>OY970252.1:0-4962453 GCA_963715545.1 uncultured Alphaproteobacteria bacterium | reverse complement strand
ATCGACCACTAGGAGCGGTACCGGCAGTGCGCCGGCGGCACAAATTGGCGCCCAGCGCTCAATCGAGCCCGATCAGGTCCGACACCGCGCGTGCAACAAGTTCCGTTGCCGCACGTGACGAAAGCCCGAGATCGGAGAGTTCGCCTTCGGCTGCGGCGTCGCAAAGCCGCTCGATCGTCAGAAGCCCCCCCACCAGCTCCGCATCCGAGCGGCGCCGGCGGCCCGGCATTGCGCGAAGCCGGGCCATCTGGGCGACCCGCGCCGCGATGCGCGCGGCCCGCACCTTCGGATCCTCATGCGTCAGGTGGCGCAGGGAGCGCCGGAAGCCGCGCCATCGCACATGAAATTCCATGACGATCCGGGCGGCGCGCTCAGCGCTTTGCTTTGCGGATTTGCGTTCGAGCGCGCGGCCGAGAGCCGCCATCTCGTCCTTCCACCAGCGTTCATAGACCGCAATGAACACGGCGGTCTTGTCCGCGAAATGCCGATAAAAGGTTTGCGGCGCGTAGCCCGCCCGGCGCGCGATGCGGTTGGTGTCCGTTCCGTCGAAGCCCTGCGCATTGAATTCGGCCTCCGCCGCATCGACGAGGCGCAAACGCGTTTCTTCCGGATTGCGCGGCGCGGGCTTTTTGAGCCGCTTCTTACGGTCCGCCAAGATGTGATCTCCCTATCACCGACGCCTGCCATAGCCCGGATCGCGCCTGCGATCCACCCGGCGACCGCTTGCGCCTTCGGTCCTGTAGGTGATATTCATATCACAAAGGGAGGATCGATATGACCGTTTCAACGATCGTGTTTCTGGCGGGCCGCGGACTCGTGGCGGCGCTGTTCATTCTGGCGGGGATCAACAAGTTTGTCGGCCCCAAGCCCGTGCTCGCCCATATGAGGGAGCAGCACGTGCCGGGTTTTCTGCTGCCGGTTGTGGCGCTGTTCGAGATCGCTGCTGGCGCGGCCTTGCTGATCGGCTGGAGTGCGCAGCTCGCGGCCGGGGCGCTGGCCGTGTTCTGCATCACGACGGCCATCGTGTTTCACCGCAATTTCGCGGACCGCGCGGAACGCACCCAATTCGTCAAGGACATTGCGCTCGCGGGCGGCCTGGCCGTGCTGGCGACGATCGCTGCGACATAAACGAACAGGCCGGCGGAAACCGCCGGCCTGTCGTCAAACGAATAAAGCGAACCGGTTACATCGGACCGCTTTCGACCGTCGCGCCGGGCATATCCCACAATTGATCGCGCGTCAGATCGGTGAAGGCGACATGATCGTCGGCATCGAAGCGCAGATCGCCGGGGCTGATCCAGACCGACACGCGCCTGTTGAGCGCGATCTCGACACGCGACGGACGACCATCGGGGCCTGTCTCGACATTGCGAATCCGGCCGACCCATACACCCGACGGTCCTTCGACCGGCGCATTCGCGAGCTGGTGCGAAGGCTCGGCGATCAGATAGAGCCTCCGAAGCCGCGGGCCGTCGTCATATGCGTACGCATAGGCGCGCGGATAATCGACGTAGTTCCAGCGCGCCTGATCATAGCGCCGGATGTTGCGATCATAGCGCTGCTTCTGATCCTGATATTGCTCCTGCTGGTCCTGATACTGCTGCTGTTGCGATTGATATTGCTGTTGCTGGTCCTGGTATTGCTGCTGGGGATCGGCCTGCGCCAGCTTCATCGGCGCAGCGATCGAAGCCTGGGGCGTCGTCTGCGGCGGCGCCTGCTCGGGAGCGGGGCCGACATAGCCGCTCTGCTGCGGCGTTGTCTGCGCCGCGGGCGCCTGGCCATTCAGAACCGCCGGCGAAACGGGCGTTCCATCGACGCCCTGTTTGTTGAGCTGCTTCGTTTCCTGCTTGGCCGCCGGCGAGGAATATTGGGGCGGATTCACCTGCGAGCCGTAGAGCCCGCTGTCTTGTGACGAGTTCGGCGGCGATGACGGCGGCGCCAATGCGGCCGGCGGTGAAGGCGGCGGCGACGTCTGCTCAGTCTGCGCCAAAAGCGACGCGGTGGAGAGCGCAAGCGCAAGAGCCGCGACGCCGCCGAGAGCGAATTTTCTGGTGTTCATCGAAAGTCTCCGTAGCAAGCGCGCGGCCCGCGAGATTGCGGCCGCGAATGGTTACGGAGAAAACGCAGGCGCAGGCGCGCAGTTCCGGCGCATCAATTGATGCACAGGGAACCTGCGCTCGCGCGGGCGCAATTCGAAAATGGCGAAGTCGCGCGTTCAGCCGGCGGCGATATATTCGCGCAAGGTCGCCGCTTCGCGCACGGTTTCTTCGATGCGCGATTTGACGACGTCGCCGATCGAAACGATGCCGGCAAGGCGATCACCATCGTCCAGCACCGGCACGTGGCGGAAACGGCGGCGCGTCATCACTTCCATCAGATCGTCGATCGTGTCGGCTTCCGAGCACGTCGTGAGCGCACGCGACATATGAAGCGCGACGCTTTGGGCGAGCGCGGACACGCTGGCCTCGGCAACGGCGCGCACGACATCGCGCTCGGACAGGATGCCCGCGACAACGCCATCGCGATCGCGCACGACCAGCGCGCCGATGCGCTTGCGCGCAAGCAGGCGCGCGGCCTCCGACAATGTGGCGTCTCTGGCGATGGTGACCACTTCGCGGCCCTTCTCGCGCAAGATGTGCTTGACCTGCATGGCTCGATCCTCTGCTTGTCCGCCGCGGCTTTTGGCCAGGGCGAACCGGACTTTCGTCCGCGAGGGGCTCGTCGCCCACGCCGCTCAGGGATCTTTTCGAAAGCGCTGCCTGCAGTCCCGCGCGATGCGCTTTCGCGGCCGATGCGGCGGAGCGGCCCATTCGGGCGGCCCCACAAGAAGATGCTGCGCCCGGCTCGAACCGCTTGCAAGCGTCTTGCGCAAGAGGGGACGGAACGGGTTAAGAGCCGCTGAGGAATTGCCGGGAAACCCTGCAGATTCTCACCCAAGTCGCGCCGAGATGCGCCCCGGCGCAGGGCTGCGCGGGTTCCCATGGGCGGGCTTGAGGAGACGGGGGAACTGGGGCATGAAGCGTCCCGGATCGCAGGATTTCAGCACGCGATCCCGTGCGGAGCTGTGGCCGAGAGGCTGAAGGCGGCGGTTTGCTAAACCGTTATACGATGTAAAGTCGTATCGAGGGTTCGAATCCCTCCGGCTCCGCCAACCCTCGCTGCGACGCAGCTTCGGGCCACCATCCCAAAAACAACGAAGGGCGCCTGTCCGCCGAAACGCAACGTGCGCAGGCGGAAGCTTAAGCGTGGGAGGGCTGTTACTCCGGGCTACTACATTTCCCTACTCATCATCGCGGAACGGGATATGTGTACGGAAATACAGTGCGGTCTCCGCATTACGCGAACGATTTGTTGCCGGCTTGCGCGGAAGACGGGGTGCACGCGAGTATGGGCTGGGCAGCTCGGAGCGACGTTTCGGGCATGAGGGGGAATAGTTTCATGCTGCTTTCGCCTGCGCGGAGGGACATCCGCAGCTGGACGGCCGACAGCCGCCGCTGGAGCCGTTACGCGCCGCGCGCCGGCGATGTGATCGTGTGCACACCGCCGAAAACCGGAACGACCTGGACTCAACGGATCGTTTCGCTGTTGATCTTCCAGTCCGCCGAAGCGCGCCCGATCACGCAGACCGCGCCTTGGCTCGACGCCCGGTTTTATCCCCTCGACGAGAGCGTCGCCACGCTCGAACGGCAAACCTATCGCCGCTCGCTCAAAACCCACCTGCCGTTCGATGCGATCCCCATCTATGACGAGGTGAAATACATTCATGTCGGGCGCGACGGACGCGACGTCATGATGTCGTGGCACAATCACTGTTGCAACTATACGGACGAAACTCTGGCTGCGTTCGACGCCATCGGCGCCGGGGACGATGCGCTTGGGCGGCCCTACCCGCGCGCGGCGCGCGACGCGAGAGCGTTCTTCGACAACTGGATGACCGAGGGCGAAGAGGGCCTGCGCCGCGACGATTTTCCAGCCTCCAGATTCTTCGACATCGAACGGAGCTATTGGGCGAAACGGCGCGAACCCAATCTCCTGATCGTGCATTACGCCGACCTGAAGGCCGATCTGTCCGGCGAGATGCGCCGCATCGCCGATTTTCTCGACATCGCGGCGCCGGCGGACGTCTGGCCCGTTCTCGTGGACGCGGCGACGTTTGAGGCCATGAAGAAAAACGGGGCCGCACTTCTGCCGGGCGCTTCAGCAAGGTGGGATCGCGGATCCGACAGCTTTCTGTTCAGCGGAAAGAACGGCCGCTGGCGCGACACGTTGAGCACGGACGATATCACGCGATACGAAGACCGCGCGCGCACGGAGTTGTCGCCCGGGCTGGGGCGCTGGCTCGAAAGCGGGCGGCTCGTGACCGGCGATCCGCGGATGGCGCCGGATTAGAGTCGCGGCGTGACGAAGTGATGGAAGCATCGCGATACGCCACGCTTTTTTTCGAGGCTGAATTCCCGCATCCGCCCGGAATGACCGACAGCTGGCGTCCCGATTCTGAAGTTCGCAATGTTGACTCCGGTGGGCACGCGCAGCCGCGGAGAACGCGGAGCGGAGCCTGAGCGCGGGCTTCCAGCCCGCATTTTCAATAGCTGTTGCGCGCAAGATGCGCGTGCTCCAGAAGAGGATTATTCTCCGCGTCCTCCGCGGCTCCGCGTGAACAATTTTCTGCCGAACTTCTGGTTCAGGACACCAGATGAGGCAACACGGCGGCGTTACCCGGCCGCTGGGTTGCATCACGCCGCGCGGGGGAACATTGCTCCTGTCACGCTTTCCGATATCGTCTCGCGCCGGTTGCTTGTGGTCCTTGCTGGGGGTCGGAATGAAGTCTGCTCTTATAGCTATTGCGGCCGTGGCGCTGCTTTCTTCCGTCTCGGCTCATGCTTCGGATAGTCGGCAGATCCTCGCCCAGTGGCGCGCAGCCGTGCAGGCCCGTGCCGTGCGGCAAGGCGAAGTGCGTCTCGTGCAGCAGGGAAGCGACGACAGCTTGCCCACGGTGACGGACGAATGGATCGCGGCCAGCGGCGACTACCATGTGCGCATCGATCGGAAATACGACAGCGACGAAATCGTATTGAAGGGCGGCGAGGCCAAACGCCGCGACTGGGACGGGCATGTGCGCCTGCTGAACGGCGATGAACTCGCGCGGCTGCGCTCCGAAGCTTTCACCGCCAACGTGCTCGCGTTCGGACCCCCGGACGATGTCGCCGTCAGCGACATGGTAGGAAGCGCCGACAGCTGCTGCGATGTGCTGACCCTGACGCCCCCGGGCGGCGCCGGATTCGTATGGAGCATCGACCGCAAGACGCATCTGCCGGTCAGCTCCACCAAGCAGGAAGGCGAAGGCGATGTCGCGACCACGAAATACGAAGACTGGGGGCCGAGCCCCTGGGGCACGCTCATTCCCCATCGCATGACGGTGATCGACACCGACGCCGTGCCCGCAACTTTCACCGTGCAATCGGCGGTGTTGCTCAAGGCAAAGTCAGCCGCGGATTTCGCCGATCTCGTCCCCGGCCCTTCCGACATCCGCATGACATCGGATGCCGCGGCGCTGCCTTTCACCCTGGAAGCCAATCACATCGTCATACCGGTGTCGGTGAATGGGCATGCGCCGATAGGCTTCATCTTCGACACTGGCGACGAAAACGAGGCCTTGAACGCCGCGCGGCTGTCTTCGCTCGGCATCGCGAGTTATGGCGGCACGGCGATTTCCGGCGGCGGCGCGCTGGCGCAAAGCGCCTATGCGCGCGATGTGACGTTCGGCCTCGCCGATGGCGCCACGCTCGTGAACCAGCACGCGGAAACGATCGACGATACCGGCCTCGAACGCGCGCTCGGCGTGCCCAATGGCGGAATCCTCGGCTACGACTTCATCAGCCGCTTCGTGGTCGAGATCGATTACCAGAGGAAGCTGATGATCCTGCACAATCCGGAGAATTGGAGCTACCGGGGAACCGGCGCCATCGTGCCCATCACCTTCGACGACGGCATCCCCTATTTCGAAGCGCAGCTCGCCATCCCCACCAAACCCGATCTGCCGGCGCATATGGTGGCGGATTTCGGCGCCGCGGGCTCGATGACATTCACCGCGCCCTTCGTGAAGGCGAACGATCTTCTGGCGCTGATCGGCACCAACAAGACCGTCACGCACTATGCAGGTCTCGAGAAGGAATTTTTCGCGCAGGCGAATTCCCGAGGGTTTGTGCCGGAGCTCAGGCTGGGCGGCGTTGTCGAGCGCAACATCCCGGTCAGCCTGTCCGCAAACACGAGCGGCGCCTACGGGACCGGGCAGTTCGCAGGCACGATCGGGGAAACGATCTATTCGCGCTATCACGTGTTTCTCGACTATCCGCACAACCGCATCATTTTCGAACCGACGCCGGACGCGAGCCTTCCGTTCAAGGAAGGCAAGACCTTCGGCCTCACCCTGATTGCGGCAGGTGACGATCTGCACAGCTTCATCGTCACGGCGGTCGGCGCGAATTCACCCGCCGCCAAAGCGGGTTTTCAGGCGAAGGACGAAATCGCGGCGGTGGACGGCAGGCCGGCATCGGATTTCACGCTGTCGGATCTGCGCGCCTATTTGGCCAAGGACGGCGCGACCGAGACATTCACAGTCAAGCGCGGCGGCAAGCCCATGGCGATCAAAACGACGATCGCACGCGTGTCGATAGAGCACTGAGCGAAGGGGAACATCGCCGCCGTCACCATGTTTTGAGTTTCCCTCTCTTCCGCCGGGGGAGAGTGTCAGGGTGAGTGGGTGCTTATGCAGCGCGCTGCTCTTCAAAGATCTGACTCTGCATAGACACCCACTCACCCGTCGCCGCTACGCGGCGCCGACCTCTCTCCCGAATGGGTGAGAGGTAAAGCTCGAACTTTTACGAAACGAGCTGACGCCAAACCTATTCAGCATCCAACGGAACGTTCCAGATCGCATGCGCCATAGGTCATTGACCGTCCGCCTGGGCGAGCCATGCCTTCGTGGCCTGGCAGGTTTCGAGGGCCCGCTTGTACGCATCGCGCGCGGTCGTGCGGGCCATGTAAGCCTGCTCGACTTCGCCGAGAACGAAACCTGCGGCCCTTTGCGCCAAGGTCAGCGCGTAGGTCACCGAAATGTCCGCCGCCGTAAACATGTCGCCGGCGAGATAGGGCGAGCGGGCAAGCTGCCGCGTCACCAGTGAAAGCCTGCTCTCGAACACGTCCAGCGCGTGAAGCGCGCTCCAGTTTCGCCGTTCGGCCTCGGGCGCCATATTGCGCGCGACGATGACGAAGAACATGGACGCCGCGAGCCCGGCTTCGCCGAGATGAAGGAATTGTTGGTACGCCGCGAAGGCGGGATCTTGCGGCGCCGGCGCGAGCGGCGTCGGCCCGTAGCGCGCGATGAGATATTCCATAATCGCAATCGAACTCGACCATCGTCACATCGCCGTCGCGGATCGCCGGAATGAATCCTGCCGGGTTGATGGCCAGAAACTCCGCGTCTTTCTCGACGCCGGCCAACAGATCCACCGGTCTCAGCCGGTATGCGAGCCGCATTTCCTCCAGCAGCCAGACGACCCGAAACCCTCTTCCCTCGCCGAACACCGTGATCATGTTTCGCAATCCTTCGTTGGTGCGGGCCAATTCGATCGAACCCTATTCGGCATCCAGGGGAACGTTCCAGCGTTCGCACGGCACGTTCACGCCGCCGCGAGCGCCCGGGATCGTCGAGCCGAACCGCTCGGCGAAGATGGGCGGCAGCGGTTGGGCGCCGAGCGGCGCCAGCCACAGCCGCAGCAAATGCCGCCGCCGCGCCGGCTCCGGCCAGTCTTCGAACGCCGTGCGGTCGTGCAGCAATACGTGATTGTTGACGAGCTGAATGTCGCCGGGCTGGAAATCGATCTCCAAATGGAAGGCCGGATTGTTGGCGCAGGCGTCGAGCATATCCAGCGCCGCGCACTGCTGCGCCGTGAGCGGCGCGACCTCTGCGAACCGGCGCGCGGATTCGATGTATTGCCGCTGATAGATGCCGGCGAAATGGCCTTCGAACCAGTTGAACACGGGAATGGTGAAATAGGGACGCTCGCCTTCGGCTGCTTCGCCGCGCCGGTCTGTTTCGATCGGCTCGAACAAAATGCGCGCGAGCTCAGGCGCCTGCGCGCGCATGGCGTTGTAGATGGCGACGGAGCTCACCACATTCGATCGACCGCCCCGCTTTGCCGGCTGCAGGCACATGAGCGCCACCACATCGGCCGAATCCGTATGGTAGGTCTGCCGTTCGTTGGTCTGGTACAGGCGCGCCGTCGGATCGTTGCCGGAGCGACCGATATTTTTCACATGGCCGAGCAGATGGCCCGCAGCGTTTTGCGGCCGCGCGGCGCCCAGATGGGCGCCGATCCCCATAAAGGCGGCGGCGTTTTCCGCGCGGCTCAAACGCGCAGGGTCGAGACCGCGAAGGACGGAGAAGCCCCGTCCGCCAAGAACGTCGCCTTGCAGAATGGCGCGCAGCCTTGGCGCAAGACGCGGGATCGGAAAATCGTCGGCCGTCAGGGCGCCCAGATCGGCGCCACGGTCGACCAGGGCTTTCGCGGCCGCTTCGATGGCCGAGACATCGGCGGGAGAGAGCGTGTGCATCCATGCGTCGGGGCGCAATTCGCCTGATCGCCAGGCGGCTTGAGTATCTATCCGCTCCGGCGGGAGGGTCATCGACGCACGCGGCTCGCAAATGCCGACGGCAGCGTGCCGCGACGGCGCACGTCATGGCAAGCCTTATGCTCGAATGAGGCGACACGGGCGGCGTTCCCCGGCCGCTGGGGTTGTATCACGCCGCAAAGGGGAGGATTGTCGATATCATCTTGCTTAAAGAATCCCGGAAAAGCTTTATCGTCCGCTTGGGCATCGAGTCATCCGGGGAATGTCCGTTGATGGTCCGGACTGACTCACCAATCGCTGCGTTGGAGCGAACTCTTCGTTGTCATCAATCGGGAGTTACACCATGAACGCATTGTCGCTTCTCAAAATTGCGCTGGTTATTTTCGGGATTGCGCTTCTCCTGATCTATCCGCTCGCGATCGTCTGGCCCTCGGGCTGGGCCTGGCATGAAGGCGCGCCCTACTCGAACGACTACTACATGATGATCGTCGGCGTTTACGCGGTGCTGGGCGTTTTCCTCATCCTCGCAGCGCGCGATCCGCTCGCCAATCGCAGCCTGATCTGGTTCACCGTGGCGTCCAGCCTCGTGCATGGCGCCATCATGGCGAAGCAGTCCTTCGGCATGACGGACGGCATGGACCACATGGGGCATCTGATGGGCGATGTCCCGGCGCTCTTCGCCATCGCCGTGATCCTCGGCGGGCTTCTCTGGAGCGTGGATGGTTCCGTGAAAGCGCGCTGACGGCTTGACGCGTAAGTGAGCTGACACCGGCAACGTTCCCCAATCGCTCAGGAAACCGGGCCGAGCCGATCCGCTTCCGCCTGGCGCCGCAACGCGAACATCACCATGGACATGGAAAGTATGGTGACCACCAAAAAAACGCTCAGTGCGAACGGCATCCATCTCAGCATATGCAGCAGCACCAGCGCGGCGGTGAGCGACACGAACACGACAATGGCGAAGCTGGAGTAGATGGCGATCTTGACCTGCACCTCCACCGCCCGCATGCGATAGGCGGGCGTCTCAAGCGGCCACTTCTTTCTGCGATACACGAGCCCGTACACGAGAAATGCGTTCAAGACGTAAACCAGCGTGACGGAGCTGAGGAGGCTGTATCCGAAAAATCCCGGAACCGGGTGGTGCTGGATATATATCGGGCGCCGTTCGATATAAATTATGAAATCCGACAAACAGAACATATGCCAGAGCGGCAAGGAAAACGATAAACGGCGAGACGATATCGAAAAGCCCGCGGCGCTGCAGACTGGCTGTCCGCTTAACCTCCGGCGGCGAACGCATCAAAGCCGTCTTTTTGTAATTGGCTCCGATCAAGGAAACGACAGACAGCGGCAACGTCTGCACCAGGACAAAGCCGACGAGCAGGAGCGTCACCGGGACGACATTCCAGTCCGGTCTCCGCATAAGGCTGAACAGCCAACCCAGCAGCACCAGGCCGAGCACTGCGATCCCTGCGTTCACCGCGCGGTATAGACCGAGAAAGCGCTCGCGAGATGTGGGGGACAAGCCCGGAAGTTGTACGTCCGCCTTCGCGCGGACGTATCGTGCGAGCCATATCGGTTGCAGCACCGAAATCACCACTATTTGCGCCGCGAACGCCGCAAGGAATGCATAGGCTTCGATCATGACAGCACCTCACTTTACCAATGGTTGCCGGCTGATGGCGCCGGCGAACGCGTTGCGGATTTCCGAATCGGTCACACCTGCCGCGCGCAACTCGGCGACGGTTTCGCCGAGCTTGCGCAACGTCCATTCCTGCAGGTTGATTTTGCAGTTCGCCTTGGCCCGGGGGTGGACATAGGTGCCGCGGTAGCCCTTGGTTTCGATAACCGCATCCCGTTCCAGCAGCTTGTAAGCCTTCGCCACGGTCTTGCTGTTGAGCTCAAGATCGTTGGCGAGTTGGCGGATGGAGGGCAGCGCGTCACCCGCCTTCAGAACGCCGGCCGTGACCGCAACCTTGATCTGTTCGATGAGCTGCTCGAACTGCGGCACGGGATTGTCGATATCGATGGTGATGTCCATCCAGGGCGGCGGCCTGCATGTACCATTCGAACCAATGGTACAACTGGTTCAAGCTGTTTGCAAGCTCCATGGCCGCGGGATTTGGTTCAATATTGGCGCGACCGTCCGGACACTGATAAGTGAGGGCATCCATCTTACGCGCACCGGAGCGGACGTGATCGTCATCGAGTTTGTCGTCTTCGTCGTTTCGTCGGGGCTGTTTTACAGCGGGCGCTTTCGCCACCACATTTGGGCGGTGCTGATCGCGGGCGCCATCGCGTCGGGTTCGTCGCTCCTGTTCTTCTACGATCTCTATGAAAAACTGGAGGCGCGCACCGAGGCGTCGGTCAAAGTGGTCAGGCAAGTGGTGCGCGTGCCTGTCGTGCAGCACATCTCCCGGCCGCCTGCGCTCTCGAAGCCCGAGAATTGCCGCGACGATTACCCCCTGATCGCGCGCATCTTCGGTCAGGAGGGCACGACCGAACTTGCGTTCCAGGTGATGGCCGACGGCACGCTGAGCGGCATCAAGGTCGCCAAATCCAGCGGCTCGGACCGGCTCGACGACGCGGCGGTCGACTGCGTGGCCAAGTGGCACTACCGGCCGGCGATCGTCAACGACCAGCTGGCCGACATGCCGATGACGGTGAAGGTGGACTGGAATCTCAGCGACGATGGTCCCGACAAGAGCAGTGCTGCGGACAAGAAAGACACGAGCGCCGCAGCGAAGTGAGAGAGAGATCGGTCGACAGTTCACCTATTCACCAGACGCGACGTCGCACGAATTGAACGTGAATCCGTATCGCGTCGCCACGACTACCAGTCTTGCGTGCTGGAAGCGTGAGGTGGATTCGTATCGTGTCGCCGGAATCCATAATGATTGCTCACCATATCCTGCCCCGTCGGTCGCCGACTTGACAGTTAAACTGATAAGTTATACTGTTCAATCATGATCGCTCGGAAAAGCGGCGAAGTCGCGGTTGAAGATTTTGCCATGGCGTTGGGTTTGCTCGTGCGCCGCATTCGCGCCAATGCGCCGCCGGAATTGCAGAAATTTTCCTGGACACAAAATGCGGTCCTCTCCCGCCTGGAAAAGCACGGGCCGGCGACCGCCGCGGACCTCGCCCGCGCCGAAGGCGTCAAGCCGCAATCCATGGGCGCGGCCCTGGCGTTGCTCGAGAAAATGGGACTGGTCGAGCGCAAGGCTCACCCCACGGACGGACGCCAGATCAACATCAAACTGACGGCCCGCGGCGTCACCCTGCGCAGGAATACCAAGGAGGCGACGTACGCGTGGCTCTCGCGGGCCATCGCGGAGCTCGACAGGCAGGAACAGATAACGCTTTTCAAGGCAGGCGAACTCTTCAAGCGCATGGCGGAAAAGTCATGACAGCTTGCCAACCAGATACAGAAAGAAATAACGCATGAAACTCGATCCCAAAAAAACGGCGCTGCTGACGCTGGATATTCAAAAAGGAGTCTTCGGTCTCGTGCCGGGTTCCGAACGCGTGATGACCATGGCCGCGAAAGCGGTTGCGTTTGCGCGGCAGAATCAGTTCCGCATCATTCATGTGGGTATTGCGTTTTCCGAGGGGCACCCGGAGATTCCGGATTTTGAATCCCCGTTTTTGCGGATCAAACAAAACAATCTTTTCGTCAAGGGCTCTCCCTCCGTGGAATTTCACGGCGATATTTTTGATCCGGACGACCTCGTGATCTACAAGCAGAGAGTGGGGGCGTTTTCGGACAATCATCTTGAGCTGGTCCTTCGGTCCCGCCGCGTCGAGCACCTCGTTTTTTTCGGTATCGCGACGAGCGGGATTGTTCTCTCCACGCTGAGACGCGCCTTTGACCTGGATTTCCGCAGCGTCGTTCTCAAGGACGCCTGCTTTGACGCCGATCCGGAGGTTCACCGCGTTTTGACCGAAAAGGTCTTTCCCGCGCAGGCCTGGGTCGCGGCGACGGACGAATTCATCGCCGCGCAAAAGGGCTGATTCAGGAGAGAGAGATCGGTCGACAGTTTACCTATTCACCAGGCGTGACGTCGCGCGAATAAAACGTAAATCCGTATTGTATCGCCGTAGCTATTTTCCGGTTACGGCTTCACCCTGAAAACCGTTCCGCAGCTTCCGCCGGCGAAGCAGTCGACCTGACCGCCGCCGCCCACCGTCGTGCCGTAAAGCGCGCCGCCGACGTCGATCAGAGCCGCCTGCGGGCCAATGCCGTCCGCGCCGCCCTTGAATGCGTAGACGACAGATTCGGCGCCCGCGGTGGTGACCGAATAAACCGTGCCGCAGCCTTCGCCGTTGCATCCGCTCCCGCCGCCGGTGTCAGTCGTGCCGTACAGCGTCCCGCCTACATTGATCAGACCGGAATAGGGATTGGCGCCGTCGCTGCCGCCGTCGAAGGAGTGAAGCGTGTTTTCCACGCCCGCCGTCGTCACCGAATAGAAGGCGCCGCTGTCCGTCGTGCCATAGAGCACCCCGCCGACATCGATCAGGCCGCCATAGGGAAAAGTGACATTGCCCGAGAAGGGGTAGACGACGTTCTCGTGGCCGGTCGCCGTCACCGAATACACCGTGCCGCAGCCATTGCCGCCACAGGCCGTTCCGCCGCCATAGACGGTCGTCCCGTAGAATGTTCCGTTGACGTCGATCACGCCCGCATTTTCGGGTTGGTCGCCGTCGCTGCCGCCGGCAAACGCATGGATGACTTTTTCAGCGCCCGCCGGCGTGACCCAGAAAACCGTGCCGCAGCCTGCGCCGCCGCAGCCGGTTCCTCCGCCGTCCGTCGTGGTGCCGTAGAGTCGGCTCCCGACGTGCAGGAGCGTCGCGCCGGGCTGATACCCGTCGTCGCCGCCCTTGAAGGCGTAGACGATCTTCTCGACGCCACCCGGCGTCACCGAGAACACCGTGCCGCAGCCCGCGCCGCCGCAGCCGGTTCCGCCCCCATACGCCGTCGTGCCGTAGAGCAACCCGCCGACGTTGATCAATCCGGCGCGCGGCGTCTCGCCGTCGTTTCCTCCATTGAAGGCATAGACCACATGTTCCACGCCCTTGGCGGTGACCCCGAATACGACGCCCGCATGGGCGGGGCCGCCCGCTTCCGTCGTGCCGTAGAAGACGCCGCCCACAGCGATCAGCTGACTGATCGGAAGGGCGCCGTCGCTGCCGTTCTTGAATGCGTAAATCACATGGTCCGTGGCGGCGTTCGCAGGCATCTGGAAAACGACCGCGGCGGCGCAGGCAGCCAGAATCGACTTCAACATCGCTTTTGTCCTTCGTCTCGCAGCCACGCTCGGGTCAAAGGACCCGGTCGGCGGTCACCTGCATTGTATCACAAAGTATCGTGGTCAGAGCGGGCTTCTGAACGATCGCGCGCGCCAAATTTTATTTCTTTTCGAGAGCTTCGATCGCGGGCGCGATCTGCCTGCAGGCTCAGCTGCGACATTTCCCAAAGCCTCGCGGAACCGGGCACAGGCGCGAAAATGCCGTTGCCGCCCCCACATTTCCCATGTTCCAGTCAGCGATCTCTGGAGAATATGCGCCATGACCACCCGAACAGCTTCGTGCAGCTGCGGACAGCTTCACCTCACATGCGAAGGCGAGCCTGTTCGCATCTCCATCTGCCATTGCCTCGAATGCCAGAAACGCACCGGCAGCGTTTTCGCGACGCAGGCGCGCTTTGCGCGTGCGTTCGTGACGATCGAGGGGCGCGCGACGCAGTGGACTCGGGCCGGCGATAGCGGGCAGCAATGCGCGTTCAGTTTCTGTCCGGTGTGCGACGCGACGGTTTACTGGGAGCCGATCGGAATGCCTGACTTCATTTCGGTGGCGGTGGGCGCCTTTGCCGACCCGAGCTTTCCGCCACCGCGCGTCTCGGTCTACGAAGAGCGGCAACACTCCTGGGCGCTCGCGGCCGCGCAGCTGCCGATGGAGCATGAGTTCTAGGCGCCTTTCCTCGCTGTGTTTGTTATTCCGGGACAGCCGCCAAATGTCGGAACTGTGGCCGAGAAGCTGAAGACGCCGGTTTGCCAAACCGTGATATCGGGGCCGGCCCGGATTTCTTCACTTTTTTACCGCCATTTTTCGGCCATCCCCGAATGGTTTAGGCTCCCCTATGAAAGCTGCGACCCGGACGATGACGTTGTTGGATAAGCCTGCGCCTTTGACGCGCGCGGTTCGGTGGATCCGCGCAGGCGGGGTGCGCCTTGCTGCTTCTTTGGGGCGGAATACGCTCATGGAGACGTTGCGGTTTCCCCGGTTCCGGCCCTGGATCGCGGGTGCAGCATGTCTCGCGATGCTCTCGTTCGCTGTGATCGCCCTCTATATCCCGCATATGCGCGCCACGCCGCATGTGGCGCAGGTCCGGCCGCCTGCTCCGCATCACGTTCGCGCGGTGATCCACGTGGCTGCCGCCGCAGCGCCGAAACCACAACCTACCGTCATCATCTACAAGCCATCGATCTTCGCGCTCGAACAGCAGCTGAGCTTTGCGCAATTGATGAAGCGGTGGGATCCGTGGATCGCTGCGGCCGCGAAACGCTTCGACGTTCCGGAGAACTGGATCCGCGCCGTGATGCGCATCGAAAGCGGCGGGCGCACCATGCTGGGCGAGAACCAGAAGATCACGTCGTCGGCCGGCGCGATGGGCCTCATGCAGCTGATGCCCGACACCTACAACGACATGCGCGTGCAATACCGCCTGGGCGCCGATCCCTACGATCCGCACGACAACATCCTCGCGGGCGCAGCCTATCTGCGTGCCTTGCGCGCGAAATACGGCTATCCCAACATGTTCGCGGCTTACAATGACGGGCCGGGCAATCTCGAAGCGCGGATGGTCGACGGCGGCTTGCTGCCGGCCGAGACGATCAACTACGTCGCTGCCGTGACCGGCAGGCTCAATGGCGGCGGCGCCGGCAGCCACGCGAATCTTGCGCGGTTCACGCGGCCGAACGGCGAGCCCGTGATGATCGACGGCGGCGCGGTGAGTTCCGTGCGCGCGGCGCTGCCGGGCGAATATGCGCCGGGCGTGCTCACCGTCATCTCGATCGGGAAGACACGCCAGGGCGTACGCGAAACGCTGGCGCAAGCCAAGATGATCGTGCGCCTGCACGGCGGCGCGGTTTAGGGCGGATTCAAGTCCCAAACCTCACCATGGCCGGGCGTGACCCGGCCACCCAGCCAGCGAGCGTCCGCGAGCTGAATGGAATCGATACACACTGACTGAAAGAGTCATTCGCCGCGCGGACGCGCGGCGGCTGGGTGGCCGCCTCGGAGGGCGGCCATGGTGAGTGAAGAGAGCTGCATCACATCCTCTAACTCTTCACCTCACCCGTTATGAAGCCGGATCACTTCCTGCGCCGCGCGAATGCCGGACCGCATGGCGCCTTCGAGATAGCCCGCCCATTCGGTTGCGGTTTCCGTGCCCGCCCAATGGATACGGCCGCAAGGCTCGCGCAACGCATGGCCGAAACGCGTCATCACGCCGGGCGGCATGTGGCCGACATAGCCGTGGGTGAACGGTTCCAGCAGCCAATCATTGTCTTCATAAGCAATGTAATCGGCGGCCTGCGGCCCAAAAAAGCGCACAAGCGACGCGATGATCTTTTTCTGCCGCACCTCCCTGCCTGCGGCGCTCATTTCCAGCGCGTGACGTCCTTCGATGAAGCACAGCAAGGTGGGCGCGCCGGTTTCGGCTGCATCTTCCATCATGAGGCCGAGCGTATCGTCGTCCGTCGCGACCTGGCCGGAGAATCCGAGATCGCGCCAGAACGGCGTCTTGTAAGCCACGATCGCTTTGATGATCGCGCCCATCGGCATGCGCTGATGCAGCCCGTCGCGCGCCGCCGGCAAATGCGGCTCGAACCGGATGCGCGCGATGGGGCCCGGAGGCGCGGCCACGATGATGCGGCGCGCCGCGAAATCGCCCTTGTCGGTTTCGACCTGCACGCCGTTCTCGTCCTGCATGATCGTTCGCACCGCGGCGCCCAGCACCACGCGCGCGCCCAGTTCGTCGGCCATGCGCGCGGCGATCTGGTGCATGCCGCCCTGGAATTTGGAATCGAGCGCGCCGTCTTTCACACCCATCAGATAATCGAGCCCCGTGCCGCTTCTGAGCGCATCGAGAAACCAAAGATAGGACACCTGCGAGGCTTCCGCAGCCCAGGCGCCGCGCGGCACGAGCCGCGCGAATTCGCGCGCCGCCTTCGTGTGCACGTTTTTCACGATCCAGCTTTCCAGCGTCTGCCCGTCCCATTCTTTCGCTTTCGGCGCGGTCCATGGCGCGTCGGCAGGAACGGTTTTCATCTCGCGATCCCAACGCTTCTGAATGCGAAGAAGCTCGAGGAGCGACAGCACGGGCATCTTCGGAACATTGCCGGTGAACTGCACCACCTTGCCCAGCAGCTGCATCACCGTCTTGCCGGATTCATATTGCTTGTAAGCGGGAATGCCGAGCCGTTCGGCTTCCGCGAACAGCACTGTGTGACCGGCGCCGACCCATTGCCCACCCATGTCGCGCGCGCGACCGGCGATTTCGGCGCGCTTCAATCTTCCGCCCACGCGATCTTTCGCTTCGAGAACGATGACGGAGAGTCCGGCGCTGGCCAGCTCCTGCGCCGCTTTGAGACCGGCGAAACCGGCGCCCACGACAATGACATCTGCATTCTGCGTCATAGCGCGACGACCGTTTGAATCTCGATGAGGATTTCCGGCGTGAGCAATTCTTTTACGCGCACGGCTGTCGAGCCAGGTGCGATGCCCGGAAGGATCTCCGCCCGCGCCATCGTCACGTCGACGGCGTCTTCCATGAAGCTGAGCGCGGACGGGGCGTCGGCGAGATACCAGGTGAGATGCACGATATTCTCGATGCCGCCGCCCGCGAATTCGATGATCTCGCGGATGTTGCGGAACGCCTGTAGCGCTTGCGCTTTCAATCCGCCTTCGACGATCTGGTATTGGGCGTTCATACCCGTCTGGCCTGCGATGGTGAGCGTCGTGCCGTGGCGGACGGCCTCCGAAAGCCCATAAGGCTCCAGCAGCGGCTTCATGTGAGCGCGCGTGATGTATTCGACTTTCGCCATCGCGGTCTCTTCCCTATTTTTGCTCTGGACTATTTACTAGACTGGACAGTCGGTTTATTCAAGAGGGGACAATTCGGGAAGACGGATATGGCTGCGGCGGTACGGAAATCTTCGGGAAAAACGGGAACTCCCCGACGCGGCGACCGCGTGGGGCATATCCTCGGAGAAAGCCTCGAATGCTTCGCCGAGCACGGCTTCGAGCGGGTGACCTATGACGATCTGATCCGCCGCTCGAAAGTCAGCCGCGGCAGTTTCTATTGGTACTTCCCGTCCAAGGAAGCGCTGTACGACGCCGTGCTCGACTATTGCGTATCCGGTTATGTGGCGCGGGTCGAAGCCGCGTTCGCGAACACCAATCCCAAAGACGCAATCGTGAAGCGGCTGCTCGACGCGTGCCTCGCCGATTTCAATGCGAACCGCTCGCGCTATCGCGTGCTGCTGCGGCCGCCGCCATCCAAAAGCGCAATCGCGAAGCTCGTGCAATGGAACGAAGATGCGGCCCAATTCATGCGCTCGAAACTCGCGCCTCTGGTCGAAACGGGAAAGCTGGATGCCGAGACCGCCGCGCTGCTGCCCGACGTGCTCTCGGCGTTCCTCGACGGAATCTGCGTGCGGCTGGTGCTAGAGGACGAAAATTCCGTGTCGCAGCTTTCGAAGAATATCGAAAAATTCCTGTGCCGGATTCTCGAGGGCTGATCACTCTTCCGGCCGCATCGTCCCTTCGAGCGCGCCGATCCTGTCGATCTCGATGCGCACGACGTCACCCGCTTTCAGGAAGGACGGCGGTTTCATGGCCATGCCGACGCCGCCCGGCGTGCCGGTGAAGATCAGGTCGCCGGGCATCAACGTCATCGCCTGGCTCAGATAGGCGATCTGGTCATAGACATTGAAGACGAGATTGCTGGTGTTGGAATTCTGCCGCAGCTCCCCGTTGACGAGGGCGCGAATGCCGAGCGTGTGCGGATCGCCGATTTCGTCGGAGGTGACGATCCATGGCCCGATGGGCGCGTGCGTGTCGAAGGACTTGCCCACGATCCATTGCGCGGTGTGAAACTGCCAGTCGCGCACGCTGACGTCGTTGCCGGCCGCGTAGCCGAAGACGACGGACGCCGCGTCGGCTTTCGAGACATGCCGGCAGCGCTTTCCGATCACGACCACGAGCTCCGCTTCATAGTCGATCGCCGAGGACGCCTTCGGAAGCTCGATCGGATCATAAGGTCCGTTGACGGCATTGGGCAGCTTGGAAAACCAGATTTGTTTTTCAGGCTTGGGCTGGCTGCTTTCCGCGATGTGGTCGGCGTAGTTGAGGCCGATCGCGAGGATCTTCTGCGGATCTGGCACGGGCGCATGCACGCGCACTTGCGACAGCTTGTATTGCGGCGTGGTCGTGTCGGCGATCTCGCGCGCTCTTGCCGCCAGACGCGACCATTCGGCAATGAGGTCGATCATGCGAGCGGGCAATCCCGCCGCGGCGAGATCGACAATCCCCTCGCCCACCACCGCGCCGGTGTGCAGGTCGCGAGCCGCCTCGAATGTCACAAGCTTCATTGCTCTATCCCCGGTGGATGACGGTGCCTCTCGTCCGGGATCGTACACAGATTGCCATGGACATCGATACAAGTTGGCCGAAAATTTATCGATTGGAGCGCCGGTAGGGGGGTGGCTCATGAAAGCATATGAATTGCGGTTCCTGAACGCGCAAGGCGCGACTTTGCTCGCCTATATGGACGAGTTTGCCGACGAAGCGGAAGCCATGAAAATTCTCACGTCGTTACGCGCGATTTCTTGCGAACGCATGGAATTGTGGTGCGACGACGAGATGGTGTTTCAGGAGCGGCGCGCTTCGACGGACAAACCGTCGGCCGCAGCGTAACATTCTCAGCCGAGAAGACGGTCATATTCCGCTTCGGGGACGCCATAGAGCTTGCCCGCACGCTTCAACAGGCCGTCGCGATTGACGACCGTGATGAGGCCGCGATCCGTGCGGATGAGTTCCTTCCTGGTCAGAGCCTGGACGGCCTCTGTCACGCCAGGCCGTCGCGTTCCCAGCATGACAGCGATGAATTCGTGCGTCAGCGCAATGTCGTCGCCGTCGACCCGGTCATGCGCCATCAGCATCCAGCGCGCCAACCGCTCTTCCACCGAACCTCGCGCGTTGGCGACGGCCGTGTGCGAGGTCTGGACCATAAAGGCCTGCGCATAATGCAGGAGGATGGTGCGAAGCTCGGCGCTGCTCTCCATCGCGTCGCGGAACGCCTGCATGGAGATTTTCTGACCACTGCCTCCTACCTGCATATAGGTCGAGTGAGGAGAGCGATCGTCGCCCAATATCACCGCCAACCCCGACACGCCTTCGCAGCCGATGAGACCGACTTCGATCTGCCGCCCCGAATCTCCCGCCGCAACCACGGACGCGATGCCGTGTTCGATGAAATAGACATGCTCGATCTTCTTGTTCGGATATTCGAGGGGATGGCGTCGGTCCAATGTCACGCTCGTGAGGTGCGGTTCCAGTAGAGCGAGGTCGGTCGGCGCAAGCGCCGCCAACAATCGATTGTGAAATGCACCCGAGATTTTTGCGCGCGCCAAAGACTCTCACCAGAATTGGGGCAAGAGCGGGCAATGCCGGTGTCTCTCTTAGCCGTCCGCGCCCTGAAAATCGGCGGACGATTCCACTACTATACAACCGCGATGCTGCAGGCACTCGTTAATTAAGTCCGCTACCGTACCATATGCAGACAAAGCGACGACGAATTCGCTATTTGGGTCGGAATTCGCACCGGCCTCGGGCGGATCGCATCTCTTGCGACTCCGGATCAGCCGTGCAATCGCGCGCGATCGGCCCAACAGGAATGCGCGCCGCTGCACAACTTATGCGGCAGTGCGATGCGGCAGACCGGTCCGTCTTCGATGTGGGCGGCATCGAGCAGGATGCATTCGGACATCCCCGTGTTCTCGTCGGTGACGAAGCTCACGAGATAGCCGTCGTCCTCGCGTGTCGAGCCCATGCGCGGCGCGACCGGCGCCTCGCTCGCAAAGCGGCCGGGGCCGAGGACGAACTCCGTGCTCTCGCCCGTCTCGACATCGTTGCGCACGAAGCCTTTGAACAGAAACCATCCCGGCTCCGAAAGCGTGCTGTAGGCATAGCGATATTTTCGGCCGGCGAAACGGCCATTCATCATGCCGAACTCCATCACGCGGTCGTCGAGCCGTTCTTCGCGCGTTCTGCCCGTCGCAAGGTCGAAGCGCCAGCGATGGAGCTTGGGCCGGAAGCTGTATTCGTCGAGATAGGCCATCATATGACCGAAACCCGGCAGCGCATCGCCCAGTGGCGCAGGCGTGGGATCTTCCTGGAAATAACCGTCGAGAACGATCTCGTGACCTGTTTCATAGGCGTTCACCCAATGCAAAACGTAAGTCGGCTCGGCTTCGAACCAGCGCACTTCGCCGCCATGCCGGGGCAGAATCGCGAAGCGCGACGGCAAGCCTTCATGCAGGCGCACCGCATGGATGTTGCGCGCGAGCAGATCCTTGTCCCAGAACACGGGCAGGTCGTTGAGAATCGAATAGTGTTCGGTGAACGCCATCGCGTGCGGCAGCCGCGGACCCGCAAGCGGGATCGGCATATAGGTCGTGAGCCGGTCGTCGCGATCGACCACGCCGTAATGCAGATAGGGCGCATGCTTCGAATAATTGAAGAACATCAGCTCGCCCGTGTGTTCGTCGACCTGCGTGTGCGCCGAGATGCCGTCGAGGGGTCCCCAAGGCGCGACGCCTTGTTGGTCGAGCGTTTCCGGATCGAGCCGATAGCCTTCGCCGCATTGATAGAAGGTCGAAAGCGCCCTGCCGGCGTGCACCACGATGTCGGTGCTGGCATTGTCCTTCAGCGAACCGTGCGCGCCGAAACCGGGACGCAGCGAGAGATGCGCAGGGTCCGCCAACCCGCCCCACAGGGACCCGCCCGCTTCCTGCTCCGCCGTGAAACAGCGCGTGCGCACGAAGCGGTTGCGATAATTCGCGCTTCCATCGCGGAAGCTGATCATGTGAATCATCGCGTCGCCGTCGAACGGATGATAGCGGCCGAGTGGTTGATGGATCTGGTTTTCGGTATTGCGAAGATAGACGCCGTCGATGTCGTCGGGAATCTTCCCTTCGATCACGTCGAGATCGCTCGCATTCACTTCTTCGAGCAGCGGCGTCCAAGGCCCGTTCAGATAAGGATGATTGCTGGGCTTCAACGACGAGACGATCGGAGGCAGACGCTCGATCTTCATGGGCGATACTCTCTGGTCCACCGCACTATAGCGTCGATTCCGTCGCGCCGATAATCAGCTGCGCGGCCCTGGAGAGGCATTGAAGCTCCTCCGCCTTAAGGCCCGAAAGCGCATTTGTCAGACGCGCCAGCCTGCGGCGACGGCCTGCCTCGAGCAGCTTCCTGCCCTTCTCCGTCACCGACACCTCGATCGAGCGCCGGTCGAGCGGACGGCGGATCGCGAGGCCGCGATCCTCGAGCGCTGCGATCATCTGGGACATGGTGGGCGGGCGCACCTGCTCGGCCGCGGCGAGCGAGCCCAAGGTCTGCGGTCCGCCGAACACAAGCACCGACAACACGGACAGCTGCGCGCCCGTGATGCCGGACGCCACATCTTCCTTGCGGACATAACGCAGCAGCCGGATGGCCGCGCCGTGCAGCGCGTCAGCGATCTGTTCGGTCTTCTTCGCAGGAATTTTCACGGCCACTTGACAGTTCCCGTAGGGTGGATAATTGTTAGGTTAGCTAACAGTGTGACAGCCTCATAATATGAAAGGGCCGCGCACAAGGAAAGACCGGTTACGATGCGCCGGGATTGGAGGAGAAGATGACACAGGACGCCAACAGCCTCGCCGGCCGCAATCTGATGCAGGTCGGCCTCACCTGCCGCGACCTCGAGCGCGCGAAAGCCTTTTATCGCGACGTGCTGGGGCTGCCATTCCTGTTTGAAGTGAGCGGGATGCTGTTCTTCCAGCTTGAAGGCACGCGTCTGATGGTTGGCCTAGAGCACACCAAGGGCCAGCCGCTCGGCGGCTCGATCCTCTATTTCGACGCGCCCGACATTCACACCCTGGGCGCGGCGCTGGAAGCGAAGGGCGTCAAGTTCGCAGCGCCGGCGCATGTGCTGCAGCGGACCGCCACGCATGAACTGATGCTGCGACCGTTCTCAGATCCGGACGGCAACGCGCTCGCGCTGATGGGCATGGTTCCCATCAGCTGAGGCGCCTCGCGTATCTTAGTGGTTGGGCGGAAGCTTGAAGTCGAGGACGACGCGCTTCTGACCCTTGGCGGGCGGTGAGAAGCTCGCGGTGCTTGTGCCGCCGCCCTGGTCGCCGGTGAGCGTCGCCGTCACCTTGTAGGACCCGGGTCCCACCTGGAAGAGCACCCAGGGGCCGGCGCAATCGAGCGCCGCAAGCGTCTTGCCGGCCGAAGACAACACCACATGCGCGCCGGACAGATATTGCGCGCCGCCATTCGAAAACTCGATGCGGACCGGAAATGCGAGCCAGCGCGGATCATGCTGCGCTTCGTCGCCGATGCCGGTGCAGACGGTCTGAACGCCGTCGATGGAAATGGGGTTGTCCATCGGCATGGGGACGTCCGCCTGCGCCGGCCAGAAGAATCCGGCCGCGCCGCCTAACGCCATAACGCCCAACGCCAAATAGCGAAATTTCATTATCATTCCCTCCGGAAAATATTTCCGCTCCGGGGGCACTGTGCCCCCAGTGTATGGCAACGCTGTGGCGGGCTTTTCGTGCCCCTTGCGGAAAAGAGAATTTTCGGGCGGCGCGTTGCGCAGGACGGTCGCGCGGCCGGCGCATGGCCGAATCGGGCAAGGTGCCGACGCGTCGACGAGGGGCCCGAGCCATGCCGATACTCCACCAGATGCAGGATTCCGGGAATTGCTACAAGATCCGGCTGGCGGCCCGGCAAGTCGGTATTCCGCTGACGCTGCTAGACTACCCCCTCCATGGTGGCGAGACACGCAAGTCGCCATTCCTCGCCAAGAATCCCAACGGTCGCGTGCCCCTGCTGGAGCTCGACGACGGGCGCTGCCTGCCGGAGTCGGGCGCGATCCTTTGGTATCTGAGCGAAGGGACGGCCCTGCAGCCGGCCGACACATGGAGCCGCGCGCAGGCGCTGCAATGGATGTTCTTCGAGCAATATAGCCACGAGCCTTACATCGCGGTGGCGCGCTTCTGGCTCGCCTTCGCGCCGAAGGAGGAGTTGGAGAAAAAAATCGCGCTCGTGCCGGAATGGCACGCCAAGGGCAATGCGGCGCTCGGCGTGATGGAAACGCATCTCGCGGTGAACGACTGGTTCGCCGGCGGCAAATACTCCATCGCCGACATCGCGCTCTACGGCTACACACATTGCGCGAAGGATGGCGGTTTCGATCTCGGGCAATATCCTGCGGTCATGCGCTGGCTTGCGCGGGTGGCGGCGCAACCGGGGCATATTCTGTTGTCGGAGCGTGGGTAGAACTTAACCCTGCGGCGACTCGCGCTCGATCTCCACGCCGGCGGACTCGGCGCCGGGCAGCGCGTGCAGCTTCTCCACCCGCACGCGCGCGGTGCGCACGCGGGCGTCCTCGAAGCAGGTTTCGGCGATACGCTCGGCCAGCGTCTCGGCGAGATTGATGTGGCCGCGGTCGATGATCGCGCGCACCTTCTTTGTAATCGCTTCGTAATCGACGACCTTGTCGAGCTTGTCTTCGATCTTCGCCAAATCCTCGACACCGAGATCGATATTGATGCGGACCGGCTGCGCCTTGCCGTGCTCATGGCCGTGCGTGCCGATATGGGCGAGCACTTCCAGGTTGCGGATGAAGACATGCCGGATCGCATGCGCAGAATCCGCGATATGGAGGGGCGAAACGTTGGTTTTTGCGGCCAAGACTGGCGAACTCGTTGAATTGCCGGGAGTTGTCCGCGGCGGCGCGCGGATGCTAGAGCTTCGCCATGAAATCCTCAACCGGCCCGACGCCTTATCCCGGCACGCCTTTCATGGGCGAGCACGGCTATGCGCGCATGATGATCCGCGATCTCGTGACGGAAGTCCGCCTCGGCGTGCATCCCTGGGAGCGCCACGACGAAAGGCCCCAGCGGATCGTCATCAATGTCGAGCTATTTGCCGACGATATCGGCAAGCCGTCGGACGATGTCTCTTCGATCGTCGACTACGACTATATTCGCCAGGCGATCCGCGGCTGGCCCGCGCGTCCGCATACCGTCCTGATCGAGAGCCTGCTCGAAGAGCTGATAGAGCTCGGCTTTCGCGATGCGCGCGTCAAAGCCTGCCGCGTCTCGATCCTGAAGCCCGACGTCTACAACGAGGCGTCAGGCGCGGGCGTGGAGCTCTATCGCGTGAGGCGCTGATGGAGCCGGCGAACGACAGAGATTTTCCTTCGCGCGCCGGATATGCGCTCGTCACGGGCGGCGCCGCGCGATTGGGCGAAGCGATCGTCCGGCGCCTCGCGGAGGACGGCTGGCGCGTCGCGATCCACTATCGCCACTCGGACAAAGAAGCCGTCGCTCTCGTGCGAGAACTGAAACGCGACGGCCACCGGGCGATTGCCGTCGGCTGCGATCTCACGCATTCGGACGCCTTGCCGGAAATCTTCGCAAAGGCCAATGCGGCGCTCGGCTTCTGTTCGTTGCTGGTGAACAGCGCCGCGATTTTCGAATATGACGACATCGCGGACATCGCCGAACCAAGCATGGACGAGCATTACGCCGCGAATTTGCGCGCGCCGGTTCTGCTGGCGCGTCATTTCGCCGAGCAGCTTCCCGAAGACGCCAAAGGCCTGATCGTCAATCTGCTCGATCAGAAGGTGTTCAACCTCAATCCGGATTTTCTCTCTTATACGATCATGAAATCCGCACTGGCCTCGGCGACGGAGCTGCTCGCGATGGCGCTCGCGCCGCGCATCCGCGTCTGCGGCGTGGCGCCCGGCCTGACGATGCAAAGCGGCGCCCAGACCGAAAAAGGTTTCGCGGATGCGCACAGCAAAACACCGCTGGGCTTCGGCAGCGAGCCCGTCGACATCGCCGAAGCGGTGAGCTTCATCGCGCGTGTGCCTTCCATGACCGGCTCGATCGTCACCGTCGACGGCGGCCAGCACCTCGTGCGGCGCTCCCGCGACGTCATGTTCAGCTACGGCCTCGCGCCCGGCGCCCCCGGAATCGACTGAATTTGCGGAAACCCCTTATCTGGTGGGGTTGTATCCAGCGCGACTGTAGGGCATCACTGCGTTCTGGACTTGAAATTAAGACCCATTCGCATTTGAAAGCCGAGAACCTCTTCATGTCCGCCAAGAATGCCGCCAGGACGGAAAGCTGGTTCACGCTGCCCTACTGGAAAATGTTTCTCGCGGTGGCAGGTCCCGGCCTCGTGGTCATGTTGGCCGACACGGACGTGGGCAGCATCATCACGGCCGCGCAAAGCGGCGTGCAATGGGGCTATCGGCTCCTGTTGCTGCAACTGCTGCTGATCCCCGTCCTCTACATCGTGCAGGAGCTGACCGTTCGCCTCGCCATCTTCACCGGCAAGGGACATGGCGAACTGATCAAGGCCACCTGGGGGCCGTTCTGGGCCTGGGTCTCCGTCACCGGACTCGGCATTGCCGCCACCGGCGCATTGCTCACGGAATTTTCCGGCGTGGCCGGCGTGGGCGAACTTTATGGCGTCCCGCGCGTCGTGAGTCTCTGCGATCAGCACGACATTTCTTCTGGCGGTCGTGTTGACGGGATCGTACCGGCGCGTGGAGCGCGTGGCGATTGCGCTGGGCCTGTTCGAATTCGCGTTCTTCCTCGTGGCCTATCAATCCCATCCCGATGCGGGCGAGCTTGCCCGCGGACTGACCCATGTGCCGTTCCGCAGCGGCAATTATCTCTATCTTGTCGCCGCCAATATCGGCGCCGTGATCATGCCGTGGATGATCTTCTATCAGCAGTCCGCCATCGCCGACAAAAAACTGAAGCCCGAGCATTATCGCCATGCGCGGCTCGACACGGCCCTCGGCTCCGTCATCGCCCAGGCCGTGATGGCGGCCATCCTGATCGCGGCCGCGGCCACCATCGGCAAGTGGAATAGCCATGCGAGCCTCAACACCATCGGCGATATCGCCAATGCGCTGATTCCGTATCTCGGGCCCCATATCGGCAAGCTCGTGTTCGGGCTCGGAACGATCGGCGCGGCCATGGTCGCCGCCATCGTGGTGTCGCTCGCGGCGGCGTGGGGCTTCGGCGAAGTGACGGGCTACAAGCATTCGCTCGAATATCACCCGTTCGAAGCGCCGTGGTTTTACGGCGCGTTTGCGCTCGCCGTGCTGGGCGGCGCGGTCGTCGTGGCGATCGTGCCCAATCTCGTCGCGCTCAATATCGGCGTCGAAGTGATGAACGCGCTGATGCTGCCGCTCGTGTTGGGCTTCCTCGTGCTGCTCGCGATCAAGGCGCTGCCGCCCGAACATCGCATCAAAGGCGTCTATGCCGGGATCGTCATCGGCCTCTCGGTGCTGATCTCCGCGCTCGGCGTCTACGGCGCGTTTTCGAGCGCCGTGAACCCCTGAAACGCCTCCGTCAGAAATCGTAAGCGAGCTGCACCTTGTAGAGCGTCGAAGCCGTCAGCTGGCCCGATGTGCCTTCGATCGCGACGCTCGAAGCCGCATTCGTATATTGATAGATCGGCTTCTCGACATCGGCATAGATGCGGAATTTCTTCACGCGCACCTGAATCCCCGGCGCGATCAGAAGCCGCTGATAGCCGGAATTGAGCGGATCGGCATTGGCCTCCGTGTCATGCAGACGCCAGCTGCCGATCAGTTGGATAATCGGCGTCACATCGTCGAGCGGGCCGACGCTATCGAGATCGTAAGTCACGCCCGCGGCCCCATCCATCTCATTGCCGGGGCGGTAATCCTGCTGGATCGCGACGGCCGCCTGGTAGCGCGCTTGCACGAAATAGGCGAGCGTGCCCAGCGCGTTCAGATTGCCGATGTGATAACCGCCGATCATCAGATCGGTGCTGCCCGTTCCCGGCAGGCTGTCGCGATCGAACTCGGCGCCGCCGAGTGGACCGATCGGACCTTTGAAATCGCCCGTGGGAAGCTTCACGCCGAAGCTCAGACCCGTCGTCATGTCGGACGAGAAACCCGTATACATCGCGCTGAGTTGTAGATCGCCCAGCGACGTCAGCTTGCCGGTGTAGATGCCGCCGGCCGGCCCGAACACCGTGCCGTCGTCCGTAGTGGTCAGATGGCGGGCATAGACCGGCAGCTCGGCCATGACCGTCCAATCCGGATTGATCATGTATTCGCCGCCGACGGTGTAGAAGCTGGTCATCAGGTCCTTGTCCTGATTGTTCGACGCGGGCGCGCTCGAACCACGCTCCCAATTTTGATTCTGGTTCATGTAACTGTACCGAAACCACACGGAGAAGCCGGTGTCCGAAGCGCTGGGCAACGCATTGATCGCGCTGCCTCCCACATCGAACACGCCGCAACCGCAGGCGCAGGCGAACGCGTCGACCGGCATGAGCACCGTCGCCAGCAGCGCGAAGACCGCGGCGGCATGCCAGCGCTCGAAACCATAAGACGGAAGACGTGAAGTTGTTTGCGCGTCCGCGCGTGTGAAAATGTTCAACATGGGACCCTCGCCCGATAGATTGGATCAGCCCGTACACGGTGAAGACCGCGCACGGGACTCAAAAATTCCAAACTTTCAGACGAGCGACGGCGGCGCGCGGGGAGATTGAAGCGCGTAATGCGCGGTGTCGTGAACCCAACGCGCTGGCGAATGATCGGGCGCGAACAAGACAATCTGCGTGAAGGATGCGACGGTCGCGACCGCGGTTGGCGTCGCAAGGTGCACAGACGCCGCGAAGGGGCAAACGTCGTTTTGCCGTCCGTCATCCTGGCCGTGCTTGTCCGGCTGGCCATCGGGCAGATGCGTTGCGTGAACGGGACCGTTCACGGTGCAGATGGTGAACGGCGAGCCGGCGGCTGCATCCGGCATCCAGCCCACGGGCAAAAGCGCGCGCAGGAGCACCGCGACCAGCGCGATCTGCACCCCTGCAAGCCTCAAAGTCCGCGGCATAAACCCCTCGCGGCGCACAATTTCCGCCAGTCCGTGCGATTCAACAAGGAGTTGCAATGTCGCAGACGGCGTTTTGCGGGACCGGCGGACACAGGAGCCTAGCGTATCAATCCTAAATTTGCGGATATGGAGAGTGGAACCCTACATTGCTTTAGTTCGATAATATTTGCCCGCTATTTCAAACCCGTAGTATTCCTGGCATCCGCGGCACGTTATTTTATTGGCTAGAGAGCGCCGTATCCGGCCACAGTCACTAAGCTAGTTTTGGGGCTTCTATGGTCAACAAAGATCAATTCAGGAGCGCTGCAGCGAAGGCCGTTGGAAATATAATCAAACACGGCGATACGGACATATTTCCATTTCCGTTCGAGCATCACACTTTCTTCGATAAGCAAGAGGAGGTTATCGATTTAGTCATCGAGTATAACGACCATTTCGACGAGTACCTCGCGCGGTTTTCTCCGCTTAACGTGAGCTCATTGAGTCCGGTAAGCATGGGCGGCAATTATCACCTTGACATAGTACGTCACTAACCCTAGATTTGGCCCGTCAACCGGAGACGTGCCATGGCCAAGGGCCTGCTTTCAAACCCAATCTTTCACGATGCCGACAAAGCCCGCGAATGGCTTGAGGCACGGATTTGGAAAGACGGCCGCGTCTGCCCGCATTGTGGCGTTGTGGATAACTCCACGCTTATGCAGGGCAAGACCACCCGCCCCGGTCTCTACCAGTGCAACGCTTGCCGCGAGCCTTTCACGGTCACGGTAGGGACGCTGTACGAGCGCAGCAAAATTCCCCTGAATAAATGGCTGGCCGCAACACAACTGCTTATGAGCAGCAAGAAAGGCATGTCGGCGCTTCAGATTGGCCGCATGATCGGCGTATCGCCTAAGAGTTCGTGGTTCCTGATGCACCGTATTCGTGAAAGTCTGCGTGAGACAAATCCGGGCTTGCTTGGCGGCAGCAACAAGGTTGTGGAAGCCGACGAAACCTACATCGGTGGCAAAGCCAAAAACCGCAAGAACCATGTGCCGTCCAAGGAAACGGTTTTCGCGCTTGTCGAACGCGATGGCAAGGTCCGCTCAAAGCATGTCCCGAACGTGACCGGCGAGACGTTGGGCGCGGCGATCAAAGCGCAGATGGACCCTGCTTCGTATCTCATGACGGACGATGCACCGATGTACCCGCCGCTCGCCAAGAAACTCGCGAGCGGTCACGGTTCGGTCAATCATTCGGCCGAAGAATATGTTCGCGGCACGTTCTGGCATACCAACACGATCGAGGGTTATTTCTCGATCATGAAGCGCGGCATTACGGGCGTCTACCATCATGTTTCGCCGCAACATCTGCCGCGTTATCTTGCCGAGTTCGATTATCGCTACAATGAGCGCGCCGCGCTTGAAGTGGACGACGCGATGCGCATGGAGAAATCAATTCCCGGAATCGTCGGGAAGCGCCTCACATATCGGCGGACTCGTGAATACGGCGCAGCCGTCATCGGGGACCGGAAAGCGCCCCAAGCGTAAGAATCGCAAGAGGGGCCGAAAGCAGCTTTCGACTCTTTCCGGCGATTCGCGAATCACCTAAAATAGTAAGGCCGGGACGTATGGTGCGCCCCGGCCTCGAACCCAGACGATGACTGGGCATGATCGATCATGGGGGCAATTATTGCACCCCGGAATCGGTCATTCAAGCCGTCGTCTGCTCGAATTTGGAGTCAGACGATGAAAAATGGATGTGGATGCATGACGCCCCCTCGCGGCCCCAAGAATGTTTCGGTCAAATCACATAGGCGTCGGCGCGCACGCCGCAGTTGTCGCAGCTAAATTACTGAATAGGCTGGACTGGTGGGCTCCCTAGACTTTTCCAAACCGGGTCCAGTTGCGACGTTACGCTGTCGATAGTCCGCAGCAATTCGTCAGACTTAATCTGACAAATTGGGCTGCCATCATACATTGCAGGCATGTCCTGAATCGGCTTTTTCTCTGCGGTCAACATACGAACCGCCTGCACAAATGCTAATTTAGCCGCGCCGTCCGCGCGCGCTCGGTCGCCACGATCTACCATCGCGACCGCTGTGCCAGTAGAGGTAATCAAGGCGTAAAAATATCCGTCCAGCGTTCCGGAGATGTCGCCAAGCTGCATGAGGCATTGGCTGTCGGAATTGACGCCTTCGATTTGGCCAGCAGATAACGTATGAATCCGCTCTGCGCCGTTTCCCATGGTTGCGTTCATGGCTGTATGTATGGCGTCGTCGGTCGCCATAAGTTCTTTTCCCGCGCGCTCAACTGTGTCGACATCTGATCGTGATAGGGCGTTGGCGTGCGCGGGCACAGTCAGTCCAACACATAGAGCAATAATCCAAAGCCTGTGCATGATGACTCCCCCTGGTGGTCGGGGAGTTAGAAAACCTCAACTAGGCAAGGTCACATTCGCCTTTAGGCTCCTAAGCCCTGAACATGCGCGAATGTCTCCCCGGCCATAGGGTCGGAGAGTGCGTTTGCAGCGGCACTAGCGCCGCCTAGTTGAGAGGTTTCTACGCCCCAGAACGACGTGTGCGCCGTTCTGCCGGGGAATATAGCAGCGCCGGGATTGGCGCGCGAATCTGTGAATCTAGCCCGATTTACTCGCCTTTTTTGTAGCCCGCTTAACCCGACTCGGTTTCGGCTTGGGCGGTCGGTGCATGGGGCCGAACTTCACGGCCGCATCGACGGCTTTTTCAAAGCGTTCGCGGGCGTCCGGCCGCAAGTCGTCTGATTTAGAGGGTTTCGGCATGACTGATCCAAAAGAAGATCATGCGCTCATAACACAATTGGTGGGCGAGTGCATCATGGCGTGGGCCATGGTCGAACGCGCGCTTACCGTGCTGTATGGCGAGTGTGTCGGGAGCCCGGTCGGGCCACCAGAGTTTTGGCTTCATGCGTCGATTTTCGATGCAGTCATTTCAATCGACGCCCGACTCGACATGATCGAAACTGCGCTCGAATTTCAGGCGGATATGCTCCTGAAAGCCGGGCTGAAAACGACGACAAAGTGGCAACCCATTCTGGCGGACTGGATTCCACTCCGTAAAAGAGTGCGGAAGAAATACGATAAGCGCAACGAAGTCGCGCATTCGGATATTACGCAAACGAGAGCTGCAAGTGGTAAGCAGGTTGTGCGCCTTCTGGCATTCCCGACACTGACGACGGGCGCACTTGGTGGCAAACAAAAACTTCTCGATACCGATCAGCTATCAGAAAGAATTGCTGCGTTCGGCGATCTATCCGGAGAAGTCATGCACTTTCAGCGTCGGGTGGGCGTAACCCTAGGGAGACTTCCAGAATCTGCTTTACTGCCCCCGCAAATTGGCGAGGCCCAAAATGAGGATTCTTAGGTGCTCCACCCATATCGTCTAACTCTCCGCACCCAAGGCGGATCATTTCATCCGTGATTTCTATTTTCGTGTCGGCCTGTCGCTTACGGTCTACCATTTGTACCTACTATGTCAAGGTGATAATTGCCGCATGGGCTGAATGTAATTGATCGCGGCGACCGCTCCGGCAATTGCATAATTTCCGATCACCCGCTTCTCGGCGAGTTGGATCACGACTTCGATGGTTCGACGCAAGGTCATGAGCGGTTATCGAGGTTGGGCCGATTTGGGGCAATCATAGCCTCCTTGGCCCGGATTCGGCAGCGCAAGTTTTTCAGAAGCCTCTGCCGGTATGGAATCGTCAGGGCACGCGTCCGGTTGCCGGGGCAAGCGCGCCACCCTACCCTCGGTGCGCCAGAACCGGGGAATTCCATGAAGCTCTGTAACGAAAACAATCCCGCGCCCAATCCGCGCAAGGTGCGCATCTATCTCGCCGAGAAGGGCCTCACGGTCGAGCAGGTGCGCGTGCCGATCATGAAGCGGGCGCATAAGGACCCGGAATTTCTCAAGAAGAATTCGCTGGGCCAGCTGCCGGTGCTCGAGCTGGACGACGGCACGTTCATTTCGGAGTCCGTCGCGATCTGCCGCTATTTCGAGGAGCTGCACCCTTCGCCCGCCATGTTCGGCACGGGCGCGAAGGAGCGCGCGCTCGTGGAAATGTGGATGCGGCGGGCGGAATTCCGGTTGTGGAATCCGATGAGCCAGGTGTGGATCCATTCCGATCCCCGCACCGCCGCCGTCGTGCCGCATCAATATAAGGAGTTCGGCGAGATGAACCGCAAGGTTGTCGCGAACGCCATGACATGGATCGATCGCGAGATGGCGGATGGCCGCGCATTCCTGGCGGGCGCTGATTATTCCATCGCCGACATCGTGCTTCTGTGCGGCGTCGATTTTGCGAAATTCGTCAACATGGAGATGCCGGAGGATTGCGCGCATCTGCGCCGCTGGCACGCGCGGGTTTCGGCGCGGCCGAGCGCAGCAGCTTAGCGACGACGAAGATTTGTAGCAGTTTCAGATTTGACGCGGTTTTACAAACTTCACCATGGCCGGCCCCCGAGCCGGCCACCCAGCTGCCGCGCGTCCGCGCGGCGAGTGAATCTTTTTCAAGATTGAGCGCACATAATTCAGCTCGCAGACGCTCGCTGGCTGGGTGGCCGGGTCACGCCCGGCCATGGAGAAGTTTTGTGAATCGCACAGACTTTTTACTCGCAGAACACTTTCACTTTCGCCCGCCTTTTATCGCTGTCGATGTCGATGACCATGTCCTGCAACTGCTCGATCAACTCGTCGAGGTTTTCCGGCTTGATCTGGCTCACGTCGAAATCGACGCCCTTCTCGCGCAACGCCTCGTTGACCTGCGTGCGCGCCTTGGGCGGCAGGAAATTCGCGAGCTTGACGCCCGCGCGCAGCAACTGAAACGGCACGCGGATGTTGATCTTCGTCAGCGTTTCGGCGCCGTGATCGTCTTCCGCCTCCACCACCACGCGCAGATATTTCGGAAGCGGTTTGCGGGCAAGCGGCGTTCCGCCGGCGTCGCCGTTCGGCGCGCGCTCGAGAGCCGCGATCAGGCGTTCCGCTTCGTCCGCGGTGATTTTGCCTGCCGCCAGCATCTCCAATATCTGCCTGCGATTCTCGCTCATGGATTTCTCCTCACACGATCTTGATGAAAACCGAGCCGCGAGGATGATCGATGTCGATCAGCGTTCCCCGCACGCTCGCGAACATTTGCCAAAACACGAAAAATTTCGCGAACGCGCCGCGGTCGCCGATAAGCCAAACGATCGCCAGCACCGGCGCCGCGAGCAGCGCGAATGGCAGCAGCAAAATCCACAGCAGGAACAGCGGCAGCCACAGCCGGAAAAACCGTCGCCGCTCGCCGCAGATCGCGACGCTCATCCACAAAGGAATCATGATTGCCCCTCCAATTCGCGAATGGCGTCTTCCGCGGTGATCTCACCGCGCGCCAGGCGTTCCAGCACGTCGCTGCGCGCGGGCGCAGGATCCATGTCGACGAATTCAAGCCGTTCGGAGATGCGGTTGAGCCGCGCCTTGATGGTCGGATAGCTGACCCCGAACACCTGCTCCATCTCCTTGATCGAGCCGTGCGCGCGCACAAAGGCCGCCACGAAGACCTGGTCCTCGACGGGCAATTGGGCGAGCTGGGGCGGCGCGAACTGCCCCTCGATGGCGATGCCGCTGTCGGCAAGCCGCACCCGCTCCACGATGAGGGTCGCGCCCTGCGTCAGCCGGGTCAGTTCCTGCCAATCCTTGAGATTTCTGGCCATTTCGCGGCTCTGGAATTCAGTTATGCAATATATAAATGAACAAAATCAATTTTTCAATGCCTGAATTGCAAGATATTCAATTCAGCTGTCCCCGTTCCCGAAGCTTGTTGGATCAAGGCCGCATGAGACCGGCTGTCACTTCTCTTTTGTCCGTTCAGGAAGTAAGCACGGTCGGAAATCCGCCACGCCAGGTCAGCCCATGACGCTCCGCCCCATCCGCCGCGCGCTCCTCTCCGTTTCCGACAAGACGGGTTTGATCGAATTCGCCCGCGGGTTGCAGAAGCACGGCGCGGCGCTGCTTTCGACCGGCGGCACGGCGAAGGCACTGCGCGACGCGGGCCTCGCCGTCACGGACGTTTCGGAAGTGACGGGCTTTCCCGAAATCATGGACGGGCGGGTAAAAACGCTGCATCCGAAAATCCACGGCGGCTTCCTCGCATTGCGCGACAAGCCCGATCATGCCGAAGCGATGAAGACGCACGGCATCGAAGGCATCGACCTGCTCGTCTCCAATCTTTATCCGTTCGAAGCGACGGTCGCGAAGGGTGCGGATTTCGACGAAACGATCGAGAACATCGACATCGGCGGACCGGCCATGATCCGCGCGGCATCGAAGAACCACGATTGGGTGACGGTCGTCGTCGATCCCGAAGATTACGCAACCGTCCTGCAGGAGATGACCGAGAACAAAGGCGCCACCACGCTCGCGTTGCGCCGCAAGCTCGCGCAGATCGCCTATGCGCGCACGGCGGCTTACGACGCGGCAGTCTCGAACTGGTTCGCGGGCGAGCTTGCCAAGTCCGGTGAAAAGGCGCCGCCGCGTCGCCGCGCGATCGCCGGCCATCTGCGCCAGCCGTTGCGTTATGGTGAGAATCCGCACCAGGAAGCGGCGTTCTATGTCACCGGCGAGAAACGCTTCGGCGTGTCGACGGCCGAACAGCTGCAGGGCCAGCGAGCTCTCCTACAACAACATCAACGACACCGATGCGGCCTATGAACTGGTAGCGGAATTCGCGCCGGGCGCATCGGCCGCCTGCGCCATCATCAAGCACGCCAATCCTTGCGGCGTGGCGCTCGCGGGCAATCTGGCCGACGCCTATCGCCGGGCGCTCGCCTGCGATCCGGTCAGCGCGTTCGGCGGCGTGCTCGCCTTCAACCGCACGCTGGACGGCGAGACGGCCGAAGAAATTTCCAAGCTGTTCACGGAAGTGATCATCGCGCCGGACGCCGATGCGGATGCGCGGCGCATTCTTTCCGCGCGGCGCAATCTGCGTCTGCTCATCGCGGGCGGATTGCCGGATCCCGCGTCGGCGGGATGGACGATGAAAACCGTCTCCGGCGGCTTCCTCATGCAGACGCGCGATGCGGCGCATGCGGGGCGCGGCGATCTCAAGATCGTCACCAAGCGCCAGCCGACGGAAAAAGAAATCGACGACATGCTGTTCGCCTTCACGGTCGGCAAGCATGTGAAGTCGAACACCATCGTCTATGCGAACGGCCTGCAGACCGCGGGCATCGGCGCCGGCCAGATGAGCCGGGTCGATTCGGCGCGAATCGCCGCCATCAAAGCGCGCGAGGCGGCCGAGGCGGCCGGCTGGCCGGAGCCGTTAACCAAAGGCTCTTCGGCTGCGTCGGATGCCTTCTTCCCCTTCCCGGACGGCCTCCTCGCCGTCGCAAAAGCGGGCGCAACCGCGGTGATTCAGCCGGGCGGATCGATTCGCGACGACGAAGTGATCAAGGCCGCGGACGACGCCGGTTTGGCAATGGCGCTGACAGGAATCCGCCATTTCCGCCACTGACTCCCCTTCGAGGAACTTAACTGGTAAAGTAACCGTTAATTCGCGTAGCGCGCGTTAATACGTTGCCGGTCTCCGGAGAACGAATGCGCTTGGTGGCCTCGTGGGGGGCTTAACGGTCGGGGGATGTGACCGTGGGTGTTGGGGATTTTCGGCTTAGGCCGTTCAAAGCTGGGCCATTCACCGCGAGGCGCATTTGCGTCGGCCTCGGTTTTGTCGCCGCGCTGGCGACGGCCGGCCTGGCCGCGGCGCCTGTCCTGGCCGATTACACCGACGGCGTCATCGCAGCCAACAAGATCAGTATGGAAGCCGCCATCCGCATCTGGCGGAAAAGCGCGTGGCAGGACGACGATTTCCTGTCGCAGATCAAACTCGGCGACATCTATGGCGACGAGCGCGGCGACAACAAATTCTACGATCCCGTCGAATCCTATGTCTGGTATTACCTCGCGTCCGTCAGCGACCGGGTTCACGAGCATATCGACGACCAGAACGCGCGGCGCGTCATCTCCAACGACTACCACCGTGCGCTTTCCGAACAGCAGAAGCTGATGCTGTTGCTCAACGCCGAGCAGCGCGAACAGGCCCGCAACCGGATCGTCTATATTCTCTCCTGCCGCGGCGCGGACGGCTTCATCAAATTGGGACAACTTCATTCGACGACCTACGGCACGGATGTCTATGCGCCGGGCGGCGACTACGGCGAAGTGCCGGTCGACAGCCAGGCCACCTATGGCGCGCTTGCCGACGTCTCGCGCTCCGAGCATTCCTTCCGTGACCACGCGCGGCAGGAATTCGAGTATGGCGATGCGGCCTCCGCGCGCCGCATGATGGGCATTCCCACAAGCTCGGTCATCGTGCCGAATGACGGCGAAGCGCTGGTTTATTATCACATCGCCGACAATATGGGCCACCCGCTGGCGCACGAATATCTGCGCGGTCTCGATCAGCAGGTTCGCACGGCGCGCGGGCTGGGGCCGCGCATTTCGCAGGAAGCGGCCGAGAAAGCGAAATACTGGTTCCCGCCTTACGAATTCTATCCCGTCGGCGACACGGCGAGCGGCGTTCCGTACACGGATGAATCCTATGTCGGCATCGAGCGCGAACGCTCGCTGGCGCTGGTGTCGGGCGGCATCCCGTTGCACGACGTGCAGGAAGCGCTGTGGTTCCTGGGCTTCAGCAAAACGCCGTTTGCGCGCTGGGCCTCCGTCGCCGGCGATTCCGAATTCAAGGCGATGGCGCGATTCCAGGCGACCATCGGCGACGAACCGACGGGCCATCTGGGCCCGATCGAAGTCGTGCATCTGATCCAGACGGCAGCCCAACGCGGCGATGCGAGTTCGCAGAACACGCTGGGCGTGATGTATGCGAAAGGCGTCGGCGTGCCGGTCAATTATGTGCGCGCCGCCTATTGGTTCACGAAATCGGGCGATCAGCGCTATGGCGCGGCGCTCTACCATCTGGGCGTGCTCTATAAGGTCGGGCCGAACGGCATTCGCCAGGATCTTTCCAAGGCGAACGACTTCTTTACGGCCTCCGCCCTCGCAGGCTTCCGGCCGACCATGAACCAGCTCGCGGAGCTTCTCGGCCAGGCCGATGCCGGGCCGCACCGCGAAGGCCACCATTGAAGGAGATTTGTCGTGAGCACGACATTCCCTAGACGCCGCTTTTCGGGGCTCGGGAGAATCATGGCGGGTCTCGCCCTGATGCTTCTGTGGTTGGTCGCGCCGACCAATGCGTTTGCGCAGACGGCGGTCACGGATTCGGTGTTGCTCGATCCGCTCGATCCCGTGCCTCAAATCGATTTCGATCATTGGGACCGTTGCCATGTCGGTTGTTCTCGCCATTGCGAGCGCGGCTGCGGTTATCACTGGCGTTGCGACCGCGGCTGCGAGGGACGTCCGCCTTGCGAGCGCGATTGCCGCGACGGCTGGCGCTGCGATCACGAATGCAGCTATGGCGACTGGCGTTGCGACCGCGGCTGTCACGAGCCGCCGCCTTGCGAACGCGACTGCCGCGAGGGCTGGCGCTGCGACCATGAATGCCGCTTCGGCGACTGGCATTGCGACCGCGACTGCCAGGGCCCGCCGCCTTGCGAACGCGACTGCCGCGAAGGCTGGCGTTGCGATCACGATTGCCATTTCAACGACTGGCGCTGCGACCGCGATTGCCAGGGCCCGCCGCCTTGCGAACAGGACTGCCGCGAACCGTGGCGCTGCGATCACGATTGCCATTTCGGCGGCTGGAGTTGCGAACACGATTGCTACGGCCCGCCGCGCGACGAGCGGGATGGCCATGAAGGTCCGCCGCGTGACGAACATTTTGATGGACACGGCGATCACGATGGGCCGCCCCCGGGACCGCCTGGCGCATACGGTCCGCCGCATGACGAACATGCGGATCACGATGGACATGGCGACCACGACGGCCCGCCTCCGGGAACATTCGGCGTGCGTGATGGCCACGATGGTCCGCCCCCGGGCCCATACGGTCCGCCGCATGACGAGCACGATGGACATGACGGGCACGATGGGCATGACGGCCCGCCGCCGGGACCTCCCGGCGGATACGGACCGCCGCCCGGCGTCGATGGCCCGCCCTGCGAGCATGATTGTCACGACCAATCGCCCTGCGATCGCGACTGCTACGAGCATCTGCTGCACAGCTATGACGAGCGCTCGCAGAACTACGAGACGCAATCACATTGGTATCGCGACCAGGTGATGGACGACCGCCACGACGGCGATCATCACGATCATGACGGCGATCATTCGCACGATCACGATGGCGATCATTCCCACGACCATGATCACGACGGGCCGCCGCCCGGCGCTTATGGTCCGCCGCCAGGCCCGCCGCCGCACTAACGGAGTTCATTGCGCGGATCACACCGCGGTCGCGCGTTCTTCCTTGACGAAGATCATGCCGATCAGGCCGAGGCCGAGGAAGATCATCACGGCGATCATTCCGCCGCGCTGGCTTGCGGTCCAGGCCGTGAGCCAGCTGGCGCTCAAGGTCGCGAGGAACGACGTCGACTGGCCCGACAGCGAGAACAGGCCGAAGAATTCCGTCATGCGCTCCACCGGCGCGATGCGCGCCATCATGGTGCGCGCGTTCGCATAGGACGCCGTCACGCAGATCGCGACCATGATGACGAGCAGCATGTAGATGATCTCCGGCCATGTCCTGAAGAACGGCAGGCTGTGCACCGGCGCCGAATTCGGGTCGTAGGGAATGAACCAGAAAATGCGATCCAGCCCCATCGTGACCGACAGCATGCCGAACAACAGCGTGCCGCCCACGGAAATGAAGATCGCCGGCTTCGACCCCAGATGATCGTCGAGCCAGCCGCCGAAGAAACCTCCGAACACGGCGAAGATGCTGAGAATGATGCCGTAGGCCAGTCGGTTGAGCGCGCCCCAATGGAACACGCCCGCCGCATAGATGCCGCCGATGGTGAGCAGCGCCGTCATGCCGTCATTGAAGAAGAGCCGCGCGAGCAGATAGGTCGCGACATTCTTGTAATGCTTCAGGCTGCGCAACGTCGTGATCACCGACCGGATGCCTTTGACCGACGCCGCGGCCCAGCCCATGGTCGATTTCGCGCGATCGGGCGTCCAGATCAGAAGCGGAACCATGAACACGATGATGCACACCATCGAGATCGGTCCCGTCAGGCGATCCGATTCAAACTGCGATTGATCGATGCCGAACCACGGATGAGCGGGGATGAAGCTCCACGGCACATTGCCGGGCAGCGCGAAGCCGTAAAGCATCAGGAGAAGAATCGCGAGACCCGACGCATTGCCCAGCGAAAGGCCCAGCCCCGAAAGCCCGCCCACCTGCTCTTTCGTCGTGATGGACGCGAGCATCGCGTTGTAGAACACGGTGGTGAATTCGAACGCGACGTAAGTGATGGCGACCAGGACGCCGACTTCGAACACGGAGAGCCCCGTGCCGCCGGGCTTGGCGTACCACAACATGCCGGCCGCGAACGCCACCATCAGCGCGAACACGACGATCCAGGGCTTGCGTCGCCCGCCCGCGTCCGAAATCGCGCCGATGAACGGCGCCAGCAGCGCAATGAACACGCCGCTATAGCCCTGGATGTTGAGCCAGATCGCCTGACCGCGCACGGGATCGTGGGGAATGAAGGTGTTCGCGAAATAGGGCGCGAACAGATAGATCGTGACCAGCAGCACATAGGGCGTGCGCGCGAAATCGAACATCGCCCAGGAGAGCTGGCCGAGCGGGCTCGCGATGCTGTCGCCGGTGGCCGATTTGCCGGGCGGCGAACGCACGAACCGCGCCCAGGCGCCGGCTTCGGTCGCGGCGAGCGTGGCGGGGCTGCCGGACGGATCGTCCGCCGTGGCGCCGTCGGCGATGGATTTGGCTTGCGCGGCGCGCAAAGTCTCTTCGTCCGTCCTAGTGGAAGACGTCACCCGCGGTCACTCCCCATATGTTCTTCTTGTCGATCCAGCCTTCGACGCCGCCGGTGGAGACTTGGCAGGCTTGCGGGCCGCAGACTTCCAGCTTGGCAATAACGCCGGGCTGAGCCAAGGCCAGAGTCTTCGATTTCGCAGGCTCGCCCGAGCGCAGCGGCGCAGGCGCCTTCGACGTGACGAGGACCGTCCGCGCATCTGAGATCATGTTGGAATGGACCCAGCCGATCGCGCCGTCCGAATCCCGCACCCGCCGCCAGACATCGAACTGGGCCGTCAGCAGCACCGGGAGGCCCTTGCGGCGATAGACCCAAAGAACGCGGTGGTCATAGGTCGGGCCCTCCCGCATATAGACCTTGTTGTTGTCGAGGCTGACGAAATGGGGCGGCACCGCGCCTTCGTCGGGGTGAACGGCTGGGGCGGCCGCCATCGCCGCCGAGATCGTCAAACAGCCGGCCAGCGCCAGAAGAACCGATCGGAGAATCTGAAAACCCTGCATATCGCGATTGATCTCGGCGGAGGCGACCGGGATTTCTAGCCTTCGCGCCGCCATCTGCAAGGCCGCGCTTCGGCAAGCAGCCCCCATATTTGACCGGATAGACGCATCTGCTAATACCCAAAGACGGGCTCGGCGCAAACTGCGGGCCCCTATGGAGCCCGGATGCCCGCGAACAAACCGCTCGTGATCGTCACGCGCAAGCTTCCCGATGCGATCGAAACGCGCATGCGGGAGCTGTTCGACACGCGCCTCAATGTCGAGGACAAGCCTCTCAGCCAGGCCGAGCTCATCGAGGCGATCCAGAAGGCCGATGTGCTGGTGCCGACGGTCACGGACCGCATCGATTCGAAGGTGCTGGTGCGCGCGGGCCCCAATTTGAAGCTCATCGCGAATTTCGGCAATGGCGTCGACAACATCGACGTGAAGACGGCGCTGGAACGCGGCATCACCGTCACCAATACGCCGGGCGTGCTGACGGAAGACACGGCCGACATGACCATGGCGTTGATCCTCGCGGTGCCGCGCCGCCTCGTCGAAGGCGTGGACGAATTGAAGGCCGAGCATTTCAAGGGCTGGTCGCCGAACTGGATGCTGGGCCATCGCATCTGGGGCAAGCGCATCGGCATCGTCGGCATGGGCCGCATCGGCCAGGCCGTGGCGCGCCGCGCCAAGGCGTTCGGCCTGCAGATCCACTATCACAACCGCAAGCCAGTTCATTCGCATATCGAGCATGAGCTTGAGGCCACCTATTGGGAGAGCCTCGACCAGATGCTGGCGCGAATGGACATCGTATCCGTCAATTGTCCGCACACGCCGGCCACCTATCACCTGCTGTCGGCGCGCCGGCTCAAGCTGATGAAGCCTTCGGCCTATGTCGTGAACACCGCGCGCGGCGAAGTGATCGACGAGAACGCGCTTGCGCGCATGCTGGAGACGGGCGCGCTGGCAGGCGCCGGCCTCGACGTGTTCGAGCATGAGCCTGCCGTCAATCCGAAGCTGCTCAAGCTGCGCAATGTCGTGCTGCTGCCGCATATGGGTTCGGCGACGCTGGAAGGGCGCATCGACATGGGCGAAAAGGTCATCGTCAACATCAAGACTTTCGCCGACGGGCACAAGCCGCCGGATCGCGTTATCCCGGCGATGCTGTAATTTTTCTATCGCCCCCCACCCTAACCCTCCCCACAAGGGGGAGGGGACAGAACGAGCATGTCCTTGGCGCTTGTGCGCGCTTTCATTTCCTCTTTGTGGACGCTGAACGGCATTCGTATTTGTCAAAATGAGCGCCGACAGAATCCCCTCCCCCTTGTGGGGAGGGTTAGGGTGGGGGGCCTCGACGCACATCAGATTTCGCCATCGGATGAGTTTGCATCTGCGCCCGATCATGAGCATTTTGCGCGAAATTTTTTCGCACGGCGCGCAGACGATAAAAAAGCCAATGGCTGCAAGGCTTTCCGCAACGATATCAGGCAAACCCTCCGCCTGTTTCTCGCCTGATATTTCGCCTGATATCCGCCTGTTATTCGCGATGCTTTTGGAGCGCGGGCTTCCAGCCCGCATGGGCGGCGACGATTGCGCTGAAGCTGGTCTGCCTGCGCGAAGCTTGCGCTTCGCTTCGGCAGATGCGGGCAGGATGCCCGCGCTCCGTTGCGGCGCCGACGCGTTTTTCGCGAAAAATTTTTGTGCGTCAAAATATTCAACTACGTCAATAACTTGACCTCGCGGAGCAGGGCTTTTTCGCCCTGCAAATGTCCCTGCAGTCGGGCCTGCACCACCGGCGCGTGGCGAATGCGCGAAAAAAACCTGCCTGTTATTTTTCGGAATCTCCAACCGAACCAAGGCCTTGGAAAAATCATAACAGGCCATAACAGGCGCCTGTTTTCTGCCATTCGCCGCCTGTTCATGCGTGCACTCGCGCGCGACGACGCCGGCGCACGCCGCGCGACGCACGCAGACTCCGCCGACCGCGCGGCGCGCGCGCGTTCCGTCTTCCGATGCGTCCCGATCCGTTGCTCGTCCAAGCGCGCTTTCCTTCGCGGGAAAACACCCAACATGGCGGCGCAAATCCGCGCGCGCAATGCAACGAAACTGCAACTCCGCAAAATAGTTGGAACGAAACTCGAATCTTTGGCACGAATTTCCGCCGAATGTTTTTGCGCGTCAGGCGGTTACGACGAGCGCGATTTTTCCGAACTGTTTTTCGGTCCGGCGATCGGCGAATTTTCGGGAGCACGCGCGCGCGAAGCAACCAGGATGGTTCGGCGAGGCGCAACCGAGCTCGCGCGCATCGCTCTTTCCGCGCGGGATGAAGCGTCCCCGTGTTAAGCGTGTCGCGAATGGTAAAATGAGCATTGATTTCTTTCGCAAGTGGCCCGATGTTTCCCTGTCCAGTTAATTTGCTGCGGGCCGCGCAAGGATCGAGAGTATGGGTAACCTGGAAAATCTGCTGGCGCGGGCAGGAAGGTTTGTTAGCAACAGGCTATTGTTGATTTTCACCGTCGCTTCGATTTTCAACGTCAGTGCCGCGCCGAGCCGGGCGCAAGAGGACCTTGGAGCATGCACCTTGCTCCACCAGGTGTTGCCTTCGGTCCATACGGGCTTTGCCGAGTGGAAGGGTGCGGAGCGCAAGGGTAAATCTTTCGACCAATTTACATTCTATGACGGCAAGACCAATCCCGCGCCGGGGGCGGATTGTTCAATGCAGATCACCGCCGGCAGTCAACCTGAATATGCCTGCGCATACTTGCATGTGCCGACTTTCGATCGTGCCCAAACTCAATATCATCATACGATTGATGCTGTCCGCAGCTGCTATCCGGCATGGACGTCCACCCAAACTTACATAAGCAGAATCGGGGTGTTGCGAACGAGATGGGAACAGCCCGATTTCTTCGTTGATGTGTTCTTGGATGACATATCCGATGTGATCAACAAGGACTTCGGTCAACCCGAAACTCACAACGACTATAAAGTGATGATAACTATTACCCCGAAGTAGCCGGTCGAGCACCGGTGAGATTAGGTGCTCGCTATGAACGCGGGGCACCACGTATTCCAACAGTCACGGTTGTGCAGAGCGGCTGACCGGGGTTTTCTTTCCGGTGCGCGGCGCGCGATGGGGCGGCCCTGAAAACGCGAAACGAAACGCGAAACGCGAGAAACCCGTGAGCGCCTTACGTCTGCCGTGCCGGGATGCTTCTACCAGCGATGGCAATAGTGATGATGGTTGTGCCAATACCATCCGCCGTGGCAGACGCGATGGCCGCCGATGTCAAAGCCGACATTGACTCCGAGAACGTTCACACCGGCCCCGACTCCGTTTCCGACATGCGCGCCGCCGCCGACGATGCCGCCGACCTGACCGCCTCCGCCGACATCGCCATGATCGGCATGGGCGCCAGCGCCCACCGGGCCCACATTGGCGCCTGCCGCCGCCCCGCTCGGACCGGCCTGCGCGCCTGCGCCGGCGGGCCCAACCTGGGCGCTGCCGCCCACGCTGTTATCGCTTTGGGCAAAGGCAGCCCCGGCTGCGAAAACAGCCACGGCTAACACTGAAGCGGCAAACAATCTCACGGCGATCTCCTCGGGCTCATGGACGCGCGTGCTGGCGCGGCATCTCTCAATCTCATAACGCGTCAAACGCGAATTCGCCCTGTCGCCCGACCTTTTATTAACAGGCGCGCGGACAGCGGAAGGGAGGCGCTTGCCCGGCGGGAAAACACGAGGACGTCTCATCCATTTTCCAATTACGCCCACGGCGATGCGCCGCCATTGCTGCAGGATGAGGCGTCCCCGAAATCCCCATCACCTCTCTCCGTCGGGAGAGAGGTCGAGGATGCGCAGCATCCGAGGGTGAGTGGGTGCGCGTGCAGAACCAATTCTTTCCACAGCGGCGTCCTGCATGTGCACCCACTCACCCTGCCCTCTCTCCCGAAGGAGAGAGGGAAAGGCTTATTGCCGCGCCGCCAGTTTCGGTTGCTGTCGAATTGGCGTGTCGCAGACGGAGCGTCGAGTCGAGGCGCGCCGGCGCAAGCGTTTATTTCGATCGCGCGGCAATACCTGACACTCGGTGACAGGTATGGGCCTTACAGTCGGTCGCGCAATCCTCTCGCGGATATCCCAATGACTCGTCGCCGCCACATAGCCTCCGCCGTCGCCGTCTCCGTCGCATTGGGTTTGGCGACGGCGCACGCCGCCGAGACACAAGACCTCAGCGGGCTGCATGCCTTCGACCTCAGGGTCGGCAAATGGAAGATCCACAACCGGGTTCTGAAGGAGCGGTTGGCGGGCAGCCATGACTGGCTGGAATATGACGGTACTCAGACCTGGTGGCCGATCCTGAACGGCCGGGGCAATGTGGACGACACGTTCCTCGACAAGCCGGGCGACGCCTATAGCGGTACGACCTTGCGCGCTTATGATCCGAAGACCGGGCAATGGGCGATCTGGTGGCTCGATGGCCGCACGCCGACGGCCAAACTCGACCCGCCGATGCTGGGCCGTTTCGTGGGCGGTGTGGGCACTTTCTACAACGACGACACGCTGCGCGGGAAACCCGTCAAGGTGCGGTTCATCTGGTCGAACATCACAGCCAACGCGGCGCATTGGGAACAGGCCTACTCGCCCGACGGCGGAAAGACCTGGGAGACCAACTGGACCAGCGATTTCACGCGGGTTGGAGTGCGGTGAGGACTGTTTCGGTTGTTGTCGAATTGGCGCGCCGCAGACATTTCCCGACGCTCAGAACCTCGCGAAGAGCATGCGTTAGAGGAAAATATAGCTGGCGCCACCGTGTCAGATATTCGCGCACCGGTGAAGACCAGCGTAATGCAAAAAGCGCCAATTTCGCCCCGTGTCTGTAGACGGCGCGGGCGAACGCGACGCGTATCCGGCGACACTTAATCCATTTCCGGATTGCCTGCCGATCAGGTCAGCAATCGATGCAATACACCAAGCCTCACCGCGCTCCTTCAGTTTTTCACCTTGAATGTCGTCGTGCCGAATAGCGACTGGATGTCGGACGGGTTGGCGTCGTAGACGCAGTTGCCCGCAACGTCGCAGACATCGTAGTCAAAGATCGTCCAGGTCCCGGCCGAGCCGCCGGCGATCGATGTCCCCGTATTGACTGCGACGCTCCGCGGAGTCGGCGGTATGTCGTAGCCGCAGGAATATTCGTTGCCGTGCGGGTCCGTGACGTCGATACAGATTTCACCCACGCCCGAGAGATTGTCCGACACCGTCAATCTTGCGCCGAAGGCGGGGTTCGCGGACGACAGCGTGACGACCGGCGTCAGCACCTTCGCAGCCGTTATGACGGGAGGCGCCGTGTCCGGCGTTCCGTTATTGGTCACTTCGAACGTGCTGCCGCTTGTGAACAATGCCGCGATCTGACTTTGGTTATAGGCGGCGGCCGCCCCCGACTGATCTACGATGTACAAATCCGTCAGCGTCCAGGCGCCGGGCGCGGCATAGAGGGTCAGAGATCCGCCCTCGCCGCCCGGCTGTTCGATGGCGGCGTTTCCTGCCGTGGGCGGCGTGGGACCGGGAGGCAATACCTCGTGGAGACAAAGTCCTTGCAATGACGTGCTCGACGAAAAGCAGGCGCCGATGGCAAACAGACCGGCGGCGGCCTGGAAGGTCACGGTGATCTCCGGCGCAGCGGGAGCCCTGACCGGATTAAGATTCAGCGTCACGAGTTTGCCGGCGGTGATCGCGGGCGCCGCGGTCTCGGCCACGTGACCGGAGGCGAGCCAGGCTCTATGCAGCGCCTGGGAACGCGCTTCGAGACGGAGCAACATTTTCGCCTGCTGCGGCGGCATCCCCCGCCCCACGGCAAGCGTTCCGGCTTCGTCTGCCCGCACTGCGCCCACGCAAAGACTGAGCGCGCCGATCGTCATGAGAACCTGCTTGAACACGTGCATTCCCCCCCAATTTGTCTGTTCCGCCGACAGTCCCCCCAGGATGTCTCGACGTGTAAGTCGAAGGCCCCGTTCCGAACGGGTGTCCGGAAGTTTCCGCAGGCCGACGGAATCCCGCAAATTTAAATCAGGTTGACGCGGGCCGCAAGAATTTGGCGTGCGGAATTTGGCGACGGTTAATCCGTTTCGTCGGCGCATCCGCGCGGGCGTTCGGATTGGGCGCCCCCGCATTAGGGAATGTTATACTCGGCGAACCCACAACGAAGTCCTCAAGTCCGGACGGCCAGTGTTGTGAGGATGGCTCCGCCTGTAATCGCCAATATCCCCATCGCATAATCCGCGATTTCCCCGTGACCGAAAATACCCAGCGCCGCGACGACAAACATCCAGGCGATCAGCACGGTGATCGGTCCACGTCCCGGGGCGTTCAAGTTGGTGACGAAATTCTTGAATGGGTCCATGGCGCTTCTCCAGGATCATTGTATTTGGGCATCTCCCGCTAACGATACAGGCGGCCGATGTTCCGAATACGAACGATGCGCAGGATCGATCGTTACGACCCGCGTCTTCGAGAGTATTTCGAACGCGCGCTGACGCTTTTCCGTAAACAGAGCGAAGAAGACATCGATCCACCAGACGTGAAGCACACACGGCAGCAGCCGAACGATCGCCTGGCCGACGCTGATCCGTGCGCCGGATTCCCGAACCACGAGCAAGTTGAGCCAATGCTTGCCCAGAGTCTGGCCGAAGCGGGATTCGCCGACCACAATGTAGACGACAAACCCGACAATGACAGCGAACAGGCCAAGGAAGATTGGTACGAGCAGCATCGTATCCCGGGAGACCGGGCCGGACATCGCAGCGAGGGGTATGGCAATGGCGGCCGGAATTGCAATGTCGATCGCCATCGCCGCCGCACGCCGCCAGAACGATGCGCTGATGAGCGGTGTTTCCGATAAATACGACGCGGCGAGATCCGCCGGGTCGCCAAACCTTGCGAGCACGGCATCGAGCGCCACTCCACGCTGCATCTCTTCCTCAATGTGTGCGCGCACATCGGCGACAATCTGGTCGCGCTCCGGCATCATCCTCGGCATCGCATCCGCGAGTTGAGCGAGGTAATCTTGAACAGTCATAACCTTCTCTCCTCAGTGCGCAGATGTGCGTCAGCGCAATAACCGGGCCATCGCCTTCGCAAATGTCGTCCATTCGCCCGTCAGCCGCGTCAACTCCCTGCGGCCCGCGGGCGTGAGCATGTAGTATTTGCGGGGCACGCCTTGTTCCTGCGTTTCCCATCGCACTTTTACGAGCGCCGCATGCTCCAACCGGTACAGCACGGGATAGAGCGTGCCGTTGGTCACTTCGAGCGCTCCGTCCGTTCGATCGGCGATTTGGGTGACGATGTCGTACCCATACGCCTCGCCGGATTGCAGCAAATGCAGCACCGCCAGTTCCAGCGCGCCGCGCTTGAACTCGCGCTCGATGCCGGCCCGCTCGCTTTTGGGGACTTTTTCGATGCCGCTCATATCTTCACGATATCACCATATATTTTGCTATGCAAGATACTTTGCGAGAGATAATATGCTGGCCATGCCGCACGCTGTCGGTGTCGATTCCCGCGACGCCATGCGCATTACAACAGTCGTGGTTGTGCAGGATCGGCGGACTGGGTTTTTCTCCCCGGTGCGCAGCGCGCGATGGTGCGGCCGGGAATACGCGAAACCCGTGAGCGCATTTCGTATGGCGTCCCGGCATTTGTACATTTAACCTGTCGCCGGATTTCCGGGATTTCAGGGCCTAGCCTTTTCCCGGCGGAATGGATGGAAGCTATGAGCGACGCAGTCGGACCTGGCGATCTCGTTCTCTGCGTCAACGCCGCGCCGAACCACGTCACGGGCAAGCCGGTGCCCCTGCGCGCCGGGGAGACCTACCGTGTTCTCGCCGTCCTGGAATTTGCCTGCCCATGTGGGCGTTCCGATGCTCTGCTGGACGTAGGCGTTGATTTCGCGTGGTGCCAAACACGCTTTCGCCTCCTGCCCAAACCCAAAGCCGAGACAAAGACCCGCCGGGTTTCTGCGCCCAAAGAGAAGGAGAAGGTTTGATGAAGAGCCGGCATTGGCAAACCGGCGGCGGTCAATCTGTCTCCGGATTTCCCTGTCTCACAACAAGGGTGCAGTCCAACTGACTGTCCGCGTATTTCCCGGCGATAAAAAGCGCCGCTTTCGTGAATGGCTGACGATCATGCTGGTACTTGCGGCCGTTGTCGCCGGGAGACCGGATTTTTTACTCCGCTATGCCCGATGCTCGCACAAACTCCGCCGAAGCTCTCCAAAGAGCCGACGCTGCGAATTTGCGATTGACGACGGCGTGAGGGCGGGATGACCTGTTGAGGGCCGCTGACGAGGGCGAGGCGGCTGGAGCAGGAAGAACCGGGCCAAAACAAATGAGCATGAAGGCTTTGCTTGTGGGTGGCACCGGGCCGACCGGCGTTCCGGTGGCGCGCGGCCTGGTCGAACGGGGCTACGAGCTCACCATCTTCCATCGCGGCGCGCATGAGTCGCCGGACTTGCCCGACTGCGAACATATCCACGCCGACCCGCATTTCCGTCACACCATCGACGACGCTCTCGCAGGACGGCAATTCGATCTTGTCGTCGCGGCGTATGGCAGGCTGCGCTATGTGGGCGAAGCGCTGGCCGGACGTTGCAGCCAGTTCATCAGCGTCGGCGGTCCGCTGGCCTATGTGGGTTCTCTGTCGCCGTGGCTGCTACGCCCTTTCGGTTTGCCAATCCCCGTTCGCGAGGACGACGCCGCAGCGTTTCGATCCTCCGATGCCGAAGACCCGGCCGTGGCGTTCAGCAACAAGGTGCTTGATGCCGAGCGCGGCATCATGGAGCTTCACCGGAAAGGCGCGTTCAGCGCCAGCCATTTCCGCTATCCGATCATCTATGGTCCGCGTCAGCCGCTCCCGCGCGAGTGGTCGATCGTGAAGCGGATCCTCGACGGCCGCAAACGCATGATCCTGGCGGACGGAGGCCTGCCGATCACCGCAAGGCTAGCCGCCCGAAACGCGGCCGAGCACATTCTGCTTGCGGTCGACCGGCCCGAAGCTGCCGCGGGCGAGATCTTCAATTGCGCCGACGAACGCCAGTTCACCGTGCGTCAGTGGACGGAGATGATCGCCGACATCATGGGATGCGACATGGAGATGGTTTCGCTGCCGGAGGAGCTTGCGAAGCCGACGCGATGGTTCGATCCGCTCCTGAAGCAGTCAAGTCATTACCTGCCCGACACGTCAAAGGCGCGCGAGCGCCTTGGCTACAAAGACGTCATCGCCACCGGCGAAGCCCTGAAAGAATTCATCGACTGGCTGGTCAAGAACCCCATCCCGGCGCAGGACTTCAAACACGACCCGTTCGACTACGCGGCCGAGGACCGTTTGGTCAATGCCTATCGCCGGGCCGTCGACAGGATCGAACGCGAGGCGCCCTTCGAGTTTTCCGATGGCTTTCATCCCTATGCCCATCCAAAGGCCCCCACCAAAGGGAAAGATCATCGTGGCCGTTGAGCGCCAGCTGGGAAGAATGACCGGGAAGCGGGAAGCATCATGAGCCAACAGGTGCAGGGACCGCTGACCGGCGCAAAAGTGCTGGAGATCGGGCACTACATCGCCGGGCCGCACTGCGCGATGATGCTGGCGGACCAGGGCGCCGACGTCGTGAAGCTGGAACCGCTGGGCGGCGAACCGATGCGCGCGGTTCCGCCCCTCAGTGCGGACGGCGACGCTTACGCTTTTGCCTGCCACAATCGTCGCAAGCGAAGCGTGGCGCTCGATCTTCGCCGGCCCGAAGCGCGCGAGGCTCTGGATGCGTTGCTCAAATGGGCGGACATCGTCGTGACGAACTATTCGCCCGGCATACCCGAGAAGCTGGGCTTCGGCTTCGAGCACATGAGCCAGATCAATCCCAGGGCCGTGATGGTGCACATCACGGGATTCGGCAGCACGGGCCCCCGAAAGTCCTTCCTCGCCTATGACATGGCCGTGCAGGCGATGAGCGGTTTTGCCGAGCTTACGGGCGCCGAAGACGGGCCGCCGATGGTCAGTCAATTCCTGGTGGCCGATCACACTGTCGCTGCGCACAGCGCCTTCGCGGCGACCTGCGCGCTTCTGGAACGGGCGCAGACGGGCCGCGGCCGCAAGGTCGAGGTGAGCATGCTCCAGACCATGATCTCCTATCTCAGCTATCACGTGCCCAATGCCGTGTTGGGTCAGACCCCGCGGCGAGCGGGAAACCGGTACGCGCCCTCCTTCATCGACATGTTTCGGACGCTGGACTCCCATGTTTATGTCATGCCGATCACGTCGGCGATGCGACGGGCCTTCGCGGAGACAGTCGGCGCAGCGCAATACGCCGATGATCGCAACGACGATCCGCAGCGCGGAGAACGCGTGTTGGAGGCTGCCGCACTTTGGTTCGGGCAACGCAAATCTGCCGAGGCCGTCGCGGTGCTTCAGCCTCTGGGCGTGGTCTGCGGCGAGGCGCGCAGCATTGCGCAACTCTGCGAGGAAGAGCAGCGCCTCGAAAGCGGCGCCGTGACCGAAGTCGAACTCCCGCGCGGCGGCGTTCTCGCACAGGTTCCCGGACCTGCGCTCACGATGGCGACGGGAGATCCTTGTACCGCCCATATTCCCCACCTCGGCGCCGACACCTATTCCGTCCTGACGGAAGCCGGCCTCGGTTCCGAAACGCTGCAGAGATTGGCGGCTGCGGGCGTGCTGCGCGGATCCGCGTGATCAAGGCCGTTTGCCGCTGCCGATCCAATCACTTGATCCATTTCCGGATTGCCTGCCAACGAAGCTAGCAATCGATGCAATTCATTTAGTGTCGCCGCGTTACCCAATACGTGGTATTGCTCGCCGCTGGACAGTACGGATTCAGGGCGCAATGACTAGGCGCATACTAGGTTTGATACCGCTCGTGATTCTTGCGGCGATCCTGATTTGGGCGGCGGTGGTCGGTTCCGGCTTTGATCGCATCCCACCGATCATGCTCTTAGTGCTCTGGATAGGTATTTACGCGTGGATGCGGTTCACCCAGTCTGGCCAGAAGGCTCTCGCCACTCGCGTTGATAGGCGCAAGCGGAAGGATTAGCGGCGTGAAGGCCGACTCAGGCAGCTTGAGGCTTCGAAATGGGGTCATACGCACGGGTAGATTGTTCGTCGGCGGTCAATCCGAGTGCAAGGCCTTTCTTCGCGGGAACGTGAAGAATTACATATACATCCTACGCCGTTCCGACGGTCGCCCATTCTACGTTGGGCAAGGAGCGGGGCCTCGCGTGTTCTTCCATGAGAACGAAGCCCGACACGCCAATAACTGGCGAACGAACGATCACAAACTAAACGTCATTCGCTCCATGTGGCGGGCCAATCAAGCCGTGGTGTATGAGATTGATCTCCTCGGCGATGACCTAAATATGATCAATGAGCGGGAAAAGGAACTAATTCGCCTTTTCGGGCGGCTCCATGAGGGGGGATGCCTCACGAACCGGGACCCTGGTGCTCGATCATTGCAGGAGGTTTCTCCTTTTTCGAGAGCAAGACACAGGGAGACGCTGTCAGGAACTCCAGAGAACGATCCAGAGCGGGCAGCGCTCAACCGATTCGTACTCGCCATTGCTCCGATGAAATCGTCCGTACTGAAACCTCTCCGGCGCACCATCATCCCGAAAGCGACCCAGCGGAACCGCGCGCACTTCCCACAATCCCTTCGGCAGGCTGCCGCATTGGCCGCATCCGCGGCTGCTAACGGCGTGATGCTCGACGGCGCTTGTAAGTTAACACGGCGGGTTGAGGTGGACGACGTCAGGGGGTTTATAGAAAATGGCGTATCTTGCGACATTCTGGTTAGCGGAATGGCTACCGTCGTCGGAGCCAAAGATCCGTTGGACGAATCCTATCAACTAAGTGCGGGTCAAGCCAAAGTAGTGCGCGAGCTGATCGGACTTAAGAAGTGTTTTGACCTTGGACTCCTTCCTCTTCCCTACATAGACGATCAAATTTAAGCGTACATTCCGCGATTTTCATCGACGCGAACACGCAACAAAAAAAACGAGATGCAGGGGACCCCGGATGGCAATTTTTGTTTTGATTCACGGTGGGTGCCACGGCGGGTGGTGCTGGGAACGCATCGTGCCGCTGCTTCAGGATCGGGGTCACAAGGCGTTCGCTCCCGATTTGCCGGGAACGGGAAGCGATCGCACGCCGCTTTCAGAGGTGACGCTTCGGGGTTGGGCGAAATTCACAGCCGACCTGATCGCGCAACAGAACGAACGTGTGATCCTTGTCGGGCATAGCCTCGGAGGGCCCGTCATCAGCCAGGCTGCGGAATTTGTGCCCGACCGGATTAAGTCACTCGTCTATCTTGCCGCGATCATGCCGTCAGACGGCGAGGCCGCCGGAGAAATGGTCCCGGCACCGGACGACAGCGAGACATGGAGCATCGTGGCCGAAGACCAGAAGTCGTTCAGCATTCCCGCGCACATCATCGAAAAATATTTCTACAACACGACGCCCCCGGAATGGGCCGCGCGCGCCGTGGAAAAGATCACGCCATTGCCGTTCAACGTTTTGGCGGAACCTGTGTCGCTCACGCCGGAGAGATATGGACGCATTCCCCGCATCTATATCCGCACGCGGCAGGACGGAGCCTGGAAGCCGGACTTGCAGGACCTTTGCATCGCGCGCCAGCCTTGCGGAAAAATCTTCGAACTCGACACCGATCACTCGCCGTTCTACTCCGCGCCCGAGAAGCTTACCGAAATTCTTGTGACCTGCGCGGGCGAGATCGTTTGAAAAACAGCGAGACGCGGGACATGTGTCGTCCTTCGGGGCGCGCGAGACGCGCGCACCTCAGGATGACGCGCTCCGAGTTCGTCATGCTGAGGTGCGAGCGATAGCGAGCCCCGAAGCATGAACGCGTCTACTCTCTGTCGTAAATCACCACGGAACCGTGCGCCCGTCGCGGTCGAGATATTGCAGACCGGGTTTGCCCTGCTGCGCGAGAAGCACGGTCACGACCTTCGGGATGGCTTGCTCCACGCTGACGGGCGCGTTCGGACCGCCCAGATCGGTGCGGATCCAGCCCGGCGCCATCAACACCAACGCGCGGGGCTTTCCGGCATGGCGGGCGGCGTAGCTTCGCATGTGCATATTCAGGGCGGCTTTGGCGCCGCGATAGACGTCGTGGCGTCCGTTCGTGTTGTTGCTGATGCTGCCCTGTCCCGACGACATGATGCCGATGAGCCCGTCCACAGGAACAAGGTCCTGCAAATTTTCGATCACGCGCATGGGGCCGAGCGCATTGGTGACCATCACGCGTGCGTACTCTTCTGTCGCGACGTCCGAGATCGGCTCGTCGTTCATGTTGGCTGTCCCCGCGTTCACGAACAGAATATCGAAGCGGCGTGCGGAGAGACGCGCGTGCAGCGCTGCGATCTGATCCGGTTCGGTGATGTCGAGGGCCTCGATTTCGACACGGCCCTCATATTCGTCCGCCAGGTCGTGCAGCCTGGTTCTGGCGCTGCCGCGCACCGTCGCAACGACGTTCCATCCCGTCTTCAGAAACTCGGCCGCCATGGCGAGGCCAAGACCGCGCGAAGCGCCGACAAGGAGCAGATGCTTGTCAGTCATCGGGCTCTTCCTTCGCCGGGCGCGAAACAGACGGGACCACAGAGTGCTCATGCGTTGCTGATAACAGCGCGGAATTGATTGCAACAGACGCACAGGACGCACAATATGATTGCATCGGACGCTATGTCACAAAGAGCGAATGTTCGGCCATGGACGATGTGGACCTGAACCTCCTCGTTGCGCTGGACGCGCTGCTTGCCGAAGGCAGCGTGACGGGAGCGGCGCGACGCCTGGGCTTAAGTTCTTCCGCCATGAGTCGGACCCTTGCGCGGCTCCGGTCCGCAACCGGCGATCCGCTGCTCGTGCGCGCCGGGCGCGGGCTCGTGCCCACACCCTACGCGGCCGAGTTGCGTGCGCGCGTTCCCGCGCTGAGCCGCGACGTGCTGACGGTCCTCCAGCCACGCGTCGACCGGCTGGATATCGCTTCGCTCGAACGGACCTTCACCATTCGCGCCAATGAAGGGTTTGTCGCCGCCATGTCCGCGTCCCTGGTCGCAGCCGTCACCGAGGCGGCGCCTCGCGTCCGCCTGCGTTTCGCGCCCAAGCCCGAGAAGGATGCGCGCCCGCTCCGGGAGGGGCAGATTGATTTGGAGATCGGCGTGCTGGGCGCCTTCGCGCCGGAGGTTCGCACGCAGTCTTTGTTTCGAGACAGATTCGTTGGGGTGGTTCGGATCGGGCATCCGCTTCTTTCGGGCGCGGATATCACCCCCGAACGGTATGCCGCTTGCCATCATGTTGTGGCGTCGCGGAAAGGGGAATTCACCGGACCGGTTGACGACGCCCTGAAAGAACTTGGGCTCCAACGGACGACATCCGTTGTCGTTCCGGGATTTCCTGATGCGATGCGGATCGCGCGTCATTCGGATTTGGTCGCGCTCGTGCCGCGCTCGTGCCTCGGCAAGGCGAACGATCAGGCGGCGACAGCAGGACTTCAGAGCTTCGAGCTTCCGGTTCGCACGCCGGAGATCGTGATTTCGGCGATGTGGCATCCTCGGGTGGACGCCGATCCCGCCCATCGCTGGCTTCGCGATACCGTGGTCTCAGTATGCAGGACGGCCGATGCTGCGCCCTTCGGGGCGCGCGAAGCGCGCACCTCAGGATGACGCGCGCCAGCACTCGTCATGCTGAGGTGCGAGCGATAGCGAGCCCCGAAGCGCGAACGCATCATTCCCGATCGTAAATCACGGCATTCCAGAATTGCGCGCGATGCGCGCCGGATTTTTTGAAGCCGCGGTGGCGCAGTTCGCGGCCGATCAGGAAATTGAAATAGCCGTGGGCCACCAGCGCCGCCGCGCCTTCGGCGCGCGCGCGATGCATCAGGATGTCGGAAGCCTGCGCCGCGCGATGCTTGGCTCTACGGTAGTTCTCGATTTCGGGATGATAGCCCGCATGCCACAGGATGCGCGCCACCACGGCCCATTTCGGCACCTTCATGCGCAGGACGGGAATGCGCGGCGAGGCCAGCGGCGCTTCGGCGAACAGGGGATCGGCGATCAGTTCCGCATTCGGCGCGAGCGCCTTGGCGCTGTCGTCCGAACGTTTGCGCCCACTGGTGAAGACGGCGGTCAGCTCGCTGACCAGATCCTGAAGCTCTTCCGGCGGCACGCTCTCCGGATCGAGACCCGCCTGCTCATAGTCGTCGATATAGGCGCGAAACTCGCGGTGCGAGGTGCGTGGCGAGGTGGGAATTGCAGGCCGGCCATGGCGGATCAGAATGATGCGCATGGGCGCGCTGTTCTGAAGCACGGCTTCGGCAGGCGCCACGCCCGTCTTGAGGATCGCCGTCTGTTGCGCGTTCATGGCAGACTTGTACGATCTTTCGCTGCGAGCCGGGAATCCGGCCTCGGACGCTCAAATCATAGAAGCCGGAGATGACGGATGGAACCATTCGATCTCACAGGGAAGGTCGCCATTGTCACAGGCTCGGCCACCGGGATCGGGGCGGCGACGGCGCTCGGGCTCGCCCGGAAGGGGGCCAACGTTCTCATCAATTACGCAAAGAGCGAGACCGAAGCGCGCGCCACGGCCGAATTGGCGCGGGGTACGGGCGCAAATGTCATCATTGTGCAGGGCGATGTGGCGCGCGACGAGGATTGCCGCAAGATCGCAGCCGCGGCGATGGACGCGTGGGGCCGCATCGACATTCTCGTCAACAATGCGGGCACCACGAAGTTCGCCGCGCATGGCGATCTCGACGCGTTGAGCGCCGAAGATTTCACCGGCATCTATTCCGTCAATGTGATCGGGCCGTTCCAGATGATTCGCGCCTGCGCGAAGGCGCTCAAGGCAAGCGGCGCAGGCGCCGTGGTCAATGTCTCTTCGGTCGCCGGCGTGGCGGGCGTCGGCTCGTCGGTGGCCTACGCCGCATCCAAAGGGGCGCTCAACACGATGACGTTGTCGCTGGCCCGCGCGCTCGGGCCTGAAATCCGGGTCAATGCGATCTGCCCCGGTTATGTCGCCACACGATGGTTCAAGGACCGATTCGGCGCGGACGCGTTCGACCGAATCAGCGCCGAACAGGCGGAGGCCACGCCGCTCAAGCGCGCGGGACAGCCGGACGATATCGCGGATACCGTGGTTTTCTTCTGTTCGTCGGCGTCTCGCCACATCACCGGCGAGATGTTGCTCGTCGATGGCGGCCTGCATCTGTCCCTGGCGAGAGGTCGCTGACGCCCTGTCGAGCGCTCAATAAGGCGCCTCCTGCCTATTGTCGCGCCAGATTCGTGTTGCATTGCAACAACGGCGTCTCAAAACCGGAAAATATAAGGGAACAGCATAATTCGTGTAGCAGAATCCTTATTGAATTTTTATGTCCCTTTTCTGAAGTTCCTTCTACCTGCACGTCCTCGCGGGGCAGGCTCCGCCAATTTCGAGAAGGGACATATATAATGAGTGGATTACGTTTTGCGGCGATCTCGGGGATCGCCGGCTTGACGCTCATGCTGGGCGCTGTCCCGGCTTCGGCCGATGCGCTCCCGACGCCCGCGCTAACCGGACCCATCGTCGGCAATGCCACCCCCATCACGTTCGACGCCGGTCCCATTGGAACGATCGACGTTGGCGGCGTGGTGAGCGGGCTGGCGCTGTGGCAGACCAACCACTCGACGACGCCGGGCGATCACGAAGACCTCGTCGACCTCAGCAACGGGCAGTTGTTCGTCCAGAAGACCACCGGGCTGGTTCAGTTCTATCTGCAGGTGGGCGGTTACTCGCTGCCGAGCCTTGGAACGCCCTATGTGCGCGCCTCCACCGCGACCAGCGCCAATTTCAGCGCCGTGCCGGTGGGCTATCTCAAGATCGCGCCGACGGACAGCTTCAACATCGAGGTGGGCAAGCTGCCGACGCTGATCGGCGCGGAATACACCTTCACGTTCGAGAACATGAATATCGAACGTGGGCTTTTGTGGAACCAGGAGCCGGCCATCAGCCGCGGCGTGCAGGCGAACTATACGTCCGGACCGTTCGCCGTCTCGGCGTCGCTGAACGACGGCGCCTATTCCAACCGTTACAATTGGGTTTCCGGATCGCTCGCCTACACGATCAGCCCCGCCGATACGGTCAGCGCCGTGGGCGGCGGGTATCTCGGGAAAGGCGCCTATCTTTCGGCAGTGAACAGTGAATCGGTCTTCAACCTGATCTGGACGCACACATCCGGCCCGTGGACGATCACGCCTTACGCGCAATACACCAACATCCATACGGTGGGGATTTTCCCGTCGTCCTCGACCTGGGGCGGCGCGGTGCTGGCGAACTACTCCATCAATCCCAACTGGAATCTCAGCGGCCGCGTGGAATATATCGACCAGAGCACGGGCTACGATCCCATGCTCTACGGGCACAAGAGCTCCGCATGGTCGTTCACCGTCACGCCGACCTATCAGTACAAAATCTTCTTCGCGCGCGCAGAAGCGTCCTATGTCACGGCGAACAATATCGGCTTCCTGTCGAGCCTCAGTTCTCCGGGACCGGGCTTCGGCACAAGCGGCGCGAAGAGCGACCAGTTCCGCCTGATGCTCGAGACGGGCGTCCTGTTCTGAACATAACGTTCATTGTCTGGAATCTCCGCATCTCCACCCGCGCTCCCGAAAAGGGGCGCGGGTTTTTCTTGTCCGCTTGCGCGGCCGAGCCGCTCCGTGAAACCCTCCGCCGGCACAAGACTGGAAGCGGACGATGAGCGCGCGAAAAACGATCGGCTGGTTGGCGTTGGGCGCCACATTGCTTTTCGGATGGAGCGCCGCGCACGCGGCGCCGGCCGTGACCGCCGCGCCCATGCATAGTGCGGGTCAGAACCCCGTCTATCCGCGCCTCGTGAAGTTTCCGGACGCCAAAGTCCTGGCGAAGGTCAACGCATTGCTTGCCGCGCAGGAAAAAGCGGATCGATCCGCGCTGGCCGATTGCCTGTCGCAATTGAAAGACGCCGGCGAGAAGCCCGATGCGGATTCTTATTCGACCCAGATCACGGTCAGCTATCTGTCGCGCCGTTATTTGAGCGTGAACGTCGTGACCAGTTACGATTGCGGCGGACCTTATCCGACCAGCGGCGCGGAGGCGCCCATGACGTTCGACCTGGTTTCGGGTTCGGCGATCGATTGGTCCAAAATGTTCAAACCCGGATTCTTTCCGCCGGACAATGCGGATGAAGGCGCGCCGCCCTCGGCGCTGACCAATCTCTACAGAGCGCGCTATCGCAACGCGCCGGACAATGCGGACTGCCGCAGCGCGATCGCGGACCAGGATCCGTTCGAACAGCCGCCGGCGATCTGGCTCGATTCCAAACGCGGCCTGATCGTCGAACCGGATTTTCCGCATGCGATAGCGGCCTGCGCCGATGAGATGGCGTTGTCGCCGACCGACCTTGCGCCCTATCTCAAGGATCCGGCGCTCGAGACCGATCTTGCGGCCGGGAAACCGGCATCATCACCGTAAAATCAGCTCGCAAGCACCGCGCGGCGAAGCTGTTCGGCGTCGTAGGGCTTCGCAAGAAAAACCACGCCGGCGAGCGCCTCTTCGCCTTGCGTTTTTGCGCCGGCGTCGCCGCTTGCGATGACGATCTTGATATCGGGGCGGCGACGGCGGACTTCCGCCACGAGTTCGCGGCCGCTCATTCCGGGAAGGCCCAGATCCGCGATCATCACATCGATGTCCGGATCGTCAGCGATCAACGCGAGCGCCGATTCGCCGTCGCCCGCTTCCGCGGTCTCCAGGCCGATCTCGGCCAGCATGTCCACCGTCGTCATCCGGATCAGCGCCATGTCTTCAACGACGAGCGCTTTTCTGAAACGCGCGGGCTTCGGGTCGGCCGCCGTCTGCAACCCAATCTTCAACTCCGTTTGCACGATCGGCGCGGGCGCCGCCGCGGACGGCGCATCGAGCAGGCTTCGCAGTTTCCGCGCCAGATCGTCTTTGCGATAGGGTTTGCTCAGCAGGAAGACGTCGGAGTCGAGCCGGCCGTTATGGACGATGGCGTTTTGCGTGTAGCCGGACGTGAACAGAATCTTGATATCGGGATTCAATTCGCGCGCCAGACGCGCAAGCTCGCGCGTATTCAACATTCCGGGCATCACGACATCGGTGAACAGCAGGTCGATTTTCGCGCCGCCCTTCAACACCGCGAGCGCCGTTTCCGCATTCTCGGCCCGCAACACGCCATAGCCGAGATCGCTCAGCATGTCGCAAACGGCCGCGCGCACGCCTTCATCGTCCTCCACGACCAGGATCGTTTCCTTGCCGCCGCCGCTGGGGACGGCGACATGGGGCGCCAGGTTTTCCTGCGGCTTGCCAGTGCGCGGCACGTAGAGCTTGACCGTCGTGCCGTGACCCACCTCGCTATAGAGCTTCACATGCCCGCCGGATTGCTTGACGAAGCCATAGACCTGGCTGAGTCCGAGGCCCGTGCCGCGGCCTTCCGGCTTGGTGGTGAAAAAGGGATCGAAGGCGCGTGCGGCGATCTCGGGCGGCATTCCGTGGCCCGTGTCGCTCACTGCGATCATGACATATTGCCCGGGCGTCACTTCGGCGTGACGACGCGCATAGTCGTCGTCCAGGAACGCGTTGGCGACTTCGATCGTGAGTTTGCCGCCTTCTTGCATCGCGTCGCGCGCATTGATGGCGAGATTGAGGATCGCATTCTGCAGCTGGTTCGGATCGACAAGCGTGTTCCACAAGCCCCCGGCGACGACCGATTCCACTTCCACGTGTTCGCCAAGCGTGCGCCGCAGGAGATCGGTCATGTCCTGAATGAGCCGTCCGGGATTGGTCGAGCGCGGCTCCAGCGCCTGCCGGCGCGAAAAGGCGAGCAGCTGCGTCGTCAGGCGGGAGCCGCGTTCGACGGCGACGATCGCGTGCTGCAGGCGAGACGCGGATTGCGGATTGCCGCGGACGTCGGACGCGACCAGATCGAGATTGGCGCTGACGATCTGCAGAAGGTTGTTGAAATCATGCGCGACGCCGCCCGTCAGGTGCCCGATCGCTTCCATCTTCTGCGCCTGACGCAGCGCGTTTTCGGACTGGACGCGCGCCGTCACATCCGCCGCCACGATGAGGAACCCGTCTTTGGGAACCAAGGTCCGGTAAAGATCGAGTTCGCGACCGGCGAGCACCAGGCGGCGAACGCCGACGTCGCCTTCGGCGCCCGTCGGCAGGCTTGCGAAAATGCCGCTGTTGCGCATTCCGTCGATAGCGCGAAAGTCGTTCAAATCGGCGCCGGAACGCGCAAGTGCCACGGGAAATTCGAGCAGGTGAAAGAAGTTCAGATTGAAGGCCGCCAGCGATCCGTCGGTCTCGAACACCGCAATTCCGTCGCGCATGCTGTCGAGCGTGGCTTGCAGCACATCGGCCTGATGCGCGCGCTCCGCTTCGGACTTGGCGAGCTCGATATTGTTCTTCACGAGCAATATCGCGGCCGCGATCAGCAGAGCCAGCGCAATCAGGCTGCCGAAGGCGGCGGTGTAAACTGTTTCTTGTTCGTACGCCTGCGTCGCGGATGTGCGGTCCCGCAACAGACGCTCCTCTTCCGCGAGAGCGGCGCCGACCAGCGCGTTCAGGGAACCCATACTCTTCCGCCCGAGCCGAAGCGATTGGACCAACGCCGACGACGGCGGCGCAATCTGCACGCCGGCCGCCAGCGATTTCTCAAGGCCGTCGAACCGGGCATTCGCCGCAACGCGAATTTCCCCGATGCGGCTCGCTTGGGACGGATTGTCCGCGGTCAGATGTTGTACGCGCGCGAGATGGGGGCCGAACGCCGCGCGCGCCGCGCGATAGGAATCGAGATATGTCGAATCGTGGGTGAGAAGATAGCCGCGTTCGTTCGCTTCCGCGCGTTCCACGTCGCCGAAAACCGCGCGGATGCCGACTTCCACTTCATAGGTGTGCAGAACCCAACCCCGCTCCGCGTGTTCGTTCGCGGCGAAGCGATAAGCAAGCAGCGCCGCGACGGCCAGCGCAAGGAAGATCGGCACTGCCGCAAGCAACGCCAGCCGGTTCGTGAGCATCCCTGTCCCCCGAGTCCCGTACGATCAGGCAATGAATCGCCCGCGCGCCACAAGCCCTGCGGCCGCAGGAAATTTTCGTCTGCCGGGGGAACTTTTTCGCCCGACGCGAAGCAGCGCCCGACGGCGACTCGTCGGAGCCCGGCGACCGATCAGTCTTCCGCCTTCGGGCGCGCATTCATTTTCGCGAACACCGCCCGGTTCCGGTTGTCCTCCATGAGCATCGTGAAGCCGGTGATCGTGTCGAGGCCCAGACCCCGGGGGAAACCGGTCTCCTCGTCGGCTTCGATCTTCGAATAAGCGGCGCTCGCCACCTTCTCCCATTTGCCGGCCGGCTTCTTGATCTCGAGATTGACCACTGTCCCCTTCAGCACCAGGCGGACGATCGCCTCCGAAGGCCGCGAGGGCTTCGTCAGGCTCAGATTCCCGGCAATCGTCTGCCAGCCATTGGCCAGCGCCCAATTCGTCAGTTCATCCTTGGTCATGTCGTCTTTCTCTTCGTTTCGGCGCCAAACCAGATCACATCAAACGGCGGGCCGGTGTGCTCGAGTTCGCGGAAACCATAGCGCCGATAAAACGCGACCGCGCGTTCGTTGCGCGCGCCGACGGCCAGATGCGCCGCTTGCGCGCCCTGCGCGCCCACCGCGGCGAGCCAATGATCGATCATGAGCGCGCCCAACCCCCGGCCCTGCAGCCGGGGGAGCAGATTGATATGCAAATGGGCGGGCCAGGGTTCGGAGATCCGGCGTGGCGTGCGCGGCGGATGATGAATGAGCCAGGCCATGCGTTCGTCCGGGGTCAGCAGTGAAATGGGTTCGGGATAGCGGGTGCGCAGCCCCGGCCACCATTCGGCCTCCAGCGTCTTCTCGAATCCGTAAGTGTCCGCGGGTCCCACAATATAGCCCGCTACGCCTTCCTGGTCCTCCACCACGAATGCCGATTCGGGCACGTGCCTCGCATAAGGGGCCGCATAAACCTGGCCCAGAATTTCCGCATCGCAATAAAGCGCAGACGCATCCCGGCCGGCATCCCCCGTTTCCAGGCAGATGCGATAGAGGGCGTCGAGGTCGGTCGGGCGATAGGCGCGTATCACTTCCATGTCCCGAGTATGACCTCGCTGCCGGAAAATACGACGCGCGACCGGGATCAAAAAAGGCGCAGCCCGCTGCAACCTCCCCCGCTTTTCGGGGTTAACAAATAATGATAGACAGCCCTATGAGGGGTTGGCTTTCGTCCGGCAGGTAGGCCGGTCAAAACCGGGAGGAACGGAATGAAAAGTCTTGCGAAGCTTGCTGCGGCGGCGGTCTTGGGCGCCGGCGCTCTTGCGCTGACGGCCACAACCGCTGCGGCCGAGATTGCCTGCAACGCCGAAGGCGAGTGCTGGCATGTCAGGCACCATTATGACTGGCACCCAGAATGGGGCGTCGTGATTCACCCCGATGGCTGGGTCTGGGGCGCCAACGACCATTATCGCTGGCACGAACATCACGGCCGGGGTTACTGGCAGCACGGCGTCTGGATCACGTTCTGATCCGATCGCCAATTTCATACGCAGCGGCGGGCGCAGCAATGCTCCCGCCGTTTTGCGTTTTGGGCGCATCGTCATTGCGCACGAGACTTTTCCCATCCGAGATTGGAAAAGGCGGATGGCCTGCCAGCCGAAGCTCATAGAGCAAAGGTTGGTCGGAGAGAGAGGATTCGAACCTCCGGCCCCCACGTCCCGAACGTGGTGCTCTACCAGGCTGAGCTACTCTCCGGTCTTTTCGGGAGGCGTCCTTATAACGACGGGTTCCCGGGCCTGCAACTGTCGTTGAAAGGCCGGAAGCGAGCCGATATGGTCCGCGACCCTAAGCGGGAAATCCCAAGGATTGGGGCGTCGCCAAGTGGTAAGGCACCGGATTTTGATTCCGGCATTCGAAGGTTCGAATCCTTCCGCCCCAGCCACCCTTATCCGCTACGCGGCTTCGGGTGACAGGTCCGTCAAGCCTTTGCCGAGGGTTGCGCCTTCTGCGCCACGCGCCGCGCGATCAAGGCGAACGGGATGCAGAGCAGCCACATGATCGCGGCGTAAAGCCCGCCCAACCAGTTGGCGTTGAGGAACAGCGCAAAGAACACGAGATTCGAGATCAATGCGATTGCGGGCAGCCACGGATGCGCGATCGCGCGAAACGGGCGGTGCAGATCAGCGTCCCGCCGGCGCATGACGAAGTAAGCCACGATGACGAGGATGATGCACGCGGCGTTCAGCGTGGCGAGCAGGCCAAACACCAGATCGAACGAGCCCGTCGAGGTGAGCGCAATCGAGACGATCGCGGTGAGCGCGAAGGAAAAATGCGGGCTGCCGCCCCGGTTGACCGTCTGAAACATTTTCGGGAGAAGGCCGTCGCGCGAAAGCGCGAGCAAAATGCGCGGCGCCGCCATGATGCCCGCATTGGCGCAACTTGCGACCGAGAACATGGCGCAGATCGCGAACACGATGCCGGCGCCCGCGCCGCCCACCTGCGTGAGCACCGTCGTGAAGGGTAGCGCGCTTTGGGCCGTTCCCCTGGCGCCAAGCGCCGCCAGCAGCGCCGCGTTGACAGCGATATAAAGTGCGGCGGTGAGGATGAGGCCGATGCCCATGGCGCGGGGAATGCTGCGGCCGGGCTCGCGGTTTTCCTCGGTGAAATAGGTCGGTTGGTTCCAGCCGGAATAGGCGCCCGCGATGAGCTGAAAAGCGGCGACAATGCCGAACCAGCCGATAGGCGCCGGCGGAACCGGCGCCGCTACACCAGAGTGGGCGCGGATGGCCAGCATCGCCGCGGCGGCGCAAAACGCGATCAGCGCAATCGCTTTGAGAAGGCTCGTAAGTTGCTGCACGATCGTCCCCTGCCGCAGGCCGATCGCATTCAGAGCGAAGATCACCGACTGAACGGCGACGGCCGTCAATGGCAGCGCATGCGCCGCGGGCGGCCAGACGAGCGCCAGAAAATCCGCAAACCCGACCGACAGCGCCGCGATCCCGCAGACAAACGCCATCCAGTCGGTCCAGCCGACGGCCAGGCCGCCCACATCGCCGAGAGCGTAGCGTACATAGACGTACAACCCACCCGAGCGTGGCAGCGCGGTCGCCAGTTCCGACATGACATTGACCTGAACCGCGACGAAGACCGCGCCCAAAACCCAAAGCAGGATGATGATCCGCGCATCGGGCACGTCCGCGGCAATCAGCGAAGGCGCGCGCAAAATGCCCACGCCGATCATGCCGCCCACGGCCGTCGCGATGCCGAACGACACGCCGAGAATGCGCAGCAATTCGCCCCGCGGCGCAGGATGCGCAGCGGTTTCGGAGGTCGCAACGACCGGCGATTCCAGTCGTCCGGCTTGATCAACCATGTAAATTCACTTTGGCGAATTCTGCCTTGTCAGCGGAAGACAAATCGAGGCCGGACGCAATGCCGAATTGCTTCCTCGCCTCGTCCGGTTTGCCCGCATAGACGAGCGCCTCGCCCCATTTGAGATGCATCCGCCCCCAATTGGGCGCGTATTTGGCGGCTTCGTCGAACTTCACGAGCGCAAGATCGGACCGGTTCTGCCGCATCAACGCCTCGCCCCACATTTCCAGGGGATCGGCGAAATGCGGGCCTTTGTCATGGGCGGACTTGAACTTCGCAATCGCGCCATCGAGATCGCCCTTCGCAAGCAGCATCTCACCCCAATCGGTGTCGGCGAAGGGCAACGATGGACCCTGTTTCACAGCTTCGGCAAACCAGTACGAGGCGGAATCCCAATTGTGCTCCGCGGCGCGGATTTTGCCGCGCATGCGGACACAGAGGTAACAATCGAGCGGCGTTGCAGCGATCAACGCACGCGCCTCGGAATAATTGCCAAGCCTTGCGAACGCGTAGGCAAGCTCCGCGTTTGGCAGCATCATGGGAAACGCCCGGCCCGCAAGAAGCTTCGGAAGCTGGTCAACGGTCCTGACGACCATGTTCCAGTCGTCAAGCTGAGAAGCCGCGTCACACTTCGCAAGGACACGATTCAGCAGAATGAACTGATACGTGCCGGCGCCGTAACCTTGCACATTGAAGATCTCGTCCTGTCGCGCAACCGTGCGGGACGCCCTCAAATCGTGATCTTCAGCCAGAAAAAAGGCCAGAGAAGACAACACCTGCGAGCGCCGATACGTCAGTCCGGCGACATCCAGCGCCTGCCGGTCGAGTGCCGCCGCGCCGGCAAAATCGCCGCGATACAACGCAAAATCCGCAGCCGCCGCCAGACGGACAAACGGCAGCTGCTCCCGGGACACATTCTCTCCGGCCCGACCGCTCAACAGCGCGAGCTCTGTTTCGCGCTCTTTCAGTGCTGCCTCGTCGTGTCCGACGCCACGATCGCGCGTGGGCAGATTTCCCCACGCGATCACCAGGTCCGGCTTTAGCCGGATGGCGTCTTCGCCGTACACCTTCGCCAACGAATAGTCCGGCTCCTGATTTGCCAGCCCGCCATATGCCCAGGCCCGCTCGGAAGCCGGCGCATTGCTTTCCGCCAGCTCAAGCATGCGACGTCGACCCTCGTCGGGCCGGCCCGTCGCCGAAAGCCAGACGGAATAGAGATAGGGCTGCGTGGAATCCATGATGTGCTCGGCGGATTTATCGACGAGTTGTGCGAGATCGGGTCCTTCCAATGTCGCACTGGAGCCGGAGCCCACGCGAACCGTAACGGCGTAGCCGATTTTGGAGTGAACGATCTCGCCCGAGATATGCGTTTCGTTGCCGATCCAGCCGACAAGAAGGCGGTAGGCATCGCCAACGGAAATTCCCGTGTCGGGAATCTGCACCTTGATGTCGTTGCTCCAGTCGTTCTGATAGCTGCTCTTGGCGCGAAACGACGTCGTTTGATTTTCCATCGTTGCGACGGCGTCCATGACGTGCGCGGCGATGACGGCGCCCGTCTCGCCTTGTGCGGCAAGGTCGGACGGCACGGAGAAGCTGTCCACGACCAGCGCATGATCGTTGGCCGCAGACCACACGATGGCGGCCAGGCCAAATACGATCAGCGCGCCAACACCGACGACCATGAATTGGAGTGCGCCCTTCATCTGGTCGTTGAATCGGCGCCATTGGAGGTGAGAGAGCTCCAGTGCATGCTGCTCATGCAGAATCCCCGATTGGAGATCGGTGAGCGCGCTCTGCCTGCGCAAAAAGTCGCGCGCCTCTTTCGTCGCTGCCGATGGGCCTGTCATGGCCGCGTCCAGTGCTGCAGGATTTATGCTTCCTGGCCCCCCCGTTGGCACGGAGGCGGCGTCTTCGTCGAATTCTTCAGCCAAGGGCCATCATCCACTTTGCGAGAGCGATTTTGTCGGCCGTCGAAAGATCGCGACCTGAGGCTACTGCGAACTGCTTCCGCGCTTCGCTTCTGCGCCCCGCGTAAAACAGCGCCTCGCCCCATTTGAGATGGAGTCGTCCCCAATTGGGGGCGTATTTGCTCGATTCCTCAAACTTCGCGAGCGCAAGATCGGACCGGTTCTGCCGCATCAACGCCTCGCCCCACATTTCCAGCGGATCGGCGAAGTGCGGGCCTTTTTGATTGGCGGTCTGGAATTTCGCGATCGCGCCATCGAGATCGCCCTTCGCAAGCAGCATCGCACCCCAGTCCGTATCGGCAAACGGGATGGATGGCGCGCGTGCCGACACCATCGCGAACCAGCGCGCCGCGCCGCGCCAGTCATGGCTGAGAGCCGCGATGGCGCCCCGCATGCGCACGCACAGATCGCAATCGAGCGGCGTCTTGCCGATCAGCGCCGTCGCGCCTTTCATGTCGCCGGTGTACGCCAGTGCCGCCGCGGTGTAGGGCCAGATCCGTCGCGACAGAGTGACGGGCGTGAAAGCCGGGGAATAGGGCGTTACATTCTCTGTTTCCTTCAGAAGGCTTTCGAACTGCGCAGTCTTCTCGCTGACGGCCTTCCATTCGTTCAAATCGTAAAGCACGCCGATTTCAAAGATGTGGTGGTTCACGAGCCCGATCCGGACGGAGGGAACGGGAACGCTGTTCCAGGCAGCGCGCGCCGGCCCCGCTTCATGAACCAACGCGCGATCGTTCGCCATCGACCCGCGCAGGGCCTCGGCAGTGTGCGCGTATTCGGGTGCGAGTATCGCCTCCATGCTTCGACGCTGTGCTTCGTCGTAATCGCCCGTGAGGTTGGCCGCGAACGCGAGGCGGGCGGGTAAGCTGATGGCGCTGGCGCGCGCGCTCATTTCCCCGTCACCTTCAGAAAGCAGCTGAACGCTCTTTTGCGCCGCGGCAAGCGCAGCCTCGTCATGGCCAAGCCACTCTTGTTCGTTGGATATGTTCACGTAGGGAAGCGCGAAGCGCGGCGCGAGCGGAATGGCCTCGGCCTGAATGTCCGACGCGTGCAGCGGATCGGCAAATTCGGCGCCCGTGCCGATCGCCATATACGCCCAGATGCGATCCCGCAATGATCCGGACTGCACCAGCTTCTGAAAAATTTGATGTGGAGACGCTCCGTTCAGAGCCGGATGTCCGGTGATGTAGACGCCGAAGCGAAATTCCTGCGTGCGCGCATAGACGGCTTCGGCCGCCTTTTGCATCAGCGTATCGAGGTCGCGTTCGCTTCCCTGCACCGTATCGCCGGCATTGCCGGTGGCACGTACCGTGACGGCGAGCCCGTCCGGTGTGCGATAAACCTCGCCTGAAATATGCGTCTGATGTCCGAACCAGCCCGCCAGCAAGCGATAGAATTCGCTGACCGAGACGCCGGTGTCGGGAATCTGGATCTTGATGTCCGTGCCCCAGTTGTTGGCATAGGAATCTGCCGGCCGCGCGGAGTCCGTTGCCGCCTGCATGGCGGTGAGTTTGTCCTGCAGTTGCGCGGCGACCGCCTCGCCGGTAATTCCGCGCTGAGCGAGATCGGACGGCACGCTGAACGCTTCGATCACGAGGCTGTTGTCATGCGCGGCAGACCAGATGGCGGCGCCGATGGCGGTGACGATCAGTGCCGCCACCGCCACCAGCATGATCTGCAGTGCGCCTTTCATCTGGTCGTTGAATCGGCGCCAGCGCAAATGCGACAGCTCGAACGCGTTCTGCTCGAAAAGGCTCTGTTTTTGCAGCCTGGCGAGCTCGGTCTGCTCGCGCAGATACGCGCGCGCTTCCGCCGACGCCTCGCCGTTCATCGCAATACCCACCGCTGCTGCATCGCCGGGTACGGTCGCAGACGCGTCTTCGTCTTCCTCAGCCATGAAGCATTCTCGCGAATTCCCATCTTTCGGATGACGTGAGGTCGAGTTGTGACGCAACAGCAAACTGTTTCGCGGCTCCGGTCTTGTCTCCGGCCCACAGCAGCGCTTCGCCCCATTTGAGATGCAGGCGACCCCAGTTTGGCGCGTATTTGTCGGCCTCCGTGAATTTCGCGAGCGCGAGATCGGAGCGGTTCTTCGCGATCAGCGCCTCGCCCCACATTTCCAGCGGATCGGCGAAATGGGGACCTTTCTGGTGGGCGAGAGTAAATTTGGCAATCGCCGCATCGTAACTTCCTTCGCGCAACAGCATCACGCCCCAGTCGAAATAAGCAAAAGGAATCGACGGGGCTTGTCTCGTTGCGATATCGAACCACCACGCGGCCGCCGCCCATTTCTTCTCGGCGGCATCGATGTTCCCGCGCATGCGCACGCAGAGATAACAGTCGCCCGGTGTGCGATCGACCAATGCGCGGGTCGCGCCGAAATCGCCCAGTCGCGCGTCGGCATAGGCGAGCCAGGGCCAGTTCACGACGGGAAGGAACGCTTTGAAGCCGGGAGAATGGGCTTCGGGATGCTTGTCGAATTCGACGAGATAGTCCCGCGCCCCGCGCCAATCGTCCAGCGCAACCGCGCGCATCAGCCCCGGCAGCGGCGGCACAGCCCATGACGGGCCAAGGGAAACGGTCGCCGAAAGGATGGTGTTCTGCTCGTCCGGTGTTCCCGCAACGGCAGCCAGCGAGGCCGACACATCGTGATCCTGCGCAAGATCGCTGCTCATCATGAGGGGAAGACTGAGATGGGCATTGTCGTAGTCGGGAATATTCTGCACTTCCGGCGCGTGCGCAGCCGCTGTCGTGAAATCACCTTCCTGCTCGGCGATCATCACACTCAGCACGATCAGATTGATGTCGACGGCATAGCTTGCATATTGTTGCGAATACGCACCCTGAAAAATCGCGAGCGACCGCTTGTTATTCCGCAGCCCGCTTTCGTCGTGGCCCAGGGCAAGTTCGTCCGCCGCGATATTCCCCCAGACATGCGCCAGGTTGGGAGCGAGCTTCAACGCCTGAAACTGCTTCTCCAGGTCGCCGCGCATATCGCCGGCTGCAGAAAAATACAGAGCCCAGCGAGAATAGGCCCAGGGCCGTTCTTCGGGCGGACCGTTGAGCGCGAGATTACGTGCAGCCGGGAGCGATTCAGCGGATCGTCCCTGCTGATCGAGAAACACCAGATAGCGATAGGGCTGCGTCTGCGAATAGATATATTCGGTCGCAGCCGCGATGAGGTTGTCGAGATCGGCTTCGGGGCCGCGGAATATCTTCGCCGGTTTGTTGCCGGCGCGCGCGCTGATCGCGATGCCTCGTGCGTCGTGCCAGATTTCACCGGTGATGCGCGTTTCATGACCGAGCCAGGACGACAGGAACCGGTAGGCTTCTCCGAAGGAGACGCCGGTGTCCGGAATCTGCACCTTGATGTCGTCGCCCCAGTCGTTACGAAAGGAACTCGCCGCCCGCATCGTGTCCGCATTGTTTTGCATAAAAGCGATGCGGTCCTGGACCTGCGTCGCGATTACCTCGCCCGTGAGACCTTTCGCGGCGAGGTCCGGCGGGACATTGAATGCCTCGATGACGACGCCGTCATTGTGCGAAGCCGTCCAGATGGCCGTCGCGATCAGACCGGCGAGGACAACGACGATGACGGCGAGCGAAATCTCGAAGGCCAGTTTCATCACATCGCTGATATGGCGCACGCGCAACGACCAATGGCGCAGGCCGTCCTCGCGCCGTAAATCTTCCACCTGCAGGCGCGCGAGTGCCGTCTGTTCGGCGATGAGCCTGATCTGCTCGTCGCCAAGGGCGTCGGCCTTTTCGCGGCTCATGCCGATCAGCGCCAGCGCGGTCGCGTCCACGCCGCTCCCGGTCGCCTGCCTGCTCGCCCGATCTTCCGATTCGTCAGCCATCCGCCCCCCAAGCGACATGCGGCCTCACCATAACAAAAGCCGCCCAAGGTCAAAGGGGCGCGGGCCAGACCTATTCCGCCGCGTTGGCGGCGATGGGTCTGCTGCGCTAGAATGCGTGCGCCGGCCCACTGGGGCGAAATCTGGGCGTGTTTTGAACTTGGGAGAGTGGCATGGGCGACATCGAACATCCGGGACTTCTCTGCGAAAGGTGCGAAGAACCTTTTGCGCTGAATATGGTCGCGTTGGGCAGGGTGGCTTTCGAAAACCTGCCGGATCCGTTTTTGGCCAAATGTCCCGAGTGCGGACACAACGCGTCTTACGCCAAGACCGCCATGCGCCAGCACGTGGCGAAGAGCTGAAGTCCGGCGCAAAGCTATCCTGACGTCGCACAACGCCGCTCCGAAGCGGGCGCGCGAACGTCTTATGCATGCGCTTTCTCAAGCGCTCGTTTGTCCGCTTCTGAAAGTTCCAGCGCCGCAGCCAGCGCAAACTGGCGCTTCGCTTCGTCCGGTTTGCCGGCATAGTTCAGCGCCTCACCCCATTTGAGATGCAGCCGTCCCCAATGGGGCGCGTATTTGTTCGCTTCCTCGAACTTCATAAGCGCGAGGTCGGAGCGGTTCTTGACGATCAGCGCCTCGCCCCACATTTCCAGCGGATCGGCGAAATGCGGGCCGATGCGATTCGCCTGCTCGAACTTTGCGATGGCGCCGTCAGTGTCGCCACGATGCAGCAACATCGCACCCCAATCCGTCACCGCGAAAGGTTCCGACGGCGCGTCGGCGGCGGCGCGCGCGAACCAGCGTGCAGCACGCGCGTAATCGCCGCTTACTTCGGCGACGCGGCCACGGAATTCGAGACAGCGCGTGCAATCGAGCGGCGTCATCCGCACCAGCGCCTCGGCATTCGCGACATGTCCGGTCTTCGCCAATGCGTAGGCCAGCCAGGGCCAGACCAGCGTGTGGCGCGCGTCGTTTACGTTACCGGCCCGTAACGCCATGCGATCGGCGTTTGAAAGGCTCGCCACCGCGCCCTTCCAATCGTCGATATCGGCATCGACGAACGCAACAGGCAACTGCGCCTCGATATCAATAAACCAGATGACCGCCTGGCCGTCGGTATATTGCGGATGGTCCGCCAGAATTGCGCGCGCGCCTTGCACATCGTGATCGCGGGCCAGATGGGACGCCGTTATCACGGCGCCCTGCACGTCGAAGTCCGAGAAATTGCTCTGCTCGGCGAGCCGGTCGTTGCGGACGGCCTCGGCGAAATCGCCCTGCAACTCGGCAATCTCCGAGTGGGCGGAGGGAATCAGGTTGGCAAGCGCCTCGGCCCGATAATCGGCGAGTGACGCGGTTGCAAACAAATGCGCTGCCGATGCGATGTGTTCCGCAAAGGCTTCGCCGTGGTCCAGCGCAGCATCCGCGTTGACGGCGAAGAAGGGCGCCATGGGATCGTCGGGCGCAAGCGCAATACTGCGTGCGTAAGGCGCGATCGATTCGCGAATCCTGCCCTCGATCGCAAGATCGTCTGCCAGATTACTGTAAGCCAGCGACCGATCCAAAGCGGATCCAGTCAGGGTGAGCTTGCGGGTCAGAGCGATTGAACCTGCCATGTCGCCTCTGCGCGCCAGCAGATCCGCGTAAAGGAGCGGTTGTGTATCCCTGAGGATCGCATTGGCGGCCTTGTCGATCAGCGCATCGAGATCGGCGTCGCGACCCTTGAACGTCCGGCTCGGATTGGCGCCGGCCCGAACCGTGAGCGCGATGCCGTCCGGCTCGCGCGTCAACTCGCCGCTGACATGCGTCTCATGGCCGAGCCACCCATGCAGCAAACGCGACAACTCGTCGATCGAAACGCCGGTGTCGGGAATCTGGACCTTGATATTCGAGCCCCAGCTTCCCGCGATGCTGTCCGGTTTGCGTAGCGTGTACACATTCGCCTCTTCGACCATGGCGTTCAGGCGATCGAGCAGTTGTTGCGACAGCACCGTGCCGTCGAGGCCTCTTGCCGCGAAATCCGGCGGCGTCTTCAGCGGTTCGGCGACAAGCCCGCGCGCCTCATGCGCCTGCCAGATGAGAGCGGCGAAACCAAAAAAAACCAGCGCAATGAATATTGCGACCGTGGTCTCCATCGCGGCCTTCGCGTAATCGCCGAAGCGGCGAAAGCGCAGATGCGAAACATGCAGATCATGCTGCTCTCGCGCGTCCTCGATCTGAAGGTCGAGAAGCAGCCCCTGCTTGCGAAGGACCGCGCGCTGTTCATCCAGGAGCGCGTCGGCCTTTTCCCGGCTGGCGCCGCCAAGCGCCAGCGCTGCGGCCGTCGGCTCGGCGCCTCGGCCAATAGGAGCCGCGCCGAGACCTTCGCCCTCCGTTTCGTCAGCCATCCGTTCGCCCCCAGTCGCGCAGCACTCTAGCTTAACTCACGCGGGCCTGAAGGGGGACGCGTTCGCGAACGGCCACAGGCCGTGCTCGCACATATTTCGGGATGATCGATACTATTCAGCGCGGGGCGTAGGGGTCCGGATTAAAGCCGGGCAGCGGCTGATAGAACTCGGAGCCCGGCACAAGCGGGTCGTGATACGAAGCCGAGTTCGGGTTCGTGGCCGGCTGATACTGATACTGATCGTTCGAGCCGCGCACGGAGAAATGGAAGCCGCCCAATTTGTTCTGATTGTTCTGGCTGTCCGAGGAATCGCTTTTCTTTTGCCACTGGTCCGGAATGGAATTGTCGAACAGGGCGTCCGGCGGGGCGGCGTTCGGATTGGTGAAGCGAGGGTCAGGAATCTGGATCGTCTGGGCCGCGAAGACGGGCGCGCCCGCCAAGCCAATGAGCGCAATGGCGGCGACGAGTGAAACGCGCAGCGACATGGTACAACTCCCTCAATACCTGACCACAGGAAGCTTACCCCTTATCGCCCCGTTCGGCAAAGAGGGGTGCGGCGTCTTGCGAGCGGCCGGGAAGCCCGGAATTCCGCCCGCTAATGGCTGGCGGCGCCGCACTCGGGCGACAGGAACCGCCCTTCGATCTTTTCCTCGCTGGTGATCGTCCGCCCGTCATGAGTCCCGGTCATTCTGACGACAGCGCTAAAGTGCTCGTCCGAATCCCAGTCGGACTCGATATGCCCCGAACCGATGACATTTCCCGTACACGTCATGTCCGCCGACATATGGTTGCCCGTGTAGCTGACATTGGTTGTCGCGCAGCTCTTGCTGTGGGATTGCGATGTCGGCAACTTCCCCATCGCAAATTCCTGCGCGGACATGCAGTGCTGCGCCGTTATCGAGTTGCCTCCCATTCCGACGCCTGCCGCTCTCATGCGCGCTTGAACATCGGGGGGCAGTTTCGACATGTCCGGCATTTGCATATTGGCGCCGCCGATCGTCACCGTGACTTGCCAGAGGCCGGCTTTGCCATGCGCCGCGATCGGCGCGGCGAGCAAAGCGAGGCCGGCGGCGGCCACTACGAACTTCCTCGGTAAATTGAACATGTCCTTCTCCCTCGGTGACGGTAGGCGCATCTCACAAACTTACGACAGCACCGCGACGACGGCCGGGCCGCCGGGATAATCTTCGATGAAGAGCAACACCCTGTAGCCGTCCTGCAATTCGACATTTCCTGACGCGTCGCGAACCATCGAACCGTCGGTGAATGTGGTGGCGCGCGAATCGTCGAAGGCGAACACGGGCACGAGCCCGCGCTCCTCGGCCTGGAAGCGCTGGAACAGTTCCTCGGCTTTTTCCGGGGGCAACCTGATGCAGCCGCCGGACGCGCGACGGCCGAGTTCATAGGCATGTCCCTCCGCGGAATGCATGGCGATGCCCGTCGCGTGGCCATGGATCGTATAATCGAGGAACATCGCCCAGGGCATCGCCGCGCCGTGCCAGCGATGCGAGAAATGCACGCGATCGAAACGGTTCGGATCGAGTTCGAACAGGCCCGTGGGCGTGCTGGTGAAATATTTTTCCTGCAGCTCGCGGCCGGTGGATACCGGGAACGCCTGCTCGTAGACAAGCTCGCCGCCGGCGGATTTGTGGAACATGTACAGATGCTGCGCCCAGGCGCCGGCGCCTGCTTTGCTTACATAGAGAAACTCATCGAAATACGGAAAGAGCTCAGCCGGGATCTGATCGCGAAGCCGCTGCGCGACGTCCGTGCTCTGCGCGGCAAGCGTGGCGGCATCGATCGGCGGGGGCTGCCTGTGATCGGGAACCGTCGGACCAGCCTCGGGATCGGAAATCGGGGGCGGAACAACCGCGACCGGCAGAGGTCTCGTGATCACCGGTCTCGCCGAGACTGCCGGTTTTGCAGCGACAGGCGGTTTCGCAGTGGGCGGATTGGCCGCCGGGTTCGACGCGAACGGCGCAGCGCTGGCGGACATTCCGGGCCATAACGCCGCCACCTGCGGCAATGCCAGATGACGATCCTGGACGTTCACGGCTGCCGCCATGGCCGCCATTGCGCACGCCGTGACGGCCGCCAATTGCCGCAATCCACTCATACCGAATCCCGCCGCACTATGCTTGGCGGCAAGCCTAGCAGGACCGAGGCAAGCGGCAAATCCGGCGGCGCCCGGGAATAAATCCATTCCTGCAGTGGTCTCCCATATGTCACACCTTGGGTGGGACGACCGGTCAGGAGACATGGACGACAAGCGCCGGAGATTCGAAGCGCAGGCGCTGCCGCATCTCGATGCGGCCTACAACCTCGCGCGCTGGCTTGCCCGATCGCCCGCCGACGCGGACGACATCGTGCAGGATGCGATGCTGCGCGCGTTCCGCGCCTTCGACGGTTTTCGCGGTGAGGAACCGAAGGCGTGGCTGCTGGCCATCGTGCGCAACTGCTGCATCACGGCAGTGACGCAGCGCCGGCGACGTTCGCACCAACCGCTGCCGGATGATGACGATGGCGGCGCGGCCACGATCGATCCCGCGCCGGATCCCGAACTGGCGGCGATCCGCGCCGACGAAGGGCGAAAGCTCGACGCCGTGCTGCGGGAATTGGCGGATGAATATCGCGAGATCCTCGTGCTGCGGGAACTGGAAGACATGTCCTATCGCGAAATCGCCGCGGTCATCGAGGCGCCAATCGGCACGGTGATGTCGCGACTCGCACGCGCACGCGCCGCGCTGAAAGAGAAATGGCTGCACACCATCGAAGGAGCTTGCGATGGCCTGCGATGAATCCCTGCGGGTGCAGGCTTACCTCGACGGCGAAATGGATGCCGCGACGACGCTTAAGATCGAGCGGCACCTCGAAAGCTGCGCCGATTGCGCGCAGTTGAAGCGCGATATCGAAACCATGGGCGCCGCTCTGCGCAGCCAGGCTAGCTATTATCGGGCTCCTCCGGCATTGCGGGCGCGGCTTGCCTTGGCGCTGGATCGTGAAAGCGGCGCAGGCAAATCCAGCTTGTTTGGACAAATGGGCGCGCGCGCGCGCGAATTCTGGGCGGGAGCCGCGAGCGGCGCATTTGCGACGGCCGCCGCCGCGGCGCTCGCCCTTGCCCTGATTGCGGCGCCGCAGGCGAATCTGCTCGCCACGGACATCGTCGATGCGCATGTACGCTCGCTCATGGAAAGCCATCTGATCGACGTCGTGTCGAGCGACCGTCACACGGTGAAGCCGTGGTTTGCGGGACATGTCGACGTGTCCCCGCCCGTGGCCGATTTCGCGCACGAGGGTTATCCCCTGGTGGGTGGCCGGGTCGATTATGTCGATGGCCGTCGCATGGCTGTCACGGTCTATCGCCACGGTGCGCATGTCATCAATGTGTTCGCCTGGGCGAACGGCGAAACATCCCTGCCGGCCATGAGCACGCGCAACGGCTATCACATGGTGTTTTGGACGAGCGGCAATCTTTCGTTCTGCGCGATCTCCGACACCGCGCCCGACGAACTCCTGGGCCTCACGAAACTTCTCAAAGCGCTGGCCACTCCCGACAGCCGGGAATAAATCTCGCGGACGGCAAGTCTAGCCTTTCGACACCATCGAGAGGCTTCCATGTCCGATCCCGAATTCGCGCCATCGCGGCGCAATGCGCTCAAATGCCTGGGTTTCGGCGGCGCGGGCACCTTGTTCGCACTGTCCGGCGGCGTTCTGGCGCCCATCGACCTCGCGCTGGCCGCATCGAACAAGAACCACGCCGCGAAAATCGGCGTGCCGCTGTTCGTCCAGATCAGCGACACCCATATCGGCTTCAACAAGGACGCCAATCCCGACGTCAAGGCCACGCTCTCGGGCGCCATCGATCTCGTCAACGCGCTGCCGAAGCAACCGGCGCTCGTCATTCACACCGGCGACATCACGCATCTTTCCCGGGCCGAGCAATTCGATGACGCGCAGCAATTGCTCTCCGGCCTGAAGGTCACGGAGCTGCATGCCGTCCCGGGCGAGCACGACGTGACGGATTCCACCGGCACGGAATTCTTCAACCGCTTCGGCAAGGCGTCCGACAACAAGGGCTATTACAGCTTCGATCATGACGGCGTGCATTTTGTCGCGCTGGTCAATGTGATGCATTTCAAGCCCGGCGGTCTGGGCGCGCTGGGCGACGACCAACTCGCCTGGCTCGAACAGGATCTGCGCGCGCGCACCGCCAGCACGCCCATCGTCGTCTTCGCGCATATGCCGCTGTGGACGATCTATGAGCCCTGGGGTTGGGGCACGGGCGATTCCGAGCAGGCGATGAGCTATCTGCGCCGTTTCGGTTCCGTCACCGTGCTCAACGGCCACATCCACCAGATCGTGCAGAAAGTGGAAGGCAATATCACGTTCCACACCGCGCGCTCGACCGCCTATCCGCAGCCGGAGGCGGGCGTCGGCCCCGGGCCGGGGCCGCTGACGGTTCCCGGCGATCAATTGACCAAAATGCTCGGGATCACATCCGTCGCCGTCAAACGCCATCCACACGTTCTTGCGCTGACCGACACGACTCTCGCCTGAATTTCCATCTCACCCGCACCCCTGGAGGATCAAAAAATGATTCCGACTTCGCTTCGCCATGCCTGCCTCTTTGCCGTCATGCTCTGCCTCGCCGCGCCCGCCTGGGCGCAAGATGCGCATATGATTGTCATGAAGAATTTCGACTTTATGCCGATGTCCCTGACCGTATCGGCCGGCACGACCGTGACCTGGAAAAATCTCGACGGCGAACCGCACACCGTCGTCAGCGACGCCGGGCTCTACCGTTCGGCCGCGCTCGACCAGAACGACACGTTCTCCTTCAAATTCGACAAGCCTGGAATCTACAAATACACCTGCTCGATCCATCCGAAGATGACGGGCACGATCGTCGTGCAATAGGATGGATTGACGGCGCCCCGCAAAATCGCCCTAACATGCGCCCGCACAAACGGGGGATACGATGCGGGAATTGCTCGTGATGTTCGTTACGGTCTTCGTCGCCGAGCTGGGCGACAAGACTCAAATCGCCACGCTGCTGTTCGCGTCGGAGCGCAGGTTTCCGCCCTTCGTCATATTTCTCACATCGGCGGGCGCGCTGGTGCTCGGCACGGCGATCGCGGTCCTGCTCGGCACGGCGGCCAGCCGATATATGACGGCCGTACCGCTCAAACTGATCGCCGGGATCGGTTTCATCGTAATCGGCGCCTGGACGATCGCGCAGTATTATCGTGGCGTGTGACCCTATTTGTAGATGAGGCTGATCGTTTCGGCGATGCAGGCGGGGCGTTCCTGGCCTTCGATCTCGATGGTGAATTCGTTGATCATCTGCATGCCGCCCGGACGCGCATCGACGGAGAGAAGCTTCTGCCGACCGCGGACCCGGCTGCCGACGCTCACCATATTGGTGAAACGCACTTTGTTGCTGCCGTAGTTGATGCCGCGCGAGACGCCCGTGATGCGCAGGATGCCGGCGCCCATCACCGGGATCAGCGACAAGGTGAGATAGCCATGTGCAATCGTCTTGCCGCCTGGCATTTCCTTCTTGGCGCGTTCGACATCGATGTGAATCCACTGGTGGTCGCCCGTCGCTTCGGCGAATTTGTTGATGCGGTCCTGGTCGATCAATTGCCAATCCGACACGCCGACCTCCTGGCCGACCAGCGTAGGCAATTCTTCGAACGATATCGTTTTCATCTTCAGGGTCCTTCTTGGCTGTGACGGAATTCAAACAATGCGGGACTCGCGCTTGCCCCAATAACGGTCGCGGACGAGCCGCTTGTAGAGTTTGCCTGTGGGATGACGCGGCAATTCGCGGTCGAAATCGACCGTGCGCGGGCATTTGATGGGCGACAGGCGCTCGCGGCAAAACGCGATCAGCTCTTCCGCCAGCGCCGGTCCCGCATCGGCCCAATCCGCGGGCTGCACAACCGCCTTCACTTCCTCGCCGAAATCCTCGTTGGGCACGCCGATCACCGCCACGTCCGCCACTTTGGGATGCGAGATCAGGATGTTCTCCGCTTCCTGCGGATAGATGTTGACGCCGCCCGAAATGATCATGAACGCCTTGCGGTCGGTGAGATAAAGAAAGCGTTCTTCGTCGAGCTTTCCCACATCGCCCAGGGTCGACCAGTCGGGATTGGCGGGATGGCGCGATTCAGCGGTCTTCTTTTTGTCGTTGTGATATTCGAATTGCGCGGCGCCCGCGAAATAGATCACGCCTTCTTCGCCGGTCGCCATTTCCGCGCCGTCTTCGCCGCAGATATGCACTTCGCCCACCAGCGCGCGACCGACAGTGCCCGGATGTTTCATCCAGTCGGCGCTGTTCACATAGCAGAAACCGTTTCCTTCGGTGCCGGCATAATATTCGTGCAGCACCGGTCCCCACCATTCGATCATCCTGCGCTTGACGTCGATCGGGCAAGGCGCCGCCGCGTGGATCGCGCTCTTCATCGACGACACGTCGTATTTCAGGCGCACCGCGTCCGGCAGTTTGAGCATCCGCACGAACATGGTCGGCACCCATTGGCTGCCGCTTGCTTTGTATGTCTCGATGAATTTGAGCGCCTGTTCGGCGTCGAAATGCTCCATCACGACGACTGTTCCGCCGAGGCGGAGCACCGTCATGCAGTAGCGGAGCGGAGCGGCGTGATAGAGAGGCGCCGGCGAAAGATAGATCGTGTCCTCGTTGAGACCGAACAGCATCGAGACGATCGCAAGCAACGGGCTGGGCGCATCGATCGGCAGGCCCGACAACGCGTGACGCACGCCTTTCGGTCGCCCCGTCGTGCCCGACGAATAGAGCATGTCGAGGCCGGCGGTCTCGTCGGCGATGCGCGCCTTCGGCATCGCGCTCACCGCGTCTTCATAGCTTTCGAAACCGGGAATCGCGCCGCCGACCATCAGGAGCTTCACGTCCGGCAGCTTCGACGCAAGTTCGCCGGCCACATTCGCCAGACCGTGCGATGCGATCAGAATTTTCGCGCCGCAATCGCGCACAATGTATTCGACTTCTCCGGTCGTCAGCCGCGACGAGACGCAGGTGTAATAGAGACCGGACCTCTGCGCCGCCCAGCAGATCTCCAGGAAATGGATATTGTTTTCCATGAAGATCGAGATGCCGTCGCCAACCTGCAGCCCGAGCTTACGGAACAACTGCGCGCCCCGGTTCGAGCCGTCGTCGAGCTCGCGATAGGTCATCCGCTCGCCCGTTTCGGCCATGATGATCGCGGGCTTGTCGGGGCTCTTTTCGGCGATGATGGAAGGATGCAAGGTCGTTCCCTCGAATGTCGTTTGGCCGAATGTACGAACGGGATCGTCCGCGCGCAAACCCGCCCGTTGACAGGCGCAAGTTGGGTGGGCGACAAGCGAGTAACCTTCCCCGAGCTTTCATCGTTCCATGATCGATCCCGTCCGCAAGACGCTTCCCCTGCCGGATGGCGATGTCTCGTATTTGGATTGGCCGGCGAACGGTCCGCCGCTCCACTTTGCGCACGCGACCGGCTTCAACGCCGAAACCTATCGCGCGCTGCTCGCGCCGTTGGCGGGTCAATTCCACATCTTCGCGAGCGACGCGCGTGGCCACGGCTTCTCGACCCTGCCCGCCAATCCCGCGCGCAACGCCAACTGGACAACTTACCGGGACGATCTCGTGCAAATGCTCGATGCGCTCGGCGGGCCACCGGTCATTCTCGCGGGCCATTCGATGGGCGCGACGACGAGCCTGATGGCCGCGGCGAAGCGACCCGCGCGCGTGGCCGGAATCGTGCTGGTCGAGCCGGTGATGGTCCCGTGGCAAGCATGGCTCATTTCGCATCTGCCGAAATTTTTTGGCCTCAACAAAATGCCCGATCTCGCCGATCGCGCGGCGCTTCGGCGCGACCGCTTTCCGTCCTACGAGGCGGCGCTCGCCGCCTATCGCGGTCGTGGCGCCTTCAAATCCTGGCCGGAAGAGATGCTCGCGGATTATCTCAAAGGCGGTTTGAAGATCGATCCAACGACGGGTGAAGCGCGACTGGCCTGCGCGCCGGTCTGGGAAGCGGCCACCTTCCGCGCCGCGGCATATGATGTCTCGCGTCTCGCGCAGCGCATTTCATGTCCGCTCACGGTGATTTACGGCACGATCAACAGCACGTGCCGCGACCGCGGCGCGGAAGAATTGTCGCGCGGCCATCCCGGCGCGCGCGTCGTCAAAGTCGACGGCGCAAGCCATTTCCTGCCGATGGAAAGGCCGGAGCTTGTGCGCGCGGAGATTGCGCGGTTCGCCTCAGCAAACTGATTTCGGCGGCATGCAGTTTTTCTTTCTTCCCCCGTTTACGGGGGAAGTGGCCGACGAAGTCGGCCGATGGAGGCCCCCTCCGTCATGCGCGCGATCGCGCGCCTGACACCTCCCCCGTAAACGGGGGAGGAAAGTTCAGATCGCTTTCGAAAACCGCGTATCGAGTCGTGCGAGCAGTTCGTTGGCCGTAAATCCGAGCGCGCCAAGACGTCCCGATCGCGCGAGCAGCGCGAGCCCCGTCAGCGAAGCCGCCAAGAGCAGAACATCGGCCTGGGATTCGCGACTCTCGGCGCGGTGGCCCGTCGCGTCGGACAGCGCATTGAGCGCGCCGATCAGTCTGCCGTTGAACAATCTTTCGGCGTCGCTCGTGCCCGCGGTCGACGGCAATGCCGAAGACGCAGCCACGATCGTTTCCGTGTGCTGGAGCAGCGACAACGCCGCGCCCGCCGCGGCCGCCAATCGTCCGGGACCTTCGAGCGTTCCGGCCGCCTGCCGCATCGCGCGCGCGAGACCGGACAGGTCCTCCGCCGCGAGCGCCAGCAGCAACTCATCCTTGCTGGCGAAATAGCCGTACAGCGCTGCCGGCGCGAAGCCGGCTTCGGCCGCCGTCGCCCTGAGCGACAGATCGCGTGCGCCGTCGCGCGCCGCGACACGGCGGGCCGCTTCCAGAATGGAGGCCCGCGTCGCGCTGTGCTCCTTCGCGCGCCGTTCCGCCCGTGCCGGTGAAATCGCCCTCATGCGCGCATCATAAGTGATTCGCGCACATTTCCGGCGTGAAGTTCGGCGACTACAGCCCGATCTGCCTTGCCGCGAGGTCGCGCAGGATTTCTTCGGAGCCGCCACCGATCGCGTTGACCCGCACTTCGCGATAGATGCGCTCGACCCGACCGCCGCGCATATAGCCCGCGCCGCCCAAAATCTGCATCGCCTCGCGGGCGCAGAATTCGAGCGTCAGAGTCGCCTGCACCTTAAGCAATGCGAGATCGGCCGCCGGGCGCTCGCCGTTCATCACGCGCCAGGCGCACATGTCGAGATAGGCCGTCGTCGCATTGATCTGGCGCAGCATCTCCGCGATCTTGTGCCGGATCACCTGGTGATCGGCGAGGCGCTTGCCGAAGGTCTCGCGCTGCTGCGCCCACGCGGCCGCTTCTTCCAGGCACACACGCGCCGAGGCGCAGGCGCCAGCAGACATGCCCAACCGCTCGCCGTTGAAATTGTTGACGATGCCGGTGAAGCCGAGATTCTCGCCGCCGATCAGATTCTCCGCCGGCACGCGCACGGAATCGAAATAGAGCGCGGCCGTATCCGACGCCCACCAACCCTGCTTCTTCAATTTGGTGCGCGAAACGCCCGGCCGGTCGGCTTCGATCAGCAGCAGCGAGAGTCCGCCCATCCCGTCGCCGCCGGTGCGCACGGCGGTCGTGAAGTAATCCGCGCGCATGCCCCCGGTGATGAACATCTTGGAGCCGTCGACGACGAATTCGTCGCCGTCGCGGCGCGCCCGCGTTTTGATCTGCGCCACGTCCGAGCCGCCGGACGGTTCGGTGATCGCGAGACTGATGCGCTTGTCGCCCGCCAGCACCGCCGGCGCGATCTTGCGCTTCATCTCGTCGGGTCCGAGCGCCAGGATCGGCGGAAGCCCGATGCCGTGCACCATCAGGCTCGCCGACACGCCGCCGGCGCCGATGCGCGCCAATTCCTCGGAGGTCACAATGCCGTGGAAGCGATCGAGCCCTTCCGAGATGCCGCCATATTCCTCCGGATAGCCCATCCGCAACAGGCCGAAATCGGACGCCTTCTTGTAGAGCGCGAGCGGAATCTCGCCCGCCTCTTCCCACTCCTCCACGAAGGGCATGATTTCGCGATCGATGAAACGGCGCAGCTCGCGCCGCCACGCGACATGCGTGTCCTTCAGGAACGGCGAAGGCGGCCGCGTGGAGTCGAAATCGATGGTCGCGCCCTTGGGCATGGCCTGATCCTTGAGGGTGTCAGGCCAAAACCCAAGCACAATTACGCGCGAACGGGAAAGGCGAAGCGATCAACCGCCCGGATGGGCCGCCTTGTAAGCCTGGATGGATGCGTTCAATTCGCCGCCGACCTTTTCCTTCAACCGCTGATTGGCGTCGATTTTCGCATTGACGCCCGCCTCGATGGACGGATCGAGCGGCTTGGGATCCTTGACCTTCGCGGCTTCGGCTTTCTGCTGCTTCAGATCGTCGACCAGGCATGACTGGTAGTCGTCGGACGCCGCCTGAAACGTCTTGAAGTCCTGAATGGCGTCTTTCATCTGCTTCGCGGTCGCCTTCGTCCCGTCAACCTGCGTCGGCGCAATGGGATCCTCGCACGAATTGCTCGACGCAAATGACGGCGTGACCGAAAGAAGAAGCAGCGCAACCGCCGCGCCAAATTTACTATACATGACCCTCGATACTCCCAATGATGTCCTGACGCCCCTTTTGGCCCCCAATCAAAGCACATCTGGTACGAGGGAATAAAGACCGGGCGCGCGTCAAACTTCGGCGGCGTATGGCGGCGCGGGATCGTATTCCATCGCGCGCTGGACGCTGCGGGCAAGCTGGGGCCCGTGAATCTGGCCCGCTAACCACAATGCCATATCGATGCCCGCCGAGACGCCGGCCGCCGTCACGACATTGCCGTCGCGCACATAGCGTACGCGTTCCAGCACCTCGGCCGCCTCCCCCCGCGCGCGCAGCTGTTCGATAAATCCCCAATGCGTGGTGACGCGCCTGCCCTTTGCCGGGCCGGCGGCCGTCAGGAGCAACGCGCCCGTGCACACGCTTGTGATCCACTGACACGACGCCGCGGTCGCAGCGATCCAGGCGAGCAGCGCCTCGTTTTTCACTTCGCGCCGCGTACCCTGCCCGCCTGGTATCAGGAGCACATCGAGTTTCGAACAATCGCCGGTTGTCGTGTGCGGCGTGACGATCATGCCTTTGGCGCAGCGCACCGGCGCGTCGCGCTCGGCGATCAGCAGCACTTCGTGCGGACGCGACCTGCCGCCGCGCTCGAACACCTCATTGATCATCGTGAAGACTTCATAGGGCCCTACGAAATCGAGTTCCTCCGCATCGTCGAAGATGAGAATTCCGATTGTCGAAATCATGCCGTCTCTCCCATTGTCTGGCCCATCGGCTGGAACCGCGCGCGAAACGACGCGGGGCTCACTTTGAGATGCCGCTGGAATGCGCGCCGCATGCGCTCTTCGGAACCGAAGCCCGTCCGCGCCGCCACGACGCCGATCGCCAGTTGCGACGCGCTCAACATGCGCCGCGCGGCGTCCAACCGCGCAAGTTCGACATAGCGCGCGGGCGTGTCGCCCGTTTCCTTGCGGAAGGCGCGGGCAAAACTGCGTTCGCTCATCTTCGCGGCGCGCGCGAGCGCCGGCACGTTCAATTCTTCGCCGACATGCTCGGAAATCCAGCGCAGCAAGGTCGCAAGCCGGCCGCGCGCGTTCGCATCGGACGCGAGATGCGCGCTGAATTGCGATTGCCCGCCCGGGCGCATCAGGAACAGGACATGCCGACGCGCGATCGCCAGCGCCATGTCGTCGCCGAAATCCTCGCGCACGAGGGCGAGCGCGAGGTCCATTCCGGCCGTCACCCCCGCCGAGCTCCAGATATTTTCGTCGCGGACGAAAATCGCATCGGGCTCGACCGCGATGTCGGGATAGGTTCGCGCCAGCAGCTCCACGCTTCGCCAATGCGTCGTGGCGCGCTTGCCCTTGAGGAGGCCGGCATCGGCCAGCAGGAATGCGCCGGTGCAGACCGACGCCACGCGCCTGGCGCGCGCGGCGCCTTCGGCGATCGTCGTGCGCAGCTGGGGATTGCGCATCGCCGCCTGAACGCCCTCACCGCCCGCCACCAGCAGCGTGTCGATCTCCGCCGGCAAATCCGCATAGGCGCCGTCAGCCACGAGGCGCACGCCGCTGGAACTGGCGAAGGCGCCCTCGCTTTCAGCGAGCAGGGTCAGGAGATAACCCGGCGTCTCGCGGGGGCGTTCGTCATTGACCGCCGACAGGATCTGCAGGGGACCGGTAACATCGAGAAGTTGCGCGCCCTCGAAAGCGAGCATCACGATCCGTTTGGGCAGTTCCCGCTGAGCCATGACGGATTCTTAGCCTCGGACAGGTTTGGCGGAAATGACAATAAGCCCACTTTTTCTGCCGACCATGGATTGCCCTATCGCCGGCGCCGGACATGGCGGCGAGGCGCGCCGGCCGGAAAAGACGATCACGGAATCGTGATAACCAATTTTCGGGCCGTTCGCGCGTTAAAAAAGCAGCAGAACAGCAGGGTTTCGAGGGCCCTTCCGCCGATGAACGCAGGATGAACGGTTAACGCAGGGGAGGTTCATCGCGACCCTCCATATTGAGCACAAGACGAAACCCGTGAAAGCGGGCGCGAAAAACCCAGAAGGAGACTTGATCATGAAAACGATGGCAAAACTGGCGATCGGCGCCTTGATGGCAAGCGGTGTCGCCATTGCAGCCGCGGCGCCTGCTGAGGCCGGCGTTGCGATCGGCATCGGCGTTCCGGTCGGTGGCTATTACGGCCCGAACTATTGCTACGGACCTTACGCCGACCCGTATTATTGCGGTTATCCCGGCTACTACGGCCCAGGCTATGTCGGCTTCGGTTGGGGCTGGGGCCACGGCTACTACGGCCATGGCGGCTGGGGCGGTCGCGGCTGGGGTCACGGTGGCTGGGGCCATGGCGGATGGGGCGGCCACGGCGGTAGCTGGGGCGGACACCACCACTAAGCTTTCTTAGTTTGCCTCTGGGATACGCGGCTGCCGCAAGGCAGCCGCGAAATCCCTTTCAGGTCTTTCGCAGGGCCACCGCATAACCGTCGACCGGAACTCCGGCTTCGGTTCGCGGATGGCAGTCCAGAAATCCCGTGATCTCGAATCTCGCGCGCGACGCTTCCCGGCGCAGATAGGTTTCCGAGTGTCGCCAGCGGCGCTTCGGTCCCAGTTCGAATCCGTCGCCTGCCTTTTTCTCCGCCGTGAACAGAAACGTTCCGCCCGGCCGCAGTCGGCGACGCGCGCCTTCAAATGCTTTTGCGAGATCGCCGAGATAAACGAGCGTGTCGGCCGCCAGTAACAGATCGTATTCGCAGTCGACCCCCACCAATGCCGACTCCAGATCCGCGATGATGAGTTCGCGGTAGATATCGCGTGACCGCGCTTTCGCGATCATCGCCGGGCTCAGGTCGACCCCATCGAGCGTCGATGCGATATCTTTGAACGCCGCGCCGGCAAGGCCGGTGCCGCAACCGAGGTCGAGAATGGAATATCTCCGGCTGCGGTCGGGAATGACGAGATCGGCGAGGCTGCGCAGGATGGCCGGCGCGCCATAACCAAGCTGTCCCAGCATGCGCTCGTCGTAATCGGATGAAAATTGATCGAACAGGTGGCGCACATAGCGCGGATCGGAACGCGGGCGTTCCTGCATCGCGCTAGCTTCGGCAATTCGATCTGCAAGATGCGGCGCGGTTTCCGCGTCTTCGACTGCGTCAAAGGCTTCCAACGCCTTCTGCGCTTCGCCCGCTTCCAGCCACGCTTCGCCGAGCCGCAATCGCGCTTCCGACAAGGACGGATCGAGACGCAAGGCGCGCTGGAATTCGCCGATCGCCGTCGGCAGATGGCCGGCCGCGAGCAAAGCTTCGCCCAATGTGACGGCCGCCACCGCGACGCCAGGATAGAGCGACGCGCTCTGGCGCGCAGTATCGAGCGCCGCAGCGCTGTCCCCGGCTGCAATCAGCGCGCGCACCAGGTGGCTGCGCAGCAGGAGTCCGCCGCGGCCCTGCTCGACCAGGACCCGCAACAGAATGACGGCCTCGCCCGCGCGGCCTTGCGCAACAAGCGCGTCGGCGTGTTCCAGAGGATCGTCAGGATGCAAGCGTGCACTTGCCGTTGTTGATCACGACCACGTCGCGTTCCTTGAGCTTCGAGCGGAACGAAACGATGGGGCCGTCGACCCACATCTCCGTCACGATGGTCTCACCGGGAAACACGGGCGCGGAGAAGCGCACATCGAAGCCCACGATCTTCGCCGCATCGTATTTGCAGATGGTCGAGACGATGGCGCGGCACGCGGTGCCGTAGGTGCAAAGCCCATGCAGGATGGGCCGCGGGAAGCCGGCCATCCTGGCCACGTTGGGATCGCGATGCAGAGGATTGCGATCTCCCGACAGCGCATAGATGAACGCCTGATCGGGCCGCGTGTCGCAGGCCTGCACGAGATCCGGCGCGCGATCGGGAATGAGGTGCGGCGCTGGCGCGCCGTCCTTCGGTCCGCCGAAGCCGCCGTCGCCGCGCGCAAACGTCGTCGAATTCAAGGTGCAAAGCTTCTCGCCCGTTTCCTTCAGCTTGATGACCTTCTCCGTCACCAGCACGGCGCCCTTCTCCTTGCCCTTGTCGAAGGCGCCGACGACGCGATCTTCCGAAGTGATCTCGGCTGCGGTCGGCATCGTCTTGTGAATGGTGAGCCGCTGCTCGCCATGCACGACCATCAGATAGTTGATGCCCGTCTTGCCCATGGTCGAATTTCCCCAGGCCACCACCGTCGCCATGGTGGGGATCGTGCGCAGCCCGTTTTCGTAGACGAAAGGCAGCTCCGCTTCGTTCATCGGATCGCGGCCAAAGCCGATCCCCAGCGCATAGAGCATCGAATCCCGCTCGGTGTAGCGGAAACTGTCGACGCTGGGTTTGAGCTTCATGATCTCGTCGTAGTTGATCGGCATGGCGTTCTTCCCGGTGTTTTGCAGGTCGCGAGTAGAGCGCCGAAGCGCCCGTGCGGCAAGGGTGTTTCGGACGATGCAGCAGTCATGCTATGGCTCGGACGACCAATTGGAGACCGCCATGAGCTATCGCTGCTTCAACGTCGAGATCGCCGACAATATCGCGCATGTGCAACTCAAGCGCCCGGGCGAACTCAACACTATGGTGCCGGAATTCTGGCGCGAACTGCCCGAGATCGTGCGCGAGATCGATCACGAGGCGAAAGCGCGCGTGATCGTGATCTCCTCGACGGGAAAGCATTTCTCGGCCGGCATGGATCTTTCGGTTTTCACAGCGGCGCAAGGCGCCGCGCCAAGCGAAAAACCGGAACGCGGACGTTCGGCCGCCAATCTTCGCCTGCACGTGCTAGAGATCCAGGAAACGTTCAACGTGATCGATCGCGCGCGCATTCCCGTGCTGATCGCGATCCAGGGCGGCTGCATCGGCGGCGCGGTCGATCTGTCGAGCGCTTGCGACTGCCGCTATGCGACGGCGGATGCGTTCTTCGTGGTGCAGGAAATCAATATCGGCATGACGGCCGACGTCGGCACCTTTCCGCGCCTCTGCAATCTGATCCCGCAAGGCTGGGTGCGCGAGCTTGCCTATTCCGGCCGCCGACTGCCGGCGCAGAAGGCGAAGGAAATCGGCCTCGTCAACGAGGTGTTCGCCACGCAGGAAGAGATGCTCACGGCAGTAATGGCCATAGCGAAGGAGATCGCCGAGAAGTCGCCGCTCGCCGTTCACGGGTCGAAGGTGATGATCAACTACGCGCGCGACCATTCGATCGCCGACGGCCTCGACTACATCGCAACCTGGCAGGCCGGCATGTACAATCCGGAAACCGACATGCGCGAATCCTTCGTCGCGAAGGCGGAGAAGCGCGCCCCGAAATTCGCGGATCTGCAGCCGTTACGGAAAGTGGCGCTTTAGGCCGCCCTACACCGCTTCCTTATGAGGAATCGCGACGGCGGGGCCTTCGCTCCAGACATCCGTCAACGGAATGCCGTGCTGTTCGATCATCGTGGTGGCGTGGGCATAGCCTTCCGCGATGGCGCGGTCGAACGCTTTCCAGTCGCGCAGGCCGAGATCCTTAAGCGGCGGCTCGAACAGATAATCCGCCTGCTCGCGCACCACGCGGCGCTGCGCTTCGGAACCCACCGTTCCCGAACGCATCAGGATGGAGACGATGGACGGCGTGCCGCGCATGCGCTGCGCCAGCAACCACCAGATCGGCCGCTCGCCATATTGATCGTCGGCCACGCGCAGATCGAGTTCGCCGGTGACGTCCGACGCGATGATCGGGCCTTGCGCATTCTGGGCCATCACGTCGACGGGGAGGTTGTTCATTACGCCGCCGTCGACCAGCAGATGCCCGTGATGGGTGACGGGCGGCAGAATGCCCGGGAGCGCCACGCTCGCCCGCAATGCGCGCCATACGGGTCCCGCGCGATGCACATGAATGCGGCCGGAGGTGAGGTCGGAGGAGACGCAGAAGAACGGCTTGGGCAATTCCTCGATGCGCCCTTCGCCGAAATTCTCGCGCAGCAGATTGGAGACTTTGCGGCCGCGCACGAGCGCGATGAGCGGAAGCGTGTAATCCGACAACGGATTGTTGTCGACGAAGGCCGCGCGCATGCGCGCCGTCAATTCCTCAATATCCCATTCGAGCGCGAGGCCCGCGGCGATGATGGCGCCCATGCTCGTGCCGCCCAACTGATCGATAGGGACATGCGCCTCTTTCAACGCCTTGAGGACGCCGATATGGGCGAAGCCGCGCGCGCCGCCGCCCGCCAGCACGAGTCCGACAGCGCGACCGGAAACGAACCGCGCCATGCGCTTGATGTCGTCGGGCAGGCCGGCGCGGATATGGTGATGCGACTGGAAGATGCCGCTGCGCAATGCGAAATGATCCGGCAATCCTTGGGCACGGCCTTGCGGGTGCAACAACAGAAGCTGCGGCCGACCCGTCGCCCGCTCCTTGAAGGCCGGCATGTCGAGCGGACGGAGCGGCAACGGCATATCGGAACGCGCCAGCAGATAGATGCGGTCCGCCTGACGCAGACACAGATTGGTCCACGGGCTGTCCGGCGCTTCGCCGCGATAGAACACGATGTCGTGCGCGGCCTCGAACGCATTGAACCATTCGGCCGGCTGATCGGCGGCGCTGGAATCGAGAACCGCGGCCTTCGAACCCATTTCGACCAGCGCCGCCGCAAGACGCTGCGCGATCGGTTCGTTTTGCAATCCGTCCTGCAAAGGAACGATGGCGAAGGTCTTGGGCCGCGAGCCGTCGGTGGGCCGGTGCGTTGTTTCCTGCAGCCGGCGTACGATGATGCGCATCAGATTGAGCATCACGCGCGGATGGCGCGCGATCAGGGAATCGAATCCGTCGCGGCTGATGCGCAGGAGCTCGGTGTCGCGCAACGCCACCAGCTGTGCCGAATGCGGCTCGCCGGAAATCAGCGACATCTCGCCGACGGTCTCGCCGGCGGCCACGTGGGCCACGAGGCGCCGCGCGCCATTGTCGTCTTCCACGAACACGCCGAGGCTGCCGGTGACGACGAGAAACAGCGCATGATTGTTCTCCCCGTCACGCTTGAGAAGCGTGCCGCCGGGCAGCCCGAACCAGTTCGCTTCGGCGAGAAGGCGTTTCAGCGCGGCCTCGCCCACGTCGTTCAGCAACGGGAAATTGCGCAGACGCGCGCGGAGCGCGTCCGGATAGACGGTCTCGCGACCGACGCGAAAGGACGACAGAAACGCCATGTTCATCGAATGCCCATCGCCCTTGTAGCTTACCAGGCCGTCCAGCCGCCATCGATTGTGAGGGTCGAGCCCGTTACAAACGTGGAAGCTTTCGAAGCGAGGAACAGCAGAGCCCCCGCAATTTCGTCGGCCCTGCCCGTCCGGCCCAGCATCGTTCGCGACGCAAGGCGCTCGGCAAAGGCGGGATCGTCTTTCGAGACCTGGTCACGGGGAAACGGCCCCGGCACGAGCGCATTGACCCGAACGCCCGAGGGTCCGAGTTCGGCAGCCAAATGTCTCGTCAGTTGAAGCAGCGCAGCCTTGGCCGGGCCGTAGTGGAATGGGCTGGCCTGTTCAGGTTTCGCATAGATGCGCCTGTCCGGCGAGACAACGCCATACATCGAAGCAATGTTGACGACGCTCGCATCGCCATGGGTCTCGACGGCGTTGCGAAGGGCCGGAAGCGCCGCACGAACGGATTCGAAAGCGGCCACGACGCCGGAGCGATAAGTTTCGTCGAAATCCGCCTCCTGCAATGCTGCGAATGGCTTGGGAGTCATCGCGATGGCGTTGTTCACAAGAACGTCGATGCGAGGCCGCGCTGAAAAGAAGGCGCGTACGCGCTCGGGCTCAGCCATGTCGAACGCGGCGCGCTCGGCCGAAAATCCCCGCGCTACCAGCTCCCCCTCGAAATCCTTCAATCGCGTTTCGTTGCGGCCGTTCACAATCACATGCGCGCCGGCGCTTGCGAGCGCCATTGTCATTGATCGGCCAAGATGGCCAGCGGCCCCGGAAATGAAAGCAACGCGCCCGTCCAACCGGAACAGGTCTGGCGCATTTGCGGAAGCAGACAGTGTCACGATCTCTGGGGCCATTGCGCGGGATTGAGAAGCTGGGCGGGCACGCGCGGCAGGCGCCGCTCAACTTCCGCACAATCTTCCGGTGACAATGGCGGACAGAGGAACAGCCGCAGATTGTCGTCGAGCTGATCCTCAGTCTCCATCCCTACGACGACGCCGTCGATCCAGTCCTGTCCGCGCGCATAGGCGACGCAAAGATCGGCTGCGCTTTGGCGTCCAAAATCGCGTGCGATCTCGGCGATCGCAGCGACAAGCGAAATGGCATCTGCGCCTTCAATCGCAGGCCATACGGAGGCGTCGTCCGCAGCCAGCAACCCTTGCAGGAACACGCTGCGTGCGTGGATAGTCACTTGCGCACGCGCGCGAATGCGGTCGACGATTCCCGTTTCGGCCCAGCGCCAGTCGAGAAGGTTGAACGGAAGCTGGAGATGGCGCACGTCCGCGCACGACAATGCGGTCAGCGCCTCTTCCGGCGATTGCACGGAAACGCCCAAAGCGAGGACGGTCCCGTCTTCAAGCCTTTCGATCAGCCTCTCCCACACGGCGCCGTCAAACGCCGCCATATGCGCCGCGCGATGCAGCAACAGGCAATCGATTTGTTCGCGACGGAGCGCATAAAGCGACGCTTCGATGCTCGCATCGACGGCGAAGCGAACTTCGCAACGCGAAGCGTCCGGCGGCAGGTCGGCCAGCGGGCTCAATTTGGTGATGGTGCGGATGGTCTTGCGGGTGCGCAACGCTTCGCCGAGACGATCCTCGCTGTCGCCATAGGCGCGCGCGGTGTCGAATTTTGTGATGCCGGCGTCGACGGCGCGGGTCACCAGCCGCAGGGCTGCGGCGCGCGTGGGTTTTCCGGTCCGATTGGCCGCTCCATAGGGAACGCCCAATTGAACCGATCCCAGCACAAGTTCCGCCGGGCGCGGCGCTCGCATGACCGATACCCTCCTGGCCCCGATCCAAGAGTCGCACGCCATGGTAAACAAGATGTTACGCGGCGTTGCTGACTTCCCAACCTTTGCAGGCAAGCAGGATCGGCCGCGGCACCAGCTTCTCGCCGTTCGAGTAGTAGGCCACCATCCGACGCGAAAGGCCGAGCGCCTCGGCCGTTTTCGTCAGCGACAAGCCATGGCGCAGCCGCCATTCCAGGAATTCGCGCGTATCTCCATGGCCGCTTGCCGACAATGTCTCCAGCCAAAGCGTTTCCGCGCTCAATTCCGCGCCGCTCGGCCATTCCACGCTATGACCCCATTCGCCGACGCGAACGCGCGCAAACTCGGCCGAATTGCGCAGCGCGCGAAACGCCTTGTCGCGCAGCGCGTCGGAGAGATCGAGATCAGCGCGCGTTCCGTCCGACCATCGAATGGCCAGGATCGCAGGCGCTTTCGCTTTCACCGTCGATATCACTCGCGTTTTATCGTCGATGCTCATCCATTCAACTCCCGCCATTTTGCCGTCAGCACGGCCCGGTTCCGGCGCCCCCAGATGCACGCCGCGTTTAGGACATCCACGGGCACGGTCCCTACGATCACGTTGAAAGTCTCAATGCTCACGGAACAGCGAAAGTCGGGACCTTCAATGTGGAAGTGAGGTACGCCGTGCTCGCGGCCGTATATGGCGATCTTCCAGCCCGACCCTCGATAGACTGTCACCATAGAGCTATTGTAGTGCAATGATTGCACTAGTTCAAGTCTCGATCTGCATAATGCGACGCTGATTGCAGCGGCCGCCCAGATGGCTACTCTGCCGGTCCCGATCAAGTTTTTTTGTGAGGCCTCTCCTTTGAGATCGATGCTTCTTGCGACCGCCATCCTTATTGGCGCATTGACCGCCGCGTCTGCACAGCAGGGTCCCACGCCGCTGCCGATGCCGCCGGAAATTCCCGCGCCGCAGGACAAGCCCTATCCGGGCGTCGTCAAATTGGCCGTCGATGCGACTGACACCACGCGCGCGATCTTCCGCGTCCATGAAAGCATCCCGGTCGCGCAGCCGGGAGCGATGGCGCTGCTCTTTCCCAAATGGTTGCCCGGCAATCACGGACCGAGCGGGCCGATCGACAAGCTGGCGGGGCTCGTCATCCACGCAGGCGCCGCGAAAGTCGCGTGGACCCGCGATGTCGTCGATGTCTATGCGTTCCATGTCAACGCGCCGGGCGGCGCGAAATCGCTCGAACTCGATTTCCAATGCGTCTCGCCCGTCGAGATGAAGGAAGGGCGTGTGGTCATGACGCCCGAGATGCTGAACCTGCAGTGGGAGGCAATGGCGCTTTATCCTGCCGGATATTTCTCGCGCCAGATCATGTTTGCGGCCAGCGTGAAATTACCCGCAGGTTGGAAAGTGGGCTCCGCGCTCGAGACGGCGTCCGTCTCAGGCGCCACGACGAATTTCAAGCCCGTGCCGTTCAACACGTTGGTCGATTCACCGCTGTTCGCCGGAAAATATTTCGAGAGGGTCGATCTTGATCCCGGCGCCAAAGCGCCGGTGCATATGGACATCGTCGCGGACCGCGCCGAAGATCTCGCAATCAGTCCCGCGCAACTGCAGGCGCATCGCAATCTCGTGCAGCAGGCCCACAAGGTTTTTGGCTCGCACCACTACGATCATTACGATTTTCTGCTCGGTCTCAGCGATGTGATGAGCGGCATCGGGCTCGAACATCATCGCTCGAGCGAGGACGGCACGGCGCTCAAATATTTCGCCGAGTGGGACAAGTCGTCGGCGTCGCGCGATCTGCTGAGCCACGAATACACCCATTCCTGGAACGGCAAATTCCGCCGGCCGGCCGATCTGTGGACGCCCAATTTCAACGTGCCGATGCGCGACAGCCTGCTATGGGTCTATGAGGGCCAGACGCAATATTGGGGCACGGTGCTCGCCGCGCGGTCTGGCCTGTGGACGAAACAACAAGGCCTCGATGCGCTCGCGGCCGATGCGGCGACCTTCGACCAGCGCGCCGGCACGCAATGGCGCCCGCTGGAAGACACCACCAACGACCCGATCACGACGCAGCGCCGCCCCATCCCGTGGCGAAGCTGGCAGCGCAGCGAAGACTATTACGGCCAGGGCGAACTGATCTGGCTCGACGCCGACACGCTCATTCGCCAGAAAACCGGCGGCAAAAAATCGCTCGACGATTTCGCGCGGGTGTTTTTCGGAATCAACGACGGCAGCTATGTCACCGTCACTTATACATTTGACGACATCGTGCGCGCGCTGAACGGCGTTCTACCCTATGATTGGGCAGGGTTCCTGAATACGCGCCTCAACGATGTCGCGCCGGCGCCCCTCAACGGTTTGGCGCAAGGCGGCTACAAGCTCGTCTACACCGAGAAGCCGTCCGACTTCACGAAGTCAAACGAACATCTGCGGAAAATCACCGACCTGCTCTATTCACTGGGCGTGATCATCGATCATTCCGGCGCGGTCACGGAAGTTCTATGGGACGGACCCGCGTTCAATGCCGGGATCACAGTCGGAACCGACATCGTCGCCGTGAACGGCCGCGCTTTCGATGCGGACGATTTGAAAGATGCGATCACGACGGCGAAAACGGCGCCGGCGGCGATCCAGCTGCTGCTCAAGCGCGGCGATCGCTACAATACGGCGTCCGTGAATTATCACAGCGGTTTGCGTTATCCGCATCTCGAGCGCGTACCGAATGCGCTGGCGCTGCTCGACGATCTTCTCGCCCCGCGGAAATAGGGATCAATCCTGGCCCAGGAGCTTCCAAACGCTTTCGGCGGTGAAGATGGTTTCGCCGGACACCGTGAAATCGCCACGCATGAAAACGAGGGCACGCGTCTTGCGCGTCAGCACCGGCGTCACTTCGACGATATCGCCTGCATGCGCCGGCTTTACAAACTGCGTGTGCATGTTGAGCGTCACGCTTGGCGCGTAGTCGGTCGCGTCCCACACCGCCGCCCCCAAGGTGAGATCGGCATAGGTCATCAGCATGCCGCCATGCACAACGCCGCGCATATTCACATGGCGCTCGTCGACCCGGAAAATGAAATGCCGCGATCCCGGGGCTCCTGTCTCAAACACGGGCCCCACGAAAATCTCGAACGGATCGACAAGCTTGGTCGCGACATATCCGGGCAATGGCGGCGCGTCATCCGTCATGACTCGACGGGGACCTTCCAAAGCCCAGTGGCGACGAGCAGCGTGCGATCGCTTGCGATCAATTCGGCCGACATGAACACCATCGTGCGGGCGCGTCGCGTCACCCGCACGCGCGCTTCGATCAGCTGGCCGAGCCGGCCCGGACCCACGAAATCGCAATTGAGCGAAACGGTGCTGCAGCTCTTGGCGCCGGATACGGCCCGAGCGGTCTGGCTCATGGAAATGTCGACAAACGCCATCAGCATGCCGCCATGAACCGTGCCGGCGGAATTCATATGCTTGTCGGTCACGACGAATGCGAAGCGCCGGGTTTCGTCTCCGGGCGTCTCGGGCAAGCGGAACAATGGCCCGATAAAACGGTTAAAGCCTCCAATGGAGACGTTGACGGCCCCATCGGGCATTCCAGAAATGTGCTCAACCATAGGATGCTGCAGGCCTTTTCCGCTTGAACCCTGATAGGGAGTTTCGCGCTGCGGTGCAATATCGCAGGGCTCGACGCCAGCGTACGGATCGACACATTGGAAACACAATGCGCCTGCACTAGATTTCGCGCCTTGGGGAAACAGAGCGATCCGGACCTTCCGGAGACGCCACATGCGATTCAGCAGAGGATATGAAGATGAAAAGGTTTGTACGGGCAGCTTTCACCGCTTCGCTGCTTTGCGCCACTGCGGGCGCATCTTTGCTTTTGGGGGCATCGGCGCAGGCCGCGGACAGCAAGTCCGGAAAAGTGAGCGCTGCCGTGGGCAAGCCGCTGTCGGATGCGGCCGCCGCGGCCAAGACAAACGATTGGACGACGGCGCTGGCCGACGTCAAGCTTGCGCAAGCCGTTCCGGACCCGACGCCGTTCGACACATATAAGATCAATCAATTCCTCGCCATCGTTTCCATCAATCTGAAGGACTACGCCACGGCCACGACCGCCACCCTGGCCGCAGCGGAATCGCCCGCGATGCCCGACGAGGACAAGCTCCCGACTTATAAGAACGCATTCATTCTCACCTCCAACGCCAAGCAATACGACAAGGCTGTCGTCTACGGGCAGGATCTCATCGCGCTCGGACCGGTCGACGATGCGACCAATGTCCAGCTCGCGATCGATTACTACGAAATGAAAGACATCGCGCACGCGCAGCAATACGCGCAAAAGGCGATCGACGACGCCAAGGCGGCCGGCCAGACGCCCGACGCCAATGCGCTTCGGATTGTCATGAGCGGGCAGGTCAGCCAGAACAATCAGGCCGGCGCCGAGGCCACGCTTGAAGCGATCGTGTTGGCCGACCCGGACAATTCCGCCGACTCCTGGCGACAGCTTGTCGATGTCGCGATCGGCACCAAAGGCCTCAAGGATATGGACGCGATCTATCTGTTCCGGCTCAAGATGATGGCCGGAGCGATGACTGCCGCCGAGGATTACACGACGCTGGCGGCAGTCGCCGAACAGAAAGGCTTCCCCACGGAAGCGCAGAACGTGCTGGAAAAAGGCATCGCAAGCGGAAAGCTCTCGAGCGGCCAGGGGGGCGAGTTGCTGGCCAAAAGCCGCAGGGACGCCGCCACCGATTCGCGCCAGCTTGGCCAGACCGTCGCGTCGGCCGAAAAAAGCAAACAGGGCGAACAGGAGGTGCAGCTTGGCGAGGACTATTGGGGCTATGGCCGCTTCGCCGACGCGGAAGCCGCCGCGCACCAGGCGATCGCCAAAGGCGGAGTGAAGGATCCAGGCCAGGCTCAATTGCTTCTGGGCGCCGCGTTGGTGGCGCAGGGCAAATACGACGAGGCGATCCAGGCTCTCGGCCAGGTCAGCGGCTCGGCGGCGAAAAACAAGGTGGCCCATCTGTGGTCGCTCTACGCCCAGGCGAAGCTCAAAAAGGCGCCCGCCGCGCCGGCATCTCCGCCGGCGCATTGACCGCGCCGTGACGCGTTAGATTCGAAACCGGGAGCTCGGGGCGAAGATCGTCCCCGGGCTTCCGGCTTTGACCATCGAGACCGCGCCGGGGCCGATATTCAATCAGGAGATATCAGATGGGCATCCTGTTGGGCTTCGCGCCCTTCATTCTGTTCGCCTTGCTGACGAACATATCCGTCAGCCTCGCCTTGTGGGCGGCCTTCGCCTGCGCATTTGCGATCGGCATCCGCGACTTCGCACATACCCGAATCCTGCGCGTGCTCGATGTGGGCAGCACCATTCTGTTCGGCCTTCTGGCGCTTTACGCCGGCTTCATTCAGCCCAGCCTGTCGGTGCAAGCCGTGCGGCTGGTGGTCGATTGCGGTCTGCTTCTGATCGCCGCGACATCGATGGCGATCCGCAATCCGTTCACGCTGCAATATGCGCGCGAGCAGACGCCGCAGGAATTCTGGGATACGCCCGTCTTCATCCGCACCAACTACATCATCACGGCGGTCTGGACGCTGGCCTTCATGGCGACGACGGCGGCGGACGCGACGGCCACCTTCAACAAGAAATTTCCATTGTCTCTCGACATCGGCGTGGGCCTCGCGGCCCTTGCGCTGGCCGTCATCTTTACGGCGCGCTATCCCGTTCATATGCGCGCGCGCGTGCAGCGCATTCTCGCGGGAAATTCGAGGCGCTAGCGCGACGATGTCGCATTTGCGGTATCGCCTCGCGCAGCGCCGCGATAGAATTTCCTGTCCTCTGAAAGTCAGGCGGCTTCCATGATCTCCCAGCTCTTCACCGACCATCCGCGTTCCGTGGGCGAGACCTATGTGCAGCATATGGCGAGCGCCGCACGGTTCGGCGGCCGCATGATCCTCGCCGGGATCGCGTGCCTGCTCCACGGCGTCTTTCCATTCCTGTTCGTGAAGACCGGCAGCGATGCGGTGCGTTCGCTGCATGACAACATGGTGGTCAACCGCCGCCGCGCCGCCATCGCCGCCGAACTCGCCGATTTGGGCGCGTATATTTGAAGTACACGCTTGACCTCCCAACAACCGGCCTTTCTCCGCGGCTTCCAACAGGCTAGCTTGCCGGCCGCCCACATCGGAGAACCGCCATGAAGGAAGCCGTTATCGTCTCGACCGCCCGCACCGGTCTCGCCAAATCCATGCGCGGCGGATTCAACATGACCCACGGCGCCGTCATGGGCGGCCATGCCGTCAAGAACGCCGTCGCCCGCGCCAAGATCGATCCCAAGGAAGTCGAAGACGTCTATATGGGCTGCGCCAATCCGGAGGGCGCGACCGGCTTCAACATTGCGCGCCTCTCGGCCATCTGGGCCGGCTGCCCGGTGACGACGGCCGGCACCACGATCAACCGTTTCTGCTCCTCCGGCCTGCAGGCGATCGCCATGGCGGCGCAGCAGGTGATGACGGAAGCGACGCCCATCGCGGTGGGCTCCGGCGTGGAATCCATCTCGCTGGTGCAGATGGGCGGCATGAACACCAAGAACCTCACCGAAGAACATCTGATGCAGGTGAAGCCTGCATTGTGGATGTCGATGATCGAGACGGCCGAGGTGGTGGCCGCGCGCTACAATATCAGCCGCGAGCGCCAGGACGCCTATGCGCTGGAAAGCCAGCGCCGCACCGCCGCGGCCCAGCAATCGCAAAAATTCAAGGACGAGATCGTTCCGCTTCCGACCAAGATGAAGAAGACCGACAAGGCCACGGGTGCGGAGTCGATCGTCGAAGTGCACCGTCGATCGCGACGAATGCAATCGCCCCGACACGACGCTCGAAGGCTTGCAGGCGCTGCAGCCCGTGTTCCGCGGCGGCATGGAGATCAAGGAAGGCAAATACATCACGGCAGGAAACGCGTCGCAGTTCTCCGACGGCGCATCGGCGTGCGTCGTGATGGATTCGAAAGTGGCGCAGCAAAAAGGAATTGCGCCGCTGGGCATCTTCCGCGGCTTCGCGGTCGCCGGCTGCGAGCCCGACGAGATGGGAATCGGCCCCGTCTTCGCCGTGCCGCGCCTGCTGGAGCGCCATGGGCTGAAGCCGGACGATATCGATCTGTGGGAATTGAACGAGGCGTTTGCGAGCCAGGTGCTTTATTGCGCCGACCGCATCGGCATCCCGCATGAGAAGCTCAACGTCAATGGCGGCGCGATCTCCATCGGTCACCCCTATGGCATGTCGGGCGCGCGCATGACGGGGCACATCCTGCTCGAAGGCCGCCGCCGCAAGGCGAAATATGGCGTCGTGACGATGTGCATCGGCGGCGGCATGGGCGCAGCCGGATTGTTCGAGTTTGTCCATTAAGGGCGGTCGCGCAGTTCGCGCCATGCGCGTTCCTGCATTCGTGTTTCTTCTGCTGGTCTGCGCCGGTTGCGCAGGCCAACAGATGGTCACGGTTGCCCCGCCGCCTGCGGATCCGCACACGCAGATGGCCGCGCTCGAGCAGCGCATTTTCGATCTCGTGCAGGACGAACGGCACAAGATCGATCCCAAGGCGAAGACGCTTGTGCTCGACTCCGAACTGATCGGCGTTGCGCGCGAGCGCAGCGCGGACATGGCGATGAAAAACTATTTCGCGCACGCTTCGCCCAACGGCCAGACATCCGCGACCATCATCATGGACAAGGACGCGGACTTTCAGGGTTTGCTGGGCGAAAACCTCGCGGCCCAGCATTATCTGACAGCGCAGGGCGTCGACGTCGATGTCTTCGCCCACCGCTTCGTCGAGACCTGGCTCGCGAGTCCGAGCCACAAGGACAATCTCGCTTTCGCCGGATACGACCGCAGCGGCGTGGGCGCTGCGGTCAACGGCGACACCATCTATGTCACGCAATTGTTTGCGACGGATCTGGGCCTGCCGAAGCCCGCGCCGGCGCAGCGCCCTGTCACCCAATTCAACGATCCCGCAGCCGCGACGGCCCATGGCGCCTCAGCGCCGCTGCCGCAAAGCGGCTCGAACGTTCCCACTCCCATTCCGCGACCCATCCACACGGAGTGACTTCATGCCGACCGGCCAACGCATCGAAACCTACAGCGACTTCTGGCCCTATTATCTGCAGCAGCATTCGAAGCCGCAGACGCGGGCGATCCATTATCTGGGGACCGGGCTCGCGTTCTTTTCGATCCTGGCGCTGATCGCGACGTTCAATCCCTGGTTCGTGCCGGCAGCGCTTGTCGCCGGCTACGGACCGGCCTGGATCGGCCACTTCTTCGTCGAGAACAACAGGCCCGCCACCTTCACCTACCCGCTCTGGTCGCTGTTCTCGGACTTCCGAATGGCGTGGGATTGGCTGTCTGGCACCCTCCCCGAAGAGCTCCAAAAAGCAGGCGTTAGCCCCCGCTAACCCGCCGTTAACGCTCTTGGTCAACTATATCGGCGAAAGAGGTGCTTCGCTGCGGACGCCTGTTTGTCGGGTGAGCATCGTTTCTTTACACAGATTCTCGAGGCCGATACCTTCCTTGGTGGGTGCGGCGCATGGCGAACCGAAATGCAGCCTGATCTTCCCTGGAATGTTGCCGGCATCCCTCCTGAGGCCCGAGAGGCCGCGAGGGCCGCCGCACGCCGTGAAGGGCTGTCGGTCGGGGAATGGTTGACCCGCCGGATTCTGCGCAATCTTTCAGAAGGTAGCGAGCCGGTCGACGCCATGCGGGAAGCCTGGCGTTATGGCGCCAATGGCGGCTACGTCCCCCAATCCGAACCCCTGCCGACGCACGCCGCATCGAGCCGCGACACCGACGACATGCTCGCGCGCGTCTCGCGCAGCGAAAGCGAAACGCACAGCGCCTATCGCCGCATCGAAGAACAGCTGCGCAACCTTGCCCGCAGGCTCGACGCCACAGAACGCAGCCAATCCGAAAACAGCCGCGCCATGAACAAGGCCGCGACCGAGATCAATATCGCAGCCCGCGAACAGGCGCAGGCGTTCGATCAACTGGGCTCGCATGTGGTCGGCCTGAACGAGCGCATATCGCGCGTCGAACGGCTTCCGGCCAGCGACGGTCTGCGCGAAGCGGTCAAAGGTCTTCATCAAGGTCTGTCGCGCGTCGCCGATCAGATCGCGGAAACCGCGAACAATTCCGCCACCCAGATCGCGGCGCTCGCGCACAATGTCGAGTCCGTGGCCGGCAGGCTGCTCGAAGCGCGCGACGAGATGGAACATTCGTCCAAAGCGCTTAACGGCCGCATCGCCGTCATCGACGAGCGCGTACGCGCGGTCGAGCGCGCCGCGCATTCCAGCGCCAGCGCGATGGAGAAGACGCTCGAAAGCATCGAGTCCACGGCGTCGACCCGCAAGAACGAAGAAGCCGAAATTCAACGTCAGGCGCATGCGCTGGCGCTACTGGGCGAGACGCTGGAGCGCCTGGCCGCAAAATTTACGACGAGCGAAGCGCAGACCGCCGGCGCCATGGCGCGCCTCGAAGAAAGCGTCATCAAGTTCGAAACGCGCAATTCCGAACCCACCGTCGACCGCCGGCTGCAAGGCATCGAGCATGCGCTCGCCGACATCGCAGGGCGCCTCGAAACCACCGAGCGCAGCACGGCGGGAACCGCGGGCGCCGTCGACGAGAATCTGCGCAACCTGACTCGAAGAGTCGACGCCGCCGACAAGCGCCAGCGCGAAGCCGTCGCCGAACTGCGCGCCGCCGTGAAAGAGGCGAGCGGGCGTCTCGAGGCCGTCGATCCGGCGCCGTTGCCCCCTCCCCCGGCGCCTCCCCAAGCGGCCGCACCGGCGTCCACAGCAAGCTTCGATCTGCCGCCGTTTCCCGATATGCCGCCGCCGGCATTCCAGCAGCCCGCCGGCCCATTCGCACAGCCCATTCCGGAGCCGCCGCCCGCATTCAGCGCCGAGCCCAATTTCGGCGGCGCACATGCTTTCGGCGCGGACGCCTTCGCCGCCACGGCCGTTCAGCAGGCGAGCGCCGCAGGCGCCGACTCTTATCTTTCGGCCGCCCGTCGCGCCGCCCGCTCCGCTGCGGAAGCCCAACCGGCCGCACGCGCAGGCTTCTCCTGGGGCTTCGCCGGTCAGCCGGAACAGGAGCCGCAACGCAATCGCACGCGCTTTGTGCTCGTCGGCGGCATTGCGGTGATCGCCGTCATGGCCATTCTCGCCGGCGTGTTTCTGAGTCGCGGCCTTGTTTCGAACAGCGCGCCCGCTCCTCAGGCGGCGTTGCCCGAATCGTTTCGCGCACAGTCGCCCACGACGCAAACTCAGGCCTCGGTTCCGGCGGCGACGCAGCAGCAAAGCGCGGCGCCCGGCACGAGCGCAACGCAGACTTCAGCGAATTCGAGCATCGACACCGCGCCGCCCGGATCGCCGCGAATTCCCGCGCCGCGCCTCCCGCGCACGCATACAACCGCCATCGAAACGCACGCCATTCCTTCAGCCGTTGCGTCTGCGTCGCCGAAGGTCGCTGTTGCGAACAACGCCGCCGCGCCGCAAGCGCAAACACAAGCCCCCCAGCAGGTTTCGCTGCTCGATCGTCTGACCGCGCTCGCCAATTCGGGCAACGCCAAAGGCGAGATGCTGCTCGGCCTCAAATATCTCGACGGCGACGGCGTCGCCGTGAACGAAGCGGAAGCCGCGAAATGGCTCGAGCGCGCCGCAACGCAGAATGACGCCATCGCCGCCTACCGCCTGGGCACGCTCTACGAGCGCGGCCATGGCGTGGCGGCCGATCCGGCCAAGGCAGTGCATTGGTACGAAGTGGCCGCCCAGCAGGGCAATCGCAAGGCCATGCACAATCTGGCTGTAGCCTACGCGCAAGGCACGGGCACGACGAAGGATCTCGCGCAAGCCGCGCAATGGTTCTCGCGCGCCGCCAGTCTCGGCCTCGCCAATTCACAATTCAATCTCGCGGTGCTCTATGAGCGCGGCATGGGCGTGCCGCAAAGCCTGCCCGACGCGTTCAAATGGTATGCGATCGCGGCGTCCCAAGGCGACGCGGAATCGAAGGCCCGCATCGATGCGCTTTCGACCCAGTTGAGCGCGCCGGATCGCGCCGCGGCGCAGCACGCGGCGGATGCTTTCAAGCCGCAACCGATGGACCGCAGCGCCAACATTCCGCCGGACCCGGCCGCGCTGTTCGGCTGATCATTTTCCGCTTCAGGTTGACCCTAACGCAGGCGGCGCGCAAACTCGCATTCGCCCGGTGAATCGTCGTGCCGGGCCGGCCGCCCTCACGCGCAAAATCGTCTGACCGATGGAAATCTATTTGCCCATCGCCGAGATGTCAGTCCATTGGCTGATCCTTCTCGGCATGGGCGCGGCGGTGGGATTCCTGTCGGGCATGTTGGGCGTGGGCGGGGGATTTCTGCTCACCCCGCTTCTCATATTTTACGGCATCCCTTCCGAGGTTGCGGTCGCCACCACGGCAAGCCACCTGACGGCGTCATCCGTGTCCGGCGCCATCGCGCAATGGCGGCGCAAGGCGGTCGATTTCAAAATGGCGGGGGTGATGCTCGCGGGCGGCCTCGTGGGATCATGGCTGGGCGTCTTCCTCTCGGGGCTTTTGCGCGCCGCCGGTCAATCGGAAATCGCGGTCTCCGCGGGCTACGTCGTCCTACTGGGAACCGTCGGCGGACTGATGCTGAACGAAAGCGTACGCACCCTGCTCGCCGAACGCGCCGGCCGCTCATCGGCGCCGCGTCATCAACGGCAATATGCCTGGGTTCGCAGCCTGCCGGGCAAGATCCGATTCCGGCAGTCGCGGCTCTATATCAGCGTCATTCCGCCGATCCTGCTGGGCGTTCTGGTGGGTCTTCTCTCCGCGATCCTGGGCGTGGGCGGCGGCTTCGTCATCGTGCCTGCGATGATCTACGTCCTGCGCATGCCCACCAATGTGGTGATGGGCACCTCGCTCGTGCAGATCGTGTTCGTGACGGCGATGACCACGATCCTGCATGCGGCAGACAACTACACGGTCGATATCGTGCTTGCGGGCGTCCTCATTCTGGGTGGCGCGATGGGCGCGCAGTTCGGCGTGAGGATGGCGACGCGGCTGCGCGGCGAGCAGCTCCGGCTCATGCTCGCTATTCTCGTGCTCGCGGTGGGTCTGCGATTGCTTTGGGGGCTGGTTGCGACGCCCGACGACCTCTACAGCCTCACGATCGGCGGGTCGTGATGCGCAGCGCTCTCCTCGCCGCGATTTTGTGCGTTGCCGCAACCGCCGCAACTGCCGAAGACCTCGTGTCGGGCCTATCGCAGGATCAGGTCGAGATCACGTCGAACTACACAGGCACCGATATCGTCGTTTTCGGCGCCATCGAATCCTCCGACAACAATTCATCGCCGACCGGAAGAGATGTGGTCGTCGTCGTGCGAGGACCCAACGCAAGCGTGATCGTGCGCCGCAAGGTGCGCATCGCCGGCATCTGGATCAACCGGGATTCCACGCGATTCGGCGGCATGCCGACCTACTATTTCGTGTCGAGCACGCGGCCTTTGTCGGCGATCACGTCAACCCAGATCCTGCAGCGCTACCAGATCGGACTCGCCAGCATCGAGCCGCAAAGCATGAGCACCCATAGTCCCGCCAAAGCCGAACCCTATCGGCTGGCGGCGATTCACGAGCGCCAACTCTCCGGCCTCTATGCCGAAACGAACGACGTCGAGTTCCTCAGCTATTCCCTGTTCCGCGTTCGCGTGCCGATCCCCGCGACCACGCCGCGCGGCGAATACACCGCGGAGGTCTATCTGTTTCGCGACGGCAATGTGGTGAGCGCGCAGTCGACGCCTCTGGACGTGGAGCAGAGCGGTCTCGAGCGGCGGATCTATCGTTTCGCCCACCGTTCGCCGCTCGTCTACGGCCTCGCCGCCGTGCTCATGGCGATGCTGTTCGGCTGGCTGTCGTCCTTGATCGTGCGGCAGCAGGGTTGAGTTCACGCCGCGACGGCGTAAACCCGGCGAGCGCCCAGGACATAGGCCCTGAATTCGTCAGGAAAAAGCGTCCGCACGGCCGGTTCGCGCACGTCGAGGCCGCCGGCATAGGCGCCGAAGGCGGGCATCACCAGACGCGCGCCGTCCGACACGAAGCAGCGCCGCCGCAAGGTCCGCCCGCGACGGGTGACGCTTGCGCAAGGATGCAGATGCCCTGCGATCTCGCCTGCAAAGGGCGTCGCCGACGGCTCATGGCGAAACAACAACCCGCCAATGGCGACTTCTTCCGCAATCTTCCCGCCCAGCCACGACGGCGGTTCGGGATCGTGATTGCCTGCGATCCAGATCCAGTCGGCGGCTTTGGAGAGCGCCAACAGCATTTCGCGTTCGACCGCATCGAGCCGATCTGCAGCGTCGTCGTCGTGGAACGAATCGCCCAACGCAATGACACGCGCGGGCGCGTAGTGCTTCACCAGCGCCGCCACCCGCGCCAGCGTCGCCCGCGTGTCGTAAGGCGGCAACATCGCGCCGCGCCGCGCATAGGACGAGCCCTTCTCGAAATGCATGTCGGAGAAGATGAGCATACGCATCGCCGGCCAATAAAGCGCGCCGGTCGCGTCGAGCAGCAATGTTTCGCCGTTCACCGCGATCTCACTCAAGACGCATCGCCTCCTTCACCAGATCGTCCTCCGCCTCGCGCAGGATATCCTCGTGCGCTTCGCCCGCCACCATTTCGCGCCCGATCTCCAGCAGCGCCGGCACCGCCAGCGGCGAAACCCGCTCCAGCCGTTTGATCACGATTTGCCCTTTGATGCGCTTCAGCATGTCGCCGAGGCGGGCGACATCCAGGAGGCCAGTGCCCGCATCTTCATAGGTCGCGCGCAGCAGGATGTGATCCGGTTCGTGCGCGCGCAACACATCATAGATCAGGTCGGACGAGAACGTGACCTGCCGGCCGGTTTTCTCGCGGCCGGGATGGCGGCGCTCGATCAGGCCCGCAATGATCGCGCAATTGCGGAAGGTGCGCTTGTAGAGGGCTGATTCCGCGAGCCACGCATTGAGATCGTCGCCCAGCATGTCCTCGTCGAATAATCGGTCCATATCGACGCCGCCCATGTCGCGCAGGCCCCAGATCGCGAGCGCGTATTCGTTGGCGGAAAATCCCAAAGGCCGCATGCGCAGGCGTTCGAGCCGGCGCGTGAGCAGCATGCCCAAGCGTCTGATGGGCGAGCCGCCCCTCGAACGGATAGCAGACGAGATATTCGCGGCTGCCGCGGGGAAACGTCTCGACCAGCAATTGCCCGGGTTCCGGCAGAACGGAGCGCCATTGCTGGATGCGCAGCCATTCGCCGACAGGATGGGGCAGTTTCGCCCATTTCTCCGGTTGGGCGAGCATCTCGCGCACGCGCGAAGCGAGAAAGGTCGACAGCGGAAATTTGCCGCCCTGATAGGAAGGAATTTGCGCTTCCGCTCGCATTGCTCGCGCGTCACATAAGCCGCCGTGTCGCGAATGCCTTCGAAGCGCAGCACCGTGCCGGCGAAGATGAAGGAATCGCCCGGCGTCAGCTGCTCCAGAAAATATTCTTCGAGATGTCCAAGAACGCGCCCGCCCGCGCCGGCCGGCTTTCCCTTCGCCTGCAGCCTGATGTCGAGCATCGGCTCTTCGATGATGACGCCGACATTGAGCCGGTATTGTTGCGCGAGGCGCGGATGCGAAAGCCGCCACAATCCTTCCGGCGTACGCCTGAGGCGCGCATAGCGATCGTAACGTCTTGAGCGCATAGCCGCCCGTCGCCACGAAATCCACGACCTTGTCGAAATCCTCGCGCGTGAGATGGCGATACGACGTCGCCGACGTCACTTCGGCGATAGAGCGAATCCGCGTCGAACGGCGCGGCGCACGCCACGCCCAGCACATGCTGCGCCAGCACATCGAGACCGCCACGATGCCGCGTCTCGCCGTCAAGTTCGCCGGCCATCACGGCGTCGCGCGCCGCTTCGCATTCGAGCACCTCGAACCGATTGGACGGGCACCAGCAATGCGCGCGAGGGCTCGTCGAATCGATGATTGGCGCGGCCGATGCGCTGTACGAGCCGCGCCGCGCCCTTGGGCGCGCCGATGCAGATCACGCGATCGACGGCGCCCCAGTCGATGCCGAGATCGAGCGTCGAGGTGCAAACCACGGCGCGCAGATCGCCCCGCGTCATCGCTGCTTCGACCTTGCGGCGCTGCTCGCGGCGCGAGAGAACCGTGATGCAGCGCGATGGGAAGGTTTTCGTCGTTGAGCTTCCACAGTTCCTGAAACGTGCGCTCGGCCTGCGAGCGCGTGTTGACGAAGACGAGCGCCGTTTTCGAGGCGCGGATGGCGTTCATCACGTCAGGCATCGCGTGCTGGGCGAGATGGCCGGCCCAGGGCACATAGGCTTCCGAAGCGCTGATCGCGATCTCGGGCCTGCGCGCCGGCCTGTCCCATCACAAGCGCCGACAGCGCCATGCCGCCTGCCGGCTGCGGCACGAGATAACGCTGCAACGGCTCGGGATCGGCGACCGTCGCCGACAGCCCGATTCGGCGATGGCCCGGCGCGAAACGCTCAAGCCGCGCAAGACCGAGCGCCAGAAGATCGCCGCGCTTGCTGTTGGTGAGGGCATGGAGTTCGTCGAGCACGACCGCGCGCACGGATTCGAACATGCGGCGTGCATCGCGATTGGCCAGCATGCAGCGCGAGCTGTTCCGGCGTCGTCAGCAGAATGTCGGGCGGGTTGTAGCGTTGCCGCTGACGGCGCGACGGCGGCGTGTCGCCGGTGCGCGTCTCGACCCGCACCGCAAGCCCCATCTCCGCGACCGGGATTTCCAGATTGCGCGCCACGTCGACGGCCAGTGCCTTCAACGGCGAGATATAGAGCGTGTGCAGGACGCTCTTGCGCCGTTCGGGGCGCGCGCGCGAGTTCGATCAGGCTGGGCAGGAAGCCGGCCAGCGTCTTGCCGCCTCCGGTGGGCGCGACCAGCAAGACGGATTGCCCGCGCGCGGCATGCTCGATAAGCGCAAGCTGATGCGGCCGCGGCCGCCAGCCGCGACTTTCGAACCAGTTCTGGAAGACCGCCGGCAGCTCTTGGCCGGCCGCTTCCCGCCTTATGAGGTCCTGAAGCATCGTCGCGCCACACTATCAGGACCCGGGGTGCAACGTCCGCGACCTTTTGCTAGCGTTTGCGCCTGCCGGAATTCCGGTGAAAGGGCCCCCATGTTTTTGATGGTCAAGAATGTCCTCGCTCCCGCCGAGCTCGATCAGATTCGGCAGCTGGCAGGCAGCCTGCGCTTCGTCGAGGGCCGCGTTTCCAATCCCCATAATCTGGCGAAGAACAACCTTCAGGCGGACCTCAACCAGCCGGACGCGGCAAAGGCCGCGCAAATCGCAGGGGCCGCGATCGCGCGCAATGAGGAAATCTCCAATTTCGCCTTTCCGAAGCGCATCGCCTCGCCGCAGCTCGCCCGTTACGAGCCCGGCATGACCTATGGGGTGCACGCCGATGCGCCGTTCCTGCCGCTGCCGAACGGTCCGTTGCGCTCCGACGTCTCGGCGACGCTGTTCATCAATGACGGCTCGACTTATGCCGGCGGCCGCCTCGCCATCCATCTGGGCTCGGAAGTCGTGACCATCGAACCCGAACCGGGCGCGATCATCCTCTATCCGTCGACGACCCTGCACGAAGTGACGCCCGTGACGTCCGGCCAGCGGCTCGTCATGTTCACGTTCATGGAAAGCGTCATCCCGGATTCGTTTCATCGCGAGCTGCTCTACATGCTGAACGAGGTGAAGGCGCTCGAAGGGTTCAACATGAGCTGGGAAAACCGCACCCGCCTGAATTTTGTCAGCGGCAGCCTGCATCGCATGTGGGCGAGCTAGGAGAAGCGTCATGGATATCTTCAAAGACGGCCTGCTCAAGGGCAAGCGCATCCTCGTGACCGGCGGCGGGACGGGCCTTGGCGAAGTGATGGCGGAGGCTTACGCGAAGCTGGGCGCTGCCGTTTACATCTGCGGTCGCCGGGCGAGCGTGCTCGAGGAGACGGCGAAGAAGATTTCGGACACGACCGGTTCAAAGGTCAAAGGCATCGCCTGCGATATCCGCGTGGCCGAAGCGGTCGACGACATGATCGCGCAGATCTGGGCCGATGGCGGGGCGCTTACAGGACTCGTGAACAATGCGGCGGGCAATTTCATCAGCCGCACCAAAGATCTCTCCCCGCGCGGCTTCAATGCGATCGCCGACATCGTGTTCCGGGGCTCGTTCTATGTCACGCTCGCCTGCGGCAAACGCTGGATCGAAGCTGGCGACAAGGCGAGCGTCATCTCGATCCTCACGACCTGGATCTGGAACGGCGGGCCGTTCACCGTCCCCTCCGCCATGTCGAAAGCCGGGCTCAACATTATGACCAAGTCGCTCGCGACGGAATGGGGCCCGAACGGCATCCGGCTCAACGCCATCGCGCCGGGGCCGTTTCCGACCAAAGGCGCCTGGGAACGGCTCAATCCCCAGGCGTCCAACCGCGGCGATTCGAGCCGTACGATCCCCATGGGTCGCGTCGGGGAGATGCCCGAGCTCGCCAATCTGGCGGTGTTCCTGATGTCGGACGGTTGCGATTACCTGACCGGCCAGACAATCGCCATCGACGGCGCGATGCATCTGGCGTCCGGCGGCAATTTCGCGGCGATGTCTGCGTTGGGCGACGAGGATTGGGAAAGAATCCGGGGCGAAATCCGTTCGGCCAATGACAAAGATAAAGCGCAGCGGGCGGTGTGAAAGCGAAACGACATTCGAATTTGCGATGTCGCAAGATTCTGCATCGCATCGGTATGATCACTTACTCGGCTAGGTACTAACACCTACTGCGTGATTATTGCGCCAAAGCTTAATTGGCGCTGAACCATCTTTGCCTATGACGAACGGTTGAGACGCGCGCAAGGTTGCGTTTTTCGCAATGCTTCGCGTCTCGCCGCCGGATGTCCGTCGGCCACCCTGTTTGCTCGGCGGCAGATGCATCCGGAACGATTTCGAAGCGCGCAGAGACTGTCCCGCCTCGCGGCGTCGCTCCTCGTCGCGCTTGCGACGACGCTCGGATCCGCGACGCTCGCTCACGCCGGCGCCGACGTCTCGCTGGCCGATCTGCAGGCGGCGACGCGCGCGATAGGATTTCTTCAGAATCTTCCGCACGACGGCTCGATCGTCATCGGCGTCGTCTACGCGCAACAATCGCCCGAGAGCAAGGCGTTGGCCGCACAGACTGCCGCAACCCTGGCGTCGCTTCCCGGCCCCAACAAATCCACCATCCGGACAAAACTCGTTTCGATCGAGAGCCTGGCTCAGACCAACGACCGGCTGGACGCGCTGTTTCTCCTCCCCGGAATATCGTCGAACGGACCGGCCATCGGCGATGCAATCCGCCGCCGCCGCATCATCAGCATTTCGAACGACCCTTCTTGCCTCGACTCGAATTGTTGCGTGTTGATGGTCCGCGCGAAACCCGAAGTCGAAATCGTTCTGAACACCGCAGTCGCCGACGCCGTCGGCGCCAATTTCTCAACCGTCTTCGCCATGATCGTGAAACGCAGATGACAAACGCAGTCGAGTCGACTTCAGAAAACCGCAACCCGTCCGCGACCCGCACGCATGTCTCACTCGTCGCCGTCGCAGCAGTGGCGGCGGGGCTGTCGGCCGCGCCGGCGACCGCGCAAACGATTGACTATGGCGCGCTCCAGCAATTGTTCGGAGAGCCTGTGACCACCAGCGCCACGGGATCGCCGCAACGCGCCACAGATGTTCCCGCGAATATGGAGATCATCACCGCCGACGACATCCGCCTGTCCGGCGCCGACAATATTCCGGACATATTGCAATTCGTGGCCGGCGTCGACGTGCGCCGTTACTCGTTCGCGCAAACCGATGTGTCGGTTCGCGGCTACGACCAACCGGACAGTCCCCGACTTCTCGTGCTCATCAACGGCCGCGAAGTTTACCTGAACGATTACGGTTATACCTCGTGGGCGTCTCTTCCCGTGCAAATCGAAGAGATTCGCCAGATCGAGGTCGTCAAAGGACCCAACTCCGCGCTTTTCGGCTTCAATGCCTCCGGCGGCGTCATCAATATCATAACCTTCGATCCGCTCCTGGACTCGACGAATGAGGCGACGGTTCGCAGCGGCTCACAGGGCTATGCAAGCGGTTCCGCGGTCATGACGGTTCATGACGGCGACCAGGCCGGTCTGCGACTATCGGTCGGTGGGTTTCGCTCCGACGAATTTTCCACGCGCAGTCTGCCGGCGCCGCTGACGCCCTATGATCGGACGCCCAACCAATATTCCCTCGGGGCGGCCGGCACGCTGATGCTGACGCCCAAAATCGCGCTGACGGCCGAAGCGACCGCAGTCGATTTGGAATCATTCGAAGTTTCACCAATTCCGGACTTCAGCAACCAAAAAATAAGAACCAATTCCCTGAAATTCGGATTGGCGGCCGACACGGATTACGGGCTGCTCAACCTGACGGCATATCGCAACGAACTTGAATTCGCCGATCAAAGCGCAACTCCGTCGCTCCGCGAGGACAACCAAACCTATGTCATTCGGGCGAGCGACGTTTTCAAGCTGGACGCCGATGACACCATCCGTCTCGGCGTTGAATACCGGGATGTCTTCGACAACAGCTCACTCGTTGGAGGCTCCATCGGCTACGCGATCTATTCCGCCAGCGCCATGTGGGACTGGCAGATCTCGCCGCAGCTGACGCTGACCAACGCGCTGCGGTTCGACCGCCTGGCGCTCCGCTACGACGGGACGACGGCGCCCGGAGATCGTTACTCGATTTCGAACTACAACAATGCGGTTCTCACAGAGCCGAGCTTCAATTCGGGCCTGGTTTACAAGCCGACCGACGAGGATACGATTCGACTGCTCGCGGCGCGCGGCATTCAGGCGCCGAGCTTGGTCGATTTCGGCCTGCAGGCGGCGTACAAGATCGGAAGTTTCCCCATCACGTTCATCGGCGACCCCGATCTGGAGGCGTCGAGCGTCATGAACTACGAAATCGACTACGACCGTACGCTTTCGCCCGGCGCGGCGCTGCGCGTGGCCGTTTTCGATCAGAAAACAGACAACCTGCTCTCCAGCGCCCTCAATGCGCCGCTGATGCCCGGCGCGGGAGGATTGGTGAGCTACTCGCAAAACATTGGAAGCAGCGCGGCCGACGGCGCCGAGATCGAACTGAAGGGCGTGACCGGGGACGGAGTTCGCTGGAACGTCAGCTATTCTTACATAGCCATCACAGATCATCTCACGCTGAGTTCCACCACGGGCCTTTCGGGCCTGCTCGATTATGCGCATGGCTCGCCGGAGAGCGTCATCGACGCAGGGCTGGGATATAGCTGGAATCGATTTGATTTCGACGCACAGGCGCGTTGGCAATCGCAATTTGTCGACTTCGAACCCACTCTCAGCGGCAGCGCCGTGCCGTTCACTGCCGACAACTATGTCACGATGGACGCGCGTATCGCCTACCGCATCACGGACAATTTGACGGTCGCCGTCGCAGGAGACGAATTGCTCCAGCCGCGGATTTTCGAGGCGGCCGGTCCGCCGGTCGAACGCCAGATCATGGCGAGCGTCTCCAACCGGTTCTGACAACCCACCAACGGAAACGGCGCCATGGACTTGTTCTGGCAAATCACGATCGTCGAATTTCTGTTGAATGTCGCGGTGTTCGCCGCCGCGGCGATCCTTTACGGTCCCGTGCGCGGACTCGCCGCCCGTCTGCCTGCCAAGGCCGCGCGCCTCGAAGGCGCAGCGGTGGGCATATTGTTCGGCGCTGCAACGGCGCTTGCGCTCCTCATGCCGATTCACCTGAACGGCGGCGCGAGCATCGGCGGACAGACGGTCTTGCTGGCGCTCGCAGGCCCCCTCGGCGGTTGGGAGGCGGCGCTCAGCGCAGCCGCTATATCCACGGCGGCCGGACTGTTCCAATGGACGCATGGCGAAAATCTCGGTGAAACGACGCTTGGCCCGTCGCTGCTGTCCGCCATGCTCGGCTTCGCGTTGCAGTTTGCGCTCTCCCGCCGACGAGATCCGGCGAAGCGGGAATTCGCCTATCTGCACTTGCCGGCGCTGGGCCTTCTTTCGAGCGTGGGCGTGATGCTGCAGCTCTGGTCGACCCAGAGCTTCGCGGCCATGCGCGATTCCGCTGTGCCCGTCCTGATTTCGAGCGTATCGGCGGCGATGATCCTGGGCACGCTTCTGCTTCACGAAAAGCGCCGTCATCAGGCGGAGATCGAATTGCGCGACCGCGAAACGCGGCTCGTCCAGCAGGCCCGCGAACTCGCGGCGGCCCGGGACGCGGCCGAATCCGCGAACGCCGTCAAGGGCGAATTCCTTGCGAATATGAGCCATGAAATCCGCACGCCGATGAATGGCGTTCTGGGCATGAACGGGTTGCTGCTCGACACCCCGCTGACCGCCGAACAGCGGGAATATGTGGAGGCAGTCAACGAATTGGGCGAAGCGCTGCTGACGATCATCAACGACATATTGGACATCTCCAAACTGGAGGCCGGCAAACTGGAACTCGAAGCGATCGATTTCGATCTCACGAAGACAATCGAGAACGCCGTCGCATTGCTCGCGCCCAAAGCGCGCGACAAAGGCATCGATATGGGCGTTTATGTGGAACCGCGATTGCGCGGCGCCTATCGCGGGGACCCGAACCGTCTCCGTCAAATCCTGCTCAATCTCGTGGGCAATTCACTGAAATTCACCGACAGGGGAAGCGTTTCGATAGAGGTCCACCCGGTCGACGGCGGAAAGGCCGACGCGATCCAGAGACTTCGCTTCGATGTGCGCGACAGTGGGATCGGAATGGCGGAAGAGGCCAGCAGGAAGCTTTTCGAGAAATTCAGTCAGGCCGACAGTTCGATTTCGCGCCGCTTTGGCGGGACCGGCCTGGGACTGGCCATCTGCAAACAGCTTATCGACCTGATGGGAGGACGCATCTGGGTGGAGAGCGCGCTCGGATCGGGCTCGACCTTCTTCTTCGAGATCGACCTGCCGCGAACCAGCGCTGTACCGCCTAAGCACGCCGACGAGACGATGAGCTTTAAGGGCATGCGCGCGATCGTCGTCGACGACATCCCCATGAATGCGGAAATACTCTCGAAACAGTTGCGCTTGCTGGGGATGCAGACCAAGCCCTGCGCCGACGGCTTCGACGCGCTGGCGGAACTCGAGCGCGCTTGGCGCCGCGGCAGTCCATATGCGGTGACATTCATCGACCAGATGATGCCGGGCATGTCGGGATCCGATCTGGCGCGCAGAATTCGCGCAGACGCCAACTACGTACCCATGAAATTGGTGCTGACGACGTCGGCCGGCGCGTTCGAGCGGGAGCAGCAGCCGCGGCTTTTCGACCAGATCGTCGACAAACCGCTGAGACAACGCGACGTGGCCCGCTGTCTGACTGCGCTGTTCGCGTCGCCGCAAACGACCAATGCGCCCGCGCGCGAGCTTCCGTCGGTTGTCGCAAACGATATCGGAGCGGCCGCCGCATCGAATGCGCTCGACATCCTCGTGGCCGAAGACAACAAGATCAATCAGAAATTCATCAGCGCCGTGCTCGGCAAGACCGGCTACCGCATCACCCTCGTCGAAAATGGGCTGCAGGCGGTCGAAGCGGTGCAGCGGCAGCATTTCGACGTCGTTCTGATGGATGTACAAATGCCGGAACTGGATGGCGAGCAGGCGACGAAGCGCATTCGCGCGCTTCCTTCGCCGAAATCCGATGTTCTGATCATCGCGCTGACGGCGCACGCCATGAGCGGCGCCCGGCAGAAATGCCTGGACGCCGGCATGGACGATTACATCTCCAAACCCATCAACAGCGCAGCCCTGCTGGCGAAACTCGGGGAGATTGCCGAAAGCGGCGCGAAGAGCGCCGAGACGCCGGCGCCTTCGGCGGACGGCCCGCCGACAGAGGCCGCGGAGTTCGATCTGTCGCAACTCGAGGCGTTACGCGGCGTTCTCAAACCTGGCGTTCTGGCCGATCAACTGTCCGCCTTGATGGAAGCTTTCATGCCCACTGTCGACCGGATCGGCCAATATCTGCAGGAGGGAAATCTCGTCCAGGGTGGAAAAACGGCCCACGATCTCGTTTCCATGGCAGGAAATTACGGCGCGCAAAGCGTTTCAAGGGTTGCGCGCGAACTCGAGCATGCGTGCAAGAAGGCGGACCCCATGGCGGCTTCAGATTGCTTCGCGAAACTTCGCCCCACTGCAAGCAACGCCGCCAACACGATAGACGACTTTCGCAGGCGGGTAGCCTGAGCGCGTTCAGGTCGAAGCGCTTCGGGCGCTTTTCGCAAAATACGCAACGATCAACCCGAACAGCAGCATCGCGAGCATGTCCTCCGCCGCTTTGGGCAGCACCAGTGGATGATTTTTGAACGGCGCGGCCGAGAGCGGCACGACGACGAAATTCATGACGAAATAGATTCCAACGCCATAAGCGAGCCCGCCCCAGACCCAGTAGCGGGCAAGCACGGGGATCGCTCTGCTCGCAAGCACATAGATGGCGGCGATCACCAGCGCCATTGCCCATTGCAGGCCGAGCCCGATCGCAGCCGACGGCCACCCGCCATAGAAGGAATTCCTGCCCAGCAATCCGCTGGCGATGGAATGCAGGATCACGACCAGGTTTATATGGTTGATCAGACTCGCCGCGAAGATATCGATCGTGCCGGCGATAAACCCGCCGAGCAAAATAGCCGTCAACGCGGAATGCCGCATGGCCCTTCCCTCCCATCGCACGGGAGAAGTCTAGAGGAAATCCATCCCGGGAGCGTTCACACCCGGGTGAACTCGGCTCAGCTGAACGCCTGAATTCCCGTCTGTGCGCGGCCGAGGATGAGGGCGTGCACATCGTGCGTGCCTTCATAGGTGTTGACCGCTTCGAGATTCAGCATGTGACGGATGACATGATACTCGTCGGACACGCCGTTGCCGCCGTGCATGTCGCGCGCCGCCCGCGCGATGTCGAGCGCCTTGCCGCAATTGTTGCGCTTCATCAGCGAGATCGCCGGCGGCGCGGCTTTGTGCTCGTCCATCAGGCGGCCCAGCCGCAGCGCGCCCAACAGCCCGAGCGTGATTTCCGTCTGCATGTCGGCGAGTTTTTTCTGGATGAGCTGGTTGGCGGCCAGCGGCCGTCCGAACTGCTTGCGGTCGAGCGTATATTGCCGCGCGGCGTGCCAGCAGAATTCCGCCGCCCCCATCGCGCCCCAGGAGATTCCGTAACGCGCGCGATTGAGGCAGCCGAAAGGCCCGGAGAGCCCCTGCACATTCGGCAGCAGATTGGCTTCCGGCACGAAGCAATCCTCCAGCACGATTTCGCCCGTGACGCTGGCCCGCAACGAAAACTTGCCTTCGATCTTGGGTGTGGAGAATCCCTTCATTCCGCGCTCGACGATGAAGCCGCGAATGACGCCGTCATCCGTCTTCGCCCACACCACCGCGACATCGGCCAGGGGCGAATTGGTGATCCACATCTTCGCGCCGTTGAGCCGGAACCCGCCCGGGGCCGCGCTCGCGCGCGTTTTCATGCCGCCCGGATCGGAGCCGAAATCGGGCTCCGTCAAGCCGAAACTGCCGACGAATTCGCCGCTTGCGAGTTTCGGCAGATATTTCCGCCGCTGCTCTTCCGTGCCATAGGCGAAGATCGGATACATCACGAGCGAGTTCTGCACGCTCATCGCCGAGCGGTAACCGGAATCCACACGCTCCACCTCGCGCGCGACAAGCCCGTAGCAGACATAGCTCATGTCCGCGCCGCCATAGGCTTCCGGCAGAGTGATGCCGAGAAATCCCACCTCACCCATCTCCGTCATGATGGCGCGGTCGAAGGTCTCGTGCCGGAACCCGTCGCGCACGCGGGGAAAAGCTTCCCCTCGCAAAAGCTTCGCGCAGAATCGCGCACCATCCGCTCCTCGCCGCTCAACTCGGCGTCGAGCAACAGCGGATCGGCCCAATCGAAGGCTTCGGAATCGGGTTTGGCTCTTTTCGGCTTTGGTTCGGGTTGTGCGCTCATGATTTCCTCGAATTTTTCTTTCGCAGTCAGGCTGCAAAAAATTCCAATACCGCCTGTTTGTAGACTTTATCTCCCACCGTCGTCATGTGATCGCGCTTGGGGACCGTCACGGCGCGGCCGTCCGCGAAGGCTGCAGCCAGTGGGTCGGGGGGGCCTGTCAGCACATCGTTCTCGCCGCACACCACGAGAACAGGTCGTTGCGATTGCGAGAGTTCGGACGCCGTGAATTGATGGCGCTTGCCACGCATGCAGGCCGCGAGCGCCTGAAGGTCCTTGCCGGCCTGTTCGGCGAATTCGCGAAAGCTTTTCTGGACGGGATCGGTGATCTTGGCCTTGTCGGGCTCCAGCAATGCTTCGGCGATTCCTTCTCGCGATCCGAACGCGGTGCCGAGATAACTGCCGCCCACCCCGCCGATGACGAGTTTCTTCAACAGGTCCGGATGGTCCATCAGCACATGCATGCTGATGAAGCCGCCCATCGAATAGCCCATCAGGAAGGCGTCGCCTGCCCCGGACGCGTCCATCACGGCCACGACATCCTCCGCCATGAGCGTGTGATTGTAGAAGGCCGGGTCATGCGGTTTGTCGCTCTCCCCGTGACCGCGGCAGTCCATGGCGACCACGCGATAGCCGGCGTCCGTGAGCGTTGCGTACCAGCCCGGGCCCTTCCAGTTCTGGATTCGGTCGGACGCGAAGCCATGGACCAACAGGACCGAAGGCCCTTCGCCTACGATTTCGTAGGCGATCCGGACGCCGTCCGCGGCCTTGACGAACTCTGTCATCGGGCTTCCTCCGGTGGCGGCCAGACCTTCGCAAAGGCCACGGGGACTGTCTATGATGACGGCCGCGTCACCGGAAGACCCCCATGTCCCTGGATGTTTTAAAGAGAGACGTCGCGGCCGCGATCGATGGCATGCGCGCGGAACTGCTGGAACTTTCCCATGCGATCCATCAGGAGCCGGAGCTCGCGCTGCAGGAATTCAAGTCTGCGGCGCAACTGGAAGACGCGGTCGCCCGCCACGACATTCCGGTCCAGCGCGGCGCGTTCGGACTCGAGACGGCCTATGTCTGCGGAGTTCGGCAAAGATAGCGGCCCAACGATCGCGATCCTTTCGGAATACGACGCGCTGCCGGGCGTCGGTCATGCCTGCGGCCACAACATCATCGCGACATCAGGTCTGGGCGCGGCGCTGGCGCTTGCGAAACTCGGCGCGCGCCTGCCCGGACGCGTGCGCTATCTCGGAACGCCGGCGGAAGAACGTTTCGGCGGCAAGGAAATGATCGCGCGCGAAGGCGCGTTCGACGGCGCGGATGCGGCGATGATGATTCATCCTTCCAATGTCGATCTCGTCACGATGCCCTGCATCGCCATCGCGGAAGTCGAAGCGACCTATCATGGCCGCGCGGCGCATGCGTCGGCCATGCCCTATCGCGGGCTCGAATGCGCTCGACGCGGTTGTCAGCGCATATCAATCGATCGCGCAATTGCGCCAGCACATCCGCCAGACCGAGCGCATGCACGGCATCATCACGGAGGGCGGACTCGCGGCCAATATCGTGCCGGAGCGCGCGGCCTGCCGATTCTATGTCCGCGCGGCCGACGTGCACGATCTTGCCGCCCTCAAGAAACGCGTGCATGCGTGTTTCGAAGCGGCCGCGCTTTCCACCGGCTGCACGGTCGATATCCATTGGGGCGGCACAGACTATCTCGACCTCAAGACCAACTGGCCGATGGCCGACGCCTTCGCGCGCAACGGCGCCGCGATCGGCCGCGAATTCGCTTCGACGAAGAATATTCCGCCCGGTTTTGCGGGCTCGACCGACATGGGCAATGTGAGCCATCGCGTGCCGTCGATTCATCCGATGCTGGCCGTGGCGCCTGCCGGGAGTCATCATTCACAACGCGGAGTTCGCGCGGTGGGCGGCATCGGACAAAGGCGATGCGGCCGTGATCGACGGCGCAAAGACGCTCGCGCATGACGGCGCTCGACCTGATGAGCGATCGGTCGTTGCTGGCGACGGCGAAATCCGATTTCGACGCCACCGCCGATGTTTCCGCCGCAGCGCTTGCCCGGCTCACCGAGAAAATGCCTGACAGCGAACCGCATGCGCATCTCCATGGCGGCTGCGGTTGCGCCTATGAATGTCTGGCTCGTCATCGCTGCGATCAACGGGTTCCTGGCTGTCGCGGTCGGCGCCTTTGGCGCGCACGGCCTGCAGGGCAGGCTCGACGCGCATGCCTCGAAGTGTTCGAAACCGGCGCGCGCTACCAGATGTATCACGCGCTCGCGATGGGACTTGCCGCGCTCGCCATGCGTGGAGCTGCGACCAGTGCGGCGCAGGCCGCCGCCATATTTTTTCTCGTCGGCATCGTCCTGTTCTCGGGATCGCTCTACGTTCTCGCGCTGACGGGCGTCCGCGGCTATCGGCATCGTCACGCCTTTCGGCGGTCTCGCATTTCTGGTCGGCTGGGGCTCGCTCGCCTGGGCCGCGACAAAGGTTTCACCATGAGCACGGAAAAAATTCTCGTTGCGGGCGCCGGGATCGCCGGTCTCGGCGTGGCGCTGGCGCTGGGCGACGGCGGCCGCGAAGTCACGGTCCTCGACCGCGATCCGCCGCCACCGGACGCCTCGCCCGAAGAAGCCTTCAACACCTGGGAACGGCGCGGCGCCACGCAGCTTCGTCACAGCCATGTGTTTCTCGGCCGGCTCACCACGCTCATTCGCGATCGCTACCCGAAACTGCTGGATGAATTGCTTGAGGCCGGCGCGCGCATCTTCGCCTTTGAAGATGCGCTGCCGCCAGCGTTGAAAGATGCGTACGTGCCGGCGCCGGGCGACGACGAAATGGCCATTCTGTTCAGCCGCCGCACGACGCTGGAACTCGTGATGCGCCGCTATGCGGCGCAACTGCCGGATGTGCGCTTCGTGTCGGACGCCGGCGTGCGCGGACTGCTGGCGCATCGCGACGGACAATCGCTTGTCGTCGACGGTCTCGCAGGTCGACGCGCGGCGACACGGTCGAGGAATTGCGCGCCGACGTCACCGTCGATGCGAGCGGCCGCAACACGGCCTTTCCGGACTGGTTGCGTGCGGAAGGGCTTGAAGTGACCGAAGAGGAAAGCCCGGCAGGCATTCTCTATTTCACCCGGCATTATCGCCTGCGGGACGGCATGGAAGAGCCGGAGCGCGACGGCACGCCGGGCGCGGGCGATCTGGGTTACATCAAGTTCGGCGTGTTCGCGGCCGACAACCGGCACTTCTCCATCACGCTGGCGACGCCGGAGATCGAGACCGAATTGCGCAAGGCGATCATGAAGCCGGAGATCTTCGATCGCATATGCGCGGAGATCCCCGGTTGCGCGAGATGGACCGATCCGGCCCGCGCCGAGCCCGCAAGCCCCGTCTATTCCATGGGCAATCTGAAGAGCGTCTGGCGGAATTATTTCAAGGATGGCGAACCGCAGGTGCTGGGTTTCTTCGCCGTGGGAGACGCCGCCGTGCGCACCAATCCGCTTTACGGCCGCGGCTGTTCGGCGGGCGTGGTGCATGCGCACATCCTGCGTGCGGCGCTCGACGCGACGACAGATCCTGCGCGAACGCGCGGTAAACGTCGAACGCGAAACGCGCGCAGCCCTGCGACCCTATTACGATACGATGGTGAAACAGGATCTGCAGTCCATCCGCCGCGCCGAACACGAACGCGATCCGGCCTATAAGCCGCGGCTCAAGGGCCGCATCGCCAGGAGCTTCATCGAAGATGCGGTGTTGCCGGCGACGCGCGCGCGACCTCGCCGTGCTGCGCGCCTCGTCCCGCGCGTTTCACATGTTTTCCGATCCGGTCGCATGGTTGAAGGACCCCGTGATGCTCGCGCGCATCCTGCGCGTCTGGGCGATGCCGAAATCGCGCAAGAAGAATGCCGGATATTATCCGCCCGAATTCGGGCCGCCCCGCGCCGAGATGTTCGTGCGCGTCGGGCTTGCAAATTCATAAGAACAATTTCTGGAGGAAATATAATGGTGGACATGCCGGAACCGACGATGATCAAGACCAACGGCATCGACATGGCCGTGTACGAGGCCGGCCCGAAGGACGGTTTGCCGGTCGTCATGTGCCACGGCTTTCCGGAGCTCGCCTATTCCTGGCGCCATCAGATCCCGGCGCTCGCCGCCGCGGGCTTTCGCGCCATCGCGCCCGACCAGCGCGGCTATGGCAGCACGTCGCGGCCCGACGCTGTGCGCGACTACGACATGCCGCATCTGACGGGCGACCTCGCGGGCCTGCTCGATGCGCTGGGAGTCAAGAAAGCCGTGTTCTGCGGCCACGACTGGGGCGGCCTCGTCGTCTGGCAGATGCCGCTATATCACCCGGATCGCGTCGCGGGCGTCATCGGAGTCAACACGCCGTTTCTCGCGCGCCCGCCCATCGATCCGATCATGGGCATGCGGGCGATGTTCGGCGAGAACATGTACATCGTCTATTTCCAGAAGCCGGGCGAGGCGGACGCGGCGCTCGCCAGAGACGTCGGCAAATCGTTCCGCTTCTTCATGCGCAAGAACGGCATGAGCGCGGCGGATTACGCCAAGCTGCCGAAAGAGGCGCGCAATCTCGAACTGGTCAACGCGATCCAGTCCGATGAACTCGCTATGGCCCGGTGAAGCGCTGCTCACGCCCGAGGAGTTGAAAGTGTTCGTCGATACGTTCACGCGCACGGGATTCACGGGCGGGATTAACTGGTATCGCAACATGACCCGCAACTGGGAGCTTTCCGGAACGATGGAGCAGAAAGTCCACGTGCCGGGATTGATGATCATGGCGGAAGACGATGTGGTGCTCTCGCCCGCCATGGCCGACGGCATGGAGCGCTTCGTGCCCGATCTCGAACGGGTTCTGATCAAGCATTGCGGCCACTGGACCCAGCAGGAACACCCCGAAGAAACCAGCGCAGCGATGATCGACTGGCTGACGCGTCGTTTTCGGCAATAGGAACCGGACATGGCTCCCGAAACAATTTTCGCCATCGCCAATAACGGCATCCTCATCTTCTGGCTTTTGCTGATCGTGGCGCCCGCGTGGCGCGGCACGCAGATTCTCGTGCATTCCGTGGCGATCCCGGTCGTGCTGGGGCTCACCTATATCTGGCTGCTGTCGATGGCCGTGTTCGGCGGACACGGCGGCCCTGCCGGCGCCAGCTTCTTCTCATTGCACGGCGTCGCGGCGCTGTTTTCCTCGCCGCTCGCGCTTACCGCAGGCTGGATTCACTACCTCGTGTTCGACCTGTTCGTGGGCGCGTGGGAAGCGCGCGACGCCAGGCGCCGCGGGATTTCGCACCTCCTGGTCATCCCCTGCCTGATCGTGACCTTGCTGGTCGGACCGGTGGGGTTGCTGCTCTACGTCGTCCTGCGGGCAATCCTCGGCAAAGGCGGCTTTTTCCTGTCCGAAACGCCGGCTTGACCTGAATTTAAGGCGCCATACGTATCTTCATTCGCGCCCCGGAACCTGCAATTCTAAGCGAATCATGGCTGACGACAGCGACGACATCGACACCTTCTCCTACGCCACGGCCGACGATCCGCGCCTCAAGCGCTTCGTCATCCGGCTGATCGAGCGCATGTCCGGCCAGCCCTATCTCAAATATCTCTATGACGAGCACCACACGCACCCGGTCCCCGGCGAAAGTCTCTGGGACGCCGCCATCCGCAAGCTCGAACTCAAGCTCGTCTTCAACGAAGAACAACTTGCGGCGTGGCCGAAAACGGGCCCGCTCGTCGTGGTGTGCAACCATCCGTTCGGGGTGCTCGATGGCGTCATCATCTGTCATCTCGTTTCGAAGGTGCGGCAGGATTTTCGCGTGCTGACCAACTCGGTGCTCTATCGCGCGGAAGAGATCCGTCCCTATCTGCTGCCGATCGATTTCGCCGAGACTGAGGAAGCGCTCAAGACCAACATCAAATCCCGCGCGGAAGCGAAGTCGCATCTGATCAAAGGCGGCTGCCTCGTGATCTTCCCGGCCGGCGGCGTTTCGACGACGCCCACCGTCTGGCACAAACGCGCCGTTGACACCGAGTGGAAGACTTTCACCGCGCGGCTCATCACGCAGGCGAAGGCGCCCGTGGCGCCGGTCTTCTTCGCCGGCCAGAACAGCCGGCTGTTCCAGATCGCGAGCCATGTCAGCATGACCCTCCGGCTCTCGCTGATCTTCAAGGAAGTGCATGACCGCATCGGCAGTGAAGTGCATATGCGCGTGGGCGTGGTCGTGCCTTATGACAAGCTGCCTTCGATGGAGGATCGCCAGGGCTTCATGGCGCAATTGCGCGACATGACCTATGCGCTGGGGCAAGGCGTTCCCAATCCGCCCAAGACGCGCATCAAGCGGCCGCGCACGCGCGCCGAAAAACGCGGACACGTCGCGCTCGCGGCGCAGCAGCACGGCATGAAGCCGGGCGCACGCGTCGGTCTGTTCGTCACCTGTCTCGTCGACCTCGTCCGCCCGCAGGTCGGCTTCGCATCCGTGAAACTGCTGGAAGACGCGGGTTGCAAGGTCTCGGTCCCCGATGTCCAGACCTGTTGTGGACAGCCGGCGTGGAATGCCGGCGCGGACAAAGACGCCGCCGCGATCGCACGCCAGGTTATCGACGCATTCGAGCCATTCGATTATGTCGTCGCGCCGTCCGGCTCTTGCGCAGGCCAGTTGAAAAAATATCCCGATGTGCTGGCGCAGGACGCCGTCTATGCATCGCGCGCCCGCGCGCTGGCTGCGAAGACCTACGAACTGACGTCGTTTCTCGTGAAGATCGCCGGCGTCACGGAGGTGAAAGCCGCCTGCGCCACGCGCGCCTGCTATCACGACTCCTGCTCGAGCCTGCGCGAAATGAACGTGAAGTCCGAGCCCCGCCGGCTGCTAGCGACCGTTGAAGGTTTCGAGCTTGTCGAATTGACCGATGCGGCTGTGTGCTGCGGTTTCGGCGGGCTCTTTTCCGTCAAATATCCCGAAATCTCCGAGCGCATGGCGGACGACAAGATTGCCGACGCGCAGAAAACAGGCGCCGAGACGTTGGTGGCGGGCGATCTGGGATGCCTGTTGCATCTCGCAGGCCGCATGGAACGGCAGGGCAAGACAATGCGCGTGCGCCACGTGGCGGAAGTGCTAGCAGATATGGGCGCGGAACCTGCGCTGGGCGAACCGGAAACATGACCCAGGACCCGCGCAATTTCACGGCCGCATCGCATGAAGCGCTGGCCGATCCCAATCTCAAGGTCGCACTGGGCCGGCTCAAGACGCATTTCCAACTGGGCCGCACCTATGCGGCGGCGAATTTCGGCGATTTCGAAGCGTTGCGGGAACAGGGGCGCGCCATCCGCGATTATTCGCTGTCGCGGCTCGACACGCTGCTGGAGACGTTCGAGACCGGCGTGACCGCGCGCGGCGGCCATGTCCATTGGGCGCGCGATGCGAAGGAGGCGCGCGAGATCATTCTCGCGATCCTGCGCGAAGCCGACGCGAAAACCGTCACCAAGGGCAAATCCATGGTGAGCGAAGAGATCGAACTCAATCCGTTTCTCGAAGCGAACGGCATCACGCCCGTCGAGACCGATCTCGGCGAATACATTATCCAGCTGCGCCACGAGCCGCCCAGCCACATCATCGCGCCCGCATTCCATCTGAGCAAAGAGCAGGTGGCGGACTCGTTCCGGGCTGCGCACACGATGCTCGAACCGGACAGGCCTCTCACGGAGCGCAACGCGCTGGTGGCCGAAGCGCGGCGCATGTTGCGCGCGTCTTTCGAGGCCGCGGATGCCGGCATCACGGGCGCCAATTTCCTCATGCGCCGAAGAAGGCGCGGCCATGCATCGTCACCAATGAGGGCAATGGCGACCTCACGCGGCTGCTGCCGCGCACGCACATCGTACTCACGGGAATTGAAAAGGTCGTGCCCGATCTCAACGATGCGTCGGTGCTGCTGCGCCTCCTCACGCGTTCGGCGACGGGACAGGCGATCTCGAGCTATGTGACGGTGATGGCGGGACCGCGCGGACCAGGCGAAACCGATGGGCCGGAAAACTTCCATGTCGTGCTGGTCGACAATGGCCGCACGCGGCTGATCGGCACGGAGGCCGAAGATGTGCTGCGCTGCATCCGCTGCAGCGCCTGCCTCAATCATTGTCCGATCTATAGCGCTGTCGGCGGGCACGCCTATGGCGCGACCTATCCGGGGCCCATCGGCGCCGCGCTCAATCCCAATCTCTTGGGTCTGGCCGCCGCGCATCATCACCCCAACGCCTCGACCTTCTGCGGGCGGTGCGCGGAAGTCTGCCCGGTGAAAATCCCCCTGCCCCAGATCATGCGGCATTGGCGCGCGCGCGAATATGCAAGCGGGCTCGCGCCGAAGGCGATGGTGGCGGGGCTGTCGCTGTGGGCGTTCGCGGCGAAGCGCCCGCGCCTTTATCGGTTTGGTACGAGCTTCCTGTCGCGCTTCCTGAAACTTGTCGCCGGAAAGCGCGGCGCGGTGCACGCGATGCCCTTGATGCGCGGCTGGTTCGCCGTGCGCGATTTTCCGGCGCCCAAGGGCAAGACGTTTCATGAGCTGTGGCGGGCGCGGCGATGAACGCGCGCGACGAAATCATCTCCGTCATCCGCCAGCGCCGCGTGCGCAACGAAAAGCGGCCGTCGCCCTATCGGCCGGCGCCCATCGACGGCGACCTCATCGCGCAATTCTCAAAGCGCGCGACATCGCAGGCGGCAGAGGTGCGGCGCCTGTCGAGCATGGATGATGTACCTGCAGCCGTCGCCGATATCCTGCGCGGCAGAAACCTGCAGGCAGCCATTCATCTGCCGCCAAATTCTTCGGGCGATGAACTGCCCTGGCAATCTGCGCCGGGTCTGACGCGTGAGACTACCCCGCCCGGCCCCGACGACGCCGCGCTGGCCATCGCGCCTTTCGCCATCGCGGAAACCGGCACGCTTGCTTACACATCCGCGCCCGATGCGCCTGCGTCCTGGCATTTCCGCGCGGGCCTCGAAATCGCGGTGCTGCGTGCAGATTCGATCCTGCCGCATCTCGAAGATGTGCTGGCGAAGGTGAAGTCGCGCGGCGAATTCCCCCGCACGCTCAATCTCGTGACAGGCCCGTCGCGCACCGGCGACATCGAGCAGACGCTGGAACTCGGCGCCCACGGCCCGAAGGCGTTGGCCGTTCTGATCGTCGACGGTTGAAGGGCCTGGGCGGAGTGGATCGATGAGACTCATGGGAGTCGACGTTGGGTTTTCGTCAACTCGCGCATCTACAGGCATAGCATGCCTTGACGAAGAACGGCTGCATACGTCGCGCGTGGGAACACCGTGGGCGAGTCGAAAAATTGGGGTTCCGGTCGGATTTCAACCCTCTCTGATAGCCTTCGATGGACCGTTGCTACCCGCAAGCGCCGACTCACGAATACGCCGCCAATGCGAGTTTGTCTTTATTCGTGCACCGTTTCATAAGCGCTGCAAACCCGGTCTGAGCCATTCGGGAAGCGGCCTCGACTTAAGGCGCGCAACAGCAGAAGCCTGTGGTCAGTTCGGGCAAATTCTTTCCAACTCACCCTTCGCGCAGAATATTTGTGTTTCGCGCAATGGTCCGGTTGTCGAGGCGTTTCCGAACGCGTTCTTGGGCGTTCTGACTTCCGAAGAAGTTATGATGTCAGCGCCAAAACTAAAGCGGGGTCGGCGTTTCGATTGGCTCTATGAGCAGATTGTGGTCACAGGAAAACTGGAGTCTTTGCTGTCGCAAGTTGTGGAACTTCCGACGATCGTTTGGCGCAAGTTAAAAGCTGAGAATGACCATGAGTTGCGAGCAGCGCTCGTTTGTCTGCTGACGGCTGCGCTCGCAGACCAAAATATGGCAGCTATCGTTGGCGAGGAAACAGGTGGTTGGTTTTGGCTTCCGCCATTATCGCTTTGGGAACGATGGGCAGCACGCGGTTTGGAAAATATTATTCGCACTATGGAAACGAAAGGCATTTGCGTTGCTATGCCGAACCTCGGTTAACCCGATTCGAGCATTTGAAAAATTATCCCCCGCCCAGCAAACTCGATTGCCGCGCGAGCTTGCTCATCAGCTGATCGAGCGTCGACCTTTCGGCGGGCGAAAGCGCGCTGAGAAACTGTTCTTCGAGATGGAGCGCAAGCGGGGCAACCTGATCGTAGATCGCGCGGCCTTTGGGCGTGAGCGACAGGCGCGTGATGCGCGCGTCCTTTGCGTCGGCTTCGCGCTGCACGCGCTTCTTCTTCATCAGGCTCGCGACTGCGCGGCTCACCTGAACTTTGTCCATCGCCGTGCGCACGGCGACTTCGCGCGCGGAAAGGCCCGGCGTGCCGCCCAGCACGGCCATGGTGCGCCATTCGGGAACGTTGAGATCGAAACGCGCGGAATATTGTCGCGCGATCGCGCTTGAGACGCGGTTCGAAAGCACCGAAAGCCGGTAGGGCAGGAAATGATCGAGATCGAGCCTGCGCTCCGTTAGTGCGGCCGCATCATTCCGCATCGGGCTGCGCCGATGGAAGGGCCGCCGCGAAAGCGGGATGGGCAAGAGCGGTCTGCTCGATGCGCAGGATCGTGGGATAAGGCGACAGATCGAGATTGACGCGACGCGCATTGGCGAGTTGCGGAATGAGGCAGATATCGGCCAGCGTGGGCGCATCGCCATGGCAATAACGGCCCGTCTGCCGCGAACCCGAAAGCAACGTCTCGATCGCGGCAAAGCCCAGGGATATCCAGTGGCGCTGCCAGGCCGCGCGCTTTTCTTCCGAGGCGCCGAATTCGTCGCGCAGATGCAGCAGCACGCGCAGATTGTTCACGGGATGGATGTCGCAGGCGACGGTATAGGCGAGCTGGCGCACGCGCGCGCGTTCGGCTGGCGTCTTCGGCAGCAATGGCGGCTCAGGCTGGATTTCGTCGAGATATTCCATGATCGCGAGCGACTGGCCGATTGTGTGCCCGTCATGCACCAGCGTGGGGATCAGCTCCTGCGGATTGACGGCCTTGTAACTGCCCGCGTGCTGCTGGCCGCCATCCTTTAGCAGATGGACGAATCGCCAATCCGGCCTGATGCCTTTGAGGTTCAGCGCAATGCGCACGCGAAACGCCGCCGAGGAGCGGAAATACGAATAGACCGTGAATGCTTCGTCAGGCGCCGACATAGCGGACGACTTCCTGATCGATCGCCCCGAAGATGGAGCGCCCTTCCGAATCGAACATTTCGATGCGCACACGGTCGCCGAACTTCATGAAGGGCGTGCTGCGGCTCGCCATGCTCGAGCTGCTCAAGCGTGCGGCGCTCCGCGATGCAGCAGGAGCCATGCGAATGATCCTTGTTGGACACCGTGCCCGAACCGACGATCGTGCCGGCGCCCAAGACCCGCGTCTTCGCGGCATGCGCGATCAATTGCGGAAACGAAAATGTCATGTCTTCGCCGGCATTGGGCGCGCCGAAGCGCACGCCGTTGAAATCGACCGTCAGCGGCAGATGGACCTTGCCGCCCGACCACGCTTCGCCAAGCTCGTCCGGCGTCACGGCCACCGGCGAAAATGCGGAGGCCGGCTTCGACTGGAAGAAGCCGAAATTCTTTGCGAGCTCCGACGGGATCAGATTGCGCAGGCTTACGTCGTTGACCAGCATCAGAAGCTTGATGTGATGCTCGGCCCCGCTCGAACCAACTCCGGCCGGCACGTCGTCGGTGATGACCGCGACTTCCGCCTCGAAATCGATGCCCCAGGCTTCGTCGGCCGCGGCGATCGGCTCGCAGGGACCGATGAACGCAGTCCGAGCCGCCCTGATACATCAGCGGATCGGTCCAGAACGAGGGCGGCATCTCCGCGCCGCGCGCTTTGCGCACCAGTTCGACATGGGTGACATAGGCCGAGCCGTCCGCCCATTGATAGGCGCGCGGCAGCGGCGAAGCGCAATCGCGCGGGTTGAACGGCTTTGCGCCGTCGGCGTCGTTGTCGTTCAGAAGCTCGTAGACGCGCATGAGGCGTGGCGCGAGATGGGTCCATTCATCCATTGCGCGCTGCAGGGTCGGCGCGATATGCGGCACGGCCACGCAGCGCGAAAGATCGCGGCTCACCACGACAAGCTGGCCGTCGCGGCCATGGCGGAGAGAGGCGAGCTTCATTTGGGCTTCCAGCTGTCGGCGTAACCGCGATCTTCTGTAGCCTCGGCGGCCGCGCTCATGTCGAGCGGATCGCGCGCGTCGATCATCACCGCCACTTCATCGGTCATCGTCTTGGCGGCCTTGGCGCCGGCGGCAAACGCCTTGGGATGCGGGCCGTGCGTGAAGCCGTTGGGATGGAACGTCACCATGCCGGGACGGATATTGTCGCGGCTGAAGAATTCGCCCTGGTGATAGAAGATCACCTCGTCGTAATCGTCGTTCGAATGGAAGAACGGCACTTTGAGCGCGCCGGGATCGCTTTCGATCGGGCGCGGCACGAAGGTGCAGACGACGAACCGGTCCGCCACGAAGGTCGAATGAACCGAAGGCGGAATGTGATAGCGGTGGCTCATGATCGGGCGGATGTCGCGCCAGTTGAGCTTCACGGGCGCGAGATTGCCCTTCCAGCCCACGGCATCGAGCGGATTGAACGGATAGGTGATGGTGGTGATCTCGTCCGCGCCGCTTGATGCGGACCTTCCACTCGCGCTCGTCGACTTGGGCGCGAAACGCGTCGTCCAGCTTCGGCGTGTCGAGCGCCGCGGGATCGAAGAACGCATGCGGGCCCAGGATGCCGCGCTCCGGCAGCTTGTAGGAGCCGTTGCGTCGCCTCGATGGTGAGCGAAACCGTGCGGGATTTCGGCGCGAGCCGCCACATCGTGCCGCGCGGCAGGACAAGATAGTCGCCATCGCGATAGGTGAGATGGCCGAAATCGCAGAACAGATCGCCCGCGCCTTCATGAATGAACAGCAACTGGTCGCCATCGGCATTGCGCGCGAGATGCGTCATCGCGCTGTGGCATTCCCAGATCCCGATCCGGCAACTCGCATTCGAGAGCAGACCTACGCCCAAGAAACGGATCGCTCGTCCGATCGGCCGCAGCCAGCGCATCGAACGCGCGGGGACGCAGCGGTCCTTCGAACGACGTCCAGCCCGTGGGCGGATGGCGATGATAGAGATGCGCCGCCGGCCCGAAGAACCCGTCGCGGCCGATTTCGCGCTCGATACGTGCCGGCGGGCAGATCGGCATGCGCCTGGCGCGAGGTTTCGCCTTCGATCCGCGGAAATTCGATCCAGTTTTTCGCGCTCATGCCTGCAGCACTCCGCGCTTGATCTGGTCGGCTTCGATGGATTCGAACAGCGCCTTGAAATTGCCCTCGCCGAAGCCCTCATTGCCTTTGCGCTGGATGACTCTCGAAGAAGATCGGCCCGATGGCGTTCTGCGTGAAGATCTGCAGCAGCAGCCCCTGGTCTTCCGTCGGCGCGCCGTCCATCAGGATGCGGTCGCGCTTCAGCCGCGTCGACGTCTTCGCCATGGCCCTTGATGCGATTGTCGAGCCGCTCGTAATAGGTGTCCGGCGTGTCCTGGAACGCGACGCCGTTGTCGACGCAACGTCTCCACCGAGCGATAGATATCGTCCGTGCGCCAGCGCGATGTGCTGGATGCCTTCGCCGTGATAGAGATCGAGATATTCCTCGATCTGCGATTTGTCGTCGGAGGATTCGTTGATCGGGATGCGGATCTTGCCGTCCGGGCTCGTCATCGCGCGCGATTTGAGGCCGGTGAGCTTGCCTTCGATGTCGAAATAGCGGATCTCGCGGAAATTGAAGAGCGTCTCGTAGAAACCCGCCCATTGATCCATGTTGCCGCGGAACACGTTGTGCGTGACGTGATCGATATCGGTGAGCCCCGCGCCCTCATGCACAAAACCCTTCGCGGGATCGGTGGGCACGAAATCGACGTCGTAGATCGAGCGGTCGCCATAGCGGTCCACCAGATAGATCACGCTGCCGCCGATGCCTTCGATGGCGGGGATGTTGAGCTCCATCGGGCCGACATGGTTTTCGAACGGCTTGGCGCCCAGCGCGACGAGCGTCCTGATAGGCCGTCGCTGCATCCTTCACGCGGAACGCCATCGCGCAGGCCGATGGTCCGTGCGCCTTGGCGAAGCGGCTGCCATGGCTGTCCGGCTCGGCATTGACGACGAAGTTCACGTCGCCCTGGCGGATAGAAGCGTCACGTCCTTGGAGCGGTGGCGCGCGACCGCGCGAAAACCCATGCGCTCGAAAAGGCGTGCAAGCTGGCCCACATCGGGCGCCGTGTATTCGACGAATTCGAAACCGTCGGTCCCCATCGGATTGTCCCAGATGTTCGCCATGACCGGCCTCCTAGAGTCGCGCGGGAAACTGGGAGATAGTTTCATATGAAACTAATTGAATATCAAGCGCCATATGGTCAAATCGCCATCCTTCATTGCGCGATTTGTGATAAATCGAGCCGCACAATACGCGCCGGCGTGAGCGGGGCGTCGGGTTTCACCCGACCCTGCTCGTCCAGAGAGTTCCAGCCCGAATTGGCGATAAAATAGAACGCGCGGCCGACGAACACGCCATGAGTGGGGTCGCCCAGGGCGCCTGCCCGTTCGATGAGGTGCTGGGCTATGATCTTTGATCCCGCTCCGTCGCGTTCAAATGCGACCACCCGTTCCGGCGCGGCGCCGTTTTGTGCTGCGATCAGCATGTCGCCGCGGCAGTAGAGCCCGTCGATGCCGTCGAGATCGTAGAGACCCTGCGTCGAAAGCCAACGGACCGCACCCGTGGCCAGGTTGATCGTCGCCAGGCCGCGCACATAATCCGGCATATAGGCGAAAGCGGAATGCGGACAGACCGCCAATGTTTGGGGCGAGACAAAATCGCCGTGATCGATCCGCGTCAAGGCGCGGCCATGCACGCGATATATTCCGCCACCATCGCCGTCGGAGACGATCGGATCGCCGTTTTCGGCAAGCGCCATATCGCCGAGGTTGCTGTGCAGCGGGCCTTCGATACGCGCAATGAGCGCGCCGCGATCCAGATCATATTCGAGCAGGACGGAACGCCCCCAATCCCGTTTGGGAACAATCGCAAACCCATCGAACGCCGCTTCGGTCGCCCAAAGGATTCGACGGCCGGAATCCACTTTGATCGCCACCATCGGCCATTTATCCGGTGAAACGGCGAAGTCCCGTTGCGTCCCGTTTGCATCCAGCGTGACGATCTTCTTCTGCAGGATCGAGGTGACGAAGAATCGCCGGGAAGTGGCGTCGTAATCGATATCTTCCGGCAGCAAGCCGCGATCCGAAAAAGCAAAAGCCTGCCGCGCATGCGAAACCGCTGCCTCGTTCGCTTTCACCGCATCTTCAAGGCCGAGCCTGATCTGTGCGAAAACAGGCGACGACAGGATCGCATTGACCTGCCCCATCGCCAGGAAGCGCCCTGTGGCGGCGGCGGCCGCCTTGGCGTCCCCAACCTGAAGTTCCGCGCGCGCGACTTCCAGATTGGAGAGCGGCGAATCGTTGAGGAACGCCCGCATGCGCTGGGCGTCGGCCAGATAGGCGCGCCAATCCTTTTGCGCCCGATCCTGCATCAGCGAGTGCTGCAGCGTTTGGAATTGCGCCACGGCGGAGGAAGCCGCAGCGGGAAAACATCCGAGAATTGCGATCGCGCATCCGATGACCAAACAGGTCGCTTTTCGCCGCATGGGGAGGCTCCATCGACTCACGCGCCCGGCTGTTTCAGCCGTCTGACGTTGCGATCGAGATCGTCTTGTCGTGGAAATCGAGCGTTACGATTTTGCCCCGCAGGACCACAAGGCCCACCGTGCCGTCGAACATACCGTCGGGCTCATGGACCCCCGGCGTGGGAAAATAGAGGGGCGTGTCTCGCGCGATGGGATTTCCGTCGAATGCGATCCATCGCGCCGCGGCCTTTCGCATTTTCACGCCGCCGTCCGTGAACGAGAAGTCTTCGACAGAAGTTGTGTCCGCCGCGTTCGCCAATCCCAGTTTCGCGATCGAGGCCGAATAAATCAACAGGTTTCCCGTGTAGACGGTGTCGACCTGCACGGTGATCGGCCTGCCGTTCACCGAAAAACCGTCTGCGACGATGATCGGCGGACCGGCCTTCCCGAATGTCGGTGTATGAAGGGAGGCGCACGCGCCGCTGCAGGGCGTAGTCGCCGTCACGACATCCGAGATTCTCACTCTGCGATGGATGAAATCGAGTTGAACGACGCGATCCTTGAATGCGGGATAGGCGAGCAGATACCGCGAATGCGGCATCTCGCCTTTGGCGATCGTTTCCTGAAGTTTGTATCCGATCGTCGGCACGGATTTGAGCACGACCGAACCGATGGTGACGTCAGGACGCGCCAGGTCGTAGGGCCCGGCTTTCAATTTGCCGTCGAAGCCGGTCGCTTTTTCGTCGGTCACATCCACGAGCGAGGCGACGTCGCCGGAATCGATCACGGCCGCGCCCACCGGCCCCGGTCCGAACTGGGCGTCGACGCAGGGAACGCCGTCGCAATCCAGCATTGGAATATCGGCGGCCCAACCTATCGCCGCATTTTGCTCGCTCGCCGATGCTGCGGTGGCGAACAGAGAAAATGTCGCCACGATAAAAGCTGTGCGAAAAATCATCGGCCACCCCTCGGCAGGCCCGCACTATGGCACAATGGGGGCGCGCGACTCATCAAAGCCGCGTGAGGGCGTCGGCCTCGTGGAGAGAGAACGATATCCAGGCGAGAAGCGTCCGATGCCCAATCATACGATCGACAAGGTTTCCCCGCGATTGGTCGCCATCGCTGCGGTCGCGCTGGCGCTCGTGCTGGATCTGACGATTTCGCGCGCGTTCGTTCTGGGTCGCGCAGGAATGGACGGAACGACGCTCATCCCCGGCCTTCTCGATATCCGCTACATGTGGAATCGCGGCATTTCGTTCAGCTTCTTCTGGCAATCGAATGCCGGGGGCAGCTTCGCGCTTTCGCTTTGCATTCTGGGTCTGACCATCGCCGTGCTTGTTTATGCGCTCAGAACCGAGAGGCCGCTCCTGGCCGGGGCGCTCGGGCTCATCGTCGGAGGGGCGGCGGGGAATCTGATCGATCGCGCGCTCTACAACGCCGTCTTCGATTTTCTCTTCGTGCATATCGGCGCGCTGCATCTCTTCATCTGCAACATCGGCGACATCTTCATCAGCTGCGGTTTCCTGGGCGTGGCGATCGATGCGCTATGGCCGGCGGCGGAGCGGCCGGTGGGCGAGAATCCATCCCGCATGAACTAGGAGTCAGTCCCGCTGGCCCCCTGTCCGGCGCAGCTGAAGCCGTCTACAACCATTTTGTGACACGCGAGCCCGCCAACGCTCCGCCCCGCCACAACGGTTTCTATTTTCCGCAATTGCCTTATCCCGGGATCGCGAATTAACATTTTGGCACATGACGAGAGGAATACGGGACTTGCGCAAGACCTGGCTCGATCTTTACCTGCTGGCGGCCGCGGCGCTGATTTCGGCGCTGCAGTTTGGCCTGTTTCCGATCCTGTTTGCGCCCAGCTGGATCGACGCCGGCCTGTTCGTTCTGGCGGCGGCCCTCACCGAACCCCTGCATTACGGCCTCATGCATGAGAGCATCCACGGCAATCTGCTCCCGGACGAGCGCTGGAACAGGCGCGCCGGCCGCGCGCTCGGAATCACGCTCGGTCTGCCCTGGGAGACGATGCGGTTCGGCCACCTCGCGCATCATGGTTTCAACCGCCACGATTTCGACCGGCCCGAGGCCCTTGCGCCGGATCAGCCGCGGGCGATCGCGGCGGTCGTTTATTATTTCAAGCTCGTGATCGGCAACGCCATCGCCTATGCCGTCGCCCCGATTCTGACCGTCGTGCCGATTCCGGCGATGAAATGGGTGCTGGAAAACGTCGACAAAAATCCCGAAATCCGCCTCTTTGCGCATGGCCGCGCTGCGGGCATTCTCAACCCCGGCCAAGCGTCACGCCGTCCAATTCGATCTTGCCGCCATTGTGGCGCTCGATGCGATCGCATTGTGGTTGTGGGGCGCCTGGTGGCCGGTGTTCGTGGCCTCGATCGTCGCGCGCTGGTTCATGCTTTCGTTGCTTGACAATGCGCCGCATTACGGGATGCCGCTCGATTCCGGCCTCAACGCCCGCAATACGCGCATCGCCGGCTGGGCGTCGTGGCTCGTGCTCAACCAGAATTTTCACGGCGTGCATCATCATAACCCGCAGCTTCATTGGCGCGATCTGCCCGGCAAATTTCAGCAAGCCGACGAACGCTATGAAGGCGGCTGGCTCGGCGCGTTGCTGCGCCAATTCCGCGGGCCGATTGCGCTGAGCTGAAGCAGCCGCCCGATCAGGCGCGCGCGGCGCAATCGAGAACCGCCTTGCAGAGTCCCGTCGTGCGCGGATCGCCCACCAGTTCCGGCCCCATTTGATTGCACACATAGCCAATCGAAACTTTAGCATCGGGGTCGGCGCAACCGAACGGTCCTCCCCAGCCGCTATGACCGAACGCGCGGATATTCGGGCCGTAAATACCGGGCGTGTTCAGCGCCATTCCCATACCCCAGGAATCGACGAAGCCGAGGAACATGTCTTGCCGGCCGCCTGACGTGGCGGGCGTTGTCATGCGCGCAATGCCATCGGGCGACAGCAGCTTCACGCCGTCAAGCGATCCGCCATTGGCGAGGGCTGCGTACATCCGTGCCAGACCCATCGCGCTCGCCTGCCCGTTCGCGGCAGGAATTTCCGCGGCGCGCCAAGCGCGCCTGTTCGGCGCCAGCGGATCCTGCTGCGGATTGGTGAGTGCCATGCGCGCTACCGGCGGAAGCGGCAGGCTTGAAATGTCGCGCATGCGTTTGGGCGCGAGCATTTCGGACGCGCGCGAATCCGTGCTTTCCGGTAAGCCAATGAACAATTCCGCATCCAGCGGCTTTGCGATTTCCTCGTAGACGAACCGGCCGATGGATTTGTCGGTCGCGCGGCGCACAATTTCTCCGACCAGCCAGCCATACGTCATCGCGTGATAGGATGTGGCCGTGCCCGGCTCCCAGACGGGCCTTTGCCGCGCGAGTTTCCCGCAGCATCCCGACCAGTCATATTGATCTTCGACAGAGGTCGGCTCGACGAAGCCGGGCAATCCCGCCTGATGGGAAAGGACTTGGGCGATCGTGATATCTTGCTTGCCGTTCTCGGAAAACTCCGGCCACAACGACGCGACTTTGTGTTCATAAGCAAACACGCCGCGGTCGACGAGAATCGCGGCAGCCGTGGCGCATACGCCCTTGGTGGCCGACCACACATTGCCAAGAGTGTCGCGAGTCCATTTCCTCGTGCGCGCGGAATTGGCAAATCCGCCCCACAGGTCGACGACGCAGCGGCCCCGATGGAACGCCGCGAAGCTCGCGCCCGCTTCCTGGTAGTCGCCCTCGCGCGCAAAATTTTCTGCGAATGCATCCCGCGCCGCTTCGAAGCCGGGCGATACGGTGCCGAACAATTCATACTGAGCGGTCATAGGTTCCTCGTTTTCGAAATCTAACGGACACGCAGGCCGCGCAGGAACAGATCGACGATCTCCCGCGCCAGTCCTTCGCGGGTGTGCGGATCGTCCGCCCGAAACCATTTGGGCAGCCACTCGAACGCACCCGCGCCCAATTGCGCGACGGCGTCGAAATCGACGTTGCGCAAGCTGCCGTCCGCAAGACCCTGATGGCCGAAGCCTTCGAACCGTTTCTGCAATACGCGCGAGCGGCGCCGGATTTCATTGCGGATCGCGGGCGGCAAAGCGCCCGAGCCTGCCAGTTGAATCAAAGGCGAGAGTCCGGACGCCTGCGCCTGCACATTGAGATAGAGTCCGATCAGACCGCTTTCGAGTCCGTTACGGCCGAATTTTTCCGCCGCGTCGGCAAAGTCCTTGTAGAGCGCCGAGCCCCGCCTGTGGCAGCGCACGACAAGATCGGTTTTGTTGGCGAGATAGTGATAGAGCGCGCCCTTGGTGGCGCCCAATTCGGCCGTGATGTCGTCGAGAGACGTGCCGTCGATGCCGCGCCGGTTGAAAAGCTGCGATGCGGTTCTCAGCAATTGTTCGATTTTCGCCGCCGAAGATTCGCGGCGATCGAACGCATTTGTCTGTGCCGGAAAAAAACTCCCGATCGCGACCGGAGGCACAAAGGTGTAGCCGGGATCCTTCGAATATCCGTTCACGATGAGATCGATAAGCGACTCGACGGTTCGCAGCCGAAATGTCTCGTCCGTGCCCTCGACCCAATCGATGGACAACGGAATCCAGGCAATGGTGCCGACGATGGTCTGCGCCACGACCTCGTCGTCGCACGGGCGGATGCTGCCGTCCGCGACTCCTGCGCGGATGAACCCACGCAGACTTTCGACGTTAGCCTCATGCGCCAGCGCGATTGTCTCGCGCGTGCGACCTTCGAAATAATCGAGTTCGCCCAGCACGGCGCAGGGCGCGCGCTCGGGATTCAGGGCAGCCCGAATATAGGCAAGCACGCGCGCTAACCCCGTGCCGCCGGTCTTCGCTGCGACATCGAGATCGCAAGCCACGACCTCACAGCTGCGCCGGTAGCATTGTGCGGCGAGATCGTCGCGATCTTTCACATAATAATAGACGGCAGCCCGGGTGAGCCCCATGGCTTTGGCGATTCGCCCGATCGAAGCGCCCGCGATGCCGCGTGCATTGAATTCCTGCGCCGCCACGTCCAGCAACGCCGCATGTCTGGCGGCGCGAGCGGCTTGTGCGGCCTCAGTCACAACATTCGAACCCGGCTGAAGCATGCCTGCAACAATCCCCGACGGAAATCGTCTAGCGTTACCTTTAACAAACATACTCTGCTGTCAAATCGGTTGACAAGCGAGATCGACACGTAGTTATCTAAACATACTTTAGTGTCAAATCCGGTCAATAGAGCCGGTTTCAGCCAGGGGAGGCAACGCTATGACAATCCGCCAACGGAAGACTGCTTCACGTGCCGCTTTGCTCCTGGCCGCCGGTTTCTTGGGCTTCACGACGCAGGCTCAGGCACAAACGCCGCCACAAGGCGACACGGTCGAGACTGTGACGGTGACGGCCGAACGGCGCGCCGAAAATATCATGAACGTCGGCATCAACATCACCGCCATCTCGTCGGAAGATCTGCGCCAGAACCGGATCGAGACGCCGACGGATCTGATGTCCCAGGTGCCCAATCTCGACGTGAAGGACAATATCCCGGGCGCGCAGCAGATCATCACTATTCGCGGCGTAGGCCTCGACGATTTCTCCACCACGAACAATTCGACCGTGGCCGTTTATGTGGACGATATCTATCTCGCGTCCTTCGCCGAGATGGACTTCAATATGTACGACCTCGATCGCGTCGAAGTGCTGAAGGGTCCGCAAGCCGTTCTCTACGGACGAAATTCCACGGCGGGTGCGATCAACATCATTGCGGCCAAGCCGTCATTCGACGCGCTGGACGGTAATATCTCGGCGGGTTACGGCAATTACGACACCTTCCAGGCCGACGGCATGATCAACATTCCGATCACCGACAATTTCGCGCTGCGCTTTGCGGGTGAGACGATTCAGCAGGATCGCGGTTACTGGTTCAGCCGCACGCTCAATACGGATCTGGGCCGGCAGGACAATTATTTCGGCCGCGGCCAGGCGCTCTGGGACCCGAGCAGCACGATCACTGTCCTGTTCAAGCTCGAAGGCGTGCACGAACATTCGCAGATCGGCGTGGGCAAGTTTTTCGGCGACGCCTCCACCACTGCACAGCCTTGTCCCGATTTCAGCAATCCCGGCCATTGCGTGAACGATCACGGCTATACCGACACGACGTCCAACCCCTTTGATGGCGACTGGAATCACCAGACGCCTTATGATGAGGATCAGTGGAACGCGACCTTGCTCGTGACGGACGATCTCGGCTGGGCGACGCTCACTTCCGTCAGCGGCTATATCGAATCGCGGCGCAACTTCTACATCGATGCGGACGCCGGCCCGGCGGACGACGCGGAATTCGACGAAAACGACAAGGTCAATCAGGCCAGCGAAGACCTGACGCTGGCGGGCGAAAGCCACGGCATCAACTGGCTTGTCGGCGCAAGCTATTCCTGGGATCGCGTGCAGGATCATACGCCCGGCACGCTCGCGGATTCCTTCGGGCTCGACGTGCTGATCACCGCCAACCAGGTGACGAAATACGCTGCCACTTACGGACAGGTGGATTGGCCATTGACGGATCAACTCACACTCTCCTCCGGACTGCGTCTTGCTTATGAATCGCGCAGCTATGACGGCGGTTCCACCTGGAATGTCGCGGGCACGACGATCCCCTTCCCGCTATTCGATACCGCCGAGGACACGACGATTTTCAGCCGCTCGATCGATTTCCGCGAAGCACTGAATTGGAAGCCGGCGGCCGATACGCTCGTCTATGTGAGCGTATCGCGCGGCACGAAGAGCGGCGGATTCTTCGACGGCATCACCACGCAGCAACAGGCGCTGGCGCCCTACAAGCCCGAGACCCTGATCGATTATGAAGGCGGCGTGAAATCGGCGCTGTTCGATTCGCACATGGTGGTCGATGGCAGCGTGTTCTATTACGACTATCACGATCTCCAGGCGCAAACCTTTACCACCGTCGGCGCGGTTTCGCTGATCAAGCTCAGCAACATTCCGACGGCCAGCATCTATGGTCTCGATCTCGGTGTGACGTGGTTGCCGGTCGACGGGCTGTCGTTACGCGGTGGTCTAGGGCTTCTGCACACGCGACTTGGCGCCTTCCCTTACGAAAACATCAGCGGGCCCACGACCGAGCCGGCCGGCAACAAATTGCCAAACGCGCCCGATGTCACCTTCAACGGTACGGCGCGCTACGAGCATGAAATCTTCGACAAATATCTGGGCGCGATCCAGTTCGGCGGCACATTCGGCTCCAGCGCCTATCAGGAAGCGCTCAACACGCCATACCTGTTCACGCAAGCCAATTGGGTATTCGACGGCCGAGCATCCATCGCCACCAACGACCAGGGTTGGGAACTCGCATTCTGGATCAAGAACATCGCCAACGAGCAGCATGTGGTGACGTCGACGGACGACGGCGCGCCGCTCGATGCGGGCTATCGAATCTTCAACGCGCCCCGCACCTTCGGCGTGACGTTGACGCACAAGTTCTGAGCCAAGGTATTTCCGGATGGGCGCGGCGGGATTCCCCGCTGCGCCCTTTTCATTTCGTGACCCGCCGCAAAGGCGCAGGCCGGACCGCAAAATACTTCTAGTTGTATCTCAATCCGGACTCGCGTTAGACTGCCCGGCGTCTAATTTGCCTGGCCGCTGCGTGTCGGATTGCGGCGCCGGCTCGCGTCGTTTGGGCCGAAATTGTCAGGCTTCGAAGGGGGAGCAACGCGCCGTGGCCATCACCTGGACCAACACCATCAAGGGCCAATTTACCGACACCGATATCGAACACATGAAGCAGATCACCGGCAACGCGCTGAAGCTGGACGACTACGACAGCGTCAAAGTCTGGGCCGGGCAGATCTGGGTTCAGGTCGACAATGGTTACATGCCGCCGGGTGAGCCCTGGTCAGACACGTACAAGAGCAATTTCCAAACCTGGATGAATACCGGCATGCCGTTGTGATCCGTCGGCGGGAACCGGCCGCGCGCAAACATCGACCGTAAATTTTGGGGATACAGCAATGGCGAAAATATTGGCGGCATTTGGGCGCGGCGCGAGAAGCATGACCGTCGGCGCCATCGTCGCAGGCATCGCGATGAGCGGTTTGGCGGCGCTTCCAGCATCAGCGCAAACCTTGTCGCCGAACATGCCGTTCGACGTTTCCAACCCGCCAAATCCCAGTCTGCAGGATTGGAACAATTTCGCGTGGCAATCTTTCGTCGCGGCCAATTGGCCCGTCGTGCCGGGCACGCGCGGCGTTCCGGACCCGTCGCTCAAAATCGGCGCGCTCCTGCCTGACGGCTCGCCCGCGCCCGTCTTGTGGATGACCAGCAAAGCCGTCGCCGATGTGTTTCTGCCTCACGCCGCCGCGCCAAGCAGCAATTGGCAGACGCAAGCGCCGACCGCGGCATGCGCCAATGTGCTGGGCTACAACCCGCAGACGTCTTACGTATTGGGCATGACATCCAAGACCAATGCAGGCGCCACAACCGCGATCAATCAGGCGGATTTTCCCGGCTCGCAGCAGGTGGTGGGGCCGGTGATCGATCAGGCGGCGCAATATCTGCGCTACGACATAAGGATGAGCCAATCCGAATATCAGTATTTGTTGACCACCCAGTATTACAACGCCGCCATTCAGATCGCTGCGGTTCGAGCAAAACCCAAGACGACATTCCAGGATCCGCCCAAAGGGCAGGAGCCATATGTCGTAACTCTGCCGCCTTACGCCCGCTACGGCACTGTGGAGTACAAGGCGTCGTGGCGCGTGCTCGATCCGAAGGTCGACGAAGTCTCGCGCTACTTCACCGCGCAAGCCTTCATCGTCGAGCCCACCGGCGTCTGCCACGGACCACAATTGATGGGACTGACGGGCTTGCACATTTTGCGCCTGACGCCAACGACCGGCGCCACCTGGGATTGGGCGACATTCGAGCAAGTGGACAATCTCACTCCGCCTCCGCCTGTCTCGGGCGGGCCTACCCCGTCCGCCACGCTTTCCAACGGCACGACCAACCCGGCAGGCTACAATTACATGCCGCCCGTCGTCGTGCCGGGCAAACCTCTGCCGGGAGGCAAGCCGGTCGACGTTTCGCGCGTGACGCCGATTCAGGACGAGTCCAAGGCCGTCACGGCGCAATATCAATCGGCGCTGGCCGGCACGGTCTGGGCGAATTACCAGTTGATCGGCGTGCAGGCCCCCGTGAATCCCAAGGGCTCGACCACGACCAACAAGGGCGTGGGCGACTGCTATGTCGCGGGCACGAAGCACGACGTCGGCGCACAATATCAGTTGACCGATTGCTATCTCGCGAACGTCTCGATGGAGACCTATGTGCAATCCACCAGCTGCGCGATCTGCCATTCCTATGGCACGCCGCAGGGTGTGCAGGTGGCTTCCTACAACAAGGGCAATCCGCGGCCGACTTTCGCGGCGCTGGATCAGTTCCAGATCTTCAGCTTCATGCTGAAGCAGGCGAAGCTGCCGCTGATCAAGAAACCGACGCCGCGCAAGCACTCATAGCGACGATGGCGACATTGGCGAACGCAACGCAGGCCGCACTTCACACGCCGGCCGGCGGCGCCGTGTTCGATTGGGCCGTGCCGGCGCAATGGAAGCCTTTCATCGAAAACGCGTCCCGGCTTTTCGCGCGTTCTGCCGACGACGGAACATTGGCGGCGGCGATGCGCGCGCAGTTCTCGTTCCTGCGCGCTTATCATGCCGCGCGGGTGCACGACGTCTCGTCCTATCGGCTTCGCGGCATCCGGCCTTTGACACAGGGGGACTGGGAAGATTCCGTCTACGACGCTTTCCTTGCGGACGATCCGCCGGTGTCCGTCGTGTCAATGATCCGGGACGCTGCGGCTGCACAACTCGAATGGCTTCGCGATCGCGGAAGCCGCGTGCATTTCTTCGCGGATGTTTGCTACCTAAGCGAGCGCGACGGCTACCATCTGATCTATGGCAGCTTGTCGTTGCTGGCGGTGGCTATTCGCGTGGACAATGCGCTGGGAACCGATCTCAAGAGCGCGCTGCGGCGGCGCGGCGAGCCGACGGTGTTTGTCTGCGATGTGCCGACGGCGGATATGGAGGACGCCCAGCTTGCGGCGCTTGCGCGCGGTTTGCATCGGCGCCTGCAGGACCCAGACGCCGATCCGCTATTGAATCTTCGATTCTCGATCGGATGCGCGCTCCCCCCAACCGCCATCGTCCACCACTTCCATCCGGAACGGGCGAAGGATTCGCTTTATGGGCAGCATATCGGTGCGAGCTGACACATGCTGCGGCCGACGCTCACAGCCGCGTGTGGTGCTCGCGCCGCGGCGCTGCGTCCGGATCACCGGGAACTGATCCTTTTGCGCCTCGGCTCCGTAAATCTCCCGTCCAACAGGAGAGGCGACATGGACCTTTTGACCGCCGGCGGCCTGCTGGCTGAACGGTTCCCGGTGCCGGATTCGCTGGTGATCGCAGGCATCCGCAAGCGCGTGTCGGAGCAGCAGCGCGCGCTTTCGGCCGCTGCCGCAACGGACGACGCATTTGCGGCGGATATGGCGGCCCACCCGATCGCCGAGCACCCGGAGGAAGCTAATGCGCAGCACTACGAGCTGCCGCCGAAGTTCTTCGAGCTCGCGCTCGGGCCCCGGCGCAAATATTCCTGCTGCCTCTATCCGACTGGCGACGAGACCCTGGCGCAGGCCGAAGAACACGCGCTTGCCGAAACCGCCTCGCATGCCGACCTGCACGACGGCCAGGAAATCCTCGAGCTTGGTTGCGGCTGGGGTTCGCTATCCTTGTGGATGGCGGAACGGTTTCCGCATGCGCGCATCACGGCCGTGTCGAATTCGCGCCCGCAACGCGAGCATATCGAGCACCAGGCGATGCTGCGGCAGCTGCGCAATCTCACCATCATCACCGCCGACATGAACGATTTCGCCATCGACAAGGCCTTCGATCGCGTCGTCTCCATAGAGATGTTCGAGCACATGGCGAACTGGCAGGGCCTGCTGTCGCGCGTGCGCACATGGCTCAAACCGGAAGGGCGGCTCTTCATCCATGTGTTCAGCCATGACCGCGCGCCTTATCGCTTCGACCATGGCGACGACAACGACTGGATCGCGCAGCACTTCTTCACCGGCGGCATCATGCCGAGCCATGGCTTGATCCACCGCTTTCCGGATTTGTTTGCGGTCGAGCAGGAATGGCGCTGGAGCGGTACGCATTACCGCCAGACCGCACTCGACTGGCTCGCGAACTACGATGCGAACGCGCGCGAGATCGGAATCATCCTTCGCAAGGTCTATGGTCGCGACGCAGGACTGTGGCGCCGCCGCTGGCGCATGTTCTTCCTCGCGACAGCCGAACTGTTCGGCTACGACGAGGGGCGGCCCTGGGGTGTCAGCCATTATCGGTTGCGCGCAAGCGGCTAGCGAGGCCGATTATGTATCTCACCATGGCCGGCCCCCCGAGCCGGCCACCCAGTCAGCGAGCGTCTGCGAGCTGAATTATGCCTATGCGAATTCAAAGAGAGTCATTCGCCGCGCAGACGCGCGGCAGCTGGGTGGCCGGGTCACGCCCGGCCATGGAGAGATGGGGAACGTCGACACACACTCTAATTGACCACCGGCGCGCTCTGCGGGCCGCGGACGAGTTTCCCCGGCAGCGCGTTGGTCGCTTCTCCGTTGCGATAAATGACCTCGCCCGAAACGATGGTCGCGACATAGCCGCTGGCGCCTTGCAGCAAGCGCTTGCCGCCGGCGGGCAGATCGAACGCCATCTTGGGACGTGAAACCTTGAGCTTGTCGAAATCGATCACGTTGAGATCGGCCTTCATGCCCGGCGCAATCGTGCCGCGATCGGCGAGGCCCACCGCGCGCGCCGTATCCGAGGTTTGGCGTTTCACCAACCAGCCGAGATCGAAGCGGCCTTTTGCGCGGTCGCGCCCCCAATGCGTGAGCAGATAGGTCGCGTAGCTGGCGTCCGAAATGATGCCGACATGCGCGCCGCCGTCGCCCAATCCCATCACGCAGTCGGGATGCGCGATCATCTCGCCGCAGACGTCGAGATTGTAATTCGCGTAATTGGCGAAAGGCATGAACAGGAAATTGCGGCCTTCGTCTTCGAGCAGCATGTCATAAGCGAGATCGGCCGGTGCGCGGCCTTGCGCTGCGGCCAGCGCCGCCAGCGAGCGTTCGCGCGGCGGCTCGTAATCGGGCTCTGCCCCCAGCGGGAAAATCATGCCAAACGCGCTCATGCGCCGCGCAAGCTCGGGATGCGCCGGCGCTTCCGACAAGAGCTTCGCGCGGAACGCGGGATCGCGAAGGATCGCGAGCTTTTCGGTCAAGGGCTTGTCCTTGATCGCGATGAAGGAAGGCTGCGCGGAAAAGGGATTGAGCGAACCCTGAAGTCCGAGCAGCAGCCCAATGGGGCGCGGCGCGACCTGTGCGCGGATCGGCAGGCCGTCTTGTCGAGGCGCGCTCGATGCGGCTCAGAATGCCGCGCCAGCCGTCGGTCGAACGATGGCCCTGCGCCAGCGACAACGACAGCGGCCTGCCCGACGCCTCTATGATGCGCCGGATCATCGCGAACTCGCTTTCGAGATCGGGCGTGTCGAAATCCGAGATCAACTCGATCACGCCGCTGCCGGCATCCGCGAGGCCCTGCGCGATGCCCACAAGCTCGGCTTCCGTCGCGCGCAGCGACGGCGTGGGATCGCCTTTCACCGTGCGATGGTTGAGCGTGCGCGAAGTGGAAAACCCGATCGCGCCGGCGCGCATCGCATCCGCCGCGAGCACACGCATCTGGGCGATATCGTCCGGCGTTGCAGGATCGAGCCGCGCGCCCCGCTCGCCCATCACATAGACGCGCAGCGCGCCGTGCGGAAGTTGGGCGCAGATATCGATATCGTGCGGCCGGCGCTCCACCGCGTCGAGATATTGGCCGAAGGATTCCCACGACCAGTTCAGGCCTTCGTGCAGCGCCGCGCCCGGAATATCCTCCACGCCTTCCATCAATTCGATCAGGCGGTTGTGGTCGGCCTTGCGCACGGGCGCAAAGCCCACGCCGCAATTGCCCATCACGATGGTGGTCACGCCATGCCAGCTCGACGGCGCGAGCCGCGAATCCCATGTCGCCTGGCCGTCATAATGGGTGTGGATGTCGACAAAGCCCGGCGTGACGAGGAGCCCACGCGCATTGATCTCTTCGCGGCCTGAGCCAGCGAACTTCCCAACCGCCGCGATGCGTCCGTCCCGCACAGCCACATCGGATTCCACAACCGGGCCGCCACGCCCGTCGGCAAGCTCGCCGCCGCGAATGACAAGATCGAATTCGTTGGCCATGGGTTCCTCCGGAGCCCCGAATCTAGCGGGAATTGCGCCCCCTGTCACAATCCTGCCGCCCTATCGCGACAAGACGCGCCGGGGCCGTCTGGTGTAGGGTTTTGAGGCATTCCGCAGTAGCCTTCTCAAGAAACCTCTCAAAACTTCTCAAAACCGGCTCGCAGATGGACCAACGCTCGCCCATCGAAGGACGTTATCGCTTCGGGCCGTTCGTACTCGACCCGGCCGAGCGGCTTGTGACGCGCGAGGGCGCGGCCGTCGCCCTCACCACCAGATTGTTCGAATTGCTGCTGGCATTCGTCAGAAGTCCGGGCCGCTTGTTGACCAAGAGCGACCTGATGGACGCCGTATGGTCCGACCGTGTGGTCGACGAGGGAAGCCTCACGCAGGCGATTTTTTCCCTGCGCAAGGCGCTGGGCGACGGCGGCGAAGACGGACGCTACATCACCACGGTCACGGGTCGCGGCTATTCGTTCAGCGCGCCGGTGGAGAATATCGGCGCCGCGCCGCGTATCGATTCGAGCCGCGAAGCATTGGCGCCGACTGCCGTGCCCGAAACGGCGATGTCAGTCGCTCAGTCCGGCAAGCCAAGATTGATTTATGCCTGTCTTGCCGCCGCGCTCATCGTCGCTGTTGCCGCGTTCTTCCTCTGGCCGCGAAGCGCACCGCCGGCCGGAAAGCCGCTCGTGGTCGTGGTCGCCGATTTTCAGAACCTGTCCAACAATCCGCTGTTCGACCGCACCTTCACCGCGGCGGCAAAATCCGACTTCCAGCAATCGCCTCACCTCGCCCTTCTGTCGGACGGTATCGTTCAAGATACGCTCGATCTGATGATCCGTTCGAAGGATGCGCGGCTCACGCCCCAACTCGCGCAGGAAGTCTGCGCCCGCAACAATGGGCAGGCAGCGATCAGCGGCGCCATTGCGCAGGTCGGCGCAAGCTACCTCCTGACACTCACGGCGACCGATTGCGTCGACAAACAGGTGATCTCGACGAACAGGGCCGAAGTCGGCTCGCTCGATGCGCTGCTTCCGGCACTCGACCGGCTGGTCGAAGGGGTGCGCCAGAGGCTCGGCGAATCTGCCGACTCGATCGAGAAATTCAACGTGCCTATTCTCAAGCAGCGCACCGCTTCGTTCGATGCGCTGGTGGCCTATTCCGAGGCCCACTACGATTTCACGCACGGCAAATATATCGAGTCGATTCCGCTGTTTCAGCGCGCGATCGAGATCGATCCCGCTTTTGCGGCGGCCTATGACGGCCTTTCGACGGCCTACGCGAACATGCACGAAGGCAAACTGGCCGCCGCCAATATCACCAAGGCGTATGCGCTGCGGAACAACGCGAGCGAACTTGAAAAGCTGCATATCCTGATGCGCTACGACGACAGCGTCCTCGGCGATTTCGACGAAACGATTCGCGTGCTCAAGGCTTGGACCGAGCTATACCCGGACGACGCCACGGCCTGGGCCAATCTTTCGAACGCGGAAAACTGGATCGGAGAATACGCGCCGGCTGTTCACGACGGCAAAGAGGCTGTGGCCTTGAGCCCCACCATGGAGACCGCCTATGTCGTGCTCGCGCGCGCCTATCTCCATTCCGGCCAGTTCGACCTTGTCGCCGCGACATGCAATCAGGCGATCGCCAGGCATCTCGACGGCTTTGACACGCATCGCATGCTGTTCGACATCGCCTTTGCGCGCGGAGACACGGCGGCGGCGCAGCGCGAACTCGATTGGGCGAGCGGAAAGCCGGCCGAAAGATTCATGCTGATCGAGGCCGGACAAGCCGCATTCAGCCAGGGCCGGATACATCGGGGTCTCGATCTATTCGTCCACGCCGTCGAGCTCGGCAAGAGTTCAGGCCTCGGCAATTTCGTGGCCGCGCCCAATGCGAGGCTGCTCTATGATGTGGGCGCGAAGGACCAAGCCCTCGCCGCTCTCGGCGAAGTTCCCGCAGGATTCAACTCGGCGGACTACCGATTCGACTTGATGGAGTTCGGCGACGAGGCGCAGGGCCAATCGCTGCTGAACGCGAATCTGATCAAATCGCCTTCCGACACGTTGCTGAATGAAGCATTCGCGCCGGAGGATCGCGCCGCCCTGGCGCTGCGGCGCGGTCAGCCTCTCGATGCCGTCAAGGCGCTGATACCGGCCCTGCCCATCGAATTGCGGACCTTCGACATCCCTTACGTGCGCGGAGAGGCCTACCTCGCGGCGCATGACGGCGCCCATGCCGCGGCCGAATTTCGAAAGATCGTGGAAAATCGTGGCGTCGAGGTGGTGTCGATTCACTATCCTCTGGCGTGGCTTGGACTGGCGCGCGCCCTGCACATGGAGGGCCAACGCGCCGAAAGCCGCACCGCCTATCAGCAAGTGCTCAAATTCTGGAAAAATGCCGACGCGGATCTGCCTGCCTTGCAGGATGCAACCCGCGAATTCACGAGCCTCTCGCCCTCCTGACGCTATCGAACAGCCGCCATTCCCGCGGCTTTGAGAACATTTGAGAACCTTTGAGTGGCGTTGGAGACCCTCCCGGCTCACATCGGGCGGGACGCGCGACGCGTTCGCGACGCCGCCCAGGGGAGAAAATACCATGAGCACAGTGATCGTCACCACCGACGAAAACACCACAGGCGGGCTCGTCGTGGGCGGCAGCCTGCTGGTGACGAGCACAGGCGCCTGCATCGACGCCAACGGAGCGGGGCTCAACTACGAGGCAAGCTCCGCGGCACCTGTCGCCCTGACCATCGACGGGCTGGTTTACGGCGCCGGGGATGGCATCGATCTCGTAGGCAATGGGAGCGGCGCCCAGGTCTTCGTGAATGGCATGGTCCAGGGCGGCGAAATCGGAATGTTGCTCTATGACGGTAATTCCGCGTCCGGCACACCCACGATCAACATCGGTGCGCCGGGTTCGCTTGAGGGCGGCGCCGTTGGCATTCAGTGCGAAACGGGCCTGGGCGCCGTCATCGACAACGCCGGTTTCATCAGTGGAGGAACGGGCTCGGCGATCGTTGCGACATCTCCCAATGACGGCCCCGTCGCTCTTACAAATTCAGGCGTTATCCAGGGGCGGGTCTATCTGAATACGATTTCGAATTCCGATGTCATCAACTCCGGAACGATTGACGGGCTGGTGAGCGTAAGCGGCAACATCACCAACACCGGAACGATTGACGGCGGAGTCCAGGTCTCTCTCGGAAATCTCTTCAATTCCGGCCTCATTGCCGGAGATTCCGGCTACGTCGTGGGATCGGTCACGAATACCGGAACGATCAGCGGAGGACTGCAAATCTCGGCTGGCTCGCTGACAAATACCGGCACATTCGAGGACGGCGTCACCTTGGTCGACGGTACGAACCCATCGAATATCGTCAACCACGGCACGATCGACGGCGGCATCGCACTGGCGGGCGCCGCAGGCGGCGCGAATACGATATCCAACACCGGCACGATCGACGGCGGGATCGATCTCTCCACCGGCAGTTCGGACACGATCACCAATACGCATGGCATGATCGGCGGCGTGGTGACGCTCGGCCAATACGACACGATGACCAATTCCGACGGCGCCATCGGCAGCGGCCTCGTGCTCGCCTATGGCGACGCCGTGAGCAACAGCGGCACGATCGACGGCGGCATCTACGGCAATGGCGCGGAGATGATCCGGAATGCGGGAACGATCACGGGCGGATTCACCGATTACAATGCCGCCACCGACACCATCGACAATTTGGGCAGGATCCTGGGCGCGATCAACCTGGATTCGTCCCATCTCACGAATTCCGGCACGATACTCGGACGGATCGATCTCGGCGCGCAAAGTACGCTCGACAATTCGGGGACGATCGCCGGCCAGGTGATCTTCACGGGGTCCGACGACACGGTGACCAATTCGGGCACGATTCACGGTCTCGTCACGCTCGGCACGGGCGACAGCTTCACGAATTCGGGCGCGATCCACGGCGGGCTCGATCTCGGCGCCGGCGACACGCTGGACACGTCGACCGGTTCGGTCACCGGACACATCGTGGCCAGCACTTCGGACACCTTCGACTTCAGCGGCTCTTTCGGGAAATACGAAATTGTGGGCTTCGTCCCCGTCGCGGGTCACGCGACAACCTTCGACGTCATCGATTTCGCGAGCGACGACTTCACGAGCTATGCCGAACTCCAATCGCACATGGCGCAGGTGGGAAAGGACGTCGTCATCACGCTCGACGCCACCGACGACATCGTGCTCGTGGGCGTCAAGTTGACCACCCTGAACACCCACGATTTCCTGTTCACATAAGAACTGTCGAAGCTGCGATCTGTGCGGGTCGCGGATAATGCATCTGAACCAGGCCAACCCCGGGAGGGCATGCCATGACGACCTATCTGATCGACAATGACAGCTACGACACCACAGCCAACAGTACGAACGCCTTCAATCTCGGCGGCGGCGACAGCCTCATTCTCACTGCGGGCGGGTCGCTGATCGCGACCGGGATCAATTCGATAGGGTTGAACCTGCTCTCGGGAGGCACCGACTACGCGACCATCGACGGGACTGTTTATGGTGCCTATGAGGGGATCGCCTCCGTGGGCGCCGAAAGTTCTGTGGCTCTTTTTGTGAACGGCGATGTCTATGGCGGGCAAAACGGCATATTGCTCGGCGCCATAGGCGATACGACTTCCTCATATAACGTCACGATTGGCGCAGCCGGCGTGGTCGAAGCCGATTTTGGAGTGGGCATCTTTCTCATTGGCGCTTCGGCGGATGTCACGGTGAACGGACAGGTTGACAGCACCGTCGATGGGATAACCGATTACGCGACAAGCTCTCAAATCGTGATCGGCGCAACCGGCGTCGTGACCGGCAATGTCGGCATCTATGGCGGAACGTCCCTGACGATAAACGGAGCCGTGGAAGGCCAATATGACGGCCTCCTCTCTGCCGCCGGCGCTGTGGTGAACATCGGCACGACCGGCGCCGTATCCGGCGGAAGCAGCGCCGGCATTGAGGCCAGTGGCAATGCCACAATCAGCAATGCCGGCCTTGTCGAAGGCGCAACGGGAATCCTTGTGGACGGCGGAGTCAGCGTCGCCTTGTCGAATACCGGAACCATTCTGGATGGGGTCAATTTCTCCGCCGGCAGCTACGACTCGATCACAAATACGCACGGCACGATCAGCGGCGCGGTGACGCTCGGCCAATACGACACGCTGATCAATTCCGACGGCGCAATCGGCAATGGCGTTGTGCTCGCCTACGGCGATACGGTCACCAATAACGGCACAATCGCCAGCGGCATCCAGGGTGGCGGCGGCGCTTCGATCCAAAACGCGGGAACGATCACGGGCGGAATCGCCGATTCCAATGCCGCCACGGACACGATCGACAATATGGGCAGGATATTGGGCACGATCAATGAGCATGCGGCGAGCCTCACGAATTCCGGAACGATGCACGGCGAGATTTATTTCGCGACCCAGAGCACGCTCGACAATTCGGGCACGATCACCGGCAAGGTGATCTTCGCCGGCTCCGACGACACGGTGACCAATTCGGGAACAATCCACGGTCTGGTGACGCTCGGCACGGGCGACAGCTTCACGAATTCGGGCGCGATCCACGGCGGCCTCGATCTCGGCGCCGGCGACACGCTGGACACGTCGACCGGTTCGGTCACCGGACACATCGTCGCCAGCGCCTCCAACACGTTCGACTTCAGCGGCTCTTTCGGCAAATACGAAATCGCCGGCTTCGTGCCCGTAGCGGGCCACGCGACCAGCTACGACGTCATGGATTTCGCAAGCGACGACTTCACGAGTTACACAGAGTTGCAATCGCATATGGCGCAGGTGGGAAAGGATGTCGTCATCACGCTGGACGCTGCCGACGACATTGTGCTGATGGGCGTCAAGCTGACCAATCTGAACGCGCACGATTTCCTATTCACGTAGAACGCAACCGGCTGCGCAATTGCGGAATTGAACCATCCGCAGACTGAATCTTTGCGCGAAACCCGCGATAGGAGCGCCAGATGGCCACCACCGTAATCACGACGATCGAACAAGGACCCGAACAGGTGTTCGAGGGCGGCAGTCTGCTCATCACCGGCACGGGCGGATTTATCGACTCCGACGGCGACGGGCTCGGCTTCGTCTCCACCGGCGGGCAACCGCTGGGAACCGTCACGATCGAGGCCGGCGCGCTGGTCTTCGGCGACGGAAACGGGATCGATTACACCGGCACCAACTCGAGCAGCCAGTTCGTCATCGACGGAACCGTGCAGGGCAACGCCATCGGCATGAACCTTGTCCAGATAGCCAACAGCAGCTCCGCGAGCGACCCCACGATCACGATCGGAACGCAGGGTTCCGTGAGCGGCGGAAGCGGCGCGGGGATTTCGCTCGATACAACGATCACCAACATCACCAATCACGGACTTATCGGGGGCTCCGCAGGCATCCTCATCGGCGACACCAACGCGACCGCCTACATCTTGAACACCGGGACGATCGACGGCGCGGTGCAGCTCGATCAAACCGGTTACGGCGACGAGACGGCGAACATCGCCAACACCGGAACGATCGACGGCGAACTGCAGTTCGAGCAAAGCGGCCAGGTCGTCGTCAACGATTCGGGCACGATCGAATCGAATTCCAATTACGGCATTTACGTCCAAGACGGGACGTCCGTTTCTTTGACCGTGAACGGCGACGTCACCGGAGATCCGAGCGGAATCTACAGCTCTGCGAACAACACCACGCTATTGGAGGGGCCGCAGGGCATGATTTCCGGGACCGCCGGCATCGTGCTTGCCGGTCAATCGATCGCGACTGTCGATGGCGCCGTCGAAGGCGGTCAGAATGGCGTCTACCTCTCCAGTAGCGGCTCGGCGGTTTCGATCGGAGAGACGGGCTCCGTGTCGGGAGCCTATGGCGCCGGAATCGTCGTCACAGCAGGCGCGGAACAAATCGACAATGCCGGCACGATCAGGGGCGCCACGGGAATCCTGGCGGTCAACACGGGCTCGCCGCCTTCGAATATCACGCTCACGAACACCGGCACGATCCTGGGCGGGGTCAATCTCGCGGCCAGCAACTCGGACACGATCGCCAATACGCACGGCACGATCGGCGGCGTGGTGACGCTTGGCAATTACGACACGATGACCAATTCCGGCGGAACAGTTGGCGGCGGCATCGTGCTCGCCTATGGCGACACCTTGGGCAACAGCGGCACAATCGATAGCGGCGTTCAAAGCGGCGGCGGCGAGTCGATCCAAAACGCGGGAACGATCACGGGCGGAATCGCCGATTCCCATGCCGCCACCGACATGATCGACAACATGGGCAGAATACTGGGCACGATCAACGAGCAATCGTCCGTCCTGACGAATTCCGGCGCAATCCACGGATGGGTCTATTTCGGCCTGCAAAGCACGCTCGACAATTCGGGGACGATCACGGGCAAGGTGATCTTCGCGGGCTCCGACGACACCGTGACCAATTCGGGTACGATCCACGGTCTCGTCACGCTGGGAACGGGCGACAGCTTCGTCAACTCGGGCGCGATCCATGGCGGGCTCGATCTCGGCGCAGGCGATACGCTGGACACGTCGACGGGTTCGATCAGCGGACACATCGTCGCCAACGCCTCCGACACCTTCGATTTCAGCGGCTCTTTCGGCAAATACGAAATCTCCGGCTTCGTGGCGGCCGTGGGGCACCCGACAAGCTACGACGTCATCGATTTCGCAAGCGACGACTTCACGAGCTACACCGAACTCCAATCGCATATGGCGCAGGTGGGAAAGGATGTCGTCATCACGCTCGACGCGACCGACGACATCGTGCTGGTGGGCGTCAAGCTGGCCTCCCTGAATACGCACGATTTCCTGTTCACCTAGTTCAACCGACCCTTGCGGGGGCCGTCGTTTCGGCCCCCCTTCGCCCCATGCCCGGACGACATTCTGTCCGCTTTCGGACAAATTAAGTCATGTTATTGTAGCGGCGGAACGCCCGTGCGAGACGCGGGCCTATAATCCATTTTATTTTCGGCCCTGGACCCGAGGCTCCGCTGACTTTCGAATCCGCCATCGCACGCGCGAGATATGCGCTTCTCCAATTCATCTTCGGGGCGGGCGCGGATTCGCACGGCTCCTCCGCAGCCCTGATGCGCAGCGTGGTGGTGTGGGCCGCCTTCGGCATCGCCTTTGCGGCCGACGCCTATGCGCCGAATCCCGCGACCGGATTTGCGCTGCTGCTGTACCCGCCCGCGATATTCCTGGCAGCCTTCGTGACGGGCTGGGCGAGCGGATTGCTGGCGCTCGTTGCGGGCATCGCCATCGCCTGGTGGTTCCGGAGCAATCCGGATTACGGCCAGGCTCTCCTGCGCGGGAGCCCGGGCCTTCCGATGTTCGTGTTCTCCTGCGTCTTTCTCTATGTCGCGGCCGTGCTCTCCCGCGCGGCGGTGCGCGACAGCTGGCGCACGGAAATGCGGCTGATGCGCCTTGTCGATTCCGCGACGGCGCTTCTCTTCGTCACCGACGGCGACGGCCAGCCGCTCCATCCCAATCCCGGATGGGAAAAGCTGACGGGAATGCAGTGGTCGGATTACCGCAAGGACGGTTGGATCGAGGCCATCCATCCCGACGACCGGCCGTTCCTGCCTGCGGGACCATCTCCCGGCGACGCGGACGCCTATGAGCGCGAGCTGCGCGTGCACGATGCGCGGGCGGGCCACTGGCGCTGGCATCGGCTGCGCAGCGTCGCCGTGCGGGACCAGAGCGGCGAGGTCGTGGAATGGGTCGGCACGCTGCAAGACATTCACGACCGCAAGCTCGAAAGCGAGAAGCAGGAGCTTCTGGTGGGCGAGATGCGCCACCGCATGAAGAACCTGATCACCGTGATCGACGCGCTGGCGAAGAACTCCCGCCGGCCCGCGGGGGACAGCGTCGAGGAATTCCTGAAACGATTTCTCGGGCGATTGCATGCGCTGGCCGCCGCCGCGGACCTGCTTCTGGCGACCAACCGCCAGGCGATCGACGCCAATGCGGTGATCCGCGCCACGCTCGTGCCGTTCGTCGACGAGAAATCGAACCGCATCCGCATCGACGGTCCCGATGTGCAGCTCTCCGAAGATCTGGGCGGCTTGCTCGCGCTGGCCGTCCACGAGCTTGCGACCAACGCGCTCAAATATGGCGCATTGTCCGTACAAGGAGGAACGATCTCGCTGACCTGGTCGGTGGCGCCTGCGGCCGAAGGCGACGAGGTGGTGTTCGAATGGAAGGAGCATGGCGGCCCGCCGCCCGAGCCGCCCACGCGCGAAGGCTTCGGCAACCGCGTGATCAAATCGGTCACGTCGCGCGAAAAGACGGGCAGCGTGACGATCGAATATCCGCCCGACGGCGTCTATTGCCGCATCGCCTATGTGAAGCCGCGCGCGGCGGCTTAGGGAGCGCGCGCCTTCGCCTCCCATCCGATTTTTTGCGCGAAAAAATTTCGTCCCTGTTTTCGGCGCGAAATCTCCAGGAAAACTGCGGCGTTCTTGCGCGCGAACAGGCGAACAATCGCCCTGTTCTTTGCCTGATAATCCGCCTGATATTTCGCCTGTTATCCGCCTGTTATTTTCAGGTTCCTGCGCGGGCGCGAGGTCGCGACTCGACTTTCCGTGCGCATCGGCCTTCGCGTGCGAATGACCGCGTCGATTCCGGGACTGCTCTAACCGGATCAAAAAAATCTCCTGTTATTCCTCAAAAAACTCAATCAAACCAAGGTATTGTGAAAACCATGACAGCGCTGACAGGAGACCCTTCCCTGGCATGCCGAGGTTTATCATGACCATTCGTTCATGTTACGTTCTTTTTGGAGACTAAGGCCAAAACGGTTCGCTTGTCAACTGTCCCGGTCGTACCTTAGTTCAGCCCCTCCGGCGGCCGGGCGCCCGGCGGCGGCGGCGGCAGGATCATGCCTTCATAGAGATACAGATTCGGCCGATGCGCAGGCGCGCCGGGCTTGAGCTGCGCGAGGCTCCGGGCCGACAGCGCGACTCTCTGCGGCGGCGCGAAATTCGTTTCGGGAACCGCGACAATCGCTTCGGCGAACACGCCCTCTCTTTCGCGCACCAGCCGCGCCACCGCAAAGGTCACGCCGCCTTTGAGCGTCGGCAGCGGAATGACGATCAGGTCTTCGTCAGACATTTCACACTCCTGATCGCAACGAGATGCAGAATTGGGCGAGAACTACATCATCGCAGTGAATTCCGGGCAATCGATATGCCGGCCACCGACGCCGCTCGACAGCGCTTCCCTTTGCCGTCCTCTTTCATTCGAAAACGAAAACAGTGGATAAGAACTACCTCCGGTTGCAGACCAGCGCTGTCTCACTCTATTTAAGTAGCACGTAGATGTAGACTGAATTCGACGGGGCGGTCCGCGCTTTGCGGAGAGGGGACAGAAGCTGATCATGTAAACACTGAAACATCAGCTAAATGAGTACTGGCTGTACACCGAGACCCGTTGAGGGTTTTCAACTTCTCAACGAAGGGATGCTTTGCCATGACTTCTGAGAAAGATATTGTTGTTAAGCGTATTGCCTTGCCTCAGCGCGGCGCTGGCTTGGCCTTCGTCGGCTCAGACCACGCCGACGCAGCTTGCCCAGGTGGCCGGGACCACCCCCGCACCTTCGAATAATTCAACGCCGCCCACTGCGGTCGCCGCAAGCAACGATACGAACAACTACGACACGGACAGGCTGTCTTGGACCGGAGCGATCGAGGCTTACGATAAGGCCGGGGGCGACGCGATTTATTGCCTTCCGGCAAACACCGTGGTTATCGGCGCCAAATCTTCGCTTGACAGTGCGCCAATGCAACAGGCGGCCGGACAGGGCGGCAGCGGATCGGGAGGCACGGCGGTCACATACCAATGGCAGCGGGTTCGCCTTGCCGAAGATGCGTTTCCGTATTTCGGAAACTTCCAGCGAGAGCCATATCTCAAGCAGGATTCATCCGGGAATTGGTATATGGACGCGCCGGCCGCGAAAACGAACGTTCAGGCCGGCGCCGGAGCACAGACTTCGACAACAGTGAGCGACCAGGCGGCGCAGCAATGTCCGGACGTAAAAAATCCTCAACAGCTCTACGTCGGCACATATTTCGATGTGCGGGATGACGGACTCGCAAATGCGCGCCGCTCCGGCTGGGAATACGGCGCACTGGTCATCCCGTTTAAGCTTCAACTCTCGCAAGGCAAGGCTTTGAGCGGCTCGGCGTCGCTCGGGCCCTATCTCGGTTTCAGAATTCCGTTTTTCGATACCGGAGTTGTTATGAGTCCGGTTTTGTTCGCAGGCGCCTCGACCGTCGCCGTGCCGACGACTTCAACCGGCGGTCAGACGAGCACACAAAACCTCGCGGGTCTTAGTTATGGCGGCGGCCTTGTGTTCTCCGTGAAGGACAATTTCCACGTCGGAATTATACTTGGGGCCGATCACGTCGACTCCAGCGCAAACTACACCTACAACAACAAGCCTTGGATTTCATTCGAGATCGGATATTCGTTCGCGCAATAAGCAACGGTGGCGATTGACGATTTTTGCATTCTGTCGACGGAAGGAAGGTGAAAAGCCTTCCTTCCGCGCACCAGCCGCGCCACCGCAAAGGTCACGCCGCCTTTGAGCGTCGGCAACGGAATGACGATCAGATCTTCATCGGACATTTCAGACTCCGCCATGGATTTTTCGTCTGCGCATTTTCGGCGATCTAGTCCGCCGCAGACGGCGCCGCCGTCTCGGCGAGAAGCTGGTCGATGAATCGGTGAAACTTCGTCGGACCGCGCGCCGCCAGCGGCCGATCCGCGAAATAGCGGTGCAACGCAGGCGCTTTCAGAAATGTCACGATATGCGCGCGGAAATCCGCGAATTGCTCGGCGCCCAACAGCCCGGCCTCATATTGGGCGAAAGTGTCTTCCCAGCTCAGATCGTACGCCATGCCCTGCAGCCAGAATTGCCGATGCCGGATGTTTTCTTCTGTCGGCGTGTCGCCGTTCTCGATGATCCATGCCGTCACCAGATCGGAATCCGCGATCGCCAGGTGATGATTGAGCACGCGCTCCACGCGCCCCTGTAAAATCAGCGCTCGTGTGTGCTTCGCCGCCTGATGAGTCTGCAAGCCCAGGTAAATGAGCGAGCCCGCCACGGCCATCGCGCTGATGAGACTTCCAAGGCTCGCCAGGTCTGTGATCGTCGTGTCATCCCCCTGCTGGACTGCAGCCTAAACGAGTCTCGGATCGTTAGAACTGCCGGCTGACGTCCCCGTATTGAAGAAGAAGCCCGAGAGGCTGGCGCGGATCGCCGCCGCGTTCTCGACTTTCTTGATGCAGTGCAAAGTCCCGCCGCGCAACAACACGAGCCGGTTGGGTCGAGGATAGATGAACGCGCCGCCCGTCCGGCAGACGGATTCCACAGCGCCCCGCGGATCGTCGGAAAGGGTCGCGATGGCGGATTCGTCGTCGGCCGCCACCAGCAATTCGCCGCCCCAGGATGAGCGCCAGACCGGGTGCGCATAATAAATGTATCCCGCGAGCCAGCCCGTATCGCTGTGCCATTCGAGGCCCATGCCGGGACGATAAATCCACGCCGACAGGCTGAAGCCGCTCCACGGTCCAAACGATAGGGGCTCGCCGATCATCAGCGCGAACAGCTTCTCGCTGAAGAGGCGCAAGGACGGCGGCGAGCCGTCCGCCGCGCCGTCCCGCAGCGACGGATCATGCGACGCCGAACTGACGGGAACGTCGCCGTCCATCAGCTGATAGACCCTGTTCCATTCGCCGGCATCGGAGGGAGAAAGCGCGGTTTCACGAAACGCATCCCACAGGTCCGAATGTTCCCGCGGCGACAGAAAATCGTCGAAAACGGCGTAAGCGCGGGTCACGATTCCCTCTCGATCATGCGGCTTGCTGCAAAGCAGTGCCCGCGGAATTATAGCGCGTGGCGCCGCGATTTATGTCCTGAAAACATTGCCCCGGCCGTCAGATTCATATTTCCGGATACAGCCAATGTCCGCAGATTCACGCTCGAAAAGCATTCGCTCTGTCGATGGACCGCGGGCGTCCTCGCCCGCATCGTGAAACCTTCACCGCCCCGTGCGGCCCCATCGGGAGACTATTGGTCCCCACGTCATTCTCCGTATCTCATGCGGAGAATAGAGGCGGCATTCCCCGCAATATATGCGGTGATTAGAGCGACGCTGCGGGTTCCCTTCCCGCTTGCCGTATAGCTATGCTGTCGACAGAACGACCAGGGGCGCGTCTCATGTCGCTTTCGGACCTTGCAGCCATCGGCAGCTTTGTGAGCGGCGTGGCCGTGCTGGCTTCGCTGATTTTTGTCGGATTCCAGTTGCGGCAAAACACGCAGGCCGTCAGAGCCGCGGCGTCACAAGCGCATTCGCAGAATTGGCAGCAGATCACGATGCCCGTTATCGAGTGCGCAGATTTTGCGCATATCTGGCGGCGCGGGCTCGCCGACATCGACAGCCTGACGGACGACGAACGCGTGCGCTTTTATGCGTTTGCCGGCGCAACCCTGCGCTTCTTCGAAGGCGCCCGCGTGCAGTGGCGGCACGGACAACTCGACAGCGAGCATTGGCACAACGTCGAGAAAACCGCGATCGATTTCGCGGCGACATCCGGCTTCAAGGCCTATTGGACCCAGCGCCACCACTGGCTCTCGCCGCAGTTTCAGGAGTGGTATGAGTCGCTGTCGCAGGATCATGCGCAGGAGCTTTACGCCAAGCCGCAGGCACAGGGCGCAACCGAGTAGGCACGCTGTCCCGGCGCCTCGCGTACGCATTTTTCGCGAAAATTTTTGCAGGGCAAAAGATTCAACAAAGTCAGACACTTGATGTTTCGGAGCAGGGCTTTTCCGCCCTGCGGATTTCCGTGCAGCCGAGCCTGCGCAGCCGCGCGGCGAACGCGCGAAAAAAAGCTCTCCTGTTAATTCGCGGAATCTCCAACCAAACCAAGGCCTTGGAAAAATCATAACAGGCCATAACAGGCGCCTGTTTTCTCCGATGTGCCGCCTGTTCATGCGTGAATTCGCTGTCACCTTGTTCTGTGGTATCCGACATTCTCTGCTCGACGGGAATTTGCAGGGAATTCTTCGAAAGATCGCCCTTCGCACAAATTCGGGCGGGAAATCCCGCTGCCGATTTAAAAGCTTGCGCGCAAATTCCCGTGACGCACGAGCAGGGTATTTCCCGCGCGGAGCAGGGAATTTTGGGCGCTGTCGCGCCATTTCGGAATTTTCGGCCGGCGCGCCGCAAAACGGGGTCAATTCGTGCGAAGCCCGCGACCTCGAATCCTGCAGCGATCCGCGCTACTTCGCGCAACCGCGCGAAGTATTTTGCGGCGACAATCCGGCGACAGATTATCTGTTGCGCGTTGACGTTAAGGCGGGAATCGAAACGGCGGCCGCGCGACGTGAGAGAATTCCGCGAGGATCGCCGTCGCGGCATACACCGCGACGTGTCGCAGCCGCGCCAGCGCAACACTTAACCTGTCGCCGGATTCTCCCATTGATCGCGGGATGACGATTCCCTTCGGAATTGGCTAAGGTGTCGAGGGAATTTCGACTCGCAACCTCGGGGGGATGGGGTGACTGACGAAACGGAGCGGCAGGAAAACGGTGCGCGGGTCGATCCTGCGGCTTTCGCGGTGGCGCTCGGCCAGACGGGCACGCTCGATCCGCGCGCCGCGGCCTTTCTCGAAAAGCAAAGCCGGCTGGCGGACGAGCAGATCGATCTGACGCGGCTTCAGGCCGAGGAGCTGCGCCACGAAAATTCCCTGCGGCGCCGCTCGCTGCGCCTGCATCACGCGAGCGATACGATCAAGCTCGCCTTCGAGATCGTGATGGCAGTGATCGTATTTGCCGTGGCTGTCGGGATCGGCGCCGCGATCTGGTCGGCGAGCCGCGCCGACGGACTCGTGATCGACGCATTCCAGGTTCCCCAAGCGATGGCGGCCCAGGGGCTGACCGGCCAGGTGGTGGCGAGCAAACTGCTGGACCGGCTTGCGGCCATGCAGAACGCCGCGCGTTCCTCCCGCGTCGCGTCCAGCTTCGCCCATGACTGGACCAACGACATCAAGGTGGAAATTCCCGAGACGGGCATCTCGCTGGGCGAAGCGATGCGCTATCTGCGCAATGCGCTGGGCCATGAGACGCATCTTTCCGGAGAAGTTTACGGCGCCGCGAACGGCATCGCGCTCACCTTGAGGCTGAACGACGAACCGGGGCAGACCTTCGAAGGCAAGCCGGACGAATTGGACACCCTTGCGCAGAAAGCGGCGGAAGCGGTGTTTCGCGAGGCGCAGCCCTATCGCTATTCGGTTTATCTTGCCAGCCATCACAGGCTGCCGGAAAGCACCGAGGTTCAGCAGACTCTGACCAGGACCGGACCAAAAAACGAGCGCGCATGGGGCTACAACGGACTGGCGCTGCGCGCCGAGCTGGAGGGACGGTTCGCAGAGTCCGAAGCCTATGCGCAGCGCGCGCTCCTGGAGAATCCCCTTCTGCCAAACGCCATGAGCGTGTACGCCAACGACGAAACCCGGCAGGGACATGACGAAGAAGCGCTCGCTGCCACGCGCCGGACGATCGAATCCTATCGCGGTGCGGGCGCGCGCGAGCTGGACCCCGCCACGATCGAACCGAGCCTGCTTTATTTCGAATTGAAGGCGGCGGAATATGAGGGCGACTATGGGCTCGCACTGCGCAATCGCAATGCGCTCGTGGCCGTTCCCGGTCTCGTCAATGCGGCGGGGAACTTAGCCGGTGGAGCCGTCGATGCGGCGCTGTCGCACGATCCCGCATCGGCGCGGTCCCAACTCGCGGAGCTCACGCCTGCCGATCTTGTCGTCAGCATGGAAAGTTCCAGTGTCGCCGCCGCAACCGACTATGCGCGGGGCCTGGCGGCGGCGGAGGAGGAGGATTGGCGCATGGCGAGCAGCTATTTCGAGCGCGGCGAAGCCGAAGCGCAAAATGTGGCGCAAGCCTCGAACGAAGCCTTCAACGGCAAGTACCTTCTCGCGGTTCTCGACGGGCCATGGCTCGCCTATTCCGACGCGAAACTGGGCCTGCAGGCGAAAGCGGATGCCATTCTCGCGACCTTGGCGCCCGATTGTTACCTGTGCAACCGGATGCGCGGACGCATCGCGGCAACGCGGAAGAACTGGAATGGCGCCGCCTGGTGGTTCGGCAAAGCAGCTGCGCAGGCGCCTTCCATTCCCTTCGCCTTCGCGGACTGGGGCGCCATGCTGATGGAAAAGGGCGACCTCGACAGCGCCGTCGAAAAGTTCAAAGCGGCAAACGCGAAAGGCCCGCACTTCGCCGATCCGCTGGAGATGTGGGGAGAAGTGCTGATGCGGGAGAACCGCTCCGACCTGGCGCTGGCGAAATTCGCAGAAGCGAACAAGGACGCACCCAACTGGGGCCGCCTGCATCTCAAATGGGGAGAGGCATTGCTGTGGTCCGGCAACGGGCCGGACGCCAAAAAACAATTCGCCCTCGCCGCCCGGCTCGATCTCTCCGCGGCTGACAGGGCGGCGTTGGCGGAAGTGAGCGCGATGGGCAACAAACATTAGAGCGTTTTGTGATCACATTGAATCGGTCGCGACCCCCTCTGCTTCGCTGTCGCTCAGCACCTCCCCCGTAAACGGGAGAGGAAAATGAGTTCGCATCTATCGCTTTCTTCCCCCGTTTACGGGGGAAGTGGCGCGCACGAAGTGCGCGACGATGGGGGCCTTGCGTCGATGTGTTCGAAAAACGCTCTAGCCTCGCGCGCCCCCCGCCGCCGAGTCTGCCGCGATCCCGGCGACGCGGGCTGGTCGATATCGACAATCCGGCGACAGGTTATTTGTTGCGCGTTGACGTTAAGGCTGGAATCGAAACGGCGGCCGCGCGACGTGAGAGAATTCCGCGAAGATCGCCGTCGCGGCATACACCGCGACGTGTCGCAGCCGCGCCAGCGCAACGCTTAACCTGTCGCCGGATTCCTATCTCCGTATTCGTTTTGCCTCTCGATGAATGACTTATGAATATGTGCGTGCGCGCTCCATTCATTTTGCAGTTCGTCGCGCACCGATTCGAAGTACTTATAGTTAAAGTTTCGCTCGCCCCAAATCATCCACACCAGAACCTGATCTGTTGCCGCAAGATACGTGTCCAACAAATCAACTCGAATATAGAGTAGGTGTGATCGCGAACGACCGGAATCAGTTCCAAACGTTCTGTAAAGGCTAGCCGGGCGACCTTTCCGATCACAAAGATCGAGACAATTCGGTTGGTTTCTTAGGTCGAGCAGCTCAGTGATCGCAGGTGCTAAATATTCACCCGCACCACCTTGGTTTTCAACGCTGTGATAGCTTTCCCACGAAAATCCAAATACGGGAATTTCGGCACGGATACCTGGCACCTTGCGATAGCGTGGAACTTCGACATATTTCGGTAATGGTGGTTCTTCATCTTCAAGTGGATTCGAAATTGCTGAATTGTCGCGATCCTCACCGAGGAAAGACAACTTCACTTTTGTAAAGCCCAACCGCAATTTTTCAAACGCTGTTAGATTCCTAGACCTTTTTCTTATTGTGTCTGTCACGGTATCTGAAAACACCTCCCGAACATCCGGCTTGGCGCTCCGATTCTTGCCGCGAAGCATGGAGGCGAATTTCGGCGACCACGGGATTTCACCTGCAAATGTGTAGTAGTCTTCGTGCGGGTTAGGGATCGCGGAATTTCCTGGATATTCCCTCGCCAGAAATTTAGACCGAAGCTCGGCTCGGTCTCCCACTTTCACAAATACGCCTCGCAAGAATGAAAAAACTTCACGTGGGTCATCGGTGGCGCTCTCACCGACATAGCCATCGAGCAGAGCCCAGCCTCCGGAGATTCCCCCTAATTCGTCCATCTGAAGCAAATGATTGTAAGATGGCCCGATCCCTTTCGCCAGCCATTCCTGAGGCGGTCCAAATTTGCCGGCAAATAGGGGTGCCAATGTTGGCTTCCATGTTTCGGGCGCCGCAGGAAAGCTCGGATCTATATCACAGTCGGAAATTCGAGGGTTGTCGCGGTCAGGCAGCGTGCCTGCATCAGCCCGCATTCCTGCCACTTCGAAAAAAGCAATCCAAGAGTATTTTTTTCCGTATCGATCAATCTTTGTACCATCAGAAGACCGACCCAGATTGAAATTTCCAGTTGCAATTTCGCGATCAATTAGTTCGAATTTCGTTTCGTCATAGCCCAAATCCAGAACACGATATTTTACCTGCCGCAAAACGTCTTTATACTCCTCGTGATCAAAATCGTAGTTGCTGCGATCCGACACCAAGCGGCCAAGCGTATAATTTCCGAAATCCATTTGTATTGCCGAGTTGGCACCCGTGCAGGCATCGTCACTTATGGCACTTGGACTAGCAATTTCAGGTGGATTGGTGAATGGGGGTGAAAGTTGACCGAGGCGGCGACGTCTGAGACAGGTGCTATCAATTTTTCGAGCAAGCTCGATCACTCCAAGAGCATAGTCACGCATAAGTATATGTTTTGTTGCGAAGGGTGCATTCTTGGCGAACATCGCGTCATAAATGTCTCTTGCAAGGCTTGGCGCTCTATCAAGGAGTTCAGGGGACGGATATGCCCAGTGCCGCATAAGAAGTCCGTAACTAGCGGCAAGAAGCCTCTCGGGCACATAGGGATCGTTAAATTTCAAAGATCGTAAAGCAACCGCAAACAAGTCCTTTGGGGACTGTTGACCCAGTAGGACAAGGGATTTGGTAGCCTTGTCGCGGAGCTCGCGATGAGTGGTGGTTAAGAATGAGGCACAAAGCCAGATTAGTGCGCCCACCATTTCCGAGTCTATATCGGTTCCAGCCGAATTTTCTATCCAACCCATAATTCTATAAACAACTGACTCGCGGTGAGCTCCACGAAGAAACTCGCTCCACCACAAGTCACGCTGCACTAAAGTTAGGCGACTAAGATTTTCGTATAACTTTTCCGCAGAAAGTGGATGAGCCGGGCGGGTGGCAAGTGTGACCAGAATCTCCAGTAACTGAAATTGTATGTGCTGAGGTCCGGTGGCAATCAACGCACGTATGATTTGCTCGGTTTGCGTGGAGAATGATGCCACGTCGCGCCAAAGCAATCCCTCTAGAAACGCACGCGTACAAGGAGCGAGCCTCCTCCGGTTCTTAGGCAAGTAATACAAGAGCTCTCGTTCATCATTGGGCGCGATACGCTTAACCCGCTCTGGAAATTCAAGCATGATAGCCGATGCCAAGCCCGGCATCCGATAATCGCCACCCCATTGGTCGATTTCAAAAATTCGACCGAGAGGTCGGTTGCGGAAAAAAGACCGCCTGACTGTGTTTGACGAAGTCGTATCGAGATAGCGTTCAAGCAAGTGTCGGCAAACCAGGTGATCGCTGAACCGCTGGTACGGGAGTCGAATCACATCGATAAAGTTCTTACCTTCTAGTGCGAGGTCTTCAGTTAGCAGTCCATCTGCTATAAGCCTCCTCACAAAACGACGTATCGTCGTTTTGTGTTTGAGCCCTACGACCTTTCGAACGGCGGCCTCGCACTCAACATTTGTCAAATAATCCCTCAAGTTCGCGGCCATAGTTGGGGCAACGCCACTGAATGATCCGCTAGCCACCTGCACTCCCTTCAGCAACCTCCAACAAGCCTTTCCGGAAAGACCAAATTCCGCTTCGATCGGGGCTCCGATGTGCGAGACGAAGTCTTCAAGCAGTTTAGTCATGCTCTTTTGACCAGAAGCAAGTTCATGGATTGCCCGCTTCTTTTTTTTGCTCGTTCTACCTGAAATAGTTTGACACATTATCTTTAGAAAAAGCGGTCTGGAAAACTCTGGCGCTAACAATGGAATTTGAGGTATGGGAATTTTATAGTAGGAAAAAAACTCTCGCTGTGCATCAAACTCGACTTCTTCAAATCCTGTGTGCAGGAGCTTGACATATAACGGGGCCGCATCGTCGGTGATGACCTGTTTATCGAATGGCGTTCGGCAACTTAAGATCATTGCGACGTTGGGATACTTCGCGATCTTCCGTCCTATGGGTTCAATGTGTTTTCGCCATTGTGTCCGATCACCTTCGTTAATTCCATCGATAATAATGAGTGCTCGCCCATTGTGATTTTTTCCAAGCTCGTTCAGATTCTTTAACAGTGTCGAAGGCGGCCCCGCTAACTTCGTAGCAACGCACAACGCTCGCAGCGGCGCGATACCTACAGGGAGACGGTGGGCGAGCACCAACAATGTCGGTAACCCGCGCGCCATCCGCGAGCGAGTTAAATCGCATAGGAGGTGGGTCTTCCCTGTTCCCCATTCTCCCAGAAGAAGAAGTCTATTATTGTTGATTAGCAAGAAATCGGTGCTTCGCGTGAACGCCGATGTTGCAGACATTGATTCGTTGAGTCGACGCAAGTTTTCCAATTCCGCGTTAATGGCTTGAGATTCTGCTGACTCCCTCCCCAGATTCTGCAGCTCGTTCCATAGCGCGCGACGTCTTTCGTTCGAAACCGATAGCGTTTGCCTTACCGTGTCAGAAATGGCCGTTAGAATTCCTTGATATGGCGGAGACTTTTGATGCCTCAAATTGGAAAGCAATTCAGCACACTTTTTCGGTGTGGTATCGATATTAGCGTACAGCTGTATAATTTTTCCTGGCAGGGAATCCCATCTCTCGTTGATCTGAGATTCGAGTTCCCGAACCCGATCACGAAATTTGTCACTCAACGAAAGCGTTTCGATTGCGCTTTCCATATCTCGTATTTGGATATTGGGAGCCAACGGATCAATCGCGGGTGAGTATCTGGGACCTGCCGCCGCAATTTCCATAAAGTTTATTTTGTTTAGCGAGGAAAGATCATTTTCCATCAGTGGAGTACCCCTGACACATGATTCTCAGTAGTAGCCGAATGCTCACGTGCTCAGAAGTGCCTCGCAAATATTTTCAATTGCAAATCTAATGTTTGGAGCGTTGTTGTGATATGTGTATTCGGTCGCGCGAAAGCGCCAAAATTCAACTAATTCGTTGTAATCAATGGGACAGAGGACTTCAGACTACCTCCCTTCGCATATTTGGCAAGTAGCAATTCTTCGCGCGGACGCGAGACGACCCGGTCGCGGCTTCGGCGGGTGACCATGGATAAGCTACAAGGTCTGCTTCATGAAAAGCGCCAACAATTCTGCCCCTACCCCAACCGCCCCAACGCCGCCAGCACCTGGTCCGGTTTCTCGATCGTCACCATGTGGCCGGCTTCCGGGATCGCGACCAGCTCGGCGCCCTTGATGCCTTTCTTGAACGCTTCGGCGTAGATGGGGGAGATCAGTTTGTCGCTGTCGCCCCACACGAGAATCGTCTTCGCGCGGATACGATAGAGGCGCGTCGACAATCCCCGCTCAGGAATCGGGAACAGGATCTTGCCCGCCATGCCCAGCTGGCGCGCATTGGTGACGAGGAAGCTCTTGAGCCATTCGGGATCGTCGAACGCGACACCGGCGGTGAAGAGCGCGGCGCCCGCCTCCACATTGTGAAACAGGAGCGCGGGGAAATCGTAAGGCATTGTGGCGAACAGATCGGGGATCGGATGATTGTCGAGCCACAGGCCCGCGGGCGCGATGAGGCCCAGGCGGTCGACATCGTGCGGCGCGATCGCCGCCATCTCGGCCGCGATCATGCCGCCCATCGAATGGCCGACGATGATCGGCTTCTTCAGCGCCAGTGCATCGACCACGTCCCAATTGTGGAGCGTGAAATCCAGCATGTCGCGCAGCTCATGGCATTCCGCGGAATCGCCATAGCCGGGCAGAAGCGGCGCATAGACATGATATTTGCTCGCGAGCTTCGCGAAGAACGGATCGCCGGCCGCGAGCCCGCCTGCGCCGTGCAGGAAGAGCAGCGGCGCGCCCGTGCCGCCTTCGAAATAGCGCACGGGGACATGCGGGGTGTGAACGGTCTTGAGTTGCATGGCGCGCGCCTCAGTGAACGGAGTTGAGCGCGGCGAGATCGCGCTCGGCGGGAAGATTGCCGGGCGCCGCCTGTTTCGCGATCGGCTTGCACCAGAAGCGGTCGTCATCCGCATAATCGGGGAACACGTTCCTCAGCTTCGGCATCACCTTCTCGGCGAACAGCTTCGAGGAATACATGCACTTCTCTTTCGTCATGTTGCCCACATGGAACAGGCAGAAAATGTTGCCGACATGCAGGCTCTTGGCGAGCTCCTCCATTTTCTGGCGCACGGTTTCCGGGCTGCCCGCGATGATATGGCCGCCTTCGTTCAACTCCGCCCAGGTGACGTCGGCATAGCCTTTGGGCGGGGCATATTGCGACAGCGCGCCCGACTGGATCGTCTTGATCGTGCGATAGCCGGGCGCATCCGCGAAGCCGGGATACACATGCAGGCACCGATTGTAGAAATAGAGCACATGCTCCTTGTAGAGCCGCTCGGCTTCCGCGTCGGAGTCGGCGACGCAGATCGTCTGCGCGAAGCCCGCGCGATAGGGCGAATGATCGGCGGTGTTGCGCTGCGCCACCCGCTCCCAATAGCCCGACATCAGCGCCTTGGCGCGGATGTAACCGCTGAACGACAGGTAGGAATAGGAATAGGTGTTGTCGAGGCAGAAATCATAAGTCTCGACCGAGCCGCCGCCGGGAATGTGGATGGGCGGATTGGGCTGCTGGATGGGCCTGGGCCAGATGTTCACATGGCGCAGTTTGTTGTAGCGCCCGTTGAACGCGAACGGTTCGCGCTCGTGCCAGGCGCGCAGGATGAGATCGTGCGCCTCCTGGTATTTTTCGCGCGTCAGCGCCGGGATCTGGCCGTAGCAGAAATTCGTGTCCATCGAGGTGCCGACGGGAAAGCCCGCCACGAGCCTGCCGCCCGAAATGCAATCGAGCATGGCGAATTCCTCGGCTACGCGGACGGGCGGATTGTAAAGCGCAATGGAATTGCCCAGCACCACGAGAGCCACATCCTTCGTGCGCCGCGCCAGCGCCGCCGCGATGAGGTTCGGCGAAGGCATGAGGCCATAGCCGTTCTGGTGATGCTCGTTGCAGCCGATGCCGTCGAAACCCAGCGTGCCCGCATATTCCATCAGGTCGAGATAGGTGTTGTAGACCTCATGGCTCTTCACCGGATCGAACAGGTTCTGGTCGATATCGACCCAGACGGAATGGTTCTTCTCCCGGAAATCGTCCGGCAGGTAAGGCCAGGGCATCAGGTTGAACCAGGTGAATTTCATGGCGTTTCTCCGGTTGTCAATTTCGTTGGCGTGCGCTCAGCCGGTCAATCCCAGCGAGCGCTTCGCGAATTCCGATGCGGATTTGTAATCCGCTTTTCCATTGGGCGCGCGTAGCGGGATCGTCGCTTCCACGATGCGCTTGGGCGTTTTGTAGCCGGCGAGTTTCGCGCGCACATGTTCTCGCAAGCTCGCTTCGTCGAATGCCATGCCATTCGCAAGCTTCACGACTCCGGTGACCGCCTGGCCCCAGGTCTCGTCGGGCACGCCCAGCACCAGCGCGTCTTCCACGGCCGGATGCGTCTTCAGCGCTTCCTCGACCTCCTCGGGATAGACTTTCTCGCCCGCGGTGTTGATGCAATTGCTGCCGCGGCCCAGGAGCGTGATCGTGCCGTCCGCTTCCACGCGCGCGAAATCGCCGGGAATCGAATAGCGCACATTGCCGATGGTGCGGAAGGTGCGCGCGGTTTTCTCCACGTCTTTATAATATCCGGCCGGCAAAGGCCCCGCGAGCGCCACAAGCCCGGCCTTGCCGCTGCCCGGCGCGATCGGTTTGTCGTGTTCGTCGATCACGATGGAATTTTCCATCAGGGTGAAGGCGGCGGTCTGCATCTCGCCGTCTTTGGTCATGATCGAATTGCCCATACCCATCGCTTCGGTGGAGGCGAAACTGTCGGTGAGGGTGAGCTGCGGCGCGTGCTTAATGAGCCCGCGTTTCACTTCCACGCTCCACATCGCGCCCGACGACGTCATCGACAAGAGACTCGAAAGATCGTAGCGGCCGGGCGCTTCGTCCAGCGCGCGCAACAGCGGCTTGGCGAACGGATCGCCCACAATCGCCATGCCGGAAACACGGTTCTTCTCGACCGCGGCCCAGATCGCATGCGGATCGAAATTCACATTGTCGACGGTGACGATCGTGCCGCCAGAGAGCAGCGCCACCAGCGCCGTCATGAAACCCGTGCCGTGCATCAGCGGGCACGCCGGCAACGCGCAGCCGCGCGCCGGCGCCGCCGCCAGCATGGCGGCGAACGCTTCCTGCGAATCCGGAACGGCGACGCCCGTGGTGCGAAGCAGCCGGTTGCGCCACAGATCGGACAGATCGCCATGCCGCCACATCACGCCCTTCGGCATGCCGGTCGTGCCGCCCGTGTAGACGAAGATCATGTCGTCGGTGGAGCGCTTGATGCCCAGGGCCGCGCCGTCGCCCTCTTCCGCCAGCGCTTCGTAATCTTCCGCAAACGGCGCGATCTCCTCGCCCACTTCGATAAAGGTTTTCAGCTTCGGCAGCGCATCGCGGATCTGGTCGACCGTCTCGCGGAATTCCGAGCCGAAGATGATCGCCTGCGCATCGGAATTCTCGATGATGTAGCGCACCTCGTCAGGCTTGTAGCGGTAGTTGATGTTCACATGCGTGAGGCGGGCCCGCAGGCAGGCGCCGATGCTTTCGGAATAATCCGTGCCGTTGCGCAGATAAAACGCGACCTTGTCGCCCGGCTTGGCGCCGCGTTCGATGAGGGCGCGGGCGAGATTGTTCATGCGCCGGTTGGCGTCGCCCCAGGTGACGGTGCGCTCGCCGTGAATAAAGGCCGGGGACTCCGGTTTGACCGTGCGGCCGATGACGTCCAGCAAATCCCCGTAATTCCACTGCATCTCGTTCCACCCTATCGATTATGTCGTTCGTCGCCCGTCGTTGCGGGCCCCCACTATCCCGCCATCCGGCCGCCTCCGCAATTGCTCTCGCGCCGAGCCCCCCTTCCGTCGTGCCTTCGGCACGACACCTTCCCCCACGAGGGGGGAAGGTTAGAAAGAAGGACGATGCGCTCACTTTCTTAGCCTTCCCCCCTCGTGGGGGAAGGCGCCGAGCGCAGCGAGGCGGAAGGGGGGCCGCCGACGCGCAGTGCTTCTTTCGTCCGCGCACTTGACGCTTACCGATTCCAACTCGAAAACAGTTGGACAGCACGCGCGCTGGCGACCTCCGGCGTCTGGGACGGCGGGATTGGACGAATAGACATGTTGAAGACGCTCCTGATCGCCAATCGCGGCGAGATCGCCATCCGCATTGCGCGCAGCGCCGCCGAAATGGGCATTGCGACGGTTGCGATCTATTCCGAAGACGATGCGCAATCGCTCCACACCCGCAAGGCCGACAGGGCGGTGGGGCTGCGCGGCTCCGGCGTGGCGGCCTATCTCGACGCGGCACAGATCGTGGCCGCGGCGAAGGAAGCCGGCGCCGATGCGATCCATCCCGGTTACGGCTTTTTGAGCGAGAACGGCGATTTCGCGCGGCGCTGTGCCGAGGCAGGCATCGTGTTCGTGGGCCCCTCGCCGGAGACGCTCGACCTGTTCGGCGACAAGACGAAGGCGCGCGCGCTGGCCGACAAATCGAAAGTGCCCGTGCTGCGCGGCACGGCCGGCGGCGTTTCGCTGGAAGAGGCCGCGAAATTTCTCAAGGCCGCGAACGGCCCCATCATGCTCAAAGCTCTCGCCGGCGGCGGCGGGCGCGGCATGCGGGTGGTGCGCGATCAAAGCGAACTCGAGCAGGCGTTCGAGCGCTGCCGCTCCGAAGCGCTGGCCGCCTTCGGCAATGGCGCGCTTTACGCCGAGGAATTCTTCGAGCGCGCCCGCCACATCGAAGTGCAGATCGTGGGCGACGGCACGGGCGCAGTCTCCCATCTGTGGGATCGCGAATGCAGCCTGCAGCGCCAGCGCCAGAAGCTGATCGAAAGCGCGCCCGCCCTCGGCCTGCCCGAGAAGCTGCACCAGCGCCTGCTCGATGCGGCGATCGCCTTGGGCAAGGCCGCGCATTACAGGAATCTCGGCACGATCGAATTTTTGGTGGACGCCGGCGGTTCCGACCGCTTCGCCTTCATCGAAGCCAATCCGCGATTGCAGGTGGAGCACACCGTCACCGAGGAAGTGACGGGGCTCGATCTCGTGCGCATCCAGCTCGATATCGCGGCCGGCAAGTCGCTGCACGATCTCCATCTCGAACAGAAGGATGTGCCCGCGCCCCGCGGCGTGGCGCTCCAGGCCCGGGTCAATCTCGAAACAATGAATGCCGACGGTTCTTCGCGGCCGGCCGGCGGCACGCTCACCGTGTATGAGCCGCCTTCGGGCCGGGGCGTCCGCGTCGACGGTTTCGGCTATGCGGGCTATCGCACCAGCGCGCGCTATGATTCCCTGCTGGCGAAACTGATTGTGCATACGCCGGCTACCACGCTGGCCGAAGCGGCCAACAAGGCGTGGCGGGCGCTGGGCGAGTTCAAGATCGAAGGCGCGCCCACCAACATTCCGTTCCTGCAAACGCTGCTGCGCCATCCGAAGCTTGGCGAGCAGCACACGCGTTTCGTGGAAGAGAACATCGCATCGTTGCTGGGCGACGCCGCGCATCAGAAATTCTTCTTCGAGCCTGCCCGCGCTGCCTCATCGCGCGCCGGCGTGAAAGTCGACAGCGCCGATCCGTTGGCCGTGCTGGCGCATGGCAAGCGCGCGGGCGAAGATAATACCGCGCTTCGCGCGGTTGGCGACACGCCCGAAGGCACGACCGAACTGCGCGCGCCGCTGCAAGGCACCATCATCAGCCTCATCGTCAAGCCGGGCGATGCCGTGCGCGCGGGCCAGCCCGTGCTGGTGATGGAAGCGATGAAGATGGAGCATGTGATCGAGGCCAATGTCGGCGGCGTGGTGCGCGAGCTGGCGGTCGCGGCCGGCGACACCGTCTTCGAAGACGCGCCTCTTGCTTATATCGAAGAGAGCGAAGTGGGCGGCGTGCATGCGCAATCGAGCGAGGACATCGACCTCGACGCGATCCGCCCCGATCTGCAAGCGCTCTATGATCGCAAGCGTTTCACGACCGACGAAGCGCGGCCGGACGCCGTTGCGCGCCGCCGCAAGACGCATCAGCGCACCGCGCGCGAGAACATCGAAGACCTTTGCGATCCGGGCTCGTTCACGGAATATGCCTCGCTGGTGGTGGCCGGGCGCCTGCGCCGCAACACCATGGAAGAGCTGATCGAGCGCACGCCGGCCGACGGACTCGTGATGGGGCTGGGCCGCGTCAATGGCGACGTGTTCCCCGACGAGCAATCGCGCATCGTCGCGATGTCCTACGACTATACAGTGCTGGCGGGCACGCAGGGCCTGCGCAATCACCAGAAAAAAGACCGCATGCTTCATATCGCGGAGCGCTGGCGTTTACCGATTGTATTCTTCACCGAAGGCGGCGGCGGCCGCCCCGGCGACACCGATGCGCAAAGCGCAGGCGGCCTCAACACGACGACATTCTGGATGTTCGCGAAGATGAGCGGGCTCGTGCCTCTTGTGGGCATCAATTCCGGCCGCTGCTTCGCGGGCAATGCCGCGCTACTCGGCTGCTGCGACGTGATCATCGCCACGGAAAATTCCTCCATCGGCATGGGTGGCCCCGCAATGATCGAAGGCGGCGGCTTGGGCGTGTTCCATCCCGACGAAGTGGGGCCTGTCTCGGTGCAGGCGCCCAATGGGGTGATCGATGTGGTGGTGAAGGACGAAGAAGAAGCAGTCGCGGCCGCGAAGAAATATCTGGGTTACTTCCAGGGCACGCTGCCCAAATGGGATTGCGCCGATCAGCGCCTGCTGCGCCGCGCGATACCGGAGAACCGCCTGCGCGTCTATGACGTGCGCTCGGTGATCGACACGCTGGCCGATACCGGCTCCGTGCTGGAAATCCGCAAGCAGTTCGGCCCCGGCATGATCGCGGCGTTCGCGCGAGTCGAAGGCCGCCCCATCGGCATCATCGCCAACAATCCGAAACATCTGGGCGGCGCGATCGACCGCGACGGCTCCGACAAGGCCGCGCGCTTCATGCAGCTATGCGACGCCTATGACATTCCGATCCTCATGCTGTGCGACACGCCGGGCAACATGGTGGGGCCCGAAGCGGAAAAGACGGGCCTCGTGCGCCACAACAGCCGTCTGTTCGTGATCGGCGCGAATGTGACTGTCCCTGTGTTCACCATCATCCTGCGCAAAGGCTACGGTCTCGGCGCGCAGGGCATGGCGGGCGCGAGTTTTGTGGCGCCGTTTTTCACCATCTCCTGGCCCACGGGCGAATTCGGCGGCATGGGTCTCGAAGGCGCCGTCAAGCTCGGCTATCGCAACGAACTCGCGGCAATCGCCGATCCCGCCGAACGCAAGGCGAAATACGACGAAATGGTCGCCCGCTCCTACGAACGGGGCAAAGCGCTGAGCGCGGCGACCCTGTTCGAATTCGACGAAGTGATCGATCCCGCCGACACCCGCCGCTGGATCATGGCGGGGCTACGCGCCGTGCCCACACCGCCGAAGCGCGAGAAGAAGAAACTGCCGTGGATCGATGCGTGGTGAGCGGACGCCTTCCTATTTTCACGAACTCGTTCATTCGTCTTGCGCGCCCGCCCTGCTAGAACATCCCGGATCGCTGCAGGACAAATTCCATGAAGATATATTCGGCGCCCCTCAGCATGTTCGGCGCGAAGGTCGAGATTGCGGCCCTTGAGAAGGACATCGAATTCGAGCTGGTGATGGTGCCGTTCGATCCGGCGCGCGGTTACGAGCCTAGGCATCCGGACGTGTTGCGCCTCAATCCGAAGCGACAGGTGCCGATACTGATCGACGGCGATCTGGAGCTGTTCGATTCCACGCAGATTTTCGAATATCTCGAAGATCTCGGGATCGGCCCTCGCCTATGGCCCCAGAAGCCGGCCGCGCGCGCATTGGCGCGCCAACTCGAACATCGTTCCGACGAGGTGTATTTCCCCCATGTCATTCGCCTGATGAACCTTGAGGAGACGCCGGACGAGACCGCGGCGAAGGCGGCCCGCGATGCCGCGGCGCAATATTATCGGGAGATGGAACGCACGCTCGGAACCCGCGAATTCCTGGCGGAAACCTATTCCTTTGCGGACATCGCGTTCTTCATGGCGCAGCTTTTCGGCGAGCGCAAAGGCGCGCCGATGACAGGCGAAACGCCTCGCCTCCTGGCCTGGCGCGACCGGATGACAAAGCGCCCGGCCGTACGCAAAGTGGCCGGCGCGATGGCGGCGTATCTCCATTCGATCGGCCGCCCGGTTCCGGATTTTCTTAGTTGTGTTTTAACGTAGCGGCGCGCCTGGTGCAGAACTGCCGGTCGGAACGGAAGGCGTTGTCTGTGCATCCGTGTCTGCGCCAGTTACGTAGAGGTTTTTTTCCCTAAAGGCGAAGTACAGACGCAGTTGGCGCAACTCATGGCGACCAAGTGTGAGATTCACATACCCAAAACATTTGGCGACGTAGGTCCCTCCAAATATCCGCTTGCCGTCGGCGCTGCAGGGTTGTGCGCCGTCCTGCGGAAACAACAACACTTGCAGATTATTGAATACGATCCCACCTGCGGCGAGTGTCTTGAACTGAAAGTCATAGAAATTGGCGCCGCTTATAGGCGGCGTCGCCGTAAGCCTGTAATTCGGACGACCCGGTACTCTATCAGGCGGAATATTGGGATCCGACTGCACCGAAAGGTCTTGCCGGAGTTTGAGCCGCGGATCGCCGGACGCTATCCCGAACATGGCCATCGCATCGGCCTGTCCCATCCGGGCCTCTTCTTCGGCAATATTCATACTGACGGAGACCGGTTTTCCATCAAGCTGCATTTCAAAATTTCGAAACCCGTGATCGCCATCCACGATCGGAAGAACTTCATACGGGCGTCCCCAGTAAACGACATTTCCTGGACAATGCTCCGGTGAAAAAAGATTCAATCTCATCTGCTTGAAGTTCAACTCGACGTCAAAATTTGAAAGAAAATCCAATCCGAGGAGTCCCGACGTGTCGGGCGAAACCGGCCGGGGCGTAACCAGCACCTGATCGGTTTTGCTCGCGGCGCGGCCGACCTGGATGCTCGGTATGTATGCTTTGAGATAGGCAATCTGGCCAGCATAGGTTAGAAAACTGTAGCCGGACCATTCCGACCCTTGCAGCGTCTTTTGGATAAATTGCCGCTTTAACGCCAAACTTTGGGAGACAGAGGAAATCGGCTGATTGATCGAGACAACAAATTGCTCGACAGCTCCGTCGATCGTAACAGGAATGGCGAGCATTCCGTTCGATGTCTGTGTGAGTGGTAGCGAAGCAAGCTGGGTCAGTCCGCAATTGACCTCTGCCCGGGCGCCTGTTGCGGCGGATATTGCAGCAAGCGCCAAAATCACGGACACTGGCGAGCGAACTCGACGCAGCAATCCATGCAAAACGATGGAAGCTTGCATCGTTTCGATCCCTCCCTATTCTTGGCGATGCTCGAGGCTAACCCTATCAGCACTTAATCATCGACGCCATACGAAGAGGGACGTGGCTTTATTCAATCGAGAGCTTCCTACTTCCTCTCCGCCTCAGCCTCGATCATCAAGGTCACCTCATCGGACACGAACCCGTCCCAGATCACGTGCGTCAACCCGAAATCGGAGCGTTTGAGTTTGGCCGTGGCGTCGAAGCCGATGCGGTAGGGTTGCAGCGGTTCGCCCGTGCCGCGTCCGCCGTTGAAGGTGACGTTGAGCGTCACGGGCTTCGTCACGCCCGCGATGGTGAGATTGCCCGACACAGTGCCGGTGTCAGCGCCGGTCTTCGCGACGCGCGTGGAAACGAAAATGGCGGTGGGAAGTTTGTCCGCCTGGAAGAGGTCCTTCGGCACGGAACTGTCGAGCTCGGGCACATGCGTGTCGATCGCGGTCGTGTCGACGGCGACATTGAGCGAGCTGTTTTCCGGCTTCGCCTGATCGAACGCGAGCGTTCCGGAAACCTTGCCCAGTCGGCCATAGAATGTGGAAAGGCCGATATGCCTGATCGCGAACAGAACCTGCGTGTGCTGTTCATCGAGTTTGTAGACGCCCTTGGGGGCGAGCGGCGCGGCGAGCGCCCCTCCGCCCGCAATCCCCAGGCCCAGCAGCGCGATCGACAGGAGTTTTGCGCTGCGCTGCATGAACAACCTCAGAAATCGATCGGGACCGAACTGTTCGTATAGGCCGCGGCCACGATGCCGCCGTCCACCGGCAGGATCGCACCCGTGACATAAGACGATGCGCGCGAGCAGAAGAAAATGGCCGCGCCCATCATATCTTCGTCATTGCCGATGCGCTGGCGCGGCACGCTTTGCTCGAGTTCCTTGCGGCGCGTGGCGAGCACGGGCGCCAGCATCTTGGTGTCGAAGGGGCCGGGCGCGATGGCGTTCACATTGATATGGCTGGCCGCCAGGTGCTTGGCGAGATGTTGCGTCAGGTGATGGCAGCCCGCCTTGCTGGCGGAATAGGAATAGCTTTCCAGAGTGGGCGACAGGAATCCGTCGATCGAACCGATATTCACCACACGCGCGGGATCGTCCGCGGTTCCCGCCGCGCGCAGCACCGGCAACAGCGCCTGGGTGAGCGTGAACACCGCTTTGAGGTTCAGATCGATCACCTTGTCCCAACCGGCCTCGCTGAACTTGTCGATCGGCTCGGCCCATGCCGCGCCCGCATTGTTGATGAGGATATGGAGCTTTGTCTCGCGCGCCTTCACCTCGTCGGCCAGCTTGTGCACTTCTGACGTGTTCGCGAGATCGTGCGCCAGCGGAATGCACTCACCGATCTTCGACAATTCCTTCGCCGCGCGCTCGCAGGCCTCCGCCTTGCGCGAAGAGATATAGGTCTTCACGCCCGCTTCCACGAAGCCGCGCGCGATCATGAGCCCGATCCCCCGCGAACCGCCGGTGACGAGCGCCGTCTTTCCCTTGATGTCGAACAGGGAGGAAATGGACATGTGATATCTCCGAAATCAGTCGGCCTTGGCCAGTTCCGCCTCGCGCGGATGTGCGCCATTGGAGCGCGGACGGCGCGGTCGTTCAATACGCGCGGCGCTCAGCGGCCGCGTCGGGCGCAACGATGTCACGATCCAGTCGTCCACCATTCTGCGCTGATCGTCGGCGGAGAGCGGGAATCCCGAGCGCATCGTCTGCGTGGCGATGCCGTCGACCAGGGCGACGCACATCCTGGCGGACCGCTTAACGTCGATATCCTCGGCGAGGTCTCCCGCTTCCTGAGCCGTCACGATCAGGCGCTCCACGCGCTTGATCCATTCGGTGTAGCGGGTGTGGGTGAGCTTGCGCACGGTGGCGTTGCGCACCGAGCGCTCCCAGAACCCCATCCAGAAATTCCAGTTGCCGCGGCGTTCCTCGTCCAGCGGCAGCGACAGATAGACCACCTGGCGCAACGATTCGAGCTTGTCCGGCAGCGCTTCCATCGCCTCCATGTCGCCGCGCACATAGCGGGCGGCATATTCCGAAGACTCGACCAGCAGCTTGTCCATCGAGCTGACGTAATGGACGAGCGCGCCGGTGGTGAATCCCGCCTCGCGCGCCACCGCGCGAACGGTCATTCCCTCGAGCCCTCTTTTTTTGATGGTTCGGTATGCTGCAGCGAGGAAGGCTTCGCGGCGAAGTTTGTGGTCGACTTTCTTGGGCATGGCTGAGCTCGGTTTGATTGTGCGCTGCAGCGGAACCCCGCTCCATGCGGAGAATGCCGTGCATTTCCGCGGCAATCAACCGTGATACTGGACTGCCTCCCCGATTCCCCCGTCCGTTAGCAGACCAATTTTTGAATGGTTTCGAAACATCCGTATAATATAACGGTCGTTATAAAAAGATTGCACGGTTCCATAACAGGTGTTACGGTTTCACTGCGCCGGCTGGACCAACGATAACAACGATGAGGGGAGTTTTTCCGTGAAATTCGACATCTTCTGCGAAATTCAGACCGCCAAACCCTGGCCGCCGGAGCACGAGCGCCAAATCCTGATGGACACCATCGAGCAGGCCCGCGCCGCCGACCGCGCCGGTTTCGAGGTCTGGTGGCAGGTCGAGCACCACGGCGCCCCCGAATTCAGCTACAGCGCGGCCCCCGAAGTGGTGCTGACGGCCATCGCCATGGCCACCAAGCGCCTGCATGTGGGCCATGCGGGCGTATTGGCGCCGTTCAAAATCAACGGCCCGTTGCGGGTGGCCGAACGCGCCGCCACGCTCGATATTCTGAGCGGCGGCCGCTTCGAACTCGGCCTCGCCAAATCCGGCGGCAAGGAATGGGAGACCTTTGGGGTGAACCCCGAACTGGCGCGCGGTGAACTGCGCGAAGCGCTGCAGATGATTCCCAAGATGTGGACCGAGCCCTCCTTTTCCTGGGACTCGAAACTGTTCCAGATGCCGGAGCGCGAGGTCGTTCCGAAACCCTGGCAGAAACCGCATCCGCGCCTGTGGCAGACAGCCTCGAGCCCGGACTCGTTCCGCATGGCGGGCGAACTCGGCGTAGGCGTGCTGGGCACGACGCTCCTCAGCCCCGTCGAATTCATGAAATCGATGCTGGACGAATATGAAGCGGGCATCGCCGCGTGCAAAACGCCGGCGGGCAAGTTCGTCAATCACCAAAAGGGCGTGTTCACGTTTGTGCATGTGGCGGAGACGCGCAAACAGGCGATCGAATGCGGCGCTGCGTGGTCGGCCTTGTGGTATGTCCATGCCGCGCCCATCATCTTCAAGGTGCCCCGCGCGGTTTGGTGGGACCAGATCCGCGCGGGTCTCAACCCGCAGCTCGCGCGCAATCTCGTGAACAATCAGCAGACCGCCGCGCTCACCGCGGGCGATCCCACGAGCCTCGAAGACACGCCGGACGAATTGCCCGTCATCGCGCTCCTGAAGCGCATGGCGCGCGGCGAAACGGTGAGCTTCCAGGAAGCCCATGAAGTGACCGAGACGCTCGATTCCGTGATCATCGGCGATCCCGACCATTGCATCAAAAAGATGGACGTCTATCGCAATATCGGCACCACCCGCATGATGTGCCTGATGCAATATGGCAGCATCCCGCATGAAGCGGTGATGCGCAGCACGCGGCTCGCCGGCGAACATTTGATCCCGCATTTCGCGGAACGCGAGAAGGCGAAGGCGAGTTAGTTTCGGCGTCGCCCCCCTTCCGTCACGCGGCCGGCGCCGCGCGACACCTTCCCCCGCGAGGGGGAAGGCTAAGAAAAAGACTTGTTCCGCACTCATTTTCTAACCTTCCCCCTCGCGGGGGAAGGTGGATGCCTCGCGTTTCGCGAGGCGGACGGAAGGGGGGCCGCCGCAGTTGCTTCGCCATTTGCCGCAACCGAACCGAGATGGAAGCACGAGACGGCGTTCCGGAAATCCCGCAATATCGTTCGGGTAAAGGCGCCACTTTTGCGCGACAGGCGCGAGATCGCGGAGCATCTCCGGCATGAGTTCCTACGACGAGAAATATGCGCGCGAACATCTCGTCGCATCCAGGAACTTTCCGGCCCAGTTTCGTTTTTGCATTCGCGCTGCCGGACTCACGGAATCCCAAACCGTGCTCGATCTGGGAGGCGGGACCGGAGCCCATAGTCTGGCCCTGCAGGACATGGGAATGAATGTGACTTTGCTCGATTACTCCGGGGTCGCAATCCAGGCCGCGAAGGCTTCGGGCGTCCGTCGCGCGGTGCAAGCCGATTTCTATTCATCGCCTCTGGCCGGCGAGCGGTTCGATTTGGTTTTGGCCAGAGGCTTCTCCGGCCTGAACACCGAGGACATCGCACAATTTTCCGATGTCATGGCGCGAATAGGCCGCTACATCGCACCGGGCGGCGCGGCGATTTATTGGAGCTGGACAAACCTGTCCCGCAAGTGGACGCCGGTCAAAACGTTCAATCAGCATCCGCGGAACATCGCGCATCTTTTCGACCGCGTTCTGGTCATACCCGGATTTCGTATATTCTCCCGCCTGCCCGTCTCCGCCGCATCGGCAGCGGATCGGGTTGCGCGCAGCCTGCCGACCGGCACGTTCGGAAGAATGTCGATCATCGGGATAAAGCTCGCTTAGACAGTACGTACGCAGCCCGGCGGCGGCGAGCGCGATCGACGTCCGGAATTATTTTGCGGCCTTCTCCCTTTCTCCCGGCCGATAATCCGCCTCGATGTGCCCGGCGAGCTGTGCGCGGGTGAACAGCACCGGCTTCGTTTTCATCGCGACGAACATCGGCGTCTGATCGGCGTAATGCGGCGAGGTCGCATCAAGCGTCGCCGAGCCGAACTGGTGGATGCTTTCCGACGACAGTTTTCCCATTTTGTCCCAGGTCACGAACATGATGAAGGTGTCGCCGCCTGCGGCCGTCAACGTGCCGTCGGGCTGTGGCATACCATAGACTGCGCGGTAGGTGTCGGGACCGCCGTCGATCGCGAGATCGAGCGTGCCGCGGCGAATGCGATTGACCTGCCCCCACGTCGGATCGAGCCGGCCGAAATGCGCCTTCAGCGTCTTGATCGCGGTCTGCAAGGATTGCAGCGGATCGATGGGCGCTTCTTTCTCGGCTTTTGCATGCAACACGGGTTCGGCGGTCAGGACCGCAAGCGCCGTCCCGCGATTGGCCACATTCGTCACGCGATCCCAATGACGCAATATATCCAGCGCCTGCTTGAGATCGGCGTCGGCGCCCGGATCGACCGTCACGAGCTTGGCGATCAGATGGGCGATGTCCGAACGCGCGCTGTAGGCGATGTCGAATTTGTATTTGCGGAATGCGGCTGCCGTGATCGACTTGTCCATGCCGAAATTCTCCAGCGCGCGATAGGCGCGGTTGGTCATGTCGGTCTGGATGCCCATGGAAGGCGAAAAATCCTGCGGGCGCAGATCGTCTTCCGGCGCGGTCGCCTGGAACGGCGTGTTGTTGGAATTGAACACGAAGCCGGATTTCGGATTCCACAATTGCGGCACGCGATCGAACGGCAGATAGCCATGCCAGATCAGATCGGAGCGGTCGCCCGGCAGCATATGCTTCCAGTCGACGCCTTCCTGGCGCACCGGAAACTGACCGTTATAGACGTAGCCGATATTCCCCTTCTCGTCGGCGTAGATGTAATTGATGCTGGGAAGCGCCTGCAGCGCCATCGCGGCCTTCCATTCGGCCAGATTGTTCGCTTTGTTGAGCCGATAATATTGCAACATCTGGCGCACTTCGCCCATGCCGGCATAGCGGATCGCGAACACGCCATGATCGGTTTTCAGAACCGGTCCGTGTACGGAATAATAGATGGGCCGATGCACGGTCCAGATCAGCGGCCCGAAAATCTTGACGCGCAGGGCCGCGTCGCTGACTTCGAAATCGCGCCATTTGCCGTCCAGCAGATATTGGTTCTCGTTCGCGGGGTTGAGGGTGAGCTTGTAGACATTCGCGAGGTTTGGCGCGTTGACCGTGTTCGCCCAGCCCAGATGTTCGTTGTGTCCGTGCAGCATGAAGGGCGTGCCGGGAAAGAATCCGCCCGCGACATGCCAGCCTTCGTCGCTCTGCAGCACCGCTTCGTACCACGCAACCGGGCCGACATAGGGCTGATGCGAATTGACCAGCAGGCGCGTGGCGCCGTCGGCGGAGCGCGACGGTCCGACCGCGGCGCCGTTCGAACCGACTTCCGGTCCCTGCGCGCCGACCGGCGGATTGACGATCCGCTTCAATGTCGTGTCGAGACCATAAAAGAACGGCGTCTTGAATACGAAGCCGGCCGCGATGTCCTTGCCGGTGAGCGGCAGGAAGCCGGGCTTCACTTTGCCGGGATGCAACGCCGCATAATAATTCACGCCGTCCGCATAGGCCTGGGCCACCGCGCGCACATCCGCCGGCAAGTCCTTGTCATAGCGCGCATTGAGCGTTTCCCACACGCGCAAGAGATGGACGACGTAGTCGGTGGGGGCGGCCTTGAGGCCTTCCGTCGCAGCGAGCTGCCCGCGCGTCGCCAGTGCCACATCCTGGATGGTCGCGAAATCGTCTTCCGAATGCGCGAAGGCGAAGCCGAACGCCACGTCGACATCGCGATGCCCGAACACATGCGGCACCCCGAAATTGTCCCGCACAATATGGACGTCGTAATGCGCGGCCTTCGCGATGAAGGTCGCAGGATCGGGCGCCGCCGGCTGCGCCAGCCGATCGGACACAATGACGAACCCCAGCCCCGCCACTATGATGACCAGAACCGCGAGCCCGCCGATTTTCAGATAACGCATGCACCACCCCCAAACCGAACGGCGGGAAACTTAGGGGGTGTGCGGTGCGGGGGCAATTCGGTCGAAGGCGCGGCCCCCCTTCCGCCTCGCTACGCTCGGCACCTTCCCCCACTTGGGGGGAAGGCTAAGAAAATAGTTAGCGCTTCGCTTTCTTCTAACCTTCCCCCCTTGCGGGGGAAGGTGGACGCCGAGCACTTCGCGAGGCGGACGGAAGGGGGGCCGCTACGCCGCCACCCGCGGCTTCAAATCCTTCGAAAACTTCGTGCTGACCGGCGTTTCCAGATCGAACGGGCTTTTGAGGCCGATCTTGTCGCCATATTCGCGGATGGCGGGCACGACTTCCTGGCCCATCAGGCGGATGCAGGTTTTCGAATCCGCTTCGCTCACTTTGCCGTCATTCGCCCACAGCGCAAGGATGCCGGTCTGCATGTTCTCGAGCACGATCTTGAGCTTCTCGATGACGGTCTTGGGCGTGCCGCAGACGATGCCGAGTTCGGCCACCTGCTGCTCGAACGGCGCGGCATAACCCGTGGCCCAGGCGGACTCGGGCCGGCCCGCCACCATCTTCACGAACATCTGACGCTGCGACGGCGAATAATAACCGGCCGGATTGCCCCACACGGGATGCCCCACGCCCGTGAATTCGCCAGCCATCCACATGAACTGGCGCGCATTCTCCAGAGCTTTCTCTTCCGTCTCCGCCACATGGCAGCGCAGCAGATAGCCGCGCTGCTGCGGGCCGGATTGATAACCGACCTCGGCCGCGATCTGGTCGTACATATCCCAAACCTTGCGCGACTGTTCGGCAGAGGTGTTGAGCGCAATATAGGGATAACGGTTGCGCGCGGAGAATTTGATCGTTTCGGTCGACAGCACGCCCGGAATCCAGATGCGCGGATGCGGCTGCTGCAGCGGCAGAGCCCACGGGTTCACCACGCGGTTCTGATAATGATCGCCTTCCCAGCGGAACGGCCCGCGCTCCGTCCAGGTGCGCACGATGAGATCATGCGCTTCCTCGAAACGTTCGCGGTTGTAGGCGGGGTTGACGCCCGAGGCGAGCTGCTCGGTGCCGCCGCCGCGCACGAAACCGGAAACGAGCCGGCCTTTCGAGATCAGGTCGATCATCGCCAATTCTTCGGCGAGCCGCACGGGATTCTCCGAAAGCGGCAGCGGATTGCCCAGCAGCACGATCTTGACGCGCTTGGTGACCGCGGCCAGCACCGACGCCATGATGTTCGTCTTCGCCTGCATGCAGAACGGCGCGTTGTGATGTTCGTTCAGCATGATGCCGTCGAAGCCCATTTCCTCGGCCAGCACATATTGCTCGATATACTGGTTGTAGAGCCGGCTCGCGGCTTTCTCATCGAAATGCTTGTTGGGGAACATGAGCGCGGTGGCGCGGAAATTGCGGCCCTCCTGCTCCGGATAGACCGACATCGGCTGCTCGGTGAAATACATAATGTGCATGGCGCGCTCCGGTCAGCCGGCGAGGAAGGACGTGACGAGCTTGGCCAGCTCGGCGGGTTTCTCGAGTTCGACGAAATGGCCGCAATCCTTCACGACGCTGAGCGTCGCGTGCGGCAGCGATTTCGCGTACACCTCGGCCGCACTTTTCGGCACGATGCCGTCATCGTCGCCGGTGATCACCAGAGCCGGCGCCTGCACGTTCTTCAGCAGATGCGGCAGGGTCTGGCTGTACATGTAAGGCTTCCAGGCGATGCGGAAACACATCTCGCGATGGATGTCCCATTGCTCGAGCGTTTCGAGCGGCGGCTCCGCGCCCCAGGTTTTTTCGAACACCGCCTTGTCGTGCAGGCCGGTCTTCACATAGGCGATGTAGCTGAGCAGCGCCTGGTCGGCGATGAAGCCTTCGGGCGGCTTGACGCCCATAGCGCCCACAAGCACGAGCTTTTTGATGTCGCGCGGCGCCATCGTCGCCATCTCGGCCGCGATCCAGCCGCCGAAACCGAGACCCAGCAGCGAATGCCCGCTGACTTTCATCTCCGCGAGCAATTCCTGATGGATGACCGCCACGTCGCGCACGCTGCGCATCCATTGCGGCCGTTCGGATTTTCCCCAGCCCGGATGATGCGGCAGGATGATCTCGAAGCGCTCGGCCAGGCGGTCGTAGAAATCCAGCTGGTCTTCCGTGCCGATGTCGTGATGCAGGAGGACCAGAGGTGCGCCCTTGCCGCCGCGTACGACGTGAACCTTGCCGCCGGCGATCGTGACCGTGCTTTCGCTCCAGGCTGCCATCTTCATCCCTCTTTTTTTAGAACACTCGTTATTTTACCGCGCGGCGCAAGTCCGCCGTCGCATCAGGCGGACGCGAAGGCCACCCCGCGGGACGCGCGGACGAAGAACTTTTCGACAACATGAATCGCGCAATCATTGGGCCGTGAGGCCGCCATCCACGGCAAGTTCCGAACCCGTAATGAAGCCCGCTTCGTCGGACGCGAGAAACAGCACCGCATTGCCGATATCGGAAGGCTCGCCCAGCCGCCCGATAGGATGGCTCTTGATCATCAGATCGATCATTTCGTTCGACGTGCCGAGGCGATGACCGTCCGCGACATGGCCGCGAATCATCGGCGTGTCGATAGCGCCCGGATGAATGGAATTGACCCGGATGCGGTGCCTGCCTTCCGCGCATTCGAGCGCGACCGCCTTGGTGAGCAGCCGAACGCCGCCTTTGGCCGCGACGTAATCTGCGCAATGCGATGCGCCAACGAGTCCGAGCGCGGACGAGATATTCACGATGGCGCAGTCGGGTCCGCCCGCCGCCGTGACTTTCTTCATCGCGCGCACGCCATGCTTGCAGCCGAGGAACACGCCGTCGAGATCGACGCCCAAGGTGTACCGCCATTGCGCCAGCGGCATCTCGTCGATGGCGCTTTGCTGCGGCAACACGCCCGCATTGTTGACGAGGATATGCAGCCCGCCGAAACGATCCTCCGCCAGCTGCACGATGCGTTGCCAACTCGCTTCATCCGACACATCGTGGCGCAGAAACAATGCGTCGCCGCCTTTGGCGCGAATGCCCGCCGCAACTTCCTCGCCCAGCTTTTCGTCGACATCGCCGCCGATCACACGCGCGCCCTCGCGCGCGAGAATGCGCATGATGGCGGCGCCCATGCCCTTCGCCGACCCGGTGACGATGGCAACTCTGTCCTGTACGCGTCCCATAGCTAGTTATCCGTTTGAGCGTGGCGAAAAAGATTTTAACGCAGTGGGCGCGGAGGGTGCGCGGGGGGCGCAGAGGAGATTTGTGCACTCTCGATGGGCGTCACAGATCATTCCCCAATTTTCTTTTCGCGCGCTTCGCGCGCAATAAAAAAATGGAATCGCTCGGAGCGGACGCGCGGTCGAACTCGGTTTCCCCCGCGTCCTCTGCGCATCCTCCGCGCTCACTGCGTTAAAACCTTCTTGTTCGCCCAACCGCAGGCCATCAGCCGGCTTTCTTTTTGAGATCGGTCGAGAAATCGAGGCTCACGGGCGTTTCGAGATCGAATGGCGAATTGAGCCCGAATTCCTTGCCCATCTCGCGCACGGCGGGCAGCACTTCCTGTCCCAGCAGACGGATGCAGGTTTGCGCGTCGGCGTGGCTGATGAATCCGTCATTGGCCCAGAACGACATGATGCCCGGCCGCGTCTCGCTGATCAGCCTGCGTAGCTTCTCGATCACCGTTTTCGGCGAACCCGCAATGATTTCGAGATTCTCAAGCTGCGTCTCATAAGAATTGGGGACGTAAGGCGGAATGCGACCCGCCACGATCTGCACGAAGGTTTTTCGCATGGAGGCGGAGTAATAGCCCGTCGGGTTCGCCCAGACGGGGTGGCCCACGCCAATGAACTCGCCCTGCATCCACATGAAGTTGCGCGCGTTCTCCAGCGCCTTCTCGTCCGTTTCGGCGACATGGCAGCGCAGCAGATAACCATGCTGCTCGGGACCGGACTTGTAGCCGGCTTCCGCGGCGGCGTTGTCATAGGTGTCCCAGATCTTCTTTGTCGCCTCAATGGTGGTGTTGAGCGCGATATAGGGATAGCGATGGCGCGCGGACCACAGCACGGTCTCGGTCGACACCACGCCTGGGATCCACACGCGCGGATGCGGCTGTTGCAGCGGCAACGCCCACGGATTGACCACCCGATTCTGGTAGTGCGCGCCTTCCCAGCGGAACGGCCCGCGCTCCGTCCAGGTGCGGATGATCAGGTCATGCGCTTCCTCGAAACGTTCGCGATTGTAGGTGGGGTTGACGCTGGTCGCGAGCTGCTCGACGCCGGCGCCGCGCACGAAGCCGGACACGAGCCTTCCCTTCGAGATCAGATCGATCATCGCAAGCTCTTCCGCGAGCCGCACGGGATTTTCCGTCAGCGGCAGCGGATTGCCCAGAATCACGATCTTGACGCGTTTCGTTTTCGCCGCGAGCACCGAGGCCATGATGTTGGCCTTGGCTTGCATGCAGAACGGGCCGTTGTGATGCTCGTTCAGCATGATGCCGTCGAAGCCGGATTCTTCGGCCAGCACGTAATCGTCGATATAGCCGTTGTAGAGCCGGCTCGCCGCGACCGGATCGTAATGCTTGTTGGAAAACATCAGCGAGGTGATGTTGCCGCCGCGCTTGGCCTCCTCGACGGGATAGGCCGACATCGGTTGCTCGGTGAAATACATCAGATGCATGAGGGTCGTCTCCGCGGCGCTCTTGCCTTTATATAACGGACGTTATGCTATCTTGGCGAGAGCGGAAGAAAACGGACGCACGGATTGCAGCACAGGACGCGCGGACCTTGGGAACGGCGTCTAATCGCTGCATCGCAATAAATGGGAGGACCGCATGGCCGAATGGCGTCTGAAACATTTCTATCACACCATCGTCAACGCGAAGAATGTGGACGAGACGGTCGCCTTCTACGAAATGCTCGGCTTCCAGATCATCAGCGACCGGCGCGATGCGGTGTGGCCCAAGGGCAGCGGCAAATCCTTTGCGCTGATACCCGATACGGTCGGCAAAGGCGTGTTGATGATCCTGCCCAGCGATCCAGACGGGCCCATGATGGACATCATCGAGTGGGTCGAGCCCAAAGCGCATTTCCCCGAGCCTTCGCCCACCACCATCCCGCGCGTGATCGCGTTCCGCACCGAGAATGTGCGCGAGGCGCATCGGCAGCTCAAAGCCAAAGGCGTCAAATTCACCACCGACGAACCCACCTCGATCCCCGAAGCGGGCATTCTCGCTTGCGCCGTCGCCTACGACCCCAACGGCCACATGATCGAAATGATCGAACTCGCGCCGGGATTGCGCCATTCGAAAATCGGCGAGGCGTTCAAGCCGAAGAAGTAAGATTGTCGATCGGTTGGCGTCCGCGCATACTCGGCGCATGAAAACCCGCGACCGCATCCTTGCCGCCCTGCTGGTCCTCAGCGCCGTCATCACGGTGCTTTACTGGATCAACTATTATTCCGGCGGCGATGTGCGCGTGTCGGATGCGCGGTGGTATACCGCCTATGAAGGCAGCTTCCCGGTCGCCGACGGCTGGATGGCGGTGTGCCTGTTCTTCGCGGGCATCGGATTATGGGCCGACCGGCCCTGGGGCGCGCGATTCGGACTGCTGGCGGGCAGCGCGCTGCTCTATCTCGCCGCCATGGACATCACCTTCGATGTCGAGAACGGGCTTTATTCGCTGGCCGCCCATTCCGACCCCATGAAATTCGAGATCGTGATCAATGTCTGGTCCCTGGCGCTCGGGGTTGCTACGGTGCTCGTGTCGTGGCGGCGCAGCTTCGCGCCGCACGCCTAGCATCCGATGAGGCCCGTCATGAAATACCGCAAGCTCGGCGCGAGCGATCTCAAAGTATCCGAAATCTCGCTGGGCTCCTGGCTCACCTTCGGCGTGGGCGTCGCGACCGACAATGCGCTGGCCTGTGTCGCCCGCGCCTTCGAGCTCGGGATCAATTTCATCGATACGGCGAATGTCTATGGCCGCGGGGCGGCGGAGACGTTTCTCGGCGAGGCGCTGGCGGGACGGCCGCGCGATTCTTATGTGCTGGCGACGAAAGTCTTCTTTCCCATGAGCGCGACCGACAAGGGGCTGTCGCGCGCCCAAATTCTCAAGCAGATCGACGCCTCGCTCGCGCGGCTCAAAACCGACCATGTCGATCTTTATCAATGCCACCGTTACGACGCCGAGACGCCGCTGGAAGAGACGATGGGCGCGCTCAGCGAGGTCGTGCGGGCAGGAAAAGCGCGTTACATCGGCTTCAGCGAATGGTCGCCGCAGCAGATCGAAGACGCCTTCGCCATTCCCGGCATGGAGCATTTCGTCTCCAGCCAGCCGCAATATTCGCTCCTGTGGCGCAGGCCGGAAGAGAAAGTGATTCCGATCTGCAAGAAACATGATGTCTCGCAGATCGTGTGGTCGCCGCTCGCGCAAGGCGTGCTGACCGGCAAGTACAAGCCCGGCACGCCGCCGCCGAAGGATTCGCGCGCCACCAGCGACAGCATGGGCGGGATGATCACCAGGTGGATGGAGCCCGACATCCTCGAAGCGGTAGAGAAGCTGAAGCCCATCGCGAAAGAGGCCGGCGTGAGCCTGGCGCAATTCTCGCTCGCCTGGGTGCTCCGCGAACCCAATGTCGCCTCGGCTATCGTAGGCGCAAGCCGTCCCGAACAGCTCGACGACAACGCGGCCGCATCAGGCCTCGTCGTCGATCCCGCGCTATTCGCAAAAGCCGAAGCGATCGTTGCGGGCGTCGCGCGCCGAAGTTAGTGAGCTTCCGCAGGCGTGAGGTAAAGCTTCTTCTCGCCATAGGCGATATACATGTGCAGCTGCCGCAAAACGCCGATGCCGAGAATCAAGTCAGGTTCCCCGTGATCCGAACTGGGGTATTTCACAATATCGATGTCAGGGTTGCGAATCTCCACGCCTTCAAATGTGAGAGAGGAAAACGGATAGCGATACGCTGCAACTGTGGCGACTCCGTTGATGTCTTGATTGCCCAACGCTTTCAATTGCGGATTTTTTTCGTCGATGCCGAAGATTTCGGTTGCCGCCCTAAAATTCATAAATGAGCGCGCGGCCCCAGTGTCGAGCATAGCCGTCAACGACTTGCCGTCCAGCATGATCGAAACATGGATGTGGTTCCCTCCATCGAGGTCCATCGGGACCGCGGCATAAGCATCGCTCGTCCAGTAGACGACTTTTCCCGGACAATGATCCGGCGAAAAAACATTGAATTTACTGCCTGCAAAGTCGAGGTCGATGTCAAAGCTGCTCATCACTTCGGCGCCCAGCATCCCCATCGAACTGGTTCCAAGGACACTGGAAGGCGCGAGAACGAATCCAAACCGACCCGACGGAATAGGACCGAGCGCGAACGAATCAGCGAACGCGTATTGATCTAACGGTATCCCGCCGCCCATGCCGATATATCGGTTGTACATTTGCCACTGCTTCAATCCGAGCGATTTCGCAAAGGATGCATCAAGCGTACTGTACACAGCACCAATATCGACCATCAGCCGTGCCGGATGGCCCTGGATTGTTACGGGCACGGACACCGTGCCGTCGCGGCTCGTTTGCATATCGAGGACCGCCATACGCCGCAATTGGCATTGCTGAGGATCAGCATACGCGGTCGATATTCCCGCAAAAACTGTTGCAAGCGCCAGCGCTTGGGCGAGCACGACCCGTCCAACCGCCGAACTTTCCGGAAAATGCTTCTTCGAGATCATGGCAATTGCTTCAATTCGGTGTTGGCTGCACGCCATCCAAAGGTTTCATTCCTGCAACCGGCGAGCTCATCCGCAAACAGCGGCTTGGCCGCCGTCGGATTCTGGTGCAGCAATTGCCATTCGCCGACAAAAAAATCGGCATCGCATTTATGAGCCTGAGCCGTATTCGCATCGCCGATCTTGGCGGCTTGAAATACCTGATCGGGGGAGACTTTGCCGAGTGATAGATTTACCAGCGGCCCGGGCCATTTTGTCAGATCGAGGTTTGCAGCACGTTGGGCCTGGTCGTCGTCGGGTTTGCCCGCCTTGGTGCGCGCAAGATCGAGCCAAAGCGTCATGTAAGCGTTTTGGGGCTGCGATTTGGCGAAGTCCGCAAAGACTTTCTCGGCTTCGCCGAACTTACCCATCTCCCATTGCGTCAGGCCAGCATTCTGAGAAAGCGAAGAATCGGACGAAAGTTCCTTCGCTCGCTCGAAATCGTCGAGGGCGTCGCTGAATTTACCTTCATCGTCATAGACCAGGCCGCGCGTATAATAGGCGATCCAATATTTAGAATTGATCTCGAGGGCGCTCTTTTCATCGGCCAGGGCCTGATCGTAATGCGCCTCGGCGCGATAGGCGTTACCTCGGAGTTGATAAAGGCCGAAATCACTGGGGTCGATCCCGGATGCTATTGTGAATTGTGAGACGGCCAAATCATATTTTCCCCACTGAACATAGGCGTTGCCCAGGGAAGCATAACCTTGCACGAGATCGGGGCGAGCGGCGATTGCCGCTGTCAGATCCGCTTGCGCCTGATCAATCTTGTATTCGGATGAATAGCAGTCTGCCCGGATTAGATGCGCCCGAAAATCATCCGGCTTCAAATTCAGACCAGCGGAATAGTCGGCAATCGCGGACTCACACTGCTTTTTATCGTAATATGCGTCTCCACGAACGAAATACGCGACCGGCAGGAAGTTTGGCGATAAATCCGGGGCCGCGATCGCCTGCGTCATCAGCCGGATAGCTTGGTCACTATCGCCCCGATCCCGGGCGGCAATTCCGGTATTAAATGTCGAATAGCCGCTGGCCTGGGCTTGCCCCGCCAAAGCAACCCACAATAATCCGGCCGCCAGAAACGCCCTCATTGCTGCCCCGCGCCCAAGTATTGAGTTTATACTTGGGTCCGAGAAGCCGCAATAACGCAAGTGGCGCAGTTATGCTCGACGAACTAGCCTGGGCTACCCCGCCGATTTGAGCGTCGCCGCTGCGTCCGCCGCATCCTTCTGCGCTGCGCTCATATCGTTGCTCGCGAGACCGGCCTGCGCTTGCGTGACCGCCGTCTGCAGGCTCGTCTTTGTCGCCGCTTTCGTCGCATCGACAAGCGCGCCTGCGCCCTGGTTCTGGCAGGGATTCATCTGCTTGGCGTCATAGCCCGCGCCATTGGGGCCCACGATGCAGTTGATCGTGTGATGCAGATGCATGTGCACGGTCGCGATGTCGCCGGCGGTCGCAGCCATGCTGGCATGCTGGCCGGCCGTGGTGATTTCCGCCTTCAAATCCGCCGCCATTCCGGCCGTCGGCAGCAATGCGACGGATGCCGCAGCGAGTGCAATAATCGTGTAGCTTTTCATCGGCGTTTCTTCCCACCCTGTGCCCCTGCGGGGTAATCCCCGCAGTTGAAACTTACCGCCCGCAGGGGCTTCATTCAAGCATGCAGGCCCTGACAAGGCGCGGCCGGGAAATCTAAGATCGCCGATTATGACGATTCGAAACTACACAGATCACGCCGCCAACGAGCGCACCTTTCTCGCCTGGGTGCGGACCGCCATCGCCGTCATCGCGTTCGGCTTTCTGGTGGAGCGTTTCGATCTGTTCATCGCCTATATGGCGCCCGCGACCGGGAAACCGCACATCGCTGCACCGCATGGCGAATTCGGGCATCTGGCGGGGCTGACCCTTATCGTGCTGGGCATGGCGATGATTGGCGTGGCGACGTGGCGCTTCGCGCGGACCGCGCGCGAAATCGACGACGACAAGGCGCATCTCGGCACGGGTTCGCGCACCGATTTTGCGCTGGCCGCACTTCTGATTATTCTCGGGGCAGGGCTGCTCTTCTATCTTTACCACACGCTTTCGGCGCAGGCCTGAGATCCCCGAAACGAACGAATTGAAAATGCGATGGCTGGCGATCTGGTTCTGGTGACGGGCGCATCCGGCTTTGTCGGATCCGCCGTCGCGCGCAAGCTTGCGGCGCGCGGGTTCAGAGTGCGCGTGCTGGTGCGCAAGAACAGCCCACGCGCGAATATCGTCGGATTCGAGTGGGACATCGCCGAGGGCGATATGCGCGACGCCGCCTCGCTCGCCGCCGCCATGAAAGGCGTGCGCTATCTGTTTCACGCCGCTGCCGATTACCGGCTGTGGGCGCGCGACCGCAACGAAATCGTCGAGAACAACCGCGAAGGCACGCGCAATGTGATGCAGGCCGCGTGCGATACGCAGGTCGAACGCATCGTCTATACCAGCAGCGTGGCGACGTTGAAGCCCAGGGAAGGGCGCGATGCGACGGAAGAGGATCGCGCGACCTTCGAGACGGCAATAGGCCACTACAAGAAAAGCAAAGTCGCGGCCGAACGTGTGGTGGAGGACATGGTCACGGCAGGATTGCCCGCCGTGCTGGTGAGCCCGTCCACTCCCATCGGCCCGCGGGACATCAAGCCTACTCCCACGGGGCGCATCATTGTTGAAGCCGCATCGGGGCGCATGCCGGCCTATCTCGATACGGGTCTCAATCTCGTGCATGTCGACGACGTGGCGGAGGGCCATTTGCTGGCGCTCGACAGGGGGCGCGTCGGCGAGACCTATATTCTGGGCGGTCAGAATGCCTCGCTGGCCGATATGCTTGTCGCCATTGCGGGGATGGTGGGCCGCAAGCCGCCTCGCTGGCAATTGCCGCGCGGGCCGCTTTATCCGCTCGCGCACGCCGCCGAGGCGATCGCGAGGCTCACCGGTCGCGAGCCGTTTCTCACCGTCGATGCGCTGGACATGTCGAAGCATCACATGTTCTTCACATCCGCAAAGGCGGAAACGGAACTCGGCTATCGCGCGCGGCCCTATGCGGAAGCGCTCGCCGATGCGCTGCGCTGGTTCCGCGAGGCGGGATACATCGGAGGCGTCCCGGGAAGTTGAGAACAATTTCTTCAGGCGCGCGCAATCTCACGGCAGTTTAGTCGCCGTCGCCGACTGTATGAATCCCGCCCCTTTGATCGACAAGTTTGTGAATCGCCCATTGGCGTCTTTCGTGAAGACAAGGCGAGCGGAATTCAGGCTGTCCCTGTCGAAGAATTCCGTCGCCGAAAGCGGCACGAATTTGTACGCGGCGCCCATTCCGAATGTCACAAGGAGACCGTCGCGATCGGCGGAAATCTCGATGGGGCGTTCTTTCATCGGCTGACCGTCCGGACCGGCGAGCATGAGCCGTGCGCCGCCGCCGGGAGGCGGCGCCCCGCCCGGCCCCAAGATCAATCGCGGACCGGCGCCGGCAATCTCCGCGCCGCCTTGCGCGGCGACGACATATGTCCCTTCGAACTGGCGCAGCGCGGCGGGCGGGAGCGGCAATGCCTTGGGCAACTGCGCGCCGACAATCTCCTGACGCAATCTTTGCGCGACCGTTTCCGCCGCCGGAGGGTCGACATTGGCCAGGACCACGACGGCATAGCCGGCGTCCGGATACATTTCAAAATAGGTGTTCGCGCCCGGCGCGCCGCCGCCATGCCCGGCATAGCGGACGCCATTGCTGGATCCGGCCGGCATTCCGTATCCACCCTGCAGCAACAGCGCGACGGATTCCGGCTTCAACAGTTTTTGCGTTCGCAGCGCTTCGGAAAAGCGCATCAAATCTTCCACGGTGGAAAAACTGCCGCCGGCGGATATTCCACGCGCCAGACTGAGCGTCGCTTCGCGCGGCGCGGTCGCCGGCTGCTGCGCCCCGCCGGGCAGTTGGCCGGGCGCAAGCGCCGTATAACCCAACGCCAGATTCGGCGCGTCGTCCTGAGAAGACCAGAAGCCCGTATCAGTCATGCCCGCGGGCTTGAAAATATGGTCCTGCACATACTCGTAATAACTTTCGCCCGAGAGGCGTTCGATCACAAGCCCCAGGACCACGAAGCCGGCATTGCTGTACGCCACCCTGGCGCCGGGTTCGAAAAGCAACGGCTCATTTGCGAAAAGCGGCAGGTAATCCTGAAGCGTGCGGTACTTGCTCGGATTCGAGTCCTCATACGCTTTCCCGAAAATATCGCCCAGGCCCGATCTGTGTTCCAGCAGTTCAAGGATCGTGACCTTGCTCGCGACCTCCCGGTTCGGATAGTCCGGCAGCGCCTTGGCCAGCGTCTCATCGAGCGTGAGCTTGCCCTGTTCTACGAGCTGGAGAATCGCTACCGCGGTGAAGACCTTGGTCACGGACGCCATGTTGAATTTGGTGTCGACTTTATTCGGCGCATTGAACGCATGGTCGGCGAAGCCATAGGCTTGCTCGAAGAGCGGTCTGCCGTTCTTCGAGAACAGCACCGCGCCGGAAAAACGATCCTCCGCCGCCAGACGGTCCATCTCCATTCGGAGATCCTTGACGATCTCGGCGTCGCTCATCCTGCGCGCCGCCCCGTTCTCGTCGCCGCTTAACGCGTGAGCAGCCGCGGGCGCCGCTTGAGCCAGGACGGGAAGCAACGCGGCTGCGCAAACCGCACTTGCTGCACAAACGCTTCGTATGCGCCGTGGCAAAATCATGATGAGAATCCTCTGGGTCGCCGGCGACGCTAATCGACGCCCAACTTCAATGACCAGCATCTCTCTTGAACAAGACCCGTCGGCGCGCATTACAAACGCGCAATTGAAATATGCCTGCCCGCAATGCCAGAATGCGCACATGAAGCAGATGATGAAGGTCACGAGCGCCAAAATCGCTGCGGCGCTTTCGAACGCCCGCCAGCGAAGCCTCATTCTGCAGCTCGTCGCCCGCGAACGATCCCTGCAGGAATTGGCCGGTCTGTCTCGAATGTCTCTTAGCCTGCTGCACTATCATGTCGGCCGGTTGCGGCGGCTGGGCTTGATTGCGATCGTGGACCATAAGCGGCGATCGGGCCGACCCGTGAAATATTACCGGGCGACCGCAAGAGCTTTCTTTGTTCCGACCCATCTTGTCTCTCGGGCGCCGGAGGACGAACTGTCCGCCGAGTTGCGCGACCGTTTGGAGCGCGGCCGAAGGTCCGATCAGAATGACGGCATCTTGTTTTCCGTAGACGAGCTGGGCGTTCCGCGTATGCAGAAACTGCAGGGCAAGACGGAATTGCCGCTGGCGGAATACTGGTTAACGCTGAAGCTTTCGGCCACCGACGCACAGGCGCTGGCGAGCGACATGAAATCGTTGTTCGGACGCTATCGGCAGCGCATGACGAGCCGGGGGCGGCCCTATATCGCCCATTGCGCGCTGGCTCCCAAATGATCGGCTCGCTAAAGAATAGGCCCGTTCCCGGATGAGTCCTGAAATGGTTCCGCTTGTATTTTTTGGACTGTTGCCGCTGGCGATCTGGTTCTATCTGCTCGCGGCCCGCGGCGGTTACTGGCTCACAAATGAACGCGACGATCGTCGCGAGCCGCAAGAACCTCCGACATGGCCGTCCGTGGTCGCCGTCGTTCCGGCGCGCAACGAAGCCGACGTGATTGCGTGGTCCATCGGCAGCCTTCTAAAGCAAGACTATCCCGGCAAGTTGCGCGTGATCCTGGTCGATGACGAAAGCGATGACGACACCGCGCAAATCGCGCGATCGCTCGACAGCAGCGGCAAGCTCTCCGTCATCGCGGGCACAAAACGGCCCCCAGGCTGGACCGGAAAATTGTGGGCGGTCTCGCAAGGCGTCGCGCTCGCGACGCAAGACGACGCGCCGGATTATCTGTGGCTCACGGACGCCGATATCGCGCATGGGCCCGACAATCTGCGCCATCTGGCCGCGCGCGCCGAGCGCGGCCATCTTGTCCTTGTCTCGCTGATGGCGAAACTGATGTGCGCGAGTTGGGCCGAGCGGTTCTTCGTTCCCGCTTTCGTCTATTTCTTCCGGATGCTCTATCCGTTTTCCTGGAGCAACGACTCCAGGGCGAAAACCGCCGCGGCCGCCGGCGGCTGCATGCTGGTCAAGCGCGAAGCCCTCGAAGCGGGCGGCGGAATCTCTGCAATCAAGAGCGCCATCATCGACGATTGCGCGCTGGGCCGTCTGATGAAATCGCAAGGGCCTACATGGATCGGACTGACAAACCGCGCATTCTCAATCCGACCTTATGCGGATATGGGCGAAATCCGCCGCATGGTCGCGCGTTCGGCTTACGCGCAACTCGAATACTCGCCGTTCATATTGGCTGGAACTTTGATGGGCCTGTGCCTGATGTTCGTGTTTCCGCCGCTGGCTGCGATTTTCGGCGACGGCGCGCTGCGGATCGCCGGGATCGCGACATGCTGCCTGACGGCCCTGAGCTTCCAGCCCATGTCGCGCTTCTATGGACGCTCGCCTCTCTGGGGCCTTGCATTGCCGCTGACGGGCGTCGCCTATGCCGCCTTTACGCTCGACTCCGCGATCCAGCACTGGCGCGGCAAAGGCGGAATGTGGAAAGGTCGCGCGCAGGCGATGGTTGAGCAATGACCCTGACGGCGGCGGAACTTCAATCGGGCAAGGGTCACCGGAACGAGAATTTTCCGGTGGCGTCCGCGTTTATTCGAAAAGAGCACCGGCCTGCGATCATGGCGTTCTATCGCTTTGCGCGGGCAGCCGACGACATCGCCGATCATGCCACGGCGCCCGCCGAAGAAAAGTTGCGGCTGCTCGAAGCGTTTCACAGCGGGCTGACGGGCGCAGGCGCGGAGGAAGCGATGGCGCTGCGGGACGTTCTCGCCGCGCAAAGCCTTACGTCGCAGCACGCAGCCGATCTGCTGGAAGCGTTTCGGCGCGATTGCATGATCCGGCGCTATCTCGACTGGGATGCGCTGATGGATTATTGCCGCTATTCGGCGATGCCCGTCGGCCGCTTTGTGCTGGACGTGCACGGCGAGGCGCGGTCCACCTGGCCCGCCAACGACGCGCTGTGCGCCGCGCTGCAGATCATCAACCATCTGCAGGACTGCGAGAAGGATTTTTACGCGCTTAATCGCATCTACATTCCGCTCGACTCCTTGACCGAAGCAAACGTACAGGTCGACGCTTTGGCCGCGGACAAAGCTTCGCCAGCCCTTCGGCAGGTCATCGTCGACCTGACGAAGCGCACGATGGGGCTGCTCGACATCGCGCGGCCTTTCGCGAGTCAGATCGCGGATGCGCGACTTGCCTTGGAAGTGAGCGTGATCCTGAAGCTCGCCGAAGATCTATGCGGGAAGCTTATGCGCCGCGATCCGCTCAGCGAGCGCGTGCATCACACCAGGCTCGAACTTGTGCCGCTGCTCGCCCGCGCCACGGCGCGTTTCATCGGGCGCGGACGCGAGAAACGCGCGCTCGGCCTCGCCGGTGGCCCGCGATGACGGCCCTTATGCCCATCGACGATACCGCGCCGGAAATCCGCGCCGTCCAGCAGAAAGCGTCGGGAAGCTCGTTCTATTCGGCGATGCGCCTGATGCCGAAGCCGGAACGGGAAGCGATGTTCGCGATCTATGCGTTCTGCCGCGCCGTCGACGATATCGCGGACGACGGCGTCGGCACGCGGCCCGAACGTCACGAGGCGCTGACCGCCTGGCGCCGCGATCTCGATGCGCTTTATGCGGGCGGATCGCCGCCGCGCACAGCGTTCCTGAAGAAGGCGATCGACGCTTACGGCCTCCGCAAAGAAGATTTTCTCATCGTTATCGACGGCATGGATATGGATGTGGCGGAAGATATCCGTGCGCCCGTCGCTCGCCACGCTCGATCTCTATTGCGACCGCGTCGCGAGTGCGGTGGGACGGCTGTCGATCAAGGTGTTCGGCATGGACGAAGGTCCGGGCTTTGCGCTGGCCCATCATCTCGGCCGCGCGCTGCAACTCACCAATATCCTGCGCGACATCGATGAAGACGCAAGCATTGAAAGGCTTTATCTGCCCAGAGAATATCTGGACGAAGCAAGCATCGCGCCGAACGATCCATCGAAAGCGATCTCCGATCCTGCGATCGATCGCGTGTGCCGCAAAGTGGCGGCGCTTGCGCATGGCCACTACCGCGAAGCCAAAGCTGTGATGGCGACCAAGCCCAAAGGCCGCATTCGCACACCGAAACTAATGGGCGCGGTCTATTCGCGAAATCCTCGGCGAGATGGAAAAGACCGGCTGGCTGCCGCCACGCCATCGCGTGAGCCTCGGCAAGTGGCGCCTGTTGCGCATCGTGATCGCGGACGGCCTGCTGGCATGAGCGCCGGTACAGTTTATGTAATCGGGGCGGGATTGGCCGGCCTTTCGGCCGCCGTTGCTCTGGCAGGCCGCGGCGCGAAGGTCCGCTTGATCGAAGGCGGCGTGCAGGCGGGCGGCCGCTGCCGCTCCTATTTCGATCCCGTCCTCAACCAGACGATCGACAACGGCAATCATCTGGTGCTGTCCGGCAATCACGCGACGCACGACTATCTGCGCACTATCGGTTCGGTCGACAAGCTGGCCGGACCCGAGACCGCGCGCTTCGATTTTCTCGATGTGCGGAGCGGCGCACGCTGGACCATCGCGCCCAATGAAGGCCCCATTCCGTGGTGGGTGCTGGTGAAATCGCGGCGCGTGCCGGGAAGTTCGCTTAGCGAATATATGGCGCTGGCGAAATTACTCGCACGCTCGCCGGGAAAGCGCATCGACGAAGTGATCGCCTGCAAAGGCGCGGTTTGGGATAAACTGCTGCATCCCTTGCTGCTCGCCGCGTTGAACACCGATCCGGCATCCGGCTCCGCGGAGCTCGCGTCTGCCGTCATTCGCGAAAGTCTCGCGCGCGGCGGCCGTGCCTATCGTCCGCGCATCGCGTCACCCACTTTGGGCGCGGCTTTCATCGATCCGGCGCTGACTTTTCTGAAGCTCAAAGGCGCCAGCGTGACGTTCGGCGCGCGCCTGCGCGGCCTCGGTTTCGACGGCGACAGGATCGCGAACCTCGATTTTGCGGATGGGCCCATCGTCGTTCACGCGGATGATCGCATCGTGCTGGCGACACCGGCCTGGGTGACAAAGGAACTCTTGCCCGATGTCGCTGTACCGACGCAATTCTGCGCCATCGTCAATGCGCATTTCGCAATGCCGGCCCCGCCCGGCGCCGCGATGATGACCGGGGTGATCGGCGGCACGGCGGAATGGGTGTTCGCGTTCGCCGATCGGCTATCCGTCACGGTCTCCGGCGCGGACGCCATCGTCGATCAGGATCGCGAAGCGCTGGCGAAGCTGTTGTGGAAGGACGTTGCGGCGGTCCATCGCCTGGGCGCGGAACTTCCGCCCTGGCAGATCGTGAAAGAAAGCCGTGCCACATTTGCGGCGACGCCCGAACAGGCCAGAATGCGCGCTCCGGCCAAAACACGCTGGCACAAGCCTGTTCCTCGCCGGCGACTGGACGGACACGGGCCTTCCCGCCACCATCGAAGGCGCGGTGCGCTCGGGAAAGAAAGCGGCGGAATTGGCGTTGGGTCTGACGGTATGGACAAAGCCTTGACCATGGACGGCGCGGAACTCGAGGCGGCGATCGCCAAGCGCGTCGCAGGCGCTTCTCGCGCAGCAGCGCGCCGACGGACATTGGGTGTTCGAGCTCGAAGCCGACGCCACCATTCCGGCCGAATATGTTCTGCTCGTGCATTATCTGGGCGAGACGCCCAATCTCGAACTCGAACGCAAGATCGGCGTCTATCTGCGCCGCATCCAGGGCGCGCATGGCGGCTGGCCGCTCTATCACGACGGCGCATTCGATATCAGCGCGACCGTGAAAGCCTATTTCGCGCTGAAGATGATCGGCGATCCGATCGATGCGCCGCATATGGCGCGCGCGCGCGACGCGATCCTCGCCCGCGGCGGCGCGCATCAAGGCCAATGTCTTCACCCGCATCCTGCTGGCGCTGTTACGGAGAGACCTCGTGGAACAACATGCCCACCGTTCCGGCTGGAACTGATTCTCTTGCCGCGCTGGTTTCCGATTCATCTCTCCAAGATGTCCTATTGGGCGCGCACGGTGATCGTGCCGCTGCTGGTGCTGCAGGCGCTGAAGCCGCTGGCGCGGAATCCGCGCGGCATCCATGTGCCGGAATTGTTCGTGCCGCAGGCGCGCCGTCGCCGCAGCGCGCGCCGCACCAGAATCGCTATTGGTCGGCGTTTTTCGGCGTGCTCGACTGGCTGCTGAAACGTCGCAGATCCCGTCTGGCCGAAGGGCTTGCGCAAGCGCGCCATCGATACGTGCCGTCGCATTCGTCACCGAACGGCTGAACGGCGAAGACGGGCTCGGCGCGATCTATCCCGCCATGGCCAACAGCGTGATGATGTTCGACGTGCTGGGCTATCCGCCGATGCCATCCGCGATCGCGCCATTGCCCGGCTACTCGGTCGAAAAGCTGCTCGTCATCAAGGACGACGAAGCCTATTGCCAGCCTTGCGTCTCGCCGGTGTGGGACACCGCGCTCGCCTGTCACGCATTGATGGAAGCGAAAGGCGACGCAGCAACAAACGCCGTCGCGCGCGGGCTCGAATGGCTGACAGCCGCTGCAGGTGCTGGATGTGAAAGGCGACTGGGCGGAGGAACGTCCGGATGTGCGCCCGGGCGGCTGGGCGTTTCAATACAACAATGCCTATTACCCCGATCTCGACGACACGGCCGTGGTGGTGATGGCGCTCGATCGCGCGGGAAAAGATTCGTCGCCGAACGCGGCGCACGACATGCCCATCGCGCGCGGCGCGGAATGGGTCGAGGGCCTGCAAAGCAGAAACGGCGGCTGGGGCGCCTTCGACGCCGACAACGCCTATTATTATCTGAACAACATTCCCTTCGCCGATCATGGCGCGCTGCTCGATCCGCCGACCGAAGACGTGACGGGCCGCTGCATCGGCATGCTGGCGCAGCTGGGCGAGCCGACAGATAGCCCGCGCATGAAAGCGGCCATCGATTATCTCGCGCGCGTGCAACTGAAAGACGGAAGCTGGTTCGGCCGCTGGGGCGTCAATTACGTCTACGGCACCTGGTCGGCGCTGGCGGGCCTGAACGCTGCCGGCCTGTCGATCCGCAACACGCCGATGATGCGCAGGCCGTCGAATGGCTGGTCGCGATCCAGAACCCGGACGGCGGCTGGGGCGAGAATCTGCGACAGCTACAAGCTCGATTACAAGGCTTACGAGCCCGCGCCTTCGACCGCCTCGCAGACCGCCTGGGCGCTGCTCGGCCTGATGGCGGCGGGCGAACGTCGATCATCCGGCCGTGGCGCGCGGCATCGCGTGGCTCAAGGACAATCAGCAGGAAGATGGGCTATGGGGCCAGGAGTACTACACCGGCGGCGGTTTCCCGCGCGTGTTCTATCTGCGCTATCACGGCTATCCGAAATTTTTCCCGCTCTGGGCGCTGGCGCGCTACCGCAATCTGAAGGTGAGCAATTCCCGCCACGTGGCGTACGGGCTTGTGAGCGTCATCGCCGTCGCCGGCCTGCCCGCGCGAAGCCCAGATCGTCGGCGCGGTCGCCGTGCCCGTGATCGCGGGCGGACGGCGTGCGATATCTTGCGCAGGCGGATCGACCGCGACGATCGCAAGGCGACGTCAGCGGCGTCATCAGCATCGGCATTGCGGGCGCGCTGTCGCCGAACCTGCGCGTGGGCGACTGCGGTCATTGCGCGCGAGATCGTGGTGGGCACGAAGCGCTTCAGAACCGATACGGCCTGGGCGGATGGGCTTGCGGGCCGTCTGCCGGAAGCCAAATCCGGCGCGATTGCGGGCGTGCTCGGGCACGGCCGCGGACAAAGACGCGAAAGCCGTGCTGCACTTGGCGACGGGCGCCTGACGCCGTCGACATGGAATCGGGCATCGCCGCGGAGGTGGCGGCGCTGCGCGACCTGCCGTTCGCGGCCTTGCGGATCATTTCCGACGATGCGTTCCATGTCGCTGCCGCCTGCGGCGCTGGTGGCGATGAAGCCGGATGGCGGCATCGCGCATGGCCGCGGTGCTGGGTTCGCTGCTGACGCAGACCTTGTCAGATTCCGGCGCTTGATCCGCACCGCGCGGGACGCGAGCAAGGCGTTCGCGGACTTACTCCGCTGCCGCGACCTTCTGTGGTGTTGGACTTGCCGTTGCCCGGATCTCGACAGCTTGTGCTCGACATGGCGTGAGAACACGAACTCGGCCGGGCGCTGGTTGTCGAGCGGAATATCCGGCGCCATCGGGCCTTCGGTCTTCACGCCGCGCAACGGATCGGCAGCATCTTCAGCGGATGCTTGATCGCGTCGGTGAGCGGCGGTGCCTTCGAAGCCGCAATGCACCATGCAGTTGGCGCATTTCTCGTAATTGCCGACGCCGTATTTCTCCCACTCGGTGCCTTCCATCAGTTCCTTGAAGGTCTTGGCGTAGCCTTCGCCGAGCAGATAGCAGGGCTTCTGCCAGCCGAACACGGCAGCGCAGCGGCATGGTCCAGGGCGTGCATTCATAGGTCTGGTTGCCGGCCAGGAAATCCAGGAACAGGTCGGACTTGGTGAACTCCCAGTTCTTGCCGCCATTGCCGCGCGTCAGGATGTCGCGGAACATGCTTCTTGGTGCGTTCGCGATTGAGGAAATGCTGCTGGTCGGGCGCGCGCTCATAGGCATAGCCCGGCGAGACCGTGATGCCGTCGAGGCCCATCGCCATCATCTCGTCGAAGAACTTCGCGGTGCGTTCGGGATCGGCGCCGTCGAACAAGGTGCAGTTGATCTGGGTGCGGAAGCCTTTGCGACTTGGCAAGCTTGATCGCGGCGACGGCCTTTTCGTAGATGCCGTCCAGGCAGACCGACTTGTCGTGCATCGCCTTGTCGCCATCGAGATGGATCGACCAGGTGAAATTGGGATGCGGCTTGTACTGGTCGATCTTCTTGGCCAGCAGCAGCGCGTTGGTGCACAGGATCACGAACTTGTCGCGCTCGAGGAAGCCTTCGCACGATCTTGGGCATGTCGCGATGGAGCAGCGGCTCGCCGCCGGCGATCGAGACGGCGGGCGCGCCGCATTCGTCGATCGCGTCCATGCACTGCTCGATAGGACAGGCGCTGGTTCAGGATCTCGTCCGGATAATCGATCTTGCCGCAGCCGGCGCAGGCCAGATTGCAGCGGAACAAGCGGCTCCAGCATCAGCACCAGCGGATAGCGTTTGCGGCCCGACAGATGCTGCTTCATCACATAGGCGCCGATCTTGGCGGCCTGCTTGAACGGAATTCCCACTTGCTGCTCCGTTCGGCCGACTTCAAGCCCTCAATTCGGCGGGCAGGCGGAACTCGATATGTTCCTTCTTGCCGTCCATCTGTTCAACTTCGACACGTCGTTCGATCTCGCGCAAGCGCCTCGATCACATGCTGCACCAGTTCTTCCGGCGCCGAGGCGCCGGCGGTCAGGCCGACCACCTTCTTGCCGCGCACCCAGTCGGGCTCCAGCTCGCTGCCGTCGGCGATCAGATAGGACGGCACGCCTTCCTCGATGCCGATCTCGCGCAGCCGGTTGGAGTTGGAGCTGTTCTTCGCCCCCACCACCAGGATCACATCGGCGACCTTGGCAAGTTCGCGCACCGAGCGTCTGGCGGTTCTGGGTGGCGTAGCAGATGTCGGAGGTCTCCGGGCCGACGATGTCGCGGAAGCGTTTCTTGCAGCGCCACGATGATGCCCTTGGTGTCGTCGATCGAAAGCGTGGTCTGGGTGACATAGGCGACCGGCGTGTCGGTCGGGAGGTCGAGCGTCGTCGACATCGGCTTCGGACTGACACCAGATGCACCGGCGCGCCGACCTGGCCCATGGTGCCTTCCACTTCGGGATGGCCGGCATGGCCGATCAGGATCAGGGTGCGGCCCTGGGCGACATAGCGCTTGCCCTGGTTGTGCACCTTGGAAACCAGCGGGCAGGTGGCGTCGAGCACCGGCAGCCCGCGCGCCTGCGCGGTCTTGACCACCGACTGCGGCACGCCATGGGCGCTGAACACCGTCACGGCGCCTTCGGGCACTTCGTCCAGTTCCTCGACGAAGCGCGCGCCCTTGCTCTTGCAGCGTCTCCACCACATGCTTGTTGTGCACGATCTCATGGCGCACATAGACGGGCTCGCCATATTTATCGAGCGCCTTCTCGACGATATCGATGGCGCGCACGACACCGGCACAGAAGCCGCGCGGCTGGGCAAGAATGACTCGCATCACAACTCCTTCCATTGCGTTCTGCGGTCCGAGCGACTTGCTCCGCATAACGATGGAACGCGGAGTTTCGAGAAACTTGCAACGCCCGCAACCGCTATTTTCGCAAAGCGCGTCGGCATCCAATCGTCGTTTCATGAGTGACAAACGGTTGGGGGTGAAAATATGTGCGAATGGGGAGTTGAAATGAGCAATATTCCGGCACGTATCCGAGACTTGACATCAAACGCAGAAGAATTATGCGCCGCCATGGCTCACATCATAAAGCTGGCAAGACCGACCCTTGCGCTGGCAAGATGATATGCTATTCGCCGAACAGCGCGACCGGGACCAGACGCAATGAATTCGACCAAACAAAAACAATCGGTCTCCGCCTCCGGGACGCAGTCGGTAACATTCATGACGGCGCTGTCACGTTCCGTCGAAGTTCGGATGAGGTGCTGGAGCGCGTCTTGCCGCAGCCCGGCGGACTGCATGCGCGCGTTCACGAAGCGATGCGCTATGCCACCTTCGCGGGCGGCAAGCGGCTCCGGCCGTTTCTGGTGCTGCAGTGCGCGCGGCCTGTTCGGGGTGAGACACGAATGGGCCGCCGCGCGCGGCCGCCGCGATCGAAGCGCTGCACACCTATTCGCTGGTGCACGACGATCTGCCCTGCATGGACGACGACGATCTGCGCCGCGGCCGTCCCACCACCCACATCGCCTTCGACGAAATGACGGCCGTGCTTGCGGGCGATGCGCTTCTCACCATCGCCTTCGAGATTCTGTCCGCGCCTGCGACGCATCCGACTCGGCGGAGATACGCTGCCGGCTCGTGCCGCGGCTCGCCGAAGCCGCCGGCCAGGACGGCATGATCGGCGGCCAGGTGATCGACATGCTGGCGCCGACCGGCGCATTCGGAGTCGACGATGTGATCCATGCTGCAGCGTCTGAAGACCGGCCCGCTGTTCGAATTCTGCTGCGAGGCCGGACCCATTCTCGGCGAGGCCGACGCGAAAGACGAAGACCGCCTGCGCAGCTATGCCCGCGATATCGGGCTGGTCTTTCAGATCACCGACGATCTGCTGGACGAATTGGGCACAACGGAAAAGATCGGGAAGACCGTGGGCAAGGACAAGACCCAGGGCAAAGCCACGCTCGTGTCTCTGCTGGGCGTGCAGGCCGCGCGCGAAAAAGCCGAAACGCTCGCGCGCCGCGCCGCTTCGACCGTCGCGACCTATGGGGACGCCGCCGCCATGCTTCAGGAATTGCCGATGTTCCTTCTCAACCGCGAATCGTGAATCCGATGTTCTTTCCGCCGGCATATGACACAAGTTTGGAGAGTCCATGAGTTTGCAATCGGTCAAAGCTGAATTTCCGCTGCTGGACGCGATCCGCGAACCGGCCGATCTGCGCAAGCTCGACAGGAGCCGGATGGGCGCCGTCGCCGAGGAATTGCGCAACGAGCTCATCAATATCGTGTCCGTCACGGGCGGCCATTTCGGCGCCGGACTCGGCGTCATCGAGCTCACGGTCGCGCTGCATTACGTCTTCAATACGCCCGAAGACCGCGTGATCTGGGATGTCGGCCATCAGGCCTATCCGCACAAGATTCTCACCGGACGCCGCGATCGCATGCGCACCATGCGCAAAGGCGGCGGTCTTTCCGGTTTCACCAAGCGCGCGGAAAGCGAATACGACCCGTTTGGCGCGGCGCATTCCTCAACCTCCATCTCGTCCGGTCTCGGCATGGCGGTGGCGCGCGACCTGGCCGGCGGCAAAAATCACGTCATCGCCGTGATCGGCGACGGCGCGATGAGTGCGGGCATGGCGTACGAAGCGATCAACAATGCGGGCGCGCGCAATTCGCGGCTCCTGGTGATCCTGAACGACAACAACATGTCCATCGCGCCGGCCTGCGGCGCGCTCAACAAGCATCTCAACCGCATGACGGCCGAGATGTCGAACGCCGGCACGATCTTCGAACAGCTCGGTCTTCGCCATCTGGGACCCATCGACGGCCACGACGTCGATGGCTTGATCGCCGCGTTGGAAAAAATCCGCGACGACGAAACCGGCGGCCCCGTGCTGCTTCATATCGCGACGGAAAAGGGCCACGGTTACGCGCCGGCCTCCGGTTCCGCCGACAAAGGTCACGCCGTCGGCAAGTTCGACGTCGCGACCGGCAAATCCGCCGCGTCAAAAAGCGGCCTGCCGACCTACACAACCGTCTTTGCGCAGGAATTGATCCGCCAGGCGGAGATCGATCCCAGGATCGTCGCCATCACGGCCGCGATGCCCTCTGGCACCGGCCTCGACCTGTTCGAGAAGCGCTTTCCCGATCGCACCTTCGATGTGGGCATCGCCGAACAGCATGCGGTGACGTTCGCGGCCGGCATGGCGACCGAAGGTTTCAAACCGTTCTGCACGATCTATTCCACCTTCCTGCAGCGCGCCTACGACCAGGTCGTGCATGACGTGATGCTCCAGAAACTGCCCGTGCGCTTTGCGATGGATCGCGCGGGACTTGTCGGCGCGGACGGCTGCACGCATGCGGGCAGTTTCGACCTCGCTTATCTCGGTTGCCTGCCCGGCATGGTGGTGATGGCGGCGGCGGACGAAGCGGAACTCATGGCGATGGTTGCGACCGCGGCCGCTTACGATGAGGGCCCGATCGCTTTCCGCTATCCGCGCGGCGAAGTGGTGCGCATCGCATCCGCCGAAAAAACGAAGTTTCTCGAAATCGGCAAGGGACGGGTCTTGCGCGAAGGCACGGATGTCGCGATCCTGAGCCTGGGCACGCGCCTCGCGTCGGCGTTGGAAGCCGCGTCCCTGCTCGACGAACAGGGCATTTCCTGCACCGTCGCCGACGCGCGCTTCGCCAAGCCCATCGATACCGATCTCGTGAACGACCTGATCCGCAATCACCACACCTTGATCACGGTGGAGGAAGGCGCTGCCGGCGGCTTCGGCTCACAGGTGCTGCATTATCTCGCCAACGCCGGGCTGCTCGATCGCGGCTTGACGATCCGTGCGCTCACCCTCCCCGACCGCCTGCAGGACCACGACGACCAGGCGGCGCAATATGCAGAGGCCGGATTGGACGCGAAAGGAATTATGAAGGCGGTGCTGGCGGCGATGCCCGCAAAAACGTCAACGCGCATGCGCCACGTCGCGGCGGCGACGAGAGGCTCGTGAATCTCTAACCTCACCATGGCCGGGCGTGACCCGGCCACCTAGTGGGCGAGCGTCTGCGAGCCCAAGAAACTTGCTCAACTGACTCGGTTTGTGGCCACTTGCGAAAACGTCATTCGCCGCGCAGACGCGCGTCGGCTGGGTGGCCGGCTCGGGGGCCGGCCATGGAGAGAAGTGGGATAGCCGTCACCCGTCCATCGGCTTGCCGCAGCGGGCGAGGACCGTGCGCAAATCGCGGATCGCGGGGAACACTTCGTTGTTCCAGTCCGCGCCTTGTGCGTCGTAAGCGCGCTGTTCGTGTTCCACGATGTCCTTGTCCTCGGCGAAAATATTCTCCGTAAACCAGACGACGAACGGCCACACGGCATGGATGAGGCCTGGCACGGGCGGCTTCTTCACCGACAAATAACCGAAGGTGCGGTTGGTGCGCTGCTGGGCGTCGAGCGGCGTATAGCCGAGCCACACATCGAGCACAGGATCCTGCCGGTCGTTGATATCCCGCCCCACCCAGACGCGCAGGCTCTGGCTCGGATAATCGGTGCGGATGCGCATGCGATCCGAGAAGTCCTTCTTCGACTCGTTGCGCTTGCGCACGAGGTCTACGATCACCGTCTCGCCCAGCGACGGTTTTCCTTCGGTGCGGCTGAAGGTGTATTCCACCTGCGCCCAGTCCTCGCCGTGGTCGCGCCCGATGCAGCGCGCCTTGATCGAACCCATCTGCTTGCGGTGCATGAACTGGTGATTCATGTCGAACAGGTTTTCATGCATGAAGGTGTAGTGGCACGCGACCTGGCGATTCAGCCGGCGCGTCTTGTAATCCTTGCGCTGTGACGAACCGAGCGTGCCCGGTACGCGCGCCGCCGCCAGAACCGGATCGCCCGGAAACACGAAGATCAACCCGTCGATCTCGCGCGCGGGATAGCTTCTCACGCCGTTGGGCAATTTTTCCTTGCCCAGATAGGGCACGTCCACGCATTTGCCGGCGGAGTCGTAGGACCAGCCGTGATAATGGCATTTGAGTTCGTTGCCGCAGACGACGCCCAGATGCAGCGGCACCTGGCGATGCGCGCAGCGGTCTTCGAGCGCGACGACCTTGCCGTCCTTGCCGCGATAAAGCGCAATGGGCTGATCGGCGAAGCGGCGGCCGAGAACCTTGCCCGGCTTCAGTTCGTCCGACCAGGCGAGCGGATACCAATAATCGGGGTGGGCGCCCACGCGACGCAGATCGCTCGGCAAATTCGCCGGACGCATTGCAACGAGCGCCGAACCGTCTTCAGCCATCTCTCCGCCCTTCATGCCGACCCGGCAAAGGATAATAGCCTCTGCCGGGGTCGCGTCCACTGCCTGGGATAGGGTCGGGGGGAACTTTCGGCAGGTCGACCGGGCTACCGCGACAGCTCGCAGATCCAGTTCACCTCCCAGGCCTTGCCGCCGTCGGGCGAAAAGGACTGCTCCATGCGCGCGGCGTTGGGCGAGATATTGAGCCACATAAAACGCACGAGGATTGAGCGTCCCTTGTAATCTTCAATGTCGAAAAACTCGCCGCGGCCGTTGGTGAACTGGCCGACCGTGGCCGGAAGGCCCAGCGTGCCCTTGTCGAGGTCGATCAGATAGATCGACCATTGGTGCGACTCCGGATTGTAAAGCCGCAAGGTCTGCGCCTTGATGCGCAAATTCTTCGCAGGGCTCGTGACATCGAATTCCTCGAAATTCGCGTTGCTGTCGAGCAGTTTCTTGTGATTCGAAATGCCGTCATAGGTGATCCACTCGGTCGAGCCGACGAGACGATCCGGCAGCCGCCGGACATGCGCTTTCCAGTCGCCGATCAGGAAATCGAAATCATGCGCCCCGTCCCGATGGGGATCGACGGCGCTTCGTTCCGCCGGCGATTCGGCTGCGACGGACGCGGTAGAAATTGCAGCGCCCGCGACAAGTGCTGCGCTGACGACGCTGCGGCGTGTTTGTTCGGTCATGATGTCCTCCATTGTTGCGGTGGAGAACACGATACAATCCGATACATGACATCGAATGTCATGTATTCCGGCGAGCGAGAAAAAATTCGAGAGGGAGCGATCTTTTGCTTTTGGCGCTTTCGTTACGGCCGGCCGGCGTGGCCCGCGTCGACCTTCGCGACGACGATCTTGCCTTTGGGCGCCTTCTCGGCTTCGTGCGCCAGCGAGGATGGCGCGGTCAGCATGAACAGGGTCTTGCCGTCGTCGCCGCCCAGCATGCAGGCATAGCAATTCTGGCCGGTGTCGATGACCTCGAGCACTTTGCCGCCTTCGGCGATCAACGCGCATTCCGGCGCCAGCGCATTGGCGACCCAGACGGCGCCGTTGGCGTCGAGCGCAATTCCGTCCGGAACGCGCGGCGCGATCGAAGCCCAGATGCGCCGGTTCGAAAGCGACCCGTCGGCGGCGATGTCGAAGGCTGTCAGGCAGCCTCCGATCGTTTCGCCGATGATCAGCGTCTTGCCGTCCGGCGTGATCACCGTCCCGTTGGGAAAATGCATGTCGCTTGCCGCCACCTTGACCGTGCCGTCCGGCAGGACGCAGGCAAGTTTCGCCGTTGGGTGTTGGGCGATGACGCTTTCCGCGCCGCGCGCCACCAATTCGGCGTCGAGATCGAAGCCAAAATTGCCGACATAGGCGCGGCCCGCGGAATCCACCACCATGTCGTTGCAGTGAAAGCCCGCAATGTCCTTGAGGTCAGCGTGCAAAGCGATTTTTCCGTCGCGCGTGCGGCGCAAGACTTGCCGCTTGGTCATGGACACGATGAGCATCGAGCCGTCCGGCATCCAGCCGAGGCCCGAGGGCCGATCGTCGATCTCGAATTCGATGCGCGCATCGCCGGCCAGGGATGTCGACTTCACCGCGTGGGCATAGAAGTCGCTGAACCACAGGCGACCCTCATGCCAGCGCGGCCCTTCGCCGAAATAAATGCCCTCCGCCAGCACGCGCGTCGTCCGTCCCATGGTCTTCCACTCCCATTGTCGACCGCACGCTAGCGATTCCGGCTGCAGCTGCCAACAACGGCCTGTTGGCGGTGGCGGACCCATCCGGTCTCACGTCGAATTGTTCCCGCTCGCGGCGCTTTTGGGTTTATCAATACGAGATTGGTTTTCGAATTTGGGGAGGATCAGATGATATTTCGTGGGCTTATCCTGTCGCTGTTGGTCGCCGCGGCGCTCCCTTCAATGTCATTCGCGGCGCCGCCCAGCTATTTCGCAAAGGCGATGGCCGATCGGACGCGGCCCAAAGACGACCGCGATTTCGACGCGCGGCGGAAGCCCGTGCAGGTGCTCGCCTATGCGGGCGTCAGGCCCGGCGAGATCGTCGGAGAATATCTGCCGGGCGGCGGCTATTACACGCGCCTGTTGAGCGACATTGTCGGTCCCAATGGCAAGGTCTACGCGCTGGAGACGACGACCTGGGGCCAGAAGAACATCGACGCCACCAAACAGGTGCTGAGCGATCCCGGCCGCGGCAATGTCGTGCTCGACCTTGCGCCGCTGGGCGCGTTTCATGCGCCCGAAAAATTCGACATCTTCTGGACCACGAACAATTATCACGACCTCCACGTTCCGAAATATGCGAATGTCGACATGGCGGCGTTCAACAAGCTCGTGTTCGATTCGCTGAAGCCGGGCGGCATCTATTTCATCGTCGATCACGCCGCGGCGCCGGGCACAGGCGCCACGCTCTCGCCCACGCTGCATCGCATCGACGAGACGACGGTGATCAACGAGGTGACGGCGGCAGGCTTCTGGCTGGTCGGCGAAAGCGACATCCTGCGCAACCCGACCGACGACCACACCAAGATCGTTTTCGATCCGTCGATCCGCTTCAAGACGGACCAGTTCATTTTGAAGTTCAGGAAGCCGTAATGGTAGACAGCTGCGCTTGGGGGAGCGCATCTGTTCTTCCGCTATGCCGAACGGCCGATCTGCAGCCGATCGCCCGAAAGGGCGTTGCGTCCTTCCTTATCCGGCCCTTCGCTGTAAGATAGATCTCGTCAGGTTTCCAACATCTGGACTTTGACATGCATCAATCCCGGGCGGGGCACTGAGCTGATGGCGCCTGTTCCTTCTCAACTTCGGCACAATCCTCTGACGGACGAATGGGTTCTTGTGTGCCCCAGGCGCGGCGGGCGGCCCCAATCGGAGCCCGAGGTCCCGCCGCTTCCGCCTGCCCTGCCCTACGACCCCACCTGTTATCTTTGCCCCGGCAATGCGCGCGCCGTCGGCATCCGCAATCCGGCGTATACGTCCGTCTTCGCCTTCGACAACGACTTCCCGGCGCTGTCGCCGGATGCGTTCGGCGAGCCGATCAACCAGGGCGGCCTCATCCTGGGCCATCCGGAGCGGGGCGTCTGCCGCGTTCTCTGCTATTCGCCGCGACATGACCTGCCGCCCGCGCGACTGGAGCGAACGCAACTGCGCGCCGTCGTCGACGAATGGGCAGCGCAATATCGCGAACTGGGGTCGCTACCCTGGGTCAACCATGTGCAGATCTTCGAGAATCACGGCGCCATCGGCGGCGCCAGTAGCCGCCATCCGCACAGCCAGATCTGGGCCAGCGCCGATATTCCGAACGAACCGCTCGCCGAACAGGTCCACCAGAAGAAATATCTCGACACGCACGGCTCCTGCCTCTTGTGCGATTACGCCAAACTGGAATCCTCGCTCGGCGAGCGCGTGGTCTGCGAGAACGACGCCTTCGTCGCCGTCGTGCCGTTCTGGGCGGTATGGCCGTTCGAAACGATGATCCTGGGCAAAAGGCATTTCGGCGCGATCGACGAGATGGACTTTGCCGAGCGCGACGCGCTGGGCGACATCGTCAAGCGGCTGACGTCGCGCTACCACAATCTCTTTCATGCGCCCTTCGCCTATTCGATGGGACTGCACCAATCGCCGCCCGACGGCGCGGCGCATCCCGAATGGCATTTTCATGCCCACTATTATTCGCCGATGCGCTCGGCGTCGGCGCAGAAGGTGATGGCCGGTTACGAGCTAGCGGCGGGGCGCGAGCGCGACGACCTGCCGGAAGACGCCGCCGCACAACTGCGCGCTTCAGGCGAAGAGAACTAGATTCCGGACAATATTTGCAAGGCTCAGGCGGAGCGATCCAACGAATAATCAATCGCGCTTGATTGCTCGCGTCATCAACCCGAACGGGCGACCCCGGGGGTCGAGCGCCAAGGCCATCGAATCTCCGTCGGGAAGCTGCTGACGCGCAATGAGCATCTTTCCGCCTGCGTTTTCGATTTCCCGCAGCTTTGCGTCGATGTCGCCGACTTCGATGAAGAGCTGCACGATTTCCGGGCTTCCCGGAGGCGCAGGCCAAATGCCGCCGTCGGCGGTCTGGTTATCCCGCGTCGACAATTCACGATATCCCAGGCCGTTCGCAGTCGAAACTTTCCACCCGAAGACCGTGCGGTAGAATTCGGCGATCCCCTCCGGATCGGTCGTGATGATTTGCCAATGGGCTACGGGAGAGGTCATGGCTTACTCCTTATCGGGAACGATCCAGCGGTCTTGCTTCATTTTCAGCATGCCCAGTCTCAGCAGCCGGTTGAGAGAAATGTTCACCTTGTCCGTCGAACACTTGAAATGGCGCGCAATTCTCGGAGCCGTAGGCCTCTTCATGCCGGCCGCGAATTCGACGACTTCCAAATCGAAAGGGTCGAAGGAAGCCATCTGCTCGATGGCCGCTCCGCTCACGCCGAGCCGTTTGCAAAGATATTCGAGCGCGTCGCGCGTGACCGGTCTGGTCTCGCGCATCCATTTGGAAACGGTCGCGTGGTGGACACCGAGGTCGCGTCCAAAGGCCCGCAGCGAATAGCGCGGGTTACGGCTTTGACGCCGCTTGAGTTCGTGCTGAAGATACGCGCCGGCGCCCAGGATAGGCTCCCCCGATGCTCGAGCAGTTTGGCGCGTGAGCTTAACAGGAAAATTCACAAGCGATGACCCCGCATGCGCGCCGTCGACGACGCCGCTTATGGCCCGGCTTCGATCCGGCATGAATTGTCAATTCCGTTTTGGCCAGAGAATCGGAGCGGCGCCAAGCGGCCGATCGGACAAAGCGGTGCATCCCGCTGCCCCACTTTATTCTATCGTGGGGCGCATTTCGTGAGTTTCTCGTCCTTTGATGTGGCTTCTGTTCGCTTTTGCGGGGCCGGTGCTGTGGGCGGCTTCCACCCATATCGACAAATATCTGGTCGATCGCTACTTCCGGAACAGCGACACCGCCGTGCTGGTGGTGTTCACCGCACTGATCGGCGTCCTGATGCTGCCGCCGATCTGGCATTACGAGCCGGGCGTGTTCGCGCTCCGATGGACGGACATCGCCGTGATGGTCGCATCCGGCGTCCTCTATATGGGCGCGATGCTGTTCTATCTACGCGCGATCCAGTCGGAGGAAGCCTCGGTTGTGGCGCCCCTGTTCCAAAGCTCGACCCTGTTCACATTCCTGTTCGCTTATCTGCTGCTGGGCGAAGTTCTCACCTGGAGGCAGATGGGAGGCGGCGCGCTTCTCATCGGCGGGGCGCTGATCCTGTCGCTCGATTTGTCGCTGCGCTTCCGGCGCATCAAGCTGCGACTTGTACTCCTGATGCTCGCGGCCACCTCGGTGCTGGCGTTCTCCTCGGTGATCTTCAAGCTGTTCGCCGTGCGCGACGAATTCTGGATCACGACATTCTGGACCTATGTCGGTGAAGCGCTGTTCGGCCTCGGCATCATCGCCATTCCCGTTTATCGACGGCAATTCGCCGCCCTGTTCCGAAAGAGCCCCGGGCCGGTCATCGCCATCAACGGCGCCAACGAGCTGATCAATCTGGGCGGTGGTCTGAGCGTGCGCTTCGCATCGCTGCTCGCGCCTGTGGCGCTGATTTCCGCAATATCCTCAACCACGACCTTGTTCGTGTTCGCATTCGGAATTCTCTTGACGCTCTTCTTTCCAAAACTGGGGCACGAAGATTTGTCGCGGCGCAACCTGGCCCAGAAAGGCGTCGGCGCCCTTCTCGCGGCCGTCGGCGTCGCGCTGATCAATCTTGCGGGACGTTGACGATCTCTAGGCGATGCGCGGCGAGTTGTGCATCATGGGCGCGTCCAACACAGGAATTGCACCATGTCGTCGCGCTATCTGCTCGATCCCGAACTCGCGCTGGGTCTTGAAGCCCTTCCCGTATTCCCGGGGTTCACGGCGGAAACCCTGCCCCAGATCCGCGCTTTGATGCAGGAATTCGCGAAGCTGCAGCTCGAACTGCCGCCGGTGGACGGCATCGCCATTTCCGAGGAACGCGTTCCCGGGCCCGCCGGCGCGCCGCCCGTGCGCGTCGTGATTTATCGGCCGACCAAGGCCGAAGGATTGCTGCCGGTCTTTTTTCATATTCACGGCGGCGGACTGATATTGGGAACGCCCGAACTTCGTCAGGTCGGCTCCATCGAGATCGCCAGGAAATATCAGGCAGTCGTCATCTCCGTCGACTATCGCCTCGCGCCGGAAACGCCGTTTCCGGGACCGATCGAAGATTGCTATGCTGCGTTTCAATGGATTACCGCGAATGCGAAGACGCTCGGCATCGATGCGAAGCACATCGTCGTCGGAGGCGAAAGCGCGGGTGGCGGATTGACGGCGGCGCTGGCCATTCTCGCGCGCGATCGGGGCGCAGCCCCCATCGCCTGCCAGATGCTCACCTATCCGATGCTCGACGATCGCTCGAACACGGCCTACGAGCACGCCTATGTCGGCGAGTTCGTCTGGACGCGCGCGAGCAACGATTATGGCTGGCGCTCTTATCTGGGCCGCGCGCCCGGCGGCGATGACGTCTCGCCTTACGCTGCCGCCGCGCGCCTCGAAGATTTTCGCGGGCTGCCGCCTGCCTTCATCGCCGTGGGCGCGCTCGACCTCTTCCTCGAAGAAGACCTGCACTATGCGCGGCGCCTCATTCGCGCCGGCGTACCGACCGAACTGCATGTCTATCCGGGTGCCTTTCACGGGTTCGACATCGTCGTCGATTCTCAGGTCGCCCGGGCGTTCAACCGGGACTACGCCGCGGCGCTGGCGAAAGCGTTATCGACGCGTCCGGCCCCTGCTTGAAAGCCGCAACGGTTCTCCCCCACTATCACGGCAGAACAGACCGGGGTGGGGACGATGGATGACAGGATCAGTCGCAGGGCTTTGGCGCCGTTAGTGGCCGGCGCGGGGCTGGCTGCGACGGCGGCATGTGGACCCATGGGCGCGCAGCAACCCGCATCGCGGCAATTCCCGCCCGGATTCAAATGGGGCGCGGCGACGTCCGCATTCCAGATCGAAGGCGCACTCGATGTCGATGGGCGCGGCCCCAGCATCTGGGACGTGTTCGCGCGCAACCCCGCCCATATCGTCGACGGCTCGAATGCATCCGTTGCGACCGACTCCTATCGCCGCTACATGGACGATGTGGCGCTGCTCGACGGCGCCGGGTTCCGCGCCTATCGCTTCTCGATCTCCTGGTCGCGCGTGATGCCGGACGGCGAAGACGCCGTGAACCAGAAAGGCCTCGATTATTATCGCCGCCTTGTCGACGCGCTGCTGGCCAAGAACATCGAACCTTACGCGACGCTGTTCCACTGGGACCTGCCGCAGGCCTTGTATGAAAAAGGCGGCTGGGCGTCGCGCGATACGCCCAAGCGCCTTGCGGATTACAGCGCGCTCGTGGCGCATCAACTGGGCGACCGGCTGAAGAATTTCATCATCCTCAACGAGGCGGCCGTGCACACGGTCGTCGGCCATCTGCTGGGCACGCAGGCGCCGGGGCTGAAGGACGCCAAGATGCTGGGCCCCGTGACGCACCACCAGAATCTCGGGCAAGGCCTTGCGATCCAGGCGCTGCGCGCGGCGCGCCCGGACCTTACCATCGGCACCACCATGGCGCTCGCGCCGTCGCGCGCGGCGGGCACGATGTGGGATGTGATGAACATCCTGCCGGCGCGCGCCTTCGATGCGCTGTGGAACGGCGCTTATCTTGATCCGCTCCTGCGCGGAAATTATCCCTGGGCGGCGCAATCGATCGTGGGGCCGTTCGTGAAAGACGGCGACATGGCGATCACGCGCCAGCCCATCGATTTCCTCGGCGTCAATTATTATTCGCCGACCTACATCAAATTCGACAAGACCAATCCCTCTTATATCGGCGCGGCCCTGCCGCCCAAGGGCGTCGAGCTGGACGCCTTCGGCCGCGAAATCGATCCGTCGGGACTGGGCGAGATGCTGACGCGCCTGCGCGACGATTACGGCAATCCGCATGTGCTGATCACGGAGAACGGCTGCTCCGATCCGTTGAAAGCCCCCGCCGTCCTGAACGACAAATCCCGCATCGACTATCTGCGCCGCCATCTTGAAGTCGTGAAGCTCGCGATGGAGAAAGGTTCGCCGATTGCGGGCTATTTCGTCTGGACACTCGTCGACAATTGGGAATGGGACCAGGGCTTCACCGCGAAGTTCGGCCTCTGCGCGATGGACCGCGCCACGGGCGTGCGCACGACAAGAGCGTCCTATGAATGGATGAAGACGCTCGCGAAAACGATGACGCTGCCCGCGGCGGTATCATAGGCGAGGGCCGAAGCCTCTCAGTCCAACCGATCGTTCAGTGCGCTCAGTACGCCGTCGTTCGTTTCGAAAGCGCCGTATTCCGTCTGACGCGCCAGCGGCGCGAGGCTTGCCCTTATAATCCAGCCTCGTTCTGAAAGCAGTTCGTACAGATCCCTGAATGTCCCACTTGAAGGAGCTCTCCAATTCCCAATCTTCCTGTCGTCGCAAGGTTCCTGAGGGCGCTCTTCGCAGCAATTCGACATCGGGATCAATGTGGGCCTGACGCGCGCGACGCCGAGCGCGCAGGAGTATGCGGGCACCTCGTTCAAATTGTATTTAAGATGCGATTTCATAAACATTGACCCGCGGTCAAACTGCTAAAACTATTTATGTGGATTGCCTCGAATGACGATTTGGCTCCGCGCGGGCGCGACTTGCAACATTGCAAAATCCTTGACTGGCGCCGGACGCCTGCCCAACCCAACCGCTGAAGGGCTGCTTCCTGTCCAAATATTGCGCATTGCAAACGACAGTGAAAATGACAGAGGCAGATCCGCGGATCGTGCGCAGCCCGATTGCCGCAGTGGAATTGATTGCGTGGCGGCAGTGGTCGCCAGGATGACACCGAAGGTTCGGTTCCGCTCCTACAGGGCAAGCTGTCGACGATGCCGGCAACTTCGCGACACCCACGCATGCGCGCAAGAGGAGCTTGCGCTGCCGTTGCTACATCAGCCGTGCGCTGATGGAAGGCGGGAAAGCGGAAGCAGGCTCCATAACGCGCGTGCCGCCGATCAGATCGAAGCAAAAGGCGTCGAGGCGCGCCGGGGACTCCCGAACATCGATTTACCGAGAGGAATTGACCGGCGAGGAACTGCGCACGACCGCAAGAGCTCGCAGAATGCCGATCGCACAAGCGATGTTCTCAATTCATGGGCCACCACTCAACTGTATCGCCCTCGGATATTTCCGTTTGCTGAGGATCGAGGCGACAGAGGCCTTCTGCGAGCGACAGAGGCATAAGTCGAGCAGATCCGCCGCGACCGATACGCTCTACAAAAGAGCGGCCCCCGACGGCGCGCAGCCTACCCGGAAGGAACTCATCTGCAAGTGTCTGACGACTATATGAAAAGCCAGCGCTCAGTTGTATTCGTCGGGGCGCTATTTCCGAAGCTCCAGCGATGCGCCGGGCTGCCACTTCACCCAATACCCTCATCGCAACAAACGCTGCGAATGGATTCCCCGGGAGCCCCAGGACAACCGTATGCCCGATATGACCAAGTCGAGCCGGCTTTCCGGGCCGAAGCCGGAGTGCGATCGGCGCTATTTTTCCACCGGCCCCCTCGATGGCAGCAATTGAACAGTCGGATTCGCCCCGTGACATTCCTCCCGACAATACGACCACATCGCACTGAGCGTCCAAGATGACGCTGCTGATGGCCGCGACGGAGTCTTTGACGAGAAAGACCTCCCCCGCTTCGAAACCCATGCTCTCGAGCATGGATTTGGCCATAATGCCATTTGAATCGAATATCTGGCCGTCTCCCAACACATTTCCGGAAAGAACCAGTTCATTCCCTGTCGCAACAATCTTTGCTCGAGGTCGACGGTAGACGTTAACGTGTGAGCATCCTGCCGACGAAGCCAAAGCGAGCTCTTGCGGGCCAAGACGCGTGCCCTTTTTTAGTATGACCGTCCCCGCGCCAACATCCTCTCCAGCTTCACGAATGTTTTCTCCTACTTTGGGTCGGCTCCTGATCGCCACTACGGCCCCATCGAATTGACAATCTTCCTCCCGGACAACCGCGTAAGTATCCTCGGGAAGAATTGCTCCGGTAAATACTCTAATCGCGCCGGCCGGATGCTCCTTGACCGGCAGCGTTCCAGGTTCGAGGCGTCCCAAAAGAGGCAACGCCCGCTGATCGGCCACGACCGCGCTTCTGGCGTCGATACTAATGCCATCCATGGCGGTATGGCGGTATCGCGGGATATCGAGTTTGCAAAAAATGTCAGAGGAAACAACACGGTGCGCAGCGTCGACTATGCGCACTGTTTCCTTCTCCGAAACTGGCGAGATGACATCCTGTATATAACTCCACGCAGCTTCGATAGTCCGAATTGAGAACATATTCCTCTTCCTCATACGTCTCATTGACGCCTTAAGGTCGGTGACTGTGAGAACATGGAACTGATCGCGCGGCGCGTCTCTGCAAATACTGCTTCAGCGCCTAAACATAGGATCGGGACTCCGCGGGCGGCGATACGAGTTGACCACTCCTAACTCCACGCACGCCTCGACCTACTCGAAGCCGCCAACGTTTTGCGCGCTCGCCGCTACGCGGTCGGCATGGCTCTTGTTGGGTCGCTGGCCCTCATAGTGACGCAGCTCTTCGAGCAGCGTTTCTCTCTCGAAGGGCGTGTTTGCGCCTCGCAAACGCGAATAGGCGCCCGGCAGGTACGAAAGTTCGGGCAGACGTGTGGCGGAAAATATGTCGCGAATTGATGCACTCGCGCCAATAGCGCGCGGCAACGTTTGGATGTCGAGAACAAACGGTAGATTTAGCGTCTTGAAAAACGCTCCCGGCGTTCCCGCATCCAAAAGCATTTGAATGTCGTCGGGACGGATTGTCGGGGCATCGACCGCAAGAACAAGAGCTTTGCTAAATCCGCCGCGCGAGAGCCATTGAAGGCCGCGCACGATGCCGCCTACCGGACCTCTTCTTACCCCGGACTCGAGCGCATTCGGGAGCCCATAGTCCTTATAACCGGCGGTAACGACGAGGCTTGCTCCGACCCCCGTCGCCAGCTGCACAACGCGATCGACCGCGCGCGTTCCCAACCACTCCATGGCGGCTTTGTCGCTCTGCATTCGCGACGACTCGCCGCCGGTCAAAATGACGGCCCCGAGCGATCGCTGAGAACCAACATTGAAATCGGTTGTTTCCATTTCTGACACTTCACGCGATTAACGCCGCGGCGTCCGCCTCGGTGAACCCTTGCTCCGCGACGAGCGCGACAGGGGTGTCCAAAAGCTTTTCGCAGTGCTCGATCCAGCCTGCGATCTTGCCTCCACGAATTTGTATATTGGCGGCAAACACCTCGGCATGTGCGATACCGGCTGCGACTCGCAGCTCGCGCCGAAGAGCCACGGCGCCTTCCACATCTTCCACAACGCCCAACACGATCCATGATAAAGGCGCGGCATTGAGCAATGTGTTCATTACAGCATTCAGCGGCGCCGTTCCCGCCGCTTGACCCGCCAGAGGCCCCTGATAGGTGGCGTTAGCCGCTATCAGTTCGTTCACCGCTTTGCTATCGCCGGACGTCAAGGCGCTGATGAATCGTGTGACTAGACCTCGGTTAGACATGGCCAGCGTTCCCAGCTATTATTTAACTGACTGATTATTTATACCGCAGCGGGTCCAGGGATGCAATTGCCGACCATGCGGAAAGTCATATATGCCGTTTGAACGATTTCGACCGCCGACATATTCCTGCTTCGACCCTCCAATGCACGATCATGGTTCAAATGCGCCAGGCATAGGGTTCGCCGCGCGTGACGGCACAAGGTTATCCGGTTGGCTTTGTCTACCGGCGAGCGTACCGCCATTTCCGTGTATTGCCATGTCGCGCGCGTTAGTGGGCATTACGACGTATACGAATCGCTTCGCGATGCGGTTGCACCGGCATCGATTGATTGGCTTAGCTCGATCTTTCGTCAGTGATAGGAAGTCAGGGCGATACTCACGATGCCGAAAGGTTTCGGCGCATCCCGCGCCGGTCGCTTGCGCTTTCAGCAAGCCTCAGGCATCCGTTGGCTCAAGTCTGGCCTGATCCTTCCAATTTTTTTTCAGGATCGCTTTCATGACCTTTCCCGACGCATTCACGGGCAAAGGTTCCGAGCTGATCGCCCAACGTGTCGGGATCTGGAAGTAACCCAACCGGGCTGAGAGGTGGTCCGAAAATGTCGTGGCGGAACCGGTAAAGCCGGATTTTACGACGACAATCGCTGCTATTTCTTCACCGAGATCTCGATGGGGAAGGCCAATTACCGCAGCCTCTGCGACTTCCGGGTGTTGCATTAACGCTCGTTCCACGGCGGACGAGGAAACGTTTTCTCCCCCTCTGATAATGATGTCTTTGCTTCGACCCACAACGTAGAGATAGCCATCAGAATCCATCCAACCCAGGTCGCCGGAGTGCACCCAGCCGTCTTTATCGACGATATTGCTGGATGGATCGCGCCAATAGCCGCTCATGGCTGAGGGCGATCGAATCAAGATTTCTCCGACACCTTCCGCGTCCGGCTCCCGAATCGCCAACTCGCAGCCCGGCAATGGTCGACCGCACGAATTCGGATGAGAGACATAGTCTTCGCCACCGATGAGCGTGGCCGATCCTCCCGATTCAGTCATTCCATAGGTCGTACCACCTCCTGCCCGCGCTTCAGGGAACGCTCTTCTGGCCGCTGCTATCAAATCCGGATCCACCATACTGCCGGCGGCAGAAAATGTTTTGACGCTCCGCAGGTCCCTCGACGCGATGTCGGGGCAAGAAAGCGCGCGAGAGAGAAGAGTCGGCACCGTGGACCAGATATTCACTTTTTCGCGTTCGATAAGCTCAAGAACCTGCGCAGCGTCGAATCTGCCCTCGATCAGAACCAGACGATGGCCGGAGAGAACGCATTGCGATTGCAGCAGAAATCCCCCCACATGAAACAAGGGGTTGGAGCAAAGCAACGTCATCTGCGGGTCGGAGGGCGACATAGTGTCGGGCGTCCTACCCCGCGCAGCATAGATTGTGTGCAAAGCGGATATGCCCGCTCTGTGGGATAAGACCGCTGCTTTTGGTTTCCCTGTAGTACCCGAGGTAAAGATCAAGACGGCAGGGTCTTCTTCGTCGCCTTCTGGAAATTTCTGCCGAACGTGTCCCGCAGCCTCACGCCAATTCGCCACCTCGTCGATCGTGACGACCTTCACGTTATCCATGCGTGGATCAGTCTGAATAAGCGCGAGGCGCTTTTTGTCCGCAACAATAATGGACGGCTCGAGAAGCTCCGTCGCTTCTACGATTTCGTCAGCGCTCCACCAGGCATTCCCTTGCGCAACGATCGCGCCAGAACCCGCCAAGCCCCAAAATGCAGTGAGCCACTCCGGTGAATTCGCGCCAAGAATCAATGCCGGCTTGCCCGGCTGCACTCCGCGTTGGCGGAATTGTGCGCCAGCGGCCATACAACCGTGCAGAAATTCGGAAAATGTTATGCGGCGATCCCCATACACTAGGAATTCGCGGTCGCCCCATTTCGCGGCCTCTTCAAGAATGGCCGTTATACGGGATGGCCGCGGTGACAATGCTTGCACGGAATACGTGTCAATTCTTTTGGACTTCAGTTCTCGGCCCCAGACCGGCATCTCTTTGTCTCCCGTCTCGTTCTTGTCGTTTCTTGCTCTTGCTTATCGTTTGGTGGCCGTGTACTCGCTCAGCGTTTTGTGGAAGTGTCGTATGCGCGCTTCCTGATAGTTTCCGAGAGTCACACCAGGTTTTTTCGTCGCCCGCAGCCCTTTTTGGATGCGCGCGAGGTTGGGCATGTCCTGGTCGATGATCGGACCATACGGACCAAGAGCCGAAACGCTGGCCCAGGCCTCTCCCGGAGCCAAGCGGTGTTCTTTCATAACCTTCTCGGGTTCCCCGTATTCCGGCTTCGGATGAAGAAACCACACCTCGAACAACGATTGATTCGGATCGTTGCCGTATGGCCGGAACCTGTAGCAAAGGGGCGAAAAAACGTTGGGCCAGAGCGTGAAGTTCGGGAAGATGTTGTACTGGTTCTGATCCATGAATTCCGCGTCAGTCAAATCACTAAGATCGGCGCGATAGAGTTTGCTAAGCGCGCGACGATTGAATTCGGCAATTGCCGGGCGTGCTTTCTCTCCCTCCTTCAGCTTTGGCCTCGCGTCTTCTGGAATTCTCCGCAAAATCTGATCAACAATCTGCTGTTGGTTCTTGATATGGTGCGCAACGTACTGACTCGGAACTCCGCCGACCTGCATCAATCTGTTGATGTGTTTGCTCTCCGGCCAGATATCGTATTCCGTCGCGGTATCGTGACTGAACGCCGCAATCGGATCGTCGGCGCGAACAAAGCCGTTCTCATCTTTCGAAAAATGCGTTTCGGCAACGTGGTAGCCTTCAATGAAGGCCTCCTGGACAACTTTCCAGTTGCAAGGAACGACCTGAGAAACGTGTGCGGATTTGAATCGCTTTTCGAACACCTTGCCGTCGAGGTGTTGGGGCAGAATCTCTAGATACTGCAAGAGAGGTGGCGCTGACGGATCGAGGTTTATGAAAACGAATCCGCCCCACGTATCGACCTTAACTTCCGGCAGATAAAATTTATCTTTGTCGATATGGGGAAAATCCCACTGTCCGGGAACATAGCGCAGTTGGCCTTCTAGAGACCACGTAAAGCCATGAAACGGACAGCGAAAACTCTTTGCATTTCCAGCACCCACACAAAGCGCTGTGCCGCGATGGAGACACGCGTTGATATACGCCTTGATCTCGCCATCCGACGTGCGCGCCACAATGATGCTGTCGTCTGCAACATCGTAAACAATAAAATCGCCTGAATTGGGAATCTCTTCGACGCGGCAAGCCACTTGCCAGACCCTTCGCCAGACTGTCTCGACCTCGAGGCGATGCCAATCCGCAGATAGATATCTTTCAACTGGGATGTCTTCGTCGCCCATGTAGTAGTACGATGACTGGAGATACGCCTTCGGAGGTGAGTGCTTGTCTTGCGCAAGAATTTCCTGGACGGATTCTCCGGGAGACTTCGCATAGAGGGAGGTTTGGTCCGTCTGACCGCTTCGGGTAGCATTCATTGTAATCTCCAAGTCCAATACGTCGGCGTACAGTGTAGCCGCGTCGACAGCGCCAGCAGGCGCTCAGATGAAGTTCGCGCTTTTTGCGGCGTCCAATTCCTTGTGCAGCACTGCGATTGGCGGCGACGCATCTGTGGCCATCGCGGCGCGCGTCGGGGCGTCCAATCCGGGTTGCAGGCTAAGAAAGCGCGCAAACATGTTGGCGATTTTGTAGGCGGCGAACACGCGATAGTAGGCTAACGCGTCATAATCTACCGTCCGTCCCGCGGCCGCCTCGTAGATCTCGACCATGGTGCGACGATCGGGCCAACCAGTTAGACATGAACCACCCGTCTGTTCTGCATCGAGTTGAAATTGATAGTCCATCGCGAGCCAGTAGCCCAAATCTTGTTCCGGCGCCGCCGCGCCGACCATATCCCAATCGATCAACGCCGCGCAGTCCTGATGCCTGAAAAGAATATTGCCCGGACGCGCATCACCCCACGAGACGACGATGCGAACGGGGCTTCGCGCGTTTTCTCTGAGCCATCTTTCACTCTCCGCAATCCAACTTGGACGTTCTCCGCACCAGGCTGCGTCGCTAAATCGACGCCAGACATCCAGATTGTAGTTGTGCTGCCCTATATGGGTGGGTGCGCGACGCAAGAAGCCGGCGCCGATTTCCGAAATTTCCAACGAGTGCAAGCGAGCGAGCGACCGCAAGCCCGAGGCGCAAATCCCATACTGGCCTTCAGAGGAAAGCTCAGACAGCCATGAGTCTCGGTAGTAGCTCGGATGATCTCCTGTCGGCGTTCCTTCCACGTACTCCATTAAGTAGAACGGCGACTCAAGGACGGCGCTGCTCGGCTCGTAGGCCAGCACGGGCGCGACAGGAACGCGCCCTTCTATCGCACTCTGAATGCGTGCTTCTCCGTCAAAATCGTGCTCCAGGAAGTAAAGGTGTTTGGTGGGCTTCCGCTTCAAAATACACCGAAGTGCATCGGATTCCGCCGTCGCAAGGTTGACGACAAACGTCTCGCCGGCAAAGCCATTGGCGTCCGGTGACATCGGCCCGGTGCTTAAGAGGCGATATTGGCCGGGCTCTCCGATTTTCTGCGACACCCACACAGCCAATCTTTCGGTATACTCCGCCAGATCGCGTAGCTGCGGCTTCTTCTGATAGATTTCTTGCTCGCTCACGTCAGACGTATCGCCCTCCATTTCAAGGCTTAGCGGCGCACTGCCCGCCAGCCACTTATTGCGCCTATTTCAACCCGCGTTCACTGACCGCAAGGGGAAGCGCGGGGATTAACGTAGAAGCCGCCCGCCTTTCACACTCGGCCTCCAGATCGGCCATATAGTTCCGGAATCCTCCGTAGAGAAACGTTTGCCAGTCGGGATAGCCGACCGCCTTGGCTTGAGCGATCGAGGATTCGGTAGGAACATTCTGCATGTCATAAACCCACTCCGTACCCTGCTCCGGCGTAGAAAAAAAGCGAACAATACCCTGGTGATGCGTGACGGTCGTGCCGCCGAGTATGTGGTATCCGAACAACTTCAACGGCTCCCAATAGTTCACAATCTCGACGACTTTCCAGCCAAGCGTTTCCATCTCGCGCACACAACCCAATCCATTGCGCTCAGGTTTGCCGGGTTCGACAATTTTCATGTCAGTGTTTGTGAACTCGCCGATCCGTTCGTGATCTGTGAAAACGTCCCAAGCCACAGCGATCGGAGCTCGCACCCGCGCCCGGTGGAAAAAACGATCTTTCATTTTGGAACCTCCCTTATTTCTGGCGGCTAGCATTCTGGCCGCATCAAACGATTGCGCCGAACCTTATTGGGCAGGCGTGGAGCGAACGGTGAACCCTCCATCTACCATCAAGACAGTGCCTGTGACGAACGAGCCAGCGTCGCTGGCCAGGAGCAGGAGTGGCCCCATCAATTCCCTCACGTTGCCCCACCTGTGCAGCGCATTCATCTTTGCATATTTGTCGTACGAAGCGCGCCCTTCATCTCCGTGGGTGTCCAGCACTCTTTGCGCCATATCTGTGAGAAAAGTGCCAGGCGCAATGCTATTGGCCGTTATTCCGAACGCTCCGAGTTCGATCGCGGCAGTGCGCATAAATCCATTCAGGCCCGCCTTTGTGGCTGAGTAAATTGCGTGACCATCACTTGCCGATGAAACAAATGCTGCGACCGAAGAAAGATATATGAGCCTGCCCCATTTTTTTTCCTTCATTCCGGGAACAAGCAAACGCGTTAGCAGCATGGGCGCCAAAAGGTTGATCTCAAGAAGCTCATCCATGTTTTCGGGCGAAAAGGATTCAACCGGCGCCGTTCCCGAAATGCCCGCATTTGCGACCAAAATATCTATATAACCAAACTCGGTCTGGGCTGCTTTCGCCAATTTTTCTATTTGCCGACGATCGCGCAGTTCGGCTGCATGGGTCTTGACCGAGATGCCCGCCTTTGAAAAATCCTGCTTGACCTGCGCAAGCGCTTCGGCATTCGTAGCCGATATCATGACGCTCGCGCCCGCTTCCGCAAGGGTATGTGCAAACGTCCTTCCGAGACCGCGACTGGCGCCCGTGACCAGTGCAGTGCGACCCCCAAGCGAAAACATTTCGGCGATGGATTCCACCCCAACCTCGATAGCTGCTGCACCAAAGAGGGCAGAGAACCCCGGGCCACAGTCTCAGCACGTGATTGTTGCCCAAAATTTTGCAGCAGGCAATATCAATTAATTGCGTGATTGGTTATAAGGTTGAACCCGGCGCGTTGAGTAGATGGCCCTTAGTCTCATACATTTCTTGGGGTTTTCGATGATCTCGCAAGAATGGGCGGATTATAAATCAATCGGGTGATTGATTTTTTACCCAAGTTGGGATTTGATTGTGGGGTTTCCGGACCCCAAGGAGCTTCCGAATGAAATTCGGCCTATTTTTCGAGATTTCCGTCCCGAGGCCGCTGACGCGCGCAAACGAAGCGTTGGCGGTGACAAATACACTCGAGCAGGCCCGTATTGCGGACGAACTGGGGTTCGATCGGGTATGGGTTGTGGAGCACCATTTCCTTGAGGAATATTCGCACAGCAGCGCTCCAGAACTCGTGCTGTCCGCAATTGCCGCGCAGACCAAAAAGATCCGAGTTTGCCACGGCGCGGTCGTCTGCTTGCCGAAGATGAACCATCCCGTTCGCGTTGCGGAACGAACCGCGATGCTTGACATCCTTTCAAACGGGCGTGTCGAGCTGGGAACAGCGCGATCGTCCACTTGGACGGAGCTCGGCGGCTTCGATTTGGACCCGGATATGACCAAGGCTTACTGGGACGAGTTTGTTCACGTCATCCCTCAGATGTGGACACGCGACAGCTTCTCGTACGAGGGACAAACCTTTTCGATGCCGGAAAGGAATGTGATCCCCAAGCCATATCAAAACCCTCATCCACCGATGTGGGTCGCCGTTACCACGCCGGGGACGGAGATTGATGCTGCTCGCCGCGGAATGGGCAGTCTGGGCGTCTCCGCCGCTTCGTTCGCAGACCAAGAAAAGACCGTCAAACGATATCGGCAGGCCATTCAAAGCTGCGAGCCTGTGGGCAAAGTGGTCACGAATGAAGTAGCCGCAATGAACTTCCTGTTCTGCCACGAAGATCGAAAATACGCTAGCAGCAAGGGGCTCGGCATGATCAAGACTTTTAACCATTTGAACACGGGTTGTTTGTGGAATCGCGAGGTCTACCCAACGCCGTCGTACAAGTCTCTCACAAATCTGGCGCCTAGTTCAAACGCGCCGGCCAATGTGCCGAATGATCCAAGCATGGAGAAGCCCGTCCCCGAAGGGATCACTGTTGGCGATCCCTCAGACATCATCAAAGCCATCAAGACTTGGGAAGCAACAGGGGTTGATAGCGTCAATTTCCTTGTAAACTGCGTGGAAAAGATCCCCCAGGCGGAGGTCATACAAAGTTTGCGCCTGTTCGCAAAGGAAGTGATGCCGGCGTTCAGAAACAAGGCACGCGAGGCGGCCTGATGCTACGCGGAACTGCAAGTGCTTCCGAGCTGGGCCGCATGGCTCCGGTTGTTACGATAGACTCTGGCAAAACAATTGCTTTGGGCAATGTGAAGTGGGTCCAGTTTACGTACGAGGTCTCTGGAGACAAACAGGCGCTGTTGCCGCCAGAACTGGTTCCGACGGCTCCTTTGATCGTAACGCTCCAGATTTGGCGTGCGAGCGGCGGCGAACTCGGCGAGTTCGGCCTGGCCCAGGCACGCGTATCGTGTCGAGCCGGCATTCGGATTCGCACCTTCCTTTTGCAAAGCGTAATAGACGGAGAAGCGGCTGCAGAAACGCTAGAGAAGCAGTTTGGATATTTTGGAACCTCTGGAAAGGTCCTTCTAGGCGAGCGTTCCGACAAAATCACTGTCGAAGTTCTTTCGGGCGATCATTGCGTTGCGGCTGGCGAGATCACATCTCTTCGCTCTCTGGAGCCGGGCGCATTGCAACACATTGAGAACATGCACCTCGTAGATACAAAGGACGGGCTCAGGCTTGTGCAGGTTGAGCCGCACATAGTAACCAACAGTCTGTTGCGTGGTCCTGCCAAGCTCACAACGTTTGACATGCCGTTCTGGCGCCTATCCGGACGAGAGCTGCAGAAGTCCGTAATTGGCGCTAGTGCAAGCACCGAGATCGTCCTGCCGCCCGTTCGTTATGTGCAGGAGATAGCGGAAAACGCGTCCTGAGGAATTGTATCTGTGAAGCGTTCACGCGTTCGCGCGCGCTTCCGCATCGACATCTCGTGCCAAGCGCAATCCCATTCCTGGGTCGGCTATCATGCCGCCGTATATCCGCCGTCGACTTTTAGCGAATGCCCCGTGATATATGAAGCATCGTCTGATGCGAGGAACCGGATGACTCTCGCCACCTCCTCCGGAGTTGCGACGCGCCCGATGGGGTGTAGCGCCATACCGCGTGCGACGTGTTCTGGATGGAGCCTTTCGACTTCCTCGAATAGCTTCGTTCGAATTCCCGCCGGGCTTACCGCATTAACGCGTATGCCGGATTTGGCATATTCCAAAGCGGCCGAACGCGTAAGCCCCAGAACGGCGTGTTTGCTTGCGACATAGATCGGATTCCCCGCCGCCCCAACTTCGTCTGTGATCGATGTTACGTTTACGATCGCTCCTCGTCCTTTCGGAAGCATCGCCGCAATTTCAGCCTTCATGCAACGCCATACGCCGCGACAATTCACGTCCATAACGCGATCGTAAGTCTCGTCGTCCACATCGGTAAACGGCTGCGGCGTTTGCTCAATCCCCGCATTGTTGATGGCGACATCGAGAGATCCAAATCTTGCGAGCGCCTCACCAACCATTCTCGCAACATCGTCTGCTCGCGAAACGTCGGCCGTAACGGCGACGCCCTGGCCGGAGGTTTTCAGCACCAGCGCAAGCGTTTCAGCATTCCCGTCCTCCGAAATATCAGCAAGAACCAAATTTGCGCCCTTCTCCGCGAACGCAACTGCGGTCGCACGACCAAGGCCAGAACCAGAGCCCGTAACAAGAACCGTCTGCGCCATCTCACCTCTCCAGTTTCTTTACGCTGGCATCGATCGCTAATTCGCCGCCCTTGCCACTTCGTGCAACCAAACCAAAATAGTCGCACGCATTCCAGAGGAAAACGTCGTCCGGCGACCGCAAGGCCGCCGGACGACGAGGTGGCGCCGCGACAGGGGAGTGAGTTCGCGCAGCACTTAATAGAGTCAAAGCATTTCAGTAAGCGGACTTCTGCCGCGCTCACTGGAAATCATAAACCAACTCCAATCCAGCCTCTCTGGGACGTCCAAATTCGAATGGCTCAGCCAAGATTGTAGCATTATCAAGCCGGTCCGCGGCGTAGAACTTATTGAACAGGTTTTTCACGTACGCTCGCACCGAAATTCCATTGTTATTTGCAAGCGTCATATTTGCGTTGACCAATAAACGCCCGGGCTCGAGCGACGCTTCGCGATTGAAGGGAGAATATTGCTGCGCACTGATGTAGCTGAGCTCTCCGCGAACGGAATAGTTCCAACCCGAGAGCGCAGCGATGCTATCGTCGTATTCGAGCCCGAGTATTCCGTTAAACGTTGGCGCGCGGTTTAGCCGATTTCCGGCTAGATTATAGTCTCCACCGGGTACTGGCGTCCCGTGCGCCATGAGCGACGAGGGCTCCGGCAGACCGAATTGCTGAAATGCGGCGACATATGGGTCATATGTCGTAAAGCTGTCATAGTTTGCACGCGGCAGCCACGTGAAACCTCCGTCGACGGAAAACTTGCTTGTGACCAGACCTTTGAAGTCAGTGTCCATTCCATAGATTGTCGACTTGGCCGCGTTCTCGATGTTCTCAATCGTCACGGTCGTTCCTGGAACCAAGGTAATCGACGTAACCTGCATGTCGGAGTATTTGTAATAAAATCCTGCCAGATTAAGCACCAAGCGATCATCGAAGAACTTGTTTTTCAAACCCGCTTCGTACGCGTTTATCTGTTCGGGGCTGTATGGATCTGGGCATCCTGAGCTTCCAAATCCGCCGGCTTTGAAGCCGTGACTGAGCTTTGCGTAGGCCAGAGAGTTCTCGCCGATGTCCGCGTCGGCTCCCACATCATATGTCGTCGAGCTCCAGCTCTTGGAAAATTGGTTGTCGCAGGTCTGTATTGTGGTCCCCCCTGTCGTCACCAAGTGAACCCCAGTGACTTCTTTCGTATCGTCGGTGTACCTGATACCCCCGCTCACGCGAACGTGGTCGGTGACATCGTATTTCAACGCCAGAAATCCGGCGCCGGATGTTGTGTTTTGGACATCATAATCGTTTACCAGCGCACCGGCAGGACCAAGGAGTTGGGTCGCAAAGTCTATTATCTCTTCGTCTCGCCCATCTTCATGGAGGAAGAAGCCGCCGGCGAGCCAATGCAAACTGCCCAAATCTCCGTTCAACTGTACTTCTTCCGATACTTGTTGCGCGTCCTCATCAGCGAGGGGCACTATGAGATAAGGAGCGTTGGTCTGGTCGTACTCGTTTTTGTCAATGTACCTCATCCATGAATACGCCGAGATCGATTTGACCTTGACCCAGCCCAAATCGAGGTCTGCGGTTATCGAACCCGTCAAATCTCTGGTATTCCGCTCCGGAGTTGGGTAATCCTGATTGGACTCCCATACATGCTGGTCATATTGAATCGCTGTGCCGCCAAAAAGGCCGCCGGCGCCGTTCCCTCCAATCAATCCCTGCGCCGACTCCGATGTAAATTCGGTGTCATAGTTTGCGCGCGCTACTATCTGGAAATTCGAGGTCGGTTTGAACAGAAGCGAGGTCCTGACTCCACTTGCGTTGATCCCGTCTTCTTCGGCATTGCGATCGATGTCTCTGACGAACCCATCGTCGGCTCGATAGTACGCTGAAACGCGGCCAGCCAGTTCATCGGAGCCGTCATTGAATGATCCATATACGTTTCGACCGTCGAACGAGCTGTATCCCGCGCTGACTTCCCCACTTAATCCCGGCTCCGGCAATTTCGTCGTATAGAGCATCGCTCCACCGGTAGCGTTTCGGCCGTAGGTAGCGGCTTGAGGCCCCTTGAGCACTTCTAGCTCTTGGAGGTCGTTGAAAGGTATCAAGTCTGCTTGATTGCGGCTGATATAGACTCCATCGACATAGACCGCGACAGAATTCTCGGCTTCGAGGTCATATTGGTCTTGCCCAACTCCACGTATCGTGATGGTCGGAGATGATGAATTCGGGTCCAGAACCAGCCCTGGCACCTCGGAGGTAAGTTCCAAAGCGTCGGTTACTGCGCGGTCTGCGAGCGTATCTCCGCTTACTGCAGTCATAGTGATGGGTGTTTTTTCCAAATCCGTCGCACCAAATTTTGAGGCTGTGACGGTGACAGTCTCAATGGTGTCGGTTGCTTGCGCCAGCGCCGGCCCACTTAACATCACCGCTCCACACAAAGAGATAATCGAAGCCGACAGCAACAATCCCGATTTTTTTGAAACGATCATCATCACTCCTCCCGATCGCGACGCATAGTTCGCGACTATCTTGTTCGACTCGTCTGAAGCTTGCGCGGCATCCGACGCACATCGCGGCGCTCGGTAACGCACTTGCCCCCTTGCGAATCGCAAAACAATAGCCCACGAGGTTCACAAGTCCAGTATAAACTAATCAGACAATTAAATAAGACCGCCCTGTTGCTTACGTGCATCGGATTTTACGGGCACGAAGTTCGGTCAGCCTTCAGGCGCCCACTCAAGCCATTGATCTTACAGAAATATCTATATTACGACGGAGGGGCCTTTTAGGGGAGCGCGGCAGCGAATAAAAGGAGGTTTGCTCTCCTAGCTTGATCGGTATTAACCGGCCGACTAGTGTTTCCGCCGGGAAAATCGATAGCATGTCATAACCAACAGTGTCGCAATTTAGGTTGTTTGCAGACTCAATCGCGCAGGGTCGAATTGAAGTATTCGAAGATTTTCGGGCGCGACCGCCACAAGAGAACATTGACGAAGACGTCGTAACCCTTGTGCGGCTGGCCTCTGAAAATGTCGCAAGGCCGAGAATCCGGCTCTGGACAAATGATCGATGCCTTGTGGCGCCGAGGAGACTTATCGCCAGACCCGAGTTCAAGGCGGCGTCGGCGGCGCTTGCCGAGGCGGGCTGGCCAGTCGCGGTCCGCCGCTCCGGAGGCGCAGCCGTGCCGAACGGGCCGGGAATACTGAACGTCAGCTTGTTTCATCAAACGTCGACAATCAATCCACGGAGCGGTTACGAGCCGCTGACCGCCGTGATCGGCGAGGCCTGCGAACGACTGGGTATCGATATAGCGATTGGTGAGGTTTCGGGAGCGATTTGCAGTGGCGCCTACGACATCTCGGTACACGGGAGGAAAATTGCGGGATGTTCGGCCTACCGCCGCCAACAAAAAAGCGTGCACTGGCTGGTGCATGCGATCGTGCTCATAGATTGTGAGATCGAGGAATCAGTTTCTGCGATCTCACGATTTGAGACGCTGATGGGAAATAGCGGTAATTTGACAAGAGTGCGGCACGCAAATCTCTCTGAGTTCTTGTAGCGTCCCCAATCACGCTTGGTTTGCGCCGGGTCGCTGCGGTTGCCACAACGTGCAAAATCCCGGATAATACACTGTGTGATCAATTATTTCGGCAAGTTGATGAGCCATACTTCCCAAACGATCTGCCGCAACTGCCCCTCACTCTGTGGACTGTTGGTCGAAATCGAGGACAACAAGGTTCTATCAATTCGCGGAGACAAAAGCTCGCCATTAAGTTCGGGCTATTTCTGTCCGAAGGGCTCGGCGAGCATGGAGCTGCAAAACGGAGAAGACCGGCTCCGCTCTTCAGCGGCAAGAAACCATCGAGGCGATCTTGCCGATATTCCGGTGGAACAGGCTCTCGACCAAATTCACGACGACCTCCAGAGAATCATCAAGAAGTATGGTCCGGCCGCCGTGGCGATGTACTACGGAACGGGCATAAACAATCATTCTCTCGGGCATTCCGCAATGAAAGCCTGGTTTCACCTCATCGGGTCTCCTTACGTTTTCTCGAGCATGACTGTGGACCAGTCGGCCAAGTGGGTCGCTTGCGGGCGATTGGGCGCCTTTGCGACCGGAAAGCACGATATCGAGTCGGCAGATGTGCTGATGGTAGTTGGCGCGAACCCCGCGATCTCGCATGTCGCGGGTTATCCCATGTCCAATCCGTCCGCCGCGATCCGTAAGGCAAAGCAACGTGGGCTGAAGCTTATCGTTGTCGATCCGCGGCTCACCGAAACCGCTCGTTTTGCAGATATTCATCTGCAAATTCGTCCGGGAGAGGACGCAACGCTATTTGCATGCCTCATAAACCTTGTGCTGGAAAAGGGCGCATTTGATGGCGGTTTTTGCGGCCGATTTGCAATCGGGCTTGACGAGTTAAGGCGATCGGTTGCGCCCTTTGATCTTGCGTATGCCGCCGATCGCTGCAGACTGAGCGCCGACAAGATTGAGCAGGCGGCGGATCTATTTGTTAGCGGCAAACGCAGGTCGGCGTTCAGCGGCACTGGTCCCGATATGAGCACCAATTCGAATTTGGCGGAACACCTTATTGAGGCGTTTAATGCGGTCTGTGGCGGTTACCGACGCGCCGGAGATTGGATCGGCAACACCGGGCCTCTCTTTAGCGGGGTGCCGACCCAAGAGCAGGTCTTTCCGCCGCATCGTTCCTGGGAAACAGGGCCTAAGTGCAAGACGGCAGATATTGGCCCCATGTACGGCGAATTTCCCTCGGGCTTGCTACCCGATGAGATCTTTGGCAGTGGCGAAGACAAAATTCGGGCGCTTGTCGTAGTCGGAGGAAATCCTGCCAAGGCGATCGGAGATCCGGACAGAACCCTGTCGGCTCTGAGATCGCTGCAGCTACTCGTTACGCTCGATTTTCGCCCTACCGAAACCACCGACCTATCACACTATGTCATTGCGACAAGTCTTCCGTACGAACGTCACGACTTTACGGGCATATACGATCCGATTCTGGCCGTTCCCTTCGCGCATGTCGCTTTGCCGATCGTCGACCGTCCGCCAAATGCCATTGACGACTGGGAAGCATTCTGGGGTCTCGCGAAGCGGATGGGCAAAACGCTGGCGCTGAAGAGGCCGTTGTTTGGCGCATCACACAGCCAAATTCCGGGTCCGGAGCTCGAACTTAACATGTCGACCAGGCCAAACACCGCGGACATCATCCGATGGATGACATCTCAAGGCGCCGTGGATTACGACGAGCTTCTATCTCGACCGGAAGGCGTCATCGTAGAGACGTGCCGTAGCCAGGCTACTCCCGCAACTGCCGACGACGGCGCCCGGCTCGATCTTTGTCCAGCCGATGTCATTTCCGAAATCGCCGATCTATGGAACGCCAAAGATGATGGACGCGCTTCGGGCTACCCGTTCAGGCTCGTCGTTCGTCGCATGCTCGAGGCCATGAACAGCGCTTACAACAATGCGTCCCGAACCAGACGCCGAAGTCCGGTGAATTCTGCATTCATGAACATGCTCGACATGAAAGCATTGGGCATCGAGGATGGAGACCGTGTTGAGATTGCCTCGCCATACGGGATAATAGTCGGGCGGGCCAAAGCTGACTCGGGATTGCAGCGAGGCGTGGTGTCGATGACCCATGGGTGGGGCAGCCCCGACGCAACGAATGATCCTAAGGGCGAGCGTGGCGCCTTTTCCGGCCGCCTGGTTTCGCTCAACAAGGATCGACAATCGATCAGCTGGATGCCTCGTCAGTCGGCAATACCCGTTCGCATTACTGGTCACGGAAAGCCCGCACCCGGCGCCGTAGCCGACTGAAATAAGGTTGCCTCTCCTTTGCCTCAGATCGCTTCTTGGCGAGGAAGCCCCGATGGCGGAACTCCGCACCACATGGCTCCCCGAAAGCTCCCAAAAACTGACGCGATAGGTCGCCTTGCCCGGATTCGCCAAATCTTCTATGTAGTTAAATAATATCGATACCCAGAAAGCCATGGACAAACAAACATTGCCCGGATTGGTCGGATCACGAGTTCAAACGCGCCAGCGCGGGTCGGGTCGTCCTCCGGCGAGCGATGGCGAGAAGACAAAACAAAAGATTCTGTCTGCCGCTCGAAAATGCTTCGGAAAACACGGATATCGCGAAACCTCGAATCGAATCATCGCCGAAGAGGCGTTGCTCACGCCAGGTACGATCTATTATTACTTCGACAACAAGAGAGACATGTTTCTTTCAGTTCACGAAGATACGCAGAAGGAAATCCTCAATGTTGTTCTTCCTGCTGTTGCGCCTGCAAAGACTTTTGCCGAGGCAATGACTTCGTTGCTGGACGCCTTCCGGGTTCTTTATGAAAAGCACCCCGATTTTGGCAAATTCAATGCGGTTGTCCGCTCGGAAGCGCGGCGAACCCCAGAAATTACGGCAGCAATCGCTGATCAGGAGTGGAGGCATTTATATCACCGCATGAGCGACCTTGGTGTGGCGACGGGCGAAATTGACTATCGCGATGCACGAACCCTGAGAAACATCCTTTCCACGGTAGTGCTGGGAATTACCCAGCATGGCTTAGAAGCCTCCAATGCCGATCACCTCGACTGTCTTAGGGGATTTCAGCGTATGTTTACGGGTAAGCTCGTGAAGGCAGCTTCACGTTCCATACAAGCCGCCAAATAGGGCCTAGCTCATTCCGGCAATTTGCATATTTTCCAATTCATGGATCAATTTGCTGAGAAATGCGCCGGCAGGCTCCCCGTCGATGAACCTGTGATCCACTGTCAGCGAAAGGCCGAGCACCGGGCGCACGCAGACTTGACCAACGCCATCTACCCATGGCCGGGGCGCGATTTGGGCAATGCCAAGGATTGCGACCTGAGGCGGGTTTAAAATCGGCGTAAAAAATCTCACCGCCGTCGTACCGAGATTGGAAATGGTGATCGTTCCCCCACTCATCTCCTTCACGTTCAGTTGACCGTTTCTCGCACGCGTGACCAAGCTCGAGCGCGTCACTGCGATCTCTTCCACAGTCAATCTGTTGGCGTCGAATATCGTAGGCGCCACAAGACCCTTCGGGAGTCCGATCGCAACGCTTACGTGAGTACGAGCCGAAATCCGCGCCACATTGCCGTCGATCGTCGCGTTGAAATGCGGAAACGCCTTAATCGTAGTGCAAAGCGCCAGTATAATAATGTCTTCAATGCCAATGCTTATTCCAAGAGCTTTCGCGCGACGGCGGACTTCGATCAGCTGTGTCGCCTCGCTTTCGGCATGAAAGGACAGCTGCGCAGTCTCATGCAAACTCCGACGCATGCGCTCCGCTATCATGCCTCGCATGCCAGAGAGTGGAATTTCCTGATATTCGGATGTCACGGGGTCCCGCTAGCCATACTGGACTGATCCAATAGGCACGCCCTTTCGAATAATGCCTTCTTGAGGAACGGCCATGCTCAGCGTCCCCGTCTTTGGCGCCACTATCTCAAACTCCACTTTGGCCACCATGACTTCCGCAACGGGCTCACCTTCCCGCACTTGAGCTCCATCGCGGAAAAACCAATTCGACAGGACGCCTTCTTGTTCCTCCGCCCACGCATCGTCGGGGAGAACGAGCGGAATTGACGAGGTATTCATAGAATTTCCAGGACCGCTTTGACGATCTTGCCGGCGTCAGGCATGCACATTGTCTCAAGCGAACGCGACGCCGGTGGAGGGACATCCGGGTAAGCGACGCGCCGGGGTGGAGCTTTGAACATGGAAACGTCTGCCTCCACGATTGAGGCTACCACCTCTCCAGTTGTGCCGTAGCTCAAATAGTCTTCGTCGGCGACGACCAATCTTCCGGTTTTTCTGACGGACTGCACTAGCGTCGCTTTGTCGAGCGGCACGAGCGATCGCAAATCGACGACCTCTGCGGAAATGTCACGTTCGAGAAGAGCATCTGCCGCCAGCAAGGCCTGATGCACGGTCCATGCAAGTCCTACAATCGTAACGTCGCTTCCCTCGCGCACAACCTTTGCCGACCCCAAGGGGACAACGTAGTCGGTCTCCGGGACATGATTGATGATTGTTGGCAGTGGTGCGCCAAGCCACGGCACTCCCATGGTTGCCTTGTGATACATAATCGCGACTGGATTATTGTCGCGTATAGCCGCGTGCACCAGCCCCTTGGCGTCGTATGAGTTGGAAGGAACTGCAACCTTGATCCCTGGGAAATGGGCCAGAACCGAATAAAGGCATTGGGACTGCTCGGCGCCGTTATTGTACCCACCTCCGGCGCCGATCATGAGGACCATCGGCACCTTAAACTGGCCGTTGGACATATAGTGTGTTTTGGCGGCGTAATTTACGATCGGATTCAAACAGACGGCCATAAAATCCGCGAAGGCAAGTTCCACAATTGGCCGCATGCCGTCCATCGCAGCGCCGGCGGCAATGCCGATGAACCCGGTCTCGGAAATCGGTGTGTCTATCACGCGGCCCGGAAACTAAGTCGCCAAGCCTGTCGCTGTATTGAACACGCCGCCCATATGGACGACGTCTTCGCCAATAAAGAAGATATTCGGGTCCCTTTCCATTTCCCAAATTACCGCTTCTCGCCCAGCGCGCGCGGGAGTCAGCAGTCGTTCGGTCTCGTTCGCCATCGGGGTTCTCGTTCGTCGCAGCTTGGTTGTGTTAAGCGAACACCCCTTGCAAGGCTTCGGCGGCATCAGGGTAGTCACTGTCCCGTCCGAACTTGATGGCTTCGTCCACCTCGTCCGAGATCCTCTTTTCCACTGAACGCAGGCTGGTCTCGCTGGACGCACCCTCCTGCAACAGCCTATCGCGATACGTTGGAATGGGATCTTGAAAATATTTGTCCTTGATGTCCTGCGGCACGTAAGCATTCTGGTCGCCCGCATAATGCCCTTTGAGCCGCGCAGTCTGGACTTCCAGGATTGTCGGGCCCAAGCCGTCGCGCGCTCGCGCAACCGCTCGTTCGGCGGCCGCATAGATTAGGTCCGCGTCATTGCCCTCGACATACTCGCCAAAGCAGCCGTAGGCAGAGGCCCGGTCGCTGTTGCGGGAAATCGAAGTCGAGTCTTTCTTCGAAACGGTTACGCCGTAGTAGTTATCTTCGACGACACACACGAAAGGAAGCTTCCAGAGGCTCGCCATGTTCATCACTTCGTGCCAGCCGCCCTGATTGGTGGCGCCTTCGCCGATGATTGTGACGGCGACACCCGGCATATTTCGTAACTTGCGCGCGAGTGCGAATCCGGCCGTCGGCCCCATGCTTTCGCCAACAATGCTCGAGCAGGAAAAGTTCACCGAGGAGTCATAGAGATGCATATGCCCTCCCCGCCCCCTGCTCAGCCCATCCCTTCGTTGAAAAACCTCGGCCGCCAAACGCTTCAAATTGACATCCCGCGCGACTGCAACGTGATGTGGACGATGCGCTGTCGTTACGACGTCTTCTGCGCCCAAATTTGCGCACACGCCGACGGCCACAGGCTCTTGGCCGAACGAAAAATGCATCTCGCCTGGAAGTGGTCCCGCCTTCATGTCGAACGCCGGCCGTTTGCCTTCAAAGTACGCTGCGATCAGTTGCCCCTCGAATTGCCGATGCCGAAACATCCGCTCATACATCCATAGCCGCATCTGATTGTTCGGAGCCATTACGGCCTCCCGGATCACTTCTGCAATCTTGCCTATTTTATTCGATCAGTCAATTAGCTAACCTATAGGACCTGGAATGCGCGCCAGCATCGGAGGTGCGATGACGGATGACTTCGGCGGATTTTCGCCTGACCGGCTGGCCAGGGTGCGCGCCGTACTCGACGGTGCGCTGGACCGCTCCGACATAGCGGGCGCGGTGTCGATTATTTATCGTCGCGGGAAAATCATTCGCGTTGACGTTGCCGGCCTCCAGGATCGCGAGCGTGGCGTCAAAATGTGTCGCGATACGATTTTTCGCATCGCCTCGATGAGCAAGCCGATTACGGCGGTCGCCTTGCTGATCTTGATGGAAGAGGGCGTCCTTCGATTGGACGACCCGGTAGCCACGTGGCTGCCGGAACTCGCCGACGTGCGAGTTCTTAGAAGCCCTGATGGCGACCTCAATGACACCAGAGCGCTGGAGCGACCGATTTCGGTTCGCGACCTGGTCACATTTAAGCTCGGAACCGGGCTGCCTGCACCGTGGGACAATTCGAATTTGGCTATTGCGATGCGCGACCTGGGTCTGGTGTCAGACCGGCTTGGCGCTCTCTGTCTAAACAACGATGAATGGCTCGCCAGACTGGGGACGCTTCCTTTAGCCTGTCAGCCCGGCGAGCGATGGCTCTATCATTTTGGCTCGGAAATTCTGTCAATCCTCATGAGTCGCGCAACGGACATTTCATTCGATGCGCTTTTGCATTCGCGGATTTTCGCGCCACTGAAAATGCATGACACCGGCTTTTTCGTAGCGCAAGAAAAGCTTGACCGTTTGTCCGCCTGCTACAAACGAGACCGGAAGACACGTAAGCTGGTTTTGCACGACGATCCGCTAAAGGGAGATTGGTCCACGCCTCCCATTTTTCAGTCAGGCGGGGGTGGCCTTGTGTCGACGGCCGATGACTATCTGACATTCGGACGAATGCTTCTCGGAAATGGAACTCTTGAGGGCGCCAGAATTCTTTCGAGAGCAAGTGTTGAGCTGATGGCCACTAACCATTTGACGCCAAGGCAAAAAAGCGACCCATTCTTTTTCTGGCCCAACCAGTGGCGCGGACGGGGCTTTGGCTTTGGCGTATCCGTGGGTATCGAACGGGACGAAATCTGGTCGAACTCCCGGCCGGCTTAGTTGGGACGGCGCCTACGGCACGCAATGGGCGACCGATCCGCGAGAAGAGCTCGTCGCCGTTCTGATGATCCAGAGGGTTATCGCCCAACGGGAAACAACGGTCTGCCAAGACTACTGGAATGCCGTGTATCAGGCGATTTCGGACTAACCCGATGGCAGTTCCATTAATTAACTGATTGACTAATTTTCGCCGGAACTATAGTTGTTACTTATGCTCGGAACCATCGAGGAAGCCAAATGCAGGAATTGGCGAGTCTCGCTTTGCCACAAATCGATCTGTTCGATCCCGCGTTTTCGGAAGATCCGCATCCCGTCTAGCTTTTGGCAAATGAGAGAGAACGGTGACCATGAAAATCCTGAACGCTCGCGATGAGTGGCCGGCAGCGCAATTTGGCACGGAGAAATATTGGAGCGAAAGTTACGCTTTTTGGGCGTGGGACGAACAAAACGACCTCACGATCTACGCTCATTTTCAGCGCCATCCCGACAAGCCAGTTATTTGGCGCGCTTACGCGACAGTATTGCGCGGCGACGGCGTCTACACGATCCATTCCTACGGACCTCAACATTCTCCCTTTGGACCGGGCTTTAAGAATTGCGAGATCACCATAGAGAAACCGTACGCCCTTTGGCGCCTTTCTGTAGATGGCGCCGCGCAATTTCAGACATACGAACAGCAAATGACAGGCTGCATTAGCGACGGCCCTGCAGTGCCGCTAAAGGTCGACGTCCTGTTGAGCTTGACCGGTCAACATTGGTCCATGCCCCATGGATCAACGGATACATCGAAAGTGATGCCGGCTCACTACGAGCAAACAGGTTGGATTTCCGGGGCGATCGAGCTCGGAAACCAGGAGTTTATTGTAGAATGCCCGGGAGCGAACGATCATTCGCGCGGTGTTCGTGATACGAGCAATCTTCGCGATGGGGGGTTCTTCTTCAATGCCGTCTTCCCGAGTGGCCGATCTCTCACCGCAATCAAAATGGGCTCCGAGCCAGAATTGGCCCAGGTGGGCTATATTGCGAATTCGGATGGCGTACTGCAGCAGGCAACACTAGTGGTGGGCCCTGAAGCAACGTGGCCGGTAGTCGGCCAGAAAGATGCTTTTTCAATTGAAACGTCCGGTCTGAAGGCGAAACTGAGCATCGAACCCACGAAACGCCGCGTTCTTCTGACAATGATTCCGCCAAATTTCGAGCACGTCGGTCTTAAAGACGGACTGAGTACGGAACTCTATTACTGCGATCACACGTGTCGCGTTCAATGGGGAGACGAGGCCGGTTGGGGTTCGTGGGAAATGGCGCGTCGCGGCGGGAAACCCTAAGCGACACCGAGCTGCGCCCGCACCGGTAGCGTGAAATCCGTCACTTCTCCCCGATAATCGGCTCATTGCGCCAGGCTCCGACGCGACCATAGATCTACTTTTTGAGATCGCTGACCGTCGAGTTACTCACGCGCGCGCCACAGCGCTTCGGTGATGTCCTCGGCATGCCGGGCCGAGACGCCGGCGTGGTGCATCTCCACCAGCGTTTCCTCGACCCAACTCTCGGGCCGGGGGCAGCGCGCGATATAGTCGCCGTACGAGCGCCTGCCGCCCGAGCTTGGCATTATGAGCTTGATCTCTATCGCTGGCGTTTATCTTCGCCATGAGGCCCACAGCCTCAGACTGGTCCTCCCACGCGTGACGAGAGCGGACCGACTGAGCGCAAATTCGCGCCGAGACGATACCTACGGAGAGCAGGATCTGACAGGCCTGCTCGCATTTGCGAATATCGTCAGGCGGGCGATTCCAATCTAATCAAATGCCAGCCATGGGATTGTCGATCCTGACATCCCCAGCACTCTCGCTCCCCCAAAGTCAGTTGGGCACAAGCAACTTTGCATTGTCGACGAAGTACATCTTCATGATGTCCTCGCTGATGCCGTGACGTTCGAAGCTTTCGACAGCTTTGCCCATCGGGTCGACTCCGCCTTCCAAGTGCGGAAAATCGCTCGCATAGCAATACAACTCCGGCATCTCATAACGTGCAATGTAATCGCCGACATCCTCGAAACCGAATGGCGAGACGCGAACATTCCGGCGAATGTACTCCGACGGCTTCATCTTGAGTTCGGGCCTCTTTGCGTTCGGTCCGACAAATAGGCCGGTCTGCTGGATCCAGATGTCGAGGTGTTGAGCTAACGGCCCAATCCAATCACCCCCGGTCTCCATAGCGCCATAGCGCAGCTTGGGGTGACGCTCGAACACGCCACCCATGACGAGCGTTGCGAGGAAATTCTCCGTCGCACGGTTCATCGTCGCGAGCGTCCAAGGATCGAGAGGCACTTCAGCGCCCACCCGGAAGCCTTCGAACGCAGGCGCGTCCTTCCACGTTTCCGTGCGCAAGAAGTCGCGATCAGCTCCGATATGGGCTAAGACCGGAACGTCGGCAGCCGAAAGCGCATCCCACAGCGGATCGAGAAGCGAATGCGCTGGCGATACTCCGGCCGGCGGGACCGAACTGGGGATCCAAATGCCGCGAATCCCATGCTTCAAAAGGCGCTTTGCTTCCGCGAGCAGCTCGTCGGGCGTTTCGCCGATTAGCGCGCCGACTACAACATACCGGTTAGACGAGCGAGTGACGCGTATGGCCCATTCATTGTGGCTTGAGATCAATTTGCGGGCGTAGGATCTGCGTTCATTAGCCGATCCCGGAAGAGCGCTGAACATTTCGGGGATTCCCGCAACGGCGTACGCCCACACTGCAAAGAGCCCCAAATTGCCGGGGAAAATGATTTGTTGCTTTACCCCGGTCAGATCCATCACGTCGATACGGCGCTCGAAATCGAAAGCGCCCGGAGCGTTAAATAGCTTGGTCTTCCATACCGTCTGGGCGTTGATCTCCGTATCGTCCTTTTCCCGAACATCCAATATCGCGGGTAGCTGCATGACCTTCAAGGCTTCGATCAGAGGATCGACGATTGAACCGTAGAGATCATTCCAAGCATTGATGGGGGATTGCTCGTGTGTATCGACATCCATGATGTTGCCAGCATATGGCAAGAGCTTTGTAGGGATGGCGAGCGCTGCATCCGTCATGGCTTATCTCCTGCGTTGCGGTTTCAAACTTTCTCAACCGGCGACCGGTGAGGCACTTCCAGCCCGAGAATACACAAGGGGGCTGCCCGCCGTCCACAGAAATTAATCGATTAATTGTTTTTTGGCTCGCGAGAACTCAGCCTCACCTGGTTGACCTCCCTGAGAATAGAAAAATCTCCGCCGCATGGATGCACCGAGCGCAAAATGAGCTCCCCTCAGAATAAACAGTCGCGCGCGTCGCCAATCGCTAAATTGTCCTATGTCGCACCGACGGGCCCCCGTGCCGCTTCTGACTCGTCTGCCGACTTTTGAGCACGGACAGGTTCGATGGCGACGGGAATGCCATCGAGGAAGCTCATGCCTGATATCTGCTCCAGGTCGGACGGATCGGACGAGGTCAAAAGATTGATATTCACACCCCTTGACAGATTTGCCCGTGTCCAACCTCCATCGTGACCCCACCCATGGGGATAACAGACCACCCCTGGCATCAGGTCAGCCGTGAGCTCGACTTCGGCTTCGACTCTACCCGTCTTCGATTGAATGCTCACCAAAGCACCGTCGGACAACTTCAGCCTGTGTCCGTCTTGATCGTTCATCTGCAAGCGTGGTCTCTGCGACCGCACCAGCCGTTCCGCATTATGCATCCAGCTGTTCATGGAAAGTAAATTACGTCGTCCGATCAAACGAAACACAGGCTCGGGCAAAGAAGCGCTGCTCTTCAGCCGACGGAATTCACTCTCGAGTCGTTTATCCCAGAGGTGAATTTGACCGTCCGCATGACCGATCTGTGATAGAGAGTCAGCCAGCAGATCAGAGGCGCCCAACGGAAATCCAGATGGGTGGTCTTGAATAAGCTTCTCAAGAGAGATTCCCTCCGGTCGCGCGCCGTAATGATCGCCGAAGTCAGAGAGCCGAATCGTCATGTCGATTGACGCTTCGTGGGATGGCTCGATCCCGAGTGCAATTGCCTCCGAGGGAAGCACGGAAGGAAGTGGATGTGGCACACCAAGTCGGCGCGCCAAATCCGGAAAGATCTCATACTCAGGGCGCGCCTCACCAATAGGTGCAATGACAGGAAGAGTGGCCTGCAAGCACGGACGTACCATAGCCTGCGTGAACTCCAACGTCGAATCGGCACGCTCCAAAAATGTTGTAACGGGTAGAATGTAGTTCGCGTATTTGCTTGTCTCCGACATGTAGAAATCAAGACAAAACATTAGCTCAAGTTTGCTAAGCGCTTCTTCGAGCTTCCTGCCATCCGGAACGGACAATACCGGATTTCCCGCCGCCACCATCAAAGCTCGAACCTGACCAGGACCCGGAGCTGCAATATCTGCAGCTAACAGCGCGCCCGGAAGATGCCCTCCTACGTCGGGAAGTCCGCCCACACGCGTGCGCCGCGTACCGACACTCGCTCCGCCAAAGTGTGAGCCATCTTTGCGCAGTCGGAGACCGAAACCCCAGCCGCCCGGGCGGCCAAATCGCCCCGTAATAATGTTCAATGCATCGATCAGCACATTCGTCAATGTCGAAAAGGTGCCGCGACAGACGCCGACACGCCCATAGGCGACAGCGCGCTCGGCGCTCGCAAATGAATTCGCGAGATCACGAATTTTGTGCAATGGCACCCCGCATCGCTCTGCTGCGTAGTCACAATCGAGCTGATGAAGAGCGGCACTAAATTCGCCAAAACCCACGGTATGCGATTCTATAAAAGCACGATCTATCCTGCCCGATTCGATGATGGTTCTGATGATTACGGCCAGCAACCAGACATCGGCATCAGATCGCACGAAAACGTGTTCGTACACTTTCGCCGATTCTGTCCGTCTTGGGTCGAAGATCACTACCCGCCCGCGCGCGGCTATGGCATCGAGATCGTCCCTAATTGACCCCGCCATAAACAACGATCCACGCGAAAGGAGGGGGTTGGCGCCAAAGACAAAGATCAGATCCGTTCGCGCCAGATCTGGCATCGGAAACATGAAGGGCCCACCAAAAACAATATCCGAGGCTACACTTCGTGTTGCTGTATCTTGAGACCCCGGCGAATAGAGCTTATGAGAGCCACACGCATTCAGGAAACTCATAAAGTGAGTCATCGAAAACGTAGCGAACGCCAGGGGATTGCCAAAATAGCCCGCAAACGCATCCGGACCGTTTTCTTTTAAGATCGAACCGAGCGCGCTGGTGATATCGGCAAGCGCCTCTTCCCAAGATACACGCTCAAATTGACCTGGAGCCCCGTTTCTTCTGAGCGGATGCAAAATGCGATCGGGGTCATGCGTGATGAACCGCATGGCTGGGCCCTTGGCGCAAACCTTCCCGTGCGAATGCGGACTGCCGCGATCGGGATCAATTTGAGTAACGATTCGATTTTCGACATGTGCAATCAGACCGCACGTCGCCTCACACAAACGACAATAGGTGATATGATCTCCAGATTCTCCGGTCCTCAAAACCTTGGATGGCGCCATTCGATTGTCCTCCCAAACACGCGCGTTCGCGAACTGCTTTCGAGCTATTTTCTCCGAAGACCGACGCTTCTCCGCTTAGGGGGCCAAGGCATATACGTTTGAATTTTTCAAACGTTCACACTATAACAACCATATACAAATCGGCTGGTCAATTTATTATTGAATCCGACTGGCCAAAGGCGCAAAGATGCCTGGAACCCGGATGCCAGATCGGGTCCCCGGCCGTGGTTGAGGAGGACGCTGATCGCATGATTTCTTGCTGGCTAGACCGGAATTTCGCTCAAGGAAGAGATGGCTTCCAACGGCAACGGCCGCATTAGATGTGAGCATTCAGTCGGTCGTCTATCCGACCCGTCCCGCAACAAGCTGAAGTTGTCGAAGCTTTAGCGATCCGCGGGGGACCGGATGAACCCTTACACGAATGCCCGCCTGACGCCGTGCAGTCGAGAGCGGATCGCGGAGGTGGTTGCAAGCGGGAAGGCGCCGCAGGCCGTCAGCGCAACCGTAGGCGTCTACGCGCGCACTGTTCTATTCGAGAAAGAGCTGCCGACGAGAAAGAGCGTGCCGACGAGACAGAAGATATTTACGCAGAGAGTGGGGACGACCGTCGGTAGCATAAGACGGCTGGAACGACGATTCCCGTTGACGACACATTTGTCGTTGCCACGCATCATGACGACCGATAATATATCGCACGGTTGATTACTGCGAGAGGCTTACAGAAATGTCGAAGTTTCAGCGTGTTCGCATAATTAATCAACAACTCGTGGACGTTTCGGCCGCAGAAGCCTGGGAGTGGCTGACCGATTGGGCCGGCACAGGACGGGCGCGCCGAACAACGACATCGGGCGATCTGGCTTTGCTGAAAATCGTGCTGCATGGAGACCCGAATAAAACGCCACGCACCCGCGAGATGGAGTTCGGTTCGTTCGGGACGATTCGGGAAACCCTGTTGTATCAAGACGACGAGTTTCGGCACCTCTACTACAACATCGAAGGCGTGGGTCCGTACGGAATTCGAAATTATTTGGCTACAACGGATATTGACGAGATTTCCGAGAACGCCAGCCAGATCACAATAACTGCAAGGTTCGACGTCCCGCCGTCCACCGATATCCTGAAAGCGCAAGCGCTTATCAATCAAGCACACAACGATTCGGTGATTGGCGGAATTCGGCGCTACTATGCCAAGGCGTAGTGCGCGGATTCACGATTGCGGAAGAAGCGCTTTCCCTGTGCCGTTTGACCATCATATCACCCACGAATAACGACGCGTAGAAATCATGCAGAACAACCGGCCAATGCTACAGGGCATCAAGATCCTCGATCTGACGACGGTCGTTTTTGGACCATATTGCACGCAAATTTTAGCCGATTTAGGCGCCGACGTGCTCAAAGTCGAACCGCCCGAAGGCGATGGATTTCGATATTCCAGCAGACCCGCGAAAACGCGCGGAATGAGCGCCGGTCACATCTCGCTCAATCGCGGTAAACGATCGATTGTTCTCAATCTCAAGAAGCAATCCGACATCGCGGCAATAAACGAACTAGTCGACGCTTCGGATGTTTTCGTTCACAACGTTCGTCTCAAAGCCATCGAGAAGTTGGGGCTCGACTTCGAGACCGTGAAGCGCCTAAATCCGGGGATTGTTTATATTCATTGCACGGGCTTCGGTTCTGGAGGCCCTTATTCCAACCTCCAGGCCTATGATGATGTCATCCAGGCAGCGAGCGGAACAGCCACGCTAAGTTCCCGAGTAGATGGCAATCCGCGACCGCGTTACATCCCGTCGCTCATTGCAGACAAGGTTGCGGGCTTGCATGCGGCTTATGCCGCATTAGGGGCGATCATTCACAAATTGAGAACGGGTGAAGGACAATTCGTCGAAGTCCCGATGTTCGAATGCTTTACGAACTTCATGCTCAAAGAGCATTTGTGTGGACAAACGTTTGAGCCGCCTGTCGGACCCGCATGCTACCCGCGGCAGGTTGATCCCGAGAGGCAGCCCTTCCCTACCGCCGACGGCTATATCAGTATCGTTCCTTACACAGACGAATCGTGGTTGAGGCTGTTCGCGCTTTTGGGGGCGCCCGAAGTGCTCAGCCGGGAGGAGTTGTCTACGCCGATCGGACGGCTGAAGAACCAATCGCAGCTCTACAAGGCGGTCGCGGCCCATACGACGTGCAAGACAACGGCCGAATGGACCTCCATCCTCAACGCGGCCTCCATTCCTGCGATGCCCGTGCGCGATATTTCGGAAATACTGAACGAACCCCATCTTCGCGATACGGGCTTCTTCGCCAGGCGAGAACACCCCTCAGAAGGCGCGTGCGTCGAATTGCGTTCTCCCATTCGATTCAGCAAGTGGAACTTGGAGTTGCCGTCGCCTGCCCCGACGCTCGGTCAGCATACAAAGCAGGTTTTAGCCGAGGCGGAGGCCGGGTTACGAGTTGGCCGGCGCGAGACTTGATTTTTTTAATTCTTCAGCAGTCAACCGTCGTTCCCGGCAGAACCGACGTCGGCGTTTCTTAAGCGTCCCAGACCACCGGCAGCGATAGTGGCGTTCGCTGGGTCCAGCCAGTAATTTTGGGCTTTGTCTCGACGTGTGGGTCCCACCTCAATTTCGGCAAGTCGTCGATGAGATGTTCGAGGTATCGCGCCAGCATAAAGCGGGCCAGATGCTGCCCAATGCAGGAATGTGGACCGTTTGAGAATTGCATATGCGGCAGACGGGGGCGTTGCACGTCAAAAGCGTGAGGAGCCTCCCATCTCGAGGGGTCGCGATTTTCGACGCCATGAAACGTAAACACGATAGCGCCGCGTGGAATTCGGACGCCGCAAAGGTCAAAATCCTCCGCTGCCAGCCGTCCGACTATGCCACCGACGCCTTCGTATCGAAGACTTTCCTCGACGGCATTCGGAATGAGATCCCTGTTCTCCTTCACGAGTTCGAACTGGTCGGGATTTGAAAGTAGCGTATGGGCAAGGTTTCCCGACTGGCGAAAGGTGGTGTCGATGCCTCCAGCCATGAGGTGATTGACCATCGCCACGTAGTTTACGTCTTGCAGAGGCTTTCCATCGACCTGTGCCTTTGCCATTGCCGAGACAAGATCATCTCGCGGTTCTCGACGGCGAGCGGCGATCAATCGGGCCGAATATTCCTTGAGCGCGTTTCCTGCTTCGAATGCCGCCTGCGGATTTATGTTTGCAAGCCAGATTCTGTTGAAACAACGGGCGACAAATCCGATGTCCGCAGAGTCGAAGCCCACAATTCGTCCCACAATTTCGTAGGGATAAAAGCAATTCAATTCTCGAACGAGATCCGCTCGGCCTCTGCCTTTGATCGCGTTAAATCTGCGTTCTATTACTGGCCGGATAATCGTATCTTCGTATCCCTTCACGTGCTTCGGTGTGAAGCCGAGCTCCATGATGGAACGATACTTCGTATGTTCGGGAGGATCGAGCGTGGTCAGCGCGGGGCCCCAAAAGGCGCCGACGGATTTCTCAAATATGCTTGAGACAAATGTTTTCGAATTCAAATAAACAGTACGGGCGGCTTCCCAGCTTACCGCAGCGAAACACTCTCCCTCGCAAGCCTCGGCCGGTATTAGGATGTTTGGGAATTCCAGATGACCGAATCTGACCCCAGCTCCCTCCGGTCTAACGAACCCCGATCCCCGAACGACCGGCCCCATCGCAAAGAGCTCGTCCGCGATCTCTCGAACAGCGTCCTCTCGACTGTCGATGTTGGCGGTATGATCGGGATGTTTGAACAACTCTTCCGAACCGAATGCCTTTTCCACTGAATCTCTGGCGCCGCTCATCGAAGCCTTCCTTTGATCTTTCTCTCATGCCGCTGGCCGCGGTTTGAGGGAGCGCAGCCAGGCAATCCAAGCTCAGCACACTTTTGATTTGATCCAAGCCGTAACACTTCCCATATCACCTATTTAATCGTTTAGATAATTGATTATACCTTCGCGACAGCCTAAAATCTAGCCTAGATTGGGTTTGCGACTAGGGCGGCGTCAGGAGCGCCTCTCCGACGAACTGGGGAAGCTGGGAACTGAACCGATCGCATCTGTCCGTGGACTGCCGGAGAACGATATGAAGCTTAGAAACAAGAGAGCACTGGTCACCGGTTCGTCCCGATCGATCGGCCGCGAAATAGCAAAGCTCCTTGCATTGGAGGGCGCGAGAGTCGTCGTCAACGCACGCGGCTCAGATGTGGAAGGCCAAAGAGCCATTGAAGACGTTGTTCGCGAAATTCGCGCCATAGGCGGCTGGGCAAAAGCAATTCCTGGGTCAGTTGAGAGTTCGGACTCTGCGCAGCGCTTAATCGACCAAAGCGTGGAGGCTTTGGGCGGCATAGACATTCTGATCAACAATGCTGGGATCTATGGCCCCGAGTTCACGGGGCCCGTGACGCAGTGTTCGGATGAAGTTTGGCGCCGAACCTTGTCCACCAATCTTGACGCTGTCTTCTACACCTGTCGCGCCGCCCTTCCGCATATGGTGAAACAAAAATGGGGAAGAATCATCAATGCGGGATCGGTGGGCGGAACGGGTCAATTTGGGGGCAGTGCATACACTGCTTCAAAATCGGCATTATTCGGCCTGGGACGCGGTATGGCGGCGGACTACGGTCCTTACGGAATCACGGTCAACACCTACAATCCGGAAGCCCACGCCACGAAGGACACCAGCTATTTCGCTGCCGAAGTACAACGTTGGCTGGACCGCGGATATGTTGATCGTGGCGAAGCTGCATTCAGGTCTGGAATGGGGGGGGCAGCTGGTGTGGCGCCCTGGATCGCTTATTTGTGCACCGACGAGGCTGCCAGTTTAAATGGTCAAGTCTTCGCCGTTGATGCTCGGCGGATTGCATTGTTGGGCGATCTTGGCGAAGACAAGATACTCTTCCGTGACGCCGCATCCGACGGCCCTTGGTCCGTCGAATTGCTGACCGCCGCTGCACCACTTGCCTTCCCAGTACAAAATAGGTGGCCCGCTCGCTTTGGCGACGACATGGCTAACTGGGAACGTTGCGCGGGCAATTTCGTGCCGAACCGGAAATAAATGAACGCGTGCACCACCTGCTCGACATGGATGAATTCACGACCGGGCAGCTTCAATAGTACCCCTACGCCGAGCACCGCCTTGCGCTGATACGGTCGGAGTGAAGACATAGGAGTATGCCTAGTCATACGCCTATGCCGAGGGTCTCGACGCTTGAGGTGATCGAGACGGGATCCCGTCGCCGCTGGACGCTGGATGAGAAGCTGCGGATCGTAGCCGAGAGCTTCAGCGCCAAGCGGATAGTCTCTGCGACGGCGCGGCGGCATGGGATTTCGACGAGCCAGTTGTTCAATTGGCGGCGGCTAACACGCGACGGGAAGCTGGTTCCGGATGAGGAGCCGGGCTTTGTGCCGGCGGTTGTCGCGGCCGACGAGATTTCGCGGGTGGTATCGGTGGCCCATTCGGAAGCGCCGTCGTCCGAGGTTTCTCCCTCCCGTCCCGAGGCCGGGCGCATGGTGATCGTTCTTTCCGGAAGTCGCCAAGTAATTGTCGGCAGCGATGTGGATGCGGCGGCGTTGAGGCGAGTTGTCGATGCTCTGGAGCGCAAATGATCCCGGTCCCTTCCGGCGTGCGGGTGTGGATTTCTACCGGTCACACCGACATGCGGCGCGGCATGAACACCCTGGCCCTGCAAGTACAGCAGGGTCTGAGACGCGATCCCCATGCCGGCGATCTGTTCGTGTTTCGCGGGCGTCGTGGCGACTTGATCAAAGTGCTTTGGCATGACGCGCTCGGCATGTCGCTCTATGCCAAGCGGCTGGAGCGCGGCAAGTTCATCTGGCCGCAGGTCGTGGACGGTGCCGTTCCCATCACGCCAGCGCAGCTCGGCTACATGCTCGAGGGCATCGATTGGCGCCATCCGCAACGCACGTTCCAGCCGCAGGCGGCGGGCTGATTTTCCACAATATTTTGTGGCCCTTCGTTGCGGCATGGTGACTCGACGGCCAGGGCGGCGGCTCACAAAGCCGGCGTTTTGTGATTCGATCACACCATGGCAAGCCTCATCGATTCCTTTCCCGATGACGTAGAGACGCTCAAGGCGTTGCTTGCCGCCCGCGACATCGAGATCGGCGCGGAGCGTTCCTTGCGCATGGCGGCGCAAGCCGAAGCGGCCCGTGCGAGCGCCAGCGTTTCCAGCGCCGAAGCCGTGATCGCCCATATGAAGCTCGCTATCGAGAAGCTTCGCCGCGAACTCTATGGCAGTCGCTCCGAACGCGGCCGCAAGCTGCTCGATCAGATGGAGCTGGAGCTGGAGGATCTGGAAGCTTCGGCGCGCGAGGACGAGATCGCCGCGGAGATGGCGGCCAAATCTGCCGGTACGAGTTTTGTTCCGGCGCACACCCGCAAGAAGCCGGTGCGCAAGCCTTTTCCCGAACATCTGCCGCGCGAGAGGGTGATCGTCCCGGGACCGACGGAATGTCCCTGCTGCGGTTCGACCAAGCTCGCCAAGCTGGGCGAGGACATCACCGAGACGCTGGAGGTTATTCCGCGGCAATGGAAGGTAATCCAGCATGTGCGCGAGAAGTTCACCTGTCGGGACTGCGAGAAGATCAGTCAGCCCCCGGCGCCGTTCCATGTGATCGCCCGCGGCCGCGCAGGACCGAACCTGCTCGCCATGGTGCTCCACAATAAATTCGCATTGCATCAGCCGCTGAACCGCCAGAGCGAGGCCTATGCCCGCGAGGGCATCGACCTGCCGCTGTCCACACTCGCCGACGATGTCGGCGCCTGTGCGGCTGTGCTGTCTCCGCTTGCCGATCGGATCCGTGCGCACGTTTTTGCCGGCGAGCGGATTCATGGCGACGACACGCCTGTGCCGCTCCTCGCCAAAGGCAAAACCGTCACGGCCCGCCTGTGGGTCTACGTCCGTGACGACAAGCCGTTCGGCGGCGCCGATCCGCCGGCAGCGATGTACTTCTTCTCGCGGGATCGCACAGGCGAACATCCCCAGCGGCACTTGGCTCATTACGGCGGCATCCTGCAAGCGGATGCCTATGCCGGGTTCAATGGGCTTTACGAAGCGGCACGCAAACCCGTTCCCATCACAGAAGCGGCGTGTTGGGCGCACGGACGCAGGAAGTTCTTCGTCCTGGCCGACATTGCATCCAGGGCCCGCAACAGGAAGCCCGCTATCGTCTCGCCGCTCGCGCTGGAGGCCGTCAGGAAGATAGACGCTATTTTCGCCCATGAACGCGCGATCAACGGGCAATCCGCCGAACGGCGCCTCGCTTATCGCCAAGAGCAAATCGCGCCGCTGGTGAGGGAGCTGGAGATATGGATGCGTACCGAGCGCGCCAGGCTCTCGCGACACGCGGAGGTCGCCAAGGCTATGGATTACATGCTCAAACGCTGGAACGCTTTCACCCGCTTCCTCGACGACGGCCGCATATGTCTCAGCAACAACGCCGCCGAGCGTGCATTGCGCGGTATTGCCCTCGGTCGCCGGGCATGGTTGTTCGCCGGTTCCGAACGTGGCGGCGACAGGGCTGCCCTGATGTACACATTGCTTCAGACCGCAAAACTCAACGACATTGATCCCCAGGCTTGGCTTGCTGACGTTCTCACCCGTATTGCAGATCACCCCGTCAGCAAAATCGACCAACTGTTGCCTTGGAACTGGGCGCACCGCGCATCCCATGAGATTGCCGCCTGATCATGGCCGGCATCGGTTCCGTCTTCACGATTGGGCTCGTCGCACAGATGCTCGACATCGACGAAGACAAGCTCTCGCAAATCAGTGACTGGATGGACCCCGAAGAAGGGCGCCTTTGGGTCCATAGTCCAGACGATCAATCAACGATCGCCTTCACGCCCCGCGGTATCGATTGCCTTCGCCAGTTGATCGCGGACGCAGCCAACGAGAAATAGCCGGTCCGGCTGCCGCAATCCCTAAAGCCGCGGTACTCGGCGGATGCTTACCTTCAATATTGCCGCGGGCGCCAATGGGCTAGGATTTTCGGCAGCGGCTAGTTTTGCGCCTTCCAACGGCTCGTTATGGGGGCCAAGCCAGTTCAATCCAGACGGGGGAGCGCTTTTTCCCCAACGCCCAACTTCCCGGTCGACCTCGGCTGCTTTCAAATTCTTTGCCACAAGGACAAGGAGCAACTGGCAGGATTCGCGCCGGAGACGAAAAGTCTGCGTTCGGAGGGACTGATTGGTGGGCGCTGCAGGAATCGAACCTGCGACCCGCTGATTAAGAGTCAGCTGCTCTACCAACTGAGCTAAGCGCCCCACGGGCGGGAAACCGCCAAGGGACCGCGCCTATAGCAGAGGGTTTTCGCCCTGTCCAGAAAGCCGGATTGGCCTAAATAAGCCCGCCGGAAGAGCGCGGAATCTCCACCTGGCGGTGGACATGGACGCGACATCAGAAGGCCGAACCCGAACATCACCGTCAGCATGGCCGTGCCGCCATAGGAGATCAGCGGCATGGGAATGCCCACCACCGGAATCAGCCCCATCACCATCGCGGCGTTGATCATGATGTAGAAGAAGAAGTTCAGCGTGATGCCCATCGCGAGCAGGCGGCCGAACTGGCTGCGCGACGCCATCGCGATCCGGACGCCATAGAAGATGACGATGGCGAACAGCATCAGCAGCGCGATGGAGCCGATAAAGCCGAATTCCTCGCCCAACGTCGTGAAGATGAAATCGGTCTGCTTTTCGGGCAGGAAGTTGAGCCGGCTCTGCGTGCCCTGCCCGAAGCCCTTGCCCGCGAACCCGCCCGAACCGATGGCGATCTTGGCCTGGGTGATGTTCCAGCCTGCGCCCAGCGCGTCGGATTGCCGGATTGAGGAAGCGTCATCACCCGCGCCTTCTGGTAATCATGCAGCACGAAGCGCCAGGCGAACGGCACGGCGCGCCACCACGCCCGTCACCGCCGGCACGATCCACCACCAGGAAAGGCCGGCCAGGAACAGAAGCGAGCAGCCATCCGCCATCGAGGATCGGTCGCCGTGCCGAGATTGGGCTCCATCAGCACGAGCACCGCGGGGACGCCGATCATCGCCAGCGGGATCGCAAGCTTGAGCGGCTTGGAGACGTCCTCGACGCTCTTGCCCGTGCAGAAAGCGCGCGAGCGCCAGCACCAGCGAGATCTTCATCAGCTCGGAGGGCTGCAGCTCCAGCGGCCCCAGCATGATCCAGCGCTGCGCGCCGTGTCCCAGATGGCCGGCGACCGTCCGTCGCCACCAGCAGCAGAAGCGCGAGCCCATAGGCCGGATAGGCCAGGCTCATCCACACGCCGGATGTCGATCGAGCGCGACCGCGACCAGGATGCGCGAAGCCCAGCACGAAGCGTTCGATCTGCGGCGCGGCCCAGGGCATCGAAGTGCCCGCCCGCCACCGAATAGAGCATCGCGAATCCGACGCAGGCGATCATGGTGATCAGAAGACGACCAGCCCCCAATTGACCTCCAGCAGCTTGTCGGCCGATGCGAAAGCGTGCGCGTGGCCGCGGCGTAAGGCGCGGTCGAACTCATCGCCCGCACGCCCGGCACATGTGCTCGGCGGCGTTGATCGGATAGGCGGTGCGGCATGCTCCAGCGTGTCGCGCTTCTGGGCGAAGAGGAGGATGTCGCGCGCGATCTGCACCTGCGGATGCGAGTGTGCGTGCTGCCATGCTCGAGGAGGATCGACAGCGGCATAGCGCGGCTTGTCGACCGGCGCGAAAGCGATGAAGAGCGCATGATCGCGCAGCTTCCAGGGCAGCTCGTCGTTCTTGGCGTCGACGCCCGCCAGTGCTCTTCCTTGCGTGATGCGGCGCACCTGCGCGGTGCCGGTCTTGCCCGCCATTTCGAAGCCGGGCTCGGGAATGCGCCAGGCATAGGCCGTGCCGCCCGGCTCGTTCGTCACCGCGTTCATGCCGGATTGCACGGCCGCCAGCGCCTTGTCCGGGAAAGTCGAGGCGCTGAGCTGCGGCCGCGGCTGCGACGCTTGTGCCCGACCATGCGCACGACGCGGGGCACGACCTGCATTGCCGCTCGCGATGCGCGCCGCCAGCAGTGCAGAGCTGGATCGGCGTCGCCGATCACATAGCCCTGGCCGATGCCGGTGTTGAGCGTTTCGCCCTGCTGCCAGGCGACGTCGATATCGCTTCATCTTCCAGGCGCGGCTCGGGATGACGCCCGCCTGTCTCGCCGGGCAATTTCGATATGCCGGTCGAGATGCCCAAGTCCCGAGCTTGTGCGGCCCCTGCTCGATCTTGTCGATGCCGAGCCGCCGCGCCACTTCGTAGAAGAAGACGTCGCAGGACACCTGGATGCCGCGTTGCAGATCGACATGGCCGTGGCCGCCGTTTCTCCAGCAGCATGGAAAATGTGGTTGCCGAACTGCAGCGAGCCGGTGCAATTCGACGCTGAAATCGGCGTCAACAATCCCGTTATCCACGGCAGACAGCGCCACCGCGGTCTTGAAGGTCGAGCCCGGCGGATAGATGCCCGCGATCGCCTTGTTGATCAGCGGCTTGTGGTCGTCCGTCGGTCAGTCGCTTTCCATTGCGGTGTCCGTGATGCCGACATTGAACTAGTTGGGATCGATAGCCCGGCGTGGAGGCCAGCGCGAGCACATCGCCGTTGGTCACGTCCATCACCACGCAGGCGGCGCTTTCGTTGCCCAGCCGCTGCGCGGCGAAACGCTGCAGTTCGTTGTCGATGGTGAGCTAGACGTCCGTAGCCCGGCACGCCGGGATCGCGGCCCAGCTCGCGGATGACGCGGCCATAGGCGTTGACTTCGACGCGGCTGGCGCCGGCGCGTGCCGCGCACCTGCGTGTCGAAGGCTTTCTCGATGCCGCGCTTGCCGATGCGGAAGCCCGGCAGGTCTAGCAGCGGATCGTCGTCGTTCGTCTTGTCTTCCGGCGAAACCGCCGCGACATAGCCCAGGACATGCGAGAGCTCGGTCGCCGAAGGGATAATCGCGCGTCTCGCCCACATCGGGCTGGATGCCGGCAGATAGGGCAGATGCAGGTTGACGCGGGAGAATTCGTCCCAGGTGAGGTTTTCCGCAACCGTCACGGGCACGAATTTCTTGTTCTGCGCGATGTCGTGCAGGATGCGTTCGCGTTCTGCGCGGCGTGATGCAGGATGATGCGGCCGATGGTGTCGAGCGCAGCGTCGCACGCCTTCGGTCGCCTGTTCCGGAATCAGCAGCACGCGATAATTGCGCCGGTTGTTGGCGAGCTCCATGCCGAAGCGGTCGAGGATGCGGCCGCGCGACGGCGCGAGCAGCCGCTCGATTGACGCGGTTGTCCTCGGCGCGAGTCATGTACTCGTCGCCGTCGACGAATCTGAAGCTGGTAAAGCCGCCCGCCCAGCACCGCGAACACCGCCGTCATGCCGCCGCCCATCATCAGTGTGCGGCGGGTGAAGGTCGCGTAGCGGCTTTTGTCCTTGTGGTCGAACAGCGGCATCAGAAATCGCTCCTGAGCGGACCGACCAGCCGGCGATGGATCAGGTTCAGGAGCGCGCGCGCCCGGAATGTAGAACAGGATCGTGACGGCGAATTGCACGATCAGCATCGAGATGGGCGGGAAGCGCCAATAATAAAGCGCCGCGACCAGGAGGGCCACGACCGAAGCCATGAGCATGGCAGTCGCAAAGCCGATGACGGCGCCGAAGCCGGAAAGCCCGGCGAAGGCATTCGCGCTGGCGATCGACCAGCGCATAGGTCGCGACAAACGACAGCGTCCAGACGCCGGGCGGGCCGCCCGAAAGCAGGTCTTCCAGGATGCCGATGGCGAACGCGGCCCAGGGCGGCATCAGATCGGGCCGCACGAGGCACCAGAAATAGACCGGCATCAGCGCGAGCAGCGGCGGCGGCACCATGGCCGCCGAAAAGCGAAATCGGCATGTTGGCGATGAGCGCGCCGACGACGCCGCAAAAGAATGGAATCAGCGCCGCGAGCGCATTGCCGACCGAGTATCCGATGCGGTCATGCATGGCGATCACCGGTCGTCCGGCATCGGCGGGCGCGGCAGCTTGCGTCGGCGCCGGCGTCAGTGGATGCAGCAGTTTGCACCTGCGCCGGCGTTTGGCCGGCGGCGGCGCGGCGTTGCGCCGTCGGCGGAGCGGCGCGTAGGCGGCGCCAGCGGCGGCAAGACCCGCAGCGGACGACCGGAAGATCATTGGGCGATGGCGCCGGCGGCTGTTCGGGCGGCGTTTCAGATTGAGGATTCGCACATCGTCGCTCGTGCGCCGCGTCGGCCAGAGCAGAACCGCGCGGAAAATCGCTGCCGTCGGCCGCCACGGTGCCGATCGGCAAGTCCGGCGGGCAGCAAGCCGCCATCGCCGGACGTGACGATCTGGTCGCCCGTCTTTCAGACTGCACGCCCTGGCCGCAGCGTTTCGAGCGACGGCGCAATCGTGTTGTCGCCCGTCATGATCGCCTGGATATTGCCCGGCGCGATGGTGACGGGAATGCGGCTGTTGAGATCGGTGAGCAGGATCACCCAGCTGGTGTGCTGGCCGGCGAGATAGATGCGCCCGATCATGCCGCGCGCATCGACCACCGCCTCGCCCGGCTTGACGCCCTGCGCCTTGCCGGCGTCGAGGATCATCGTGTCTGAGGAACGGCCGGTTGGCGCGGCCGATCACATGCGCCAGTGACCGCATCCAGCGAGGATCGGGCACCGCATGCAGCAGCAGCTGATAGCGCTTGACCCGGTCCTGCAGCACGACGGCGCGTTCTGCCATTGGCGGCAGCCGGGCATTCTCTTCCTTGAGCTGCAGATTCTCCTGATAGACGGTGAAAATCTCGATCGATCGAGCCGATCCAGCGGTCGAACGCCTTGACCGGGCGCGCGCACCGTTTCCAGCACCGGCGCCGTCCGTCGGTGAAATAGGTCGCGCGCGTGATCGAACAGCCGGACTGCGCCTTGCCCAGCAGCACCAGCACGACCGCGAGGACAGCGACGATGACCAGCGGAAGCTGGGCATTGCCCTTGCCGCGTGCGATCTTCCAGGTGCCGTTCGCCATGACGACGGGCCCCTTCAGCCCGCGTACCGTTCTAGAACGCCGTCGACAGGACGTGGCGCATGCCCTTGGTGTTCTCCAGCACCCGGCCCGTTCCCAGCGCGACGCAGGACAACGGATCGTCGGCGATGGAGACGGGCAGGCCCGTTTCTTCGCGCAGCACCTGATCGAGATTGGCGAGCAGCGAGCCGCCGCCGGTCAGCACGATGCCCTTGTCGACGATGTCGGCGGCGAGTTCCGGCGGCGTCGCTTCGAGCGCCACTTTCACCGCTTCGACGATCGCGCCGACCGGCTCGGCCAGAGCCTCGGCGATATGGCGCTGCGTGATGGTGATTTCCTTCGGCACGCCGTTCAGAAGATCGCGGCCCTTGATCTCCATGGTGATGCCGTTGCCGTCCTGCGGCGGCGCAGCCGAACCGATTTCCTTCTTGATGCGCTCGGCGCTGGCTTCGCCGATCAGAAGATTCTGGTGGCGGCGGATATAGGCGATGATCGCCTCGTCCATCTTGTCGCCGCCGACGCGCACCGAGCGCGAATAGACGATGCCGCCCAGCGACAGCACCGCCACTTCGGTCGTGCCGCCGCCGATATCGACCACCATCGAGCCGGTCGGTTCGGAGACCGGAAGGCCGGCGCCGATCGCCGCCGCCATCGGCTCCTCGATCAGAAAGACGCGCCGCGCGCCGGCCGACAGCGCCGATTCCTGAATGGCGCGGCGCTCGACGGCCGTCGAACCCGACGGCACGCAGACGATGATCATGGGATTGGCGAAGGAACGGCGGTTATGCACCTTGCGGATGAAATGCTTGATCATCTCCTCCGCGACTTCGAAATCGGCGATGACGCCGTCGCGCATCGGGCGGATCGCCTCGATATTGCCGGGGGTGCGGCCCAGCATCATCTTGGCGTCGTTGCCGACGGCGCGGACGTACTTCTTGCCGCCCCGGTGGTCATGGTGGCGACGACCGAAGGCTCGTTGAGGACGATGCCGCGTGCCCTTGACGTAGACCAGCGTATTCGCCGTCCCGAGATCGATGGCCATATCGCTCGACAAGCGCGCCGAGAAGACTGCCGAACATGCTTTTCCTGCCCGTTCCTTTCCAAAGAGGCGCTTGCAATAACCGTACCTTGAGGCGAGACGGCCCCGGCAGGATGTCGCCGGAGCCGCTAGTCTCATCGCGCGACGGTTAGCGCCTCGGGCGCCTGTTTTTCGCGTTTCACCAAAAGCTTGTTGAGCGCATTCACATAGGCGTAGGCCGCGGCCACCAGCGTGTCGGTGTCGGACGCCTTGCCCGGTGACCGTGCGCCCATTTTCCTCCAGCCGCACGCTGACCGTCGCCTGCGCATCGGTGCCTTCGGTCACGGCGTGGACCTGGAACAGCTGCAGAGTGGCGGTGTGGGGATAGAGTTCGCGAATGGCCTTGAAGATCGCGTCGACCGGGCCGTCGCCCGTCGTGCGCGTGCGGCGTTCTTCGTCGCCCACGACCGAGCACGAGGTCCGCGCTCGGCTCGATGCCGATGCCGGTCTCGACCTTCAGGCCTTTGACGACGATGCCGTCATGGCCGCGCAGGATCTCGTCGTCCACCAGGGCCATGATGTCCTCGTCGAAGACATGCTTTTTCTTGTCGGCGAGATCCTTGAAGCGCCGGAACGCGTCCTCGAAGCGCGTCGTCCGCCAGCTCGTAGCCCATGCTCTCCAGCTTGTCGCGGAAGGCGTGGCGGCCCGACAGCTTGCCCAGCACCAGGGAGGTTTCCTTCACGCCGACATCTTCGGGCCGCATGATCTCGTAGGTCTCGACATTCTTGAGCATGCCGTCCTGGTGGATGCCGCTTTCATGGCGAAGGCGTTCTTGCCGACGATGGCCTTGTTGTACTGGACGGGAAAGCCGGTGACGTTGGACACGAGCTTGGAGGCGCGCGCACAGCATGCGTGGTGTTGATGCCGGTGGTGAAACGGCATGATGTCGCGGCGCACCTTGAGCGCCATCACGATCTCTTCCAGCGCGGCGTTGCCGGCGCGCTCGCCGATGCCGTTGATGGTGCATTCGACCTGGCGCGCGCCCGCCAGCACGCCGGCCAGCGAATTGGCCACCGCCAGGCCCAGATCGTTGTGGCAATGGGTGGAGAAGATCACCTTGTCGGCGTTGGGCACGCGCTCGCGCAGCATGGTGATGAGGTCGAAATATTCCTGCGGCGTCGAATAGCCCACCGTGTCGGGAATATTGATCGTCGTGGCGCCGGAATGGATTGCGACTTCGACGCAGCGGCAGAGGAAATCCGGCTCCGTGCGCGTGGCGTCTTCGGCGCTCCATTGCACGTCGTCGGTGAAATTGCGCGCGCGCGTCACCGAGGCGCCGACCGCGTCGAGCACCGCGTTTTCGGCCCATATTGCAGCTTGTGCTTCATGTGGACGGGGCTGGTGGAAATGAAGGTGTGGATGCGGGCGCGCTTCGCCGGCCGTTCAGCGCTTCGCCGGCGCGATCGATGTCCTTGAAGCCGGCGCGCGCCAGATCCGCACACGACTGGCGTTCTTCGACGACCTTCGACGATCTCGCTGCACCGCCTCGAAATCGCCGTTCGAGGAAATCGGAAAGCCCGCTTCGATGATGTCGACGCCCATCTCGTCGAGCAGTTCGGCGATCTGCGAGTTTTTCCTCGATGCGTCATCGCGGCGCCGGGCGACTGCTCGCCGTCGCGCAACGTGGTGTCGAAGATTCTTACTCGTTCGGATATTTCTGTGTTGGTGCTCATGGCCTAAAGATTCCTTCCGTTCGCCTCGCGGCGGCTTCGATCTCTCCTTTCGCATTCGATCCCCTAAACGCGCGCGCTCCGATGGAGCGTCGATCGCCTAGGGGCGGCTAAGGAGGAGAAGCAGCGCGCTGCGACGAACCGAGGGAAGGACGGGGCTGCCGGAGCGATGCGCGCGCGAAGGCAGGCGGAAATTCCGCCCGTCGCATTCGAATGCGCGTAAATCGTCATTGCCGGATCGCCGTTCCGCCCGCCGAATTCACGGTTCGCTAACTTTAACGAATCGCCCTTAAGCGTGCGTAAATTCACGCTTTCGACTTCGTTTCCAAGGTTTTACGCCGATTGCGCAGGACGGCGCAATAGAACTGATGGGTCGAGAGGCGTGTCTTTTCAAGATTTGCAAACGCCTCGCGAGGCCATCTCAAGCGACCCAGGGCCGAACGCTCGGTATCGGGAAAATCGTCCCGGGAGGGGGTTGCCAGATCGCATTTTTAAGGTCAGGAGAAGCGCGTTCCCGTGCGTCGGTTTGCGCGGGGTTTGTACGCTTCGCCATCACAATCCTTTCACGTTCAGGACGGAGGTTCGCCGCAGATGAAAATCCTGCCGCCCGTCTCCATTGAAGCACGCCGCCTGCTCCCCAGCCGCTGGGACGTCGCGGCGGCCCTGCTGGTGCTCGGCTTCATCGTCCTGTTCGCCGATGTGAGCCGACATGTCATCGAGCCGCTGACGACCCTCAAGACGGTCCCTCTGTCGCTGAGCCCCTGGGCCCTGCCTGGCTATGCGCTGCGCACCGCCCTTACGCATGCTGATCGCAATGGCTTTTTCGCTGTTTTCACCTTCACCTATGCGACCTGGGCGGCCAAGAGTCAGCGGGCGGGCGCGCTCCTGGTCCCCCTGCTCGACATCCTGCAGTCCGTGCCGATCCTGGGCTTTCCTGTCGTTCACGCTGGTGTTCTTCCTGTCTCTGTCGCCGGGCCGGATTCTCGGGGCCGAGTTCTGGCCGCGTCTTCGTCATCTTCACCGGCCAGGCCTGGAACATGGCCTTCAGCTTCTACCAGTCGCTGCGCACCGTCCCGCCCGAACTGACGGAAGCGGGCGCAGGTGTTCGGCCTGACTGCCTGGGCCCGCTTCTGGCGGATCGAGGCGCCCTTCGCCATGCCGTCCCTGATCTGGAACATGATGATGTCGCATGTCCGGCGGCTGGTTCTTCGTGGTGGCGTCCGAGGCCATCAGCGTCGGCAACACGTCAACATCGCGCTTCCGGGGGTCGGCTCCTAGATCGCGCTCGCCATCGCGCACGAAGATCTCGCGGCCATTTTCTGAGGCCATCGTGGCGATGCTCGTCGTCATCCTCATCTATGACCAGCTCCTGTTCCGGCCGCTCGTAGCCTGGGCGGACCGCTTTCGGTTCGATCAGGAGAATATCGAGGACCCGCCGGAGTCCTGGGCTGCTGACCGTCTATCCGCCGCTCCGAACTGCTCGACGCGGTCGCAGTGCCGTTCAAGACGCTTCTGCGCTGGTCTTATCGGGTCAGGGTTCCTTCTCCGCTTCGAGCTGTGGGCCGCAGTACGCCGCTCTCGTCGCGCGCCGCCGACATCGCCTGGTAGCGGCATATTGATCGCGATCTGCGCCTTTGCGCTGTGGCGTGTCTACGAATTTGTGGCGGGCAGCATATCGGGGTCTGAAGTCCTGCATGTCTTTGTGCTCGGGCTTCATCACCATGGTGCGGGTGATGGTGCTGATCGCCATCGCCAGCGTGATCTGGACGCCGATCGGCATCTATGTCGGTCTGCGCCCCAAGGTCGCCCATTTCGTACAGCCGGTGGCGCAATTCCTCGCGGCCTTTCCCGGCCAATCTGCTGTTTCCGGTCGTGGTCGATGTCGTCTGATCGCTTTCTGAGCCTCGACCCCGATATCTGGCTGTCGCCGCTGATGGTGCTGGGCACCCAATGGTACATTTTGTTCAACGTCATTGCGGGCGCGAGCGGCTTGCCGCAGGAATTGCGCGACGCGGCCGACAATCTGCAGGTTCGCGGCTGGCTGTGGTGGCGCAAGATCGCGCTGCCCGGCGTGTTTCCGTTTTACGTGACGGGCGCGATCACGGCCTCGGGCGGTTCCTGGAACGCCGCCATGCTTGCGGAATATGTCACCTGGGGCAGTAAGACGCTGCATGCCCAGGGGCTCGGCGACTATCTTCAAATCGCGACGACGGCCGGCAATTTCCAGCATGTCGTGCTCGGCATCGCGGTGATGAGCGTGCTGGTGACGATCATCAATCGCACGTTCTGGCGGCCGCTCTATCGGTATGCCGAACGCAAATACAAATTGTCTTAGGAGGCGATCATGGACGCGAGCACCCTTCTCGATGTGTGCATGTGCACCAGACCTTTCCCAAGGCCGGCGGCGACGAATTGCTGGTGCTGGACGGGATCAATCTCACCCTGAAGCAGGGCGAGATTGTGGGACTGCTCGGGCGTTCGGGTTCGGGAAAGTCGACATTGCTGCGGATCATTTCCGGACTGGCGCACGCCCTCAAGCGGGACCGCTACCTATTTGGGAAATCCGGTCGACGGGCCGGCCAAGGGCATCTCGATGGTGTTCCAGAGCTTCGCGCTGTTCCCCTGGCTGACCGTGTTGGAGAATGTGGAACTGGGTCTCGAAGCGGCGGGTCTTCCGCCGAAAGAAATCCGCACCCGCGCCATCGCCGCCATCGACCTGATCGGCCTTGACGGTTACGAATGCGCTTATCCCCGCGAGTTGTCCGGCGGCATGCGCCAGCGTGTGGGTTTCGCGCGCGCGTCGTCGTCCATCCCAATATTCTTCTGATGGACGAGCCCTTCTCGGCGCTCGACGTGCTGACCGCGGAAAATCTGCGCACGGATCTTCTCGAGCTGTGGTCAGAAGGCGACCTGCCGATCAAGGGCGTGATCCTTGTCACGCACAATATCGAGGAAGCGGTGCTGATGTGCGACCGCGTGCTCCTGTTCTCCACCAACCCAGGCCGCATCGTCACCGAGATTAAGATTCCCATGCGCCAGCCGCGCGAGCGCCAGGATCCTGAGTTCAGCGCGCTGGTGGACCGCATCTATGTGGAGATGACGGCGCGCCGCGCGGAGAAACTGGCGCAAGGGGCGCTTGGCCACATTCCGGGCTCAGGGTTCAGCCTCGTCCTGCCGCGAATCTCGGTCAATATTCTATCGGGCCTGCTCGAAGCGCTCGCTGCGCCGCCGTTCAACGGCAGGGCCGACCTGCCGGACATCGCGTCCGACCTGCAACTGGAGGAAATCGACGATCTGTTTCCGATCGCGGAAAGCCTGCAGCTGCTGCGGCTCGCGGAAGTGGGAGACGGCGACATCCGGATCACGGACAACGGCAAACGCTTCGTTGACGCCGAGACGGACGACCGCAAGCGTATCTTTGCGCGGCTGTTGATCCGCTATGTCCCGTTCGCAGCCCATATCAGGCGCATTCTCGACGAACGTGAAAGCCATACCGCGCCCAAGTCGCGCTTCCTCGACGAGCTGGAAGATCACATGACGCCCGATATGGCCGAGCAGACCTTGCGTGCGATCGTCAGCTGGGCCCGCTTCGCCGAACTGTTCGCCTATGATGACGACAGCGCGATGTTCAGCATGGAAAACCCGACGTAGCGGCGCGGTCAATCCGCAGCAACAGTTTTCACAAGCGACGCCGCTTCCTTCGCCCGTGCGCGCGCTTCGTCCGTGTTTTGGCCACGCGCCAGCGCCACGCCCATGCGGCCCTTTTTGAATGATTCCGGTTTGCCGAACAGGCGCAGTTCTGTCTCGGGAACGCCGAGCGCCAGATCGACGCCTTCGAACGCAATGCCTTTCGCATCCCTGCCGCCATAGATGACGGCGGACGCGCCGGGAGATTTCAGCGCTGTCGAAACGGGCAGGCCCAGGATCGCACGGGCGTGCAGCGCGAATTCGCTTTGAAATTGCGAAACGAGCGTGACGAGGCCCGTATCGTGCGGTCGCGGGCTCACTTCGGAGAACCAGACCTCGTCGCCATTGACGAACAATTCCACGCCGAAAATGCCAAAGCCACCCAGCGCCGCCGTGACTTTTGCCGCCATGTCGCGGGATTTCTCGAGCGCCACCGCGCTCATCGCTTGCGGCTGCCAGGACTCCACGTAATCGCCGTCCACCTGCACATGGCCGATTGCGTCGCAGAAATGCGTGGCCACGCCGCCCTTGCCGTCAGACGCGCGCACGGTCAATTGCGTGATCTCGAAATCGAATGCGACCTCGCCTTCCACGATGATACGCGGCTGCTTCACGCGCCCCGAGGACAACGCCTTGTCCCAGGCTTTCGCGACATCGGGTTGGCGCTTTGAGCCTGCTCTGGCCCTTGCCGGACGACGACATGACAGGCTTTACGAAGCAAGGAAATCCGATGCCGCCGTCGATGGCGGCCTGCAATTCCTCCAGCGACGACGCGAACGCATAAGGTGACGTCGGAAGCTTCAACTCTTCCGCGGCGAGGCGGCGGATGCGCTCGCGGTTCATGGTGATATGGGCGGCGCGCGCCGTCGGGATCACGGTCGCGAGCCCCGCTTCCTCGATGCGCACGAGTTCGTCCGTTGCAATCGCCTCGATCTCCGGCACGATCAGATGCGGCCGTTCCTGTTCGACCAGCGCCCGCAACGCCTTCGCGTCCGTCATATCGATCACATATGCACGGTGCGCGACCTGCTGGCCCGGCGCATCCGCATAGCGATCGACCGCGATCGTCTCGACTCCGAGCCGCTGCAATTCGATGATTACTTCCTTGCCCAGCTCGCCCGCGCCGAGCAGCATGACTTTCGTGGCGGAGGGTGATAGCGGCGTTCCGATGCGCATGAATTATTGATCCTCTTGCTGAACGAATGGGCCGATCTCCCACGAAGTCAATTCGAATCTGCCCTTGTCATTGCGCTTCCATTGCTCCACGGAAACTGCATCGAAAAATTTCGGGTTCGAGAGATTCGATTGCTGCAGTTTCTCCGGACGTTCAGTTACGAGGGAACCCACCATTCTGGCGTATTGCCCGCGAGCCTCAACAATTTTGGGGGCAGTTTCGTACATTACCGCTTGGCAAGCGAAGCTCTCCCATGCTCGCGCGACTGCGGTGGGACCTTTGATGTCGGCACCTCCGTTCACGCGCAGAATGGCATCAGGAGCGAGCAGCGGGAGTAGTGATGCAGAAGGTCCGCTCTCGTCGCAGCCGGACAGCTTGACGGACGTTGCCAGATTTAAAACTTCGGCCGCGGCGAACTTGTCACCATCAAGCGCCAAGCAAATACTACTCGCCTTCGCGATCAGGTCGGCGCAATAGGGAATGAGCGAATATGCGAGCGCGCGAACATCGTTCAGGTAAATATCGACTTCGTCGTTCAAACAATCGCTGGCGGACAGATGTGCAACTCGGCCGTCCAGCGCCGTATCAATTTCGACATCCGAGCCGTCAGCGCACACCACCACTGTCCTAAAGCCCTTCTTTTTCTCTTCCTCCTGCTGCTTCTTCTCATGTGTTGCTTTCTGCCGATCAAATTCCGCTTGCGTTGCCGCAAAGTTCTTCCATCGCGACAGCGTATTGAACCAGGCGGCGTCTTCGATCGGCACGACCAAATTACGATCCGGGCTTAGAGGATCAAACATTGTGAGCCATGACTGGCCAAACTTGTCACGACGGAACTCAACCATGACGGACTTCTCGTAGCGCAGCGCGACTATCCCTAGGATGCGAATGACTTGATTGTTTTCTTGTACGGAAAAGTCAATTTTCGGCTGGCCGCGGGCGACCCATGGGCAGTCAAAATTGTTTGGCGAGTCCTCGCACGCGACCGGCGTCTGCGCCGCAGCTTGAGATGTGTAACTCAAACCAATAGCGACGAAGAGGGCAACAAGCGGTAGCAATGCCCGAACAGCGGCGCCGCGCCGCACATTTGGATACGACTGACGAACTGGCATTCTCCACCTCCCCGCACAGCATAGCAATCTGCGGGCGCGAGGCGAAGGCGGGAAAATCGGATAGACCCCGTTTCGAGATTCGACTTAGTTCTTCGCCTTGTCGACCAGTTTGTTCTTAGCGATCCACGGCATCATGGCGCGCAGGCGGGCGCCCACTTCTTCGATCTGGTGGGCGGCGCCGCGGGCGCGGATCGCCTTGAACGACGGCTGGCCGGCCTTGTTCTCCAGCACCCAGTCGCGCGCGAAGCGTCCCGACTGGATATCGTCAAGCACGCGTTTCATCTCGGCCTTGACGCGCGCATCGATGAGGCGGGGGCCCGTGACATATTCGCCATATTCGGCCGTGTTAGAGATCGAATAGTTCATGTTCGCGATGCCGCCTTCATAGATGAGGTCTACGATCAGCTTCACTTCATGCAGGCATTCGAAATAGGCCATCTCCGGCGCGTAGCCCGCTTCGACCAGCGTTTCGAAGCCGGCGCGGATCAATTCCACCAACCCGCCGCACAGCACCGACTGCTCGCCGAACAGATCGGTCTCGCATTCCTCGCGGAACGTCGTTTCGATGATGCCCGCGCGGCCGCCGCCGATGGCCGACGCATAAGCGAGACCCAGATCATGCGCATTGCCGCTGGCATCCTGATGCATCGCGATCAGACAGGGCACGCCGCCGCCGCGGCGATATTCGCTGCGCACCGTATGGCCCGGACCTTTCGGCGCCACCATCGCGATGTCGAGATCCTTGCGCGGTTCGATCAGGCGGAAATGGATGTTGAAGCCATGCGCGAAGAACAGCGCCGCGCCGTTTCTTCATGTTGGGCGCGAGATCGCGGTGCATAGATGTCGGCCTGCAGTTCGTCCGGCGTCACCATCATCATCACGTCGGCCCATTTGGCGGCCTCCGCCGTATCCATCACTTGAAAGCCCGCCGCTTCCGCCTTGTCGGCGGAGCGCGCCGGCGCGCGCCGCGATCACGACCTCCTTCACGCCGCTATCGCGCATGTTCAGCGCATGGGCATGACCCTGCGACGCCAAAGCCGATCACGGCGACCTTCTTGTTCTTGATGAAATTCAGATCGGCATCCCGATCGTAATAGACGCGCATGAAGTGATTCCTCAAGTTGAAACCAGATTACATCGCCTCCGGGCCGCGGCTGATGGCGGCGACGCCGGTGCGGGAGACATCGACCAGCCCCAACGGCCGCATCAGATCGATGAACGCGTCGATCTTGTCGGGCGCGCCGGTGATCTCGAACACGAAGCTCGTATGCGTGGTGTCGATCACGCCGCGCGCGGAAGGCATCGGCCATGCGCAATGCTTCGACCCGCTTCTCGCCGGTGCCCGCCACCTTGACCAGCGCCATTTCGCGCTCGATGCCGGGCTTCGTGGTCGTCCAGTTGACCACGCGATGGACCGGCACAAGCCGGCCCAGCTGCGCCTCGATCTGCTCGATCACTTCCGGCGTGCCGGAGGTGACGATGGTGATGCGGCTGGTGTGCGGCGGCGTGATCCACCTCGGCGACCGTCAGGCTTTCGATATTGTAGCCGCGGCCCGAGAACAGCCCGACGACGCGCGCCAGCACGCCCGCTTCATTGTCGACGAGCACGGTGAGGGTGTGGCGCTCGACCTGGACGTGATCTGTTCGCGCATTTCATCACACCAGCATCTTTCCTTCGTCGCTCACTTCGTTCTCCGACGAATCGGAGCAGCAGCATCTCGTTATGCGCCGCGCCCGACGGGATCATCGGATAGCAGTTCTCCGTCGGGATCCACCCGGCAATCGAACAGCACGGGCCGTTTCACGTCGATCATTTCCATGATCTTGTCGTCCAGCTCTGCGGGTTTGTCGGCGCGCAGGCCCACGCAGCCGAAGGCTTCCGCCAGCTTGACGAAATCGGGCAGCGCTTCGGAATAGGAATGCGAATAGCGCCCGCCATGCAGCAATTGCTGCCATTGGCGCACCATGCCCATATATTGGTTGTTGAGGATGAAGATCTTGATCGGCAGATCATACTGCACCGCCGTCGACATCTCCTGCATGGTCATCTGCACGCTGGCTTCGCCCGCGATGTCGATCACCAGCGCATCCGGATGCGCCATCTGCACGCCGACCGCCGCGGGCAGGCCATAGCCCATCGTGCCGAGGCCGCCGGAGGTCATCCAGCGATTGGGCTCTTCGAATTTGAAGCGCTGCGCCGCCCACATCTGGTGCTGGCCCACTTCCGTGGTGATGTAGACGTCGCGCCCGCGTGTCAGCGCATAAAGCCGGTCGATGGCATATTGCGGCTTGATGATGTCGGCAGATGGCTTGTAGGCGAGCGAATTCTTCGTGCGCCAGATTTCGATCTGCTTCCACCACTCGGCCAGCGCCGGTGCATCGACCTTGCGGCGTCTGCGTCTTCCAGAAATGCAGCATCTCCTTCAGCGCCTTGCGCGGCATCGGCGACGATGGGCAGATCGACCCGCACATTCTTGTTGATCTGCGACGGCATCGATATCGAGATGGATCTTCGTCGAGCCGGGCGAGAAGCCGTCGATACGGCCGGTCACGCGGTCGTCGAAGCGCGCGCCCAGGCAGATCATCAGGTCGCAATCATGCATCGCGATGATTGGCTTCGTAGGTGCCGTGCATGCCGAGCAGGCCCAGCCATTGCGGATCGGACGCTGGAAACGCGCCGAGGCCCATCAAGGTCGAGGTGATCGGGAAAGCCCGTGAGCTTCACCAGCTCGCGCAACAGCCGGCTCGCTTCGGGTCCGGAATTGATGATGCCGCCGCCGGTGTAGAAGATCGGCCGCTTCGCGTTCGCCATCATCTCGACCGCTTTGACGATGGCGCCCAGATCGGGATCGGTCTTCGGCCGATAGGTGCGATGGCGCACGGAATCGGGCGCGAGATAGGCGCCGCGTCTTGAACTGCACGTCCTTCGGGATGTCGACCACCACCGGGCCGGGCCGGCCTGTGGTGGCGATCTGGAACGCCTCGTGCAGCACGCGGGCGAGATCGTTCACGTCCTTCACCAGCCAATTGTGCTTGGTGCAGGGCCGCGTGATGCCGACCGTGTCGCATTCCTGGAACGCATCGGTGCCGATCAGATGCGTCGCCACCTGGCCCGTCAGCACGACCAGCGGAATGGAATCCATCAACGCATCGGTGAGGCCGGTCACCGCATTGGTGGCGCCGGGACCGGAGGTCACCAGCACCACGCCGGGCTTGCCGGTCGAGCGCGCATAGCCTTCGGCGGCATGCACCGCGCCCTGCTCGTGGCGCACCAGCACATGGATGATGATCGTCGACGGCGAACAGCGCGTCGTAGATCGGCAGCACCGCGCCGCCGGGATAGCCGAAAATATGCGTGACGCCCTGATCCTTCAGCGCGCGGACCACCATCTCGGCGCCGGTCAAGTTCGATCGCGCCCGCCCGCGCCACCGCCACCGTTTGTCCATCTCTATCCATCGCAGTCACCTTCAAACACGAGTCAGGGCCAAAAAAGCGAAAGGGGCGTTTCCGCCCCTTGCATGCACGCCGCCGTCCGGGAACCGAGGGTCTAGCCTCGTCCGACGAGCGGCGCTCTAATAAGTACGAGCTGAAACGACATTTTGGGCCTGACCCGCTTCGCAGATGCGAAAGCTACGGAAGCCGCGAATCGCCGTCAAGCAATTTCATGCAAGGATGTGACAAGATTTCAGTAAGTAATATTGCTCAAATCTTGAGCTTCGATCCAATGCCAGTCCGCCATCCGGTGGCGAAACCAGGTGAGCTGGCGCTTGGCATATTGCCGGGTCGCGGCCTGGGCGGCGGCTTCTGCAGCCGCGAGATCGAGCGTCCCTGCTCGGACAGGCCGTCAGTTCGCGCAGGCCCAGAATCTTGGCGGCGGGCAGCGCGGGGTCGAGACCTTCGAGCGCCGCGCCTCTTCCAGCGCGCCGGCATCCAGCATCGACTCGAAGCGCGCATCGATGCGGTCGGTGCAGTTCGGCGCGCGGCGGCGAGATCACAAAGCGTGCAAGCGTTGAGCCCATCGAGCACGGCGCGGCCCGCGTCTTTCTGCCAATGCGTTAGCGGGCGGCCCGTCGCTTCGAACACTTCATAGGCGCGCAGCACGCGCTGGCGGATCGGAGGCGCGCAGCGCGCGCTGTCCGGATCGCGCGCGTCAAGCTCCGCGAAGAAGCCGTCCGCACCCAGTTCGTCCAGACGGCGCGCGCGCCATGGCGCGAATGTCCGCCGGCACGGCGGGATCTCGGCGAGGCCTTCGGTCAGCGCGCCGAAATAAAGTCCCGTGCCGCCGGTGAAGATCGGCACGCGCTGCGACGCACGCGATTTCGCGCGAGAGCGTCGATCGCATCGGCCTGATAGCGCGCGACGGAATAGGGCTCGTGCGACGCTCACATGGCCGTAGAGCAGATGCGGCGCGCGCGCCACGTCTTCATCCGAGGGCCGCGCCGTCAGAATGCGCGCTTCGCGATAGACCTGCATCGAATCCGTGTTGATGATTGCGCCGTTCATGTGCTCGGCCAATGCGAGCGCGACGGCCGACTTGCCGCTCGCGGTGGGCCCTGCAATAAGCACTGCATCCGCTGTCATGGGCCGCAATGTCCGAACGATTCTCTCATGTCCTGAACGTTATCGCAGAAGACGCGACGCGCTCGCGGCCAAATTGCGTGGGCTCGGCGAGGCCATCTGGCTGTCGCCCGGCCGTGCCTTCGACATTGCGCGTTGCGGGCGATGTGCAAGCGGCGTTGGCCGAGGCGTGTAGCGTCGGCGCGAATGCCGACATCAATCTGGTCGCGAGCGCGCAGCGTCGCAAGAAGCTGCTGGTCGCCGACATGGATTCCACCATCATCGGCTGCGAATGCCTCGACGAACTGGCCGACATGGCGGGACTAAAGCCGCAAGTCGTCCGCCATCACCGAACGCGCGATGCGGGGCGAAATCGAATTCGAGGGCGGCCTTGCGCGAACGCGTGGCGCTTCTCAAGGGCTTGCCGCTTGCGGCGCTGGAACGAACCTACGCGGAGCGCGTGCGGCTCAATCCCGGCGCCAGAGGCGCTCGTCGCCACGATGCGCGCGCATGGCGCGCAGACCTGCCTCGTCTCCGGCGGCTTCACCTTCTTCACCTCACGCGTGGCGGCGCTCGCAGGTTTCGACGATCAGCAGGCAACACATTGCTCGACGATGGCACGGCGCTCACCGGCGCAGGTCGCCGAACCGATCCTGGGCCGCGAAGCGAAACTCGCGGCGCTGGAAGAAGAAACAGCCGCCATCGGAATCTCGACTTCGCCGACGCGCTCGCCGTGGGCGACGGCGCCAACGATCTCGACATGATCAAACGCGCCGGCCTCGGCGTCGCCTATCACGCGAAACCGGTCGTGGCCGCGGCGGCCGGCGCCAGCATCGCGCATGGTGATCTGACGGGGCTGCTCTATCTGCAGGGGTATCGGGACGAGGAGATTGTACTACTCTGACTTTCCTCCCCCGTTTACGGGGAGGTGGATCGCGGCGATAGCACGCGAGACGGAGGGGCCCCCTTCGACGCGCTTCGCGCGCCACTTCCCCCGTAAACGGGGGAAGAAAAAAGTTACCCCGCATCGCTCAAGGGCATCGCCACATAAGTCGATTCGCCTGCGCGGCTCACCAGCAACATCTCGATCTTCTTGCCGGCTTTGGCGTCGGCCTCGAGGCGCTTGGACACGTCGTCCGGCGTGTGCACCGCCTCGCTTTGCACTTCCACGATCACGTCGCCGGGGCGGAAATGGTTGTCGCCTGCGGGGCTGTCGGGATCGACATCCGTCACCACCACGCCCTGCACGTCATTGGGCACCTTGTATTTCGCGCGCGTGCCGCCATCGAGTTGCGCCAGCACAAAGCCAAGCTGCGAAACCTTCGACGCGTTGACCTTCGGCGCGGGCTTCAGGGTCTTCGTCGCAACCTCATCGGGATTTGGCGTGTCGTCGAGCTTCGCAACCGTCACATGCGCGGTTTCTTTCTTGCCGCTCCTCAGATAGTCGACCGTCACGGTCTTGCCGACCGGCGTATCGGCGACGATGCGGGGAAGCGTGCGCTGGTCCGCGACAGCCTTGCCGTCGAAGGCCACGATCAGATCGCCGATTGCAGCCCCGCTTTCGCGGCCGGCCCTCCGGCAGTCACGTCGGCGACAAGAGCGCCGGTCGTGCCGGACAAGCCCAGGCCTTCGGCGATATCGCTCGTCACCTGCTGCACGCGCACGCCCAACCAGCCACGGCGCGCTTCGCCGTATTGGCGCAGTTCGTCGATCACCTTGCGCACCATGTTGGCGGGAATGGCGAAGCCGATGCCGACCGAGCCGCCGGTCGGCGAATAGATTTCGGAATTCACGCCCACCACATTGCCCGTCCATGTCGAACAACGGTCCGCCGGAATTGCCGCGATTGATGGGCGCGTCCGTCTGGATGAAATCGTCATAGGGCCCGGCCGCGATGTCGCGATTGCGCGCGGAGACGATGCCGGCCGTCACCGTGCTGCCGAGGCCGAACGGATTGCCGATCGCGATCACCCAATCGCCGATGCGCGCGCGATCGGAATCGCCGAAATGAGCTGCAGGCAGCGGGCCCTTCGCCTTCACGTGCACGAGCGCGAGATCGGTCTTCTCGTCGCGGCCCACCACTTTCGCGGGCAGGCTCGTGCCGTCATTCAAGGTCACCGTGATTTCGTCGGCCTGATCGATCACGTGATTGTTGGTCACGATCAATCCCGAGGCGTCGATGATGAAGCCCGAGCCCAAGGACGTGACGTGATGGGGCACGTTCTTGTCCTGGTTCATATAGTCTTTGAACAATTGCTGCAGCGGCGAATCCGGCGGCAGGTCGGGGAGCTGCTGCGCTTCGGGCGAACCGGCTTTCAGGGTCTGCGTGGTCGCGATGTTCACGACCGTGGGCAAAAGCTGGTTTGCGAGATCGGCGAAGGAATCTGGCGCGCCGCGACCCATCGCAGGCGGCGCCGCGATCGCCGCAGGGCTCGCCAATGCCAGGGCGCCCGCAACAGCTGCGCCTCCGATCAGACGCAAAAATTCCAACCACGAACTGCGCATTGCCCGACGGACTCCCAACTAAATCCGCGCCCCCCACAGACGCCGATCGAATGCCAATAGAATGATGGAGATAGAGTATGAACCAAATCCCACAAGACCGGCTGATCACTTTGCGTTGCAGATGTGCAACGGGAGACACAGTCGCGTGTCGAGAGCGATACCGAAACGGTTGACATATGAACCAATTAAGTTCATGATTTGTTCCTGAAGTCAGGGACGAGACCATGGAAAAAACTGCCTTCTCTGCGGAAATATCCGGCTCCGGCGGCCAAAAACCGGCCGTCCGCGCATCGCGGCTGGCGCAACTCCGGGTCATCGGCAGGTCGCAAGGCGTAGCCCAGCGGGAGATCGACGCAGCCGAGGCTTCGCTCGCCGGCGCATTCGCGCTCGCCGACTTCGTGGATGCGATCCGGCGGGCGGCCCATGACTGACCGGGACCGGTTTCGCGATCTGGAATTGCGCCTCGCCGCCGCGCGCCCGGGCCACGAAGCGGAACTGCTCGAAGACGCGGCGCGGATTCTTGCCAACGAGACGATGTATCGCGTGGAAGCATTCCGCCGCGCAGGCGCTTTCGCCGACGCCGCGATGCTCGTCTATCGCGCCGCGCTGCCCGACAACGGCTTCCAATTCGGACTTGGTCCACGCCTCGACGATCGCCCGCGCCGCGCCACGGCGCTCGTCTGGCGCCGCGGCGATGATTGCGCGACGCCTTACATCGCGGCGACGCCCGCGCTCGCGCTGCTGCGCGCGGCCGCGAACGAAACCGCGAAATTGCGCGAAGCAGATTTGCTCGCCGCCTGCCCCACCTGCCACGGCCTCGGTTGGTACATCACCGCCGACAACCGCAAACAGATGTGCCGGCATGGGCGCAGTGTGGTCTGAGTTGGCCGCGCAAGAAGATTTTTAACGCAGAGGCCGCGGAGGATGCGCGGAGGACGCAGAGGGAATCGTGTATCAGGTGGCCGCCGACGACGTTTCGATGCTTGAGGTTCCGGGCGCGCATGCGCGCTCGAACAATTTTTGGACTATGACTGTGATCTCCGATGCACGCGCCGCACCGGCTTCCCCCGCGTCCTCCGCGCATCCTCCGCGGCCCCCGCGTTAAACCTGCCTTTCTACTCTTACCTTCCTGCCCCTGATCCGGTAATCATGCGGCCCAAGCGACCCCGTAGCTCAGCCGGATAGAGCAACGGTTTCCTAAACCGTAGGCCGCGTGTTCGAATCACGCCGGGGTCGCCATGTGGCCGGTATGTTGGCGCAAAGGGAAAATGAAATTCTGCGCCGGTCGCCCTACCTTCTAGCGCATGAGCGACGGAAACACCTACATCATATCGGGCTTGCGCGAGAAACGGTCTGCGGTTGCCGGACAGATAATCGACTTGCGCCGACAAGCGGACAAGCTCCAAGCGGACCTATTCCACATAGACTCGGTTCTCAAAATGTACGGCCTCATACCGGAGGAAATCCCGACCAAGGGACGGATGCCGGTACGGTCGGCATACTTCGGACGCAACGAGATAAGCCGTCGCTGTAGGGACCTGCTACGCGAGAAGGGATCGATCCGGGCGGACGAAGTGACGGTCCTAGCCATGCGGGAGAAAGGGCTGGACCCGGAGAAAGACCGCAAGGCCCGTTCGGACTTCACCCGGCGCATCCTGGTATCGCTGCATGACCTTTTGAAAGCCGGGAAGATCGAAAAGGTCGGGCATGGTCGCGGGGTACGTTGGCAGGCGATAGAAACGCCCACCAACGACTAGCCCGTAACTCGAATTTTTCCTTCGTCCTGCCGAAGCCGATGACTGATATGAATATCCACGTCGTGCCCAAGGGCGACGAGGTAGTTGAACAGCCTGTCAATAGTAAAAATCTTGAGCCTGCCGCGCACAATGGCGGATATTTTCGCTTGATCCGTGCCAAGCCTATGTGCCGCCTCGACCTGTGTCAGTCCGCGACGCTCAATTGTTTTACCGATGGCCCTAGCGATCTCTGACTTTAGAATATCCTCAGGCGAAGACGGCAAGTTTAAATCGGCAAACACGTTGCCACTGCTTCGAGTGTGTTCAGGAAGTCCCCTATCCCGATCCTTTTTCATGTCTCTTCTCCAACTCAGTTGGTTTCTTGCTCGCGCGATGGATGGCTTCCGCATCCTTCAAACGCGATTGAATCAGCCTCATGTCGTGCAACGGGGTTTTTGACCCCGTTTTCGACTTCTTTTGGAACGCATGCAGCACGAAAACCGCCGTATCGTATTTGACGGTATAGACCGCGCGAAATGCGTCCCCATCCTCGGGAATAACCACTTCCAAAACGCCCGCGCCCTTGAACCCCGTCAACGGCATCGCATTAATGGCTCGGTCTCCCAATTGTGCCAGATAGAGCGCATGTCCTGCTTCCGCGCGTGCGCCGTCTGGAAACTCCTTTAGGTCACGCCAACTCGATCCAACAAACACAAGTTCTCTCTTCATTGTACTGCCCTTTCAGACGGCTACCCCGTCCTCCACGCCCTGTTGTCATCGCACGCATCCCTTCGTTAAAATGTTTGCGCAGCGTATTTTGCAATTGCTGCGCACCTCGACCCTGTGTAGGCCAAATTTGGCATATTTTACCGCCGCTTGTCAAGCGGTTTTAATGTGGCGCTGGTAGTACCCGCCGAAATCGATCGAGGGGCCGCGGCTCAAGGCCAGTTGCGTGACGCGGCGGACTTGCGCGCCATTATCGACCCGGCGGGCATCTTCGCGCCATGCGCTCTCGACCGCATACCGGAGCAGATACGGACCGGAGACGTGATGGAAGTGGCCCATCTCGCCACGGCGCAAACGACTGAAATAGCTTTCCGCCTGGTTCGTGCAAGCGCCGTCCAGTGAATAGGCTTCCTGATGATTGATGCGCTTCATTTCGTATTTGGATTGAAGGTCATTCCAGTTTGACGCTTCGTCGGCATTAACGAGCGTTCCCGGCAGCACGCGGGATTTAATCCATGACAGTGCGGCGCTCTCGGAAGCGAAAACTGCCGGGACACTGTTTCCGTTGCGCTCGCGCACGATGATAACGGACTGGCGCTTGCCCGATTGGTTTGCGGCCTTGCGACGGTCAATGCGATCTTCCGCCAGATTGGCCGGGCGCACGTAACCGCCGAAATACGCGCCATCCACTTCCGCAATCTTGCCTTCTCCGCCAACCTTGCGACCACGAAATTCCTCCGCCATCGCTTCCCGGCATTTGTGAAGCATGACCCAACACGCCTTGTGCGACATGCCGAGATCGCGTGACAGCGCCAGAGCGTTCTTGCCCTTCACTTCGTTCATGAAAACCGCGATGGCCGCGAGATACCCACGCAACGGGGCTTTGTGGCTGGCGAACAATGTGCCGGATGTAATGCTGAAATTCTTGCCGCACGCCTTGCAACGGAACCGGAGCAGGCCGGTCGGGCGCCGGTACTCGTAGGGGTCCAAGCCGCCACAGTCCGGGCACACCGCCGCGCCGTCCGTTTCGGACCAACGGATTTTGCGGAAGGCCGTTTCCGCTTCGCTTTCCGTCATGCGGAAAACTTGCGCCAGTGAAAGGGTCTTGGCGGCTTTGCTTTGCAGGAAGTGGATGGTCATGGCGTCGTCTCTCACATCTGATACATCTCAGATATGATACACGCCGGGGCTTGTCAAGAGAGAAATATCGAATATGATACATCCCGAAAGTGATACAGGAGGCGGCCTGTGGCCTTTGCCAAATCAGAGGAAGAGTGGGCGGATCGAGCCCGGACCTATCTCAAGGCCGAAATCAAGAAAGCCGAGATCGACTATGACGAATTGGTCCGAAGGCTGAAAAAACACGGCTTTAAGAGCGAAACACGGGCGTCCATAACCAATAAGCTGGCCCGGGGGACGTTTACCGCTACTTTCCTCTTGGCCTGTCTGGCGGCTTTGGAATTGAACGGTATAAACTTGGAGGATGTCTGAGGGGCGGCACTCCAATTCCCAGCTAGATTTACCCTTTGGCTTCGCGGTTTTCGCGGTGCTGGCGGTGCTCGTGGCGTCTCTGATTAGTGGAGAATTGGATCTACCACGACACGAGCCAAACGGCTCCGGCGGCTATAATCAAAGTAGCGCCCCAGCCGCCCCGACCGTTCCCAATCAGGGCGCATCCGGCCAGCCCCAAAATCAGCGCGACGACAAAGCTCCAGACCGGTGGATGGTCAAGATGACCTTCTTCGTTCTGCTCGTGAGTGCCGCCCAATTGTGGATGTTCTATAGACAGTGGCGGATCATGCTTGATGGCTTGGGAGATACTAGATTGGCGGCAGAGGCCGCCCTTGAAAACGCTAAAGCTGCCACTGCTGCCGCTGTTGCTACGCAAGAAGGCAATAGATTGGCGCGCGAAGACTATGACGCCACTCACCGACCATGGATATCCGTCGACGTTTCGATTGGTCCCCGTGGGCTCCAATACGATGTTAACGGTGTGAATCTCGATCTCATATTTGTGTGTACGAACGTTGGCACTAGCCCAGCATTGAACGTGAGCATCGTCGGGGAGATGGAGTACGCCGTCTACGGATATAGCAGAATTGAGAAGATCATCCAGCTTTGTGCGAAATACACAGAAGGAACGCTTGTTGGGGGTGTTGGAACCACAGTATTTCCGAATTGACCCGCACCATTCAGAATCAATTGGCCATCTGGAAAGGATTGGCAAGATAAGGCGCAATTCGAAGGTGCCAAGATATTCTGCATGCCAGTCATTATCGGGGCCGCTATGTATCAGTTTCCATTCGGCGACAGAAAGTTGCATTTCACCCGGTTTGTTTACGAGGCTCATCAGATAAGGGGGGACGGAGGCCGATTCATGATTCAAGTAGCCGATGGGAATAAGTCGGCTGAGGAAATCAACCTTACCCAATGGTTCGAGGGTCGGGCTTTCGAGGCCGACTAAGAGTGATATCGCGGTCACCGCCGCCCACGCGCGCACGGGCGCTTACTCCAAACTTTCCTCCGATGATCTAGTCATGATGCGCCTCCCGTGCCTTTGTGTCGGGAAGGCTGATTTCGCGGGGCGACTGGATTTTGTCCCTTTGCGCCAACATACCGCATGTGGCCGATGCGTCGCCTCGTGCATTTTCCAAATTTGGAGATCCCCCCGTGACAAACCTCGTGAAAATCACCGATGCCGGTCACGTGCGGACCATCACGCTGAACCGGCCGGAGAAGAAGAATGCGCTGAGCGACGAACTCGCCTGGGGCGTGGTGACGGCCATCGACGACGCCGCGCGCGACGACAATGTGTGGGTGGTCGCGATCACGGGAACGGGCGACGCCTTCTGCGCAGGGCTCGATCTTTCGGGCGCGGAACGCTTCTCGCCCTGGTCGCCGCAAACCGCGCAACTCGACGACATCCATTGGGTCGGACATTTCCTGCTTTCGATCCGCAAGCGCTGCGACAAACCCGTGGTCGGCGGCATCAACGGCGTGGCGGTCGGCGCAGGGCTTGGACTCGCCATGGCGACGGATGTGCGGCTCGTCGCCAAGAGCGCCAAGCTGATGGCCGGCTACACGCGCATCGGCGGCTCGCCGGACGGCGGCCTCACCATCACCTTGCCGCAGACGATGGGCTATGAAAACGCCATGCGCTTCATGATGGAGAACCGCACCGTTGAGGGCGACGAGGCCGTGCGTCTCGGCATGGCGGGCGAAGTCGTGGCGGACGCGCAATTCGCCGGTCGGCTCGCCGCTTATTGCGAGGAATTGTGCGCCTGGTCGCCGATCACCTTGCGGCTCCTGAAGCGCGGGATGGCGAAGTCGCTCGAAACGTCCGACCTCGAGCAGCAACTGCGCTACGAACTTTCCAATATCCGCATCGCCTTCGGCAGCGAGGACGCCAAGGAGGCGCGCAAGGCCTTCTTCGAAAAGCGCAAACCCGTGTTCAAGGGGAAGTAACGACGGCGCGCGGCCGGCCCTATCTCGACGGGTGAAGAAGCGTGTCCACATTCGCCTGTGTCGTCGCGATCAGCGCTTCGGCGATCATGGCGGATTTGGCAGTGTTGCGGGTCATCAACCAGTTGGCGATGAGCGCGATCTGCGCTTCGGCAATCTGCGCGGCGATCATCGACAAGGGAAGAATAGGTCGTACGCCGCGCGAGGCGCGCAATAACGTCGCCAATCGTGGTTCGATCAGATCGGCGAGGCAGCGAACCCAGACGGCGCGCGCCGGCTCCGCGAAGAACACACGGTTGAGTTTGCGCTGACTGTAAAAGTGATCGAGCTGCGCGATGACGGCAGCAAGCGAAACCTCCTGCCCCACCAGCGCGGCGAGAGGGCCGGACGGCCGCGTCAGGCTTTGCTTCAGAATGTCGTCCTTGCTGCGGAAATGCAGATAGAAGGTGGACCGGCCGACATCGGCGCGCGCGACGATGTCTTCCACCGATACGTCGGGATAGCCGCGCGTGAGCACCAGCTCGACGAAGGCGCTCATCAGTGCGTTGCGCGTGCGCGCGGTGCGGCGGTCCTGTTTCTTCGGAGGCATCGGTGAATCCGTTCGGCGTCGGCGCCAGATTGACGGCTTGGGGAGCCTGAGCCAATCCGCTCGCAAGACAAATTGAGCTCATTGTCCAGAAATGGACAGCCCGGCCCTCATCGCCAACAACGCGCTCCCGCAACGGGATAAATGCCAATGGACCGCGGGCGTCCCGCCCGCCTTTTTTAATTTCGGCGTCAGATGCGGGCGGGACGCCCGCGGTCCATCGACAGGGTATCCTTCATGAATGACGACACAGGCGAACGCGCCGCTGGAATTCTTCTGCTGTTCACGGCCATCGCATCGCTCGCGCTGCTGGCCGCCCATCCGGGCGAAACAGCGACCGATTTTGCAGGCGTGCTCAGAGAAGAAGCGGCCAATCGGACCGTGGCAGGCATTGTGCATGGCGGATATATCGCGGTGCTTGTGTTGCAGATCGTCGCCTACGCGAAATTCTCCGCGCGGCTCGATCTGCGCCGCCTTTCGCCGCTGGCCGGCCTCGTATTCTTCGCGACGGGAACCGTTATTCTTTCCGCATCGCTGCTGCTCGACGGTCTCGTCATTCCCGACCTCGCAGCCCGCTATGCCGACGCGCCCGCGAAAATCGAATCGGCGCGCACGCTGTTCGTGTTCTGCGAAACGGCGATCGGGTTCCTGATGCCGATGGGGCTAGCATTCCAGGGCGCCGCTATCGCGAGTTGGGGCGCGGCGCTGTGGCGGACATCCAGGATCGCGGGCATGATCGGCGTGTTATCCGGAATCGGCATGCTGGGCGCGCTCGCCGCCAGCATCGCGCGGCCGAACCCGCTGTTCGTGATGGGCTCGCTGATCGTCCCCATGCTCTGGGCTTTCATTGCGGCTGCGCTGCTGATCCGGCGAAAGATTTCCCATTGAATTGAATCAACCTCTATTGGCGGGTGGAACCATCGCGTAGTAACTTTGCGCTCTCATCGGATTGCGGGGGACAGGAAAGGCGCCGATCTCCATGGAGCATCCGGACAAGTTCATTTGGGCGTTGCGCCATGCGCGCGCCGCCTCGATCTTTCTGTTGCTGAGCGCGGCTCCGGCCGCAGCACAGAATTCGCCGGTGACCGCCGCGATCGATGCGACCGCCAATGTTCATCCGATCAATCCGCTGATCTATGGCGTCGCGTTCGCGTCACGATCGCAACTCGCGGAGCTGAACGCGCCGCTGAACCGCTCCGGCGGCAACAACATGTCGACCTATAACTGGCTCGTGAACGCGCAGAATCTGGACGACGACTGGTATTTCGAAAGCTACCCGCAGACGAGCGCCAACAAGGGCGCAGAGCCCGACAGTTTCGTCGCGCAAGCGAAATCCGAAGGCGCGCAACCGATGCTGACCGTGCCTCTGATCGGCTGGGTGGCCAATCTGGGCGCGGGCCGCTCCATCCTGCCGGCCTTCGCGGTTTCGAAATATGGCGCGCAATGTTCCGTCGATCCCTACGATTCGAACGCCGGGGACGGCGTGAAGACGGACTGCGCCACGGACATCACCGGCAACGATCCCAATGACGCCTACGTTCCGGACACCCCCGCCGCCGAGCAGAAATGGATCAAACACCTGATCGCCCGTTGGGGCACATGGGCCAATGGCGGCGTCGGGTACTACCTGATGGACAACGAACCCAGCATCTGGTTCTCCACCCATCGCGACATTCATCCCATCGGTCCGCATGCGGACGAATATCGCGACAAGGTCATCGCCGAGTCCGCCAGCATCAAGGCGCTCGACCCGGGCGCGAAGATCGTGGCGCCCGAGGAATGGGGCTGGGACGGATATTTCTACAGCGGCTACGACCAGCAATATGCCAGCGAGAACGGCTGGGGCACATTTCCGGATCGGCAGAACGAAGAAGCTGGCATGGATTATATTCCCTGGCTGCTCAGCCAATGGAAAGCCGCCGGCCATCCTGTCGATGTTTTGAGCCTGCATTTCTACCCGCAAGGCGGTGAATATGGCGACGATGTTTCGACGGCCACACAATTGCTGCGCAACCGGTCCACGCGCCAGTTGTGGGATCCGAATTACACATCCGAAAGCTGGATCGGCGCGCCCGTCTATCTGATCCCCCGGCTGAAGGGGTGGATTACGCGCTATTATTATGCGGGAACGCCCGTGGCGATCACCGAATACAATTGGGGCGCAGAAAGCGCCATCAACGGCGCGACGGCGCAAGCCGACATCTTCGGCATCTTCGGACAGCAGGGTCTCGATATGGCCACACGCTGGACCGTGCCGGCGTCGACCACACCGACCTTCAAGGCGATGAAGATGTATCGCAATTATGACGGCGCAAAATCGACTTTCGGCGACACGAGCGTGGCAGCGACCGCGCCAAACCCCGACAATCTCTCCGCCTTTGCGGCGCTGCGCACAAGCGACGGGGCGATGACGGTGATGGTGATCAACAAGGTGCTGAGCGGCTCGACGCCGGTCAGTCTCACGCTGGCGCATTTCGCGGCGTCCGGAACGGCGAAGGTCTATCGCCTGACTGCAAGCAATGCGATAAAACTCCTGCCGGGCAAAACCTGGTCCGGCGGCACGTTGAGCGACGTTGAACCGGCGCAAAGCATCACATTGTATATGCTGCCCAAATAGCGAGACGCCATGAAAGCGAAAATCGTCGGCGGGCCCGCATCGCCCTATGTGCGCAAGGTGCTGGCGGCGCTGCACATCAAGGGCGTCGAATATGCCATCGATCCCATCGTGCCGTTTTTCGGCAATGACGCATTCGGCAAGATCAGCCCGCTCCGGCGCATTCCCGTCTATATCGACGACCGGGTGACGCTGTGCGATTCCAGCGTGATCCTGCAATATCTGGAAGATCGCTGGCCCGAGAAGAGCATCTATCCCAGGGATGTGAGCGCGCGGGCGCAGGCGCGCTGGCTGGAAGAATATGGCGATACGCGCGTGGGCGACGTGTTCATCTGGAAGCTGTTCTACGACGCCGTGATCGCGCCCGGCATTTTCGGCGCCGAACGCCATCCCGAGCAACGTGCTGCCGTGCTCGCAAAGGATCTGCCGGAGGTGATGGATTATCTCGAAGCACAGATGCCGAAAGACGGTTTCCTGTTCGGCGATTTTTCCGTTGCGGAATTGGCGGTGGCGCCGCATTTCGCGAATCTGGCCTGGGCGCGGGTCGAACCGGACTGGAGCCGCTGGCCGAAAACCGGCGCGTGGCTCAAGCGGGCAAACGAGGACAGCACACTCGGCGAACTCGCGAAGGCGGGCGCGCAATTGCTGCGGATTCCGCCGCCGCAGCATCGCGACAAGCTGATCGAATTGGGCTTCGATGTGGCCGCCGAAACTTTCGGCGCCGAGAAACCCCGCCGCGGCGTGATGCTGCACTGAAGCCGGCGGCCGCCTATTTCGTCACGGCGAACAGCGGCGTCATGGTGACGACGCCCTTGTCCGCATCCGCGGCATGGCCGAGATATTGGTCGACGCCGAACGCCGCTTCGATCGTCCGCAACAGCGAATAGTGATTGTAGGGAGTCGGATCGTCGAAATGGCGCGGCCCGTGATTGGCGACCACGATGGTCGAAATCCAGCCGCCGCCCGGGCTTCCCGGCTCGCCGGGGCCGGAGCCGCAGCAGCCGATCGCATGTGTATCCGGCCGGTCGTCATCATTCTCGTCGAAGGTGATGACGATGGCGTCGTTCTCGGCGCTTTTCCAGGAAGGCGCGCCCATAATGCCGCCCACGATCTTCGCCACCGTGCGGTCGGCGCGGCCGATGAGGCCTGCACTCGATTTGCCCGTGCAATCGTCGGGAACGTCGTGGCCGTGCAGGCCATGCATGTCGTTGCACTGATTGGGGACAATGACGGCGAAGCGCGGCAGCGCGCCGGCCGCGAGATCGCGATCGAGGACGTCGAAGCCGACCATCTTCTCCGCCCGCTTCGGATCGTCCTGTACGCTTTTGAAGGTTACGAAGCCATTGTGCTTGCTCGCATAGAGCGCATCCGGTCTGCCGGCGACGGGTTGCTGCGGCGAAGGCCAATGCCAGACGAGCGATCCGGGTTCCGGAATGTCCTCGAAATAACCCTTCCAACCGACGCCCTTTTCATCGAGCTGTTGCGCGAGATTGGGCGCATCGACCGTGTGATCGACATATCCGCTTCTGGAGGATTTCTCGCAGCCGGCCTGTGTCGAGCTCGCCTTGCAATAGATCGCATCGTCGTCGCTGATGCCGAACGTGTCGCCGCCGATCATCGCCACGTAGTTGGGCTCGCTCGGATGGCGGATCGCATAAAAATTCGACGCAAGACCATAATCCTGCGCCAACCGGTTCAGCTCCGGCGCGTCGCTCCTGGGGCCGATGATCTCATCCATCGAATGATTTTCGAGGATGATGAGGAAGACATGATCGTAACGCGGCATGGCCGCGGGAGCCGCGACGGCCGTGCCCGCCTGCAGAATGAACGCGCCGCAAAGCAGGGCGATCTTCGCCCTGCTCCCGAGACGGCTGGACCGCTTTTGAAGTGAGTTGACGCAACCCACCCCTTCCCCCTTGTGGGGAAGGAGCGCGCACGACGTGCGCGCCGGGATGGGGGGACGCGCGCGTCCGCGCGCGAAAGACTCTTTTATTCGCCCCCCACCCTGACCCTCCCCACAAGGGGGAGGGGATGATTCCGTCGATTCCAAAACCGCTCTAATCATCATCGCCATTTTGCGCCTTGTAATCCACGCCCGCGTCACCCGTTCTGAACCGCACGCCGAAGAAATAAGTTGGTCCATAGAATTCGCGCTGGATGGGATAGTAAGTGCTGCTTGTCTGTGTGAACTCAAGCAATGTGTTGGTGAGATTCTTGGCGTCGAAATAGAACTGGATGTTGTCGCTGAGATCGTAAGTGGCGCCCAGATCGAGCCGGAACCGCGGCTGGGAGTAGACGTCGGTTGTGGGATCGCCGCCCACACTGAAAATATTCGCGGAAACATAGGATGCGGCAACCCTGATCCCGATCGGCCCCTTATCATAGTTCAGTTCGGCGTTGTAATTGAACCGCGAAGTTTGCGGCAGAATGGAGCGATCGCCCGGCCTTATATCCCCGCGCGCGTAGACCTCCGTGACATTGCCGCCGATCCCCATGCCGTCCAGCGGATCGGGCAGGAATGCGAGCTTCTGTTCGTAGTTCGCCTCCAGGCCTTCAGTGAAGGCAGTGCCGATGTTGGAGAAGCTGTTGATGGTGGTCTGGATGCCTCCCGTACCTGTGGTGGTGATGCTGGTCGGAATGATGTAGTTCGAAAAGTATTTGTAGAACGCGCCAAGCGTGACGATGCCGCCATTCGGCATGTAGTGCTCGACGTCGAGGTCGAAGCTGTCGCCCGTGGTCGGCTTCAGGCTCGGATTGCCTTCGCTGATGATGATGTTCGGAAAGGAGCTTTGAAGATCGATGCTTTTCGCCGCCGTAATCTGATTGAATCCCGGCCGCGCGATGGCGGTCGAGAACGCGGCCCGGAACTGGGTGTCGTCATCCAGGCGGTATTTGGTCTGAAGGCTCGGGAAGAAATCGCCGTAATTTTGCTTGTTCACATTGGGCGTGTATGTCGTGTTGCCCAACATATCGGTGGTCGCGAGGTTGGCGTGGTAGGCGCCGTTCGTCACTTCGTAGCGCACGCCGGCCAGCAGGTTCACGGGGCCGTAATCCGTCGTGTACATCAGATAGCCGGCATAGACATTTTCGTCGTCGTGTTCGAACGACGCGAGGTCGTTTTGTTGATCTCCCGCGGGGTCGCTCAGATAAATGCCGGGGATCGCCTCGATGGCCTTGGCGTTCAGGTTCGGTCCGATATCGTAATGGCCGTCGTAATAAACCTGATCCGCGCCGCCGACGTAATTCGCCAGATTGACATCGGCGAGCGTCTGGTACGTCAGTTGATCCGCGCTGACGCCGCGTTGGCGCAGCCGCGCCTCGCCGCCGAATTTCAGCGTGCCGTCATGACCGATCAGATCGAGCGGCAAGCTGAAATCGAGCGCGCCGGACCATTCCTGTTCGTAGCTTTTCGATATTCCGTTCTGCAGCTGGCTGCCGCTTTCGCCCGGCCCGAGATAGTAGTTGGCGGGATTGGCCAGATTGAGCGCCGAATTGTAGGTCGGGAACGCAGCCGAGGTGATGTTGTTGTAGGTCAAGGGCGTCGCGCCGACTGAGCCGTCCACGCTCGTCATGGAGTCGGGGAGCGCAAACCCGATGCCCCAATTGGTCGGGAAGTCGTCGTAGCCCCGCGTCCAGGAGGCGCGATAATCGGCCTTCAGCGGACCGAACAGCGAGTGGCCGCCGACGGTCAGCAATTCATTGCCGACATGCTCGGTCGCCTCGGTTGAGGTCTGGAGCGGCTGCGCGTTGGGTGCGTCGTAGTTGCCGTTCGCGTCCGGATCGGAGCCAAACGGTGCGCCCGTAATATCGCCGAGATTGTGAATCTCCAGATGATGCTTGTTGTCGTGTTCGGTATAACCGGCCCAGAAGGCGCGCACATATAGCGTCGTGTTGGCGTCCGGCGCGAATGTGAGATTGCTGCCCATGCCCTGGCGGGTGCGATGGTATTCGTACCAGCGATACTGAACGTTATCGAGCGTCTTTGAATAGTCCGGGTTTGAGAGGTCGAGCGGGCTGTTGAAATAGCTCTCCTCCAGATCGTCGATGCCGCGCCAGTCTTCGTAGGCGGCATAGGTGGCGACGATGGTGAAGCGGTCCGAGCCTTGATGGCCGGGCATATCGAATGACGTGCCGGCGCTGGCGTCGGCTTGCCACAGCGGCCGGTCCCTCAGCGGCTCGACGCCCGAGCCCATTCCCACATCGACGAAAGCGGAGCCGTCCGCCGGCAACGCCCGCGGCACAAGATTGACCACGCCGCCCAAACCGGTCGCATCCATGTCCGGCGTCACCGATTTGACCACTTCCACGGCGCCGACCAGCTGCGACGGAAAGGCGTCGAAAGCCACCGCACGCGCGCCGCTTTGCGGCGAAGACTGGTTGGAGGCCGTCATCACGACGCCGTCGAATGTGGTGCCGTTCAAATCCGCATCCATGCCGCGGATGTTGATGAAGCGGCCTTCGCCCGTGTCGGATTCCATCGAGATGCCCGGAATGCGCTGCAACGCTTCGGCGATGTTCACGTCCGGCAGTTTGCGGATTTCCGTATAAGGCTGCACCTCGATGACGTTGGGGGCGTTTTTCTTCACCTCTTGCGCATGCAGGCGCGACGCGGTCACGACGACGGTTTCGATGCTATTGCCGCCGCCGCTTTGCGCCATCGCGGTCTGGGCGGTTGCGAAAAGAATCAGGCCCGGCGCGCATGTGCATAGTAGCCAAGCGATAAGCATTTGATTCGTCATGATCTTCACCCCACCCATGGACCATGAGCGCACGCGACAGGCGCACGCTGACGCTGCCAGTTTGGAACGGATCAAATCATTCGAATGGTGGCGGCGCGGAGTCGGATCGGTGAAAGTTCCGCGACAGTTGGCAATTCCGCGTTACGGCGTGACGACGCCCGTCATTTTCACGACCTCGAAATTCGAGCCCTGAACTTCGCGCAGCTGGTTGACGAGATCATTGTTGTTCCAGCGATCGTCCGGCGTGCCCGAGATGAACCAGTTGCTGCCGTTGTCGGCGACCATCATGCCGTATTTCTGCAGCGCCCGCAGGATCGTCTTCGTCTGTGCGCTGAAATTCGAAGGGATGACGTAGCTCGCCTTGAGCCGCACGCGCATGCCCATGGGCGGCAGGTTCACGCTGGTGCTGCTCGACGCCCAATGATTCGCGGGCGGGACATAGGCTTCGCGCGTTGAAGCCACCGTAAAGCGCAGGGCGTGTGGGATCGTGCCGGTCGCGACTTCGTCGTAGCGCACAAGGCCCGGAAAGATCGGCAATCCCGCCGCATCGGCGCTGGTCCAGCCTGGCTGCGCGGTGGGGCGCACATCGTTGGAATTGAGATCGAAGATCGCGCCCGAACCGGCCTTCCAGGATCCATTGGTTTGCGGATAGGAGGTCCACATTTCGAACAGGCGATTGTCGTCCTTGTCGATCACCAGCACATGGCGGTCGCCGCCGAACGGCTTGCCGTCCGGCTTGTAGCCTTCGATCGGCGCGTTGGCCGGCACGGGATAGGGCCCGGGATCGCTCTGCGAACCGTATTGCGTGAACTTGATCGGCACGAGCGCCTGCGATCCCGACACGACGACATAGGGAATTCCGATCAGGGCGCCCGCATAGGTGCCCTTCCCGAAATCCGGGTGCAGGCCCGTGGTCAGCCCGATGGAGGCGATCAGATTGTCGGAATTCGGATCGACCGGCGATTTGGAGACGTTGGTGTTCCACGCATTGTTGGCGGGAAACGGCACGGCTCCATTCAGCGGCGCGCCCACGCCCAGGCTCGCATTCGCCATCGAGCCATATTGCCAAACGGGCGGTTTCGCCTGGGCGAAAGACGAACAGAGCGTTGCGACGACGACCGAAGCCGCCAGGGCTATTTTCTTCATGAGTTGCCTCCTACGCGACGTCCCCCGTGGCCCCAAGCGACGCTATCGCGTTTCCGCCGGCGTCGCCACTCAAGGACCTCAGTGAGTCGGCCAATCCTCCTTCATCCGCTCGATCGCGAAAACAATTCTGTTTCGACAGCCTTGAACCTTGCTCAACCTGTTCGATAAGACTTGCGGCAAATCCCCGACACGATCGAATTTGCCAAGGGCGGTTCCGATCATTACAAATTTATGGCGAACCGGGGGGACCAGCGAGAATATGCAGATCGACGTCCGCGACACCCTGGCGCGAAACGCCGTGTTCGCCGTGCTGTCGCCCGCGCGCCGGCGGGCGCTCGCCGACAGTGGTTCGCAGGTTCGCCTGGAAAAGGGGCAGAAGCTGTTCAGCCGCGGCGATGCGCCGGATGCGGCCTACGCGATCATCGCCGGCGAAATCGAAGTTTCCATTATCGGCCCGGACGGCCGGAACGTCTTCATAGCCCGCCTGCCGACCGGCACTGTCGTGGGGGAAATGGGCGTGCTGGACGGGGTGGCCCGCTCCACGGACGCGCACGCAACGCGCAAGACCGTGTTGTGGCGGATCGAACGAGGCCTCGTCTTCGAGGCGCTCAGCATAGAGACGGGGTCGGCGCTGGCCCTTCTCGCGGTGATGGCGAGGCGCTTGCGCGAAACCGATGCGCTCGTCGATCGCAACGCGTCGATGAATTTGGGCAAGCGGCTGGCCAGGCTTCTGCTGGAAGAAAGCGCGCATGGAAAGATCATCTACAATCAATCCGATCTCGCCCATTTGATCGGCGCGACGCGCGAGGCGGTGAACCGCAAATTATCGGAATGGCGCAAGGCCAACTGGTTGGAGATCAACCACACGGGTCTGCACGTTCTCGACCGCCATGCTTTGCTGGGAATTTGCAGGCGCAAGACGGCCATCTGACGAGCGTGGAGGCGCGGGATTGCGGCGATCCGCTCACGGGCGGCGACGCGCCGGCGCCTATTCGCGGCCCGAACGCGATTGCTCCGCATACGTATCTTTGCTGACCCCGATAACCGCGCATTCGACCATTGCAGTACTGTTAATTTAACGGGACTTTGAGATATTGGGTCCAGATTTAACGACACGAGACCCGCGTGCAGCAGCGTTACGGATCATGTCGCGTATGTTCAACCCCCAGGCAAGAATCGCAGCGCTGCTCGACGCCATCGCGGAAGAAATCGCGCTGACGGCGCGCGAGATCGCTGAACTGGGGCAGATCGTCTTCACCGACAACACGATCGGCGACCGGCATACGCGTCTGCGCAAGCTGGACGCGTTCGATTTGCTGCGGGAAAAATGCGACGCCAACGCCCAGTTCGTTCAAGCGCTGGCGTTCGCCGCCGAAGCGCCGGAACACGACCATGCGGGGCTCCTTGCGGAAGCGGTGTCGGCCATCCCATTTCCCCAGGTGCGTGAACGGCTCGAGGCGGCCCTGGCTGCGGCGCCCCCATCCCCATCGGCCCGGGATCCGATTTCGGCTACGCAATAATCCGTACGAAAATATTCCGACTACCGCCCAAATCTTCGAAGGCTAGGCTCCGCGGACCACAACGATCCGCGGGAGGCCGGCCATGCGCTCAGATGAGGCGCTCAAAATCGATGAAATGCGGCATCTGGCGCAGCGATTGCGCGAATATTCCGCGCGACGAGGCTTCGCCGCTTATGCCGAAAATATGGCGCGCGTGGCCCAGGAACTCGATTGCTGCGCCGACAACGTCGCGGCGCGCGACGCGCTCTGCCAGTGACGCAAAGTCGTTTGAAATCGACATTCGGCGATCCGGCCAACGTGCTGGACGGCGAACGCATCGAATTCGAGCGCATCGCTAGCGAACTCGAGCGGATCGCCGCCTGGCTTCACGGACAAGACGTAAATTCGGAACAGGCGCAACGTTTGATCGAACAGGCGCAGCAGATCCGCACGGACAGCCATCTTCCTCCACGCTGATTTGCCGTCATGGCGCCAACGAAAAGCCGACCATCCTTTCGATGGCCGGCTTTTCGCTTTTTTGTCGTCCGCGGAATTCAGGCTGCGATTTGTTCGACAGGGTCGCTCCAGCAATAGCCCAGGCCCCAAACCGTCTTGATATAGTTCACGCCATGCGTCGCCGCGAAGAGCTTCTTGCGCAGCTTGCACACGAACACGTCGATGATCTTCTGCTCCGGCTCGTCCATGCCGTTGTAGAGATGCTCGATCAGCGCGCCCTTGGTCAGCGTCGAACCGCGGCGGAGGAGCAGCAGTTCGAAAATTTCGTATTCCTTGACGGTGAGGCCTATGCGCACGCCGGCCGCCGCGACGGTTTTGGAATCCAGATCGACCACGACCTCGCCCAGATCGATGACGGAGCGCGCCTGCACGGCGCCGCGACGGGTGACGGCCTTGATGCGCGCCACCAGTTCTTCCCGATGGAACGGCTTTGCGATGCAATCGTCCGCGCCGGCGCGCAGGGTGGCGACTTTCACGGTGCTGGTGGCGTCGCCCGACATGACCATAACGGGCGTTGCAATGTTCTCCTTGCGCAGCGCCTTCAGAACGTCCATGCCGCTGATGTCGGGAAGGTTGAGGTCGAGCAGCACGAGATCGAATGCCCTTTGGCGCGCGAGCGCCAGGCCTTCCTCGCCGAACGCCGTGCCGAACGCCTCGCAGCCATGAACCTTCAACATCAGCTGGATGCTGTCGCGGACTGCGGCGTCGTCTTCGATGACCAGAATATTCATTGTGAGCCCCCAAAATCGCTGTTGATTGTCGTTGTCGTGCGGTTTGCCCGGTAAGGGCGGCGCCAGAACGTGACGCCCAGTCGCCTCGATTTTTGCCGGTGGCGACGCGCGCCTTTCAGCAGCGAGCCTCGTTGATCGTGAAGGTTTTTGTTTGGACCGGAGCGGCGCCAGACCGACGGCATGATCATGACGGGATTCCGCCTTGCCGCGCCGGGCATCCGTAAAACTACCGACTCGGCGGCGCGGCTTGCGGCGCTCCAATCGGCGATGTCCGACCATGGAAACGGCCATGTGCGGAGATGCTTTTGCCACGAGAACATTCTGTTCTCCCCTTTTTAAAAAGGCGACGCTTTCTGCGCCCGAAACTGGCCGGCCGGGACGGCTAACGCTGTCACGACGTCGCGTCCGAAAACCGCCGGAACCCACCAGCCGCCGCAATCGTGGCGATTCGTTTTGCGGCGGACTATTCGGACGATTCACTTAAGTGATCATCCGTATGCGGCGTTCATTTGGGAAAGCGCACCCTACTGTAGGTTAGTGCTGCGTAATCGGCGGCATCGAAGCCGCCAGCGAGGTACGCACGAGATCCGACAGGCCTCGCGCATTCAACTTGTCCATGATGCGAGCGCGATGAATTTCGATCGTTCTCGGCGAAATCGACAATTCATAGGCCGCAAGTTTATTTGAGCGCCCTGCGACCAACTGTTCGAGCACTTGCAGTTCACGCGGGGTCAGTTGCGAGATGAGTTCGTGCGCCGCTTTCGCTTCGACGGCTCGATTGCGATCACGTTGGCCGACGTCCAAAGCCTTATGAAGGCTGAGGATGAGAGCTCCGTCGTCAAGGGGCTTTTCGATGAAGTCGATGGCCCCTGCTCTCATCGCGCGCACGGCGAGCGGCACATCGCCATGACCCGTAATGATGATCACCGGCAACGCGGCCGCACGTTTGACGAGCTCTTCCTGCAAGTCCAACCCCGTCATTTCCGGCATCCTGATATCGGCGACCAGGCAGCCGCCGCTCTTGATGCCAGCTTCCAGAAATGTCTTTGCCGACGGATAGTCCCGGACTTTGAAATTGGCGGATTCCAAGAGCGCGCGAAGCGATCTGCGCGCGGCCGGATCGTCATCGACGATGAATATCGTCTGATCGTCGACCGACCGGAGGCTGCCCGACTTGACGACCACCCTTGAGAAGGCGGTTGCAATCTTTGCACCGAACGCCCCATCGTTTTCAGAATTGGCCGTCGCTTTATCCGGTTGCTTCGCCTGTTTCATCTTGCCTCACACTCCCAGCGATTGCGGAAATTCAGGTTCCGCGCGCCGCCGGAATTCACTCCGGCGCGTCTGAGTGTCCGTCCGGCGACTTTGCGAGTCGCGAGAATCGGTTAGCGGAGGCGTCGGCTTGCAAGGCAGGAATCTGTTGTGATTCCTTATGTGGCACCGAATCGTTTTGGAGGTGCCGATGTGGACCGCCGAAAATCGCTCCCGCTACAACCGCGACAAGCTGCGTTATCCGAGCGATCTGACCGACGATGAGTGGGCGCTTGTCGAACCGCTGATTCCGCCCGGCAAGCGTGGCGGCGGCAAGCGGACGGTTGTCATGCGCAACGTGGTCGATGGGTTGATGTACATTTTGAGTACCGGCTGTCAGTGGCGAGCGATCCCGAAAGATCTTCCGCCGCGCAGCACGCTGTTCGACTATCTCGATCTGTGGAGTTGGGACGGCACGCTGGAGCGCATTCATCACGAGCTCTACGTGAAATGCAGAGAACGCGAAGAGCGGGAGGCAAGTCCCACTGCCGCTATCATCGACAGCCAGAGCGTCAAAAGCGCAGAAAAAGGGGGGCGTATGACCCGCATGGCTACGATGCAGGAAAAAAGATCAAGGGCAAAAAGCGCCACATTCTCGTAGATACGCTCGGCCTGCTGCTGAGCGGCGCGGTTCATTCTGCCGATATCCAGGATCGCGACGGCGCTGCATCTGTTCTCGATGAGCGAACGCGCGCGCTGTTCCCGTTCATCCTGCGCATCTTTGCCGACGCCGGTTATCAGGGGGCGCACGCCGCAATGGCGGCTGCGCAGAGCGGAGATTGGGTCATCGAAATCGTCAAGCGCAACGAATTGCACACCTTCGTCGTCCTGCCAAAACGATGGATCGTCGAGCGCACAATCGCATGGCTGAACCGCTGCCGGAGACTTGCCAAGGATTGGGAAAATCTCAATCGCAAGGCACTCGCGTTCTTGCGCCTCGCCTCAATCCGCCTCATGTTGCGAAAACTCTGCAATCCCGCATGATGTTTCCGGACAGACTCTGAGTTCGCACGCAACATCAAGTGGACGTCAGATCCGCAAACGTGGCTGTCGAGCTTTGACTTCCCACAACACAATCTTTCTTTGACAACCATTGAACGGTTGTGACAATTCTACACAATCTAGTAACGCAGAATGGTCAAAAAAGACCATTTCTTGATTCGGCTTTATTTGACCGAGAGCCCAATTCTGATGATACGATGCATTTATATTATAACATTACACACAATGCCAGTGTAGGTCCTCAGTATTGCTTGCAGAGAATGCTGGAACGCTCGACCACTCACAATGTACACATCGGCGCGGCGCAGACGGGGATGCAGCCCTTGGCGCCCGCCTAATGCGAGGCAAACGGCGGCATCGACGCCGCCATCGCCGTGCGCACCAGATCAGACAGGCTCCGCGCGTTCAGCTTGTCCATGATCCGGGCGCGATGAATCTCGATCGTCCGCGGCGATATCGAGAGTTCGAACGCCGCAAGCTTGTTCGAACGTCCGGCGACAAGTTGCTCGAGCACCTGCCGTTCCCGGGGCGTCAGCTGCGAAATGAGCTCAAGCGCGTGCTGCGCTTCCACCGAACGGCTGCGGTCGCGCTGGCCGACGTCCAGAGCCTTGTGAAGACTGGCGAGGAGAACTTCGTCGTCGAAGGGTTTCTCGATGAAATCGATAGCCCCCGCTCGCATGGCGCGAACGGCGAGCGGAACGTCGCCGTGGCCGGTGATGATGATCACCGGCATGGCGGCCCCGCGCTTGATGAGCTCTTCCTGCAGCTCCAATCCGGTCATTTCGGGCATGCGGATGTCGGCAATCAGGCAGCCGCCGGTCTTGATGTTGTCGGCCAGAAACGCTCTTGCAGACGGATAGTCCTGAACCGGAAAGTTGGCCGATTCCAGAAGCGCACGAAGAGATCGGCGTACGCCCGGGTCGTCGTCGACGATGAATATCTTCCTGTCGCTGGTCATGCGGGGAAATCGCTCCTTTCGGCGAGCGGCAGGCGAAAACTGAAGCCTGCGCCCTCTCTCTGTTCTTCGACGGGCCAGATTCGCCCGCCATGCGCTTCCACGATCGACTGACAGATCGTGAGGCCGATCCCCATCCCTTTCTCCTTGGTGGTGATGAATGGCTGAAACAGGCGGCTGAGGACTTCCGGCGAAAGGCCGGGTCCCGTGTCCGTCACCGTGACCTGGACGAAATCGCCCTCCGCGCGCGCGGTGGAAATCGTGAGTTCGCGCCGGGTCACGGCCTCCATGGCTTCGATGCCGTTGCGGATCAGGTTGATCAGCACCTGCTGGATTTGAATTTTGTTGATGAGGACGAGCGGAAGCTCGGGCTCGAGGTCGAGATCGACTCTCACATTGTTATCCGCAGCGCCCACGAAGCCCAATGCGATGGACTCTTCGACCACTTTGTTCAGGTTTTCGAATACGCGCTTACTCTCGCGTTTCTCGATGAAATCGCGCAGATTCTTGATGATGGCGCCGGCGCGCACCGTTTCCTGCGCAGCGCATTCGATCAGTTCGTTCGCCCGCGCGGTGGGAAAGCCTTCAATTCCCGCAAGGGTCCGTTTGGTCGCCTTGATATAATTCATGATCGCCGTGAGCGGCTGGTTCAATTCATGGGCGAGCGCGGACGACATCTGCCCCATCGCGCTGAGGCGCGAGACGTGAAGCAGTTCGGATTGCAGTTCCTGCAGCCGCTGCTCCGTGCCTTGCCGCTCGGTGATGTCGCGCACGAAACCGGTGAACAGGCGTCGCGCGCCGCCGCGCACCTCTCCGATCGCAAGCTCCATGGGGAAGGTGCTGCCGTCGCGCCGTCGCCCCACCACGATGCGCCCGATGCCGATGATGCGCCGCTCGCCGGTGCGCCGATAATGCTCCAAATAGCGGTCGTGCTGATCGCGGTAAGGCGACGGCATCAATATCTTGACGTTCTGCCCAATGACTTCAGCCTGTTCGTAACCGAAGAGCCGCGTCGCGGCTGGACTGAACGATTCGATCAGGCCCGTCTCGTCGATGGTGACGATGGCGTCGGGCACGGTGTCGAGAATGGAACGAAGCCTTGCCTCGCGCTCGCGCACTGCATCGTCGGCCATCTTGCGGTCGGTCAGATTTTGAATGATGCCGACAAATATGCGCCGGCCGTCGAGTTGGCCTTCGCCCACAGAAAGATACATAGGAAAGGTGCTTTGATCCTTACGGCGGCCGGTGACCTCCCGCCCGATCCCGATGATGCGGCGCTCGCCGCTTTCGTGGTAATTGCGCAGATAATCGTCATGCTCGTCGTGATACGGCTCGGGCATCAGGATCTTGATGTTCCGGCCGATCACTTCCCGTGAGCTGTACCCGAAAAGCCTCTCGCACGCCGCGTTGTAGACCTGCACGGTCCCGCGGGAATCGATGACGATGATGCCGTCGACCGCAGTCGCGATCAGCGCGCCGAACAGCGCGTCAGATGCTGAATTGGCGGGCTTAGCGCCCGATGTACCCTGACCCATCCAACCCGAACCCATTCGCTCTCGCGAAAACGCCTTCGCTATGCGTCACAGGTTCGGCAGGTTGCAGATCCCAGTTAGTTCTGCTGCCGGAGCCAAATTGCGTAGACGCCCGAAACGGCGCTCCGCTCTCCAACGAGAATATTAGCAGTATTCGTAGAAATACTACTAGTAGAATCCACAGTCCCGTCTCGCCCATCCGGTAAGCTTGGGGAGAAATAGGTCGCCACCCGTTCTAGTATCCCGGTTAAATAGCGCACATCGTCCCAAGCGCCCGCGATTCGTCCGAAATCGCGCGACGATTGCAAAAAGGTCGGCCCCCGGGACGAATATCCTTACACGGACTAAACCGAAAATTTCAGAATGCAGAATTCCTGTTGAGGCGCACGACCTCAACACGCCGAGCGTCGCTGCATATGCTATGAACGAAAACATCGTGCGGCGCAGGCTCTTCGTTAATTCCCTATGTAGAAAACCCGGATATCGGATACGCGAATCATCTTACGGGATTCATCCGGCTGTCGAATTGCCGATTCATTTACCAAGCTGTCCTCCGAAGCCGCCCATTGCGGCCGGTATCGAAGAGGACAGACGATGCTCGCTCAAAATCTTCGTTCGGCTTTCGGCGACGGTTCGCCTCGGATCACGAAATCCTATCGCCATCCGGCGGCGGACGCGCCGAATTCGTCGATCACGATCCTCCATCACTTCGGCGTGAAGCGCTATTTCCAGCGCGATGACGTGATCTTCGAGGCCGCGCAGGCGACCGACCGCGTCATTCGGGTGCTTTCAGGCACGTTGCGGTTGTGCAGACACGTCGCGGGACGCCGGCGCATCGTCGATTTCCTGCAACCGGGCGATCTGTTCGGCCTCACGATCCATCAGCAATTCTCCGTGGAGGCGGTCACCGACGCCGTCGTCACCGCCTATCCGCGCCGCCAACTCAATGAATTGATCGCGGCATGCCCCGAAATCGGCCTGACAATGGTTTCTCAACTGGCGGAAACGCTGGCGGCCGTGCAGCGCCAATTGCTGTCTTTCGGGTGCGCCAATGCGAAGATGCAGATGGCCGCATTTTTGCTCAGGCTCTGCGAGCGCCAGGGGATGGCGGAGGGCGGCCGCATCGAATGCGCAATGTCCCGCCGAGACATCGCCGATCATTTGGGATTGAGCGTCGAAACCGCCAGCCGCGCCCTGAGCGCGCTCCAGACCGAGTCAATGATCCGCGTTTCCGACAGACGGCATATCGCGATCACGAATATGCGCGCGCTGCATGACCTGGCGGACAACGGCCAGGCGAGGTTCTGACATGCATTCCATTGCGCAATTTTTCTACGGGCTCGTGCATCCCCTCGCCGCCGCGTCGGCGATGGTCGGGACCTGGTTTGCGTCCCTCGAAGGCCATGCCGTCGATCACAGCGACTTCGTGCTGGCGGCGCTCGTCGTGTCGGCGAGCGTGATCGTGATCGCATGTGGACTGTGGACGGCCGGTGAACGCTTTCGTTTCATTGCGGCGCGCCTGAACATGCGTGGCGAAATCGCCAAGACGCAAACCGCGCTGCTGTTCCGCGACGCGCTGCTGACGGCAGGATGGGAGGCCATCGCCGTGCTCGGCGGCGATCTGAAGGACCCTCTCAATTTCGGCCGCGGCGGCGAGTTGCTCCAGGCGGCGCTGGCCGGCCCTGACGCGGCGTCACTGGCCAAATACGTCGACGCCCTGATTTAGGACGGCAAAGGCTTCGAAACAAACGCCCGCACGAAAGGCGGCCGCAGGACCGACTTCCGGGGACAACCTGTCGGCGGGCGGGCCGCGATCTTTAGCCGAACGGAAATGCGCCAGGATGTCGACGCCTTCGACTATCGTGACCTGCTGGACGCCATCGCCGCGCCGGCATGGCTGCGCGACCGGAACCTGCGTCTGAAATGGGCCAATCGCGCGTTTCTCGCCGCGACGGGCGATGCGACGCTGAAAGACGCGCTGGCGGCGGACCGCGTTCTTGAACGCTCGGAACGCGACCTCTGCGCGAGCGTCATCGATAATCACGCACCGACAAACGCCAGGCGGTTGCTCGTCGTCGATGGCGAGCGCCGCGCCTTCGATTTCGAAATCAAGGAACTCGCTCATGGCGGCGTCGCGGGCGTGGCGTTCGACACCACCGAGATGGCCAGGAAGGAAGCGAAATTCCAGATCGAAATGGATGCGAATGAAGACGTGCTCGACCGTTTGGACACAGCCGTGGCCGTCTTCGGGCCGGATCGCCGCCTCGTGGTCGCCAACAACGCCTTCGTCCAGCGCTTTGCGATGAGCGAGCACAGCCTCGCTTCGCATCCGTCGATCGACGACATGCTGGACTCGTTGCGTGCGGCAGGGCGCCTGCCGGAACAGCGCGAATTCGGCGTCTGGAAGCGCCGGCTGCTTGAATTGTTCAACGAACCCCGGACCGATACGACCGAAGTCTGGCATCTGCCGACAGGCCGCAGCGAAAAAATGAACGCCCACCCTCATCCGCTTGGCGGCCTCACTTTCCTGTTCGAGGACGTCACCGAACAGCTCGCCATCAGGAGCTCCTACAACACGCTCGTCAAAGTCCAGAAGGCGACGCTGGATACGATGGACGAAGCGATCGCCGTCTTTGGGCTCGACGGCAAACTCAAGCTTCACAACCGGGCGTTCGGGCAGCTTTGGCGCCTGGAGGAGAGCGATCTCGTCGGCGAGCCGCATGTGCGGATCCTGGGCGAGATCTGCGGCAAGCGCATCGGCTCCGACGAAACCTGGAGCATCGTGATCGCAGGCGTCAATGCGGCCGATCCGGAGAAATACAACGCCTGGAGCACGGTGACGCGCGCCGACGGAAAAATCGTGACATTGTCGCTGACGCGTTTGCCCGACGGCGCCACCATGGCCACGTTCTCCGACGTGACGGATTATCTGCGCTTCGAATCGATGCTGCGGGACGGCGCACGCAGCGCGGCGTGATATTGCCCGTCCTGTCGCGTGCAACACGAAAAGGTCGGTCGCGCCCAAAGGCTCGACCGGCCTTTCGTGTTAGATATCAACGCCAGGAGGCGACACGCGGTTCGCGGCGGGATATCGCCTGCGTCAACCAAGCGGGCAACGCTACGGGAACCCGCCAACCGAGAACGGACGGACGTCTCGCCGCCATATCCCGGTCCACGGCGAGCCCCGCGATGGCTCGCACGTCCCCGAGCCAGCGCTCGCGTTCCGCCTGCGCCATCACATTGACGCTTCCGATCAACGTAGCTTGGGCGACCCGCAGGCCTTGCAAATAAAATGGATTTTTTGCGGCGACGGATTTCCTGTGCGCAGCGATCTGCGAACGGTAGAGAATCGCCGGCATGTCCATTGTCACCACGAGCTCGGCGGGCTTGGGCGGCCGGCGCAAATTCGCATCTCGCGCGACCGACTCGAATAGCAGCTGCAGCGCATGCGGCGCGGCGCCCAGCCAGAGCGGGAAAACGACCGCGATGCGGTCGGCCTTGCGGATGCGATCGATTGCGCAATCGATCGTCAAGAGCGGCGCGGCGGACGATTCCTGCGCCAGAATCGATGACGGCGTCACAATGCTCCCGATATCGAGGCGTTCGACGCTCCAGCCTCGCGACTTCACGCCGACTTCATAGGAGTCGCACAGCGCCGCGCAATACCGCCGCGCGCCGGGATCGGGATGGCCGTTGACGATCAGGAAGCGATTTTCCATGAAATTCACTCGCGCGTTTACAGACCAACTATGGACCGCGCGGGTAATCGAGTGGTTACTGCTGCAAGATCCCAATATGAGGACAAGTACTTAATCCCGCTGCACGGCCCTGCCGCGGGCGGTTCCCGGCTCTTCACGCCCGACGAGGCGAAGCCGTTTTGCTTTTTTGCGCTTTTGCTCGGGCAGGCGCCTTCTTCTTCGATTTGCCCTGATTGTAATCGACAGCGGCGCGGACGAGATTTTTCAGGGCGCGCTCGTTGATCTTGTCGCTCTCCCGGATATCGATGGCGCGCCTGACATTGCCTTCAAGGCTGGAGTTGAACAGTTTCGAAGGATCCGCCAGCGCCGCGCCGTTGGCGAAAGTCAGCTTCACGATGCTCTTGTAGGTTTCGCCGGTGCAGATCATTCCTTCGTAATACCAGACCGGAACGCCTCTCCATTTCCACTCCTCGGTCACCCCGGGGACAGCCTGCTTGATGAGCGCGCGGAGGTGAGCCAGCGCCTCGCCGCGCCAGTCGTCCAGTTCTTCGATCCGCCCGTCGATCTTTTCCGATGGAGTCATGGGAATGCCTCAATCCTCCCGCGCCACGACCTGTTCCAGGTTTGCAAGGAATTTCTGCCATCCGAACTTGGCGCCCTGGAAGTTCTGCGGGCGATTCGCCGGGAAACCCGACTGCTCCACGCGCAGATGGGTTCCGGTGCTGGTGGGCGTAAGCGTCAATGTGACGACCGTATGCGCGCCCAGCGCACCCCAGGTGTAGGACAGCGACTTGTTCGGCTCGACTTCCAGCACTTCGCAATCGATAACGCCGTTCCAGTTCGGAACCGGGTCCCTGCGAAGATTGAAGCGGTGACCGACCTCGGGCTTGAAGTCGTTTTTCATCAGCCACTCCTCGATCAGATGCGGTTGCGTGAGCGCCCGCCAGATCTTCTCCGGCGGATAAGGGAACTCGCGTTCGACGATGGCGGAAACGGTTTCGGTCGACGTTTCGGTCATCGATCCCTCCTCTCAGGCACGGCCGCCGATGCCTACCACTTCGCCAGCTGGCTGATCTGAATGAGGTTGCCGCAGGTGTCGTTCACTTGCGCGATGGTCGCGCCCGTCACCTGTTTCGGCGGCATGGCGAACTCGCCGCCGTGCGCCTTGATGCGCTCATAGTCGGCCTTGACGTCGTCGGTGTTGAACATGATCGCAGGCTTGTGCTGCTGGAACATGGCCTGCTGGTAGGTTTTGGCCGCGGGGTCGTCGTTGAGCGCAAGCTGCAATTCGATTCCGTCCGCATCGTCGGGCGAGGCCACGGTCAGCCAGCGAAACGGCCCGTTGCTGAAATCGGCTTTCTTCGCCATGCCGAGCACTTCGGTGTAGAAGCGCAGAGCCTTGTCCTGGTTGTCCACATAGATGCTGGTGATCTTGATCTTCATTGGCTTGTCCTCCGTTTGTCAGTTTCGCGGCGTGCTCCGCGAGGTTCGTCGATTTCTATTGGTCCATCCGTTTGAGCAGATCTTCGAGATGGTCGAACCGGCTTTGCCAGAAGCCGGCCATTTGGCTTGTCCAGTCGATCAGAGGGGCAAGCGCGCCGAGCTGCGCGCTATAATGCGTCTGGCGACCTTCCTGGCGATCGCGCACCAGGCCCGCCTGCTTCAAGACTCCAAGATGTTTTGAAACGGCCGGCTGGGAGACCCCGGCCCGAGCCGTCAAAGCCCCGACCGTCTTTTCGCCATCGCGGCAGAGCCGTTCGAAAAGAGCCCGCCTGGTCGGATCGGCGAGCGTTCTGAAAAGGTCCTGGGCGTTTGGCATTTGAAATCAATAACCCGTTGGCTATTGATTAACGCATAACCTACAAGATATGCGTGAGTCAAGAGCCTATCACGGGTACCGCAGCCGGGTAGCCATTTCGGAATTTATCATGCCCTATTGGTTATGTATTAGCATCAAACGGGGCGCTGCAAAAACCGGGCGCGCCTTCGGTATAAAGGCTTAACCCCGCCTTACGCGCGCTGCGTCCCGGAAGGAAACCAGCTTTTGCCGCGTCTCGTCCCACAGCGCGAGGCGAACGGTGAGAATGCTCTGGCCGAATGTCACGCGCCCGACATCGCGCAGTTCCGGATAGTCACGAAGGACCTGACGCAGGCGGTAGAACGGAATGCGGCTGCACAAATGATGCACGTGATGCACGCCGATATTGGCCGTGAACCAGCGCAGAACCGCCGGCAGATCGTAATACGAGCTTCCCGCGAGCGCCGCATCCTGCATCGCCCAGCCGTCGCCGCGCGCCCACTGCACCGTTTCATATTGATGCTGCACATAGAACAGCCACACGCCGATCGAGGCTGCGAGCAGCATCACCGGCAGATGCACCGCGAGAAAGGACCAGGGACCGATCAGCCAGATCATCAAGCCGGCGCCTCCGGCGATTCCTGCATTGGTCGCAAAGGCGCTGACCCAGGGGCGCCAACCGCCGCGCATCTGCTCGAACGGCAGGCGATGCTGCAGGAAGAACAGATAGGCCGGCCCCACGCCGAACAACACGATTGGATTGCGATAGACGCGATAGGCAAAACGCCCCAGCCGAGAACGCGCGAAATATTCATCCACGGTGAGGGTCAGGATGTCGCCAATTCCGCGCCGGTCGAGATTGCCCGACGTCGCGTGATGGACGGCGTGATTGCGCTTCCAATAATCATAGGGGGTGAAGGTCAGGACGCCGAGCGCGCGGCCGATCCAGTCGTTCGCGAGCCGCCAGCGGAAAAACGAACCATGGCCGCAATCATGCTGGATCATGAACAGCCGCACCAGAAAACCCGCGGTGGGCACCGCAAGCAGCAAGGTGAGCCAGTAGCCGACGTTCAACGACAGCCACATCAGGATCCAGCTGGTCACGAGAGCGCCCGCCGTCAGGCAAAGCTCGAACGTCGACCACGCGCCGTTCGGTTCGCGATAGCGGATCAGCTTGCGGGCCAACGCCTGCACGTTGAGCTTCGCGCTCTCATTTTCGATATTGTTCGAAATGTTCAATTGCTCTCTCGCGGCCGCAAATGTTTCGTGCGCGCCGGGCGGGAGGCTTTGCGCGGCCCCGGCCCTCCGTCAATCAACGCCCTTTTTGCGTTGGAATTGAGACGAGAGCTAAACCAGTTCGGCGTTAAGCGCCAATGAATTTCTCGTATTCCGGCCGGATTCCGAGCGCATTTGCTCAAAGAACCAGGCTTGCGAGCCTTTTGCGCTGGTAAGCGGCGTCGCCATTTTGGGACTCGCACCAGATGCCCCGGCGGCGGAAGAGCTGCGCGTCGCAATCATAGGTGAAGCCGAAGCCGCCGTGAAACTGGATCGCGCGGTCGGAAGCAAAAGCCAGCGCATCGCCGGCCAGCGCTTTCGCCATACGTACGGCGATCTCTCTTTCGCCGTCGTCGCCGAACGCACCGGCGGCGTGATAGAGATGCGAACGTGCGGCATCGGTCGCCATCAGCACATCGACGGTTGGGTGCTTGAGCGCCTGATAGGAGCCGATCAGCCGGTCGAATTGCTTTCGCGACTTCAGATATTCGACGATGGTCGCAAGCACGCCGCTCGCGCCGCCGCACAACTCGGCCGCCAGCAGCAGGCATGTCGTTTCGTCAACATGCTTGAGCGCGGCGCCGGTTTGCGTCGGATCGAGCAGGCAGTCTTTGCGAACCGCCACGCCGTCGAGCATCACGCGATAGGATCGTCGCGTCTCGTCGATGACGATTTCGCGTTCGATCTTCGCGAGGCCGAGCGCCCGCCGGTCGAGCAGCAACAGAGCGGGCGCGACGTCCAGCAAAACCGAAACGACGGCGAGATCGGCGGACACGGCATCGGTCACAAACGTCTTCGCGCCGGAAAGCACAAGCCCGTCGCCATCGCGCACGGCTTTCGCCGTCAGATGCTCCAGGTTCCAGTCGCCATGCGGCTCGACCAACGCCAAAGCGCCGACGGCGCCTTCGCAAATCTTCGGGAGCCATTCCTGCTTCTGCGCTGGCGAACCGGCCTTCAGCAGGGCTTGCGCGACAAGCGTCGTGGAAACAAGCGGTGTACCGGCCAACACACGGCCCAGCGGCTCGACGATGGCCACGACTTCCGCGAGCCCCAGCCCGCTGCCGCCGAATTCTTCCGGGATCGCGACGCCGAGCCAGCCCAGCGACGCCATCTCCTTCCAGACGGCCGCGTCGAAATCCTCTGCCGATGCGATGCGGGCGCGCGCCTTGGCCAGCGGAAATTTATCTTGCGCAAAGCTCGTCGCGACTTCGAGCAGTTGCGCCTGCTCGTCGCTGAAACGGATCGTCGGTCTCTTGTTTTCGCCCGGCATCGCGGTCAACTCTTCGGCAGGCCGAGCACGCGCTCGCCGATGATATTGTGCTGGATCTCGCTCGTGCCGCCGCCGATCGTGCCTGAGAAAGAATTGAAATAGGAACGCTGCCATTGGCCGCGTTCATAGGCGTTGGGATCGCCGACATAATAGGCGGCGTTCGCGCCCTGCAGCGAGAGGGCGAACTGATTGAGCCGGCGCTGATATTCCGTGGCCGCAAGTTTTCCCGCCATGGCGATCGATCCCGGCCAATCCCCCGCCAGCGGCTTGATCTTCGCCCGCGCCGAATTCAGCGCGAAAGATTTTTCCTCCATGATGAACTGCACCAGCTGATCGCGAATCAAAGGGTCTTCGATCGTGGGGCGCCCATCGCGCAGCGCGACGCGCGCGAGCGCCATCACCTGCGACACGTCCTTGCTCATCATCGCGTGCCCGCCGGCCTGGCCGCCGACCGCGCCGCGCTCGAACGCAAGCGTCGCCATCGCAACCTGCCAGCCCCCCCCTTCCCTGCCCATCAGGCAAGACTGAGGCACGCGCGCATCGGTGAAGAAGGTCTGGTTGAAGCCGTATTCGCCGGTGAGCTTGCGGATCGGGACGACCTCGACGCCGGGAATCTTCATCGAAATGAGAAAGAAACTGAGCCCTTCATATTTGCTGTTCGCGGCCGGGTTCGAGCGCGCGAGCAGGATCATGTATTTCGCGTGCTTGCCCAGGCTCGTCCAGATCTTGCTGCCGTTGAGCACGAATTCATCGCCGTCGCGCTCCGCTTTGAGCTGCGCATTGCCGAGATCGGATCCATGATCCGGCTCCGAAAAACCCTGGCACCAGATATCGTCTGCGCTCAGGATGCCGGGAATGTGCGCTTTCTTCTGTTCTTCGGTTCCCATGTGGAGGATCAGGGGGCCCGCCCAATTCAGACCGATGGTGTTGGTCATGAACGGAACCTTCTGGCGCACCATCTCGCGCGTCGCGATGTCCTGCAGAGCCTGCGGCCTGCCGCCGCCGCCATATTCTTTCGGCCACGCCATGCCGAGATAACCGGCTTCGTAAACCTTCCGCTGCCAGTCGCGCAGAAATACGAACTGTTCGTCGGAGCCCACTTCCATGAAGGATTGCGGCAACAGGAAACCGGGATCGGCCGGACGATTTTCCTCCAGCCACGCGCGGACTTCGGCGCGAAATTCGTCCAGTTCCTTTTGATCGAGGCTCATTACTGCTCCGCTTTTTTTCGACCACTCGCTCAGAGAGCGATGGCGCGCTGGAACGCCGGCCGCGCCGTCAGGCGTTTGTAATAGGTTTCGGTGTTCGGTTTGAATTTTTCCCGAAATCCGAGCGTGTCCGCAAGATGGAGCGCAAACCCGATGCAGATATCCGCGATGGTGAAGCGGCCGGCGCAGAGATATTCGTGTTCTCCTGTCGCTTGTTCCACACTGCGCAACCGCGCAAAGAACCACTGCGTGTAATCGTCAACTGCCTGCTGGAGCCGCCGTTCTTTGGGCTCCAGTCGCGTATAGCGCAGCACGATCGTCTGCGGAAAGGTCAGCGTCGCGTCGCTGCGATGCAGCCAATTGAGATAGAGGCCGTAGTCCTTGTCATGTGGCGCAAGGCCCAGATCCGTCGGGCCGTAACGATCGACGAGATACTGACAGATGCCGGCCAATTCCGTCATGGTCAGCGCGCCGTCAACCAGTGTGGGCACCGTTCCCAGCGGATTGATGTCGAGATAGCCCTCGCGCAGAAAACGCGGCGGGAACGGCATCGTTTCCAGCTCGTAGGGAACGCCCATTTCCTCGAGCGTCCACAACGGCCGGAGCGAACGGGCGCCTTTGCAGTGATAAAGCTTGATCGGGCAAGACATCAGGGTTGTGAACTGTCGGACGCCGGTTGGCTCCGCTCCGCCTGGACCACCAGCGTGCTGATCACGATCGACCCCACGAACATCATGGCGACGACGCAGAGACAAACGACGAGCACGATGACGGGGTTGATCTTTTCGGGCTTGGCGGCCACGGGTGCTCCAATCGGGAATGCCTTGGCAAGGTCAATTGCATAGGCCCGGACGCCGCTCAATGCGAGCGCAAAAGCGTCGCGTCCGCTCACCAATTCTCGCCGAAAGGCCGGACTTCGACAAGAAACGACCAGGCGCTGCGGTCCTGGTGCGCGACATGCCAGGCCTCCGCGGCGATCGCTGCGGGCTTGATGAAGAAGTCGCCCTTCACGTCCTTGTAGCGGGCGCGCGTCCACGGCACGTCTATCACCGCGTCGATTAGAAGATAGGCCACATGCAGACCCTTCGGGCCCATCTCGCGCGCGATCGATTCTGCGAGAATGCGCTGTGCCGCCTTGGTGGGCGCGAAGCCCGCGAACTTCGCCTTGCCGCGCAGGGCCGACGTGTTTCCGGTGACGATCAGAGACCCGCCTCCCGCTTCGACCATCGCGGGTGCGAGGCGGCGGGCGAGATGAAACAGCGCCATCACATTGACCTGGAAATTCTTTTCCAGAACCGCAGGTTCAATTTCCTGAAAGCTGCCGAACGCGCCGCCCACAGCGTTGTGCACGACGACCTTGGGCGCTCCGAAGCGCGTGACCAATTCATCGAGGCGCGCTCCGAATGCTTCCGCGTCGGATACGTCGCAAGGCACGGCGATCGAATCCGACAACTCGCTCTCGAACTTCTTCAGGCGATCCGCGTCGCGCGCAATCATCGCCACGCGATGGCCGCCTTCGCTGAATCGCCGTGCAATCGCAGCGCCCGTTCCGGGGCCAACACCTGTAACAATCGCAAGCGGCTTCATGCGCGGGCTCCGATGTGCGTTGCAGCGCGCACAGAATAGCCCAAATTCCGACATCGAATAGATCGGCTTTCACACGACCCTGTCAGGTGATAGGGATAGTTGTCGGAGTTCGCGGGGGGGGTGCGCATGCGTCGGTCGGCTCTTTTCATTGGACTTAGCGCTTTCCTCGCCGGCTCGGCAATTGCCGGCGTCCCCGCGCCGCAACTTTCACTGACCGTCTACAATTCCAATCTCGCGCTGGTGCAGGACGTGCGCCATCTCGACGTGCCGGCCGGCCGCACAAGACTCGAATTCAAAGATGTGTCTGCCGATATACGCCCCGAAACGGTGACGCTGTCGGGCGACGGCCTGGGGGTCGTCGAGCAGAATTTCGATTACGATCTGCTCACCCCGGCCAAGATGATGGAAAAGGCCGTCGGCAAGCAGATCAAAATCGTCCGCACCATTCCGGGAACGGGCAAAGAGACGACGGAAACGGCGACCGTGTTGTCGGTCAATGACGGCGTCATTCTCAGGGTCGGAAACCGCATTGAGGCGTTGCGCGACGACGGCATTCCCACGCGGGTGGAGTTCGACAGCATTCCGGAAAACTTGCGCGCGTCGCCAACTCTGTCGGTCACCGTGGACACCGCGAACGCCGGCGCGCGCGACGTGACGCTCAGCTATCTCACGACCGGATTGTCGTGGAAGGCCGACTATGTGGCCTTGTTCGATGAGGCGCAGAGCTCGTTGCGGCTCCAGGGGTGGGTCACCCTCACCAACAATTCGGGCACGAGTTACAAGGACGCGAAGACCGAGCTCGTTGCAGGCGACATCAATCTCGTCAGCAGCGAACAGGAATACTGGCAGCGCGAACAAACGCGACGGAATTCCAATCGAAACGCCGGGATGGGCGCGAACAATCAGGAATCCGTCGCGGATTACCTTCTCTACGCGCTTCCCGAGAGAGTCACGGTGGCGGAGAACCAGACCAAGCAAGTGGGGCTGATCGATCTTCATGGCGTCAAGGCCGTGAAGACTTGTGAGTACCAGGCCCCTTATTTCACCAGCGACGAGAACCCTGAACACGCATCTTCCGTGCTGAAATTTTCCAATACCGAGAGGGCCCTCCCGGCCGGCATCGTCCGAGTCTACATGCACGACGAATCCGGCGATTCGAAATTCGTCGGCGAGAACGATCTGGACCACTCACCCGCCGGCTCGGATGTGGCGATCGCGATCGGCGAGGCGTTCGATGTCACCGTTCAGTCCACCCTTGTTTCGAGCGAAAAGATCTCCGGGTTCCGGACACGGTATGCGATGTCCTACGCATTCCGCAACGCCCAATCCAGACCGGTCACCGTGGACTTGCGGCAGAGCGGGCTCTGGCGTGACGGAAAAGTGGAAACGGAGAGCCTTGCCAGCAAGAGAATCGACGCCCACACGCTCAGCTGGAGCGTGCCGGTGCCGGCGAACGGCGAGACCGTTCTAACATTCACCGTCGACACGGGCGGTTGATCCGTGGGGCGCCTGGCGCTGATCGTTCTTAGCTGCGTGTGGGCGGCGTCCACGCTCGCGGCAAGCATTTCGGAACGTCCGGGCAAAGTCGCACTCACAATCTACCAACCAGAAACACTGAACACCGTCGACATCACGAAGCCGTCGGATACCGCGTATCATCGCAGAGACGGGATCGCATTCATCACCGAGTCCCGCACCGTGGACTTGCCTGCGGGGCTCGTACAAATCGAGTTTCGCGGCGTGATGTCGACCATCGTTCCGCAAACCGCGGAAATCACCGGGCTGCCCGCCGGTGTGCTGGAACGGAATTTCGACTACGACCTTCTGAGCCCAGGTTCGTTGCTGGCCAAATCGATCGGTCAGACGGTACGGCTCGTGCGCAGCGATCCGGATACCGGAAAGCGCACCGAGCAAACGGCGATTGTGCGAGCGGCCCCTGCGGGAGTTGTGCTCGAAATCGACGGCAAGTTTGAAGCGCTGCATTGCAGCGGTCTTCCGGAGAGGCTCGTGTTCGAAAAAGTGCCGGCCGGGCTCCGCGATACGCCCACATTGTCGGCGCGCGCGGTGATGCCCAAGGCCGGGCGCTACAAGATAGCGTTGAACTATATCGCAACCGGTCTCTTCTGGTCCGTGGATTACAATGCGCATATTCGGCCCGACGGACGATCCCTCGATCTGAACGGCTGGGTCACGCTCACGAACCTGAGCGACTCGAACTACAGACATGTGCCCATCGAATTCGTCGCCGGCCGCGTCTTTACGACGGATTCCGACGAGCCGGTCGCACCGCGAACGCCGAAACTGAACAATGACTGTTGGCCGACCGACATCGACTGGGCGACGGTTCGCCGCGTGATGTCCAGACTCAGCGCCCTTCCACCACCACCCCCGCCGCCCGCACTTGCTCCCGCCGATGCGGCCGTGGAAACGGTCGTCGTGACAGGTTCGCGAATTCCCGATCCGCGCCAGCTTGGCGACTATAAGCTCTATCGACTTCCCGGGCCGACCGACTTCGCATCGCACCAGTCCAAGCAGGTGCAGTTCCTCGAACAGACCAAGATTCCGTTTGAACGCATCTACACCTACGTCGTGGACCCCTATGGCGACGCGAGCGAAAGCGCGGCGGCGACGGCCATGCTGCGCCTTCACAATGACAAAGCCGATGGTCTCGGAAAACCGCTGCCAAACGGAACGGTCTCGGTGATGGAGACCGGGCCGGGCGGAGCCCCCGTGCTGGCTGGCCAGCATGACATTCGCGACACGCCTTCGGGGTTGCCGGTGGAAATCGAAACCGGCCGCGCTGTCGATGTCCGGGTGGGACTGCGCCAGACGAATTCGCAATCGCAGGGCGGCGGCCGGAACCGGCCCACGCGCAAGACGTATGAAATCGCAATCGAAAACGACAAAAACATCTCGATCCGGTTTGAGCTCGCCCAGCCCGTGCTGGAAGGCGCACGAATCCTCGAGGAGGACCAGCCCCACGCCGTCAAGCCAAAGGGGCTGGTCTGGAGTTTCTCCATGGCGCCGGGCGAGCGCGAAGTGATGCACTACACTATCGAGCAACCGGACTATTAAGGCGGCCCTTTTGATTCCGCTCTACGCCGCCGCCTTCATCGTGCGCGAGACGAAGATGTAGCCGAAGCCGGTGGTGATGAAGTTCACTCCGAGCAATATGCCCAGAACGATCACCGAGATCTGCGGCCAGCCCGCGGCGATCAGCACGGCCATCATGATGCTCGCCAGTCCCGAGACCAGCATGCCCGCCCAGCCGCCATGCGGCCGCATCTCGAAGGCGAAGAACAGTTCGAATGCGCCCTGGAAAATGAAGATCACGCCCACCATCAAGGTGAGCGCGACGGCGCCCGCGAGAGGGTTGAACAGCAGGAACACACCCGCCGCGATGGAGAGAAGGCTTAGGAGAAGGGCGCCGAAAAACGGTCCCGTCCCGTGGATCGAGAACGAGCCGAAAAACATGAATAGGCCCGTGATCAGAAACACCCAGCCGACAAGAAGCGCCGCCACCAAGGTGGAGATCATCGGAAATACGATGGCCGCCGCTCCCACCACCACCATCGCAAGACCCAGCCAGAACAACCGACCCGACGACGCGCGCAGCCTGCCGTGGAACAGGCTGTCGCCAAGAGACATATCGCTCATGATTTATCCTTCCAACAATATGCGCGCTCCCGCCCCGCCAGATTAACCATCCTGCGCCGCCTCCGCAAATATCGCGTCATGAGGCGGCCGCGTTGCGCCATTCGGTCATTGTCAAAAAAACTAGGCCGGACCGGCTCGCTTCGTCGCGCCTGCCGGATTGCCGCGGTCGCCAGTGATTTGGGGGAGTGCGTGCTGCGTCCGGATTTCGACGAATGCGTCGCCGCCTCGCGCGGTGCGCTGGCCCCCCTGGCCGGCCTTTGCAGCGCCGACGATGTGGAAAGCGTATTCGTGATGGCCGGCGCGCCCGCCGACATCCGCTTGACCGTCGTGTCCGATACAATTTGAACCAATTTTTCCGAATTCGGTTGCGTCGGCGAGCGCCGTCAGAATTGCGATTTCAATCCGTATGATTGCGATGCGCGCGACAGCATCGACGAATTTGCGCGCGTTGGTTTCCAATCGGCAAAAAACATTTCTCGCAGTTTTTCGAACCCCGCGAATTCGTATCAACACGAAACGAATTCGAGATCGATAAAATGTTCCGATTTAATATGTATTAAGCGCACCTGCTTAGCCTCTCTCGCGTGAATGCGGTGGAGCGCATTCAAGGGGCGGACTGGAAATTAGGTCGCGCCACAAATGGAGGCAATTATGGGCGAGGTATTCATTCGTTTCTTGCGGGATGAGTCGGGCGCGACGGCTATCGAATATGGATTGATCGCGGCGGGCATCGCCGTCGTGATCATCGCGGCCGTCCAGTTGGTGGGCACAAATCTGAACGGAACGTTCGGTTCGGTTGCAGCCGCGGTTCAGGCGCCGTAACGCGCTTTATCTCTCAAAAGCGCCGCCGCCGCCGAGGGAAATCGGCGGCGGCGGCGTTTTCAACGGACCTTAAAGCGATTAATGGACGGACATCCGGTCCCGCGAGCGGATATGGACGACGTCGTCGCCATAGGCCGGCTGCGCGTGGGCGGCGGCTCCGATTTTCCCGATCTCGACCATGCTCTTCAGCGAACGCGACGCGGCAAACCCGTCGCGGTCGAAAAAGCCGCGAACGGCCCTGGACAGATTTTGAAATTCCGGGTCGGCGATCAGTCTCGCCAGTTCGATCGTATATATCCGGTCGTTTCTCACCCAGGCCTCGAATCCGTCATCCGGCGCGATATTGTGCCCGCTCTGCTGGGCCACGTCGCCCAGCAACAAGACAAGCTCGCTGTATTTGCGGCTGAAAGACCCCAGAGAATTCTGCAGGTCGACGATGGACGAACCTCCATCGGCGATCGATTCGCCAAGCTCCAGATAAGCGACGTTGGCGTCGTGCAGCGTCCTGTCCAACTGCGCCATCGTGAACTGATGGGCGCCGCCATGCGCGCGAAGCGAGTCCTGCAGTCGGCGGCCGATGCCGTCGAGCCGTTCATAACCCTGACAGGCGCCGCCGTCGAAGACGCGCTGGACCTTTTCCCGCGCGTTTTGCGTCGCCAATCGCGCCTCGCGCGCATTGCGCACGCCAATCACGTGGGCGGCCACAGTCGCTGCGCCGATCACGCCAAAATAGACCACATACCAAAGCGGGTTCATGTCGACCTCACGCCACTCAGCTGCGCTCCCTCACGTCCAGGACCAAGACTTTGCGCCCATGTCTCTAAGAGCCGTTTAAGACCGCACATCGCATTCGACGGACATTTGCGGCAAATGCAATCGGGCGGCGCATCGGAACAATTCGACGCAAATTGTCTTCCAACTCGATGCAAATGTGCGGCGTCGGCTTCACGACGCGCAAAGAAGTGTTGTGGCTCAATCGCGATCGTCGAAGCGGGTGCGCGGGCCAAAGAACCTCTTATGTCCGAACGCATCATGCGGAGTGATCCGATGTACGTTCTTGTCCTCGCCTCGCAAAAGGGCGGATCCGGGAAGACCACGCTGTCCGGCCATCTGGCCGTCGAAGCCGAACAGGCGGGCGTCGGCCCCGTCGCATTGATCGACTGCGATCCGCAGGGAAGCCTTTCGGAATGGTGGAATTCGCGCTCCGCCCCGACGCCGCACTTCGTCAAGGTCGGGTTGCTCGAATTGAGCGATGCGCTGGCGCAGTTGAACCAGGCGGGTTTCCGGCTCGCCGTCATCGACACGCCCCCCGCCATCACAAGCTCCATCTCGCGCGTCGTCGCCCACGCCGATCTCGTCATCGTGCCCACACGGCCGAGCCCGCACGATCTGCGCGCCGTCGCCGCCACGGTCGATATCGCCGAACGCCACGAAAAGCCGCTGATATTCGTCGTGAACGGCGCCACGCCCCGGGCGCGCATCACGGGCGAAGCCGCGGTCGCGCTCTCACAACACGGCACCGTCGCGCCGGTCATCGTCCATCATCGCGTCGATTTCGCGGCCAGCATGGTGGACGGCAGAAGCGTCGGCGAAGTGACGCCGAAATCGCAATCGGCGAAAGAGGTGCGAGAGTTGTGGACCTATGTGCAGGACCGCCTGGCGCGGCTCGCCAAGGATCCCACCCTGGCGCCGGAATTCCGCCCACGCCACCTGGACCTGGGACCGCTCGCAGCTATTGAAGACGCCGATTTGGCGGCGGCTGCGCCCGAAGCGCCGCCGTTGGTGGAACAGGTGCGAGAATCTGTCATGGCGAACCCTGATGTGACCGCCCCGTCGCCGATGGACCGGGGCTGGGACGGGGTCGAGCGGCGCTTCGGCGGCGACCGGCGCAGCGCGCAAGCGCCGTTGTTCGGAGCGCCCGACAAGCGCGTGCATGTCTTTGGGCGGCGGCACACCGATCGTCCCGCGGAACATTGAGGAGCTGTCAGTGAGCTACGCAAAATTTGCACCCATCACGGCAGGCTTGTTGGCGCGAAAAGGCGAGGCCGCGCCGTCATTCGGAACCAAACGCCCTGTCGCCTGGACATCCGAGCTGCCGGCGCTGCGCGAGCCCGTGCGCGACATCCCGGCGTCATTCGCGACCGGAACAGAATTCGCGCATGTCGAAAATGTCCCGGCGCAACACGATAATATTCCGGCGCATCAGTCCGGCGTCGTTTCGAAGTCCGCCTCGGCGCCCGAAAAGCCGCGCCGGGTCGTCGTCAGCATGAGCCCCTGCGAGTTCGAACGTCTCGGCATCGCGGCCGTCAAAAAAGGCGTGAGCAGACACGATCTGGTGCGGGACACCGTGAACGCCTATCTCGCACAGCTCGCGAGCGAATTGAACCACTCCTGCGCCTGCCTGCAGGACGGGTCCCATTGCGGCGGCCCCGCCAAAGACTGACGACGTACCTCCGCATCACCCTGCCAGCGCCATTCCCGGAGCTCCCGTAGCTCAAAACCGGGAACTTTTCGCCGTTATCTACGTTGCCAACACGCCCGTGAAAGCGCCGTTGAATGCGCGCGGCTCTGGGGTTTTCCGATTTCACTTGACGCATATGGGAGTTCATCGTGACGCAGGGCACTCAAGACGCGAAATCGACGGAAAAACCGTTCCTGACCGACGTGAAAACATTGCGCGAGCGGGCCCGAAAACATCTCGAAGACGGCGCGATCGGGACGAATTATATCGGCGACGTCAAGAAGACGATCGAAATCCTGCAGAGCGTTCTGGCGACGGAGATCGTCTGCGTGTTGCGCTACACGATGCACTCGATCGCAGCCTCCGGAATTTCCAGCGAGAGCGTCAAGGCGGAGTTCGCCGAACATGCCAAGGAAGAACACGAGCACGTGCTGGAGGTCGCCGAGCGCATCAACCAGCTTGGCGGCAAGCCGAATTTCAATCCCGAAGGCTTACTTAGCCGCTCCGCCTCGCAATATGCGGAAGGCGCTAATCTCGTGGACATGATCAGGGAAAACCTGATCGCCGAACGCATCGCGGTCGATCATTACCGCGAACTGGTCCGCTATTTCGGCAATGACGATCCGGGCACGAAGTCGATGCTGCAGGGAATCCTGCGGGTCGAGGAGGAGCACGCCGACGACATGCACGATCTCCTGATCGCGCATGAAGGCCGCCCGATGCTGCAGGACAGGTGATCCTGCCGAAGCATGATGCGGGCGTAAGGCCGGGAATTCACGCCGCTTTCACTTCGTCCGTTATCACGGTGAATTCCACGAGATTTGAAACGCCGAAGGCGGTGCTGATTGCGGCGTCCGTCGCGTCACGCCCGCGCGCCATGAGAATGCGCCCGATGCGCGGCTTGTTGTGGCGCGCGTCCATGGCGTGCCACGCGCCGCCCAGATAGACGTCGAACCAGGCGCTGAAATCCATCGGGTTCGGATCGTAAGCCACGCCGATATCGCCCAGATAACCCGAGCAATAGCGCGCGGGAATATTCATGCAGCGGCACAGCGTAACCGCCAGATGGGCGTAATCGCGGCACACGCCCAGGCGTTCTTCATGCGCCTCATGGGCGGTGCGATCCGAGCGCGCGTGCTCGTAGCCGAATGTGATCCGCTCATGCGCGTAATCAAGGATGGCTCTGACACGCGGCCAGCCCGGTTCGACGCCGCCGAACAGCGACCATGCCGTGTCCGACAATTTTTGCGTGTCGCAATACCGGCTACCCAGGAGATATACGATGACGTCGTCGGGCAATTCCTCGACCGGATGCTGGATCCCGCCGACAGGCAATTTCTCGTGCAGGCCGCTGTCCTTGATGAGCAAACGGCTCCACAGCGAGAGCCGCCCTTCGGGCGCAACCAGCCGCGTGCAGACATTGCCAAAACCGTCGATATAGGTCCGGTAGGGAATTTCCGGAAAGAGCGTGAGTGTTTCAGGTTCGACCAGATCGACGTGCCGCTCGGGGCGGATGTGGACCATCAGCAGCATCGGAGTCGGGACCGTGCACTCGAATGCGATGTTGAAACCGGCCCGGATCAGCAATGGTCATTTGTCCTTCTACGATCGTAATGCTCCGGCGTGACGGCGCGTGACATCCGGGGATTGCTCCGCCGTGACCTGAACTTCGACGTCCATGCCCAGATAGTCGCCAGCGGCGCCCTCCCAGGTTCCCGACAGAGGCGTAGCCTGTATCGGATCGCGCACGACAGCAACGCGTATGAGGTCGCGGTTGCCGACAATGCCGTTTGTGGGGTCGAATTCCGCCCAGCCTCCGTTCGGAAGGAAAACGCGCACCCAGGCATGCGTGTTCCCGCCGCCGAGCCTCTTCGACGCGACATTCTCGCTTGCCCGAACATAGAGATAGCCCGACACGAAGCGCACGGCGAGACCCAGCGAGCGCACCGCCTCCATCATCAGCACCGCGAAATCGCGGCAGGTGCCGCGGCCAAGCCGCAGCGTCTCCAGCGGGGATTGCGGCGGGCCGGAGGAGCGGCCGACATAAGTGAGTTCGTCGTGGATCGCATGCGTCATCGCGGCGAGAACATTGGGCGCGTCGACTTTGGGCAGACCCTGCAGAAACCGGCGACTCCAGTTGGCGAGCGTACGGTCCGGATCGGGATATCCCCGCAGCATCGAACTGTGAACATCCGGCAGATCGGTCGGATGATACGCAAAGGGATAGGAATTGAGGCTGCGATCGGGCGATGTCGGATCGTCCAGCGAATCTTCCGGCGAGTGTTCGAGACGATTGATGCTTTCAAACGTCAGCTCCTTCGCCTTGGTCGCGAAGCGGGCGATGCCGATGCAATTGCCGAAGACATCGTGAATGTAGCGCACGTCGACGGGCTTGGGCGTGATCGTCAGCGAAGACTCCAGAACATGCTGGTCGAAGCTCTCGCGCGGGCGGAACATCATGCGATGCTCGCCGAACGCGACGGGCCTGGCGTAGCGATAACGCGTCAGATGGCGGACGGTCAGGATATCCATGTGGTGCGGGGGACGCTTTCCTGATTCGGAGAAGTTCGCGCCGACAATAGTCCATCTCGCCGCTTCCGCCTGCCCGGAAATGACCTTATTGCGCCGCCCCACTGCGGCTTTTGGCGCCACTGCGGCGCGGCGGGCGGCGCACGTTAACCCTATCCGCGGAGCGCTGCGGGCTGCGCAGCCGCCTTGCGCCGCGCGGCGAGCCAGTAAAGGAGAAGCCCGACTGCGAGCATGACGGCGGTCGACAGCACGATCTTGAGGAGGGCGGCCAAGGGGTGCGGCTCGCTGGAACTGGGGACCAGCGTGCAGGCGATCGCAATGACCGTGGCGCATTGACCGATGCCGCCCACGATCAATGTGGCGCGAACGCCCCCGGGCATCCGCCAGGCTCCGGGCACGTCGTCGGCGCGCGCGAATTTGAGATAGGCCGCAAACATGAACAGGTAGGGAATGGTCGAGGTCAGAACGCTCATCGCGATGAGAAAGTCGTAAGCGGCAGCCACATTCGAGCCCGCCTGACTGAGAACGACCATCACCAGCATCAAGCCGCCCTGAAGCAGAATCGCGGCGGTCGGAGCGCCCGTTTTCGGGTTGCGGCGTGCGAAGAGCGGCGGCAGGAAATGATCGATGCCTGCGGCGAAAGGCAGTCGCGCGCCGATTCCGAACCAGCCCGTGAACCCTCCCAGCTGCGCCAGCACGAGAAGCCAGAGCGCGTAAGAAGCGTAGTGCATGAAGCCGACACGACCGAACGCCACGCGCAGCGCATCCGGAAAGCCGGCGAGCCGGGTCAGATCCGATTGCGGAAGGATGGCGAGGAACGCCGCCGTTCCGACAATATAGACGAAAGCGATCGCCACGCCCGAAATGGCCAGCACGCGCAGGATGGTGCGCATGCCGCCCGCGATATCGTTGCGCAGGAACGCGATGGATTCTGCGCCGCTGAAAGCGAAGACGATCGAGCCCCACAGAATGGCGCTGTCGAAATTCAGCGCGGGCATATAGGAGGCATGGAGGAAACTCGTCGCGCTGTCGCCGCGGCTTGCGATATAGAACGCGATTCCCAGGATCGCGAGGAAAATCGCCCAGGTTCCCGTCGCGCCGAAATTCGTCAACCATTTCCCGAAACGCAGACCCGCGACTTGGAACGCAATGACAAAAACGGAAATCCCGATCGAGATGCCGAGAAAGAGAAATTTGTTCTTTGCGTCCGCTCCGGTCGCGGACACGATGAGGCCGCTGAGGAAATAGAGGATGCCTGCGAAATAGGGCATCAGCGCGATCCAGTAGAACCAGCCGCAGATGAAGCCCGGCAGCGGGCCATAGGTGTCGCGCGCCCAGGCATAGATGCCGCCTTCGGCCTCGAAGCGTGCCGTGAGGGCGGCCGTCGCCGCCACCAGCGGCACGTAAAAGGCGAAAAGCGCCACCAGCCAAAGCGGGAACGCAGCAGGTCCCACGGCGGCGGCGACTGCGATCCACCGCAACCCGATATTCATCGCGACCGCATAGAGCGTTGCGTCGAGAAATTTGAGCTTCGGCAGCGCGGGGGCGGAGGTGCTCGCAGCGATGTCTGTCACGTTCCGGCCATCCATCTTTTGAGCGTTGACTTGTCGGCCTGCGAAAGATCGAGCCCGGCCGCGATCGCGAATTGTGCCTTGGCATCGCTTGTTCGGCCCAGATACGCAAGCGCCTCGCCCCATTTGAGATGCAGGCGTCCCCATTTGGGTGCATATTTGTCGGCTTCCGCGAATTTGGCGAGCGCGAGGTCGGAGCGGTTCTTTCGAATCAAAGTCTCGCCCCACATCTCCAGCGGATCGCCGAAGTGCGGGCTCTTTCGATTGGCGATCTGAAACTCGGCTATCGCGCCGTCGAAATCGCCGCGACGCATCAGCATTTCGCCCCAATCGGTAAAAGCGAATGGAATCGACGGACCTTGCCTCGTTGCGGCGGCAAACCACCAGGCCGCGCCGCTCCAGTTCCCCTGAGCCGCATCGATAGTGCCGCGCATGCGCAGGCACGGATAACAATCCAGTGCCGTCTTATCGATCAGCGCGTGTGCGCTGCGGAAATCGCCGGTCTCGGCCAGCGCACCCGCGACGAAAGGTATGAACTCGCTGGCCAGCAACAGATCCGCATACCGTTTGGTATATCCGGGAATGGACGTGAGTTGCCGTGTCGACGCCTCGGCGTCGGGCCACTCGGCCGTGACGGCAGTCCAGTCCCCGGACCAATAGTCTGCCTGCAGCTTCGCAGCGGCACGATTCATATTGGTGTTCACACCCTTCGAAGCGGGGAGATCGTTCCATGCCGCATGCATATCCGCGGTCCGGTGAAGGAGCGCCAATGATACAACCGTCAACTCGCGCGCGCCCTCTGCCACACCGTAGAAATCCGGAAGCGATACGGCATCCTCGCTATCGCGCAGGGTGGCGTCCAGATCGCCCAGCGAAATGTCGAGAATCCCGCGGTCGGCCATCAGGCTGATGGTCGCGGCGCGATCGCTCATTCCACCATGGCCGCTTTCGAGCAAGTGCCCGCCCCTGCGCATATCGGCGATCGCGGCTTCGTCATGTCCGAGGATATGATCGTCGCTGGCAATGTCCTGATACGGAAGCGCGAAAGACGGATCGAGCGCCGCCGCCTTGCGCTGCTCCGTCGACGCGAGCCGTGGGTCGTCGGAATCGACGAGATAGGCGAGACCGACATGGCCCCAGATGCGATCCTCGCGCGAACCGTTTGCAACAAGTTCCTCGAAGATCGCGCGCCCGGCCTCGCGCCCACCGTGCCCGGACTGCGTTTCGACAAGGTAGATCGCGTGCCGATAGGGCTGCGTGCGCACATAAATCTGTTCGGCGGCTTGCTGCGTGAGGGAATCGAAATCCGCCTCGGCGCCGGTGACGGTGGCGCCCGCATCGCTGCCGCTGCGCGCGGTGACGGCGATGGTGTTTCCGATGTGATAGACCTCGCCCGTGATATGCGTCTGATGCCCCAGATGCGATACGAGATAGCGATAGAATTCGCCGATTGAAACGCCGGTGTCAGGAATCTCCACCCGGATGTCGCCGTCCCAATTGTTGGAATACGACGTGGCGGGTCTTGAGGAATCCGTGGCGGCCTGCATGGCCGAAAGCTTGTCCTGCAGCTTCGCGGCCACCCCCTGACCAGTGAGGCCTTGCGCCGCCATGTCGGGCGGCACAGAGAACGCTTCGATCACCACGCCGTCTTCCTGCGCGGCCGACCAGACGGTCAGCGCGACGCCAAGCATCATCACCGTGAAAATCGAGGCCAGCGCCAGCTCGAAGGAGAGCTTCAACACGTCGCTGATATGATGCACGCGCAACGACCAATGACGGAGCTTGTCCTCCCGCCGCAAATCTTCCGCCTGAAGCCGCAGGACAATCGTTTGTTCGCGCAGGAACTCCCGCACGTCGGCGGCAACTCCCGGATCGTACGACGCCTCATGCATCGCCACTCCGACAGCGGCTGCTTTGGCCGCCCCGTCATCCGAGGTCGATTCGCTCTTGTCAGCCATGCGCGGCTTCCCATTTTGCGAGTTCGGATTTATCGGATGGCGCAAGATCGAGGCCCTCCGTAAGAACGAATTGCTTCAACGCTCCAGCCTTGTCGCCGGACCACTGCAGCGCCTCACCCCATTTGAGATGCAGACGGCCCCAGTTCGGCGCGTATTTATCGGCTTCCTCAAATTTCGTAAGCGCGAGATCGGAACGGTTTTTAGCGATTAGCGCTTCGCCCCACATTTCCAGTGGATCAGCAAAGTGCGGACCTTCCTGACCGGCGATCTGGAATTTGTCGATCGCATCGTTGAGGTCGCCCTTAGCCAGCAGCATCGCGCCCCAATCGGTATAGGCAAACGGAATGGAGGGCGCATCGCTTGTTGCGCGCGCGAACCACCAGGCTGCGCCAGACCAATTCTTCTCCAGCGCGTCGATCTCGCCGCGGGCCGTTTCACACGCGTCGCAATCGCCGGGCGTTTTGTCGATCTCGGCATGCGCGTACGCAAAGTCGCCGGTCCGCGCGAGCGCATAGGCCAGCAGAGGAAGAACATTGGTGCGCGCCGTGACAAGTCCGAGTTTGGACTTGTCACTCGTTATGGTGTCGTTATACGCGCGCGCATCGGCGACGGCTTGCCGCCATTCGCCGGCAGCCGCATCTGCGAAATAGCGTGCGCGATCCACGTCTTCACCGCTCACGCCATCGCTTGCCAATGCTTGTTTAATCAGGACGCGACTTCGCGCAATGTCGTGCATGCGCGCTGCGTATTCCGCGCGGTCAAGCAGAAGCTCAGTGAGCGAGCACATTCCCTCGCAACGGTCCGATATCGCGCGATCGAAATTTCCCGTCTCGGCGTCGCCCTGCAGGACACCCACTTGCAGAACCTGGGCGAAACCGTTGCCTTCCCGCCAAGCATACTGATCTTCCTGCCGGAAGCCAGCTAAAGCCCGCGCCTCGCGCAACGCGATCTCGTCGTGTCCCATATCGAGCGACGTAAACATCATCTCCATGCGCGGCGGCAACGCCTTCGGATCGATAGCGGCAGACATACGCAGCCGCGTCATTGCGAGCGGCAGATCGCCGATTTCACTGCGAGTCCAATTGCCCCAGAGGGCATAGCCGTCGGCAAGCATTCCGGGGCTGTCCGCAGCGTGGATCAGATACTGGATCGCCGGCAAAGCTTCAGCCCGACGATGCGTACCGTAAAGATAGAGAATGTAATTCGACGGATCGACGCCCTGGAATACGTGCTCTGCCGCTTGCTGCTCGAGCTTGTCGAGATCGCCTGCCGATCCGGTGAACGTCTCCGCGTCCGCTCCGCCCAATGCAACGGAGAGCGCGATCTTTCCGTCGGCGAGGCTGCGCACGCTTCCGCTCAGATGCCGTTCGTGCCCGAGCCACGAGCGAAGATAACGCGATACTTCGCCGAGCGAGATGCCGGTATCGGGGATGTCGACCTTGATCTCTTCGTCACGGCCTAGCCGTACATCTTTCGAGTGCGCAATCGAATGCGCATTCGCCGTGTCGCGCACCTCGGCGATGCGGCGGGTCAAATCCGCGGCGATGACATCGCCGCCCATTCCGGCTTGTGCGAATTGCGGCGGAACGGAAAAGGAATCCACCACGAGCCCTTCAGCCTGGCTCGCGCTCCACACCGCCGCGCCGACGGCGATCACCACGGCCGCGCCGATCACGACCAGCACCATCTGCACCGCGCCGCGCATCTGATCGTTGAAGCGTCGCCATCTGAGATGCGAAACCTCGAACTCGTCCAGCTTCTGCAGATTCTCGTTCTGCAGCCGGACATTCTCCATCTGGAGATCGGCGAGGCGGCTCTGCTTGCGCAGGAATTCGCGCGCCTCGTCGGTTGCGCCGGCTGCAGCAAATGCCGTCGTCAGCGCCGCCGCGTCCGTTGCGGCGCTCGCGCCGGTTCCAGCGCGCGAGTCTTCGAATTCCACTTCAGCCATGCCGCCCCCAAAACGATTTAGTCACCATAGCAAAAGGCCCTGAAGGGGGGACAGCTACAAATCGGACGACTTCGACGGGGGGCTTCAGCGCCGGCGGCCGGCAAGCTTGATCGGCGCGGATTCCCGGACAAACGCCATGGCGACCAGGCCAATCACAGCCGCCCCCGTCCAGTAATAGGCGGGCGCGAAAGGGTTGTCGGTGATGACGAGCAATGACTTGAGAATGAACTGTGTGGAGCCGCCGAAGATCGCAATCGCAAAAGCATAGATGGTGGACACGGCCCCCGCGCGCACGCTCTTGGGCAGCGTTTCCGTCAGCATGACAATGACGGGGCCGAGCGCGATATTAAACATCACGGCGAGCCAACCCACAGCCGCATAGAAGGCCATCGTCGTGTGGAAATGCCCGATCATCCAGAACGCAGGCAGGACGGTCAGCACGACCACCGCTCCCGGAATCACCATGATGGGCTTGCGGCCGAATCGGTCCGACAACAATCCGCTCGACAGATCGCCGAAAATCGAACAGAGGCCGCTGACGATGATGACGCCGAAAGACGCCGCCGCCTGCATGTGCAAGGTGTCTAAGGCATAGGTCGTCATATAGCTGGTGGTGTAATTCGCGATCGTTCCCGAGGCCAGGATCAGGAGGCCGAGCGCGATCATCAGAAGATGCGGCCGAAGTTTCGTAGTGACCGACAATTTTCCGATCGTCGCATCGGGCGCGAGCGCGGCGTCGTCAACGCTGTGCAACGTCTCCGGCAAGGAACGGCGCAGCATCAATCCGAACGGAACGATGCAGGCGCCCACGAGCATCGTCGCGCGCCAGCCCCAATCCTGCATCTGCTGCGCGTCGAGATTGTAGGCCAACACCGTCGCGATGATTCCGGCTGCGAGCGCGCCGGTATCCTGCGATGCGGCCTGCAACGCCGCATAGAATCCGCGCCGCAGCGGCGGCGCCGCCTCGACCATGTAAGCGGTCGCGGGTCCCACATTGCCGCCCAGCGCAAAACCCTGCACCAGGCGGAACAGAACCGCGAGGATCGGCGCGGCGACGCCGATTTGCGCATAGGAGGGCGTCAGCGCGAGGCCGACAATGCCCACGCCCATCAGCGCAAACGAAAACAGCATCGCAGGCTTGCGCCCCGCGCGATCGCCCCAGGATCCGATCACAATGGCGCCGACGGGGCGGCTCACAAAACCGACCCCGAACGCGGCGAGCGAGAGCAGCAGGCTCAGCGACGCGCTGTGCGTCGGGAAGAAAGCGCGGCCGATATAGAGGGAGAAAAACGAATAGCTGACAAAGTCGAAGAACTCGAGCGCATTGCCGACGACCACCGCCGCCACATGACGCAAGGGCATCGCAGGGTATTCGCGCCCGGACGGTGGACCGTTGGTCACCAGGTCGGCCATCTCGCCCCCAAATCTGATGCGCAACTATGCAGGTCAATTTCCGCTGACGCAATCGGAGCGGGTTTTACGCCGTCTTTTCGATGACGAGTTCCAGTTCTTCGATCATCTTCTCGCGGATCAGAAATTTCTGAACCTTGCCGGTCACCGTCATCGGAAATTCGTCGACGAAGCGCACATAACGCGGGATCTTCTGATGCGCGATCTGGCCCGTGCAGAAGGCGCGGATTTCGGCTTCGTCCGCCGTGACGCCCGGATGAAGCCTGATCCAGGCGCACAATTCCTCGCCATAGCGTTTGTCCGGCAGGCCCACCACCTGCACATCCGCAACCTTGGGATGGGTGTAAAGAAACTCTTCGATTTCGCGCGGGTAGAGATTCTCGCCGCCGCGGATCACCATGTCCTTGATACGGCCCACGATGTTGCCATAGCCGTCCACGTCAATTCTGCCAATGTCGCCCGTGTGCATCCAGCCGTCCTTGTCCACGGCGTCATCGGTTTTCTGCTTGTCGTCCCAATAGCCAAGCATCACAGAATAACCGCGCGTGCAGACTTCGCCGGGCACGCCGCGTGGCACGGTCGCGCCCTGCTCGTCGACGATCTTCACTTCCAGATGGGGCTGCACCTTGCCGATGGTCGAGACCCGTCGCTCAATCGGATCGTCGCCCGAGCTTTGGAAACTGACCGGACTCGTTTCCGTCATGCCATAGGCGATCGTCACATCGCGCATGTGCAGATGGGCGATGACCTGCTTCATCACTTCGACCGGACACGGCGAACCCGCCATGCAGCCGGTGCGCAACGAGCCGACGTCGTAGCTTGCGAAATCGGGATGGCCGAGAATGGCGATGAACATCGTCGGCACGCCGTAGAGGCCCGTGCATTTTTCGCGCTGAACGGCTTCGAGGACGGCCTTGGGATCGAACACTTCGGACGAATAGACCATGGTCGCGCCATGGGTGAGGCAGCCGAGATTGCCCATCACCATGCCGAAGCAATGGTAGAGCGGCACGGGGATGCAAAGCCTGTCGCCCGCCTGCAGCCCGATGGCGCGGCCCACGAAGAAGCCGTTGTTCAGAATGTTCCGATGCGAAAGCGTGGCGCCTTTGGGCGCGCCGGTCGTGCCGCTGGTGAACTGTATGTTGATGGGATCGTTGCGGTCGAGCGCGGCGCCCATCCGCACGACCTCGCGCAGAAGCGTGAGGTCGGAGGTCGCAGCGACGCCCTCAAACGCGAGCCAGCCGAGGCGCATTGCGCCGCCGATCTTGATCACGCTTTGCAAAGCCGGCAGCCGCGCGGCGGACAACGCTCCGGGCGCAGCGGTCGCGATCTCCGGCGCCAATTGCTCGATCATCCCAACATAGTCGCTGTTCTTGAAGCGCTCGGCCGCGACCAAAACTTTCACGCCCACTCTGTTCAGCGTGTATTCGACCTCCGACAACCGATAGGCCGGATTGATCGTCACGAGAATGGCGCCGATGCGGGCGGCCGCGAATTGGGTTAGCGTCCATTCGGCGCAATTGGGCGACCAGATGCCGATGCGATCGCCCGACGTCACGCCCAGTTTCAGGAAGCCTGCGGCCAACCGGTCCGCACGCTCAAGCAACTCGCGGTAAGTCCAGCGATCGCCCTGGTGAACGCTGACCAGCGCCGGCCTGTCCGGCCATTGCTGCGCCGCGCGCGCGAGCGCCTCGCCGATCGTGTATTCGATCAAGGGCGGCGTGGTGGCGCCAACGACATGGCTGAGATTTTGGTCGACCATGGCGGCGTCCTTCAATCAGACCTTGGATTTGCCAAGCGCGGCGAGCAGCTCGCTTGCGAACTGCGAAAGCGTATCATCCCGCGCGCCCATCACGACGATCCGGTCGCCGGGTTCTGCCAGCGCCAGAAGCTTCTTCCCACAGGCGGCGCGATCCGGAAAGGCGAAAGCGGCGCGCCCGCGCGCCTCGACGCTGGCGACGATATCGGCGCTTGTGACACTCTTCTCTACCGTGCCACCGAAATAGACCGGGTCCGGCATGATGAGCGCATCATCCTTGTGCAGATTCTCGGCGAAGCAATTGACGAACGTGTCCTTCATCAATCGCAGCGGCCCGAAGCCGTGCGGTTGAAACATCACCAGCAACCGGCCCGGAAAATCATGCAACGTCGCCAGCGTGGCTGCGATCTTGTCAGGGTTGTGCGCGAAATCGTCGATCACGGTGACGTCGTTCGCCGTTCCTACGGTTTCCAGCCGGCGCCGCACGCCCGCAAACCCCTCAATGGCCTGCGCGGCCGACAGAAGCGACACGCCCACGGCACGCGCTGCGCCGATGGCGGCCAGCGCGTTGGCGACGTTGTGGCGTCCCGGCACGGCGAGCTTCACACGCGCCCGGGCGCCCTCTTGCTCTCTGACATCAAACGAAATTCCATCGCGCGCGGGTACGACATTGCTGCCCAGAAGATTCGCATGCGAATCCGCGAGGCTGTAGGTCAACAGCTTTTCGGGCGCCAGTTGCGCCGCGAGCGCCGCCGTTTCGTCATTGTCGAGATTGAGTACGGTCGTTTCCGCTTTGAGCGCAAAAGCGCGAAACAGCGCGCGCAATTCGTCCAGCGATTTGTGGTCGAGCGAAATATTGTTGATCACGGCGATGCGGGGGCTGTATTGCGCAATCGAGCCGTCGCTTTCGTCGACTTCGCTGACGAAGATGTCGCTGCTTCCCACAATCGCGCTCGCGAAGAGCGCATCCTGCGTGACGAAATTCGTCATCACCGCGCCGTTCATCACCGTGGGGTCGAGGCCGGCACGATGCAGAATCCAGCCGATCATGCCCGTGGTCGTGGATTTGCCGCTGGTGCCGGCGACGCCGACCGCGACAGGCGCAGCATTGAACAATTGCGCCAGCAGCTCCGCGCGCGTCATCAGCTTTGCACCGATCCGGCGCGCCGCCTCGACGTCGGGGATCGTGCTTTCCACCGCCGTCGACGTGACGACGATCGTCTCCGAATCGTCGATTCCGCTGCCGTCCTGGCCGTAGAGTTTGACGCCTTGCCGGCGCAGGAAGTCGAATTTCTGCGGGGTCCGGCCCTGGTCCCGTGCGCGGTCGGAACCCGAAACCTCATACCCCTTGGCGCGCAGAATGAGCGCGAGCGGCAGCATTCCGCTGCCCCCGATGCCGCAGAAAAAATAAGCCCTGTGTCGATCCATCGCCGGAGGCTATAAGGCCGGGGATTCGGTGACAAGCGACGGGCTGGATGCAGAAGCGCACACTCAGGATCGGCGTCACGGCGCCCGCGTCCCGCATCGATCCGGCGCTCGCGGAAAAGGTGGACGCAATCGCAGCGGCTCAGTTTCCGGGTCGCGCGCCGGAAATCGTGTTTCATCCGCAATGCCATCTCACGTCCGGCCACTTTGCGGGCGACGACGAAACGCGCGCGGCGGCCTTTCTCGATATCGCAAACGACGCAAGCTTTGACGTGTTGTGGGTCGCGCGCGGCGGCTATGGCTCGGGGCGGCTGGCCGAACGCATTTTGCCGGCGCTGAGCGATGTTGCGCGTCAAAAAACCTATCTCGGCTACAGCGATGCGGGCGCCTTGTTCGGCGCGATGTATTCAGACAGTTTTCAGGAACTCGTGCATGGCCCGATGCCGGCTGATCTCTTGCGCGAAGGTGGCGAAGCGGCGGTTCGGCGCGCCCTCGCCTTTCTGGTCGACGCCGATCCCCGGGCGATCGAGCCCTCCATCTCGCCATCGCAAGCGGCCGCCGCGTTCAACATCACCATCCTCGGCCATCTGCTCGGCACGCCGTTCGAGCCCGATCTTTCGGGACATGTGCTGATGCTGGAGGAAGTGTCCGAGCACATGTACGCCATCGACCGTGCGCTGCTCCACATCACGAGCAGCCCCAACATCAGGCGCGCAGCCGGAATCCGGCTTGGCCGCTGCAGCGCGATCCCGCCCAACGATCCGCCTTTCGGCCAAAGCGAAGAAGTGGTCGTGAAGCATTGGTGCGCGATCTCCGGCATCCCTTATCTCGGCCGCGCCGATATCGGCCACGACATCGAAAACAAGATCGTTCCGTTCGGACGCCTGCCCTCGCGGTGAGCGTGCTTCAGGAGCCGCCCCCATCGACATTGATCTTCTCGCCATTCACATAAGAGTTGGCGTCGGAGACGAGGAACGTCACCACGGCGGCCACGTCTTCAGGGACGCTGACATGGCCGAACGGAAAACGCGCATCCAATTCGTGGATGTCGGCGACGCCCGCCCGCGCCTTCATCAACCGCTGGCCCATATCGGTGACCGTCAGGCTGGGGGCTACGATGTTGGTGCGGATGCCGTGCGCGCGCTCCTCTTTGGCGAGCGTGAGCGCGAGCGCCTCCATGGCGGCCTTCGCCATGTTGTAGGGCGCGCCGTTTGCGCCCATCGTTCGCGTCGCGACGCTCGAGATCATGATGATGTCGCCGCGCTTCTCCTTGCGCATATGCGGCAAGACCAGTTTGGCAAGGTAATGCGGCCCGAATGCGTGCACGCGCAGCACGCGCTCCATTTCTGCGGGATCGGTGTCGGCCACCGCTTGCCCGCGACTCGCGATGCCGGCATTGTTGATGAGGATGCCGATGCCGCCGAAATCCCGGATCACATCGGCGACCATAGCTGCGTCTTCATCCCAGTTTTCCACCGACGCATGATAGGCGCGCGCCTTGCGGCCCAGCTTCTCGATTTCAGCCACGACGATTTGGGCCGCGCCTTCATCGCGCCGATAGTTCACGGCCACGTCGGCCCCGGCTTCCGCCAACGCGAGCGCAATCGCGCGCCCGATGCCCCGTCCACCGCCCGTCACAAGCGCCACGCGCCCAGCCAATGAGATTTTCAAAGCGTCTCTCCCTGTCATCGTTAAAGATATCAAAGGGGCAGTTTCATACAGCTTTTTCGCAAGTCAGTGTGCCGCAGGCGTGTCCGCCCAGAAAATGCCAGAAATGACCCGGTTGAATAGGGTCTCGGGCCCAGGGGTTGTTCGCGTGGCGTTATCGATCAGACATTTGCAGGCCGCTGTGGCGCCGGGGCTGGCGATCTACAAGCGCTACCAGGCGCATTTCTCGGCCGGAGCGATGCTCGCCGGCTTCGGCATCGACAATCTCACCTTCGGCCGCGTGGATCGTCCGGCGGCGAATATCATTTTTGCCGCCTATCTGGCGCTTGCGGCCGGAACCATCGCGATCGGCCACTTCCTGGAAACCCGCTCCGATCGCGCGAAAGCTAAGCTCGCAAGGGCGCAAACGCGTGCCCTACACAAGCAACGGCGGTTCGTCCCGTTCTTTAGACCCGCACTGGTCGCCGCCGCGCCGGTTGCAACGATTAAAACGGCGCCCGGCGACGCCGCCACAGGCGTCGTGATCGCGAACGAAGCCGGCGCTCCGGTCGCGACCGAGCCGCCAACGATCGCTGAGCCCGTACCAAGCCGTTTCCGCATGTTGCTGCCGGCCGCGACGCAATTTGCGCTGGGCGGTTTATGGAGCGGGTTCCTCGTCTTCTACGCGCGCAGCGCGGTGATGGCGGCGTCCTGGCCGTTCCTGCTGCTGCTCGCGGGCTTTCTCGTGGGCAACGAGACGTTCCGCAAATATCATTCGCGGCTGGTGTTCTCGTCGCTGCTGCTGCTGTTCGCGATCTACTCCTATGCGATTTTTGTCGTGCCAGTTTTTACGCACAGCATTGGAAAACTTACCTTCATCACAAGCGGCGTGATTGCGGCAGCTGTGTTTCTGCTGTTCCTCAGACTTCTCAAATCGATCGGCGCCGCGCGCTTCCGGCAATCGCGGCCGCAATTGCTGCTCGGCGCCGCCGGCATATTCGCCGCGATGAACGCCTTTTATTTCTTCGATATCCTGCCACCTTTGCCCCTCGCGCTCGCCAATGTGGGCGTCTATCATTCCATGAAGCATGTGGGCGCGGTCTACAACGCGACCGCGGAGCCCGAGACCTGGTACAACTCGGTGGGCCTGGAGCCCGCCGTCGAACATGTCTCGCCGGGCCAGCCGCTCTATCTCTACAGTGCGGTTTTCGCGCCCATCAAGCTGACCACGCGCATCGCCCATCGCTGGCAATGGTACGATTCCGCGCGATCGCGCTGGGTGACGCAATCGCTCGTGGCGTTTCCCATCAATGGCGGGCGAGACGGCGGCTACCGCGCCTATTCGATCAAGTCCAATCCCAAGCCGGGAGACTGGCGCGTGGACATCCGCACCGAAGACGGCCGGCTGGTCGGCAGGCTTAAATTCGACGTGGCCCAAGCGCCTGCGCCGGTCGCGACCGACGCGAAGACGCTGCAATAACGCCCGGTCAAACGGCGACTAGAACTTCTGACTGAACCGAAGTCCGATCGTACGCGGCTGGTTCGGCAGAATGTAAGTATCGACACCACAAGTCTGCGGTGTACACTCTGCGAACCGGCCCAATTGCGCGCGCTCGTCGGTGATATTCTGGATGTACAACTCGAGCGCCCAATTGTCTTCGTCGACGCCGGTATTGAAGTCGAACGTCGAGAACGGCTGCGACTCGCCCAATATCGACCGTTGCAGGGTGCGCAAGTCGGGCCATTCTCCGCTCTCATGGACTGCCGAACCTTCGACATGCGCCTTGACGCCAAAGGCCACGAAGTCGTAGCGGGCCGTGGCGTTGATTTTCCATTTGGGCGTGATCGGCAGTTGAGTGCCTTTGGGGGCGCCTACGTTCGTGCAAGGATTCTGGCCCAGATTAGCGCAATATTGCTGACTTAATTGCGCGTCGTTATACGCACCGGAAGTCGACAAGGTCAGACTATCGATAGGTAGCCATGACACGTCGAATTCGGCCCCTTTCACGGTCGCCTGGCCGCCATCCACGATTACCGTCACAGATTCCGGAGGTGCCAGGAATGGGAACTGAAAGTTGTTCCAGTTCTCCCAGTAGAGCGCGCCGTTCACGCGCAGCCTGTTGTCGTCCCAGCTCGTCTTCCAGCCGACTTCATAGTTCGTGAGACTATCCGGTCCATAAGGCGGATAGCCGGATATACGATTGACGCCGCCGGGCCGGAATCCGGTCGAATACGTGGCATAGACCATACGGTCGTCATCGATATGCCAGGTGAGATTGAGCTTGTGTGTTTCGCCGTGATCCTTCACGTCGGCGTTGAGGTCGGTGCACGGTCCATTGTCGTAGATCGGCGTCGCGGAAAAGCACAGTCCGGGACCACCCGGCGGGTTGGGCACGACAGGCAACGCATTTTTGCCCAGTCCAAAGAAACCCTTGAGAGAATTGTTATCCTCGAAGAACCGGATGCCACCGGTGATCGTGAGGTTCGGCATGATGTCGTACGCCAATTCACCGAATACTGCATAATCGCGATCTTCGCGGAACTGATCAGTTAACCAGAGCGTGTTGGCCCAACCAGGAACCGTGAAGAAATAATTATAGTCTGGGTTTGGACCAACCATATATGGAGAGGTCCGAAGCCCGTTGACCTTGTAGTCCTGCAAGATCGCATGCGTTTCGTCGCCGTAATATGCGCCGGCGGTCAATCTCAGGCTGCTGTCTTTCGAAGTCTCAATCCGGAACTCGTGGTTCTGTTTGGTGAAGTGATCCTTCCCGTCGATATATTGCTGTGGGTCGATCAGCGCGCCGGAATTGTTCGTGATGTATTTCCCGTACTGGTAAAGCGTGTCGTACCAGTACGAATAATCGGCGTAGTCCGCCTGCGATTCGATCGTGCGCGACATGTAGCCGCCCGAATAGAGAAGGTCGACATTGCCGATCTTCCCCTGAATCGTCAGCGCGGCCGAATACCAATCGTCATGCACATATTCCGGCATGAAATGCGTGACATCCAGGTTGCCGATCAACGGATTGTATCCGAAGAATCCGTTGGTATCTTCCCGCTGGGCCATAAGCACTGGCGTAATGGTCCAGTTGTTGTCGAGATCAATCTTCAGCGCCACGCGGCCGCCGAGCTTGTCGACCGTGTTGTAGTCCTTCTTGGCGGTCGCGGCGTTGTTGATGGTGATGCCGGACGACGGAAAGGTCAGCGTTCCGTAGACATTGTTGATGTAGCCGGCGTCGTGCTCGTCCCAAGCCACGATGCGGATTGCAACGTTGTCCGAGAGCGGAATATTGACCATGCCGTCGGCGGTGTAGCCGAGCCCGCCGTGATCCACCGAATTGCCGTCGACTGAGTAGCTGGCTGCAAATCCGCTCGTGTCCGGCTTGTTGGTGATGATGCGGATCGTCCCTGCCTCGGAACTTGCGCCGTACAATGTGCCCTGGGGACCCGACAGCGCCTCGACGCGCTCGAGATCGTAGGTCGGAACGTCGAGCGTGCCGTTGATCGTGGTGATCGGCTGCTCGTCCAGATAGACGCCGACCGGCGGCAGCGGTCCCGAGTGGTTTCCGTTCTGATCGCTGGCGATGCCGCGCATCGTGACGTTCGAAAAGCCTGGGCCGCCATTGCTACCCTGGCCGCTGACGGCGAACTCCACGCTCGGCATGTACAAGGCGAATTCCGTGAAGTCGGTCAGATGCAGTTGCTCGAGCTTTTCGGACGTGATCGCCGTAACGTTCATCGGAACGTTTTGGAGATTTTCCGTACGTTTCTCCGCGGTCACCACGACCGTTTCGAGCCCGCCATTGGCGTCCTGGGCAAGAGCCGCCGACACTCCGGTGAACATGGTTGTCGCCAGAAGTGCGCTCAACAGCGCGGGGCGCACTAACGCTGCGTCCCCAAAACTCGTTCGCTTCATGATCACAGCCCCCGCCGCTTGCGTGAATGTTCGATGTCAGCGCGCAAACAATGCCTTGTCAAGACGAAGTGCGTCGACCGCTACTGATAGATGCCGATTGCTTCGCGATAATGCAGAAAGGTCACGTTTCGCTCAAAAAACGGGCACGCCCGGGTAGGCTTCGAGGACAGGCCCCAGAGTCTCCCGCAGAGGCCCCAGCCAAGGTTCGAATTTGCGCCATTGATCCAACCCTTCCCGGAAGATCGGCCGGCGAACCTGTTCGGAACTGGCGGTGCGTACGGCGCGGTCGTTCTCGTAAAAGCGTAGACAACCCTCTTCGAACGCAAGTCCGCAGTAGGCGAGCAACCGGCGCACTTCGCGCTCGGGATCGCCGACCATCTCCTCATAGATGACGCGGTGAATCCTGCCCGGCAGGACTTCGTCGAAATGCGCCATCAGCTCCACATAGCCGGCATAGTATCGCCCGACATCGGAGAGCCCGTAGGTAAACGTCTGGCCGCGCGCGAAGTGTTGTTTGTAGCACGAAAAACAGCACGCCAGCGGGTGGCGTCGGGCGTCGATGATCCTGGCGTTGGGGAGTGTCAAATGGATCAGCCCAATATGCATGAAATTGTTGGGCATCTTGTCGATGAAAAAGGGCCTGCCGAGTTTGCGGTGGATGCGCGCGCGGTCGAGATATTCTTCCCCAAGGCTTCGCATCGCATCGCCATCCATCGTCGCCAGCACCTGGGGATAAGCCAATGGGTCGTCCGGGTCGCGCCGGCCGCGCAGCCGTCGCGCGATGGACACGATGTCGGGCAGCTCCATCGTGCCTTCCACTTCGGAGTGGCTGGAAAGGATCTGCTCGAGAAGAGTTCGATCCTGCGCGCGGCAGCCCGACGATGAAAATCGGAGCGGCGGTCTCCGATCCCCCGCCCCCATGCGTCGCGAAAAATTCACGCGTGAACAGCGATTTTAACCGCGCCACGTTGTCGGCGGTCTTCTCCGCATCGTATTCCGCGCTCTTCCGACGCAGCGAATTGCCGTTCTCGTAATGCGCAAACGCCTGCGCGTAGTCGCGCTCGTCTTCCAGCGCCTTTCCAAGCGCAAACTCGAAGTGATAACGATCCTCTTCCGAAAGATCGTCGCGCGCCAGCTGCGTGCGCATTGCGGAGATGTCTTCTTGCGAGAAAACGAGCGTTTTCAGATTGGCGAGGCTCCAATAGGCTTCGCCCAAACTGGGCAGGAGTTCGATGCTCCGCCGATACGCCGCGATGCATTGTTCTTGCCGGCCCAGCGCTTTGAGCGTGTGGCCGTAACTCATAAAGGCTTTGGGTTGCCGCGGAAAATCCTTCAATAGTTTCTCATAATTCGCCACCGCCTCGGCATATTCGCCGATCTGTCCAAGAGCCGCCGCTTTCAGCGCGAGGTAGGCCGGATTTCGAGGTTCGACCTTGAGAAGCGTATTGATCTCCGCAATGGCCTGCTGCGCCTTGTTCTCGCGATACAGGACCGACGCATAGTTGTGGCGGGCGGCATGGAAGCTCGGCGCAAGCTCAAGGCAACGCGCAAGGAGGTTTTCCGCGTCTTCGTATCTTCCGAGGCGCGATCCTGCCTCGGCGAGCATGCGAATCGCCGTGACATCGGTCGGATGCTCCTTGAGGAACGCCCTCAGAAGCCGCTCGGCGATTGCGAGCTTATTGCCGTAGAGCGCGGCCGCCGCGTCGAGCAAGTTGCGGTCGTTGACCGATGCGTTGATATGCTGCGCGTAGGCCTTGTCGGCCGCCGCAGCGTCTCCGGCCAATGTCAGCGCATCGCCAAGTTCCCGCCATGCCCCTGCAAGTTTCGGATTCAGACGCACGGCGCGCGTCAACGCCGAAATCGCCTCGCGGCTCTCGCCCTGGCTGCCAAGCAGAAGGCCCCACTCGAACAGCACCATGGGCGCCTTCGGCTGCGAAGTCGCAAGCGGCTGAAGGATCGCGCGCGCGTCTGCCGATTTTCCCTGTCGGCGGAGCGCAGAGCCCAGCATCAGAAGCGCCTGGGGATGTCCTGGAACGACTCTAAGGATTTCGCGCGCCTGCTCTTCGGCAGCCGCATCGTTCGCACCCAGCAGCTTCGCCGCATGGGCAATTGCAGTCGCAACGCTTCCGGTCTGGCCAGACTGGCTTTCGGACAATAGCGACGCGCGCTCCGGAGACTACAGACAGATCAAAGGATTGACCTCAGGCCCGTGTCAACCGAACCGGCCGGGATTCGATTCGAGCGTCGAACCTAACGCCGATTTGAGCGGCTCAAGCCACGTCTCGTAGTTTCGCCAATGCGCGAGCGCATCCTTGAAGATGGGCGTCCGGACCTGCTCGGAGCTCGGCGTACGTATGGAGCGTCTCGTCTCATAAAATCTGAGGCAGCGTTCTTCGAACGGCACGCCACAGTAGGAAAGTAATCGGCGCACTTCGCGTTCGGTGTTTTCGATCAGTTCTTCGTAGATGACCCGGTGAACACGCTCCGGCAGCACATCGTCGTAATGCGCCATCAGCTCGACATAGTCCCGATAATACCAGCCCAATTCGCGCAGATCATATGTGAAACCATGACCGCGCGCGAAATGCTGCTTAAAGCACGAAAAACAACAGTCAAGCGGATTTCGGCGGACATCGACGATCCGCGCGTTTGGCAAGATCAGGTGAATCAGTCCGATATGCGTGAAATTTCTCGGCGTCTTGTCGATGAAAAACGGACGACCCGAGCGGCGCTGTATGCGCGTGCGTTCGAGATATTCCTCGCCCATTTCTCTAAGACCGTCCGAATCGAGGGAGGCCAATATTTCCGGGTAGACCGAGGGATCGTCGATTCGCCTTCTTTGCCCCAGTCGGACGGCCAGCGCGTTGATCTCGGGCAATTCCGCCGTCCCCTCGATTGCGGAATGGCTCGAAAGAATCTGCTCGACCAGTGTCGAGCCCGAGCGCGGCAATCCGACAACGAAAATCGGATCCTCCGCGTCGCAACCGCGGCTGGTGCGAACGCGAAAAAACTCCTGTGTGAACAGAGTTTTTGAACGGCGAACGTGCGCCGCCGTTTCTTCGGCGTCGTACACAACATTGGGACGGCGAAGCGTGTTGCCTTTCTCATATTGCTCGAAGGATTCCGCGTAGAGCCTATCGTCTTCGAGCGCCTTTCCGAGAGCAAAATTCAAATGGCAGCGATCTTCGTCGGTCAGAGTGCCACGCGCAAGCTGCGCGCGTATGTCCTCGACGTCCCGTGGCGTGAAGCGAAACGTCTTGATGTCGGCAAGGCTCCAATAGGCCTCGCCGAAATTCGGCTGCAGCGCGATACACCTGCGGTACGCGCCAATGGCATCGCTCTGCCGGCCTTCGGCCTTGAATGCATGGCCATAACTCAGCCAAACCTTAAACTGATCGGGATAATCTTTGGCGAGCTTCTCGTACATTCCGATGGCGCGCGCGAAGTCCCCGACCCGGACCAGTGCGGCGGCAGTCAAATTGCGGAAGCTCGGATTGTCCGGCGCGCGCTGCATCAAAAGTTCCGTCTGTGCAAGCAGTTCCGGCGCCCGGTTCAAGCGATGAAGAGCGATGGCATAGCCGTGGCGTGCGGCGAGAAACCCTGGAGCGACCTGAAGGCAGCGTGCGAAGAGTTTTTCCGCATCCTCATAACGGCCAAGCCGCATTGCCACTTCGCCGTACATGCGAACGGCATGCGCATCGGTTGGAAATTCCTTCAGGAATCCGCGCAACAAGGATTCGGCAACGCCGGTTTCGTTTTTTCTCAGCGCCACTGCGGCCCCGAGCAATCGCGGATCGCGAACCGATGCCCCGATCTGATTCAGATAAGCGTTGTCGGCTGCATCGATATCGCCGACGATAGTCAGTTGATCCCCGAGTTCCCGCCACGCCGCGGCAAATTTGGGATTGAGTTTGACCGCGTGCATCAACGCAGCAATTCTCTCCCGGACATTCTCCGGACCGACGCGGACCGGCGCGGCTGCGAGATCGTCAGTAGGCTCTGAGGTTTTGTCGGACACAGCTCGCGCTATTTCTTGTCGGCGTAGCTGACGGCCATTCCGGCGCGCACGTCCTGCTGCATGCCGTATTGCGGGAACGGATAGCGGAAACCGTTCTTCGCCAGCGCCTTCATCCCATCGATCGCCTTCATCAGATAGTCCGGCGGGGTCGCCATCAGCATCTCATCGTCCAACACGCCGCCATAGCGCCGTTCGGCGAAGCACGGGATCGACAGGCTCGGCTCGCGCTTCGAAAGCGCGCGGCCCCAGGAATCGGCGCAGGCCGATTCTCCCACAACGCTCCAGTCGAACCGTTTGTAACCCGACCATTGCAGCCCGTTGATGAAATAGATCATGCCGCCCGGCGTCGCATAGAAGAGCGCAATGTCGGGCGGATCGAGCTTGCCGCTCGCGAGCGGCGCCACGGCGAGCGCATCGAATCGACCATCGGGAACGCAATTCATTGCATTTTGATGGGCGCCGGCGTCCTCGAACGTGCTGAACCACACGCCCGTCATATGCTTGCCGGACTTCCATTCGTCGGTCTTGGCGCGGCCCAGCCCCACGACGGCGCGGCATTGGGCGCCGACCAGATCGTCGGATGTGATGCCGACGGTCCAGCCGAGACGGGCCGCCTGCCCCACCACCTGATCGAGCGTATGAATGGATTGCGGCCGGCGGATCTTGGCGATGGCCTCCATCTCCTCGCGCCGCTCGAACAGCTTCATGCCGAAGGGGATGGAGCGCAATTTGAGCAGGCGCTCCAGCTCGCCGACAAGATTGGGCCAATCATCGATCATCATCAGTTCCTCTTGAATCCGCCGGGACGGGAGATCAGCTCTTCGGCTTGACAGGCGGCATGGGCGCCTCATTCACCGAAAGGCTAAAAACATCCGGACGGGCATAATGTCCGACCACATCGAAATCGTATTTGGCGCGCGCGATCTGGCCGGGATCGATCTCAGCCGACAGCACGGTCTCGCCGTCAAAATCTGGCCCAGCCAGTACATGGCCCAGCGGGTCGATGATGGCGCTACCGCCGCGCATCAACACGGTCTCGGGCTTGTCGCCGAAAGAGCAGTCATAGTCGTCCGGATAGGCGCCGCGGCGGATGTGCTGACAGGCCGTCAACACAAAGCAGCGGCCTTCGAGCGCGATATGGCGCATTGTCGGCAGCCAGGTCTCGCGATCGTCGGCCGTCGGCGCGCAATAGAGCGTGACGCCCTGGCTGTACATATGCATGCGCAACATCGGCATATAGTTTTCCCAGCAGATGACGGCCCCCACGCGCCCCAGGCTGGAGTCGAACACCCGCATCGTCGAGCCGTCGCCGAAACCCCAGATCAGGCGCTCGGCCGCCGTCGGCATCAGCTTGCGGTGCTTGCCCACGAGTCCCTTGGCGCCGTCGAAGAACAGAGCCGTGCAGTAGAGCGTGCCCCCGACGCGCTCGATCGCGCCCATCACGACGAACATATCCGCCTCGCGCGCCGCCTCGGCGATCAGCGAGGTCTCAGGACCGGGAACATCGACGGCTGTTTCGAAGTAGCGTTGAAAGGCGAGCCGCCCTTCCTGGGATCGCGCGCCGACAACCGCGCCGAAATTCGCCCCTTTGGGGTAGCAACCGAGATACGCCTCCGGAAAGACCAAAAGCTTCGAACCGTCGCAGCGCGCAATATGGCGGGCGGCCTTCTCGGCCGACGCCATCGGATCGAATGGCACAGAGGCCAATTGGGCCACGCTTGCGATGAAAGGCTGCATGTCTCAATCCCGATTTGGCGGTCCAGGAGGACCTCTCTTCTCAGTCTACCATTGTTCCCCAAACCACTTCAGCCGTGGTCACGGGCGGCTGCTATCATGCCTCGCCGCGGGGGGAGATTCGATGCGTCCCGAAACCTATGACTTTCTGGGCAATCTGAGCGCCGTGTGGACCGTTTTGCTCGGGGCGCTCCTGGCGACCGGTGGCGGCTTCTGTGCGACCCAGCTCGAACGCTATCTCGAACATCGTCGGCGCGAGCGAAACGCCGCCCTTCTCTTTGCCGAGGTCCTGTCGACGCTTGGCATCATTCTAAACATGACCCATGAAACATATGGGCGGGGCGACCCCTTCGGACCAATAACATTGCGCATGTTGCGGTCGGCCCGCCGAGAGATCGACATTTACGACCGCAACCGGGAGAGCCTGTTCGATATCCAGGATGCGGCCTTGCGGGCGAAGATCCACAGTATCGTCCTGCGTCTGGCGATGCCTATGGACTCGATATTCGATGCGACGCAGGAAATCGCGGCCGAGCAGATGTTCCTCAAAACCACGGCCAATCTGCCGGACCTTCAACATCAGGAAATCGAGGACCATATCGGGGAGCTCCGCGCACGACGCGCAGGCGGCTACGACTACATCAGAGAAACTGCCGAAGGCATCAAGGGTCTGATCGCGAGTCTCGAACCCATCGCTCAGCAATCGTTCGAGAAACATGCGCTCGCCGTCAGAGATGACCCCGCGCCGGCTCAAGAGGCAGCGCCGTAGCCATGTGCAATGCAACATGGCAGAGTGACATGCATCGACTCAGTTATTCGAAAATTTCGACTGGCGAAACAGGATGGCCTGACAGGCATCCACGATCCGGAACCCGCAATGCTGTTCAATTGTGCAAAGTGCCCAGGTTATTGCTGCTCTTACCCCATCATTCCGCTGACCAAGAAAGATGTGTGGCGGCTGGCCAGGCATTTCGGACTGGGTTTCCGCGAAACCAAGAAGAAATACACCAAGCCGCAGGAAGACGAGAAATACACCATGCGCCGCAAGGCGGATGAGCATTTCGGCAAGATTTGCCAGTTCTTCGATACCGACAAGAGGCGCTGCACAATCTACACAGCGCGCCCCTCGACCTGCCGCACTTTTCCGGGCGGCCGCTGCGGCTACTATGATTTCCTGACCTTCGAGCGGAACACGCAGGAAGATCCTGAGCACGTCGCGACGACCTGGAGCGACTAGCGGTTTATTGCTCCTGAACCAAATCGGGACATCCAGGGATGGCCCCCGGCCGACGCTGGGCAATTGGCTCGAAAGAGCCACGCGCAACCGATCTGTCGCGTGCGCGCCTTCAGGTTAAGGCGCGAAGTCGATAGGGCCGATATAGGCGGGTTGGGATCGGAAACCCGCCCCCAAAAAAATATGCGGAACCCTTTTTTTGTAAATGCGTTTCGATTGCGGAACGGAGGGTCTGGCGTGCGCTTCAGCCGCACTCAGGGGGCTTTTGGGTTCGGGGACGCACGCGTCGGCCCGACCGGTTGGGCGCGCATTCTTGCGCCTTCGCTTTGCTGCCCTGCCGCGCCGACCGCCCAATCAGCCTCGCTTCTGCACAGGGTGTCCCATGAAAGCACATGACGACGCCGCCGCGCGTCACGCCAAGCGCGCGACCGCCTCTTTGCCGCCGGCCAAGAGCAACGGCAACGGCCTTTCGAACCACGCAGACCCGGCCCTCGACCTGGAAGAATTGCTGAGTGCGCTCCAGGGAATGCGGGATGGGAATTTCTCCGTTCGCATGGCCGGCGATCGCGTGGGGCTGGCCGGCAAGATCGCGGACACGTTCAACGAGATCGTCGGGGCCAATGAGCGAATGGCTCAGCAATTGGAACGTGTCGGCGAAGTCGTCGGCCGTCAGGGCAAGACCCGCCACCGGGTCAAATTCGGCCGGTCGCAAGGGTCGTGGGCCGAGATGGAGCTCTCGGTCAACACGCTGATCGACGATCTCTTGTGGCCTACCACCGAAGTGACGCGCACCATCGCCGCCGTCGCCAAAGGCGATTTGCTCCAGACCGTTCATCTGGAAGTCGAAGGCCGCCCTCTGCAGGGCGAATTCCTGCGCTCGGCCACCATCGTCAACACGATGATCCGGCAATTGTCGATCTTCACCTCGGAAGTGACGCGCGTGGCGCGCGAAGTGGGCACCGAGGGCAAGCTCGGCGGACAGGCGCAGGTGCGCGAGGTGACGGGCGTCTGGAAAGACCTCACCGAGAGCGTCAATTCAATGGCGAGCAACCTGACGGCTCAGGTTCGCAACATAGCCGAAGTGACGATCGCCGTGGCGAACGGCGACTTGTCCAAGAAGATCACCGTCGACGTGCGCGGCGAAATTCTGCAGCTCAAAGAAGCCATCAACACAATGGTGGATCAGCTGCGCTCGTTTGCGTCGGAAGTGACGCGCGTGGCGCGCGAAGTGGGCACCGAAGGAAAGCTCGGCGGTCAGGCGCTCGTGCCGGGCGTGGCGGGCACGTGGAAAGACCTCACCGACTCCGTGAACGCGATGTGCGGCAACCTCACCGACCAGGTGCGCAACATCGCGCAGGTGACGACGGCCGTGGCCCGCGGCGACCTCTCGCGCAAGATCACCGTCGATGTGCGCGGCGAAATTCTCGAGCTCAAGGACACCATCAATACGATGGTCGATCAGCTCAATTCCTTCGCATCGGAAGTGACGCGTGTGGCCCGCGAGGTGGGCACCGAAGGCAAACTCGGCGGCCAGGCGCAAGTGCCGGGCGTGGCCGGCACGTGGAAAGACCTGACCGACAACGTGAACTTCATGGCGTCGAACCTGACCGCCCAGGTCCGCAACATCGCCGAAGTGGCGACAGCCATCGCGGGCGGCGACCTGTCGAAGAAGATCACCGTGAATGTGAGCGGCGAAATCCTGCAGCTCAAGGAAACCATCAATACGATGGTAGACCAGTTGAATGCGTTCGCGTCGGAAGTGACGCGCGTCGCGCGCGAAGTGGGCACCGAAGGCCGGCTCGGCGGTCAGGCGAACGTGTTGGGCGTGGCCGGCACCTGGAAGGATCTTACCGATTCCGTGAACTCCATGGCGAGCAACCTCACCGCCCAGGTGCGCAACATCGCCGACGTGTCGACGGCCATCGCGAATGGCGACCTGTCGAAGAAGATCACTGTGGATGTGAAAGGCGAGATTCTCCAGCTCAAGGAAACCATCAACACCACCGTCGACCAGTTGAACGCCTTTGCGTCGGAAGTGACGCGCGTGGCCCGCGAAGTGGGCACCGAGGGCAAGCTGGGCGGTCAGGCTGTGGTGCGCGGCGTGGCAGGCACCTGGAACGACCTGACGGACTCGGTCAATTCGATGGCGCGCAACCTCACGGGACAAGTGCGCAACATCGCTGAAGTCGCGACCGCCATCGCGCGCGGCGACCTGTCGAAGAAGATCACCGTCAATGTGAGCGGCGAGATTCTGCAGCTGAAAGACACCATCAACACGATGGTGGATCAGCTGAACGCATTCGCCTCCGAAGTGACGCGTGTGGCCCGCGAAGTGGGCACCGAAGGCAAGCTCGGAGGACAGGCCGAAGTGCCGGACGTGGGCGGCACCTGGAAAGACCTGACGGACTCGGTCAACTCCATGGCCGGCAATCTGACCGCGCAGGTCCGCAACATCGCCGAAGTCGCGACTGCGGTCGCGGGCGGCGACTTGTCGCGCAAGATTACGATCGACGTGCGCGGCGAAATTCTTCAGCTCAAGGAAACACTGAACACGATGGTGGATCAGCTCAACCGTTTCGCCAATGAAGTGACGCGCGTGGCGCGCGAGGTGGGCACGGAAGGTCGGCTTGGCGGCCAAGCGCAGGTGCCCGGCGTGGCAGGGACGTGGAAGGATTTGACCGACAACGTGAACCTGCTGGCGGCGAACCTGACGACGCAAGTCCGCAATATCGCGGAAGTGACGACGGCCGTGGCGCGCGGCGATCTTTCGCGCAAGGTGACGGCCGACGTGAAAGGTGAAATTCTCGAACTGAAAAACACCATCAATACGATGGTGGATCAGCTCAACGCCTTCGCCGCCGAAGTGACGCGCGTGGCGCGCGAAGTGGGCACCGAAGGGAAACTCGGCGGGCAAGCGCAAGTGCCGGGCGTGGCAGGCACCTGGAAGGACCTGACCGACAACGTCAATTTCATGGCGTCAAACCTGACCGCACAGGTCCGCAACATCGCCGAAGTGGCGACGGCCATCGCCGGCGGCGACCTGTCGAAAAAGATCACCGTCGACGTGCGCGGCGAGATTCTGCTGCTGAAGGACACGCTCAACACCATGGTCGAGCAGCTGCGATCTTTCGCGGCGGAAGTGACGCGCGTGGCGCGCGAAGTGGGCACCGAGGGGCGGCTGGGCGGACAGGCGCAAGTGCCCGGCGTCGCAGGAACCTGGAAAGATCTGACCGACAACGTGAATCTGCTCGCCGCCAACCTGACGACCCAGGTCCGCAACATCGCCGAAGTGACCACCGCTGTGGCGCGCGGCGATCTTTCGCGCAAGGTGACCGCGGACGTGAAAGGCGAAATCCTTGAGCTGAAAAACACCATCAACACGATGGTGGATCAATTGAACGCGTTTGCCGCCGAGGTGACGCGCGTGGCGCGCGAAGTGGGAACGGAAGGCAAGTTGGGCGGCCAGGCGCAAGTGCCGGGCGTGGCGGGCACCTGGAAGGACCTAACCGACACCGTCAACGTGATGGCCGCCAATCTGACCGAGCAGGTGCGCGGCATCGTGAAGGTGGTGACGGCAGTTGCGAACGGCGAACTCAAGCAGAATCTCACCGTGAAATCGAAAGGCGAAGTCGCCGCCCTCGCCGAGACCATCAACAACATGACGGAGACGCTCGCGATCTTCGCCGATCAAGTGACGACGGTTGCGCGCGAAGTGGGCGTCGAAGGCCGCCTCGGCGGCCAGGCCAACGTGCCGGGCGCCGCAGGGACGTGGAAAGACCTGACCGGAAACGTGAACCTTCTCGCGGCGAACCTCACCACCCAGATGCGCGCCATCGCCGAAGTGGCGACGGCCGTGACCAAGGGTGACCTAACGCGCTCGATCAAGGTCGACGCGCGCGGCGAAGTGGCGGAACTGAAAGACAACATCAACACCATGATCGGAAATCTGCGGCTGACGACGGAGCAGAACACCGATCAGGACTGGCTCAAGACCAATCTCGCCAAATTCACCAACATGCTTCAGGGCCAGCGCAATCTTGAGGCGGTCGGACGACTGCTTCTGTCCGAACTCACGCCCCTCGTCGACGCCCAGCTGGGCGTCCTCTATCAGATGGGCAACGAAGACACGAAGCTCCGGCTTCTGTCCTCCTATGCCGACGATCGTGTCGACGGGCATCCGAGTTGGATCGCTCTGGGCGAGGGCCTGGTCGGCCAATGCGCGCTCGACAAACGGCGCATTCTGATCAGCGGATTGCGCGAAAGCGCGGCGCCGATCAATTCCGCGCTGTTGAAGGTCACGCCCAGCAGCATCATCGTGTTGCCCATCCTGTTCGAAAGCCAGGTGAAGGCGGTCATCGAGCTGTCTTCGCTCAGCGATTTCACCGATTTGCAGATCGCGTTTCTCGAACAGCTCACCGCCAATATCGGCATCGTGCTCAACTCCATCGAGGCGACGATGCAGACGGAAGGGCTGCTCAAGCAGTCCCAGCAGCTCGCCGGCGAACTGCAGACGCAGCAGACCGAATTGCAGCAGACCAACGAAAAATTGGAGCAGAAAGCGCAGCAGCTGGCCGAGCAGAACGTGGAAGTCGAGCGCAAGAATCAGGAAATCGAACAGGCCCGCCGCGCACTCGAAGAAAAGGCGACGGAGCTTGCGCTGACGTCGAAATACAAATCCGAATTCCTCGCCAATATGAGCCATGAGTTGCGGACGCCGCTGAACAGCATCCTCATTCTCGGCCAGCAGTTGTCCGACAATCCCGACAGCAATCTGACGGCCAAGCAGGTCGAATTCGCACGCACCATTCACGGCGCGGGCACCGATCTTCTGAATCTCATCAGCGACATTCTGGATCTGTCCAAGATCGAATCGGGCACCGTGACGGTCGACGCCGAGGAAATCGCCATCGCGAGCGTCATCGAGGCTGTCGCGCGGCCGTTCCGGCATGAAGCGGAAGGCCGGCCGATCTCCTTCGACGTGCAGATCGACCCCAGCCTAGGCCGCACGATCCTCACCGATTCCAAGCGCCTTCAGCAGGTGCTCAAAAACCTGCTGTCGAATTCGTTCAAATTCACCGAGCGGGGCGGCGTCAAGCTCACCGTCTCGAAAGCCGACTCGGGATGGACTTCGGGCCATCCGATTCTGGGGCAAACGCAGACGGTGGTTGCGTTCGAGGTGGCCGACACGGGCATCGGCATTCCGGCGGAAAAGCAGAAGATCATCTTCGAAGCGTTCCAGCAGGCCGACGCGAGCACGAGCCGCAAATATGGCGGCACGGGATTGGGCCTCGCCATTAGTCGAGAGCTCTCCAACCTTCTGGGCGGCGAAATCCATTTGCGCAGCACGCCGGGCGCCGGCAGTTCTTTCACGCTCTATCTGCCGCTGCGCTATGTCGGGCCCACCATCGGGCCGAAGGTGAATACGCAGCCCGCCGCTTCTTCGGCGATCGGCTTCGCGATCGCGGCGCCCGAACGGCCGGCCGATCCGGTGCCGGACGATCGAAGCGACGTCATTCCGGGCGACTCCGTGCTTCTGATCGTCGAGGACGATCCGCATTATGCGCGCGTTCTGGTCGATCTCGCGCATGACGCGGGGTTCAAGGTCCTCGTCGCTGCGCGCGGCATAGATGCGCTGGATCTCGCGCTGGAATATCGGCCGACCGCGATTTCACTCGATGTCTTCCTGCCCGACATGCTGGGTTGGAACGTGCTCAGCCAGTTGAAGCACAATCCGCTCGTCCGCCACATCCCGGTTCAGATCGTGACCCTGGACGAAGACCGGCAGCATGGTCTGGCGCGGGGCGCGTTCTCCTTCGTCACCAAGCCGGCCACGACCGAGGGCGTTCAAGAAGCGATTTCCCGCATCAAGAGTTACGCGCGCCCGAGACGCAAACGGTTGCTTGTCGTGGAAGACAATGCGGCCGAACAGCTGACGATCGCGGAGTTGCTGGGTCATGACGACATTGAAATCGTCACAGTCGGCACAGGGGCTGAAGCGTTGGAGATCCTGCGCGCGCAGCCTTGCGATTGCGTCGTGCTCGATCTGCGGCTTCCGGACATCTCGGGCTTCGAAATCCTGGAACGCTTGCGCGAGGAAGCCGAGCTGTCCGATATCCCCGTCATCGTGTTCACGGGACGCGAACTTTCCGCCGAAGAGGACGCGCAGTTGCACACGATGGCGCGCAGCATCGTCGTCAAGGGCGTGGAGTCCCCCGAAAGGCTGCTCGACGAGACGGCCCTGTTCCTGCACCGGGTGGTGACGGATCTGCCGCCCGAAAAGCAGAAGATGCTGGAGCGTCTCAACAATTCGGATGAAGACCTGGTGGGACGCACGGTCCTCCTGGTGGACGACGACGCACGCAACATCTTCGCGCTCTCCAGCATTCTGGAGCGCCGGGGAATGCAGGTGCTGACCGCAACAACGGGCCGTGAGGCGATCGAACTCGTCGAGCAGACGCCTGATCTCGCGATCGTGCTGATGGACATCATGATGCCGGAAATGGACGGCTATCAGACGATGGCGCGCATCCGTCAGAATCCGAAGTTCCGGCGTCTGCCCATGGTCGCGCTGACGGCCAAAGCGATGAAGGGCGATCGTGAAAAATGTCTCGACGCCGGCGCGTCGGACTACCTGGCAAAGCCGGTCAACACGGAGCAGCTTTTGTCCGCGTTGCGCATGTGGCTCCATCGGTAGGAGAGCGCTATGGACGCCAACGACAAGGTCAATGTGCTTCTGGTCGACGACCAGCCGGGCAAGCTGTTGAGCTATGAGGTGATGCTGCGGGGGCTCGGCGAAAATCTCATCATGGCGTCGTCCGCCAAGGAAGCGCTCGAAGTGCTTCTGAAGCATGAAGTGGCGGTCGTCCTTGTCGATGTCTGCATGCCCGAGTTGGACGGCTTCGAGCTCGCGGCCATGATCCGCGATCATCCCCGGTTTCAGCGCACGGCCATTATCTTCATTTCCGCGATTTATCTGTCCGAAGCCGATTATTTGCGCGGCTATGAAGCGGGCGCGGTCGATTATGTGCCCGTGCCCGTCATTCCGGAACTGCTACGCGCGAAGGTGCGCGTCTTCGCCGAGCTGCACCGCAAGACGCGGCAATTGAAGGAGTTGAATCGGGATCTCGAAGATCGCGTTGCGGAACGAACGGCCGCGCTGGAGGCCTCGAATGCGCGCCTGACGCGGAGCGAGCAAGGACGAGGCGTGGCGCTTGCGGCCGGCAACATGGGCTCCTGGGATTATGATTTCGTCGACGGCTCCTGGCGCGTGGACGAGGGACAGTGCCGCATTTTTGGAATTGAACCTGTCGCGCAGACGCGGCAGACAGTCCAATCCCTGATCCATCCCGACGACTGGCTCGTCCTGACGGCGGCCTTGGAGGGCGCCTCAAGCCTTAACAACACGCTGCAGGCGGAAGTCCGCATCATCAGGGCCGATGGCGAGTTGCGGTGGTGCCACGTGGCCGCCGTGGCGACGTTTGGTCCGGACGAAAGCCTCCAGCGCGTCAATGGCGTGACGATCGACATCACCGACCGCAAGCAGGCCGAGTTCGCATCAGGCGCTTCTCGCGCGCGAAGTTGATCATCGCGCAAGAAACGCTCTCGCCCTCGTCCAGGCGATCGTCCGGCTGGGCCGGGCGCCCGACGTGACGTCCTATATCAATGTGATCGAAGGGCGCATTCGCGCGCTGGCCCAGAACTCACGAATTGCTCTCGCAGTCGCGTTGGATCGGTGCGGACGTCGCGAAACTGATCGAAGAGGAAGTCGCGCCCTATCGAACGAACAACACGCGGATTTCCGCCATAGGTCCGCCGTTGAACGTTCCGCCGGACAAGGCGCAGACCATGGCGCTCATCATTCACGAACTGGCGACCAACGCGGCGAAATACGGCGCTCTTTCGCAGCCAGGCGGCGAACTGGAAATCTGTTGGCGGCTCGATGGCGATTTCCTGATCGTGCGGTGGATCGAAAATGGCGGGCCGCCGGTTTCCGTGCCCCAGACAAGAGGCTTCGGAACGAAAATCATCGGTGCGAGCCTGCATAGCCAGCGCGGCGAGGCCGCCCAATTCGACTGGAACCCGAACGGATTGCGCTGCACGATCCGATTGCTCTGCAACACGTCAAAATTTTCCCACACGGGCAAAGCTCGCAAGGCCGTCGCTGACGGCCCCAATCTCTACGGGCATGCGGGCAACAAGCAAATTCTCGTGGTCGAGGACGAAGCGATCATCGGAATGCTGACATGCGATCATTTGACGGAGCTGGGATATCAGGTCGCGGGTCCGTTCTCGGATCTCGGCGAGGCCATTGCGGCCGCCAACAGCCGCCAGTTCGACGGCGCCGTGCTCGACGTGAATCTCGGGGGTGATTTTGTGTTTCCGCTCGCCCATGCCCTGAGAAAGCAGCAAGTCCCGTTCGTATTCATGACGGGATATCGCGAAGACATTCTGGAAGACGGTTTCAGCGACGTGCCGATTTTGCGCAAGCCCGTTTCGAGCCATGAACTCGAATCTGCGCTGGGACACGCACTCAATGGCGCATCCGAACCTGTGCTGGCGCCTTAGGGACCCGTCTTCGGCGGGTCCACGAATTGCGGCCCCAAACGGCGGGTTGTTTCCTCTTACGACGTCATGGGATTGGCCGCGGTCCGACCAATTTCGTAGATTGCCGGAACCACACGTTGGTGATTCCTCCGGCGCAAAATGCGACGAAGGCGCGCCGACGGCCTCCGGAAGCAAGGTAATTAGATATGACCATCCCGGCGCTTGAAAGTCTTGACGTCCTTCTGAAGCGAAATGAAACGATCGTCGTCCCCGGCGCCTATGACGCGCTGTCGGCTCGGATCGCCATGCGTGCGGGCGCCCGCGTTGTTTACATGACCGGCTTCGGCGTCGCCGGCGCCAGCTTTGGCGTTCCGGACATCGGATTGGTGGGCGCTGCGCAGATGAGCGAGCGGGTGCGAGCGATCGCGTCGGCCATAGCGCCGGCGCCCCTGATCGCCGACGGCGACAATGGCCATGGCGGCCCGGCTAATGTCGCGCAACTCGTGCACGCCTATGAACAGGCAGGCGCACAATGCATCCAGCTCGAAGACCAAGTCATGCCGAAGCGCTGTGGTCACATGGAGGGCAAGGAGATCGTGCCGCGCGACGACGCCGTCGCGAAAATTCGTGCAGCCGTCTCGGCGCGCGCCAGCTCCGGTTTCAAGATCATGGCGCGCACGGATGCGATCGCGACCGACGGCGTCGAAGAAGCATTGCGGCGCGGCGAGGCGTTCATGCATGCAGGCGCCGACATTCTGTTCGTGGAAGCTGCGCGCTCGGAGGCGGAGCTTGCGCGCATCGCGAAGACCTTCGCCGGCGCCCCTCTTGTCGCCAACATGGTGGAGGACGGGAAAACGCCGTTCCTTTCGTTCGAAGCGCTCAGGGAGATGGGCTACCGGATTGTGCTGCGGCCGATCACGGCGCTTCTCGCAGTCACACAACGGCTTGAGGCGGTCTATGCCGAAATTCTCGAAGGGCGCGCAGGCGAAAGAGCAGGATTCGCGCACTACAACGACATTGTGGGCCTGCCGGAGGCCTTGGCGTTCATTTCGCAGTGTGCGGGAGCCTGACGCACAAACCGGCCGTCCCGGAGCGCCTCATTTCAACCGATTGGGCCAAGGAATTGTGACAGCGGCCAAATTCCAGTTTTGCTCTTTATCCAGTTGCGGTTAGGCCACGCTTTTAGGCATGATATAAGCGTGCCGCAGTGCCCGTCGCCGGACACGGGATTGCGCGCGTGGACATCGGCCGGCAGATCACATCGGCAATATCATGGCGAACTTTGAAAACAATGGCTCGCAGCCCCTCGCAAAAGCATCCGTGAAGGGCACGGTCAAATGGTTCAATTCCACCAAGGGCTACGGCTTCATCACATTGGAGGACGGAAGCGACGCGTTTTGTCACGCATCCGCTTTGGCGTCGCAGGGCGCGCCCAATGTCCCGCAAGGGGCGACGGTGGTGTGCGATCTCCAGGATTCGCCGCGCGGCCTTCAGGTCGTCGCGGTTCATAGCATCGACACCAGCACGGCCGATCCCACGCCTCCGCGTGGCTCGCGTCCGGGCGGCGATCGCTTCGGCGGGAATCGATCCGGCGGCGGAGAGCGCCACGGCGGCGGAGACCGTTTCGGCGGCGGAGATCGTTTCGGCGGTGGGGAGCGGTATGGCGGAGACGACCGCTTCAGCGACAGATTTGGCGGCGGCGACCGGTTCAGCAGCGACGCGGACCGTTTCGGCGGCGGAGATCGTTTTGGCGCCGAGCGACCGCGTGCTGGCGGAGGTGCACGGGATGCCGGTCCAAGCGGTCCCATGGTCGATGGCAGGGTCAAATTCTTTAACGATCAGAAGGGCTTCGGCTTCGTCATGCCGGACAATGGCGGGGGCGACGTCTATTGCCACGCCAGTGCGCTCCGGCGGTCCGGCCTTTCGGCGCTCAGTCCGGAGCAACGAATCCGCTTTTCGACGCGCCAGGGCACCAAAGGCGTCGAAGTCGACCGCATCGAGCTGATCTGAACCGCCACTAGTTTGCGAGAAAACCGGCCCGCGCAGGCCTGCCTTGCGCGGGCTGCGCCTTATTTTGCGCCCAATCGCACTTGAATATTGCACCTGCGAACATATATAGCGTCGATCTATATCAGTCCAATATAGATCGGGTATGGGGCACGGCATGGACGTTCGTACGATTTGCTTGGGGATTCTCACCCGCGGCGACGCAACGGGTTACGAGATCAAGAAGCTGTTCGAAGATGACGGCTACCAGCATTTCGTCGAAGCGAGCTTCGGCTCCATCTATCCTGCCCTCAACCGTCTGACGGAAGAAGGCCTCGTCTCGGTCCGGGAAGAAGCGCAGGAAAAGCGCCCCGATCGAAAGGTCTATTCGATCACGCCCAGCGGCCGCAGCGCCTTTATCGCCGCCCTTCTGAAACCGCTTCCGGAAGATCGCCATCGCTCTCCGTTCGTATTCGCGATGCTGTTCTCGCATTTGTTGCCGCAGGAACGCGTCGAATCGATGCTCGACAATTACATTCGGGTCAGCGAGGAAAAACTCGCGCAGCTTTGCGAGACGAAGGCGGAGCCGCAAACGCCGGGCGAGAAATTCGTCTCCGGATTCGGCCGCGCCGTCTATGAAGCGATGCTGGATTTTCTCCGCACGCATCGACATGAGATCGAACAACCAAAGGCCGAGGCGGCCGAATAGCAGAGCGCGAGATGTTCAAGTCCACCTTCGCCTCCTTCATGCGCATGAAACCGAGCTATCGCGCGGCGCTGGTGATTCTCGTGCTCGTGGTCCTGTGGATCGGTTCCGGATTCATATTTGGCGGCCATAAGGCCTCGAATAGCGACGCCCAGGCGAAGACCGTCGACGTGCCGCGCGTGCGCGTCCAGATCCTCGCCGCATCCGATCGCGATGCGACGATCACGATTCGCGGCCGTACCCAGGCCTTGCATTCCGTCGATGTCCGCGCCGAAGTCGAAGGCGTCGTGCAGGCGCTACGCGTCGAAAAAGGCGACCGGGTCAAAGCAGGAGACGTTCTCTGCGAGATCAAGCTGAATGACCGCGCCGCCAAGCTTCAGCAGGCGCGCGCGCTGGTGGCGCAGATGGCCAAGCAGCACGACGTCGATCTCGATCTCGCCAAGAACGGATTCCGCTCGACGACGCAGGTTTCGCAATCCGCGGCTTCGCTCGAGGCCGCCAAGGCGACGCAGCAGACCGTGGAAATCGATCTCGCCAACACGAAAATCCGGGCGCCGTTCGCAGGGATCGTCGACGACCGCTACGTCACCGTGGGCGACTACATGCGCGTGGGCGACAAATGCGCAATGATTGTGGCGCCGGAGCCGTTCCTCGCGGTCGGCCAGGTCTCGGAGCACGAAGTCGGTGAACTCAAGATCGGAGATCCCGTCACCGCCAATCTGGTCACCGGCGAGACGGTTCAGGGCAAGATCAGTTTCGTCTCGATCCGCGCCGACGACACCACCCGCACCTTCCGCATCGAAGCGGAGCTCCCCAATCCCGACGCCAAACTGCGCGACGGCGTCAGCGCCGACATCCATATCCCCGTAAAGCAGCTGATGGCGGAAAAGATTTCGCCGGGCATTCTCGTGCTCGACGACAATGGCGTGGTGGGCGTGCGCACGGTCGAGCGCGGCGTCGTGCGCTTCCATCCGGTCGACATCGTCTCCGACGGTCCCGACGGCATGTGGGTCAGCGGCCTGTCAGACGGCATTGCCGTGATCACGGTCGGCCAGGAATTCGTCAATGACGGCGAACGCGTGCAGACGGTCCAGGACAAAGGCGACCGCGCATGATCCGGATCGTCGACTGGGCCGTCAACAACACGCGCGTCGTCGTAGCCCTGCTGGCCGTCGCCATCATCGCGGGTCTCATTTCGTTTGTCGCTATCCCGAAAGAGGCGCAGCCCGATATTCCGTTTCCCGTTATCGTCGTCCAAGTCAACTATCCGGGCATTAGCCCCGAGGACAGCGAGCGTCTCCTCGTCAAGCCGATGGAGACCTATCTGCGCTCCATCGAGGGCCTGAAGGACATCACCGCCCGCGCCTATCAGGGCGTCGCCGTGATCATCCTTGAATTCGACGTGAACTTTAACAAGGACAAGGCGCTCGAAGACGTGCGCGCGCAGGTCGAAACCGCGCGCGCCGAACTGCCGACGGACGCCAAGCAACCGACCGTCCAGGAATTCAACACAAGCCTGCAGCCGGTGATCACCGCTTCGCTCTATGGCGACGTGCCGGAGCGCACGCTGCTCAAGATCGCGCGTGATCTGAAAGACCAGATCAAGCAGATTCCCAGCGTTCTCGACGTCAAAATCGGCGGCGAGCGTCTGGAAATGCTGGAGATCGTGATCGATCCGGCGAGATTGGAAAGTTACGGTCTCACGCAAGCTGAACTGTTCAGTGCGGTCTCGAACAACAACCGGCTGATTGCAGCGGGCTCGATCGACACGGGCCATGGCAGTTTCGAGGTCAAGGTTCCGGCCGTCATCGATAGTCCAAAGGACGTGCTGGACCTGCCGATCCGTTCAACGGGATCGGCGACCGTCACCCTCGGCGACGTGGCTCAGGTCCACCGCACATTCTACGACGCGACGAGCTACGCACGGCTGAACGGCCAGCCCACGATCGGACTCGAAGTGACCAAGCGCATTGGCGCCAACGTCATCGAGAACAATCAGAAAGTCCGCGAACTGATCGCTCAGGCGCAGAAATCCTGGCCGTCGGGCGTGCACGTCAAATATCTGTCGGACCGTTCCACCGACATCCGCGACACGCTGGGTTCGCTGTCGGATTCGATCATTCTCGCCATTATTCTTGTGATGATCATCATCGTCGCGGCCCTCGGCCTGCGCTCAGGCCTCCTGGTCGGCGCGGCCATCCCGACATCCTTCCTGATCAGCTTCCTCGTGCTGAACGCGATGGGCATGACGCTCAATTTCATGATCATGTTCGCGATGCTGCTCGCCGTCGGCATCCTGGTCGACGGCCCGATCATCGTGGTCGAATATGCCGACCGGAAGATGACCGAAGGAGCGCCGCCAAAGGCCGCATTCGCGGAGGCCGCGCGGCGCATGTTCTGGCCCGTGATCAGCGCCACCGCGACAATGATCGGCGCGTTCATTCCCATGCTTTTCTGGCCCGATGTGGTTGGAAAGTTCATGAGCTATTTTCCGATCACGCTGATCATCGTGCTCAGCGCATCGATGTTCGTGGCGCTGATCTTCATGCCCGTTCTGGGCGGCATGTTGGGCAAGAGGCCCCCGCCGGATCCGGCGCATGAAGCGGCCATCGAAGCATCGGAAACCGGCGACTGGCGCGAGATTCCCGGCATCACCGGATGGTATGCGCATCTCTCCGAGCGCATCACACAGCATCCGGGAAGAGTGATTCTTGGCGCCCTCGGTGTGGTGGCGCTGATCATCCTGGTGTACTTCCGGTGGAATAATGGCACCGAGTTTTTTGTCGACAGCGATCCGACTTATGCGAATGTGTTAATTTCAGCGCGCGGCAATCTTTCCGCCAATGAAAAGCGCGACATTGTCATGGGCGTCGCGCGCATCGTTCAATCGGTCGACGGCCTCAAATTCGTCTATGCGACGTCGGGCGAACAGCAGGATACGCTGAACGATCAGGGCGGCGTGCCGGTCGATAATATCGGCGAGATCGAGCTCGAAATGAAGGACTATCACGAACGCCGCCGCGGCGCCGTGATCCTCGAAGAAATCCGGCAGAAGACCGCCAATCTCGCAGGCGTCCATGTCGAAGTGCGGGTGCCCACCAATGGACCGCCCACCGGCAAGGACGTCATGATCGATGTGTCGTCGGACGACTATGCGTCGCTCGCCCAGACGACCGACACAATCCGCCGCCACATGGACGGCCTCAAGGAGCTGCGCGATCTTGAGGATACGCGTCCTCTGCCCGGAATCGAATGGGATCTCGATATCGATCGCGACGTCGCCAATCGCTTCGGCGCCAATGCGCAGACAATCGGCACGGCCGTTCAGCTTGTCACCGATGGAATTCTCGTCGGCGAGTGGCGTCCCGACGACGCAACGCAGCAGGTGGACATCCGTGTGCGCTATCCCATTGCCTCGCGCGGCATCCACGCTCTAGACGACGTGCGCGTCTCGACGCCGGGCGGCATGGTGCCGATCAGTAATTTCGTCAAGCTCAGACCCGCGCCGCAGGTGAATTCCATCGAGCGGGTCAACGGCCATCGCGTCTATCACATTCGCGCCAATCTCAAGCCCGGAATTCTGCCTGCGACCGAAGTCGCAAAGCTCAAAGCGTGGATGGCGACCCAGACCTTTCCCCCAAGCGTCCATGTCGCATTCAAAGGCGCGGACGAGCAGCAGAACAATTCCCTTTGGTTTCTGCTGGGCGCGGCTTTCGGAGCGTTATTTCTGATCGCCATGGTGCTGGTGGCGATGTTCAACAGCTTCTACCACGCAAGCCTGATCCTTATTGCGGTCGTGCTCGCCATGATCGGCGCCCTGTTGGGCATGCTGATCATGGGGCAACCGTTCTCCGTCATCATGTCCGGCACAGGCATGCTGGCGCTGGCCGGCATCGTCGTGAACCACAATATCGTGCTGATCGACACCTATCGCCGCCTGCGCCTGTCGGGCATGGATCCCATCGAGGCCGTCATCCGCTCGAGCGCGCAACGCCTTCGGCCCGTGTTCCTCACGACCGTGACGGCCATCGGCGGCTTGCTGCCAATGATGTTCGCCGTTGAGATCGATTTCTGGACGCGACAGGTGACGATCGGCGGACCCGACGGCATGACCTGGGTGCCGATGTCGACGGCGATCGTGTTCGGACTCGCATTCTCGAAGATGATCACGCTGGGTCTTGTGCCGGCGATGCTGGCGCTGCCGGACCGCATGCGCGAGGCGCGCCAATTGCGGCGTGCGAAGCGCAGCGGGGCAAACGATATTCCAGCGATCGCCCGGCCGCGGTCCGTGCCGCAGCCCGAAGCTCAGGCTGCCGAGTAATCAATCCGCTGCGGCCAAGGGCGTCGCCCGTGCGATGCCGGGCTTGACGTCGGGATCGTTCTCCGCGGCTTCCAGAATTTCAAGCGCTGCCGCAGCCTGCCGCTGCTTGTTCCACATCGAGGCGTAATGGCCGTCTTTGGCGACCAATTCGGCGTGGCGGCCCCGCTCGATGATCTCGCCATGATCGAGCACCAGGATTTCGTCGGCGTCCACCACGGTCGACAAGCCGATGCGCAATGACAAGCGTGGTGCGGTTCTTCGAGACCTCCGACAGCGCGCTCTGGATTTCGCGTTCGGTGTGCGTGTCGAGCGCGGTGGTCGCTTCGTCCAGCAGCAGGATCGGCGGGTTCTTCAGGATCGTGCGGGCGATCGCGACACGCTGCTTCTCGCCGCCGGAGAGCTTCAGTCCGCGCTCGCCCACCATGGCTTCGTAACCCAGCGGCAGTTCGCTGGATGAATTTGTCGATCTGCGCCATGCGCGCGGCTTCCTTGATTTCGGCCTCGTTCGCGCCGATGCGGCCATAGGCGATGTTGTAGCGGACCGTATCGTTGAACAGCACGGTGTCCTGCGGCACGATGCCGATATCGGCGCGCAGAGACGCCTGCGTCACGTCGCGGATATCCTGTCCGTCGATGGTCACGCTGCCGCTCTTGATGTCGTAGAAGCGATAGAGAATGCGCGAGATGGTCGATTTGCCGGCGCCCGACGGCCCCACCACCGCCACCGTCTTGCCGGCCGGCACGGTGAAGCTGATGCCCTTGAGCACGATGCGCTCGGGATCATAGGAGAACACGACATTGTCGAAACGGATTTCGCCGCCGCTGACGACAAGGTCCTTCGCGCCCGGCTTGTCCTTCACTTCCTGCGGCTGATAGAGAAGCCGGAACATCGCCTCCATGTCCACCAGCGCCTGCGTGATCTCGCGATAGACCGTGCCCAGCAGATTCAGCGGCTGATAGAGCTGCATCAGGATCGCGTTGCCGATCACGAGCGCGCCGATCGTGAATTGCCCGCGCGAAATGCCGATCGCGGTCAGCACCATCACGAGACCCATCCCCACCGCCATGATCGCGGCCTGGCCGGTGTTGAGGACCGACAGCGAAATCTGCGCCTGGATGGAGGCGCGCGAAAATTTCTCCATCGACTTGTCGAAGCGCCGCGTCTCGTGACCTTCATTGTTGAAATATTTGACGGTCTCGTAATTGAGCAGGCTGTCCACCGCCTTGGTGTTGGCGTCGGTGTCGCTGTCGTTCATCTCGCGGCGGAAGCGCACGCGCCAGCGCGTGATGGCGAAGGTGAACCAGACATAGGCCGCCACCATCGCGAGCGTCGTCAGCGCGATCCAGACATTGAGCTTCCAGATCATGATGGCGCGTGAACAGCAGAAGCTGGAAGAAGGTCGGGAAGATGCTGAACAGCGCGAAAGACAGCAGCGTGTCGATGCCCTTGGTGCCGCGCTCGATGACGCGCGACAGGCCGCCGGTCTTGCGCTCCAGATGAAAGCGCAGGCGACAGCGTGTGGACATGGGCGAAGGTCGAGACGCCGACTTCGCGCAGCGCGTGATACTGCACCTTGGCGAAAATGCCGTCGCGCAACTGCGCGAAGGCCTGCATCAGGATGCGCGAAAGCACATAGCCGACGATCAGGCCGAAAACCGCGGCGATCGCGATGTTCGCGGGCGTCTTATGCGCCAACCGGTCGGTGATCCAGCCGAACATGACGGGCGAAACCGTCGTCGCCGCAATCGACAGCGCGAGGCAGACGAGCGACACCACAACCCGCAGCCTCAAGTCCGGCCGGTCCTTCGGCCAGAGATAAGGCATCAGCATATAAAGCGGGTGGAGCGACGGCGTGCCGTCGCCGGATTCAAGCATGGGATTGGGCGTCGACATGCTTCAGCAGACCCCGCTTGCGACGCGCACGGGGTTCCCGGCGCCTGCGGGGGTGACGGATGAAAACGACACGACAAACCTCTCAGGCGATAAAGATTGGCAAACTGTTTAGGAATATGGTGCGTCGGCTGCAATCCCCAACTATATGCCGCGGCGCAACAGCAAGAGAACGAATCGGGTCATGCATAACCCTCCCAGCGATAAGGAAAAGCGCCGGCGCGCCGTTTGCGTCTTCTGCGGGTCTTCGCCCGGCCGCGATCCGCGTCATGCGGAAGCCGCGCAGGAATTGGGGACATTGCTGGCGGCCAACGGCTTCTCGCTCGTGTTCGGCGGCGGAAATATCGGGCTGATGGGCGAAGTCGCGCGCGCGGTAAGGGCGGGCGGCGCGTCCGTCATCGGCGTGCTGCCAAAATTTCTCGAGCACCTTGAACCGCCGCTCCGGTCCGCCGAGGAACTGATCGTCACGCCCGACCTGCAGCAGCGGAAGCAGCGCATGCTGGCGCTGGCCGACGCGTTCGTGATCCTGCCGGGCGGGCTGGGCACGCTCGATGAGTATTTCGAAGTGCTGACATCCGCCCAGCTTCATGCGCTGGGAAAGCCCGTCATCCTGGTGAATGTGGCCGGCTATTTCGATCCATTGAAGGCGCTGCTCGACCATGTCGTGCGCGAAGGCTTCGCGAACGCGAGCGTGTTCGACCTTCAGCACATCGTCGCCTCGCCGCACGAGGCTCTCACGAAATTGCTCCTCAGGTCGCCTGCGGCCTGAATCGCTTGAACTGACCTTCCAGCGCAACGATCAGGATGGCCGTCCAGATCAGGACGAAGGCGATCGCGCTGCCGCGCGTAAATGTCTCGTGAAAGCCAAAGGTCGCGAGCAGAAGCGTAATGGACGGCGAGCAATATTGCAGGAAGCCGAGCGTCGTGAGTCGAAGGCGTCGTGCGCCCGCCGCGAACATCGCAAGCGGAACGGCCGTCAGCGGACCTGCAAAGATCAGAAGCGCATCCTTGCCGAGATTGGCCGACGGGAATGCGCCCGTGTGCCGCCACCACCAAAAGGCCACAAGCCCGAATGTGAGCGGAAACAGGATCAACGTTTCGACCAGCAGGCCATCCAGCGAATCGACGTCGGTCAGTTTCCGGAAATAGCCGTAGAAGCCGAACGAGAGCGCCAGCAGCGGCCCGATCCACGGAATGTGCCCGAGCTCGAACGCCTGCACTCCAACTGCGCCCGCGGCAAGCGCGATGCCGATGAGCCGCATACCCGATAGGCGCTCTCCCACCAGAAACACGCCCAGCGCGATGGAAAGCAGCGGCGTCAGGTAGTACCCGAAGCTCGCTTCGACCAACTGGCTGGTCGACACGCAGTAGATGAAGATCGTCCAGTTGCAGGTGATGAGCACGCTGGTGAGCGCGAGCGTGGCGATCGTCTTGGGCTCTCTCAAAATGCTGACGATCCGCGATGTGCGTCCGCGCCATGCCGCCACGACGACGAGAAACAGCGCGCACCACAATATGCGATGAACCGTTAGTTGGATTGGGGGGACATCGCCCAGAACGCGCCAATAGAGTGGCATCACGCCCCAGAATGCATAAGCAAAGCCCGCCAGCAGGATGCCGGCGCTTTCGTTGTGCGGGGGCGCAGTTTCCGTCATGGCGCTCGGAGAAAATCGATCGGGGCGACCATAGTGATTTGCGGCGGCAAAATATCGTCCGTCCGCATCAAAGCAGCTATGCGTCCCGGTGGGCGTAAATACGGATCACAAATTGCGACGATTGTTACTACTCCCGCGCGCCGTCGCGATAAAGCTTGTAGCGGATTGAATCCGTCAGCGCCTCGAATGACGCGTCGACGATATTGGGCGACACGCCCACCGTCGACCAGCGCCGCCCCTGCCCGTCCTTGCATTCCACCATCACCCGCGTCACGGCCTCCGTGCCGCTTGTGAGGATACGCACCTTGTAGTCCACGAGCGCGAGGTCCTGCAGATAGGCGGAATATCGACCAAGGTCCTTGCGCAACGCCTCGTCGAGGGCGTTCACCGGGCCATTGCCGAGTGCCGACATTGTGGAAATTTCGTCGCCGACTTTCACTTTGACCACGGCTTCGGACACGGTGACGTCAGGTCGCCCCTCGCATTGTGCCGGCGCTCCACCATCACGCGGAAGCTTTCGCACCTCGAAATAATCCGGCACCTGCCCCAGCGCGCGCCGGGCCAGCAGCTCGAACGATGCTTCGGCGCCGTCATAGGAATAGCCCAGAAATTCGCGCTGCTTGACGTCTTCGAGCAGCCGCGCCACGCGCGCGTCCGTCGCATCGACATCGATGCCCGCTTCGGCAAGCCGCGCGAGCAGGTTCGAGCGCCCCGCCTGGTCGGACACGGGAATGCGCCGCTGTTGCCGACCGCTTCCGGCGGCACATGCTCATAGGTGCGCGGGTCCTTCAGCACGGCCGAGAATGCAGACCCGCCTTTGTGCGCGAAGGCCGATGGCCCGACATAGGCGGCATGGCGGTTGGGCGCGCGATTGAGGATTTCATCGAGCAGCCGCGGATGTGGCCGTGAAGCGCGCCAGTTGCTCGCGCGAAACGCCGGTTTCGAATTGCGAGGCATAAGGTTCCTTCAGCAGTCAGAGTCGGGATCAGCGAGCACAGATTGGCGTTGCCGCAGCGTTCGCCCAGCCCGTTGAGCGTGCCCTGGATTTGGCGCGCGCCGCCGCGAACGGCCGCCAGCGAAATCGCGACCGCCTGTTCGGTGTCGTTGTGGGCATGAATGCCGAGCGCTGCATCGGGCAGCGCGGCACGCACTTCCGACGACGATGCGATAGACATCCTCCGGCAAGGTGCCGCCATTGGTGTCGCACAGCACCAGCCAGCGCGCGCCTGCCTCATGCGCCGCGCGGATGCAGTCGAGCGCATAGGCGGGATTGGCCTTGTAGCCGTCGAAGAAATGTTCGGCGTCGAACAGCGGCTCGCGGCCTTTCGCGACGACCGCCGCGATCGAGTCGCGCGATGATTGTCGACATTGTCCTCGCGCGGAATTTCCAGCGCGACATCGACCTGGAAATCCCAGGTCTTGCCGACCAGGCAGACGGCGTCGGCCTTCGCGTCCAGCACGGGCGCCAGCCCGGGATCGTTGGCGGCGCTGCGGCCCGCGCGCTTGGTCATGCCGAAGGCGGTGAAGCGCGCGCGGCTCGAGCGGCGGCCGCTCGGCGAAGAAAGCCGTATCGGTCGGATTGGCGCCGGGCCAGCCGCCTTCGATGTAATCGATGCCCAGCGCATCGAGCGCCAGCGCGATCTGGCGCTTGTCCTCGACGGAGAAATCGACGCCCTGCGTCTGCGCGCCGTCGCGCAAGGTGGTGTCGAAGAGGAAGAGGCGTTCGCGGGCGCTCACTGCTTCACCTCCCAGGTCGTGCCATCGGGACCGTCCTTCAGCACGATGCCCTTGCGCGAGAAGCTCGTCGCGGATGCGATCCGCTTCCTTGAAATTCTTGCGCCTTGCGCGCGGCATTGCGCGCCTCGATGGCGTCGCGCGATTTCGCCGGCATCGACCGTAGATTTCGCGTCGATGCGCTCGGACACTGCAGAAAAGCCCAGAAAGCGACAATCCGCCGGCCAGTTCTGCCACCGGATCGCCTGGTGCAGCGCCGCGATCGCCTGCGGCGTGTTGAGATCGTCGCACAGCGCAGCGAGAAACGCGTCGCCGATCCGGCGAGATCGCCACGCGGCTCGGTCGGCGTCGTACCAGCGTTCCGAGCATCTTCCAGCTTTCCTTCATGCCCGTGAACGGTCCAATCCATCGGCTGGCGATAATGGGTGCGCAGCATGTTGAAGCGCAGCACCTCGCCCGGCCAGTCGGCCAGCAAGTTCGCGGATGGTCAAGAAATTGCCGAGGCTCTTGGACATCTTCTCGCCTTCGACCTGCAGGAAGCCGTTGTGCATCCAGACATTCGCCAGCGCGATGGCCGTGATGGGCGCCTTCGCTCTGCGCGATTTCGTTTTCGTGATGCGGAAACATCAGATCGATGCCGCCGCCATGAATGTCGAAGGTCTCGCCCAGATATTGCCCGCTCATCGCCGAGCATTCGATATGCCAGCCGGGCCGGCCGCGGCCCCATGGGCTGTCCCAGCCCGGCGTGGCGGCGTCCGACGGCTTCCACAGCACGAAATCCATGGGGCTCGTCTTATAGGGCGCCACTTCCACGCGCGCGCCGGCGATCATCTCGTCGAGCGAACGGCGCGAAAGCTTGCCGTAATCGGCTTTCGACGACACGTCGAACAGCACATGGCCTTCCGCGACATAGGCATGGCCCGACGCGATCAGCTTCTCGATCATCGCGACCATCTGGCGCGATGTGTTCGGTCGCGCGCGGCGTGCGCGTCGGCGGCAAGATTGCCGAGCGCCGTCGATGTCCTCGTCGTAGATGCGCGCGGTCTCTTCCGTCAGCTCGCGCACCACATCGAGGATCGGAATGTTCCGCGTCCCGCGGCGCTCCAGCGCGCGCGCGTTGATCTTGTCGTCGATGTCCGTGATGTTGCGCACATAGGTGACATGGGCCTCGCCATAGAGATGGCGCAGCAGCCGGAACAGCACGTCGAACACGATGACGGGCCGCGCATTGCCGATATGGGCGAAGTCGTAGACCGTCGGCCCGCACACATACATGCGCACGATTCTCGGGATCGAGGGGGGCGAACTCTTCCTTCGTCCGGGTCAGCGTGTTGTAGAGGCGCAGGGTCATGGCGATTCACTTATAACAACGGCGTTGGCGTCCCCCACCCTAACCCTCCCCACAAGGGGGAGGGATACGAGCGGTGTTCACCTCCCCTTCGTGGGGAGGTCGAACCGCGAAGCGGTTCGGGTGGGGAAATTGATAGCGATGAATTTGAGAAAAAGGGAGTGTTGCGGCGTCAGCCGCAAATCGAAATCCGGCAATGACAGGATGCGTCACGCCGTTTCCCCTTTGAGCCGCGCCAAGAGCTTTCGCGCGCCCGATGAGCGGTAACAGCTTTTTGAGTTCCGGTCCATGTTCGCGGCCCGTCAGCGCCAGCCGCAGCGGATGAAACAGCGCGCGGCCCTTGGCTCCCGTGGCGGCGCGCCACGGCCGAGGTCCAGGCCGGCCAGGTCGCCTCGTCCCAGGGCTCCGGCGGCAGCATGTCGGCAGCCTTCGACGCAAGGCCGGCATCCTCGATCACGGGCGTCGACCGGACCGGTGACAAGCGTCCATAGATCGGCGGCGTCGGACAGTCGCGTGAGATTGGGCTTCACCGCATCCCAGAACGCGGCCCCGCCGCCAACGCCTACGCCTGCAAGGCGCGATGCGACCGCCTCATAGGGCAGCGTATGCAGCAGCTTGCGCGTTCAGCGCCGTCAGTTCGTCAGGCACGAAATGCGCCGGCGCACGGCCGATTTTCTCGAAAGAAAATTCCGCCGCCAGCGCGTCGAGCGACAGGCGCTGAGCTCGATCGGATCGGAGGTGCCGATCTTGGCGAGATAGCAATCGAGCGCCAGCGGCTCGATGCCGTCTTCGCGCAGCGAGCGCAGCGACAGCGAACCCAGTCGCTTCGACAGCGCCTCGCCGCCCGCGCCGACCAGCAGCGGGAAATGCGCGAACAGCGGGCACGGCCGCGCCCAGCGCTTCGAAGATCTCGATCTGCGCCGCGGTGTTGGTGACATGATCCTCGCCGCGGATGATGTGGCTGACTGGCGAAATCGACATCGTCGGCGACGGACGGCAAGGTATAGAGAAAGCGGCCGTCCTCGCGGATCAGCACGGGATCGGACAAGCGTCGCGGTGTCGATCTCGACATCGCCGCGCAGCAGATCGCGCCATTTCACTTTCGTCTGCGAAAGCCTGAAGCGCCAATGCGGCTTGCGCCCCTCGGCTTCGAGTTTCGCGCGATCGGCATCCGTCAGCGCAAGCGCGGCGCGGTCATAGACCGGCGGCTTGTGCATGGCGATCTGGCGCTTGCGGCGGCGATCGAGTTCGTCCGCGGTTTCGTAAGCGGGATAGAGCCGGCCGGCGGCTTTCAGTTTCTCGGCGGCGGCGCGATGCGCGTCCGCGCGCTCGACCTGGCGCGCGAAGAGATCATGCGTGATGCCGAGCCAGCCCAGATCTTCGATGATCGCCGCTTCAAATTCCGGCTTCGAACGCTCTGTATCGGTGTCGTCGATCCGCAGGAAGAAGCGCGCACCTTCCTTCTTCGCGAACAGAAAATTGAGCATGGCCGTGCGCGCATTGCCGACATGCAGCAACCCCGTGGGCGACGGCGCGAAGCGGACGAGACCGGTCATCGCGCATCCCGGAAAGCGTTGGTGATCGGGATAGCGTCGGTCGCGGCCGAAATTGCGAGCGGCTGATCTTCACGCCCGGCGGCGCCTGGCGGCGCTTATATTCGGCGATGTAAAGCAGGTGCTCGATGCGCTTGACGGTCGCCGGATCATAGCCCTTCGCGCACCACGTCTTCGAACGACATCTCCTGCTCCACCAGGCATTCGAGAATGCCGTCGAGGATGTCGTAAGGCGGCAGCGAATCCTGATCGGTCTGGTCGGCGCGCAACTCCGCGGTGGGCGGCGTGTGATGATGTTCTCGGGAATGACGCGGCCTTCCGGGCCCATGCGCGCCTTTCGGCCGCATGCTGGTTGCGCCAGCGCGCCAGCGCGAACACTTCCATCTTGTAGACGTCCTTCAGCACGTTGTAGCCGCCGCACATGTCGCCATAGAGCGTGGCGTAGCCGACGCTCATCTCCGACTTGTTGCCGGTGGTCAGCACCATCGGACCGAACTTGTTGGAGATCGCCATCAGGATCACGCCGCGGATGCGCGACTGGATATTCTCTTCCGTCGTGTCGGGCGCGCGTGCCGGCGAAGGTCGGCGCCAGCGTCTCGCCGAACGCGGCGACCGCACGCTCGATCTCGATGGTCTCATAAGGCACGCCCAGCAGCTTCGCGCAGGCCGTCGGCATCGTCGAGGCTTTCCTGCGACGGTGTAGCGCGACGGCAGCATCACGCAGCGCACGCGATCCGCGCCCAGCGCATCGACCGCGACCGCCGCCGACAACGCGGAATCGATGCCGCCGGAAAGTCCCAGCACCACGCCGGGAAAGCGGTTCTTGTTCACATAGTCGCGCAGGCCCAGCATCATCGCGTGATAGACCGACTGCGACCGCTCTTCGCCGGCCCAGCGTTCGCCCGGCGCGCAAACCCAATTGTCGCCATCGCGCCGCCAGTCGGTGATGGCGACCTTCTCCTCCCATGCAGGCAACGCCCAGGCGAGCGAGCGATCGGCATTGGCGACGAGCGAAGCGCCGTCGAACACGAGCTCGTCCTGGCCGCCCACCTGATTGAGATAGATCAGCGGCATGCCCGCTTCCGTCACGCGCGCGGCGACAAGATTGAGCCGCACATCTTCCTTGCCCGCTTCGAAGGGCGAGCCATTGGGCACGAGCAGGATCTCGCCGCCCGTTTCCGCGAGACATTCGACGACATCCGGCGTCCAGATGTCTTCGCAGATGGGAACGCCGATCCGCACGCCGCGGATGTTGAACGGGCCGGGCATTGGGCCGGGCGTGAACACGCGCTTCTCGTCGAACACGCCGTAATTCGGCAGATCGTGCTTGTAGGTATGGCCGACGACACTTGCCCGTCGTCGAGCAGCAGGCACGCGTTATAGAGCTTGCCGTCATCGACCCAGGGCGCGCCGATCAGCACGGCCGGGCCGCCATCCGCCGTGTCGCGTGCAAGCTCTTCGACGGCCTCGCGCGCGTCCTGCTGCAGCGCCGGTTTCAGCACCAGATCTTCCGGCGGATAGCCGACGATGAAAAGCTCGGAGAACAGGATGACGTCGGCGCCGCCCTCCGCCGCTTGCGCGCGCGCCGTCGCGCGCGCGGGCGAGATTGCCGGCGATGTCGCCCATCACGGGATTGAGCTGGGCCAGCGCGATGCGAAACCGATCCGTCATGGCCGCTGTTTAGCCTGCTATTCGATCTGGCAAAAGGCTTCGTCTTTCGACAGGCGTTTCGCTCTGTTGCAGATAGTGCTCCATAACGGTTCCAGATGGGCCGCTGCGTCGTCCGTCATCGCCCGCAAGGCCGTGTCGCTGTGTTCCGCGTCGGGCGCGTCTTCCAGCCAACCCGGACGATACGGAGCTCCGCAAGAACCGGCGCCGACAACGCCAAGACGGCACGCTTCCATGGCGATGATATTGTAGCGCCGCACCGCATAGACAAGTTCGGGAAACGCAGGACCGGATTGCGCCGGTTCCAGCCCCAAGTCCTCTATCTTCGCCGCCGGCGCAAGCAGTTTCAGCGCCTCCCCGCTCTGGTCGACCATCACCACCAACCGTCCGGCGTCTATCGCGAGCGTCGCCGCATCGGGCGCAGCGGCCGGGAACGCCGGATGAACTGCGATCAGGCTGAAGAGGAAAGCGGCAGCAATCGCACGCATGCGCATACCGTCAAACAAAAATCCGGGAATGGCAGAGACGCTGCGGCTCAGGCGTGCGCGGCGTAAGCTGCCGTCGCCTGCACATCCGCGAAAGGCGCGTAGGCCTCGTCGATTTGCAGCGCCGTTTCGAGCGCACGACGCGCCTCTTCGGGGCGCACCAAGGTCGCCGCGCCTTTTTGAACGGAATTCACGAAGGACGCCACCGACTCGCCCAGAGGATCGTCCAGCACGAGCGGCTTCAAGGTGCGCTGCGTCGTGTTGCGCACATTGCGGGTCATGAAATCGATTTCGATGACGCCATCGGCATAAACCGCGCGCATGCCGCGGCGGCGCGTCTGCGAAACGCGGCTTGCATGGAGGCGCGCCTGGGCGCCGCTCTCGAATGTGATGAGCGCGTTGACGTCGTCTGCGTGCCGGCTGCGGCTCGCGGCGCCGCGCGCATGCACATTGGCGACATCGGACGGAATCAGGCGATGGACGAGGTCGAGATCGTGGATCATCAGATCGAGCACGACGCTCACGTCGTCGCCACGGCCGGTCCACGGACCCGTGCGCCAGCATTCGACCTCAAACGGAGAGTCGCGATAATCGAGCATGCCGGTGCGGGCGAAAACGAAACGTTCCTGATGGCCGACCGTCAGCACGCGCCCTGTCGCATCCGCAAGCGCGATCAGCTCGTCGGCTTCATCGAGATCGGTTGCAATCGGCTTCTCGACCAGAACATGGGCGCCGGCTTCGAGGAACGCGCGCACGATCGGCGCATGGGTTCTTGCCGGCGAGCACACGCTGACGAGATCGACTTTGCCGAGAAGGTCACGCCAGTCGGCAAGCGCCGGAATGGCGTGCGCCGCGGTGACGGCGTGACGTGCTTCGAAGCTTGGATCAGCGACGCCGACAAGTTCGACGCCGGGAAGACGGGCATACTTCGCCGTATGATGCCGACCGAAAGCGCCGATGCCGACAACGCCGGCGCGCAGGATTCGGGGATCGGTACTGATCTTGGGTCGCAGCAACGGGAATCCCCAGGCAATTTCCAGGGCTTATGAGCCACAGGGGCGCACGGGGAGCAACTCATAAAATGTTTCGTCTTGTTACACCTCCCGCCCCTGATAGGGTGCCGGCCAACCAGACACCCGAAGAATATTGTTAAGGAGATGCAAATGTCCGACGCAAAAAACCATGAAATCCGCCTGAAAAGCCGACCCGACGGCATGCCGACCCTGGCCAATTTTGAGCTGGTAGAAACCCCTGTTCCAACACCCGGCGCGGGCCAGGTCCTGGTCCGCAACAGCTATATGTCCGTCGACCCCTATATGCGGGGCCGGATGGTCGACCGGGTGAGCTACTCCCCGCCCTTCCAGATCGGCGAGACCCTGACCGGCGGGGCGGTCGGCCAGGTGGTCGCTTCGAACAACCCCGGCTTCAAGGCGGGCGATCACGTTTCCAACTTCTCAGGCTGGCGGGAATGGTTCGTGTCGAGCGGCGGCGACCTGCAAAAGGTCGACCCGTCCATCGTGCCGATCCAAACCTATCTCGGCACGTTCGGCATGCCGGGGCTGACCGCCTATGCGGGGCTTCTGAAGGTCGGCGAACTCAAGGAAGGCGAACGGGTTTTCGTCTCGGCCGCCAGCGGCGCGGTTGGCTCGATCGTCTGCCAGATCGCCAAGAACAAGGGTTGCTATGTCGTGGGCTCGGCCGGCTCGGACGCGAAATGCGACTGGCTGGTCAAAGAAGCGCGCGTCGATCACGCGATCAACTACAAGACCTGCGGCGATCTCGATGCGGCCGTGCGGGGCGCCTTTCCGCAAGGCATCGACGTCTATTTCGAGAATGTCGGCGGCGCGCATCTGGTGGCCGCGCTTTCGAACATGCGCCCCAATGGACGCATCCCCGTTTGCGGCATGATCGAGCAATACAACGCCACATCGCTTCCGCCGGGTCCCGGCAACATCATCGCAGTCATCCCGCTGCGCCTCACCATCAAGGGTTTCATCGTCTCCGACTATGGCGACATGTTGCCGGATTTCATGCGCGACATGGGCGCATGGGCGAAGGCCGGCAAGCTCAAATGGGCCGAGACGATCGTGGATGGAATCGAGAACGCGCCCAAGGCGTTCATCGGCCTCTTCAAAGGCGACAACACAGGCAAAATGCTTGTGCGCGTCGGGCCCGACAAAGCGGTTTGAGCGGAAAGTTCGAGAAGCGGAGAAGATTCGATCTTCTCCGCTTTTTGATTCCGGATGCTACGCTTCGTCGCCCAGCGCGAGCAGATCGGTGAGCGCGGCGAGGATCAGATAAGACAGAGTCAGCGGCGCAATGCCGATCAGCACATCGCCCAGAACGCTGGAGAGAAGGCTGCAGGGCACAAACGCATAGCCGGTGCCCATGAACAGCAACTGAAATCCCACAAGCGATGCGACGCCCAGAAGAAAGGCGAGCATCGTGGCGCCCAGCGGTTCGGGGCGGTGCTTGCGCTCAAGCCGCACTATTCCCGCGGCGAGCCGGACGCGCGACAACGCGGATCCGAGAAAGATAAAGGCGAGCGTCCATGCGAACGCAGACGACAGCATCCGTCCGCCATCGAGACCGCAGACTCCGAGCCCCCCTTCCAGCGCACGCTGTCCCGGCACGGCGAAACGGATCGCAGCCTCGAGCGAACCGGGAATCGGTCCATTGAGATGCGCGGGCGCATAGACGGCCTGCATGAAGAAGGAAGCGCCGGCGAAAGCAAGAAACACGATCTCGTTGAAGCCCGGCGCCAATTGATCGGGCTTGAAGCGCCCGAGCAGATGGCTCGAAGCCGCGCCATATCCGCCGACGAACAACAGCCCCATCGCGCCGAACAGGGCGACGCAAATGCCGATCTGTTGCGCCACCAGGATCGGAGGAACGTTCGCGCCCAGCGCGCGCAACATGGCATGCGCGCCCGCATAGAGGCAAAACACAATCCAGCCTTTCGCCAGAAGGCGCGCGACGCCCATACAATTACACCCCTCCCACCAAACGTCTTGTTGCGCGGCTCAGGCCGATGCCGCGAAGCGCGCGTCCTTCATTCGCTCGGCGCGCAGACTCTCCGCCATCAGGAAAGCCAGCTCCAGCGCCTGGTTCGCATTGAGCCGCGGATCGCAATGCGTCTGATAGCGGCTCGCGAGATCTTCTTCCGAAATCGCCTGCGCGCCGCCCAGGCATTCGGTCACGTTCTGCCCCGTCATCTCGAAATGCACGCCGCCCGCATGCGTGCCTTCGGCGCGATGCACATCGAAGAAGGTTTTGCACTTCTTTCAGGATGCGTTCGAAGGGCCGCGTCTTGAAGCCGGATTGCGTCGTGACTGTGTTGCCGTGCATGGGATCGCAGGACCACACGACCTTGGCGCCTTCGCGCGTCACCGCGCGGATCAGCCGCGGCAGCTTGTCCGCGATCTTGTCGGACGCCGAAGCGGCAGATGAGCGTGAGCCGGCCGGGCTTGTTCTCGGGATTGAGCACCGCGATCGAGCTTCAGGAGCTCATCTTCCGGCCAGCGACGGCCCGCATTTGAGACCGATCGGATTCTTGATGCCGCGGCAGAATTCGACATGGGCGCCGTCGAGATGGCGGGTGCGATCGCCGATCCACACCATATGCGCGGAGGTGTCGTACCAGTCGCCGCTGGTGGAATCGATGCGCGTCATCGCCTGCTCGTAGCCGAGCAGCAGCGCTTCGTGGCTCGTATAGAAATCCGTCGCGCGCAATTGCGGCACGGAGTCCGGCGTGATGCCGCAGGCCTCCATGAACTCGAGCGTCTCGGTGATGCGTCCGCGCCAGGCGCTTATAGTGCTCGCCGGCGGGCGAGCCTGCGATGAAGCCCAACGTCCAACGATGGACATTGTGCAGATCGGCGTAACCGCCCGAGGCGAAAGCGCGCAACAGGTTGAGCGTCGCGGCCGACTGCGTATAGGCCTGCATCAGCCGCTGCGGATCGGGCGTGCGCGAGCTTCAGCGTGAACTCCATGCCGTTGATGTTGTCGCCGCGATAGGACGGCAACGTCACGCCGTTCTGGGTTTCGGTCTCGGCCGAGCGGGGCTTCGCGAACTGGCCGGCGATGCGGCCCACCTTCACGACCGGCAGAGCGCCGGCAAGGTCAGGACGACCGACATCTGCAGCAGCACGCGGAACGTGTCGCGGATATTGTCCGGATGGAACTCGGCGAAGCTCTCCGCGCAATCGCCGCCCTGCAACAGGAAAGCCTTGCCCTCGGCGACCTGGGCCAGGCCTGCCGTCAGGTTGCGGGCCTCGCCTGCGAAAACCAGCGGCGGGTAGGTCTTGAGACGCGCTTCCACCGCGGCCAAAGCCGCAGGATCCGGGTATTCCGGCACCTGGCGGATCGGCCTGCCGCGCCAACTCGACGGGCTCCAAGGGTGGGCCACGCTTCAACGCCTCCGGGGGTTCCCGCTCGATATACGAAAAGGATCAGCGGTTTACCAGAAGGCCTGTCCGGAGTGGTGAACGGCGCGATAGGCGTTACCGACCTAGCCAGGCCACCGCTCCAGCGGCTTGCCCGTCTCGAGGAGGCTCTTCAGGCTCGACAGAATGGCGGGCCAGCCGCCGGAGACGGCTTCGATCAATTTCGAGCCTTCCTTGTCGATTTCATGTGTGATGGTCAGCTTCACCATGTCGCCGGCGCTCGCGATATCGAACGTCGCGCGCGAATAGCCTTCTTCCTTTAGTTCGGGCCGAAATTGGTTTTGCCATGAGACGACAAGCTTGCGGGGCGGATCGATTTCGAGAACTTCGCCGATGTCGGCCACCCGGCCGTCGTCGAACACCAGTTTCCACGACGAGCCGACTTTCCAATCGGATATCTGCGACACGCCGAACCAATACTGTTTCGTGAATTCGGGCGTGACGAGAGCCTCCCAAAGCTTTTCCGGCGTGGTGCGGATATAGGTGACGTAGACGAATTTGCTCATGACTTGTCCTCCAGCATGTTCTTGAGATCGGCCAATGCGCGCACGCGATGGCGCTCGAATTTTCCGATCCAGCGATCGGCGATGTCGTTGATGGGAACGGGATTGATGTAGTGAACCTTCTCGCGGCCACGCCAATGCGTGGCGATGAGGTTTGCGTCCTCCAGAATGACGAGATGCTTGGTGACCGCCTGACGCGTCATGTCCATCTCGCCGCAAAGTTCGCCCAGGGTTTGTCCGTTTTTCGCATGCAGGCTGTCGAGCAGGCGCCGACGGCTCGGATCGGCCAGCGCCTTGAAAACCGCGTCCATGCTCATGGCCGTAATATGCAACCTTTTGGTTGCCTGTCAAGAGCGACGAAAAGCGAGCCGAATTCATGGGTTTCAGCCGCCCTTCGAATAGGATTTCGTGCGCATGGTGACGAGTTCTTCGGCGGCGCTGGGATGGAGCGCGATGGTGGCGTCGAAATCCGCCTTTGTCGCGCCCATCTTCATCGCGACCGCCACGACCTGGATAATCTCCGCCGCTTCCGGCCCGAAAATGTGACAGCCGAGCACGCGATTGTCATTCGAATCCGCGATCAGCTTGAACAAAGCGCGTTCGTTGCGGCCCGACAGCGTGTTCTTCAGCGGCCGGAAACTCGATTTGTAGACGTCGATGGCGTGGCCGTGGGCCAGCGCGGAATGTTCGGTCATTCCGACAGTGCCGATTTCCGGCTGGCTGAACACGGCGGTCGGCACAAAAGTATGGTCGACCGGCGTGGGAACGCCGTCGAACACCGTCTTCACGAATGACATCGCTTCGTGAATCGCAACCGGTGTGAGCGCCATGCGGTCCGTCACGTCGCCGATGGCATAGATATGCTCGAGATTCGTCCGGGAATATTTGTCGACCTCGACGCGGCCCCGCTTGCCGAGTTTGAGGCCGATCTTGTTTAGCCCCATATCCGTGGTGTTGGGCACGCGGCCGATCGCGAGCATCACGTCGTCGGTCTCGAGCATCTCATCCTTGTCGGTGAAGGCGAAGATCTCGCCGGCGCGCTTGTCGATCCGCTTGAGCACGCGGTCGACCACCACCCGGATGCCGCGCGCATTCATGGACTCCGTCAGCGCATCGCGCATGTCGTCGTCGAAGCCGCGCAGGATCTTCGGACCGCGATAAAGCAGCGTCACGTCCGCGCCGAGGCCGTGGAAGATATGCGCGAACTCGACCGCGATATAGCCGCCGCCTGCGATCACGATGCGCTTGGGGAATTTCTCCAGATAAAACGCTTCGTTGGATGTGATGCAATGCTCCGCGCCGGGCGCGCCGCCCGTGTCGCGCGAGGGCCGCCCGCCCGTGGCGATCAGGATGTGCTTCGCCGTGACGGTGCGATCTTCCTTCACGAGACGCAGCGTATGCGCGTCCTCGAACACGGCGCGGTCCATGATGATCTCGACACCGGCCGCGTTGACGTTCTGGCGATAGAGTCCTTCGAGCCGCGCGATCTCCTTGTTCTTGTTGGCGACAAGCACATTCCAGTCGAAATGCCGCGTAGGCACGGTCCAGCCGAAGCCGGCAGCGTCCTCGAAATCCTCCGAAAAGTGGCTCGCATAGACGAACAACTTCTTCGGAATGCAGCCGCGGATCACACAGGTGCCGCCGAAGCCATATTCCTCCGCGATCGCGACCCGCGCGCCGGTCTGCGCCGCGAGCCGGCTCGCGCGCACGCCGCCCGAACCGCCGCCGATGACGAAGAGGTCGTAGTCGTATGTCATTTCTCGATCACCTCGACGCCGGTTTCGCGCGCAATGACGAGCGCAGTCGCGAGACCGACAAACAAACCATGCTCCAGCACGCCGGGGATCGCCGACAGTGCGGCCGCCAACGCGGGCGCATCCGCAATCACGCCGAACACGCAATCATAGATGTAATTGCCGCCATCGGTTTTGAAGGGGGCGCCGTCTTTTACGCGCAGGGTGAGCGGCAGATGGTTGTATTTGAGTTTCGCTGCGGCGTTGACGATGCGCGCCGCCGTCGTCGCATGGCCGAAGGTCGAGACTTCGACCGGCAGTGCAAAACGGCCCAGCTTCGCCACGAGCTTGGACCCATCCGCGATCACGATCATGCGCTTCGACGACGCCGCGACGATCTTCTCACGCAACAGCGCGCCGCCGGCGCCTTTGATCAGCGTCAGCGAGCGGTCCGCTTCGTCGGTCCCGTCGATGGTGAGATCGAGCGGCGCGAGCCCATCGAGATCGGCCATCGGGATCGAAAGCGCCCGCGCCTTCTGCGCCGTGCGTTCGGAAGTGGCCGTGCCGACGATCTTCATGCCGCCGCGCAGCTTCGGCGCCAGCACATCGAGGAACGCTTCGGCCGTCGAGCCGGTGCCGAGGCCGAGCTTCATGCCGTCTTCGACGAATTCCAGCGCCCGCAACGCGGCGGCGCGCTTGAGGCTGGCGGGATCTGAGGGGTTGGTCATGGGGAGGACTGTATCGTGTTTTCAGGTTGGATTGTGCACCGCGCGCTGCGACCTACTTTTTCTTCCCCCGTTTACGGGGGAAGTGGCGCGCGCAGCGCGTCGATGGGGGCCCCACTCCGCCTCGCTGTCGCTCAGCGCCTCCCCCGTAAACGGGGGAGGAAAAATGCAGGCCATCCCCGTCACTCCACCGTCACGCTTTTGGCGAGGTTGCGGGGTTGGTCGACGTCGGTGCCTTTGGCGACGGCGGTGTGATAGGCGAGGAGCTGCACGGGGAGCGCATAGATCAACGGCGCCAGCAGCGGATCGACTGCCGGAACCTCGATGGTCTGCCACACCTTGTCGCCCGCTTCCTTCAGGCCGCGCGCATCGGAGATCAGCACCACCTTGCCGCCGCGAGCCATCGACTCCTGCATGTTGGAGATCGTTTTGGCGTAGAGCGCGTCATAGGGCGCGATCACGATGACGGGCACATTCTCGTCGATCAGCGCGATGGGGCCGTGTTTCATCTCGCCGGCGGCATAGCCTTCGGCGTGGATATAGGAGATTTCCTTGAGCTTCAGCGCGCCTTCGAGCGCGATGGGGAAATTCACGCCGCGCCCGAGATAGAGCACGTCGGTGGCGCGCGCGATTTCGAGGCCCAGGGTTTCGATTTTTGGTTCCTGCTTGAGGAATTCGACGATATGCCGCGGCGTTTCGAGCAGCGCCGCACAGAGCCGCGCTTCTTCTTCCGCATTCAACGCGCCGCGCGCACGGCCGGCCACAATCGCAAGCGACGCCAGCACGCTCAGCTGGCAGGTGAACGCCTTGGTCGACGCCACGCCGATTTCCGGGCCTGCGAATGTCGGCAGCACGATATCGGCTTCACGGGCGATGGAGCTTTCGGCCACGTTCACGACCGCAAGCGTCGTTTGTCCTTGCGCCTTCGCATGGCGCAGCGCCGCTAGCGTGTCGGCCGTCTCGCCCGATTGGGAAATGAACAGCGCCGCGCCTTTCGCGGGATAGACCGGCTCGCGATAGCGCAGTTCCGACGCCATGTCGGCTTCGGAGGAAAGCCGCGCAATCATCTCGAACCAGTATTTGCCGATGAGGCCAGCATAAAGCGCGGTGCCGCAGGCGGAAATCATCAACCTCGAGGCGTTGGCGAGAACGCCCGCCACGTTCGGATCGCGCAATGCGACGCGCGGCCCCGCCGGATCGAGATAATGCGCCAGCGTGTGCGCGATCACTTCCGGCTGCTCGTGAATCTCCTTCGCCATGAAATGGCGATAGCCACCTTTGTCGACCAACCCTGCCGAGGCGCTGGCGATCTTCACTTCGCGGTTGGCGAGCCGGCCCTCGGAATCGAAGATCTCGACTTCGCCGCCGCGGATCACGGCCACATCGCCTTCTTCCAGATAGGAAATGCGATTGGTGAAAGGCGCCAGGGCGAACGCGTCGGAGCCGAGATAGGCCTCGCCGTCGCCGTAACCGACGGCCAACGGGCTGCCTTTGCGCGCGCCCACCACCATCGACTCTTCGTCCTTGAAGATCATCGCCAGCGCATAGGCGCCCGTGAGCCGGCGCACCGCGATGATCGCGGCCTCCGCCGGATCGAGCCCCTGATCGAGATAATCCGTCACCAGATGCACCGCCACTTCGGTGTCTGTTTCGGACTGAAATTTGTGGCCCTTCGCGAGGAGCTCGTCACGGAGCTCGCGGAAATTCTCGATGATGCCGTTGTGGACCAGCGCCACGCGCGCAGAGGCATGCGGATGCGCATTCGCTTCCGTGGGCGCGCCATGCGTCGCCCAGCGCGTGTGGCCGATGCCGGTGCAGCCGGCAAGCGGATGTGCGCGCAACGCGTCGGCGAGCTGCGAAAGTTTGCCGGCCGCGCGGCGGCGTTCGATGTGACCGCCGACCAGGGTCGCGATGCCGGAGGAATCATAGCCGCGATATTCCAGCCGCTTGAGCGCTTCGAGAATGACCGGCGCCGCATCGTGCTTGCCGGCGATGCCCACGATTCCGCACATCTTACTTATCGTCTCCTTGGTTCTTCTTCGCGGCTTTTTCGGCACGCTTGCGGCTGCGGAATTTCTCCGCCCAGCCGGGAATTTCTTTCTGCTCGGCGCGCGTCACGGCCAGCGCATTTTCGCCGACGCCCTTCGTGATCACGCTGCCTGCGCCGATATAAACGCCGTCGCCCACTTTCACGGGCGCCACCAGCGCGGAATTCGAACCGATGAACGCTCCTGCGCCGATATCGGTGAAATGCTTGTCGAAGCCGTCGTAATTGCAGGTGATGGTGCCGGCGCCGATATTGGCGCCGGGGCCGACGCGCGCATCGCCGATATAGGTGAGGTGGTTCGCCTTCGCGCCCTTTTCAATGCGCGCCTTCTTCACTTCCACGAAGTTGCCGATATGGACATCTTCCTCGATGATCGCGCCGGGCCTGAGCCGCGCGTAGGGCCCGACAAGCGCGCGAGCGCCCACTTCGGCGCCTTCCAGATGCGAGAACGCCCTGATCTCCGCGCCGCTTTTCACTGTGACGCCGGGCGCAAACACGACATAGGGCCCGATCTGCACATCGGCTTCGAGCACAGTGTCGTAACTCAGGAACACCGTCTCCGGCGCGATCATGCCGACGCCGGCATCGAGCGCGCGGGACCGCAGACGCTCCTGCATGGCGCGTTCGGCGCCTGCGAGTTCGACGCGGCTGTTGACGCCCATCATGTCCGCTTCGCGCGCTTCGACCACGGCGCAGGCGATGCGGTCCGCCTTCGCCAATGTCGGCACATCGGTCAGATAATATTCGTGTTGCGCATTCTCGTTCTTCAACGCGCCGGCCCAGCGGAAGAAACTCTTCGCATCCGCCGCCATGATGCCCGCGTTGCAGAGATCGACTTTACGCTCCTCTGCATTGGCGTCCTTGAACTCGACGATACGCGCCAGCATGCCATCGCCATCCACGATGACGCGGCCATAAGCATGGCTCGGCGAATGAAACGCGACAATCGCCATGCCGGCTTTCTCGCGCGCGGCGAAGGACTGTTCGAAGGTTTCGGCGGCAGCCAGCGGCATGTCGCCATAGGTGATGACCAGCACGCCCGCGAAATCTCCGAGCGCCGATGACGCGCAAGCCGCCGCATGTCCCGTGCCGAGTTGCTCGTTCTGGATGACGGATTCCGCGCCCTCGCCCGCCGCATAGGCCCGCACGTCGTCTGCGCCCGGCGCAGTCACCACGACGACGCGCGAGACCCCGGCCGCCCGCACCGCCGCGATCACATGGCCCAGGATCGGCCGCCCCGCCACGGCGTGCATGACCTTGGCTTTGGCGGATTTCATCCGCGTGCCCTGGCCTGCCGCCAGAATGATTGCCGCGCGTGCGCTCATAGATCGAGACTAGAACCTTTCATTCGCGGGATCGGGGCCATTGCGATAGCCTGCCCGCGAATCGCGGCAAAATGACGATTTGCGACTGTATATTGCCACAAGACCAATCCTTCTCTCACGGCATAACGGACCCCAAACTTAACGGATTCCCGTGAACACAAGCTTCATCTTCGACCTCGACGGAACCCTGGTCGACACCGCACCGGATCTTCTGGGCGCGCTGAACGTCATTCTTATCCGCGAAGGTCGGCGCGCCGTGGACATCGACGATCTGCGCCATCTGGTTGGGCATGGCGCGCGCAGCCTGCTGGCGGAGGCGATGAAGCTCACGGGCGATCCCCTGCCCGACGATCGCATGCCGGCGCTGTTCGACGACTACATCGCCCACTACAGGGATCATATCGCCGAGGAGAGCCGCATCTTTCCGGGCGTGACGGACACCCTTGCGCAGCTCGCTCAGAGCGGCGCGCGGCTCGGCGTACTCACCAACAAGCCGCAAGCGCTGGCCGACAAGCTGCTGGCCGCACTCGATCTCACGAAATACTTCACAGCCATTCACGGCGCGGGACGCTATCCCTACTCGAAGCCCGACGCGCGCGTGTACCGGCATGTGATCGACGAGCTGGGCGGCGCGGACGGTCAAAGCATCATGATCGGCGACAGCATCACCGACGTCGCCACCGCGCGCGCGGCAGGCGCGCCCGTGATTGTCGTTACGTACGGCTACACCCCCGAGCCCGCGCATCTTCTGGGCGGCGATGCCGTGACGGATCATTTCGCGTACGTGCCCGAGCTCGCGAAGCGGTTGCTGGGGTAGGAAGTTTGGGACGGCGTCGAGGGACCGCGGGCGTCCCGCCCGCATCCGCCAAAGCTTTGGCGGACGAGCCACATAGTCCGGCGAAGCCTTGGCGTAGCCGGACTGCACCGAAAAACCTTCGCGGGCCAGCGGGCGGGACGCCCGCGGTCCATCGACGCCGGTGTTTTGCGATATGCGAACCGCAGCGGTGTCTTTCTCATCCCACAAAATTTTCGCTTCCTTTTTTTCCTTCCAAAAAACCAACAATTCCGCAGATTTTCAGCGCCATAACAGGCCAAATCCCACCTGTTTCCCGCCTGATAATCCGCCTGTTCTTTCGCCTGTTTCCGCCTGTTATTGGCAGGGGATTTTCGACTTTTTTTGAACCGGCCCGGTCCGCCACGACCGATCGCCCGCGCGACGGCCACGGCCGCGCTCCCGTCGCGAAACGGAATACGGGGTCTATTTACCGAAACAGAACAAATATATCCCATATCGGAATATGTGTCAACTGTCATGGTCTCATCCGGCAGATGCGGTCGCACGGATCTGCGCTCGCTCGGCTTGGACGGATAGGACCAAAACTTCCAAAGAGCCGGAGTGTTGACGCCCTTTGCGGACGCACTCTATACGGCGGGTCCGCGAAGAGCGGGCGCGTAGCTCAGCGGGAGAGCACTCCCTTCACACGGGAGGGGTCACAGGTTCAATCCCTGTCGCGCCCACCATCAAAAGCTGAAGTATATCAGCGACTTGGTGGGAACCATCCGCCGCAAGATTCCAATGCAGACAACGCTGGTCACAACCGTGTCACAGCGAGGCCTCTGCAATGGCTACAATTCGAAAGCGGCGCGATAAATGGCAGGTTCAAGTCCGCCGCAAAGGGCAACCGAACCAATCCTGCTCCTTCACAATCAGAGCCGATGCCCTCGAATGGGCAAGGTACATCGAACGGGAAGCGGACCGAAGCGGGCTTCCGAACGATCGCCGGGCACTCGAACGGCTCACCGTGGCCGATATAACCAAGCGATACCGGGATGAAGTGCTGCCCCAAAAGCGAGGGGGCGAAAATCAGGCCATCATCTTGAACGCATTTCTTCGAAGCAGACTGGCGGAAACACCATTGTCCGCAATAGATGCCCACCAGTTCGCTCGCTATCGGGACGAAAGGCTCAAGGTCGTCAAACCGTCAACTATCATTCGGGAACTTGGTCTAATTCAGCGCGTGTTCGAAGTTGCCCGAAAGGAGTGGGCGATTGCGCTAGCCTCGAATCCCGTTCGTGAAATCGAAAAGCCGACGACTGGTCCCGCCAGGACGCGACGACTTGAAGGGGGCGAATGGGATCGATTGCTCAAAGCGGCAAAGAGAACCCGGAACCGCTTGTTGCTGCCCTTGGTGCGATTTGCTCTGGAAACCGGAATGCGCCGTAGCGAACTGCTCAATGCGAAGTGGCAGCACGTAAACTGGCAAGCCCGAACGCTTTACATTGCGCTGACCAAAAACGGATGCCCCAGATTTATACCGCTAACAGAACACGCAATCGAATTGCTGAACGATATTCGCTCTATGCGAAGGAACGAAGAAAACGTTTTTCCTCTGTCGATTGAGGCAGTGAAGCTTTCATGGCGCAGATTAACGAAAAGAGCCGGGCTGGAGGACCTGCACTTCCACGACCTGAGACACGAAGCGATTAGTCGGTTCTTTGAGCGCGGTCTGACGGTCCCCGAAGTGGCCCTAATCAGCGGACACAAAGACGCCCGGATGCTGTTCAGATACACGCACCTGAGAGCGGAGGACGTGGCAAGGAAGTTGAACGGTCATACGCCCGTTAGCTGTCCTGACGGTTGAGAGTGAGTCATTGGCGATGGCAGCAATGCGAACGATTGCTATATTCCGCAAAGTGCGCGTAGTTCGCCAACATCATCGCGGCTCAAGTGAAGCGCGCGTGACGTATCGCTCGGTGCAAGAAAATCTGTTTCTCTTTCTGGCGACATGATTGATTGGACATTGCCATTGTGCTCAAGACCGAGAGCGTGTCCAAGTTCGTGCGCCAATACCGCAACCATTCCCGTCACATCGCTAAACTCATAGATATTGATCGTTGGCGGTTCGTGCTGGTATTCTCCGGCGACAAATTTTTTGCCGGCACTTGCATTAATCGCGGAAATGTCTGCATTGCCACGATAGATTAGTGAGTTGTATTGCTGCGTTAAGTTGTTAATTTCATCGACCTTGGCATTGAGACGATCTCTCTCATTCTCTAGTTCTCGCTCATCGGTTTGCAGCGAGAGCTTTTCATCCTCAATAGCCGCAGATTCTGCATCGGGTGCGCCTCCAAGTTCATTCCAATGCTCCACTCCGCGGTTGTACGACAGCTGTCTTTCATAAAGCGCGTTTCGGTCGGACAGAAAGTTAGTTCTCGCTGCTGCTAGATCAGATTCGATTAGTTCGCGCTGGGTTTGAATCGCCGACGCATCTCGCTGAATCTGCCGAACATCGGCGGCTGCCGCCATGTTGGTTTGCGTGTCTTGTTGTCTCTGGTCGTAGACAAGGTTGATTTGTAAGGAACCATCGGGGTCATACTCAAACAACTTCCGATGAGCCGCACTTTCCCAAAGTGCGATTGCCCGGGAAATATCGTTTCGAAAGTCGCGCTGGTTGACTCCAAATCTCGGATCGAACGAGCCAAGCCGGTATTTTATAGGCGTGTCGCACGGCCCCACTGGGAAAGTGTTAGGTCTGATGGTCGCGAACAAAGCAAGCGCCGCCACTACAGCCAGTGAGGCTAAAACCTGATTCTTCTGAATGGTTCGAAATCGAGCGAGCCATTGCTCCGACTGCAAAGCCCATTGAGAGCGAAAGTGTGGCGGCGTTCGCAAATATCGTTCCGAATCCAGGTCTGTATCCCGGACGCGCTGTTCACGGGCCGCGAGATGAGTAATGCATTGCACACATAGACGCCGCGAGAGGCCGCCCGGTACTCCGTGAGGGCACGGGTCGGAATCGGATCGCAGCAGGCGAAGGAAGTTCCGAAATATATCGCGAATGGTGCCCACGTTTGATTGACGTTCCCCGCAATAGTTCCATATTGCATATCATAACCTAGTGTTGGAATGCGTTGAAGCATAACAAATAACCGTCTTAGCTCCGGACGCGCGATAGTCCGTTCGGTTTGCGATCAGCCGGACTCATCGCAGATAGAGCGGTGGTGAGGAATTGATGAGATTGATCGAGTTGGATGCGCGCCGCAGTTATGATGCTTTCTTTTTGTTCCTTAGAAAATCGGCGAAGTCGCGAGCAATAGCGTCGGTAACGTGCCCGAATTCGTCGGGGTCTTCTTCGCGCAGCCGGGGCACAGACGCAAATCTTGCGGCAATGATGATTTCGACTTCGTATTTCACGTCGTCCCCAGGAGGCTCGATCTTTCGACATTCAAATTCCAAACCAAGATCACGCCCTTGCCTCAGATGGGACTGTGAAAACGGCTCAATGGCCTGCTCCCTGATGGATTTCTTCCACATTTCCGCTAGCAGGCTGTTGAAGAAGTCAGGCGCGGCGCGCTTTGAGGATGGCGTCGTCGCCGTTGAGGAATGATATCTCGACTTCGATGGCGCCGTCATCGTCGAGTTCGGCCGATCCGGAACCGGAGATTTCGTCTCCCTCGTCGAAGCCGGTCCATGTGAAGAAGACGATGCGGCTCGCGTACTCGAGTTCCATGGTGGCGTTGACGACACCGAAGGCGAACTCTCCCTGGCCGTTTCGGTCGAAGGTGATATGGGCCGGCTCGACCAGGTCGAGATAGTCGCGATCCCATATATCGGCCTCTACAATCCGCCATCTGCCGATGAGCTGGCATCCAGCCTTGGTGCTCATACCGGTTGCGCCAGGAGTTTCGGCAGCCGGATGAGGTTGTAGGCCGCAGCTGCGAACATGAAGGCCCATCCGACTTTTTCGATTCCTCGATACTTCGTCTTTCTGAGGCCTGCGACAGTCTTCATCCAGCCAAAGCCCTCTTCGATGCGCTTGCGAATGCGCTGACTGATGGCATAGCCGGGGTGACGGGTCGTCCGTCCGTCTATGGCGGATCGGCGGGTTGTGTTTTGTGCGATGTGAGGCGTGACGTTGATCTCGCGCAGTTCCATCACGAAGTCGGCCGCATCGAAGCCTTTGTCGCCGCCCAGCGTGATTGCCTCAGGCCTGTCGGCGCGCGGTTCAACCATATCCAGCGCCGATAGCCGCTCGGCATGGCCCGAGACACGGGTCAGCCGCGTATCGACGAAGAGACCGTGGCGGTTCTCCATCAGCGCATGACCGATGAAGCAGAGTTTGGCTTCCATGCCCGGCCCCTTGCGATAGAGCATGGCGTCGGGATCGCTGGTGGAGCTATGCGTCTGGTTGCTCCGCTTCTCGCCCCGGAAGTCGACCTCTTCATTGCGCCCACCGCCCGCAGGCGGATCGCGATCCTCGTTCTTGGGCTTGAGGCTCTTCATGCTGGCCCAGGCTTCCACCAATGTGCCGTCAACCGAGAAGTGATCTGACGATAAAAGCTGCTTGACGTTGGGCTGAGCCAGAACCGCCGCCATGAACTTGGCGGCGATCTCGCCTTCGAGCAGACGGTCACGGTTCTTCGAGAACACCGAGTGATCCCAAACCGCATCGTCGATGCCCAGCCCAACGAACCAGCGGAATAGCAGGTCGAACTCCAGCCGCTCCATCAGCTGGCGTTCCGAGCGGATCGAATAAAACGCTTGCAACAGAGATGCACGAAGCAGCTTCTCCGGAGGGATCGACGGGCGCCCAAACGGAACGTACATCGCCTCAAAATCCGCGCTCAGGTCCGATAGCGCGCCGTTCGCAATCTCGCGGATCGCCCGAAGCGGGTGGCCTTTCGGCACCCTTGTTTCCAGATTTACATAGGAAAACAGCGACCCCGAGCGTTCATCCGATCCGCGCATCACTGCCTCTCGACACAATTCCAAATCGAGAGAATCATGAAGACGGCGAATTCGCTACGGGTTTTTCAACACCCTGCTAGTGCTTCGTCCGAGAGACACGCAAACTCACGCCCTCTGCCGAGATAGATCGCCATATCGTCCATCTGAGAACTTTCGAGCCAGCCTCGGGCCTCATCTCTGGCGGAGACTGGACCGGGTTTGTCCGCCGGGTGTCGGAGCATCTTAGAATTACGATTGGTCATTTCGCTGTCCTTCCGTCGTTCCCACTGGTAGCGCACGAGTCAACATACGTTCCAGCGACTCAAGGTCTTCCGACGAAAGCTGGCTTAGGTCACATTGACCACTCCGGTGAACTGTAAGATCAATCGGACTGCGGCAGATGGGAATCAGACGTTCTAGGCAGAGTCGCAATGCGGCGATGTCGCCGTCGCCATCTAACGCCTTCTCCACCGCTTTGCGCATGAGGGCTTCTGCCTCCCCCTCCAGCAGCATTTGAGCCGCAAGTGTCGTGGCGTTGCGCGTCCCCGGTTTCTTGCCTGCCGGATTGCCGGAGTGACCTTTAGGCCAACGACCGTCCTGCTTTCGGCCTGCAATTGCAGGAACGGTGCCGTTGTCGGGTGCGTAAGCCGCTAGACCGCTAGAACTGCCTTCCAGCATGGAGTTCGCCTTATCGAGGCGTTTCGGTGGCCACTCCGTCTTGCTTTTAGGGGCGTTGATGGAACGGCTGAAATTTGGACGCTCTAGCACTCTAGCGGTCTTGCGCATCGGTGTACCTCGCGACGACGGGGTCCAGTTGTGCCTTGTGATACCCGCGAAGATTTTTGCGCTCTGGATCACCAGTCCAAAGCTGTGTGGGGCGAATTCCAAACGGGCTAAGAAGGCGGGCAATTTGTGCGGTTGTAATTGGATTTCCGTTTTCACAGTTCGACCATGGCCGTGAATCCAAGCCGCGCAGATGGTCACAAAGGACCGAAGATGGAACGGCACCTGTCTCCGACGATAGAAAGTACGCCCAGATATCACTCAGCAATAAGGTAGTCACGGAAGATTCATCTATCGCATCTACTGCAAGCGCTTTCGATGCTTCCCGAGCTAACTTTGGCCATTCCCCGCCCGCAATGTCTGCAATCGTCAACAGCGGCCTCCAATTGTCCTCCGCGCGATCATTGAGTTCACTTGGAATTTGAGGATCGTGCTTCGCCAGACTCTCAGTCGAGTCACGGACGAAACGAACGCACTTTCGACGTAGGCCATCGAGACAGTCAGTGTTTCGCGAATTGTACTTTTCGATTCGTTCTGACTTGAGCTTTCGAGTCATCCTAACTACGATGCTGCGATCCATGATGGTGTTTGTGGATGCACCTATCTTCGCGATAGCGAGCGGCGAAAATATGTTGAAGGCTCTCGGCTCGTAATCTTTACCAACGAGGCGGATGACCTTACTGCCGCGACGATGACCTCCGTTTATGATTCCCGTTAGTTCAGTTCGCAATTCCGCAAAGGTTTCGAGTTCGTCAACGAGGAATGTTGGCTGGCTTATGTCGCTGATTCGAAAGACGGCGGCGGCGGTAACATTGTCGGTAGAACAGGGCCTCTGAACCAGATTGCTTAAGGCTCTCAATCCCGAAGTCTTCCCCGAGCGCATTTGCGCCGAGATGAAAGCAAGCCGCGGTGTGTGCTCAAATAGTTCATGGCAGTGCGTATGAACTGTCCATAGCGCCATCGCGATTGCCGCTCCGGGCGGCAAGATGAGATAGCGTTCAAACGTCTTCCGTAGATCGTCAAGTAATACCGCGCCGTCGACAGGCTCCGGCCAAGGTTCGACTGGGGGAAACTGAATTGGCTGCCCTTGCAAGTTGACCTGTTGCGGCTCTTGCGTGCTCGACGCGGCTCTTTTCGCTGCGCTGCTCATATCGCGCCGCCCGCCAGCTCGTATTCGCTGGTGCTGTTCCGGACCTGTTTGGAAAGCCACTCATCAAGGAGGGCGCGGCTATAAACCACACGCCTCCCGATTTTGGTGAAGGGAGGCCCATTGCCCGCGAGGCGACGCTTTTCGAGGAATGATCGACTTATGCCGCAGTACTCGGCAGCGGCGTCCGTATCAATAAATTGCATTCTTTCTTCGGACTTCTTCTCGGTCCGCTTCGGCACAGGGAGCTAAGATTTTGGCACTGTTTGCGGTGGCGAGGGATTTCTAAAATCCCGTTGCCGATAGTGCCGACTAACGCCCGACCTCCTAAAATCGCCGCCCCTACGATAGAAACGGTCCAAGCAGCCACGATACGCCAAGCGGAACCTTTGCGCAAGTGAAAAATGTTCCTGAGTCCTCGGAGAAACGTCGTCTATGCCCGGGTCAACAGTCTCAGGTTAATCATTGTCTGGAAACTGAAGGCAAAAATCGTAATGCTGAAATGAATGTTTTCCTTGGATGGGTGTGGAGGGGGACTCGTAAAGATGGGACCCGTGGAGCCGTGGGGGGGGTAGGATTGGAATCTCCACTATCGAATCGGCTCACGAGGGGCGAAGCAACGGTTAGGGCGTCACGGAGAGGCTCATTTGAAAATGGGGGTGCCGGGTGGGGTCAACTTACGACGGCTGGAATGCGTTTTTCTTCCACGCTTGCCAGTCTCAATTCCTGATTCCAATAGGTTCGCCATTGCGTCCGGTCACACTGCGGTCACACCGAACGAAGCGAAACGACGCAATTCGACTTGCCGCCTGCCGTGCCCCCTCCTAAAGTCACTCGGCAATAGCGTTGTTTTGCCTTGGAATTGCGCGACTTTGCGAAGAGCGGGCGCGTAGCTCAGCGGGAGAGCACTCCCTTCACACGGGAGGGGTCACAGGTTCAATCCCTGTCGCGCCCACCATTGTTTCGATGGGTTGGATCGGCTTCAAGGCGCCGTGATCTGGCCGATGCCTCGTAGTTCAAGGCGTTTCAGCTGCTCTATTGCAAGAAATCGACAGCGCCATCCGGCTTGAAGGCGCCGTTACGTGTCGCATCCCGGAACCGGGGCCGAAATCGCTGTAGACCATACCGGGGCGCGTCCTGAGGAATGACCTGCGCAAAATGTTCGACTTGATCCCGATCAACATGCTGCGCGGCTGGCAAGACTCCTATCCGCCAAACGGTATCTCGAGCGATCCGGCGTAAACGGTCTGCCGGGCGATCGCAGGCGCCGCCACCGTGCTCCACAGCCCGGCTTTGTTCGGATGCGCGTTGAACTCCGGGAAATTGGACGACGACACGTCGAGCCTCAGGCGCGATCCTGCGTGGATTTGCCAGGGCACGGGAATCAGATCGAAATCGACTTCGACCTTGTCGCCGGGCTTATAGACTTGGCGGACGCTTGCGCCGTTGCGCAGGCTGAGCGTGCTGATGTCGTCGCGAATGTTGAACACGCGGCCATCGGCGAAATGTTCCGACACCTTGACGGTGAAGGCGGTATCCGCGGCGTCGCTCGCCACCAGAAGCTTCACGCGCATCCCGCCGGAGATCATCTTCGCCTTTGGAAATGCGGCCGAGGAAAAAGACAGGACGTCCGCCCGGCTGCAAAGGTCGTTTTTCTGTTCGGCCACGGATGACGGGCTGACGCCTGCCGACAGCAGCCAGGATCCACCCCGCGTGGGAACGGGATGGCGCGGATCGTAGCGGTAGGTTGCAGGCAATTCCGCCTGCGGCGCTTGCGGCGCCAGGATGCCGCCGTCGCAGCGATGCGAGGCGGAGAGCTTGTCCAGATAGAGGTCGAGGTTTTGCGTGGGGCCGGGCCATTCCGCATAATGCTGCCAGCGATCGGCGCCGTTGATGTAAACGTCGTATCCCGGCTTCAGCGTGTCGGGCAGCGGCTTGCCTTTCAGGAAATGATCGAACCAGGCAAGCGTGTTCGCGAAATAATACTTGTTCGGCGAACCTACCTTCAAATCGCCCGGCGCGCCGCCATGCTCGCCGGGTCCGAGAGACAATATGCTCTGGTCCCGCGTCGGCAATTTGCGGAACGTTTCCAGCATGCCCGGCAGAAAGAAATCGTAGCTGCGCGCGAACAGCAAAACGGGCACATGCACGCCCTTGTACGAGTCGTGAATGGCTTCGTAAGTTTGCGAATGCCAATAAGCGTCCCCGCGTTCGGGATGCATCAGATAATCATGATAGGAGCGCCACGAAGCGCCGAAATCTTTCGGGTCCGCGCCGGCGGCGGGTATTTTTCCCGCGATGTCGTTTTTCCAATGGCCCTCCGCCCAAAATATCTTCGTGAGCGGCTGGAACAGGCCTAACGACCAAATCCCGACAACGCCCTGAACGAACATGCCGTTGTGATAGATCATCTGATAAAAATCGCCGTGCGAAACGCCGGCGACGAATGTCTTCACTTCGGGCGGCAGCTTGTCCGCCATCGCCCACTGCGTGAGGCCAAGATAGGATTCGCCCCACATCGCGAGTTTCCGGTTCTGCCAGGGCTGGGTGAGAATCCAGGCGATCGTGTCGATGCCGTCATTGCGCTCGTTGACGATCGGGTACCACGCGCCGCCCGAACCCCAGCGGCCGCGCACATCCTGATGCACGCATGCATAGCCGTAATGGACGAAAATCCGGCAGGAGAGATATTTGCTGAGGGAATAAGGATCGCGCACCAAAATCGTGGGCCACGGCCCTTTGCCAACCGGCAGATAGATATGCGTCTCCAGCAGCACGCCGTCGCGCATGCGCACTTTCACGGTCTGCACGGGCTGCGCGTCGGTCTCGTAAGGCGGCATGCCGACAAGCCGGTCGGCCATGAGCCGATGGACGGCAAAATCCATGAGCCAATTGTCGACGCGCTCCGTGCTGAGGAGCGCGATCGCAGCCACGAAAATGACGACCGCAATTGCGAAATAACGCCATCTGGCCGTCATCGATGCGGACCTCGGGTTCACGAGCGGGGTAGAGCCGTCGGAGCCGACGCCGGCGCCGAATTTCATCTTGCCGAACCCTGACGCGCGGTCAAGATCGATTTTGATTGAAAATGATCGTACCTAGTGCAGAATGAGGGGGCGCACATGATCGAAGCGTGGGACGTATCGGACAAAAACAGCTTGGGCGAATGGGTCAACGACAATCGAGGGAGGACGACATGGCAAACTGCACTCGCCTGCTTGGCGTAGCCGCAACGGCGCTTGGACTCTTTCTTGTGCCGGCCGGCGCCGCCGACCAATTCGGAACGGCAGCCGACGCCCGCGCAATGCTGGAGCGCGCGATCCCCGAAGTGAAGGCCGACAAGGCGCATGCGCTGGCCGAATTCAACGCCGGACAAAACGGCTTCAAGGATCGCGATCTCTATGTCTTCTGCTTCAATGCGGGCGACGGCCTGCTGACGGCGCATCCTTCGCTGATGGGCCGCGACGTACGGACCATATCCGACAAGACGGGCGCGCCCTTCGGACAACAGATGTATTCGCAGGCGCAGGACGGCGCGATCTCTACGATCGACTATATGTTTCCGCGTCCCGGCGCCACAGAACCGTCGCCCAAAGAAAGCTATTTCACGAAGATCGGCGATCAGGTTTGCGGCGTCGGCTTCTATAAATGAGCATTGACGCCGCAGAGACCGTCCAACCCGGCGCTTCGCGTTCCTTACGCGGGCCCCTCGCCTATGCGATCAGCTGCTTTCTCATCTGGGGCATCGCCTACGGGCTGCTCGACGTTCTCAACAAGCATTTCCAGGAAACGCTGGGCGTCGGCAAAGCCCAATCGACCTTTTTACAGATCGCCTATTTCGGCGCCTATCTCACGCTGAGCATTCCGGCCGGCGTGCTGTTGCGGCGCGCGGGGTACAAGGCGGGCATTCTCACCGGCCTGTGCCTCACCGCAGTGGGCGCATTTTTGTTCATCCCCTCAGCAAGCGCGGCAAGTTTTCCACTCTTTGTCGGTTCCATGTTCGTCCTCGCTTCGGGTCTGTGCGTCCTGGAAACGTCGGCGGACACCTATGTCAATGTGCTGGGCGATCCGGCGGGCGCCGCGCGGCGGCTCAATCTCGCGCAATCCTTCAATGCGCTGGGCGTGTTCTTCGGCCCGCTCATCGGCGGCTCGCTGTTCTTCGGCCGCAAGACAGCCGCCGACGCAGAAATTTCGGTGCAGCTGACTTACGCGATCATTGGCGTCGCGGTGCTGCTCTTCGCGTTCGCCATTTTTCGCGCGCGGTTGCCGGAGATCGCAGAGCCGGAGCACGCCGCCGTCGCCGGGCCCGAAACGCTGGCGCGTCGGCACTTCATCCTGGGCGTCATCACGCAATTTCTTTATGTGGGCGCGCAAGTCGGTGTGGGCGCCTTGTTCATCAATCTGGCCGTCGAGACGTGGCCCGGAATGACGTCCCAACAAGGCGCGTTCCTTCTTTCGGTGGGGCTGTTCGGCTATCTCGTAGGCCGCTTTTTCACAACCGCGCTGCTTGCGCGCTTTTCGCCCCGCAGCATCCTGACCGTCTATGGCGTCGCCAACACGCTCCTCTGTCTGATCGTGCTGACGGGCATCGAAAAAGTTTCGACGATCGCGGCCACGGCGATTTTCTTTTTCATGTCCGCCATGTTCGCGACCATCTTCAGCCTGGGCGTCGTAGACATGGGGCCGAACACCAAGCGCGGCGCATCGTTGATGGTGATGGCCATCGGCGGCGGCGTGCTGGTGCCTTATCCGATGGGATTGCTGGCGGAACGCTTCGGAACGCCTGCCGCCTTCATCATCCCGGCGATGTGCTTCGCGCTGGTCGCCTTCTATGGCTGGAAGGGCGCGGAAATCCGCGACCGCCCGCCCGCGAAATAGCCGGATTTGAAATCTCGGACGCTGTAAGGGGAACCGTCATGGCTCGAAATGCGAATAAGATGCGGAGAACGCCGCGCAGTCTTCTCTGCGCCGCGACGGTCCTCTTCGGCTCGCTGTTACTCGGCTCCGGAGCAAATGCCGCGTGCGAAGACCTCGCGAAATTTCCCCTGACGGGCGGACGGATAAATTCGGCGGTCTCCGTCGCACAAAACGATCCGATCGAAATCACCATCTTTCACATCAAGCTGCCCGCGCCGCTCGCGTTCTGTCGTGTTTCAGCGACGCTCACGCCGTCGCCCGATTCGGCGATCCTGGCGGAAGTCTGGTTGCCCGAGACCGTGAACTGGAACGGGAAATTCCTGGGCAGCGGCAATGGCGGCTTCGGCGGCACGGTTTCAGGCCCCATGCTCGACATGCGCAAGGCCCTCGCACGCGGCTATGCGACGGCGGGAAACGATCTGGGCCACGAAACAGCGACTCTCACTGTCGATGGAACCTGGGCGATCGGACATCCCGAGAAACTGAAGGACTTCGCCTTTCGCGCCGATCACGTGACCGCCTTATTCGCCAAAGCGCTGATCGCCGCCTATTACGGTCGCCCCCCGAAATACTCCTACTTCCGCGGCTGCTCGAATGGCGGCCACGAAGCGCTCATGGAAGCACAGAAATACCCGGCCGATTACGACGGCATCATCGCCGGCGCGCCCGCGAATTCCTGGACGCATTTGATGACGACTTTTCTGTGGAACGAGGCCGCGCTCAACCTGACGCCGGAAAGCCGCATCACGGACAGCAAGCTCGCGATCATTCAGAGCGCCGTGCTCGCCAAATGCGACAGGCTCGACGGCGTGACGGACGGCGTGATCAACGATCCGAAGAAATGCCGCTTCGATCCGAAAGTGCTTCTGTGCAAAGCGGGCGACGCTCCCGATTGCCTCACGCAGGCCCAGGTCGACGCGTTGCACAAGATCTATAACGGTCCCGTCGATCCCAATACCGGCAAAAGCATCTATCCCGGCTTCCCACCGGGCGCGGAAGCCCAGCCTCACAACTGGGACGAATGGATCACGGCGCCAAAGGCGTCGCAGGCGCAGTTCGCCAACCAGTTCTTCGGCAGCATCGTGGCCGGCGATCCCAACTGGGATTATCACAGCTTCGATTTCGGCAAGGATGTGGCCCGCGTCGACGCCGCGTTCGGGCCGTTGCTCAATTCGAACGATCCCGATCTCAGCGCCTTCGCGGCGCGCGGCGGAAAGCTCATCCTGTTTCAGGGTTGGGCCGACGCGGCCGTCACGCCATGGGGGACGATCGATTATTATGAGAGCCTCCAGGAAAAAATGGGAAAAGCGAAAGCCGCGCATTTCGCACGTCTCTTCATGGCGCCGGGAATGATGCATTGCGGCGGCGGACCCGGTCCCGGCAGTTTCGACGCGATCCGGGCGATGGAAGAGTGGAAAGAAGAGAAAAAAGCGCCGGAGTCGATGCTGGCGACGCGTCCCGACAATCCGATCGCGGCACTGACGGGAATGCCGACCAAAACGCTTGCGACGAGGCCAATCTGCGCCTATCCGGCCGTGCCGCAATGGACCGGAAAAGGCTCCTTCGACGAGGCGCAAAACTATGTCTGCCAAAGGACGGTCGACGGCCGCTAGGATTGGGACGCGGCGATCGCGAGCCGCCACCGCGCTCTGTATGCGGCAATGTCCTGCACAAACGGCGAGATTTTCAGGAGGACTGCGGACGGCGGCAACAACGGGTCGATGAGCCGCCTGGCGCCGTACGAGACATCGTCCCGCATGTGGCCGACATAGACCGTGGTGTCGGGTCGAAGCGCGGCAAGCGCGCGGACGAATAGTTCCGCGTCGGCAAAACGACCCTCGACCAGAATACGTTCGCGCGCGCCGATCAAATCGAGCGAAGCGTCCGCGACAAGCGCCAGGTAGAAATAGGCCGCGACGCGCTGCGCGACCGGATCGGCAGGCTTCTCGATCCAGCGTCCGGCGTTTGCCGGAAACGGTCCGAAGCCCGGCGCCATCGTCGGCAGCACCATGCTTCCGGCGGACAAGACGTTTGCGATCGCGGTCTGCAAAGCCTCCGGACCGGGATTGGCCTTGATGGCGTTGACATCCACCAATCGTTCGAATTCGCGTCCCCCCATGAAACGCGACGACACGATCGGCATGCCGCGCACGTCGACATTCACAAGGCAGTCGCGGTCCTCCGCCAGAGTCGAAATATCGAGAACGCTCCCGGCCGCCGGCGTCCGCATCGCGACAAACCATGTGCCCGTCGACAACACGGTGGATTCGCAATCGGCGATTTCGGGAAATCCCCGCGCCGCGAAGAGAGCCGCGTTGGAATCGTGGAGTCCGCAATAAATTTTCGCATCGGACGGAAGCCCGGTGCGCGCGACCCAGTTCGGCGCAAGCGTGCCCAGGACATCGCCGGCGCTGCGAAGCGGCGCCAGCATGCGCGCCCAACCGCGCGTTTGTGCGAGGCTCGACGGCCGTTGCCCCACAGGGCGCCAGAGGTCGGTGTGGCAGCCCAGGCTCGTCATTTCGCAAGCGGCTACTCCCGACAACACCCAGGCCCAATATTGCGGCCAGGGAAGAATGACGCTATGGCCGTCGAACAGCTCCGGATGCAGCCGCGATAGACGATGGAGTTGCACACCGAGATTGAGGCCATCGCGCATGCGGGGAGAACCCGTCAACGCGAAATCATCCCGTTGCGAGTCGTATTCGCGGCGGTCCTCTTTATCGATCGGCTCCTCGTAGTCGATCGGCGGCAACGCCAGAGCTCCATCCCGGATCAAGGCCGCGGCTGCGCCATGTGCGAGGGGAATGATCGCAGCAATCGGTCCCCACTTCGCGAAATCCGACAAAGTTTCCGCGAGCCAGGCCTCAATTCCGGCGGCGTCGAGCGCGACGTAAGGCTTTGTCTGAATCGTACGGTTTTGCCGCGTCCGCCGTTGCAACAGGCCGCCCTCGCGGTCCCAAAGCGTCAGCTTCGAGACCGTCTTGCCGACGTCGAGAACGACGATCAGACCTTCCATCTCGTGCGCCTCCCCGGCGCCAAATGAGCGATTATTATCGAAATTGATTGTATTGCAGCATGAGGCGCTTTAAAATGCGAGGAAATATTCGCCCTTGGAGACCGTGGGATGAGTTCGACAAGATTGGCGGCCGCGATCCCTTTCGCCGTGCCGGCGAACCGGTGGTCGGACGCGGCCGCCGAGGGCCGGTCCGGCGTGGACCTGCTCCTCTATCGCTCCAATCTTCTGGGCTCCGATCTTACCGTAACCAATTTCGGCGGCGGCAACACATCTGGCAAGACGAGCGAAACGGACCCGCTGACGGGCGAGAAATTGCAGGTCCTGTGGGTCAAGGGCTCGGGCGGCGATATCGGCTCCATGAAGCGGGACGGTCTCGCCTCTCTCTATATGTCCAAACTGCTCGGCCTTGAAAGGCTCTATCGCGGCGCCGAATTCGAAGACGAGATGGTGGGCTATCTGCCGCACTGCACCTTCGCTCTCAATCCGCGTGCGGCCTCCATCGACACGCCGCTGCACGCTTATCTGCCGTTCGCCCATATCGATCACGTTCATCCGGACGCGATCATCGCGCTCGCGGCGTCCACCGAAGGCGAAACCGCAACCCGCAAAATCTGGGACGGCAAGGTCGGCTGGCTTGCGTGGAAACGGCCCGGCTTCGTGCTCGGCCTCATGCTGCGCGACTACGCCGCTGCGCATCCGGGCCTGCGCGGCGTGATGCTTGCCGGCCACGGCGTCATCTGCTGGGGCGAGACTTCCAAGGCGTGCTACGACAACACAATCGAGCTGATCTCCGACGCTGCGCATTTTCTGAACGCGCGGCTCGCAAAAGGCCCCGCGTTCGGCGGCGCGATCGTGGCGCCCCTTCCGAGGCGGGAAAGAAAAGCGATCGCGGCCAAGCTGATGCCGAAATTGCGCGGCTTGATGACGGGCGAGCGGTCGAAGATCGGACATTTCTCCGACGATCCCGAAGCGCTGGAATTTGTCGGCAGCCGCAACTTCGAAAAGCTCGCTGCGATAGGAACATCCTGTCCCGATCATTTCCTGCGAACCAAGATTGCGCCGCTGACGCTCGACCCTGCGAAAGTCGATGACGAAGCCTATCTGGCCCGGTCCGTGGAGGCCTATCGGCAAGGCTATGCCGCTTATTACAAGCGCTGCGCGGTGGAGAGCGATCCGAAGATGCGCGATCCCAATCCGGTGGTCGTCCTGTTGCCTGGCGTCGGTCGCATGACGTTTGCGCTGGACAAAACCACCGCGCGGCTGGCGGGCGAGTTCTACGGCAACGCCATCAACGTCATGCGTGGGGCGGAGGCGATCGGCCATTACATGGGTTTGCCCGAGAAGGAATCTTACGGAATCGAATATTGGATTCTGGAGGACCTCAAGCTTCAGCGCCTGCCTCGGCCCAAGGCGCTGGCGGGAAAGATCGCGCTCATCACGGGCGGAGCGGGCGGCATCGGCGCCGCCACCGCGGAACGGCTGCTCTCGGACGGCGCCTGCGTGATGTTGCTCGATCGCGACGCGGAACAATTGCAGATCGTGACGAGCCGCCTCGAAGATGGCTTCGGGACAGATCTCGTGCGTTCGACCGTCTGCGACGTCACCATGGAAGACCAGATGCAAGCCGCGTTCGACTCCTGCGCGCTGCAATTCGGCGGTCTCGACATCCTGGTGGCCAATGCCGGAATCGCCACGTCCGCCCCGCTCGAGGCCACATCGGTCGAGCTTTGGCACAAGAACTTCGCCGTTCTGGCCGAAGGTTATTTTCTCGCCGCCCGCGCAGCATTTCCTCTGATGAAGCGGCAGCAGCGCGGCTCGATCGTCTTTATCGGTTCCAAGAATGCATTGGCTGCGACGCCCAACGCCTCCGCCTATGCGTCGGCGAAGGCCGCATCGCTCCATCTGGCCCGATGTCTCGCCCTGGAAGGCGCACCGAGCGGCATTCGGGTCAATGTGGTCAATCCCGACGCCGTCATCCGCGGATCGCGCATTTGGGACGGCGATTGGCGTCAGGAGCGGGCGGGAGCGTATGGCATCGACGCCGGAGACGAGCTGGAAGATTTCTATCGCAAGCGTTCGATGTTGAAGGTTGATGTGCTTCCCGCCGACGTCGCCGAAGCCGTGGCTTTCTTTGCCTCCGAGAATTCGGCAAAATCCACCGGCAATATCATCAATGTGGACGCCGGAAACGCACAAGCTTTTACAAGATAAAAAGCAGGAACAAGCATGGCGGTCCAACTTCCGCTGTCTGCCGATCAGATCGAATCCCACAACGCCGGGCGTCTCGACGCGCTTCACGACGAATATGACAGCCTCGGTCGCGCGTTGGAGCGCCGCGGCATCGACATCGGTCGCATAAAGGCGAAGGTCGCAAAGTTCTCGGTCGCGCTTCCAACATGGGGGAGCGGCGTGGGAGGAACGCGCTTCGCCAAGTTTCCAATTCCCGGCGAACCGACGACGATTCACGAAAAGCTCGAAGACTGCGCCGTCGTCCAGCAGCTGTGCCGTTCGACGCCCCGCGTGTCGCCGCATTTTCCGTGGGACAAAGTGAGCGACTATCGCGCGCTGCGCGAGGAAGCGGAGATGTTGGGCCTCGGTTTTGATGCGGTGAATTCCAACACTTTTCAAGACCAGCCGAACCAGGCTCACAGCTATCGGACCGGCAGTCTGACCTCGACGGATGACGGCGTCCGGCGACAGGCCATCGACCACAACATCGAATGCATCGCAGCCGGCCGACAATTGGGATCGCGGGCGATCACCGTCTGGGTCGGCGACGGCAGCAATTTTCCCGGCCAACAGGATTTCGGCCGCTCGCTCGATCGCTATCTGGAATCCGCCGCCGAGATTTATGCGGCCCTTCCCGACGACTGGCGCATGCTGCTGGAGCACAAGCTGTACGAGCCCGCATTTTATTCGACGGTGATCTCCGATTGGGGCTCCTCCGCGATGGCGGCGCAAGAGCTCGGCGACAAGGCGCAATGTCTGGTGGATCTCGGTCATCACGCGCCAAGCGTGAATATCGAACAAATCGTCGCGCGCCTTCACCGGATCGGCAAGCTTGGCGGGTTCCATTTCAACGACAGCAAATATGGCGATGACGATCTCGATTCCGGCTCGATCAATCCGCACCAACTTTTCCTGATCTTCAACGAACTGGTGGAGGCCGAGCGCCATCCGCGCGCAGGCTTCGACCCGGCCTATATGATCGACCAGTCCCACAACGTGACCGATCCGATCGAGAGCATGCTGTCATCGGCGGAAGCCATCGCCGGCGCCTATGCGAAAGCTTTGCTGGTCGATCGGCAGGCTTTGAGCGCGGCGCAAGACGCCAATGATGTGATGATGGCGTTCCAGTCGCTGCGGCAGGCCTATCGCAGCGACGTTTCTCCGATCCTCGCCATGGCGCGCATGGAGGCGGGCGGCGCCGTCGACGTTCTGGCGCTCTATCGCGCGAGCGGCTGGCGCAGTCGCAAGGCGCAGGAGCGCAAACCGGCCGGGCGCGCGCCGGGAATCGTCTGAACGACTGGATCGGCAGACGATGGACGGGAAACGCTCTCTCGCCGGCTCGACCTCCTTGTCGCTTTGATTGGAGATGCTTGAACATTCGCGGAATCTGGATCATATGCTTAATCGTCTCGTCATCACCTCCCCGGCCCCCATGCACGCAGCCGAACGCGAACAACTGATTCTCGACATGCTGCGCCAGCGCGGTTTTGTACGGTTTCAGGAGATCGATCGTCGCATTCAGGGGTCGCAGGCGACCTTGCGCCGGGATCTCGACCGGCTGGAGAAAGACGGAAAAATTGCGCGCGTGCGCGGCGGCGCGCGACTCGTCGGCAGCGAGAAAAACAACAAGCCCTATCTGGCCGGCGTTCCGTTCCAGGAAAATATCGGAAAGAATCGCAAGCAAAAGGAAGCCATCGGTCGCGCGGCGGCGGCGCTTTGCCGCAAAGGCGAATCCGTCATCATCGACGGCGGTTCAACCACGCTGCAAATGTGCCATTTGCTGGAGCCGCTGGCGCTGCACGTGCTGACGAACTCGCTGCACATCGTGAGCGCGCTGCTGCCGCAGTCCGGCACGCAAGTCGCGGTGCCGGCGGGGACTCTGTTCCGCGAGCAGAACATCATCCTGTCGCCCTTCGAGGACGATGGCGTCGAGCGCTACCACGCTTCGAAACTGTTCCTGGGCGCCGCGGCGATCGGCCCGCATGGATTGATGCAGACGGATGTCCTGCTCGTGCAGGTGGAGCGCCGTCTTCTGGCGCGCGCCGACAAGGTGATTTGCCTGGTCGACAGCAGCAAATTCGAAGCGCCGACGGGTCATGCCGTGTGCGCACTGGACGAACTCGACATTCTCGTCACCGACAGCGGCATTGCAGACAAGCACATCAAGATGCTTGAGAAGGCCGGCGTCAAAGTCATCGTCGCCGAAGATTAGGGAGTAACGCGCAAGATCCGCACCGGCCCCAGGAGACCCGATATGCGCAACGGCGCATCGGCCCTGTAGGTCGGAATTGTCGTGAAGGTGTATTTCACTTTCGCATCCGGCTGCGCATCGCCGATCAGCCGGTTGACCCACAAATTGGCGACATCGACCCGAAGGGTGTTCTTTCCCGGCCGGACTACGTCCGTGATGTCCAATTCAAACGGCGGGTTCCACAGGATGCCAAGCGAGCGGCCATTTACGTTCACATCGGCGAGTTCGTGCAGCTCACCCAGATCGAGCACAATGCGTTCGCCGCGCTTCGTGCCGCCCGACGGAAATGTGAAATCTTTTGTGTAAACAGCATGGCCGGAGAAATAGCGCACGCCGGCATCCACGTTCTCGGTCCACGATTGCAGATTGTCCTCGGTGATGCGCGCGGGCGCGCCTCGGTTCGGCTGGAACGCAATGCTCCACGGTCCCGCCAAATCTGCGATCGGTGTTTCTGCAGGTTTTCTCATCGTTCGTTCCGCGGCATCGGTCTGATGGCGGAAGACGACGAATGTGGAATCGTATGGGCCAAGCGACAGCGACACTTCCGTGCGCCCGTTCACGATGCGATATCCTACGGCCGAAGATTTTCCGGTGACGGCGTTCCACAACTCCGGCGCCATGCCGGACACGCGAAACGTCGCCGTGACCTGTTCGGCGCGATTCAAACGGTTGGTCAGGAAATAGAGGTCGCCGCGGTCGAGCTTGCGGTGCAGCTCATATATCTCAGTGTCCGGTTCCGGCTTCGTATAGTCGAAATCCGGCGGCAGATTCAGCGCCGCAAGCGCATTGATCAGCGATCCGTCCGGAAAGACTTTGCCCTTGCCGAAATCCCGCTCGCTCGCGCCGCTGCCGAAAAGATCGTCCGCAACCGATTGGAACTGGGCCGCGTCGTCCGCAAGGCTTGGAGAGCCGATGGGTCGATGTCCGACAACCACAGCGCCCTGCGCGACAAGATCGCGAATGCGGCGCAGGACAGGCAACGTCATATATTGGCTCGATCCGCCCAGATAAAGCACGCGATAGCGCATGCCGGATTTCGTGGCGAGTTGACCGCCATCCACCGACGCCTGATTGAGAAGGACGTCCGAATTGACGAAATCGAAGCCGTAACCCGGCGGCATGTCGATGTCTTTTTCGCCGAACAGTCCCGTGAGCGGCGCTTCCTGTCCGTAGAAATAGGCCACGTCCGCGCTGTAACGCCCCTGCTGCAGAAGATAGGAACTGCGCGCGATATAGCTGACCCAGGGTCCGGCATAATCCGCCCAGCTCTCAAGCCGGTTGAAGAACTGCCCGAACACGAAGAGCGAAAGTCCCGGCGGCTTTTCGACCGGTTGATGCACGGAGGTGTGCACTACGATGCGGTTGACGCCCAGCGCGAATTCCAGATCGACGATCGGCTTCAACTGTCGGGGCGCATAGGCCCAGGGTTGCATGGCCGACGTCAACGATTCGGCGGCGACGAGATTCTGTCCATAGATGTGCGCGTCCGATGCCGCGCCCCGGATGTCGGCGACATAGGTGGGAAAGGATTCGCGCCTTTTGCCATAGGTCCACATCGCCGCCATGGGGAGCGCCGCGAACCGGCGCATCTCCATGTCGTCGCCGAAACTGGCGCGATGATCTTCAAGCGCTTCGGCGTAGTGGGTAAGTCCGCGCGCGCGCGTCATCGCCGCGATCTCGCCGTAATGATTTTGCGCCAGAAGCTCGGCGATCGTGCGGCGGAAATCCCACAGGAATTTATCCGTCTCTTCGGGGCTGCTCACGACAACGCCGGTAAGAGTCGGAAGCCAGGGTGACGGATCGTAGCCGCGCAGTCTCTGGAATTCGCCGAGGAGGGATTCCGTCCAGTTCTGCGCGCCGATCTCCGTGCTGTCGACGGTGAAGGCGTTCAGGCCATGCCCGCCGAACAGTTTCGGCCCCGCCACGGCCGCGTACATATCGAGATAATGCTGCATATAATCGTGCACGTGATCGCGGTTGAGCTTATCGACTTCCAGGCCCGTGGCCTCCGCCGGCGCCGGATGGTTCTCGGTGCCCAACGGCGCATACCCCATGCGCAGCACGGCCCAGTGGCCCGGCGGCGGCGTCCAGTCGAGCGTGCCGTCGGGCTTCATATGATCGGTGATGAGAACGACGTCGGCTGGCTTTACGGCAGTGTCCGGCGCAGCGGACGGCGACGCGATGGCGTAGTAGTCGGGCGCAATCGCGAAATCCGCTTTCGCCTCGGCTTCGTTGACGGTCGCGTCCGCATGAAGAACGAGTTCATGGATGTGGTAGGCGAGCGGAACCTTGGGAGGCATGATTTTCGCCAGCAATCCGGCGGCATCCACGCCCGGCGCGAAATTCGTGAAAATGCCCTCGAGCGACGGCGGCGCCGTCGGCGAAAACGTCATGCGAAAGTCGCGCGCCGTCACGGGTGCGAAAGAAACGGTGTGCAGCGGAATCTTGGCCGACGGGATTTGGACAATCGATCGCCACGCTTTGCCGTCGTCGCTGGCCTCGAGAACGGCGTCTGCCCCCGGCGCGCTATCGGCGGAGGCGGCCAGTGTGATCGCCTGAATCTGCACGGGCTTTGCGTAGTCGAATTGCATCCAGACTTGCTTCGTGTCCGCAGCTGGAACGAGCGTAACGCCGTTGGTGAGATCGCCGTCGGACAATTGCGCAGGGTCGATAGAACCGCTGCTCGAAACGACGCTTTCGATTGTCGCCGTCGGCGCAGGAACGCGGTAGGCGACGACGACGCTGTCGCGATAGAACACGACCGATGCGCTTTTCGGCGCGGGATCGAGCAGACCGACGGTCATCGGCGCGTTCTGAATGGGCCCGGTGTTGCCGGGAGGTTGCGGGAGGACGCCATGAAAGGGCGCGCCGCCTTCGACCAGCGTCCTGCTCCAGACCAACTTCTTCATCGCTTCCTGGGGCGACACCCACGGACCGCCCGTCTCGCTCCAGCCTGGCGAGGAATCGATGGACATTTCGAGTCCGTATTTGTCGGCAAGGCCGGCGGCATAACGGAAGGCGTCCTGCCATTCCGGCGTCATATAGACGAGCCGCTTGTCGACCACCTGCGGCGTCTGAAGCGAGGCGTCGATGGCGTTGAAACCGCCGATGCCGACGCGATGCATCCATTCCAGATCGCGGCGGATGCCTTCCTTGGAGATATTGCCGTTCATCCAATGCCACCACACGCGCGGCTTCGCGGATTGCGGCGGCGCTTCGAAGCCGCGAAAGAGCGGGTCGGAAGCGGCGGCGGCAGAAATCTTGGTCGCGGCGGTCGCGCCCGCCATAAGCACAAATCCCGCGATCAGCGCCGCATGAATTCTGCTTTTTCGTCTGGTGGGGATACGCATTGTTTCGATCCTTCCGGATTTTCGATCGAAAAGACGCTCATGCTGCGAAGAAACATTCGGGCGGCTCACCGCCCGAATGTCTCCCATTTCATACCAAACCTGAAGAGCCGAATCTCTCGTGGCGCAATTTGCTCAGAAGCTCTTTGACACCCGGATGCCAAACTGAAGCGGCGGACCGGCGAATCCGAGATTGCCGAGCAGTTCCGTCGCGACATAATGGTGATCGAACAAATTGGTCGCGTACGCAGTGACTTCCCAATTGTCCGGCCGATCGTAGATGATCTGGGCATTGAATGTGTTGTTCGCGTCCATGTGGTCTTCCGACGCGACCTCGAATACCGAACCCCACTTCGATCCAACCAGCCCGTAGTCGACGCGCGGCGTAATCGTCTGGGTGTCGCCAAGATCGAACGCATACTGGACACCGATCTGCGCCGTCCAATGCGGCGCCTGGGGCAATTGACGGCCGGAGAGATCCTGACAGTTCGAAGGAGCGCCGGCGGCCGGGCCGGTCGCGGGATTACATGGCCCAATTCCACCGGTTCTCGAGTCGATGGCGTAAAACGATCCAAGCGACGTGTCGAGATAAGAGCCGCCCAGATTGAACGAAAGTGCGCCGAACGCCGCTTGAGTCTGCGCTTCGATGCCTTTTGTAGTCGTTGTGCCGGCAGCGTTTTGGTCCTCGCCGGCGCCAAGAGCCGGAACATAGATCGCGAGCTGGAAATCGTTGTAATCGTTGTAGAAGCCGTTCAACTGCGTATGGAGGCGGTCGTCGAAATAGGCGCCTTTCCAGCCCAATTCATAATCCGTAACATTTTCCGCACCAAAGACCGTGCCGTCGCCATTGATGCCGCCGCCCTTATGGCCCGTTGCAACGAAAGCGTAGAGGAAGTTGCTGTCGTCGAGCTGGTAGTCGGCGTCGATCTTCCCGGTCAGGCGCGAATCGCTCTGTTTGCCGCTCACGCTCGCGGGCGGCCCGAATGGAATTGTTGCATCAAAAAGAAGATCCGACTTGCTCGAGAGCGTGAAGGTCGTCTCGGAATAACGCGCACCAACGGACAATTTCAGCCTGTTCGTGATCTGATAAGCCGTCTGGCCGAAGATACCCCAGGATTGCCTCTCGTCCTTATACTCGAGGGCATTCAAGGTGAGGCAAAACGGAGGCCCGAGTATGCCGCAGATCGGTTGTGGTTGCAGAGCGCCGTATGGCGTCAGGGACAAGACGAAAAGCGGGTTGTTCAGCTTGTCGTCCTGGTACACGCCGCCTGCGACCCAGGTGAGCGGACCCGTATCCGGCGAGACAATGTCGACTTCCTGAGACACGGTCGTATCCGTGGCATGCGCGGCGAAGATCAGGGGACCTGCAGCGCCCGGAGTCGGAAACTCCAGGTCGGTGCCGTCGGCGTCCAGCGCATAAGCAGTCCGCCCCACTTGATACCCCGAGATGGACTTCAAAGTGATGCCGTCGTCGAATTGATAGTTCAGTTGGAGAACGCCGCGATATTGCTGTTCCAATCCGGATAAATGTGCATCCGAACTCACGTTGAAGATATTCGCCGTGGAACCAGTAACCGGCGCAGCCGGTGAACCGCCATGATCGATGTAGTTGTAGTCGAACTTCAGCACGGCCTTGAAGTGTTGGTTCGGCTGCCAAAGCGTGCTCAATCGCCAATTGCTTTCATGCAAATTGCCCGGGTTGCCCGTGTATGGACCCGACATATGAAAGAACGTGTCGCGGTTCTCGTCATCCGTCGCGATCCGGATGGCCAGATCGTCGGTCAGCGGAATATTCACCGCTCCGCGGAATCGCACATCGTTGTAGTTGCCATATTGGCCTTCGGCCCAGCCATTGAATTCGTCGAGCGTTGGATCTGCTTCCGAAATGAAGATGGCGCCGCCCGTGGCGTTCTGGCCGGCGAAGGTGCCTTGCGGACCGCGCAGCACTTCGACGCTGGCGATATCGTAATAAGGCTCGTCCGCGATCAACCCGTTCGGGGTAGTGGAAACACCGTCGCGATAGATCAGGACGCCCGATGAATCCTGCTGGCCCGGATCGCTCTTGCCGATGCCGCGAAGATTGATCTCTGCGTTCACGCCGGAATCGAGAATGGTTAGGGAGGGTGTCGTGAACTGGAGCGCGTCGACCGAATTGATGGATCGCCGCGTGAGGTCCTCGCCGGAGAGCACCGTCGCTGAAACAGACGCTTTTTGAAGATCGACAGTACGTCTTTCCGCGGTGACGGTGACGGTTTCGATGGTGTTGTTTTGCTGCGCCAGCGTTGAGGCCGCCGACAAAACGGCAAGCACGCCCAACGCCGATCCTTGCATCCAACGAACAATTGTCCGGCGCCGAACAAGCCCCCGAGCGCGGTGATTCATAACGAGCCTCCCCTTCGTTTCCTTGAGCGGCATCAGACAGCCCGACAGCGCACTTATGTTCGTTCTTGGACGCATCTTTTCAAATTCAACAAATAAGTCAAGTTTCCAACCATTTTCAGTCATAATCGATAATCAACTGTGGTCGTTGCGCCACGCCCACGCATGACACTTTGGGCAAAATGGCTGTTAATGACCTGAAAGCGGCCGTTCAGCGCTGGGTCGGCACGAGATGGGCGCGCCAGAAGCGCCGGATTTCTGCGAAGGCTTCCTTTTGCTCGGGCGTACCTTGCATGTAGCCCTGAAACACGTGGGGCATGCCCTCATAGACGTCGAGTTCGGCCTCGCCGCCCGCGGTCTTGATCGCCTGGTAGAGCCGGATCGAATCGCTGAGAAGCATTTCCTTGGTGCCGGCCTGAATCAAAACCGGCGGAAACCCTTTGGTGAAGTCGCCATAGACGGGGGACACGTAAGGGTTGTTCCAATCCGCCGGACCGGCATAGGCGTTCAAGCCCGGCAGAACAGGGTCGATATCCAGCACCGGATCGGCGTAGCGCAGCGTCGTTTCGGTGTCGCCGTTCAGATGGAGATCGACGCAAGGCGACATCAGCAACATCGCGCCGGGCATGGGGACGCCTTCGTCGCGCAATTTGAGGACGCTGCCCGCCACGATATTGGCGCCGGCGGAATCGCCATAGATGCCGATGTTGGCAGGCTTATAGCCCTCCGCGAGCACGGCTTTGTACACGGCGATGACCTGATCGGTGATCACATGCCAGTTGCCGCGCGGCGCGACGGTGTAGTCGACCGACACAATGCGTTTGCCGGTCAGAATAGATATTGTGGCGTCGGAGTCCGCTGAAGAGCGCGCCGAACCTAATATCCACCCACCGCCATGCACACGCACGAGCACGGTGCCGTCATCGACATATCCGGGCGGCTTCGTATCCACCACACCAACGCCGCCGAGCTTGGAATCGATCGAGGTTACGCCCAGCGCCTTCACGACGACGGCGCTTTGCGCCAGGCTCGGCGCGAGCGTTTTCGCATACAGCGCGTCGAAATCGGCCAGCGTTTTCAGAGAGGGAAAATGCGCCATCGCCTGGGCGGCCATGGGGCCGTATTTTTCCAGGATGGCGCGCGCTTGCGGCGAAACGCTCGCGGGCACAAAGGCGCGGAAATTCGCAGGAGATTGTTGAGACTGGGCATTCGCCTGCCCGCTTGCGACAATCGCAGCAAGACCAAGTATCGACGTCGCGATTGTGCTTTTTCTGTTTCTCATCATCTCAACGCTTCCTGTGAACAGCCCGGCTAGAGCCAGGCGAAAAACCGCACGAACGCCTCTTTGATTCGAAGAAAGAAGATCAGCGGCGCGATCTGGCCTTCGAACGAATCCAGCTGCGGCTTCATCACATGCGCTTGAACGGATGTGCGGTCCTGCCCGAACACCATCCATTGATCGGCTGCGCTATAGGCCGGCCAGATCGCCACCCCTTGCGGGTTCGGCGCGCCGGTTTTTGCAAATGCGACCCAGCGTGCATGGATTTGCGCCGCCAATTGTTCGTCGGCGGGCGCGGGACGCGAAACTTCATCGGGTTCGCGCCCCAGCGTTCTGAAAACATAGAATATCTCCGAACCGTGGGTCGCGCGTTTGCGCTCCGGCCTGTAGGACGCCGTCACATGCTCGAAGCGATAGAGATAGGCGGGTGCCGGCCATTGCGCGGAGACCCAGCGCGCCGGCGCCGTGCCAAGTTCGTCGCGGAACTGATAGCGCGCGGCGGTCTCCACATCGAGATTGGCGCCGTAAAGCGTCCGCAGTTTCGCCAATGTGCCGGGATCGATGGCGGCCTTCGCCTTTGCGATCGCCCGATTGATAAGCGAATCCTCGCCGTCCGTGACCCCGATGATCAACGGAACCGGCGCGACGCGTCCCGCCGCGATGGCGGTGGTGGGGCTCTCGGGAAGAAGGCTCGTATCCGGCTCGGCGGTGGAGTCGCCGGGCGCGCGCGTGATCGCCTCGGCCGGCAACGCGCGCAATTGCGCGAGCGTGGCCTTGGGCGCGCCGGCCGCTGCCGCGATTTCCAGCCCGCGTTTCTCGGCCTGTTCCGCTGTTGCAGGCGGCCCGAACCAGCCGCCGCCGGATTCCACGATCGCTTTGTGAAACAATCCCCGCGCTGCCGGACTTGTCAGCAAGTTGAACACCACGATGCCGCCGGAGGATTCGCCGAAGATCGTGACGTTGCCGGGATCGCCGCCGAAGGCTGCAATGTTGCGCTTGACCCAGTTGAGCGCGGCGATCTGATCCATGAATGCGTAGGCGCCGACGGGCTCATTTTTCGCGGCCGCTTCCTGCGCCAGTCCCGGATAGCCGAATGTCCCCAGATGGCCGAGCCGGTAGTTGATCGTCACCAGCACAATGCCGTCATGCGCAAAGTTCGCGCCGTCATAATAAGGAAGAGAGCCCGCGCCGATGCGCCCCGCGCCGCCGTGAAACCAGACCATGACCGGCGCGCGTTTCGCCGCGTGCGCGGGGGCCCACACATTGAGCGTCAGGCAATCCTCGCTGGTGGGTTCCGGCGCGCCGCCAAAGTGAAGGATGTTGACCTTGGGATCCGATGAGTCCTGGGGGCACGAAGGCCCGAATTTCGTTGCGTCGCGCACGCCGCTCCACTTGGCGGGGCGTTGCGTCGCCCGCCAGCGCAAGGGGCCGACAGGTGGCGCGGCGTAAGGAATCCCGCGAAAGATTTGAATGTCGCCGGCGGGTTCTCCGGCGATCCTGCCGGTGTCGATCGTGACCACGGGTGGTGGCGATGAGGGTGGCTGCGCGAGAGCCGGCGCAAGCATGGCCAGGCAGATCGCTGTCAGGCAATAAAGCAGTGGCGTACGCAAGCCGGGCCTCCCACGGACGCCGCCGCATCATTTTCGGGCAGCTTCAAGATCGAACCTGACAATTCTAATTCGATCGTGATCTAGTTTGATTGATAATGACGCATTATACAATACGTGGGCATGAACGGATTCATGCGCGAGCGATTTGATGGCGAGTAGTGCTTATGAACCCCGCGAGTGACTTGAAGAAGAGCGTCCGGCAGATCGCCGTCGCGTTGGGTTGTGCGGCGGCGATCGTGTTTGGCGCTGTGTCCTGTTCGGCGCAATCCACTTTGGTGGCGCCGAATGCGGTGAAGCCGGATCCGCACGCGATCCAGGAGTTCGCCATCTGGCCGGGCGTAGCGCCCGGATCGGAGAAGTGGGACCAGCAGCAGAACGACGTCTCCGTGTTCGGTAACCACGTCGTCTACAATGTGGTGAAGCCCACTCTCACGGCGTATTTTCCGGATCCCCGGACGGCGTCCGGCGCGGCGATGATCGTGGCGCCGGGCGGCGGATTTCGTTTTCTGCAGATCGACAATGAAGGAACGGACGTCGCCAAATGGCTGGCGGCGCGGGGCATCGCCGCCTTCGTGCTCAAATATCGCACCGAAAAGATGCCTGATGGCACGGTGGGATTTCTGCTGTCGGCCATGAAGTTCCTCGGTCAATTGAAGGACCTGACGGATCGCGGGGCAAAAGGCGAGATCGACTTGAGCGGTGGGCCGGATCAGACGGGATCGGACTCGCCGGATAATCCACTGAATTGGCCCGCCTATGGCCCTGCCGACGGCATGCAGGCGTTGCGAAGTCCTCCGCGCGCATGCCGACGCGTGGGGCATCGACCCGAAACGCATCGGCTTTATGGGATTCTCCGCCGGCGCCATGGTGACCTATGGCGTCATTACGTCCGCAGACAAGGCGGATATGCCCGCGGTCGCAGCGCCGCTCTATTACTCGCTGTCGCCGAGCGTCGCGATCCCGGCAGATGCGCCACCGCTCTTCATGGCCGCCGCCAACGACGATCCGATCTCGCACGGCATGCCCGCGACTTATCAGAGATGGATCGCGGCCGGCCATCCGGCGGAGCTGCACATGTATGCGAGCGGCGGGCATGGGTTCGGAATGGCGCATCACGGTACGCCCACCGACGCCTGGACCGATGCGTTCGAGGTGTGGCTCCGAACGGTTGGATTCTTGACGCAGAAATAATCGCAACTTCGCACGCTCACGATTCGTCAGTTACGGCTTCATCGTTGCGGCCGAAAGATCGACGTTACCGCTCAGGGGCATATCTGCGGATGACGTCCCCACCGCGATCGCATAGCGGCCGCCGGCCACGCGCCAGACATCAGCAGCATCGTCGAACTTCGCGAGCGTGCGCAGATCGGCGACAACCGCAGCCTCTTTCGATTCACCCGGTTTGAGCAACAGCTTCGTCCAACCGACCAAACGCGGGAAATCGCCGGAGTCAGGCGGCGTCGCGTAAACCTGCGCAGTCTGCCACCCGACTCGCTTTCCCGAATTGGTGACTTTAAAATGCACCGTGAGCGTCGTGCCGCCCGTCGCCTCGAGATCGGCGAGCGAAAATTTCGTGTAGGACAGGCCGAAGCCGAACGGAAACAGCGGCTTCAGATTCTTCTGCGCGTACCAGCGATAACCGACGGCGGAGCCTTCGAAATAATCGACTTCCAGCGCCGGAGGCTGCTGGCTGGGTGTGAAGGGATCGGACTCGATGCCCGCTCCGGGAATCTGCGGCCGCGGCAGTTGATCCTCGCTCGCCGGAAACGTGATCGGCAACCGGCCGGATGGATCGGCTTTGCCGAACAGGATATCCGCAATCGCGGCGCTGCCGCGGTTTCCGGCATACCACGCTTCGATCACGGCCGGGACCGAAGAGAGCCACGGCATCAGAACAGGCCCTCCCGTTTCCAGCACCACGATCGTGTGCGGGTTGGCGGCGGCGACCGCCTTGATGAGCGCATCCTGATTGCCAGGTAGCGAAAGGCTCGGAACATCGCGGCCTTCCGTCATCCATTGATAGGCGAAGACGATTGCGATCTGAGATTTTCGTGCGAGTGCGACCGCTTCGGCGACATCTTCGCCGTCAGCAAATTTGACATGCGCACCGGCAGCCGCGATTTGCGACACGGGCGATGGCGGGCTCAGGATCATCGCCGGCATGCGGATGAGGCCGAGGCCTGGAAAGGAAAAGGCCGGACCGCTCATGGGAATTTCCGCGGACGGTACGCCGCCGACGGGCATGACCTGCGAAGAGCCGCCGCCGGACATCACGCCCTGGTCGGCATAGCCGCCGATGACCGCGATGCTTTTCACATGCGCGGCAAGCGGCAGCACGCCGTCGTTCTTGAGGAGCACAATGCCCTGCTCCGCGTCCTGCTGCATCACGGCGGCATGCGCTTTCAGATCCGTCGGTTGCTTGACGGGCGGACGATCGATCAGCCCCGCCGCAAAGATGCTGCGCAGAATTCGCCGCGCCATGTCGTCGATGCGCGCCTGGCTGACCTTTCCGTTCGCGACAGCCTGCTTCAGCGGATCGCCGAAATAATCGGTGCGGTCGGCGATGAAGGCGGATTCCTGATCGAGACCGGCATTGGCCGCTTCGACCGTCGAATGCACCGCGCCCCAATCGGACATCACCCAGCCGGGATAGCCCCAATCCTGCTTGAGGACTCTTGTCAGCGTGGTGGGGTTCTCGCAACCATAGACCGCGTTGATCTTGTTGTAGGAACACATGATCGAGCCCGGATGGCCGCGCTCAAGCGCGATCTCGAACGCCAGCAGATCGGATTCGCGCGCCGCGCCCCAATCGATCTTGGCGCTGAGCGCGGTGCGCGCCGATTCCTGATCGTTCACCGCATAATGCTTGGCGGTGGAAATGACGTGCTGGTCCTGCGTGCCGTGAATTTCCTCGCCGACGATGGTGCCCGCCAGCAACGGATCTTCACCCGCATATTCGAAAGTGCGCCCGCCGCGCGGCTCGCGCGCGAGATTCATGGCGCCGGCAAGCACCACATTGTATCCCCGATCCCTCGTCTCCGCGCCCAGCACCGTGCCGGCCGCGTAAGCGACATCCGGGTTCCACGTCGCCGCCGTCAACAATCCTGACGGAAGCGCAGTCGCCTGATCGCCGGGGCGCAGATGGAATTGATTTGCGATGCCGAGCCCGGCATCGGATTCCTTCAACGACGGAATGCCAAGCCGCGGTATACCGGGTATGTAACCGGAGACGCCCGGCATGTCGGCGAGCATTTCTTCGGACGGCTTGGGGCCGAGATGCAGCCACATGCCGAGATAGCCGTTCACGAGCTGGAATTTTTCGTCCGACGTCATTTGCGCAAGCACAAGATCGGCGCGCGCATCGGGCGACAGCGAGGCGTTCATCCATGGATGATCGGCCGGGCCCGCGGTTTGCGCGACGGACAGCGATGCCGCAGAGCCCGCCAATGCGACGGACAGGATGGCGATACGAAAAAAACTTTTCATCGCGATGGCCCGCATATCATTTGGATTGAAGATGTTTCGTCCAGAAGCGCCCGATTTCCGCGAAGGCTTCTTTCCGCTCCGGCGTCCCGATCATGTAGGACTGGAAAACATGCGTCATGCCTTCATAGACGTCGAGCTCGGCATCGCCGCCGGCTATCTTGATCGCCTGGTAAAGGCGCACGGAATCGCTTAGCAGCATTTCCTTCGTGCCGACCTGGATCAGCACGGGCGGAAAGCCCTTCGTGAAATCGCCATAGACGGGCGACACATAAGGGTTGTTCCAATCGGCAGGATCCGCATAGGCCTTGAGGCCCGGCATCACTTCATCGACCGTGAGCGCGGGATCGGCGTGCCCGAGAGTCGTTTCGGTGTCGCCATTCGCATGCAGGTCGACACAGGGCGACATCAACAGGACTGCGCCCGGCAACGGCAAGCCTTCATCACGCAGCTTGAGAACGCTGGCAGGCACGATGTTGCCGCCGGCGGAATCGCCGAACATGCCGACGCTCGCAGGCTTGTAGCCCGAGGCGAGCACGGCTTTGTAAACGGCGATCACCTGATCGGTGACGAGCGGCCAGCGCCCCCGCGGCGCGACCGTGTAATCGACCGATATAATGCGCTTGCCGGTCTCCACCGCCATCTGCGCATCGAAGCCGGCCGAAGATTGCGCGGAGCCTTCGACGAAACCGCCGCCGTGAACGCGGATCAGCACGGTGCCGTCGTCACGGTAGTTCGGCGGCACGGTTTCCAGCACGCCGACGCCGGCCAGTTTCTTGGCAATCGGCGACACGCCCATTTGCTTAAGCATTTCCGGAAGACCGGCTTCGGAACGCGCCAGCATCTGTTTGTAATTCGCGTCGAAGTCGGCCTCGGTCTTCAGGACAATGCGGTTCGCGCGGTGCGCTTTCACGACCGGCAGCAATTTCTCGAAAATGGCGTGCGCCTGGGGCGAAATTGTCTCGGGAACGTAGTCGCGCAAATCTGCTTGCTGCAGGGCGTCGGTCTGTCCGAACGCGGCGGAAACGATAACCGACATCGCGAGCGCGAAGATGGCCGCTGCCCCAACGCGACGAAAACTTGTCATGGCATTTCCTTCTACGCAGCCGCGCACCTTCGCGCCGCAAACAGAGACCGGTTGCCTACATTGTTTCAAGAACGATCATGATGTCAATATAATCGCTCACAATACGTCATGATCGCGATATCCGCTGAGGGATGGGCCACGATCATCAATCCGCGAGCAATCCATTTGAGCGCCGCCAGACGACAGGAAACACTGAGCTGCCCATCGGGGCGCCGCTAAAATACCGTGACAGCGACAACGTTCACTACGGACACGCCGAGCAGAAAAACCGCTGCTCCAGCTGCCACATTCCCCGTATCTCGGGCCAGAATTACGCCGCCGCCGCGGCTTGCCGCAATGTGGGAAATGCCACCGTCACCACGGTTCCGACATGTTCGGTGCTGTCGATGCGCACCGACCCTCCATGCAAGCGGGCCAGGCCATAAACGAGCGCAAGACCGAGCCCCGCCCCTTCGCGCGCCACATGGGCATTGTTGTTGACCTGCTCGAACGGGCGCCCGAGGCGTTCGAGCGCGGCCTTGGGAATCCCCACTCCGGTATCGCGGACGGCAATCTCCAGAAACTCCGCGCCCGTTCTGACGGAGACCACGACTTCGCCGTCTTTCGGCGTGAACTTGACGGCGTTGGACAACAGATTCATCAGAATCTTTTTCAACGCGCGACGATCCGCCATCAGGCTTGCTCCCTCCGCAGGCGCCTCCGTGGACAGCGAAATCCGGCGTTCCTCGAAGGCGTATCGCATCGGCGCGGTGCAATCTCCGATCAAGCCTGCGAGATCCACGTTTTCCATCTGAAGCACGAATTTGCCGGCCTCGACATTCGACATATCCAGGATGTCGGTGATCACTTCGAGCAGATGCAAACCCGATTTGTTGATGAGCCCGACATATTCGCCATACCGCTTCTCGATCGGTCCGAAAATGCCCTGCAGCATCATCTCGGAAAACCCGATGATGGCGTTGAGCGGCGTGCGCAGCTCGTGGCTCATATGGGCCAGAAACTCGGATTTGACGCGGCTGCGGGCTTCGGCGGATTGCGTGGCGATGCGGCTTTGGACCAACTCGTCCTCGACGCGGCTCTTTTCGAGCGCGTTGCGGCGGAACACGGCCAGCGCACGCGCAAGCTCTCCGATCTCGTCGGCCCGGTCTCCGAAGGGGACATCGCAAGCCATGTCGCCGTCCGCCACAAGCCGCATGGTCTCGGTGATCCGGGCCATCGGGCGCGCGATCCTGCGGCTGATGAAGAACGTGGCGAACAGTCCGAAGCCCAGTGACAGGAGCATGATGCAAAGCTGGACGACGAGGTTCCCGCGGGCGGCTTCCAGCTCCGCGCGCGCGTCGTTGTCGGCGAGATCGACGGCGGCGTTCGCCACCTCGACGAGGCTCTTCATTGCCGTACTGGAAACGCCGATCCAGTCGTGGCCTGAGATCGGCGGCCGCTTTCCCGACGCGAAAGAGTCGATCACCGATTTGCGAAGTGCGCGCAGTCGCACGAAATAAAGTTCGTTTGCAGAGGCGATCGCGGCGTGCAGCGCGGGCGGCACGCGTCCCAGATTCGCGTCTTCCAAAAGCACCTCCCAGAGCGCGTTGCTCCGGCCCGTGAGCTCAGTCATGACTTCGAGTCGTGCGTCGCCATAGCCTTTGCCGCTGGCGATGCCGGCGCCGACCAGCAGCCTGTCGTTCCCCGCGAATTCGCGCGCCGCCCAGGCGAGCTGTTTGATCTTCATCATCTCTGCGATGAAGGCGTCGCTGCGGTCGATCTCGTTGGTGAGCTCCGCGGATACGCGGTCCTCCACCGCAAATGGGTTTCTGTCCGTGGGAACCCACCTGGCGATCGATGCCGCCGATCGGAGCTCGGGCCGGTGCAACGCGGCATCGATCCCCGGCTGCTCCGCGTCCAAGGCGATTCTTTCCTTGACGATGGCGGCGCGCTCGGACGCGGAGGCCATATTGCTCTTCGCAAGCCCGAACAAGGCGCGATTCAGGGCGGCGGTGGAACGCGCCCGCACTTGCTCGATGTCGGTCCAGGTCTCTGCGTCGACGGCGCGCGGCGATTCGAGCGCCGTGCTCACGGCGCCAAGTTCGAACCTGCGATACTGCATGGACATGAACAGGTCGCGCGCGATGCCCGAGGCCGTGACGATACGCCCTGCCGTGCGCATCTCGTCATAGGCGTCATTCGCCGAAATGGCGGATATCACCACGAGCGCAAGCGCCATGGCGCCCGTGATGGCTTCCAGTGTCCGGCGGACGGACAGTGCCTTGTTCATGGCGCGTGGGCTCGCTCGCGATCCGCACGAGGGTCGGATCGAAGCCCGGACGGTAACCATTCAATAGTAACGATGGGCTTAAGGTGGCGGGCCGAGCGGTGGGCCAGCAATGAATATTACGCGCAGAAACGTGCTTGCCGGCGCGGCGGCGCTGTCGTTGCCGCCGGCGGTGCGCGCGGGCCCGAATACCGATACCGATATCGATGTCGCGATCATAGGCGGCGGCGTCGCCGGCGCCTATGCGGCCTGGCGCATCGCAGCCGAACAACCCCACCTGCGCGTCGCCCTCTTCGAGATGAGCGACCGGATCGGCGGGCGGCTGCGCTCCATTGCGTTCCCGGAAGCGCCACATCTGGTCGGCGAAGCCGGCGGCATGCGCTTCCTGCCGGCCCACAAGCACGTTTTCAACCTTGTACGGCGACTCAGGCTGCCCACGCGCGGCTTTCCCGTCATCGAACCGCAGGACCATCTCACCCTGCGCGGCCGCAGCTTTGCGTATGCGCAGGCGGGACAGCCGACAAAGCTCTTTCCGTACGATATTCCGCCGTCGGACCAGGCGCCGAACAATAGGTGCTATGTCGAGGGCATCGAGAAAATCATACCCGGCTTCGGCCACATGACGCCCGCGCGTTGGCTCCGCATCCGATCGGGCATCCGCTACAAAGGCCGGCTGCTCAAGGATTGGCCGACCTGGGCGCTGATGGCCGACATATTCACGGCCGAAGAAAACCGCTTTTTCCAGGATACGGGGGGCTATGACATCGCGCCTCTCGGCAGCGCGCTTGGTGATTTCGACGAAGCGCTGCTCGGACCTGATCGGACGAAACCGTATCTCACGATCGCGGGCGGCTATCAGAAATTGCCGCTCGCGCTCGCGGCCGAAGCGCGACGCCTCGGCGTGAACGTTCTGACGAAGACCCGGCTAGCGAGTCTTTCCGTGCCCGGTTCGCCCGGGCAGGCATTCAAGCTGGGCCTCGCCGATCGCGCGAACCGCATGACCGCGCTTTCCACGAAACGCGTGGTGCTCGCGCTGCCGCGTCGCGCACTGGAACTGATCGAGGACTTCCCCGCGCGCAGCAATCCCCACATTGCCGGCCTTATCGCATCTGTCGTCGGCGAGCCCGCGAGCAAAGCCTTTCTTCTCTATCCGCGGGCCTGGTGGCGCGATATCGGCATCGATGGCGGACGTTCCGTCACCGACATGCCGGCGCGCATGTTCTATGCGCTGGGCGCCGAGAAGGAGCGGCTCGCGAGCGAACCCGCGAACGGATTTGGGCTGTTGATGGCCTATTGCTGCGGACCGGATGTACAGTATTGGCAACAGCTTGCACCTCAGGCGCCGCGCGAAGCGGCCGGATTTCAATGGCTGCCCGGCGATTCCGGACTCGCGCTTGAAATTCATCGCGAAGCGCGGCTGACCTATGCGACGCAACCACCCGCGCCGTTGGGCGCCTGTTTTCAGGACTGGACCGTCGATCCGTACGGCGGCGGCTGGCATCTGTGGCGCCAGGGGGTCGACGGGATGGAATTGGCTGATTCCGTGATGAGCCCCATTCCCGGTCGCGAGCTTTACATTTGCGGCGAAGCGTACAGCCCGTACTACCAGTCCTGGGCGGAAGGCGCGGTCGAGCGCGCCGAAACCATGCTGCAGCGCCATTTCGGATTGAAGCCGCCCCGATGGCTCGGTTGAGACAGGCCCGCCTCATTGTCACACCTTCGCAGGCAGCAGCGCCTGCAGGGCTTGTGCGGCCGTCTCGGCCGCAGGCCCGAGCACCACATGCACAATATTCGAGCTCGGTTTTGCGAAGCCGCGAATGCCCGCATCGCGCAGCGCCATCTCGTTGACCGCATCCGGATTGTCGACGCCAACACGCAAGCGGCTCGCACAGGCGAAGACGTCTCGAATGTTTTGCGCGCCGCCAAGCGCCGTGAGCAGCGTGCGCGCTTCTCCGGCGCCGTAATGCGCCGGCGGCGGCTTTGCGGCCGGCGCAGGCGCAGTTGAGGCCGCAGCCGAAGGCGTTGCGCTCCTGCTTCCGGCGCTTGTGCGGATTTCGCCGGCAATCAGATCGGCTGTCGGCCCCAGCACCACCTGCAACGCATTCGTCGAAGGCCGCACCATACCCCGCGCCCCGAGTCGCTTCAGCGCAGACTCATCTGCCCTTGTCCCGTCCGCAAGAATAAGACGCAGCCGCGTGGTGCAGGCGTCGACCGTCACCAGATTGGCGACCCCGCCCAATGCCGCGACGAATGCCGCGCCCCGATCGGTCGCTGCGGTGAGCGTCGTGCCCGATATTTCCGAATCCGCCTCGCGCCCCAATGTTTTCAAATCGAAATAGCGAATCGCGAAGCGAAACACTGCGTAATATATTGCGAAATAGGCGATTCCCACGGGCAGCAGCAGCAAAGGTCGCGTCGCCTTGCCGAAATTGATCACATAGTCGAACAGTCCGGCCGAAAATCCGAAGCCCAGCTTCACGCCCAAGAGGTTCATCAGCACCATCGCGAGCCCGGTCAGGATCGCGTGGATGAGGAACAGAACCGGCGCCAGGAACATGAAACTGAATTCGATGGGCTCGGTGACGCCTGTCAGAAACGCCGTGAGCGCCATCGACAAAAGCAGGCCGCCGACCGCCTTGCGCCGTTCCGGTCGGGCCGCGCGATACATCGCAAGGCACGCCGCGGGCAGACCGAACATCATCACGGGAAAGAAACCCGACATGAATTTTCCGGCGGAGGGATCGCCTGCGAAGAATCGGTTCAGGTCGCCGGTCGTGCCGTGATAATCGCCGAGAAGAAACCACGCCATATTGTTGATGATGTGGTGCAGGCCTGTGACGATCAGCAGGCGGTTCAACACGCCATAGGCAAAGAGACCGATATTGCCGGCGCCAAGCACGGCGTTGCTTGCGATATCCATCCCGGTCTTGAGATAAACCCAGCCGAGACCCAATAGCGCTGCAACCCCAAGCGCGACAAAGCCGCTTGCGATCGGCACAAAGCGCCGCCCACCGAAGAAGGCCAGATAGTCCGGCAGCTTGATGTTGCGATAGCGATTGTAGAGCCAGCCCGCGATCAGGCCGGAAACGATTCCTGTCGGCACGCTGAGCTTGGCGATTGCCGCGTCCTTGAATGCCGCCGTCGCCAGATCGCGCGCGTGACCGGCATACCCGGCGAGTTCGCCCGGCGGCACGGCGATCAACACTTCTGCGCCCTTCGTCGCCACAAGATAGCCCACGACTCCCGCGAGCCCCGCGGCGCCATTGTTCTCATGCGCGAGGCCGACTCCGACACCGATCGCAAACAGAAGCCCGAGATTGGAGAAGATCGCGTTGCCTGCGGCGGCGATGAATGCAACGTTCAGCAGATCGGGTTGGCCGAGCCGCAGCAGGAGGCCCGCGATGGGCAACACCGCGATGGGCAGCATCAACGCGCGGCCCAGCGGTTGGAGGGTTTCGAGCGTCGATTTCACCGACCGGCTCCTTCTCTAATGTCCATTGCCGTTTTTCGGAACATAATTTGCCGCGATGGCGCGCACCTCTTCCGCGGAGGAAGCATCGAGCGCGACCCGCGTCGCCTTGCGGCAGTCATCGAGGTTGAGCGCGCGGACCACGGCCTTCATTCCGGGAATGGCGGAAGGCGGCATCGACAATTCGTCGATGCCGAGGCCGATCAGAAGCGGCGCCGCCAGCGGATCGGCCGCGAGCCCGCCGCACACGCCCACCTGCTTGCCTTGCGCGCGTCCGCCTTCGGCCGCGCGCGCGATCAGGCGCAGCACGGAGGGATGAAACGCATCGATCTGGGCGGCCAGCTGCGGATGGCCGCGATCCATCGCCAGCGTGTATTGGGTCAGATCGTTGGTGCCGATGGAGAGAAAATCGGCTTCGACTGCAAGCTTGTCCGCCAGCAATGCGGAGGCGGGCGTCTCCACCATCACGCCGAGCGGAATGCGGGCATCTATGGCGAGCTCGCGTCCCAGCGCCGCGAGCATCGCGCGCACAGCCTTGAGCTCCGAAATCGAAGCGACCATCGGCAACATGATCCGGCATTGGCCTGCCGGATTCACCTTCAGGATCGCCGCCAATTGCGTGCGCAAAATATCCGGCCGCCATAGACCGGCGCGTACGCCGCGCAGGCCGAGCGCCGGATTCTCTTCCGGCGGAAACGGCAGATAGGGCACGGGCTTGTCGCCGCCGATATCGAAAGTGCGGACAATGAAAGGCCGTCCCTCGAGCGCGGACGCAATGGCTTGATATTGTTCCCGTTGCTCGTCCTCGCTGGGCGGCGTCGTACGGTCGAGAAACAGGAACTCCGTCCGCAACAAACCGCAGCCTTCCGCGCCGGATTCCACGGCGGATGCCGCCTCGCCGGCGCCGGCGCCGAGATTGGCGAAAATCTCGATCCGCGTGCCGTCCAAGGTGCGGCATTCTTCATGCGAACGCGCGAGGGCTGCGGCTGTGCGGCGCTGTCGGGATTCGAGACGCGCCTCAGCCGCACTCCGCGCCGCCGCGCCGGGTCGCAAGGTCAGCATGCCGTCGCCGGCATCGAGAATGGCGTCGGTTCCTTCTGCGACGCGCAACACGCTTTCGCCCATGCCGACAAGCGCAGGCACATTCATGCCGGCGGCCAGGATCGCGACATGCGAAGTGGGGCCGCCGCCCGCGGTGCAGAAGCCCGCAACCTTCGCCGCGCCGAACGCTACGAGCTGCGACGGCAGAAGCTCGTCCGCCACCAGGATTGCATTTTCGGGAAAGGCGGGCGGCTCGGGCGTTTGGCCCGTCAGATCGGCGATCACCTGCCGCTCCAGATCGAGCAGATCGTGGGCGCGTTCCTTGAGCAACGGATCGTCCAGCGCCGCGACCACGTCGGCAAAACCGCGCACCGCTTTGCGCCACGCAAAGGCGGCGCTCTTGCCCTGCCGGATTGACGCGCGCGCGGCTTGCAGGATTTCCGGATCGTCCAGAAGCGCCAGATGCGCGCCCAGAATCTCGCGGCGCTGGCGATCGCCGCTTGTCGCCATCGCTTCCAGTCGCGCGCGAACGACGCCGACGGCGCGATCGAGCTCCGATGTTTCATGCGCGAGGCCTGCGCCCCGCTCGGCGACAGAGATTTCCGGCGCGTGAAAATGGGCGATCTTTCCGATCGCCATGCCCGGCGCGGCGCAGACGCCCCGAAGAACCCTGTCAGCGCCGGACAAATACGCTTCATTGACGACGACCGCGCGCGGCCGCTGCGGATAGAGGATATTGGCCGGCGCGGGGGTCTCGCCCAATCCACTCGCGATCAGATCGGCAAGGGCGGCGACGGCCTGGGCCGCATCCGCGCCGTCTGCAGACACCACGATGCGGTCGCCATGGCGCGCGCCGAGCGACATCAGCGCGACGACGCTGCGCGCATTGACCCGCCTGCCGTTGAGCACGAGCGAAATCTCCGAGCCGAAGCGCTTGGCGCAATTGGCGAGAACGGCGGCCGGACGCGCATGGATGCCGTGCGCCAGAGGCACGACCACCTCGCGGCTGGCCGTTTCGCCTTTCGCGTCATCGGGCGTCTCGACGACCTCGCGCAGCGGCTTCAGTTCCATCAGGAATTCGCCGATTCCCGTCTCGCGGTTGAGATTGCGCCGCACGATGGCGAAGTCGTCGCCATTGGTGAGGACGATGGGCGAGATGACGCTCTTTGCATGCGTCGCCAGATAATCGAGATCGAAAGACAGAAGCGGATCGCCCGTTTTGACCGAGCGCCCGCCGCGCACGTGGCCGACAAATCCCTGTCCGCCCAACGCGACCGTTTCGAGCCCGACATGAATCAGGATTTCCGCGCCGTTGGCGGCCCGCAGCGACACCGCATGCTTGGCGGCGGACGAGATCACGCCGTCGCAGGGCGCATGCACGGTCGAATCAGTGGGATCGATCGCGAGCCCGTCGCCCAGAATGCGCTCGGCGAAGACGGGATCCGGCACCTCGTCGAGCGGCGCGACCCAGCCTTTCATCGGCGCAACGAGCAGAAGATTTGCCACTATCTCTTTCCTTCAGGCGGCGCTCAGTGAGCTGTCTTCGGCGCGAGGTTGATCCAATCGATGACCCATAACGGATCGAGCTTCTTCTGCGTAAAGACAAAACACAGATCATGCGCGCCTGCGATGGCAGAAACCGGTGTAGACAGCTCCGTCACTGCGTCATTCGTCACCGCGGGTTTGAGCGGCAACACGGCTATCCGCGCGCCGTCACACGTGTCGAGATGGACTTCGAGCTCGCCCTCCGGCGTCTGCGGGGGACGCAGCACAATTTTGTTTATGTCTTGACCCAGCTGAAAATTGAACGGCACCTGTCCCACCTTCGCCACGATCTCGGCAACTCCGTCCAAATCTGCCTTTTCGTAAATCCAGCACGGATTCATGATGTCGACCAGGAACCGCGCGCGCGAGCCTTCGAGCGGCGCGTCGTCTTCCAGATTGAGCGGAAGGCGGTCCGTGCAAAGCTTCAGTTCCTGGCTATATCGCCTTTGGGGGACGTGCGGATCGAAGCCCGATAGGATGTTGGGCGTCTCCTTGAACGCGCTCGATGCGGCGCCGATTCCGAGTGCGCGATAGCGATCCATCTGTGGCGCGAGCCGCTTCAGGAATCCATGCCAATCGTGCGCGCCTGCCGGAGACCACGCGATTTCCGAGAGCGCCGCCGCGCGCGGAAACGCCATGTGGTCGATCCACTGCTCGAGCCTGATATGCTCCGTCCAGATATTCGCCTGCACGCCGATGATATGGGCGCGCTCGGCGTCCGACAGCGTGGCGGGCGCGGGATCGAAATTGTAGACGTCTTCCAGCGATGTGACATGCCCACGGCCGGGCGGCTCGGAAACATCGTCGCCATTGCGATTGTCGAAATACAGCACCGGCGCAGGCGACATCACGGCGTCGTGGCCCAGTTTCGCGGCCGCAATCCCTCCATCCACGCCGCGCCAGGACGTGATCGTGGCGTCCGGCGGCACGCCACCTTCGAGGATTTCATCCCAACCGATCAGCTTGCGCCCATGGGCCGCGAGGAATTTGCCGATGCGCGCGATGAAATAGCTTTGCAGCGCGTCTTCATTGGCGAGGCCGAGAGCCTTCATCTGCGCCTGGATTTTCGGCGACGCCTTCCACTGATCCTTGACCGCCTCATCGCCGCCCACATGGATATAGGCGCCGGGGAACAGCGCCATCGTTTCCGTCAGCACGTTTTCCAGAAATGCGAAGGTCGAATCGTCGACATTGTAAAGATAGGGGAATACGCCCCAATCGCTCGAAACATTTGTGGGCGGATGCGCGACGGAGCCAAGCTGCGGATAAGCCACGATCGCTGCCGCCGCATGCCCCGGCATTTCGATCTCGGGCACGATGGTGACGTTGCGCGCAGCCGCGTAACGCACAATGTCGCGCACCTGATCTTGCGTGTAGAAGCCGCCATAGAGGCGGGGCTTGCCGGTCGCGGGATCGACATCCTTCTGCGCCGCATCGCCGGCTGGCACGCGCCACGCGCCCACCGATGTGAGCCGGGGATATTTTTTGATCTCCAGCCGCCAACCCTGGTCGTCAGTCAGGTGCCATTGCAGAACATTCAGTTTGTGCAGCGCCATCGCATCGATGAAGGATTTGATGAATTCCGGCGTTTGATAGTGCCGCACCGAATCCAGAAGGATTCCGCGCCACGCAAATCGCGGCGCATCGGAAATGTGAATTGTCGGCAGCGTGACAGCTCCGTCGCCGCCGGCCGTCGGCATCAATTCCCACAGCGATATGCCGCCATAGAGCAAGCCGGCCGCGCTGGAAGCGGATATGACGATTCCTTCGGGCGTCACGTCGAGGCGGTAACCTTCCTTGCCGAAGGCTGCGCCGGAAATTCTGCGAAAGGCGATTGCGCCGGCCGGCGGTTTGGCCGCATCGCCGGCTCGCACATCGAATTTCGGGCCGCCGCTTCGCGATTCGAGATCGGACAAGTAGCGCGCAGCATATTCCCCGTCGGAATCCTTCGGATCGAACACCACCGCAAGGTGATCGGGGATTGCGATATTGCCTGGGCCGTATTCAAACGCGGCAGGCGCCGGAATAATCGGCGGCTGCGGAGGCAGGCCCTTCGCGAACAAATTGGTCTCGCGGGCGCCGAACCAGTCCGTCAGGTCTGCCGAGCACGCGGCCAGCAGCTGCGCCGCGCCGAACGCCATCGCCAACAGGACGTGGCGGCGGCGAAACCATAAGGGTCGGCAATTTTCCGCCTGCATCGGCTCGTTCCCGGCGCGCTTCGCCGCCAAAAAAAAGGCGGAGAGACTTTCGCCGCTCCGCCAGTTCTAACAGTGCGAGAAGGGGAGTGCACCGTGAAATACACGGACCCGGGCGTCTGCCCGGGTCCGTGGAACAAACTCAGTACTTCACGCGGAAGCCGAAGTAGAACTGGCGTCCGTTGTCGTAGAACGCGCGCGGCTGCGTCGTGTTGTTCGCATAATATTTCAGGATCGCGTTGTTCAGGTTCAACGCGTCGAAGGTGGCCGAGATATTGTCGGTGATGTCATAGCTCATCGATGCGGCGAGATTTCCGATCGGCGACTGGTTTTCCGCCGTGCTGCGGTCGAGACCGACCAGCACCGACGAACGCCACGTCCACGCCAACCGTGCGCTGAACCCGTATTTCTCGTAATAACCTACGATATTATACAGGTCCTTCGAGTCGCCGATGAGCCGCCCACCGCCCGACTGCTCGCCATCCGAATAAGTATAGTTGGTCTGGATGCCGAAGCCGTTCCAGATCGGCTGCTCCCACGACAACTCGAAGCCCTTGTCGTTGCCTGTGCCATTCTGCGGCGACGTGATTGCATAGGTCGAGTAGATCGGCGTCTTCTGTTGGCCGGTCAGCGTCGCGTTCAGATACGTCGCATTGTTCACGCCGTAATCCACGTCCGTCGTGAGGTCCATGTAGAAGAGGCTCGCGGAAAGCAGCGAGGCGTCGCCGAAATACCATTCCCAATCGGCGTTGTAAGTCCAGGCGCGCACCGGCTTCAGGTTCGGGTTGCCGCCCGTGCCCGTGAGAATCGAGTCGGTCAGCGAGACGGCGCCGCCCAGGGCGCTGTAGTCCGGTCGCGCCATCACATTCGCAATGGACGCGCGCACAACTTGATCGTCCGACAAGTGGTAGTTGATCGTCGCGCTGGGAAGCGGATCGGTATAGGTGTGATTCACCTGCACGGGTTCGTAACAGCCATAATTGTTGAGAATGGCGCCCGGTGTTGCGCAACCCGTAGCAGGGGGCGTCGCGTTCGGGCCGTCGGTCGCGTAGGACGTGATGTCCTCGCCCGTATGCACGAACCGCAAGCCGGCATTGCCGTCCCAATTGTCGCCGCCAAAATTCGCCATTGCATAGGCGGCCGAGTCTTTCTCCTGGACCCTGAAGCTGCCGGGCCAATAGAAGGCAAGCGGACTATAGGGAGTCACTTGCGGCAGAACCTCCGACGCGACCAGTCCCCAGTTGGGGTACCAGATGTTCTGGAGGAAACCCGAACCGCCTCCAAGCGCGCTTCCGAAATTGCTCGGATACAGTCCGCCGGTCGAAACGGCGGTTGAAGGCGTTCCCGGACACGCGAATGCGCAGGTGCCTTCGTCAAAGCCGAACACATTGCGGATATGGTCGGCGTAACGAGCGCCAAACTTGATGGACTTGAAGATACCGTCGTTGAATTCATATTCGGCGTCGGCCTGGGTGTAGAATTCCGTGTCCCGCGCCGTGAACTTGTCGCTCCACGCCCAATCGTTGTTCATATCCGCCGGATCGGCCGTGTTGATGTCGGGGAACGACGCCGATGAAGGGCCGCCATTGGCGAAATTGAACGACGTGCCGGTCAGGCCATCGCTCTCCCAGGTCGGCTGTGACGGCGTGAGGCCTTCGCCCCGCGTGTAACCGAGCTTGAAGTGGACATTCCATTCCTGATTGGGCGTCCATTTGGCGTCGCCATCGACAAACCACGTCGAAGCGGATTCGTTCGGACGATCGATCGAGTCTTCCACAACGCCGTCAACGGGACACGCCACGCCGGTCGTCGCTGCAACATTGTTGTTGAAGCAGAGCTGTTGAGCCGGGTTTGCGGGATTGGGATGAGTTGGCGACGACTCAGGGAATGTCGCTTGTACAAGTGTATTGTTCTTTACGATATAGGCGCTGGGATTGTTGTTGCCGATTTCATTTTGATCCCAAACCATGAAGTTGTTGTTGGTGTCGCCTGCCGTCATTTGCGAGTAGAAGCTCGACACGACAAAATTGAATTGGTTGTTCGGGCGCCATTGCATCGTAAGGTCGCCGCCTTCGCGCTGCCGATGTTGCTCGAACAACGCGGCGCCGATCAAAGTCGGGTAAAGCACGCCGTACAGATCGGGATGGGCGTCGACCAGATTGACTTGCCCGCCGCCGGTCGGATTGCAACCGCTTGTGGGCGTGTTCGGCGTATTCAATGTGCAGCCGATGGTGTTGTAGCCGAGGAACTCCTGTCCCTGGCGCTCCAGATCTCGCTCTTCGAAGAAGCCCTGGGCGATGACTCCGAACGTATCAGAATCGTTGTGCCAGGCCATCATTCCGTTGAACTGAGGATCGATCTTGTGCGGCAGGTCGGAGTAGACGCCCTGTGCGGAGCCTTCAAACGTGAATTGCTGCGTGAATTCCATGTCGAGCGGCTTGCGCGTGACCATGTTGACGCTGCCGGCGACGCCGCCTTCGATCATGTCGGCGGATTGGCTCTTGTAGACTTCCGCGGAATCGAGAATTTCGGACGGGAACAGATCGTAGCTGACGCTGCGTCCGACGGTCTGGAACTGGTCGAGAATGAACCAGTCGCCCGTGGCGACGGCGTGTCCGTCGATCAGGGTTTGAGTCAGGCTCGGATCGGTGCCGCGAAGCGCGACGCGGTCGTTCTCGTCGAACCCGCCTTCGCCCGACGAGGTCGAGAAGGTATTGACGCCCGGGACGCGCTGCAGCGCATCGGCCACGTTCTTGTCCGGCATCTTGCCGATGTCTTCCGACGAGACGACATCGACGATAGCCGTAGAATTTTTCTTGATATCCAGAGCGCGAATTCGCGATGCGCGAATGCCCGTGACGACCACTTCTTCGATCGGCTGCGTGCTTTGCGCGTTTGTCGGCGCTGCGGGTTGCTGCTGCGCCTGCGCCGGCGAAAAAGCTGTCAAAAGCGCAATTGCGCTCGCAGTACCGGCCAATGCCCCCTTAAACGTCATATGATTCACCCTCTGTAAGACCCCGAGATGCACTCGAAGCGTCTAGCCCCGCGTTGTTCGGACCGGACCGGCAAACCAGGCGACTTTAAGGTGATCGTCTCCTTAAGCCTTGACTGGTAACACCATCACAAGCCCAATGTAGTACCATTTATCGATTGGATATCTCTGTCAAGCCCAAATTTTTCTTGTTTCGTACGATTTTGAACGATTGACGAGAGTGGGTTGCTATGTGGTATGCAATTGGTCCTAGAGGCGTTTCCGCAATTTCGGCGGATTCGGGGCGTCGCGTACCCAGGAGAACGGAATTGGCGTCACTTGTCGGCATCATCGGAAATCTCAAGGAAGAGGACAGCCTTCCCCTCTACCAGCAACTTCAGCGCGGTCTGAGGCAAGCCATTCAGAGCAAAGTTCTGGCGCCCGACGACGCGTTGCCGCCGGAGCGCGACCTCGCTGAGGAGTTTTCCGTCTCGCGAATCACGGTGCGCAAAGCGCTCGACGGTCTCGTGAGCGAAGGCCTCCTCACGCGCAAGCAAGGCTCCGGCACGTTCGTTTCGGGACGCGTCGAGAAAAATTTCTCCAAGCTCACGTCGTTTTCCGAAGACATGCAGGCGCGCGGCCGCACGCCGCGCAGCGTCTGGCTGCGCAAATCGAAGGGCACGGTCACGCCGGAAGAATCGATGACCATGGGGCTCAGCCCCGGCACGCCGGTCTATCGCTTCCATCGTCTGCGCTATGCGGACGAAGCGCCGATGGCGCTGGAGTTCTGCACGGTGCCCGCGTTTTGCTTGCCGTCCGTCGAGGCCGTGGAATCTTCGCTTTACGCCGCGCTCGAACGCAGCGGACATCGCCCGACCCGCGCGCTTCAGCGATTGAGAGCCGTTCTGTTCAACGCCGAACAGGCGGAATTGCTGGGCGCGCAGGAAAAAGACGCCGGGCTTCTGGTGGAACGGCGCGGGTTCCTGCGCGACGGACGCGCCGTCGAGTTCTCGCAATCCTACTATCGCGGCGACACCTATGATTTTGTCGCGGAGCTCAACGCGTCGGAACCGCAGTGATGACAGCGGATAGCGCGACCAGTCGCGACTCGCGCGAATTATCCGAACGTGAAACGCAGATGTTTCAGGAAGCGGCCAGCGCGCCGCGTCTGATCGAAGGCCAGTTGCGCGCCAACCGCGCGATCGCGACGCGAATCGGAACCGCGCTTCGCAGGCGTGTACCGCGCGCCGTCGTGACCGCCGGACGCGGAAGCTCGGACAATGCAGCCACCTTCGCGAAGTATCTGATCGAAACCAGAACGGCCACGCTCACTTCATCGGCCGCGATGTCCATCACCTCGGTCTACACCGCCTCGCCGAAACTGGACGACGTGCTGTTCATCGCGATCTCGCAATCGGGCCAGAGCCCGGATCTTCTCGCAACCGTCGCCGCCGCAAAGGCCGCCGGCGCGTTCGTCGTCGCTCTTGTCAATGCGGAAGATTCGCCGCTGGCCAATCTCGCGCATGAGGTGATGCCGCTGCATGCGGGCGTCGAGCGCAGCGTCGCCGCGACAAAGACTTACCTCGCGTCTGCCGCCGCGATCGCGCAGCTCGTCGCCAACTGGAGCGACGACTCGCGGCTTGCAGACTCGCTCATAGACCTTCCGGAGCTGATGGAAAAATCCTGGGCTCTCGATTGGAGCGCGGGCGTCATGCGGCTGAAATCCGCGCGTGATCTGTATGTGATCGGACGCGGGCTTGGGTACGGCGCCGCGCAGGAAGCTGCGCTGAAATTCAAAGAAACGTGCGGCCTGCATGCCGAAGCGTTCAGCTCGGCGGAAGTCCGCCACGGCCCGATGGCGTTGGTGAAGGATGGGTTTCCGGTGTTCGTATTTTCGCAGAACGACGAAACGAGGCTCGGCGTCGCCGATCTGGTCTCGAGTTTCGCGGCTGCGAACGCCGAGATTCTGCTCGCGGGGTTTTCGCAAGGCGCCGCCCACAGCCTGCCTGCACTCGACGCGCATCCGGTGCTGCAGCCGATCCTGATGGTGCAAAGCTTCTACCGCTTGGCGAACGCCTTGTCTCTCGCCCGGGGATTCAATCCCGACTGCCCGCCACATCTGAACAAAGTGACCGAGACCGTGTGATGACTCTTGCGTTGGTCAATGGCCGGGTGTTGACGGATCGCGGCATCGTCGAAGGACAGTCCGTCATCGTCGCCGGCGGCCGCATCCGGGCGCTGACGCCGAACGGCGATCTGCCGACCGGCATTTCCGTACGCCGCGATCTCGGCGGCCGGCTTCTGCTGCCGGGATTCGTGGACGTTCAGGTGAATGGCGGCGGCGGCGCTTTGTTCGGCGATGCGCCGTCCGTGGCGACACTGCGAAAAATTGCGCAGGCGCATCGGCGCTTCGGCACAACCGGCTTTCTGCCCACGCTCATCAGCGCCGATCTCAAAGCCATCGGCGAGGCCATCGCCGCCGTGGAGGCCGCCATCGCGGAAGGCGTGCCGGGCATTCTCGGCATTCATATCGAAGGACCATTTCTCAGCCGCGAGCGCAAAGGCATTCACGACGCATCGAAGTTCCGCTTGCTCGACACAGAAGCCTTCCGGCTTCTGACATCCGTGAAGCATGGCAAAACGCTTGTGACGCTCGCGCCCGAAGAGACGACGCCCGAGACGATCGGACGGCTCGTGGCGGCCGGCGTGATCGTATCGGCCGGTCATACCGACGCGACATACGCCGAGACCCGGCGCGCCCTCGACCGCGGCTTGTCCGGCTTCACCCATTTGTTCAACGCGATGTCGCCCATGACGAGTCGTGAACCGGGCGCGGTCGGCGCGGCGCTCGAAGATCGCGACAGCTGGTGCGGCGTCATCGTCGACGGAATACATGTCGATCCGGCCGTGCTGCGCATCGCGCTGCGTTGCAAACGAGCAGATCGCATGATGCTGATCACCGATGCGATGCCGAGCGTGGGCTCCGACGAGAAATCGTTCGAACTTCAGGGGCGGAACATCGTCGTCCAAGACGGCGTCTGCGTGGCGCCGGACGGCACCCTGGCAGGCTCCGATCTCGACATGGCCGGGGCGGTTCGCAACGCGATGGCGCTTCTGGGCCTCGATCTTCACGCGGCCGTCGAGATGGCGAGCCGGAACCCGGCGGCGTTTCTGGGGTTAGAAGAAGATATGGGGCGGATTGCGCCCGGCTGCCGCGCCAATCTCGTGCTCGCCACCGACAATCTGGAGGTGGTTGAGACGTGGATCGACGGACGCGGAATCGAAGATTCGTGACATGGCCGCACAGGGAATCCTGATTTTCGGGGCCACGGGCGATCTCGCCCAGCGAATGCTGTTTCCCTCGCTCTATTTCCTCGATGAAGACGGCCTGCTGCCGGATGGGCTTAGAATCGTGGGCTGCTCCCGGTCGAAATTGGGCGACGAGAAATTTGCGCAGCAGATCGAAAAGGCGGTGCGGTCGCGCGCGCCTGCGATCTCGGATGAGGCGTGGCGGCGCTTCCGCGCTCGCCTGAGCCATGTCGCCGTCGATGCGACGGCGCCCGAAACATTTTCCGATTTGCGCGAGCGCGTGGGCGACGCCTCGGAACTCGTCTTCTATCTCTCCACTTCCCCCAGCCATTACGGCGCGATCTGCAGCAATCTCAAAGCCGTTGGTCTCGCGAACGTGAAAAGCCGCGTGATCGTCGAAAAGCCCATCGGCCGCGATCTCGCGAGCTGCCGCGCCATCAATGACGCGCTGGCGCAGGCTTTCAGTGAAGAACGCATCTTCCGCATCGACCATTATCTCGGCAAGGAAGCGGTGCAGAATCTGATCGCGCTGCGCTTCGCCAACACGTTGTTCGAGCCGCTTTGGAACAAAGTCAGCATCGCCCAGATTCAGATCACGGTCGCCGAAACCGTCGGAGTGGAGGATCGCTGGTCCTACTACGACGAATATGGCGCGGTTCGGGACATGGTGCAGAACCATCTGCTGCAACTGCTCTGTCTTGTGGCGATGGAGCCGCCCGCCAATCTCGATCCGGATTCCGTACGCAACGAAAAAGTGAAAGTGCTGCGCTCTCTGAAACCGATCGTGGGGCGTGACGTCGAGCGCAAGACCGTACGGGGGCAATATCGCGCGGGCGTTTCCGACGGCCATTCCGTGCCCGGCTACAGCGAAGAGCCGGGCGGACAGTCGAGCAAGACGGAAACTTTTGTCGCGCTGTGCGCCCATGTGGACAACTGGCGTTGGGCGGGCGTGCCGTTCTATCTGCGCACGGGCAAACGGTTGCCGCTGCGCAGTTCGGAAATCGTCATCCAGTTCCGCGACGTGCCCCATTCGATCTTCGCCGGCGCCGATCTGCTCGCGAACCGGCTGACGATCCGCCTGCAGCCGGAGGAGGAAATCTCGCTGTTGCTGATGAACAAGACTCCCAGTCTCGAGCAGGAGCTGAAGCCGCTTGCGCTCAATCTCAGTCTCAGCGACGCGTTCAAACGTCCGCGCCGCCGCATCGCCTATGAGCGGCTGCTGCTTGAAGCGCTGAACAACAAGCCGACTTTGTTCGTGCGCCGCGACGAAGCTGAAGCCGCGTGGTCCTGGATCGACGCCATCATGACCGGCTGGGATCGGCAGGGCATGTCGCCCACGCCTTACGCCGCGGGCTCGTGGGGCCCGGCAGGCGCTTTCGCTCTCACCGAACGCAATGGTCACAGCTGGTATGAATAGATCCGAACCGCAAAATGCAACGCTGCGGCGTTTTCCAACCGCCGCCGAAATGTTTCGCGACCTCGCCGACGACATCATCGCGAGACTTGGCTCTGGCGTCGCGGCGCGCGGGGCGGCGAGCTTTGTCGCTTCGGGCGGTACGACCCCCGGCACGCTTTTCGACACGCTAGCCGAGCGCGACGCGCCGTGGGACCGCGTATTCGTCACCCTGTCTGACGAGCGCTGGGTGCCGCCGACTTCCGACGCCAGCAACGAGAAACTGATACGCACGCGGCTGCTGCGCGGCAAAGCATCGGCAGCGCATTTCGTGCCGATGAAAACAGATCATGCTCATCCTCGCGACGCCGAGATCACCGTGAGCGCCGCGATCGCCGTTATGCCGCTTCCATTCGACATCACGCTTCTGGGCATGGGCGACGACGGACATACCGCCTCGATGTTTCCGGGTTCCGACGGGCTCGAGCAGGCGCTCGATACGCACTCGCCCCTCCTGGTGCGCGGCATTCATCCCGCCAATATAGAAAAGACGGGTGAACGCATGTCGCTCACCTTGCGCGCCATTCTCGATTCGCGGCTTGTCGTGATTCTGATCCGCGGCGACGCGAAACTCGACACCTATCGCGCAGCGCTGGAGGGCGACGATGTCCGCGCGATGCCGATTCGCGCCGTGCTGCAGCAGTCCGCCACCCCCGTGCAAGTCTATTGGGCGCCCTAGGAGCATGCGATGACGACGCTCCATCCCGTAATCGCCGACGTCACAGCCCGCATTCGCGAACGCAGCCGCGACACGCGCAACGATTATCTCGGACGTATGGAAGAAGCGCGCGCCGCGGGCCGCAGCCGCGCCCGCCTCGATTGCGGCAACCTCGCGCATGCCTGCGCTGCCGCGCCCTTCGGCGACAAGGCGAGATTGCGCGGCGGCGAGACGCCGAACATTGCGATCGTCACGGCCTATAACGACATGCTGTCGGCTCACCAGCCGCTGGAGCTTTATCCCGAAATCATCAAGGAGGCCGCGCGCAACGACGGTTGCACCGCGCAAGTCGCGGGCGGCGTACCCGCGATGTGCGACGGCGTCACGCAGGGCCAGCCCGGCATGGAGCTTTCGCTGTTTTCCCGCGACGTGATCGCGCTCGCGACCGCTGTGTCGCTCAGCCACAATGTGTTCGACGCGGCGTTGTGTCTGGGCGTTTGCGACAAGATCGTTCCGGGGCTTCTGATCGGCGCGCTTGCGTTCGGTCATCTGCCTGTGATTTTCGTGCCTGCGGGTCCGATGCCGTCCGGCATTCCCAACAAGGAAAAGGCGCGCGTACGCGAAGCCTTCGCCCGCGGCGATATCGGGCGCGGCGAATTGCTGGAAGCCGAGTCCGCCTCGTATCACACCTCCGGCACCTGCACGTTTTTCGGCACGGCCAATTCCAATCAGATGCTGATGGAAGTGATGGGCCTTCACATTCCGGGCGCAGCCTTCGTCAATCCCGGCACACCCTTGCGGGACGCCTTGACCCGCGCCGCGGCTTCGCGCGCCTGCGCGCTCGCACGGGAGCATTGTGCATCCCTGTTCGAAGTGATCGACGAGCGCGCCATCGTCAATGGCGTCGTGGGGCTGATGGCGAGCGGCGGCTCGACCAACCACACGCTTCATCTTCCCGCCATCGCGCGGGCCGCCGGCATCCTTCTCGACTGGGAAGATTTCGACGCCATTTCGCGGGCGACGCCGCTGATCGCGCGCATCTATCCCAACGGCGCAGCCGATGTGAACCAGTTCCAGGCCGCGGGCGGCATGGCGTTCCTGATCCGCGAATTGCTAGACGCAGGATTGCTTCACGGCGACGTCACGACTGTGACAGGCCGGGGCCTGCGGGCGTACGCGCAGGAACCCACAGTGATCGACGGCGAGCTGGTATGGCGCAAACCCGTCGCGGTTTCGCCCGATCGCAACGTGTTGCGTTCGATCGACGATCCCTTCGACGCCGAAGGCGGATTGAAGCTTCTGCGGGGCAATCTCGGACGCGCGACGATGAAGATTTCCGCCGTGGCGCCGGAAAACCGGGTTGTCGAAGCGCCGGCCATCGTATTCGACGACCAGGACGATTTCCTCGAAGCATTCAAGCGCGGCGCGCTCGCGCGCAATTTCATCGCCGTGTTGCGTTTTCAGGGACCGAAGGCGAACGGCATGCCCGAGCTGCACAAGCTCACGCCGCAGCTTTCCGTCTTGCAGAACAAAGGCCATCATGTGGGCTTGGTGACGGACGGACGCATGTCGGGCGCCTCGGGAAAGGTGCCGGCCGCCATTCATGTGACGCCGGAAGCGCTCAATGGCGGCGCAATCGGGCGCATCCGCGACGGCGACGTGATCCGTATTGACGCCGAACGCGGCGTGCTGGAAGCGCGCGTGGCGCCGGCCGAACTGGCCGCACGCCCGCAAGCCGTTCATCGCAATTCCACGCATGGCAGCGGACGGGAGCTGTTCAAGCCGTTCCGCCGGCTGGTGGGCGAAGCGGAATTCGGCGCCAGCATTTTTTCCTGAGGGAGGCGACGGCAAATGAGCGAAAACATCGAGAGTTTGCTGGCGTCAGGCCCGGTCATTCCCGTGCTGACGATCGAACGCGTCGAAGACGCGGTTCCATTGGCGCGCGCGCTCGTGAAGGCCGGATTGCGCGTGCTCGAAGTCACGTTGCGCACCCCGGTCGCACTCGATTCGATCCGCCTGATCGCGAACGACATCGAGGATGCGGTCGTCGGCGCCGGCACTGTCCTAAATCAAACCGATCTTCAGCGCGCCAAAGAGGCTGGCGCGCGCTTCGCCGTGAGCCCGGGGTTGACGGAACAAGTGGCAAGAAGCGCGGTGGCGGCTGGACTCTCTCTACTACCTGGCGCTGCGACCGCGTCGGACATCATGCGCGGACTTGAACTCGGACTCACGCGCTTCAAGTTCTTTCCGGCTGAAGCATCGGGCGGCCCGGCTGCACTCAAAGCATTCCAGGGACCATTTCCGAACTGCCGCTTTTGCCCGACCGGCGGCGTCACGCTCGAGAACGCGCCGCGCTATCTCGCGCTTCAGAACGTGCTTTGCGTGGGAGGGACATGGATTGCGCCTCGCGAACTCGTGAGAGCCGGCGACTGGGCCGCGATTGCGTTACGCGCACGCGAAGCCACGCGTCTTGGGACAGCCGACGGGCAAAAGGAGGCCGCGCCATGAGGACTCTTCGGGATTCCTGTTGCAGCGCTCGTAGTCCTGGCGTCCAGCGGAACCTCGGCGCAGATCTCCGCACCGACCGAGCCGGTCTGCCTGCGCGCGACGGATATCGACAGCACGTCGGTTCTCGATAACCACACCATCGTTTTTCGAATGAACAACGGCGTGCTTTGGAAGAATACTCTGCAGGCGGATTGTCCGGGCCTCAAGATGTCGGGCGGTTTCGACTATGTGATCCGCGGCGGCACGGTCTGCGCCAATGAGCAGAGGATCCGCGTGCACGACATGCCCGCAACCTGCTTCCTGGGGCCGTTTACGCGCATGAACGCCAAATAGCACTTCATGGAGGGGCAAATGACTGGACCAATCAACGATATCCTGATCGTGGGCGGCGGCACTGCCGGCTGGCTCGCGGCGGCCTATCTTGCGAAGCAACTCGGGACTTCGCGCCCCGACGGCGTGAAGATCACGTTGATCGAATCCTCCACCATCCCGACGGTCGGCGTGGGCGAAGGGACGTTCCCCACCATGCGGCTGACGCTGGCGGCGCTCGGAATCGAAGAAGCCGAGTTCATGCGCGAGAGCGCCGCGACATTCAAACAGGGATTCAAATTCGTCGACTGGGTGGACGCGCCGGTGGGCGACGAGCACCGCTATTATTACCATCCCTTCGATGTGCCCCACACAATGGAACGTGGCGGCGACCTTACGCCCTATTGGCTTCTCGGCGTTGGCGGCGATACGCCGTATGGCGATGCCGTCACGCTACAGAACAGCGTGTGCAAAGCCGATCGGGCGCCCAAACGGCTGGACGATGCCCAATACCGCGGCCCGATCAACTACGCCTATCATATCGATGCAGGCAAATTCGCGGTCTTTCTCAAACGGATCGCCACCGGATTCGGCGTCAAGCATCTCGTCGGCACGATCGACAAGGTCAATCTCGACGAGACCGGCGCAATCGAATCGCTGGTCGCCCCGGAGCACGGCACGCTCAAGGCAGGTCTTTATATCGACTGCACGGGATTCGCAGGGCTCTTGATCGGCAAGGCGTTGCAGGAGCCGATGAAGGACATCAGCCGCTTCCTGTTCGCCGATCATGCGCTCGCCATCAATGTGCCGTACGCTGCGCCCGACACGCCGATCGCATCCGCAACTCTCGCCACCGCCCATGAAGCTGGTTGGACCTGGGACATCGGTCTCGGCACGCGCCGCGGCGTCGGCTATTCCTATTCCAGCCATCACACCACGCACGAACGCGCCGAAGAAATCCTGCGCGCCTATGTCGGACCGCAGGCGAAGGGTCTCGATACGCTTCGCATTCGCATGCGAGTCGGTTATCGCAAGGAACAGTGGAAGAAGAACTGTGTCGCCATCGGACTCTCGGGCGGATTTCTCGAGCCGCTCGAGTCCACTGGCATCATCCTGATCGAGAACGCCATTCGCCTCGTGGCCGATTATTTCCCCAGGTCGGGCGATCTCGACGCCGTGGCCAAAGTCTTCAACCACACCATGACTACGCGCTACGACCGCTGCATCGACTTCGTCAAAATGCACTTCAGCCTGACCCGCCGCACCGACAACGATTTTTGGCGCGACAATGCAAACCCGGCGAGTTTGCCCGATTCCCTGCGCGCCATGCTCGAAGTGTGGAAGTATCGATCGCCCAGCCATGTCGACATGGGAACGGTCTACGACACGTTCGGCGTGCCGAGCTACAAATTCGTGCTCTATGGCATGGGATTCGTCAGCGATCTTTCCGCCAACAAATCGGCCTATCCGCACGTCGATGAGGCGCGCAAGGAATTCTCGCGCGTCAAGGCCGCGGAACGGCAGGCCATCGCCGCCCTGCCCGATCATCGCGCCGCCATTGAGCATATCTGCAAACATGGCTTCCTTCCCACCGACATGAGCAGGCCTTCGGCCAAGACGCCGCTGCCCGATGTGATCGCGCGCTAGTTCGTATTTGGGAGATTGAACGCCGTTTGGGGGCGGCACGTCATGCATTCATCGGTTCATCTGACGGAAAATCTTCTTTTCCTCACGCTGCTGCAGCTGATGGTGATGATCGCGGCCGCGCGCATCGGCAATCAGGTGTTGCGGCGGCTGGGACAGCCCGGCGTCATCGGCGAGATTCTCGCGGGCCTCGTTCTCGGGCCATCTCTGTTCGGCCACTTCTTTCCCGCCGCGTCCCTTTTTCTGTTTGGCGCTGCGGCATCCACGCCGATCACGATCATCAGCCAGATCGGTCTGGTGCTCCTGATGTTCCAGATCGGAATCGATTTCAAGTTCGGCCACATGGCGCGGGCGAAGAACCGCAACGGGACCGTGGCGATTGCGGCCGCCTCCGTCGCGGTCCCGTTCGCGCTGGGTTACATCGTCGGGCAGATTTCAGCGCCCTATCTGGCGCCGGATATCGACAAGCTGACCTATAGCCTGTTCTTCGGCGTCGGAACCGCGATCACGGCCGTTCCGACCCTCGGCCGTATCCTGCGCGAATTCGACCTGACGCGGACGGAGATCGGCGTCGTGGCGATCTCGGCTGCGGCCGTCAACGATGTGGTCGGCTGGATGATGCTGGCGGGCATTTCCGCCTACGCCTCGGCGCGCTTCTCGCCCTGGGGGGTCGGCCTGCAGCTCGGCGGCATCCTTCTGCTGACGGCCGCCGCATGGTTTGTGCTGCGACCTCTGGTCGATTGGCTGTTACGGAAGATGCCGATCGAAAACGGCGAGCTGCCGCCCAATCTCATGACCGTCATCGTCTGCTTTGTCTTCGCAATGGGAATTTGCACCTATCAATTGGGCATTTTCGCGATCTTCGGCGGCTTCCTCGCAGGGCTCCTGTTCCATCACAACAAGGCTTTTGTGACCGCCTGGCGCGAACAGGTGGGCAAATTCGTGCTGGTGTTTTTTCTTCCGGTGTTCTTCACCTATGCCGGACTCCGCACGAATGTTTTGGGACTCACAAACGCGTCCGACTGGCAGTGGCTGATGCTCGTGCTCGCCGCGGCGACCTTGGGGAAGATCGTGCCGGTCTATTTCGCCGGCCGCATCGCCGGCTTCGACGGCAAGGAGTCCGCCATTCTGGGTTCGCTGATGAACACGCGCGGCCTGATGGAGCTGATCGTGCTCAATATCGGCTTCGATCTCGGGTTTATTCCGCCGAAGGTTTTCACCATGCTGGTGATCATGGCGGTGGTGACGACCATCATGACGGGGCCGCTGCTGCGGGCGCTGCTGCCGCGCGCGGGCTATATCATTCCGGCCGACGTCGAGGCGTAGCGTTGCGACTGCCGTCGCCAGGATTATTTTCGACGGAAACTCCACGAAGCTGTAGAATGCCCTGTCGAATGCTGGAAGCGAGACCGTCGTGGGCCGTATCATCTATTTGTCCAGACATCCCAAAAATGAGATCTCGGGCGGGATCAAAATGCAATATCGCCATGTCGAGATGCTCGCGCGCATGGGTTTCGACGCCTGGGTGAGCGTCTTCGGGGGACATAATGACTGGTTCAAGTCCGGGGTCAGAGTGTTCGACGGGCAGACGACACCGGAGGACATCGTCGTTTTTCCGGAAGTGTTGAATGGCGGTCTGGGGGAATTGTCCCGGATGCCCGCGCGGTGCGCGAAAGTGCTGTTGTGTCAAAATCAATACTATATGTTCAGCGAGACCATTTCGAAACATTCGCTCGCCGAATTGAATTTCGCAAAGCACATGACTGTGGGCCAAGCCGCCCGGGGATATCTCGAACGCGTTTTTGCGCCGAACAGGTTCGACGTTGTGCCGGTCTTTGTCGATCCCAGGCTTTTCCACCCCAGGGACAAGCAGGCGCGCATCGCCGTCATTCCGCGAAAACTGCCGAACGAGTACCGCATCATCAAGTCCATATTCGCGCTGAAATATCCCGCGCTTCGCAGCGTTCCATGGGACGTCATCGAACGGAAATCGGAATCCGAGGTCGCCGACAGCCTTGGCCGCGCGACCGTGTTTCTGTCGCTTTGTCATCTGGAATGCGCGCCGCTGACGCCTTTGGAGGCAATGGCCTCCGGTTGCGTCGTTGTGGGGTTTCACGGCTATGGGGGCCAGGATTATGCCAATGCGCAGAACGGCATCTGGCTCCGCCCGGATTTTCTGGAGGAGACGGCCGATGCGCTGGCCGAAGCCTTGGTCGGCATCGAAAGAGGCGACACGAAATTCAGCGCGATGAGGGCTGCGGGAATTGAAACGGCGCGCTCATATGCCGAGGCTCGAACGGAAGAAGCGCTTCGAGACGTTTTCTCGCAACTGACTCAGGTTTAGGCCCGGTCGGCCAACCTGCGTCCGCCGCTGGGAAGCGACGGACGCCGAAGCGATCGGGATTTCAGGCCCGGGCAAACCGCCCGAAATTTACTGATTGATGAAATCCGGACCGGAATTCGTCTCATTCGTTCCGATCGCCGTGATGTCGTTCTGTCCCGTCAGGTCGATTCCGGTGTTCGCCGTCACGTTGAGCAGCGCCGCGGTGATCGGACCCGAACCCGTCACCGAGCCGAGCGTCGATCCGAGCGTTACGGTATTTCCTTCGACCGCGCCGTTGATCAGCAGGTTTCCCGCGGTGGCCGTCAGAGCGAGATTTCCGGCGCCGGCGTTGAGCGGCCCCGCAACCGTCAATGTCTCGCCGTTGGTCAACCCGATATCGCCGGAACCGGAGTTTGCGAAGGAATTGATCGTGGCGATCAGGTTTGCGCCGTTCAGCGCGGCGCCGCCGACGGAACTACCCATGAATGTCCCGGCCACAATCCTGCCGGTTCCGCTTTCGGACAACGATCCGGTGGAGACGAGCGTCAGCGCGCCCACGGGCTCCGAACCGAACGGCGTCGAGACGGTTCCGGTCACAACATTGACGGTTCCCGTGATCGTCAGTCCCTCATTGTCCTTGATCGACACGTTGCCTGTCATCGTGTTGCTGAATGCGCCCAGAGCTGCAATGAGGTTGGAGCCATTGAGCGTTGCGCCTCCTGCCGTCGATCCCGCGAGCGAGGCGGCGTCGATTGCGCCGGAACCGACTTCGCTCAGCGGACCCGCCGAATTCAGGGTCACGCGGGCGTTTGACGAGAGCAGATTTTCGATTTCGATTCCGCCCGCGACCGACGTCAATGTCGCATTGCCCGAGGTGGTGACGCCGTTGGTGCCCCCGACGGCGTTGACGATCAGAGTCGGTTTGTCCGTGAGATCGATCGATCCCGTGTTCGCGGCCAGCGTTCCGATGTTGTTGGACGCATCGGTGAGCGTGTAGGCGCCGCCGGCGCCAAGCAGATCGAGATTGCTCGCCGAGATGGCCTGATTCTGCGTGACCGAACCGGTGCTCGACAGAAGGATCGTCGACGCATTCAAGGCCGAGTCGATCGCCATGTCGCCAGAGGTCGTCGTCAGCGCAAGACTGCCTGTGCCGGGAATGATCGCGCCGCTGACCGTCAGCGCTTGGCCGTCCGTCAGCGCGAAGCCTCCGGAGCCCGTATTCGTGAACGCATCGAGCGTGGCGATCTGATTGGCGCCGTTCAGCGTTGCGCCGCCGGCGGCGGCGCCCGTCAGAGACGCGGCCGAAATCGCACCCGAGCCGCTTTCCGCGAGCGTCGCCGCAGAATTCAGCGTCGCCTGCTCGCCGGCGGTCAACTGGTTTTCGACGGCTATGGCGCCGGAAGTCGTGGCCAGCGTCAGATTTCCGGTACCGGCATTGACGGATCCGGCGACGGTCAGCGCTTCGCCATCATCCAGGACAACGTCGCCCGAGCCTGTGTTCGCGAATGCGTCAAGCGTGGCGATTTGGTTGGCGCCGTTCAGATTCGCGCCGCCTGCGGAACTGCCGGTCAGTGACGCCGCGTCGACCGCGCCGGGACCTGTCTCTCCGAGTGTTCCCGCCGAGGTCAAAGTCGCCTGTGCGCCGGCGCTCACCGTGTTCGCGATGCTGATGCCGCCCACCGTCGTCTTCAGGGCGACATTGCCCGAACCGGCATTGACGACGCCGCTGACGGTGAGGGCTTGGCCATCGTTCAGCGCGAAACCGCCTGCGCCGCTATTCGTAAACGCGTCGAGCGTGGCGATCTGGTTTGCGCCGTTGAGCGTCGCGCCACCGCTCGAACCTCCGGTCAGAGAGGCTGCAGTGACGGCGCCCTGTACGCTTTCCGAGAGAACGCCCGCCGCGTTCAGGGACGCCTGGCCGCCGGCCGTCAGGCTCTTGTCGATTGTGATGCCGCCGGCCGAGGTCGTCAGCGACAGGGCGCCGGATCCGGCGCTCACGGCTCCGCCCGCTGTAAGCGCTTCGCCATCCGAAAGTGCGAAGCCGCCGGCGCCTGTGTTCGTGAACGCATTCAGGGTTGCAATCAGGTTGGCGCCGCCAAGCGTGGCGCCGCCGACGGAACTACCCGCGAGCGACGCCGCGTGGATGGCGCCCGTTTCGCTCAGCGTTCCCGCCGACGTCAGCGACGCTGCGCCCGTCGTGGACGCCGTATTGTTTATGTTGAGGTTGCCGGCAGTCGTGACGAGCACAAGATTCCCGCTGCCTGCACTCACCGCGCCTCCCACCGTGAGCGTTTCGCCATCTGTCAATGCGAAGCCGCCCGTGGACGTATTCGAAAAGCTATCGAGCGTCGCAACGAGGTTTGCGCCATTGAGAATGGCGCTGCCCACCGAGGAACCCGTCAGCGAAGACGCGCTGATGGCGCCGGAACCGGTCTCGCCGATCGTTCCCGCGGAGGTCAACGTGACCTGATTGCCGGAGGTCAACTGGTTCTTGAGCGTGATGCCGCCCGAGGTCGTGACCAGCGCGAGGCTGCCGGCGCCGCTGTTCACTGCGCCGTTGACTGTGAGCGCCTCGCCGTCATTCAGCGCGATGCCGCCGGCGCCCGTGTTCGCAAACGCCAGGAGCGACGCGATCATATTGGCGCCGTTGAGGCTCGTGGCGCCCGACGAACCGCCGGTGAGCGACGCGGCCGAGAGAGCGCCCAATCCGCTTTCGGTCAAGGTGGAGGCAGATGTCAGCGTGGCCTGGTTTCCCGCTGTCAGCTGACTGTGGAGTGCGATGCTTCCAGAGGTCGTCACGAGCGCCAGGTTGCCGCTGCCGCTGTTCACAGCGCCGTTGACGGTCAGCGTTTCGCCGTCCGAGAGCGCAAAGCCGCCGGCGCCCGTGTTCGTGAATGCGTTGAGCGTGGCGATCTTGTTCGCGCCGTTCAGCGTCGTTCCTCCGGCGGAACCGCCATTCAGAGATGCAGCCTTGATTGCGCCTGAACCGCTCTCCTTCAGCGTGCCGGCGGAATTGAGCGACGCTGCGCCCGTCGCGGAAAGAACATTGGCGATCGTCAGATTGCCGGACGTCGTGGTCAGCGCGAGTGCGCTTGTGCCGGCGTTGACCGCGCCGCTGACCATCAGCGCCTCGCCATCCTTCAGCCCGAAGCCGCCTGCCCCGGCATTCGTGAACGCCGCCAGGGACGTGATCAGATTGGAACCGTTGAATGTGGCCCCGCCGCTCGAGCTGCCCGTGAGAGACCCCGCGTCGATCGTGCCCGTGCTTTCGCCGATCGTTCCCGTATCGACGAGCGCGACGCCGTAGCTGCTGGCGCCGATCGCGCCGCTGATTGTCAGATTTTCATCGTCGGTCAACGCGAAAGCGCCGCCGGTATTGGTGAACGCGCCCAAGGTCGCAATCTGGTTGGCGCCGTTGAGCGTCGTCTGGCCGCCGGCGCTGCCCGTCAGCGTTGCGGCGTCGATTGCGCCCGATCCGCTTTCTCTGATCGTGCCGTTTGCGCCTTCCGTTGCGCTTGCCGAAAGATCGGCCATCCCCGTCGTCGAGAGCAGCGCCGTGACGAGGAGATTGCCGCCGTCCACCGTCAGCGAAAGACCGCCGGATCCGGCATTCACCGCGCCGTTCGCAGTGAGCGATCCGTCGTCGGTGAACGCGAATCCGCCCGCGCCCGTATTCGTGAAGGCGCCGAGCGTCGCGACCTGGTTGCCGCCGTTCAGCGCCGCGCCGCCGGCCGAGGAACCGCTCAGCACGCCGGCGTCGATATTCCCGGCGCCTTCGCCGATCGTGCCGGTGCCGACAAGCGTCACGCTGTGGTGGCCGTCATTGAGCGTTCCGCTGATTGTGAGGCCTTCGTCGTCCGTCAGGGCAAAATTACCGCCGGTGTTGGAGAACGCGCCGAGACCGGCGATCTGATTGGCGCCATTGAGCGTGGTGGCGCTTGCAGCGCCGCCCGTCAGGGACGACGCCGAAATCGCGCCCGATCCGCTTTCGACGAGCGTTCCGGCCGAGGTCAGGTTGGCGGCGCCGCCGGCCGTCAGTTGGCTCTTGATTGCGATGTTGCCGGACGTCGTGGTGAGAGCCAGATTTCCTGTGCCGGAATTGACGGCGCCGTTCACTGTCAGCGCCTGGCCATCCTTCAGCCCGAAGCCGCCCGCGCCCGTATTCGTGAAGGCGCCGAGCGTCGCGACCTCGTTGCTGCCGTTCAACGTCGCGCCGCCGCTCGAACTGCCGGTCAGGGTTCCGGAGTCGATTGCGCCCGTGGTTTCGCCGATCGTTCCCGTATCGACGAGCGTCACGCCATAGCTGGATGCGTTCAGCGTTCCACTGACGGTCAGAGATTCATCGTCCGTTAGGGCGAAATTGCCGCCGGTGTTGGAGAACGCGCCGAGGCTCCCGATCTGGTTGGCGCCGGTGAGCGTGGTGGCGCCTGCAGCGCCGCCCGTCAGGGACGATGCCGAAATCGCGCCCGATCCGCTTTCGACGAGCGTGCCGGCCGAGTTCAGGTTGGCGACGCCGCCGGCCGTCAGCTGGTTCTTGATTGCGATGTTGCCGGACGTTGTGGTGAGAGTCAGATCTCCTGTGCCGGAATTGACGGCGCCGTTCACTGTCAGCGCCTGGCCATCCTCCAGCCCGAAGCCGCCTGCCCCCGTGTTGGTGAAGGCATTGAGCGTGGCGATCCCGTTCGAGTCATTCAGCGTCGCGCCGCCGGTCGAGCTGCCGGTCAGGGTTCCGGAGTCGATTGTGCCCGTGGTTTCGCCGATCGTTCCCGTATCGACGAGCGTCACACCATAGCTGGACGCATTCAGCGTTCCACTGATGGTCAGGTTCTCGTCGTCGGTCAGCGCGAATGCGCCGCCGGTGTTGCTAAACGCGCCCAGAGCCCCAATCTGGTTGGCGCCGGTGAGGGTGGTCGTGCTGTCGGCGCCGCCGGTCAGCGTTGCGGCGTCGATTGCGCCCGAGCCGCTCTCCCGGATCGTTCCGTTCACGCCCCCCGTCGCGCTCGCCGACAAACTCGCCGTGCCCGATGTCGATACCAGTTTGGTGATGAGGATGTTTCCACCCTCGGCCGTCAACGTCAGGTCGCCGCTTCCGGCGCTCACCGCGCCGTTGACCGCGAAAAACTCTTCGTCGGTCAGCGCGAATCCGCCTGAGCCGGTGTTCGTGAAAGCGCCCAGCGCGCTGACGTAGTTGGCGCCCGTCAGTGTCGACGCGCCGACCGACGAACCCGTCAGCGTGCTCGCTTCGATTTGTCCGGATCCGGTTTCGGAAATGGCGCCCGCCGAATGCAGCGCGACCTGATTTCCAGCCGACAGCGTTTCCTCGATCGTGATTCCGCCGGAGGTGGTCGTGAGTGACAGACTTCCCGGCCCTGAATCGACCTGGCCGGCGACGTCCAGCGCCTGGGTATTGTTCAGGCTGAAGCCGCCGGAACCGGAATTCGAGTAGGGGTAAAGCGACGTGATCTCGTTTGCGCCGTTCAATGTCGTGCCGCCGACGGAATTGCCGGTCAGATATTCGCTGTCGATCACGCCGGCGCCGCTTTCGACGACCGTTCCCGCCGAATTCAAGTCCGTATAGTTGGCCTGAATCTGGTTCTGGATCGCAATATTGCCGGAGGTCGTCGTCAAATCGACGACGTACCCTGTGTCGATGGCGTCCGACACGGTCAATGTTCCACCGGCAGTGATGTAGACGGATGCCGGCGCGCTGACGCTCTGATCGACGCTGAAAGCCCCCGACGCATTTACGGCGAGGATATCGCCAAGATTTCCGAGAACGCCATTGATCGTCGATTGCGCCGGTCCAAAAATGTTTCCCAGCGTCGCGCCGAGATTGACGCCCAGAGCCGAAAGCGAAGTCCCGGTCGTGGAGGCGCTCAGTTCTCCGCCGTAAATATCGAGATTGCCGACGGAACCCGTCACGTCGCTGTATCCGATTCCGTCTCCGGTCACGCTCGCGGCGACGCCGGTCGATGCAATCGCGCCGGGGGCAAGCAGATCGGAATAGTAGCCGTTCGAATAGCTGGACGTCGTTCCAAGTTGACTTCCGCCGGAAATGATATTGACGGAAGCTCCGTTCACCGGCGTGTTTCCACCGTCGCTGTAGACATACCCCGAGACGACTTCCGGCGTTCCCGTGAATTGCCAGGACAAATAGGGGAAGCTCGAACCGGCCACGATGCTCCACACATTGGGATCGAAGCCTGCCGGCAACGCCGATTGCAGTTCCGCGGTGGTGTCGCTCGTGATGCCCGATGCGGATCCGGCGCCGGTCGCCTGGTGCACATTGCTCGTGTCGGTATCCCAGTAGGAATTTGTGACCGTGCCGCCCGACTGATCTCCGATCAGTCCGCCGACGACACCGCCGCCAGTGATCGAGCCAAGCGAATAGGTCTGATCGATCGTTCCGAGATTTGTGCCGATGAGCCCTCCGCCAATCGCGTTCCCCGAGCCGAGAAGGATGGGGCCCGTCGCATAGGACTGCTCGATCGACCCCGCTATCTGATTCTCGCCCGCGAGACCGCCGACGGACGACGCGCCCGTGCTGTTGTCGAGGACGAGATCCGTCGCGAAGGATTGCGAGATCGCGCCGCCGTTCGCGCCCACCAGGCCGCCGAGCTGATAGGTCGAGTTGGCGCCGTCCGAGACTGTTCCCGAGACCGTAACCTGGGACACATAGCCATCATTCTTGCCGGCGAGACCGCCGATATCGGCTCCACTGACGCCGCCGTTCACGGAAACATTCGTCAGCGAAAGATTTTCCACGCTCCCGGAAGCGCCGATCACGCCAAACAGCCCGACTTCAGAATTGGTCGAGTCGTTGATCGTCAGCCCGCTGATCGCATTTCCATTGCCGTCGAATGCGCCGGTGAAATTCGCCGCGTGATTGCCGCCGATGGCGATGAAGCCGCCGCCGCCCCAGACATCGCCTCCCGTCACCACGCTGGCGTCGATATTGTTGGCGAGCGTGTAGCTTGCGGCGGGATCGAGCTCCATCAGCTGCAGCTGATGGGCGTTGGAGATCGTTGTCGAATATTCGTCGAGCAGCAGCGGCGTCGTGCCGCCGCTCACTCCTTCACCCGCATTGTTCAGCGAACCATTGGAATCGACGATCACCCAACCGGACGCGTCACCGGTTGTTCCGAACGTCCAGCCTGTGAAATTCCGGAAGTTTTGCATGTTCGCGAAAGACAGCGCGCCGCCACGCTCGATGGCCGTGCCGCCGCCGACGCCCTGGCCGTTCGCGGTGCTGTTGTAATAGACCGCCGTCGTGGCGCCGAGAGTGCCGGAATTGTTGCCCGCGATTCCGCCGAAAGCGGAAGCACCGGCGACGAGGCCGATCTCATAGGATTCGTCGATCGAACCGGTGCTGGAGTTGGTGCCCACAAGACCACCGACACCCGAATTGCCGGTAACAGCGCCGGTCTCGTAGGAGTTGATGACGGATCCGACATTGATTCCCGTCAGGCCGCCGACGCTGTTGTGTCCAGTTACCAGACCTGACGCATAGGATTCCGAGATCGCGCCATCGTTCCAGCCGACCAATCCACCGACGGCGTTTGCGCTGGAGCCCGTGACAGAGCCGGACGCGTAACTGCCTGTGATCGCGCCGCCGGCGGTGACGCCGACCAGGCCGCCGACCTCCTGACCGCTGCCGCTGCCGATGACTGCGCCGGTGTTGTACGAATTGATGATGATCGCGGCGGAGCCGGACCCCACGAGCCCGCCCACTTCGCTGTTGCCGGTGACGGACCCGCCCACCAGCCCCACACTGGTGATCGCGCCGCTCGCATCGCCGAACAGGCCGACATCGCTGGCATTCGGAAGATTGATGAAGAGATTGGAGATCGTGTTGCCGTTGCCCGAGAATGTTCCGCTGAACGGCGTTGTCGAATTGCCGACCGGGATGAAACCACCGGCGCCCCACACATCGCCGCCCGATGTGGCGCTCGCATTGATACCGGCTGCGAGCGTGTAATTCGCGGTCGGATCGAGCGCCATCAGCTGCAGTTGGTGCGTGTTGATGATGGTCGTGGAATATTCGTTGATCAGCATCGGCGTCGTGCCGCCGGCCGCACCGCCGGCATTGTTGAGCGACCCGTCCGTATCGACGATCACCCAGGTCTCGTCGGAGTTGAGCCCGCCGAAACCAAAGTCGCTGAAGTTCGCGGAATTCATCATTTGCGCGGCGGTCAGCCCACTGACGCCTTGATCGTTTGAGACATTGCCCGCGCCTTGCGCCGTATTGGCGATGCCGCTTGTGGTCGTGTCCCAGTAGTCATCACCGAGGCCGACACCGCCCTCGCTGCCGTCGAATCCGACGAAGCCGCCGATTGTGCTTCCGTGACCCGCCGCGACCGCACCGCGCGAATAGGATTCATAGACCTGGGAGTTGCTGTCGAGGTCGCCGGCAAACCCGCCCGCGGCGGAACTGGTGCCGCCGGTCACAGACCCGGTGGAATAGGCATCTTCGATATAGCCGTCATTCTCACCGATGAATCCGCCGACGGCAGAGTTCCCCGCGCCGGTCACCGAGCCTGACGCGTAGGAATAGGTGATCGAACTTTCGGTCGATTGATAGTTTTCTGCGTAGCCGACAAGACCACCGGCGTCGCTGTCGGTTCCGCCGGTCACATTGCCGAGCGCATAGGAGTTGGCGATCGATCCTTCATAATTAAATCCGACGAGGCCACCGACATCCCCGCCCGGTCCGCCAGTCACTGTACCCGTGGCGTAGGAGCCGGTGATGGTCCCGCTCCAGTTGTATCCGGCCAGTCCGCCGACCTCGCCGCCATTGCTCAGCAGCCCATTGACCGCGCCCGTCGCGTAGGAGTCGGTGATGGTGTTGCTCTGATTCCAGCCGACCAGGCCGCCGATATACAGGCTGCCGTTATCCGCGAGGCTCGTCGTCGTACCTGTTGCATAGGACGCGTCGATCGTGCCGCCATACGCCTCCCCAACCAGGCCGCCGATCTGCGCGTCATCGCCGGCAACCGCGCCCGTCGCGAAAGAATTGTTGATCGTCGTATTGAATCCGTCACCCAGCAGACCGCCCGCCGAATTGAAGCCGTCCGAGGTGACCGTGTCGGCCGTGTTGGAGTTGCTGATCGTCCCATACACGGAGTAGCCGACAAGACCGCCGACACTGCCGAAGCTGGAATCCGTACTGACGACCGATCCCGTAGCAAAGGAATTGCTGACCGTGCCGTTATAAAGTTCTCCAGCGAGCGCTCCAACATCGGCCTCGGAACCTGTCACAGCCGCATTCAGCAGCCCGACATTTTCGACCGTGCCCGAGACATATCCGAACAGCCCGACTTCGGTGTTGGTCGCGTCGTCAATCGTAAGTCCGCTGATCGTATGACCCGCGCCGTCGAACGTGCCGCTGTAAGGCGCCGCCGCGTTGCCGCCGACGGCGACAAAACCTGCGCTGCCCCATACGTCGCCGCCGGCCGTACCGCCAGCATTGATGTCGTTCGCCAGCGTGTAATTCGCCGTGGGATCGAGCTCCATCAGCTGCAGCTGATGGGCGTTCGTGACGGTCGTGGAATATTCGCTGAGCAGCATCGGCAACGTGCCGCCTGCAGCGCCGCCCGCATTGTTGAGCGAACCGTCGACATCGACGAGCACCCAGTTCGACCCGGAATTGAGGCCGCCGAATGTCCAGCCCGAATAATTCGCGGAATTCGTCATTCCGGCGGCGTTGAGACCGGTAATGCCGCTGTCGTTTGTGATATTGCCCGCGCCCTGCGACGGGTCGGTGATGCCGCTCGACGCTGTGTCCCAATAGGAAGCCGTGATGCCGCCGGAGCTTTGATCGTTCCCGACAAACCCGCCCACATAGCTCAGTCCGACGACGCTTCCCACGGAATAGGCATTCGCGATGGTGGCGCCGCTTTCGTTCAGGCCGGCGAACCCGCCAACGGCGATGCTCTCGCTGCCGCCCGTCACAGACCCCATCGCATACGCGTAGGAAATCGCAGCGCCGTTTTCGCCGGCGAACCCGCCGACATCGTCCGCGCCGCTCACCGCAGACTTGGAATAGTCGTCGCTGATCGAACCGGCGGTGTTGCTGCCGACAAACCCGCCGATATAAAGGCTTCCGCTGACCGGACCGGTGGAGTAGGAATCCGTGATGATACCGGTATTTGTCCCGACGAAACCGCCCGCATAGGAACCGTTGGCTTCTACCGAAGACGCAGCGTGGGACGCAGTGATGACGTCGGAATTATCTCCGACGAGCCCACCCAGATTGGTGGAACCGGAGACCGAACCCGTCGCATAGGAGGACGTGATCGTGCTCTCATTGTAGCCGACGAGCCCGCCGATATAACTTGAGGAACCGCCCGAAACGATCTCGTCGGCGCTGGACCCCGAAAGGGGGCCCTGGTTGTCGCCGATCAGTCCACCGACATAGCTGCCGGCAGAAAGCTCCGTCACCGTGCCCGTCGCGGAGGATTCATATATCGCGCCGCTGCTGGTGCTGTATCCGACCAAACCGCCGACGCTGCTGTCCGTGCCGCCGGTCACCGTTCCCGTTATGAAGGATGCTTCGATCTTGCCGTTATTGGTGCCCGCGAGGGCGCCGACGTCGCTGTTCGCTCCGGCTCCCCGAACATTGGCATTGACGAGGCCGATGTCGCGGACGATTGCGCTCGATGCGATATTGTTGAACAGGCCGACGGAGCCGGTGGTCGATTGATTGACCGAGAGGTTGGAAATCGTGTTGCCGAGACCTTCGAGCGTCCCGCCAAGCTGTGTGCCGATCGGAGACGTGCTGTAAGTGCCGTCGGTGCTGGCATTGTACGAATTCGCCAGCGCGTAATTGCCGTAGGCGTTCGACGTGATGTCGCTCGAGAGCTGGCTCACGCTGTCCACGAGCTGGAATGACTCCCCGTTGATCGACAGCGAACCTTGCGTGCCTTCGCCCACCACATCGGTGAAGGCGACGTGACCGCTGTTGAAGAAATAGTCGCCGCCCGAACCGCCGGCGTAGTTGGTCGTGAGCACCAACTTGCCTGCGCCCGCAATCGTGATCGGCGCATCGATGTTGATCGAGTGATAGGAATCGAGCGTCAGCGTGGCGGTCGTGTTCCAGCCGAGCGCACTCTGGATGTTGATGTCGCCTTCGCCGGCAACCGCGTTCCCGGGACCCGAGGTGCTGCTGGAGGTCGTCTGAAGGGTGACATTCGTTCCGCCGTTTAGTGTCCCGTCGATGCTCGTTGCCGCCGCCGCATCGACATCGAGGTCGTCGGGATCCAGCAACCACGTTCCGGCCGCGCCGCGCGAGGCGCCGGCATCGATGCGCGATCCGGCAAAGGATAATGTGTGGCCGGATGTTTCGATCGTGCCGCCGCTGCCACCGGAAACGCCGCCCCGCGCCGACGCGCTGCCCGCAAAGCTCGTGTCGTTCGACACCATGGAAATGCGTCCGCCATTTCCCGACTGGAGCGCGGATGCGCTGATCGAACTCGATTTGTCGACGGTGACGGAAGCCTCGTTCCAGCCGCCGATCGTGACGACGCCGCCGCCGCTCGCGCCGGATGCATTGAGGTTTGCGCCCCGGAGGTCGATCTGTCCGCCGTCACCCGCGTCGAGCACGATCGTGCCGCCGATATTCCGGACGCCCTGCGCCTGGATGATTCCGCTGGCGTTGACGACGCCTTCGGCCAGTCCTTCCGCAGAGCGGGCCGTCATCGAGACGTTGGCGCCCGAAAGCAGGCCCATATTGGTCGCCGTCGCGTGGCCGTTCACGCTGCCCTGCGCCGCGAACGACACGAGGCCGTCGCCGGCGAAATCCACCGTGAATTGATTGGCTGCGCCGAGCGCCACCGTGCCGAGCCTGGCCTGCACCGTGCCGTTGTTGGCGACGTTGGGCGCAACCAGGGCGACAGTGCCGTTGGCGCCGACAGTGATGACGCCGTTGTTGACGATGGCGGCGGTCTGCTTGCCGGCTTTCGTGAACCTGCCGGACAAAAGATCCGAATCGGAACCATCGGTCGAAGTGGCGATCAGCGAGCCAACATTCACCTGCGCATTCTTGCCGAACAGAACGCCATTGCCGTTGATCAGAACGACGCGGCCATTCGCATCGAGCGTGCCCAGAATCTGGCTCGCATTCGCGCCGCCGATGCGGTTCACCGCGATGGCCGAGGAGTTGGGCTGGACGAATTGTGTGGTCTGGCCGCTACCGACGTTGAAACTCGACCAATTGATAACGACGCCTTCACTCGTTTGATCGACTTTTGTGACACTCGTCGATGGCGTCGTGATCGATGCGGAACCGGTCGAGACGGCGCCGTCTTTCGGATTGGCCCAGGCCGGCACCGTCAGCATGGGCGACGCCAGGACTATTCCCGCGCCCAAGCCCGAAACCAGGAGTTTCGACCAGCGAAACGAAGCGGACGATTTCAATTCGGCGCGAAAACGCGCTGTTTTCCGTTTAGACATGTCGCTCCGGCGTGGCTGGGCGTCCCAAAAGAGCCGAGGGGCGGCGGGAAGCCTGAAAATTCAGAAGACGACGCCATCCCCCGGTAGGCGGTCTGATGCTCAACAAAACGCTCGTTATATCTTAAGCGGCGCGCAGTTTCGGCCGCAAGGGGAACGATCAGTTTCGGGCCACCTGGCCACAGAAAACTTTCGCCAATCGTCTCAAAACCGGCGCTTTCGTTCCCCGCAACCATTCGCGATCGTTCAAGCACGGCCAGGTTGCGTCAGCGGCTAAACGGTGGAGACGAATATCTGCCCCTCATTTGGCTTCCGCGCATAAGAGGGGCACAATTTCTGCCGGCGCGGCGCAGACATAGGGGACCCGACGTCCTCAAATTCATCGAAGCTGAACTGGAGCCGGAATAACACATGTTGTTCATCGATCGGTCGGCTAGACCGGTCTCGGGGGGATTCCATGGACAAATTCGAATTCGCCAGTCCGGCGTGGCTGGCCGTGCTGCAGGACCTTCTCGCGGTCTACACGCAAAAGGCCGGCGACGGTTTCGAGCTCAGCATCTGCGAAATCTATACCGGCGTGCCCAAACATCTGGACAAGCACGGCACGGGCGTGATCGCGTGGCACTGCCTCATCAGGGACGGCACGGTTCATTTCGTGGAAACGGCCATTCCGGAAGCCGACGTCCGGTCGCAGTCCGACTATGCTTTCATCGTGCCGATCGCGCGCAAGCTCTATGCGCCGGAAGCCATGCCGGAAGTGCTGGCGGATCTGGCCCGGGGCGCCGAACAAGGACGGCACATATCGACGAGCCGGAACCAGGCGAAAGTACCACCCTCTTTCATGGACCTGCACAACGACCTCGCGCTGCGCACGCTTTGAAGTTCGCTCTTTACGGCTTGAATCCCTTCGGGATCGCCGCCACGTCGGCCGGCGTGAGCAATGTCATGGTCTTGACGATGCACGGCTCGCTGAAATGGAAGGACGGTCCTTCGGAAACCTTCAGATCCCAATCGATGGCGGAACACACAGTGTCAGGCCCGCGGGTATGGGTGATCAGATGCGAGTCGGGCATCTTGAGCGCGGGGCAGGTTCCCGCCAGATCGAGCCGATAATATTTGTCCATCAACACGCGAATGTAGATCGTCTTGTCGTCGGGCGCGCGCCAATCCTGAAATTGCTCGATGTCGAAACATTGGTTTTGCGTGGCGGTGGCCGGCTGCGCAAAGGCTATGTGCCCGGATGAGAGCAGCGCGGCCAGCGACGCCGCAGCGAAAAATCGATATCGCGGCATGTCATATCCAATCCCGACGAGATTGCGCACATAGTTTATACGATCAACCGGAGCACCGGAACGGGGATCGCATCAAACTTTTGTCAATCCGCCCGCGGGGGCCCCCCCCGGCACGGGAACCTTTAATAATCGCACTGTGTCGACGAGCTGCCGTCGGAGCCGTGGCTGATGGCCGGATATTTCTTCGAGAGGAACGCCTTGCACAGCAATCCGTCGGCGCCGACCGTCACCTTTTCCATGTGGCTGATATGTGCGCCGGCCGCCAGCGGCGCGGTGAGCGCGAAGCAGTCGAATTGTTCGCCGTTCGGCTTCGTCGTGATGTCGAGGTTGACGATCGTCTCGGTCGGCAGCGCGGCCTTCGTCGTGTTCTGGATGTCGATCATGTGATCCTGCTCCATCGCCTGGCCGAAGGTGCAGGGCAGCGTTGCTTTTATCTGCGGCGTAGCCTGGGCGCCCACGCAGCACATCGCCGCGATCGCCGCCACTGCCGTGACAGAACTCATGCGCATGATCGTTCCCCTCATCCGTGTGAGGCGTCAGTCTGGACCGGTTCGCGGCTCCGCAAAAGGGGCGACCGCGAAACATAATTTCCGCCATGCGCGGGCCCGCGGATCGTGGTAATAAATCCCGGCTCGCCCGCCGAGGCAGGCGAAAAAGAACCAGACAGAGGATATGCCATGACCACCGAACGTGCCGTTCTCGCCGGCGGATGTTTTTGGGGCATGCAGGACCTGGTCCGCCGCTACAAGGGCGTCGTGTCGACGCGCGTAGGCTATTCCGGCGGCGACGTGCCCAACGCGACCTATCGCAACCACGGCACGCATGCCGAAGCGATCGAGATCATCTTCGATCCATCGAAGATCAGCTATCGCGAGATCCTGGAATTCTTCTTCCAGATTCACGATCCCTCGACGCGCAATCGCCAGGGTAATGATATGGGGCCGAGCTACCGCTCCGCGATCTACTACACGAGCGAAGAGCAGAAGCGCGTGGCGCTCGACACGATCGCCGATGTTGACGCGTCGGGATTGTGGCCCGGCAAGGTCGTCACCGAGGTCGCGCCGGCGGGAGATTTCTGGCAGGCCGAGCCCGAGCACCAGGATTATCTCGAACGGATTCCCAACGGCTACACCTGCCATTTCGTGCGGCCCGACTGGAAATTGCCGCATCGGCAGAAGGCCGTGCCGGAGAAAGCCTGAGCTTAACCGCGCCAGCGAACAGCCCAGCGCAGGAATAGTTCGGGCCATGCGCCCGCTGGTTGGCCCACGGCAAGCCCGAAGCCGTGGCCGCCGTTTTCGAACAGATGCAATTCCGCTGGAACATGCGCGGTCCGAAGGCTCGCCAGCATGGCGAGCGAATTGTCGACCGGAACATCCGGATCATCCACGGCCGCGGCGATGAAACAGGGCGGTGTTTCGCGCGTGACGAGACGCTCGCAGGAATAGGCCGCGCGCGTTTCCATCGTCGGATGGTCGCCCAGCAATTGCTCGCGCGACGCTTCATGCGCGAAAGGCGGCAGCATGGTGATCACGGGATAAAGCAGCGCGGCGAATGCGGGCGCGGGGCTTTGCGCATCCGCATCGTCCGGCGGCGCATACACGCTCGCGCTCGATCGCGTCGCCAATGTTGCGGCCAGATGGCCGCCGGCGGAAAACCCGAGAACGCCTATGCGCGCGGGATCGATCGAAAGGCGCGCCGCATTGGCGCGGATCAGGCGCATTGCGCGCTGCGCGTCCTGCAGCGGAACATTGGCCGCGTCCTGCCAGCCTTCGTGCGGCAGGCGGTAGGTGAGCACGAAAGCCGTGATGCGGGCCGCGTTCAGCACGCGCGCTGCATCATAACCCTCGACATCGAAATCCAGTTGCCGATATCCGCCGCCGGGCGCGATCAGGACCGAAGAACCATCGGGCGCAGCGGGGCGGAAAACGCTCAGGGCCGGTCGCACAACGCCCGTCAGTTGCCGATTGCGATAGACCTCCGGCTCGGGACTCGCTTCGACAATGCGCGGCGCGAGCTTCGGATTCATGAATCCCGGTGGCGCAGCGGGCCACAGCGGAATTGTCTCGAGGGGATCGGGCGGCGCGCCCGTCGCCTGCGCGGACGCTCGCGCCTGCATCGCGGCCAGCGCGAGGGCGCCAAACCCTATCAGCGATCGTCGGTCCATGCGCGCTTCTTCCAACTTCCGAAAACTCTCGCCTCGCCTCCAACGGGTACGCAAGCGTAACTGTCGTGCGGATCGACGGTTAACGCGCCAGGAAACCAAGCTGCGGCGCAAACCACAGCAGGAATGCGATTGCGGTCACGATGGCGACAATCGCCGCGGCGGCGTGATGGCGCTGAAAGTTCATCGATGGACCCCTTCCGAACGATAACACGGCAACCGCGCGCGCCCATCAATTCGATGCGTGGGTACGTTCATCGTCAATTCAGTTGAACGCCACGCCACTCTATATTATTGAAAATGACTTTCACAATTGGAAAACCTAACTTCATGCGCATCTTCGTGGCCGGCATCATCACCGAAACCAACACGTTCGCGCCCTGGCCGACCGGGCGACGAGGCTTCGAAGAATTCGGCTTTTTCCGGGGCGATGCCGGCGCCTCCGACAGCGATGCCGTGACCGCCCTTATCGCGCGGCTCTGGCGCGATCTGGCTGCGCGCGACGGACATGAAGTCGTGGAAAGCATCCTCGCTTTCGCGCAGCCTTCAGGTCCGACGATCCACGCGGTCTATGAGGCCTATCGCGACGAGATCCTGGCCGATTTTCAGGCCAAGGGGCCATTCGACATCGTGCTCCTGTTCCTGCATGGCGCGATGGTCTCGACCGAATGCGACGACTGCGAGGGGGATCTCATCGGCCGCATTCGCGCGCTTGCGGGTCCCAATGCCGCCATCGGCGCGGTGCTTGATCTTCATTGTCACCTGACGGACGCAATGCTGAAAGGCGCCGACGTCATCATCACGGTGAAGGAATATCCCCATATCGATTTTCCGGAGCGTTCGCGCGAGCTTTACGATCTCTGCCATCGCGCGGCGAAAGGCGAAATCAGGCCGGTCTCCGCACTGTTCGATTGCCGGATGGTGGGTTTCTATCCCACCACGAGCCAGCCGATGCGCGGCCTGACGGACCGACTGTCCGAGATCGAAAAACGCGAACGCGTTCTTTCGGTGAGCTTTGGGCATGGTTTTCCGTGGGGCGACACGCCCGACACGGGCTCGCGCGTGCTCGCGATCACCGACGACGATCCCGCGCTGGCGCACGCCGTGGCGGAGGAAATCGGACTCGAAATCTACGCCGCACGAAACGAACTTCTTCCGAAATACCGCAACATCGAGAAAGCGCTGCTGGCCGCGCGTGAATCGAACGCCATGGCCGTGCTCGCGGATACGGCGGATAACGCCGGCGGCGGTGCGCCCAGTGACAATGTCAGCCTGCTCGCCGCGATGCTCAAACAAGGCGTGCGCGATGCGGCGTTCGGCGCGATCTGGGATCCGATCACGGCGGAGACTTGCGCCGAAGCGGGCGTTGGCACGAAGCTCCGATTGCGTCTGGGCGGCAAGGCGGGCGCGGCGTCGGGCATGCCGCTCGATGTCGTCGCCACGGTCAAAGCCGTGCGGCCCAAATTCGATCAAGGCGGATTGTCGGGCTCGCGCGCGGCGATGGGGCTCACGGTCTGGATCGACGTCGAAGGGATCGACGTCGTCGTCAATTCCACGCGGACGCAGGTGTTCTGTCCCGACGCGTTCACGGGGCTCGGCATCGATCTCGCGACGAAGCGCATCGTCGTCGTCAAGTCGAGCCAGCATTATCAGGCGGGCTTCGGCCCGCTGACGGAAACGATCATCCCCGTGGCGACGCCGGGCGCGATCCAGATGAATTTCGCCGAGATCGACTACAGAAAAAAACGCGACATGGATTACTTCCCACGCATCGCCGATCCGCTTGGCAGAGACGAATAATTGTCTTGAAGCGATTTGGGATTGGATTGAATCGTGCGGCCCCCCTTCCGCCCCGCTACGCTCAGCACCTTCCCCCACGAGGGGGGAAGGTTAAAAGAATGGCGAAGCGCGAATTTTTTTTCTCAACCTTCCCCCCTAGTGGGGGAAGGTGGCGCGCGGCGTCAGCCGCGTGACGGAAGGGGGGCACCACGATCCAATCCGAAACCGTTCTAATGCGCTACGAGCGTGAAGTGCAGATCCCGATAATCAAAACTGAAGTCCGCGAGCGGTGAGACGGGCCACATCTCGATTTTCTCGATTTTTCCCGCGGCGACATCGAACTTTACATAGGCCGCTTCGATCGTCTTGTCGGTCCACGCCGCCTTGAACGTGTCGTCCGCCACATGCGTCAGCGGCGCTTCCATGTCGGGCGTCTTGTCGAAGCGCAGCCAGAGGCCGCCATTTCGCGACGAGATCGTCGCCGTGCCATACCAGGGATCGCTGTAAACGCCCGCATAGGCGGCGGTCGGAAATGAGGATTTGTCGTTCGGCTTCACCTGTTCCGGCGACGCCTTCATCTGCTTCTCGCCCTCGGCCATCATTCCATCGACAATCGATTTGAGCTTCGCGTTCCAATCCTGGTCGGGCAGGCCCAGATAGTGATCGAGCACATGGAACGCGACGGCGCGCCGCGACGCGCCGTCTTCGGAATTGATCATCACCGCGACGCCGACATTCTTCTCCGGGATCAGATAAAGCGCCGCGACCGCGCCCAGCACGGCGCCGGTATGTTCGACGATCGTGTGGCCGTGATAGTCCTCCACGAACCAGCCCAGCGCATAGTCCTGGAATTTGGGCGTGATCGCCGCCAGCGACACGGAGAACGCATCCGCCGGGATGACGACCACGGGTTTCCACATCTGCGCCGCCTGCTCTTCGCTGAAGAGCCGTCCGCCGTTCGGCAATTTGCCATGCGCGAGTTGCACCTGCATCCACAACGCCATGTCGGCCGCGCTCGCATTGATCGCGCCCGCCGGCGCGGACGCGCCGCCTTCCAGCCCGCGCGTGAGAATGTGCTGCGGGCCGACGCCGCGAATGGGTCCGTCGGTGCGCGCATGCAACGCCACGCCATTGGCGGCATGGTGATCGTAAGCCGTCATCGCATCCTTCATGCCCACGGGCGCGAAAATATGCGTCTGAACGAAATCCTCCCAGGTCTGTCCCGAAACCGCTTCCACCAATGCGCCCGCCACGATGTAGAGAATGTTGTCGTAGGCGAAGGATTCGCGGAAACCCGTGACCGGCTTCAGAAAGCGCAGCGCATGCACGATATCGGCGCGCGTGCGTGTCGTCGAAGGCACGATCAGAAGATCGCCTTCGCCGAGTCCGAGCCCGCTGCGATGCGTGAGCAGGTCGCGGATCGTCATGTTCGCGGTGGCATAGGGGTCGTACATCTGGAAACCCGGCAGCCTGTCGACGACCTTGTCGCTCCATTTCAGCTTGCCCTCGTCGACCAGGATCGCGAGCGCGGCGGAGGTGAACGCCTTGGTTTCCGATCCGATGGGAAACACGGTGTGCGCGTCGACCGGGCCGTCCTTGTCGATGGAGCGGACGCCGTAGCCTTTGGTGACCGCGACCTTGCCGTCCTCGACGATGGCGACCGTCATGCCCGGCGGCCCGAACGTCTTCATCGATTGCGCGACGAAGGCGTCGAGATCGGCGGGCGGCGCGGCCTGCGCTGCGCCGCTCAGAATGGTGAGCGACGCAGCGAGAAAGAACGCGCGGCTAATAGGTGAAGCTGAAGTTCGCCAAGCCGAAGACATAGATCGCCCATAATGTGTAGAGTGCGCTCAATCCGAGCAGGAATTCACCGCCGCGAACCAACCAGCCGCCGGGTCCGCGCAGGATGCGCGACGCTACTTCCAAGATGATTGCGAGCGCGCCCAAAACAGCGAGCACGCCCAGCACGTAGACGACGCCGAGCAGGGTGGTGAGATCGCCGCCGGATGCCGAAAGCGCGGCGAACAGTCCGATCCAGCCGCCCAACATTGCGAACACCAGCAACACGCCCAGCCGCGACGCGAGCCGCAATCTCGCGGCCTGCGGCGGCAGCTCGAGCGCGGTTTTGTAATGGCGCCTGACGATCCAGCCGCCGAGCCAGATGACGATCGTCAGCAGCAGCACCGCGAATGCGCCGCCGGCCATGATTTTCAAGTGTGAAAGCTGCTCAAGCCCCCGCACGCGCTGGAAGATCAGGACCGGGAGGAAATCGTCGGAAATCCAGTAGCTGATACGGCCGTTCGCATCGGTCACGAATTTCGTATGGGTCTGCCCGCCGACCTCGCGGTAATCCAGCGGACCGACTTCGCGCCAGCGCTTCACGGCGCCGCCGTAAGTCTTCAACGCGTCGATCTCGATCGTACCATCGGGTCGCGCGGTGACTTCGCTTTGCCCTATCGCGAAGAGGACGCGCAGCGAACTTTCGATCTTGCGGCTGGCCTTGTACCACCCGGCGACGCGTGCGGCGTCGGGCTTGGGATCGGCGACGGTTTTTTCTTCGGGAGGCGTGAACGGGAAATAACGGTCGAGAAACGCGCGGAACAAAGCGACGCGCACATTCTCGGCCGCGCCGTCCTTGCCGAGGCTGTTGAACGACATGAAGACGCCGACGTCCTTATCGAGCAACAGATGCAAATCGCTGTGGAATGCTTCGGTATCTCCGGCATGGCCGATGATGCGCAGGCCGTTGCGGTTTTCCTGATAGAAGCCGAGATCGTATCCGTTGACGCCGGGCGCCATGCGCGATTGCGGCGAATGCATCAGAGCGATCGTGGTGGGGCTCAGGATCGAAACGCCGTTATAGGTCCCGTTCTCCAGCTGCGCGATCATGAAATGCGCCATGTCAGTCCCGCTGGCGGACATGGAGCCGGCGGGCGCCGTCTCGACGAATTCGAACGGAACCGCCTTGTCGTCGGAGGCTTTGATGTAACCTTCCGCCATGAACGGCGCGAGAGCGGCCGGCAAAGGCTGCACCATGGTCGAGTGCGTCATGCTCAGCGGCTTCAGGATGTGGTCTGCGATATAGTCCGCGTAGGATTCGCCCGACAACCGCTGCACGATATAGCCCGCAAGCGACGCGCCGTAATTCGAATAGGCGACGACCTTGCCCGGCGGCTCGATGCGCGCGGGCATGTAATTCTTCATGTAGTCGGCCAACGGAAAAAGCTCGTTGGCTTTCTTCACGAAGGATTTGTCGATGCCATCTTCGAATCCCGCCGTATGCGTCATCAGGTTGCGCATGGTGATGGGCTTGTCGAATTTCTCCGGAATCTTGAAATCGAGATAGGCGTTCACGTCGCGATCGAGATCGATTTTGCCCGCCTGCACGAGCTGCATCACGGCCGTCCAGGTGAACGTCTTCGAGACGGAGCCGGGCCGGAACATCGTCTGGTCGGGAATGACGGGCTTGCGCTTGGCGATGTCGGAATAGCCGTAGCCTTTCGAGAACAGGATCTTCCCATCCTTGACCACGACGAAGACGCCACCGGCCATGTCGCCGCGCGCCAGCGCATAGGGAATGAGACCGTCATAGAATGTTTCAGCGTCCTGCGCGGTGAGGTCGTGGGTTTGCACGGGAAGCGCGGGAAGCGGCGCGGCCGCGCTTGAATGCGCCGGCAACGGGATCGCGGCCGCGGGACCGGTCACTGGAGCGGCAGCATTCGCAACGCCGACCGCCAGAACAGCCAGCACAGCGGACAACACGGCAAGTTGCTTGATCATTTCATTCTCCCTTGACTCGAACCTAAACGGCGCCGCCCCACAACGACTCCGGACACCAAATTGTCCCGTCCGCGTAAACCGCAGGATGCGGTCGATCGTTCGCCAGAAATGTCGGTCCGTCGAGATCGACAAAATCGCAAATCTGCCCCAGCACAAATGCGGGGGCCATCGATAGCGACGTGCCCGACATGCAGCCCACCATCGCCTTCAGACCGAGACGCCGCGCCTCGTGCGCCATCTTCAATCCTTCGGTGAGGCCGCCGCTCTTGTCGAGCTTGATATTGACGACATCGTAGAGACCGGCAAGCCTGCCGATATCCTGCAGGCTTTGAACGCTTTCATCGGCCGCAAGCGGAATGGGCGAATCCAGTCCACTCAGTTCGGCGTCGGCGCCAATGACAAGAGGCTGCTCGATCAAGCCCACCTGTGCATCGACCAGCACGGGCAGCAATTTTTCCAGCGTCTGACGCGTGAAGGCCTGATTGGCGTCGACCCCGATCCACACATCCGGCCGCGCCGCGCGCACGGCGCGCACGCAAGCCGCGGGATCGTCGGCCGTAAGCTTCAGCTTGATGGCGCGGACGCCCTCATAGGCACGCGCTGCGGCGGCCATATCATCCGGGCTGCCGGCGCCCACGGTGAATGTCGTGCGCAGCGGAATCGGGCGCGGCGCATCCGCCATCTTCCAAACCGGCATGCGCTCACGTTTGGCTTCCAGATCCCACAGCGCGCAATCGACGGCGTTGCGTGCGCCGCCTGCCGGCAACAAGGACTGCAACGCCTCGCGATTCACGCCGCGTTCGATTTCGCTCCGCACGGTTTCGAGTTGGGCGGTCATCGATTGGGGCGTTTCGTCGTGGTAATAGACGCCGCACGCCTCGCCGCGGCCGCTCAGGCCGCCGTCCGACAGCGCGACGAACACAACTTCGCCCTCCGTGAAGGTGTAGCCCGAAATCCGGAATGGCTGCTTGAACGGCCGGGATTCCGTCCTGATCTCCAACAAAGGCACGAGTCTTCCTTTATTCGCCGATCGAACCCGCGCGGAAAATTGCGGCGCGCTCCGGGCGAAGCGCGCCGCTCACTGTTTCGATCAGAACGACTTGTCGACGCTGATACCGATTGTTCGGGGTTGAAGCACCGACGCTGTACCGTTGATCGGCAGACCAACCGCGTCAAATCCGTAGGAGTTCTGCGTATATGCGCGCGTGTTGGTGAGGTTCTTCGCGTAAAGTGAAATCTTCCAACTCTCGTCCGTAACGCCGAGATGAAGGTCGACAACGCTGTAACCGCCCGCCTCGAAGCCGGCTGCTTCGCCGCTATTTGCCTCGCCCTGTGCAAAGGAATAGGTGCTGTCCGTATAGCGATAACCGGCGCCGAAAAAGCCGTTCCAATTCTCGAAAACAGGGCGCGTATAGTTCACCGTGAGCGATCCAGCCCACAACGGAACATCGGGAAGGCGGGCGCCGGACGCGACGGAGATCGTGGGAATTGCGCGCGTCAGCACAGCGTCGTCGTAAGTGAGATTGCCGCCGAACACCAAGCCGTCGATCGGCGAGTACGTCGTGCTGAGTTCGACGCCTTCGCTTCGCGCCGTGCCTCCGTTTACAAGACCTGAACCTATCCCCGGGATGTAGTCTAGAACCTGAATAGACGTCCAATCGATATAGAACGCCGAGATGTCGGCCGTTGCATGTCCGTCCAGAAACGTCGATTTCAAGCCTGCTTGATAGTCGATGAGACGCGAAGAGGAGAACGTCGCGGGGAAGGTTGTACCCTTTAGCTCGACGTTGGGGCCGCCCGGCTGATATCCGCTGGCGACGCGGGCATAGAGCATCGTGTCGGCGTTGAGATGGTAGCTCGGCGCGACCTGGAATGTCGGGACGCCCTCGGCCGATTTTCCCGGCACGGTGAGAACTGCAAGATTTGGATTGGCGGGATCGAACGCGAAGCCGCCTTCGGTTTCGGTGAAAGTCTGATTGTTGTGGGCGTAACGCAGGCCGCCATCGAGGTCGATCTGGTCGGTGATATGCCATGTCACATCGCCGAAGATCGCATATTCCTGATAGATGCTGGGAATATTCGCAAATTCCACCGGGTTGTCGCCCGCGTAAGGAACGCCGGAAGAATTGTAACCGCTGACGACTTGCGCGAGGAGGCTCGCCTCGTGCGTGTAGAATCCACCGATCAGCCACTCCAGCGTTCCGCCTGCGGGCGAAGCGAGCCGCAGCTCTTGGGAATATTTTTTTACGGTATGATCGTTGGTTTCGTCTGACTGATCCGCCCCACCGGGATTTGGTAGACCGTAAAACTGAAGATACGGGCCCAAAAAGGCGGTCTCATCCCCGTCGGAGGCGGTGCCGAATTTCTGATAGCTCGATATCGAAGTGAGTTCGGCCCAATGCAAATCCCATTCGATGTTGACATCGTACAACTGGAATTCCTGCTGGAACGGTTGGGCGCGGGCAGAGGTGTTGGAAAGACCGTTCCCTACTGGAGCGTTTGTCGTGGCGTCAAGGGAGACAACGGCGGAATTTGCAGCTGATGTTTTTTGGTCGATCGCCGAGAACTCGATCGAAAGATCTGTACTTGGCTTCCACAGCAGGGCGCCGCGGATGCCCTCTTGCCGCAAGCCGTTATCGTGGTCCCGCCCGTTCGTAATGTCGTCGATATAGCCCGGTGTGTACTGGTCGAAGACGGAGACTCGGAAGCCCAGTTGGTCGTCGATGATCGGTACATTGACTTCGGCGCGCACATTACCGCCGGCGCCACTTGAGTCAGCGACACCGAACAAGTCGCCGCCGACCCGGCCCGAGAAGCCGGACAGGTCCGGAGACGCCAAAATATAGCGGATGATGCCGCCCATCGCGCTCGCGCCATAGAGCGTGCCCTGGGGACCTCTCACCACTTCGACACGATCGAGGTCATAAGGCATGAGGTCGACTGTCAGTATGCTGGTAGCTGCGTAACTGCTGCTGGACCCGATAGGCGTGTCGTTGACGTAGACCGCGGCTTCCGAAGTCGCCCCAATCGGTGCGATGCCTTCCAACGTGATCGTCGACTGCCCAGGCACGCCGTCATTCGTGATGTTCAAACCGGGCACGTAGCCTGCCCAATCCGACAGACGCGTCGCTCCCAAATCCTCCAGCGCCTTGCCGCTCACCGCGCTGATCGACGCCGGCACATTCAGCAGCACTTCCGGCCGCTTCTCGGCGGTGACGACCACCGTCTCGATCGAGCCGCTATTCGGCGTGGCGGCAGTTTGCGCCGCCGCCTGCTCTGCAATGCCCGCAACCCCTGCCAACACGCTGCTTCCCAGCAGTAGTGCGACGTACCCACGATTTTTCATGACGGCCCCCGTTAAAATGCAAGCCACTATTGCAACAGATTTCTATTATTGCAACTATTTTTCAAACAGGGACATTCGTGAAGCCGCCTTGGCAGATGGGGGCATTCCCGTTTAGAGAGGGCGTATGTCGGCGAAACAATTGCGTCTTGAGAGCAGCGCAGAGAAGCGTCCGGCGGCCCAGCCCGGCGCCGCGCTGCGCACCTTGCGCATGCGAAAAGGCTGGACTTTGGCCGATGTGAGCCATCGCACCGGGCTGCCTGTCTCGACTTTGTCGAAGATCGAAAACGGAAAGATGTCGCTCACTTACGACAAGCTGGCGCGAATCAGCGCCGGCCTCGAAGTCGATATCGCGGAGCTTTTTTCGCCCCGCGCGGCCATCGCCAATGGCGGCGTCCCCAGCGGCCGGCGCTGCATCACCCGCGCGGGCCAGGGCCAGGCGATCGAAACCGACCATTACGACCACCTCTATCCGGCGTCGGAACTTCTCAACAAGCGTTTCGTGCCGATCGTGGCCGAATTGCACGCGCGGACATTGGCCGAATTCGGCGACCTGATCCGCCATGACGGCGAAGAATTTGCGTTCATCCTGGATGGAACGGTCGAGTTTCATTCCGAGCTTTATGCGCCTGTCATTCTGCACAAGGGCGATTCCATCTATTTCGATAGTGGAATGGGTCATGCTTATCTCGCCGCCAGCGCCGGACCATGCCGCGTGCTGTCGATTTGCTCGGGCGCGGAATCGCAATTGATGGAAGCCATGCGCGGAACGCGGCGCGACGAGAAGGCCACCGAGGCGACCGCCAAGGATGCGCGCCCTTCGGCCATCGGCAAAAGCATCGCCCGCAAGCGTCGCGCCTGAACGCCTCAGCCGGCGACGACCTGTTTGCGCGCTGGTTTGCGGAAGCGCTGCGGAGACACCGTATCGGCGCTGATCCCGAAGCCGCTCAATTCGCGGGGCACGTCTTCTTCGCGGATGAGCGCAGCCGCCAGTCGGCCGGCCGCCGGCGCCGTCTGGATGCCGTATCCGCCCTGCCCGGCAAGCCAAAAGAAGCCCGCCATGTCGGGATCGTATCCGATGACCGGGCTGCGGTCGGGCGCGAAGCTCCGCAATCCGGCCCATTTGCGGCGCACCCGCGTCACCTCCAGCGTGGTCGCCGCCTGCACGCGATCGATCGCGACGGCGACGTCGATCTCGTCGGGTTGCGCATCGCAAGGCACGGTCGGCGTTTCGTCGGCGGGCGACAGAAACAACAGTCCGGCGTCCGGTTTGAAATAGAAGAGTTCTTCGATGTCGATGGTGTTCGGCGCCTCATCGATATTGAGGCCCTTCGGCGCATCCACCAGCACAGCCGTGCGGCGGTACGGAACGATCCCCAGCGGGGCCGCGCCCGCAAGCTGCGCCAGTTCGTCCGCCCAGGCGCCGGCCGCATTGACGACGACGGGCGCTTCGAAGTCGCCTGCCGGAGTTCGCGCAATCCAGCTTCCCTGTTTGCGATCCAGACGCGTCACGGGCGCATCGGTGACCAGCGCGCTTCCGCCCGCGCGCGCCATTTTGAGATAACCTTGATGCAGCGCGTGCACGTCCACATCGCTCGCAAACGGCTCGTGGATTCCGGCCGCTGCGTAGCCCGGCCGCAGGAGCGGACATAGACGAAGCGCCTCCGATGCATCGACTGCGCGCGCATGAGCCGCCACGTCGGGAAGCGCCAGAAAGCTTTCGAGGAAGCCGAGCTGGTCCTTGCGCGCGATATGCAGCGTTCCGCGGTGGCGCACCAAATTGTATTCGGCAAAGCCCTCCGGCGGCGCAAACAGGAACGCGCGGCTGGCGCGCGACAGCGCACGAACGATGGCGTTTCCGTATGTCTCCGAGAAGAGCGCGGCCGAGCGCCCTGTAGAGTGATAACCGGGCAGGCTTTCGCGTTCGAGCAGGGCGACGCGTCGGTCGGGGGCCAGCAGCGCCGCCGCCGTCGCCCCGGCGATTCCCGCGCCTATGACGAGGACGTCGAATTTTCCGTCGGTCATGATGCGCGCTCGCGGGCCTTGTTCCGGTTCAACATTCCTACATTGGAAAGTTCGTTTTCTCAATCAGAAAATACCACAACTCCTGCACTGGAATCCTGGTTGCCCCATGCCATGAAGGGTTGCGCGATCCGCTTAGTCCCCGGAATTTTGCGCAGTCGGCATCCACGCATCGGCGCGCGACTGGGCTTGCGCCCAGGTCGCAGCCGTCAACACGGCGTCCAGACGCGCCTGCAATTCAGGAGAAACATTCGGCAAGCCCAACACCACGCGCGTGCCGTTCGAACGGTAGATCAATGACCACATTCCCGCTTCCACGGCATCCGGCGCGACGCCGACGCCATCCAGATACAGGCTCACCAGTTTGAGCTGGGCGCCTGGAAGCGAGCCTTCCGCCGCTTTCCTGATATTGGCGGCGCCCTCGCGCGCGAGGTTTCCGGCGCGCTGCGGGTCCGTCTCCGCTTTTGCGACGTCGAGCTGGCAAAGCCCGAGATTGTATCGGGCGATTTCAAAGCCGGCGCCCCTGGACGCTATCGCACGAAATATCGGCATCGCTTGGTCGCATTTGCCGCTCAAGCGCAGATCTTCGGCTCGCCCTTCCGGATCGCTGGGAACATTGCTCGTGGTGCTCTGGGGAGCGAACTCTTCGCCCCTAGGCTGTTCGCCCTGGTTGCCCATGCCGCCCATGCCGCCCATTTGCGCCGTGGCAGGCAACACGAAAAAGAGCGCCGGCAGCAGAACCAGCATCGCGAATTTGTGCGTCATGTCATGTCGTCCTTCATTGACTCATTTTGACAGAGAACCGGAAACGAAACTCCGCTACCGCCCAGGACGCGGAGATTAGCGCACAAGCCGGCGATCCGTCAGGTCCCGCCAGGGTGGGCCCTGACGCCATTATGCGAAGACAGGTCGGATGACGCATAGTACGATGGATTTCTTCGAAAACGGCGCTTGAATCCCCAATGACAAGAAAACTCGAAGCGAAAACAGCTCTCATCACCGGCGCAGGCCAGGGTATCGGTCGGGCGACGGCGGAATTGTTCGCGGCAGAAGGCGCGCGCGTGATCGCGACCGACCTAGATCCCGGCAAGCTGGAAGGGCTTTCCTGCTTCGCGGCGCGGAAGCTTGACGTGACCGACGCCGCTTCCATCGCGGCGCTCGCGCGTGAAATCGGCGCGATCGACGTGCTGTTCAATTGTGCGGGCATGGTGCCGAACGGCACGGTGCTGGAGAGCAGCGATGAGGTCTGGGCGCAGACTTTCGACGTGAACGTCACGTCCATGGCGCGCATGACTCGCGCGTTCCTGCCCGGCATGATCGCCGCGGCTCACGGTTCCATCGTCAATGTGGCGTCCGTCGCGAGTTCGATAAAAGGCGTTCTCAACCGCTGCGCCTATGGCGCGAGCAAAGCGGCCGTAATCGGGCTCACAAAATCCGTCGCGATCGATTTCGTGACCAAAGGCATACGCTGCAACGCGATCTGCCCCGGCACCGTCGATTCTCCGTCGCTCCGGCAACGCTGGACCGACACCGGCGACTATGAGGGCGCGCGCAAAGCGTTCATCGCGCGCCAACCTATGGGAAGGCTGGGCACGCCGGCGGAGATTGCGGAACTGGCGCTCTATCTTGCCGGCGACGGCGCAGCCTTCGTCACCGGCCAGACATTCGTGATCGACGGCGCAATGGCGTTGTAGAATGAGAACGATATCCCAGGCAGAAAGCCGGCGATTTGGCGCCCAGACCGGCGCAACCTATATACGGGTCCATTCACCGCGGGAGACGTTGCGATGACCGACAAATACACACATGACGAGCTGGTCGAGCGGGTGAAGACTCCCGGCTGGAGGCTTGTGACCGGCGAGAAGGAAGCGCCGGTCGGAGGCACGCTCGAACGATTGCTTCACCTCAACCATGAACGGAAGCAGAAGGGCGAAGCGCCCGGATTGATCGAGGAAATTGAAACCTCCATCGAACTGGATTTGCTTCAGATCGCCCAGCTTTGGCGATATCTCGGGCTTCCGGTTTGAAGCTCGCGCGCGACGGCGCTTATGCCTGACCCAGATGGCGCACGAAAAACGCCTGCCACGAGGCGCCTTCGAAATTCGGAATCTCGACATGCGCGCCCGGATTCACATGCATCGTCTTTTCCTTTGATCCGAACGCATTGAACAGCGCGAGTCCGCTTTCACGGGGCGCCACGGCGTCTTCCCACTGGAACACGAACTCCAGCGGAATGGTGATGGCGTGCGCTGCTTTCTCGAAAGAGTCCGCGCCGGGGCGCAGGCCCGCAAGTCCGAACACGGCGCATGTGATGCGCGGCTCGTTCGCCACGAAGGGCACGCCGATAGCGGTTCCCATCGACACGCCCCAATATCCGATCCGCGTCGTCGCCCCGATAAAATCCAATGACAGCGCCGCATCCAGCGCCGCCTTCCATTCGGGAATGGCGCGTTCGGCGCGCGCCGCCATGGTCTTCAGCATCTCGGCCGACGGCCCGCCCGAGCCGCCTATTCCGCGCACGCGATCGCCCACTTCCTTCGTGAGTCGCTCGGCCTGTTCGCGGCTGATGCGATCGCCATGCCCGGGCGCGTCAATGGCGAGCGTGGCGTAACCCAGACGTTGCGCATATTGCCGGGCGCGCGCGGCCAGCGTGTTTATTTTTTTGTGCTGCGAACCACCATGCCCCATGAGGATCAACGGTCGCTCGCCCTTCTTGCCTTCCGGCGCCCAAATCACGGCCGGAACTCTTTCGCCGGCGACCGTCAGATCGAAAAGATATTCGGTGACGCCGCTTTCGGTTCTTTCGCGCGTGAAGGCGATCATGCGTTTCGCATCCTCATTGTTCCAGCAGCAACCGCTTACGCGCCGCCGCAACTGTGCTCGGAATCCATCATCGTCCAGGATTCCATCGTGCGCAGATCGGTGGTCGTGTACCAGCGTCCGCGGCCGTCGCCGGGCGGACAGGGGTGGGGAATCGAAATCAGGCACATCAGGACCCGATCTTCTTTGCGCGCATGATGGACGGCGTCGACTTCTTCATAGGAAACCTGATAGCCGCCATTTGCGAATTCCACGGCGGAGCCGGAACCCGGAACCATCGGCCCGTTCTCGCCGTTTTGCAGCCGGTGTTCGAGCTTGGCGATCTTCGTCCAGACGCAGGCGCCTTCCTGCACCGGCAATCCTCCGGCAAGAGCGGCGCCTGAGCACATCATCAGGACGGCGACACAAGACAGGATTTTCATCGGATATCCACCTCGAGCTTTGGCGCAGTATGGCACAAATCTGTCGCGGCTCGCGCGAGCCAAGCCACGGATTGCCGCTCTCAATCGGCGCGCTGCGAAAAAAGGCGCGGACCATTCATCCGCGCCCTTTTCTCCATGTTCGCTGCCGCAAAACAATGGCGGATGCGCTTTCAATGAGCAGGAGGCGAACCGCCCGGCGAGCCGTTGTTATTCAGCGGCGTCGGCGCCCCGTTGGCCGGTGGTGGACCATAACCCTGTTGCGCATATCCCGATGGAGCCATCCCGAACCTCTGCCGCAGCTCTTCGCATTTGCGCGGATGGTTGTTGCACCAGGTTGGATTGTTCACCTTGGCAAGCTGGTTCTGTTGCTGCGCAGAATTCTCGCCTTGCGGCGCGCCCGATTGCGGCGGCGGCGCACTGCCCGGTGGCGGGGCCCCATATCCCTGCGGCGGTGGCGGCCCATATCCGGGCGGCGGCGGGTATCCGGGAGGCGGCCCGGCATAACCGGGCGGCGGGCCGGCGTAACCTGGCGGGGGCGGTGGCGGACCATAAGGTCCCGCCGCACATCTGCGGGGGTGATAGTCGCACCAGCCCGGACCGTACGCATAAGGCCCGTCCGGGTAATAGGCGCAACCCGAAAGAACAAAACTCAACCCCAATACGCCGAAGCCAAGTGACAAAGCACGCATGACAACCTCATCGCGAAAGGAGGCCCTCCGTCCACAAGTTTAGAAGCAGCCGCACGCCGCTGGCAACAACTTCGGGCGCAAGAAGAGGCCGCCGCTACCGCGCTTTCGCAGCGCCGGCAGCCGGGCTGCGGCTGACGGCGTCGCGCAAGGTCAGCACGATATTGTCCAATGCGGCGAACATTGGCTCGACCGCATATCCGGCGAGAAACGGGATCGCCATGGCGCTCAATCCGAGATGCGCGTTCTTGTCGAGAAACAGATTCGGAATCATGAAGCCCAGGATCATTCCGAGGATCGACCGCAACATATAAGAGGTGCCGTCGCGCAGCACGAATGTCCTTGTGGCGAGTCCCTGCAAGATCGATCGTAGAATGTATGCGCAGGCGCCCAGAAATCCCAGTGCGATCGGATTGGCGAAATTGGCGATCCGCAGCAGGACCGGCCACAGACCGGGCAGAATGTGCTGTTCCGTCTGATCCCTGGCGTCCTCGGCGCCGATAATCGCGCAGAAGGCGAAGACCAGAACAAGCGACGCCACGGCCAGGACAATCCAAAATGTGATGAGGCTGTTGACGCGACGCCTGATCTGCTGCTGCTGCTCCGTTCCATCGGAATTTCCGACTTCCATGATCTCGGCAATCTCGAGCGAAGCTGTCGTGGCCGGGTATACTTTCGGGCTCAGCGCGTCGATCGCTTTGAACACGCTGAGTTGGGTGTCGAGGTCTAACGGCCTGCCCTCGCTCACCTGCGTTTCGGCCGATTGCAAGGCCTTGGCCGCGCCCTCGAGCATGTCCTTCGGCACATCGATGTCCTTGGCGGTCGAAACGAACCGGAGAAGCCGGGCCAAATCCTTGACCAGCGACTCGTCATAGGCCTGCGCATCCGCGCGAAGGTTGTTGCGCGAGTCGAACTTCAACGGTGTGACGGATTCGGCGGCAACCATATCTTTCCCCCCTCGCACGTCCCGATCGCCGGCTTTCAATGCGCAAAGCCGGATTGAGGCGAGTATAGAGAGTTCTATCTGTGGTTGCATCAGATATTTTGCAACGCTTGGTCCCGCGGCGCGATTACTTGCCCCGCGCGTTCTACTCAATCAGCGTCACTTCGAGCGGCCGCTCGTCGCTGCGACCATGATCGTCGACGGCGCGGACGCGATAATTGCCCGCGGCGAGCGGCTGCCAATAGAGCGCTTCGCCAGGCGCGCTGCGGCCCACATAGGCGTCGTCGATGAACCAGTAAACCGCGCGCGCATCGGCGTCCGCCGTGGCGTTGAAGGCGATGCGTTTGCGATCGAGGTCTGTCAGCCGCATCGCATAGGCGCTGCCCCGCAATGGCGAAAGGATCTGCGGCGCGGAGCCCTCGGGAGCGCCGGCATTCGCGCAGGCCGGATTCTGCGGCGGCTTGCGGCGCGGAATTCCCGCTTCCGCGAAGACCTGCTCGAGGTCGGACGGCCAGAATTCGTAGATCTCGTCATGCACATGCTTGTCCGCATAAGGCGGACAAGCGGGCAAACCGGTCGCATCGTCGATCGTGACGGGCCGATGCACAGTGCTTACGCGGATGGGGGACTTGCCGGGAATGAACCAGGTCATACCCTTTTGCCGGCACCAGCGATTGGGAAGCTCGCCGCTTGCGAGACAGATTTCCACGCGCGCGAGATTGGGCGGCCTTTGCCGTTCAGGCTCGCCGAGCGCCGGTCGTTCGGCTTCGATATTGTCCACGATCTGGAAAAACAACGGCGCCGCCGCATCGACGCCGACAAAGGCCGGGTTGCCCGTGCCGTCGAAATTGCCGACCCATACGACAAGCACATAGGGACCGAAACTTCCGGCCGTCCAGGCGTCGCGAAACGCCCAAGAAGTTCCCGTCTTCCAATAGATGGGCGTCTGCTGCGGCTGCGCGCCGGAAGATTCGTCGGGGCGCACATGCTGGCGCAGCATGTCCATCACCATGAAGCTCGCTTCGGCGCTCACAAGGCGCGTGCCCGCGCTTTGCGGCTCGTCGGCGCGAAAGCGCAGCGGCTTCAACACGCCGCGATTGGCGAGCATCGCATAGAGGCCGGCTAGTTCCTGCATGCTGACTTCGCCTCCCCCCAGTACAAGGGCAAGCCCATAATGCTGCTCGCTCGCAAGATGGCCGATGCCCGCACTTTGCAGGAATTGATAGAGATCCGGCGCGTGGAGCTGCGACGCGATCCAGACGGCCGGAATGTTGCGGCTGCGATTGAGCGCATCGGTCGCCGTGATCGGACCGAGAAAACGTCCGTCGAAATTCTCGGGCGTATAGGGCCCGAACGATGTTGGCACGTCGCGCAACACTGTTTGCGGATGCAGGATTCCCTGGTCGAACCCGAGCGCATAGATGAACGGCTTCAGGGTCGAGCCCGGCGAGCGGCGCGCCAGCGTGCCGTTCACCTGTCCCAGAAGCGCGCGGTCGAAATAATCAGCCGAGCCCACCAGCGCCTTGACGCCCATGTCGCGCGTATCGATGAGGATCGCAGACGCGTTGTGAATGCCGCTTGCGCCATTGCGCGCGACATAGGCCGCAATCTGACGCTCCAGGATGTGCTGCAGATCGAGATCGATCATTGTGGTCACACGCGGCTCGTTCGAGCCGCCCGCAATGCGTTGCGCCTCCAGCACCTGCTCCACGGCATGCGGCGCCTCGAACGGCAATGCTGACAAGGGCCGGATCGTCATCGGCAAAGCAAAGAGCGGCTTGAGAGCGGCGTCTTCGGGATGCACGCCGAGCCAGCGCGCATAAAGCCGGTCGCGCGAAGCCGTGAGCCGCAAGGTGATGATGCCGGATGCGCTATGTGCAGAAGCCAGACGGCCGGCGGGATTTTGCGGGATGACTGCGAGCGTCAACGCTTCGGGCAGAGTGATGGCGGCGACAGGCTTGTCGAAATAGATGAGACTCGCGGCTCCCGCGCCTTCCACATTGCGGCCATAAGGCGCGTCATTGAGATAAGCCTCGAGAATCTCTCGCTTCGAATAAAACAGTTCGAGTTCGACCGCGCGCCCGATCTGCTCGAACTTGCCGAGAAGCGTGCGCGTATTGAGTGGCCAGAACAGGCGCGCGAGTTGCATCGCAATGGTCGAGCCGCCCTGCGGATGGCGGTGGCGCACATAGGTCACCCAGAAGCCGCGCGCGAGACCGTAAGGATTGATTCCGGGGTGCCAGTAATACCAGCGGTCTTCGCGCAGCAGCACCGCGTCGACGAGTTGCGGAGACATATCATCGAGCGGAACCCAGAGGCGATAGCGATCGTCGCTGGCCAGCGTGAGCCGTAGCAGCTTGCCGCGCGCATCCGTGACGGCGACGGAAGACGGCTTCCAGCTTTGGAGCGACGCATGCGGCCAGAGGCAAAACCCCGCGAGGATCACGGCAATCAGCGCGATGCCGACCAGCCAGTTCTGCGCGAGCCATAAAGCGCGGCCGATATCGCGCAACACCGAACGAAGGATCGTCGCCATTTGCCTCATCGCACGATCTGTCAGTGCGGCGGCGCCACCGTGAGGATGTCGCCGCCCGCGGCTCGCGCCTGGATGCGCCGGTCATACATCGACTCACCATAGGCGGCCGGCACGATGAATTTGCCCGCGCTCGACGCCTTGATGCGATAGATGAATTCCTGCACATCGGGCGAGGCCGTGCCATAGATCACCACGCGGTCTTCGCGCACGTCGGTGTAGGTCGGCGCCCAGGTCGAGCCTGTCACGCGGATGGTCGGCGCCGCGGGCGGCGGAGTCGTGCCGTCGTCGCCGGCGGCCGGCGCAGGCGGCGGCTCCATCACGGGATCGAATCCGCCGGGCAGCAAATCGACGATCGCGACATCACCGACGCCTTTGCCGGCCGTGGCGCGGATCTTCACATGCACGTCGATCTCCTCGCCCAAGGTGATCTGCGTCAGCGCATTGCCGTTCGTGTCAGTGTATTCGCGGACGATCTCGAGTCCGTTCTTAATCGGCTGCGAAGACACATCCCGGTCATAACCCGCCTGGTCGACGACAAGCCATGCCGGAATGTTGCTTCCGTCCGTAAAGCGCAGTTTCGCCGCTGTGCCGCTCCAAATGCCCGCCTGCAGCAGCTTGTTCTGGATGGCGGCGATCGACTTCAAATGCCCTTTCGCATCCACTTCGTCGATACCGAGCTTTTCGACCGCCGCAGCGTTCGAACTGGCATAAACATCCAACGCCAGCATCGTCATGGAAGCAGAGAGCGTGTTGAATTCGTTCTTCTCCAGCGGGCGGGCGATATTCTCCATCACATGCGGCGAGAGCACCCGTGTCTGATCCGGGAAATATTTGGCCAACAAATAAAGCACGGTCGCATCGCGGGTCAGCGGATCGTAGTAATAGTCGTAGTCATATTCGCCGTTGTCGGAGGCGCGCTCCAGCTCGCGCTTGGGACCCGCCATCAGATTGTCGGCTTCGGAATCCTGTTTCATCAACTTGTAGGATGCAGCCAACCACGCCGCTGCGAGATCGGTCTTCCATTCCTTCGGATACGCCTCCTGCAGACGCTTCTGCACGGCCGCCAGATTATTGGTCGTGACGTTTCCCTCGCGCGTCAGGAGATAAACCGCATAGGCCCGCTGCCGCAGGTCGTGCAGCGAATTCAATCCATCGTCGGCCGCGAGCCCCTGCAGCGCCTTGTCGCCCGCGTCGATCATGTCCTTCGGAACGGCCACGCCGCGGTCGCGCGCTTCCAGCAGGAAATGCATCGCGTAAGCCGTCACAAAAGGTTCGGAATCGGGTGTGGCGGACCACACGCCGAAGCCGCCCTGATCGTTCTGGCGCGATCGCAACGCATCGATCTGGGCGGTGAGCGCATCCTGATTGTTCGCAGCGCCCGCTGCCGGCTGCAGCGCGCGCGCGAACGCCGGCACCGCCGACCATTTCGATGCGACGAGCCTCGGCATGGTCGCGCTGACGATCTGCTCGCTGCAGTAATTGTCGTAATTCACGAGCCAGCTTGTCAGCCCCTCCGACAGCACCAGAGGCACGGTCGAGATGCTGGCATTGCGCACGGCATAGGCGTCGTACATATGGCGCAGATCGGTCACGACCGTTCCGCTGTTGGGCCCGATGCGCGCGAATTCGACTTGCGTGCGGAAGGCTGCCGCTGGACGGATCGACACATCGATGCGCTGCGCAGCCGATTTCCCGGCGGAACTTGCGGTGAATTCGAGCGAGCCGGAACCGAGCAGGCTTGTCGCCTTGACGCGGAAAGTAAGCGCGCCTTCATGCATCGGCGCAAGCGAGAGCGTCTGCGTGGCGCCGCCCATCACCTGCAATTGCGGCCCCGCCTTGAGCGTGACCGTCACCGGCATTGCGGCGGTTCCGGCGCCCGCGATATTGTTGGAGACGCCCACGCCTACCTCGGCCTCGTCGCCGGGCGCCAGCGTCGTCGGCGCGCTGGGCGACAGCACGAAATCGCCGCGCACGGTCGTGGCGCCTTCGACGATGCCGATCATGTCGGGCGACACGGCGACGGCCATCACATGCAGCTTGCCGTGGAAATAATCCGGCACGGCATATTGGAAATCCTTTTCGCCGTTCACATCGACAATGCCGGACCAATAGGCGACAGGCTTGTCGCGCTTGCGCTTGAAGGGATTGAGCTGGCGGCCGATCGCATCGCCGCCGTCTCCGCCCGGGCGCGGCCAGCGACATCAGTTTCTTGAAGTCGGGCAGGATCAGATCGAGGATCTGCGAGGTCTGTACGTCGAGCATGCGCTTCCGGAAGAAGAATTTGAGCGGATCGCCCAGCTTGTAATGCGCGACCTGCAGGATGCCTTCGTCGACTGCGAAGAGAACCGCCTTGGTGGGATGGGCTGCGTGCAGCTTGAACGTCGCCGTCGCACCGGGCTTGACGAGATCCGGCGCCTCGACGGTGAGCGCGTTGCGGCGCGCGTCCACATTCACCGAGAACGGCACGACGCCATAGCTCAGCGGGCTCATGAACACTTCGTTGGACGCGGGATCGCGGATGTATTGGACATTGATATAGCCGTTGCCCTCGAACCCCGCGGGCACCGCGATGTGCTGGACCGAATTCGTCGTGGTCGCGTGGAACCAGGCATGCGCGTAGACCTTGTCGCGCTCGATGGTGATCAGCCCGCTGCCTTCATAGGGCGCGCGCAACGACACCTCGACCTGCTCGCCCGGCGCGTAATCCTGCTTGTTGAGCTTGATCTCGAGTTCGGCGTTGCGGTCGAGCGAACGCGACAGGTTGGCCTCGCCCGTCACTGACTATTCGATCCGGTTGACGCTGGCATTGCCGGACCGGATCAGCAGCGCATAGTCGCCGGGTTTGTCGGTCGGCAAGGGGTAGTCGACGCCGCCCGCCGGAATCGTCAGCGCCGCCGTGCTGATGGGCACTTCCTTGAGGCGCGATTCGTATTTGTAGACTCCCGAATCCTGCTTGGTCAGCACCGACACATAGCGCCGCTCGATCAACTGCGCCTGTAATCCGCCGAGCGCAATCGATTTGGTCGCAGGATCGATCGCAACGAGATGCACCGCGCGCGGGCTGCCGCGCTTGACATAGGTGAGATCGTCGGCGGCCTTGTAACCGACCAGCCAGGCGTTGTTCGAAACGAGAGTCTCCGTGGTCGCGGCGACATTACGCCCGCCTTCCGCTTCATAAGCTTTGGCGAGGAAATCCAGCCGGTAGGTGGCGTCCGCATATTTCTTCAGGTCGAGATCGAATTCCGCGTGGCCCTGATCGTTGGTTTTGCCGTCCTGCAGCTTGGTCGTGTAGCCGTCCTTGGCATGACGCAGATCGTAGAACTGATAATCCGGCCAGGCGCGGAATGCGGGGAAAGTGGGATTGAGCGTGAGCGACGCCTCGATCGCGCCGGTTCGCCGCCGGCGTCCCGAACAGATTGTGCACATCGACAATGCCCTTGAGCCCGTCGGGCTTGACCCAGCCATCCGCTTCATGCGCGGAGAGCGACGCATCCACCTTCATCGTATCCGGCAGGAATTCCTTCACCGACACCGTCGTGGAGCCGATGGCCGTTTCGTTGTCGTCCTTGCCGACGATGTAGAGATTGACCGTCCAGGTTCCCGTCGGCGCGGTTTCGGCGGGCGCGTAGGCGAGCTCCGCAAAGCCGGAGGCGTCGACCTGGAACGGCTGCCGCTTCACCGTCACGCCGCGCGGATCGACAATCTCGGCCTGGAGCGGCACGCCGGCCGGGCTGTGCGCCCAGCTGGCGGTGCGCACGATCATGCCGATGTGGAACTGGTCGCCAGGACGGTAGATGCCGCGATCCGAAAACAGGTAGGCCGATAGTTCGCCCGCGTCGGTCGCGTTGACCTCGCCGCCGATATCGAAGCGCGAATAGTCGAGCTTCCGGTCCTCGCCCTTCATGGGCAGGAACGACAGGTCGCCGTCTTTCTCGACAAGATAAAGCGCGGGGCGCTTCTCGTGCTCCAGGCCCTTCAAGGTCGGGAAATGCACTTCGCCGTCGGCGCTGCTGGTTTCCGAATAGAGCGTCTGGCCGTTGATGGCGAGGATGGAGACGCGCGCGCCCGCGACCGGCGAGCCGGTATGGATCGACTGCACAAAAACATCCCGGCTGCCGTCCAGCTCGCGCTTGGCGAGAAGCCCGAGATCGGTGACCACGATAAGGCGCGTATCGGTCGTCTGCGCCTGGTCGTCGCCGCCGGAGGAGTTGTTACTCGAGGAATTGTCGCTGGAAGAATTGTCCGAAGCTGCGTCGGCGGCTTTTTTCTTCGACGGATCGTAAGCCGACAGGTGCAGCAGGAAGACGCCGTGCTTGCCGGCGCTCAGATATTGGCCGAGATCGACGCCTTCATAATGCGCGTCGCCAGGCTTGCCCTTCGGAAACTCGCGGGCCTCCTCGAACCGTTCGACAATATGATCCTCGCTGAAGCCGCCGCTCAGCGAGGGGGTCGTGAATGTCCCTTCGTTGAAGCTTACCAGATGCTGAATCTGGTCCGGCAACACGCGACCGATTTCGAGCCTCATGCCCGGCACGTTGCGCGACACGACCGAGATGTGCTTGTCGCCGCTGAGCGACAGCAAAGAGCCGTCCGCCATGAAGTGGAGCAGCTTCGGATAATCCGGCACAGTGAAGGTCTGGGAGTTGGGCGCGCCCAGCAGATAGCCGCCGAAGGATTTGAGCCCGCCCGCGACCCGGATGAAGATGCGCTGGCCGGGATCGGCCTGGTATTTGAAGCTCTGCGTGTCGGAGAATTCGTTTTCGGTGGGCACGATTTCGAGTTTCACGGGTTGCGAATGGCGCAGCACGTCGTCGCTGACTTCGCCCGTGCTCCATTCGTAAGGCGGTTCGTCGGCGGCCTGTTTGTGGCCCGCCTTGCGCTTGGGCAGCACCCACGCCTGGGTGACTTTGGCAAGGTCCTCTCCGCGCACCGTGTCGCTGGTCGTGAGCACCAGCACCTGTTCGGGTTCGTATTTGTCGTTGTTGACCAGTGTGGGCGACGCGTCGCCGACGGTGAGGCTGTAAAGTCCGGGCACGTTCGCGGACATTTTGAATGGCGCCTGCGTGCCGTCGCCGCCGCGCGAACTGCGCACGCCGCTGTCGACGGTCATCACGACGGTGTCGTTGTCGCGCGGCAGTTCGAGCGGCTGGGAATGGACCCACGCCTTCAGCTTGGCGGGGTCGTACATCACCGTGAATTTGAGCTGGTTGGCGAACTGGTGATCGCGGCCCATCAGCGCGAGCGAGATGCGCTTCTCGAATTCGACCGGATCGACGGGATAGTTGAAGCTCACCCCCATGATCGTCTTCTTGGCGGCCGGATTCTGCGGATCCTGATAGAACTCGGCGGATCCCGTCGAAGCCGAGAAACGCGCGACGTCAAACGCGCCATGGTCGTCGGCCACCTGCACATGGGGGGCAAAGGCCTGCGCCGGATCGAACTGAATGGCGACATGCGCGCCGATGGGCCAGTCTTGCGCGGGCGTGAAGCGCAATGTCTTGTCGTCGATCCACTTCCAGCCGCCCTTGATGGCCGGGTCCAGCGAGACGCCGCGGATCACCGGCTTTCCGACCAATTCGATCGGCGCCGTGGAGGCGGAAAACTTCACGTCCACCGGGTGAATGGTGATGCCCGGCGTGCCGTCGTTCAGTTCGTAGTCCGTGATCGCGGGGCCATCGACCGTAAACGTGATGAGATTGGGCGTCGGGGGATGGGGACGATGCAGATACCATTCCCAGCCGGACCAGCCGATCAGAACGACGACCACCGCCCCAAGCGCGCCACCGCCGATTTCCAGCGGCTTTCGACGAATTGCCGCGGCCAGCGAATGCATCCAGGTGGGTCGAGACCACGCCACGCTGCCGAGGAGCGGCTGCAGCATGAGGCCGAGCACATACAAGAAGTGACCCACCGCGCGCGCCAGACGCGCCGGCAGCGAGATCAGAAAGCGCAACAGATCCATGATTATCCCCTGAGGACGGGCAAGCCGCCGTCCCCTCCCGCCCGTGTCTTAAACCCGCTCGTCGAGGAGCTCAACTTGCGCCGCGAAATCGGCGACCCGTTCGCGTTTCACAAAATAAGGACAGCGCCAAACCTTGGCGGAACTGCGGCGCAGAAAACAAAAACGAGTCCGAAACGAAAATATTTTTGAATCAAGCGCGCCGAATCGAATTTCTCGCGAGTCAAACGGCGTTCGCGACAGCTTCCAACGCCGCCGCAAATTCATCCGCGTCCGTCCAGTTGCCGTCGAAGCGCACGCCGTTGACGAAGAAGGACGGCGTGCCGTTCACGCCGCTGCGCACGCCGCTCATGAAATCGCTTTGCACGTGGTCGGTCACAGCCGCGCTGCCGAGCGCCGCCTTCAGCTTCGCCATGTCGAGATGCAAACGCCTTGCGTGCTCAACGAGATTGTCGGGATCGAGCGCATCCTGATGTTCGTAAAGCGTATCGTGCATCTGCCAGAACTTGCCCTGCAACGCGGCGGCTTCGGCCATTTGGGCCGCGCCTGTGGCGAAGGGATGCGCTTCGGCCAGCGGGAAGTTGCGGAACACGAAGCGCAACTTGGCGCCCAACCGCTTCTGCACCCGTTTGACGATCGGGTAGGCCTCGCCGCAATAGGGGCACTGGTAGTCGCCATATTCGACCAGCGTAACCGGCGCGTCCGCGGACCCTTCAACGTGATCCGCCGGTCCGACCGGCGGTTTGAGACCATGAGCTGACATCAGCGTGCTCCTTTTCTGGCAAGTCCTTCGAGCGCTTCGAGAATACCGTCGGCGCCGGGATTGACCGCGATGGGCGAAACATAGCTCCAGCGGATGATCCCGTCGCCATCGAGCACGAACAGCGCGCGCTCGCAAACGCCGCTGGCGCCGTCATAGGCGCCATATTTGCGCGCGACGCCGCCCTTGGGTTCGAAATCGGCCAGCAGCGGGAAGTGCAGCTTACGATCTTTCGCGAAGGCGAGATGGCACCACACGCCGTCGACCGACACACCGAGGATTTCTGCGCCGAATTTGTGGAATTCCGGCAGCACTTCGTTGTAGAGCGCCATCTGGTCGCCGCATACCGGGCTCCAGTCGGCAGGGTAGAAGGCGAGGATCAGCGGCTTGCCGCGGAATTCGCCCAGCGAAACGGCCTGATCGGGCGTAACCTGCAATTTAAAATCCGGCGCCGGGGTTCCTGCCGCAAGGGCCATCTTGATCTCCTATCTGGTCGGATTTCCGATTGGCGAGCCAGATTATCATCGGAAAGAAATGCTTCCATGGGAAACTTGCTGAAGCGGATCGGGATCCAATTGCCGATCATCCAGGCGCCGATGGCTGGCACATCGACCCCCGCCCTGGCGGCGGTCGTGACGAATGCCGGCGCGCTTGGCTCCATCGCGGTCGGGGCGGTCAATGTCTCTGACGCCCGCGTCATGATCGAGTCGCTGAAGGCGCAGACTTCGGGAGCCTTCAACGTCAATGTCTTCTGCCACAAACCCGCCATGGCGGACGCTGGTCGCGAACGCGATTGGCTGGCGGCTTTGAAGCCGGTATTTGCGCGTTGCAACGCCCAGCCGCCGAAGGCGTTGCGCGAGATTTACACCAGCTTCGTCGCCGACCCCGCGATGCTGGACCTGTTCCTGGAGACGAGGCCCACAGTCGTCAGCTTTCACTTTGGCCTGCCTTCTGCCGATGCCATCGCCAGGCTGAAGCGCGCCGGCATCATCCTGTTTTGTTCGGCGACCAATCCCGACGAGGCGGAACAAGCGGTCGCGGCCGGCGTCGACGCGATCGTGGCCCAAGGCTACGAGGCCGGCGGACATCGCGGCGTATTCGATCCCGGCGTCCCCGACAGGCAGTTGGGCGTGCTGGCGCTCACGCGGCTTCTGGTTCGCAGGATTTCTGCGCCCGTGATCGCGGCGGGCGGCATCATGGACGGCGCCGGCATCGCGGCGGCACTCGATCTCGGCGCCGAGGCCGCGCAATTGGGAACAGCCTTCATCGCCTGTCCCGAATCCGCAGCAGATCGATATTACCGCGATGCGCTGCTCGGGCCGGGCGCCGCGATGACGGAGATGACCGCTGCGATTTCCGGCCGCCCGGCGCGTTGCCTGTCCAACAAGATCACGGCGTTGAAAGACGCCGAGTTGAAGGGATTGAAGACGCCCGATTACCCGATTGCATATGACGCCGGCAAAGCCTTGGCCGACGCCGCGCGCGCCGGAGGCGAAGGCGGCTTCGGCGCCCAATGGGCCGGACAAGGCGCGCCTCTGGCCCGCGCCATGCCGGCCGCAGATTTGGTCCGTACGCTGGCGGAAGAACTCGCCGCCGCGCGTCAGAGTCAACCCGTTTAGATCACCCGCCTACTTCGACGCCTGCTTGCGCAGCGCCGCGACTTCTCTGGCGCTGATCCGCGACGGCGATGCGCCGAAACGCGCGGTGACATAATTCGCGACGGACGCGATTTCGTCATTCGAATAGCCCTGCCCGAACGCCGGCATGTAGGCTGTGCCGTTGATGACGGTCTCGGCCACATTGATCGCTGTCGGATCGTTCACGGCGCGTACGCCGGTGAGAGTCGCGTAATGGGTGACGGGGCTCACGCCCGTCCAGCCATGGCAGCTGGCGCAGGCTTCCTCGAACACCCTCTTGCCGCGCGGATCATAGTCGGCCGCGACGCCTTCCTTGTGGGAGGCAGGCGCGGGCGCAGATTTCGGCGCGGGCAGATCGTGCGTCGCAAGCGCGGGCACGCTGCGCAGATAGGCGACGATGGAAGCGATGTCGCTTTGGGTCAGATAACTGAGGCTCTTGTCGACCGCTTCGCCCATCGGGCCGCCGGCGCTGCCATGCCCGGCGGCGTTTCCGGATGAGAGATACTTCGCCAGATCCGCGTCGCTCCAGGCGCCGACGCCGCTGTGGGGATCGGACGTGATGTTGTAGGCGCGCCATCCTGCCTGGGTCGCGCCGGCGAATTTGCGGCGGTTGTTCAGCGACTGGAAAATCGTGCGCGGGGTGTGGCATTCGCCGCAATGCTCGAGGCTCTCGGCGAGATAGGCGCCCCGGTTCCATTGCGGGCTCTTCGCCGCGTTCGGCTCGAAGCGCTTGTCGGGATTAAACAGGAACGACCACGCGCCCATCAGCCAGCGCTGGTTGAACGGAAAGATCAGCGTGGGATCCGGGATGTCCGCATGGACGGGCTTGAGGCTGAACAGATAGGCCTTGATCGCAAGCGCATCCGCGTCGGTCATGCCGGTGTAGGAGGCAAACGGCATCGCCGGATAAAGACGCGCGCCCTGGTCGTCGGTTCCCTTGTGAAGCGCGCCGAGAAACGAGGCGTCGCTCCAGGTCCCGACCCCGGTGTCCTTGTCGGGCGTGATGTTGGCCGAATAGATCGTCCCGAACGGCGTCACCAAGGCGAGCCCGCCGGCGAACGGCGCGCCGCCCTTCGCGGTATGACACGCTTCGCAATCCGCCGCACGCGCCAGATATTCGCCCCGCTTGACGAGACTGGCGTTGGCGAGCTCCGGCGGAACGCCCGTTGGATTCGATCCGCGGTAATCGGCGAGCGCCACGCGGCTGCCGCCCGCGAAATCCGTCGGCCCCGGCCCGAGCACGATCCACAAGGCTCCGATCAACACGATGACTGCGACAACGGCGATCCCGCCGATTGTATAGCGCCAGGTCGCGCTGAGATTGGAAAAGAAGCTCATACCTTCTTCCTCCCCGCCAGAACCTCGCGATCGAACGGCAATCGCCGCAAGGGGATTCCCGTCGCCGCGAAGACGGCATTGCGCAAGGCCGGCGGCGCAGCGGTCGTGCCGGTCTCGCCGATTCCACCCGGCGCCTCGCCGCTCTTGATCACGTGCACCTCGATCTCCGGCGCCTCGTCGATCCGCAGCATGCGGTAATTGTTGAAATTGCTCTGCTGCACGCGGCCCTTGTCGATGGTGATTTCGCCGTAGAGCGCGGCCGTGGTTCCGAAGATCAGCCCGCCCTGCAGTTGCGCGACGATGGTGTCGGGATTGACGGCTATGCCCGTATCGACTGCGCTGGTGATCCGGTGCACGCGGACATTGCCGTCATGATCCACTTCCACTTCGGCGATGGTGGCGATGAAGCTCGCGAAAGAGACTTGCACCGCCACGCCGCGGCCCCTGCGCGCCAGAAGCGGAGCGCTCCAACCCGCCTTCTGCGCGGCCAGCTTGAGCGCGGCGGCGAGCCGCGGCGTCTTTTTCGCCAGCATCGCAAGCCGGAAATCGACCGGATCCTTGCCCGCCTTCTTCGCCAGCTCGTCGATGAAGCTCTCGATGGCGAACACATTGTTGTTGGGGCCGACGCCGCGCCAGAAGCCCGTCGGCACCGCCGGCGGCTCGTGGCGCACGAATTCCACCCGCATATTCGGAATGCCGTAAGGTTCGTCGATCGCGCTGTCGACGCCGTCGATGTCGACGCCATGCGAGAAGCCCAACGGAAACCAGCGCGCCATGATCGACGAACCCGTGATCCGATGCTTCCAGCCGTCGATCATTCCGTCCTTCAGGGTCGCCGTGATGCGGTCGTAGTAAACGGGGCGATAGAAGTCGTGCTGGATGTCTTCCTCGCGCGTCCACACCACCTTGATGGGGCCGTCGACCTTCTGCGCGATGCGCACGCTCTTTTCGATTCCATCGACATCCAGCCTGCGCCCGAAGCCTCCACCAAGTAGCTGGTTGTGCACCGTGATCTTCGCGAGCGGCAGACCGGTTACCTTCGCAGCAATCGCCTGCGTGCGCGCCGCCACCTGCGTTCCGACCCAAATATCGCAACCATCGGCGCGCAAATGCACCGTGCAATTGATCGGCTCCATGGGCGCATGCGAGAGAAACGGCAATTCGTAATGCGCCTCGATCGCGTCTCCCGCCTTCAACGCCTTTTCAGCGTCGCCGACGGACTTCGCGACGGCGCCTTCATGCTCGCTGGCGGCTTTGATGTCATTCCAGATTTGCGCGGAATCGACCTGTGCATTCGCGCCGTCGTCCCAGGTGATCGCGAGCGCGCTCAATCCCGTCTTGGCGGCCCACATATGGTCGCCGATCACGGCCACGAGATCGTCCAGCACGACAATCTGGCGCACGCCGGGAATGACTTTCGCGGCGCTGTCGTCGACATGCGCAACCTTGCCGCCGAACACTGGCGAGGCCGCCAGGGTCGCAAACTTCACGCCCACGGGCAGCGCGTCGATGCCGTAAAGCGCCTTGCCGTTGACTTTGTCGGGCGTATCGAGGCGCTTCAGCGGCTGCCCGATCAGCTTGAAATCCTTCGGGTCCTTGAGCGCCGGTTTGGCGGGCGGCGTCAGCTTCGCTGCCGCATCGGCCAGCGCGCCGTAAGCGAGCTTGCGGCCGCTGGTGGCGTGGATCACTTCACTGTTGGACGCGGTGCAGCTCGCGGGATCGACTTTCCATTGCGCCGCCGCAGCCTGCACCAGCATGGCGCGCGCGGACGCGCCCGCCTGCCGAAGCTTCGTCCAGAACGCGCGCACGGAATTAGAATTGCCCGTGGCCTGGATTCCGAAAATCGGATTGCCGTACAGCGCGTCGCTGGGCGGCGACGCCTCCACCGACACCATGTCGAAGGCCGCATCCAGTTCCTCGGCGATGATCATCGCATGCGCCGTATAGACGCCCTGCCCCATCTCGGCTTGCGGCATGATCAGGGTGACATGGCCTGCGCGATCGATCCGGATGAAGGCATCCGGCGCAAACGGCCCCGCATCCGGCAGCGCGCCATCGGTTGCGTTCGTGACGGCTGCTGCCGCAAAGGGCGATTGAAAGCCGAGGAGCAATCCTCCCCCCGCGGCCGCGCCGGTTTGCAGCATCGTGCGGCGTGAAAGCTTCTTTGGCGGTTTCGGCGTGACGTGAACGGTCATGATCAAATCCCCAATCAGGCCTGCTCTGCGCCGGCGGCTTTCTTGATGGCGGCGCGGATGCGCACATAAGTGCCGCAGCGGCAAATATTGCCCGCCATGGCTGCGTCGATATCGAAATCGTCGGGATGCGGCGTCGACGCAAGCAATGCCGCCGCCGACATGATCTGACCCGACTGGCAATAGCCGCATTGCACGACTTCAAGATCGAGCCACGCCTTCTGCACTTTCGCGCCGATGGGTGTTTCGCCGACTGCTTCGATCGTGGTGATCGCGCGATTGCCGATCTCTCCCACAGGGAGAAAGCAGGAGCGCACCGCTTTGCCGTCGATGTGGACGGTGCAGGCGCCGCATTGCGCGATGCCGCAACCGAACTTCGTGCCGGTCAGCCCGACGACGTCGCGCAGCACCCACAGGAGCGGCATGTCGTTGGGCACATCGACCTCATGCACCTGACCGTTGATCTGGAGACTGGCCATCAATCGATCCCCTTCTCGAATCTCTTAACCATATCAAACCCGCTCCAGCAGCGCGACCGTGCCTTGGCCGCCATCGGCACAGACCGACACGACAGCCCGCGAACCTTGCGCCATGGCGCCCAATTCCTTGGCGGCCTGACTCAGGATGCGCGCGCCGGTGGCGGCGAAGGGATGCCCGAGCGCGAGCGAACCGCCATGCGGATTGACGCGATCCCACGGGAATTCGCCCAGGTCGAAATCCACCCGCGCCTTTTCGCGGCGATAGACGGGATCGGACGCCGCCTTGATGTTCGCCAGAACCTGGGCTGCGAACGCCTCGTGAATGTTCCACAGTTGAACGTCTGCGAAGCGCAATTTGTTGCGCGCCAGCAGTCGCGGGATCGCGCGCGCGGGCGCCATGAGAATTCCTTCCTCGTGGAAATCCATCGCCTGCACTTGCCAGTCCACCAGCCGGACTGCCGGAGGATTTCCCAGCCGCTTCAAGCCTTCGGCATCCGCCACCCAGATCGAGGCGGCCCCATCAGTGTTGGGCGAAGAGTTGCCGGCGGTCAGCGTGCCCTGCTCCGAGTGATCGAAAGCGGGCTTCAGGCTCGCAAGCTTTTCGAGCGACGTGTCGCGGCGCGGAATCATGTCGTGATCGACGCCATCGAACGGGATTACGATGTCTTTGAAAAAGCCCGAATCCTGCCCCGCGATCGCAGCCTGATGGCTCAGAAGCGCCCGCTTGTCCTGGTCGGCGCGGGGAATGGCGAAATGTTTGGCGGTGTCCTCCGTGTGTTCGCCCATCGAGCGGCCGCTTTGGCGGTTCGCCCAGCCATGAATCGGCAGGTCGAAATCCTGCGGCGTGACTTTTTGCAACGTCTCGAGTGCGCCGGCCGGATTCTTGACGAACTGGCCCAGCACGCTGTCCGCGAATTGCGCCTTCAGCGCCAGCGGCACATGGCTCATCGTTTCCACGCCACCCACGAGCGCCAGATGAAAATCGCCATGTCCCACCATACCGGACGCTTCGATCGTGCCGATGAAGCTCGACGAGCACGCCATCACCGTGGAGAAGGCCGGAATATTCGGCGACATCTTCGCTTCGAAGATCAGTTCGCGGGCGATGTTGGAGACCGTCGCATCGGGGATCACCTGACCCCAGACGACAAAGTCGGGCGCCGCGCGCGCGTTCATCGCGGTCATCACCGGAACGGACAATTCGATCGCGGTGTGCTTCGCGAACGCGCCGCCGGCTTTGACGAAAGCCGTGCGAAAACCGGGAACAAGAAATGCGTCGGACATTGTCGAAACTCCTGGAGCTTCAGGCGTTGGCAGCCGGGTGTGCGCGCCGATAGAATCCCGACGGCAATAAAAAAACAACGCCGCGACTGCACTCTCCGTCCTCATCCCCCACGAGTGGGGGAAGCGCTGAGCGAAGCGAGGCGCAGGGGGGAGTCACCGCCACATCCCCCTGCGTCACGCGCGCTGTCGCGCACGCGACGCTTCCCCCACTCCTGGGGGATAAGGATTGAGAACGGAGTTGCACGGTCGGATTTCCGCCGAATTATCGGCTCCCGCGGGAGGGTTTTTTCTCGAAAAATTTATCTCGCAAAAACCTTGTTTGGAATCAACTACTTGGCTCTCCGGAGCAGGGCTTTCGCGCCCTGGTGAATCCCCTGCCAAGGGCTCCCTTTTCAGATGCGGAAAGATCTGCAGCCAGTCGGGGTAGAGCCGGCGCTCTTCGCCCTCCTCCTGCGTTTCGATGGCGGCCTTTTCCAAAAACGATATCTCGTGCATCTGCAAACTCCACGTCGGGAAACTGCCCAACATGGCAACGCAAACGCGCGAGCGCAATTGCATAATACGTCAATTCGACAAGGTTTCTGGAACAAAACTCGAATCTTTGGTGCGAATTTTCAGCGAATATTTTTGTGCGTCAAACGGTTACGAAGGAGGCGATTTTTCCAAACTATTTTTTGATCCAGCGAGCATCGGATTTCCGACGCTGACGCTCGCGGATGAACCTCCATGGTTCGGCAATTGCGCGACCGGGAAATGCAGTAGCTGTCCCGAAATTTTTCAATTCAGGAGTATCGTTGCCGCAACGCCGTAGTACTCTAGCTTGGGAATGAGGGGACAAATCGACATGATGTCGTGGAAAAGACTGGCAGTGCTGGCGGCGATAGTAGTGATGTCTCTAGGGGCTGTACCGGCAAGAGCCGATTCACAATGGCGCACGATTACGGCCCGAGAGGCATACGCGTGCAGCCGCCAAGATACAATTACCAAACTCGTGGACCTCATGACGTCCGGGGATAAACAAGCCTCGCTAAGCTATGCTTCGGAGCAGACGGCGAACGGTGCTTGCACAGGGATAGACAAGGGGACACAGGTGCATATCGACAAGGAAGGCGAGCACAACGTTACTGCCTGTGTGCGACCTCGCGGGCAAAGCGACTGCCTTTGGGTGATTGTTCCAGAGGCGTTCGGCCAATAACGTACGCGTGATCGCCAATCCATCATGTTAGGAATCACTATCGCTCTAATCAGTAACGAAAATGGGGAAGGTTGAAGTAGGACGCTATGAAAACAGTCTTGGGAGTAGCCGCGTGCGCCTTTCTGATGCTAGGAGGCCAGCACGCGCGGGCCGGAGAGTGGAAGCAAGTCAAGTCATCAGCGTTCGCCTGTGCCGACGAAAACACCGTGATGGGAGCTATCACGCTCCTCAAACAGGGCGACCGCGAGGCCACGACTTTGATGATGGGCGCACTGGACAGCGGAAGTTGCAGGTCGATCGCCAAAGACACTTGGGCTGAAGTTATGAACACAGACGAAACGCGGGAAACGGCTTGCCTGCGCCCGAAGGGAGAACGTGCCTCTTGGTGGGTGTATGTTCCGGTGGTGTTCTGATGTCGTGCTGTTCATTCGCTGCCAATGCCGTTAAGTGTGATCCATGGAGTTAGCCTCTCTCCAAGCTGCGGAAAATCCGCGATCAAGTACGTACATGTCAAATTCGGTCTTTTCATGGAAGTACCATCCTCCCGGATCAGGTACATTTCCCTGCTGATGGATCGCCATAGTTACTCGCGCCAACGTGGTTTGAACGAAATTCTTGGCATCACCCCCATTGATTTCTGTCGCGCGCTTAAGCAACTCGCTGCGACATACGATCATTCGCGATGAAAGATAATTGATCAGAGCGATTGTCTTGCTGGGAGGAAATACGCAGCCAGTCAAATATTCTTTAACTTTCGCCACTTCTGACGGCCACTCGTCGCAAATCTTGGTCACCATCGGGATCGCTCCTTGGTCAAAGTTTCCTTCTGCAGCAATGTTCCCTTTCGCGGCATGACGCAATGTAGCGGCGGGGAAACATTGCTGCCGTCACCTCATTTCCCCAGCGCTAAGTTCTTGATTCAATTGATGATCGATTTGCCGACGACAGCGGCACACGCATCGGCACAGCTTTTCACGAGGCTGTGCCAGGCGTATATTCGTACGCACATCGGGAGGCGCCCATGTCGCGACTGTTGGCAGCTTTTGTGACGACGATCACGCTGGCTCTGCTTCCCGCCTGCGCCAGTGCCGAAACGCTTTCGCTGGTCGGAACCAGCACGAAAGTGTGCCAGCTCACCGGCCAGATCGATTGGGCGACCAACCAGCCGACGGACGCGCGAACGCAATCGAACGCCGGATTGATCGCCATCGATCTCGGCTTTCCCGTCGACAGCGGCAAAGGCCCGCTTTATTTCCTGTTCGGCGACGCGCGGCCGATTTCGCATCCGCCTTTCGGCATCATCATGCCCGACGATGCGCTGGGCTGGACGACGCGCACCGCGCCGCCCGACCCGCAAACCTGCCTCGACATGCAGCTGGTGAAATCGGGACCGCACACATTCGCGCATCCGACGGTGTCGCCGCCCATCGACCAGGGCACGTTCAACGTTCCCAGCGGAGGAACATTCATCGAAGGCAATTTTTACGCCTTCTTCTGGACGCATCATTGCTCGCGGCCGAACCTTCTGGCGCCGGACCCGATCGCGCCCGAGACGCTTCCCGCTCCACCGCCGGGCTCGAACTGCCCCGAAGGGCCGGTTGACAACAGCATCGGGTGGAACGTTCTCGCCGTCTCGAGGCCCTCGAATCCCGCGTCATTCGTCTGGACGATTCCGCCCAACCCCACCTATGGCCAGTTTCTGTTCCACATGCCGAGCGGGTTTGCCTATGTGAGCTCGGTGGAAACCAAGGTCGACATCGATCCGAAAGATCCGCATCAGCGCGACGTTCCGGTTTTTGGCGCCGCGCGCTATCGCGCCAGCATTCCCTATCTCGCGATGGCGCCGCGCGACACCTTCGGCGATCCGGACACATGGTCGTTCTTCGGCGGCCTCGATGCTGGCGGCAATCCGAATTGGCTCACGCGCGCGCAATGGGAAAGCGGGCATAACGGCGCCGGCCAGTGGCTGGCGCCGCCGGGCGCGGAGCTTTATGCCGCCAGCCCGGCGGGCGAACGCTGCGTCGGCGAGCATTCGGTGACGTGGAACGCGCCGCTGCATCGTTGGCTGCTGCTTTACAATTGCGGCCTGTGGAACATCGAAGCGCGCTTTGCGCCGGACCCGTGGGGACCCTGGTCGCCGCCGACTTCGATCCTCAATCTTGCGCAACCGGTTCTGTGCAATCTCATCATGAGCGAGAACGGTTGCCCCGGTCAGGCGACCTATTGGCCGCCGCTGCCGAGCGGCAAGGCCACCCCGGGCTTTTTCTATGCGCCTTTCGTGCTCAACCGCTACACGCAAGCAGCGCCCCCGCAAGGCGCAGGCGGCAGAAGCGCGACGATCTACTGGCTGGTCTCGACCTGGAATCCGTATCAGGTGGTGGTGATGCGCTCGACCCTGGCGCTGACGCCGTAGTTGTTGTCCCCGCTCGACGTGATAGATTTCCGGTTGTTGGGGGACAGTCATGAAAATTTTTCTCTACGCCATCGGCGCGCTCGTTGCGCTGCTCGTCATCGCCGGGGCCACGATCTATTTCACCGGCAACACGATCAAAGTCGTCGCCCTGTTCGGGCCGGGGCATGGTTGGGACCTTCATCAGAAGGCGTCCGCGCCGGATTATTCCGACGAACGGAACTGGGCCGCGTTGCCCGACAAACCGGGACTGTCGGCTTATGTTCCTGCGGGGGTCGAAGGGTCGGCGAAAACGCCGCAAGTGGATGTTTTCTTCATCCACCCGACCGGCTACATGAACGGCGCGGAGTGGAATTCGCCGATCGATCCCAACAGCCAGACGGAAGAAAACACCAAATGGATGCTGGCCAATCAGGCGAGCGCCTTTAACGGCTGCTGCGCCATCTATGCGCCGCGCTATCGGGAAGCTTCGATCTTCCGCTATATCAGCGGGACGCCGGACATCTACAAAAAGGCCGGCGATTTCGCCTATGCCGATGTCGATCGCGCGTTCACCTATTTCCTCGAGCATTATTCAAAGGGCCGCCCCTTCATCATCGCGAGCCACAGCCAGGGCACGGAGCATGGGTTCAACCTGGTCCGGCGACGCTTCGACGGCACGCCCCTCGCGAACCGGTTGGTCGCCGCTTATCTCATCGGCGGCGGCATCACGGACAAGGAGATCGACGCGCTCAAGACCGTTCATGCCTGCGCGTCGCCGACCGACATTCACTGCGTCATCCATTGGGCGACCTATGGCGAAGGCGCTTCGCCCGTTCGCACCGACACCAAAGACAAGCTTCTCTGCGTCAATCCGCTGACATGGACGCGCGACGGCCCCATGGCGCCGGCCGGCCTGCAAAAAGGCGCCGTTCCCATCTCGGGCCGTTTCCAGATCGAGTTCTGGGGAAGCGATGCGGCGAGCGGCATGCAATTTCCATCGCTCAAAGCGCCCCTTCCGGCGTGGACGTCAGCCGAGTGCCGCAACGGGTTTCTCTTCGTGCAGGACCAGAGCGGCAATCCCTTCGGCAAAGTCGATGTCGGCGGCAGGAATTATCACGGGCTCGATTATCCGATATTCGGATTGGATATCCGCGAAAATGCCATCGCGCGGGCTGCGGCCTATTTGAATCCGTCGAACAGCAATCAGCCGAAGTGAAGCGCCGGCGTCAGTCGGCCAGCACGGGCTCCGGCTTGTGAGGGTTGGCGCCGAGGCGCCAGGTGTCGAAGGCGCCGAGCAGACCGGTGACGTTCACGCCGTCTTCTGACAGCGGGAGCAGCAGCACCTGACGTTCGAGATGTTCACGGCCTTTGTAATGAGTCTGCTTCGGTCCGCTGACGAGGGGTTTGCGGACGGCGATGCATTTTCGGAACAGATCGTCGGCCTGGTCGAAGAAATGTTCGCCGCGCATTCCGGCCATGGTGGGCGCCGCGCAGCGTCGCTCGAGGAATTGCATCAGCTTGTCGCCCGTGAATCCGAAGCGAAAATCCGCGCCGCCGTCGATCACATCGACCATGAAGATCCAGGAAATCGCGCTGCGCAGTCGTGCGGGCGTCAGTTCGGCGCGGCGCGGACCGATGCGATCCGCGGCGAGCGTTTTCCAGATTTCATAGACCGCGCGCAATTTCTCGCTGGTTACGGCGCGCGCAATGCTGTCGGTCTCGCTCATCACAACATCCTGTGGGCGCGCAATCGAGCGCGGATTCCAATGAGTCAGGGGAATGCGCGATTCCCGATAGCGGCAAATCGCACGAGGCGCTTGTAGCAGGTCGCAAACGGGGGCGGCTGCGACCCAATGTCTCGTAAATCGTCGCGTATCGCCCTTCTACGCGAAGGGGGATTGGAAAATCGCAATTGAACAAGAGCCGGCGAGCGGCCAGGGAAATTGCATTCGGCGCGGGATTCGTCCCGGCGCCGAATGCACGGAATTCCATTACGGCAAACGAATGCCCGGCCGACTTGGTTGAAAGGCGGCAAAGGCGGCGCCTGTGTCAGCGGGCACGGTCTTCGAGAGCGATGCTGCAGCCCGATAGGTGATGCAATCGCCGCGGCATCTGTAGTGCGCGAAAGTCCCGGCCGGAACGCGAATGGCTTCCGAGACAGGCGGCAATGCGCCACCGGCCGGCGTGCATTTCTGCGACGGTTTGGTCCGGCTGTCGCAATAGATAAACGAACCCGGATCCGAATTGATGACGACCCGATTGGAACTGTTGATCGCAAAAGCCTGCGTATAGGTCGAATTCGGCACGAGGATTTCGATGAATGTCGTAAGGTTAGGACTCAGAATGAACGCGTGCGGAAGACCCTTTTTGTCCTCCCACTGTCCGGTGATCCAGCCGAATTTGTTGATCCCCTCAAGATACGTGCCGTTGACGGCGGCGGGACGCGGATCGTTGACCACGGTGACGGTGTCGCCCTGAATGACATAGCCCGACGTTTTGGAGCCGTCCGGCGATACAAAGAATCCGACAACCTCGCCGCTTTCGCTGAGGCCGCGCGCGTGCGAGACGGCCACCGCGAACGGAAGCGTGACATCGGAATTATAGGCGCGGTTCGAGCCGGAATAGCCGGTCCATCCGCTCCCTGTGCGAAGATAGTCGCCCACGAATTGACCGGAAGCGACGATCTCGCCGGAAATTCCCGTGAGCGGCGTACCGGACATCGTGATGGTGCTGTTCCTCCCAGCTGCACTCCGCTCGAATTCGCAGTACTGAACTTTGCAGCTCAACGTGCTTGATTGGAAAATGCCGGTAATAGCGTTCTTGTTGCTGATCGAGCGCACTTCCGTGCCGAGCGTGCCGTCGTCGAAGCTCGTGTAATTGCTGCCGTCCGGCGGCCCGTAAAATCCGTGCTCGATATTGTTCGTATCGTACCAGCCGCCCGCGACGATGCCGTTGTCATTGAGGCTAAGCGCATTCGTTCCATTAGGCCCGGTTCCGGGGACATTCGCGATCGGCGTCAGGCTGGTGACTGTTGCGGCATGAGCGCCGGCCACGGACGCGAGCAGAAGCCCGGCAATGGCGGACGCTTTGAGCATAGAATAACGCATGTTAGTAAGCCCCCTTTGTTGGTGCGCGGCGCAGCGGATTGCGGATGAGATCTCGAAATGGCCCGAACCGTGCCGGACCCTAGCCAGTTCAATCGCCGCGAGGAAGCCGGCGACAGCGTCAACATTCGAGTGTACCAAATTTTGTCACGTCCCGAGTTCGGAGGGACACGCATTGAGTTCGGCGACGGATGGGATTAAAGGCGCCGGCCTTCCGCCGCGTGCTTTCCAGGCAAGCCGCTCCAGCGGTATAGAATTGCCACGACGCTCAGTGGTTGTAACGACAGAAGCGGAATCCCGAAATGTCGATGTCGGAATACGTGAAAACGCTGCGCGCCGCGATGGGCCACCAAAGGTTGTTGCTCCCTTCGGTCTCGGCGCTGATCTATGACGATTTCGGGCGGCTTCTTTTGGTCCGTCAACGCGACGGCGATGCGTGGTCCACGCCCGGCGGCGCGATCGAATTCGATGAAACGCCCGCAGATGCGGTCTTGCGCGAGACCTGGGAGGAGACCGGCCTATTCGTATCGGTCGTGCGGCTATTCGGCGTATATGGCGGGCCAAATTTTGTCGTTCACTACGAGAACGGCGACGAGGCGCAATATGTGATGATCGCTTTCGAGTGTGCGATTCTCAGCGGCGCGCTACGATGCGACGGGGTCGAAACGACGGATGCGCAGTTCTGGGGCGCGGATGAAAATCCTCGCTTGGCGCCCTGGCTCGAAGCCATGTTTCCGGTCTTCCTGGCGCGCAAAACGAATGTATTCTTCCAGCCCGCAACGTGGTCACCGCCTGTCTAGCGCCACATTGCGCACCTTAGGGGATTGGCGCCGCTTACCCATATCGGCGCGACGGTGTATGCTTGACGACGGAATTTGAGCTTCGAATTGGAACAACAGGGAATTTTGTCGTGCCAGAAGCATCGCCTCGCATTGCATCGATCGTCATGTTCGCACTGGCGATTTCGAGTCAAGCGCAAGCCGCGCCAACTCCACCGGAACTCAGCGCGGTCTGGGCTGCCGATTGGACCGCCAAGAAACTCGACGCCGTCATGCAGCTTTATGCGCCCGAAGCGGTCTTCCTGCCGACGGTGGGCGCAAGCTGGGAGGGCGCTGCGGCGATCCGCAAGAACTGTGCGGGATTGCAGGCGAAGTTCAATCCGCACATCGAGGTGCACAGCATGTGGACCCGGGCGTCCGGCGAACTCGCCTATGACAGCGGCGTCTATGACGAAACGCTCGTTCCCACGGCCGGCGGCAAGACGATCCACGCCAAAGGCGACTACATTTTCGTCTTCCAGCGCCGGGCGAACGGCCCATGGAAGATTCTCGAACAGACCTTCACGGAACTTGAACCCATCGCGCTTTGAAGGCAGGCTCGTAGCGATGTCGACCGGGAAGCTTCGGTTTTGCTGAAAGAACGCCAGTTCACTTTCGAAGGCAAAGACGGCGCTGCCATTGCAGCTTATCGCTGGAGCAAGCTGGACAGGCCCAAGGCCATCGTCCAGCTCGCGCACGGCATGGGCGAACATGCGCGGCGCTATCCGCCCGCCCTCGATCGGATCCTGTCGGAAGGATTCGTTCTTTATGCGGACGATCACCGCGGCCATGGGCGCACGGCGCAATCGCCCGAATCTTTCGGCGATTTCGGCGACGGAGGATTTGCCAGCGTCGTTGACGATCTGGCGGTTCTGACGCGCATCGCCTGCGACGAGCATCCGGGACTTCCCGTCTTCTTTCTGGGCCACAGCCTCGGCTCCATGCTGGGCCAGGCCTATCTGCTCGATCATTCGGCCCTCGTGGACGGGGCGGCGCTCTGCGGCACGGCTGCGGTCGACCATCTCGTCAAACTCGCCGAGGACCCGACGGGGCTGGGACTCCTGAACACGCCCTTCGAACCGGCGCGAACGCCGTTCGAATGGCTGAGCCGCGATGCGGCGCAGGTCGACGCCTATATCGCCGATCCCATGTGCGGATTTGCGCTCACACCGGCCAGCATGAATTCGGTGTTCGCCGAAGCCGCGCGTCTGGCGGACCCGCAAGAGCTCAAACGCATCCGCGCGGGGTTTCCGCTCTACGTCTTCGTGGGCGACCAGGATCCGGTGAACCACAAGACGGCCTGGGTCACGCCGTTGATCGAACGCTACAAGGCCGCCGGCCTCGACGTCACGGTCGATATCTATCCCGGCGCGCGACACGAACTTCTGAATGAAACCAATCGCGCCGTGGTCGAGGGGCGACTGCTCGCATGGCTCGAAAAAGCGTTTCGCAAGGCGCGCAGCGCTTTGTGAGGTCGCGCACTCTCACATGGCGGAAGGCGCAGCCTCAATCACGCTCGCCGGTATCCGCCTGCAGCGACCTGACGTCGAACAGATGCAATCCGATCAGGCCCGAAGCGAGCGCCCTGGCCGGCCCGCCGCCGCCGGCGAAGCCCGCGGGCGGATCGACCAGCGCAATCTGATCCAGGCCTTTTTCCTTGAGATGCGAATTGACGGTTGCAAGTTCGCCTTTTTCGAGCGCCGCGAATTGGTCCTCGACGTCCTTGAGCTCATGCTCGAGCGCGTTGATGCGCGCGATCTGATAGGGCGTCGGCTTGTCCTCCACCGACATGATCGCGCCATAGACGAAATCCATGTGCTCGCGCAGCCGCTCTTCGCCGGTGATGGCGCCGCCCTCCGTCGTCGCGACGATCTGCTTGCGCAACGCATCGGCGTCGCCCGCCAGCGCTTCGAGGTCGTGGCGTAACGCATCGCCTTCGGCCAGCTTCGCCGCATCGGCTTGCGCGCCCTCGCGCACTTCCATGATCTTGCCCTGCAGCTTGCTCATGCGGCCGAACAGGCCCGAGACCCTCTTGGCGGCGTCATACTGCGCCTTGCGGTCGGCGATCTTGAAGGTGGCGCGTCGGTCGAGCCCGATTGTGTACGGCATCGAATACACATTCGCGCCTTTCGTGAGACGGATCGTATAGGTCCCAGGCAGCACACGCGGCCCGCGCGTCGCATTGAACACTAGTGTGGCGCCGGACGGCGTTTGCGGCGGGTCTTCATTCATCGACCACACGACGCGATTGAGGCCCTTTCGGTTTGACGCCGGCAGGGTGGTCACGAGATTGCCCTTCGCGTCGAGCACATCGAGCTTGAGGCGACCGATGACCTGACGGGCCTTCTGGTAATAGGTGATCGTGACGCCGTCGGCCGGATTCTGACCCGCATATACGGCGTCGCCATTGGGCCAGCCGCCATTGCCTTCGATGCGCTGCTGCGCCGGACGACCGGGGATCAAGGTAGCTTCCTGAACCATGGTTTGAGGATGCAGCGCGCGCAACGGAGAAATGTCGTCCACGATCCAGATGCCGCGGCCATGCGTGGCGACGACGAGGTCGTCGTCACGCGTCTGGAACGCGAGGTCGCGCACGGCGACATGGGGGAAATTGTTCGGCGAAAATTCCGCCCAATTGGCGCCGCCATCGAGCGACACATAGAGCCCGAACTCGGTGCCGACATAAAGAATGTTCGGCGATTTCGGATCTTCCTTCACGACATGCGCATAGCCGCGCACGCCTTGCGACCCGGGCGTGACCAGCGGTTCCCATGTCGCCCCGTAGTTCCGCGTGCGATAGACGTAAGGCGCCATGTCGCCGAAATTATGCCGGTCGACCGTCACATAAGCCGTTGCGGGATCGAAACGGCTTGCTTCGACCCAGCTGATCCAGTCGCCCTTCGGCAGGCCCGAAATATTCGCCGCCGTATTGGCCCAGGTCTTGCCCGCGTCGCGCGTGACCTGAACGTTGCCGTCATCGGTGCCGACCCAGATCACGCCGTGATTTTTCGGGCTTTCCGAAATCGAATAGATCGTGGTGTGCGTTTCCGCAGCGGAATTGTCGACCGTGATGCCGCCGGACTGTTCCTGCTTCTGCATCTCGGGATCGTTGGTCGTGAGGTCCGGCGAGATGCGTTCCCAGTTCACGCCGTGATCGCGCGAGCGGAACAGGAACTGCGCGCCGATATAAAGCGTGGCCTTGTCGGTGGGCGACAGCGCGATCGGCGTGTTCCAGTTGAACCGCAGCTTCTCGTGATAATTCGCCTTGGGCTGGATATCGCGTTGCTCGAGCGTCTTGCGATTCACGCGCGCGATATAACCGCCTTGCGATTCGCCATAGACGTAATTGGAGTCCGTCGGATCCGGGAACGCGAAGAAGCCGTCACCGCCCAGAAGATTCTCCCAACGGCCGTTCGAGATGCCGCCCGGATAGGCGCTGTCGCCCACCCAGACGGAATTGTCCTGCAATCCGCCATAGACCTGATATGGGTCCTTGTCGTCGACGCTCACATGATAGAACTGGCTGATGGGCAGGTTTCCGCCCTTCCACCATTTCACGCCGCCATCATAGGAAAGCCAGAGGCCGCCGTCGTCGCCGCCAATCACCTGTTTCGGATTCTCGGGATTGATCCAGACGTCGTGCCAGTCGCCATGGCCATTGTCGCCGCCGGCTTCGGTGAAGCTTTTGCCGCCGTCTTCCGACGCGATCAGCCGCAGGTTCATCTTGAACATGCGATCGGGGTTTGTCGGATCGATCACCAGCCGCGAGAAATAGAACGGCCTCCAGACCATGTTGCGGCTACGGTCGCGTTCTTCCCAAGTGGCGCCGCCGTCATTGGAGGCATAGAGCGCCGTGGGCACATTCTCGATGACCGCATAAACGCGATCGGGGTTGGACGGCGCGTAAACGACTTCGACCCGTCCCCACGGCGTCGTGGGAAGGCCTTTGTTTGTCGCCGACGTCATCGCGGTCCAGCTTTGGCCGCCATCGGTGGAATGAAACAGGCCGCTCGACGAAGCGGCTGTCGGGCCGTCGCCGCCGGAGCGGAAGGTCCAGCCCTTGCGCCGGAAATCCCACATGCCTGCCAGGATTTCCGAGTGGTCATGCGGATTGAGGGTGACGGAAGAACAACCTGTCGAAAGGTTCCCGCCCTTGAGAATGAGCGACCATGTCTGGCCGCCATCCGTTGTCTTGTAGAGTCCGCGATCGGAGCTGTCGCTCCACAACTTGCCGGGCACGCAGGCATAGACAATGTTGCCGTCTTTCGGGTCGACGACGATGCGCGTGATGCGCTCGGAATTGGGCAGGCCCATATTCGTCCAGCTCTCGCCGCCATCCGTCGATTTGTAAATGCCGTCGCCAATGGACACGGAATTGCGCGTCCAGCTTTCGCCGGTGCCGACCCACACGACCTTGGGATTGGTCGGATCGAGCGCGATCGCGCCGATCGACTGCACGGGTTCGCGGTCGAAGACAGGCTTGAAACTCGTGCCGCCATCCTGCGATTTCCACACGCCGCCGGATGCCGCGCCGATGAACAGCGTGATCTTGCCGTCCTTTTCCTGCCGGCCGGCGACGGCCGCGATACGCCCGCTCATGGCGGCCGAACCGATATTCCGGATGCCGAGGCCCGAGACCGCCGAACTGTCGGCGGCGGACTGGGCGATCGCCGTGGAAACGCCGAGGCACAGGGCGGACGCAATGAACGTCGAAACGAGAATGTTGCGCAAATTATCTCTCCACGGACGGCGATTTATTTGGTTGAAGCGACGGGGGCGGCCGGCATCGCGAAAAGTCCGGGCGGCACGGCGACATTGGCCTCGCCCGACGCGATCGTGATCACCTGTTTGTCGGTGTCGACGGAATTTTTCGGCCCCGATGCGATCGAGAACGGGAAATAAACGCCGGCGACTTTTTCGTAATCGCCGAAATCGGTCTGTGTTTCCTGCTCCGCGCCTCTGATCGTGCGGTCCTCGATCACGCGGATTTCGAGATAGACATCGGGATCGAGATAATAAATGAACACCGTGCCGTCGGTTTGCGATACGCGCAGTTTGTAGGCTTGCGTGCCGTCGATGTCTTCACGCCCGAGATATTCGACCTTGGATCCTTTGGCGGTCGGGGACAGAAGCTCCCCGTCGATCAGGGCCTCGTCACCAAGCGCGCGCGCATCGTCGGCGCCCATCAGCTCGGCGTCCTTGCGACCTTCAAACGGGTTGACGCGCCAGCCGCTCTTGCCGTCATACGCCTGAATGAGCGTGAGCCCCTGAATCGAGGCGTCGATGCGCACCGCGCACGCGGCGCCGGAATCGAGGCGCGATTTCGTTTCGGTGTAGGCAAGCTTGAAGTCGCCGGGCTCGCGCATCTCGCCTTTGGTCACATATGTATGGACGGCGGCCAGCTTGTCGGCTCCGCCGCGCGCCGCGAGATTCTTGGCGACGAGATCTTCGGCCGTCTGGGCATGAGCCGCCGCAACGAAGCCGCACAAGATGATCGGCCCCAGGGCCGCAATGGATCGCCAACGCAAATTATGTCCCTCGACTGACGCCGCCGGGAGACTTGCCGATGCTGTCGACCGGGTCAATCGGCCGGGCGGAATATCGGCTTGGTGGCTGTCAATTTGGCGTGACGCGTGTAGGCGCAATGCAATCCGTCGCGCCTAGCCAGGTGGCATGTCTGCTTCGCAAGGGCGTGATCGACATCATGCATAGCTCGACGCCCGCGATCGTCTGCTGCACTTGCGAGAAGGCCGCGATCAATCGAGAGTCCTTCCATGCTGATTCTGTTGTTCGTCGTGGCCGTTTGGGCGGGTGCGCAGAACGCGCTGGCGGGCGGCGGGTCTTTCGTGACCCTGCCCGCGCTGATTTTAAGTGGCCTCGATGCGCGCGCGGCGAACATTGCGTCGACCCTGGCGCTGTTTCCAGGCCAGGTGACGACAGGTTGGGTGGGGCGTCGCTCCGTCAGCGGCGTGGGCAAGCTTTCCTTTCTTGCGTTGGCGCTTATCAGTCTTGCGGGCGGCGTGGTCGGCGCCATCCTCCTGATCTCGACACCGTCCAGTTTCTTTGCGCGACTCGTGCCATGGCTTGTGCTGTTCGCCACGGGTCTGTTCGCCTTTGGCAGCTTCGGGCCGCGCAGCACGGAACAGTCCCGCCCCCTCGATCCGCGCGTGGCCGGAGTCATTCAATTCTTCATCGCCATCTATGGCGGCTATTTCGGCGGCGGCATCGGATTTCTGATGCTGGCGGCGCTCACGGCCGCGGGCCTCGCGGTTCGCGTCGCGGGCGCCACGAAAAATGTGCTGGCCAGCGTGATGAACGCGGCTGCCGTCGCGATCTTTGTGTTCACGCCCCACATTCCCTGGCTGCGGGTGGGAGTCGTCTGCATAGGCGCGATGGCGGGCGGCTATGTCGGCGCATTGCTCCTGCAACGCGTCGACGAAAAACTCATACGCGGATTTGTGGTTGCGCTCGGACTGGCTTTGACGGTGGGACTGTTTCTCCATCAACCGCACTAAACGCTCCGGTGCGTGACGGAACGTACGCCGCGTGGGACAGTTTCCTCCCCGACCCACAGGAGACCGCCCCCATGGCCCAGCGACGCAGCGCCCCCAAAAAACACATGTCCAAAGCGCGAGCCAAATCGCGCCGCCGGGCGCCCGCCAATGACGACGCGCCGGAAAGCGGTGAAAAGGCGAATCTTGCGCGACGCCCCATTTGGGAAGGCCATCTGCGGCTGTCATTGGTGAGTTGCCCTATCGCGCTTTACCCTGCGACCACACATGCCAACGACATCGCCTTTCACCTGCTCAATCCCAAGACCAACAATCGCATTCGCATGATTCCGACCGATCCCGACACCGGCCCGGTGGAGCGCTCGCATCTCGTGAAGGGCTACGAGTTCGAGAAAAACAAATATGTGGTGCTGACGCCGGCGGAGCTCGACGCCGTCAAGCTTGAAACCACGCATACATTGGAGATCGAGCGCTTCGTCAATGAGACCTCGATCGACAGATTGTTCTGGAACGATCCATTTTATCTGCTGCCATCGGAAGATTCCGGGGTCCAGGCCTATACCGTGATCCGCGACGCCATGGCGGACGCGGGGCGCATTGCGCTCGGTCGCGTGGTCATGCACACGCGCGAACGCCTGATGGCGGTTGAGGCGCGCGGCAAGGGCCTGATGGCCTACAGCTTGCGCATGCGCAACGAAGTGATCGATCCGGACAAAACGTTCCGCGATATCCCAAAAGAGAAGCCCGACCGACGCATGATCGAGATTGCGGAGAAGATCATCGACCAGCAGGAGGGTCCGTTTGCGCCGGACGCGTTCAAGGATCGTTACGAGACGGCTTTGCGCAAGCTGATCAAACAAAAAGAGCGCGGTGAGAAGATCGTGGCGGCCGAGCCGCCTGAGGAAAGCAACGTCATCGACCTGATGGAGGCGCTGAAGCGCAGCCTCAAAGGCAAGCCGTCATCGCCGGCCAAGCGCCGAAGCTCGCGTTAGCGGACTGCGACGTCTCGTTCAAGCAAACACGCATGCCGCGGCGACCGCGGAGACGACGCTCAGTCCGAGCGCGATGTCATAGACAATGGGGCGCAGCGGTTTGATTCGATCTTCCCATTCCAGGTGTTCGATGCCGGCTTCCCGCTGATTGCGCGCAAAGCGAAGATCGTTCGGATCGACATATTGGCTGCGGATGGCTAAGACGGGCGTATTCATCGGTCTTCATCCCAAGTTAAGCACTGCCCCCTCATTTCATACGTGGCCCGCATATTTGTTTGTGCGCGTCGCCGTACACCGTGTTAAGCGGCAAGACCGATGTTGGTTCCATGCATCAGGCGTGACCAAGATGACACAAGGGCCCGGCGCTTCGAAGCGCCAGGCCCTTGCACGGTCAATGATTGGATAGTGCCGTCGTTGCGCAATTTATGTTATGCGCGCGTCCTTCAATTGAACATGTTGTAATCGGCCTGGATGATTTCACCGTCATCGCTGCGGACGAGAAAGACATCCGAACCCACGCGCACCCACACCGTGCCTTCCGGCGGCGAGGCGAGATCGTAATTGCCGTAATTCGTCACGTAGTAATTGTTGGCGAGAAGATCCGGCGGCAGGCGATCGCCAAGCACAAAGTGGCGCGCCTGATAGTCAGACGGCGCCATCCACGCGCCGGCGTCGTAATGCCGGGTCGACGTCACTGTCTTGCGATATTGGGTGTAATCCCCGTTCGCGTTCTGGGATTTCGTCACCGTCGTTTGTGTGGTCGAATCCGGCGATTGCGTGGTCGTGGTGGTCGTTTGGCTGGTCTGCGCCAACGCCATTCCCGTCCCCATCAGCAAGGCGAGTGCTGCGCTCGTTATCATAAGATGTCTCATGGCTGCTGCTCCTTGTAGCGGTGGTTAAACGTGCGGCGGCCAGTCGCAGTTCCTTTGCGGCGAGAGTCACAACAGCAGAATTAGCAATTGATGATGCGCGGCTTGTTCAAGGCTAAGCGCCGAGCTGTCGGAGCCCCGACGATCTTCGCGCGCAAAAAACGATTCCAGAAACTTGATCCGCTAGCCTTGCGGGAGAAGCACGTGCTTGTCGGGCGAGCCGCCCCTTGCGACCGCGGCGTAGGCGTCGACGGCCTGATCGAGCTTCCAGGTCCTGACGGGAAATGGCTTGAAGATTCCGTCTTCAAAGGCCGGACGCAGCGCATCCATGATCTTTGCGATATGCGCGCCTGCCAGCTTCATCGTGTCGACGCCGATCAGGCGCGACAAATTGTGATAGAAATCGAGAAGATCGAACTCGACCCGGCGATTGCCTGTGCTGGTGATCGCGACCTGCCGGCCGCCGATTCGAAGGGATTTGAGCGTCGGCTCGAATACCGGGCCGCCGACGGCGTCCAAAGCGAGATCGACGCCCTTTCCACCCGTCAGCGCCCGAGCCTCGGTCGCCAGATTTTTGTTCGTCGTATTGATGAACGCGTCGGCGCCGGAGGGGCCGTCGGAACGGTCTGCGCCGATGACTTTCGCATTTTTCCAATGTGCGATCTGGGTCGCTGCGCGGCCCACAGCCCCCAGCGCGCCCGTGATCAGAACGGTCTCGCCCGCCTGAATCTCGGCGGCATCGACGAGTGCTGACCATGCGGCGAGATACGGAACGCCGGCCGTCGACGCTTGCTCCATCGTGAGGTTCGCAGGTTTTTGCGAAAGCCAGTCCGACGGCACGACGAGATATTGCGCGTGCGTTCCGTCGCGCGCAGCGCCAAGTCCCTCGCCGCTGCCCCAGACCTCCTTGCCCTTCCAACCGTCGCCTTCGACGACAACACCGCCATAATCGCGTCCCGGCGTGCGCGGCAGCGAAGCCTCGAACGCCCCGGCGACGTTTTTGACGTCGCTGGGGTTTATCGCGGCGGCATGCACTTCGACCAGCGCTTCACCCGCCTTGAGGACGGGCGCCGCAACTTCCTCCACCGAGAGGACGGACGGCGGCCCGTATTTCGAAAAACGCAGCGCCTTCATTTTTCTCCCGTGCGGCTCGCCTCGAACAGGAACCACGTGCGCCGTTCGGTTTCGTCGATCCACACTTCGATCAGGCTCGCGGTGGCGACGTCGCCGTGTTCGTCGCACAGATCGTGCACCTGGCGCATGCTCGCGGTGAGTTGCTTGTTGTCCTCGCGCAGCTCCGCCAGCATGTCGAGCGGCGTCACATAATCGGCATCGTTGTCTTCAAGACGCTGCAACCGGCCGATATGCCCAATGGAGTGCAATGTCGTGCCGCCGATTTTGCGGACGCGCTCGGCGATGGGATCGGTCATCGCGAATATCTGATCGCCATGCTCGTCGAGCAACAGGTGGTAATCGCGAAAATGCGGCCCCGACATGTGCCAGTGGAAGTTCTTCGTCTTCAGATAAAGCGCGAATACGTCGGCGCAGAGCGCATTGAGAGCGCCCGTCAGGTCCTTGATCGCATTCGATTTGAGATCCGATGGCGTCTCGAGGGGGGCCTTGCGGCGTTGTTGGACATTGCCGGATTTCATAGTTTGGGTCTCCTATAGGTCTGCGAGGCAGAGGGGAAATATGGGACGAAATGTGCTGCCGCGACCGCGATAATTCAACCGATACCATTGTATGAATTGCGCATTCTTGCCTTTTTCGACCCACTTCATCCATGGTCCGTGCCGTCACCAGGGCGGCAACCCAAATTCCGGATGCGCCATACAAGGAGTTGACATATGACCGAGGTCGCACGGGTCGCGATCGTCACGGGGGCCGGTTCCGGCATCGGACGCGCTGTGGCCATCGCACTGTCGCATGAAGGCTATTCCGTCGTGGCGGCAGGGCGGCGGAAGGACACGCTGGACGCCACCGTCGCAATGGCCGGAACGGGCCGGATGCTCGCAATCGCATGCGATGTGACCGACCAGGCGTCCGTGCGCGCTATGTTCGCCGCGACGAAAGCGGCCTTTGGTCGACTCGATGTGCTGTTCAACAACGCCGGCACGGGAACCCCGCCCATGCCGATGGAGGACATCGCGATCGAGCAGTGGAGGCGCGTCGTCGACACGAATCTCACGGGCGCTTTTCTGTGCACGCAGGAGGCGATCCGCATGATGAAAGCGCAAAGCCCGCGCGGCGGGCGCATCATCAACAACGGCTCGATTTCGGCGCATGTCCCACGGCCCTATTCTGCGCCCTATACGGCGACGAAACACGCGATGACAGGCCTCACCAAATCGACCGCGCTCGACGGGCGCCCATTCGACATCGCCTGCGGCCAAATCGATATCGGCAATGCCGCGACGGAGATGACAGCGGCCATGAGCAGAGGCGTACCGCAGGCGAACGGCGAACTGGCGACCGAGCCGACAATGGACGTCAAACACGTCGCCGACGCGGTCGTCTATATGGCGAGCCTGCCGCTCGACGCCAATGTGCCGTTCCTCACCGTGATGGCGACGAAGATGCCATTCATCGGCCGAGGCTAAGGCCCGAAGAAATTCCGCGCGCGCACGGGCACAATCCGGTTTAACATTCCTTCTCCTCGGAAAGGCCACAGCATGCATCTCGCTCGTTTCCCTCGTGTAAAGCTCGCCCATCTGCCGACTCCGCTTGAGCCGATGGAGCGGCTCACAAAGCATCTCGCCAAACATCTCGCCAAGCATCTCGGGGGCCCGCGCCTGTGGATCAAGCGCGACGATTGCACAGGGCTTTCCACCGGCGGCAACAAGACGCGCAAGCTCGAATTCCTGATGGGCGACGCGACGCGCCAAGGCGCCGACACGGTCATCACGCAGGGCGCGACCCAATCCAACCATGCGCGCCAGACCGCTGCCGCCGCGGCGAAGCTGGGCTTCGCATGCCATATCCTGCTGGAGGATCGCACGGGGTTCGCCACGCGCGAATATACGCAGAACGGCAATGTGCTGCTCGATCATCTGCATGGCGCCCATGTTTCAAAACGCCCCGCCGGCGCGGACATGAATGCGGAGATGGAAGCATTGGCGCGAGACCTGCGCGCAAAAGGCAAGAAGCCTTACATCATCCCCGGCGGAGGTTCGAACCCCACGGGCGCGCTCGGCTACGCCAATTGCGCGCTGGAGCTGGTGGCGCAGGCCAATGAGATGAATCTCCGGATCGACTGCATCGTGCAGGCCACCGGCAGCACGGGCACGCAGGCGGGCCTTGTCGCCGGGCTTTGCGCAATCCATGCGAATATTCCCGTGCTGGGCATCAGCGTGCGCGCACCGAAAGAGAAACAGGAAGAAGCCGTCTTTGCGCTGGCGAAAGAGACAGCCGCACTCGTCGGCGCGCCGGGCACGGTCAAGCGCGAACACATCGCCGCCAATTCCGATTATGTGGGCCAGGGCTACGGCCTGCCGACGGAAGGCATGGTCGAGGCGGTGACGATGCTGGCGCAGCAGGAAGGCATCCTGCTCGATCCCGTGTATACCGGCAAAGGCATGGCGGGATTGATCGACCTCGTGCGCAAGGGCGCGTTCGAAAAGGATTCGAATGTCGTGTTCCTGCACACGGGCGGTTCGGTCGGCCTGTTCGGCTATCCCGACTCCTTCGCATGAGCGCGCCCGAGAAAATTGTCGGCGTCATCGGGGGCATGGGACCGGAAGCGACGGTCGAGTTCATGCGCCGGCTGGTCGCCGCGATTCCCGCGCATGACGACAGCGACCATCTGCACGTCATCGCCGACAACAACCCGAAGATTCCGTCGCGCATCAAGGCGATCCTGGAAGGCGACGGCGAGGACCCGACGCCCGTGCTCGTGGCGATGGCGCGCAAGCTCGAAGCGATGGGCGCGGACGTCCTGACCATTCCCTGCAACACGGCTCATTACTATCACCCGGCCATAGCAGCGTCGGTCGGCGTTCCGGTTCTCGACATGATCGGGCTCGCGGTTGCGCAACTCGATATGCTCGCGCCCAAACCCAGGCAGATCGGGATGCTGGCCTCCCCGGCCGTTCTGCGCGTGGGACTGTTCGACAAGCGCCTGGCTGAAGCGGGCTATGAATTGACTCCTGTCGATCAGGATGCCGAAGACCGGCTGCTCGAAATCATCCGGGCGGTCAAAGCGGGCGGCGCGTCGCCCGCGCACCGCCGCACTTATGAAGCCATTGCACGAAAGCTGAAGGAGAACGGGGCCGACGCCTTTCTCGTCGCCTGCAGCGAGCTCTCGTTGTTGCCCGCGCCTGATGTGGGAAGTCCGGTCATCGACACGCTCGATGTTTTGGTCGACGCAACCGTGAAGGTTGCGCGCCCGGATTAGTGTTGCGGCGGCGCTCCGAATGCCGCGCCTCGCACCTGGGAATACACCGCGTCGAAAACCTGCAGATTCTTCAGCTCGGGAACCGGCCCAGCGGAAATCGGGTCGTCGAGAGTGAGTGTGCGACTGTCCGCCGCCGTGAACACAGGCCATTCGGGAAGGCCGGGAGCGTTGGGATTTCCCGTGCGCGCGAAGTTCGTCCAATAGCCCGACATCTCGTCGGCGAGTTTGCGATCCGCGACGCTCCAGGCCCAGGGATCCTGGTCCAGGTGATCGAATGTGTACCAGAGTTCGGAATAATGGCTCGCGCCCCAGCCGGCATAGACCGAGTCGGCCGGAAACGGCGACGAATGCGCGAAGCGATAGTAATAGACCGCGTTGCGCCCGTGCATGGATTCCAAGCGCGCCCACGCCCAATCATCCCAACCGAAGCGCAGCTCGCGTTCGAAATCGAGACGCGCCTGCCGCGCTTGCGCATCCGTCGCGTGTGGATAGGCGTCGAGCAATTGCGGCGGCAACGCGCCCCAGCGTTTTGCGATTCCGTCTGTGAGGTTTGCAGCCGTGACCGTATCGAGATCGTCGATCAGCGAACGCGCCTCATTGGCGTTCGAGCCGACGAGGATCGGCACATCGTTCTGCTGACCCGCGACGAATGCGTCGTAAGGCGATTGCGGCATCACGTAAGGCTCGATGACGGGATGCGAGATGTCGCCGGCTTTGCCTTTGAGCAAGGCGCTCGCGGGCAATGCACGTAATTCGGCGAGCGATTTTGCGCCGACCGAAGCAGCGTAAGCCTCGCCCTCCTTCTCGGCGCTCGCGAGCTGATAATTCGGCGCAAGTTGCATCGGCTCGAACATGCCGCCGCTTTCGGCGATCGCTCGCGCGAACAATCCCTTGGCCAATGGCGAGGCCATCAATACGCTGACCGAAGCCGCGCCCGCCGACTGGCCGGCAATCGTCACGCGCTGCGGATCGCCCCCGAATGCTGCGATGTTGCGCTTCACCCATATGAGCGCCGCCACCTGATCCTCGAAGCCATAATTCCCGGAGGAATGGTGCGGCGACTCGCGCGTGAGTTCGGGATGCGCGAGGAAGCCGAACGGACCCACGCGATAACCGAAAGTGACGACGATGACGCCCTTGCGCGCGAGTTGGTCGCCCCAATAAAGCGGCATGGAGGCAGAGCCGTTGAAAAACCCTCCGCCATAGATCCACACCATGACGGGGAGATGCGCCTCGGCGCTCTGCGCGGGAGCCCAGATATTCAGATAGAGGCAATCCTCGCTCACCTTGGGCGGCGCTTCACCCGGCATCGAGACGCCCGTCTGCATGCAGGCGGGCGCGAACGCATCGGCTGCGCGTATGCCCTGCCAGGCCTTGGCCGGCTGGGGTTCGCGCCAGCGCAAATCGCCGGTTGGAGGCGCTGCGAACGGAATGCCCTTGTAGACGGCAATGTCATTCGCCGTGGTTCCCTGCACCGGCCCCGTTTCCGTGGTCACGATCGCCGCCGACGCCGGCAACGAAGCTGCCAGAAGCGACCACGTCAAAATCGCCATTCGCCAATTGTTCGACATCGTCAGTCGCCTCTCGAAATGCCTCCGCCGCCACTGGCTGGGCTGTCTCTAAGGTGGAATTTCCAGGCGTTGCGCGGTAGTGCGGGCGCGTTCGTCCTGCACCGCGGCCGGTGCGACTGGGCACAAATCGGCGCGAACGGGACCGCACAGCGGGTTTCCCGCGTGGTCCCTGGGGGGTGCGATCAATTCATTGGCTGCAGGCGATGTCCGGCGTCTGCGCGCAGACAGCGGGCAGCGATCACAATGAAGAGCGCCGTCGCACCATAATAGGCGAACCGTAAACTCTAATCACCAACAGCGACCGATATGACAGTGGCGACCGCATACACCGCGAGCAGAACCGCGCAAGCCCAGACCTCGCTCCATCGAAACAGAAACAGAACGGCCGCGACAATCTCGACGCCTGCGAGAATTGTCAGGTGGGAGAACCCGGCGTGTGCAGGAAGACCAGGTACTTTCGCGTGAATCAGCGTTGCGATGCTGGCTGTTACGATGAACGCGACATAGATCACCCGGAACGCCGCAAGTGCAGCCGGCATGGACAGTGTGGTGCGCATCATCGGTCTCTCGGTGGCGGTTGGGGTAGAAGAAACGTTCGCCGCGCCGCTTCCGACTCGAGGCGTTCCGGTGCGTACCAGCGCAAGAGCGTTGTCTTGTCCAACAGTTCGGGATTCGCATCGGCAAACTGGTCGAACGTGTCGAATCGGCGCACGCATCTGTGTTCCGCGATGAGCGAGAGGAACGCCAGCGTGATTGTCTCGTGATAGGCGCCGGGCCGACCTGCCCGCGTTGCGATCGCCCGCAATTCTCGGGCATAGAGATGTGCGGCTTCGGCGAAGGAGTAACGCCCGAGCATGCCGTACGCCGCGCGCACATGATCGCGATGGCGGAAATCGCCGCTCGACTGTCGTCCGCCGAGAAATCCGTCGAGTGCGGCGTCGTCGTCACTTTGCGCCACGGCGCACCTCCTTTTCACGCAAGCCGTGAGAATCCTTCGCGCTGAGGTCGAGGCCATAGACCTCTTTGAGCGCTTCTATCCGTTCAAGTGTCGGCCTGCCGAAGGGCGGCTTGCCCTCGAAGGCATGCAGCACGATTCCCTCAAGCAAATCGCCCAGCGAAAGATCGAGCTGCTCGGCCAGACCCTTCAGAACCTTCAACAGGCGACGCTCGATGCGGACGCCCGTTTGCACGCGCTCGACGGTTTTCATGGTATCTATGTACCATGGTACCAAACAATTGTCAATCAGGACCATGGTCTCCGCGCGCCATAAACGGCGATCTTTCAAATTTGCTGCTTTCTTTAATGTCCCTGTTTCTGCGCACTTAACGCCTCCCGGAAAATGCGGCGGCGCCCCGGGAACGCTTCTCCGCGCTGCGCTTTGAAGAATGATCGAAGCAAGGAGGCTGACATGGGTCGGGCAGCTCGAAAATATAACCGCCTCGACAGGCAGACCGAATCCGTCCGCGATCCCGACGGCAACGTGATCACCTTGTCGGACCTTCCGGTCGCCGGCGAATCGCGCTGGGTGCCGCGGCGCAAGGCGCAGGTGGTGGTGGCCGTGCGGGGAGGTCTGCTGAGCCTGGACGACGCCTGCGAGCGCTACGCGCTGACGGTCGAAGAGTTTCTGTCCTGGCAGACGGCGATGAAAAAACATGGCCTGGCCGGTCTCCGCGCGACGCATGCGCAGGAATACCGGCACAGCCGCTGACCTCGCGTCATCTGCGGGCCCTTTCCCGGTTGACTCAATATAACCGCGCCCGCCGTGCAATCGGGCCCTGCGGCGTCAACGCGATGTGGGTCAGAGTCTGCTCGTCGTGGTTCATGCGCCAGGAAAGCAGCTTCTGCGCGTATTCGAGCACAAGAGGCGCATAGGCGGGATCGTTGGCGCGGTTGACGTATTCGCCGGGATCCTCTTTGAGGTCGAAGAACAGGGGCGGCAATTTGGTGAAGTGGACATATTTGTAGCGCGCGTCGCGCACGATGTTCATCGTGCATTGGTGCAGCGTGAGGTCCAGCGCCTGCTCGGCGGCATCGTCGGCAGGATTGCGGAAATCGAATTCCCAATGCGCTTCGGTCCGCCAATTTGCCGGCGCTGAGCGGCCTTCCAGGAACGGCCGCAACGAAAGCCCATCACACTGGCCGGGAATTTCCGCACCGATAAAATCGAGCATGGTCGGCATGACGTCGACATTCTCAGTGAAGCGCTCGACGATTTTGCCGCGGCCCGGATCGCCTGCCGGGCCCGGCACGCGGACGATCAAGGGAATGCGATAGGACGCGTCGAAATAGCCGCATTTACCGAGCAGCCAGTGATCGCCCATCTGCTCGCCATGGTCGGAGGTGAAGACGACCATCGTATCGTTCCACCGTCCGGTCTCCTTCAAACACGCGACCACGCGGCCGAGCGCTACGTCCACTTCGCTCATCAGGCCGTAATAGACGGCCTTCATCCGGCGCAGCTTCTTTTCGTTCGCCGTGGCGCGGAAATGCCGGCGGGACAATTGATGCGCAAGCCAGGGATGCTGCGCGCTTTCCTCTTCCGGCGTCGCAAGGCGGGCAAAACCCGGCACGCTCATCGGATCGTACATGGCGTTGTAAGGCTCGGGCGCCGCGAAGGGCGGATGGGGACGCATGATCGACAGGTGTGCGACGAACAGGCCCTTCGCCTCGCGAATGTATTCGATGCAGCGATCGACAAGAAAAGATGTGTCGTCGGCTTCGAGCGGATAGGCCAGCGGCTTCGGCACGGGGGCGCCGTCTTCGTAATCCGGCCCGGGCGCGCGATAGGAATAGCAAAGCCTTATATCGTCGGGCACGAAATAGCCGTTCGCCTTCAGCCAATTCGCCCACGGATATGCCCATTCGCCCATCATCACGAGCGGACGGATTCCCGGCAGCGGTCCCTCATAGGTCCGGAGCCAGGGGTCGTCGTCCTCGAGCTCACGCGGATCGAGGCTCGTGTCCGTGTAGCCGAACAGCACCGGATCGTAGCCGATCTTCGCCGCTTCCTTCGCCCAATTGGTATGGCGCGCATCGAGCGGCGTGCCGTTGGTGCCCGAGCGATGGTTTTGCAGATACATCCCCGTGTGAAGCGAAGTGCGCGACGGCCCGCACGGGACGGCATTGGCGAAATGATTGCGGAACAGCACGCCCTCGCGCGCCAGCGCATCGAGGTTCGGCGTCTTCACCATCGGATGACCCAGCGCAGACAGGCATTCGGCGCGCCATTGGTCGGCTGTGATGAAGAGGATGTTGAGTGGCTTCGTCATGCGCAGCCGTTGTGTGATGCGAACGCATCTTGCACAGAGCCTGCCTTGACCTCAACTCCGCGGCAACCGCGCAGCCTCGTGCACGCGCACAAGCCCCAGCACCGCGCGCAAATTGGGCGCGGCTTCGCCCGCCTGATCCGCAATTTCCACCAGCGCGCCGAGAATCGGCTCGATTTCGAGGCTGCGGCCCGCTTCCGCATCGCGCAGCATCGACGTCTTGAGATTTCCCAGCTTGCGCGTCATCGCGATGCGATCGTCCGGCGTCATATCGAGCGCGAGACCGATGCGGGCGCCGAGCGCCTGCATCTCCAGCATCATCGTGCGTATGAGCGCCCTCACGTCGGGATCGTCGAGCATGCGTCCCGTTGTTGCGCCGGTCAGCACGCTCAGCGGATTCATCGTCATGTTGCCCCAAAGCTTGGTCCAGATGGAGAGCCGGATGTTGGGACTGATGACCGGCGTGACCGTGCCGTTCGCAATGGCGTGCGCGAGCGTTTCGCAGCGCGCGGATGACGAACCGTCCGGTTCGCCGAAGATCAGCCGATCTTCGCCCTGCACTTCGACGACGCCAGGCTCCCCCATCCAGGCGCTTGTATGCACGACGCAGCCTATGATTCGCTCACGCGGGACGGCGCGCGCAGCCGCGCCCGCGGGATCGACCGACGCCAGCGCGAGTCCCGAGAACGGAACATCCCGAACCTGGAAGAACCACCACGGAATGCCATTGATCGCAGGCACGACGGATGTGTGCGGTGCGAGCAATACAGCGATGGCAGGCTCGAGATCGGGAATCGACTGCCCTTTGGCGGCGATGATCGCGTAATCCGGTTGCGGCAAATCTTCCGCACGATCGCTGGCCGCGAGACGGTATGTCTTCTCGGCGCCGTTCCGCCGCACGCGCAACCCGCGTTCGCGATATGCGGCCAAGGTCGCGCCGCGCGCGAACAGCGACACCTCCCATCCCGCGTCGGCGAGCAACCCCGCGATCCAGCCGCCAATGGCGCCTGCGCCGACAATGCAGGCTTTCATTTCTTCACCTCTTCAGGCGGCAGCGATCCCGACTCGATCCAGGCCGCGATATCGGTCCACACGCGCTCACCTTCGAGATCGCGCAACAGCATGTGATAGCCATTGTCGTAGCGCCGCACGACCGCCTTTCCATCGAGTCCGTTGATGACGGCTTCGGTCGGTTCGCGCGGGATCACCTGGTCTTTTGCGCCATAGACGAACAGGATGGGCGGCGGCGCGGCAAGGCGCTCCGGCGCGTGGCGCGCATCATCCATCAGACCGACGAGTCCATAGACCTGGTCCGTGCGCGCATCGTGCTGAAACAGCGGATCGCGCGACAGCTTGCGCAGCATGGGAATATTGTCCGAAGGCCAGATATGAAGCCCGTTGCCCGACACGTGAAGCCAAGGAACCAGATGCGCGGTGAGCCACAGCGCGGCGCGATAGGATAAAGGCATGTCTTCGCGCGACCACACCGCGGGGGCGACAAGAATCGCGCCCGCGATTTGCGGCGGATGGGGACCCGCCAGCACCGACAGCACGACAGCGCCGCCCATGCTTTCGCCCAGCGCATAAACCGGCAGGTTCGGAAATTTGATGTGTGCCGCGTTCACGCAATCGGAGAGATCGGCGCGCATGGCGTCCGCGCCGCCCCAAATTCCCGGATCCGGCGCGCGCCCGAAGCCGCGTTGATCGTAGGCGATCGTCGTGATTCCATGATCCGCCCACCAGGGCGCCGGCATTTCGAACGCCTCGGAATAATCGCTCATCCCGTGCAACGCGACGATCACGGCCTTGGGGTTCTTCGCATCCCATTCCCGCAAAGGCAGGTGCAGGCCGTCGCGCGCGACAAAAGCAGCGGTCTCGATGGCGGGTGAAGCGTTTTCCAGCCCGTGTGGCGCGAGCGCGGGTGCGCAAGCGGCTAGCACAAATAGCAGCGCGCAGAGACCTGCGATGCGCGAGGTGACAATTGACGCCACGAATTAATCCTCGGCTCGCAGCAGGTTGCGCGCGATCACGAGTTGCTGGATCTGGCTCGTGCCTTCATAGATGCGGAAAATGCGCACGTCGCGATAGAAGCGCTCGATACCGTAATCGGCGACGTAACCGGCGCCCCCGAAAATCTGCACGGCGCGATCGGCGACGCGGCCCACCATTTCGGACGCGAAATATTTCGTGCAGGCCGCTTCCATGGTGACGCCCGCGCCTGTGTCGCGCTTCCTGGCGGCGTCCATCACCATGCAACGCGCGGCGTATGCGTCGGTCTTCGAATCCGCAAGCATGGCCTGGATCAATTGAAAATCACCGATGCGGCTGCCGAATTGCTCACGCTCGCGAGCGTAAGTCACGCATTCGCGGATCAGCCTTTCGGCCACGCCGACGCAAACGGCCGAGATGTGCAAACGTCCGCGATCCAGAACCTGCATCGCAACCTTGAAACCTTCGCCTTCCGCGCCGAGCCTCAGGCTGGCCGGCACGCGGGCGTTCTCGAAGATCACGTCGCAGATATGCGCGCCCTGCTGGCCCATTTTCTTTTCCGGCTTCCCGACGGTGATGCCTGGCGTTTTCGCGGGCACGATGAAGGCGGAAATCCCACTAGCGCCTTTCTTGGACGGATCGCTTCGCGCAAGAAGCGTGAACATGCCGGCGCGATTCGCATTGGTGATGAATCGCTTGGTGCCGTTGACGACGTAATCATCGCCGTCGCGGATCGCCGCCGTGCGCACCGACGCCGCATCCGATCCTGCGCCCGGCTCGGTCAGCGCGAAGCTCGCCACGATCTCGCCGCTCGCGAGTTTGGGCAGCCATTCCGCTTTCTGCGCATCGGTCCCGAACATCACCACGCCCTGGCTGCCGATCCCGACATTGGTGCCGATCACCGAGCGGAACGCTGGCGACGTCTGCCCAAGCTCGAAACAGACCAGGACCTCTTCCTCCATGGTGAGTCCGAGACCGCCATAGTCCTGCGGGATCGAAAGGCCGAAGAGACCGAGCTCGCGCATCTCCGCGATGACCGAATCGGGCACCTGGTCGTCTTCCGAGACTTTCGCTTCGATCGGCACGCATTTTTCGCGCACGAACCGGCGCACCGTTTCGACGAGTGCGTTGCGGGTGTCCAGATCGAGCGCCATTGCTGCCTCCGACAATATCGTTCTGCGGGGAGACTAGCGCATTCAGGGAGAAAGCAAGGAACGATTCAAACGGAGGCGCTGTCCTGGCTGAAGGCGAATACTGCGACGACCAGGATGTGGTCGACCGTCTCCGCGTCCGGGCCCAGCGGAAGCCCCATCGTCTCGTGAAAAAAAGCGCGCTGGCTCGGCGCGTGCTCGTACCAGCCGCGCAGCACGAGCGGCTTTCGCTCCGCATGGACGCGTTGATAAGAGGCCCGGACCATCGAACCGTAACCGGGAATGCGTTCATCTATTTCCGCCGTCGTAAGTCCCTGAAACGATTGGCCTTGCGCGAGCACGATCGCGTCGCCCACAATGCGGAACTGGAATTCCCTGCCGCCATCGAGGACGCGAACAAGAACGATATTGCGCAGGAAATCCGTCAGATCGCGCGGCGAGATTTCGCTGCGGGCGGGAAACGGCCTTTCGCCTTTGAGCTTCGTCCAAAATTCGAAGGCCTTGCGAAGCTGGATGCTCTGGATTTCAGCCGTGCTGATCCGCACTGTGGGCGGGCGACTGAAACTTCCGGAATTTTGCTCGCGATCGGGCATGGGGCCGTCTTGGGTGGACCGTGCCCCGACCTTGGGTCTTAATGGTTAAACGATTGCAAAGATTGCAAAGACTACAAACTGGACGCTCAGATGCGCCTTTCCGTCCTTGATCAATCTCCCATCCGAAAGGACGGCTCGGCCGCCGCGGCCATCGCCGAGACGATCGCGCTTGCCAAGGCGACCGAAGCGATGGGCTATCACCGCTATTGGCTGGCCGAGCATCACAACACCAATTCCTTCGCCGGTTCCTGCCCCGAAGTCCTGATCGCCCGCGTCGCCGCCGAGACGAAGAGCATTCGCGTGGGCTCGGGCGGCGTGATGTTGACCCATTACAGTCCCCTCAAGATCGCAGAGCAGTTCCGCATGCTGGAATTGCTGTCGCCCGGCCGCATCGATCTGGGAGTCGGCCGCGCGCCAGGCAGCGACCAGCGGACGGCGGTCGCCTTGCAAGCCGGACCGCAAGGCTGGGGCATCGATGCGTTCCCAAGCCAGGTGCATCTGCTGCAGCAGTTTCTCGACGACTCCTCCGGCGTCGCGCCGTTGCCGGACGATCATCCCTATCGCGGCATTCATGCGAACCCGCGCGGCCCCGGCCGCCCGGAATTGTGGATGTTGGGTTCGGGGATTCACAGCGCGGTTTATGCAGGCGAATTGGGCCTCCCCTTCTCGCACGCCTATTTCATCAGCCCCGAAGGCAGCGAGGAGGCGTGCGAGGCCTATCGCCATCGCTTCAAACCCGGCGGCTGGTGCGACAGGCCCACGATCTCGATGGGCGTGGCGGCGCTCGCGGCGGAAACCGAAGAGCAGGCTCGCCAGCTCGCGGCGTCGCGCAATTTGTGGGTGGTGCGGCTTCTGACCGGGCGACCGATCCCGTTCCCATCCGTCGAAGAAGCGCTCGCCTATCCGTTCACGGAGCAGGAGCGCGCGCTGCTCGGCAATATCGAGGCGCGTTCCGTCGTCGGCACGCCCGATCTTGTGAGACGAAAGTTGCAGACGCTCGCGGATCGGCATGGCGCGGAGGAACTCGTGATCGTGACGATCACCTATGACTACGAGTCGCGACTGAAATCCTATGAATTGCTGGCGCGCGAATTCGGCCTCGGTTGAGCATCAATACCAAACCGCGACCATCGCGAAGATCAGAATAAATTCGGTCAGATTGCTCACGTTGTGACCGACAATGGGCGCCACGAGGCTTCGGGATTTCTCGAACCAATACGCATACAGCACGCCAAGCGCGAAGGCGTAGAATTGCTGTCCGCACGCGATCCAGAAAGGGTGGCTGACAAAACTGCCGATATGGGCAAGCGCGAAAATCAGCGCCACGATCACGCCGGCCGCATTCATCTCGAAGCGAAGAAACGAGATGCGGCCCGGAATGGCGGATGCGAGATAGGTGACGAGGAGTCCGCGAAACAAAATCTCCTCGGGCGGTCCGGCGAAGATTCCTTCGAACGAAAGCCAGCCGGTCACATTGAGAGGCGTGAGTTCATACGGCGGAGACGAAGGCGCGTGATGCGTCGCGATCTCGGGCCAATAGTCGACCACAGTCATCAGAATGCCGAACAGGAGGCCCCAGAAGACGGCCGCCCCGACATAACTGTCGCCGCGCGGGGCGTGCAGGCCGTAATCGGCCTTCACAAACCCCTTCATGACGGAGACCGCGATCAGCGCCAGCACCAGCATGGCGGCGTGCTCGTAGTAATATTCCATCCAGGGATTTGCGGGGCGATCCGGCAGCGGAATGAAATGCTGAACGATCAGGACGACCAATTGGGCGAGAATGGGGATACCGAAGCCAAGCAGGATCGTGAACAGGATGGGCCACGCACGCAGCTTCACGCTGTCGATACGAAACAGCGGCGGTCGCACATCCGGCGCCGCAGCCTTGCCAAATCCCGGTTCGTCCATCCCGCTAACTCATATTTCTCTCAAGTCACCGGCAACAGACCGATGATGGCGCCCGTCATACCGCTCGCCATCGTGCCCGACAAAAGCGCGCGCATGGCGAGCGGCACGATCTCGTCCCGCCGTTCTGGAATCGAGGCCGCCCACGCCCGCGATCATAATACCGACCGAACCGAGATTGGCGAAGCCGCACATGGCGTAAAGCATAATGAGGCGCGAGCGGGGATCGAGCGCGTCCTTGCGGCAACGCCGCGAGCTTCAGATACGCGACGAACTCGTTGAGCACGGTCTTTTCGCCCATCAGCGAGCCGGCGGTCGCCGCCTTGTCCCACGGGACGCCGAAAAGCCACACCACGGGCGCAAAAAGCCAGCCGAAGACGCGCTCGACCGTGATCGGCGCGCCGGCCAGAGCCGGCAGATGCGCGAGGATGATGTCGGCCAGCGCCACCAGCGCCACGATCACGATCAGCATGGCGACGATGCCGAGCCAGAGTTTGAGACCGTCCTCCGTGCCGCGCGCGATCGCATCCATGCTGGAGCGATAGGCGAAATCGGGCGCGGCTTCCGTTTCGGTCGTCTGCGCGTCGCCGGGGATCATGATGCGCCCGATCAGGATGGCGCCGGGCAGCGACAGGACACGATGCGACGAGAATATGTCCGAGCGCGCCGGGAATGACGGGTTCGAGAATCGTCGCATAGAGCACGAAGACCGTGCCGGCGACGGTCGCGAGGCCCACCGTGAACAGCATGAACAATTCCGAGCGCGACAGTTTCGCGAAGATAGGGCCGGATCAGAAGCGGCGCTTCGATCATGCCGAGGAAGACGGTGGCCGCCGACGCCGAGCCCACCGCGCCGCCGATGCCGAGCGTCTTGCGCAAGCACCCACGCGAAGCCGTTGACGACGATCGGCAGGATGCGCCAATGCCAGAGCAGTGCCGCCAGCGCCGAGATGACGATCACCAGCGGCAGGATCTGGAACGCGAAGCTCGTCATGCCCGCGGGTCTGGCGACGGTGAACGGCGCCGGCGCGCCGCCGACATAGCCGAACACGAAACGACGTACCGGCCTGCGTGGCTGCGGTCAGTGCGTCGACCACGCCGTTGAGCGAGAACAGAACGTTGCGCGCAAGCGGCACTTCGAGCAGCAGCAACGCCAGCGCGATCTGGAGCGCGAAACCGACGACGACCGTGCGGACCGGAAAAGCACGGCGGTTCTCCGAGAGTAGCCATGCCGCGGACAGGATGACGATGATCCCGAGAGCAGATTGCAGATGGAGAAGGAGCATCTATGACCTCGGGGCGCTAAAGGTGCTGAGAACGCGATACGAATCCCCTCCCCCTTGTGGGGAGGGTCAGGGTGGGGGCATACACAAAGAGTCTTCGCGCGCCGACGCGCGCCCCCTCATCCTGCGCGACTATCGTCGCGCGTTCCCTCTCCTACAAGGGGAGAAGAATAATCATTCGATTCGCGGCTGACCATGACCGAAACCAACGCCCGCCCTAAGGAAATCCGTCGCGCTCGCCGGCGCGCGCGCCATTCCGCCTCTGATCCTCGTGTTGTTTCACTATTGTGAGGGCCACAAATATCTCGGCGCGAAATGGTTCGATCTGCCCGTCGGCAAGGGCTATCTGTGGGTCGAGTTCTTCTTTGCACTGTCGGGCTTCGTGCTCACCTATGTCTATGGCGCGCAATGGCGCGAATTCTGGCGCGGCCATAAAACCTATTTGCGACTTCCTCAAGGCGCGGCTGGCGCGGCTTTATCCGCTACACCTGACGATGCTGTTCGTCATTCTTGCGATGGTGATCGTGTTGCGCTGGCTGGCGGCGCGCGGCGGCTATGTCTCGATCTATGACGAGCCTTATCATCCCATCAACACGCTGCCCGACTTTCATCGCCAATCTGTTCCTCGTGCAGGCGCTGGAACATGTTTCCCTATCTGTCGTGGAACGGCGCGTCGTGGTTCGTCAGCGTCGAATTCCTGCTGTGCCTCCTGTTTCCCGTCTATCTTCTGATCTCGCGCGGCGGATGGCTCGGCGCGGTGGGGTTGATCGCGGCGGGAAGCGTTGCGCTCGCGCTTCTTGCGGCCTCGTCGAAGCACGGCCTCGATCTCACCTTCCACAACGGCATGTATCGCGGCATGGCGGCGTTCGCGATCGGCGTAGGCCTTTCGACGCTTTATCGAATTGCGATGGCGCATGGCGCGGATCGCCTGCCAACCTTTGTTTTCTCGCTGGCGCAGCTCGCCGTGTTCGGGCTCCTGCTCGTCGGCATCTATGACACCGGCTGGGCGCACCGGCCCGAAGACATCTACACGGTGCTGCCGATGATGGCGCTCATCTTCACGCTCGCCTTCGATCGCGGCCTCGTTGCGACAATTCTTCCAGACGCGGGTGCTGCTCAAACTCGGCGAATGGTCCTACGCGATCTATATCGGCCAGACCGCCCTGCTGCAGCTCCTGCGTCACGCGCAGTTGCATCTCTATCCTGCTCCCGGCGATATCGTGTTCGGCCGTCCCTGGGCGGCATGGGAGCCTGTCTGGCACTGGCTCGAGCCCGCGCTCCTGGTGTTCGCCGCGATCCTGTGGGGCTGGCTCCTGTTCACGATCGTCGAACGACCCGCCAATGCCGCCCTGCGGCGCTTTTTGACGGGCCGCCCCAAGGAGCAACACGGCGACGGCTTGACGCTTTCCGCCGGCTCGGCCATCACTCGCGCGCTCGACATCTCCATCTCTCGAAGGAGGCTTCCCATGACCATTCGGTTCGACGGCAAAGTCGCGATCGTAACCGGCGCCGGCGGCGGCCTCGGCCGCGCCCATGCGCTCGATTTCGCCAAGCGCGGCGCCAAGGTGGTGGTCAACGATCTGGGCGGCGCGGTCGACGGCACCGGCGGCTCCTCGGAAGCGGCCGCAAAAGGTCGTGGCCGAGATCATGGCGGCCGGCGGCACGGCGATCGCCAACGGCGCCTCGGTCACGGACGATGCCGGCGTCGCCCATCTCGTCAAGCAGACGATGGACACGTTCGGCCGCGTCGACATCCTCATCGCCAACGCCGGCATCCTGCGCGACAAGAGCTTCGCGAAAATGGAGATCACGGATTTCGACGCCGTGATGGCCGTACATGTGATGGGCACGGTGAAACCCGCGAAGGCGCTGTGGCAGATCATGCGCGACCAGCAATATGGCCGCATCGTCGTGACCACGTCGTCGACCGGCCTCTACGGCAATTTCGGACAGACGAATTACGGCTGCGCCAAGCTCGGCCTTGTCGGCTTCATGAACTCGCTGAAGCTCGAAGGCGCGAAGGACAACATCAAGGTCAACGCAATCTGCCCGGTGGCTGCCACGCGCATGACCGAAAACCTGATGCCGCCGCAAATGCTGGAGATGCTGAAGCCGGAATATGTGACGCCCGGCGTCGTGTTTCTCGCAAGCGAAGATGCGCCGACCGGCATGATCCTGACGGCGGGCGCGGGCATCTTTTCCGCCGCCCAGATCGTCGAGTCGAACGGCGTCAATCTCGGCCACGGCGCTGACGCCGACACCGTCGCGCAATACTGGTCGAAGATCAGCGATTTCACCGGCGCCAAGCACTACACGATGGGCGGCGAGCAGACGCAGAAGTTCATGGAGCGTCTGCAGGAAAAGCCGGTAGTCGCTTAAGGCCACATCTCCGGTCGGGCGCGCGACGACTATCCATTGAGTGAGAGATTGCGAAAAATTTCGCCTTTTCGGCCTGCAACATTGTCAATTAACTGACAATTCCGATTTCAGACGCCAACTCTATCTTAATCAACCTGGGTTAGAACGCGCCTGGTTGGCAGGCGGACTCCCAGTGGCCCAATCACGGCTGAATTTACGCGGTGCAACGACGCTGCTTGTGGACAGCGACGCGTTCACGCGCGGTCTGATCGCAAACATGGTGCGCGGGTTCGGAATGGACACGCCCACCACCTACGATACCGGCGCCGCGGCCAAGGCGCACCTCGCACACCATTATATCGATCTGTGCATTCTCGAAGCCGTTCTGCCCGACATGGAATGCGCCGAGTTGATCCGCTGGATCCGCCGGCAGGACAAGAGTCCGCTGCGCTTCATCCCGATCATTGTGCTCACCAGCTATACGCAGCATCGCCATGTCGCGATGGCGCGCGATGCAGGCGCCAATCTGATCGTGCGGAAACCGGTGTCGCCCCGCGTGTTGTACGACCGCATCGCCTGGGTGGCGAAAACCTCGCGGCCGTTCATCGAAACCGCGAAATATGCAGGTCCCGACCGGCGCTTCAGGACTCTTGAACCATTGGATGGCAAACATAAGCGTGAAACCGACTTCGCCGACGGGGAAAGCCCGGAAAGCGCAGTCGAACAGAACTCCCAGGCCGGCACAGAACCGTCTCCCAAAAAGGCCATCGCTTCATGACGCGCGTCGCCAAAAAGATTCACTTTCCGGTTACACGGCTGGCCGAACTCGCCGCCCGGCCGGGTGGCGTGACCCGCACGACCGCCCTCGAAGAAGCGACGAAGTCCGTTCAGAGCATGCTCGATATCGGGCTTGAGACGACCAACCACGCCATGGCGTCCATCGAGGCGATCGCTTATTCGGCCCGAAACGGCCGGCTGCCGGCCGAAGACATGCAGAACATTCTGCGCCAGGCCGACCACATCGTCACGATGGCGGCGACGTTCGGCTTTGCCGGCCTCGAGGAAGCCTCAAAGAGTCTTTGCGATGTGACCGACGGCCTCATCTCGCGCGAAATGCCCGACGCGGCGCCCATCATCGTCCACGTGCAATCCATGCGGCTGATGATGCCGGGAGGCGCGGAACTGGGCGAGGTCGAGGTGGCCCATATTCTCGGCGAGCTTGCGAAGGTGCGTCAGCACTACGATTTCGTGCGGCTCTCGGTCGGCGCCGGCGCCGATACCGACCCGCCGGAAATCGCCCGGTAGTTTCCGGTCACAATCCCAACACGGCCTTCGCCATGATGTTGCGCTGGATCTCGTTGGAACCTGCGTAGATCGAAGCTTTGCGGATATTGAAATAATACGGCGCGACGGGCGCAGCGTAATCCGGCCCCGGTCGCGGCTCGTTCGCTTTCGCCCAGGTGTCGCGCACGAACGGCATCGCGTAATAGCCGATCGCCTCCACCGACAATTCCGAGATCGCCTGCTGCAGATCGGTGTTGCGGCACTTGATCATCGAGGATTCCGGTCCCGGACGCTGGCCGGCCGAGAGGCTCGCAAAGATTCGCAGTTCCGTAAACTCCATCGCGGAAACCTGGATTTCCAGATCGTCGAGGCGGGCGCGAAACGACGGATCGTCGATCAGTTTCGCGCCACCGGCGTCGGTCTGGCTCGCCATTTTGCGCACCTTGCCGATCGAGCGCTTAAGCCCGGGTGCGCCGGCATTGCCGCGTTCGAATTCCAGAAGATATTTCGCGTAAGTCCAGCCTTCGTTCTCTTTACCGACGAGATTCTCTTTGGGCGCTTTCACGTCGTCGTAGAAAACCTGGTTGATCTCCTGCTGGCCCGTCATGGGGTAGTCCGTCGTGACGATCGCTTCGACCTTGATGCCCGGCGTTTTCATATCAACGAGAATGAAACTGATGCCTTCCTGCGGTTTGGCGCCCTGCCTGGTGCGCACCAGATTGAACATCCAGTCCGCCCATTGCGCATGCGTCGTCCAGATTTTCGAGCCGTTCAGCAGATAGTGATCGCCTTTGTCCTCGCAGCGCATCTGCAGCGAAGCGAGATCCGAGCCCGAACCCGGCTCCGAATAGCCCTGGCACCACCACACGTCCGAGGCGAGGATCGGCGGCAGATATTTCTTCTTCTGCGCGTCGGTGCCGAACGCCATCAACACGGGCGCGACCATCTTGAGGCCCATGGGACTGACGAGCGGCGTGCCCGCGGCGGCTGTCTCGGATTCGAAAATATATTTCTGCGACGGGGTCCAGCCCGTACCGCCATATTCGACCGGCCAGTTGGGAGCGGCCCAGCCGCGCTTGTAAAGCGCGCGTTGCCACTGGAGCTGGCCGTCCTTGTCGAGATAGCCGTTCTTCGACTGCGCAAGCTTCGCCCGCATTTCGGCGTCGAAATTCTCGCCGATGAAACGGCGCACTTCGTCGCGGAATGCGAGATCGTCTTTGGAGAAGGCCAGATCCACGGCTCAGACCGAGTCGAGATAATGGATGTCCGGGGCGCCCGCCATCGTGGGCCCAAGCCTGGCGCCGATGGTGCGGAAATGATCGGTCTTGCTGTGCGCCTTCAGCGCCTCTTCGCTTTCATACGTCTCCATCACGACATAGGTATTCTTGTCCTTCCGGGATTTGAACACCTGATAGAGGTTGTTGCCCGGCTCGTTGGCGCGCACGGCTTTGGCCAATTCGCCGAAGGTCGCCTCGAATTCGGCTTCCTTGCCCTCTTGCACCTTTAATGTGGCGATGATTCCGATGGCCATGCGTCTCTCCCTGATTGCGGAATGGTTATCGGCCACAGGCTAGACTGCAGTCCTTCGGCCGCGCAATGGCGCGGCCCGGCCCACCGTTAACCCGTTGGTGACCATACTCCTGAAGCCGGGCTTAACGGGTGTCCCCCATACTGGGACAAGGCGGCAGACCGCCAACCGGCACCAAACAGCGTGGCAATGACGATCAACGCCCAATTCAACGATTCGGGCATGAGGCAGCCGGGCGGCAAGCTTGCGCTCGATCAGTTGCGGCTTGCGCTTCGCAATCTGACGCCGAATTGCTGGCTGATGCCGATCTTCGCCGCGATCATGCTCGTGATGTTCGCGCGCTGGATTCCGATTCCGACGCTGGCTTTGTGGTGGACGCTCGTCGCCGTCGGCGGCATTCCGCTTGGCGTCATCTGCCGCCGCTTTCTGAAGGAAGACGCCGGCGAAATTGCCGCCGGGAATCGCTGGGTGCAGATGGCGGCGGCGGCGTTTTTCCTGTTCGCCGCAAGCTGGTCGTCGTTCGGATTCATTTTCTGGCGCGCCGGCGACGACCTCAATCATATGCTGATTATGGTTCTGATCGCGGCGACATTGGCCGGTAACTCCGCGTTGGTCGGCGCCTGCAAGCCTCTCGCAATCCTGGGCTACTCGGTCCATGGAATGGCGCTGGTCGTTCTGCCTCTCCGCGAAGGCGGCGTGATCTATGACGGCCTCTCGCTGATGGCGTTTCTCTATGTGTGCTATCTCGCTTATATGTCGCGGCAGATCTACGAGACGGCGCGCGACATGCTGCTCCTGCGCGACGACAAGAACGACCTGATCGACGCGCTGGGCAAATCCAAGACGGCTTCCGACATTGCGCTGGAGCGCGCCGAGGCGGCGAGCCGCGCCAAATCGCAATTTCTCGCCAATATGAGCCACGAGCTGCGCACGCCGCTTAACGCCATTCTCGGATTTTCCGAGATGATCCACTCCGGCACGACCGGCGGCAACGTCGCCAAGCATATGGAATACGCGCAGATCATCCACCAGTCCGGCCATCACCTGCTCACCCTGATCAACGACATTCTGGACCTGGCGAAAATCGAGGCGGGCGGCTTTCAACTGCGCGAAACGCTCGTCGACCTGCCCGGCCTGATCGAAGACTGCGTCAAATTGCTGGGCGCCAAAGCGCTGGAGGGAAATCTGGACCTTTCCGTCGAACTGCCGAACGGCATGGCGCCGTTGCGCGCGGACGAGCGCGCGCTCAAGCAAATCCTGCTGAACCTTCTGTCGAACGCCCTGAAATTTACGCCTCCTTACGGACGCGTGATCGCGTTTGCGCGCATGGAGCCGAACGGCGATGTGGCGTTCGGCGTGATCGACACCGGCCTCGGCATCGCCGAGGAAGACCGCGTGCGTGTGTTCCAGAATTTCGGCCAGGGCCGCCACGATGTTGTGCTGGTCGACAAGGGCACGGGCCTGGGATTGCCGATCGTCAAGGGGTTGATCGAAGCCCATGGCGGCGGCGTCACGCTCGAAAGCCGCGTTGGAGAGGGCACCAGCGTGACGGTGATATTGCCGGCCTCGCGCGTTTGTCCGCCGCAAATGCTGAAAGCCGCGTCCTGACGCCCGCATTCGCCGTCCCATTTTGAAACACGCATGAAATCGTCGTCCGGATTCTCGCGGGAATCTGACAGGTTCGGCGGCTCTCTTATGACAAGCTCAATCGTCCCTTAACTCCTCCCGGCCATAATATAACAGCCGTCATATCTTGAACCCGGACAAGCCGTGTCATCCGCGAACGCTCCGCAACAAACCTCGCGTGACCTGGTCACGAGCGGCGTCCGCCAAGCGGTCGCAAATGCGTATGCCATGTTCGAGAACATTTTTCTATCGGTGTGGCCTTCGCAGGAAAGCGCCTGGCTCGCGGAAGCTCAGCTGCGGCTCTACAGCAAGAGCACGCGCTTCACCGCGCTCGGATTGCCGGTTGCAGGATTCTTCATCGCGGAAGCCTGCAGCGATTGGGCGCCGAAATCCACCCGCCTGACCTGGTGGCTTTGCCTGACGGTGACGTCCATCGCCGTCTATCTGGCCGGCGCCCGCATCGAAAGAATGGGCGACGCGTCTCTGCGATCGATCAGGTTCCGGGCGAGCAGCTACGTCGCATTGACCGTCATATTCCTGATCGTCTGGTGCTCGATGAGCATATTTTTGTGGTCGCCCGATGTGGTCGTCGACCACATGTTCATCGTGCTCATCCTCGCCTGTTCCCTGGCCGGCTCGATCGCGATCAGTTCCGCTCATCCCGCCGTCGCCGCAACGACCTTTGTGATGCACGCCGCGTTCATTGTCGGGCCGCTCGCGGCATCACGCATGCCGCTCGACACGACGCTGAGCCGTCTCGCTGCTATCTACGTTCTTCTGCTTGCCGGACAGTTCTATGCGTTGAACGTGGCCACGCGAAAGCTTCTCACGCTCGAGCATGAGCGTGAGGGGCTGGTCGAAGGATTGAGATACGCAACCGAAGACGCCAACAGGGATCGCGCCCGGGCGGCTTCGGCAGGTCGCACGAAATCGCAATTCCTCTCGAACATGAATCACGAACTGCGCACGCCGATGAACGCGATCCTGGGCTTTTCGGAGCTTATCAAGAACAAATCCTTCGGCGCGGCCGTCGACAAATATGCCGAATATGCGGGCATCATCCACGAATCCGGCCAACATCTTCTCACCCTGATCGACGACATGCTCGATCTCGCGAAGATCGAAAGCGGAAGGCTGGGTCTGCGCGAATCCGAGATCAATATCGCGCAGCTGATTGGCGACGCCGTGGAAACGAGCGAAGACACGGCCCGCGCCTCTCAAATCTCGCTGTCGAAAAGCCTGGGGCCGGGCCTGCCCCGCGTCGTGGCCGACGAACGGGCGCTGCGCCAGATCTTCGTCAATCTCCTGTCGAACGCGCTGAAATTCACGCCGTCTGGCGGCTGCGTAGTGGCGTTCGCCCGCGCAGAGCGCGCCGGACGCATCGCCTTCGGCGTCGAAGACACCGGAATCGGCATCGCCCAGGATGATCAGCCCAACGTCTTCGAGCGTTTCGGCCGGACGCGCCACGACATTACGACCGTGGACCGCGGCACGGGCCTGGGGCTCGCGATCGTCAAAGGCTTCGCCGAAGCGCATGACGGCGAAGTGAAGCTCGAGAGCACGCTCGGCGCCGGTACGCGCGTGACGGTCTATCTGCCCGCCGAACGCACGCGGTACGACCATCTGAAGGCCGCCGGCTGAACCGCCCTAGCTGAGAGACGCGTAGCGCTTCAGATGATGGTCGACATTGCCGTAGAGCGTGTCGAGCATGGTCAAGCGCTTGAAATAGTGCCCGACATTGAGTTCGTCCGTCATGCCCATGCCGCCGTGGATTTGCACGGCGTTCTGGCCGATGAAGCGGCCCGCTTTGCCGATCTGCACCTTCGCAGCTGACGCCGCCTTCTTGCGCTCGACGGCGCTTTCGCCAAGCTTGAGCGTCACCATCAACGCGATCGACGCCGACTGCTCGTAGTTCATGAACATGTCGACCATCCGGTGCTGCAGCGCCTGGAACTTGCCGATCGGCACGCCGAACTGCTTGCGCGTCTTGGAATATTCGACGGTCGCATCGAGCAGAACTTTCATCGCGCCAACGGCTTCCGAAGCATGCGCGGCGATGGCGGCGTCCGTCACCTGTTCGACGAGCTCAAGACCGTTGTCGAGCGCGCCGATCAGGTTCGCTGCCGGAACTTCGACGTTCTCGAAGGTGACCTCCGAGGCGCGCAGGCCATCGATCGTGGGATAATCGCGCGTGACGACGCCTTTCGATTTCTTGTCGACCAGAAACACGCTGACGCCCTTGGCGTCGCGCTGTCCGCCGGCCGTGCGCGCCGTCACGATGAATGCGTCAGCCCAGGGTCCGCCCAGCACGACCGCCTTTTGGCCGTTGAGCACATAGCCCGATCCCTGCTTCTTCGCCGTCGTGGTGAGGTCGGCATAATTGAAGCGCCCCTGCGGTTCCGCGAACGCAAACGCGATCACAGTCTCGCCGGCCGCGATCCGCGGAAGCCATTCCGCCTTCTGCGCGTCGCTGCCTTGACCGAGGAACCCGCCGCCAACGACCACGGTCTGCGCATAGGGTTCAACGACGAGGCTGCGGCCGAATTCCTCCATCACGATCATTGTATCGAGCGGACTGCCGCCCAGACCGCCATGCTCCTCCGCCAGCGGCGCCGCCATCAGACCCAGCTCGGCGAATTGCTTCCACGTGCTGGGGCTCCAGCCGGGATCGGTGCGGGAGTTTTTCTTGAAAAACTCGAATTTGTAATTGTCGGCCAGGAATTTGGAGACCGAATTGCGGAGAAGCGTTTGCTCCTCGGTGAACGAAAAATCCATAAGCGTCGTCCCTCGAATAGTCCTTGAATGCTTGTAGCGGTCGTTGCGCCCGCCCGGCGCGGGCCGGAATGTCCAACAAATGCGACGGAGTTAAAGCCCGAGCACGGCCTTGGCGATGATGTTGCGCTGGATCTCGTTCGAGCCGCCATAGATGGAGGCCTTGCGCATATTGAAATAGTGCCCGGATTGGCCGACGGCGTAATCCGGCCCGACCGGATATTCATTGTCGCCGAAGCCGCGCGCATCGGGATAGGCGTAGTAGCCGACCGCTTCGACCGTCAGCTCCGTGATCCGCTGCTGAATCTCCGTGCCCTTGATCTTGAGGATAGAACTTTGGGGCCCGGCATGCTGGCCCTTCGACTTCGGCCGCGAGCGTGCGCAACTCGGTGAATTCTAGCGCCGAGAGATCGATCTGCAATTCGGCGATCTTGCGGGAGAATTCGTCGGTGCCCATCAGCGGCTTGCCGTCGACCGTTTCCGAGGCCGCAATCTCGCGCAGGCGTTCGACCGCTTTTTTCGAGCGCGCCACACCGGCGATGCCGGAGCGTTCATGCACCAGAAGGAATTTGGCGTAGGTCCAGCCCTTGTTCTCTTCGCCGACGCGGTTCTCGACGGGCACCTTCACATTGTCGAAGAACACTTCGTTCACTTCATGCGCGCCATCGAGAACGATGATCGGCTTTACTGTGATGCCGGGCGTTTTCATGTCGATCAGCAGGAAGGTGATGCCTTCCTGCGCTTTCGGGTTGGTGCTGCCATTGCCGAGATCGGTGCGCACCAGACAGAATATCCAGTCGGCATATTGCGCCAGCGTGGTCCAGGTTTTCTGACCGTTCACGATGTAATGATCGCCCTCGCGTACGGCGCGCGCCTTGAGGCTTGCGAGATCGGAACCGGCGCCCGGCTCGGAATAGCCCTGGCACCACCAGTCCTCCCCCGAAAGAATGCGCGGCAGATATTTTTTCTTCTGCTCCTCACTGGCGAAGGTGTAGATGACGGGTCCCACCATCGCCACGCCGAACGGCAGCACCATCGGCGTCTCCGCCCGGGCGCATTCCTCGTTGAAGATATAGCGCTGCGTGACGTTCCAGCCTGTGCCGCCATATTCCTTCGGCCACAGCGGCGCAATCCAACCCTTCTTGTAGAGAACCTTGTGCCAGGCGAGATAATCCTCGCGCGTCGTGTATTCGCTGCGCCTTTTGCCCACGAGGGTCTTGGGAAGATTTTCGGCGATGAAGCTGCGCACTTCGGCGCGAAAGGCTTCTTCTTCGGGCGAAAAGGACAAGTCCATGGCGGCTCTCCGACAAATTGTCAGCTTTCCCGGATGATACAGGCGAAGCGGGCCGCCGCAAGCGCAAACACGCCGAAGCCCGGCGAGAACCGGGCTTCGGCGCTATTTCAGATATCTCCAATGAGAGACGGTATTATTTGCCGCGCAAGGCATCCTTGGCGCCGCCGACGGCGCTTTCGACCTTGCCTTTGGCCTTGTCCATTTTGCCTTCGGCTTTCAGCTTCTCGTCTCCGAGAATCTTGCCTGCGCCTTCCTTGACGGCGCCCTTGGCCTGGTCGGCGCTGCCTTTGATGCGATCCTTGTCCATGTCCGAATTCCTCTTGAGGGTTCGGTGATGGAAACGCCGCGCGCCAAGAGCCGTTCCTGCACGAAATATTTATCGCGGTTGCGGAACGATACGCAGATAGGGCCGCGGCGATTTCCATCCTTGCGGGTAGGTCTTTTTCGCCTCTTCTTCCGACACGGAGCCCGCGATGATCACGTCTTCGCCCTGTTTCCAGTTCACGGGCGTCGCAACCTTGTGTTTCGCGGTCAATTGCAATGAATCGATCACCCGGAGCACTTCGTCGAAATTGCGCCCCGTTGTCATAGGATAAACGAGGATCAATTTGATCTTCTTGTCGGGACCGACGACGAACACATTGCGCACGGTTTGATTGTCCGCGGGCGTACGCTTTGCCGGATCGCCAGAGACCTCGGCGGGAAGCATTCCGTACAGTTTCGACACCTTGAAATCGGAGTCGCCGATCATCGGATAGTTCGGTGCGTAACCTTGCGTTTCCTTGATGTCGCTCGCCCAGCGCGCGTGATCGTCGACGGGATCGACGGACAGGCCGATGATCTTGACGTCACGCTTGTCGAACTCCGGCTTCAGCTTCGCCATGTAGCCGAGTTCGGTGGTGCAGACGGGCGTGAAATCCTTCGGATGGGAGAACAGAACGCCCCAACTGGACCCCAGCCAGTCGTGGAAGCGAATGGGGCCTTCGGTCGTCTGGGCCTGGAAATCCGGGGCGATGTCGCCAATGCGCAAGCTCATGAGCATTCTCCTTGTCATTTGAGGCCAGCGTGCATGTCATCCAATATCGTGAAGCGCGTCGTCTGCGCCAAGGCCTGATGCGCGAATGCGTGTTTCAGCCACGCCGTGTTTTGATGGCTTCGTGATGGCGGATGACTTCCTGAACGATAAAGGACAGGAATTTCTCTGCAAAATCCGGATCCAGCTTCGCGGCCTTGGCAAGCCCCCGCAAACGCGCAATCTGCTCGGCTTCCCGCGCCGGATCGGCAGGCGGAAGCCCATGCTGCGCCTTATACTCCCCGACCTGTTGTGTGCATTTGAAGCGTTCCGCGAGCAGATGGACGAGCGCCGCATCGATATTGTCGATGCTGTCGCGCAGGCGTAGGAGTTCAGGATCGTTTTGCTGTGTCATCGGAAATCTCGTTTCGCCAATGCTTTCTTATAACCAATACTTTCTTATAAACAGCGCCCGCGGCGTGCAACCTCCGCCCCGACGCGGCTCTCAAAGATAGCTCAGCCACCAATCGTTACGGCGCTGTTTTACACCTGCATACCAGCGGCAGAGCGGATACATCAGCAATACGACCGCTGCCCAGATCAGATATTGGACAGGAAGGGATGCGCCCCATCCGGGCGGCTGGCTGAACGGGAAATGGGCAAGGTCGGGCGACTGGAACATCTCGCTCACCGTGCCATAGCGCAGCCAGCTGGTGGCGACCGCCAACAGGTGGATGAGATAGAAGTGGAGCACAAAAAAGAATAGCGGAACCCTGCCGATGACCCATGCGGGGCGCAGGAATGAGGGAACTCCGCCATCGAAGAGGCGCAACAGCAGCAGTACCGGTCCCAGGGTCATCATCAGGAACAAAAGGGACGGTGGATATTTGATCGTGTTGATGAACGACATGACGGTCCAAAGCGCCGTGCTGTGGACCTTCCAGGGAACAAAATTGCCGTAGAGATTGGTGTATCTCAGCGCCACAAAACCGAGAACGACTGCAATGCCCAGCCACAGCAGCAGCGCCCGACGGCGCGGCGCCTCCCAGCGATAGGCATGCCCCAGCACATAGCCGAGCGCCGTCACGCCCACCCACGGAATCAGCACATAAGAGACCAGAACGACCGAATGGCCATCGTTATAGATGATTCCAGGTGAGTGAAGGATCGACCACAATGGGCCCCATGGTCCAAGCGCAGCCGGATCGATCCCATCGAGCGCGTTGTGACCCGCGATCATCGCAATGGCGATTGCGGCGATCGCCCATGTCGGAAGCCAGATCAGTCCGGCAAGCACAATCATGGCCCAGCCGAGAGCCCACAACACGGTGATGATGGTCACGTGATAATCGAAATTGAACTGCAGGGCGAAGCGCATCACCACCAGTTCGAGGAAAATCAGCCACAGGCCGCGGCTGACGAGAAAGCGCGACAGGGCGGGCTTCGACATGCGGCCAAGCGAAAGATAGGCGCTGGTGCCCGTGAGCAGGAAGAATGTCGGCGCGCAAAAATGGGTGATCCAGCGGGTGAAAAAGAGCGCGACCGTCGTCTTGGCGAGAATTGTTGGTTGATCGGTCAGATTTCCGAAAAAATCGTGCACATGATCGAGCGCCATCAATATGATGATGATGCCGCGCACGAGGTCGACCGATTCGATCCGCGCGCGCCTGGTCGTTTCGCCCATTTCGCTCAATGCTCTCTGGAGACGCTGAGCTCACGCGAGAGCCCGGCGAACAGATTGCTCACTTCGAAATAGATGCTGGTCTTTTGTCCTGCCTTGTCGGTCCCCGAAATCAAGTCGTATTCGTGACCGCCGTCCTTGACGAGCGACTGCTGCTCCTGCTTGACGCCGCGTTCGCGCAGCACGAAGCCTTCCTCATTCAAGGTGACGACGACATAGGCGGAGGACGGACTTTTGCCGTCGCCGCTTGACAGCAGCGAGGCGGCGAGCCCGCGCCCGATCGCCAGCTCGCGCGACGCATTTGCCGCGTCGCCCAGCCGGTCGAAGCAATCGCTGCGCAAGGCATGAATGACGATGCGGGTGAAATCGATTCGGAGAAGCTCGTTCGATTTCGCGATGGCGCTCGCGCAGTCCTTCGCGTTGAGCGCCTGCCAAGTGTCCTCGAACAGGGGGCGCGTGCGGGTGCTGTACGGATCGTAGCCGTCGCTCTGGACATAAGAGAGACGCAGAGCGGTGTAATTGGTGTCCAGGTCGCCGTTCCGCGCCTTTTCCACCAGTTTGGCGTAAAGCGCTGCGGATGGCGCGATCGACGGCGCGTTCGACGCAGACGGCGGCGCCTCGGCAATCGCCGTACCGGAAATCCCCAGCAGCACCGCAACGCTTGCGTTCTGTACGAAGCGCCTCATCGCACGTCCTAAACCCGCAGCCCGAGCCCGTCGATTTTCGCCATCAACGCCGGCTCCAGCGGCCCCGATTTTTCCGCCGCCAGGCATTGCTCCAGCTCGGCGCGATTCTTCACGCCCAGCACCACGGTGTCCACTCCCGGCAGCGACAGCGCATAGCGATGCGCCAGGATCGCGGGGTCCTCGCCAAGCGCGCGACACAGCGCACGATAGGGCTCGGCCATCGCATAATCCTTCGCATCCGGATTGTTGGGGGACAGCGTCCGGTCGATTTGCGCCGTGAGCGCGCCGGCCTGCACGGCGCGAATACCCATCACGCCGATGCCGCGGGCCTTGGCAGCCGCGATAATCGCGCGCGGCTCGGCGGGTTCCGCGAAACGGCGCAGACTGCCGGCGCTGTCGAGCAGATTCGTCACCGCCTGCACGACCGCTGGCGGCCTCGGGGCGTTGATGGCGCGGAGGATCGATTTCGGCACGCCGACGCCCGTTATGGCCCAATGGCCGATCTTGCCGGCAGCCTTCAGAGACTCCATCGCGGGGATGACATGATTTTCATAAAGCGACCAACGCGTCGCAAACATGTCCTGGAGATCAGGGCGGATGGCATAGACGTAATCGTCCGGGCAGATATTCGTATGCAGAAAGAAAACATCGACCCGGTCCAGCTTCATCGCCGCAAGGCTCGCATCAAGCGATTGCGCAAGCTTCGGCGCAACCTCGTCCGGTGCGGGCGAGCCGAGCTGATATTTCGTCGTGATCCTCAGATGAGATGGGAGCCTGCCGCCGAACGCATCGCCAACGATCGACTCGCACTGGCCATACATGGGCGCGGTGTCGAGGAGGTCGATGCCGCCATCCAACGCCGCCTTGATCGTCGCCACCGCTTCATCGCGGGTCGATGCGCCCCAGATGAGCCCGATCCCGCCGCCGCCCAAGGTGAGCCAGCTGGTCTTGCCCAAAGACCCGAATTCATTGTGTTTCATCGTCCAGCCCCGCCGCGCAAGGGATCATCCTAGCACGCGGCGAATTCAGCGCGGAGTCTGGGAGTCACAATTCGCGAAACAGCGCCGGATGACGCAGGCGCAAGGATTGAACCAGCGCCAGCGTCTTCATATCGGTGATGCGACCGGTGTCGGCCAGCGCCGCAAGCTCCGTCAGTGCAATTTCGACGACGGTGATCTTTTCATGTTCCGCCGCAAGTCCTCCGCCCTCACCGGTGCGGTCGGTCGCGGAATAGGCCGCCAGAAACATTTCGGATCGTTCCGTCGAAATGCCGGGCGAGGTCCACACGGTCGCGACCGTCTCAAGATTCCGGAGCTGCACGCCCGCTTCCTCCATCGCCTCGCGTCGCGCCGTGTCGGCCCCGTCGCCCGCATCGACGACGCCGGCGACAACCTCCAGGAGATCGGTTTCGCCCGAGGTCAGGTACACGGCCGCCCGGAACTGACGCACCAGCAGCGCCGTCCGGCGCTCGGGATCATAGGCCAGCACGCAGGCGGCCCGACCGTGATCCTCGATTTCGCGATTGAATTTGGCGCCATCCGGCAGGACGAATGTGACGACGGACAGCTTTGTCCAGCCGCGATGGACGATTTCCGTTTTCTCGATTTCGGGCCCGGGCATACAGTCTCCTGAAGTCCTCGCAGCCAACGCGCCGGCCGGGCGTTGTGTCGTAGTCCCAATTTCATAGCGCAGGGAGAACATCATGGCGATCAGAACAGGTGAAGCGGAATGGAAGGGCGACGTGCCCCACGGCAGCGGCCGCATGAAAGTGGGCAGCGGGGCGTTTGAAGGCGTCTATGGCGTCGGCTCGCGGATGGGCAATGAAAAAGGGACCAATCCCGAGGAACTCATCGGCGCCGCGCATGCGGGCTGCTTTTCCATGGCGCTCGCGGCGCAGCTGACCAAGGCGGGTTTCCCGCCGGAGAAAATCCACACTACCGCAAAAGTCCATTTCGACCAGAAGGACGGCGCATGGTCGATCCATGCGATCGATCTCGACACGGAAGCGAGCATCCCGAAGATCACCCCGGAGGCGTTCCAGGAGCAGGCCGAGACCGCCAAGAAGACCTGCCCCGTTTCCAAGGCGCTCGCCGGCGTCGACATCAAGTTGACGGCGAAGCTGCTCTGACGTTCAGCGCCGCTTGCGCGGACGCTTGCTGGCGCTGCCCGGCTCCGTCAATTCGAGCGGATCGCTGGCCGGAAACGTGTCTTCAAGCTCGCGGTCGAGCAATGCATCGAGGGCGGACGATTTCTTCGTCGATTTTTTTTGGGCCGACGATTTTTTCGTCGCCGTTTTCGTGCGAGCTTTGGTCTTCTTCGTCCGGGCAGACTTCACAATTCCTCCCACGAGCGATATTGCGTTGCTGACATCGTAGCACAATCGACAGCCGTTTGCAGGACAGGACATGGCGGAAAACGACGACATCGCGCGCTACCGGGCCGATTTGCAGGGCGAAGTCGACAGCGCGAGCCTTTATCGTGCGCTGGCGGAGACCGAAGATGATCCGCGCATGAGCACGGTCTATAAAAAGCTCGCCGCCATGGAAGACGCGCATGCGGAATTCTGGCGGAAGAACCTGGCCCGCGTCGGCGCCAAAGTCGGACATATTTCGCCCAGCTGGCGGACACGCGCGCTCGCGTGGCTATCGAAGCGCTTCGGTCCCGTCTTCGTTCTTCCCACGCTTAACATTCTCGAACATGCCGACAGCGCGACCTATGACGCGCAACCCGAAGCGATCGGCGAACGCATGCCGCAGACGGAGCGCTCGCATGCACGGGTGCTCGAGGCGCTGGCGGGATCGTCCGGCGGATTGAGCGGACCTTCAATCGCCCGCCTCGAAGGCCGCCACCGCGCGGGCGGCGGCAATGCGTTGCGCGCAGCCGTGCTGGGCGCCAATGACGGGCTCGTCTCCAATCTTGGACTCGTGATGGGCATGACGGGCGCTGCCGGCGCCGGCCACATCGTGCTCGTTACGGGACTTGCGGGGTTGTTCGCCGGCGCGTGCTCGATGGCGATGGGCGAATGGCTGTCCGTCTCGAGTGCGCGCGAACTCTATGAGCGGCAGATCGCGGGCGAAGCGGCGGAGCTCAAGCAGATGCCCGATGAGGAACTGGAAGAACTCGTGTTGATCTATCAGGCGAAAGGCCTGACCGAAACCGAAGCGCGCGCGCTCGCCACCCGATTGATGGCGAACAAGGACACGGCACTCGACACGTTGGCGCGGGAGGAACTGGGCCTCGATCCGCAGGAATTGGGCGGCTCGGCCTGGGGCGCAGCGGCGTGGTCGTTCTGTCTGTTCTCCGCGGGCGCGGCGGTGCCGGTGTTTCCGTTCGCGATATGGAGCGGGCACGCAGCGGCGATTGCGAGCATCGCGGCAAGCGCAGTTGCGCTCGGTTGCGTTGGCGCGGGCACATCGCTGTTCACGGGACGCTCGCCGCTCTTTTCGGCGGCCCGTCAGATATTGATCGGCGCGCTTGCGGCGGGCGTCACCTATGGCGTCGGCTCGCTTGTGGGCGTGATCTTGGCGGGTTAGGTCTCGCGGGCCTATTCGAGGAGCAGCGCGTGCCCGAATTCGATTTCGTCCAACTGGCCGACGTGAAGCTGCGAGTCGCCATCGAAGGCAGCGGGCCGCTCGCGATCATGGTGCATGGCTTCCCCGAGTCCTGGTATTCTTGGCGGCATCAAATGGGTCCTGTCGCGCGCGCCGGCTTCACGGCCTGCGCCATCGATGTGCGCGGTTATGGCGGCTCTGAGAAACCCCATCCTGTCGAAGCCTATGCGATGGAACGCATGATCGCCGACGTGGTCGGCGTCGCCGAAGCGCTGAGTCCCGACAAACGCGCGATTTTGATCGGCCACGATTGGGGCGCGCCGATCGTCTGGAACACCACGCTCGTCAGGCCGGATCGCGTGCGCGCCGTGTGCGCGCTGTCGGTCCCCTATCTCGGCGTGGGCGCACGCTCCTTCATCGATGTGGTCAACGACATCTTCACCAAACGCGGACTCTTTTTCTATCAGGTCTATTTTCAGGATGAGGGCGTCGCAGAAGCCGAAGCGGAGGCGAATCCGCGCGATTTCCTGCGCAAATTCTATTATGCGATTTCGGGCGATGGAACATGGCCCGCAAACAAGAAGTTGGGTGAGAAGCTGCTGGACGGTCTCGTCGATCCCGATCCGTTTCCGGCGTGGCTCGCGCCCGCGGATCTGGACTACTATGTCGGCGAATTCGAGCGCTCGGGATTTCGCGGACCGATCAACCGCTATCGCAACCACACGCGCGATTTCGAATTCCTGCGCGGCTTTGCGGACCGCAAGATCGCGCAACCGGCCTTGTTCATCTCGGGTACACGAGACCCCGCCTTCAACATGCTGGGCCGCGGCGACCCCGTTGCCACGATGCGCGGCCACGTGACGGATCTGCGCGGTGCGCATGTGCTGGAAGGCTGCGGACACTGGACGCAGCAGGAACGCGCCACGGAGGTAAACGCGCTGCTGCTGCCGTGGCTCGCGGCGCTCTAGTTTCCGCGCAGGAACGCCAGAATCGTGTCCGTCTGTCCGGGTATGTAGTGCCGCGCGTCGGGCAAAAAGCGAATGGTCGCGAGCGGAACATTACGCGAGAGCCGTTCACGCGTTTCCTCGGAATCCAGCATCACATCCTTACTTCCAACGATGGCAAGCACCGGCATCGTCAATCGCCTGAGCGCTTCGTCGCTGAAGACCGGAATCTTCACGACGCGCGGACGAAAGTGCTTGAAGATCAGCGCCATGAAATCGCGCATATGGGATTGTCCGGCGCTGATTTGCGCCGGCGCCCGGCCGAACACCATCTCGCGTACTTTGCGATTGCCCCAGGAGCCGAGCAGCATCAGCGGCAGCGCCTTGAGCAGAAAGTTCTTCTGGCGGCCGACCCCGGCCGGGCACATCAGCGCGAGTTTCTCAACGCGGTCCGGCCGTCGCGTCGCATAGTCGAGCGCGAGCCAGCCGCCCAGCGACACGCCCACAACCGATGCGCGCGCGAACGACAGCGCCGCCATCACATCGTCAAGCCATAACGCATAAGCATCCGACCCCAGCGGCGGACGCGATGGCGTGCTCAGGCCGGGCTCGCCGATCATGTCGACGGCATACACGCGAAAATGCGCAGCCCAGGCCGCGATGTCCGCAAGCCACGCCGTCGCATTGGCGCCCGAACCGTGAAACAGCAACAGGGGCGGAGCGCTCTCGGGACCGCAGGCGACGATGAAGGTATCGCCCTCGCGCGTCTTCACGCTGAACTGATTGCTCGGCACCGGCCACTGGCTCAGGAATTCGCGATAGCGCGCTTCGACGGCGCGCGCGCGCGCCTCGGACTTATAGATCGGACTCATGATCCGGCCTCGACGATCGCGCCGACAACCTTGAGCAAAGCGGCGCTCGCCTCGCAGCCGCCCACGATGATGACCTTCAGCCGCGCGCGCTCCGGATCGTGGATCGTTTCAATGCGCAATTTCTCCTCGCCATCGCGACGGCCATTTGCGGCGCCCATCAGGAATGTCGTCACGCGGTTGACGGAATCGGGATCGATCGCATCGATCTCGATGATGCTTGACACATCGATGTGGCGATGACGGCGAACCGTATCTTTCGCCGTCGCTTCCATCGGCCGACCAATCAGAGCCTCGATCGCATCGCGCGCAATTCTGTACTGCTTGCCGATGCGCACAGCTTTGAGGCGGCCGTCGCGCACATAATTCCGCACCGTCCGCACATGCAGGCCGAGATGCGCCGCGACCTGCTCCACCGAAAAGAGTTCCTGTGACATGGCATTCCTCAAACAACTCAACTTTCCTACAAGAATACCCTAAAATACCTATTTATGTCAATATATGTTCGAAAATAGAGTATTTTATGGAATATGCGGAATAATTTCAGAGACTTAGGAAAACCTCCCAAAGCGGCCCCTCAAACGGCTGCGGCACTCGCGAGCGGAAATTCCGAAGTCGCAAGGTTGCGCACGCCCGGCCGCCTGCGCTTTGTAGTTCGCTCAAGCGCCGACCAGCCGAGGGTTTCAGCGCGGCACAATTTGGAAACGGACCATGGAATTCGAACTCGCCGAAGAACACCGGATGCTCAAGGATCTGGTGCACCGGTTTGTCGCCGACGAATTGCTGCCGCTCGAAGCGGGCGTTCTCGCGCGCGAGGCGGCCGGCCAGGGCATGTTTCTTGGCGAGGCCGAGCACAAACGTATCGACGAACTCTCGAAGAAGCTGGGCCTATGGGGCCTCGATGCGCCGACGGATATCGGCGGCAGCGATCTCCCCGCCGTGGCGCTGATCGGCGTCAATGAGGAACTGGGCCGCACGATCACGCCCTACACCTTGCCGCCGGATTCGCCCAATCTGCGCATGCTGATGGCGACGGTCACCGAGCGCCAGCGCGAGGCCTATCTCGCGCCCTATGTGCGCGGTGAAACGGTGTCCGCCATCGGCATTTCCGAGCCGGGTGCGGGCTCCGATCCCGCCGCGATGACGACGCGCGCCGAACGGGACGGCGACGACTGGATCATCAACGGTCGCAAGATCTGGATCAGCCGCGCCGATCATGCGGACTTCACGATCCTGATGGCGATCACCGATAAGGAGAAACGCGCGCGCGGCGGCATCTCCGCGTTCCTCGTCGACAAGGGTACGCCCGGCTTCAATGTGCTGAGGCGCATTCCGATGATCGGCGGCGCTTACACCTACGAGATCGCGCTGGAAGACTGCAAAGTGGAAGGCTGGAAGCTGCTCGGCACCGAAGGCCAGGGTTTTGCGCCCATGCAGTTGCGGCTTGGCACAAGGCGGCTCGAGATGGCGTCGTGGTCCATCGGCATGGCGCAGCGCGCGCTCGACATGATGTGCGAATATGCGCCATTGCGCGTGACGTTCGGACATCCGCTGGCCGAGCGCCAGGCGATGCAATGGTGGGTGGCGGACGCCGCCACGAAAATCCACGCGGCGCGCCTGATGACGTATGATTGCGCGTGGAAGCTGGATACGGGCCGCGACGTACGCCTCGAAATTTCGATGATCAAGGCGTTCGCCACCGAGATGGCGTGGGAAGTCGTCGATCACGCGATGCAGATGTATGGCGCAATGGGGATGACAAAGGAGTTGCCGCTTCAGCTGATGGCGTCGAAGCTCCGCACCATGCGAATCTATGACGGCCCGACCGAAGTGCACAAATGGGTCGTGGCGCGAAATCTTCTGGGAGCAAAGAGATGACGGCTGTAAGCAAATTCGGCGAAGTGACGCTGCATCGCGACGGACATGTGGCGCTGATCGAAATCGATCGACCGCCGCACAATCACGTGACGGTCGAACTGATGCATCATCTCGCCAATGCGTTGACCGTGGTCGACGCGGAGCGTGATTTACGGGCGACGGTGCTTTCGACGGCAGGGAAAAGCTTTTGCGCCGGCGCCGACCTGGTGGCGCCCACCGGCATCGCGCATGCAGAGGGCGGCACGGGCATCAATGCGCTGTATGTCGAAGCAGTGCGGCTTTTTTCCACCAAAAAACCGATCGTCGCCGCCGTCCAGGGCGCGGCCGTCGGCGCCGGGCTTGGTCTCGCCCTGGTTGCAGATTTCCGGGTGGCGGCGCCGGAAGCGCGCTTCACGGCGAATTTCGTCAAGCTCGGGTTTCACCCCGGCTTCGGCATCACGCACACATTGCCGCGCCTGATCGGCGAGCAGCGCGCCGCTCTGATGTGCCTGACCGGACGCAGGATCAAAGCCGACGAAGCGCTGGCCTGGGGCCTCGTCGATGAGATCGCGCCGCTCGATCTCCTCAAAGGCGCGGCGCTCAAACTGGCGCACGAGATCGCAGAAAACGCGCCTCTCGCCGTTCAGGCGACGCGCGCCACCATGCGCCGCGATCTTGCCGCTAAGGTGAAATCCCAGACCGATCACGAATTCGCCGAGCAGGCGATCCTGCGCAAGACGGCCGATTTCGCCGAAGGCGTCCGCGCTGTCGCCGAACGCCGCGCCGGAAATTTCACGGGGACGTAGTTACTCCGCCAACGGTATCCAGATTTCCACGCCGCCCTCGCCCGTGCGGGTGTCGAAGGTCGCTTTGTGGCGCTCGATGCTCGGACCGTCCGCCACCGTGCGATTGTGATCGGTGAGCCAGGAATTCCAGATCGCGAGATAGGTGTTTCCCAATCCCGCCACATGGGTGAGGTGCTGGAACACCGCATAGGTCTGCGCGGGGATCGCGATCTTCTGCAGGCCTTTGGGCGTATCGCTGCCGCGCGCGACTTCCGCGCCGCAGACATAGTCGAACGTGCCGTCGTCATCGAGATTGCAGCTGACGCCCACGGGGATCTCGACGATTTTCCGCTCGATGAGGCCGTACATGCCCATGAAGCGCTGCCATTGCGCGGGAATCTTATGCGGTGCGTCGAACGCGTGGCGCTCGGCCAGCCCGATCACCGACATGGCGTCGTATTTCACGATCTCGGGAGCATCCAGCTTCGCCGGCGTTCCTTCCCGCAGTTCCAGCGGCGGGACGAGCGCGAGCGACGACGTGGAACGGTTGCGTTTCACGGTTTCGGGCGTCGCGCCGAACTGCTCCTTGAACGCGCGGGTAAACGCTTCATGCGAGGCATAGCCGGACTCGAGCGCAAGTTCGAGAATCTCGGGCGCGCCGTCCGCGAGCTTGCGGGCGGCTTCGCTCAGCCTGCGGCCGCGCACATAGCTCATGACGGGTTGGCCGGTCGCCGCGCCGAAGGCGTGGGCCAGATGAAACGACGATACATTGCAGGACTTGGCGATTCCGCCCAGCGTGAGATCGCTGTTCAGGTTTCGCTCGATGACCCAGACGGCCTTGGTTGCAAGCTGCATGTGAAACTCCCTGTGTCAGACAGAGCGAACCAAGCACCTCTCAGTCGCCTTCGCCTGACAGAAATTGCGGTCGCTGCAACGCTTCAACTCCGCAGGATATCAAACCATATCCGAAAGATGGTATGAACCGCTCCATTGCGGGTTCTTTGGGGAATGCCGGATGAGACGGACTGCTCTTCGCAGCGCATTCGCGCTGGTCGCGCTTATTGTCGTCCTCGCAGCGGCGTCGCTCGGTTATCGGGCCTGGCGCCAGCACGAGAACGCGCAAGCTCTCGCCATCCACACGCCCAACGGAATTGAAGAGGCGATGTTCGTGCCGATCGGCGGCATCGGGCAATGGGTTCAAATTCGCGGCGAAGACCGGCGCAATCCCGTTCTGCTCTTCATCCACGGCGGACCGGGTTCGTCGGAAACGCCGATGTCGTCGCTGTTCCGGCCCTGGGAGAAATATTTCACGATCGTCATGTGGGACCAGCGTTGCGCCGGGAAAACCTTCGCGCAAAACGGCGCGCAAAGTTGCCGGGGCCTCAGCATCGCGGGCGTCGCCAGAGACGGGATCGCGCTGACAAATTATCTGCGCGGTCGCCTGCACAAAGCGAAGATCGTCCTGCTCGGGCATTCGTGGGGAACGATGGTGGGCTTGCGCATGGTGCACGAGCAGCCCGCGCTGTTTTCCGCTTATGTCGGAACCGGACAGGTGGTTTCGATTGCTGAGAAGGAACCCGTGATCTATGCGCGCACGATGGCGCGCCTGCGCGCGGCGCATGCGGAAGACGGCATCAAAGCTCTCGAAAAAACGGGCCCGCCGCCCTACAAATCGGACGAGGACCTTATGACGGAGCGGAAGTGGTCGAACCGCTACGACATTCCCGCCGAACGCGACCTTTATTCGAACATGGCGCCCGTGGTGCTCTTCGCGCCCGGCTGGTCGTTATGGGACATCAACGAATTCCTGCAGGGCTCAAAAGTCGCGGATCCGGAGACGCTTGAGGCGGACAATTCCTACGACGCGCGCGATCTGGGCCCGAAATTCGACGTTCCATTTTTCATCTTCGAGGGCGAGTTCGACAACATCACGCCGGCCGATCTTGCCCGGAAATATTTCGATCGCATCGAAGCGCCGCACAAGGACTTCGTGTTGCTCAAGGGCGCCGGTCATTCCGCCGTGCTGACCGAGCCGGGCGCCTTCCTGCATGAGCTTGTCACGCGCGTGCGGCCCATCGCCGTGGAAGCAGCAGCCGCGACCTCGCGCGAATAGGGGCGTGCGCTCTATTTCTTGGGCTCCAGTTTCAACGACGCCGAATTGATGCAGTAGCGCAGGCCCGTGGGGCCCGGGCCGTCATCGAACACATGGCCCAGATGCGCATCGCATTTGGCGCACATCACTTCCGTGCGGACCATACCGTGACTGCGATCCGCCTCCTCGGCGACGTTCGCGGAGACGGCCGGCTGCGTGAAGCTGGGCCAACCGCATCCGGCATCGAATTTGGCGTCCGATTCGAACAATGTTTCGCCGCAGCAGATGCAGCGATAGACGCCGGGCGTGGTCGTCTTGTCGTATTCGCCGGTGTAAGGCCGCTCTGTCGCCTTCTGGCGGGTCACTGCGAATTGCGTCGGCGTCAGTTCGCGACGCCATTCCTCTTCGGTTTTGTGGATTTTGTCCGTCACATCCGCCTCCGTCCGGGCCAAATGGAAAGCGGACCTTCTAGCATGCCGCGAAATACGGTTCAAAATGACCGTCGATCCCGGGCGAAAACGAAGTGGATGTCGTTTCGCTCGCGCGACGCAAATCTGCATCCTCACGCAACGAGATGCAGCGGAGCGCTTTTCTCCGTGGCAGGGGCGAACGGGACGCTGAAACTGAAGCCGGCGCCGACGGGCAGGTCTTTGACGCACCAGACGTGGCCGCCGTTCGATTCCGCCAAAGTCTGGCAAATCATGAGGCCGAGCCCCATGCCGCTGCCTTTCGTCGTGACGAAGGGCTGAAACAACCGCTCGAGGACGTCCTTCGACAGTCCGGGGCCCGTGTCCTGGACAGTCACGTTCGCAAAGCCCGGTTCTCCAAGGCCGGCCGTAACCGTGAGCTTGCGTTCCTCGGCTCCAGACATCGCCTCCATGCCGTTGCGCGCGAGATTGACGAGAATTTGCTGAATTTGGATTTTGTCGATCAATACTGCCGGAATGCCCGGGGCGATGTTCACATCCACTTCGATCTTCGCATCGGCCGCGCCGAACAGGACAACAGCCAACGACTCTTTAACCACCGCGCCGAGATCTTGCGGCGCCCGGATCGATTCCCGCTTCTCGACGATGTTCCGGAGATTTTTGATGATGTCGCCCGCGCGCAGCGTTTGTTCCTGGGCGCTCGCGATCAATTCCTGCGCCTGGCCGACGGCTCTTGGATCGGTCGCGCTGGAATTGAGAATCCGCTTCGCGGCGTTGAAGTAGTTGGCGATCGCGGCGAGCGGCTGATTGAGTTCGTGCGCGATCGCCGCTGTCATCTGCCCCATCACGTTCAAGCGCGACACGTGAAGCAGTTCGGACTGCAGTTCATGCAATCGCTTTTCACGGCTCTCGCGTTCCGCCATGAGCTCGCTGTTCTTTTCAATCGCCTGCGCCATCTGCTCCATGGCGCTTTGCATCCTTGTCGTTCGCTCGGAGGTTGTAACCGCTACGGCGATGACGTTCGCGAAGCCGGTCAGGAAAATGATGTCGCGCCGGCCAAACTGGCGTTTGGCGGTGCTGTCAACTTCCAGGACGCCCCACGGCCCGGCCTTGCCGTTGATCAGGACGTCGACCGTCGAAACAATCCCATGCTCTGCATAATATGCCGGAAGCGCAAAACTCCTGTTCTTGGAAATATCCCTCAGAACGACCGCTTCGCCGGTGACGAACGCGCGAGCCGAGGTCGATCGTTCGTCCACGGCCGATACCACGCTGCCGACGACGCCGGCATGCCAGCCGCAGCCCGCCACGACACGAAGGTCGTTTTCGGTCGCGCGAAAACGGGAAACTTTTGCGAAAGGGACATCCAGGCTCTCCGCGCTCATGCGCGCCGCCGCCGACAGGATCGCCCCAAGGTCGGTTTCACCGAACGCGAACGTGCCGAATTCCGCCAGAGCGTTTTGCTGACGGAGCAGTTTTTTAATTACAGATGGCCCGCTCATAGAACATTTCCAAACTCACAAACTGCGAAGGAGGCGATGGGCCGCACGGAATAGGTCATGCAAAGTCGCCCGAAACCTGCATGTTCGCGCAGGCGGGCTCCGAAATTCTGTACAGGATTGACCATGACGCTCCCCCTTGGCGACGCGGCAGAATAAACCCAAATATTGTTCGCTATGGCTCTGGTGTTAACTCGAGCGTGCAAATGCAGGTCTGGACGTCTGAACAAGTTTATCGAATAAAATGCCGCCCTTCTATTCATTCTTGCGTGTTTTCAGCAACTTGTGATTTTCTAGCTGTAATAAGTGCTATTACCTATGTGTGTTCCCTAAATAAACCCGTTACACTTTATTGGGTTGACCGATAGCGGGAGCGCGTCATGTTCTCGGCCGAAGAGCGATTTGCGCACATCATCGACGATGACGCAGCAGTCCGCGATTCCACGCGCGCGTTGCTGGCGTCCTGGCGCATCGCCGTGCGCACTTACGCCTCCGGCCGCGAATTCCTGCAGAAGCTCACGCCGACGACATTCGGCTGCATCATTCTCGATCTGCACATGCCGGACCTTTCGGGCTTCCAAATGCTCGATATGCTGCGGGAACGCGGCTGTCGCATTCCTGTGATTTTGTTCACGGGGCGCGCCGATCCGGCCACGGAAAAAATGGCGATGCACGCCGGCGCCACCGCAATCCTGGCCAAGCCCGTTTCCGAGGACGAATTGCTTGGCCTGGTTCAACGCCTTCTCTCGCCGGACAACGCGATGGGACCGCTGGCGTTTACGCCGACGCGCCGTGCGCCGCGCGCGGCCTAGCAGAGATTCGGCTCGAAACTACTTCAAGCCCAGCACGACAATCCTGGCCGTCACGGGCGCCGTCGGCCAGATCGGCGATGTCATGCCCGCGGCCACCGCAATCTTCTGGCCTTTTCCCGTGTCGTAGGTGACGACGCCGCCGGCGACGGCCCCGCCGAGATTGTTGGACCACAGTCTTCGTCCGTTCGCCGAATTGAAGGCGTAGAAATTGCCGCCGATGTCTCCGAACAGAACGATGCCACCGGCCGTTGGCGTAAGCCCGCTCAGAATTCGGAGAAGGCGCCCGGAATTGCCACTTCTGCGCGCCCGTCGCGGCGTCGCTCGCTGTGACCCAGCCCGCCCATCGGGGCGTCTTGTCCATCCCGAAGCCGCTCATCGACCCGCTCCAAAGTTGGCCGGGCGACGCATTCTTGACGGCGCCCTTCGGATCGGTGCGAACGGTCGAACACCAATCGACTTCACCCGTCAGCAGCGTGTCGTGCTGCACGTCATAGGCGGGGCCGTTCCACTCTGCGCCGCCCTGGGAGCCGGGGCAAAAGCGGATGCTCCTGGATTTTAGCGCGATATCCGCATTGGAGATCGTCGTCACCGGTTTGCGATAAAGCTGTGCGCCCGAAGCAAGATCGAAGCCGTAAAGATAGCCATCCTTCGGCGCGACCGCCATCAAACGCTCGCCGGATCGCGCGGTGAACAGAACGGGCGCGGTCGACTCATCCCAATCGTGGAAATCGTGACGCACGATCTGGAAATGGCGTTGATAGGTCCCGGTCTTCGCATCGAGCACGACGACGGAGCCCGTGAAGAGATTGTCGCCGTTGCGATAGGCGTTGACGAAATCGGGCGCCGGATTGCCGCCGGGGATATAAAGCAGCCCTGAAGCCGGATCGAGCGTATAGGATGTCCATGTCGCGCCGCCGCTGATCGGAAATCCCTTGGCGTTTTTCCACGATAGCGAGAGCAAACCGGGCGCGCCTTTCGCTTCGGGTCCGCGCAATTTGTCTTCGGGCCCACGCGGCACGAGATAGAACTCCCAGACGATTTTTCCTGTTGCGGCGTCGAGCGCATACATCCGGCCCTTCACGCCCTTGTTGTCGCCGCCGGCATTGCCGACGAAGACCAGACCGTTCCAGGCGATGGGAGACGCGGGAACCGTCTCGCCCTTGGACGGATCGGCGATGGTCGTCGACCAAACTCGCCTGCCGGTTTTCTCGTCATAAGCGAGTACGCGCCCATCGCTCGTGCCGCGATAGATGCGGCCGTCCATCACGGCGGCGCCGCGGTTCACCATCAACGTGCTGTGCGGGATGTTTTCACGCGTTCGCCAATTCACCCTGCAGGTGTCGGGATCGATGGAGAAAATGTCCTGCTCGGTCGTGGCGAACAATGCGCCATCGACCTGCACGAGGCCGGTCTGGAACCCCGTCTCCTGTTTCGTGTCGTACGCGCAGACGATTTTCAGGCCGACGACATTTCTGGCGTTGATTTCGGCCAGCGAAGAATACCGCTCCGACGTCAGCGTGCGATTATAGCTGGGCCAGTCGGACTGCGTTGCCGCCGCCGGCGGCGCAATTGTGCCGAGCCACGCGGAAACCAGAAGCGTAAAATGACAAATACGTTGCAATGAGACCAACTCCGCGCTCGCTCCTTATGCGAACGCTTGGCGGTCCGACTGGTGCCGTAACGCGCCGCTTAACCAACGCGGCCTTTCCATTCGTGCCGGTTTGGTCTTAAAAACGCCCGATGAACGCGGCCCACCGTTTCTGCATAGCCCCCATGATGGAGTGGACGGACCGGCATTGCCGGGTTCTGCACCGGCTGTTGTCGGCGCGCGCGCGTCTCTATACCGAGATGGTGACGGCGGAGGCGGTGATCCGCGGCGATCGCGCAAGGCTGCTGGGCTTCGATGCGGCCGAGCATCCCGTGGCGCTGCAATTGGGCGGCGCGGAGCCGGCGCGGCTGGCGGAAGCCGCGCGCATCGGCGCGGATTTCGGCTATGACGAAATCAATCTCAATGTCGGCTGCCCGTCGGATCGCGTGCAGTCGGGGCGCTTCGGCGCGTGCCTGATGCGCGAGCCTGCGCTCGTGGCAGATTGCGTCGCCGCGATGCGGGCGGCCGTGTCCATTCCCGTCACCGTCAAATGCCGGCTCGGCGTGGACGACCAGGATCCCGAAGCGAGCTTGCGCGCGCTCATCGATTCCTGCGCGCAAGCAGGCGCGACGATCTTCGCCGTTCATGCACGCAAGGCGTGGCTCGCGGGACTTTCGCCGAAGGACAATCGCGAGCGGCCGCCGCTCGATTACGATCTCGTTTATCGCGTGAAGCGCGAACGGCCCGATCTCACCATCATCGTCAATGGCGGCATCGCCACGCTCGACGAAGCGGCTCGCCATATCGAACATGTCGACGGCGTGATGCTGGGCCGCGCGGCATATCACGCGCCCGCGATTCTGGCGCAAGTCGATGCGCGGTTCTTCGGCGGAGACGCGCGCGACGTCGAAACCGCGACGGACGCCTATTGCGGCTATGTCGGCGCGCAGCTCGCAAAGGGCGCGCCGCTCAACGCCATGACGAAACATATGCTGGGACTTTTCAGCGGGCGCCCCGGCGCGCGGCTGTTCCGCCGCCATCTGAGCGAAAACGCCACGCGGCCCGGCGCGGGCCTTGGGACTTTGCGCGATGCGCTCGCGCATCTCCAACGTCCCAGCGACCTGGCGGCCGCCTGAGATGCATTTTGTCCTTGCGACCGGCGAACTCGGCACGCTCGCGCTCGGGCTGGTGATTGCGGGCGTCTTCGGCGGATTGATCGCAGGCATCTTGGGCGTCGATATCGGCATCGTCATCGTGCCGGTGCTCTATCACGTGCTGGCGCTCATCGGCGTGGACGAAACCTTGCGCATGCATCTCGCCATCGGGACATCGCTCGCCGCAATCGTGCCCGTCTCGCTGGCGTCCATTCGCGCGCCGAACGCGAAGGATGCGGCCGATGGGGATATTCTCAGGCGCTGGAGCGCGCTCCTATTCACCGGCGCGCTGGTCGGATGCGCGTTGGCGATGGTTACAAGCGGCCGGATGCTCGCGCTGTTCTTCGGCGGCGCCGCGGCGCTCGTGGCGCTTTATTTCGCGTTCGGAGGCGAGAAGCGGCGTATCGCCGAGCGATTGCCCGAAGGCGCGGGCGGGCTCGCAATTCCCGCTGCGATCGGCGGCGTGTCCGCCATGATGGGGATCGGCGGCAGCACACTGGGCGTGCCTGCGATGACGCTTTTCGGTATCCCGCTGCCGCGGGCAATGCGGAAGGCGTCCGCTTTCGGCGCGATCGTCGCCATCCCCGGTACCATCGCAGCGATTCTCGCAGGCTGGCATGCGCCGGGATTGCCGCCCTATTCGCTCGGATTCGTGAACTTGCTCGGCGTCGTGCTGATCGCGCCCGCATCGTTCCTGGCCGCGCCGGCGGGCGCAGCGCTGGCGCACATGACGGACAGCAATCGCCCGCGCATTCTGTTCGCGCTCCTCATCGTGCTGCTGACGGGGCAGATGCTCTACGACGCTCTCGGCTGATCGGGCGGCTAATCCGGGTTCGCGCGCAGCCAATGCCATTCGAAGCGGCGATGCACAACGCCGCGGTCGGCGTCGCGCATGCGGTCGACGAAATGCAGCAGCCCGTTGACGTTGCCGCCCGACTGCGCCTCGCGCTCCAGCACGGGATACATGTTGTGATAGAAGGTGACGATGTCGTTTCCGAACAGCGAACGCGTGGTCCAGAAATCGCATAGATCGGCGTCCACGCATTCGCCGACTTCCTCGTAGAACGCCGTCAGCGCGGTGAAGCTGTCATTGTTGTTGTCCATCGCGAGGAAACGGTCGACGAGATCCGAATAGGCCTGCGCGTCCAACTGTCCGCCATTGGCGGGATCGACCGAAGCGTTCAGATAGTTGTTCCAGTTGGTGGAGAATTGCGCGCTCGCCTGCCCCAGATGACTGCGATATTCGCGCGACATGTCGAACACGCGGGAAGCCATGGCGTCGTTGCGCGCGACCTGCGTCTGGATGAGATTGAGAACGGCCCAGGCGGCGAAGACCAGAATGGCGATCGTCCCCAATGCGATGCGCGAGATGTGCGTGACCATCACGAACACTGCGGCAGGTTGGGGTGGGTGGCGCAGACGTCGCGGCCGACATGCGTGGGTTTCGGCGCGGGCGCGCCCGTCGTGGGCTTTTGCGTGCCCTGCGCGACGGCGACGCCGGAGAGCGCAACGGCGACTGCGACGGCCGCCAGGATTGCCTTGACCTGCATGAAACGCCCCCGAGCCTTACCCGCGCTTACGATATAATTCGCGCGGGTCCGACGCAAGATTGGCGCGCCCGGCGCCGCGTCGGAACCCATGAAATCCGAGGGTTGGCGCGGGTTTCGCATCAGATCTTCTGATCGTATTCGCCCACGTCCGGATGCTTTGCGAGCCGCGCATCGATATCCTGGAACATTGCGCGCATATTCGCTTCCGATGGCCGGGCTTTCCACCACGACGACCAGAGACGGTTTGTTCGACGATGCGCGCACCAGCCCCCAGGTGCCGTCTTCCAGGACGACGCGCACGCCGTTGACGGTGACCAGCCGCGTGATGTTCTGCCCCAGAATTTTTTCGCCTCGCGCCTTGAGTTCGGAATAGTCCTTCGCGAGCGCATCGACCACCGCATATTTGTTGTCATCGGCGCAGTAAGGCGACATGGTGGGCGAGCCCCAGGTTTTCGGCAGGTCCGTCGACCAGCTCCGACATCTTCCTGCCGCCCGCGCGATCGAGCATTTCGAGCATCGCGATCGCCGACACGACGCCGTCGTCATAGCCGCGGCCGATGGGCGGATTGAAGAAATAGTGCCCGCTCTTTTCGAAACCCGCGAGCGCGCCCAACTCCGCCGTGCGCCGCTTGATATAGGAATGGCCGGTCTTCCAGTAATCGGTGACGACGCCGTTCTTTTTCAGCACGGGATCGGTTTCGAACAGCCCCGTCGATTTCACGTCGACGACGAATTTCGCGTTCGCATGACGCGTGGAGAGATCGCGCGCGACGAGCACGCCGATCTTGTCGGCGAAGATCTCATGACCGCGATCGTCGACCACGCCGCAGCGGTCGCCGTCGCCGTCGAAGCCGAGACAGATATCAGCCTTGTGCGCACGCACGGCATCGGCCATGGCGTGCAGCATATGCATGTCTTCGGGATTGGGATTGTAGCGGGGGAAGGTGAAATCGAGTTCGGCATCGAGCGGCACGACCTCGGCGCCGATGCGGCGCAGCGCTTCGGGCGCGAATGCCGTCGCCGTGCCGTTGCCGCAGGCGGCCACCACCCTGATGGGCCGCGTGAGTTTGTGACCCTTGGTCACGTCGTCGAGATAGCGCGCGCGCATGTCGCTCACGTGGCTGTAGGCGCCGCCCGCGCGCACTTGGCCTTCGCCGCCCAGCACAATCGCCTTCAGGCGAGTCATTTCCTCGGGTCCGAAAGTGAGCGGGCGTTGCGCGCCCATCTTCACGCCGGTCCAGCCATTCTCGTTGTGGCTTGCGGTCACCATCGCCACGGCGGGCGCCTCCAGCGCGAATTGCGCGAAATAGGAAACGGGCGTCGTCACCATCCCGATATCGATCACGTCGCAGCCCGCACGCATGAGGCCCAGCGATCGAGAGACTGCTTGATCGACAGCGAATAGGAGCGGTAGTCGTGACCGGTGACAATTTTGGGCTGGACGCCGATCTCGTGCAGAAGGTTCCCAGTCCCACGCCCAGCGCTTCGACGCCCAGAAGATTGATCTCGTTCCCGAACAACCAGCGCGCGTCATATTCCCGAAAGCCGTTCGGCGTGACGAGCGCCTCGGTTTCGTACTCGTAAGTGTTCGGCTTCAAATCGCTGCGCGGCTTCATGGAGAACTCGCTTCTGTCGGCGCGCCACCTTTGCCGCCTCGCGTGGCCCCGCGCAACGCGGCGTCCTTGCATTTCCGGCCTGGAAGGCTATTTGTCCAATTATGGAATGTGATATAATGCGAAATACAGTCGTCAGGTGTTGAATGTCTGGTACGCCGACTATTCTGAATTCCGCCGACCGCGCGGCCAGCGCGAAGCTGGCGGTGTCTCTCGGCCTGCCCGCTTTCGAGCCGGGCTGGGTGTGGCTCGCGGGTGCCGGGCCGGGCGATCCGGGCCTGATCACGTTGCTCGGGCTGCATGCGATCGCGGAAGCGGATGTCATTCTCTATGACGCGCTGGCCAACGATGCGCTGTTGAAGCTGGCGCGGCCGGGGGCCGAGCTCGTCTATGCCGGCAAGCGGCGGGGCAAACCATCCTGGAAGCAAGCCGATATTTCGCACACGCTGGTGTCGCTCGCGCGCAAGGGGAAGCGCGTGTTGCGGCTGAAGGGCGGCGATCCGTTCGTGTTCGGGCGCGGCGCGGAAGAGGCGCTTGAGCTGGCGCGCGCGCGCATTCCGTTTCGCATCGTGCCGGGCGTGACGGCCGGCATCGGCGGTCTCGCTTATGCGGGCATTCCCGTCACGCATCGCGACACAAATCATGCGGTCACCTTCGTCACCGGTCACGGCATCGACGGAAAGCTTCCCGCGCTCGATTGGTCCGCGATCTCGCGCGGCTCGCCAACCATTGTGGTTTACATGGCGCTCGCGCATGCGGGCGAGCTCGCCGCGAAACTGCTCGAAGCGGGACGCGATGTTCACGAGCCGGCCGCCATCGTCAGCGATGCGACGCATGACGCGCAGTCCGTGCGCGTGACGACTCTCGAACATTTGGACCGCGATGCGAAGGACTGCGCCGCGCCCGCGATCCTCGTCATCGGCGAAAATGTTCGCCTGCGCGAAGGCCTGGACTGGCTGGGCGCGTTGCAATCGGGCCGCACCCTCAATCCCGATCCGCTGGGTCGCGCCGACATCAAACACGCGGGATAAACGCGAAAAAAATTTCGCCCTGCTCGCCGGCGAAAAGCCCAATGATTCCAACGGGCCTCGCGCGCGGAGCAGGGACAAACGAGCCCTGCAAAAGCCCTGCTAAATAAGTGAATTTTCGCTGCAATTCGGAGCGCGGGCATCCTGCCCGCCTCTTTCCAATCTTCACACTCCATGCGGGCAAGATGCCCGCGCTCCAATGCGCGTTCGGCGCCTTCACCTGTTAAACAGGTAAATAACGGGTGCGGGAACTTTTCGATCGCGAAGTTTGGAACACCGCAAATGGGCCGCGGGCGTCCCGCCCGCATCTTTCCGAGCTTCAAATCCCCAGCGGGCGGGACGCCCGCGGTCCATCGACAGAGTGTCTCGCATTCTCCCCTGTTAAACAGGCGAAATAACAGGCGACGTTTCTGCATCGTTTTCAAAACACATTCGACCCTTTGCGCCCGGGCGCCATCGATTCAATAGCAATGCCGCGCGTGGATTCAATGCGGCGAACCTCGCGAAATTGAAAATAGTTGAAACAAAACTCGCACAGTTTTGCGAATAACTCAGACGTCAGATGCACTTAGCGCGCATGCGAAAAGATTCACGCGAGACGCGGAGAATTGAGAAGTCAGAAGAATGAGGGTGTATAGTGTTCGGCATTGATCGCAGCTCTTCTCGCTGCCGCCCGGGGAAATTGAGCCAAAATGAGCGACACACCAAACGGCGGCGGTTTCTGGGCGCGCATTGCCGTCATTCCGCGCGCCATCGTCATCGGCGTCCTTGTCGGGATGATCGCGGCGAATGTCTGGCCGCTGCTGCTGTTCAAGCTCGGCATGCCGATCGCGGCGGTCGTCGAAGCGATCTTCCTTGTGGCGTATATCTGGTGGGCCGGCGGCGGGGGACCGCCTCGTTCTTGGAAAGCCGCGCGCGCGGATTCGTTTCGCGTCCGAACGCTTTCAGGTTCTGAATGGAAGTGGGGCTTGGCTGCGGCCGTCTTCTTCGCCGTCACCGTGCACGCCGCTATCGTCGTGCTCTTCCGGCTGGTGCTGTTCCCGGCGCAGGCGTTCCACGCCGGTTACGATTTCTCCTCCATTCCAGGCATGCCTCTGCGCTGGCTTGCGGTCATTGTGTCCGCCGCGTCGGCCGGCGTCTGCGAAGAAACCGGCTTTCGCGGATATATGCAGCGGCCGATCGAAAAGCGGCACGGCGCCGTCATCGCGATCCTCATTTCGGCGCTGTTCTTTATGTTGATACACCTGACAAAATCGTGGTCTCTCATCGGCATGGTCCCGATCGTGTTCGGCGCCGGCCTGTTGCTGGGAACGCTGGCCTGGGCCTCGAAATCGCTCGTCTTCTGCATGATCGGCCACACGATCATGGACGTGGGACTGTTCGCCTATTGGTGGGGACAGATCGCCGGCACATTCTCGCAGCGCCCCATTTCGGAAACCGGGTTGGATCAAATGTTTTTTCTGGAATGCGCGGTTTTTGCAGCCGCTTTGCTGCTCACTCTCGTCGCCATCGTCCGGTTGCGCCGGCTGTCGCGTGGTTGAATGATCGCGCAACAAGGCGGGCCGCTTCCTATGTCCGAGATATTTTCCCTCTCTCCCACCGGGAGAGAGGGTCAGGGTGAGTGGGTGTCGACGCCGCACTCAATCCTGAGAGACCCACTCACCCTCGGACGCGCAAGTAAGCTTGCGCGTCCTCGACCTCTCTCCCGCTGGGAGAGAGGTGTAAGCTGCGCCTCGCGACTCATTTTCGCGGCGGATGCGCGTAAGTCATGATCCAGGCCTGGCACGATTATTTCGGGATGCTCGGCGCCGCGGCCGCGACGCTGCTCGGGCTTCTGTTCGTGTCCGTGTCGATCAATGCGGACATCATTCTCGGCGCCTCGCACAAGCATTCCATGCACCTGGCCCAGCAGGCGTTCCACAATTACATCGCGGCCGTCGTGGTCTCGCTCGTCGCGTTCTTTCCGGGAATCTCGAACGACAGCCTGGGCGCCACGATCCTGCTGCTGTCGAGCCTTTATTCCATCCGGCTCGTCATCCGGCTCTATCTTTCACTGCGCGCGACGCGCGAAGGGCAATCCCGGGTCGGCGCGGCGCGCAGATATGGCTCATCCCTGATCGGTTTCGTCCTGCTCGCCATCGGCGGCGCGCAAATGACGCTCGACAATCAACTCCACATGCTCGTGGCGATGGGCAGCCTGATGCTGCTCATCTCCGCCACGGCCATATCCTGGGAATTGCTGGTGCGGGTGGCGGAGACGAGATACAGCGCGCGCGAGCCGGACTCGTAACCCCGTCACCCCGGCAATGCGAACGCCATCACCTGGTCGCCACGTTTGGTGTTGGCTTTGGAATGGCCACCGGCTGCGATCACGACATATTGGCGACCGTGCCAGATATAGGTCATCGGCGTCGCCTGGCCGCCTGCGGGCAAGCGGCCGCGCCACAATTCCGCGCCGGTCTTGGCGTCGAAGGCGCGCAGGTAATCGTCCATCGCGGCGCCGATGAAGACGAGGCCCGACGCGGTGACGATGGGGCCGCCGAAATTGGGCGTGCCCGTCTTGCCCAGGAGATATTCCGAAAACGGCGCCATATCTTCCGTCGTGCCGAGCGGCACGGACCACAACACGCGCCCGTCATGCATGTCGATCGCATGCAATTGCCCCCAGGGGGGAGGATTGCACGGCATGCCGATGGGCGACAGCACCGTCTCGCGCATCATGCCGAAGGGGGCGCCGAGATTGGGCGAGACTTCCTTGTCCTGGAATTTCTCGCGCACCTCGTCGAACTGCTTCTGCGGAATCAACGTGACGAGATGCATCGCGCTTGACGTATTCACATAAGCGATGTCGTGCGCGGCGTCGAACGCGAGCCCGCCCCAGTTCGAGCCGCCGCCCGTGAACGGATAGAGGATCGTGCCGCCCGTCGAAGGCGGGGTGTAAAGCGTGCCCGTGCGCGCGCCTTGCATGATCCTGCGGCACGCGCCGCGATCCCAGAAGGTGAGGCCATAGGCATCGCCGGGTGAGATGGTGATCGGCGCGAGCGGCTTCGGCGCGATGGGAAAAGGCTGCGTCGGCCACACGGATTCGCCGAACGCGCCGCCTTGCGGGACCTTGCGCTCGACCACAGGAATGAGCGGCGCGCCGGTATCGCCGCGCAACGTGAACAGCAATCCCTGTTTCGTCGGCTGGAGGATCGCGGGCGCGGTCGTGCCCTTATACGTCACCATCCCCAAAGTCGGCTGGGCCGGAATGTCGTAATCCCACAGATCGTGATGCGTGGTCTGGAACGACCAGATGAGTTTGCCCGTCTGGATGTCGAGCGCGGTGACGGAATTGGCGTAATGGCCGTCGCCCTTGCGATAGCCGCCCCAGAAATCGGGGCTGGTGCTTGAGACCGGCAGATAAACGAGGCCGCGCGCATCGTCGGCCGAAATGGGCGCCCACACATTCGCAGCGCCGCCGCGGAACGGCGCGCGCTGATCGGCCAAGGGATCCCAGCTCCACTTCGGCGCGCCCGTCACCGCATCATAGGCATGCACCGTGCCGCGCAACTCATCGACTCTCTGGTTGTCGTCGATCGACGAACCCACCACCACCACGCCGCGCGACACGAGCGGCGCAGAGGTGGATTGAATGCCGCCCTTGCGATACCAGCCGATGACCTTGCCGTCCTTCGCATGCATCGCGAACATCTTCATGTAATCCGGCGCGTTCGTTCCCGGCGGAAGGAACCCCAGGCGATGGGCTTCCGCATTGTCCATCGGCGTCGCATACGCCATCGCCGGCCCGTTCGGCTTTGCTTCCAGCGCGATGGTGACCGTGCCGCGATCGCCGAAACCCGCGCAGGGCTTTCCAGTCGCCGCATCGAGCGCAATCAGGCGGCGGTCGTTGGTCGCGACATAGATGCGCGCGGCGCAAGTACCCGTCGCGCCCGGCACGCGCCAGAACGCGACCCCGCGACAGACGAAGTCGTTCGGGTAATGGATGCTGAGGTCGAGCTTCGGATCGAAGCGCCACAATTGTCGGCCCGTGCCCGGATCGAGCGCGCTCACTTCGTCGAACGGCGAACACACATAGACGCGGGCCTCAGCAAGGATGGGCGTGTCCTCGAAAGAGGCCCGCCGCATCGCATCGCCCTTGCTCGCCATGTCGCCGGTCGAATAGCGCCACGCGACTCCCAGCGAGGTCACATTGGCTTGGGTGATCTGCCGCGCCGCGGAAAAGCGCTGGCCGCCCTGATCGCCGCCATAATATTGCCAGCCGGGCTCGGCGGCGGATGCCTGCGCCGCGAAGATCGCGAACGCCGCCGCCAGACTACAGAGTCGAAACCAGGAACCCATTACAGCCCTCACCCATCGAATGTGCGAGCTACAAACACTATCCCACGCAGGCTCGCACAAGCGCATCGGTACGAAATGCGGCCTGCTCGTGACGGAAAGCACGAGACAGGGATAGACGGCGCGTTCTCCGGGACGAGCGGCGAAGCCCTGGAACGGATGGCGGCTCCCGCCTTGTAAGTTATTCTCGACGTCTCCGAAAAGGCTGTTTTCTGCCAAGAATCCATTGATCTATACCCAATATGGGGTGTAACGTACCCTTATTGGGAATGATACATAAGATTGGTCGAACGACGGTGAACGAAATCAGTCTATCAAGCGCGCTCTTTTCCAATGTCCAAAAGCGCATTCTGGCGCTTATCTTTGGGAGCCCCGAGCGTACCTTTTATATGACGGAAATTGTCAGAAGCGTTCACTCCGGAACCGGTGCGGTGGAACGTGAGCTCTCACGGCTGCAGCGGAGCGGCTTGGTCTCCGTACAACGAATTGGCAATCAAAAGCACTATCGCGCCAACAGCCAGTCGCCGATTTTCCATGAACTGCACAGCATCGTCCAGAAAACCATCGGATTGAAAGAGCCGCTGAAGGATTCTCTCGAATCTTACGCCGACAGGATCAAGTTCGCATTCGTATACGGCTCGGTCGCAAAACAAACCGATGCTGCTCGCAGCGACATCGATCTGATGGTTGTTGGAGACGACATCACTTACTCCGATCTCTATGCGGGATTGCAACAGGCCGAAACCATATTGGGCCGGCCCGTCAATCCCACGATCTTGGACAGTGAGGAGTGGAGACGCAGACGCGCGAGGAAAAATGCATTCATTGAAAAGATCAGCAGCCAGCCGAAGATATTCATCTTTGGCTCCGAGGCCGACCTCGAAATATGAGCCACGCAGAACTCGATAATCTGGTCAAGATAGCGAAGCTGAAAGCGGAGCGGTACGACGAAGCCGAGTATCAAGGTTTGGTAAAGTCCGCACAAAGGCGTCTGGCAGACGCGCGAAATGAAGCTCTTGCGCCCGAAAGCCGCTTTGACCTGGCTTACAATGCATCACACCGCCTCGCCCTGGCGGCGCTTCGATATAGCGGATACCGGCCGAGCGGAAGGTATCTGGTGTTTCAGACTTTAGAGCACACAGTCCAAATGCCGGCGTCCAAATGGCGCGTACTTTCGAAATGTCACGACGCCAGAAATCTCGCGGAATACGAAGGCCAATCCGAAATAGATGCCAAATTGCTGGCCGAACTTGTGCGGATAGCAACGGAGTTGGAAGCCGCCATACTCACGCTGCCTGCGCATCGGGCGTAACCATCCCAACAAGGCGATGAATTGATAGATGGTTCAGCCTGATGCGGCAGAGTTAGTCGTTGCTGGTTCTCTCGCCTAACAGATCAACCACCCTCCCCTTCAACTCCGCCATAATCCTTCTTCTCTCTTCCATACTCATCGATCCCCAGCGCGCAATCTCGTCCAGCGAGCGGCCGCAGCCTTGGCAGAGGCCGCTCGCGGGGTCGAGGACGCAGACTTTGATGCAGGGAGTTTCGATCACCGACCGCTGGGGAGTTTGTTGAAGGGTACGTCCTTGTCCACGCGCACATCCGGCGGCAGGCCAAGCACGCGCTCGGCGATGATGTTGCGCAGGATTTCGTCGGTGCCACCTGCGATGCGCAATCCCGGCGCGCCCATCCAGCCGGCCTGGAAAAGGCCGCCCATCGCGGCGTCTTCGCCCTTGAGCGCGCCCGCTTCGCTTTCCAGTTCCATCGCAAACGCCGACAGATCCTGCAGCTTGGAGGCGACGACGACTTTGGCGATCGACGCTTCCGGCCCCGGCTGCTGGCCGCGCGAGAGCGCCGTCATCGTGCGCAAGGTGGTGTATTTGAGACCAGCCGTGCGCACATACCAATCCGCGATGCGCTCGCGCACGGCGGCGTTCTTGATCGCGGGGCCGTCTTCCAGTTCCAAGGTGCGCGCGAGCGAAAGCAACTCGTTCACATCGATGCCGCCGCCCGTGCCGCCGCCGACGGCCAGCCGCTCATGCATCAAGGTGGTGAGCGCGACGGTCCAGCCCTGCCCCACTTCGCCCAGCCGCTGCGAATCCGGAATCTTCACATCGGTGAAAAACACTTCGTTGAAGTTCGACTGGCCGGACGCCTGCTTGATCGGCCGCACGTCCACGCCGGGCGACTTCATCGACAGATAGAACATCGTGAGGCCCTTGTGCTTCTGCGCGTTCGGATCGGTGCGCGTGAGCACGATGCCGTAATCGGAATAATGCGCGCCGGAGGTCCAGATCTTCTGGCCGTTGATCGTCCATTCGTCGCCGTTCTTTTCCGCGCGCGTGCGCAGGCCCGCCACGTCCGAGCCGCCCGCAGGTTCGGAAAAAAGCTGGCACCAGATCTCGTCGCCCGCCAGCGCCGGCTTCACATAACGGCCGATGCTGTCCTTCGAGCCGTAATGCATGAGAGTCGGGATGCACATGCCGAGCCCGATCGCGAACGGCGCGCCGGGGGCGATGTCGTATTTCGATTCTTCCTGGTTGAAGATGATCTGCTGGAGGGCTGTGCCGCCCAGACCGCCCACTTCCTTGGGCCAGGAGATGCGCGCGTAACCTTTCGCCGCCTTCTTCTTCTGCCACGCCTTGGCGGCTTCCATGGAGGCGCGATCTTCCTCCACTTCCATCTCGTCGGCGCCTTCCTGCTTGGCTTTCAGCTTCGCGTTCGCATCCAGCCAGGCGCGCACTTCGCTGCGGAATTTCGCCTCTTCGGCGGTGTCATCGAAATCCATGGTCGCTTCTCCGGTTCTGATTTTTTTAAATAGCTTCGAGGAGCCGCGTTACGCCGCGTTGCTCAGTTCTAGCTGGGTGACGAGCTTCTCTTTCCAGCTGCGCTGGGGCCCAAGCGACAGGCCGAGCTCGCGCGAGCGCTTGTAGAAAAGATGGCAATCCACTTCCCAGGTGAAGCCGATGCCGCCATGCGTCTGCGTGCTTTCCTTCGAGGCGTAATCGAAGGCCTGCGTGGCGGAAACGCGCGCTGCCGCCGCCGCCAACGGCAGTTCGCGCGCGTTGGTCGACAGCGCCCAGGCGCCGTAATAGGCGTTGGAACGCGCCAGCTCGTTGTTCACATACATGTCCGCGAGCTTGTGCTTGATCGCCTGGAACGAACCGATGGGACGGCCAAAGGCGAAGCGCGTCATCGCATAATCCTTCGCCATCACGAGGCACTGATCCGCGCCGCCCACCTGCTCGAAGGCCGTGAGGATGGCTGCGCGGTCCAGCACGCGGCTCGTCATCGCCCAGCCTTCGCCCGGCTTGCCCAGCGCTTCGGCGGCCGCGTCGTCGAATTTGATTTCCGCATGCTTGCGCGACGGATCGATCGAATCCTGCGCGCGGCGCGTGACGCCGGCGCCTTTGAGATCGACCAGCACCAGCGCGATGCCGCGCTCGCCGGCTTCGTCGGAGACGCGCGCAAGCACCACGGCATAATCGGCATCCATGCCGTCAACGACGGCGATCTTCGTGCCCGTGAGCTTGCCGCCTGCGAAGCGCGTGCGGATGGATTTCGGCGTCACCGCGCCCACGCCTTCGGCGCGCGCAAAGGTTCCGATCAGCTTGCCGTCGGCGAGCTTGGGCAAAAGCTTCGTCTTCTGTTCCTCGCTGCCGGCCGCGAGCAGCGCTTCCGCGAACAGATAAACGGTCGAGGAGAACGGCACGGGCGCGAGCACGCGGCCCAACTCCTCCGCCACCACGCAAAGCTCGAGATAGCCGAGGCCGAGCCCGCCGTAGTTCTCGGGGATGGCGGTGCCCAGCCAGCCCATTTCGGCCACGCCTTTCCACAGCGCGCTGTCATGGCCGTGCTCGCCTTCGAACACGCGGCGGACCACTTTGTTGGTGCATTTCTCGGTGAGGAATTTGCGGGCCTGCTCGCGGAGCATCTTTTGGTCGTCGGAAAAGTCGAAATTCATGGGTTTTGTCCCGTCTGGAGTGGCTGGTTGCCCGCCACGATAGAGACCCTGTCGGGTTCCGCAACAGGCGTTCTTAACTCCGGCTTAAGGCGGGTTTCTTACCCTTGCTGGGCACAGCAGGGTCTGCCCTCGAATGGCCAAAGCACAGTTTCATAAGAACCAGCGCGTCTATGTGAAGCCCGTGGGCACATGGGCGCTTGTCGAGCGCGTGCTGCCGCAATGGACCAAGGGCCTCGATGAGCCGCTGCGCATCTATTACGATGTGGGCCTGGGGCGAGAATTCTCCGCCGACGAACTGCAGGCCGAGCAACCGGCCGCCGAAACGGCCGTTGGGCACACCGAATCCTGGCGCGTCATCCGCGCGCGCAACAAATGGCAGCCGGCGGAAGATTGCGCCCGCCATCCCGTGCCGGGGACCTATCCGGTCGTGATCACCGGTGAAGCCGACTGGGGCGGCTGGCGCGTGCCGGGCGCGGAATACGATCTCGATCCCGCCCGCGTCGAACGCCAGGCGAAATTGATCGCGAACGCGCCGCAATTCGAAATCTTCGCAAAGTCGCTGGTCGATTGGGCGCGCAAATCCGGCGAAGACATGCCGAGCTCACTGGCCGACCTCGCACACCACGCGCAGGACCTTCTCGCAGAACTGGATCAGATCGAGAGCTGAGCGCTTCGCTCAAAATCGCTTCCGAACTGAATTCAATCAAAAAACTCACCATGGCCGGGCTTGACCCGGCCACCCAGCCGCCGCGTGTCCACGCGGCGAATGACTCTTCACAGGCAGGCATAATTCAGCTCGCAGACGCTCGCTGACTGGGTGGCCGGGTCAAGCCCGGCCATGGTGAGATGGGGTGTTACTTTTCGTGCTCCATATAAGCCGCTATACCTCACGCCCGAACCCCGACAGGAACACATCATGCGTACCGAAGAGCCGCGCGCCGTTCGCCTTCAGGAATATCGCGCGCCCGACTATCGCGTCGAGAAGCTCTCGCTCGATTTCAACCTCGAGCCGGAAGCGACGCGCGTCACTTCGACAATGGAGATCGTGCGCAGAGCCAAGGACGCATCCCCGCTCGTGCTCAATGGCGAGCATTTGAAGCTTGTTTCGATCGCGATCGACGGAAAACCCGTGCCGGCCGACGGCTACAAGATCGACGACGAAACATTGACGATCCATCGTGTGCCGACGCGCTTCAAGCTGGAAATCGCGACCGAAACCTCGCCGGCGAACAACACGGCGCTGGAAGGCCTCTACGTCTCGAAAGGCATCTTCTGCACCCAATGCGAAGCGGAAGGGTTCCGCCGCATCACCTATTTCTTCGACCGTCCCGATGTGCTGACCGTCTACACGACCCGTATCGAAGCGTCGAAGCGCGATTATCCGGTGCTGTTGTCGAACGGCAATCTGATCGAATCCGGCGATCTCGCGAACGGGCGGCATTTCGCGGTGTGGAACGATCCGTTTCCGAAACCCTGCTATCTGTTCGCGCTGGTGGCCGGCGATCTGGGCGTCTTGCGCGACGAATTCGTCACCATGTCGGGGCGCAAGGTTTCGCTCGCCATCTATGTCGAGCACGGCAACGAACCCAAGGTCGCCTATGCGATGGATTCGCTCAAGCGCGCGATGCGCTGGGACGAAGAGGCTTACGGCCGCGAATACGATCTCGACATTTTCATGATCGTGGCCGTCTCCGCCTTCAATTTCGGCGCGATGGAGAACAAAGGCCTCAACATCTTCAACGACCGCCTCCTGCTGGCGAGCCCCGACACGGCGACGGACGACGATTATGCGCGCATCGAAAGCGTCGTCGCCCACGAATATTTCCACAACTGGACGGGCGACCGCATCACCTGCCGCGACTGGTTCCAGCTTTCCCTGAAGGAAGGGCTCACGGTTTTCCGCGACCAGGCTTTTTCGGCGGACATGCGCTCGGCCGCCGTCAAGCGCATCGAAGACGTTCACATGCTGCGCCTGCGCCAGTTCGTGGAAGATGCGGGCCCCCTCGCCCATCCTGTGCAACCGCAGGAATACATCACCATCGACAATTTCTACACCGCGACCGTCTATGAGAAAGGCGCCGAAGTGATCGGCATGCTCAAAACTCTTGTGGGCGATGATTGCTATCGCAAAGCGACGGATCTTTATTTCGCGCGCCACGATGGGCAGGCCGCCACCGTCGAGGACTGGGTCCGATGTTTCGAAGACGCCTGCGGACGCGACCTCAGGCAATTTCGGCTCTGGTATGCGCAGTCCGGCACGCCGACCATCGACGCGACAGGCGACTACGATCCCGCAAAGAAAACCTACGCGCTGACATTGAAGCAGAGCCTGGGCGCGACGCCCGGTCAGCCTGTGAAGAAACCCATGCACATTCCCGTGCGTCTCGGTCTTGTGGGCGCGAGCGGCAAGGCGCTCCCGCTCACCCTCGAAGGCGAAAACGCCACGGGACCGGAAGAGCGCGTGCTTGAACTGACCGCCGGGGAACAGACCTTCACCTTCGTCGACGTCGCCGAAGCGCCTTTGCCGTCCGTCGGCCGGAGGTTTTCAGCGCCTGTGCATTTCAAGGCGCCGCTCGGCCGCGACGAGCGCGCGGCGCTGATGGCGCATGACGCGGATTCGTTCAATCGCTGGGAAGCGGCGCAGACGCTTGCGGTCGAAACCTTGCTGGAGATGGCGGCGGCCAAGGCGCCGGACGCCACCTATCTCTCGGCAATCGGCCGCGTGCTGGACGACGCCGAGAAGGATCCTGCTTTCGCAGCGCTGATGCTGCTGCCGCCATCCGAAGGCGAGCTTGCGCTTGCGATGTCGCCGCCCGAGCCCGATGCGATCCACACGGCGCGCGTGACGCTGATCCGCGCCGTCGCCGATCGTTACGGCGAGCGGCTGCAAACTCTCTATCGCAAATTCGAAGAGACGGGCGCGTATGATCCGGGCGCGGCGTCCGCCGGCGCACGCAGCCTGCGCAATGCGTCTCTGCGCTTCCTCACCGCGGCGGACGACGAAGAGGCGGCCGCGCTCGCCGATGCGCATTACCGCGACGCCTCGAACATGACCGACATGATCGCGGCGCTGGGAGCTCTCGGCCGGATGAATTCGGCGAAGCGCGACGCGGCGTTCGCGCATTTCCACGACCGCTTCCGGCAGAATGCGCTGGTGCTCGACAAATGGCTGGCGCTCCAGGCGGGCTCGCCCTTGCCGGGAACGGTCGCCGGCGTGCGCGCGCTGATGAAACATCCGGCCTTCGACATGAAGAATCCCAATCGCGTGCGCTCGCTGGTCGGCGCGTTTTCCGGCAATCATCTGCGCTTCCATGGGTCCGACGGCGCGGGCTATGCGCTGGTGGCCGAGACCATCCGCACGCTCGACGGCATCAATCCGCAGGTGGCCGCGCGCATGTCCGGCGCTTTCGAGAACTGGCGACGCTATGACTTCAGGCCGGCAGGCCTTGATGCGCGCCGAACTCGAGGCGATCGCCAAAATGCCGGGGCTTTCCTCGAATTTGTTCGAGGTGGTGGGCAAGATGCTGGGGTGAGGCGCGCGGGCGGCGCGCGTCATTATATGGTCCGCGCCCCTGTCCCCGCGACTCGCGGATTCGCATAATCGGCCGTTGCGAATCACCTGAGGGGTGCGCCTGGTTCATGGCGCAAAGCCGAACCTTCACCGGGCAAGCCGATGCCCCCGCCAGACCCGTGCCAAAAACCGCGCGCGCGGGCACGCGCCATATCCGCCTCGTCGTCATCCTCTCGCTGCTTCTGATCGCAGGCAGCTTCGCCTCCGCCGGCGCGATCCAGATGCGGCTCGATCGCATGCATGCGCTGACGCAAGCCGCGGCGTTCGGCGACCGGCGCGCGCTGGAAATCGCAACGGACCTCTTGGCGATCCTCGAACGCTATCAGGCGTTGGGAACGGCGTTCGCCAATGCCGCGCCGTCAGCCGAAACCTCCGCGGCGCTGTCCGAAGCGGGCGGACGCGGTCTGCGCAACATCGCCGTGCTCGATGGCGCGGGCCAGTTGCAATTCGAGATGACAGGCTCGCCGGAAGGATTATTGCCATTGCCCGCCGACGCGCTCGCGTCGGCCTCACGCGCGATCATTCCTTCCGCCGACGGCCGTTCGATGGCGCTTGTCTTCCGCGCGGGCGCGCACATCGTGGCGATGCAGATCGATCCGACCGCATTGCTGCCGCCGGCCAGCATGGAGGATTCGCTCGTCGCCACGCCGATGGGAAGAGTCGTGGCGCTCGGCGCGGACTGGAACGACGTGCCCGCCATGGGGCCGCTCGCGCTTGACGACGCGCCGTCCGCTGCACGCATTGTGAGCCTGCCGGGCGGCTCGCGGCTGATCTCACTCCGACACGTGCCCGGCTGGCCGCTCAGCGTGGGTTCGTCCGTCACGGTCGGCGATGCGCTGGGAGCCTGGTACGGCGCGCTGCCGCTTTATCTGTTTTTCATTTTCGGTCCCGCGCTTGCGGGCGCAGGGCTCGCCGTCGTGTTCGTGCGGGAATTCGAGCGCCGCGCGCGCACGGCAGAAGCGATGAGAACACTCCGCGCCACCGCGCCGGAAGATGCGCGCCTCCTCGTGCGCCTCGCCGACGCCGAGCGCCGCGCCATCGAAGCGGAACGCTCGAAGACCGAATTCATCGCCCATATGAGCCACGAGTTGCGCACGCCGCTGAACGCCATCATCGGCTTCTCGGAAGTGATCGAGCAGGGCTTCTTCGGGCGTCCCGGTCATCCAAAATATGTCGAATATGCGCATGACATCGCGCAGGCCGGACGCGCGCTGCACGACAAGATCGGCGACATCCTCGAATTCGCCGATCTCGAAGCGCGCCGCCATCTGCTGGCCCCCGCCATGATCGACGTGGCCGGCGTGGTGCGCGGGGTGATCGACGAGAACGCAGTGAAGGCGCGCGCGGCGAAGATCAAGCTGACGGTCTCGATCCCGGGCGAAGCGATGGCCTTCGCTGACGGAGCGGCCGTCAAACGCATCCTCAGCAACATTGTCGTCAACGCCCTGCAATATACGCCTGCCGAAGGCACGGTGCGCATTCAGCTGCGCAGCGAGCAACGTACGGTGGTAATCGCCGTGCGCGACAGCGGGCTCGGTTTCTCGCTCGATGAATCCGCCAAAGCAGGCGAAGCGTTCACCCGCTTCGATCGTCCGGGCTCGACGACAGGCACCGGCCTCGGCCTCGCCACCGCCATGATGCTCGCCCGCCGCATGGGCGGAGTCGTGCGCATTTCCGGTTCGCCGGGAGACGGGACATTGGCGGAGCTGCATCTGCCGAAGGAAAAGGCAGCGGGATGAGTGTGGCCCCCCTTCCGTCACGCGGCTAACGCCGCGCGCCACCTTCCCCCGCGAGGGGGGAAGGTTAAGTAAGTAGCGAAATCGCTTTTTTTAGCCTTCCCCCCTCGTGGGGGAAGGTGCCGAGCGCAGCGAGGCGGAAGGGGGGCCGCGCCATACTCACAAATACCAATCATACTCCGCGGCCGTCATCACCTTGCGCAGCCGTTGCGTTTCGATGCGCTTCGTCTCGCGGTAGAGCGTGAGCGTTTCTTCGCCGAGATAGGTTTTCAATATCTCCGCCGCGTCGAGGCGCGAGAGCGCATCGTCGATCATGAATGGCAATGCGAGATCGGGCTCCCGCGAAACATTGCCCACCGCCGCCGGCCCGGGATCGATGCCGTTCGCAAGGCCGTGATGCACGCCGGCCAGCACACCGGCCAGCGCGAGATAGGGGTTGGCGTCCGCCCCCGCCACGCGATGCTCGACGCGGCGCGCATCTTCCGGTCCCACCGGCACGCGCAATCCCGCGGAACGGTTGTTGACGCCCCAGCGGCGATTGACGGGTGCGAACATGTCCGGCTGGAAGCGGCGATAGGAGTTCACGTTCGGCGCGAACAGCGACATCGAGTTCGGCATCAGCGCCTGTAATCCGCCGATGGCGTGACGCAATTTGTCCGAACCGCCCCAGCTGCCGTCATCGAAGATGTTGCGGCCTGCCGCGTCCACCACGCTGACGTGGATATGCATGCCGCTGCCCGCGCGATCCGGGTAAGGCTTCGCCATGAAGGTCGCTTCGAAGCCCTGCGCGCGCGCCGCGGCTTTCACGATCTGCTTGAGGAACACGGCATGATCGGCCGCGAGCCGCACATCACTCTGATGCTTGAGATTGGCCTCGAACTGCCCCGGCGCATATTCCTTGCTGGCGGCGCTGACGGGCACGCCCTGCAATTTCGCGGCCTCGGTGAGTGCGCCCAGAAACGCGGCGTAACGATCGAGATCGTCGATGCCATAGACGGACGCCGCGCGCTCGCGCAGGCCGCTCCTCGGATCAAGCGGCGGCTGCGGCGCGCCGTTGTCGGTGCGCGCGCGATCGATCAGATAGAATTCGAGTTCCAGCGCCGCGACTGGCGTAAGCGCCATTTCATGAAAGCGTTCCAGCACGCGCTCCACCGCCGCCCGCGGTTCCGCCGGATCGGCCGCGCCGTCCTCGTCGCGCAGGCTCATTAGCATCTGGGCGCGGGCCTCACCCCACACATGCGAGAGCGTTCCCGCAATCGGCCACGCCGTGCCGTCCGGATCGCCGTCGCTGAAACCGCGGCCCAGCGAATTTGTCATTTCGCCATGGGCATCCATCAGATAGATCGAACGGGGGAGTTGCATGCCGGACTCGAACAGCCGCGCAACTTCGGCAATGGGAAAGCGTTTTCCCCGCAGCGTGCCGCAAATATCCGCGAGCACGGCGTCGAGCGTCGTCACGTCGGGATTTGCGCGCACGAAGGCGTCGAATTCCTTCCGCGCCTCGGCGACAAAAGCCGGACGGGCGAAACTCGGGGCAGGCGACTGCTTGTTCATGATGCTCTCGGAATCGGCGGGAAACATTAGCCGCCCCATCATAAAGAGACGGCTAAGGCGGCGAAAGGGCCAGCGATTCCGAGGGTTTACGGGGCGATTGCCGCTATTGCTCGCTCGGACGACCCTGCTTCCAGCGCGCCGCCCAGAGTTCGTGCTTGAGATGGTCGGCGACCATCTGGCGTTCCTGGGGCGTGAGTTTCGCCGCCGTCTCGGTCATGGATTTGAACGCTTCTTCCTCCAGCGCGCTGTCGGCGGAGTGAATCGCTTCGAGATCGGAAGCAAATTTTGCAGCGTCGAAATCCTTCGATTCATATTCGCGGAATGCGACGGCGCGCGCCTCGACGGCCGCGTCGCGATATCTGCTCAGCGCATCTTTGTGCGCGGCGATGACGCCATCGAGCTTGCCCTGTTCGTCGCCGGGCAACAGAAGCTTCACCGCCTGCGGCATCAGCAATTGGCGCACGGGGATGGCGGCGTGCGCCCGCTCGATCGCGCGCCACGTTCCCAGCGCGACGATGCCGGCGAGAAAGAAATTGAAGCAGAGCGAGGCGATCAGGATCGTGCTGACGCCGCGCCGGGGCTCGCTCATTGCAATTCTCCTCCGAAATCCAATCCGGGCGCCGTATCGAGCGCGACGCTCGTGTCGTCCGGCGCGTTATAAATCGGCAACAGGGCGCCGACGCCCAGCCCGATCATCAGCGACAGGCCGAGCGCAACAGCAGGCTTCCAGGCCGGCGCACCCGGCCACACGGCGTCGACAAGCCGAGACAGGAACGCGCCCAGCCGCTTCGCCGAAACGGCGTCGAAGTCGTCAAGAATGCGCGCCGACAGTGCGGCCGGCGTCGGTCCGGCGCGGTCGCGAGCCTCCGCGTCGCGCAGCAGCCCGATCAACCGGTCGTCGTCTTCGTCGCTCATCGTCATTCCTCCCGCAGATGCCCAAGGCTCGCGCGCAGCGCGCGTCGGCCTCGCGACAACAGCGATTCCATCGCTTCAACGCTGACGCCCAGAATCTCCGCCGCGTCGGCATTGCCGCGGCCTTCATAGTGGCAGAGCAGGATCGCGGCCCGCTGGCGCGGCGGCAGCGCGTCGAGCGCCGCCTGCAGCGATTTCGACAACTCGACATTTTGCAGCGCGCGCTCGGGACTGGGGCCCGGATCCGGCGATTCAGGCGCTTCGTCGAGCGAGACAGACCCGCGCTTCCGGAGGCGGTCGTAGCAGGCATTGATCGCCACGCGGAACAGCCAGGTTTCGAATTTCGCCCCGCCCGGTTGCCATCGCGAAGCATGCGTCCAGAGCTTGAGGAACGTGTCCTGCACCGCATCTTCGGCTTCGGCCCCATCACCCAGCATGCGCCGCGACAGCGCCAGCAGCTTGTCGACATGGCGCGCGACAAGCAGGCGGGCCGCCGCGCGATCGCCCGCGCCCACCCTCGCCACCAATTCGCCGTCGGGATCGCTTGCCAAACTGCGGCTCCTCGGCCAGGCGCTGACGGTATCGCCGAGAGCAGTTGACAGCGAGGCCTCCCTATTTGCGCTTCAGGGAGGTTAAACGGGCGGGCGCAGCCTTTCCGTCGTTCGTTTTGGCGCCGAGCGCACCGGCGACCAGTTTCAGCAACGCCGCGCGCTCTGTCGCTTTGGTCACTGGTAAACGTTCGAAATCGTCGGTAAGGCGGATATCGGCGAACAATTCGTCACCGTGCTCGTGGAAATGTAGGAAGGCGCGGCCGCCGCGATAGAATGCGCCGCGCGATTTCTCCTTGAGACGCGGCTCCCGGCGCAAGGTCTCCAGCAGCGGCTCCAGCCGGTCGAGCGCCGCCTGTCCGGCATGTTTCATGGCGCGATGGGATCAGGAACTTTGAGAAACGGCAAGGCCGTGACTCTCGCCTGGGCCGTGCGCAACTCAGGGATCGCGGACGAAGGCGGCAATGTCAGCGTCAGTTTCGTTCCGGGCGCGAAAGCCGAGACGTCGATCTGCGCCAGCGCAATCGCGCGCCGCAAGGACGGCGACCAGACGGAACGCAGCGTGTGTCCGACGGCGCGGCCGTTCAAAAGTAGCGGCGTGAACGGCGCGGGAATGTCGGAATCGATCTCGATTCCGGCGAGCCGCCGCGGTTCTTTTTCGCGCGCTGCGAGATAGGCCGTGCGGCCGTTGAATGCCTGATGCTCGAGATCGATCAGGGATTCGAGACCGAGCGCCACGGGGCTGGGCGCACTCGCTGTACCGTCACGTGCGGGCTCGTAATCGCGTTCGGGCCGCGCAACGCCCGCTTCGAGATCGAGCAAATCCATCGCGGCGACGCCCGCAGATTCGAGCCCGAAACTTTCGCCCGCGCGTGCGATGCGATCCCAGACGAGAATGCCGTCGTCCAGCGCACACCAGATTTCAAAGCCGCCATGTTCGCCGAAGCGCGACAGCGTCACTTCGAGGCCCCGCCAGGACAATTTGCGGAACGCGAGCGGTTCTAGGTCGATAGGCAATTGCGCCGCCTGCACCGTCGCCTGCGCGTTGGGGCCGACGATCGCGAGCCCGCCTTCGTCGCTCATGTCGCGCAGTTTGACGCCATAGGCTTCAGCCGCCGAGGCGATCCAATCCCTGTCGGGCGCGGACGCGGCGATCAGAAAGGATTCTTTTCCATAGCGCGCAATCACGCCTGCCCCGCGGACGGCGCCGCCATCGCTGAGCCATAGCGCCTTGAGCGACGCGCCGGGAGAGAGTTTCGACGCATCGCGGGTGACGAGTTTGGCTAGGAACTCCACCGCGCGCGGGCCTTCGAGCATGATGCGCCAGCGCCACGAGATATCCGCCATCGCCGCGCGCAATCGCGCGGCCAACGCTTCGTCGTTCGTATCGCCATAGGCGGCCGCCAGCGTGACGCCGTTGCGCGTCAACCAGGCGTTTTCGAGATTGGCGGCGGCGGCGCGGGCATGAAACGGCGTGGCGCGGACCAGCGGCTTTATCATTTCGCCGCCTCGCGCAAGGCCAGCGCCGCCGCGATGCGCCCTGCCCGGCCCGACACGGCGTTCGCCGGTTCGGATGCCGCGCCGCACAGAAAGAGTCCCTTGACCGGCGTCAGGATACGCGACGGCCAATCCGACAACACACGCTCCACCGCTGCTCCGTCCTCTTCACCGAAACGCGCCGCAATGTCGTCGGGCGTCAACACCTGGGCGCCCGTCACATGACGCGCGAGGCCGGGCGCGCACCGATCAAGCGCAGCGATGGCCTTCGCGGCAAGCGGCGCCTTCGCCGCATCCGAACCGCCGGCCAGATGCCGCGGCAAGGGCGCGATGCGGATGCTCACCACATGTTGTCCCATCGGCGCAAGCGCGGGATCGCCCGCCGTCGGAACGACGGCCTCCATCGCAAGCTCTTCCGGCATGCGGCCCGCGCGCGACGCCGCATGCGCCGTCACAAAAGTTTCCACTCTGTCCGCCAGGACAAATCGTCCGCGCAACGGGACGCCGCCGCTGAAAGCCGGGGCCGCATTCAGCGCGAGCATCACCTTTGCCGATGCGACCGTCGCAGTCGATCGTTCCAGTTCCGCCGCTTCGGAAAATCCCAGTGCGGCGCGGCCTGCCTTGGTCGCAAGCAATTGCCGGCGTGACAAACTTGCGACGACGATATTCCCGGAGATCTCGTCGCCGGACTCGAGCACGACGCCGTTTACAACGCCGTCCTTCGCGACGAAGTCGGACACACGCACCCCGGTGCGAAATTCGACGCCGCCGGCTTTCGCCGCCGCCGTCAGCGCGTCGATCAGCGCGCCCGGACCACCCAACGGAATCGCGGCGGCGCCTTGCAGCCCGCACATCTCCTGGCACGCCCGCCAGACAAGAAGCAGCGGCGAACCGGGCGCGAGCGGCGACAGCGCGGCCGCATCGCCCACAAGCGCCGCCTTCACGATGTCGGATTCAAATCGGGAGTCGAGCCAGGCGGCGACGCTTTCGTGCCGCAGCCGTGCGATCCCGGTCGGCATTTTCCAGGACCGCTTCGCCTCGTCCCACCAGAACGGCCGCATCGCGCGCGCCAGATCGAACAGCTCGCGGCGAAACCGCGGCCAGGCGTCAGCGTCGGCGCGGGAATGGGTGGCGATGGCGCGTGCGGTCGTGCGCACATTGCGGCCGATGACGAGATGCTTGCCGTCGGCGCGCAAGGCGACCGTCGGCATGTCCCGCACGGCGAATTTGAGACCGCGCCGCGCGAGCTTCAGTTCGGAGACGACACGCGGGTCGAGCGCAGTGAGCACATGCGCGATTGCGGGACCCTTGAACCCCGTCGCGAAGGACGCCGTCACGCAATCGCCGCCGAGCGCGTCTTTCGCTTCGAACAGCGTCACCTTTCGGCCGGCGCGCGCGAGAGTGGCCGCCGCCACGAGCCCGTTCACGCCGCCGCCCACGACGATCGCATCGGCGCTCATTTGAGCCGGCCTGCAGCAAGATCGGCGGCGACCGTGCGCGCAGCCGCGGCGCCTGCGCCGCAAGTCGCCGACATCGCAAGCCACGAGCCCGCGAGATAGAGGCCCTTGAGCGGGCAACGCGGAAACGGATGTTCCGGCCAGGGGCCCAGCATCTGATCGGCTGCCAACTCGCGGCCCAACAGATCGCCGTCGGTGACGCCAAGCGCTTCCTCGATGTCCGGCGGCGCGATCACGTCGGTCGCGATCACGTGTGCGGCTGCACCCGGCATCGCCAGGTCGAGCGCCGCCAGCGCTTGGCTGCGCAACATCTCGCGCTTCTCGCGCGTCCAGGCGCCGTCGAACAGGCGAAACGGAACCGCGCCGAGAGTAGCCGTGACGACGGCGCTGCCGGCCGGCGCGAGGCGCGGATCGGCGGCCGAGACGACTCGCAATGTCACAGGCAGCGGCGACGCAATCGTGCCCCCGCGCCAGGCTGTGTGAGCCGTCGCGAGTTGCTCGAGGTCGGGCGAGACATGGATTGGGCCGCGCGCGCTGGCGGCAGATCGCGGCACGGCATCGAGGGCGAACAGCACACGCGCCGTCGCGCCGGCCATGCGAAACGCTCCGACCGCGTGGACGATCTCCTTCGGCAGCGCATTCCACTGGAAGAAGGAGAGGAATGTGCGCTTCAGGTCGAGCGTCGAGATCACGGCGCGCGCCGCGATCTCGGCGCCGTCGGAGAGCCCGATCCCGGTGGCGCGTCCCTTTGCGCAGCGGATGTCGATCGCATCGAGACCCAGGCGAATGTCCGCGCCCGCCTCTCGCGCCGCGCTCGCCAGCGCGTCCGCCACAGTCCCGAGCCCGCCCATGACGACGCCGGAACGGTCCAGGGTCAGAAGATGGAGCGCGCTGCCGGGGAGAAACGGATCGGCGACGCCGCCGCTAAGCGCCATGGCGGCGAGATGGCGGGCTGTGTCCGGATCCTCCCGCGCCAGCACCTCGTCGATGGACGACGCCAGCCAGTCTTCGCCCGGCCACGGCGCGGGAGCGGCCGGCTTCGAGAACAACGCGTGACGGGGCGCCTTGTCGTTCTCCGCCAGCGCCCGGATATCCGACGCGCGGCGCGCGGCGTCTCTCAGAAAGCGCCGGAGGGACGGCGTGCTGCCGACGCTTCGCCGCAATACGCTCTGCCGGTCCGGCCAAATGGCGGTCGACACGGGCGCCGGCGCAAAGATCGCGCCGCGGCGGGAGAGGTCGAGCGCCCAATGGATCTTGGCGGGAATGGGAGGCAGTTCGTCGGCGAAAGGCGAGGCGCGAAAGCCCGGATGGAATTCGCGCGTCGTCGCGCGCCCACCGGCGCGTTCGCTTCGCTCGACCACAATGGTCTTGGCGCCTGACGCGGCGAGCAACGCCGCGGCAGCCAAGCCCTCTGCGCCCGCGCCGATAATGGCAGCGTCGTAGCGCACGCCGATCCTCGCCTTTACCCCCGCCCATTGTCGCCGAGCCTCGCTTGGCTCGGGGTTAACGGTCGCTAACTTTCATGAAACACGGATAATGGCGCAGAAAAAAGGCGGAAACGGCTTTCGCCATTTCCGCCCTTGGTTAATTTCGTGCGAGGATTTGCGGTTCTTAAAGGACGCCGCGCTTGTGCTCGCCGACCACGATGCGGCCAGGATTGAAGGCCGCCTTGAACACGTCCATCGCCTTGCGCGGCTCTGCATCGCCGCACATGAAGACGTCGAACGCCGCATAGCCGCGTTCCGGCCAGGTGTGAACGCTGATATGGCTTTCGGAGAGCACGGCGACGCCGGAGATGCCGCCACCTTCCGCGAATGTGTGCAGATGAATGTGCAGGAGCGTCGCGCCGGCGGCATTCACCGCGTCGATCAGCGTCTGTTCGATACGATCGCGGTCGCCGAGTCCTTCGGCTTCCCAAAGGTCGATGATCAGATGGCTACCCGCATAGGTCAGGCCATTGCGGGTAATAAAGTGATCCTTCTGTTGATCGTCGTTCCTCACCGGAACGAGCACCGGAACGGTCCTCGCCGGAGTGCGTGCTTTCAGCGTTCGCACTCCATTGGTCGCCGCCACCAGTTCGAGTCGAGCCATTCTGGCACCTACCCGTCCTAGAGTTGACACCTGGTGCTCGCCCCTCGCAGCTTCCGGACGCACCGTAAGAAGAAAGCGACGGACGGAGGGAGAACCCGTCCGCCGCTTGTCCGCTTTTTTCCTCGCCGGAACGAAGCGGAATATATGCGCGTCGTCCCCTCATGCAAGAATAAATTGTCACCCAAGTGTCAATTTTTTCTAACTGGTGTGCGCTGACGACACGCTCGGTGTCACAAACCTCCTCGCGAGAGGCGACGCTCGCGAGGCGAGAGAGATAGCCAAGGAGATAGACAGAGAGGCTCATGGGCCCTATATCGGCGCCCTTTGCTCGGGCCACATCTAAATACTGTGGCCAGATAGTGATGGAGAAGCGGTGCAGAAAGTTTCAAGGAGCGGCTCCACAAGGGCTACGCCCAGTCCATGGAGATCGCCAGCCAACCTGCTCGCCGACGAAAAGAGCCACTACCAGCGCATTCGCATCTTCGACACCGTCGCCAACGGCCGGGTGATGACGCTGGACGACATCGTCCAGATCACCAGCCGCGACGAAAGCGCCTATGCCGACATGCTGACCCATCTGCCCATGCTCGAGCATGGCAAGGTCGAGCGGGTGATGATCGTGGGCGGCGGCGACCTCTCCATCGCCGACGAGGCGCTGAAGCACCAGAGCGTCAAGGAAGTGGTGCTGGTCGACATCGACGGGCGCGTGATCGAGCTCTGCAAGAAGCATTTCGGCGAAATCAACGCCAAGGCCTTCAAGGACAAGCGGCTCAACGATCGAAATCGCCGACGCGTTCGAATATCTGGGCCGCAAGCGAGCAAGAGCCGCTTCGACCTGATCATCGCCGACCGCCCCGATCCGGTGGGACCGGGCAAGGCGCTGTTCGGCGAGACCTTCTACGACCGCGTGAAGGGCGGCTCTGAAGCGCGGCGGCTATGCCACCTTCCAGACCGGCGTGCCGTTCTATCAGCCCTGGGAGATCACCGAGGCGCTGAAGGAGCTCGCGGAATTCTTCCCGCAATCGGGTCTCTATCTGACCGTGGTGCCGACCTATATCGGCGGCTTCATGGCGCTCTCCTGGGCGGGCAAGGGCGGCAAGCCGCTGGGCACGCCGGCGGGCATCAAACGCGCGCGCGCGGCTTTCAGCGAAATCGAAGCTCAAGACCGACTATTACAACCCCGACATCCACGCGGCGTGCTTCGCCCTGCCCGAGTGGATCAAACGCCTGGCGCCTTGAGGCGCGTCTACAAAGAAAGATTTTAACGCAGAGGACGCGGCCCGCCTTCGCTAAAGCTACGGCGGGCCGCGTCCTCTGCGTTAAAAATGCCACCAGCATCACAGTTTCAGACACGGATCGCTAAATCGCCGGCAAAATCTCATCGAAGATTTTCCGCACGCGCGTTTGCGTGGCTGTGAGTTGGGATTCGAGCGCGGCAAAGTCGGACATGCCGCCTGCGCGCGCGAGAAGCAGTTTCAATCCCGGCGTCGCAGTTTCGGGCTCCAGCACGCCGTCAACCGCGATGCGAAGAACCTGGGTCAAAGCCTGCTGCAGCTTTGCGGCGCCGACGAGTTCACTCGCCAGCGAGTTGTCGAGAACCCCGGCTCCCGCAAGTCGCACGAGGGCGGTGATCGTATTGGTGTCCAGCACCTCCGGCGCATCGACGGCCGCGCGAAGCTGCAGCGCCTGGGCGATGAATTCGATGTCGACGAGGCCTCCGGGTGCAAACTTCAAATCCCAGGCGCTGCGGCCGGGAAATTGCGCCGCCAGCTTCTCCCGCATCTCGCGCGCGTCCTTCACCAGCTTCGTGTCGTCGCCGCGTCTCGTCATCGTGGCGTGGATCGTGTCTTCGACCTGATGCGAGAGGTCCGCCGGGCCCGCGATGATCCGCGCGCGCGTCAGCGCCATGCGCTCCCAGGTCCAGGACTCGGTGGCGTGATAGCGCGAGAAGGATTTCGAGGCTGACCGCCACCGGGCCCTTGTTGCCGGTGGGCCGCAGCCGCATGTCGACTTCGTAAAGCCCACCTTCGCCCGTGAGAGTCGTGAGCGCCGCAATCAGGCGTTGGGCGAGGCGCGCGTAATAGACAATCACGGCGAGCTGCTTGGGACCGTCGGAGGTTTCGATGCCTGCCGGCGCGTCATAGACGAAGATCAGGTCGAGATCGGAACTCGCCGTCATCTCGCGACCGCCCAGCTTGCCCATCGCGACCACGGCGAACGCGCCGCCGGGAACGCGCCCCGCGCCGGCGGCTAGCTCGTTCTCGACGGCGTGCAGGAGCCCCACGATCACGCTCTCGGCGATATTGGTGAAGGCGGGTCCCACCTCATGCGCGTGGGCGACGCCTTCGATGATCTGCACGCCGACCCGGAAATTCTGCTCGCGGGCGAAACGTCTGGCCGCATCGAGCGCGCCCTCGTAATCGCGCGCGCCCGCCAGCTGCTCGGCGAGCATGCGATCGAGCCGCGTGCGCGAGGGGAGTTCGCCCAGGAAGCCTGGATCAAGCAACGCATCGAGCACGGCCGGTGCGCGGGCCAGATGATCGGCAAGCCGCGGCGCCGAGCCCGCCACGGCCGCGATGAGCTTCAGCAATTGCGGGTTGGCGAGGAACAATGAGAACAGCTGCACGCCCGCCGGGAGCCGCGAGACGAAGCGGTCGAATTGCGCGAAGGCGGCTTGCGGATCTGCCGTGGCCGCCAGCGCATCGAGCAGAACCGGCACGAGCTTGGTGAGCAACTCGCGGGCGCGCGCGCTGCGCGTGGCGCGAATGCGGCCGTGATGCCAACCGCGGATGGCGTTCGCCACGTGATGCGCATCGGCGAACCCCATGCCCTTTAGGGTCTCCAGCGTTTCAGGATCGTCTTCCACACCCGTGAAGACGAGGCTGCCCGCACCCGACGCCAGCGGCGCCTCACGCTCGAACAATTTGGCGTAATGCGACTGCACCGTCTCGAGCCGGCGGATCAGCGCCGCACTGAATTCCGCCACATCGGCGAAGCCTGTGAAGCACGCGATGTGCGCCAGTCCCTCCGCCGATTTCGGCACCGAATGCGTCTGCTCGTCCTCGATCATCTGGAGGCGGTGTTCGAGCCCGCGCAGGAAACGGTAGGCCTCGGTGAGATCGGCAGCCGTCTCATCGGACACGAGCCCACGCTCGCGCAACGCCTCGATCGCGTCGAGCGTCCGGTTGGGGCGCAGCATTGGATTGCGCCCGCCGAGGATCAGCTGCTGCGTCTGCGCGAAGAATTCGATCTCGCGGATGCCGCCGCGCCCCAGCTTGATGTTATGGCCTGCCACCGCAATCGCGCCGTGGCCGCCATGGGCATGGATCTGACGCTTGATCGAATGGATGTCCTCGATCGCGGCATAATCGAGATTGCGCCGCCAGATGAACGGTTCGATGGCCTTGAGGAACGCCGAGCCCGCGGCGAGGTCGCCGGCACAGGCGCGAGCCTTGATGAGCGCGGCGCGTTCCCAGTTCTGGCCCATGCCTTCGTAATAGGATTCGGCCGCGTCGGTGGAGATCGCAACCTGCGTCGCGCCCGCATCGGGCCGCAGCCTGAGATCGGTGCGGAAAACATAGCCGTCGGCGGTCGTTTCGCTCAGCAGCTTCACAAGCCTCTTGACGAGATCGACAGCCGCGCCGCGCACATCGTCCTTCTTGCGGAACGGGAATCGCTTCGCGTCGTAGAAGACGATCAGGTCGATGTCGCTCGAATAATTGAGTTCGAAAGCGCCATATTTTCCCATTGCGAGGATGACAAGGCCGGTGGTCGCCTCGAGCTCTTCGCCACTGCGTTCTTCCATGCCGGCGCGCTTCGCTGCGTCGCGCAGCAGAAAACGCAAAGCGCCGCTGACGCAGGCGTCCGCAAAGCGAGTCAGCACGCGCGTGACCACTTCGAGATCCCATTGCCCCGCAATATCGGCGAGCGCAATCGCCAGCGCCGCACGCCGCTTGGCGACGCGCAACATCGCCATGGCGGAGGCGATGTCTTCGGCGGTTTCGGCGCCCAACGCGGAGGCTTGCGCGGCCTCGAGCCCTGCGCGCGGACCGTTCGCCACCAGGTCGCGCAGGAATTCGCGTTCGCGCAGGGCCAGCCGGGCCAGGAACGGACTGTTGCCGAACGCGGCTTCGAACAGCGCGCGCGCGCCCGGCGGCGGCGCATAGCCTTGCTCCGCCAGCGCCTCCAAGGTGCGCGCCGCGCGCGCCGGATCGAAGGGCGCGGGGAGTTGAGCGTTCGCGAACGAGTCAGTCATCGTGGCACGATAGCACCCGTCAAGTCGTGTCCGCACTTCACGAAGGCGCGTCAGCGGATTTCCCAATTCGACATGTCAGCCCGAGACGGCCTGCAGGTAGCGGTCGAAGGATTCGTCCACGGCGCGGCGCCCGCCGCCAATGATGTTGCGGCCCCATGTGAAGCCGAAGACATCCTCGAAATCGTACGCCTCCAGGCGCGCTCGCATGCGTCTCACATCGCTCGGTTTCATCGGGATGTAGTTCGGATAGCTGTACATGAACGTGACGTGCCGGCGGTCGTTCACCACCTGCAGGGCGTCGCCGGGAAACAGCGCGCCGCCCGGACGCGGCCCGTTTTTCCAATGCAACGCCGTGCTGCCGGGAAAATGACCACCGCAACGGATCAGGGTCACCGTGTCGGACAGACTGTGCACGTCGCCGCTCCAGAACCGGATCTGCGGCGAGGGCCTTTGCACCCATGCCTGATCCGCTTCGTGAAGGAGAATGGGAATTCCAACCAGCGCTTCGCTCCATTCCACCATCGCGGAATAGAAATGGGGATGCGATATGACGATCATGTCCACGCCGCAGCGCGCCGCGAGTGCGGCGACCGCTTCGTCGGTGACCAGGCTTACGCACTCCCACAGAATATTGCCGGCGTCGGTGGGAAGGTGGAGCGCCCGTTGATTGATGGCGAATGCCGGCTCCATGCCGAGCGCCAGCAGCCCTTCCTCGTTTTCCAGGCGCAATTTGTACGAGGCGCGAAGCTGCTCATGCGTGGTCCAGATCTGGCCGTCCCACCCGACATATTGCCGGTCGTCTTCGCAAACCGGGCAATGGGAAGGGGTCGCGTCGATGTATTGCGTGCCGCAGGTTTCGCAGATTGCGCGTGTCATCGTCATTCTCGTCTCGGGCGATTATCTCGACGTCAAGATAATCGCTTATATCTTGATGTCAAGATAAAATGCTGCGATGATCGAGCCCCATGACCCGATTGCGATCAAAGCGTGTTGCGGCGAACGATCACGTGGCCCGGCTGCAAGCGTTGTGGCTACGCGAACGACCCGGCCTCGACACAGAGGGCATGGCGATCCTGGGGCGCGCCCGGCGCATCACCCTGATGGTGCGACCCCGGATCGAAGCGATCTTCAAGGAATTCGGCTGCGATGCGGGAGAGTTCGATGTGCTGGGGACGCTCCGGCGCGCCGGCGCGCCCTTCCGCCTGCGGCCCACGGAAATCTACCAGTCGCTCATGATCTCATCCGGCGGACTGACCGACCGTCTTGACCGACTGGAGAAACGGGGACTCGTCGTTCGAACACAGTCGGACGAAGACGGACGTTCGCTTCTCGTGGCGCTCACCGACGCGGGGCGTGCGCTCGTCGACGCCGCGTTCGAGAAGGACATGAAGCTCGAACGGGAGATCCTGTCCCCTTTGACTCGCGACGAACGGAACGTTCTCGCGCGGCTGCTCGCGAAACTTGCGGCTGGAATCGAAGCGGAGTCCCGATAATGTCACGCCAGCAGGAAGGCGATCTCCGTTTCCCACTTGCTCGCATCGGGCTCGGTCGCCGGATCGGTCAGATAGATCTCCAACCGCGACTCCCATTCTTCACCGGCTTGCGTCTTCGACATCGCCCAGTTCAGCCCTTGTGCGGCGCCCCATCTCAGCAGTGCCGCATTGGCGTCGATGAGTTTGTCATAGGGGCCCGTGTTGACGATCGTCGCATAGCGTCCTGCAGGCAGCGCGTCGGCATGAACGCGCGCATCGCCCGTCATCGCTTTTGCAACGGGAAATCCGGTTTCAATGACCAGCCGGGGCATGTCGATGACGCGATAGCGGAAAAACGGCGCCCCGGCCGGAACGCCACCCTGGCGAGTGAGCCAGCCGGCGATCTCGGGAAACAGCGGGGGCAGCGCACGAGGTATGTCGGCGATCGTGACTGTGTTTGGGATCGCGACATAAGGCTGGGCAGGACGGGTCACAATCTTGGGTTCGGTCAACACGGTCGATTAACTCCAGGAGGCTGTGTCGCCAGCATAACCCTCCGGGAGGCCTTAAGTGAATCCGTGTCGCGCCGCTGCAACTCAATATTCGCGGTAGGGAATGATAGGTCGCGGGGTTAACATCGGGGTTCCGAACACAGGACCAGACCAATGCGTGAGCCTGCCTATGCCGCATTTTCCGCACTCGACCCTTTCTTCGACATCGTTCTGCGCGGCCTGGCAGGACTTGTCGACGGCGATCATTATTTTGACACGATCGCGCCTGACGCAGTGTTCGAATTTCGGTATCATTTTCCGGGTTACCCAACAAAAATCGTTGGGCGTGAAGCCCTCATGGCGCTGTATTCCGGTTACGGGGCGGGTATGAGGTTGCATGGCGCGGACGCGCTCGTGGTGAACATTTCCCGGACTCCCGGCGTCGTCATCCTCGAGTATGAAGTTCGGGGTAACGCAGTCCGCTCCGGCAAGGTCTACGAAAACCGCTTCATTTCGGTCGTTACGATAAAGGATCGGAAGATTGTGGGTTGGCGCGACTACATGGACTCGCTGACGGCGATGTCCGCACTGACTTAGGGCGGCAACGGCGTCATTCACCTGCGACCAGTCGCAGTTCGCGAATTTGGTCAACACCATATCCATTCACCAAGTGATCGCGCGAAACTCGACGTGAATCTGCATCGTGTCGACGCGGCAACGAATTTTGGCTTTCACCCGGACCCTCCTGCGTCATTTCCGCTCCAACTCCGCAACCATCGGCCCCAGGGCCGCTCCGAAATCCTGCCGGTGCAACGCCGGCGCCCATACGCTTGAGATTGCGCCATCGAAGTAGAGTGCTTCACGACAGTTCAGTTCGTCGCGGAAGAAGCGCGCCAGTCTTCCGAAGGATACCGGCGCGTCACTGATCGCGAACACGGCGTGATGCAAATCGCGGATGCCGACGCCGTTGCGGACATATCTGGACGCGCCGTCGGGATCGAACTGGGGATTGAACTTGCCCGCGATCACCAGCACGGGGCCGGATTGCGTGGCCCAGATTGGATGACGGTTCCCGGCCAGATAGTTGTCCGTGGTATCGACATGAAGCCCGTGATCGGAGTCCACCCAGAAAACGCCATTGGGCTTCAGATAGAAGTTCCCCGGGCCGCTTTGCGTGTTCAGCGGATGTTTGACGATTCCGTTTTCCACATACAAGCCGACGGGCGTCCCCTGCGGATCGAACATTCCGGCATTCATGGCGAACAGGACTCTCTCAGAATCGGCGCCGAGGGATTTTTCCAATGCGGCCAGACCTCCCAGAATGCGGCCGTCACCGGCAGTTCGCGCCAGATGCAATTCTTCTTTCGCGGAATCGAACTCGCACGCCAGGAACGAAGAATTTTCGAAGCTGTAGTGCCGACAGGCTTTCGCGTCCTGTGCTGCCGCAGGAACTGCCGGCATGGCCAGGTAGAGGATGCCGACCGCGATCGCGAGGAGGCGGGGTTTCATGGAACCACTCCGTTGGTTCGGTCTACAGGGATATTACTGGGAGACAATTTCCCGCATAAAGTTCGGTCGACGGTATACCTATTCACCTGACATGTGGGCGGCTATCGTGGCGAGGGCGAAAAAATGAGAAAGCATCGACCATGGTGAAAGAAGAAGACGTGCTGGCGGCGCTGGACAAACCCCGCGCCATCTATTCGCTGCAGCAGCTGCTCGACCCCAGCAACAAGAGCACGGACGCCCTGCAGGAGCTCTTGATGCGCATGCGCGCCGCGGGAAAAGTGAAGTTCGACATCAAGGCCGGCAAATGGAGCAAGGCCTGACGCCGGCCTCTGCGCCGCGCGAGCCGCCGAATATCAATCCCGGCCCATGGAAAAAATCGGCGCGAAGCAGCCGGCGATGAGGCGCTTTGGGTCGAACGGCGGTTCTCCGGACGTATCCAGACGCCCGTCCTGGTGCATCTTCTCTTCGGCGACGGCGAAGCTCGCCTTGTCGGGCCAGACTTGCCAGGTGAAGACGATCTTCTCGCCGGGTTTGGCCGCGACCGCGCGGCGGAAATCCGTCTGTTTGCCGTCGGGAACGAAATCCTCCCAACACTCGACGATCTCCAGGCAGCCATAGTCCTTGAAGATTTTCGCCCCGTTCTCGGCCCACCGGCGATAGGCCTCCATCTTGTCCTCGGGCACAGGGATGACGAGGCCGCAAATATACATGGTTCAGGCTCCTGCTCGCGCGCCGCGGCGCGATCATGCGCCGGCGGCAAATTTACGAATGCTCGAACACTAACACCCGGGCGCGCAAGTTTTGAGTCGAAGCGAGATCGCTACAGCTGCATTTGCGCGAGGAGCCGGTCACGGAAGTTTCGGCTGAGGCGCAATTCCGTGCCGTCCTTCAGGCGCAGCGTCGCGTCGCCTGCGCCCAGCGGAACCATGTCCCGAATCCGGTTCACGGCCACGATCGTGCTGCGGTGGATGCGGGTGAATTGCGCGGGATCGAGCCGCGTTTCGAGGCGCGCGATGCTTTCCCGTATCAGGTGCGCCGCGGGGCCGACATGCAAGGCGAGATAATTTCCCTGCGCCTCGATCCAGTCGACACTGGCGAATTCCAGAATCGTGATCTGGCCCCGTGAACGCACGGGGATTTGGGTCACATAGCCGGGCGCATTCTCTATGGCCGCCGCGGCCAGTTCATATGCCCGCATGCGCCCGAAAAACCCCAGCGCATGCACGATCGCCAGAAAGCCTGCGAGGCAAAAGGCGAGCAGAAGCCAATTGGACGCAAAATCCGCGACGAACTCGCTCGCCAGCGAATGGCGTTCCCTGACCAGGAACCAATGGGCCAGCACCGTTGAGACGACGATGAGCGACGCGGAGATCAGCGCGCAGCTTGCGGCCTGGATCGCTGCATTGCGCCAGCGGGCGGCGCCTTCGACGGGAAAGCGGCGCACCAGCGCGAAAAGCAGCGGCGCGCTCAGCGCGCCCAGAAGGCTCGCGCCCATGATGCGGAAAACTTCGAGGCTCCAGTTCAGCTCGCTTCCGGCGCGAATGGCCCTCAGCAGATTGCCGGGCTCCAGCACCAGCAGAAACGCGAACCAGTAGACGACGCCCAACCCAAGCTCGCGCATGATCGGCGGCAAGCGCCCCACATCATGCAATTTCACGGTCTGGATCGCTTCGGGCATCGCCAAGTGTGTGCTTTGGCGGCGAATTGGTCCAGCCGCCGGCTTTTGTGACCAGGCGTATGGCGGCCGGTGCGAGACGAACGCCCGCGCTCTTTCGCTCGAACCGCGCAAATCCCACAACTGAGACAAGGCCCCTCGCGTTGCGCGGGACGTCCGCACCGGGAGAACGACCATGACGCAAGAGCGCCGCACGACGATACGAAACGCCGCAGTCAACTGGCTGATCGGGGGCGCGCTGGCCTTGCTTCTGATCTCCGGCGCGCACGCCGGAACGCCTGTCGCCGTGCCTCGCACGACACAAGCGTCGATCGCCTTCGCGCTGCACCGCGAGCCGCTCTGGATGGCGGCGCAGATTTTGCCCATTCTGTTCGCATTTCTGGTGCTGGTTTCGGGGCTCGGCGCAAGGCTGCGCGCGCTCTGCGCTCGCCTGGCAGGCGGCGACTGGTTCCGGACCGTGACGCTGTTTGCCTGCGCTTATGTTTTCGTCGCCGCACTGGTCATCGCGCCGTTCGATTATTATCGCGACATCGTCGACCTGCGCGCCTTCGGACAATCCGCGCCATCGCCCGTGCAATGGTTCGCCGGGGAGGCGGTGGGACTCGCCGTGAAGCTCGTCGTCACGGGCCTGTTCGTGTGGATTCCCTATGCGCTCATTGCGAAGAGCCCGCGACGCTGGTGGCTCTATGCCTCGCTCGCACTGGCGCCGATCGTCTTTCTCGCTCTCGTGGCGATTCCCGTCTGGATCAGTCCGCTGACGACGAGCTATCAGCCGCTTGCGAACGCGCCGCTCATGGCGAAAATCGAAGCGCTCGCGGAGCGCTGTGGCGTGTCGCATATTCCCGTGTTCGTGGGCGGCGATTCAGACACCGTGGTGGGTCTGGGCCCGACCAATCGCATTATTTTGGACAAAGACCTTTTCAAAAATGAGACGCCCGATCAGGTCGTGTTCACGGTCGGCCACGAACTGAAGCATTACGTCGAGATGGACAACTGGAAGGCGCTCGCGATCATCGCCTGCCTCCTGCTCGCCGGCTTCTTCCTGGTCGATCGCATCGGCCGACGGTGGATCGCGCGGGGCCACTTCGGCTTCGACGATCTGGCGGACCCCGCGTCTCTTCCCCTGATCATCGTCGTCCTCAGCGTTTCCTGGCTTGCGGTCGCGCCGCTGTTCAACCTCTATGCGCGGCACATCGAGCACGAAGCGGACCGCTTCGGCCTCGAGCTGACGCACGAAAATCGCGCCATGGCCGAAATCTTTGCGAACGAGGTCACGCGCGACGGCGAGCCGGCGGAATGGGATACGTTCTTTGGCGTCGTGCGGGCGAACCATCCCTCGCGCGGGGAGCGCATCCGTTTCGCCAACGAATATCACCCGTGGGAGGACGGTAAGCCGCTGGTCTATGGCGACGTGTGCCGGCCCGCCGTTCGCGCCGCCGGCGTCGCTGGCTAATTGGCCGGCGAGCTTTCCGCGCGCGTCGCGTTGCGGCTGCGATTCGCAGCGATATAGTCTCTGAGCAGCACGAAGCGGTAGCCGTCCGCCTCCAGCCCCGCGATCATGCGCGGCAGCGCTTCCGCGGTGTGCCAGCCGCGGCCGTTGATGTGGTTGATGAGGATGTCTCCCGGGCGCACGCCTTCGAGCGTTTCGCGCACGATCCGATCGGCGGTTTCGTGCGGGTCCGGATCGCCGACTTCCCAGCGATAATGCACGACGCGAAAGCCAAGGCCTTCGGCGTCCGCAAGCACACGCGCATTATAGGTGATGGCGGGAAAGCGGAAAAAGGCCGTGCGGCGGCCGAAGAGCTTTTCGATCTCGGCGTCCGTCTTCAGGATTTCGTCGCGAACCGCGTCGTCGGACAGAAGCGTCATACGGTTGGGATGATCCCAGCTGTGGTTTTCGAACTCCACGAAGTCGAGCTTCGACAGCGCCTTCAGCGCGTCGGCGTTGTCTTCCACGAAACGGCCGGAAAGAAACAGCGTGAACGGAATCCTGTGCGCAACGAGATAATCCGAGATGCCCGTATCGAGCTTCACGGGCCGATGCTGTTCGCAGGCGTCGAAGGTGAGCGCGACGACGCGTTCATTGGTCGGCAGCCTCAGGATCACGTCGGCGCGCGCTTCGCCCGCCAGCAGAAAGCAAAGACCCGCACCGGCCATCCAAATTTTCATGATGCCTCCCCCGTCGCTCCACCCTGCCCCCAATCGCTGCGCGTAACAATATTTGCGGCAATGCGGTGACGGTTACGTCATTTCTCACCGAATGCGCGCTAAGTCTCTGCATTGATTGAACTGTCACGGATTCCTCGCAGCCGAACGTCGAAAAACCGGGACACGTTCTCGCGAACATTCCGGCGCCGAAGTTTGCGCCTTCAGGCTGTCCGGCGCTTATGCCGGCCCGAAGAAAATGCTATGGTGTCACCCCGCTCGGCGTCATTCGAGGAATGTCGATTGAGGAGATGGCGATGAAATCCAGTCGAAGAGATTTTGTTGCGGCGCTTGGAGCAGGCGGCGCGCTTGTCATATCGAGCGCCGGCTCCGCGGCGGCGCCCGGTGCGGCCGGAACGGGCAACGCGCCTATGCCTCGGACGGGCAATCCAGTTTCAGGGCCCCCATCTGGGACGATCGAATTTGGGCTGCCGGGATTGAGCGATCGCAGCTCGCCGGAGCAGGATCCGTTGCACGGATTGGCGAAGCGCGCCGACATTCGGGCGCGCCAGGTCGGACTCGATCTCGCGCTTTACGATCCGGCGACGACCAACGTTTACATTCTCAATCCCATGGCCGCGCTGCTCTGGCAGCACATAGCATCGGGACGCACGCTGAAGAGCATCCACGAGATGCTGTGGCTTGCCTATGCAGACGGCAACCTTTCGCCGGAGCGGCTGATGGGCGATTTGCGGGGGACCGTCGGAGATTTCCAGAGACTGAATTTGATCGTGCCGAAGGCGTTGGCGCGTCAGGCTCCGAGTGGCGGCGAAATGCCCGGAAGTCTCCAGATCACGGAGCGATCCTTGTCCAGGAGCGCATGCGGCTACCAGGCGCCACAGATTCAGACGGCGACACTCGGGGATCTCAGTCGGCTCGCCCAACAGGCGGCGGCCTTCTGCGACACATGGGTATTGCCGGCCCCCAATGCGCTGGCGCAGTGAGACTCGCGCCGCATTCGACCAAATCGCAGACGGGACGGGTGCGGATCCTCGAGGCGCCGTCGTGGCAGCCGCCATGTCGCGCGCCGACGACCATGCCGCTTCGCGCGCCTTCGCCGGAGTTGCTGCACGGCATGATGCGCGCCCGCGCAATCCTTCGGAAGCGGCGCTTCGAAACACGCGCACGCTTCTCCTGAAACCGGTCGGCGACAAGTGCAATCTCGCCTGTCCCTATTGCTATGAAATGACGCGAAGGCCCGGCGGCGTCGCCGCCGGGCGCATGTCGCTTGCTACGCTCGAAGCCGTGCTGGCGAACCTGTTGCCGCACGTGCCCAAACCGTTCGACATCTTCATTCATGGCGGCGAGCCGTTGCTGGCCGGCCGGGATTATTTCGAGGCCTTGCTCGCGATCGCGCACCGCCATGCAATGCCGAACGAAATCCGTTGGGGGGTGCAGACGAACGGCGTGCTCATCGACGACGCCTTCGCCGAATTCTTCGCAGCGCATGCGTTTAGCGTGGGGGTCAGTCTCGACGGCCCGGCCGCCATTCACGACGCCCAACGGCCCCAGCACAATGGAACGGGTTCGCATGCGCGAGCGGTCGCGGGCGTCGAGCGGCTGAAACGCGCCGATGTCGCATTCGGCGTCACCGCCGTCGTTACAAGACGTCTGGCGGAAACTGCGGGCGGCGCGGCGCAGCTTCTCGATCATTTCGCCGGGCTCGGCGCGACGCAGTTCGACGCTCACCCCGCATGGACGCCGTTCGGCGATGCGCGCGAGGAAAATCTCGATCCCCATGCATATGCGCGCTTCATGCTCGACCTCTTCGACGCCTGGACGGCGCGCGGCGATCCGGCCATCCGCATTCGGAGCTTCGAAGAGTTTTTCAAGGGCATGACCGGCGCGGGCGGCGAAACCTGCTTCCGTTCGGAACGTTGCATGACCATCCTCGGCGTCGATCCGGATGGCGGCGCCTCGCCTTGCACGCGGCCGTTCGGCGCCGAGCATCGCTTCGGAGATCTCGCGGCGCACGGCTTCGATGAAATTGTCCGCGACGAGGGCTATCGGCGATTTGCGGCGGCCGAAGCGGCGGGCCGCGCAGCCCACGCCGCCTGCAGATGGGAGTCCTTGTGCGGCAGCGGCGGCTGCCCGCATGAAAGACTGCGCGACGGCGCGCAAGCCGTCGATGGACGCCATGTTTACTGCACATGCCATGAAGACGAAAACGGCGGCGCGGGAGGATATCCGGCGCTCTTTGCAGGACTGATGCGCCGCGTCGAAGACGTTTTGCGCGATTGGGCGTCAATTACGTCGTTACAGCGAGCTTAAAAGACTTTTGATGGGAAATAATAATGTAACTGTCACTGAATTTCGCGCCCTCGCCCGGCTACAGCGGCCGAAATGACTGAATCGATCGCATGGGATGCGGCGGAAAGCTCCGCAGGGACGACGGATTTCCCCACTATGCTTGAAGCGGCGATCGCTTTACTGTGATGCACCAAGAATAGAACGCTATTCGGGTGGGGGATGTGAGCGCCAGAAGCAGTCGAGCATTTCTTTGGGCCGCCGCGTTGGCTATCGGCTTATGGGGCAGCCTTCCCGCATTTGCTGAGGATTGCACGCTCAAGCGCATCGCATCGCTCGACATGATGCCGATGCCGGGCGGAGCCGTCGTCATTCCCGCGACGATCGACGACACGCCTCGAAATCTCCTCATCGATACGGCGGGCGTGACAAGCAGCCTGACGCCGAAGGTTGTCGCCGACCTGAATTTGACGCCGAGCGCATCGGGCGCCGGGCCGGATCAGTATACCGTCACCGGCAAGCTCGAAAGACAATTCGTCAACATCAAAACCTTCAACATCGGCGGAATGGGCGGAAGCAACGTCTCGTTTCTCGTCGACACTCAAATGGGATATCACGGAGACGTCATCGGCGGCCGCCTTTCGCCTGATCTCCTGCAGAACTTCGATCTCGATTTCGATTTTGCGGCTGGCAAGCTTAACCTGTTCTCGCCGGAACACTGCGCCGGACGCGTCGTCTACTGGACGAATAGCTATGCGCAGATCCCGTTCAAGACCACGCGCGACGGCAAGATTCTGCTCGACGTGACGCTTGACGGAAAGAATTTGACCGCCCTGATCGACACGGGCACTTCCGCATCATACCTGAGCAAAAGCATGGCGAACCTTGCATTCGGCGTGAACGAGGATTCGCCGGGCATAGAACGCACGCCGGGCGCACAGGCCGATGACCTCGTCCAATACCGCTACCACTTCAAATCGCTGGCGCTGAACAGTATCAACGTCAGCAACCCCCTGCTTTATCTGTTGCCCGACACGGCGGAAGACGCCATCAAGGAAAAATACGGCAAGAGCGCCGACGACCCGGTCAACGGCGTTATGTACCGCCTCAATATTCCCCGCATCACCATCGGGCTGGACATCCTCAGGCGCCTGCACGTCTACATCGCTTACGGCGAAAAGAACATTTACGTGTCCGCCGTCGGCGCGAACGCCAGTTCCGACAACGCCAAGCCAGGCGGGAACAAGCCCTGATCCACCTTCGTCCCGTCGCAAAAAGAAAAAGCCCGCCGGTAAGGGCGGGCTTCTTCGTTCGGAAAATCGCAGGACTCAGCAACCCGCAGCGTCTTTCAGCTGCGACGCCGGCTTGAAGCGTAGGCCCTTCGACGCCTTGATCTTGATCGGCTCGCCGGTGCGCGGATTGCGGCCCATGCGGGGCGCGCGCTTGGACACGGTGAACGTGCCGAAGGTTCCGATCTGGTATTTGCCGCCGTTCTTCACGGTCTTCAGTCCCGTTTCGATGGCCTCGAAGACGATCTCGACCGTGCGCTTGGCGTCGGCTTTGCTGAAGTTGCCCTTTTTCGCGACGGCTTCGATGAAATCCGCTTTGCTCATTTTTTATCCTTTTGATGCGGCGTTGACGCGGCGAGATATAGCCAGTCGCGAAGTCCGCGCCTACTGAATCCTTGGTCAACGCTGGCGTTCAGCGCGAATGCAACCGAGAAAACCTTATTTTCCGGGGTTTTCTGACGCGCAGGATGTTTCGCAACGAGCCGCCATGGCGCCTCGCAATCGCGGAGTCCGCACCGGAATGCGCGAATCGTGCGAATCACCCCTGCACGGGCGCCGCTATCCGCGGCTGCGGCGCGGGCCGATTCACGCGATTTGGGAACACCAATGTCGCCTTGAGCCCCGGCCTGTTGTCGTCGAGAGCGAGACGCGCATCGTGCAGGCGCGCGACCGCGGCCACGAGGCTCAATCCCAATCCCGTGCCCGGAGAATTGCGGCTCTCTTCCAGCCGCACGAAGCGCTCGAGCACATGGGCGCGCGCTTCCGCTGGAATGCCGGGGCCCGTATCGGCGACGGAGAGCGCGACGCCAGATGGCGTATCCTCAACCGCCACTCTCACCGCGCCGCCGGACGGCGTGTATTTGATCGCGTTGTCGAGCAGATTGGCGAGCGCCTGGGAGATCAGCCGCTTGTTGCCGGCGATCGTCACCGTACCGCAGGGCGCGATCTCGAGCGCGACACCTTTCTCTTCCGCCAGCGGACCGTAGAGTTCGGCCACGCCTTCCACCACGACGGGAAGATCGACGGGCGCCATCGCCTCGCGTGCGACGCCCGCTTCCGCCTCCGCGATCAGGAGCAGCGCATTGAAGGTTGCGATCACCTGATCGGTTTCATCGACGGCCGCGCCGATCTCCTTGCCTTCCCGGCTTTCGCTGTCGAGATGGGCGAGCGTGCCTTCAAGCCGGTTGCGCAACCGGTTGAGCGGCGTGCGCAGATCGTGCGCGATCGAATCCGTCACTTCCCGCATGCCGCGCATCAGCCGCTCGGTGCGGTCGAGCATGCGATTGAGGTTGGAGGCCAACTCGTCGAACTCGTCGCCGGCGCGCGTCACGGGGATGCGCCGCGTCAGGTCGCCCGCCATGATCTCGCGGCTGGTGCGGTTGATCGAGTCGAGCCGCGTGAGGACGTTGCGGCTGATGAGCCCGCCGCCGACGAGCCCCAGCACCATCATCAGCAACAGGCTCCACGGCAATGTCGTCGTGAACAGCTTTTCCGTTTTGTAGCGCTCGTCCACATCGCGGGCGACGAGGAGCTGGAAATCGCCCGCCAACGGAAACACTTTGCCGCGCGCGCGATGGCTGACGAGCTGACCGCCCACATGACGCTGATAATCGAATTCGACGAAATCGTCCTGCGCGGACTCGAAAGGCGGCCAGCCGTCGAGATTGCCGGCGATAGGCCGGTTCAGGCGATCCGTCAGCAGATAGAGGCCCTGCCCGCCGCGGTTCGAGCGGCTGAGGATGACGTCGGCGAGCCCTGCGAGACCCAGCCGCTGATATTGCTCGGCGAGGCCGGTGACTTCGGCGTCGATCGTCTGGTCGGTTTCGGAGTCCAGCGCGCGCTTGGTGTTCCAATAGGTGAACGCGACCAGCGACGCCGCCGAGATGGCGAACAATGCGATGTAAACAAGAACGATCCGAAACGCGAGCGTGCGGAGAAGTCTAGGCGCGCGCACGGATCATATAGCCGGCGCCGCGCACGGTATGGAGCAGCGGCGTCTCGAACCCCTTGTCAATCTTTGCGCGCAGACGGGAAATATGCACGTCGATCACGTTGGTCTGAGGATCGAAATGATATTCCCAGACGCTTTCGAGCAGCATCGTGCGCGTGACGACCTGGCCCGCATGGCGCATCAGATATTCGAGCAGCCGGAACTCCCGCGGCTGGAGCTCGATGGCGCTCGGGCCGCGTTTGGCGGTGCGGGTGAGGAGATCGAGTTCGAGATCGCCCACCTGCAGCCGCGTTTTCACGGCCGAAGGATGGCGCCGACGCATCAACGCATCGATGCGCGCCAGCAGCTCGACGAAAGCGTAGGGCTTGGTCAGATAGTCGTCGCCGCCGGCCTTGAGGCCCTTCACGCGATCGTCGACTTCCGACAAGGCGCTGAGGAACAGCACGGGCGTGACATTGCCGTGCTCGCGGATTTCCTCGACCAGCTTCAAGCCATCGACCTTGGGCAGCATGCGGTCGATGATCGCCACGTCATAAGGCCGCGACAGCGCAAGCGTGAGGCCGACATCGCCGTCGCCGGCGTCGTCGACCACATGGCCCGCTTCCTTCAGGCCATTCACAAGATATCGCTGAGCTTCGAGATCGTCCTCGACAACGAGGATACGCATGCCTCGGCTCCTTCTTTTCGGTTCCCGTTAAAACGGGTCCGCGTCGGCAGCGGCAACGGGGGGGATGGGGCCACCGCCGCCGACGCGGGGGCCGGACGCCGCCGGCCCGAAAGCCCGCGCCGTCCGGTACGCATGAAACTCAGGTCTTCGCGATGCTCAACGCGACGAAACGCTGTCCGTTCGATCCGGTCACAAGCACGAGCACGCTCTTGCGGCCCTGCGCCGCCGCCTCGCCGACCCGGCTCTTGATGTCCTGCGGCGTGCGCACAACCTTGTTTGCGACCGTGACCACAATGTCTCCAGGCTGGATGCCCTTGTCAGCGGCGTCGCTGTCAGGATCGACGCGGGTGATCAGCACGCCCGAGACATTCTCTTCGAGATTATAGGCGCGGCGCACTTCCGGCGTGACGGCCGCGAGACCGAGGCCCATCGCTTCGCCGGTATTGGCCGCTGCATTGTGCTGCTGGGCGGGCGCATTCGACGCGACCTGGTCTTCCTTGCGCGTGCCGATATCCGCCGTCAGCGCGCTTTGCTTGCCGTCGCGGACGACCGTGAACGTCGCCTTCGAACCGGCGAGCAGCGAGGCCACCCTGCGCGTCAGATCGCGCGAATCCTCGACCGATTTGCCGTTGATCGCGAGCACGATGTCGCCCTGGTGGAAACCGGCCCTGGCCGCGGGTCCGCCCGGAACGATGCTGGCGACGATGGCGCCCTTGATCTCTTTGCCGCCCACGCTCGCCGCGATTTCCGGCGTCATGTTCTGGATCTCGACGCCCAGATAGCCGCGCGCGACATGGCCGTGCGCCTGCAGCTGCGACACCACATCGTGAATCGTGGAGGAGGGAATCGCAAAGCCGATGCCCACGCTGCCGCCGGACGGCGAGAAGATCATCGAATTCATGCCGATGACCTTGCCCTGAAGATCGAAGGTCGGGCCGCCGGAGTTGCCGCGGTTGATGGGCGCGTCGATCTGCAGGAAGTCCGTATACGGACCATTTCCGACGTCGCGGCCGATGGAGGAAATGATTCCGGCCGTCACCGTGTTGCTGAGGCCAAAGGGATTGCCCACCGCGATCACCCAATCGCCCACGCGCACCTGGCGGTCGTCGCCGAACTCGACGGACGGGAGAGGCTTGTCGCTCTTGATCTTGAGAAGCGCCACGTCGGTCGGCTGATCGGCGCCGATCAGCTTGGCTTCGAATTCACGTCCGTCGGGCAATTTGACGGTGATCTTCTTGCCGTCCTCGATGACGTGGTTGTTGGTGACGATGAGGCCGGACTTGTCGATGATGAATCCGGAGCCCATCGCGACGGCTTTGCGGGGCGCTGCGAATTGATGACCTTGGCCGCCGCCGAACTGATTGAAGAAATCGCGGAACGGCTCAGGGAGATCTTCGGGATTGACGCCCTGCTGGGCCGCAACCTGCTCTTCGACGGTGACGGTAACGACGGCCGGGCTGACGCGCTCCACGAGATCGGCGAAGCTGAACGGGGCGCCGTTTTCCAGCATGCGCGGCGTCGTGGCGCGCTCGGGCGCAGGCGCTTCGTGCGCGGTCATATTCGAGACGGGTATTAGAACGGGCGCATGCCGTTGCGCCTCTGTCGCGGCGCCGAGGCCCACGACAAGGATCGCGGCTGCGGAACAGGCTGCGAGCAAGCGGGCCCGCGCGCTCCGGCGGAATTTTGTCTTCTGCTGTTCATCGATCATGACTGCTCCTAGTCGTCAAGACGGTCGCAATTCCCCCGAACAGCGGCCGATAAAAGTCGGAACCAGGGTCCTACGACACCCTGATTACGTGTTTGTGTCCATAACATTAATCGTTTGACAGGTCCTCCGAAATCGGATGCCTCTCGCACGAACGTGATCGTCGCTGGCTCTTCTTGCTTAATCTCGTTGGCGCGATTTTCCGCGCGCCCGCGCAACCACCACGGCGACCACACTACCGCAAAGAAACAAGACGAGAAAAGGGCCGAACCACAATAAGTATGTTTGCGGGTTGAGCGGCGGCTCCATCAAGATGACATCGCCGTAACGTGCGACGAGCTCCTGCTTGACCTGATCGTCGGATTCTCCGCTTGCGATGCGCATGCGAATGAAACGGCGCAGATCCGCCGCCAGCGGCGCATTCGACTCGTCGAGCGACTGGCCCTGACAGACAAGGCAGCGCAATTCCTTTTGCAATTCGACCGCGCGCTGCTCGAGAATCGGATTTGCGAGCGCATCGGGACGCGTTTGCGCGAAGGACGATTGAGAGAAAAGAACTAAGAGTAGTGCGAGCAAGAAGCGGTGAAGCAACCACTCCCGTTGCGGGGGGATTGAGATTTTCCCTCTCTCCCATCGGGAGAGAGGGCAGGGTGAGTGGATGCTCATGCAGCGCGCCGCTCTCGAAAGATTTGACCCTGCACGCGCACCCACTCACCCTCAGACGCGCAAGCAAGCTTGCGCATCCTCGACCTCTCTCCCGGTGGGAGAGAGGTGAAGCAACCGAATATTTCCCCCGAAGGGTGAGAGGAGAATATCTCAAACAATTTGCGCATCACTCCGCCGGCGCCGCGCGCAACGCGTTTGGGCGCAGCCGTCCCCACAGGCTTGCAAGACCGCCGAGCGCCATGATCGCGCCGCCGAGCCAGATGAAAGGCGCGAGAGGATTGAAATACGCGCGCACCGTCCAGCGCCCGTCGCCGCGATCGTCGCCCAGTGCGACATAGAGATCGGAGAAACCGTTGGTGCGGATGGACGTGTCGGTGATCGCCTGGCCCTCCGCCGGATAGGAACGCTTCTCCGGCGTGATGGTGGCGATTTGTTTGCCGTCGCGTATCACGTCCAGCGTGGCGCGATCGGCGAAATAATTGGGGCCTTCGCGAGGGCTCACGCCATCGAAACGCAACTGATAGGCCGCCACCTGCATCGATTGTCCCGGTGCGAGCAATTCCAGCGCCTCGCTGCGCCACAGAGTCGTGCCGGCGATGCCCAGCAGCGAAATGCCGAGCCCCGCATGCGCCAGAACCGAGGCGAAGGATTGCACGCCGACGCTGCGCGCCTTCCAGCGCTCGCGGAAATCGACGATGCTCGCGCCGATCAACCAACCCGCCAATGCAAACGCGCCGGCCGCGGCGGCCGTATGCGGCGCTTGAATCGCGAGGATGATAATTGCCGCGAGGAGCGCGAGACCTGCGCCCGGCGCCAGCAATTTGAGCGAGCCTTTAAGATCGCCCTTTCGCCAGGCAAGCCGCGGCCCGAGCGGAACGAGCAGCAGAAGCGCCACGAAGATCGGCGCGAAGGTGATGGCGAAATAGGGCGGCCCCACGGAAATGCGCGTGCCCGTCAGGGCGTCAAGCAACAGGGGATAGAGCGTGCCGAGAAATACTGTCGCCGCCGCCGCCGTGAGAAACACATTGTTGAGCAGCAGGAGCGTTTCGCGGCTGGCAGGCTCGAACGATGCGCCTTCCTCGATGCCGGGCGCGCGCCACGCGAACAGCGCCAGCGCGCCGCCGATCGCAAGACCCAGCAGCACGAGAATATATTCGCCGCGCTCCGGATCGTTTGCAAAACTGTGCACCGAGGCGAGCACGCCCGAACGCACGAGGAAGGTGCCGATCAGGCTCAGCGAAAACGCCGCGATCGCCAGCAGCAACGTCCAGCTGCGAAACGCGCCTGTGCGCTCTGTCGCCAGTGTCGAATGAATGAGCGCTGTCGCGACCAGCCATGGCATCAGGGCCGCATTCTCCACCGGGTCCCAGAACCAGAAGCCGCCCCAGCCCAGCACATAATAGGCCCACCAGCTGCCGAGCGTGATGCCCAGGGTCAGCGCGATCCATGCCACCAGCATGAAGGGCCGCGCGGCGCGCGCCCAATGCGAACCTGTTTCCTGCGTGATGAGCGCGGCCGCCGCATAAGCGAACGTGGCCGACAACCCGACATAGCCCAGATAGAGCATCGGCGGATGCATCGCGAGGCCGGGATCCTGCAGCAACGGATTGAGCCCCTCGCCCTGGAATGGCATGGGATCGAGACGCCGGAACGGATTTGAGGTGAGCAGGATGAAAAGAACGAATCCGGCCGCGAGCAGCGCTTCGACGCCGAGCGCGGCCGATGTGAGGCGCGCGCCGCCGCGCACCGCATACGCCATCACGGCCGAATAGATCGCAAGCACCAGCACCCACAACAGCATCGAGCCTTCGTGGTTTCCCCACACGCCGGAGATTTTGTAAACCAGCGGCTTCAGCGTGTGCGAATTCTGGGCGACCGTCAGGATGCTGAAATCGGAGGTGACGAAGCCGAAAGTGAGCGCGCCGAACGCCAGCGCGATGAACGCGAAAAATCCGAACGCGGACATGCGCGCGATCCGGCGCAGCAGATCGCGCGATATGGTCACGTCGCTCCGCGCGCCCCAGAGCCCGGCTCCGGCCTGAACGAGCGCGAGCGCCAATGCGAGGCACAGCGCAAGCTGCCCGATTTCACCTGTCACTGTTCGCCTTCTTTCCAACGGCCGGAGCGCTTCAGCGCGTCGACGACCTCAGGAGGCATATAGCGTTCGTCGTGCTTGGCAAGCACTTCGCTCGCATTGAAGACGCCGCCGGGGCCGAGCGCGCCCAACGCCACCACGCCCTGCCCTTCGCGGAACAGATCCGGCAGCACGCCCCGAAACAGGACCGGCACGTTGGCGCGCCCGTCGGTCACGACGAACCGCACATCGGCCGACGGCCCGCGCACCACGCTGCCCTTCGCCACCAACCCGCCGATGCGGAACGCCACGCCTTCCGCCACGTGCTTCGCGGCGAGATCGCTGGGACTATAGAAATAGAGGACGTTGTCCTTCAGCGCGCCCAAAACGAGCGCGGCCCCGCCGGCGCCCGCCACAACGAGCGCCAACGCAAAAGCAAGCCGCCGACGCTGCTTGGGGGTCATGAAGTTCCAGCCTGGATTCGAGCGATGCGAACTATAGGGGCGCCCGGCTCCCGCGCCAACGCGTGCAACTGCCGATCCGCCCCCGTTCCGCCCCAATCCGTAGTAATGGTTTCCGGTCTGTTGAAAGGGCCCCACCCATGAACGCTCTCCGCGTCGCGCTTGCGCTTGCCGTATCGTTGCTGGTCACGGCCTGCCTGCCGGTCACCAGCACAAATCCCGTCGGCACGACGGTGGGATTCGCCGCCGATCCCACGCTCTCCGGCCTGTGGCGCGGCCAGGTGCATCAGCCCGAGGGGTGGGTCTACATGACCTTCTTTCCCCAGACCGACGGTACGACGACAGCCGTTCTGATTTCACCGCCCGACCCGACTCGCAAGGATGATTCCGCACAAGGCGACTGGAGCGCCTATTCGCTGCAGACTGCGGCGCTCGGCCCCTATCGCTACATGAATGCGAAGGAGATCAGCAACAACGGCAAGGAGCCTGACGCCGCGCAGGCCGGTAAGACGTTTCCTCTCCTCTATCGCGTCAACAGCGACGGCGCGCTCGTGATCTATCTGCTCGACGAGAAGGCGGCGGCGGTCGCGATCAAATCCGGCGCGATCGCAGGTACGATCGAGCAGGGCCAATTCGGCGACATCACCCTCACCGCGGACCCCGCCGTATTGGACGCCTTCATGCAGACCCCCGCCGGCCGCGCGCTGTTCGTGAAGCCGCTGATATTGCTGAGGAAGGTGAAGTAACCTCTCTTAGATTGAGAATTGTGTCGCGCCCCAAAAAAAGATTTTAACGCAGGGGCCGCGGAGGATGCGCAGAGGCCGCAGAGGGGTTCGGTGCAAGCTGCCCAAGAATGAGCGCAAAAGGCATGATTTATTCGGCGCGCAAAGCGCGCCAAACAAACCCGTCACTGGGATGACTATCTATTTGAAGCGCGCCGCATCCCCAGCGGCCTCTGCGCATCCTTCGCGACCCCTGCGTTAAAATCTTTCTTCTTCACTGCATGAACCAGCCGTGGCTGACGACGAGGGATTGGCCGGTGAGCGCATTGGAGCCGAAGGAGGCGAAGAGCAGCGCCGCGGCGGCCACATCCTGAACGGTCGTGAATTCGCCATCGACGGTGTCTTTCAGCATCACGTTCTTGATCACATCGGCTTCGGAGATGCCCAGCTCCTTCGCCTGCTCCGGAATCTGCTTGTCGACCAAAGGCGTGCGCACGAAGCCGGGGCAGATCACATTGGCGCGCACGCCGTGCTTCGCGCCCTCTTTCGCGACGGTTTTGGCGAGCCCGATCAGCCCATGCTTCGCAGTGACATAAGGCGCCTTCAGCACCGACGCCTCCTTCGAATGCACAGAACCCATATAGATAATGCTGCCGCCGCGGCCCTGTTTGTACATCTGACGGAGCGCTGCGCGCGTGGTGAGGAATGCGCCGTCGAGATGGATCGCGAGCAGCAGCTTCCATTTCGAGAATTCGAATTGGTCGAGCGGCGCTACGATCTGGATGCCGGCGTTGCTGACGAGAATGTCGATGCCGCCGAACGCGGCGATCGCCTTCGCCATGCCCGCCTCGACCTCGGCCTCGCTGGTGACGTCCATCGCGACGCCGATCGCCTGCGCGCCCGTCTTTTCGATCTCCGCCGCGGCCGCATTTGCGCCGTCGAGATTGAGATCGGCGATGACGACCTTCGCGCCTTCCCGCGCATAGGTCAGCGCGATTTCCTTGCCGATGCCGCTTGCGGCGCCCGTGACGACGGCGATCTTGTCTTTCAGAAGCATGGGGGTTCTCCTTCGTTCGGCCTATTCGGCGTCGTGCGCCGTGAAATCGAAACAGGCGATTCCGTCCTTGTTTTTCGTGGGCTCCAGCGCCTCGCGATGTTCCAGCGAATGCACCGTATCGTGATAACCCGCGTTCCAATGATCGTTCATGCTGAGCTGCGAGAACTCATAATCCTTCGAATCGCCTTCGTATTTGCGCGTGCGATAGATCAAATGGACGATGTTATAGATCTTGCGCTCCGCCAATGCGCGCAACGCGCCCAACGCGTTGCCATCCCGCTGCTTCGCGGGCATCTCTTCGAGCAATTCGGCGATCGCATTGCGCAGCCGCTCGTTCTCCATGAAGCTCGTGACATTGTCTCGCGTGCGGCTCGAATAGAGGATTTCCTTCTGGCGCGTCGCCACTTCCATGAGGTTTTGCGGCACGCTGCCGCGCGCGCTCCACAAATCCACCTGGAACGCGAGCGTGTCCTGCCGCGCGCCATGTTCCAGCACCCATTGCAGGGGCGTGTTGGAGACGAGGCCGCCGTCCCAATAATGCTCACCGTCAATCTCGATCGCGGGAAAGCCCGGCGGCAGGGCGGCGCTCGCCATGATGTGTTTCGGTTCGATGGGGCGTTCTTTGTCGGTCGTGTCGAAATAGACGAAATTGCCGGTTCGAATATTCACTGCCCCTGCGCTGAGCCGCATACGCCCCGCATTGATGCGGTCGAAATCGACATACCGCAGAAGCGTCGCGTGCAGCGGCGTCGTGTCGTAATAGCTGACGGCGCCTGCGCTGCCCGAAGGTTGCAGGGTCGGCGGCGGAAAACGCGGCGTGAAAAGTCCCGGCACGCCGGTCGTGAGCGCCTTGGCCGCGCTTAGCTGATTGAACAGCTGGCGCCCGGTCTCGCCCGCGATGGCCGGGGGTTCGAACCAGCTCATCTGTCCCCAGGCGGATTGCGCCGTAATCTCGTTCCAGAAACCCTTGAGCATCGCCACCCGCTCGGCGGGAGAATTTCCAACGATGATCGCCGCGTTGACCGCGCCGATGGAAATGCCCGCGACCCAATCGGGTTCGATTTCCGCTTCGGCCAACGCCTGAAAGACGCCGGCCTGATACGCGCCCAGCGCGCCGCCGCCCTGCAAGGTGAGCGCGATGCACTGGAATGGAGGACGCGAGCGCCGCATGTGGGGCCTAATCAAAATTGCTGCCGCAAATTAAGAGTTGTTCTCCGCGGAAGCACGCAATTTCTCGACGTCCTTATCCCCCACGAGTCGGGGAAGCGCCGAGCGCAGCGAGGTGCAGGGGGAGGTCAGCGCGAAATCCCCCTGTGTCACGCGCGCTATCGCGCGCGCGACACTTCCCCCACTCGTGGGGGACAAGGAGATTCAGCGAATAATTTTCAATGCGCCGCGCGGCGCAGGATTTCGGAGGCCAAGCCGGTGTCATAGGTGAGGCCCGCCTGGGTGAGCACGATGCGATGCGGCCAATCGGAGCGCGCGACGCCTTTGCGCTCGAGCGCATGCCAGACTTTTTCGTTGAAGAGGCCGCTCGCATCCTTGGTGGCGACGACGGCGTCGCCCAGATGGAAATGATCGCCATGCGGCTGCGGGAATTGCTGCAGCACGATCTCGCCCGCATTCGGCCCGCGCGCGGCCGCGCCCGGCACGCGCGCCAGCGCCTGCAGCACCGTCAGGGTGCGCAATTGCAGCGGATTAAGCTTCAGCGGATTGACCTTCGGAGCCATGCCATAAATTCCCTCAATATTCCCGCGATGGTCCCTTAGGCCGCCAGCCACACCGGCTCATCGGCGCCCGGTTCGGGCGGAGGCGACCGCCAGGACGGCGGGGTCTTGGACATACGCACGACGGGACCCAGATAGTCGAGCCGACCGCGCTTCGTGTCGCATGAGTTGAAATAGGAATCGAGTCCTGCGCGCGGGTCCCAGGTCGCGGGCACGTCCGCCGCCGGAACCTTGCCCAGGGACTGCAACCACATGGCGGTCGCCGACAGCGAGACTTCCACCATCCAGCTGCCGCCTTCGCGGAAGCGCCGCAACAGCGCGGCCGCAACGCCGGCCGCCGCCAGATAGCCCGTAATGTAATCGCAGGCCGCGGCGGGAATGAGTTGCGGCACGGATTCTCTGCGGCTGCCGGCGCGTTCGGCTGCGAATGCGCCCTGCTCGACCGCTATGCCGGTTGCGCTTTGCGCCATCTGTTCCCAGCCGCGCCTCTGCGCCCACGGGCCTTTGTGGCCGTAGCAGGAGACGGCGCAATAGATGATGCCCGGCGAAGAATGCGCCAGCGCCGCCGGCGTCACGCCCAGCTCCGCCAGCGCGCCCGGACGATAGGAATCCACGAACACATGCGCATCGCGCGCCAGCACGCGCAGCGCTTCGGCTTCGCGCGGCTTGTTGAGGTCCAGGAACGTCGAACGCTTGCCGCGTCCCGTGTCGAGATCGAACAGATCGACGGTGGGCAATTTTTCCGCGCGCACAGACAAAACTTCGGCGCCCTGCGAAGCGAGCGTGCGGCCCACGGTGGGCCCCGCCAGCACGCGCGTGAGATCCAGCACGCGCACGCCGGAAAGCGCCTCATCCGCTTCGGCCAGGCGCAGCACGGGCGCATCGGCGATCTTGCGGATCAGAATCGGCGGCGTATCCGCGAGGATCGCCCCTTGCGGGCTCTTGCGCCATTCCTCTTCCGTGCGCACCACCGCGCCGCACAGCCCCATAAAGGCGAGCGATTCTTCGAGCGCCAGGGAATTCCATTTCGCCACGCATTCGGCGACCGACTCTTTGGTGTTGTCGGCGTTGAGAAGATCGAGCGTGCGCTTCTCGAGTTGCGGGAAACCGCCCTGCAGATGAATCCAGCGACCGTCTCCCGTGCGATAGAGTCCGACCGTCGGCTTCGACTCGGAAGGACGCGGCACCGCTTCGCCGTTCAGGCGCAGCAACGCGAACGACACGAGCGAGGCCGCAGCCGCGCGCAAATCGATCGAGATATCCTGCTGGCTGCCGCCGCGCAGCCGCCAGATCTCGTTCGCGGAAGCCGCGCCCAAGCCCAATGCAATCGCCGCTGCGCGCCCGACGCGGAAGGGGGTGGCCATGATCGGGTCATCGCCTTCGAAAGCCGGGCTGCGAAGCGGCGCAATACCGGCCAGCCGATTCAGGGCTGCGAAAGCATCACGCGTCGTCATGGAATTCTCCAAGCGTCTCGTATATTCCGGCTGGGACCGAGCCGCAATCTCGGGAACGCACGTATGAATCACGTCTTAGAGGGAGCCGCTCACATGGCCGGACCGCTCGCTGGCATCCGCGTCGCAGATTTCGGCCGCTACATAGCGGGACCATACTGCTCAGCACTTCTGGGCGATTTTGGGGCCGACGTGATTCGCGTGGAAAAGCGGGACGGACGCGAGGACCGAACCCTCATCCCGCTGGCCGAGAACGCCGATGGAAGCCCGCGCGAAGGCGCGATGTTCCTGCAGATGAACCGCAACAAAAGGAGCCTCACGCTCGATCCCGCGACCGAAAAGGGTCGCGAGGTGGTGCGCCGGCTGATCGCGAACAGCGATGTGGTGGTGGCGAACCTGCCCGGCGAGACGTTGAAATCTCTGGGCCTCGACTACGACTCGGTTTCGAAAATTAACCCTCGCGCGATATTGGCGGTTGTATCGGCTTTCGGACTCGAAGGTCCTTACGCAACCCGCGTCGGGTTCGACGGCGTGGCGCAGGCGATGTCGGGCTCTGTCTATTTCTCCGGCACGGAAGATCAGCCGGTGCGTGCGGCGACGCCCTGGGTCGATTTCGGAACCGCATCGCTGATGGCGATGGGCGTGTTCGCCGCGTTGCGATCGCGCGACCAGACGGGCCGCGGGCAATTGGTGGAAGGCGCGCTGTTGCGCACGGCGCTCACGTATTTCAGCACCATGTTGATCGAAGAACAGGTGCTTGCGCCCGGCCGCGCGCCCACGCTCAATCGCGGGCAGACATCGGGGCCCTCCGACATCTATCGCACGAAAGACGGTTGGATCACGGTGGCCGTGAACGGCGACCCGCTGTTCCGCCGCGTGGCGAAACTGATGGGCGCACCGGAATGGCTGGAAGACCCGCGCTTCGCCAGCGACAAGGCGCGCGGCGACAATGGCGAGATCATCAGCGCGCGCATTTCCGAGTGGTGCGCCACCCGCACGCGCGACGAAGCCGTGGCCGCGTTCGAAGCTGCGCGTGTTCCTTGCGGCCCCGTCTACAAAATGCGCGAAACGATTTCCGATGCGCATGTGAAAGGCGGAGATTTTTTCACGAATGTCGATTTCCCCGGATTGGGCACAGCGCCTATCGCAACGACACCGGTGAAGCTGCACGGCACGCCCGGCGAAATTCGCCGTCGCCCGCCGATGTTGGGCGAGCACAATGACGAGGTGTTGGGCGAGCTGGGATATTCGAGTGCGGAGATTGCAGCACTTGTGAAGGAAGGGACGGTGTGACGAGTCTGTAAACGCTATAAAGCAATATCTTACGATGAGTGGTTGTCGACTATCATCCGATGGTCGCACAGATAAGTGGCAAGGTCTTCGAAATCCCGAATTTCTTCGAGCGGATCAAAGCTGTGGTTCCCTTCTGCCCAGAGCGCCGGATCGAGAAATTCTATCGCTGAAGCGGCCTCTATATGGGCGAGCGCTCCGACGGCCCAAGTTTGATCATAAAAGCGTCCACGGAACGGCAGATATTTCTCGAGATATTTATGGAGGTAACCTTGGCAGGCTTGGCCGCCGATCAATCCAAGCGCTACGCAATAGCCTTGGCCTGAATATGTCATTTCGCTCGCAAGTAGCAATTCTGCAATTTGATCAACGAAGTTCGTACGCGCCGTCAGGCCGACAAACCAGGCAGCCACCAGTCTTCCCCGCCACTCTCGTTGCTGCAGAAGTTCTTGAATTTGGCTGTTCGAGATCGTTTTGGCAGCCTCGGATATCCGCTCTGTCGACGGATAATCTGTCCCGGCTTTTTTCCAAATGAAATTTCCGTGCAATAGACACAAATAATACGGCCGCACGAATGCGTCGCGCAGTTGTCGAGTATCGTCCAATTCGCTGGTCATAAAACCTTTTCAAAATTCCCTGCTAGCAGGGAATATCAGGGAATTTGCCGGTATGTTGGCGCAAGCGCCACAACCCCGGGATTCCCGGTTTTGTGTCCTGCGTCCCCATATCGGGGACCGGTATGAGTGAAATGGGCTAAATGGGCGGCGTTCACGGTTGTTGCATTAGTTAGCAACGTTACCTGCGCTGCACGGGCTGAATCCGAGTTTTGGCACAAAGAAATCACATCTCGAAGTGAGATGTTCTGTGCCAGAAGAGTCTTTGTAATCGATCCGGACGCGAAGCAAGATTGCATCCTTCCGATCAGTGATACGCTTAACTTCATCGGCAGTCATAGTTGCGGCGTCAAGTTTAGGATGCAATGCCATACCGTTAGCCCCAAAGGCGTTGGGAGTTGGGAAGACCATGAAAGTCTGACAATTCCCGACGCATTTATCGACAAATCCATTGAACGTATCGTCGGAATGTATGATGTGCATGTCGATAGCAGAGGTTGCGTTGATGGCAGGTCCTCTTCCAACGTCGGATATTCCGACTTCAACCTTGTAATCTTGCCCGGCAGTTGGTCCTGCGGCATCGCCGGGAAGAACTATACTAATCCATGGGCGGTCGGCGCTTTGGCTGGCCCGGTTCGCAATGTCATTTGCAGCCTTCGCAACGTCGAGCGATTGCAGTACGGCGGACGCTTGCGACTGACCGGCCGTAGCAAGCCGGTCAGTGGCTTGGCTGGCGGCGATGGTCGCAGTCGCTTGCTTTTGAACCGCATCGGCCTGCGATTTGGCAGCATCGGCGCTAGCCTGAATGGCGCTCAATTGCCGAGCGCTATTTTTGGCGAGATTTCGAGTCGCTTCGGCCTGACTTCGGCCGGCATCAGCGAGACGTTCGGCAGCGGTAGCCTGAGTCTCCCCGGCGATCCGCAGCTTGTTCATCGCATCGGCTTGCGACTGACCAGCCTGTTGCAATTTATCCATAGCGCGGGCTTGAGCGTTGCCAGTCCCTACGAGGCCCCAGGTAGCGGACACAAGGTGCTGCGTATCTTGGGATCCGGCCCGCATCTCGGCCAATTGGCCTTCCATAGCAATCCGCTGTTTGTCCAATTCGTCATAGGTCCAATAGGCGATGAGAGAACTAGCGACGGCAGATATCGCAGCAGCGACGGCGGTGCCGACCGTGATCCATTCGCGTATATTAAGTTGTTGCCAAAATGGCTTACTGTTGGGGTCTGGTTCGTCATCGCTTGGTTGTTCGGGATGGCCGCGGCGATCTGGGGACTCCGTTGTGTTATCAATTCCCGTCCATGCGCTAGACTGAATGGCGCCACGCGTGCCGCTATCGGCATCGCTTTCGTCTTCGTCTCGGTCCTTTCCGTTTGCCACGCAGTTTCGATCATCCTGAAGTAACGGCAAAGCGGACGAATCTCGCCCCCTAAATATCCTCCAGTCTTACACCCTCTGCCTCCAGAGCCGCCAGACAGGCCAAAAGGAAAATGGCGGTAAACGTACCCCGCTTCAATTTGGCGGTTATGGAGGCTTCCGTTTCGTCCCTGAAGCCGTGTTTTTTCAGTCGTTTGGCCAGCTCGGTATAGGTCACTTCGGCCTTTCCCAATTCGGCCTTGAGATAAGCCCGAACTCGTTCGGCCCATTCTTCTTCGGTTTTCGCAAAAGCCATGTTTTCCACCTGTCATATTCGAAGGCGGTCATTTCTGACAGATTGTGCTTGACAGTGCAATACCGGTCATATCTGATAGCTGTCAGAAACGACAGGTACAGACCAATGGCCATGCACTTCCTGCAATCGAAAGCCGCTCGGACCCTCTCACTGGCCGAAGTATTCCGCATGACGGAAAGCGAAGCGGAAACGGCCTTCCGCTCGATCCGCTGGCAGGACACACAGGGGGCTCCGGTATGCCCGAAGTGTGGCGGCTTGGATGCTTACGAGTGCCGCCGTCCGAAGGGCCTGCTGCGCTTCCGTTGCAAGGCGTGCAAGGCCGATTTCTCCATCACGTCCGGCACCCTGTTCGCCGCTCACAAAGCCCCGCTCCGGGCGTATCTGGCCGCTATCGCGGTTTTCATGAACGAAGTGAAGGGCAAGAACGTTCTGGCGCTGTCCCGCGATCTCGGCATGTCGCACAAGGCTTGCTGGGTTTTGTTGCACAAGGTCCGCGAAGCGATGGCCGAAGAATTCCGGGGTCGTAAGGTCGGCGGGGAAGGCAAGACCGCCGAAGTGGATGGCGCGTATTTCGGCGGCTATGTGAAGCCCGCGAATCTCAAGGAACATCGCGTTGACCGTCGCTTGCTCGAAAATCAAAGCGGCAAACGTAAATCTGTTATCATCGTTCGGGAGCGCAATGGCCGCTCGGTTCCTGCCGTGTTCGCTTCGGAAGGCGCGGCACAGGCTTGGATCAAATCCCGCATCGCACTCGGCACGGTCGTTAATGCCGACGAAGCGAATAGCTGGAACGATTTGCAGGCCCGTTTCGAAATGAAGCGGATCAACCATCAGGAAGCCTATTCGCTGGACGGCGCTTGCACCAATCAAGCCGAGTCCTACTTCTCTCGCCTTCGTCGCGCGGAGATGGGCCACTTCCATCATGTTGCCGGCCCCTATTTGCTTCGTTACGCGCAAGAGAGTGCATGGCGCGAGGATGCACGCCGTACCGACAACGGCGCGCAAGTCCGCCGTGTCACGCAACTGGCCTTGAGCCGTAGCCCTTCGGTCGATTTCTCCGGCTACTATCAGCGCCACATCAAAGCGGCGTAACCGTCCAGCGGGAATTCCGGCTCTTGCCAATCTTGGCGACGGTCCCACGCGCTACAAAGTTTCGCAGGACCGGAAACAGCATCCCCATCACGGCTTCCTGCGCGCTCTCTGACAGGCCCTTGGCGCGAATGGCATGCAAGGCAATCTCGCCTAGCGATACCGGTCCCTTGGCCTCCCGTAGCGCATCCAGCGCAAGCCGGGGCAGTTCCTTACGGTCGAAATACTTGGTCCGCCGATAGTCGCGGCGCTTCGGAATCCCGTCTGGATGGTCCGGGGTTAGCAGGATCATCGCTGCATCCAGGTTCGCCAATGCTGCCCGGAGCTTCGACACCTTCTTTTCCGTGTCGTGAAGCTGCGCGGCGATATCCAACCGCCTAGCCCGTAACGCTGAAATCACATGGGGTTCGCTCATGCCCTAGAATGTGGGGTCGAACCGGATTAGATTCTTGTGGCGCTTGCGCCAACATACCGCGCACTCCCCTTTCTTCTCCATGGGCGGCCTTGAGCCGCCCACCCAGCAGCCGCGTCTGCGCGGCGAATAACGTCTCGCCAACAACACGACAATATGTAGAGCGTAGAGAAGTTATTGGGCTCGGGATGGCCGGATTAAATCCGGCCACTTGCGCTCGCCCGCTAGGTGGCCGGGTCACGCCCGGCCATGGAGAAGTTTTTTTACGCCGCCGCCTGCGCGCCCAGCGCGGTGCGGCCGCGGCGGCGGAGGAATTCGCCTTCTTCGGCGCTGAGGAATTGCGTGGTGAGTTCGGCCGCCATCTCGAAATATTGCTCGGCGATGCGGCGGCGTTCGCCTTCGGTCTCGCGCAATTCCTTCACGATGTCTTCGCAATAGGGCCGGAGCGCCACGATCACTTCGTCGCGCGCATCGCCCAGCGCTGCGCCGAAAGACGCCGCGGCGGCGACCGGGCGGCAGCCCACGACGAGGTCGGCATAGCGCCGCGCGCGTGCGATTTTTTCCGGATCGAGCGGACGCGTGAGATCGGGCGCGCGGGGCCCGCCGGCATAGCTTCCCGTCTTGAGTGTGGGCAGCGCGGCCAGAATCTCTTTGGGCGCGCGCTTGATGAAGGATTCCATCATTTCGGCGACGGCCGCGCGATCCTTCATCAGCCGCTGACCCCAGCGTCCGTCGCGGCGCATTTCGATTTCCTTGACGATGCCGTTCGACAGCTGGGCGAATCCCGTCACGTGCTCGACAAGCCCCGCCGCATCGAACACGGGCTGGCGCGCGGAACGGATCTGCACCGCATGCGCTTCCATGTCGGCGAGCAGGATCTCGCCCACCAATCCCATATCGGTGCTGCTGATCAGCGTGTCCTGCGTCTGGCGCGAGATGGTGAGCGGCAGGCGCAGCGCCTCCCACGGATTTGTCAGCCGGTTCATCGCCGCGACCGCGACATAGGGCGCGGAATCCGGCGCGGTCGCGAGCAGCCGATCGTAGATCGCGCGCAACGACCAGACGAGATCGTCCGTCAGGGCCGACGTTGGCCGGGGCAACACCGCGTGCAATTCGCGAACCGCATCGCCGGCGGCCAGCATCAGCGACATTTCCCACGCATCCGCCGCAACCGCTTCGCCGTTCAAGGCGAGACGCGCCGCCTTGCGGTTGGCGTCGGCTTGGAGCGCTGCGCGCAGCGCCTGCGAGGCCTGCGCCCAATAGGCGGCCGCCGCCGCATTCGCTTCGTCGAGACGATAGGCATAGACCGCCGCTTTCGTGGTCTGCACATAGGCCGCGTGCGCGTCCGGCAGCAATGTATTCGCGAGCCATTTCCACACCGGCGCGACGGAGGCGCGCGCAACGCGGCCCTTCTGTTTGTCCTTGCGCGGACCGCTGATGAGCAGGTCCTCGAACGGTTTGCAGAACAGGCGAAGCGGCGTGGCCGTGCGCGCGACATTGGTGCCGCGGCGCAGGATCGGCCTCAGGCCGTCGAGGATCGCATCATGCGGCAAGGCTGCGCCGTCGCCCAACCGATCGACTTCGATCGCCTTGGCGAGACGCACGGCGATATGCTCGGGCAAGTTGCCGAGAAACGTGCGGAGCGCACCGATTTTGTCGTCAGGACTCATTCCCGAAATGCCCGTTACATCCACCGATTGAACATGTGCGGCGCAACGCCCAATCGGCCACGCAACACCCTAGCGCGGCGGCATTAACAGCGCCTTGCGAACTGCTTTTTAACCCAAGTTAAAAATTAACACTGCCGGCGCCGGACGCTTCACACGATCGCCGGCAAACTAAGCCGCGCTTCGAGGCCGCCCTGGGGAGCGGTGTCGAGGGTGAAAGATCCGCCATAAAGCTTGGCGATGTCGCGCACGATGGCGAGGCCGAGGCCGGTTCCGGGCACGCTTTCGTCCAGCCGCTCGCCCCGCTCGCCCACCAGCGCGCGCTCCTCCGGATCGAGGCCGGGACCGTCGTCGTCCACGCGCAGTTCGAAGCTCGTGCCCGAAGTGCGGCCGGCCGACACCGCCACGCGTGAATGGGCCCATTTGCAGGCATTGTCGATCAGATTGCCCGCCATCTCTTCGAGATCCTGACGCTCGCCGCGAAAGGCGAGTCGACGCGGGCAATCGACCGCGATCTCGAGGCCGCGCTCGGCATGAATGCGCGTCAGCACGCGCGCGAGATCGTCCAGCACCGGCTTCACGGGCGTGCGGTTGCCCAGCACATCGACGCGCGCCCGCGGCGCGCGCGCGCGCGAGATAATGATCGACCTGGCGGCGCATCGTCACCACCTGGCGCTGCACGGCGTCGGCGAGCGGCCCCGGCTGCGGCCGCGGCTTCGCTCGCCAGCACCGTCAACGGCGTCTTCAGGAAATGCGCGAGGTTCGACACATGGGTGCGCGCGCGGCCCACCACTTCGGCGCTGTGCTCGATCAGGCTGTTCAGTTCGGCGGCGAGCGGCGCGATCTCGGCGGGAAATTGTCCGTCGAGGCGGCGCGCCTTGCCGTCGCGAATGCGGGCCAGCGCCTCGCTGCACGCGCTTGCAGCGGCAGCAAGGCCGATGCGCACCTGCAGGAAGATCGCCGACGATCAATCCCAGGCCCAGAAGCGCGAAAGACCAGATCAGCGTGCCGTTGAAACGCGCGATCTCGTTCTCGACTTCGGTGACATTGCCCGCCACGAGAAAGTATGAGGCGTGCGTACGTCGTTGGGCGCGGGCGTCGCCGAAATCGGGAAATTCCACGCGCTGCGAGACGAACCGCAGATGCTGTCCGTCCGGTCCCTCGCCATGTCCCGTAGTCAGATTGCCCGACTGTTGCTGCAGTCGGCGACTTGATCGTGCTGGTCGAACAGCGAGCGCGAGATCTGCGCATCCGCGCGGCGGATCCCTTCGGTCCGAGCGGCGTGATCTGCCAATACCAGCCGGAATAGACGCGCTCGAAACGCGGATCGGCGAAGCGGCCCTGCAGCGAAACATGCGCCTTGCGCGTCCGGCTCGGCGGCCGCGATCATGCCGTCGAGATCGAATTTCAGGCGCGCGTCGAAATTCGCCCGCGACGGAATTGCGGAAGACGTCGGACAGCACGAAGCCGCCGACGACAAGTCCCAGCAGAGTCCACACCGCCGCCGCCGCGATCAGGCGCGCGGCGAGCGAATTAAGCTTTAGCCGCGATCTTCGTCCCGAGCCGTCCGGGAATTTCGAGGCAATAGCCAAGGCCGCGCACCGTCTGAATCAGATTGGCATCGAGCTTCTTGCGCAGGCGCCCGACGAACACTTCGATCGTGTTCGAATCGCGGTCGAAATCCTGATCGTAGAGATGCTCGACCAATTCCGTGCGCGACACGACCTTGCCGCGATGATGGGCGAGATAGGACAAGCAGCCGGTATTCGAGCGAGGTGAGCTTGACCGGATTGCCGTCAAGCGTCACGCGCGAGGCGCGCGTGTCGATGCGCAAGCGGCCGATCTCGATTTCCGAGGTGGCGAGGCCGGCCGCGCGGCGCAGCAGCGCGCGCACGCGCGCCAGCAGCTCCTCGGTATAGAAAGGCTTGGCGAGATAATCGTCCGCGCCGGCATCGAAGCCCGCGACCTTGTCGCTCCAGCGATCGCGCGCGGTGAGGATCAGCACCGGCATCGTGCGTGCCGGCCTTGCGCCATTTCTCGAGCACGCGCACGCCGTCCATCTTGGGCAGGCCGAGATCGAGGATCACCGCGTCGTAAGGTTCGGTGTCGCCGAGGAAATGGCCTTCCTCGCCATCGCCGGCCGCATCGACCACATAGCCCGCATCGCTCAGCGCGCGCTTCAGCAGGCGCTGCAGATCGTTATCGTCTTCGACCAGAAGAATGCGCATCGCCGATCAGCCGTTAGTGTCTGTAACCAAATCCGCCATGCGGCGCCCAACCGCGATTGGGACCGCCGGGGCGAACCACAACAGGAGGACCGTATCTGAAATTGCCGCCGCGAGGATATCCATAAGGGGGCGGCGGCGGAGGCGGTCCTCCGCCTCCCCAGGCGCCCGGCGCGCGTCCGATCACGCGGCCCGTGCGCGCATCGGTGTCGAGCCAGATGATGCGGCCTTCGGGCGTCATCCATTTGAGGCGATAATGCATCCCGCCGGCCCCATCCGGATAGGGACCTTCGGCATCGTAGAATCGTCCGGGATAGCCGCTGCGGATGCCGGGCAGAATCTGCTGGAGCGGCTGCACGCCCGGATAGTAACCGCCATGCGCAAAGCGGCCCTGCGCCAGCGACGGCGAAGCCGCGCCAAGCAGGGTCAGCAGGGCGAGAAACCCAAGGAAAACGCGACTACGCATGGCGTCTTTTAGGCCCAAGGCGATGAACCTGCGATGAACGCCCCATCCAGAGCCCGTTCAGAGGCGCTTTGGCAGATTACGCCCCAGACAAACGCTGTTCCAGTTCCGCGACGGAAACCGGAAGGACGCGAAGATGAAACGAACGTTAATCATGGGCGAGTTTTCCGCAATGGCGGCGACGACATTCGATGCGGCCCGGATGACGCCCGGATCTAACACCTGGTCTTGAGGCATGCGGTTCGCGGTAAGCCCCTCCACGTGAACCACAGAGCCGTCAAGCGAGAGCCCGCGCGGAAGAAATTCCGCGCGGGTTTCTCATATAGGGCGGAAGCTACAAGAAGGTTTTAACGCAGAGGACGCGAAGGATGCGCAGAGGACGCAGGGGGAACTGTGCCGATGTATCGCTTCGCGTTTCGATGATGGCATTCTTGTTGACGCGCTTCGCGCGTCAGGCAAAACCGGCCGCCATCACCAGCTTGCGATGCGATGCCGTGTCCTCCTCTGCGCCCCCTGCGCATCCTTCGCGTCCCCCGCGTTAAAAAAGCCCCGCGTTAAAAATGATAGACGAACGCTCGATTTGCGCGTTCCAGATGCAGGCGCCGGAGATCACATTACATCCCGGTTAACACTTAAAGCCTTGAAACTGCCGCAAATATCGACAACGTAGCGCATCCATGGCGGGCGACCACATCAACGAAAATCTGCACGCGGCGCGCGACTGGATCGTCCGCCACAGATTCGGACTGACGCGCATCGCCAGCGTGCTGATCGCCGTGATCGCGATCCCCATCACGCTTCTCTATCTCACGCCCGCGTTTCTGGTGTGGTTCGCGCCCAAGATCGATCTGAGCCAGGACCTTTACGCCGCCAACCGGCCCATCGCCTTCACCTTCCTCGACGCCGATGGCGACGAGATCGGCCATCGCGGCGCGCTGGTGGGCGATCGCCTGAGCCTGGACGAGATGCCGCCCTATCTGCCGGCCGCGTTCATCGCGATGGAGGATCGGCGCTTTTACGATCACTACGGGATCGATATCCGCGGTCTGGTGCGCGCCGCGATCACCAATTTCCATGCGGGACACGTGGTGGCGGGCGGCTCGACCATCACGCAGCAGACGGCGAAGATCGTGTTCCTGACGCCGACGCGCACCTTCGGCCGCAAATTCGAAGAGATGTTCGATGCCGCGAAGCTTGAGAAATCGCTGAGCAAGAAGCAGATTCTCGAACTCTATCTGAACCGGATCTATCTCGGTTCCGGCGCGTATGGCGTCGACGGCGCGGCGCATGTCTATTTCGGAAAATCCGCCCGCAATGTGACGGTGGCGGAAGCCGCGATGCTGGCGACGCTTGACGCGCGCGCCGACCGCCTTCTCGCCGCGGCGCGATCTCGATGCGGCGCAGACGCGCGCGAACCTCGTGCTGCGCGCCATGGTCGAGACCGGCGCGATCACGCAAGTTCAGGCCGACGACGCACGCGCCAACCCGGCCCAGATGTCGGACCATTCGATCACCGATGCGCGCAATTATTTCCTCGACACGGCCGCCGACGAAGCGGCGCGCCTCGTGGCCGGCAGCGGGCTCATGCACTCGTCGGACTTGATCGTGCACACCACGCTCGAGCCGCGCCTGCAGGAAGCCGCGCGCCATGCCGTGGCGAAGACGCTGAACACGCGCGGCGGCAAAGTTCATGCGAGCGAAGCGGCCGTTGTATTGATGAAACCCGACGGCGCGGTCTCCGCCCTGATCGGCGGGCGCGACTATGACGAGAGCGTGTTCAATCGCGCGACCCAGGCGCGCCGCCAGCCGGGCTCCGCGTTCAAGCCCTTCGTTTATCTGGCGGCGATCGAAAACGGCATCAGCCCATGGGATGTGCGTGACGACGGCCCGGTCGACATCGACGGCTGGACGCCCACCAATTTCGGCGGACGGAGTTACGGCACAGTCACGCTTGCCGATGCGCTCGCGCACTCGATCAACACGATCACGGCCGGACTCGCGCAGGAAGTCGGCATCACCACCGTCGTCGATGCAGCGCATCGTTGCGGGATCACGTCGCAGCTCGATCCCAATGCGTCGCTCGCGCTGGGAACCTCCGAAGTGACGCCCATAGAGCTGACGACGGCCTATGCGGCGTTCGCCTCGGGCGGCATTCGCGTCTGGCCCTATTACGTGACCGAAGTCGACGATCCGTCGAAGCATGTTCTCTACAAGCGCACGCCTCCGCCGGAAGAGCGCGTCATCGCCTCGCATGTCGATCGCGATCTGACGACGATGCTCTGCAGGAGTCATTACTGGAGGGACGGGCCGAGGCGCTGCGCTCTCCGGCCATCAGGCCGCCGGCAAAACGGGCACGACACAGGACTACCACGACGCGTGGTTCGTGGGCTTCACAACCGATTACGTCGCGGGCGTGTGGGTCGGCAACGACGATTCTTCGCCGATGAAGACGGTCACTGGCGGTAGCCTGCCGGCCGCCATCTGGAAACAGGTGATGACGGCGGCGGAAGTGGGCAAACCGTCCAAGCCGCTCGACATGTCGCCCGTACAGGCGCCCACCGACAACTCGATCCTCGGCACCGACAACAATTCTGCAGCGCCGACGGACGACGAGGCAGCGCCGATGCAGGGCGGTCAGTCGCCGCAAAAATCGTTCTGGAACTGGATCTTCGGCGGCGGCCAGCAGGCGCATCAGCAGCCTTCGCCCGCCGTTCCGCCCCAAGCCGATCCGAACGATCCGAACGCGGAGGCCGGTCCGCCGCCGGATCGGGATCAATATCGCAATCCGCCGCCCGCTCGCGATCAATACCAGGGTCCGCAGCCCAACCAGGATGACGATCAACCGCCGCCGCCACCGCCGGGACAACCGCCGCCCCCGCCTCCCGGGCCGGGATAGCGGCGACGCCCGCGCGTTCGGTGTTATAGTTTCGACCGTTTCATCGATGCGATTGCCCAAATGAAGTTCGGATTGAAACTCGCAGCGGCGCTTGTCGTCGGCATTGCGCTGGGATTGTTCGCCACCTGGGCGACCGTCATTCACGGGTTCGGGCCTAACGCGTTGAGCGACGGCCCGTGGCAAACGAGCCTCGCAACAGGCAGCGCGAAGAGCGGGCCCTATACGCGGGCAAAAGTGGCGATGCACGGCCTGCTCGCTCTCAATCGCACCGAGACGATCTATTACACCGCCTACACCGACTCGAGCGGCGCGCCTCTCGACGGCGCGTGCGCCTACGACATCGTCGGTCACGACCCCGATGCGCGGTGGTGGAGCATCACCGCCTATGGCGCCGACGATTACCTGATCCCCAATCCCGTCGAGCGCTATTCGATCTCGAAGAATTCCGTGCTGCGCGCGGCCGACGGAAGCTTTTCGGCGACGGTGGGCAGCGCGGCGCATGTGCAGAACTGGATTCCCACGTCGCGCGCGCCGTTCTCGCTGACCTTGCGGCTCTATAATCCCGGCACGAGCGTCCAGTCCGACCCTGCGGGCGCGTCGCTGCCTGTGATCGCCAAGGATTCCTGCTCATGAGGGCGCGCGCCTGGGCTGGCTGGATTGCGTTGACGCTTGTCGTGGCGGCGCTCGTCCATGTGGGCACGCTTTACGCGCTGCCCTATGTCGTGATGGACCGCACGCTTGCAATTCTGGGCGAGTCGAACACGATGCATCATCTGGTGCGGGCCGATGCGAATTCGCGCAAGGTCGTGCGCCCGAGCCCGGATCTTCTCTATTCCGCCTGCCCCTACGATCTTTCCAAAGGTCCGCTCGAAGTGCGCGCCACCGTGCCACACGACACCTATTGGTCGATTTCCGCCTTCGACGACGACACCAACAATTGGTACGTGCTGGACGATCGCCAGACCGAACACAACAAACTCGATCTCGTGGTGCAGGCGCCGGACCGCGAAAAGGAAGCCGCCGCCTCGGGGCGTCGCCTGGTCGTGACCTCGCCCACGCAGCGCGGATTGCTTTTGATCCGTACACTGATCAATGACGAAGACCGCTTCGCCGCCATCGACCGTACGCGCCGCCTCGCCGCCTGCAGCCCGCTGACCGACGCACAGTAAGGCGCGCCATTGACGCGCGCGGTTCTTGCCCTATCAATTGGAGCATCGGCGGAGGGGTTTATGACGCGCATCGGAATTGCCGCGGCGTTGGCTGCAGCGTTCATCTTCAGCGGGACAGCGCAGGCCGCGACCGCTTTGACGCCGATCTCCTTCGTCACCGACTGGAAAGCGCAGGCCGAGCATGGCGGCTTCTATGAAGCGGTTGCGATGGGTCTTTACAAAAAGCGCGGCCTCGACGTGCGCATCATCGAAGGCGGGCCCAGCGTGAACGTGCCGCAATTGCTGGCGGGCGGCGCGGCGGATTTCGGCATCGGCTCGAACTGCTTCATCTCCGTCAACATGGTCAAGGAAGGCGTGCCCATCAAAGCGGTGATGGCCGTGTTCCAAAAAGACCCGCAGGTGCTGCTCACCCATCCGCGCGCGGACGTCAAATCGCTGGCCGACATGAAAGGCAAGCCGATCATGATCTCGGACGCGGCGACGGTCGCGTTCTGGCCGTGGCTGCGCGCGAAATACGGTTTCGGCGATGCGCAGATCCGCCGCTACACGTTCAATCTGGCGCCGTTCCTCGTCGATCCCAAGGCGATCCAGGAAGGTTATCTGACGAGCGAGCCCTACACGATCGAGAAGGAAGGCAAGTTCAAGCCGCAATTGTTCCTGCTCGCGGACAACGGCTATCCCGGCTACACCAACATGGTGTTTGTGCAGCAACGCTGGATCGATTCCAATCCCCGCGCCGTGCAGGCTTTCGTCGATGCAACGGCCGAAGGCTGGCAGAATTATGTGTTCGGCAATCCCGCGCCCGGCAATGCGCTCATCAAGGCCGCCAATCCCGAGATGACCGACGACCTGATCTCGCAGGCCATCGCGAAGATGAAAAGCTACGGTCTCGTGATGGGCGGCGACGCCGCGAAACAGGGCCTCGGCGCGATGACCGACGCCACCTGGAAAAGTTTCTTCGATACGATGTCGTCGGTGGGGCTCTACGACAAGAAACTCGACTACCGGAAAGCGTATGACCTGCGCTTCGTGAATGCAGGGCTGCATCTGGGTGTGGGGAAGTAGTGAATTCGCTTCTTTCCCTCACCGGCATCGCCAAGACCTTCGACAACGGCGTCAAGGCGCTTGGGCCTGTCGATCTTGAGGTGCAGCCGCACGAATTCCTTTCGCTCGTGGGTCCGTCGGGTTGCGGGAAGTCGACGGCGCTTCGCGTGATCGCGGGGTTGCTGGCGCCGACGGCAGGTGCGGTCGCCTTTCCCGGCGACAAACCCGAAACCGCCTTCGTGTTCCAAGAATCGACGCTGATGCCTTGGGCCAGCGCGCTGGACAATGCGCGCCTGCCGCTCGATCTCAAAGGCGTTGCGCGCGGGGAAGCGAATGTTCGCGCCGGGCGCGCGCTGGAACGAGTCGGACTGGCGGGTTTCGAGAAATCCTATCCGCGCGAATTGTCCGGCGGCATGAAGATGCGCGTCTCCATCGCGCGCGCGATCGCGGCCGAGCCGAGGTTGCTCCTGATGGACGAACCCTTCGCCGCGCTCGACGAGTTGACGCGCCAATCTCTCAACGACGACCTGTTGAAGCTGTGGCGCGAGGACAGACTGACCGTCATCTTCGTCACCCACAGCGTCTATGAGAGCACCTATCTGTCTTCGCGCGTTGTCGTCATGACGCCGCGGCCGGGTCGCGTCGCGGCCGACATTGCGCTGACCGCGCCCGAAAATCGCGATGCGCATTACCGCTTGTCGCCCGAGTTCACGGCGCAGGCGGCGAAGGTTTCCGCTACGTTGCGCGCTGCGATGGCGGAGCACGCATGAGCGGGCTGCTGAAATATGCGATTCCTGCGGCGGTGGGTGTTGCCGTGCTCGCGCTGTGGGAATTTCTTGTGCGGCATTTCAATGTACCCGTGTATGTCTTGCCCGCGCCGTCCGCGATCTGGACGGCGCTCATGGAAAATTTCTCGTCGCTGATGGCGTCCCTGTGGACCACCTTGAGCGTGACCATCGAAGCGTTTGTTCTGGCCGTCGCCGGCGGCATTGCGCTGGCGATCCTGTTCTCGCAAAGCCGCATCATCGAGAATGCGCTCTATCCCTATGCCGTGATCCTGCAGGTGACGCCCGTCGTCGCGATCACGCCGCTGATCCTCATCTGGGTCGGCTATGATCGCATCGATCTCGTGCTGGTGATCGTGGCGTTCATCGTGGCGTTCTTCCCGATCCTGTCGAACACCACGCTGGGCCTCAAATCGGCCGACCACAATCTGATCGATCTGTTCCGGCTCTATGGCGCAAGCCGCTGGCAGATCTTGCTGAAGCTTCAGCTTCCCACCGCGCTGCCGCATCTTTTGGGCGCGATGAAAATCTCCGGCGGGCTCGCGCTGATCGGCGCGGTGGTGGCGGAGTTCGTCGCAGGCTCCGGCGCGGCCACAGGGCTCGCCTGGCGCATCGTGGAAGCGGGACACAATCTCGAAATCGCCAAGATGTTCGCAGCGCTGGCTTTGCTCGCGGCGCTGGGCGTCTCAGTCTTTTCGGCGCTGTCCCTGCTCGAATGGGCGCTGCTGCACCGCTGGCACGAAAGCGCCGTGAAGAAAGCGCGTTAGCGTGTCGGGCGGGCCTTCACGCGTGATGCGCGCTGACGCTGCGTATCGCTTCACCGGAGACGTCCCTGCTGACCTTGGCGCAGATGTCGCCGATCGCCAGCATGCCCACCAGGCGCTTGCGTTCGTTGATGACGGGAAGTCGGCGGACTTTTTTTGCGCGCATGAAGCGTATCGCGTCGTCGATGTCCTCCTCCGAACCGCAATAGAGCACGGATTTCGTCATCACGTCGCGCGCCGCCAGTTTTCCCGCGTCACGGCCGTCCGCGAGACTGCGGCATGTGATGTCGCGATCGGTCACCATGCCGATCAGCCGGTCGGACTCGCCGACCAGAATGGCTCCGATGTCCTGGTCGCGCATCAGCCGCGCGAGTTCGGGAACCGTCGTCTCCGGCGGAACCCAGGTTGCGCCTTTGTGCATCACGTCTTTGACTTTCATGGACAACTCCTGCGTGCGCCCCCGCGCCCCTTCATTGCGGTCCCGGCGTTCTCGACCAGACCGCCCGCGCTTTCCCCGACCAGCGGACGTTTTGCAAACTCGCGCTGAATGGCGCGGTTCCGCGGCTTCGGAAATGTGATGCGCGCAAGATGGCTTACCGATCGCGCGGAACCTGATGCGCCTGAAGTTCGTTTTCGAGCTGACAAGATCGCCTCGATCGACGCGGGGCCGGACAAGGAGTTGCGACATGCTCAATTCATCGAAGTTCCGCCTCGCTTTACTGATCGGCGCCGCTGCGTTCGCCGCCTCCTCTGCATTGGCGCAGGATTATGACGGGCCTGAATCGGTCACGGTGACGGCGCCGCACTTTCGCCAGGACAGCAGCCAGTTGGGAGGACCGCTGGAGCGCGTCTCGCTCTCCGGCGTCGTGCGCTATGACGATCTCAATCTGCAAACGCGCGAGGGCGCGCGCGAATTGAGATTGCGCGTGCGCCAGGAGGCGCAGGCGGTCTGCCGGAACCTGGCCGCGGCCTATCAGGTTTATCAGATGAACGGCACGTCCTGTTACAAGGACGCGCTCAACAACGCGTTGCTGAAGGCCGACGAAGCGATTCAGGGCGCGCGGGATTACGATTCCTACCGCGATTAGTTTGCGCCGCAAGAGACTGCGCTAGAGCTTTTCAATTATTACCGGCGCAGTCTCTTTCGCGACGATCATCGCGATCAGACCGATCAAGGTGGCCGCCGTCAGATACCAGGCGGGGGCGAGCACATCGCCCGTCGCGCCGATCAGCCACGTCACCACATATTGCGTCGTGCCGCCGAACACGGCGATAGCGACGGCATAGACGGTGCCGAGCGCGCCCGAGCGCGTTTCTTTCGGCATCAATTCCGCGATATTCACGAGGCTGGCCGCAGCGCTCCAGGTGCTGAGGATCGCAATCACCGCGGTGACGCCGAGAAGCGTCGCCGCATCGCGATTGTGCTCCAGCAGCATGAAGCCCGGATAAATCGCCGCCAGCAGGAACACGCGCGGCCAGATCATCACGGGTCTGCGCCCATATCTGTCCGACATCGCGCCGCTGATCTGGCTGAACACAAGAATGCAGGCGCCCGAAACGATGGGCGCGGCGAACGTGACGTTCGCGTGCATGTGCAGGAACACGCCCGAATAGGTCGTCATGAAATTGATCACATAGGTGCAGATCGTGGCGCTCGCGAGCATCAGAATGCAGATCGCGAACACGCCGACGGAGCCGCGCGATCCGGACGACGCCTTCGATTGCGCGCCTGCCTGTTGCAAGGGCGCCGGTTGCAACGTATCCGGCATGGTCCGGGCGATCATCAATCCGAACGGCAGGATGAGCGCGCCCAGGATCATCGCCAGTCGCCAGCCCCATTGCTGCAGGCTCGCCGCATCGAGTTGGCTTGAAATCACGAAGCCCGCGATTCCGCCGAGCATGCTCGCAAGTCCCTGACTGGCATATTGCAGGGTCGTGTAGAAACCGCGCGAATTCGGCGCCGCCGCTTCGAGCAGATAGGCCGTGCTGGGACCCACCTGACCACCCAGCGCAAAGCCCTGCACGAGGCGCGCGAGGACGACCAATATCGGCGCGGCGATCCCGATGACGGCATAAGATGGCGTCAGCGCCAGAACGAGAATGCCAATTCCCATGAGCACGAAACTCAACACCATCGAGGGCGCGCGGCCTGCGCGGTCGGCATAGGCGCCGATCACGATGCCGCCTACGGGCCGCGTCGCGAAGCCGACGCCGAATGTCGCGAGCGAGAGCAGCAGGCTGCCCAGCGCCGTGTGCGACGGGAAGAAAGACTGGCCGATCTGTGCGGCGAAAAAGGTGTAGGTGACGAAGTCATAGAATTCGAGCGCATTGCCGACCACGGCGGAGAAGAGGTGGCGCTTGGCTATGGGGATCGGCGGCAAGATTTCGAGCGGGTCAAGCACCGAAGCGGCATCCGTCACGCATCTGCTCCACTTGTCGAAAGCCGCTTTGAGGCCCGGTGCGGGGGATCATCAGGTTTTTTCGAAGTGCGACAATGGCCTATATTTTAGCATGAAATATAATGTATAATTTCAAATAATACATAATTACACTGTGAAGCCTTGAATTCCCCGGTTCGAAATGTGATTTTCCCGGTATGGCCAGCTCGCCCCAGATCCTGACTGCCAACCGGCTGCGCGACGGCGACGTCGTCTATTGGCGCGGCGGGACGTGGGTCACTTCGCTGGCGGACGCCGAGGTTTTCCCGGACGACGCCGCGGCTGAGGCCGTGCTGAAGGCAGCGGATGCATTTGTGAAAGGTCGCGAGGTCGTCAATCCCTATCTGTTCGACGTGCGCATCCAGGCAGGCCACGTAAAGCCCGTGAAGGAGCGCGAGATCATCCGCGCCGCAGGCCCGACGCGTGCGCCGCGATCTCGGCAAGCAGGCGGCACGATGTATCGGTATGACGAGTTCGATGCGCGCTTCGTGACAGAGCGCGTGGCGCAATTCCGCTATCAGGTCGAGCGCCGGCTTTCCGGCGAACTGACCGAAGACGAGTTCAAGCCACTGCGGCTGATGAACGGACTCTATCTGCAGCTTCACGCCTATATGCTGCGCATCGCGGTGCCCTACGGCACGCTCTCGGCGCGGCAAATGCGCATGCTGGCCCACATCGCGCGCAAATACGACAAGGGCTACGGCCATTTCACCACGCGCCAGAACATCCAGTTCAACTGGCCGAAGCTGGTCGACGTGCCGGACATTCTGAGCGATCTCGCCACGGTCGAGATGCATGCGCATCCAGACAAGCGGCAATTGCATCCGCAATGTGACGGCCGATCATTTCGCCGGCGCCGCCGCCGACGAGATCGAGGATCCGCGGCCGCTCGCCGAGATCATCCGGCAATGGTCGAGCGCTGCATCCCGAATTCGCCTATCCTGCCGCGCAAATTCAAGATTGCGGTAGGCGGGCGCAGCGCATGATCGCGCCGCGCTCAAATTCCACGACATGGCCGTCGAGATCGTGAAGAACGAAGCAGGCGAAACCGGCTATCGCGTTTACGCCGGCGGCGGCATGGGCCGCACGCCCTATATCGGCCATGTGATCGGCGATTTCGTCGCGAACGACAGACATCCTCGCCTTCCTCGAAGCGGTGATGCGCGTCTACAACCAGTCCGGCCGCCGCGACAACATCTACAAGGCCGCGCATCAAGATCCTCGTCAACGCGCTGGGACCGGAGGAAATGCGCCGCCAGGTCGAGCGCGAATTCGAGGAAATCAAGGCGCAGCGGCACGCTGGAGGTGCCGCCGAAGAGATCGCCCGCATCACGCGCCTATTTCGCGCCGCCGGTTTTCGAAACGCTCAGCGATGCATCGCCAGAATTCGAAGCGGCGCGCGACGCCGACGCGGATTTCCGCGCCTGGGCGAAGACCAATCTCTCGACCCATCGCGCGCCGGGCTATGCCATCGTCACGATTTCGCTCAAGCCCATCGGCGGCGTGCCGGGCGATGCCACGCACGAACAGCTGGATGCGCATCGCCGACCTGATGGACGAATTCGGCATCGGCGAAATCCGCGTCAGCCATGAGCAGAATCTCGTGCTGCCGCATGTGCGCAAGAAGGACCTGCCGGCGATCCATGCGCGGCTTGAAGAGCTTGGGCTCGCCACGCCCAATGCCGGTCTCGTCACCGACATCATCGCCTGCCCCGGCCTCGACTATTGCGATCTCGCCAATGCGCGTTCGATCCCGATCGCGCAGAGCATTGTCCGAACGCTTCGCCGATCTCGAACGCCAGCACGATATCGGCGAATTGAAGATCAAGATTTCCGGCTGCATCAATGCCTGCGGCCATCATCATGCCGGCCATATCGGCATTCTGGGCGTCGACAAGAAAGGCGTCGAATTCTACCAGCTGCAGCTGGGCGGCTCCGGCGCGGAAGACGCGTCGCATCGGCGAAATCCTGGGCCCCGGTTTCGGCGAGCATGAGATCGTCGATGCGGTCGAGCGCGTGGTCGACGTCTATCTCGAAAGACGCGCAAGGCGGCGAACGCTTCCTCGACACCGTGCGCCGCATCGGCATCGAGCCCTTCAAGGAGCGCGCCTATGCCGGATGGGCGTACCACATATGACAGCAGCCACGAAGCCACAGCGCATGTCGCTGATCAAGAACGGCGTCCTGGCCGAAGACTGCTTCCAGTCGGTCGCCGATGACGCGCCCATGCCGGCCAACGGCACGATCGTGTCGCTGGCGCGCTTCCAGAAGGATCGCGAAGCGCTTCTCGCGCGCAACGCGCCGATCGGCGTGCGGCTCAAATCCGGCGAGTCGCCGGAAGCGCTGGGCGAAGACGTGCATCGCCTCTCCGTCATCGTGCTGGAATTCCCGAAATTCCGCGACGGTCGCGCCTTTTCCTGGGCGCGCATGCTGCGCACGCGGCTGGGCTTCACCGGCGAAATCCGCGCCATCGGCCATTTCCTCTACGACCAGCTCGCCTTCATGCACCGCGTCGGCTTTGATGCGTTCGAAGTTCACGAAAACATCACACTTGCCGGAATTCCACCGCGCGCTTGGCGAGATGACGGACGTCTATCAACCGTCGGCCGACGGCCGCAAAACCATCCGGCAGCTTCGCGCGAGCGCTTGAGTCAAATCATTTTCCCTCACTCCCACAGGGAGAGAGGGCAGGGTGAGTGGGTGCTTATGTAGCACGCGGCTCTCGAAAGATTTGACCCTGCACGCGTACCCACTCACCCTCGGATGCGCAAGCGCATCCTCGACCTCTCTCCCGGTGGGAGAGAGGTGAACAAATCGGCAGCGCCGAACTTCGCTTGACCCTCCTGCCCCCGGCCCTAAGACGCGCCGTCGACTCCCGGGTGGCCCCATGAACATGCCGCAGCACACCGACGCGCTTCCGCGCTTCGCCAATATCGAGCGCATCATCGAGAAGCTGAAGCCGCTCGATCCGCTTTATGTGATCTTCCCGGAGAAATTTCGCGTTGCGGCGAAACGGTTCCTCGACTCGTTTCCCGGCGACACGCTTTACGCCGTCAAGGCCAATCCCGCGCCGCATGTGCTGGACCAGGTCTATGGCGCGGGCATCCGCCATTTCGACACGGCGTCGCTGGCCGAGATCGAACTCGTGCACGACCGCTATCCCGAAGCGCAGTGCCATTTCATGGCGCCGGTGCGCGCGCCGGGCGCGGCGAAGATCGCCTTCGAGAAACACGGCTGTGCGCGACTTCGTGGTCGATTGCGATTTCGAACTGGACAAGCTGCTCGCCGAAACGAGCGGCGGCCAAGGACTTGCGCATCTTCGTGCGCATCGCGACTCCGCTCGGCGGCGCGGTGCTGGAGCTTTCCAGCAAATTCGGCACGACGCCCGACGATGCGGCGCGGCTGCTGAAGCGCGTCGCCGCGGCGGGCGCCACGCCGGCCGTCACCTTCCATGTCGGCTCGCAATGCCTGTCGCCGTTTTCCTATGCGCAGGCGATCGAGATGGCGCGGCGCACGTCCACCATCGCCGGCGTGGAGATCGCAGGCGCTCGATATCGGCGGCGGATTTCCCGGGTCCCTATCCGGCAACGACGTGCCGCCCTATCACTGGTATTTCGACACCATCCACGAAGCGCTCGCGACGCTGCCGCAGGACAAAAAGATTTCCGTTTTGTGCGAGCCCGGCCGCGCGCTGGTGGCCGAAGGCCTCTCGCTCGTCACGCAGGTGATCCTGCGCAAGGGCGACAAGCTCTACATCAATGACGGCATCTATGGCAGCTTCGACGAACTGACCCTGCCGGGCTGGTCGGCCGATTATCACCTGCAGGTCTTCGCGCTGGACGGCAAGGGCCGCGCGCTCACGCAGCCCGCCGGCCAAAGCGCCTTCCGCGTCTACGGCCCCACCTGCGACACGCTGGACGTGCTGCCCCGGCCGCTGATGCTGCCGGAGACCATCGGGCCGGGCGATTTCATCGTATTCGAATCCATCGGCGCCTATTCGGTGGCCGTGCGCACGGATTTCAACGGCTTCTACCCCGACCGCTGGGCGATCGCGGGGAATTGAACACCGACTCGTCGAGGCCCCCCTTCCGTCACGCGGCTGACGCCGCGCGCCACCTTCCCCCACGAGGGGGGAAGGTTAGGAAAAAGGCGAACCGCGAACTTTTTTCTTAGCCTTCCCCCCTTGCGGGGGAAGGTGGACGCCGAGCACTTCGCGAGGCGGACGGAAAGGGGGGCCGCGACACCCGCCCACCAAACCTTAACCCCCACGCGTTATGGATAGCGGGAGGGGTCCCATGTCCACTGCCCGCGAACGCCTGACGCATCTCGTCGAGCTGGCCAGCCAGAGCGCGCCGGAAAAACAGCGCGCGCTCGCGATGGAACTTTGCGACCTCCTGATCGACTGGCCGGCCGATTATTCGAACGCGATGCGCGGTCCCTTCGAGGCGTTGCTGGAACGGGTCGCGCGCGGAGTCGATCGCGCGACACGGCGACAGCTGGCGACGCGGCTTGCCGCCTATGCCGACACGCCGCTCGCTCTTCTGAACGGATTCTTTTTCGACCTGCCGTTGGAATCCCGAAACGCGATCCTCGCCCGCAACGATGAGGCGGGTGACGGATACCTCGAGATCGCGTCCGATCCCGAGGCGGAGCGTTCGCTGGTCGACGCTCTGCGCAGGAGCGACCACGTCGATTCTGCGATCGCTCTCGGCGAGTTTCTGCGCATCGACGCCGCGACCGCGGGCGCCATTCTCGACGATCGCTCGACGGAAGCATTGGCCGTGGCCTGCAAGGGCGCACATCTCGCGCGCGCCACCTTTTCCGTCATCGCGCTACTCGCAAGCGAGAGATCGCCGGACGCTCTCGACGCGAATTATGCGCGGCTCGGCCAGATCGACGCTATTCCCCAAGCGGGCGCGGCGCGGTTGTTGCGCTTCTGGCGTGCGAGACGGGAAGCCTCGCCGGCGCCGGAAAATGCATCACAACGCAATTTGGATTACGCTTCGGCGTGAACGTCGGCGCGTTCGCGGGTCTTGGCGAAGCGCAGGTTCGGGAAACTTGTCGGCGACATAGCCCAGTTCCCAATTGCTCTTGGCGAGGAACACCGGCGCGCCGTCGCGATCCGTCGCCATGCTGGCCGCGATAGACGGCCGAGGAATTTCTCGATCTCGGCCTCGGGGCCGGAGAGCCAGCGGGCGCGTGTCGTAAGGCGAGGCTTCGAGATCGGCGTCCAGGCCATATTCCGCCGCCAGCCGGCTCTTGAGCACGTCGAGCTGCAGCGCGCCCACCACGCCCACGATCCATTGCGCGCCGATCATCGGCTTGAACACCTGCGTCACGCCTTCTTCGGCCAGGCTTTCCAGCGCGCGCGTCAGATGCTTCTGCTTCATGGGATCGGCGAGCCGCACGCGGCGCAGGATTTCCGGCGCGAAATTGGGAATGCCGGTGAAGACCACCTCGCCCGATTCCGACAGCGTGTCGCCCACCCGCAGCATGCCGTGATTGGGAATGCCGATAATGTCGCCGGGCCAGGCCTCGTCGACCGTCTCGCGCTCCTGCGCGAAGAACAGGATCGGATTGTGCACGCCGATGCGTCTTGCCGGTGCCGGACTGTTTCAGCTTCATGCCGCGGCGGAACTCGCCCGAGCACAGCCGCAGGAACGCCACCCGGTCGCGGTGGTTCGGATCCATGTTGGCCTGAACCTTGAAGACGAAGCCGGTCACTTCGTCCTCGACGGCGCGATCAACCTGCGGCCTTCGCCGCCTGCGGGCGCGGCGGCGGGGCGTATTCCGCAAGCGCGCTCATCAATTCACGCACGCCGAAATTCTTGAGCGCCGAGCCGAAATAGACGGGCGACAGATGGCCTTCGCGATAGCGTCGCGCGATCGAAGTGCGGGCAGGCCCGCGCGCCAGCGCGATATCTTCCTCCAGCTTCGCCTTCAGCTCTTCGGGCAACAGCTCGCGGCAACGCGCGTCGCGACCAATGCGTTCGTTCGTCGCCGAACACGGCACGAATTCGTCGCGCAGCAAGATCGAGCACGCCCTTGAAATTCAGCCCCATGCCGACCGGCCAGACCATCGGCGCGCTCTCGAGCTGCAGCTGGTCGGAAATCTCGTCCAGCAGTTCGAACGGATCGCGCGCTTCGCGGTCCATCTTGTTGATGAAGGTCATGATCGGGATGTCGCGCAGACGGCAGACTTCGAACAGCTTGCGGGTCTGGGCTTCGATGCCCTTGGCGGCGTCGATCACCATCACCGCGGAATCGGCCGCCGTCAGCGTGCGATAGGTGTCTTCGCGAGAAATCCTCATGGCCCGGCGTGTCGAGCAGATTGAAGACCGCGTCCTGCATATTCGAACGTCATCACCGCGCTCGTCACCGAGATGCCGCGCTCCTGCTCGATCTTCATCCAGTCGGACTGCGCGCGCCGCGCCTCGCCGCGCGCCTTCACCCGCCCGGCCGCATGGATCGCGCCGCCCAGCAGCAGCAGATGCTCGGTCAGCGTGGTCTTGCCCGCGTCGGGATGCGAAATGATCGCGAAGGTGCGCCGCCGCGCAGCTTCCGCCGCGGGCGTATCGGGATGGGATGTCACAGCCGTGCTCATTGCGGGCGCGGGGGTAGCAGGGTGATGGGTCAGGCGCAAGTTCGGGAAAAGCTGCGCGCATTCCACCCGCCCCAAGGGCGGGTCGAAAAACTCAGAGGCGCAAGCCGAGGAATTTTTCGGGGCGGGGGAGTGCTTCGGCAATGCCCCGCCCCGAAATTCTCTTTTCGCTGACGCTCAAAGACAATTTCGACCCGCCCCAAGGGCGGGTGAAATCTGAATTCTACTGAATCCCCGCCACGAGCGAGACGGTGTAGGGGCCGGCCGTCCAGGTGTCGCCGACCTTGTGGTCGCTGACGGGCACGCAGGCCGGATTGGGCGTGTTCGGAATCGGGGGATCGGATGTGAGGCAGATCGTGCCGCCGTCGATCTTCCACGTGCCCTTGAAGGCGTTGGCGCCCTGCTTGCCGGTGAAAGTGTGGTCGGCCGCGTAATAGAGGTGGGTCTCGGCGCCGTTGGCGTCTTTGGTGATCGTGGTGTTGCCGAAACGCGAGGCAAGAACGCTGTCGTCGGCGAACGCGGCGGTCGCAGAAAATGCGAGCGCCGTGGCAAGCAGAATGGTGCGCATGTGGCTTCTCCCCTGAAGATGGTTAACCGTAGCAAAATTTCGGGCGGCGCGTGAGCGATATCTCGCGCGCGCTGGTCATCGCTTTGTCACAAGGCGAAAAAAGAACCGGGAAGCTTTCGCCTCCCGGCCCGCCCACTCAGAATTTGTACGACGCCGTCAAACCATAGATAGCCGGCTCGCCCACGAACGAATCGTAACTTCCGCCCTGGAAATATTTAAACCCGGGAGCGAAATTGCCCGATTGTTCAGGCGTATCGAAGATCACAGTAGAGTAATGCTTGTTGGTGCAGTTGCTGCACCAGGCGGCCAATTCCCAGCGGTCGTCCTTCCCCATCAAGGTCGCGCGCCCGTTGAACAGCGAGTAGCCGCCCTGCTCCTTCAGCGGATTTTGATCGGAGCCCGTATTGCGCGCGCTGCCATAATACATGTCGCCATGGAGCGAGAAGGACAACCCGGTCGTCCACAGCGGGAACGTATAGGTCGCGCCGTTGGTGGTGCTCCACAAGGGCGCGTTGGTGAACGGGTCCCCCTTCAGGCTGATGTCGTGATAGCCGGTGGTGAGATCCAGGAGCGGCAAGATCGCGCCCGAACCGTAAGCCGTGTCGGCATAGGTGACGCTGCTGTTGACCGTGAAGCCTTCAAACAGCGCGGCCTCCGTCTGCAGCTCGAAGCCCTTCGACGTGCCCGAGGGCATGTTGACGATATGGAAGTCGATGCCGTCGAAGTTCAGCACCTGAAGATCGTGAAACCTCTCGTAGAAGATCGTGCCGTTGATCAACAGATGATCGTCGAACCATTTGGATTTGATGCCGCCTTCGAAATTGTCCGAATATTCCGGTTTGTAGGCGGGGTTCAAGGCCGTGGGGTTGTACGATGCGATTCCCACACCCGGGAATCCGGAGATAATGCCGGCCGAGGTGCGGTCGAGATTGAACCCGCCGTCCTTGCTGCCGCGCGAATAGTCGACATAGGTCATCAAATGGTCGGTCCAGAAATATTGAAGATTGGCCGTGCCGGTCAAAGCAGAACTTGAGATCGACTGACGCCCGAGATTCGAAGCGGAAACCGGCGCGTTCGCATTCCACTGATAGACATCGCCGAAAACGGGCCCGAGTTCGGACGCCGCCGGATTGGTGTTGTCCTCGATGAAGCTCCCCGTTTTCGAATCCGTGCTGACGCGCAGACCGCCGGTGAACGCGAGCTTGTCGGTGATGTTGAAGGTGCCCTGTCCAAAGGCCGAGAAGCTATCCTCATGGGTGGCGAATCGATCGTCGGCCGCTATGCCGGGAACGAACAGATTGGGATTGAAGGTCCCACCCGCCGGCGGTGTGAACGTTGGCAAGGTGCCCGCCGCTGCGCTTCCGGTGAAACATCCCGCCAACGGGCCGCCCACGACAAAGACCGCGGAAAAGGCTGCGCACCAATAATTGCCGTTCTGGGTTCCTTCATTCCAGACCTCGTGTACGTTGATTTGTTCGTTCGTGTAGTAAACGCCCGTCAACCAGTCGATCGACTTGATGACCGAACTGAAATTCGCGTGCCCGGAGAGGCGAAGCTCTTCGCTGAAGACGCGATCTTCGAAATGGCTCGGAGACAGGCTAAAGAGGCTTGCGCCGCTGAAACTGGCGTTGACGTTGGTCGTCTGGGCGAAATCGCGATAGGCCACGATGTTCGTCAGCTTCACATCGTTGTTCAATTGCCAGTTCAACTCGGCGGACGCGCCGTCATCCTGGAAATTATATGGATCGTCGCCGGAGAGCGATTCGTCGTAATGTTCCTTACCCGGACCGGTGACGGCGGGTGATGACAGGGCATTGCCGTTTATGGCTTCCAGCGCGTTGATGATCCCGGAGGTTGCGCCATTGATCAGGCGGACGGCGCCGCAGCAATCCTCATTTCCATGCGAGAAATCCGCGATCACGCGCAAGCTCATATCATTGCTTGGCGTCCACAGGGCCTGGCCCTTGAGGAAATAGCGGTCGCGGTTGTTGAGCTTCTGGCCGTCGTTCTCGTCGGTGACATAGCCGTCGCGTTTGTCATAGACGCCGACCCAGCGCGTGGAGAGTTGGTCGGAAATGGGGATATTGATCCAGCCGTCCACTTTATAGCCGGCATAAGTGCTGGCGCCGGCTTCCAGAAACGCGTCGTGAGTCTGGTCTGGCAGATTCGTGGCGATGTTCAACGCGCCGGCCGACGTATTCTTGCCGAACAAGGTGCTCTGCGGTCCTTCCAGCACTTCGATCTGACTCACGTCCACAAGGTCGCCAAGCGCCAGACCGCTGCGATTGCGATAAACGCCGTCGATGAACGTGCCGACCGCGCCTTCCAGGCCCGGATTGTTGCCGGTGGTGCCGACGCCGCGAATTTTGATCGACGTGTCTGAGGCGCCCGACGTCGTCGAATAGACGAACAGGCTGGGCGATATTTTCTGCAGGTCGTTGATGGTGTTGACGTTGGATTGCTTCAGTTGATCGGCGCTGAAGGCGTCAACCGTAACCGGAACCGTCTGAATGTCCTGGGAACGCTTTTCGGCGGTCACGACGACCGTTTCGATGGTGTCGCCTGCCTGGGCCGAGGCCTTTTCCGCGAGGGGCGCCAACGCGCCGACGCAGACGGACATCAACAAGACATGTGAAAGCTTCATATCAAAACTCCCCCTTCAACCCCCCGCCGCACAGCGAGGGGTTATGATTCAAGAGGTTAGCGCGGGGTCAGGCCCCACGCTTTTGCGCCCGCGCACCCGACTTTTGCGCCAGCGCACAAAATTGCGCTCGGCGGGGTTTAGTGCTGCCGCCTCGCGTCGCGCGGGGCAATGCCGTAGGCGCGCCGGAACGCGGTCGCGAATTGGGACGGGCTGGAAAAGCCGCAGCTCATGCTGATATCGGTGATGAGAAGCGCCGGAAGGTTTTCGAGCAGGTGACGGGCCCGCTGGAGGCGCTCGCGACGCATATATTCCCACGCCGTGCGGCCATCGTCGCGAAAGAGGTCGTGCAGATAGCGCAAGGACAGCCCGCATTCCCCTGCGATATCGGCGAGCGTCACGTCCGGGTCGGCCAGCCGCGCGCGAATGGTGCGCTTGACGCGAGCCAGATTGGCGGCGCGGACTGAGCTTGCGTCCGACAGGACATCGCCCACGCCGCGAAAAGCCAGCAGGAGCAATTCGCCGGTCAATCGGGCCGCCGTCCGGAACTCTTCCTCGGACATCGATGACGATTCGCGTTGCAGCGTCTTCAATGTCTCGCGGGCAAGCCGTTCCGCGCCGTCCTGCGCAGAGATGGCTCGCGTGCAGAGATTTTCGCCGTCGGTGAAGCGCTGATCGACGAAACTGCGCGGCATGAAAAAGTAGATCGTATCGTTGTCGCCGTATTTGATCTGCGATCCCGGCTCGGCCTGCGTTATCATCGTCATGGAACGCGCATTGCAGCGGACGCTCCGGTGGAACTGCGTCAGTTCATGCTCGCCCGCCAACGGCACATAGACCGCATATGCGTCGCGCCCGTCGATAGCGATTTCTTCGGAACCGCGATCGAGTTGGGCGCGCCCGGCTACGGTTTTGAATCGGGCGACCATGAAATCGTCCACACGATGAACCCGCGCTCCAATCTGGAAGCCCGGTTCGCGCTCGGTGCGGATTTTGCGTCGACCCAAATTGCGGGTGACGAAATCGGCCCAATCGTCATGTGCGCTGGATCGCTCGCGCGCATTCCGCTCGAGCGCATCATCCCGGACGACCGATTGGCCGGCTGCCGTAGTCACCACGACGCCTCTCGCTTCCCGCCGAAGCCCGCCGTTTCGCTCTATCGGCGAATCTTGCGTTGGCTTCTCATGCTTTTTCCCATGGTCACCCAGGAGCGGCAAGTAAACATGCACGCTGCTTCCGACTGGAAGAACCATCGTCACAAAATTGCAACTATCCGTGTACGCACCTGATACAGACAAGCGCCACAACGGCAGGGCACCAGGTAATTTGACAATTGGTCAGTTGTCGCCAATGGCGGGACTTCAGGACACCGATCTAATCTGCACAAAGACTGGGCGTTGACCGGCGGTGGACTGTCAATCCGGCGTTTTCGCCATCGATTCCATCCGCCACCTGAGGGTGGGTGAAAAATATTCACACCACCGGTTCGTCCACGAACGTCCGGCCTTCGCGGTCTTCGATTTCCACGATCCAGAGATCGGGATCGAAGCGGATTTGCTTTTCGAAGAATGCGCGCGCGCGGGCCTCGTCGGCGCTGTCGCCCAACGGCTTGACCCAGACGAGCTCGCCTTCGCCGCGGCGAGCCTGATCGAGCACAAGGCACGTGCCGTCGAGGCGTGCTATCTTGATGAAAACGGCGCCCGCCTCTTCCGCGCCCTTGCGCACGACATAGGCCTGGGCGCCCGCCACTTCGACGCGGCGGATCAGGGCTCTGACGAACAATCCGGCTTTGAGGCGCGCGATCACGCTGCGCCCTTAAGCGCCTCGCGAGGTTCTTGCAAGTGTTGCGGCGCAATGCGCTCGCCCTCAGCGCTGACGGCCGCGTAAGGCAGGCGGACAAGCACGGTCGTGCCCTCCCCCAGCGCCGACTCGATCGCCGCGTCGCCGCCATGCATGCCGGCAAGCGCCTTGACCAGCGCGAGGCCGAGACCGGTTCCTTCCTGCGCGCGCACATGCTCGCCTTCCACCTGCTCGAAAGGCTGGCCGAGGCGCTTCAGATCTTCCGGCCCGATGCCGACACCCGTGTCCGCCACCGCAATCGCGACGCCGCCTGTGTCTCGCGCGGCATAGATGCGCACTTCGCCACCGCGCGGCGTGAACTTCACGCCATTGGTGATCAGGTTGACCAGCATCTGCTTGATGGCGCGCTTGTCGGCGAAGATCATCTTTGCGGCGGGGGCGACCGACATCTTGAGCGCGACGCCCTTGCGGTCGGCCTGGAGCTTGACGAAGCGCACGGATTGCGTGGCGATCTCTTCCAGATCGAACAGCTCTTCGCTGAGCTCGAACTTGCCCGCCTCGATCTTCGACATGTCGAGCACGCCGTTGATCAGTTCCAGCAGATGGCCGCCGCTTTCATGGATCAGGCGGGCATATTCGAGATAGCGCGGGCTGCCGACGGGACCGAACATCTCGAGCGTCATCACTTCCGAGAATCCGATGATGGCGTTGAGCGGCGTGCGCAGCTCATGGCTCATATTGGCGAGGAAACGCGACTTGGCGCGATTGGCCTGTTCCGCCAGATCGCGCGCATCGATGAGCGCGCGCTCCTGCGTCTTGCGTTCGGAGATGTCGCGCGTGACGGCGACGATGTCGGCGGCGACGCCGTTGGCGGGCGCGGCCGGACGGCAACGCATCTCCGTCCACACATGACTGCCGTCGGCGCGCTTGAGGCGAACTTCAGCTGCCGCAGCGCGGCCGAAATAACTCGCCTCGACGAACGCCGCCTGCATGGTCTTCAGATCGTCGGCATGAACGAGGGCCGACGGCGCGAGCCCGACGAGCGCTTCCGGGGCGCAGCCGAGAAGGCTGAGCGCCGACGGGCTGGCGAACCGGATGCGGCCGTCTGCGCTATGTCGCGTGATCAGGTCCATCGCGTTGTCGGCGAGGAACCGGTACATGGCGGCCCCTTCCGCCGCAGCCTGGTCTGCGACGCGCTGGCGATCCTGGGCCGCGATAGCCACGACGGCAGATTGGATGACGGCCGCCAGCACCGAGCCCGCATAGAGCTGCCAGATCGGCAGATCGAGCCGCGAGCGCGGGAGAGCGTGAAACATCTCGACCGCGACCACGGCGAGCAACACGAGCGCGGCGGCGGCGGCGGCGCGCAACACGGCCGGTCGACCGCCCGCCAGGGCCGCTTCGGCCGGCACCAGCGCGAACCACACGACCAAGGGCGAGTTCATGCCGCCGGTGAGCGCCACGAGATAGCCGATGAGCGCCGCGAAGGCGGCCAGCGACGCGGTTTCGAGCGCCGGCAGAGAAATCCGCGTGAAAGCCAGAAATGCGAGCGCGCCGGGGACCAGCAACCCTGCCATGGCGACGACCTCGGCGATGTCGGGCCGCCCGACCAGGGCCACGAATGCGAGCGCTAAGCATGCGCCGATGCCCGCCTTCGCGGCCTGCACGGCGATGAACCGCTTGCGGCCGCCTTGTTCTTCAATGCCGGTCATCGCAATCGCGCCGAAATCCGCCATTAACCGAATGCTTTCAGATGATTGCGAAGCACGCGCATCCTCGGGGTCCAAACTTAACGAAACTTGAACGCGGGAGAACTTCGTTCGTTAATTTGAAAGGTTTTACGCGGGCGCCATTCATCTGTTCTTAACGATGATGGCGTGATTCCGTCGTGTCGCCGAATCCCACAACAATTTCGCAAGCGTGTTTCGCCAGACTTCCCTGCAAAAGGTGGGGATAAAGTGCCCAACGTCGCGCAACTTTCTTCGGCAGAAGCCGCGGAGGATGTTTCCGCTTCCGTTTTGGAAGCGCTCGACTGCCTGCGCCTCGCCGTCACGGTGTTCGATTCGAACGAACGCCTTGTCTACTCCAACACGCATTTCAACTATCTGTTCCGTTCGCTGCCGCCCCACGAATTGCTCATCGGCGCGAGCTATGCCGATCTGATTCGCCTGGAGATCGCCGGCGGCGAAATCGCCGAGGCGGATGCGCTCGACAGCGACGCGTTCGTCGCGCGCCGTCGCCGCCAATTGATCGAAGGCAGTTACCGGCCGCTCGACATTCCGCTCGCCAATGGGCGCGTCATCGAGCTGAAGGCGCGGCGCACCCGCGACGGCGGCTGGATCGTGCTGTGGACCGACGTGACCGAGGCGCGCAATCTGTTCGAACGGCTGGAAGACGCCATCGAATTGTCGGCCGACGCGTTCGCATTCTGGGATCGCGGCGATCGCCTGGTCCTGTGCAACACCGCTTTCGCGGAAATGCATGGCGCGCCGATTCCCGCGGCGATTGTCAATATGCCGTTCGAAGACTTGATCCGCGACGCCGTGCGCCGGGACAAATTCGCGATCGAGGGACATGCCGAAAACTGGATCGCGCGCCGCCTCGAGGCGCACCGCTCGCCTGCGGGCGCGCTCACGCTGACGACCTCGGAGGGCCCTTCCTATCTTGTGCGCGAGCGGGCGACGCGCGACGGCGGATCGGCCACGGTTTTCACGGACGTGACCGAACGAAGGCGGATCGAATCGGCTTTGACCGAGCAAACACGGGCTCTTCAGCGCGCGCGCAAGGCGCTGCAGAAAACAAAAAACGAAGTGCGCCGGCGCGCAAGCTACCTCGCCGACCTGACGCGCCAGCTCGACGCGGCGGAAGCGGAAGCGGACACGGCCAAGACGACCCTGCTTCGCACGATGAGCCATGAACTCAAGACTCCGCTCAACGCGATCATCGGCTTTTCCGATCTGCTGGGCTCCATGCCGGGACGTTTCAGTTCGGAACAGGTGAGCGAATATGCGGGTCTCATCCACGCCGCGGGAGGCAATCTGCTTCGCCTCATCAATCAGATTCTCGACCTGACCAAGATATCGGCCGGACGGTTTCCGTTGCACAAGGCCGTCATGCCGATCAGCAGTGCGCTTTATTCGACCATCGATGCGCTCGGCGCGCGGGCCGCGGACAAGCAGATTTCGCTGTCCGTCGAGGATTGCGGCGCCGATCTGTTCGTCGACGCCGACGAGAACGCGCTCGCGACGATGATCGCCAATCTCGCCGAGAACGCGATCGCATTCACGCAAGCCGGCGGCGAGGTCTCCATCTCGGCCAAGCGCGACGACGATTTCGTGCGCATCGTGGTGGCCGACAACGGCCCAGGCGTCGCGCCCGAAGATCTGCCGCGCATTCTTGCGCCGTTCGAACAGGCGGGCCGCGGCACGACGGACCACAGCCACGGGGCGGGCCTCGGTCTGCCGCTGGTCAAATCGCTCGTCGAATTGCATGGCGGCACGTTCGCCGTCGCCAACGGAGCCGAGCGCGGCTTGATCGCGGTCATCGAACTGCCCTCCGCCTGACGGCGCCCCCTTCGGGAAGGTTTTCGTAAAATTTGAATTGAACGCGCCTAAATTTCTCGGCGAATTTGATTCGAGATCGCGCAACGGAGTTCGGATTATCTTGTCCCTAATATACGTAGTTTGAGCAATTAACGACACTAGCTTCAAGTTTATCGATCAGTTTCAGCACCTCGCAAAGGGCACGGAATAGATTTCTCCGCGTTGCAGTAGCGGGTGAGCCAAATGATCCTTCGTGCGCTTTTCTGGATTACCGTCGTTTCGGTGCTGATGCCCCGCGAGCCGGATCTTGGCTTCGGCCGGCCCGGCGCACAAGGTGCCATTGCGCAATCCGCGGCGAGCTGGGCGCAGGGCGCGCTGTCAACGCCAAGCTCCCTGTGCAAGGACCACGCGGCGGCGTGCGGCGTTGCGCTTAGCGCGCTCGATTCGGTGCAGTCCGTCGCCGTGCAGAGTCTCGCCCAGGTCAAGGCGGACATCGAGGATCAGGAACGTGCGCGCGCATTGCGCGTGGCCCGCAATTGACAATGGTTCGTTAAGCACACTCAATCGCGCCCGAAAATCGGGGGCGTCTCATGGAGTCCCAATTCGAGACACGCGATCATCGCGTCGCGCCGCTCAGATGTTTTGAAGACCTGCGCATCGGCGAAATCTTCCGTGCGCCCTCGCGCACCATCACCGAAGCCAATTTCGCAGCGTTCCAGACCGTCAGCCTCGACAACCACCCGATCCATTACGACGTGGAATATTGCAAAGCGCTCGGCCATCCCGCGCCGCTCGCCCACGGCCTGCAGGTGCTTGCGTTCACGGCGGCCGGCGCAGGCCTGTTCCCGCATGTCATCGGCGAAGCGCTGATCGGCTTCATCGAAGTGAACGCCAAATTCCTGAAGCCGGTTTATCCTGGCGACACGCTCTATCCCGCGCTCACCATCGCGGAGCTGACGCCGCAACGCACCACCGGAATCGTCGGCATGCGCGCGACCGTGCACAACCAGAAGCGCGAACTGGTGCTCGACGGCGCGCATCGCTATTTGATGAAGTTGGGGAAATAACAGGAGCGCGGGCATCTTGCCCGCCTTTATCGCTGCTTCGAGAAAAATGCGCGCAGGATGCGCGCGCTCCAATCTAAACCAGGACCTGATCGTCGGGCGCAACGGGCGCCCCGACTTTCACCTGGCGCGCCTTGCGCGTGCGCCGGACCGGCCCGCGAAATCCGCTGCGCGACGGCGCGCGGCGATCCGGCCCGAAGAAATCCATCGACGCGATGAAGGGACGCGGCGCGCCGAGCGCCAGCTTGAGCTTGCGCATGATCGTGGCGGCGCTCACGGGCCTCGTGAGCACATCGGTGAAGCCCAGATCGCGGGCGGCCTCCACATCGCGGCGGCGCGGGCCGCCGCAAACGAGGAATATGGGAATCAGCGGATTGAGAAGCCCGGTCGACCTGCGCGCCGCATATCCGAACGCCTCGCTGCCCGAGCCTGCGGCGCCCTCGTCGCACAGAACCGCCGTGAACAATTGCATGCGCAACAGATCGAGCGCCGCCCCCGCATCCGCGACAACCTGGATTTGCTTGACGCCGACAATGCCGAGGACCTGGCGCAGGGTCTGCACCACATGGGCTTTCCCACCCACGATCATCAGTTTGTGCGCGCCGAAATTTTGTGACTCGTTCATGCACCACCAACCCGGGACACATGCTGCAATACCGGCATTAAACGTCGGTTAAATCCGGGGCGGGAAGGCCTTGCGCTTGCGGCGACAAACCGCGCGGGCTAGGCAATCGGGCTGTTCGACACGGTCAAGGGTCCGTCCATGAATTGCGCCGCCATCATGACTGCAAATCCGGCCACGATTCTGGACAGCGACAGCGTGGCCGCCGCCGCCGGAAAGCTCGTCGCCGAGCGCGCGACGACGCTGCCGGTCGTCGACGGTGAAGGCAAATATGTCGGAATGTTCGGGATTCGAGATCTTCTGGGCCTTCTCGTGCCGCGCGGAGCGCTGGCCGGCGATCTCGTGCCCAATCTGCGGTTCCTGGGCGACGACGCCGACGCGCTGCGGCGCAAATTCCAGGCGGCGGGCGCCTTGACGGCCGGAGCGATGGCCGACCGGCGGATGGCGACGCTCGATCCCGACCTGCCCGAAATCGAAGCCCTGCGCATCTTCGCTCGCGAACAGTCGACCCTCGCCGTCGTTGCGCGAGACACGGGCAAACTGGTCGGCGTGGTATGCTGTCGGGACGCCATCCACGCGCTCGCCGGCGTGGCGCCGCCCGCCTGAATTTGTATCTGCACCGGGCTCGCCGACCGGCGCGAGGTTCGTGTTAGAGTGCCCGCTTCACCCGTCCGGAGACTTGGCCCGCGTATGAAACTCCTGATCCGCATCACCATCCTGACGCTGACCGCCGCCTCCCTCAGCGGCTGCATCTTCTTTTCGAGCCCGGCGGATCGCGCGATCCGCCGCTCGCCCGCCTTCAAGGACGGTTATGCCGACGGCTGCGCGTCGGCCCAACAGCAAGGCGCCGATTTCCGCGGCCGCCTCGTGCGCGACGACGCGCAATACAATGCCGATCAGGTCTATCGGACCGGGTGGGGCAACGGCTACCAGACCTGCCGCCCGATCGAAGCGCGCTCGAACACGACGCCGGGCAGCAACCCGCTGCCGCAGCCCGAGCCGGGCCACTGACGGAATTCGGAGGATGCCTAGATGCGCAATCTGATCGCCATACTACTTGTCCTGATCGCGGTGGCGCTTGGCGTGATTTACGCCTCTTACGGCCAGGTCGATCCCTGCCGCGTGCTGGCGGTCGAGCGCGCGCGCCGCACGGCGGCGCATTCCGGTCTGCCGATCGGGGATGCGATGGAGCACTGGTCGCGCATCGAGACGAGCCAACTTTCGACGGGCGAATGCGCGAGCCAGCTCCTCGATTCCTGGGGCGAGCGGCTATCGCATCACTTTCGTTAAGCGGCAGCGCAGTTGTCATTAACGGCCCGTTAACCTTCGTTACGCACATTCGACGTGTACGGAGCAATATTTCATTGCGCCGATAGGCAAATTGTCACATTATCCGTATACGTCGTGGGGGTTCACATCGGGGTGCGTTCGATGTTGGGTCATCTTGTTCATAACCATTACGGCGCGAACGACGCGCCGGTGTACTATGCGCCGAGAGGCGATGGCTGGATGCGCCGCGCGTGGCGCGCAATGTTCGGCAAGCGGAACGAACCGCGTCGCTAACCGGGCGGACGCTGCTCAAGAACCAGCAAATGGATGTCGTGCGCCGGCGCGAAGTTTTCGCGCGTCGACTCGAAAGCGGTTGCGCTCGTCTTCTTCAGATCGCCGTCCCAGCACAATGACAACACATTGTCCGGCTTGGCCTTGTCCAGCGTCAGATGGAAATGGCCGATCGGGCCTTTCCAGTTGTTGCCGGTCGTGAGGATATAGTTTGTCGTCAGCGCATAGAGCATCGCGCCATCCTGCCGGTTGGCCGCTTTGCTGATCGCAAGCTGCTTTTCGATCGCCGCGCGGGTCCCCGCGTCGAAGCAGTAATTCACGCCATACGAGAAATCGCCCCGCGCCGGCGGAGCAAGCTCCTCATTCATGAAAAACGCCTGACCGGTCACGGGCTGATAGCTTTGCTCGAGGACCACGGTCTTGCCGGCCGGAAATTTCTGGTTCCAGTAGAAGCGCGTCTGCACCGTCCAGTGCGGATGCTCGCCGTCGCCGGATTCGCTGTCGGTGAGCCCTTTCGCCTCGAGCATTTTGCGATTGGCGGGCGTGAGCGTCTTCAGCCTGTCCCAGCTTCCGGCAATGACGATGTTGATCGGCAATCCCGCCGCCTTGACGATCGCCGTGACGTCGCGACCGTTATAGATGGCGCGCTGCTCGACCTGGAACGGAACGTTCCTGCCGTCGGCGACAACCTGAAAACCGACAAAATTGACGGGATCGTGCGTGGTCGTGCCCAGCGCTGATTCCGTGAATTCGCTGGTGTCGATGTCCGGCAGCACGAAGGCCACGACCGTGTCGACGTCTTCGCTGCTGTCATTGGCGAAATCGAAACGGACGCGGACTTTCGTGGGGCTGATGTAGAGGTCTTCGGCCGCCATGCGGATGTCCGCCGATTGCATGAGCTGCACACCGCCCGCGCCGAGCGCGGCCGAACTGTCGTCGGCGATGGCGCCGCCCGACAAGCAAAGAGCAGCGCTTGCGAGCAGCGCTGATACGAAATGCTTCATGACCCAACCCCCGTGTTGAGGCGCGAGCTTAGCACTCCGCACTCAGAGCTAAAATGGGCATGCAGAGGCGCGGAAAAGGAAAAGGTTCACCACGGAGCCACGGAGGACACGGAGAAGGAAAGGACAAATGCTTTTCGCGCGCGTACGCGCGCAGAAGTTCTTCTCCGTGCCCTCCCTTTTTCTCCGTGCCTCCGTGGTGCATCTTTTTCCGCGTCTCCGCACCTCTGCGTGCAAATCTTTCTTGTTAGGAATATTTCCGCTCGCTCCACCACGGAAAGAACGGCGGCATGTCGGCGGAGATTTTCTGGGGAAATTTCGCGGGGCGTTTTTCGAGGAACGCAACGACGCCTTCCTTCACGTCGGCGGACGCGCCGCGGGAATAGATTCCGCGGCTGTCGATCTTGTGCGCTTCCATCGGATGATCGAGCGCCGAAAGCCGCCACATCATATGGCGGATGAGCGCAATCGAAACGGGCGCGGTGTTGTCGCGGATTTCGGCGGCCAGTTCATAGGCGCGCGGCAACAGCTCCTCGGGCTTGACGATTTCCTTCACGAGCCGCCCGTGCAACGCTTCCGCCGCGTCGAACACGCGCCCCGAATAGCACCATTCCAGCGCCTGTGAGATGCCGACGATCCGCGGCAGGAACCAGCTCGAGCACGCTTCGGGCACAATGCCGCGGCGCGAGAACACGAAGCCGATGCGCGCGGCCGCGCTTGCGATGCGGATATCCATCGCCAGCAGCATGGTGGCGCCGATGCCGACGGCCGGCCCGTTCACGGCCGCGATGATGGGTTTCAGACATTCGAACATCGCAAGCGTGAGGCGCCCGCCGCCGTCGCGCAGCCGCTCGTCGCTCCAATTGACTTCGCCGCCACTGCCCGCCTGGCGATCCGGGCGATCGGTGCGCGCGTTGTAGTCGAACGTCGCGGCGCCGGCCGACAGATCCGCGCCGGCGCAGAACGCGCGCCCCGCGCCCGTCACCACGATCGCGCGGATGCCGTCATCCTTGTTGGCGCGGTCGAAGGCGTCGATCATCTCCGTCATCATCGTGCCGGTGAAGGCGTTGAGCTTTTCGGGCCGGTTCAACGTGATGGTGAGGATGCTGTCTTTGACGTCATAAAGAATTTGTTCGTAGGACATGGCGACCTCGGAAATGGCGTTTCGCCGCGCAGTCTAGAGCAGCGGCTTGGCGGCACAAGCCGCTGGCGCTTATGCTCTTTCGCGACATGAACGGAGCGGGACGATGGACCTTCAACTGGCTGGCAAGCACGTTTTCATCGCGGGCGCGAGCCGCGGCATCGGCCATGGAATCGCGGAAGGCTTTCTCAATGAAGGCGCCAGGGTTGCGTTGACGGCGCGCTCGCCGGGACCTCTCGATGAGACGCATGCCGATTTCGCGAAACGTTTCGGTACGGCGCGACTTTACAAACATGCCGGCAACATGACCGAGACAGCGACCATCGCGGCGGCGCTTGCGGGCGCCGAAGCCGCGCTCGGTCCCATCCACACGCTTGTCGCCAATGTGGGCCTCGACGACACGCCGCCGGGTTTCGACGTCTCCGATGAGAAATGGGAGACGGGTCTGGCGCAGAATTTCCTGGGTTCGATGCGGCTCGCGCGCGAGGCGCTCAAACGCGTGCAGGCGCGTTCGAAGGAAGAGCGCGAAGGTTTCAACATCATTTTCATTTCCAGCATCGCGGGGCTCGAAGCGCTGGGGACACCGCTCACCTATGGCTCGTCCAAGGCGGCGCTCAATCACGCCTCGCAGGAGCTGGCGAAGGCGATGGGCCGCGACGGCATTCGCGTGAACACCATCGCGCCGGGCAACATCATCTTTCCCGGCGGCGACTGGGAGAAGCGCGCCAACGAACGCCCCGACGACTGGAACCGCTGGATTCGCCGCGAAGTTGCGCTCAGGCGTTTCGGCACGCCGCGGGAGATCGCCGATGTCGCCCTCTTCCTCGCCTCCCCGCGCGCCAGCTTCGTGACGGGCGCTGTGTGGCCGGTGGATGGCGGGCAGTTGAAACGGTGAAGAAGATTTACCGGCGTTTATGGACCGCGGGCGTCCTCGCCCGCTCTTGTTTTTCCGTGCTTTGCAAGCCAACGAGCATAAGCGGATGGCAAGTCTTTGTGTGTTTGCGAAAGAAGTTGCGGGCGAGGACGCCCGCGGTCCATCTGCAATGTGCCGCAAATCGCGATTTGGCGCGTGAGCGGATGAGCATTAGGATCGCCGCGATGTCGCGCTTACTGAGTAGATTGGCGGGTTAAGTCGAAAGCGACCTGCGGTCATCCCTTTCGCTTAATCGGCGTCGGGTTCGACTCGTGAATGATGACGCCATCCCTTTCAACGGATGTGGTGCGGACCGTGTTTTCGTCCTTGTGCGCGGCCAAGAACCGAACCTTGTTCACTTCGTTCAGCCATCCGCCGAAACAATCGTTAAGGGCCTTGAGAAACTGCACTTCGTCAAGCGAGTGCGGTTCCGGGTTTGGATTATTCTTTACTGTGGGGACAGTCTTGGGAAAGAGATAGATGCAAGGCGGCGTAAGCTGGTAGGGGCCGACGGTCGTCGTACGGCCGTCCTTCCGTTTCAGTTTCGGGCACGGACGCTCAACGGTGCCACACAACCAATCCCAAACTATGAGCCCATCCACCAATTTCAGTTCGTGGATGATTTCGGCGCTCAAACGAGCGTGAATGCCCGACCAAGCATTATGGCGCGGGTCTGCAGCGCCGTTGCTGCATATGCTCCAGATGATGAACTCTTCGGCATGTGATGGGCGTTCAAAGATGTTGGTGTTGTTGCCGTCCAGACATCCTTTGCTTTCGATCACGACGAGGCGCCCAGTCGGCATTTTGACGGTGTAGTCGTGTCGGTTCTTGCCGCCGGCCGCTTCCCATCCAGAGATGAATCCGCCGTCTTCCATGTGATTTAGCACGCGCTTCATAAAGTCGCGTTTATTGAACATGCTCGATGAAATCTGGCCGCGAATGCGTTGCACTGCGCCTTCAAGTATGCCGCTCTCGTAAAAGTCTTTTTCCGACAGTCCATGTTGGCCGAGTTTATGGGCCTCGGTTTTTAGGACTTCGGCGAAGAGATCAAATTGTTTTTTGAGCGCGAGTTTCTTCTCGCAAGGAATGATCGGAGGCGCCGCCTTTTTCGACTTCGACATTGCTGCTCACCAAGATCGGCTCCAGCAGGTTCTCCGCCAGGTACCGGACGACTGGGACAACAACTCCGTCCCCCGTCAGATGGTAAGCCTCGTTATAGGTTTTCGGCAATTTGTAGTCGTCGGGCAGACCCATAAGCCGGGCCGCTTCCCGGCTGGAAAGCAGGCGTGATCGGACGGACTCGCCCTCGATGACCATGATCGATTGACGGCTAGAGCCGCCGCTGGACGTGCGCAGGCAGCCCGCAACATCGTCGAACCTGATCTCCGCCCGCTGGATCTTTTCGTCGTCGTCGTCGAAGCGCGTGCGCTTGTAGATCGTTCCGACCACGCGCTCGCCCGACGCCTTGGCCGCAATAACTTTCTCGAGATTCAACTCGCTCATGAGTTCCAGCAGCCTTGCGGTCTCCGCAGTCGAATGCCACGAAACGCTAGCGGGGTTCTCCTCGACAAGATCGGCGAAGCGCGTGTTCCGGCGCGCGGGAGACGGCAGGTTCCACCACTGCCATTGCGCCCTGGCTCTGCCCCTCAAGCGAAGATGGGCCGTCTGGAGCGCCTTGGGATGGCGAGGAAGCGAAGCGTCCGCGCGCACGAGATGGGTCGGGATCGCCACGCCTTCGTCAACCGCGATGATGAAAAGACGTGGACGGGACTGCGGAACGAAATCGACGGCGTCGATCACGACCGCGCCGAAACGATAACCACCCTCCGCCAGGGCGTTCGCGATGGCCGAAAAATCCTTACCCTCATGCGATGTGAGCGTGCCGCACACATTCTCAAGCACGATCACGTGCGGACCACGCCCGGTCGCCGCGAGGGCGTTCATCAATTTCCAGAACGGCCAGAAAGTTCCCGAGCGATCGCCCTTGAGGCCGGCGCCCATGCCGGCGAGCGACAGGTCCTGGCACGGAAAAGACGCCCAGGCCAGGCCCGGCGCTCCGGGCATATCTGCAAGCGAGACGTGGCGAACGTCTTTGGCGAGCAGCACGTCGCCGCTCCAGTTCTCGCGATACGTGACCGCCTTCTTGAAATCGAAATCGTTTGCAAAGAGGCACTCCCAATGCGGTCCGAGCCCTGCGCGCGCCATACCGCCGCCGGCGAAGAATTCGTAGAAAGTGAGGCCGGAAACGCGGCGCGATTCGGAATTCCCCGGCGCGTGCTCCGCCCGGCAATCCGGCACGACGTCTAAGGGGCGCTCAAGAATGCTCTGTGTCATGCTGTCCTGGTCGCCTGAAGTCACAGTCGATTCGTGCGTGAGTCTAGAACATGCGGCCCCCGCCAAGGTATCCATCGCCTGCGCCCGTGTGAAGGGACGAGCCGGCATCGACTTTGTCGCCCGGAATCGGCCGGTAGAGACCCATCTAATGACGAAGACGCCCCGGAAAACTGAAGACAAGGCCCAGCGAAGCCGGATCATGGCTGCCGTCAAAAGTCGCGACACGGCGCCTGAGCTGATCGTTCGCAGCCTCGTCCACCGCCTGGGCTTTCGATTTTCTCTGCGCCGCACCGACTTGCCCGGCTCGCCGGATTTGGCTTTTCCTGCCCGGCAAAAAGCGATCTTCGTCCATGGCTGCTTTTGGCACGGTCATGGCTGCAAGCGCGGCGCACGCGTTCCGAAAAACAATCGCAAATACTGGGTCGCGAAAGTGGCGCGAAACAGAAAGCGCGATCGGCGCGTCGTTCGGGAACTCAAGGGCCTCGGCTGGAATTCTCTGATCGTATGGGAATGCCAACTGCGCCGGCCGGAAAGGTTGATAGCGAAGCTGAGGCGTTTTCTGACCGGCTGACGCTTGTGGACCGCGGGCGTCCTCGCCCGCTTTTGTTTTTCTGCGTTACGCAAGCGAACGAGTGCGAGCGAATGGTGCGCGTTCGTGCGTTTGCGAAGAAAGTTGCGGGCGAGGACGCCCGCGGTCCATCTGCAATGTGCCACGTGACGGAACGAAGCTATGTCGTAGCTTTCGGCAACGCGTAGCCGTCAACGCGCGTGGTCGAGAATTCCGGCATCGCCTCGCAGCGATCCGCCAATGCGTCGAGCGACGGATATTTCCCGCGCGGAATGATCTCGGGATCGGCCATGCGCACATAACTCACCATGCAGGCGGCGGTGATTTGCGGCTGATCGAGGCGCTCGTTCCAGCGCACGCGATCCAGCACCGGCAGCGCGCCTTCGCCTTGCGTCCGGCAGCGCACAATCCACTCCGGCCAGCGATATTGGGAGGGGCGCATCAGCCGTTCATAGGCTGCGGCGCCGATCTTCTCGATGCCGCCGATGGCGAGCGCCACGGTCTGCATCGCGCTTGTGCGCGCAGGGCCCGACGCCGGCATTAGCGCGCGCTCCGGCCCGACTTCCCGATCGATCCAGTCCAGGATCGCCGCGGAATCGACCAGCGCCGTGCCGTCATCGAGCACGAGCGACGGAATGCGTCCCAGCGGATTGATCGCCCGCAACGCCTCGAAATCCCCGAAGATCGAACGCGCATCGTGCTCGAACGGAATGCCCAGAACCGAAAGCGAAATCGCGATACGGCGCGTGGGCGGAGAATCGTATTGGCCGATGAGGATCATGGGAGACTTGTTACTCGGGAATTCCGTATCGCGTCGAAGGTTTATTTGATTAGGGCGTGGGTGATTGCCGGCGGCGGCTCCAGCGGCCCCTTCCCAACGACCAGAATAGCTCAAGAGCGCACAGATCGTTCAACAACACTTCGTGCACCGCCCATTCCGCGCGTTTCAAATCGCTGAGGTGTGTTTCGGGCGTTGTCCTGAACCATCCAGGCGCCGTCAGACCCACCGACACGCACCACCGTTTATTGAACGTGACCTCGGGGGGCGAGGACATCACGTCGATCTCGCAAGTACCCGTCCCGACGGGAAACCCCGAATAGATCTCATGCGAACTCCAGATACCGCCGACTTCGAAGCTGCACTTCTTAAGCCCGGCCCGCAGACAGTTCGCAATCTCTCTCAGTTCAGTCTCGCTTACAGGTTGCCCATGGCGGTCGCGATCCAACGAGAACGAAGCTAAAGCATACGGCACGGCACTGCTCGCGAATGCATGAACCGCGCGCACTTTGTAACAATTTCTGAGGATTGGCGAGAGGCACGAAAGAGATACTCGTCCTTTCGTCTCCATCACCCGGCGCGCAGACCGCGCGCCGGGCTTACCTCTTCCACCATCGCTTCGCGATGGCCCCTCCCCCGACTACGTCGGGGAAGGATCACGCCGCCTGTTTCTGCGGCGCGTATTTTCCGTAGAAGGTTTCGTTCTTCGCAGCCATATCGCGCAGGAGTTTGTTGGGTTTGAAGCGGTCGCCATATTTCGCCGTGAAGTCGTCGCAGCGTTTGACGAAGGCGGCCGCGCCGATCGTGTCGATATAGGAGATCGGGCCGCCCGTGAACGGCGCATAGCCCCAGCCCAGGATCGCGCCCACATCGGCGTCGCGCGGATCGGTGATGACGCCTTCCTCGAAACAGCGCGCCGCTTCCAGCGCCTGGATGGTGAGGAAACGCGCCTTCATCTCGTCCACATCGGCATCCGTCTTCCAGTGGCCGCCCTTGTAGGTGAGCAGCTCCGGCCACAGGCGCAGGCGTTTGCCCTTCGCGTCGTAGTCGTAAAAGCCCTTGCCGGTCTTGCGGCCCGGGCGCCCCGATTTCTCCACGATCCACGCGAAGAATTCCTCCTGCGGACTCGTCTCGTTGATCCCGAGATCCTTCTTCGTCTGCCGGGCGACCTTGAGCCCCGTGTCGATGCCGATGGAATCCATCAACTCCAGCGGGCCCATGGGCATGCCGGCCATGCGCGCGACATTTTCGATCATCGCGGGGTGGATGCCTTCACCCAGCATCGCCATGCCTTCGCCCGGGAACGTGCCGACGCAGCGCGAGGTATAGAAGCCGCGGCTATCGTTGACCACGATGGGCGTCTTGCGAATCTTCTGGACATAATCCATCGCAATCGCGAGCGCGCGGTCATTGGTCTGCTTGCCGCGGATGATTTCGACAAGACCCATGCGATCCACCGGCGAGAAGAAATGCACGCCGATGAAGCTTTCCGGCCGGTCGCTCGCTTCCGCCAACCCCGTGATCGGCAAGGTCGACGTGTTCGAGCCGAACACGGCCGCTTTCGGGATCACGGCGCAGGCCTTCTTCGTCGCTTCCGCCTTCACCGCGCGATCCTCGAACACCGCTTCGACGATGAAGTCGACAGCCTTGAGATCCGCGAAATCGGCCGTCGGATGAATGCGGGAGAGGATCTCCGCTTTCTTCTCCGGCGTCGAACGGCCCTTTTCGATCTGGCGGTCGATGATGCCGCCCGCATGATCGCGGCCCGCATTCGCCTTCTCGATCGTGGTGTCGACGAGCACGACATCGATGCCGGCCACCGCCGACACATAGGCGATGCCGCCGCCCATCACGCCCGCACCCAAAACGCCCACGGTCTTCACATCGGACGGCGCTTGATCGCGCGGCCGGCGCGCGCCCTTGCCGAGATCCTGCATGGAGAGGAACAGCGAGCGGATCATGTTGCGGCTGGCGGGATCCATCAGCAGCTTCACGAAATAGCGCGCTTCGATACGCAAGCCCGCATCGATCGGCACCTGGATGCCCTCGTAGACGCAGGACATGATGTAGCGCTGCGCGGGATAATTGCCGTAGCTCTCCTTGCGCAGCATCGCGTTGCCCATGGTGAAGACCTGGCCGCCGCCGGGGGAGAACGGTCCGCCGCCCGGAAGCTTGAAATCCTTCTTGTCCCAGGGCTGCACCGCTTCCGGCTTGCTCTTGATCCAGGTCTTGGCCGTCTCAACGAGTGCGGCCGCCGGCGCGACCGCATGCACGAGCTTGAGGCCCAATGCCTTTTGCGGATCGACATTCGTGCCCTGCAGGATCAGCGGCAGCGCCTGCATGGCGCCGATCAGGCGCGGCAGGCGTTGCGTACCGCCGCCGCCGGGGAGCAATCCCACTTTCGCTTCGGGCAGGCCGAGCTGCAGTTTCGGATTGTCCGCCACCACGCGATAATGACAGGCGAGCGTCACTTCGAGCCCGCCGCCCAGCGCGAGCCCGTTGATCGCGGCCGCCACCGGCTTGCCGCAGGTCTCGAGTTTCCGCAGCGCTTGGTGGAACTGCATGACGCCGCAATAGCGCGCAGCTATCGCATCCTGCGGCGATTGCGATCCGCTACTGGCGTTGCCTTCCATTTCGTCCAGCGCCGCGCCCGCGCAAAAACCGTTCGACTTGCCGCTGGTGATGACGAGGCCTTTGACGGTGGCGTCGCTGGCGACCTTCTCGGCCACTTGCGCCAGTTCCGCGACCGCCGAACTCGTCAGCACGTTCATCGAACGGCCCGGAACGTCCCAGATGAGCGTGACGATGCCGTCCGCGTCCTGATCCCATTTGAAATTTGTGAGGTTCATGATTGATGATTCCTTTTTTCGGAGCGCGGGCTTCCAGCCCGCAATAATTCTTCGAGAGTCAGATGCGGGCTGGAAGCCCGCGCTCCGACGTATCTAGACGCGTTCGATGATGGTGGCGGTGCCCATGCCCGCGCCAACGCAGAGCGTGACAAGCGCGGTCGACAGACCACGCCGCTCCAGTTCGTCGAGGACAGTGCCCAGGATCATCGCCCCGGTCGCGCCCAGCGGATGGCCCATCGCGATCGCGCCGCCGTTCACATTCGTCTTCTCATGCGGGATGTCGAGCTTCTGCATGAAGCGCAGCACGACGGAGGCGAACGCTTCGTTGAGCTCGAACAGGTCGATGTCCTTCACAGTCATGCCTGCCCGCTTCAGCACCTTCTCGGTGACGAGCGCGGGGCCCGTGAGCATGATGCAGGGCTCTGAGCCGATGGAGGCGAAGGCGCGGATACGCGCGCGCGGCTTCAGGTTCTGCGATTTGCCCGCTTCCTTGGTGCCGAGTAGCACGGCGGCGGCGCCATCCACGATGCCGCTCGAATTGCCGGCGTGATGGACGTGGTTCAGCTTCTCAACCTGCGGATAACGTTGCTGCGCGACGGAATCGAAGCCCGCGAATTCGCCCAACTGCGCGAAAGCTGGCTGCAGAGAGGCGAGGGACTGCATGCTCGCATCGGGACGCATATGTTCGTCGCGATCGAGCATGGTCTGGCCCAGAATATCCTTCACCGGCACGACGGATTTCTTGAAGTAGCCGTTCGACCAGGCATTCGCCGCGCGCTTCTGGCTTTCGACGGCATAGGCGTCGACATCGTCGCGCGAGAAGCCGTCCAGCGTGGCGATGAGATCCGCGCCGATGCCCTGCGGCGTGAAATAGGATTTGATCGCGATCTGCGGATCGACCGCCCAGGCGCCGCCGCTGGCGCCCATGCCCACGCGGCTCATGGATTCCACGCCCCCGCCGATGGTCATGTCCGACTGGCCCGACATGATCTGTCCGGCCGCCATGTTGGTGGCTTCGAGTCCGCTGGCGCAGAAGCGATTGATCTGCACACCGGCGACCGAATCCGCGTAGTCCGCATTGAGCACGGAGACACGCGCGATGTTGGAACCCTGCTCGCCGACGGGATCGACGCAGCCCAGCACGACATCGTCGACCATTGCCGTATCAAGATGGTTGCGGTCGCGGATCGCCTTCAGCGCCTGAGTCGCGAGCTCCAGCGCGGTGACTTCATGCAACGCGCCGTCTTTCTTGCCCTTGCCGCGCGGCGTGCGCACGGTGTCGTAAACAAAACATTCGGTCATGGATGGTCTCCTTGGTGGATTTTTGAATTGTGAATCGATCGGTTGGCTTGGATTTTTCCTCCCCCGTTTACGGGGGAGGTGCTGAGCGACAGCGAAGCGGAGGGGGCCCCCTTCGACGCGCTGCGCGCGCCGCTTCCCCCGTAAACGGGGGAAGAAAAATGGGAAACCGGAACACTCACGTCACAAGCTCCTTGCGATCAGCAATTTCATAATTTCGTTCGTGCCGCCGTAGATTTTCTGCACGCGGCTGTCGGCGAACATGCGGGCTATGGGGAATTCGTTCATATAGCCGTAGCCGCCATGCAGCTGCAGGCATTCGTCGACGATTTTGCATTGCGTGTCGGTGAGCCACAGCTTCGCCATCGAGGCCATGGTGGCGTCCAACTTGCCCCGCAAATGCAGATCGACGCAGTGATGGCAGAACACCTTGCCGACGGTCGCTTCCGTCTTGCATTCGGCGAGCTTGAACTGCGTGTTCTGGAATTCGATGATCTGCTTGCCGAAGGCGCGGCGCTCTTTGACGTAAGTTCCCGTCACGTCCAGCGCGCGCTCGATCACGGCGAGCGCCTGCAGCGCAATGATCAGGCGCTCCTGCGGCAATTGCTGCATGAGCTGCACGAAGCCCTGGCCTTCGTCGATGCCGATCAGGTTCTCCGTCGGCACGCGCACATCGTCGAAGAACAGTTCGGCCGTGTCGTTCGCCTTCTGGCCCAGCTTGTCGAGCACCCGGCCGCGGCGAAAACCGTCCGCCTCGTCCGTCTCCACGCAGACAAGCGAAATGCCTTTCGCGCCCTTGGTTGTGTCCGTCTTGGAGACGACGATGATGAAATTCGCCGTGCCGCCATTGGTGATGAAGGTCTTCGAGCCGTTGACGAGATACTGGTTGCCGTCGCGTTTGGCCGTCGTCTTGACGTTCTGCAAATCCGAGCCCGTGCCCGGTTCCGTCATCGCGATCGCGCCGACCAGTTCGCCGCTCGCGAGACGCGGCAGCCAGCGTTTCTTCTGTTCTTCCGTACCGTAATGCAGGATGTAAGGCGCCACGATCGCGTTGTGCAGCACGATGCCCCAGCCATCGACGCCACGCTTGCCCAGCTGGTCGATGATGACCGCTTCATGCGCGAACGTGCCGCCCGCGCCGCCATATTCTTCCGGCATGGACGCGCACAAGAGACCCGCCTCGCCCGCCGTCGTCCACAATTCGCGATCGACATGATGCTGCGCGATATAGCGCTCATTGTTCGGCACGACTTCGCGCTCGAGGAATTTGCCCACGCCGTCTTCGAAGATGCGCAGATCCTCGGTCATGAATTCGGGAGTTTCGACGGTCACCGCAGTCATTCAATCCTCCGCCGGCATCACGCCATAGCCGGTCAGGCGGATGCGCGGTTGCGTGCGCGAATCCTCATGCTGTTCGGCGAGCTTGTTGTCGATCATGGTGAGCCCGAGCCTGAGCTCGGCCAGCGACTCTTCGATGTCGGCCTGCTGCCGCTCGAGAACCGCGATGCGTTCAGCGAATTTCTTGCGCGCGAGGCCGAGCTGCGCCGCGCCGCCGTCCGTCTTTTCGTAAAGGTCGAGAATTTCCGCGATTTCGGCGAGCTCAAAGCCCACGCGTTTGCCGCGCAGGATCAGCGAAAGCCGCGCGCGATCACGTGCCGAATAGACCCGGCTCTGGCCGCGCCGCTCGGGCGCGATCAGCCCCACCTCTTCATAGTGACGCAAGGTCCGGGAGCTAACTCCGAACGCCTTGGTCAAGTCCTGGATGGTGTAGGTCCGGCTCAAGCTTGATCCGGACAGAAGTCCGGCCCACGGGGCGGCGGGCCGGACTCCTAGTTGACGTTTACGTCAACGTCAAGCTGCCGCGCGGATCGGGTGATCCTCTTTTTCCAGGTTTTCCGCGGCGAAATCCCAATTCAGCAGCTTGGCCAGCACGGCCATGAGATATTTCGGTCGCTCGTTCTGGTAGTCGAGATAATAGGCGTGCTCCCACACGTCGATGCCCAGCAGGCAATTGACGCCCTTGGCCATCGGGTCGATCGCGTTCGAGGTCTTGTCGATCGACAGCTTGCCGTGCTGCGAAACGAGCCAGGCCCAGCCGCTGCCGAACTGGTCCTTGCCCGCTTCGGCGAGTTTTTCGATCAGCGCATCGGTTCCGCCGAAATCGCGCTCGATCGTCTGTTTCAGTTTGCCGCCAGGCTTGCCGCGTTTGGGTGACAGGCTGCGCCAGTAGAAATCATGGTTCCACACCTGGCCCGCATTGTTGAAAATCTTCTTCTCTTTTTCGGCGTCCTTGCCAGCTGTGGCGCGCACGACTTCCTCGAGCTTCATGTCGGCGAAGCGCGTGCCGTCCACCAGTTTGTTGAGAGTCTCCACATAAGTTTTGTGGTGCTTCTTATAGTGGAGGCCGACCGTCCTGGCGGAGATCACGGGTTCGAGCGCATTTTCGTCATAGGGCAGAGGCGAGAGAATGAATGAACCGGCCATGTTCGGACTCCTTGAATGGAAATCTGCGCCGCATCGCACGCAAGGTGTGCGCGGTTTGCGGGTCTCTCAGGTAAATCGCGAATGAGGCTCGCGGTTCCGGGAACAATCGATTTAAGTGTATGTTCCGCCCGGGGAAATTTTTGAGATTCGGGCGAGCATGCCACTTGAAAAATTGAATTCCGCGCCGACGGTTGAAACGCCGCGGCTGATCCTGCGCGCGCATACCGGGGGCGATTATCCCGACAGCGTCGCGATGTGGTCGGATGCGGGTGTCACGCGCTTCATCGGCGGCAAACCCGCCACGGCCGAAGAGACCTGGGCGCGCGTGCTGCGCTATGCGGGCATGTGGTCGCTGCTGGGCTATGGCTATTGGCTGATCGCGGAAAAATCCTCAGGCAGGTTCATCGGCGAGATGGGGTTTTCCGATCACCGGCGCGACATGAATCCCGGCTTCGACGGCGCACATGAAATCGGCTGGGGTCTGATTCCAGCGGCGCATGGCAAGGGCTTCGCGTCGGAAGCGGTGGCGGCGGCGATCGCCTGGCATGACGGACATTTCGGCCATGTGCGCACGGCCTGCATGATCGCGCCGGAGAACGCGCCATCCATCCGCGTGGCCGAAAAGGCGGGCTATGCGCAATATGCCGAGACGACCTACAAGGGCAATCCCACACTTTTGTTTGAACGGCGGTAACGCCGCCTGGGCGAATCTTTTGAAGATTTCACTTTCGCCCGGCGCGCGTGCGAGAGACATTGAAGCCAACCAAATGGCAGGGGGATCTGGAATGAAGCTCGGCAAATTGGCGCTTGGACTTGCATGCGCCGGCGCGCTCGTGGGCGTCGCGATTGCGCAAACGGCAGACCTCACGCCGGACTCGCCCGATCCCTATCTGTGGCTCACCGACATTCACGGCGCGAAGCCGCTGGCCTGGGCGAAGGAGCAGAACGGGAAGACGTTCTCGGTCCTGCAATCCGATCCGCAATACAGAAAGGATTTCGACGCGATCCTCACCGTGCTCAACGCCAATGACCGCATCGCGATGGGCGAACTCGATCACGGCGACGTCACCAATTTCTGGCAGGACGGCGGTCACGTGCGCGGGGTTTGGCGCAAGACTTCCGCAGCCGACTACCGCAACGCCGATCCGAAATGGAACATATTGCTTGACGTCGACAAGCTCGACGCCGACGAGCACACCGATTGGGTGTGGCAAGGCGCGCGCTGCGCGCCGGGCATGAAGCGCTGCCTCGTGCGGCTGTCTCCTGGCGGCGGCGATGCGTCCGTCGTGCGCGAATACGAGCCCAAGGCGAAGGCGTTCTTGAAGAACGACTTTTCGCTGCCCGTCGCGAAATCCAATGCCGAATATGTCGACGCGAACACGATCCTCTTCGACACGGATTTCGGTCCGGGTTCGATGACCGTTTCGAGCTATCCACGCATCGTGAAACTCTGGCGTCGCGGCCAGCCGCTCGGCGCGGCCAAGACTGTGTTCGAAGGCCAGACCACCGATATCTCCTCGCAGCCGGTCGTCTTCCATGGGCCTTACGGCACGATCCCGCTGATCGTGCACGGCCTCACGTTCTTCACGGCTGAATATTTCTATGTGAAGCCCGACGGCGCGACGTTGAAACTGCCGCTGCCGCTCGGCGCCGACCTCAAGGGCGTCACCGCCGGCAATCTGCTGTTCACCTTGCGCGACACATGGACTCCTCCCGGCGGCGCTGCGATTCCACAAGGCTCGCTGGTGTCGTTTCCGGTGCAACGCTTCGTGAAATCGAACAAGCCGAGCTATGCCGTCCTCTTCACGCCCGATGCGCGCGGTGCGATCGACGATGTGTCGGCGGGGCGCGACGCGGTCTATGCCTCGATCTTCGAAAACGTCACGGGCGCGATCCATGAATTCCGTCCGGGCAAAGCGGGCACGTGGAGCGAAACGATTCTCGATCTGCCGAAAGGCGGCTCGACGCATATCGTGTCCGCCGACGACTGGACGCCGCTGGCCCAATTCACCTTTGAAAGCTTCCTGCAACCCGTGACGCTCTACGCCTATGACGGCAAGGGCGCGCCGGCCGCAATCAAGTCGGAGCCTTCGCGTTTCGATGCGAGCGGATTGGTCACGGATCAGTTCGAGGCGTCGTCCGCCGACGGCACGAAGATTCCCTATTTCTTGATTCATTCCAAAACCGCGACCGGCCCAGTGCCGACCATCCTCTATTCCTATGGCGGTTTCGAATTGTCGCTCGTGCCCTGGTACTGGAACGACGGCCACCGTCCGCTCGATGCGGGTCAGACCTGGCTCGCGAAGGGTGGCGCGATTGCAGTGGCCAACATCCGCGGCGGCGGCGAATTCGGCCCGGCCTGGCATCAGGCAGCGTTGAAACTCCATCACCAGCGCGCCTTCGACGATTTCGAAGCGGTGGCCCAAGACATCGAGCACCGTGGGCTCGCATTGCCGAAACAGGTGGGCACGGTCGGCGCGTCGAATGGCGGCTTGCTCGTGACGGCGACCATGGCCGAACGGCCCGACCTGTTCGGCGCGGTCGTGTGTCAGCGGCCGCTCGTCGACATGCTGCGCTACACGCATTTCGGCGCGGGCGCGTCCTGGGTGGGAGAATATGGCGATCCAGCAGATCCCGTCATGCGCGCGGCGATCCTCAAATATTCGGCCTATGAGAACCTGAAACCGGACGTGAAATATCCGCCGATCCTGTTCATCACCGAAACGAGCGACGACAGAGTCACGCCCGTTTTCGCGCGCATGATGGCGGCGAAAATGGAAGCGATGAACCAGGACGTGCTGTTCTACGAAAGCCCCGAAGGCGGCCACGGGCCAGGCGCGACGCATGAGGAACAGGCCGAGATGTGGGCGCTGTCCTACACCTATCTTGCGCAGAAACTGGGGTTGAAGTAGGGGCCTTTTATATCGAACACTTAAAGTCGGCATCCCATCGCAAGCCAGCGCATTCAACTGCTTGCCTGAGCCAAGATTTGACTTCTTGCGAGCTGTTGTTTGTTCCGACCCACCATCTACTCGGTATTTGAGAGGAGTGGTCCTGAACCAAATGCGGACTCTCAAATAGGCTGTTCCGATCACGAGCCACTATCCGCTTGGTGCGCTTTTTGATCTGCGAAAGCTTTTCGAGCGTTCCCGGCCGCTCGGTCTCGATTGCTTGGAGACCGCGCAGCAAAATCTCCTTAACCGAAGAGCACCTTGTTTTCTTACCCTGCAATTCAAACCAGTTTTTCGTCAGCCGATCCTTCCAAGAAAGGGCACCGCTCGGGGCGTCAGGGGGCATAACTTGAACCGCAGGCGAAGAAGTAGGTGCAACGATCGGAGCTTTTTTAGGTTCTAGAGCCTCACTTGGCCCTGCGGTCGTTTCCGCCAAAAAATCGATAACTATTGAAGGACTTAGCGCGTCAGACCCAATCCCAATTTTCGTATCGCTCAATATGCGGACGAACTTTGTCCCTTCAGGGTCAGCCACCCTGACAAGATCGACAAGCGCAGCAGTGCGCATGAATGCAATCGCTAAACTAGCCATTTGGCTCTCCCGTCACAGTTCAAGTCTTAAACTTAAGCTTAAGCCTTATACTTGTCAATAAGGAGTTTGCGCTCTCTAGGCCTACTACCCATGACCTTGACGCGCTTTTCGTATCTACAGATAATGCGCATTATACGTAGACGAGGTATAGGTTATGGCACAGACGACCGCGATGGAATTTCAGCGCAAGTTCGGCGAATTCCAACACCGCGCGCAGCAGGAACCGGTCGAAATCACGCGGCATGGCCGTCGCGAGTTCGTGCTGATGTCCGCAACGCATTACGACTGGCTCGTCGCAGCATCGAAGCGCGTGTCGCGCACGGCGGATGCTCCAGTTGTCGTGGTCGATGCGGTCAGCCGCGCAAAGATGAGCCCCAAGCACAAGAAGCTCGACGCATTGTTAAAGTAAGCACGTGGCGCTGCCGAAACCCGAGCCGGGCCTCGTCATTCGATATGACTATCTTTGGCTACGTGAAGCAGCGCTCGGTCGTACACAAAGCAAAGAACGTCCAGCGTGCCTCGTGGCGGCGAGTGACCCGAATTCCGATCCGCGGTTCGTTGTGATTCTACCGATAACACACGCGCAACCGCGCGGTGACACACAAGGGGTCGAAATCCCGCCTAAGGTCCGCATGGCGCTCGGCCTCGACGATGCGCGATGCTGGGTTGTCGCGTCGGAATATAATATCGACGAATGGCCGAACGCCGGGATCGCGCCGCTGCCTGGACGCCCTCGCGCTTTCGCCTATGGCTTCATTCCGTCGGGCCTGTTCGCGGACGTGAAGGCCAAATTCCTACTGCTGGCCGCGCCCGATCGCCGTCGAGGGGTGAAGCGCTGAATCACCTAAGTCGCCTACGCGATCAACTTCTCTTTCGTCGCCCAGTCGAGGCCCTTGGCCAGCGCGCGTTCGAAGCGGTCGAACAGTTCGTCGATTTCGGCTTCATCGATCACGAGCGGCGGACACAGCGCGATGCGGTCGCCCAGCAGCGGGCGGGTGATCAGGCCTTCCTCTTCCGCGAAACGCGCGACATTGGCGGCGGCCGTTTTCGTCGGCTCGAAACTCGCTTTGGTCTTCTTGTCCGCCACGATTTCGACGCCGGCCGATCAGGCCCACGCCCGTCGCCTCGCCCACCAGCGGATGCTCGCCGAGCTTGGCCAGCCGCGCGAGGAACCGCGGCGCCACATCGCGCACATGGCCCACGATGTCGCGTTCCTGATAGATCTCGATGGTCTTGAGCGCGACGGCGGCCGCCACGGGATGGCCGGAATAGGTGAAGCCGTGGCCGAAGGTGCCGATGCGTTCCAGATTCGCTTTCGATCGCTTCGCACATTTCCGGCGACAGCAGCACCGCCGAGATCGGCAGATAGGCCGACGACAGCGCCTTGGCGACCGTCATGGTCGCAGGTTCGAAACCATACGTGCCGCAGCCGAACCAGTTGCCCGTGCGGCCGAAGCCCGTGATCACTTCGTCGTCGATCAAACGGAATGCCGTAACGATCAAGCACCTGGCAGATCGCGTCGAAATAGCCCTTCGGCGGCACGATCACGCCGCCCGCGCCCTGCACGGGTTCGGCGATCATCGCGGCGATAGTGTCGGGACCTTCCTTCTCGATCAGGGCCGCGAGGTTTGCGGCCAGCGCGTCGAGAAATCCGCTCTCGCTCTCGCCCGGCTCGGCGTTGCGGTAATAGTGCGGGCAATCGGCGAAGCGCACGAAATCGAGCGGCAGGTCGAAGCTTCTGTGGTTGGCTGGAAGGCCTGTCAGGCTTGCGCTCGCCATGGTCACGCCGTGATAGGCCTTGGTGCGGCTGATGATCTTCTTCGCCTTGGGCTTGCCCATCGCGCATTGTTGGCGTACCAGATGAGCTTGATCTGGGTGTCGTTGGCTTCCGAACCTGAATTGGCGAAGAACACCTTGCCGACCGGAAACGGCGCGATCTCCTTGAGCTTCTCGGCCAGCGCGATGGCCGGTTCGTGGCTGCGCCCCGCGAAGAGATGGGCGTAGGAGAGCTTCCGCATCTGCTCGGCCGCCGCCTCGATCAGGGCCTCCTCGCCCCAGCCCAGCGCGGTGCACCAAAGCCCGGACATGGCCTCGATATAGTCCTTGCCGTGCTCGTCATAGACGCGCACGCCCTTGCCCCGCTCGAAGATCACGGGCCCGGTTTCGCGCAATTTCACGAGGTTGGTGTAGGGGTGAAGGAGGCTCTGGACGTCGCGCGTCTGGGCATTGGACAGGGGCATGGTGCGGCTCTCGGGGCTGGCGGCGCCATTCATCGCCCGCGCCGCTGCGCCGCGTCAACGCGCGGTCTGTTCGCGTTGCTCCCCCCCGCGCGCATTCCTATGATGCGCGCGGCGCAATTCAGGGGTTTCCGGGCATGCTTGGCCTGATGCAGGACTGGCCGTTGCTGGTCAACAAGATCATCGACCACGCCGCGCGCTTTCATGGCGACCGCGAGATCGTGACGCGGACGGTGGAAGGTCCCATCCACCGGACGAATTACCGCGAAATCCAGGCGCGCGCCCGCCGCGTCGCCAGGGCGCTCGACAAGCACGGCGTCAAGCTCGGCGACCGCGTCGCCACGCTCGCCTGGAATACACATCGCCATATCGAGGCCTGGTACGGCATCACCGGCATCGGCGCGATCTATCACACGCTCAACCCACGCCTGTTCCCCGAGCAGCTTGTCTATATTGCGAACCACGCGGAGGACCGCGTGCTGTTCTTCGACACGAGTTTCGCCAAACTGGTCGCCGAGCTCGCGCCCAAGCTGCCCTCGATCAAGCTTTTTGTGGCGCTGACCGACCGTGCCAATCTGCCGAAGGCGGAAATTCCCAATCTCGTCGCCTATGAGGATTTCATCGCAGAGCCGGCGGACGATTTCGCCTGGAAGGAGTTCGACGAAAACACGGCCTGCGGGCTTTGCTACACCTCCGGCACCACGGGCAATCCCAAGGGCGTGCTCTATACCCACCGCTCGAACACGCTGCATGCGCTGATCGCGAGCCAGGCGGATGCGCAAGGCGTGCGCGGAGTCGACAGCGTGCTGCCGGTCGTGCCGATGTTTCATGCCAACGCCTGGGCGCTGGCCTTTGTCGGGCCGATGACGGGCGCGAAGCTTGTGCTGCCGGGGCCGAAGCTGGACGGCGCTTCGGTCTATGAACTGCTCGACACCGAAAAGGTGACGATGACCGCGGCCGTGCCCACCGTCTGGCTCATGCTGCTGCAATATCTCGAGCAGACAGGAAAGATGCTGCCGCATCTGAAGCGCGTGCTGATCGGCGGCTCCGCCTGCCCGCGCTCGATGATCGAAATTTTCGAACGCAAATATGAAGTCGAAGTCGTGCACGCCTGGGGCATGACGGAAATGAGTCCGCTGGGCACTTTGGGTACGCTCAAGGCCGGCATGGACGCGTTGCCTTACGAAGAGCAGCTCGCCTTCAAGCTCAAGCAGGGCCATCCGCCCTTCGGCGTGGAAATGAAGATCGTCGACGACGAGGATCGCGAGTTGCCGCGCGACGGCAAGGCGTTCGGTCGCCTCAAGGTGCGCGGCCCCGCCGTGGCCAAGGCCTATTTCAAGGGCGACGGCCAGAACGCGTTCGACTCCGAAGGCTGGTTCGACACGGGCGACGTGGCGACGCTCGACGCCGACGGCTACATGACGATCACCGACCGCGCCAAGGACGTGATCAAATCGGGCGGCGAATGGATTTCGTCGATCGAGATCGAGAATGTGGCGGTCGGCCATCCGGCCGTGGCCGAAGCGGCCGTGATCGGCGTCGCGCATCCCAAATGGGACGAGCGCCCGCTCCTGATCGTGATGCTGAAGCCGGGCCAGAAAGCGACCAAAGACGAATTGTTGAAATATTTGACGGGCAAGATCGCCAAATGGTGGATGCCGGACGACGTCGCGTTTGTCGACGAAATCCCGCATACCGCGACGGGCAAGATTCAGAAGATCACGTTGCGCCAGCGTTTCGGCTCTTACCGGCTGCCGACCGCCGCCGAATAGGCGGCCCAAGGGGAATTCAATGCGGTTCATGAATGTCGTCGCCAGGCTCGCGTTCGGCGCCTTGGCGCTCGCGCTCGTGATCGGCCTGGTCGCGTCCGTGGGCACGCGCTTTCACGCCTGGGATTTCCGCTTCGGTCTCTTCAAGGTATTTCCGTTTTGCCTGGGCTTTGGCGCAGTGGCTCTCCTGCTCGGGCTGACCTGGGTAGTGACGGCGCTGCTGCTCAATTCCGGAGCGGGCGCGCGTTACGGTGTGGTCGGATTTGTCGGCGCCATTATTCTGCTGGCGAACCCCGCCTACGACATCGCGATCTGCCGCGTGTCGCCCCGCATTCACGACATCTCGACGGATGTCGAACACCCGCCGGAATTCGCAGCGCTTCTCACGCAGCGGCCGGGCGCGGAAAACCCGCCCGATTATGACGGACCGGATGTCGTGCAGGCGGACGGCAAGAGCACCACCGTGATGGCGCTGCAAAAGAAATTCTATCCCGAGATTCATCCCGTCGGCCAGCTGACCTCGCCGGAGAAATTATTTGCGCGCGCGCTCGCGACCGCGCGGAAGATGGGCTGGGATATCGTGGCTGTCGTGCCCGACGAAGGCCGCATCGAGGCGACCGACACGAGTTTCTTCTTCGGCCTCACCTCCGACATCGTGATGCGGGTCAAACCGTCCGGCATGGGCGCGCGCCTCGACATCCGCTCCAAGAGCCGAGTCGGCGACACCGACGGCGGCGAGAACGCGGCGCGCATCCGCGCGTTTGTGAAAAAGCTGATCGCGAGCGGATGATTATCGTCTCACCCGCCCTCAAGGGGCGGGTGGAACGATTACGTCCGCAAACGATACCGCGCTTGCAAGCCGGTTCCTTCAACAACAACGCGCCCGTCACTCGTCATCTGGATCAGATGCGCGAGAACAGATCGCGCGGCGGCCGGATGGAGACGCTTGTCGACATCGACATACATGCGCGCGACCATTTCAGGAATCGTCGTCACGCCGTCGCGCAGGCAGGACACGATCTGCGCCTCGCGATCGAGGCGGTGATCGATATAGGCCTGCACGAAAGGTTTGGGGTCGCGCACCGGTCCGCCATGCGTGGGCCAGAGAATCTTGTCGTCGCGCGCGAGCAATTTGCGCAGGCTCGCCATGTAGGAGCCCATGTCTCCGTCCGGTGGCGTCACCACCGTCGTCGACCAGCCCATCACATGATCGCCGGTGAACAGCGCCTTTTCCTCGCGCAGCGCGTAACACATGTGGTTGGATGTATGGCCGGGCGCGAACACGCATTCGACGGTGAAGCCGTTGCCAGCGATAATGTCGCCGTCTTTCACACGCACATCCGGCGTGAACGCCATGTCGCCGCCTTCTTCCACTTTCACGCCTTCTTCCGCTTTGCCTGAGCCATGCGGCCCGAAGGCATATGTCTTGGCCCCCGACCATTCTTTGAGCGGCTTGGCGGCGGGAGAATGATCGGCGTGCGTGTGCGTGACGAGAATATGGGTGAGACGCCGGTCCCCGATCGCGTGCTTCAACGCTTCCACGTGCTCCGACATGTCCGGGCCGGGATCGATTACGGCTGCGTCCTTGTCGCCCAGGATATAGACGCCCGTACCTTTGAAGGTGAACGGTCCCGGATTCTTCGCGAGCACGCGGCCGATGCGCGGGCTTAAGCCCACGATCTCGCCATAGGGCGCTTCGAAATTGCGTTCGAACGGAATCGCCATCGGCTCAGGTTTCGTCGCGCCGCGCCCGGATGCGCGCGTGGCGGCCATGCGCAAGGGGACGCGTGCGATGCACCATCTTTTTCATGATCGCGCTCGTGCGCCTGGCAATGCGCGCGAACCCGCGTCTGTACCGGCCATCGCGCCGGTGCGTAAAGCGGTGCGCCATTTTCTCCACGATGTCGGACGTGTGCTTGGCGACGAACTCCAGCGCGCGCGAAAGCCAGGCGTTGTGATGGCGGACATATTGAACGCCGCGGCGAAAAGCCTTCGAATGAGTCGTGAGGATCGCGCAGCCGACCAAAAGCATCGTAATGCCGATCGGAATCGGAATCGGCAGGGGCAGCGGAATAGGGGACAGAATTGCGCCCACGATCGTCAGGATCCAGCCGCCGGCCAGAATGAGGAATTTCTGAATGGTCATCAGCTTTCCGCCGTTCCGGACGCTATCAAGAAACCAAAACACTAACTTTACAATAAGGCTGAATTCCCTAGTCCGGGACGGGTTTGACCGGTTTGCCGCCCTTGCTTAACGTCCGCGACCTGCGCAACGCGCCAAAGATCAGGCCAAATATCAGGAAGGGACGTCCAACATGAAATTCTACAACTCCATCGGTCCCAATCCGCGAGTCGTCCGGATGTTTATGGCCGAAAAGGGGATCAAAATCCCGTCCGCCGACATCGATCTGATGAAGGGCGACAACCGCAAGGAGCCCTATCTCGCCAAAAACGCCCATGGCCAAATGCCCGCGCTGGAGCTCGATGACGGCTCGACGGTGTGCGAAATCACCGCCATCTGCGAATATCTCGAAGATACACACCCCAAGCCCGCCCTGATCGGCGCTACGGCGGCCGAAAAGGCGGAATGCCGGATGTGGACGCGCCGCGTCGATCTCAATATCTGCGAACCGCTCGCGAACGGCTTTCGCTACAGCCAGGGCCTGCCCCTGTTCAAGGATCGCATGGTGACGTTGCCGGAAGCGGCGGACGGGTTGAAGAAAATCGCGCAGGATCGCCTCAAATGGCTCGACGGCCAGACAGCGTCCCGTGAGTATCTGTGCGGCAAGCGCTTCACGCTCGCCGACATCCTGCTGTTCGCTTTTCTCGATTTCGGCGCGACGGTGGGCCAGCCGCTCAATCCAGAAAATACCCATGTCGCCGCATGGTTCGCGCGGGTAAAGGCGCGACCCTCGGCTGCGGCCTGAGCCGACACGCGGGAGTTGCGGTAGCTCCTGAAAGGCTGCAAGACGACATTTAATGTTCGCGGGCAACGCAGGTTAACACCCGCGGCCATTAATCATCGTAGGATAAATGTGCGGCATTCCACTGGGGCATGCCTAACATTCGTTTATGGAAATGCACGACGATATGGACGAGGCGGGCTCGCCGCCTCCAAAACACAGCCTATTGCTGTGCGTTTGGGGCCTGTGCGCAGCCCTGCTTCTGGGTCCATCCGTCCTTGTCTGGTTCGTGCGCGGCACGGCGTTTGCGATGAGTTGCGCGCCAGGCCCCGCATTGTGCCGCGGCATGATATTGGGCGGCGGATTGCGCGATACGCTCGATCTCGCCTGGTTCATCGGCGAGAACGCGCTCTTCGCGCTTGCGATCGCCTTTGCGGCGGCCGTGCTGGCGTTGATCCTGCGCCGGCCGCTCCTGGCCGCGCTCAGCCCGCTTGTCCTCCCGCTTGCGGCGCTCGCCTTTCCGACTCTTGCCGTTTTTGCGTCGACCTATTCCGGTTGCCAGGTCAATGAGGACGGCATCGGCGATTGCGCGCTGTGGGGCGCGCATATGGGCATGACTTTTCATCACGCAGCCCAGGCTTCGGCGACGCTCTACGACATCGTGCCGTACAGTTTCGCGCTTGCCCTGATGGTGGGTTTTATCGGCTTTCTGTTTTTCCGCCCGACCCCGAGCGGCGTCCATTAATCCGTCAGCTGTAGGCCCTGCCATCCAGCGTGCGCACGAGTCCTTTGATCGAACGGTACAGATACCAGACGATCAGGCCGAGATGGATCAACGCGCCGAGGAAGAACAGGAAATAGAGCGGAATCGCGATCAATCCGACCACCAGCGTGATCCAGAACACTTCGATCGTATTGGTGAAATGGCTTTCATAGATCGTACCGCGCGCATCGCCGCGTTTCACGTAAGCGAGGATGACGCCGACGAGCGCCGTGAAGCCGTTGCAGAACGCAGCGATAAAAAGCGCGTAGATGATGATTGAGAACAACCGGAGATCTTCAGGTTTCGACGCCTCGGCTGCGCGCGACGCATTGATATCGGCCATGATTCGTTGCTCCCCGGCTGCCGAAAGAATCTGGGCAGCACGCGCCGCCAAGTCAATGTATCGGGCCGATACGCATCCGGCCCGGTTTTGCTGCGACGCGGGAGCATGGCTGTCACAATGCGGGTCGCGATTCGTCCGCGCCCAGGGCATTTCGCACCGGGAGGAACTTCTGTACATATGGCGCGTTTTTAAACCGCGCAGTGCGGTCCGCTTGCGCCACCTTAAGGGGATTTCGAAATGATCAGACTTTCCGTTCTTTCCGCCGCTGCCGTGGCGTTCGCAATGACGACCGCCGGCGCATCTTCCGCCATGGCCTCCGACCAGACCGAAGTTCTGGCCCATGCCACGCAAACCGTCGTGAATCTCAAACACGATCCGTCCTTCGCCCAGGCGCATGACATGCTTCGGCATGCGCGCGCCGTGCTGATCATCCCCAAGCTCGTCAAGGGCGGGTTCATCTTCGGCGCCGAGGGCGGCGACGGCGTGTTGGTGGAACGGCGCGGCGGCCATTGGAGCCAGCCGGCTTTCTACACGCTGGGATCCGCATCGTTCGGTCTGCAGGCCGGGCTTGAGGAAGCGCAGATTGTGCTCTTGATCATGAGCGACCGGGCGCTGCGCGGCATCGAGCAGAGCAAGTTCAAGATCGGCGCGGCGGCAGACATCACCGTCGTGACCTTGAGCGGCGGCGCTGAAGGCGCGACCAGCGGCAATCTCTCCGGCGATATCATCGCCTGGACATCCGCCACCGGCGCCTATGGCGGCCTCACCTTCAACGGCTCGATTGTCGACGACAAGAGCGACTGGGACAGCGAATTCTATGGCCGCCCGGTCAGCGTTTCGGACATCGTCAACAACCGCGTCCATAATCCGGCCACCGGCGCATTGCGCAGCGAACTTTCCAGCGCGCTGTAAATTCGAACCGGTTCAGATTCCCTCGAAGGCGCAGGACGGCGACGTCCTGCGCCTTCGTCGTTTCGCCGTGACGCGCGACGTCAAATTTGCGATCCTTTCGCGCTGATAGTCGGCGAGGAATTTATGATCGATCATGTTTCCGTGCCGGTTCTTGATCTCGCGAGAGCCGGCGCATTCTACGAGTCGGTGCTTGCGCCTCTGGGCCTTACCAGGCTCGTGGTGAGGGAGGCGACGATCGGATTCGGAAAGACCTATCCCGAGTTCTGGGTGAACCTGAGAGAACATGCGCCGCGCACACCAAATCCTGGCGGACATATCTGCCTGCGAGCGCCGGGCGAAGAGGCGGTGCGCGCATTTCATGCGGCGGCGCTCGCGAACGGCGGCGCGGACGAAGGCGAACCCGGGCCGCGCCAGGCGGCTTTCACAACCTATTTCGGCGCTTTTATCCTCGATCCAGACGGCAACAAGGTTGAGGCCGTGACTTTTCCGAAGCGTGACGCGAGTTAGATTTCGGCGCTTCGGATTCCTCACTCCACCATTGCGTCGGCCGCGCGGTCGCGCGCGGCGAGCGACCGCGGTCCCTGATAGTCCTCGCCCGCGCAGCTCGCATCCATTTCCTTTTTCCACGCTAGGCGCAGCCGCGCGCGCGAGGTCGGGTAACGGGCTTCAAGAAATTCGGCGGCGACAACGCGATCGGTGCGGAAATGCCGGAACCCGTTGCGCAGCTCGCACCACGCGACGATGACGCGAACTGTTTCCCAATAACTCACCGCGATGGGCCAGATCACACGGCGCGTTTCGCTGCGGCTTTCGTCGGCATAGAGGAGCGCGATCTTGCCTTGCGCCCGGATCGCGCTGCGCACGCGCGCCATGTCGATCGTGTCCTGCGCATTGGGATAGCGTTTGGGCGCGGCGAGCGCGGGCTCCATCAACAGAGGACGCAGGTGCTCGGGCACGACGACGCCGATCTTGGCGATGAGGTCGGCGGCGGCGCGGGTGAGCGCGGGATCGGCACGGTTCATCACCCATTGCGCGCCCAGCATCGCGGCTTCGATCTCGTCCGGCGTGAGCATCAAAGGCGGCATGTCGAAGCCGCCCTCCAGCACATAGCCGACGCCCGCTTCGCCGCGGATCGGCACGCGATCGGCCATCAGCTGCGCCACGTCGCGATAGATCGTGCGCAGCGAGGTTTCCAGCTCCTGCGCGATCTCCTGCGCGGTGACGGGACGGCGCTTGCGCCGCAACACCTGGATGATCCGGAAAAGCCTGTCCGCGCGTCTCATGCCGCCGCCAATCGTTCCACCGGAATCAATCGCGCCTGCGAACTCGCGCGGGCGACGAGCGCGCCTGCGCAATCCGTCAGGCTCGCCTCCACGAACCCGATGGTTTTCCCAAGTTGCACGACCTGACCTTCGCCGATCAATCGCCCGGGTTTGGCCGGCGCCAGAAAACTCACGCTCATGCCGATCGACACGGTGAAGAAGCGCCCCTCCGTCATCAGCAGCACGGCGGGCCCCATCGTGTCGTCGAGCATCGCTGCAAGCATCCCGCCCTGGATGAAGCCGGCGGGATTGACGAATTCCGGTCGGCCTTCGAATGCAAGTCTGACCCAACCCTTCGCGGCGTCGTGATCCAGCAATGTCCAACCCAACAAATTTGCGCAGGGCGGCTTGGGAAAACGATCGAATACCGTTGCATCCATCAACATGCCGGCTTCTCCAGAGGACCTCGCCGCTGTTCTGACAAATCGTTGCTGACAGCATGTTGTCAGCAGCGTGGCGGTAGGGAAAGGGCGCCGAATCGAAAAATCTGCCGCAGCTGCGGAAAGGAGGGTCCGTGCCGTTGTTCATATTCGCCCGCTTCCACGCCCTGGAAGGACAGGACGGGGCCGTTGCGGCCTTGCTGCGCGCGCAGGTCGCCCAGGTGCGCGCCGAAGCCGGCTGCGTCGAAATAGAGGCTTATCGCTCGACGCAGGAACCGCGTCTGTTCTATATCCACTCGCGCTGGATTGATGCAGCGGCTTTCGAAATGCATGCCCGGCTTCCGGGCACGGATCGCTTTGTCGAGCGGATGCAGGCCCTGATCGATCATCCCTTCGAGGCGTCGCGCACGATAGCGCTTGAATAGCGGCGCCCGCGAACTCCAAAACGTTGCTGACATCATGCTGTCAGCAGGATGGCGGTAGGATACAGGATCGAAAAAGGATATCGAATCATGATCGTTCTTTACGCCTTCGGCCCCGCTTTCGGACTTCCAGATCCCAGCCCGTTTGTGATGAAAAGCGAAGTGCAGCTCAAAATGGCGGGCGTGCCCTATCGCTTCGAGCGTGGCGCGCCGCCGACTGCGCCGAAGGGCAAGGTTCCCTATATCCAGGATGGCTCGGAACGCATCGGCGATTCGACGTTCATCCGCGCTCATGTCGAAGAAAAGTACAGCTTCGATTTCGACAAGAATTTATCGGCGAAGCAGCGCGCCGAAGCCTGGGCGATCGAGCGCATGCTGGAAGACCATCTCTATTTCGCCCTGATCCATGCGCGCTGGATGGACGACGAGAATTTCGCCAAAGGGCCGGCGCATTTCTTTGATGGCCTGCCCGCCGAAGCGCGGGAGACCGCAAGAGCGCAAGGGCGCGAACGGGTGCGCCAAAATTTGTTTGCGCACGGCCTCGGTCGGCATCGCGACGATGAGATCGTGGAACTGGGCGCACGTTCACTTTCTGCTCTATCGGCGTTACTGGGAGACAAACCTTATCTCTTTGGCGAAACACCTTGCGGCGCAGATGCGACGGCCTTCGGCATGGCGGCGTCGATCCTCACGCCGTTTTTCGAGGCGCCACTGCGGACTCGCGCCGAAAGTTACGCCAATCTGGTCGCCTTTCGCGATCGCATGATGCAGAAATATTATCCGCAATCTGCAAACCAGGCCGCATGATGACGGATAAGGCTGTGACCGCGGAGCCGTCGATCACTTGTCCGACGGCGCGTCGGAATCTTCGATCACTATGTTGTGCTCGGCGTTTTTCCGATTGGCGTCCCGGGCTTGAATGCGGATCTCTACGCGCTTCAGCGCCGCATCCACTCGTTCCCTGATCTTCACGTCGAGATTTGCCTTGGCGAGTTCCGTGCGAACCTGGGCCAACGCCTGATCGATCTCGGGGCCGACTTTTTCCATCGCTTCGTCGATCTGCGGCTGCGCGTCTTTCACCGCTTGGGCGGCCCGTTCGCCGACTTTCGCCTCCGCGATCGCTTTTTCAATTTCGGGCCTCATGCGGGCCATTTCCTCCTGGGCCTCACGGGCCTGGAGTTTCGCTTTCCTCACAATCATCTGGATGTGTCGCACCTGTCGGCCGTTGACCGTGCGCAATTCTTCCCGGACTTGAACATTGGCGTCGGACGGCATGTCCAACGTGGTCGGGTCCGTTGGCTGCGTCGGAGAAGCAGCCTCGCCGACTGGGGCGGGCGGCGCGGCAGGCGCAGACGGAGCAGCCGCTTCCGCCGGAGCCAGGGGCGCCGTCGTAACTGCCGGCGCCGATGGCGCCGCTTCAGCGGACGAAGCAGCGGGGGCCTGCGGCTCATCCTGGGCGAGCGAAGGGCGCGCCAGGACCAGTGCAGAGGTCGCCAGAAGCCCGGCGCAGGCGATTTTCAACACATCCATCTTCGTCACTCCCGATCGTTGTTGGGTTGGAGCCAGAACAGATTGCACCCGCGCTTCCAGCGCGGACGGCGCGGCCATGAAGAGAGCGGTCGCGGTCGACGGACCAGCTTCGAGAAACTCCGAGGCGAGCTGCAGCAATTCGCCGGCATAGGCGGACGGCTTGACGCCCGCCACGATCACCGCATCGTCCGCCGCCATTTCCGCTTCGCGGCGCATGGCGCGCGCGCCCAGCCAGACAAGCGGATTGGGCCAATAGAAAGCGCATACGAGAAGCGACAGCATCTGCGCGAGGCTGTCGCGCCGGCTTATATGCGCCATCTCGTGCAGCAGCACCGCGTCGAGGCGCTCGCGCGGCCAGAAGACGGAATTCCTCGGGAGCAGGATGACGGGCCGCAGAAATCCCCAGGTGACGGGTCCGAAAGATTCATCAGCCGTGGAAATACGCAGTTCGCAGCGCGGATCGATCACGGCCAAGTCGCCGAAATCATGCGCCACGCTCTGACGGCGCAGCGCGCGCAGACCAAATGCGGCGACCAGGCCGCGCAACGAGATCAGGCAGACGCCCGCGAGCCAAAACACAAAGCCCGCGGGCGCAAGATTTTCAACGCTGAAGAAATCCGGTCCAGGATCGGCCGGAGGCAAAGCCGTCAATGTCGCGATCAGACTGGGTGCCGCGGGTACTACGGGCGCCGGCACGACAAACTGAACAAGCGACGGCAAGAGCGCGGCGAGCGCCGGCAACAGGAGCAACACGCCGAAAGCGGCCAGCCACAACAGATGACGGCTGCTCGCCGTATTGCGGAATCTCATCAGCGACGCCAACGCCATAACCAGCGCGGAGGCGGCCAGCAATTCGCCCGCGAACAACAAGGCGCGCATCGCAAAGATCGAACTCATCGTCCCTCCCGCTTGGCCTTTTCGATCAATTGCGACAGCCGCTCCAACTCGTCGCGCGAAATCTCGGCGTCCTTGCGCGTGAGGAGCGCAGTGACGGCGCGTTCGACCGAATCGTCGAAGAATGTCTTGAGCAGCGAATCGATGGCGCGGCGACCCATCTGCTCGCGCGCGACCAGCGGCTCGTAGATGTAGCGCGTGCCGTCGCTCAGATGCCGCACATGCCCCTTTTTCTCCAGGATCGTGAGAAGGGTGCGGATCGCGGTGTTGCTCGGCGGATCGGGAATGTGTTCGAGGATCTGCGCAGCCGACGCCCGACCCAGCTTGTAAAGCGCATCCATGATCTCACGCTCGCGGCGGCTGAAAGCGTCTTTCACGCCTGGCTTGTCACCGGTTTTCCGCGTGCGTTTGGGATGTTCCGCCATGCCAAATTTTTGGCATACAACTCTGAATCTGTCAATTCGCAACGCCGTTAAATCGCCGTCATAGTGCGGGAGCCGCGCACGCTCCTGCCAAATCCTGTCAGCAGGATGGCAGAAGAGTGACTGCAATCCCGCGCGGCGCGCATTATATTAGCCGCCATGGCGCACAATAACGGTTCCGGGTTTCGCCCCGTTCGGTCGGGTTTGGCAGAAGCGTCCGCGCAGTTTCGCGGCAAGGGCGTGACGGCGGCCGTGGCGCCGGCCGCCGCATTGACCGGCGCGGAGATGACGGCCTTCGTGCCGCATCGCCCGGCGCGGCCGGAAAAATCCGAAGGCGGCAAGACGCTTCAAGCTGGTGTCGGAATACGAGCCGGCGGGCGATCAGCCGACCGCGATCAAGGAACTGATGTCGAGCATCGGCGCGACGCCGAACTCCGGCGAGCGCGACCAGGTGCTGCTGGGCGTCACCGGTTCCGGCAAGACCTTCACCATGGCGAAGGTGATCGAGACCTGCAGCGCCCGGCCCTCATCCTCGCGCCGAACAAGACGCTGGCGGCCCAGCTCTACGCGGAGATGAAGAACTTCTTCCCGGAGAACGCGGTCGAGTATTTCGTCTCCTATTACGACTACTACCAGCCGGAAGCCTATATCCCGCGCACCGACACCTATATCGAGAAGGATTCCTCCATCAACGAAGAGATCGACCGCATGCGCCATTCGGCGACGCGCGCGATCCTCGAACGCGACGACGTGATCATCGTCGCGTCGGTGTCCTGCATCTACGGCATCGGCGCGGTGGAGACCTATTCCGGCACGGCCGTCACTCTGAAGCGCGGCGATCAAGATCGACCGCATGGATCTGATGCGCGAGCTCGTGGCGCTGCAATACCGGCGCAACGACGACAATTTCACCCGCGGCTCGTTCCGCGTGCGCGGCGACACCATCGACCTCTTTCCGGCGCATTACGAAGACCGCGCCTGGCGGAGTCGAACTGTTCGGCGACGAGGTGGATTCCATCACCGAATTCGATCCGCTGACCGGCAAAAAGGCGGCCGGCCTCGAATCGGTGAAGGTCTATGCCAATTCGCATTATGTGACGCCGCGGCCGACGCTTGCGCAGGCGATGAAGGGCATCAGCTGGGAATTGGGCGAGCGGCTCGAATGGTATCGCCAGAACGGCAAGCTGCTGGAAGCGCAGCGGCTGGAGCAGCGCACCTTGTTCGATCTCGAGATGATCGAGGCGACGGGCTCCTGCGCCGGCATCGAGAATTATTCGCGCTGGCTGACGGGCCGCAAACCCGGCGAGCCGCCGCCGACCCTGTTCGAATATCTGCCCGACGATGCGCTGGTCTTCGTCGACGAAAGCCATGTCACCGTGCCGCAGATCGGCGGCATGTACCGCGGCGACTATCGCCGCAAGGCGACCTTGGCGGAATATGGCTTCCGCCTGCCCTCCTGCATCGACAACCGCCCGCTCAAATTCGAGGAATGGGACGCGATGCGGCCGCAGACGGTCTATGTCTCGGCCACGCCCGGCCCCTGGGAGATGGAGCGCACGGGCGGCGTCTTCGCCGAACAGGTGATCCGCCCCACCGGCCTCATCGATCCGCCGGTGGAAATCCGCCCCGTCGAACACCAGGTCGACGACCTGATCGCCGAATGCCGCGAAGTCGCCAAGACGCGGCTATCGCGCCCTCGTCACCACGCTCACCAAGAAGATGGCGGAAGACCTGACCGAATATATGCACGAGCAAGGCATCCGCGTGCGCTACATGCATTCGGATGTGGAAACGCTCGAGCGCATCGAGATCATCCGCGATCTGCGGCTTGGCGCCTTCGACGTGCTGATCGGCATCAATCTGCTGCGCGAAGGGCTCGACATTCCCGAATGCGCGCTGGTCGCGATTCTCGACGCCGACAAGGAAGGCTTCCTGCGCAGCGAAACCTCGCTGATCCAGACCATCGGCCGCGCCGCGCGCAATGTCGACGGCCACGTGATCCTCTATGCCGACCGGATCACGGGCTCGATGGAGCGCGCGATGGCCGAAACCTCGCGCCGCCGCGAAAAGCAGGAAGCCTACAACACGCAGCACGGCATCACGCCGCCAGCATCAAGAAGAACATCGCCGACATCATGGGCTCGATGTACGAGCGCGATCACGTCATGGTCGACGCGGGCATGGCCGAAGACGGCAAGGAATTCATCGGCCACAATATCCGCGCCCATATCGCCGATCTCGAAAAGCGCATGCGCGAAGCGGCCGCCGATCTGGAATTCGAAGAGGCGGCAAGGCTGCGCGACGAGCTCAAGCGGCTACACGGTGACCGAGCTTGCGATCGCCGACGATCCCTTCGCACGGCAAAGTGCGGTCGAAGAAGCACAGGATGCTGCGCATCGTGGTGAATCCGGTGGGCGAAAAAAGAATTCCACTTCACGTCCCGACGGAGAAACGGCTACAAAAGCGTCGGGGGCCGACGACCGCGGCGCGTCGACAGGTTATGTCAAGCGGCGCACGGGAAAACGCCCCGGCAGACCGAAGACTTTTGGGAGCAGAAGCCGGTAATGGACAGCAGCCCTGGCAAGCCCGAATCGAATCGCAAGATCGCCGACATTCTGCACGATCACGGCGACGATCTTTCGCGGGTGCGCGAAGTCGATCACTGGGCCTATTTCCCCAGCGACGAAGCGCGCGCCGCATTCATCGTCAATTGCAAAGCGCTTGGCATGACGATCGCGCGCACCATGGAGCCGGACGAGCACAGCGCCCAGTTCGGCGTGATGTTTTTCCACGTCGATGCGCCGAACACCCGTCTGATGGATGATCTCACCGCCCGCCTGATCGCCTTCGCGCAGGATGTCGGCGGCGAATATGACGGCTGGGAAACGCAGATCCTCGATTGAAAACAAAGAACCGGCCGTGAGGCCGGTTCCCTGCTTCTACCCGCTTCAGAAATCGGGATGCCAGATGCCCTGGTCGTCATAGTAACCCGGGACGCTGACATAGTGGCAGTTGTCGCCATATTCGTCGCAGACCATGCGAGTCTGGCGCGGCGCAACGGGCGCAACATAGTGGTCATAGTCGTAATAGGACGTGCGCACGCAGTCGGCGCCGAAGTCATCGCACCGCACGCGATAGCAGTCGTCGCCGAAGCAGCGGGTGGTATAGGTATCCGCCGAAGCCGGGCCCGCCGCGATTCCCCCCAAACTCAACGCCGCCGCAAGCGCAGCGGTTTTCAAGGTGTTCGAAACGGACAACATTGCATGTCTCCTGCTGTTACAGTCCATCCCATCCACATGGACAATGGGTTGAGAATGCGCGTGGACGCCGCTGGCGCCGCGCGCCGCATTCGAATATCTAATGGCTGGAGGCAGAGGCGGTTCCGGTTAGATAATTCACAGTGCGATCGATTGCCCGGCGATAATTCGGAAATTCGCATTTGCAAACGGTGGAACGGGATGGGGCAGAAATGAGGCGCGCGTGGAGCAGTGAAATTATGCGGAAATTTATTGTTTGCGCGAGTTTTGCTTTTTGCTTGACGCCGTTGTCAGCCCGCGCCGATAGCGACGCGCCCTGCACGACGGATCTTCGCGACAGACTCAAGATCGCAAATGTCGGGCCGGATGTCTGCGAAACCACGTCGCGCCTGGTGCCTGGCCGCGCGGTCGTGCTGGCGCTCTGGGAAACGGACCCGGATTCGCCGCCGGAAATTCCACTTGCCGCCGTTCTCGATCGCAAATCGCTGGAGAGCGGCCGGAAGGAATTTCTCTACAAGCGCAAGGCGATGGGCGAGAGCCTCCAGCCGTTTCTGTTCAACAGCAAGACGACAAGCGCGGCAATCGCCGATTTCGACGGCAGCGGCCGCATTGGCTGGGCGATGTGGATCGTTCCCGACGCCGACTATTCGTTCGACGTCACTGTCTACGATCCCCGGACGAAAAAATTCATCGAACCGGGTTTTCCCACAAACCAAATGACGTTCGTCGCGACCGATCTCGACGCCAAGGTCCAGGTGTCGGCGGGACAAATCCTGGTTCCGGTCTGCGATTCCACCGGCGGAACCCCGCTACACGCCGTTTCAAATCTCTATTTCAATGTCTATCGGCTGAAGAACGGCGTCTACGACAACGCCGACCGCATCCTGGCGACGTCCGCGACAGCCGCAGAGCGCGCTAAGTGCAGACAGATGGGGCAATAAGCCTGCCGCATCAATGCCGTTCGGCCAGCAGCTCCTGCGCCAGCGAGGACAGCACGTCGAAATCAAACGGCTTGTAGATCACGCGCGCGCCCGCCCGCTTGATCGTTTCCGGGATCGGCTCCTGGGCGTAGCCGGTCATCAGCAACACTTTGAGGCCAGGGCGCAAGGCAAGTCCGGCTTCCGCGAGCTGATAGCCGTTCAGGCCTGGCATCTTGATATCGCTGATCAGGAGATCAATCCTCTTGTCGGATTCCAGGATCTTCAATCCCGCGCTGCCGTCGACCGCATCGAACACCTGAAATCCCGCGTCGCTCAATGTCTCCACCGCCACGAAGCGCAGCATCGCTTCGTCCTCGGCGAGGAGGACGGTTGGGGCGTTTTTTTCGTCGAGCGCGTCTGCCATGTTCTCACCCTTTCGACGCCGTGAGGGGCGTCTCGTATCGCGGCATGAAGATGGTGAGCCGGGTCCCTATGCCCAATTCACTGTCGATCTTCATGAAGCCGTTCGATTGCCGGATATATCCGAACGTCATGCTGAGCCCCAATCCCGTTCCCTGACCTTGCGGCTTGGTGGTGAAGAACGGATCGATCGCCTTTTGCCGCACGTCCTCGGTCATGCCCTGCCCCGTATCGCTCACGCTGAGCCGCACGTATTCGCCGGCCGACATGCCCTCGACGTTCGCAAGCGGCGCATCGATGCGCATATCGTCGGTTTCGACGCTCAGCCGGCCGCCGGTCGGCATCGCGTCGCGCGCATTGATGGCGAGATTAATGATGACGTTCTCCATCTGATTGGCGTCACAGAGCGTCCACCCGCTTGCGTTCAGCTTCGTGTCGATCTCAACGCGCTCGCCCACAGAATGGCGCAGAAGTTCCATCATACCCGAAACGAGGCTGCTCAGATTGACGGGCTGCGGCGACAAAGGTTGCCGGCGCGAGAAAGCCAGAATGCGCTGGGTGAGATAGGCGGCGCGCCGAAAGCCTTCATTGGCGCCGTCGAGATAACGCTGGACGTCGGTTCGCCCTTGCGCAAGCCGCTTCTCGAGCAATTGCAGGTTGCCGCGCATGATGGTCAGGAGATTGTTGAAATCATGCGCGATGCCGCCGGAAAGTTGCCCCACCGCTTCCATCTTCTGGCTCTGGCGCAGCGCCTCCTCCGCCTTGGCGCGCTCTTCCATTTCGGCATAGAGCCGCTGATTGGCGTTCGCGAGATCGGTGGCGCGGCTTTCGAGTTGCCGGTTTGCGCGCGCGAGCTCCTGCTGCGATCCCGCAAAGACGGCGAGAACGAGCGCCGCCATCGTGGCCAGAAGAAGAATGCCGCCATAGCGCGCCATGCGCCGTTGGGTCGATTCGGTGATCGCGCGCAGATAGACCGTGCCGACGACCGACAACCCCTGCATGACCGGAACGGCGATTTCGACCGTGTTGTCGACGAAATGCGGGGGCCCCGGCTTCATGGCTTTGGGCGCCGGCGGGGCGCCCCGCCGCAGATAACTCGCGACCAGCGCGCTATTGGTCCCATAGACAGCGGCCGCTTCCAGCGCAGGGTTGGCTTCCAGCGCGTTGACATATTCCTGCGCCGCGCGGTCGTCGTTGAACACCAGCGCAGCGCTCACGCTCGCCGCGAGAATATGCGCCTGCACGGCGGCCTGATCGATCTGCTGCGAGCGATAGAGATTGTCCTCGTAAACCGCGATGCTCACTCCGGCCAGGAGCAGGATGGCGGCGATGGCCAGCGCCGCGAAGGGCGTTTTGCGACGATCCGCGATGGCGATTGCGCTCATCCGCCATGCACCTCCGGGCTGCGAGGCTTGACGGAATGCGCGAGGCCGAGAAGCTTCGAGCTGATGACGAGGCCGCTTTGCGCGGCCGCCGCATCGTCGATGTCGAAGCGGACATGGTTGGCGTCGATCACAAAGCTGATGATCCCGCGGTCGGCGGGATGCGAAGCCTCATCGGTGACGGTGAGCACGGGCGCGCCCTTCATCGCGACGAGCGCCTGGGCCACGGTTTGCGCGTCCGTTCCCGCGAGATACATGACCTGGCAGCCTGCATCGGGCGCGGCAGTGGGCAGATGCTTCACGACGAGCGGCTTGCCCACGACAGTCTGGCCTTTGGCGGCCTGATCGATCGCAACCGCAACCGGATCGTCGCCCACAACGCAAAGATTGAATACGGGCGCCGATGCCGCCGATGGGGGCCATTCGACGAAGGGCGCGAATTTGTAGAGATAGGTCGCCTTGATTTCATACTCGATGGAATCCGCCGATGCAGCGGCCGCCGCAGAGGCGAGCAATGCCGCGACCAGGGCCCAGCGGCCGAGACGCAATCGAGCCGCCCTGCGCAGCGCCACCTTCAGAACCCCGTATGCAGGCTGATCAGAAATGCGCGCTGAATGTAGCGCGGCGGCGTCGTGCTCGGATCGTCGACTTCCAAATGGTGATTGTGGAGCAGGTTGTCGCCTTCCAGCGAAAGCTCCCAGCGGTCCGTGACGCGCCAGCCGATCCGCAGATCGGCCTCGAGATAGGACGGCACGACCTCGAACGGCCCGACGAACAATTCGCGTGTCTCGTGATCGACATCGCGTACCGTCGCGTCCAATTCGATCGCCGAAGTGATATTCATCTCCGAGCGAAGTTGAGCCTGATAGGCGGGGTCCTCTCCCAGCGATTCATATTGCGAGAAATCCGTGAAGCCGGGCTTCAAATGGAAATCCTTGTGCAACGTATTGAAGCCGGGCGCGAGACGCCACCAATCGAACACGTGGTATTCAGCCCAGACCTCGACGCCATATTCGTCACCCGCAATCCCGTTGGCGAGAACGATCGGAAAGCCGCCATTGGTCAAGTCGTCGGACCTGATGCCGTCATAACTATTGTAGAAAGCCGAGATCGACAGGCTCAAATTCGACGCGAGCTGCCCGCGATAGCCCAGCTCGTAGGCGATGAGCTTCTCGGATTGAAAATCGGGCGACGGATCGAGAATGGGCGGCGCTTCGAGATCGCGATCGATCCGCGAAGGCGTGCGAACCGCACGCGAGATAGACGTCCAGAACAGCGCATCCGCATTTGGTTGCCAAGCCAGGCGCCCGCTCGGCATGTAGTCCAGACCCGAGAGGCTGTTGTCTTCGAGCTTGACGCCCAAAGTGGCCTTCAGATTGGGCGCGATCGGGAATTGATCCTGCACGAATGCGTTGCCCAGCGAAATCGTCGCCGAAGGCGGCTCAAGTCCGAAAATGCCGCTTGAGACAAGCGTTTCCTGCCAGAGCCGGAATTCTCCGCCCCAGACGAATTGATGATCGTGGAAAAGAGTCGTGTTCTCCTGCGCCTGGACGTCGTATGTCGTCACCAGATCCGTGAGCCCGGGCTCCACGCGGTTGTTCTGATCGTAGTAGGCCTGCACGCCGACCGTCGATCCGTCATCCAGCGCACCACTCCAACGAACCAATGCGTTTCCGCCCCAGGCGCGCTCGAGAAACATGTTGTAGGTGTCGTTGTTGTAGAGATCGCCTTGCGCGGTGAACCCGTTTCCGTTTTCCGTGCTGTCGATGCGAAATCCGACCTGCCCGCCATGCCACGCATCGTTCGTATGATCGGTGGGATCGACGGGAAGCGTCGCGCTGCGATCGAAGCCGGTTGCATAGAGCCGAAAGGTTGCGAGATCGCCGATGTTCCCGCCAAAACTCGCAGTGCCGGTGCGATCCGTGGAGCCCGCCGCTGCATCCACGTGGAAGCCCTGCGTGTCCGCCGAGCTTTTTGTGATCACGTTGATGACGCCATTGACGGCGTTCGCGCCCCACAAGGTGCCGCCGGGTCCGCTGATCACCTCGATGTGGTCGATCTGGGACATGGGGACGTCGATGGCTTCCCAAAACACCGTCGCGCCCAGGGGCGTGTAGACGCTGCGGCCGTCGATCAGCACCAGGAGCTTATTGGCGGCCTCGGGCGTATTAAAGCCGCGGGCCGAGATCGTGTATTGGTAGGCGTTGATCCGGCCGACTTCGAGATTGGGCGCAAGCCTGAGCGCCTCCGGCAGGCTCGTCGCGCCCGAGCGCCTGATATCCTCCGCCGAAATGACATACACCGCCGCCGCAGCCTGGCTCAGCGGCTCGGGCCGCTTTGAAACGGATACGATTTCGACATTGGCGAGTTCGTCGATGGAGAGCTGGCTCAGGTCGGCGACCGTCGGCGCCGTTTGGGCCGAGCTGCCAAACGCCGCCAGACAACACCCGGCTCCCGCGAGCGCTGAAACGGCCATGCGACGGCCAAAGCATCGCGCAATGCCGATGCGCCGTATGGAAATCCGTTCATACCAAGGATGATTGCGACGGCGCCCCAGCCGCATAAGCGGTCCCCCTGCTGGGCGCACACCCACGCCCAGCGCAGAAAACGCCAGTCTCCCAAATTGGTTCCAGCTTCGTCCAGAGGCCGTTCCTGGAAAGAAAAAGGCGGCCGGCCAAGAGTTGGCCGACCGCCCCTTTTTGCTAGGCTTATGCGGTCAGCGATGCACGCAACGACCGTCCTTCAGATACTCGTCACGCCCGCAGGTGGGCTGGCTGGTTCCATGACTGCTCGAACCCGTCGAGCTGCCGCCATAGGTGCGCCCGCTTCCGTACGTTCGGCCGCTGCCATTGCTCCCTCCGGACCCATTCGTTTGGCTTGAGCCATAGGTTTGGGTAGCTCCATAGCTTGAGCTGCCGCCGCTGTTGGTCCGGTATCGGACGGTGCTGTGGCAAGCGCCGTCGCGATAGACCTCTCCCAAGGGACAAGTCGGCGCGATGGTCGTGGACATCGTCCTGCTCGGCTCGCGGCAACGCCCGTCGACCACCACTTCTCCCTGCGGACAGGACGGTCCCATTGTGAGCGTTCGGGTGGAGACACAACGTCCATCACGCATCGTTTCGCCGTACGGGCAAGTGGACACGTGCACATGGATACATTGTCCGTCCCGCAGGATTTCCCCGCGCGGACAGGTTGATCCCGGACGCAGGACGATGTCGGTGCAACGGCCGTCCTTCAGCACTTCGCCTCTCGGGCACTTGGGGACGTTGCCGCTGACGCAACGACCGTCGCGATAGATTTCATCGCGCGGACAATTACTCACAGGCACGCAACGGCCATCGCGATACGTCTCGTCGCGCGGGCAGTTGCTCACGGGCACACAGCGGCCATCCCGATATTGCTCGTCACGCGGACAGCCGCCGACGGGCACGCAACGTCCATCGCGATATTGTTCGTCGCGGGGACATCCACCGACCGGTACGCAGCGGCCGTCGCGATACTGCTCGTCACGCGGGCAGCCGCCGACGGGCACGCAACGTCCATCGCGATATTGTTCGTCGCGCGGACATCCGCACTGGCCATTGTCCAGCCGCGCGCGATCCGGCGGGCAACCGGGGTTGCAACGTCCGTCGCGATCCATCTGGTCACGGGGGCAAGGCGGCGGCATGCAGCGTCCGTCGCGGAATTCGAAACGGTCCGGACAGCGGCAATAACCGTTGTCGCCGCGATCGAGACCGCGCGGGCAACCGATCGGCACGCACCGATCCCCCAGATAAACTTCGCCAGGACGGCACTCGCGAGGCGGCGGCACGCACTGACCACGCAATTCAATGAAGCGGTCGGGGCAATGCGGATAGACGCAATAGCCGTCGCGGAAGATGGAGTTTTCCGGGCATGTCGGCGGCACGAGACAGGCGCCGCCAATGGCGAATGTTCCGTAGGGACAGCCGAAGCCGATCTGTTGCGGCGGGGGCGGCGGCGTGGGCGCTCCACCCGATCCTCCGCACATGTTCCAGATCGCGATGCTGCCCATATGACCGCGCGAACCGGGATCAGCCTGGTTGTCGTAATAGTTCACATAGCGGCTCTGCTGCGGCGGCGTGTTCGCCGGTTCGACGAGGCTCGCATCCGTGCCCTGCAATCCGTCGACGCGCGGAAAACTTTCCGGCGACGCATTGCCGGGGTCAAGCAGTCGCTCGCCCGTCGCCCAGACGGTCGAGCCGCACTTGATGTCGACGCCGCCATCGGCGTTCTGGAATTGCGGGTTCATGCCGATCGCATATTGATCGCCGGGCGGCTGCCAATAGCCGGGAGCCGGATTGCCGTAGTTCTTCGGCGAGAAACGCTCGACGCGCTCCAGCCCGCCATCGGCCACGTTGTGGAAATCGGCGGAACCGGTGGAAGGCGCGCGCTCGGCCACATACATGTGCGGATGGCCGTCGAACGCGATTTGCGAAATTTCGACGCCGGGCCTCAGAGCCGGCGCGCCGACTTCGAAATGGGCGTCATGCGCGAAGGAGCCGTCGGGATTGATGCCGACCGACCAGACCTGCGGGCCATCGGCCACGGCGTAGAAGAGCCGCCAGCCCCGAATCGCGAGCCCGAAGATGCGTCGCGGCGCAGGCGCAAAGCCCCAGGTTTTCGGATTCTGCGCATCGAAAGTCGGACTTGCGATATTGGCGAGCGTCGCAGGGTCGAACGGAACAGGCGGCAGGCCGGCGGCGCCGCGTCCATCGACGCCGTGATCGAACACGCCGCGATCGCCGCCATCGAGACCGAAGCGATGAATCATTCCCGTCGCGCGATCGGCGACGAACAGCTGCTGCGTGCGCGCATCATAGGCGAGACCGCCGAGCGACGCGGGCGTGTTCTGGATGCCGTTGAATGTGACGTTCGCAAAGAGGGTGACCTGACCCGTCGTTCCATCGATGCGCCAGATCGAATTCGGGTCCGCCGCCCTGCTCGGCCGGCCCGAACAGTCCCGGCGAGTATTGCGCGCCGGTCGCGCCGTGTTGCAGGCGGCCTTGGCCGGGTTGATAGATCGCGAGCCCATAAGCCGAGGTCGCTGCGACGAAGATGTCGGGCGCCGGCTGGTCATCGAGCGCTACGCCGAACACCTGGCCCACATCGCGCGCCGTGACCGTGAACGCCTTGGGCACATTGTCGAGACCATTGGGACCGCCCGGCAGCGGAACAACCCGCAGCGACGGACCGCTCTGATCGATGCGATCTTCGGTGGGATAATTCGGAACGCCGGAAAAGCCCGTTACGGCCGCGGAACCGGGCGCCATGACAGCGGTCGATTGGGCATGCGCCGATGCGGCGAAGACCATCAATGCGATAGCCGCCAAACCCAACGAGTTACGAATGAACGCTGTTACGCTCCGCGAATGCGGATGAGTGAGGACACGCATAATAACTCCCGTTCTGCCCGCTCCGGATGCATTGCGGCGAGTCGAAAAAAGCAAATTAGGCCGCTACCATAGCCGGGCAAAACGCATTACGCCAGTGAAGGTGATCACACCGCCGCACTGCAGCAATTCTTGAGAGCACATGGAGTTCGCGATGTTCCGATTTCTGCTTAGAACGATTGTGACGGTTTTTGCTTGCGGCGGAGTTGCTTGGGCGCAGGAGACGCCGGCGCTGCCGACCCATGAAGGCGATCTCATCGTTCATGATTTCAAATTCCGTTCGGGCGAAACGCTGGGCGACCTGAAGCTGCATTACACGACGCTCGGGGCGCCGGCCCGCGACGCCAGGGGGCGCGTCACCAATGCGGTGCTGGTCCTGCACGGCACGGGCGGCGACGGCCATCAGTTTCTGCGTCCACAATTTGCCGGTGTACTGTTTGCGCCCGGCGGGCTGCTCGATCCCGCGCATTATTTCGTCATCCTCCCCGACGATATCGGCCACGGCAAATCCTCCAAGCCGAGCGACGGGATGCACGCGCATTTTCCGCAATATGATTACGACGACATGGTGCAGGCCGAATATCTCGTCGTGACGAAGAGCCTCAAAGTGAATCATCTGCGTCTCGTGATGGGGACGTCGATGGGCTGCATGCATTCCTTCATGTGGGGCGAGGCCTATCCCGATTTCGTGGATGCGCTGATGCCGCTGGCCTGTCTTCCAGTGCCGATCGCAGGCGCAACCGCATTTGGCGCAAGATGACCATCGACGCGATCAAGAACGATCCGGCCTGGATGGGCGGCGAATACAAGACCCCGCCGCAGGACGGTTTGCGCACGGCGTCCGACATCCTGATCATTGCGGGCAGCGCGCCGCTGCAGATGCAGAAATCCTATCCAACGCGTGAGACCGCGGATGCCTGGCTCGAAGATGCAACGGCCAAGAACCTTGCGACGCTCGACGCGAACGATTTCATGTATCAGGTCGCGTCATCCCGCAATTATGACCCTTCGGGCGCGCTCGACAAAATCAAAGCGCCCGTGATGTGGATCAATTCGGGCGACGATTTCATCAATCCGCCGGAACTCGGCATCGCCCAGGAAGAGGTGAAGAAGATTGCGCATGCGCAATTCGTGCTCATTCCGGCGAGCGATCAGACGCATGGTCACGGCACACATACCTGGGCCGCGGTGTGGAAGGATCATCTGGCCGAATTGCTGCAGGAAATCCGCACGCAAACCTTAGCCGAAATCTTCGGAGAACCCGGAATGTCGTTATCCAATTCCCAGGATCGTGCGCTGCGGGAGCGCGCCGAAGCCGTCATTCCGAACGGGATGTATGGCCACCAATCGGTGCGCGCGCTGCCGGACAATTTTCCGCAATTCTTTTCGAAGGCGAAAGGCGCGCGGCTGTGGGATGCGGACGGCGCCGAATATCTCGATTTCATGTGCGGCTATGGCCCGAACCTTTTGGGCTATGCGCATCCGAAGATCGATGCGGCGGCGGCGCGACGGCAGCAGCTCGGCGACGCCATGACAGGGCCCGCGCCGGTCATGGTGGAGCTTGCGGAAAAATTCGTCTCGATGATCGGTCATGCCGACTGGGCGATCTTCTGCAAGAACGGCACAGACGCCACCACAATGGCGATGATGGCGGCGCGCGCATGCGAAGACGCGCAAGATTCTGGTGGCGAAGGGCGCCTATCACGGCTCGGCGCCGTGGTGCACGCCGCGCCCGACCGGAACCGTGCCGGAAGATCGCGCCCATTCGATCGCCTATATCTACAACGACATATCGAGCCTCGAAGCAGCCGTCACCGCGGCGGGCGACGATCTGGCGGGTATCTTCGCTTCGCCCTTCAAGCATGACGCCTTCGTCGATCAGCAAATGCCCGATGCGGCTTATGCCCGGCGCGTCCGCGAAATCTGCAGCGAAAGAAATGCGCTGCTGATCGTCGATGACGTGCGGGCGGGCTTTCGCATGGCGCGCGATTGCAGTTGGTCGCTCGTGGGCGTCGAGCCCGATCTGTCCTGTTGGGGTAAGGCGATCGCCAACGGCTACCCCATCTCGGCGCTGCTCGGTTCGAACAAGGCGCGCGCGGCCGCGAGCCAACTCTATGTCACGGGATCGTACTGGTTCGCCGCGGTCGCGATGGCGGCGTCGCTCGCCACGCTGAATGAAATCCAGACTACCGACTATCTGGAACGCACACAGGTTCTCGCGAGCCGGCTTCGCGACGGAATCGCGCAATCTGCCCAAGCCCACGGATTTGGAATTCGCCAGACCGGACCGGCGCAGATGCCGCTCATTCTATTCGAGGACGATAAGGACTTTCGCATCGGCTATGGCTGGGCGTCGGAGATGGTCAAGCGCGGCGTTTACGTCCATCCGTGGCACAACATGTTCATGTGCGCGGCCCTGACCGATTCGGATATCGATCAGGCGCTCGATGCGGCGGAAAGCGCGTTCGAAGCGATGAAAGCGAACAGGTCTTCTCTCGAACCGCACCCCGCATTGCTCGCCATGATGGCGAGCCGGGCTTGATTGGCGTCAGGTACGGCGCTGCCTCCGGCGTCGGCGGATAAAAGCGACCAACCCGAATATGAGCGCGGCCAGAACTGCGAGCGCGCCTGCCGCCATCACGGCCAGCATGCGCATCGAATTGATCATGACGAACCGGCCGCTGTCCGAATAAAAGCCATTGAAGTCTTCGAGCGCCGCCGGCAACGCCAACAAATCCGCCTTCGACATCGGCAGAACGCGTTCATTGGGATGCTATTGGGATTCCCAGGGTAACAATTTCCCGCTCGCATCTTCCTCGATGTGCCCGCCAAGAACGTAGCGCACCGGTCGGTTGGCGACGAAGGTCGCGACCCGTTTCGCGCTCGCGAGATCGGCCGCGGCATCGTCAATCAGCAGGCGTCCCGGCATCATAAAATCGCCCGAGAAGAACAAGCCCGTGTTCTCGTCGTAGAACGCGGCATGCGTAGCCTCATGACCCGGCGTGGGAATCACGTCGATCGTGCGTCCGCCGAGATCGAGTCGCGCAATGCCGTCCGGCCAACGCGCAAACCCATAGTATTTCTTGACGCTATCGATGTCGTAACCGACCATTTGAACGCCCGGTCGATGCGCAAACTGCGCATCTCCTGCGCGATGATCGAAATGCCGGTGCGTATGAACGACCAGCAGCGGCAACCGCGACGGGCCGTTCATCGGCAGGAGATGCAGCACCGCATCGGCCAGCGGAACGAGCTTCGGATCGGCGACGTCCCCGTCGTCAATCAGCAGGGCCCGCTTCGAGCCGATCAGCAGATACATAAAAGGCGCTTCGAATGTGGCGCACAGGTTTTCGCGCAGCACAAAAGTCTTCGAATCGTAACCCCGCACTTCCAGCGGCGGTTGTGGGCTCGCTTTGCAATCCTTCGCGCCCTCATTCCAATGGATTTTGGACAAATCCGCCGTGATCTCCGACCACGCGGGCGATGTGATAATCACCAGAGCGCCAGCGAAAAGAGCTGCGAAAAACCGCTTCATCCGATGCCTCAATCCGCAAACGGGTCAAGCGCGAGGAGCGCGAAACTCGCAAGCCAATGCTCACCCATGTAATCACCTTGGATGTGATCGAGCGCACTTGAGAGATGGGTGTCCACAGTCTTCTCGACAAGCGGAATGAGCGGGTCGCCGTGGTTCAACCCGTCGGCAACCAGCCGCCAGCACCAGGCGCGCGACAGGTTCAGCCCGTCGAGATGGGCGATCTTGCCGTCCGAGCGATCGCTGACGGTCGCCGGGCTGAATAAGGTCGGCGGTTCGCCTCGGGCCGCGCGCGGCAGGAAGCGGCCGAACCAGGCGCGGAATTCGCCCGGCGGAAGAACCGTCCGCATGCAGGCCGCCTCCATCAATGCAGGCGAGAGAAATTCATCCTGCGACGGCTCCCACGCCTGGCAATCGGCGTCGCGCGCATACCAGGCGCGGACTTTTTCGGAACAGACTTGCTCCAGCCGCGCATCGTTGACGGCCGTCGCGTAATCGAGCGCCAGCACCATTGCGAACGCCGTGTTGGAATGAACGCCGGCGCGCAGCGGATAAGTTGCGAGCGGCAGGAAGGCGAGAAATCGCGCGACGAATGCATCGGCCAACGGTTTCAATGCGTCCGACCAGCGCTGGCCTTCGTCGGTATCGTGGTGCGCGAGTTCGCCGGCGAGCATCAACAGCCACGCCCAGCCATAGGGCCGCTCGAAACCGCGCGAGGCAGGATTGCGCAAATAGGCGACTTCGCCTTCCACGTTCTCGCACGTGAATTGCTTGTCCAGAAAGGCGTGGATTTCAGTCGCGACATCGGATTTCGGAAATCGCCGATAAAGCCGCGCCAGGAGCCAATGTCCGTGCACGCAGGAATGCCAGTCGAAACTGCCGAAGAAAATGGGATGCAGATCGCGCGGACCGCGCATGTCGGCCGGCCCCGACAGCACATGATCGAGTTTGTTGGGCCATTCCCGGCCCACATGCCCCAGTGCAGTGCGCGCGAAACGCGCGGCGAGATCGGGTGACAGCGTATGCGTCATGGCGGACCTCAGAAGCGGAAGACGAGAAAATACATGAGAAGCGTGTTGGCGAGCAGAAGCGGAATCGCGGTGGGGATCTGCGCTTTGATCACACCGTTGCGGTCCGGCAGTTCGAGCAGGGCTGCAGGCACAATGTTGAAATTGGCGGCCATCGGGGTCATCAGCGTGCCGCAGAAGCCCGACAGCATGCCGATCGCGCCCATGATCGCGGGGTTGCCGCCGAATTTGTGGACGATGAGCGGCAATCCGATTGCGGCCGTCATCACGGGGAATGCGGCGAACGCATTGCCCATGACGATCGTGAACAGCGCCATGCCGATGCAATAGGCGCAGACCGCGGCCAGAGGCAGATCGAGCGGAATCCAGCGCGTCGCAATTTCGCGCAACGCATCTCCGACATGGGCGAGCGCGAAGACGGCGCCCAGCGAAGCCAGCATCTGCGGCAGGATCGCGGCCCATCCGATCGTATCGACGATCCGCCGTCCTTCCTGCAACGGCGCAAGCATGGGCGGCCGCAGCCAGACCATCCCTGCAAGCAGCGCCAGAACGGCGCCGAGCGCGAGCGAAATCAACGTCACCTGTTTGGCGTCGACCAACGGCATAAGGCCGACATGGATGCCCTTCAGATAGAGCGTGCCAAGCACGGCGACGGCCGGAATAACGAGCGCCGGAAGAAAGATCGCGTTGCCGCGCTTCAAGGCGCTCTCAACGCGCTCCTCGGGAGAGGTTGTCGCGGGCTTGCCGATTCCCAAAAGGCCGAAGCCTCCCAGAACCACCAGCGCCAGCACGATTAAGCCGTTCGCAAAATCGCCGATAGCGGAGCCGCCCAGGAAACTGACGGCGAGCAAACCCCAGAACGCCGTGTTTCCCAGGCGCTTGCGATTGGAGGCGTCGCCAATGCTGAGAGCGGCGAAGGCGGCAAACAAGACGCCTACGAGAAAATAAAAATGCTGCAGCGTGATCATTTCGGCGCCCCCGGCGGGGCGGGAGTTTGCGCCTTGAGTTCGCGCGTGAGGCGGCGATCCAGAAGCATCAGCCGAGCGCCATGCACCAGAAGCGCAAGAATCGCCGTCGGGATCGCCCATAGCGACAAATCGAAGGGCTGCACCGCCACGCCGCTGCTGCGCAGGGAGGCGGTGATCAGCAGGATGGAGCCGACGGCGATGAAAATATCCTCGCCGAAAAAGAGCGAGATATTGTCGGCGGCGGCCGCATGGGCGCGTATCTGCCAGCGTGTCTCGGGCGGCAAAGGTCCGAAGCGCTTTTCCGCCGCAGCTTCCGCCATGGGCGCCACAAGGGGCCTCACGGTCTGCGCCTGTCCCGCGACCGATGTCAGTCCCAGGGCCGACAGCATTTGGCGCGCGACAAAATAGACCAGAAGCAGTCGCCCCACCGTCGCGGCGTGAACTTTCCCGATCAGGATGCGGGCGCGCTCCTGCAGGCCATATCGCTCGAGTAATCCGATGACCGGCAACACGACCCAGACGCCGCTGACATAGCGGTTCTCGTTATAGGCATGGCCGAAGACCTTGATGATCGCGACCGGATCGAGGCCTGCGGCCCAGCCGGTCGCGAACACGGCCGCGACAATGACGAGCAGCGGATTGAGCCGGATCAGGAATCCGACGACCACGACCGCAACACCCAGCAATGTGAGCATGTTTCCCCCGGAGCGCTGCGAAGGAGCCTAACCAATCTGCCGGGATGCGAACATAGAGGGACTGCACAGGATCGGGCGAGGTGTGCCACACTTCGTCGAGGGAGAGGGAACGCACATGATAAAGGTCGGCATCGGCGGCTGGACGTTCGAAGAATGGCGGGGGGGCGTGTTCTATCCCAAGGGACTTCCGCAGACGCGCGAACTGTCCCATGCGAGCCGCCAGGTCACGTCGATCGAGATCAACGGCACCTATTACAGCACGCAGAAGCCGGAAAGTTTCCGCCGGTGGGCGGCGGATACGCCTGATGATTTCGTGTTCTCCGTCAAGGCGTCGCGTTTCACCACCAATCGCCGCGTGCTGGCCGAAGCGGGCGAATCGATCGAACGCTTCATCGGCAGCGGCCTTAGCGAGTTGAAGCACAAGCTCGGCCCGATCCTTTGGCAATTCGCGCCCACCAAGAAATTCGAGCCCGACGATTTTGGGACATTCCTCGAACTGCTGCCCAAAGCTCTTGATGGACGACCGTTGCGCCACGCGATCGAGGTCCGGCACGAAAGCTTCATCGTGCCGGCGTTCGCAACGCTGGCGCGGCAATATTCCGTGGCGATCGTCTTCGCCAATTCCGAGAAATATCCCATGATCGCCGACGTGACCGGCGATTTCATCTATGCCCGCCTGCAAAGCGCGAAGGAAGACATCGCCACCGGCTATTCCGCGCCTGCGATCAAGAAATGGGCCGAGCGTGCGGCCGCCTGGGCGGAGGGCGGCGATGCGAAAGACCTGCCGCATGCGGCCAAGAGCCCCCCGGCGAAGAAGAAGCGGGACGTGTTCGTCTATATGATCAACGGCGCGAAAGTCCGCGCCCCCGCCGCCGCCCGTGCGCTTCTCGCCAAGCTCAAATAACGCATTTCCCGCCGAGAGGTCCCGACATGCCGCGTATTCCCTCCCTCCGCGACGACGATATGGATGAGGAACAGCAGGCCGCCGCAGCGCCGTTCCGGAACGCGCCCCGCATCGACAATGTCGGCCGCACGCTTCTGAACCACCCGGCGCTGATGACAAGCTGGCTGCCCTTCGCGCGCCACGTCATGTTCGAGACGACGCTCGCGCCGCGCGAACGGGAGATTCTGATCCTGAGGACCGGCTGGCTCTGCCGCGCCGAATATGAATGGGCGCAGCATGTCCGCTTCGGCAAGGCGGCGGGGCTGACGGACGCGGACATCGCCAACATCTTGGCAGGACCTGAGACGCCCGGTCTCGCCCCCGGCGACCGTCTTCTGTTGCGGACCGCCGATGAGCTGCACGAATATTCCCGCATCGGCGACGCGCTGTGGAACGAACTTGCGGCGCATTATGATCGAAAGCGCCTGATGGACATCGTCTTCGCCGTCGGCCAGTACACGCTCGTGTCGATGATGCTGAACAGTTTCGGGGTCGAGGTGGACGACTATCTCAAGGGCGGCTACCCGGCGCTGCCGGCCTAGGACGCATCCAATTCCGGGCAATTAGTCCGGCAATATTGACACCGGCGATTATTCGGCGTGTCTTTACCGCTACTTCGAATCTTCTCCGAACTTCAGTTCCGGCGCTGTTTTCGACGGTGGGATGTCAGAAATACTTGTGCGACCGGGCGGGGCCGTCAGCCACATGCAAAAACGCGTTGCCAGCGCAGCGAAGCTGTCCTTCCTCGCGGGGAAAGGTTCCGAAGGGGACCGGCGCGTCCTTATCGCCAATGCGATGGACAACTGCATTCGCGACAAAGGTTACGCCGCGACCACGCTGACGGATATCGCGGTCAAGGCGGCGATGTCCCCCAGCCACATCCGCTATTATTTCGACGGCAAGGAAGAGATTCTCGAATTCTATCTCGAAGCCACCTGCGATGAGATCACGCGGGAAATTTCCGCCATTGCGCGCCGCACGCCCGCGCAATGGCTCGACGATTTCACCGCGTATTTCTTCGGCAACCCGGCCATGACGCGGGAAGCGATCGCCGTGCTGGTGGAGGTGTTTGCGGCGGCCGTCCACAACCCGAAACTGGCGCGCATCAAGGTCAGATATGACGATTTCATCCGAAAAATATTTCTGGAGTTTTTCCGCTGGGCGGGCTGCGCGGAAGGGGTGACGCCAGCGGATGCGGCCTATATGGCCGCCGCGCTGGAAAGCGGCATAAAATTCAACGCGGTTTTCCAGAAGGATTTTTCGCGAGAAAAAGCGGCGAAGACTTTTCTCGCCGAGATGCGCCGCATGGCCGGCATCCGCGACGCAAAACGCTGAATCGCCGCGGGCCTACGCCGATTTCGCCACCTTCTGCGAAATGACCGGCCGATGGAAATCCGCAACGTCGGCCAGCTGCTCCGGCTGCAGCAACTTTACGAAGCCCGCACGCGATTCGATCAGGTGATCGCGCCGCAGGAGCTGCAGCGTGCGGTTCAAATGGACGACGCTGAGGCCGAGCGCATCGGCGATCGTTTCCTGTGTGAGCGGCATGGGGATCGTGGCCCCGTCGGCGAGACCCACGGCATCCAGCCGGTCGTGAATCTCGAGAATCAAATGCGCCGTGCGCTCATACGCCGTCTGCCTGCCGACCCGGACAAGCTGGTTCAGCAGATAGGCTTCCTCGAGGCTGGCCGTATTGTGACAGGCGTCGGCAAGTCCCGGGAATTCGCCGGTGCGTTCCTTGATCGCGACCCAAAGTGCGGAGGCGTCGGCGATCTGCGCCTGCGTCAGCGTGATGGCCGTCGTGAGCGCGATCGCCTGCGGGCGCAGACAGAGCCCGTACATGTCGCCCGGCAGGATAAAGTCGAAAATCTGGCGCCGCCCGTCGGGCAGCATACGGAATCGGCAGGCCCAACCGGACACCAGCAGACGCGGCGTATCGAGCAGCCTTCCCTCCACGATCAATTCGGTTCCCGCGCCGACGTCCTGCGGCGCCAGAGGGAGCGTCTCCAGAAGCGCAATTTCTGCCGGCGCAAGTTCGGCGTAGCGCGAAAGCCTGCGAACGAGGATGTCCGACGGAGGCGCCGATGGCGTACGCTGGTCCATAGTCATACTTCTCGCGGTGCCGAAGTCTGCCAAATGTTAACGGCCTAGCGCGGATTTCGATCCTGCACATCCGTATGGTCGGCAAAAATATGGAGATTTATTGATCCGGCATCGCTCATTTCGCGCCGCTTCGCGGGCCGCGGGAGCGTTTGGGGGCGATCAGGTGTGGCCGTCGACCGCTCTCAGGAAATGCATGACGGCCTCGTTGAACGCCGCCGGCTGATCGATATTTGCGGCGTGCCCGGCCTGGGGAATGACGATTTTTTCAGCATGCGGAATTTTTGCGCCCATATAATCGGCCGCCTTGAGAAAGGGCGTATCGTTCGCCCCCACGATCACGAGGCTCGGAGCCTTGATCTCCGGGAGGGACGCGATCACCCGCCCATCCCGCTGGGTGAGCATCCCGCGCCCCGACAGAGCGAGACCTTTGGCCGATTTGTGGGTGCTCTGCGACCGCTCCCGGCTGAGCGCGCGCAGGGGCGCCAGCCCCTCCCTCTCGAATTTCTCCGCCGTGCGCAGCGCCGTATCGTTCCATCCCTGGCGCGCTTCGTCGTTGCGAAAACCGGGACCCGTGTCGACGATCAGCAGGGCGCGCACCCGTTCGGGATAGGTCAGGTGAAATGCCAGCGACATGTAGCCGCCCAACGACAAGCCGCCAATGACGGCGCGATTGGCGCCGGCCGCATCGAGAATCGCGGCCATGTCCGCAACGGTCGCTTCTTCGCTGTAGGCGGATTGATCTTCAGGCGAATCGGATTGTCCGTGCCCGCGCATGTCCCAGAGGATGAGCGTGTGATGGCGTGACAGGACGTCAATCTGGCCTTCCCACATTTCCGACGTCGCCGAATAGCCATGCGTGAGCAGGATGGCCGGGCCTTCGCCATAGATCTCATAGTGGATTTTGACGCCGTGGCGATTGAGCGTGGCCATGAGGTTCCCCTTATCGGCAATATTTCTTCGATAACGCGCCGAGCGTCGCTTCGAATTCCGCGATCGTCTCGCGGATGATGTCCGCAACCGGCTTGACCGCATCGATGCGGCCCGCAACCTGGCCCGACAGCGCGATCGACGCTTCCATGTCGCCGCCGAAATAGAGATCGAGCGCGGTTCCGAATTCGCTCATAATGTTGGGACCCGGATCCTTTTCGAGCCGCGTCGTCCGTTCCGTGCGCAACGCGCGCAATGCGGGCCCGGGTCCAAAACGGTTGAGGAAAATCGTATCGGTCTCCTGCGCCGAGAGAATGGCGTTCTTCCAGTTCTCATGCACGGGCGATTCTTTGGCGGACACCATGCGCGTGCCCATCTGAACCCCCTCGGCGCCCAGCGCGAACGCGGCCGCCATCGTACGGCCATCGACGATCCCGCCGGCCGCGATCACGGGCGCCTTCACCTTTTCGCAAACGAGCGGCAGCAGCACCATGGAGGCCACTTCGCGCGGATTCTTGAATCCGCCGCCCTCGCCGCCTTCGACGACCAGGCCATCGACGCCCGCGTCGATGGCGCGCAGCGCCGCCTTCAGCGACGGCACGACATGAAAGACCGTGAGCCCCGCCTCCTTCAGCGCGCTGCAATAACGCTGCGGATCGCCGGCCGACGTTGTGACGAATTTTACGCCCTGGTCGATCACGAAAGAGACGATGTCGGGATCGCGCACGAAGGCCTGCGCGATGTTGACGCCGAACGGCTTGGTCGTCAGCGTTCGCATCTTCCTGATCTCGTCGCGAATCTCGTCGAGGCGCCCGGACGACGTCTCGATGATTCCCATGCCGCCCGCGTTCGACACCGCCGACGCCAATTGCGCCCGCGCGATCCACCCCATCGGAGCCTGGACGATCGGATATTCGACGCCGAGCATTTCGGTGATGCGATTCTGGATTCGCAAGAAAACTCCCCTGCCCAAGGCCGCCGGCCTGCGGCGCTCCGCCCATCATCGCCAATCCGGCGTGCGAACGAAATAGGGGAGTGGCCGGCCTTCAGGCCCCGGGAGGAGGCTTGACGCCGTCGGAGACCGCGAACGTAAAGGCGCTCAGGATCATGTTGACCTGCACGCCGTCATCCGACAGCGGAAGGAAAAGAGCGTCCAGCTCGAAGAATGTGCGCCCGAGCCAGTCCGCATCGCCATAGGCGCGAACCGGGACTTTGCCGTCCGCCGCCTTTCGGTGAAACTCCAGCATGGTCGCGGCGGCTTCCTCGCCATAGGGCGCAATAGCCTCCGCAATCGTCTTTCCGGTCGCGTCAGCCAAAAGATACTGCGTCACGCGCGTGCCAATCATGCGATAGCGGAAATCGGAGCCGTCGCTCAGCGCGTCCAGAAGAATGATCCAGCCCAAATGCTCCTTCATGTCCGCCGGCCTGATATCGGCGCGCGACGGCATCAGGCGGCTTGAGCGCTTCTGGTCCCAATAGGCCTTCAGGAAGGCGAGGACGGGATGTTGGAGGTGCTGAGGATCGATATCGGTGAATACGCCGGTGATACGCGGTGACATGACATCCCTTTAGGGGCCGGTTTCGGATGGCCGATGAAGACGCTGACGGGCCGAACGCAATTTCCGAAAACCGGGCGACACAGGCTTTTGCCCGTGCCGCAATGCCAACGCAACCGGCCCGCGGATGCAACCTCAAATGATTCTCGTCTTGGTTGTATCGCGGTTTTGTATTTAGTTCAACTTGCAGTTTTGTGGCGGCGAGGAGCCGGCGGGATCATGGGAGATGCAGGCTCCGATTTCTCGACACGGGCTGTGCGCAATGTCCATCCCACGATCTCCTCGAACGCAGCGCCGGCCGCCTGATTGAACGCCGCGACGACACTGGGAACGTCGTTTCGCGCGGCCGTGGCCTCATCGTGGAAATTGTGCGTCGCCACGACATCGTTGCGTCCCACCGCCACCACACGGACCACGATGTCCACGACGATCGTGGGCGGGCCGTTTTGGCTGTCATAGCGGGCTTCAAAATCCCGAAGCGTGGTTTCGAGAACGAAGTCCGCGCGAACGGCATCCGAGGTCGCGGCCACCGCCGGAATTTTCGTACTCTTCTCGAACGCTTCGACCAGCTTCGCCTGGATCAGCATCGGCACCGCGTCGGTCCAGCGCGCGTCGGCAAAATAATCCAGGTTCGCGCCGCGATGGAGCGCGACACGCGCCGTATCAAGGCTTTCGGACGCATCCGGCGCGGCGATCGCCAGCTGCCAGTTTACGGCGGACGCATCGCCCAGAGCGCGAAATTCGGGCTGCAGCACGTAAATCTGCGGCGGCGGATTGGACGGACCGATGAGGCCACTGCAGCCGGACAGGAGAAGCAGGCAGGCGCCGCCTGCGAGAAGGCCGCGGCGCGACGGCGGCAGATGCGCGGAATATTTCGTCATTGCGGAGTGTATCCCTTGCGGCGGTCGCCGAAGATGAGTTGCGTCGGCTCATTTTCGAGTTGGTCGGACAAATGCGTCACGCTTTTCACCAGGCCGCGCATCTGCGCGACCAGTTGATTGAGTTGGGCGCCGTTGACGGCCGCATCGGCGTCGTCGCTCAGGCGATCGAGCCGATGCACGGTTCCGTCGGCGTCGGTCAGCACCGAATGAAGATCGGTGAGATCGCCGGTCAGCGCCCCCGATGCCGACGAAACATTCGTCAGGATTTTTTCCAGATCGCCGGAGTGACGGTCGATCGCGCCCGTCACGTCGCGCAGATTGGACAAGGTGCCGGTGATGGAGCTGATGTTCTGATCGCTCAGAATCCTGTTCAGGCGGTCAGCGATGGTGTTGATCTTTGCGAGCAGAAGGGGCGCGGATTGCTCAATTTGCTGCAATGTCGACGGCTTCGATTTGATCGTCGGATAATCGCCCCAGTATTTGGGACGGATGACCGGGGCGGTTTTCGAGCCGCCGTCGATTTCGACATAGGAACCGCCGGTCAATCCTTCGCTGGCGATGGACGCCACGGAATCTTCGTGCAGCTGGAGAGCCGGATCGACCTGCAGCGTCACGATGACCTTTTTGGGGTCGTCGGGATCGAAATTGAGTTTGCTCACATGGCCCACGTCGATGCCGTTGAAGCGCACAGTGGTGCCGTTGCCGAGGCCCGTCACGGGTCCTTCGAAATCGGTTTTGTAGTAGACGAATTCCTCGCTGTATTGCGCGCCCGCGAGCCACATCAACGCGACGACCAAACCCAAAACGCAGGCCAGCACGAAGGCGCCTACGGCGACGTAATTGGCTTTAGTTTCCATGGTTGAGCCTGTTCATGCTTCGAGCGCCGCACGCCCTCTCACGCCCGAGAAATATTCCTGAATCCATGGGTGCGGATCATGGATCAGAGTCTTGATGGTTCCCACCTTGATCTTCTTGTCGACGAGGACGGCAATCCGGTCCGTGGTGGCCCTGAGCGTATCGATATCGTGGGTCACCATGAAGACGGTGAGACCCAGGCTTTTCTGAAGATCCTTGACCAGCTCGTCGAAGCGGGCCGCGGAGATGGGATCGAGGCCGGCGGTCGGCTCGTCCAGGAACAGGAGTTCCGGGTCGAGGGCCAGTGCGCGGGCGAGGCCCGCCCGTTTGCGCATGCCGCCGGAAAGCTCCGAAGGGAATTTCTTGGCCGCGTCTTCGGGCAGGCCCACGATCGCAAGCTTCATCGCCGCGACCTCGTTCATCAGGCTCTGGGACATATGCGTCCAGCGGCGCAGCGGCACCTGAACGTTTTGCGCGACGGTTTGCGAGCTGAAAAGCGCGCCTTCCTGGAACAGCACGCCCCAGCGCAATTGCAGGCCGCGAATCTCTTCCGCATCGGAATGGCCGGTCTCTTCGCCGAAAACCTTGATGCTGCCGGATTTGGGATGGTTGAGGCCCACGATCGAACGCAGCAGTACGGATTTTCCGGTCCCGGAGCCTCCCACCACGCCCATCACCTCGCCGCGCTTCACATCCAGATCCAGGTGATCGTGGATCAGATTGCCGCCCAGCTCGTTGACCAGCCCGCGAATGCGTATGACGGCGTCATCAGGTTTCTCGCTCATCTCATATCCCCAACACCGAAAAGAGGACGGAGAAGCCCGCATCGACCGCGATCACCAGAAAGATCGATTCGACGACGGAGCGCGTGGTGAGCTTGCCGACGCTCGCCGCATTGCGCTCGACGCGCAATCCTTCGAAGCAACCGACAAGCGCGATCAGAAACGCATAGACGGGCGCCTTGATGAGGCCCACCATCAGCGTGTTGACGGTGATCGCGCCCGAAAGTTCACGCATGAAGGCGGGAATCGTGATGCCGAGATCGAAATAGGTCATCACCAGGCCGCCGATAATGCCCACGACGTCTGCGAAGAACGTCAGCAGCGGAAGCGCGATCACGAGTCCCAGCACGCGCGGCAGAACCAGCACTTCGGCCACGTTGAGGCCGAGCGTCTGCATTGCGTCGATTTCTTCGTTGACGCGCATGGTGCCGATCTGGGCCGTGAACGCCGAGCCGGAGCGGCCGGCGACGATGATCGCAGTGATGAGACCGCCCAGTTCGCGCAGAAATCCCACGCCCAGAAAATCGATGGTGTAAATTTGCGCGCCGAAACGCTTAAGCTGATCGGCGCCCTGATAGGCCAGCACCACGCCGAGAAGAAAAGCGAGCAATCCCACGATCGGAAGCGCGGTGAGGCCCGTTTCCTCGATCTGATGGATCAGCGCGGGGAACGGCAGTTCGCGCCGCGGCGAAGTGATCGCCTCAAAGGTCTCGATCGATATGCGTCCGAGAAACCCCAGAATTTCGTAGCCTTGCCGAAGGACATGAACGGTGGCGCGGCCCATGCGCTCCAGAAGCGCGGTGAGCGTGTGATGATGGCTGTGAGGATCCACCGGTCCGCCGGTGTGATCGCGCTCGATCATGTCGACGAGGGACTGGTAACGCGGTGGGATCGAGAAAACCCGGACGTTCCGCCCGCTTTCTTCGAATATCTGTTTCGTCCGCAGCAACAGCCACGCGCCTGCGCTGTCCAGCAGCTGGATGCCCGAACCGTCGATCTCGACATCGCGCGCATCGGTGATGCGAAGGTGGGTCAATTCCTTGTCGAGCCTGGGCGTCTCGGAAATAACCCAATCGCCGGTCGCGATCAGACGAAACAAGCCGCCCTTGTCCTCCGTGCGCAGGGTCGCCGGATGATCGACATGGACGTTGGCTTCAATGTTTCTCATCGGCCCCGGAACCTTAGCACAATCGCACGGGCCGTATGGAACGCGCTCCGGCCGGACGCTGCGATACGAATCACGCGAGCAACCGCATCATGGCACGGGCGTACCGCTTCCGGATCGGCTCGCGCCGCTCGTGCCTTCCGCCGCTGACCCATTTGCGTCCTTTGCGCCACACGCAATCGACTTCCCCGCCGGCGAATATCCAGCTGTCGAGCAGCGCATCGCCCTTGCGGCCAACGAGCGCAGGATTGGTCGCGTCAAGGCCGACGATGTCTGCGCTTGCGCCTTCGCAGATGCCGGCCGGACTTATCCCCAGCGGCTTGCTCCCTAGTGCTTGGGCGCCGCCCGCCAGCGCGCCATCAAACAATTCTCGGCCGGTGGAGCGACCCGGCGCGGACGCCAGGACATTCCGCGCGCGATGGGTCAGACGCTGCGCATATTCGAGCCCGCGCAATTCGGCGGCGGGATCGATCTGGATGTTCGAATCGGTGCCGATGCCGAAGGTTCCGCCGCGCGCGAGATATGCGTCCGCCGGGAACACGCCGTCACCCAGATTGGCCTCGGTGATGGGGCACAGTCCCGCGACCGCGCCGCTTTGCGCGAGACGCTCCGTCTCGGATGGGGTGAGGTGCGTCGCATGGACAAGGCACCAGCGCTCATCCACCGGCGCGTTGTCCAGCAGCCATTCGACGGGCCGCGCGCCCGACCATGCGAGGCAATCATCGAGCTCTTTGACTTGTTCCGCGGCGTGAATGTGGATCGGCCCCCCCGGCACGAGCGAGATAACGCGTGAAAGCTCATTTGGCGCCACGGCCCGCAGACTGTGCGGCGCGACGCCCAGTCTCCCATCGTCCAGATCGCCGATTGCTTTCCGGCTCGCTTCCAGGAGCCGCGCAAATTGATCGACATCGTTGACGAAACGTCGCTGGCCCGGAACAGGCGGCGCCCCGCCGAAATTCGAATGTGCATAAAAGACAGGCAAGAGCGTGAGCCCAATCCCGGTCTCGCGCGTGGCGGCCGCGATGCGTTCGGCGAGTTCGCCGATATTCGCATAGCGCGAACCGGACGAATCGTGATGCAGGTAGTGAAATTCGCCCACGCGCGTAAAACCGCGCTCGAGCATTTCGACATAAGCCTGGGCCGCAATCGCTTCGATATCCTCGGGCGTGAGCCGATCCAGGAACCGGTACATCACTTCGCGCCAGGTCCAGAAATTGTCGTTTGCCGGTCCGCGAATTTCGGCCAATCCCGCCATGCCACGCTGGAATGCGTGGCTATGGACATTGCTCAAGCCGGGGATCGCGATGGCGTGGCGCTCGTCGCCAGGCGCGGGAAGGGCGTTTGTTTGCACCTGCGAAATCACGCCGCCCGAAACGGCGATGCGGACATCGTCGGCCCAGCCTTCCGGCAACAACGCGGATTGGAACCACAACGTCATCCGGCATCCCGTTGCCAGCGTCCCCTGCGCGACATAAGAGACGTTCCCGGCGTTCCCGCCAAGCGGGGCGCCCAGGATAAGATGCGCTTTGATCGGATTTGGCAGAATGCCCGCCTGGCCACGCTCTCGCCGAGCCGGCCCGGCCTTGGTGTGGTCGAAAACGGGCTGATTGCTGCGGCTGGAGGCCGAATCGCCTTTGCCGGGCCGGCCGACGATGCGCCATCCGGTTGTGACGCTCCCGAACGAACAAATTGTGACGGCCGCTGGATCACCCCCGGCCTAATCGATTGTCACACACATCTCGTTCATGGCGGTGATCGCGCCCAGGAATTCGAGCTCCGGCTCAAGGGCGCAACTTATGAAGAGATTGCGCGCGCGGGCGGCGGGATCGCGTCGACCGTTTCCACCACGCGCGCGGCGAGCGAAGACGAACTGATTGCCTCCGCCCTGCCGCGGCTCGACGCGCTGATCGCGGAAGGCGCGACCACCGTCGAGATCAAATCGGGCTACGGACTTACGCTCGAACATGAGCGGAAAATGCTCGCAGCCGCGCGCCAACTTGGGCGCCGCCGCAAAATCGATGTCGCCACCACTTTTCTGGGCGCGCATGCGCTGCCGCCGGAAGCCGCGGGCGACAAGGACGATTATATCGAGCGCGTGTGCCGCGAAATGATTCCCGCCATCGCGCGTGAAAAGCTGGCGGACGCCGTCGACGGGTTCTGCGAAGGAATCGCGTTTACGCCCGAACAGATCGCGCGCGTGTTCGAAGCGGCGCGCGCCAACGGTCTCGCCGTGAAACTGCACGCCGACCAGCTATCGAATTCGCACGGCGCCGAACTCGCCGCGCGCTACGGCGCGTTGTCGGCCGATCACCTGGAATGGACCGACGACGCAGGCGTCGCCGCGATGGCGAAAGCGAAAACCGTTGCGGTGCTGTTGCCGGGCGCCTTCTATTTCCTGCGCGAGACAAAGCATCCTCCCGTCGAACTGCTTCGCAGGCGCGGCGTGCCGATCGCCATCGCGACAGACTGCAATCCGGGCACTTCGCCGCTGACGTCTCTGCTGCTGACCATGAACATGGGCGCAACGCTGTTTCGCCTCACGGTGGAGGAATGCATCGCCGGCGTAACCCGCGAAGCTGCGCGCGCACTGGGCAGGTTCGACGAGATCGGCGCGCTGGAAACCGGCAAACGCTGCAATCTTGCGATCTGGGACATCGAAAACCCGGCGGGGCTCGTCTACCGCATGGGATTCAATCCGCTACATGCGCGGGTCTGGAGCGGCGCATGAGCTGGCTCGAAATTCTGCGCGGCGACGCGCCTTTGATCGTCTCGATGCCGCATACGGGCACGGAAATTCCGGCTGAAATCGAACAGCGCCTCGTATCGCCCTGGCTTGCGCGCACGGACGCCGATTGGTGGATCGAAAAGCTTTATGATTTCGCGACCGACTTGGGCGCGACGGTTGTGCGCACGACGATTTCGCGCACAGTGATCGACGTGAACCGCGATCCATCCGGAAAATCGCTGTATCCCGGGCAGAACACGACGGAGCTGTGCCCCACGGCCACCTTCGACGGCGAGCCGCTCTATCGCGACGGCGCGGTTCCGACCGAAAGCGAGATTGCTGATCGGCGAACGCGTTATTTCGATCCTTATCACGCAGCGCTCGCTGCGGAAATCAAACGGCTTCGTGCCCGGCACGACAAGATCGTATTGTTCGAGGCCCATTCGATCCGCTCGGTCATACCCCGCCTGTTCGAAGGCAAGTTGCCCAATTTCAATATCGGAACGAATGGCGGTACGAGCTGCGCGCAGATGCTGGCCGCGTCCATCGAAAGCCTTTGCGCAATCACGGAATATTCGCGCGTCACCAATGGGCGATTCAAGGGCGGTTATACGACGCGCCACTATGGCCGCCCCGGCGACGGCGTGCACGCCATGCAACTCGAGCTCGCGGATCGCGGCTATATGGACGAGCCCGAAGCGCCATCGCCCGAGAACTGGCCGACGCCCTACAACGAGGTTCGCGCCGCCCCGCTGCGCGCGGTGCTCCGGCGCATACTCCAAGCCTGCATCACATTTGCCGATGAGGACCGACCATGACCCGTCTCGACAATACGCGCCGCATCCGCGCGCCGCGCGGGCCCGAATTGAATGCGAAAAGCTGGCTCACCGAAGCGCCTTTGCGCATGCTGATGAACAATCTCGACGCCGAAGTGGCCGAGCGACCGGAGGAGCTCGTGGTCTATGGCGGCATCGGGCGCGCCGCGCGCGACTGGAACAGCTATGACCGCATCGTCGAAACGCTCAAGCGCCTCGAAGCGGATGAAACGCTGCTGGTTCAATCGGGCAAGCCTGTGGGCGTGTTTCGCACGCATGTGGATGCGCCGCGCGTGCTGCTCGCCAATTCGAACCTCGTCCCCCATTGGGCGACATGGGAAAAATTCCACGAACTCGATCGCAAGGGCTTGATGATGTACGGCCAGATGACGGCCGGAAGCTGGATCTATATCGGCAGCCAGGGAATCGTTCAGGGCACGTACGAAACATTCGTCGAACTCGGCCGCCGGCACTACGGCGACGATCTCGCGGGCCGCTGGATCTTGACGGCAGGTCTCGGCGGCATGGGGGGCGCGCAGCCGCTTGCGGCCGTGATGGCGGGCGCGTCGATGCTGGCCGTCGAATGTCAGCCCTCTCGCATCGAGATGCGGCTGCGCACGAAATATCTCGACGTGCAGGCGAAATCGCTGGACGAAGCGCTGGCCATCATCGAGGAGTCGCGCCGCTCGAAGAAGCCGGTATCGGTCGGATTACTTGGCAACGCTGCCGATATCTTTCCCGAACTTGTGAAACGCGGCGTAAAGCCTGATGCGGTGACGGATCAGACATCCGCGCATGATCCCGTCAACGGCTATCTGCCGAAAGGTTGGACGCTCGCGGAATGGGAACAGCGCCGCGCGAGCGCACCTGAAAGCGTTTCCCGCGCCGCCAAGGAATCGATGGCGATCCAGGTGCGCGCCATGCTCGATTTCCATCGCATGGGCATTCCGACATTCGACTACGGCAACAATATCCGCCAGATGGCGAAAGACGAAGGCGTGGCCGACGCATTCGACTTCCCGGGCTTTGTTCCCGCTTATGTGCGCCCACTGTTCTGCAAAGGCGTCGGGCCATTTCGCTGGTGCGCGCTGTCGGGCGATCCCGAAGACATCTATCGCACCGACGCCAAGGTGAAGGAGCTGTTGCCCGACGACGCACATCTCCATCACTGGCTCGACATGGCGCGCGAAAGGATCAAGTTCCAAGGCCTGCCTGCCCGCATCTGCTGGATCGGACTCGGAGATCGTGACCGCGTGGGGCTCGCGTTCAATGAGATGGTGGCGAAAGGCGAAGTGAGCGCGCCCATCGTGATCGGCCGCGACCATCTCGATTCCGGCTCCGTCGCGTCACCCAACCGGGAGACGGAAGCGATGAAGGATGGCTCCGATGCAGTTTCCGACTGGCCGCTGCTGAACGCACTGCTCAATTGCGCCGGCGGCGCGACCTGGGTGTCGATCCATCACGGCGGCGGCGTGGGCATCGGATACTCGCAGCATTCCGGCATGGTCATCGTCTGCGACGGCACGCCGGAAGCCTCTCGCCGGATTGCGCGCGTGCTGTGGAACGACCCCGCGACCGGCGTCATGCGTCATGCGGATGCCGGTTACGATAGCGCCATTGAATGCGCGCGCGAGCACCGGCTGGATTTGCCGGGAATTTTAAAGCCATAAAAATATTTGCCCGCAGAGGCGCAGAGAACGCGGAGCCAAAACGGAGCGCGGGCATCTTGCCTGCCTTTTTTGGAAACCAGTGGCGCGCAAGATGCGCGCGCTCCAAATCACTTTTCCGGAAGCAATTTCGTACCCGTGAACGGGTTAAACCCCTGCTTGGCCAGCGCGGCCCAAGCGAGTGCCGCGAGATGCTGCAGGTGGAAATAAACGCGCCGTTGCGACGGATCGGATTCGAGATCGAAGCCGGTGGACAGGGATAGCGCATTGGTCGCGTAATACGAACCGTCCGGCGCGCGGTTGCGCTCGGCCGCGGCGATTAGCTTCTGCGGCGAACGCCCGAGCAATTTCATCAGCAGCGCCACCTGCTCCGTGCCTTCGGTCCACACGCCGCCGCGCGCGCTGCCGTAGGACAAACCGCCATTGACGGACATGCGCCGCGTCACTGTCGCGAGCGCGGCGTGATATTTGGTGGCCGCTCCCGGAAGCACGAGCAGCGGCCAGATCTGCGCGTCGAGTGCGAGCGTGTTATTGCGCGCCGTGCCGTCTTCCACCATGCCTGCTGCGAAGCATCGGCATTTGCGGTCCCACATCGCGTCTACAAATGACGACGCCTGACTCGCGCGCATGCGCCAGTGTGCGTCGCCGGTCGAAGCGGCGAGTGAAGCGAATGCCGCCGCGACATCGGTATTGTGTTCGGTTGCCTTCCAGCGATTGATCTGGGGATTGGGCTGGTCTCCAAAAACGCCACCCGTGAATCCGATCGGTTCCCGTGTGTCGAAATTCGTCTCGATCCAATGCGCGATCCGCAGGGCGCCGTCGCGATATTTGCCGTCCCCGCGCGCGAGATCGAGCAATGCCAGCATCGCCCAGGCCATGTTCCCCGTGTCGCTGCCGACCTGATAAGGGTCTTCGACCCAGCGGTTCTGCTTGTCGTCCCACCAACCGGACAATTTGATCGGCCTGTCGGTCGCCGCACCCGGTTGATAGGCGTTGCGCAGGCGTCCGTCATGCCAATAGCGGTCATGATCGAGGGCCGCGAGCATCGCCTCGCCGACACGGTCCGCATCCTTCGCGTCACCGCAGCCGACCAGCGCTACCGCGGCGACCGCATTGTCGTAAAGGAAAGCCGCGCCGTGCAGCGCTCCGATCGTGGCCGTGGGATAGCTCGCGAGAAACACCGGGCCGGGCGGCGCTTGGGCAATCGTGCGTTCCAATACGTCGCAAGCTGCGGGTTGCGCCGCCGCGGCGCTCGCAGTTAGCGACAGCGCGCAGACGAAAGCCGCTGCAACGATACGCATCTGTCAGTTCAACGCCTGTTCCAGGTCGGCGATCAGGTCGTCTCCGTCCTCGACGCCGATGGACAGACGCACCAGCGAATCCGAAATGCCCAGCCGGTCGCGCTGGTCTTCGGGGATCGAGGCGTGAGTCATGATCGCGGGATGTTCGATCAGGCTTTCCACGCCGCCGAGGCTTTCGGCCAAGGTGAACAACTGGCAGCGTTCGAGGAACCGCTTCGTGCCCGCGAGGTCGCGCTTCAACACCACGGTGACGATTCCGCCGAAACCATGCATCTGCCGCCTGGCGAGCGCGTGTTGCGGATGGCTTTCAAGTCCCGGATAGATCACGCGCTCGATATCGCGGCGCGCTTCGAGCCAGCGCGCGATCTTCAGGCCGCTGGCGCAATGGCGCTCAATGCGCAGTGCGAGCGTCTTCAAGCCGCGCAGCGCGAGGAAACTGTCGAACGGGCTCGCGATGGCGCCGACCGCGTTGTGCAGGAATTTGAGCTTTTCGACCACATCAGGGTTGTCGCCCACGACCGCGCAGCCGCTCACGATGTCGGAATGGCCGTTGAGATATTTCGTCGTCGAATGCACGACGATGTCGATGCCGGCTTCCAGCGGCCGCTGCACATAGGGACTTGCGAAGGTGTTGTCCGCGGCGGTCAGGATGCCGCGTTTTTTGCCCAGCGCCGCGATGGCCGAAAGATCGGCGAGCTTCAGCAGCGGATTGGTGGGCGTTTCCACCCAGATCATTTTTGTATTTGGCAGAATCGCGCGCTCGATGGCGCCGAGATCGCTCATATCGACCAGGCTGAAATCGAGCCCCGCCGAGCGCCGCCGCACCCGTTCGAACAGGCGAAACGAACCGCCATAGACGTCGTCGCTGACGACCACATGGTCGCCGGTGGACAGCAGCTCCAGCACCGTCGCGATCGCGGCCAGGCCCGACGCAAACGCGTAACCTTCGGTTCCGCTTTCAAGATCGGCGATGCAGCGCTGGAACGCCTCGCGCGTGGGATTCTGGCTGCGAGAATACTCGTAACCCTTGTGAACGCCGGGGCTCGTCTGCGCATAGGTCGAGGTCGCATAGATCGGCACCATCACCGCGCCCGTCAGCGGATCGTGACTCTGCCCGCCATGAATTGTTCGGGTCGCGAAGGCGAGCCGGTTGTGCCTGCGCTTTTCGGTCATGGATTGAGCCTGAGATGGTTGATCAGATCAATGCGGGTGATGAGGCCCACGAATTTTTCGCCGTCCAGCACGATGGCGACTTCGTTGCGCTCGAACAAAGGCGGCAACGCGCTCAGCCTGTCCGTCGATTGCACGGTCCGCAGCTTCGTCGTCATCGCATTGCGCACGCATTCGCGGAAGCGGGCGTTGCGTTCGGCTTCGCCGCCTTCGACGAAGGCCAGGATATCGCTTTCGTCCAGGATGCCCACAATGCGGTCGTGTTCGACCACGGGCAATTGCGACACGTCCGCGGAGCGCATGCGGCTATAGGCGGCCAACAGCGAATCGCCGGGCGCGACCGTCACCGTTCCGCCCGCATCGAAGCGCCGCGCAATCAGATCGCTCAGATCGCCCTGCAGCTTGCGGTCGGCGAGCCCATGCTCGATCACCCAGTAATCATTGTAGAGCTTGGAGAGATATTTGTTGCCGCTGTCAGGCACGAGCGTGACGACGCGCTTGGGCGACGTCTGTTCGCGACAATAGCGCAACGCAGCGGCGAGCAATGTGCCCGAAGACGAGCCCGCGAGAATGCCTTCCTTCGACAAGAGCGCCCGCGCGGCCTCCACGCTTTCCTTGTCGGAAATGGTGTAGGCATGGGCCACAAGCGACAGATCGCAATTGGGCGGAATGAAATCCTCGCCGATGCCTTCAATGGTCCACGAGCCCGGCTCGATCATTTTTCCGGTCCGCAGGAGCGGCGCGAGGATCGAGCCCAGAGGATCGGCGAGCACCATCTCGGTCTTCGGCGAGACGCGCTTGAAAAAGCGCCCGATGCCGGTGAGCGTGCCGCCGGAGCCGACACCCACCACCACCGCATCGACCTCGTGGTCCATCTGTTCCCAGATTTCGGGCGCCGTCGTCTTCTCATGCGCGTCCGGATTGGCGGGATTGGCGAATTGATTGACGTAGAACCCGCCCGTCTCCTTCGCGTGCCGCTCCGCCATGTCCTGGTAATAATCGGCGTGGCCCTTGCCGACATCCGACCGCGTGATGCGCACTTCGGCGCCGAGGGCCCGGAGATGCTGGATCTTCTCGCGCGCCATCTTGTCGGGCACGAACAGCAGAATCTTGTAGCCCTTGAGCACGCCGACCTGCGCGAGCCCGAGACCCGTATTGCCCGCCGTCGCTTCGACGATCGTGCCGCCCGGCTTCAGGCGCCCGTCGCGCTCGGCCGCTTCGATCATCGAGAGTCCGATGCGGTCCTTGATGGAGCCGCCCGGGTTCTGGTTCTCGAGCTTGGCGAACAGGCGGCATGGCCCGGCGTCGAATTGCGTGAGCTCAAGCACGGGCGTGTGCCCGATCAGCTCAAGGGCGGATTTATACGTGCGGCTTTGAACGGCTTCCGGCATGAGGATGGTCCCTGCATCGCGGCCGGACCATAGCCCGGCCCGGACGCCCAAGAGAGGCAAAAGCGACCTCTATCCCCAGAACGCAACAAGAGTGCGGCGGAAGCGCCCGAATTGTTTTTGAATTTCGGGGCGGGCGTGCTTTTACTGCGTCCAGCAAAGGCAGGAAACCCGGGTTTTGCGCGACATTTTACGAGATTTGGAACGCAAGGTCCTGTGGCTGTCCGCCTGGACGATCCACAACGCGAATCACCTGCGCGCCGAAGAGGACGCGATCAAGGTCGGCGGCCACCAGGCGTCATCCGCCTCGCTCGTCTCGATCATGACGGCGCTCTATTTCGGCGTGCTCAAACCGCAGGATCGAGTCGCGGTGAAGCCCCATGCGAGCCCCGTGTTCCATGCCATCCAATATCTGTTGGGCAACCAGACGCGCGAGAAGCTGGAAGCGTTCCGCGCCTTCGGCGGCGCGCAATCCTATCCGTCGCGCACCAAAGACACCGACGACGTGGACATCTCCACCGGTTCCGTCGGTCTGGGCGTCGCCATGACGGCGTTTGCGAGCCTCACCCAGGACTATCTGATCGCCAAAGGTTGGCGCGACGAAGCCAAGGCCGGCCGCATGATCGCGCTCGTCGGCGACGCGGAACTCGACGAAGGCAACATCTACGAAACGCTTCTCGAAGGTTACAAGCACGGCCTGCGCAACACCTGGTGGATCATCGACTACAACCGCCAGAGCCTCGACGGCGTGATCCGCGAAGGGCTCAAGATGCGCTTCGAGGAAATGTTTCGCGCGGTGGGCTGGGACGTCGTCACCCTCAAATACGGGCGCAAGATGGAAAAGGCGTTTGCACGCGAGGGCGGCGAAGCGCTGCGCGATTGGATCGACAAGACGCCCAACGATCTTTATTCCGCGCTCACCTTCCAGGGCGGCAAAGCCTGGCGCGAAAGGCTGCACGCCGATTTCGGACGCAACTCGCCGACGGGTCGGTTGATCGACGACTACGACGACGACGCGCTTTCAGCGCTGATGTGCAATCTGGGCGGGCACGATCTGGAGCTTCTGCTCGACACGTTTCTTGCGATCGATCACGAACGGCCGACCTGCTTCATCGCCTATACGATCAAAGGAATGGGACTGCCGCTGGCAGGCCACAAGGACAATCACTCCGGCCTGATGACGCCCGCGCAGATGGCGGGATTCCGCGACGCGATGGGCGTGCGCGAAGGCCATGAATGGGAATTGTTCGAAGGGCTTGCGCGCGATGAGAGCGAACTGCGCAAATTTTTGGACGATGTTGCCTTTAATCGCGAAGGACGCAGACGTTTCGACGGCGCACGGCTCGAAATCTCCGAAGCGTTCACGGCGCCCACCGCGCCGGAAATGTCGACGCAGGAAGGGTTCGGTCGCATCCTGTTCGATCTCGGCCGCGAGGAGAAGGATTTCGCGCGGCGCATCGTCACCACGTCTCCGGATGTGACCGTCTCCACAAACCTTGGCGGCTGGGTCAATCGGCGCGGCGTGTTCGATCGCGAAGAGTCGGAGGATCGCTTCAAGGAACAGAAGATCGCTTCGACCTACAAGTGGTCGCTGTCGCCGCGAGGCCAGCACATCGAGCTCGGCATCGCGGAGAACAATCTGTTCACGCTGCTGGCGGCGCTCGGCCTTTCGCATTCGCTGTTCGGCGAGAGACTCTTGCCCATCGGCACGCTCTACGATCCGTTCATCGAACGCGGTCTCGATGCGCTCAATTATGCCTGCTACCAGAATGCGCGGTTCATCCTTGTGGCGACCCCTTCCGGCGTGAGCCTCGCGCCGGAAGGCGGCGCGCATCAATCGATTGCGACGCCGTTGATCGGCATGGCGCAGGACGGGCTCGCGTCATTCGAGCCCGCATTCGTCGACGAACTCGCGATCATCCTGCGCTGGGCCTTCGACTACATTCAGCGCGGCGGCGATTCCGACAAAGAGAAAGAGCAAAGCTGGCTGCGTGACGAAACGGGCGGCTCTGTCTATCTGCGCCTGTCGACGCGTCCCCTTGAGCAACCAACGCGCAAGATCGATGCGCCACTCGCGCAGCAGATCATCGACGGCGGCTACTGGCTGCGCCCACCCGGTCCCAATTGCGAAATCGTCATCGCCTATCAGGGCGTGCTCGCGCCGGAAGCGGTGGCCGCGGCCGGATTCCTCGCCGAGGATCGCCGCGACGTGGCGGTGCTGGCTATCACCTCCGCCGATCGACTCAACGCCGGCTGGCAGGCCGCCACGCGCGCACGCATGCGCGGCGAACGCACCACGCGCTCGCATGTGGAAACGCTTCTGTCCGAATTGCCCTCTTTCGCCGCGATCATCACGGCGATCGACGCGCATCCCGCGACCTTGTCCTGGCTCGGCGGCGTGTTCGGCCATCGCACGGCCTCGCTTGGCGTCGAACATTTCGGTCAGAGCGGCCGCATCGCCGATCTTTACACGCATCATGGGCTCGACGTGCCCGCCATCCTGCATGCGGCGCAATCGCTCGTGCAGGGCCGGCCGATCCGCTATCTGAGACTGATTTCGTAACCGGAGGGACTGACATGAAACGGCTTGAAGGGCGCGCGGCGCTCGTGACGGGAGCGGCCAGCGGAATAGGGCGCGCCAGCGCCAGAATCTTCGCGGAAGAAGGGGCCTGGGTCGTCTGCGTCGACCGCGCCAAGGAGGTCGAGGAAACCGCGGCGATGATCGAAAAAGCGGGCGGCCATGCCATCGCGATGCTGGGCGATGCAAGCTCCGAAGACGATGTGAAACGCGCGGTCGATCTCGCGGTCAGCGAATTCGGCGGGCTCGACGCCTGTTATGCCAATGCCGGCATCAGCGGCGACTGGACGCCATTTCTCGAACTCACCGCGGATCATTGGATGAAAATCCTGCAGGTCAATCTGATCGGCGTGTTCCTCGCGATCAAGCATTCCGCCCGCGTGATGTCGCCGAAAGGCAAAGGTTCGATCATCTGCACCGCGTCCGTCGCCGGCCTACGCTCGGGCGCCGGCCCCGGTCCCTACAGCGCCAGCAAGGCGGGCGTGATCAATCTCGTGCAGACGAGCGCAAATTTCCTGATGGGCACCGGCATCCGGGTCAATGCGATCTGCCCTGGCCTCATCGAGACAGGAATGACAAAGCCGATTTTCGAGCGCGCCCGCGAGCGCGGCTCCGAAGGCAAGATCGGCCAACTCAATCCGCTCAAGCGCTATGGCGAGCCGGAAGAAATTGCGCGGACCGCCCTGTTCCTCGCGAGTGACGACAGCTCCTATGTCAATGGACAGGCGATTCCGGTCGACGGCGGGCTATCGAGTTCGCTGCCGGTGACGGGTCGAGGCTGATCGGCCTCAATACCCCATCAATCGCGCATACCGATCCCGGTGGAACGAGGCGCCGCCGAACATCGCCTCGGCCACGCGCGCGCGTTTCAGATAGAGGCCCGCATCATGCGCGTCGGTCATGCCGATGCCTCCGTGCATCTGAACCATCTCGTTGGAAACGAGATGCCACAGTTCCGAGGCGCGCGCCTTCGCGAGCGACGCAAGCGCCGGAATGTCGTTGGCGCCGCGATCGATGCCGACCAGCGCCGCCTCGACGCAGGAGCGCGTGAGCTCAAGCTCCGTGAACATCTTGGCGGCGCGATGCTGAAGGGCCTGGAACGTCCCGATCACCTGGCCGAACTGCACGCGCGTCTTCAGATAGTCAAGCGTCGTATCGAAGGATTGCACGGCCGCGCCCAGCATTTCGGCGGCGAGGCCCGCACGCGCGCGATCGAGCACCGACTCAAGAAGTGAGAATCCCTGATCGACCGCGCCGAGAACCGCATCTGCGCCCACGGAAACATTGTCGAAGGCGAGGTTGGCAACGCCGCGACTGTCGACCGCCTTCAGCTTCTGTCGCGTGAGGCCCGATGCGTTGGCGGCCACGAGAAACAGCGTGATGCCGCTCGCGTCACCCGGCTTGCCGCTGGTCCGCGCGGCCACCACAATCACGTCGGCCGCGCCGCCATCCGGCACAAATGATTTCTTGCCCGAGAGCTTGAAGCCTTTGCCATCGCGCATGGCCGCCAGCGCGGTATTCGCCGGCGCATGATGCGGGCCTTCGTCGAGCGCCAGCGTGCCGATCGCCTTGCCGCCGGCGAGTTTCGGCAGCCATTCCTTCTTCTGTGCGTCACTGCCGCCGAGCAGCAACGCCGAGGTCGCGACCAGCGCCGACGACAGAAGGGGCGACGCCGTCAAAGTGCGGCCCGTCTCCTCGAGCACGAGACCCATCGTCAGATGATCGAGGCCCGAACCACCGAATTCCTCCGGGACCAAGATTCCCGCCCAACCCATCTCGGCCATTTCGGCCCAGGCCGCACGGTCGAAACCGTCTGCGTTGCCGCTGTCGCGCATCTTGCGGAATGCGGTCACGGGCGATTTCTCGCTCACCCAGGATTTCGCCGCGTCGCGCAGCATGGTTTGTTCTTCATTCAGGATAGCCATATTCGTTTCCTAGCGATGTTTATTGGTGATCGAGCAGGCCAAGAATGCGCTTGGCGATGATGTTGTTTTGAATCTCGTAGGTGCCGCCATAGATCGTGACGGCCTTGCCGCCGAGCCAGACGCGCGTCGCGGCGATCTCGTCGCCCGCGAAGCCTTCGCCTTCCCAGCCCAGAGCCTGATGCCCCATGATTTCGAGCAGCAGCTCCGCGCGGTCCTGCTGCAGGCGGGAGCCCGCATTTTTCATGATGGACGTCACGGCGCTGGGATTCATGTTCGATTTCGCTTCGGCCTGCGCGCGCTGGATGGTGAGCGCAAAGGCTTTTGCATCCATCAGATGCTGCGCGATACGGGCGCGCAGATCGGGATCCGCAATGCGGCCTTTCTCGTCGACGCCGACATAGTCCTTCGCGATCTGCTCGAGTCCGCGGGCATCACCGCCCCGGCCGGCGCTGCCGCCGCCCGAACCCAGACCCGCGCGCTCGAACTGCAGCAAGCGCTTGCCGATGGTCCAGCCGCCGTTGAGCGGGCCCATCAGATTTTCTTTCGGCACCTTCACATCGGTGAAGAAGGTTTCGCAAAACGGCGAGAAGCCCGAGATCAATTTGATCGGGCGCACCTCGATGCCGGGCGAGCGCATGTCAATCAGAAGGAACGAGATGCCTTCATGTTTCTTCGTGTTGTCCGTGCGCACGAGACAGAAGCACCAATCGGCATATTGCGCGCCGCTGGTCCAGATCTTCTGGCCGTTGACGAGATAGTGGTCGCCCATATCGACGGCCTGCGTGCGTAACGCCGCGAGATCGGAGCCGGCATTGGGCTCTGAATAGCCCTGGCACCAGCGAACCTGTCCCGTGACGATGCCGGGAACGTGGCGGGATTTCTGCTCCTCATTGCCGTATTCGAGCAGAGTGGGGCCGAACATCATCACGCCCATGCCGCCGATAGGGTTCTTCGCGCCGATCTTCGCCATTTCCTGCGCCAGGATCTTGGCTTCCTGCGGCGAAAGTCCGCCGCCGCCATATTGCCTGGGCCATGTCGGCGTGCCCCAGCCTTTTGCGGCCATGCGCTCCGTCCAGAGCTTCGCGTCGCCGCCCGGCCGCATGCCGCCCATCACGCTCGCCATCGCCAAGTCGACGTCGGCGAGCGAGGGCGGAAAGTTTTTCGCCAACCAATCGCGCGCTTCTGCGCGAAACGATTCGAGCCCGCTATCCAGCGATTCAGCAGCAGACATGTCTCTCTCCCTGTATCGCCGTTCTATCGACGGCGTTCGTCCCTATCAATTGGCGAATTATTGATGATCGAGCAGGCCCAGCACGCGTTTGGCGACCACGTTGAGGTTGACCTCGGACGTGCCGCCCTCGATGGAATTGCCCTTGGAACGCAGCATGGCGCGGGGCGCGGCGATCTCGCGCGCGCTGAAGCCTTCGCCTTCCCACCCCAAAGCCTGCGCGCCCATCGCCTCGACCAGCAACTCGCAGCGATCCTGATTCAGTTTCGCCATCTCATATTTGAGAATCGAGGTGGCGGGACCCACATTGCGGCCGGCTTTTGCTTCTTCCTCGACGCGCCGGATGGTCAGCGCGAACGCGCGCGCCTCCATGCGGTGCTGCGCGATGCGGGAACGCAAATCCGGATCGGCGATTCGGCCGTCCTCTTCGCCGACATAGATTTTCGCCACATCTTCCACTTCGATTCCGTTGGAACTGCCCAGCGTGCCCGACGAAATGCTCTGGCGTTCGAACTGCAACAGGCGCTTGGCGATTTCCCAGCCGCCATTCAGCCGGCCCACGAGGTTGGCCTTCGGCACTTTCACGTCGGTGAAAAATGTTTCGCAGAACGGCGAGTTGCCCGAGATCAACTTGATCGGGCGCGCTTCGATTCCTGGCGTCGTCATGTCGAACAGGATGAACGAAATGCCCTCATGCTTCTTCGTCGTGTCGGTGCGCACGAGACAGAAGATCCAGTCGGCGTGGTTCGCATAGGACGTCCAAATTTTCTGGCCGTTGATGAGGAAATGATCGCCCTTGTCTTCGCAGCGCGTGCGCAGGCTGGCGAGGTCGGACCCGGCGCCCGGCTCGGAATAGCCCTGGCACCAGCGGATTTCGCCGCGAACGATCTTGGGAAGATGTTCGCGCTTCTGCTCTTCATTGCCGTATTCCAGCATCACGGGGCCCAGCATCGAAATGCCGAACGACGAAAGCGCATGGCGCGCGTTGATGCGGTGGAGTTCCTGGTTGAGGACTCGCGCTTCTTCTTGGCTGAGCCCGCCGCCGCCATAGTCCTTCGGCCAGGTGGGCGCAGTCCAGCCGCGCGCCGCCATGCGGTCAAGCCACAGCTTGGCGTCCGGATTTTTGTAGACGGCGCGCCGGCCGCCCCAGGTCATGTCGTCTTCGCTGGTCAGCGGTTCGCTGAGCGACTTCGGATAATTGGCTTCCAGCCATTTGCGGGTTTCGCTGCGGAAATCGTCGAGTTGGGCCATGGCGCGTAAGTCCTGAATAGCGGTCCAGGCGATTCCAGCATCAATCCCGTGCCCTGGGAAGTGGCTTGCACGAGACCCCGTGACACAGCGGATGTGCATTGGGAGCGGCTCGTTTCCCCGCTAGTTTCGGCTCGCCCAAACGAGACACGGCCCATGAATTTCACCAGCGACAACGCCTATGGCGCGAGCCCGGAAATCCTCGCCGCGGTGGCGGCGGCGAATGCGGGCGCGGCCGCGTCCTACGGCGCGGACGCCATCACGACCGCGTTGCAGGTGCGCATGGAAGCGTTGTTCGAGCACGATGTCGCGGTCTATCCGGTGGTGACGGGAACGGCCGCCAATGCGCTCGCGCTGGCCACGCTCTGCCCGCCCCATGGCGCAATCTTTTGCCACGCTTTGGCGCATATCGCCGTGGACGAGTGCGGCGCGCCGGAGTTCTTCACGCATGGCGCGAGGCTCGTGCCGCTCGAAGGGCGTAACGGCAAGCTCGACGCGGGCGCAATCGAATCCGCGCTCAAACGCTTTCCGGTCGGCAGCGTGCACAATCAGCAGTCGACCGTGATCAGTCTGACGCAGGCGACCGAGGCGGGAACCTGTTACAGCCTCGACGAAATCGCGGCGATCGCGCGCGTGGCGCGCAAGCACAATCTCAAGCTTCACATGGACGGCGCGCGCTTCGCGAATGCGGTCGCGCATCTCGCTTGCTCGCCCGCGGATGCGACATGGCGCGCGGGAATTGATGCGCTGTCTTTCGGGGCGACCAAGAACGGCGCGCTCGGCGCGGAAGCCGTCGTGTTTTTCGACAGCGCGGACGTGCGCGATTTCGAATATCGCCGGAAGAAGGCGGGGCATTTGCCGTCGAAAATGCGCTTCGTCTCGGCGCAGCTTGTGAGTTATCTCGAAGACGGTCGCTGGCTCGCGACGGCCCGGCGCGCCAATGCGCTGGCGCAGACTTTGGCGAATGGGCTCCGCGCGATCGACGGCGCTGAACTCGCCTATCCGGTCGAGGCGAACGCCGTGTTCGTCACGACGCCCGACGAAGTCGTCGCAAGGCTCCGATCCGCCGGCGCGAAATTTCTCGACTGGACGCCGCCGTCAGGCGGCCGCACGCTGATCCGTCTCGTCTGTTCCTTCGCCACGCCGGAAGATGACGTGGCGAAGTTCCTCGACGTCGCGCGCAGATGAGACGTCAGATGCGCCCGAGCAGCGTAAGCATGCCGTCCATCTGGGTGTTGCCCGAATTCGCGCGGAGATAGTCGTAGCTCACGCCGATCGACCAGGCGCCGGTCGTGAGCGCCATGCCGCCGCCCAACACGATATTCCCTTTTTCCGGGTCCGGCCCCTCGATGGAGAACTGGCTTATCGGAGTGATGCCGACGAAGTTCGCGTTGAGTTTCACCGCGCCGTTCAGGAAATCGTAGCGATAGCCCGCGCGCACCTGCGGCTGGACATAGAAGTCGCCGAAATTGATGTCCTGGCGCAGATCGACGCCCAGAAAGGTTCGCGCCGAATTGGCGTAATAAGGCTGGACATGGAGATCGAAGCCGTCTCCGCCGTTGACGTCTCCGCCGCCGGTTTCGCTGTAGCTGTCCTCGCGCATGGTCAGGCCGTCCAGGCTGATCTGCGGCGTGATGACGGTGCTGCCGAAGTTGAATATCGCGCCCGTGGTCAGGCCGCCGGCGAGCATCGCCGCCGGTCTGCCGCCGTCTGCCGTGCGCGATACGATTACGGCTCCGGTGGTGGGATCTGTCGGATCAATGTAACGCTCGCCCGACAGATGAGCCCAACCGGCCGTGAGCTGCGAATCGAGGAACAGCCCCCGACCACGCCAATCGGTATAGAAAGTGCCCAGGTAAAATTCGGATCGGGTTTTCTGATTCACCGGGTCCCGGGTCGTGGAGCCGCCGGAGAAGAACGTGAACGCGCCGCCATAGCGGCCGTCGGACGGGTCCCCGCTATCCATGCCCATCGCAAAGCCGAAGCCCGAATCGTTATAGCCGATCGTGTCGGGCGTGCTTGACTGGCTGAGCCGCTGCGCGAATTCCTGGCCCCACAAGGTCGTGTCGCCCTCCTGATTGGCATACATGCGCAATTCGCGCTGGCGCGCCGATACGACGTCGGTAGCAGAATCGGTCAGCGAAATCGCCGTGGCCCGCGTGGCGCCGGAAACGTCGGGCGCGAAAGACGCGTAGTACTGCTGCGCCGTCTGGTTGCTGTCAATCGCCCTGACAATGGCGGCGCCGAGTTGGGGGTCATTGGCCAGCGCCGCGTTGACGTAAGGAAACATTTTCAACGCATACCCGCTCAAATCAAGTTGCGCCGCCGTTTTCGGCTGCAGCAGAAGATCGATCTGCGCCTGCCCTGTCGGCGCCGGCAGCACGGTTCCTGCCACGCATGGGATCGTTGAAACGGCGATGTTCTGTGTACACAATGCGCTGGCGCCGGTGCCCTCGAAGAGGAACGGCACCTGGATGTCCGAAGACATCGCGAGCAATTCCTGATCGGTGACATTGAATGCCGCGATCGGCGCCTGGATCAGCGCAAATTCTGCATATCCCTTCGGGTTCGTGCCTGAAGCCGGCGAATTGATGAAGCTGCTGAAATAGAGCTGGAAGTTGGGAGTCGGCGCCGTGCCGAGAGATACCGTGTTGGCGACGACTATTGCCGTGTCCAGATTGCTGGTGTTTCCGTTCACTCCAAAAAGATTGAACGGCTGGGTCAGCGTCAGGCTCCAGTTTGCATTGTTTTCGATTGTGAAGTTGTTCGCAATGAGCGGCGCGGCGGTCGCGCCCGGCGTAAATCCTGTCGGCGCATTCAGGGGTATGAACGAATTTTGAAGGTTGAGCGTGCCGCCCGCCGCAACGTCCACGTTCACCGTGCCGTCGCCGCCTTCGAACACCGAGCCGGTCAGCGTTCCGGACGCCCCGATCGTCAGGGTGTCCGGACCGGCCAAGTTGCCGCCGAAATATACGTGAGTCTGGGCGGAATAATCGGTGCTTTCCTGAGCAAGAGAAGCGCCGATCGTTGCGGACGTGGAGCCGCTGCCTTCATCGATAAGCGTGTTTTGTCCCTTGCCGAACACGATATCGCCGACAATTGTGCCGTTGTTCGTGATGGTGACGTTTTGCGTGCTGCCGGTCAGGTCGATCGCACGGGCGATTTGCGCGTTGTTTTCGAGCGGGGTGGCGAAGGCTTCGATCGTTCCCGTTCCGAAATTGTTGATCGTGGTGACGGTGCCGACGTTTGGCCCATTCGCACCGGACTGGTCGATAATAGCCTCCGCGCCCAGCGATTTGATGGTCGTTTCGGTCGTCGTGGCGGTGGCGCCGATCGTCCCGTAGTTGCTGATGATCGGAAGGGTGGTGCCGGTCGAAAGGTCGACGGCAGTGGCGTCGCCTCCAAACGGCCCGTTGACGGTCGCCGTGATGCCGCCCTCACCCGACTCCAAAGTATTCGTCATGAGCGCCGCCGTATTGGCGGGCAACAAACTGCCGATATCGGCGCCGCTGATCAACAGGGCGATCGCGGAGTTGGCCGTTCCCGAATCGTCGTTCGAATTGGTCGCCGAAATGCTGCCGCTGTCGAATATGCCGCCATTCAATGTGACGGGGGTCGCCGAACTGCCCGTGATGCTGATCGCAATGACTTGCGCGACATTCGCCTGCTCGGCGCTTGCGCTGATGGAGCCGCGATTCAGGAAAGAATAGCCGGAATCCGTCGTATCGCTATATTCGCCGATGGTGACGGGCGCGGCCGTGGCCGCGCCGATGGCCGTCGTGATCACGACCGTCGGCGCAGCGCCGATCGTGCCCATCGTCGCCGCAGCCGTCACGTCGCCCGTGGCCTTGGGTCCGGCATTGTAGATGCCATTCGTCACATTTGCGCCAATGTCGAGCGCCGTTCCGCCTTCGGGATTCGTCACACTGGTCGATGAACTGGGGGTGCTGGTGCCAGATGTCTCGATGAAGCCGTAATTCGCAATTGAGCCGGTGATTCCGCCGCCGCTGGTCGTCGTCCCCACGACGATTCCTTCGGATCCCGCTCCGGTCGCACTGACGCTGCCACCCGGCAGGATCACCAGGTTGCCGGTCATCGCGCCGTCCAGAAGGATCGCGGCATTGCCCGTCGTCGTGGTCTGGGTCGTTTGGGCTGTGGTCATGGTGATCGCGCCGCCAATGTCGATGTCGCCATTCAGCGTGGTGCCGCCCATGGATTGGATGCCATAGGCTCCCGTACCCTCGACCGCCACAGTGGAGCCGCTCTGGAGATAGATCGCGATATTATCGCTCGCAAAATTCGAAGGCAGATCCGAAATGGCCACCGTCGGGACGACGCCGCCCGTAAACGTTCCGGTCGTGGCGGGCGACAGCAGTCCGATCAGAACTCCGGTCTTGGTGGTGCCCGCGCCGGTCAGATTGATCGAACCGATATTCTCCAGGCCGCCCACATTGCCGTTCGCCAGCAACTCGACGCCGACGGCGTTCGTGATCCCGTTATAGCTGATCGTTCCCGAATTGAAGACGGTGTTGGGGGCGCCCACCGTGCCCGAATCGATCGTGACCGCGGGCGTCGTGGTCGTGCTTGAGGAAAGCACGACGGAGCCGCTGGTGGTGATCGTGATTGTGCCCGGCGCGCCCGCATTGGCGCAGGCCGTGTCGACCGGAACCGTGATCTGGGTCGTAATGCTGGTCCAGTTAGGAGCTGGAGAAGGACAAGAGGCGAAAGCCGGCCCCGACATCAACGCGGCGGTGGCGGCGGTGAGCATTAACGCGCGCTTGTTCAAGGCGAACCCCTCATTGTTACTGGACCGGTGGCTCCGGGAGCCGGATCGAAAGACCCTGCGGCAGGTTGCGGAAACGCCCCAAAGCGGCCGCGAGCGGCGGCACCTTAGCCAATATCTGCCTGTCGATGCTAGCCGCAAGTTGCCATTCCGCCTCCACTTTTCGCTTTTTAATCAGCTATTAGCGCGGCTTCGGCATGATGAACGGTGACGGGTCTTCACCTTAACAGCAGATTACCGGCGCCCAGATGATGCCCACGCCTCGCATCACGTTTTCGAAGCTCACGCAAAAGCAGGCCGTGGCGGCCGCGGCCCGGCATGAAATGCTGTATGCGGGGCGCATGGGCGGCGCGCGCGCGGTGTTCGCATTTTGCGACCTGAGCGGCCTGGACCTGTCAGGCCGCAATCTGGCGGACGCGGATTTCACCGGCGCCATTCTCGAGGAAACGAACCTCGCCGATGCCCGGCTTGAATCGGCGAGCTTCTTCGGCGCGGATTTGCGGCGCGCCAATCTGGCGGCCGCGAGCCTTAGACGCGCGGATATGCGCGGCGCCTGTCTCAGGGGCGCCAATCTGATCGGCGCCGACCTTTACGAGGCCGATCTGCGCGAAGGCACGATCGCCGAAAAGGATCGGTTTGGAAATCTGCGCGTGATGCAGCACGACGTCGGGCCATCGGAAGCGACATCGGCGCTCATGAACTCGGCCAATCTCGAACGCGCGAAGATGACCGGCGCGATCGCCGTGCAGGCGGACTTCACCGACGCCATCATGCGGGGCTGCCGACTCGCGCGCGCCAATCTGCGCCAGGCGAATTTCACGGGCGCCAATCTCGAGAACGCCGACCTCACGGGATGCAATCTTACGGGCGCGGACATGACGGGCGCCATTCTTGTCGGCGCGCGCACGTCATGCGCGATTTTCGACGGCGTCGATCTGTCGACCGCGCTGACCGAGCAGCCTGCCGGCCGCGAGCTTTCGCGGCTGGCCGTTCCCATCGCCGATGTGCTGGAGTCCCATTCGCGCTGGGTCGAGACGGACGGACGCGAAGGCAAACCCGCCGATCTCTCGGGAATGGATTTGCGCGAACTCAAGAACCTCGCGCACCGCTCCCTGACGGCCCTCATCGCACCGGGCGCCATCCTCTACGGTCTCGATCTGCAGGGCGTCTCGCTCCAGGGCAGCAATCTGCAAGGCGCGGATTTGCGCGCGACAAGACTTGCAGGCGCCGATCTGCGCGGCGCCAATCTCAGCGGTGCGCGCCTCAACAACGCCGACCTTCACGACGCGAAGCTGGGACCGCTGATGATTTCCGACGCGCGGCTGTTGCCGACGCGGCTCGACGGCGCACAGGCCCGTTACGCGGACTTGCGCGGCGCCGATCTGCGCCGTGCGTGCCTCACCGAAACAGATCTCGCCTACGCCAATCTGAGCGACGCCGACCTGCGCGATACGGATTTCGGCAGCGCCATCCTGACGGGCGCGAAGCTTCCCATCACGGTGATGGACAACATCCCGTCTCTCGCCGTCGCGAGTTCGGCATAAAAGATTTTAACCCAGTGGACGCGGAGGATGCGCAGAGGACGCAGAGGGAACTGCGTATCTCCATTCGCCATTTTCGCAGATGATTTATTGGGCGCGCAAAGCGCGCCCGGATAAGAAAAATCGTTGTATCCGCGTAAAATCCGAAAACACCGACCGCCTCCGCGGCCTCTGCGCATCCTCCGCGTCCTCTGCGTTAAAAACTTCTTATTCTTCACTCGCCGGCTTTTGCTGCGGCAGGTTCGTAGGCAGGCTCCGGTGTGCGCGCGCGAATGAATTGACCGAGCCTCCCAAGCGATACGCGCGCCTCCGGCACATACGGATTCGCCTGGAAAACGTGCTGCATGCTGTCATAGATTTCCACGCTGACCGAAACGCCGGCTTCAGCCGCGCGTTCCCCGATGCGGCTCGCATCGTCGCGCAGGATTTCATTGCTGCCCGCATGCACCATGATGGGTGGGAAATCGCGGAAATTCGCGAACACGGGCGACGCATAAGGGTCGGCCGGACTCGACTTTTTCAGATAGTGCCGCGCACTGACGAAGATCAGTCCCCAGGACAACGCCGCGTCGTTGCGCTCGTTCTGCAGCATCGACCAGCCGGTGAGAGACAGGTCGGCCCATGGCGACATCGCCACGCAGCCCGCCGGCATCGGCAAGCCCGCATTGCGGATGGCGAGCAACAGCGCGAAGGCGAGCCCGCCGCCCGCATCGTCGCCGGCAAGCACAATCGAGCTCGCGGAAACGCCGCGCTGGATGAGATGGCGATAGGCGTCGATGCCGTCGCGCAGGCCGGCCGGAAATGCGAATTCCGGCGCAAGACGATAGGCCGGCACAAACGCCATCGCCTGCGACGCCAGACACAAGCGCGAGATCAGCGGGCGATGGGTTTCGGGGGAGCCTGCGACATAGCCGCCACCGTGGAAATAGAGAATAAGCCGGTGGGTCGGCACGTCGCTCACACGCACCCATTCGCCCTTGATCGGACCGATCTGCGCCGACTCGAAGACCGCCTCCGGCGGGATCGGACCGAAGCGGTCAAACAGGTAATTGTATTGCCGGCGCAATTCCTCGACGTCGCCGTCGACGCCGACCGTGCGCGGGCGGGCCATGCGTGTCACACGGGCGAAAAGGGCGCTTTGCCAGCTCGGCATCGGGGAATCAGCAAAAAGGTATCGGGGACCAGTATGTGCCGATCCCCGATACCTGTCATCCGTTCACTGACAAACCGATAAACGGTTTAGGCGGCTTTCGCCTGGCCCTCGATGGTCTTCAGCTCGACGCCATTGATGGGGATGCGCCGAGGCTTGCGCTCGTCGGGCACGATGCGCTCGAGGTCGACATGCAGAAGCCCGTTCTCGAGCTTTGCGCCCTTGACCTCGACATGCTCGGCCAACTGGAAGCGGCGCTCGAAAGCGCGGCCCGCAATGCCCTGATAGAGATAGCCGGAATTTTCGTTCCGCGCGTTTTCATCGGCGCGCTTGCCCTGCACCGTCAGCACGCCATCGCGCACTTCCGCCGTCAGGTCTTTCTCGCCGAAGCCGGCGACCGCGATGCTGATGCGGTAGTGGGTCTCGTCGCTGCGCTCGATGTTGTAGGGCGGATAGCTCTGGTTCGTGTCGTATTGGGCGACCGAATCGAGCCGGTCAAACAGCCGGTCGAATCCAACGGTGGACCGGAAAAGCGGGGAAAAATCGAATGTACGCATGATCACATTCCTCCTGAGAAGCGAAGTGTTTGGGCCCGCCCGAAATGGGCCGGACCGCGCCTATGCCCCGGAAGCCATTGGCCTTTCCGGGACGAATATCAGGTAGGAAGCCGTCTTTGGCGCTTCAAGAGGGGGAGTGCCAGCCTAGCCGGCCCAGCGCAGGAAATGACCCAGGCCGAGCAGCCAGAGCAGCGCCATGACCGTGTAGGTGAATGCGTCCACGTGCCAGTGCACGAGTTTCAAACCCAGGACGTTCTCGGCCAGCGTCTTGAGCCACGCGCCCTCTTCGACGTTGCGAATATCGCGCCACTGCCCGGTTCGCAGAAATGATTCCGTATTGTTGAGGACGCAGGAATTCTTGTTGAACCGCCATTGCCCGACCATGGCGGGCAAAAGCACGAGATAGAAAATCAGCACTGGACGCCAGGGCGCCAGCCAGCCGACCACGACGAAGATCATCACTGCGAAATGCAGGTAGAAGCAGATATTGCCCAGCAAATCGCGCTTCTGTGGCGCGTCCGGTAGCGCCGATTCCAGCACCGGCTCGGGTTCGCGCGTTGTGGTCAATCGATGTGGGCCTTGAGATAGCTGCCGATGCGCTGAACGGCGTCGCGGCCTTCGCTCAGCAGCGGATAGAACAACTGAAACACATGCACCATGCCGCCCCAATATTCGGCGGACACTTCGACGCCGGCTTCGTTGGCGCGCGCGACCAATCTCACCGTGTCGTCGTAAAGCGTTTCTTCGGTGCCGACCTGGATCAGCAGCGGCGGCAATCCCTTCAGATCGGCGAAGATCGGCGAGGCGAGCGGCGTTTTCGGATCGGCGCCGCCGAGATAGGAGGCGGCCATCTTGCCGACGTCTTGTCCCTTGATCATCGGGTCGCGGCTCGCGCGCGTGCGCATCGACTCGCCCGAGCCCGTGAGATCGGCCCAGGGTGAAAGCGCAACGGCCGTTGCGGGAAGCGGAATCTTGCGGTCGCGCAATGCGATGAGTGTTGCGATGGTCAATCCGCCGCCGGCTGAATCTCCGGCGATCGCCAGTTTAGACGGCGCAATGCCGGACGCGAGCAGGCCCTGATAGGCGGCGACCGCGTCCTCCACTGCGCCTGGAAACGGGACTTCCGGGCCCATGCGATAATCTGCGCTGAAGACGGACAGTCCCGACGCTTCGCCGATCGCTGCGACCAGATGACGATGCGATTTCGGCGAACCGATCACATAGCCGCCGCCGTGAAGATAAAGCAGCACGGCGTCCCGCCGGGCGCGTCGGGCGCGAACCCATTCGCCTTTCACGCCGCCGATGGTCGCCGGCTCGACTTCCGTCCCGTCGGGTACGGGAAAGAAACCGCCGATCGCATCAAGGCTTGCGCGCTGCTCAGCGATGCTCGGAGCGTCCAGGCCGGCGTTTTGTGACAAAAATCCCAATACGGTTTCGCGATCCTTGATGCCCACTGCGCGTTCTCCCTAGTGTCGGTCGGGCGCCAGCTTAGGAGGGTCATGGGAGGACGCCAAGCCGCGCACTTCCGGAATTGGCCGCGGAAACCGGGGAGTTGTGCGGTTAACTGACAAATGCTCATATCCGCCCGCTCCCTGTTGGCCGCTCGGGCCGGTAGAACCATGGGTGAGCGCGCCCGCGGGGACGGGCCGTGGGAGACGAACGCAAATCAAGGGAAGGAATTTTTCATGAGCTCGGATCAGGTCAAGCAGATCATCACACAGATGAGCGGCGCCATCGGCGCGAATTCAGGTCTCGGCGGCACGCTGAAATTCGATTTCGGCGAGCCCGGCAGCGTCTATATCGACGGCAAGTCTTCGCCGAACACGGTTGCCGATGGCGACGGCAAGAGCGCCGATTGCACGATCAGCGTAACCCTTGAGACCTTCGAAAAGATGGTGAAGGGCGAACTCGACGGCACGTCCGCCTTCATGCAGGGCAAGCTGCGCGTGGCTGGCGACATGGGTCTCGCCATGAAGCTGGGGCCGATCCTCGCGAAAGCCCGCGGCTGAACGGATCCATTTCCATGGAGGGGACGCGGTTCGTCGCGAGCCGCGATGGAAAGCGTCTTCGCGTCGCGACATGGGACGCCGCGCCGGCATCAAAGCCGCGCGGCGTCTGTGTTTTGCTCGACGGGCAGACGGAATTTCTGGAAAAATACGATGAGGTGATCAGCGAGTTGCGGGGTCGCGGCTTCGCCGTCGCGGCGCTCGACTGGCGCGGCCAGGGCGGCTCCGCGCGCGCACTCGCCAATCCGTTGAAAGCGCATATTGGCGATTTCGCCGAATATGACGAAGACCTTTCGGTCTTTCTCGAAAAAATCGTCAAGCCGATGACGGTGAGGCCTCCCATCGCGCTCGCCCATTCGATGGGCGGACATATTCTCCTGCGCGCCCTGCACGATCGTCCAAACGCGTTCACGGCCGCAGCGATGACCGCGCCGATGCTGCGCGCGCAGACACGCGGCTATCCCGCATGGCTCGCGCGCGCGATGTGCCGGCTGGAAAATGCGATCGGAAATTCCGAGCAATGGGTTTGGGGCATGGACCGGCGCGATCCCCTGGCGATGGAATTCGAAGACAACCTCGTCACGTCGGATCGCACGCGCTTCGCGCGCGCCAAGGGGCTCGTCGCGGCGCAAAGCGATATCCGTCTCGCGGGCCCCACCTGGGGTTGGCTCGAAGCCGCCTACCGTTCGATGGCGCGCGTGACGTCTCCAGGTTACGGCGAGGCGATCGTGACGCCTGTGCTGATCGTGGGCGCAGGAAAAGATCGCATCGTCGATACGGGCGCCGAACGCGAATTCGCGCGTCGCCTGCCGAACGGGACCTATCTCGAATTCGCCGATGCCGAACACGAAATCATGATGGAGAACGACACGATCCGCGTGCGCTTTTGGGCGGCGTTCGACGACTTCGTCGGGAAATACGTTTAGGAGCGTTGCGGGGCCGCCGCCGCTTCATCGACCCGACCGCCGCCGACCGGAGGCAGATAGAGCAGCAGCGCCGCCGCGACATAGGTCGACGAGAATGTGCCCACGAAAATTCCGAACAAAATCGCCGACGAGAAATCGAACAAGGCCGGCCCGCCCCAGATTACCAGTGGAAACACAGAGAGCGACGTGGCCACGGACACCAGGGTCGTGCGGGTCGCGATCTGATTGGTGGACAGGTTGATCAGTTCGCGCAGCGGCATGCGCTTGTATTTGCGGCGGTTCTCGCGGATGCGGTCGAACACCACCACCGTGTCATTGATCGAGTAGCCCGCCAGCAAGAGCAGGGCCGCCACTGAATTGATCGAGAAATTCAGATGCAGCACGGAATACATGCCCGCCGTGACGAACACGTCATGACCCGTCGCGATCAACGCGCCGATGCCGTATTGCCACTCGAAACGGAACGCCACATAGACCGAGATGAGCAGGATCGCGAGAACAGTCGCCAGTACGCCGTCGTGAAACAGTTCCGCGCTGACCTGCGGGCCGATCACGTTCTTGTCGCGCACCGAGTAACCGGGCCCGAGCTTGGCCATGATGGAGCCGGCGACCGAATCTTCCGGCTGATTGGCGCGCGGTTGGACGCGGATCTGGACGCAGGAGTTCGCCGGCGTGTCGCAGGCCCCGGTGCCGCGATACTGAATCTCCGTGTCATTGAACTTGAGGCCGGCGACCTCGGTGCGCACCGCGCCGACGTCGATCGTATGCGCCGATTTGACCGTGAGCTCGACGCCGCCCGCAAAATCGATTCCCAGATTGAAGCCGTACACCCAGATCGAAAAGATCGACACGAACAGCAAAATTCCGTCTGCCGCGAATGCGAAGTAGCGGTATTTGACGAAATCGATATTTGTGGTTTCCGGGATAAAACGGAGAAACGTCATGGAAAGGGTCCGGCAAAAGCCGGGCACACATAGCCGCTGGCGGCCGGGGCGGCAAGCCGGAAGGGTCGCCTAGGGCCCGGACCGCTTCACCGCCACCGGCATCAGGCAGACATCGAGGATGGCGGGCGGTTTGCGGAAGAAGAAGCTGGACGTGATGTTACGCTTCTCCTCCTTCTTTGCCGCGAAGGCCCGGGACTCCGTCCGCATCACCTGGAAATGGGGCTGTTCGGCCGCCGGCAAGTCCGCCGCGATGCGCACGTGCAGGATCGGGTCCTGCTTCTTCGTATCCTGAATGACGCCCGCATCCACATCCGGGTCCCCGCGCTCGAGCTTCTGGATGTATTGGAGACCGGCGATCACGCGGCCGAAGGCGGAGAGATTGCGGTCGAGCCGGCGCGGCGCTTCGCCGATCACGATATAGAATTCGGTCGAAGCCGTGTCCGGCTTGTCGTCGCGCGCGAAGGCGAGCGTGCCGGGACAATGGATGATCCACATCCGGCCCTCTTTGGCGTCGCGCCCGGCGGGAAATCCGTCGACATGTCCGACCTCGGGCGCGAACAGATCGGGCGAACCGAGCGGCGTGAATGTCACGTCGCGGCCGATCGCGCGATCAAACTCACCCTTCAACGGCGGCCATTGCTTGTCCGTCGCGTCGTCCTTCGGATGATTTTTGGTGGCGGCCGTCCCTTCGCCGATGCCGCCTTGCGCCACGAATCCGTCGATCACGCGGTAGAAGGTCTTTCCATCGTAGAAATGGGCGCGCACCAACGCCTTGAACCGCGCCGCATTGACGGGCGCGAATTCGGGGGCGAGTTCGATCGCGACCTGACCGTAGCGCGTGTCGAGCAGAACGAGATTCTGCGGATCGACGTCGCGCCAGTCCGCCGGCGAAGGCGCATCGGCGGCTTGCGCCGCGATGGCGACGATGGCGGCTACGACGCCGGAGAGCATGATCCGTTTCATCGATTGTCCTTTTCGCGTTTGCCGAACGTATGGCTTTTTTCTTCCATCAGTTCCGAGCCAAGCGTGAGATTGATTTCGCGTTTCAGCGCGGCCCGTTCATCATTGCGCTTATAGACGGCGCGCGCCAGTTCGACGAAATCCCGGTCGAATTTCCCTGCCGCTTCCTTCGCGCGAATATCGTCCTCAATGAGCCACAAGGCCTCGTTGATCGATTTGAGGCGGCCCTTGAGGGTTTCGATGCGGCGATCGTACGCCAGCGCGGGCTCGGCGATCTCTCGAATAAGCGACAACTCCTTTGCGACGTTGGCGCGTGCGGCTTCGCCTGCGATCCGTTCGTGCTTGATTTCAAGGATGGTCAGCTTGTCGATCAGTTCGCCCCAGGAGACCGGCGCGCGCGGCGCGGCGAGCGCTGCCCCCACCGTCATCGCCTTCGCCAATTCGCGTTCCATCTCCAGGAACACGTCACGCCAGGCGCCCGGGGATTTCTGCCGGAACAATCGCATCGTGCGATACCAGGGACTGTCGTCGCGATCGAGCAGCCAGCGCCAGTCGGGAACATATTTGAGCGCTGCCCAGACCGGACGGCCCAGCGCGCCCGCCAGATGCGCAATGGCCGTGTCCGAGGTGATGACGAGATCGAAATTTTCCATCACCGCCGCGCTGTCGAGAAATGCGTCGGGACCGGCGTCGAACGCGTCACCCAGGGTTTCGACAATCATGCCGGGCGGCAGATCTCCCAATTGCTCGACGCCGGCGTTCTTCTGCAGACTTATAAGGCGCACGCCCGGGAGCTTCGACAGGGGCTCGAAATGCGCCAGCGGAAACGATCTGCCGACATCGATCGCGCCGCTCTTCTCGCCTTGCCAACAAATTCCAATCTTAAATCCGTGTGCGCCTATTTTCGATTTCCATTTTTCGACTCGCTCCGACCCGGCGCGAAGATAAGGTGTCTCCGCCGGTATCGTGTCGGGACCGGTTTCGAAGGCCCGGGGCATGCTGAGCAGCGCGATCTGAAAATCGCCGTCGGCCGGCCGAGATTTCGAATCGACGACTTCTATTGAGGGACCCAGAGTCTGCAGGAGCGGGACAAGGCAGTCCTGCACCGACAATGTCACGCGGGCGCCGCGCGCTTGCGCAAGCTTCGCATAGCGGCAGAACTGAATCGTGTCGCCGAGGCCTTGCTCGGCATGCACGAAAAGACGCCTGCCGTGGAGGTCTTCCGCGCCGCTCCATACCGGCTGAGGAAACGCCCGCGGCGCAATCGGCGCGCCGCGTCTGTGGCGCCATTCGTAGAGCGCAAAGCCGTCCGCCATCCGCCCCATCAACAACGCGCACAGGCTCTTGTTCCAATAGGCTTCGGCGAAATCGGGCTTGAGCGCGATCGCGCGGTCGAAGCTCGCGACCGCTTCGTCGAATCGTTTTTGCTCCCTGAGCAGCGCGCCGCGATTGTTCCAGGCTTCGGGATAGTCAGGCTTGAGCGCAATGGCGCGATCATAATCCGCCAGCGCCATGTCCAGACGCTGCAATTCCTGCACGACATGGCCCCGGTTGCTGTGCGACTCGGCATGATGCGGGTTGAGGACGAGAGCGCGGTCGTAGCTTTGCAGCGCGTCGCCCAGGCGTTTCAGCTCTTTCAGCGCGATGCCGCGGTTGTAATAGGCTTCGGCAAAGTGCGGCCTGAGCGCGATCGCATGGTCGTAGCATTCCAGCGCCTCGTCGAACCTGTTCAGCGCGCCCAGCGCATTGCCGAGATTGCTCCAGGCGTCGGCATAATCGGGCTTCAGCGTGATCGCCGATTGAACGCTGACTATGCCCTCGCCAGGCCGGCCCAGCGCGATCAGAACAGTCCCTCGACCGTTTCGCGCTTCGGCAAAATTCGCATTGATCCCGATGGCGCGATCGTAACTGGCAAGGGCGTCTTCGGCGCGCTTCAGGCCCTCCAACGCGACGGCGCGATTGTAATGCGCATCGGCATAGTCCGGCTGGAAGGCGACGGCCCGGTCGTAGCTTTGCAACGCCTCTTCCAGGCGGTTCAGGGACCGCAGCGCATTGCCCCTGTTGTTGAGTGCAGCTGGATAGTCCGGCTTGAGCGCGAGGGCGCGCTCATAGCTTTCGAGCGCTTCGGCGACGCGCTTGAGCCCATTGAGCGCGTTGCCCCTGTTATTCCACGCATCGGCGAACGCGGGATCGATCGCGAGCGCGCGGTCGCAGCTCTGCAGTCCCTGCTCATGCCGCTTCAACGAATTGAGCACGGCGCCGCGATTGGAATGCGCGGCGGCGATGTTGGGATCAAGCCGGATCACGGAGCCATAAAGCGTCAGCGCATCGGCCAATCGGCCCTGGCTATGATGCTCGACGGCCTTGGCGAACAATGGGACGGCGTCGTCGGGCATAATGCGCTTTCATTCCGGGATCGGCCGCGCCAAAGTAAGACGCAACCCGGACTTGGCCAAGAGTGCGGCCGACGAAAAAGGACATCATGCGGTCGTCAGTCGAAGCGGCATGTGCATGTCGATGATCGACATCATCCCCTCGCCCAAGCGGTTCGACGTTCTCGACGGCTGGCGCGGGGTTTGCGCCGTGCTCGTGGCGTTGCATCACTTTTCGGCCAACGGCTATATTGCCGCGCTTCCGCTAATCCGGAACGCCTGGCTGTTCGTCGATTTCTTTTTCGTACTGAGCGGCTTCGTCATCACCCACGCCTATTCCCAAAAACTCCGAAGCGGCCCCGAATTCGGGATATTCGCGTGGCGCCGCTTCGCGCGGCTATGGCCGCTGCACGTTGCGGTGCTCGGCGCATTCGTCGTCCTGGAACTCATACGGCTTGCCACAACGGGCGACGGCTTTACCGGTGAGCGCACGCCGCTCGCCCTTCTCGCCAACCTCGCGCTGGTTCAGTCGCTGGGCGTGACCAACGGGCTCACCTGGAACACGCCCTCCTGGTCGATCAGCACGGAGTTCTACACCTATCTTGTGTTTGCGGCCGCGTGCGCCACGACCGGGAAGCAGGCCTTGCGCGTGACGCTTTCAGTGGTTCTAACGGCTGGTGGGCTTGCGGTTCTGCTCGTCTTTTCCCGCTACGGCATGCGGGAGACTTTCGACTGGGGCTTTTTTCGCTGCCTGTTTGGTTTCTTTGCCGGCTCGCTGACCTATGAAGTCTGGAAGCGAGGCTGGTTTGCCAACCATGCCGGCAGCCTCGCGGAGATCGCGACGGTCGGGATCGCGCTCGCATTTCTCGTCTTCGTTCCGGGTCACCGGGCCTTCGAATATTTCGCCGTGCCCGTCTTCGCATTGCTCGTTCTGGTGTTCGCGCAGGAGCACGGAATTGTGTCGCGGGCGATGCGCGCGCGTGCCGTCGCCGCGTTGGGCCGCTGGTCCTACTCGATCTACATGGTTCACATGCTGGTGCTCGCGCTCTTCTTCTCGGCGTTGGACTCGGGGGGCACGGATTGGATCGCCAAACTGCCCGACGGCGCCGAAGAAATCCTTCTTGGAAATCGCATCGCCGCCGATGCGCTGATGCTGACTTATCTCGCAGGCGCCATCGCGCTCGCCGCGTTCACCTGGCGTTTCATCGAACTACCCGGACAGGGCCTCTTCGGGAGCCTGAAATATGCCAACATTCCGCCGCCCGTCGCTCCGAGGGAAGAATGCGCGTGAAACGGCAACGCCGTTCGCAGACCGTCACGACCTACTCTTTGACGGCTTTTCCGGCGATGCACCCCGATCCAAAAACGAGGGCGATCATTTGTTTCAACGCCGCAACGGCGTCTCAGATCAGGGCAGGAAGTTCGGCGTCGAAATGTGACCGATGACCGCCTGCTCGGACGCTTTCCCGCCCATGCCGCGCGTCGCCTGACCGGCATATTCGCCGTCCGTCGTCGCGCTCACATGCGTGGTTGCGCTGAACCCGTCGACCTCGACGCCGCCGGCGATAGGTTTCGACGGAGACCATGTCAGGTTGCTGAGACCCGGCATGTCGACCGGCATGACGACGGGATATCCGTTCCAAGTGGGAGTCTTGCCGAAATCCGCGGCGGTGAATTGCCAGCCCGCGGGCGTCTTCACCGATCCGTCGACCAGGCCGGCAAAATTGTAGATCGTCACGAAATCCGCACCGGGCGTGAGCGTTTCGCCTTTATCGGTCTTGACCGCGAAATGATACGTCACCGTTCCGTCAGGGTTCTTGCTCATTTGCTTCACATCGACTTCCAAGGCGAAAGCCGGCCCGGCCGCGAACGCAAGTCCTGAAGCAAGCAACAGCGCAGCGCCAAATGTCTTCGTCATATGAATTCTCCCCGCATGAAAATGTGCAGGAAGGCTACGCCTCAATCGCATATACGAGACATATAAATACCGCGCCGAAACATTAAAGATATTTGGGCGAATTCCCCGACTCAGAGGTAGAATGAGGGCGGTATTAGAACCAAACGCCCCGTCGTTTCGACGTCAACCCGGAGAATGACATGAATAGTCCCGTTTCCGTTCTGATCCTGTTTTTCTGGGGCATTGTCGCGATCTGGCTCATCGTCGCGTTCTTCTCCGGATTTTTCACGGTGCAGCAGCAGAGCCGCGCGATCATCGAGCGGTTCGGGCGCTATCAGCGCACCGCCAAGCCCGGCCTGAACCTCAAAGTGCCCTATATCGATCGCGTGGTGATGCGCGTGTCGCTGCGCGTGCAACAGCTGCCCGTCGAGGTGGAAACGAAGACGGCCGACAACGTGTTCGTCAAATTGTTCGTGGCGGTGCAATACCGCGTGGTCGAGGGCAACGAAGCGGATTCCTATTACAAGCTCCAGGACCATGTAGAGCAGATCAAATCCTATGTGCTCGATGTCGTGCGCGCCAAAGTGCCCAAGATGAGCCTGGACGAGGTGTTCGAAAAGAAGGACGACGTGGGCCTCGCGGTGAAGAACGAGCTCGATGTCTCGATGAAGGTTTACGGCTTCGAGATTCCGAACGCGCTTGTGACGGACGTCAATCCCGCCGACAGCGTGAAAGCCGCCATGAATGAGATTCAGACGCAGCAGCGCCTGCAGGTGGCCGCAGCAGCCAAGGGCGAGGCGAACAAGATCCTCGTGGTCAAGAACGCGGAAGCCGAAGCGGAATCGAAGCACCTCCAGGGTGAAGGCATCGCCAAGCAGCGCCGCGCGATCGTGGACGGCCTGCGCGATTCCATCGCCGCCTTCTCCGACAAGGTCGGCGCGGTCACGGCGCAGGACGCGCTTAATCTCGTTCTGCTCACGCAATATTTCGACACGTTGAAGGAGATCGGCGTGTCCGCGGGCAGCAAGGTGATCCTCATGCCGCATTCGCCCGGCGGCATGACCGACATCGCCGAGCAGCTGCGCGGCGCGATCATCGCGGCGAATGAATCGTCGAAGGAGAAGTAGCGGGATTGTCGCGGCCGGTCACAAGTGGAGCGCGCCGCTACAAATCTGGACCATTTGTGTTGCCCCTTCGGAGTTGTTCGACCTGGTGAATTGTTGAACTGCCGCGAAGCCGGCCCCACAATCCGGTGGTCATGGCTTACAAGCGCAAACATCCGATTCGGTTGCCGGCGCCCTATTTAAGGCGCGTATGGATCGACGAGTCGCGCGTCGAAGACCCCGATGCCTATCCGTTCTGCTTGCCCTTTCTGCGCGGCGGTTTCGCGCTCGAATTCGACAAGGCGGTTACGATCATTGTCGGCGAGAACGGGACAGGCAAATCGACACTGCTCGAAGGAATCGCCGCGCTCGCGGGATACGACGGGGCGGGCGGCGGCAAGGGTTACCGGCCGGTCGATCATTCGCTTGCGACCGAGGTGATGGGCGGGACGTTGTCGAAGGCGCTGCGTGCGAGTTGGTTGCCCAAGATCGCGAGCGGCTGGTTCTTTCGCGCGGAGAGCTTCTTTTCGGTAGCGCGGTATCTCGATCGCGCGGCGTCGGAGGACAATGAAGCGCCGCCCGACTTCCTGTCTCACTCCCACGGCGAAGGCTTCTTGCGCTTTTTCGAGGAGCGCTGCCAGCGCCAGGGCATCTTCATCTTCGACGAACCGGAATCGGCGCTGTCGCCGTCGCGACAGATCGAATTCCTCAAGCTGCTGCACCGGCTCGACAGTTCGCGCCAGACGCAGATCATCATGGCCACGCATTCGCCCATGCTGATGGCCTATCCCAATGCGCGGTTGCTGAAGCTGACGAAATACGGTCTCGAACAAACCACCCTCGAAGACACCGACCATTTCCGGTTGATGCGGGAGTTCTTCCTATCGCCCAAGGATTTTCTGGCCGCCTGGGTGGATTGGGACGCGAATTCGGAATAGCGATCGACGCCGCAACGGAACCAAAATTTCAACCGTTGGTAGTCTGCACGCCAAGGGCGAGTTCCCGCGAGGCGTGAGACCGCTGCGCGCTGGCGCGGGCCCGCAGGCGCTGATATGATTTGCTGAAAAGGCAAGTGGGGTTAATTATGAATATTTCGCGACGGCTCGCATTGGGCGGCGCGTCCGCTTTTGCGATGGCTGGCGGCACGGAACAATTGAGTCTGGCCTCCATCGTCAAGCGCGCGGCGACAGCGTCACTGTCGGGCGGCTATCGAAACCTGCAGACGACCCAGCGATTTCTGGAACTCTTGATTCACCGCGATGAATCGAAAAACGCCCCCTACACGGCGGTAATCTCGATCGCCGCGCCCGACGCGGGTTGGTACGACGTTTACTCGCTGGAAGAATCGCGGTTTCGCGTCATGAACCACGATTTCAAAAAGCACGGCTATCGGCTGCGGCGCGTGAGCGCGTTCAACACCCGCGACGGCGTTTGCTATGCGGCCCTCTGGCAACTGGCGCCCGGGCCGGAATGGGAATCCATGCACGCCGTGAAGCCGGCCGACTTCGAGAAGGCGATCGCCGATTTCAAGCAGCGCGGCTACCGCATGACGCATATCGATGCGCGCGTGAATTACGCCGCCATCTGGGAACGGGGCGACAATGCCTTGCAGCAGGTTTTCGTGGGCCTCACGCTCCTCGAATTCGAGCAGCAATTGGCGACGCTGACGGCGCAGGGATTGCGGCCGCTCAGAATCTCCGCGACCGCAGCGGGAAGCGCGCCGAGCTTCGCTGTCATCTTTGACAAGGCGACGTCCGCAGTCTGGCAGTCGAAGCATCAGTTGGCTGCGGCCGATTTTGTCAAGGCGGACAATGCGGCGAAGGCGCAGGGATACCGGCTGTCGGACGCCAGCGGTTACATGCTGGGCGGCAAGCCGAACTTCTCGGGCATCTGGGAGAAGTCGTAAGCGCGGACAGCCATTGCCGGCGATTGGCCCGTCGACCGAAGCTGCACGCTGCGTCGTAGCGACAGTCTCACTACGGTCCTCCGGAGTTTCGGGAGACACCCATCAGCATGTCATGAATTTGGCTCGCCACCCGTAGGCTGAAGGGCGGGGCGCTCCCACGGGGAGTACTTCAAGCGAGTAAAATCAACGGCTTATTTCGCCTTGACATAGGGATAGATCAGCGCGCCCGAAGCGAGACTCGATGGCCACACCACCGCTTGCGTGCCGGCGTCCTTGAATTCCGACAGATCGGTGGCGCGGATATTTTGATATTGCACCTGCAGGACGCGAGCCTCGGACCAGCCGCCGCCGGGGCCGAACTTGACGTCGCCGAGGACGGTTTTGAACGGCGCATTGCGGGTGAATTCGGCAAGCTTGGCGTCATCGAGCGAGTTTGTGCCGACGATGGCCTGCTCGACGATCTGCATTTGCGCGTAGGCCTGCGGGGCGACGTAATACCCAAGCGGGTCGGCGCCCGAATCTCGCGCGCGCGACTGATATTCCGCGATCATGGACGCAACGCCGGCATACATCATCTTGGGGACCGGCAGCCAATACTCGTAATTGACGATTCCATTCAGCAGCGGGCCAAGCTGCGCCTTGATCGAACCGTTCTGGGGGCCGATCATCGCGCCGCCGACGATCTTCGGCGCAAGCCGAACTTCGTTGAGGGCGCGAAGCAGCGCAGCGGAGTCGTTTAGGTAGGAGCAAAAGAAAAGGATGTCGGGATTGACGGGTTCCAGGCGGCGGATGAAGGGCGCCAAGTCGGTCGCCGAGAGCGGATAGAGAACTTCGGAGACCACACTGAATCCATGCTTGTCGGCGTGCGCCTTCGCGCCCAGAACCGGGCTCTTTGAAAACGGGGCGTCCGCGGCCAGGATCGCCATCGTCTTGGGCTTGGGCGACTGGTTGGCCGCAAGGCTGAAGAAGCCTTCGGTCAGGGCCTCGCTCGGATGAGGGCCGGTCGGAATCATCACGAAATAGTTCGGGTAGTTTAATGACGCGTTCACCGCGAGCGCCATCAACGCAACGAGATACCGATTGCGTTCCATGACAAGAGGCATTGCCGGCGAAACGGAATTGTCGCCGTAGCCGCCGATCAGCAGGTCGACTTCCTCTTCGTCGAGAAGCCGCTTGTAGATCTCTGGCACAAGCTTCGGATTGGTCTCATCGTCGATGCAGACCATTTCGACTTTTCGCCCGAGAAGCCCACCGGTTCGATTGGTATTTTGCTCCCAGATCTGATGGGCGAGACGGGCGGTTTTGCCATTTGAAGCAAGCGGGCCGGTCAGCGACAGGCAATATCCAATTCGAATAGGCTGCGCGCTCATTTGCGGGACTCCGGTTGCAGGTTGGGCTGATAGCCGTTTTGGCGATCGCTCATGAGCCACGTGCCGAGTTCATAGGTCTGGTACGCGCCCTGCACGAGAGGATCTTCATCGGCGATCGCGCGCGCTTCGGCCAAGCTTGCGGCGCGAACCACAATCAGGCCGCCTGCACGCTCCGGGATAGGTCCGGCCAGAACGAGTTTTCCGTTCTCATCAAGCTCCGCCAGATGCGCCGCGTGGAGATTCACTGCCTCGGGAGACAGCCGTCTTCCGGGGATTGAATTAAGAAAAATCAGATAGTACGTCGCTTCTCGGCGGTCATTGGAGGAATGATCGGCGATGGACATGGCATGGCGCCCGATCTATGTCTGCGCTCCATTGGTATCGAGCGAGATCGGGTCTGAGTAGTGCTCAATAACGGCACTTTCCGTCCCATAAGCAGAACGATCAAACGCGCCGGCGGCCGCTAACGCATCTTCAGGACGATGACCTGATCGCTGGTTGGATCGGTCGTCTTGCGTAGTTTGGCGACTTGTGCGGCAGTGACTGCCGGCGCCTGATTGCCCCAGCTGTTGCGGACGAAGGTGATGACGTCGGCGATGTCCTGGTCCGACAATTGCTGCCGAAATTGCGGCATGCGGTAAGCGTCGGGTGTATCCATAGCGACAAGCGGGAGCGAGCCGTTCAGCATCAAATTGATGAGCGAAGACGGATCGCGGTCAAGCACAACGGGATTGCCGGCGAGGGCCGGCATATAAGGCGTGAAGCCCCTGGCGTCGAACCCATGACAACTCACACAAGCGCCGGTATAGACGGCAGCGCCGGGTTGCGTTGTGGGTCTGTTGCGCAGCGCCGCCGTCGTCCCATTGCTATAGGCGACTGCTTGCTGGGCGGAGGTCGCCGGCAACGATTTCAGATATTTCGCGATGGCGTTGATATCGCTGTCCGACAAGTAAGACGTGGAGTTGTTGACGGCATCGGTCATCGATCCAAACGCTGTACCGACGCGGTTGTGGCCATGCTTGAGAAACTCGCTGACGTCCTTCAGCGACCAAGTACCGAGACCGGTCTGCATGTCGCCGCGCAGGCTTGGCGCGTACCAGGCGTCGAGCTCCGCTCCGGCGAGATAGTTTGGGCTGCCGTCGTCCAGCGCCTTTTCCTGAATAGCGATGCCGCGCGGGGTGTGGCAGGCGCCGCAATGGCCGAGGCTTTGAATCAGATAGGCGCCGCGATTCCACGCGGCATCGTGGTCAGGTTTGGCGACATAGCTGCCGCTCGGGGCAAAGAAAAAATTCCAGAACGCGAGCGGCCAGCGGAAGCTGAGCAATGCCGGAATCTCGCTCTTCAAATTCGCCTGACGGACAGGCCGCACCTGCTTCATGAAAAAGCGGTAGATCGCTGTCACGTCCGCGTCGGAAAGTTTGACGTAGGAGGGATAAGGCATCGCCGGATAGAGATGGCGGCCGTCCCTGGCGATGCCCTGCCGCACCGCGAGATCGAAATCGGCAAGACTGTATCTGCCGATGCCGGTCTCGGGATCCGGCGTGATGTTGGTCGAGAAAATGGCGCCGAGCGGCGTGCCCATTTTGAGGCCGCCGGCGAACGCCTTGCCGCCGGGGATCGAGTGGCAAGCGACGCAATCGGCAGCCCGCGCCACATATTCGTCGCCACTTTGGGAAGGACCAACGCTTCCGGTCGCCTGCAAGGTGCTCTTGTGCGTTGCCGACAGCACAAGGGCCGCGAAGGTCCCGCCGGCACACAGCAAAATCAGCCCGATTAAAAATATCGCCCTTGAAACCGTCATACCTCTCAACCATTGCGCACGCATCGCGCTAGACCAATCCACTGAGATCGGTATCCATGATCGGCAGCGTACGAATGCGCATGCCCGTTGCGGCGAAGATCGCGTTCGCCACCGCGGCGGCGATTGGCGGGACCGCAGGCTCGCCCGCGCCGCCCCAGACATCTCCGCCACTAGGAACGAGATGCACGTCGATCTTCGGCGCTTCTGCAAGACGCACCATGCGATAAGTGTCGAAATTGCCTTGCACCGCGGCGCCGTCCTTGATTGTGATCTTGCCGTACAATGCGGCTGATCAAGCCAAAGATCACGGAGCCCTCAGCCTGCTCGGCGATGGTCTGCGGGTTGACCATGTGACGTGTATCGAGCGCGACAGTGACCCGATCGACCTTCAACTCGCCGTTCGGTTTCACCGTAACTTCCGCGACCTGCGCGCAGAGACTGTCCGTAAAATTGCAAATGGCGATGCCGCGCCCACTGCCTTTTGGCAACGGCTTGTCCCAGTCGCCTTTCTCGGCGGCGGTGTCCAACACCTTGAGCCAATCCGGCTTGCCTTCGAGGAGCTTGCGCCGCATGCGATAGGGATCGATACCGCTCGCCTTTGCGATCTCGTCGAGAAAGCCTTCGATGGCGAAGACATGCTGATTGGCGCCGGGCGCGCGATAGAACCACACCGGCAAGTGGGTGTTCCTGAGGAGCAATTCCACGCGTGTGTTCGGGACGTTGTAGCCGATGCTCACGAGTCCATCGACGGCCGGCGGCTCGGCTTTGTCGGGTGGAAACGGAATGCCGACCGACTTGAAGATCGACGAGGTCACAATGCGCATCGACCACGCTGTCGGCATTCCGTCAGAGCCGGTCGCAGCCTTGAAAGCGACCACCGCATGCGGACGGAACCTGTCGTGACGGGTGTCCTCTTCCCGCGTCCAGATCAGCTTGACCGGACGCTTGACGACCTTCGCGATGGCGATGGCTTGCACGATTTCATCGTTGGCGTCGCGGCGGCCGAAGCCTCCTCCGAGGAATGCGTTGTGGATGTGGACTTGTTCCGGCTTCAAGCCGGAGGCGCGTGCAGCCGCGCCGAGCGCCATCTCCGCGTCCTGCGTTCCTACCCAGACATCGAGCCGGTCGGGCTGCAAATTCACGGTCGCATTCATCGGCTCCATTGGCGAGTGCGACAGATAAGGCGTCTCATAGACGGCCTCGAACGTGTTGGCCGCGCCCGACATCGCGTTGTCGATGTCGCCGTCGTTGCGCGCGGTCACCATGCGGGCGGTCAACGCCGCCGCGCGGAAATCCTTCGAAAGCCGCTCGCTATCGACACGTCCTGCGGCGCCGACATCCCATTCCGGCTGCAGACGGGACAGCGCACGTTTGGCGCGCCAGAAGCTCTCGGTCGCGACAACGGCCACGGCGTTCTCAAGTTTGACCACGCGGACAATGCCCGGTGCACCGGAAAGCACGGAATCGTCGACGCCCTTGAGCTTCCCACCGGGCACGGGACAAGCGTTGATGGCGGCAAAAACCATACCCGGAACCTGTGCGTCGATCCCGAATTTGGCCGATCCGTCGGTCTTGTGCACCAGGTCGACGCGCGGTATCCGCCGGGGAATGAAAGTGAACTGAGCAGGTGTTTTGATTGGGGGCTCTTTGTCGAGCGTAATCTTCGCGGCGTCAGCGGCGAGCTCGCCATAGCGCAGCGTGCGGCCTGAAGGTTGATGGGTCACCACGCTCTGCGCCGCCACGCATTCCGACGCCGAGACCTTCCAACGCGCCGCGGCTGCGGCAATGATGCGCTCGCGGGCGCTGGCGCCGACCTGCTGCACCATCTTTTGCGACTCGCGAACAGACATGCTGCCATGCGAGTACATGTTGCCGTAGACTCTGTTCTCCCGGACACTGCGGTTTGACGAGGCATACTCGATCCGCACCTTCGACCAGTCGCATTGCAGCTCTTCGGTAATCATCATCGGCAGCGCCGTCATGCTGCCCTGCCCCATCTCCGATCGCTGATAGCGGATCAAAATCGAATCATCCGGATCGATGGCGATCCACGCGTCGATTTCATGCGGCGCATATTCATTGTCGTTCCAGGGTTGCGCCGAGATGGTCGCAGCGCCGGCGCTGCCTGGAGCCGCGACGATGCCGATCATCAAACCGCCGGCGGCAGACGCCGTCGTGAGAATGAAGTGACGACGGCTGAGGGTTGAAGCAGCACCGGTTCCGTGCATCGCGATCTCCTCAGGCCTTCGTCATGTCCGCGGCGCGATGAATGGCGCGGCGCAGACGTTCATAGGTGCCGCAGCGGCAAATATTGGTGATATTCGTGTCGATGTCGGCATCCGTCGGCTTGGCATAGGTCTTCAAGAACGCAACCACAGCCATGATCTGCCCGGACTGGCAGTAGCCGCACTGCGGAACGCCTTCTTCAATCCACGCACGCTGCACGGGATGGTTGTTGTCCGACGACAGGCCTTCGATGGTGACGACCTTCGCGCCGTCGAGAGCGCCGATCGGCACCGAGCAGGACCGCATGGGGGCGCCGTTGATATGCACCGTGCAAGCGCCGCACTGCGCGATGCCGCAGCCGAATTTTGTGCCGGTCAACCCGATCACGTCGCGCAACACCCACAGAAGCGGGGTATCGGGCTCGATGTCGATTTGCCGGGATGCTCCGTTGACGTCGATCGTGATCACTGTGGCTCTCTCCCGATTTATTTCCCGACGGCGTTCACGGTCATCGCGCCGCTGGCCTCAGGCATTCGGCTGCTCTCCTCCGCTCAATATCTGCGCTCCACTGGTATCGAAGGAGAACAGGACCGGGTAGTCATCGATAACGGCACAATCCGTTCCACCAGCAGAACGATCTCAAACTTCACAGGCATAAGGTTCAACTAGCCGTCAGCAGATCCGCGATCTCCACGAAGCACGCCCTCGACAACCCACACGTTCAACACGAGCGCGCCGATCAGAGTGGCGGACGCCGCCGCCAGAGCCCCGAAAGAAATGATCGAAAAGGCGCAAGCGAGCAGCGCGGCGAGCGCTCCCAAACCCACAGCGGCGCGCAGGCGCGGCCCGTCCCAATTGACGACGGTGTAGCGCAGAGCCGGTCGGCCTACGCCATTGGCCCACTGCATGGCCAGCAATAGCGCGAAGACGGCAAGCTGCGCGCTGTAAGGGGGACCGTACACCCGCAGCACCAGCGGAGAGGCCAGCAGCAGGACGCCGACGATCAGCGAACTGTAGCCAAGAGCATTGCGGAGCTGGGCGACAAGCAGCGGCCGAGACAATTCCAGGGGGGATGTGGTTCGCAGCGAATCGCGGCAGCCGGAAAGGTTGAGCGCCGGAAGAAAGAAGTCCACGACCATCGCCGTGCGATACGCGACCGCATACTGCGCCATTTCCACCGCCGTCGCCGAGACGGCCAAAAGGCAAATCGGCCCCCAAAGCAGCGCCGCACGCCCGAGCCCCACGAGTTCGCGCTCGTCCGCCTCGCGCAATGCTTCGCGACAGATCGGCTGAGAACCTTCTCTCCAGTCGGCGGGGAACGCGTATCGACCGAGTAAGACGGCCAGCCCGGCGGCAAGCAGGCTGCCGCCGAAGAAGGCCCAGGCGTAGAGCGTCAGAGACGCGTCCACCGGCGCCAGCGCAATGGCGAGGAGAATCGAAAGGTTGATCGCATAAGCGGCGATGATCGTGCCCAAGAGCGTGCGGTTCGCCGCGCGCAACGCTTCGCCGATGAACGTCGAAAGACTGATGCACGGAATGGCCAGCACGAAAGGCAGATAGGTTTCCAGCGCCGGCTCGAATCGCGGCGCCTGGATATCGAGGTCGGTGGTGATGACCAGAAGCGCGCCGCATACGAGGCCGGCGCGCAGCAGCACGCGCCGGCCGAGCTGCAGCAACAATACGCCGTCGCTCACGCCTGTAATGGCGGCGCGCCGGCCAATGATGTGATGCGCAATGTAGATCTCATACTTGGCGCGCAAAAATGCGGCCATGCCGAGCGCGATGACGAAGCCGCGGAAATAGACGCCGGCGGCGTCGGGGTGAAGCGCCCGCACCACGGCCAACGTCGCAAGAATCTGCAACGCCGCGCCCGTCACGCGCAGCATGACTTCCATGGCCGCCGAATGTTCCGCCATGATTGTCGCCGGATGATCTGTCGTCGCCCCGCCCGTCATAGCCATGTTCCTTCATTTGCGGTGTGCATCATCGGCAGCTCACTCCCCGGGAAGAGGCCGCGGCGCCGGAACCGGGTAGTGGCCGGGTTCACCGCTCTGCGGCTTGGCGGGTTTCGTCGGCGTCACCTGAAATGTGCGACGGGTGACTATCGAGATGACCGTGACGAAAAACACCGGCACGAGGATCACGGCGAGAACAGTGGCGGTGAACATGCCGCCAAGCACGCCCGTGCCGATGGCGATGCGCCCTCCGGCTCCCGCGCCTGTCGCCACGGCGAGCGGGAACACGCCCAGCATGAAGGCCAGCGACGTCATCAGGATTGGCCGCAATCGCTGACGCGCGGCCGCAATGGTCGCCTCGACCAGACGCATTCCGTGTTCGTAGTTGGCCTTCGCGAACTCCACGATAAGGATGGCGTTCTTGGCCGAAAGGCCGACGGTGGTCAGAAGGCCGACCTGGAAGAACACGTCATTGCCGAGACCGCGCACCAAAGTGGCGCTCACGGTGCCGATGATGCCGAGCGGAACGACAAGCATCACGGCAAACGGGATCGACCAGCTTTCGTAAAGGGCGGCCAGGCACAGGAATACGACGACGAGCGAGATGGCGTAGAGCGCGGGGGCCTGCGCGCCCGACCTTTTCTCCTCGTAGGAGAGCCCGGTCCACTCATAGCCGATGCCCTTGGGCATCTTGGTCATGGCAGCTTCCATCGCGTTCAACGCGTCGCCGGTGCTTCGGCCGGGCGTCGGTGCGCCGAGGAATTCGAGCGCCGATATTCCGTTGTAGCGTTTCAACTGGGGAGAGCCGGCGGTCCAGTTTGCCGACGAGAAAGCGGAGAATGGCACCATCTGGCCGGCGGCGTTGCGCACATACCATTGGTCCAGGTCCTGCGGCAGCATGCGCGATGTGCGGTCGCCCTGAATGAAAACGCGCTTGACGCGTCCGCGATCTATGAACTGGTTGACATAAGCCGAACCCCATCCCGCGCCGAGCGTGGTGCTGATGTCGGCGATCGAAAGGCCGAACGCGCTCGCCTTCTCCCAATCGATGTCGAGCTTGTATTGCGGCTCGTCAGGCAAACCGTTGAGCCTGAGAAGGCCGATCGCCGGATCCTTCCCGGCGATCTTCATGAGCTGGCCGCTAGCCTGCATCAGCGCATCGTGACCGACATTGCCGAGATCCTCCAGCTCGAAATCGAAACCGCTGGCGTTTCCCAGCTCCAAAGCGGCCGGCGGCGCAAAGGCCACAACGATGGCCCCGCGCATCTCGTGAAAGTGCTTGGTGGCGCGCGCCGCCAATGCGAACACCGTGTCGCCGGCCTTCGAGCGTTCGCGCCAATCCTTGAGGCGCACAAATCCCAGGCCTGAGCTTTGGCCGTGGCCGCCGAAACTGAACCCGTTCACGGTGAAAACGGCGCTGACGATGCTCTTCTCGTCGTTCAGGAAATAGTCCCGCACGCGGTTGAGCGTCTGCTGCGTGAGTTCGCTTGGCGTGCCCGGCGGCTCGACCACCTGCACAAACAGGATGCCCTGATCCTCATCCGGCAGGAATGCCGTGGGCACCCGAACAAAAAGCACGCCGATCACGGCTACGATCGCGAGATAGACGAGCAGGTAGCGCCCTGTTCGCGCCGTGACGTGCCCGAGCGCCCGCTCATAGGACGAGGTCATGCGCGCGAAGGCCTGGTTGAACAACCCGAAGAAGCCGCGCCGGCGCGCGTGCTCTTCGCCTTCTTGCCGGGGACGAAGCAGCGTTGCGCACAGCGAGGGCGTGAAGACGAGCGCCGTCATCACCGACAGCGCCATCGCGGAGACGATGGTGATGGAGAACTGCCGGTAGATCACGCCCGTCGAGCCGCCGAAGAACGCCATGGGCAGGAAAACCGCCGACAAGACCAGGGCGATGCCGACAAGCGCGCCGGTAATCTGCCTCATGGACTTGCGCGTCGCTTCCTTCGGCGACAGATGCGATTCGGTCATCTCGCGTTCGACGTTTTCCACAACCACGATGGCGTCGTCGACGAGCAAGCCGATCGCCAGCACCATTCCGAACATCGTCAGCGTGTTGATGGAATAGCCGGCGATGGACAGGACGCCGAAAGTGCCGAGCAGCACCACCGGCACGGCGATGGTGGGTATCAGCGTGGCGCGCAAATTCTGCAGGAAGAGATACATCACAAGAAATACGAGCACGATCGCTTCGAAAAGCGTCTTCACGACCTCTTCGATGGACACGCGCACGAACGGCGTGGTGTCGTAGGGATAGACCGCCTTCAGCCCCGGCGGGAAGAACGGCGCGAGGCGGCCCATCGTGGCTTGAACGGCTTTTGCGGTGTCAAGCGCATTGGCGCCCGTTGCTAGCTTGATCGCCAGACCCGCCGCCGGATGGCCGTTGTATTCGGTGTAGACGGCGTAACTCTCGCCACCGAGGGTCACGCGCGCGACATCCTTGAGCCGGACCTGCGACCCGGCGCTGTTGACCTTGAGCAGTATGCGGCCGAACTGATCGGCGTTGGTGAGTTGCTGCGGGCCGATCACAGTCGCGTCGATGCGCTGACCTTTGATCGCCGGCAACCCGCCCAGCTCGCCAGAAGGGATCTGGACGTTTTGCGCCTGCAACGCGTTCTCCACGTCCACCGGCGTGAGGCCATAATTGTCGAGCTTGGCCGGATCGAGCCAGATTCGCATCGCGTATTGCGAGCCGAACAGCTGGTAATCGCCGACCCCGGGCGTCCGGCTGATCGGGTCCTGGACATGCGACGCAACATAATCGGCGATGTCGTCACTGCTCATCGTTCCGTCAGCGGAATAGAAGCCCACGACGAGGAGGAAGTTGCGGGTCGCTTTGGCGACCCGAATGCCCTCTGCCTGAACTTCCTGAGGCAGGAGCGGCGTCGCGAGTTGCAGCTTGTTCTCCACCTGCACCTGGGCGGTGTCGGGATCGGTTCCCTGCTGGAAATACAGGGTGATCGTCATGCTTCCGTCCTTGTCGCTTTCGGACGAGAAGTAGAGAAGGTGATCGATGCCGGAGAGTTGCTGCTCGATGACTTGCGCCACCGTGCTTTGCACGGTCTCGGCGGATGCGCCGGGATAGACGACGCTGATCGAGATCGCCGGCGGCGCAATGCTCGGATACTGCGCTACGGGCAGCGTCGTGATCGCAAGCGCTCCCCCCAGCATGACGACAATCGCCAGCACCCAGGCGAAGACCGGGCGATCGAGGAAGAAATTGACCATCCGACCCTCCTAGTTCCGTTGCCCAGCGCTGCCGCGATGCAAATCGGACAGAGCGCTGTTTCGCGCCGCCGTCATTCGATATTCCTGCGGTTCGACCTTGATACCGGGCTGCGCCAACTGCAGGCCTTCGACGATCACGCGGTCGCCGGTTTTGAGGCCTTCCGTCACCAACCACTTATCGCCGACCGCGCGATCGGCTTCGAGGATGCGCAACTCCACGACATTGTCGGGGCCGACGACGAGCGCCGTCGCTTCTCCCTTCTGGTCGTGGCTGACCCCCAATTGCGGCACCAGAAGCGCATCACGCTGAATGCCCTCTTCGATCTCCTCGCGCACGAACATGCCCGGCAACAACAGGCGCTGAGGATTGGAAAACACCGCACGCAGCGTGACGGAGCCGGTGCCTTCGTCGACCGTAACCTCCGAAAATTGAAGCGTGCCGGTTTGCCCGTAGTCGCTGCCGTCTTCCAGCCGCAGCCGCACGGGAGTCTGTCCTGCGTTGTCCTGCTGCAGCTGGCCGGCTGCGGCCTCGCGCTTGAGGCGCAAAAGCGTGCTGCTGGGCTGATTGACGTCGACATAAACCGTGTCGAGTTGCTGCACAGTCGCCAGCGCCGTCGCCTGGTCGGCGGTGACAAGCGCGCCTTCGGTCACGGCCGAGCGGCTGATGCGACCGGAGATCGGCGAGAGGACCTTGGTGTAGACAAGATTGATGTGCGCCGTTTCCACGTCGGCCTTGGCGCGCAGAGCCGCGGCGAGAGCGTTGTCGTAATCCTGCTTGGCCACCGCATCGGAGGCGAGGAGGAACTTGTACCGTTGCGCCAGCGCGTTGGCGGACATCAGCGTCGCGGTCGCGCTGTCATAGGTCGCCTGATAGGTCGCCGGATCAATCTGATAAAGCTGCTGCTCCGCTTTGACCTCGCTGCCTTCGACGTACAGCCGCTTGAGGATGATGCCGTTCACCTGAGGTCTTACATCCGCAATCCGGAAAGCGGCGACGCGTCCCGGCAACTCCGTCGTGATCGGAACGGGCGTCTCCTTCAGCGTGACCACCGTAACCTTCGGCGGCGGCGGGTTGGCCGGAGGCGGCGTCGGCGAGCATGCCGACAGCGCGATGATCGCCAGACCCGAAAGCCGGCGTATTCTCCTCGAATTCGAGTTGGCGACGTCGACGCTCACGATAGAAACTGCGTGTCGCGCGGCGTGACGCCGTGACATTTCAATAGCCGCCGGGACACTCATACTGTCGCGAGCCCTTGCAAAGCGATCGGCTGAATTTGTTGCGTTCCCGGCCATTAGCGTATTCTCCGATTTTCGAGATCCTCGCGGTCAGGGCGTTCCAACCAGGATGCGGTCATTTCTCGCTCCTTCGTCAGAGGAGATTGAGTGTTGGGCCATTTCTCGGGACGACAATATTCCCGGTGGAAAGACCGACACAAGGTGGTCGAGGAAGGCTCTCACCGCCGCGGGAAGCCCTCTCCGCGCAGTAAAGACCACGTGCACAATTCCGTCGGGACTGTGCCAATCCGGAAACACGCGAACGAGCCTGCCCTTGGCGAGATCGTCGCGGCAGGCGTGATCCGCCAGGAGAGCGATTCCCATACCCTCGGCAGCCGCTTCCCGGATTGTTGAGAAGTCACTGCAACTCATTCGAGGCTCATGCCTTATCTTCGTCGTGCGGCCGCCATGGCCGATCAAGGTCCACTCGGTTTCGCCTGGTTCCTCGCGCGTGCTGAGGGTCGGCAGCTTCGAGAGCTGCGCAATGTCGCTATCGAGCGTGTCGGCAAGGCGCTGATTCGAAACCAGAATCTTTCGAGAGACGCCGAGCGAGCGCATTTTCAACGTCGTGCCGCCATCGAGCGTCGTTCGAACGCGGATCGCCAAATCGACTCCTTCTTGAATCAGATCGATGGGCCGATCGATCGCGAGCATTTGCAATCGCACGCTCGGAAACTGACGCAGAAAGTGAGGCAGCGTTGGGGCGACGATCGTCAATAAGCCGGTTGGGCAACTGAAGCGGACGCCGCCGCGCGGTTCGCTGCGCGCTTCCGCCACGATGGCCTCGGCGTCCTCGGCCACTTCGAGAATGGTGCGGCAGCGCTCATAGAAGGACCGGCCCAATTCGGTCACGTGAAATCGCCGCGTCGACCTCTCAATCAGGCGGACGCCGAGCCTGTTCTCCAATCCCGAGATACGGCGGCTGAGTTTGGACTTCGGTATTTTCAGAACGCGGCTCGCGGCTGCGAAGCCGCCATGCGTGACCGCCTCGGCGAAATAGAGGTAGTCGTTCAGGTCGGCGTCGTTGATCGTTCTGCTCATGGAACTGAAAGTGCCATTATTGACGACTACTCGGACTCGTTCTGCTTCGATACCAATGCTGCGTGGACGCGCTGTCGCGCAATCCCTGTCTCGAAGGAGAGATCACATGTCGACGAACGAAGAAATCATCCGCAACCTCTACCAATTGGCGGAAGTGAAAGACGTCCCCGGCTTCGTCGAAGTGTTCGCGGACGGCGGCTATTTCTATGACGTTTCCGCGGGGCAGAAATATTACGGGCAGGATATCGGCAAGACGGTTGAAATCTACGCCCGCGCGTTTCCCGACATGCACCGCGAGCTTTATAGTGTGTACATATCCGGCGACGTGGTCGTCGTCGAGCTTTCGTTGAACGGCACCCATAACGGACCGCTCGAATTGCCCGCGGGGACCATCCCGGCGACAGGCAAAGTGATGCGTACGCCGTGCTGCGATGTCTTTCACCTCGCGAAAGGGAAAGTGATCTCGTTCCACTGTTATACCGCGGCGACGATCCTGCTGGGCCAGATTGGCGTTCTTGGGAATTTGGGTGCTTCGTTCAGCAAGTAGAGTCGTGTGTGCAGGGATCATCGCGAGGCTCTCAAGATCCGACGCTGACATCGCCGCCAGTTGCGACGCCGCGGAAATGCCATGTGCCGCCTGCACGAAAGCTGCCGGCCGTACCGAACGTGTCCTCCATGAACTGGATGTAGCTGATCTTCTCGCCCGTCACCTTGGCGAGCAGCGCGAAGGGAGATGTGATCTCCTTGCCGAGCGTCCGCGTTTTGTAGGTAAAGCTACCGAACATCGCGACGCTGCTTTCATTGGCGATCACGTCTTTGACCTCGAACGCTTTGGTCTCCCAGACCTTGGTGATGCCGTTGAAGACGTCAACGATGCTTTGCGGGCCATGATTGGTGCCCGTCCAAGGCAGCACCTTATGCAGCTCGGGATTGTCGAAGTTCAGCGAGACATAGACCACGTCCGGGGTGGTGATGCCGCGCACATGTTCGAGGTTCGTGGGGTTCGAGAGGAGCGTTTGCGTCAATTCAAGCGGGGTCTTCACGGGCGCCTCCTTGCGCAGGTGTCATCGATTGAAAAATCATTTTTGTCGCTATCTTAGGCAAAACGTCCCGCTTCCTCGAACGTCAATCGCGGATTGCGGGGGAAAAGGTTTTGATCCGATCCGTAACCGATAGAGCAAATGAAATTGGATTTGATGCGGCTGCCGGCGAAAAACTCGGCATCGACCGCCTCGTTGCTGAAGCCGGACATCGGACCGCAGTCCAGTCCCAGCGCGCGCGCCGCGATAATCAGATAGGCGCCTTGAAGGCTGCCATTGCGGAAGGCCGTGACCTGCGCGACGGTCGAATCGGAAAAAAACTTCCGCATGTCCTTGCCGCGCGCAGGAAACAACTGCGGTAACTTCTCGGCGAAGTCCAGATCATGGCCGATGATGACGGTAACCGGCGCCGCCAGGATCTTTGGCGCATTGGTGGGCGAAGCAAGCGCTGCGAGCTTGGCTTTGGCTTCGGCGCTTCTGACCCAGACGAAACGCGCCGGGCAGCAATTGCCGGAAGTGGGCCCGAACTTCAGCAGATCATACAGCTCGCGCAGCTGTTGTTCGGTCACCGGCTGATCGGTCCATCCATTCCGCGTGCGCGCGGTTCGGAATAACAGATCAAGCGCCAAGTCATTCAGCCTGCTGGACATGCTATCCTCTCTTCGAATTGGACGGAGCCGCGATTTGCGCCAGTCGCGGGAATAATGTCAGCGCGTTGCCGCCAAGAACGGCGCGGCTTTCAGCTTCGTTAAGTTCCGGGCTCGCCTCGACCTCGCCGCGGCACTTCACGGCCAGATCGCGGCGGAGATACGGATAATCCGATCCGAACAGCACGCGATCGAGCCCGGCGACAGATCGAAGCATTCGGAGAATTGGAGGCCGCCATGACACGGCCGTATCCCAATAGAGTCTGCGAAACGTGTCGGCCGCCGTGCCGCGTTCTTCCGCGCCCGGAATGACGTTCATTTCGTCAACAACCGCGAAGCGCGTCGCGAGATAGGGAATCGTTCCGCCGGCGTGGGAGAAAATGTATTTCACGTTGGGCGTGCGCGCGAAGGTGTTGCTGTAGTGGAGCTGGGCGACAGCTCGCGTCGTGTCCGCCGTGAAGTCGATCAAGGTGTCCGGCAGACCCAGGCTGTGCGCGCTCAGATCCGGAGACAGATTCGGGTGAACGAAAACGACTGTCTTGCGCCGCTCGAGTTCGTCAAACAGCGGCTTGAAGCGCTTGTCGCCGGGATAGATCCCGCGCGCGTTTGAAAACAGCACGACGCCGTCGAGCTTCAGCGTATCGAGGCTGAATTCAAGTTCGCGCAGTGCGCCATCCACATCGGGAAGCGGCAACACGGCAAAGCCGCCGATGCGGTCCGGCCGGCCGCGGATGAGGTCGGCTGCGTACTCGTTGACGCGGCGGGCAAGATCGCGTGCAGCGGCGTCGTCACCCAGGTGCACGCCGGGCGTGCTGATCGAAGTCACGGCGACGTCGGTTCCCGCGTCGTCCATGTAGGACAGCATCGCCTCCTTCGACCACGGCGCCGGAGTGATGCCGCCAACCGGGTTGTCCATCTCGTTGGTCGCGCGCAGGAAAAAATCGGGGCGGATATGGTGATGAACGTCGATGGTGAACGACATTATCGCGCCTCACGCCTGGACGGTCGACTTGATCATTTCGGCGGCGCGGCCACCGATCATGATGCAAGGCGCGTTGGTGGGACCGGCGAGGATGGACGGTATGACCGAGCCATCCGCAACCCGAAGACCGCGAAGGCCGTGAACGCGCAGATTGCTGTCCACGACCGCGTCGGCATCGGTTCCGATTCTTGCTGTGCCGACCGGATGACCAAAGCTCACCGAGGCCGTGCGCGCGAATTCGATGAGGTCCTCCCGCCTCTTGGCTGCGGGCCCGGGAATGAGTTCGACTTCGCGGATGCCGTCGTAAGCATTCTGGCTCCCCAATTCTCGAGCCGCCTCGATCGCCCGCAGTGTCGCCGCAAGATCGCGGTCCGTGTCGAGATAATTTCCATCGACAATGGGAGCATCGCGCCAATTCGCGCTCGCCAGCCGCACCTGCCCGCGACTGGTCGGCTGAACAAGAGCAGGCGAAATCGTGTAACAGTCGTTCGGCAATGCGCCGACGCGGCTTGCCGCTTCCGGGGTCGCGTTTGGAAGCTGTTCTAGCACGAGATTGATATCCGTCCCGTGCCCGTCAACGCCGCTCGAAAGATTGACTTCAACCTCGACCGCGTTGCTGTCCGCGGGGCGGTCCGGCATCTTGCCCTTGTATTGATAGACGACGCCGGACACGTGCACGTGATCGTGAAAGTTCCGGCCGACGCCGCGCAAATTGGCGACGGGGGCGATGTCCAGTTTCTTCAATTCCGCGGCATCTCCAATGCCGGACAGCATCAGGAGCTGAGCGCTGTGGATCGTGCCAGCGGTAAGGATGACCTCGCGCGTCGCTTTCACTGTCCGGGTCGCATCGCCGGTGACGATTTCGACGCCGCTTGCCCGATCGCCGCTGAACAGCACCTTCGTCACATTGCTATTTAGAAGGAGCGTCAGGTTCTTGCGGTGCAGGTTGGGATGCAGGAACGCGCGGGCAGAGCTGACGCGAGACCCTTCTGCCGCAATGTTCATATTGATATAGCCGGCGCTGTCCCGCATCGGGCCGTTCATGTCGTCGGCGATGGGAAAGCCCATCTGACGCGCCGCTTCGACGAAAGCCTTCGCGGTGGGATGCGGATCGCCCGGCGTGCGGACATGGATCGGGCCGCCGGCGCCACGCCATTCATTGGCGCCGCCTTGCCAGTCTTCCTGGGCTTTGAAGGTCGGCAATACATCCTTGAAGCCCCAACCTTTCGCGCCGTTCCGTTCCCAAACGTCGTAGTCGCGCGCTGTCCCGCGCGACCACACCATCGCGTTGATGGAGCTGCCGCCGCCCAGAACGTGGCCGAGCGCCATATTGAATTTTCGATTGTTCAGCTGAGGGATCGGCTTGATCGGTAAATTCCAATCAAGCGGGCCGCCGACATTGTAGAACCAGATGCTGGGATTGCCGACAGTCGGAGCTGTATCCGGACCGCCGGACTCGACAACCAAAATGTCCGCGCCCGTTTTCGAAAGCTCGCCGGCTACGACCGAGCCGGAAGCGCCGGCGCCGACGACAATGTAGTCGTACGAACCCTTGATCTGCGTTTGGTTGGTGTTTTCGGCGGGGGCGTTCATCTGAAAATCTCCCTGTTACAGATTCAGGATTCGTTCGAGGAATTCGTGGCGTTGTCGCTCGTGGCGGGATCGTCAGCCTCGCAATCACCAAACCTTCATGCCGCCATCGATCACAACGTCGATGCCCGTCACGTAAGAACTTTCATCGGAAGCTAGGAACAGCGCGACGTTCGCGACCTCCTCCGGTCGACCGAGACGACCGAGCGGTATCTTGCCCAGCATCGCGGCCGCCCATTGCGGGTCCTTCAACTGCTCTCGTGTCTGGTTGGTTTCGATGAGCCCTGGCGAAATGGAGTTGACTCGGATTCCATGATCACGTCCCTCCATCGCCAGTTGCCGCGTCATGCCGATGATCCCCGCCTTGGCGGTCGTGTGCGCCAGCGAGCCGAGCGTCTTGAAACTCAGCGAACCATTGAGCGACGCCGTGTTCACGACGACGCCGCGGCTGGCCTTCAGCTGCGGCCAGGCCGCGCGTGTGAGGTAAAACACCAGGTCGATTTCTTCGCGAAGATCGCGATTCCATTCTTCATCGGAAATGTCTTCAAGCCAGTTGAAGTAGGCCATCGCCGCGTTGTTGAACAACACGTCGATTCGCCCGAATGTCCGCACGGCAAGATCGACGAGCGCCCGGCACTCGGCAGGCTCCGTAAGGCGGCACGGATGCAGCGAGACCATCGATCCTCCCGCGCCGCGAACGCGTTCAACGGTCGTCTCTGCGGCGTCGACAGTGAGATCGCACCCCACGACCGACGCCCCTTCACGCGCGAACGCGAGCGCGGCTGCGCGGCCGATGCTCCCGCCTGTCCCCGTGATGACGCACACTTTGCCTGCGAGTCTGCCTGTCATAGCGATCTCAATCGTTTCCGTGTGGTTTCCGGCTACACGCCCACTTCATTCGTAACTTTCGGAACCTCGGCGAAATACCAGGAGATGACTTCGCGCGCCTTCTCGGCCAACGGCGAATTCCAGTCGCGGAAAAGTTCGGTGACGACCGCAAGTGCGGTGGTCGGCACGGCTCCCGCGTGCTCCATGCGCTCGATCGCCGTGCGATGCGCCGTTTGCGATCGTCCGCCGACGGCATCGGTGACAAACATCACGTCGTAGCCGTCTTTGAGCGCCTGGACCACGGCGAACGCGAGGCAGATTTCGGTGTGCAGCCCGCCGATGATGAGCCGCTTCCTTGCCGTCTTCTCCACGGCTTCGCGAAAGGGACGGTCTTCAAAGGCGTTCATCGACGTTCTGTCGATCGGCTCGAGTCCCGGAAGTTCGGCGGCGATCGCCGGGCGCGTCGGCGCGTTGATGTGATACGCGACACCAACTGTCGAGAGGACGATCGGCATGTTGAACGCCTTGGCCGTTCGCGCCAGAAGCCGCACATTGAGTTCGGCCAGGTCCGCACGCGTCTCGGAACGGATCGTTTCGAACATCTCCTTTTGATAATCGATCAAAACGAGCGCGCAGTCCTGATACGTCCAAACGCCCAGATCCTTGGTCACGGTCTATCTCTCTTCGATGGCAATTTCGGATTTTCGGCTCTCAAGCGACATGCTTGCGTGTCCTCCCGACGACGGCCCATGCGTGAATCTGCGAGCCAGGTTCGAGCCGCACCGAGTTTGGTTCATGGCGTCTCCTGAAGCATCCATTCGCGGATGTAGGGCGGGCAATTCTCGATCTGGATGCCCACGATTTGGCACGCGCTCAGCCAGCGGACGCCGTCGATGTCGACCACGCCGACTTCCGCGAGGTCCAGCACAATGCGCGGCGAATTCATCGTGACCTCGTTGCGCAGATCTTCGAGGTTCGCAGAGCGAATCTCGCCGGAGAGGCAAAGCCGCGTCTCGCCGTCTTCCGAGGTGCGCTTGATCTTCAGGGTCAATGTCGCCGTCCGAGTGTCACGAGACGGATTGCAAGGGCGGGGCCAGTTTAATTACCTTGCAAACCTTGGAGATCGCGCGGCGCGCAATCTCGATTAATCGAAATTTTCCGACATATCGGAAAAGGAGCGAGATTATAGACCGGTGGGCGTCTGCAGTTTTTCCGTGAGAAAAGTTCCGATGGCGTCGAGCGATTGCGCTGCCGCCTTGATCTTGCCGACGCTCGTCTGAAATCCATGCGGCATTCCCATCCAGACATCGAGCTTGGCATCCACGCCTGCGCCGACTGCGCTCTCGACATAGCTGCGGGAGTCCTCCAGCAGCACCTCGTCGTCTCCGACGTGAATGCGGACCGGAGGCAAGCCGGACAGAGGTCCATAAAGCGGCGAAGCCAGGGGATGTCGTGGACCGACGTCCCCGAGATAGGACCGCACGAGCGCCGCCACCTGTTCGCGCGTAAAAAAGGGATCCGCTTCCGCGCGCGTCACGTAGGACTCGCCCGAGAGCGTCAGATCGGTCACCGGGGACAATGCGGCCACTCCAACAAGGACCGCTTTGCCGGAGATCGCTTCGCCCGTCGCTTGTGAAGCGAGCACCAGGGCGAGATCGCCTCCGGCGGAATCGCCCGTCACCGCAATCCGGCGAACGCCGCTTGTTCCAAGCCCGCGGTAACAAGCCATCGCGTCGTCGACAGCCGCCGGAAAGCGATGTTCGGGCGCAAGCCGATAGTCCGGGATAAACGTTCTCGCTCCCGCTCTCGCGGCAATATGCCCGACTAGATGGCGGTAGGCCTTGGCGGATCCAAAGTTGAACCAGCCGCCGTGCAGATGGATGATCGCTTCGTCCGCGCGCTCATTCGCAGGATGTACCCAAATTCCTGGTATTCCGGCGACGGCGCCAGCTTCGAATTTCACGTCGTCGTGCGGCGAGACGCTCTCCATGAAGGCATCGAATTGTCCACGTGCTTCTTCGATGCTCTGGAGCTTGCCTTTGCCGGAACGCGACGCGTCGCGGATGAAGCCGACAATCGCCGCGTCTTGCGGGTCAAGCGGATGGGTTGCGACGAAATTCATCAGACTTCTCCCGGTCACCAAACGCTGACCAACGTGATTTGCAAAAAGAAGGCCATCGGGAAATGCGCGCTGCGCCTGATATTGGCGAGCAGAAAAATCTCGACTTTTCGCGAAATTCCGAGAGATCGGGATGAAGTGCGCGAAACCTATCCGGACTTGAACCGATATTTGTCGATTTCCAAGCGCTTGATTTTCGAGTCGAGCGTAGAGACCGGGATTCCCAGCCTGGCGGCCGCGCCGGTCGGACCCGACAAGCGTCCGTGACTTTCGGCAAGTGCGGCTTCAATCGCTTCCTTTTCGTGGGCCAGCAAAACACCGTCAAGCGCCGCATTGCCCAGTGGCGCTGCAGCCGGTTTTCGCGTGAGCCACCCTTCGTCCACAGTGAAGCGCCCGGAGTCGCTCAGGTTTACAGCCCTCTCGATCACATTTTCGAGTTCGCGAACGTTGCCCGGCCACGCATAGGCGCTAAAAAGCTCCATGGTTTTCTTCCCGATCGTCCCGAACCTCTTTCCAACCTTCTTGCCGAAACGCGCGATGAAGTATTCGGCGAGTACGGGAATGTCCGCCAGTCGCTCGCGCAACGGGGGCACTGTAATGGGCACGACATTCAGCCTGTAGAACAGGTCCTGGCGGAACGTGCCTTCGCTCACAAGTTTCTCGAGATTGCGGTGCGTCGCCGCCAGCACACGGACGTCGATGGGGATGGGTTTGTCGCCACCGACCCGCTCGATCTGTCGTTCCTGCAGCACACGCAACAAGGCGATTTGTATGTCCGGCGGCAAATCGCCGACTTCGTCCAGGAAGATAGTGCCGCCGTTTGCGGCTTCGAAGCGGCCGAGACGACGCTGTGTGGCGCCGGTAAACGCGCCCTTTTCATGTCCGAAAAGTTCCGAGGCGACCAGTGAGGTTGGAATGGCGGCGCAATTGACGCCGATGAACGGGCGCGCGGCTCTGCTCGAGCGCCGGTGGATGGCGCGGGCAACGAGCTCTTTACCAGTACCGGTTTCGCCCAGGATGAGAACTGTCGAATCCGTGCGCGCCACTTTGCCGACCTCGGCGAGCACCTTGCGCAACGGCTCTGATGAACCAACAATCTCGTCAAACATCGACGATTGGCTGATCTCTTCGCGAAGCGCGGCGTTCTCCCGTTGCAGCTTTTCTTCATGCTGTTTTCGGTCCTCGATATCCGTACAAGCGATATGCCAGCGAGCGACCTCTCCGTCACTGCCGCGAACCGGATTATACCGCACCAAGAACCATCGATAACTTCCGTCCTTTCCGCATACCCGCTGCTCATTCTCGAATGCCGAACCCTCGGACAAGGCGCGGTCCCACTTCGATTGAAGCTGGCCTTGATCGTCGGGATGGACGTCCGAGCCAGGCTTCAGATTGCGCCACTCGCCAAGAGAAACGCCAAAATAGTCCAAAGCCGTGCGGTTTGCGTAGAGACGCTCGCGGCGATGGCTGACAACGCCAATGATCTGGGGCGTCAGATCCAGGATTTGACGCAGTTGCTCTTCGCTTGCGCGTATCGCCCGCATCAGAATTTCTTGATCAGTGACATCGATCGCCGTTCCCAAAAATCCTCCATTGGGCACGGGGACGCCGACGCAGCGTATATAGCGAATCGTTCCGTCGGGCTTCACGATTCGCTTTGTGAGATCGGGTGCGTGTTGGTCGGACAGCATTTTTTGAATGACTTCCGCCGTGGATTCGCGATCTTCCGGGTGCACGAGCATCATGAATTCTTCGGTGCTCGGCGACCCACCAGCGAGATCGAGACCGTAGATCTCGAACAATTGGTCAGACCAATATGTGAAGCCGCCGCTGTTGAAGGCCCAGCTTCCGGTGTGCGCCAGTCGCTGCCCTTCTTTCAGGTAGAACTCGGCCTGCTTCTGGTCTTCGATGTCGAGGTTTATGCCGATCCAATAGAGCAAGGTTCCGTCATCGGCACGAAGAGGTTCTACGCGGGATATGAACCAGCGGTATCCTCCCTGAGCATTGCGCACACGGAAACTCACCTCGCCCGCGGCGCCTGTCTCCAGGCAGTTTCGCCAGACGCGTCGCGCCTCTTCGCGATCGTCCGGATGCAGATAGGGAATATGGGCGTCCCAAGGCGCGCCAGTGTCGATACCGAACCGCAAAGGATGATCCTGTGGCAGACCACCATAATCCGCATCTCGCTTGTTGCTGAAAGTGAGAGCCCCCGATGGCGCCGCATACCAGATGTGCGCCGGAATTGCGTTGAGAGTTTCCTGCAGTTGTTTCGCAAGTGATGAATTCGGCTCGGGAGCGTTGGACTCGAGCAAACGAACTTTAGCGGAATTGCGGGCCATATCCTCCCTCCCATCCATCTCAATATCGGGCGGCGCCGCCACAGGCTACCCCATCAAACGAAGACTGCAATGTGTTGCGGGAGAAGCGCGCTGGCGGCTTCATGCGGCCTCCAAGTTTACCATGGACGGGTCGGCGCCCCCATCTCTATGAGAGTGCGTGCGAACCCCAACAACGCCGCGGCGTGGGGATTGTGTCCCTGGCGCGGCTCGATTGCGAACAGATGCAGGCTTTCCTCACTGTCCGGAAGCAGACGAACGAGCCTGCCAGAGCGGACGTATCCGATCCCCCAGCATTCGGGAATTTGCGCTACCCCCAGACCACCCAATGCAAGCGCGAGCGCCATCGAAAATGAGGAGGTGACCGCGCGCTTTTTGATTTCAACGTTCAATCTCTTGTCGCCATCCACAAATTTCCATGTGGACGCCGCCTTCGAGTTTTCGGAAACGACAATGCCTTCATGACGATGCCTGCTCAGATCCAGCGGATGTTGCGGCAAACCGCGTTCACGAAGATATTGGGACGAGGCGCAAGTTAATAGTTTCTGCCCGCCAAGTCTCGTGGCGCCGACCGGAGTCGACGATGCGGGGGCGTATTGAAGGACCAGGTCGACATCAGCGCTCGCCCAGCTGTGCTGACGGAATTCGACGGCAAGCGACGGGTGCGCGAGCAGGAACGCAGCGATCTGCGGCTTAAGGATAAGTTCGCCGACGGTCTCATCGACCAGAAACCGAAGGGTCGATGAGCTTGCAATTCGCAGTTTCCCGCTTTCCGAGGCTCGTGTTTTGCGGGCCTCGGCGCCGGGGGCGCGACGCCGAGGCCGGGTTGGGAGACGCAAGGGGTCAGGCCGCCAGTTTGACGGCATGGAATTTGTCGATTGCGCCAAGTGCATCGTCGATCGCATGCTTGCGCGCTTCAGGACCTAGTCCAATCCCTTCGGCACGAAACACGGTGACGTCCTTGAGACCCATGTGTGCGAGAACGGCGCGCAAATAGGACTCGGTGTGTTCGAGAAACTTCGCCGGGCTTTCGCCCGAATAGAAGCCGCCGCTCGAGGCCGCGATGAAGGCCTTCTTGCCGGCGGGCAAAAGACCCACGGGGCCGGTCTCGGCGTAGCGGAAGGTTTTGCCGGCCACGACGACGCGGTCGATCCAGGATTTCAGCTGCGTCGGAATTCCAAAGTTGTACATCGGCATGCCGATGACCAGAACATCGGCGCCGATCAGCTCGTCGATGTATTTCGCGCCCAACGCCAGATCCTGACCCAGCGCTTCACTCTCAATTGCGCCGCCCTGAAATGTGGCCATGTGCGCCGGCGAGAGATGCATCGCGGGTTCATTCGCGAGGTCGTGATAAACGATCTCGCTGCCGGGATTCAGCGCCGCCTGTGCGGCGACAATCTCGGAAGAGAGCGTGCGACTTACCGAATGTTGGCCGGTAATGCTCGAGTCCAGGTGCAGGATTTTCATGGCGACCTCCGTCCTTCAAGTTTCGTGCGCAGAACAGGTCTGCGCTACGGGGAAGAATATCGGGTTGGTTGAGGTATCGGGGTAGTCGAGTAATTCCGATTGGACCCATCGGTTATCGCGATAGGGCAAAATTCCATTCTCGTTTGGGCGGGAGCCGCCGCGCGTTCGAATGTCTCGATAGCGCATGGCTGCGTTCGATCACTGCGAAAGGTCTCGCTGCCCGGACCGCGCAACCTTTGCCCCTCTTAGTGTCCGTCCGGCGACTTTGCGAGTCGCGAGAATCGGTTAGCGGAGGCGTCGGCTTGCAAGGCAGGAATCTGTTGTGATTCCTTATGTGGCACCGAATCGTTTTGGAGGTGCCGATGTGGACCGCCGAAAATCGCTCCCGCTACAACCGCGACAAGCTGCGTTATCCGAGCGATCTGACCGACGATGAGTGGGCGCTTGTCGAACCGCTGATTCCGCCCGGCAAGCGTGGCGGCGGCAAGCGGACGGTTGTCATGCGCAACGTGGTCGATGGGTTGATGTACATTTTGAGTACCGGCTGTCAGTGGCGAGCGATCCCGAAAGATCTTCCGCCGCGCAGCACGCTGTTCGACTATCTCGATCTGTGGAGTTGGGACGGCACGCTGGAGCGCATTCATCACGAGCTCTACGTGAAATGCAGAGAACGCGAAGAGCGGGAGGCAAGTCCCACTGCCGCTATCATCGACAGCCAGAGCGTCAAAAGCGCAGAAAAAGGGGGGCGTATGACCCGCATGGCTACGATGCAGGAAAAAAGATCAAGGGCAAAAAGCGCCACATTCTCGTAGATACGCTCGGCCTGCTGCTGAGCGGCGCGGTTCATTCTGCCGATATCCAGGATCGCGACGGCGCTGCATCTGTTCTCGATGAGCGAACGCGCGCGCTGTTCCCGTTCATCCTGCGCATCTTTGCCGACGCCGGTTATCAGGGGGCGCACGCCGCAATGGCGGCTGCGCAGAGCGGAGATTGGGTCATCGAAATCGTCAAGCGCAACGAATTGCACACCTTCGTCGTCCTGCCAAAACGATGGATCGTCGAGCGCACAATCGCATGGCTGAACCGCTGCCGGAGACTTGCCAAGGATTGGGAAAATCTCAATCGCAAGGCACTCGCGTTCTTGCGCCTCGCCTCAATCCGCCTCATGTTGCGAAAACTCTGCAATCCCGCATGATGTTTCCGGACAGACTCTTAGGAATCCCGGTATATCGTGGCCGTTGCTATCGGCAGAACCGATGGACAGAGGTGGCACATGCTGGACGGCGTTTCGCTCGATCAGTTGCGCACATTTATAGCTGCAGTCGATGAAGGCAGTTTCTCCGCGGCGGCTCGCAAGTTGCTGCGGTCGCAATCCGTCGTCAGTGAGACGGTCAGCAATCTCGAAGACCAGATCGGTGTGCCGCTGTTCGATCGGTCGGGGCGATACCCCAAGCTGACGCCGGCCGGCGTCATTCTTCTGGCGGACGCGCGCAGCATCATCACCGGCGTGGATTTGCTCAAAGCTCGCGCAAAGGGGATGGCGGTCGGCCTCGAGCCCGAACTGTCGGTCGTCGTCGACGTCTTCTATCCGATCGATGCGATAACCCAGGTCGCGAAGGATTTTCGGCGGCAATATCCGGGCGTCGCGCTTCGCATATACGTCGAGGCGCTTGGCGCGGCTATCCAGCCTGTTCTCGACGGACGCTGTAGCGTCGGCATCGTCGGTTCGCTGCCGGACATTCCGGGAACATTCACGAGCGAGCGTCTTCCCGCGATCTCCTTTCTCATGGTCGCCGCCAGCGATCATCCTTTGGCGTCCCATAAGGGCAAGATACCGAAAGAAGTGCTCGCCAAGCACACGCAAATCGTGCTCACCGATCGTTCCGATCTGTCTGCCGGGCGAGAGCTCGGCGTCATGTCTCCGACCACATGGCGACTGGCGGATCTTTTCGCGAAGCATCACTTTCTGCTGAATGGCCTCGGCTGGGGCGGCATGCCTCTGCACGTCGTGCGCAGAGATCTGGACGACGGACGTCTCGCGGCATTGTCCATAGAGGACGTTCCGCCAGGAGGATTGGACCTCGCGATGTCGGCGGTGTGGCAAACCAAGTCGCCGCCGGGACCGGCCGGCAGATGGTTCATCGAGCGCTTGAAAGAAATCCCCATAACAAGCGGCAATCTTTCGAAACGGTCCACCGCGACGAGAAAGACGCGCCGATCCCGCTAGCGCGCCCTATCGACCAAGCGGACAGACAGCACGATCGTTTGTTATTCCGACCATCCGGAAAATTACGAAAAGTCGCGATTTTTCGCGCTTCGGCGCCAAGCGACTCAAGCATTTCGCGCTGGCCTGCTCTTTGCAGCCGCCGACCGGAGATTGGTTTTGGTTTCCGCAAGCAGTGACGCCCTGCGAGATGAACCGGCCAAAGGAGGCGCCCATGAAAGTCGCAATCATCGGACTTGGAAATATCGGCTCGCGTGTCGCGAAGAATCTCACGACAGGCGGGCAGAGCGTGATCGTCTCCGAGCGAAATCTCGACAAGGCGAAAGCGTTCGCCTCCGAACTGGGCGGCAACGCGCAGGCCATGTCCGTAGACGACGCCGTGAAAGCGGCAGACATCATCATACTTGCGATCTATTTCGACGCGATCAAGGAGTTCGTCGCCGCGCATCGGCAGGCGCTTGCCGGAAAGATCATCGTCGATCCTTCGAATCCGATCGCGCCGGATGGAAAAGGCGGGTTCAAAAAAATGATCCCCGCAGACGAATCTGCGGGCGAAATTATTGCCGGACTGCTTCCCAGAGGCGCCGAGCTGGTCAAGGCGTTCGGCACGTTGATTGCCGAGTCATTGAGCTCAGGGGCGAACCGTGCGCCGGAGCGCGCCGTACTGTTCTATGCGACCGACTATCCGGAGGCTGGCGAAGCAGTGGCCAAACTAATCGATGCGAGCGGTTTTGCTCCGATCAACGCCGGCGGGATCAATCAGTCCATGCGCATCGAAGCGTTCGGCGACCTACATCAGGTCGGAAAGCTGGGCCGACTCATATTGTCGAAGGAAGCAGAATCGCTCGTCTAAGCCCCACCGAGCGCGGCGGCGTCGATGCTGGGCTGGGCCCGCCTGCATCTCCCGCGCGACGCTCCGGCCTATCTGGTTGGCCGATATATCCCATCTGAATAAATCGTCTTTTGCGATGGACGATCACTCCCTAACTTCCTCCCATCGTCAACCGAACAGGGAGAACAGTCATGAGCATCGCTTCCACCGAAACTCCGCAGGCTTCCCGTCGCGTCGGAACCTGGATTCTTCAGGCGGTCGTCGCGGCCGCATTTTTCGCGGCGGGCGCCGCCAAAATCGCCGCACTGCCTTATATGGTTCATCTCTTCGCCCAAATCGGGCTCGGCCAATGGTTCCGCGTCGTCACCGGAATCGTCGAGATCGTTGGCGCGTTCGCGCTTGTCACTCCGCGCCTGGCGCCCATCGGCGGGCTGTGGCTCGGCGCCACAATGTTCTTCGCCGTGCTCACCCACGCCTTTGTGCTGCACACCAGTCCCGTCCCGGCGATCATACTGGGTTCGCTCAACGCACTGATCGTCTATCTGCGGCGTGACGAACTTGGATCGCTCGCGCGAACGCTCCTGGGACGACGCTGACCGGCCGACGCCGAAACCCACGCGAACGCACACGGAAGGAATCCGAAAATGTCTACCTCTGCAATGTCCACGCGCCAATTGCGCGTCGAAGACGCCCCCCGCTCGATCGCGCTTCGGACGCGCGGACATTCGCACGGACCGATCACCCGGCTGGTAAGTCCGGGCGACGTCGGAGAACTCATCAAACCGTTCGTGTTTCTGGACTTCTTCGAAGCCGATCCGGCCAATGGTCCCAAATTCGGTTTCCATCCCCACTCCGGCATCGCCACTCTCTCGCTGATTTTGTCCGGCCAGGTCTTCTACAAGGAAACCACGGACCGCGAAGGCGTGATCGAGGCGGGCGGCGTGGAATGGATGCGCGCGAGCGGCGGCGTCTGGCACACCGGCGGAATGTCCGGCACGGAGCGCATCAAGGGCTTTCAGCTTTGGGTCGCCATGCCGCCGGAACTCGAACTGGCCGAGACCGACAGCCAATATCTCGCCGCATCGGAATTTCAATTCTCCGGTCCGGCGCGAGTCATCGCCGGAACATATGATGGCGTGACGAGCGCCGTGCGTTCGCCCAAAGGCATGACGTATCTCGATGTGCGCCTCAAAGCGGGAGACCGCTGGGTCTATCAGCCGCCGGAAGGCCACGACGTCGCCTGGATCGCATCGCATCAGGGAACCATGCAGGCGCCGTCTGCCGTGTCGGCCGGCGAAGCCGTCGTGTTCGAGGAAAGCGGCAAACCGATCGAATTCGAGGCAGTGACGGACACGGGATTCGTTCTCGGTTCGGCGGTCAAACATCCCTACGATCTGGTGACCGGCTATTACTCCGTGCACACGTCGGCGGAAGCGCTTCGTCAGGGCGAGAATAACATCGCGACAATCGGGCGCCGATTGCACAACCAGGGAGTGCTCGGCTCGGGTGCGCGTCGCTACAGCGTGGAGGCAGCGCCATGAACGCCCAGACCGCATCGCGCGTCGTCGCGTCTGCGAAAAAATATTTCGAAGAAGTGGACATGGGACGGCTTCCGCGCATGGGTTGCGGAAGGCAGGAGCAACCTTCGCCGCGGAAAACGGCGCAACCGAAAGGCAATTGACGGCAATCTTCGGTTGGAGTTCTGCTCAGATGGTGGTGCACAACGCGAGGACAGCAAACAAACGGAAGCTGGCGAGCGTTGCTGATCAATCTGGAACAAGACGGCGATTGAAGCGTCCCACTCTGCTGCTTAGTGAGACAATCCCCGAAAATTGTCCTGATAAATCAATGGTGATTCTTAGGGGTGGCGCTCCCACGGGGAATCGAACCCCGGTTTCAGCCTTGAGAGGGCCGCGTCCTAACCGCTAGACGATGGGAGCATCGCGCGGGACGCCGCTTATACCGGCGGCCATAGGCCTCAATCAAGCGAGCCGGCCACTAGGCCGTCGGCTGCCCCGGCAATCCCAAGAAATCGCGGATTTGCGCGGCGGCCGTCTCGGGCGCGAGGACGCCGGTGTCGAGCGTGAGGCCCCCGTCCGGCAGCGGCGGAAAATCGAAAGCGCCGGCGCGATGCAGCTCACGGAAGAACGCCTTGGAAGCGAGCTTGCCGAATTCGGCGCGCGACGGCGCTTCGATCCGGCGTTGGAGTTCGTCTTCGGCGCAGGCAAGCGCCACGAAGGTCACTTGCCCGCCGCGGCTTTCGATCGTCCCGATTGTCTGGTCGATGAATTCAGGCCGCACGGTGCGTTCCGGATGGAACGTGAAGATCAGCGAACGATCCGCCTCGGCCGCCTCGCGGAACGCCGCGAGCCACATTTCCTCGCGCAGCCGCACGAAGGGCGCGCTGCCGAACGGGAAGAGGGCCGCGACAGCGTCGACCACAAGATGATTGTGGAACAGCGGCAGTCCGGTGAGCCGCGCAAGCTCGCGCGCGACCGTCAGCTTGCCGCACGCGGCGGGGCCGTGAATGAAGATCAGGCGCATGGCACGTGCTCGTCAGCGATCTCGATTTCGCGCCAGACGCCTCCACACGCAGCATGGCATGACCATGACGACATTCCGCCGGCGTCGACGCCCGCGATCAGCCACAGAAAATCGTCTTCACCAGGGCTCTCGCGATCGCGCGGTGAAAGCCCGGCGCGCCCGTTGGGATGGGAATGATAGCAGCCGATGATGTCGCGATCCGTGCCGCGCAGGGTCCGCATCAGCCGAAAATGCGCCGCGGGATCGAGTTCGAAACGATCGGTATCCGTCGCCAGATTGCGAACCGGATGAACGGCCAAGGGGCGCGCCGCATCGCTCTCGCGGCGCCCCTCGATCAGTCCGCAACATTCACGCGGGAATGCGGCGCGCGCATGAGCCGCGATTGCATCCCGCAACGCCTCCGGCAGGAATAACTGCGCGATCATTTTGGCGGCGCCGCGGATTTCACCTGCCCCACCAACCTTCCCGATTCCGTGTCGATGATGTCGATCTCGTCGCCCTGCACATTGCGGATATGGAGGACAAGCCGGTCGTTCTGCACTTCGGTGGAGACGATTTTGGCGCCGGGCGCGAGCGTGAAGACGGTCGGCTCCGCCGGCGCCTCGCTCGCCTCGTGCCCCTGCATCGCCGAAAAGAGTTTGGCGAGCACCAGACCGAACATCACCACCATCAATAGCCCAAGACCAATGACGACCGTCCGCATGACGCGATAGGATGGAGCAGGACTTGGATTCGAGCTGGGATCGGCGGGAGCTTTGCCGGATATTTCTGACAAACTGAATTCCTCCGTGGACGGATCGTTGCTGCAGGCGACGGTGGCCGACGCGCAGGCCGGCCAGCGGCTCGACCGTTTCCTCGCCGCGGCCTTGCCGGAGATGAGCCGCTCGCGCCTGCAGGGCCTGATCGCGCTGGGCGGCGGTCGCCCGCGCGGGCGCGAAGATAGGAGACGCGAATCACAGGGTCAAACCGGGCGAAACCTATGACGTCGCGCGTGCCGCCGGCGCAGGGCCCGCCGGGCCGCACGGCCAGGATATTCCGCTCGAGGTCGTCTACGAAGACAAGGACCTGATCGTCATCGAGAAGCCGGCGGGGCTTGTGGTTCATCCGGCGGCGGGCAATCCCGACGGCACCCTGGTCAATGCGCTGATCGCCCATTGCGGACGCGTCACTGGAAGGCATCGGCGGCGAAGCGCGGCCCGGCATCGTGCACCGGCTGGACAAGGACACGAGCGGCTTACTCGTCGCCGCCAAGAACGAGCGCGCGATGCGCGAGCCTGGCCAAGCAATTCGCCAAGCACACCATCGAGCGCGCCTATCACGCCGTGGTCTGGGGCGCCCCGCGCGTGGGCGAAGGGCGTGATCGAAGGCCAGATCGGGCGCAACCCGTTCGACCGCAAGCGCATGGCGGTGCTGCGCAGCGGCGGGCAAGCAGGCGCGCACGCGCTATCGCGTGGTCGAGCGCTTCGGCGATGCGGCGCGGCCCTTCGCGAGCCTCATCGAATGCCGGCTGGAGACGGGCCGCACGCATCAAATTCGCGTGCATCTGACCCATCTGGGCCATCCCTTGATCGGCGATCCGACCTATGGCCGGGCGCGCACGCCGCCGCGCGCCGAAGACCGATGCGGAGGCTGCCGCGTTCGAGGCGGCGGCGGAATTCCCGCGCCAGGCGCTGCATGCCTATATTCTTGGTTTCCAACACCCTTCCACGCATAAGATTATGCGGTTCGAGTCCGCGTGGCCCGCGGATTTCGCGGAACTCATCGCGCAACTGCGCCGCTTGTAGCCTTACAATCCGTACATATATCTCCCCATATTTCGGCCATATTGGCTTCTATCGTATCCATTCTGAGTACCGGGCGTTGTTAAGGTGTTCGCGAGCGCGCTTGGGCGTTTCGCGGTCGAGATCGGGGTAAAGAGTATGAGCAGTCGCGGATTGCCGTCCCTTCAGGGCGAAGGCGGACTATCGCGTTATCTGTCCGAAATCCGGAAGTTTCCGCTTCTGCAGCCGGAAGAGGAATACATGTTCGCCAAGCGCTGGCGCGAGCATGAAGACCCCGAGGCGGCGCGCCGCCTCGTCACCAGCCATCTGCGTCTCGTCGCCAAGATCGCCATGGGCTATCGCGGCTATGGCCTGCCCGTTTCCGAAATCGTCTCCGAAGGCAATGTCGGGCTGATGCAGGCGGTGAAGCGCTTCGAGCCCGACCGCGGCTTCCGGCTCGCGACCTACGCGATGTGGTGGATCCGCGCCGCGATCCAGGAATATATCCTGCGCTCGTGGAGCCTGGTGAAGATGGGCACCACAGCTGCGCAGAAGAAGCTGTTCTTCAATCTGCGCAAGGTGAAGGGCAAGATCGACGCGCTGGAGGAAGGCGATCTGAGGCCCGAGCATGTGGCCGAGATCGCCGACCAAGCTGGCCGTCTCCCGAGGAAGAGGTGGTCAACATGAACCGCCGCCTCTCCGCGCCCGATTCTTCGCTCAATGCGCCGCTGCGCTCGGATTCCGAATCCGAATGGCAGGACTGGCTGGCCGACGACACGCTCGACCAGGAAACGCGCCTCGCCGACACGGAAGAGCTCGACGAGCGGCATTCCCTTCTGACGACGGCGCTGGGCGAACTGACCGAGCGCGAGCGCGACATCATCGAAGCCCGCCGGTTGCGCGACGAGCCCGCCACGCTCGAGGATCTCTCGCAGAAATACGGCGTCAGCCGCGAGCGCATGCGCCAGATCGAAGTGCGCGCGTTCGAAAAGCTGCAGCAGCAGATGAAGCGCACCCTGCACGAGAAGCGCAGCCACACGCTGGAAGGCGTGTAAGCGCGCCGCCATGCGGCCTCAGGTTTGCGGCGTCGATCTCGACTCCGAGACGCGTTGTGCGCATTGGCGCACGCCGCTCGATATCATCGCCATTAAGATGAAATGCTGCGGCGTCTACTACGCGTGCAAGGATTGCCACGACGCCCTGGCGGATCATTCGGCCCAAACCTGGCCGCGGAGCGAATGGAACCAGCCCGCGGTGCTGTGCGGCGCATGCAAGACTGAGTTGAGCATCCGCACATATCTGGAATGCGAAAATGTCTGCCCTGCGTGCGGGGCGCGCTTCAATCCGGGCTGCCGCAATCACTATCACTTCTATTTCCAGATGAAATGATGTGGTTCACGCGGCCATTCCGGGACCGACAGACCGTTATGCAACGCCGCATATTATCCGCGCGCGCAGACGCGTTATGAATGGCTTGCCAGATTTATCCGGAGACGGCGATGAAACTCAAAATGTGGCAGGTGGATGCGTTTGCCGAAAAGCCGTTCGAGGGCAATCCTGCGGCGCTCGTGCCGCTCGAATCCTGGCTCGACGCCGGCCTCATGCAGAAGATCGCCAATGAGAACAATCTCGCGGAGACGGCTTTTTTCGTGCGGCGCGGACCGGGCGCCTATGAGCTGCGCTGGTTCACACCGGAAGGCGAAGTCGATCTGTGCGGTCACGCAACGCTCGCGAGCGCGTGGCTCGTCTTCGAAGAGCTCGATACGGAGCTTAAATCCGTCTCGTTCGAAACGCGCTCCGGCACGCTGACCGTCACGCGCGGGCGCGACGGGCAAAACACGATGTCGTTACCCTCAGATCCCGTGACGCCCTTCGAAGGACCGTCCGGATTTGCAGACGCGATCGGCAAGGCGCTCGGCACATCGACGCCGCACGAAATCCACAAGGGTCGTTACATCTTTGCCGTGTGGGACGACGCCACGGCCGTGCGTGCGATCAAGGGCGCGGGCGATATCGCAAGCACGCTGCGCAGCGTGGAGAATTGGGGATTGATCGCGACGGCGAAGGGTGACGGCGATCTCGATTTCGTCTCACGCTTCTTCGCGCCCGACAAAGGCGTGCCCGAAGATCCCGTGACGGGATCGGCGCATTGTGCGCTGACGCCGTTCTGGGCGAAGCGTCTGGGCAAAAAGACATTGAAGGCGCGCCAAGTGAGCCCGCGCGGTGGCGCGCTCACCTGCACCGATGACGGCGACCGCACGATTCTCTCGGGACCTTGCGCGCTCTATATGCGCGCGGAAATTGAAGTTTGAGAAACCATTCCGGCGGAACGGCGACATGCGTTGAAATGCGCATTTGACGGTGCGGTCCGGAATCACTACACAGGATGCGGGCCACACCTCCCCAACGAGGTGCGTTCATTCTGGAAGGAATGACTGATGACCGGAAATCGTCCGGCCGTGCGTCCTGCACGGCCTTTTTTTTCGTCCGGACCCTGCGCCAAACGGCCGGGTTGGACACCAGAAGCTCTCAGCGGCGCGCTTCTCGGGCGCTCGCACCGCTCCAAGCCCGGCAAAGCCAAGCTCAAGGACGCCATCGAGCGCACGCGCATGGTGCTGGGCATTCCCGCGGATTATCGCATCGGCATCGTGCCCGCTTCCGACACCGGCGCCATGGAAATGGCGATGTGGTCGATGCTGGGTCCGCTGCCTGTCGACATGTTCGCCTGGGAAAGCTTCGGCGAAGACTGGGTGACCGATATCGTCAAGCAGCTGAAGCTGAAGGATGCGCGCATCCTGAAAGCGGATTACGGCGAGCTGCCCGATCTTGCACGAAGCCAACCCCAAACACGACACCGTGTTCCTGTGGAACGGCACGACCTCCGGCGTGCGCGTGCCGAATGGCGACTGGATCGCTTCCGGCCGTCGCGGCATCACGATCTGCGATGCGACCAGCGCGGCGTTCGCGATGGATCTGCCCTGGAACAAGCTCGATGTGACGACGTTCTCCTGGCAGAAGGTGCTCGGCGGCGAAGCGGCGCACGGCATGCTTGTGCTGTCGCCCAATGCCGTCGCGCGGCTGGAGGCGTATTCGCCGCATTGGCCGCTGCCGAAAATCTTCCGCATGACCAAGAGCGGCAAGCTTGTTGACGGCATCTTCGAAGGCGAGACGATCAACACGCCTTCCATGCTGGCGCTGGAAGATTATCTCGATGCGCTCAAATGGGCGGCGGGAATCGGCGGGCTGAAGGCCCTCATCGGCCGCTCGAACGACAATCTCGCCGTGCTGGCGCGCTGGGTGCGCGAGACCGACTGGGTCGCGTTTCTGGCCGAAGACGAAGCGTCGCGCTCGAACACATCGGTGTGCCTCAAGATCGTCGATCCGTGGTTCGCCGAGCTCGGCGCCGAGGCGCAGGCTGACGCCGCCAAGAAGATCGCCGAGCATCCTCGACAAGGAAGGCGTGGCTCTCGACATCGCGTCCTATCGCAGCGCGCCGCCCGGCTTGCGCATCTGGTGCGGCGCGACGGTCGATACGAACGATCTCGAAGCGCTGACGCCCTGGCTCGATTGGGCCTGGGCGCAGGTCAAAGCGAGTTAAATCCCTCACTGAAAGATTGGTTGGCGCCAATTTCCCTTCCGGGATTTGGCGACGATCGAAACGGAGTTTCCCATGCCCAAAGTTCTCATAGCCGACAAGCTTTCTCCCGCAGCCGTCGCAATCTTCAAGGAGCGCGGCGTCGAGGCCGATGTGAAGACGGGGCTCGCCAAAGAAGAACTGCTCAAGATCGTCGACCGATTATGACGGCATCGCCATCCGCTCGGCCACCAAGATCACCGCCGATGTGATCAAGGCCGCGAAGAACCTGAAGGTGGTCGGCCGCGCCGGCATCGGCGTCGACAATGTCGACATCCCGGCCGCGACTGCCGCTGGCGTGATCGTGATGAACACGCCGTTCGGCAATTCGATCACCACGGCCGAACACGCCATCGCGCTGATGATGGCGCTGGCGCGCGAACTGCCGGCCGCGAACGCGTCGACGCATGCCGGCAAATGGGAAAAGAACCGCTTCATGGGCGTCGAGCTCACCGGCAAGAGCGCTGGGCCTGATCGGCGCCGGCAATATCGGCTCGATCGTGGCCGACCGCGCCAAGGGCCTGAAGATGAAGGTGATCGCCTACGATCCCTATCTGTCGATCGAACGCGCAACCGATATGGGCATCGAAAAGGTCGAGCTGAACGATCTTCTCGCGCGCGCCGATTTCATCACCCTGCACACGCCGCTCACGAGCGAAACCCGCAACATCATTTCGGCCGACGCGATCAACCGCATGAAGAAGGGCGTGCGCATCATCAATTGCGCCCGCGGCGGATTGATCGACGAGAATGCGCTCAAAGCGGCGCTCGATTCCGGACATCTGGCGGGCGCAGCCCTCGACGTGTTCGAGGAAGAGCCCGCCAAGACGAATGTCCTGTTCGGCAACGAAAAGGTCGTTGCGACGCCGCATCTCGGCGCATCGACCAGCGAAGCGCAGGAAAACGTGGCGCTGCAGGTGGCCGAGCAGATTTCCGACTATCTGCTGACCGGCGCCATCACCAATGCGCTCAACATGCCGTCGATCTCGGCGGAGGAAGCGCAGAAGGTGCGCCCGTGGATTTCGCTTGCGGAAAAGCTGGGCGCATTCGCAGGCCAGTTGACCGACACCAGCCTGACGAGCGTCGAAATTCTCTATGAGGGCGTGGCGGGCACGCTCAACACGCGCGCGCTGACGCAAGCCGCTCTCGCCGGCCTTCTCAAACCTGCGCTCGCAGACGTCAACATGGTCAATGCGCCCGTCGTGGCGAAAGAACGCGGCATCAAGGTGAGCGAAACGCGCCGCGACCGTCAGGGCATCTATGAAGGCTATATCAAGATCACCGTGGCGTTGGCCGACGGCACCACACGGCGCGTTGCCGGCACGGTGTTCTCCGACGGACGCCCGCGTCTCATCCAGATCAAGGACATCAACCTGGATGCGGAATTCGCGCCGCACATGCTCTACGTCATCAACGAGGACAAGCCGGGCTTCATCGGCAAGCTCGGCACCTTGCTGGGTGAGGCGAAAATCAACATCGCGTCCTTCGCGCTCGGCCGCAGCGCGCCCGGCGCGGACGCCATCGCGCTGGTCGAAGTGGATGGCGGCGTGCCGGACAATGTGGTCGCTGAAATCTGCAATCTGCCGCTGGTGAAGCAGGCCAAGGCGTTGGCCTTCTGAGATTCGCCATTCATTCGCCCAGATTGGGTTCCCAACTGCCGCCGAACTTCGCGGGGGACGTACGATGTGGATGGGATTCTGGCCTGACGGCGCGATCTACATTCCCTGGGACATCTGGATCGTCACATGGACGGTCGCGGCTTTATGGTCGGCGCGCACGGTCAAACGGCCGAACCGTTCCGGCGAAGTGCTGTATCGTGTCCTGACCCTGGCGGGATTCGTTTTGCTTCTCGCGCCCGCACTCAAGCGCGTCTCGGGTCGCTACGAGATCACCGATTGGCCGGGAGTCCTCGGCACGAGATTTTGGATGCCGCCTCTCGCCCTCGGCTGGACAATGGTGGGTATCGCGGCCACCGGCTTCCTGTTCGCCTGGTGGGCGCGGATTTATTTGGGCCGGCTCTGGTCGGGCTCCATCACCCGCAAGGAAGGGCATAGTGTCGTCGACACCGGGCCTTATGGAATCGTGCGACATCCCATCTATACGGGAATCATTACGGCCGCGATCGCCACGCTTGTGGTGAGCGGAACGTTGCACGCCGTCATCGGCGCGTTCTGCCTGGGCGTCGGCTATTGGATCAAGGCGCGGCTGGAGGAACGCTTCCTGCGTGAGGAACTGGGCGCGGAGGCCTATGATTCCTATCGCCGCAGGGTTCCCATGCTCGTCCCTTTCGGGCCAAAATCGGCCTGACAGGGGCGCGCCTTTCATCCTATAGTCCGCCACCGTGCCCGAGCGCGATCCTCGCGCGGGCGATTTGATCCGGGTACGGAATAATGTCGAATGTCGCCGTGATCGGCGCCCAATGGGGCGACGAAGGCAAAGGCAAGATCGTGGACTGGCTGTCGGCCCGCGCCGATGTGGTCGTGCGTTTCCAGGGCGGCCACAATGCCGGGCCATACGCTCGTCATCGACGGCAAGACCTACAAGCTGAGCCTCTTGCCCTCGGGCGTGGTCCGGCCAGGCAAACTTTCCATCATCGGCAACGGCGTCGTCGTCGACCCCTGGGCGTTTGTCGACGAAGTCGCGCGCATCAGGGAGCGCGGCGTGACCGTCACGCCGGACTGCCTGATGGTGGCGGAGAACGCCGCGCTGATTCTGCCGCTCCATCGCGAACTCGATAGCGCGCGCGAATCCTCCAACAGCGTGCAGCGCCTCGGCACGACGAAACGCGGCATCGGGCCGGCCTATGAAGACAAGGTCGGACGACGCGCGTTGCGCGTGGTCGATCTCAAGGATCCGAAATCGCTGCCGACCAAGATCGAGCGGCTGCTTGCGCATCACAATGCGCTGCGCCGCGGCTCGAATCTGCCGGAGATCGACGCCGACGCATTGTTGGAGGCGCTGAAGGACATCGCGCCGAAGATTTTGCCGTTTGTGGGTTCTGCCTGGCGCCGCCTCGACGAAATGCGCCGCGAAGGCAAACGCATTCTGTTCGAAGGCGCGCAGGCCGTCCTGCTCGACATCGACCACGGCACCTATCCCTATGTCACGTCGTCAAACACCGTGGCGGGACAGGCTGCGGCCGGCTCCGGCTGCGGGCCGCGCGATATCGGCTATGTGCTGGGCATCGTGAAGGCCTACACGACGCGCGTCGGCGAAGGCCCGTTCCCGACGGAACTGACCGACGCGCTGGGCGAGAAATTGGGCTCACGCGGCGCGGAGTTCGGCACCGTGACGGGGCGCAAGCGCCGCTGCGGCTGGTTCGATTCCGTGCTCGTGCGCCAGACCGTCGATCACCGGCGGCATCGACGGCATCGCGCTGACGAAACTCGACGTGCTCGACAGCTTCGACGAGATCAACATCTGCACCGGTTATCGCCTCGACGGGCACGAGATCGATCATCTACCTGTCGACGCCAACGAGCAGGCGCGCTGCGTGCCGATCTACGAAACCGTCGAAGGCTGGAGCGAATCCACGCGCGGCGCGCGCTCCTGGGCCGAACTGCCAGCCACAGCCGTCAAATATATTCGCCGCATCGAAGAATTGATCGACGCGCCGGTGGCGCTTCTTTCCACCAGCCCCGAACGCGAAGACACGATCCTGGTGCGCGATCCGTTCGTGGACCGATAGCCAAAGGCGCTCTTGCCAGCCTCGCCCGATCCCTTCACGCTAAGGGCTCGCTATTATTCTTGGGGATCTGAGCCATGTTGAAAACACGTTTCACCGAAATGTTCGGCGTTGCGGCGCCTATCACCTGCGGCGGCATGACCCGCGTGGGCAAAGCCGAGCTGATCGCGGCCGTCGCCAATGCCGGCGCGCTGGGCTTCATCACGGCGCATTCGGCCGGCAAGCCGGAAGACCTCGCGAAGGAATTGAAGCGTTGCCGCGAAATGACCGACAAGCCGTTCGGCGTGAACCTCACCATCCTGCCCAGCATCACGCCCATTCCCTATGACGAATATCGCGAGGCCATCATCGAAGGCGGCATCAAGATCGTGGAGACCGCCGGCAACAATCCGCAGCCGCATTTGCCGCGCTTCAAGGAAGCGGGCGTGAAAGTCATCCACAAATGCACCAGCGTGCGCCACGCGGTGAAGGCGCAATCGATCGGCGTCGATTGCGTGTCGATCGACGGGCTGGAATGTGCGGGCCATCCCGGCGAAGACGATGTCGGCGGGCTGATCCTGTTCCCGGCCACGGCCGACAAGCTCACCATTCCGATCATCGCCTCCGGCGGCATGGCGGACGCGCGTGGACTGGTCGCGGCGCTCGCGCTCGGCTGCGACGGCGTCAACATGGGCACGCGCTTCATGGCGACGAAGGAAGCGCCCATCCACGAGAATGTGAAAGAAGCAGATCGTCGCCAACGACGAACGCGCGACGAATCTGATCTTCCGCACCATGCACAACACGGCGCGGGTGGCGAAGAACGCCATCAGCGACGAGGTCGTCGCCATCGAGCGGCGCGGCAATGCGAAGTTCGAAGACGTGAAGGAACTGGTGGCCGGCACGCGTGGCGGCAACGTGCTCGACAAGGGCGAAATGGATTACGGCATCTGGTCGGCCGGACAAACGCAGGGCCTGATCCACGACATCCCGTCTTGCGCCGAACTTGTCGCGCGCATCGTGAAGGAAGCGGAAAGCATCATCCGCAACCGGCTGGACAAGGCGCTGGCGTAAGGCGCGCCTCAGCGGGCGCGGCGAATCATGATGAGGTCGAATCCGGTCTTGGCGCCGGATTCGACTTGGAACGCGCGCCTGCCGATCATGCGAAAGCCGTAGCTTTCATACAGCTTTTGCGCCCGTGGGTTGTCTTCCCAGACATCCAGATAAATATCCCTGGCTGAGGCGAAGCATGGTTCCTGGAAGGCGGCATCGATCAATTGCCGGCCGATCCCTCGACGCTGGAATTCCGCCAGGACATAGACGCGGCGCAGCTCGGCGTCCTCCGGCGAAAAATCGTCATCGTCCGTTTCGGGCCACGCCACGCCGATCTGGATGAACCCGACCAAACGGCCGTCATGCTCGGCGACAAGAATCGTGTCTTCGTCAAGAAATTCTTCGAAACATGTTTCCGAGAGATTGTTGTCGAGATGAGCCGCCAGATCGGTCGAGTTCAAGGAATGACCGAACGCATTCGCATAGGTCGTCTTGGCCAGTTCCGAGAGCGGTTTCGTGTCCGCCTTCTGTGCTTTTCTGATGATCGCGTTCACGCCGTATCTCGAATGCGAATCTAAAGCCGATACGCCGGGACGGCGTGCACGTGGTTGAGCGGGCCCCGGCCGCCGCCGAACCCCGGCGCCGTCGATATCGCCTCATGCACAAACCGGTGTGCGCGTTCGATGGCGTCAGAAAGCGTCATTCCCTGCCCCAGACCGACAGCGATCGCGGTCGCCATGGTGCATCCCGTGCCATGCGTGTGCTGCGTGTCGATGCGCGGTGACGCAAAATGGCGATGCTTCGCCGAACCGCACTCCAGCAATATGTCCGACACATCCGCGCCCTTGCCGTGCCCATCCTTGATGAGCACGGCCCTGGCGCCTGCGGCGCACAGACTGTCGGCCGCGCGAATCGCGTCGGTGAGCCCGTTTATCGCATGACCGCTGAGGTTTTCCGCTTCCGGAATGTTCGGCGTCACCAGCGCGACAAGCGGGAACAAAAGCGTCTTCATCGCAATTTGCCCCGGTTGGTCCAGCAACGCCGTTCCGCTTGTCGACGCCAACACAGGATCGAGGACGATGGGAATATTCGCCGCCTGCGCCGCAAGAACGTCGACGACGGCTTCGACCATCTCCGCCGACACCAGCATGCCGATCTTGATCGCGTCTGCGCCGATATCGGCGAGCGTCCAGGCGATCTGTTCGCGCACGATTGCGGCCGGGATTGGGTGAATGGCGTGAACGCCGCGCGTATCCTGCACGGTGACGGCCGTGATCGCCGTCATGGCATAAACGCCGAGCGCCGTCGCGGTCTTGATGTCGGCCTGAATGCCGGCGCCGCCGCTCGAGTCCGATCCCGCGATGACAAGAATGCGGGCAGGCCGCTTGTTCAAGCCGTCGCTTCCTGGATCGCGGCGACGAGATCGCTCACGATCTGGCGCACGAGCTTTTCGTCCTCGCCTTCCGCCATCACGCGGATGACGGGCTCGGTGCCCGATTTGCGCACGAGCAAGCGACCGGAGCCGTTGAGGCGCGCTTCACACGATTTGATGCTTTCCATCACGCGCGCATCGCTCAACGGCGCGCCGCGCTTGAAATGGACATTCTCGAGGATCTGCGGCATCGGCTCGAACAGATGCGATGCTTCGCTGGCGGTCGTGCCGTCCTGCGCGAGCACAGCCAGAACCTGCAGCGCCGCGATCAGCCCGTCGCCGGTCGTGGAGAAGTCGATGAGCACGATATGGCCCGATTGTTCGCCGCCGACATTGAAGCCGCCTTGCAGCATCTTCTCGATGACGTAGCGGTCGCCGACCGGCGCGCGCCCGAGTTTCAGATCCAGTCGTCTTGAGATAGCGGTCGAGCCCAGCATTGGACATCACCGTGCCCACCACGCCGCCGCCCTTGAGCTTGCCGGCTCTTCGACCAGGAGCGCGCGATCAGGCGCCAGAATCTGGTCGCCGTCGATGAGGCGGCCTTGCTCGTCGGCCATCACCACACGGTCGGCGTCGCCATCCAGCGCGATGCCGAAATCGGCGCGGCGCTCGCGCACCTTGCGCTGCATGGCTTCGGGGAATGTCGAGCCGCATTCATGTTGATGTTGAAGCCGTTCGGCGTATCGCCGATGGCGATCACTTCGGCGCCCAGTTCCCACAGCACCGCGGGCGCCACCTTGTAGGCGGCGCCATGGGCGCAATCGATCACGATGCGCAAGCCGTCGAGACCCAGATTGCTTCGGGAATGTGCGTTTGGCGAATTCGATGTAGCGCGCCTGCGCGTCGTCGATGCGCTTGGCGCGGCCGATCTTGCGCGGCTTGGCGAGGCCCTCCTCGAGCCCGTTCTCCATCAGCGCTTCGATTTCGAATTTCGCACCTCGTCGGACAGCTTCTGGCCGTCGGGCCCGAAGAACTTGATGCCATTGTCCTCGAATGGATTGTGCGAAGCGGAGATCATCACGCCGAGATCGGCGCGCAAGCGAGCGGGTCAGCATGGCGACGGCCGGGCGTCGGCAGCGGGCCGAACAGGAACACGTCCATGCCCACGGCCGTGAAGCCCGCGACCAGCGCGGATTCAATCATATAGCCGGACAGCCGCGTGTCCTTGCCGATCACCACGCGGTGGCGATGGTCGCCGCGGGTGAAGATGCGTCCGGCCGCCATGCCCGCCTTCATCGCGATTTCCGGCGTCATCGGGTAGCTATTGGTCCGGCCGCGTATGCCGTCGGTCCCGAACAATTTGCGGGTCATGAAATGACTTTTCCTGATGTGCCCTTGGGCACGGATTATAGCAGAAATCCTAACGGTTTCCGCACGGGCCGAACGCTTGGCTTAATGCGCCGCCGAAGCGGCAGGTCCTAGGCCAGGAACCGGCCTTCGTCCAGCTTTTTTCGCACCAGAAGCGCGTCCCGGAGCGCGCCGGGATCGTGGGTGCGGATATAGTCCGCCCCCTGATCAATCGCGAAAAGTTCCGCCGCCAGGCTGGCCGCGCCCGCCTCCTGCGGCGGACGTCCGGTGATCGCCCGCAGGAAGGATTTGCGGGAAACCGAAACCAGCAGCGGCAGGCCGAACGCCTGCTTGAGCTCCGGCAGTTGGCGCAGAATTGTGTACGACGCTTCCGGATTGCCGCCGAGAAAAAATCCCATTCCCGGATCGAGGATCAGCCGCTCGGAGGCAATGCCGGCTTTTGTGAGCGACGCGATGCGCGTCTCGAAAAATGTCAACACGCGATCGAGAATTCTGGATGGCTCGACCACAACCTTTGTCGCGCGCCCCGCGCCCTGCACCGAATGCATCACGATTAGCTTCGCGCGCGACGCCGCCAGTTCGGGATAAAGCTCCGCATGTGGAAAGCCCTGAATGTCGTTCAGATAGTCGACGCTTTCGCGCAACGCCCAGCGCTGGACGGGAATGGAAAACTGTCGATCGAAAGCGAACGCTGCTCGGCTTTCATGGCGCGCACGACAGGCACAAGCCGCGCGATTTCAATCTCGGGATCGACCGGCTTCGCTTCGGGATTGGACGATGCGGCGCCGAGATCGAGAATATCCGCGCCGTTCGCGAGAAGATCGCGTGCATGCGCGAGCGCGGCTTCAGGCGCAAGAAAACGTCCGCCGTCGGAGAACGAATCCTCGGTGATATTGACGATGCCGAGAAGTTTCGGCGCTGCGCTCACCGACCCGGCTGAGGCTCGGCGACGGGTCCGATTCCCGGACCGCGCGGACGCCCGGCCTGCGGCACGCTCGGGCCTGGGCCGCGCTGCGGCTCCGGCTCTTCATAGGGCGTGCGCATCGGGCGGAATGCCTTTGAGCAGCGCCACGATCTCGTCGCCCGTCAGGGTCTCGTATTCGAGCAGCCCCTTCGCGAGCGTGTGCAGATCGTTGATGCGCGTCTGCAGGATGTCGTGGGCGCGGTTGTAGCAGGTGTCGATGATGCGGCGGATCTCCGGCGTCGATCTTCTGCGCCGTCGCTTCCGAAACATTCTGCGTGCGCGCCACGGAGTGACCGAGGAACACTTCTTCCTGATTCTCGCCGATAGTCGATCGGACCGAGCTCGTCGGACATGCCGAAGCGCGTCACCATCGCGCGCGCCATGCGCGTCGCCTGGTCGATATCGGAAATGCGCGCCGGTCGTGACTTTGTCATAGCCGAAGATCAGCTCTTCGGCGAGGCGTCCGCCAAAGGCGACGCAGATATCGGCCAGCATCTTCTGGCGGGTCACCGAAAGCTGGTCGCGTTCCGGCAGACGCATCACCATGCCGAGCGCCCGGCCGCGCGGAATGATCGTCGCCTTGTGGATCGGATCGGAGCCTTCCACCGAAAGCGCCACGATCGCGTGGCCGCCTTCGTGATAGGCGGTGAGCTTCTTCTCGTCGTCGCTCATCGCCAGCGAGCGGCGTTCTGCGCCCATCATCACCTTGTCCTTGGCGTCTTCCAGCTCGCTCATCGTGACGACGCGCTTGCCGCGGCGCGCCGCAAGCAGAGCTGCTTCATTGACGAGATTGGCAAGATCGGCGCCGGAGAAGCCGGGCGTGCCGCGCGCGATGATGCGCGGCTCGACATCGGGCGCCAGCGGCACCTTGCGCAGATGCACGCGCAAAATCTTTTCGCGGCCGCCGAGATCGGGATTGGGCACAACCACATGGCGGTCGAAACGGCCCGGACGCAGCAGCGCGGGATCGAGCACGTCGGGACGGTTGGTGGCCGCGATGAGGATCACGCCTTCATTGGCTTCGAAGCCGTCCATCTCGACGAGCAACTGATTGAGCGTCTGTTCGCGCTCGTCGTTGCCGCCGCCGAGACCGGCGCCGCGATGACGGCCGACCGCGTCGATTTCGTCGATGAACACGATGCAGGGCGCGTTCTTCTTCGCCTGCTCGAACATGTCGCGCACGCGGCTGGCGCCGACGCCCACGAACATTTCGACGAAGTCGGAACCCGAAATCGTGAAGAACGGCACATTCGCTTCGCCCGCGATGGCGCGCGCGAGCAGCGTCTTGCCGGTTCCCGGAGGGCCGACCAGCAGCACGCCTTTGGGGATGCGGCCGCCGAGACGCTGGAACTTCTGCGGGTCGCGCAGGAAGTCCACGATCTCCTTGAGTTCGTCCTTGGCTTCGTCGACGCCGGCCACGTCTTCAAACGTCACGCGGCCGGTGCGTTCGGTGAGAAGCTTGGCGCGGCTCTTGCCGAAGCCCATCGCCTTGCCGCCGCCCGCCTGCATCTGCCGCAGGAAGAACACCCACACGGCGATCAGAAGCAGCATCGGGAACCAGTTGATGAAGATGCTCATCAGATTGATGCCGTCGTCGGCCGGCGCGGCGCTGATGTTGACGTTGTGCTCCATCAGGCGCGGCACGAGCGTCGGATCGTCCGGCGCATAGGTGGTGAAAGGCTGACCGTTGGTGGTCTCGCCTTTGATCGTCTTGTCCTGGATCGTGACCTTCGCGACCTGGCCCTGAATCACTTCCTGGTTGAACTGGGTGAAGGTGATGTTGGACGGGTTCTGGTGGTTGCCCGTGTTCTGGAACATGTTGAACAGGAACACGAGCAGAAGCGCGATCAGGATCCACAGCGCGAGATTACGAAGATTGTTCACCGGCCGTCCTTTCAGTGGGGCCCAATCCGGCGGCAGCGGCCGAAGGGACCTGCCGTATTAGATAGGGCATTTATAGCGCGTTGCCAGCCATCAAAACGTTAAGAAATGAGAAGACCTGCGGCAACGGCGATTTCCAATTCCACTTAAGGTTCGCGGTTAATTCCGCGTGATGGCGTCACTAGGCGCCCGAAGCGGCAGGTTTCCGCGACAATTCCCGCGCAATCACGATGGTGCGGACGCCAAACGCCGCTTCCGCCTTGCCGGCAGGCGCCAGGAGGCAGCCATGAAGGGTGCGCGCGGCGATGAGTTCCCCGCGGCAGATTGCGTCAAAGAGGCGTTCGAGCCGCTCGAAACGCGGCCGATAGGGTTCCCCGGACACGCGTGACAGGAGCCAGGCGAAGGCCCTGAGCCCGATTTCGCGGGGGGCTGCGGCCAGACGAGAGGGGTCCAGCAGGGCTTCGCCATCGACGATGCGTGAGGCTCGCGACAGCAGGTTCTCCGTGGCGTGATCGAGGGCCTCGCGGGCGCGCGCCAGATGGCGCGCTGCGCCGGCGATCCGCGAACTTGAAAGCCCGAGTTCCTCCAGCATCGGCCAGGCTTCACGTAGCTTTACACGCGCAAAGCGTGGATCGACGTTCATCGGGTCTTCCGCCCAATTTTCCTTCCGGGCCTTGAGAAAGGCGCGTAGCTGATCCCGTCCAATGCCCAGCAGGGGCCTGACAACTCTCAAATCGTCGAAACCGGGGACAGGAAAAAGCGCTACCGGCCGCATCGCCGACAGCCCATCGAGCCCGCTGCCGCGCCCGAGGCGCAGCAGGAATGTTTCCGCCTGATCCTCAAGCGTGTGGGCGACGTAGACGCCGCCCACCTTGTGGGCGTGGCACCACGCGCCCATCAGCCGATAGCGGGCCTCGCGCGCAGCCGCTTCGATGTCGGCCTTGGGCTTCTTGTCTTTCCAGACGAGCAGCTCGCCCTTCAGGCCCGCCGCCTTCGCACGCCGCAGCACCTCGCGCGCCACGCGTTCCGAGTCAGCGCTCAACCCGTGATCGACTGTCAAAACCACGGGCGCCGGTTTGGCCTCGGTGCGCGCCCAATCGGCGAGGAGAAACATCAAGGCGAGCGAATCGCCGCCGCCGGAAACTGCGACTGCGCCGGGCCACGGCGCGCCTCGCGCCAACACGTCCGCCATTGCCGTCGCAAATTCGATCGACACGGTCGGCCGTTCCACGGCAACCGGTTTGCCGGCTGAAACAGCCTTGTGCGCCGTCGGCTTCCCCGCGGCCTTGGATTTCTTTGCGACGAGCGCCTTAGCGGCAGTCGGCCGCTTTGCGGGCGCCGACGGCTTGCGCTTCGATGGTTTTCGAGGCGGTGGGGTAGCTTTTCGGGAGCGCGGCAAGGGCGGTGCAGCCTTCTTTTTTCTGATTCATCGCGAGCAGCGATTGTCCGAGCCTGAGCATGCTCTCCGGCGCGCGCGGACTCGACGGAAATTTCTTGAGTTCCTCAGCGAAGGCGCGCGCGGCGTTGGGATAATCCTTCTGCACATAGGCGATATCGCCCACCCAGTACACCGCCTGCGGCGTCAGATCATCCTTGGGATGGGCATCGGCGAATATGCGAAAGGCGGCCCGCGCCTCGTCATATTGCGCCTTGGCGAGCAGGTTCAACGCCGCATCGAATTGCGGATGCGTATCGATGGACGCGGTCTGCATGGGAGCGCCGTCCTGCGGGCCCGACGGCTGCGGACCCATTTGTTGCGGCAGAGGCGCCCCAGGCGGCAAAGTGCCAAGCACGCCCGGTGGAGGGGCAAGATGAATCGGGGTGTTTGACGGCGGCGGCGGTCCCAACTGGGGAGGCGCGCCGGCATTCGATTGCGCGGGCGCCCCATTGCAAGGCAGAGCATTCTGATCGTCCGTACCGCCGCCGGCCGCGAGTTGCTGGGCCGACAACGTGCACAGCTTGTAATCGAAATCTTTCTGCATGCGGGCGATCTTCGCATCGAACTCGCTGACGCGGTGATCGAGCTGCTCCATCTGGCCGGTCAGCTGGCGCAAGGTATTTTCGAGATCGCCCACGCGCTCGTTGAGGCCGGCGATGCTCGAGTCCTGAGCCTGCTCATGCTGCAGCCGGGCTTGCTTGTCCTTGTCGGATTCCCCGAACAGGTCGGCGACCTGCACCGCACCTGTGCGATCCTGAGCCGCGGCGAGTCTGTTCTCCAGAGACGCCGCCTGGGCTTCATCGACTGCGAGACGCGTCTTGAGAGCTTGCGCAAGTTGTGCGGTCCCGGCGCCTGGCGCGTCGCCGGCGGACGGCGCATCCGCGAACGCCGTTGTTCCCAGAAGAAATGCCAAACTCGCCACAAGAAGCGGTCTTGTCCATCGCGTCTCGCCCATCACGTTCATCGCCGTCACCATTTTCCAAAACCGACGCGACCTCGCGCCGGTATTTTCCATACAAGTTCAATACTTAGCCGAAAATGAGGCTCTAACGAAAAGGGCGCCCATCAGGCGCCCCTTCCGAATGTGATTTCCTGCGCCGATCAGGAGGAGGCGCCGCCAGCCACGACCGTCACGCCGCGCCGATTCTGCGCCCAGCAGGATCTCGTCGGATTCCGTGCAAATGGGACGCTCCTTGCCGTAGGAGATCGTATCCACCCGCGCCGAGGAGACGCCCAGGCTCACGAGATATTCCTTCACCGCATTGGCTCTGCGCGCGCCCAAAGCGAGATTGTATTCGCGCGTGCCACGCTCGTCGCAATGGCCTTCGACCGTGACGCGCACGGCCGGAAATTTCTGCAACCAGGCCGCCTGACGCTGCAAGGTGGTCTTGTCATCTTCCTTGACGGCGAATTCGTTGTAATCGAAATGGACGGTGTCGCCGACATTGACTTTGAGATCCTGCTCGCTGCCGGCAACGATGCTCGATTGCGTCTCGCTCGTCATCGGACCGGTCGATGCGGGGGGCGGAGCTTCGGCGGTCGCTTGCGGCTTGGTGGTGCAACCGGCGATCAGCACAACCGACGCAATCGCCGCAAATTGGAGACCGGAAGAAAATTTCAGCATGGCAAGCCTACTCCACAATGGCGCGCGTCCCAGGGTGCGCAGGAACAGCGCAAAAATAGACGCTCGCACCGTTTCCGTAACGTATGATGGGCCGGAATAGACCCATAGTAACTTATGTTTCACCCTACAAAATTCCGCCCTATTGGATCAAGGGCGACCATGCCGGATCGGACGCATCGCCCGGCGTCTGGACGCGCTGCTCGTTGCGCCCCGTCACATCGACCGACCAGATTTGCGAACCGTGTCCGCCCCGCAATGTGCGGGAAAACATCAGAACGCGGCCGTTGGGCGCCCAGGTCGGGCCTTCGTCTTCCCAGCCGGTGGAGATGATGCGCTCGCCGCGAGCCGTCGGGACGCATGACGCCGATGCGGAACGAGCCTTCCGACTGATTGGTAAACGCGATCAGATCGCCGCGCGGGCTCCAGACCGGCGTGCCGTTCCTGCCGGCGCCGAAGCTGATGCGGTGCTGGTCCGAGCCGTCCGCATTCATCACATAGATCTGCTGCGAGCCGCCGCGATCGGATTCGAACGTGATCTGGCGGCCGTCCGGCGAAAAGGACGGCGCCGTGTCGATGGCGGGATCGGTGGTGAGGCGCGCGACGCCGCGGGTTCGCAAATCCATCACGTAGATGTCGGAATTGCCGTTCTTCTCCAGCGTCATCGCGACCTTGTTGCCGTCGGGCGAGAAGCGCGGCGAGAACGTCATGTTGGGAAAATCGCCCAGCATCTGCTGGTGGCCGGTTTCGAGATCGAACAGATAGACGCGCGGCTTGCCCGACGATATACGACATATAGGCGATCATCTGCGCCGTCGGATTGAAGCGCGGCGTCAGCACCATGTAGTCGCCGCGCGTGAGAAAGATCGGATTGGCGCCGTCCTCGTCCATCACCGCGAGGCGCTTCTTGCGGTTGAGCAGCGGGCCGCTCTCCGAAATGAACACGATGCGGGTGTCGAAATAACCTTTCTCGCCGGTGATGCGCTGATAGATGGCGTCCGAGATCATGTGCGCGATGCGCCGCCAGTTTTCCGGCGTGGTGAAATATTGCAGGCCCAGCATCTGGCTTTCGCCATAGACGTCCCACAGGCGGAAATCGACTCTCAGCCGGCCATCCGGCTGCATCTGTCACCTGGCCGGTGACGAGGCCCTGCGCATTGATCACGCGCCAATTGGCGAAGTTCGGCGGCACATTGATGTTGGTGATCTGATCGACGAAGGATTTGGGATCGAGCGACTTGAACAGGCCTGAACGCTCGAGGTCCGCGCGCACGACGCCGGCGATATTCTGGCCCGCCGTCGCATCGGAAGGTTGCGGGCTTGTGAAATTCGGGAATCGCGATCGGCATGGGCTGGATGTTGCCCTGGTGACGTCACATCCACGCGAAGCTGCGCGAACGCGGGCGACCCGAAAGCCGCAATCATCGCCACAAAAGTTGCAAATGCGATACCAATTCTTCTCATGACGTACTCCTCAACTACTGATCCATCATCTGGCGCGGATCGAAGTGAAACGGTGATCTCGCGCCATGTGGCGTATCGATTCGCGGGCAATTTGTATGGCGCACATTCGATAGATGGCGCGTCTGGCCGCGTCGGCGGCGGCGCGCGTGTAGGCGTTGCTCGCCGCCATGGAGACAGATTGTCCCGTCAATTGTGGCGCCTGTGCGACCGATCCGTCCGGATTGAGGAAAAGATCGAAATCCACGATGAGATCCGCGGCATTGCGGCGCGCCGACCGGCGGACTCCAGCATGGCCTGATCATGCTCCGCAGCGCATCCTGCAGATCGGCATGTCATCGCCGTTTGGGCGCCGAAGCCCTTTGTCGTGCGGGTTGCAGCCTTTGCGTTCGATGGCGCGGCAGCCGGCGTCGCCGTCAACTTGTCTAGAAGCGCCTTCATCGAATCCACGGCCGGCTTTTTTTCAGGAGGCTGCGTTTGCGGTTTTAGCTTGGGAACCGGCGGCGGTGGCGGAGCCTTGATCAAAGGTTCCGACGGCGCCGTGTCGACGGGAGGCGGCTCCGTGTCTTCCTGCGGCGGCGTCACGGGTTGCGCGGCCGGAGGCTTTGGGGCCTGCACGGGCGTCACATCGGGTTGAATCTTGGGCGCCGGCGGCGCAGTCGGCGATGATGTTGGTCTTGGGCGCGATCGTTACGAGATCGACGGGCACGACGGGCGCGCTCTCATCGGCGATGTCGAGGCGATGCGTCCACGTGAACAGAGTGGCGGCCATGATCGCCACATGCAGAGCAATCGCACCGATCCAGGCCCGCAGGCGAGCGGCGCTCTGCGACGTGGAGTCGCCAGCGAGATTCTAGTTCTTGTCTGGAGTTGGCTTTGCGACATCCGTGACAAGCCCGATATGGGTGAACCCCGCGGCGCTGATCATCGCCATCACTTCCATCACCCGGCCGTAATCGACCGATTTGTCGCCGCGCACGAAGATGCGCTGGTCGTAGCCGTTGGCGGAGATCGCGGTCAGCCGCGGCACGAGATCGTCGTCGGCGACCGGCGTGTTCTGCAGAAAGATGCGTGCCGTCCTTGCGGATGGTGACCGACAGCGGCTCGCGGTCCTGGCCCAGCGCCTGGCGCTTGCGTCTTGGGCAGATCGACCGGCACGCCCACCGTCAGCAAGCGGCGCCGTCACCATGAACACGATCAGGAGCACCAGCATCACGTCGACAAACGGCGTGACGTTGATCTCGGCCATGGGACGCGAGCGCCTGCGCGCCGTCCTCTGTCCGCGCGGCTGAAGCGTCGGCCGCCATCACTTCGCCTTTTCGTCGAGCTGGCGCGACAGGATCGCGGAGAATTCGTCCGCGAAGCCGTCGAGCCGGTTCGCATAGCGGCCGATCTCGTTGACGAAGCGGTTGTAGAAGATGACGGCGGGAATGGCGGCGAGAAGGCCCATGGCGGTCGCGAACAACGCTTCGGCGATGCCGGGCGCGACGACGGCCAGCGTCGTGTCGTGGCGCGCGGCGATGGCCGAAAAGGAATTCATGATGCCCCACACCGTGCCGAACAGGCCGACGAACGGCGGCCGTGGCGCCGACGGTGGCCAGAAATCCCAGCTGGCGTTCGATGCCGTCGGTCTCGCGCATGATGGTGACGATCATCGCCTTGTCGATGCGATCCTTGATGCCGGGGAGCAGCGCCTCGCGCGGCGGGCCGCCTTCAAAGGCGCGGCGCCATTCGCGCAACGCCGAAACGAACACCGCCGCCATCGGATGATCCGCCTTCTGGCGCGAATTGCTGATAGAGCTCGTCGAGCGACAGGCCGGACCAGAACGTCTTCTCGAATTTGTCGGCGCGGCGGCGCAAGTGAGCCGAGCGCAAGCCATTTGTTGATGATGATCGTCCAGGACCAGAGCGAGGCGAGCAGCAGGATGATCATCACCGCCTTCACGACACGGATCGGCGCGCAGGAACAGCGAGACGACGGAGATGCCGCTCGACTTCCGGGCCGGCGCCGTGTCTGCGTCACATCCACGTTGGTCGTGGGCGCGGCCGCGGCGGCGCCGAGTTCCTGGGTTTGCGCATCGGAACCCGTGGGCGCCGCCTGCGGCGTGCGATTGCGCCGAATGCAGGAGCAGCCAAAGTGATAGCCAACACCGCCACCGCGGCAGCACACTTCCAATTCATCGGCAAACCTCTCGTGCCCGCGAAACCGGCCTTGATCCCCGGGGCGTATTTCAATGGCCAGCGCCCGAGTGCAAAAGCCACCCGAACGTGGCCGAATTTGGGCACCGGTGGTTAAGCTTTTGTTTCCAATAGCAAAGGCAGCAGTTTCTCGCGAAATTCCTCGCGGAATGCGACGGGGTTTGCCCGACAGCGTGATGATGCAGGCCTCGACCTGTCCGTGCGTCAGTAACTGTGCCCTCGCAGTAAATCTTCTGGTCGGCTGTCCATGCGCGCGCCCGTAAGGGCCGTGCAGGCCGTGTGGACTTCGATCAGATCATCGACGCGCGCGGGACGGAGATATTCGAGCGTCGCCTTGCGCAAGGTCCAGGCGGTCGGCTCCGCGTCGTCCAGCATGGCGAGCCGCGTAATCCCGGCGCAGCGGAAAAATTCCGAGCGTCCCCGCTCCATGTAGCGCAGATAATTGGCGTGATAGACGACGCCGGAGAGATCGGTGTCTTCGTAATAGATGCGGATGGGCAGGATGTGGATCTTGCCTTCGAAATGGCCAAAGCCCTGGACCTCAGCCATCGTCGTCACTCGGTCGATGCGAACAACGCCGATCTGGGCCGGATCGCGCGGCGGCGCGGCAAGCCCCAGATGTGCGAAGGCGGCGCCCGTAATCACGCGGCCGCGCGGCGTGCGTTGCACGAAGCCCTGCTGCAGCAGAAACGGCTCGACGATCTCCTCGATCGCGTCGCGCGCTTCGCCCAGTGCAGCCGCAATGGTCTCGATGCCGACCGGACCGCCGCCGAAGGACTCCGCGATCAGCCGCAGATAACGCGGTCGAACGCATCGAGCCCGCGCGCATCGACTTCGAGCCGTGTGAGCGCCGCATCGGCGATCTTCGCGTCCACGCGTCGCATGTTTGCCGACGGCGGCGAAATCGCGCACCCGCTTGAGCAGCCGGCCGGCGATGCGCGGCGTGCCGCGCGCGCGGCCCGCGATCTCGCGCGCGCCGTCGCTTGTCAGATCGAAGCCCAGCACGCGCGCGCCGCGCTCGACGATCGAAAGCAGTTCGTCTGCCGTATAGAAATTGAGCCGCACCGGAATGCCGAAGCGATCGCGCAGCGGCGTGGTGATGAGGCCCGAGCGCGTGGTGGCGCCGACCAGCGTGAACGGCGCCAGCGTGATCTTCACCGAGCGCGCGCTCGGTCCCTCGCCGATCACGAGATCGAGTTCGAAATCCTCCATCGCGGGATAAAGGATTTCCTCGACCGCCGGATTGAGGCGATGGATTTCGTCGATGAAGAGCACATCGCGCGGTTCGAGATTGGTGAGGATGGCGGCGAGATCGCCGGCCTTGGCGAGCACCGGGCCGGAGGTCGAACGGAAATTGACGCCCAGCTCGCGCGCCACGATCTGGGCCAGCGTGGTCTTGCCGAGACCGGGCGGTCCGGAAAACAGCACATGATCCAGCGCTTCGGCGCGGGCGCGCGCGGCCTCGATGAAGACCGAGAGATTTTCCCGCGCCTGCTGCTGGCCGACGAACTCCGCCAGCCGCTTGGGCCGCAGGCTCGCCTCGAGCGAATCCTCCTCCGCGCGCGTGGGCGCGACGAGGCGGTCGATTTCGGGTTTGGTCTTGGGCGCGGCCATTATTGCGACTCTCTCAGCGCTCCCAGGGATTAAACACGTTCAACCCGACAAAAGCGAAATCTCGCACATTGCGCGTGACCAAGGTCAACGAATGTTCGAGCGCGCTGGCTGCAATTTGGGAATCAAGCACAGGTGCATTTCGACGTTCCACCCGAAGAGCCGCCCATCTCAACGCGACCGCCTCATCAAATGGGACAATTCGATCCGCTAAAGAGGGACGTAAATCCTGATTGAACCAAAATTCGAGCCGATTCCTCTTTTGCCCGACAGGTGCGCAGAGGATTCCAAACCGGATTTCGGCAAGCGACAAGACACTCACGAATTTCGATTCCTCGGGCGTTTGCGTCAGCCAGTCCACAACCCGGGGCGAAGGACCTGGCTTTGCAAGCTCGGAAATAACGCAGGTATCGAGCAGGTAGCTCACAGGTCGATAACACGCCCCGTGTCCTTGCTCCGTGGCGGAATCTCGAGCTCATAAGGACAGGAGCGCATCGCTTCAAGAAACGTTTTGGGCTTTGCGCGTGCCGAACGCCCCTTTAACCGACGATACTCTTCGGCAGACACGAGAACGGCCGCTTCCTCCCCACGTAATGTGATCGTTTGCGGTTCCTTTTTGGCTGCCCGCACGACTTCCGAAAGCCGCGCTTTGGCGTCCTGCAAAGCCCATGTGCGCATTGCATGCTCCTGACTAGTCAGACTAGTCAGATGCTACCCTACCGTCCCATCGCGCGCAAGCTTTCGCGGATGAGGACGTCGACGGGGGCATGATCGCCGAGATCGCGGGCGGCGCGGGCGATGGCTTCGGCGGCCTGGCCTTGCGAATAGCCGAGCTTGACGAGGGCGGCGACGGCATCGGCCTCTGGTCCGCGCGGAGCTGTGATCGGCGCGATCCCCCCCTCCTCGCCAGACCCGCGCAGCATCATCGACGGCGCCTTGTCCTTCAGCTCGGTGACAATGCGCAGCGCGAGCTTCGGTCCCACGCCCTGCGCGCGTCCGATGGCGGCCTTGTCGGACAACGCCAGCGCGCGCTGCAGTTCACGCGATGACAGCGCGGACAGCACATTCAGCGCCACCCGCGAACCCACATTCTGCACCGTCTGCAGCAGACGAAACCATTCGCGCTCTTCCGCCGACAAAAATCCGTACAGCCGGATCGCATCGTCGCTGACTTTGGTCTCGATCATCAGCGACACGCTCGCGCCGGCGCTGAGCCGCGCCAACGTCGATGACGGGCAATGGACGAGATAGCCCACGCCGCCCACATCGACGATCGCGTGATCTTCGGTGATGGAATCGACGATGCCGGTCAGCTTGCCGATCATGCCAGCCCAATCATGCGAGTGACGCCGCGATGCGCGCACGCGTGCCCGACAGATGCGCATGCGCAATCGCGCAGGCGAGCGCGTCGGCCGCATCTTCCTGGTCGACGCGCGGCTTGCGGCAACAGGCGCTTCACCATCGCCATCACCTGTTCCTTGCCGGCATGCCCCGCGCCGACCACGCATTTCTTGATGTGGTTGGGCGTGTATTCGGCGATATCGAGTCCAGCCTGCGCCGCGGCGAGGAGCGCGATTGCGCGCGCATGACCAAGCTTCAGCGCGGCGGACGGATCCTTGTGCACAAAGGCCTGCTCGACAGCAATCGAATGCGGCTTCAATTCGGCGATCACCACTGTCAGGGCTTCGTGCAGCGCCAGCAGGCGATTGCCGAGGTCCTGCTTCGCATTGCTCGTCAGCACGCCATGGGCCACATGGGTGAGCCGCGTGCCGGACATTTCGATGACGCCCCAGCCCATGCGGGCGAGGCCGGGATCGAGGCCGAGAATTCGGATCGTGTGCATTGCGCGGCCCAAAGGAATCGCTGGTCCCAGTGTCGGGGAACGGGGCTGCCTCATGCAACCGGCATTGCCGCCTAAGCCGACAGCTTTTCCATCAGCGCGTCGGACAATTCGTAATTGCCGTAGACGTGCTGGACGTCGTCGTGGTCGTCCAGCACTTCGAGCAGCTTGACAAGCTGTTCGCCCGTCTCGTCCGGCACCGCGACATAGTTCTGCGCGCGCCAGGCGATGGCGGCCGATTGCGGCGCGCCGAACTTCGCTTCCAGCGCGTCGCGCACGCCTGCGAAATCCTCGATCCGGCACAGGAATTCGTGACCTTCCTCGGTCGAGACGCATTCGTCGGCGCCCACCTCGATCGCCGCTTCGAGCATCGCATCGTCGCTGCCCTTGCTCAGTGGGTAGACGATCAACCCGGAGCGCGTGAACATGAAGGAGACGGAATTCGTCTCGCCCATCGCGCCGCCATATTTCGTGAAGGCGGAGCGCACGTCCGCGGCCGTGCGGTTGCGGTTGTCGGTCAGCGCTTCGATGATGAGCGCCACGCCGCCGGGGCCATAGCCCTCATAGCGCACCTCGTCGATATTCTCGGCGTCGCGCCTTGCGCCTTCTTGATCGCGCGGTCGATATTGTCCTTGGGCATATTTTCGGCGCGCGCCGCGATGATGGCGGCGCGCAGCCGCGCATTGTGCGACGGGTCCGGCAGGCCCTGCTTGGCCGAAACGGTGATTTCGCGGGCCAGCTTGGAAAAGAGCTTGGAACGCTCCTTATCCTGCTTGCCCTTGCGGAACATGATGTTCTTGAACTGGGAATGACCGGCCATGTGACACCCTAAGCGGCGGTCCAAATAGCCGGGCGGACGAGCAGGTTCAAGTCCGCAAGCACTTACTCGACGCTCGGCACCGTCTGCTTCAGACGCCCGCCCACACGGACGGGCTCGATGCGTGCCGCAAGGCCCTTGGCGTTGGTTTCCACGAACACCCCGCACAGGGTCGCCGGACCGGTGGCGGGGGAGAAACGGCCGGTCGACATCTTCTTGGTGAAGCGCTGGATCGGCTCGAACTTCTCCATGCCGATCACGGAATCATAATCGGCGCAGGCCCCCGCATCGGTCTGATAGGCCGTGCCGCCGGGAAAGATCTGCGCGTCTGCCGTCGGGATATGCTGATGCGTACCGACGACGAGGCTGGCGCGGCCGTCGCAGAAATGGCCCATCGCCATCTTCTCCGACGTCGCTTCGGCATGCATGTCGACGACGATCGCGTCGGCGCCTTCGCCCAGCGGACACGCCGCCAGTTCCGCTTCGACCGCCGCGAACGGATCGTCCAGCGCATCCATGAACACGCGGCCCATCGCATTGACGACCAGCACGCGTTGGCCCGAGCGCGTCTCGTACAGGCCCGCGCCCTTGCCGGGCGTGCCGTGCGGATAGTTGCGCGGGCGCAGGATGCGGTCGTCATGATCGATGAAGGTGAGAATCTCGCGTCTGGTCGAGCCAGTGATTGCCCGTCGTGATCACATCGACGCCCAGCGCGAACATTTCGTTGGCGATCACGCGCGTGACGCCGAAGCCGCCGGCGAGGTTCTCGCCATTGATGATGACGAAATCGAGCTTGAGCGTTTTCCGCAACTGCGGAAGTTCCGCCGCGACCACGTCGCGGCCCGGCCTGCCGATCACGTCGCCAATGAAAAGAATGCGCATGCCTATCCGAACTTTCTAAACCCGTGTTCCGTCACAACCCCATCGAGACGCTGGTCGTGCGCGGTCGTGGGGCAGCTTTGCCATTTCCTGCCCCGCATAGGCTACCCCGATGGCGACAATGTGCCCATTTGCGCGCAATTCCGCGAGTGTGCGGTCGTAATAGCCGCCGCCATAGCCGAGACGCGTGCCAACCGCATCGAATGCGAGCAGCGGAACCAGAAGCACCTGCGGGCTCGCAGTCTTCCGCTCGGAATGCGGTTCGTGGATGCCATGGCGGTTCGGGAACAATTCATCGCCCTCGCGCCAATGCCGGAATGACAACGCCTCGTCAGGTCCGGCGATCACGGGCAGCACAATCGTATGTCCGCGCGAAGCGACAGCCGATACCAGCGCACGCGGATCGGCCTCGTCGCGGATGGGCCAGATAGCTTGCGACGACAGCATTCGCCCGGATCGGCAGCACCTCGCGCGAAGCGTGCAATCGCCATCGCGAAATCGGGCGCAGCCGCAGCGAGTTCTGCGCGTCGCAAGCGCGCGTCTTTGCGCAAGGAGTCTCTTGGAGGTCATGAAATGAAGCGGACGGGACCGCCTTCGCCGTTGGATGTTGGATCCTCACGGGCCTGCAAGTGCAGGTGGGCGCCATATGATCCGAAGCCACGGCCCCGGTCAGGGACAGCTCCCGGTGAGTACCATTAAGGCCCCTGGGCATCGCATTCCTGACGCGCGGGGCAGTACCCGTCCACCGAGGAGCTTAGGCCTGTGCGAGCCGCGCGGCAATGTCTTCGACGCGTTTGGACGCCTGTCTCCAGCGCTTCGACGCGCAATTTCCTTCGAATTGGTCGAGCCGCGCGTTCATTTCGTCATGGGCGCCGCTCAGATCGCCGAGTTCCTTGGCGCGCGGCATCGAGCCGGTTGCACGGCATCGAAATAATCGTCGGTGATGAGAAGCGCCGCCATCAGCAGAAGCCGCGCATCGCCAACCTGGCCCACGCGTCTCCAGCAGCTCGCGCACCTTGGCGTCCACATGCCCGGCCAGTTCTTTCAGATGCTCTTCCTCGCCGTCATCGCAGGCGATGGTGTAGGCGCGCTGATTGACCATGACGTTGACGAGGGGCATGGGCGAAACTCCAGTTGGCGACAGCGAATAGCGAGTGGCGAATGGGAAGAAAGCCTTTTTCCTCTATTCGCTACTCGCTATTCGCCATTCGCTGTCTCTCGCTATCTTCCAAGCGCCGCGCGAATCTCCCCGATCGCGCCGTCGAGGCGGCCTTCGACTTCTTCGGTGACGCTGGCAAGCGCACGCGATTCGTCTTCGAGCTCCGCGATACGTGCGAGCAGGCTCTCGCGCTCCTCGCGCAATTGCGCGATCTCCGCTGCGTCCTTCGCGGCCTGCGCACGCGCACCCGCAAGCGGCAACGCCATCTCTTCCAGGCGGTCCAGCGCCGCCGCGAGACGCTGCGCCTTGTCGTCCAGCTCCGTCATCCGCGAGACTCCGTGACAAATCGACCGCGGGACCATAGGCGCTGCGGGGAAATACGGTCAACGAATTCGGCCCGGAATTGCACAGGTCTTGACGGGCGCGCCGGCCGCTCGCTAAGGCCACGGCCGCCCCCGCCTCGATATTCCGGTGGAACTTTTGGGCGACAGAGCGGGGCACAAGATGACAGCACAAGCCGCGATACCAGAGCAGGCGACCACGCGCCGCCTCGCCAACGCCATCCGCGCGCTTTCGATGGACGCGGTCCAGGCCGCCAACAGCGGCCATCCGGGCATGCCGATGGGCATGGCGGACGTGGCCACCGTGCTCTTTTCGGCCAATTCCTGAAATTCGACCCGGCAGACCCGGCCTGGCCCGACCGCGACCGCTTCGTGCTGTCGGCCGGCCACGGCTCGATGCTGCTCTATTCCCTGCTCTATCTGACCGGCTATTCCAGCATTTCCATCGACGACATCGCCCGGTTCCGCCAGCTGGGCAGCCCCTGCGCCGGCCACCCCGAATATGGCCATGCGGCCGGCATCGAGACCACCACCGGCCCGCTCGGCCAGGGCATTGCCAATGCCGTCGGCATGGCGCTGGCCGAGCGCATCCTCAATGCCCGCTTCGGCGACGAGCTGGTCGATCACAAGACCTATGTGATCGCTGGCGACGGCGATCTGATGGAAGGCATCAGCCACGAGGCGATCGGCCTCGCCGGCCATCTGAAGCTCAACAAGCTGATCGTGCTGTTCGACGACAACCACATCACCATCGACGGCCCGACCGCGCTTTCCGAGACGGGCGACATGCGGCAGCGCTTCGAGGCGGAATGCTGGAATACATGGGCCTGCGACGGCCACGACGCCGCCGATGTCGCGCGCTGCCTTGAGGCGGCGCAGACGAGTGACAAGCCGGTCCTGATCGCCTGCCGCACCACCATCGGGTTCGGCGCCCCGACGCGAGCGGGCACGTCGAAGGCGCATGGCGAGGCGCTTGGCGCGGACGAAGTGGCAGGGCGCGCGCAAGGCACTCGACTGGCCCTGGCCGCCTTTCGTGGTCCCCGACGACATTCTGTCCGACTGGCGCGCGATCGGCGGACGCGGGAAAGCAGCGCGCGAAGCGTGGCTTGCACGTAAATCGAAGCATCCGGCCGAGATCACGCGCACGTTCGATGCGGCTTTGGCGGGCGATGCGCCGGCCGGGCTCGCGGGCGCGCTCAACGACCTTAAAAAGAAGATCAGCGCCGAGAAGCCGTCGGTCGCCACCCGCAAGGTGTCCGAAAACGCGCTTGAAGTGATCAACGCCGCGTGGCCGGAAACAATCGGCGGCTCGGCCGATCTCACGGGCTCCAACAACACCCGCACCAAAGGCATGATGGCGATCGCGCCGGACAATTTCGCCGGACGCTTCATCCACTACGGCATCCGCGAACACGGCATGGCGGCCGCGATGAACGGCCTGGCGCTGCATGGCGGCGTCATTCCCTATTCGCGGAACCTTCCTCGTGTTCTCCGATTACTGCCGGCCCTCGATACGGCTCGCAGCGCTGATGGGCATTCGGGTCATCCATGTGATGACACATGATTCCATCGGGCTGGGCGAAGACGGGCCGACGCATCAGCCGGTCGAGCATCTGGCGGCGCTGCGCGCCATTCCCAACCTGCTCGTGTTTCGCCCGGCCGACGCGGTGGAAACAGCGGAGTGCTGGGAACTCGCGCTGGCGCAGAAGCACCGCCCCAGCATTCTCGCGCTTACGCGACAGGGATTACCTACTCTGCGCACGACGCATACCGATGAGAATCTGTCGGCGCGCGGCGGCTATGAGCTTGTATCCGCGTCCGGCAAAGCCCAGATCACATTCCTGGCGACCGGCTCGGAAGTTGAGATTGCGGTGAAGGCGCGCGAGCTTCTGGCGCAACAGGGTGTCGGTCGCGCGCGTTGTCTCCTGCCGTGCTGGGAATTGTTCGAAGAACAACCCGAAACATATCGTGACGCCGTTCTGGGACCCGGTACGGTAAAGATCGCCATCGAAGCGGCCTCGCCTTTCGGCTGGGAGCGCTATCTCGGACCGAACGGAAAGTTCGTCGGCATGCACGGTTTCGGCGCGAGCGCGCCGGCGAAAGATCTTTACAAGCATTTCCACATCACGGCCGAGGCCGCGGCTGACGCCGCGGTGGCCGCTCTCAAATAGGCGTAGGAGGAATTCAATGGCCATTCGGGTCGCCATCAACGGGTTCGGACGCATCGGCCGGCTGGTGCTGCGCGCGATCGTGGAATCGGGCCGCAAGGACATCGTCGTCGTGGGCGTCAACGATCTCGGGCCGGTCGAAACCAATGCGCATCTGCTGCGCTACGATTCGCGTGCATGGCCGCTTCCCGGGCAAGGTCACGGTCGACGGCGATCACATGATCGTCGCCGGCCACAAGATCAAGGTGACGGCCATCAGCAATCCGGCGGAACTGCCGCACAAGGAACTGGCCGTCGACATCGCGCTGGAATGCACCGGCATCTTCACATCGAAGGAAAAGGCGTCCGCGCATCTCGACGGCCGGCGCCAAGCGCGTGCTCGTCTCGGCCCCTGCGGACGGCGCGGACCTGACGGTCGTCTATGGCGTCAATCACGACAAGCTGACGAAGGATCATCTCGTCGTGTCGAACGCATCCTGCACGACGAACTGCCTCGTGCCCGTGGCGAAGGTGCTGAACGATGCGGTCGGCATCGAAAAAGGCATGATGACGACGATCCATTCCTATACCAACGATCAGCCTTCGCTCGACCAGTTGCACAAGGATCTCTATCGCGGCCGCGCGGCGGCCATGTCGATGATTCCGACCTCCACCGGCGCGGCGAAAGCCGTCGGCCTCGTGCTGCCGGAACTGAAGGGCAAGCTCGACGGCATCTCCGTGCGCGTGCCCACGCCGAATGTCTCGCTGGTCGATCTCAAATTCATTTCCAAGCGGCCGACAACGGTTCAGGAAATCAACGATGCGATCAAGGCGGCGGCCGCGGCAGGACCGCTCAAAGGCATTCTCGAAGTGGTGCATGCGCCCGCTGGTGTCGATGGATTTCAATCACGATCCCGCGTCGTCCAGCTTCGCACTGGACCAGACCAAGGTGCTGGACGGCAATCTCGTCAGCGTGATGAGCTGGTACGACAATGAGTGGGGCTTCTCGAACCGCATGGCCGACACCGCCGTGGCGATGGGCAAGCTTCTCTGAACGATGGCGGATTATCGCACGCTTGACGACATAGACGTGAAGGGCAAGCGCGTGCTTGTGCGCGCCGATCTCAATGTGCCGATGAAGGACGACGTAGTGACCGATGCGCTGCGCATCGAACGCCAGGCGCCCACCATCCGCGAGCTGGCCGAGAAGGGCGCGCGCGTGATCGTGCTCTCCCATTTCGACCGGCCGAAGGGAAAGGTCGTGCCGTCCATGTCGCTGAAGCCGCTGGCGCACCGCTTGCCAAGGCGGTCGGGCGTGCCGTGGCGTTCGCCGACGACTGCATCGGCGAAATCGCCGAGAAGCGCTGTCGCGGTCCTGAAAGACGGCGACGTGCTGCTGCTGGAAAACACGCGCTTCCACGCCGGAGAGGAAAAGAACGATCCGGAATTCGCGAAGGCGATTGCGAAGCTCGGCGATATCTTCGTCAATGACGCGTTCTCGGCCGCGCATCGCGCGCATGCGACGACGGAAGGTCTCGCACGGCTTGCTGCCCGCTGCGGCCGGTCGCGCGATGGAGGCGGAGCTTCGCCATCTTCACGAGGCGCTCGGCCATCCGACGCGGCCGCTGCATGGCGGTGGTCGGTGGCGCCAAGGTCTCGACCAAGATCGCGCTGCTGGACAATCTCGTGAAAAAGGTCGACGTGCTCGTCATCGGCGGCGCGCATGGCGAACACGTTCCTCGCGGCGCAAGGCATCGAGGTCGGCAAATCGCTGTGTGAGCGCGACCAGCTCGAGACCGCGCGAGAGATTCTGAAAAAAGCGCAGGAAGCGGGCGCGGCCGTGCTGCTGCCGCTCGACGTGGTGGTTGCGAAGGAATTCAAGGCCAATGCCGCTCACCGAACGGTCCCGGTGGGCGAAGTTGCGGCCGACGAAATGATCCTCGATGTAGGTCCGGCCAGCCGTCGAAGCGTTCACCAGCGCGCCTGCAATATGCGACGACTCTCGTCTGGAACGGTCCGTTCGGCGCGTTCGAGACATTGCCTTTCGACCGCGGCACGGTTGCAGCGGCAAAAGCGGTTGCCAAGCGCACGCGCGAAGGCAAGCTGATGTCGGTTGCAGGCGGCGGCGATACGGTCGCGGCCCTTGTACCATGCCGGCGTGGCGGACGATTTTTCCTATGTCTCGACCGCAGGCGGCGCGTTTCTGGAATGGCTGGAAGGACAAGAATTGCCGGGCGTGGATGCGCTCGTGCAGTCGAAAGGGAGATGACAATGGATATCGGGGAACTGATCGCGCATCGCGCATGCGATGGTGGCGAAGGGCAAAGGCCTTCTTGCGGCGGACGAAAGCACCGGCACGATCAAGAAGCGCTTCGACGCGATCGGCGTGGTCTCGACCGAAGACAACCGCCGCGACTATCGCGAACTCCTGTTCCGCTCGGCCGAAGGCGATGAAGACCACATCTCCGGCGTCATCCTCTACGACGAAACGATCCGCCAGAAAGCGAAAGACGGCACGCCGCTGGTGAAACTGATCGAAGCGGCGGGCTCGATTCCCGGCATCAAGGTGGATGAAGGCGCGAAGCCGCTCGCGTTCTGTCCGGGCGAGACCGTCACCGAAGGCCTCGACGGCTTGCGCGAACGCTTCGATCGAATATCACAAGCTCGGCGCGCGTTTCGCCAAATGGCGCGCGGTCATCGACATCGCGCCCGGAATTCCGACCTTCACATCGCATTACCACCAACGCGCATGCGCTCGCGCGCTATGCGGCGCTGGCGCCAGGAGACACGGACATCGTTCCGATCGTCGAGCCCGAAGTGCTGATGGACGGCGATCACGACATCGACGCCTGCGCGCGCGTGACCGAGTGGGTGCTGAAGGAAGTGTTCTCGGCGCTGTTCCACGCAGCGCGTCGTGCTCGAAGGCATGATGCTGAAGCCCAACATGGTGATCTCGGGCAAGAAATGCCCGAAGCAGGCGAGCGTCGACGAAGTGGCGAGCGCGAACCATCGAAGATCCTGAAGCGCTGCGTGCCGGCGGCCGTGCCGGGCATCGCGTTCCTGTCCGGCGGTCAATCCGATCGAGACGCGACCGCCCATCTGAATGCGATGAACGCAAGATACGACCTGCCCTGGCCGCTCACCTTCTCCTATGGCCGCGCCCTGCAGGCCGCACCGCAAAAAGCCTGGAGCGGCAAGCCGGAGAATGTGCCCGCGGCGCAAAAGGCCTTCGCGCATCGCGCACAGATGAACGGGCTGGCCGCAACCGGCGCGTGGAAATCCGATCTCGAGAAAGCGGCGTGATGAATTCGTCTACCGTGATTTTGGGCTGGAATTGAATCACCAAATTTCACCATGGCCGGGCGTGACCCGGCCACCCAGCCGCCGCGCGTCTGCGCGGCGAATAACGTGCGAGCCAGCTGTCGCACTTTTGCCGAAAGAGTCTTGGCTCGCGGACGCTCGCCGCTGGGTGGCCGCCTCGGAGGGCGGCCATGGTGAGTGGGGGGCGTGCGTCAACTCAATCCGAACTCGCGCTAGCGTCCCCAAATGACCGAACGCTGCCGCCTTTATCTGATCACGCCGGCGAAGCTTGAGCCGAAGGTTTTTGCGGAAACGCTGAAGCGTGCGCTGGGCGCGGGCGATGTCGCGTGCGTGCAGTTGCGGTTGAAAGACGTGCCGGATGACGACGTGCGGCGCGCAACGCAAATCCTGATGCCGATCGCGCAGAATGCCGGCGCCGCCTTCATCCTCAACGACCGCCCCGATCTTGCGAGCGAATTTGGCGCGGACGGCGTCCATATCGGACAGGACGATACATCTTACGCGGAGGCGCGCCGCGCGATGGGGCCGGACCGCATCGTGGGCGTCACCTGCCACGACTCGCGGCATCTTGCGATCGAGGCGTCCGAAGCGGGCGCGGATTATGTCGCGTTCGGCGCATTCTTTCCGACGCAGACCAAAGAACCCAAGAGCCACGCCGAGATCGAACTTCTCTCTTGGTGGTCGGAATTGATGGTCGTGCCCGTCGTCGCCATCGGCGGAATCACGGTCGGCAACGCAAAGCCGCTGATCGAAGCGGGCGCGGATTTTCTCGCAGTGTCGGCGGGTGTTTGGGACTTTGCGGAAGGTCCGGCGGCGGCCGTCGCAGCGTTCAACAAACTGTTCTCAGTCTGAAACCATCCAACCTGCGAAAACGCCTGTTCTTGGGATCGAAGTCGATATCGATTACGGTGCTTCTCATGAGAGGGTATCATGTCCTGCTTCTTTGGCTCGATCGCGTCGTGGAGTCTGTTGCAATGCTGCTTTGGGCAGGGGTGGCCCTGTTCGGAGTAAGCCAGATTGTCGTGTCTTTGATTCTTGCCTGGGCTGTACTTTTTGACCCAAATTTCCTTTCAGAACAGCTTCATTTATCGTCGGTGTCCGCCGTGATTTGGTTGAGCGTGGTTTCTGTGTTCGCGGTCGGAGCCACGCTTTTCTCGCTCGGTTTCGCTAATGTCAGGCGTGAACTACGCGCCCAGGGCATGAAACTGTAATTGCGCCCAGCGCCCCAATTGCATCTCCTCCCTCCCCCCTGCTAGAACCCGCGCGCTCTTTTGACACCGCCCCATCTCTTTTCCCCCGCGCCGAGGAGCGCGTTTCTTATGGCCAAGATCGCAGGCAATGAAATCCGCCCCGGCATGATGATCGAACATCGAGGGCGCGCTGTGGATGGCGGTGAAGAACCAGATCGTGAAGCCGGGCAAGGGCGGCGCCTACAACCAGGTCGAGCTCAAGAACATCCTGACCGGCACCAAGCTCAACGAGCGCTTCCGCTCCGACGAATCCGTCGACGAGATCCATCTCGAGAAGAAGGATTTCCAGTTCCTCTACGCCACCGGCGACACGCTGACCTTCATGGACATGGAAACCTTCGACCAGATCGAGCTGGAAGCGGATTTCGTGGGCGACCAGGCCGCACTTCCTGCAGGACGGCATGAAAGTGCTGGTGCAACTGCATGAAGGACGCGCCATCGGCATTCAGCTGCCGCAGCAGGTGATCGCTGACGGTGGCGGAAGCCGATCCGGTCACGCGCGGCGGACCGCGGCGCCGTCCTACAAATCCGCCGTGATGGACAACGGCATCAAGGTCCTGGTGCCGCCCTTTATCGATATCGGCACCAAGATCATCGTCTCGACGGAAGACGGCGTCTTACGTCCGTCGCGCGGAATAGGGATGGCATATCTCTCGCCGGCGTTGAATGTGATGATCGTCTGCCGCCCGCAAGGCCGCACGCGGGCTGATCCGCGATTTCGGCGAGCTGGAAAACCTGCAGGTCTCGCTCAAAGGTCCGGCCGATTTCGTCTCCAATGCCGACAACCGCACGGAGCGGATTCTCGTCGCCGAACTCACCAAGGCCCGCTCCGGCTACGGCTTCCTCGTCGAGGAATCGGGCGTCATCGAAGGCCCGGACAAGAGCCACCGCTTCATCATCGATCCGCTCGACGGCACGACGAACTTCCTGCACGGCATTCCGCATTTCGCCATCTCGATCGCGCTGGAGCGCGAAGGACAGATGCAGTCGGCCGTCGTCTACAATCCCGTCACCGACGAGATGTACACGGCCGAACGCGGCCACGGCGCCTATCTGAACGACAAGCGGCTCCGGGTCTCCGCCCGCAAACATCTGAAGGACTCGGTGATCGCGACCGGGCTGCCGTTCCTCGGCAAGGACGGCCATGAGCGCGCGCTGGGGGAACTGGCGGGTGTGATGGCGGCCACGGCGGGCGTGCGACGCTTCGGCGCTGCCTCGCTCGATCTCGCCTATGTGGCGGCCGGGCGGTTCGACGGATTCTGGGAACGCGGCCTCAGGTCCCTGGGACATGGCGGCGGGCCTTCTGCTCGTCCGCGAGGCGCAGCGGCGTCACGACCGATCTTGACGGCGGCACGAAGATGCTCGATAGGGGCGATATCCTCGCTGCCAATGAGCCCCTTCATCCGCAGCTCCTGAAGCTTCTGAAGGAAGCGGGCCGCAAGACGAGTTGAGTGCGTAAGGCGAGACGCCTAATCTCGCTACCCCGAAAGAGTCGAAGCTTTCAGGCTCAGCCAGAGACCATGACGCTCAACAAAACGCTTTTAGCCACAGTCGCAATCCTCGCCTTCGCGAGCGGTCCAGCCGCAGCCCAGATGTATCCCGGTCAGGACGTGACCGTGAACCCCTATGCGGTGCCGGCGAGTCCCCTGGTGCTCTATCCGGGCGGCATTTACACGCAAGGCGCGGCGCCCGGCGGGACGATCCACCTGCATATGCCGGTGCACCATCGCCACGTCGCGAAGGTCGTGCCGAAGGACGAGAACACGGTTGCGACCGCGACGCCCAGCGCCGATGGCGGCGTCGACATCAAGCTGCCGCCGCCCAACGACACGGCCGCGGCGGCGCCCCCGCCGGACACCTCAGCTGCACCGCCGCCAACACCCGCGCCGGTCTCGCATCACAAGCATTCCAAACCGGTCGAAACGGCGTCTGCAGCGCCGCCGCCGCCCGCCACCACGCAAGCCGCCGGCGAGCTGCCCATGAATCTCGACGGCACGGATACGCCGCCGCCCGCCACTCCCGCGAAGCCGGCCAAAGCGCCCACCAAGGTCGCCTCGACCGAGCCGCCGCCCGCACAAACCGTCACGGCCACGCAGCCCGCATCGACGCACGCGCCAACCGACGCGGCGCACGCCAATCTGTTCAAGCATGGCGCGATCCTGTTCGAATCCGGCGCGACCGATCCGTCACCGTCCCAGTTCGACGGCGTAAAGCTGCTGGCCGGCGATCTCAACGCTGCGCTGGAAGCCGGCGCCGCGCGCGTGCAGCTCGAAGCCTATGGCGGCTCGCCGGGCGACAAATCTTCCGACGCGCGGCGTCTTTCGCTCAAGCGGGCGCTCGCTGTCCGCCAGCTGCTGATCGACGACGGCGTGCCGTCGGCCCGGATCGACGTGCGCGCGATGGGCGGAATCGACGACAAGGGCCCGGTTGACCGCGTCGATGTGTTCGTCCGCGCGAGCTGAGATTTACGTCGGCGCCTGCGCCGCAATCCGCATGTCGACTTCCTTCGCTTCGCCGCCCGCGAAGGCGAAGATCGCCACCATGATGGCCGACGCGGCCGCAATGAGCGCCAGCGAGACGCCATAGCTGCCATAGGCGATGGCGAGAGCCACCTGCAGGGGTGCGTTCACCGCGGCGAACAGATTGCCCAATTGATAGACGACGCCGGGAAACGTGCCGCGCGCTTCCGGCGGCGACAATTCGTTGAGATGCGCCGGTATGATCCCCCAGCAGCCCTGCACCATGAACTGAATCAGGAACGCGCCAAGCGCGAGCAGCATCGGCGTCGCCGCAAAGGCCCAGAGCGGCAAAGCCGCAAGCGACAGGAGCGCGGCCGCGATGATCATGCGTCTTCGGCCGAAGATCTGCGACAACGAGCCGAAGGTCAGGCCGCCCACGATCCCTCCGATATTGTAAATCACCTGGATCATCGCGATCACATGCGGTTTGAACCCGTGATCGACCTTGAGAAACGTCGGATATAGATCCTGCGTACCGTGGCTGAAGAAATTGAAACACGTCATCAACAGGATCGCGTAGATCGCGAGCCGCCAATGGGCGCGCAGAACATTGACGATCGTGCCCGCCTTGGCGTGCTCCCGGCTCCAGCCCGGCGATTCCGGAACATGTCGGCGAATGTAAAGCACGAGCAGCGCCGGCGCGATTCCCACCATGAACAATCCGCGCCAGCCGAGAGACGGAAACAGCACGCCATAGGCGATCGAAGCGAGCAGATACCCGCTGGGATAGCCCGCCTGCAGAATGCCCGAAACGACGCCGCGCGAATGCGCCGGAATGCTTTCCATGGTGAGCGAGCCGCCGATGCCCCATTCGCCGCCCATCGCCACGCCGAACAAGCCGCGCAAAACGAAGAACACGACGACGTTCGGCGCGAACGCCGACGCGAAAGCGAGCGACGCGTACAGCAGCACGTCGATCATCATGATGGGGCGGCGCCCGAAGCGATCGGCGAGCCGCCCGAAAAGAAACGCGCCGACGGGCCGCATCGCGAGCGTCAAGGTGATCGCCCAGCTCAAAGTCTTGACCGAGACGCCGAAATCCTTGGCGATGTCGGTCAGCACCAGGACCAGCAGGAAGAAATCGAAGGCGTCGAGCGTCCAGCCGAGATAGCTCGCGGCCACGACATGCTTCTGCTCTTTGGTCCAGCCCTTGAGCGCCTCGAACGCCATTCCCCACCCCCGATGTCGACGTGATACCCGCGTGCCGAAAAACTACGCGGCGAGCTTCGCTTCCGTTTTTGCGGCGATTTCGTCGTGAGTTACCCCCGGCGCAATCTCAACGATCTTAAGGCCGCTATCGGTAACATCGAAAACACCCAGCCCCGTCACGATGCGATTGACGCAGGCGCGGCCCGTCAGCGGCAGTGTGCATTCCTTGAGCAGCTTGGAGCGCCCCGCTTTGTCCGCATGGTCCATGAGGACGACGACCCGCTTGACCCCCGCCACGAGATCCATCGCGCCGCCCATGCCTTTGACCATCTTGCCGGGCACCATCCAGTTCGCGAGATCGCCCGTCTCCGACACTTCCATCGCGCCCAGGATCGAAAGGTCGATATGGCCGCCGCGGATCATCGCGAAACTGTCCGCCGACGAGAAATAGGACGTGCGCGGCAACGCCGTGATCGTCTGCTTGCCCGCATTGATCAGGTCGGGATCGACTTCATTGGCGCGGGGAAACGGGCCCATACCCAGCATGCCGTTCTCCGACTGCAGGGTCACATCCATGCCGTCGGGAATATAATTGGCGACCAGGGTCGGGATGCCGATGCCGAGATTGACGTAAAAGCCGTCGCGCAATTCCTGCGCGGCGCGCTTGGCCATGTCGTCGCGAGTCCAGGGCATTTTTCTCTCCTACAGGCGAATAGCGAGTAGCGAATAGCGAATGGGGAAAAAGAACTCTATTCGCTATTCGCTTTCCCTTACCGTTCTCTTCTCGATTCGCTTCTCGTAGTGCGCGCCCTGCACGATGCGCTGCACGAAGATGCCCGGCGTGTGGATGCTGTCCGGATCGAGCGCCCCGACCGGCACAAGTTCCTCGACTTCCGCTACCGTCACTTTTCCCGCCGTCGCCATCATCGGATTGAAATTGCGCGCGGTCATCCGGTAGACGAGATTGCCTTCGGCGTCGCCTTTCCACGCTTTGACGATCGAAAGATCGGCCTTGAGCCCGTGCTCGAGAATATAGCTCTCGCCGTCAAAATCTTTCTGCTCCTTGCCTTCGGCGATCAGCGTGCCGACGCCCGTCTTGGTGTAGAAGCCGGGAATGCCCGCGCCGCCTGCGCGGATGCGCTCGGCCAACGTGCCTTGCGGATTGAATTCGAGTTCCAATTCGCCCGCCAGATATTGCTTCTCGAAGGTCTCGTTCTCGCCGACATAAGAGCTGATCATCTTTTTGATCTGACGCGTCTGGAGCAGCAGGCCCAGCCCGAAATCGTCGATGCCCGCGTTGTTGGAGATGACGGTGAGATTTTTCACGCCGGAGTCGCGCAAGGTGAGGATCAGGTTCTCGGGGATGCCGCAGAGGCCGAACCCGCCGGACATGATCGTCATGCCGTCGAACAGCACGCCTTCAAGCGCAGCCGCGGCGCTCTTGTAAACTTTTCCCATCGCTGCCTTCCGGAGCTTGTCGCGGGGCGGAGCCCGCAGTTTCGACAAGGCTTACGAATATCGGCAGGCCCACGCAAGATCGAATAGGCGATGCGGTTCCGTCATTCCCGGCTCGCCGACCGCGCCTGGAATTCCTCGGTCGTGTTGACGTGGGGAAACGGCGTGGCGGGCGCGGCCACGTGCAGAAACCGGCAAAGCGGTTCCCAGCCTTCGGCCGGGTTGAACACGAGCAGGCGTTCCGGCGCGATCGTCGCCTTCACCTTGGCGTTGTGGCGAAGATAGGCGGCGATCATGTTGTCTTCGCTGAGGTCGTTGTTGAAGGTCTGCTCGATCACGATCCTGCGCGCAAACTCGAACCACTTGGCGCGCTCCGGATCCTTCGCGATCATCTGGGTCATGCTTTTGAGGATCGTATTGGTGATGCTCGCATGCCATTTCTTCGGATCGCGCTCGCTCAGGATCACTTTGGCGTCGGGATAGCGCTCCGAAAGCGCCTTGTAGAAATGGCAGCTGGGCCAATCGCAGCTGGCGCGGTAATTCGCGAACACCTCTTCCCAATCGACGTTTTCGCCCCCGGCGGCCCGAAGCCAGAACGCGCCCTGCTCGGGATGCTCGAACACTTCCACCATGTGGTGGCAGGGCGCGAAGCCGAGCTGTTCCAGCGCGATCTTGAGCGCAAGCGTCCCGTTGCGGCCGAGACCCGCGCCGATGACCTGCAATGCCATGAATTCTCCCGAGGATTCGGCGCCCCAGCGCGCCGGAGCCGCATGGTTACCCTGAAATAGCTGCGCCGCAAACGGCGTTTGTGCGTTACACAGGTGCAGCGCTTTTCCGGAGACGGATCATGAATTGGCGGACGACGATCATTGCAGGGGCGATTCTGCTATCGGCGGCAGGCGCGAACGCCATGGATTTGCGAAGCGTGGAAATGGTCCAGGGCGCTTCGCTGTCCAATGCGCAGGTTCACAGCAAATGCGGAGGCGCGAACATCTCGCCGTCGCTCGCCTGGAGCGGCGCGCCCGCCACGACCAAGAGCTTCGCGCTCACCGTCTTCGATCCCGATGCGCATGGCGCAGGCTGGTGGCACTGGATCGTGTTCGACATTCCCGCAAGCGCCGATGCTCTGGCGAAGGGCGCAGGTTCCGGCGCGGCGCCGCTGCCTGCAGGCGCCATCCAGGGCGCGAACGATTTCGGCGACAGCGCCTATGGGGGAGCATGCCCGCCGTCCGGCTCCGGCCTGCACCACTACGAATTCACGCTTTGGGCGCTCGACATGCCCGCCATTCCGTTCGACGCGACTGTCACCGGCGAAAAGATCGGCCCCTGGCTCCAAAGCCATGCCATCGCGAAAACACAGATCGTGCCGGTTCTCGAACGGTAGAGATGATGACATCTACGCCGTCTCGGCGTCGCGCAAGCGATCGATCTTGCGCAACGGCGGGAACATCCACATCCAGAGCCCGACGACAATCAGCGTACCGATGCCGCCCACGACGACCGCCGGTATCGTTCCCCACCACGCAGCCGTGACGCCCGATTCGAAGCCGCCCAATTCGTTCGACGCGCCGATGAACAACATGCTCACCGCGCTGACGCGCCCGCGCATCTGATCGGGCGTCGCATATTGGATCAGGGCCGTGCGCACGAACACGCTCACCATGTCGGACGCGCCGATCACGAAGAGAGCGGCGAGCGTGAGATAAAAATCTCGCGAGAGTCCAAAGACGACAGTAGCCACGCCGAAAATCGCCACGGCCAGAAACATCTTCCAGCCTGTGCCGCGCGCAATCGGATGGCGGCCCAGCGCAATCGCGACCACGGCCGCACCGACCGCAGGCGCGCTCCGCAGAAGGCCCAGTCCAATGGGACCGACATGCAGAATGTCGCGCGCAAAAGCCGGCAGAAGCGCGCTCGCGCCTCCCAGGAGAACCGCGAACAGATCGAGCGACATGGCGCCCAGCACGACGGGTCGCCTTCGCACGAAGCTGACGCCTTCGGCGACGCGCTCGACGGCGGACATATGCGCCTGGCCCGTCCGCTCAATACGCCGCCCGCCCAACGTCGCGACCCCAATGCCCGCGCCCAGGAAGCAGATTGCGCAGGCCGCATAGGCGGCGGCCGGCCCCAGCACATACAACAACCCGCCGACAGCGGGTCCCGCGATCACGGCCACCTGGAAGGTCGAAGAACTCCACGCGATCGCGCGCGGCAATTGTTCGGGCGGTACAAGAAACGGCAGCAGCGATTGCGATGACGGGCCGGAAAATCCGCGCGCCGCGCCGAACAGGATCAGCACGGCGTAGAACGGCCACGCCAATGTCACACGCGCGAATGTCAGGCCGAGGAACAACACGCCGCAGACCGCTTCGGCGATCAGGCTGATGGCGAAGACGCGGCGCTGGTCGTGGCGGTCGACGATGTCTCCCGCAGGCAGCGTCAGCAAAAACATCGGAACGAATTGGCAGAGGCCCACGAGCCCAAGCGCGAGCGGACTGCGCGCGATGTCGTAGACCTGCCAGCCGACGGCCACCGACTGGATCTGCATCGCGACGGTCGCGAGGAACCGGGTGGAGAGAAAAACCGAGAAATCGCGCGGGCGATAGAGCGCGGGCGGGGAATCCGTCATGGCGACAGGGAGCGCAACCAATGGCTCCGCGTCAAGCGCAGTTCACAGCGGCTTTTTCTCAGCCACCCGCCGCATCCAGTCCTCACGCGAGATATGCCAGATATCGGTCGGATAGGTCTTCCCGCCAAACACCAGATCGCGATACTCGCCCTTCCTCTCGCCGACACGCTGGGCCACCGCCTGGGACGGTTTGTTGTCGACATGGATCACCGATATGAGCCGCTCGACCGGCTGTGTCATGAAACCGAATGACATCGCGGCGCGCGCCGCCTCGCTGGCATAGCCGGCGCCCCAATAGGGCTTGCCCAATGTCCAGCCGACTTCGAGGCCGGGCCAGCCTTCCGGATTGTTCAGGCCGATTCGGCCGATAAGCGCATGGTCGGATTTGCGCTCCACCGCCCAGAAGCCATAGCCCCGCAATTGCCAATGGCCGAGCGTCATCGCGAGATTGCGCCACGAATCGCTGCGATTGAGCGGCTCGCCGGTCAGCCACCGGGTCACGTCGGCGTCGGCCAAAAAGCTCGCCAGCGCATCCAAATCGTCGTTGCGCCATTCCCGCAGCAGAAGGCGTTCAGTCTCAAGACGTGGAATCATGGCGCGCCCGCAATCGTCACGCGCGAATCATTGCGCCAATGGCGCGCGCGGGCAAGCGCCCAAAAAGAAACGGAGCCCTGGCCACGGGCTCCGTTTCCCAGTCAGCAACGCGCGAAGATCAATGCGCGTCCCGGTAGATCTGACGGCTCACGCCGTTTTCGTCCTGATTCAGCGCCCGCTGTTCGGCAGGCGTGAGATGGCCGCCATCGAACCTTGCGTCGAAGCGTTCCTGGCCGCGAACGTCGCGATCTTCTGCGTGCAGATAGCGCGCCTGGCCCAATGTGATGTCGCCATCGCGATAATCGCGATCGATGCGGTAATTCTGGTTGGCGAGGCGATCGTTCACCTCGACCCGGCGCGGATGATTGTATTGCCACGGATCGGCCGAAGCGCCGGCGACGCCCAACAGCGTCAGAACCGTTCCCATAGCCGCAATGGCAAGACTGCGTTTGATGTTCATGACCAACTCCTCTTCGCTGTCCGGCGAACCGCTCGCCGCGATGACAGGAAGATTGAAGCGGTCGCGCTGAACCAAGCCTTAGAGGGCTGTTCACTTCGCATTCAGGAACCGGGCGAGAAGTGCCGCAGTTACTTCGCGCGCACGGCCTTCACGATTTTTTGTGCGGCGTCGGAGAGGTCCGTGCCGGAAACGATCGGCAGGCCCGATTTGGCGAGGATTTCCTTGCCCTGATCGACATTGGTGCCTTCCAGGCGCACGACCAGCGGCACCTTGAGCGACAGTTCGCGCGCCGCCGCGACAATGCCTTCGGCGATGATGTCGCATTTCATGATGCCGCCGAAAATATTGACGAGAATGCCTTTCACGTTCGGATCGGAGACGATGATCTTGAACGCTGCCGTCACTTTTTCCTTCGACGCGCCGCCGCCCACGTCGAGGAAGTTCGCGGGCTCTTCGCCGAACAGCTTGATGATGTCCATCGTCGCCATGGCGAGGCCCGCGCCGTTCACCATGCAGCCGATCGAGCCGTCGAGCTTGACGTAAGAGAGATCGTATTTGGCGGCTTCGCGCTCGGTCGGATCTTCTTCATCGGGATCGCGCAACTCGGCAACGTCTTTGTGCCGGAACAGGGCGTTGTCGTCGAAATTGATCTTGGCGTCGAGGCAGATCACCTGGCCGTCTTTCGTCACCACCAGTGGATTGATCTCAAGCAGGCTCATGTCCTTGGATGAGAACGCCGTGTAGAGACCTTCGATCAGCTTGCCGCATTGCTTCGCCTGATCGCCTTTGAGCTTCAGCGCGGTCGCGATATTGCGCCCGACATAGGGTTGGTAGCCGGCGGCGGGCTCGACCTGGAACGTGAGAATCTTCTCGGGCGTGGTCTTCGCAACCTGCTCGATGTCCATGCCGCCTTCGGTGGACGCGATGAAGGCGATGCGGCTCGTTTCGCGATCGACCAGCGCCGACAGATAGAGCTCGCGCTCGATGGAAGAGCCTTCCTCGATATAAAGCCGCCGCACGACTCTGCCATGCGGGCCCGTCTGATGCGTCACAAGCGTCATGCCCAGCATGCGGGTCGCTTCCTTGCGCACGTCTTCGATGGAACGAACGACCTTCACGCCGCCGCCCTTGCCGCGCCCGCCCGCATGGATCTGCGCTTTCACCACCCACACCGGCCCACCCAGCTCCTCGGCCGCCTTGACCGCCTCATCGACCGTGAACGCCGGAATCCCGCGCGGAACGGATACACCAAACCCCTTGAGCACGGATTTGGCCTGGTATTCGTGGATGTTCATCGAGAGTCCTTGGGATGCGGATCGGCCCGCACAATATCAGCGGACCTTCAGGGCGCAAGCGAGCTTGGGAACCAACGCTGTTAGAGGTTGGAGTTGTGGATGATGGAGAACACAATAACAGCCGCAAATGCAAGAATGACAACGCCAAACCCCCGGGTGTAGCGTCTGTGCCAACGGCTTTGTAGACGTCGGATTTGCCAATCCGATAGGTGGTCAGCAAAAAAGACAAAAGCGATTCCGACGCCGCCGAAGATCAAAATAACCAGCGACAAGCCGAGCCAAGGTAATTCCTGATTGTGCATCGACGGCATTCCCAGCCCCGTATCAAGCGGGCGATGCTACCCCGCGCGCATAGATCTCCCAAGCCCCAAGCGCTCCGCCCCAAAAGCAAACGCCCCGCCCATCGGGCGAGGCGCGCTTCCCAGCCTTCGTTTTGAATTCAATTGCCGCTGCCGACGCCCCCTTCGAGCGTCATGCCGCCGACGTCTGCCGGACGTGCGCTCGCGGTGCGGCCCGGCGTGATGCAGACCTGCGTGCGGTAGGAGAAGAAGAGGTCGCCTGTCCCGTATTTGCGCAAATTGGTGCGCTCGGTGCAGTCCTTCACCGGCAGTTCGGGCGCGCATTTGAGCATGCCGCCCTTGAAGTGACGCAGCGCCTCGTGCTCGCCGCACATCATCGGCGCGGCGTTCTGATACGAACCCGCCATGCCCTGATCGGATTGCACGACATCGCCGACCATCACCTTTACGACCGAGCCCGCGATGCAGCGCGCGATCTCGCCTTCATACGAAGCGTCGATCCAGGTTTCGCCGACCATATGCGACGCGGGGAATTCATGGCCTTCGGCGGATACGCAGACCACGTGGATCGCCTTGACGACCGTCGTATCCTGCATCTCGCAGGCCTGCGAAGTGGCGATTTCGCCGATTGCCGCGTTGCGGTTGACGACCGTGTCTTCCACATAGCTGCCGCCGCTATAGACGACGGCGCCCGCCGCGGCGCCTGCGCCGGCCAATGCGAACGCGCCCGCTTCGGCGTTTGCCGAAGCCGAAACCTTGTTGATGATGACGTTTTTGTTGATGTTGACGTTCTTGTTGATATTGACGTTTTTCGAGATGTCGATGTTTGTGTTGATGTTCACCGGCTTAAAGATGTTGATGTTCTTGTTGATGTCGATGTTCGTGTTGATGTTCACCGGCTTATAGATGTTCACGGGCTTGTAGATGATGATGCCGCCGCCGGGGCCGTGCGGACAGGTAGGCCCGCTGGGGCCGCTGCCGCCGGCGCTCGCGGGCGTGAACGCCATCGTTGTGAGCAGGGACGCGGCCACTGCGGCCACGAGAAACTTGAGGGACTTGGTCATCATTGTGCGTGCTCCTTGCCGCTGTCCATGCTAGTCGCAGTTCGTTCGGGAATGCGCGACAACATGGGCAAAGCCTTAACGTGCGGCCGCTTCGTTTCAGGAAGCGTGCCACGGAATTGCTGGATTATTCCGGCGATGCTGCCCCGAAACGGCACAGTTTCGACGCCGAAGAGGCGCGGTTGGTAACCATGAAGCGCCCATGATCCCGATCTCGGACGACAATCCCGGCAAGACCACGCCCATCGTCACCTGGGCGATCATCGCGGCTTGCGTGATCGTTTATTTGTGGGAGCGCTCGCTGGGCCATGACATGGATCGGGCCGTCGACGTGCTGGGATTCCGCCCCGATACGATCTTCGGCCACCGGCATCTCATCATGGGCTACATCGCCATTCCCGCGATCACGGCGATCTTCATTTCCATGTTCCTGCACGGCTCGATCCTGCATATCGCCGGCAACATGCTTTACCTGTGGATTTTCGGGAACAATGTGGAAGACGCGATGGGGCATTTCCGCTTCCTGCTCTTCTATCTCGTCTGCGGCGTGGCGGCGGCGCTGTCGCTGGCCTGGATGGACCCCGGCTCGAAGATCCCGATGATAGGAGCGTCCGGCGCCATTTCGGGCGTGCTGGCGGCCTATGTGTTGCTGTTTCCCCGGGCGAAGGTGACCGTCATCGTGCCGCTGGGGATCATCTTCTTTCCGCTGGCCGTCAGCGCCTTCTGGGTGGTGGGCTTCTGGTTCCTGCTGCAGCTCATCAGTGCGGCGATCACCGATCCCGACCAGCCGGGCGTCGCGTGGTGGGCGCATGTGGGAGGCTTCGCGGCCGGGCTCGTGCTGACGCCGATCCTCAAATCCTCCGGATATCCCCTTTTCGGGCCGGTCCGCCGCGGCCCGTGGAGCCGCTGAGGCCGGAATTCGACCGGGACTCCGCGTGGCACGGCTTCTGCTCTTTTGACTTCCATCGAACATCACAGCGTCCCGGACTGGATCACTTGGGGGGACGCGATGCGGGAGCGACGGGCAGATGAAACACAGGAACAGCCATCTTCTGGTGGGGTATTGGAGCAGGCTTCGCCGCGGACGCGACCTTCCCGATCAGGCCGACATCGACCCCCGCGCCATCAAGCGCATGCTCTCCCATGTGTTCATCCTGGAAGCCGCCGACACGTCGAAGCCGCATTACCGGCTGGCCGGCACGGCGCTCTGCGACCGCTTCGGCTTCGAACTCAAAGGCACGAACTTCCTTGGCCATTGGGAAGCGCAGAGCCGCAGCTCGCTCACGCTTCTGCTGCGCCAGGCGATCGCGCTCAAGCAACCCATCTGCATTTCCTCCATCGGGGCCACGGCCGAATGCGGCATGGTCGAGATGGAAACGATCCTCGCGCCCGTGACCTTCGGCGACGAAGCGCCCGTCCGCTTCGTGGGCCTCACGCAAATCCTCAGCGACACCGCGCAGCTGGGCGGCAAGCCCATCGCCTTCGAGCGTCTTGTCGGTTCGCAGCTGGTGCAGGAAGACGAGCCGCTTTCGGCCAACGCGCCGCCGCCCATGCCGCCTCTGCCGCCCAACGATGCGCTGCGCAGCCATCCGCGCGCGCCGCATCTGAGGCTCGTCGTGTCGCAGGACAGGCCGGCGACCGTTCACACCGAGATGGACGAGATGATGCTGCGCATGATCGCCGCGCTCGACATCGTCATGGACCCGACCGCGAAACTCGTCGCCGCAAACGCCGCGGAAGATATGCTGGCCGGTTAGATCAATCTCGGTCTTAATTGGCCAGCCCCCTCCTCACCATGGGCGGGCTTGACCCGCCCACCCAGCCGCCGCGCGTCTGCGCGGCGAATGAACCTTTGTGAAATTGTGCGCGCATAACTCAGCTCGCGGACGCTCGCTGACTGGGTGGCCGGGTCACGCCCGGCCATGGTGAAATTTTGTGATTCAACTTAATCCAATGCGTTTTAGTGCGGTTCGTAAGTTGAATCGTTCGCGGGCCGATCGGTCTGCGGCGCGGACGGTTCGATCGGGTGATCGACCGGATCGTTGTGCAGGATCGCCTTGTTGAGCTCGATGGAATCGTCGCGCCGCTGCAGATAGGGAATTTCGTATTTCTCGTATTTCTTCAGGAACGTTTCGAAATCGGCGTCGTCCTGCGGCAGGCGCTTGTCGCAGCGCGCGGGCGGCAGATGCTGCGTCTCCTGGCACCACATATCGAAATTGATTTCGGCGAGCGGATAGCTCGTCGCCTGGGCGTCGGCGCGCGCGGCGATCATCGCGACCGCGAGCCCCAACCATATTCCCCGCCTGATTGCACGCATGAGAAATATCCTACACCTCTTAACAACGCGGCGGAAGGGATTCCAGTTTCAGCCCGACCTTTTGCGACAAAGTTCACGCCGCCGCGACGGCCTCTTTTTGCCCGTCTTCCGCCACGCGCACGACTTCCGGCGCAGGCGCGGAACGTCCCAAAATCATGTCCGACGCCTTTTCCGCGATCATGATGGTGGGCGCATTGGTGTTGCCGGACACCAGCGCGGGCATCACCGACGCATCGACCACGCGCAATCCCTCGACTCCATAAACTTTTAGCGACGTATCGACGACGCTGTCGCGATCCTTGCCCATCTTCGCGCTGCCGACGGGATGATAGATCGTCTCCGCGGTCCGCCGCACCCAGGCGTCGATCTGATCGTCGCGCTGGATATGCGCGCCGGGCATCAGCTCGGGCCCGCGATAGGGATCGAACGCCTTCTGCGCAAACACGTCGCGCGCCTGGCGTACGCCTTCGCGCAGCGCGCGGCGATCCTCTTCGGCTTCGAGATAATTGGGCTGGATGATGGGCGCGGACAACGGATCGGCCGATTTGATCGAGATAAACCCTCGGCTTTCCGGGCGCAGCTGGCACACATGCGCCATGAAGCCGTGCCGATCCGCTTTCTTGCGCGTGTGATCGCTACATCAGCGCCGCGATGAAATGGAATTGCAGATCCGGCGTTTCCAGATCCGGCCGGCTCTTGAGGAAGGCGCCGGATTCCAGCCCCTGGCCTGTCGCGAGTCCCGACCCGAAGCAGCAGATATTGCAGGCCCGTGCGCGCCGCGCGCAGCGGATTGGCTTGGCTGTAAAGCGTGATCGGCTGGGTGCACTCATACTGGATCGAGCAATCCAGATGATCCTGCAGATTGCGGCCCACGCCTTTGACATCGGCCACCACGGGAATGCCGAAGCGGCCGAGGATTTCCGAATCGCCCACGCCCGACAGCAGCAGAACCTGGGGCGTGTTCACCGCGCCGCCCGACAGGATCACCTCGCGGATCGCACGTACCTGGAATTTCTCTTTCTTCTGCGCGTATTCCACGCCGACGGCGCGCTCGCCTTCGAACAGCACGCGCGTGACATGGGCGTTGGATTCGATCTTGAGATTGGGCCGGTCCAGCGCGGGCGAAAGATACGCCGACGCCGCGCTCCAGCGCCGCCCTTCATGGATCGTCATCTGATACGGCCCGAAGCCTTCCTGGCTGCGGCCGTTGAAATCGGAGGTTTGCGGAAAGCCCGCTTCGGCGCCGGCCTGAATGAAGGCGCGGAACAGCGGATTGGCGGAGCGGCCGTTCGAGACATGCAGCGGCCCCATGCCGCCATGGAATTCGTCGCCGCCGTTTTCGTTCGCTTCGGCGCGCTTGAAATAGGGCAGCACGTCGGCGAACGACCAGCCTTCGCAGCCCATCTGCCGCCAGCGATCGTAATCGCGCGCATGGCCGCGGATATAGATCATGCCGTTGATGGAGGACGAGCCGCCCCAGCCGCGCCCGCGCGGCCAATAGAGCCGGCGGTTGTTCAGATGCTGCTGGCCTTCGGTGTCGTAATACCAATTGTGCGGATTGCGCTTGCCGATCAGCGCCGGGATGCCCGCCGGCATGTGGATCATCAGCGACTTGTCGCGCCCACCCGCTTCGATGAGCAGCACTTCGACACCAGGATCGGCCGACAGCCGGTTCGCCAGCACGCACCCCGCGCTGCCCGCGCCCACAATGATGTAATCGAATGCTTTCATCTCAAAACCCTGCCGACAACCGATTCCGCGCCGGTCGTCTTATATCAGCGCCGCGGGACTTCGCGTCATCCCCCAAGATGCGCCATGCGACGCGATTTCCGCTCCAAATGCGCGCGAATTGCGCATCGAAAAAATTTATCGTCCTTTATCGCTCATAAAACCCAGCCAAACTGCGGACATTTTGAACAGAACAGGCCGAAATTCCGCCTGTTATTCCGCCTGTTATTCCGCCTGTTCTTTCGCCTGTTCTCGCCTGTTATCGGAGCCCGCTTCTGCTATCCACTCTGCGCCCGCGCGCTCCTGTTTATCAGGAGATTATCAGGAGCGACCCGCACACTGTCTTCGATGTCTCCGAACACCGGGGATACCCATGAGGTACCCTCATAGTCCAATCTCCGTCGCGAAAAAACTTTCATTGCCGCTTCAGTCAAAAAAACCCAATAAAATCAATGCATTTTCGGTCATAACAGGGGTGGAAACAGGCCCTGTTAACCCCCTGTTCCCGGTCCTGTGCGCACCTGTTCCGAAGCCACTTCGAGCGCGAGCGCACAAACCAGCCCGGGTTCCCCAGCCCGCGGCACGAAATCCCGCATCAAATCCCGTTTCGCATAGAGCCGGCATCATCGCTCGCCTTGTATTTGTTCATGGTTCGTTCTATTCTACTACTACCTTTGCCGCCGTCAAGTGTCTCGTGGAATGTCCGGGGGCACTGCGAACGCTGGGACCATAAGTCATTGGCACATGTGTCAATGACGTAGTACAAACATTGGCTTGCGGCATCCGCTTCGAATTCGATCCGATCAAATGCGCGAAGAACGTCCGCGAACGGGGACTGCCGTTTGCAGCCGCCGCACGAATGTTCGACGGCGTCCGGCTTGAATGGCCAGCTTGAATGAAAGTCCAGGCGAAAAGACTATGGCGAAGTCCGCATCGGCACGCTCGGCGAAATCGAAGGCCACATCTTCTTCGCGACGCGCCGCGGTGACGCCATCCGCATCATCTCATTCCGCAAAGCCCGCGAAACGCAACGCTATCGCCTCCGCGAACGAGGCGACGAAGATTGACTGGTCGAAAGTGGATGCGACCACCGACGCCGACATTACGCGTCACGCGCGGCAAGACGGCGCAAGCCCCCTCTCCGATCGCGCCTGGAAGGGGATGCGCGTGCGCGCCGTTCCTCCTGCCGAGGTAGACGTGCGCGCGATCCGGGAGAAACTGAAGTTGTCGCAGCCGGAATTCGCAGCCCGCTTCGGCTTCACCGCCGCATCCGTGCGCCAATGGGAACAAGGCCGCCGCCGCCCCCACGGCCCCGCGCGCGTGCTGCTGACGATCATCGCGAAAGAGCCGAATGCGGTGATGCGAGCGTTGGAGGCCGTTGAGTGAGTGGAAATCGCTCGACGGAATACTGATTCACTAGTCTTGCGCCTGTGAAACTTGGCGTGAATTTGTATCCTGTCGCCGGAATCGAGAGATCACACGCAAAACGAGAGGCGTGTCGTCGGCTTACACGACTGATTGTCCAGTTAGCTGGGCACGGGCGAGGAGACAGTATGGAAGCTCCGGCGACGGGAGAGAACCAGCACTGGGTTCCCAAATTCTTGATTCGAAAATTCGCCGATACGGATGGGAGAGTATTCCAATTCGACATCAGAACTGATGAAGTTAGGAAGCCACCACCGAAATACGCGGCGTCAGCAGTGAACTTCAACGAGTTCATTATCCAGGGAGAGGAAATCTCGTTTGAGACTCGGCTCGAGAAAATCGAAACAAAAGCAGCGCCCGCGCTGGGACAGATTGTCGAAGCAAAATCGCTTGCCGGCCTGACTATCGAGTCCAAAACACACATTTCCGAGTTCATTGCAGCGCAGAGCTTCCGCACCGAGGCTTTCTATAAGGGTTTCGAAAGCAAGCCGTCGCGCGAGGAGTTTGGCGCCATGTTTGCGGAATTGTGGAGAGCGGCATTCCTGGTCGCCGACGAGGTACGATCCCGCCTGTGGGCGCTAATGGAGATACCCAATGATCCGGTATTCTATCTGGGGGATCATCCGGTCGTGCTTCAATTTACCGAGGAGCCAGGAAGCGGCAAGCAGCTTGGCTTCGACATTCGCGGTGTCGAAGCGTACATGCCGATTTCGCCGAAGCACGCCCTCTATATGCCCTGTAACTCTGTAGGCAACCAAATTGTCGAAGGTGTTGTATCCGCTAGAGCGTTCATGCAACGCGTTGGCGACAGCGCGACCAATGGATCCATATCTAAGGCGGAATTGGATCTCTTTGACATCAATCAGCGAGTTTTGAACAGTTCAACGCCATTATATGAGGCATTTATCAATGGCACCCCTCTCCCGGCAAGCTCCGAAAATGTCGAAAATCTCAATTACTTGCAGTGCGCGTGGGCACATGCGGCAATTTATTCAAATCGCCCGGACTTCTCTTTTGCAAAGCATGTTCTCGCAAGGACGCCGGAGTATCGCCAGCCCCTGAAAACCTCGATCACGACTTTTCCAGATGGGGAAAATTCACGAGGCTGATACCCATAGGACGCGTGGCGTGGAATCATGAACGCAGACGTTGCAGGTTTAGGAAGTTACGTCGACATGATACGGATTCGCCAGCGTACGGTGATTTGGTATGCTGTCGACCGAACGGACCGAACTCCGGTACTTTATTCCACCGTTCGATTTTGTACGAAACGAATCAGTGCGGCGTTGCGTGCGTACTTCGCAGGTCGATGACGCGACCGTCGCTATCATAGTCGAGAACGCCTGCCATCGGCGCCAGGCGGTTCAAGCGGGCTCCAAGAAAGTTCGGAAATGCGCCCACGGCGCCGTAGTCGGCCGGGGTGAGCGGCAGCGACTTGAGCGCGGCGGGAACTTCCGTCGTCGGTGCGACGGGACTCACCGCGATCACATACCGGCCGGGGCCGAATCCTCTCGACCTCCCCGAGACGACATTTGCCAGTTCCGGAATTGATGTCGGCGCATCGTCCGGCGCAAACAGGATCGTCCCCAGATCGGTCACAACACCCGGCTTCGCCTGGAACTTCACGGTCCCCATGCAGAAGCATGCGATCATGCGTCCCGTGCCCGACATCGCCCAGTTGCCCAGGGCCAATCCGCCCAACACATACACACCCGGTTTCAACGAGGTGAGAAGAAATTGCTCTCCAGTCTGTTCCGCATAGGGCTGGTCCGCCAGCGGCTCGACGACATTGGATTCGGCGTTGTCCTTCCAACCCTGAGGATCCTTTCCGGCAAGAGAATTGGCTTGCTTCAATTCGTCGTCGTGGAGCAACCGGATCAGGATGGGCGTGGGCTTGAGCGTTCCGTTCAATTGGGGACCCTGCGCCGTCAGGACGCGCACCAAAATGTAGGCCTTGTCCGGCTGGACGGCGACCGGTTCGCCGCTCGTGAATTGATGGTCATCGGCGAGCGCGCAAGCCGGCAGAAAAAGCGCGGCGAACAAGAGGACGTACAACTTCATGGGTCGATGGCCTTCATTGCCGGCTTCGGTCCGGATGCTATGAGCGCCTGTCGCGCGAGTTTTTCCGCGTCGCTGCCGGCGTCGATTTCGTCCGCGATGTCGCGAGAGACGCCGTAACGGGCATAGCCCCTATACGCCATGCACCTGTTGGTCGTTTCCAGAACATCGTCCTCGTGGGCCTGTTCGGCGATCGCGGCGATCAGGATTCCTTGGCTAAAAGCGCGTCGCCACAATGATGTCGACGTGACATCTTTCCGGCTCCCATCGCCGGCAATGTCATCGCCCAAGGGGATGAATTTGGGCGGCTTAAACACGACGAAGTCCGACGCCAGAGAATACATCCTGCATTCGTCAAGATCCGCGAACGCGGCTTCATAAGACACGCCGGTCTTGTAGAAATAGTAATGCGAATCGAAATTTTTGATGTCGTGGGGCGAGGGTGCGAAGTTCAGGTCCGGCACCGTGATGTGCGCCGGATCGGGCCGCTCAAGCGGCGTGATGACTTCCTGCGCGGCGGCCGACAGCAGAAAATTGCCGAAGAAAAACAGCATTGCCGCGATTGCGACTTCGGCTTTCGAAGCAAACGGAATTTTGGGCACGCGCGCTCCCCACCAATGCGGCGTTGTCAGACCAGACGGCAAGCTAACATTTTGACGCCGGGACGGCTACGACAAATTCAGTGACAGGACCAACGTTCACCATCGCACAAAGCTTTTTTCCAGCTGACGGGTGAACACTGATCCTGTCATCTGAACCTCCCGTGTCCGACAAATTGGAAATGCCGCCGGCCGAATCGAGCAGGGAAAAAGTCCCGGCGGACTTCCCGGGCCTCGAACCCGACGACATCCGCGCCTGCCTTGCCTATGCCGCGAACCGTGCGGGGCGTCCGGCCGTCGTGGCGGCCGAGTAGGTCGGCTTCGCGTATTCGCCATATGTATGCTTGACGTACAGCGTATATTCGGGCACCAATATCCATGATCCTGAGCTATCGCGACAAGCGCACCAAGGCGTTCGCCGACGGCGAAAGGGTGAAGGCGCTTTCGGGGATCGAACGGCAGGGCTGGAAGCGGCTGGAGATTCTCGATGCGGCAACAAGCCTGTCGATGCTGCGGGCGTTGCCCAGCAATCGCCTGGAGGCGCTCAAGGGGGATCGCGCCGGGCAATTCAGCATCCGCATCAATCTGCAATGGCGGATATGCTTCGAATGGCCGGATGGCGCTCCCGGTCCGTCGAATGTCGAGATTGCAGACTACCACTGAGGAGAAAGACGATGCCCCGGCCCGCCATCCATCCCGGAGAAATTCTTGCCGACGAGCTGGCTGAACTCGGCGTCTCGCCGACGGAACTCGCACGTCAGCTTGGCGTGCCGGCGAACCGCATCACCCAGATCGTCAAGGGACGGCGCGCGATCACGGGCGACACCGCGCTCCGTCTTGGGCACTGGTTCAAGACCGGCGCCCAGTTCTGGCTCAATTTGCAGACCGCTTATGACCTTCGTCTTGCAACGCAATTGGCCGGTCGCACGATCGAAAAGTTGCCGACGCGCGAAACCCCGCGCGGCCGCGCCAAGGCGGCGTAATGACGCCTACCGGCGTTGCTGCAATGACGAAGACGGTGAGGCCTGATGCATTGCTTCGATTGCCGCAAGCGGCAGGCAGTCAATTCGGAAATGGATTAAGCATCACCGAATTCGAAGCCGCGGCGATGGATTGAGCGTCACCGAATTTTTAGGAACATCTTCCTCGTCGTCGCGCCCGCGCGTCAATCAGAACCGGGCAGCGCATTGAGCGCGGCTTGAAGATGCTCGGCGGCGGTCCGGTGCTCCGCTCTCGTGGGATCGAATATTTCACTTGGAACGGTCGTCAGCAAAACCGCACCGTCGGGTAAGCGTTCGACCGCTATGCCTTTGGGCGGAGCAAGTCGCGAGGCGCGCGTGCGATCGAGATACACCATCCATCCGCTGCGAAATTTTGAAAACGCGCCTTTGCGCGCCTCCGCTGCAAAATCGCCGGGCATCGCGCCTGCCCATTCGCAATCCCAAGCTGTGGCAGTCGCCAGAACGATGGCTTGAACCGCTGCAGTCAATTCTCTTGGGCTCTCGCGATGCGGCAACCAGGTCAGCCCGATCTGGTTGCGAAACCCAATCGGGAATTCTTCGTCGCCCGACTGGAGCGAGAAGAACCGGTAGTTGGCGGCGGCGTCCGGCGTTCCGGCGTCGATCGAATGAGCGATTGTCGCCTTGCGCCCCTGTCGTGTCGCGAAGACGGGATTCTCGGCGATCCAGTCCCGAAGTTCGGCCCGATCGGGCGGCGTGGTCACGATTCTGGGCACGACCGAGCGATGGCGCATCCCGAGGCGGGACCAACCCGTCATCCGCGCATCGATTTGCTGCAGCCGAGACAGCCAGCGCGCCAGCCGCCCGGAAATCACATCGGGATTTTCCGGCCGCGCTTTCCACCGGCCAGCGACGTGAATATGGGAATTCAATCGGTTCCTCCGCGACGATTGTGCTTGCGCGCGGCACGCATCATATTCGGCCAAGTCGGCAAACCGGGCAACCAGATATGTCGGATAGTTTGATGATCGTGATTGCGGCCGATCCTTTGGCGAGACCGTCAGCGAAGCGCGCGGATGCCGCATTGGCATTGCTGACCGCACTGCGACCTGAGGCGGAGAATCCCGAACGCCACCTGTCCGACACGCCGGAATTCTTCGACTGCGGCGAAAATTTCGAGAGCGTGTTCTGCCCGTTTTGCCAAACTGATATCCAGGATTGGTTCGGCGATGCGATAAGCCGCTGGTTCGAGAGCGACGATCGAACGTCACTGGCCGTCGAAATGCCGTGTTGTGGAGGAGCTACGACTCTCAACGATCTCGATTATGTGTGGCCGCAGGGCCTGGCCTGCGTCGGCTTGGAACTCATGAACCCTGGTCCCGATCTCGAACCCGAAGAACTCCGCCAGGTCGAAGACGCACTTGGCACGCCCGTGCGGATCATCTGGCGACACATTTAGCCGGTGTTGCGCCGCGCGCTTTTTGGATTTCCCCGCATCATTAGGGCAATTCCGGGACAGCTGCTGCATTCGCCGCCTCATGACGAATACCGGGACAGAAGCAACAAACACTTTCTACAGAATCGTCTCGATGCCTTTGCGCCGGATGACATTGAGCAGCACCAAGGCCGCGCCGCTCGGGCGCTTCGCTCCGCGTTCCAGTTGCGACACATAGCCGGTTGTTAAATTCAAATGACGCGCAAAAACCGCCTGGCTCATATGAGACCGCTCACGCAGCGCGCGAATCTGGTCGCCCGAAAGCGGTTTCGCCGTCGCCGGCCTCTTTTTGCCGACATGGCGCATGGTGATTTTCGCATATTCCGAATCGTTGAAAATGCCCAGCGCGTGCATGTCCTTCGCCGTTTCCAGCAAGGTCTCCGTGACCCGATTTGCCGTTTTCTTCTTCATGGTTCGATCTCCACCAAAGCGCCTTCCGCAATTGCCGCATCGATGATCGGCGCGCTGGCGCCGAGCCAGCCGGCGGCGATTTTCTTCAAGCTGGCGAGCTGATCGTCGTCGATGTTGTCCCGCTCGTTCTTTGCGAAGCCGAGCAGAAACACCGCGCGATGCCTCGCGTGATATGCGATGAACAGACGATAGCCGCCCGAACGCCCCTGCCCCGACCGTGCGACCCGTTGCTTGATGACATGACCGCCGAGATCGGCATCGCCAATCCTTGTTCGGCGCGGGCGACGGCTTCGATCAAGCCCGCGTCCATGATCTTTTCCCTCCGCGCATACCGCGCGAGCGCTCTGGTCTTGAATATCCGCACTTCAGTCCCTAGCACTTTGCACTATAGCACTATGACATACAAAATCAACCGGGCCAGCGCACCGCTGCGAGTGCTCGCGTCCCCGAAAATCAACATGAGGAAAAACTCGCGAAGCCGCCCGCCGCGCTTCTCGCGCAGCGGGCGCTTCGTTCGGCGTTGTTAGTCCGCCGAGGCCATGCCGGCGCGGACTTCGTCGATGGCGGCGTTGGTGAGACGAAGCGCTTCGGCGCGATGTCCCGCCTTGTTGTGCTCCGCCTGCCGCAGATTGTCCCGCGCCGTGACGAGCGCGTTGAGCGCGGCGTCCATATAGGGCTGATCGGCCATCGCGTGGCCGATGAAAATCCCCGACGTCGTCGCCAGACCGAGCGCCATCGCGCAGACGGCGCCTTTCATCAAATTGTTCATTGAAGCAGTCCCCGATTTACAAATGCGGCCAGACGCCCGCGCACGGACTTTACACGGCCTCGCCGATTCGCAACAGAACGACGCTGCAGCACGCAGCGCTCAAACGCGTGCGTTACTGCGGATCGCTTTCGGGCAGGTTCGAAATATTGCCGGGCCTGTTCGGGTTCTGGAATTTGTCGGTGTTGAACTTGAATTGGGCGCCCACCCTGGGGAAATCGGGATCGGTCACGGGGCCGCTCACCGCAAAATCGTTGTGGTTCGCGTCGGTCTCGACCTGTTTTTGCACTTCGTCGAAGACCAGCCTGATCGGATTGAGATCGGCCCAGGTGAACTTGATCTTCGCCCAGTGGAAGTCCGACGATTGCGCGCCCGCGACGTTCTGCGTTTGCGGCCCGACAATGAGCTGCGCGGCAGTTCCCATCAGCGCGCCGCCCGCCACCATCAATCCCAAGACAAATGCGAACCGCATGCGATCCTCCCCGACCGGAGCGGAGGAGAGGATACGAACGCAACCCAAACCAAGTCTGAAGGGAATCGATAAAATGCTGCGAACCAGCATCCCGATCCTGAAGTTCGCAATGTTGACTTAGATGGTCACGCGCCCGCCTTCGCTAAAGCTGCGGCGGGTCAGAACAATCTTCTTGTCCGCCGGAGCCTTGGCGTAGGCGGAGAGCCGCGGGAAATAAGCCTCTTCTGGAGCGCGCGCATCCTGCGCGCAATAGCTGCAAAAGTGCGGGCAAGATGCCCGCGCTCCGACGTTGCTCCGCGTTCTCCGCGGCTCCGCGGCTCCGCGTGAACAATTGTCCAGCGAATTTCCGGTTCAGGACACTCGCTATCCGGGATTGTTGATCACATTCGGTCCTGAATTGGTCGTGTCCGTGCCGATCGTCTTGATGTCGTTGTCGCCCGTCAGGTCGATGCCGGTATTGGCCGTGACGTTGAGCACACTGGCCGTGATTGTGCCCGCGCCATAGACCTCGCCCGTCGACGAGCCGAGCGTGATCGTGCCGCCATCGAGCGCGCCGGTGAGGTCGAGATTGCCGCTCGTCACCTGGATCGTCTGGCTCTTGGCGCCCGTGTTCACGGCGCCGCCGATCGTGAGCGCTTCCTCGTCCGTCAGCGCGAAATTGCCGCTTGCGGTGAAATTGCCGAGGCCGCCGATCAAATTCGCACCCTTGAGGCCCACCGCGCCGTCCGCGCTGCCGGAAAGACCAGCCGCCGTGATGACGTCCGCCGCCGTCTCGGCGATCGTACTGGACGAATTCAGCACCAATGTCCCGCCGACCGTAACGTTCTTGTTGAGGCCGATCGTGCTGCTCGTGCCCTTGGTGGTCAGCGTGAGGTTGCCCGTTCCGGAATTGACCGACCCGCCGACGACGAGAGCCTCGTCATCCGTCAGCGAAATTCCGCCGGCGCCCGCATTGGTGAAATTGCCGAGCGTGCCGATGAGGTTCGCGCCCGAGAAGTTTGCGCCGCCGGCGGAGCTGCCGCCCAATCTTGAGGCATCGATGACGCCGGTCGTCTCGGCGATGGCGCCGGTGTCATCCAGCACGACACCACTTGAATTCAGCGTCCCGGTAATTGTCAGATTGACGCCGTTCGTGAGCGAGAAGATTTCATCGTCGGGATTGAAATCGAGATTTGCGATCCGGTTTGCGCCGGTCAATTCGGCGCCGCCGGTGGCGGTTCCCGTCAGTGTGGTCGCGGAGATGAGGCCCAGGCTGCCTTCCGTTATTGCACCGTTGGCCGTCAGCGACACCGTGCCGGCGGATACGGCGCCCTCGACAATCAGTTCGTCCTGGTCTTTGAGACTTGTGTCGAATGTGAACCCGCCTGCGCCGCTGTTTGTGAAACCGTCGAGTTCGTAGATCACATTGGCGGCGTTCAAGGTCGCCCCGCCGGACGAACTCCCCGCCAGTCCCTCGGCGTCGATTATGCCCGAACCGGTCTCCGCGATCGTGCCGCTTGAGTCCAGGGTCACCGTTCCTGAGGAGGAAACGATCTTCCTGTCGATATCGAGATTTTCGCCGGCGTCGATGGTGATGTTGTTCGTCGCCAGTATCGTCGAGCCGAGCGTGGCGCCGCCGCCGGAGGCGAGCGCCACCGAACCGTCGGTGTTGATCGCGGCATCCATGACGAGATTGCCCGACGCATCGAGCTGCAGCTTGCCCTCTTTGGAAAGGGTTATGCCGTCCGCAACCGTGATGGCCGCATCGGACGCCGTCGTCTGCACGTAGAGCCCCCGGGAAAGGTTCAGGGGTTCGTCGATCGTGAAGCTGGCGCCCGTTGCAAGATAGCCGTAGGTGGAAAGTCCCGCGACGAGAGACTGCGCCGCGGCGTTCGAACCTTCGGCCTGCGCGAGCAGCGCCGCATCCTGCGACTGGAGCGAGGTCTGGCTTGCCAGCGTATAGGTCGTATCGCTTGTGGGCGCGATGAACTGGCCGCCCCAGATATTGAGAAAATCCAGAGAACCGGTAGCGGCCTGCAGCAGCGCGCCGTTCGTGGCCCCGGTGTTGGTGTTCTCAGTCGTGTAGACGAGAACGCCCGCGCCGCTGCTCGGAATCGTTCCGGGCGCCAGGAGGAAATAATAGAAGCCGTCGGCATATGTCCCGACGGGGCTTTCGCTCACGCCGTTCACCAGCGCGGAGACTGACGTCGGATACTCGACTGTCGGAGCGAGCGGCGTCGTGCCGTCATTCTTATAAGCGTAACCGGAGATCGCCTGCGGCGCGCCGTTCGGATATTGCCAGAGAAGATAGGGCAGCAGATCCGCGCCCGTGCCCCAGGCGGACGAGCTGAACCCCGCGGGCAGACTCCCCATAAGCTGGCCTGTCGTGACGCCGGTCCCTGCGCCGCTCAGAGTCACGCCGCTTGTTTGCGTGTCCCAATAGGAGTCGGTGATCGTGCCGCTGCCGAAACCATCGTCGTCGGGCACACCGCTGGTGAGCACAACGGCAATCGAATACGACCCTGTGATGGCGCCCGTGCTGTCGCCGACGAAACCGCCGCCACTCCCCTTGCCATAACTAACCGTAGCGGAAACCAATCCCGCAGAATAGGCGTCCGAGATGCTTCCGGAATTAAGGCCTACCAGTCCGCCGATGTCTCCGGAGCCTTCTTGGGTGTATACCGCACCCTGGACAACTCCATCGACATACGAAGACGTGATGCTGCCGGCATTCTCACCCACCAACCCGCCGACAACCAAAGTAAATTTAGAATTGAAGTTGACAACGGCGTCTATTGACGCCGTCGAATAGGAGTCCGTGACGGTTCCATCATTGTAGCCCACCAGGCCGCCAATCGCGGTATTCTCGTCGGTATTGCCGGTGTTGACGCCCCCCGTGACATAGCTATTCGTGATCGCCCCGCCGGATTCGTATGCGACGAGTCCGCCCACATCGCCCACGCCCCTGACGGAAGCGTTGACCAGACCGAAATTGCGGATCGTTGATCCAGGCCCGGCGTAGCCGAACAATCCGACATAGGATATATTCTGCGGATTGACCGTCAGGTTCGAGATCGTGTTGCCGAGGCCCGCGAATGTGCCGGTGAATCCGTTGCCGGAATTGAGGATATTGCCGTTGCCGTCGGCGCCGATGGGGATCCAGCCGGTGGTGGACGACGCATTGAGCGGGTTGGCCAGCGCATAGTCGCCTGAGAGATTGTTGTTGATGTTCTGCACGTCGCTCATGCTGTAGAGCAGATCGTAGGACGTGCCGTTGAGCGTGAAGCTCGCGCCCAGGCCGGGGCCACCGGGATAGCTGATGCTCGCGCCGTTCTCGAATAAATAGTCGCCGCCCGTACCGCCATTGTTCGTGACGAACACGAGCCCGCCGCCGCCCTGAACCGTGATCGGCGCGTCGATGTCGATCGAATGGTAGGAATTGAGCGTAAGGGTTGCACTCGTATTCCAGGAAAGCGCACTCGCAACGATAATGTCGCCCGCGCCGGGCGATTGCGTGCCGTAGCCGGACGCCGCGCCTGAGGTTGTCTGCTCGGTCACCGATGTTCCGGAATTGAGCGCATTGTCGATGCTTGTGGCGGCGGAGGAATTGATCGTGAGATTCTCCGGATCGACTTTCCAGGCGCCGCTCTTGCCCGCCGTGACGGCGCCGGAGATCCCGACCTGAGTGCCGGAGGTTTCGATGGCGCCGCCGCCGGTTTGTCCGGCCGCGTTGAGCGTGCCTGTCATGGACAGCGACCCATCGCCGGCATCGAGCAGGATCGTGCCGCCGACATTCTTGGCGGTTTGCGCGGTGACGATGCCGCTCATGGTGACGACGCCCGTGGCGACGCCTTCCGCGGCATGCGCCGTCAGCGAAACATTCGCGCCGGAGAGCGAGCCGGTATTGGTCGCGGTCGCCTTGCTGTTGACATCGCCTTGCGCCGCGAAGGAGACGAGACCGTCGCCCGCGAAATCGACCGTGAATTTGTTGGCGGCGCCCACGGCGACCGTTCCGAACTTCGCGTTGACCGTGCCCGCGTTGGTGACGTTCGGCGCGACAAGCGCAACAAGGCCGCCTTGCGTGGTGCGAATGCTTCCCTGATTGACGACCATGGCGTTTTGATTGCCGGTCTTCGTGAACTTTCCGGAAAGAACGTCGGAATCCGCGCCGTCCGTCGAGGTGGCGATCAGCGAACCGACGTCGACTCGCGAGCCTTTGCCGAACAGCATGCCGTTGCCGTTGATCAGCACGATGCGGCCGTTGGCGTCCAATGTTCCCAGGATCTGCGACGCCGAATTGCCGCCGATGCGGTTGACCGCGATGGCCTGCGCATTGGGCTGCACGAATTGCGTGGTCTGGCCCGCGCCGACATTGAAGCTCGACCAGTTGATGACGACGTCTTCGCTCTTCTGATCGATCGTCGTCCTGTTGGACGACGAAACGACGGATGCTGAACCCGTCGTGACCGCCCCGCTCAACGGATTGGCGAGCGCGGACTGCGCGAACAGCGGCAGCGCCACGAGAAGCCCTGCGCCAATGCCCGACGCCCAGCCGAATGACGCGGAGCATTTCAGGGCTGCGCGAAAATTGTCTGTTGAGCGGATCGTCATGGCGTTCCCCTTGGGAGCATGGGTCAGACAGGAGCGGACGTCGGCACGCCGGACGCTCGAGTGGTCAAATTTCCACAGACCCCGATCTTTGGAAACGGCCGAAATATTACCAGATTGCCTCGGAGAAGATATCTCTGGCCGTCACAGCGGGTATGTGACGAAACCGAGACGCCGCAAGCGATTCAGGCGCGTTTTCGCCATCGCATGAGCGCAACAACCGCCCAGACCGCCTCCACCAATCCGAACGGCCATGCGCCCTGCAGGAACCCGTAAACCGATCCCAGCGCGCAGGCGCCGGCGAACCCCAGCACAAACCAGCGACTGCGCGCCTCGAGCGCATAGCACACGAGCATCAGCGTCACCGCGCTCAGCCCGAACAGTTGCAACCCGCTCATCACAATTCCCATAGCGACCTTCAGCGGCTATCAAGCATTACGATGAATGCTCCGCGTCAGAAAGAGTAGTCCGCCATCGGCGCCGAACGGCCCGTGGCGATCGTGACCGGCGCGACCGGCGGCATCGGCCGGTGGATCGCGCTCGGGCTCGCGCGCGCGGGCCATCATACGATCATGGTCGGGCGCGACGCGTCGCGCGCAAATGCGGCGCGAGCCTGGATCGCGGAACGCGTGGCCGACGCGAGCACGGAAACGATGATCGTGGATCTCTCGCTGCTCGCCGCGACGCGCGAACTGGGCGCGGCGATCGCCGAGCGCCACAGGACAATCGCCTTGCTGGTCAACAATGCGGGAATCTTCGATGCGAAACGCATCGTCACCGCCGAAGGTCATGAGCGCGTGCTCGCCACCAACTTGCTCTCGCCTTTCGTTCTCACGCGGGCCCTGCTGCCGGCGCTGATTGCGGGCGCGCCGTCTCGTATCGTGACCGTCGGTTCGTCCACCTCCGATCGCGCGCGGATCGATCCCGATGGTCTGGTGCTGGGACCGCGCTGGACGATGGCGCCGGCCTATGGCCAATCCAAGCTCGCAGTGATGATGATGACGTTTGCATTCGCCAGACATCTCGCGGGCGCAGGCGTGGCGGCGAATGTGGTGCATCCCGGATTGGTTGCGAGCGGATTGGTGCGCACGCCGGGGATCATCGGTCTCGTGTGGCGCTCCATGGCGCCTTTCGCGTTGAGCGAGGAACAAGGGGCCGACACGCCGCTCGCGGCCGCGCTGGCGCCGGAGTTCGCGAACGTCAGCGGCGTCTATCTCAAGTCTCGACGCGCGGCGCCGCCAAACCCGCTAGCTCTGGACCCGGTTCTGGTGGAACGCGTGTGGGCGGCAACGCAACGACTGGCGGACGGGGCCTAACCGTAAAGAGGTGGCGGAACATCGTGAGATGCCGCTCGAACCACAGATGCATGCTCCGGCGCCGCGCGCCGCGGCCGAATGGACCATGCACGTCGAACACATGTTGCGACGGCGCAAACAATGTCGGTTCCAACAGACGCCGCGCATCCGGATCGGTCGTCGCCTGCCGTTCGATCCCCATCTTGCCCATGCCAAGCGCGACCAGACCGGGCATCAAACGCGTCGCGAGCGCGAACGCCACGACCGTTCCGCTGATCGTCATCTCGCGGCGTCGCCCCGCGACCGCTTGCAGGATTCCCTGGGCCACCACTTCCGGCTGATAGACGGGCCGCGCGGGGCGCGCGGGCCAGCCCATATGGCTCGTCGCGTGACTGAAATAGGGCGTGTTCGCCGCCGGCGGAAACACGGTGGTGATGCGGATCCGGCTCTTCTCGAGTTTCAATTCGCCCTGCACCGCCTGGCCAAACGCGCGCACGGCCGCCTTGGCGCCCGCATAGGACGACATCAAAGGCAGGCCATGAAACGCGATGGCCGAGCACACATTGACGATGCACCCCTGCCCGCGCGATCGCATATGCGCCAGCGCCACGCGCGTGCCGTTGACGGTGCCGTGATAGGTGACGTCCGTGACACGCCGGAACTCGACATCCGGCACATCGCCGAAACGGCCATAGACGCCGTTGCCGGCGCAATTGATCCACACATCGATGGGACCGAGTTCGGCTGCGATCGCCTGCGCCGCCGCGATCAGAGCCTCATTGTCCGTGACGTCGGCTTGCGCGGTGCAGCCACGCGCGCCCGCAAGTTCCACGTCGCGGCGCGATGCGGCGAGTCCCTCGGGCCCACGCGCGATCAGGCCGACGCGCCAGCCATGGCGCGCGAACAGAGCGGCCGTGCACCGGCCGATGCCGGAGGAGCCCCCGGTAATGACGACGACACGCGGTTCGCTCAAGGATGCATTCACCGTCTGGAAGCGTTCAGTATAGCCGAACGTTCCGCGCCGTCATGCGGCTTGGCGACGGAAATTGTGTTCAAAATTGCTCACACGCGCCATTGCAGACAGATGGCGTAACCGTCGGGGTCCGGGAATGTGAGTTGCTTCATCCCATAAGGCGCGACGACGGGCGGATCGAGTGCGAGCCCCGCATCCTTCAGTTGCCGATAGGCGCCGTCGACGTCCGGGCAGCCGAAATAGAGGATCGTGTCCGCGTGCGCGGCGATGCGAGCGGCGTCCCGCGACGCAGGACGATCGCCGCCCTCATAGGCCGTGTTGAGCATCAACTGCACGGCGCCGCGCTTCAACAGCGCCCAGTTGAAATGCGGGTAAGGCGTTTCGATCGCGGGCGACTGCGCATCGATCGTGAAGCCCAGATGCGTGCAATAGAAGCGCACGGATTCCAGCATGTCGAAAACCTGGAGAAGCGGGCACAGATCGGTGATCTCGGGCGCAACGCTTATTCCGGACATCGCGCGGCCTTTCTCACGCAATCAATGGGCTGCGCCGCATTTTTTCTGGATCAGGTTGTAAAGATCGACGCCGCCGACCGTCACCCAACCCGGCTCGATCGGACCCTGATCGCGGATCACGATGTTTTCCGCCTTGCCGACATTGAAGGGCTGCGTGTCGTCGCCCGCCTCCCAGCTGCCGTCGGGATTTTTCGTGAAGCCCGTGCAGGTGAACGTATTGGCGGGAATGACGGAGCTGGTCATGGGCGGCAAAAACATCGCAGACGAAGTCACCGGCGGCGCAGTCTGCGCCACGGTCTGGCGTACTTCGTATGTCACCGTCGACGGACGGTTTGCGCGCAAGCCGTTGCGATGTTCGCCATAAACCACCCGCACACGTTCGACGCGCGTCTGCGGCGCGCGCCTCTCGGCGAAAGCATTGGGCTCGACGCGGGTCACTATGGGCGCCGCCGCAGTCGTCTCGCTCGTCTGGCCGTTGAGATGCGCGACGAAATACGCCGCGACAGTGGCCGGAATGCCCACGATCACGAAAGCGATCATCCACACGTAGTGACCTCGTTGTCCGCCGATCGGATAGGCCAACGAGATCGCGACGCCCATGACGGTGAGCACCAGGGCCCCGAATGTGGCGAACAAATTCACGAGCAGGAACATGGCTGGTTCTTACCGCAATTTAGACCATTATCCAAAACCCGACCGGGGGGCCGGCCGGCCCGCCATAACGCGAAGTCGGCGTCTGCCATTCCGAAACAAGAAAATGCACCACGGAGCCACGGAGAACACGGAGAAGAAAAAAGGAGAAACGTTTGCGCGCGTACGCGCGCAGAAGGTTCTTCTCCGTGTCCTCCCTTTTTCTCCGTGCCTCTCCGCCTACGCCAAGGCTTCGGCGGACCGACACATAGTCCTGACCCGCCGTAGCTTTTAGCGAAGGCGGGCGTGGTGAATCTTTTTGTGCACGAATCCTCATTCTTTCTTTACGGCAGTAGCGTGATCACCGCCCTGCGATTTCTGGCTTCCTTCACGCCGTCGGGCGTCTGCACGGCGAGATCGGATTTGCCCACGCCCGAAACATGGATCGCTTCGGGGCGGGCGCCCATCTGCACCATCGTGTCCTTCACGACGCCCGCGCGGCGCACGGACAGTCTCTGATTGTACGCCACGCTCCCCGACGTGTCGGTGTGGCCCACGACGGTGATCCGCGATTGGCCGCCCGCTTTCGCCGACGCCACCGCCTGGCCGATCGTCGTCAGGTCTTCGGCCGTCAACGACCAGGAATCGAAATCGAAATAAACCTGATAGTCCGCGGTGGTCGCAGTCGTCGTCGTTGTGGTCGTCGTTGTCGTGGTGACCGGCGCGGGCGGCGGTGGCGGCGCGGCGGAGATGTTCACGGCGCGTTCAAGCTCAACGAGACTCACATCCAGCGACCGGCGACATTGTTGCGAAGCCGCCTTCTGCGTGTCGACTCTCCCGTTCAGGATCCAGCAGTCGAAATCGGCCTCGGCGCGCGCCGCGATTTCCGGCGCCTTCTCGCGGCCCTGGTCGAGGCCGCGCAACAGACGCAGGCGCAGCGCTTCCGCGTCGGCGTCGCCGTCGGGCGCGGCTTCAGGAAGCGGTTCCTCGCCCTTCGCCGCCGACAGCGCCTTTTGCGCGAACGCGATGGCGAGGCTTTCCGTGGTGGCGTCGGTGCCCGTGAGCGACATCGAGCCCTGGGCGTCGAAGGATTGGCCGGAGGGCTGCTCGGTGGTGCCGAAGGAACGCGCCAGCGCCGAATAATCCCGGAATTGCGCCTGGGCGAAAGCCGAGCCCGTGGGCTGGGCGTCGTTCAGGTCGTCGAAGACGGTGGTCTGCGCGCAACCGGCCAGGGCGGCCAGCAACACAACGCCCGCGCCAAGGCGGGTCAGCACGATCCGGGGCATCGATCGCTGAGCGGGGGCGAATATCATGAACGAATCTCCTGGAAATGCGCGGGTTCTTGGGGGCCGGGCGGGACGTTTCGGGGCTTATGACGATTTGAGCCCGGCCCGTATAGCGCGCGGCGGGTCCGAGGTTAAGGGGCTTCCAAACCGGGCCCAGCCGGGGGCGATCAAAAGACTCCGGGCAAAAATAAAGCCAACGCGGGGTCAAGACGTAAACTTTGCGTTGACCGTCATCCGGTACAACTAGGCGTCGCAATTGAGATGGGACCAGGCGAATGCCGGGTCTGGCGCTAGCCATGACAGCAGATCGGGAAAACGTCGTCGCCAAAGCCAAGGCCGAACGACGCCGGTTTGTGCGCGTTCCGGTCGATCTTGCCGGACGGCTTTTCGTGCCGGGCGACGGTCGGGAAGCGAAATGCAAGGTGATCGACCTGTCGCCGGGCGGCGCGCAACTCGCCAGCGAGTTCGTGCCCGCGGCCGACACCAGCATCATTCTCTATATCGACGGCTTCGGCCGCTTCGAAGGCGTCGTGATCCGTCCCGACGACACGAGCTTCGGTGTCCGCTTCAATTGCTCCGCGCTCAAGCGCGAAAGAGTCGCCGAACAGCTGACGCTCTACATGAATCGCGGCGAGGTCGACGAGTCGGTTCTGCGCCGTCACGATCGCGCGCCCACCAAGGGCTTCGCACGTTTTACGCGCGCCAATGGGGATATCCTGGCCTGCGAAGTGGTCGATCTGTCGCTCAGCGGCGTTTCGCTCAAGACCGATGCGCGCCCGCCGCTCGGCGAAGTGGTGTTGATCGGACAGATGGCCGGCAAAGTCGTGCGCCATCACGAAACGGGCATCGCCATCGAATTCGTGGGACCGCCCGCCGAAAAAGCGAGCGCCGACCGCCTGCCCCTGACCGTGGTTCGGTGAGCCAGCGCAGTTTCGGCCGCCGTTCGAATCCCCTGGCGCAACGCGCGCAGGCGCCATCCGATGCTCCGCCCGCATTCCAGCGCAAGATCGGCGCGTTCGACGAATCTGTGGTCGAACAGCCTGCGCCCGCTGTCGTCGATTCGGACGATCGACCGCCATCCGTCGACGAAGAATTGGAAGCATGGAAGAAATCCCGCAAGGGATTCACATTTCCCTGGCGCCAGGTCTCGCTGATGGCGTCGCTCTGTTTCGGCGGCGCGTCTTTCGTGTTGCCTGCGTCGGTCAACCAGAATGTGGATTATGCGCTCTACGCGCTCGCCGGCATGAGCCTCTATGTCGGACTCTCGAAGCGAATCAGAAACTTGATCGCCTCATAACCTACCCGTATTCCAAATCCCGTTCCGGAATATCGAGCGCGGCGCGCGCGCGGATATAGTGGCGTTCGCGGATATGGCGGCGCACGACGCCGACGACGATCGCCGCAACCGCAGCATCGTCGGTGAAGCCGAACACGATCAGAAGTTCCGGCCACACGGCGGCGGGAATCACAAACCAGGCGAGCGCTGCAAGCAGCACGCCGCGCACGCGCGTGGGCGTCGTGGGGTCGATCACGCAGAAATAGGCGGCCGCGAGATCCTCGGCGAACGGAATCCGTCCCGTGACTTTCAAGAGCTTCTTCCAGAATCCGCGCTCGACGATGCGCGCATTCTTCGCCATCACCGCCGGCAGCTGGACCGCATTCGGATCGCGAAATTCAAACCCGTTGCTCATGGATGGGAGTATCGCACCTCGTCCGCGCGCGCGCGACAGGATTTGCGGCCCCTTGAGCCGCACGGCGCCGGCGTGGAATGTTCGACGCCGAACAATCCGGAGACGAGCCGATGGCGCCGCGCGAATTCGTACCCCAGCCTTTCTCGACCCTGATGGGCGTCGAGCTGACGGAAGCATCCCGCGAAAGGGTTCGTGCGCGCCTCAAGGTGCGGCCCGATCTCTGCACCTCCGGCCGCATCCTGCATGGCGGCGCGATCATGGCGTTCGCGGACATGATGGGGGCGACGGGCGCGTCGTTCAATCTGCCGGACGGCGCGGGCACCACAACAATCGAAAGCAAGACGAATTTCATCGGCCCGGCGCCGGAAGGCACCACCGTCACGGCCGAATCCCTGCCTGTCCATATCGGCCGGCGCACCTCCGTCTGGACGACCCGGATCACGGGCGAAACCGGCAAGCTCGTGGCCGTTGTCACCCAGACGCAGTTCGTGCTGGAGCCGCTTCCTTCCGCCAAGCAGCCGGTTTAAGACAGCCGGCCAAATATCCCAAAACCATTCAGGAAGGACATGCCATGGAACTGAATTCCTCGATTGCGGCCGTCATCACGGGCGGCGCCTCCGGCCTCGGCGAAGCGACGGCCCGCGCGCTCGCCAAGCACGGCGTCAAGGTCGCCATCTTCGATCTGCAGAAGGACAAGGGCGAGAAGGTCGCGGGCGAAATCGGCGGCGTTTATTGCGAAGTGAACGTGACGAACGACGAAAGCGTCGCCGCCGGTTTCGCGAAGGCGCGCGCGGCCAACGGCCAGGAGCGCATCCTTGTGAATTGCGCCGGCACGGGCAACGCGGCCAAGACGGCCTCGCGCGACAAGAAGACGGGCGAGATCAAATTCTTCCAGGCGAAGGATTTCGACCGCATCATCCAGATCAATCTCGTGGGCACCTTCCGGTGCATCGCGCAGGCGGCCGCAGGCATGCTGACGCTCGATCCGCTACCGGGCGGCGAGCGCGGCGCCATCGTCAACACGGCTTCCGTCGCGGCGCAGGATGGACAGATCGGTCAGGCGGCCTACACGGCCTCGAAAGCGGGCATCAATGGCGTCACGCTCGTCGTCGCCCGCGATCTGGCGCAGGAAGGCGTCCGCTGCAACACGATCATGCCGGGGCTGTTCAATACCCCGCTGCTGCAGGGCGCGCCCGAGCAGGTGAAGCAGGCGCTGGGCGCACAAGTGCCGTTCCCGCCCCGCCTCGGCAATCCACCGGAATATGCGTCGCTCGCGCTCGAAATGATCACCAATGGTTATTTCAACGGCGAGTGCGTGCGCCTCGACGGCGCCATCCGGATGGCGCCGCGATAAACGCGGATGAGCGCCGCCGACATTCTCGCGTGGCATGACTATTTCGCAGTCGTGGCGCAGATCGGCGCCACGCTTGCGGGCCTCCTGTTCGTGGGGCTCACGATCAGTCTCGAACATGTGCTGCAGGCGCGCGGCTATCTCGCGCGCGCGTTTGCGGCGCTGTTCCTCCAGCTCGAGATATTGCTGATCGGATTGTTCGGGCTGATCCCGGCGCAGCCGCAATGGGCGTTCGGTATCGAACTGATCGTCGTGGGTTCCGCGCTGTTCGGCGGGATCGAAACCTTCCGGCGCAATTTTCCCGAAAACGATCAGTCCGATGTGCTGGGCTCGAACAGACTGCGTCTGTTTCGCGTCGCCCTCAATTGCGTGAGCACGCTCTCGCCTGTGGCCGCGGGCGTCGCGCTCATCGCCGGCTGGCGCGGCGCGCTCTATCTCCTGATCCCCGCCGTCGTCGCCTGCGTTTACATGTCGATCGGCTATGCCTGGGTGTTCGCAGTGGAAATCCCGCGACGGCGAGAGGAAAAGAGGAAGGGCGCAGGGCTGTGAAAGCCGCCTAGTCCCAAATCCCCTCCTCGCGCGTTTCCACTACGGGCCTTCCCGCGCTTGGGAAAAAGGCCGACGCTTGGGGTTCCCGGGCGTCCAGCCCAGGGAGCCGGGGGTGCAGGCGATGTCCGAGACCATCGACCAGGAATTGCAGGCGTCGCTTGCCCGCGCCCGCGTGCTGGTGCCCATCGAGGGCGCGATGCTGATGCTGCTGGGCGCAGTCGCGATCGTGTTGCCGGGCCTCGCGGCCATCGCGGTGACGGTGCTGCTGGGCTGGCTGTTCGTGTTCAGCGGATTGATCGGTCTCGTCGTGGCGCTGGGCTCGCGTCACCTGCCGGGCCATCGCTGGTCGATCGTCTCCGCCGTTGTCGCGCTCGCCGCGGGCGCGGCGCTGATGATCTGGCCGATCGAAGATGTCGACTCGCTGATGCTCGTGCTCGGCCTCTTCCTCGCCGCCGACGGAATCTTCTCGGTGATGTATGCGGTCGAACATCGCGGACAGCTTTCCAGGCGCTGGACCTGGATGCTGGCGAGCGGCGTCTTCACGCTGCTGTTTGCGGCCGCCATTCTTGCGCGCGTGCCCATGGATGCGGCGTTGCTTGGCACGCTCGTCGGCATCGACATGCTGATCGCCGGCGCGGCGCTCGTCGCCATCGGCGCGGGCCTAAAAACAAGAATGTAATTCGAGCGCGGGCATCCTGCCCGCTTTTCTTAAGAAAAAAAGATGCGGGCAGGATGCCCGCGCTCCCAGTGTTATGTCCGATAACGCTCGAGCCGCCGGGTTGTGAACCTTATGGTCCAGGCGACCATCGCCACGTTGAAAGCAATGTTCACGAATTGCGCGAACAACAGGTAATTCGCGGGCGTCACCGTCATCGCGAGCGCGAGATTGAGCGAGGTCTGAAACAGGATGCTCACCACCCAGGCCATCGAGGCGAGGAAAAACGTGCGGCCTTTGTCGGCCGCGTCGGCAGCGGTGAATCCCTTGAGCTTCACCGGATCGTTTCCCGTCGCGAATTGCCGCGCGATATAGCGAATGGGCGGATGTCCGATCAGAGTGAAAAAAAGAAACGCCGCCGAAACGATGAAACCTTCCGACGAGCGCAAGATCACCGCCCAATGCACGGTCGACGCCAGCAGCGCCGTGACGACATTGTAGGAAATCTCGAACAGCGCCAGCACCGCGATGAAATCGACCATCCGTGTGCGGATCAACCCGAGGATGAGCCCCACCAGCGGGAAAATGCTGGCATAGACGAGCGGCATGACGTTGCCGTCCGGATAATGCGGCTGCAGCACGCGATAGAGGATATAGGGGCAGACGCCGTTGACGAGGATGCTCTGGCCGATCGAGCGCAGCGCGTGCAGCGGACTGAAGGAAGCGCCGGCCTCCCCGACGGTGGGAAGCTCATGCTCTTGCGCGTCGGCCATGCGGATACCCCTCAACCTCTGAGGCATATCGGCGCTCGCGCCCGCGATATCAATGCCCCCGGGACCGCAACCAACGGCCCAGCGCGGCGTTGCTGTATCGAACAAGCTGGGGAACATCATGATACCGACCGTCGTCCGCAGGGGCCGCTTCATCTGGACCGACAAGATTGCGCTGACGGTCGGCTTGGCGCTGCTGGCGCTGATCGGCCTGCTGTGGCTGTTCGCGTATGTGGCCATCGGAAGCGCCGGCGCGCAACATATGTTGCAGAAGTCGGGCGGATCCGGCCTGGCGCTGGCCGCTTTGGCGACCGGCGCGTTGTGGGTGGTGCTTCAGGGCGTCGATTTCGTCGCCAAGGGCGTCCGGCGGCTGGTTTATCGCGGCCATGCGCGCCTCACGGAAGGCTCCCTGGTCGACGGGCGGCCTTTCCACGGAATGGTCGGCGCCGCTCTTCCCTTTGAAGCCACGCAAGCGCTCGCGCCAGCGCGCCAAAATTCCACTGCGCCTTCATCTGCTCGCACACGCAGCAATATGTACGATCTGCGTGCGCGTTCGCCGGAATCCCTTGAAGCGCTCTGAAGCATCTCCATTTGCTCTGATGGACCCCTGCGTGCCGACGCTGTAGGTTCGACGCGCGCGCCTGCGTGCAATCTTTCGCGGCTTGGGTTGACGCATTTTGGGCCGCGTTTTCGGGGAAGTTCTTGCTGCAGCGTTCGCCACTCCTGCATCGCGCCTATGTGGCTGCGATCGCCATCAAGGGCCTCGACGGCGCAATCGAAATTGTGCTGGGCGGGATCGTCGCTGTTCTCGGCGCGCAGCGTTTTTCCGCACTGCTGATGGCGTGGAGCGCACCGGACCTTGCCGGCGCCGTCGAAAGCCATGCGATGCGGTTCGTCCGTCACAGCGCGGACGGCCTCGCGCATGCCTCGACCACGTTCGTGATCGTCTATCTGCTGGCCCATGGCCTGATCAAGCTGGGCATCGCCATCAATCTGCTGCGGGGCAAAGTCTGGATGTATCCCGTCGCGGCGGCGCTGCTGGCAGGCTTCGTCGCCTTTATGAGCTACCGGCTGACGCTGCATTTCTCCGGCTGGCTGCTGGCCTTCGCGCTGTTCGACGTGGTGACGTTGGCGCTGGTGATCAACGAATGGAAAAGCCCGCGCACCGCCTGAGCGATACGCGGGCTTCTGACCCCACAAATCCTTGACCTTGCGGCGCCGGTTTTACTGCGGCGAAGGCGTGTTCGACGGATCCGTGCTGTTCGGCGTCGATTGGTTTGGCGTCGCGGTTTGCGGCGCTGCCTGCTGCGGCGCTGCCTGTTGCGGCGCAGCGCTCGTCGGCGCCGGATTTGCGTTCGGCGTCATGTTCGAGTTCTGCGGCGTCACAGTCTGCGGCGTCGAAGGCGTCGAAGTGGGCGCCTCGGGCGTGACGGCGCTGTTCTGAGCATCCGGCGCGACAAAGTTCTGATCCGGCACGCTGCGCTTCTGACTCACGGCCGGCTTCACATCCGGCCGGCGCACAATCGTCGTATGCGTGCGCACCGTCTTCGTCGGCGTCTGCACGGTCGTCGTCGTGTTCGTCACGATTGGCGCGGGCGCCGGCGCTACGACGGGCGCAGCCTGTGGCGCAGGCATCGTGTTCACGGCGGCGGGCGGCGGCGGCGCAACGTTTTGCGCGGCTTGCGGCGGCGTCGGCGAAGGCAATTCGCCGGCGGACACGGCCGATTTCGGCGTGGAATGCCACATTCCGGTTTCATACGAGTAGACGCCCGCCGAAGCGAGCGCCAACACGATCACGGCCACGCCGATAATCCTGCCGGTGGGATAGACCGTCTCGATTTCCGGCGGCGTGTTAAACCCGCGGATATCACTCGTAATGTCAGCCATAGCTGTCTCCTGCCTCATTTGTTATTCGCGTACAGGTTGGAAACGCGCGCGAGGCAGAGGAGTTGCGACGGGAACAAAGATGGGCGGAATTGCGGCGCGGAACGCGTCATCGCCACATTTGAGAGTTCGCGATCCGACGATTGTTTTGTCGGGAACTAAATCGCGAATGTCTCGCCGAGCAGTTTCTCGGACAGCGACCACAAACGCTTCGCGGCTTCGGGATCAATCGCCCAGGGGCGTACGCCGGTGAATCCCTTGTCGTCGGCAGGAACGGCGACCGCGATGTTGCAATCCTCGCAATAGACGCCGCCTCCGCCCGCAAGCAGCGGCGAGGTCGCGCACCACACCGCTGTGGAGGCGCCGCCTGCGGCGGTCTTGAAGCGGTCGTTCAGCTTGCCTTCGTCGTCCACCCAGCCGAAGGCTTTGAATTCCTCTTTCGACATTTCGCGCTGCAGATTGGTCATGATGCCGCCCGGATGCACCGCATAGGCGTTGACGCCTTTGGGTTCGAGGCGGCGATTGAGTTCGACCGCGAACAGCGAATTGGCGGTCTTGGATTGTCCATAGGCTTCCCATTTGTCGTAGGGCGTCTTTTCGAAATTGGGATCGTCGAATCTGATCGGCGAGCGGCGATGACCGATGGACGACAGCGCGATGACCCGCGCGCCCTTCGCGAGCGCGGGCGCCAATCGGCACGCCAGCAGCATGTGGCCCAGATGGTTCGTGCCGAATTGCGATTCGATATTGCCCATGATGCGGCGCTCCGGCGTCGCCATGACGCCCGCATTGTTGATCAGGATGTGGAGCGGAAGTCCGCGCTTCACGAAGCTGTCCGCGAAGGCGCGCACGCTGCGGTAATTGCCGAGGTCGAGATCGGCGACTTCAATCGCTTCGTTTTTCGTTGCGGCGCGCAACTCGGCCGCCGCCGCCTCGCCCGCTCCCCGCGAGCGCACCGGCATGATCACGCGCGCGCCCGCAGCTGCCAGCGCCCGCACGGTTTCGACGCCCAGCCCGGACGACGCGCCCGTCACGATGGCCGTCTTGCCCGAAAGGTTCAGCCCTCGCACCACCTCGCCCGCTTGCGTCTTGGCGTCGAAAGGCGAGGCGATGGGTTTCTGCGGCAGCGGCATCGAATTCTCCTGTTCAAAAATACTATCGCCACTGTGCGCTTGTGCATAGCGAAACGCCGAGGATCAACTTAGAGTATCAAACTTCGAGCTGACGGACGACGTACAGGCAGCTATCGCGGCGGAGCTGGGACCCAATTGGAGCTCAAATATAAGTGCAGGCCTCTCTTTACCGTCTCGCACGCGCCGCCAATCGTGAGTCCGCGTGACGCCGTGCGAGCCGCCATTGCGGCCGAGCAGAAGGCTGAGGGCTAATACACCTCGTTAGAGCCTACCAGTTGCGCGAAAAGCTTTCGGACAATGAATTAGAACGGCTCGCCGCACGGCTCAAAGACGACACAAATCGCTATCGTGAAGCCATCCGAGGATATTCGCCGGAGAAAATGATGCGGTTTGGCACTCCATATCTCAAAAAATTGGAAGCCAGGGAGGTCGAAGTCCAGCAATTGCGCGCTAGGCGGCAAAATTCAAATTAGGACACCACCTGACTTTTCGCTCATTTGCTCCAGAAAATTCAAATTAGTACGATGGGCCGAAGCTTGTATCGCCGGGTCTTTCCGACCGCACCTCGCAGATATGCCGATGTTGAAAACAAGGAAGTTTGAATGAGCGAGGACATCGTCTTCGACGCGAGCGGCTCGCGCGAGAGCATCTACCGCGAGCTCCTGCCCCAGACCGAGGCGCTCCTGGGCGCCGACGAGATCGCCAATTTCGCCAATGTGGCCGCCGTGCTGAAACAGGTCTTCGGCTTTTTCTGGGTGGGATTCTATCGCACGACCGCGCCCGAACTTCTGACCGTGGGGCCCTATCAGGGCGATCTGGCGTGCACGGAAATCCCGTTCGCTCGCGGCGTCTGCGGCGCGGCGGCGCGCACGCGCGCGACGATCATCGTGCCGGACGTCGAACAGTTTCCCGGACACATCGCCTGCAGCAGCAAGTCGCGCTCGGAGATCGTCGTGCCGTTTGTGCGCGATGGCCAAACCCGATTTGTCCTCGACGTCGACAGCGACAAGCTTGCGGATTTCGACGACGTGGACCGGCGATATCTCGAACGGATCGTGGCGATGATCGGCCACGCATCGGTGAGCGGCGATCAGCGGAGTGGATCATGACTCTACACACGCCACTCGATCGCCGCCGCATTCTTCAGGGCTCGGCGAGCCTGGCGGGACTGGGCGCGCTGGGGCTTGCGGGCTGCGCGACGCAGGAGAAAGCGGGCTCGCTCCCCATTTACGACGCCGTTCCGCCGCTGGCGCCCATCAGGGCGGACGTGAATCGGTTATTCGACATCACGGTCTGCCTGCGCCCGTTCCGCGCCGCGGGGCCGAGGCTCGACACGGAACAGATCGGTCACACGCTTGTCGTGCACAATTACGGCCATGGCGGCAGCGGCTGGTCGCTCTCCTGGGGCTCGAGCACGATCGCCGTGCAAAAGGCGATGTCGGCGAGCCCACGCAAGATCGCCGTGATCGGTTGCGGCGCGCTTGGACTTACCTCCGCGCTCCTCGCGCAATCGGCCGGCGCGGACGTCACCATCTATGCCCGCGATCTGCTTCCGGACACGCGCTCATTTCGCGCCACCGGCACCTGGACGCCCGATTCCCGCATCGCGCTCACCAGCGCGGCCGGCCCGCAATTCGGCGATCTGTGGGAACAGATGGCGCGCACCTCTTTCAAGACCTATCGCCGCTATCTGGGCCTGCCCGGCAATCCTGTCGAATGGACGGACCGCTATTTCCTCTCGGATCTTTCGCCCGAAGACGCGGCGAAGCAGCGGGCGCCCGATCCGCTGGGGTTCGCAAACTATGACGACCGCATTCGCGATCTCACGCCTCACGCGCAAGCCTTGCCGCAGGGAAGCACGCCGTTTCCCACGCCTTATGTGCGGCGGACCTCGTCCATGCGATTCAACATTGCCGACTATGGTCACACCTTGATGAGCGATTTCCGCGCGGCCGGCGGAAAATTCGTGCGGATGGAATTTCACAGCCCGGCGGAGTTCGCGCATCTCGCAGAGAAGGTCGTGATCAATTGCCCGGGCTATGGCGCGCGCGCCTTGTGCAAGGACGAATCGATCGTGCCCGTGCGCGGCCAGATCGGCTGGCTCATTCCGCAGCCCGAAGTGAATTACGGGCTGTTCTACAATGGCGTCGCCACGGTCTCGCGCCGCGACGGCATCGTCGTGCAGTCGCTCGAAGGGGGAGACATGCGCGGCTACAACGACGACAACGAAACGATCGACCGCTCCGAGTCCGAAAAGGCGGTGGCGACGCTCGATGAGTTGTATTCGCGATTTCGAGCATGACTTTCCCTCTCTCCCGCCGGGAGAGAGGGCAGGGTGAGTGGGTGCTTGCGCAGTACGCCACTCTTGAAGAGATATGACTCTGCACACGCACCCACTCACCCGTCGCCGCTTCGCGGCGCCGACATCTCTCCCGAAGGAGAGAGGTGAGCAATGTTAATGCGCCGCCAGTTCGTGGATCTGGCTGTTGGCCAAGGTGAGCTTGGCGATGGAGAGATCGCCCGTGCGTTCGAGTTCGCTTAAGAAACTGCGCGTGCGTTCGAGCGCATCGGCGTGCTGCTCGGCCCACAGCTTCACCGCTTCGGCGCCCTGGGCGCGGCCGCTCGCCGTCTTCGGATCGACCGAGGACAGCGCATCGGCCGTCAGCCCACGCTGTCCCGCATAGAGATCGTCGATGATGCGGCGGATCGCGAGGCGATCCCAATGCTCGACGCCGAAGATGCGGGTGGCGAGCCCGCGCAGCCGGTCGAGCCCGATCGTGGCGCCGACCGCGAAATAAGCCCCCGCCACGAGATCGAGCGGCAGTCCGCGCGAATATGCGAGCAGCGCAATTTCGGGTGCGCCGCCCAGGAGCGGCAGCACGGCGATGTCTTCGGCCACATCGAGCGGCGCGCCCGCCTTCTGCAGCTCGGCGATGCGCGCTTCCGTGTCGTGCGCTTCATAGGGCGAGACCAATGTCGAGAACGTGCCGCGCAGGCTTTCGACTCCCGCGCGATAGCGCGCGATCGTGTCGCCCAGATCGGCGTTCACCGGCACGTTGACGAGGAACCAGAGGCCCAGCCGCCGCAGCAGATGCATGATGTCGACATACATGCCGGTCTGGACGGCGGCCGGCACGCGCAGGTCGAGCGCGTCGATGCGCGATTTGAGCGCGGAGAGTCCGAAAGCGCCTTCCGCCAGCACGAACGCCCGCGCCACCCGCGCGGCCGGCGCGCTGGAAATCTCCTTGGTGCGATGAATGAACGTAGGCCCGGCGAGATTGACGATTCGGTTCGCCAGCGAAGTCGCCACGATCTCGCGGCGCAGCCGATGATGGATCAACTCGTCGGGAAAACTCGTGACGGCCGCTTGCGGAAAATAGCCCGCGAGCTCCGACGTGAAATAGGATTGATCCGGCAATTCGCTCGCCACGATCTCCGCATCCAGATCGAGCTTGGCATAGGCCAGCAGCACGGCGAGCTCGGGACGCGTGAGCCCGCGATTGTCGTGCGCCGCGTTTGCGCAGGTCTTCGTCGCTGGGCAGGAATTCGACCGCGCGGTCGAGCTTGCCCGCGCCGTTCGAGATCGCGAATGAATCGGCCGTGCGCGTCCAGGTCCGCGTGCGCGCGCGCCTGCGCCACCGAAAGCGCCAGCGTCTGGTCGTAATTGTCCTCGAGCACATGGGCGGCGACATCGTCGATCATCGCGTTCAGGAGTTCGTCGCGCGCAAGGCCCGTCAGCTCGCCGCGCCGCAGCGGGCCGCTCAGCAGAATCTTCAGATTCACTTCGTGGTCCGAGGTGTCGACGCCGGCCGAATTGTCGATCGCGTCGGTATTGATGCGTCCGCCCTTGAGCGCATATTCGATGCGGCCCAGTTGCGTGGCGCCCAGATTGGCGCCTTCGCCCACCACTTTCGCGCGCACTTCGTTGCCGTTGACGCGCACCGCATCGTTGGCGCGGTCGCCCACATCGAGATTGGTCTGGCCGTCGGCCTTGATGAAGGTGCCGATGCCGCCGAACCACAGAAGATCGATATCGGCCTTCAGCAGCGCCTTGATCAATTCGGCCGGCGAGAGCTTTCGCCGCGGTCAGGCCCGATCAGCGCCTGCATCTCCGGCGACAGCGCGATTTCCTTCAGCCGTGCGCGGCGAAGACGCCGCCGCCCTTGGAGATCAGCGCTCTTGTTGTAATCGTCCCAGCTCGAACGCGGCAGGTCGAACATGCGCTGGCGCTCGGCGAAGCTCGTCGCCGGATCGGGATCGGGATCGAGGAAGATGTGGCGATGATCGAAGGCGGCGACGAGCTTTGTCGCATGCGACAGCAGCATGCCGTTGCCGAACACATCGCCCGACATGTCGCCCACGCCGACGCACGGTGAAAGGCTCCGTCTGGATGTCGCGGCCCATTTCGCGGAAATGGCGCTTCACCGCTTCCCAGGCGCCGCGCGCCGTGATGCCCATCTTCTTGTGGTCGTAGCCATGGCTGCCGCCGCGAGGCGAACGCGTCGCCCAGCCAGAAGCCGCGGCCTTCCGCGATGCCGTTGGCGATGTCGGAGAAGGTCGCCGTGCCCTTGTCGGCCGCCACGACCAGATAGGGATCGTCGCCGTCGTGACGCACGACGTCCGGCGGCGGCACGACGCTGCCGTCGGGATGGATGATTGTCGGTCAGGTCGAGCAGCGCATTGATGAAGATCTTGTAGGCGGCGATCGCCGCCGTCCTGCACGTGCTTCGCGCGTGGCGTTGACGGGCAAGCTGCTTGGGATAGAAGCCGCCCTTCGCGCCGACCGGCACGATCACGGCGTTCTTCACCTGCTGCGCCTTGACGAGGCCCAGCACTTCGGTGCGGAAATCCTCGCGCCGGTCCGACCAGCGGATGCCGCCGCGCGCGACCTTGCCGAAGCGCAGATGCACGCCTTCGACTTGCGGCGAATAGACGAAGATCTCGCACCATCGGACGCGGCGCCGGCAATTCGTCGAGCTTCTGGCTGTCCAGCTTGATCGCACAGATAGCGGGACGAGCTGCCCTTCGCATCGCGCTGATAGAAATTCGTGCGCAACATGCAATCCGACGACATTGCGGAAGCGACGGATGATGCGATCGTCGTCGAGACTGGGCACGTCGTTGAGCGCGGCGTCGATGCGTTCGTCCAAAGTCTTCAGGCGCGCATCGCGGTCCTTCACGTCGAGGATCGTGGCGCGCGTGGAACAGATCGACGATCAGCTCGGCGATATCGGGATTGCGCGCGAGCGCCTGCTCCATGTAATCCTGGCTGAAGGCGAAGCCGGCCTGGCGCAGGAATTTGGCGGCCGTGCGCAGGATGGTGACGTCGCGCCAGGACAGGCCTGCGCCGACGACCAGACGATTGAAGCCGTCGCTTTCCGCTTCGCCCGACACGACGGCGTGAAACGCTTCTTCCAGCGGCGTCTTGATGTCGGCGAGATCGGCGGCCGCTCCGTCGGCGCGCTCCATCAGGAAATCGAGCACGGCGGCGTCGCCCTGCCAGCCGTCGCTGGTCTTGAGCGAGACGGCATAGGAATCTTCCGCGATCACCTTGAAGCCGAGATTCTCGAACACCGGCAACGAAGCCGAGAGCGGCAGCACGGCGCCCAGCACATAGAGCTTGAGTCGCAGCGCCGCATGCGCGATCGAGCGACAGGCGATAGGCGCGCGCTTTGATTCCGGATGCGTCCTTCACGCGGAGCAGCGACATCGAATTCATCCAGATCGCGCACGGCTTCTTCCGGCGAGAACGCGTCGCGATAGCGCGGCGGGAAATGCGTCCTGCATGGCGATGAAACAGGCGCAGGCCTTCCGCTTCGCCATGTTCGCGTTGATCAGCGCATCGGCGAAACCGTCGTCCCAGGTGCGGATCGCGGCGCGGATTTCGGCTTCGAGCACGCGGATGTCGACCTGCGGCCGCGGGCCCTGATTGCGGCCGACGATGTAGTGGACGCGCGCCAGCATCGATATCGTCGATGGTCGGGCGTCGCGGCGGAGGTGCGTCCGTCGAACGCCTTCGCCAGGATGGCGTGAATCTTTTCGCGGACTTCGGTGTCGTAGCGGTCGCGCGGCACGAACACGAGCACGGACACGAAACGGTCGAAGCGGTCGAAGCGCAGGAACACGCGCACCTTGGGCCGCTCGCCGAGGCGCAATATGCCCATGGCGGTCGCGAACAATTCGTCTTCGCCGATCTGGAACAGCTCGTCGCGCGGAAACGTGTCGAGGATATGCGCCAGCGCCTTGCCGTCATGGCTGTTGGGCTCGAGCGCCGCGCTGTTCGCGGCACATGCTCGCACCTTGCTGGCGCAGAAGCGGAATGTCGCCGGGCCTGCGGCTATAGGCGCCCGACGTGAACAGGCCGACGAAATGGTGCTCGCCGGCGAAATCGCCTTTCGCGTCGAACAGTTTGACGCCGATATAATCCATGTGGACGCGGCGGTGCACATAGGAACGCTGGTTCGACTTGGTGACGATGAGCGGTTGCGGCAGTTTGAGGAACGCGCGCGACTTCCGGCGTCAACTGCCCGTGGCGATCGCCGCGCTGGATGGCGTGCGCATGCTCGTCCGAAAGAACGCCGAGGCCGCTGCCCTCGACCGTCACGAGCTGGCCGCCATCGACGTCGCGATACACATAGTCGCGCGCGCCGAGAAAGGTGAAATGATCGTTGGACAGCCATTCGAGGAACGCGACGCTTTCGGCGAGCTCTTCGGGCGAGACCGGCGGCGGATTCTTCTTGAGCGCTGCAATCGACTCGAGCAGGTGCTCGCGCATCTTCCGCCAGTCGCGCACCGCAAGGCGCACCTGGCGGAACACGTTGCGCGCGCCGTCTTCGAGAGCCGCGCGGCGCTCGGCGTCGATCATCGGATCGAGCACAAGCACGATCACGCTTTCCTTGATCTGGACGCCCGTGTCGCTGCGCCGGCCCTCGGCGTCGCGGCCCACAAACATGATCGGATGGAACAGCGCGTGCACGCGTGCGCCGGCCGCGTTCATTTCCGCCATCAGCGAATTGAACAGGAACGGGCTGTCGTCGTTGACGGCGACGAACACGGCCTCGCGGCGCGTCAGCTCGGCCACCTGAGCCTGAAATTCGAATGTGGTGACAAGCGTCTCGCCGGGCTTCCGAACCGCGGAGCGCTCGAAGACGAGGCTTGCGAGCGCCGCCAGCGATTCCGGCGTGTAACGCGTCAAATCTTCCGGCGAAGCCCCCCGATAGAACGCATCGAAAAATGCGGCGAGGCCCGGCTCGGCGGATTTCAGAATGGACGCGGCGGCGGAGAGTTCCTTCACGGCGCGCGCTTCGACTTCATGGGCGGCGGCCTCCGCGGAATCGTTGCGGAGCGCTTGGGCGGCAGGTGAGGTCATGGTCATCCGATCGGAGCTGGCAGGAGCCGCGGGAGCCGGGACCGGTTCGGTCTCTCGGGCGCGACCAAGTGTTTCCACCTACCCATCCTAGGGGCAGGCGCCAAGGTTTCGGTTAACGGCGCGGGACACTACCGCTCCGCCATGGCAATCGAAAGACGGAAATGGGCTCAGCCCGGCTGAAGCTCGGCCAGGTCGGGCACGGTCGGACGCACCGCCAGCCGCCCGGCAAGCTGGACGGCGACCGCGACGGCGACGCCTGCGATGAGCATGGCCGCCATGTCCGTCAGGCCACCCTGGAAAGGCCGCAAAACCGCGGCAAAGGCCGAAAGGCTCACGGCGGGAATGAGGAAGCACAGGGTCATGTCGCGAACGCGCAGGAAAGCGCCGATCAACGCGGATGTACCGACGCCGAAGGCCAGAAGCGCGAGAAGACTGACATTGGCGGGCAGCACCAGGATCGCGCCTGCGCCGAACGCAAAGCCGGCATAAACCAGCGTCGCCGACAGATCGCGGGCGAAGCCCTGCAAGGTCGCAAGCTCGAACGGGGCGCGGATCGCCTTGGCATAGGCGCGCGCCGCCGCGCCAAGTCCCGCCGCCACCAGCGCAAACCAGGTGGCGAGTTCGGCGATGGGAGCTGTGGACGCGACAAGCGCGGCGGTGAGCGCGGCTGCAACCGCGAGCACCCCCGCGGCATAGGGCGCGCGGCCCAGGAGGTTGGCGAGAAGAGCGGTCTTGGCGGCTTCGTCATGCAATTGGGACAGGCGGGTCAGATAGGCCCGCGCCAGGGACGGCGCGGCTTCGCGCTCACGCGCTTTGGGAGTGATACCGGGGGGAGTGCTGACGGGAAGGGGCGTCGCGCGCAAAATAGCCGCCATGGAAACCTCGTCTAATCGCTGGCATTCACGGGCACACGCTCTGCCGAGCGCATTAAGAATGTCTTAAAGACGTTCCACCCGCTGATTCGGTTCCGCGAGACTACTCCTATCCACAGATACGAATGACCTCTGCGATCATCTTCGACCTGGAATTCACCGCCTGGGCGGGCTCGCTGGAGAGCCGTTGGCTCAGGCCTGGCGAGTTCAAGGAAGTGGTGCAGATCGGGGCGATCAAGGTCGACGCCAATTCGTTCGACGAGATCGCGCCGTTCGATGCGCTGGTGCGGCCCCGGATCAATCCCATGATCACGGACTATCTCGAAAAGCTGACGGGCATCACGAATGCCGCGATCGCGGAACGCGGAACGGATTTCCTGCCGGCCTATGAGCAGTTCGTCGCGTTCGCGGCGGGCGCGCCGATCGTGGCCTTCGGGCGCGACGATCTCGTGCTGACAGGCAATCTCAGGCTCTACGGCATCCATGATGCGTCGCCACTGCCGCGCTATATCAACATCGCGCCGTGGCTTGCCGAAAACGGCGTCGATCCGCGTGGGCTTCACGCGTGTGACATTGCCGAAGCCGCGGGCGCGAAATTCGCAGGCCGCCGGCACGACGCGCTGGACGATGCGCGGTCCGTGGCGCTGGGCGTCAAGACGCTCGTGGCGCGCGGCGCGCCGAGTCCATTGATTCTGTAATGACCGAAGAAGCCGACACGATCATCCGTCGCCTGCGCCTCAAGCCGCATCCCGAAGGCGGGCATTATCGCGAAACGTTTCGTGACGCCGCAAAGCGGGGACGGGCGCATTCGACGGCGATTTATTTTCTGCTCAAGCGCGGCGAAGAATCGCGCTGGCATCGCATCGACGCGGCGGAAATCTGGCACTTCTATGCGGGCGCGCCGCTGGCATTGTCGATCCGGAAAAATGGGCGCGCCGTGCGACGGATTCTAGGCGCCGACCTCGCGAAGAAACAACGGCCGCAGATCGTCGTGCCGGCGCATGCCTGGCAATGCGCGAAGTCGCTTGGCGATTTTACACTCGTCGGCTGCACCGTGGCGCCGGGATTCGAATTCGAGAAGTTCGAGATCGCGCCGGAAGATTTCAAGCCCAAGAAATAGTTCCACCCGCCCTCAAGGGGCGGGTGGACTCTTCAACAGAGTCTACTTCTGCGGCACCGATAGAAGCGTCGACAGCGCATGCGCGATGGCGCGCGAGGACGCTCTGCCTTCGAAGCCCCGGCCGGGATTGTAGGTCACGACGAGCGTCTTGCCGTTGAGCGCGATCGTGGGCCGCGAATTGGTTTGAATGAAGACCGCATTGACTCGCCTGGCAAGCGCGTCGCGCGCCGGTCCGAAACCCACGAAGCGATCGAGCCCGCGCGCTGCGTTTTCCATCGCGTCAAAGGCGAAGGCGCGCATTGTCGAATCGCCCGCCAGCGAATTCCAATCGGCCGTGAAATTCAGATTGAGATGCCGAACATAGGCGAGGCGCTGGCCGTCGTCTCCGGCGGCGGATTGCATTTCGGGCAGCGATATAGACGGGGGAGAGGGCGGAACGGAATCGCCTGTGCGCACTGCGGGCAATCCGCCGGGCTGCGCATCGGTGTAAAGCGTCATGCCGCCCCAGCCTGCGACGAGCATCGCGGTCTCGCCAGAGTCATATTTGAGCACGCGCCCGCCCAGCGAGGCGCGCGCGGGATAGAGCACGAAGATTTCCGGCGTGCCGTCCATGCGCAGCAGATATTCGCCGCCGGATGCATCGAGACTGAAGCCGATCTTGTCGCCTGCGACATACGCGCCCGGCACGATGGGCGCGAGGCGATCATAGGAGAGGCGTTCTTCCACCGAATCCTGCGCGCGCGCTGCGGGAGCGACCAGACAGGCAAGCGCCAGCGCCACATTCGCCGCGATTGCTAGGTGACTCCTCGACATTCTGCCCGTCTCGATGTGCGATGTTCTCGCGTGCGGCGCTTCCGCACGGGTCCCTCAGGCGCTTTGAGGCCTTATCGGCGGGGAATAGGGCAACATTATGGAGCGGAGGCCGCGAGCATTAACGGGAACTTAAATGGGGAAATTCGTCTGTGTACGGATGTAAAAACACCCAACCTACTTGTCATGGCCTGCGAATGCAGGCCACCCAGGTGAAACCTGGACTGGCGTCACCAGAAGAAGTTCAGACCAATTTTCTCAAGATTGGAGTCGTGTCACCTGGGTGACCCGCATTCGCGGGTCATGACAACAAAGAGGAGAGAGTGAACCGCTTCCCCATCCCGTCATATATTCTCAAAACTTCCGCCTCGTCCTTTGCCCGATGCAAACCGCGCGGCGCCCACGCGGGCTTCGCCGCTTGCGAGAGTCCCGGCGCCGTGGGCAAATTCGTTCGCCAGCGCATCGGCCAGCGAAAGACCAGATTGTTCGTATACGGATGATCTGTCGCCGCGCAGGCAGATCTGCGGCATACGCGCGATCTCGCGGGCCAGCTCTTCCGCCTTGGCGCGCGCTTCGCCTTTTTTCACGACGCGATTGGCGAGACCCATCTCGAACGCTTCCGCCGCGCCGACAGGCCGTCCCGTGAGGATCATGTCGAGGGCGCGCGATTGCCCGATCAGGCGCGGCAGGCGGATCGTGCCGCCGTCGATCAGCGGCACGCCCCAGCGCCGGCAGAACACCCCGAACACTGCGTCCTCTTCGGCCACGCGCAGATCGCACCACAAAGCGAGTTCGAGCCCGCCCGCGACGGCATGGCCCGAGACGGCCGCTATGACCGGCTTCGAAAGCTGCATGCGCGACGGACCCATGGGGCCGTCCCCCGCCAGAGGATCGTACGCATCGCCCGTTTTGGGCGGAACGGTGCGATTGCCGCGCCCGTCCGCCACGCCTTTGAGGTCGGCGCCGGCGCAGAATGTGCCGCCCGCGCCCCAAAGCACGGCCACAAGCGCGCTGTCATCGCGTTCGAAGTCCGTGAACGCCCGCGCGAGCGCTTCCGCCGTCGGCCGGTCGACGGCGTTGCGCACCTCCGGCCGGTCGAGAATCACTGTCGTCACGGGACCGTCGCGTTCGATTCGAACTGTCGCAGCTTCGCCTGCCATGACGTCCCCTCCGCAGCCGCCTCGGCGGCCGGATAGATTTGTTAAGTGGGCAGGCATTAAAGAGCATGGAATCGGCGGGGGAAACTGCCTAATGTCCCGCGCGATTCCGATAACCCCTTATCCGGGACAAATCCTTTGGCCACCAGTCTCAACAGTTTCAAATCCCGCCGCACCCTCACGGTGGGCGGCAAGACCTATGTCTATTTCAGCCTCGCCGGCCGCGGAGAAGAACGGCCTCAAGGGCATCTCGCGAGCTGCCCTATTCCATGAAGGTGCTGCTCGAGAATCTGCTGCGCTATGAAGACGGCAAGACCGTCACGGCGGACGACATCAAGGCGGTGGCGGCCTGGCTCAGACCAAGAAACGCTCCGACCGCGAAATCGCCTTCCGCCCCGCGCGCGTCCTGATGCAGGATCTGACCGGCGTGCCCGCCGTGGTCGATCTCGCCGCCATGCGCGACGCGATGAAAGACCTCGGGCGGCGATCCGGAAAAGATCAATCCGCTGGCCGAAGTCGATCTGGTGATCGACCACTCGCGTGATGGTCGACAATTTCGGCCACAAGGATTCGTTCAAGAAGAACGTCGTGATCGAATATGAGCGCAACAAGGAGCGCTACGGCTTCCTGCGCTGGGGCCAGCAGGCCTTCGCGAATTTCCGCGTGGTGCCGCCGGGCACCGGCATCTGCCACCAGGTCAATCTGGAATATCTCGCCCAGACCGTGTGGACGCGCAAAGGCAAGGACGAGAAGACGAAGAAGACCGTCGAGTATGCGTTCCCCGACACGCTCGTCGGCACCGACAGCCACACGACCATGATCAACGGCCTCGCGGTGCTGGGCTGGGGCGTGGGCGGCATCGAAGCGGAAGCGGCGATGCTGGGCCAGCCGATCTCGATGCTGATTCCCGAAGTGATCGGCTTCCGCTCACCGGCAAATTGCGCGAAGGCGTCACCGCCACCGATCTCGTGCTGACCGTCACCCAGATGCTGCGCAAGAAAGGCGTGGTGGGCAAATTCGTGGAATTCTACGGACCCGGCCTCGACGAGATGGCGCTGGAAGACCGCGCCACCATCGCCAACATGGCGCCGGAATATGGCGCGACCTGCGGCTTCTTCCCGATCGATGCCGAAACCGTGCGCTATCTGAAGGCGACCGCGCGCAAGCCTGCGCCGCGTCGCGCTGGTCGAGAAATATGCGAAGGCGCAAGGCCTGTTCCGCACCGCCAAAAGCGAAGATCCGGTCTTCACCGACACGCTCGCGCTGGATCTCGACGACGGTCGAGCCCAGCCTCGCAGGACCGTGCGGCCGCAGGATCGCGTGTCGCTCGCCGATGCCTCGCAGGCAATTTCGCGACCGCGCTGATCGACACGTTCAAGAAGGAAGACGACGCCAACCGCGCGTGCAGGCTGGAAGGCACGGAATACACCATCGGCCATGGCGATGTGGTGATCGCGGCGATCACCTCCTGCACCAACACCTCCAATCCGAGCGTGATGATCGGCGCGGGGCTCGTGGCGCAGAAGGCCATCGCGCGCGGGCTGAAGGTGCGGCCCTGGGTGAAGACCTCGCTGGCGCCGGGAAGCCAGGTGGTCACCGATTATCTCGCCAAAGCCGGTCTCGACAAGGCGCTGGACAAGCTTGGCTTCCGCCTCGTCGGTTACGGCTGCACCACCTGCATCGGCAATTCCGGTCCCCTGCCGGAGCCGGTCGCCAAGGCGGTGACCGAGGGCGATCTGGTGGCGGCGGCCGTGATTTCGGGCAACCGCAATTTCGAAGGCCGCGTGCATCCGCAGGTGCGCGCGAATTATCTCGCCTCGCCCATGCTGGTCGTCGCCTATGCGCTGGCGGGCTCGATCAACATCGATCTGACGCAGGAGCCGGTCGGCTACGACAAGGAGAACGAGCCGGTCTATCTGCAAGGACATCTGGCCGTCGCCCAAGGAAATCGCCGAGGCCATCCGCAAGGCGGTGAAGCCCGCGAGCTTCAAGCAAGCGCTATGGCAATGTGTTCGACGGCGACGCCAACTGGAAGAAGGTCAAGCTGGTCAAGGGCCAGACCTATCGCCTGGGACATCGGCTCGACCTATGTGAAGAACCCGCCCTATTTCGACGGCATGAGCGATCAAGCCCGCCGCCGGTGGCCGAGATCAAGGGCGCGCGCGTCCTGGCGCTGTTCGGCGATTCCATCACCACCGACCACATCTCGCCCGCCGGCTCATCAAGAAGCGACGGCGCCGGCCGGCGAATATCTCATCGAGCATCAGGTGTCGCAGAAGGATTTCAATTCCTACGGCTCGCGGCGCGGCAATCACGAAGTGATGGAGCGCGGCACCTTCGCCAATATCCGCATCCGGAACGAGATGATGGGCGGCAAGGAAGGCGGCAACACGATCTATTATCCGCGGCGCAGCCGTCGGGCGAGGAAATGTCGATCTTCGACGCGGCGATGCGCTACCAGAAAGACGGCGTGCCCACTGTGGTGATCGGCGGCAAGGAATATGGCACCGGCTCGTCGCGCGACTGGGCGGCCAAGGGCCCGAAGCTGCTGGGCGTGCGCGCGGTGATCACCGAAAGCTTCGAGCGCATCCATCGCTCGAACCTGATCGGCATGGGCGTGGCGCCGTTCTGCTTCGAGGCGGGCAAGACGCGCAAGGACTACGGCTTCACCGGCCGCGAGGTGATCGACATTCCGGGTCTCTCGGGAGAGCTCACGCCGCGGCATGAAGATCACGCGACGATCCATTATCCCGACGGCCGACTGCGGAGCTGCCGCTGACATTGATGATCCTCACGGCCGACGAGGTCGCCTATTTCGAGAATGGCGGCATCCTGCCATACGTGCTGAGGAATCTGCGCGCGGCGGCATGAGCTTCAATCTGCGGGCCGTTCTCAGATCGCGTCGCGCAAAGCGCGTGCATTTCTGGCGGGGAGGCAAAGGCCGCACCGTCGTGCTGCTGCAGGGCGGCATGGCCGATGCGGGCTTTCACTGGTCGTCCGTGCGCGACGCGCTTGCCAAACATTACGACGTCATCGCGCCCGACCTGCCGGGCTTCGGACGCTCGCAAGCGATTTCGCGAGCGAACTGGAAATCCCTGAGCCAATGGCTCGCGGGATTTCTCGATCAAGTGAAGGTCGATCGCGCCGCGATCGTGGGCAACTCCTTCGGCGGCACGCTCGCGCGGGCCTTTGCGAGCGAGCGCCCAAGTCGCGTGACGCATCTCGTCTGCGTCAATGGTGGACAGTTTATTCGTCTGCCGACGCCTGTCCGGCTCTATCTGCGCACGCCGATGGGCGCGCTGATGTGGAAGTCCCGCAACCGCGGTACAATGAACGAAGCGGCGATCCGCAACATGTTCGCCGATCCCAATTTTCTCACCGACGAACAGGTCGCCCGCTGCATCGAATCGAGCCCGGCGCTGTTTAAAATTCTGCGCGGATGTCTCTCGAGCCGCCCGCCCGCAAAACCTACCGAGGCGCCCACGCTGATCCTCTGGGGCGCCGACGACCACCATACGCCACTCGCCTCTGCCGAAGCGCTTCAGCGGGAACTTCGCGGCAGCCGCATCGTCACAATCCCGGGAGCCGGGCATTTACCTCAACTTGAGCAGCCCGCGGCATTCGTAACGCACCTGCGCGAGTTCCTTAACTGAGTGCACAGGCGAGCCAAAAAGGCGGCTACGCAAACCGCGGCAAAAGGTTCACAATATGGCGAGTATGGGGGCTTCAAGCCGAAGTGACTGGTGACGGAGGGGGCCGAGCCCTATTCTCGCGGCCATGACGAAATCGGGGATTGTCCGGGGCTTGGCGCTCGCCATGGCCGTTTGTCTTGTTGCGGGTTCGGCCGAGGCCGGCGGCGGCAAGCGTCCGGTCGTGGTGGAACTCTTCACGAGCCAGGGCTGCAGCTCCTGTCCTCCTGCCGACGCCCTGCTGGGCCGCCTGGCCGATCGCAAAGACGTGCTCGCGATGAGCCTGCCCATCACCTATTGGGACATGATGGGCTGGAAGGACACGCTCGCCAGCGAAAACAACACGCGCCGCCAGAAATCCTATTCGGAGATCATGGGACATGGCGGCGTTTATACGCCCCAGATCATCGTCGACGGCGTGAGCGATGTGATCGGCAGCCGCGAAGCGGCGGTCGAAACCGCCATCGCGTTGCGGGAAGGCGACATGGATGCGGTTCCCGTGTTGCTGCATGCCACGCGCCAGGAGATTCATGTCACCGTCGGGCCCGCATCCTCGCATGACGGGCCCGACGCGACGATCTGGATGTTCCGTGTCCTCGGCAAAGCAAGCGTCGCGATCGGCGCGGGCGAAAACCAGGGCCGTACGGTCACCTATCGCAACATCGTGCGCGACCTGAAGGCCATCGGGATCTGGAAAGGTCCGGCCGTGTCGCTCGATCTGCCCCGGCAGGACGGCATGGATGCGCCGCACGATGCGGTGGCCGTCGTCGTGCAGCAAAACGGCTATGGCCGCATCCTCGGCGCGGCGATGATCGGGCATCCGGATTATTGAGACGAGTTTCATCGTTGGGCGGGGTGGCTTTTTTAACGCGGTGGTCGCGGAGGATGCGCAGAGGACGCAGTGGGATTCGGTGTGTATTGCTTGGGAATGAATGCAAGTGGATTGCTCGATTCGGCGCGCAAAGCGCGCCAACAAGCCCGTCGATACGACTATCTAAATGAAACGCGCCGGAATCCCCCGCGTCCTCTGCGCATCCTCCGCGACCACCGCGTTAAAAATGCTACCGCCCTCATCCCTGCCGATTTTAACCGAATCCCCGTAATGTCCCGCCATGGCGTTGTTTTTCGATTCGGCGTGGTTCGACGGCCGGCTGGCTGCCGTGCATCTGTCGCGGGCGGATCTGGCGCGCGCGCTGGGTGTGTCGGAAACCGGCATCGCGGAAATCTGGAAGGACCAGCGCGAACTGTCCGCGCGCGACGTCGCCATCATCGCCGCCTTGCTTGGCGCGTCTGCCGCCGATGTCGCGACGCATGCCGGGATCTCCACGCCGCTGCCCAAACCTGGCGATGCCAGCGATGTCGGGGTCGCCGAACGGCTCGATCGCGTGGAGCGATTGTTGATCGAGCTCAAAAACCTTGTCGTCGATCTGAAACGCGAGCGATCATGAACGTCGCCGACATCGCATTTGCCAGCGTTCTCGCGCTGTCCGCAATTCTCGCCGCGATCCTCGTTTCGCGCGCGCGCGCCGAGGCGCGGCGCTATGTGCAATTCGCGTCCGCGCTTTATGGCGCGCTGGCGCTGGCCGATCTGTTCGCAATAGGGCTGCCGCAAGCGCCATCGCCGGCCGGCGCGGTGGCGCTGATCGTCATTTCGCTCGCGCCCACGGCGCTCGCGCTCGCCTTCGCTTCTTCGTTCGAAGGATCGCCGCCCCCTGCGCTGGCCTCGGCCGCGCTCATATTGGGCTGCATGACAGGCGTCGTCGCCGCCATGACCGGCGCGCAGTTCATCGCCATGGCGGCGCTGTTCGCGTCGGTCTGCGCAATTCTGATCTTCGCGCTGCGGCGCTGGCGCGCGGACTCCACTTCGGCGATTCAGGCGACGGTGTGCGCCTTTACGCTTCTCGCCGGCGCCGCCGCCGATATGACGGGTGGCCTTGAAGCGCAGACTTCGCTTGCGTTGTTTTCGGCTGCGGCGCTTCTCGCCGCGGCTCTCGCCTGCGCGAAACGGTCAAACCGCGCTGTCGAGGAGCTGGCTTTGCCGCCGTCCAACGTCATCGCGCTGGTACGCCGCGAGCGCTAGGCGGGGATCGCCGGTTTGGGGCGCCAACACCTGTCCCAGAACCTGCGCGACGAAGGCTGCGCGCAATCGCGGGCCGTTCCAAAGAGGCGCGCTTGAATCTGTGCCGGAATGGGACGATCGCCTGCGGTCGCGGCCCGCATCGTTCGCGCTTCCGCGCGGCGGCTGGGTCGTGACATTTTCCTGCAATCCCCTGTCGCAGCGCGGTTTTTCGACGGCCGCAACGACCGCATAGGGCCGCGCGATCCCGCCCGCGGCGACAATAGGAAAAGTGCAAACGTCCGTCATAACCACTCTTTAACGCAAAGCGCGCGCCGCAGGTCCGATCACGACGCCTTGAGTCAAAAGTTTCGGGATTTTTAATGCCCCATCGGCATGCTGCCCCAAAGGCCAGATAAAAAATCGGCCGGGGATGGTGGTTGGTGCTGAGACAGACGCTTCCAAAGAAGCCCGTCGATGGCATGCGCGCTTTGGCGGCCGCGCAGGACGCAGAACGGCTGCGCCTGGCGATGACCGGCGCGGCGGTGGCCGCGTTCGACTGGACGCTTTCGGACGACGTCATCGTTTGGGACGGCGCCACGGATACGCTGGCAACCTATACCGATCCCGAAAAGCTCACACGCGGCGAAGCGTTGCGCGCCTGGATGAGCGCCGGCGGCCGCGACAAACTCGGCGCCATGGTCCGCGAAAACACGCTCAAGGATTCGATGTTCGAATTCGAATTCGAAGCCGCCTCGGCCATGGGAAATGTGTGGTTCGAGATGTGCGGCGTCAGGCTGTCGGGCGCCGAAGGCCGCGCCGAAAGGCTGACGGGAATCCTGCGTGTCGTCACCGAGCGCAAGCGCGAGGCGCAACGGCTCACTTATCTCGCCACCCGCGACGAGCTGACGGGTCATCTCAACCGCACCAGCCTGCGCGAAAAACTCTCGCAGACCATCGAAGCCGCCAAGGCCGAGGAGCGCAACTGCGCTTATCTCGTCGCCTCCATCGACCGGCTCGCGATGATCAACGAGGCCTATGGCTTCGGCGCCGCCGACGAAGTGATCGTGGCGGTGGGCGAACGGCTTGCGGGTTCGTTGCGCGGCAGCGACATCATCGGACGCACGGCCGGCAACAAGCTCGGCGTCATTCTCGGCAATTGCACGGAGCGCGAAATCTCGCTGGTGGCCGAGCGGCTGCGCAGCGTTGTGCGCAGCGACGTGATCGCGACGCGCGGCCGGCACGGTGTCCGCCACCATTACGGTCGGCGCGGTGTGGCTGCCGCAGGCCGCGTCTTCCAGCCAGGAAGCGATGCTGCGCGCCGAAGAAGCGCTCGATCGCGCGCGCGGCGCGGGCCGCGACGGGTTCGCCGTCTATGCCAAGTCGCCGCAACGCGAAATGGCGCGGCTTGCGTCTGATGGGCATCGCCGACGAAGTGGTGGCGGCGCTGAACGACGACCGGCTGGTCTTCGCCTATCAGCCCATCATCAGCGCCACGACGCGCCTGCCCGTGCATCACGAATGTCTGCTGCGCATGATCCGCACGGACGGCACCGTCGCGACGGCGGGACAGTTCATCCCCGCGGCGGAGCAATTGGGCCTCGTGCGGCTCGTCGATCGCCACGCGCTCGAAATGACGGTGGCGCAGCTGCACGCCCACCCCAAAGTGACGCTTGGCGGTCAACGTCTCGGGCACCACGGCCGGCGATCCGTCCTGGCTGCAATCCTTCGTCAATTACGTGCGCGCGAACCAGCAGGTGGCGGAGCGCATGATCGTGGAGCTGACGGAAACCGCCGCGCTGCATGCGTTCGAGGAAAGCGCGCGTTTCGTCTCGAACCTGCGCGAGACTGGGATGCCGCGTCGCCATCGACGATTTCGGCGCAGGCTACACCTCGTTCCGCAATCTGCAGATGCTGCGCGTCGATACGGTCAAGATCGACGGCTCCTATGTGAAGGGCCTCGAATCGTCGCCCGACAACCAGATCTTCGTGCGCACGCTGGTCGAACTCGCCCGCAACTTCAAACTGAAGACGGTCGCGGAATGGGTGAGTTCGGACGACGAAGCGGCGCTGCTCGAAAGCTTCGGCGTCGATTATTTCCAGGGCTTCCATTTCGGCGAACCCGTGCTCGAGCCGGATTGGTCGAAGGCGTAAGGTTTCTCACGCGGAGGACGCGGAGAATAAATTTTCGCACGTCTCCGGATTCGATTGACGCGGCCCCATCCTTCACCATGGCCGGGCGAAGACCCGGCCACCCAGCGGGCGAGCGTCCGCGAGCCCAATAAAATTCTCTAAGCAAATTGAGATTGTACCGTAGGAAATAACGTTATTCGCCGCGCGGACGCGCGGCGGCTGGGTAGCCGGCTCGGGGGCCGGCCATGGTGAGGTTTGGTGATGCTGTTCAACCAAATTTGGGAACACGCGAAAATTTATTCTCCGCGTCCTCCGTGTCCTCCGCGGGAATTCTACTTCCGTTCCCGCGCGAGTTCGGCGAGTTGGCGGCGCATCGCTTCGATTTCGCTTTTGAGTTCGCCGATCTCGTCGGAGGATTTCGCGTTTGCCTCGCCCGCGCCGTTGGACGAACGCGCGGCCGCATCGGGTTCATTCGCGGCGCGGCCGGTGGGCGGCACAAACGGCGTGAACATCTTCATCGCGCGTTCGAACATCGCGAGGTTCTGCCGCGTCATCGCTTCGATGGCGTCTGCGTGCCGCCGCCGAACGCTTCGGCGACGCGGTTCTTGCATCGCTTCCTGGTTCTTGGTGAAGCTCTCCATCGAGCAGATCGAGATAGCCCGGCACGAAGGCCTGCAGGCTGTCGCCATAGAAGCGGATCAGCTGGCGCAGGAAGCGGATCGGCAGAAGATTCTGCCCCTTGGCCTCTTCCTCGAAAATGATCTGTGTGAGGACGGAGCGCGTGATGTCGTCGCCCGTGCGCGCATCGTGCACTTCGAACTCGGTGCCCTCCTTCACCATCTCGCAGAGATGGTCGAGCGTCACATAGCTCGAGGTCTGGGTGTTGTAGAGACGCCGGTTGGCGTACTTCTTGATGATGACCGGGCCGTCCGCTGCTGGGCGTTCTTCCGTCACGATAAACCGCTGTTAGAGGACGTTTCGGCGCCTCTCCGCGGGCGCTCACTGGCGACTAGCACAACATTACATTCTGCACCCTGTCCAGTGCCTTTTGCCGGGCCGGATGGCCTTGCTCCGTATACGGCGATATCTAACCGCTTGAATATACAGCGTGATTTGGCGCAGTTTACCCACGCTCGCATTCGCGTCATTTTGCGCGCAGCGCAACACAAAATCGTCCAGAGAGGCTTTCATGACAGACGTCGTCATCGTTTCGGGCGCTCGCACAGCCGGTGGGTTCGTTCAACGGCGCGTTCGCAACCGTGCCTGCGCATGAACTCGGCAAGACCGCGATCCAGGCGGCGCTGGCGCGCGCCAACGTCGGCGCCGAAGGACGTCTCCGAAGTCATTCTCGGCCAGATCCTGACGGCGGCGCAGGGCCAGAACCCTGCGCGCCAGGCGTCGATCAATGCCGGCATTCCGTATGAAACGCCGGCCTGGATCGTCAATCAGCTGTGCGGCTCGGGCCTGCGCGCTGTGGCGCTCGGCTATCAGGCGATCCTCAATGGCGACGTCGAGCATCGTCGTGGCGGGCGGCCAGGAATCCATGAGCCATGGCGCCCCATGCGGCCTATCTGCGCGCCGGCCAGAAGATGGGCGCGCTCGAATTCACCGACACGATGCTGAAGGACGGGCTGTGGGACGCGTTCCACGGCTATCACATGGGCGTCACGGCCGAGAACGTGGCGCGCGAATGGCAGATCACGCGCGAGGATGCAGGATCGTTTCGCCGTCGCCTCGCAGAACAAGGCCGAAGCCGCGCGCAAAGCCGGCACGCTTCAAGGACGAGATCGCGCCCGTGACCGTGAAAGAGCGCAAGGGCGAACGCATCGTCGACACGGACGAATTCATCCGCGACGGCGTGACCTATGACGGCGATCTCCGGCCTCAAGCCTGCCTTCCAGAAGGACGGCACGGTCACAGCCGCGAACGCCTGCGGCATCAATGACGGCGCAGCAGCCCTCGTGCTGATGTAGCGCGAAAGAGGCGCAGCGCGCGAGGCTTGAAGCCGCTCGCCCGCATCGCCTCCTGGGCGCAGGCCGGCGTCGATCCCGCCGTGATGGGCTCGGGCCCCATCCCCGCCTCGCGCGCCGCCCTCAAGAGCGCGGGCTGGACGCCCGCCGATCTCGATCTCGTGGAGGCCAATGAAGCGTTCGCGGCCCAGGCCTGCGCCGTCAACAAGGACATGGGCTGGGACACCGCGAAGGTGAATGTGAATGGCGGCGCCATCGCCATCGGCCATCCGATCGGCGCCTCGGGCGCGCGCGTGCTCGTCACCCTGCTGCACGAGATGCAGAAGCGCGACGCCAAGAAGGGCCTTGCCACGCTGTGCATCGGCGGCGGCATGGGCATCGCGATGTGCGTGGAGCGGTGACACATCGCGCGTTGCTGCAACCGGCAATTGCGGATTAGGCTTCGCAAAACAAGATTTTTCGGGAGGATTGAATGGCGCGGGTTGCAATCGTCACGGGCGGAACGCGGGGCATCGGCGAGGCGATATCGGTCGCGCTGAAGCAGGCGGGCTACAAGGTCGCCGCGAATTATTGCGGCAATGACGAACGCGCCAAGACCTTCACGGAAAAGACGGGCATCGCCGCCTACAAATGGGATGTGGCGAGCTTCGAGGAGTGCGCGTCCGGCGTGGCGAAGGTCGTAGCCGATCTCGGGCCTGTCGATATCGTCGTCAACAATGCCGGCATCACGCGCGACGCCACCATGCGCAAGATGGGCCGCGCCAATTGGGACGAAGTGCTCGACACCAATCTCGGCGGCTGCTTCAACATGTGCAAGGCCGTGTGGGACGGCATGCTCGAGCGCAGCTTCGGCCGCGTCGTCAATATCGGCTCGATCAACGGCCAGGCCGGCCAATATGGCCAGGTGAATTATGCCGCCGCGAAATCCGGCATCCACGGCTTCACCAAGGCGCTGGCGCAGGAAGGCGCGCCCAAGGGCATCACCGTCAACGCCATCGCGCCCGGCTATATCGACACCGACATGGTGGCCGCCGTGCCCGCCGAACGTGCTGGAGAAGATCGTCGCCAAGATTCCCGTGGGCCGTCTTGGCAAGGCCGACGGAAATCGCCCGCGGCGTCCTCTTCCTTGTGGCGCGACGACGCAGGCTTCGTCACCGGATCGACCATGTCGATCAACGGCGGCCAGCATATGTATTGAGGCCGTGCAGGCGCTCAGGGGATTTGCAGCCGACAAGCTGACGCTGGAGCGCGGCGGGCGCGAATTGTTTCGCGCGCTTGGCTTTCGCGCGAATGCGGGCGACGTAATTTCCATTGAAGGTCCCAACGGCGCAGGAAAAACGTCGCTGTTGCGCCTGATCGCGGGATTTTTGCAAGCCGCGTCCGGCGCGGTCACGCTCACCACCATGTCCGGCGCCGAGATCAGCGATAGCGAAGAGCGCCGCGTCTTCGTCGGCTGGTTCGGCCATCAGGACGCCGTCAAGCCGCAACTCACGCCGTTCGAGACGCTCGCATTCTATGCGCGCTATTACGGCACAGAAGACGACATCGCGACGGCGCTCGCGGAGGTCGATCTTTCGCGCGCGCGAGATTTGCCGGCGCAATATCTTTCCGCCGGACAAAAGAAACGCGTGGCGCTGGCGCGACTGAAGCTGAGCGGACGGCCGCTGTGGCTGCTCGACGAACCGCTGGCTTCGCTGGACGCGGCGGGCAAGGCGCTGGCCGCGCAATTCATCTCGGATCACTGCAAGGCCGGCGGCATCGCGATTGCGGCGACGCATGAGCCGCTGGGGATTGAGTGTGCGAAGTTGGTGCTGGGAGGCGACCAATGAGCCAATCCTTCGCCAACTTTCCCACCCGCCCCTTGAGGGCTCGGGGGGAGAGAGTTCAAGCAACCGCTTTCGACGAAAAAGATTTGAGAATTTCCCTCTCTCCCATCGGGAGAGAGGGCAGGGTGAATGGGTGCTCATGCAGCGCGCCGCTCTTGAAAGATTTGATCTTGCACGCGCGCCCACTCACCCTCGGATACGCAAGCAAGCTTGCGCATCCTCGACCTCTCTCCCGGTGGGAGAGAGGTAAAGCAACTGGACATTTCCCTCCCGCTCGAGGTCGCTCCAAGAGAAGTGTGAATCCCTCAGCCTTGAGGGCCGGTGGGAATGTGCTTGCGTCATTTCCTTATGCACCGAAAGAACTGGCGGAACTGGCATGACGCCATTCCTCGCCCTCGTCGCCCGCGACATTCGCCTCGCCACGCGCGCGGGCGGAAGCGCCATGCTGGCGCTTGCGTTTTTCGCCGCGATGGCCGCGATCGTGCCGCTCGGGATCGGCGCCGATCTGAAACTTCTTTCGCGCATTGCTGGCGGCGTGTTGTGGATCGCCGCGGTTCTGGCCGCATTGCTTTCGCTCGACCGCTTGTTCCAGCTCGATTTCGACGACGGCAGCCTCGATGCGATTGCGCTGGGTCCGCTGTCGCTGGAATCGGTGAGCGCCGCCAAGATTCTCGCCCATTGGCTCACGACGGGTTTGCCGCTCACATTGCTTTCGCCCGTGCTGGCGCTGCTGTTCGATCTTCCGGCACAGGGCTACGCGGCCCTCGTGGTCTCGCTGGCGATCGGAACGCCGACCGTCAGCGCCATCGGCGCGATCGGCGCGGGGCTGACGCTCGCGGTGCGTCGCGGCGGGTTGATCCTGCCATTGCTCGTCATGCCGTTGATCGCGCCGGCCGTCATCTTCGGCGCCGGGACCGTGCTCGCGGCGATCGACGGTATGCCGAGCGCCGCTCTGGGCCTGCTCGCCGCCTTCTCGCTGGGAGCCGTGCTGCTGTCGCCCTTCACCACCGCCGCCGCGCTGCGGCTCAACCTCGCAGCGTGAGCCCGATGCTTGCCGCCTTTTCGCGAAAAGCCTAGACGGACGCGATGCTGAAATACGCCAATCCCACGCGGTTCATGGAGTTGAGCGGCCTTGTGCTGCCCTGGATCGCGGGCGCGGCCGCGCTCCTGATTGCAGCCGGGCTTTATCTGGGATTCACGGCGCCGCCCGATTACCAGCAGGGCGATACGGTGCGCATCATGTTCATTCATGTGCCGGCGGCCACCATGGCGATGGCGATTTACGGATTGATGGCGCTCGCGTCGCTCATCGGCCTCGTCAACCGGCACCCTCTGGCCGATGTCGCCGCGCGCGAGGCTGCGCCGTTAGGCGCGCTGTTCACCGCGCTCGCGCTCGTCACGGGCTCGCTGTGGGGCAAGCCGATGTGGGGGACCTATTGGGTGTGGGATGCGCGCCTCACCTCGTTCCTGATCCTCCTGTTTCTCTATCTGGGCTATATCGCGCTGTGGAACGCCATCGAGGACGAAACGCGCGCGGCGCGCGCGGCGGCGATCCTCGCGCTCGTCGGCGCGGTCGATGTGGTGATCGTCAAATTCTCCGTCGAATGGTGGAGCACGCTTCATCAGGGCGAAAGCATCTTTCGCGAAGGCGGTCCCACGATTTCGGCGGTGTTCCTGTGGCCGCTGTTTGCGATGATGCTGGGCTACGGCTTTCTGTTCGCGGCATTGTGGATTATCCGTATACGCACGGAAATTCTGAACCGGCGCAGCCGGTCGCTGCTGCGGGCGGGAGCCTGAGATGGCGCATTTCTTCGCGATGGGCGGTTACGCGGCCTTTGTGTGGCCCGCCTATGGCGTGTCGTTTGTCGGGCTTGCCGCAGCGATCGTCCTCACCTGGCACGCCTACAGACGCGCGAAGCTTGCGCTGGAGCGCGCGGAAAAAGGCGACCGTCCATGATGCGACGGTTGCCCTATATCGTGCCGGTGCTCGCCTTCGCCGTGCTGGTGATTGGTTTTGCGCTGAGCCTGCATGGACCCGCGCCGGACGAATTGCCGTCCATGCTCGTCGACAAGCCGGCGCCCAGGCTGATGCTTCCCCCGCTCGACGCCAATGCCGAAGCTTTCGCGCCCGCCGACCTCAGGGCCGGCCATGTGACGGTGCTCAATGTGTTCGCCTCCTGGTGCATCCCGTGCCGCATCGAAGGGCCGGGGCTCGCGCAGGTGGCCGCGCTGAACGGCGTGGCGCTTTACGGCATGGTCTACAAGGACACGCCCCAGAAGGCGCGCGCCTTCCTGGCCGATCTGGGCAATCCCTATCAGCGCATCGATCTCGACGCAGACGGCCGCGCCGGCATCGAATGGGGCGTGTACGGAGTTCCGGAGACGTTTGTGATCGACGGCAGGGGGATTGTGCGCTTGCGCTATCCGGGCCCCCTGGTGGGCGACGCGCTGACCAAAATCGTGCTGCCGGCCATCGAGAAAGCGCGCGGCGGCTGAGGCCTTCAGCCAAGACCTTCAGCCTTTGGCAAGGTTTCTCTGAAAATCTCCCCTGAGCGTTGCCCCAAAACGGGACACGCAGCGAAAGCGGACAGAACGTCCAACCCATGCAGATCAGCGCCAGCAATCTCCTCGTCGCAGCCCAGCAGGTGCGCAATCCCAGCGCGCCGCCTGCGCCGTCGCGCACGGAACCATCAAATGTCGCAAAAGCGACAGTGTCTTCGGGAGAGCCCGCGCAATTCGAAGCGCTCGCGTTCAAAACCGCCGCGCCGGAAAACACCACGCCGCTCGCGAAGCCGGCAAATCCTTTCGCGCCTGCGAAAAGAATGGGCTCGCAACTGGATATCAAGGTCTAGTTCTTGCGGCTGCGCGCACGTTTGCGCTGCGGCCGCGCGGCACCGTTATGCAAAAAGGCGTCTGCGGCCGATGCGATGGCGGCAAGAGATTTCATGAAACGCTGACGCTCAATGGCGGGCAGCGCCTCCAGCAGCGCTTTTTCGGCGCGTTCCGCTGCGATGCGCGCGCTGCGCAGCGCCTTGCGTCCCGTAAGCGTGATTGCGACGGCGTTCGCGCGCGCATCCTCTTCGGTGCGCTCGCGAGACAACAGGCCGCGATCCAGCATGCGGCGCACCATTTCCGCCAAGGTCGAGCGGTCGATGCCGGTGGCCTCCACCAGCATCGTCTGGCTGACGCCGTCATGATGCTCCAGTGCGGCAAGCACCGTAAATTGCTGCTTGGTCAGATCGCGCGCGCCGGTCTCCAGCGCATAAAGATCGCCGAAATACTGGTGGCATCGGCGCATGAGATGCGAAGGCGTTTCTGCCAGCTCGAAGCCGCCATTTGCCTTTCGCTGCCCCTTCGAATTCATCGGACACCCCTGAAATTTCCGAAGCAATTGATTGTGGAGCGACTTTTCATCGATCCGATTTTTCTGGAGGACCAACCCGCGTAACGCCGGGCAGTGCAACGCGGTTCCCGTCATCCCCACCTTACGGAGGAGGAAGATTAGACGCGCAATCGCGCCTCGACAACTGCTTCCACAAATGATTTCTGCGACACAATCGAAACCGCATGCAAAATTCGCTTCCGTCATGCGCAGGCTTTGGGCAGATTTGCAAGTGCATGGTCGACAAGCGCAAATTCATTCCGCCCTCCCCCGGCCCGCACTTCGTGCGGCGTGTGCCGGACGGAGACACCAGCGAGCGCGACGTCTGCGGCCATTGCGGCCACATCCACTACGCCAATCCGAAAATCGTTGTGGGCTCTGTGGTCGTGCACGACAACCGCATCCTATTGTGTCGCCGCGCCATCGAACCACGAAAAGGGCTTTGGACTCTGCCGGCGGGCTTTCTCGAGGAACATGAATCCCCGGAAGACGGCGCGCGCCGCGAAGCCAGGGAAGAGGCATGCGCAGATATACGCATCGATGCGTTGCTCGCCGTCTACAGCGTGCCGCATATCAGTCAGGTTCAACTGATGTACCGAGCCCACATTGACAAACCGGTTTTTTCGGCCGGAGTCCGAGAGCCTCGAAGTGAATCTTTTTTCGTGGAACGAAATTCCCTGGAATGAGTTGGCGTTCCCCAGCGTGGTCTGGGCGCTGAAACATTATAGCGAATCCAAGGATTTGGCCGTGTTCGCGCCGTTCTCGAATCCGAATTGACGATCAGACCCCAATCAAATCTTTGGGTCAGTTTTGCTTTCGATTTCGTGCTTCATCACCAACGGCGTCTGGATCAGGCCGAAAACGAAGATCAGCGGGATGATGACCCAGACCTTGAAAACCACCCAGGTATGCGTCGAATAATTGCGCCAGATAATTTCGTTGGCCACGGCCAGCGCGAGAAAGAAGAATCCCCAGCGCCAGGTCAGCTTGCGCCAGCCTTCTTCCGTTAATTCAAAGGCTTGGCCGAATACATATTTTATAAACAGCCGCTTGAATGCGAGACCGCCGATCAGGGTGATGCCGAAGAACGTATAAAGCACCGTCAGCTTGATCTTGATGAACGTGTCGTTCTGCAGATAGAGCGTCAGCCCGCCGAACACGAGCACGAGCACGGCCGTGAACACGGGCATGGGCGATATGCGGCTCTCGTGCAGGTAGCCCAGCCCGAGCGAAACCAGAATGGCGACCATGAAGACGCCGGTCGCGACATAAATGCCGAAAAATTCGAAGCCTACGAAAAACAGGATCAGAGGCCCCAGATCGAGCGCAAGCCGCGTGAGGGGCGCCTGCCAGGCGTTTTCGTTCGCGGGCTCGCTCATGTCGCGCCCGTCAGCGCATTGGCGAACGCCTGCGCATCGAAGAGCTGAAGATCCTCCGCGTCCTCGCCCACGCCGATGAAATGCACCGGCAGGCCGAACCGGTCGGCCAGCGCCACGAGGATGCCGCCCTTGGCGGTGCCGTCGAGTTTCGTCATGACCAGTCCTGTCAGCGGAACCGCCGCCTTGAAGGCTTCCACCTGCGAAAGCGCGTTCTGTCCCGTGGTCGCATCGAGCACGAGCAGCACCGCATGCGGCGCGGTCGTCATCGAGCTTTTTCAGCACACGCACGATCTTTTCCAGCTCGGCCATCAGCCCAGCCTTGTTCTGCAGACGTCCCGCCGTGTCGATCAGCAGCACATCGGCGTTGATCGCGCGCGCGCGGACGACGGCGTCATAGGCGAGGCCTGCGGCGTCGGCGCCCGTGGCGCGCGAAATGACTTCGGAATGGGTGCGCTCGCCCCAGATCTGCAGCTGCTCGATCGCGGCCGCGCGGAACGTGTCGCCCGCGGCCAGCACCACGCGCAATCCGTCCTTGGTGAGGCGGTTGGCGATCTTGCCGATGGTCGTGGTCTTGCCCGTGCCGTTGACGCCCGCGACCAGCACGACGAAGGGCTTCTTGCTGCGGTCGATCGCAAACGGCTTCTCGACCGGCTTGAGCAACGCGGCAATCTCGGCGGAAAGCAGTCTGCGGATGTCGTAGGGCGAAATGTTGTAGTCATAGCGGCCGCGGCCGATGTCTTCTGCGATGCGCCGGGCGAGCCCCGTTCCCAGATCGGCGCGCACCAGCGCTTCCTCCAGCTCTGCGATGGATTCCGCATCGAGCTTGCTTGTCCAGTGAAGATGCCGGTGATGCTGTCTCGCCAGGGCGTCCGCGCTGTGCGACAAGCCCTGCCTTCAGCCGCGCGAAAAAGCCCGGCTTCGCGATGTCGTGTCTTGATCGGTCATGCGACGCTGCGATCAGATGCTCGGGCGTCGCGCCCGCGATGCGAACGCGCACGAATGCGCAGCCGGTTCGGCCGTCGCCTTCGAAAATCGCCGGCGCAAAACAGTCGCGTGCGGCCGAAGCCTGGCTTCTCCACCAGCAACATCTCTCGCGGCCGATCAGCGATGCAAGCCGCGCGCGACAGCGCCTTCGCGCCCTTGTGCGCGCAGACGCGCGGCGCGCTCCTTCACGATCTCGCGCGGTACTTGCGGCATGCGCGCGGCGGGCGTGCCCTTGCGGGGGCTGAACGGAAAGACATGCAGCATGGCTCAGGCCCGCATCGTCGACCAGCTTCAGCGTGTTCTCGAACATCGCGTCGGTTTCGGTGGGAAAGCCCGCGATCAGATCGGCGCCGAACGCGGCATCGGGCCGCAGCGCGCGCACCGTCGTCGCAGAAAGCGATCGTGTCGGCGCGGCGATGGCGGCGCTTCATGCGCTTCAGGATCATGTCGTCGCCCGACTGCACCGACAGATGGAAATGCGGCATCAGCCGCTCTTCCTCCGCGATGGCGCGCATCAGGTCGGCATCGGCTTCGATGGAATCGATGGAGGAAAGCCTCAGCCGCTTGAGGTCCGGCACCAGCTTCAGAATCTTGCGCACCAGTTGTGCCGAGCGTCGGCGCGCCCGGCAGATCGGCGCCATAGGAGGTCAGATCCACGCCGGTCAGCACGATTTCGGGAAAGCCCGCCTCGACCAGGCGTCGCGCTTCTTCGACCACCGCGCCCATCGGCACGCTGCGCGAATTTCCGCGGCCATAGGGAATGATGCAGAAGGTGCAGCGATGATCGCAGCCGTTCTGCACCTGCAGGAAGGCGCGGGTGCGGCCTTCGAAACTGTCGACGAACTGCGACGCCGTCTCGCGCACCGACATGATGTCGTTGACGCGCACGCGCTCGGCAGTCGCCGACGCCGAAATCGGCATAGCTCGCGGCATCGAGCTTTTCGCGATTGCCCAGCACGAGATCGACTTCCGGCATGGCGGCATAGGTCTCGGGCTCGGTCTGCGCGGCGCAGCCGGTGACGATGATCTTCGCGCCTGGGATTGGCGCGGCGGGCCTTGCGGATCGCCTGGCGCGACTGGCGCACCGCTTCGCGCCGTCACCGCGCAGGTGTTGAACACGACCGCGTCGGCGCAGTCCCGCCTCCGCCGCGCGCGCGCGGATCGCCTCGCTCTCATAGGCGTTGAGCCGGCAGCCGAAGGTGACGATCTCAGTCATGCCGCGCCGCCCAGCGCCGCGAGATCGACCTCGCCGCATAAGGCGAGCGCGACGGGACCCGTCATCAGCACATGATCGTCGCTTTCGCGCCATTCGATGCGCGAGCGTGCCGCCATCGAGCACGATTCGACCTTGCGCTCCGCGAGCCCGCGCCGGACTGCGCCGCGACGGCCGTGGCACAGGCGCCGGTGCCGCAGGCCCGCGTGATGCCCACGCCGCGTTCCCACACCCGCATGCGCAGATGCGTGCGCGCGACAGCACGCTCACGAATTCGACATTGGTGCGGGTCGGAAACATCGGATGATGCTCGATCTTCGGGCCCAAGCTCCGCCACGGCGCCTTCTCGGCATCGTCCACGAACAGGACGCAATGCGGATTGCCGACGGACACCGCCGACGGCCGACAGCGCTGCGCCGTCGACCGTCAGAGCGAAAGTTGTTCGTGTCGACCTCGCGCGCCAGCGGGATCTCGTTCCAGTCGAGGCGCGGCTCGCCGATATCGACCGTCACCATTGCCGTTGCCGGCATCGCGTGCAATCGAGCAGGCCGCCCGGCGTGTCGAGCTCGCACGCGGGTCGGGTCGCTCTCGTCCATCAGCAGCCGCGCCACGCAGCGTGCGGCGTTGCCGCAGGATTCCACTTCGCCGCCATCGGCATTGAGGATGCGCATGGACGCGTCGGCGCCGTTCCTTGCCGGGCGCGATCACGATCACCTGATCGCAGCCGATGCCGAAGATGGCGGTCGGCGATGCGCGCGCGCGAGCCGCGGCTCGAGCGCGAAATCCGCTGTTTCGCGCGTCGAACACCACGAAATCATTGCCCAGGCCGTGCATTTTGCAGGAACGCCGTCATGGGCGCCTTATAGGCTGGCGGATCGCGCCCCTGCCAACCGCGACATTGACCCTTTGCCCGCGCCTCGCGGACAAAGGCTTCGGGAACGATCACGAGGCGGATCATGCGGCTGGGCGTTTGGTGTCGGCTGTCGGCGTTGCGACGATTCTGGGATGGCAGGCGATGGCTGCGGACAAACGTGAACGATCCCTATCTCTGGCTGGAAGATGTCCATGGCGAAAAGCCGCTGGCCTGGGTGAAGGAGCAGAACGCCAAGACGCTCGGCGTGCTGAAGGCCGATCCCGACTACCAGAAGGATTACGACGCCGTCCTGAAGGTGCTCGACGCCACCGACCGCATTCCCTTCGGCAGTCTCGATCACGACTATGTCTTTAATTTCTGGCAGGACGCGGCGCATCCCAAAGGCCTGTGGCGGCGCACGACCATTGCCGATTACGCGAACCCCAATCCCGCATTGGGAAATGCTGCTCGATCGTCGACAAGCTTGCCGCCGACGAGCAGGAGAACTGGGTGTTGAAGGGCGCGGATTGCACGCCGTCGCTGACGCGCTGTCTGATCCGCTGTCGCGCGGCGGCGGCGATGCCGTGGTGGTGCGCGAATTCGATCTGGCAACGAAAACATTCGTGAAAGACGGCTTCACGCTTGCCCGAAGCGAAGTCGAACGCGACCTATGTCGACGACGATCACCGTGCTGTTCGCGCACCGATTTCGGCAAGGGCTCGATGACGACCTCGGGCTATCCGCGCATCGTCGAAGATGTGGAAGCGCGGACACGCCGATTGCGGACGCCGAGACGGCTATTCGAAGGCAAGGACGACCGATGTTTCGGTGTCGACCCGTCGTGCTGCAGTCAGCAAGACGACGCTTATCCCGATGATCGTGCAGGGCGCCGAGTTTCTTCGAGACCGAATATTATTTCAGTGCACCGGCGGAGTCGGATCGCCACTGGCGGAAAGCGCCAGCTGCCGCTGTCCGCCGACGTGCAGGGCATGATGAACGGCAAGCTGATCGTCACGCTTGCGCGAAGACTGGACGCCGCCGGGCGGAACGCTGCTCGCCAAAGGGTGCGCTGATCGCGGTTTCCGATCGCGACGCTGGAGCCCCACGAAACCGGTCCGATTGACGTGCTTTATGCGCCCGGGCCCGCGCGCCTCCATCGAAGAAGTGTCCGTCGGCCGCGATGCCGTCTATGCCGCGATCTACGACAATGTGATCGGCAGCATCCATGTTTTCCGTTTCGATCCCGCCAAGAATGCGTGGAGCGACACGAAGCTCGATCTGCCCGGCCGGCGGCTCGACGCATATCGTCTCGACCAATGATTTCGGGCCGGAGGCGGAATTCCGTTTCGAGAATTTCATCACACCCACGACGCTCTATGCCGATGCCGGCGACGACAAGCCGGTCGCGATCAAATCGCTGCCGGCGCGTTTCGATGCGTCGAACCTCGCGACCGAGCAATTCGAGGCGACGTCGAAAGACGGCACGAAGATTCCCTATTTCGTCACGCGGCCGAAAGATGTCGAAAGGCCCGGCGCCGACCATGCTCTACGGCTATGGCGGCTTCGAGATTTCGATGACGCCCGTCCTATTCCGCCAATTTCGGACGGCTGTGGCTCGTCGAAGGCGGCATCTATGTGGTGGCCAACATCCGCGGCGGCGGCGAATTCGGCCCGGCCTGGCATCAGGCGGCGCTGAAGGAAAACCGCCAGAAGGCCTATGACGATTTCCAGGCGGTCGCGGCCGATCTGGATCAAGCGCGGGCTCACCACGCCGAAACAGCTCGGCATCATGGGCGGCTCGAATGGCGGGCTTGCTGGTCAGCGCCAACATGGTGGAGCGGCCCGATCTGTTCGGCGCGGTCGTCTGCCAGGTGCCGCTGATCGACATGATCCGCTACACCCATATCGGCGCGGGCGCATCGTGGATCGGCGAATATGGCGATCCCGCCGATCCCAAGGCGCGCGACTGGATCCTCAAATATTCGCCGTACCAGAACGTGAAGCCGGACGTGAAATATCCGCCGGTGTTCTTCGTCACCGCCACCAGCGACGACCGCGTCACGCCCGTCCATGCGCGCAAGATGGCGGCGAAGATGGAAGCGCAGGGCCACGACGTGATGTTCTACGAGAACACCGATGGCGGACACGCGGCGGCCGCCAACCACAAGCAGGCGGCGGAGATGTGGGCGCTGAGCTTTGTGTATCTGAAGGAGAAGCTGGGGTTGGGGAAGTAGCCAACGCGCATGATAACATCCGTGCTTCGGTTACCTCCAGGCATTGGAAATGTCTGATATGGTGAAGGCGCAAGAGGATTGGGAAGCTAAGCTGGATGCGATCGCATAGTTCGCGGCGAATAGTCGTTGCTCTATTTTCGCTTTCGCTTTCCTCATGCGTGAACACACCGCAACAGGCTGCGGAAATTGCGCGGGCGGCTTGCGCGCGGGATTGGGCATATTACGACTCCCAAGCGGGCGGAGCCCCGGCGACCGAGGAAGTCAAAGCCAATCAAAAATACTGGCACGCGCGCCCTGACGGGAACGGATGGCTGGTATGGGCCGGCGTCGACGAGAAGAACCCCGCCGTGACTGTTCATGTATCGAAATTCGGTCCGATTCATTCAAGCTGTTACAGGGCCTTCCCGGACTGAGGCATCAAACTACACCGCTACCCAAAATTGACTTCGACCCCCGACCGGACTAAATCCCCTCCCGATCCGGAACGCTGAGAAGCTTCCGGTCCTGGGCCCGGCCGGGGATCGCCCCCAGGCAGCGCAGGTGCGCCCCCTGGGGCGTTTGTGCTTTGGGGTTGCTGAAGCACCTGGAATGACGCGGGAAACTGACGTTTCCCTTTGGTGTCATGGCCCGCAAATGCGGGCCACCCAGGTGACGCATTTCCGGCACCGACGAAAAAACGATCGATCTGTGCTTCGCCTGTAAGGGCAGCGCAGGTGTGACCTGGGTGGCCCGCTTTTGCGGGCCATGACAATGCAAAGTTGGGTGGCCGGGTCACGCCCGGCCATGGTGAGTGAGAGAGAATGTTCGACAGTTTGCAAACCCGCCTCGGCGGGCGTGTTCGACAAGCTCAGGGGGCGCGGCGCGCTCTCCGAGGCCGATGTCGATGAGGCGCTTGCGCGAAGTGCGCGACCGCCCTGATCGATGCCGATGTGGCGCTGCCCGTCGTCGAAGGACTTCATCGACAAGGTCCGCCCGCGCGCCATCGGCGAAAACGTCATCCGCTCCGTCACGCCCGGCCAGCAGGTCGTCAAGATCGTCCATGACGTGCTGGTCGAAACGCTGGGCGCGGAGAACGCCGGCCTCGATCTGGGCAGCGCGCCCGCGCCGATCCTGATGGTGGGCCTGCAGGGCTCGGGCAAGACGACGACCTCGGCCAAGCTCGGCCTGATGCTGCAGAACCGAGAGAAGAAGCGCGTGCTGATGGCGTCGCTCGACGTGCAGCCGTCCCGCCGCGATGGAGCAGCTGAAGAGTCCTGGGCGAACAGGCGGGCGTCGCCACGCTTGCCGATCCTTGCCGAACCAGATGCCGCTCGACATCGCCAAGCGCGCGATGGCCGCGGCGCGAAGTCGGCGGCTACGACGTCGCTCATTCTCGACACCGCCGGCCGCCAGCATATCGACGAAGCGCTGATGGCGGAAGTGGCCGCAGGTGCGCGACGCCGTGAAGCCGCACGAGACGCTGCTGGTCGCCGACAGCCTGACCGGCCAGGACGCGGTCAACATCGCCAAGTCGTTCAACGAGCGCGTGTCGACTCTCCGGCATCATCCTCACCCGCGTCGACGGCGATGCGCGCGGCGGCGCGGCGCTCTCGATGCGCACGGTCACCGGCGCGCCGATCAAGTTCCTGGGCGCGGGCGAAAAGCTCGATGCGCTGGAAGCCTTCCATCCCGACCGCGTGGCCGCGCGCATCCTCGACATGGGCGACGTGGTCAGCCTGGTCGAGAAAGCGGCCGAGACGATCGACAAGGAAGAGGCGGAGAAGATCGCCGCCAAGATGAAGAAAGGCGAGTTCGACATGAACGATCTCGCCGAGCAATTGCGCCAGATGAAGAAGCTGGGCGGCATGAAGGGCGTGCTCGCGATGCTGCCGGGCGTGGGCAAGATCAAGGATCAGCTCGCCGACGGCCGGCCTCGACGACAAGATCCTGAAGCGCCAGGAAGCGATCATCCTGTCGATGACGAAGAACGAGCGCGTCAAACCCGATCTCATCAACGGCTCGCGCCGCAAGCGCATCGCCAGCGGCGCGGGCGTCGAAGTGTCAGGAGTGAACAAGCTCCTCAAAATGCACCGCCAGATGTCGGACATGATGAAGAAGATGGGCAAAGGCGGACGCATGCCGTTCGGAATGGGCGGCGGCATGCCCGCAATTGCCGCCGGGAATGTTTCCGGGAGGAAAAAGGTAATGGGCGAATAGCGAATGGGGCTTGTCCGCACAATATCCCTATTCGCTATTCGCCACTCGCCATTCGCTTTGGACATCAATTCGAATTATTTAGGAAAGGACGTTACCACATGGCACTCAAGATCAGGCTTTCGCGCGGCGGCACCAAGAAACGCCCGCACTACAATATCGTCATCGCGGATTCGCATGCGCCCGCGCGACGGCCGCTTCATCGAGAAGATCGGCTTCTACAATCCGCTGCTGCCGCGCGATCATGCCGACCGCGTGAAGCTGGACCTGGAATGCGCCAAGGCGTGGATCGCCAAGGGCGCCATCGCCAGCGATCGCGTGCATCGGCTTCCTGCTCGAATGCCGGTGTGGTGAAGCCGCTGAAACACAGCAATCCCGAGAAGGCGAAGCCGAAGAAGAAGGCGCAGGAACGCGCCGCGGCGGCCGCGACGGCCGCAGCCGCCACGCCGCAGACCTAAGGTGCTCGCGGCTCATGTCCGACGACATCCTTCTGGGCGTCGTCATCGGCGCGCAGGGATTGTCGGGCGAGGTGAAGGTGAAGACCTTCACCGCGGCGATCGAGAAGCTCTGCGCGGTTATGGTCGCGCTGCATGCGCAAGGACGGACGCGAATTCATCGTGGTCTCGGCGCGTCTTGCCAAGGCGGATATCGCGGTCGTGCGCTTCAAGGGCGTCGACGACCGCAACGCCGCCGAAGCGCTCAAGGGCGCGGAGCTGCTGCGTGGCGCGCGATGCGTTGCCGCCCACCGAAGACGACGACGAATTCTATCATGCCGATCTCGTGGGGCTGCGCGCGGAAGATGCCGAAGGCCGCACGCTCGGCACGGTGAAGGGCATTCACAATTTCGGCGCGGGCGACGTGATCGAAATCGAACGCGCCGACGGCGGGGACATTTTTCTGCCGTTTACGCGTGAGACGGTGCCGACGGTCGATCTCAAAGCCGCGCGCATCGTCATTGCCGTGCAGGAAGACGAAGCCGCGGAAGAAGAGCACGGCGTGGAATGACGCTCTTTATTTCACCATGGCCGGGCTTGACCCGGCCACCCAGCCGCCGCGAGTCCACGCGGCGAGTGACGCGCAGCTTCCACAACAAAAAAGATTCACCACGGAGACACGGAGAAGTAGGGAGGACACGGAGAAGAGTCTTCTGCACGCGTTCGCGTGCAACAGATTCTCCCCTACTTCTCCCCTACTTCTCCGTGTTCTCCGTGGCTCCGTGGTGCATCTTACTTTTGGGCCGCCGCCCAGATTATTTCCGCTCGCGGACGCTCGCTGGCTGGGTGGCCGGGTCACGCCCGGCCATGGTGAGTTTTGGGGTTTGGGCGGTGGGATATCTTTCACGGTCGCAGTCATGACCTGGTCCGCATCCGTTCTCACTCTTTTTCCCGAAATGTTTCCGGGGCCGCTCGGCGCGTCGCTGCTCGGCAAGGCGCTTGACCAAAAGTTTGTGGTCGCTCGATGTGCGCGACATCCGCGAGCACGGGCTCGGCAAGCATCGTACCGTCGATGACACGCCCGCCGGCGGCGGTCCGGGCATGGTGATGCGGGCGGATGTGGCGGCGGCGGCAATAGACGCCGCGCGTGCAAGCGGGCCTGAGCGGCCGGCCATCTATCTGTCGCCGCGAGGGCTCCCGCTCACCCAAGCCCGCGTCAAAGCGTTGGCCGAAGGTCCGGGCGCGATACTTCTCTGCGGACGTTTCGAAGGCGTCGACCAGCGCGTGATCGACGCCCGCGGCCTCGAAGAGATTTCGCTGGGGGATTTCGTGCTGGCCGGGGGCGAGATTGCGGCCATGGCCCTGATCGAGGCCGCCGTCCGCCTGATCCCCGGCGTCCTGGGCGATGCAGCCTCCCCCACTGAGGAAAGCTTCACGGCGGGGCTTCTGGAATACCCGCACTACACGCGGCCGCAGACCTTCGAATCCCGGGAAATTCCGGACGTGCTGGCGGGCGGCAATCATGCCGAAATCGCCCGTTGGCGGCGCTCGCAAGCGGAAAACCTGACCAAAACCGGCGGCCCGACCTCTGGGCCCTCTATGAAAAGCAAAAAGGGTAGGCTATAGGGCGCGCCTTCCTTGACGAACCTAACGGCTTGGCCCGGCGGACGGAGAGTAAAATGAACCTGTTGAAGCAGCTCGAAGCCGAGCAAATGGTCGCCCTCAAGGCAAAAAAGGCCGTCCGGAATTCCGCCCCGGCGACACCTTGAAGGTCAACGTGAAGGTCGTCGATGCGACCTTCGACGAGAAGACCAAGCAGACCAAGACCCGCGAGCGCCTCCAGGCGTTCGAAGGCGTCTGCATCGCGCGCCAGGGCGAAGGCATCAACGAGAGCTTCACCGTGCGGAAGATTTCCTACGGCGAAGGCGTGGAGCGCGTGTTTCCGATCTACAGCCCGCTGGTCGATTCCGTGCAGATCGTGCGCAAGGGCAAGGTGCGCCGCGCGAAGCTTTACTACCTGCGCGGGCGTCGCGGTAAATCGGCCCGTATCGGCGAGCGCCAGGATCGCGCCAGCGAGACAGCCGCCGCGGAAGCCGCCGAAGCCTAATCTCGGCGAAATCGTCACACCGCGAACTTTTCCTCTCCGCCCCCTTCAAAAGCGGCGCGCGGCCGCTATTCTCCGCGCCCCCTAACACACGCGTGCGTCGTGACTCGGCATGTTGTTCCCGATGAGGTTTTGACTCGGCCCGAAGCGCTCGCCGAGGCGAGACCGCTTGCGACCATTCCATCGCGGCCGTTCCCGTTCATCTGGATGCTGGTCAGCAAGCATTTCCCGAAACGCGTCGCGGTGATGGTGACGCTCGCCGCGGCCGCCACCGCCATCGATGCGTTCGGCCCGCTGGCGCTGTCGCACCTGATCAACTCGCTGTTCACCGCCTACAAGCTGCATCAGAGCTTCGTGCAGGCGGTGCTGCCCTGGCTGATCGTGCTGGGCGCGATCTGGCTCGTGTCCGCCAGCGTCTATCGCGGCTATGAAGCGGTCGACATCGAAACGAGCCCGCGCATGCGCGCGCTCGCGCAGAAATATCTGTTCGCCTACATGCTGGGTCACAGCCCGCGCTACTTCCAGGAAAACTTCGCGGGCAAGCTCGGCCAGAAAGTGAAGCAGGCGGGTCAGGCCACCGTCACGATTCTCACGATCCTTTGCCTCGACATGGTGAGGGTGACGGGCCTCGTGCTGGTGGGCGGCGTGTTGATGTACGAAGCGCATGCGCCCTACGCGGTGATCCTCGGCCTGTGGACCGTCCTCTATCTCGGCATCGTCGTGTCGCTGGCCAAACGCTGCGTGAAATTGTCGAAGGCGTTTTCCAACGAAGTCTCGACCTCGACGGGACGCCTGGTCGACGCGATCACCAATGCCGAACTGGTGCGCGCCTTTGCAAAGGCGGTCTATGAGCGCCGCTTCCTGTCGTTCTTTCTCGCCGACGAAATGAACGCGTCGCGCCGGTTGCGTTGGTTCCTGATCATGCTCAGGACGTTCATGCAGCTTGCGACGCTGGCGCTGCTGCTCGGCCTCGTGGCGCTGTCGGCCAGCGATGCGCTTTCCGGCATCGTGAGCATCGGCGCGTTTGTGATGATCTATTCGCTGGCCAACCAGATCGCGCGCAGCGTGCAGGAATTGTCGTTCCGCATGCTCGATTATTTCGAGCAGCTGGGAACGCTCACCGAAGCGCTGGAACTCGTGAGCCAGCCGCACGAAATCGTGGACGCGCCTGACGCCTTGCCGCTGCAGGTGAAGGACGGCTCGATCCGCATCGAGCATGTGCGCTTTCATCATCCCGACGGCCAACCCGTGTTCCAGGATCTGAGCCTCGACATCAAACCGGGCGAGAAGGTGGGTCTCGTGGGTCCTTCGGGCGCGGGGAAATCCACGCTGGTGAAGCTCCTGCGCCGTCAATATGAGCCGCAGGCCGGACGCATCCTGATCGACGGCAAGGACATCGCGCTCGTCACCTGGGACACGCTCAACGAAGCGGTCGCGGAAGTGCCGCAAACGCCGGGCGTGTTCCACCGCGCCGTGCGCGACAACATCCGCTATGCGCGGCCGGATGCGCGCGACGAAGACGTGATCCGCGCGGCGGTCGACGCGCACGCCCATGATTTCATCGAGGCGCGTCCGACCGGTTACGGCACGATCGTCGGCGAACAGGGCATCAAGCTGTCCGGCGGCGAACGTCAGCGGGTCGCGATTGCGCGCGCGCTGGTGAAGGACGCAAAGATCCTCGTGCTGGACGAAGCGACCTCATCGCTCGATTCCGAATCCGAGCACCTGATCCAGGAAGGCTTGTGGACTCTGATGCAGGGCCGCACGGTCATCGCCATCGCACACCGGCTTTCCACCATCGCGGGCATGGACCGTATCGTCTATCTCGAAGCCGGCCGCATCGTCGAAGAAGGCCCGCACCGCGAATTGCTGGCGAAAGGCGGCGCGTATGCGCGCCTTTGGAACCGCCAGATGGGCGGGTTTATTGACGCAGCGTGATCGTCTGCGTCCCCCCACCCTAACCCTCCCCACAAGGGGGAGGGGACTTTAGCGAGCGCGTCCTCAGATCCTGTGCGTCCCGTATGCGCCTCTTTTTGAGCTTCGAAAATTTCCGTAATCACATATGACGTACACGGATTATTCCCCTCCCCCTTGTGGGGAGGGTTAGGATGGGGGGACTCGAAACAAACTCATATCGCACCGGTCGCTCGAGTTGACGCCACACATCCGCCCACGCAAAGGTGCAGCGCAACTCCTGATCCAATTCCCCATGCCAAAACCATCCCGCGGACATCTCTTGCGCCTGTTGGGCGTGGGGTTTGGTGTGGCTGTGGGGTTCGGCGAGGTGATCGGTTCGGGCATTTTGCGTTCGCCCAGCGTCATCGCAGGCACGGTGCACGCGTTCTGGCCCATCATCGCGCTGTGGTGCCTGGGCGCAATCAATGCGCTGCTCTCGGCCAATGTCGTCGTCGAACTGGGAACGTCCGTGCCGCGGGCGGGCGGGCCTTATGTGTTCGCCCATCGCGCTTTCGGCGATGCGGGCGGCTTGATCGTGGGCTGGACGGTGTTCTCCAGCCACAGCGCGGGCTCGGCGGCCGCCAGCGTCGTGTTCGCGGATTTCCTGCCGCTGGCAATTCCCGCAACCCGCGGCCACGAAGCGGCTGTCGCCGTGGCGCTGCAGGGGATTCTTTACGCGACGAACATCGCAGGCCTGCGCGAGGGACGCGCGATGCAGGGCGCGACCAGCCTGCTCAAGGCGTTGCTGCTGTTTGGATTCGTGTTCGCCGCGGCCTTGCTCGTGCCGTCGCATGTGGACGCAACCCCTGTCGCGTTGGCGCCCATCGGCTTCGCGGCGCTCATCGGCGCCTATCAACTCATCAAAGGCGCCTATACCGGCTGGGACGCCGCGATCTATTTCTCGGAAGAAAGCGTGGCGCCGTCGCAAAGCATTCCGCGCGCCGTGTTCATCGGCATTGCGGTGACGACGTTTCTCTATGTGGCAGTCAACGCGATGCTGCTGCATGTGCTGGGCATTGCGGGCACGGCCGCGTCGCCTCTTCCATTCGCGACCGTGCTCTCGCGCGTGGCGGGCAGCGGCGCGTCGCTCCTGTTCGCGATCGGCGGCATGATCATCGTCATCGGCTGCGCCAACGCCAACATCATGCTGGCGCCGCGCGTGCTTTATGCGCTGGCGCGCGACCGCCTGCTGCCCGGCGTGTTCGAATCCGTAAATAAAGGCGGCAGTCCCTATGCCGCGTTTCTGCTGGCGGCCATCGTCTCCATGGCGCTCGCCTCGACGGGCGCGTTCGCGCTTGTGTTCGGCCTCATCGCGATCTTGTCGACCATGGCGGGCGTCATCGTCGAGATTTCCTATTTCGTCATCCGCTGGCGCGAACCTGGCCTCATCCGGCCCTATCGCGCAGTCCTCCATCCCTGGCTTCCGGCGCTGGCGCTTGCAGTCGATATCGTCCTGCTCGTCCTCTTCGCCGCCAACGACCACAGGGGCGCGCTCTTCGCCGCGGGCATGTGCGCGCTGTGCATTCCGCTGGCGTTTCTGGCCCGCCGCGCCCGGTCTGCGGCCGCCTGAAGGCGCGCGCTTGCGAGCGCCAAGCCGCCGCGCTAGTACCTGCCCGGCCCCCCCACACAGGAAATCCCCATGGCTCGCAGGAAAATTGCGCTTATCGGCGGCGGACAGATCGGCGGCACTCTGGCCCATCTCGCGGCCCTCAAGGAACTGGGCGACATCGTCCTGTTCGACATCGTGGAGGGCCTGCCGCAGGGCAAGATGCTCGATATCGCACAGGCCGGGCCTATCGAAGGCTATGACGCGAAGTTCAAGGGCACGAATTCCTATGCCGACATTGCGGGCGCCGATGTGGTGATCGTGACGGCGGGCGTGGCGCGCAAGCCCGGTATGAGCCGCGACGACCTGCTCGCCATCAACCTCAAGGTGATGTCGGCGGTGGGCGAAGGCCTGAAGGCGCATGCGCCGAACGCGTTCGTCATCTGCATCACCAATCCGCTCGACGCGATGGTGTGGGCGTTGCGCCAGTTTTCAGGCCTGCCGCATGCCAAGGTCGTGGGCATGGCGGGTGTGCTCGACAGCGCGCGGTTTCGGCACTTCCTGGCCGAAGAAATGAATGTGAGCGTGGAAGACGTCTCGGCTTTCGTGCTGGGCGGCCATGGCGACACGATGGTGCCGATGCCGCGCTTCTCGACTGTCGCGGGCGTGCCGCTGCCCGAACTCGTCAAGATGGGCTGGATCAAGCAGGAGCGTCTCGACCAGATCGTCCAGCGCACCCGCGACGGCGGCGCGGAAATCATCGCGCTGCTGAAGACCGGTTCGGCCTATTACGCGCCGGCCACGGCCGCGATCCTGATGGCGGAAAGCTATCTGAAGGACAAGAAGCGTGTGCTGCCTTGTGCTGCCTATGTGAACGGCGCCTATGGTATCAAGGATCTTTATGTCGGCGTGCCGGCGGTGATCGGCGAGAAGGGCATCGAGCGCATCGTGGAGCTGGAGCTCACGGGCGAGGAACGCACGCAACTCGCGAAATCGGCCGAGTCCGTGATGGGCCTGATCGACGCGTGCAAGAAGCTCGATCCGAAACTGGCGTGATAGAAGTAAAATGGGACGCGTGCTTGCCATCTGGATGCTGTGCGTTCTGGCCGCTCCTGCGAGTGCGGCGGGGACGCATGAGTGGTACGTGCTGAAGACGGATGATGGTGTATATGCCTATGATGCGGGCGCCGTCACAGATGAAGCGGAGAAAAATCTCAAAAGTGTGTGGATTCTCAGCGGTAGTTCAGATGGATATGACAAAGACGGCTTCTTTGTAAGTTGCCAAACAAACCACGGTGAATTCATCGGCGCAATCTCTACCCATAACGGCCAAGAAGGACTTCTCATGGTTGAGGGAGATGCGAAGGCCACCGATCGCGGCTGGGTTTCAATCCCCGACAAAGGCGTAATGAAGATTGCAGCGAACGTCGCCTGCGCGCGGCGTATCGAGGGGGCTATCCGTGTCGACAATGAGCAGGCCGCAATCGACAAGCTAAAGACGCTCTCCAACTGAAAGTTCGATCATGTCCATCCTCGTCGACAAGAACACCAAAGTGATCTGCCAGGGTTTTACGGGCAATCAGGGCACGTTCCATTCGGAGCAGGCGATCGCCTATGGCACGAAGATGGTGGGCGGCACCTCGCCCGGCAAAGGCGGCGCGACGCATCTGGGATTGCCCGTGTTCGAAACAGTCGATGAGGCGAAGGCCGCAACCGGCTGCGATGCCAGCGTGATCTATGTGCCGCCGGCTTTCGCGGCCGATGCGATCCTGGAAGCGATCGACGCGGAGATACCGCTCGTCGTCTGCATCACCGAAGGCATTCCCGTGCTCGACATGGTGAAGGTGAAGCGCGCGTTGTCGGGTTCGAAGACGCGGCTCATCGGCCCCAATTGCCCGGGCGTGATCACGCCCGGCGAATGCAAGATCGGCATCATGCCGGGCCATATCCATCGCCGCGGGCGCGTGGGCATCGTCTCGCGCTCCGGCACGCTCACCTATGAAGCGGTGGCGCAGACGACGGCCGTGGGCCTCGGCCAATCGAGCTGTGTGGGCATCGGTGGCGACCCGGTGAAAGGCACCGAGCATATCGAAGTGCTGGAAATGTTCCTCGCCGACGACGAAACGGACGCCATCATCATGATCGGCGAGATCGGCGGTTCGGCCGAGGAAGACGCGGCGGAATTCGTGCGCCAGTCGAAAAAGAAAAAACCGATGGTGGGATTCATCGCCGGCGTCACGGCGCCGCCGGGACGCCGCATGGGTCACGCCGGCGCGATCATTTCCGGCGGCAAAGGCGGCGCGGAATCCAAGATCGAAGCGATGAAAGCCGCGGGCATCCGCGTCTCGCTCAATCCCGCGGCTCTCGGCACAACCTTGGTTGATTTGCTGAACGGGAAATAGAAAGAATTTTCACGCGGAGGCGCGGAGCGGTTCGCTGAGTACTTTATCCAGACTCAAGGTTTCGAACTCTTGCTTCACCTCTCTCCCACCGGGAGAGAGGTCGAGGATGCGCAAGCTTGCTTGCGTATCCGAGGGTGAGTGGGTGCGCGTGCAGGGCTAAATCTTTCCAGAGCAGCGCGCTGCACGAGCACCCACTCACCCTGCCCTCTCTCCCGATGGGAGAGAGGAAAAAATTTCATACAAATCAATCTTACTGCTGTCCGCTTGGGCCCTGCATCTGGCCGCCGCCGTGATGATGCGAGGCCATGAACGATTTGCAGCTGTCGGAGAACTTGTCCTTGTTCGCCTGCACGCAGGAATGGCGATCTTCCTTCGTCTGCGCCGACGCGCAATAGGTTTGAATGTCCGCGCCGCAGGCGGCTTTAAACGCGGCGTGCTGGTCGCCGGCCGGCGGACCCTGCATCTGACCTTGATCCTGCGCGAAGGCCGCGCCGGCGCTCGCAAGCGAGAGAACGAGAGACAGGCTCAATAATGTCGTTTTCATTTCCAAATTCCTTATTCAACGTAACCCCTATTGCCCTATTAACCACGAAACGGACCGCGTGGTTCATGAAACCCATGTGATGTTTGTCGCAAACTATCGCGGCGCCGGGAATTTCAAGCCGGGAACTATTCGGCGGGCGCGGGAACATGTTCGCGCGCGCCCCGGCGGATCAGGCTCTGCATGGGCCGCTCGAAGAAATGATAAGACGCCAGACCCAGCGCGATCAGCACGACATAGAATCCGCCCAGCGCGGCCACGGACTGGAACGATTTCGGCGTCCAGCCGAACTTCAGCGCCACCAGCGCCAGCGTGAGCTGAATCGGAAAATGAATCATATAGGTCGAATAGGAAATGTCGCCGAGGAACGAGAGCCCCGCATAGCGCCCGCCCAGCACCTGCTCGTCCAGCGCCAGCGCCATGATCGTCAACGGGCTCACGATGAAGATGAAGCCGCACAGGAAGAATTCGTAGATATCATCCCCGCCCCAATGAGAGACGCCGAACGGCGCGCGCGCCGCGAGCCACGAAGCCGCGTCGCCGAAGGCTGCGACATAGAACGACGCGAAGACGAGCCCCCACATCAACAGCGTGGACCACGCAATCGCGATGGCGATCTGTTTTGCATGCACGCGCGCCTTGATCGCTTCCGTCGCCTGCAGCGCAAGACCGCCCAGGAAAAATCCCATCAGCCCGCGCGCGATGAATTCGTTCCATGGCAGCAGAAAGATCGCGGCCAGTGGAATGGCGATCAGCTGCCAGGGCGCTTTCAATCCGAGCCGGCAGAAAACGAAGAACACGCCATAGAGCAGCGTTTCGATCGAGACCGACCAGGCGGGGCCGTTGAAGGATTGGTCGATGGTGGGCGGCAGCCATTGCTGCGTGAGAAACAGGTTCGGAATGAAATGCTGCCAGTCATTGGCGTCGAAGATAAAAAATTTGCCCGTGGCGCGGAAAAAGAACGTCTGCAACACCGCCGCCGCGATCAGGGTCACAAAATGCAGCGGATAGAGTCGCGAGAAGCGCAGCAGCGCAAAACGCGCAGGGCCCATGCGGCGCTCGCGGATCGCCTCGCCATAGAGCCAGAAGAATACGAAACCCGACAGCGCGAAGAACAGGTCGACCGCGATCCAGCCCTGCTCGTAAAGCGGCTTGAGCAACCAGAACAGAGGCTGCGATTCGCGCCGCCAGCCCGCCTGCCACACGCCGCTGATCGCGAAAAAATGCTGCCAGTGCCAGATCACCACGGCGAGCGCCGCGATGCCCCGAAGCGCGTCCAGCGAATAAAGCCTTTTCACGCGGTTTCCTTCGACGGCAGCCGTTTCACGTCCCGAGGCATCCATTACCAGAACGCCGGGCGGCTCGCGAGTGATCAAGGGTCGCGCGCGAATTCGATTGCGTGCTACAGGAGCCGCGCGCCTTTCTCGCCTGGGGGATATTCGCCTTGCGCTCTCGCTTGCTCGCCATCCTTGCCTTCGCACTTTGCGCGTCTCTCGGCGCACAGGCCGCCGTCGATCCCTCCTGGTATCAAGACCTTCACTGGCGGCTGATCGGGCCGTTCCGGGGCGGGCGCGTGCTGACGGTGGCGGGCATTCCGGGTGATGCGCGACGGTTCTATTTCGGCGCGGTGGACGGCGGAGTGTGGGCGACGGGCGATGCGGGCCGCACCTGGACGCCCATCTTCGACGGCGAACCCGCGGGCTCCATCGGTGCGGTGGCGCTCGCACCCTCGGCGCCGGACACGATCTATGTCGGCACGGGCGAAGCGGACATGCGCTCCGACATCGCCCACGGCAACGGCCTCTACAAAACGACCGATGCCGGCAAGCATTGGAGCTTCATCGGCCTGCCCGACAGCCGCCAGATCGGGCGCATCCTCGTCGACCCGCACAATCCCGATCTCGTTTATGTGGCCGCCCTCGGCCACGCTTATGGACCGAATGCGGAGCGCGGCGTTTTCCGCTCCAGCGACGGCGGCGCAACTTGGACAAAGGTGCTGTTCAGGAACGCCGACACGGGCGCCATCGATCTCGCCTTCAAGCCCGGCGATGCGAACACGATCTATGCCGCGCTGTGGCAGACGCGGCGGCCGCCCTGGAGCGTCTATCCGCCTGCGAGCGGACCGGGCGGCGGGCTTTACGTCTCGCATGACGGCGGCGCGCATTGGGCGCAAATAACAGGCAACGGCTTTCCCGCGCATCCCTATCGCATGGGGCTTGCAACATCGAACGCGATGCCCAATCGCCTTTATGTGCTAGCCGACGGGCCACCGGACGAAGCGGGGATGTATGTCTCCAATGACGGCGGCGCGCACTGGACGCATGCCGCCGGCGACAAGCGCATCTGGGAACGCGGCTGGTATTTCTCCGGCATCACGGCGGACCCGAAAAACGCCGACCGCATCTTCGTGATGGATACGATCGTGCTGCGCTCCGACGATGCCGGCAAGCATTTCATCGCGCTGAAAGGCGATCCGACGGGCGATGATTTCCATGCGCTATGGATCGATCCCACCGATTCCGAACGGCAAATCCTGGGCTCCGATCAGGGTACGCAGATCACGGCCAATGGCGGCAAGACCTGGAGCAGCTGGTATAACCAGCCGACAGCGCAAATCTATCACGTGGCGACCGACAACCGCTTTCCCTATTGGGTTTACGGCGCGCAGCAGGATTCGGGCGCCGTGTCGCTTCCCAGCCGGACCAACACCTATGACGGCATCACCATGGAGCAATTCCATGAGGAAACAGCCGGCGGCGAAAGCGGCATGATTGCGCCCGATCCGAACGATCCGGACATCATCTATGGCGAGAAGGTTCAGAAGCTCGATCTGAAAAGCGGGCAGACGCGCGAAGTCGATCCCACGCTGGCCTATCCCGCCGCGGAATATCGCAGCGCCTGGACCTTGCCGCTGGCGTTTTCGAAGAAAGACAAAAAGACGCTCTATTTCGCCAATCAGCGGCTGTTTCGCACGTCCGATGGCGGCAATCATTGGGCGGCGATGTCGCCCGATCTCACGCGCGCAGATGCGGGTATGCCGGCCAATCTCGATTCGACGACGGCCGCGGACGACGATCATTTGAGCAAGCGCCGCGGCGTGATCTACACCATTGCGCCTTCGCCATTGCGCGCGGGCGTGCTGTGGGTCGGCACGGATGATGGGCTTGTGTGGCGCACAGACGACAATGGCGTGCATTGGGCGCAAGTGACGCCGCCAGCGCTCACGCCCTGGTCGAAAGTCGGGGGCATCGAGCTTTCGCATTTCGATGCGAATGTCGCGTATGTGGCGGTCGACCGGCACCGGCTCGAAGACGATGCGCCGCACATCTGGCGCACGGGCGATGGCGGCAAGACATGGGCCGCGATCGATGCAGGGCTGCCGGGCGACGCGTTCGTCAATGTCGTGCGCGAGGACCCCGCGAAGAAGGGCCTGCTCTATGCCGGCACGGAGCGGGGCATGTTCGTCTCGTTCGACGACGGCGCGCAGTGGCAATCGCTCGAGCAGAACCTGCCCATGACCTCGGTGCGCGACATCGATGTGCATGGCGACGATCTCGTGATCGCCACCCATGGGCGCGGCTTCTGGATCATGGACGACGTGACGGCGCTCCGGCAGGTCGCAGCGGTCGCGAGCGCGCCCGTGTTGTTCAAGCCCGCCGTCGCCATCCGCATGCGCTCGGCCAGCTTCACCGGCACGCCCATGCCGAAAGACGAACCGATGGCGCCGAATCCGCCGGATGGTGCGGCGATCGATTTCGTGTTGCCGGCCTCGGTCAGTGGCCCCGTGACGCTCACTGTGCTTGATGCGAAGAACCAGAAAGTGACGAGCTATACGAGCGCGGAGAAAGCCCACCCGCCCGATGCCGCCAAATTGCCCTTCGCGCCCGAATGGGTCCCGCCCCATCCGATATTGCCGGCAACACCGGGCATGCACCGCTTCATGTGGGATCTGCATTATCCGAGCAGCGAACCGTCGGAGAATCCGTTCCGCGGCGGCGGCGTCTGGGCGCCACCGGGAAATTACTGGATCGCCCTGAGCGTGAACGGACAGACCCTGCGCCAGCCGCTGATGGTGAAACCGGACCCGCGCGTAAAAGTCGTACCCGCGGCGTTGGTGCGCGAATTCCAACTCGCGATGCAGGTCCAGAAAATCTCGGCGCAAAACACCGCCGCGCTCAAGGAAGCCTCGGCATTTATGAAGGCGCTTAACAACCGCGTCGCGCACGAAACCAAACTGCGCCCGCAGATGCTCCACGCGATGGCCTCGATCTCGGCGATCTCGGATGTGCCGCTGCCGTCAAACGAACATCCCGGCCGCGCCAACCCGCCCGCGCGCGCAGACTCCTTCCGCAGCCTGGCAGACGATTTCGAAAAACTCGAAGCCGCCATCGACAACGCCGACGCCGACCCCAGCGCCGACGCAAAGGCGTCCTACACGACCCTCTCAAAAATGTTCGCCGCAACTCTCAGGCAATGGCAGACGCTGAAGCAGGGTGAGATCGCAGGGTTGAATACGGCGCTCGTGGCGGCGGGGGAGAAGGCAATCGCAAGCCGATAGGAATTCGGCGAATTGGAGCAATCTGATGGGATGAACCCGTTGGTTGAACGTCCTAAAATACCCAACGCATGATACAAAAAAATTTACGGCAAGTGGGCTGATTCGGAATGCCGTCAGGACAGCAATCGCCAAAATTGTTCGCCGTCACAATAGCGCTTGGAAACACGCTGCTGCAGTTCGCGTTCGCCATAATTGTATTTTCGTCCGGCGCCTTGAGTGATGATTTTCTTCCCGGGCATATGTTCGGGCCGTCTACGACGGTCATAGCGCTCATAGCACCTCTGGTGGGTGCACTCATCATCGGATGGATAGCAGACCGTACCGGACGAAGACCGGGATTGATGGCGTCATTCGTTCTGATGGGTATCGGTACATTGGGTACTGCACTCACCCCATCTTATTCCACCATTGGAGTTTTTGCGTCGGTATTTTTTCTCTTCTTTCGCGTGTTGCAATTGGTCGCATTGGGTGGCGAGTTCGGCGCGGCGGCAACAGCACTCTTCGAGACGGCTTCCAAATCGAACCGCGGCCGCTTCGCGTCGCTTATTCCTGCGACGAATGATTTGTCGACTGTCTGCGCTTTCCTATTTTTGTTGGGATTGAGCGATTTCCTGAGTGCCGGAGCCATGCGCATTTGGGGATGGCGGATTGCGTTTCTGGTGGGCAGCACCATTCTTCCGTTTGCCTTTCTCGCGCGACAAAAAATTATGGAAACCCTTGCCCATGGAGCGGAAGCGCCTAAAAAGTGGAAGGGGAGAAATTTTGTTGTTCCGCTACTCGCATTTTTCGTGTTTGCGGCATTGTCTGCGGCTCAATATCTGGACGACTTCATCACCGCGCTAATAGGCTCGGGAGCGGGCGCCGCATCAGCGGCGGCGATGGCCATTATTTTTGCCGCCGTTCTTGGCGTCGTGTTCAGCCTGATCGGCGGCTGGCTTTCCGACACGCTCGGCCCAAAGCGCACCTTGGTTGCATCATTCGTGGCTCTGGTCGTGTCGATAGTTACATTTCTCACTTGGAAAATTATCGACGCGCCAGCTATCTCGGGGCTCGCGGCGCTTACCATTGTCATCGCGGCCATCGCGATTATGCGAGCGGTGGCGTTCCCAGCCGCAATTGTCGCTTTATCCGAATTGTTTGGGCCCAACATTCGCTCTCGGGGACTTGGGCTCACCTATACTGCAGCTTCGGCCGCGCTTGCCATTTATGTTGGACCTGGTGAACGTCCCCTCTTAAATGGCGATGTTATTGATATGACGTTTATCTGCGTGTGCGGACTACTTGCGATGATGATGCTGCCGAACGCGTCGTCTTCGCAGACGCAGATCAATGCACCTTAGAAAGAGACAGTGCAATCACTCGCTGCTGAGCGACGACCGTTCTATTCCAACTCCAGCCTCACCGTCCGTCCCAGCATTGCCGCCGCACGCTGCAAAGTCTCGAGTGTTACGTTGCCGGCGCGCGGGTCGAGCAGGCGGCTGATCTGGCTGCGGCTCGTGCCCATGCGTTCGGCCATGCGCTTGCGTGACAGGCCTTGCGCTTTCATCGCCTGCCCGATCTCCCAGGCGAGAACTTCCTTGATTGCAACCGCCTGAAAGGCCGCACGCGTGCCTTCCCGGTCGAGGAATTCGTCGAGCGTCGTCAGTTCTTCGCTACTGCGTGGGCTCTTGGGGACCATATAATGAGCATGTACCATATAATGGTCATACCCGAAAGTGGGCTCGAAAGAGTGCGTCCTAACCCCATATTAACCCTGCCGCCCGTTGGATTGCCTCGAAATTGCCGCGTGCATTGCGGTGCGAAACGCGGTACCGCTCGCGTCCGACAACGGCGGGCCAGCATCCCGGCGCAAGGAGCGGGCGGATTCCGCCCAATACGTTGAAATGGATAGAGATTCCGAAGCTTTTGCCGGCGCGCCGAATGCGGTGCTGGAGCAATCGTCATTCCTGTTCGGCACGAACGCCGCCTATGTCGAGGCGCTCTACGCCCAGTACCTCGAAAACCCCGATGCGGTGGACCCCTCCTGGCGGGGCTATTTCGCCAGCCTCGGCGAAGAGGGCCTTTCCGCCGCCCAGCTGGGCCGCGGGCCCGCCTGGCGGCGCGACGCCAAGCTCGATCTCGAGACCGGCGACCTCACCTCGGCCCTCACCGGCCAACCGGAGCCCCGCGCCAAAGGCGCCGTCAGCGAGACGGACCTTCGCGCCGCCGCAAAAGAATCCATCAGCGCCATCCAGCTCGTGCGCGCCTATCGCGTGATCGGCCATCTGGCCGCCGACCTCGACCCGCTGAAGCTCGGCAAGAAGACGGCGCTGCCGCAGCTCGATCCCAATTTCTACGGCTTCCACGACGCCGAACTCGACAAGCCCGTTTTCACCGGCGGCGTGCTCGGCATGGAAAGCGCCAGCCCGCGGCGCATTGTGGAGATCCTGCGGCGCACCTATTGCGGGACCATCGGCTACGAGTTCATGCACATCAACGATCCGGAGCAGAAGGATTGGCTGCAGCGACGGATCGAAGGGCCCGACAAGGAAATCTCGTTCACCAAAGAGGGCAAGCGCGCGATCCTCAACAAGCTGATCGAAGCCGAAGGCTTCGAGAAATTCGCGTCGCTCCGCTTCGTGGGCACCAAGCGCTTCGGGCTGGACGGCGGCGAGGCGATGGTCCCCGCGCTGGAGCAGATCATCAAGCGCGGCGGCCAGCTGGGCGTGAAGGAAATCGTGCTGGGCATGTCGCATCGCGGGCGGCTCAATGTGCTCGCCAATGTGATGGCCAAGCCCTATCGCCAGATCTTCCATGAATTCCAGGGCGGCAGCGTGTTGCCCACCGAAGTGCAGGGTTCGGGCGACGTCAAATATCATCTGGGCGCATCGTCGGATCGCGAATTCGATTGCCGTGAAGGTGCATCTATCGCTCACTGCGAACCCTTCGCATCTCGAGGCGTCCGATCCCGTGGTGCTGGGCAAGGCGCGCGCCAAGCAAACGCAACTGGGCGACAACAAAACGCGCGCCAGCGTGATGCCGCTGCTGCTCCATGGCGATGCGGCGTTTGCGGGCCAGGGCGTGGTGGCGGAATGTTTCGCGATGTCCGGCACCAAGGGTTTTCGCACCGGCGGCACGATTCATTTCGTGGTCAACAACCAGATCGGCTTCACGACGGCACCGCTTATGCGCGCTCTTCGCCTTATCCGTCGGACGTGGCGCTCATGGTGCAGGCGCCCATCTTCCATGTGAACGGCGACGATCCCGAAGCGGTGGTGCATGTCGCGCGCATCGCCACCGAATTCCGCCAGCTGTTCCACAAGGATGTCGTGATCGACATGTTCTGCTACCGGCGCTTCGGTCACAACGAGACCGACGAGCCGGCCTTCACGCAGCCCTTGATGTATCGCGCGATCAAGGAGCATCCCACCACGCTCGAACTCTATGCCGCAAAGCTCGTCGCCGAAGGCACGCTGACGGAAGACGACGTGCGCGCGATGATCGCGGCGTTCCAGAAGCGGTTGGACGAAGAGCTCGACCAGGCGAAGAACCATCGCCCCAATCGGGCCGACTGGCTGGACGGCCGCTGGTCGGGATTTGCCATCGCGCCGGAAGGCGATCGCCGCGGCGAAACCGCCGTGCCGCTGGCCGATTTGATGAAAGTGGGTCATGCGCTGTCGACCGCGCCGGAATCGTTCCATCTGCATCGCACCATCGCGCGCCAGTTGCAGGCCAAGGCGCAGATGTTCGAGACGGGCAAAGGCTTCGACTGGGCCACAGGCGAAGCGCTGGCCTTCGGCACATTGCTCAACGAAGGCTGCCCCGTGCGGCTTTCGGGACAGGACACGTCGCGCGGCACCTTCTCCCAGCGCCATGCGGCGCTTGTCGACCAGGAAAACGAAGAACGCTATCTGGCCGCTCGCCCATATAAGCGAAGGCCAGGGCGAATTCGAAGTGGTGGATTCGCTCCTTTCCGAAGAAGCTGTGCTGGGCTTCGAATATGGCTACAGCTCCGCGGAACCGCGCGCGCTGGTGCTTTGGGAAGCGCAATTCGGCGATTTCGCCAACGGCGCGCAAGTCGTGATCGACCAGTTCATCGCATCCGGCGAAATGAAATGGCTGCGCATGTGCGGCCTCGTGATGCTGCTGCCGCACGGCTATGAAGGCCAGGGCCCGGAGCATTCCTCCGCGCGGCTGGAGCGCTATCTGCAGCTCTGCGCGCAGGACAATATCCAGGTCGCCTATTGCACGACGCCGGCGAATTATTTCCATGTTCTGCGCCGCCAGGTGCATCGCCCATTCCGCAAGCCCCTCATCCTGATGACGCCGAAATCGCTGCTGCGGAACAAGCATTGCACGTCGTACCTCGCGGACATGCAGACGGGTTCGTCGTTCCATCGCGTGTTCCGCGACCAGGCGGAAGTGCGTGCCGGGCGCAACCAGCGTGAAGCTCGTGGCCGACGACGAGATCAAGCGCGTGATCCTGTGCACCGGCAAAGTCTATTTCGACCTGATGGAAGAGCGCGAGAAGCGGGGCGAGACGCGCATCCAGATGCTGCGCATCGAGCAGCTCTATCCGTTCCCCGAAGGCGTGCTGGCGCAGGAGCTGGCGCGCTTCCCGAAAGCGGAAGTGATCTGGTGCCAGGAAGAGCCGAAGAACCAGGGCGCCTGGACCTTCGTCGCGCCGCGCATCGAAACGACGATCAGGGATCTGGGCGGCAATTCGCGTCCGCGCTATGTGGGCCGGCCGGAATATGCGTCGACCGCCGCGGGGCTGATGAGCCAGCATTTGGCGGAGTTGAAAGCGTTTCTCGACGAAGCATTGACGCTGTAACGTGCCGGGCTACCGCCCGCGCGTGACCTGCGAAACGAGGGTTGCATGAGCATTGACATCAAGGTTCCGGCCATGGGCGAGTCCGTGACGGAGGCCACCGTTGCGCGCTGGTTCAAGAAAGAGGGCGACACGGTCACCCGCGACGAACCGCTGGTCGAACTCGAAACCGACAAGGTGACGGTGGAAGTGCCCTCGCCGTCCGACGGTTCGATCGAATCCATCTCCGTGCAATCCGGCGCCACCGTTCAGGTGGGCGCGATCCTCGGTGCGATCGCGCAAGGAACCGCGGGTACGAAACCTGCTGCCGCGAAGCCGGCGCCCGCGCCTGTGGCAGCTACCGTTGCTGCTCCTGTGCAAGCGAAACCAGCGGCACCTCCGGCGCCGGCGCCTAGAGCCGAGCCCGCACCCGTGATGCCATCCGTGCGACGCATCGCGGCCGAGAGCGGAATTCAACCTGCCAACGTCGCGGCGACCGGTCGAGACGGACGCGTCACCAAAGGCGATATGCTCGCCGCTCTCGAATCCCGCGCCGCCGAACGCGCGGTGCAACAGCCCACGACTCCCATTCCCACCGGCCCGCGCCCCAATGCGGAGCGCGAAGAGCGCGTGCGCATGACGCGCCTGCGCAAGACCATCGCGCTGCGTCTCAAGGAATCGCAGAACACCGCCGCCCAGCTCACGACCTTCAACGAGGTCGACATGAGCCATGTGATGGCGTTGCGCGCGGAATACAAAGACGATTTCGAGAAGAAGCACGGCGTGCGGCTGGGCTTCATGGGCTTCTTCGTGAAGGCCTGCATCGCGGCGCTGAAGGAACTGCCCAACGTCAACGGCGAGATCGAAGGCGACGACATCATCTACAAGAACTATTACGACATGGGCGTCGCGGTTTCGACCGAGCGCGGCCTGATCGTTCCCGTGGTGCGCAACGCCGACAAACTCTCGCTGGCCGGAATCGAATCCGCCATCGTCGATCTCGGCGCCCGCGCCCGCGACGGCAAGCTCAAGCTGGAAGAGCTGCAGGGCGGCACGTTCACGATCACCAATGGGGGCGTGTTCGGCTCGCTAATGTCGACGCCCATCTTGAATTCGCCACAATCGGGCGTGCTGGGCATGCACAAAATACAGAAGCGCCCTGTTGTGGTCGACGACAAGATTGAAATCCGCCCGATGATGTATTTGGCACTTTCTTACGACCACAGGCTGGTGGACGGACGGGAAGCTGTGACATTCCTTGTCAAGGTCAAGGAAAACCTGGAAGACCCCCAACGCCTGTTGCTGGATATTTAAAATCTTGTCACCCGTCGCCATATATGCGGCGTCGCGATGGCCCAAAATGGGCGGGCGGCAAGGACTTAAAGAGGGACCTCACATGGCGCCCAATTTCTTCGACAATCTGGTTCTGTGGGCGATCTTCGTCGGACCGCTGGCAGCCTGGGTATTTCTGTTCTGGCTGACGAGCCCCAGCGGCGAAGCGCACGTGAAGCAGAAGAGAGAAAAGGCTAAGGAGCAGCGCCACCACAAATCGCTCGACCGCATAGCCTCGGCCCTGGAGAAAAACGCACCAAAATGAACGATACATTCGACGTCGTCATCATCGGCGGCGGGCCGGGCGGCTACAACGCCGCGATCCGCGCGGGCCAGCTTGGCCTCACCAGCGCCTGCATCGACAAGCGCGGCACGTTCGGCGGCACCTGCCTCAATATCGGCTGCATTCCATCCAAGGCGTTGCTGTTCACCAGCGAGCTGTTCGAGAAAGCCGAGAAGGATTTCGCGAAGCTGGGCGTGAAGACCTCCGGCGTAAGCGTCGATCTCGCGGCCATGATGGCGCACAAGACGAAAGTCGTGGGCGAACTCACGCGCGGCGTCGAATTCCTGCTCAAGAAGAACAAATCCGAGGCGATCGTGGGCGAAGCGCGAATCGTCAATCCCGGGCAGGTGATCGTCACGCGTCCCGACGGCACCACGCGCACGCTTGCCGCAAAGAACATCGTGATCGCCACCGGCTCCGATGTCGCGCCGCTTCCGGGCGTCACAGTGGACGAAGAGACTATCGTCTCGTCCACCGGCGCGCTGACGCTCAAATCCGTGCCGAAGCGATTGGTCGTTGTCGGCGCAGGTTATATCGGGCTCGAGCTCGGTTCGGTGTGGCGCAGGCTCGGCAGCGACGTGACCGTGGTCGAATTCCTCGATCGCATCACGCCCGGCCTCGACGGCGAAGTGGCGAAACAGTTCCAGCGCATCCTGCAGCGGCAAGGCATGAAATTCCTGCTGTCCACCAAAGTCGCGGGCATCGACAAGAAGGGCGAGAGCCTGCGCGTGAATGTCGAAGCAGGCGCGGGCGAAAAGCAGACGCTGGAAGCTGATGTCGTGCTCGTCGCCATTGGGCGCAAGCCTTACACCGACAATCTCGGCCTCGATGAGGTGGGCGTGAAGCGCGATCCGCGCGGCCGCGTGGCGACGGATGACCATTACAAAACCAATGTCGCGGGCATCTGGGCGATCGGCGATTGCCGCGAAGGCGCGATGCTGGCGCACAAGGCGGAAGACGAAGCGGTCGCCTGCATTGAGAACATTGCGGGCCGGGCAGGTCATGTGAACTACGACGCGATTCCGGCGGTGGTTTATACCGCGCCGGAAGTGGCGAGCGTGGGCAAGACGGAAGAGGAACTGAAGACGGCGAACATCGCTTACAAGACCGGCAAATTCCCCTTCACCGCCAATGCGCGCGCGAAAACGATTGCGGCGACGGAAGGCTTCGTGAAAGTCCTCGCCGACGCCAAGACCGACCGCGTGCTGGGCGTGCACATCCTGGGCGCGGAAGCAGGCAACATGATTTCGGAAGCGGCGCTCGCCATCGAGTTCGGCGCGGCCTCGGAAGATATCGCGCGCACCAGCCACCCGCATCCCACATTGTCCGAAGCCGTACGTCAGGCCGCCATGGCCGTCGAAGGCTGGGCGATGCAGATGTAATTTCTACCAGCGATAGCCGCGGTCGCGGTCGTCGCGATCGTAATGGCGATAACGCTCATCATAGCGATGCCCGTCATAGCGGTAACCGCCGCGATAATCGTCATGGTAGTAATAACCGCCGTCGCCTTCGTAGCGGCAATCATGGAAACCGCCATAGCAGGAATAATTGCCGCCGCCCTCATGGTGATAGCGGTGGTAACCGTCGCAATCGCAGGCCAGGGCGGCGTCTGCCGTCAGCGCCGTGAGCCCGGCAGCAACTACAAGCACACGCGCGAACGGGACAAATTTTGTCGCAAACATCGAAGTCGTCTCCTCGCCCGCTGCGGTCAACGCGATTCAATCCCAAAAGTTCAAAATTTGCACGCTGCATCGCAACAGAGTCGGCGCCTTTTGGGAGCCACCCGACTCGGCTAGGGTTGCGGCCTGACAATTGCGCCGTGGGGGGCATTCATGCCGGATATCTATACCGAAACTGCTTCGCGCGGCTTTCTCTCCCGCATATTCGGGTCCTTTCTCGGCATCCTGCTAGGCCCCGTATTCATCATCGTGGCGGTCGGGCTCCTGTGGTGGAATGAAGGCCGCGCCGTGCAGGCGATTATCGGCCTCAATACCGCCGCGACCAGCACCGTCGAACTGCAGGACATCAATCCCGCGCCGGCCAATGAGGGCAAGCTCATCCATGTCGTGGGGCAGGCGACGGCCAGGGCGGCCATCGCCGATTCCGATCTCACCGTGAACTTTCCCGACCAGGTGGCCGTGGCGCGCAAGGCCGAGATGTATCAATGGCAGGAAAAATCGCAGAGCAGCACAACGAACAATCTGGGCGGCAGCCAGACCACGACGACGACCTACACCTATGCGCAGGTCTGGTCGGAGAACCCGATCAATTCGTCGACATTCCATCATCCCGATGGCCACGCCAATCCGGGCATGCCGATCCATTCGACGCTGTATGCGGCCAGCGACGCGAAGCTTGGCGGCTTTACGCTTGATTCCGACACATTGAAGAAGCTCGATCTCGGCCAGTCCGTCACGCCCGATGCGCCGGGCGGCTGGACGAAGAGCGGCAGTCAGTTGTTCAAAGGCGATCCGGCCTCACCCAAGACCGGCGATCTGCGGGTGTCCTATCTCGCGCTGCCGGCGGGCACGACGATTTCCGTGCTAGCGGAGCAAAGCCAGAGCGGCTTCGCGCCGTTCACGACGCCGAACGGCTACACGATTCACATGGCGGCGATGGGCAACCAGCCGACGGCCGTGATGATCGCCAACCAGCGCAAATCTGAATCGATTCTCACCTGGATCCTGCGCGGCGTCGGCACGCTCGCCATGGTGATCGGATTTGCGATGTTCCTGGGGCCGATTTCCACTATGGCTTCGGTCATTCCATTTCTGGGAGGGATCGTCCGCGGCGCGGCATTCTTCGTGGCGCTCGTAATCGGCGTGCCGCTGTCGCTGGTGGTGATCGCGCTCGCCTGGATCGGACACCGCCCGCTGATCGGAGGTGGGATTCTGCTCGTCGCCGCGCTCCTGTTTGCCGGCCTCTGGCGCATGCATGCGTCACGAAATCCCGCGCCGAAGGCGGCGTGATCGCTACTCGCTGGGAGTCCCCCCACCCTAACCCTCCCGCCTACGCCAAGGCTCCGGCGGGAGGGTTAGGGTGGGGGGCCGGCCGAACTATGAAATTAATTCCACCGACTGAATTGCTATCGCCGGCGCGAATTCGCCTTTGAGCGGCGCTGCGAAGCTTAGAATTGTATCGCTACCGTCAAGTCGGATCGAGACGGGGCTCCCGTCCGATAGCACGCGACCGCTGCCTTTAAGCGCAACATCACGCAAGCGGATTTCGCTGCCGGACGGAGAGCCCAACACGATCAGATAAATCGCACCGTTCTTCTGCGTGAACCGCACCGGCGCTCCATCTGCGGTAACACCTTCGGCTCGCGTCCAGGGACGCGCGCCATAGATTGCTTCTCCATTGGCGCGCAGCCAGGCGCCGAACGACTTCAGCCGGGCCATTTGCGGCGCGGGGATCGTACCGTCCGCTTCAGGGCCGACATTCAGCAGCAGATTGCCGTTCTTCGAGACGCCGTCGACGAAATCGCCCAGCAATGTTTCGAAGGGCGCGTAGTCGGCCTCCGCGTCGTTCCGGTTGAAGCCGAAGGAATGGCTCATGCCGCGCGTCGATTCCCATTTCTTGGCGCTGATCGTGGGCAGCTTGGCGTATTCAGGTGTCCGGAAATCGCTGTGCGGCACGCGCGGCGGCACGATGCCGTTCAGCGCCGTGGGATTTTTCTCGATGTAATCCTTGTAGCGGGCGTCGAAGCGGCGGCGCATCGCCTTGAACCGCAGCATTTTGGATTTCCACGTCGCGGTACGCCAGCGATCGTTGACGACGCCGTCCGCTGCCGCGTTGTAATAGTCGGCGAACAGGCGAAAGAGACGCCGCTCGTCCGTCGGCCAGGAAATGTCGTTCCACAATACGCTCGGCTCATAGCGCGCGATCAGTTCGCGCACCTGCGCATCGGCGTAAGCGGGATAGCGGCCGCCCGGAACGGAGCCGATAAAATCACCCATGGTGCGCAAGGGCTCGCGGTTGAAACTCCAATCGATTCCGCCGGAATAATAGAGCCCGAATTTGGGGCCCGCGCCGCGCACGGCCTGCGCCAGCTCGCCCACGATATCGCGCTCGCTGAACCAGTTCTTCCGTTTGGGATTTTCGACGGCGCTGGGCCACAGGCAGAAGCCGTCATGATGCTTGGTGACGAGCACGACATATTTCGCGCCTGCATCGCGAAACGTCTCGGCCCACGCGTTTGCATTCCAGTTCTTCAACCCTGCCAGAAACGGCTCCTGGAACGCCTCGTAAGGCGCATCGCCATAATTCGCGCGATGGAATTCCGCAGACGGCGTGCCCGGCACCTTGATCGCATTCGCATACCATTCGGTGTAAGGCGTCATTGCGACGGCCCGGTCGTAATCCTGCTTGAACGCGTCGGTGATGTTGCCCAGCCGCGCCGCAAACGCCGGAATCGAGAACAAACCCCAATGGATGAAGATGCCGAACTTGGCCTCGTCATACCATTGCGGCAGCGCACGCGCATTCAGCGATTCGAGATCCGGCGTCACCGTCACTGATTGACCTGCGCCTTGGCGACGGAGGCGCGAACCACCGGCACATCATCGTCGGCCAATTCCCGCATCCAATTTTTGCGTCTGAGCGCGGCCGCGATATGGGGCGCGAGCTCCGCTGCCTTGCGCTTTTCGCGCGCTTCGACCTCAGCCGTGAATTCGGCCATCACATCGGAGGCGAACAGCTCCAGCGACTCGCAGATATGTTCATGTTTGTTGCGGCCGGCCTGCTGCATGAAAATCACCTGGTCGATGCCGGACTCCTGCAACGCTCTCAGATGCGCACGCATATCGTCCGGCGTACCGATGCCCGAGGCGCGCCCGCTGATGCCGTCGACGTCGCGGATCACCTCTTCGGTGCGGTTGCCCCGCAGCTTCAGATATTCGCCCCACAGATTGGTGCGGCCGGGAACCGTGTCATGCGCCACGAGCGCATTCAGCGCATAGCTGAAGAATTCGAAGCCCTCATGGCCCCGCCGTATCGCTTCCGCGCGGTCGCGATGCACTGAGAAACTTGAAACCATCGCGATATTGGCGTTCACCGTGTGACCCACCGGCACGCACTCATCGGACTTGATGATGCCGTAATAGATCTCGGACCATTTGCGCGCTTCGGCGGGATCGACGAAGGAAAAGGCGAGCGCGCCGACCCCGAGGCTCGCCGCGATCTTGATCGTGTCGCGATTTGTGCACGCCATCCACATCGGAGGATGGGGCGTCTGGACCGGTTTCGGCAGCACATTGCGGCACGGCATCGAGAAATATTTGCCTTCAAAGCCCGGATAAGGCGTCAGCGCCATCATGTTGGCGATCTGCTCGGCCGCCTCGATCGCCATCGCGCGTTTCTCTTTGGCCGGTATCTTGAAGCCGCCAAGTTCGAGCCGCGTGGCGCCTTCGCCGAAGCCGAATTCCACGCGCCCGTTCGAAACAATGTCGAGCGTGGCGAGGCATTCGGCAGTGCGCGCGGGATGGTTGTAATTCGGGATCACCTGCTTGATGCCGTGGCCGAGGCGGATGCGCTTCGTTTGCGCGGCGGCCGCGGCGAGGAACACTTCCGGCGCTGAAGAATGGGAATATTCGTCGAGAAAGTGATGCTCGACTTCCCACGCATAGTCGTAGCCGAGCTTGTCCGCCAGCGCGACTTGGGCCAGCGCCTGATGGAACAGACGCTGTTCGTCGCCCTTTTCCCACGGCCGCGGCAACTGCAATTCGTAGAAGACCCCAAACCGCATGCGTGCCTCCAATATCGGGCCAGTGTGGCAAACCCCGCGTCCGTGGCAAGCAATAACACACGCGGGGACTGATTTCCCGGACGCAGAAGCATTGCTTGTCCGGCTGCAGGGTGACGAAATCGCGGCGCCGGTTCGGCGCTTTCTCGGGGCACAATCGATGACGGATGCAGCAACGACTATTGCGCCTGCCGAACGCTCCTATTGGGGCGTGATCGCGCTGATCGCATTGGGTCAGGTCATCCTCGCCATCGATTTCTGCATTTCGAGCATCGGACTCGCGTCGATCGGCCGGGATCTCACGGTCGGACCGGCGACCTTGTCCTGGGTGGTCACCGTCTTCTCGTTGACCTATGGCGGATTCCTGATTTTGGGCGGCCGCATCGCGGACCTGTTCGGCCATCGCCGCGCCTGCATTCTCGGGCTCATCCTGTTCGGCGGCGGTTCGCTGCTCGCGGCTTCCTCCACCAGCATCCAGATGCTGATCGCAGTGCGCGCTATCGAGGGGCTGGGGGGCGCGTTGCTCACGCCCACGAGCTTCTCGCTCATCAATGTGATGCTGCCGGACGGTCCCATTCGCCATCGCGCCTATTCGGTGTTCGGCGTGACGCAGGGGCTTTCCTACATTCTCGGCCTTTATGTCGGCGGCGCGCTGGTGACGCATTTCGGCTGGCGCTCGGGCTTTCTGCTCAATATGCCGGCGATCCTGATCGCGATCGCGCTCGCCTGGCGGCAAATCCCGCTGCCCGATCCCAACGCTGCGCGTCCGAAGGTCGATATCGCAGGCGCCATCCTGATCACGGCCGGCATGGGACTATTGATGTACGCATTGTCGGCGGTCGGGCGTCACGGCCTGATGTCGTTCGAAGCGCTGGCGCCGTTCGCCATGGGCATCGCGGCAATCGTTGCGCTGATCGTCGTCGAGTCCAGGATCGAGCATCCGCTGGTGTCGTTGTCCGTGTTCCGCTATCCCAATCTCGCGGGCGGCGATCTCGCCTGCATCGCGATGATCGCAGGAGGCAGTAGCGTATTCGTGCTGCTGCCGCTGTTCCTGCAGCGCACCTTTCATTTCACGCCGGAAACGTCCGGGCTCGCGATGCTGCCCTATTGCGCCGCCGTGGTGGCGGGCGGCCAGGTCGCCGGCCTCGCGATGTCTCGCTTTACGTTGGGGCGATGCGTGGCGGGCGGAATCATCCTGTTCGTGGGCGCAACGCTCACCTTCTGCCTCGGCTGGGGCGGCGCGGCCAATTTCGAATTCGTCATGCTGCCCGCGATGATCGTCGCCGCCTTCGGCGCCACGGTCGCCTCGCTGGCGATCATGGCGCTCGGCACAGGTCAGGTCGCCGCGCGCGATCAAGGCCTCGCCTCGGCGGTGCTGATGACCTGCCAGCAGATAGGAGTATCGCTCGGCGTCTCCATCGTGTTCGCGGTGATTGCAACAGCCGGCGCCGACGGCGCCGCGGTCACGGTGGCGTTCCATCACGCGTTCATCGCGTCGGCGACGTTCGCGGGACTGGCGCTTCTCAGCACGCTCGTGCTGACGCGATCGCCGAAGAGTGCGACGACTCCAATTCGGAGCCATTGATCGCGCACGTTAAGTCACCCGCCCTCAAGGGGCGGGTGGATTTGGTCGCCTTGTTGCCTTTTTTATAACAGGCGTTATGTTTTCTGCGCGGGCCAGAACAACAAGATGCCCGCCCAAGGGAGGAACAGGCGTGAGCGACTGGCATCTCGAACATTTCTATCACACCGTGGTCAATGCGAAGAACCTCGACGACTCCGTGGCGTTCTACAAACTTCTGGGCTTCGAGGTGCTCAACGACCGCCGGCATGTCGAATGGCCGGATTTCGTCGCCGACATTTTCGGCATGAAGCGCGCCAAGGGCCGCGGCGTGCTGATGGTGCTGCCGAGCGATCCGCACGGGCCGATGGTCGATCTGATCGAATGGGTCGAACCGAAGGCCAAGTTCGATTCGATCCCGATTGCGGACGGCGCCGTGCCCCGCATCCTCGCGTTCCGCACCAAAAACGTGCATGCCGCCTACAAGGAATTGACGGAAAAAGGCGTCAAATTCACCTGGAAAATCTTCGGGCCGCACCCCGATCTCGGTATCGTGGGAAGCTGCTGCTGCTACGATCCGAACGGCAATCTGATCGAGCTGATCGAACTCAATCCGGGACAGCGCCACACCAAGGCGACCGAAGCGCTGGCGAAGAAGGCTTGAACGAACTGCGCGGCGACCGCGCTGAGAGGAGAATTTCACCGTGCCAGGTTTTTCGACCAAAGCCGACATGCGGCGGCTGTTCGAGGAAGTCTCGAACTGGGGCCGCTGGGGCTCTGCCGACGAAAGCGGAACGCTCAATTATCTGACGCCGGAAAAGGTTGCGGCGGCTGCGCGTCTTATCAAGTCCGGCCGCAAGGTCAGTTGCGCGCGCAATTTTCCGGTGACGCCGGGGCCGGAGAATCCCACACCCGCCCTGCATCACATGGTGATAGGCGGGGACGATCCCTGCGCCGCAGGCGTGCCAGGCCTGGAATGTTCGCTCGATTTCATCGGCATCGCCTATCACGGGCTTGCCTCAACCCACATCGATGCGCTGTGCCACGTGTTCGTGGATCGACTGATGTATAACGGCATTCCCGCGGAGGAAGTGCGTTCCACGGGCGCGCGCCGCAACAGCATCATGTGCGCGAAAGACGGCATCGCGGGCCGCGCCGTGCTGCTGGACATCCCAAAGCTGCGCAAAACGCCTTGCCTCAATCCGCTCGAGCCCGTGCATGTGGCGGAACTCGCGGCGGCCGAAGCGGCGCAGAACGTGAAAGTCGGCGAAGGCGATATCCTGCTGGTCTCCGTCGGCCGCGATGCGCATCGCGAACACCAGCCGCCGAAGCCTGGCGAATCTTCGCCCCTGGGCGGCCTCCATCCCGACTGCATTCCCTGGCTACACGAACGCAAGATCGCGGTGCTTGGCGCAGACGGCGTGCAGGATCCGGTGCCATCGCCCGCGCCGATCGAGGATTGGCCTATTCCCGTGCATATGTGCGGCCTCGTCTCGATGGGCCTGCATCTGCTCGATAACCTCTATCTGGCCGATCTTGAAAAAGCCTGCGCCGAAGAAAAACGCTGGGATTTCTTTTTCACGTTGGCGCCGCTGCGCATCGAAAAAGGCACAGGCTCGCCGATTAATCCGATCGCGATCTTCTGATCGCCTCCCGAAAACAAGCGCGTTCAAACGGCCGGAAAAATTCCGGCCGTTTTCTTTTGCACTGCACCATTTCGCGTGCGAAATTTAATTTAAGACACACGTTCGAAAAACTTGCCGGGAAATAGAACGCATGTTATAAAACTGCCAACAACAATGCAGCATCCAATGAGATGCTGCCGGGAGGCCGGGGCATGAAATTCGACATGTTTTATGAGATTCAGTGTCCGAAACCATGGGCGCCGAATCACGAAACACGTTTATTCGACGAGACGATCGAGCAGGCGCGCACCGCAGACAGGCTCGGCTTCGAGACGTGGTGGCAGGTCGAACACAACGCGACGCCCGAATTCAGTTACAGCTCCGCGCCAGATCTCTGGCTTGCAGCGGTTGCGCACAACACAGAACGCATGCGCGTCGGTCATTCCGGAATCATCGGCCGCTTCGCGGTCAATCATCCGCTGCGCGCGGCCGCCCGCACGGCCACGCTCGACATCATGAGCCGCGGCCGCCTCGACGTCGGCCTCGCCGTGTCCGGCGGCAAGGAATGGGCGAGCTTCGGCGCCGACCCCGCGGTGTCTGCGGCGGAATATGAAGAATATTTCCAGATGTTGCCGCAGATGTGGACCGAGGAAAAATTCAGCTGGGACAGTCCGCTGATCAAAATCCCCAGGCGCGCGATCACGCCGCATGTCGTGCAGAAGCCCCATCCTCCGCTGTGGCAGACAGCAGGAAGCCCGTCATCCTTTCACGCCGCGGGGCGGCGCGGCGTGGGCCTGCTGGCGCTCACCATTCTCAATCCCGTGTCGTCGATGAAGGCGCTGCTCGACGAATACGACGCCGGTTTCAGGGAATGCAAAAAACCCGTCGGCCATTTCGCCAATCACAAGAAAGCGGTGTTCACCTTCGTGCATGTGGCGGAGTCGCGCCGCGGGTCGATCGAATCCGGCGCCGCTTGGTCGGCGCTCTGGTATGTGCTGGCGGGGCCGAAAAATTTCCAGGTTCCGCTCGCAAGCTATTTCTCGCTGTTCCGCTCGGCGGAGCATCCCAATTCGCAGAGCTCGGACCAATACAAAATCTCGCTCATTCCCGACGGTCAACCTGACCCCACGATCCTTACGCCGGAGCCCGGCGACACGCCCATCATCGAGATCGTCAAGCGCATGGCGCGCAACGAGCATGTGTCGAACGAGGAAGCGCATGAGTTGCTGGAGCAGATCGACTCCATCGTGATCGGCGATCCCGATCATTGCCTCGCCAAGCTGCGCGAATACGAGAAAATCGGCACCGATCGCATGATGTGCATGATGCAGTTCGGCCGCATTCCGCATGAGGCCGTGCTGCGCAGCATGCGGCTGACGGCCGAGCATCTCATTCCGAAATTCAACTAGACGACGGCCGCTCGCGAAGGACTGCGAAGCATGAAGCCCATCGACCAAGTCCGCAGCTTCCTCGCCGATCTCGTCGGCGGCCCCGACACGCCGTTCATGGTGCGGCGCGAACAGGCCGCGCAATTCGAAGCCGCCTTCGTCATGCCTGCGGGCGTGCACGCCGAAGCGGGAACGCTGGGCGGCGTCAAAGTCGAATGGATTGTGCCGGATGGCGCAGGCGCGGCGCCCGTGCTGTTCCACCTGCATGGCGGCGGCTATGTGATGGGCACGCCGGCCGGTTCGCGCGCCTTCACGACGGAATTCGCGCTGCGCACGAAAGCGCGCGTGGTGAGCGTCGATTACCGGCTCGCGCCGGAACATCCCTACCCCGCTGCGGTTGACGATGCGGTCGCCGCCTATGGCGCGCTGCTGGCGACAGGCATTTCACCCAGGCAAATCGCCATCGGCGGCGAATCGGCCGGCGGCGGACTGACGGTCGCGATGTTGCTCGCCGCCCGCGACAAAGGCCTTGCGATGCCGGCCTGCGCCTATGCGATCAGCCCATGGAACGACATGACCTGCGAAGCGAGGACCTTCGACACCAAGTCCGCAGTCGATCCGCTGCTGACGCGCAAGAGCCTCAAGGACATGGGCCATGCCTATATCGCCGCCGGCGATCCCCGCGCGCCTTATGCCTCGCCCAATTTCGGCGATCTCAAGGGCCTGCCGCCGCTCCTGATCCATGTCGGCAGCGAAGAAGTGCTGCTGGACGATTCCGTCGTGCTGCACCGGCGCGCCCAGGCGGCGGGCGTGGAAGCGCACATCAAAATCGCCGAGCCGATGATCCATGTCTGGCACATGTTTCACGCCATCCTGCCGGAAGGCGGCGCGGCGATCGGCGAAATCGCGGACTTCGTGTCCGCGCATTGGAAACAGGCGTGAACGCGAAAGGCACATCGATGTCGCAGGGCAAGAAACGTCTGGAAGGAAAGGTCGCCATCGTCACGGGCGCGGGTCGCGGCATCGGCCGCGCCGAAGCGATGCTGCTGGCCGAGCAAGGCGCCAAGGTCGTCGTCAACGATCTGGGCGGCGGACCGACCGGCGGCGCGGGCGCAGATGCGAGCGTCGCCGGCGCTGTCGCCCGGGAAATCCGCGAAGCCGGCGGCGACGCGGCCGCCAACGGCGACAGCGTCGCGAGCTGGGCGGGCGCGAAACACATGGTCGAGCAGGCGCTCGATTCCTTCGGCCGGCTCGACATCGTCATCAACAATGCCGGCATCCTGCGTCCCAAGACCATCGATCAGATGTCTGAAGAAGAATGGGACGACGTCATCGCCACCCATCTCAAAGGCCACTTCGCGATGGCGCGCCATGCTTCGCCTGTGCTGATCAAGCAGAAATCGGGCGCGATCGTGAACACGTCTTCGCATTCCGGGCTCGGCCATTACGGCATGTCGAACTACGCGGCGGCCAAGGAAGGCATCATTGGTTTCACGCGCTCCATCGCGCGCGATCTGGGACCGCACAACATCCGCTGCAACGCGATCCGCCCGGGCGCCAACACGCGCATCGCAGTGCCGGCAGTAATCGAGACCATCCGCAAATCGCAGGAAGATTTCGGCTTTCCCGGCATCGGCAATATGTGGATCGTACCGCGCCAGACGGTGGCGACATCCGAACAGGCCTCGGGCCTGGCGGTTTGGCTCTGCACCGACGCCGCGAAAAACATCAATGGCCGGACCTTCGTCATTCACGGCGAAGAATTCGGCCTGTTCGCCGAACCCGAGATCGTACGCACCGCCTATCGCGCCGAAGGCTGGGATCTCGACGCGCTCGATGACTCCGCCGCGCAGTCATACCTCACGGGCGACCTGCGCAACCAATTCTATCCCGAACGCAAACAGTAGGAACGACACCATGGCCACGATTCTCTCCGATCTCCTGAACGCCATCCGCATCGGCCGCTCCGATTGGGCGATCATCGAGCTGGGCGCGCCCGGAGGCCTGCAATTCAAGCGCGACGATCGCGCCTATGTGCATTTCATACTCGATGGCAGCGTCATGCTGGACGGCGCCGGCATGCCATCGCCCATAGCGCTCACCACCGGCTCCTATGCCATCGTGCTGAATGGCCAAACCCATGCCGTGCGCGATACGCAGACGGCGGCCGCGACCGAGGCGCGTTATTTCCAGGACGATCATGCGCTCGACACGCCGCCCGTTTTGCGCTTCGGCGGCGCGGGCAAGGTCACGCGCATCCTCACTGGCACGCTCGAAGTCGCACGCGCAGGCGGCAATCCCATCACGCGCGGACTGCCCAACATCCTGCTCGGCAAGCGCGACAACGCTGCGCCGACCGGCCCCGACGGCTTCCATCTGGAGCCGCGCGCCATAGAGCGTGGCGCGATGGGGCCCGGCGGCATGGCCTTCCTTGGCATTGTGGGCGACATGCTGCTGGTGCAGGCCGTGCGTTCGGCGGTGGTCAGCCTTTCGCCCACGGGAAAATCTGCGGCCGACATTTTCGGCGCGCCGCAGATCAACACGGCGCTTCGCCTGATCGACATGAAGCCGGAGAAGAACTGGTCGGTGTCGTCGCTCGCCAGTGAAGTCGGCATGTCACGTTCGGTGTTCGCGGCCGTGTTCCGCCAGAGCGTGGGCGAACCGCCCATGCAATATGTGACCAGCGTGCGCATCACCCGCTCGGGACAGTTGCTCAAATCAAGCACGCTCTCCGTCGCCAAGATCGCGCAGAAGGTGGGCTACGGCTCGGTGTCGTCCTTCGCGCGCGCGTTCAAGAAGCAATATGGCGCGACGCCGGGCGCCTATCGCAGGTCGGCGCGCGGAACCGTGCATCGCATGCGGCCCACGGCTGTCCAGTTCGATCCGTTTCTGTCTTAGAAAAATCAGGGAAGCGTCATGAGCATCGCTGACATCAAAGCCATTTCCGCCGACTCGCACATCACCGAGCCGCCCAATTGTTATGTCGATTACATCGACCCGCGCTTTCGCGATGTCGCGCCGCATATGGTGGAAGACAAACGCAGCGGTGAATCCGGCGACGTGTTCATTGTCCAGGGCTATCCCGATCCGCTCGCGCTGGGCCTCGTGGCGGCTGCCGGCAAGGACCCGAAGGATCTGCGCACGGGCAGCACCTTCTTCTCCGACCTGCACAAGGGCGGCTGGGATCCGAAAGCGCGCCTCAAGGATCAGGATCGCGACGGCATCGCCGCCGAGATGATCTATCCCACCATCGGCATGGTGATCTGCGGTCTCGCCGATAATGACTATAAGAGCGCCTGCATGTGGGCCTATAATCGCTGGCTGCAGGAATTCACCGGGGCAGCGCCCAAGCGGCTTTACGGCCTCGGCATGACAGCCGTCAGCAGCGTGCCGGAAGCGATCGAGGATTTTCGGCGCATCAAGGAGATGGGCTTCAAGGGCGTGATGCTGCCCGCGAACCCCGGCACCAAGGAGGATTACGACGATCCGTCCTTCGATCCTCTGTGGCGCACGGCTGTCGAACTGGGCCTGCCTGTCAGCTTCCACACCTTCACTGAGCGGCGCAGCGACAACCATTTGGCGGAAGGTTCGCGGCTTTCCCGCGGGCCGAAGATCTCCGCATGGCAATCCGTCATCCGCACCTGCCAGGACATCATCGGGATGTTCGTGTTCGGGCGCGTGTTCGAGCGGCACCCCGATCTCAAGCTCGTCTGCGTCGAAGCGGACGCCGGCTGGGCGCCCCATTACATGTACCGGATGGATCACGTCTATAAGCGCCACCGGGCCTGGCTCAAATGCGACGAAATGAAAATGCTGCCCAGCGATTATTTCAAGCAGAACGTCTATGTGACGTTCCAGGACGACTGGGTCGCGTTCAAGATGACCGATCTGTGCAATCCGCGGCGGCTGATGTGGGCGAATGATTTCCCGCACAGCGATTCGACCTGGCCGTGGAGCCAGGAATTGCTGGAGAAGCACACGGTGTCGCTCACCGAGCAGGAAAAGAACTGGATCCTGCGCGACAATGTGAAAGAACTTTACAATCTGAATTGACCTCGCGCGCCGGAGGGCGTCTCCGGCGCCGCGTTTCTTTCTCTTTGAAAACAAAACAAAGGATTTCGCATGGGCCGGCTCGAAGGAAAGACTGCACTCGTCACGGGCGCCGGCAGCGGCATCGGTCGGGGCTGCGCCGTGGCGCTGGCCGCCGAAGGCGCGCGCGTCATCGTCACCGACGTGGACGAAAAAGGCGGCCGCGAAACCTGCGAGGAAATCGGCAAGGCCGCGACATTCCACAAACTCGACGTGAGCGACGAAGGGGCGTGGAAAGACATTGCGGCGCTGACCCGCAAGGAGGCCGGCGCGCTCAACGTGCTGGTCAACAATGCGGGCATCTGCATCTCCGTGCCGGTCGCAGAAATGACCTATGAGACGTGGAAGCGCCAGCTCGCGATCAATCTCGACAGCATGTTCCTCAGTTCCAAATACCTGATCCCTCTGATGACGGAGTCGGGCGGCGGATCGATCGTCAATCTGTCATCGGTCGCAGGGCTCAAGGGCATTCCCGGCCTCACCGGCTATTGCGCGAGCAAGGGAGGGGTGAGGCTCTATACCAAGGCCTTGGCGCTGGAATGCGCCCAGGCCAAGAACAAGATCCGGGTCAATTCCATCCATCCCGGCGCCATCGAAACGCCGATCTGGCTGAAGATGGTGAACAAGGGCGAGATGCCGGACCCGGCCGAACGGCGCAATGCCGACATCATGGAGCAGACGCGGACGGTCGCCGCCTCGGTGACGCCGCTGGGCTTCTATGGCCTGCCTTCGGATATCGCGGCGGGTGTGGTATTCCTCGCTTCGGACGAATCCCGATTCATCACCGGCATCGAGCTTGTCATCGATGGCGGCGTTTACGCCGGTTGAACCATGCCCAAGAAAGTCGATCACGACAGACGCCGCGCGGACATCGCGATGGCCGCCTTCCGCGTCATCGGGCGCAAAGGCGTGGCGGGCGCCACCATCCGCGATATCGCGCGCGAGACCGGCTACTCGGTCGGCGCCATCGTGCATTACATCAAATCCAAGGATCACATCCTGCTCGCCGCCGAAGAATATTCGACGCGGGTGATCCGCGACCGCATGGTGCAGGCGGAAAACGCCAATCGCGGTCTCGAGGCGCTCCGCCAGGTCGTCTATTCCGGCCTGCCCACCAATGACGAGATGATCGGTTATTGGAAAATCTGGTTCGGCTTCTGGGAATTGTCGAAGCTGAGCGAGCGGATCAAGACGATCCTGCACGGCCGTTACGACGAGTCCGCGGTTCGCTACGGCCGGTTGATCAAAGGCGCGCAGGAGACGGGCGAAATTTCACCGGCCGTGTCCGTCGCCGACGCCGCCACCAGCCTCAACTGCCAGATGGACGGCATAGGAGTGCATGTCGTCATGAGCGGACGTCCGATGTCCGCGGAAAAGCAGCGCCGGCAGATCGAGCTGTGGATCGACAGCGTGCTCGTCCGCGGAACGAATATTGGCGTTCCCGGCATCGAATCTCCGGCTTTCATTCCAATCAGACGATAAACTCTCGAAATTCGCGTCGCTCAGAAACCCACCCGCCCATCGGGCGGGTCGAAATTATCTTTGAGCGTCAGCGAAAAGAGAATTTCGGGGCGGGGTGCTGGTTCGACGATACCCCGCCCCGAAAAATTCTTCGTTTCACTCCGAATTTTTCGACCCGCCCTCAAGGAGCGGGTGGAATTAATGCGGTGCGCTCTTCGCGCCGCGCACGAGACGGCCTGGAACCGCGCCTGTCGCTTCGCCATTGCGCATGATCGGGGCGCCGCTGACGATGGTGGCCACGAAACCTTCCGCATCCTGCATCAGGCGCCGGCCTCCCGCCGGCAGGTCGTTGATCACGCGCGGGCGGAGCACCTTGAGCCTGTCGTAATCCATCACATTGATGTCGGCCTTGTAGCCCGGCGCGAGAAGGCCGCGATCCGCGAGACCCACCGTCATCGCTGTTTCGTGGGCGAGCGCCTTCACCACCCAGGGCAGCGAAAGCTTCTGGCCGGCGCGATCGCGCGTCCAATGCGCAAGCATGAAGGTGGGATAGCTCGCGTCCGAAATCATGCCGTAATGCGCGCCGCCGTCGCCGAGCCCGATCACGGTGTTCCTGTCGAGCATCATTTCGTAAGCCGGCTCGAGCGTGCCATAGGCGTAATTGGCCAGCGCCACATAGAGCATCGCCTTGCCGTCGTTTTCCAGCAGCATGTCGTAAGCGAGTTCTTCCGGCTTGACGCCGCGGCGCTGCGCCTGCGCGGCGATGGAGTTTTCGACCGCCGGCTCATAATTCATCGGCTCACTCGCAGGGAACATACGATCGAACCGCCGGCCCATCAGGAATAGCGGCGCGCGGGGATCGTTCGGCGCTTCGGCGATGAGGCGGGCGCGGATTTCCGGGCGGCGCAATTCCTTCATGCGTTCGGGCAGCGGAAGCTGCGCGAGCGCCTGATAGCTGGGACACAGGCAGAACGGATTGACCGAAAGGTTATGGCTTACGAACATGCCGATGGGGCGCGGATAGATTTGCGCTTTCACGCTGGTGCCGTTCTTGTCGTTGGCGCGGCCGATCTGCGCCAACGTCTCGCGCCAGCTTTCCGGATTGGCGGGATCCTGCGCCAGCGAAAAGCTCGCGGGGCGACCGGAATCGCGCGCCAGACGAGAGATGAGATCGATCTCTTCGGAAAACGCGACGGATGACGAGCCGAGAACGAGCTGCAGCACGCCGCGATCGAGCGACTTGAGCGCACCCGCAATCGCCTGCAACTCGGCTTCCGCAGCTTCGAAGCTCGGGATGTTGTCGCCGTCGCGGGTGCGATGGATGAAGAGGCGCGAGGTGGCGAAGCCCAGTGCGCCGGCTTTAATCGCCTCGACTGTCAGCGCCCGCATCTTTTCGCGATCGTCCGCCGTCGCAGGTTCACGCGCCGCGCCGCGCTCGCCCATCACATAAACGCGCAACGCGGAATGCGGTAGCTGCGTCGCGATGTCGATGTCGTGCGGCCGCTTTTCCAGCGCATCGAGATATTCGGGAAAGGTCTCCCAATCCCAGGAAAGTCCGGTCGCCATCACGACTTCCGGAATGTCTTCCACGCCTTCCATCACATGGATGAGGAGTTCGTGATCGGCCGTGCGGCACGGCGCGAAGCCGACGCCGCAATTGCCCGCCACCACCGTCGTCACGCCATGCGACGATGAGGGCGACATTTGCGGCGACCACATCGCCTGGCCGTCATAATGCGTGTGGATGTCGACGAAGCCCGGCGTGACGAGGAGGCCTTTCGCATCGATCTCGTCTTTGGCGCGCGCCGCGATTTTGCCGACGGAAACGATCCTGCCGCCCGCGACGGCGACATCGGCTTCATAGGGCTCCGCGCCCGTGCCGTCGACGACCGTTCCGCCGCGCACAATGAGATCGAAATCAGCCATGACGAGATCCTCTTTTCTACGGGCGCAGCGCCTTGCCGGCGTCAGGCCCGCATGTCTCGGTCGCGAGTGTCCGCAGAGCCTGAACCGGCTGCAAGCATCCTCCCATCCCACCGGACGATCAAACAACAATTCAGGACGGCCCGTCGGCGGCTTTTTGGAGCGGCGGCGGGAAAACGCCACTAGACTGGCGGAGCGCGGTCCATTCGCCCGCGGAAGTCAGCCTGGAGGCGCACGTGGCAGAAACGCCGGTCATCATCGAAGCCGCCATCAATGGCGGCTGCACGAAAGCCCGCAATCCCCATGTGCCGCTGACGCCCGAGGAGATCGCGAAGGATTCTCTGGCCTGCATCGAGGCGGGCGCCGCGATCATCCATTCGCATCTCGAATCGTTCGAACTGAACGGTGAAGCTGCCGCCCAACGATACCTGCAAGGTTGGCGTTCAACGATTCGCGCGCGGCCGGATGCGATCTTCTACGCGACGGGCGCCACGGGCGACACGATCGAAGAGCGTTGCGCCCACACCGAGGCGCTCGCAGAATCGGGCGCCATGCGCATGGGCTTCATCGATCCGGGTTCGACGAATTTCGGCACCTTCCGCGACGACGGCATGCCGGGCAAGATGAACACGATCTACGCCAATCCGTTTCCCGAAATCGATTATTCGATGCGCGTGCTGGAGCGAGGCAAGCTCGGGCCCAGCATCGCGATCTATGAGCCGAACTTCCTGCGCACGACCCTGATGTATCACCGCGTCGGGCGCCTGCCGCGCGGCGCCTTCGTCAAATTCTACATGTCCGGCGAATACAACTTCCTCGACGGCAAAAAGGGACAGCAGTTCTGGGGCCTGCAGCCGACGCGCAAGGGCCTCGAGGCCTATATCGAATTGCTGGGTGACAGCGGCCTGCCCTGGGCCGTGGCCGTCATGGGCGGAGATCTGATCTCGACCGGCATGGCGCAGATGGCGCTCGAACGGGGCGGCCATATCCGGCTGGGACTCGAAGATTTCGCCGGCGAGCGCCAGCCTTCGAATGTTGAGTTGATTGCGGAGGTCGTCGCACTGGCGAAGAAAGCCGGCCGCCCGATCGCCGACCCCGAGACGGCCGCGAAGATGCTCGACCTGCCAAGGAAGAGCGCGAGCGTCGGTTAAAAGCCGTTTCAGATTGAAAAAACCACAAAAACCTCTCCATGGCCGGGCGTGACCCGGCCACCCAGCCGCCGCGTGTCCACGCGGCGAATGAGTCTCTTTCGCCGGCAGGTGTAATTCAGCTCGCAGACGCTCGCTGACTGGGTGGGCGGGTCAAGCCCGCCCATGGAGAATGAGTGGTGTGCTCACGCCGGTTTCGCATAATTCGGCGGGCGTTTTTCCAGGAAAGCGCGCATCGCTTCCTCGAAATCCGGACCGCGGCCGCAGATCGATTGCGCATGCCCTTCGAGCTCGATGACGGCGTTGAGGTCGTTGATCTTCAGCACGCTGTTCAAGGTCTCTTTGGTGATGCGCAAGCCCAGCGGCGCCGTGCGCAACATGGCGTCGATGAATTCCTGAGCGGCGTGTTCCATCGCGTCGTCGGGCGCCACGCGCGACACGAGGCCGACCCGTTCGGCCCGCGCCGCGTCGATGAAGGCGCCCGTGTACATCAGCTCGGTCGCGATCCCGAGACCCACGATGCGCGGCAGGAAATAGCTGAGGCCCAACTCGCAGCCCGAACGGCCCAGCGCCACGAAGGCGTCGTTCATGCGCGCCGATTCGCCGGCGATCCGGATGTCGGCCGCCAGCGCCATGGCGAAGCCGCCCCCGCAGGCCGGCCCGTGAATGAGGGCGATGATGGGCTGCGGACAGGCCCGCATCAGCCGCACAATGTCGAACAGGTGATAGCCGGGCTTTGTGCGGCCTGCGCCTTCCGGCACGCGATCGCCCTCCAGATGCTCCTTGATGTCGAGCCCGGCGCAGAAGGCGCGGCCCGCGCCGCGCATCACCACGATCCGCGTGTCGAAATTGCTGCGCAGGCCGTCGAAGTAGCCGCACAGCTCGCGCACCATCGTGCCCGTGAGCGTGTTCAATCGCTCCGGCCGGTTGAGCCTGAGCCAATCGACGCCGCCGTCGCGCGCGACGCGGATCGATTTCAAGCCCGGAAGTTCCTCGCGCATGCTCTCTCCACTGCCCGTTCTATCAAAAAAACGGCTCCCTCCGCGAGGAGGGAGCCGGAAGCTTGTCTTGATCTGTCGCAGGTTGCGAGAAAAGCGCTTACCCGCCGAACTTTATGCCCAGACGGACGCCGAAGGTTCGCGGCGGGGCATAAACATAGTTGTCAAACTCGAACCCGCCGCCGGAGGCCACCGGACCGCTCAGGCTCGTCGACTGGAGACCGTCGTTTGTGATGATGTTCGCGTTTCCGACGTTCTTCACGAACGCGTCCAGCGTGTAACGTCCCGAAGGATCGGTCCACAACAAGTTGAGGTCTGTCTGCTCATACGCTTTCTGGGGATTGATGTTGTCGGGCAGGAATTCGACTTTACCCGACCAGAAGGCGTCGACGCGCGGCGTGATCGTGCCGATCGACGTGCTCCAGTTGTATTCGGCGCCGACATCGACCGTATATGGGGGGGTCTGATTGAGCTGGTTTCCCGCCCAGTTACACGCACCCATGCCATACGCCGTGATGAGAGCCGGCGTATCGCATTTCGCCGGGTTGAGCGGGGGCACGGTGTTGGCGCTATACCTGTTGTCGCCGCCCTGCAGAAAAATGCCACCGCCGGAGATGTATTTGTCGTACTCGTCGTCCGTGACAGCTGCCGCAATGTTCAATCTCAAGCCGTCGATGGGAATCCAGGTGGCCTGCCCTTCGACGCCATTGACGTGCGCGGCGCCCGCATTCTGGAGCTCGGAACTTGCGCCGCTCTGAATGAACACCTGCATGTTTGCGAGATTTTCGTGATAGGCCGAGATATCCAACTGCAGGTGATTGTCGAACAGCTGGGCTTTTTCGCCGACCTCGTACGACCACACATTTTCCGGCTGGTAGAAGCTCGCCAGGCCGATGATGTTGCCGCCCGACAGGTAGCCGCGCGAGACCGAGGCGTAGCCCATGATGTCCGGCGTGAACTGGTAGGCCAGCTCGAATTTACCGGTCCATTGACCCCAGATGTGCGTTGAAGGATTGGCTACGATCGCGTAGCCGTTGTAATACAGAGTTCCGAAGCCGTATTTTTCGTCGTCGGTGTAGCGTGCTCCCGCCGTGATTGTCAGCGGAATGCCCAGCGACGTCTTCGCCAGATCGTACTCCAACTGACCGAACGGCGCATAAGACCGCGAAGAAAGTTCGCCGCTGCTGACGAAAGTGTAACCGAGGCAGGCCGCGGTAACGACCGGAACGCAAGCCGACGTCGGGCTGTTCAGCCCGGTGTCGTCGAAATTAAAAAGTTCGAGGTTCTGCGCCTGGAAGAAGTAAAAGCCTCCCACCCACTGGAGCGGGTTGCCGGCGTCCTTGGACGTCAATCGGATTTCATCGGAAATCTGCTGCTGCTTTTCGACCCAGTCGGTACTGGTTGCAATGGGCAGGCCGGACCCGTCGGCATCATTCGAAGCACCTGCATAGCTCGTTTCATACCCGAACACGTCGGTCAGCTGCGACCAGCCCAAATTCCAGTTGAGCGTCGCGATGTAAAGATTGACTTTGTTGGTGCCGGTGTCCGGGGCGTCGTTGTTGACGATCCACGGGCTGGAATAGAAGGTCTGACCCGGATAACGGAAGGGGTTTTGGTCGAACTGCACCTTGGTGGCGACCGGATCGTTGTTGTCCATCGTGCTCGCTTCGAGCAAAAGATCGACATCGGGCGAGAATTTGATGTCGACCTGCCCGCGCAGCATGTGGAGATCTTCGCCGTCCAGATTGTGCGTGGCGGTGGGCCCTGTGTTGACGTTCGTCACATAGCCGCTGTGATAGGAGTCGACGCCGGTGATGCGGACGTTGATTTCCGTGCCGCCATTGTCATAGAGAGGCGCATTCACATAGCCGCGAAAGATCTGCGACGAGTAGGTGCCTATTTCCGCATCCACTCCGCCTTCGAGATCGTCGGTCGGATGATTGGAGTTGACGTGGATCGCGCCGCCCACCGAGTTGCGACCCTCGAGCGTGCCCTGCGGGCCTTCCAACACTTCGACGTCGCCGATGTCGTAGAATTCGGGGTCCATGACCGTCGTGCGCTGCAAGGGCACGCCATCGACGCTGTATGACACCGGCGATTCGCCGCCGGGCGTGGTGTTCTGGCTACCGACGCCGCGCATCGTGATGACGTTCTCGCCGCCGGTCACGCCGTTGCCGAAGCGCAGATCCGGAACGCGCTGGGCCAAATCCGCAAAGCCGAAAATTCCCTGTTGGTTGAGCGTGCCGCCGTCAAGCGCCGTCAGCGCGATGGGAACGCGCTGGCTGTTTTCGGACCGCTTTTCCGCGGTCACAATCACTTGCTCGATGGTGTTTTCGTCTCTCGCCTGCGGCTTCGAGGGGGGCGTGTTTTGCGCCACCTGAATATTGTTCGAATCGGTCTGGGCAAAAGCGGGCGTCCCGAGCAAGCCGAGAAGCGCCGTTCCGCCAAGCAAAATATGAGTCAGATTCCTGCGCATTTCTGTCCCCTTCGCACGATTATTATGTTCTTGGAGGCGCTAATGCTGCAGCGCAAACAACGCCACGCCCCTCCATCCTCAGGATAAATATAACAGCCGTTATAAAATATGGCAACGGCTCAAATGCCTTCACGCGCGAACATATTTCGTTCGCGCGTTAAGCATCGGCAATGACCGCACAATCAGAAGTTGACTGAGAACCGAAGCCCTATGGTGCGCGGCGGGAGATAGGTGTAATCGTCCGGCCCTTGACCTAATCCCTCTGTCGAGTCCTCGATCGCATCGTTCGAAATGATCGCCTTGTTCTCGAGATTGTTGACGAAGGCGTCGAGCTGGTAGCGCGACGAGGGATCGATCCATGTCAGATGCAGGTTGGTCTGGGTATAAGGCGCCTGCGAAGCGGACGCCCAATTGTCGGGCAGGAAATAGACGCGTGCGGACTGGAAGAAATCGACTCGCGGGATGATCGTCCCGAACGACGTTTCGATGTCGTATTCCGCGCCCAGGCTGAAGGTTTCCGTCGGCGTCTGGTTGAGATAGTGGCCCGCGAAATTCATGATCGGTCCGGACCCGAAATGCGTGTCGATCGACTTGTACGAATCGTATTTTGCGCTCTGCAGCGACACCGAACCGTTGATCTTCAACCCGTCGATCGGAATCGCGGTGAATTCCAGCTCGCCGCCGTAGTCGTGCCCGACGGCGTTGTCGATGTGCGAGCCCGTGGAATTCGCGACGAAGACCTGAAGATTCTGGATCTGCTCGTCGAACCCGTCGATATTGAATTGCAGGCGATGATCGAAGAACTCGGATTTAAATCCGACCTCGTAGCTGTCGACCGTCTCCGGTTTGTAGATCGGGGTTGTGCCGACCAGCTTGCCGCCCGAGAGAAACCCTCTCGAATAGCTCGCATAAGCCATCTCATCGTCGTTGAATTTATACGCCAGTTCGAATTTTCCGGAAAATCCCTCGAATGTCGGATTGAACGATTCGAGGCCGGCCGCCGGCGTGCGATAGCACACCGAAAACTCCGGAAGGCAATAGTCGTTGAAATCCTGGCCGGATTTGCTGTCGTAGTTCCAGCGCAAGCCGGCTGTGATCGTCAGCGGAATGCCGGCCGACGTCTTGGCCAGATCGTAGTCGATCTGGCCATACGGCGCGAAAGCGATTGTCGTGATATCGCCTCCGCTGAAGAAATTCGATTCCGTGCCCAGCGGCGCGTTCAGTCCGGTGTCGATGATGTCGAAATTCTCCGACAGATGCTCGTCGAAGAAGAAGACGCCGCCGATCCATTTGAGCGGATCGCTGTCGGAGTTGTTGGATGCGAGCCGCACCTCTTCGGTGAATTGCGACGCGGTCTCGTCCCAATAGGGGTTGTAGACCAGGTTCAATCCCGAACTGTCGCCGTCGTTCGACTGGAACCAGTGCTCCTGGGCGTAGCCGGTCACCGATGTCAGCGTCGCCCAGCCCAGGCGCCAGTTCAGCGTGCCGGAATAGAGTTCGTTCGTATTGGTGTAGTTTTCGGGATAGTCCTTGTTGACGACGCGCGGATCCGGGTACCAGGTCTGGCCTGCGAAGCGCGATTGGTCCGGCAGGAGATCCCATTGCGCTTTGGTGGCCGGCGGGTCCTTCTCGGAATTTTCGCTGGCCTCCAGAAGAAAATCTACGTTCGAGCCCAGCTTGAAGAGCAACTGACCCCGCAGCATCTGGTAGTCCTCGCCATCGGCATTATGCGTTGAACCCGGCGCCGTCGAGACGTTCGTCTGGTAGCCGTCGTGGTTGGCGGAAACGCCCGTGATGCGCAGCAGTATCTCGTCGTCACCATTGTCCAGCAACGGCACATTTGCCCAGCCGCGTATGGTGCGGGCGTCGTAATTGCCGATCAGGAAGTCGACATGGCCGCCAAAATCGTCCGTGGGCTGATTGGTGATCACGTTGACGGCGCCACCTGTCGAGTTGCGCCCCTGCAGCGTGCCCTGCGGGCCACGCAGAACCTCGATGTGATCGATGTCGAAGAACTCGGAATCGACGTCCGTGGTGCGGGCGAGATAGACGCCGTCCACGCTGTAGGAAACAGGCGAATCGCCGCCGCCGGTGGCGTTCTGGCTGGTAAAACCTCTGATCGCCAGCACGTCCTGGCCGCCGGCGGGATTGATGCCGAATCGCAGCGAGGGAACGGTTTCCTGCAATTCCTGCACACCCGTAATGCCCTGCTTGTCGAGTTGCTGGCCGCTGATTGCGGTCAGCGATATCCCGACATGCTGCGAATCCTCGGCGCGCTTTTCCGCGGTGACGATGACCGTTTCGATTTCGCCTTGCGGCGCGCCGGCCGCAGGCTTCGTGTTGGCGGCGACGCGGACCGCGCCGGCGTCGGCCACCTGCAATCCTGCGGTTGCAAAATCGCTTTGGGCAAGAGCTGGCGTTGCGACCAACCCGATTAAGGCAGATCCGGCAAGCAACGAATTCCTGAAACAATTGCGCATGAGTATCCCCGCTCTCGCGTTTCCCTGATTTTTCTTGTGACGCGCGATGGCCCCGCCGTGAAATCGAAAACGCCCTCCGCCTCTCGATAATATGACGAACGCAATGAACTCGGCCGCAATAGCATCGCCCCAAGTCGTGCGCAGGATCGGACGCATTGTTGCAAATTGTGGACGATCTGATCTCACACCGGGTGCAGTATTGCGGCGCAGCGCAGAAAATCACGACGAGCGACGATTGCTGAATCGATTTGCGCGCAGCATGAATGGGTGTGCATGATCCGCGCAGCATGAGGGAGAAGTTGTTGGCCGAAAAAATCGTAAGGATCGGCGGCGCCTGCGGCGCGTATGGCGACAGCACGCTCGCGGTCCCGCAACTGCTTCGCGGCGGCAAGCTCGATTACATCGTGCTGGATTACCTGTCCGAGCCCGTCATGGGCTTCTTCGCCAAGCTCGCGGAAGCCCAGCCCGATGCGGGATATCCGCCCGATTTTCTCAATGTGCATATCGGCCCCTATCTGCATGAGATCGTCGCGCAGAAGATCAAGGTGGTGTCGAATGCGGGCGGCATGCGGCCGCGCGTTCTGGCGGCCGCCATCGAACGCTATGCCGCCGAACGCGGTTTGCGCGTCAAGGTCGCGGCCGTCGAAGGCGACGATCTGCGCAGTCAGGTCGAGAAATTCCGTACTGGAAAAATGCGCGAGATGTTTTCGGGCGCGCCCTTTCCGAGCGCCAAGATCGTCAGCTGCAACGCCTATTTCGGCGCGTTTCCGATCGCCGAGGCGCTGGCGCGCGGCGCGGATATCGTCGTCACGGGAAGGGTGGTCGACAGCGCGATCGTGCTGGGGCCGCTGATCCACGAATTCGGCTGGAAGCACGACGACTACGATCTGCTGGCGGCCGGAACCGCGGCCGGACATCTTCTCGAATGCGGCGCGCAGGTGACGGGCGGCACGTTCACGGATTGGCGCGACGTTCCCGGCTGGGCCGATATCGGCTTTCCCATCGGCGAATGCCATGCTGACGGAACGGTCGTGATGACCAAGCCGGAAGGGACCGGCGGCCTCGTTTCCGTGGGCACGGTGGCCGAGCAATTGATGTACGAGATCAGCGATCCCCAAGCCTATATGGTGCCGGACGTGGCTTGCGATTTCAGCGGCATCGAGCTGCGGGAGATCGGCCCGGACAGGGTGCGCGTTTCGGGCGCGCGCGGCTATCCGCCGACGGCGACCTATAAGCTCTGCACATCCTATGACGAGGGCTGGCGGGCCGTCGCCTATCTGCCGATCATCAGCACGGAAGCGGTGGCCAAGGCCGAGCGCCAGGCCGCCGAGATTCTGCTGCGCCTCGACCGGATGTTGCGCGAGCAAAATCTCGGACCTTTTACAAAGACCCTGGTCGAAGTGTTGGGCGGCGAAGCGAATTTCGGCGCCCATGCGCGCCAGCGCGGGGCCCGCGAAGTGATGCTGCGCATCGCGGTCGAGCATTCGGACAAACGCGCCGTGGACCTGTTCGCGCGCGAAAGTCCCTGCTCTGTGATGTCCATGTCGGCCGGTTCGACGGTGGGCTTTGTGCAGACCAATCAGGTCTCGCGCCTGTTCATGTCGCTGCTGCCGAAAACCGAAGCCGAGGCGACGCTCACTTTCGACGGCAAGACGGAAACCGTTCCCGTGCCGACCAGGGGCGGGTTTCATGCCGATCTGGTGAAACGGCCTCCGGCGGCCTCCACTCCCGCAGACATCGATTCATCGGCGACGGTTCCGCTGGTTCATCTGGCGTGGGTGCGCAGCGGCGACAAAGGCGATCTCTTCAACGTCGCCGTGATCGCGCGCAGGCCGGAATACCTGCCCTATCTCCGCGCCGCGCTTTCCACCGACGCCGTCGGGCTCTGGTACAAGCATCTGTTTCGGGATCCATCGCGCCGGAAGGTCGAGCGCTTCGATGCGCCAGGGATTCACGCGCTCAACTTCATCGTTCATGAATCGCTGGACGGCGGCTCGACCGCGTCCGCGCGCATCGATTTCGTCGCCAAGGGTATGGGCCAGCAATTGCTCGAGTTTCCCGTGCCGGTGTCGGCGGCGCTTGCCGCCGCGCTCGCGCGCGAGGCAAAGCCGCTGGATGCGCGGCCTTATGAGGGCGTTGTTGGATAATTGAATTTAACATTCCCTCTCTCCCTGCGGGAGAGAGGGTTAGGGTGAGTGGGTTTCTCCGCTATTCAATTCGCGAAGAGGAGCGGCTCGGATATATCGCAACTCGCGCAGATATTTTCCTATCCGCGCATTCCTAGACCTGCCTTCGACAATCTGCTCTTTGACGATGACCCACTCACCCTGCCCTCTCTCCCGGTGGGAGAGAGGGAAAAGTTTTGTGTTTACGCTGCTGGAACCCAAATTATTCCGCCGCCAGCGCCGGTTCGACTTCCTCGCGGAAGATGCGCGTGGCCGCGGCGGAATCGACGTCTTCGGCGCCCCGAATGCCGATCGCCTTGCGCGCTTCCTCGGGCGTCAGGTGCAGCACGTCGTCGAATTTCGCCATGAAATAGGGTTCGGATTGCTGGCCGACGCGGATGCCGCGCGCGACGCAATCGAGCACGAGCGGCCAGGTCTCGTGATAGTGCAGACCCGCCCGGCTCACGAGCCTGAGCGCGCCGAACACGCCATGCACATTGAGTTCCGCGGCGAGCTCGGGGCTCAGATATTTCGCGATATTCGCCTGGCGCGCGAAATAGGGAATGATCTCGCCGATGGAATCGAAGCCGCCGCCGGTCACGATGTGCTCGTAATCGTGCAGCTGCGGCGTGCGCGATTTGTAATAGGTGTAGTTGTTGGAGTGCGTGAGCAATTCCGGCGCGAGTCCAAGCTGGATCTCGAAGCCGAACTCCACGATCTGCCGGTTCATGATGGCGCCGCAGCTGCCGGCCGGGAATTTCTTGAAGTCTTCGGCCTTGAGCGGCGAGATGTAGCGCTCTTCCATCCAGGCGTCGAAGCGGGGGTTTTTCTTCCGCTCGGCCACGAACAGCGATTCGATGTAGTCGTCGTCCTGCAGCGACACGATGGCCTGGAACAATCCCATCGCGTGATCGGCTTCGACGGGCCAGTCGCCGCCATTGCGGCGCAACATCCAGGTCGCGACGACATCGCGAACGATCGGATGATTGAGATATTTCGAGGAGCTGACGAGCGTGCTGCTGGTCGTCGAAACCGGCTTGATGTTGCGGGACAAATATTTGATCGAATCGGCCATCTGCTTGGCGTATTCCACGGACACTCTCCCGGTTGGCGTAGAGCCCCGAGCATAATCCGATTGCTTACGGGCGCGCACCGGAAGATTGGCGGCAACTGGCGCTCGGAAGGCGATTTTCGGACGCTGGGACAGCCTAATCCGGCGCGCGCAGACGGTAGCCGACGCCCTGCTCCGTCTGGATCAGTTCCGGCTGATCGGGATTAGCCTCGATCTTCTGGCGCAAGGTGCGGATATAGATGCGCAGATATTGCACATCCGTCTCCGTGCCCCACACTTCGCGCAGAATGAATTTGTGGGTGAGCACCTTGCCGGCGTGCGCCACCAGCAGCCGCAAGAGATCATATTCCCGCGGCGTCAGTTTCACTTCCTGGTCTTTGACCGTCACGATCCGGCGCACGAGATCGACCGCCAGGTCGCGCACGCGAAAGATCGGATGCTCCCCCTGCTGCTGCAGGCGGTGGCGCAGGGCCGCGCGTACCCGCGCCAGCAACTCGTCGACGCCGAAGGGTTTGGTGACGTAATCGTCTGCGCCCAGATCGAGCGCGCGCACCTTGCCCGCCTCATCGGCCCGGCTGGACAGCACGATAATCGGCAGCGCCGATCCGGCGCCGCGCAATTCCTGGATCACCTCGAATCCGTCGCGGTCCGGCAGTCCGAGATCGAGCACCAGCACATCCGGCAAATTGCGCCGCATCGATTCGAGCGCGACCTTCGCGGTTTCCGCTTCGATGATCTGGTAGCCCTGCGCCGTGAGGCTGGTTCTCAGGAAGCGCCTGATGGCGGGCTCATCGTCGACGACCAGAATGCGCAGGGGCGCCGATGGCGTACTCATGCAGCGACCTCGCGCGGATTGGTTTCACTCGTATAGGCGGGCAATACGATGGAAAACACCGCGCCCGAGCGGTCTGCGCGATTGCGCGCGACGATCGTGCCGCCCATCGCTTCGATGAAGCCGCGACAGATCGCAAGGCCCAGTCCCGTGCCTGCGCGTTTTCGATCGGCGGCCTGGACGCGATAGAATTTGTCGAAGATGCGCTCGAAATCCTCCGGCGGAATTCCGGCGCCTTCGTCGAGAACTTCGAGCTGCACATAGCCATTGTCGCGCATCGCCCGCACCATCACTTCCGTGCCGGGCGGCGCATATTTCGCGGCGTTGTCGAGAAGATTGAACAGCACCTGTTCCAGCAGCACCGCGTCGAGCTTCAACATGGGAAGATCGGGCGCCAGGTCGATCTTGACCTCATGGGCGCCGAGAACCTTCGCGGCGCGCTGCAGAGAGCTGCCGATCACATCCGCCAGATCCGTCACTTCCGTTTTCGGCATGACGGCGCCCGATTCCAGCCGCGTCATATCCAGAAGGTTCGCGATGAAGCGGTTGAGCCGCTCGGACTCGGCCTGAATCGTCTGGATCAATTCGTCCTGCGAGGCGTCATCGAGGCTCTTGCGGTAGGTCCGGAGGCTCGTGGCGGAACCGAGGATCGAGGCCAGCGGCGTGCGCAGATCGTGCGAGATCGAGGTGAGAAGCGCGGTGCGCAGACGCTCGGTCTCGGTCGTCAATCGGGCGCGGTCGATGTCCTGCGCGAGGTTCACCCGTTCGATCGCAAGCGCCGCCTGGTCGGCCAATGCGTCCAGCAAGCGGCGCTGGTCGGGCGAGAGAAGCGGACCGGGACGGTCGCTGTCGAGGCCGATGATGCCGACTGTGCCTCGCCCTGTGCGGATGGGCAGGAACAATCGCTTGGCGCCCGGAAGCGTGTCCGCTCCGCGGCCGGCCGGCTGCGCATGTTCCCAGGACCATCGCGCCGCCGCGAGATCGGCGTCGTCGAGCGAATCCTCCGGCGGATATCCTGCCCGCACCGCGATGCCGTCACCTTCGGGTATCAGCAGCACGACGCGCAGTTTCAACATCAATGCGATCTGATGGGCCGTCGCCCACAGGAGATCGTCAAGCGAGACGACGCCCGTGAGCTTGCGGCTGAACAGATAGAGATCTTCCGTCACCTTCGCCCGCTCCTGGGCCGTGACGGCCTGCGCGCGCACGCGCGCCGTCAGATTGCTGGCGATGACCGCGACGAGCGCAAAGAAGAACAGCGCGACCACATTCTCGCGATCGGCGATCGTGAAGGTGTAGAGCGGCGGCAGGAAGAAAAAATTATAGGCGAGCACGCTGATGAGACAGGCGAAGAGCGCGGGCCACAGACCATAGGCGATCGCGCTCACCAACACGGCCGTCAGGAACACGAGCGCGATGTTCGAGACGGCCAGGAATTGCTGCAACACCAGACCGACCGCCAACGCCACGGCGACGAAGCCGAGGCTTCCGGCATAGGCGCTTGGCATCAGCCAGTCGCTCGATGGGCGATGGGCGATCGGATCGCGATCCGGTTTTTCCTCGGCTGCCCCTCGCGCCGTGCGATCCTCGGGCACGACATGGACGCTGATATCGCCGGCGCGGCGGATGATCTCGTGCGCGGCGGAAGGGCGTATGAGTTCCCACCACCTCGAGCGCCGGGACGTCGACACGACGATATGGGTGAAATTGTTGGTGTGCGCGTAGTCGATGACGCCGGCGGCCACGCTTTCCGCCGGCACGCTGACGGCCACTCCGCCCAGCCGCTCCGCCACCCGCAACGCCTCGGCGATCCGATCGCGCTCGGTCTCGCTCAGGCGTTGGGTGCGCCCGGTTTCGATATTGATCGCGGCCCAGGATGCGCGCAGCCGATCCGCCAGCCTTCGCGCATAACGCACCAGCGCGATCGCGCCCTTCCTCTCGCTGACCAACACGAGCACGCGTTCGCTCGCCTCCCACGGGCCGGAGATCGCATGCGCCCGCATGTAGTTGACCATTTGTTCGTCGACGCGCTGGGCCGTGCGGCGCAGCGCAAGTTCGCGAAGGGCGGTCAGATTTCCGGGCTTGAAATAATTGTGGACGGCCCGCTCGGCCTGCGCGGGCACATAAACCTTGCCTTCACCTCAGACGCTGGATCAGGTCTTCCGGCGTGAGATCGACCAGCTCGACTTCGTCGGCGCGATCGAGCATCGCATCCGAGACGGTCTCGCGCACGCGGATGCGGGTGATTTTGGCGACGACGTCGTTCAGACTTTCGAGATGCTGGACGTTCAGCGTGGTGTAGACGTCGATGCCTGCGCCAAGAATTTCCTCGACGTCCATATAGCGCTTGGGGTGGCGGCTGCCGGGCGCATTGGTGTGGGCGAGTTCGTCAACGAGCACCAGCTTCGGCCGGCGCTGCAGGATGGCGTCGATATCCATCTCCGCAAGCACGCGGCCCTTATAAGCGAGCCGCTTCTTCGGGATGCTCTCGAGCCCTTTCGTGAGCATCTCGGTCTCGACGCGGCCATGGGTCTCGACCACGCCGATGACGACATCGACGCCCTCAAGCCGGCGCTGGCGCGCCTGCGTGAGCATCTCATAGGTCTTGCCGACTCCCGGAGCTGCGCCCAGGAAAACCTTCAGCCGCCCCCGTCCCTCCTGCTGCGCTTGCTGCAGAAGCGCTTCCGGCGACGGCCGTACGTCGCGGTCGGGTCTGTCGTCACTCATAAAGGCCAGATGTTGCCGGCTACGGTCCGGATGTTACGCTTTTTTGGCCGGATGCGCAGCTTTTACGGCCTGCGGCGAGGGGATCTTGTCCAGTTCCAGGTTGAGCTTCAGCACGTTGACATGCGGTTCGCCGATCAGGCCAAACAGGCGCTGCTCGATTTGGGAATCGACAAGCGTCTTCACCGCATCCGGGCTCAAGCCGCGCGCCTTGGCGACACGGGGAATCTGAAAATAGGCGGCCTCCGGCGTGATGTCAGGATCGAGGCCGCTCGCCGACGTCGTTACGAGATCGACCGGGATCGGCGTGTTCGGGTTTTCGGCATGAAGCTTGGCGGCGTCGCCTTTGACGCGCGTGACGAGAGCCTTCGACGTCGGTCCGAGATTCGAACCGCTCGAATTCGCCGCGTCATAGCCGTTTCCGGCGGCAGAGGGGCGGCCGTGGAAATATTTGGCCGACGTGAAATTCTGCCCGATCAATTCCGAGCCGATAACCTTGCCGTCGCGCTCGATCAGGCTGCCATTGGCCTGATGCGGGAAGATGGTTTGCGCGATTTCCGTCATACCCAGCGGGTAGGCGATGCCGGTGAGGACCGTCATGAGGACGATCATCGCAATGGCGGGCCAGATTTGCTTCAACATGATGTGTTCTCCGCTCAGACGAGCCCGATGGCGGTGACCGCCATATCGATCAGCTTGATGCCGACGAACGGCACGATGATGCCGCCGACGCCGTAGATCAGCAGATTGCGTTGCAACAGCGCCGCCGCGCCCACAGCGCGATAGGCGACTCCCCGCAACGCCAGCGGAATCAGCGCGATGATGATCAGCGCATTGAAGATGATCGCGGACAGAATCGCGCTTTGCGGCGAATGCAGCCCCATCACATTGAGCGTTTGAAGTTCCGGATAGAAGGCGGCGAACATCGCCGGGATGATGGCGAAATACTTCGCCACGTCGTTGGCGATGGAGAAGGTGGTCAGCGCGCCGCGCGTGATCAGCAACTGTTTACCGATCTCCACGATCTCGATGAGCTTGGTGGGGTCGCTGTCGAGGTCGACCATGTTGCCCGCTTCGCGCGCGGCCATCGTGCCCGTATTCATCGCGACGCCCACATCGGCCTGGGCCAGCGCAGGCGCGTCATTGGTGCCGTCGCCGCACATCGCGACAAGCTTGCCCTTGGCCTGTTCGTCGCGGATCAGCTTGAGCTTCGTTTCCGGCGTCGCCTGGGCGAGGAAATCGTCCACGCCGGATTCCGCGGCAATGGCCGCCGCAGTCAGCGGATTGTCGCCGGTGATCATCACGGTGCGGATGCCCATATTGCGCAGCGCCGAAAACCGCTCGCGAATGCCGCCCTTCACGATATCCTTCAGATGAATGACGCCGAGCAGGCGGCCGTCCTTCGAGACCGCCAGCGGCGTTCCGCCCGACTTGGCGATTTTCTCGGCAATCGCGTTGATCTCGCGCGTGATGGCGGGCGTGGACGCCGTCGCCTGCGCGAGCACGGCGTCGACCGCGCCTTTGCGGATCGAGACGCCGTCGAAATCGACGCCGCTGATGCGCGTTTGCGCGGAAAACGGAATGAATTTCGCCTGCATCGGCGCCATGTCGCGGCCGCGGATGTCGTATTTTTCCTTGGCCAGCACGACGATGGAGCGGCCTTCGGGAGTCTCGTCAGACAGAGACGCGAGCTGCGAGGCGTCGGCGAGTTCGCGTTCCGTCACGCCGGTCACGGGCAGAAACTCCGTCGCCTGGCGATTGCCCAGGGTGATGGTGCCGGTCTTGTCCAGGAGAAGAGTGTCCACGTCGCCGGCGGCTTCGACCGCACGGCCGGACATCGCCAGCACATTGAAGCGCACCAGGCGATCCATGCCGGCGATGCCGATGGCCGAAAGCAGCGCGCCGATGGTGGTGGGGATCAAGGTCACGAACAGCGCCACGAGCACGAGCACCGTGACGTGGCCCTTCGCATACATCGCAAAGCTCGGGATCGTCGCGACCGCGAAAACGAACACGATCGTCAAACCGGCGAGCAGATATGTTGAGCGCGATCTCGTTCGGTGTTTTCTGGCGTTCGGCGCCTTCGACAAGCGCAATCATGCGGTCGAGAAAGGTATGGCCTGGCGCAGCCGTGATCCGCACCTTGATCCAGTCGGAGATGACGGTCGTGCCGCCCGTGACCGCCGAGCGGTCGCCGCCCGATTCGCGGATGACGGGCGCCGATTCGCCGGTGATGGCCGCCTCGTTGACCGAGGCGACGCCTTCGATCACATCGCCATCGCTGGGGACCAGATCGCCCGCTTCAACAAGCACGACATCGCCCTGCTTCAAGGCCGTCGCCGGCACGGAGCGCGTTTGCAAAGCGCCTTTATCGAGCAGCTTGGCGATCGCGTCGGTCTTCGTTTGTCGGAGGGCGGCGGCTTGCGCCTTGCCGCGGCCTTCGGCGACGGCCTCGGCGAAGTTGGCGAAATAAACCGTGAACCACAGCCACAGATTGATCTGGAACGAGAAGCCGTAGACCGCCCGCGCCCGTCACGAGATCGCGGATGAACAGAATGGTCGTCAAGGTGGCCACGACTTCGACCACGAACATGACCGGATTGCGGATCATCACGCGCGGACTGAGTTTCCAGAATGCATCGCCGAGCGCAGGCCACAGAATGGCCGGGTCGAGCACCGTCGTCGCTGACCTGCGCTTGCGGGTCGTCTCAATTCCCGGAGATACCGTCGCGTCCATGTTCTGAGACCTTTAGTAGAGGTTGCCGGCATGCATCGCGAAATGTTCCACGATGGGGCCGAGCGAAAGGGCTGGGAAATAGATGAGGCCGCCGACGATCAGGATGACGCCGATCAAAAGGCCCACGAACAGACCGCTGTCGGTCGGGAATGTGCCGGCGGAAGGCGGCACGATCTTCTTCATCGCGAGATTGCCGGCGATCGCCAGCATCGGCACGATCATCAGAAACCGTCCGATGAACATCGCAAGGCCCAGCGTCGTGTTGTAGAACATCGTGTTGGCGCTGATGCCCGCGAACGCGCTGCCGTTGTTTCCCGTGGCGGAAACGTAGGAATAGAGAATTTCGCTGAAGCCGTGCGGCCCGTTATTGGCGATGCCCGCGAGCCCGGCCGGCAGCACGACGGCCAGCGCCGTGAACCCCAGCATCGACATCGGCAGGACGAGGATGGCGAGCATCGCCATCTTGACGTCCTTCGATTCGATCTTTTTGCCGAGATATTCCGGCGTGCGCCCGACCATCAGGCCTGCGACGAACACGGCCAGAATCGCGAACAGCAGCATGCCGTAAAGACCCGAGCCGACGCCGCCGAAGATGATCTCGCCCAGCATGATGTTGGCCATCGGCACCATGCCCGCCGAGCGGCAGCAGACTGTCATGCATGGTGTTGACTGCCCCGCAGGAGGCATCGGTCGTAACCGTCGTGAACAGCGAGGAATTTGCGATGCCGAAGCGAACTTCCTTGCCTTCCATATTGCCGCCGGCCTGCAGCGCGTTGGCGGTCTGGTCGACATGGAATGCCGCGAAGGCCGGATTTCCCGGCGCCTCGTTCGCATAGACGATGATCACGCCGGCCAGAAACAAAAGGCCCATCACCGCAAAAATCGCCCAGCCCTGGCGCTGATTGCCGACCATGCGGCCGAACAAATTCGTGAGGCCCGCGCCCAGCGAGAAGATCAGGATGATCTGCACCAGATTGGTGATCGCATTCGGATTCTCGAAGGGATGCGCCGAATTGGCGTTGAAGAATCCGCCGCCATTGGTGCCGACCATCTTGATCACTTCCTGCGAAGCGACCGGCCCCATGCGCGATGGTCTGCTTCACGCCTTCCAGTGTCGTAGCCGTCACATAGGCGTTCAGGTTCTGCGGCATGCCCTGCCACACGAAGAACAGCCCGACCACGATGGAAATCGGAAGGAGGATGTAGAGCGTGCAGCGGGTCATATCGACCCAGAAATTGCCGACGCCTTTCGCCGAACGGCGTGCAAAGCCGCGCACCAGCGCGACGGCCAGCGCGATACCGGTGGCGGCCGAGAGGAAATTGTGGACCGTCAACCCGGCCATCTGCACCAGATAGCTCATGGTCGTTTCGGGCGTATACGACTGCCAGTTCGTGTTGGTGATGAAGCTCACCGACGTGTTGAAAGCGAGATGCTCGCCGACAGCCGGGAATTTCTGGGGATTGAACGGCAACATCGCCTGCAGGCGCTGGATGGCATACAGACTCACGAAGCCGGCCATCGTGAAGGCGAGCATGGCGACCGCGTAGGTGAGCCAATGCTGGTCTTCTTTTTCGTCCACGCCCGAGATCGCATAAAACACGCGCTCGATCGGGCGTAAAATCGGCGAAAACCATGTGCGTTCGCCGTTGAAGACGCGCGTCATGTAGCCGCCGATGGGTTTCGTAATGGCGATGATGATCACGCAGTAAAGCGCAATCTGGATCCAGCCGTTGATGGTCATAAAGACGAGCTCCTCAGAACCGCTCCGGGCGGATCAGCGCGTAGACGAGATAAATGAGCAAACCGACGGTGACGATGGCGCCCAGGCCGTAGTCGATGATCATGGAATTGTCCTCAGAGCCTGTCGCAGGCGGCGGCGTAGAGCATCGCGGCGCCCAGAAATACGAGGCCGATGGCCAGGAAGAGAAGGTCGAGCATATAGAAGCTCCATATTCGGAGGGCCAACATCGTGAGGAACGCATATAAAAACGAGCCCTCTGCTGCGGCGCGTCAATATAAATCCCATATAGAAGCCGACCGGGCTTCTATATGAACTCACGCGCGCAGGGAGAGGGCATATTTGGTCTCGCGCAAGAATGCGCGACAGGCTACGTCAGAGCTCCCACCGAGGTCTTTACGTGGTGACGCTGACCAGGAACACAGCGACATCGATCAGCAGCACGACGGCCAGCGAAGTCCCGAATACGACGGCCATTTCGCTCAGGACTTTGGCCGGCGCATTGTCCGTGGCCCTGCGCGCTTCGGCCAATTCCTGCTCGGGCCGCCGCTCGGTATCCGGAAACCAGTCCCAACCAGGTCCAGGAAAATACCCATAACCGCGCATCTCGAATCTCCTGCCGGCGCACCGGATTTCGGGATCAAGGATGGCGGCATATGCGTATAGATTCGAGCGTTCCCAAACGCTCCGACCAGATGGATTTCATATATGAGCGCAAGGAATGAAACGCGCTCAATCCTCCGTTACGGGGCCGCACCAGCCGGGGAGAAAATTGGCGTCTTTGCTCTTGGCAAGATGCAGCGCATCCTTCAGCGCGTGGTCGAATTTTGCGTCGACATATTGGCGCTTCAGGCGTCGACGAAGAAAGTCGGCCCAGAGGAATTCGCTGAACGGCGTCGTATCTTTTGCGAAACCGCCGCGGCGGCGCAGCTCGCCGGCGAGGGAGCGATAGGGATCATCCTTCAGCTGATGGACCGATTTGGGAATGTCCTTGTAGCCGCGCCGCTTTCCTTCCGTGTCGAACGGATGCATCCAGCCGCGATTGTCGAGAAAGATCCAGAATGCGTCGGGCTCGAGATTGGAGAGATTGGCCACCACCATGATCAAGATCTCCTCGACCTTTTCCTCCAGCAGCGCGAGCGCAAGGTGGTGATGATCGATGATGTGGTGCCGTTCCTTGGGCCCGAGAACGACAGGGATCATGTGACGCCCGAGAAACTCCGCGCCTTTCTTCTCGCTCTGCTTGCGCCAGCTTTCCCGCTTGAGCGCCACTTCGCGCATGCCGACAGTGATCTGCGTCGGGCGCAGGTCGGCGATGGCGACGGGTTTGATGCGTGGTTCGCGGACGGGGTGCATGGCGAAGTCGGTTCGTTGAAGTGGCGGGAATATCATCCTATACGCGATTGGGCCTAAGGTCTTGTCCTCCGGTTGGAATCCAGTATGGCCGACGCCGCTTCTTCGCCTCCCGCCCGCATGCCGATGTTCCGCTCGTTTGCCGGATGGTCGAGCCGCGACCTGCCCCGGGACATCGCCGTGGGCCTGACCCTGGCGGCGATCGCCATTCCCGAGCAGATGGCCAATGCAAGGCTCGCGGGCTTTACTCCGGAAATCGGCCTTTACGCCTTCGCGGCGGGCTCGCTGGCGTTTGCCGTCTTCGGCGCGAATCGCTTCCTGTCGGCGGGCGCCGATTCCACGACGGCGCCGATTTTCGCCGGCAGCCTCGCGCTCCTCGCCACAACGGGTTCGCCACACTACGCGACGCTCGCAGCGGCGCTCGCTCTCGCCGTGGGGCTGGTGCTGGTTGGCGCCGGACTTGCGCGGATGGGCTGGATCGCAAATCTTCTCTCCGAACCGGTCACCACGGGCTTTCTGGCCGGCATCGCGATCCACATCGCGGCTTCGCAATTGCCCGCGCTGCTTTCACTTCCCGCGGGCGACGGCGACGTGCTGCAGCGTCTTCTGCATCTGGCCGCGAACATCGCGGGCGCGAATCCGTGGACGACGGCTCTCGGCCTGGGCGTGCTGGCGGCGACTTTCGCAACGGAGAAACTGAACCCGCGAATTCCCGGCGCGCTGGTGGGTCTGATCGCCGCCACCGGCGCCGTGCTCGCATTCGGTCTCGAACGCCGCGGCGTCGCCGTGCTCGGCGTCGTGCCCGGCGGCCTGCCGCATCTGACGATGCCGCTTCCAGACGCGAGCGATCTGTTGCGGATCGCTCCCTTGAGTTTGCTCATTGCGATCGTCGTGATGGTGCAGACTTCCGCCACGACCCGCGCCTTCACTCCGGCGCCCGAAGAACCCGACATCGATCGCGACTTCATCGGAGTGGGGGCAGGCAGCGTCATCGCGGGACTTGTCGGCGCCTTTCCGGTCAATGCGAGCCCGCCCCGCACCGCCATTGTTTCCGAAGCGCAAGGTCGCTCGCAGGCGACAGGTCTCGTCGCCGCGTCCATCATTCTGACTTTGGCGGTCTTTGGCCCCGCTCTGATGCGCCACGTTCCGGCCGCGGCTCTGGCGGGTATCCTGCTTTTCGTCGCATTGCGCATCACGCGCGTGTCGACCATGCACGATGTCTTTCGGCGCAGCATGGGGGAGTTCGCGCTGATCGTGGCCACCATCGCCGCGATCACCGTGTTGCCCATTCAGACCGGCGTCGCCGTCGGCATCGTGCTTTCGCTGTTGCACGGCGTTTACACGACGACGCGGGCGCGGGTCATTGAGCTTGCGCGCGTGCCCGGCACGTCGATCTGGTGGCCGCCGCAGAAGAATTTTGAAGGCGAAAAACTCGGCAATGTGCGCGTTCTGGCGTTCCAGGCGCCGCTGTCATTCCTGAACGCGTATGATTTCCGCTGCGGCGTGCGCGCCGTCATCGCCGAAGGCCCGCAAAAGCCCACGCTCGTCGTTCTGGAAGCCGGCAGCATCGTCGAGATCGACTACACGGCCGCACAGACCTTTGCGCAGATCATCGACCATTGCCGCGACAAAAACATCGTCTTCGCCGTCGCGCGCCTCGAATCTGTGCGCGCGCAGGAAGCCCTGGAACGCTTCGGGATCATGGAAAAACTGGGCGAGAACAGAATCTTCCACAGCGTCGAGGAAGCGATCCGCGCGTTGGCGCCGGAGAAGTAAATAACGCTTCGCTGGATCGCAAAGAAGAAGATGCACCACGGAGACACAGAGAAAAAAGGGAGGACACGGAGAAGAATTTTAGGCGCGCGAACGCGCGCAAGATATCTCTCTACTTTTTACTTCTCCGTGGCTCCGTGGTGAATTTTACTTTTCCCGCATGCCGTTGCGTAAGACCGCGCGGATCGGCTCGATGAAATAATCGAGCGCGGTGTGCGCGCCCGTCTGCATCGCGACTTCGACCGGCATGCCCGGAATGATGCGGGCGTCCGGATAGGGCTTCAGCGCCGCCCGATCGACGCTGATCAGCGCGTTGAAATAGGATTGCTCCGTGTGCGGATCGGTGATGCGGTCGGGCGAAATTCCCGTGACCGTGCCCAGGATCATGGGCAGGCGCCGCTGCTTGTAGGCGCTCAGATTCACCCGCGCCGCCATGCCGACATAGACGTCGTCGGCGTCTTCCGGCTTCACGTGGGCTTCCACTTCGAGCTGGTCGTTCTGCGGGACGATCTCGGCGATCGTGTCGCCCGGTTTGATCACCGCGCCTTTTGTGTGCGCGTCGAGATTTATCACTTCGCCCGCCACAGGCGCCGTCATGACGACCCGGTTGAGCGTATCGCGCGCGGCCTGGATGCGGTCCATCAGGTCGTAGCGCTTGCTCTGCACGTCGCTCAGGTCTTTCAGCACCTGGTCGAGCTGCTGGCTCTTCAGGTTGACGATCTGAAGATTGTTTTCGCCATTGTTCAAATCGACCTGCGAGATCTTTTCGATCAACTGGCCGCGCTGACCGGTGAGGTCCGCCGACTGACGTTGCAGCGCCAGCAGCTTGGGAACCGGCTCGAGGCCTTTGTTCACCATCTGCTGCACGGAATTGGTTTCCTGCGCGATCAGGGCGATCTGCGTTTCAAGAGCGGTCTGCTCGTCCCTGAGCCCCGCAATGACGCGCTCGTTCTCGCCCTTGCGCGAGGTGAGAACGCCGATCTGCTGGGTGAGGGATTCCTTGCGCGACGCAAACGTTTTTTCTTCGACCCTGATCGCCTCGTCGACCTTGGGGTCGCTTTCGCGCGCGACGAGCTCGGGCGGGAAGGCGATTTCGACATCCCCGTCGCGCTCGGCCTTGAGGCGCGCTTGCTGCGCACTCAGCGCATCCGCTTCGTCCTGCAGAAGCTCGAGATTGACCCTCGCCTGCGTGTCGTCGAGCACAAGAATGGTCTGTCCCGCTTTCACCTGCTGGCCGTCATGGACGAGGATTTCCTTCACGATCCCGCCTTCCAGATGCTGGATCGTCTTGCGGTGCGATTCCACGATCACAACGCCGGGCGCAACGAGCGCGCTGTCGAGCGGCGCGAAGGCGGCCCAGCCCAGAAAGCCCACGATGAAGGCCAGCGTGATTGTCGTGCCGGTCGCGACGACGCGGCCCGTGCGCAGAAATGGCAACGCGGCGTCGGCGGTCTTGGATTCTTCGCTTTCGGCATAAAGCGAATGCACAATGCCGCGCATGCCGCCGAGCGCGCGCGCGAAAAAAGAGCTGCGCATCGACGGATCGCTCATTTATCGCGTCCCGATTCGCTGGCGGGCGCATGCGGCGCTGCGGCCGACATCGGCACGACATTGACGGGTCCGGTCGGACGCGCCGCGGGGCGCGCGGCCGCCGTATAGCGCTGGATCACTTCGGCGCGCGTGCCGAAATTCTCGACCGCCCCATCGCGCAGCGCGAGAATCTTATCGATGGTGGCGAGGATCGCCGGGCGGTGCGCCACGACGATGGTCGTCACCTTGCGCTTCTTGAGTTCCGCCAGCGTCATGACCAAGGCTTCTTCGCCGGCCGTGTCGAGGTTCGAGTTGGGTTCGTCCAGCACCACAAAGCGCGGGTCGCCATAGAGCGCGCGTGCGATGCCGATGCGTTGGCGCTGCCCGCCGGAAAGCTTGTGAGCGGCGTCGCCGAGATCGGTGTCGTAGCCATTGGGCAATGCGAGAATCATTTCATGGGCGCCGGCGAGCTTTGCTGCGGCCACCACGGCTTCCGGTTCGCCTTGCGTGAGCCGCGCAATGTTTTCGCGCACCGTGCCGCCGAACAACTCCACGTCCTGCGGCAGGTAACCGATATACCGCGCCAACTCGGCGCGCGGCCAGGTATAGATATCGGCGCCGTCCAGCCGCACCGTGCCGGACAGGCACGGCCACGCGCCGACAAGCAGGCGCACAAGCACCGATTTGCCCGACGCGGACGGGCCGATGATGCCGAGCGATTCGCCGGCCAGCAGATCGAAACCGACATTGGAGACGATGGCTTTCTTCGCGCCCATGATGCCGAACGTGACGTGCTCGACCTGGATGCGGCCCTCGGGCGCCGGCAGCGCCATGCCCTGGTCGCGCTTGGGGCATTTCACGAGCAGCTCGTTCAACCGCGCCCAGGCCAGCCGCACCGCGACGATGTTTTTCCATGACGCGACAGTCGCCTCGACGGGGGCGAGCGCGCGGGCGCCGAGGATCGAGGCCGCAATCATCACGCCGCCGGAAGCATGGAAATCGAGCACCAGCAACGCGCCCGTGCCGAGCAGGGCCACCTGGATGAACAGCCGCACGCCCTTCGAGATTCCGTTGAGAAGCGTGTCCTTGTCCGACGAGGACAGCATCACCTGCAGCGACTCGACCCACAGATCGCGCCAGCGGGTCACGAATGTCTGGGACATGCCGATGCCTTCCAGCACGTCGGCGTTCCTAAGGCCGTCTTCGGCGAAATTGTGCGCACGGATCGTCATGTTGATCGATTTCGAGATCGAACGACTGGTCAGCCATTGATCGACCACCGTGATCGACGCGAGGATTGCGCCGCCCACCACCACGATCACGAAATAGGCCCAGTGCAGCAGGAACAGGATGACGAGGAAGAAAAGCAGGAACGGCGCATCCATCAGCGCGCCCAGCGCCGGGCTGCCGATGAAATTGCGAACCGTGTCGACATCGCGCAGGCCTTGCCGCGCGGCCGCGCTCGCATTGCGCGCAGACGTGGTCACCATGGCGCGCAATACGGAAGGCGACAGGCTGGCGGCGACGCGCATGCCGGCGCGCACCAAAAGCCTCAACCGCAAAGAATCAAGCGCGCTGAAAACGGCGACGCCGCCGGCGGCGATGATGGTCAGGAGCAGCAAGGTGTCCGTGCTGCGGCTCGACAGCACGCGGTCATAGACCTGCAGCATGTAGAACGAGACGGTGAGCGCGAGGACGCTCATGACGGCGCTGAAACCCATCGCGACCAGGAACAGCCGCGAGTTGGCTTCGATCGCTGCGCGCACGGGATCGTTCTGAAGGGGTCCTGAAGCCGGCACGCCAGTGGAACTCACGGACTCACATCCCCGTAGAACGCGCAGGATCTGCGTGTGCGCCCCACCTGCTTCGCCTGACAGAAGGAGGGCATGGCCGGGCGGCCGGCCAAAAACGATGCGCTGGAAACGCGCAGACCTGGGTTTCGTATATCAGAGAATTCGTGAACTTTGGCTATGCCTTGCCCACGCGTCCACGCACCGGAAACCCGTGCCTCCAATAACGTCTCTGCGTTGCCTGGTCTTAACATATTGATTTTGTTTCGTTTTATCCAAATCCGGAAAGTTCCCACGCAGATGCGGGGCCTCCCCCAGGAACGGCAAAGGCCCTTCCCGTGAAGGGAAGGGCCTGCCGATTCAGGCCCGTGCGGCCGAATGTCAGGTGAACGAGCTGAACGACCAGTCCGTCGAATGTGCTTCGAACTGAGCGACCGTTATGCCGGACAAGGTGATCGTGTCGCCCGAGTCGAGGGTGACGACTGCATTTCCGTTCACTGCCGTCGTGTGCAGTTCGACGGCCGCGACATTCGAGAACTCCGCACTGTTGAACACGATCATGTCGTTGTTGACGTTGAAACCCGTGATCGTGACATTGCCGAAATTTCCGGTGAAATCGAAGCTCTCGGAATGGTGGCCCGTGACGGTGATCGATTTGGGATGCGCGCTCGGGCCGGCGGGTGTGAAGGTGAGACCGTTCGCATTACCGGTGGCGGTCGTCGATCCGTCGTTGTTGTAATCGATCGTCTCGACGATGGAACCGTTGATGTAGACGTTCGTGAACGCGCTGTAAGCCTGGCCAGTCACGTCCGTCACATTGACCGTGTCGGTGCCCGTCAGCTTGCTTAGCAAATTCGAGAAATAATTGTATCCATATTCGAAATTCAAGGGTTGGCCATCGGAGACCGTTATCGACGAGATATTAGAGCCGCTGCGGAACTGACCGTTCGTTCCTAACCCATCCTCGATGTTCGCCGCCGTATCGGACATTGCGATCGAGAAAGAGAGGAACGGGTTAGTTTGACGGGCCTCTATCACGTCGAAGTACGCGCTTACGACCGGCCGGAGTTGCGCGACCGACACGTCCGTCACGAAGATGCTGACGGACGAGTTCGTGACATCGGTCAGCACATTTACGGCACCCTCCATCTGGGTCGCCGTCAGCGTCAACGCCGGCGTTGCATTCGTCAATGTGACAGCTGAGAGCCCCGAGACCGTGTCGAGCGTGAGGATGTTGGCTATCACATTGGCGTCGTTGTCCGTCACATGGATCGACGCGTAGGGGTCCGAGTTCAGCGCGCTTGCATTGCTCGCGACATTCGCAGCGTTGTCGGCCACGGCGATCGTGAACGTGAAATGCGAATCATCGGTCAGGCCGGTGAAATCGCTTGCCACCGTCGCCGCCTGCGACGCAGTCGCTGTCACGGTCATCGTGACGCCCGTATTCTGGATCGTATCCAGCGCCAGCACGCCGCCCACGAATGTCGACTCGGTGAGCGTCAGCACCGGCGTCGAATCGGTCAACGTGATGGAATCGAGCGCGGCCACGCCGTTCAGGATGTCCAGCCAACTCGTGACATGCGCCGCGGTGTCGGTGACCGCCACCCCCGCGATGTTGCCGGCCGTGTTCAACTGGGGAGCGGCGTTCCCGACATGGCCGGCCGTGTCGCTGACATAGATCGCGAGCGTGCCGCTGCCGGAATTGGTCAGGTTTCCGAAATCGGTCGTCACGGTCGACACTTGCGCGGTGGTCACGCCCGTTACATCGACGATGAAAGAACTCGTGATCTTTTCGAGACCCTTCACGTCCGCGGCGGCGACGAACTGCGCTTCCGTCAGCGAGATGGCGCCGCTGGTGACCGCGATCGACGTCACATTGGCGTCGGAGCCCATGCTCACCAATGAGCCGCTGGTGATGTGCCCGCCGGTATCGCTCACGGCGATCGAAAGGGTGGGCGCGCCCGGGAGAGTGACGAATTCTACGCCGACTAATTCTCCAACGGTGACGTTCGACACATCGACGGTGTAGGCGCCAGTCATCTTGCCGAACGCCTCGTCTTCACTTGCTCCGACGAATTGCGCTTCCGTGAGCGCGATCGCCCCGCTCGTAACCGCAATCGACGTCACTTTGCCGTCGGGACCAAGGCTCGCCAAAGCTGCGTCGGTGAGGTCCGCGCCGGTATCGCTCACCGCGATCGAGAAGTCGGGCGAGCCGCTGATGGTGACGGCTTCCACGGCCGCGACTTGCACGGCGGTGACGCCCGACACGGCGATGTCGAAGGTTCCGGTCATCTTGTCGAGGCCTGCTTCCTCGGGCGTACCGGTGATCTGACCTTCCGTCAGCGAAATTGTGCCGCTCGAGAGGGCGATCGTCGCGACATGGCCGTCGGCGCCGAGCGATCGCAGTTCCGCATCGGTGATGGCCGCGCCAGTGTCCACCACGCCGATCGACAATGTCGGCGAGCCGCCAAGTCCGGTCTGGCCTTCCACTCCCGAGAGTTGGGCGACGCTCACGCCCGATATGTCGACCGTGTAAGCGCCCGTCATCTTGGCGAGGCCCGCATCGTCGCCTGCGTTTGTGAATTGCGATTCCGTCAACGAGATCGCGCCGCTCGTGTCCTGGATGAGCACCACTTTGCTGTCGGAGCCGAGGCTCACCAGCGCCGCGCTGGTGAGATTGGAACCGATATCGCTGATGCCGATCCCCAATGACGGAGCGCCGCCAAGGGTGACGCCTTCCACGGCCGAAACTTCCGCGACTGTAACCCCCGACACTTCGACTTGGTAAGCGCCCGTCATCTTGGCTAGGCCCGCGGCTTCCGGCGTGCCGGTGAACTGCGCTTCCGTGAGCTCGATGGGGCCGACGCTGACGGCGATCGAAGCTACATCGCCGTCGGCGCCGAGCGTTTGCAACGCCGCGTCTGTGATGTGCGCGCCGCTGTCGCTCACGGCGATCGACAGCGTGGGCGAGCCGCCAAGCCCCCCCACGCCTTCAACCGCTGAGACTTCTCCGACGGTGACGCCCGACACGTCGATCGTGTAGGAGCCCGTCATCTTGGCCAGGCCCTCCGCGATATTGCTGACATTTAAATCGATGTGATTGCCCGGCGGGTTACTGCCCGGCCCGGAATTGGTGAACTGCCCTTCCGTGAGCGAAATCGGCCCGCTCGTGTCCGTAATCGACGTCACGCGGCTGTCGACCCCGAGAGTTCCCAATGCTGCGGCAGTGATGTTCGCGCCAGTGTCCCTCACGGCGATCGACAAGGTCGGCGAGCCGCCAAGGCCTGTTACGCCTTCCACCGGCGAGACTTGCGCGACGGTGACGCCCGTCACGTCGACGGTGTACGAACCCGTCATCTTGGCAAGGCCTGCGTGTTCGGCGCTGCCCGTGAACTGGCTTTCCGTCAGCGTGATGGGACTGCTCACCGCGATCGTGGAGATGTCGTTGTCCGCGCCGAGGCTCTGCAACGCGGCGTCTGTGACGTTCGAGCCCAGATCGCTGACCGCGATCAACAGGGTCGGCGCGCCGCCATAGGTCGCGTTTTCCACTGTCGCAACTTGCGCGACGCTGACGCCGGTGACGTCGACCGTGTAGGAACCGGTCATCTTCCCAAGAGCCGCAATGTCGCCGGAGTTGGAATAAGCCGATTCCGTCAGCGCGATCACGCCGCTCAAAACCGTGATCGACGTCACCTTGGCGTCGTTGCCGAGACCGGCGAAGTCGCCGGAAACGGCCGAGCCCGTGTCGCTCACCGCGATCGACAAGGTCGGAGGAACGGTGAGGGTTATGCCTTCGACGGCGCCGATCTGCGAGACCTGAACGCCGCTCACATCGACGGTGTAGGAGCCCGTCACCTTGTCGAGGCCCGCATCGACATTCGCGTTCGTGAAATCCGCTTCCGCGAGCGAGATGACGCCGCTCGAAACCGCGATCGAGGTGACGTCGGCATCGCTGCCGAGATTGGTCAACGCCGTATTCGTGAAATTTCCGCCGATGTCATTGACGGCGATCGACAAGGTCGGCGTGCCGCCGAGGCCTGTTATGGCTTCCACCGCCGGGACCTGCGTAACGCTGACGCCCGTCACATGGACGGTGTAGGAGCCGATCATCTTGTGGAGGCCGGCGTCGTCTGCGGCGGCCGTGAACTGCGCCTCGGTGAGCGTAATGGTGCCGCCCGTCAAGGGGGTGCCGTGGAGCCTAAGGCTGTGGGGACCGGGGTTCGTGGCGGTGATGCTCGTCACATCGGGGTCGGCGCCGAAGCTGACCAGGGCCGCGCTCGTGATGTTCGAACCGGCATCGACCACTGCGATCGACAAGGTCGGCGTGCCGCCGAGGCCTGTTATGGCTTCCACCGCCGGGACCTGCGAAACGCTGACGCCCGTCACATCGACGGTGTAAGCGCCCGTCATCTTGGCGAGGCCGGCGTCATCGGCCGCGGCGACGAACTGCGCTTCCGTAAGCGTGATCGGGTTGCTGTCGCTGACGGCGATGGACGCGACCTTGCTGTCGGCGCCCAGAGTTGACAACGCCGCGCTCGTGATATTCGCGCCAATGTCGCTGACCGCGATCGACAATATCGGGCTGCCGCCGAGGCCCGTCTGGTTTTCCACGCCCGAAACCTGCCCAACGCCCACACCCGTCACATCGACTGTGTAGCCGGCTCCCATCTTGGCGAGTCCCGCATCGACGCCTGCGTTGGTGAACTGCGTGTAAGTCAGTGTGATGGGGCCGCTCGAAGCCTCCATCAGCCCAATTTTGCTGTTACTGCCGAAGGCCGCCAATACGGCGGCGGTCAGGTTCGAGCCGAGATCGGCGACCTGGATTTGAAAAGTGGGCGTTCCACCCAGGGTTACGGCTTCTACCGTCGGAACCTGCGCCACCGTGACGCCGATCGCCGTAATGGTATAGGCGCCGGTCATCTTGGCGAGCCCCGCATCGGTGCCCGCATTGGTGAACGGTGCTTCAAACATGACGATGGCGCCGGACGTAACCGATATCGACGTGACCTTGCTGTCGCCGCCAAGCGTCGACAATGCGCTGGGGGTGAGATTTGTGGCGGTGTCGCTCACCGCGATCGACAAGGATCGCGTGCCTCCCATCGTCACCGCTTCAACGGCCGCAACCTTCGCAACCGTGACAAACGTCGCATCAACCGTGTAGGCGCCGGTCAATTTGAGCAGACCCGCATGGTCGGCGGCGGCGAGAATCTGGTTTTGCGAAAGCGTGACGGCGCCGCTCGTGACCGTAATCGAGGTCACTTTGCTGTCCGCGCCGAGGGTCACGAGCTGCGCGCTGTTGATGCGCGAGCCGATGTCCGCAACAGCGATCGACAAGGTCGGCGTGCCGCCCAGGGAAACAGCTTCCACCGTCGTGACGAAGGCGACGCCCACAGCCGTGACGTTCATGGCATAGGCCCCCGTCATCTTGGCGAGGCCCGCATCTTCTCCAGCGGCGGTGAACTGCGTTTGCGTCAGCGACAGCGCGCCGCTGCTGACCGCAATCGAGGTCACTTTGGGATCGGCGCCGAACGCGACCAGGCGCCCGGCCGTGATGTTGGATCCGATATCGCTGACCGCAATCGAGAGAGTTGGCGTGCCGCCAAGACCCGTCACCGCTTCCACCGTCGGCACCTGCGCGACGGTGACGCCCGTCACGTCGATGGTGTAGGCGCCTGACATCTTGGCGAGACCCGCATCGACGCCAGCCGTCGTGAATTGCGTTTCGGTCAGCGTGATCGGGCTGCTCGTGGCGATCGCAGTGACATTCGGATTGCTGCCGAGCGCGGTCAGCTGCGCAGCCGTGAGGCTGGCGCCCGAGTCGCTGACAGCGATGTGCAAGGTCGGCGAACCGTTCAGCGGAACCGCTTCCACTGCCGCGACCTGCGCGGCCGTCACGCCGCTCACCGCGACCGTGTAAGCCCCGTTCATCTTGGCGAAGCCTGCATCCACGCCCGAATTCGTGAACTGCGATTCCGTCAGGGAGATCGTGCCGCTCGAAACCGAGATGTGGACAACCTTGCTGTCGGCGCCCAGAGTCGACAGCGCCGAACTGGTGAGATTCGCGCCGACATCCTGCACGTTGATCGTCAAAGTCGGCGTGCCGCCGAGGCTCTCATTTTCGACGGTCGACACTTCGCCAACCGTCACGAGCCCCACCGTGATGGCGTACGCGCCCGTCATTTTGGCGAGGCCTGTGGCGTCCCCAATGAACGCCGCTTCGGCGAGCGAGATGGGATTGCTGTCGTTCACGGCAATCGACGTGACCTTGCTGTCGCCCCCGAGCGTCGACAACGCGCCGGCGATTTGCGAGGCCACGTCGCTCACCGCGATCGACAAGGTCGGCGTGCCGCCGAGTCCGGTGACGGCTTCGACCGTCGGAACCTGCGCCACGGTCACACTCGTCACGTCGACAGTATAGGGAAAGGTGCTCCCCATCTTGGCAAGGCCCGCTTGGACGCCCGAGTCCGTGTACTGACCTTCGGTCAAGGTGATTGGGCCGCTTGAATCATTAATCACCTGAATCGTGCTGCTGCTGCCGAAGGCCGACAGCACCGCAGCCGTCAGGTTCGAGCCGATGTCGATGATCTGTATCAATAGGTTAGGCGTTCCGCCCAGGCTGACGCCTTCGACAGTGGGAACTTCTGCAACCGTGACACTGGTAGCTACGATGGAATAGGACCCCGTCATCTTGCCGAGACCGACATCGGCGCCCGCATTGGTGAAATCCGATTCTCCAAGCACGATGGAGTTGGAAGAAACGGAGATCGACGTCACCTTGTTGTCGGCGCCGAGAGTCGACAGATTCGTGCCTGTGAAACTCAACCCATCGTCGCTCACCGCGATCGATACGGTCGGCGTGCCGCCGAGAGTCACGCCTTCGACCGTCGGGACCTGCGTGATGCTGACGCCCGTCACATCGACAGTGTAAGCGCCCGTCATCTTGGCGAGGCCCGAGTCGACGCCGGACGTCGTAAACTGCGCTTCCGTGAGCGAGAGGGGGCCGCCGGTGACCGCGATCGAGGTCACGTCGCCGTCGAGGCCGAGAGACGAAAGCGCCGAGCTCGTGATGTTCGTGTTCGTGTCGCTCACCGCAATCGACAAGGTGGGCGTGCCGCCGAGACCGGTAACGCCTTCGACCGCCGAGACTTCCGCGACGGTGACGCCTGTCACATCGACAGTGTAGGCGCCGAGCATCTTGGCGAGGCCGGCATTTTCCGGCGAGCCCGTGAACTGCGCTTCCGTCAAGGTGATCGGATTGCTGTCGCTGACGGAAATAGAGGTCACTTTGCTGTCGCTGCCGAGGCTGGTCAGCGCCGCGTCTGTGATGTGCGCGCCGGTATCGCTCACGGCAAGCGACAATGTCATCCCGGCGTCGTCAAGAACGGCCTCGAATCCCGCGACTTGACTGACGGCGACGCCCGTCACGTCGAGCGTGTAAGAACCGGTCATCTTCCCGAAGGCGCCGCTGACGTCCGTCGTCGTGAGCTGCGTCGCTGTCACGGTGATCGGATTGCTGTCATTGACGGCGATCGACGTCACGTCGGAGTCGTTGGCGAGCGCCAACAACACGCTGGAGATGTGCGCCCCCGTGTCGCTCACCGCAATCGACAATGTCGGCGTGCCGGGAAGGCTGGCGCCTTCCACCGTCGAAAGTTGCGCAACGGTGACTCCCGTCACGTCGACCGTGTAAGAACCGATCATCTTGGCGAGGCCAGAATCGACCGCTGGCGTGGTGAACTGGCCTTCCGTCAGGGTGATGGCGCCGCTGGTGTCCGTGATCGACGTCACAAGGCTGTTGAGGCCAAGGTTGCCCAGTGCTGTATTGGTCAAGTTCGCGCCGATGTCGCTCACGGCGATCGACAATGTGTATGAGCCCCCGGTCCCCGTGACGCCTTCCACCGTCGGAACCTCTGCGACAGTCACACCCGTCACATCGATGGTGTAGGTCCCCGTCATCTTGGCGAGGCCGGCATCGTGGCCAGCATCGGTGAAATTCGCTTCGGTCAGCGAGAGCGGGTTGGAGTCGCTGATGGCGACCGTGGTGACATAGGAATTGCTGCCCAATGCAACCAATGCGCCGGAAATGGCCAAAGCGGTATCGCTTACCGTGATCGTCAGCGTGCCGCTGCCCTCGTTGGACAGGGCTCCGAAATCGCCCGCGATTGTCGCCGCCTGCGCGGCCGTCGCGCCCGTTACGCCGACCGTGAAGGAGCCGGTGATTTCGCCCAGCGCCGTCAAGCCGCCCGTAAACTGAGCCGCCGTCAGCGCAAGCGCGCCGCTGGGGCTGATGGTGATTGTCGCAACATGCGTGTTGGCGCTCAGCGTGTCCAAGGCCGCGGAGATGTCGGAACCCGTGTCCGTGACCGCCAAGGTGTAGGGGTTGGTGTCGTTGTTGACGAGTTCGGCGATCGCCGCCGCGTCGCTCGTGATCTGCGCGACTGTCACCGCGATCGCGCCGCTGTCGGTCACATTGATCGCGGAAATATTGCCGCTGTGGGCCAACGTTTGAAGGTTGTCGAGATCGCCCGAAATGTTGCTCGCGGTGTCGGACACGTTGAGGGTGTACGTGCCAGTGAGAGCCGAAATGACGGCCGCATCGTCGGTGAGCTGCGTAATCGTGGCGTTGATCGCATTGCTGTCGGTCACGGAAATCGTCGTGATCGGCGGGCTCGCGGCCTCGATGGCGGCCTCAAGCGTCGCCAGATTGCCCGAGATGTTGCTTGCGGTGTCCGCAACCGCAACCGAGATCGGATTGCTGTTGTAAGTGATAAGGGCCAGCGCATCGGAATCGTTCGACAGCTGCGCGATCGAAACCGTGATCGACGAACTATTCACCGCAATCGACGAAATGCTGCCGCTGAGAGATTCGAGCGCATCGAGATTGGTGGAGACGTTCGCACTCGAGTCCGAAACGTTGAAGGTCGCCGGACCGCTCGAGAAGACGACCTTTTCGAGAATCGCAAGATCGCTCGCAACCTGGCCGGCTGACAATGTTTCGAATGTGTTGTCGCTGACCGTGACGGTGGCGATGAACGAAGAGACCGTATTGAGCTGGCTGAGATCCGATTCGATATGAGCGGAGGTGTCCTTCACCAGGACGATGTCGCTTGTCGTCGAATTGCCGTAGACGAGCTTTTCGACGGCTGAAGTCTGGCTGGCCTGCGTTGCGGTAAGGTTGAGCGGCGTGTTGTCCGAGATGACGATGGACGACACTTGTCCATCGGCCGCCACGTTGGCCCAGCCGCTGTGGAGATGGGCGGACGTATCGCTGACCGCGATGGACGACTGCGATCCGCCGACGGACGTCTTCAGATTGGCAAGCGCCGTCGAGTCGCTGGCGAGCTGCGCGACCGTCGCATCGACCACGCCGCTCGCAACCACGATCTGGGTCACATGCGTGTTGGTCTGGAGGTTATTGAGATAGGTCGTGATCGCGGCGCCCGTGTCGGACACCACGAGGGTGTAGGCGCTGTTGTTGGCGTTTTTGAGGATGCTGATCGCGTGCGAATCGGTCACGAAAAGCTGGTTGGTCGTAACCGTGACCGCAGCATTGTCGGAGATGATGATGTGCGCGATATGCGAATCGAGGTCCAGTGCGTCGAACGCGGCGGTGATGTTGAACGCGGTGTCTTCTATGGTGAACGGCAGACCGGCGTCGAGCGTCGATTGTTGGGCTTCCCATTGCGCAACTGTGTAGGTGACAGCCATCGTTCGATCCTCACGTTTGGGGGCTCGGCGTCATTGACCCGGCCCGATAAACACCACGACGCACGCCGCGAACCCGGATCACCGGGCCTGCAGGCGCACGATTCGATTCGGTAAGACCCTCAAGGGTCCAGCCGTACTTCCTGTGCGGGAATGCCCGCAGTCATTGTCCAACATCCGGCCCGCGCCACAGTCAGCACGTTCCGGAAATCCAACGTAGGGTTGTGAAATGGGATCGTACGCCCGCTTCCACGCCACCGGCGGGCACCCCCCGATCCGTGCGGCTACTGCCTTCGACGCGCATAATTTACCGTTCCGAGAAACTTGCCGCAAGTGTGGCATTCCCGTTTCTTGGGAAATTCACAGTCCGCTACGAGACAACGTGTGTCGCACCAACTGATAATTCCCGTTTGTTTGCTTTATGTTAGTGCCCTGGCCACAAATGGTCGAATGCAGATCGATCACACCCAAGTATCCCCACAGGTGGCCGCGACACCTCAGCGAACATCGCGCAGGCAATCTTAACGTGCGGTTTATTTCTGATCTTTTGGATTCACGAATAAGGGCAATTCAAGGCGAGTGGTGAAATCCGCTTAAATCGATCGGGTGGAAAACGTCCCTATCTCCCGAAGACCCTTAATTCGAGAAAACCCTCGCCCCGATCGCTTCAATGCCCGCCGGCTTAAGGGTCATGTCGGTATGCCCCAGACCGGGCACGATCGTGATGTCGAGCTCGGGGCGCACGGGCTTCAGCAGGGCCGCATAGCGATCCGAATAGAAAATCTCGTCCCGCGACCCTGCAAGCAGGCTGACCGGACCGGGCGCCGCTTTCAGATCGGCGAGATATTGCCGGCGGGGGCCGAAGTTCGTCAGCATCCGATAGGAGTAAAAGGCCGTCTGGACGTTGCGCTTCTCCGGCGGGACCGCGAAAGCCAGCACCGGCAGGCCTTCGAAGGCGTGGATTCCCAGCCGCGATAGAATCCGCAGCACCACGATCCGGGGGATCGCCACGGACACCCAGCCACCGGCATTGGGCCGCATGACGGGCGAATCGACCGGCAATTGCGGCGAGACGAGCATGAAGCGGCCGAACAGCCGCGCGGTCTGGCCGCCCGCGAAGCGCAACACAAAGCCCCCACCGGACGAGAAGCCGAGCAAAGTGCGTCGCTCGCCAGGGCGCTTGGGACCCAGGGTCTTCATGAAATCGGCGACGTCGTCGTCGAGCTGGCCGATGTAATCGATATCGCCGCTGCGCCCCGTCCCGTCATGCCCGCGCATGCTGAGCGCATAGACCGTGGCGCCGCGCCTATTCAGCGCCTCGGCCACCGGCTGCATGCTGGCGGAATTGCCGGAAGAGCCATGGATGAGCACGACTGTTTCTCGGGACATTTTCCCGGGATAGGCGCGGAACGCGAGCTTCGTGCCGTCGCGCGCCGTGAAGAATTGCCGGGGCGGCGCTTTCGAGAAGTCGACATGGTCGTAGGAGCGCTCGACGGACGCCATTTCCGGCGGCGGGTTAGGGGAATCGAAGGCGAGAATGGCCGCGCCCGAAAGCAGGACGATGGCGGCGAGACCTGCAAGAAGCATCAGAACGATGCGCATGATGAATTCCTTTTCTTTCACTCTGCCGGAAGCAGCGAAAATCGGCGGCCCTGGATATTTCGCCGGATGTTTCGGGCGACCAGCGCGCGGAAGACGATGTATTGCACGCCAAAGGCCGCAAACTTCGAAGCGAGCGGCACGATGGAAATGTAAAGCGACCACACCGAGAAATCGCAGAACCACACGACCGCAAGATTGCCAAGTGCGACGGCGAACATCAGCGCGGCCCAGGCATATCCCGCGAAAACGATTACGCCGGGCGAGAGATTGTCGTGCGCGATCTGCGGCAGGTAGCGATCCATCCAGCCGCGCTTCAGCATCACCGCGCCGACCGCAAAATAGATCAGGCTGGGCTTGATCATCATGAATCGCTTGTCATGGGTGACGAGCGCCAGTCCGCCGAACACCACGACGAGCACGAGGCTCAGCCATTGAATCGCGTCGATCTTTTTTCCGCGCAGGAACGCCCACAGGAATTGGACGACTCCCGCCGCAATGCCGAGCCCGATCGCAAGCGCATCATTGCCTGTCAGGAGCGAGATCGAGACGAAGACGATTGTCGACAGGAGGTCGTTCAGGAGATTGAGAAGTCCGTGTTTCATTTGTGTTCGCCTTTGGCGGTCGCGGATTGCGCGGGCAGGATCAGGGATTCGAGATGGGCGACGTAATCGAGCAGCGCCTTGCGGCCCGTTTCCGTCAGCGCATAAAGGGTCTGCGGTTTGCGGCCGACGAAATGCTTGCGCATCGCGACGTAGTCCGCGTCTTCGAGCTTGCGCAGATGCACGCTGGCATTGCCGTCGGTCATTTTCGTCGCGTCGCGTACGGCGGAAAAATCCGCTTCGTCGGCGCCGGCGAGAAAGGCGACGATGGCCAGCCGCGCACGACTCTGCAGCAACTCGTCGATCGAAGTGTGGTCGTAATCCGTCACGGGGCTGTCCGCGCACCGCGAAGCAGAATGTAGAGACCGGGCCCCGCGAGAAGCAGAAGCATCAACACGCCGGTCAGCAGACACGCTTCCACGGTGTGGCGAATCGCAAACAGTACGATTTCACCAAGCCACCAGCCTATGGCGACGAATCGCATCCAACCGAGCTTGAGAAGTGCGGCGCTCGCAAAAAAACAGAAACCGAATGCGCCCGCGACGACCGCATTCATCCAGCCTTCCCGGAATGCGTCTTCCCAGCCGGCCGCGATCGTCAGTGTCGTGAGGAAAATTCCGCTGCCGATCCAGACGGCGCTCACGGCCTGCACCAGGGGCGGGCGAGGATTGCGCTGCTTGCGAAAGGCGCGACGGAACGTAAACGCCCACGGCAGAACCAGAGTGGCCAGCCAGATCCAGGGGATGCTCGAGGGCGACCCGTATTCCAGCACGGCATAGTTGGCGAAGAAGCCGAGGGCGAGCGCGATGCCCCAGACCAGAATGTCGGGGCTCCTGCCGAACGCGAAGGCCCGGCCCTCCTCGACGGCCTGCCGGATGAAGGCGATGTCGTCCCTGGCGTCACTCATAGATGCTCCGTGGCAATGTACTTTGAATTTCAAAGTACATTGTCTACGTGAGAATACAAGTGAAGAAAGAAAGTCCGATATGGTTGTACTATGTCCCATTACGGTATACTGTGGGGCGGAATGCCGGATTTGGAATGACCTCGACTGCGATGTGGGAACTTTGGGTATTAAATTGCGCGGACCAAAAAGTTCCCGCCTGTTATTTCGCCTGTTTAACAGGGGAAACCCCGGCGCAATGGTCGCATTGGTGCGAGGCGGGTACACGCACAGACTCTGGGCGCAGAAAGGCGCCGCATGAATTCATTCTGGCCGCCCCATCTCGTGTCCCACGGTCGGCGATCGCCCGGCCAAAGCGATGCCGCGCCCATTCTTCCCTGGCGCCTTCGCCGCGACGTCCTGATTTTGATTTCGCTGAAGCTCGCCGTTCTGGGCGCGATCTTTGGGCTGTTCTTCGGCCCGCATGCGCACCCCGATCCGCGGCCCGCGGACATCGCATCTCACCTTCTCGATCGATAGGGCGGCACGATGGACATCGTCGAACTTTCCCGCCTGCAATTCGCGATCACCGCGCTCTATCACTTTCTGTTCGTGCCGCTGACGCTGGGCCTGTCGATCCTGCTCGGCATCATGGAGACGGTTTATGTGATGAGCGGGCGCGCGATCTGGCGCGACATGGTGAAATTCTGGGGCGCGCTGTTCGGAATCAATTTCGCGATGGGCGTGGCGACAGGCCTCACCATGGAATTCCAGTTCGGAACCAACTGGGCCTATTACTCGCATTATGTGGGCGACGTGTTCGGCGCGCCGCTCGCCCTCGAAGGCCTGATGGCGTTCTTCCTCGAAGCGACGTTTGTCGGGCTGTTCTTCTTCGCCTGGGATCGGCTTTCGAAGATCCAGCATCTGATCGCGACCTGGCTACTTGCCATCGGCACCAATTTTTCGGCGCTGTGGATCCTGATCGCCAATGGCTGGATGCAGTATCCCGTCGGCGCGCATTTCAATGTCGACACGATGCGCATGGAAGTGACGGATTTCTCCGCCGTCCTGTTCAATCCCGTGGCGCAGGCGAAATTCGTGCACACCGTGAGCGCGGGCTATGTGACGGGATCGGTGTTCGTGCTGGCGATCAGCGCTTATTATCTGTTGCGCGGACGGCATCGCGAGCTCGCGCGGCGCTCGATGACGGTGGCGGCCAGCTTCGGACTCGCATCGGCGCTGTCCGTCGTCGTGCTGGGCGATGAATCCGGTTACATGGCGGGCCTCAACCAGAAAATGAAAATCGCGGCCATCGAGGCGATGTGGGACACCGAGCCCGCGCCGGCGGCGTTCACCGTGGTGGGCCTGCCCGATCTCGCGGGCCGCAAGACGAACTTTGCCGTCCGCGTGCCGTGGGTGCTGGGGCTGATCGCGACACGCTCCATCGACACCCCGGTTCCGGGCATCAATCAGCTCGTGGGCGTCGCGGCAACGCGAATCAAAAGCGGGCTGGTCGCTTACGACGCATTGATCCGTATACGGACTAATTCTCACGACATGGCCGCGCGCGCCACGCTCGACGCGCATTCCGCCGATCTCGGCTATGCGCTTCTGCTCAAACATTTTCGCAGCGACATCCAGAATGCGACGCCGGGCGATATTGCCGCGGCCGCCGCAAGCACGATTCCGAACGTGCCTGTCCTCTTCTGGTCGTTCCGGATCATGGTGGGACTGGGATTCTGGTTCATCGCATTGTTCGGCGCCGCCTTCTGGCTCGCGGGCTGGCGCAGATTCGATTCGAACCGCGCCTTTCTGTGGGCGGCGCTGCTTTCGCTGCCGCTGCCATGGATTGCGGCCGAGCTCGGCTGGATCGTCGCCGAATATGGCCGCCAGCCCTGGGTGATCGAGGACGTGTTGCCGACGGCGCTCGGCGTTTCGTCGACGGATGCGGGCAATGTGTTGTTCAGCCTGATCGGCTTCGCGACTTTCTATTCCGCGCTGCTCGCGGCGGATCTTTATCTGCTGCAGAAATACATCCGTCTCGGACCCGACGAAACGCTGGGCCGGCCGGTGAGCGCGCCCCCCGTGACGCACGCGATCGGGGTTTGAGCGATGAGCTATGAGCTTCTCCGGCTGATCTGGTGGGCGCTTCTTGGCGTCCTGCTGATCGGATTTGCCGCGCTCGACGGCTTCGACCTCGGCACGATGATTCTCCTGCCATTCGTCGCGCGCTCGGATATCGAGAGGCGCGTCGTCATCAATAGTGTGGGACCCGTCTGGGAAGGCAATCAGGTGTGGTTCATCGTCGGCGGCGCGGCGATCTTTGCGGCGTGGCCTCCGCTTTATGCCGCGAGCTTTTCGGGTTTCTATCTCGCGATGATCCTGGTTCTGGGCGCGCTGATCCTGCGGCCCGTCGGGATCAAATTCCGCAGCAAGCTGGAAGATCCCACCTGGCGGCGCAGTTGGGATTGGCTGCTGTTTGTTTCGGGCCTCGTGCCGTCGCTCGTGTTCGGGGTCGCCATCGGCAATCTGTTCGAAGGCGTGCCGTACACCTTCGACGCCGATCTGCGCATGCAGTCCACGATCACGCTCTTCTCGCTGCTCAATCCCTTCGCGCTGGTCGTCGGCCTCGCGAGCCTCGCGATGATCGTGCTGCACGGCGCCTGCTGGCTCAACCTCAAGACGACGGGCGCCGTGCGCGCGCGCGCCTACAAGACGATTCCGACGGCGGCGATCTGCTTCGCGGTTCTCTTTGCGCTCGCGGGATTCTGGATCGCGCAACTGAGCGGCGCCCATCTCAGCGTGGCGATGGATCACAATGCGCCGTCCAATCCGTTGTTGAAGAGCGTCACGCTCGTCCATGGCGCATGGCTGATGAACTTCTGGACGACCCCCATCCTGTGGGCGGCGCCGATCCTCGCTTTTGTCGGCGCCGTCTTCGCCATCCTGTTTCGTTCGCGGCCGGGTTACGCATTCATCGCTTCCGCACTGGTGCCGCTGGGAACGATCGGAACGGTGGGACTTTCGCTGTTTCCGTTCCTGTTGCCCTCGTCAAGCAATCCGAACGCGAGCCTGACCGTGTGGGACGCGTCCTCGAGCAAACTGACGCTGGCGATCATGTTGGGCGCGGTCGCGATCTTCCTGCCGATCGTGCTCGCCTATACGGCATGGGTTTATCGCGTGTTCAAAGGGCCGGTGAAACCGGAGCGCATCGTCGCCGAATCCAAATCGTCCTATTGAGGCAATCGCATGTGGTATTTTTCTTGGGTGCTCGGTCTCGGTTTCGCGGTGGCGCTCGCCGTGCTCAACGCGCTGTGGCTCGAACTCAACGACAAATGACCATCACTGCGAATTGATATGATGCGCGGTTTGACCTTACCTGGGTCCCGGCACACCATGCGCCGGACGAACCAATGGGCGGGCGGCATGAACAAGCAACGGATTTTGAATCTCCTCGGCGCGTCAGCGGTGATGGCCTGCATCTCCTGGGCGGCCGCGGGCGATGCGCCGAAGCCGCAATACGGGGCTTTCGGACTCGATGCCGCCGGCGGCGATCCCGCCACGAAGCCGGGCGACGATTTCTTCCGCTTTGCGAACGGCGCCTGGCTCGACCACGTGCAGATTCCGGCCGACAAACCCGCCTACAGCCTGCGCCTCGCGATGACGGACCTCACCGAGCAGCGCCTGCACGACATCATGGAGGAAGAAGCCGCGAAGGCGGGCCATGAGCCCGCCGACACGCCCGGCAAAGTGGGCGCGTTCTACAAAGCCTTCCTCGACGAAGGCCGCATCGAAAAGCTCGGCGCGAGCGCCATTGCGCCGCAACTGGCCGCCATCCGCGCCGCCAAGACGCGCGACGCGCTGGCCGTTCTCATGGGGCGCAACAATTCCGACTTCGACGGCACAATGTTCGGCTTCAACATCGACGTCGATGAAAAGGAGCCCACGAAATATGCGTTCTATCTGGGACAGGCGGGCCTCGGCCTCCCCGATCGCGATTACTACCTCGAACCGGAATTCGGCGCGCAAAAAGCGAAATATCAGGCTTACGTCTCGCAGCTGTTGCATCTCCTGAATTGGCCCGATGCCGATGCTCGCGCGAAGGACATCGTCGCGTTCGAAACGGCGATTGCGCAAGCAAGCTGGACGAGGGCGCAGGATCGCGATCCGATCGCGACCTATAACCCGATGACTGTGGCCGAGCTTGAAACGCTCGCGCCGAATTTCCCATGGAAGCCTTTTCTCGCCGGCGCGTGGCTTGGCGCATATGGCCAGATCGTCGTGGCCGAGAGGAGCGCGTTCCCGAAAATCGCCGACATCTTCACGTCGGCCTCACCGGATGTATTGCGCGCGTGGCTCGCCTTCACCGTCGCCGACAATGCGGCGCCCTATATGTCGAAGCCTTTCGCCGACGCCTATTTCGAAATGCGCAACAAGACTCTGTCGGGCCAGCTGGCGCAGGCTGTGCGCTGGAAGCGCGCCGTCCATGCCGTGAGCGGGGGAGATTACGGCGCGGGCGATCGCACGGACCGCTTCGGCAATATCGGCTGGGCGGTGGGCGAGCTTTATACTGCGCGCTATTTCACGCCCGAGGCGAAAGCGAAAATCGCAGCGCTGGTCGACAATCTCAAAGCCGCCTATCGCGTGCGGCTCGAAAAGCTCGACTGGATGGATGCGGCGACGAAAGCCGAGGCGCTGAAGAAGCTCGATACATATAACATCAAGGTCGGCTATCCCGATCATCCGCGCGACTATTCCAACCTCGTCATCCGTGACGACGATCTGACGGGCGATGTGCAGCGCGCGGCTGCGGCGGATTGGGCGTTCTATGCGGGCAGGCTCGGTGGACCGGTCGATCGCTCGAACTGGGATATGACGCCGCAAACCAACGACGCCTATAACGGCTCGCTGCGCGACATCGTGTTTCCGGCGGGCATCCTGCAGCCGCCCGTGTTCGACCCGAATGCGGACCCCGCGATCAATTACGGCGCGGCGGGCGCTATCATCGGCCACGAGATGACGCATGGCTTCGACGATCAGGGCCGCCAATTCGACGCCGAAGGAAAGCTCCGCGATTGGTGGACGGCGGCGGACGCCGCCACCTTCAAGGAGCGCGCGGCCCGCCTCGGCGCGCAATATTCCTCGTTCCAGCCCCTGCCCGCGGAACCGAATGTACATGTGAACGGCGCCTTGACGATGGGCGAGAACATCGCCGATCTCGGCGGGCTCACGCTGGCGCTCGATGCCTATCACGCATCGCTGCACGGCGCGCCACCGCCCGTCATTGGTGGGCTCACCGGCGATCAACGCGTGTTCCTCGGCTGGGCGCAAGCCTGGCGCGGCAAGCTGCGCGACGACGCCATCCGCAAGCAGGTGGTGAGCGATCCCCATTCGCCGCGGCAATTCCGCGTCAACGGCGTCGTGCGCAACATCGACGCGTGGTACGCGGCCTTCGACGTCAAGCCCGGCGACAAACTCTATGTCGCGCCGAAAGACCGCGTGCGCATCTGGTGAGGCTGGCCGACGAGTGTTCAAATTTTACCGGTAAATAATCGCCGTGAACAGACTTGTTCCCAAATATGGAACATGCTATGAAGCCCCATGCAGGTGATTGCGAAGCGCACGCTGAAGCTTTTCTGGCAGAAGCATCCGCTCGCGGAAGGACCGCTCCGAAGCTGGCATGCCGTCGCCACCCGGGCGGAATGGAAAGGACCGGCCGATATCAAGGCCAAGTTCGGAAGAAATGTAGATTTCGTCGGCGACAACCGAGTGATTTTCGATATCGGCGGAAACAAATATCGCCTCGTCGTGCACATCGCATATCGCTTTAAACGCGTGCTTATTAAGTTCATCGGCACACACAAGGAATACGACAGGATCGATCCGGAGAGCGTGTAATGAAGAAAATGGACATTCGCCCGATCAAGACGGAAGCCGATTACGATTGGGCGCTCAAGGAGATCGAACCTTATTTCGCGCGCGAGCCAAAGCGCGGCTCGGCCGAGGCTGACCGTTTCGACGTGCTCGCTGCGTTGATTGAAATTTATGAAGCGAAACACTGGCCCATCGATCCGCCGGACCCGGTTGAAGCAATTCGCTTTTGCATGGACCAGGGAGGATGGGGCCAAGGCGATTTGGCCCGATTGATCGGATCGCGCTCGCGCGCTTCGGAGATTTTACGCCGCAAGCGGCCGCTCACAATGGAGCAAGCCTGGAAGCTGCATACGGAGTGGAATATTCCAGCCGAGGCTCTATTAAAGCCCTATCGGGCTGGTAGAGCGTAACAGCCTCCAGAACCTCCGCCTCCCGGGGGCCCTACTCGCCCCTGACGTTGTCCGTCCGGCGAATGAAGTCTGCCGCGTTGTCGTGCAGCGTCTTCAGCGACTCTTCATGCGCGTAGACCATGTGGCCGGACTGATAGAATCGGAATTCGATATGCGACTGCAGGTCCGGCGGGATCGGCAGATGTTGCATCTCGTACACGCCTTCGAAGAAGGGCGTCGCCAGATCGTAATAGCCGGCATTGAGCTGAATCCTCAGATTGGGGTTGTACTTCATCGCATTCGCCAGATCCGGCATCACATTCATCGCCTGCGGCACCGGAAATTGAGAGCCCGGCGGCTGGTGATGGAAATCCCAGGTGCGATAGGTCTGGATCGACGGCTTATAGGTCTTGCCCTCGCCGTAATGCAGGCTGTCGCGCACATAGGCATTAAACGCCGACACATAAGCCGAGCTGATCGCGGCTGATTGCGGATCATATTCCGAAGTTTTGCTCAACGGATCGAGCGTGGGACCGGAGAACCGCGTGTCGAGGCGCCCCGTCGTCAAATCGGCGTCATCCTGCAGCGTCTTTTCGAACTCGCCGCCATTGATGCGCAGATCGGCTTTCTTGATGTAATCGACCGGCAGGCCCGTATAGTGATGCAGCTTTTCCGCGATCGCCTCGCGGTCGGCGGGGCTGAGATCGGACCCCGCGGCGAGCGCCAGCGCATAATCCGTCAGCGCGAAATGCTCAACCTCCGTCAGCAACGGTTCGATACGGCCGTTATAATCCGGCAGTTTGTGGTGATACCACGCCGTCGCGGCATAGGTCGGCAGCGCAAGCTGATAGGGCAGATCGACGCCGGGATTGAATTCCGAACGCCCCGTGCTCAGATCGTAATTGAGGATCTGCGACAGCAGGATGACGCCATTGAAATCGCAGTCATAAGCCGTCTCAAGCTGGTTCACGAGCGCGGCGGAACGCGGGGTGCCGTAGCTTTCGCCGAACAGGTATTTCGGCGAATTCCAGCGATCATGGACCGACAGGAACTGCGTGATGAATTCCGCGAAGGCGTGCACGTCCCCGTCCGTGCCGTAGAACGCCTTTTCCTTGTCCTTGCCCGCGATGCGGCTGAAGCCCGTGCCGGGCGCATCGACGAAGACGAGGTCGCTGGCGTCCATCAGGCTGAACGAATTGTCGACGACGGAATAGGGCGCCGCGGGCGTATGCGAATTGTCGGCGGTGACGACGCGGCGGGGACCGAATGCGCCCATATGAAGCCACATGCTCGCCGATCCCGGACCGCCATTGTAAACGAACGTGATGGGGCGGGAGCGCGCCGGCACGCCGTTCTTGAAATAGGCGACGTAGAACATCGACGCTTCGGCGTTCGGATTGGAGTCGTCGGCGTCCGATTTGTCCTTGGCGTTTGCATCGGATTTATCGCTCGCAGGAGCATCGGGTTTCTCGAGCGAATCGTCATAGCCCTTGGTGTGGACGACGAGCGTTCCCGCCACCGCGTGGTAGTCGATCGACTGTCCCTCGACCGTCACCGATCCCTCGCTGGTGCTCGAGTCCGGCTGGAAGAAGTGTCCCTTGGCCGCGTCGTGATGTTCCTTGTCGGCGAGGGCGCCAAGCGAAAGCGACAGCAGCGCTGCGAAAGACGCAGCGGCAAGACTTCTATTCATGCGAATTTCCCCTTGGGCGACGATCTCTTGGCGGCAAACTCATGGGCGTCGGTCCCGAACCGTCCTAGCTCCGTACGCCGCAACGGACAAATTCGTGCAAATGAGTTTCCGGTGAGCATCAGTTTTCCTGTTTCCGTCATGCGCCGTTGAGCAACGTCGTCGCCTGGTCGAGGCGGTCGCTATAGGCATTGAGCGCGTCCGCCGTGAGCTTGGCGTAGCGCACTGCGTCGTCCCAGCGCTCTTCTTCGATCGCTTCGCGCACGCCCGGCAGTGTTTTTGCGCCATAGCCCGTGAACCGCCCGGGCGCGTAAACCAGGTTCTTGTACCAGCCGCGCTCCGGCAGCCCGGTCTCCGAGGTGAGGGTCTGATCGATGGTCAGCATCAGGGCCTGCAGTTTGGCGAGCCTGTCTGCCGAAAGCCCGGCGCCGTTCTTGGCCAGCGCATCGTCATAGGCCTTGGCGCTTGTCTTGAGCCGGCCGACCGCTGTTTCGAGCGGCGACAGATCCAGTTTCGGCACGGGCGAAAGAGCTGTCGGCAATCCGCTTGTCTTGGTCGGATCGGCCGAAAGCTGGAACGCGTTATCGCGCAGCAGCCCAGCCTGAATGTCGGCCGCTTCGCGCTCATTGTCCGCGAGCTTCTTCACTTCGGCGAGGTCTTGCGACATCGCATCGGCAAAATCTCCGGCGCGCTGAACAGGAATGTCGGAATCGGCGATCTGCATGACGAAGCGTCCGATGGTCCTGGCCAACAGCGCGTCATAGACGAAGCCGGGATCGACGAACCTGGTGTGATGCTCGAAGGTATCGTAGCGCGAGTGATAAACGCCGCCGCTCTCACCTTCGCCGCCATATTCGAGACTCAAGACCGGCACGCCCAGGTGCTGAAGGAAGCTCGAATAATCCGATCCCGAACCAAGCGCCGCGATGGGTAGGTTCTTCGCGGGATCGGCCGCCAGCTTGGCGTCGCTCTTTGCCCGCTCCCGCTCTTCGGCAGGCAATGTATCCGGATGCTGAGCGTCAACCCGCGTTTTCGCCCGCATGCGCACGGCGACGGTCGCGCCGGTTTCGGGATCGGTCACTTCGGCGGCGATCTTGTTCACGATATCCGTGAAATCCTGGCTGCCGCCGACATTGAAGAGGCCGCGCGTGTTGGTGTCGGAATTGATGTACAACACGGCCTTCTGCTTCAGCTCGTCGCCATGCGTCTCAACCCATTCGGTGGACCCGATAAGTCCCGGCTCTTCCGCATCCCAGCTGGTGTAGACGAGCGTACGTTTCGGTCGCCAGCCTTGCGCCGCAAGCGCGCCGAACGCTTTCGCCTCTTCGAGCAACGCCACCTGCCCGGACAAGGGATCGCTCGCGCCGAACACCCAGCCGTCGTGATGATTGCCGCGCACGATCCACTCATCGGGCAAGGTCGAACCCTTCATCATTGCGATGACGTCGTAGATGGTCTTGAGGCTCCAATCGGATTTGACCGCGAGATGCACCAGCGTTTTGCCGGGCCCCACGTGATAGGTGATGGGCAGGCTGCCCCGCCAGGCTTTGGGCACGACATTGCCGCCCAGCGCCTGAAGGAATGCCTGCGCATCGGCGTAAGAGATCGGAAGCGTGGGGATTTTAAGTATCGTAGTCGCCTCGGCCCGCGATAAACGCTTGGCGTCTTTCGTCGCGCCGACGCCCGGAGTTAGGGGGTCGCCGGTATAGAGCGTCATATCTTCCACCGAGCCGCGCTGAAAGCCATGCGGCGGGCGCGCGGGTCCGTTGGGATAGGTTTCATCGGTCGAATAGCCGTCGTCCGCCGGATCGGAATAAATGATGCAGCCGATCGCGCCATGCTCCTGCGCAAGCCGCGGCTTCAATCCGCGCCAGCCGGCGCCGTAACGCGCGATGACGATCTTGCCTTTGACGCTGACGCCCATCCGCTCGAGCGTCTTGTAGTCGTCGCGCATGCCGTAATTCACATAGACGAGCGGCGCGGTGACATCGCCGTCGCCCTGATAGGCGACATAAGCCGGAAGCGCCGGGTCTTTCGCGGTGGAACTGGAATCGCCTTTGATCGGCGGCTCCTGCAGCATCGCCTTGAAAGGCTTGGGCCCGACCGTTTCCAAAGTCTCCGAGATTGGGGTGGGGTAAAGAACCTCGAAGGTCTCGATATGCGCGTCCCAGCCCCATTCTTTGAAGCGAGCGAGAATCCATTCGGCGTTGGATTTGTCGTGGGGCGAGCCGACATGGTTGGGCTCGGCAGCCAGCAGCTTCAACATGCTGCGCAGATCGTCCGGCTTGATGTTGGCGTCGAAGCTTTGCAGCGCCGCGGCGTCTCCGGCCGGGGCCTGAGCGATCGCCGTTGCGAACACGGCGGCCGTGCAAAGAAGACCTGCGACCGCAAGCGGAACGATTCGATTCATGGCGAAGCACCCCTGGAAGGCGGCGCCCCCGCGCGCGCAATTGCAAGGCCGCCAGCATCGTGACGGCGCGGCTGAAACGCAAGTCCGAAGGATAGTCTACCGGGTGGGATGCGACGCCAAAGCCGCGCCGCAGGCTTCTATCGCCGTCACGGCTGCGTCCGCGACATGGCTGCTCTGCGCGCGTGTCCTGAAGTCGGCGAAAATGCGATCCCAGGCTTCCTGGCCCACGCGGGCATGCGCCTCGCGGTCGGCGATCAACTCTGCATAGCGCTCGCCCAACGAAACAAACAGCAGCACGCCGCCCCGCCGCTCGGGACTTGCCAGAATGCGCGCCGCAAATTCCCGGTGGGCGAACGCGCGCGCTCGGGCCTGCTTGATATGGGCGGGCACAATCAGAAGCTTGAGCGGTCGCCATTCCAGAATGAGGCTGACAAGACAAAACAAGACGGCCTCGGCGGCGAAGCCGTCGCGAATGTCGAGATTACGCCAGATGAATGCGCCGACGCCTGCCGCGACAAGCGCAATCAATGCGCCCCATATGATCGGAAAGAGCGCGTATCGGTCGCTCGCGGGAACTGCGACGAAGGCGATATGCGCGTTCGCGCGCGCTTCAGACGCCGTGACGGCTGCATGGACGCGCGCGGTTTCTTCCTTGCCGAGATGTGAGGGCATCACCAACTCCCGGAGGCGCCGCCGCCTCCAAAAGATCCACCACCGCCGGAGAAACCGCCACCGCCGAATCCGCCCCCACCAAACCCACCACCGCCGAAACCGCCGCGCCCGCCTCCAAATCCGCCTCCAATGCCGCCTAGGAAAAACAGCGGCCAGAGAAAACGCCCGAACACGATCCAGATAATGATGATGATGAGGAAGATTGGAATGTGACCGCCGCTATGGCGGCCTTGCATCTCAACCGGCTGCGGTGAGGCGTTGAGATTTGCGCCGCCGATGGCATGCAGCACGGCGAGCGCGCCGTTGTAGACGCCCGCGTCGTAATTGCCCTGCTTGAACGCCGGCGTCATCACCTCGTCGATGATGACTTTCGATTGCGCATCGGTGAGCACGCCTTCGAGACCGTAGCCGACCTCGATGCGCACTTTGTGTTCTGTCGGCGCGACAATGATCAGCGCGCCGGTGTTCTTGCCCTTTTGGCCGATGCCCCAGGAGCGGCCCAGTTGATAGCCGTAATCCTCGATCGGATAGCCCTGCAGGGATTTGAGCGTGGCGACGACGACCTGATCGCCGGTTTGCTTTTCCTGTTGCGCGAGAAGATCGGTCAGTTTCGCTTGCGTGTCCGAGGATAGAATCCCGGCGTCATCGACGACGCGCCCCGTCAGGGGCGGAAATGTCGGCGCCGCAACGGCGAAGCTCGCGATGAAACAGAAGAGCGCGGCGGCGGCGACAGTCAGGATTCCCGCGCGCGGCCGCCTCCCCCCGATCGGGAGAGGCGCGAGGTTGCTCATCAGAATTTGACCTGCGGCGTTTGCTGGGCCTGTTCGCTGATCGTGAAGTTCTCCTTCACCTTCGCATCGGGATAGAAAATGCCTGCGATCCAGCGGCCGGGAATCGTCCGCAAGGTCGTGTTGTAGGTCTGCACGGCGTCGATGTAATCGCGGCGCGCCACGGAGATGCGGTTTTCGGTGCCTTCAAGCTGCGACTGCAGCGCGAGGAAATTTTCGTTCGATTTGAGATCGGGATAACGCTCGCTGACCGCCAGCAACCGCCCCAATGCGCCGCCGAGTTGCGCCTGGTTTTGTTCGAATTGATGGAACGCCTGCGGATTCGAAGTGATGTCCGCGGGAATGGTCATCTGCGTCGCCTTGGCGCGCGCTTCGGTCACGGCTGTGAGAACCGCCTGCTCCTGGTGGGCATAGCCCTTCACCGTTTGCACCAGATTGGGGATGAGGTCGCTGCGGCGCTGATACTGGTTCTCCACCTCGCTCCACGCGGCCTTCACCGCCTCGTCCTGCCGCGGCACGTCGTTGATGCCGCAACTTGCAAGGCCGAAAGCCACGAGAAGCAACGCGCCTGCGCGGGATATTCCGCGAATCATCGGATGAGACATGTCCGCTCCCGAAATCATCGATGTTAATCGTCCTACCACATCTGCATGAGCGACGGGGATTTCAAGGGAACCCTGTCACAGCCCGGCGACGCCCAGTGTGTGCAATTTCTCCCGCAATGCGGCACGTGCAGGCTCCGCCAGCGGCATCAGCGGCGGCCGGGGCGAGTACCAGGCCGGCTCGCCGTGAATTTCGCCCACCATCGCCTTGGTGGCAGGCAACAGCGGTCCCGGTTTTTCGAGCGCAAGCCGGACTTCGGTGGCGCTTGCCTGCAGCGCATCGGCATTCGGTCCGCGCCAGTTTTCGTAGATCTGTCGCAGACCCATGGGCTGAACATTGGCGCTGGCCGAAATGCAGCCGACGCCGCCGGCGCGCAGATTGTCGAGCAACAGCTGTTCCGAACCCACATACATATGAAGCTGCGGAAAACGCGACAGGATCTCCGCCGTGTTCGCCCACTGTCCCGAGCTGTCCTTGTAACCGCGGATCAGATCGCCATGGCGGTCGATCATTTGTCCCGTCAGATCGGGGCTGATCGAAACGCCGGATGCTTGCGGGATGTGATAGAGATAGATCGGCGGCACATGCGAACCGCAACCTGCAATCGCCATGTCATAAGCGCGCGCGACGCCCGCGTCGCTTACGCCTTTATAGAAGAACGGCGGCAGCAGCAGCACGCCTGCGCATTCGAGGCGGGCGGCATGGCGCATCAATTCGACCGTGTCGGCTGTGGCGCAACATCCAGTTCCCACCAGGACCTTGCGTGTGTCGACGCCTGCTTCGAGCAAGCTCTCGAGGGTGGATTTGCGTTCAGCGACGCTCAGCGATGCCGCCTCTCCCGTCGTGCCGAACAACACGAGCCCGTCGCAGCCATGCGCCAGCAACCACTTCGCATGCGCCGCCAGAAGCGCGGTATCGACCGCCAGGTTTCCTGGCTTGAACGGCGTCGTCATCGCGGGCAGCACATGTGCGAAAGCTTCGGATGGCATGATCGTCTCCCCTAAGGTCTCCGCCAATAAGCGGACAGCAGCTCCGGATTCAACGCGACATAAAAGGCGGCGAACATCGCCGACAGGTCGAGAGCATAGAGATAGCGATAGTCGCAAGCGATGGAGATCACAAAAAAACTGAGCGTGAATGCGAACGCGCCCATCAGCAGGAATGCGATCGCAATGTCCTCGGGGCGTCTGCGACGCAGAAGCGGATAAAGGGCCAGCAATGCGATCAGCGCAAACGTCGCATGGGAAAAGACGGGCGTGCCGACGAACAGATTTGCATAATTCTGAAGTGCGGCATCGCGGGCGTCCATGCGCAGCTTCAACCCCAGACGCTGCATCTCATCATGCGGTCCGCCGACGCCGACGATGTAGGGCACGCAACGGCCGATTTGCGGCGTGAGCACGACCCAGTCGAAGGCGCGCGCACGCGTCGCGAGATAGAGCGCGGGATGATGCAGAATGAGGTCGATCCACTGATCGCGAATTTCGCTCGCGTCCGAATTGGCGAGCGCCGTCTGCAGCGGAACCGACGAAGCCAATGTATCGTTGCGCTGTGGCGTATAAAGCCTGACCCCATCGGTACGGATCGCCTTGGCGAGATCGGGCTCGGTGTCATCGAGCTTCGTCAACTCCAAACCAGGATGCGCTGCGACCATTCCCACAATATCGTAATTCTGCAAAAGCTTCGTCTGGACGAGAGGACCGAATTCGTCGGGATCGGCGTCGCTGCGCGCATAGAGTGCGGCGCTGGCGCAGACGCCGAGGACGACGGCGCCCAAGAGGGCGCCGCCGCCATAGGCAAGTGCGCTGCGCCAACGCGCGCCGGTGGATTCCCTTACGGCGATCCAGCCCAGCGCGACACAGCCCACAAGCCCCAGGACGATCCCGTTCTGACGGGCAAGCGCAGCCAGCACGAAAAACAGGAATGCGAGAACAACCAGCGTGATGCGCGCACGGATCGCGCTCCAATGATGCGCGGCATGGGCGAGACATACGAAGCCCGCCACGGCGGCGTCGGCAAACAGCACATCCTTCCAAACGACGCCCTGATAAATGAGAAATTGCGGCGACAACACACACAGGATCATCACGGCAGCGGCTGCCCATGACGCCTTCGAGCCAAGCCGCATGAGCGAAAAAAGCGCGCCGAACGTCAACGCAATGTCGAACAGCACGAACAATCCCGTGCCCGGCACAAGGGCGTCGAACACTCCCAGCAGCCAGGACATGACGGGCGGGTGCCAGGTTCCATAAACGCCGGTCCGTCCCTCGAGCAGCTGGATTACCGAATTGTAGGAAAGATGGCCGGGCCAATCGAGCGCGAGCGTGGCCGCCGCGCCGGCGACGATGATCGCGGCGGTCGCCAGCTCGGCCGCCGGGCGCTCACTCCAGGCTGTCATTGGTCCCCCTCGACGCGGCCCCAAAAATGCCGTCTAGCTCTGATCATTCTGCCTCCAGCGCCGTCTGCCAAGACGAAGCTGAGGAAACAGGATGCGAAAAGCGGTCTCACGGGTCGAGATCGCCCACCCGCAACGATGGCGCGGCTCCGGCCGCATGGCTAAAATCGGGTTCGGGAACGCTCACACGACCGCGTAAGTAGAACATGGCGGACAAGCCTATCTTTTTCGATTCGACCGGCCGTCGCGCGGCCCGCGTCGCTTTCATTGCCTGGGCGTTGGCGGTGATCAGCGTGCTGCTGGCGTCCGGCTTCGTCGCCAGTCTGGTCGTCGTTCCCGAAATGGAGAACATCAATCTCCGGGGCCGGCTGACCGCGATCCACATGCCGGAACTGGAAAAGAAAGCGCAGGCCCCCGGACTACTGCGCTTTGCAGCGCGCCTTGCGGCCGAAGCGCGCGCCCGGCGGGCGGAGTTCGCCCACCAGCGGCTCGCGTCGGCGGAGCGCGACGCCCAGACGCGCACGCTCGGATCCATGCTGCGGCCCCAACCCAACCGTCCGCTGTCGATCGCTTTTTATCCGAACTGGAACCAGGATGTCGGCTTTCCGGCGCTCAAGACTGCGCTCCCGCATCTGGATTGGGTGTTGCCCACCTGGATCGCGCTGCAGGGACCGGACTTGAAATTCACAACCTTCTTCAACGCGAAGGTGCTCGACTACGTTCGGCGCACCAAGCCGACTGTCGCGATTCTGCCGACGGTGCAGAACGCCACCCTGGGCAAATGGGACGGTCCGGGGATGGCGCAAGTCCTCGCCGCCCCCGACAAGCGCAAGACTCTCGTCGACCAGATCACCGGCTTCGTCGGCGCCAACAAGCTGCAGGGCGTCACAATCGATTTCGAAGAACTGCCGCCAAGCGGCTATCACGATCTCAAAATGTTCCTCGGCGAGTTATCCGCCGCATTTGCGCCGCATGGCTGGATCGTCGTCATCGCCGCGCCGTTCGACGACGATACCTGGCCCTTCGCGGCCTTCGCCAAGAACGTCGATTACACGCTTCTCATGGCCTATGACGAGCATGACGACCACGGGCCCGCCGGCAGCATCGCCGGCCAGGTCTGGTACGAGACCACGCTCGACAAGCGCATGAAAGTGTTGTCGCCGCCGCATACGCTCATCGCCATCGGCAATTACGGCTATGACTGGAACGGCGGGCAGGCGGACAGCATTACTTTCGAAGACGCCGTGATCGCCGCCAACGATTCCGACGCCGACATCGATTTTGACGACGCCACCAACAATCCGCATTTCTCTTATGTCGAAGAAGATTACACGCTTCACGACGTGTGGTTCCTCGATGCGGCGACCGCCTTCAACGAAATCCACGCCGCCGACATCTACCAGCCTGCCGGCTATGCGCTGTGGCGCCTGGGCGCCGAAGACCCCTCGACCTGGTTCGTGATGGGGCGGCCCTGGGGAGCGCCTGCGCCGCAAAGCCTGCACAATATTCCCACGGCTGAAGACGTCGACTTCGAAGGTCAGGGCGAAATCCTGAAAATCGAGGCCGACCCCACTTCGGGCCAGCGAAAATTCGAACTCGATCCGCAAACGGGCGACATCAACGACGAAAATTACGTGAAGCTGCCGACGGGATATGTCATCCGGCAATTCGGCGCCAAACCGCACGAGCTTGCGCTGACTTTTGACGACGGCCCGGATGCGGAATGGACCCCACAGATTCTGGACATTCTGCGCGCGAAGCACGCCCCCGCCACCTTCTTCGATATCGGCGGCAATGCCGAGGCGAATCCGGGACTTGTGCAGCGAGAGTTGGAGGAGGGGCACGAAGTCGGCAACCACACCTTCACGCATCCGAACCTCTCGGACACGCCGGGCGAAGCCGTCGCCCTGGAACTGAACGCCACGCAACGCCTGTTCCAGGCGCTGACGGGCCGTTCGCTCAGGCTGTTCAGGCCGCCTTATCTTGGCGACGCGGAACCGTCGGACGTAGATGAACTGATCCCCGTCGAGATCGCCCAGAAGCTTGGCTATATTACGGTCGGCGAGCACGTCGATCCCGTGGACTGGGAATTGCCGGGCGTGGCGACGATCGTCAAGCGCACATTGGATCAGGTGAACAGCACCAATCCCGATGTGCGCGGCAACATCATTTTGTTCCACGACGCGGGCGGAGATCGTTCGCAAACCGTTGCCGCCTTGCCGACGATCATCGACAAGCTGCGGGCGCAAGGTTACCGGTTTGTGCTCGTCTCCGATCTCGCGGGGCTGTCGCGCGATCAGGCGATGCCGAAATTGTCGCCGACGATTGCGCTGCTCACCGATCGTGTGGTGTTCCTCACGCTCAGCGCGCTGGGCCATGCGCTCTATTTCTGCTTCCTCATCGCAATCTGGCTTGGCGTCGTGCGGCTCCTGTTCCTGGCCATATTGGGGTTTCTCAACCGTCCCAACGAGATTGAACAGGACGCGCCGCCCGCCGCGGCTGCTCCCTTCCTCGTCTCCGTGCTGATTCCCGCCTACAACGAAGAAAAAGTCATCGCCAAGACAGTCGAGCGCATTCTGGAGAGCGACTATCGCGACCTCGAAATTGTCGTCATCGACGACGGCTCGCAGGACAACACCTCCGGCGTCTTGCGCGCTCGCTTCGACAACAATCCGCGCGTGTCGCTCGTCCGCGTCACCAATGGCGGCAAGGCGAAGGCGCTGAATGTCGGCCTCGCGCACGCGCAGGGAGACATCATTGTTGCGCTCGACGCCGATACGCAGTTCGCGACAGACACGATCTCGCGTCTCGTGCGCTGGTTCACCGATCCAAAGGTCGGCGCGGTGGCCGGCAACGCAAAGGTGGGAAATCGCACCAACATGATCACGCGCTGGCAGGCGCTGGAATATATCGTGGCGCAGAATCTGGAACGCCGCGCCCTTGCCGCTCTGGGCACGCTGACCGTGGTGCCCGGCGCGGTGGGCGCGTGGCGTCGTTCGGCGCTCGCGGAACAAGGCGGCTTTCGCTCGGACACGCTGGCCGAAGACCAGGACCTCACCATCAGCCTGCAGAAAGCGGGCTATCGCGTGCGTTTCGACAGTTCGGCCGTGGCCTATACCGAAGCGCCCAGCACCTTTCGCGGCCTCGCCAAGCAGCGCTTCCGGTGGGCCTATGGCACCTTGCAGTGCCTTTGGAAATATCGCGACCTGACGTTCAATCCGCGGTACGGCGCGCTGGGTCTCGTCGCTCTGCCGCAAGTGTGGCTTTTCCAGATTTTGCTGACGGCGCTGGCGCCGCTCGCCGACTTGATGCTGGTCTGGCAATTGTTCAGTCAGTGGATCGCCTATCTCCAGCACGGATCGGAATTCAGCAACGCCGATCTCGTGACGGTCGGCATCTATTACGCCGTATTCACCTTCGTCGATCTCGCCGCCGCCGTTCTGGGCTTCCTGATGGAGCGCCGCGAAGATTGGAGCCTGCTGTGGTGGCTGGTGCTTCAGCGCTTCGGTTACCGGCAGCTCATGTATTACGTCGTGGTGCGCGCCATTTCGACAGCGCTCAAGGGACCGTTTGTCGGTTGGGGCAAGCTCGAGCGCACGGGAACTGTCCACGCGGGACGAACCTGAACTTATCGCGGCGTCAGGAATATGCCGTCGTCATTTGTATGATCGACGCGATAGGCGCGATTGAGAGTTCGACGCGCGCGCTCCCCAAGCGCGAATGGCTCCAGAGCATCGAGTTGCACCGCCGCATAGCGGCGCGCTGACAGCATTTGGATCAGCGCATCGTCGTTGCGGGTATGCGTGGCGAGCTGCTGTCCCGTGTTGAAGACGTCCACCTCCGCGGCTTTGCCGGCCCAATAGCAATAGGCGAGCGTCTCGCACAGCGCCGGCCCATTGTGAGCGCGCAGGAATGCGATGTCCTGCTTCGCCAGCGTCGTTTCATCGCGCATCGGATGAAACCAGTAATCCCCTGTCGCCCAATCGGAATTGAAATTGATTCCCAAGCCGATTGCGAGCGGCAGCAGATAGGCCGCGATGATGGCGCTCTCAGCGGCAATGTGGCGCCCCGATAGACGACTCAGCGCAAGGCCGGCGACAAGAGCCAACGCAATATCGGCATCGAACATCGCGTTGACGTCGACGCCTGCGCCGCCGAAATAGGATGCGCCGACAACAAAGCCTATCAAAACATAGAGAGCGCTCAACACGACGAATTCGTCGTTGCGCCGATTTGCAAAGAGAAGCGCTGCGACAGCCAATGGCGGCGCCCCCCAAATCAGCCAGGTCGACAAATTCGTCATCAAATCGTGGAAGGCGAAGACCCGCGCCGAATGCAACACCCCAAGCAGATCGAAGCCATAGACGAGCCGGAATAGAAGCAGGCCGACTATCCCAAACGCTGCGCCTGCAGCCGCAAACTGCGACGCGGCCCGCCGGTCATACAGTGCGAGCCAGACAGCCACAGCGAGCGGCAGAACGACCAGATTGTGCTTGATGAAAATGGCGAGCGTGAAGAGCAGCGCCGCACATGCGAGCGAGAGGAAATCGCGCGGGCGCCGCAACGCGAACAACAGACCCGCCATCGCGACCGCGTGGCCCAGCAGTTGCGGATCGTCCATGCCGACATAGTTGCTGTTCACGAACAGACAAGCCGCGAACGCCAATGCGCCGAAGCCCGCTTCGCGCGCAGAACACGCCATCAGGCGAAGGGATGCCGCGATGGCGCCCATGACCGCAAGAAATGCGACAAGGGATATCAGCCGGCCAGCAATGATCATATCGCCGAGCGCGCGGCCAAGCGCGCCGACGATGTAGAACGACAACGGCGGGTAGTTGTTCGTCATGAAACTTTGCGGCGCCGGGTAGGGCGAGCCGCCTATCATTGCAGCAGCGGCGTGGTAGGCGTTCCAACCTTCGTTCGGATCGAACGGCACGTTCAGACCGATAGTCGACACGATCCGCAGAAGACCGAGCGCGCAGCCGATGGCCAACGCTGCGACGGAGATCGGCAATATCCACGCAGCAGCAGCGCGCGCGCTCATCGTCCGCAATTGTCGCTTTTGGCCACGTCATAGATGGCGAAAAAACTGCCGGCGCGACGCAGATGCAGGCTATCCGGGACCGGGCTGCGCGTGCCGCCCAGATGGATCAGAACGACTTCGTCGTAGTGACACTGGAAATCCATCAGATAGGGAAACACATCCCGGATGTCCTTGTCGCCGTCGATCTGGCCCGCTTCGAGATCGTCCAGTTCCGAGATGTCCGGCGGCGAGCCCTGGTTCGCGTTGCCTGCGGCCCATTTGTCGAAGGGCGGATTCAGGTAGACGACGTGCTGGCCTTTGGTCGTGAACATCAACGGCGTGAACGCGGCGCGATCAACGATGGCGAATTCCGCCATGTGCCAATAGGGTTCGTCCGAGGCGAGGCCCATCGCATCGCCGTCCAGGACCGTGAAGATCCGCGAACCCTGGGGGATGGATTGCGACGCGGCGCGAAATTCGTCGAAGCGCGCATCGTAATAGCGCCAGTTTCCGGCGAGGCTCGCGGCAGTGTAGACCAGAAGCCCGAGCATTGCTCCGGCGAGTGCGCCCAGCGCTTTCGGTCCAAGTCGAACGTCCAAGGCGGTGAACGCGAAAACGCCAAGGACGGCCGGCAAGCGCAAATCCACGCCCCACCCGCCCATCGCCCATTCAGGCGCGAAGACCGTCAAGGCCGCGAGCGCCAGCAAAAGAATTTTCATGCGCGGATGAAACGAAACCCAGCCGCGCCACACGCCCATCGCAAGAAAAAGAACGAGGCCGGCAAGCAGGAAATAGGCAGGTTTGTCGAAATGAAACAGGATCGCGGAATCGATGCGGTCCTGCCAGGTGTCTGCGAGATTGAATTCGAAGCGGCCGCCCGGGGCGCCTGCGGGCTTCAGAAACAGAAAGGCGATTGCCGCGGGAACAAACAGCGCCGCGACGGCGCCAAACCGCTTCAAGACAGCTTCACGCGAGAAATTGCGTTGCTCGATGAGAACGCCGATTTCATAAGCGCCGATCAACAGGCCGAGAACCGCGGCGGCGAACACGTGACAAAAATAAACGACCGTCACGGCCGCCGCGAACGCCGCCAATCGCCAATTGCTCTGGCGCTCGCGGCTCGCAATCCAAGCCGCGAACACCACGAACGCCAACCCCGTGGCGAAATAGTAGTTGAGGAAGCCCCACATGAAATTCGCGTTGTAGGCGAAAAACGACGCCGCGAGGGATGCGACTCCAAATCGCCCATAGAGGAAACGGTGCACATAGGCCGGCGCAATCACCCACATCGCGATCGCGACGCTGAGAAACAGCTTTGCGCCGCTGACGAGGCCGACCAGCTTGCCGAGCGCCGGGACGAGAATTTCGGCCGCCAGGTTGGGAATGAACCCCCATTCGATGCGATAGAATTGCGCGAGCGTCGTCAGTTTCGCGCCGCCCGAAATCAGATAAAACGTGGCGAGATGCGCCGGGTAGTCCGGCATCGCCGGCCCATCGCTCAGCCACAATGGCGCAACGAGCGCCGCCGCAGCCGTGAACACCGCGGCCGCCAGCCAATCCTTCCCCCAGTCAAAGCGCATCAGCGAATTTGCATCGTGGAAATCAGCGTGTGCGCCAGACGAACTGGCTCGACATGGAGTAGTTCCACAAGGCGCCCATCACCGCGCCGGCCGCGCCCGCAAGCCACCACACCGAATGCTCCGAATAGAGCCAGGACGCGATGCCCACATTGGAGATGGCCCCGAACGCGCCGATCGCGCAGAAACCGAGAAAGCCCCACAGAAGCCCAAAACCCGAGAGGCGGCGGTCGCGATAAGTCAGCATGTTGTTCAGGAGGAAGTTGCTGGCGAGCGCCGCAAGCGTGGCGAGGCTTTGCGCGATCGGGAAGCTGTGCGTTCCCAACCGAAGCGCGATGAGCAATACGAGAAGATGCACAGCCAAACCGAGGGCGCCCACCAACGCAAATGAAATAAAACGCGGATCGACGACGCCACGCGTCAGCTTCGCCAGGATAAGGCCCAGAAATTCAAGCCCGATCTGCGCATCGAACTTGCTTTCGCCATGGAGGCGCGCGCGGAATTCGTACGGCACTTCGACCACGCGCAAATGTCCGCGCTCCGTCACCATGACATCGAGAAGAATCTTGAAGCCGATGGACGAAAGCTCGCCGGCCACCCGCTCGAACCGGTCGCGGCGCATCATGAAAAAGCCGCTCATCGGATCCGACACCGAAACGCCAAGAAGCATTTGCGCGATTTTGTTTGCGAGCTTGCTGAACGAGGCGCGGCTGGACGCGAACGCATCTGCGCTGCCGCCCGGAACGTAGCGGCTGCCGATCACGAGATCGGCCGAATCGTTCGTGAGCGACGACAGCATTTGCGGCAGGATGCGCTCGTCATGCTGCAGGTCGGCGTCGATGACGACGATATAGGTCGCGGCCGAGGACATGATTCCTTCGATGCAGGCGCTCGCGAGCCCGCGCCGTCCCAACCGCTTGATGCAGCGGACCCGGTCGTCGACCGCGGAAAGCGCCTTCGCCTCGGCCGCAGTGCCGTCTGGGGAATTGTCGTCGACGAAAATCGCCTCCCAGGCGATTCCCTTAAGAGCGGCGTCGAGCCGCGAAACCATTTCGCGCACGTTCTGCGCTTCGTTGAAGGTGGGTATGACGACCGACAAGAGGACAGGGCCCGCGGCGGGTTGGGCGACAGGTTGCACGGTCTGCGCCTCAAGGGCGGGCAAAGACATTTGGAATACGCCTCGAAGACCTTCGCCTCTGCTCGAAGGCGCCACCCATGGCGCGGCCGCCGCGGGGCGGCGCCGACAAGGGCTCAATTGACAATTGGACCCGCTGAGGGTGGGCCGCCGCTCCGTGATATGACAGTTTTGTGAGATTTGAACAGGGCGTCAACGTGTCGAAAATGCGCACGGCGCAGCCTTCGAGGCAAGCTTTCGCGCGAGTCTGGTATCAGGCAGTCGCTTTGGTCTTATAATCGACCAACAGAGTGTGGCAGCGAAGCATCACAAACGATGACAGCGATTCCCAAGACCGGCCTTGTGCACCCTGCGATCTTGTCGGGCGGTTCCGGCACAAGGCTTTGGCCGCTATCCCGGCGTGAATTCCCCAAGCAGCTTCTACCGTTGGTGACGCCGGCCACGCTGCTGCAGGAAACGGCCGGACGTATGACGGGCGCGCGTTTTGCCGCGCCCCTGATCGTCTGCAATCGCGACCATCGTTTCCTGATCGCGGAGCAATTGCGGGGCGCGGGCATTTCCGGCGCCACGATCGTGCTGGAGCCCGCGGGTCGAAACACCGCGCCTGCGGCAGTGGTGGCGGCATTGCTGGCGACCGAAACTGACGCCGATGCGATTGTGTTGTTGGCGCCGTCCGATCATGCGGTGCGCAATGTGGCGGCGTTCGAGAACGCGGTCGCGGCGGCGACCGCGGCCGCGCGTGCAGGCGCTTTGGTCACCTTTGGCGTGACGCCCGAGGGACCCGAAACCGGCTATGGCTATGTGCAGCGCGGGCCGGCGCTGACCGACGCGCCAGGCGCGTTTCGCGTGGCGCGCTTCGTGGAAAAGCCAGATCGCAAGACGGCCAAGACCTATCTGGCGGCCGGCGATTATTTCTGGAACAGCGGCATGTTCCTGTTCTCCGCGGCCACACTCTTGCAGGAGATGGCGCAATTGCAGCCGGAAATTCTCGATGCCTGCCGCAAGGCGGTCGTGAAGGGCCAACGCGATGCGGATTTCTTCCGTCTCAGCGAAGCCGAGTTCCTCGCCTCGCCTTCGAACTCGCTCGATTATGCATTGATGGAACATACGACCCACGCGGCAATCGTGCCGGTCGATATGGGCTGGAGCGATGTCGGCTCCTGGGGTTCGCTCTGGGATATCGCTGAGAAGACCGGCGACAACAATGTCGTACGCGGCGATGTGCTGCTGACGCATGTGCGCAATTGTTATCTGCGCAGCGACGGGCCGCTCATTGCCGCGGTGGGCGTGGACGACCTTGTCGTGGTGGCGACGAACGACGCCGTGCTCGTCACGCGCCGAGATGCGGCGCAGGACGTGAAAAAGATCGTCGACGAACTCGAGCGTCAGGGCCGCAGTGAGCATATTCGCCACCGCGGCCCATCGGAAAAAGCTTAACGGCGCAATGAGCGACTAACCCTCGTCCTTCGCCTGCGCGCGCGCATAGGCCGGCCGGTCGAGGCAGCGTTTCACATAGGCCTCGATGACCGGCGATTTCGGCAGCATCGGGCTGGCGCCGAACATCGCGAAGGTCGTTCCGTAGAGAACGTCCGCCGCCGAGAATCTTTCGCCGAGAATATAGGGGCCGCGCGTCAGCGTCTGGATGATGAACGGCATGGCTTTTTCAACTGCGACCCATCCGGCTGTGCCGACAGGCACTTCGACATTCATGAACTTCGACATGAAGGCCGGTTCCAGCACGCCCGTGTAGTAAGCAAGCAGCGAGAGATAGGTCCCGCGACCGGGCTGGCCGACGGTGGGTCCAAGCCCATTCTTGGGGAATTTGTCGGTCAGGTAGAGCGCGATGGCCGGAGATTCGAACACGATCTCGCCGTCATCCGAAATGGACGGCACCTTGCCATGGGGATGCGGATTGGCCGGATCGACGGCGCCTGTGCCGTCGCGGGAGAGCGTGTTGACGAGCTTGATTTCATAGGGCGCGCCCAGTTCCTCCAGCAGAAAGATGAATCGGGACGAGCGGGTCTTGGGACGGTGGAATAGCGTGATCATATTCGCGGCTCCTGGTGGACGGCGGGGAATGCTACTGCCAGGTTGCTGACAGCATGATGTCAGCAACATCGACCAACCGGTCGCGGCTCTTCTGCTTACCACATCCGCCGGCCCATGATCACGCGCGCGCCATAGAGGCGCGGCAGTCAGCCGGCGAGAATATCCGCATAAGATTTCAGATCGATATTTCCGCCGGAGAGCACCGCCACAGCGTGGTCGGGATCGTGACCGGCCGCGAGCGCGCCTGCCAGGGCGACCGCGCCGCTCGGCTCGGCCACAAGTTTCGCTTCCGCCGCGATAAGGCGCATCGCCGCCCGAATCGCATCTTCCGACACTGTGACGATGTCGTGCACGAAGGCCCGAATATTGATCCAGGGCAGCCGCCCCAATTGAGACACGCGCAATCCGTCTGCGATCGTGCGGATCGTGTCTTCGGGCGGAACGCGCACGATGCGTTTGGCCTTGAAGCTTTGCGCCCCGTCATCGGCCAGTTCGGGCTCCACGCCGATCACGCGAATGGCGCGATTGGATTGCGCAATCGCTGCGGAAAGCCCACCGATCAGTCCGCCGCCGGAGACCGGCGCAAAAACGAACTTCACGTCCGGCTTCTGGGCCAAAATTTCGAGCCCGATGGTTCCCGTTCCCGCCATGATCGCGGCGGCGTCATAGGGCTCGATGATCACATAGCCATGCTCGCGCGCGATGCCGGCGGTGACCTCGGCACGCGCATCGCCGAAGGGGCTGCAGAGCACGAGCTCGGCCCCCCAGCGTTTCGTCGCTTCCATCTTAAGGCGAGACGACGTCTCGGGCATGACGACCGTCGCGTGAATGCCGAGCATTTTCGCGGCATAGGCGACGGCCTGCGCGTGATTGCCGCTTGAGTGCGCGACGACGCCTCTGCGGCGCTCTTCCTCGCTCAGGGAAAGCAGGGCGTTGAACGCGCCCCTGATTTTGAATGCGCCGATCGGATGCAGGTTTTCGGCTTTGAGCGAAATTCCCGACGGCGTCATGCGGACGAGCGGCGTCATACTTACGAAGGGCGCAATCCGCGCCGCGGCCCCGCGAATGGCGGCGAGCGAGATGATTTCCGGGTCGCGCGAGGGATCGCTATCGCTCATTTGTGCCGCTCAAGAACATGGCCTGTTTCGTCCCGGATAATGGAGAATCTTGTTCGCCGCGTGAAGCGAAATGGAAGGCGCGGTTTGAATGCCGCAGCACGGGCGCGGCCGGCCAACCTGCCGGCCAGCGACATGCCGGCGATTCCTCCGCCGATAACGACGACGTGATCAGCCGCGCGTTCGCAACGCTTTATCCGCCAGCGCCACGATCTCGTCGTAGCGGGCGCCCGAAAGCGGATAGCGGGGCGGCCTGACGCGCGCGCTGCCCTGGCCCGCGCGTTGCTGGACGAGCTTGATGCATTGCACGAGATCGTGCCCGGCGTCGAGGTGCAGGAGCGGCATGAACCAGCGATAGATCTCGTGGGCGCCGGCCCAATTTCCGGCCTTCATCAAATCGTAGATGCGAACGGATTCTTCCGGAAACGCGCCCGTGAGGCCGGACACCCAGCCTGCGGCGCCCAGCGCCAACGCTTCGAAAGCGAGATCGTCCAGTCCCGCAAACAGGACGTAGCGATCGCCGAGCGCATTGGCGATATCGGTGAATCGACGCGTATCTTCCGCCGCTTCCTTCAGCGCGACGATGTTCTGTTCGTCCGCCAACTGCACCAGCGCGTCGAGTCCGATATTGACGCGATAGGCGGGCGGATTGTTGTACAGCATGATCGGCAACTTGCTGGCGCGCGCCACAGCGCGAAAATGCGCCGCCAACTCATCCGGCTTCGGCACATAGACCATTGCGGGAAGCACCATCAGGCCGTTGACGCCGATGCGCTCCGCGTCGCGCGCATAGGTGCAGGCCGTTTCCGTCGTGAACTCCGTCACACCGGCGAGAACCGGAACCCGGCCACCCACGGTTTCGACGATTGCGCGCAGGACGCGTCGTTTCTCGTCGGCCGAAAGCGATGCGTTTTCGCCGCAGGTTCCAAGCGCCACGATTCCGTGCACGCCGGCCGCCAACATGAATTCCAGATGCGCCTGGGTGGCGGCGATATCGACCGCAAGCCCCGTGTCGAACTGTGTGGTTATGGCGGGAAATACGCCCGCCCAATCGATCCTCGCCATTCCCGGCCCCTTCGTGCGACTTAGGGGAGGCTAACGCATTTTCACCGGGAAGCGACAGGAACGCGCGGGCCGCCGTCGACAATTCGTCCGGTTTATACGGATATTGACGCCTCAGCCCGGAGCGACGCCGCCGCGCAGCCTTCAGTTGGGAGCGAATCCCGCCGCAACCGGAGACGAATCCATTCGCGCGAGATCGTGCGGCGCAATCAGGACGCTGCCGTCCTCTTCGAACTGACCGGTAAGATATTTGTGCAGCGCCAGTGCGTGCAGCGCCCGCTGATGGCGATGATAGACTTCGATCAGGCAATCCGGCGGACCGTCGCCACTCCAAAGCGAACGCATGATGGCTTCGCGCGCGATGGCGAACACGACCAGCTTGTTGCCATCGACGACGGGAATTCTCACTGTGTCGGTCGGGCCGTCATAGATGGCGCTGTCGGTGTGGAAGCGAACAGACATGAGAACCTCCGACAATGTGGGCGCCCCGCTGCTCGCTGCGATAAATTTACTCGCCTTGGGCGATTTCGCCAGTCACGATTTTCCTAGCATCCGTGCTGCGACGCCGCCAAACCCAGTTCGCTGCAGGATTTGCCGACGGTTTCCGAAACCCATCAAATTGAAAGAAATTCAACTAACATATGATAGGTTGAAACAACTGTAATCTGCATTGGCGCCTTTTTGACTCTTTCGCACTCTCAACAAGCGCATCGTGAACCCGTTATGGTTGTTCAAACAGGCATCGCAATCGCAGCATTCGCCGTCGCAGGCGGGTGGAGTTCGGCGCGCGTCGCAACCATTTTTTCCGGCCGCCGATTCCATGTTGCGATAGCAGCAGTTCTTTGCACAGCCCTGGCGGCATGGGCTGTTGCAATCATGGGATGGACGCTCGTCTTTGCGATCACGCTGGGGCTTGCGTGGACGCTGCTCACGCTGGCCGCCATCGATGTCCTGGCATTCCGTCTACCGGATATCCTGACCCTGCCGCTAGCAGCGGCGGGGCTTCTCGTATCGATGATCGTGCCAAACAATCTCCTGGCGCACGTCAATGAAGCCGCTATCGCCATCGACAATCTGCGCGATCACGCAATTGGTATGGTCATCGGCTATTGCGCCTTCGCGGCCATCGGCTGGGCGTTTGCGCGGGTGCGCGGTCGCGAAGGACTTGGGCTGGGCGACGCCAAACTCGCCGCCGCCGCCGGCGCGTGGCTCGGCTGGGCGCCGTTGCCGTCCGTCGTTTTGATCGCTTGCGCCGCGGGCTTTCTGTGGATTGCGATCATGGCGATGATGCGCGGCCGCGCGGCGCTCTTGGAACGGATCCCGTTCGGCGTCGCGCTCGCCGTCGCGATCTGGCTGGTCTGGCTGTACGGTCCGTTGGAGATTCTCGGCCCGGCGTCCTGATCACTCGATATATCTGATCCAGTAAGGATCCGCCTTGCTGCCCGTCAGCTCGACAATCGCCGCACGGTTGAAAATGTCTCCGTCCGCGTCGCGAACGACGATGCGCACCGTCAGCGGCCGGCCGATATAGCTTTCTGCGGTGGGATCGAAAGCCGGCGTGTCCGTGTCGATGTCCTGCTGCAGGCCCGTCGGTTGTCCCTGATTCGGGCCGACGCCCGACATCACCGCCAGCGCCAGCGGCTGGGACGTCGGAACGCTGAACCCGCCGGCGTCGCCGAAGAACACGGTCAAAGCCGGCTTGAGTTTTGTGAACAGAGGCTGATCCATGCCGCGGATTTCGCTCAACTCGTCGATGGTGTGGAAGGGTCCATTGCGGGGTTTGACGCCGTAAGGCTGATAATAGGGCGCCTCGGCGCCATTCGGTCGCGCATCGTCGTCTTCATCCTGCCAATCCTCGAATGAGTCGACGAGAACATCGAGGCGATTGCCGCCGACGCCCACATCCGCAAACATCGTCCGCACTTGATCTTCGTCCAGACGATTGATCGGTATCTTGCCGCGCTCGTCTTCGACCGAGATCTTCAGCACCATGTTGTCTATAGCCAGCGTTCTGGGCTTCCCGTCGATCGACCAGCGCTGCTTGGTATCTTCGATTCCCAAACCGTTCAGCGCGGCGGCGACGCCCGAATCCGCGGCGACCTTAAGCCTGGCGCGAGCGACCTGCCCTGCCACGGCAATTGTGGCGCCGCGATTGACGGCGACCGCCTCGAAGGAAACATAGGCGAAGGCCATCATGCCGGCGACGGCCACCACCATGGCGTAGCCTGTTTCCCGGCGGCGCTTCAATTGGACTTGGCCTTCTTTTTGGGCTGCAGCGGATCGGCGAGTTTGATCTGCTCGCGCAATTCATCGGTAATCGCCTGGGCGTCCGTAGGATTTTTGATGACGCGCGGCGTCAGGAGCACCAGAAGCTCGGTGCGAACGTCCTGGTTGTCGGTGTTCTTGAACAGGTTTCCGAAGACAGGAACGTCCTTCAGCCAGGGCACGCCGTCATTCTCGTCGGTGCGGGTGTCACGAATCAGGCCGCCAAGCGCAATCGTTTGCCCGTCCTGCACTGCGATGGAACTCGCGATACGGCGCTGCTCGATGGTCGGGGACTGGATCTGCGCGCTCGCAGGCGGCGTTCCGGCCACATCGCTGACTTCCTGCGAAATGTCGAGAAGCACCAGTCCGCCGTCATTGACGCGCGGCGTCACCTTCAGGATCACGCCGGTGTCGAGATAATCGATCGAGTTCACGACGGGCGCGCCAGTGGTGATGGTGCTCACCGACGACGCCGTCTCGATCGGCACTTCATCGCCGACCTGGAGCGCCGCTGTGTGATTGTTCAACACCAGGAGTTTGGGCGCGGACAGCACCTTGACGTTGGTGATGGACGACAGCGCGTTGAGGGTGGCGCTGATCGTCGTGCCGTTTGTGAAGAGATACGAGAACCCCGGGAAATTCTGCACGGGCAACGGCGTCGAGCCTTCGCTGTAGGACACCGTATTTTGCCCGAATCCGAACGACCATTGTACGCCATATTGCAGCTGCTTGGTCAGGGTCACTTCCGTAATGGCCGCCTCGATCACGACCTGCAGCGGCCTGATATCCAGCTTCTTCAGCGCATCGGCGACCACCTCATATTGGCGCTGCGTCGAGTACACGACGATCGCATTGTTCGAATCGTCGCTGGTGATCGTGATAAGGCCTTCGGCGGCGCTGAGTTGCAGCGTTTGGGTCGTGCTGCCGCCGGCCACCGGTTGGCCGAACGTATCGTTCGAAATCAAATCGCCCTGGCTTCCGAGACCGCCGGTGGTTCCCGAGGAGCCTGACGAGCCGAACGTCGAACCTCCCAGGCTGGACGTCGAAGTCGGAGAACTTGAATCCTGCGACTGAAAGGTGGCGATGGGGGCCTGACGGCTGGCGTGCTCGCTGCGCGGCTGGTTCTGAGCGTTCTTGTTCGATCCGCCGCCGAACGCATTGACGAGGACTGTCGCGACATCGGAGGCGCGGCCGTTCTGGACCCGATATACGAACAGTTTGCGCGCGCTGCTTTCGCCTTCCGCGTCCAACATCTCCACCCAACGGCGGACTTGTTTCAGATAGGCCGGCTGGGACGATATTGCGAGAATGCCGTTCAATCGATCGACCGCGATCAGTCGCACGAGTCCCGCCGTCGGCGAGCCCTCACTGTTCAGAAGCTGGTCGAGTTCGGGCAGCAGCTGCTTGCTGTCCGTGTGATGGGGCACGAACATTGTGAACGACATGCCGCGCAGCCAGTTGACGTCGAACTGGTTGACCAGTTCGCGAATGGAACGCCGCTCGCCCGCGGAGCCCGTCACCATGAGAAGATTGCGGCCGGAATCCGCCTGGGAGATCGCATTCTCCGGAACCAGAGGGTCGAGCAGTTTCTTCAGCTCGGCCGCGTTGACGAATTTGAGCGGAATTTCTTCCGTGCCGAAGCCGGGATCGTCCGCCGCGACAAGTTGCGGTTGCCGGCGCGCTTCGGCCATCGGAACGATGGTGTAGACCGCGCCGCGACGCACGAGACCGAGCCCCGCCGCTTTCAGCGAATCCTCCAGAATGGGAAACACATCCGCCTTTGTCACCGGATGGGCGGTGACGACCGTCACGCTTCCCGTCACTGAAGGATCGACGGCATAGTTGAGACCGAGAATGTCGCCAAGAATGGCCTTCGCCGCTTCGTGGACGTCGACGCCCGGAAAATTGAGGTTCACTTCCGCATTCGGCGACATGGGCGCCTGCGCCGCAGGCGCCGCCGAAACCGGGGCCGGTTGATTGTCCTGCGCGAGCGCCGCGGAGCCGCAAAGGAGCAGCCCCACCACAAGCAGATAGCGTTGCAACGTCTTCGCGGTCATTGATTGCTCTCGCTATCCTGCGTCGTTGAGGTACTGGCCTGGGGTATAGGCGGCGGCGGGGGCAACGGCTTTTTTTCCAACGGCAGAATATGGCGCTCGCCATTGTGCTCGAAGGTGAGCGAATTCAGCTCGACCGCCACAAGCTTCCAGCCGCCCATGTCCTCGCCCGGCCGAACGCGCGTGATCGTTCCGCCCGGCGTCTTGACCAAGGCCGTCGCCACGCCGTCGCTTGCGGTTGCGATGCCCAAGACGGTGAAATCGCCCATGCCGCCTGCCGGCGGTTCGACGCTGGCGTCGGGTTTGTGGTCCGGCGTGAAGATCGGACTGCGTAGAATCTCCGGATAGCTCGGGACCGCGGGCGACGCCGGCTCGCGGGCGCGACGGGGCGCAAGATCAGATGGCTCCGGCAGGGCCGTCGCCGAGGGCAGCGTCACCTGAAGTCCGGCTGCAACCAGCAAAAGCGCCGTGGCCATCGCGGGGATCAGCTCCGGATTACGACGATTGAGAAAGTTGGATGGGCGCAGAGACTTCAATTCGGACAGCCATCGGCCCCAAATGTCCCGTCTCAAAGGCGCGATCGGCAACGACCGAAAGGTGTTCAACAACGACATAAGGCTCCTCGCTTTCGAGACGCGCCAGACACTTGTAAAGTTGACCATCGGTGAGTTGCAGGTCCGCTCTTACCCGAATCCACCCGGCGGGAACATCCTCCTGGACGTCCTGAATGGCTTGCACGGAGCCGCCTGTATCCTCCGCGAGCTTGCTGAGCCGGCTCTTCAGAGCTTCGGCCGCCAGCGCTTCTGTCGGCGCGTTAATGCTGAATTTCTCCGCCGAAGCCTTCTGTTCCTCGGCCTGGTCCCGCCACACCGGCACGCCGGCCAGGATGCGCTGATTGCGGGCATAGACATCGAGAAGCGTGTCGCGTTCGTCCGCGCGGTCGACGAACCCGCCGATCAGCGGGCTTATCACTGCGAGCCACAGCGCGGCAATGACCGCCACCAGCAACCCGACCGCCACCAGGCGACGCTCGCGCGGATTCAACGGTTTCATCGTTTCACCGTGGGGCGAATATCCGCCGCGATCTCGAAAGCTTCCGGCGTGTTCGGCGCGGCGGGTTTGGCGTTGGTGCTGAGCGCCCGCGCATTGCGCAGAACGGGCGAGGCTTCGAATTTGACCAGAAGATCGGCGGGTCCCTGCTTATATCCCGAGACTTGGACGGTTTGGCCGTTCCATTCGAAGCGCCGCGCCCAGGCGTTAGGAGGCATGGCTCTGGTGACCGCATCCAGAATGCGCAGCGGCGCATTGTGGGCCAATCGTTCGAGGAGCGCCGCGCGGCGCTCGGCCTCCGTCCCGACTTTGGCGTGCAGACGCATCGCCAAAGCGACTGTGGCCTGCTGCGACTCGACATCGTTGCGCAATTCGTCGACCGCGGTGGAGTCGCGGTACGCAAAAAGCGCGACGTTGGCGATCATGAGCACTGCGACTGCGCCCCACCACAAGGGCAGTCGCGCGCGCGCACCGCTGACGCCGCCCGAACCGCGGGCCTGGGCCAGAAAGTCGAAATGGATGTTCGACCCCGCCCCTCCGCTCATTCCCACGGCCGCCGCGCTGAGTCCCAGCGATTGCGCACGCGCCAGCACGTCTGCGAACGCATTGCGCGGCATCACGCCGAGCAATACGCGCTGTTTGCCCTTGTCGGCGTCACGTTGAATGACTTCCGCGTCGAAATAGACGGCCTCCGCGGGAAACGGCGTGAGGCGATCGATGTTCGAGCGCAATCAAACGGCGCATGTCATTGGGCGGCAGCAACGGCAGTTCGAGTTCGCGCGTGAGGACCTGCGACATCGGAAGCACGATGGTCGCGTTGTCGAGTTCGCGCGAGGTGTGGGATGCGGGGTCGAAAGGCTTCGAGATGTTTCCCTCGCGCGAACTCAAGCCCTGTTCATCCCAGTCGACGATGAGTTTCGGACGTTGCGCCAGCCGCGCGCGCCACTCCGGCGGAACAAGCGCGAGCAGTTCGTCGAGCCACCAGGCCAGAGCCTGCCGGATCAGGCGCCCGATGGTTTCCATGTCCGAATTGAGTATGTCTTTGATGTTCATTGCCGGCCCCGGCAGCGCCCGTTGGCAGCATTGAGCACACATAGTGAATTGATCGTAACCATCGGCTTGATCAGGAGCTCGGGCCATGCCCGATGGTCCCCCTGCTCGAACTGCAGCCGGATGCGCACAAGCTGAGGCAAGGCGGCCTGTTGTTCCCAGCTCAGCTGCCAGGCCGGCGGCCCTTTGGGCTGCGGGCCGAAATACGAGACATCGAACTCCTGAACGCCGTGCAGCAGCACGAGCACCTCGTTCGGGACCGCCTGATTGACGGCCACATCGCTCACGCCGGACAGCACGAGATCGCCGTCCGTATCGAGCGAAAGGCGATACCGGCGCAACGCCGTGGGACGTTGCGAATCGCGCGCTTCGCCCAGGAAGGAAATCGAATCCGCTTTCCCTTCGAAGTCGGCGAAAGGCGGCACGGTGTCGTTCCGGGTCGCGGGGAACGCCGACTCGATGCGCTCGCGCAGCAACAACTGGGCGCCGGCGACGTTTTCCGCCGCCACGTCGCGCGCGTCCATGCGCTCCCATACCCGCCGTCCCGTCGTAATGCCGGATATCATCATTGTTCCGATCATCCCGAGAATGACGAGGCTCGCCAGCATCTCGGCAATTGCATATCCGGCCGCCTTTTCGGACATCGCTCAGCCCCCCGGCGCAAGCGCAAGACTGTGGAGCGTGACGATCGCGTTGCCGCCGTCGAGCGCGCGCACGGATACGGTGACTTGCCACAGCGGGCCGGCATTGCTCGCGGGGCTGGCGGCATCGGAAGGCGAGATGTCAATGCGCCACGCATATGGTCCTTCGGTCCCGTCCGTCATTCCCGGCGCCAGCGGTATCGCCGCGCCCACTGCAGCCAGTTCCGACTGCGCGATCAATATCGCATTCTGCTTTTCGTTGACCGCCCGATTGCGCATCGCGCCGTCTTCGATCACGCGATACATGCCGGCCAGCGACAGCGCGACGATCGCAGCCGCCACCATCGACTCGATGAAAACCGAACCGCTGTCGTTTCTCATCATGGCCCGTCGGTCACGGCCCCGGTCGCGATATCCACCGAAATGTCGACCTGATGCGCTCCCGAGGCGAGCGAGACTGTGCCCCCCGACGTTGAGCCATCGGCAAAGAATTGAATTGTTTGCCCTTTCGACATCCGCAGATCGATCGCTTCCGGCACGCGGCGCGCCTCTCCTTCGTTCCAGCCATAGCCATGCCCGTCGACCTGGAGCGAGAATTCGACGTCGCGCGCCTTGTCCAGCGCATCGGCATGGGCGATGCGCAAATTCGCGGCCAACGCATCCGCCGTCTGATGCAGCGACAGAACCTCGTAAGTCCGCTCCATCGACGGAAACGCGATCAGACCGAGCATCACGGTCAGCGTCACCACGACAAGAGCTTCGAGCAGGGTCATCTACGGTCGCTACCAGTTGCCGACGTCCTGGGCCTCGCCCGTCCCGCCTTCGGCCTTGTCCGATCCCAGCGTGTAGACGTCGACCTCGCCGTGTTGACCCGGAACTTTGTAGAGATAGGGCTCGCCCCAGGGATCTTTCAGCGCGCTTTCCTTACGCAGATAGGGGCCGTTCCATCCCGGCGCCGTCGGCGGATCGGTGACGAGGGCGTTGAGGCCTTCCACCTGGGTCGGATAACGCCCCACGTCGAGCTTATACAATTCGAGCGCCGAGGTGATGTTCTGGATCTGCACGCGCGCCGTCTGGGTGCGCGAGGTTCCCAGATATTTCAGGACCTGCGGCGCAATGATGGCGGCAAGCAGCCCCATGATCGCGAGCACGACCAGAAGTTCCAGCAACGTGAAACCGGCTTCACGCCGGGTAAGTTTTCTGAGTTTCATCATGGTCCAAGCGCCAAATCGTTAAAGCCAAGAATAGCCGACATGATTGAAGCAATGACGGTGGCGACCATCGCACCCATCAACACAGTGAGAGCCGGCGTCAAGATCGCAATCATACGTTGGATCGTGTTCCGGACGTCGCGGTCTAACACGTCCGCAAGACGGTTCAGCATCATTCCGAGCTGCGCGGTTTCCTCGCCTGTCCGCAGAAAACTGATCGCCATCGGCGGGAAAAGCTTGGTCGCGGCCAACGGTCCAGACAGGCCGCTGCCCTCCTTAAGACCGGACACCACGCGCCCGACAGCCGCGGACATATAAGTGTTGACGAGCGAGCGCTGGGCGATGCTGAGAGCCGTCGGCAGCGCCACACCGCTATCCACAAGGCTTCCGAGGGTTCGCGAAAGCCGCGCCGTTTCGGCGTTTGTGATGAGGGGACCGAATTGGGGAACGCGCAGGATATTGCGGTCGAACGCGCGACGGACGGCTGGTTGGGCCATCCAGCGCATGCCGACAAAACCCGCGACCGCAATCGCAATAAGGCCCACCCACCAATAGTTCCGCATCGCGTGACTCGCACCCATGACGAGCTGCGTGATAAACGGCAGTTTGGCGCCCTGGTCGGAGAACAGATCTTCGAACTGCGGCACGACAACGAGAAGCATCATCGATATGACGCTCAGCGCGATGACGACCAGCACGGCCGGGTAGATCAGCGACGACACGATCGTCTGGCGCAGCGCCGCAGCGCGATCGAGTGACTCCGCAAGGCGCGCCAGGCTCGTATCGAGCTTGCCGCTTGCCTCGCCCGCTTCCGCCATCGCGCAAGCCATGGGCGGAAAAGTCGTTTCTTCCTGCGCCATCGCGCGCGCAAGCGGCACGCCTTCTTTCACCCGCTCGCGCAATCGCACGAACACTGATTTCAGCGCCGGCTTCGAGATGTTGTCGATGCAGACGACGAGCGCACGATCGAGCGCCAGGCCTGCATTCAGCAGAACCGCAAGCTCGCCGAGCGCGTTCGCCACCGCCTGGCGCGTTGCGGCTCCCGCCATTTTCGTCCGCTTCGCCGGACGATCCGCCGTCTCGATCGCTTCGATCGGCATCAGGCCCAGCCTGCGCAGGCGATCGAGCACGTCGATCTGCGACGCGCCGTCCAGCGTTCCCGCCTTCAACTCTCCGGTCGCCGTTGCGGCGCGGTAGCGGAACGTCGCCACGTCTATGCCTCCCGCGTCACGCGCAAGATCTCTTCGACGGTCGTCAGCCCGGCTTGCGCCTTGGCGATTCCATCAGCGAGCATCGTGCGCATTCCGGCGGCGACGGCCGCGCGCTGGACCTCACGCGCTTCGGCGCGCACCAGGATGAGCCGCGAAATTTCATCGTCCATTTCGAGCAATTCGAACAACGCAATGCGGCCGCGGAAGCCCGTATTGCCGCAAGCGCTGCACCCATGGGGTTTGTAGAACTGCATGCCGTGCATCGTTGACGCATCGAGCCCGAGCGATGCGATCGCTTCGGGAGACAGCAGAGTCGTGGTCCGACATTGCGGGCACAGGCGACGCACAAGACGCTGCGCGAGCACGGCGTTCAGCGTGGACGTGATCAGGAATGGTTCCACACCCATGTCGAGCAGGCGTGTGACGGAGGCCGCGGCCGTGTTCGTATGCAACGTCGACAGGATCATATGTCCGGTCAGCGCGGATTGAATCGCCACCTGCGCCGTTTCGAGATCGCGGATTTCGCCCACCATCATGACGTCCGGATCCTGGCGCAGGAAGGATCGCAACGCGGCCGCGAAATCGAGGCCGATCTGCGGCTTGACCTGGGTCTGATTGATGCCGGCAAGCCGATATTCGATCGGATCCTCGATGGTGAGAATTTTCCGCTCCGCGGTGTTGAGCGTCGCCAGCGAAGCATAGAGCGTCGTCGTCTTGCCGCTGCCGGTCGGTCCCGTCACCAGAAGAATGCCGTGCGGCTGCGCGAGAACGCGCCGGTAGCGCACGAGCAGCTCTTCGTCGAAGCCCAGCTTTTCGAATTCCAGCGCGAGATTGGAGCGATCGAGAATGCGCAGCACGACGGCTTCGCCATGAATTGTCGGCGACGTCGCAACGCGAAAATCGATTTCCTGGCCGCGCACCGCGAGCCGCAAACGTCCATCCTGCGGCAGGCGCCGCTCGGCGATGTTCAATCCCGACATAACTTTGATGCGCGAGACGAGCGCGGATTTGAGATGCGCCGGCAATGTCTCTTCTTCGCGCAATGCCCCGTCGATGCGGAAGCGCACTTTGATCGCGCTTTCCGTCGGTTCGATATGGATATCGGAGGCGTGCGCTTCGGAGGCCCGCGCAATCAGACTGTTGACAGCGCGTACGACGGGCGCATCGCTGGCGAGGTCCTTGAGCCGCTCGACATCGGCGTCATTGTCGTCCGCGCCGATATCCTCCTCTTGAGACTCGATGGGCGCGCCGTACAGACGATCGAGGGCCGCTTCGACGTCGCTGGTCCGCGCGACGACGGGCGTCACCGCGCAGTTGAGCGCAAATGCGAGCGCCTTTGCGACATAAGCGTCGAGCGGATCGACGAACGCGATTTCGACGCCGGACGAAGTTTGGCGCAGCGGCACCGCGCGCGCATCGCGTAGGAAGCGCGGCGCGAGCGTGTCGGCCGCGACGGGCTCGGCCGGAAAGTCGTCGGATGTGACGAGACGGAAACCGGTCGCGCGCGAAATGGCCTGCGCCAGCGCAACTTCGGAGATCAACCCCAGACGCGTCAGAACGGCGTCGAGCCGTTCGCCCGTCTCCGACTGAACGGCGCGCGCGCGCGCAAGCGTCTCCGGCGAGACAAGCTCGCGGTCCAGCACAAGCTGGTCCAGACTCCCGGCGACTTCAGACGGCGCAAGCATGGCGGTCACGCGGCAGCGCCCCTCCCGATCAAGACACTGGCTTCATGAAAGCGGGCCGCCACTCCGACCACAGTGGCAGGCACCCGCCAAAGTACCAGAATCGCGCCAGAATATGCAATGTGAGCGGGCCTCGCGGACGCTCAACACAAGCTACGCTCCTGTCCATTTTCCCGGAATTCTGCGGTCGAATTGTTAAAATCTCGCCATTCGACCCAAACCTTACGTAATCTACATGCTTCGCAGTCTCCCTCCTGTTGAAAAAAGCGGCGCACGCGTATCATTCCCGCGCCGAGCATCTGCCGAGTTCCGCCATTGGTCGCCGACTCCTTGAGCCCGCCGGCACTGCGCGAAACGCCCCTGGGGCTTCGCATTGCCGTCGTCTGCGTGATGCTCGGCATGTTCATGCAAATGCTCGATACGACGATCGCCAATGTGGCGCTCCCTTACATGCAAGGAAGCCTGCAGGCGTCGCGCGATCAGATCACCTGGGTGCTCACATCCTATGTGATCGCGGCCGCGATTCTGACCGGGCCGGTCGGCTGGCTCGCCGCCCGGTTCGGCCGGCGCGAGATATTCCTCGTGAGCCTTGTCGGATTCACGATCACCTCGGCGATGTGCGGGCTGGCGCAGACCCTCGACCAGATGATCGTCTTCCGGCTGTTGCAAGGGGCGTTTGGCGCGGCGCTGTCGCCTCTCTCGCAGGCCATCATCATCGACCGCTATCCGCTGGAGAAACGCGGGCAGATCATGGCGATCTGGTCGATGATCATCATGTTGGGGCCGATCCTGGGGCCGACGCTCGGCGGATTCCTCACCGACCATTATTCCTGGCGCTGGGTGTTTTACGTCAATGTCCCTGTCGGCATCGTGTCCACAGCAGGCGTGTTTCTCTTTCTGCATGAGGCGCGTCACGATACCCCGCCGCGCTTCGACTGGTTCGGATTCATTGCACTGAGCATCGGTCTTGGCGCGCTGCAGTTGATGCTCGATCGCGGGACGACGAAAGACTGGTTCGAACTCGGCGGAGATCATCATCGAAGCCGTGCTCGCGGGGCTTGGCCTTTATATCTTCACGGTGCAGATCCTCACGATCAACAAGCCGTTCCTTCGCCTCGACCTGTTGAAGGACAGGAATTATCGTTCCGGACTGGCCCTGACGTTTTTCGTCGGCATCATTCTTCTGGCGACAAGCGCGCTGCTTCCGCCATACCTGCAGGATCTGGGCGGCTATTCCGTCATGGACACCGGCCTGCTTCTCGCGCCACGCGGCGTCGGCACCATGATGACCATGTTGTTCGTCGGGCGAATCGTGATGAAGGTCGACCCGCGCGGACTGATGGCGTTCGGCTCATCGATCCTCATCTGGTCGCTATGGGAAATGTCGCGCTGGACCCCCGACATCGATTCGCAGACGCTCGCCTTCACGACATTCATGCAGGGCGTGGGAATGGGATTTATCTTCGTCCCCTCCAATATCTTCGCATTCGCCACTTTGCCCCAGCAATTGCGAACCGACGGCGCGAGCATCATCAATCTGGTGCGCAATGTGGGCTCGGCGATCGGCGTGTCGGTTACGTCGACCGTCCTGACCAGCATGACGCAGATCATGTATTCCCAGCTTTCGTCCCATGCCTCGCCGTTCAATCGCGCGCTGGACGTCAATGCGCCCAGCATGCTGCTCAATCCGCAGATACCGCTGGGAGCCGCTATGTTGAATGGGATGGTGTTGCAGCAGGCCACCATCGCGGCTTATGCCGACGTGTTCCTGCTGATGTTCTATATCAGCCTGCCGATCCTGGTCCTGATCCTGTTCCTGCCGAAAACGCAACTCCTACCGAACGCCGCGCCCGCCAATGAGATGGAGGCGGTGGAGTAGTTAGAGAACTTCGAACAGCTCATATTTCACGCCGCCCGGCATCGCTCCGCCGACGCCCACCGCGATCAGATCATTGAGCCACAGATATCGGGAATCGCCGGTCTCGAAGACCGGGCTCGTGCGGAAATAGAGCTTGCGGCGATCGTCCTCGGTGTTGGTCCCACCCGCAGCGCCCTGCCGGCGGATTTCGGAGAACGGGCGCAACACGCCGCGATAGGAGACATAGATCTTCGCGCCGTCATGCGTTTCCCAGGTGACCCGCGCGTCGAGCCGCAACACGTCGCGGTCCTCCTCGATCAGCGCCCAATCCCCGCCGCCGTTCAGAACCTTGCCATTGAGCCGCTCGCCTTCGAACGCGCCGCCAGTGACGACCGCAACCAGGCGGCGGCCGAACGGACTCTTGCCCGTATTGTGCTGCACCGGTTCGAGATTGGCGTGATAGATGCACAGCGGGCGCGTTCGGATTTCGGCCATGCTCAATTCCCTTTGACGATTCGGCGGCTTGACGCCGGCTCGCATTACGCTATCGGCCGCGCGCCGGACAGTCACCCTTCGGCGCGGCCTTCGCGTCGCGATCTCGCGCCTTTCGATCCGGAATCCGCTAGCATGGTGGAATGAACGACGGTGACGACATCGTGGCTACGTTGCGGACTCTCGGAATTGCGCCGAACGATGCCGCGCCGGCGCTCACGCGCCTTCCAGGCGGCGTGTCGAGCGATGTGTATCGGGTCGATCTCTCCACAGGTCCCGTCTGTGTGAAGAAGGTGCTGGCCAAGCTCAATGTGTCGGCCGACTGGCGCGCGCCCGTCGAACGCGTTCACAGCGAGGCGGCGTGGTTTCGTTTTGCGGGCCGGATTGCGCCCGGCAATGTGCCGATAGTGCTGGCGGAAGATCGCGCTTCGCATCTCTTCGTGATGGACTATTTCGATCCCGCAACACACCCCTGTTGGAAGAATTTGCTTCGCGACGGAATTGTCGATCCTGCATTCGCGGCAAAGGTAGGCGAGATCGTCGCGCGCATTCATCGGGCCAGTGCGGGTTCGCAGGCCGTCCAGGAACAGTTTGCGACCTCTGACTTCTTCATGGCGCTGCGGATCGATCCCTATCTATTAACGGCGGCGAAGGCGCATCCCGACCGCGCGGAACGCATCCGTGAGATTGCAGGCGATCTCGCCCACGCCCGCATCGCTCTGATGCATGGCGATCTCAGTCCCAAGAACATTCTCGTGGGTGCCGACGGCCCCATCATTCTCGACGCGGAAACGGCGTGTTACGGCGATCCGGCGTTCGATCTCGCCTTCTGCCTGAACCACCTGCTGCTCAAATGCGTCTGGAGGCCGGCGCATGTCCGGAGCTATTGCGTATCGTTTTCGGCGTTGCGCGACGCCTATCTCGCGATGGTCGATTGGGAAGACGCGCAAGCGCTCGAACGACGGGCGAGCGCGCTGCTGGCGGCTCTTCTGCTGGCGAGAATCGACGGCAAATCGCCGGTTGAGTATCTGACCGCGCCCCGCGATCTCGATTTCGTGCGCGCCGCAGCGCGCGACTATCTCTTGCGGCCGGACCTTAGGCTCGAAGACATTCGACGGGATTGGGAGCGCAGAGCGCTTACGCGCTGACGCGAATCAGCCCGGTTCGAGTTCGCGCGTGCGCTTGTGACCGCTCGCGTCGACCGGCTCATGCTTCACGTCGACTTTCGGATCGAGCTGCCGCGTCCAGGCGGCGAATTCGAGACACACGCCGTCCGGATCGAAGAAATAGATCGAGCGCACAAAGGTCGTCGGCGACACGCTGAGGCTCATCTGGTACTCGGAATCGTCGTGATTCAGAATCTTCGTGGGCTTGACGCCTTTGGCGACGAGCTTCTCGTAATATTCGTCGATTTTGTCGGCCGGCACGTTGATCGCGACGTGATTCATCGAGCCGTGTGCGGACGCGATCGATTTGCCGGCTGTCGGCAGATGGCCCGCCGAAGCAATGCCGGGTTGCGCGGCGGGCGCATCGGGAAACCAGAAAAAGGCAAGCGCGTCCCCATTGCCGATGTCGAAGAAGAAATGCTGGCCCATATTCATGGGCAGATCGATCGTCTTGATCAGCGGCATGCCCAGCACATTGGTGTAGAAATCGACCGTACGGGCCATGTCCTTGCAGACAAGCGCCAGATGATTGACGCCCTGTAGTTCGAATTCCCTGTTGCCGGGCATCGGCCGATCCTCCATTTGCGCGAGCGCGCGATGTATGATGCCTAGCCTAGGAATTTTGGGCGACTTGTCCAGACGCGTCGAAGCAACGGAGTAGAAATGGCCTCGAAACAGATTGCGGCCCAATTCGTGGGGCTTCCCTCGCCCACCATGCCGGCGGCCAAACATGGCAGCCATCCGTGTCAGGGCCTCTATTGGTCTCCGGTAGGCGAGACGCCGAAGGTCGCCGTGATCGCCACGCATTACAATGTCGATTTTTCGGAACATTATTGCGGGCCTTTATTCGCCGCGCGCGGCATAGGGTTTCTCGGCTGGAACACGCGTTATCGCGGGGCCGAAGATCAATTCATCCTCGAGCAGGCGCTGGTCGATATCGCAGTCGGCGTGAAATGGCTGCGCGAAACGGCCGGCGTCGAAACGATCGTGCTGCTAGGCAATTCGGGCGGCGGCTCGCTGATGGCCGCCTATCAGGCCGAAGCGATCAAGCCGACTCTTTCGGAATCGGCAGGTGGCCCGCTCAAGACGGCGCTCGCTGCGCTGCCGCAGGGACAATTGTACATCTCGCTCAACGCGCATCCGGGCCGTCCCGAAGTGTTGACGAACTGGATGGACTCTTCCGTTCTCGATGAGACCGATCCGACCAAGACAGACCCCGCGCTCGATCCGTTCAACCCCGAGAACGGCCCACCCTATTCGGAAGCGTTCATTGCGAAATATCGCGCGGGTCAGCGCGCGCGCAATCAACGCATCACCGATTGGGCGAAGGCGGAATTGGTGCGGCTCAGGGCGGCCGGGATTCCCGATCGGATATTTCCCCTGTTCCGCACCTGGGCGGATTTGCGTTTCATGGACCCGGCGATCGATCCTTCCGAGCGCCCCTGTCCCGCTTGTTATGCGGGTTCGCCGCCGCACGCCAACCGAAATCCGCTCGGCATCGGTCGTGCGAGCACGCTTCGCGCCTGGCTGTCGATGTGGAGTCTGGAGACCTCGCATTGTCGCGGCGAAGCGCAACTCGCAAAGCTCGAACTGCCGTCGCTGGTGATCCAGAGCCTCGGCGACACGGGCGTCTTCCCCAGCGATGCGCGACAGATCTTTCAGGCGCTTGCGGCTGTCGACAAGACTTTGGAATTCCTGCCGGGCGTGCATTATTTCGAGGACGCCGACCGGAATCGGGAGCGCGTCGCGGATGTGATGACGGCATGGATCAAAGCGCGCGTCTGAAGCCCTCGCCCGCGCCGAGGAAGTCGGCGGTGGTGAGACGGACTAAAGATCGAGCGTCGCGCGCACCACGCCATGCGACGGCGTCGATATTTTGAATCCGAGCTCGCGGCAGAACGCGAGCATCGGTTCGTTTTCCACCAGCGTATCGCCGAAGAGTTGCCCGATGCCTCGCGCCCTGGCGTAAGCGATGAGGCGATCCATAAACAAATGTCCGATGCCGTGTCCCTTCAGGTCGCTGCGGGCGAGAACCGCGAATTCGGCCCGGGCGCCGTCGGGATCGGCGGCGAGCCGGCCCACGCCCGCAACCTCCTGCTGCGCATCGAACAGCACAAAAGCCATCTCGCGATCGTAATCGATCTGGGTCAGGCGCGCGAGAAGCGCCGGCGGCAATGTTTTGAACGGCGAAAAAAAGCGCAAACGCACGTCTTCCGGCGCCATCCGTTCCGACAGCCGCACAAATGCCGGCGCATCTTCCGGCCGGACCGGCCGCATCAGGAATTCGCCCAGCTCGGAGATCGTCACATGGCTTTCGAGTTCCTGCGGATAGGGCTTGATCGCCATCCTGCGATGGGGAATTGCAGATGGATCCGTCTGCGCAACGCGAATGCGGGCATCGACCGCGATCACGCCGCGCTCATCCGCCAGAAGCGGATTGATGTCGAGCTCCGCGATCTCGTCGAAATCGCAGACCAGCTGCGAAAGCTGCACCAAGGTGAGCGCAATCGCATCGAGCGCAACGGGCAGGCGATCGCGATAGCCTTTGAGCTGGCGCCAGATGCGCGTGCGCTCGATCATCTCCCGCGCAAGTTTCAGATTGAGCGGCGGAAGGCCGAGCGCCTTGTCGCCGATCACTTCGACGGCCGTGCCGCCGTGCCCGAACAGCATGAAGGGACCGAAAGTCGCGTCGTCCGCCATACCGAGAATGAGTTCATAGGCGCCGGGGCGACGGATCATCTCCTGAACGACGAACCCTTCGAGGCGGGCTTTGGGCGCCGCTTTTGCGACGCGCGCCAGCATCGCCTCCGCCGCGGTCCTCACTGCCTCTGCGCCGTTCAGATCGAGCGCCACCCCGCCTACGTCGGATTTGTGCGTGATGTCCGGCGAATAGATCTTGAGCGCGATCGGCGAACGGTATTCTTCGGTCTTCGCTGCCGCTTCGCCGGCGGTCGCCACGCGCGCGGTGCGCGCCATGGGAACGCCATAGGCCGTCAGCAAATCCTGCACGGCGATCGCATCGAGCCAGCCGGCGCCCGACTTCAGCGCATCGCTTATGACGGATTTCGCTTTCTCCAGATCGGGCCGGAATTCCGTGGGGGCCGACGGCGGAACCTCCATCAGCGTTTCCTGTCCGCGCCTGTATCGGACCATGTGCATAAACCCGCGCACAGCCTTTTCAGGCGTGTCGTAAGTTGGAATATTGGCGGCTTCGAATTGCCGTCGGGACAGCTCGGCTGATTGCGCGCCCAGCCAGTTCGTGAACACCGGTTTGCCGAGTTTCGGCGCCGAAGCGATGACGGCCTGCGCCGCTTCGATGCCTGACGCGACCGCCGTGGGGCAATTCAGGACAAGAATGGCGTCGGTCTCTGCGGCGCCGATCAACGCTTCGAGCGCCGCGCTGTAACGCACGCCATCGGCGTCGCCGATAATGTCGATGGGGTTGCCATGCGACCAGGTCGGCGGCAGCGCGGCATTCAGTTTTGCAAGCTCAGCATCCGCGAGCGGCGCGAGTTCGCCGCCCTGCGAAATCAGCGCGTCTGTCGCCAGCACGCCCACGCCGCCGCCATTGGTGACGATGGCCAATCGGTCTCCCGCCACGCGGGGCCGCGTCGCCAGCGTTTCCACCGCATCGAAAATCTCGTCGAGATCGTACACGCGCAAGATTCCGGCCCGATCGAACGCGGCGTCATAGACCGCGTCCATGCCGGCCAACGCGCCCGTGTGCGACGCGGCCGCGCGCGCGGCGGCCGCCTGTCGACCGGCTTTGATTGCGATCACGGGCTTGAGGCGCGACGCCGAGCGCGCTGCAGACATGAATTTGCGCGCTTGAGTCACGGCTTCGACATAAAGAAGGATCGCGTTCGTGGCCTCGTCCAACGCGAGGTAATCCAGCATATCGCCGAAATCGACGTCGCTCATGTCGCCCAGCGATACGAGATGCGAAAACCCGATGCCCCGGCCGCCCGCCCAGTCGAGCACCGTCGTGACCATCGCGCCGGATTGTGCGACGAATGCCACATTGCCGGGCTTCGGCGTGGTCTGCGCAAAGGACGCGTTCAGCCTGGCGGGCGTCGAAAGCACGCCAAGACAGTTGGGGCCGATCACGCGCAGCAAATGTGGCTGCGCGGCATCGAGCACTGCCTGTTGGAGCGCGCGACCCGCTTCGTTGCCGCCTTCGCGAAATCCGGCCGTCACCACGATGGCGGCGCTTGCGCCGCGCGCGCCCAGTTCCGCGACCAATTGAGGCACGGTCTGCGGCGGGGTGCAGATGATCGCAAGGTCCGGCACCAGCGGCAGGCTCGCAATATCGGGATAGCACAGAATGCCCGCAACCGATTTGTGCGCGGGATTGACCGGCAGGATGGGGCCGTCGAAACCACCGAGCCGCAAATTGTCCGCGATCACCGCGCCGACGGAATGCGGACGGTTGCTGGCCCCGATCAGCGCGACGCTTTGGGGGCGGAATATCGCATCCAGATTTCGAACGGACATGGCCTCACCCTACGCCCTTGCCGGCGCGACGCCGGCCTAGAGTTTCCTGCGCAGAAATTCGACGACGATAAAGCCGACGAATGCGGAATTGATGGCGATGACAAAGTTCGTGAGCGTGAAAATATCGACGATGGCGAAAGCGAGGCTCTTGCCGTGCGCGCTATTTGAGCGGGTGAATTCGCCCATCAGCAGATTCGAATAATACAGGAAAATGATGAACCCCATTTCGATCACCACGCGCCAAAAAGGAGCCAGCCGTTTCATGTCATTTCCCCTTCGGTCGCCCGCAACGGGGCAGCTTCCACGCTTTCGGCGCCATTACATATCAAACGCCGGGACATTGGCGACGAGAATCGACTCAAATAGCCGTCAAATCGCTCGGTCGGAAAAAAGGATTGCGACTTGGGACACATGCCCGATTCGGATGTATTCCGCCGATCCTGCAAGCCTTGTTCGTCAGGTTGCAGCTGGCGCCCACGCCACCGGCTCGACGCGCCGGATGATCACGCCCCAGCCGATCGCGCCCGCGAGGCTGACGGCGCCGGCCACGAGAAACGCCAGCCCGAATTGACCCGTGCGATCCACGATGAAGCCCGTGACGAGCGGCGCCACAATGCCCGCGGCATTGCCGACGCAATTCTGCAGCGCGATCCACTTCCCACCCGCTCTTGGGCCCGCGAGCGTTTGGCCGACGGCGTAGATCGTCGGCGTATTGAAGCCGAAGAATATTCCGGCGAGCAGCAGGCTCCCGATCGAAACGGCCGGGCTTCCGATTGCGCATGCGAGCATGCTGATGGCGACGCCGATATGCGCGGTGACCGAAAACGTTTTCCGCACGAGCGTGTCGCTGGCCCCCCGGCGCATCCACCAATCGGAAATCCGGCCCGTGAGGTGCGCGCTGATCGCGTAGACCACATAGATCACGCCGCCGATCTCCGCCATTTCGCTCGCGCTGAACCCGCGCGCGTTCATCAGATAAAGCGGCAGCCAGGAGATCACGAAGTAAAACGCATAATTGGCTGAAAAATGGCCGAGGCTTGCGCCCCAGGCATCGGGCTTCATCAGGATCGCGAAGAATGAAGGCGCCGATTCCCTTGCATCCGTGTCCGCAGCGACCGAAGCCCGGCGCGTCGCGAGCAGCCACGGAACAAGCCACAGCATCGAGGCGACGCCGAACAACAGGAACACCGGCCGCCAGCCGAAGTGCGCCATGATCGTGCCGCCGCCATAGGTGCCGAAGGCAGGCCCCAGCGCGAGACCGACGCCGATCAGCCCATTGGCGGCGCCCAAGCGATGACGCGGCAGATGTTCTGCAAGAAGCTTCGAGCTGCAGGGGAACGCGGCGCTTTCGCCGAGACCCAAGACCAACCGCAACACGATGAGCGCGAAGAACCCGCTGGCAATGCCCGATAAAGCCGTGGCCAGGGACCAGATCGCGAGCCCAAGCGCGAGGGTGCGATAGGCGTTGATCTTCTCGGCAAGCCAGCCCGACAGAATCTGGCCGGGTGTGTAGGTCCAGAAAAAGGCGCTGAGCAGCAAGCCAATCTGCGTATTGGAAAGCTTCAGCTCCTTGCCGATGAGCGGCGCAGCCGTGGCGAGGTTGCCGCGATCGACATAGTTGATGAACACGGCAAGCGCGAGAAGCGCGACCACGCCTTTGCCGATGCCGTCCGCGACGTCAGCAGGCGCAGTGCTTGCAATCTCTCCTGGCGCCATATGCCCCCCGACAAGCTGAAGGCGCGCACTATGTGCTGGCGGAGGACGGCCAGCAAGCGGACCGAATTCGCATCTGTCCGAGCGTCCGCAACGGCTTCCGCCTCTCCCGGAAAGCGCTATAGTCCTCGGGAACCAGCAATCGAAACGGGAGTAATCCAATGGCAGAAGCATTGATCATCGACGCGTGCAGAACGCCGCGCGGCATCGGAAAAGTCGGCAAGGGCGCGCTCGCCGACATTCATCCGCAGCAATTGGCGGCGTCCGTCCTGAAGGCGATGGCGAAGCGCAACGATCTGAACACCGCCGAGGTCGACGACATCATCTGGGGCACATCGAGCCAGCGCGGCAAGCAGGGCGCCGATCTGGGCCGCATGGCTGCGCTCGATGCGGGCTACGACGTGAAGGCGAGCGGCGTCACACTGGATCGTTTCTGCGGCTCGGGCATCACGACGGTGAACATGGCCGCCGCTTCGATCATGTCGGGCATGGAAGATCTTGTGATCGCCGGCGGCACGGAGATGATGTCCTACACGGCGTCGACAGCCGATCCAAAAAACCCGCCATTCATGGACGCCGGCAATCTGCGCCTGCGCGCACGCCATCCGCAATCGCACCAGGGCGTCTGCGCCGACGCCATCGCGACGATGGAAGGCATCTCGCGCCAGGCGCGTCGGACGAACTTGCGCTTGTCAGCCAGCAGCGCGCCGATGCCGCGATCAAAGGACGGCCACTTCGACAAGAGTCTCGTCGCCTGTCTACAAGGAAGACGGCACGCTCGCGCTCGACCGTGAGGAGTTTCCGCGCCCGCAGACCACGCTCGAAGGCTTGTCCGCGCTGAAGGCGTCATTCGAAGTGATCGCCGAAGTTCCGCTCGACGACAAGGGCACGACCTATGGCGGCCTGATCCGGCAGGTCTATCCCGATCTCAAGATTAAGCACATCCATCACGCGGGCAATTCGTCCGGCGTGGTCGACGGCGCGGCCGCGGTGCTGCTTGCGTCGCCGGACTATGCGAAGAAGCATGGCCTCAAGCCGCGCGCGCGCGTCGTCGCGATGGCCAATATGGGCGACAGCCCGACCCTGATGCTGAACGCGCCCGTGCCGGCCGCCCGCAAGGTGCTGGAGAAGGCAGGACTCACGCTCGACGACATCGATCTGTTCGAAATCAACGAAGCGTTCGCCGTGGTGGCCGAGAAGTTCATCCGCGATCTCAAGCTCGACCGCGACAAGGTGAACGTGAACGGCGGCGCAATGGCGCTCGGTCACCCGATCGGCGCAACGGGCTCGATCCTGATCGGCACGATCCTGGACGAGCTCGAGCGCCGCGACCTGAAGCGCGGTCTCGTCACCATGTGCGCCGCCGGCGGCATGGCGCCCGCGATCATCATCGAGCGCGTCTGAAGGTATAACGCGCCGGCGGACGGATCTGAGCCCGCCGGCGCGACTCTTCATTTTGACGCGTATGACTGGCGAGTGTTCTGGCGGCATCGATGAGTGCGCGGCTAAGATGCGCGCGGCAAACGCAGAATGACCGAAGTGGGCAACAACGAAGGAACGATGCCGGCCCTGTTCGTGGGCCACGGCTCTCCCATGAACGCGCTCCAACACAACCGATATACGGACGCGTGGCGCACGTTCGGCGCAACCGTTCCGCGTCCGCGTGCGATCCTCGCTATCTCGGCGCATTGATACGTCAACGCCACGGCCATCACCGCCATGTCGCGCCCGCGAACGATTCACGATTTCTACGGCTTCCCGCCCGAACTGTTCGCAGTCGAATATCCCGCGCCGGGCGATCCGGATTTGGCGGCCGAGATTGTCGAGACCGTCAAGCCGAGTTGGGTCGGGCTCGATGAAGACTCCTGGGGCATCGATCACGGAACATGGTCTGTGCTGGTGCACATGTTCCCCCGCGCCGACATTCCGGTGCTGCAGCTTTCCATCAACGCTCTTGAACCGTTCGCATACCACGTCGAGTTGGGGCAGCGGCTTTCGGCTTTGCGCGAACGTGGCGTCCTCATCATTGCGAGCGGCAATGTCGTTCACAATCTTCGCCGCATCGATTGGAACCACCCGGATGAGGCGTTCGATTGGGCTCGGCGCTTCGACGAGGCGGCCAAGAGCATCATGACCTCGAATCCGGCCGATATAGGCCGCCTGCAGCAACATGCGGATTTCGCTCTTGCCGCGCCGACGCCGGAGCATTTCATGCCAATTCTATATATCGCGGGACTTGCGTCGGCAGCCGGCGCAACTGCCGAGCCGCTGATTGAAGGCTACGCCATGGGTTCGCTTTCGATGACGGCCTATACGCTCGGTTTTCGCGCCAAACCGTCTGCCAGCGGCGTTCCCGGAAACACGCCGTTGGGCAGCGCACCTCCCGACCAATCCAATCTGTAAGTACATCAGACGACGCAAGGCGGTCTCGGCGAAGCCTCGTAACCACAAGCGAATTGTCTGGATGGGGTGGCACAGGCAGGTTAGTTTTGGCCGTGCCCATGATGTCCTCCAGACAATGGATTTGATTGCGCGTATCGAGGAGTCGTTCGGAACCGCGCCGCTCGCGGCGAACGGCCAATATATTCGCGAGAACGGCCCGGGGTTCGCGGGGTCGGTTGCGCTGCATGCGCTGGCCGCGCTGATCGTTCTGCTGTTTCTGTCAAGAACCCAAACGCCACAAACGCAGACAGTCACGCGGATATTCCCGGTCGATGTCGTGCACTTCGGCGATCAGACGATGTCGCCGCCTCAGCAACAAAAGTCCGCGATACCACACGAACGGTCGGCGCGCATTCGCGTGCCGGAATCGGCAAGCCCAAGGTCGCCGGTCGGCGTGGCGCCGAAGAAGACCGCGGCGCCTGTCGACGAGTTGCAAGCAAAACTGCGCTCGCTGGCGAGACTGCGCCAGCCCGACACTGCGCTCGCGCCGCTCGACAATTCACCGAACAGCGACACGGATTCCACCAGCGACGACGCGGTGTCCGGCGATCAGGCGCTCTACAATGTCCGCGATTTCATTCGCGCTGCGGTGGTGCGGCGCTGGAGCCTGAACCTCTCGATGCTGGGAAGCCGCGACTACAAAGTGCGGGTCCACGTTCAGATGACGCGCAAAGGCGTCGTCACATTGGCCGAAATCATCGACCAGCAGCGTTTCAAGACGGACGCCGCCTATCGCGAAATCGCGCTCAGCGCGCGCAACGCCGTTCTTCTGTCATCGCCCTTCGCGCTTCCGCCCGGCGACTATCACGACGGGATGGATATGATCCTCAGTCTCAATCCGAGAGATACGCTGCACTGAGCCCGGGATGCTCGGCGTCGTTACGGCAGATCGCGCGCGACACGAAACGTCGCGAGACTTGAGTAGTCATATTCGCCGCCATCGGCCAGGGAGCCGGTGCGCGTGGCGGATCGTATGAAGATCGGAACATTGTCCCACGAGCCGCCGCGCAGCACGTATTTGATGCAATCCTTCTCGCTCCAGGCCGAGCCGTTCGCGGGCGCGCCGACATAACTCTTGTGCCAGCAATCCGCCGTCCACTGCCAGGCGTTGCCAAGCATTCCGTAAAGACCAAACGGATTGGGCCTGAACTTATCGACGGTCGACAACTCGCTGTCGTCCCATCGGCTGCCGCAGCCGTTGCAATTCGCATAGCCCACGCCGATCGCATTGCCCCACCATCGGGCGGTAGTCGTGCCGGCACGCGCCGCATATTCCCATTCGGCTTCGCTGGGCAATCGATAGGGACCTGAGCGCCGCACAAGCTCGGGCCGCGCAGCTTTCACGGTGGCGTTGAGCCACGCGATATACGCATCGGCGTCGCGCCAATCGAGACACACCGCAGGCCAGCGCAGCGGCTCCGCTTCGTCGGGCGCCACGGCCCGCCCGTCGTCCAGCACCCGCCAGCCGAGATTCAAAATCTTGTTGCAGGGCGCGGGTTGATAATGCGTGGCCTCCAGAAATTCGCGGAACTGTTCGCTGGTCACAGCGAATTTTCCCAGCGCGAATGCGCGCACCGAAACGACATGCTGCGGGCCTTCATTGTCGAAGCGACCCGGCTCGCCTGCGGGACTTCCCATGACGAAACGGCCAGCGGGAATGCCCACCATCACCGGACAATGGGTGCATTCCTGGAACTCGCGGTCGGAGCGCTCCTGGGCGAACGTCGGAACCGCAAAAGCGATCGCAACGCCAAGAACCGCCAGCACGGCGATCAAACACACAAAACCAACTGATCTCACAGGGTTTCTCGCGGACTGGTCGCCGTCAGTATAGGCGCAAAAACGATTGTCGAGCGCTGTTCGGGCGGAAATCACTCTTTTGTGGCTCGGCGCGCGATCGGGCGCCTCAATGATATGTTTGCGGCGAGTCTGGATTCCAGAAGTCGACCAGGAATGCTTCGACCTCTTTCGGATCGGTCAACCGGCAGGCTCTCGACTTGCCGGCGCGGCGCGCTTCGGCGCCAAGGGGCCACGGCGCATGTTCGAGATACCATCCCAGATGTTTGCGGAAGATGCGCACGCCATGTACGTCGCCGTAGAAACTCAAATTGTCGCGGAAATGATCCAGCGCGACGCCCAGCCGCGTGTCCAGATCAGGTTCGACGACGGGCTCGCCTGACAACAGGGCGCGATCGATCGCTGCCGCGATCCACGGTCTGCCATAAGACCCACGGCCGATCATGACGGCGTCGGCGCCAGACGCCGCGAGCGCCGCATGCGCTGTCGCCGCGTCAGTGATGTCGCCATTGACGATGACAGGCAGGCCGGTCGCCGCCTTGACGTCAGCCACGGCGCGCCAGTCGGCGGCGTCCTTGTAGAATTGCTGACGCGTGCGGCCGTGCACCGTGATGGCCTTGACGCCGGCCCGTTCGGCGCGCGACGCAAGTTCGGGCGCATTCTTGCTGGCGTCGTCCCAACCGAGCCGCATTTTCAATGTCACGGGCCGGACAGTCGCGTCGACCGCCGCTTCGATCAGCGATTGCGCAAGATCGAGATCGCGCATCAGCGCCGAACCCGACAATGCGCCGGTCACTTCCTTGGCGGGACAGCCCATATTGAGATCGATGACGTCGGCGCCGGCCGCTTCCGCCATCGCAGCGCCTTTGGCGATCCAGTGCGCCTCGCGCCCCACGAGTTGCACCACCATCAATGGCAGCCCTTCGCCGACGGCCGCGCGACGCACGACATCCGGCCGACCGCGCGCGAACATATCGCACGCCACCATTTCGGTCGCGACATAGGCGGCGCCGAGCTTCGACGCCGCCCGCCGGAACGGCAGATCGGAGACGCCGGTCATCGGCGCGGTCAACACACGACCGCCGATCCGTACGTCACCGATCACGAGCGGCCCAGCAGTCAAGGGACTATTGCGCGGGCGCAACCGAGATCAGCGTCATATCGAACACAAGCGCCTGATTGGGTGGGATCACGCCGCCGGCGCCCTGCGCGCCATAGGCGAGATTCGCCGGGATGACTAATTCCCACTCGTCGCCTTCCTTCATCAGCGACAGCGCCTCGACCCAACCGGGGATCAACCGGCCCGCCTGGAACGTCGCCGTCGCGCCCGGCTGCGTCTGGTCGAACACCTTGCCGGTGATGAGTGCGCCGCGATAGGTCACCGTGACCATATCGCCGGGGCTCGCGACGGGCTTGCCGGCGCCCGCGTGGATCACGCGATATTGCAGGCCGCTGGGGCGCACGATCACGCCGGCCTTGGCGGCGTTGTCGGCCAGGAATTTCTTGTTTGAATCGGCGCTGAGGTCATAGGTCGACGATGCTTTGGCAGCCATGAAGTTGTGGTCCTTGCAACTTGCCAGTGAAATGGCGCCGAATGCGATCATCGCCACGGCGATCAGGTTTCTTGCACGTATCATCGGTGAGCTCCCCGGTCGTTTCTCTGCGCAGTCGTATTTCTTCGCCCGGCAACGGCGGGCGCAAATGGTGGCTCGCACGCGCCGCCGCGCGCGTCAATGGGCGATTTCAGGACGCGCCTTCGATTTCGGAGCGCAGCATCTCGAGCTCGATCCACTTGTCTTCGAAAGCGGCCAGTGACGCCTGCGCCGCACCCAGCCGGGCCATGATGGCCGCGAAGCGCGCCGGATCGCGCGCATAGAGCGTATTGTCGGTTAACTCTTTTTGCAGCGCGGCGATTTCGGCTTCGAGGCTGGCGATCTGCTTGGGCAACTCTTCCAGGGCGTGCTTGTCCCTAAAACTCAGGCGACGTTTCGATGACGCAGATTTTACGGCGACACCGGAAGCCCTGGGGGGCGAAGCGGATGCGGGGGTTTTCGCCGCAACGCCGGCGCCGCGTTGGGCGACCATGTCGCTGTAACCACCCGCATATTCCACGAAGCGTCCGTCGCCCTCCGCCATCAGCACCGATGTGACGGTGCGATCCAGAAAATCGCGGTCATGGCTGACAAGCAGGACTGTGCCCGCATAGTCAGCGATCATCTCCTGAAGCAGGTCGAGTGTTTCCAGATCGAGATCGTTGGTCGGTTCGTCCAACACCAGCAGGTTCGACGGCGTCGCCAACGCTTTGGCCAGAAGCAGCCGCGCCCGTTCGCCGCCCGAAAGCACGCGCACAGGCGTGCGCGCCTGCTCCGGCGTAAACAGGAAGTCCTTCATGTAGCTCACGACGTGACGCGAATGCCCGGCCACGACGACGTTGCTGCCGCGGCCGCCGGTGAGAACATCCTGCAATGTGGATTCGGGGTGAAGTTTCGTCCGGTCCTGATCGAGCGACGCCATGATCACATTTGCGCCCAGCTTGATGTCGCCCCTGTCCGGCGCAAGTCGACCGGTCAAGAGATTGACGAGCGTCGTCTTGCCGGACCCATTCGCGCCCACCACGCCGATCCTGTTGCCGCGCAGAATGCGAATGGAGAAATCGTCAATGATTTTGCGGTCGCCATAGGATTTGGTCGCGTGTTTCGCTTCGACAATGCGCGTTCCGGAATTGTCGGCGATTGCGGCAGTGAGATTGATGTCGCCCGCAACATGGCGCTGTTCGGTGCGTTCGCGCCGCAACTGCGCGAGCCTCGCAAGCCGGCCCTGATTGCGTTTGCGCCGCCCGCTGACGCCATAGCGAACCCAATCTAGCTCCATGGCGATCTTTCGATCGAGCTTGTGACGTTCAAGCTCCTCCTGCTCGAGCACGCCGTCCCGCCACGCCTCGAATTGTCCGAAGCCTTGCTCGAGACGCCGCGTTTGACCGCGATCGAGCCAGATCGTGACTTTCGACAGATCGGCGAGAAACCGCCGGTCATGGCTGATCAGGACCAGCGCCGAACGCATCGCGGCCAGCTCGCCTTCCAGCCATTCGATGGCGGGCAGATCGAGATGGTTCGTCGGTTCGTCGAGCAGAAGAATGTCGGGAGACGGCGCGAGCACGCGGACGAGAGCGGCGCGGCGCGCTTCGCCGCCGGAGAGTTCGCCGGTCTTTTCATTGCCGGTCAGTCCCAGCTGGCCGAGCAGATAGGTGACGCGATGCGGATCGTCGCTGGGACCAAGTCCTGCCAATGCATAGTCGACGACAGTCGCGAAGCCCGAAAAGTCAGGCTCCTGCGGCAGATATCTGAGCGTCGTGCCCGGCTGGAAAAATCGCCGGCCGCCATCGGGCTCGACCAGCCCCGCCGCGATTTTCAGCAGCGTGGATTTGCCGGAGCCATTGCGCCCGACCAGGCACAGCCTTTCGCCTTCGCTGACGGACAGTTCCGCGCCATCAAGCAGCGCCGTCGTACCGTAAGTGAGATGAACAGCCTGAAGGTGAAGAAGAGCCGCCATGCCGATTGCTATACGCGACGCATCGCCTGGAGCAAGCTTTCTCCACGCGGCGGCATTCCCCGCTTTATCGAGCCTTCAGTGAAACGAATTCAACCGCCCGGGGCGCCGTAACCGGGAGGCGGCTGACTGTATCCCTGAGGCGGCGCGTAACCTTGCTGGGGCGGCGCGGCGTAACCTTGCGGTGGGCCGTAATAAGCCTGCGGCGGCGCGTAACGTTGCGGCGGCGCATAGGCGCCCTGCTGCGGCCCGTAATACCCGGGCGGCGGACCATAATAGCTTCGCGGTGGAGCATAATAGGCTTGCGGCGGCGGATAGCCTTGGTACCCGCCATGATAGCCCGGCGCTTGGCGATAATAGCCTTGCGGCGGAGCGTCGTAGCCGCGGCGCTGATCGTAGTCTGGACCTGAAGCCGCATTCGCAATGATCGCAATGGGCGCCGTCGCAATCGTGGCGGCTCCCACAACAACAGCGGCGCCGAGGCCAAACAACCCGAAAATCGGACCGCCGCCGCGCCCGTGCCCGTGATGGAAGAAATGCGGCCACGCCGCAGCAGATGAAATCGGCGCAACGGCGATCGCCGCGGCCAGTATGCCGATCGTTACAGCTTTGATTTTCACCTTGGCGTGCTCCTCAAGAGGGCCGCCCCCCGCGATCTCTGTATCACGGCGTCATGCCCACAAGATAGTCCGACACGCGCGCGTAACCTATGTTGGGCTCCCGTCGAAGCCGTTGCTCAGGAACGCTTCCGCGTAAGCGCAATGCATGGCGACTCCGCGCGCCATCGCGTTCTCGTCGAGAACCATGCGGTTGGAATGAAGGCCGCAGCAGGTTTGGAAGTCTCCGCCTTCCGGCGTCGCGCCCAACATCACCATGACGCCTGGCACCTTCTGCAACACGTAAGAGAAATCCTCCGCGCCCATGATGGGGCTCGGCATTGTCAGCCACGACGCGTCGCCGAACAGATTCTGCGCAGTGGATTTGGCCAGCGCCACGGCTTTGCTGTCGCAGATCGTGACCGGGAAGCCGGGAATGATTTCGACCGTCACGGTGGCGAGATGTGCGGCGGCGATATTCGTCGCCACGCGATGCAATCCTTCGTGGGCGATGGCGCGCGATTCGGGCGAGAAGCTGCGGATCGTTCCTTCCAGCTCCGCCGTCTCGGGAATGACATTGTTCGTCGTGCCGGACGTGATGCGCGCCACCGTGATGACGGCAGGATCGAAAGCTGGAATGCGGCGCGTCACCAGACTTTGCAGCGCTGTCACGATTTCGCAGGCGATCGGAATCGGATCGACCGCCATATGCGGTTGGGACGCATGTCCGCCTTTGCCGGTGACCGTCAGAACGATGCGGTCCGCCGCCGCGAGCAAGGGTCCCGGCCGGCTGCCGAACATGCCGCTGGGAAGATTGGGCGCCATGTGGAGCGCGAACGCGGCGTCCGGCAACGGATCGATCAAGCCGTCGTCCAGCATGTAACGGGCGCCATGATGGCCCTCTTCGCCCGGCTGGAACATGAACATCACCGAACCCGCGAGCTGTTCGCGCCGCGCGCACAAAGCCTTCGCCGCGCCCGCCAGCATCGCGACGTGGGTGTCGTGCCCGCAGGCGTGCATCTTGCCGTCTTCGTGCGATGTGAACGCCAGGCCGGTGTCTTCCTGGAGAGGCAACGCGTCCATGTCGCCCCGCAAAAGGACCGTGCGACCATTGGCCGGCCCGCGCAGCAACGCAATGAACCCGGTGGTGGAAGGGCCTTCGAAGATCTCAAGTGGAAGGCCCGCCAGCGCCGCTTTCGCCTTGGCCGTGGTTTTCGGCGTCATCAGGCCGAGCTCCGGCTCCTCGTGGATAGCCCGGCGCAGCGCGACCATTTCGGGCATGAGCGCCCTTCCGGCTTCCACCCAAGCGTTCGCGAAAGATTGCTGCGTCATATTGGTCCCCACGATGTGATTTGTATCTTCGAATTCCCGACAAAAGTTGCAGGCGGACCGAATCTAACAGGGTCCGCCGCTCGATTGCACGCGCCTGTTTCAATCCGCTGAAAACCGCCGGTTTCGACCCGATCGCTCCGCATTGGATTAACGCTCCATTATTCGGGACTTGTTACACACATACTGTCTCGGACTCAGGGAAATCCGCGACTGTATTGTTCCGGGACATCGGGGTTCTGAATGGTCGCGTCGACCTCTGACATTGCTTCGCGCGATTACCGCGGTCCCTCCGCATTGCGGCTGCTCGCGATCGGCGCCCTTGTGTTCGCCTCGTCCTGCGGCGGATTGGAGCTCTCCGATCTCATCGCACATACGAGCGCGATCTGGATCGCGAACGGGATCCTCGTCTACTTCCTTCTCAAGCATCCGCTGCAGGACTGGATGGCGATCCTGGTCGTCGGGCTTGGCGCGAATTTCTGCTCCGACATATTCATGGACGACAGCATATTCACGGCGGTGATGTTGACGGCCTGCAACGCCGCCGGCGTTCTGATTGTCGCTGCTCCTCTGCAACTCATGGGCCTGCACGGCGATCTTGCCCGCACAAAGCCTCTTTGCGTCTTCTATGCGTTGGCGTTGGGGCCGGCATCCGCGACTTCGGGATTGCTGTCGGCGGCGTTCTTCCATTTCACCCAGGGCCGCGATTTTCTGTCGGCGGCGCTCGACTGGTATGCGACCGACGCGCTTGGCTACGTCATCGTCGTGCCCATGCTCATGACGGTGCGCCTCGACGCCATCAAGAGGATGTTCGCTCACGATCAGGTCGTCGGCACGTTGCTGCTGCTCGGCACGGTCGCGGGCACGATCGCGCTCAACCGTTTTACGGGTTACCCTCTTGCCTTCCTGCTTTTTCCGGCCGTCCTTCTGGTCACGTTTCAGCGCGGATTTGCCGGCGGATCCATCGGCCTTCTCATAGCCGCGACCTATTTGATGCTGCCGGTGCTGATGGGCGCGGGGCTTAGCGGGCTCAAGCCGCATACGCTTCGCGAGCAAATCATCATCGTGCAGATCTTCGTCGCCGTGATCGGGTTTTCGGTGATCCTCGTGGGCGCGGCGCTCGAGGAGCGGCGCCGGCTCGAACAAGGGCTCGCCGAGGCGATCGTGCGCGCCGAAACCTCGCGCGAGGAAGCGATCGTCGCGAAGGATTCGGCGGAGCGCGCCAACCGGCTGAAATCGATGTTCCTCGCCACCATGAGCCACGAATTGCGCACGCCGCTCAACGCCATCATCGGGTTTTCCGAACTGATGCATGGCGAGTTGTACGGGTCGCTTGGCGATGCGCGCTACCGCGAATATTCCGGCCTCATACAGGGCGCGGGTCACCACCTTCTGAGCCTCATCAACGATGTCCTCGACATGTCGAAGATCGAAGCGGGCAAATTCGAACTGCACCGCGAATTCTTCGACATTCGCGAGATCATCCGCGATTGCCTGGATCTGATGCGGGACCGCGCGAGCCAGGGCGATGTGGAGCTGTCGGAGGACATTCAGCCCACGCCGTTGGGAATCAAAGCCGACAGGCGCGCGATCAAGCAGATACTGCTGAATCTTCTGTCGAACGCCATCAAGTTCACCCCGGCTGGCGGGCAGGTGATCGTGCACGCCAAATCGGCCAATGGCGCGCTGGTGCTTTCCGTCGAAGACACCGGCATCGGCATCCCGTCCGAACAGATCAGCCGTCTCGGCAACCCGTTCGTCCAGGTCAGAAGCAGCGCCGGGGCGTCGCATGAGGGGACCGGATTGGGCCTCGCTCTGGTGCGCGCGCTCGCGGAAATCCACGACGGCCAATTGAAAATCGAAAGCGTCCAGGGCCACGGCACGACCGTCAGCATCGTGATCCCCGGCGTGGCCGACCGGGAGCGTCCGCAGCTTTCCGTCGCGGCGCAAGATGCGGCCTGAGTCCCTGGGAAGCTGCTGCAGGCCGCGCGTCATGTGATAGATATTCCGGCAGCGCTCCCGCGATTCGTCGCGGAACACCGGAATCGAGTCCCCGTGAGTCCGACCAGGATCAAGAACCATAAGCGACGCTTCACGCACGCGCCGCGCAAACCCGCCGCCCCGCCGCCCCGCCAGAAGCCCGCGCAACCGGCTTCCAATCTGGAGCGGATATTCGGCAAGCATTCCGTGCGCGCGGTCTTTCTCACGCGGCCGCGCACGGTCAGGCGCCTCATCATCGCAGGCGATGAATCCTATCATGCGGATTTCATCGAGATGGCGGAGCGCGCGGGAATCAAAGCGGAGTTCCTGGCGTGGCCCGAGTTCGAGCGCCTGGGACACTTCACCAAAGATGAGAAACATCAGGGGATCTTCATTCTCGCGGAGCCCCGAAAGATCTACGCGGAGAAGGATTTCGAATCGCTCGCCGATGCGCGCGTCGTGCTTGCGCTCGATCAGATTTCCAATCCGCAGAATTTCGCGACGATCCTGCGCAGCGCGGCGTTCTTCGGCGTCGAAGCGGTCATCGTGTTGCGCGACCGTTCGGTGGACGTTTCGTCGGAAGTCGTTCGCTACGCCGTGGGCGGCGCGGAATTCGTCAGGATATTCCGGGTGACGAACCTCTCCCAGGGACTCGAAGTGCTCAAGGAGCTCGGCTTTGCGGTCATCGGCCTGGATGAACGCGGCGAGAAGACCCTGGCCGAAACCGTCTTTCCCGAAAAGATCGTGTTCGTGGTCGGCGCGGAAGGCGAAGGGCTGCGTCCGAAGACGAAGAAATATTGCGACGCGCTCGTCCGCATTCCGGGCGGACGTCCGGGACTGGAGAGTTCTCAACGCCGGCGTGGCGACCGCCGTCGCCGTGGCGGAAATATTCCGCATGGGGCCGCAGCGTCCGTCTTAAGGCGATCGCACGACGATCGAGGCGCGCCAAGCGCATCGATCACTCCGCCGGCGCAGCGATCTCGGCCAGGACCTCCGCGTCCAGTTGCGGATTGCGCTCGCCGTCCGCGGTGACGATCAGTTCTTTCGGAACCAACAGGAGCAGCGGCAGGATCAACGCATACACCGCGCTGGTCGCCAGCACGCAATAGAGAAAGCCGTATGTCGGGCTGAGATTGTAGATGCCAACGCCCAGCACATCGCCTGCCCGACTGGAGAGCAGATAGACGCCGTCGACCATCATCATCAACGCGCCCTGCAATCCGGGAGGACAGGAGCGCATCGAAAGGTCGTAATAGGCGGCCGCCGCGATCCCGCCCATCACGCCGATCGGCACCGCGAGGATCAGCGCCTGCGTCCCCGTATGGATGAACGCCATCGGAATCATCTGCGGCACGGTGATGATCGTTCCCCACCACAGAAGCTTCTGCAGCGAGACCCTTTTGCAGATATAGCCGTAGAGGAAAAACACCGGGATGAACGACGCTGCGAAGATTCCGTTGAAATCTCCATAAATTTCGTCCGACAGATGCAGATGATTGGACAGGTAATATTGCAGAGCCGTGTTGGAGCCGGGCGCGAACTGAAAAAAGAACATGATCAGGACGGCCGGATAGACGGCGCGGTGATTGAGAAGCCGCTTGATGTCTCCCAGCAGATTCGTTCCCTTGGCCAGGGGTTGATCGTAGATGCGGCTGAAGACCGACCGGGGCTTCCACAGCGCGAACAGCGCGATCGCAACGGAAAGCGCCGCCATGAGAATGAATGTCTCGCCGGGCCGCAAATGTATTGCGATCCAGCCCGACGCGAACCCGCCGATGACATAGGGAATCGAATTGACGATGAGCCACAGGGCGCTGAGCCGCCCGGACATCAGTTTCTCCTGGCCGACGAGCGCGATCAGCCCCTGATACGCGGCCGCTACGAAACGGAACGACACCATCACCAGCACGGTGCCGATGAAGAGGCCGGCATAGGAAAGCGTGGACGCCGCCATCCAGAGGAAAATGACGGCGGTGAGCGGCGCGAAGATCAGGAAAAACCCACGATCGCGCAGCCCGAACGGATTCCAGAGATCGCGCGCCAGGCCGAACATGACCGAGAGATACACCGGAACGGTGACGAGAAGCCGGAAGAGCGTGACCTGCATGGCCGTGGCGTGCAGCTGGTTCTTCAGCATGTAGGACGTGGCGATGTCCAACAGGTAGCCATGCGGCAGCACGAGATAGACGAGCAGCGTCAGCGGCGTGAAATAGAGGAAGACCTGGTTGGCGTTTGACGTTTCGGCATGCTCGACAACGGCATCGGTCATTCAGGCATCCTCTTAAAAATTGGCTCTTGAAAATTGACGGCAGAGCGGATCGTCGAACTTGGCGGCGGCCTGCCGACGGCAAGTAGCGCAGCGTTGCGCGTCGGGGGCCGAGCCGCAAGGGCCGAGGCTCCGCGGTCGTGATCGCGGCGCGGGGCTTCAACGGATTTCGGAAAATCGCTATTCTCTGTCCCATTCGGGGCTCGTCTGGGGGCCAGTTTGGGGAATGTCGGCGCTGTTCCACATTCTCGTTAGCCGGGAGAAACTCCATGACACAAATCGACCAAGCAAAGCTGCACGACTTCGTAGGCAAGATGCTCGGAGACCTGGGCGGCGCGATGAGCGTTCCCACCGCCAGACTCGGTTTCCGCCTGGGACTTTTCAAGGCGCTCAATGAAGGCGCCGCGACCGCGGACGAACTTGCCAAGCGCGCAGGCGGTCTCGCGCCGCGTTACGTCCGCGAATGGGCGCTCGCCCAGGTCGCAAACGGCTTCATCGGTTATGACGGCGCGACGGAGCGCTTCAGCATCTCGCCCGAACAGGCCATGGTGTTCGTGGAGAAGGACAGCCCCGTCTATCTCGAAGGCGCATTCGACATCGTGGCGGCCATGATCGAAGGCGAGCCGAAAGTCGAGCACTCGTTCAGAACCGGAGAAGGCGTACGCTGGGGCGATACAGCAGGGTGCCTCTTCTGCGCCACCGGCGCCTTTTTCCGCCCTGGCTACGTCAACAACATCGTGCAGAACTGGCTGCCGGCGCTCGATGGTGTCGTCGAGAAACTGAAAGGCGGCGCGAAGGTGGCCGATGTCGGCTGCGGCGTGGGCTTTTCAACGCTGCTCATGGCGAAGGCGTTTCCGAACAGCAAGTTCGTCGGCTTCGATTTCCACGAGCCCTCCGTCGCGGAAGCGCGAAAGCACGCGCAGGAACACGGTCTCGGCGGCCGCGCCCGGTTCGAAGTCGCGAACGCCAAGGAGATCGCCGAGGACGGATTCGATCTCGTCACCTGTTTCGATTGCCTGCACGACATGGGCGATCCGCGCGGCTGCGCCAGGCACATGCGCCATATCCTGAAGCAGGACGGCACGTGGATGATCGTCGAGCCGATCGCCGGCGACGCCCCGGGCGACAACATGAACCCGGTCGGACGTCTCTATTACAACGCCTCGACGATGATCTGTGTCCCCACATCCCTCGATCAGGAAGTCGGCGAGGGCCTGGGCGCGCAGGCCGGCCAGAAAAAGCTCAGCGAGGTCATCGGGCGAGGCGGCTTCTCGCGCGTCCGCCGAGCGACGGAAGGTCCCTTCAATATGGTGCTGGAGGCGCGCGCATAGACTTGCCGCCTGGGCGTCACCGCGCCGCGGCCCGCACGATGACGTGGACGCGGTCGGTGACTGCGCCGAACCGGGCCTCGATGTCGGCCTCTCCGGGCGCCAGCGCGTGAACAAGCCCGTTGGGCTTGATATCGATCACCGGCTTCGCAGTGTGCGAAACGAGCCGATAGGTCACGAACGGATAAGTCAGCCAAACCCGGCTTTCGAGACCGGGGTAGATTGCATAGGGTTCGGGCTGACTGACTTTTGTGCCGTTGTTCAGGTCAAGTTCGAGATAGGGCAACACATTCGCTCGGAACACCGACGGCTTCGCGCTCGGCGGTTCCACGAACATATTTGCAGTCGGGAACGAGACACTTCCGTCGCTCAAACGCATCGCGACATGCACGCTGACCGCCCCCAGGAATTTTGGAATGACGTTGAAATGCAGGATGCCACCGTCCGAAGAGAGCGAGCCAATGTCTTGCGGGCGGGATTCGCCCCCGTCGCCCTTCTGTAATACGACCAGGCGGGCCACCAATAACGAAGCGGGGAAATGCACGGCGATATCGGCTGGCGCCGCCAATTGGGCGTGGCCTGGAACATCGAGGCCGACTTCGCGCGTGAGGATTCGTGCAGGGGTCTTGAGCGCGTCATTGCCCGCGTTTGTTTGCGCTATCTGCCGGCTCTGATCGGGGAGGCAGGTCGTCTTATTCTGAAAGACCAGCCAGCATGTCAGCGTGCTGTCGACTGCCGAACTGTCGAGCACATTGCTGCTGTCGAACTCTTCGAAGTAAAGGATGTCCAGGGCGTCAAGAAGCTCTGACGGCACGACCGTGTGCGACAGCTTTGGCACAGTCGTGTTTTGGCCGGCGATCGCGCCATGCAGCTGGCTGGCCACGGTCACGATGGAGTCGTCCGGCAAACTTTGAAGAACGGAATAAACGGTGGGAACATCGCTCGCCGACGGATTCTTGTAGAGCGCGGCGATGAGGAGGTTGATGCCTTTGGCTAGCGCCCCGTTGCCGGGAGCCGTGGCCGAAACGGCGAACCACGACGTGTTGGGAATCGAAGGCCCGGAGATTTTTGCATTCGCGACATAGGTGGGTTCGAGCGAGTAGACCGCGCCCGTATTGATCGGCAAGGTCGTTGCCGACAGCGGGTCGCCGAGGCCGGCGAAGCAAAGCTCGACATCACTGCTCCCACAAGCGGCAGTCCAAAAAAGACCGGCGTCGGAGAAAAATGGCGCCATGAGGGAATCGGTGCGGTGGTCGATGAGGAACGGCGCCAGGTCCGAGCCCAATTCGGGCGTATCGAGCGTCACGATCGTGTGAAACTGTCCCAGCATGCCATTTCTGGGCGACGCATATCCCGCAATCGCGGCGTAATTCCGCAACACGAGACCGCCCATGCTGTGCGCCACGATATCGACCCGTCCGCTGACGATGCGTTCGCTGTCGAGCGTGTCGAAGGTGCTGGTGATGGCCTTTCCGAGCGCGTCCGCCGAGGTGTATTCGCAAGGATCCTGACCGTCCGTCAGGGGATCCGTCGTCGCGTTGAACCTGAGATAGAGAGAATAGCAGATTTGCATCGGCGGCGCGGACCAGTTGACCGACTGACCTGCGAGATAGTTCGCGATGCCGTTGAGGCTGCCCTTGTCTCCCCAGAGACCGTGCACGAGCACCACAGGCGGAAGCGCAAAAGCAATCGTTCCGTCCGCGCTTCCCTCATTCGGCTGGGATGCGGACACTTCGTCAGTGCTATGGCCGCCGGCGCTTTGCAGAACGCCGGTGAGAGCGGCCGCATAATATTTGCCGTTGATGGGCCACAGATTCGAAATCGTCAGCGACGCCGTTGCGGCGCCCGGCGGTTTGGTGAGAAACGCGTCCGAATAGGGGCGCAAGCCCACAAGTCCGGTGACATCGGAGATCGTCACCGGGGCATTCACGCTTGTTTCCACCAGCACGATGCCCGCCGCAACGCCGTCTCCGACGACCTTTGCCGCGGCGTAGTTGGCCAAGGTGGGTCTCGCTCGCAGGAATGACACGAGCTGAAGGTCCCGGAGATTGTTCGGCTGGATCAGATAGGGATCGAGAATGGTCACGGTGACGGCTTCGGCGCGCGTGACCCATAGCGCTGCGCAAATCGACAACACTGCCGCAAGCGTTTTCATGCTTCACCCGACTTCTGTTGCCGTTCGCTGATCCCGTTAACGTACTCCGAACCAGCCGTCTGTACCAAATGGACCGGCCAAGCGGAGTTGCATCGACGACACAGATAGAGTGCCGCTCGCGAGGCGCTCTCTTGTCTTCGCGTGCGGGCCTCAGCTTCAGCCGGGAACTTCCAACTTCGCGAGATCGGCAATCATCCCCGGTCCCATCGGATTCCATCCCAGCTTTTTCCGCGTTAACGCACTGGACGCAGGCGAGTCGTGGCCGGCGAAGACCGCCATCCAGCCGAAATAATCGAAGGCTTCTTCCGGCGTGATCGATTTGACGGGTAGTTTCAGGCGCCGGCCATACGTCTCCGTGATGTCGCGGATCTTTACGCCTTCTTCCCCCACCGAATGATATTTCGCGTTCGGCTCCGCCTTCTCGATCGCAAGCCGGTAGAGGCGCGCCGTGTCGGAGATATGCGCGGCGGCCCAGCGATTTTGTCCTTCGCCGACATACGCGCAAAAGCCCTTTTGACGCGCGACCTGAATAGCGTAACTCACGAGGCCTTGCCGCCGCGTGTCGTGAACTTGCGGCAGACGCACCACACCCACATTCACGCCTTTCGCAGCGACGGACGCGGCGGCTTCTTCCGAGGCCGCACGCGGCATCATTTCGGAACTCATCACGGGCCCATCTTCCGTGGCCGGCTGACCGGCGACGGGAATCGTCATGCCCGTGCCGGAGGTGATGAGCAGCGGGCGGTTCGAACCGCCAAGAACGCTGCCAAGCGCTTCGATCACGCGTCGGTCGTCTTCGCAGTTCGCCTGGTATCTGGAGAAGTCGTGATTGAACGCGAGATGGATGACGGCATCCGATCGCCTCGCGCCTTCTCTGATGCTTTCCAAGTCTTCGATCGACCCGTTGTGAACTTCGGCGCCGGCGGCGGACAGCGCGGCAGCTTTCTCGGGCGAACGGCAGAGGCCCAGCACCTGATGGCCCGCCCCGATCAATTCCTTGGTGACGGCGGAGCCGATGAACCCGGTCGAACCGGTGATGAACACACGCATGAGCAAATCTCCTTTTTTGCTGGAGACAGATATCGGCGCTTCTGCTATGCTGGTAAAGTAGTGACTTTATCATGGTATAATTGGTAACAGGATGCCGGAACATTCCCCTCACGAGAGGCTGCTCGGGACCTATCTGAAGGGCCGCCGCCTGAAGCTTGATCCCGCGGCTTTCGGATTTCCGAGGCTGCGCCGGCGCACGCCGGGATTGCGCCGGGAGGAAGTGGCGCAACGCGCCAATATCAGCCCCACCTGGTACACCTGGCTCGAACAGGGCCGCGGGGGCGCGCCTTCCGCCGATGTGCTCGATCGCATCGCCCGCGCGCTGATGCTGACGGATCTCGAACGTGAGCATCTCTTTCTCATCGGCCTCGGGCGTCCGCCCGAGATGCGCTACCGCAACAAGGAAGGCGTCACGCCGCGATTGCAGCGCGTGCTCGACGCGTTGGATCCGAGCCCGGCCCTCATCCGCACCGCGACATGGAATGTCGTCGCGTGGAACAGAGGAGCGACCGTGATGCTGGGCGATTACGGCGCGCTGCCGCCGGAACAGCGCAACATCCTGCGCGTGATCTTTCTCGATCCGCGCTCCCGCGCCATGCAACATGATTGGGGGAGCGTGGCGCGATTCGTGGTGGGCGCATTCCGCGTGGACGCGGCGCGCGCGGGCGCGGCGGAAGACGTCGAGCCGCTCGTCGAAGAGCTCTGCCGCCTCAGCCCGGAATTCAAGGCGATGTGGCGCGACAACGACGTGCAAGGCGCCCATGGCGAGATGGTCAAGCACATCAAGCATCCGGTGCTGGGTCCGTTGTCGTTCGAATATTCCGCTTTCGCGGTCGACGGACGGCCGGACCTCAGCATGGTCGTCTACAATCCTGCGACGCCAGTGGATGCGGACGGGATCAGGTCGTTGATCGAGGCGACGCGCGAACCGGCGTGAACGTCGCGCCGGTGCGCCGTCCCAATCGCAGAATCGGCTATGGCCGCCTGTCGACTGGTTCAAAATCATGCCTGTCGCCGTTGCGGCGCCGTTCCGGAATCCGGGATCGGCGGCGGCTCTTTCTGCGAAAATTTTTCGCCTCCGGGATTTTGTTTGAAATCAAAGACTTGACCCGCAGCAGCAGGGCTTTTTGGCCCTGCGCTATTCCCAGCGTTCAGCCCAGCGAAAGCATCGGATTGCTCTTCCTTTTTCAGATGAGGCGAGACGTGCGGCCAATAGGGATTCGCCAGGAGCGCTTCTTCTTCCGCCGACATGGTGGCGCCGTCCGGCTTCACCAGACGTCCGCTGAGCGGATCGCGGCGCAATGTCGACGCATCGAAAGGCGCCGGTTTGGAAGGCGTTGCTGTGGAAGACGGGGCTTTGAAAGACGTTTCTTTGAAAGACGGCGCTGTTCGCGCTGACGGCTCAACGCGCCGCGACGTCGTCGGGCTCACGGGTACGGCCTGCTCGGCAAGCGTTTCGGGCGGCAGGGGCCCGATCTCGGGAGAGATCTCCGCGGCCTGTTCCTGTTCGAATTTGCGCAAGTCTTCGTTCTCCGTCCTTTTGGCGTTGCGCCGCGCCGTCGCTTTGCGGCGGTCGCCGCGATCGATGCATTGGAGCAGGAACATCCGGCATTTGAGGTCGCCCGCATCCGCGCGCCGCACGACGTCGCTCACATATTCCACAAGCCGCGTCGTCTGCTGGCCGGCGTCCGGGCGCTCGACAGGCCGCTCCAGCATGGTGCGCGCAAGCCCGGTGAGCGTGGCGCCCGCGCCCTTCAACGTTGTGCCTTTCGGATTGCCGGATTGACCCTTCTGAAACCGGGTTTTGATACTGCCCAGCATTGACCCGGGACTACTACGCGCTGGAGAGCGAACTGGCCGCCGGCACGTTGGATCCTGAAAGCCACGCCCTCAACGCGGAAGCCGTCGATAAGTTAAAGGGCATCGTTCCGATTCTTAGATCTCCCTTGGAGGACGTTGGCCAAGAAGATTGGCTGGAGCTGCTTGCGTCAGTCCACTTTCTAAGGACAGTGAGTGGTCGAAAGGACGAAGAAGCCCTCACCGTTCTTCAGCAGCAAAAACCTCATATTGCCGGCCACTTTTTTGCCGCGCGCGATGCATTAGTGAAGACCAAACTATTGAACTGAAATGACCGACTTCTATGCCCGCCGTATAAGTGATCCCGTTCACGATACGATAGGCTTGAGCGACGTCGAAGTAGAAATTATAGGTAGCCGTGCTTTTCAAAGATTGCGCAATGTTAAACAGCTCGGTCTAGCTAACCTTGTGTTTCCAGGTGCCGACTATTCTCGGCTTTCTCATTGCATCGGCGTTTGCCACGTTACGGGGCGGATTCTGTCGGCGCTTGCTGCCAATTGTCCCGAACTGAAGTTGGATCCCGCTAAGATACAAGCCTATCGATTAGCAGGGCTTCTGCATGACATTGGGCATTACCCGTTTTCCCACGCCATGGAAGACGCGATTCAAAATTATGCGGCCAAGCCATTGATTGAGAATGGCGGCGTAGCGATCAAAACACTGAACCACGAACGCGTTGGCAAATACATTCTGGAGACGGACCCGGAGATAGGAGCCATATTAGGAGATCATCATGTCGAGCCTGCCTCTATCTCCGCGATATTCAACCGATCGCAGCCAGAAAGTCTCACCAACCTGATTAGCTCGGACTTCGACGCGGATCGGATCGACTATCTCCTGCGCACGGCGCATTTTTCTGGTCTGCCCTATGGAGGTATTGATCTGGAATATCTGCTCACTCAACTGCGCCTAGACGGAGAGGGGCGCGTTTGCCTTACGCGCAAGGCGATATGTGCAGCGGACCACTTTTTGCTTTCGCGGTATTTCGACTATCAGCAGGTTTCATACCATAAGACTGTGGCTGCACTCGAAATAGTTCTCAAGGATGTGATTAGCGCAATAATAGCTTCCGGATGGATTGATTGCAGCGAGGACGAGGTGAGGAAATCAATCGTCGACGGAAGCTGGGCACAGTTCGACGACCTTTATGTTTGGGGATTAATCCGAAAGTTGGCTTCTGAAGATAAATCCGTAAATGGCTCTAAGAGTTTGTCCGGAAACATCATGCGGGATTGCAGAGTTTTCGCAACATGAGGCGGATTGAGGCGAGGCGCAAGAACGCGAGTGCCTTGCGATTGAGATTTTCCCAATCCTTGGCAAGTCTCCGGCAGCGGTTCAGCCATGCGATTGTGCGCTCGACGATCCATCGTTTTGGCAGGACGACGAAGGTGTGCAATTCGTTGCGCTTGACGATTTCGATGACCCAATCTCCGCTCTGCGCAGCCGCCATTGCGGCGTGCGCCCCCTGATAACCGGCGTCGGCAAAGATGCGCAGGATGAACGGGAACAGCGCGCGCGTTCGCTCATCGAGAACAGATGCAGCGCCGTCGCGATCCTGGATATCGGCAGAATGAACCGCGCCGCTCAGCAGCAGGCCGAGCGTATCTACGAGAATGTGGCGCTTTTTGCCCTTGATCTTTTTTCCTGCATCGTAGCCATGCGGGTCATACGCCCCCCTTTTTCTGCGCTTTTGACGCTCTGGCTGTCGATGATAGCGGCAGTGGGACTTGCCTCCCGCTCTTCGCGTTCTCTGCATTTCACGTAGAGCTCGTGATGAATGCGCTCCAGCGTGCCGTCCCAACTCCACAGATCGAGATAGTCGAACAGCGTGCTGCGCGGCGGAAGATCTTTCGGGATCGCTCGCCACTGACAGCCGGTACTCAAAATGTACATCAACCCATCGACCACGTTGCGCATGACAACCGTCCGCTTGCCGCCGCCACGCTTGCCGGGCGGAATCAGCGGTTCGACAAGCGCCCACTCATCGTCGGTCAGATCGCTCGGATAACGCAGCTTGTCGCGGTTGTAGCGGGAGCGATTTTCGGCGGTCCACATCGGCACCTCCAAAACGATTCGGTGCCACATAAGGAATCACAACAGATTCCTGCCTTGCAAGCCGACGCCTCCGCTAACCGATTCTCGCGACTCGCAAAGTCGCCGGACGGACACTAAGGCGCAGGCCCTGCTGGACAGGAAAATCCCAAAGCTCGTGTATGACATTGAATGGTTGGACGGATTGGACCGGCAGAAGCAGTTTGCCCTTTTACAAAAGGCGGTGTCACAGGCAAAAGACGCGGCTTCAGAGGAGTTCGGGATCGATCCCGCGCTTTGGCGCTTATGGTACAAACCTGGCATCACCCTTACCAAGGTAGGTTCTCGAGTCCCCGTAGGAGCAGCGCAGGAAGGCGCAACTCCCAAGGACAAGGATAGGGGCCCATTCGATACCAACCATACCGGTAGCCAAGGTCGATGCCGCTGAGTTGGCCAAGATAGACTGCTTTTTGAACGCGTTTCCGATCATCGACAGTTTCGATGCTATCGTCGATACCTAACGCACCCAGAAAAAGCTTCAGTACCAGCAGCTTAGTCTCCATTTTATGCTCCGTAAGCCGCGCCGCAGAGAATCATTCTCCACCAAGAATCACAATCCGTTTCGGGCTGCAACCCAAGGGCAGCGGAGGGAGCCGTCTCGAAGTTCTGGATCAGAATTCGAAACCCCGCCCCGATTCCGAAGCGATGCACGTCAAAACGGCGTCAGCGACCCGTCCCATCTTGTCGGGCCCGTTCGGTCGAGCTGAACGAGAGAATCTTTTTCGTTCATTCCGAATCGATAGTTCAAAGAATCCGGGGTCGTGAAATCCATCTCATACTTTTCCGCGGCTGGGATGGGCGCCCCGCCGCTTCTCTTAACAACAGATTAAACGTCCCCGTACTCAGCCCCAATCCTGGGTTATGGGGAACGTCGGTGATTCGGCGCCTGAGCGCGTGCCGCCAAGCGCCGTGAAACAAAGCGAATGCCGGATGCGCGAAAATCGCACGTATCAAACACCAGTCCCGCGCCGGTTGACGCCGCCGTCGCGTGTGACCAATCTCCAAGCCACTCCAGAAGAATATTCGGCCGCGATCCTCGGAACTCAAATACCAGCCCCACCTGACTGACGCCGGTGTAGTCTGATGTTCTTCGACAATCCTTTTTCCGATCTTTCCGCGTCGGTATCGCCCGGGGTCATGCAGGCGTTCGTCGTCGTCATGGTCGCGCTCGCGGCGCTCGGCACGCTTTACGACATCGTCCACAAGAAAAGCGCGCGCTATTTCTTCGACGCCGCGCGCCGCGCACAGAGCAGGGCCAGGCGCAAGGTCGGCGGCGGCGAGAGGATATCGCTGGCGCTCCGCACGCTGTTCGTCGAAGTGCTCGCGGCGGGAGAATTCTGCAGCCGGCAGCGGCAGCTCGCGCATCTGCTGACGATGTACGGCTTTCTGGCTTACGTCATATCGACGGTCGTGTTGGTGTTCCTCTATCCCGCTGCGCCCGCGCCCGCGGTCTGGCCGCTGCTGTGGCATCTCGGCGCGCTGCTCGTTTGCGTGGGCGGCGCCTGGTTCTGGCTCTTGATCCGCGTAGACGTCTCCGCCGAAGGCCAATCCCCTTTCCGCGTCGTGCGCGCCGATCTGTTCATCCTGTCATTGCTCGCCAGCACGACCCTCGCGCTCGCCTGGGCCTGGGCCGAAGCGACGGCAAGCCCTTTGGCGAACATTCTGCTGGGCCTTTATCTCATCGCCACGGCGACGCTGTTCGGCTCCGTTCCGTGGTCGAAATTCTCGCACATGTTCTACAAACCCGCAGCCGCATTCCAGAGCCGCGTGGACGACGCCAACGGATCGCGCAGCAATCTGCCCCTTCCGGCCGACAAGCCCGAAACATTCGGCAGCGCGCGGCGCCCGCCCCGACAATACTGACGGACGTTTCGAACCGGAGACGACATGCCGACATTCGTTTACATGACCAAATGCGACGGTTGCGGATATTGCGTCGATATCTGCCCGTCCGACATCATGCACATCGATACCACCTACCGGCGCGCCTATAACATCGAACCCAACATGTGCTGGGAGTGTTATTCCTGCGTGAAGGCGTGCCCGCAACATGCGATCGACGTGCGCGGTTACGCCGATTTCGCACCGCTGGGACACAGCGTTCGCGTGCTGCGCGAAGAAGCGAAAGGCGTCATTTCCTGGAAGGTCCGGTTTCGCGACGGCAAGGAAATGGATTTCGTGTCCCCGATCCGGACCACGCCCTGGGGATCGATCAGATCGCCGGCCGATTACGAAGCGCCGAATGCGCTTGCCCTGAAATCCCAGGAACTGGCCCATGAACCGGAGGCGCTCAATATCGACGGCTTGCCGACGCTCTCGCCCGGCAGATTGAAACTGGGCGCAGCCTGATGGCTTTGTTCGCGCGCCACAAAACCGTTTTCGTGGATTCCGACATTCTCGTCATCGGCGGCGGCATGGCCGGCTGCGGCGCAACTTACGAATCCCGCTACTGGGGACGCGATCTCAAGATCGTCTGCGTCGAAAAAGCGAATATCGAACGCAGCGGCGCGGTCGCCCAGGGCCTTTACGCCATCAATTGCTACATGGGCATGCAGTGGGGCGAGAACCAGCCCGAGGACCATGTCCGCTATGCGCGCAACGATCTCATGGGGCTGGTGCGGGAAGACCTGAGTTACGACATCGCCCGCCATGTCGACTCCACGGTGCACAAATTCGAGGAGTGGGGCCTGCCCATCATGCGCAACCCGGCGACGGGGCGTTATCAGCGCGAGGGCAAATGGCAGATCATGATTCACGGCGAGAGCTATAAGCCCATCGTCGCCGAAGCGGCGCGCAAAGCCGCCACCGAAATCTACAACCGCATCATGGTGACCCATCTGTTGATGGACCGCACGAAACCCAATCGGGTCGCCGGCGCGGTCGGCTTCAACGTGCGCACGGGCGCGTTTTATGTTTTCCGCGCGAAGGCCGTCATCGTGTGCGCGGGCGGCGCCTCGCACATTTTCAAGCCGCGGGCAGTCGGCGAAGGCATGGGACGAACCTGGTATGCGCCCTGGAGCAGCGCGTCGGCCTATGCCTTGCCGATTCTCGCCGGCGCGAAGATGACGCAAATGGAAAACCGCATCGTGCTGACGCGATTCAAGGACGGCTACGGCCCCGTCGGCGCGTACTTTCTGCATTTGAAGACCTACACGCAGAACGCTTACGGCGAAGACTACGAACCCAAATGGTACGACTCGATCAAGCAGGTGGTGGGGGATTATGTCGATCGGCATCCTGTTCCCACCTGCCTGCGCAATCACGCGCTGCTGGAGGAAGTGAAGGCGGGCCGCGGCCCCATCCGTATGGTGACGAAGGAAGCGTTCCAGGATCCCCACAATGAGACGATCGGCTGGGAGAATTTTCTCGGCATGACGATCGGGCAGGCCGTCGTCTGGGCGTCGCAGAACATCGATCCCAAGCACACCAATCCCGAGCTGACGACTTCCGAACCTTATGTCATGGGGTCTCACGCGACATGCTCCGGCGCATGGGCCAGCGGGCCGTCGGACTATGCTCCTGCGGAATATCAGTGGGGTTACAACCGCATGATGACGGTCGACGGACTTTTCGGCGCCGGCGACACCATCGGCGGCACGGCGCACAAATTCTCGTCCGGGTCTTTCACCGAAGGCCGCATCGCAGCGAAGGCTGCCGTCAATTATGTGAACGATCTGGGCCGGGAGACGCCGCAGGTCAGCGAAGCGGAATATACCGACCTCAAGAAAGCCATCTTCAAGCCGCTCGAGACCTACGCCGTCGGCCGCAATGAGATCGTCGCGGGAACCGTGTCGCCCAGTTATCTCTTGCCGATGCACGGGCTGCAGCGGCTCGAGAAAATCATGGACGAATATGTCGGCGGCATCGGCGCCCACTACACAACCAACGAACCGATGCTGACGCGCGGCCTGGAGCTGCTGCAAATGCTGAAGGAAGATCTCGACTATCTCGGCGCGGAAGACCTCCATCAACTTCAGCGTGCGTGGGAGCTCCAGCACCGGTTCCTGACCTCGGAGGCCGTCACGCAACACACGATGTTCCGGACCGAAACGCGGTGGCCCGGCTACTATTATCGCGCCGATCATCCCAAGCTCGACGACGCCGATTGGCATTGCTTCACTCTGTCCCGCTATGACCGGCATTCCGGGAAGTGGGCGCTGGAAAAGGCGCCCGTGTATCACATCGTCGATTAGACGATTTTTGGATTGAACCGAATCACAAAACTCACCATGGCCGGCCTCCGAGCCGGCCACCCAACTCGCCGCGCGTCTGCGCGGCGAATGAGTCTCTGCAAGATTGTGCGTGCATAATTCAGCTCGCGGACGCTCGCTGGCTGGGTGGCCGGGTCAAGCCCGGCCATGGTGAGGAAGGGGTGCGTCAACTCAATGAAAAAACGCCCTAGGCAGTGGATCGCCATTTGAGACTCACGGTTGCGCAAACGGGGTGCCGGCGTCGTAGCGGGCTTTGGCGGGCAATGTGTTGACCTTCGTTGCGCCCACGGGATCGACCCACGGCCAGACGTGGCCCGCGAAAAACGCCGGCGCCTTCGTGAGGAAAAGCGAATTCGGCAAGATGTGCGCCGTGTCGCTCGGCGCCCATTTTACCGAATGCGTCACGTCGTCGTAATTGCCGTCGACAAAGTTCGTGGCAATGACATTCGGATCGTAGACATGATTGGGCAGATCGGCCCAACCCATCATGAGAATCTGGGGCGTCCAGTCAGCGTCCGCCAGAACCTGATCGCCATAGATGAATCCCTGCATCTTGCCCGGAATGCCGAAGACGTTGCCGACCAGATTGTTCCAGTAGGAATAGGCGTGCGGCGACGCCGTGCGCAACGGCCCGTTCGTGCTCTGCTGCGTAATGTCATCGACCACAGCGTGGTCCAGATAATCGGTGAACTTCGCGCGGAAGCCGGTCGTGTGGTTCCTGAAAAACGTATTGTAGATGGCGTTGCCGTGAGTCTGGTCGCTTTCGATGTTGAACGCGTAATTGCCTTCGAACAACATGTGATGCGAACCGACCATATGGCTGTTGTTGAGGCCGGCTTCCTGCCAGCCATCCGTGCCGCCGTCGAAGCCCATGTCCATGTAATTGTACGCGGTGACGGAGCCCGCGCCGGAGGAGCGCCCCACCATCACCTTGTTGGTGAGCACGGAAATCCCGTTCCAGATCAGAATCTCCGACGAGGCGTCCGCCAGGCTGATGTTGTAACCGCCGCCGCCCGGAACCGGCCAGACGGGTTTGTGGACATAGAACGCGTTCAGCTCCACGCGGAATGAATTCTGGATGCCGAATCCTGCGCCGAGCCACAACGTGCTCTCGACATTGCTGGCCCAGCAATAGGCGCACCAGGCGAAATCGATATTGTCGTCGTCGCCATGCTCGACCGTCATCTGCTCGAGTCCCGCCTGCTCGGTGAAAGGAGTCTGATAATAATAGAGCTGGGCTTTGTGGCTGGTCCGGTAAGAGATCGTGACGGGCGAATCGAAAGAGATCGTGTCGCCGGAAATCGCCTTGATCCGGTGCATCTCGGCCGTGGGGCGATCGCAATTGGAGAACCAGCAACCGGCCGTGCCGGGCTGCGCCGGATATTGACCCGCGCTGAAATCGTCGATGTATGGCTGCGACGGATTGTGCTTCTGCCACACCACGCGGTAATCGCGCGACGCCCAGATCTTCCCGAGACCTTCCACGTCGGGTTGCCAGAAAGCGCCGGATGCTTCGTCAAGCAACACAATCTGGCCGACCGAAAATCCCGCGGCGCTCGCAGCCTGGACGTTGTACTGGCCGTGTTCGGCATTGGCGGTCAGCGGAGTCGCCGTCGTGGTGTTGTTGTATTGCTGGGGCCCGAGAATGATCATGGGCGACGGATTTTTTCCGGGCACGTAAGTGCCAAGCGTGGCGCCGCCCGTGCGCGTCAAGATCGTCACGCCGGGCCCGGCGCCGCGCAGCGTGACACCTTTGTCGATCAGCACGAAGCCGCCCTCGGCAATCGTGAAGGTCCCCGCCGCGAGAGACACGACCTGCCCGTTCGGACAGGCATTGATCGCGTTCTGGATATCGCCGGTGTCGTCTTCGCCCGAACCGAGAGGTTTCACTGTCGCGCAAACGATAGTCCGGTTCGGGATGCCGCCGACCGATAGCATCCCCGCCATCCTCCAGTTCGCGGACGCATTGCCATCGATCGGCAAAATGCTTGCGGCTGTGTTCTCTGCGAGCGCCGGTTGGGCGGCCAGACACAGCATCGGCAGAAGCACGCGAAGAATACGAAGCATCCGGTCCCCTCCACATCGAGCAGCGGTGCGCCACATCTATGCTACGCCGCTTTGCGCCTGATGCGAGCCGTAGGCTTCTTCGCCGGCGGGCGTTGTGTCACCAACCGAACCAGCGCCGCGTTGATACGCGCCTGCCACCCCGGTCCCTGCGCCTTGAAAGCATCGACGACCTCGGGGTCCAGGCGGAGCGTCACATGCTCTTTCGGCCGATCCAGTTTCGGCCTGCCGCGCGCACGCTTCATCGCCGCCACGACTTCCGGCATGACCTCGGCGGCAGGTTTCGCGCGGGCGAAATCCGCTGCGGTCACCTCGGGGATGTCATCGCCTGGCACGAAGTGGGAATTACGCTTTCTTACCATAGAGCTTCGTCTCCCTACTGTTCGCCTTGCGAAAGCTGATCACGCGCACTTTCCGGCCGCGATAACAAAATGCCGCCACGTGAAGCCGCCTGTTCAGTAGCGCGAAGGCCCAGAAGCGGCGTTCCGGATAGTCGAACCGCAGATCGGGAACAATCATGGCATTGTCCCAATCCATGAAGGGCACGTCGCGGAAATCGAGCCCGTGCTTCGCAAGATTGGCTAGACGCTTGGCTTCGTCCCATTCGACGCCGATCATCATTTGTTGTAGCACTGAAAATAACCGGCCGTCAAATATATGTGCTACAAAAATCTGAGAGCGCAGCGGAGAAGATTTGAACCCCGATCATCTCATTGATTGGCTCAGAACCATATCAGTTCTTTCAGAACCGGTCTGGACATCTCTCATCGTTCATGGTATGTTCTTTCCTGAAGCTAATCGAAGGTCAGAACATTGATCCGCGAATTTCGGTTGTCGCCGCCTGATAGCGGGCGCGGTGTTTCGTGCGACGCAAACGGCGCCTTTGTCGGTTGCGTATCGCTTTTGCAAAGAACTGACATTTACGGCGAGGATCGATGGGAGCCGCGCAACTGCGAGCAACTCTCTGATGAGATTGGTCTGGAGTTTGGACTTCCCATCGACGTGTCCAAGAAAGCGGGTGGGCTGAGGGCAATCTGCAACGCGCTGAACGAGGGCGATGTCGCGCGTGCACAAATCGCCACCGTGCTACTCGGCATTCCCGAACCACCTTCGCTGCAGAAGAGCGCTCGCTCTGAGAGCGAGATGATCAATTTCATTCGCGACCTTCACTGGTCCGGATTGATCAAAGCGGACTGGGACCCGGACAAACATCCGCGTTGGCCCGCGGGCGCACCCGAAAGCCAGGGCGGGGAGTTCGCGCCGATGGGTGGACACGCTGCCGCTCCTTCTTCATCAGACGCTGAAACTGCCAGCAATGACGGTGTCTATCGCTCAAGCAACGATTTAGTCGAACCTGATCCCAGTGCCAGCACTCAAATCGCCGCTGCATGGCCGAGCAACGGACCTCCTGATGAAGCCGCGTTCTGCGCGCGCTTCGCCCGCTTGTGTGTTTTGCTTGCCCCGTTGTTCTTGAGCGGCGACACCCCTCCGCGCGTACAGTTCCATGACCATCACATATTCCCTCAGCAATTTCGCCAGTACTTTGCGCAAAGAGGCATAGATATAGATCAGTACACCGTAACAATGGATGCATCGACCCATTTGGAGGGCGTGCACGGGGCCGGCATCGACGGAATGCCGGGCCAATGGAACAAGGCATGGGCTGATTTCATCGCAAGAAATCCAACTGCGACTAGGCAACAACTCTTCGATTTCGCTGGTCAGTTAATGAAGCGCTATGGAATATCATCGTCGGAAATCCACTCATATGGGCAACTACCATGAAACAAATTCCCCCATTTCGCTTGGCGCCTCAGCCACTGAATGAAGAAGCCGCAAACCTGCCGCCATTCAAATGGGCAGCTCCCGAAATCGGAAAGCGACACAAACTCGGGGGAACGCCTGATTTCATTCAGCCTCCGGAATGGCCCGCGTGCCCGGGCTGCGGGTCGAAGATGTCGTTCTACGGTCAGCTTGACTCGCTGAACGATGAATTCTGCATTGCCGATGTCGGGATGATCTACGTGTTTCTCTGCTTTGATTGCTACAAGAGCGTGTCGATCGTTCAGTCCGGTTAGCAGAATTCGAAGGTTATGGAGTCATAGGAACGTCAATGCTCATGCCCGTCGACCGCATCAAAGGTGAAGACGAAGAGGACACCAGGCTACTCGCGGAAATGGCGGTCCATGCCAGAAATTATGTGACGTCGTTTGACTGGTGTCTTCCCATCACCGCAATGTATCTCGCCGACGGCATCGGTTGGGTCGTCGCGATCTTTCTTGTGGAGTTCGAGGGGAAGATTGACGGGACGGACGACCGCCTCTGGGTTGTCGTCGGCGACCTCCCGCCGGCCTACATGGTTGTCGAGCCGGATGATTGCGCTCAGGAGGCGCTCGAGCGCTATTGTCTGCTCATGGACGAGTGGGTCGCCGCCATACGGCAGAAAGGCGATTTCGACGGCGTCTATCCCGTTTCCGCGCCGCGGACGGAGGAATACGCCGAAGCTTTGCATTCGCGCCTGAATTCTCTTCGGAACGAAATCATTCCAAATTTCTCGACGGAAATTGTCAACGCATCTGGCATTGACGCTCCGCGCCCGATCTAGAAGGGATTATCCGGGTCAGCGTGAGATCATCTGCTTTTGTCGATAGAGGTTCGCGCGCGCCGGCGCGCCCCATCACTTTTCGCTCGCCGCTGTGATCTGCTTCAGCGCCGCGCCGCTCGGCGACATCTCGTTGTGCGCGGACGCCTGCTTCATCGCCGCGTCGAGCGCCGATCGCATCTGGTCGGCGTCGTAATTGCCGGTCGTTCCGTTGTAGCCGATATAGGCCCAGAATTGCGGCGAATGCCAGAACTGGACGTAAGTGGCGCCGCGGCAATCGAGCGTGGCGTACATCGCCGGCAGATATTGCGCGTCGACATTCTCCCAGAAGGAATATCCGTTCAGCACCTGTTGCAGGTCGGGCGCGGTCCAGCCGTTCGGCAGCGGGATCGGGGCCGCGGCGGAGATCTTGTTGTCCCAGGATTCGGACATCGAGATCCGTTTGCCCTGGCTCACCAGATAGTCCAGATCGGCGACCGCCGCGCCAAGATCGTCGGGCGGATAGGCATGCAGGTCGAAGATGTCGATGTGAATGGGCGCGGCGTTGTCCGCCGCCAGCAGTTCGACCAGGAAATCCTTGCGCACCCAGTCCGCCGAGCCGGCGCTGAAGAGCGTGTGGGGGCTGTTGCGCGTGTCGTAAGCCTGGCGCATTCCCACAATGAACTGCGCATAGACGGACGGCGTCATCAGCTGTGCGAGGCCGGTGTTGTCGGCCAATGTCGTCGGCTCGGAAAAGATCTCCAGCACGTCGGGATGCAGATTGTCGAGGATGTGTTGCGTCACCTCGGTCATGCCCGCCTGCAATTGCGGCACGGTGACGCCCTTATAGGTGAAGGCGTTATCGTCCTGCCCCGGCAGGTTCAAATTGCTCTCGACGACCAGCTTGAGCCCGAGGCCGCGCACGCCGGCTGCGAACTGCTCGTAGAACTGCATGTATTTGGCGAAGTAGGCGGTCGTGAGCGTGCCGTTGTTCGGCAGGTTCGCCGGGTTGTCGACGAGGATCGGGTAGCTCATCGACGTCTCGACGCCCTCAATGCCGAACTGCAGCTGCAGCAGTTTCGCTTCGTTGACGGCGTTCTGCACCATGGTCGCCATCTGCTTGGCGCTGGCCTGCGGGAGCGTGCGTTGCAGGAAATTGGCGTCCGCGCCGCCGATCTCGGCGACGATGAGCGGGTGCGTCGTGCTGCCGGGGCAGGACGGCGCCGAGGCGGCGAAGGTCGCGACATCGTCGCTGACCGCGGTGAACAGCTTGGCGTATATTTGGGGTGGCGCGACCTGCGCCGCGCTCGGAAAGGCGATCGCAACGATTGCGACCGTCGCCATCAGCAACTGACTGAATTTACTCATTGATGCCACCCGCGGCTTTCGCGCGCGCTCGCGCGAGAGACGCCCCTACCATGGCGAAATGCTATCGCGCGGATTTTAAGGCGCTGTTAATGCGAGACTGCAAATTGCGAATGTTAAATTGCATTTCAAATTTTATCGTTTCCGATATCGGCGACATTCCGCGACGCAATCCCGCGATTGCGCAAAACTTTTCCGACAATCGACAGGCAGTGTGCAGGCGTCCGTTGGAGAACCGACGGGCGCGCGGAGATTGAGGGGATGTTCGGCAATGGGGAAGTGGAGCAGCGCATTGGCGGTTGCGTTCGGGCTTATTTTATCCGGCGCCGGTTCTGCACTGGCCAAGGACGATGGCCTTTCCGATTTTGTGAACACGTATCAGTGCTCGCTCTCGGGACTGATCGGGAAGATCGTGGCGAACCCACACAAATCCGACACGCAGGATCGTTTCATCATCCTGTCCTTGCCCGGTCCGATTGCGGCCTATGTGCAATGCGCGTTTGACACGGACGATCGCGAAGGACTGTGCGAAGCGTCGTCGGGCTACTTCAACAATCCCTGGGAAGTCCCGCATTTTAGCGCGGCGCAATTGGCGGCGCTGGCGCAGCTTCGCTTTTCGACCGACGGCTCCCACGGCAATTTTGCGCAGCACATGCATTTCCCGCCGGAAGGTCCGGATCCCAATGTGCTCGCCGGCCTGATGCTGCACGCCCTCTATGAAGGCTATGGCGCGCGCAAAGACATGGCGATCAAAGTGCAGGCACCCTTCGCCCTCAACCACGGCTTCCTGCCGCAGAAGCATTGCGCGCTGATCAGCTGATGATCCGAGTTACTGGACTCACTGGATGATCTCATTCTGATCCCGGACTTCCGGTGTTCTAGGACATTTGAAGGCGTGAAGCTGGTTGACCTTTAGCCAATGTCTCTGACCATAGGCCGAGCGTTCGGATCAAATTCGAACTCAACGCGGATTGCCTTTGTATCTCGCGCTCGCGCCTCCAATGTGAATCGCTGGATATTGTTGTATAGGTCGTCGGGATTTCCACCACCAGCGTGATAATCTAGCCCGAACAGGCCGACACGCTCCGGCGCGTCTGGATGCAATTCTGGGATTTCGAAGATTACAATCGGCTTGAGCGATTTGTTGTAACGGACGCCCTGTGCCAAAGCGAAAACGTATTGGGAAAATTTTCCCTCCAATGCGCGCACGCTCACATCAAAAAGCGTTTGAGACCCGCGGTTCCGAACGAAGATGTAGTAGAACTCACCGACTGCTCCGTGCAACTGCATCCGTGGCACAGCATTGGAGGGGCTGCCGTTGTCATAGAGGATTTCAAGGCTCGAATTTGGCGATAGGCGATCTATCTCCCGCTGCGCCTTCGCGTTCGATCTAAACGACGCTTCAAAAATCCAAAGCGCGATTATAAGAATCGGCCCCAAAGAACCACCATGCAAGCGACAAATGGGGGATCATGTTGATGATCGACCATTTACCAGTAGTATTAGTGGGACGCCAAAATTCGTCGCGGATAAATACGTAGAGCCCGGCCAGCGAATAGGCCAGACCGATCCACTTTCCCCAGACGCCTTCGCGCCAGAGAAGACGGAAATATCCGGCTCTAGCCCTAACAGGCTCCATGCAACCCCTCGGCATCCGTCACTATGAGACAGTCGCGAAGAATAGTGGGAGTCGTCATCTAGGCCGAATCCAGCAATAAAATTGCGCGAGCCGCCAAGTGGCAACTGCGCCACAAGTCCGCACTATCTCGCCGTAACAGGGAGCACCTCCTCCAAAAAGTGAGAGTCAGACAAAAGGGCACCTGCGGTTTTTCATGAGCACAAGGTTTGGGTCACCTGACTGCAAATATTTCCATTTCTCCCTCTATTTATATGATTTATATTATGTTTAGGAAATCTACTGTTGCGCCGCGGCGGCGCATCTATGCGGCTTCAGATCGCGCTCGAACAGCTAGGGGGAGAATGGGGATGCGCCTTATTGCGGCGGCTGTTGCATTACTGATCTGGGCCATTCTGTCGCCCGCGATGGCGCAGGGAATCGCCGGAGAAGCGGCGACGCGTGCGGCCTATCTCGACAAAGCCGGCGTCGTACGCTGGCAGGACGACAACGAAGAAGTCGCGCTGTTCGGCGCCAATTACTGCATCATGTCCGGCTCCGATTACCGGATGGCGGGGCTCGTCTCCAAAGATCGCAAGGCGATGATCGACGAGGACATGGCGCAATTCGCGCGCATGGGCTGGACGGCGTTGCGCCTGTGCTCCTGGGGCGACTGGGAAAATTCCGACCGCGACGGCAATCTCATCGTCAACGATCATGTCGATCTGATGGATTATCTGATCGCCGAGGCGCGCGAGCGGGGCATCTATATCCTGCTCACGCCCATCCACACCTACAACCCCGCCTTTGCGGATCAGGTCGACAAACCTTCGCAGAACACGGGCTTCTCGCGCTATTACGAGCGCGCCGAAATGGGCGCAAATCCCAAATCGATCGCCGCCCAGACGAATTATATCGGGCAATTGCTCAAGCATGTGAATCCCTATACGGGCGTGGCGCTGAAGGACGAGCCCGCGCTGCTCTTCATCGAAGTGATCAACGAGCCGGTCCATCATCCCGAGGATGTCAAAGGCTCTGTCGCCTATATCGATGCGCTCGTGAAAGCCGTGCGCGACACGGGGTGCCGGAAGATCACGTTCTTCAACGCATCGCAGGATTTCCGAATCGCGGACGCGATCCGGCAATCGACTGTCGATGGCGTGAGCTTCGGCTGGTATCCTTCCGGTCTCGTCGCCGGCCATACGGACAGGGGCAATTTTCTGCAGGCGGTCGATTCCTATCCCGACATGCTGCGCCCGGAACTGAACGGCAAACCGCGCATCGTTTACGAGTTCGACACCGCCGATCTCGCCACAGGTTACATGTATCCGGCGATGGCGCGCGCCTATCGCGCCGTCGGCGCGCAATTCGCCGCGATGTTCGCCTACGACATGCTGGAAACCGCGCCTTACAATCTCGGCTGGCAGACGCATTTCCTCAACCTCGTGCATTCGCCCAGAAAAGCGGTGAGCGCGATCATCGCCGCCGAAGCGATGCGCCGGTTGCCGCGATTCAAGTCCTATGGCCGCTATCCGGACAATCGCAACTTCGGCGATTTTCGCGTGAGCTACGAAGACGATATGAGCGAGCTCGTCGCCCCGGACGCCTATATGAACGCAGGTGCGACGACCACGCCGCCGCGCGACGCCAAAACCCTCACACGCATCGTCGGCTTCGGGTCGTCTCCGCTGGTGGGTTACGAAGGGACCGGCGTCTATTTCCTCGACAAGGTGCGCGACGGCGTGTGGCGTCTGGAGCTTTATCCCGACGAAATCCTCGTCCGCGATCCGTTCGAACAGCCGCGGCCGGACAAGATCGTCTCGCGCCTTCTTTATCGCAACTGGCCGATGCAGGTTGCATTGCCGGATCTCGGGCGGGGATTCACGGCGACGCCGATCAAGGTTCCGCAGGATAGCGCCGTATCGCCGCGGCAGGCGGATGACGGCAAGGTCGCCGTCGAGCCCGGCGTTTGGCTTCTCAGCGCGAACGCCCATGTCGATCGCGCGAGCCTGCCGGCGCACATCGCTCGCGTCGGCTTCGACGAATATCACGTCAACGATCCGGTTTCTTACCCGGATGACATTCTCTCCCTGGCGCCGGCGGAATTTCTCACCGGAAACGCGATCGAGATTCGCGTTCGCGTGGCCGATACGGTGTTGCCCGACGCCGTCAAGCTCTGGCTGCGCCGCGCAGGCGCTCGCAGCTTCGGCAGCGCGATCCCAATGATTCGCGCCCAGGGCAACGACTATCGCGCCGATGCCGGAAAGCTCGAGCCGGGCCTTTACGAATATGTGGCCAGCGCAACGACGGGAAATCGTTCGACGACATTTCCGGGGAACGTCGCGCAACTGCCGGGCGAATGGCCCTATCAGAGCGACTCCGTCTGGACATTCCGTATGACGCCGCCGGGTGCGCCGCTCCGGCTGCTCGATCCAAAATCGGATTATTCGCAATTGCAGTTTGTGCGTCCCCACGAGACAGTGCGAAGCGGCCTGTTCGACCTCGTGCCCGGCGAAGATGCGGGCGAATTCGCGTTGAGCCTGGGCGTTCCCGACCTCGGCGCCGATACGCCGGATCGCTACGCCGCAGCGCTTTACATCGGCGACGCGATCGGCGCGCGCGGGCCGGACGCTGCGCGCGCCGACACACTTCATGTGCGGCTCAGAAGTTCTGGCGGCCGAGCCGTCGACGTTTCCCTGATCGAGAAAGACGGCGCCGCATGGCGCGCCTCCGTGGTCGCAAAGCCGGATTGGTCGGACATCGCGATCCCGCTCGCGGCTCTCAAAATCTCGCGCAGCATCCTCATTCCGACGCCGTTTCCCGGCCTGTGGAATTATTGGCGCGAGATCCCCACAGGTCGTGGCGGCAAAGACGACCGCATTCATGTCGCGGACGTCGAAAGACTTGAGCTGACCGTGAACCGCGCTGCGGGAGACCGCGCGGCGGGCAATGCCGTGGCGATTGAATCCGTCTGGCTGACATTCGCGGGCAAAAAATAAGCGCGCGCCAATCATGAGGTCCTTTGATGCCCGAAACTTTTAGCCGGCGCGGTTTCCTGAACACGGCCGCGCAAGCGGGGATCGTTTCGCAGCTGAAATGGGATGCGGCGTCTGCTGCGGCGGCGCCCGATGGCGTCGCGCCGGAGCGGCGCAAAAATTTCGACGACGGTTGGCGGTTTTCAAGGGGCGACACGGCCGGCGCTCATCTGCCCGACTTCCAGGACACAGCCTGGAGCGCCGTCGACCTGCCTCACGATTGGAGCATCGCCGGCCCGTTCGACAAGGACGAGCCGAGCGGCGGACCGGGCGACTATCTGCCGACGGGCATCGGCTGGTACCGCAAGAGTTTCGCGCTGCCTTCAGCCGCGGCGGGCAAGCAGGTGCAGATTCAATTCGATGGCGTCTATCAACGCAGCGAAGTCTGGATCAACGGCCAGCATCTGGGAATGCGGCCTTACGGCTTCATCACCTTCGCCTACGACCTGACGCCCTATCTGCATTTCGGCGGCGCGCCGAATGTCGTTGCGGTGCGGGTGGACAATTCGCTGCAGCCCAACGCGCGCTGGTACACGGGCTCGGGAATCTATCGCCACACCTGGCTGATCACGACCGCTCCGGTTCGCATCGCGAATTGGGGTGTGTGCGTCAGAACGGCGGATGTCTCGTCCGGGAGCGCAATCGTGGAAATCGCTACGCGCGTCATGAACGGGTCGGAGCGCGAGGCATCCTGCGTGCTCGAGGCCGCCATCCTGGGACCCAACGGCAATTCCACGAAGATGGCGGATGCCCACGCGAGGGTTTCGCATGGCGGCGAACACGTGTTCGTGCAGCGCATGCGGCTCGACAAACCCGACCTATGGTCTGTCGCCATGCCGCAACTCCATTCCCTTCAAACGATTTTGCACGCAGACGGCGTTCGGCAGGACGCCGAAACGACCCCGTTCGGCGTCCGCGATGCGCGATTCGACGCCGATCGCGGCTTCCTGCTGAACGGCGACCGCATCAAGTTGAACGGCGTTTGCCTGCATGGGGATTGCGGAGCGGTAGGCACGGCCGTGCCGGAGCGGATGTGGGAACGCAGACTCGCGATTCTGAAAGACATGGGCTGCAATGCGATCCGCTGCAGCCACAATCCGCCTGCCCCGGAGTTCCTGGACTTTTGCGACCGGATGGGTTTTCTCGTGATGGCCGAGGCGTTCGACGAATGGCGACAGCCCAAGGCGCAAACTCCTCTTTACGGCTACCGCAAATATTTCGACGAATGGTCGGCGCGCGACCTGACCGACATGCTCCTGCGCGATCGCAATCATCCTTCCATCGTGATCTGGAGCGCGGGCAACGAAGTGCCCGATCAAACCGATCCCCAAGGTCCGCAAACGCTGCAAGGGCTACTCGATATTTTCCGCGCCCAGGATCCGACGCGGCCGGTGACCGTCGCGTGCGACAACATTGCGGCCGAGCCGAAAGCCACGTTGCCGGAGTTCCTCGCGAAGCTCGATGTCGTGGGCTATAATTATGTCGATCGCTGGCGCGACCGGCGCGAGAAATTCTACAGCATCGACCGACATGATTATCCCCGGCGCCGCTTCATCGGCACGGAAAGCACTGCGCTTGGCGGCGTCCGCGGCGATTATCAGTTCGGCGATGAAGCGCCGGTCTTCGGCGAGAGAACCGACAATAGGCGCATCGAAGTCGAGCAGCTTCAGAAATTCGTGCAGACCTATGATTATGTCAGCGGCGATTTTCTGTGGACGGGCGTCGATTATCTCGGCGAGTCGCGCTGGCCATCCAAGCTCGCATCCAGCGGCGTGATCGACACGAGCGGCTTTCCCAAGGATGGCTATTATTTCTACCAGAGCCAGTGGACGCAAAAACCCGTCCTTCACCTGTTCCCGCACTGGAACTGGAAGGGCCGCGAAGGCCAGGTGATCACGGTCGGCTGCTACACAAACTGCGAAACCGTCGAACTATTCCTGAACGGCCGCAGCCTCGGCGTGAAAGGATATGCGTTCCCGAGACCGGGCATGGTGACGCAATGGCCCATCTATCCGCCGCGCGCGAAAGCGCTGCAGACCACGGCCGATCTGCATCTCGCCTGGGACGTTCCCTATGAAGCGGGAACGTTGCGCGCGGTGGGAACGCGCAATGGCGAGACCGTCCTGACGGCCGAAGCATCCACGACGGGGGAACCCGCTTCGATCCGCCTGACGGCCGACAGGGACCGCATCGCGGCAAACGGGCGCGATCTCGCGCATGTGAAAGTGGAGGTCGTGGACAGAGATGGGTTCACTGTGCCTACGGCCGAAGACGAAATCGCGTTCGATCTCGGGGGAGCCGGCAGGATCATCGGCGTGGACAACGGCCGGCCGGACAGCCACGAAAGTTACCAGGCCAATCGGCGAAAAGCGTTCAACGGTCTCGCGCTTGTTATCGTGCAGTCGACGCGAGCACCGGGCGGCATCACGCTCACGGCGTCGTCGCCGTCGCTTGCGAGCGCGCAGATACAGCTGTCTACTGAATAGAGCATTTTGTATTGAATCGTATCGTATCGGCCCCCCTTCCGTCCGCCTCGCAGAAAATGCGAGGCGTCCACCTTCCCCCGCGAGGGGGGAAGGTTAGAAAAAGAACTGCGCGGCCCCTTTTTTCTTAGCCTTCCCCCCTCGCGGGGGAAGCCGGCATCCTAGCCGGTCCACGACGCTTCAAGTTACAAGGTGCCGAGCGTAGCGAGGCGGAAGGGGGCCGCGGAAACTATTTCATCGCGCTCTTCGCAGGCGGCGTGTAGGGGGTGAATGCGCCCAGCGAGCACGACGCGCCCGTCTGCAACACCTGAATCATTTGCCGGTTGGAGCAGACCTCGTCGCCGCGAATGTCTTCGGAGAACGCTCGCTCGAATTTCAGGCTCGGGCATTGCCGCTGCAGCGTATTCTTCCAGATCTTTCCGCCGCGCATGTAGAACAGGACTGTCTGGTCGTCCAGGACGGCCGTGTGATCGATGTGATCGGCGTCGAGGCAGATGTCATTGCCTTTCGCCGGGTCGGATCGCGCGCCCGCAAGCAACAAGCTCGACAGGCCCAGGGCTGCCGCCAAAGCAGCGGATGCGATCTTCATGTCAACCTCCATCGCAGGGACGCGAACCGATTCCTTCGCATCCGGAATGCACCCTCCGCGCCCATTATCTTTCATCGGCCGCGGCTGCTCAAGCATTTCGCCGTGTCATCGGGGTTCCGGGCGCCGGCCGATATTCTGGCGGGCGACCATCCAGCCGGGAAATTCGGCCGGCAGGGCGCTCATCTCGTCGAGCCGCGCGATCTCGTCGTCCGTAAGGGTGAGCCCCGCGGCCGCCAGATTGTCCTCGAGCTGCTCGAGGGTCTTCACGCCGACGATCACGCTGGTCACGAAAGGCTTCGACAGCACCCAGGCGATCGCGACGCGCGCAGGGCTCGCATCCCGCGATTTGCCGATCTCGCGCATCGCCTCCACGATCGGCCAGATGCGCGCCTTGTCCACCGGTGGAAAATCGAACGTCGTGCGCCGCGCGCCTTCTGGGCCGCCGCCGTCCGGTCCGAACTTGCCGGACAGGATGCCGCCCGCGAGCGCGCTCCACACCAGCAAGCCCATCTTCTGCGATTCCAGCATCGGCACGACCTCGCGCTCGATGCCGCGGCCGGCGATGGAGTAATAAGCCTGCACGGTTTCGAATCGCGCGAAGCCGCGCTTGTCGGCGACGCCTTGCGCTTCCATCACGCGCCACGCCTGCCAGTTCGAGCAGCCGACATAGCGCACCATCCCGCGCGACACGAGATCGTCGAGAGCGCGCATCATCTCCTCGAACCGGAGTCGTCATGTCCTGCGCGTGAATCTGATAGAGATCGATATGATCGGTCTGCAGCCGCTCAAGACTCTTCGCCACCGCATCCATGATGTGGCCGCGGCTTGCGCCGATGTCGTTGGGACCCGGACCCATGCGGCCATAGGCTTTCGAGGCGACAACCACATCGGAGCGCTTGATGCCGATATCCTTCAGAGCCTGACCGAGCAACCGCTCCGCCAGGCCGTCGGAATAGATGTCGGCCGTGTCGATCAGATTGACGCCGGCTTCCAAGGCGCGCACGACAATGTCCGTGACCGCTTTCTGATCGAGCTTGCCGAACGTCTGGTAAAACGCGTTGTGGCCGCCGAAGGTCATCGTGCCGAGACAGATCTCGGAAACGAACAGGCCCGTCTTGCCCAGCTGATTGTATTTCATGGCTGCCTTCTTTCCGGATTGATCACAATGATATCGCAGCCGAAAATGCCGACCGGTTGCGTGGCCGGCGTGGGCCAGAGCTCGACGGAAAACGGGTCGGCTGATTTCGGCGCAGCGACTATCAACAGCAAATGGCCGTTATGCAGGGGACGAACGCCCTGCTCTCGCGGCGTGGCGCTATTGCCCGCGTAAACCTTATACGTGATGCTTCTCGCCGAAAGAATCCGGCAATCGAGAAGAACGGAATTCAAAGCGGCGAACGCGACATTCATGTGCCCGGCCTGAAACTTTCCCCAGAAATTGATTCCCGCTTCACCGCCTGCCGCCGTACCGATGACGAAGGAGGGTTTCCAGAACGACAGATGCGATCCGTCCGGCGCAAAGGGCGCATCGGGCGTGAGCGAGACGCTGGCGCCGAGCACGGGCGGTGAGGAAAGCTTCATCGCAGCCTGAGCGGCCCGTTCCCGCTGCGTCACCGAGTAGGCCGGCACAAACCTGGCGTTCGGCAATCCATGCTGCATTTCCACGAGAGTCTGCGCGTCGGCCGGGACCAACAGCAGGATCGCAACGGCGAACGCGAAACCCCGCGCACTCACGTCACGAATGGCCGCGTTTCGACCGGCCTCGCTTCGATGGCTGCCGAGCCGCTTGCCAACCCCGGTGACGTCGCTTCCAGACCGATCTGTCCCGCGGTCCGTGTCGTTTGGACGATCGCCATACAGAGGCCATTGAATGCGGCGCGGCTGTCGGCCTTGTCGGGTTCGTGGCTTCGCGGATCGCCATTGCCCACACCGATAAGTCGACCGGGTCCCGAAACGCGGAAAGCGATAGCGTTATCTGCGGTTGGAACGAGACGGCCCTTTGCGTCGACAATCTCGACGGCGACGATGGCGATATCTTCGCCGTTGGCGTCGATTTGGGTTCGATCGGCCCTTAACCGGATCTGCACGGGCGCGTCCGTCGTCTCTCTCGTGGAGACAAGCAATTGCGTACCGTTCTTGAAGCCCCGCGCTTCCAGCACGCCGGGCGCGAAAGGGACGTCCCACTCGACATGGCTATACGGCACGACATCGCGCGAACCCTGACTTTGGCCGTTGAGAAACAATTCGACGCGATCGAGATTTGTGTGACACCAGACCTTGACGGCCTGCCCTTCGCGGCCCTGCCAGTTCCAATGCGGGAAGAGATGTAGCAGAGGCGCCGCGTCCCACATCGCCTTGTAGTAATAGAAATTGTCTTTTGGGAAACCGCAGGAATCCATGATGCCGAACTGGGAGCTGACATTCGGCCATTTGTTGAAAGGCGTGGGTTCGCCGCGATAGTCGAAGCCGGTCCAGACGAACCCTCCGGCGATGAACGGGCGTGGCGCAACGATCGTCCACCAGGATTCCGCCGTCGAAGCCCACCATGGAAATTCCGTATCGTAAGCGGGAAGGTAGCCGGTGGAGTCATTCTTCACATAGACGCCGCGTGTCGAAACGGTGCTGCCTGTTTCGGTCCCCATCATCGGCTGTTTCGGGAATTGCTGGTGAAACGGCAGGGTCTGCTCGGTGCGGTAGTTGAACCCGACGACGTCGAGCACCGAGGTGATCCCCTTCCCCCACTCGTGATCCATGGCCGCCGTGATCTGGCGCGACGGATCGAGCTTGTTCGCGAGGCGCTTCATCGTCCGCGCAATGCGGGCGCCGCGCTCGGTTCCCTGCTGACCCTGCTCTTCGTTTCCGATCGACCAGAGAATGACGCTGGGATGATTGCGATCCCGGCGGATCATCCGCGCAAATTGGTCGAGACTCTCCGTATCCGACGACATCCGGCGCGTTTCATCGACGACCAGCATGCCGAGGCGGTCGCAGGCATCGAGCAATTCCGGCGCCGGCGGGTTGTGGGACGTGCGATAGGCGTTCGACCCCATCTCCTTGAGCTTTTCGATTCGCCAATAATGCAAGCGATCCGGAAGCGCCGCGCCGACGCCGGCATGGTCCTGATGATTGCAGGTGCCTTTGAGTTTTACGGGAATTCCGTTGACGAGCAGGCCGCGTTCGGAATCGAAACGCACATCCCGAATGCCGAAATTCGCGGCCGTGCTGTCCACGATCTGCCCGTCGGCGACAATTTCGCTGACCAGCTGATAGAGGGTCGGCGTTTCTACCGACCAGAGCGCAGCATTCCCGATAGCTGCAGATTGTTGATGGGACAGCGTTTCCTGCGGACCGAGCGAAAGATATTCACTCGTGAGAACCGCGACGGAGCGGGAATCCGGACCGAGAATTGTCGAAACGATTTTGAAGCGCCTCGCGACGACCCTTTCGTTTACGACCTCGGTCGTCACCGACAACGACGCCGAATGACCTTTCACGTCGGCGCGAACCCATGCGCCCCATTGTGGGATATGCAGCGCATCGGTCTTGACGAGCCAGACACGGCGATAGACGCCGGCGCCTTCATAGAACCACCCTTCTCCTAGACTGGCGTCGACTCGCAGGACGAGGACGTTCTTTCCGCCGTAATTGGCGAAATCCGTCACGTCGACGCGGAACGGCGCATAGCCGCTCTGATTTGTCGCGACGACATAACCGTTGAAAATGACGGTGCAATCGCGAAAGACGCCGTCGAATTCGATCGAAACGCGGCAGCCCAGATCGGATTGCGGCAAATCGAATGTCCGGCGGTACCAACCGATGCTGGTTTCAGGATATTCGCGGCCCAGCGGCCTGAAGCCATGCGCGGCGCGGGGATCCTCGTCGAGTTTCGGGTCGAGATTCGCGCTTGGCGCGAACGGCAACTCCACGGCCCAGTCGTGCGGCAAATCAATTTTCGACCAATCGCCGTCGTCGAAATCCGCCGCTGCCGGAGCGGCCACGTCCTGACCGGCTTTTGCAAAAGTCCGCTGATTCAATCCAAAGGCGAAGTCTTTTGCCGGATCTTCGGCATGCCCCAGATGAAAGCGCCAACCGAAATCGAGCAGCAGCCGCGCACGCGAAGATGCGTTGGGATACGAAACCGGGATCGGCTTATTTTTTGGCGTGGTCGCCGCGACGGCTGCATTTGGCGCGGTCCCGAGCGCACCGGCGACTGCTCCGCTCTTCAGTAAATCGCGCCGTGTCACCCGCGTCATCCGGCATCTCCCAGAACGGAATTTCGACCCAATTTCGGGCGTTCGGCTGCCGCCCTTCGATTAGTCATATAAATAGCATAGGGCGATATTTTGCGGAAATGGCTACTGACGGCCGCAACGCGGGACAACGCACCGTACCCGGCGCGCTTAAGGGCGGTTCAATCTGCGCAGCAACCCGACTTTGATCTGAGCCGCAAGCTCGGGCGTCATCGCGCCCAAGGCGCCCCGGCTGTCCGGCGGCAGATGCGCGACCGGGTCGCCGCCGGTCTGGAACACGTAATGGTCGAACACGGCCCGCCACGCCTCGCGCTGATTTTCGGGCAGATGGCGCAGGGTCAGGAATGCGTGGAGCAGGCAATCATAGGGCGAGCCGAAAGCGGACTCCGCGTCGTTCCACCAATAATTGACGAGGACATTAAACGTTTCGAGCGATTTGACGTGATGCCACCAGAAATAGGGAATGTAGACGGCGTCGCCCGGTTCAAGCTCCGCGACCTGGGCTGTGGCGAGCGCCTGTTCGAACCGCGGATAGCGGTCGAAATCGGGTTCGTCGAGCGACACCATGCTGACGGGCTGCCCCGCAAGCGTGAAATGGATCGGTCCGACATAGAGGTTTCGAATTTCCTCAGGCGGGAAGAACGTGAATCTCCGGCGGCCCCCGACCACGCAGGCGATGTTGTCGGACAGATCGTAATGCGTCGTCACGGTCACGGCATTGCCGATCCAGATTCGCGGGATCACGGTTCGGTCCACCAGGTCGATCGCATTGTCGCGCGCAAAATCCGGCAGGAAATCGGGAATGGACGCCGATTGGATGAATATCGCGGGCGCATCCGACGAAAGGGACAGCAGCCGTTCGAGCGTCTGGCCGATCTGCTCCTGCCGGCGCTCGAAATTCAGCGCCTTCAGGCCATCCTGATAGAAAAACCGCCCTCTGATGGACGCGTCGCCATTGAGAGTTTCGACCGGCCGGCCGCGATCGAATCCTGCGATGTAATCGGACAACGCGCGTTTCGACAGCGATGCGGCCCTGACGGCGGGCCAGTCCTTGACTGCCCCTCTCAACACGGCGGGCCGGTTCAAGGGGCGTATCTCGTTGCGAAACATGGCGAGATCGACGTTTCGCCATTCTTGTGCCGATTGCAGCGTGTGAGTCATATCGGATCGCCGGCGGTAAATTCGCGATGTCTTCCAGCTTCGACCATTTCGCCGACCGAAGCGATAGGGGCGCAGCGACCCTACGGCGCGTGCGGGTCTGCGGGCTTCATGAAATCGATTCCGGGCAGCGCTTCGCCGTCAAAATCGAACAGGGTTGCGTTTTCCCAGCTCGAGCCCCTGCCCCATGGCGTCATGCAATCCGTCGAGACCCAGTCCGGCGCCCAATAGATGACGCCGTCGCCGCCATTGGAAAGCACCGCTTGCACCACGTCGGTCAGAAATTTCTTCTGCCCGTCCCGGGTCGGCGCATATCCGCGGATGATGGAGTCTTCCCCCAAGGTGTTTGGCGTCGTGTCTTTCCAGGTCAGGGTCCATACATATCCCGTCTCGACGACCATGACATCGGCTTTGTAAAGATGCGTCAGCCGGAAAACTTCCGTGCCCAGATTCGCGACCGAATATTTCGACCACTTGCCGTAATAGCTGATGCCTATGATGTCGAAGTCCGTGACGCCCGCCTTTGCCGCGGCGGCGAACCAGGGTTCGACATTCTCGGGCTGCGCGATATGCAACATCACCCTCGGCTTGATCGCCGAATGGGCACCCGCATCCCGCACGGCCCTGATGCCGGCATTGATGATCAGCGCATTGCGAGTCCAGTCGATCGGACGGCCCTTCTTCCAGTCCGGTTGGCCCAGCATTTCCTGATTGATCTCGTTGCCGACCTGCACCATCTCCGGCATCAATCCGGCGCGATCGAGCGCCGTGAGCGTGTCGTAGGTGTATTGATAAAGCGCCTGCGCCAGCGCCGCATTGTCCGTGATTCCGGCCCAGGCCTTCGGAATGATCTGCTTGTCGCCATCCGCCCAGCTGTCGGAATAGTGAAAATCCAGCAGGACCTGCATGCCCGCGGCCTTCGCGCGCCCGATGCTTTTCTTCACATCGTCCAGGTTGCTGTATTTCGTCTGGTTTCCGTCCGTCCACAGACGGATGCGGATCAGGTTCGCGCCGTGATCCTTGAATATCGTATAGACGTCTTTGACGGCGCCGTTGTCGCGATAGACCGCGCCGCAATCGTTCATTTCATTCGCAAACGACAGATCGCCGCCGAAATAGGGACCCGAGGCCGCGGCGGGCGCGGACAGAAGAATGAGGGCCGGAACGAGAAATCGCGTCCACTTCATGCCACTGCCCTGAAACCGTGCGGCCTGAAAATGTGCGGGGAGCCTGTCGGCTCCCCGCCAGGTGCGACGCGGAGACTCTACATCTTGTACGAAACGTCGAACAGGAACGACCGGCCAAACACCTGATAGCCGCCGTCATTGGCGAGGTTCACCGGATCGTTGTCCGTCGTGAAGCGGTTTACTTCGTTGGTCAGATTGCGCCCCTGCAGACGAAAGCCGATATTTTCGTTCCATTGGTACGAGACGCTGGCGTCAAGTATGCCCTCGGCGTCTTCCTTCTTCAGAACCGTACCGACCCAGGTCGGAGCGACCGTTTCCGGGCTGTGGTACTTATAGGCGATGCGCGCCTCGAAGCCGTCCCGATTGTAGAAGAGATCGGTCTCTGCGGTGTGTTTGGTCAGTCCGACCATCGTATACGGGGTTGCGCCGAATTGATTGATCGCCGGCGCGACCTCGTGAATGTCGGACATCGCATAGGCATAATTCCCGTAGAAGCCGAAATCGCTGAAGAACCCCGACAGGAAATAGAAGCGAGACTGCAGCGTTAACTCAACGCCTTCAACATCGCCGCCTTTGCCGTTGCCCTGATCGGTGACGATGTAGGGTTGCCCATTGATGGTCTGCAGATTCGTGCTCGCCGTGATGTAGGTCTCGAGATGTTTGTAGTAAGGCGCGACCGCAACCAACGACTCCTCGTGGAAGTACCATTCATATGACAGATCGACTTGATCGGCCTTGTACGGCTTGAGAGTCGGATCGCCGCCGCCCGCTCCGCTGCAGGGAATCGATGGCGTGCACCCGCTGGGCAAGGTGTAGCCCGTGGTCAAAGCGTCCAGCGGCGGCCGCGAGATGCCAATGCCCGCGCCGAAATGCAGCAGCGAGTCGTCTGTGAGATGAAAGACCGTGTTCAGGTCCGGAAGCACCTCGAGGTAACTGTTGGGGATTGAAACCGGCGTAGTCGCGTTGATGAACCCCCTGCTCGTCGTATCGTAGTTCGCGATTCGCACGCCGATGCTGCCGGTCATCGGCACGTCGCCGACATTGCTGGCGAAATCCGCCTTCGCATAGCCCTCCTGAGTCGTTTCGGTGACCTTCGTATGCGCCGCAATGATCTCGGATCCGGCCGGTATGACGGATGCATTGGGACCGTAGACCAAAGGCCACAACGTGTTCCAATCGCCGTAAACATTCGCCGGCGCGGTGAACGCGCTGAGCGTGAACTCCGACAAGCCCGCGTTCGCCAGGCTCATGGGAGTCGCCACGGGATGGTACTGCCATTGCCGATGGTCTTTTTCGCGATCGGAAAAACGCGCCCCGAAATCGAGTCCCGTAAAGAACGACCCGTCGATCCCGCGCGTGACGTCGAAAGTCGCGGCCGAGATTTGGTCCGTCGTGTGTTCGGGATCCACTTCGCCGGTGCGCCCGTTGCCATTGAATCCGCCGATCGATTGACTGGCCGGATTGCCGGGATTGCCGGAAAGCGTCGCCCACGGCGTGCCCAGGAGGTTATAGGCGATGCTGTTGGGATATTGCGTATCCAACTCGATCGCCGACCACCTGTTATTGCGGACGGCTTGAGAGTGAGAAAGATCGAGTTTGGCGTCCCATTCGCCGCCCGTCCAATCCAGGTTCAGGCCGCCCACGAGCAGCGAGTGCCGTTCGACATAGCGGGCGATGTTGGGTTGGTAATCGGGAAATGAGTTGGGCAGATTGGCGGCGACAACGGAATCGTCGACGATTGTGTACGAACAACCGGCGCAATTGTACTGGGCGGCATTGCCGCCCTTCGGGTCCGTGCCAATCGGGCTGTTCGCCCAGTTGCCGAGATTATTGCCATACCAGGTTTGGAACTGGTTCTCGAAGATCGTGTAAGCGGAGTAGAGCGAATCGAACTTCACTGTGACGTTCGACGTCGGGCGCCACCCGGCGGCGCCCATGATCGCTTCACGAGTCTGCGTGACTTCCTTGGTTTCCGTCACCAGACCCCAGTTCGTATTGTCCGGCACGCCATCGCCGTTCAAATCGCCGGTGTGGCCCGTCGGGCCCGGCTCTCCAAGCCCCGCATTTTCGACCGGCGTTGCGCCCGAGTTGTCGGGCGTGTTCCAGCCGAACGTCCGGAAGTCCGGGAAGCCGTTCTCTTCCTTCTGATAGCTCGCCGCAATCGCAATCGCGAAATTGTCGGTCACGTGATTGATGTAGGCGCCGCTGGCGCGAAGCCCGTAGGGATCATAGTGCGGGAGGTCGGATCCCTCCTGGTTGTATGTGGGGCCGGCGCGCAGATTGATCGACGGGCCTTCATAATCCAGGGGCGAAATCGTGCGGATGTCGACCGTCGCCGCGATGCCGCCCGGAATGATTTCCACGGATTGCGACTTGTAGACCTGGGCGCCGGACAACACTTCCGAAGGATAGATTTCCCACCGAAGATCCTGCGAGGGTTCCGACGACGCAACTTCGCGGCCGTTGACGAGACCGAACACGAGGCGCGGCCCCAAGCCGCGAACGGACGCCTGACTCGCATTGCCGCGGTCTCGGGTCGTGTCGACGCCGGGAAGCCGGTTGAGCTCTTCGGCGATTGTCACGTCGGGAAGCTGGCCGATGTCCTTGGTGGACACGTTATCGGTGACGAGAGCGTTGTTCCTTTTCTCGATCAACGAGTCCCTCATGCTGCCGCGCACGCCGGTGACGACAACCGTTTCAATCTTGGTGTCGTCAGCGAACGCATCGGCCGAAATCACTGAACAAAGCGCGAATGCGCTCGCCCCGCACAACAGCGATCTATGAATGGAATTCACCGGTTATCTCCCCCTCTAGAACCGCCCCGTACGCGCAGGGTCAGCCTGTGATTCCAATTGTATGATAAATCGGCTTATTGCTGTCAAGCGAGGTGGGTGAGCCTTTTCGGTTACACTGCGTGAATATCATACCGAGCGTAAGCATTTGTTTCGCAAAAAGACTTCGCCGAAAACGACTTGCGCGGAAGACTCTTGGTGACCGGCGAATGTTCAATCGCAAGATGCGCGGCGCGACATGGACGCATGTTGCGTCTGCGAAGAAGCGCTATGTCGACTTGTAGCCCCAATTCTCGATCCAGGGCTGAAGCAGCGGAAGAACGCCATCAAGATGCGACGCATATCGCCGCCACTGTCCTGAGCCGTCGCCGTTAAGACCGCGGCGAACTTGAGACGCGCTGATCGAGCTGATTTTCCGCTTCTGGGCGATGTCTGCGAAATCGCGGAACCGTTCGGACCAGTCAATTCCCAGGAAAAAGCACAGGCGGCGCACTTCCTTCTCGAAGTCCGCCACAAGGTCTTCGTGGCGATAAAGATGGAAAGGCAGCGGCAGCCTTTCACGGCATATCTCGCCCAAGGCCATGACGGAATCGTAGTAGCGCGCGGCCCTCTCGAGAGAGAGAAACTCGCATGTCGATGCATTGACCTGGAAATGACGGCGGAAACAGCTGAAGACGACGTCGCGCGGATCGCGCAGCGCAAAAATCACTTTTGCCCTGGGGAATAGTTTGGCGATCAGCGGCAGCTTGATGGTGTTCAACGGGAGCTTGTCGACGAAAACTTTTCCTTTGACATCGAGACCGTGCTCGCGCACGCGCCGCCAGTAATCCCGGCGCAACTCTGCGAGATCGTCTCGGCAGAGAGATGTGAAGCGATCGACGCCGGCGATGTCTCGCAAATATGTTTCAGCGATCGCGTCGAGAACGTCGCTCTCTTCGAGGGTGACCGCATCGGGATGGGCGGCGAGAACCTGTTCGAGCAATGTCGTCCCGGAACGCGGAAATCCCAATAGAAATATATGTTCTTTGATGTCTTCGTCATTTCCATCGTCATCGACCGGCAACGACCAGTGCGCCGGATAGGTGCGTTGGAAATGCGCCGTGAGATCACGCACCAGAACGGCCATATCCAGCTGCGGCAAGGAAGATTTGTAGGCTTTTCGCCTCTCGTCGTTTTCAGCGGTGTAGAACGCGAACGCGTCTTCGGTTTTGTCCTGCCCATCCAGTGCGTCGGCGAGAAGGCCCACCATGGCGATTCTGAGAGCCTCCGGCGTGTAACCCGGATTTCGCAGCGCCGCGCGGAGGCGCGCCTCCGCCGCTTCAAAGAGCGACTCCTGAATTTCGGCGAATGCGAGCGCGAGTATGACGCGCGGCTGGCGCGGATCGATCGCCAATGCCCGAGCGGCGGCGATTTGCACTTCTTTCCAGTCGCGGCGGCCCTCGGCTGCAGTCGCAAGTCCGGCCCAGGCGGCCGCGTATTGGGGCGCTTGCTCCACCGCATGCGTGTAAGCTTCGCGTGCGCCAAGGAAATCCTGATGCATTTCGAGCACCCAGCCCATATGGAAGTGGGTCGTCACCAAGCCGGGGTCCAGCGCAAGCGCGGTGTGGAAGGCCGCGATCGCTTCCTTGAGCCGTCCCATTCGCCCAAGGCAGATGGCTATGCCGTTCGCTATCATCGGGTCATCGGGACTGAGGCTCTGCGCCTTGAGAAAATTTGCGAGAGCCTCGTCGCCCCTGCCGAGTTTGTCCAAATGAAGCGCGCGCGCCTGATAGGGAAGGGGATGAACAAGGCCTCCCGCCAGGGCGGCATCCGCCATTGCAGAGGCTTGCGCGAAGTGACCACCTCGCATCGCGGCGGCGATATTTCCCAGCAATTGCGTTTCGCTGTCACTCGACGCGGCGCCGGCGCTCATCGGTTAAGCTCCAAAATCACCAGCCCCAAAACATCCGGAAGCTCTGTGTCTATTGCAAAATGGCCGGGTTCATATGCCATTCAAAGGTCCGGCTCAGCCCTGGGTCAATCGCATGCCACCGGCATTGCCGCCCTCGTTCGCGCCGCGCGCGTTGGAAACCATGAATTCCATCCGCCATGGCTTTACAGCAAAGATATTTATCATATAAATCCGATAGCTTCGAGGGGGCCGGAGCGGGTACAGTTCCCTCGTCACTGTTCGAACACGAGTGGATGAGCGAATGCCATCGCAGAAACCGAAATTCCGCAGCACCAAGAGTTATGGTCCCAAGGACAAGGACGGCTTCATTCATCGCAGCTGGATGAAAAGCGAAGGATTGCCCGCGAATGTGTTCGACGGTCGGCCTGTCATCGGCATCTGCAACACCTGGTCGGAGCTCACGCCCTGCAACAGCCATCTGCGCGATATCGCGGAGTTCGTGAAGCGCGGCGTCTGGGAGGCGGGCGGTCTTCCCCTCGAGTTTCCGGCGATGTCGCTGGGCGAGACCCAGATGCGGCCGACGGCGATGCTGTTCCGCAATCTTCTCGCGATGGAAGTCGAAGAATCCATCCGCGGCAATCCGATCGACGCGGTGGTGCTGCTCGGCGGATGCGACAAGACCACGCCGGGCCAGTTGATGGGCGCTGCAAGCGTCGATCTGCCGACGATGGTTGTGTCGTCGGGCCCGATGCTCAACGGAAAATTCCGCGGCGGCGACATCGGCTCGGGAACGGATGTCTGGAAATTCAGCGAATCCGTGCGCGCCGGCGAAATGCAGCTCAAGGATTTCATGGCCGCCGAGAGCGGCATGTCGCGCAGCGCCGGCACATGCATGACAATGGGAAGCGCCTCGACATTCGCTTGCATCATCGAGGCGATGGGCCTTTCGCTCCCCTACAACGCGACGATCCCCGCAGTCGACGCGCGCAGACGCGCCCTCGCTCACGAAACCGGCCGTGCGATCGTCGACCTCGCCCGCAAGGACGTTCGACTCTCGAAAATCCTGACGCGCGAAGCTTTCGAGAACGCGATTCGAACCATCGCCGCCATCGGCGGCTCAACCAATACGGTCCTTCATCTTCTGGCCATTGCGGGACGCCTTGGGGTTCCGTTGAGCCTCGCCGACTTCGACCGGTTCTCGAGTGAAATTCCGCTGATCGTCGACTTGCAACCGTCGGGCCGCTACCTGATGGAGGACTTTCACTATGCGGGCGGAATGCCGGCGGCGATGAAAGAACTCGCGCCCTGGCTGGCGCTGGATTGCGAGACCGTCACCGGGCGCACGCATCGCGATACGATTGCGGAAGCCGAGTGTTACAATCGCGACGTGATTCACACGATCGCCGACCCTGTGCGGCAAACCGCCGGCATCTGGGTCTTGCGCGGCAATTTGTGTCCCGGCGGCGCGATCGTGAAGCCCAGCGCAGCGGCGGACGAACTTTACCGACACAAAGGCCGTGCAGTCGTGTTCGAGTCGATCGAGGATTTCAAGGCGCGTATCGACGATCCCGATCTCGATGTGGATGAGAATTCGATTCTCGTGCTCAAGGGCTGCGGCCCGAAGGGTTATCCCGGCATGCCGGAAGTGGGAAACATGGCTCTGCCGCGCAAACTGCTCGCGCGCGGCGTCAAGGATATGGTCCGGATTTCGGACGCGCGCATGAGCGGCACCGCGTTTGGAAGCGTCATCCTTCATGTCGCGCCCGAAGCCGAAGCGGGAGGACCGATCGCCATCGTTCGCAACGGCGACGAAATCTCGTTCGACGGCCCGGCGCGCAAGTTGGATTTGCTCATATCCGACGCCGAACTGGAGCGTCGTTTGGCGGAATGGAGGCGCGCCCGGCCAAAGGTGAAGCACACGCGCGGCTATTACAAATTGTATTATGATCATGTCCTCCAGGCCGATCGCGGTTGCGATCTCGATTTCCTGGTCGGAGCGAGCGGCGATGTCGTCGATCGGGAATCGCACTGATGACGTCAGCCGCCTTTATCGCGGGTGACTGGGGCACCAGTCATCTGAGGCTGAGCCTCTGCGACGGGCATGGAAACGTCATCGAAAGCAAAAAGGGGCTCGGAGTCGGCGCCGTGAAGGCCGATGTCGCGGGAGCGTTTTTCTCGCAAATTGAACCCTGGGACCATCACGGCAAGTTGCCGGCCGTTCTGTGCGGCATGGTCGGGTCGACGATCGGCTGGCGGGAAGTTCGCTACCTGCCCTGCCCGATCAAGCCGGCGGCGATCGCGGCCGGCGCGATGCGATTCGAAGCGAATGGCCGTTCGATCGCCATCGCGCCGGGGCTTTCGTGCCGGAACCGGCTCCAGGCGCCCGACGTCATGCGGGGTGAAGAGACTCAAATCCTGGGCGCGTTACGTCTGGAGCCGCATTTGGCCGAAGGCCGGCGCGTCCTCTGCATGCCGGGCACGCACACCAAATGGGTGTTGCTGAAAGACGGCGTGATCGAGCATTTCCTCACCGCGATCAGCGGCGAGCTTTACGACATTCTGTTTCATCACAGCGTCCTTGTGAACAGCAAGGACTCGGTCGATGGAATTGGCGGTCCGGCGTTTAAGCGCGCGCTCGAGAAAACGCGGCTTTATCCTGACGGCGAACTCATTCATCTGCTCTTCGAAGTCCGCAGCGGTCAGCTCGCCGGCGAACTCAAACAACGCGATGCCGCAGACTATTTGTCGGGACTTATCATCGGTCAGGACGTTTCGGGCGCGAAGCGCTTTTTCCGGACCGATCTGGCCGAATCCGAGGGCGTCGTCGTCATCAGCACGCCTCGCCTCGGCGAACTTTATCAGGAAGCGATCAGGACCCGTGAGCTGAACGTGCGCGCAATCGACGGCGACGCCGCGTCGCTGGCGGGCCTGCACGCGCTGCATGGCGCGCTGGAAGGCGTCGAAAATGTCGTCTGAGAAATATCTGGTGGGGATGCCGCTGGTCGCGATCCTGCGCGGCCTCGATCCGGATCGCGCACTGGACGTCGGGCAGGTTCTTTACGATTCCGGCATTCGAGTCATCGAGGTGCCGCTCAATTCACCGTCGCCCTTCGACAGCATCGCCCGGTTGGCGAAGCGATTTGGCGAGTCCTGCCTGTGCGGCGCGGGAACCGTGCTGTCCGTGGAAGATGTCGAACGGGTTCATGCCGCTGGCGGCGGACTTGTTGTATCGCCCAACACCGATGCCGCCGTGATCGCACGCGCCCGCGCGCACGGCATGATCGCCATGCCGGGATTTGCGACCGCGACCGAAGGTTTTGCAGCGATCGCCGCGGGCGCCGCGCATCTGAAACTCTTTCCGGCCGCAACCTACGGCGCCGGTCACCTGAAGGCGTTGAAGGCCGTGCTTCCCGGCGCCGTCCCGGTGTTCGCTGTCGGCGGAATCGACGCCGAACGGATCGCGGATTGGTCGAAGGGCGGCGCATCGGGATTCGGCTTCGGATCCGAACTGTTCCGTCCCGACTACACGCTTCAAGAAATCGCGGACCGCGCAAGGCGACTTGTCGACGCCGTTCGGCGGGTTGCACAAAGATAAAATCGCGCAACGACGCGCTCGCCTATCAGGGGGAATTTGCATGAGCAGTCTGTCCTATATCGACATTGCGGTCGTCGCCGTCTACGCGGTTTCAATATTTACGCTCGCGCAATGGGTCTCGCGGGAAAAACCGGGACACGTCAAGGACAGCAAGGACTACTTCCTCGCCAGCAAGGCGCTGCCCTGGTGGGCCGTGGGCACCTCGCTGATTGCGGCGAACATTTCCGCCGAACAGATCATCGGCATGTCGGGATCCGGCTACGTGATCGGCCTCGGCATCGCATCCTATGAATGGATGTCGGCGCTGACGCTTTTGATCGTGGGAAAATTCTTCCTGCCGATCTTCCTCAGAAACCAGATCTATACGATGCCGGAGTTCCTGCAGCGCCGATACGGTCATAGCGTACGGCTCGTGATGGCCGTCTTCTGGCTGGCGCTCTACATCCTGGTGAATCTCACCGCCATTCTGTGGCTCGGCGCGACGGCGATCCACACCGTCACCGGAATCGACATCCAGCTGGCCCTCATCGCTCTCGGCGTCTTCGCCGGCGCTTATGCGCTATATGGCGGCCTCAAGGCGGTCGCGCTGACGGATATCGTGCAAGTCAGCCTTCTCGTGCTCGGCGGGCTGGTGATCGTGTATGTCGCGCTCGACAAAATCTCCGGGCAAAGCGGGTTGGCGGGCGTGGTGGCCGGCTTCCACACGCTTCAGGCGCAAATGCCGGGCAAATTCCAGATGATCCTTTCGCCCGACAATCCGAACTACAAGGATTTGCCCGGACTGTCCGTTCTGATCGGCGGAATGTGGATCATGAATTTGTCGTATTGGGGTTTCAACCAATACATCATTCAGCGCGCGCTCGCGGCGAAAGACACCCGCGAAGCGCAAAAAGGAATTGTGCTCGCCGCGTTCCTGAAACTGCTGATGCCTGTGCTCGTCGTCCTGCCGGGCATCGCCGCGGGGGTTCTCGCGCCGCATCTCGAGAAAGCGGATATGGCCTATCCCTATCTGATGACCCTGCTGCCTCCCGGGCTGCTGGGTCTCGTCTTCGCGGCCCTGATCGCGGCGATCATCGCGTCGATGGGATCGAAGATCAATTCGATCGCCACGATCTTCACGATCGATCTCTACAAACCCGCTTTCCGCGGTGCGAGCGAAACGCATCTTGTGGTCGTGGGTCGGGTGGCGGCGATGGCTGCGCTGGTCGTCGCGATGATCGCCGCCAAGCCGTTGCTGGGCAATCTTCCGCAGGCCTTTCAATACATCCAAGAATATACCGGTTTCGTGACGCCCGGCATCGTCGTGATCTTCGTGCTCGGCATGTTCTGGTCGAGAGCCACGACGGCGGGAGCGTTTGTCGGGGCGGTCGGATCGGTCGGACTTTCCTACTATTTCTGGAAATATCTGCCGCAAATCCCTTTCATGAATCGCGTCGGTTACGTGTTTCTCATCTGCCTCGCCGCGGCGATGCTCGTCTCGCTGATGCAGCCGAAGCGGGCGAAGACGTCGACGATCGAATTGGGAGACATCGACTATTCGACCAGTCTGTCCTTCAACATCGCGAGCGTCGTGGTCATCGCAATCCTGATCGCGCTCTATTACACATTCTGGTAGAGGCCCGAACGCGATGGAGCTGATCGATACCCTGCGCGTCGGCAACACGCTTGGCGAAGGAATCCAGTGGGACGTTGCGACCCAGGCGCTCTGGTGGACGGATATCCAGGAGCGCAGGCTGCATCGTTACGACTGGGCCTCGCGCAAGCTGGAGACATTTCCGGCGCCGGAAAGAATCGGTTCTTTCGGATTGATCGAGGGCAGCACCAGCGTCATCGCCGCATTCGAAAGCGGCATTGCGCTTTACGACCCGCGAGGCGGAACGCCGAAATGGCTCGCCCGGCCGGATGCGGATCTCGGGAGCGTGCGTTTCAACGATGGCCGCGTGGACCGGCAGGGACGGTTCTGGGCCGGCTCGATGGAGGAGACGGAGCCCCGCTCGGGACGCGCCAGTCTCTATTGCGTCGATGCGAGCGGCGTCGCGCGAAAGCGCGAAAGCGGCATTGCGATCTCCAACGGCATTTGCTGGAGCCCCGACAGTTCACGCTTCTATTTTGCCGATTCGCCGCTGCGCAAGATTTACGTCTATGATTTCAATCCGGCTACGGGAGGGATTGCGAACCGGCGCGACTTTGTGGAAACGCCGGAGGGCGCGCATCCCGACGGCGCCAACGTCGATTCCGAGGGCTTCCTGTGGAGCGCCCATTGGGGCGCCGGGCGCGTCGTGCGCTATGCGCCGGGCGGCGCGATCGACTGCGTTCTCAACGTTCCGGCAAGCCAGCCGACCTGCGTGGCCTTCGGCGGCCCCGGCCTGGACCTCCTGTTCGTCACAACCGCGCGCGAGGGTTTGACGGAGGCGGAACTCTCCCAACAGCCTAGCGCTGGAGACGTCTTCGTGTACAAGATGCCGTGTGTCGGTTTGGCCGAGAATTATTTCATTCTTGATGCAGGTAGACGCCGGGATGTCGAACGACGCTAGGAACATGCTGATTTCCGCAGGGCGGGGTCAAAACCTGACGTCCAGCATCGTCCAGGACCTTGGCATCGCAATCGTCACGGGGAAATACTCCGAAAAGAATCCGTTTCCGGTCGAGGCCGACCTCTGCACGCAGTATGGCGCGAGCCGCAGCATCCTGCGTGAAGCCGTCAAGATGCTCACGGCCAAAGGACTTCTCGGCGCTCGTCCGCGCCAGGGCACCTGGGTTCAGCCGGAAGAAAGCTGGAATCTCTTCGATCCCGACGTCATGCGCTGGCTTCTGGAGCGCAAATTCTCGCTGTCGCTTCTGATCGAATTCACCCAGATTCGCCTCGCTGTGGAGCCGGCGGCAGCCGCAATGGCCGCGACCGAAGCCGGGCCCGCCGAAAAGGCCGCTATCGAACGCGCGCTCAATCGGATGATTGCGGCGGAACACGGCGAAGACGATCCGCTGACGTCGGACATCGCGTTTCACATTTCCATCCTGCGCGCGAGCGGAAACCGCTTTTACGCCCAGCTGCGGGAGCTGACGGAAACCGCATTGCGATTCAGCATCAGAACGACGAACCGTTTCAAGGGCGTGCGTCTGGCCAGCGTGAACGACCACAAGAAAGTGTCGGATGCGATTCTCGCCGGAAATGCGGCCGCAGCGGAGTCCGCAATGCGCGCGCTGATCGAAGAGGCGCTCGATCTCATTCGCAAGGGCGAGGGTATCGACGCCAAGGGCGACCGCGTCCCTCTCGGCGCTCCCCGGGCGGTCCGTCGCTGAGCGTTGTCCTGATTATCGATAAGCGAGAAACACGTTCGCCGTGAGCCGGCCGTGTCGAGGATCACGGCTCAATCCGGCTGCGGGATTTACGTTTCCTGAATGCAGAACAAGGCTGCGATAGACGATCATCCGGTTGAACCTGGCGTTGAAGCGCGCGATTTCCTCAAAGCGATCGTCGTCACCCGAGATATAGCGCGCAGGCGGCGGTCCACTCGCGGCCAGTTCCCGTTCGAGGGCGGCGTAATATGCGCGTTCCCGATCCGAGCCGATCGATTCATACCCGGTCGAGCGGTGACGGAAGAACGACGTGCCGCCATGCGACTCATTGCAGAGATAGTGAAGCACTGCGACTTGCCTGGGGTTCGACGTATCGAAATGCGGCAGGCGCTGCAGCGTCGAAAGATTCTCGGGCGAGACCGTCGCGAGTCCGAAATAGGCGTTGGCGTCGACATCGCCTTTGGCGGGCAGGCCGAACGTCTCTGCAATGACGCCGTGAAGGGCGCGAATGACCTCGATGACATATTCCTGCGGCAGCGGTTGGGCGCGCAGCCCCGGATACCAATTGTTGGGCGCTGTGAAATTCGCAGTGGAAGAAGCGAAATCGACCATCGCATCGGGGCTGGCCATATAGTCGTCAATGACGATGACGGGGTTTTCCTCGCGCCCGACCTTCTCGGTCCGCACGGTGCGATCCTTGCGGGCGGCGAAGTCATTTGCCATCTTTTCAAAATCCTTACGCGTCAACCGCGAGATAGTGCGCTAGATTGTGACCCAGACGGAGGCCACGCAGCAACGGCTGATCGCGGCCCGCATCGACGAGGCGCAGCAGAATGAGAATTGCCGCAGCGTTTCTCCTGTTCGTTCTGCAGACGGCGTTTTCTCAGGCGGCGGTCGCGACCGAATCGCCGCAAACCGCGGCTCCCATTCTTCTCTGGCCGAACGGAGCGCCTGGGTCCGAAGGAAGAACCGGTCCCGAAGTCGTGCGTCTCACGCCGCAGGGCGAACACATCGTGTCGAATGTTCATCGGCCATCCATAACGCCCTATCTTCCTTCCAAAGATGCGGCCAGCGGGGCGGCCGTCATCGTCATACCCGGCGGCGGCCATCGCGAATTGTGGATGGATCACGAAGGCTATCGCGTCGGACAATGGCTGAGCGACCACGGCGTGGCCGCGTTCGTGCTGAAATACCGTCTCGCGAAAGAGAATGGCTCGACTTACACCGTCGAAGGCGACTCCTTGCCCGACGTCCAGCGGGCAATCCGAACCGTGCGCAGCCACGCGTCGGAGTGGAACGTCGCGTCGGATCGCATCGGAGTGATCGGCTTTTCGGCTGGAGGGGAACTGGCTGCGCTCGCCGGCACGCGGTTTGACGACGGGAAGAAGAACTCTCAGGACCCGATCGATCGCGAAAGTTCGAAGCCGGCATTTGTGGGTCTGATATATCCAGCCATCCCCCAGGACATGCCTCTGTCCGGGGAGACGCCGCCGATGTTCCTGCTGTGCGGAGAAGACGACGACCCTACCATCTCGCTGGGCGTGCCCAGACTTTATCTTGCTCTCAAGCAGGCAGGGGCGCCCGCCGAGCTGCATGTCCTGACGGGCGTCGGACACGGATTCGGCATTCGCGACAGCAATCCGCCGGCAGTGGCCGCGTGGACTTCGCTGTTCTACAACTGGCTGGCGGCGCGCGGGTTCATGGTGAAGAAATAAGTGTCTCTGCTTCGGGTGGGGGTATCCGCTTTTTCCAAATACGCGCACCGAAAAGCCCCTCGCGCAAACTTGAGCGCCAAGATATTTCATATTATACTATAAGTCATACTAATACCTCGACCAGGCCGCAGCGGCCGGTTCGAATGGTAGGGAGAAATCCATGCTCAGAAGGGCGCACCTGATTCTCATCGCGGCGCTCGTTGCGGCGACACCGGCGCTTTCCCAAATGAGCGGCACTGGCGTACCGCCCAACAGCGGTCAAGATCCGAACTACGACGACATGCGGGCCGCTATGGACGCCAAGCAAAACACCAAACCCGTCGACGAATTCGTCACTGGCGCGAACCTCGTGAAGCAGCAGCAATTCAACGCGGCGATCCCGCATCTGGAAGCCGCACTTGCGAAGAATCCGCACAATGTCACTTTGATGATCTATCTGGGATTCGCGCATCGCATGGTGGGCGGAAGTTCCACGGGCGTGGTGCAGGCGGGTGAATTCAAGAAGGCGCTGGATTACTACCAGCAGGGACTGACGATCGACGGCGATAACAAACTTCTCCACGAATATCTGGGCAAGCTCGATCTGCTGATGCGTCAATACCCGCTTGCGGCGAGCGAAATGAAGACCCTGGAGACGTTATGTCCTTCGGACTGCGCCGAGCGCACCGCGCTGGCCCAGGCGATAGCCGCCAACCCTCCCCCGCCGCCCGCCGCAATGGCGCCGCCGGCGCAACCGCACTAATTCGATTGATCCGATTGCAGTGAGACGGGCCCGCAGCACAAGCTGTGGCCATCAGGGGGAACCGGACAGTGACGCGCATTCGAGTTGGCATCGTCGGCATCGGCAAGATTGCGCGCGATCAGCATATCCCCAGCCTGCGCAAGAACGATGCGTTCGAACTTGCGGCCTGTGCGAGCCGTCACGCGAAGACCGAAGGCGTCGCGAACTACGCGACCCTCGAAGCGATGCTGGCCGGTCGCCCGGATCTCGACGCGATCTCGATTTGCACGCCGCCCCAAGCGCATTACGAAGCGGCGAAACTGTGCCTGAAAAGCGGCAAGCATGTATTCCTCGAAAAGCCGCCCTGCACGACGACGGCGCAACTCGACCGGCTGGCCGCGATCGCACGCGAATCCCGCTGCACATTGTTCCAGACCTGGCATTCGCGTTACGCGCCGGGCGTCGAGCCGGCGCGGCAGTGGTTGGCGTCGCGAAAAATCCGCAACGTGCACGTGACCTGGAAAGAGGACGTGCGCCAATGGCACCCGGGACAGACCTGGATCTGGGAAGCGGGCGGATTCGGCGTGTTCGATCCGGGCATCAACGCCATTTCGATTTTGACGCAGATCATCGCCGAGCCGATCTTCGTGACGGCCGCCGATCTCTTCGTGCCTTCGAATTGCGCTTCCCCGATAGCTGCCGATATCGCATTCGCAATCGACGGCGGCGCCCAGATATCGGCCGCGCTCGATTTTCGCCATACGGGCGTGCAGACTTGGGATATCGATATCGAGACCGATGGCGGTATGCTGAAGCTGTCGGCCGGGGGAAGCATGATGTCGATCGACGGTGCGCCCGTTTCGACGCCCGCAAATCAGGGTCCGCATGGCGAATATGAGGCGCTCTATCGGCGCTTCGCGGAATTGATCGCGCACAGGCAGTCGGACGTCGACGGCCGTCCCTTTCAGCTCGTCGCCGACAGTTTTCTCATTGGCAAGCGCCATATCGTCGAACCGTTCGCGGATTGAGGCCGGAGCAGCGATGAGCCCGGACGCCGGATCGGACAAACGACTTCGCAGCATTGCGATCGTGGGCGGCGGCACGGGGGGATGGATGGCGGCGGCGGCTCTGGCGCACACGCTCAAGGATCGTTTCACGAAAATTCACCTGATCGAATCGCCGGAGATCGGCACGGTCGGCGTCGGCGAAGCCACCATTCCGCCGATCCGCAGCTTCAACACGCTGCTCGGGATCGACGAAAACGATTTTATCCGCAAGACCCAGGCGACGTTCAAGCTTGGAATTGAATTCAGAAACTGGGCGAAACAGGGACACAGTTATTTCCATCCCTTCGGCGTCTACGGAACGAACATCGAAAAGGTGTCGTTCCACCACTATTGGCTCAAGCTGCGCCAGCTCGGCGCTGCCGCGTCGCTGGCAAATTACTCGCTGACATGCACGGCGGCCAAGCTCGGGAGATTTATTCGCCCGGTTCAGGACCCGAAGCTCGTTCTTTCGAGCATGTCCTATGCATTCCATTTCGACGCCGGTCTCTATGCCCGCTACCTGCGCGAATATGCCGAAGAGCGCGGCGTGGTCCGGCACGAGCGCAAAATCGTCGATGTCAAACTTCGCGGCGAAGACGGCTTTATCGAGGCGGTCGTGCTGGACGATGGCGAGCAGCTGGCTGCGGATTTCTTTATCGATTGTTCGGGCTTCCGGGGTTTGCTCATCGAAGGCGCGCTCAAGGCCGGTTACGAGGATTGGTCGCATTGGCTGCCTTGCGACCGCGCCGCGGCCGTTCCCTGCGAGAGCGTCGCCGAGATGACGCCCTATACGCGATCGACCGCGCACGAAGCAGGTTGGCAGTGGCGCATACCCCTGCAACATCGCATCGGCAACGGATACGTCTATTGCAGCAAGTTCATCAGCGACGATGACGCGGCCGCGACCTTGATGCGCAATTTGGACGGAAAGCCGCTCGCCGAACCGAGATTTCTCCGCTTCACGGCCGGTCGCCGCAAAACGTTCTGGAGCAAGAACTGCATCGCTCTCGGGCTGGCATCCGGCTTCATGGAGCCGCTGGAATCGACCAGCATTCATCTCGTCATGAGCGGCGTCACCCAGCTGCTGGCCATTTTCCCGGACCGGAACTTCGATCCCGCCGACATGGCGGAATATAACCGCATCGTCATCACCGAGGTCGAGCAGATCCGCGACTTCATCACGCTGCACTACCACGCCACCACGCGCGACGATGCTCCCCTCTGGGACTATTGCCGGAATATGGATATCCCCGACTCGCTTCACTATCGCATCGAGTTGTTCAAGAGCCATGGCCGCGTGGCCTTCCAGGATCGCGAGCTGTTCGTCGAATCGAACTGGCTGAGCGTCATGACGGGGCAGAACATCTGGCCCCGCGGTTACGATCCCCTGGCCGACGTTCTGAGCGTGGACGAAATCCGTGAGCGGGTGGAACGCACGCGGGTATTGATTCGCCAGACGGCCGAAGCGATGCCAAGCCACGAACAGTTCATTGCGCAGAATTGCCGCGCAGAGCCGGCACCGGCCATGCAATGACCGCATCTCATTCACCTGCACGCAAAGATTAGAAATGGCGGGCGACAATCTTCCCAGCATCGCAATCGCCGGTGGAGGTTTGGCGGGATGGATGGCCGCCGCAGCGCTCGCACATGCGTTCAAAGGCAGAGCGGGCAAAATCACTTTGATCGAGCTGCCCGAAACATCCGCGAATGACGGCGGAGCAGCGTCCCTGCCGACGTTGCGTCTTTTCCACGAAAAGCTGGACATCGACGAGAACGACTTCATTCGCAAGACCGGGGCGCGGTTCAGCCTCGGTACGGCGTTCCGCGACTGGACGGCGCCGGGGCAGTCGTTTCTCCACCCGTTCGGCCAATACGGAACCGGCATCGAAACGGTGGGCTTTCACCATTGCTGGCAGAGACTGCGCGGGCTCGGCGACAAAACCAGCCTCGCAGACTACTCGCTCGCGGGTGTCGCCGCGGCCAAGGGCCGCTTCATGCGACCGGTGCGCGACACCAGCTCCGTCCTCTCCAGCTTCTCCTACGGCTTCCATCTCGACCGTCGCCTTTACGCCGATTATCTGCGCGATTATGCGCTGGCGCGCGGCGTGACGCGCGACAAGCGCAGCTTCGCCAACGTTAAACTGCGCGACGACGGCGCGATCGAGGCCCTGGTCCTCGATGGCGGCGAACGGCTCGAAGCCGATCTCTATATCGACTGCTCGGATGCCGCCGTCCTGATCGAAAGCGCGTTGCATACCGGCTTTGAGGATTGGAGCCGCTGGCTTCCCTGCGATCGCATGATCACGTGCCGATCGGAAAGCACGACAGACATGCATCCGCTCACGCATATGACGGCGCGCGCTTCGGGGTGGCAGAGCCTTATCCCGACACAGGATATGACGACGCATGCCTATATCTATGGCAGCCGGTTCGCGGGCAATTCCGACGCTCGAAACACGCTGCGCGCCAATATCGGGAAGCCGGTCTCAGGCGAGATCGCGATGCAGCAATTTACAAACGGACGGCGCAGAAAATTCTGGAGCCGGAACTGCGTCGCGCTGGGCGCTGCGGCCGGCGTCCTGGAACCGCTCGAATCGACCGATATCCATTTGATACAAACGGGGGTCGAGAGACTGCTGCAGCTTCTTCCTGCAGGCGCCATCGATCCGGCCGGCGTCGATGAATACAATCGTCTGACCGAAACCGAATTCGACCACATCCGCGATTTTCTCATTCTCCACTATCACGCCGCCGGACCCACAGAGTCGCCGTTCTGGGAGCATTGCCGCAATCTGGAAATTCCGGAGTCGCTTGCGAACCGGATCGAATTGTTCCGGAGTCGCGGGCGCGTGGTTTCGCAAAACGACGACGTATTTTCGCTGCCGAACTGGCTCTCGCTGTATGCGGGGTTGAACGTCGCGCCGCGGCATTATCACCCGTTTGCGGATGGCATTCCCATCGAAACGCTGAAACAGCAGATGCGACTTATAAAAGGCGCGATCCGCGATGCCGCCGCTGCGATGCCCGAGCATCGCGCATTCCTTGTGCAGATCGTTGCGCCGGCACAGGTGAATTGATGGCGGGCGGTCCCATTCGATCCGTTGCGATTGTCGGCGGCGGCACGGCAGGCTGGATGACCGCGGCGGCGCTGACGCGCGTCAGCAACGGCGCGAACATGAAAGTCGTCCTCATCGAATCGTCTGAGATCGGTACGGTCGGCGTCGGCGAAGCCACCATTCCGCCGATACAGCTTTTCAACAAGTTCCTCGGCATCGACGAGAACGAATTCATCCGCAAGACCCAGGCGACATTCAAGCTGGGCATCGAGTTCCGGGACTGGGGACGACTGGGGCACACCTATGTCCATCCGTTCGGACGGTATGGCGCCGACATTGAATCCCATCCGTTCCATCAATGCTGGCTCAGAATGCGCGAGCTCGGCGACAAGACGGATGTCGGCGACTTCTCGCTCACGGCCGCCGCCGCACGGCTGGGAAAATTCTCGCGGCCCAGCCAGGATTCCAGATCTGTTCTTTCCGGCATGTCCTACGCCTTTCAATACGACGCCAGCCTCTATGCAAAATTTCTCAGCGAATATGCGCAGGCGCGAGGCGTAAGCCGTCTGGAAGGCAAAATCGTCGATGTGACGCTTCGCGGCGAAGACGGGTTTATCGACACGCTTGTCCTCGCCAGCGGCGAGCGTATTCAGGCGGACCTCTATATCGATTGCTCGGGTTTCCGCGGCCTCCTGATCGAGCAGACGCTCAAGGCCGGATTCGAGGACTGGTCGCAATGGCTGCCCTGCGACCGCGCCGTGGCCGTGCCTTGCGCCAGCGTGGCCGACATTTCGCTCTATACGCGCTCGACGGCGCGCACCGCCGGCTGGCAATGGCGCATTCCGCTGCAGCATCGCATCGGCAACGGCTACGTCTATTGCAGCGAATTCATCAGCGACGACGAAGCCGCCGCGACGCTTCTGCGCAATCTGGACGGCGAGGCGCTGGGCGAGCCGCGCTTCCTGCGCTTCAAGGCCGGCCGGCGGAAAAAATTCTGGAGCAAGAACTGCATTGCGCTCGGCCTTGCCGGCGGCTTCATGGAGCCGCTCGAGTCCACCAGCATTCATCTGGTGCAGACGGGCCTTTCGAAACTGCAGACGCTGTTTCCGGACCGCGGCTTCGATCCGGCCGATATGGAGGAATTCAACCGGCTTTCGGCCTATGAATATGAGAAGATCCGCGACTTCATCGTGCTGCACTATTGCGCCACTGCGCGCGACGATACCCCCTTGTGGAAATATTGCCGCGCCATGGCGATCCCGGACGCGCTACGGCACAAGATCGACCTGTTCCGGAGCCGCGGGCATGTCGCGGTGTACGACGAAGAGCTTTTCATCCTGTCGAACTGGTTCGCGGTGCTCACAGGCCAGGATATCTGGCCGCAGCATCACGATCCGCTGGTGGATACGATCGATATCGATACGCTGAAATCGCATCTTGCCCGGCAGAAGGCGGCGATCCGGCAGTGCGTGGATTCGCTGCCCACGCATCGCGACTTCATTTCGCGGAATTGCAGAGCCGATCCCATTGCCGTGCGATGAGCTGACGCGCTCACGCAGACGAGAGCGATACCTCCAGATCGCGCAAATCGCGATTGCGCGTCTCACGCCCGAACCACGCAATCAGCACAAGCGATGCGGCCGCCGGGATCGCGACGATGAGGGCTGCGATGCCGAGCGCCGGAACCAGAGCCAGAACGCTCAACCCTTGCGCGACCAGTCCGCCGACCTTGCTGCAGCCTGCCACCCATCCGGTCGCCCGGCCGCGCATTCTGATGGGATAGTTTTCTGCGGTATAGGGCAGGAGGATCGAGATGACGCCTGTCGAACCGACGATGAGAAGAACCAGCGGCACGATCGGATTGGCGAGGAATGGAAATGCGCCGCTTGCGCGCACGAGCAATGCCAGGAGCCCCGCCGTTGTGATCGCGATCATCGTCACAAGCGACCATTTGGTGCTCCACGCGCTATAGAGGTAAGCGACAAGGGCGACCGTCGGCGCTGCGAACAGAGCCGATTTCGCGATGATCTCGCTTGCAAGCCCGACGCTTCGGCCCTCGGCGACGAGCGTGCTGGGCAACCACAACAGGATGCCGAAATTCACGAAGCCCCATGCCAGGGCCGCGAGCGTGAGCGCGCTCGTCGTGCCCAAAAAACCATGGTCCGTGGGCGGCAAGGGCGCATGGCCTACTTCCACGTCTTCGACCGGACCTTTCAGCGCAACAATCACTGTGGCGCCAAATCGGGCCAATACCTGTCGTGCTTCCGGCGCGCGTCCCATCAGTTGGAGAAAGCGTGCGGACTCAGGGATGAGCGGGCTCAACGCGACGAGAATGAGGCCGGTCGGCAGATTGAGAAACCACATGATCCGCCAACCGAAGAACGGTTGCAGCAGCGCCGACAATCCGCTCGAAGCGAGATAGCCGCCCACTGCCCCCACTCCGCCGACAAGCACGAGACACCAGCCCCGATGTTTCGTCGGCATGATCTCGGCGAGCAGCGCATAGGCGACCGGCAGCATTCCGCCTGCCGCGGCGCCCATCAGGAAACACATCGCGACGTTCCACCAGAAAGACGGCATGGCGCCGCAAATGGACGTTCCAACGAACATCACAGACGAAAGCAGAATCGTCGCGCGCCGTCCGTAAATATCCGCCAGCGCGCCCCAGACGAAGGAACCCACTGCCGTTCCCACCAGCGCAGAAAACGGCAGCAGCGCGACTGTCGCTTTGCCGATGCCGTATTCCACACGCATACCCGGCGTGACAAAGCCCAGGCTCGCAGGTTTCATGATGTCGGTGATCAGCGCCACGGACAAAACGCCCATCAGCACCCAATGGGCCGTCGTGAGCGGCGCGTCTTCCGGCGGGGCGATCTCTTCGTAGACGGGAACGGCTTTCGCCGTCTTGGGCAACAAGCCATAGCCGGCGCACGCGATTCCCAGAACGATCAGCGCCATGCCCGCGATCATGCCCGGGTCCATCGGCATGCCGGCGAGCATGAATCCCATGTTGCGCGCCATCCAGAACATCGGCAGATGCAGCAGAACGCCTGCCGTCACGATTGCCGAACCAAACCAGAAAGCGAACGCATTGCGGCGTTCGGCGAACATAAACAGGTTTTGCATTTGCCCCCGGCTTCGACCCGCCCGCTTGCATTTCGGCGGCAATCTGATTTGTATGATAAATCAAAACGGCCATGGCGCAAGCTCACGCATGGCGTCGCGTGCGACGCACGCTGCGAAAGAAAATAAGCTGGGGGACGCATCGTGAGGGTCGTTGGAATTCTTTGGTTACTGCTTGCAACATTCGTCGCCGCAAGCGTGCTCCCCGCAAGCGCTGCAACCGTGCTCACGGTCGATGCAAGGCGACAGCCGCCTGCGCCCGAGACCGGTTATTTCCATTTCGGCACGGCGGTCTCGCCAAACGGACATACCCTTGGCGTCAACAGCCAATATCTGACGCTCGACGGCAAACCCTGGCTGCCCGTCATGGGCGAATTTCATTTCACGCGGGTTCCAAACCAATATTGGAAAGAAGAATTGCTGAAGATGAAGGCGGCCGGCGTCGGCATCGTCTCGACCTACATCTTCTGGAACCATCACGAAGAGAAAGAGGGCCAATTCGTCTGGACCGAGGATCGCGATTTGCGCCGCTTCGTGACTTTGTGCGGCCGGATCGGCCTGAAGGTGTTTATCCGTCCGGGACCCTGGGTGCATTCCGAAGCGCGCTTCGGCGGCATTCCCGACTGGGTGGTTCACGCCATGCCGACGCGCAGTAACGACCCGACCTATCTTCGCTATGTCTCGCGTTATTGGGGCCAGATCGCAGCGCAACTGAAAGGCCTGCTTTGGAAGGACGGCGGCCCGATCATCGGCATGCAGCTTGAAAACGAATACAATCTGACGGGCCCCGGCCAGGGTCGCGATCACATCGCCGCGCTCAAACGCATTGCGCTCGCCGCCGGCTTCGACGTGCCGCTCTACACGGTTACAGGGTGGGACAACACGGTCTTTCCGCAACGCGAAGTCACGCCGGTGTTCGGCGGCTACGCCGACGAGCCCTGGGGACTTTCGACGGAAAAACTGCCGCCCTCCGAAGTTTATGCGTTTCGTTTCGACAGCCGCGTGCGCGGCAATCTCGGCGCGGAAACGACAAATGCCGCGCAAGGCGACGCTGACGCGGCGATCCCACACACGCCGTTTCTCGGCGCGGAATTCGGCGGCGGCGTTCCCACCATGTATCGCCGCCGTCCAATCATGACGCCGGACGACACCGCCGCGATGCTGCCGGTGCAGCTCGCCTCGGGCGTCAATCTCTACGGTTATTACATGTTTCATGGCGGGCAGAATTCGCCGGATCATGGTTCGCTGGAGGAGAACACATCGATCGGCGCTTACAACGATCTGCCGATGATCGACTACGATTTTCAGGCGCCGCTGGGCGCTTATGGCCAACAGCATGCGGTGATGAACAAAATCCGGCCATTCCATTATTTTCTTCAGGCGTTCGGATCGGAACTGGCGCCGATGGCGGTGCATCGACCCGCGGAGATATCCAAAGGTTCGGGCGATCTCGTCACGCCGCGCTTTTCGATTCGCAGCCTGGGCGATGCAGGCTTTCTGTTCGTCAACAATCATGTCCGCCAATATTCCATGGCCGAACAGAAGGATGTTCAGTTCGCCATCCAACTCCCCGATGAAACTGTCACGCTGCCAAGCAGATCGATCGATATTCCTTCCGGCGCCTATTTCATCTGGCCGATCAACATGGATCTGGCGGGCGTCCGATTGATCTATGCCTCCGCGGAACCGGTGACGCGCATCGATGCCGGCGTGACGCCGGTCTTCGTCTTTTGCGCCCAGGACGGCATTCCCGCGGAGTTCACCTTCGCGGGAAAAGGGGTCGCCGCCGTCACGTCAAGCATTGCAAAGATCGTTCACGATCCGGCGACGGGCCGTTTCATGGTCACGGATCTCCGAGCCGGAACCGGCGCGTCGATCGACGTCACGACGTCTGCCGGCGGCGCCATACGAATTCTGGTTCTGAACCAGGCCCAAACCGACCGATTGTCCATCGTCGATCTGGAAGGAAAGGCGCATCTGTTGCTGACGAATGCTCAGGCATTCTTGGACGATGGAGAGCTCGACCTTCTGTCGACGGGCGATCCCCAATTCCGGTTTGCGATCTTTCCGGCGCTATCTCAGGCGCCGGTCGGCGACCTGACGACGAAAACGGTTTCGCAAGACGGCGTATTTCAAGCTTTCGAGGCGAATGCGCCGGTGCGCCGCATGTCGGCGACGCTGACCAGAATTCGCGCCGCCCAGCCCGTTCCACCACTGGTTCTGGGCGCACCTGCGAATACCGCCCACGAACCCGCGCCCGAAACTCTCGGCAAGTCGGCAGCCTGGACAATCGCGATGAGCGGAGTTGCGCTGAAGGAAGGCGACGACGCGTTCCTTCGAATTCGCGCCCGCGGCGACGTCGCCCAACTCTTTTCCGGCATGTCGATGATGGACGATCATTTCCTCGACGGAAGCGTCTGGGAAATCGGCCTGAAGCGCTTCGCTTCGGAAATCAAAACGCCGCTCACATTGACCGTTCTGCCGCTCCGCAGCGACTCGCCGATCTATCTGGATGGCGGCGTCGCAAAGATGGTCAGCGGCGATCAAACCGCCGATGTATCGGACGTCACGATCGTGCCGCAATACCGGCTGCGTTTGTTGACAGGGAAATCTGGCCCGTTGTGAGGGCGCGGCTTTCCCAAGGATCTCCCGTCCGCAGCATTTTCGGAACCCTCCCCGACGGCCGCAAGGTCGAGTCGTTTGCGCTGCGCAACGCCGCCGGCGCCTCGGTCACCATTCTCACGCTTGGCGGAATCGTCCAGTCGTTCATCGTGCCGGACCGCAGCGGCAATTTCGAAGACGTCGTTCTCGGATATCCCGATCTGAATCCCTACATCGTCAACCGGCCCTATTTCGGCGCGATCATCGGCCGCTATGCCAATCGCATTGCAGACGGTCGATTCACTCTTGATGGCGTCGCCTAAACGCCGATGAAAGCGCAGCATGGAACCCGCTGCATTCGCGCTTCGAAGTGAAGCGCATCAATCATCAGGAAGCGTATTCATTGAACGGCGCTTGCACGAATTGGGCGGAAAGCTATTTCGCCCGTCTCCGTCGCGGCGAAGCCGGTCATCACCATCATATCGTGGGCGCGTATCTGCTCCGTTACGCGCAGGAAGCGGCTTGGAGAGAAGATAACCGCCGTTCCTCGAATGGCGATCAGACCCGTAACGTCGCAACGCTCGCGATGCGGAAAGGCCCGTCAGTGGATTTTTCGGGATATTGGCAACGGCACGTCAAAGCGGCCTAGTGGATAGTCTCGCGCTCCTGAGCGATGAACTTGAGAATATCTTCGGTCGGCATTCCGGCCTGTTTCAATAGCACGGCGCAATATTCTTCATCATGCCAGTTGTGTCGCCGCACTTCGACACGCTTCGTCGTACCGCGCTGTTTGTAAATGCAGACGCGATCCGCTTGGCGTTTGAATGTGTAGTTAAGCGACCTTAGCGCGTTAATGAGTTTGGTGTTCTGTATCACGGGTGTTCCCGGAGACTAGCAGTTCCCAAGGAACGTCAAATCGGACGTTGTCGCCATCACGAACAACTTCAGAAGCAAGCGCCCAACCATGCTTCCTAAGAAAATCGTCCAATTCGTTGTCTTCGAGAAGATCAAGCAAGAGCAATTGCACGGATTCGTTTATGAGGCTCCGCAATTCGTCCGTGGTATCAGCTTCTAGAACCAGATTCATCGGCTCGCATATAGCGATCCAGCGCGAAGAAGTTGAACTTTGCTTCGCCTTCCATAGAATCTGAGCCTGAATCTTTATGGTCATAATTCTCGAACCGATTTCGCCCCTGCAACGTTAGTCTAGCAGAAATGGTTGCTTTTTTCGCAACAGCCATTTCCGCGCGGCGCACGGTTGGCGAAAATCCTTTGGAATCAAGTAGGTAGCGTTTCTGGCTTAATCAAGCCCGGCCAGCAATCAGGTAGCCAGTCGCACCCATTAAACTGCCGTAATCGACCATCGCGCATCCCGCGTGTGGCCGGTCTTGGAAATGCTCCCCTGCCGGACTTGCTTGGTCAGGACGGCGAGTATCATGCCCTTTAGGGGTTCCGATGCGCTCGACGGTCCTCGGTCGTTTTTGTGAAACCAAGTGCCGACCCATGGCGCGCCTGGATCGGCATTACTGGCGATAGTTACACGCTCGATCCCATGGTTGGAGTATTTAGCGAAGAGCTCATCGACATCCGGATACGCGCCTTTGAATTGATGGGAAGGAAGCTGGATCGTCGGCAGGACGGTCCGCCGCTGATTATGACAACCTTGGAACAGCTGGCGGCCGATTGCGCGGCTTGTTCAGAAAGAGCGCCTTGGCACTTCAACGAAAGCCTTCTGACCGTTGATGTGGCAGGCGATTTGGTCGGGTGCCTGCGCAGGTATGCCTTCCCGTTTTTCCAGACACATGTTTCGCTACAATCGATGATGGACGCGTGGAAAGACGGAATGGGAGGCTATGCACTTCCGAGCTACGTGCCCATTATCTTTGTCAAGCTCGGGCGCTTGGACGATCTCGCGACCTACGTTGAGTTACGCGTGCAAAAATCCCCCGACGAAAGCCATGCCAATGAGTATCGCGAATACGTGCAGGTGCTGATCAAAATGCTCACCTGAAAAATTGGCCAACGGGGTACGCCTCGAATCCTGGGCAACCTGAAGGGATCTAAACGCGGAGAAACCAAAGCGTTGAACCGATCTACCGAAGACCAATTGGGGCTTGTTGCAGACTGTCATTGCGGCAGAGAACTCCAGACTCCCGCTGTAACAACTGCTTTCTGTTTCATGAGAGAAACTGGCGCACCCGGAGCGATTCGAACGCCCGACCCCCAGATTCGTAGTCTGGTGCTCTATCCAGCTGAGCTACGGGTGCGCGCAAGGGCTGCGGAAACTAGTGGGGCGGATGGACGATGGCAAGCGCGAATCGGCCGAATTCGATGTGGGCCGATTCGCCCACGCAGCGCCTTTGAACGGCATGGCGCGCAGCGGCCGGGCCCGGCTCGCTCCGAAGCGGCGCCCTCCCCGCCAAGCCCCGGAGGGATAAACAGATTTTCCCCAAAAAGCCGCATGATCCGCCCTTGTCCCGGCCGTCTTGCGTAGTTAAGACTGCAAACCGGTCGCCGTGCGGCTCTAGGCTGCCGGGTGTGGTGCGTCGGCGTGCTTTCACGCCGGGTGGGCGGGCACTGATCCGCCGAAGCGGAGATCTTCAGAATGACGGGCATTTCGGCAGCGACGGCGCGGCGCTCTTATATCCTCACGGGCCTCGCCCTCAGCATCGGGCTTGGATTGGCCGGCTGCGGCAGCATCGACGAGACGTTGTTCGGTCCCAGCTCCGAAGCGCCGGCGCAAGCCGAAGCGCCCGCGCCGTCATCGGACCAGTCGACGGCGCCATCGAGCATGCCGGGGACCTTGCCGATGTCGGCGTCTTCCGCGGCGGCAGCCGGCGCGAGCCCGACCGGAAACCTGACGCCCGTTCCCATCGAACCGGGCAGCGACACCGGCACCGTCGTCAGCCACACCGTCACCAGCCTGCGCGAGGACCTCACCAGCCTGCAGGACAAAATCGTTTCGGCCTCGCAGCAGCTGGGCGATCTCAGAAACGCCGCCGCGCAATCGGCGAGCGCCTATCATGAGTCGAAGGCGCAGATCACCACCCACCTCGAAATGGGCACCACCCGCGGCAATCCGGAACTGGTCGCCCAATGGAATTCGGCCCAGGGCTCGCTCGACGCGCTCACCACCAACATCAATTCGCTGAATTCGGTCGGCAGCGAGATCGCCAATGACGCCTCGCGCGCGCATTTCGTGCAGGACACGATCCAGGCGACGTTCAACGTCTCCGGCGCCGTGGACGAAGATCATCGCCAGCTTTCGGTGCTGGCGGACGAAGCCGGCCAGACGATCGTGTTGATCGATCGGCTCCTCACTGAAGCCTCGGCGGACATCCAGCGCCAGACCGCCTATGTCGCCAATGAGCGCGCCAACCTCACAACGCTGGCCAGCGCCATCAAGAACGGCGAGTTCTACGGCACGGAACTGGGAACGCCGATGATGGCCTCGGTCGGAGGCCCCGTCAGCTTCGCCGCGCCCACCGGCGCGCCGCTGGTGACGATCAAGTTCGATCATCCGAACGTCGCCTATCAGCAGATTCTCTACACCGCGCTGGCGCAGGCGCTGCAGTCGCGGCCGACGTCTTCCTTCGCCATCGTGGCGGTTTCGCCGACGCGCGGCTCGGCCCCGGCCGTGCAGCTCGCGCAGACGGAATCGCAACGTCATGCGCAGGAAGTGATGCGCTCGATGACCGATATGGGCGTACCTGCCGCGCGGCTGTCGATCTCTTCGGCGACGGATCCCGGCGCCGGTTCCAGCGAAGTGCGCGTGTACGTGCGGTAAATCAGTTTAAGATCGAACTGAATTACAAAACTCACCATGGCCGGGCGTGACCCGGCCACCCAGCCAGCGAGCGTCCGCGAGCTGAATTATGCACGCACAATTTTGCAAAGACTCATTCGCCGCGCAGACGCGCGGCGGGCTGGGTGGCCGGCTCGGGGGCCGGCCATGGAGAGATTAGGAATAGCCCGTCAACTCCATCCGATCTGAAGCATCACCCCACGCCATTCTTGCGCATCCAGGCGAGCAGTTCTTTCCAGCCTTCCTTCGCGTCGGCGGCGTTGTAGGACGCGCGGTAGTCGGCGAAGAAGCCGTGTTGCGCGTCCATGAAGACATGCATGTCGCAATTGAGCTTACCGGCCTGCGCCAGCGCTGCGCGCATCGCCTCCACATCGGAAACAGGAATGCCGTGGTCGAGCCCGGCATAGAGGCCGAGCACCGGCGCATGCAGATCGTGCACGAGATCGAGCGGATAGAGCGGCCGGAGCGGGCTCACGGTCGCCGGTCCGCGCAATTGTCCGTAACAGGCGACGCCGGCTTTGAGCGCGGGATTGTGCGCCGCATAGAGCCAGACGATGCGCCCGCCCCAGCAGAAGCCCGTAATGCCGAGCTTGGCTGTGTTCGCGCCGTCGCCGCCCGCAAACGCGACAGCGGAATCGAGATCGGACATCACTTCCTTGTCCGGCACCTTGGAGACGATGTCGGTGAACAGACCCTGCAAATGGTCCATGTCGTATTTGCCGGGATCGCCGTAGCGCGCATAAAGCGAAGGCGCGATGGCGTAATAGCCGAGCTTCGCGAAGCGCCGGCACATGTCCCGGATGTGCTCATGCACGCCGAACACTTCCTGCACCACGAGTATGGTCGGAAGATTCGTCTTGCCCGCGGGCTTCGCGCGATAGCCGGGAATCTTTCCGTCCGAAACGGGAATACTCACTTCGCCCGCATCGAGGCCATTCGTGTCGGTGATGATCGCATCGGCGCGGACAGGTCCTGCCGCCAGCGTGAATCCCGCGACGAGCGATGTCGCCGCGAAAACGCGACGCGAAATATGACCTTCATCCTGATCGAACTTGTCCATCGTTTCCTCCCTAATGTTTCCCAAACACATCCCGATAGCTGCGAAGATGCGCAAGCGTCTGCGCTTCGTAGACGCCGCGCGCGATGGCGCGTGCAAGGCAATCGGCGGCCATCATTCCCACCCGCATGCTCTCGCGCGGCCGCGCGCCCGCAAGCGTTTTCCGTCCCGTGGAAATCGCGAACACGAGATCGCCGTCGAACGGCGTGTGGACGGGGCGCAACGCGCGCGCAAATCCGTCCGTCGCCATGATCGCAATGCGTTTCAATTCGATGGGCGAAAATGCGGCGTCCGTCGCCACAACGGCGATGGTGGTGTTTCCCGCCGCGCGCGCCGCCCCTTTCATGTCGGGCGGCAGATCGAGATCGAGTTGCGGCAACGGCCCCTTGGGCGCGCGCCTGCCGAACTCGCCATTCTGCTCGAAGGGGTAGGCCCAGAAGACATCCGTGCCGGGAATGAGCGGCGAACCGACGGCGTTCACCGCGACGATCGCGCCGACCGTGATTCCATCCTCCGTGACAGATGACGCGCTGCCGAGCCCGCCTTTGTAAGCGCCGGCCGTTGCGCCCAGACCAGCGCCCGCATTGCCGAGTTTGAATTCGAGCGCCGCATTCTCCGCCGCGCGACGTCCCAGCGCGCGGTAAGGCGGCATCTCGCCCCACTCCTTGTCGCCGCCATTGGCGAGGTCGAAAAGGATCGCGCCTGACACGATCGGCACGCGCGGGGCGCCGGGCGCGATTTCGAATCCGCGGCCCTGCTCGCGCAAAAAGGATTGTACGCCGGAGGGCGCATCGAGCCCGAACGCCGAACCGCCCGAAAGCGTGATCGCATCCACAGCATCGACCAGCGACACCGGATCGAGGCCTTCGACGTCGCGCGTGCCGGGCGCGCCGCCCCGCACATCGGCGGCGGCTGTCGCAGGCTCGTCGCACAGAAGAACAGTCACGCCAGTCCGCGCGCGCGCGTCTTCGGCATTGCCGATCTTGAGCCCTGCCACGTCGGTGATCAGATTGCGCTTGCCCGGACGGACCATGGGGCAAGGCTACCGCGTTGCGCGCACGCCCGGAAGCCTACCGGCGCGCGATGCAGAACAGCCGGCGGAACGGATAGAGCGTGGCGCCGCTTTCCCGCCGCGGATAGGCGGCTGCGACGCGGCGACGATATTCAGCCAGGAAATCTTCCCGTTCCTGCCCTTCGAGCGCATTGGCGAAGGGCCGCAGCCCCGTGCCGCTCATCCAGCGATAAACGGCGTCTTCACCGTCGAGAACCTGCACATAGCGCGTTTCCCAGATGTCGATGGCGTGTGCTGCGCTTTCGAGAATGCCGAAATAGGCCTCCGGTTCGAGCACGTTCCACCAGTCACGCACATCCTTCAGCTTCGCAGCCCAGGGGCCGCCTTGCGCCACTTCGTGAATCAAGGTGTGGCAGGGATCGTCGAAATTGCGCGGAACCTGAAACGCGAACGCGCCGCCTTTCGTGACGCGCGACATCAGGCGCGGCAATAGAGTCTTATGATCGGGAATCCATTGGAAGGTGGCGTTGGAGAAAATCACGTCATAGAAGGCGCCCGGATTCCATTGCGCGATGTCCGCTTCCGACCAGCGCGCTTTGACGCCCGAGCGTTTGGCTTCCGCGAGCATCTCGGGCGAACTGTCCACGCCTTCGAGATCGGCTTCCGGCCAGCGCGCGGCGAGCAGCGCCGTCGAATTGCCCGGCCCGCAACCGAGATCGACTGCTTTTGCCGGCGCGTCGGCTTCAATGCGCGCGAGCAACTCAGCCGCGGGTCGCGTGCGCTCCGCGCCGAAGTTCATGTAGGTCTTGGGATCCCACGCCATGTTATGCCAACAGCCGCAAATCAAGACTCGTTTTACCCTCGGGTGTCATGGCCCGCGAATGCGGGCCACCCAGGTGACGTGTCTCTGAGTTCGAAGAAAAAGCATGGATTTGAGTCTCACCTGCGCGATGAACAGGCTCAACCTGGGTGGCCCGCATTCGCGGGCCATGACAATGAGAGGGGTGAAAATAGGAGGCCATTAATCTCAAACGTCCTCGCGATCGGGAATGTCGATACGGAAAATCGTGCCGCGCGGGCCTGTCGACACCAGCGTCACGTCTCCCCCATGTGCGCGGGCCAGATCGCGCGCGATGGCGAGACCCAGGCCCGAGCCGCCCGGCCGCGCTGACGTCGCAAAAGGCTGGAACAGGCGCGCACGCACGTTCTCGGGAATGCCGGGACCATTGTCTTCCACATCGATCTGCACGTGATGTCCCCGCCTGCGCGCCGCCACCACGATGGCGCCGCCGCGCGCGCCCAGCGCCTCGGCCGCGTTGCGCACGAGGTTCATCACGATGCGGTAGAGCTGCTCGGCGTCGGCGTCGATCTCGAGATCGTCCGGCACATCGCTCGACCAGGCGACAGCGTGCTCCAGGGATTTTTCGGAGATGCCGGCTTCGGCCGCTTCGGACACAAGCGGCGACACCGACAATCTTCTGCGCTCGGGCGGATGCTCGTCGGCGCGGCCATAGCGCAGCGTGTTCGTGGCCAGCGCGACGGCGCGGTCGAGCGACGCCACAAGACGCGGCGTCAGCCGCTGCACGACCGGATCGTCGATGGTGGAAAGGCGATCGGAGGCGAGCTGCGCGCTGGCGAGAATGTTCCGGAGGTCGTGCTGAATTTTCGCCACCGCCGAACCGAGCGCGGCGAGCCGGCCCTTCTGCTGCAGGAAGCCGTAGAGATCTCGCTGCATGGCGGCGAGCTCGCGTTCGGCCGTGCCGATTTCGTCCCGGCGATTGGAGGGCGCCACGATGCGGCCCGGATCTTCCGGATTGTCGCGAAAGACGATCATCGCGCGCGTCAACATCCCCATGGGCCGGACGAAGACGAAATAGAGGCTGAGAAACACCAAGAGCGCGATCGCCAGTGAAATCAGGACGGCGACGTAAAACACATTGCGGGCGTAATCGATCAGCCGCGCATGCATCTGCATTTCATCGAGGATCACTTCCACGCTCTCGGCCGCCGGAATGCGCGTGAAGGAAATGATGCGCAGCACACGGTTGCCGCCGCCGAAGATGCCTTCCATGGCCTGATAGATCTCGCCCAGCAGATTGCTCGTCCGGAGATCGATGACGGCGTCGATGCGTCGGGGCAGCTCGTCCTTCAGGTAGAGTTCGCTCTGGTCGGCGCGTTTGAGGACCACCGCCGTGGCGCCGGCGCGCAGCAGAAGCTCCCGCCTGAGGGCGGCCGACAATTGGCTGCCGCCCGGTTCGGTGAAGGGCAGGATGGCGATCTGGGCGGTCTCGATATGCTCGTCGAGAAGGCTGCGGTAATAGCGTCCCACGGACGGCAGGAAGATGAGCACTTGCGTGATCATCACATATAGAAGGGTCAAGAGGAGGAGGCGCCCCGAAAGGCTCTGCCCGATCAGCCTCCAGGCTTCACCCATCTGTGCGCGGAAACGTCCGGGCATGAGGTTTTAGAGCAGGAAGCCCGGGCGAAATAAAGGCGCGCGAAAATTTCGGATTGCATCGATGCAAGCATCCCCTCCCCCTTGTGGGGAGGGTTAGGGTGGGGGCGAATAGAAGAGTCTTCTGCGCGCGGACGCGCGCCCCACCCTGACCCTCCCCACGCTTCGCGAGGGAGGGAAGGCGCTCCCGTTGACAGGTCCGGCTTCGCTCTCTAGAAGCTCGGCTCCCTTTTGGATGGCCCCGGCCCTTCAAGGATCAGGATCATGAAGCGCACCTATCAGCCGAGCAAAATCGTCCGCAAGCGCCGCCACGGCTTCCGCGCACGCATGGAGACGGCCGGCGGCCGCAAAGTGCTCGCCCGCAGGCGCGCCCATGGCCGCAAGAAGCTGTCGGCCTGACGGATTGTCCGCATACGGCCGGCCCGCTCCCAAAGCCGAGGCTCGCCATGGAACGCCTCAAGAACCGCCCCGATTTTCTGCGCGCCGCCAAGGGCATTCGGCGCGTGACCCCTGCCATCACCCTGGAAGTCTGCGAAACACCTGCGGTCGCGGCGAAGCCCGGCGTCGTGCGCGTGGGCTTTACTGCCAGCCGCAAGATCGGCGGCGCCGTCCAGCGCAACCGCGCCAAACGGCGGCTCCGGGCCGCGGCTGCGGCGGTCCTTCCCCTTTCAGGCCTGCCGGGCAATGACTATGTTCTCGTCGCGCGACGGGACACGCTGACGCGGCCCTTTGGCGGCCTGCTCGACGACCTTGTATCTGCGCTCAACGCGGCCCACGCCAAGCTCGGCCGGCCGACAGCTTGAGGGCCCCGGTGACGGATCGCCACACATTCGATCTGCGTGGGGCCGTGGTGGCGGTGCTGGTTGCCCCGATCAAGGCCTATCGGATGCTGATCTCGCCGATGTTCCCGCCCGTGCTGCCGCTTCACCCCCGTCTGTTCCGAATATGCGATCGAAGCTTTGCGCACACATGGCCCCGGAAAAGGGCTATGGCTCACCGCCCGCAGGCTTCTGCGGTGTCACCCCTTCACCTGGCTCGGCGGTTCGTCGGGCTTCGATCCCGTTCCGCCAGCCCGATAGAGACACATGAACGAGAACAACAATAATTTTCTGATCGCGATGGCGCTGTCCTTCATCGTCCTGATGGGATGGATGTATTTCGTCGGCCAGCCGCAGATGAAGGCCGAGACGGCGCGGCAAGCGCAGCTGGCGCATCAGCAAGCAGCGAAGGCGACTGCACAACCGACGGCGCCGCACGCGAGCGGCGCTCCGGTCAATCTTGGACGAACGGACGCCTTGAAGCTGGGCGGCGCGCGCGTGCCGATCGACACGCCGACCGTCGATGGGTCTCTGCTTCTGAAGGGTGCGCTGTTCGACGATCTCAGATTGAAAAAATACCACGCAGACTCTCGACAAGAAGAGTCCCGAGATCGTTCTGCTGGCGCCCAAGGGGACGCCGTTTCCCTATTACGCGATGTTCGGTTGGGTGTCCGTGCCGGGCGCGCCTATCAAGCTTCCGGACGATTCGACTCCATGGAAATTGGTGCATGGCGCGAAGCTCACGACGGACACGCCCGTCGTGCTCGAATGGGACAACGGCCACGGTCTGGTTTTCGACCGCACGGTGTCGATCGACGATCAATACATGATCACGGTGAAGGACGCCGTCACCAATAAGAGCGGCGCGTCGGCGGTGCTCTATCCCTATGGTTTCGTCGCCCGGGACGGCGTACCGCAAACGCCGCACGTTTGGGTCCTGCATGAAGGCTTTGTCGGCGTCGCCGACGGCACGCTGAGGGACGCCAACTACGACGACTTCAAAGACGACAAGCCGCCGCAGACTTTCCATTCGACCGGCGGTTGGGTCGGCTTCACGGACAAATACTGGATGGCCTCCGTCATCCCGCCGCAGAACGAAGCGTGGGACGGAGTCTATCACGCGCTGCCGATGGGCGCGACCAAAGCCTATCAGGCGGACTACCGCCTCGATGCGCATGCGATTGCGCCCGGCGCCACCGTCACCATCGCGCATCGGTTGTTCGCCGGCGCGAAGGTCGTCCAGCTTTTGCAGACCTACGAAGACAAAGGCGGCGTCGCCAAATTCCACATGGCGATCGATTGGGGCTGGTTCTGGTTCTTCACCCAGCCGATCTTCTTCGTGCTCGATCTCTTCTATCGCTACATCGGCAATTTCGGCGTCGCGATCCTGCTCCTGACCGTCACGATCAAACTCCTCTTCTTCCCGCTGGCAGACGCGTCCTACCGCTCGATGAGCAAGATGAAGAAGCTTCAGCCCGAAATGGAGAAGATCAAAACGCGCTTTGCCGACGACAAGGTGAAGCAGCAACAGGAGACGATGGAGCTCTATCGGCGTGAGAAGGTGAACCCGGTTTCGGGTTGCCTGCCGACCTTGATTCAAATTCCGATCTTCTTTTCGCTCTACAAGGTTCTTTACGTCACGATCGAGATGCGGCAGGCGCCGTTCTTCGGCTGGATCCACGATCTTTCCGCGGCCGATCCCACGAATTTCATCAATCTGTTCGGCCTGCTGCCCTGGGGCGTTCCCGCCTTTATGCCGACATTCCTGCTGATCGGCGTGTGGCCGATGCTGATGGGAATCACGCAATGGCTGCAGACGAAAATGAATCCCGCGCCCGCCGATCCCGTCACGGCTCAGATGATGTCCTACATGCCGATCGTCTTCACGGCGATGATGGCGGGATTCCCTGCCGGTCTCGTCATCTATTGGACGTGGAACAATCTGCTCTCCGTGGGCCAGCAATATGTGATGATGCGGCGGCAGGGCGTCGAAGTTCACCTCTTCAAGAACTTCAAGCTTCCGGCTTTCGTGACGCGCCTGCGCAGCAGCAAGAGCACGGCGCCGGGCGCGTGAGCGACGACAAAGCGCCGACGGCCAGAGAATCGGCACGGGACCTGGAACGCATCCGCAAGCTGTTCGCGGGGCCCTGCGAGTTCGTGGCGGGGGCCGCGAACACGGACGCGATCCCGCCTCCCAGCCTTCCGGAGATGGCGTTTGTCGGCCGCTCGAATGTCGGCAAGTCGAGCCTCATCAATGCGCTGACCGGACGAGGCTCGCTGGCGCGCACCTCGAACACGCCGGGCGCCACCAAGCAGATCAATTTCTTCCGCCTCGGCGACGCCTGCCTGCTCGTCGATCTCCCCGGCTATGGCTATGCGCGCATTTCGAAGGAAGCGGCCGAGCAGTGGCGCGGACTCATCTTCGACTATCTGCGCGGGCGCCCGACATTGCGTCGCGTGCTGCTGCTGATCGACGCCAGGCGCGGCGCGATGGAAGCCGATCACGAAGCGATGAAACAACTCGACCAGGCGGCCGTGTCTTATGTTGCGGTCCTGACCAAGATCGACACTTTGCCCGCGGCCCAGCGCGCCGACGCGGTGCAGGAATGTCAGACGGCGCTGCGCGGCCATGTTGCGGCGTACCCGGATGTTCTGTCCACGTCCGCGGAGACGGGCCAGGGGCTGGATATGCTTAAGGCCCATCTCGCCGCGCTGGCCCAGCCGTAGCTATTGGGATATAAGCCGGCGGATTTTCGCGAGGTCCCCCGCATGGCGCTGCAGGACGATGTCGGCCAGGACCGCAATCTGCGGGTGCTGGCGCGTTGGCGCTCGACGGCGCGGGTTCTCGTCGAAGCCCTGCCCTATATTCTTCGCTATGACGGCCGCGCCATCGTCGTGAAATATGGCGGCCATGCGATGGAAGGGGGCGTATCCGAACAATTCGCCCAGGACATCGTGCTGATGAAGCAGACCGGCATTCATCCTGTCGTCGTCCATGGCGGTGGCCCCCAGATCGGCGCCATGCTCAAGAAGCTCGCAATCCCCTCTTCGTTCGTGGACGGTTTGCGCGTGACCGATGCGGCCGCGATCGAAGTGGTCGAGATGGTGCTGACCGGCGCGATCAACAAACAGATCGTGAGCGGCATCAACGCCGCCGGCGGCCGCGCCGTGGGTCTCTCGGGCAAGGACGGCAATCTCGTGATCGCGCGCAAGCTCGAACGCAGCAAGCTCGATCCCGTGACCCTCAAAAGCGAGCCGATCGACCTGGGCTTCGTGGGCGAACCGGAAACGGTCAACCCCGAAGTGCTGCGCACGATCATCGCCTCGGACCTCATCCCGGTCATCGCGCCCATCGGCGCGGGCCGCAAAGGCGAAACCTTCAACATCAATGCGGACACCGTCGCAGGCTCCGTCGCGGGGGCGATGTCGGCCGCACGGCTTCTTCTGTTGACGGACGTCGAAGGCGTCCTCGACCGCGAAGGGAAGCTGATCCAGCGCCTCAGCGTCGCCGAAGCGCGCGCGCTGATCGCGGACGGAACCATTTCCGGCGGCATGATCCCCAAGATCGAAACGGCCATCGAAGCAGTCGAGGCCGGGGTTCATGCCGCGGTGATTCTCGATGGGCGCATCCCACACGTGCTGCTGCTCGAGCTGTTCACCGAGCATGGCGCCGGCACGATGATCACGGCCGAATGACGCGCATCTGGCGTTGCTGTGCCGTGCTGGCGTTCGTGACGGCGGCGCTGCAAAGCGCACCCGCGAGCGCGGCGCTGAACATCTGCAATCAGACGAGCTATATTCTCTATGTCGCCGCCGGCTATCAGGTCGGCGCCAACATGCTGACCCGCGGCTGGACGCGCGTCGTGCCGGGAGATTGCGACGCGGCGCTGCCCGATCCTTTGACCGCGCCCGGCTACTACGTTTATGCGCGCACCTCGCAGGCCCATTCCGGCCTCGCGCGCGCCTGGGGCGGCAATGTGCGCCTCTGCGCCAAAGACGCCAATTTCGCGCTGCAATCGCCCGTCACCGTTCCGGGTTGCCAGGGGGACGACACGTTCCAGCTTCCGTTCGCGCCCGTGGCGACGCATGGCAAGAAATCGTGGACGATGACTTTGACGGAATCGTCGCTGATCACGTCGCTGGACGCCGCGCGCGTCATCGGGATCGTGCGATTGCTCAACGACATCGGTTACAAGGTCGGGCCCGGCGACGCCAACGGCAACAAAAGCCGCGACGACGCGATGATTGATTTCCGCAAGCGCATGAAATTGCCGGAGACTGCGACGAACAGCGATCTCTTCGACGCGCTGGAAACCGAAGCGATCAAAGCATCCGCGCCCGCGGGCTATTCCGTCTGCAATGACAGCGACGGCGACGTTTGGGCGGCGATCGGGCTCAAGAGCGGCGATAATTGGGTGTCGCGCGGCTGGTGGAAGGTGCCTCCCGCCGGTTGCGCCAAGACCATCACCGACCCTCTCGCAACGGATAAGGTCTATCTATTGGTCGAGAACCACACCAACGCCTATCTGGTGAAGGGGCCGATGAAGTTTTGCATCACCAATATCGAATTCGAAATCTTCGGCGTCGACAAATGCGCCTCGCGGGGATTGATGGAAGTGGGATTCGCCGTCACCGACACCAAGGGGCGTGCGGGCTATGCAGCCCATGTCGGCAAGGACGGATTGCTGACGCCTGCCCCAAAAAACGTTCAGCCGCGAACGCCGAAATAATTGAGATGCCAGCGCATCTCGTCTTCCGTCAGCGGGAAATGCACGCCGTCCCTCGCCGGCAGCAACTCGCCTGCCGCCAGATGCATGACGAAGGACTGGATTTTGAAGGCGACGCGCATGCTGAGCTTCGCGCGCCAGACAAGCGCCGTCACCGGCTTGGCGGAGCCCGATTGCAGAATTCGGCGCACGCTGTCTTCCGGCGTTTTCGCAAGCAATGAAAGCGCAGCGACGAGCGTTTCGCGGCGACCGGTTTCGGCCGCGCTTTCGACGAAGCTGTCGTTGAGCTTGCCGGCCTTGAACAGGGCCTTCACGTCTGCGCCTTTGCCGACCTCCGGATCGACGCTTTCCTCATCCAGCCTCTCGCGCATCCGCTGCTTCAGATGCTGGCGCGTCTTGTCGTCGATGCCGTTTCGCGCCGCGAGCTTGCCGATCAACGCAGAACTCACAAAGCCCGCGAGCCGCCGGACGGCGCGCTTCGAAAGATCGTTGCGCAGCACAAGCGGCAAATGCCACTCGCTCACCTTCACGGCCTGTTCGGCGATCTTGTCGAGCGTTTGCCGGCGGATATGCGCGCCGGAATTGGCGAGCAGGGCTGCGACCGCGGGCACGTCGAGGGCCGCGGCCACGACTTCGGACACGCTGGGGCTGAGCGGCCTGCGCTTGGCGACACAGGTGAGCGCAAAGCGCGCCTGCGCCGTGGTGACAATCTCGATGAGATCGGCGTCGGACAGCAGCGGCGAATATTCAAGGATGGGCGCCGCCACGGATTCCACGTCGCGGGCCAGACGCTTAATGATCGATCGCGGCACGCAGTCCAGCAGCTTTATTTCTTCAGCCAGGATCTGGCGCACGCGGACTAGCTGATCGCGCGCGAGCCGCTCGAGGGTTTCGATGGTGAGGTCGCGCAGGCGCTTGCTTTCCTCGGCGGTCAGATCGGGAAGCAGGCGGCCGATCTTGCGGGCGAGCTCGACACGCACCTCGTCGTCTGCATCGTCCGCCAGGAGCCGATTGGCGTGCGCGGGCGCCGACGGATTGGCGGCCACGGCCCGGCGCGCGGCCTCGTTGCCCTCATTGGCGAGCAGGAAAAGAACTTCCGGCGAAACGTCGGGACGCTTGGCCAGCGCCTCGCGGGCAGCCTTGTCATGAGCTTCCAGGATTTTCAACACAGCCTCGCGGCTGAGTTGCGCGGGAAGCAAATCCCGCAAATCCTTTCGATCCTCCGCCGCCATGCAGTGCTCCCCGGGCCGCATTTGCGCAAAGCGCATTTTCGCCCCTGCAGTATCGGCAACTTTTCATTAAGACCTGTTGAACAGGCGTGGTTAGCGCAAGATGAAACCCGCTTGTCTGTGGCGCTTGCCTATCCCCGGACCTTCGCCCATCTTCGCCCCCATGCAAGCAAGGCAAGCAGTCCCTGTGAATGCGGCGCGATCGGGCCCCGATTTCCGGCATGTCGAGGCCTGGATATTCGATCTCGACAACACGCTCTATCCCGCGGACAGCGACCTGTTCGTCCAGGTCGATGCGCGCATGACGGCGTTCGTGCAGGACGTATTGGGCCTCGATTTCGATTCGGCGCGCGCGGTCCAGAAAGCCTATTACCGCGACCACGGCACGACATTGAACGGGCTGATGACGGTCAACGGGATCGATCCCGAAGATTTTCTCGCCAGCGTCCACGATATCGATCTTTCGGTGCTGACGCCAGATCCCGCGCTCGCGTCGGCGCTGGCGCTATTGCCGGGACGGCGATTCGTCTTCACCAATGGTTGCCGCAATCACGCGGAGCGCGTGCTCGCGCGGCTCAAGCTGGAGTCATTGTTCGACGAGATCTGGGACATCCGAACGATCGATTATCGCCCGAAGCCCGATGAGCGATCCTATCGCGCCGTGCTTGCGAAAGCGGACGTTGCGGCGGAAAAATGCGCGATGTTCGAAGATGTGGCGCGCAATCTCGTGCCCGCGCATGATTTGGGCTGGACGACGGTGTGGCTCAGGAACGGATCGGCGTGGTCTAAGCAGGGGCCGCAATATCCCGTCATCGAGCCCGAACATATCCATCACACCACCGAAGACCTTCCGCAATTTCTTCATTCGATCAGGATCTGACATGGAACTCGCCAAAATCATCGACGACGCATGGGAAGCCCGCGACACGCTGAGTTCGGCGACCAAGGGTCCCGTGCGCGAGGCCGTCGAACATGCGCTCGATGCGCTCGATTCGGGCACGGCGCGCGTCGCGGAGAAACACGCCGGCGAATGGGTGGTGCACCAATGGCTTAAGAAAGCGGTGCTGCTCTCGTTTCGTCTGCGCGACATGAGCACGATCGAAGGCGGCCCGGGGGGCGCGCCCTGGTGGGACAAAGTCGATTCGAAATTCCTGGGCTGGGATGCGCAACGCTTTCGCGCGGCCGGATTTCGCGCGGTGCCGGGCGCGGTGGTGCGCCATTCGGCGTTCATCGCCAAAGGCGTGGTGCTGATGCCGTCTTTCGTCAATGTCGGCGCCTATGTGGGCGAGAACACCATGGTCGACACCTGGGCGACGGTCGGCTCCTGCGCGCAGATCGGAAAGACGTGCCACATCTCAGGCGGCGCAGGAATCGGCGGCGTGCTGGAGCCTGTCCAGGCCGCGCCCGTCATCATCGAAGACAATTGCTTTATCGGCGCGCGCGCGGAAGTGGCCGAAGGCGTGATCGTGGGCGAAGGCTCGGTGCTGTCGATGGGCGTCTATCTCGGCCAGTCGACCAAGATCGTCGACCGCGCGACTGGGGAGATATTTTATGGCCGCGTGCCGCCTTATTCCGTCGTCGTCTCCGGAACGATGCCCGCGGGTCCCGACCGCCCATCGCTCTATTGCGCCGTGATCGTCAAGCGCGTCGACGCGCGCACACGGGCGAAGACATCGATCAATGAGTTGTTGCGGGATTAGAGAGAGTTATTCGGTGGACTGGGGACACTACCTTTTCAGCTTCAACGGGCGATCAAATCGCGCGAAGCAGTGGCTGTTCATCGTGCTGTTTCTGGTTCCCGCCTTCATCTATGAAGAGTTCGTCACAAAATTCCTGGGAGTTTCGTGGAGACAAATCGGCCACGCCTTTTCTGGAGATGGTCTCGCTTCTCCAGTTGGACGAAATGTGATGTTGCTGATGACTCCGTTTTGGCTCATCACCGCAATTCCCACTTTGGCTGTCGGCATAAAACGACTGCACGACCGCAACAAAAGTGGATGGTGGATCATTCTGCTCGTTTACGCTCCCTGGACGTTTGGCGTCTTTCAATTCACTCTGTTGCCGGGAACAAATAGCGGCACGAGTCCTTTCGCAACATTGGCAAAGGTACTTATTGCCGTTGTCGTCTTTGGCCTCGAATTGTGGGGCTTCGTTGAATTGTACTGCTTGCGCGGGTCTGTCGGTCAAAACCGTTTCGGCGCCGATCCGCTTGGAGCGCCGGTTGAAGGTGATTAAATGATGGTCAGAGCCGGTAGCAAATTTTGCCTCCTATCTTCATTGACCATAACCCGGCCCGCGGCCTAAACCGCAACACCATGAGCGTCCCCGACCCCGTCGAACTGGCCCAGGCTCTCATCCGCCGTCCTTCCGTGACGCCGGACGATGCAGGCGCGCTGGGCGTGCTGGAAGCTGTGCTAAAGCCGCTCGGCTTCGCCTGTCACCGGTTGCGTTTCGAAGCGCCGGGCACCGCCCCCATCGACAATCTCTATGCGCGGATCGGAACCGAAGCGCCGCATTTCTGTTTCGCGGGACACACCGATGTCGTGCCGCCCGGCGATGCGAAGTTGTGGCGCGCGGATCCGTTCGCGGCGGAAATCCGCGATGGCGTGCTCTACGGTCGCGGCGCCGCCGACATGAAATCCGACATTGCGGCGTTCGCGACTGCGGCGGCGCGGCATCTCGCAAAAGGCGAACTCAAAGGTTCGATCGGCTTTCTCATCACGGGCGACGAAGAAGGCGTGGCGATCAACGGCACGAAGGCCATGCTGGAATGGCTGCGGGATCATGGCGAGCGGCTCGATCATTGCCTGGTGGGCGAACCGACTTCGACGGCGCGCGCCGGCGACACGATCAAGATCGGTCGGCGCGGCAGCATGAAAATCGCATTCAGTGTGCGCGGTGTGCAAGGCCACACGGCCTATCCGCAGAATGCGCTCAATCCCATTCCCATTCTCGCGACCCTGGTGACGCGACTGGACGCCGAACCGCTCGATGCGGGCACGGCGCACTTCGAGCCGTCCACGCTTGTCTTCACGACCTTCGATGTCGGCAATCCCGCATCGAACGTTTCGCCCGCCGAAGCGCGCGCCACCTGCAATATCCGTTTCAACGATCTGCATACGGCCGAGAGCCTGCTGCGCAGGATTGAAATCATCGCGGACGAACTGGCGCATGAAACCGGGAGCGAGATCGCCATCGCATCGAGCGTCAGCGGCGTGTCGTTCCTCACCAAGCCCGGCGCCTATACCGAGCTTCTCGCCCGCGCCATCGCGCGCGTCACCAATATGACGCCGGAATTCTCCACCGGCGGCGGCACGTCTGATGCGCGGTTCATCAAGGATTATTGCCCCGTCGCGGAAGTGGGCCTGCCGGGCGCGACCATGCACAAGGTCGACGAATGCGTGCCCGTGGAAGAGATCAACCGGCTCGCGGACATTTATACCGCCATCCTCGACTCCTATTTCTCCGCGCCGCCGTTGTGAGCGCCATCGGCATTTTCGATTCCGGCATGGGCGGGTTGACGGTCATGCGCGCGCTGATGGCGCGGCTGCCGCACGAAAGCTTCATCTATCTGGGAGACACGGCGCGGCTTCCTTACGGCACCAAGAGCGGCGAAACCGTCACGCGTTACGCCGTGCAAGCGGCCGGTGCGTTGATGCGCCGCCGGGTGAAGCTCGTCGTCGTCGCCTGCAATACCGCGTCGGCCGTGGCGCTGCCCGCCCTCGGTGCGGCGCTCGCACCCACGCCCGTGATTGGTGTGGTCGAACCCGGCGCGGAGGCCGCGGTCGCCGCTGCGCCCGAAGGGCCCATTGCGGTCATCGCGACAGAGGGAACGGTCAATGGCGGCGCTTACGGGCGCGCAATCCATGCGCTATCGCCCAACATTCGCGTGATTCAACAAGCGTGCCCTTTGTTCGTGCCGATTGCAGAAGAAGGATTGATCGACAGCCCAATCACGCAACTTGCGGCGGAACTTTATCTGGGAAAATTGTTCGCTGATGTCGCAGAGAAGCCCCGCGCACTGGTGCTCGGTTGCACGCATTTCCCGGTGTTGAAAAACGCGATCGCGCGCGTTGCAGGCCCGGACGTCATTCTGGTCGACAGTGCCGCGACGACGGCCGATGCCGTTGCAAAACTGCTCACCGAAAGAGGGCTTGTAAACGCGACAGTGCGAACACCGCAACACGAATTTCTCGCCACCGATTCGGTGGAGCGTTTTGCGCGCGTCGGACAGATATTTCTTGGACAAACGCCCGAGATCGTCGAACTTATCGATCTTCAGGACGCGGGGTAATCCACCCGCACGAGATAAAGGCCTTCGGGCGGCGCGACCGTGCCGCATTCGGCGCGATTGCGGGCCGCGAGCGCACGGGCCACGTCACGCGGCTTCCACTTACCTTCGCCGACGAGTTTCAACGTGCCGACCATCGAGCGCACCTGATGGTGAAGGAAGGATCGCGCCGACGCTTCGATCCGCAGGCCGTCGCCTTCACGCGCCACGTCCAGCCGGTCGAGCGTTTTCTCCGGCGATTTCGCCTGACATTCCGCGGCGCGAAACGTCGTGAAATCGTGGCGGCCGACCAGCGCCTGCGCGGCCTCCTGCATCGCGTCGCGATCGAGCGCGCGCACGACATGCCAAGCATGACCTCGCTCCATCACCAGCGGGCTGCGGCGGCAGACGATGCGATAGCAATATTGACGCCCGATGGCCGAGAAGCGCGCGTGAAAATCGGCGGGAGCAACATCCGCGTCCAGCACGGCCACGGGCTCCGGCTTCAGATAGTGATTCAGCGCATCGCGAATCGTGTCGCCCGGAAAAATCTTTTCGAGATCGAAATGCGCCACCTGGCCCAGTGCATGCACGCCGGCATCCGTTCGCCCCGCGCCCGTGACGGTGACCGTCTCGCCGGAAAGATTGAAGATCGCCTGTTCGAGCGCGCCCTGCACGCTCGGGCCATTGTCCTGGCGCTGCCACCCCACAAAGGGACCGCCGTCATATTCAAGCGTGACGCGGTAGCGCGGCATCGCTCAGCCGCGTTTCCACAACGTCTCGTAATGCGCCTGATGCAACGGCACCGAGAGAAGTTGCAGCCAGCGTTCGCGGGTCTGCGGCCAGCGCTCGTGGATCGCGAATTCGAGCTGGCGAAACCCGTCGTCGAGCTCCTCGATGACGATCTTTTTTTCGCGGGCGAATATGACGATGTAGAACGAATCGAAGGTCATGTAGTCGCGCACGCCGGCGTCGATTTGCGAAATGTCGTCCCAGGGCACGTCGATGGATTTCCGGCCTTGCGAATAGACGAACCCGTTCGCGGTCACATCGACGGTTGCGCCTCTCTTGCGTCGCGAGAGACGGATCGAGTTCGCAACGCGGCGAAACAATGAGGGTCTCAATATCGTCACACGCGTTCCCCCGGTTTGAGCGCAAAGCCCCGCAGAAAATCCTGGGCCTGCATCGGCGCGCGGCCCGCCCGCTGCAGCCGCGTCACGCGCAGCGCGCCCTGCCCGCAGGCGATTGTCAATCTGTCGTCCAGAATCTCGCCCGGCGCGCCATGCCCATCCACCGGCTCGGCATAGAGAATCTTCAGCCGCTCGCCGCGGACTTCGCACCAGGCGCCGGGGATCGGCGACAGGCCGCGGATCAGGCAATCGAGCTCGCGGTTCGATTTGGACCAGTCGATGCGCGCTTCTTCCTTGAGGATTTTCTTCGCGTAAGTCGCGCCCTCGGCCGGCTGCGCTTGTTCCACGATGCTGCCACGCTCGAGCGCCGCCAGAGCGCGCGCCATCAGATCGGCGCCCAAGCGCGCGAGTTCGTCATGCAGATCGCCATAGGTCTTGCGGCCGATGGCGATCCTCTCGGCCATCAGCACCGGCCCCGTATCGAGACCCTCTTCCATCCGCATGACCATGACGCCGGTTTCGTCATCGCCCGCCATGATCGCGCGCTGGATGGGCGCGGCGCCGCGCCAGCGCGGCAGCAGCGAACCATGCAGATTGAAACAGCCGAGGCGCGGCGCATCGAGGATCGGCTTTGGGGAGAATGAGGCCATAGGCCACGACGATCGCCGCATCGAGAGCCAGCGCCGCGAACTCGGCCTGCGCGTCTGCGCTCTTCAGCGATTCCGGCGTGCGCAAAACCAGACCATGCAATTCCGCCTGGCGCGCGACCGGCGACGGCTCGGCCGCAAGCCCGCGGCCTTTGGGACGCGCCGGCTGCGAATAGACGGCGGCGATATCGTGGCCCTGCCCGATCAGCTCGATCAAAGTCGGAACCGCGAAATCCGGGGTGCCCAGGAAGGCGAGACGGAGCGTCATGCCGCTCAGCCCGCGTCTTTGAGTCGCTTGGCCTTGGTGAGCTTGCGCAGCGCGATGGAGCGCTTGAGCTGCGAGAGATGGTCGAGGAACAGCATGCCTTCGAGATGATCCATCTCATGCTGCAGGCAGGTGGCGAGCAAGCCCTCCGCTTCGAGCGTCTGCAGCTTGCCGTCGCGATCGAGATATTCGGCCCGGATTTTGGCGGGCCGCTCGACGTCGTCCCAGATGTCGGGAACCGAGAGACAGCCTTCCTCGCTCACGGTCACGTCGTCGGACGACCAGACGATCTTCGGATTGATGAAGAGCGCGCGGTTCCTTCTCGCCCTCCTTCGGGTCCAGATCCATCACCAGCACGCGCTTGGGCACGCCGATCTGGATGGCGGCCAGGCCGATGCCGTCGGCCGCGTACATGCTCTCGAACATGTCGTCGACCAGCGGCGGATTTCGCTGTCCACCGTCTCGACGGTCTCGTGAGACCGCTTTGAGGCGCGGATCGGGCGCGGTAAGGATGGGGCGAACTGGTCATGACCCCGAAATAGGCGAGGGTCTCTTTCCGGTCAAGGCTGAGGCTCAACAGGGCTTAACGCATGGATTTTCTCCTGATCGCACTTGCCGTTGCCGCGATTGCTGCGGCGCTGGCGGCCGTCTTCATCGCATTGCGCGGGCAAGGCAAAGCGCCGGAGCCCGTCGTGCCGCGGCTGGACGCGCTTGCGGCCACGCAAAGCGAAATCGCCGGCCGATTCGCCCAGGCCATCGCCGGCCAGACGGAACTTCAGAGGATGCTCTGGCCGAGCGCATCGAAGCGCTTGATCGCCGGCTGGGCGAAAGCCTGAAGGAATCGACGGCCAAGACGGCCGAGACCCTCGGCGGCATCCAGACGCGGCTGACCGTGATCGACGAGGCGCAGAAGAACATCGCGGCGCTCTCCGGCCAGGTCGTCTCGCTGCAGGAGATCCTGTCCGACAAGCAGACGCGCGGCGCGTTCGGCCAGGCGCAGATGGAAGCGATCGTGCGCCGATCAGCTGCCGCCGACGCATTACGATTTTCAGTGCGACGCTTTCGAACGGGAAACGCCCCGACTGCATCATCCGCATTCCGAACGTGGCGGGCGTGATCGTGATCGATTCGAAATTTCCCGCTGGAAGCCTTCGAGGCGCTGCGCGGGCTCGCCACCGACGAGGAACGCAAGCTCGCCACGGCGCGGCTGCGGTCCGATATCCTGAAGCATGTGAAAGACATCGCCGAGAAATATCTGATCCCGGGCGAAGTGCAGACGCCGGCCATCATGTTCGTGCCGTCGGAATCGATCTATGCCGAGCTGCACGACGAATTTCAGCGAAGTGATGCAGCAGGCGCAACGCGCGCAAGTGATGATCGTGTCGCCGCAATGTCCTCATGCTGGCGATCAACACGATTCAGACCCTGATGAACGACGCGCGCATGCGCGAACAGGCGCATCTGATCCAGCGCGAGGTGGGCACGCTGCTGCAGGACGTGAAACGGCTGGGAGACCGCGTCGTCAATCTGCAGAAGCATTTGGGTCAGACCGAGACCGATATGAAGGACATTGCGGTCTCGACGGAGAAAATCATCAAGCGCGCGACTGCGATTGAGGCGGTCGAGCTTCCTCCGGTCACCGGAGGCAAAGCGTTACCGGCGGCGGATTAAGCGGCGCCCATCAGCGCGGCGATCGCCAGGATCGCCCAAACTTGCATAACTGCGAAGAATTGCGGCGCTCGCATGACATTGCCTCCCGAATTTAGGCAACGCGCAACGCCGTCTATGGTTCAAACGCCGTCACATCGCGCGGCGCGCCTTGAAGGCGGCAGACAGCGTGCCTTCGTCGAGATAATCGAGTTCGCCGCCCACCGGCACGCCATGGGCGAGGCGCGTCACTTTCACGCCTGAAGGCGTCAGGATATCCATCAGGTAATGCGCGGTCGTCTGGCCTTCGACGGTCGCGTTCATGGCCAGGATCACTTCCTCGATTCCCGTGCCGATACGCGCCATCAGCGAGGCGATGTTGAGCCGTTCCGGCGTCACGCCGTCGAGCGCGGAGAGCGAACCGCCCAGCACATGATAACGGCCGCGGAACACGCTCGCGCGTTCGAGCGCCCACAGATCGGCCACGTCTTCCACCACGCACAGCACATGCGCGTCGCGCCGCGGATCGCGGCACAACGACACAGGGCGTCTGTCGTATCGAGATTGCCGCAGACCTCGCAAATGCGGATCGCGGCGGCCGCTTCCTGCATCGCGGTGGCCAGCGGTTCCAGCAGCGCTTCGCGCTTCTTCAGCAGCACAAGCGCCGCGCGGCGCGCCGAACGCGGACCCAGGCCCGGCAGCTTCGCCAGCAGCTGCACCAATCTTTCGATTTCGAGGCCTGCGGGAAGATTCGCCAAGATCAGCGTCCTGCGTCTTTCCTCCCCCGCAAGCGGGGGAGGTGGATCGCGCGCGATAGCGCGCGAGACGGTGGGGGCCCCCTTCGACGCGCTTCGCGCGCCACTTCCCCCGTGAACGGGGGAAGAAAAGAGACAACCGAGCGGAGCAGAAAAATCATTCCGAGCTATCGTCAGTTACCGGCGGAACGTCGTCTTCCGCCTTCTCGCGCACATGCACGATTTCCGCACCGGGAAAACGATCGAGCACAGCGCGCACCATCGGGTCCTGCGCCACGGCTTCGAGTTTTGCCGCCTGCGCGGTTTTCTTGGCGTCACCCAAAGTAGCCGCGCCGCCTTCGCGCGCGACCGTCACCACCCAACGGATACCGGTCCACTCTTTGAGCTTTTGCGCGAGATCGGCCGCAAGCGTGCGCGGCGCGCGCGCGCTGGGCCGGAATTCGATCCGGCCCGGCTCGAGGCTGACAAGATGCATGTCGTTTTCGATATGGACCTTCAGAACTGCCGCGCCGCGCTGACCGGCGAGCGCTGCAATATCTTCGAGTGAACGCATGGTCGGCATTGGCGGCGCATCGGTGGCCGGAACAGGCGTGCGTTGCGCAGATGCGCTCTCGCTCGACCGCACGCTTTGAGCGCGGACCGGACTGGATGCGGGCGAGGTCGGAATTCTCGGCGCCGGCGCAGCCGAACCGGATTCGCCATCCAGCAGCTCCCGCACCAATTTGTCGGTCGGCGGAAGATCGGCGGCGTAGGCGAGACGGATCAGCGCCATTTCGGCGGCCGCGATCGGGCGCACGGCGTCGCGCACTTCGAACAGGCCCTTGAGCAGGATCTGCCAGGCGCGGGTGAGCGCGGGCACCGGCAAGCTTCGCCGCCATCTCGGCCGCGCGCTTGGCTTCGCTCGATCCGCCGTCGAAAAATCCTTCGCGCGCCCGGCGCCACTTTCATGCGCGTGAGAAAATGCGTGGTCTCCAGCAGATCCTGCATCACCACCAGCGGATCGGCGCCGCGGTCGTAAAGCTCGGTGAGGTCTGCCAGAGCTTCCGGCACCTTGCCGCCCATCGTCTTCTCGAACAGATCGAGGATGCGCCCGCGATCGGCCAGCCCCAGCATGTCGCGCACGTTTTCGGCCGTGATCGCGTCGTTCCTCGTCATGCGCAATCGCCTGATCGAGCAGCGACAGCGCATCGCGCACCGAACCCTCGGCCGCGCGCGCGATCAGCGCCAGCGCGCCGCGCTCGATATTGACGTTTTCTTTTTCGCGATATCGATTCCAGATGCGACGACCAGCTCGTCCGTCTCGATGCGGCGCAGATCGAAACGCTGGCAGCGCGACAGCACCGTCACCGGCACTTTGCGGATTTCCGTGGTGGCGAAGATGAACTTCACATGCGGCGGCGGCTCTTCCAGCGTCTTGAGCAGGCCGTTGAAAGCCTGCTTCGACAGCATGTGCACTTCGTCGATGATATAGACCTTGTAGCGCGGCGCTGGCCGGCGCATAGCGCACGCCTTCGATGATCTCGCGGATGTCATCGATGCCGGTGCGGCGAGGCCGCGTCCATTTCCTGCACATCGACATGCCGCGATTCGGCGATCGCGATGCAGGGATCGCAGACGCCGCAGGGCTGGATCGTCGGCTCCGTGCGCTTGCCGTCGGGCCCGATGCAATTGAGCGCGCGCGCGATGATGCGCGCCGTCGTCGTCTTGCCCACGCCGCGCACGCCCGTGAGCATGAAGGCATGCGCGATGCGCCCCGTGGCGAAGGCGTTTTTGAGCGTGCGGACGAGCGCATCCTGCCCGATCAGGCCGGTGAAGTCCTGCGGGCGGTATTTGCGCGCCAGCACCCGATAGGCTTCGGCCTTCGTTGTCGGAGCGGGCGCAAGCCCGAGCGATGGTTCTTCCGTTTCGGCCATGATGTCCGGGAAAGTGGAGCGGCCCCGACTATAGCAAGCCCGCACTCGCGACGTGCAAGTTTATGCCGCCCGAAATTAGTGGGCGGCAATCGCGAAGAGGCCGGAAATGAGGTGGGAGGCTGGCGAAGACCCGAAGCGGATTCGTTACGGCTGCTTCCTTCCGGACCTGACCGGGTTGGCGACTGCTTCGTCCATCACCAACCTCCCGGGAGGCTTATAGCAAATCGGGGCGCCCCCCGCGCAAGCCCGGTGACCGGCCTGAAATCCTCCAAAAAGCGAAGGGCCGCCAGCGGGGTTTGCCCGGGCGGCCCTTCCATTGTCTGGCTACGGCTCCCAGCGGGAACCGCTCAAGCGCGTCGCACTTTACGCGGCGCTGATCCCTCTATCGACGAGGATCCAGGTCGCGGCATCCGACGGCCGCCAATGGTGACAATGAGACACTGGATCACCTCCTTTCGAATCTTGTTGCCTGCTAAATGTAGGGGAGGTTGGCCCGTTTGAAAAGGCCGCTCACTTTCGGACGCGGTGCTTGTTCTTCACCAGCGCTACAATCATGCCGCGCAACGTCTGGACCTCCTGATAGGTGAGCCGGGCGCGGTGGACGGTGGCGCGGATGGCGCGCACCATCGTGTCGTATTTGGCGGGTGGATAGAGAAAGCCGCTCTCCGCCAGTTCGCGCTCAAGATGCTCGAACAACCCGAACATCTCTTCGCGGGTGGGCTTGCGGTGATAGGGGCCGTGCTCGATGCGTGCGGGCGGCGTCGCGTCGCCGGCGCGGAACCATTCATAGGCCGTCACCAGCACGGTCTGCCCAAGATTGAGCGAGGTGAATTCGGAGGTCGGCACGGTGATCACGGCATCGGCCAGCGATATCTCGTCATTGTCGAGGCCGGCGCGTTCGTTGCCGAACAGAATGCCCGTCTTTGCCCCGCGCGCCACCGCGTGGCGCAGTCGCTTCGCGGCCTCTTCCGGAGTCAGCACTTCCTTGGTGGTGCCCCGATCCCGTGCGGTTGTTGCATAGACGAGATTGAGATCGCCCAGCGCCTCGGCAAGCGTCGGAAACACGCGCGCTTTCTCGTTGACGAAGGCGGCGCCCACGGCCATGTGATTGGCCTTCTCGTTCGGCCAGCCATCACGCGGCGCCACGAGACGCAGATCGCTCAACCCGAAATTCGCCATCGCGCGCGCGGCCGCACCGATATTCTCGCCGAGCTGCGGATGGGAAAGGATGATGGACGGTGGAAAGTTACTTGTCACGGTATAGTCCGTGGTGTCCACAAAAGCCGAATACCTACTCCCACAATCAACAATGCCGCGACGTCAATAAACAAGGACTGCATGGCGTCGCCATCGTGCATGATGTCTGTCAGTTTAATATCTACGACGTAAGCATCTAGTGTGACCCAGATCAGCACGACAGCAGATAGCAGAATGAGCACGCATGCCACCGACAGTCTTCCCCACTTTGGCAGCATCGTAATTGCGAAATATAGCGCACTCACCAAGAGGACAAGCGGAATTGCCAGACCTCCTATCGTTGCGATCAACTTTGGCACTCCCTCTCTGGCGTAAAATCCCACAATCCTTGCGATCGCCTCGTTCTTGCACGGGTTCTGACCCGCGCAGAACAAATCCGCAACAGATGTATACGTAGTGAGTATCGGATCGGATTCGATGTTTGTGGTTGTCGAATAATCCGGGTGCGTTGCAATAATTTTTGTGCGGACCTCCGTCAGATCGAGATTCAACAAAATCGCGGCGAGACACAAAACACTCGCGATGATCAAATGCCTTCTCATCGGCTCACAAACCTTGTCGAATGATTTCTCTCATGCATCACCGCGCCAGCTTGGCGAACACGGGTCCGTCCGTACCGAAGCGCAAGATGCCTTCCACCTTGTCGAGATCGATGATCACGGCATTGCCCTTGCGCCCGGGATCGGACTTCTGCTCGCGTTCCGGCGAATTCTCGAACACGCGATTGCGCTCGGCCGCATAGGTCGCGATCCGCGCGCGGCCCTGGAACTGCAGGAACGGCGTCGCAGCGGAGCGGTACATCATCGCGACATTCGGATTCTGCCTGATCGCCGCGATGGTGCCGCCCGCTGTGTTACGGATCCAGAGACCGAGCTGGTCGTCGCTGTAGATCTGCGTCGAACCGCGAAACGACAACACAGGCTTGTTTTCGGGCGTCACCACAGCCAGTAGCAGCGGGTTGCCGCTCGTAAGGCCATTGTTGACGAGGTCTTTGATTTCCGGGGTCAGAACGAGGGACATGAAGCTCTACCTTTCAGGGGATGACGGTCGGCGGAGTCTCTAGCACATGGCGCAGTACCTGCTCCAAATCGCCCCTTTGACCTTGGTTCCCGCCCTCGCTATAGCCTCCCCGCTTCGCCCTTTCAGAGGACCCCCAAGGGACACCCATGGACAAGATCAAGGTTCGCCAACCCGGTCGTCGAGCTCGACGGCGACGAGATGACCCGCATCATCTGGGACCTCATCAAGAAGAAGCTGATCCTGCCCTATCTCGACATCGACCTGGAATATTACGATCTGGGCGTCGAGCATCGCGACAAGACCGACGACAAGGTCACGGTCGAGGCGCCGAGGCGATCAAGAGATTTGGCGTGGGCGTCAAATGCGCCACCATCACCCCGGACGAGGCGCGAGTCGAGGAATTCCATCTCAAGAAGATGTGGAAGTCGCCCAACGGCACCATCCGCAACATCCTGGGCGGAGTGATCTTCCGCGAGCCCATCATCTGCAAGAACGTGCCGCGCCTGGTGCCGGGCTGGACCCAGCCCATCGTGATCGGCCGTCACGCCTTCGGCGACCAATATCGCGCCACCGATTTCCGCTTTCCCGGCAAGGGCAAGCTCACGATCAAATTCGTGGGCGACGACGGCAAAGTCATCGAGCACGAAGTGTTCGACTTCCCCGGCGGCGGCGTCGCGATGGCGATGTACAATCTCGACGATTCGATCCGCGATTTCGCGCGCGCTTCGATGAATTACGGGCTGGCGCGCAAATATCCCGTCTATCTCTCCACCAAGAACACGATCCTCAAGGCCTATGACGGCCGCTTCAAGGACCTGTTCCAGGAAGTGTACGAGGCGGAGTTCGCGGCCAAGTTCAAGACGGCGGGCATCACCTATGAGCATCGGCTGATCGACGACATGGTGGCCTCCGCGCTCAAATGGAGCGGCGGCTATGTCTGGGCGTGCAAGAATTACGACGGCGACGTGCAGTCCGACACGGTGGCGCAGGGCTTCGGCTCGCTGGGCCTGATGACGAGCGTGTTGCTGACGCCGGACGGCAAGACGATGGAAGCCGAAGCCGCCCACGGCACGGTGACGCGCCACTTATCGCGAGCATCAGAAGGGCAAGGCGACCTCGACCAATTCCATCGCGTCGATCTTCGCCTGGACGCGCGGACTTGTCGCATCGCGCCAAGCTCGACTCCAACGACACGGCTGGCGAAATTCGCGCATGCGCTGGAGAAGGTCTGCGTCGAGACGGTCGAAGCCGGATTCATGACCAAGGATCTGGCGCTTCTCGTCGGCCCCGACCAGAAATGGCTGACGACGGAAGGCTTCCTCGACAAAGTCGACGACAACCTCAAGAAGAAGATGGGCTAAACCCCGCGGCGATTACGAGAGGTTGATCGAACGATGGCGGCAGGCGCAACACGAACCGCGCGATGCTGTTGCGGCGATTGCTCAATCGAGGTGGCCGGCGAGCCGACCTTGAACGGCATCTGCCATTGCTCGAGTTGCAAGCGGCGCACGGGCAGCTCGTTCGGCTGGTCGAGCTATTTTCCGGACGCGCAGATCGTCGCCAAGCGCGGCATCTTCGAGATTTATGCGAAGGAAGGCGACATGGGTTACAATCGCGCTTTCTGCTCGCGTTGCGGCACGACGCTTTATTGGAAAAGCTTCGGCTTTCTGCCGGACCAGACGGGCATCGCCGGTGGCTGCTTTGTCGACGATCCGCTCCCGACGCCCAATCTTTCGGCAAGCGATGCCACTCGTTGCGCATGGCTAGATCTTCCTGAAACGTGGCTGCGCACCTGACTGCTGACAACGTCCTGTCAGGACGCTCTGCGTGCGGCGCAGATGCGACCTGCGTGGCGATTGGCCCGAACTTGACTATTCGGCCAACTCGCCTACCCTCGGGTTCTCGCCCCGGAGAATAACATGGTCGGCTGGGATTATTGGGCTTGGCTTACTTACGCCTGTATTGGGATTGCGGCGCTCATGCCCGCAATATCTCTCGCCGTGAACGCGGAGGCGGACCTTGCACTGCGATTTGCTCGCATTTCACAAAGCCGGTGGTGGCGGTTTACGCCTGCAATTGCTCTCCTCATCAGCGCCGTACTTATTGGAGCTAATCAGCTCGGGTTTATCGGGCACCAACCCCCGCCACCTCCATCATCCAAAAACGTAACTCACGTCATCACGAGAACGGTGACAGTGAGCGTTCCTACGCCGGACCCGGCACAGACGGCGACAATCGCTCTTCTCAGAACGCAGTTGGCGGCGGATCGGTCGACAATTGCCAAGCTGGGGCGCGCTATTCGACTGCCCCGCGCGGGCTATGTGCCGTTGAACGAGATGGCGCCTATAGCATCAATCCCCCAAGACCCTCCGGCGCCGGATCACCCTTGTTTACAGACCAACAACACGATTAACGGCATAACCGGTAATGGAGCGATCTACGTCGGAAATGCGGCCTGCAACAACACGATCAAGAATGTGACGCGGCTGCCGGCGAATCCTGAACCGCAAGTGCAGCCCGATCCGACAGCGCCTTGCCCGCCCGGCACGGTTGTTTGCGATCACGGCGGCAAGGAAAACAGCTTCGATTGCGTGCGGGGAGCCCCCGGAAGCAACGTAATGGTCTTGGACAAGACGACCGGCGAAAATGTGCACGATGTGCAAGGCAATTCGCAGCCATGCCCGCCAGATCAGAAATGAAACTAGCAGCCACGGATCGCCTCTCCGAAAATATCGGGATTGAGCCGATTGTTATATCGGAATTGGAATTCCGCGACGTACAGGGGGAGATATTTGCGGCTGACCTTGTGATAGCTGCCCATCACGCCGCGCTTAATGAGACTCCAGAAGCCTTCAATCGTGTTCGTGTGCAGCGCGCCGACAACATATTTCTTGGACGAGTGATTGACGGTTCCGTGCGGATATTCGTCGTTCAAGTGCATGTAGGCGACGTGCTCGTCTGTGTTGAGCAGCGAAACGTCCGTCGAAACTACTTCGCGGACGAAGCTTTGCATCGTGACCGGCTGCACCTTGTCCAAGACGCGGGCCACAACATTACCCTTACGCTCTACAGCGCCGATCACCGCGAATTTCAGCGGGTCGCCTTGGCCGCCGAACTTGTGAGACTTCTTGTTCTCGTGTCGATTGTGGTCTTTGCCGCCGATGAACGTCTCGTCCACTTCGACAATGCCGATCAGTTTGCGGAATTCTTCGTTCGCCAATCCGGCGCGAACGCGGTGGCACATGTACCAAGCGGTCTTATAGCTCCCGAAACCCATCATCCTGTGGATTTGCAGGGCGCTAATTCCCTTCTTGCTGGTCAGCATCAGATGGATGACCCGAAACCAGTCCCGAAGGGGCTTATTCGTGTTCTCGAAGATCGTCCCCGCGATAACGGAAAAGCGGTAATTCGTGTCCGAGGGCGAACACTCGTTACAGAGCCAATTAAACGCCATCGTGCCGTGCGCCTTCACCAGTTCATTCCCGCAACGGGGGCAACGGATCACGCCGCTAGGCCAGCGATTGGCCGTCAGGTAGGCCGCGCATGAATACTCGTCCGGGAAAGCCTTTTCCCAGTCTGCAAAGGTCATCTGGTGGATGCGTTTGGTTTTATTGGACATTTCCGGTTCCTCAGTGCCTATGACCAAGAATATAGGCGGAAACCTTGGTTTAGTCAAGTAAGGGATAATCGCCACCTGCGTCTGCGTTCTTGAAACGTTCTTATTCGTCCGATAGAGTTGCTGTCCAATGAATGGGAGGCAAACATGATTGGTTACATCACCATCGGCGCGCTCGACACCGAGGCGTCCGGCAAGTTTTACGATGCGTTGTTCGGCCAGATCGGCAGCGAGCGGAAGTTCGCGGACGGCGGCTGGGTCGGCTACGGGCCGAAAGGCGCCGACAGCCACAGCGTCTATGTCTGCCCTCCTGCCGACAAGAACCCGGCGACCTTCGGCAATGGCAGCATGATCGCCTTCGTCACCAAGACGAAAGACGAAGTTCAGAAGGCGTATGAGGCGGGGCTCAAAGCCGGCGGCAAAGACGAAGGCGCGCCGGGCCCGCGGCCGGCGGATTCCACGACTTTCTACGGCGCCTATCTGCGCGATCCGACGGGCAACAAGATCTGCGTGTTCTGCCGGCCGTAAGGTTTGGTCGTCGCGGCCCCCCTTCCGTCACGCGGCTAACGCCGCGCGCCACCTTCCCCCACGAGGGGGGAAGGCTAAGAAGAAAAAGGCGCGAGCCCACCCTTATTTCTAACCTTCCCCCCTCGCGGGGGAAGGTGGACGCCTCGCATTCGCGAGGCGGACGGAAGGGGGGCCGCGCCTAAGTCGCCGCCAATTTTTCTTCGATCGCTTTGAGCGCGTCGGCGGCTTTCTCGCCGTCGGGGCCTCCCGCTTGCGCGAGATCGGGACGCCCACCTCCGCCTTTGCCGCCCAGCACTTCCGCGCCGACACGTACGAGATCGACGGCGCTGATGCGATCCTTCAGATCGTCGGTGACGCCGACGACGAGCGACGCCTTGCCGTCCGCCACGGCAACGAACGCGACCACGCCGGAACCGATCTTGGCTTTCGCGTCGTCGGCGAGGCCTTTGAGATCTTTCGCGGCGACATTCTCGACGACGCGGAACACGACCTTCCTGCCGCCAATTTCACGCGCCGCGTCGCTCTCGTCGCTGCGTGCAGGTCCGGCCAGCGCGAGTGCGCGGCGCGCCTCGCCAAGTTCGCGTTCGAGCTTGCGCTTCTCGTCGGCGAGTTGCGCGACGCGCTGGGGCAATTCCGCGGGACTCGTTTTCAGAATATTGGCCGCGTCGCGGGCGAGTTCGGCCTGGTGCGCGAGATGGCGGCGCGCGCCTTCGCTGGTCAGCGCATCGATGCGGCGCACGCCCGACGCAACCGCGCTCTCCGCCAGAATCGTAAACAGCCCGATATCGCCTAGGCGGCGCACATGCGTGCCGCCGCACAGTTCGACGGAGAAGGGTTTCGTCGCCGCGGGATCGTCGCCCATCGTCAACACGCGCACTTCGTCGCCATATTTCTCGCCGAACAACGCTTCCGCGCCCGCCTCGATCGCCTTGTCCGTCGGCATCAGGCGCGTGGAGACGTCCGTGTTCTGGCGTACGATCGCGTTCACCTGGCTCTCGATGCGCTCGAGTTCCTCCGGCGTCACCGCCTTGGGATGGCTGAAGTCGAACCGCAGGCGATCCGGCGCGACGAGCGAACCCTTCTGCGATACATGTGGTCCGAGCACCCGCTTGAGCGCGCCATGCAGCAGATGCGTGGCGGAATGGTTCGCGCGCGTGGCGCGGCGGCGCTCGCCATCCACTTTCAGTTCGACCGCGTCGCCCACCGCGAAACCGCCATGCGCGATCTCGACCACGTGCACATGCAGCGCACCCAGTTTCTTTTCGGTGTCGATCACTTTGCCTTCGGCGCTTTTGGCGGACATCGTGCCCTGGTCGCCGGCCTGCCCGCCCGATTCCGCATAGAACGGCGTCTGGTTGGTCAGGATGCGAACCGTTTCGTCCGCTTTTGCGGAGGCGATTCGCGCGCCGTCTTTTATGATCGCGAGGATCGTGCCTTCGGCCTGTTCGGTGTCGTAACCGAGAAATTCCGTCGCGCCCAATTCTTCGCGGATCGCAAACCAAAGATTGTCCGTCGACGCTTCGCCCGAACCCGCCCAGGCGCGGCGTGCCTCGGCGCGCTGATGCGCCATGGCCGTGTTGAAGCCTTCCGTGTCGACGGCAATGCCGCGCGTGCGTAATGCGTCTTCCGTCAGGTCGAGCGGAAAGCCGAAGGTGTCGTAGAGCTTGAACGCGACGTCGCCCGCGAGACGGTCGCCTTTGCTGAGATTTGTTGTCGCTTCGTCAAGCAGCTTGAGGCCGCGGGCAAGCGTATCGCGGAAGCGGATTTCCTCGAGCTTGAGCGTTTCGCCCACCAGCGCTTCCGCGCGCTTGAGTTCCGGATAGGCGGCGCCCATTTCCGCGACGAGCGTCGGCACGAGCCGGTACATCAGCGGGTCTTTGGTGCCGAGCAGATGCGCGTGACGCATCGCGCGGCGCATGATCCGGCGCAGCACATAGCCACGGCCTTCATTGGACGGCATCACGCCGTCCGTGATCAGGAACGAGGAGGCGCGCAGATGGTCCGCGATGATGCGATGGCTGGCGGCCTGATCGCCGTCGGCCGACACGCCGCTCACATCCGCGGAGGCCGCGATCAGATGCCGGAACAGATCCGTTTCGAAGACGCTGTGGACGCCCTGCAGAATCGTTGTGATGCGTTCGAGCCCCATGCCCGTATCGATGGAAGGCTTGGGCAGCGGCGTGCGTTCGCCGCCGGCCGCCTGATCGAATTGCATGAAAACGAGATTCCAGAATTCGACGTAGCGATCGCCGTCTTCGTCCGGTGAGCCGGGCGGTCCGCCGGCCACTTTGTCGCCGTGATCGAAGAAGATTTCCGAGCATGGTCCGCAAGGCCCCGTGTCGCCCATCGACCAGAAATTCGCCGAGGTCGCGATACGAATGATTTTCGATTCCGGCAGGCCTGCGACCTTCTTCCAGAGATCGAAGGCCTCGTCGTCATCGACATAGACGGTCGCCCACAAGCGCTCTCTGGGCAGGTCGAAATGTTTTGTCAGGAGCTCCCAGGCGAATGCGATCGCATCCGCCTTGAAATAATCGCCGAATGAGAAATTGCCGAGCATCTCGAACAGGGTCAGATGCCGCGCGGTATAGCCCACATTGTCGAGGTCGTTGTGTTTGCCGCCAGCCCGCACGCATCTCTGGGTGGATGTCGCGCGCACATAGGGACGCTTTTCCTGGCCCGTGAAGACGTTCTTGAACTGCACCATGCCGGCGTTCGTGAACAGCAACGTCGGATCGTTGCGCGGCACGAGCGGCGAGGAGGCGACCACCTCGTGGCCCTTGGCTTTGAAGTAGTCGAGGAAGGTCGAACGGATGTCGGTCAGGCTTTTCATAGGCGCTTGTAACCTTGGGGCGGATTCACTGTCCATCCTTCGAGGCTTTCCTTCCGCCTTCGCTCTGCGAGCTACGGCGGACAAGTCGCTGACGCTCCGGAAAGCGCCTCAGGATGACGGGTTTCAGACATTCCGCCCGGCGCTACCCCCCACGCGTCATGCTGAGGTGCTCCGCGAAAGCGGAGCCGCGAAGCACGGAAAAGCGAAGGGGCGCCGCAAGCGACGCCCCTTCAGGAGCCGTTCCCATGCCAACAGGAACGACGTCAATCTTCCGCGGCATTCTCCACATCGTCAGGAGAAGCATGAGTCAAAGCCTGGCCGATGAGGCCCGCGTTCTGGCGGATCAGGCCTTCGACCTTGGCCGCAACATCCTTGTTCGTCTCGAGGAAATTCTTGGCGTTCTCGCGGCCCTGGCCGATGCGATTGCCGTCGAACGAGTACCAGGAGCCGGATTTCTCGATGATGCCGGCCTTGGAGCCCAGATCGATCAGCTCGCCGGTTTTGGAGATACCGGAGCCGTACATGATGTCGAACTCGACCTGCTTGAAGGGGGGCGCGACCTTGTTCTTGACCACTTTGACGCGGGTCTGGTTGCCTACCGTATCCTCGTGGTCCTTGATCGAGCCCACTCTGCGGATGTCGAGCCGCACGGAGGCGTAGAATTTCAGCGCATTGCCGCCGGAGGTCGTTTCCGGATTGCCGAACATCACGCCGATCTTCATGCGGATCTGGTTGATGAAGATCACCAGTGTGTTCGATTTGGAGATCGAACCGGTGAGTTTGCGCAGCGCCTGGCTCATCAGGCGCGCTTGCGAGCCCGGAAGCTGATCGCCCATCTCGCCTTCGAGTTCGGCTTTTGGCGTCAGCGCCGCCACCGAATTGATCACCACGATGTCGACGCCGCCCGAACGCACCAGCGTGTCGGTGATCTCGAGGGCCTGCTCGCCCGTGTCCGGCTGGGAGATCAGCATTTCGTCGATGTCGACGCCCAGCTTGCGAGCATAGATCGGATCGAGCGCATGCTCCGCGTCGATATAGGCGACGATGCCGCCCTTCTTCTGCGCTTCGGCGACGGCATGCAGCGCCAAAGTCGTTTTTCCTGAGGATTCCGGCCCGAAGATTTCGACCACGCGGCCGCGCGGCAGCCCACCGATGCCCAGCGCAATATCGAGGCCCAGCGAGCCAGTCGATACCGTGTCGGCCTCAACCACCTCGCGCTGGCCGAGCTTCATCACGGAACCCTTGCCGAATGCGCGGTCGATCTGGGAAAGGGCTGCATCCAATGCCCGCTTCCGATCGCTGCCCTCTTCCCGATGAACCACTTGTAGATTCGCCTGTGCCATGTCCGCTCGTCTCCTTATTTCATAGCGCCCCCCAAATCCCAAGGGGCTCCTGAGCGCCAATGTGCACGTTTCGTTCTCATTTGCAAGATGGCATGTAACTATTTGAATAGAAAGGGTTATTCTCTGTTCGTTCCAGAATCGTTCAGATGGCCTTTTGGCCGCACGTTCAAAGTTCCGCGGAACATCGCAACGTCTGCCGTCGCGCTTGAAATCAAGCAGCCGCCGACCCCGTTTGCCCAGCCGGAGAGCCGGAAACGAACCTCACATCCGCTCGATCTTTTCCGGCAATTCGAGCCAGCGGTGGCGGCGGTCTTGATAAACGGAGCGTGCGGGCATCGGGAAATCGGGATCGGCGAAAGCCCCCACGGCGACCGCGATCACGCCCGGCTGCACGTCCAGCTCCCACCACACGGTCGACCCGCAATCCGGGCAGAAATGAAAATCGACCAAATTTCCATCGTCGCCGCGGCGTTGATATTTCGTGGCGCGACCTTCGATCGTCACATGCTCGCGCGTAAACCGCGCGGCGACGCCGAACAGACTTCCGGTGCGCTTCTGACATTCGAGGCAATGACACAGCGAAACGCGCAGCGGCGCGCCTTCGCAGATGACGCGCAATTGTCCGCAGGAGCAGGCGGCGGCTTGAGTGCTCATGGACCAGTCTCCGTCATTCGTTGCGCAAGCATGATTCCCCAATTCGATGTCCGGCTTCCATCCATTCAACTTGTCCGGCGGACCATCCGAGATTTTTGTCTCTTGCGATTGGACAAATAGGAAATCGCGACTTGCTGAAAAAGGATGTCGGGAATGCGGCCGTAAACAGCTGTGCGTGGGCGACGGCCCGGTATCGGGCGCAGATCGGGCCCGGGCCAAATGAAGACATTAGCCTCGGTCGTCACGATCCATGAAGTTTCCTTGTCCATCCCGAGGCGTGCTTTTAATGCTGCGGGTACGAGCACGGCATCGGATTCAATTGTGGGTTTGGTGTGCGTTATGGCCAGCACGAGAACATGGATGGCGCCATCGTCCGCTTTCACCGACAACGTAAGAACAAGCGCAGGACGGTCTTTGTCGCCCTCCTCGTGTCCGCGTTGATGCTGATCTGCCCACAAATAGGCATAGCGGATGATCGTTCCAGGCTTTGGCGGTGTTAGCGCCAAGTCTTGCCGCGTGCCGTTGCTTCAATGTCCGCCAGAAAATGCTCGGGCGTATCGGCTGCATGAAACGCCAACCGATCGCGCTTCTTGAGACGTTCATATTCGTCGACGGAAATGAGAACATTCCGGGGCCGACCGTTTTTCGTGACGACGACCGGCTGACCGAGAGCGACGTCGCTATAATGTGCAAACTGGCGAACGAGATCGCCTGCCGTCGTCACGACACGTTGGTCATTGGCCATGGCTTATGGTTTCCTACATGAAACACATAAAATACATATAACATGTAGAGGCGATGTTCAAGCCGATTACCGCTCCCCCGCACGCCGCGGCGCGGGCGTGCCGGAGAGGACGTCTTTCACTTTGGCGGCGAGCTGCTTCAAGCCGAAGGGCTTGGGGAGGAAATGGAGCTCCTCCGCCTTCTCGTCGTGGCGGCGGAACGCTTCTTCGGCATAGCCCGACATGAAGATCACGGCCATGTCGGGCCTGAGCCGCTTCACGGCGCGCACAAGCGTCGGCCCATCCATGCTCGGCATCACGACATCGGTGATCAGGAGATCGATCTTGCCCTGAAACGAATTGACGATTTCGAGCGCTTCTTCGCCGCCCGCCGCTTCCTTCACGTGATAGCCGCGCAGCTTGAGCGCGCGCGCGGCGAAACTGCGCACGGCTTCCTCGTCTTCCACCAGGAGGATCGTGTCCTGGCCCGTGATGTCGCGGGGCGCGACGCGTTCGGAATCGGCGGGTTGCACGACAGGTTCGCCGCGATAGCGCGGCAGGAAGATGCGGAAGGTCGTGCCTTTGCCTTCTTCGCTGTCGACCGTGATGAAGCCGCCCGTCTGCTTGACGATGCCGTAGACCGTCGCCAGCCCAAGCCCCGTGCCCTGACCGACGGGCTTCGTGGTGAAGAACGGATCGAAGATCTTGCCGACATGCTCCTTGCGGATGCCGACGCCGGTGTCGTCGCACTTCGATGCGCACATAATCGCCCGCCGGCATGATCGCGGTGCCGAGCGCGGAAGGCTCGGTCACGGTTTCGTTGGCGGTGCGCGATCGTCACTTCGCCGCCCTTGGGCATCGCATCGCGCGCATTGACGACGAGATTGATGATGGCGTTGGAGATCTGCGTCTCGTCGGCGTGCACGGGCCATAGTTCGGCGCCGTGTTCCAGTTTCAATTCGACGCCTTCGCGCAACAGCCGCCGCAGCATGAGCGCGAGTTCGCCCACAACATCGCGCAGAATGAGAACGCGCGGCTGCAAGGTCTGCTTGCGCGAGAAGGCGAGCAGCTGTCCCACCAAGGTTGCGGCGCGCAATGCGTTCTGATGGATCTCGTTGATTTCCTTGAACGATGGATCGGCCGCCTGATGGCGCATGAGCAGGAATTCGCTGTTGCCGATGATGACGGTCAAGAGATTGTTGAAGTCGTGCGCCACGCCGCCCGCGAGTTGCCCCACGGCCTGCATCTTCTGCGACTGCGCGAATTTGGTTTCGAGCGCCTTCTGCTCGGAGACGTCGACCAGATAAAGGATCGCGCGATTCGCATCGCCGCCATTGGCAGGGCGCGCATAGAGTTCCGCCATGCGGTCGGCCTGGCCCGCGGGACGCAATTCGATAGGCGCGGTTTCGCCGCCGCCCGCGGCTGCGCGCGCGATCACTTCGCCGACGCCGGCGCGATCGGTCGCTTCCAGCGCGTCACCCAACGCGCGACCCGCGAGCGGACCGCTAAGTCCGAAGAAGTCCGCAAAGGACGCGTTGGCTTCGAGCAGGCGCCCTTCGGCGTCCGCAAGCGCGACACCGACGGGCGCGTCCTTGGAAAAAGACACCGGCGCTGCGGTGACAGTCGCGGCCGCCGGCGCGGACGGCGTTTCTGCCGCCTGTGAAAGTCGCGGCGTAAACCACCAGGCCGTCTGTCCATCGCGCAGCGGATGCACCGCGGCCGCAATGTCGCCGCCCGCGGCCGTCACGACCTCTTCGCGCGCTTCGCCGGCTGCGGCGCTTCGGGTCAGACGGTAGAGCGTCGCCGAGGAGGCTTCGCCGCCAAGCGCCAGTTCGGGCGGCGGAGCCGGCTTCGCCAGCCTTGGCGCCTGCCATCCTGCGATAGGCGTCATTGCAATCGAGAACCGCGCCATCGGCGCCCGTCACCGCCCAGGCGACATTGGCGCGGGCAGCCGCTTCCGCCACCCGCCGCGCCTCGAGCGAACCGCCACGCTCGCGCGGCCAGACGGCGTAAAAGAACAGGGAAGCCACCGCGCCGATCCCGGCCACCAGCATCAGCCCCAGCCAGCGGGACGCTTCGGGAGCGGCCACCGCCAACCCGGCCGCCATCAAAGCGAGCAAAACGAAGCCGAGAGCCGCCCAGCGCCAGGCGCCTGCGGGCAATCCGTAACTTCCTGGAGAAAGGCTGCGAACGGCGCTCACGGCTGGTTCCTGAAGCGAGTCGGCACAGTATCAGTGCCGCAGCGCTCCCGTAAGGCGCATCACATAGCCGATGACCTGGGCGACCGCCTTGTAGTGCTCGGGCGGAACGGCCTCGTCCAGCTCGACGGAAGCATAGAGCGCGCGGGCCAAAGGCGGATTTTCGACGATGGGAACTTCGGCGTCTTCGGCCACCGCGCGGATGCGCAGCGCGAGCGCGTCCATGCCTTTCGCGACGCAGATGGGCGCCGCCATCTTGCCTGACTCGTATTTGAGCGCGACGGCGAAGTGGGTCGGGTTGGTGATGACGACCGTCGCTTCGGGCACCTGGGCCATCATGCGGCGGCGCGAACGCTCGATACGCACTTTGCGGATTCGCGCCTTGACCGCCGGATCGCCGACGGTCTGCTTCATTTCGTCTTTCACTTCCTGTTTGCTCATGCGGTTTCGCTGCATGAAGCGGAAGCGCTGAAGCGTGTAATCGAGCACAGCGACCACGGCCAGAACGGCGAGCGCCGCGATCATGATCTGGATGATCAGATGCGACATGTCGCCGGCCGTGTCGGCGGGCGATTCGTCGAGGAGAAGACCGAACCGGCTGCGCATCGGCCAAACGACGGTCCAAACTGCGGCGCCGACAATGCCGATCTTGAGAAGGCCCTTCACCAGATTGCTGACGCCCTCCAGCCCGAAGAGGCGCTTAAGGCCGCTCAGGGGGGACAGTTTGGACAGATTGGGCTTGAGACGCTCGGCGGAAAACACAAATCCCGTCTGAAGAACATGGCCTGCGAACGCCATGCCGACGAGAATCGCAAAGATCGGCGCCAGCAACAGACTCACGTGCAGGACCGTGGCGCTCATCAACAGCATCAAGCCCTTCGGATCCACCGCCATCTGATCGGGCTGTTCCAGGAAGACGCGAAACATGCGCGCGAAATTTTCCGCGGTCGACTTTCCGAAGATGGCGATCGACAAGGTGCCGCCCAGAAGCACGATGAAGGTCACGACTTCCTGGCTTTTGACGACGTCGCCCTGATCGGCGGCCTTGTCGAGCCGCCTTTGAGTAGGCTGTTCTGTTTGCTGGGATTTATCCTCGGCCATGGCTCAGCCGAAATTCGCCATCTGCGTTGCGTAGAAATTGAGGAACACGGTCATCATGGAGCCGATCAACAGCGCCATGAGCATGAACCCGACAAGGACGTTGATCGGCATCGCGACGAAGAAGACCTGCAATTGCGGCATCATGCGCGCAAGCACGCCTGTCGCGGCATTGACCGCGAACGCAAAGACGATGAACGGCGCGGCCAATTGCAAGCCCAATCCGAACGCGCCGGTGACGAGCCGTATGGCCAGTTCGGCCATGTCGCCCGTCGGCAATGCGGCGCCGGGCGGAATCAACGTGTAGCTGCCCTGGATCGCGCCGATGGCGAGATGATGCAGGTCGGTCGCGAAAATGAGAACGGCGCCCAGCATCGAAAGAAAATTTCCCATGATCGCGGCCTGCTCGCCCATCGAGGGATCGATCGACTGCGCATAGGAGAGTCCGGTCTGCATGGAGATGACCGCGCCCGCAACCGAGAGCGCGCTCATGATGATGCGGGACATCGTGCCGATCAGAAGGCCCGCAATCACCTCCTGCATGAGCATCATGCCGAACGCCATCGCCGATTGCGGGACATTCTGCGGATAGGCGTGCGCGACGACGGGCGTCATCGCGAAAGAGACGGCGAGCGCCAGCGCCAGGCGAACGCGCGAAGGAATTCCCGCGTCGCCGATCGCCGGCAGGAGCATGATCATGGAGCCCGTGCGCGCGAACACCAACGCATAGACAAGGACAACGCCGGACAGATTGGCGAGATGAACCGTCATCGCGCTAATAGGCCGAGATGCGGCCGGCGATTTCCGTCATCAGCCCGTACATCGCATCGCCCGCGAAGGGCAGCGAGATGAGCAGAATCAGAAAGATCACGATGATCTTGGGCACGAAAACGAGCGTCATTTCCTGAATCTGGGTGAGCGCCTGCAGGAGGCCGATGGCGAGGCCCACCACAAGGCCCGCAATCATGGCGGGCGCTGCGATTTCGAGCAGCACCCAGATGGCTTCACGCGCAAAATCGATGGAATCGGCAGGTGTCATGTTTTCCCCTCGCGCCGTCAGATCGGCATCTGCATGACGGTCTGATAGGCGGCGATCACCTTGTCGCGAACCGCCATCACCGTATCGAGCGTAAGTTCGGCGGAATTGACGGAGTTGACGACGTCGACGATGTCCGCCTGGCCGGCGACCTGCTGGGTCGCCATCTGCTCGCCGGTTTTCATCGTGCCGACGGCGTTGTTCATGGCGCCGGACAGAAAATCGGAAAAACTGGACGCAGGCGTCGCGGCGCCGCTTGCGGCGGCGGGCGCGCTGGCCCCGATATTGGACAGCGCCTGATAGGCGGCTGCGGCGGCTGCAGGTGCGATGGTCATGGTCTAGCGTCCTATTGGCGTAAAAGGTCGACGGTGCGCGACATCATCGTCTTCGAGGCGTCGAGCACGTTGAGGTTGGCTTCGTAGGATTTCTGCGCTTCGCGCATGTCCATGATTTCGACCAGCGAGTTGACGTTCGGAAGCTTGATGTAGCCTTGCTTGTCGGCGATCGGATTGCCCGGATCGTATTGCAGGTGAAACGCCGACATGTCCTGAACGGGTTTGCCGGCATGCACCATCGTGGCGTTGAGCTCGTTGTCGAAATCGCTCGTCATGGTCGCGATCTTGCGGCGATAGGGATCGCCGCCCGCCGTGGGCGAAGTCGAATTTGCGTTGGCGATGTTTTCCGCGATCGTGCGCATGCGCGTCGATTGCGCGCGCATGCCCGAGGCGGCCACCATCATCGATGTTGCGAGATCCATGTGCGTTGCTCCTTACGGAGTGCCGATGGCGGTGCGCATCATGTCGACCGCCTTGGAATAGAGATTGGCCGCAGCCTGATATTGCGCCTGGGTGTCGGCGACCTTGATCATTTCCTCTTCCGACGAAACCGCTTCGCCATTCGTCGGCGTGTCTTCGAGATCGTCGGGGTTCAGTCCGCCGGAGGCTTGCGTGCCGGGCAGCGCGATGTGATGCGGATCCGTCGTCGCCAGTCCCGGCGATGACAGGGACGGCGACGTCGCATTCTCGAGCACTTTGGCGAAGTCGAGCGGCTTGATGTCCTGCCTGACGTAACCAGGCGTGTCGGCGTTGGCGACGTTTTGCGCCAGAACGCCCTGACGCTCGTTGAGCCACGACATGCGCGCACGCAAAACGTCGAGCAGCGGAATCGATGGAAGATTCATGGGACGACATCCGTATACGAAAAATTATCCCTAACCGGACGCGATATTGCGCGCCAAGTTTTAATCGCTGCTTAACGCAAGCGAACCTTTTTGCCGGGCAGAAACTGCCGCGATTTAACCGCCGATTAAGGTTGACGACGTCAGAGTGCGCTCGAATTTCTCGGCGACCTCTCATGGACCTCATCGATTTCGGACGCTATTTCGCGGCGCTTCTGCTTGTGCTGGGGCTCCTCGGCGCGGCCGCCTTGGGCACGCGCCGCTTCGGACTTCCCGGCGTCATGAAGGGCGCTTCGACGCGGAGGCTTTCGCTCGTCGAAACGCTGATGATTGGTCCGCGTCACAAGCTCTTTCTTCTCAGGCGCGACGGCGTCGAACATCTCGTGCTGATGGGGCCGCAAGGCGCGAGCGTGGTCGAGACGGGAATTTCCGCGCCGCTAGCGACAATGAATTTGCACGCGATCGCATCGAACGATCCGGCGATCCCCGCGCAGCATTCCGCCGAGGCTTCCGCGTGAAGAAGATTGCGATCGTCCTTGCGCTGTTTTTGGCGCTTCTGCTGATGCCGGATATGGCGATGGCCGCGGGGCCGGGCGCCGCGACCGCCGCGGCAGGCTCCAACGCGCTGTCGATCGACCTGTCGGGCGGCGGAATGTTCACAGACCGCATGCTGCAGATCGTGGCGCTGATCACGATCCTGAGCCTCGCGCCCTCGATCCTGATCATGATGACCTGCTTCACCAGGATCGTGGTCGTGCTGTCGCTGCTGCGCACGGCGATGGGAACGCAGACGAGCCCGCCCAACGCCGTGATCGTCAGCCTCGCGATGTTTCTCACCTTGTTCGTGATGACGCCGACCATGAAGGACATGTACAGCCAGGGCATCGCAGCCGCTCATCGCCCAGCAGATCACCACCGAAGTCGCGCTCGACAAAGCGAGCGTGCCGCTCAAGAAATTCATGCTGGGACATGTGCGCGACGCGGACCTGAAGCTGTTTCTCGATCTCGCCCATGAAAAGCCGCCCGCTTCGGCCGATCAGGTCTCCATCGCAACATTGGCCCCCGCCTTCATGCTGTCGGAGCTCAAGCGGGCGTTCGAGATCGGGTTTCTGATCTTCGTGCCCTTCCTGATCATCGACATGGCGGTCGCTTCGATCCTGATGTCGATGGGCATGATGATGCTGCCGCCGACGGTGATTTCGCTGCCGTTCAAGCTGATCTTTTTCGTGCTGGTCGACGGCTGGCGCCTGGTCACCGGCAGCCTTGTCGAAAGCTACATGCACGGACCGCCGCTGCACTGACGGCGCAGGCTTCTATTCCGCCGCCAGATTTCGCGGCCGGCGAGCGGAGTTGAACGGCCGGTCGCCCAGGATCGTCGTGCGATGCATGACGCGGCGATGCGGCAGATAATCGTTGACCGTGTAATGTTGCGTCACGCGATTGTCCCAAAAGGCCAAACTGTTCGGCTTCCAGCTCCAGCGCACGATATACTCGGGACGTTGGATATGCTCGTTCAACAATTCGAGCAGCTTGTCGCTTTCGGCTTGGGTGACGTCCAGAATGCGCGTGGTGAAGCCGGAATTGACGAACAGCCCGTCACGCCCGGTTTCGGGGTGCGTTCGCACCACCGGATGGGGCACGGGCGGATATTCGCGCCGCGCCCAGCTGTAGCGCTCGACGCCCATATTGTGCGCCGCTGTGTGATTGGGCGGGAAGGAGCGCGTGAAGTCGTGCTCGGCCTCGAGGTTCGAGAGAAATTTGCGAAACGGTTCGGACAATCCGTTATAGGCCGCGCGCATGCTCGACCAGATCGTGTCGCCGCCGAGCGGTGGAATCTCCTTCGCGTACAGGATCGAACCCAGGGGCGGAGTTTCGATGAACGTCACGTCCGTGCGCCACTTGCCGTTGTCGGACTCGCTGGCCGGTTCATTGTCGAGCACCAGCACTTCCGGCAGGCCGGGAACGCTCGGGCGGATCGGATGCACGTGAAGTCGCCCGAAACGCGCCGCGAAATTGCGCTGTTGGGCGGGCGTCAACTCTTGATCTTCGAAAAAAAGCACTTCGTGATCGAGCAGCGCCCGTCGGATCGCCGCCACTGTGTCGTCGGAAATGGGCTGGGCGAGATCAAGTCCGTCGATTCGCGCGCCCAGAGTTGGCGATTGCGGAACAATGTGCAGAATCGGGTTCATGAGCGCCTCGTTGTCGATCCGGACGACAATTCGGATCAATTCAAGCTGAGGCGCACATGTTAGTCTATTAAAATGATCTTGTATACGGTCATTATTATATCCGCGCGGCGCCTACGGCCGTTATCCAGACGCCGCCTGTCGATTGGTCGAACCCGCGCCCGGCTGTTAGCATGTGTTGGAAGAGGCGGATGGCGGAGGCGGCTTTGAAACTTGGAAACTCTGGTCGCGGGAGACGGTTTCGTCTTCTGGGTTTTGTCGCGGCAGCTTGTTGCCTGGCGGCGTCGACAGTGCTGCTTTCAAACGCATCTGAGGCCAAATCCGCATTTGCGGCCGGAATCCCGGATGACGTCGCGGCGCAAGGCGTCGCCTTGGGAACGGGCTATAATTACAGCACCCGCGAGAGCGCCGAAGCGCGCGCGCTCCAGGAGTGCCGCGCGCAACAGGACGCGCCGCAATCGACGCGCGACCTGTGCAAGATCGTCGATCATTTCGACAATCGCTGCATTGCGATTTCGCTCGATCCCAAAGCGGGCACACCGGGTTTCGGCTGGGCGATCACCGACACCGAAGACGCGTCAAACGATCAGGCGCTCGCGATGTGCCGTCAGAGCGCCGGTTCCGACCGCGCGCCCTATTGCGTGGTGACCTTGGGCGAATGCGACACCAATTCGGGCGGCTCGAAATAGGGTCTCGCCGCAACGCCTGAGGTCGAATCAGGGAGGGGCGAACGCGCCCGCCGCCCCGAATGCTGCGCTGCAATGAGCGCGTTCAAGGCGCGTTGCCGCCTCCGGCTTGTGTGAATTATTTTCTGAAATTTCAAGTCGCATCAGCCTGCCTTAGGACAAAATATAGTCATAACTATTTGAAATATAACAATATTTCATTGAATCGCCGCGATCGAGCATTAACACCGAAACATCCGGCCCATGCGAAAATTGCACTTCACAAACCGGAGGGCTGTTCCTATTGTTCTGAACACGAAACATTGAAGGAGATATTCATATGACCAAACTTCGCACCCTCGCTTTGGCGGCCACCCTCTCCTTTGCCTCGGTCGCAATCGCACATGCAGATGGCGCCGTGACGGGCGCATGGAAGCTCAGCATCGGCACAAACGACGCCCCCTGCACACTGACGCTCACCGCCGATGCCAACGGCAATGCCGGCACGGCAACGCCCTCAAGCGACTGCCAGAATGGCTTGGCCTCGATCGCCAACTGGAAGTCCGTGGGCCCCAAATTGGAGCTCCTTTCGCCCGGCGGCGAATTGATCGCGTGGCTCCGCCCCAAAGGCGACGCCTATGCTGGCAACAACGTCAGCGACGGTCGGCAGGTCGCATTGAATCGCTAAACTCCGGCTCCTCGGGCGAAGAGGGTCGCGTTCCATCCCCGTGGGCGCGGCCCTTTTCGTTTGTGGTTTCATCCAAACGGGCAATTTGCCGGTTGCCGCCCGGAAGTCGCTTGGCTAAACAGCCCCCGCGAGGGCGCTGCGGCCCCACGACGTCCAGGGACGGCACCCATGAAAGAATTTGCGCATTTCATCGCCGGCAAGGCGGTCAAGGGAAGTTCCGGCCGCTTCGGCGATATCTTTAATCCGGCGACGGGCGAGATTCAGGCCAAGGCGCCGCTCGCGTCCCGCGCGGAAATGCGCATGGCGGTCGAAGCGGCCGCGAAGGCTTTTCCGGAATGGTCGCGCCGTCAATCCACAGCGCCGCGCGCGCGTGATGTTCAATTTCAAGGCGCTCGTCGAAAAGAACATGGACGAGCTTGCGCATATGCTCTCCGCCGAGCACGGCAAGGTGATCGCGGATTCGCGGGGCGACATCCAGCGCGGCATTGAAGTGATCGAATTCGCCTGCGGCATCCCGCATCTTTCCAAAGGCGAATACACGGAAGGCGCCGGTCCCGGCATCGATATCTATTCGATGCGCCAGCCTTTGGGCGTGGTCGCCGGCATCACGCCGTTCAATTTCCCCGCGATGATTCCCGATGTGGATGTTCGGCGTCGCGATCGCCTGCGGCAACACCTTCATCTGCAAACCGTCGGAGAAGGACCCGAGCGTTCCGCTGCGTCTGGCCGAATTGTTCATGGAAGCAGGCGCGCCCGCCGGCGTCCTCAATGTCGTCAACGGCGACAAGGAAGCCGTCGATGCGATCCTCGAAGATCCCGATATCCAGGCCGTGAGCTTCGTCGGATCTTCCGCCATCGCCGAATATGTCTATTCGCACGGCACGGCGCATGGAAAGCGCGTGCAGGCGATGGGTGGCGCCAAGAACCACGCCATCATCATGCCGGACGCCGATCTCGACCAGGTGGTGAACGAGTTGATCGGCGCAGGCTATGGCTCGGCCGGCGAACGCTGCATGGCGATCTCCGTCGCCGTTCCCGTCACGGACAAGATCGGCGACGCGCTTGTCGCAAAGCTGAAGCCGCGCGTCGAAAGCCTGCGGGTCGGCACTGCCGACCGATCCGGAAGTCGACTTACGGCCCGCTCGTGACCGACGCGCATCGCAAAAAGGTGCTCGATTACATCGATATGGGCGTCAAGGAAGGCGCCGAACTCGTCGTCGACGGGCGCGGCTTCAAGATGCAGGGCTACGAAAAGGGCTTCTATCTTGGCGGTTCGCTGTTCGATCGCGTCACATCGAACATGAAGACCTATCAGGACGAGATTTTCGGTCCCGTGCTGCAGGTCGCGCGCGCGAAGGATTTCGACGAAGCGATCTCGCTGCCGTCGAAACACCAATACGGCAACGGCGTGGCGATCTTCACCCGCGACGGCGACGCGGCGCGCGAATTCGCGAGCAAGGTCAATGTCGGCATGGTGGGCATCAACATTCCGATCCCGGTGCCGCTGGCCTATCACACCTTCGGCGGCTGGAAGCGTTCGGCTTTCGGCGACGTCAATCAGCACGGTCCGGAAGGCGTGCGCTTTTACACGCGCGTCAAGACGGTCACGGCGCGCTGGCCCAAAGGCGGCGTGCGCGAAAATGCGAGTTTCGTCATTCCGACGATGAAATAGTTTTTCCTAAAATCCGGGGGCCGCGCAGCGCGCGGATAGCGAAGCGATGTCGATGAGCGATCAGAATCCGAACATGCGCCGACTGCAGTTCGAGTGGTATGCCGCACTGGCGACGATCATCGGCGGCTTCGTCGTCGCGATTGCCGTTGCGGCCTATATCACTTATGGCGGTAAAGCTGCGACGCAGACGGGGGTCGCCCCCCAAAGCCAAGCCGACGTCCAAAAAGCACGGGTGACCGAACTTGCGAAGCTGGGCGCGGAAATTTGCGGTCTCGAGTTGGCGAACGCGCAGACATTCGGCGTTGTCCCGAATTTCGGCAAGATTCTGACCCCCATGCCGCGCGCGACAAACATCCGCGGACGTTATCTTTGCGTGGCCGGCACGCAGGTGACCCGATACGTGCTCGCCGGCGACCTGCTTTGCAGAAATCTCAAGGACTCGCATTGCGTCAGCCTGTTCAGCGTCACACAGGACGACGGCACCGTGCTCTATCAACGACAAGGCTGAGAGGATCGGGCGCCAGGACGCGTCGCGGCAAGCTACTTGACGCCGCCCAACGCGCAGATGAGTTTCCATTCCGCGTCCGTGACGGGTTGCACGGAAAGCCGCGAGAATTTGACCAACGCCATCTCCTTGAATTTTGGATTGGCTTTGATCTCGGCCAGGGTGACGGGCCTGGGCACATCGCGCACGGCTTTCACATCCACGAGACCGAAGCGGCCTTTTTCATCCGTGGGATCTGGCCGGTATTCGCCGATCACTTCGACAATGCCGACAATGCTGCGCTCTTCGCCGGAATGATAGAAGAAACCGCGATCGCCTTTCTTCATCGCCTTCATGTTGTTCGCCGCCGTGAAATTGCGCACGCCGCTCCACGGTTCGCCCTTGGCGCCCTTCGCCTTCTGTTGCTCCCAGGACCACGCGTCCGGCTCGCTCTTGAACAACCAATACGCCATCGCAGATCCTCCTCAGAATTTCGCGTCGATAGGATTAAACGTCGCCTTCCACGGCCGCACGTCCGAATGCGCGAACAGTCTCGCTTTCACATAGGGGTCGTTCGCATGCCAGGCCTTCGCTGCGGCCAGATCGGCGGCCTCGAAGATGATGAGGCTGCCGGCCATATCGCCCTTCGCATCGAGAAACGGTCCGCCGATCTTGATGAGGTTCGTCGCGCGCGCATATTCGAAATGCGCCTCGCGCGTCGCCATCCTGAGCGCCAGAGAATTTTCCTTGTCGATTGCCGTGACGACGAACAGCATGTTGCCTCCTATTCCGATTTGAACGGGCGCGCCATCAGGCGCGGAATTGCCGCTTCCAACGAGAGCCGGCCGTCGAGAATATCCGCGACAGCCTCGGCCACGGGAAGTTCGACGTTCTGCCGCTTCGCGCGCGCGACGAGCGCGCCCGCGGTTTCCACGCCCTCCGCCAGCGGTTGGCCGGCCGCGGTCAGTTCGGCGCGCTTGCGTCCTTCGCCCAGATGATAGCCGAACGCAAAATTGCGAGATGTGGAGCTGGTGGCGGTGAGCACCAGATCGCCCAATCCGGAGAGACCCATCAGCGTCTCCGATTTTGCGCCGAGCGCCGCGCCCAATCTGCACAGCTCGGCGAAGCTGCGCGCGAGCAGAGCGGCGCGCGCGCTGTCCCCTAATCCCAATCCCGATACGATGCCGCAAGCGATCGCATAGACATTTTTTGCGGCGCCGCCGAGCGCGACGCCGGTCAGGTCGGTGCTTGCATAAGGCCGGAATGTCGGATGACCCAGAGACGCCTGAAGTCGCAACGCGATGTGTTTGCGCGCGGCGATGGTGACGGCGGTCGGCAAACGCTGCGAAACATCACGCGCGAAGGACGGTCCCGAAAGAATCGCGGGAGAAGCGTCAGGTGCGCATTCGGCCAGGACTTCTGTGAGCAGCTTGCCGCTGCCGCGCTCGATGCCCTTCGCGCACAGCACCAGGGGAAGTCTGGGCCGGATGCAGCTTGCCAGCGCCGCAAGCGTTGGGCGCAGATGCTGGGCGGGCGCGACGATCAGAACAGCGTTCGCCTCGTAAAGCGACGCCAGATCGCCAGTCGCCAGAAGCATTTCCGGAAGGCGCACGCCGGCCAGAAACCGCGCATTTTCGTGTCTGGCGTTGATCGTCTCGACCACGTCGGCTTCGCGAGCCCAAAGGGTGACCCGACGGCCCGCCTCGGCCGCCACCATGGCCAGCGCCGTGCCCCAGGCGCCGGCCCCCACCACGCCGACATGCTCATAAGGCTTTGTTTCTAAGGCAGTTTTATCCACAATTCCGGCTCATGTTGCAGTGCAAAAGATTGAACACTTTGTTGATTATTCAGAAATTTCCATTATCTTTCGGTGTGAAAAGAAAATGTCACCCAAGGAAGTGAGACGCGTCATGTCCGAAAAGGATACCGTTCGTTGCCAGATCATCGCTGCGGCGGGGAAGCGTTTTTCGCATTTCGGGTATGCCAAAACCACTATGGCCGAGGTCGCCACCGATTGCAGCATGTCGCCCGGCAATCTTTATCGCTTCTTTCCAGGCAAGCTCGACATCGCCGAAGCGATCGCCACCGAAGGTTATGAAAAGAATCTGGTGGTGATGCGCAAGCTCGCCGTGGCGCCCGGCAAGGACGGCCGCCAACGGCTCCACGATCTGTTGTTCGAGGAATTGCGCAGCACCTATCACAAGCTGGAAAAGGATCCCCGCGCCGTCGAGATGGCGCGCACCATTTCGCATGAGCGCCCGTCATTCGCCAACTGGATGCTCGCCCATGAGCGCAAAGTTCTTGTCGAACTTCTCGATGAATCCGAACGGCGCGGCGAGTTCGTTCCGCCCGGCGACAAGGAAGAAATCGCCGAGATGATCCAGTCGGCCACGATGAAGTTCCGCTATCCGCAGCTTTGGTCCAAGCTGACGCTTCCCAAGCTTGAGCGCGAACTTGAAGGCGTGTTGCATCTGATCATCAACGGCCTCTGTCCCTGCGCGGAAGCGGAGCGCCGGGAGTCAGCCAAGCACGAAGCCGTGGCCTGACTTGCTCTTTCGACCGGCAAGCGCCATTTAGGGCCGATGCGCCGATTGTTTCTTGCACTGTTTTTCTGCGTCGCAGCCGGGGCCGCGTCGGCGGCCGATTTCGCGCAGACGATGCAGCCGCGCTTTACGCCGGCAGATGCGGCCGATCTCGATCGGATCAGCGCTTATATGAACGCCACGCAGGCGTCGAAGGGGAGTTTCGTCCAGATCGGGCCGGAAGGTCAGGTCGATGAGGGACGGTTCTATATCGAGAAACCCGGCCGCATGCGCTTCGAATATGCGGCGCCCAACCCCACCCTGGTCGTGAGCGACGGCTCGACCGTCGCCGTCATCAACAAAAAATTGAACACGACGGATCGCTATCCCATCTGGACGACGCCGCTGAGCCTGATCCTGTCCGATGCGATCGATCTGAAAAAGAACCCAGCCATCATCGGGCTCGCGCATCAGGACGGGCAGCTCGTCGTCAGCGCGCGTTCGCATTCCAGCCGCGCCACGGGCAACATCACGCTCGTATTTTCCGAACCCGATATTGCGCTCCGGCAATGGACCGTGATCGACGCGCAGGGTCTCACCACCACCGTGTCGGTGCGCGATTTGAAACAGGACGCCGCGATCGATCCCGCCTTGTTCAAGATCGCGGATGCTTCCGCCGCAGGCGATAAATAGGCGATGTCCCGGCGCACGCCCATTGTCGGCATTCCCTGCGACCGTCGCATGGTGGGGCGCCATCCGTTTCACGTGGTCGGCGAGAAATATATCGCGGCGGTTCGCGACGGAGCGGGCGCGCTGCCCGTTCTCATTCCTGTCCTCGATCCGCCAATTCCGCCGTCCGACTTGTTGGCGGCGGTTGATGGACTTCTCTTCACGGGCTCGCCATCGAACGTCTCGCCCAGACGGTATGGCGGCGCCGCGCCGCGCGAAGGCGTCCTGCAGGACGAACATCGCGACGCCACCGCGTTGCCCCTTCTCGAAGCTGCAATCGCGGCGGGAACGCCGACGCTTTGCGTGTGTCGCGGCTTCCAGGAATTGAACGTGGCGTTTGGCGGGACGCTTTTCCAGCATGTGCACGAAATCGCCGGCCGCAATGATCACCGGGAAGACCATAATGCGCCGCTGGACGAGCAATATGGACCCGCGCATGACGTGATTGTTCAAGAAGGCGGTCTCCTTTCGAAGATTGTCGGTGAACAGACATTTCGGGTCAACTCGCTTCACTCCCAGGCGATTGACCGGCTCGCGGCGCCTCTTCATGCCGACGCCGTGGCGCCCGACGGAACAATTGAGGCGGTGTCGATGCCCGGCGCAAAGAGTTTCTTGCTCGGGTTGCAGTGGCATCCGGAGTGGCGTTGGGCGGAAAATCCCATATCACGCGAAATTTTTTCGGCGTTCGGCAACGCGCTTCGCGAGCGTTGCTGAATTCGTGACGCGCTTCTCATTCCGGGCGCGTCAAAGTAAAATGGGCACGATGCATGCCCTTTCGCTCGCGCGCGGCGCAACGCTTGTTCTGGTGCTCGCTTTGGCGGCTTGCGGCTTCAACGCGCCCGAACCGAAGCGCACGCCGCCGCCGCAGGCTCCTGCGGCGCCGACATCGACTCTCGCGGCGACTTTTGTCATTCCCGCGGGCACGATCGTTCAGGACCTGAACGACAAGACGAAGGACGAAATTGCGCGAATCGACGATCAGGAGGTCGATTGCGCGATCGCCAAATGCCGCCTCAATCTCGTCGCCACGAAAACCGGGCCGATTACCGGTACGGCCGACGGGGGCAGGCTTTCTCTCGTCCTGCCTTTGGCCGTCACCGCCGACGTCGCGCTGAAGGCGCTGTTCGTCAAGACCAAGGCGCATGGCGTGGCCGCCGGCACGGTGCATACGGCGACCGCCTTCCGGCTCGGTCCGGACTGGCGGCTCGAGACGAACACGACGGGGCGAGTTGATCTTTCGCAAGCGGATCTGAAACTTGGCCCGCTCAAAATGTCCGTCGCCGATTTGTGGAACCACAACGAGCAGCGCGTCACCCAGCCGCTGTTCAAGATGGTCGACAAACGCGTGTCGGCCGCCATCAAGCTCAAGCCCCAGGCGGAACGGTTTTGGGCGAAGGCGTTTCATCCGATCAAGGTCGGCAAGTCGCCGCAAGCGTGGCTGGTGCTCAATCCGCAGCGGATTTTAATCGCGCAACCCATAACGCAGAATAACGCGTTCGCCGTATCGCTCGGCGTCGAAGTTCAGGCGCGCGTCGTCGTCAGCGACCAACCGCCTGAAGAGCCGCTCAAGACGCCGGCCCTGCCGGCGCCGGCGCCTCTCATCGCGCCGTCGAATTGCTTTTCCTTCGTCGTACCCGCATTGCTTCCCTACGACGAAGCGGCCTCGTTGGCGCTCGCTCGCCTCGACAAGAAGCCGCTGCATATAGGCAGCTCTACGGTGCATTTCGAGAAACTCGAGATTCTCCCGTCGCGACAGGACGTCATCGTGGCGCTGCGCTTCTGCGTTGCGCAGAGCTGGGACCCGTTTGACTGGTTCGACGCCTGCGGCGATGGTTATTTGCGCGGCACACCCGCGTTCGACGCCGCGTCCGGCACGATCCGCATCGTCAATGTCCACTATGATATTGCCACGCAAAATCTGGTGTTGAATCTGCTCCGGGCGATCGAAAGCGATGAATTGGACGGGCTCGTGCAAAACAATCTCGTGTTCAGCGTGGCGAAGGACCTGGCCAAGCTCGACGCCGAACTCAAGACCGCTCTTGCAAGGCCGCAAAAGCGTGGCGTCATCATCACGGGCGATATCACCTCGTTCGGCGCGCCCACTCTGACCTGGACGAAAGACGGATTCCTGGCGACATTCCCCGCCCAAGGCACGATTTCCGCCGATCTCAATCTCAAAGATTAGGCGATTGGGTAGTGTCCTACTTTGAAGTTGGGGCGGATCGCGCCCCTTCGTCCCGGATTTCCTTGGCGCGCGCGGCGTCTCTCTCATGCACCAACACTTGAGTGAGAGGCCCCTCAAGATCGGGCTTCCAGAGCCCAGCGAAAATACTCTCCGCTTGCAGGCGCCCGCGCAAAACCTCCGCCTCAGGAACAGACATGCCGTTCGCGAGAGTCACCAAGCTAGAACCCGGGGGCCATGGTTTTACTGGGCGGCCATCGTTTTTTGAAATCCGCCTATATTGGAAAAGGGCGAGCAGGCATCCCCACTCGGACAAAGGATCGACGAATGTTTCGTCGATGCCCTCCGGAGTGACATACTTTCCGAAGATCGAACGACGCATTTTGCGGCGAAGAAGCCAGCGAAAGATCATTTGACTCTGCTCCGCCACGATAGCCGCCCGCACGGTACCACGCGGGCTCGCGACCGGCGGAGATATAGCACGGCAGCAATTACCGCTGCCATGGCGGCGGGAGTTTCTGATAGGCTCTGGGCGCTTGAGGAATTGGTGGAGCAGACCAGCAAGTGATCGGGCGAACTTTAGCAGCGGCGCTGATTGCGTGCATGGGGACGGCTTCGGCGCATTCCGAAAGCGTTGACCTTACGCTCCTTTCAAATGGTCACGTGCGCTTCGACAACGGTCCCGAACTGGACTTGGGGCATCTGAGGCTTGAGATTCTTAGAATGTCGCGAGAACACCCGCGCCCGGAGGTCCATCTTCATTCGGGCAGGCACACAGACTTTGTATTTGTCGCGGCAGTCTTGAGAGAGTTTCAACAAGCCGGATATGATCGGCTCGGATTCACGGCGTTCAGAAATTCAAATTAGGACACTACCCGGATTGAGCAGCGTCGGCGAACCCGCTACACTTGGCCTATGACCCCCAAATTCGCGCTGCTCATTCTCTGCGCCCGGATCGGCTATAACCCTCCGTAGCCGTGCGAGGCCGCATATTTGCGGTGTTCGTTGCGGCTCGCCGCATTCCTTGAATTCAGCAGCGGAGATTCCCATGGCGCATGATTCCACAACCCACAATCTTACGTCCCATTGGCGCGCGCTCGACGCGGCCCACCACGTTCATCCTTTCACCGATACGGCCGCGCTCAACAAGGAGGGCGTGCGCGTCATCGTCAAAAGCGACGGCGTCTATCTGTGGGATTCGGACGGCTGCGAAACTGATCGACGGCATGGCCGGGCTGTGGTGCGTGCAGGTGGGCTACGGCAATGCCGAACTGGCCGAAGCGGGCTACGAAGCGCTGAAGACGCTTCCCTACTACAATCACTTCTTCAAGACGACGAATCCGTGGACGACGGAGCTCGCAGCGAAACTTGCGAGCATCCTGCCGGACGGTCACGAACATGTGCTGTTTGCGAATTCGGGATCGGAAGCCAACGACACGGCGCTCAAGCTGATCCGCTATTACTGGAATCTGAAGGGCAAATCCGAAAAGAAAATCCATCTGTCGCGCGAATACGCCTATCACGGCGTGACGATGGCAGCGGCGTCGCTCTCGGGTCTCACGCCCATGCATCCGCAATGGGATCTGCCGCTTCCGGGATTTCGCCAAAGTGCCCGCGCCCTACTGGTTCGGCGCGAAGGCGGCGGGCTATGGCGATATCGATCCCGAAGAATTCGGACTACTGATTGCGCGCAAGCTGGAAGACAGCATTCTCGAAATCGGTGCGGATCGCGTCGCGTCGTTTTCGGCGGAGCCCATCCAGGGCGCGGGCGGACTGATCTTTCCGCCCGCCACCTATTGGCCGGAAGTGCAGCGCATCTGCCGCAAATACGATATGCTCCTCCATCTCGACGAAGTGATCACGGGCTTCGGCCGCACCGGCGAATGGTTCGGCGCGCAGACCTATGCGATCGCGCCGGACATCATGACGATGGCGAAGGGTTTGTCCTCCGGCTATCAGCCGATCTCCGCGATCTCGCTGGGCGAGCGCATGGGCAAGACGATCCTCAACGCCAACGAAGAACTCGTCCACGGCTACACCTATTCCGGGCATCCGGTCGCGAGCGCAGTGGCGCTCAAGAATCTCGAAGTGATCGAAAGGAAAGGCCTTGTGCATCGCGTGAAGCACACGATCGGTCCTTATCTGCAGCGCCGCCTGCGCGAAACGTTCGAGGCCCATCCTTTGGTCGGCGAAGTGCGCTGTGTGGGATTGCTGGCCGCCATCGAACTTGTGCCGGAGAAGACCGAGCGCAAATTCTTCCGAGAACAGTGGCGATGTCGGCACGATTGCCGCAACTATTGTTTCAAGAGCGGGCTCGTGATGCGCGCCATTCGCGACACGATGGTGCTGTCCCCGCCGCTCACCGTGACGGAGGCGGAAATCGAAGAGATCGTCGCCAAAGCGAAAAACGCGATCGACCGCACCGCGCACGATCTCGGAAAGATGTAACGATGGAGTTGCGGCTGCTCTCCGTCAATGTCGCCGAGCCGCGCGTCATCGGACGAGCCGATGGCCGGGATATTTTGTCCGGCATTGCGAAGCATCCGCTCGAGCAGCAGTCCGTGTTTGTCGCCACAACCAACATTGCGGGCGACGGCCAGGCCGATCTCACCGTGCATGGTGGCGTGGACAAGGCGGTCTATGCCTATCCGGCCGATCACTGGCCATGGTGGGAGCGCGAAAAGGCCCTTCCTTGCAGGCCCGCAACGTTCGGCGAAAATCTGACGCTTGAAGGCGCCGACGAAACGATTGTCGCGATCGGCGACCGCTTTCGCTGGGGCGATGCGATTCTCGAAGTGAGTCAGCCCCGCGCGCCCTGCTTCAAATTCGCCATTCATGCGGAACGGCCTGACGCCCCTCAACTTATGACAATTTCCGGGCGGTGCGGCTGGTATTATCGCGTCGTCGCGCAGGGACATGCTCCCACACACGGCGCTTCATTGGAGCGAATTTTCGAGAGTGGCGGTCCCACGGTCCGGGAGGCCTTTAGGGCCGTTTTCGAGCCTCATATGGGAACCGAGCGCCTGCAGCGCGTCGCGGACGCCCCGGGCCTTGCGCAAAGCTGGAAAACACCCGTTTCGAAGCGCCTTCTGAGAGCCTCCGAATCACATTAGCCATGTGTACTAAATGCAACTGTCATCAATAAAAATTCGTAATCCGGGGGGTCAAAAAAAATAGTTGCAAACTGTGGCCTCGGTGCATAGGTTTGTCTCTGGAAGAGACGATCAACTGTCCAGCAGGCACTGCCCCCCCGCTCGCACGCTGGATGGCGTTCTTTCAGAGGTACCGGTCATCCCCTCCCGGTACCAGCGCGTAACGGCGCACGTGACGCCCGATCAGCCCCCTGGTCGGGCGTCTTTTTTGTGCCTAGGGCGCAGCGACACAGCGGAGTGTCAGGTTGATGCGCCCTCCACCGGGGACGAGGCGGCGAACTGCCGGAAATGAGCCGGTCGATCCCATGGAACGCGAGCCTCGCCGGTCCGCCGAAGACCAGCACATCGCCGGAATGAAGTTTGATGCTCGTGGTGGCGCCTTTGCGCGCCGTGCCGCCGATGCGGAATAGCGCGTCATCGCCCAACGACACGGACAGGACAGGCGCATCAAGCGCCGCTTCGTCGCGATCCTGGTGCAGACCCATGCGGGCGCCGGCGCGGTAAAGATTGACGAGACAACATTCCGGCGGCGCGCGGTAGCCGGTCGCTTGCGCGCCAGAGTTCCAGCAGCCGATCGGGAATCTTCGGCCACGCGCGTCGCGTCAACGGATGCAACGCTTCGTAGCGATAGCCGTTCGTGTCGGAATACCAGCCCAGCGAACCGAAGTTCGTTTCCTCGACCGAGAACTGTTTTCCCGAGCGCGGCATTTGCGGGCGATAGAAGGGCGCGTCTTCCGCGCGCCGCAACACGTCGTCAATCAGCAAATTTTGTTCGTCCGCATCAAGTCCGCCGGACCACAACCGGACGCCGGGCGCGATGTCTATTGCGTTCGCGCACAGCATGTCAGCCGATCGTCTTCCCCATCCGGATGATCGGCACAGACACGCCCGTTGGCGTCTCGACGCGAAGCTGCTCGATCTCCCGATACCCGCACGCTTTGTAAAGCGGCAAGCCGGATAGCGTCGCGCCCAGTTCCGTGCGTCGAAAACCTTCGGCGGCCGCTTTCTGCTCGCACACCTCCAGGATCAATCGGCCCACGCCCTGCCGCGCAAAGTCGGGATGGGTGTACATCGCGCGCACGCGTGCGGCGTCGGTCTTGGGATCAAGCAGCGCCGCATCGCGGCCGGCCGAATGATCGCCGCCGAACAAAGTCGCGCGCCGGCTCCATCCGCCGCATCCCGCAACGTTCCCGTCGCGTTCAACCACGAAATAGGCGTGATCCTCGATCAATTGCGTATCGAGCCCCATGATCGCAAACGAAGCGTCAACCTCGTCAGGCGACAATACCGCCGCCAAATGAACGCGCATCGATGCGTCCATGAGAGACCGAAGCGTATCGATATCGTCGAGGCGCGCGAGACGGAGCGTGAAATGGTTAGCGGCTGTTTTCCACATTTCGTCTGTATAGCGCATTCCCGCGACGTCGCGCCGGGAAATTTCGTGCCGAAACGAAACACGAGAAATCGTAAAATGCGCGGAGAGTCTGAATAAAATTTTCGGAAATCTTAAAGGGTCGGAACTTATACGTAGAGCCATGAACACATTCACCGCGAGTCCGGACGAAAAAGCTTCGCCGTCGGCCCCCTGGGTTACGGGCTCGAAGGTCTACGACCTGCTTGCCGCGTCGCCACTGATCCTGTGGTACGCCATCTGCGTCGTGCAGCAGGCGCCGCAATTGCTCGACGAATTGGCCCAGATCTGGGTGCGCGAACAGCAGCTCGTGCCGATCGTCGATATCCTCTCAAAATTCTCCGTGTTCCTGTTCACCGCCGTGCTGATCGGGTTTCTCGTCGCGCGCCGCACGCCGTCCGCGAAAGCGCAAGGCTTCTTTCCGCGCGCCGCCGCATTCCTCGGCTGCTATCTCGGCGTGGCGATCCTGGTGCTGCCGCGCCATCCGGTGGGCTGGACGACGGAAGTCGCCTCGACCGCCCTGATCCTGGGCGGCATGACGTTCGCGCTTTACGGTCTGCTCTGGCTCGGGCGCTCGATCAGCATCATGTCGGAAGCGCGCAAGCTTGTGATCGGCGGCCCCTATTCGATCGTGCGCCATCCGCTCTATCTGGGCGAGCAGCTCGCGCTGATCGGCGTGGCCCTGCAATATATGTCGCCTTTGGCGCTGGCGCTGCTGGCGCTGCAGTTCTCGTTTCAGATCTACCGCATGGGCTTCGAGGAGCAGGTGTTGTCCGACACATTCCCGGAATACGCCGACTACAAGGCGCGTACTGCGCGTCTGATCCCGGGCGTCTACTAGGCCTGCACGGTCTCAATAACGATACGATAAATTGATCGATCCGAACTGATCGGAATGCGCTTGCGTCGTGTATTCGCGCGAACGGAACACATGCGTGAAGGTCAACCGGAATGAATTGAAGGTGAGCGCAGCGCCGAGCTGGAGATCGCCAACGAACGGCACTTTGTCTACATGTCGGCTCGGCTCCCAGGTGTTGCCGTCGAGAAAGATGTTGCGCGCGATCGCGCGGCCGTCAACGCCCGCAAACAGATATCCTCCGATGTCGCCGGTCGGCTCGAAGTAGTTTGACCCCGGCAGACTGGGTTCGATGCGGGGCGGACCGTAGTCATCCGGCAGATTGAATCCGATGCGCCCCATCGCGCCTGCATTGACATAGTCATAGACATTGCCGACAGCGCCCCCGACATGCGGATCGATGTCGAACGCGAGCCCGAAGAGCGAACCGCTTTCGAACGCCCGCCAGGCGCGTTCATCTGTCAGAACAAGCGCCGGCTCATTGTGAAGTTGGTAAGACCAACCTTGCGGAATCGTGTCGTGAATGATGCGGTGAACCAGGTCCTGGGTCTGCTCCGCCAGCGAATCCGGCCCCACGACTCCCAGCTGCAACTGGATTTGATCGATATGCGCATCGGTCTCGTCGATAATGCCGAGCGCGCCGTAGAGAAAGCCTGCGTAAGGACGCTGGGTGATCGGCGGATCGGCGGCCCTGAGATTGCTGGGCGTATAGATGTTCTGCCCCAGCGCATAGTTGGTGCGCACCACGCCGTCCTGCGAGAAGAACGGCAGCAGTCGCGCAACCCGCACCGCGGTGTCAAAATTGTCATCGGGGCCAGACGTATAGGCGAACTGGACGCCATTCGTGTAGTCGCGGTCGGTATTGTAGAAGACATCGTTCTCGAACAGCACGCTGATCGTGCCGTGCTCGGGCGCCTCGTCGGCCGCAAAGGCCAGGGGCGCCGCGAGAAAGACTACAGCGCCAGCCAGTGCAAATGACGTAAATAGAGTCGCGCGCATCATGGCCCCCTGCCTCGCCGTTGACTAAATGCGTCGCAGCCGTTTCGGTTGCAGGACCGGCGGACGGTTCGGTCGGGTATGGGAACGCGCTATTCCTGATCCGAGACGAGCCCGATTGACGGCATTCTCAGGTTCTCCTTGACCCCGCAGGTTCGGCAAGTATATTGCCGCGCTCCCGAGGCGGCAGAGGCGGCCCGGATACCCAGTTTCCCCGGTTTTCCGGGCTTTTTGCAAGGATTTCGGCCATGTTCGCGGTCATCCGCACCGGCGGCAAGCAATATACGGTCGCCAAGGACGATGTGCTCACCGTCGAGCGCCTCGATGGCGACGTCGGCGCCACCCTCACTTTGGGCGAAGTTTTGATGCTGGGCGGCAGCGCACCGAAGACGGGCGCTCCCCTGGTCGCGGGCGCATCGGTCTCGGCTGAGATCGTAGAGCAGGGCCGTGGCGAAAAGGTCGTGGCCTTCAAGAAGAAGCGCCGCAAGAACACGCATCGCAAACGCGGCCATCGCCAGCCCTTCACCAAGCTGAAGATCACGGCGATCCACGGCCACGCCAAGCACGAGACGGAGGCTTCCCATGGCGCATAAGAAAGCCGGCGGCTCCTCCCGCAACGGACGCGACTCCCCGGGCCAACGGCTTGGCGTGAAAAAGTTCGGCGGCGAAGCGATCGCGGCAGGCAATGTGATCGTGCGCCAACGCGGCACGAAGTTCTTCCCCGGCGACAATGTCGGCATGGGCAAGGACCACACGCTGTTCGCCACGCAAACCGGCAAGGTCGAATTCCGCGAAGGCTTCAAACGCCGCACCTATGTATCGGTTCTTACGTCGAACATTCCGGCCAAGGACGCCGGTTGACATAGGCGGTTTCGAATTCGAGCCGCCACCAAATGGGCGGCTCATCGCGCGAGGGAAGATGGTCCGCCATCTTCCCTTTTTTGTTCCCTCGCGGGAGGGGACTGTCATGTCGGGCTGCAGACTGGAAACGGAGCGCCTGCTCTTACGCAAGCCGGAAGAGGCGGACGCGCCTGCGATTACCGCGACGATCGGCGATTGGGACGTGGTGAAGAATTTGGCGACCGCGCCCTATCCCTATCTCGAGGAGCATGCCCGCGCATTCCTTGCGAAGATCGCGGAGGAGAACGCAAAAGGCGAAGGACATGTGTTCGCGATCACGCGAAAGCCGGACGGCGCGTATATGGGCACGATCGGGCTGCATTTGCGCGAAGGCGCGTTCGAGATCGGCTATTGGCTCGGTAAGCCGCACTGGACAATGGGTTACGCGACGGAGGCTGCTCGCAAAGTGATTTCCTTCGCGTTTCGCGAACTCCAGGCGACAAAGCTTGTCGCGGGCTGGTTTCACGACAACCCCGCCTCCGGCCACGTGCTGGAAAAGCTTGGGTTTCAGCCCGACGGGGCCGAGCAGCGCGATTGCGCAGCGCGCGGCCACTCCGTGTATTGTCACCGCGTGGTGCTCGAGCGCGAACATTTCGGGCGAAAGAAGGCGGCGGCGTGATTTCGGCGCGGAGTTTTGATCGATGAAATTTCTCGATGTCGCCAAGGTTTATATCGGTTCGGGCGCGGGCGGGAACGGCTGCGTCGCGTTCCGGCGCGAGAAGTTCATCGAATATGGCGGACCGAACGGCGGCAATGGCGGCCGGGGCGGCGATCTGTGGGCGGAGGCGGTCGAGAACCTGAACACGCTGATTGACTACCGTTATCAGCAGCACGTGATGGCGAAAAACGGCCAGCACGGCATGGGCCGCGAAATGTCGGGCGCCAACGGCGACGACGCGATCATGCGCGTTCCCGTCGGCACAGAGATTTACGAAGAAGACGGCGAGACGCTCATCTGCGATCTCGCGCGGGCCGGCCAGCGCATATTGCTGTTGCGCGGCGGCAATGGCGGCTTCGGCAATGCGCATTTCAAGAGCGTCAACCAACCAGGCGCCGCGTCACGCCAATCCCGGCCAGCCTGCCGAAGAGAAAACCGTCATCCTCAAGCTCAAGTTGATCGCGGACGCCGGATTGATCGGCCTGCCCAATGCGGGCAAATCGACGTTCCTCGCGCGCGTGTCCGCTGCGAAACCCAAGATCGCCGACTATCCGTTCACCACGCTGACGCCGCAGCTGGGCGTGGTGCGCATCGACCAGACCGATTTCGTGCTGGCCGATCTGCCGGGGTTGATCGAAGGCGCGCATGAGGGCTCAGGACTGGGCGACCGTTTTCTTGGCCATGCAGAGCGTTGCGGCGCAATCCTGCATCTGATCGACGGCACCCAAAGCGCCATCGCGCGCGCCTACAAGACCATCCGCGGCGAACTCGAAGCCTATGGTCATGGACTCGCGGATAAGCCCGAGATCGTGGCGCTCAACAAGATCGATGCGATCGGAAAGCCGCGAACTCGCGCGCAAGAAGGCCGCGCTTGAGAAGGCGTCCGGCGCACAAAGTGTTTCTCATTTCCGGTGTGAGCGGCGAAGGCGTCAACGACGTGCTGCGCGCGATGGCGTCGGAGATCGCCAAACGTCGCAACAAGGAGCGCCGCGGCGACGCCGCCGCCGACGCCTGGTCGCCGTGAGCGATCCGCTTGCACAAGCGCGGCGCATCGTCGTCAAGATCGGCTCTGCTTTGCTGGTCGATGCCGACGGGCTGCGCCGCGAGTGGCTCAAGTCTCTCTGTGCCGATGTGGCGTCGCTACGTCGTGACGGGAAGGAGATCATTCTCGTTTCATCGGGCGCGATTGCGCTGGGTCGGCGGGCGCTGAAGTTGCGCGACGGCGCGCTCAAGCTGGAAGAAAGCCAGGCAGCCGCGGCAGCCGGACAAGTGCGGCTTGCAGAAGCCTATGCTGACGGACTTGCAACGGAAGGCTTCGTCGCCGCGCAAATTCTGCTCACCCTGGGCGACACGGAAGAACGAAGGCGCTATCTCAATGCGCGCGCAACCTTGCGCACCTTGCTGGCGCTGGGGGCAGTGCCCGTCATCAACGAGAACGACACCGTCGCCACCGCCGAGATTCGTTTCGGCGACAATGATCGGCTGGCCGCGCGCGTGGCCTCCATGATGGAAGCGGACTGTCTCGTGCTTCTGTCCGATGTCGATGGACTCTACAGCGCCGATCCGACGCGCGATTCGAGCGCGCGGCATATCGGCGAAGTCGCGCACATCACGCCGGAAATCGAAACAATGGCGGGAAGTTCAAGCTCCGGTCTCGGCCGCGGCGGCATGACTTCGAAAGTGATCGCGGCGAAGATCGCGACAGCAGCGGGCGCGGAAGTCCTGATCGCCAAGGGCAAGAATGCAAATCCCCTGGCCGCCATTCGAACGGGCGCGCTTCACACGCGATTCCTGGCCGGCGGCACGCCGGCTGCGGCGCGCAAACGCTGGATCGCCGGCGGATTGAAGATCGAAGGCGCACTTGTCATCGACGCAGGCGCCGCACGAGCGCTGGCGGACGGCAAGAGCCTGTTGCCGGCGGGCGTGCGCGCGGTCGAAGGCGCATTCCAGCGCGGCGACGCCGTGGCGGTGCGCGATGCAGAGGGTCGCGAAATGGCGCGCGGAATTGTGGCCTATCATGCCGCAGACGCGCAACGCATCGCAGGCCGCCGCAGCGCCGAAATCGAAACGATCCTCGGCTACCGCGGCCGAGACGAGATGATCCATCGCGACGATCTCGCGCTGACGGCGGTTCAGAAATGAGGAGCGGTTTCAAACCCCTTTTCACCATGGCCGGGCTTGACCCGGCCACCCAGCCAGCGAGCATCTGCGAGCTGAATTATGTCGGTATGAGTTTGCAGAGAGTCATTCGCCGCGCCGACGCGCGGCGGCTGGGTGGCCGGCTCGGGGGCCGGCCATGGTGAGTTTAGGTGATGATCTCAACCGAGTCGGGCGCGCCGCATGCGAGGCCGCCATTTGGCTGCGCGAAGCTTCGCGCGAGACGAAGGACGCAGCGTTGCGGGCGATGGCCGGCGCGATTCGTGCGCGCGCCGAAGATATTCTCGCTCGCCAACGCGCAAGATCTTTCGGCGGCGCGAGAGCAAAACCTGGCGCAGTCGATGGTGGATCGCCTCGAGCTTGATCAAGCCCGCATCGACGCGATGGCCGACGGCGTGGAAGAGATCGCAGAGCTTCCCGATCCCGTCGGTCGCGAACTCGCGCGCTGGTCGCGCCCCAATGGTCTGGACATTGCGCGCGTGGCAACCCCCATCGGCGTCATCGGCATCATCTATGAAAGCCGGCCGAATGTGACGGCCGATGCGGGCGCGTTGTGCCTCAAATCCGGCAACGCGGCGATCCTGCGCGGCGGCTCGGATGCGGCGCGTTCATCCGCCGCGATCCATGACGCCTTGGTGGAGGGTTTGCGCGCGGCGCGGTTTGCCCGAGACGGCCATTCAGCGTGATCGCAACGACGGACCGCGCCGCCGTCGGCGTGATGCTCAAGGGTCTCGACGGCGCGATCGATCTGATCGTGCCGCGCGGCGGCAAGAGCCTTGTGGCGCGCGTGTCAGGAAGACGCCCGCGTGCCGGTGCTCGCGCATCTCGAAGGCGTCTGCCACGTCTATGTGCATGCAAAAGCCGACCTGGAAATGGCGCGCGCAATCGTGCTCAACGCCAAGATGCGGCGCACCGGCGTCTGCGGCGCGGCCGAAACCCTGCTGATCGACCGCGCCATTCTCAAATCGCATGGCGCGGCCATCCTGCGAAGATCTGGCACAAGGCCGGCTGCGAAATCCGCGGCGACGAAGCAGTCCGCGCCGTCTTTCCCCACTGCCGGGACCGCCACGGAAGAAGATTGGCGCACCGAATATCTCGACGCGATCATCGCCGTGAAGGCGGTCGACGGCGTCGAAGACGCGATCCGCCATATCGAGACCTATGGCTCGCACCACACCGAATCGATCGTCACGCGACGACGCGCCCGCGGCCGAGCGATTCCTCAGCGCGCTCGATTCCGCGATTGTGATGTGGAACGCCTCGACCCAGTTCGCCGACGGCGGCGAATTCGGCATGGGGGCGGAAATCGGCATCGGCACCGGCAAGCTGCATGCGCGCGGGCCGGTGGGCGTCGAACAGCTCACCACTTTCAAATATATTGTGCGCGGCAGGGGACAAATTCGATCATGAAGCATCTGGCATGAGACCGCGTCATACGCATTGGCTGAAACCGCCGGGGCCGATCGCGCCCGGCTTGCGCATCGGCTTGCTGGGCGGCTCGTTCAATCCGGCGCATGAAGGCCATCTCCACGTCAGCGAAGTGGCGTTGAAGCGGCTCGGGCTTGACTATGTCTGGTGGCTGGTCGCACCGCACAATCCGCTCAAACCGACCATCGGCATGGCGCCCCTCGACGCGCGCGTGTCGATGGCGGCCCAAACCGCCGCCCATCCGCGCATTCTCGTCATGGATATCGAGGCCGCGCTCGGCACGCGGTACACCATCGATACGCTCGGCGCCCTCGAGCGCCGTTTTCCGCAATTGCGGTTCGTCTGGCTGATGGGAAGCGACAATCTGGATCAGTTCCGCCATTGGCGGCGCTGGCACGGATATCGCGGCCAGCATTCCCATTGCGATCGTCATGCGGCCCGGCAGCACCCTGGCGCCCTTGCGCGCCAAGGCGGCTCAACGGCTCGCACGTTCGAGGCTCGGCGCAGCCGGCCGCATCGCGTTCGCCGATCCACCGGCCTTTGTGGTGCTCGACGGCCCGCGTAATGCTGCCAGCGCAACGGCCATCCGTGAACAATCCCGCACGGGTGAGGCCTTGGTGGGCGCAATTCCGTCGTGGTAGAGTGTTATTGCAACTTGCGGAGCGCGCGGCCGATCCTGGACAAGATGAAGGGAACAATTCGCCCGCGCGTCCGTCGTGAAACGCAGTGGAGGAATTGGTCCTGACCAGCAAGACGACCGGCGCCAAGAAAGCGCCACGCGCGAAAAAGAGCATACGCGCGGAAGCCCCGACGGAGCCGACGCTTCTGTCCCGCATTCTCACATCCCTCGACGACGACAAGGCGGAAGACATCGTGACCATCGACCTCGATGGCCGCTCGTCGCTGGCCGATGCGATCGTCATCGCCAATGGGCGATCGGCCCGCCACGTTTCCTCGATCGCGGAACATCTCGCGCGTCGTCTGAAAGAGGCCGGCTACGGCACGCGCCCCGTCGATGGATTGCAAAGCGGCGACTGGGTGCTGGTCGACGCCGGAGACGTCATCGTCCACATCTTCCGGCCGGAAGTGCGCACCTACTACGACCTCGAAGGCATGTGGTCGGTTCAGGAACCGCGACGCGCCGCAGCGCGCTGATCGCATCAAGGTTTAGCCATGCGGCTTCTCGTTCTCGCCGTCGGACACGCTCGCGGAACTTCGGAGGGCGCGCTGATCGACGATTATGTCGCGCGCGCGAACGCATTCGGAAAGCGGCTGGGCCTGTCGTCCACGGTGGTCGAAGAAATCGCCATTTCCAAATTGCGCGAGGCACGGGCGCGCGTGGCCGAAGAGGGCGAGCGCCTGGCGGCACGCATTCCGGCGGCCGCCCATGTGATTTTCTGCGATGCGCGCGGCAAAGGCATGACGAGCGAAGCGTTCGCGGAAATGATCGGCGCCATGCGCGACGCCGGCGCCCGCGATCTTGTGTTCCTGTTGGGAGGGCCGGACGGCCTCGATCCCGGACCTTCCGTCAAAGCGGGGCGCAGTCTCGCTTTTGGGCCGCAGACCTGGCCGCATCTGTTGGCGCGCGCGATGCTCGCCGAGCAGCTTTATCGGGCGCTGACGATCCTGGGTGGCCACCCCTATCACCGCGCCTAGATTTCCCCGCGCCCGCCGCGTTATCCCGATTTTAACCATGGAGGGGGAAAGTCACGCGTCGCAATGGGACTTTGCCCATGAAGATCGAAGGCACAGGCGGGGTCGACCGCACAAGCCTCCGGCGCGTCGGCAAGAGCCAGACGTCCGGCAGCAGCAGCAGCACGTTCAGCGTCTCCGAGGCGGCAGAGGAAGCGCGTGCGGCGTCGGTGTCGGCGCCCGGCCCCATCGCGTCGGTCGAATTGATTCTCACGCTGCAGGGCCTTGACGACTCCACCAGCGGCCGTTCCAAGAGCATCTCCCATGGCGAACAGCTGCTGGACATGCTGGATCAGGTGCGCGACGGCCTGCTGGCCGGCGGAATCCCGCGCGCCACCCTCAACCGGCTGGCGACCGCGGTGAGCCGTCGCCAGGAGGGCTTTGCCGATCCCAAGCTCCAGACCGTGCTCGATGAAATCGACCTCCGGGCGCGGGTCGAGCTCGCCAAACTGGAGCAGTCCGACCGCCTGTCCGGCTAACCTTTTGCCTTTCAACAAGAATTTGTGTCAGCGCCCCTTTCCGATTCCATTTGCTGCGGGGGCGGCGCGCCTGTATAAACCCGCCCGCTCGCTGAGGGGCGATATGTCTTTTGGGGTGTACGCATGAGTACAGATCTTCCGTCTGGCTATCGGCCTTCGGAGAGTGAACCCTTTATGAACGAGCGGCAGCGGGAATATTTCCGCCGCAAGCTCCTGCGGTGGAAGGACGAGATCCTTCGCGAAAGCCGCGAGACGATCCAGAACCTGCAGGCCGAAACGACGCAGAACGCGGACTTGGCCGACCGCGCCGCGACCGAAGCCGAGCGGCAGCTCGAGCTCAGGACCCGCGATCGCCAGCGCAAATTGATCGCAAAGATCGACGCGGCGCTGCGCCGACTTGAAGACGGCTCCTACGGATTCTGCGAGGAAACGGGCGAGCCGATTTCGCTCAAACGCCTCGATGCGCGCCCCATCGCAACGCTTTCGATCGAAGCCCAGGAACGCCACGAACGCCGCGAGCGCGTCTATCGCGACGATTGAGGCCAAAAACGGGAACGGCCGGATCCGAGGATCCGGCCGCCGCCCCAGTCCCCTCCGCCCCACAGAGCGGAACGCAATCACCAAGGCATGAGAATGTCGAAAAGCTGCGAACCGTAGCGCGGCTGCTGCACATCCGTGATCTGGCCCTTGCCGCCATAGGCGACGCGCGCTTCGGCCACCTGCGCCAGATTGACGGTGTTGTCGCTCGTGATGTCTTCCGTGCGCACGATGCCGGAGACCTGCAGATCGCGCATCTCGTTGTTCACCACCACCTGCTGGTGACCGGTGACGACAAGATTGCCGTTGGCGAGAATCTGCGTGACGGTCGCGGCCAGAGTGAGGTTGATCGTTTCCGACCGGTTGATCAGGCCCGTGCCCGCGTTCGAGGTGTCGGAACCCATGTCGACGAGGCTGGCCGGATTGGCGCCGTCCTTCGTGATCATGTTTTCCAATCCGAAGAAATTCGTCATGTTGGCGGTGTCGGAGTTGGCGCGCGTGCGTGTCGTCGCGTTGGAGACCTGCGCTGTGTCCGCGATCGAGACGTCGATCGTCAGGAGATCGCCGACATGGCCGGCGCGCGGATCGTGGAAAAAGGCGTGTGCGCCCTGCAGCCACAACGAATTCTCGGCGCGCGGCCCGGCAGGCGGCGCAACCGGCATCGTCACCGGCTTGTAGTTCGGATCCTTGGTAGGATCCGTGATCGGCGCCAGTTGCGGCGTTCCGCCGATATTTTGCAAGCGGTCGACGGCGTTGCAGCCGGCAAGCGCAACACCCAACATAATGAAGCTTGCGAAGTGCTTCAGATATCCCGATTTCATTTTCCGTCCTTCTAGGCTCAAGGCTTTGTGGTGTCTGCGACTTTTGTGTTTGCCGCTTGCGTGACGTCGCCTGCGCGCACGGTTCCCGGCCCTGTGACCACGCCGGTGATCTGGCGATAGGACACGGGATTGACGATCGTCACGGTCTCGCCCATGCCGCCTTCGCTGGTGGCGCGGCCGGAGGCCGTCAAGGTGATTCCCGGTTCTTCGAACGTCATGGTGACGGTCGAACCCTTGGTGACGAGCACGGGCAGACGCACATCGTCGGTGCGCACGGCGTCCCCGGCCTGGATGTATCGGCGCGCTTCCTTGCCATCGAGTTCGCCCATCGAAACCGCGACGCCGCCGAGCGGACGATCGCCCGTGACCATCTGATAGGTGAGATCGGAATTGACGATCGTTTCGCCGCGCTGGATATCGTGAACCGGCACCACAATGCGAACATTGGCCGTCGGCTGCGCGGCAAGCGCCGGCGCCACGGCGAAGGCCGCGACCGAAAGAGCAAGAACGGAATATATCGCGCGCATCAGCCTTGTCCCATGCTTGCGGTCATCTGCAGCATGTCGTTGGCGGCAGTGACGACCTTCGAGTTCATTTCATAAGCGCGCTGGGCCGTGATCAGCGAGGTGATCTCCTGCACGGCGTTGACGTTGGAGGTTTCGAGAAATCCCTGCTGGATCGTGCCGTAGCCGGCCGCCCCCGGCACGCCCGCCTGCGGCGCGCCCGAAGACTGGGTCTGCTGAAACAGATTGTCGCCCAACGCATTGAGGCCCGCTTCGTTGGGAAAGCGATCGAGTTCGAGCTGGCCCAATGTCGTGGGCGCGCTGGCGCCGGGAACCGTCGCCTGGACCTGACCCTGTGTGTTGACGCTCACGCTCAGCGCATTGGCGGGCACGCTGATTCCCGGCTGGACCGTGTAGCCGTCCTGGGTGACGATCAGGCCGGCCGGAGACAGCGCGAAATTGCCTGCGCGCGTAAAGGTATCCGTGCCGTCGGGCATGACGACGCGAAAATAGCCGGGGCCCTGGATCGCGAAATCGTAGCTGTTGCTCGTCGATTCGAGAGCGCCTTGCGAGGTGATGCGATAGACGGCCGATGTGCGCACGCCGGCGCCCAACTGGATTCCGTTCGGCAGCACGGTGCCGGAATCGGATGTCTGCGAGCCCGGCGTCTCGACGTTCTGGTACAGCAGGTCCTGGAACTCGGGCTGCTGCGTCTTGTAGGCCGTCGTGTTCATGTTCGCGAGATTGTTCGCGATCACTTCGACGTTCGTCTGCTGCGCCTGCATTCCGGTGGCAGCGATGCTCAAAGCACGCATGTTAATTCTCCTAGCCTGCCGTCTGGGCAAGTTTGTCGATCGACGCCATGTCCTGGCTCTGCTGGGTCTGGCTCAGATTGGCCGTCGCCTGATAGGAGCGCATGATTTCGATCATGTTCGATATTTCGATCACAGGCTGCACGTTCGAGGATTCGAGCATGCCCTGAATGACCTTCACTTTAGAGGCGGCGTTCGCGGTCTGGGTCGTGGAATAAAGGCTGTCGCCTTCCTTCTGCAGCGCGGCGTCGTTGGCGAAGTCAACCACCTTCATTTTGCCGAGTTGGGTTTGCGTGCCGTTGATCGTGGCGCTGACCGTGCCGTCTCCGGCCACCGTGACGTCGCCGTCCTGCGGCGTGATCGACAGAGCTCCCCCCTGCGTTTCGACCGCATTGCCGTCTTCTGTCGAAAGCTTGCCATTCAGATCGAGCGTGAAATGTCCGTTGCGGGTGTAGCGCTCGCCGTTCGCGGTCTGGATCGCAAAATAGCCGTTGCCATGGATCGCGAAATCGAATTTCCCGCCCGTCGCCTGCATGGGACCTTCGGTCATGTCGCGCACCACGCCGGTCTCCTGAACGTAACTGACATTGTTATTCCCGCTTTGCTGGCCTTCGCTGGGCTGCACCTGCGAGACACATTCCTGGAATGTCGGCGATTCACGCTTGAAACCGGGCGTCGAAACGTTCGCGATATTGTTCGCGATCGAATCCATCGCCTGATAAGCCGCCATCTGATGCGACAGGCTTATGAGCATTGTCTGGTTCACGGCCGGATCCCTTCTGGTCCTGTTGCCTCGCGCTCCCTGCTGCAGCGGCTGTGCCACGCGGAAAACCGCGGCTTTGCTGGATTTCGCGCGCGCCCCCGCGCCGCATGCGGCAATCCCTGCCGGGTGAAGACTGCCGAATACGTGGATTCGACCGTTCATTTGAACCACTCCTTAACCATGCCTGCCTAACGTCCCCAACATGCGCGGAATGCCCGCGCGTCTGGGGAGTGCAATGGCCAAGTCCAAATCCGAAGCGGAAGAGCCTGAGAAAGGCGCGGACGGCGCCGAAGGCGAGGGGCCGAAGACACGTTTCGGTAAGAAATTTCTTCTGATTGCGGGCGCCGGCGCGCTTGTTCTGGTGCTTGGCCTCGGCGCAGGCGCTTATTTCCTCTTTTTCAGCGGTTCGAGCGACGACCACAAGACGAAGATGGCCGCTGGGGCGACGGCTCCGCTGGTGGCGCCTCAAGTCGCGTTTTTCGACATGCCCGACATCGTCGTCAACATCCAGACGGCCGATGGAACACCCGCCTATCTCAAGCTTTCGGTGTCGCTCGAACTGGACGCGGCCGACGAGAAGCCGGGATTGCAGGCGCTGATGCCGCGCATCGTCGACCAGTTTCAAAGCTATCTGCGCGAGTTGCGCGTCGACGATCTGCGCGGATCGGCCGGCGTGATGCGGCTGAAGGAAGAATTGCTGCGCCGGATCAATGTCGCGGCGGCCCCCTTCGCGGTCCGCGACGTGTTGCTCAAAGAAATGATCGTTCAGTAACGGAAAGATCCATGGCAGATCCCCAAGACGACACAGTGAAGTCCGAAGTCGCCCCCGAAAGCGCAAGCCCGGAAACGGCTGCGTCCGGCGAAACGCTGGCCGCGGCGGCAGTGGCGACCAGCGCCGAGCGCATCCTGAACCAGGACGAGATCGACAGCCTGCTCGGCTTCGACGTCAATGACGACAGCCTGCAGGACAAGAGCGGCGTTCGCGCGATCATCAATTCCGCGCTCGTTTCCTATGAACGTCTGCCCATGCTTGAAATCGTCTTCGACCGTCTCGTGCGGCTGATGACGACGAGCCTGCGCAATTTCACCTCGGACAATGTGGAGGTGAGCCTCGACAACATCACGTCGATCCGTTTCGGCGACTATCTGAACTCGATTCCCCTGCCCGCGATTCTCGCAGTGTTCCGCGCCGAACAGCTCGACAATTATGGCCTGTTCACGGTCGATTCGAACCTCATCTATTCGATCGTCGACGTGCTTCTGGGCGGCCGCCGCGGCACTGCCGCAATGCGCATCGAAGGCCGGCCCTACACGACCATCGAACGCACGCTCGTCCAACGCATGACGGAAGTGATCCTTCAGGACATGTGCCAGGCTTTCGAGCCTTTGGCGCCGGTCAATTTCGTGCTCGATCGCCTGGAGACCAATCCGCGCTTTGCCGCAATCGCGCGGCCGGCCAACGCGGCCATCCTGGTCAAGTTGCGCATCGACATGGAAGATCGGGGCGGCCGCACGGAATTGCTTTTGCCCTATGCGACGCTCGAACCCATCCGCAAGTTGCTGTTGCAGCAATTCATGGGCGAGAAATTCGGCCGCGATTCGATCTGGGAGAGCCATCTCGCGACCGAGCTGTGGTCCACCAAGGTCGACATCGACGCCATTCTCGACGAGCAGATCATGTCTCTGAACAAGGTCCGGAACCTCGAAGTCGGGCAGACCCTGATGCTGAATTCGGGGCCCGATTCCAAGATCGAACTGCGCTGCGGCGGCGTTCCGCTGCTGCGCGGACGCATGGGACGTGTCGGCTCTTCGGTCGCCGTCCGAGTCGACGACGCGATCGAGCGCACCGACGCTTCGCGCGCGCTTTAACAGGAGAACGGCATGACCATCTCATTGATCGTTGAATTGGCGCTGTCGGGACTTCTGTTGGCGACGATCGGCTATTGCGCCGTGCTCGAACGCCGCCTTTCCGCCCTGCGCAAGGGCCAGGACGGGCTCAAGGAAACCATCGGCGATCTCAACAGCGCCATCGTCAATGCCGGCGCGTCCATGCGCGCGCTGAAGGCGCATGCCGCTGACGCAGCCGAGACTCTCGACGAGCGTCTGGCGCGCGCCCGCGGACTGATCGACGAATTGGCGATGTTGACATCGGCGGGCGAACGCATCGCCGACCGCATCGACCGCACGGCCGTCGCGCCCCGCGCAACCGCAAACGGCGCCACGCCGGCGGTGCTCGCGAGCCGACTCAATGCGCTGAGGCCGGAATCCTTGAGGAACGTTCGGTGAAAATCGGAAACCTCACCAGGCATCTTCGCCTGCTGCCGGCCGTGATGGTGCTGGGCGTGACGCTGCTTGGCTTGAAAACGACGGGTCTCGTTATGGAGGCGCGCGCGCAGGAAGCGGCCGCGCCCGCGCCGCAACCCGCAGACGCCGCGCCTTCCGCTGAAGCCGGCGATTCAGCCGACGATCCCGAGGCATCCAGCGGACAAGTGGACGTGCTGACAAGCCTGTCCAAGCGCCGGGCGGAGCTCGACGCACGCGAGCGCGATGTCGAAATGCGCGAGAACCTCATCAAGGCCGCCGAAGACCGGGTCGACAGCAAGATCGCGGATCTGAAGCAGCTTCAGACTCAGATTCAGGCCTTGCTGCAGCAGCACGACGATGCGCAGCAGAAGCAGATCGATTCGCTTGTGAAGACCTATTCTTCGATGAAACCGAAGGATGCTGCGCGTATTTTCAACAATCTGAACGACGACGTTCTGCTGGCGGTCGCATCCGGAATGAAGCCGGACGTGCTGGGCGCCATTCTCGCGCAAATGCAGCCCGACGCGGCGCAGAAGCTGACCGTCAAATTGGCCGACAAGCTCAAGCTGCCTGAAACAGCGCAAGCTACGCCGGCGCAGGTTGCGGCGCTCTCCCCCGCCGCGGCGGCGCTTCCTGCCGCGACGCCAGCTGAGACAACGCCGACGCCGGCCGCCGGACCCTCGACAACTCCGGCGCCCGCTGCGCCGACGCCCGCAGCGCAAACCGCAAGCACATCGCCGGCACCGGCCGCCAAGACGCCGGCCCCGAGCGCCGCGGCGCCCGCTCCGGCCAGCGGAAAATAGACGGGCGCGGATGGGGCAAACCACGCAACATCGCAGGCTCGCAGCCTTTGCGGCGATCGCATGTCTGTTGGTCACGGGCACGGCCCAGGCCGACAGCGTCAGCACGTCTTCCGGTAACGGGTTCGCGCGGATCGTTTTTGTGCTCGAACCGGTGGCGCACGCAAAGCCCGTCATGGGTGACGGCGTTCTGACTCTTGGCTTCGACCGCAAGATCGCAATCGATTCCAATGCGCTCATGCAGGGTTTGAGCGCCTATATCTCAAGCGTGCGGGTCGATCCCGACGGCGAAACGTTCCGCCTCGCGCTCGCGCAAAGCGCGAAGCTGCACACGAGCGCTTCCGGCAACCAGATCGCCATCGATCTCGCCCCGCAAACCTTCTCAGGCACGCCGCCGGACCTTCCGCCGCCGCCGCCGCGGCAAGCTTCCGCCGTCGATGTCGCAAAACTGAGCGCGCTGCCCATTCGCGCGGGCGCCTATTCCAATTTTACGCGGCTGGTTTTCGACTGGCCGAAGACTGTTCCCTATGCGGTGTTTCCGGGCGCGGGCAACATCACCATCCGTTTCGAGGCGATGGCGCGGCCCGATTTCGTATCGTTCGAGCACGTCTCCCCGCCCTGGGTGAAGGAAGCCGGCTGGCGCGTCGAGAACAAAGGCACCGTGATCGAATTCCAGACCGATTCTTCGTCGGGCTATCACGATTTCCGCGACGGCGACAAAATCGTGCTCGACATCCTGGCGCCGAAATCGGATGCGCAGGCCTATAACCCGCCCGGCACGGAAAAAGGCGACAAGCCGAAAATCACGAAGCTTGGCGCGAGCAATACCGCGACATCCGCTCAGGCCAGCGCGATCGCGGACACCGCCGCAAAGCTGAAGGCGGATACGCCGCCGTCGCAGACGGCAGCCAAGCCGCCGACCGCCGCGACGCCGGCTCCTGCTCCGACCTCGCCGGCTGGGACATCGCCGACGCCGACACAAACTGCCGCAACGCAATCCGCCACAACGCCGTCAACAACGGCGCCCGGCGCCGTGACGCCCGCAGGCACGCCCCCGCTTCCCGCATCCGCCAACGAAGCGCAGGCGCAACGCACGCATGAGGGCGCCATTATCACTTTGCCCGGCGCTGCAACGCGCGCGGCCGCGATTTTCGTGCGTAACATGACGGCATGGATCGTCATCGACGGGGCGCCGACCGTCGATGCGGCGAGCCTCAAGACTTCGCTGGGCGAATTCCCGGCCTCCGTCGATGTTTCAAGCGGCAATGGCGTGACGGTGCTGCGCATCGGCCTCAAACAACTCGAACAGATCGCGGCGCGCGCCGACGGCTCGAACCTGAGCGTGATCCTGGCCCCACACGCCACGCAAAGCGTCACCGCCATCGCTTTTCTGCGCGATGATGCAGATCCGAAAAAACCGGCTCTTTCGACGCTCGTCCCGGGCGCAACCCATGTTGTGCCCCTCATAGATCCGGTGGCGGGCGATTCTCTCCTTGTTGCGCCGGCGGGGCTCGGGCGCGCGACCATCGAGCCGCACAATTATGCCGAATTTTCCGCGCTGCCCACCGCTGCCGGCCTGGTCATCACGCCTTTGACCGACGATCTCGATATGCGCGTAACACAGTCACGCGTGACCATCTCGCGACCGAATGGGTTGCAGTTGACGGCGCCGTCGCTGGCGACAGCAGACTCGCCGGCTGCGCTCGCGTCGACCAATGACGGACCTTGCTTCCTCGATCTCGCGGCCTGGGGCCATGCGGCAGGCGGGAATTTTCTCAATGCGCAGCGCCGCCTCCGCAAGACGCTCGCCTTGATGAAACCGGAAGAAGCGAATCGCGCCCGCATCGCGTTGGCCCGCTTCTATCTCGGCAACGGCTTTGGCGCCGAAGCGCTGGGATTGATCGAGCTGACCCAGGCGAACGATCCGTCGCTGCAAGGCGATCTGCAGCTGCAAACCATGCGCGCCGCGGCCGATCTGATGATGGGTCGGTATCACGACGCTCACAACGACATCGCGGGCCAGGCCTTCGACAACAACCGCCACGCCGCCTTCTGGCGCGGGCTGACAGAAGCGGCGCTGGAGAATTGGGATGGTGCGCGCAAAGCTTTTGGGTTGGCCGACCCTGTGCTCCACCGCTATCCGGCGGAGTGGCAGGCGCGCGCACGCATCTCGGAGGCGAACGCTGCGCTCCTGGCCGGCGGGATCGAAACCGCAGACCAGGATCTGGCGCGGCTGCCCCCAAATCTTCCGAAACCCATCATGCTCGACGCCCAATTGGTCCGCGCGCAGCTCTATGCGCAGGAGGGTCGCACGCATGACGCGATGGACCTGTTCGAGGCCATCGAAAACGGCGGCGACGATCACGCCGCCGCGGAAGCGATTTATGATCGCGTCGAAGACGGACTTGCGGCCGGCGCGCTGTCGCAGGACGCCGCGATCTCGCAACTCGAAATGCTGCGCTACCGCTGGCGCGGCGATGTGCTCGAGCTCAAGACCTTGCGCAAGCTCGGCGCGCTTTATTTCGGCAAGCAACGCTGGCACGACGGATTGCAGATCCTCCGCACGGCTTCGCAAAGCTTCCCGAACGAAGACGTGGCGCGCCAGGCGCAGGACGACATGCGCGACACGTTCGAAACCCTGTTTCTCAAAGGTAAAGCCGATGCGATGCCTCCCATCGCCGCGCTCTCGTTGTTCTACGACTTCATCGATCTGACGCCCATCGGCCCCAATGGCGACGACATGATCCGGCGCATGGCGGACAGGCTTGTCGCGGTCGATCTTCTGGGGCCGGCGGCGCAGCTCCTGAATTACCAGGTCACCAAGCGCCTGGACGGCATCGCGCGCGCCCAGGTCGCGACTCGACTCGCCATGATCGAACTGATGGATCACAAGCCCAAGGATGCGCTGGAAGCGTTGCGCTCGACGCGGATCGCAGGTCTTCCCGACGACATCAACCATCAGCGCACTTTGCTCGAAGCGCGCGCGCTCGCCGCCCTCAGGCAATGGGATCAGGCGCTGGACATGATCGCCGTCGACGAGCAGCCCGATACGCGGCAATTGCGCGCCGATGTTTATTGGGAGAGCGGGAACTGGGCCGTGGCCGGACAAAAGGCCGAAGAGCTTGTCGGGAATCGCTGGAGCGACGCCAATCCGCTTTCATCCGACGAACGCCGCGAAATCATGCGCGCGGCCATCGCCTATTCGCTCGCCAACGACCAGACCGATCTCGAACGCCTGCGCGGGCATTTCGCCGTCAAGATGAAGGCGAGCCCCGACGCCAGCGCCTTTGCGGTGGTGACCCAGGACATCGATTCGCAGGGAACGGCGTTCCGCGACCAGGCCGCGCAGATCGCCTCCGTCGATACGCTGGAAACCTTCATGCAGGATTTCCGCAAGCGCTATGACGGCGCGAAGGCGACGAACTGACGCCTGCATCGACGAAGCGCTACGGCGCGACTTTCGAGCGCCTGCTTTTTTCCGGAGAAACTTCGGCCAGCCATTCCAACGCACGCGCGGCCACTTTCTCCCAGTCCGGTTCGCCGATCAGCCAATGGCTGTGGCCTGCGAGTTCTTCATAGACTGCGCGGCCGCCATAGCGCGTCGCCACGCGTCGCACCGTTGCGGGCGGATTGACGCGATCCTTTGCGCCCACAAGGCAGAGCACGGGACATGTGACGTCGCGCGGGTCGACCTGGGTGGCGCGCGATAGATCGAGCGGCCAATGCATCACTTCGAACGTGGCGAGTCCGGATTCGGGCACGAAACGCGCGAAGACGGCGTCGCGCTCGGCCGCCGAAAGCTGATCGAGCGCGTTCGCCGCCGCGATCCAATGGGTCGGCCGCAACGTCTTGTTCCAGAAATCGCCGGCAAAATAGAGGGCCTGCGCGGAAACGAATTCGAACGGCGTCGACGGCAAGACACCCCAGGGGGCGGACGGCGCGAGCAACACCAATGCGCGCACATCCCGGCGGGCGGCCAGCATCTGCGCGATCAAGCCGCCCATCGAATGGCCGACAAGGATCGGCGGCGACGGCAAGTCCGAGATCAACTTCTCGATGTCGTCGGCAAAATCGCGAATGCTTGTCTTGCCGAGTTCGCGCGGCGGATCGTCGCCGCGATCGTGGTAGCGCAATGTGGGCGTAAGGACGGGATAGCCCTTCGCCTCGAACGCGGCGCGCCAATGATCGAACACCCACCCGCCGCAGAATGCGCCGTGAATCATCACGACCGAAGAACGCGATACTGTCATTTGGTCTTTCTCAGGAGGCGGTGAACGCAAGATCGCGGAAGGCGGCGATCACCTTGGCGTAGGTGTCGCGCTTGAACGGGACGATGAGCCGCGGCAAGGCCTCGATCGCGAGCCATTTCCAACTCTCGAATTCGGGTTCCGGAGTGGCGACATTGATTTCACGATCGTCGCCCAGAAAACGCATCGCGATCCATTTCTGCCGCTGTCCGCGATATCGGCCGTGCAACGCAACGCCCAACAGATGCGCCGGCAGATCGTATTCCAGCCATTCCCCGAGTTCCCGAAGGAACTCGGCGTTGTTCGTGCCGATCTCTTCCTTCAATTCGCGGAACGCGGCCTCGAGAGGCGTTTCGCCCTCGTCGATCCCGCCTTGCGGCATCTGCCAGCCTTCGACCGTCTGGTCGATGCGCTTGCCGACGAACACCAGTCCTTCGCGGTTGAACAGCATCACGCCCACGCAAGGCCGGTACGGCAGATCTTCGTGACGCAAAGTGAGACCCTGGCGGGACATGTCGCTGACCGGTTACTTCGTATGCGGAACTATGGCCGAAGCGGGCACGAGAACAAAGCCCCGGCCCGGAAGCCCCTTCGCCCACTCGGCCACCCGTTCGACCGTCACGGGATAGAGGAAGCCGACGCCCGACGCGCTGCCGTTCAGCCGCGCACGCGTCTCGAGGTCCGAAAGCCGCTGGTCGATTTCCATTGCGGTCTGAATGGTGTCGAGGCTGGTCGAACTCTGCACGTAAGGCGCATCGAGCCGTTGCGCGACGTCAGGCGCAGCGGAGCGCGTCGCGGGACCGCTGTCGAAAAAGAAGAGGCCTCGCCGCGCCAGGAACGTCATCACCGGTTCGAGCGAATCCGGATCGCCGAGAAAGCGACCGCCCAGGAGATTGGTGACGCCTGCATAGCCCGTGAATCGCGTGAGCGACCAGGTGAGGCGTTGCGTGTTGGATTCTTCGCCGACTCCGGCCCGTAACGTGTGCGGACCGGGATCGCTGTCAGGGAAGTCATAGGGCTCCATCGGCAATTCGAGCAGGACTTCGTGTCCTTGCCGACGCGCCTCGCTGACCCAACGCTGCACGTCGTCGTCATAGGGCGCAAAGGCGAGCGTCACCCCGGGAGGCAATCCTGCGATCGCGGCGGACGTCGCTTTCGCGCTGATGCCCAACCCGCTGATCACAATGGCGATGCGCGGACGCTTGTCGGACGGCGCCGGCGGCGCATAGGCGGCCATGGGCGTGCGTCCATCGTCGGCAATGCGCGGCAGGGGACCCTGCTGCGTTTGCTCGATCAACGCCGGATCGGCGATCAAGGCGTTGCCGGCCACCACAGGCTTTACGATCGTGCCGGGCACGATCTGCGGGGGTAGCGTTGGAGCGGGCGCATTTGCGAATGGAGCCGTAGATCCCGGACTGATCGGGGCGCCCGCCGGCGCAAGGGCGGCGGATGACGTGTTTGCAGCTGCGGGATTGGCGGCGGGGGCAGCCGTGGCATGAACGGGTTGCTTCACCGGCCGTGGCGTAGCGCCGTGCAATTCCAGCGTGACAACCGGATCGCCATCGCTCGCGCGGCCGAAATACGCCACCGCGCCGAACACGCAAAGCACGAGCACGAACACGCCAAAATAGGCCAAAGCGAGGGGGTGTGGTCCCCGCCTCGTGGCGATCAATTCTCCGTCCGCCATGCTGTTTGCGGCCATGGCGCTACATAGCGCAATTCATGGTTACGACCGCGTTAATTCGAGGCCCAAACGCCGACGCGCTCAATTTGCGTGGGCGATCCGTACGAAAGAATCGGCCTTGATCTTTCCGTTCATCACGTCAAGCGCATAGGACAGCTGGAAGTCCGCGATCTTGGAGCCAGCCGGCGGACGTATCGGCGCGACCGTGCTGCGCTTGCTGTCATCCTCGGCCATCAGATGGTGCGGAAGATCGGCCTCGGATGGTTCCTCGACTTTGGGCAAATCGCTTGCCTCGTCGCCCTGCGCCACCGCGATGTCGGGCGCGATGCCGGTCGCCTGAATCGAGCCGCCCGAAGGCGTGTAATAACGCGCCGTCGTCAGATGCAATGCGCCGTCTTCGCCGCCATTGAGCGGAATGATGGTCTGCACCGAGCCCTTGCCGAACGATGTGATGCCGAGCGTGATCGCGCGCTTGTGGTCGCGCAGCGCGCCGGCCACGATCTCGGACGCCGACGCCGTGCCGCCATTGATCAGCACGATGACCGGCTTGCCTTCGGCGATGTCTCCCGGCTTCGCATCCCAGCGCTCCGTGTCTTGCGGATTGCGTCCGCGCGTGGACACGATCTCGCCGCTGTCGAGGAAATCGTCGGATACGGCGATAGCCTGGTCGAGCACGCCGCCGCCATTGTCGCGCAAATCGACGATGTAGCCTTTCAGCTTCGGACCGATCTGCTTCTTGAGCGAGCGCACCGCGGCTTCGAGGCCTTCGCTCGTGTGCTCGTTGAACGCCGGGATGCGGATATAGCCGATATCGCCTTCGCGATGCGATTTCACCGCTTCGACTTCGATCGCAGCGCGTTCGAGCTTCACTTCGAAGGACTTGTCGTCCGGCCCGCGCATGATGGTGAGTGTGACTTTGGTCCCCGCGGCGCCGCGCAAAAGTTCCTGCACCTTATCGAGGCTGAGGCCCTGAAGGCCTTTGCCGTCGACCGAAAGAATGATGTCGCCCGCCTTGATGCCGGCCTTGGAAGCCGGCGTGTCGTCCATCGGCGTGACAATCTTGATCACGCCATTGTCCGCGGCGATCACGAGACCAAGACCGCCATATTGGCCTTCGGTTTTCACCTGCATGTCCGCATAGGTCTTGGGATCGAAATAGCTCGAATGCGGATCGAGGCTTGAGATCATTCCGTTCAAGGCGTTTTCGACCATCAGACGATCGTCGGGCGCTTCGACATAACGCGCGCGGACGACCGCGAACGCCTGACCGAAACGATCCAGCGCCTGATAGGCGGACTGGGAATCCCCCTCGGCGCCATGCGCCATGGGCAGGAGCGCGAGACCCGCGCAGAAGCCCACGGCGACGCCAATCCCTGTCAACCCATAACGCTTCATGGTGATGCCGCTCCGCTCAGTTCGCGTCCGTGGGTTTGGCGATCGAGCTCACCGTCGTCTTGCCGCGCAGAAGATCGAGCGCATAGGACAGCTGGAAGTCGTCATATTTCTTGCCCGGAGCGGGGTGAATGATCTGGGCCGGCTGTTTCTTGGGGCCGCTTTCCCCATTCAGATGACCCGGCAGATCGGCTTCGGTCGGACGTTCGATCTTGGGAGTCGCCTCTTCGTCGCCCTGCGCGACCGCGACGTCGGGCGTGATGCCCGAGCGCCTGGATCGAATGCCCGGACGGCGTGAAGTAGCGCGCCGTGGTGAGCCGGAGCGCGCCGCCGTTCTGGCCGAGCGGAATGATCGTCTGCACGGAGCCTTTGCCGAATGACGTCATGCCGACAACGGTGGCGCGTTTGTCGTCCTGCAGCGCGCCGGACACGATTTCCGCAGCCGATGCCGTGCCGCCATTGATCAGCACGATGACGGGTTTGCCGTCCGTGATGTCGCCGGGCTTGGCGTCGTAGCGGCTGGTGTCTTCGGGATGACGGCCACGCGTCGAGACGATCTCGCCGGAATTGAGGAAGTCGTCGGAGACTTCGACCGCCTGGTCAAGCAGGCCGCCCGGATTGTTCCGCAAATCGAGCACATAGCCTTTGAGGCCAGGGCCGATCTGGCGCTTCAGCTCGCGCACAGCATGTTCGAGGCCCGCGTCCGTCTGCTCGTTGAAGGACGGCAGCCGGATGTAACCGACATCGCCCTCGCGACGGAACTTCACATTGTCCACTTGCACGATCGCGCGCGTGAGCGTCACGTCGAAGGGCTTCTTGGCGCCGGTGCGCAGCACGGTGATCGTGACCTTTGTGCCTTCCGGTCCGCGCATCTTGGCGATCGCATCGTCCAGCGCCATGCCCTGGATCGGCGTGCCGTCGACGGCGGCGATGAAATCGCCCGTCTTGATGCCGGCTTTTGCCGCCGGCGTATCGTCGATCGGCGAAATGACTTTCACGAGGCCGTCTTCCATCGTGACTTCGATCCCGAGGCCGCCGAACTGGCCGCTGGTCTGGACCTGCATGTCGGCGAACGCTTTTGCGTCCATGTAGCTTGAATGGGGATCGAGCGACGAGACCATGCCCTGGATGGCCGAGCTGACGAGCTCGCTGTCGTCCACGGGGCGCACATAATTCGCGCGCACGCGCTCGAAAGCGTCGTCGAAGAGATCGAGTTGGCGATAGGCCGAGGGGTCGTTTGCGCCGTGGGCTGTCGGAAACAACATCACTGCGGCGGTGAAGCCCGCCGCCACGCCCACACCGACCAGTGCAAAACGCTTCATGTTTTTTTTGCCTTCCTCAGATCGATTTCGAGCCACGGCGCCGGGCTGACGCCTTTACCATTCTGCCGCAGTTCGAAGTAAAGCCTTGCTCCTGCGCCCGTTCGCGGCATCGCGCCGACTGGTTCGCCTGCGAGCAACTGGTCGCCCGTTCGCGCTTCCACGCGATCAAGCCCCGCCAGGACGAGATCGTAGCCGCCCGCGCTTTCCAAGATCAAGACTTGGCCGGTCTTATGGTAAGGACCGGCGAAAAGAACCTCGGAGTCCCCGGGCGCCACGACCTGGGCGCCCGGCGCGGTCAGAAACGTCAATCCCGGCGCGCGCACGCCCCCTACGCCGGCGCCATCGTCCTGCACCAGCCTGCCGATGACCGGCTTGAGCAGTGAGCCGCGCTTGGGATTTGGCGGCGCCGCTGCGTTTTGCGCAGCAACGACGACAATGCCGAGTTCCGGCGGCCGTTCCGTGCGGAGCGCTGCGACTTTTCGCAACAGCGATCCCAAGTCGGCTGCTTCGGTGGCGGCCGCTTCATATTTGGCCTGAAGGTCGCTGTATTGCGAGGACGCCTCATCGGCTTCCTTGTCTTTCATCGCGAGAAGTTGATCCAGCTCGATGCGCGCAGAACCGAGTTGGATGGCGTTACGCATGCCTTCGGCCCGCCGCGCAATCAATTGCAAGCGTGTCATGCGCATCGTTTGCAGCTCAGTTCCCAATGCGGCCGCTGCGCCATAGATGCGAGGCAACGACGCGCCAAGCAACATCGCGCCGCGCGCCGCTCCCAATGCGTCGTCCGGCTTGAGCGCCAACACCGGCGGCATGTCGTGCTGCAACCGCTCCAGCACGGCGAGCAGGCGGGCGACCTGAACCCGATCACGCGTGAAATCGGCGGAAAGCGAAATCTCTCGCGAAGCCAGTTGCGCGATTTCGGAATCGAGACCGCCTTTTTCCTCTTCCAGCGCCTCAACGCGCGTCGCCGTATCGACAAGCTTCTTGCGCAATTGCGCCGCTTGCGCGCTGAGCGCGTCGCTCTTGAGCTTTGCGCTTTCCACCGCAGGCCGCGACTTCGCCATTTCCTTTTTAAGCGCGCGATACTGATCGGTCGTGCTCGGCATTCCGGTCGCCGCAGCGGCCGGCATTGCGCCGGACAGATCGGCATCCGGCGTTGTGGAAGCCGACGGCGCGCCCCGAGAGGCATGATGGATGTGTTTCGCAAACGCCGCGTCCGCCGTCAGCGAAAGGACGGCGATGGCGCTCACAACAAACGCTCGCTTGAGAAATCCGCTCAGCCCACGCGCTCCGCAGACGTTTTCGCGCCCTCGATCAGCGAGTGCCCGGCCATCTCGCGCGGCTTTGCAAGGCCCATCAAATCGAGAAGCGTGGGCGCCACGTCGGCGAGGCGCCCCGGAACAAGTTTCATGTTTCGCGGCCCGTTCAGCACGATTATCGGAACATCGAACGTCGTGTGCGCGGTATGCGGCTCGCCCGTTTCAGGATCGCGCATCATTTCGACATTGCCGTGATCGGCCGTGATCAGGAGTACGCCGCCGGCTTTCTCCACGGCCGCACGCAGCCGGCCCAGACATTGGTCGATCGTCGTCACGGCCTTCTCGGCGGCGGGAAGAAACCCGGTATGTCCCACCATGTCGGGATTGGCGTAATTGACGACGATCAGATCATATTTCCCGGATGCGATCGCCGCCTCAAGCTTGTCCGTCACCTCGATCGCCGACATTTCCGGCTTCAGATCGTACGTGGCGACTTTCGGGCTCTGCACCAGGATCCGGTCTTCGCCCGCGAATGGTTCCTCGCGTCCGCCGTTCAGAAAGAATGTGACATGGGCGTATTTCTCGGTCTCTGCGATGCGCAACTGTTTGAGACCGAGCTCGGCTGCATATTCGCCGATCGTCTCGCGCAGATCTTCCGGCGGAAACAGCGCCGTCATGAATTTCTTCAACGGCTCGGAATATTCCGTGAGCCCGGCCGCAGCAGAAAAATTCACGACGCGCGCCCGCGCAAATCCGTCGAAGCCGGGATCGAGCAACGCCGTCGAAATCTCGCGCGCGCGGTCGGCGCGGAAATTGGCGAACAACAATGCGTCGCCATCGGCCATGCCTGCATAGTCGCCGATCACGGTGGGCAGCACAAATTCATCGCTCGCATCTTTCTTATACGACGCCTCGATCGCCGCTTTCGCATCGCGCGCGAGTTCGCCTTTCGCATCGACGATTGCCGCATAAGCTTTCGCCACGCGGTCCCAGCGCTTGTCGCGATCCATCGCGTAATAGCGCCCCGATATGGTGGCGATGCGCACGCCGGCGAGACCTGCGATCTCGCGTTGAAACGCATCCAGATATCCAAGCGCGCTGCGGGGCGGCGTGTCGCGGCCGTCGAGGAATGCATGGACGAAGACGGGCAACATTTGCGACGTTCACCGCGCGCACCAACGCCGCGATGTGATCGCTGATGGCTGTGCACGCCCCCCGGCGAGAGCAGGCCCATGACATGGACGGCGCCTCTGGAAGCCTTCGCTTTCGCGATCAGCCGAACCAGTGCCGGACAGCTTCGCGAAAGAACCGTCGGCGATCGACATCATCGATGCGGGGCAAATCCTGGACCACCACCCGCCCCGCCCCGATATTCATGTGGCCGACTTCAGAATTGCCCATCTGACCGTCCGGCAGACCCACCGCGCGCCCGGAGGTCGCGAGCAGGCTGTGCGGGCATTCGCTCAGCATTCGTTTCGTAATTGACGGGGTGAGCCAGTGCGATGGCGTTGTCGGCCGTATCCGTCCGCCAACCCCAGCCATCGAGGATGCAGAGCACGGCCGGTCGAGGGCGTTTTTGCTGGGAATCGGCGGGCATGCGCGAACGGAACTCAATCTGATTTGCCGGTTCGTTTCTATCCTTCCGCCCCGGCCAGGGCCATTGCGGATTTGCGCGGGCCGAAGCTGCCCGGAAAATCCTGCCGATGCGCCTGAAACGCGCGGCCGACATGAATTTATCCCATTGATTTTATTGAGTAATTTCTGAGAAAGCCGCGGCATGGAACTGGCAAGGGTGGGAACGGCAAAACATATATAGAGCAGAATGCGCTCATGGCATTGCGTCGTTCCCGTGGAAAAAGACTTCTGGCCGCCCTCAGTGCGGGGCTGATTGCGCTTGCCCCGGTCCAGGCTTTCGCCTTTTCGCGCGTCAAGGACCTGATCGACGTCGAGGGCATTCGCGACAACATGCTGGTCGGCTACGGCCTGGTGGTGGGCCTGAACGGCACCGGCGATTCGCTGCGCAACGCGCCGTTCACCCAGCAGAGCCTGACGACCATGCTCGAGCGCCTGGGGGTGAACACCCGCGGCGACACGATGCAGACCAAGAACGTGGCGGCCGTGATGGTGACGGCGAACCTGCCGGCCTTCGCCGCGCAAGGCACACGCATCGACGTGTCGGTCAGCGCGCTGGGCGACGCGAAGAGCCTTCAGGGCGGCACGCTGCTCGTGACGCCCCTCTTCGGCGCCGACGGAGAAATCTATTCGCTGGCGCAGGGCCCCGTCGCGATCAGCGGCTTCGTCGGCGCAGGGCGCCGCATCCAGCGTGACGCGCGGCGTCCCGACCGCCGGGCGCATCTCCAACGGCGCCATCGTCGAGCGCGAACTCGGCTTTCTCGCTCGCCAGCCAGACCAATCTGCGGCTGTCGCTGCACAATCCCGATCTGACGACCGCCAATCGCGATCGCCGACGCGATCAACGCCTATCTCGGCGCCAACGTCGCGGTCGTCGAACGATCCGGCGACCGTGCGCATCAATGTGCCGGTCAATTACAAGAACGGCGTCGTCGGTCTTCTCACCGACATCGAACAGTTGAAGGTCAATCCCGACCAGCCGGCCAAAGTGATCATCGACGAACAATCCGGCGTGATCGTCATGGGTTCGGACGTGCGCATTTCCACCGTCGCGATCGCCCAGGGCAATCTCACCATCAAAGTCAACGAGACGCCGGAAGTGAGCCAGCCGCTTCCGTTCAGCGAGCGGCACCACAAAGATCCTGCCGCGCACATCGATCCAGGTCGACGACGGCAAAGGCAACAAGATGGCGGTGCTCAACGACGGCGTCAGTCTGCAGCAGTCTTGTCGACGGCTTGAACGCTCTCGGCGTGGGTCCGCGCGACATCATCTCGATCCTGCAGGCGATCAAGGCCGCAGGTGCGCTCCAGGCCGACATCGAGGTCATCGGATGAGCCCCGATCTTTCTGTCGCGACGCCGAACATCCAGGCCGCGCCCGTCAAGGCGCCGACGCAGACCGCGAACGAGACGGCTGCGAAGAAGGCCGCGAAGGAATTCGAATCCGTGTTCATCTCCGAATTCATGGGGCAGATGTTCGAAGGTATTTCGACCGATGGCGAGTTCGGCGGCGGCGAAGGCGAGGCGATGTTCCGCTCCCTGATGCTCGACGAATACAGCAAGCAGCTTACGGCCCAGGGCGGCTTCGGACTTTCGCAAGCCGTGACGCGCCAACTCCTACAGACCCAGGAAGCCCGCAATGTCCGCGCCAAATCCCAAAATTGAACGCGTGCTCGCGCTGACCGAGCGTCTCACCGAGGCGCTCAAGGCCGACATCAAGGCTCTTGAGCAGGGCCGCCCGCGCGAGATGCGCACGATCGAGCCGGAAACGCAGCAGCTCGCCGCGTTGTACGGCCGCGAAGCCGCCTCCATCAATGCGGCGACGATCAAATCCTTGCCGGCGCCCGTGCGCGCCAAACTGGCCGAAGCGACCGCGCGCTTTCAGGATGCGCTCAAGCTTCAGACACGCCTGATCACCCGCATGAAGAACGCGAGCGAAGGCATCGTGCGCGCCATCGCCACCGACGTCGAACGCAAGCGCAATGCGACGCGGCCCTACGGCAGGACTCCCATGCCCATGCCGCGTCCCGCGAGCGCGTTGCTTTATAACGGCGTGGTGTAAGGCGAACCGATTTTCCGCGGTTTTCGGAACCTAACTCAACACGTCGAACATTCCCGCGCCTAAATCAGCGACGAGGATGACGAGCTGCTGTTGAGCAGCGACAGCGCGAGGCTGTAATTCGACAATTGCGATGTGAGATAGGACGGCGCCGTTCCGTTCGCATTCAACGAAGGCGTCGTCGACGACGTCGAAGGCGGCGTATTCGCCTGTTGATAAATATTCTGGACAATATTCGCGACGTTTTGCAGTTCGGCTTTGGCGGCGCCGGCGCTGCTCGACGATGTCAAGCTGAGGCCCGACGTGTTGATGTCGAGACCGAAGACGGTTTTGACCGGCGTAGAACTGCTGCTGGAGTTCGTTGGGGCCGGAGGCGAGCCCGACTTGGGCGGCGCCGTCAACGTGCCGGAGGTGATTCCAAGTCGCGACAGCGCATCGAACCCGCTGGGACCCGGAACAAGATTGGCCGTGACGCCGGGGTTCACCGCAATTTTCAGCGTCTCGCCGCCATTGGCGTAAGTGACGCTGGCTTTGCCTTTGGTGAGCAACACGTCGTTGATCTGGTTGGCCAGCGATGTCAGCGTCTCATTCTGTCCGATCGTGATCGTGCCGGCGCCGCCGCCCGTGCCTTCAACCTGGATCTGAAACGAATCGCCCGTCTGCAGGCTGGTGGCGGATTGCAGATACACCGATTGCGCCGTTGTGACCGTGCCGCTTGGAAGACCAAGCGCATTGAGCACGCTGGAGCCCGTGGGGTTGACGAGGACGGCGTTGCCTGTGGATTGACCGTCCGTGCCGCCGAATTGCTGCGTCCATTGCACTGCGCCGCCGCTGCCGATCGCAGCGACGAAAGCGTTGTTGACTCCCGCGACATTGCGCGTTTGGCCGGCGAACGTGCCTGTCGTGGTGCCGGCGAGATAAACCGTGCCATCCGGTCCAACGGTGACGCCGTTCCCCTGATTGGACCCGGAGTTGCCGACATACGTCACATAGTTGGCCGTGGCGCTCGTGCCCTGGTCGGTGGCGTTGAAGACGAACGCGTTCGCGCCGCCGGTGCTGGCATTGGCGACGGTCGCCTGGCCGCCCGCAGTGAGCGCGGCGTTCGACGTCGTGCCAGAAACATAGATCTGGTCGCCCGAAACGGTGACGCCGCTAATGACGCCGCCGTTCTGAAGATTTCCGAGATCGATCTGCCAGGCCGGCGCCACCGAAGTATCCGCGCCGGTATATTCGGACAGGATTCCCTGGCCATTCTGCACGCTTGCGACAACGAGATTTCCCGAGGCCGTCGTCGCCAACGCGGAAACCTGGTTGTTGCCGGACGTGCCGGATTGCTGTTCGGATGTGATGGTTCCGCTGGAATTGAGCGTCGCAATATAAGCGTCGCAGCCGCTTCCGGAACTCGTCTGACCTGCACCGATCGAACCGGTCACCGATCCGCCGATGGTGACATTGCCCTGCGCATCGACGGTGACGGCGTTCGCCTGATTGGCGTTCAAGGTCGGGATTTGCGTCAGCCAATTCTGGTCGCCGCTGGAATTATAGGAGGCGACGAAGCTGCCGGCCTTTCCGTTGGAGATACCGGTGGTGGATAGATTGCTCGTGGTGCTGCCTGCGACGACGACGCCGCCTTTGGGATTGAGCGCGAGCGAATAAGCGCTGGCGCTGCCTGAACCGCTGACGAGTTGCGTCCACTGCAGATTGCCCGCCGAATCGTATTTGTTCAGGTAAACGCCCTGTGTTCCCTGATTGAGCTTGTTGCCGAAATTCCCCGTCGCATCGCCCAGCACATACACATCGCCGTTCGAATCGATAACGCTGGATTGCGCAGTCGTATTGCCGCTCGACGGATCGACCGCCGTATTCGAGACGACCTGCGGGGTCGACGACAGATTGTCGAGCTGAACGAGACGGCCCTGCTGATCGGGAGGCGTCGTCGTAACCGAGGTCCCACTCGAATTCGTCGTGGTGGCGATTGTGGGCGCAGACGTGCCGGACGCGCCCGCCAGATAAAGCGACGGCGTCGCTTGGGTCGAAGACAATGCGATTGTCTCCCCCGCGCCCTGCTGAATCTGAACGCCCCAGGTCGCCTTCGTCGTATCGCTGATCGAGCCGCTGGTCATCGCCGTGCTGAAGCGCGTGGTGAACCCGGCGGCGGAGAGCTGTTGATTGACGTAGCTGACGATGTTGCCGAGCGTCAGCGGGCCTTGCACCTGCGAAAGATCGATCGGCAGCTCCGTGGTCGTGCCTCCTTTGGTGACGGACACGTCGAAGGTCTGGCTTGAACTCACGCCGGGCAATGCGGTCGAAAGATTTGCGTCGCTGACGACCGTGCCGCCGGCATAATTGATCGGCGCGAAAGGCACCGCCGCCGTGCCCGTGACGGACGCGCTCGGCGTCTGGGTCTGCAGCGTGAAATTGTTGAAGGTCGTGGATTTTACAAAGGATTCGACCTGTTGCAGCCCCGCCTGGAAACGCGAGTTGTAGCCGGCCAGCTGACCCGTGGTCGCGCCGGATTGCTGCGCAATGGCCGCAAGCTGGGACAGAGAATTGACGGCGTTATAGAGCGTGAACAGATTCTGATTGTCCTCGGCCATCTTCGAATTCGCGGCCGAAGAAGCCGCCGTCAGTTGCGATTTCGTCGGATCGATGAAATTCGTCGTGGAGAGAATGGCGACATTCTGGGCCAGTTGCGACGGTTGAGCCTCATCCCAGGGCGGCGTTTGGGTCGACGCGCTCGAAGACGACGTGGCGTTCGATGACGTCGAATGCGACGTGGAATTCCTGCTGAGGTTCGCCGCTTCCGAGCCGGTGAAATAGTTGAGCAACTCTGTCGAATTGATGGACGGCGACGTCGTGGTGGTTGACGGCGACCCAAACAGGTTCGTCGGCGCCGTAATCAACGCCGTCAGATAGGTCGGCAAATTCCCTATGGTCGACATCGAGTCCGGCCTTGATTCAACCCCGGACTATCGCCCCAATGGCTTAACGCCGACCTAAGTTGCGCCCGGACAATTGTGCTTAAGTTCGTCTTAACGGCCGCGGGCGCACAACGGACGCCATGACCGCTGCGGCGCTTGCAGACCCCTACGAAGACGGCCTCAGGCTCTCCGGCGAGAATAGGCATGCGGAAGCGATCGATCGCTTCGAGCGTGCGCTGCAATCCCGCCCCGACGATCCGCGCGTGCTGTTCGCGTTGGGGAACACCGCCCGCGCGCTCGGCATGTCGCGGCCTGCGCAAGAATTTTTTAACCGTGTTCTGGCGCTTGAACCCGGACGTCTCGAAGCGCTCGTCAATCTCGCGAATCTTCTGCGCGCGGAGGGAAATTTTGCGGCGGCGGAGGCGCTTCTCGCGCCGGCCCTGGCGCGCAATCCGGACGCGCCGGAATTGTGGCTCACGCTCGGCTCGACGTATAGGGAGATGGGCGATCGCGCCCGCGCCGAGGAGCATTACCGCGAGGCCCTGGCGCGACGGTCCGATTATCCCCCTGCGCAGGGAAACCTTGCCGATCTTCTGGCGGACAAAGGCAATGTGGACGAAGCGCTTGAACTCTACGGCCGCGTGCTTGTGCGCGAACCCAAGAACGCACAGGCCAAACTCAACCGCAGCATCCTCCATCTCCTCCGCGGCAATCTGAAAGACGGGTGGCGCGACTATGCGGCGCGCCTGAAGGTTCCCGGCAAAGCGCCTGTCTGCGATCACGGGCTGCCCCTCTGGAAAGGCGCGCATCTCAAACGTACGAAGCTGCTCGTCACAGCCGAGCAGGGCGTCGGCGATCAGCTGATGTTCGCAAGCTTTATCGCCGATCTTGCGACCCGGGCGAAAGACGATGGCGGCGCGCTGATCCTCGAATGCGAGCCCCGGCTTGTATCGCTGTTCGCGCGGTCTTTTCCCGGCGCGACCGTAAAACCCGGTCAAATGTACGCCAAAAGCGGCGTCACGACCGCGCAATATGGCTGGCTCAAAGCCGCCGGAGGAGCGAACGCCGCGATCGAACTCGGCAGCTTGCCGCGCATCCTACGCTATCGGCTGACGCAATTTCCCAATCCGAACGCTTATCTCGTGCCTGACGCCGACGAGACATCGCGTTTGCTCGCGACGATCTCTTCTCAGGGCGCGGGCCCATTTGTCGGCATCTGCTGGCGAAGCGGAAAAATGGGCGGCGCGCGCAATCTGCAATTCGCGCCGCTGGAGTCCTGGGGCGAGTTCTTACGCGATCTGCCGGGCACGATCGTTTCGGCCCAATACGACGCCGCGCCGGAGGAAATCGCCGCCCTCGAATCCCTGAGCGGACGCAAAATCACTGTCCCGCAGGCGCTCGATCAGAAAAACGAACTCGACCGCACTTGTGCGATGCTTTCGGCGCTCGATGTGGTCGTAAGCGCTCCCACGGCCGTCTCGTGGCTTGCCGCCGGCGCGGGCGTTCCGACCTTCAAGATTCTCTACGACACAAGCTGGACGAGTTTCGGAGAACGCTTCGAACCTTTCGCGCCGTCCTGTACCTGCGTCATGCCCCGGGAACGGGGCGACTGGCGCGACACCTTTGCTCAAGCATCCGAAGCTATCCGTTCGCTGCCAAAGGCGCGCTGACTCGTCGCGCATTCAGAGCCGCCGCCAGATCGGCTGCGACGCGCGCTGCGCCCTCTGCATCGATCGTCGTCATGCCGGCAGCCCGCATTTCGCGCCGGCGCACGGGATCGGCCAACAGCGCCCAGACGGCGCGCGAAATGTCCTCGTCCTGAACACGTTCGGCGATGCCCAGCGATATGCCCATGCCGGCCTGTTCGAAAGCCGAGGCCGAAATCGCATGGTCTTCCGTGAGACACAGGTAAAGCGCGGGAACGCCATAGGCCGCAAGTTCATAGGCCGTAACGCCGAACGCCGCGATGGCGACGTCGCTTGCGGCATATTCCGTGGCGAGATCGCCGGCGCCTTCCACCGTTTCGAAATGCGGCGCGAGGCTCACGACCCGACGCGCGATTTTGGCGCCATCCGCAACGCCGGGCCCGATCACAAAGCGGGCGCGGAATACGGGATCGAGTTTCGCAAGCGCTTCAGCCGTCCTGAGCGTCAGGCCGGCGGGGTCGCTGCCGCCCATCGCCACGAGCAAAGTGGGGCGCGGCGACGACGTGCGCCGCGACGATGCAAATTTGTTGAGACCAAGCATCGCCCATTCCCAACCGATCCGCGGCACGCAATGCGTGCCGCCCCAGTCGAGCCGATAGGCCTGCGGCACAGGCGGATAATAGGCGATGTCCGCCGCGAGGCGGCGATCCGAACCGTCATCGATGACGGCCGTCAGCGCAACATGGCGCGCCAGCGTGTCGAGTTCGCCGGCGCTGATTCCTTCGCGCATATCGCAGATCAGCATGTCCGGATCGCGCGCCTCCATGAGTTCGCTCAGCACAGCGGCGTCTTCACTGGCGTCAACGGGAATCGCCTCAAAACCCGCATCGCGCACGGGGTCCAGCGCATCCGCGGTGCCGTTCACCGCAAAGATCGACCCCACGCCTTCGCGATCGCGCAACGCGCGCGCCAGCGCCACCATGCGCTTGACATGGCCGTAGCCGAATTTGCCGCCGCCATCGCAACGGATCAGCGCCAATCCGCCGGTCGCCGCGATCGGCTTCTGCTTCACATGGGCGTTCATCGCGCGCAATTGCGGCTCGCGTTCCAGCAGCAACAACAAATCCGCGAGAGACGCCTCGCCCGCTTTGGCCGCAAGGCGTTCGTGCAAGGTCTCGACAAACGCCAGATCGTCCGGCGTGTCGACGGTCAGTCGTCCGCCGGCGCGGGCGAGCGGCGGATAAGCCGGCGCACGCGCGATCCGAACGAAGTCGGGATGCAGCTTGAAATAGCCCGTGACGTGCTCGCGCGCGATGGGATCGGAATGCGCATCCATCATCAACTTGTCGAGCGCACGACGCGTAAACGGATCGACGCCTTCGTGACCTGTGACGGCGCCGTCTTCCAAGCAGGACATAGTCGCCATTCTGTTCGATCAGCGACTCGCAGAAGATGATCGATGAAACCGGCGTCGACGAACGGCGCGTCGGACGACACGCGCACGATGATATCGGCGTCGAGCAATTCGGCGGCGCGGGCGAAGCGCGCGAGCACATCGTCTTCGGGACCGCGCACCACCGGCACGCCATGCTCCCGGCCGAATTCGACAATCGCGTCGTCGCGCGGATTGGTGGAGGTCGCGATTGCGATCTGCTCGATGAATTGCGAGCGGCGCAGGCGATGGACGATGTGCCAGAGCAACGGCTGTCCTGCGATCGGCTTCAGCACCTTGCCGGGCAGGCGCGTCGAGCCCATGCGCGCCTGGATGACGGCGACGATGCGCAGATGATCGCTCGGTTCGGGGGTCAACGTCATGCCGCAGGTTTCCAAGCCGCGCGCACATGGCGCAGCGGGCGCATGCCGTCGATGGGATCGGCGCGCCATTCGCGGTCGTCGATCTCGGAAGGCTGCGGCTCCTTGAATCCGGTTCCGTCGGCGACGAAACTTTGACGAATGCGCGCGATGACGGGCGCGATCTCTTCCGGCAGCCAGCAATGACCGGCGGCGTACTCCGCGCCTTGGCCGTCGAGATCGAGATGGAATTCCACGGCCGCCGCATCCCAATGATGGACGGCGCGCTCGACGACCGCCGGCGTGCGTGTGTGATCCGACCAGCCGGTCTTGCATCCCGTTGCCTCGCGAATGGCCGCAATGGCGGCAAGATTGGCTTCGGACGGCGGCGTCGGATAGGCCGAGACGCAATGAAGCAGCGTGATGTCGCTTGCGCCGGCGCGCTTTAGCGTTGCGGCTGCGGCGACAATCTCGTCCATGGTCGCCATGCCGGTGGACAGCACGATGGGCTTGCCGGTTCGCGCGCACGCTTCCAGAAGCGGCGTCACCATCAGTTCGTAGGACGCGATCTTGTAGAAATCTGACGAACGGACGAAGCTCTTCGACCGCTTCCACGTAAAACGGCGTGCAGGAAAACTGCGATGCCGCGCTCCGAACAGCGTTCGGCGAGCGGACCCAGATGCGCGAGCGGCAGTTCCCATTCCGTGCGGGCGCGATGCTTGGCGCTCTGCGCGAGGATCTCCGGCGCGAACATGCGCGTCGATTTTGAACAGCTGGAATTTCACGGCGTCGCAGCCGCAATCGGCTGCGGCGTCCACGAAGGCGAGCGCCCGCGACAGATCTCGCGCGTGGTTGCTGGAAGCTTCCGCAATGAAAAGCGGCGTGTTCACTCAAATCCTCCCGGCGGTCTTAACGGTTTCTAAACCCGCTTTGGCTAAAGAGTCGGTTAACGACGGGCGGGCGGGGAAAGATGGGCATTGCCGCTGCCGAGACCATTATCGCGTGGCAATCGCATGAGGGCCTTCGCATCGCGAGGGCTGGGGGCCACGACATCATCCAGTGCACGATGTGCGGCTTTCGCCACGTCGTGCCGCTGCCGGAGCCGCGCGCCTTCGAACACACCTATCGCGACGTTTACGCCCGCGCATCTGCGCCCGACGCGTCCTTCGCCGTTGAGCGACGATCCCAGCTGGTCGGAAATCGCCCAGCCGATCTGTTGGAGAGCTTCGAGAGGCTGCTTGGTCCCTCGCGACGGCGGCTGCTCGATATCGGCTCGGGTCCAGGGTTTTTTCTTCGAACTGCAAAAGCGCGCGGCTGGCGGGTGCTCGGCATCGAGCCGTCGCGGACCGCATCGACCCATGCGCGCGGCCTTGGCGTTGAGGTGGCGGAAGGCTTTTTCAACGCCGAAACCGCCCCCGGGCTCGGGCGCTATGACGTCATCCAGCTCAACAATGTGCTGGAGCATGTGCCCTACCCGACCGAAACATTGCTTCTTGCGCGCGAAATGCTGGAACCCGGCGGGGTATTGTGCGTCAACGTGCCCAATGATTTCTCGCCGCTGCAGGTCGCGGCGCGCGTGGCGTCCGGGCTGCCCGAATGGTGGGTGGCGCCCAACCGCCATCTCAACTATTTCGATTTCGATTCCGCTGAGCGATCTATTGGCGCGGTTGGATTTCGAGCCGGTCGAGCGAACGACGAGCTTCCCGATGGAAATGTTTCTCCTGATGGGCGAGAACTACACGGCAGATCCCGCGCTGGGCCGCGCCTGTCACGCCAAGCGCCGGCGCTTCGATCTCGCGCTCGATTCCACAGGCATGAAGGAGACGCGCCGCGCTTTCTACGAACATTGGCGAACGTCGGATTCGGCCGCGAAGCGATCGTCATCGCCGTCAAGCCGTGAGTGCTGAAACCCGGGCTTTCTTTGTCGTTTCAAGTGGCCGCTCGGGCACGGCCATGCTGCAAAAGGCGTTGTCGGCGGCCGGCAATATCGAGATGCAGCACGAATACGCGGTCGATATCGTCCAGCCTCTGGCGGTGCGCCGCTATCTGGGCCTGGCGAGCGAAAGCGAGGTGCGCGCGGTGTTGCGTACAACGCATGCGCGGCGATCCATTACAGCGAGGCAGGCCATTGGGGCGATTCCTCCAACAAGCTGTCCTGGCTGATCCCGGAACTTGCGAGTCTTCTGCCGCAAGCGCAAATTCGTCCATCTCGTGCGCGACGGCCGTAAGGTCGCGAGTTCCTATTTCCATAAGCTCGCGGCGGAATGTTACGACGACCGTTCGACCTCGGTTTTGCAGGCCTTTTTCGACGGTCCCGCCCGAAACCCGGCGCCGCCGCCGGAAAAGAAATATTGGTGGCCTTGCCCGCGCAAGGAGGACTCCCTGGCCGGAAGTTTCCGCACCTTCGATCAATTCCAGCGCATTGCCTGGCATTGGGCCGAGATCAACCGAGTCATCCTGGAGGGCCTGCAACACGTCGCGCCGTCACAAAAATATTTTGTGCGGCTGGAAGAGCTGCAGGAATCGGTGGACGCCGTGCGCGGGCTTTTCGAATTTCTGAACCTCGCGCTACCGCGATGAAAACTCCGGGGCGTTCGCCCGGCCGCACAATGTCAATCGACCTGAAGACCGGCTTCTCGATCCCGAGCAGCGCGCCCAGTTCGACGCGCTGGCGTCCGCGATGATGGATCGCCTCGGCTATGCCGGCAGACCGGAATATGTAGTGAATTATTAATCAGCGAGCGATGGAAGATGGTTACCGGCCCGTTTCCGGAACCCTCCATGACCGAACTCTGCGAACTCTGCCGCCGCGATACGCTCGAGGCGATTTATGAGCCCGAACGCTCGACGCGCGGACTGAAAGTCCATCTGTGCCGCCATTGCGGCCTCCTGCAAAGCCTGCCGCGCATCGACCGCGCCGACGCGCGCGCCGGCGGCCGTTTCGGGCGGCGCCGATTGGGGCAATGTCCGCTACGGCAAGGGCTTTCGCACGACGGCGGCGATGTCCGCGCTGGCGCGCCATGTCGATCTGTCGACGCGATCTTTCCCTGCTGGACGTCGGCTCCAACCGCGGCAGTTTCGCCCGCGCGTTCCTGGAAGCCGCGCCCGACGCCTCCATCGTGGCCGTCGAACCTGACGAACGCGTGGCGCGAGTCCTGCGCGCGAACTCGATCGCTGTGAGCTTGTCGCAAGCGCGCATCGAAGATGCGGCCCTCGAAACCGGCCGCTTCGACATCGTCCATTCCTGCCACACGATCGAGCATCTGGCCGAGCCGGCGCGCGTGCTCGCCGATCATTGGCGCGTGCTGAAACCGGGCGGACTTGCTCGTGCTCGACGCGCCCAACATCGCCATCCTCGACGCCGACGACATCATCGAAGAATGGTTCATCGACAAGCATCTCTATCATTTCTCCGCTCGCACCCTGATGCGCATGATGGTGGCGGCCGGGTTCGAGATCATCGCCGCGCCCGACATCGAAGATCATGCGAACCTGCTCATCGTCGCCCGCAAGGCCTATACCGCCCATCGCGCGAAAGACCTCGACCATCGCGAAGTGGCGGAAGCCTCGCGCCTCGTCGCCAATTACGGTTCCGCCCGCGCGCGCAATCTTGCGGCGTTGACGTTCGTCGCCACGGAAATCGCGAGCATGGCGCCCAGGCGCGTCGCGATGTGGGGCGCGGGACGGCTGTTCGACACGCTGGTCGTGCATGGCAGTTTCACGCCGACGAATCTGTCGCTTCTGATCGACACCCATCTGAAAGCCCATGTCGCAGACCGCTATGGCTGCAAGCTTGCAGGTCCGGAAGCGCTCGACGGACGCCGATCCCGACGTGATCGTCATCATGTCGCGCGGCTTCGCGGATGAGATCGCGACGGAGGCCCGCCGCCTGGCGCCGCGCGCCGAGATCGTTCTCTACGCGACCTTCTTGCGCGCGCGCATATCCGGAAGGCGGCTTGATCATGCAAGCGCAGAACCAAAAGACATTGCTGAAACACGACGCGCCTTCCGCGCGCGAGCTCGCGACGGAAATCGCCGAAGCGGCGCGTTTCGCGCGCAAACATGCGATCGCCTCGATCTATCACGCGGGCTCCGGTCATCCGGGCGGCGCGATGTCGTCGGCCGACATTCTCGCCTGCCTGTTCGGCGCGGAACTCAATTTCTGGTCCGACGCCGTCAACGATCCCGATCGCGACCGCTTCGTGCTGTCCAAAGGTCATGGCGCGCCCGCGCTTTACGCGATCGCCGCCCATTACGGCTTCTGCGACGCGCGCGCAGCCCTCAATCTGCGCAAGCTCGGAAGCCCGTTCCAGGGCCATCCGCATGTGCTCGACCTGCCCTGGGTCGAAACCAGCACCGGCTCGCTCGGCCAGGGATTTTCCGTGGCGCTCGGCATGGCGATGGGACTGAAGCTGCAGAGGAAACCTGCGCCGCGTCTACACGCTTCTGGGCGACGGCGAATTGCAGGAAGGCGAAGTGTGGGAAGCCGCGATGTGCGCCGCCCATCACAAGCTCGACAATCTCTGCGCCATCATCGACTACAACAAGCTGCAAAGCGACGACCGCAACGACGCGATCATGCGGCTGGAGCCGCTCGCCGCGAAATGGCGCGCCTTCGACTGGGCCGTGGCCGAAATCGACGGACACGACATCGACGAGATCCTGTCGGCGTTCCGCCGCGCTCGGCGTCACGCATGGTCGGCCCGCCGTGATCATCGCCCACACCGTCAAAGGCAAGGGCGTGCCCTATATGGAAAATGTTCCCGCATTGGCACGGCAGCGTGAAGCTCACGCAGGCGCAAGCCGAAGACGCGCTGACGGCGCTCGGCGCCGGCCGCAACGAAATCAAGGAATTGCTCGATGTCAGCGACCGCTGAAGCACCCGCCCTGATCGGCACAAGCGGCGATTCCCTGCGCGAAGCGTTCGGCAAAGCGCTGTCCAGCCTCGCCGACGAATTTCCCAAGCTCGTCGTGCTCGACGCCGACATCGCGGGCGGCACGGGCGTGCATCATTTCCGCAAAAGCCATCCCGAGCGCTTCCTGCAGTTCGGCATCGCCGAGCAGAACATGATGGCGGCGGCAGGCGGCCTGGCCGCCGTAGGACTTGTTGCCGGTGGTGACGACCTTCGCCGTGTTCTGCCTGCGCGCCATCGAACAGGCGCGCCTTTCGCTCGCCTATGCGAAGCGCAACGCGAAGATCGTCGCGAGCCATCCCGGGCTGGATGTCGGACCCGACGGCGGCTCGGCGCAGGCGCTCGAAGATCTCGCGGCCTTCCGCGCCATTCCCGGCATGACCGTGATTTCGCCTGCCGATCCCGTGGAAACTGCGCTTGCGACGCGCGCGATTCTGGAATTCGAAGGGCCCGTCTATATGCGCACGGGCCGCAGCCCGGCGATGCGCGTTTTCGGCGAAGATCACACATTCGAAATCGGCAAAGGGCAGATCGTGCCGCGACGGCGTCGACGTGACGATCGTCGCCTGCGGCGTCGAAGTGGCGCGCGCGCTGGAAGCGGCGAAATTGCTCGAGCAGGACGGCGTTTCGGCGCGGGTCGTCAACATGGCGACGATCAAGCCGATCGACGCAGATCTGCTCGCGCGTTGCGCCGAGGAAACCGGCGCCATCGTCACGGCCGAAGATCACAACATTCATGGCGGACTGGGCGGCGCGGTCGCGGAAGCGCTTGCCGCCACGCGTCCCTGCCCGATCGAATTCATCGGCGTCAAGGACGTGTTCGGCGCATCGGGCGAGCCGGAAGAGCTTGCGACGCTTTATGGCCTGACGGCGCCTCATATCGCGAAGCAGCCAAGCGCGCCATCGCTCGAAAAGGATAATCCGATGTCGCGCTTTTCGCTGGCCGGCAAAACGGCATTCGTCACCGGCGGCAGTCGCGGCATCGGCCGCGCGATCGCCATCGGGCTGGCGGAAGCCGGCGCCGACGTGGCGCTCACCTATCGCGAAAAAGCCGATGAGGCCCGCAATGTCGTGCAGCAAATCGAAGCGCAGGGACGTCGCGGCCTTGCGTTGAAGATGGATGTCACCGATCGCGCCAGCGTGGAAGCCGCCGCCAGGGATGCGAAAGGCGCGTTCGGCGCGATTTCGATTCTCGTCAACAATGCCGGCATCAACAAGCCGACGGATTTCGATCAGGTGACGGATGCGGATTGGGACAACATTCTCGCGACCAATCTCAAAGGCCCCTTCATCTGCGCACAGGTCTTTCTGCCGCTTCTGGCCCAGGCCGGCGGCGGCAGCATCATTCATATCGGTTCGGTGAGCGGCCAATATGGCGGCCCGCGCACGGCGCATTATGCGGCGTCGAAAGCCGGCCTCATTTCGCTGGCGCAGGTGATCGCCCGCTTCGGCGCGCAACACAATGTGCGCTCCAATGTCGTCGCTGCGGGCTTGATCGCCTCCGACATGGCGGGCGCCGGCATGGCGGCTGCAAGCGTGCAGAAGGCGGCCGAAAACATCCTGCTCAAGCGCCTGGGCATGACGCAGGAAGTGGCGGATGCGGTCGTGTTCCTTGCGAGCGACGCGTCGTCCTACATCACGGCGCAGACGCTGAACGTCAATGGCGGACTTTATTTCTGATGGCGAAGACTCTCCTCATCGTGTCCGGCGGCGTCGAAGCGGCCGATGCCGCGAAGCGCGCCAAGGAAATGGGCTATTATGTCGTGGTCTCCGATCGCGACCCGGAAGCGCCGGGTTTCGCCTTCGCCGATTCCTGCCTGATCGCCGACGTCTATGGCGCGGATGAAACGGCCGCCGCCGCCGAACGCTATCAGCCGCAAGATCCGCCAGATCGACGGCGTGATCTGCGTCGCGGCCGACGCGCCGATGACGATTGCGGCCGTCTCCAAACGACTGGGCCTTGCCGGCCTCTCTGTGCAGAGCGCGCGACTCGCCTCCGACAAACTTGCGATGAAAGAGCGGTTTCGGGAATGCGACGTGCCGGTTCCCTGGTTTGCGCCAAGTGTCCACGCCGCAGGCGCTCGCACGAATCGCCGTCGAACGTGGCCGCGATCTCGTGATCAAACCCGTCGACAGCCGCGGCAGCCGCGGCGTGCAGCGCGTGGCGCAGGTGCAGGACCTCGACAAGGCGTTTTTCCTCGCGCGCTCCCACTCGCCGACAGAGCGGGTGATGGTCGAGCAATATCTGAACGGCCCGCAAGTCTCGACGGAGTCGGTCATCGTCGACGGAAAATGCTTCACGCCGGGTTTTTCGGATCGCAATTACGAATATCTCGAGCGCTATGCGCCCGTTCTTCATCGAGAACGGCGGCGATCTGCCGAGCAGCCTGCCGCGCCGAAATCCAGGCCAAAGTGAAAGACGTGGTTGCCCGCGCGGCCGCAGCCCTTGGCGTCGTCAACGGCACCGTCAAAGGCGACATCGTCGTGCATGACGGCGAGCCCTATGTGATCGAACTCGCCGCGCGGCTTTCCGGCGGCTTCTTCTGCACGCGAGAAATCCCGCTTAACACAGGCGTCGATTTCATCGGCGCCGCGATCAAGGTGGCGCTGGGCGATCCTGTTTCAGCGGAAGAACTGGAACCGAAGCAATTCACGCCCGTGATCCAGCGCTACGCATTCCCAAAACCCGGCAAGGTCGTGTCGGTGACGGGCGCCGAGAACGCCCGCAAAATTCCCGGCGTCGCCGAACTCATCGTGACGGCGCGGCCCGGCGACGTGATTCCGCCGGCCGGCGACAAGCGGCCATCCGCCGCCATGGTGCTCGCCACAGGCGCATCGCGCGAAGCGGCCATCGCCGCCGCCAACGACGCACTGGCCCAACTGCGCATCGAAATCGCATGAACGCGCCGTTTCCCTTGCGCGAAGCAAACGCGTCCAACGCCACGCTGCAGCTCTTCGCATTATTCCATCTCAACCTCGCTTTCTCTTCGATCGAAGAGGAGCAACGTGGTGACGTCATCCGGCGCTGTTATTGGCCGCTGCTCGATCTGGCCCAAACGCACGGCCCCATCGGTCTTGAGATCACGGGATTCACGCTTGAAGAAATCGCTGCACGCGATCCCGAATGGTGCGGCCGGGCGCAGGCGCTGATCGCCAAGGGCCGGATCGAACTGATCGGCTCGGGCTACGCTCAGATCATCGGGCCGCTCGTGCCGGCCGCTGTGACGGAAGCCAATCTCCGGATCGGCAATGAAATCTATGAACGCCTGCTCGGCTGCACACCATCGCTCGCGCTGGTCAATGAACAGGCCTACTCCGCCGGGTCTGGTCGGACTTTATCTCGACGCCGGCTATCGCGCGCTCCTGATGGACTGGGACAATCCGGCGGCGCATCACCCGGAATGGCCGGCCGAGACCCGCTATCTGCCGCAACGTGCATTGGGGACCGATGGCCGGGACATTGCGCTTTTGTGGACCAGCACGGTCGCCTTCCAGAAATTGCAGCGCTTCGTCCATGGCGACATGCGGCTCGACGATTATCTTGAGTATGTCGACGCCCGGCGCGGGCCAAGTCCGCGCACGCTGTGCCTCTATGCCAGCGACGCGGAGATTTTCGATTTCCGACCCGGCCGTTACAAGACCGAAGAAGCCATCGGCGGCCTCAGCGAATGGCGCCGGTTCGCCGAGGCGCTTGACGCCTTAAGAAAAGAACCCGGTTGCGCACTCATCGCGCCGAGCGATGCGTTGAAACTCGCCTCGGCAGACGGCGCAGACCTGTCCTTGCGTCTGGAATCGGCCGCCTGCCCCGTGCCTGTCAAAAAGCAGCGCAAATACGACCTCGCGCGCTGGGCCGTCACTGGCCGCGACGACGTGGCCGTCAATGCCGCCTGCGAGCGCATATTTCAGGGACTCGTTGAACGAGGCGCAGACCGCTCCGCGTGGAAGGAGCTCTGCTATCTTTGGTCCAGCGACTTCCGGACCCACATCACGGAAAAGCGCTGGACGGCGTTCTGCGAGCGGCTTTCGCTTGCCGAGCGGCAATGGGCTATCGCAGAGGCGAATGCGGTTCAGGGGCCAACTGGCGCGAAACACATCTCCGCGCGGCGTATCGACATTTCGACTCAATCTCTTTCGGCCACATTGGATCGTCGACGCGGATTGGCCATTGAACAATTGATCTTTGCCGGCGACGAACGCGCCGTCATCGGAGGATTGCCGCACGGCCATTTCGACGACATCGCGCTTCAGGCGGACTGGTACACCGGCGATTGCGTGTTCGAAGCGCCCGGCGAACACAAAGTCACCGATCTCGAATGGTGCGAAACGCATGTCTGGCGTTCGCCGGAAGGCGACGTCTTCGCTTCCGCCAACGTCGAGACGCCGAAGGGCCCGATCGCAAAGACGCTGCGCTTTCATGCGAAGCAGCCGCGCGTCGATTTCGATCTAACCTTCGACTGGAACGATTGGGGCAAGGCAGCCTGCGTCTCGGGCACATCACGCTCCTGCCGGACGCGTTCGACTGGACGAAACTTTCCCTAACGACTCACAATGGCGGTAAGGATTGCGAAACCTTTTCGCTTAAGGACACGCTCGTCGATCATGGCGCGCCGGTTTCCTTCCTGGTGTCGTCGTCGCACGGGCTTGGCATTGACGCGAAGGTTGGGCCGAAATCGGCGATGGCAAAACCGCCATCCGCATCGATATAGACCGCGCGACAGCGCCGCTTCTGGGCTTTCTCACCCACAAACGGATAGGAGGCAGCCTGTTCTGCCAATTGGTGCTGTCGGCGCTCGAGCTCGACGAAACCCGCAAGCCTTCGCCCTACCGCGCAGGCGCCGCGACGTTTTCGATTTGGCGTCTAAGCTCGTGCGCATTCCGCAGGGAATTATTAACCGCGTTCTGCAACCATTGGCGTCGTCAAACCGAAGGACGCGAATATCATGGCGCAGCGCGCCACCAAGATTTTTCTGCCGGCGACGACCGGACAATGTCGAACCGATCAATCGCGGCTTTGCGCGATTTCACGCAGCCCTGGCTCGATCTGAACGACAAGGCCGTCATGGTCACCGGCGGCACCGGTTCCTTCGGCAAGCATTTCGTCAAGACGGTGATCGAACGCTACAAGCCGCGCCGGCTGGTCATCTTCTCCCGCGACGAGCTCAAGCAATACGAGATGCAGCAGCTCTTCCCGATGGAGCAGTATCCCTTCATGCGCTATTTCATCGGCGACGTGCGCGACCGCGACCGTCTCGAACTGGCGATGCGCGACATCGACTACGTCATTCACGCAGCCGCGCTGAAGCAGGTGCCCGACCGCCGAATACAATCCCTTCGAGTGCATCCGCACCAACGTGTTCGGCGCGGAGAACCTTGTTAACGCCGCGCTGCGCCGCAATGTGCGCAAGGTGATCGCGCTGTCGACCGACAAGGCCGCCAATCCCGTCAATCTCTACGGCGCGTCCAAGCTCGCCTCCGACAAGATTTTCGTGGCCGCCAACAATCTCGCCGGCGCCGACGGCACCCGTTTCGCGGTCGTGCGCTACGGCAATGTGTTCGGCTCGCGCGGCAGCGTGGTGCCGTTCTTCCGCAAGCTTGCGGCGGACGGCGCCGAGACGCTTGCCGATCACCGATGCCGCGCATGACGCGTTTCTGGATCACCCTGACCCAGGGCGTGAACTTCGTGCTCTCGAGCATGGAGATGACGCGCGGCGGCGAGATCTTCGTGCCCAAGATTCCGTCGACCACCATCACCGACGTCGCCACCCTGATCTGCCCCAAGCTGGACCAGAAAATCGTGGGCATACGCCCGGGCGAAAAACTGCACGAGACCATGATCCCGGCCGACGATTCGCGCTGGACAGTCGAGATCGAAGATCGCTTCGTGATCCTTGCGAGTTTCGCTGCAGCCGCGCGCGAAGCCTATCTCAACCGCGGCGCCAAGCCGGTCGCCGAAGGTTTCGCCTATTCGAGCGACAACAACACCGAGCGTCTCGATGCGCGCGGACTGCAGATGTTGCTCGCCCAGGCGATCGCGTGAGCGCGCCTGCCGTCAAGGCAGAGCGCCTGCGCGTCAACCGCTTCCTGCCTTATGGCCGCCAGGTCATCGAGGACGACGATATCGCGGCCGTGGCGGAAGCCATGCGCGGCGAGTTGCTCACCACCGGACCCTATGTCGGCCGCTTCGAAACGGCGCTCGCAAAGACCGTTGGCGCCAGGCACGCTGTCGTCTGCGCCAACGGAACGGCGGCGCTGCATATGGCGGCGCGGGCGCTCGATCTCGGGCTTGGAACCAAAGTCGTCGTTCCGGCGATCACCTTTCTCGCCACGGCCAGCGCGCCGCATATGAACGGCGCAGATATCGTGTTCGCGGACGTCGATCCGGACACCGGGTTGATGACGCCTCAAAATCTTGCGGACGCGCTCGAACGTGCCGGACATGCCGACGCCGTCTTCAATGTGCACCTGAACGGCCAATGCGGCGAGATCGAGGAGATTGCGGAACTCGCACACGATCACGGCGCGCGCCTGGTCGACGACGCATGCCACTCTCTTGGAACCGGATATGTCGCGGCCGACGGTTCTGCGACGACGATCGGTTCGAACGCCTTTTGCGATCTCAGTGTTTTTTCGTTCCATCCGGTCAAATCGATCGCCATGGGCGAAGGCGGCGCCGTCACGGCCAACGACCCGGACCTCGCCAAGCGACTGGTGCGCGCCCGCAATCATGGCATGACCCGCGAGCCATCCGAGTTCGTGAACCTCGAGGACGCGTTCGACGAAACCGGCGCGCCCAATCCCTGGTACTACGAACTCAACGAACCGGAATTCAACTGGCGCGCGAACGACATCCAGTGTGCGCTTGGCGTCTCACAGCTTGGCAAGCTTGGCCGCTTCGTCGCGCGCCGCAGAGCTATTGCGGCCGCCTATGATTCGCTGCTCGCGCCGCTCGCGCCGATCCTTCGCCCGCTTGCGCACACGCGCCGGTCGCTGCCGGCCTGGCATCTCTATGTTGCGAGAATCGACTTCACCGCCGCCGGCATTTCGCGCGGCAGACTGATGCGCGACCTGGCGGCCCTTGGGGTCGGCACGCAAGTCCATTATTTCCCGGTTCATCGCCAGCCTTACTACGCCGCGCGCTTCGACACGCCGGTGCTGCCGGGCGCCGATCGCTACTATGCGCAGGCGCTGAGCCTGCCGCTCTTTGCTTCGATGACGGCGGCAGATGCCGAGACGGTCGTTCGCGCGCTGACCGAGACTCTCGGCCTCTAAGCCGCCTTCGCTGCTTTCGTTTTCGAATTCCCCAAACAGATACGGGCGGAGATCCTCGTTGGAATCTCCGCCCGCTCTTTGTCTTTTTTTGAAGAGAAACCCACTCCCACAACCCTTGGACGCCCTGGGGGAGCGCCGACGTTGCGGCGCTCGCAGGACGGAAAGGAACGGCGGAACCGGGATGTCCGGTTCCGCCGCCAGAGGCGTTATGAGAACAAGTGGAGCGCGATCGACGGCGCCGAATTCGCGATCGACAGAGCCTGCACGCCAAGCTGCTGCTTGACCTGCAAGGACTGCAACATCGCGCTTTCCGTCGCCATGTTGGCGTCGACCAAGTTGCCGATGCCGGTCGTCAACGTAGACGACAGCTGCGTCACGAAGGACGATTGGATCGAGAACTTCGCCACGCCGCTCGACAGAGAAGCAAGCGCCGCATCGACGTTCGTCAAGGACGATTCCACGGTGGAGATCATCGTGGACGCCTTCGACTGGGTCGAGATCGAACCGGTCGTCGCGATTGTGACGATCTTGCCGCTCAGGCTCATGTTTTCCGCCGCAACGGTGATGCGATGCGTGCCGTCGGTGGAGGCAAGAGCCGTGATCTGCTTCGTGGAGCCGTTGATCAGGTTGACGCCGTTGAACTGGGCGTTCTGCACGACCGACGTGATCTGGCCGAGCAGGGCCTGGAAGTTTTCGTTCAACGCCTGACGGCTGGCGGTGTCGAGCGAGGAGTCGGACGCCGACAGAGCCTGGCTGCTTCATCTGGATGAGCAGGTCGGAGATCGACTGGCCGGCCGAAAGCGCGACGTCGACAGACGACGTGGCGCGATTGAGGCTGTCGTTCACCGAGCTGTAACCCGCAACATCGCCACGCATGTTCTGGGCGATGGCGAACATGGCGCCATTGTCCTGAGCATCGGCGACTTTCATTCCCGAGTTGATGGCGTTCTGGACAGTGTTCAGCTGAGCATTGGTTTGGTTGAGGTAGTTGAGCGACTGCAATGGCGCCCGCGTTGGTGTTGACGCTAATCCCGTTCATTGGATGGTCTCCGTTCTGGTTTGTGTTTGCGAGCGTTTTGCTCACCGGGCGTTTTGCCCTGCCAGAACCGTTCGCAACGCTTGTGCCGGAGATCGATTCAGAATTGGCTAACTTTCTTTTGCGAGCCGAGGACGGAAAACATCGTCCGGAACGATTGTGCCGGGCGCGCCAAACGCCCGGTAGAATTTACCGACTGACGGCAAATTTTGCCCGGTTCTGCGGCAGAATTTGCCGCATTTGATCTAATTTAAAAACAAAAGCGGCGCGAAGCTTGAGCTCCGCGCCGTCTTTTTGCGCCGTTCGACTTTCGTCGGAGCCGACGTCAGCCGCTCTGGAAGAGCGACAGGATGATCTGCGGCGACTGGTTCGCGATCGACAGAGCCTGCACGCCCAGCTGCTGCTTGACCTGCAAGGATTGCAACTGCGCGCTTTCCGTCGCCATGTCCGCGTCGACGAGATTGCCGATGCCGGTGGTCAGGTTGCTCGACAATTCGGTGACGAACGAAGACTGAACCGAGAAGCTTGGCTGCTCCGCTCGACAAGCTGGCCAATGCGGAGTCCACATTGGTCAGCGAGGCTTCGACTGTTGCGATCATCGCGGAGGCTTTTGCCTGGGTCGAGATCGAAGCGGTCGTAGTGATCGTGACGATCGAACCCGAGAGATTCAGGTTCTGGGCCGAGACCGTGATTTTGTGCGTGCCGTCCGACGAGGCGAGCGCGGAGATCTGCTTGGTCGATCCGTTGATCAGATTGAAGCCATTGAATTGCGCATTCTGAACGATCGAAGTGATCTGGGCCGCGAGAGCCTGGAAATCTTCGTTCAACGCGTTGCGGCTCGCGGTGTCGAGCGACTGGTCGGACGCCGCCAGAGCCTGTTGCTTCATCTGAATCAGCAAGTCGGATATCGACTGGCCGGCAGACATTGCGACATCGACGGATGAGCTTGCGCGATCAAGGCTTCCCGAGACCGCCGAATAGCCGGCGACGTCGCCGCGCATATCCTGTGCGATTGCGAAGACGGCGCCGTTGTCCTTCGCCGAAGCCACGCTCATGCCGGTGTTGATCGCGTTCTGGGTTGCGTTGAGCTGGTCGTTCGTCTCGTTGAGATACTGAAGCGACTGCATCGCTCCCGAGTTGGTGTTTACGCTGAGCATTTTAGGTTCTCCGTCACGTTCAGTGCCCCACGGCGTTCTGCGTCTCTGTTGAGGGCACCATGCCCCGGCCTGACCAAGCGCAAGCGCCGTGCCATGGGCTGCGGTGACCTCTCCCCACATAACATATTGAAATCAAACGATATTTTTTGGGAAACAAGGCGTTAATCCCGGCAGTTCTTGCCGCCCGGCAGAAGATTAGGGCGGCAGGAAGCGGCCTATGAGGCCGTCCGTTGCGCCCGGCCGAAGCGGCGCCGTGCGCACGAATTCGCCGGTCGCGAACGCGCAATTTCACCCGACCTTAACGCCCGCCCCTTAGCTTCATTCGCGACAGTCGTACGACTGCGAAAATGCCGGCGAAAATTCAATGACCGGTGCACGAGGGTAAAGGCGGCGGTAACCTCTCAGCGGGGCCGTCCTGTGCATTCTCCCGGCGTTTCGACAATGGCGCTCGCGTCCACGCTCCGTGCGGAATTCGCATGACCGCGAGCGCGCTGATGCCTGTCATGCAGGAATATTGCGACGTCGCGATAGGTCCTCTTATTCCCGAAGACTCGGCGGCGCTGTTTCGCTGGGTGAACGACGTCAAGAGCGCCGGCCTGGATATCGCGTATCGGCCCGTCGACGGCGTCGCATTCAACGCCTGGCTCGGCGCCTATGCGACCGATGCCTCGAAGGTGCTGTTCGTGATCCGCAGATGCGGCAATCCGGCGCCGTGCGGATATATCCAGATCACCAACATTCACCCGGTCCACCGTTCGGCGGATATCGGCATCCGGATCGGAAGCGACGAAGATCGCGGCCGCGGCCTCGGAAAGGCCGCGCTCAAACTCGCCGTGGATTATGCCTGGAACCACCTCAACCTCAACCGCATCCAGCTCACGGTGCTCGCGACAAATCTGAGAGCCGTGCGCGCTTACAAGGCTGTCGGTTTCGAAGAGGAAGGGCTCTTCCGGCGCGCAGCATTCATCAACGGCGCCTGGACGGACGTCCTCGCGATGGCGACGCTGAGGCCTCCATATGGCCGGCCCGACGCCACGACAAAACCATCAACCATCAAACTTGCCATAGGTAATCCATAATGTGCGGCATTGCAGTTGCGATTGATTGGGACGGCGCAGAAACGGCCGTTCGTCAGATGATCGGCGGAATACTTCATCGCGGCGACATTACAGATCCCGTTATTTCACTCGGGCCAAAAACCGCCATGTGCACACGGCGCCTGCGGATCGTCGACGCCGATCACGCGGTTCAACCGCAGTCATCGTTCGACGGACGTTTGCTGGTGTCGCTGAACGGCGAAATCTACAATCACGCAGCGCTGCGCGAAGAGCTGATGGCGGAAGGCGTCAAGTTCAGGACGGCGTCCGACACCGAGGTTCTCGCCAACGCGCTCAGAGTCTGGGGCTTCAAGGCGCTCAATCGCATCAAGGGAATGTACGCCTTTGTTGCGGTCGACGTGGAAGACGGGGAATTCCTCGCCGTCCGCGATCCGTTCGGCGTCAAACCGCTTTATCTCGTTCAGTCGAAGACCGGATATCTGTTCTGTTCGGAAATTAAGCCACTGTTGCGTGCCGCCGAAACCGGCGATGTCATGCTTCTGCCGCCAGGTTACGTGCTGGCGCGCAATCTGTGCGCCCCGTTCCGGCAATTGCCAAATCCTCCGGTTGAAGCGCTGGGGCAGGGATCGGCGAAGGAACTCGACCGCCTTCTGTCGGAAGCCGTGCAGCTCCGGCTGCCGCCCGATCTTCCCTTTGCGCTCAAGCTCAGCGGAGGCATCGACAGCACGCTCATAGCGCACTATGCGAGGCAGTATCGCCCGGAAGCCCCAAGCTATTTTCTCGGCGGACCCGCCGCGCCCGATTACGCTTACGCAGTTGAATTTGCCGAGCGGAGCAAGCTCGATCTCCGCATCATTCCATTCGAACCCGAAAGCGCCGACACGATCTCCATGATCGAAGACGTCGTCGACGTCATCGAGACGTTTGAGCCCGATGCGGTGAGCACCGGAATCTGCTCCTATGTCCTGTCTCGCCGCATCCACGAGGACGGCTATCGGGTGGCGCTGTGCGGAGAAGGCGCGGACGAACTCTTCGCGGGCTACCGGCATCTGGAGGTGGCGTTCGCCGGCGGCAACGAGTATGGCCGCCCTGCGCGCGAGGAGTGCCTCGCCCTGATGAACCGCGTCAATCTTCAACGGGTCGATCGTTGCTCGATGCAATTCAGCGTAGAGACGCGCGAGCCGTTCCTCGACCAGAGCATCGTCGACTACGCCCTGGGTCTCGATTCGCGGGCGCTCGTCTGCACGACGGGGAAACGGCCGATGGGCAAAATGCCGCTGCGAGCGCTTTACGATCTCTATCCCGATGAGTTGCCGGCCAGCGTGCGCGACCGCCAGAAGATCCCCTTTGACGAAGGCGCAGGTCTTACGGCCAACACCCGGAATTCCGCCTGGACGTCATATTTCCGCAGCGTCATCTCGGATGCGGAGTTTGAGGACGGCAAAAGGGAATTCGCGGCCTACGACATCCGCACCATCGACGAGCTGTTCTATCTCCGCCGGCTTTCGAAGACGATGGATATTTCCAGGGTTCCGCATCTGCAGGGGCGCGCGCGCGTCTCCTTCCCCGACACCGTGGAACAGCTGGAAAAGGTGAGAGACAAAATCCTCGTCTGACCGTGCGGCGACTTTCAAACGAAAACGCCGGCTTCGGGCCGGCGTTTTCAGTTCACATTGGAGTTTTGGGACGGTCTAAATCGCTCCGCCGAGCCCTTGCATGATCGAGCGATTGACCTCGATCAGCGGCGTGAGTTCGGCGCCCTCGCGCGACACGCGCCTGGAATATTTCGCGACCCACAACGACAGCGACACGATCTTGGCCCGCACTTCCGTGGGCAATTGATTTCCCTCGCTCAGGCAATCGGTCGCCAGCGTGCGCCACAGGCGACGGTTCCAGTCCACCGCTTCGATCAGCGGACCGCCGCTCGCCTTGCGCTTGTGCGCGTCGATCAGCGCGCCGGTCACCTCGCCGAAGAGGCGATATTCCGTATCGCGCGAATTCTCAACGATTCGCTGCGTGTTTTGGTAGGCCTTGAGTGTCATAAGTAAGCCGCTCCTGTTCGAACTCGAAGAGACGCTTGCAATTCATCAGCGCCTTGTAGTACGTGCCGGCCATCACGTCGCGGCTGATTTCCAGGCACGACGCAAGCACGGCGCGGTTGTGAACGGCGCCCATGAACTCGGTCATTCGGAGCGCGAAATCGTTGTAGTATTTCTCGTCCTCGCCGGGATCGAGATACATCATCATGATCGGGAAATAGATCCTGCGAGCCGGCGTGGTCGCGTCTTTGGGCTGCATGATGTCCTTTTCCCGAAGGACACAGGCCTTGTTCTGAAGGACCAGGCTGGTGCGCTTGTCGCCGTTGGTGACGACCGCGCCGTTAAGCACGAATTTTTCCTGGGGCTTCAGCGACAGTTTCAGCGGCATGGGCTTCGGCTCCTTGCAGGATGCGGTCTTAGCCGCGTTCGTGCGAACGCTTGGCGACTGCGACGTTCAAAAAATCTAGCGCCCAATCCTTAACAATTGGCTTGCGACTGACGGATTCGCATTCACGCGGAATTAAGCACAATTCGCGTTTTATGTCGGTCCACAACGAGGCATTTTCATATGGCGCAGGCGGCTGTTGCACCCGGTTTGGACTCGCTCGCAGGCATGGACGCCCATGCAGACACGCTGACCAAGCTGGAGAAGCTGTCGGAAGAAATCGACGCGGCGCTGTCTCGACGCAAGTCCAACGGATTCCTGCGCCGTGCGATCAAGAACTGGCGCCGCGGCGACATCGCACGCGCTGGCCAGCTCGCGCTCGAAGCGACGCAGACCGACGGCAGCAACGGACAGGCCTATCATATTCTCGCGATGGCGCTCGAACGGATGGGCCATCTGCACAAGGCGCTCGTGACTTATGAGCGCGCCTTCGAGATCGATCCCAACGATCCGGACCTTCTGCTCAATCTCGGCTTGACGGCGTGGAACCTGAAATTGATCGCCGGCGCCGAGAAGATGTTCCAGCTGTTCATCGCCGCGCGCCCAGACTCGCCGCTCGGCTACAACAATCTAGGCACGATCCAGGCCGACCAAGGCCGGCAATCCGTCGCCATCGAGACATTGCGCGCGGCGATTTACCGCATGCCCACCGAAGCCATCCTGTGGAACTCGCTCGCCACGGTGCTCGCCGAAGACGGGCGCGCCGATGAGAGCCTCGTCTTCTATCAGGAAGCGATCAGGCTCGATCCCGGTTTCGCGCGACCCTGGCACAATCTCGGTTTCGCCTATGCCCATCTGGGCCTGCTCGACGAATCGCTTGACGCCTACGACCACGCGCTGACGCTCGCCAAGGATCCCACGGAGATATTGGAGAGCACGCATTCGCGCGGCGTCTGCCTGATCGGCATGGGCCGGCTCGAAGAAGGCTTCAGCGACTACGAAATGCGCAATTCGCCGCGCTTTCGCTCCTATGTGCACCACATGATCAAGGCGCCGGTGTGGAACGGCGAACCGCTCGAGGGCAAACGCATTCTCGTGGTGGGCGAACAGGGTCTTGGCGACGAATTCATGTTCGCGAACATCCTTCCCGATTTCGCGCGGGCCGTGGGGCCGGAAGGAAAGCTGCAGATCTGTGTCGATCCCCGCCTCGTTCCGCTGTTTCAGCGGTCATTCCCGACGGCCCAGGTGGGCGCCTATGACGACCGCAAGCTCATCAGCCCGGACGGCAACAAGGAACTGCGCTTCATTCCGTGGGCGGTGGAAAACGGCGAGCCCGACTACTACGTCATGATGGGGTCGGCGACGCCGTTCTTCCGCAAAAAGCGTCGAGGAGTTTCCCCGCGAGGCGTTTCTCGTTCCCGACCCCGATCGCGTCGCCGGATTTCGGGAACAACTCAAGGCCATCGGACCGGGACCCTATGTCGGAATCTGCTGGCGTTCGATGATGCTCGGCGCCAAGCGCGCACAAATATTACAGCGCTCTCGACAGCTGGGGACCGATCGTGAAGACGCCCGGCGTCACCTTCGTCAACGTGCAATATGGCGATTGCGCAGAAGAGCTCACGCGCGCGCGCGAGATGCACGGCGTCGACATCCATGTCATCGACGGACTCGATCTCAAAATGGACATCGACGGCGCCGCAGCTCTTTCGGCCGCGCTCGATCTGGTGATTTCGGCGCCGACTGCGGCAGCCGCCACCGCGGCCAGCGTGGGCGCGCCGGTCTGGTTTCTCACGGCAGGACGCACCTGGCCGCAACTCGGCACGGACGAATACCCCTGGTACCAGTCGACACACGTGCTGAGCCCGGAAAAGTTCGGCGACTGGCAGGAATTGATGCCGCGCGTGGGCGCCGAACTCCGGGATTTCGTCGACGAACGCGCCAAGCGCTGAGTTCTACTGCTGCTGTTGTTGCTGGCGGAAGATCTGCTCGACAGCGGCTTCAGATGGCGCGCGCGGCCTGAGCGGCCGCGTCACCCGCAGGAATTCCTCGTGGCGCACCGGCGCCTGCGTGGGTTCGACCGAGACGGCGATCGCGAGCTCCGATTCGGCGTCGCCCTTGAACGTGCCGCGCGTAGGCGGCACATCGGCATAGTCGCGACCCACCGCCACGCGGATATGACGCTCGCCGGCCATGATGTCGTTGGTGGGATCGAAGTCCGATCCAGCCCAGGCTGGGAAGATAGGCTTCGACCCAGGCATGCGTCGCGTCTTCGCCGGAGCGATCCTGGTTCTTGCGCCGATGATGCAGATAGCCGGAGACGTAACGCGTCGGGATGCCCCAGCTCCGCGCGACCGCGATCATGATATGCGCAAAGTCCTGGCAGACGCCGCGCTTTTCGCGCGATCGCAAGATCGATCGGCGAATGGACTTCGGTGACGCCGACTTCATATTCGAACGAGTCATGGATCGCATTTGCTCAGGCGCTTGAGCGCGGTGAGCGGATCGCCCTGCGGCCTTTCGAGATCGTGCGTCGTCATGAACGCCGACAGCGCCGGCGACGGGCACGCGAATTTCGACGGCTCCAGCAGATCGAAATGGTCGGCCGACAGATTGTAGCCGTTGTAACGCTCCCATTCGAGCTGATCGGCGGTTTCGGGCAGGCGGTCTGAAATTGCGACAATTCGACGACCGCCTGCGCTTCGATGCGCAAGCTCTTCATGCGCGCGCAGCACGTTGAAGTGATAGACCGCGTTGCCGAGATGATCGGTATAGGCATAGAGCTGGGCGCGGGGATTGGTCGACGATCTGGAAGTTGCGAAGCGCCTGCGGGCCTTCCGAACGCGGCTGCATGCGCAGCTCCATGACGCTTTCGCGCACGGGCGCCGAATAGCGAAAGCGCGTGACGTGGCGGATGGAATAGAACATCAGAAGCTCTCCGACGTCACAGCACGGTCTCCGCGCCATAGGTGATGTAGGCCGTATAGACGGCTTCGTGGATCTGCTCGCATTGCTGCGTGATCTCGACCAGGAAGGCGTCGATCGAGCCGCCGATCAGTTCGTCGATCTGGCCGAAATCGACGGCGGCCTTGAGCCGCCCCGCCAGTCTTTCGCAGGCCGCCCTGCGGCTGCGGCGGCGCGCCGGGCGCGACGCGGGCGAGCGCATCGCGCACGCGATCGACAGCGAATTTGACCGAATGGGGAAATTCCGGATCGAACAGCAGGAACTCCGCGATCCGTTCCGGCCGGATCGCGGCCGTATATTCTTTGCAATAGGGTTCAAAGGCCGTGCAGAATTTCAGAAGCACAAGCCAGTCGAAATATTTGGGCGGCGGGGGCGGTTCTGCATATCCGGGCGAATCCACGCCGAAATGGATATCAAGCAGGCGGCTGACAAGTTGTGCGCGCTCGATATAGCGGCCCAGTTCCAGGAAGTACCAGCCTTCGCCGTGGCGCAAGGTGCTGAATGTCACGCCTTCCAGCGTCTGCATCTCTTCGAGCGATTCGCGAAAAACGCGCGCGGGCTGATGCACCCAGATCGATTCAATCGTCACCGGCTGCAGTCGCAGATAGAGCCGATTCAGATGCTCCCACACTTCCGTCGACAGCTGCTCGCGCACCTGACGGGCATTGTCGCGCGCCATCCGCAACGACGTGAGCAGCGAAGAGGGGTTGGCCCTGTCAAAGGCGAGCCTTTGCGTGATCGCAAATATGTCATCGTCGTCCGTCGCCACACCATCGGTCGCGAGCGCGGCCGCCACGCGCGTCCAGGACGCGCGTGCGTCCTCGGTCGATTGCTCGATCATGGATTCGAGCTTCACCGCGATCAGGCGGCTCGTATGTTCGGCCCGCTCGAGATAGCGGCCATCCAATAAAGACTGTCAGCGACCCGGCTCAGCATCAGGCGCTCAGCACCCAGGTGTCTTTCGAGCCGCCGCCCTGGCTCGAATTGACGACAAGACTTCCCCGCCGCAGCGCCACGCGTGTCAGGCCGCCGGGCACGATGGTTGTTTTCTCGCCGTGCAGGATGAAGGGCCGCAAATCCACATGGCGCGCTTCGACGCCCCCTTCCACGAAAGTGGGCGCGGTCGAAAGCTGGATCGTGGGCTGGGCGATATAATTTTCGGGATCGGCTTTCAGCTTCTGCGCAAAAGCATCGCGTTCGGCCTGGCTCGCATGCGGACCGACCAGCATGCCGTAGCCGCCGGACTCGCCCACCGCCTTCACGACAAGCTTGTCGAGATTGGCGAGCACATGGCCGAGCGATTTGGGTTCGCGGCAGAGAAACGTCTCGACATTGTCGAGGATGCGGTTCTTCGGAAAGATAGTAACGGATCAGACGCGGCACATAGGCATAGACGGCCTTGTCGTCGGCGACGCCGGTGCCCAGCGCGTTGGCGATCACGACATTGCCGGCGCGATAAGCATTGAACAGGCCCGGCACGCCAAGCGAGGAATCCTCGCGGAAGATCAGCGGATCGATGAAATCGTCGTCGACGCGGCGATAAATGACGTCGATGCGCTTCAGACCCGATGTCGTGCGCGTAAAGACGACATTGTCGTTGACCAGAAGATCGCGGCCTTCGACCAGTTCGACGCCCATCTGGCGGGCGAGAAACGCGTGCTCGAAATAGGCCGAATTGAAAACGCCCGGCGTGAGCACCGCGATGGATACGTCTTCCTGGAACGGCGCCAGCGATTTCAGCGTGGCGAGCAAGCTCCTGCGGATAATGCTCGATCGCGCGCACGCCCGCCGCGCGAAACACGCCGGGAAACGCGCGGCGCACGACTTCGCGGTTGGCCAGCATGTAGGAGACGCCGGACGGCACGCGCAGATTGTCTTCCAGCACGACGAAGGCGCCGTCCTCGCCGCCGCACAAGATCGGTGCCGCAGACATTGACATAAGCGCCATGCGGCACGGGAAGTCCGCGCATCTCGCGGCGGTAATGCTTCGAGCCGTAGATCATCGGGCGCGGAACGACGCCGTCCTTGAGCACGCGCCCATCGGTGTAGATGTCGCGCAGGAACAGATTGAGCGCGTGAATGCGCTGCGTCAGTCCCGCGTTCGACGCGCTCCCATTCTTCGGCCGTCACGATGCGCGGCAGAAGATCGGTCGGGATGATCCGCTCGGTCGCCTGCTTGTCGCTGTAGACCGTGAACGTGATGCCCTGCTGCAGGAAGGATTGCTCGCAGGCCTGCTGGCGGCGGATCAGTTCTTCATGCGGCAAAGTCGCGAGTCGGCCGTGCAAGGCCGCGCAATGCCCGCGGACGTCGCCATGCGAGGAGAACATCTCGTCATAGGCCGCGCCCAGTTGATAGTTCGAATACGGCGCATCCCGGCCAAGCCGCACGGGAGGCACGGGCAGCAACACCCCATCGGGCGACCCCATGTCTTCGGCATGCGCGAGCGTTTCATGCTGCATGAGCGAAATGTGAGGGGCATGGATGGGGGCTCGTCAAGCCGTGATCAGCATTTCAGGCAAAAAGGACGGCGCATGCGGGGGGCGCATGCGCCGTCCAGCTCGAGGCCTTGCACGAAAGCCGGGGGGTATTCGGCGAAAGGCCTTCGAGTAATCGAAAAGAATAGTCCAGATTTGATTGAACACATACAGACCGGCACGTGAAAGTTGTAAATCTCGGCGCGTAAAGAAAGGCTTAAAAACTGCAACCGACCACCGCCAGCCTTTACGAGTGGACGACGCTGAGGAGAAATGTCTTGGCGTCCGCTGCGGTTTCGTCGGGATCGTCCTCCTGCAGGACGTGACCCTCCGCCGGAAAGACGATCAGCTTGGAGCCTGGAATCGCCACATGGAACGCTTGCGCCGCTTCGACCGGGACCAGGTGATCTTCCGCGCCCCAGAGAATCAAGGTCGGCGCCTTGATCTGCCCGATGTGGTTTTTGACATAGGTCCCAAAGGGCTCATTGAAGCGCGCGAGCGTCGCCGCGGGCGTGCCCGCCATGCGGTTTAATTCCCAATACTGCTCGACCATCGCATCGGTGATGACAGACTTGTGCACGATCGAATCGTTCAGGCCTTCCCGGAACACCGCGCGCGGCACGAGGTGAAGCAGGAGCTTGTTGAGCACCGGAATGCGTCCGATGCGGAAGCCGATGGGAACGTGATCGCCCTGCTTGCTCGGCATACCGCCCGCATCGACGAGAATCAGCGCCGTGACGCGGTCGGGATATTCCTCCGCAAAACGCGCGGCGACGCCGCCGCCCATCGAATTGCCGGCGATGGCGAATTTCCCGAGTCCGATCTTGTCGACCACAGCCTTCGTGAATTCGACCATGCCGCCTTGCGAATAATCGTTCGAAGGCACTGCACCGGTCAGACCATGGCCCGGCATATCGATCGCGACGACGCGGAACGACTCATCGAGCCGCTTTGTCCACGGCTCCCAGGTGAAGAGCGACGCATTCGAACCGTGAATGAGCACCAACACGGGCGCGCCTTTCGGACCGCGATCGCGATAATGCACCCGCGCGCCGTCCGGCAGCGCGAGGAATTGCGAAGGCGGCGTTGCGTATTTCGCCTCGAGCACAGCCCGCGGGATTTCCGGCACGCTGAAATAAAAAACCGCGCCGACAAGTGCGGCGACGACGATCGCAAGTCCGATCAAAAACGTTCTCATGAATTTCCCCCTCGTGACGCCGCCGGTTCCGGATCGAAATCGTGGCCGTCCGGACCCGGATCGTCCGGCGGCCGCGACAGGATGACGAACCCGCGATCGCCGTCTCCCATTCCGTCGCCGTCCTTACGCCAGGGCGTCCTGGACGGCGATGAAACCCTGTCCGCATTTTCTCCGATCTCACCCGGCGCGCGCAAGAAGCTGGGTGGGGTCGAATCCATTCCGAGACGTTCGTCATGCGCCGCGCCCGGCATCATTTCCAGCGTATCCGCCGCGGGCGCCGACCAGGCGAGCGTGTCAAACGCGCCACAATTGCCGCAGACCGCGTGCCAGTCCGGCGTGTTCCAGCCGCAATTGCTGCAGCGCCAGTCGGCGTCGCGCGGCGCGCGCACGGCGCGCGACAGCCAGGAATGCGCCGCGGCGGCGTCATGACGCTCGCCCTGCTCGATCTCCGCCATCAACGCGCAGACGCGCGTCGTGGCGAACGCCTGCGCGAGAGGCGCCAGCACACGGCGCGCTTCCGCCCAATGCGCGAGATTGATCGCCTGCTCCGCTTCGACCATGCGGCTTTCGAAATGATCGCGATTGAGTTGCGCCAGACCATTGAGGCGACGCGCCCGCGTCTCGGCGTCCTCATCGGGTTTGATTGCGGCATAGGCGGCCGCGAGATCGGGATGCGGCGTCTGCGCCCAGGCGGCTTCGATGATGTCCTGCGCGCGCCAGGCGCGACCCCCTTGCGAAAGCTTATGCGCCGCAAGAGCAGCGGCCGGCGCCAATCCCGGCGAAAGATTGAGCGCTTCGAGGGCTGCCGCCAACGCGCGCTCGCCTTCGCCGCGTCCTTCATAATCAATCGCTTCGGCGGTCAAGAGAACTGCGCGTCTGCGGCGCGCGAGGCCCGGATCGATCAGCTTGGCGCGCGCAGCGCTTTCCAGAACTGCTTTCGCATCCGACCATTGCCGTCGCGCGGATTTGAGATCGAATAGTGCGTTGGCGGCCCAGGCCGCGCGCGGCTTTAAGGCATGCGCACGCGCCGCAAGCTCCATCGCAATCTCGGAATCCTCGCGCCGCATCGCCTGCATGAAGAGCCCGCGCAAGCCCAGGAATTCCGTTTCGGGATATTCAAGCATCGCGTGATAGGCGTCCGTTTGCCCGCGCTCGTCACCATCGAGTTGCGCCGCCTGCGCCGTCAGCAAAAGCGCCAATGGCGGCGCGCCGAGCAATGAGCCCGCTTTGCGCGCATGGCGGCGCGCTTCGGCGCTGTCTCCCGCCGCAGCCGCAACAAGCCCGCGCGACAGCACTTCGTTGCCCCGCCGCAGACGCCGCGTGGTCGCCCACCGGCCGAGCGCGCCCGGACCGCCCAGCACGATCGCTATGACGCGTGCGGCGAAAGCGCTGAACGCTGCAAACAGAATCGCAAATCCGATTGCGACGCTGGCGCTGGTGCGCAGTTCGTAGCCGTCGACTGTGAATATAAGATCGCCCTGGCGATCCGCGATCCAAACGATGCCGCCCGCTATCAGCGCCGCGCAAAAGAGAATCGTCAGGAGGCGGATCATTTCGTAGGACCGGGACCTGGCGAAGCAGCGGGCGTCGGCGTTTGCAACGATGACGGCGCGGTCAGGCTCGCGACGACCTGCGTGGCGAGGAGACGCGCATCGCGATCGACGGCGAGGCGGCCGCGCGCCTCATCAAGCCAGTCACCGGCTGCGGCGCGCGCAGAACCTTTGAGCGCGTTTACTTCCCCGACGGCGCGGGCGAGATCACCGGCATGCAGATCGACTTCGGCGCGGGCGACGCGCGCTTCGACATCCCGACCCTGTATTTCGCCTACCCGCCGGACGGATACGAGATTTGCAAGGTTGGCCCATAAGCGTTCGGACCAGCCTTGCGCCTGATCGGTGCGCTGCGCGGCCACAATCGCGGCGGCGTTTTGCGAAAATTGGTCGGCAAGCATGGTGCGCGTCGGCACGCCCTTGCCGGCGTAGCGCGACAGGTCGGCCACTTGCGGCGACGCCGGCACAAGCGCCTTGAGCGCATCGAGCTCAGGTCCGAAGGATTCCGCGCTGCCGCTCGCGCGCACGAGATCCGCAAGAGCGAGAACCGCCGCTGCGCGCCGCATCACCCCGGCCGCGTCCTGATCCTCGAGCTTGCCAATGCGCGATTCGAGCGCCGCTTCGCCGCTCTTGAGCGCAAAGGCGTCGAGGCGCGCCGCAAGATCCGCAGGCGGCGCGTTCTTCTCGAGCGCCGCCGTACGCGCCGCCAGTTTTCCGAGCGCGTCGTTCATTTGTTGCATGCGCACGTTCAGATCATTGCGAAGCTGTGGGAGCGACTGATCGGCCGGGCGCGACTGCGCGAGACCGGGCCGTGCTCCGGATGGGGATTGCTCCAGCCTGCTGATGCGATCGGACAATACGGCGACATCGGCCGTCGCCTTGCCGAGACTGTTTTTGAGCGCGACAAGATCGATATCGTCGGTTTGACCAGTCGCTTTCTCGATTGCGCCCAGGCGGGCCTCGTCGGCGTCGAGCCTGCTCCGGAGCGATCCCAAGTCGCGGCGCTCGTCCTGGAATACCGCAGCGGCCGCCTTCGGTGCGTGTCCGGTCGCGATCTGATCGACGCGTGATTCGAGGGCCGCAAGCCGGTCGCTGCTGCTGGACGTCTCATTGGTCGTCTGCCAGGGCCAGTAGACGGCAATCAGACCGCCGGAGGCGGCTGCGATGATCAGCAAAAAGAATATTCCCAGGGCGCCGTCCGGCAGATCGAAAAGACCTCGCCGCGCTGGCCCCGGCCTGGGGCCGTCTTCGGTTTCCGCTTGGGGCACGGCGCTGAAAGGACGATCGCGGGATGAGGTATCGGGATCGGACATAAATCTCTCCTGGGCACCCCAGGGCGGGCGGATTCAGGCGCGGCAAAGCTATAAGCGCGGACGCGCGGGCCAACAAGGCAAGACTAGCCAAGGAGCGCCAGGAGAGCCTCCTGGTCCGGCCTTTTCGCCACATGAACGGCTTGGAAAGGCAGCGCCGATAGCGCGTCCGCTGTTGCCGGGCTTATGCAAAGAGCCGCGAGAGGCGCACAGCTGTCGATCACGCCAGCCTTAACCACGCAATCCGAAAAAATTCGGGCGCTGCGCGGCGAGAACAGAAGGACGGCCTCGAGTTCGCCTGCCGTCAATGCCGCCAGAGCCGGCGGCGGCAATGCGTTCACTGCGACGGCGTCATAGACTATGCAGGTGCGAACCTCGAAGCCTGCCGCGCGAAGCGATTGGGCCAACTCGCCTTTGGTCTCCACGCCCGCCGCATGCAGCAATGCGCCCGCGTCCGGTTTCGCCCAATCCATGATCGCGGCCGCCAGCTTGCGCGCATCGCCGTCTGCGTTTTTCACTTTCGAAAATCCCGCGTCTTGCGCCGCTTGCCCCGTCTGAGCGCCAACCGCGAACAGCGGAACGTCCCGCCGGGATGTACGTCGCGACAGCGCATGCACGCCGTTCGAACTTGTGGCGAGAACAGCCTGCACCCCTTCGAGGGAAATATCCGGTCCGTCGACAAACCGAATTTCGATGAGCGGCGCGACCAGCGCCGTATGACCGCGCGCGCGGAGCTTTACCGCCGTATCTTCGGCGTCTTCCTTTGGTCGCGTGACGAGAACGCGCATGATCTATTGTGCGAGCCAGAGCGCCGCGCGCGGCCTGAGCTCAACCCCGAGCTCACGACCTGCTTTTTCCGCGTGACGCGCCGCATCAGGGCCCAGCGTCAAGTCGAGTTGCGCCGAAACGAAATCGCTGCCGTCCGGCGCAAGCACTTCGCCGCGAAATATCAGCCGGTCGTTCGAATAAGTCGCAAGTCCCGCGATCGGCGTGCGGCAGGAGCCATCGAGCGCCGACTGAAACGCGCGCTCGCAGGCAAGCGCGACTTCCGTCGCATTGTCGTTCAACGGCGCAACCAAGGATGCCGTGCGGTCATCGTCCTTTCGGATTTCAATTCCCACGGCGCCTTGCCCCAATGCGGGCAGCCAATCGTCGACAGACAGAAGCGACGTCGCGCGTGCGGCGAGTCCCAATCGTTTCAAACCCGCATAGGCAAGCAGAACGGCGTCGAGTGTTCCTGCATCGAGTTTCGCAATTCTTGTGTCGACATTGCCGCGCAGCAGCACAGTTTCCAGATCCGGGCGCGCGCGCATCACCTGCGCTTGCCGGCGCACCGAACTGGTTCCGATCCGCGCGCCTTTCGGCAGCTCCGCCAGCGATTCCGCTTTGTGCGAGAGAAACGCATCCCGCGGGTCCTCGCGCGGCAAGAGCGCAGCGATGCCGAGCCCCTCAGGGAAAATCGTGGGGACATCCTTCATCGAATGAACGGCGAGGTCGATGCGGCCATCGAGCAACGCGTCCTCCAGCTCTTTCGTGAAGAGCCCCTTGCCGCCGGCGTCGGCAAGCGAACGGTCCTGGATACGGTCGCCGGAAGTCTTGATCGCGACCACCTCGCAGTCCGCCCCCGCACGGGACAGAAGAGCCATGACCATGTCCGTCTGGATGCGGGCGAGCTTCGAGCCGCGCGTGCCGATTCGCAGCTTCCCGGAAGATTGGCTTTGCGGCATGGGCCCGTTCGGTCTAGAGGCTTTGCAAAACTAGCATGATGGATCGCTTGCGCGCATTCACTGTCCTTGGCCTCGAGACGAGCTGCGACGAAACGGCGGCTTCTGTCGTGCGCGGGTCCGCGCCGGGGCCCGGCGAGATTCTGTCAAACGTCGTGCTGAGCCAGATCGACGCGCATCGGCCCTATGGCGGCGTGGTGCCGGAGATCGCCGCGCGGGCGCATGTCGAAGCGCTGGACGCCATCGTCGAGCAGGCGCTCTGGGATGCGGGCATACGCCTTGCCGATCTCGATGCCGTGGCGGCGACGGCCGGGCCCGGCCTCATCGGCGGCGTCATGGTTGGCTTGACGACGGCGAAAGCGCTCGCGCTTGCCGCGGGCAAGCCGCTGATCGCGATCAATCACCTCGAAGCACATGCGCTGACGGCGCGGCTGACCGATGGCGTCGAATTTCCATTCCTGCTGCTTCTGATTTCCGGCGGGCATTGCCAGCTTCTGGCGGTGGAAGGCGTCGGGCGATTTCGCCTCTACGGCACGACGATCGACGACGCGATCGGCGAGGCCTTCGACAAGACCGCCAAGCTGCTTGGCCTTCCCTATCCCGGCGGCCCGAGTGTCGAAGCGCTGGCGCGCGCAGGCGACCCGCGGCGCTTTAGCCTGCCGCGCCCGATGCTGGGTCGCGAGGGCGCGGATTTCTCGTTATCGGGGCTGAAGACGGCCGTGCGTCAGATCGTGCGGGGCGAGAGTTGGGACGAAGCGATGCGCGCCGACCTCGCAGCCTCATTTCAAGCTGCGGTGCTTGATGTCTTGATCGATCGGAGCGCTGCAGCGATGGCAAAATTTCGCTCCGATTTTTCCGGCGCGAAGACATTCATTGTCGCAGGCGGCGTCGCCGCGAACAGCGCCATCCGAAATGCACTGACGGAACTCTGTACGCGCGAAGGCTTCGAGATAAAAATACCCCCGCCGAAGCTGTGCACCGACAACGCGGCGATGGTGGCCTGGGCGGGGGTTGAACATGGCCAGCTGGGCCTCTTCGACGCGCTTACGGTCGCGCCAAGGGCCCGCTGGCCGCTTCAGGACGCGCCGGCTGGGGGGAGCCGATCTCCAGCGCGTCCGAAAGCTGTGGGCTGAGTTAGTTGGTTGCGAACAGCGTGAAGGGCAAAAAGCCCGCCACGATGAGCATCGCCGCGGTGAACGCGCCGATGATGATGCTGTTGAACCGCGATTCCGGACGCATCGTCTGGTGGGAAAACTGTGTCATGACTGCCTCTCCTTAAGTTGGCCTCGGGTGGGGAGACCCTTGGCCGTTCCGAATTTCCTGCCGGCAATTCCGGCTTCGATGGAGAGGTTATAATGGCGCTCGGAGGGAAATTCAATGAATGAAATAGTTATTATTCAGAATTTTGTATTCGATGTACACGTCCGGATAACTGATAACCTATTGTTGTAACAGTGCTTTTTCTGTTCGAAAGCAATGACGTGCGCTGGACGCATGGGAGGAATTCGAAAACGTGAAGCTCGCGACCTGGAATATCAACTCGGTGAGGCTGCGCATTGGACTGGTGGGCAAATTCCTCAAATCCGAGAGCCCGGACGTGCTTTGTCTGCAGGAAACCAAGGTCATCAACGACCTGTTTCCGGCCGAAGCGTTCAAAAAGCTCGGCTATGTCCATCAGGCGATCAACGGCCAGAAGGGCTATCACGGCGTGGCCATCGTCTCCCGCCTGCCCTTTTCCAAAACAGGGGCTCAGGGTTTTTGCGGCAAGGACGATTCGCGCCATATGGGCGTGACGTTCGAAAACGGAATCGAACTGCACAATTTCTATGTGCCGGCCGGCGGCGACATCCCGGATCCCAAGCTCAATGAGAAATTCGCGCACAAGCTCGGCTTCCTGGGCGAGATGGCGAGCATGTTCGGCAAGCGGCGTGGCAAGAAGACTGCACGCACGATTCTGGTCGGCGACCTGAACGTGGCGCCGCTTGAGCATGACGTGTGGAGTCACAAGCAGCTTCTCGACGTGGTGAGCCATACGCCGGTCGAGACAAAACTACTGGGCGAAGTGAAATCCGCGTTCGACTGGACCGATGTCACGCGCGAATTCATTCCGCACGACAAGAAAATCTATTCCTGGTGGAGCTATCGCGCGCAGGACTGGGAGGAATCGGATCGCGGACGCCGGCTTGATCACATCTGGGTCGGACAGGGCCTGAAGGGCGCAGTCACCTCGCAGGAAATTCATCGCAAGGTCCGCGGCTGGCAACAGCCTTCGGATCACGTGCCGGTGGTGGCGACGATCGAGGCGTGAGCGATCACTTGCCTTGTTCGATATGCCAGAACGGATCGGTCTTCGCGAATTTCTTCCAGCGCTTGACCGCGTTGCCCCAACTGCGCGCCGCGCGATCGAGATGCCAGCCGTAAACGATGCCCGCTGCAAAGGAGAGATCGGCCTGCGTCGCGAGCTGGCCGGCATCGCCCTTGTCGACAAGGCTTTCCAGCGTGTTGCGGGCAACCGCCACATCGTTCAGGCCGCCCAGAATATCCTGCATGCGGCTCAGTCGAACGAGAAATGGCTCGACGTCTTTCCTGGTGTAAAGCGGGGCAAAAAACTCCGCTGTGTATCGCAGTTTCTTGAGCTTGATGCGCAGGCGATGCCGTGCGGCGTCGGATAATCCCTCGAGATGACGCGCACGCTTGCGCGCCTGGCGCAACCGCATGGCCAGCATGCGATCGGCCAAGGTCGTGGCGGGCGTCGCGAACGCCACGATCAGGCTCGACGCGTGAGACCCGCCTGGAGTCGCCTCATACCAGGAGCGCCGGTCCAGCGCTTCGCCGAGATCGGACATGAAATTCGCGAAGGCAGGCCCCGTGATCTGCGACACCGCTTCGTCCCAGGCGCGCCGGCGCGCGCCTTGCGCCCGCGAACGCAACACGGAAAACGCTTCGAGCGCGCCATTGGCGGTCGCCGCAGGTTCGAACAGTTGATCGACGAACACATCGAGATCGCGCGCCGGCGCCAACCGGTTTGCAATCGCCTTGGCCCGCAGCCGCAAGGTTTCAAATGTGGGCGTTCGGAACTCGCTGCCGAACGACGAGAACGCTACACGCATGCGCCGAAAGCCCACGCGCATTTGGTGCATGCCTTCGACATCGCGCGCTTCGACAACGGCCGGCACATTGGCCGAGATATGCCATTTGCACTGTAGGAGGGTGAGCCGGAATGCGTCTTCCGCCACGCACCCTTTGGGCAGGAATGCGGGCTGCGCTTTGGACGGGCGAATTCTTTTTCCCGGTGTCGTATTTCTGTCGGACTCAGCCTCTATATCGATGATCGCGGGCATGCCGCCGCCGCGCCGTTGGAACGCGGCGCGATGGCCGCGGTGCAGCGCCTCGTCGGCCTCGTCGACCAGTCTGAGTTCGTATTGCTGACTCATGGCTTGCGCACGCAGGAAATGCGGGCGGCTGGTCCTTTGTTGGGCACCCCTTGGGCGCCCATCAATCCATGAATCCGCCGGGGCCGCAATCGCGGTTAATCCAAGCGTACCGGAAGACCAGATTCTCTAAGCTTTTCCTTGGCTTGCGCGATCGTCGCTTCGCCGTAGTGAAAGATGGAGGCGGCCAGAACCGCGCTGGCGTGCCCTTCCCGGACCCCGGCCACGAGGTCGTCCAGCCCCCCGACCCCTCCACTTGCGATGACCGGCACCGTGACGGCGTCGGCGATCGCGCGTGTCAGCGGCAGGTCATAGCCCACGCGCGTGCCGTCCCGGTCCATCGAGGTCAGCAGGATTTCGCCCGCGCCGAATTCCACAAGTTTCTGCGCATGCGCGATGGCGTCGAGGCCGGTCGCTTTTCGCCCGCCATGGGTGAACACTTCGAACTTGCCCGGCGAACCTTGCTTCGCATCGATCGCGGCCACGATGCATTGGCTGCCGAATTTCTCGGCCGCCTCGCGCACGAATTCCGGCCGGCGCACGGCTTCTGTGTTGACCGAGACTTTGTCGGCGCCCGCAAGCAGCAGCGCGCGGATATCTTCCAGGGTGCGTACGCCGCCGCCCACCGTCAGCGGCATGAAGCAGACCGACGCCGTGCGACGCACGACATCGAGCAGGATGCCGCGATTCTCGTGGCTCGCAGCGATGTCGAGAAAGCAAAGCTCGTCCGCGCCGGCCTTGTCATAAAGCATCGCCTGCTCGACCGGATCGCCCGCGTCTTTCAAATCGACGAAATTGACGCCCTTGACGACCCGGCCGTCCTTCACATCGAGACAGGGAATGATCCGGATTTTCAGCATCACGACATCCTATTTCGGCCCGCCCAGATGCGCCGCAAAGAAATCCATCTGTCTCTCGGTTTCGCGCGCGCGCAAAAGATCGTCGGCCAACATGTGGGTGCCGGGCAGCAGCAGCAGATCGTAGGGCTTGCCGGCCTTTAGCAACGCCAGCGTCAATTTCATCGTGTGTTCGAAATGGACGTTGTCGTCCGTCACGCCATGCACGAGAAGAAGCGGACGGCTCAGCTGGCCGGCATAGGTGAGGACGTTGCTTTTGCGGTAACCCTCCGCGTTCGCGTTCGGCAAGCCCATATAACGCTCGGTGTAGTAGGTGTCGTAGTCCTCCCAATCGACCACGGGCGCGCCGGCGATGCCGGCCGCAAAGACATCGGGCCGGCGCATCGTGGCCATCGCCGAAAAATAGCCGCCGAACGACCAGCCGAAAACGCCGACGCGCGACATATCCATCTGCGGCACGCGCGCGCCCAGAGCCTGCAGCGCGTCGACTTGATCCTGCAACGGAATGTCTATGGCGTCGCCCTTCACGGCGCGGAACCACGCGCTGTCGCGGCCCGGTGTGCCGCGATTGTCCGACGTGGCGACGATATAACCTTGATCGGCCATGCATTGATTGGCGAAGTAATTTCGCGGCGCCGCCCACACCAGCTTCGCGGCCGGGCCGCCATAGACCGACAGGATCACGGGATATTTGCGTTTGGAATCGAAATCATGCGGACGCAAAACCATCGCATCGAAACCGAGTTTGCCGACGGTGAAATATTCCGGGGCGGGCATGAAGGGCGGCTTCTCCGCCGCGGACGGCAGCTCGGCGAGCTTCTTGCCGTCGCGCGAGAGAAGCTCGACGCCGTGCGATCCGTCCAGGAGGTTGTAGCTATGCGCAAAGATGGCGTGCTGTTCGCCGAATTGTCCGGTGTTGAGCCCGCGGGCAACGGCGACAGGCGAGGCGCTGCCGCCGTTTAGACGAACGCCGTAGATCTGTGTCGATAGTCGATCCGTTCCGCCCTGCACGATGACCGCGCCAGTCTGCACATCGACATCAAGCAGCGCTTCAAAGCGAAATCCCGGCGGCGTGACTGCGTTCAGAAGTTTGCCGTCGGGAGCGTGACGTTCAAGCTGCATCTGTCCGCCGCGCTCGGTCATCCAGAGAAAGCCGCCGCCGTCGGGCAACCAATAGGGAACCTCTCTCGGCGTCGGCGCCGGCAGATCGAGCCACGCGGGATCGCGCTCTTCCCACAGCAGACGGGTCGCGCCCGTCTTCGGATCGGCCGCGAAATATTTTTCGTCGGTCTGCTCGCGGTTCTGCACCAGGAGCGACAGCGGCCCGCCCTTCATCCATTCGACACGCGCCAGATACGGGTAGGCCTTGTTGTCCCATGGGACCCAAACAGTCGCGCCGCCGCCGACGGGCATCACACCGAGCCGGACGATCGCGTTCGCAGTCCCCGCGCGCGGATAGCGGAATTCGACCGGCTTTTGCGCGGGCGCCAGCGGATCGGCGATGTAGGCGGTCTCCACCGGCGAAAGATCGGTTTCCTCATAGGCGACGAATTGCGAATCCGGCGACCACCAAAACCCGGCGCGCCGATCCATTTCTTCCTGGGCCACGAACTCCGCTTCGCCATGTTGCAGCGCTTCGCCTGCCCCATGCGTGAGTTGCGTGTCGGTTCCGCGCACGACGTCGATCACATGCAGATCGTCGTCGCGCAGGGCGCCGACTTTGGTTCCATCCGGCGACCATTGGGGCGCGATCCAGCCTTCGCCGGGAAGCGCTGTCACTTTGCCGTCGGTCCGCGCGAGCACGAAAAGCCTGCCGCCGAGCGACAGCAGAACGTGACTGCCGTCGCGCGACAGCGAGAATGCGGTGAAGCCCCGTACGCTCACGCGCGCGCGTTCGCGCCGCGCTTTTTCTTCGGCGCTCAGATGCTCCTGTTGGCCGCCGAGCAACGCCTCGGGCGTCGTGAGTTCGCGTTCTTTCGCCGTGGCGACGTCATATTCGAACAGGCGCTGGATCGTGTCGCGAGGACCGCTGCGCAGATAGAGCGCCGATTTGCCGTCCGGCGTGGGCACGGCGCCCACAGGCGTTCCCAGAGCATAGCCGCGCGTCGCAGCGACTTCATCGAAGCAATGCGTGTCCATCGCACGGGCGGATGAAAGCGCGATGGCAATGGCGATGCCGGTAAACAAAAATCCGCGTTGCAACGACATAGTGTCGATCCCCCCAATGCACGGCATCACTGGCGCACGCGCCAAGCTATGCGTGCAATAATTTCATATCTTCCAATTCGTGCCCTTGACGATCGCTTGATAGAAGTCGGCAGTGTACGCGTCTTCCGGCTTCTCGCGCACGAGAGCGTCCATGAATTGCGCATCCTGACCCACGAGGATGCGCCATTTTCCGGCGCGCACGCCATCGAGAATGATAGTCGCCGCTTGCGACGCGCTGGTCGGCGCGCTGTCCCGGAACGCATTGGCCTGCGCTTCGACGAAGCCGCGCACCTGATCGTCGGACATGGCGGAAAGATCGGCGCCCTGCGCCGCCAATGCCCGGCGCACCGCCGGCACATCAACCGACGTCTGGCTGCCGCTGAGAATCTTGCGCGAGTTCGTGACGATATCCGTGCCGATATGACCGGGCATGACCACCGAGCATTTGATATGGGGCGCGTTGAGAGCGAGATCGGTGATCAGCGCTTCCGTGAATCCCTTTACCGCGAATTTCGCGGCGCAATAGGCGGTGTGCGGACGGCCTGGACCAATGGAAGCCCAGAAGCCGTTGACGCTGCTGACATTGACGATATGGCCTTCATTCGCGTTCATCAGCAGCGGCAGGAACGCGCGCACGCCGTTATAGACGCCGCCCCAGCAGACATTGAACGTCTTTTCCCATTGCGCACGATCGCCGCCGACCACGCTTCCGCCGCCGCCGATGCCGGCATTGTTGATCAGCAGGTGGATATGATCGGTGTCGAGATCGCGCTTCACCACGTCGGGCCACGCGTCGATCTGATCGGCCATCGAAACGTCTGCGACATGGGTAGAGACGCGCGTTCCCTGCGGCGCTATTTTTACGCATCGCGCTTTTGTCTCCGCCATGTTTTCTGCGATGACGTCGCACATCGCCACGTTGCATCCTTCGGCGACGAGTTGCAGCGCCAGCTCGCGGCCCATGCCTGTGCCGCCGCCTGTGATGACCGCGGTCTTGCCGGCAAAATCTTTCATGATCTTTCCCCGTTCCGTTGCGCTTCCTGCAGGTGTTTGTCGTTCGCTATGTTCTTGCTCTGACGCGCGCCGCAACGTTCAGCAGCGCGCGACCGCATACGGCCTCAGCCGGAACGCCGGTCGTTTTGCATAGCGCTTCCGTGTCGAGCAACAGATCCAGCGCCTCGCCCAGCGCGGTCTCGTTCCAGCGCTGCACCTGGGCCCGGAACGACGACAGCCGCTGGAAATGAACGGGGGGCCGTATCCGCTTGAGCGCGGCATCGATGCTTTCGCCGCGTGCAACCTGGGCCTTGGCGAGAGCAATGCGCTGGAAATGCGACATCGCCATGCGCAGGACGGCGATCGGTGAAAAATCCTCGATCCAGAGCCTTTCGAGCGCGCGGTCGAGCTTCGGCATATCGCCTTCGCCCGCCGCATCGCAGACCTCGTCCACGCGCGCTTCCGCTTCGTCGCCGATCACGGCGCGAACGTCGTCGATCGTCACGCGATCCTTGCCATGCGCATAAAGCGCGAGCTTTTCGATCTCGCGCCGCGAAACGCCACGGTCGGCGCCCATGGAAGAGGCTGCGAGGTCGAGCGCGTCGGGCGCGATGGCAAGTCCTTCCGCCTTCAATGCGCTACGCAGAATCTCGCTCAATGCCGCCTCGCTGTCGGCATAGCAGGGAATGGCGGCGGCGTTGTCCGCGTCTTCGAAAGCCTCGCGCAGCGCGGAACCCTTGGCGAGATCGCCGCCCTCAACCACGATCAATGCGTCGCCCGGCGGCGGCGCGGCGAGGAAAGATTCGAACAATTTCGCGAGCCCGTTATTGGCGCTGCGCACGCGCACGACGCGCCGCCCGCCCATCATCGAGAGCGCGGACGCTTCGTCGGAAAGCCGCGCGGGGTCGCCGCTGAGTGCGGCGTCGTCCAGTTCCGAGACGCGAAACGGATCCTTGAGATCCGGGACGACCGTTTTCGCCAGTCGCTCCGCGCGCTCATGCACCAGGCCCTGATCGGGACCGTATAAGAGCGCCGCGACAAGCCCCGCGGGCGGGCGGGCGACGTAGCGATCCGCATCGGCCGATTTGACGTTCATTGCCGCGTCGCGTTGTGCGCGAAATACACGGCCAGCTCCACCTGGATGCGCGAAGCGAGGTCGTGGGCGCCGCTCTTCTGCGCGTTGTGCTCGGCGACCTCGGTGGCATAGGGCGAGGCGACCACATCATAGGGCGCGATCGTGCTCTCGCTCCCCGACTTGATCGACCTTCCGGTTTTTCGGTCGGTTAGATTGTAATCGGCCTGAAGACTATAATTGTAGCGTGTGATGGAGGCGTCGTTTTGGATCGCGATGCCTTGAACGATCTGCCGGATCGTAATCGACAGACGATATTGAGCCTGCTCGGACCTGCTCGCGCCGTGTAGCAGGTCGATCAGCGCATTGCGCATCTCATAACCGGCCACTTCGCCGTCGATCGGTTCCACATAGATCGAGTGGAAAAGCTGATGGCCGCCCGTTTGCGGCCCGTAATCGGCATAGAGCGGATGAAAGCCACAGCCGCCAAGCACGGCCGACATCGCGACCGCCCACGCCAGAGCAAGAAGGCGCGCGCTCATGCGACGACGTTCACAATGCGCTCGGGTACGACGATCACCCGGCGCGGCGGTTTTCCATCGAGCGCGCGAACGACGCCGTCGAGCGCCAGCGCCGCCGCCTCGATCGATTTCCGTTCTGCGGCGCGCGAGATCGTGATCTCGCCACGGCGCTTGCCGTTCACCTGCACGGCGATGGTCACCATATCCGAATGCACAAGCGCGGGGTCCGCCTTCGGCCAGGGCGTATCGACCACCAGGTCGCCATGCCCCAGCGCATGCCAGCAGGTCTCGGCCAGATGCGGCATCATCGGTCCCGTCAACAACACCAGCGTCTCCAGCGCTTCGCGCCTGACGGCGCCCGGCGCGCCAGCGTCCGACGCCGTGATCGCGTTTGCAAGCTCATAGATGCGGGCGACGGCGCGGTTGAAGCGGAGGGCCTCGAGGTCTTCGGTGACGGCCGCAATTGCACGATGGGCAGCGCGGCGAAGTTCCAGCGCGGCGCCCGTGGTTTCACCGATGGTGGCGCCTGGCGGTGGCAGATCTCCCGCTTCCGTCGCGAAGCGGTATACGCGCTGGCCAAACCGCCAGCAGGCTTCCGCGCCCGCCTCTGTCCAGTCGATGTCGCGCTCCGGCGGCGTATCGGACAACATAAACCAGCGGATCGTGTCCGCGCCGTACGCGTCGATGATCGGCTCCGGCGCGATCACGTTCTTTTTCGACTTCGACATCTTCTCGGCCGGACCGATCTCGACCGGCACATCGGTGCCTTTGAGAAACGCCTTGCCATCGCGCTTTTCGACTTCGTCAGGCGTGTACCACGCGCCGCCATTGTGGCCGCGATAGGTTTCGAGACAGACCATGCCTTGCGTGAACAGGCCGGCGAACGGTTCGTCGACGCTCGTATATCCGAATTTTTTCAGTCCGCGGGTGAAGAACCGCGCATAGAGCAGATGCAGAATCGCGTGCTCGATGCCGCCGATATATTGATCGACAGGCAGCCAATAATCCGCGGCCTCCCGATCGACCGGCCGTTCGGTCGTGGTGTCGCAGAAGCGTGCGAAATACCAGGACGAATCCACAAACGTGTCGAGCGTATCCGTGTCGCGGCGCGCAGGTTTGCCGCAGGCCGGGCACGGCACGTTCTTCCAAGCATCATTTTTGTCGAGCGGATTACCGGCCGTGTTGAAGATCAGGTCTTCCGGCAGTTTGACCGGCAAGTCGGCGTCCTTCACCGGCACGATGCCGCAGTCGCCGCAATGAATCATCGGAATCGGACAGCCCCAAGGGCGTTGGCGCGACACCAGCCAATCGCGCAAACGGTAATTCACCGTGCGCTGGCCGCGACCGGCCGCTTCAAGACGCTTCGCCACTTCCGCTTTCGCCGCGGCCACATCGAGCCCATCCAGGAACCGCGAATTGGCGAGCACACCAGGACCGACATAGGCCTCGTCGCCGACATCGAAGTTTTTTGGGTCCGCGCCCTGCGGCACCACCACCGGCACGACCGACAAACGATATTTGCGGGCGAAATCGAGGTCGCGCTGATCATGCGCGGGACAGCCGAAAATGGCGCCGGCGCCGTAGCCCATCAGCACAAAATTCGCCACATAGACCGGCAATTTCCACGACGCATCGAACGGATGGGCCGCCGTGAGACCGGTGTCGTAGCCCATCTTCTCGGCGGTCTCGATGGCGGCCTCGGCTGTGCCGACGCGCCGGCATTCAGCCACGAAAGCGGCTAACTTCGGATCGCGCTTCGACAATTCCTCCGTAAGCGGATGATCGGGTGACAGCGCGACGAAGCTCGCGCCGAACAACGTATCGGGCCGCGTGGAGAACACCTCGACGGTTGCGCCGTTCGACAAATCGAATGCAAAGCGCATGCCTTCGGAACGGCCGATCCAGTTCTTCTGCATCAACCGCACTTTTTCCGGCCACCGTTCCAGGCGATCGAGCGCGTCCAGCAGATCGTCGGCATAATCCGTGATCTTGAAGAACCATTGGGCCAGCTTGCGCCGTTCAACGAGCGCGCCGGAGCGCCAGCCGCGGCCGTCGATCACCTGTTCATTGGCGAGCACGGTCTGATCGACGGGGTCCCAGTTCACATCGGCTTCCGAACGATAGACGAGCCCCCCTTTGTAGAACTCGATGAACAGCTTCTGCTGGTGCTTGTAATATCCCGGATCGCAGGTCGCGAATTCGCGGCTCCAGTCGATGGCGAGTCCCATGGCCTTGAGCTGCTCGCGCATCGTGGCGATGTTGGCGTAGGTCCATTCGAGCGGATTGACGCCCTTATCGCGGGCCGCGTTTTCGGCGGGCAGGCCGAACGCGTCCCACCCCATGGGATGCAGCACGTTGAAGCCTTGCGCGCGACGGAACCGCGCGATCACGTCGCCCATCGTGTAGTTGCGCACATGCCCGATGTGAATGCGTCCCGAGGGATAGGGGAACATCTCGAGCACGTAGCATTTGGGCCGTGCGGGATCGGTGCGCGCGGCAAAGCTCTGCCGCGCGGTCCAGACCGCCTGCCAGTGAATTTCCGATTCTTTCGCGTTGTAGCGCGCCATCCCCGTCTCCATCCGCATCGCCTGCCGAGTGCTGCAGGCGGCGGTTGCGGATCACAAGGCCTTACAGCGCGTCGAGATTAACTTCCAGAACCTTCGCTCGCGAGCCGAAGCTCCCGAGCGCGGGTAAGGATCGCGTCCTCAAGCTTGATGGACGTGTCGGGATTGACCTGGGCGTCGGCCCAGCCATCGGCCGAATGGGTCTGCCGGAAGACGGCGATCTTGATGCCGTCCGCACGCAGGCGGCGATCCAGGATGTAGATCGTCACCTTCATACGCTCACTGGGGTCTTCCGGCGCGGAGTACCAGTCGGTGATGATAACGCCGCCGAACGGGTCAGCCGAGGCCAGCGGCATGAACGCCAGGGTGTCGAGCGACGCATGCCAGAGATACGAGTTGACGCCCAAAGTCATATGGCCGGCTTCGCTCGAAATGGCGGTCGCGCCTGTGTCAACGTCCGCGGAATCGCTGGACGACCCGCAGGCGGCGAGAAGCATGCTGCACAAGACGACGGTCAGAACCCGCATAGGACTTTTCATCCTTCTTCGACGCCCCCGCCGATGTGAAACCCAGCGGGGCTTATACTTGTCCCCATCTGGCGGCGCAACGGGACAGCCGGGAATCTGGACTTCACCCATTTTGCTGCTGGCGGAAGAGGTTAACGGGCGCCTGTACGCGTCAACCCCTCGATAGCCGCCAGGCCAATGAAGTCTCCGTGGGCGAGCCGCAAGGCATTCTCGGCGTCGATTCCTCCCAAGGCGTAAACGGGGATTGGCGACAGGCGCGCGATGGCGTGAGCCCGAAGTGGTCCGAGGCCGTTGCGCCCCGGATGGCTTTTCGTTGCGAAAACCGGCGCGAGGAACGCCGCATCGGCGAGGGCCGTGCGCGCGCGCGCGCAGGCCGTGAGCGAATGTGCCGCACATGTGATCAGCCATTGCGGGCGGCGCGCGCGCCAGTGCGCTGCCTCTCCGATGCGCGCCTCCGGAAAATGCGCGCCGTCCGCCCGACACCGCGCCGCCAGCTCCGGATCGCCGGCGATCGACACGCGAATTCCACGCTTGCGGGCGATATTGACGAGCGCGCGCGCCAGAGCACGCCGCCGTGCGGCGTCGCGGGCGCGCAATACGACCAAGCTTCCACGCGGCAGCAATTGCGCTGCCGCCAGAGGATCGGCAAGCCGGTCGTCATCCGTCATCAACACAAGCGGAGGCAAGGCGCGCAAAGTTTCGGCGCGCGCATTGAGACGCGCCGCTTGCCTTGCTAGCGTGCCGATCACCGGATCATGTCCTCTTCATCCACATCGCACAGTCCCGCCGACGCGCTCCGAGCCATACTTGCGCGCATCGACGCGACAAGGAAGGCCGCGCTTGCGCCCGCGCAAGAGACGCGACTGGTCGCCGTCTCCAAAACGCATCTTGCGGAGCACATTCGTCCCGTGCTCGAGGCGGGTCAGCGCGTCTATGGCGAAAATCGCGTCCAGGAAGCCAAAGCAAAATGGCCGCTTCTCAAGGCGGAATTCCCCGGCGTCGAGCTTCATCTGATCGGTCCGTTGCAAAGCAACAAAGCGCGAGAGGCGATCGAGCTGTTCGACGTCATCCATTCGCTCGACCGGCCGAAATTGGCGGAAGCCTTGCGGACGGAGATCGAGCGCGTAGGCCGCGCACCCACCCTATTTGTTCAGGTCAATACGGGCGAGGAGCCGCAAAAGGCCGGAGTCGCGCCGGAAGGCGCGCCCGCGTTCATCGCGTTTTGCCGTGAGCAATTGAAATTGCCGGTCGAGGGCCTCATGTGCATTCCGCCGGCGAACGAAGCGCCCGCGCCGCATTTTGCGCTGCTGGCCAAGCTCGCGCGCGCGGAAGGATTGCCCTATCTCAGCATGGGGATGAGCGCCGATTTCGAGATTGCGATCCGCTTCGGCGCCACGCATGTGCGCGTGGGGACTGCGATTTTCGGCGAACGGGAATAAACGTTTCGTTCAGTGCAGCGTCGCGTCGGCGCTTGCGCCATTCGCCGGAAGTGCGAGCGACTTGCGATAGGCGTACATCGCTCGCAGACCCATATCCGTCCCGATGCCGTCGCGATTGAGCGAAGCCATCAAGGCGTTGGCGTTTGGGTCGTTGAGGGCGCCGATTTTCGCCGCAGCGGGCGCCAACGGCGTGACGGATGCGACGGCCACAGCGTCAGAGTTCAGATCGAGGCCGCCGCGATTGAGCGACGCAAGCAGAGCGTTGGCGTGCGCGTCTTCGAGAGCGCTCGTGGTGACGGGCGCCCCCAGATCGAGATCGACGCCATTGCGATTAAGAGAACCCATCATTGAGTAGTTTTCGAAGGTGCGCGCCGCCGTATCTTGAACGGTCGAAGACGAATCGGTTTTCGCGGCGACAGATATCAATTGCGCGGGGGCTCCATCGGCCTCGCGCGAGGACGCCGGTTGCGCGGCCGTTGCGTTTGTCGCCACTGCAGTCGATTTGTCGTCACCCAGGCCCAGCATCGCGAGCGCGGTATCGCCGAAATCCTTTCCGGTGATCTGCTGGAACACAACATTGGCGACCGACGATGCAAGGCCCAGCAAGCCGCCATAGAGCGTGTCGCCCGCGATACGTTCCACGGGACCAATCTTGTCGCCTGTCATCTGTCGGTAGATCGTCGAGACGATCGGAATGTGCTGTAGGGGATTAAAAACTTCGATCATGTCGTGAACGAAATCGTCATCGCCGGACGCCGGGGCGGCGGATCCGGGCGCGGTCGACTTCCATTCCGGCGGCGGCGGATAGGCTGGTTGGACCGTCCGAAGTGACGGGAAAATTGCTTCGTAGGAGGCGCTCATGGAGTCTCCAGAAGCAAGGGCCTTGCCAAGCGAAAAGCCGCAGAAAATCAAGCTTCCTGGCAAGCGCCGCCGCTGGCGAGGCAATTTCTGCCGGTCACCGAGATGCAAGCTTACAACAGGTGGCCTGCCTTCTCGGCCTTCGTCCTCAGATAAGCCCGATTGTGCTCATTGTCCGGGAACGCATGCGGCACACGCATCACAACCTTGACCCCGGCCGCCTCAAGAGCGGTGACTTTGTCGGGATTGTTCGTCAGCAGGCGGACCGATTTGTAGCCAAGCAGGCCCAGCATCCGCGCGGCCACGCCGTAGAGCCGTTCGTCGGATTCAAATCCCAGCCTCTCATTGGCCTCCATAGTGTCGAAGCCCTGATCCTGGAGCCGGTAAGCCCGGAGCTTGTTGATCAGCCCGATGCCGCGGCCTTCCTGCGCGAGATAGAGGAGGACGCCTCCGCCTGCTTCGGAGATCGTCTCGATCGCGCCGCGCAGCTGGTCTCCGCAATCGCATTTGAGCGAGGCAAGCAGATCGCCGGTGAAGCATTCCGAGTGGAGTCGGGTCAGCACAGGGCCGCCGGTCGGCGGCGCTCCGATCACAATCGCGTAATGTTCCGGGCCGCCATCGCCTGCCCGGAACGCCACAAGCTCGGTGCGCTCGGCCCCTTCAAGAGGCACGCGCGCGCGGGTCACAATGCGCAGCGTCTGCACAACGGCGTTTTCGTAGCCGAGTATGTCGGAGGTTGCGATCGTCACGTCCGTCTTCGACCGCCGCGGAGAACGCTGAACCAGCGTTGCGGGCAAAAGACCCGCAAGCTTCGCAAGCTTGACGGACGCCGCGAAACTTTCCGGCAATTTTTCGCGCAAGGTGTCGAACGGACCTTTGAGCGGCGACGCCATATCCGCAGTGGGATCGGCGATGGCGCGCAGTTTATCGGCGTGCAACGGCGATCCCGGCAGCACTGCGACCACCTCTGGCGTATAGAGCCTGATCTTGAGCGTGCGCGCGCGCTCATGAGTCAGGAGCAGCAGCACCCGAGATTTCACCGTAGGCTTAAGGGATGAAAGCGTCGCATCGGCTGCTGCCTCGACAGCGAGCGCCACGACCTGGTCGCCGCCGGCGTCCGAGATCGTGACCGGGGCGCCGCGCCGGAACGCCTCCACGGCGCGCACCACCCGGTCGAGGACCGACCGTGCCGGCGCCGGGCCGGGCGGGACTCTTTTCGCTCTTTCCTGTTTGCGTCCTGGGGGGGAGGGCATACATGCTCACATACACCGCCATCCCGAAACCGGGTAGAGTTCGAGGCGTTCGGGACGAGAATGCCAGAGGAGTTGCCATGCCGAGCGCCAAGCGGGTTCTCTTGGTTGACGACGATACGACGCTGCGCAGCTCCCTGGCCGAGCAATTGGCGGCCGAAGGGGACTATCTGCCGGTGGAAGCGGGCACATGCGCCGAAGCACGGGCGCGAGCCCGGGACGGCCTCTACGAATTCGTTATTCTGGACGTCGGCTTGCCGGACGGCGACGGCCGGGAATTGTGCCGGGAGCTGCGCAAGGACGGGGTCACCTGCCCTATCGTTCTTCTGACGGCCAAAGACTCCGACGCCGACATGATCGAAGGCCTCGAGTCCGGCGCCAATGACTACATCTCCAAGCCCTTCCGTTTCGCAGTGTTGATGGCGCGCCTGCATGCGCATCTGAGAAGTCACGAACAGAGCGAAGAGGCTGTCTATCGCATCGGTCCCTACACGTTTCGGCCCAGCGCCAAGGTGCTTGTCGATTCTCAGGGCAAGAAGATCCGGCTGACGGAGAAGGAGACCAATATCCTCAAATTCCTCCACCGCTCCGGCGAAACCGTGGCGCGCGAGACGCTGCTGCACGAGGTTTGGGGCTACAATCCCGCCGTTACGACCCACACCCTGGAAACCCATATTTACCGTTTGCGGCAGAAGATCGAATCGAACCCGGGCCAGGCGCAGATACTTGTGACCGAAAGCGGCGGTTACCGGCTGGTGGCCTGAACGAGACCTGGCGCGTCGCTAGTTTGTTCTCCAGCCTGACGCGCATGGCTGATCCGCGATTTGGCCTCTCTATACGCACGAGTGACGGGGGACCTATCTGAGACGTCCAAGAGGGGGCCAGGAGCTTTTGAGCATGAACCGGAACACGAAATCGCTGATGATCGGCGCCGCCACTGCGGCTCTCTTGATCGCACCCACGCTGAGCAGCGTGGATAGTGCGTTCGCGGCCCACGTCGCGCAGCCGGCTGCTCCTGCAGCGCCTCCAGCTCCACCTGCGCCGCCCGCTCCCCCGCCGGCCCCCGGCGAATGGCGAGCGGCCGACAACGCCTGGACCCGCTGGCCCGCGCACAGCTACTCGGCCAGCGCCGTCAAGTTCGAAGACATCGTGGGCACCGTCATCGTGGATGTTCGCGACGGCGCGCAGATGACGGTCGAAGTTTCAGGGGCCAAGTCGCGCGTGGCGGGACTCAGCGTGGCCGTGAAAGGCAATACGCTCGACATCGACGGCTCGGAAAACAGGAACGACACGTCCGTCTGGAATTGGCATGACTGGTTCAATTTCTCGAACCTGGAAGACGACCGGCGCGCCGACAATCTGTTCGTCAAAGTCACCGTACCGCGGGGCACGGACGTCAACGTCGACGGTCTGGTCGGCAATGCGGATATCGGCGATACGCAGGGCGCGCTTCGCCTCGAAGCCGCCGTGACGACCGCCAAAATCGGCAAAGTTTCGTCCGCCAAAATCGAACTCGGTGGCGACGGGCGCATCGACATCGCCTCGGTCACCGGAGAGCTCAGCCTCGACGTGGGCGGCTCGGGAAAAGTGAAAGTGGGATCGACCGGCAGCGTGCATGCCGACATCGCCGGGTCGGGTGACGCCGAGTTCGGCGTGATCTCGGGCGGGCTGAAACTCAGCATCGCCGGGTCGGGAGACGTCACGGCCGCACGCGTCAATGGACCTGTCGGAATCGAAATAGCGGGTTCCGGCAATGTGAGGATTGCAGACGGCGTGGCCGATCCGCTGCATGTCGAAATGATGGGCGCGGGCGATTTCGCCTTCGGCGGAGTGGCCGTGGATCCGCATATCGAGGCCGTAGGTTCGGGCACCGTGAGGCTCAAATCCTATCGCGGCCGTCTCGACACCGAAGGCATGGCCGACGTCAAAATCGGCGACTGACGCATCGCGCGCTGATATGACTGCGATTCGATGTCAGTCCGTTTCGGCTAGATGGTTCTTACGATTCGCAGCATCCCGTCACAGGCCCTCAAGGCCGGGGAATTCGTCCGTAGCCTGACGGGTTGGCGCAGGCATCTGCTCGCGTTCGTCGTGGGGGCCTCCTCGGCGCTGTCATTTGCGCCGTTCGGGATATTTCCGTTTCTGCTGCTGGCCTTCGCCGTCCTGGTTCTTTTGATCGACGGCGCGCAGCGGCTCAAGCGGCCGATTTGGGGCGGCGCTTTCGTCGGTTGGACGTTCGGCTTCGGGCATTTTCTCGCTGGGCTCTATTGGGTCGGTTACGCCTTCACCGTGGATGCCTCGGCGCATGCCTGGCAAATTCCGTTCGTCGCCGTGCTGTTTCCCGGATGGCTCGCGGTTTATCTGGCGGCGGGGTTCGCCGTCGCCTCGGCTCTGTGGCGTCCCGGCGTGGCGCGCATTTTCATTTTCTCCGCAGCATACGCCGCAGCGGAATGGGTGCGCGGACACATTCTCACCGGCTTTCCGTGGAACCTACCGGCCTATGGCTGGGGCGCTTCGCTCGGCGTGTTGCAAAGCGCGGCGCTCGTCGGCGCATACGGACTTTCGCTTCTGACGGTGCTATTGGGCGCATCGCTCGCGCGATTTTGCGACCGGGATTCGCGCGCCTATCTGATGCCGGCGGCGATGGGCGTGCTGTTCGCGCTGCTTTGGATCGGCGGCGACGTGCGTCTCGCGACCGTCAACCCGGGCGACGTGCCCGGCGTAAGATTGCGCCTGGTTCAGCCCGATGTTCCGCAAAACGAAAAATATCTTCGTAGATATGTGGTTCGAAACTGGCAGCGGCTCATTGATCTGAGTAAGGCGCCCTCGACCCAGCCCATTACGCATTTGATCTGGCCGGAAGCGGCGCCCCCATTTCTGCTCACCCGCGAGGCCACAGCGCTGGACGACATTGCTGTTCTCACGAACGGCAATCGCGTTCTGATGACGGGGGCGGAGCGCGTGCTCGCCACGCCGGACGGTGATTTCCATTACTTCAACAGCCTTTACTTCTTCGCGCATGGCGGCCAGCTGCTCGACGTCTACGACAAGTTCCATCTTGTGCCCTTTGGCGAATATCTTCCGTTCAGCGATCTGTTGACCGCCATCGGCATCAGCAAGATTGTCGACAGTCCGGGCGGCTTTACGCCGGGCGACGGTCCGCACGCCTATGCGGTTCCCGGCGCCCCCGCGGCGGGTCCCTTGATCTGCTACGAAATCCTGTTTCCAAGCGCCGTGGTGGGCCGCATGCGCCCCGGCTGGTTCGTGAACATCACCGACGATTCGTGGTTCGGCCCGTCAACCGGCCCCTACCAGCATCTCCTGACCGCCCGCGTCCGGGCCATCGAAGAGGGAATTCCCGTCGCACGCGCGGCCAATACCGGTATTTCGGCCGTTATCGATCCATTGGGGCGGGTTACAGCCAGCCTTGGCCTGGGCCGCATGGGCTTCGTTGACGCCGACCTTCCCAAGGCGTTGGCTGAAACGCCCTATGCGCGAGTCGGGGATATCGCTTTTGTCCTGCTCATGATCGCCTGCGCGATTGGCGGATGTCTGCGGCCGTTAACGACGAAAACAGACAGTTGCTGAGAAATGCTTCGCAACTGCAAAAATATGGATATGGTCCATGCAACTCCTACGTAAGAAAAAGACAGGTCCCTTGCCAAAGAAACAAGCAAATCCGGTCGACGGTCAGGTCGGCAATCGCGTGCGGTTGCGTCGTATGCTCGTGGGCATGAGCCAGGAGCGCCTCGGCGAGCTTCTGGGTCTCACCTTTCAGCAGGTGCAGAAATACGAAAAAGGCGTCAATCGCATTGGCGCGGGCCGTCTCTATCAAGTCGCGCAGATCCTGGGCGTTTCGATCAGTTATTTCTATGAAGGCGTGGTCGAGCAGACGGCTGCAGCCATGCGCAACGGCGACTCTTCGACGCCGCCGGTGATGGAATTCCTGTCGAGCGGCGAAGGCCTGCAACTGACCCTCGCCTTCATGCGCATCAAGGATTCGAAAGTGCGCAAGCGCGTGATCGACCTTGTGAAAAGTCTCGCCGAAGAAGTGGAATAGCGTTCAGCGAGACGCCTTTTCCTCGACGCCGGAACGGTTGGCGCGCGCGTCCAGCGCCTGGTAGGCGTCTTCAGGGGTCAATCCACACGCCGCCCACAGCACAAGCAGATGGTACAGAAGGTCCGCGGATTCGGCGGCGAGGCATTTTTTGTCCTGCGCGACGGCGGCGAGTGCCGTCTCGACGCCCTCTTCGCCAAGCTTCTTCGCAATCTTGAGCCTGCCCTGCGAAAACAGTTTAGCGGTGTAGGACGATGCGGGATCGGCGCCTTGCCGCGATTGAATCACGGCAAAGAGCCGATCAAGGGGATGGGTCTGATCCATCTTGTTCTCCGGAACGCTCATCTCTCGATATTCCTCCGGCCCCGTCTTGTCACGCAGAGCTGTTCAGTTGGCGCCTGGCTCGAGGAGCCGACGCGCGATGACCTGGGCCTGAATCTCCGCGGCGCCCTCGAAGATATTGAGGATGCGCGCGTCGCATAAAATGCGGCTGATCTCGAACTCGAGCGCAAAGCCGTTGCCGCCATGAATCTGGAGCGCGTTGTCAGCCGACGCCCAGGCGACGCGGGCCGCGAGCAGCTTCGCCATTCCCGCTTCAAGGTCGCAGCGCCTTCCATCGTCCTTTTCGCGCGCGGCATGATAGGCAAGCTGACGCGCGATCGCGATTTCCACCGCCATCATCGCGAGCTTGTCGCGCACGCGCGGGAACGCGAAAATCGGCCGACCGAACTGCTTGCGTTCGAGCGCATAGCGCAGGCCCAAATCCAACGCCGACATCGCCACGCCGACCGCGCGGGCGGCCGTTTGTATCCGGGCAGATTCGAAGGTCTGCATAAGCTGTTTGAAGCCCTGCCCCTCTTCGCGGCCTAGAAGATCGGCTGCAGGTACTTCGAAGCCGTCGAAGCCGATCTCGAATTCCTTCATCCCGCGATAGCCGAGCACGCGGATCTCGCCGCCGCTCATGCCTTTGGCGGGAAATGGATCGCCGTCGTCGCCGCGCGGCTTCTCCGCCAGGAACATCGAGAGCCCGCGATAGTCCTTCGTCTTCGGATCGGTGCGCACCAGCAATGTCATCAGATCGGCCCGTGCGGCGTGGGTGATCCAGGTCTTGCCGCCGAAAATCCTGTACACGTCGCCCTCGCGCACCGCGCGGGTCGCAAGCGAACCGAGATCGGAACCGGTGTTCGGCTCGGTGAAGACCGCCGTGGGCAATTTTGCGCCGCTCGCGATCAGGGGCAGCCAATGCTCGCGCTGGTCTTTCGTGCCGCCCGTGAGAATGAGTTCGGCTGCGATCTCCGAGCGCGTGCCGAGCGAGCCCACGCCGATGTAGCCGCGGCTCAATTCTTCCGACACCACGCACATCGCGGTTTTGGAAAGGCCCGCGCCGCCATATTCCTCCGGAATCGTCAACCCGAAGACGCCCAGCGCGCTCATTTCGGAGATGACGCCGAGCGGGATCAATTCGTCTTTGAGATGCCATTGATGCGCGTGGGGCGCGACTTTCTCCTGTGCGAAGCGGAAAAACTGTTCGCGCACCATGGCCATAGTTTCGTCGAGGCCGGGATCGCCGAAATACATCGCGCCCGCATGGCGGCTCATGATTTCCGCCAGGCCCTCTCGCACTTCGCGCCGCGTGCCGAGGGCGATGAGTTCCTTCACCGCGGGCGACAGAAACTCCGCGACGACATCATCGCCAATCCCAAGATCGGACGGTCGCACGATTTCGTTCTGGCTCATCGCGATGCCGCCGGCCAGCTGCGCGAGATACTCTCCGAACGCCGCCTGAACGATCAGAATTTCGATTTCGCCGAGGCGCTTTTCGCGTTCGAGCGCGCGCCCCCATCGCACCGTCTGGCGCAAGGCTTCCACATAGGTCGCGATCCAGGCCAGACCGTGCGCAGCGCGTTGTTCGCGATCCAGCGCCGCCGCATCCACTTTGCCTTCACCGCCGAGCAGCGCGCGAATCTCCTGCTTCGCCTCTGCGAGCAAACCCTCCGCCGAAACGACGGCTTCTTCGCAATGGGCAAGGAGATGAGGCACGATCGTTTGCATGGGCCGATCCGGATGGAGCAAGCGGCAACAATAACCGGCTTGGCTCCAACCGCAATTGCCTAACCGCAATTGGAGGCCGCCCGCCGAAAGGTGTATCATTGCCGCGGGCGATGGGGGAAACGTCTGGTGTTGCGCAAGCAGGTTTTTGTACTCTTCGGCATGGCGTTCGCGGTGGCGATCCTCGCGCTGTTGTGGATGCAAGGCTCGGCCCATCTGCCGTTCCCCACTCCGAGCGAAGACGATGCTGCGGCACGACTCGCCTTTGCAGCGCACTGGCTGCTCCTGCCGGGATTTTGCCTTCTCGTCGGCATCGCAATAGTGGCCAATCGCCGGTTTTTCCTTCCCGACGCGATCGACGGTTCGCGCACGCCTGAAAGCCGCACGCTCGAAATCAATTTGCGCTACAACCAGAATACCTTGGAGCAGACCGTTCTGGCGGCGATCGCCTGGACAGGCCTTGCGCTTGCGCTGCCGCATGACAGGCTGGCGCTGATTCCGGCGCTTGCGATCCTCTTTGTCGTCGCGCGCATTTTGTTCTGGATCGGCTATCTGATCGCGCCGGGCGCACGCGCGGTCGGTTTCGCGCTGACGTTCTATCCGACAGTCGCGGCGTTCATCTGGCTTGCGGGCCGCGCGCTGGCCTAGCTTACCGCGCGCTCGCTTCGATCACATCCTCGAACGTTCTGAAGCCCGCGCGTTGCGCATTGACCAGCACGGCCATGTTGCCGGGTAGGTGCTCGTTCTTCCACATCTTCATGTGGGCGCGGGGAATATCGTTCCACGGAAACACTTCCGACATGCAGGGATCGAGACGGCGCTCCACCATCAGGCGATTGGCCTGGCTCGCCTGATAGAGATTGGCGAAATGCGAACCCTGGATGCGCTTCTGCCGCATCCACACATAGCGCGCGTCGAACGTGATGTTGTAGCCCGTGGTGCCGGCGCAGAAGACGACCATGCCGCCGCGCTTCACGACGAGACAGGACACCGGGAATGTCTGTTCGCCCGGATGTTCGAACACGAAATCGACGTCGTTGCCCTTGCCGGTGACGTCCCAGATCGCCTTGCCGAATTTGCGCGCTTCTTTCGTCCACGCATCGTATTCGGGCGAGCCGACCTGAGGCATCGCGCCCCAACAATTGAAATCCTTACGGTTGATGACGCCCTTGGCGCCGAGCGACAGCACGAATTCGCGCTTCGACTCATCGGAAATGACGCCAATCGCGTTGGCGCCGGACACCGCGCATAGCTGCACAGCGAAAGAGCCGAGACCGCCGCTCGCACCCCAGATCAGCACATTGTGGCCTGGCCGCAGGATATGGGGGCGATGGCCGAAGAACATGCGGTACGTCGTGGCCAAGGTCAGCGTATAGCACGCCGATTCTTCCCAGGTCAGATGCCGGGGACGCTCCATCAATTGGCGATCCTGCACGCGCGCAAATTGCGCGAAGGAGCCGTCGGGCGTCTCGTAACCCCAGATGCGCTGGGACGGCGAGAACATCGGGTCACCGCCATTGCATTCTTCGTCGTCGCCGTCATCCTGATTGCAATGAACGACGACTTCGTCGCCCACCTTCCAGCGCGTGACTTTCGAGCCCACGGCCCAGACGATGCCCGACGCATCGGAGCCCGCGATGTGAAACGAATTCTTGTGACCGTCGATGGGCGAAATCGGCGTGCCCAGCGCGGCCCACACGCCGTTGTAGTTGACGCCGGCCGCCATCACGAGAATCAGCACGTCGTGCGAATCGAGCGTCCAGGTCGGAACGACCTCGATCTGCATCGAGGTCTCGGGCGGACCGTGGCGGTCCTTGCGGATCGCCCACGCATACATGTTCTTCGGCACATGGCCGAGAGGCGGAATTTCACCGATCTCGTAAAGGTCCTTGTAGACCTCGAGTGCGACCTTTGCTTCTGCCGGCATCCCCTGAACTCCCCGAGAACTCCAATGACGATCTGCCCGGTCATGTAACGCTGCCGAGCCGAAAGGGTGCGAAACTAGAGCTTCGAAATTGCCGCGGTGCAAGATGGAATTTTGCGTCGCAGCAATTCAAACGACCGTTAATGCGCCAAATTATGCTCCTGGTGAAACAATATTGCAACAATATCGCACCTTTGACTGATTTCGGCCGCTTGGCGAGGTTTGTGCGGCGCATCTAGGATGGCCTTGATGAACACCCCCCGCGACAAGCCCTGGATCTTCCGCACCTATGCGGGCCATTCGAGCGCGGCCGCGTCCAATGCGCTTTATCGCGGCAATCTCGCCAAAGGGCAGACCGGCCTGTCCGTCGCGTTCGATCTACCGACACAGACCGGCTACGACGCCGATCATCCGCTCGCGAAAGGCGAAGTGGGCAAAGTGGGCGTGCCCATCGGCCATCTGGGCGACATGCGCGCGCTGTTCGATTCCATTCCGCTCGCGCGCATGAACACGTCGATGACGATCAATGCGCCCGCCGCATGGCTGCTCGCGCTCTATGTGGCGGTCGCCGACGAACAGGGCGCGGCGCGCGCGGAGCTGCAAGGCACCACGCAGAACGACATCATCAAGGAATATCTCGCGCGCGGCACCTATATCTTTCCGCCCGGGCCCGCGCTCCGACTCACCACTGACACGATCGCGTTCACCACGGCCGAGATGCCGAAATGGAATCCGATCAATCTGTGCTCGTATCATTTGCAGGAGGCCGGCGCCGATGCGGTCGAGGAAGCGGCGTTTGCGCTCGCCGCGGCGATCGCCGTGCTCGACGCCGCGCGCGTGCGGGGCGCTATTCCGCCGAGCGAATTTCCCAAGGCCGTGGGCCGCATCAGCTTCTTCGTCAATTCCGGCGTGAAGTTTATCACCGAGATTTGCAAGCTCCGCGCGATGGCGGCGCTGTGGGACGAGATCACACGCGACCGGTATGGCGTCGGCGACCCGAAGCTTCGCCTGTTTCGTTATGGGGTACAGGTGAATTCGCTGGGCCTCACCGAGCAGCAACCGGAGAACAATGTTTATCGCATCCTGTTCGGCATGCTGGGTGTGACGTTGTCGAAAAACGCGCGGGCCCGCGCCGTGCAATTGCCGGCCTGGAACGAGGCGCTTGGTCTGCCGCGGCCCTGGGATCAGCAATGGTCGCTGCGCCTGCAGCAGATCGGCGCGCTGGAAACCGACATGCTCGAATATGACGACATCTTCGACGGCTCGCATGTCATCGAAGAAAAGACAGCGGCGCTCGTGGCGCAAATTCGCGCGGAGATCGCGCGCATCGAAGAGATGGGCGGCGCCGCCTCGCAACCGGCGCTGGAATATATGAAGGAGCGCCTGGTGCGCTCCAATGCGGCCCGAGTTGAAGCGATCGAGACCGGCGAGGAGATTCGCGTCGGCGTCAATGCCTATTCTGAAACCGAACCGTCGCCGCTTACGGCCGGCAATGGAAATTTCGTCGTGGTCGATACGTCAGCGGAACACGAGCAGATCGAACGGCTGCAATCCTGGCGCGCCGCGCGCGATTCGAAAAAAGTCGCAGCGACGCTTGCAGCGCTCGAACGCGCCGTAAAAGACGGCGCAAACATGGTTCCACCTTCGATCGATTGCGCCAAGGCCGGCGTCACGACGGGCGAATGGTCCGGCGTCTTGCGGCGCATCTTCGGCGAATATCGTGCGCCCACCGGCGTCGCCTCCGAAGCGCCCGCGCGCAATGATTCGCGCATCGGGGCCCTGCGGGAGGAAGTCGACGCCATGTCGCGAAAACTGGGCCGTCGGCTCACCTTCCTCGTCGCAAAGCCCGGTCTCGACGGTCACTCAAACGGCGCCGAACAGATCGCGATCCGCGCCCGCGATGCGGGGATGGAGGTGATCTATGACGGCATTCGCTTTACGGCCGACGAAATCGTGGCGGCGGCGCGCACGCAAAATCCGCACGTCATCGGACTGTCGATCCTGTCCGGCTCGCATGTGCCGCTTGCAAATGATGTCGTCGAGAAGCTGGCGGCGAGCGGCCTCTCGCATATCAAAGTCGTGGCGGGCGGCATCATCCCGCCGGCAGACGAAGCGCGCCTCAAAGCCGCCGGCGTCGCCGCAGTGTTCAGCCCGAAAAATTACGATCTGAATGCCGTCATGCGCGAGATTATCGGCGTGGTGGAAACCAGCTAGCTATTTGGCTCTTTTGCCCGATACTTTTCCGACCTGCCGCAATTAGGTCATCTTTTGGCCCGGCGAACGCCGCAGTTGGCGAAGCATTTCATCGCGAAAGCAAAACATAAGCTAAGCGCACGATGTCGAAACATCGTCACGCTCCGAAGGAATTTTCGAACTCTGCCCTAATCCGACCCAATTCCCGCAGTAACAGACTCTTTACCACGTTTCCGCGTGGCAGCTTTCAAGCCGGCGGTTTCGAAAAATTCGATCGCCAAGCTGGGGGACGAGACGATGAGCGACCAGACCGATCAGTCCGACTCTGCTGACGACAAGAACGAAAGCAGGAAGAGCCGATCTTCCAAACGCGCGCCCCGCAACGGTCTTTCGCGCGAACTTCTGCACGGCCTCACGCCGGATGAGTTCAAGGAAGAAGCGCATTCGCTCGCCGAAGCCGAGGCGATGACGCCGCAAGTGCGCGAGCGGATGAAGGCGCATCTCGTCGAACGACTGATGACGCCAGTCGATCGTCCGAGCTGGGGTCCGGATTGGATTCGCCAGAGCGACCGCGATGCACCGAGGCGCGGCAAGAAGAAATCGGCCGGAGTGATGGGGTTTTTTCGCCCGGAACCCAAGGCCTACAACGCCTCCGAGAACGCCGAACCGCCGGTGAAGTCGGCGCTGAGCTCCCAGGACAATGACGAATCGCGCGTGATTGCGCGCAATCTCGAAACCAGCCGCCAGGTCGCCCATTATAGTGGCCTCTATGTGTTCGGCATGCTGATCGCGATTGCGATCGCCTTGCTTGCGATGTTCGTCGACTACCAGATCATTCGCGGCGACGTCTGGACCCGCGCGCTTTCCAACGAGTTCATGGTGGTGCCGGCGAGCCTGCAGGCCTCGGTCGTGTTCAAGAGCCTGCAGGTCGTGTTCGCCGTGCTGATCGTGCATTTCATGTTGAAGATCACGGGCGTCTACGGCCGCAACGCGATGATCACCACCGGCTTTGTGCTGGCTTTGGTGATGATCGGATGCCTCGGCTATCTCGTCGCCTACAACAACATGGCGGGTGGCACCTCGGCGACGCTCGAGCATCACGAAGACGGCGGCGCGCCGGCGCAGGACAATTCCATCAACAAATTGTTCGCATCGATGAGCGCGCCGAACGATTCGTCGTCGACTTCCGACGCGCAAACGGACGGCGCGAACAGCCATTCTGCGCATGCGGGCATGGAAAATGCCGACGAGACGTCGACCCTGTCGGTTCCGAAAGTGTCGCAACGTTCGCTCGCCAACGCCGATTCCTGGCTGTGGCTCGCCTTCGCCAGCGTGATCTTTTTCATCGTCACGATGGTGGCCGCGCTTTATCTGCAGACCAGCGAGAACAACGCGCGCAATTTCATGATCTCGCGCGACTACAAGCATCGCAGGCGCATGTTCGCGCAATTGCATCTGCTCGAATTGGCGGACCGTAAGCAAAACGGCCAGGCCGCCTGATGCAAATCATGCTCGCAGTCGTGACGGCGTCCGCCCTGATCGGCGGCGGCGCCATGGCGCTTGATGCGGCGAGCAATGCGCCCCCCGTGGTGGAGGCGTCCTATCTGACCGACCAGGCCCAGCTCACGCCCCAGCGCGTCGTGATCGGAATCGATCTCTCCAAGAGCAATCCGCTGATCGACGAGCCGGACTTCGCGGCCAGAGTGGGCGCCCGCGTCGCCACGGTCATTCGCGGCCTCGGATTTGCGTCTGAGGTGCATGTGCGCACCTTCGGCTCCTATGACGCGACCTCGAACAATTTCCACTACGACACGGTCATTTCCGTTCGCAACCGCCCCGACGATGTGGCGGCCCAGGTCGAAAAACTGATCGCGGGGACGCCGGTCCTGATCGAACACGGCAAGTGGAAAGCCCAGGATCGCACCAACATCCTCGCTTTTCTCGACAACGTTTCGCAGAGCATCGGCTGCTCCGGCGTTCCCACGACCGTCATCCTCGCCACCGACGGCATCGAAGATTTCGGTTTATGCGCGCCTCGACGATCCTGACGATCATCTGCCGGCGCCTGAAGGCAAGCCGTTCGCGGGCTGCGCCGAATTGCAAATCCTGGGCGTCGGCGAGGGCACGAGAAGCCCGATCAAGACCACGCGCCTGCGCGACGAATGGACCCGCTGGGCGCATGAAGCGGGTTTCGCGAAATTCCAGGGCCTGAACGACTGGTGAGTTCGCCGGCCGCCGCGACTGCGTCATTCTCTGAATTGCGCATGGATTGAAGCGGGCGTTTCGCCCTGCGCTCTTAATTCGCGCAAAGTCATAGCTTTGTCTCGCTTGGAAAACTTGCGGCCCTGCGCATCGAGGATCAAACGATGATGCGCATAGGCCGGCGTCGGCAGATCAAGCAACGCCTGCAGAAGCCGCTGCACAGGCGTCGCAGCAAACAGATCGTTTCCCCGGGTCACAAGCGTCACGCCCTGAAAGGCATCGTCGACCACAACGGCAAGGTGATACGAGGTCGGCATTTCTTTTCGCGCGAGCACAATGTCGCCGAACAGCGACGGCTCTGCGAGGATCGTGCCGCGCTCGCCTGCAGGGCCGCGCCCTTCCTCCACAAACGACAGCGAACCCACGCGCCGCGCGGCTGTTGCGACATCCAATCTCAGCGCATACGGCATTCCCGCGGCGATCCGGGCGGCGCGCGTCTCCGCGTCGAGATGGCGGCACGTCCCCGGATAATGGGCGCCTTCCGGCCCGTGCGGCGCTTCGCCGGCGCGGGCGATCTCGCTCGCGATTTCGGCGCGCGTGCAGAAGCAGGGATAGAGAAGCCCCTGCGCATCAAGCCGATCGAGGGCAGCGCGGTATGCATCGAAGCGCGTCGACTGCTGTAACGCGGGTTCTTCCCAGCGCAAGTCCAGCCAAGCGAGGTCTGCCGCGATTGCCGTTTCGTATTCCGGCCTTGCACGGGCGAGATCGATATCCTCGATGCGCAGCAGAAAGCGTCCACCTCGCGCCGCATCATGCGCCGCGATCGCCGCAAAGGCATGACCCAGATGCAGATACCCGGTTGGACTGGGAGCGAAGCGCGTGACAATCATGGCGGGCCGAACCTAACGCAATCTCACGAGAGGGTGCAGCATGCCCCGCGCATTGACCGGACCCCGCCTTCCGCCAGCGCGCGGACGCGCCACGCACCTGGTTGTGCTGTGTCACGGCTATGGGGCGGACGGCAACGATCTGATCGGGCTCGCGCCCCACTGGCAAAGGCTGTTGCCGACTGTGGCGTTCGCTGCGCCCAACGCGCCGGAGCCCTGCGCAGGTTCGCCATCCGGCTATCAATGGTTTCCGATTTCGCGCCTCGACCCGGCTGATATGCAGCGTGGGGTCGAATCCGCAGCCGAGTCGCTTGAAACATTCATCGCGTCGGAGCTCGCACGGCTTGAGTTGCCCGCCGAACGGCTCGCGCTGGTGGGGTTCAGCCAGGGCACGATGATGTCGCTGCATATAGGCCTCACCCGGAAGCCGGCGGCGATCGTGGGGTTTTCCGGCTTGCTCGCCGGCGCCGAGCGGATGGAGCAATTGGGACCCGATACGCCGCCCGTCCTGCTGGTGCATGGCGATCAGGACCCGATGATTCCCATCAGCGCGTTGTTCGCATCGGCGACAGCGCTCGGTCGCGCCGGCGCTTGCGTGCAATGGCACATTTCATCCGGCCTCGGCCATTCGATCGATCAGGACGGCCTCGTTCTCGGCGGCGAGTTTCTCACGATGGCGTTTCAGGGGCGTCTTGCGCGCACAGGCGAGGTAAGTTGTGCTGTAGATTGAGCCGCGAACTAGCCGCCTTCGTTTAGGCTTCTCAGAGCGTCTTGGATTGTCGCCAGAAGACTGTCGCGGCCATAGGGTTTGTACAGCCAACCTAACGGTTCCGCGGGCCGCGCCCGGGCGATGGTTTCCGGATCGCCATGCGCGGTTGCGAAGATGCAGCGAATGCCGGTCGTCTGATAAATCTCAAGCGCAGCGTCGATGCCGTCGCGCTTCCCAACAAGTCGAACGTCCATCAGAACAATATCGGGGCGCGAAGCTTTGGCCATCGCGGCCGCCTCGTCAGCGGAATGACCGATGCCGACGACATCGTAACCGCCATCGCGCAAATCGCCTTCAATCGACATCGCGATAAGGAATTCGTCTTCGACCAGCAAGATGCGGACGGGAGAAGCGCGGGGCGTCGAACGATCCGCTGAAGACGCAGACGGTTCGCCTTGCGTCGGCGGCGATCGTGAGGCGCCGTCAGATCGAATTGCGGAAGACATTGGCTATTGCGACTTCTGAACGCTGGCGAAGTCAACAATACAGCGGGCCCCTTGATCATTGATTACCGACAGTGAACCGCCCAATTGCGCGGCGAGCCCTCCGACCAACCCCAGACCCGAGGCGCGCCGTCCCGCAGGATCCAGGACAAAACCCGGACCGTCATCGGCGACTTCCAGTCGCCATCCGCCCGCCGTTTGTTGCAGAGACACGTGAATCTCGACGCTGGGGCGATCGCCCCGCGCATGTTTGACGGCGTTGCTGACGAGTTCGTTCAAAATCAATGCGAGCGGGATCGCCGTATCGTTCAATAAAGGCGCCCGAGCGGAATCCATTTCGATATTTGCGCTTCGGCCGAATGTCTGGCGGGCCGTGCGACATATCGCATCCAGGAAAACGGCGGCGTCGAACTCCGCGGAATTTTGCGCGTCGTAAAGCACCTGCTGGGCGGCCGACATGGCGCCGATCCGCTGACCGGCTTCCGCAAGCACGGCTTTGGCTTCCGGATTTTGCGTTTCGCGTTGCGCGCCGCGCAGCAGCGCATGAAGCATCTGCATATTGTTCTTCACGCGGTGATTGAGCTCCGACAGCATCTTCCTTTGCTGCGATTCCGACTCCTTGCGCTCGCTGATGTCGACAAGCATGTTGACCGCGCCGACGAGCTTTCCCGACAAATCATGCAAAGGCGTGGGAAACGGCAGAAACGGGCGACGCGTGCCGTCGGGTCGCTCCGCGAGCGCCTCCACGCCCCTGATCGCGCGATTTTCCTTGAGCGCCACGGCCATCGGACATTCGTCGTGACGCAGCGGCGTTCCGTCCGGCCAATAGAGCCGCCAGGTCACGCACCATTCGTCACTGCCCAGGGTGGGAGTGCGGCCGGCCAGCTCGACGGCTGCGGGGTTGAAATAGGTGATCCGACCCTCCGCGTCGGTCGTGTAGACAGCTGCGGGAAGGGCGTCGAGCACCTGGCGCACGATGGCGCCGCCTTCGGCATTCTCCGTCTTGACCCGATGAAGTTCCGAGATGTCGTGAAAGCAATTGATGGCGCCGAGCAGATTGCCGTCGCCATCCTTGACCGGATCGATATGGACCATCGCCACGACCCGAGAGCCGTCCGGCCGTTCGATGGTCGCCTCGCGTCCGTCCACTGGCTCGCCGGTCGCCAGCACATGCGCCATAGGCGACTCTTCCCGGCAGATCAGCCTTCCGTCCAACCCAAAGAGCTTGAAGGAGCCGCAGAACAGCTCCGTGTCATCGCCGATGCGGGGCCGCCGTCCCCAGAGTTCCGCTGCGCGTTCGTTGAACCAGCGCATACGGCCCTTCGCGTCACAGGCATAAATTGCGATCGGCAGAATTTCGATAAAGTCGGGCGCCGCCGCGAGTATTCCGGTGGGATCCTTCAACGCGAATAGCGGCAATGCGCGCTCGGACATCAACTCAACTCCTACCTGTCGGGTCGCAACTCCCCCGGACGGCCCCGAAACGGCCTGTCTTATTCGCCTCAGCGTCTAGTTGGTGAACTTAGACCCCTGCTTGGCGCAAACGGCTGTGACCATGATTCGTTCCGTCATCGACCCTGAACCCGAGCTTCCGCGGGTAATTGAGGCCATCTGTCGCCGAACGGTCACAGCGAATTGGCTAGAATCCGGTTGGGTTGGACATATTGGCAGGGCGTAGCGCAGCCCCTAAAGTCCGGCCCGCAACGAGGAGGAACTGGCCTTCAAGGGAGAGCCGTCGTGTTGACCGCCGAGCGAGTACCTGACAACTGCCCGGCGTTGGTGCTGAACGCGGACCATCGTCCGCTGAGCTATTATCCGCTGTCGCTGTGGTCCTGGCAGGATGCGATCAAGGCCGTGTTCCTTGAGCGTGTGAACATCCTGGCCGAATACGAGCGCGTGGTCCGTTCGCCCAGCTTCATGATGAAGCTGCCGTCCGTCGTATCCCTGAAGACCTATGTGAGGCCGGCGCGCAATCCCGCCTTCACCCGGTTCAACGTGTTCCTGCGGGACAGTTTCGAGTGCCAATATTGCGGTTACGACAAGGATCTGACGTTTGACCACGTGATCCCGCGCTCACGTGGCGGACGAACGACCTGGGACAACGTCGTCACCGCCTGCGCGCCATGCAACCTGTTGAAGGGCGGCCGGCTCGCGCATCATTCCGGCATGCACCCGCGCCAGCGTCCGCACCGGCCGACGGTCAACGAGTTGCGCAACAACGGACGCTCGTTCCCGCCCAACTATCTTCACGAATCCTGGGCGGATTACCTTTATTGGGACAGCGAGCTGGAGCCCTGAGGGGCGAGCGGTCGCGCATTTCGCCACATCGCGATGAGCGGCGGTGCGCCCGGCGGCGCAATGTTCTTGCGACGCACGAATCCGTGCCGCTCATAAAGGCGCGTGTTCTTCGGATTGGAATTTTCCAAATAGGCGGGAACGCCTGTTTCGTCGATACGCGAGAGCGTCGCTTCCAGCAGAGTCGACCCCAGGCCCATGCCCTGAAGCCGTGGCGCGACGGCAATGAACGATAAATAATAATGCCGTTCATGTGGGTGGTTCTTGTCCATCGCCTCCGACATCGCCGATCCCCGCGACATTCGCGGGAAACCGCAGAGCCGCCAAAACATCGGTATCAGGCGCAACTGCTCCCAAAATCCGCCCGGGCTTGCCGGCGCATCCGGAGGCAGCCATGCCGTCGCCACGCTACCGTCAGCCGACATCCAGACTTCGCAACGGAATCGCGCGCATCTGCAACAGCCAGAAGAAGAATCGCTCGAGCCCCGCCGCGCGCCGAGGCCCGCGCCGCGCGATCCAATCGAACACGGGATCGTTCAAAAACGCCGCCGTGAACAGCCGCGCAAGCAGGGCGGCGTCGGAAAAATTTGCGCGCCGTGGATTCGCGGCGGCGAGAAGACGCCGATGGCGGTCGTCGTCGTCCGGCGTCATATGCGCTCGGACAATTTGATTGCGAGGCGGCAGCCGGCTTTGATGCTTTCGCTGAGCAGGCGGTAGCCTGGGGCCTGTTCGGCGCCATGCGCCAGCGCTTCGTCGCGATGGGCGATCTCTTCGGCGCGAAAATTCTCCACGGTCCGCTTGAGCGCCGCGTCGTCGCCCAGCCGCGCGATCTGGCTGGCATAATGTTCGTCGATCACTTCTTCGACGGCCGCAGTGCAGGCCATGGCCGCCTTTTCGCCCAGGAGAGCTGTGGCCGCGCCCAGCGCAAAACCGGCAAGACGCCACACCGGCTCGAGCGCGGTCGGCCGCACGCGGCGTTCGTTGACCAATTTGTCGAACGTGTCGAGATGGTGCTGCTCCTGCGCCGCCATTTTGCGAATAGTCGCCGCGGTGTCGCGCGAACCCGGTCGCGCCTCGAGCACGGCCAGCTGGCCTTCATAAATTCGCACGGCGCCGTATTCGCCCGCATGATCGACACGGATCATGGACTCGATTTCGGCATTCGCCTTCACGCCGGGCGCTGCGGGACGTTTGGCGCGTTTCGTCATCTGGTCGTCCTGTTCGATCGCGCCAGCAGCGCGAATGCGCCGAGGGCGCACCCCAGCGAGATCAGCGCATTATAGCCCGCCAGCGAAAAGCCGAAGAGACGCCAGGCTGCGGCATCGCAGCGAACCATCGGCGCGGTCAGATCGAGGGCTCCGTGATATTGAAAGGCCGAGCCGGTGCAGGATGTCGGTCCGGGCCACCAATGCCATTCGACGCCGGCATGGTAAACTCCGAGCACGCCGGACGCAGCGATCAGCAGTGCGGTGACAGCAACCAGCGCGCCGCCGGCTCTGCGGTCTATCACGCCGCCGCGAACAAGCAGTGCGCCGCCGATTCCGACAACCGCCGCGGCGATGTGCGGATAGCGCTGCCACATGCACATCTCGCATGGCGGCAACCGCGCGAGATATTGGAACCCGAGCGCTCCGAGCAGCAGCGCCAGCGCCACGATCCCCAACGTCAACGCAAGTTGCACCAAGTCGATTTTCTTCACGGCGCGAATCCCTTCCCAGTGATTGCCGGCGTCGAATCCGCGCGGTGCACAGGATCGCGCTCGCAGTCAAATAAATTATCTGCTTTGCGCAGACCCGCGAACGCGCTTAAATGCGATCCGCAGGCGACGCCGACGATGCTGTCGTCCGCAAATCGGCCCACACGGCGACTGAGCGAATGTTCGCGCAAGGCGTGCGCCTCGGAAGAGACGCACATTGCGGAAGGTGCAGGGGGCCCGAGAACCATGCCGCAGTATTTCTCGCGCCCTGCGCAATAAGCAAGGTGCGACGGTAGAAGGGAAGTCCATGCGTCTTTTTGGAGCCACGCAAGCCAGGCCGCGGTCCTCGCGCCGGGAATTGCTGCGAATTGAAGGCCGGCCGGTGTCCATCACGATCCGGCTCAATCGCCGCGCAAGACGGCTGATCGTGAAGGTTCATCCTGCAACGGGGGAAGTGACGGTCGTCGCGCCGTCGCAACGCGCGCTCAATCATGCGCTCGATTTTGCGCGCTCGGAATTGACATGGATCGCCAGGCGGCTGGCGGAGGTTCCGGCTCCCGTGGCGTTCGGGGTCGGCGCGCGCATTCCGCTGCGCGGCGAAGAGCATGTCGTGGAAGCCGGCGACGCCGGACCGGCGCCCGTGTGGATCGACGATAGCGAAGGCCAACGCGTCATTCGAGTCAGCGGCCGCAGCGAGCACGCGCCGCGCCGCCTGCTCGATTATCTCAAGCGCGAAGCGCGCAAGACGCTCACGGCGCGCGCGCAGGAATTGTCCCTGCGCATCGGTCTTGCGCCCAACGCATCACGGTGCGCGATACGGAGAGCCGCTGGGGGTCCTGCTCCGCAGACCGTGCGCTCTCGTTTTCCTGGCGGCTGATCCTCGCGCCGGACTTCGTGCTCGATTATGTCGTGGCGCATGAAGTGGCGCATATGCGGCACATGAATCACGGATCGCGCTTCTGGAAGCTTGTGCGCGAGCTGGTGGGCGATGTCGACGCGCCGCAGGCATGGCTCTCGACTAATGGCCCGCTGCTGCATCGCTACGCGCCCCGCGGCGAATAGCGCGCCTCACGTCCCTTTGAACAGATCGTCGAGAATGCGCTGGATCGCGTCCGGCTGTTTCGGCGGCGCGTCCGGACTGGACGGCGTTGACGCATCGGCGAGCGGTTCGTCGGCAAGGCCGGCGAGCGGCTTCACAGGCAGATCCTTCTCGGCCGCTTCCATGAAGGACTTGAAAAACATGGGCCGGCAGACCGCCGCCCGTCGCGTGAACCATCGGCGCGTTGTTGTCATTGCCGATCCACACGCCGCACACGAGATCGGCCGTGAAGCCGACGAACCAGGCATCGTGGAAATCCTGCGTCGTTCCGGTCTTGCCGGCGCTGGGACGTTCGTCGAGACGCGCCGCCTTGCCGGTGCCGGTTGTGACCGTTTCCACCATCAGCCGCGTCATCTGGGTGTCGTTCTCGGCGGACATCACGCCGCCCACGCCCGAGCCGGCGCGGGAGTAGAGAAGTTTGCCCGATTTTGTGCGTGATACGGACTATCGCCAAAGGCGATGACGCCGTCGCCGCCATTGGCGAAGGGCGCATAGGCGCCGGTCAGTTCAAGCGGTGTGACGCCGGAGGTGCCGAGCGCAAGCGCAGGCACCGCGTCCAGCTCCGAGACGATGCCAAGCCTGTGAGCCGTTCTCGCGACGGCGCCGGGCCCCACTTCCGACGTCAATTGCGCGGCCACGGAGTTCGAGGATTTCGCGAAGGCGCGCGTCAGGCTGATCATGCCTTCGAACTGGCCTTCGTAATCGCTGGGCTGCCAGCCATGAATGTCGATCGGCCCGTCATTCATTTCGTCGTCGGGTTTGCGGCCATGCTCGAACGCGGTCAGATAGACGAACGGCTTGAAGGCGGAGCCGGGCTGGCGCAACGCATCTGTGGCGCGGTTGAACGGACTATCGGCATAATTGCGGCCGCCGACCATTGCGCGCACCGCGCCGTCCGGCGTCATCGCGACAAGCGCCGCTTCACTCGCATGCAAACCGCGGCCTTCGCGCGCAAGGCCCGATTCAATGGCGCGCTCGGCCTTGATCTGTGTGTCGAGATCAAACGTCGTCTCGACGACAATCGGCTCTGTCACGTCGCCGACATAGCCGGGGATGCGCGCGATCACCCAATCGGCGAAATAGCCTGAATCAGGCGTGCTGGTGTCGCGCACGACGCGCGGACGCGTGGCCTGCGCATCTTGCCGCTGCTGCTGACTTGATGAATCCGGCATCCTGCATCGCCTGCAACACCGTGGAGGCGCGTTCAACCGAGGCGTCGGGATCGGCAAGGGGATTGAAGCGGGCGGGCGCCTTCACGCTGCCGGCCAGCATCGCGGCTTCCGGAATGGTGAGAGCGCTTGCGGATTTGCCGAAGAATCGCTCGGCCGCGGCTTCGATGCCGTAGACGCCGGCGCCGAAATAGACGCGATTGAGATAGAGCGTGAGGATCTGGTCCTTGGTGTAACGCGACTCCAGATAGAGCGCGAGCATCGCTTCCTGGCCTTTGCGATCGAAGGTGCGCTTGGGCTCCAGGAACAAATTCTTGGCGAGTTGCTGGGTCAGCGTCGATCCGCCCTGCACGACATGGCCCGCCGTGATGTTTTCCGTCGCGGCGCGAACCATGCCGATGGGATCGAGCCCGAAATGCTCGCGGAAGCGGCGATCCTCGATGGCGATGAAAGCATTGGGGACATAGGAGGGCAGCTGCGACAGCTGCACCATCGTGCCCTGGGTAAGTCCGCGCCGGGCGATCAGCCGCCCCTTGTCGTCGAGAATGGTGATGTCGCGCGAGGGGCCCTTGGCGAGAAGGCCCGTCGTGTCGGGCAGCTCAGAAATCCAGTGAAAGCACAAGACGGAGCCCAGGATGAGGGCCCAGATGCCCAACATGGCGATCGCATAGGGCCATGTACGCTTGGGCTTCGGCTTGCGCGCGGGAGCCGAAGGCGCTCCCTTGCCGACCGCAGGGATGCGGGGGCGCGTCTGCGATGTGGTTTTGCGTTTCTCGGCCATGCGACCAGCCCTGGATCCGGCCCCCCCGGACGGTGGTTCTAGGCGCGAAGTCTTAACGGCTGTTAAACATGGCGAAGCTGCTTTGGAACGGGCTCAAGGGCTAGTGTCCGGGCGCGCAACGAGATTCGATCAATATGAGCACGCCCATTAGAAAATCGCTGACATTCTGGGAGCGTTTCTCTGAGCCCCAAAGCGTCATCTCGTTTCTGTTTCTCTACTGCGCCCTCAATTTCCTCGTGCGCGCGGTCGTCACGCCCAATTTCACGCTTGATGAAGCCGGGCAGCTGCTGTTCGGCCAATCGCTCCAATGGAGCTATCGGCCCGGCCACGCGCCGCTGATCACCTGGCTCAGTTGGGCGTCGCTGGCCGCAACGGGCGGAAGCCGCACCGCCTTCCTGCTGCTCAAATATGTGCTGATGGCGCTCGGGTTGCTGGCCTATTTCGGCGCCGCCCGAATCGTCATCCGCGACACGCTCTCTGCGGCGCTGGCGACACTGGCGCTTCTGGCTACGTTTTCGATGGGATATCTCCCGCTCGTCGATAAGCCGCAGACCGTTCTTTTGGCGACGATGTTGGCGGCCTATATGTGGGCCGATGCGCGCGTGCTCATGCGGGGCACATGGCTCGACCATCTCATTCTCGGCGTTGTCACGGGTTTTGGAATTCTTTCGGGATATATTTTCCTCGTCCTGCCCCTGGCGCTGGGCGTGGGCGCGGCCCTGACGCCATCCTTGCGCGTTCGGCTCAAGCCGCTGCCGCTGCTGCTGGCCGCCATCGTCGCGATCGCAATCGTCTCGCCTTATGCGTTGCACGCAGGGTCTGCGGCTCCCGCATCGAACTCCGGCAGCTGGATGCAAGGCACCGGCGACCTTGTCTTCGCATTGGCGACCTTCGCTCTGCCTGTCGCGCTGATCTTTCCGCTGCTCTATTGGCGCGCCTTGAGACCGCTCGCCGGCATTCAGGCCGATCCGGAAGATCGCGCCTGGTTGCGTGCCTATGCGATCGCGCTGATCGCAGGCCTCGTCATCGTGTTGGGTGCGCTCATTTTCCTTGCGCCCGAAACGCTCAAAGAGGGCGGCCCCTACGCCGTGATGTTGCTGTTGCCCATCTATGCGTTCCTGCGCGCGAGAATTGCGGGCGGCGCGGATCGCGCGAACAAGATTTTCGTCGCATGCGTCGGCGTCTTTGTGCTCGCCGTGATGGGCACGCGCATTGCGATCTACGAAACGCATGCCGACAATTGCAAGGCGTGCCGCGAATATTGGCCCATGCCCACCTATGCGGATGGGCTTCGGCAGGCGGGATTCCAGCAGGGCACGATCCTGGGCGCGACTTACGATCTTGCGGGCAATATGCGCTTCCGCTTTCCGCAATCGCGTGTCGTGACCCCCGGCTATCCGCCGAACCTGTTCGGACCCGATCCCGGCGGCCAATGCCTTGTGGTCTGGGACGGCGAAAGCGATACGCCGAAAGCGACGCGCGATTATCTGACCGACGCGCTGCACGCCAAACTGACATCCGCCTCCATGCGCGGAGACATCACCGCGAAACTCCTCACGTCGAAGAAAAGATTCGCCACGATGAGCTACATCCTACTGCCGCCCGGCGCGTGCCATTAAATGCCTTGAAGCGGCGCTTCACAGAATATAGCGCGACAGATCCTGATCCTTCGCGAGGTCCTCGACCCTGCTGCGCACATATTGGCTGTCGACCTTCACCGTTTCGCCCGTGCGTTCGGTCGCGCTGAAGCTGATGTCGTCGAGCACGCGCTCCATCACCGTCTGCAGCCGTCGCGCGCCGATATTCTCGACGCTGGCATTCACCTGGGCCGCGATATCGGCGATGGCGCCGATCCCGTCCTCGGTGAAATCGAGTTTGACGCCTTCGGTGTCGAGCAACGCGCGATATTGCTTGATCAGGCTCGCTTCCGGCTCGGTCAGGATGCGCTGGAAATCGTCGCGGCTAAGCGCCTTGAGTTCGACGCGGATGGGCAGCCGGCCCTGAAGTTCCGGCAGCAGGTCCGACGGCTTCGCGGCATGGAAGGCTCCCGACGCGATGAACAGGATGTGATCGGTCTTCACGCTGCCGTGCTTGGTGGCGACGGTCGTGCCTTCGATCAGCGGCAACAAATCGCGCTGGACGCCCTCGCGGCTCACATCGCCGCCGCCGCGAAATTCGCTGCGGGCGCAGATCTTGTCGATCTCGTCGATGAACACGATGCCGTTCTGTTCGACGGTGTCGATCGCATCGCGCAGGATCTGGTCGTTGTCGAGCAGCTTGTCGGCTTCTTCGGCAATCAGGGGGTCGTGCGCCGCGGCGACCGTCAGGCGGCGCGTCTTGGCCTTCTGCCCAAAGGCCTTGCCCAGCATATCGCCGATATTGACCATGCCGATCTGCGCGCCGGGCATTCCGGGAATTTCGAACAAAGGCTGCCCGCCGCCCGCGTCGCGCATTTCGAGCTCGATTTCCTTGTCGTTCAATTCGCCGTCGCGCAGCCGCTTGCGGAAGGTCTCGCGTGTCGACGGACTGGAATTGACGCCCACGAGAGCGTCGAGCACGCGTTCTTCCGCGCGCGCTTCGGCTTGCGCCTCGACATCGCGCCTGCGGCGCTCGCGCACCTGCGCAATGCCGACTTCCACCAGATCGCGCACGATCTGTTCCACGTCGCGGCCGACATAACCCACTTCGGTGAATTTGGTCGCTTCCACCTTGATGAACGGCGCCTGGGCGAGCTTGGCCAGTCGGCGCGAGATTTCCGTCTTTCCGACGCCGGTGGGTCCGATCATCAGGATGTTCTTGGGCAAAACTTCGTCGCGCAATTCGGGCGCGAGCTGCTGTCGGCGCCAGCGGTTGCGCAACGCGATCGCGACGGCGCGCTTGGCGTCGCCTTGGCCCACGATGAAGCGATCCAGTTCCGAAACGATCTCGCGCGGGGTGAAGAAACTGGTCATGACAGCGCGATGCTTTCGATCACGATATTGTCGTTGGTGTAAACACAGACATCGGCCGCGATTTTCATCGCGCGCCGCGCAATGTCTTCGGCTGAGAGATCGAATCCCAGAAGCGCACGCGCAGCGGACAGCGCATAGGTTCCACCCGAGCCGATGCCGACCACGCCGTCATCGGGTTCGACCACATCGCCCGAACCCGACAGCACCAGCGATGTTTGTTTGTCCGCCACCACCATCATCGCTTCCAGCCGGCGCAGGAATTTCTCCGTGCGCCAGTCTTTCCCCAGCTCGACGCAGGCGCGCGCGAGATTGCCGGGATGTTTTTCGATTTTGGATTCGAGCCGCTCGAACAATGTGAATGCGTCGGCGGTGGCGCCCGCGAACCCCGCGATCACATCTCCTTTACCAAGGCGACGCACCTTGCGTGCATTCGCCTTCATAACGGTCTGGCCCAAGGTGACCTGCCCATCGCCCGCGATGACGACTGCATCGCCTTTGCGGACGGAGAGGATGGTGGTGGAACGCCAGCGTTTTTCTTCGGACATTTCGGAATGCTCTGCCATGTTGGGGGAATGTCGTCCTTGTTATATCAGGAATCCCAGTTCACATAGGAAGCCGCGGGCCGCGCTGCAACCTGGGCAAGATCGGCGATTTCCGGGATTTTCGGACCGCCGCTTTGATGAGTTATGCTGCGCCCATGATCCGGGACATGCGCGACATCGTCAGAGACGGATATGAGGCTGGAGACTATCCGGGCTTTTTTCGCAGCGACATCGAACCGAGTGAACATGAACGATATTTTCTCGAGAGGCTTTTGTCCCTTTTGCCGTCCAGCCCCCGCATTCTCGATCTCGGCTGCGGTACGGGCGTCCCATTCGATAGATTTCTAGCGGCGAAAAGCGCGAAGGTGATCGGCGTGGATTTTTCCGCCAAGCATATCGCGTTGGCCAAACGGAATGTTCCAGCGGCGAGCTATGTTGAGGGCGATTTCTCTCGAATGGATTTCGACAACAACGACTTCGACGCCGTCGTGGCGTTTTATGCGATCTTCCATCTGCCCCGCGACGAACACGAGGCGCTGTTCGGGAAAATTATACTGACGCTCAAAAGTAAAAGTCTGTTTCTTGCGACGTTCGGAACCGTCGCACACGCCTATGGCGAAGACGCGAACTGGACAGGCGCCAAGATGGCGTGGAGTTCCTACGATCCGGACATCTATCGCCAACTGCTGGCGGAATCAGGGTTCATGATTCTGGAGTCGAGATTCGAGGGCAAACCCGGCGACCAGGAGCACCATTGGTGGGTGCTAGCGCAGAAAGTCGATTGATTTGTAAAAGTTCAAATCGTCGGATCTTCGCCCTGATGCTCGTGACCGATCGCATCCTTCAGTCGTTTGTCGATTCTGGCGCTGTGCAGAATGACCTTCTCGAAATGAACATCCTCAACCGCGCTCAGCGGCACGGTGAAGTCGCCGGCATTTTCGATGTAGACGACGATTTCAGCCCTCCCATGGGGCGAAACTTGCCGCACAGCGCCGACGGCTTTTTGGCCATCGTGCAAAAAGACGTCGAAACCCTCTTGTATCTTTTCCACCATCTGCTCCTTGGGTTGGGCGAGACCGGTATTGTTCCGATCGCGACCCCTTTCGACAAAACCCGGCCGACTGGGATAATACATGAGTGATTCATTTGGACCATCGCCCATGCGCACCGCCATCGTCGAACGCAAAACGCGCGAGACCGAAATCGTCGTCTCGCTGGACCTGGACGGCGCCGGAGAGTGCGACATCGACACCGGCATCGGCTTCCTCGACCACATGCTGGAGAGCTTCGGCCGCCATTCGATGATCGACCTGAAGGTGCGCGCGCAGGGCGACCTGCATGTCGACTACCACCACACGACCGAGGACACGGGGATCGTCATCGGCCAGGCGGTGAAGAAGGCGCTGGGCGATTTCGCCGGGATCATCCGCTTTGGCTCCGCCCTGATCCCCATGGACGAGACCCTGACCCGGGTGGCGATCGACGTCTCCAATCGGCCCTATCTCATTTGGCGGGTCGAGGTGCCCAAGCCCAAACTGGGCGAGATGGACACCGAGCTGTTCAAGGAGTGGTTTCAGGCCTTCGCCCAGCATGCGGGCGTATGCCTGCACGTCGAGAACCTCTATGGCGAGAACAGCCACCACATCGTCGAAAGCTGCTTCAAGGGCGTCGCGCGGGCGTTGCGGCAGGCCATCTCCCCCGACGAGCGGCTCGAAGGCGGGGTCGCGTCGACCAAGGGCACGCTGGGCGGCCCGGTCGAGTAGCGCCGGGTCCATCGGTCATTTTGACGAAGTGTCACAAATCGTGACGCCGACGTCATTTTTATTGACTCTTCACCGGTCTTCGGCATATTGACGCACAAGTCAGCATTGCAGGAGACGTTCGATGGTCCAGATCACCAAGGACAACGCCTATGACGCGGTAGCGCCCGGATGATTTTCCGGCGATGCTCGATGTCGAGCGTTACGGCAAGCGCTCCACGGCGTTCGACAAGATCATCTCGGCCACGCACGACCATTTCTGGGATCCGCTGGACAAGAAATACATCGACTTCACGGCGCCCTATCGATCAGGAAACGCAGCAGATCCTGCCGGACGAATTCTTCCCGATCTTCCAGACGAGGCTCGGCGAAAGCCTGAGGCCCAGCGGAACACATTCGCTTCGCCAATCAGTCGGCCCGCTGGTCGCTGTCCTCGATCCTGCATGGCGAACAGGGCGCGCTCGCGCTGTCGGCTTCGCTCTGCCACATCCTTCGCGATCCGGGCGCACAGGAATACGCGGCCAACCAGACCCGCGAAGAAGCGCGCCACGTGACGGCCTTCGCCGCCTACATCAAGGCGCGCTGGGGCACGCCGCTTCCCTGCGGTCCCACGCTGCAGAATTTGCTGACCGATCATCGTGCTGGCGCCGGAGGTCTACAAAAAGATCGTCGGCATGCAGATGCTGGTCGAAGGCCTCGCCATGGGCGCGTTCGCGACGCTCTATCAGAAGTCGCAGGATCCGCTGCTGGTGAAGCTGTGCCAGCTCGTCATGACGGACGAAGCGTTCCATCACAAATTCGGAAAGATCTGGGCCGATCGCACGATCCCGAAACTGAGCGCGGAAGAGCACAACATCGTCGAAGACTGGGCGGCGCGCGTGCTTCCAGACGCTGCTGTTCAACCTCGTCAATCCCGAGCAGATGAAACCGGTCTATGACGAAGTCGGTCTCGACTGGCAGGACGCGATGGCGGCGATCCAGGAAGCGTTCGGCGACGAGCATCGCCGCGAGCAGATGAAGCAGTCGGCCAATATCTTCCGCGTGCTGATCAAGACGCTGCTGAACGCCGGCATCATCACCGACCGCACGCGTAACTTCTACGGCGTGTATGTCGACATGGACGAGCTGAAGGCCGAAGGCGACCGCATGGTCGGCGACGACATCGCCGAGGAGGGAATCAAATTCCTCCAGGCGGTGAATTTCGGCGACAATGCGCGGGTCATCAAACTCGCGGCGGAGTAATCGGCGGCGGCGGGTCCAAACTCCCGTTTGAAATTCGTTCTCGTTTCGTGCTTATGTCGCGGCCATGACCACGGCAGCCGAAGTCGCGCGCGGCGTGAGCCGCCTTCTGATCCAGGAGGGCTTCAGCCCGATCCTGGAATTCACCCTCGCCAATGGGCGCAGGCTCGACGTGGCGGCGCTCGGCGGCGACGGAACAGTGCTGGGCGTCGAGATCAAGGTGGCGATCGCCGATCTCAAGGGCGACAAGCAAATGGCCCGAATATCTGGAATTCTGCGAACTGTTCTATTTCGCCATCCCGCCCGATTTTCCCGACGAACTATGTGCCGCCGAACACGGGCCTGATCGTGGCCGACCGCTATGGCGGCGCCATCGTGCGGCCCGTCGCCTGTCGCCCTTCATGCCAGCCGGCGCAAGGCCGTGACGTTGCGGTTCGCCAAAGTGGCGGCCGAGCGCCTTGCGATGGCTCTCGAGCTCGCCGCCGATCCGCGCACTGCTGCATCCGTTGGAATGCCGGCAAATTGCGGCCGAATGACCGCCGTCACCAAAGCCCAGGTCAAGAAGATCGCGCTGTCCTTTCCGGGCGCAGCGAAAGGCCGTCTTATGGCAAGCCGGCCTTTCTCGTCGAGAAGAAATTCTTCACGCGCCTGCGCGCGGAAGACAATTCGCTGGTGCTGTTTGTGGGTTCGATCGACGAACGCGACATGCTGATCGAAGCGGAGCCGACGCTGTTCCACATCACCGACCACTACAAGAACTATCCGACCGTGCTGGCGCGCATCGCGAAGCTCGACGCCAAAACGCTGCGCGGCATGCTCGAACGGCGCTGGAAAGAGATCGCGCCGAAGAAATTGCAGAAAGAAACCGGCGCAAAAGCCAAGAAGGCCTGAGACGCGGAACTATCGCGGGCTGCGCTTGGCCAGAATGCGCTGCAGCGTGCGGCGGTGCATGTTGAGCCGGCGCGCCGTCTCCGACACATTGTGGCCGCACAGTTCGTAGACGCGCTGGATATGTTCCCAGCGCACCCGGTCGGCCGACATGGGATTTTCCGGCGGCTTGGGCTTGTGACCGGGCGCGGCAAGAAGCGCCGCCAGAATGTCGTCGGCATCGGCCGGCTTGGGAATATAATCGATGGCGCCATATTTCACCGCGGCGACGGCGGTTGCGATATTGCCGAAACCGGTCAGCACCACCACGCGCGCATCCGGGCGGACGGTGTGCAGGGTCTCGACCACATCGAGGCCGTTGCCGTCATCCAGCTTCAGATCGACCACGGCATAGGCCGGCGGCGCTTCCTTGGCGCGGGCGATGCCCTGCGCCACCGTTTCCGCGATGGCGACGGTGAAGCCGCGCGCTTCCATGGCGCGCGCCAGGCGCTCGCGCAGCGGCCGGTCGTCCTCCACGATCAGGAGGGTGCGGTCTTCCGGAACGGGATGCTGGCTCATGTCCTACCTCTTCGGAGGTGGTCGATAGCGCCGCAGGCCGCGGGAGCAAGCGAAAGCAGCCGTCATACGTAATTAAACAGCGCCTTCCCGGGCGGGCGGCCTGTCGCCATCGATGACGCCCCGCGGCCAGCGTATCGCGACGCGCGCGCCGCCGGCCTCGAGATTGAGCGCCCGGACCCTGCCGCCGGTCTGCTCGATCAGGATCTTGGCGATGAAAAAGCCCAGTCCCATGCCCTGCTGACCGACAAAGGCGTCGCTGGGCCCGAGCTCGGTCTCGCCCAGCGCATAGGTGCCGGGCCGCGAGGTGACGTAGGGCTCGCCGATCCGCTCGAGAATCTCCGGCGCGAAGCCCGGCCCGTCATCCTCCACCGACAGGCGAAGCTCGGCCGCATTCCATTGCGCCGCGAACGCGAACGAGTGACTGCGCGAAATCCGCCGCATTGGCGATGATGTTGCCGAGCCCGTGCAGCACTTCCGGCACGCGCCAGACTTTGGGCTCGGGCGGCGCCGCGGCCTCCATCTCGATGCGGATTTCGACGTCGCCGCCGCGATAGTCGCTGGCGATTTCGTCGAGCAAGCGCGCCGAGCGGCAGGCGGTCGGTGGCGCCGAGCACGCTCTCTTCCGGATGGGCAAGCCGGGTGAGGATGCCGCGGCAGCGTTCGGCTTGGGCGCGCAGCAGCCGCACATCTTCCGCTTCGGCGAGCCGCGGGCAGCGCGCGCTCGAGTTCGCGCGCCACGACCGCGATGGTGCCGAGCGGCGTGCCCAGCTCATGCGCCGCCGCCGTCGCCAGCGCGCCCAGCGAGCCGCGAGCCGATGTTCGCGCGCCAGCGCCAGTTGCGTCGCGGCGAGGCCTGCCTACATGCGCGCGCCTTCGCTCGCGATGCGCCAGGCATAGATCGAGGTGAAGCCGATGCCGATGCACCAGCGACGCCCAGATGCCGCCCTGATAGAGCTGCGGCAAATTAAGCTGCTCGTTGTTCGCCCAGGGCAAGCGGATGGTGCACGACCGCGATCACCGACACCGAGGCGAAGGCGATGCCGGCCAGGATCAGCGTGTTGCCGAGATTGAGAGTCGCCGCGGCGATCACCACGGGCGCCAGGAACATCAGCGCAAACGGATTGGTGATGCCGCCGGTGAGATAAAGCAGCGCCGCCAGCTGCAGCACGTCAAAGGCGAGATAGAACGTCGCCTCGCGGTTGGTGAGACGATGCGTGGCGGGATAGCGAACGGCGAGCGCGACATTGAGCAGCGCGCTGAGCGCAATCGCGATGGCGCAATTGACGAGGGGCAGGCGGTAGTCGAGCCCGAAATGCACGACGAACAGCGCGGCCGACTGGCCCGCGATCGCCAGCCAGCGCAGATTGCTTAAGGTGCGCAGCCGCACGCGGCCGCGCGCGCCGGGATAGCCCGCAAACTTCGCGATCCGGCTTTCGCCACGCCAGAAGCGCACCCAGGGGCGTTCGGTGGTGATGTCGCTCATTGTCTCTGCGGCGATTCCGGTCCCGGGCGACCATTCGCCCCTTCCCGATCCTAGCCTGCGCGCCTATCAATCGCGAGCAACCGTTTTCGTCGTCGTCGATGAACCGCGCTCCGACAGGCCTGATCGTTCTGGCGTTGCTGCTCGCCATCCTCGCGGGCGGGTTGCTCTGGTATATCGGCGATCATTTGGCCAACGAACAATCTTCCGGAATGGGCATTGGCGATATCGGCGGCCCTTTCGCACTGACAGACCAAAACGGCGCGCGCCGCACCGATCGCGATTTCCATGGGCGCTATGTGCTTCTCTATTTTGGCTACAGCTACTGTCCCGATGTGTGCCCCACGACTCTCGGCGTTATGGCGGACGCGCTGGCGAAGCTGGGGCCCCGCGCGCAGCGAATTGCGCCGGTCTTCGTCACCATCGATCCGGAGCGCGATACGCCGTCCGCCTTGAAAAAATATCTCGCGGCCTTCGGTCCCGATTTTGTGGGACTCACGGGATCGCTCGCCGACATCACGAAAGTCGCGCATGAATACCGCGTCTATTTCGCCAAGCATAAACTCGCAAGGCGGCGGCTACGCCGTCGATCACTCGAGCGTGATCTATCTGTTGGGACCGGACGGCAAGCTCGTGAAATTCTACGACGAGGCGACCACGCCCGATCAGCTTGCGAAAGATCTGAACGGATTCGTCCAGTGACCGCGGGTTCTCAGAGTTCGGGCACCGGCAGGCCTTCTCGCATCAGCGCCGCAGCGAGCGTGTTGCGCATCAGGCAGACGCGCGTCATCGGGCCGACGCCGCCGGGCACCGGCGTGATCGCGCCCGCCACTTTCGACGCTTCTGCGAAGTCGACGTCGCCCAGCAGTTTCGTCTTGCCGTTACCGAGATCGATGCGCGTCGTCCCAACGTCGATGACGCAGGCGCCTGGCTTGATCCAGTCGCCCTTGACGAATTGCGCCTTGCCCATCGCCGCGACAAGAATGTCGGCCCGCCGAGCGAGCGCCGGCAGGTCGCGTGTCTTGGAATGCGCGATGGTGACGGTCGCATTCGCCGCCAGCAGCAATTGCGCCACGGGCTTGCCGACGAGCAGCGAGCGTCCGATGACGAGCGCATCGGCGCCTGCGATATCGCCCAGCGTATCCGTGATCAGCATCATCACGCCCAGCGGCGTGCAGGAGACAAGCCGCGCCGACCGCTCGCCAGAAGGCCAGCGCTTGCGGGCGTCAATCCATCCACATCCTTGGCGGGATCGATCGTGTCAAGCACGGCTTCCTGGCGCACCTGCGGCGGCATTGGGAACTGCACAAGAATTCCGTGTACGGCCGTATCGGCGTTAAGCGCTCTCACGCGCGCAAGGACCTCCGCCTCGCTCGTCGAATGCGGCAAGCGGAATTCGAGGGCGTTGAAACCGCATTCGCGCGCATCGTTTCCCTTGCTGCGCACATAGACGTCGCTCGCCGGATCGTCGCCCACCAGCACGACGGCGAGACCCGGCACGACGCCGTGGTCCCGCACCAGTTTCGCCGTTTCGGCTGCGACGCGCGCCCGCAAACCGGCCGCGAACGCCTTACCGTCGATGATCTTTGCAGTCATGTCTTCTCTCCCAACGCATCGAGCACCGGCGCCAGCACGACGCCGTCGCCCGCGATTTGCATGATTTTCATACGTGCCGATTCTCCGCTCACAATGGCGATTTGCGATTTCGTGATCGCCAGTCTCCTGGCCAGCAGCGCGATCAGCGCGGCATTCGCCTTGCCGGACTTCGGCGCAGCCGCCACCCGCGCCTTGAGATGAAATGCGCCGTCGGCGCTACGCATCCAACCCTCGACAGCGTCGCGGCCGCCCTTGGGCGTCAGTCGCAATGCGAAGCGGATGCCTTGCGCGTTTACGTGAAAGCGTTTTTCGACCACCTCTACTGAACGAGCGCCATGACCACATAGGCGTCAACGAGTTTTTGAATTGCGATCAGAATGATGAACACGATGATCGGCGAAAGATCAAAGCCGCCGATCGGAGGCACGATCCGCCTGATGCGCCTGAACACCGGTTCGGTGAGCGCATCGAGAAAATTGACCAGCGAACGGGCCAGATCGTTGCGCGTATTCAGGACGCCGAACGCAAGAAGCCAGCTCGCGACGACCGACATAAAGACAATGAATATATAAAGGCCGATCAGCGTGTCGAATATCCACAGCAGTGTGACAACGATAGGGCTTAACATGGGGCGTTCGCCGCTCCTTAAGTGTCGTGAGAATCACGAATGCGCGGGTATCTTTTAGAGCGTTTCCTGGCGAAGGGGAAAGCCTGCTGACCCGCTTCCCGCCTTGACACGCCAAAGGGCCAAACCGTAGATACCCGCCGCGCCGACCGGCACTTGATCGGGCCGCGCACAGCCTGGGGCTGTAGCTCAGTTGGGAGAGCGCCTCGTTCGCAATGAGGAGGTCAGCGGTTCGATCCCGCTCAGCTCCACCAGGCTTCGCTGCTACGCAGCTACGCCTGGCAAGCCCGCGCAGCAGGCTGGAGTAGCAGCGAAGCCTGCCCGGCGTAGCCCGCAGGGCGAAGTCGGGCTCTCGAATGTTTTATGTCTATCTTCTGGAGAGCATCCCACACACCGCCGAAGCCTACGTCGGACTGACTGACGATCTTCGGCAGCGCGTCAAAACTCACAACGCCGGTGGATCGCCACATACTGCCAAATTCAAACCATGGCGGTAGGTGACCTATATTGCCTTTAGCGACAAACAAAGAGCTGTGGATTTCGAACGGTATCTGAAATCCCATTCCGGTCGAGCATTCGCCAGAAAGAGGCTGCGGTAAGCGCTACGCAGCTACGCCTGGCAAGCCCGCGCAGCAGGCTGGAGTAGCAGCGAAGCCTGCCCGGCGTAGCCCGCAGGGCGAAGTCGGGCTCTCCTTTTTCATTTCCCCGCATAAGCGACACGCCAAATGGTGTTGCCGGTGTCGTCCGCGATCAGAAGGCTGCCGTCTTTGGCGACGGCGAGGCCCACAGGCCGTCCCCAGACTTGCGCCGGCGATGTCGAACCGTCCCAAAACCCGGTGAGGAAATTGTCGTAGCCGCCGACCGGCTTTCCGTTCGCGAATTTGATGCGCACGACCTTATAGCCGGTGGGCTTCGACGAATTCCACGATCCATGCAGCGATACGAACGCGTCGCCCTTGTAGTCGGCGGGAAACTGGCTGCCCTCGTAGAACACAAGACCGAGCGGTGCCGAATGCGATTGGAACAGCAGGTCCGGGACCTTCGTCTTCGCCACGAGGTCGGGCCGCTTGGATCCATAATCGGGCGCGGGATTGGCGCCGATATAGGCATAGGGCCAGCCAAAGAAATCGCCTTGTTGAATGCGCGTGAAATAATCCGGCACGAGGCCGTCGCCGAATCCATCGCGCTCATTGACGGTGACGTACATGTCGTTGGTGCCCGGATAGGGCGCGATGCCGACGGGATTGCGGATGCCGCTGACATAGGTCGAAAGCGTGCCGTTGGGATTGACGAGCTGCACGGTTGCGCGCGGCGGCGCGTCCTCGCCGATGTTTTCGGCGCTGCCGATGGTGAGATAGAGACGCCCATCGTTGTCGAACGCGATGTCGCGCGTAAAATGACCGCCTGGAACGCCGAAGCTCGATTTTGTCACGCGTGATTTGGAAAGGGCCTTGAGCGCGCCGTCGCGATAGCCCAGCCGATACACCGCCTTGAGATCGGCGACGTAAAGCGCGCCGTCATGAAAAGCGAGCCCGTGCGGCAGCGAGAACCCGGTCGCAAATGTCGCGGTCTTGTCGGCGTGGCCGGTTCCCGCCGTATCACGCAGCACGGTGATTTTTCCGGCCGTGGGTTCCGTCAGAAAGACATCTCCATTGGGCGCCACCGCCATCCAGCGAGCATCCGTGAGCCTTGAGGCGAAAATCGACACGGTGAAGCCCGGAGGCGCCGCCGGCATGGCGCCTGACGGTCGCGGAATTGTCTTTGACGAATTGTCTGAAGGCGGGGTCGCGAAGGGCTTCGGCATGTCCTGGGGCAACAGGCTGAAATGCTGGCCGGGCTGGTCGGCGGCGTGGGCTGGAAATGCGCCCATGCCGATAATTCCTGCGGCCAGAAAACCCAGGATTGCCGCGGATTTTGTCGCTTTGACGTGCATCTGTGCCTCGTGGGGAGCCAGGCGGCGTCAACCGCCAATTTACGGGAAGGGAGTATCAGGGGACGAACGCGCGAGGAAGTCCATGCGATCCGGCCTGCTGATTTCAAGCCTTTTCCTGCTGGTCCTGGCTGTCCCGCCGGCGCTGGCGGACGGCGCTTCGATGCCCGAACACAAGATCACCCAATCGGAGAGCTACATCATGCTCGAGCCGATGTATGCGACGATCCTGGACGGTGCGCGGCCAAACGGAATGCTGATGGTCGCGATCGGACTCGATATTCCCGATGCCGGGTTACGCAACGAGGCGACGCGCGCGATGCCGATTTTGCGCGACGCCTATGTGCGCAACCTGATGTCTTATGCCTGGACGCATATCCGACCGTCGCAGCAACCCGATGTCGTGGAAATTGCGACCCGGCTGCAGCTTGTGACGGATCATACGCTGCGCCATGCGGGCGCACGCGTTTTGCTTGCGCAGGTCGCGTCGCGCATTTCGCCTTGAATCACGGCGATTGACTCGCGAGCTTAGAGACTCAGCGAACTGCTCGACACGGACCCGACCAGCGAAGACGCGCCGGCCGTGGACGCGGACTGATCGAGGCTCTGCAACAGTTGATTGAGCGCGTTCATGGCGAATTGGTGATGCTGCGGATTGCCGTTCGGCTGTTGCGCCGACTGGCTCGCCTGCGAGATGGCGCCGGTCGCCGATTGCGTGGCCGATGATCCGGCCTCCTGGGCTTGCAGCAATGTGCTCATGACCTGATTGCTGAGACCGGGCGATGTGCTGCCGGTCAGATTGTTGGCCGTCGAGCCGATCGCGCTCGAAATCGACGGTGTGCAGCTTGCGAACGACGAAGCGCTGATGCCTGTGCTGGAAGCGCCGGAACTGGATGACGTCGATTGCGAACTCCCGATTCCCGAGAGAAGCGACGTCAAAGAAGACAGGGGCTGGCTTAGCAAGCCCACGATCGCACCGACACCAGCAAGCGACATGAATTTCTCCTTCAACGAACGCGATCTCTAGTTGGATCGCATGAATTTGTTCAAAGCACGTGCCGTACCTGATCCGATTTATCTCGTTTCAGGCGCGCTCCGCGGATTTTCCCGCGAAATCGAACGGCAGAGATTGCCTTCGACGGCAAAAATTGCCCCGTGAAGCGAAACTTGAATTTGCAGACCCGCAAGCGTCATCAGGCGGAAACGCCCGTTCCGTCGCCGACGGGCGTTGTCGTCGTGAAGCTGGGGCCCTTTGCGGACGGCTCGCCCGCTTCCTGCTGGCTCTGCATCATGAACCCCAGAACCTGATCGCTCAGGCTGGGCTTGGCGCTTCCGAGCAGGATGCTGCTCGCGGAATTGGCCATTTGCGCCGACGACGCAACGCTGCCGGCGAAAGTGGATGCACTCGATTGCTCTGTCGCCGGCTTGGCGCGGCCGAGTTGCGACATGACCGACGCGAGCGTCTGCGTCACGACCGTCGGCGTATTGGCTGCTGCAACCTGCATGGCCTTGTCTCCTCGCACGCGGACGCGCCATTGGCCGTCCGTCGCCCAACCCAAGCATTTTGCGTGCCTGAGATGATCCGCGCCGGAACCCTGGATATCTGCGCCTTTCTCGCCGCTCTTCAGCAAGGATCGGGCAGGCGGGCGGAAAAAACTGCCGAGGGCGTGCAAATCGCGCATCCAGCTCGAGAAGCCGCGATGGGCGCAAACCGCCTCAGCGCCCCGAAAATTTCGGCGGGCGCTTCTCAAGGAACGCCTTGATCGCCTCTTTGTAGTCTTCGCTGGTGGTCGCGAGCGCATATTGATCGAGATCCATGAACGTCGTGGCATGGTGGAGCGCGTTCGCGGCGGCGTTCACGGATTGCTTCGTCATGCGCACGGCGTTCGGCGGCAACAAAGCGAGCCGCGCCGCCCAATCCTTGGCGCGCGCCAGCGTTTCGCCATCCGGCGCAATCTCGTCCGCCAGGCCCCAGGCGAACGCTTCCTCGGCCTCCACCTTCTCGCCGAAGATCACGAAGCGCTTGGTGCGGGCAGGCCCGATCAGCGACACCAGCCGCGGCACAGCGTGCCAACTCATATTCATGCCCAGCGGAATCTCGGGCAGGCGAAAATGCGCGCTCTTGCCGACGATCCTGAAATCGCAGGCGGCGGCCAGCGCGCCGCCGCCGCCGATGCAATATTTCTCGATGGCGCAAAGCGTGACCTGCTCCAGCCGCTCCCAGGAATCGCACAGGTCGGGACCGATCCTGACCATGTGCCGGCGTTCGAGAAGCCCGGCCGCGCGCTTGCGATCCATGCCGGGATCCTTGAGATCGGCGCCGGCCGTAAACACGCCTTTCGCCGTCAGAATAATCGCGTGCGTTTCGAGATCGTTTGCGAAGCTTTGCGCGGTCTCGGTCAGTTCGAGGATCAGCTGTCGCGACATCGCGTTGCGGCCGTCGCCACGATCGATTGTGACGATCGCGACCGCGCCCTCGCGCGAGACAGTGACGTAATCGCCGATCCGGGTTTCGCTCATGACGTTTGCAGATAGCGGACGAGGCCGAGCAACGTTCGGCGCGGAACGAAGGGCGCAAGCCGCGCCATGAAGGCGTTCCTCGCACCCGTGATCATCACCCGACGATTGTTGCGGAACGCGCGATAACCCATTCGCGCGACCGTCATCGAAGGCATGGGCGTGCCGGTCCGTGCGAGCCTGGTTTTGTCGGTGCCCGCGCGTTCGCGGAATTTGCTGGTCGTGGGTCCGGGACAAAGGCAGGAAACATGCACGCCTGTCCCACGCGCTTCTTCCCAAAGCGCTTCCGAGAACGAAAGCACGAACGCCTTCGAAGCATAGTAGATCGCCATAAAGGGGCCCGGCTGGAACGAGGCGGTGGAGGCGACGTTCAGGACGCCGCCCCGCTTCTTCGCGAGCATGCCCGGCCAAAACGCGTGCGTGAGCTCGACGAGCGCGCGAATATTCAGGTCGAGCATGCCGAGCTGATCGGCTTCGCTCGAACCGGCAAAGCCGCCGGCGACGCCATATCCGGCGTTGTTCACCAGCACATCGACCGACAATCCGCGCGACGCGATCTCGGCGGCGAGTTTGGCGCCGCCGCCGATCGCTCCCAGATCCAGCGGAATGACGTTGGTCGCAACGCCGAATTTCTTGCCCAGGCGCTCGGCAGCTTCTTTCAGCGCCGGTTCGGAGCGCGCCGTTAGAATCAAAGCATAACCGTCCCTGGCGAAACATTCGGCGAGATCGAGGCCGATCCCACCGCTGGCGCCGGTGACCAGCGCCGTCTGCCCGTCACCTCTTCTTTTGCGTGCCAAGAGAAAATCCTTCTTGCGTCGAAATCCAGGCTCAACCCATTTCGCGCAACGGGTGATCCACCACAATGGCTTTTCCATCCGACGCGGCCACGACCGAATGAGGCGTCTCGGGCGGAACGATGCCGACAAAACCGGGTCCCGCGCGTTTCGTAATCCCGTTCATCGTGATGTCCAGTTCGCCCTCCAGCACGTGCCAGACTTCTTCCTGCGGGTGGGAATGCTCGTGAATCGCCGAACCCGCGTCGAATTCGTAATGCGCAAATGTCATATGGGCGGAATTGAAGTAGCGGCCACGCCAACCGGGCTTGCGTTCCACGACCGGCAGCTTGCTGGTGTCGATCAGACTCATATCCGCTTCCGATGTCAGGTGGCCTGTCAGCGTATCAATTTCATGTTTGCTTGGAAACTCGCGACTGGCGACGGCATATTGCAGCCGGACGCACATTCCGGGCTGGCAAGTGACGTCTCGTTGGGGCACTTTCCGGCGACGGGCAGGGGAGTCCTTCGTGATCGCAATTCTATGCACGGCTCTGAGCGCCGCGGCGTTCTTCGGCTCGATCGATCTTGGCGATCTATGGCCTCTTGCGTGGCTGGCGCCGCTGCCGATCCTGTGGCTTGCCTTCGGGCGCGCTCGGACCTCGACCGTCGCTGTCTCGGCATTCGCCGCTTATGCGATCGGCTCGTCCAATATTCTTGAAGCCTATGCGGGCTTGCTGCCGACGCCGGTTTTGATCATTGCGATCTGCGCGCCCGCGGCGCTTTTCATGCTGTCCGTGCTTGCCGCGCGTTTCGTGGCGGCGCGTGTCGACCCTTTGGCTGGAGTCTTTGCGTTCGGCGCCTTGTGGACGGCGTTGGGTTATCTGGCGTCTTTCGGCCCCGACGGCACGGCCGCCAATATCGCCTACAGCCAGATGCCGGCGCCTATGCTCATTCAAAGCGCGTCGCTGTTCGGGTTATGGGGCATCGCGTTTCTCATCGCCTTCGTTCCAGCCTCGATCGCGCTCGCGTTGCGCAGACGGAAAGCGCTTCCCGCCGCGCTCGGCATTGGCTTGTTCGTGCTCAACGCCGCCTACGGGGCCTATGTGCTTGCGCAGCCTTCCGGGCCCGTCATTCGCGCAGGGCTGATCGACAGCGACAAACTTGGCGCGGCCGCGTTCGCCGATGACGGCGCGGTGGCGCTGGCCGCCATCGACGCCTATGACGATCAGGCGCTGAAGCTGGCGAAGGACGACATACGCCTCGTCGTCTATCCCGAGAAACTCGCGATCATCGAAAAGCCGTGGCGCGCGCAGGCCGAAGCCAAACTTGCGGCGACGGCGAAGGCGTTGAACGCGACTTTGGTAGCAGGTTTCGACAGTCGCGACGGCGCCGAGCGCGAGAATATCGCCTGGGTGTTTCCGGCCGACGGCGGCGCGCCGCAGATCTACTCCAAGCGCCACATGGTTCCTGGACTGGAGGGCGCCTTCACGCCGGGAACGGCGCCACTTACGCTTTCAAACCATGTCGGCGTTGAAATCTGCAAGGACATGGATTTCAATCGCATGCTGCGGAAGGACTCGCGATCACATGCCGACGTGATGGCCGTGCCTGCCTGGGATTTCAACGCCGATGCGTATTTGCATGGCGATATGGCGGTGATGCGCGATGTGGAAAACGGATTCGCCATGGCGCGCAGCGCGCGCAACGGTTTGCTGACGCTCTCCGACGCACAAGGACGTATCCTGGCGCTCCGCCGCACCGGCAATGACGGCTTCACGACGCTGGTGGGCGATCTTCCCCGCGGTACAGACGCCGGCGACACGCTTTACGACTGGATTGGAGACGCATTCGCCTGGCTATGCCTCGCCCTCAGCGCGGCCTTGCTGTTCCTGGGTTTTTTCCCGCGAAAGAAAGCCGCTTGACAGTCCGCTATTCGGCCGCGATCGAAACCGGCGTCGACAATTGCCTTCCGCCGTTCAAGGTCATCAGGTAGCGGATGCCTTCCTCGGCGATGTCGTCGCCGATCATGCGGTCGCTTTCCTTATAAAGCTCTTCCATATCGACATAGGCCGCATACACGCCGCGCGTGCGCTCGGTGATGATGCCGGCCTTGAGCAGCGTCTTGATCAGCACCCGGAAGATCGAGGTCGAATCCCTGAGCCGCGTACGAATGCGCGCATCGCTGAACGCCTCCATCATCGCGCCTTGCACCCAGGCCATGTCGAGCCCGAACTCCTCGTACAGCGAACGCTTCTGCTCCGGGCTGCCGAGATTGCGCAGCAGGCCGACGAACACTTCGGCCGCCCAATCTTCGATCTTGTTGCGCTCTTCCGCGGAGAGATGCGGGATCGTGCGATCGGCCCAGATCTTTCCGAATTTGTGGTGGAACGCTTCGTCGGTCATCACCAATTGGCAGAGCCGCACGAGCACGGGATCCTGCGCGAAGGTGTAGAAGCTCGCGAAAGCGCCCATGGCGAGCCCTTCGACCAGCATCTGCATGCCCACGAGTTTCTTCCACACGTCCGGCGAGCCGACCATCTCGATCAGGAGATTGCCCAGCGCGGGCCCCACACCGACGGGCTTGCCCCAGCGGGCCTGGATATACATCGAGAACGCCGTCACGTGACGCGCCTCTTCGCGCGTCTGGTTTGCGGCATATTCCTGGGCGCCCGGATCGCGCAGGATGTGGCACAGCGAAGCCGACAGCGCCAGCGCGCCCTGTTCGCCGTGCAAAATCGACGAAATGGCGAATTGCGCGCTGCGATTGACGAGCTTGATCTTCTGATGCTCGTCGAGCCGCTCGCCGATAGCGGTTTGCAATTCCATGTTCATCTTCGGCGGCACGAGATATTCGTTTTCGAGATCGAAGGGCTCGGAGAAATCGATATATTTCTTGTCGAGCGGATCCCAGAAGTGATCGTGCGTGGCGGAAATGATCTTGTCGAAGGCCGTTGAGCGACGGCCATAGCGTTCGACGTCGAGCATCGCCGGAAAATCCTGCGGGTCGACTGCGTCGTAGGCGGGATCCTTGGTGATGTTCGTCATCGGCTCACTCGGCTGCGATGGACGCGGGCGAGACGAACTTATTGCCGCCGTTCAGCTGGATCAGATATTTGATTCCTTCTTCGGCGATGTCGTCGCCGATCATGCGGTCGCTTTCGGCATAAAGCTCGGCCATGTCGATATAGGCCGCATAGTTGCCGCGCGTGCGGTCGGTGATGATGCCGGCCTTGAGGAGCGTCTTGATCAATACGCGGAAGATGTTGGTGGTTTCCTGCAGCTCTTCGCGGATGCCGGCGTCGGTCAGAGCTTCCATGAACGCCTGCTGGCACCACATGGGGTCGAGACCGACGGCCTCGTAGATCCACGCTTTCTGATCCGGAGAGCCCAGATTGTAGAGCAGGATCTGAAAGACGTTCCACGCCCAATCCTCGATCAGTTCATGTTCGGCTTTCGACAGCTTCGGAATCGTGCGGTCGGCCCAGATCTTTCCGAATTTGTGGTGGAACGCTTCGTCGGTCATCACCAATTGGCAGACCTGACGCATCAAGGGATCGCGCGCTTCCTTGTAGAAGGTCGCAAATGCGCCCATCGCAAGGCCTTCGACCAACAACTGCATGCCGACAAGCTTCTTCCACACGAGCGGCGAAGCGACGAGTTCGTTCAAAAGATTGCCAAGGGCCGGACCGACCTGCACTGGCTTGCCCCAGCGCGCATGGATGTAGCGCGTGAAGGCTGTGACGTGGCGCGCTTCTTCGCGCGTCTGGTTCGCGGCATATTCCTGGGCGCCCGGATCGCGCAGGATGTGGCACAGCGAAGCGGACAGCGACAGTGCGCCCTGCTCACCATGCAGGATCGACGAGAATGACCAGCACACATCGAGATTGACGAGTTTGATCTTTTGTTTCTCGTCGAGCTTATCGCCGATCGCAGTTCTCAGATCGGCATTTGCCCCCGGATTGACCAGGTACTCGTTCTCGATGTCGAAGGGCGCCGAGAAGTCGATGTATTTCTTGTCGAGCGGGTCCCAGAAATGGTCGTGGGTCGCGGAAATGATCTTGTCGAACGCAGTGGAGCGCTCGCCATAGCGATTGACATCCAGCATCGCCGGAAAATCATGCGGATCGACAGCGTTATAAGCGGGATCCTTGGTGATGTTTTCCATGAAAAACCTCCGGAGCGTGGATGATGGCTTGCCAAAAGACTATGCCCGGTTGGGAGTCTCCGCAAGAATAAATGACGGCGGCGTCATGTAATTGTTAAGCTCGGCAGGGGTAGCGGTTTTCCCGGCAATTTTATAACAATCGGCTCCTTCCAGCGGACGACCCCATGCAATCCCTGCTGATTCTGACTGTCGCCTTCGGCGCGTTCCTGGCGACATTGGCTGGGGGCGCGCTGGCGCTGCGCTTTCGCGACCAGCTGCATTTGATCCTGGGCTTCAGCGCCGGCGCCATTATTGGGCTCGCCTTTTTCGACCTGTTGCCCGAGGCCCTCAAAATCGGATCTGGCGATCCTTCGACGATACTGAGCGTCACCGCGCTCGGGTTTTTCGGCTACGCCACGCTCGACCGACTGATCCTTCTCCACACCCATCACGACAATGGCGATCACGCCCATGATGCGGCCGCCGTGAAACGCGGTTGGGCGGGCGCCGGGAGTCTGTCCGCCCACAGCCTGATCGACGGTCTTGCCATCGGCATCGCCTTCCGCGCGTCTTCCGCAGTCGGCATCGTGGTCGCCGCCGCAGTTCTCGCGCATGACTGCTCGGACGGGATGAACACGGTCAATCTCGTTCTGAGGAACGCGGGCTCGAAACGCCAAGCGTTCCAATGGCTGATTGTCGATGCAGTTGCGCCCGTGTTGGGCGCGGCGCTCAGCTTGTTTCTCACATTGCCGGGCGAGGCGTTGTCGCTCGTCCTGGCCTTGTTCGCGGGATTTTTCCTTTACATCGGCGCGAGCGACCTATTGCCCGAAAGCTTTCATGCCCATCCCAAAGCGCTCACGACCATCATCACGCTCTTGGGCGCCGCCACCCTCTACATCGTCGTCAGGCTCGCGGGCTGACGATGGCGACAGGATGAATGTTTGCTCTCACTGCGGACAATTCGCGAATGCGCCTTCCATTCCAGTCCCTTCCGGGTGATAGGATGACGGTTAAGGCGAAAGCGGACGGGACGTTGCAGGGTGACCATGAAGGCGGGGGGTAAGCCGGTCAAAATCTGGGTGCTTCCGCTTGTCCTGCTGGCGGGCGCCTTCGCATTGATCGCGACCGATATGGGCGGCCTCGCCACCCGCATCCGCGGCATCGAGTTCGATGCCTATCAGCACGTCCATCCGCGCGCCTACGAAGATACGACCGCAAGAAGCGGCTTTGCCGTGCGCGTTCTCGATATCGACGAGGCGAGCGTCGCGCATTTCGGCGCGTGGCCCTGGCCGCGCACCGTGCTCGCCCGGCTTGTCAATGACCTGAAGTCTCAAGGCGCATCCATCGTTGTTCTTGCGATGCCGCTCGATACGCCGGATCCTGCGACGCCGTCGCTTCTCGCAAGTCTGCTCCCGGACAATCCGCAGACTGCGTCTGCACGAACGGCATTGGCCGGCATTCAGGCGCCCGACGATACGCTTGCTGCGGCTCTCGGCGGCGTCAAAACCGTCACAGGCTTTACGCTCGGCGAAAGCGGAACGGGCGCGCCTGCGCTCAAATCGTCCATCGACGCTCCGGACGAGTTGTTTGCGCGTACACATCAATTCGCAAGAGCCGCGCCGGCCCTGCCCCGCATTGAAGCGGCAAGCGCCGGAATGGGCGCACTCAATCTGAAGCCCGATTCCGACGGCAAGGTCAGAAGCATGCCGCTGTTCTTCCGGCTGGGCGGTAAACCCGTGCCGTCGCTCGACGCCGAAGTGATGCGCGTGGCGAGCGCAAAGGCGGAATGGACATTCCGCAGCCAGGAAAGCGGCGCGCTGGGACTCGGCAACGCGACTTTGATCGGAGGCGTGGTCGCGGGGTCTTACGATGTGCCGCTGCGCGCCGACGGCTCGCTGCAGATTTATTATTCCGGCCCACACGCGGAGCGGCACATATCGGCCGCGATCCTTGAATCCAGACAGCCATCGCCCGAACTCAAGAATGCGATCGTCTATATCGCGCCGCCCGACCAGATCGTCGCGACGCCGGACGGTCCACGCAATGTCGCCGAAGTGCGCGCCGAGGTCATGGAGAACATCCTTCTCGGAACGCCGCTCAAGCCCGTCTCGTCGATCTATGCCGAGTTGGTGTTCCTGGCCATCGTCGGCATCGGTTTGGTCGTGCTGTTCGCGCGCGCGAATATCTGGTGGGCGGGCGGCGCGACTTTGCTCGCAATAGCCGGCGCGCAGATTTTCACCTGGTTCCTGTTCACCAACGTTCACATCCTGCTCGATTCCGCCAACCCGTCATGGGGATTGGCGCTCGCATTCCTCGGCGGGATTTCCGCCCGCAGCTACGACGTCGCGCGCGCCCGCACGCGCCTCAGGGGATCTTTCGCCGACACCTTGCCGCCGTCCACGATCGACGCGATCGCGCGCATGCCGGACCTATTGAAGCTTGATGGCGAAACGCGCGTCGTCACGTGTCTCTCCTGCGGCCTTCGGCGCTACGGCGCGCTCGCGCAGTCCTTCTCAGACGATCCCGTGGGTTTCACGCGATTGATCAATACCGCGATGGCGCCTCTCATCGAAGACGCCGTCGGCCATGGCGGAATGATCGGGCGCTTCGACGGCGAGAGTTTCACGGCTTATTGGAACGCGCCGCTCGACGATTCCGAGCATGCCATTCGCGCCTGCGAGGCCGCCAATCGCATGACGGTGACCCTGGCCGAAGTGAACGAACAATTGGGCCATGAGCGTCGCTTCGACGGCACGGCCTTCGAGGCGATCGAGATCGGCATTGGAATCTCGACGGGCTCAGCAGTCGCGGGCGGCTTCACCGCGCTCGGCCACACGACCTACACGGTCAACGGCGACAGCACCGTCTTCGCGGACCGCATTCGCGTGCTTTCCGCGCAATATGGCCCGGCCGTCGTCGTGAGCGAGGAAACCCGCAAGACGGCGCAGCGCGGCTTCGCCTTTCTCGAAGTCGATTTCATCGCGGCAGGGCCGAAGGATGAGCCCGTCAAGCTTTATGCGATGCTGGGCAACCCGCTGGTGCGCGCAAGCCCGAAATTCCGCGCGCTCGAAACCTTCCACGATCACATCTTCCAGTCGATCCAGACGCAGCAATGGGAAAAGGCGCGCGGGCTGATCGATCAATGCCGCAAGCTTTCGGGCGCGAGTCCGAAAATGTACGACCTGCATATGGCGCGCATCGCCTATTACGAAACCCACTCGCCCGGCGCGGAGTGGGACGGCGCCTTCCGGCAGATTGTGAAATAGAACTTAGCCGCCGCCGTTCGGTTCGATCAGGCCGTAAAACGCGGGACCTTCCCCGGACAAAGCGGACCACAATTGATCGCCCCAGGAGAAGTGCCACCATTCTTCGGGATGGCCCGCGAAACCTTCTTCCGCCATGATCCAGTGGAGGAGCCGACGGTTGGCGCGCGCTTCTTCGTCCGAGAAGCATAGGTCCGATCCGTTCGTGCTCTCAAAACGGTCGCGATGAGCGATGTCTGTGGCGTCGTCGAATATCGACCCCATCCACAATGTCTCGCCCTCGCGCCAGCGCAAGGTGAGATCGACGGCGGCGCCCGTGGCGTGCGGCGCGGGCGACGCGGCATCGAGTGTGGGCGCGGCCCAATAGCGTTCGACCTCGCGCGTGAGCGCCTCGCCCGACAACTCCGGCCGTCGGCGCCTGAGTTGGCGCGGCATCCAGACATCGTGGAAATAGACCTGCACGGCGCGCGGCCGCCAGGCGTCGAACACGTAAAGCTCAAGACCGGCGTCCCGCAGTTGTCGGTTGACCCGTGCAAGCTTCGAAGCGACCGACCGGCGCAGGTATAATTCGGCGATCGCCCCTTCGATCCGGCCCCAATAGGGCGGATTGCGCGTCGAATAATAGTAGTTCTCGCCTGCGATCCCTTCGGCGGCGATTTCTGTCAGAGGTTCGCGCGCGAGGACATGGGCGGTATCGATCGGCAGGGCGCGAAATCCCTTGCGGGCCACACGCGCGGAACCTTGGTTCGGAATGGGCTTGGCACGTAGCGCCTCCAACGAACCGAACGGACTCATCTATTGTTGCGCCAATGCATGCGGCTTCGAGTATAACGAAATTCCCGCAACCTCTCCTGCTCTGTCATGACAAAAACCCCCGAGTCCTATTTTCCGGCCGATTACCGTTCCGGCCGGGCCGCTTTCATCGAGGCTTGTGAGGAGGCAGATCTGGGCGTCACGGCCCGCGTCCATCCCTCCGCAAAAGGGCCGGACGGCAAGCCGCTGTTCATCGACTCGACGACCATCGGCGCGCACGAGGCGAAGACTGCTCTTCTCCTGATCTCCGGAACGCATGGTGTGGAGGGTTATTTCGGCTCGGGTGTGGAAACGGGCCTGTTGCGCGAGGGGCTCGCCCGGCGCGCGCCCAAAGGCGCCAAGATCGTCGTCGTGCACGCGCTGAACCCATACGGCTTTGCGTGGAACCGGAGAGTCAACGAAGACAATGCGGACATCAACCGCAACTTCGTCGATCACGCGCACCCGCCCGCCAACGCGGCTTATGACTCGCTGGCCGAATTCATCGCGCCGCAGAGCATTTCGCCCATCGCCATGAAGAAAGCGAATGCGCGACTTCGGGAATATGCGCGCCAACATGGCGACTTCGCGCTGCAGACGGCCATCAGCGCGGGGCAGTACAGCCGTCCCGACGGGCTCTATTTCGGCGGATCGCATATGGCCTGGTCGGCGGCGATGCTCAAGGACGTGTTCGTCGAGGAACTTGCGCATGTGAAGCGGCTGGTCGCGATCGACTTCCACACGGGGCTGGGTGAATCGGGCGCAGCCGAAATGATCACGGAAGACCTTCCGGGCTCGGTCGCCTATGCGCGCGCCAAGGCGATGTGGGGCGGGCTCGTGCATTCCAGCGAGGCGGGCGAATCGCTCTCTGCGCCCCTCACCGGCACGATCGACAAGGCCGTGGCGCAATGGATGAAAGGCAAGGAGCTGACCTTCGCCGCGCTCGAAGTGGGCACGGCGCCGATGCGCGACGTGTTCCTCTCCCTGCGCAAGGACAATTGGCTGCACACGCGTGGCCAATCGGGCCATCGCGGCGCGAAAGCGATCAAGCGCCAGATTCGCGCCGCGTTCTATCCCGACACCGCCGAATGGAAACGCGCGGTGTGGGCGCATGCCGAAGAGACCGTAGACGCCGCCTGCGCGGCGCTGGCCTGAGCCCTACTGGGCGGGCAACCCGCGGTGTTCGAGCAAGGGGCCGATCTCCGGGTCCTTGCCGTAGAACGCGCGGAACATCGGGCCGTAATCCTCGCGTGTGGCCGCGCGACAAAATCATATCGCGAAAGCGCTGACCGTTCTCACGCGTCAGGCCGCCATGCGTGGTGAACCAGTGAAAGGCGTCATCGTCGAGCATCTCCGTCCACGAATAGGCGTAATAACCGGCTGCATAGCCGTTGGCCCAGATGTGCAGGAAATAGCTTGAGCGATAGCGCGGCGGCACATCGGCCATGTCCATATGCGCGTTCTTGCAGCGCCTGGATTTCGAATTTGTCGACATCCTGCTTCGGCGCGCTTGCCGGCAAGGTGTGCCACTGCATGTCGAGTTCGGCGGCCGCGACCAGTTCGCCCAGTTCGTAGCCCTGGTCGAATTTCGCCGCCTTCTGATCTTGTCCACCAGCGCCTGCGGCATGGGCTGGCCGGTCTTGTAGTGAACCGCATAGTGCTGCAGCACCTGCGGATAAAGCGCCCAATGCTCGTTGAACTGCGATGGGAATTCGACGAAGTCGCGCGCCACATTGGTGCCCGAGAGCGTCGGATATTCCTCGTTGGCGAACAGGCCATGCAGCGCGTGACCGAATTCGTGGAACATGGTCGTCACGTCGTCGAACGAGATCAGCGCGGGCTGGCCGGGCGCGGGCTTGGTGAAATTGGCGACGTTGTAGATGACAGGCTTCGTGCCCAGGAGCTTCGACTGGCCCACGAAATTGCTCATCCAGGCGCCGCCCTGTTTGTTGTCGCGCTTGAAGTAGTCGAAATACATCAGGCCCAGCTGGGAGCCGTCCTTGTCGTACACTTCGAAAGCGCGCACGTCGGGCTGATAGACCGGTAAATCCTTGCGCTCTTTGAACGTGATTCCGTAGAGCTGGTTCGCGGCATAGAACACGCCGTTCTGCAGCACGTTGTTCAATTCGAAATAGGGTTTGATCTCGTTCTCATCGAGATCGTATTTCGCCTTGCGCACCTGTTCGGAATAGAGTTCCCAATCCCACGGCTTGAGTTCGAAATGCTGGCCGCTCTTGTCGATGACGGCCTGGATGTCCTTCGCTTCGATCGCGGCCTCAGCCACCGTGGCCGGTCCAAGCTGCGCCATGAATTTCTCGACCTTGTCCGGCGTGTTCGCCATCTGGTCTTCGAGCACATAGGCGGCGTAATTGGGGAAGCCGAGCAGTTGCGCCTTCTGGGCGCGCAGTTGCGCCAAGGTCGCGATGGTGTCGCTTGTGTCGTTGCCGTCGCCCTTCTCGGCGCGCGTCCAGGAATTGTTGAACAGCGCCTCGCGCGTCGCGCGGTCGCTGAGCGATGCGAGCGCGGGCTGCTGCGTCGTGTTCTGCAGCGGCAGAACCCATTTGCCTTTGAGGCCGCGGCCTGAGGCGGCCTGCGCCGCGGCGGCGATGGCGCTATCGCTGAGCCCCGCGAGCTTCGCTTTGTCGTCGACAACGAGAGCGCCGGCCTTCGTCGCGGCGAGCAGCTTTTTTTCGAAAGCCGTCTCGAGCGTCGACAGCTGCTCGTTGAGCGCGCGCAGCTTCGTCTTGTCGGGATCGGAGAGGTTGGCGCCTGCATGCACGAATTGCTGGTAATAGACTTTCACCAGCTGCAACGCTTCCGGATCGAGCTTCAGCGAATCGCGCTTGTCATAGACCGCCTTGACGCGCGCGAAGAGCTTCGGGTTGAGAAAGATCGCGTCCTGATGGGCGGCGAGTTTGGGCGCCTCGGTCGCATCGATCGCCTGCATCGCGTCGTCCGTGTTGGCGCCGTTCAGGTTGGAAAAGGTTTGCTGCACGCGATCTAGCATGCGGCCCGACTTCTCCATTTCGACGATAGTGTTGTCGAAGGTCGCGGGCGCGGGATTGTCGGCGATCTTGTCCATTTCGGCGATCTGCTGCGCCATCGCCTTTTCGAAGGCGGGCTGGAAATCGGAATCCTTGATGCGGTCGAATGGCGGCGCCTGGAACGGCAAGGAGCTGGGCGCGTCAAATGGGTTTGCCGGAGCGGCGCCGGCGGCCCAGGCAGCGCACACGGAGCAAACGGCGAGTACAGCCGCGGCGCCAAGCAAGACGGTACGATTTCCAAGCATTATATTCCCCACGCTTTTTCGAGCGCGCGAACATGGCGCGAAGCGCCGCCCATTGCCACCCTCGGTGACGAAGAATTTACCGGGTGCGCCGCGAATTTTGGTGCAGCGCAGCGGATCAAATTAACCGTGTCAGGTGAAACGTCAGCATGAAAAGCAGCGCCGCGCCGGTCATAAGCCCATGCGCTACGAACGCGGTCCAGATAACAGCTTGCGGGACGCGCACGCGAAAGACGGCAAGAAGAGAGGTGAGCAACACCGCCAACTCGAATCCGACAAACACCCAGACAAGTTCGATGGAGCCCTCGAGATCGGAGAGTCGCCGCGTCCAGTCGATCGTGACGCTCGCGCTGATCAGGAGATTGAGCGCGATGACAGGCGCAATGCCCTTGCGAAGCCAGCCCGACCACACGAGGACGCCGATATGCGCGATCATAAGGGCGACTGCCGTGAGCTTCACGATATCGTCCGAGCTGAGCGGAAGTGATGTCATGACGGATGCGCCCCTGCGCCGCCGTGGAGACGGACGGCGCCGCCGGCACGCTAGAACCGCCCGGTAAGCGCCGCAATCCAACATCCCGGCCCGGCGGCGGATCAAGAGGGCGCCCGTTTGCCCCGATGACGCCGGACGCGCTATAGAGCGCCGCATGCGCCCGTAGCTCAGCTGGATAGAGTGCTGCCCTCCGAAGGCAGAGGTCACAGGTTCGAATCCTGTCGGGCGCGCCAGCTTTTCTTCGTGAGCGAAGCGAGCTTAGAAAAACCGAGCGCCACGGAGCCGCGAAGCGGCGAGTGGGCGTCACTCGATTCTGCGGGACTGCCAGCACCTCAAGCATGCGCATCTTTTTTGCAAAATTTTTTTACTCCGAAATAATCAATGAAATCAATCTCTTGACCTGCCGGAGCAGGGCTTTAGGGCCCTGCAAATTTGCCTGCATTCGGCCCTGGAAAATGCCCCAAACTTGCGCCCCGCGGCGCCCGCGCCCGTTCCGGAATACCAAGACCGAACGGCCGCACATTGCCCGCGCCTCGCAAACCCGCGAAAAAATTTCACCTGTTATCGCCCGGAATCTCCAGCCAAATCGCGGCCTTACCGGAATCATAACAGGCAATAACAGGCGCCCCGCCTTCCGTCGTCCGGCGCATCTCGATTTCGCTTTGCTCCATGCGCGATCTCCGTCGCAGCGAAACCCGCAACATGGCGATGGAATTTGTCAGGCACAATCGCGCGAAATTGAATCCCGAAAATAAAGTTGGAACAAAAATCGAATCTTCGCTGCGAATTTTCGCCGAATGTTTTTGCGCGTCAGCCGGTTACGAACCGACTTTGGGCGCATTCCCGTTATCAAGAATCGACCGGGGCGAACGCGAGCGCCAAGCAAGGAATCCGATAGCCGTTACGAGCACGAGCGTGCAGAGCAAACTTCCTTCCGGACCCTCCAAGCCGCCGGTGAAATAGTCCGGACCTTTCGGGATCAACGTGCCGATCAAAGCGGGCTCATGGGCGTCGAGCCCGGTGACCCGAAGCCCAAAACCGGTAGCCAATATCCAGTTCCAGCCTGCGTGCCACGCCATGACGCCCCAGATATTTCCTGTCCCGAGAGACCAGCAACAGGCGAACACGGCAAAGAGAAATACGTTGCCCCCGAAAATCCAACCGGCGCCAGGATCGTAATGCAGGAGCGTAAAAACGGCCGACGAAATCGCGACCGCAGCGACAACCCCCATCCTGGCGGAGATCACGGAGAGCATCCAGCCGCGGAAGAGAAGTTCCTCCGCGCTCGATTGAAGTGCGAAACATGCGAGCAGGAGCGCGATGCCGGCGATCGCCTCGGGCGACAGGAACGCCTTGCCGAATGCGCCCATCGCAAAACTGTTCGTAAGCCAAATCCCCGCGACGATGGCCGACGCCATTGCGACGCCGGTGAAGTGGCCGCGCACAAAAGTCCATGCGCGACGGGTTCCTCCCAGACCGATCGTCGCGAACGATCGCCGTTCGACAAAGCGAACCCACGCCAGTACGACCAGGCCGAGCGCGCCGAACGGCAACAGCAGGAAGGCCGCGAACCCTACCAATCCGATGGGATTTTCTTTGGCGTCGAGCAAATGCGCCTGCTGCAGCAAGACCTGCAAGCTGCCCACCGACACGAGAACAAACCCGAAGCCGAAAAAGGGAGCGAGGATGCCCCAGGGGAGCCATCCCTTCGAAGGCTCCGCCGAATAGATCGCACGCGATCGCGCCAACCGCTTTAGCATGGGTCAGACTTTCCTCGGGTCGAAATGGTCAGAGGACCAATTGCGCCATTGTGCGCTGGATTTGCTCGCGGCCAGTCATGCAACAACGGAATGCCGTCTGCGCCGGCCCGGCATCCTCGTCGAATACCGACGATTGTTCACTGATAGACCGATGTGGCGCCGGTCGCGTCCTCCGCGTCAATGTCGAAATCGCGGATTATCATTGAGGAGAAAATCCATGCCCCGTCCTTCCATCCATCCGGGTGAAATTCTCGGTGACGAACTGGTCGAACTCGGCGTCTCGCCGACCGAACTGGCGCGGCGGCGGCTCGTGTACTTCACTAAGTGCTTCGAGACAGGCGCTTCACGCCGCCAGCGCTTCTCTGACTGCCTTCGGATTTTTTTGGATCACCAGCAGATAGGCCCGCACGACCGAATCCGGACGCGTGCGTTTCTGTTCGAGATCGCGCAGCCGCCCGAGATTGAAGCCATAATTCAGAGCAACCGCCTCCTGAGTCAGTCCTGCCTGATCGCCCTCACGTCGAGATCGTCAGGGATGTGGACCCTGTATTGCGACTTGTCCGCCGTCCCGTCGGCGTAGGCGATCGCTTCCTCCAGCCCCTGCTTGACGCCCTCGAAAAAGGGGTTCCGCTTTTTTGCTTTCTCCTTCGTCTTCTTTTTCATCCCACACTCCGCGAAAGCTTCTTCGCCCGGTAATCCTCGACCAATTTTTTCGTCAGCTTTTTGAGATTGACCCGCTCATCGCCATCCAAATCGGCCCGATCGGCATATGCGTCAAAACGCGGTCTTCAATGGACCGGCAATCGAACGCGCGTACGCCTCAATACGCGAACGCGTAAACTTTGTTGTCGGCCGCGACATAGAATCGATTCTCCGTCGCGATCACCGTCTGGAAGTGGTGCAGCCCGCTCATCGATGTGCCGGACCCGGAGAAAACAGTCGCGCCGGTGAGCGCGTTGAAGCCGTGCAGCTGATTGTCGCCTTCGGCGCCCACAACCCAAACGATTCCGTTCGACGCGCCATCCGTGGTGGTGACGATGGGGGCGCCGGCGCCATTGAGCGCCGCGCACCACGCATACGACATCGGCGAACTGCCGCTGGCCGCCACGTTCAACATGGTTTCGTTATTGCCCGAACAGTGGCTGTTGCCGGAACTGGTGTAGGCCACCATCGTTGCGGTCGAAGTCTGATAGACGGCGGGCGCAGTCCTGATGGCGCCGTTGGAGGCCTGCATCACCTGAATTGCGCCGCCGACGCCGCCCAGGTTTGCACGGCTCGCCAGATAGGCGTTGCCGTCCTTGCCGAAGGCGATGATCCGGGTCGCAGGCTTGGACCCCGCCACCTCGATCGAGATGGGAAGCGCTTCGGTGCCGCCCAGATCGGCGTCGGAATTGTCCAGGCTCTGCCAGTTCGACGGCGTGAAATAATCCTTCGCATTGGTCGAATGCGCGAGTCCGGGCGCCAGGCGAACGATCGCTTCGCCATCTTTCCATGTGCTCGCGCCCATCGTGTTGCCCGTGGTGACGAAGAACGAATCGCCGTCTCCCGAAATTCCGCCTTGCGCCCAGATGCCGCCGCCATTGGCGCGCGTCTCCCAGTTTCCCGCCAATTTGGGCGGTTGGGTCTGAATCTGAATCACCGTGCCGTGATAAGTGCCGCAGTCCCCATAGCGGCCGCCATAGACGACATAAAGATTGCCGCCCGACAGCAGCAGCGCGCTGCGCTCGCCTTGCGTCGATGACGAGAAGGTCACGCCGGCGGACGCCATCGAAGCCTGCACATCCAGCGGCCAATTGGCGACGATCGAGCCATTGGTGAGCAGCAGCGCATAGATCATCTGCCGCGGTCCATTGGCGGTCTGGATCAGCGCGTCGAGATAGAGCACGCCGGCGGCGGGATCGATCACCGGCGTTCCCGTGACCCCCTCGGGATCGATGTTGCCGCAAGGCAATTGGGAAAGCGGCACGGGCGCGGGAAGCTGCGCCTTCCAGACGGTGGCGCCCGTTGCGGCGTCGAGCGCATAGACGCTGTTGGATTCCGTGGCGACCACGACCACGCCGTGTTTGGAGCCGGACGCCCGGTAAAACAGCGGCTGGGCGTAGATGTTCCCCGTTACCGCCGACTTGAAACTGCCCTCGAGGTGAACATTGGCGGCGGCTGCGAGCGTAAGCGCCGGGACTCTGTACGCGCCCGACCGGAAAATCGAATTGTGATAGGTCGAAACATTCTCGGCCGCCGCGGGCAGGCTCGCGAGAAAGGCCAACGCCGCCAGGAGATATTTACGCATCGTTACACTCCGCTCGTGACTTGTGGCGCCTGAGCCCACGAGCAGCATAAACCATTTCGCGCGAACGCTGTAGAATGTCGGGAAGGAAAATTTGCGCGTGAACCCTTATCCGGGAACCCGGCGAAATCCTATTCCGGCACACCGATATATTTGAGCTGCCAGCGCATGTCGTCTTCGCTTAGGGGGAAGGCCGAGCCGCCGCGGGCGTAGAGCAGATCGCCGCCACGCAGATGCATGATCGCGCATTGAATCTTGAAAGCCGTGCGCATGCCGAGCCCCGCGCGCCAGGCCAGCGCCGTCAGCGCCTTGGCGGAACCGGACCCCAGCACCTTGCGCACGACGTCGGCGTCGATCCGCCCCATCTTGGACAGCGCCGCGACGATCGAGTCCCTTTGACCGGCGTCCGCGGCAGCCTCGACGAACGCCTCGTCGAATTTCTTGGGAAGTTCCCTGACGGGCGCTTTGCGGTCGACGGCCTTCTCTTCGATGCGCGCTTTCAATTCACTCTTCAATTTGGCTCGCGTCTCTCCATCGAGGCCTTCGCGGTCCGCCAGCAATTCGATCAGGGCTGCGCCCACGAAGCTCGCGAGTTTCCGGATGAGGCCGGAGGAAAGATCGGCGCGCAGCACGAGGGGATAGTGCAGCTCGGCTGTTTCGGCCGCACGCACGACGATCTTGTCGAGCGTGGCCTTGCGAAGCTTGGCCAATTCATTGCCGATGAGGGTCGCCACCGCTTTCGTATCGAGCGTCGCCACGATCGCATCGGCGGCGTCCGCCGACAGGCCCTTGCGGCGAGCCACGGCGCAAAACACGTCGTTGGCGCGCGCCGCCGCCAGTATCTCCAGAATATCGTCGTCATCCAGAACCGGCGAAAATTCGAGAACCGGCAGAGCCACGATCGTTTCAACATCGCGCGCAAGCCGCTGCACGATCTGTTTGGGCACGCACTCCAGATGCTTGACGGCTTCCGAGAGGGCCGCGCGGACGGCGCTCGCCTTGTCCAGCGACAGAGTGTTGAGCGTGGCAAGCGTCAATTCGCGCAGGTGCTCTTCCTCGGACGAGAACAGGCCTGGCAGCAGCCGGCCGATCTTCTCCGCGAGGCGGGAGCGCACGCATTCTTCACGGTCGTTGGTCAGAGCGAGATTGGTCTTGGCGCCTGCGGCGGGATTGGCGGCGACGGCGCTGCGCGTGGCTGTCGCGCCGTTGATCGCCAGAAAATGCAGGACGTCTTCGCCCGCGTCCGCGCAAGCGGCAAGCTCGCTGCCGGATTCCTTCGCGCGCGCTTCGAGCAGCAGCAATGCCGCTTTCGCCGCAACTGCCAATTCGTCAAACCGTAACGGTTCGGACCGCAGAGGCGATGTCATGTCGTTCTGATCCAGACGCAATAATGAATCGTCGCCGGCGGCCGCCCTTCGAACACCCAACGAACAGTGGGAAAATCCTACCGGCTGTCCCGTTAATCTCCGGTGACCGGTTGTCGGGAAGTTCGGGGCAATTCGCAGCAGATTGGCAAGATTCGTCCGCCGCGGACGCAATTTGGCTCAAGCTGTCAGAAGGACGACACGCGGGGCGTCAGAGCCCGAGCTTGCCCCAGTCGTCGTCGGTCTCCTCGACGATGATCGTGACGTAGCAATAGCCCAGCACGTAACGGAACGCGCGGCTCTTGACCCGGCCATGGACGGGAACATTGCGCATATCGTTCTCGCCTTCCATGTCGACATAGTCGCCCACGACAGGGATCAGCGCGAACTGCGTTTCATCGACCTCGACGTCCACCGGACGGGCCATCGTGGTGTTGTCGACGGGCCTGTCCGCGCCCTTCCTCAGAATGCGGTAGTCGATGCCGTATTTCATGCCTGGCTCTCCGGAAGCTGCGAAACCGGGCCTATCGTTGCAGCGATAAATGCGCAAGGCAACTCCCCAAAATGGCACGAAAAGGAGAGCTGTGCGGGCCGCCGCCGCCCGGCAAGACGCGCTCGGGAATATTCGGTGAGGGCAGAACGTCTATCCAACAGCAACTATAGCGAACGCAGGGAGTTTCCAATCATGGGGGGCCTGCTCCCGAACCCATGCTGAGGCGCCCCCGTGAGTCGATCTGCAAGCCTGATTTCGCTCGCAACTGCCGTCCCGAAGCACATCGTGCGTCAGGACGAAGCGGCCGACGCCGCGCGCAAAATGTTCGGCGCGCGTTACGCCGCCTTCGATCGCATGGCCGGCGTGTTTGACTCCGCTGGAATTGAAAAACGCCATTGCGTGCGTCCGATTGCATGGTTTTCCGAGCCGCGCGGCTGGAAAGAGCGGACCGCAGTCTATCTCGAGGAGGCGCAAGCCCTGTTCGTGGAGGCGGCGTCCAAAGCCCTTGAAGCGGCGCGCCTGCGGGCGAGCGAAATCGACGTTGTCGTCACCGTCTCCTCGACCGGGATTGCGACCCCCAGCCTGGAAGCGCGCGCAGCGAAGGCGATGGGATTCCGCGCGGATATCCAGCGCGTTCCGATCTTCGGACTGGGTTGCGCGGGCGGCGCTTCGGGATTTGCGATCGCGGCGCGACTGGCCAAAGCGCAGCCGGGGACAAATGTTCTCCTGGTCGTGGTCGAACTTTGCACGCTGGCGTTCCGGCTGGATGAACTCACCAAGGCGAACATCGTCGCCACCGCGCTGTTCGGCGACGGCGCGGCAGCCTGCATTCTGCGTGCCGGAGACCGCGGCGTAGCGGAAATCGAAGCGAGCGGCGAGCACACCTGGCCCGATACGCTCGATATCATGGGCTGGGACATGGACTCGCAAGGGTTCGAAGTGATTTTCGCGCAGTCGATTCCCGCTTTTGCGGAAGCCAATATGGGGCCGGCCGTTTCGGGCATTCTGAAGCGCGCAGACATCAGGATGGACGAAGTCGATCGCTTCATCTGCCACCCCGGCGGCGCCAAAGTGGTCGCGGCGCTCGAAAACGCCTTGGCGATTGCGCCGGGCGCCCTAGAGCAGGAACGCGCCGTCCTTCGAGACTTTGGCAACATGTCCGCGCCCACCGTTCTTTTCGTGCTTGACCTCGCGTTGCGTTCGGGCCTGCCGCGACGGTCGGTCATGGTGGCGATGGGCCCGGGATTCAGCGCGAGTTGCGTGTCGCTGAAGAGCGCTGCGTGATCGCGGCGATCGCCGTTCTGGCGTTCGTCACGGCCGAGCGCGTGGCGGAGTTGCCGCTTGCCCGACGCAACACCGCGCGGCTTCTCGCGCGCGGCGCCAAGGAATATGCGCCATCGCATTTCCCGCTCATCGTTTCGCTTCACATCGCATGGCTCGCGGGTCTGTGGCTGCTGGGGTGGGACCGGCCGATCCAATGGGGTTGGCTTGCGGCTTTTGCGGTGCTGCAGGTTCTGCGCGTCTGGATCCTGGCGACGCTCGGAGAGCGCTGGACGACGCGCATCATCGTTCTGCCCGGCGCGTCTTTGGTGAAGACAGGTCCCTACAGATTTCTCAGCCATCCCAATTATGCGGTCGTCATCGGAGAGATCGCGGTCTTGCCGATGGCGCTCGGATTGCCGCTTTACGCGTTGGTCTTTTCCATCCTGAATGGAATTGTCCTCTGGATTCGCATTTCCGCTGAAAATTCCGCGCTTCGAGGAGCGTCCGATCTCTCCATCTGACGAAGGCAAGTTAGGCGCCGGCGCGTGGGCCGGCTTCGCCATGATGTGCGTGGGCATGTTCATGGCGATTCTGGATGTGCAGGTCGTGGCGACGTCGCTGCCCACGATCCAGGATGCGCTTGTGATTCCGCGCGACCAGATGAGCTGGATCCAGACCGCCTATCTGATCGCGGAAGTGATCGCCATTCCGCTGACCGGTTTCCTTACGCGGCTCCTGACCATGCGTTGGCTGTTTGTGGTGACGATCTCGATCTTCACCGCGGCATCGATCGGGTGTGCGGCGAGCGAAAGCTTCCATGCGCTGTTGGCATGGCGCGTGCTGCAGGGGTTCTCCGGCGGAACGCTGATCCCCGCGGTGTTCACGGCCGTGTTCCTGCTGTTTCCCGAGCGCCGCCAGGGAGTGGCCACCACCATCGCCGGCGTGCTCGCGGTCCTTGCGCCCACCGTCGGCCCCATTGTCGGCGGCTGGATCACGGCGACCTATTCCTGGCATTGGCTGTTTCTGATCAATGTCGTGCCGGGAATTTTATCAGCGCTCGGCGCGGCCACCTTCCTGCCCAGAGAAAAGCCTGCGCCCGGCGAGCTGCGTTCGCTCGACGTCGTTTCGATCGGCTGCATGGCGCTTGCGCTCGCGGCGCTGGAAATCGCCTTGAAGGAAGCGCCCGAACGCGGCTGGCTTTCGCCGCTGGTCTGCGGATTGCTTGCGGTCTCGATGCTGAGTGGAATGGCCTTCATTCACCGTTCGCTCGGGCGCGCGAAACCTTTTGTCGATCTGCGAACTTTGGCCGATCCCACTTTCGCGATCGGCTGCGCCTTGAGCTTCGTGCTCGGCATCGGCCTGTTCGGATCGACCTACATGATGCCGGTGTTCCTGGCTTTTGTGCGCAATCACAATTCACTGGAAATCGGCAAGATCATGCTGGTCACGGGCATCGCGCAACTGCTGACGGCTCCCGTCGCCGTAGCGCTGGAGCGTCGTGTGGATGCGCGGTTGCTGACGGCGGCCGGGTTCGCGCTGTTCGCGGTCGGCCTTGGGCTCAGCGCGTTTCAGACGCGCGAGACGGATTTCGCGGGGATGTTCTGGCCGCAGATCATTCGCGGCGTGGCCATCATGTTCTGCCTCTTGCCGCCGACCCGCCTTGCTCTCGGGCAACTCGTGCCCGCGGACGTGCCGGACGCGAGCGGACTTTTCAATCTCATGCGCAATCTGGGCGGCGCCATCGGCATCGCGCTGATCGACAGCGTCATTTATGGCCGCGCGCCCATCCATGCGCAGGCCATCGTCGACCTGCTTAAGCGTGGCGATATCGAGACGGCGAAATTCGTCGGCATTCCGCTGGCGATGTTCGTCAATCGCCCCAAAGGCCCGCTCGATCCCGACACCCAGGCCATCCTCGATTCCATGGTCAAGCACGCGAGTTTTGTGCAGGCGATGAATGATGCATGGCTTTTGGTGGCGGCGTTGACGTTCGCGGCGATCATCTTCGTACCGTTCGCACGAACGACCCGATTGAGCGCACCGAAATAGGCTGGACAGTCCCGCCCCGAAGTCCTGAAATAGCTTCCTTGCGTCCGCCAAGCGTCGCCTCATGGTTGCCGATCCGCGGGCCCGGCGCGATGCTTGGGGGCTGAGCCATCATACCTGCCGACGAAGGAACACGACCCATGTTCGACGAATTCGGACCCATCGACACCGACACGCACATCACTGAGCCGCCGGACGTCTGGACCTCGCGCGTCTCGAAGAAATGGGGCGACGCCGTTCCCCATATCAAACGCATGAACGGGATGGACATGTGGTTTGTGCGCGATCAGGTGATCCATGCACCGGGCTGGGTGACGATGGCGGGCTTCGACGGTTCCTATCCCGAGCACCCGCAAGGCTTCGACGATATCCCCAAGAGTTCCTACGATGCGCATGAGCGGCTCAAACACATGGATCGTGAAGGCATTCAGGCGCAGGTGCTTTATCCGAATGTGGGCGGCTTCGGCGCGGGCGGATTCCTGAAGCTGGGCGAACCGGAGCTGATGCTCGAATGCGTGCGCGCCTATAACGACTTTCTTGTGGAATGGTGCAGCGCCGACAAAAAGCGCCTGCTGCCGGGTGCTGCGATTCCATTCTGGGACGTGAAGGAAAGCGTGAAGGAAATCCATCGCGCGGCTTCCATCGGCCACAAGACGGTTCTCGCCTGCACAGCGCCGCAGGATTTTGGCCACCCGCGCCTTCCGCACCCGCATTGGGATCCGTTCTGGGCCGCGATCGAGGAAACGGGACTGCCCGTGAGTTTCCATATCGGCGGCGGCGCGATCGGCGGCAGCTTCACCGACGACCCCTGCCTGATGGGGCCGCGCGCGAACATCGCCGCGGAATCCACCAAGCTGTTTCTCGGCAATCAGGTTTGTCTCGTGGACATCCTGTTCGGCGGCGTGTGCCACCGCTTCCCGAAGCTCAAGCTGTTCTCAGTCGAAAGCGGCATCGGCTGGGTGCCGTCATTTCTCGAATTCTGCGATTGGCAATTCGTCAACACCAGCGTTCGCAAGGAGCATCCGGAATATAAGCTCCTGCCCAGCGAATATTTCAAACGCCAGATCCATGCGAGCTTCTGGTTCGAAGACGAGAATGCGGGAATCGAAAACGCCATCCGCGTGCTGCCGGACAACATCATGTGGGAAACGGATTTTCCCCATCCGACATCGCAATCCCCGGCGCTGAAGGACGGCTGGTCGCGCCATCCCCGCGACTATGCGGCGGACAAGCTCGCATTCCTCGGCAAGGATGTTCTGAAAAAGGTGCTGCACACCAACGCCGCGAAATTCTTCAACCTGAATTGACGAGTTCGAGATAGACGCTGTCGGTCCATTCGTCGCCGATCTGATAGGTGCGTTTGGCCGAGCCGGTTTCGCGGAAACCGAGCTTCCTGAGGAGCTTGAGCGAGCGCGCGTTGCGGGGATCGACGTCGGCATGCAGGCGGGCATGGCCTCGCGCAAACGCACGTGCGATCACCGCGCGCACGGCTTCGCTCGCGAGGCCCTTGCCCCAGGCTTCGCGCGCGATGACGTAACCAACCTCATCGTTCTGCCACACACCCGCCTTGCCGATCACCTTGCCTTCGAAGAGCACGGCGAAATCATCCGCCTCGCCGGCCTCGCAGGCGTTGATCGTGCGGGTCATGAATTCCAGCGTTTGCGCCAGCGAGCTGTGCGGCAAGGTCGACCAATAAAGCATCGTTTCCGGATCGCGGAAAATGGCATGCAGCGCATCGGCGTCGTCCAACCGCATCCGGCGCAGCAGCAGCCTTTCTGTCTGGATGACCGGGTCGGACGAATTCATTTGATCGCGCCAATGGAGTAAGCTGCGCTCGCGCAAACCGGAGACAGGCGATGCCGAACGCGGTGACGGACAATACCGCAATGAACCGTTACGAACTCATAATTGATGGCGGAACCGCGTTCGTGAAATATCGCACGGCGGACGGAATTCGCACCTTCACCCATGCCGAAGTTCCCAAGGCGCTGGAAGGCCACGGCCTGGGCTCGTCGCTGGCGCAGGGCGCGCTCGAACTGGCGCGCAGCCAAGGTTACAAAATCGTCCCGCAATGTCCGTTCATCGCCGACTTTATCGGAAAGCATCCCGAATTTCGCGATCTCGTCGCCCACTGACATTCAGGCAAGCTGGATGTGAAGCAGCTGCAGTATCGGCTGTTCCAGAAACCTTACCGGACCCTCGACGAGCCATTTGCTGACATCGAACCCGAGCATCGGCAACACGATCAAAATCAGCAGAATGGGCAGAAGCCCGAAGCGGCCCACCTGCGCCAGCGGTTTCGCAAGCGGCATGGGCAACAGCCCGACTGCGACCCTTCCGCCATCGAGCGGAGGAAACGGAATCATGTTGAAAACCGCCAGGATCAGATTCACCTGAATGGACGCAAAGAGCATCTGAAGTACGAATTCGCTTGGGAAGAACTTGAACAGCTCGCACAGAAAAATCGCCAACACCGAGATCGCGCAGAGCAGCAGATTCATCGCCGGGCCAGCCGCCGCCACCCACACCATGTCCTGCTTGGGATGACGCAGGCCTGCGAAATTCACCGGCACGGGCTTCGCATAGCCGAACATGAAGCCGGTGGTTAAGTAGAGCATCGCCGGCAACAGGATCGTTCCGAACGGATCGATGTGGCGCAGCGGATTGAGCGTGATGCGGCCCGCCCGCTCGGCCGTGTCGTCGCCGAAATGGCGCGCGACATAGCCATGCGCCGCTTCGTGAAACGTGATGGCGATGATGATGGGCACCGCGACAATGGCGATGTTGCGAACCTGTTCGGCAATGCCCGCGGCCATAAAATTCCTTCGGTTTTGCGCGACTATCCCGGAACGGAAGCGCCGTCCTTGATGGCGTCGCGAATCGTCCCGCTGAGCGAACCTTTGTTTCCGAAATCCGCCCCATAGACGATATCGTCGATGCGCCAGCCGGCCGGCGTATTCACCAGCACGGCCATGTCGGTCCATCTGATCGGCTTGTCCTTGCGATCATCATACACCATTGCGACCGCACAATGGCCGCCTTTCGCATCGGCGACGCAGGTTCCGATCTTGAGCGAGGTTGCGCCTTCGAAATTGGGCGTGAACGGATCGCCTTCCACGAGCGGCGGGGCCTGATTCTTGGTCGCCTTGACGTAGCGCTGTTCCGCAGCGTCACCATCCGCCAGGAGCTTGTCGAGCGCCGGTGAGATGAAGGGTTCAAACCGCGCGCGCAGCGTAGCGTCCGGAATGCCGTCGGAAGGATGCAAGGTCAGATAGACGTCATAGAAACCGGTCGCTGTCTGAAGCATCGCTTGCGCATCGGAAGGCGCGGCGTCGGCGCCGGACATTAGCGCTCCTGCGAATCCCGCGACAAATATCGCCGTACGGATTTTCACGGACGGGCCTTCAACAAATCTCGAATCTCGCGCAGCACCGCGAGTTCTTCCGGCGGCGGCGGTGGCGGCGGAGCCGGCTCCTTGGAGGCCATCATCCGATTCACCTGCCGCAACATCAGGAACAGCACGAAAGCGATGACCAGAAAATTGACGATCGCGTTGAAGAACTGCCCATAGTTGATGGTCACCGCGCCCGCGTCCTGCGCCGCCTTGAGCGTGCCGGCCACGTGGCCCCCCTTGAGCACAATGAACAGATTCGAGAAGTCGATGCCGCCGAGCAGAAGCCCGATGGGCGGCATGATGACGTCCTTGACCAGCGAATTGACGATGGCGGTGAAGGCAGCGCCGATCACAACGCCGACCGCGAGATCGATCACGCTTCCGCGCATCGCAAATTTTCTGAATTCCGCAAACATGGGAACCCCTTTTGATTCAATCGCTTGCGAAGCTACTGCCGCGATCACGCATCAGCAAGCACGCTGACGGGGCGTTGCAATTGCATTAGGATAGGCGGCCGACACCGACTTGGGGAACGACATGGCGAACAGTTTTGGCACTGACATTATTTTCGAATCGCCTGATCCAAAAACGGCAGCACTCTTTTATGTCGAGCAACTCGGATTTGAGATTACCGAGGAGACGCCGAACATGATCAGCCTCCATGGCCCGAGCATCAACATGTTCATCGAGCGCGGTCCGCTGCTGGGGCCGGTGTTCGAAGTCACGGTCGACGATGTCGAAGCTGCCAAGACTCGGCTGGTGAAAAATGGCTGCACAATCGTCAAGAACGAACCGCAATTCCCCCGCTGTTACGTCAAGGACCCGTTCGGGCTGATATACAATCTGACGACTTGAGCCCGGACGCGCAGAAAACCCGGCGGATTCGTTAATTCCCGGCCAAACTTGCCAGCGGCGGCAATTTCCGTATAAGACGCCCCCTCTTCGGGCCGCCCGGCGAAAGGGCATGCCGTGGCGACCCCGAAAGCGACCGGCCCATCCCCTGACGGGCCCCAGAGGAGACCGCAAAATGCCCAAGATGAAGACCAAGTCGAGCGCCAAAAAGCGCTTCAAATTCACTGCGAACGGCAAGATCAAGTGCGGCCAGGTCGGCAAGCGGCATGGCATGATCAAGCGCTCCAACGAGCAGATCCGCAGCTTACGCGGCACGTCCGTCCTGTCCTCGGCCGAAACCCAGCGCGTGAAGCGCTGGATGCCATACGCCTGAGGAGAGACCCATGTCCCGAGCCCCCCGTTCCGTCCCGTCCCACGCCCGCCGCAAGCGCGTTTTCACGCAGGCCAAAGGCTTCCGCGGCCGCCGCAAGAACACGATCACCTCGGCCAACGCCGCGGTCGACCGCTCGCTCCAGCACTCCTATATTGGACGCAAGGAGAAGAAGCGGAACTTCCGTGCCCTCTGGATCCAGCGCATCAACGCGGCCTGCCGGCTCTACGGCGTCACCTACAGCCGATTTATCAGCGGCCTCGCCCGTGCCGGCATCGAACTGGACCGCAAGGTCCTGTCCGACCTCGCCATTCACGAGCCCGAGGCCTTCAAGGCTCTGGTGGAACAGGCAAAAGCCTAGATTTCGCGTCCCATCGGAGCCGGCCGGTCTTGGCAGTCCCGCCAGACCGTGATTCAAGCCGTGCCATCGATTGGGGTCAGCTATGAGCGAATTGAAAGCCTGGAGCGCCAGATTCTGGACGCCGTGTCGGGCGCAGCCGATGAGGCCGCGCTGGAAGCCGTGCGCGTCTCGGCGCTGGGCAAAAAGGGTTCCGTCAGCGAACTGTTGAAGTCGCTGGGCGGCATGAGCGCCGACGAGCGGCGCGAGAACGGTCCCCTGTTCAATGGACTGCGCGACCGCGTGACGGCGGCGATTGCCGAGCGCAAAGCGGCACTTGGCGACGTGGCGCTGAACGCACGCCTCGCGCAGGAGCGCGTCGACGTGACGTTACCCGCGCGCCCAGAACCGGTCGGCACGATCCATCCCGTGTCGCAGGTGCTCGACGAAATCACGGCGATCTTCGCCGATCTGGGCTTCGCCGATCGCGGAAGGCCCCGACGTCGAATATGACGACTACAATTTCACCAAGCTGAACATTCCGCCCGATCATCCCGCGCGGCAGATGCACGACACATTCTATCTCGCGCCGCAGGCCGATGGTTCGCGTCATGTGCTGCGCACGCATACGAGCCCCGTGCAGGTGCGCACGATGCTGGCGCAGAAGCCGCCTATCCGCATCATCGCGCCGGGCCGCACCTATCGTCGCGATTCCGATGCGACGCATACGCCGATGTTCCATCAGCTTGAAGCGCTGGTGATCGACGAAGACACCAATCTCGGCCACCTCAAATGGGTGGTGGAGCAGTTCTGCTCCGCCTTCTTCGAAGTGCCGAAGATCGAGCTTCGCGCGCGGCCATCCTTCTTTCCGTTCACCGAACCGAGCGTCGGAATGGGACATGCGCTGCGACCGCTCGGGCGGGCAGATCAAATTCGGCACGGGCAATGACTGGCTGGAGCTCGGCGGCTCCGGCATGGTGCATCCGCGCGTGCTCGAGATGTGCGGCATCGATTCCGAGCGCTATCAGGGCTTCGCATTCGGTTTCGGCCTCGACCGCATGGCGATGCTGAAATATGGCGCGCCGGACCTGCGGCCATTCTTCGAATCCGACATTCGCTGGCTCCGCCATTTCGGTTTCGCGGCGCTCGATCTGCCCACGCTTGACGGAGGGCTCAGCCGATGAAGTTCACGCTCTCCTGGCTCAAGGAGCATCTCGACACCGACGCCGATGCGCAGAAGATCGCCGAGACGATGACGAGCATCGGTCTCGAAGTCGAAATGATCGAAGACAAGGGCGCAGGGCTCAAGGATTTCATCGTCGCGCATGTCGTGTCGGCGGAGAAACATCCCAACGCCGACAAGCTGAAGCTCTGCATGGTCGATACGGGCGAAGACATCGTGCAGGTCGTGTGTGGCGCGCCGAATGCGCATACCGGCATGAAAGGCGTGTTCGCCAAGCCCGGCATTGTCGATTCCGGTCTCAGGCGAGATTCTCAAAATCTCGAGCATTCGTGGCGTGGAATCGCGCGGCATGCTATGTTCCGAGCGCGAGCTTTTGTTGTCGGACGAGCATCAGGGCATCATCGAGCTTGGCGATGACGCCGTTGTCGGCGCGCCCGCCGCGTCGGCCCTCGGCCTCGACGACCCCGTCATCGATGTGTCGATCACGCCCAATCGCGGCGATTGCACAAGCATTTACGGCATCGCGCGAGATCTCGCGGCGGCGGGCCTTGGGCGCTTGAAGAGCGGCGCCGTGACTGCCCTTCCCGGAAGATTCGCAAGTCCCGATTCGCGTTCATCTGAATTTTCCCGCCGGCGCGGAAAACGCTTGTCCCATGTTTGCGGGAAGATTGATCCGCAATGTGAAGAACCGTCCGAGTCCCGAATGGGTGCAACGGCGTTTGCGCGCGATTGGATTGCGGCCCATCTCCACGCTGGTCGATGTGACGAATCTCATGTCCTACGACCGCGGCCGGCCATTGCATGTGTTCGATGCCGCAAAGCTTTCCGGCGACCTGCAGGCGCGTCTTGCGAAAGACGGCGAAACGCTGCTGGCGCTCGACGGCAAGACTTACACGCTTGATGCGCAGATGTGCGTCATCGCGGACAACGCCGCCGCGCGCGGCATCGCGGCGTGATGGGCGGCGAAGAGACGGGTTGCACCCTCGACACCACCGATGTGTTTGTCGAGTTGGCGCTTTTCGATGCGGTGCGCACGGCCGCGACGGGACGCAAGCTCGGCATCCTGTCCGATGCGCGGTATCGCTTCGAGCGCGGCGTCGATCCCGAATTCGTCGTGCCCGGGCTCGAACTCGCCACGAAATTGATTCTCGAATTCTGCGGCGGCGAGCCTTCCGAGATCGTCGTGGCAGGCACCGTTCCTGCGTGGCGGCGACAGATCGCGTTCTCGTCTGCCGCGCTCACACGTTTGGCCGGTCTCGAAATACCCGAAACGAAATCGTTCGTATTCTTGAAGAGTCTCGGTTTCGTCGTGGAAGGCAGCGAGACGATGAGCGTCATGCCGCCCCCATGGCGCGGCGACATCGAAGGCCGCGCCGATCTCGTTGAAGAGGTCGTGCGCATCTACGGGCTCGACGCGTTCCGTCGCAGGCGATGTCGCGACCGCATGCGGTGGCGCAGTCCGCGCTGACGCCGGCGCAGAAGCGACTGCGACTCGCGCGGCACGCACCTCGCCGCGCGCGGCTTCAACGAGACGATTTCCAATTCCTTCATTGCACGCGCGCATGGCTATGCCGTTCGGCGGCGGCGACGATGCGCGGCAGGTGGAAAATCCGATTGCCGCCGACTGGACGCACTGCGCCCGAGCGTGTTGCCGTCCTTGCTGGCTGCCGCGTCGCGTAACGTGGCGCGCGGGTTCGCCGACCAGATGCTGTTCGAAGTGGGCGCGCAGTTCGAAAGCGGCATGCCGGGCGCACAGACGACTGTCGCTGCCGGCATTCGCGTGGGCGCGGGCGCGCGGACATGGACGAAATCCACGCCATCGCTGCCGACGCCTTCGACGCGAAGGCCGACATGCTGGCAGCTATCGAGACCGCCATGGGCGGCGCAATGACGGCGCCGATCAAGCCTGGCGCGCCCGCCTGGTATCATCCGGGCCGCTCCGGAACGCTGGCGCTGGGTTCCAAGGTGCTTGGCACTTTCGGCGAAGTGCACCCGAAGATCCTCGCGGCGTTCGATCTCAAAGGTCCTGTCGCGGCCTTCGAAGTGTTTCTCGACGCGATTCCCGAGCCGAAGGCAAAAGGGAAAGCGCGCGCGACTATTCGCGCCGTCGCCCTATCCGGCCGTCGAGCGCGATTTCGCGTTCGTGCTGGATGCGCAAGGTGATGGCGGAGGAGGTCGTGCGCGCCGCGCGCAATGTCGATCGCGCGCTCATCGAGCGGGTCGATATCTTCGACCTCTATGAAGGCAAAGGCGTGCCCGAAGGCAAGAAGTCGCTCGCCATTGCGGTACGATTGCAGCCGAAGGACAAGCACGCTCACCGACGCCGAGATCGAGACAGTCGCACAGAAGATCGTGGCGGCCGTGACCAAAGCGACCGGCGGGACGCTGCGCGCCTAGCTCCGCCGCAATCCCGCCATGAGAGCGCGTGACTCTGCGGTTCGCATTGCGGGGACATGCCATGGCCGCCAAATTTGATCTCGTCATCGTCGGCGGCAGCTTTGCCGGCCTTGCCTGCGCCCGCACAGCCGCGTTGCGCGGATTGAAGGTCGTCGTGCTCGACGGCAAATCCGAGCCGGGCGCCCGCATTCGTACCACCGGCATCCTTGTCAAGGAAGCGACGGAGGATTGCGACCTGCCTTCCGATCTGATGCGCAAGGTGCGCGGAGTTCGACTTTATGCGCCGGACGGACGTGCGCTCGATCTGCATGCGCCGGGCTATTATTTCCAGGCGACGGATACCGCCGCGCTCCTGCGTTGGATGGCGGCGGAAGCGGAAAGGGCGGGCGCAAAGCTGATCTATGGAACGCGATTCGAAGGTGCGGGTGAAGATCGCTCCGGCATCTCCCTGCCCGCGCTCGATCTGCAGACCCAATTCCTGATCGGCGCCGACGGCGCGCGCTCCCATGTCGCGCAATTCTTCGGGCTCGGGCGCAACCGGCGTTTTCTCGCCGGCGCGGAAATCGAATGCGAGCCGCTGCCGGGACTCGATGCGCGTTTTCTGCATTGCTTCGCCGACAGCAAAATCGCAGCGGGCTACATCGGCTGGGCTGTACCCGGTCACGGCGTGACGCAGATCGGCGTCGCGTCGGTGCGCGGCCGCAAGCCACAACTCTCCAAACTCCTTGCGCGTGTCGCAGCGATTTCCGGTGGCGGCGCGATTCGTGTCGTCGAACGGCGCAGCGGATTGATTCCCACAGGCGGACCCGTCGAACCCCTGGGGCGCGGGCGAGTCATGCTGATCGGGGATGCGGCCGGGCTTGTCTCGCCGGTCACAGGCGGCGGCATTCATACAGCGCTTCATTTCGGCCGACGTGCGGCGCAACTCGTCGGCGAATATCTGTATGACCGCGGCGGCCATCCGCTGGAAGCCTTCGCCCGCGAAATTCCACGCTACCGCCTCAAGCGCGCTCTTCGGCGTGTGCTCGATCTCGCGCCGCCCAATGCGCTGATCGACGCCATGCTGATGACCGGGCCGCTGCGAGCGCTGGCGCAACGACTCTATTTCCATCGCCGCAGCGGCGATCCGGCCTCCTTCGAAACCTGGCAGGAGGACTTCGCGCACGGCGACATGGAGCCGAGACCGCCTTCGCGCAGCGCGGAGCTGCGTTGCATCTGATTTGCGCCTCAATTTCTGCTGGCGATGCGCGCGCGCTCCGTTAGATTGCGGCGCATGGAAACGACCTTCGACAAGAAATCCGGCCTCGCTTTCATCATCGCCTTTGGCGTGGTGAGCCTGTTCGCCGACATGGCCTATGAAGGCATGCGCGGCATCAGCGGACCGTTCCTCGCAAGTCTCGGCGCCAGCGGCGCGGCGGTCGGCGCCATCGCGGGCACGGGCGAATTGTTCGGCTATCTGTTGCGGCTGGGCTCGGGGCGGCTGGCGGAACGCACGCGGCTGTATTGGCCCATTGCGCTTGCCGGCTATGCCATCCAGATGGCGGCCGTGCCCGCGTTGGCGCTGGCGGGCAATTGGTGGGCAGCCGCACTTTTCATCGTGCTCGAACGCACCGGCAAAGCCGTGCGCAATCCGGCCGCCAACACCATGATGTCGCGCGCCGGGGAACACATCGGCCAGGGCTGGGCGTTCGGTCTGCACGAAGCGATGGACCAGACGGGCGCCATGGGCGGTCCGTTGATCGCGGCGCTGGTGCTTGCGCTGCATCACGACTACCGCACGGCGTTTCTGTGGCTGGGCGTGCCGGCCACGCTCACGATCATCAGTGTACTGACGGTGCGGTTCCGCTTTCCCTATGCAGGCCACGTCGCGCCGCCCGACAAGAATGCCGCGCCGGGTTCGGCATTGTCGCCCGCATTCTGGTTTTATGCCGTGGCCGCCGCCTTCGTCGCCTTCGGCTTTGCGGATTACCCGTTGATCGCATTTCATTTCGCCAAAGCGAATGTCGTGTCGCCCGCCATCGTGCCGGTGTTCTACGCCGCGGCCATGGGCGCATCGGGGCTGGGTTCGCTCATCTTCGGCCGCTGGTTCGACAAGAGCGGGCTCGGCGTATTGATCCCGGGACTCCTGATCGGCGCCGCGGCCGCGCCGCTGGTGTTCTTCGGCGGGTTTGCGCTCGCGCTCACGGGCGTTCTCGCCTGGGGCATTGCGCTCGGCGTGCACGACGCGATCATGTCGGCGGCCGTCGCCCGCATGGTGCCGGAGCATGCGCGCGCCCGCGCCTACGGCATTTTCACCGCGATCTATGGCATCGCGTGGTTCGCCGGCAGCGCGCTTTTGGGCGCGCTCTACGACATTTCGATTGTCGGGCTTGTCGCCGTGTCGATCGCCGCAGAGCTCGCGGCGTTCATTCCGCTCGCATTTGCGCTTCGTCGTCTCAAATGAAAACGGCGGCCCCGGTTTCCCGGAGCCGCCGTCGTCACAAATTTCAGTTTACTGCGCCAACCAATATTGCATCGGCGGATTGGGCCGCGCGACGAAACATTGCCGGTTCAGGTGATAATTCTGAATCACGGCGAGCGCCTGGAACGCAGCGCCCTTGTCGTTGCCGTAATCGAGAATCCAGTTTGCGCCATCGACCACTTTCCAGTCGCCGCCGACATGCGCGACGGAAGTTGTGTTTGGATTGAGCCCAATACAATCTTCGCCACCCATATTGCCGCCGGGAACGAAACCGTTGCGTTTCCAATAGGTCATGGAGGCGTTCGGCCTGACGACAAAACACTGCTGATTGAACTTGTAGTGATGGATGATGTCAGCCGCGCGATGGGCTCCGGAAGCATTGCCGCCGAAGTCGAGCAACCAGTTCGGGCCGTCGACCACTTTCCAGTCGCCGCCGACGAATGCCGCCTGCGTCGTGCCCGGATTGAGACCGATGCAGTCCTCGGCGCCCATGCTGGGACCTGGCGGCGGGCCGTAGCCACCGGGCGGCGGTCCTGACGGAGGACCATAGCCGCCTGGGGGCGGGCCCGGAGGCGGACCATATCCACCACCCGGCGGAGGCCCACCCATCGCGACCAGCCTGCCGACCATGTCGTAATCCTGCCGGCCGGAGCCGTCGGTGAAATCGGTCAGCGCTTCGAACGCCAGCTTGCCGCCATGCGCTTCGCGGAAGACGAGAAATTTGTGCGCGAAGCCGGTGTTGAACGAAGCGGTGATCATCCGCACATCGCCCGAACTGACGGCGGCATAATAATTGTGGCCCGGAACCGTGCCCCAATCGCAATCCGTCGGATGACATTGTCCGAAGACCTGCACGGTCACCTGATTGCCGCCCGCCGGCGAAATGACCACATGCGTGATCCCGCTGGTGTCGGAATCCTGATTGACCCAATTGCCGAGGAAATCGCTCACATCGGCTGACGCCGATCCGGCTATTCCAAGCGCACCAAGCAACGAGGCGGCGAAGACGCCGCCTCTTCGTAATGATCGAAACATCTGGAACCTCCCGAATGGTCCGTCGCGAACCCCCTACCAGGCTCCGGCGGAAACCACGGTTAGTCTGCTCTTTTGGGCGCGACGAAGACAGGGGGCCCATGCGGCTGGACGCGGCGGAATCCCGCCGTTATGAACCGCCGCCATGACCGACCTCGCCCATATCCGCAATTTTTCCATCATCGCCCATATCGACCACGGGAAATCGACCCTGGCCGACCGGCTGATCCAGTATTGCGGCGGGCTGACGGCGCGCGAGATGAAGGAGCAGGTGCTCGATTCCATGGATATCGAGCGCGAGCGGGGCATCACCATCAAGGCCCAGACCGTCCGGCTCGAATACAGGGCGAAGGACGGCGAGACCTACACCCTCAATCTGATGGACACGCCGGGGCATGTGGACTTCGCCTATGAGGTGTCGCGCTGTCTGGCCGCCTGCGAGGGCGCGCTTTTGGTGGTCGATGCGAGCCAGGGCGTGGAGGCGCAGACCCTCGCCAATGTCTATCAGGCGATCGACGCCAATCTCGAGATCGTGCCCGTTCTCAACAAGATCGACCTGCCGGCCGCCGAGCCCGAACGCGTGCGCCAGCAGATCGAGGACGTGATCGGTCTCGATGCCAGCCGATGCCATCGCGATTTCCGCCAAGACCGGCCTCAACATCGAGCGAAGTGCTGGAAGACGATCGTCCATCGCCTGCCGCGCGCCCAAAGGCGACGCCGAGGCGCCGCTCAAGGCGCTCCTCGTGGACAGCTGGTACGACGCCTATCTGGGCGTCGTCGTGCTGGTGCGCGTCGTCGACGGCGAACTGAAGCGCGGCAAGTCGGTCCGCATGATGGCGGCCAACGCCGTCTACCAAGTCGAACGTGTGGGCGTCTTCACGCCGAAGCAGACGGTCGTCGATCGCGCTCGGTCCCGGCGAAATCGGCTTCATCACCGCCCAAATCAAACAGGTCGCCGACACGCAGGTGGGCGACACGATCACCGACGAGCGCCGCGGCGCGGAGGCGCCGCTGCCGGGTTTCAAGCCGGCGCAGCAGGTCGTGTTCTGCGGACTGTTTCCCGTCGACGCGGCGTTGTTCGAGGATCTGCGCGAGGCGCTGGGCAAGCTCCATCTGAACGATGCGAGCTTCACCTATGAGACGGAAACGTCCGCCGCGTTGGGTTTCGGCTTCCGTTGCGGATTTCTCGGGTCTGCTGCATCTGGAAATCGTGCGCGAACGGCTCGAGCGCGAATTCAATCTCGACCTGATCGCGACGGCGCCCAGCGTGATCTATCGCCTGCACCTGACCGACGGCACGATGAAGGAATTGCACAATCCGGCCGACATGCCGGATCCCGTGCGCATCGCCTTCATCGAAGAGCCGTGGATCAAGGCCACCATCTTCGTGCCGGACGAACATCTGGGCGCGGTGCTGAAGCTGTGCGAAGACCGCCGCGGCCGTCAGGTCGAGCTCACCTATGCGGGCGCGCGCGCGATGGTCATCTATCTGCTGCCGCTCAACGAAGTGGTGTTCGATTTCTACGACCGGCTGAAATCGGTGAGTCGCGGCTATGCCAGCTTCGACTATCACATCGAAAGCTATGAGGAGGGCGATCTCGTGAAGATGTCGATCCTCGTCAATGGCGAGCCGGTCGATGCGCTGTCGATGATCGTCAATCGCGGACGTGCCGAGGCGCGCGGACGCGCGCATGTGCGAAAAGCTCAAGGACCTGATCCCGCGGCATCTGTTTCAGATCCCGGTGCAGGCGGCGATCGGCGGCAAGGTCATCGCGCGCGAAACGATCAAGGCGCTGCGCAAGGACGTGACGGCCAAATGCTATGGCGGCGACATCAGCCGCAAGCGCAAGCTCCTCGACAAGCAGAAGGAGGGCAAGAAGAAGATGCGCCAGTTCGGCAAGGTGGACATTCCGCAGGAAGCCTTCATCGCCGCACTGAAGATGGACGCGGATTGAAGGCGCCATGACCGAGCTCGACCTTCTCAATCTGGCGCGGTCGACAACGGCCAACGAAGTGTCGATGTTTGGCGAGGTGATCGCGATCAATTTTGCGATGGTCGTTGCGATCTATTATTTCCTGCATCAAGCGAATCTTGCGATCAGAATTTTTGCCTTCGTGGCTTACAGCGTCGGCACAGCCCTTTACTTCGGACAGATGCTGATCGAGGCGAACATCAAAGCCACTGTCCTTGCGTCGCTCGCGGCGCTGCCGCAAGCAACGGTATCGGTGGTCACGCGGCAATATCTTGGTGTGACGGCAAGCTGGCTCGGCCACACGGTCACCTACCTGTTCAACGGGTCGTTCTATATTCTCTGGCTCGGCATTTTTTATTTGCTGTTCTTCTGGAAAAAGCAGCGGGACGCATGACCAAGGCCGTCGCCCTCATTGACTACGGTTCGGGGAATTTGCGTTCCGCCGAGAAGGCGCTGGCGCGCGCGGCGGCGGAGAGTGCGTTCGCAACACGAAATCATAGTCACGGCAGATCCCGGCGTGGTGGCGAGCGCCGAGCGCATCGTGCTTCCGGGCGTCGGCGCATTTGCGGATTGCATGAACGGGCTGTCGTCTGTTCCCGGCATGGTGGCTGCGTTGAAAGACGCCGTGATCGATCGCGGCAAACCCTTTCTCGGCATCTGCGTCGGCATGCAGTTGCTGGCGAGCGTCGGGCGCGAATTCGGCGATCATCCGGGGCTCGGCTGGATCGAAGGAGAAGTCGTGCGGCTCGTGCCCGCGGACGCCTCGCTCAAGATTCCGCATATGGGTTGGAATGATTTGAAGATCGTTGCGGGCGCATCCCGTATTCGCCGGCATCGAGGACGGCGCGCATGCCTATTTCGTGCATTCGTTCGAGCTGCGTCCGACGAACGCCGCTCGTCTGCTGGCGACGACGGATTACGGCGGCGCCGTCACGGCCGCGATTGCGCGCGACAATATCGTGGGCACGCAATTTCACCCGGAAAAAAGCCAGGCCGTCGGATTGAAGCTGCTTGCAAACTTTCTCGGCTGGCGGCCGTGATTCTATTTCCAGCGATCGATCTGAGTGACGGACGCTGCGTGCGGCTCAAGCGCGGCGAAATGGAATCGGCGACGATCTTCAACGACGATCCTGCCGCACAAGCGCGCACATTTGAGAGCGCCGGCTTCGAATGGCTGCATTGCGTCGATCTGAACGGCGCCTTCGAAGGCCGCTCGATGAATGGCGACGCCATCGCCGCGATCCGCAACGCGATCAAGCTGCCGATTCAACTGGGCGGCGGTATTCGCGATCGCAACGGCGATCGATGCGTGGCTTGAGGCCGGCATCACACGGGTCATTCTGGGCACGGCCGCACTGCGCGATCCGCAACTGGTGAAAGACGCCGCGCGGGCGCATCCCGGCAAGATCGCGGTCGGCATCGACGCCAAGGACGGCAAGGTCGCGGTGCAGGGTTGGGCGGAGGCGTCGCAAATCGAGGTCGTCGAGCTGGCACGACGTTTCGAAGACGCGGGTGTCGCGGCGATCATATTCACCGACATCGCGCGCGACGGAATGCTGGGCGGGGTCAATGTCGCGGCGACCGCGGCGCTGGCCAATACCGTCCGTATACCGATCATTGCGTCGGGCGGCGTTTCCGGAATGACGGATATCGAAGCTCTGATGGCCGCCCCGAGCCGCAACATCTTGGGGGTCGTGATCGGCCGGGCTTTGTATGACGGGCGAATCGATTCGAAGACCGCGCTGCTGCGCGCGCGAGCGCAATAGGCGACTCAACCCATAGAAAACTTCGTTGTGGATAAAGCGTGTTATCAGCTTTTGTTGAGGCGCCTGACGATGTCGTCCAGCTGCTCAAGCGTCTTGTAAGCGATGCGCAGCTCGCCGCCCTTGTTTCCCTTGTGCAAGATCTGAACTTTCAGTCCCAACACATTGGAAACGCTGTCTTCCAGGGCTTTGATGTCCGGGTCTTTCCGAACAATCTTTCGTGCAGCCCCAGATTTAGAATCCGAACGGTGTTCGGCCTCGCGAACATTGAGTGCGCCTTCGATGATTTCCTTCGCCCTCGCCTCGGGGTCTGCAAGCCCGATCAATGTCCGGGCATGCCCGGCCGTCAGCCTTCCATCGCGGATCATCATTCGCACGGTCTCAGGCAGCTTCAGAAGCCTCAGCGTGTTCGCGACATGGCTGCGGCTCTTGCCGACTTCCTGCGAAAGCTTCTCCTGGGTGTAAGCAAACCGATCCATCAGTTCGCTGATAGGCGACGGCCTCCTCGATCGCATTGAGATCGGAGCGCTGAACGTTTTCGATGATGGCGAGCTCAAGCGCTTCACCGTCATTCATTTCGCGGATGACGACCGGCACATCATGGAGCTTCGCCAGCTGCGCCGCGCGCCAGCGCCGTTCGCCGGCAACGATCTCGAACGCGTTCGCATCGCCGGCGATGGGCCGCACAAGGATCGGCTGCAGCACGCCTTTCTCACGAATGGAATTCGCGAGATCGTGCAGCTCTTCCGGCACAAAAGTTTTGCGCGGCTGAAAACGGTTCGGCCGCAGGAACGCCACCGGCACCACGCGCGCGTTACGGTTGCTGCCTTCGTGCTTGCCCGGCGCGGCTTCATCGCCGATCAGCGCCGAAAGCCCTCGTCCCAACCCGCGATGCCGCGTGTCGTCCGGTTTGCGCGTTTCAGCGGTCACGCCGCGGCCCGCACGCGTTCGCGTTGAATCAATTCGCCCGCCAGTTTGATGTAGGCCTGACTTCCCGGACAACGCAGGTCGTAGACTAGTGCCGGCAACCCATGACTCGGCGCTTCGGAAATGCGCACGTTGCGGGGAATGACGGTCTTGTAGACCTTGTCGCCCATATTGCGCGCGCACATCAGCCGCCACCTGGTCCGACAGTCGATTGCGCTTGTCGAACATGGTGAGTACGATTCCCTGGATCTCCAGCGACGGATTGAGGCTCGCGCGCACGCAGATCGATCGTCTTGAGCAGCTGGCTCAGACCTTCCAGCGCGAAGAACTCACATTGCAGCGGCACGACGACGGCATCGGCGGCCGCCATCGCATTGACCGTCAGCAAGGTGAGCGAAGGCGGGCAATCGATCAGCACGTAGGAGAATTTGCCGGCGTCGCTTTTCGCGAAATCGGCGAGCGCATCCTTCAGCAGGAAATTGCGCCGCGGCACGTCGATCAGTTCGAGTTCGGCGCCCGAGAGATCGACCGTCGACGGCACGAGCGACAGCCCGGGAATTTTGGTCGGCATCACCGCATCGGCGATAGTCGCCTCGCCCATCAGCACATCGTAGATCGTGAGCTTGCGCTCGGGCCGCGTGACGCCAAGGCCGGTCGAGGCATTGCCCTGCGGGATCGAGGTCGACCACGAGCGTCGGGGCGCCGACGGCGGCTAACGCCGTGCCCAGATTGATCGCGGTCGTCGTCTTCCCGACGCCGCCCTTCTGGTTGGCGACAACCAGGATGCGGGGCTTCGATCTAGTGACGGGTTCGAGCGACATGGCGAAGCTCCCGGACCTCCAGAACCACGCCGGAGGGGTCGGATCGGCTAGGGTGCCGTACCGCCTTCATATTCCAAGATTTACGTGCTTCGGTCAATTCAACCGCAACAGATTGTCCCTTGAGGAACAGGTTTATGGTTTCGGGGCCCTGAAAAGCCTGTGCATAGGCCAGCAGCTTGTTCCAGCGGCGCACAGGCCCGCGCGGTCAGGACATCGAAAGCCTCGCGATCGGCTTTTTCTATTCGGCCATTGCGGATTTCGACCGGCGCGCCGGTGCGAGACGCGGCTTCGGCTAAAAAGCTGCATTTCTTAGTGGTCGCCTCATAGAGGACGGTCCGGACGGCGCTGCGCTCGCGCAGGACGATCGCGAGAACCAGGCCGGGAAAACCGGCGCCGCTGCCCAGATCGACCAGACTGGTGGTGTCGGGCGGGATCAAATCGGCAAGCTGGACGGAATCCCAGATGTGGCGCTGCCAGACATCGGCCAGGGAATTGGCTGAGACGAGATTGAGGCGGGCGTTCCAATCCTCAAGGAGTCCGGCGAACAGCTTCAGCCGGCCCAATGTTTCACGTGAAACATTGCTGGCGGCCTGGAACTCCGCGGGTCCAAACAGTTCAGGAGGCACGTTGCGACGCCGCTGCTCGGGAGCGAACATGCGCCAGCACAAGTGTGAGGGCCGCCGGCGTAACCCCGTCGATCCGGGCGGCCTGGCCCAGGGTCCCGGGCCGGATAGCGGAAAGCTTCAGGACGGCCTCTGTCGAAAGCCCGTGCACGGCGCGATAGTCGAGATCGGCGGGCAGGGTCATGCGCTCGTCCCGCCGGAACGCCACGATATCGGCGTCCTGGCGGTCTAGGTAACCAGCATATTGGGCGTCAATTTCGAGTTGTTCGACGACATCCGGCGCGAACGCGCCCAGCTCCGGCCAAAGCAAAACCAACCTGGAAAAATCAACCTCCGGCAAGCTCAACAAGTCGTTCGCGTTGCGGCGAACACCGTCCAGCCGCACAGCGATACCCTGTCGCTGCGCCTCGTTCGGCGTGAGATTGAGCGCGCGCATTTGCGTTCGCGCGGCTTCAAGTCGTTCCAGCTTCCCGGCAAAAACCTGGCTCCGAGCCGAGCCGACCAGCCCGGCCCGCTCGCCGATGGGCGTCAGCCGGAGATCCGCATTGTCGGCCCGCAGGGTCAGCCGGTATTCCGCCCGCGAGGTGAACATCCGATAGGGTTCGGTGACCCCCTTGGTCACGAGATCGTCGATCAGCACCCCGATGTAAGCCGCTGCCCGATCAAGAATGATGGCTTCTACGCCGCCGGCCGCGCGGGCTGCATTCAGCCCGGCCATCAGCCCCTGGGCGGCCGCTTCCTCATAACCTGTCGTGCCGTTGATCTGGCCAGCCAGATAAAGGCCCGGCACGCGCTTGGTTTCGAGCGAACCCAGCAACTCGCGCGGGTCGACATAGTCATATTCGATCGCATAGCCCGGCCGGCGCATCGCGGCATTTTCCAGCCCCGGGATGGTCTGCAGCAGCGCGCGCTGCACCTCCTCCGGCAACGACGTTGAGATGCCGTTGGGATAGACCGTGTCGTCGTCCAGCCCCTCGGGCTCGAGGAAAATCTGGTGGGTTTCGCGCGCGGCGAAGCGCACCACCTTGTCCTCGATCGACGGGCAATAGCGCGGGCCCGTGCTTTCGATCTGGCCCGAATACATGGGCGCGCGATGGAGATTGGCGCGGATGATCGCATGCGTCTCCGGCGTCGTCCGGGTCAGATGGCAGACGATCTGGGGCGTCGTGATCGCGGGCGTCAGGAAGGAAAACGGTGTGGGCGGATCGTCGCCGGGCTGGGCTTCGAGCGCGGCCCAGTCGATGGTCGAACCGTCAAGCCGGGGCGGAGTGCCGGTCTTGAGTCGCCCCACGGCCAGGCCAAATCCGTAAAGCGTCTTCGAAAGCCCGAGGGCAGGCACCTCGCCCACCCGGCCGGCCGGAATCTTCTTTTCGCCGATATGGATTAGCCCGCGCAGGAAAGTGCCAGTCGTCAAAACCACCGCGCCGCAGGAGATCTTCCGGCCATCGCCCAGCACGACGCCGGTCACCCGACCGTCCTTCAGCAGCAAATCTTCGGCCGCGGCTTCGAGGATTTCCAGATTGGCTGTCTCGGCCAACGCCGCCTGCATCGCGCGGCGATAAAGCTTGCGATCGGCCTGCGCACGTGGGCCGCGAACCGCGGGGCCCTTGCGGCGGTTGAGCATCCGGAACTGGATTCCGGCGGCGTCCGCCACCCGTCCCATCAGCCCGTCCAGCGCATCGATCTCGCGCACCAGATGACCCTTGCCCAACCCACCGATGGCAGGGTTGCAGGACATTTCGCCGATCGTCTCGCGCTTGTGGGTGAGGAGAAGGGTGCGAGCGCCGAAACGCGCAGACGCCGCCGCAGCTTCGCAGCCGGCGTGTCCGCCTCCGATCACGATGACATCGTAGCCCGTCATGTGCGCTCCCTTACGGGGCGGCGCATCCGGGATCAAGGGCACGATGTTTCACGTGAAACAATGAGCGGCGTTCGCCTCCGGCCAATCATTTCACCGACGACCAAATGAGTTTGGAATCCCTCGAAATATCGTCCAGGAGCCAGACGCTGGTAGTCAGGCCTCTATTGGCGAACATGGGCCCGACCTGCCGCGCTATCGCGTAGTGTTTCGCCTCCTCTTTGGTGCGATCGCGATCACCTGGAAATTCCGCGTGGTAGGCGCCGCAATTCATGTGATCGAGCACAATGATATTCTCAATCGAGGGGTGGCGGAGCTGAACTTCGGTAGCAGGTGGTTTTTGAGCAAAAGTGACTTGTTCCCATAACCCCAAGTAAGTATTCCGAAAATTCGTCGTTGGTAGTCCGGCGAGCGACGCGCCGGCGAGCGCAACGAGATCGTAGTTTCGAACGCCGGCATGATCGTCGAAGAACTTCACGGCATCAGCCGCATACCGATGATCGATACACATCAGACAGAGCGTATCGCCTGGTGGGTCGTCCTTGGCGGACGCTTGCTGTGGCAAAAGGCTTAGACCGACCCCGAGGGCTGCCAACCCTGCAAATCCACGCCTGCTGATGTCTGTCGGATGATGATCGCACACGAAAATCCCTCCCTGTCGCCAACGACGAGGCATGCTACCATAAGTTGTACTACAAATCACCACACCTTGCGCGCGAAAGCGGTGGTCGGGCCGCGGCCGGCCGAATGACAAATGCCCACTGGTTCATCTGTATACGGACAATATCGCTTCGAAAGATTTGTCCGTGTGGCTTCCGCCGGTCGTCATGCGATAACGACGCGACGACATGCGCAGCGACACATGACCGATCGCGAATATCAGCTGAACCAGAATCCGCCGGCGGCGCAGCTGCTGAGCCGTGAAGTTCTATCGATCGACGACAAAACCGGCGAAGTGACTCTGCGCTTTGTGGCAAAACCCGAATTCGCCAATCGTCATGGAACAGTGCAGGGCGGCTTCCTCGCCGCGATGCTCGACTCGGCAACCGGAATGGCCGTGATGCTGAGCCTTCCACCGGACATGACGGCCGTCACCACGCGGCTCGATGTGAGTTATTTGAAACCCGCGAGCATCGGTCCATTGCGCGCAACGTCTCGCGTCGTTAAACGCGATGCGCGTTCGGCAAATGTCGAAGCGCAACTGACGAACGACGAAGGACTCGTGCTCGCGATAGCAAAAGCAGAACTGCGGATCGTGCCGAAAAAGAATTAGCGACGCTCACTTCCCCACGCAGAAGTCTTTGAAGATCACGTCCAACAATTCCTCGATATCGACTCTGCCGGTAATGCGGCCGACGGCGCGAAGGGCGAGGCGGAGATCTTCGGCCATCAATTCGGGTTCGTCGGTTTGCAACGCGCGATCGAGAGCTGTTGCGGCTTCGATGAGCGCATGGCGATGTCGGGCGCGGGTGAGGGGCGGGGAGTCGCGCGGACGATCGAGACGCGCACGCGCCAGATCGGCGAGGGCAGCGAGCAGCGCATCCAGTCCTTCGCCGGTGACGGCCGACACACGAATATCCGTCGCCGGCGCCGGCCAGGGCAGGTCGGCCTTGTTCCACACGACGAGGTCCGCCGACTCGACCATTGCTTCCGACAAACCGGCGAAAGGTTCGGCCATGCTGCCGTCGACCACCAGCACGACGATGTCTGCGGAGGCGGCTCGTTCCAGTGCACGACGCACGCCTTCGGCCTCGACTGCCTCGGCGGCTTCCCGCAAACCAGCCGTGTCGGCCACCACGACGGGGTAACCCGCGAGATCGAGCCGCACTTCGACGATATCGCGCGTCGTGCCCGGAGTTGCCGCCACGATCGCCACATCGCGGCGGGCAAGCGCATTCACCAGCGAACTCTTACCGGCGTTCGGTGGACCGATCACCGTTAGGTAGAGTCCATCGCGGACCAATTCGCCCCGCCGCGAATCGTCCAGATGCTGCTGGATTTCCTTGAGAATGTCCGAAGCATCGGTGCCGGCGCGGGCCAGCACATCCTCCGGGACTTCCTCTTCCGCAAAGTCGATCCCTGCTTCGGCCCAAGCCGACGCGTGCAGCAGTCGCGCGCGCCAGCCATCGTAAAGCGCTGTGAGCGCACCCTCATACTGCCGGAGCGCCTGTTTGCGCTGGCCTTCGGTTTCGGCGTCGATCAGATCGGCCAGCGCCTCGGCCTGGGTGAGGTCGAATTTGCCGTTCTCGACCGCCCGGCGGGTGAATTCGCCCGGTTCAGCCGGCCGCAAATCTTCCATCCGACCCAGCGCAGCCAGAACAGCCTCGACCACCGCGCGGCCGCCATGCACGTGGAATTCGGCGACGTCCTCGCCCGTAAAGTTCGAACCGGCCGGAAACCACAGGACGAGCGCCTGATCGATCTCGTCGCCGGCCTCGACGAGACGGCGCAAGCTGGCCCGGCGCGACTCGGGGATGCCTCCCTGTGTCAGGCTTTCGAGCGCAGCGCCCGCCCCCGGCCCCGACACGCGCACCACCGCGATGCCGGCCCGCCCGGTCGCACTCGACAGCGCGAAAATCGTATCGCGCGGCAGCGTGGCTATTTGTCTTTCCGGGGCGTCGCCGCGCTCGCCGCCTGGCGCGCGCTGTCCCACATGAATTTCTGGAACTGCTCCAGACCCTGCGAGCCCAGCGGAAACCAGGATTTGAGCATCGCCTGCGGGTCGCTGGTGTCAAGCGCCGCCAAGAGCCGCTTCTCCATCTGCGTCACCAGCTTGGCCTGCATAGCCGAAACATCCGGCAGACCCATCGTCCGGCGCGCTTCGTCGGGCGTCATGTCCATTTCGATGCGGATTTTCATTCTATCGCGCCTTCGCGCTTGTGAGCGTTGCAATCGGCAGGCTAAGGAGGCTACGGCCAAACGCCACCTCGCCGCAACGCCGGCCGGGCCCGCTCCGGGCGCGCATACCAATCGGGAAAGATCATGAGCCGCAATCAGCTCGACCAGGAAACGAGTCCCTATCTGCTGCTGCACAAGGACAATCCCGTGCATTGGCGCTCCTGGGGTCCGGAGGCGCTCGACGAAGCGCAAACCACCGGCAAGCCCATCCTGCTCTCGATCGGATTCACGGCGTGCCATTGGTGTCACGCTATGAACCACGAGAGTTTTCAGGACCCCGAGGTCGCCGAGCTGATGAACGAGCTGTTCGTCAACATCAAGGTGGACCGCGAGGAGCGGCCCGATCTCGACCAGATCTATCAGACCGCCGCCAACGCGCTGGGACATGGCGGCGGTTGGCCGCTCACGATGTTTCTCACGCCCAATGGCGAACCCTATTTCGCAGCGGCGTATCTTCCGAAGGAGGAGCGCAACGGGCAGCCCTCGTTCCGGCAGGTCCTCGTCGACATCGCCAATCGCTACAGGGAACAACCGGACAACGTCACCCAGGCGGTCGCGCGCGTTCAACAATCATACGCCCTGCTTTGGGCGCGCGATCTGCGCGCCGACCTGGACGGCCCCGTGCTCGACCAGATCGCCGTCCATGTGGGACAGCGCTTCGACCTCTTCTATGGCGGCGTTTTGGGCCCGCAGAAGTTTCCCGTTCCCGGCCTCACCGAAATGCTGTGGCGCGCCTATATGCGCTCCGGATCCGTGCAATTCGCCATGCTCGTCCAACAGACGCTCGATCACCTTTGTCTCGGGGGCCTCTACGATCATGTCGGCGGCGGCTTCTCCCGGCACTCCGCCGATGAGCGCTGGATCATCCCGCATTTCGAAAAGATGCTTTACGACAATGCCGGCCTGATCGACGTCATGACAATGGTCTGGCAACACAATCGCCCGCCGCTCTATCGCGCTCGCATCGAAGAAACGATCGGATGGGTCTTGCGCGACATGATGGTGGAGCAGGCGTTCGCCACCAGCATCGACGCGGACACGGACGGCGAGCCCGGCAAATATTATGTTTGGAGCGAGGCGGAAATCGACGCCACGCTCGCCGGAACATTCGCCCAAAGATTCAAGGACGTTTACAACGTCCGGCGCGAAGGCAATTTTCAGGGTCGTAACGTTCTGCAACGCGCCGGCAAACCTTATCCCCTGGCGGACGCCGACGAAGCCCTTCTCAATAAGCAGCGCGAATTGCTGCTCGCCGCGCGCCAGAAGCGCACGGCTCCCACGCGCGACGACAAAATCCTGACCGATTGGAACGGCATGATGATCGCCGCGCTCGCCAATGCGGGAGCCGTGTTTCACAACGGCAAATGGATGACGGCTGCGATCCAGGCGTTCGATTTCGTCGTCAAGGCTCTCGGCGACGGCGACCGGCTCCATCATTCCTGGCGCGAAAACAGGCGCGGCCACACCGGCTTCGCCGACGACTACGCTCAAATGGCGCGCGCAGCCTTCACCCTCTGGGAAGCGACGGCCGATCGGACTTATCTGGCGCGGGCGGAAAAATGGGTGCGCGTGCTCAATGAGCATTTCTGGGATTCGCAGCTTGGCGGATATTTCTTCACGTCGGACGATTCCGATCCGCTGATTGTTCGCAGCCGGCCTGTGTTCGATCAGAATGCGCCCTCCGCGAACGGCATTATGGTCGGTCTTCTGGGTCGCCTGTATTTCGTCACGGCCGATACGGCCTATCGCGACCGCTGCAACGCCCTGATCCGGGCGTTCGCAGCTGAAGTGAACCGCGTCGCGATTTCGATGGGCGCCTTCGTCAACAATCTCGAAGTCGCCGTGTTGGGACAGGTGGTCGTCATTATCGGACCGCTCAATCATCCCAAGACGCACGAATTCATCAGCGCCGTGCGCGGTCGAAGCCTGCCCAACCTGACACTGCTCATCACCGATCCGAGCAAGCCCTTGCCCGAAGGCCATCCCGCCGCCGGGAAGGGCATGCAGAATGGGCAGCCTACCGCCTATATCTGCCAGCGGATGACGGTGACAGCGCCCATCACAAACCCCGTGACCCTGTCGCAAATGCTGCAATTGCCGCCGCGGGCAGCGGGGACCGCTTAGGGCGCCGAACCGGGCGCGTGATCCAAAATCCGGGCGAACGCGTATCCAGGGCATGGCGATGATAGCGGCCCTGGACGCGACTATTTTCCATGCCCGGCGCCGGCCGCGCCGCAACGCCTTCCGCTACAACGCCGTCTATCTGGCGCTCCCCACGCGGCAGCTTCATCCGAGCCGGCCGTCCACGTTGTTCTCCATCGACCAGCCAAACCTGTTTGGATTGCGCACCTCCGACTACGGCGACCGCCGCACGCCTCCCGACGATTGGATCAAAAGCGTTCTCGCGGATTGGAAATTGGGCGAGGTCGACGGCGAGATCGTTCTCGTCACCATGCCGCGTGTGTTCGGATTTGTGTTCAACCCCGTCAGCTTCTGGTTCTGCTTCGACAAATCCGGCGGGCTGCGCGCGGTTCTCGCCGAGGTCAACAACACATTCGGCGAACGGCATTGCTATCTGTGCTTCCACGACGACCATCGCCCGATCGCGCCGCAAGACAGCTTGCGCACGCGCAAGGTCTTCCATGTGTCGCCGTTCATCGATGTGACGGGAGAGTATCGCTTTCGTTTCTCCGCCGCGTCCGACCGCATCGCCATCGCGATCGACTTGTTCGACGACCAGGGGCTCCTCCTGTCGACCGCCGTCAGCGGTGCATTGCGGCCGCTCACGACGTGGCGGCTTCTGCGCGCGCTGCTGATCAACCCGGCCTTGCCATTGAAGGTGGTCGCCCTGATTCACTATCAGGCGCTGAAACTCTGGATCAAAAGAACGACGCTGTTTCGCAAACCCGAACCGCCGGCCGTCGCGATATCCGACTAGCCGTGCGCGACTTCGACCTGCACCACGTCGGTGCGTTTGACGGCGAAGGCGGCGGCGCACATTCCCAGATAGAACTGCCAATTTCGCAGGAACCGCTGATCGTGGCCCAGAGCGAGAACTTCGTTCTCGCGCGCGCGCATGCGGGTTGACCATTCGCGCAAGGTCTTCGCGTAATCTTCCCCAAACGAAAACGATCCCAGGAGCTTGAGGCCGGCACGTTCCGCCTCTTCGCGAAACCGCGCCAGCGAGGGCAACATGCCGCCGGGAAACACATAGTGCCGAATGAAATCGCTGCGAGTGCGATAGCCGGCGAACAACTCGTCGCGTACGACGATGGCCTGGATCACGGCCTTGCCGCCGCGCGCGAGACGTTCCGCAATGGTGTTGAAATATTGCGGCCAGTACCGTTCGCCCACCGCCTCGAACATTTCGATGGAGACGATCGAATCGAATGTGCCTTTCACCTTGCGGTAATCCTGCAGGCGGATTTCGGCATTCGATCCCAACCGCCTGGCGGCGAAGTCGCGCTGGGAGGGCGAGATTGTAAGGCCCGTGACCTTGTAATCTGCGTGCGCCGCCTGCTCGGCGAACCCGCCCCAGCCGCAACCGATTTCCAGAATCGATCCGCCGGGACGATCAAGCTTCGAAATGATGCGGCCGTATTTCTTGCGCTGCGCTTCGGCGAGCCCGCGCGCCTGTCCCTCGAACAAGGCCGACGAATAGGTCATCGTCTCGTCAAGCCATAGCGAATAGAAATCGTTGCCCACGTCGTAATGGGCTTCGATGTTTTTTCGGCTGCCGCTCAGGCTGTTGCGACGCACGAGCGAATTGTGCAGCACGAACAAAATGCGGTTCGCCAAATTGCCATGCGCGAAGCCTTCGAGTTGGTCGAGATTGAGCAAGAAGAACGAGATCAGGGATTCGACGTCGTCGGTATCCCAGCCGCTGGCGATGAAATCTTCGCCCAGCCCGATGTCGCCGCGCGCCACCAACCGCTCGATCACGCCCCAGTCGCGAATGCTGAACTGCGCCGCCGGTCCGGGCCTTGGCCCTGCGAAAGACCACGAATTTCCATCGGGTCCGACGAATGCGATCGACCCATATTCGACCCGGCCGAGCGCCGTCAGCCAACTGTCCTGGATCAGCTTTCTTGGAATTAAGCTCATCTACCCCCCAAATATTTCGGCCCCGAAAAGATTGATGGAATTGCTTATTTGCGACTCTTGGAACCCCCTGTTTCCCCAATCCTAGCAGGGGTTTGCGCCGGCCGCGACCCCGCGCCTGCGCCGACTTTCAAATGGCGCTTGGCAATAAAGCGCCGCCGACCAATTCCTGCAGCAACGGCGTCGCGGGATAGGGGTGGCATTTGTATTGCCGGAACCCCTCCGCATAGGTGACGCCAAAACTCAGCCCGCGTTTTCTTGTCCATGCGTCCATCGAAGCGGCGTAATCGTCTATGCCGTGCTGCTTGACGATCCAGCTCAACTGGCTGGCATGGGCGGCCAGCATGCGCCGCTTGGTTTCGATATGCGCGGCCACGTCCACGGCGAAGTCTGGCGCGATTTTTATCCCCTCGCGATTGCGGCCTTCGATGGGATCCATGAAATAAAGATGCGGAATTGCATCGAGCGGCCGCGCCTGTCCCGCCGCGTAGTTGGGCACAGGCGCCGCAAAACAGGCGTCGCGCACGAGCACGCTCGCCGCCTCATGATCGGGATGATAATCCTCCGGCGAGGACGTGATGACCACATCGGGCCGAACGGAACGCAGCAACTCCACCACGCGTCGGCGGGAGGGATCGTCATTGAAAACCGCGAGATCGCCGAACTCCGCGCAAATATAGGCGGCGCCGATCATGGCGGCCGCGGCGCGCGCTTCGTCCTTGCGGATGCGCGCCGTCTCGTGCCGATCGTGTTCGACGGAACCGCAATCTCCGGCGGTCAATGTCGCGATGACGATGGTGTGCGCCTGAGCCGCCAGCAATGCGAGCGTACCGGCGGCCAGGGTCTCGATATCGTCGGGATGCGCGTGAACGGCGAGGATATGAGTCATGGCCGATCATGCATCGCGGGAGCGCATGCGGACGTTACAGCACAGCGCTGCATTCGAGGCTGCCATCGGGCCATAGCGTCACGCTCCTGGACCCATTAACCTTGGCCCACTACGCGGAGGATCGAAAGCCATGACCGGCAAAGACATCGCCATCAAAACTGAGGACGGCAGCTTCGGCGCCTATCTGGCCGCGCCATCGGCCGGCAGCGGCCCCGGGATCGTCGTCATCCAGGAGATATTCGGGGTCAACGGCTTCGTCCGCGCTGTCGCCGATGGCTTGGCCGCACGGGGTTATTTCGCGCTGGCGCCCGATCTGTTCTGGCGCCTGGAGCCGAATGTCCAACTCACCGACAAAAGCGAGGCCGACTGGAAAAAGGCGTTCGACCTGATGGGCCGGTTCGACGCCGCCAACGGCGTGAAGGACATCCAGGCCACTATCACACATCTGCGCGGTCAATCCGGCTGTACGGGCAAGGTGGGCGCGGTCGGCTATTGCCTGGGCGGGCTGCTCGCCTATCTCACCGCCGCGCGCACCGATTGCGACGCCTCCGTCGGTTATTACGGCGTGAACATCCAGGACATGCTGGACGAGGCCAAGAACATCAAGAAGCCTTTGATGCTGCACATCGCGGGCAAGGACCAGTTTGTAACGCCGGCAGCGCAAACCAAGATCCTCGGCGGGCTCAAGAACAATCCGCATGTCACGATCCATGTCTATCCCGAGATGGATCATGCGTTCGCCCGCGACGGCGGCGATCACTACGATCGCGCCAATGCCGAACTCGCCAACGGCCGCACCTCCACCTTCTTCCGCCAACATCTGAGCTGAACCATGAAAGCGATCCGATTTTCGAAACCCGGCGGCCCGGACGTCCTCACGCTTGAGGATATCGAGCTGCCGCCTCCCGGGCCCGGCCAGGTGCGCGTGCGGCACACGGTGATCGGCGTCAATTTCATCGACACCTATCATCGCTCCGGGCTCTATCCGGTTCCGCTTCCTTCCGGCCTCGGTCTCGAAGCAGCCGGAATCGTCGATGCACTGGGCGCGAATGTGCAGTCGCTCAAAATCGGCGACCGCGTGGCCTATTGCTCGGGCCCGCTCGGCGCCTATGCCGAAGCCAACAATGTGCCGGCGGATCGCGTCGTAAAGCTCTCCGCCGCGATCAGCGACGAGGTCGCCGCCGCGTCGCTCCTCAAAGGCATGACGGCGCAATATCTTCTCAAGCGCACTTATCCCTTGAAGCGCGGAGAAACGATCCTGTTTCATGCTGCGGCCGGCGGTGTCGGCCTCATCGCGTGCCAATGGGCGAAGCATCTGGGCGCGACCGTGATCGGCACCGTGGGTTCGGAAGAGAAGGTGGCGCTCGCGAAAGCCAATGGTTGCGATCATGTGCTCAACACACGCGAAAACGATTGGCCCAAAAAGCTGCGCGAACTGACAGGCGGCAAGGGCGTGCCGGTCGTGTACGACTCGATCGGCAAGGACAGCTGGGCCGGTTCGCTCGATTGCCTGGCAATCCGCGGGCTGATGGTGAGCTTCGGCAATTCGAGCGGCGCCGTCCCCGCATTCGAGCCCGGCATTCTCAGCGCCAAGGGATCGCTCTATCTTACGCGGCCCACACTCATGAACTACACGCGCGACGCAAAGGAATTGCAGGAGACCGCCGACGATCTGTTCGAGGTGATCGGCTCTGGCGCGGTGAAGGTCACGGTGCATCAGCGTTTTAAACTCGCCGACGCGCGGCAAGCGCATGAAGCGCTCCATTCGCGCAACACGACGGGCGCAACCGTTCTGATTCCGTGAGCCGGACTTACTCCGCGGCTTCGCGCAGATAGATCGAACGCACCGGGCGTTCCATCACGCGATTGACCATCGGCGCGAAAGCTTCGAGCGGCATTGTGTCATAGGCCGGATCGAAAGCGTTCTGGTCGTGGCGCGCGCAGAACGCCGCCGTGCGCTCGAACGCGGGATGGCCGTGGAATTTATCGCGCATGTTGCGATCGAGCCCGCCGAACTGGAAGAAATAATAGCCCTGGAAAATGCCGTGATGCTCGACCATCCAATGGTTCTCTTCGGACACGAAGGGCTTGAGGATGGCCGCGCCGATATCGGCGTGATTATACGAGCCGAGCGTGTCGCCGATGTCGTGCAGCAGCGCGCAGACGACATATTCCTCGTCCATGCCGTCGCGATGGGCGAGCGTCGCCGCCTGCAGCGAATGCGTCATGCGATCGACCGCGAACCCGCCGCAATCGCCTTCGAGCAGCTTCAGATGCGCCAGCACACGTTCCGGCAGGCCTTTGTTGAAAGCCTGGGCCGCCACGAAAATCTTGGCCCAATCCTCCTGCGTGCCTTGCGTCATCGCGTGAAATTGCGCGCGGTCGGTGGGGTGCTCTGTCATGGCGGTCTCCGCAGTCATCGGCAGCGCATTTTCAGCGTCCGTCCTGCCGCGGTCAATGCCGGCCCTATCCGAGTCCGAAACGCCCGCTCCGCCATGCGTCTCGGATGAACAACGCCGTTTCGGCGGGCGTCTGGGCCGAGGAATCGACGCAGTGGCGCTCGAGCAGACCAAGACCGGCGAAGGACCGGCACAGCCCGCGGATCGCTTCCTCGTCTTTGAGAGCCTCGCCGGCGCGTCTGCGCGCGCGCTCCAGGGAGATGTCCGCGCCCGGCCTCAGCACGGCGTAGTCGATCGCAATCCCGTGCCGGCTGGAAGCGGCGCGGAACGGCTCCAGGAACCATGGGCCGACAATGCCGTCCAAGATCACGTCATAGCCGCCCCGGGCAAACCCGAAGGCGGCCTCGACGATGACGCCGATCACCACTTCGTTTTGCCGTTGCGATTCCGGCAGCCAGGGCTCGACGAAGCCTGTCCGGATTGCGGCATAAAAATCATCTGTATGCAGATGAACCGTGGGGACTTCGGCGCCGGCGGCAAGCAGCCTGGCGACTGTGCTCTTGCCCGAACCTGGCGCGCCCGTGAGGATGAAGACTGAAGCCGCCATGACCCGAACCGCGCCGCAGCAGAGCGTTCCGCAATCTTACGTGTTCATGCTCTCGAAGAAATCGGCGTTCGTCTTCGAACTGCGCATCTTGTCGAGCAGGAATTCGATCGCGTCGGTCGTGCCCATCGGCGCGAGGATCCGGCGCAACACATGCGTCTTGGCCAAGGTGGCCTTATCCAGCAGAAGCTCGTCCTTGCGGGTGCCGGACTTGAGAATGTCGATGGCCGGGAACACGCGCTTGTCGGCGACCTTGCGATCCAGGATGATTTCCGAATTGCCCGTGCCTTTGAACTCTTCGAAGATCACTTCGTCCATGCGGCTGCCCGTATCGATCAACGCGGTCGAAATGATCGTGAGCGATCCGCCTTCTTCGATGTTGCGCGCGGCGCCGAAGAAGCGCTTCGGGCGTTGCAAGGGCGTTCGCATCCACGCCGCCCGTCAGCACCTTGCCCGATGACGGGATCACGGTGTTGTAGGCGCGGCCCAGACGCGTGATGTTGTCCAACAGGATGATCACGTCGCGCTTGTGCTCGACCAGGCGCTTCGCCTTCTCGATCACCATTTCCGCGACCTGCACGTGCCGCGACGCCGGTTCGTCGAAGGTCGAGGAAATGACCTCGCCTTTCACCGTGCGCTGCATGTCGGTCACTTCTTCCGGCCGCTCGTCGATCAGGAGCACGATCAGGTAGCATTCCGGATGGTTGGCGCTGATGGCGCGGGCGATGTTCTGCATCATGATCGTCTTGCCGACGCGCGGCGGCGCCACGATCAGGCAGCGTTGTCCCATGCCTTGCGGCGCGACGATGTCGATGACCCGGCCCGTCTTGTCTTTGATGGTCGGGTCGGCCAGCTCCATGTTGAGCCAGCGGGTCGGATAGAGCGGCGTCAGATTGTCGAAATGGACTTTGTGCTTGATCTGCTCGGGGTCCTCGAAATTGATCGTGGAGACCTTCAGCAGCGCAAAATAGCGTTCGCCGTCTTTGGGCGAGCGGATCGGGCCCTCGACCGTATCGCCGGTGCGCAGGCCAAAACGACGGATTTGCGACGGGCTCACATAGATGTCATCGGGCCCGGCCAGATAGTTGGATTCGGGCGAGCGCAGAAAACCGAAGCCGTCCTGTAGCGTCTCCACCACCCCCGTACCGGTGATCTCGACGTTCCGCTCCGCCAGCTCCTTCAGGATCGCGAACAGCATGTCCTGCTTGCGCATGGACGACGCGTTCTCGATCTCGAGTTCTTCGGCAAAAGCGAGCAGATCGGTGGGAGATTTGGACTTTAAGTCCTGCAGTTTCATGGCCTGCAGGCCGGATTGCACTGTCATGGGAGATTACACCTGGAACTTAAGGCCTTCGGGGAGTTTGTCCGTGCGCCCGCCGGTGCCCATTCGGGCGTGCAGGCGAGGTCATCGACGGAGATAAGTCACGCGCCGCACCGGTCTTTGACCGGCCAAACCCGCGCCAATAAGCGCTGATCGTTTGCGGCGTGAATGGGGAACTAACGTCTTATAGCGCGATTTCGTGCCCTTGCAAATGGCAAATCCTCAGAACGGCTTGACGACCGCCAATATGACGATGAAGACCATCAGGAGCGCCGGTACTTCGTTCCAGATCCGATAGAACCGGGCCGAGCGGGTGTTGGCGTCGCGGGCGAATGTCTTGACCAGGGCCGCATCGAAACCGTGGATCCCACTCATCACGATCACGAGCAGCAATTTGGCGTGGAACCAGTGTTCGTGCCACGCATCCCGGCCGAAAGCGAGCGTCAGGCCCAGAATCCAGACGGCGATCATCGACGGATTGATGATCGCGCGAAGAAGCTTCCGCTCCATGACTTTGAAGCGTTCGGACTCGGGCGTGCCCGGTATCGTCTCGCAATGATACACGAAGAGCCGCGGCAGATAGAGCATCCCGGCCATCCAGGCAATGACCGCAATGATGTGGAACGCCAGGATCCACTGATAATAGGCATGGATGAATTGCATCATGCGTCCCCGCTGGAAAAGCCGCAGCCCATGACAGTCATGGGACAAATCCGTCTCTCGCCGCAAGTCACGGGCACCGGGCTGCGCGCCGCCCGGTCCACCAGGTCGGCAAGCGCTTCGATGAATTGCGGCCGCGTCCCGACGGTCGGCACACGCAAATAGTCGCGCACGCCGCTTTCGTGCGCCAGCTTCCCATACTCCATGTCGAGTTCGACCAAGGTCTCGGAATGCTCCGAGACGAACGCGATCGGCGCCACGATCAACGCTTTGCCTTCCGCGCCGGCGCGCCGGATTTCGGCATCTGTCGCCGGCCCGATCCATTTGAGTGGCCCGACCCTGCTCTGATAGCAAATCGACCAATCCAGATCCGGGATGGCCAGCGCAGCGACGATCGCAGCCGCCGAACGCTCGACCTGCCAACGATAAGGGTCGCCCCCTGCAACGATGCGCTCCGGCAATCCATGGGCAGACAGCAACAGGCGGTAAGACAACCCCGGTTTAACCTTCGCATAGGCTTCCCGGATGAGCGCTGCTTCAGCCGCAACGAATCCTTCCGCCCAGGGATAGCAACACACGCGGGATTGCGGCGCCGTGATCACGGCCGAGGCCTCTATCCATGCGGCCTCCGAAGACGCTGTAGTCGTGGTGGAGAATTGCGGATAGAGCGGCAGCCGCACCACATGATCCGGCTTCCACGCAGCCACGTCGCGCGCGGCCTCATTGGTAAACGGCTTCCAGCAACGCATCGCAATGAACGCCCGCGCTTCATGGCCGCGCCCCGCCAGCGCTTGCTCGAGCGCAGCCGCTTGCGCCTGCGTCTCTTCCAGGATCGGCGAGCGGCCCCCCAGCTTGGCGTATATCTCCCGCGCTATCGGCGCACGCCGCCTCGCAATGAACCGCGCCAGCGGCCTTCTCACGAACGCAGGAAGCGAAATGATCGCGGGATCGGAAAACAAATTCGTGAGGAACGGTTCGACCGCGTCCAAACTATCGGGCCCACCCAGATTGTAGAGCACGACCGCCAGCTTCAACGTGCCGCCCTCACGCGCGCCATGAGATCGGCGACATGTTCAACGGGAATTTCAGGAACGACCCCGTGGCCCAGATTGAAAATAAATCGCGTGCCGCGCGTCGTCGTCAACAAATCGTCCACAGCCTCGGCCAGCGCGCGTCCGCCGGCTAAGAGCGCCAACGGATCAAGGTTTCCTTGCACCGCAACGCTTTTCCCCAATTTGTCCACCGCCCAGGACATCGGCGCCGCGGTGTCGATAGACACCGCATCGACCCCTGTCGCCGCGGCGTAGCGCTCATAGCCTTGCAATGTCGCAGCCCGCGGAAATCCGATGATCCGCGCTTTGGGATGCACGACCCTAACTTTTTCCACAATCCGTTTCGTCGGCGAGATGACCCAAGCTTCAAATGCGCTTGCGGGCAATCCGCTCGCCCAGCTGTCGAAAATCTGCACCGCATCTGCGCCGGCATCGATCTGTCTAATCAAATGCGCGGCGACGCAATCACCGAGAATGTCCAAAAGCGCCAAGAACGAACTGGGACTGCGATATCCCCAAAGCTTTGCCGCTCTCTGGTCTTTCGAGCCTTTGCCTTCCGCCATATAAGTCGCCAGCGTCCAGGGCGCGCCCGCGAATCCCAACAACGCAGTTTTTCCATCGAGCTTGGAACGCACCAGCTTCAGCGCGTCATAAACCGGCGCGAGCTTTCTTGCCCAGATATCGGAATCCAATTCCAATCCATCCACAGAATCGATCGGCGCAAGCAACGGCCCTTCGCCGTCCTCGAATGTCACTTCCCTGCCCAACGCGAAAGGCACAACCAGAATATCGGAGAACAATATCGCCGCATCGAAACCGAACCGATGAATCGGCTGCAGCGTCACCTCCGCCGCCAACTCCGGCGTCATGCACATGGCCCAGAACGATCCCGCCTTTGCGCGACAGGCGCGATATTCAGGAAGATAGCGTCCAGCTTGACGCATCAACCAGATCGGAGGCGGGGTTTGAACCTCTCCGTCGAGAACGCTTAACAGCTTGGCTTTCTCATCTAACTTCAAAACTAAAGACTCCCTTGAGTCTGATGTAGATGATGCTGGGGCTGTGAACTGTTGAGCAATTGGAAAACGCCGAACCCTCTAGTCCGCAAGGCATTGGGATTCAAGGATATAGCATACTGGTCCGCCGCGGCATTATACCGGCCGGCGTCCCAAATCGGGGGATAGAACGGTGCAGCGCGCGCAGCGTCGGGGATTGTGCCTACGCAAATATCCCAATTGGGGATAGAACCGCCTTCTGGAGGACAGTTTGTGAGTTCGCAATTCCATTTGCATCTCGTCTCCGACGCGACCGGCGAAACGCTCAACGCCATCGCGAAAGCGGCCTGTGCGCAATTCGAAGGGGTGGAAGTTCAGGACCATTTCTACGCCCTCGTGCGCAGCCAGAGGCAATTGCAGCGCGTGATGGAGCAGATCAGGCTGAACCCCGGCCTGGTTTATTTTACGCTGGTCAATCCGGAGTTGCGGCGGGAACTCGAAGCGTTTTGCGCGCAGCTCGGATTGCCGTGCCAGGGCGTGCTCGATGCGCCGATCGCGATGATGCGGCAATTTCTGGGGGCGGCGGAAAGCCATCGGCCGGGCGGCCAGCACGAAGTCGACCAGCGCTATCTCCTACGCATAGAGGCGCTGAACTATACGATCGCCCATGATGACGGGCAGGCGACTGATATGCTCGACGACGCGGATGTCGTGCTGGTAGGCGCAAGCCGCACCTCCAAGACGCCGACGTGTGTGTATCTCGCGATACGCGGAATCCGCGCCGCCAATGTTCCCATCGTTCCCGGCATTCCGTTGCCTCCGCATCTGTTGACCGCGAAGCGGCCGTTGGTCGTGGGTCTCTGGGCCTCGCCCGATCGGCTTATCCAGGTGCGCCGCAACCGACTCAACACGCTGGGCGAAGTCCGCGACACGAGCTATGTCGATGTGGAAAGCGTCCGGGCGGAGGTCACCGCCACGCGCAAACTGTTCGAAAACCATGGCTGGGCGGCGATCGACGTCTCGCGGCGCTCGGTCGAAGAGACGGCGGCAGCGGTCATGAATCTTCTGGCCGAACGGCAGGAGATACCTGCGTGATTCCGCTTATCCTGGCGTCGGGAAGCGCCGTCCGCGCTCGTCTCCTGGCGTCGGCCGGTGTGGCATTCGACGTTGTTCCGGCACGTGTCGATGAGGATGCCGTGAAAGAGGCCTTGCTGGCTCAGGATGTTCCCTTCCGCGGTATCGCCGATGCGTTGGCTGAATTGAAAGCCGTTCAAGTATCGAGTTCACGGCCGGACACCCTGGTGCTCGGCGCCGATCAGGTGTTGGTGTTTGACAACGAACTTGTGAGCAAATCTTTGAGCATCTCCGAGGCCCGCTTTCTGTTGCACAAGCTGCGCGGGCGGAAGCATCAGTTGATCGGCGCCGCCGTGTTGGCGAGAGATGGCGTCCCGATCTGGCGGCATGTGGATGCTTCGACACTGACGATGCGCGCCTTCAGCGATGAGTTCCTCGATGATTATCTCGCTCGGGAGGGTGAAGCCATGCTTGACTCTGTCGGCTGTTACCATCTTGAAGGGCGCGGCGCGCAATTGTTCGAGAACATTACAGGCGATTATTTTTCGATCCTGGGGCTTCCGCTTCTGCCCGTTTTGGCGGCGTTGCGCGATCAGGGCGTCGTCCCGCCATGAGCGGCCACGCCAGAATTGCCGGCATCATCGGATGGCCTGTGGGCCATTCGCTTTCGCCAAGCCTGCATGCGTTCTGGTTGCGCGAACATGGCGTCGACGGCGCCTATGTGCCGCTCGCGGTGGCGCGGGAAACTTTCACGACTGCGCTCGATGGTCTTCGCGCCGCGAGGTTTGTGGGCGTCAACGTCACCAACCCTCACAAGGTAGCGGCCTTCGCGCTCGCCGATACCGTCGACGACGCAGCGCGCATGGCCGGCGCTGCGAACCTGCTGATGTTTCGTGACGGAATGATCGAGGCGCGCAACACCGACATCGAGGGGTTGGCCGCCAGCCTTTCCGAAGCCTTGGGCGCCGACGCGATGCGCGGTCAAACCGTTGTGATCCTCGGCGCGGGTGGCGCGACGCGTGGCGCGGTTGTCGCGCTGGACAGGCTCGGCGCGAAGGAAATCCGGGTTGTCGCGCGAAATGTTGTACCCGCCGAAACCCTGGTCGCGCAATTGCACGCCGCGATGACAGGCCGTCTCGTCTCGGCGCCGTGGACGGACTGGCCGCAGGCAGCCCAGGGGGCGGCGCTGCTCGTCAACGCGACCAGCGGCGGACTTGCGGGCGCAACAACGCTGGATCTCCCGCTCACGCCGTTGCCGGCCGACGCAGCCGTCTGCGACATCGTCTATAATCCGCTGGAAACACCGCTACTCAAAGACGCCCGCGCCCGCGGCCATCGCACCATCGACGGATTGGGCATGTTGATGCATCAGGCTGTTCCTGCTTTCGCAGCGTTTTACGGTGTTACGCCGCGCGTGACATCCGCTTTGCGCGCCGAGCTCGAGAGGGCGCTGCACAATGGCTGAGCGGCCCTATCTCGTCGGTCTGACAGGCTCGATCGGCATGGGAAAGACCGAGACGGCAAAAATGTTCGCGCGCCTTGGCATCCCCGTTTACGACGCCGACGCGGCCGTTCACCGGCTTTACGAACCCGACGGCAGCGCCGTTGCGCCCATCGCCGAAGCCTTTCCCGGCGTGGTCGTTGATGGCCGCGTGGATCGAGCCGAACTCACCAAGCGGGTGACGGCGGACAAGGACGCGTTCAAAACGCTCGAAGCGATCGTCCATCCGTTGGTTGGGCTTCAGCAACGCGAATTTCTGGACCGGGCCGCCGCGGACGGCGCAAAACTCGTGGTGCTCGATATCCCACTGTTGTTCGAAACCGGGGGAAATTCCCGCGTCGACGCCGTTGTCGTTGTCTCGGCCCCGCATCACGTACAGCGAGCCCGGGTGCTGGAGCGGCCCGGAATGACGGCGGACAAGCTCGACCACATTTTGTCGCGCCAGACGCCCGATGCAGAAAAGCGTGCACAAGCCCATTTCGTGGTTGAGACCGAGCACGGCCTGGATCACGCTTTTGAGCAGGTGAAGAACATCGTGGCCGCGCTCCACAAACGGCGATTGGCGCAAAAGGATAAGCCCAAGGATGCGTGAGATCGTGCTCGATACGGAGACGACCGGCCTGGATCCGGCCGACGGCCACCGCATCATCGAGATCGGCTGTGTCGAGCTGATGGATCATCTGCCCACGGGCGTCACCTTTCAGCGTTATCTCAATCCCGAACGCCTCGTGCCCATCGAATCCCAACGGGTGCACGGCATCACCGACGAACAACTGGCGGACAAGCCACTATTCGCCCACATCGCAGAAGAACTTCACGAATTTCTCGGCGATGCGCCGCTGGTGATTCACAATGCGAGCTTCGATCTCAAATTTCTCAATTCCGAGTTTCATCGCCTTTCGCGGCCGCCAATTCCTCTCGCACGCGCCATCGACACCATCGAGATCGCCAAGGCGAAGATCCCCGGCGCGCGCTATTCCCTCGACGAATTGTGCAAGCGGTTCGGCATCGATCTCTCGGTGCGCACCAAGCATGGCGCGTTGCTCGACGCGGAACTGACCGCGCGTGTCTATTTGGAATTGGTGGGAGGGCGGCAAACGCGCCTCATGCTGGCGCCGAAAGATCGGGAATCCGGCGCCCAAATCGCTGATGAACCGCATGCGGCGCGCGTGCGGCCGCACGAACTGCCTCAGCGCGTCAGCACGGTCGAAGCCGAGGCCCATGCCGCTTTCGTGGCGGGCGAACTGAGCGGCGACGCGATCTGGAATTGGCGGTAGGCGGGAATGTACAAGCTCTATTATTCGCCAAGCACGGCGAGTATGGCGGTCCATTGGATGCTGATCGAGCTCGCGGTCCCGTTCGGGCTCGAATTGGTCGACTTCCAGTCGAAGGCGCAGAAATCGCCGGAATTCCTGAGGGTCAATCCGAGCGGTCATGTGCCGGTGCTGGTGATCGACGGCGTGCCCTATGCCGAATGCGCGGCGCTTTTGATGCTGCTGGCGGAACGGCATCCGGCCGCGAATCTGTCGCCCACGGCCGGCACGGCCGAACGCAGCCTGTATCTCCAGACGATGTTCTATCTCGCCAACACGCTTCAGCCCGCGTACCGGCTCTGGTTCTATCCCGAGGAAGCCGCGGGCGCCGACAATGTCGAAGCTGCGAAGCATCAGGCGCGCGCCAGGATCGAGAAAGTCTGGACGCGGCTTGATGCGCAATTTGAAGACGGACGCAAATTTCTGCTCGGAGACCGCCTCTCCGCTGCGGATTTTCTGGCGACGATCCTCATGCGCTGGTCGCGCAACATGCCGCGACCGGCCACGACCTATCCGAACCTCGCAGCCTATATCGGCCGCATGCGCACGATGCCGTCGCTTCGCGAAGTCCATCTTCGCGAGAGGCTGACGGACTGGATCGATGGCTAGTCGTTCAAACCGCTTGCGGGCTCTCGCCGGGTAAAGGCTGGCCCGTCCTGGCGCGAAACAGCGACGCGAAATCGATCGGCTCGATCATCAGGGGCGGCATGCCGCCGTCGCGGATTGCGTCAGCCACAATACGCCGCGCGAAGGGGAACAGGATATGCGGCCCCTCGATCAGCAAGATCGGCTGCAGAAGCTCCGGAGGCGCGCTTTGGATCAGAAACAGGCCCGCATAGACGAGCTCGAGCATGAACGCGGTCTTCTCTTCGACCTTGGCCGATACGCGCAGCTTGAGTTCGACCTCATAGCGCTCGGGATCCAACTGGCGCGCCTGAAGGTCGACGCCCAGATCGATTTGCGGCCGCGCAGTGAGCGTGAGCGGGGCGCCCGGATTTTCGAAGGAGAGATCCTTCACATATTGGCCGATAATCTGGACTCGCGGGCCCGGACCTTCCGGCCCGGTCGCATTGCCGCCGTCGCCGCCATTGGGTTTTTGCACGTCGCTCATGGATCGCTCGTCTGAAGGGAGCGCGGGGCTACCATGGAACCCGCGCACGTGACAAGGCGCGGGACTCGCACAAAACGCCACGAATGCCTATGTGATGCATTAACTCCCTCACAAACTGTCCCCCGTGGCTGCTGGACCGTCCGGCGCTGGGGCGGTAGGTTCGGGTTCCCGGAGAGCCGCGAAGGCGGCAGCAGCGATGGCAAATTCTCAACTTCTCGTCATTCTCGCGGTCGCGATGGTCGCCGGCATCATCCTGTTCCGGCTGTTTACCGTTTTGGGCCGCCGGACCGGCAATGAGCGCGAGCCGCCACAGCCTTATCAACGCATCGGCGGCGCCGACGCTGCCGACAACAAGGTCGCGCCTCTGCCCGGCGCTGTGGCGCGCGGCGTAACCGCGCCCGCCAACCCGACAGATCCGCTCGCGCGCGCGCTTCTGGACATCAAGGCGGCTGATCGCACATTCGATGCCGACCATTTTCTGGCGGGCGCCCGCCATGCCTATGAGCTGATCCTCACGGCCTTCGCGGCCAATGATCGCGCCGCGTTACGGCCGCTCTTGAGCGACGAGGTCTATGCCGCGTTCGACGGGGTCATCAAAGGCCGCGAAGAGCGGAAGGAAAAGGTCGCCTTTACGTTCGTCGGCGTCAAAGACGCCCGCGTCTCGCATGCGATCCTGAAGGGGCGCACGGCGGAAGTGACCATCACGTTCGCCGCCCAGTATATCTCCGCCACCAGCGGCGAAAGCGGCGCCATCGTCGACGGCGATCCGAAATCCGTGCGCGACGCACATGACATCTGGACTTTTGCCCGCGATGTGCGCTCGAGCGATCCGAACTGGACTCTCGTCGCCACGACCTATGGCGAGGCGTAATCGGATTTCGAAACGGTGAGCAGCGCGGCGGCTCGGAAAGTCGCGCTCATTCGTCTGCTCTTTTTCGCCGCTGTTGTTTTTCTGGCCACCGTTGCGGCCCTGTGGTTTTTCTGGACGAGACAGACGCCTTCGACCGGCCCTCTCCGGTTGACGCCCGTTTCCTATTCCGATCTTCCCGGCTGGTCAGACAACGACGCGCGCGGCGCGCTCACAGCATTCCGGCGTTCTTGCGCGGCGCTGTCAAAGTCTCTTTCCACGAGCACGATGGGCGGCGCCGGCTATGCCGGCACGGTCGGCGATTGGCAGGGCGTGTGTTCCGCGGTTCCGTCCGGCGATATCGGCGCATCGGGCGCACGAAAATTTTTCGAGACCTGGTTCGCGCCGGTCGCGATCGGGGCGGGAAGCGACGCGCAGGGTTTGTTTACCGGTTACTACGAGCCCGAGCTGCTGGCGAGCCGCACAAAAGCGGGCGCTTATCGCACGCCCATTTATGGTTTGCCCGATGACCTCGTCTCCGTCGATCTCGGTCTGTTCAAGAGCGCGCTGCACGGCGAACAAATCGCAGGGCGCATCGAGAGCCATCGTCTCGTGCCCTACGCCACGCGCGCCGAAATCGATGCCCATGGTCTCGCGCGCGCGCCGGTGTTGCTCTATGCGGACGATCCGATAGCCGTTTTCTTTTTGCAGATTCAGGGCTCGGGCCGCGCGCGGCTGCCGGATGGTTCCTATGTGCGCCTCGCTTTTGCAGGCAAGAACGGGCGGGCCTACACGCCCATCGGCCGCACGCTGATCGTGCAGGGCGCGCTCGATCGACAAAGCGTGTCGTTGCAATCGATCCGGGCCTGGCTGTTGGCGCATCCCGAACAGGCGCGCGCAGTCATGGAAAGCGATCAGTCGTTTGTGTTCTTCCAGGAAACGCCTCTCGGAGATCCCGCGCTCGGCAGTCCCGGAAGCGAAGGCGCGCCGCTCACGCCGGGCGCGAGCCTCGCGGTCGATTCTCGCTTGCACGCATTGGGCGCCCCGTTCTTCGTCGCCGCTACAGCGCCCGATCCGGATTCCGCGAAGCCCGACCGGCCGCTTGATCGATTGCTTATTGCGCAGGATACGGGCGGCGCGATCACAGGCCCCGTGCGCGGCGACGTGTTCTGGGGTTTTGGACCTTCCGCGAAAGCCGTCGCAGGCCGCATGAAATCCCACGGGCGATTTTTTGTTCTGTTGCCGAAGGGCCTCGTATCCAGCCTTGCTCCGTACAAGGATTATCCGGGAGCATCGCAATGACGGGCAAATCGAAGGGGCGCCAGCCGAGCGCCGAAGAGCACGAGCTGTTCGTGGAAACATTCAAGGACGCGAAGGTTCTTCTGAAGCGGAAGCCTGCTGCGCCGAAAGCGCCAGCATCCAAATCTGCCGCGGTTTCGCCGGCCGTTCCTCCTGCGCCGAAACCATCACGGCAGACCGCAGGCTTGGACGGCAATACGGCAGAGCGTCTCCGGCGCGGACAGCTCGACCCCGAAGCGCGCCTCGATCTGCACGGCATGACGGAATTGACGGCGCATCGCGCGCTCGTGACGTTTCTGCGCGCCGCGTCCGCGCGCGGGTTGCGCCTGGTCCTGATCGTAACGGGCAAAGGCGGCAAACCAGCGGCTGCCGACGCGCCGTTTGATCTTGAACTCAGCGGCCGCGCGCGCGGCGTGCTCAATGCGATGACGCCGCGCTGGCTGGCGGAACCGGACCTCGCAGGTTTCGTTGCCGATGTGCGCCTGTCGCATCGCCGCCATGGCGGGGCAGGCGCGCTTTATGTGTATTTGCGCAAGTCGAAGGCAAAATGAATCAACAGTTCGGAACGATCGAGATCGCGACGAAGGGCCCGGGACTTTACAGTTTCACCGATCGGGCTGTGAAATTTCTGGCGGCGTCGGGGTTGAAAGACGGGCTTCTGACCTGTTTCGTCCGCCACACATCGGCGTCGCTGCTGATTCAGGAAAATGCCGACCCGGATGTGCTGGCCGATCTGGAATCATTCATGCGACGGCTTGTGTCGCGCGATCCGAAACTCTATCGCCACACGACCGAAGGCCCCGACGACATGCCGAGCCATATCCGTGCGGCGCTCACCGCCGTGTCGATCTCGGTTCCGTTTCGTGACGGCGAACTCGCGCTCGGAACCTGGCAGGGCCTTTTCCTGTTCGAACATCGCGACGCGCCCCACGTGCGCGAGATTCTCCTGCATGCGATCGGCGCGTGAAATCGATCGGAACGGCGCAAGACCCGTCAGCGCAACGAAGCTTTGGCCGCGAGAGTCTTGAGCGAGGCTTCGGGCCGGGCGCCGTAATGCGAAATCACTTCGGCGGCCGCGAGCACGCCAAGCCTGCCGCATTCGGCCAGACCCTTTTCGTGCGTGAGCCCCACCAGGAAGCCCGCAGCAAATTGGTCGCCGGCGCCGGTTGTGTCGATCACCTTCGCCACCGGCGCCGCATCGATGACATGCACTTCCGTGCCGCGCGCGATCACACAACCCTTGGCGGAGCGCGTGAGCGCGGCGATTCCCGGCCAATCCCGCACTGCTTGCAGCACCTCGTCGAAGGTCTCGACTTCGAACAGCGCCATCGCCTCTTCTTCATTGGCGAACAGGATGTCGAGACGCGTGTCGAACAATTCCCGGAATTCGTCGCGATAGCGGCCGACGCAAAACGGATCGGACAAGGTCAGTGCGACCTTTCGGCCGGCCTGTCGGGCGATCTCCATGGCCCGCGTGATGGCGGCTTTGGGCGCAGGCGAATCCCAGAGATAGCCTTCGACATAAAGCACGGCAGACGCCGCAATTCCCGCTTCGTCGATATCGCCTGGCGCGAGCTCGCTACTCGCGCCGAGAAACGTGCTCATGCTGCGCTGCCCGTCGGGGGTCACCGCGATCAGGCAGCAGCCGGTTGCCGGGCCGACAGTCGCCATGCCGGTTGTATACTGAACGCCCGTCTGGCTCAGGCTTTCGGCAAAACTTCGGCCCAACGGATCGTCTTTCACCTTGCCGACATAAAGTCCTTTCGCGCCGAACGAGGCGATGCCTGCGGCGGTGTTGGCCGCCGAACCGCCGGCGATTTCCCGTGTGTCCTTGAGAGCCTCATAGAGCTGAAGCGCGCGGAATTCGTCGATCAGGGTCATCACGCCTTTGGCGATATTGTGCCGGAGCAGGAATGCGTCATCCGCCGGCGCGAGAACGTCCAGAAGGGCGTTGCCCATTGCGGCGACGTCATAGGTATGGGCCATATCGGATGCTCCCTGCGGCGAAACTCTCTATAACCGGCCCGAATAGAGGACCCACACGATGTTCGCAAGCGCGCGCAAGGCGCTCGGAATGATCTTCGAGCCGGCCCTCCTGGGGGTCGTGTTCCGATCTTTCCTGCTGACGCTCCTGCTGTTCGTCTTGGCGTTCCTCGCTGTTCAATATGGCATTCAGCTTCTGCCGCCCTCGCCCTGGCCTTGGCTCAACAGCGCGATCGACATCATCGCCTCGGTGCTTGTGCTCGTGGCGCTTCTTTTTTTTGGCGCGCCCGTCGCGGCCTTGTTCGCTTCACTGTTTCTCAACGGCGTCGCAAAGCGGATCGAAGCGAAATATTACCCGGGAGGTGCGAAAGGCGCCGGCGCGCCGTTCCTGACTTATCTGTTCGTCGGGCTGCGGCTCGCAGCCGAGATCATTCTGGTGACCCTGGCGTTGTTGCCCGCCGACGTGATGCTGCCGATTGTCGGCAGCCTCGCGACTTTGGCGGCCGACGGATGGCTTCTGGGGCGGCAGTTCTTCGAACTCGCCGCGCTACGGCATCTTTCACGGGCCGAAGCAGACGGCATGCGCAAGCGGCATGCGACGGGAATTCTGGGCGCAGGCATCGTCATCGCGCTCCTTTCCATGATCCCGGTCGTGAACTTTTTTGCGCCTCTGTTCGGCACGGCCTTTATGGTGCATGTGTTTCAGCACTATCAGCGTCAGGAGCGCCTCACATGACCGGCCCCGCAATCCGCCCCTTATTGATTGCCGCGCTTTGCGCCCTCGTTTGCGCCTGCACGACACCTCAGGCGCCGCCGCCGCGCGTCGCGCTGCCGGCAGCGCCTCCGGTCGGAGAGCCGTCCGGCATCGCGGGACTCGAAGCGTCGCAGTTGCGGATCGCATTCGGCGCGCCCGTTTTCGTCCGCAAGGATGGGACGGCCGAGATGTGGCGCTATGACGGCGCATCCTGCAAAGCGTTTTTCTTCCTGTATCCCGAAGGCAATTCGCTATCGGTTCGGCATGTGGAAACGCTGCCCCGGGGCCAGGAAATGGCGGCAGATGCCGGCTGTCTCAGCGCACTACGCGCCCGCCAGCAGGCCGCCCCCGTGTCTTGACGGGTTTCGTCTTCGGCGGCGGCGGGCCTTCCTTCGTCTTGTCGGGATACCGGCACAGATCGCGCACCACACAGACGGGGCAAAGCGGCTTGCGCGCGATGCAGGTGTAGCGGCCGTGAAGAATGAGCCAGTGATGCGCGTGCAATTTGTATTGAGCAGGCACGACGCGCTCCAGCCCATCCTCGACTTCGCGCGGATTTTTTCCCGGCGCAATTCCCGTGCGGTTGGCCACGCGGAAAATATGGGTATCAACGGCGATTGTCGGTTCGCCGAACGCCACATTCAAAACGACATTGGCCGTCTTGCACCCCACGCCCGGCAAAGCTTCGAGCGCGTCGCGATCATGCGGTACGCGTCCATCGTGTTGTTCAATTAATGCCTTGGACAGGGCGATGACATTTTTGGCTTTGTTGCGAAAGAGTCCGATGGTCTTGATGTATTGGGTCAAGCCCGCTTCGCCTAGTGCGATCATTTTCTGCGGCGTGTCCGCGATCTTGAACAACTCGGCCGTCGCTTTGTTGACGCCCTTGTCCGTCGCCTGAGCGGACAGCACCACTGCGACAAGCAACGTATAGGAATTGCGGTAGACGAGTTCCGTCTTCGGGTCCGGATCCTTGGCCTTCAGCCGCGCGAAGAAGCTCTCAATCTCTTTTTTGGTGAAAGGTTTGGGCATATCTAGTGCGAATCCGAATGACGATGGCCGGGAGACTGGCATGGAACCGCCGCCATCGTTCAATCTTTCGGGAGAACTTGTCACCATCGCCGCGCGCGCGCATTCTGGTCCCATGACCGCGACCGACACCGTCGTGCTCGATGCCACGCTCCGGCCCAATCCGCCGTTGAGCCCGTCCGTGCTCAAGCTGATCGTCGCACTGGTGGCCTTCGTCAACGTCGCGTTCGGATTGACGCTGATGCTGCATGGCGCCTGGCCGGTGATGCCGTTCCTGGGTGCGGATGTGGCGCTGCTGGCCTGGGCGTTCCGCGCCAGCTCCATCGCCGCGCGCCGTCACGAGCGCATTACGTTGCGGCCGACGCGCCTGACGGTCGAGCACCATCCGGCCAGAGGAACGCCCAGCCGAATCGAACTCAATCCCTATTGGGTGCGGGTCCATCTGGAAGAGCCGGAGGAGCATTGGAGCCGGCTGACCTTGCGGAGCCATGGAAGCGCGGTGCAGGTCGGCTCATTCTTGGCTCCACAGGACCGGCTATCGCTGGCCGAGGCGCTAAAGGCGGCTTTGCGCAAGAACCGCGAAACGCCGCTGCCGTCCTGATCCGCAAGATTCGGGTCGCGTGACGGACTTCCCGGCGTCATGGTGCCCGCATGAGCACTGAACCTCTCCGTGAAGACCCCGAGGCCGGATCGCACTACCGCACCATGGCGCGCGCGATTCGTTTCCTGACCGAGAACTACGCCGACCAGCCGCGACTGGAAGACGCGGCGCACGCGGCCGGGCTGTCGCCGTTTCATTTTCAGCGGGTCTTCACCCGTTATGTCGGCGTAAGCCCCAAGGCGTTCGTGGGCAATCTGACGCTCGACCGCGCCAAAGCCGAACTCGCGGCAGGCTCGAGCGTGCTCGATGCGGCTCTGGAAGCCGGGCTTTCCGGTCCTTCGCGGCTGCACGATCTGTGCGTCAAAATCGAAGCCATGACGCCGGGCGATTATGCACGCGGCGGCGAGGGGCTCTCAATCGACTACGGCTTCGAGCCTTGTCCATTCGGAATCGTGCTGGCGATGGCGACGGACAAAGGCGTCTGCGGGCTCGCTTTCGGCGATGAGGGCGAAGAACCGGCGATGCTGGCCGATATGACAGCCCGTTGGCCGAAGGCGACTTATCGCGAAGCGCCGGCGCGCATTTCGCACCTCGTGCGTGAAATCTTTTCGCCCAATGGAAAACACGAACGCGAGGTCGGGCTTCATCTCCTGGGCACGCCGTGGCAGATCAAGGTGTGGCAGGCGCTGCTCGCGATACCGTCAGGCCGGGTGACGACTTATCGCAGCATCGCCGAACGGATCGGCGCGTTGCGGGCGTCGCGCGCGGTGGGCACGGCCGTCGGGCGCAATCCGATTTCCTATTTGATTCCGTGCCACCGCGTGCTCGGCAGCGACGGCGCGTTGCACGGCTATCACTGGGGATTGCCCCGCAAGCGCGCAATGCTGGCGTTCGAAGCGGCGCGCGATCACTCCGAAAGGCCGAGAACGTCCGCCATCGTGTAGAGACCGGGCTTTTTTCCCTGGCCCCAGCGCGCCGCGGCGATCGCGCCGTGCGCAAAAATCGCGCGATCTTCGGCGACATGGGCAAGAACAATTCTTTCTCCGGGTCCCGCCAAAATCACTTCGTGTTCGCCGACCACCGTACCGCCTCGCAATGAGGCGAAGCCGATCGCGCCGTCATTGCGCGTGCCGGTAATTCCGTCGCGACCGCGCAGCGAATTTGCCTCAAGCGCGATATCGCGGCCTACCGCGGCCGCGCGCCCCAGCAGCAATGCTGTGCCCGACGGCGCATCCACCTTGTTGCGGTGATGCATCTCGACGATCTCGATGTCGAAATCCGGAAGCGCCTTGGCGGCTTTTTTTACGAGCGCAGCCAGAAGCGACACTCCCAGACTCATATTGCTGGATTTGACGACGACGGCGTGGCGCGCGGCCGCCGCGATTTTTGTTTCGTCTGCGGGCGCAAGCCCCGTCGTGCCGATGACATGGACGATGCGGGCTTGCGCCGCCAGCGCCGCCAATTCCACCGAAACTTTCGGTATGGTGAAATCAATGATCGCATGCGCGTTCGCGATCACAGGCAGCGGATCGTCGGTGAGGGCGACTCCTGAGGGCTTCAATCCCGCAAGCACGCCCGCGTCCTGTCCCAGATCCGGATGGTGCGGCGCCTCAAGTGCGCCCGCCAAAACAAGATCATTCGATTCCGAAAGCAGGCGAATGAGCGTCTGTCCCATCCGGCCGGCCGCGCCCGCCACCACGACGCGAATGTCGCTCATGCTTTCACCTCGTCACGAACGCCGGTCAATGCGCCACCCTCTGTATCAGATCGCTCACAAAAGCCTCGCCGAACCACGGGATTGCGGGGATGAGAACATAGGCCGCAACGCGCACCAGAGTCGTCTGGTCGAACGGCCACTCGTGCACGGCCTGAATCCGCGCTTCATAGGCAAGCAGTCCCTGCAGCCGGGTCGCGGCTGCCGGATCGCGCGCCGCCTCGTCGCGTATCGCGCCGATCTCGTCGCGAAGCCGGTCAAGTTCGTGCGCCTTTTCTGCCCGTATCCGGCGGTGAACGTGCTCCATCGGCCGCAGGAATATCCACAGACCCATGCCGGCGCACGCGGCCAGAATGGCGATGATCGTCGTGTCGATTCCACCGCCCACGAAGAAGAGACAGGCGATCGCCGCAACGGTGAACCAGATAAGCGCATTGCGGGCGCTGTGGCGTCCGATCACGGCGAGCTTGTCTACGTGCAGAAGATCGATCCGAAGATCGTGCTCGATCATGTGCGCGAATGCGCGGCCGCCCTGCGTGGTCATGATCACGCCGCGCACGAACAGGGCGCTCAGGAAGATGTTGATCGTGACGTTCCACGCAAACAGTGCGGGATAGTGCATCAGAAAATTGGTGGGAACTGTCGCATAGGCCAGAACAATTCCAGCCGGAATGCCAAGGATGTTCGCCAACAGCATTCGCTTTCGTGATGCCGGACGCAAAATCGTTGCGGCTGATGAAGCGTCGGGGGCGATCGCGCGAAAGGCGGGCTCATCGTCCCTTTCCCGCATACGCGTGTATCGTTGCATGCCCAGTATGGCCGTCATGAGCAGCGACAATACCAGCGCGGGCCACGCATAGGGTGTGAAGTGCAGCTGACGTGAACCACTGTCGAACAGCGGCGCATGCGACAGCAGCGCGATCAGGACGTAACTTCCGGCGACGAAGACAAAGAGGATCGCGGAGGTTGCGGCCGTTCCGACCGGCGACTTCAGAAAGAGCCGCTGCTCGAAAGAGACGTCGTCGGTCGGCGCGGCTGCGGCGATGCTGCTCATGGCCCCAGTGTAGACCACATTTCGGTGGTCTTGAATCGCTCGCCGATCGGTCTTTTGACCGCTTTAGACCTTGGTGTCGATCGAGCTGCCCGGCTCAGAGTCAGGTCCCGGCGATGGAGCGGGGGCGGATGAATCGGCGCGTGCGACGGTCACCATCGAGGGGCGCAGCAGGCGATCGGCGATCACATAGCCCTGTTCGACCACATTCACGATCGAGCCGGCCGGCCGGCCTTCGCTGGGCACCTGTGCGATGGCCTGGTGCAGATTGGGATCGAAACGCCCGCTCGACGTGTCGATCGGCTTGACGCCATGGCGTTCGAGGGTCGCGAGCAGGTGCCGTTCCGTCGCCTCCACGCCTTCGATGACCGCCTTCACTTGCGGCGTGGCCGCCGCGCGCGCCTCGGCCGGATAGTGCTCGAGCGCGCGCTTCAGATTGTCGGCGACCGACAGCATATCGCGTGCGAAACCCGTGACGGCATATTGCTTGGCATCGGTTTTGTCGCGCTCCGCCCTGCGGCGCGTATTCTCCGCATCGGCCATCGCGCGCAGCATGCGATCCTTGAGGTCCGCGACCTCCGCACGCAACGCCGTGACTTCGCTATCCGTCGCTTCGCCGTTTTCCGGCTCCTGGCCTTCCGGCAAATAATCGTTTTCGTCGCCAATCATAGTCCTGTCCTCGAATTGCATCAGGCAAGCAGCCGCCCAACAACCTTTGCGGTGTGATCCACCATCGGAATGATGCGGCCATAGTTGAGACGCGTCGGCCCCAGAACTCCGATCACGCCCACGATCTTGCCTTGCGCATTGGCGTATGGCGCAGCCACGATCGAGGAGCCGGACAGGCTGAACAGCCGGTTTTCCGAGCCGATGAAGATGCGCACGCCGTCGCCTTCCTTGGCGAGTTCCAGAAGCCGGATCAGTTCATTCTTGCGCTCGATGTCGTCGAACAGAGTGCGCACGCGTTCGAGATCGGTCTGCGCATCGACGCTGTCCAGCAGATGCGATGCGCCGCGGACGATCAGCACTTTTTCTTCGGCGTTGCGCTCGCCGCCGGCCGGACTCGAGAGCGTCGCCAGGCCTTCGGCCACGATCTTTGCGGTCAACGCGTCGAGTTCCGCGCGTTCGCCTTCGAGCTCCGCCACGATCTCCGCGCGCGCCGAATCGAGCGTGCGGCCGCGCAATCGCGCGTTCAGGTAATTGGACGCTTCGGCCAGCGCCGACACCGGCAGGCCAAGCGGAGTATCGATCACGCGATTTTCGACCTGGCCGTCTTCGCTGACGATGACGACCAGCGCCTTGCCGGGCGCAACCGAAACGAATTCGATGTGCTTCAGCGCCGATTCCTGCTTGGCCGCCACGAGCAGACCGGCGCAGCGCGACAAGCCCGACAGCATCATGGTCGCCTGGGTCAGCACGTCCTCGATACCGCGCCCGCTGGACGCGACCCGCGCCTCGATGGTCGCCCGCTCGTCGGGGGCCAGTTCCCCGATTTCGAGCAGCCCGTCCACGAACAGCCGCAGGCCCCGCTCGGTCGGCACCCGGCCGGCGCTGGTATGGGGCGCATAGAGCAGCCCCATCGCCTCAAGGTCCGCCATGACATTGCGGATCGAGGCGGGCGACAGCGACATCGGCAGCCGCTGCGACAGCGTGCGCGAACCCACCGGCTCGCCCGAAGTGAGGAACGCGTCGACGAGATGACGGAACACCTCGCGCGGCCGTTCGCCCAGTTCGGCGGCGAGCCGCCTGGCCTGTGCTGCATCGATCGGGTTCGCGGTCACGTCAAGCCTTTTGAAAATACGAATAATTTCCGCTTTGCCTGGCGCGCGCGTTGCGCGCCCACGGCCGGGAAGGCTAGGTAACGGCGCTACCTCGAACTTCAAGGGATACCACCATGCGCCCCAGTAAACGCGCGCCAGATGAATTGCGTCGCGTCAGTCTCGAACCGGGCGTCGCCAAGCACGCCGAAGGTTCCTGCCTGGTCAAATTCGGCGACACCCATGTGCTCGTCACGGCCAGCCTGCAGGAGCAGCCCCCGCCGTTCCTCAAAGGCTCCGGCAAGGGCTGGGTGACGGCGGAATACGGCATGCTGCCCCGCTCGACCCATGAGCGGATGCGCCGCGAGGCGGCCCAGGGCAAACAATCCGGCCGCACGCTGGAGATTCAGCGGCTGGTTGGCCGTTCGCTCCGGGCGGTTGTCGATCTGGCGGCCATCGGCGAACGCCAGATCGTGATCGATTGCGACGTGATCCAGGCCGATGGCGGCACGCGCACGGCCTCCATCACCGGCGGCTTCGTGGCGCTGCACCAATGTCTGGGCTTCATGAAAAAGACCGGCATGGTGACGAAGCCTGCGATCAAGGATCATGTCGCGGCCATCTCCTGCGGCATCTGGAAAGGCGAGGCCGTGCTCGATCTCGATTACGCCGAAGATTCGACGGCCGAGACCGACGCGAATTTCGTGCTGACGGGCGCGGGCGGATTGGTGGAGATTCAGGGCACTGCGGAAGGCGCGCCGTTCTCCGACGAAGAATTCGCGGCGCTTCTGAAGCTGGCGCGCAAAGGCATCGCCGAATTGATCGCGTTGCAGAAGGAAGCGCTCGGTTGAAGTTCGCGCGCGGCGAGACGCTCGTGGTGGCGAGCCACAATCCGGGCAAGGTGCGCGAGATTGCGGAACTGCTCGCGCCGTTCGATCTGACGATCAAAGGCGCCGCAGAACTCGGGCTGCCCGAACCGGAAGAAACGGGCGCGACCTTCGCCGAAAATGCAGCGCTGAAGGCGCGTGCCGCCGCGGACGCGAGCGGCTTTGCCGCATTGTCCGACGATTCCGGACTTGCAGTGACGGCGCTCGACGGCGCGCCGGGAATCTATTCGGCGCGCTGGGCGGGACCGAAAAAAGATTTTGCAAGCGCGATGGCGCAGGTTGAAAAAGCGTTGAATGAAAAACACGCGACGGATTTCTCGGCCAAATTTGTCTGCGCGCTTGCTCTGGCGCGCCCTCGTACCGAGGCCGATATCTTTCAAGGGGAAGTGACGGGCCGTCTCGTCTTTCCGCCACGGGGCGATCAGCGGTTTCGGCTACGATCCGATCTTCGTGGCTGAGGGAATGCACCAAACATTTGGCGAGATCGATCCCGCCCAAAAGCATGCGATGAGCCATCGCGCACGCGCCTTCGCGAAATTGAAACGGCATCTCGAGATAGGCGCATGAGCGATCCGGGCTTCGGCGTCTATGTGCATTGGCCGTTCTGCGCCGCCAAATGTCCCTATTGCGATTTCAACTCGCATGTCCGCAGCGAATTCGACGAGACATTGTGGGCGCGCGCGATCGTGCAGGAACTCGAATGGGTGGCGGCGCAGCAGGGCGACAATCGGCCTGTCGTCGAAATCGATCTTCTTCGGCGGCGGCACGCCGTCACTGATGACAGGCGCCGCGGTGGGGCGGGTCATCGACGCGATCGGCAGATTGTGGACATTGGCGTCCGATGCCGAGATCACGCTCGAATCCAATCCGGCCAGCGCGGAAGCGGCGCGCTTTCGCGATTATCGCGCGGCGGGAGTCAATCGCGTCTCGCTGGGCGTCCAGGCGCTCAACGACGCCGATCTCAAATTCCTGGGCCGCCTGCACAATGTCGCCGAAGCAAAATCCGCGCTCGCCATGGCGATGGGCGTGTTCGATCGCGTGTCGCTTGATCTCATCTATGCGCGCCCGCGCCAGACCGTGGCGGAATGGCGCGCGGAACTGACAGAGGCGCTCGCTTTCGGCACGGAACATCTTTCGCTTTATCAACTCACCATCGAGCCCGGCACGCCGTTCGCCACTTTGGCCCGCGCCGGCAAACTCGCGACGCCGGATGAAGACATCGCTGCGGCGCTTTATGAAACCACACAGGAATTGACCGATGCGGCGGGTCGCCCTGCTTACGAAATTTCGAATCACGCCGTTCCCGGCGCGGAAAGCCGCCACAATCTGATCTATTGGCGCTACGGCGATCTATGCCGGCGTGGGACCTGGCGCGCATGGCCGGCTTGACCTCGCAGGCAAGCGTTTCGCCACATCCTGCGAGCGCCTGCCGGAGCGCTGGCGCGAACGGGTCTCGCAGTCGGGCCACGGCCTGATCGAGATGCAGGAGATCGCGAGAGGCGACGCGGCGCATGAGCATCTGTTGATGAACATGCGTCTTGCGCAGGGGCTCGATCTGGCCGCCTACGAATCGCGCTGGCACGAAGCGATCGATCAATCTCGCATTTCGGCCTTGCAGAACGAAGGCCTGGTGAAGCTTGCGAACGGGAATCTCATCGCCACCGCGCGCGGCAGGCTGGTGCTGAACAGCGTGATCGCTGCGCTCGCCGCTTAGCCGGGGCGGTGAGGGCCGTTCGTTACGAACCCTTGGGTTGCTGGAAAGTGGTCGGCGCGGGGTCGATGACGCGGAAACTGCCGTCCTGCTCCACGCTCAGGATGGCGAGCCCGCGATCTGAAGTGCCGTCGGGATTGAAGCGGAAAATCCCGTCGACGCCGGAAAATCCATTGGGATCGGCGAGCGCTGCCGGCGTGAATCGTTTGTAGGGCGCGCCCGACGCCAGCAAGGCGATCAGCGATACCGCGTCGTAAGACAGCGTCGCCAGTTGCGGGGGGCTCTGGCCGAACGAGGCGCGATATTTCGCGTCGAACGCCTTTTCGACTTCGGGCGACGGCGCTGCGAACCAGCCGCCAGCCAGCATCGGCTCTCTGGCGATCGATGGGTCGTCCCACAGGCCCGTCCCCAAATATTTCACCCGGCTGTTCGGCGCGCCGGCGCCTGCGAGCGCAGGCGCGATCTCTTTCAAGAGCGGGCCGCCTTGCGCAATGAGAACGGCGTCCGGATTTGTTTGCGCCACGGAATGTACGGGCGCGGCGATCGCCTCGCTGGCGGGCGCAAACTTCTCGATGTCCGTAACCTTCGCGCCGACCGCCTTGACCTCATCGTCAAAGGCTTTTCCCACGATGCGGCCATAGGCCGTTTCGGGGACGAGCGCCGCAAACGCCATGTGCCCATGCGCGGCGGCGTAGGAGACGACACGCTGCACCGCGATTTCCGGTTGAAAGCTCAGCAGATAAACACCGTCGCCTGCCACCGAACGGTCGGTCGAGAACGAGATCACGGGCACCGCGCGGTCGCGGGCGATAGGGGCGACCGCCGTCACCGATTGCGAGAACAGGGGGCCGATGATGATCTCGGCGCCCTGCGCGAGAAGCGAACGCGCGCCTGCGGCCGCAGCTTCCGGAGTTCGAACCCTCGTCCGCGGATATCAAGACGATGTTTGAGTTGCCGGCGTCGAACAGCGCAAGCTGGGCCGCCTTCATCATGCTGGCCGAAAGCGCGCGCGTTCCCGCCGAGCCGTTCGAAAACGGCAGCAATACGCCGACGCGCGCCGGCGTTTGCCCGTTCTGCATGTTGCCGAGCTTGAGGAAGTTCGGCTGATCGCTCGTCAAGGGATGCGTCGGCACGGTCGCCGGTTCCGTCGGGACGGGCGCAACGGGCGGCGGCGGAGGAGGCTTTACGACGGTCGGCGTGGTGACACAGCCGGAGAGGGCCGCTATCGCAAGGGCCGCCGCAATGGCGCAAAGTCGTATCCCAACCTTGCGCAAGGGCAGGACGGATGTCGAAGCAGAGGGGTTCATCGGACGCATTCTTGCACCAGGATCGGCAGCCGGTTGCGGGTGGGGCAGAGGGTATGCATTTGGCCCGGGAATCGCAAAATCCGGCTCAAAATTCGATAGCGCCCGGTCTTTACGTCATGGCGACGCCGATCGGCAATGCCCGCGACCTGACGCTTCGAGCTCTGGATGTCCTCAAAGCCTGCGATGCGATTGCGGCCGAAGACACGCGGGTGACCTCGAAGCTGCTCTCGATCTATGGGATTTCGCGGCCGCTTTTTCCCTATAACGATCACAACGCCGCCCAGGCCCGGCCTCGGCTTCTGGCCCGCCTGCGCGGCGGCAAGCGGGTGGCGCTTGTCAGTGATGCCGGGACGCCCCTGGTGTCGGATCCCGGCTACAAGCTCGTACGTGACGCGATCGCGGAAGGGCTTCCGGTCCATGCGATACCGGGAGCATCCGCCGCGCTTGCGGCGCTTGTCGTGGCCGGCTTGCCCACCGACCGGTTTTTGTTCGCGGGGTTCCTTCCGTCGAAAGGCGGCGAACGCCGCTCGGCTCTGGCGGAGCTGAAGACCGTTCCCGCGACTCTGGTATTTTTCGAATCACCGCAGCGCCTGGCCGAAAGCCTCGCCGATATGGAGGCGGTATTGGGGCGGCGCCCGGCCGTCGTGACGCGCGAACTCACAAAGCTTCACGAGGAGCGTCGCCACGGCGATCTCGCGTCGCTGTCCGTGGCCTATGCGAATGAGCCCGCGCCCAGGGGCGAAGTGACCATCGTCGTGGGCGCGGCGCTTCCGGGCGAACCCGATTTCGCCAAGGCCGACGTCTTGCTCGAAGCGGCCCTCGAATTCATGCCGGTGCGCGCCGCGGCCGATCTTGTGGCGAATGCGCTCGACCTTCCGCGCCGCGCTCTCTATGCGCGCGCGCTTGCGCTCAAGACTGCACGCGATGAGCAGGGCTGACCGACATCTTGCGTCGCGGCGCGAGGCCGAGCGGCGCGGACGGCGCAGCGAAAATTTCGCGGCGCTGCTCCTGATGTGTAAATTCTATCGTATCCTCGGCCGCCGCGTGCGCACGCATGCCGGTGAGATCGATCTCATCGCGCGTTCGCCGTCGGGCGTGATCTGCTTCATCGAAGTCAAAGCGCGCGAGGAACGCGACGCGGCCGCCATCGCGCTGGGACCGCGGCAGCAGGCGCGCATCGAGCGCGCGGCGGAACTCTATCTGTCGCAGCGGCCGGGCCTGCGGCCCAAGGGCGTGCGCTTCGACACGATCATCGTCGCGCGGCGCGGCTGGCCGCGCCATGTGCCGGACGCCTGGCGGCCTTAGATCCCAAATTCGTGGTTCAACAGATGCGCCGACTGGGGCAATCTTCCCGCAATGAAAGTGAAGCACGAAGATCCTGCGGAATATCTGAGGCTGCTCGGTCAGGCGGGTGACGGCCCGCACGATATCGCGCGCGCGGCGTTGATGCTGGCCTCGCTCGATCATGCGGGACGGGATCTCGATCCCTATTTCGCGCATCTCGCCGATATCGCTCAGCATGCGCGCGACGAGGCGCGTCTTGCGACCAGCGCCGAAGACGGCGCGCGTTCGCTCGCAGCGCTTCTTGTCGGCCGCTACGGCTATGACGGCGACAGGCTGGCTTATGACGATCCGCAAAACGCCGATCTCATCGCCGTGATCGATCGCCGGCGCGGGCTGCCGGTTGCGCTGGGAATTCTCTATCTGCACGCGGCGCGCGCGGCAGGCTTCGAAGCATCCGGCCTCAACACGCCGGGACACTTTCTTTTGAAGATCGCGCTGCGCAGCACGCAGGCGCTGATAGATCCCTTCAATGGCGGCGCCGCGATCGATCGCGAATCGCTGGGCGCGCCGCCCGCGATGGGGCCGCCCGCTCCCGAAGACCCGCGGCTGGCGGAGCCGGTCGGCGACATCGAAGTGCTGCTGCGGCTCAAGAACAATCTGAAGCTGCGCGCGCTGCAGGCGGGCGAGAGGCGTCCGCGCGCTCGAGATCGCAAAACGCATGGTGCTCATTGCGCCGCGCCGCCCGGAATTGTGGATCGAGCTGGCGCGGTTCAACGAAGCGGCGGGCGCGCTGGGCGCCGCGCAAAAGGCCTATGAGGCTTGCCTCGCACTTGCGCCTGCCGGGCGCGGCGCTTCACAACGAAGCCGCGTTCGGCCTGCAAAACATGAAACGCCGCCTCAACTAGGAGCACAACGCATGGCGCTCACCGTCGCGATCCAGATGGACCCGATCGAGCGGATCGACATCGGGGGCGATTCGACGTTCGCGCTCGCGCTGGAAGCGCAATCGCGCGGTCATTCGCTGCTCTATTACGGCCCGCGCGATCTGACGTTCCGCGACGGCATGGTGACGGCGCGCGCGCGTCCGCTGTCGGTGCGCAATGTGAAGGGCGATCACTTCACGCTGGGACAAGTCTTCGGTCCACGATCTGTCGAGCGTCGATGTCGTGCTGATGCGGCAGGATCCGCCCTTCGACATGGCCTACATCACCGCCACGCATATCCTCGAGCGCCTTCAGCCGAAGACACTGGTCGTCAACGATCCGTTTCATGTGCGCAACGCGCCGGAGAAACTTTTCGTCACGCTGTTCAAGGATCTGATGCCGCCGACGCTTGATCACGACCGATCGCGAGGAAATCCGCAGCTTCCGCGCGCAGCATCGCGACATCATCCTGAAGCCGCTTTACGGCAATGGCGGCGCGGGCGTGTTCCGCGTCAAGGACGACGACGAGAATCTGGGCGCACTGCTGGAAATGTTCACGCAATTCTATCGCGAGCCGGTGATCGTGCAGCGTTACGTGCCGGAGGTGCGCAAGGGCGACAAGCGCATCATCCTGGTGGACGGCGAATTCGCGGGCGCCATCAATCGCGTGCCGGCCGCGGGCGAAGCGCGTTCGAACATGCATGTGGGTGGTCGGCCGGAAGCGACATCGCTCACGGCGCGCGAAAAGGCGATCTGCGCGGCGCTCGCGCCGGAGCTGAAAGCGCGCGGCCTCATCTTCACCGGCATCGACGTGATCGGCGATTACCTGACCGAGATCAACGTCACCTCGCCCACCGGCATCCAGGAAGTGAAGCGGTTCGGCGGTCCGGATGTCGGCAAACTGATCTGGGACGCGATCGAAAGGCGCCGGAAATCTTAAACAGGCCGGCCGCCTATGGCAGCGCCGCTTCAGCTCAATCCGAAGCGGCTCACGTAACGCGCATCCATTTTGGCGAGGGGGAGATAGATCAACACATCCGTCGTGCCGAACTGCCGGTCGATGACGGCGCCGTCGCCGATGGTGCAGCCTGTGCGCAGATAGCCTTTTATGAGCGGCGGCAGCGCCCGCAACGCTTCCTTGACGTCGATCTTGTCCTTCGCGATGCGGTTCATGTCCACATAGAGTTCGGGCCGCGCGCGAATGCGTGGATTTTCCACCATGCTGTGGAAATGATGGAGATAAGAAAGCGGAAGCGCCAATGCGTCCGGATCGATCCCCTGCAACGACGCGCAGCCGAACATCAGGTCGATCGAGATAGCGCGCGCACAAAGGTCATTATTCCGCGCCACAACAGCTGCATCGTTACGGGCTTTGAGCGATAGGTCTTGAGCACGCAGGAGCGGCCGAGTTCGAGCAATCGCGCTTCCGGCGCCATCCCCGCGAGCATGGAACCGATATCGAATTCGCCCGCCGTATAAAATCCGCCGGCGCGCGCCGCATCGACATCGCGCATCAGTCGATAGGTGCCGACGACCGCAGGCTGACCCTCGTCATCGACGAGGGCGCGATCGACGACCAGCATGTGATCGCAGAAGGCGTCGAATTTGTCGAAATCGCGACGGCTCTCGCGCATTGCGGGAGACGGAACCGCAGACATCTCTTCGTAAAAGACGTGATAGCGCAGCCGCTGGGCGGCCTCGATTTCCGCTTCGGTCTCGGCCAGACGCACTTCAAGCGCGCCCGAGGCCGCGAGAACCGGCCATTGATCGAGACGCCCTTCCAGTGGGCCGGGTTCGTGAATGTTGACCAAGTTAATGCTTCCCTTGCCGCGGGCGGGAGCAGGAGGCCCGGGCCGCCGGGCCATCCGGCCCTCACACGCGATTTGGAACGCGGACTCTACCCGAATCGACTACGGGCGGCAAATCACGAGAACCAAAGTGGATAACGGAAAATTGACCCCATTAGCCTGTGACATGACAGTTCCGTGGCGCTGCAGCAGCGGAAATTTAATTGACCGGGCCTATTGCCTCCGGTTTCGCGTGCCGGGCGACAAGAACCGCCAGCACCATCGACGCCACTCCCACCAATCCAGAATAGAGAAAAAACACGACATATCCCGACCCAAGCGCAATCGGACTGACATGCGATTTGGACATCGCGCTGGCGAAAGCCTGGACAGGGGTATGAACGAAAAGTCCGCGCAAAAAAGCCAGCGGCCCCCCTGGTTCCGCGGCATGTGCCGCGCTTTCGACGATACTGCCAGACTTTGATGCGATGAGCTTTCCCGGCAGCGAATACAGCGACGAAAACAGCGCATATTGCGTCGCGGTAAACCCGACGCTGGTCAAGCTCGACATGTAGGCAATCAGACAGGTGCCGGCATATCCCGAAACGGCGTTGTCGACGCCGATCGCGACGAAGAGGGATGTCATGTCGGGACCCTGGGTGGCCAACCACGCAAAGATTGTATTTGTGATCGGCAATGCGAACGCGCCTATCACCAGGGAGCGCATGATCCCAAGGCGCGCGATCGACCACCCTCCGGCGAATACGCCCGCCATCGACATGATGACGCCGAAGACTTTCCGGACCTCGGCAATCTGCGTCTTGCTGAACCCGAGATCCAAATAGTACGGCGTCATTATGTTGAGCACGAAATCCGACAACCGGTAGAGACAGATCAAGGCGAGGATGAGACCCGCCATTTTGCCGAAGCGCCCAAAAAAATCGACGAGCGGGTCACCGAGCGCGTGATACAGATAAAGTCCCGGACGGGTGCGCATGCGCGGGATGGGGCACGCCGCAATTGCAATGACCGAAAATCCCGCGAGCACACTCAGAAGCTGAAGCCACACGCCATTCGGTTTTGCGATCCACGCGGCTCTGAGCGCGTCGCCGCTTTGGCCGAGGCCGACCAAATGTGCAATGCGCGCAAGGACATCGGCGTTCGCGCCGAGGCCTGAACCCAGCAGCAACGCCGCCAATACGAGCAATCCAAGACGAACCGTCCATTCGAGTGTTTCGGCAAGCGGTGACGGCTTGATATCGTCGACGGGGATAGTTCGGATGGTGTGCTTTTGTTCGCGCGGTGCGAGCAATACCGCTCCCATTCCGATCCCCATCAGGATCGCCATCAAACCGTAGGAAAAGTTCCAGCCCAAATGATCGGCCAGTATCAACGGCACTGCACCTGCTACGACGATCGCGAGGCGATAGCCCCATTGATAAGCAGCAGCCATTGCGCCTTGGCGCGAAATATCGGCAGCTTCGATGCGCCACGCGTCGACGACAATGTCTTGAGTCGCGGACGAGAAACCGGTCAGCACGGCAAATAGTGCAACGAGTGCAAGATTGGATTTCGGATCGCAACTCGCTACGCATAGCAATCCGATCGTTATTGCGATCTGGGCAACGAGCATCCAAGACCGGCGATGGCCCAGCCACGCGGTCAACCCCGGCACTGCAGTACGGTCGATTAATGGCGCCCAAAGAAACTTGAAGGAATAGGAAAGCGTTGCGAGGCTGAAAAACGAAATCACCTCGAGCGAAAGTCCGGAGTCACGCAGCCACGCCGACAGTGTGTCGAATATCAGGAGATTTGGAAGGCCGGCGGCGAAGCCGAGTGCGAGCATGACGGCGGTGCGTCGTTCGGCGAACACGGCCAGCGCACCCATGACACCGCGCTTCATTGGCGCCTGCGCTTCTTCGCTGTGCGACGAAGTCATTTCGAATCGCTTTATCAGATTTGACGGTGAGCGTTGTGACACAAAAGGGGTCTAGGCGGCAGCTTCGCGAGCCGTCGACTCTAGATTCAAGGGGAATAATTCGGCCAACATGGAATCAAGCTCGGCAGGATCGACTGGTTTGCTGAGGAAACCATCCATCCCGGCCTCCTGGCAAGCGCGCTTGCCGGTCTCAAGCACATCGGCAGTCAAGGCGACGATGGGCGTGCGCGGGCGTCCGCTGGCGATTTCGTCGGTGCGGATGCGTCGGGCGGCCTCGATGCCGTCGAGTCCGGGCATGTGGATGTCGGTCAGCACGAGGTCGAAGCGTTCTTCCGCCATGACGGCGATGGCCCTTTCGCCCGACGCCACGTCCTTCACCTCATGCCCGCGGCGGCGCAGCAACTCCCGCGTGAGGAGGGCGTTGATCGGGTTGTCTTCCGCCAACAGGATCTTGAGCGAACGGATTTCACGCTTGGGACGCGGATCGGAAGGCGTCGCGGCGACTGGCGTCTGCGCGAGTTCGCCATGCGCCGGCAACGCGAAGCTGTCGGACGCGCCGTTCGGTCTCGCACGAACGCGGTCGGCGAGCGAAATCTGACGGATTGGCTTCACGAGATACGCGGCGAAGCCCAGCGCTTTGAGATCGGCGAGTTTGCCGCGCGCGTCCGGCGTGACGAGCACAATCGAGCGGATGCCGGCGTCGGGCCATGCCGGCAACTCCGGCTGGTTCGAGGTTCCGGCGTCGATCAGGATCGCATCGACATTTGGCGGCGCGTGTTCACCTCCGGCGCCCGGAAGGCGCAGGCCCACGACTTCGCCGCCCGCCGCCCGAATCTGGGCTGTGACGCCCTCGCGAAGGACCGCATTGCGCGTCACGAAGGCGATTCGATAACCCGTGAGCCTTTCGGCTTCCATCGGGCTTGCGTCGCGGATGGCGATTGCGGGCGTCGTGAACCAGAAAATGCTTCCGCCGCCCGGCGCGGGATCGATGCCGATTTCGCCGCCCATGGCGGCGACGAGCCGCTTTGAAATCGCTAGCCCCAGACCAGATCCGCCGAAGCGTCGCGCGTGGCTGGAATCCGCCTGCACGAATTCGTCGAAAATCTCGGCGCGCTTTTCCGCCGGAACGCCGACGCCCGTGTCGCGCACTTCGAAGCGCAGAAAGCGCCGCTCGCGGCCCTCGATGGAGCGCATGTCGACTCTCACGCCCCCTTTTTCCGTGAACTTGACCGCGTTGCCGACGAGATTGGTGAGCACCTGGCGCAACCGGACGCCATCGATGCGGATCAGTTCCGGCGCTTCCGGCGAGATCACCGCAACCAGTTCGATGCCCCTGGCGTGCGCCCGCGGCGCCAGCAATTCGACGACGCCTTCGACGATCTGGCGCGGCTCGATTTCATCCTCTTCCAGAGTCACCGTGCCGGACTCGATCTTGGAAAAATCGAGAATGTCTTCGATCAGGGAAAGAAGCGCCACGCCCGATTGCTGGATCGCTTCGGCATAGGTGCGCTGTTCCGGCTGAAGTCTCGTCTCCATCAGGAGCCGCGCCATGCCGAGCACACCGTTCATCGGCGTGCGGATTTCGTGACTCATGGTGGCGAGGAAGCCGGACTTCGCGCGGCTGGCGGCTTCTGCCTTGTCGCGCGCGTCGGTGAGCGCATCTTCAAGCGCCTTGCGTTCGGTGACGTCGCGCCCGACGCTTTGAATCTCGATCAGCCGGCCCGAGGCGTCCCGGACGGCGTAATCTTCCCAGGCGATCCAGCGCCAGCCATAGGCCGTGCGCACATGCTGGTCGTAGCGCACGCGTGCGCGACCGGTTTCCAGTCCCGCAAACGAACCGAATAGAGGCGCGCGGCTGTCGGGATGGAGTTCGGGCGCAAACGCATGACCGATAGCGTTCTGAGGCTGCAGTCCGAACAGCTTGAAGAACGCGTCGTTTGCATAGGTGAGGCGGCTGTCGGGGGAGCGCCGAAAAATGGCGTCGCCCTGCGCATCGACCAGGCCCTTGTAGCGAACCTCGCTCTCGTGAAGCCGTGCATTGATGGCGGAAACCGTCGCAAGCGACGCTTCAAGCTTTTCCGTCAGCGAACGCAATTCCGTGGTGCTGTTTTGCAGCGTGTGCGCGCGGCGGCGCGCATCGACCAGGCCGGCGAGCAGAACCGCCACGCCCAACAAGGCGAGCGCGCCCAGCACCAAGGGCGATAGGGCCATCAGACGGCCGTGCAGAACGCCGTCCGTCAGGGCCGCGGCGCCGACAGTCAACGCTCCGAGCCCGAAGATCGCCATTCCGGCGCGCGCGAGCGGCAAGCTTACCTCCCCTGATCGATGCAACTTAACGGTTCAGGGGTTTGCGAAAGGTTTAACCGCTAGTGTTTTCAGCCTCCGAAAGGTTAATCTCCCGCGCGCCCAGATCCGGGCGGTTATCAAAACAGTTCGACTTCGAGGGAGGATGTCATGCAGTTCAAAACAGTGGCGCTCGCCGGCGCCATGGTCCTTTTTGCGGGCGCGGCTTTGGCCGACGACCCGATGGCGAATACCTACGCCAACACCATCACGACAAAAGACGCCGCCAGCGGACAGACGGCCGTCCTGCTTTTCAACGCGGATATGACCTACAAAGGCTCGACGACGGACCCAAGCGGCAAGCCCGTCCAATATACCGGTGGCTGGTCGCTCAAGGACGACGGCAAGACCATCTGCCTGACGACCAACCTGCCCCCGAACACGCCAAATGCCCCGAAGCCATCGTGCTCGGCTTTGGTGTCCCACAATGTCGGGGACAGCTGGACCGTCACCACGGACCAGAATCAGACTTTTCAGGTTTTACTCTCGGCCGGCCGTTAACCTTCTGCCGGGCCATTTGGCCGCGGACCTCAGGTCCGCGGCCTTTTCCTTGCTTATCAATACCTTAGGTTAAGGTTCAAAGATGACTCTGAGCCATGCGTTATTGCGCCCTTGGTTGTCATCAAAGCTTCGCAGAACTGTGATGGACGTTGCACGGTAGACGGGCGTTATCGCGACGCGACCGACGCCGGGGGACTAACGCGTGGTCCTAATCCGTATCTCCGGGCGGTTCGGCCGATGGCATCGCCCATTCTCAAGAGGATATCCATGAAGCCCTTTACGAACCGGTTGTTTGGCTTGGCTGCCGGCATCGCCGTGGCCTGCGCCGCAACCAGCGCATTGGCCGTCGACTTGTCAGGCGCCGGCGCGACATTCCCCTATCCGATCTACGCCAAATGGGCCGAGGCCTATAAAACGAAAACGGGCGTCGGTCTGAATTATCAGTCGATCGGATCCGGCGGCGGCATCGCGCAGATCAAGGCGAAGACCGTGACCTTCGGCGCCAGCGACAAACCGCTGTCGCCGGGCGATCTCGAGGCATCGGGGCTGACGCAGTTTCCCACCGTGATCGGCGGCGTCGTACCTGTCGTCAACGTTCCCGGCGTGAAGGCCGGTGAATTGGTTCTCGATGGCAAAACATTGGCCGACATCTGCATCGGCAATGTCAAATACTGGGATGACGGAGAGATCAAGAAACTCAATCCCGGCGTCAATCTTCCCCATCTCGCCATCGTCGGCGTGCATCGTTCGGACGGTTCGGGCACGAACTTCATCTTCACCGACTATCTGAGCAAGAAGAGCGCTCAATGGGCGACACAGGTCGGAGCCGCGACATCCGTGGATTGGCCCAGTGGCGTCGGCGCGAAAGGCAATGAGGGCGTCGCCGAAAACGTACGCCAGGCGAACGGTTCGCTGGGCTATGTCGAATACGCTTATGCCAAGCAAAACCACCTGGCCTATGTCCGTATGATCAATCATGACGGCGTACCGACCGAGCCGACGGCGGCCGCATTCCAGGCGGCGTCCGCCAGGACCGACTGGGCGCATGCGCCCGGCTTCTACGTCGTGCTGACCGACCAGGCCGGTCACGACGCCTGGCCGATCGCCGGCGCGACGTTCATCATCGTCTACAAGAACCCGGCCGATCCGAACGCCCAGAAGGAAGCTCTGAAATTCTTCAAATGGGCCTATGAAAACGGCGACAGTCTGGCCGAAGGCCTCGACTATGTTGCTTTGCCGCAGTCCACAAAGGACGCAGTCTACAAGAGCTGGCAAGCCAATATCGTCCCGGCTTCGTTGCCCTAAGGCGCCGTGGTGCAGGCAAAGCGCGCCTGCAATAAAAATTGGGGGGTTGATGCGTCATCAGCCCCCCAAATCGTTTAGAGTGTGATGCGGCAAAAATTCATGGTCGACTCAGCCTTGACGGAAAATCTGGCAGCATCGTCGAGGGGCGCGACTCTGCGCCGATTTAGACGCGATGATAGCCGCTTCCGAATTGTCACGGCCACTGCCGCGCTTCTCGTGGTCTTGATATTTGCCGGCGTCATCGTTTCGCTGACGATCGGCGCGTGGCCCGCACTAAAAGCCTTCGGTCCCAAGTTTCTGGTTACCGACGCCTGGAATCCGGTGACCGAACATTTTGGGGCATTCTCGGCCATCTATGGCACGCTCGTCACGTCCGCCCTGGCGATGCTGGTGGCCATACCCATCGGCATTGGCATCGCGATCTTTCTGACCGAGATTTCTCCGCGCTCACTCAAGCGGCCAATAGGCATTGCAATCGAGTTGCTCGCTGGAATCCCCAGCATCATCTACGGAATATGGGGATTGTTCGTTTTCGCTCCCTTCTTTCAGCAAACCGTCCAGCCTTGGCTGATCGACACGTTTGCGAACGTTCCCGTTCTTTCGACCCTATTTGCTGGACCGCCTTACGGCATCGGCCTGTTCACGGCGGCGCTCATTCTCTCGATTATGATTCTGCCGTTTATCTCGGCGGTGACACGCGACGTATTCGACACGGTGCCGCCGACGCTCAAGGAAGCGGCATATGCTCTTGGTTGCACGACGTGGGAAGTGATGTGGAAGGTCGTGCTCCCCTATTCGCGCACAGGGGTCGTCGGAGGCACGATGCTTGCCCTCGGTCGGGCGCTCGGCGAAACTATGGCGGTGACATTCGTCATAGGAAACGCGCATCATATCAATGGCTCGCTATTCTCACCGGGAACGACCATCTCCGCCTCGATCGCGAATGAGTTCACAGAGGCGTTGGGCGATCTTTATGTCTCATCGTTGATCGCACTCGGCCTCATTCTGTTCGCGATTACGTTCATTGTTCTGGGGCTGGCGCAGTTCATGCTTTATCGTCTGAACGTGCGCGCCGGAGGACGGTCGCAATGAACCGCGGTCTGTATGCGAGAAGGCGTCTGAGCAACGCTGTGTTCCTTACGTTGTCGGTGACCGCAGCCGCGGTCGGAATCGCTTGGCTCGTTTTGATTCTTGCGTCGCTTTTCACCCAAGGTCTGGCCGGAATCTCGCCCAAGCTGTTTACCCAAATGACGCCGCCTCCGGGTTCGGATGGCGGTCTCGCCAACGCCATCGCAGGCAGCCTGATCATGAGTTCCGTCGCCGTACTTGTCGGTACGCCGATCGGAATTCTCGCGGGCACTTATCTGGCGGAATATGGGCGCGGCGGAACACTGGCCTTCATCGTTCGTTTCGTAAACGATATTTTGTTGAGCGCTCCATCCATCGTCATCGGCCTCTTCGTTTATGAAGTTACGGTGCTTCAAGTGGGTCATTTTTCGGCGTGGGCCGGCGCGATCGCCCTCGCCGTGATTGTGATACCAGTGGTGATCCGCACGACTGAGAACATGCTGCTGCTGGTTCCGAACACATTACGCGAGGCGGCGGCTGCGCTGGGCACGCCGCGCAATTTCATCATCCGAACCGTAACCTGGCGGGCGGCGCGCGCAGGCATCGTCACGGGCGTATTGCTGGCGATCGCGCGCATCTCGGGTGAAACGGCGCCTCTTCTGTTCACCTCCCTCAACAACCAATTCTGGGTCAACGGAATCAGGGGTCTAAACGCGCCAATGGCTAGCCTGCCTGTCGTCATCTTTCAGTTTGCAATGTCGCCATATGACGATTGGCATCGTTTGGCCTGGGAAGGGGCGCTGTTGATCACTCTGGCGGTGCTGACGCTCAGCATCTTGGCGCGAATATTCGAATCAAGGCGGTACTGACTATGAATTCCATGGCCACCGTCGACCAGAACCAAAAAGTCCGGATCGACATCCAGAATTTGTCTTTCTATTACGGCTCGACCAAGGCGCTGAAAAACGTCTCTCTGCCGTTATACGACAAGAAGGTGACTGCCTTCATCGGTCCGTCGGGCTGCGGAAAATCCACTTTGTTGCGCGTGATGAACCGCATCTACGAACTCTATCCCAAGCAGCGCGCCGAAGGGAAAGTTTTGCTCGACGGCGAAAACATTCTTGAAGGCAAGCAGGACATCAATCTGCTGCGCGCCAGGATCGGCATGGTGTTTCAGAAACCCACACCGTTCCCCATGACGATCTACGACAACATCGCCTATGGCATTAAACTCTATGAACGCACGCGGAAATCGGTGCTCGACGACCGGGTCGAGGAAGCGCTGACGCGCGCCGCGTTGTGGAACGAAGTGAAGGGCAAGCTGAAGGAATCCGGCCTGAGCCTGTCGGGCGGCCAGCAGCAGCGCCTCTGCATCGCGCGCACCGTGGCGACCAAGCCGGAAGTGATCCTGCTGGATGAGCCTTGCTCTGCGCTCGATCCGATTTCGACGGCCAAGATCGAAGAATTGATCGACGAACTTGCGAACGAATACACGATCGTGATCGTCACTCATAACATGCAGCAGGCGTCGCGCGTCTCCGACTACACCGCGTTCATGTTCCTGGGAGAGCTGGTGGAATTCGGCAGCACGGAGCGGCTGTTCACCGCGCCGCAGAACAAGCGCACCGAAGAATATATCACGGGCCGGTTCGGCTAGGCGCGCTCAGACGTAATCTGCAGCCGTCGTTTCATCCTCGCCTGCGTCCTGCGCCGTCGCGTTGAATGCGAAACTCAGCGCGACGCTGACGACCAGATTCAACACCAATGCGCTCAGCGCGGCGTAGCAAGGCATCGTCCAGCCCAGGACATGCAGCGGATAGATCGCGCCCTTGAAGCCCAGACTTATTTCCATGGTGGTGCCTGCGCCGATCCCGGCCGCCCAGCCGACCAACATCGCCCAGGGATTGAGCGCACGCGTGTACAGCCCGATCAGCACGGCCGGCAGCGTCTGGATGATCCAGATGCCGCCCAGCAATTGCAGATTGATGGCGTAGGTCTGGGGGATCGCCACGATGAACACGAGCGCGCCCAATTTCACGACCAGCGACGTGATCTTCGCCACCTGCGATTCATGCGCCGGCGTGCAATCTTTTTTCATGTACTCGCGATAAATATTGCGCGTGAACAGATTGGCGCAAGCGATCGACATAATCGCCGCCGGCACGAGCGCGCCGATGGCGATGGAGGCGAACGCGACGCCCACGAACCAGGATGGAAAGCTGTGCAGGAACAGCGCCGGCACGGCGAAGTTCGGGCCGAACGTCTTGAAGCCCGCCGCATAGGCCGGCATCGACTTTACGCCGGACGCGATGGCCATATAGCCCAGCAGCGCGATGAGCCCCAGCGCGATCGAGTAGGCGGGGAGCACAACGGCATTGCGCTTGATCACATGGCGGTTCGTCGAACTGAGAAGTCCGGTGACGGCATGCGGATAGAGGAACAAGGCGAGCGCGGAGCCGAACGCCAGCGTCGCATAACCACTCTGCTGGCCGAGGTTGTTGGCGCTTGGCGGCGAGAGCAGCAGCTTCGTGGGCGGCACGCTCGCAAATATCTTTGCATAGCCGCCGAGTTCGTGCGGAATGACGATAAGCGCCGCGATGACGGTAACATAAATCAGCATATCCTTGACCACGGCGATCATCGCCGGCGCCCGCAAGCCGCTCGAATAGGTGTAGCCGGCGAGAATAACGAACGCGATGACAAGCGGCAGCTCGCCATGGATGCCGAGGCCGCCAATCACCACGCCCATGCCCACGAGCTGCAACGCGATATAGGGCATCGTGGCGACGATCCCCGTGACGGCGACAGCGAGCGCGAGTGGCCGGTTGCCGAACCGGCCACGCACGAAATCCGCCGCCGTCACATAACCCTTTGCGCGTGAGACGGACCACAGCCGCGGAAAGACCGTGAACAAGATCGGATAGACGAAGATCGTGTAAGGCACGGCGTAGAAGCCGATCGCGCCCGAACCGAACATCAGCGTCGGCACGGCGATGAAGGTGTAAGCGGTGTAGAGATCGCCGCCCAGCAGAAACCAGGTGACCACTGTCCCGAAGCGCCGTCCGCCGAGGCCCCATTCCGACAGCTGGGTCAGATCGCCCTTGCGCCAGCGCGCGGCGAAAAAGCCAAGCCCCGTGACGAACGCAAACAACGCGGCGAAGACGACAATGGCTGTCCAGTCCAATGCCGGGGCCATGGCGCTATTCCCCGTCGCGCAATTCGGCCCGATAGACCGGATAGAGCAACGCCGCCCCCAGCAAAATCCATAGCATCTGGTACCAGTAAAAGAACGGCACGCCCGCGAGCGAGGGTTCGCTCGAATTGTAGAACGGCGTCCAGAGCACCGCGACAAACGGCACGACCAGCAGCAGACGAACGAAGCGAAACCTCTTGCCTTCCCCCTTTGCGTTTCCGGCCATCTTGCCCCCCGCTTTCAGCTGCGATTTGCTTACGGCATAAGCGGCCGGCCGCCAAGCGGCGGCACTGACGGCGAAGGGCTGCACAAACTGTCGGTTTGCGCTAAAACAAGCCTCTATTCGGATCAATCGGGGGATCACATGCGCATTCTGATAGCGGGAATTCTTGGGGCCATTGCGATGTTCGTCTGGATGTCGATCGCGCATCTCGCGACGCCACTGGCCACGATCGGTTTCAGCCAGATCCATCACGAAGATCAGCTCTTGTCGGTCATGCGAAGCGCAGTCGATGATAAGCAGGGACTCTATTTCTATCCGTGGATGAACCCCAAAGACCCGAACGCGATGAAGGCGCAGGAGGAGAAACTCAAGACCGAGCCGCACGGGCTTCTGATCTACAATCCCGCCGGCGGGGGCATGTCGCCGACGATGATGATCGCGGAATTCGGCAAGGAAGCTGCGATCTCATTGATCTCGGCCTTTCTCCTCGCACAGGCCATGCTCGCGGGCTATTTCGCGCGCGCAGGCTTCGTGGCGCTGATCGGGCTTGCTGCGGCCATGACGACGAATGTGTCCTATCTCGTCTGGTACGGGTTTCCTGCAAGCTACACGCTCGCCTACGGATTTATCGACTTCATGGGATATGTCGTCGCCGGCTTGGTCATCGCCGCGATCCTGCGACCGAAAATGGCGTAGTCGGTGCACGCCTTCCCGTCATTGAAGATATGCCATCCTTCGATACGACAACGCTTCCGCGATATGTACGCGGGCGATCGTGTCGGCGCCGGCGAGGTCGGCGATGGTGCGCGCGACGCGCAACACGCGATGATAGCCGCGCGCCGTGAGCCGCATGCGCTCGGCCGCGTCGGTTAGGAGACGCGCGCCCGCAGGTTCCGGCGTCGCGATGCGTTCGAGCAATTCGCCTTCGGCTTCTGCGTTCGTGCGCAGGTTGAGGCCCTCAAAGCGGGTGCGCTGGATGTTGCGTGCGGAGGCCACGCGGGCCGCGACCGTCGCGCTGCCCTCTGCAGGAGGCGGCAATGCGAGGTCCTGGGCGGAAACGCTTGCCACCTCGATCTGGATATCGATGCGGTCGAGCAGCGGTCCCGATATCCGGCCCTGGTAATCGGTCGCGCATTTGGGCGCGCGGCCGCAAGCACGCGCGGGCTCGCTGGAATAGCCGCATTTACATCGCCGCGTTGCCTTCCCACTCCCGTACATTCCCCTGGTTTTCCGCGGGGTCCGGCCCAAGCCGTACTCCGAGAGCCCGTCCACGCTGGGAGAGCACCTTCGCAAGCGGCGGCTCCAGGCAGGCCTCCTCCAAAGGGAAGTGGCGGTCCGATTGGGGGTGGATAAGGACACGTTCGGGACATGGGAGAAGGGCCAGTGCATCCCGACAGTGGGGTACTATCCCGCGATCTTTTCCTTCCTTGGGTACGACCCTTATCCGGCACCGACCACCCTTCCGGAGCGTATCGCGTCGCAGCGCAGGAGGCTGGGGCTGTCGCTCAGAGAGGCGGCACGGAAGATCGGCGTGGACCAGGGCACGTTACTGAGATGGGAAAGCGGCGAGTGGAAACCGCGCCTGTCCCAAGACGCGGTTGAGACCTTCCTGGCGCTACCCTGTCGGTGACACTTTCAAACAGGGAGCAAACCGCATGTCCGCCTTCGACGGATGCCGCGCCATCGAACTTGAGAATGGGCCGACGATAATACAGGAAACCTCACCGGCGAAGCGGGCGCGCCGGGACCGGCAGGCGCTCGAACCAAAGCTTCCGAGGCAAATCGCGAGCTCGCATCTGTGCTTTCCATTATCGAATTCGGTCGATGCGCATTATCGTATTCTTCTCCCACTGCCATACGTTCCGCTCGTCTTCCGGTGGGTTCGGCCCAAGCCCTACCCCCAAAATCCAACGACATTGGGTCAGCATTTGCACAAGCGCCGGCACGAACTGGGGCTGACGCAGAAGCAGGTCGCCGCGCGGTTGTCCGTCAATACGCGAACCTATTTTCTATGGGAGCACGATCGGACGATCCCTACCGCCCGCTACTGTCCGGCGATCTTCGGCTTTCTGGGCTATGATCCGTTTCCGGCTCCGACAACGCTTCCCGAACGGCTGGCGACTAAGCGTCGGGAGCTTGGCCTCTCAATCAAACAAGCAGCCGCGCTGCTTGAGGTAGACGAAGGGACCTTCGGCCGGTGGGAGTGCGGTAAATGGAAGCCGCGCATGTCCGGCGGCGCCGTACGACGTTTCCTTGCATTTTGAGGTGGTAGCGGCTGCCGATCCAACGATATCAATCGCTGTTGATAACTGAGGGGGGTGGGGCCAAAATCACAATAGAAGGCAAATCCCAGCGGTCTACCGCGCCGGAAGTAGCGGCTTTGTTTGCCGAGCGAATCGTATGTCGATAACCTTTACGAATCAGTGATCGGTGCACATGTCGAGCCAGCTTGCTCTAAGGCCAAGGGATTTTGAAAGCCGCGCTGTTTCGCCCGTGATCGAAATGGGCGCATACGAAGCGTTGTGGCTTCGTGACGCGACATTTAAGAAGATTGCCGATCAATTCCGCGAAAATGCTGGAGCAGTTCCGTCCGATTTTGTGCCGATGGACGAAGCGGCCCGATGTGCCGCCAGAGTGTTGGACATCATGCGGGCGGACGGCGTTGAAGATTTCGGGGTCCGCGTACATGGGGCGGGAGAATACCCGCAGAAGCTGCGGGAAGCGCGGCACCCTATTGAGCTCCTCTATTTTCGTGGCTGGTGGAATCTCGTAGAAGCCCCGGGCGTTGCAATTGTGGGCACGCGTGAACCGTCATCGGACGGGCTATCGCGCACGGCACGTTTGGCAAAACTCCTCGTGAAAGACGGGTTCACAGTCGTTTCAGGCCTCGCGAAGGGGGTAGACGCGATGGCGCACAGAACTGCACTGGAGGAGGGCGGACGGACAATCGCGATCATCGGAACTCCCCTTAATCGCACTTATCCCCGCGAGCACGAAGATCTCCAACGCGAAATCGGCGACAAGTTTCTTGTGGTCAGCCAAGTGCCGGTGTTGAAGTATCTCCAGGCGAAAAATCCCAAGGTCAATTCGTACTTCTTTCCTGAGCGCAATGTCACGATGTCGGCGCTGACCGATGCCACTATCATCGTTGAGGCTAGCGAAACATCCGGAACGCTGTATCAGGCAAGGGCAGCCATCGATCAGGGGCGTAAGCTTTTTATCCTGGAAAGCTGTTTTGGACGTGGTCTCAAGTGGCCTGATAAATTCGTTGCTCAAGGCGCGATTCGCGTCCGGGACTATGACGACATCACGAAGCATTTGGCGGTTCCGAATTGTATGACCGGCTCACCAAGATCGATGAACTGACGAGACCGGATCACACCTTTCTCGAAGCAAGTGATTCGTGCTTTTTTCTCGGCGAATACACCGCGCGCGGCGGCTACGCGGCGAGCGCCACCAATGACCTCATCAACAACTTGAAAAAGCCGATGACGTATCGGTTGAAGGCGGCGGTCTGGCAATACAAAGAGAGGGCTATCAATACTTGCGCGCAAGCTTTGCGAAACGTCTTGGGTAAGAATGGGATCGAGGGGTTGACCTTTGTGCCGGTCCCGCCCTCGAAGGCCAAAACCGATCCCAGCTACGATGACCGCCTAACGCTGATTCTTCAGAAGATGGGCCAAGGATTCGATGCGGACGTTCGCGAGTTGGTTGTCCAGCACGCAAACATGCTCGCGTCGCACGAGGGCGAGAGAGCATCAATAGCTGAGCTCGTTGCAAATTATTCCATTGTGGATGCGCTTCGGCTGCCTCCACCGAAGGACCACTTTGTCATCTTCGACGATGTTCTCACAACCGGCCGCCATTACAAGGCGATGCAACAGGTTCTCGCGGCAGCTTATCCAACTGCCACATTTCGCGGTCTATTTGTCGCTCGAAGGCTTCCCAAAGCTCCTGCAGAAGAATTCGGACAGTAGTGGCGGCTCCGTTTGGACAAACGCGAATTCACGATGATGCGTTGGGAGAATCCGATATCAGTGCTATCGCGGACTCCAAGAGAGCCCGAAGTTCGGCCAAACGTTTGCCGGAGTCTGAGGTCTTTTCGGGAGCGATACAGTCACGCCGTCCAGCGAGCTCCAACACAGCCTCCAATACCGCGTCCGAATTCCTCATCAGCGCGATGAGATGTACGCCGCTTGGCCCAGCCGACCCGGCCAGCCAGTGCTTTGCTGTCCGAGCGACCGCGCCGGTCCAGCGCATCAGCGTTTTGGCCGTGTAGCGAGTGGTCCCCAGCTCCCGCCGCAGAGCAGCCGATATCACCTGTTCATATGATGTGTCAGCACTCAAAAGGGGCAATGGATTGCCCCTTTTGGGCAATCCATTGCCCTTCTTCAACGCCATCAATCGATACTCCACAGCTACACTGAGCAACAGAACTCGTCCGGGCATACCGGCGGCCATGCTGGGGCAATCACACCAACGCGGCCGACGGAACTCATCGGCCGACGGCGTGAGGACTGTTGAGTGCAGCACGATTATCGATCGATTTCGGAAGACGTCGCGGGAGTTCGAACAGTTCGCGCTGCTGAATATGTGCGCATGTCGACTGAGCACCAGAAATACTCGACCGAGAATCAGGGCGATGCCATCCGCGCCTATGCCGCTAGACGCGGGATTGAAATCGTTCGGACTTATGCGGACGCTGGAAAGAGTGGTCTGCGCCTGGACGGGCGTGATGCGCTCAAGCAGCTGATCGCAGATGTGGAAGCTGGCGCCTCCAACTTTGAGACGATTCTGGTCTACGACGTGAGCCGGTGGGGCCGGTTCCAGGATGCTGACGAGAGCGCTTATTACGAATATCTGTGCAAGCGTGCAGGTATCAGCGTTCAGTATTGCGCCGAGCAATTCGAAAATGACGGCAGTCCGGTTTCGACGATCGTCAAGGGCGTCAAGCGAGCCATGGCCGGCGAATACAGTCGGGAGCTGTCCGCCAAAGTCTTTGCCGGGCAGTGTCGGCTCATCGAACTCGGCTACCGGCAAGGAGGCGCCGCTGGATATGGACTGCGGCGTCAGCTCATTGACCAGACGGGAACGGCGAAAGGACTGCTGTCCGGGGGCGAGCACAAGAGCATCCAGACAGATCGCATCATCCTGGTTCCGGGGCCGCCCGACGAAATCGAGAATGTCCGCAAGGTCTATCGCGCATTTGTGATCGACGGAAAAAACGAGCGCGAAATCGCCGCTGATCTTAATGATCGCGGTGTGCAAACGGATCTTGGCCGGCCGTGGACAAAGGGTACCGTTCACCAGATTTTGATCAACGAAAAGTATGTCGGGCACAACGTCTGGAACCGTTCATCTTTCAAACTGAAGAAAAAGCACGTTCACAACACCCCCGAAATGTGGGTACGCGCCGACGACGTGTTTGAACCAATCGTTGATCGACAGCTCTTTGACGGCGCCCAAGCTCTGATCGGCGAGCGGTCCTACAAGATGCCCGATGAAGAGATGCTGTCGGCCCTAGGCACATTGCTGCAAGAACAGGGATATCTCTGCGGAATCATCATCGATGAAACAGACGGGTTGCCATCTAGCAGTGCCTATCGGAGTCGCTTCGGCAGCTTACTGCGAGCTTATGAATTAGTCGGGTACACGCCCGATCACGACTATGGCTATATCGAAATCAACCGCTCGCTGCGAGCATTGCACCCCGGCATCGTAGCGAGCGCGATCGCGGGCATCGAAAAAGCTTGTGGCAAGATTTCGCAAGGTACTGATGGCCTGCTTCGTCTCAACGACGAGTTCACTTGCGTTTGGCGGAAGCCAACGGCGTTTCTCTCGACTCCTACCGGTTCGAGAGCTTGGACTATCTGTTTGAATTGGGCGCTCGGGTCAACCTGCAGGAGGTCGCATGATGGTTGCAGCATCGATGCCGATTATCGAGCAAATTCCCCTCGATCAAATCGAGGTCGTCAATCCGCGGTCGCGCAACCAGAAGATTTTCAAAGAAATCGTCGATAATATTGCGGAGATCGGACTGAAACGGCCGATCACCGTCGCCCGCAGGGCCGGCTCTGCAGAGCCGCGCCATGATCTCGTTTGCGGCCAGGGCCGCCTCGAAGCCTATCGGGCCCTCAACCAGCCCACGATCCCTGCTATCATCGCGACCGCGAACTCCGAAGATTGCATGGTGATGAGTCTGGTCGAAAATCTCGCGCGTCGACAGCATCGCGCGATTGACCTGCTTCGCGACCTCGAGGGTCTCAAGCGCCGCGGTTATGACGAGATCGATATCGCGGCCAAGACGGGCCTGACACTGGAATATGTGAAGGCTGTGGTCCGTCTTCTGGAGACTGGCGAGCATCGACTCTTGCGCGCTGTGGAATCCGGCCACATTCCCATAAGTGTCGCAGTCGAAATCGCCAATTCGCCGGACCTCGAGGTTCAGCGAGTGCTGCAAGACGCGTACGAGCGCAAGCTCTTGCGGGGAAACAAGCTCGCGGCCGTCAAACGGCTGCTCGCACAACGACAGCGCCGAGGTAAGGGCATGCGAACGAGCCCGCAGAAACGTACGCTGTCGGTCGAGCGTCTGCTGCGAACCTATCGGGACGATGCGAACAAGAAGCAGGCTATGGTCCGGAAGGCGGACGTCACGCGTGGCCGGTTGACCTTCATCGTGGAAGCGCTGCGCAATCTGCTTGCCGATGAGCACTTCATCACATTATTGCGCGCTGAAAGCTTGGCGACGATCCCCGCTAGTATTGGAGCGCGATTGTCGGGTTCTGACCCGCAATGAGGGCGATCCGGAAGCGACGGCCGAATGCCGTCGAAATGGGATTCGAAAGCAAACCCGTTCGTCTATCCATAGCGAGCATCCAATCCCCGTACGCCGTTCCCGATAACGTCAAGAAGTCTCGCAAATATGCCCGGATCATAAGCTCTACCCGAGAGGTGGGAATCATTGAACCGCCGATCGTTGCACGCGTTCGCGACAAGCCAAGCGACTTTCTACTCTTGGACGGCCACCTTCGCATTGAGGCTCTTAAGGACCTTGGCGAGACCGAGGTTACGTGTCTCGTTTCAACGGACGATGAAGCATTTACCTACAACAAGCGAGTGAATCGGCTGGCAATCATTCAAGAGCACAAAATGATCCTGAAGGCTATCGAGCGCGGCGTGCCAGAGGCTCGTATCGCCAGTGCGCTCAATATCGATGTGAGCACGTTACGCCACAAGATTCGTCTCTTGGACGGGATATGTGCAGAGGCCGCAGATCTCCTGAAAGACAAGCACGTTTCTGGCAACACGTTTTGGTCTCTCAGGAAAATGACGCCATTGCGCCAGATCGAAGCTGCCGAATTGATGATCGCAATGAACAAATATACCGGCAGCTACGCTCGTGCGCTGCTCGCTGCGACCTCGCAAAGCCAACTCATCGAAACTAATAAGCCCAAGGTACTAAAGGGACTGACTGACGAGCAAATGAGTTTGATGGAGCGCGAGTCTGCGAATCTCGAACGGGAGTTCAAAATTGCCGAGCAGAGCTATGGCACCGATCATCTCGATCTGGTCGTAGCCAAGGGCTATCTCGCAAAGCTCCTGCGCAACACGCGAGTCGTTCGCTACCTTACGCAGCATCACGAAGAATTCTTGGGTGAATTTCAGAAAATTGCCGAGATTGAGAGCGCGGCTGCCTAGCGAAGGCAAACAATTAGTAAACTGGGGACCCGGACCCATAAGCGCGGGGACCGCGGGAGACGCCGCACGGTGAGGCGGATCAATCGCGGCGGTGGGGATGACGGCGAACCCGCTCGGAGCCCACCAGGCTGGCGAAGCACGCTGGCTGAGTGGGCCGCCAATGTGGCAGCTCATGATGACGGGGCGTGGCGAATCAGACGGAAATTTCGGCCGTTCCTGTTTCGACACGCCCCGAAGGGAGAAGTGGTGCGTGTGGGCTACGATCAACATTCTATTTCCCTCGCCCGGAATTTCGCTGCCAGTATCCCTTCCAAATCTTGGATGGTGGCTTACTCAAGCAACACCCGAGTAGGTGACAGACTTTTTGACCTTCCGTCATTTTGCGATTGTCCTGTCGCCAAGCCAGTTCATTCGCATAGGCGGCCAGATGCCGCGCAGAGATTTGATGATGCGTGCCATAGTGCATTTTTCGCAGGATGCCGAAATATGATTCTGCCCAATTGGTGTGGACGCCGTTTTCGGAATAGGCATTGCAATGCTCGACCCGCGCAAGCTGGAATGAGTGAGACAGACCGTTCCATGCCTGCGAGCCATCCGCGTGCACAATCGAATCCGGACTGAGCGTCTGCACAATAGCCGTGAGGGAATCTGATTCCTTCTTTCCGACGAACGCTTTGGTATTGCCAAATGGCTCACGCGCCACGACGACAACACGTCGATTGGCCAACTTTTGTCGATAGCGTCTCTTACCAAATTCACCTCGCGCGTTTTCGGCAACACGGTGTCCACCTATCGTGCAGCCGTCCACTTGGACCAGGCCGCCAAGACTGAGGTCGGGTCTCTGCATCGCCTCTCGCATCTTGTGTGCCAGTACAAAGCTAGATTTGTATGACCATCCCAGGTAGCGTGACATCTGCAGACCGCTAACGCCCTTGGCGCCGCCGACGAAAATGCAAGCGGCGAGGATCAGGTCCCTGGGGCAAGCCTTCGAGCCAGCAAATATCGTACCCGATGTGACTGAATAATCCTTCGAGCACCGCTTGCAGCGAAAGGCAGGTCGCGTCCTTACTGAATACGCATCACTGCAACCGCACCTGGGGCAGACGGGGCGTCCCGCTGTATTGGGCCATCGCAGGGCCATCAGAAGCCTGCGAGCGTCGCTGTCGCTCATGCCGGCAACCAAAGCGAGGGACACATTGTCTGTAATTCGACAATCCGCCATTGCAGCAGCCATACTTTTCGCAGCGCCGAACGATATCCTTTGCCCGTGACCGAGTTGTGACGGCTCGCTGAGACTATTCGATCCTGTAACCGAGCGTTCGGTACCCGGCTCGTCTTTTTGCCGCCATGCGCGTTAGCAATGGCACATACTGGTCGACGTAATCGACGACGAGCACGTCGGTCTTTTCTTCCCATTTCCGGTGAAGGCGTCCCACGTACTGTGCCAGCGTGCCCTTCCATGAAATCGGCATTATTAAGAAAAGCGTGTCGAGTCTCGGGTCGTCAAACCCCTCGCCGATATAACGCCCCGTTGACAGGATAAGTCGCTCTTCGCCGCCCGAATCCCTATTTTTGATCTCCACGGCACCACGTTCGGCAGCAGACATCCCACCTCGCAGGACAACGAGATTGCGTACGAAGCGGGAGAAGCGATTTTGGAGGTATTCGAGATGATCGCGGCGTTCAGTGAGCACGAGCGGAAATCGCTTGGCCTCCAATGCATTCAAAACATCGTCGAAGATCAAGTCATTTCGCACTTCGTCTCGCGCGAGAGCTGCGTAGATAGCGGTGATCGAAGGATGGTCTGACGCCGCCAATTCCAACGGCAAGCGGAACTCGGTTGGTCGAACTTTGGCGCGATGCGTGACACCGAGTTTTGCGGCCTGCGCGCGAGCGCTGACGCGATACTGCACCGGGCCGCACTGCATGAATATGATGGGGTGATGGCCGTCCTTTCTGGTAACGGTCGCCGATAACCCAAGCACAAAGCGTGCCTTCGAACGTTTCGCGACAAGTTCGAAGCTTGAGGCCGACAGGTGATGGCACTCGTCGACCACGAGGTGGCCATAATCGGCAACAAGGTCCGACACCTTGCCGTGACGCACGAGACTTCTGAATCAATGCGACGTCGATAACACCTGTCGGCTTCCGTCGGCCCCCACCAATGACTCCAATATCCTTTGGCTCGATTTCTAGAAACGTTTTAAGGCGCTCAACCCACTGCGCCAACAACTCGCGCCGGTGGACGAGAATGAGGGTGTTGCGCGCACGACGGGCAATAAGTGCGGCTGAGACAACCGTCTTGCCAAAGGCTGTCGTGGCCGCCAGCACGCCAAAATCATGGGCAGACAGCGCTTTCAGTGCCGCGATCTGCGATTCGCGAAGTACGCCGCGAAACTGCACGCTTGATGGCAGTTGAGTGCCCGCCGCCCGAAGGTCCTCGATTACAACCTCGGCGCCATGAGCTCTGAGCAGTTCGACAACGCCATCCAAGCACCCACGGGGCAGCCCCACGTGGCGCGGGTGAAGCTCAGCGCAGGAAATGATTCGCGGTCTACCGAATGTCGGTAGCCGCATCGCTTGCGCTCGATAGAATTCCGGGTTCTGGAACGCGGCAATGCGGATCAATTGTGTCACGGCTGCCGGCGGCAGGCTTCTTCGGTCGACATAGATCTGGTCGGCAACGACCACCTCAATTCTGCTGGGCAGGCTAACGCCAGACTGTTGTTGGGCTCTCTGCCTCGACGGCTTCAAAAGCCAGGGTTCTTCGGAGTCCTCGTCGTCGACGGGCATTCGGACGCCCAAAATCCGACCGGCATTCTCGGCCGCAGCAACAAATTGTGAGGCCGCCTGGGGTGACAGCCGGGGCAGGGAAGACAGGAATGACCACTGGTCCTCATGGGCAAGTAGGCGCTCATCCACGAAGACGCTGTTTCCCAATTCCCGCGCTGTTCGCTGCAGTGGTAACGCGATCAGATTGCCGAATCCGCCGATGGGCATCGTGTCCTGACTCGGAAAGAAGCGGTCGTACGACGCAAATCCAACCTCGGGGCGGCGCTCCAGCGTCTCCGTCACCATCGCGGCGCCTAGCTGGCGCGCGGTGCGCGCAGAAACGGGTGCAGAGAAGAATATCCAGACGTGACCGCCATTGCCCGACCGTGACCGCTCCAGCGCCGCGGGAATACCCTTTGCACGACAGGTGTCGAGCATGGCCATCGCGTCATCGGCCCAGCTCTCCTTGTCGAAATCGGCGGCGAGGAACCAGCAGGTCTCGTCAGGAAGCAGCGGATATACGCCGGCGACAAATTCGCTGTTCGACCCCTGCGCGCTTTCGCCGCCCCTCAGATGCCTCTCGATAATCTCGTCCGAGAGGGGGATGAATGCCTGGTTGGGACACTCTCCACATTTGATTTGTGGTTTGTTGCATACGCCCTTGATCCATTCATTGGCGCACGCTGGAGCGTAGCCCGCCTTTCCAGTTTTTCGGTTCGTCCAGCGCAGGGGGAACAAATCCGCACGACCGGCGAAAAGCTGTCGGAAAAGCGCAATCTTAGCGCCCGATGAGGATGCCGATGTTACAAGCGCTAACGGCGTGACACTTAACGGCGCGCCAGTGAGTGTGTGCTCGGCCGGTCCGCGCTCCAGTTCCCCCAACTTAGCCTCAAGCGCGGTCCGTTCAGCCTCCAGTGAGCTGAGGCGGGCTCGAACGCGGGCTATCTCATCAGCTTTTTCATCCATAGAATTTGCGGGGTTGGGGAACTGCGATACATCGCTGCGTGTCGTAGCTTACAGCATAAGAAATGTGAAATCGCGGCCAACTTTGACCCCTCCGCCATTCAAGTATGTCATTGATATCGGGCGTAAATTCAAATCTTAAGTTGGGTCACAGTTGGAAGTAAACTCAACGCGAGGAATCGCCAACATAATAAAATCGATGTGCTGCTTAACTTTGAGGGCGGCGTCACTGTTGCGCGCGATTTTACACCTCTTTGTGCTTTACGGTGTTCGCGTCGCCTTTTTTATTTCGGGCTGATGGTGCCCAGAGGCGTGCAGAGTTTTTGATCATGATGTCTTCGCAATCAGCAACGGATGATGCTGGCGCGATGCGTCGATATTGGCCTCGGAGCCCCAATGAACTTCACTGTCGTCAACGCCGCTCGTTATGTTTGTGCGATCATGCAGCTTGGGAGTTCGCCGATAGCGCGAGCGGAAAAGCTTTGGTGTCCAATCAAGCGTTCGCAGGTTTCTTTTCAGTTGCCGAATTCGATCGATACGCATCGCCGCGTTGCCTTCCCACTCCCGTACATTCCCCTGGTTTTCCGCTGGGTCCGGCCCAAGCTGTACTCCGAGAGCCCGTCCACACTGGGAGAGCATCTGCTCAGACGACGTCTCCAGGCAGGCCTCCTCCAAAGGGAAGTGGCGGCCCGATTGGGGGTGGATAAGGATACGTTCGGGACGTGGGAGAAGGGCCGGTGCACCCCGACGGTCGGGTACTATCCCGCAATCTTTTCCTTCCTTGGGTATGACCCCTATCCGGCGCCGACCACACTTCCGGAACGTATCGCGTCGCAGCGCAGGAGGCTGGGGCAGTCGCTCAGAGAGGCGGCACGGAAGATCGGCGTGGACCAGGGCACGTTACTCAGATGGGAAAGCGGCGAGTGGAAACCGCGCCTGTCCCGAAGAGCGGTTGAGGCCTTCTTGGCGCTGCCTTGTCGGTGATGCAGTCGAGTTGAGCAGAAATAGGGACTATCCGCTTCTGACCCAAAGCAAACATGAGGCGATCCAATCGCTACCATCTGCATAGTGGCTTGGGCCCTCTGGGAATTGCGCGCTGTAAATTGGAATGTAACGCTAGCGGCTCGAGTAACCAATAGGATCGTCCCCACCGCACCCTCTGATCAACTCTTGACGCTGTGCTGACCGACCTTTCCATTGGTATCATTCCCCGCCGCCGCCCGGCGCCGCGAACACCGCAACAGCGTTTTGGTAGCGCGGGGCCTTCGCATGCATTTGGGAGAAAACGTCGCACGGTGCCCGGGCTTTAGCACATCCCTTGTTGTTCCAGATACGTCTTGAATGGCAGGTCGGCCCGCAACACGTCGTCGATGACGCTGTCGAAAAAGCGTTCTAAGTCCGCGATTTCAGCAAAATAGCCCATTCTCCCGCGCTCGCTAATGTCGATCACTTTTGCGAGCAAGTCCTGATGATGGGCCCTATGTGCGGCAAGTCCAGGAAAGCCAACTTCCTCCATAGTGCGCTCTTCGCTCGCAAAATGCTCCTCGAATTTTTGCTGTAGCTCGCGATACAGAGGTCTGAGCCGCAGCGACAAAAAGTTGGTTTCTTCGGCAACATCGCAGGCGCGATTGATCAAATCGATCAATGCTCGATGTTCGGCGTCTACCGTTCCGTAAGGAATCGAAGCGGACGACGGAATAACAAATCGCGGACGGTCGATCATTCAGTTAGAGCCCTCAATTCCGGACGCAGTTCGTCTTTGTTGGCTGCACTAAAATTGGCACATCGAGTTCAACGCAATATTGCGCCGAACCGTTTTAGTAATCAAATTCTCTCTCAAAGCGTGATAAACTGAGTTTGAGACGTTTCGATGGTCGACTGAACCTGGAACGCCAGCATGCTCATTCGCTGAGAGCATATATGTGAGGTCGAAAAGGGGGGATGACGTTTGATATGAAATCAGGACTCAAATTCTGTAAAGGTTCAAAATTATTGCGAATCAGCTGCATTCGAATGCCATGATCGATAATGTAAGGAAAATTGCGTTGTATGGATTTCTCGCCGCGGCGCGGTATGGGGTGCTGTCGACGGTGTCGCCAGACGGCACGCCAGAGGCGGCTTTGGTCGGCTTAGCAGCGACACCCAATCTGGACCTCATATTCGAGACGATCAACACGACGCGCAAATACCAGAATATTCAACGCAATCCCCGCGTCGCGGCGGTGATTGGCTGGGACGGCGAGAAGACACTGCAATATGAGGGAATCGCGAACGAGCCAGACGAGTTCGCCGTGGAGGCACTCAAGAAAATCTACTTCGAACTATTACCGGAAAACAGAGGCCATGACGGCTGGCCAGGCCTCACCTATATGCGTATTCGCCCGCGCTGGATCAGGTTGAGCAATTACGGCGCCCCCTGGAGCGTCGAGGAATTCCGCTTCGACAATTGATTGGCCGTCGCGCGCATGGCCCGGAAATACATTCGGCGCGCTCCTGCGTCAGTGAACCATCAGCATCGGGAGCTTCGGATGAGAGACGAGGTGGGCCGTTGCACCACCGAAGATACTCTCGCGCAGGCGGCTATGGCCGTAGCCTCCTGCGACAAGCAAGTCGCAGCGATCGGCTGCTGCCGCATCGATCAGCGCGTCGCCGACCCCGCGCGAATCAGGATCGACAATGCGTTCGGTTGCCCTGATGCCGTGAAGCGCGAGATATTGGAGCGCGTCGTGGCGCCGGCCTGCGCCGCCGGCGGCACGGCCGACCGTCAGCAGCTCGATCTTTTCGGCCTTTTCGAGTAAAGGCATAGCGGCCGCCATGGCGTGCGCAGCCGCCTGTCCGCCGTCCCAGCCGATCGCCACGTTTAATCCGATGGTTTTGGGCGCCTGCTCGGAACACAGAATGATCGCACGTTCCGACTTTGTAAGAACTTGCACGAACGCGTCGTGAAATTCAGGATTGCCCGAAGAAGAAATGGGCGGGAATACGACGAGATCGGCGAAGTTGGCTGCGTCTCCCAGGCACTCCAGAAGATGTCCGGTCAATTCGCGGTACGAGGCGCTGACGCCGTCCGCTTTGCACGGCGTGGCAACGATTTTTACGCCAGCCGCGGCCGCGCAATCGGCCAACGCCGACTTAGCGGCCTTCGAAGCGCTCCTTTTGACCTCTTCGGCCGTATCGACCAATTCCTGAATGATGGCCGGCGACATCGGCATCTCGGTAACGGGAATCGCTTCGCGCGAGTCAGGATGGATGAACAACACCTCGACGTGGGCGTTGGATGGCTTGGCCAAGGCGAAGGCCGTCGCAAGCACGACCGAGTCCCGACTGGAACCTGTGACAGGGGCGATGATTTTGACGATCGACATGATTTGCTTCTCCGGGACAAAGTTGATGCATTATGGCGAAGGCGGATGCTATCTCATTGATCCCGGTCAACAGGGCCAGCGGCGCGCAAAAAAAACGAATGATCAAATGGGATTTGTGTCGGCCAGCCCGAAGCCGTTGCGACAGCGCGAACCTCGTTATCGAGATTGCCACCGCAACGGCGTCAACGGTCATATCGGGTATTGCAGAGGTTGGCATTGAACGGCTTGGCCAGTGGGGGGCCGGGGGCGGCTCTCGTGACACCGGCCAAGCCGTTCAAAACAGGAAGGACTAAACGTCCGTGTCTTCGCCTTCGGCAAGAGACTCAAGCGCATCCAGATCACGGATGAGCACGCGATGGCGGTCTGGAATGGCAAGAATTCCCTCGGACCTGAAATCGGTTAGGGTGCGGCACACGGTTTCGATCGTCAGGCCAAGGTAATCGGCGATGTCCTGGCGGCCCATCGGCAAATCGAGGGACTGCCCGTCCTGGACGCCTCTGTGTTGCGCTAGCGCCACGAGAAAGGCCGCGACGCGTTCTTTGGCGGACTGGCGTCCCAGCATCACAAGATGGGCCTGTGCTGAGGTCCAACCACGGCGCAGGAGGTTCATGAGTTCGCGGCGCACATTGGAACACTCCTCGCCAAGCTGTTCGATAGTCGTGCGCGTATAGCGAACCAAAGTAACAGGTGTCACCGCTTCGGCCGACAATGCGTAGGTATCGCCGCATTCGAAACCAAACATGTCGCCTGGAAGGGCGAATTCGGCGATCTGACGGCGCCCATCGAGCATGATTTTCGAAAGCCGCACGGCGCCTTCGACGACTTTGTAGGAGTAGCGGGCATCTTCGCCGTCGCCGAACACCGTCTTACTGCGCGCGAGGTTGACGATCACGCCGATCTTGCGCATTTCCGCAATATCGCCGATCGCACCACTGCACAATGAGGTTTCGTTGAGTGATTGCACGGAGCGATCCATGGGCAATGTTGTCTTGCGAGAATTCTGTAAGGCGTGTTGAACGTTTAACATCGTAGAGACCCTTCGCAGATTGACGGCAAATCAACAACGAGAAGACCGTTGCCTATTCGACAGACCCTGAAAATTCGGGTGAGCGCGTACGCGCATCCGCGTATGATTCGGAAGCGCAATTCGCACTGTCACAAGCGGTAGCAATGCTGCGGATCAGGGTTGCTTCAGAAATAGGCTTGATCAGTACCAAGATCGCCTTCGCGGCGGCGATGCGAATTGTAAGCGCGCGTTCATCCTTATCGGTCATCAAAATGGCCGGCGTGTCGACGCCGCCCATGCGCAGCAACTCCAGCAAATCCATCCCGTTCGTCACCGGCATGCTGTAATCGAGGATCAGGCAACAATATCGAATGGGCACGCCGAGTAGCGCAGCGGCGGAATCGAATTCCCGGATTTCGAAGCCGTGCGAATCCAGCAACGCGTGCAGGGAATCGCGCACCGCCGCATCGTCGTCAACGATACAGACGCAATGCGCGTGCCTATTCGCGTCGTTCAAAATCGGTTGGGAGCGCACGTTCATGGTCGCAGCATGAACGCTTCTGCGGGCAGTCGAAATCCGAGTCCACGCGTACGCGGTACCCCTTACGACCCCGGGTGCGAATCCGGTCGGACGGCCAGCACCATGCGCACGAGCTCGGCGATGCTGCGCGCTTCCATTTTGGCCAGCACCCGGGCGCGGTGGACCTCGACGGTGCGGAAGGAAATCGAGAGTTTTTGGGCAATAACCTTGTTGGCAAGGCCGAGAATCAGAAGGTCGAGAACTTCGCGCTCCCGCTCGGTCAGCTCCCGCATGCGCGCAGCAACGACGGCGGCCTCCGGGTTCGTCGGCGCCGGCGAAGCCGCGGACTGCAGGGCTACCCGGATGCTGGCCAGCAGTGCCTCGTCATTGAACGGCTTTTCGAGGAAATCGGCCGCGCCGGCCTTCATGGCGCGAACGGCCAATGGGACATCGCCGTGACCGGTCACGACAATAACGGGAAGCTTGTGACCGCGCTTCGTAAGCTCACGCTGGAGGGCTAGGCCATCCATTTCCGGCATGCGCACATCGACGATGAGGCAATGGCAACGCAAGATGGCGTCGCTCGCGAGAAAGCGCAGGGCCGAATCATAGTCCTCAACATTGAAATCTGCCGATTCCAGCAGTTCGCGCAGGGAATCCCGGACAGTCGGATCGTCATCGACCACACAGATCGTTGCTTCTGTCGCCATCGTTCAGGTACTCACCGGCAATTGGAACCGAAAAATCGTGCCGCCGTCCGGGTTCGGTGTCATCCAGAGCTGACCGCCATGTGCCTCTACGATCGTACGACAGATGGATAGGCCGACGCCCATTCCCGTCGATTTCGTGGTAACGAAGGGTTCGAACAAGCGGGCAGCCACTTCATCCGGAATGCCCGGTCCGGTGTCGGACATCGACACTTCGACAAAATTGGGCCCGGCCGAGTAAGTCGAAATCGTCACCGTGCGCGTCGGCGACGATTGCATGGCCTCGATCGCATTGCGCAGCAAATTGACGACGACCTGCTGGATTTGCACCCTGTCGGCGAGCACATGCGGCAATCCCGGCTCCAACGTGGCGCGCACTTCGACATTGTCGTCGGCTGCCCCACCCTGACCCAGGGCAATCGCATCCTTCATCATATCGTTGAGGTCGTCGTCACTGTGGATCGGCTCGCGTTTTTCCAGAAATCCGCGAAGGCGATGAATGATCTGACCCGCCCGATCGGTTTCGTTGACCGCCTTATCCAACAATTCGCGCACTTTTCCCGCGGCCTCATCCTCGATCTTCGCGAGCCGACGGCGTGCCGCGCCGACATAATTCATGACGGCGGACAGCGGCTGGTTCAACTCGTGTGCGAGAGCGGATGACAATTGCCCCATCGCGCTTAGGCGTGCGACATGGGCCAGTTCGTCCTGCAGAGTTTGAGTATGGGCTTCCGCCCGCTTCTTTTCCGTGATGTCGCGGACGACCTTTGAAGCGCCAACGACGCGGCCTTCGGCGTCGCGCATTGGCGACACGGAGATAGATACGAGAATTCCGGAACCATTCTTGTGCCGGCGGACCGTCTCATAATGTTCGATCGAGTGCCCGGCTTTCAGTTGCCCGATAATATGCTCCTCCTCGTCAAGACGGTCGGGCGGAAGCAGAATGGAGATGGATTTGCCGATGATCTCGCCGGCGCCATAACCGAAGATGCGCTCGGCCGAGTTGTTCCAGCTTGTGATAATTCCATCCAGCGTCTTACTCAGAATGGCGTCATCCGAAGACTTGACTATTTGCGCAAGATGCCGATCGGACGCTTCGCGCAGCTCCGACTCCACCCTGATCGCCGTTAAGTCATGGACAATGCCGACGAACACCTTGCGCCCGTCCAGCTTCCCCTCGCCGACCGAGAGATACATGGGAAACAATGAGCCGTCTTTTCGTCGCCCGCGAACCTCGCGACCGATACCGATAATGTGAGGTTCTCTCGTCGCTTTGTACCGCCCGAGGTAACCGTCATGCTCGGCGCGATAGGGCGTCGGCATGAGCATCTTCACATTCTGTCCGATGACGTCCTGCGGTGGGTATTGAAAGAGTTTCTCGCAAGCGTGGTTGTAAAACTGCACCTGGCCATCTTCGTCGATGACCACAACGCCGTCGGCCGCTGTGGACGCGAGTGCGTCAAAAAGCGCGCCGCGGTCGGAAATTGCGCCCATCTTCGGATAGGAATTGTTCATGCCATCGCCCTGATGGCGTTACTAGCACCCTACGCCATCCCAATCGAGGCGGGACGGAAGGCTCAGACCGGTTTTTGAGCCAAATCAATGCCGGCGCCCGGCAAATCGCCACTCTGAGCAGGCACAACTCAGGAGCACTCTATGCCTGCCATCGATCAAGCTGCCCTCGCGTTCGTCGTCTCGACCTTCGTGATTTTCGGAGTGTTTCTTGCCTATGGGAGCCACATCCAAACCCAGATCGACCGCGACGAACGGTCCAAGTCGAAGAATGTGTCACCGGCCGAATAGCTGGATTTCTTCAAAAATACTGCGCGACTTTGCTGCGCACAGTCTCCACATGCCTGGCGACCACGTCGGCGCGAATGCCCGGTACGATGCCGCCGAAGTGAACGTGGTCGATCACCTCCAGGCCGCACACGGAAGCGAAATGCGCATCGAACAGGGTGCGTACCGCCTGCCATGCCCCGGTCTGGACAACCCAATCCATCGGAGCGCCGGAGGAACTGAAGCTGATGAGTTTGCGGTCGCGCAGCAATGGCTGATTGCCACTGGCGTCGCGGCCATAGGCAAAGCCGAACCCGAACACGCGCTCCAGATAGCCCTTTATGATGGCAGGCGGCGTGTTGAGCCACAGGGGATAGAAGAACGCGAAGACCTGGGCGTCGCCCAGAACCGCGCGCTCCGCCGCGACGTCGGGATAAATCGCGAAATCCTTTGCCCAGGGAATCTCATCTTCGCGAAGACAGGCGTCGAATCGCATCCGGTATAAATCCCGAAAAGCCACATCCTGTCTGCGCTGCAACACGGCATCTCGGTAGGCGGTAGCCACCGTCATCACAAAACTTTCCTGTTTGGGGTGTGCGACGACGATTGCGTGTTTCATGAGAGAGTTTCGCGCTTGAATCCAGTTGAAAGTTTATCGGAATACGCTCCGCCAATTTTGTTCTGGATCAATCGGCAGAATTGAGAAGCTGCAAAATACAGGTTGGCAAACGGGGCTTGGATGGCGGCCGACCGTAACGACATTGAGGAAATGCCGATGAACGTCTCGCAAATCGCACGGAAGCATTTTGAGGCTGCGCTCTGCAAAGCGGAAAAAGCGGGTTACGGCTCCGATAGCGTCGCCCGCTCGATGCTGAGCCTGGTGGTGTCGAAATATCTAGAGAGCCGGTCCGTCGCCGACGTGCGGTCCGAGTTGCTGGATGCGGCCGAAAACTGCGATCCCGATCGCGACTACCCTTTTATGCGGCCGTGACCGATGCGGGATCGCACGGGCAATGATTTGCATCAAAGCATTGAAGCCGGCATGGCACTATCCAAAGAGAACACGGCGCAGGTCATCGTGCACCCGATTTGAATTTTACGCCGATCAAAGGAGCGCAATCCATGGATGTTTCAGACGTCATGACGCGGGGAATCGTCAGCGCGACGCCCGACATGAATTTGGAAGATGCCGCACGGCTCATGGTGCAGGCTCGACTGAGCGGGTTGCCCGTCATCGACCAACTCGGGACATTGGTGGGAATGATCACCGAGGGCGATTTGCTGCGACGCGCAGAATTGGGGACCGCCGGAGACGGGCCGGGTTGGCTGACTTCCTTCTTTTCGCCTGGGCGTAGCGCCCAGGACTATATCCGCACTCATGCACGCAAAGTCGGAGATCTGATGACCCGAGATGTCGTGACTGTCGGCGAGGAAGCGCCTCTTGCGGACGTTGTCGCGCTCATGCAGTCGCACGGCATCAAGCGCTTGCCGGTTATCAAGGAAGGCAGGCTGGTGGGAATTGTTGCGCGCGCGGATTTGTTGAAAGCGCTTGCAAGGGCTTTGCCGGACCCGGCAACGTGCGCGGTGTCGGACGCGGAGCTGCATAAGAGGCTCGAGACGGAAATAAAGAGTCAAAGCTGGTTGCCGCAGGCCAATTTCGGCGCAAGCGTAGAGGACGGCGTGGTCATTTATTTCGGCACAATCCACGATGAACGGGAGCGAACTGCGCTTCACGTCATCGCAGAAAATACTGCCGGCGTAAAAGGCGTTCACGACGGCCTTGTCTGCGTCGAGCCGATGTCCGGCGTCATTATCGATGGGCCGGCACATCGTTGTTAGTGGCCGGCGTCCGGTTTCCAACGGCTGCGCGCCGATTTCGCTGCGCGCTCCTGGTCTTGGACTAAAGCTGGTGCATTGCGTCAACTACGCTATCGCCCTGAGCGCCGTTTCAGGGATTGTCCGATAATCCGCAGACGTCTTCGAGGTTTTCTGGTCGACTTTCGCTCTTTCGGCAATCAATTCGGATGCGGGAATGGCCCCGCGGGCCGCCGGGATCGGCGCAATCCGAAGCAAATTGCGGCGCGGTACTTTCGCGGCTTTTCCGTCAACGGGCAGCCGACCCCTAGGGAAATTCCTGGGACAATCAACGATCCGAAACGATCGGCTGATGGCGACCTTTCAATCGTTCGCGAGGTAGGAGACCAGGGCTTCGATCTGGCTGTCGGTCATGTCTTTGGTGTTGGCGTGCATGATGTCGTTCTCGCGCAAGGTCGAACGGAACGCTTCGAGCTGTTTCTTCAGATAGTCGGCGTGCTGGCCCGCCAGCCGCGGTATGATGCTGTTGCCCTCGCCGTGCGCGCCGTGGCAGCCCGCGCAGGAGGGGACATTCTGCACAGCCGCGCCGTTCATATAGATTTTCTTACCCTCCGCCGCGAGGTCGCCGCCGCTTTGTGGCGGCGTCGGCGTCTGGGCGGCGTAATATTTTGCAAGCTCTGCGATGATGGAATCGTCGAGCTGCGAGGCCATACCCCACATATAGGCCTGGGCGTGCGGGTCAGATCGGCTGTGATCGCGAAAATTCTTGAGCTGGGCCGCGATGTAATCCGCCTGCTGGCCGTTCAGCCGCGGAAAGGTTGCGGACACGCTGTCGCCCTTCGGTCCATGGCAATCCTGGCAGGTTGATGTCGCTTTCGCTTCCGCAGCCTTTTTGGCGGCGGAGTTGTCCTCGGCGAAGGCGAGCGTGGCGGCGAAACATGCACAAGCGGCGAGGAATGCGACCGATCTGTTTTTCATGGGGCTTTCCATTTCGCGAGCTCAGAATGCGAGCCACAGATACGCGTAGAGGAGATTGTTGTCGGACGCGTTGCGCCCCAGACCGTCGTAGTTCGACGAAGCGCCGTCGAACCGCATGAACGCGGTGTATCGCAGCCCCAGCTTCACATTGAGCCAGGGCAGATAATCAATCTCCGCCGTGCCCCAACTGCTGTTGGAGTTGCCGGAAACGGTTCCGATATAGAGCGGATCGTTCGAACCGTTGACGGTGGAGAAGCCCAGGCTCGCACCCAGTTTGCGGTGCCAGTAATAACTCGCGGTCACATTCGCGCTGTCGAAGCGATCGCTCCTGTTGGTCGCGAAACCTGCGGCATAGCTCGCGTCGAGATTCTGGTTTTCGTGCGTCCATCTTGCGTCGATCGAAATTTGGGTCTCGTCGTCGATGAACTGATACTGGGAATCGAGTCCGACATCGAGAAAACGGTCCGTTGGTCCATTCTGCAGCGACACGTTGATGGCACTCCCAGCCGGTGTCGTCGGATTCTCGAGCGCGGCGGAGAGTCCGAAGGTGCCGAACTCCCAGGAATTCTTACCCCAATCGGTCTCGTAGGCTGCGCGCCAATAGGGCGCGACTCCGGAGATGATGTTGTTCGTCGTATCGCCATTGTTGGCGACGGATTGGCCCTGCAATGCGGAACGGTAGACTCCCGCCTCGATATAGAGCGAATTGTCGATATAGGTGTAGGCGGAAAGGCCGGCCACAACCTGGCTCATCGCGCCCTCGATCTGCGCGCCTGCGACAGCGGGACCTTGCATGGAAGGCGCGCCGATAAAGGGCTGACCCCAGGCGGGCGTGCTGTTCCAGAGGTCCTGGACCGTCGGATTGTTGTTCAGGCTGACACCGTAGATGACATTGTGGCCATCGACATTCGACACGTCGGCAAATCGGATATCGGTATTGTCGATGCCGAACGAGCCGCTCTGATCGTCATAGGTCAATTGCACATAGGCACCGATATTGTCGGAGATGCGCCCGGCGTAGAACAGACTCGCCTGTTGCGGGAAATCGGTCGATACCTTGCTGGAATTTGCATCGTTCGCTTTGGCGGCATAGCTCGTCCCGGCCATTACCATCGCGGAAATCGGCGGCAAATCGCTCAGCGACAGCGTGCTTTGTTTCGATTTGTCGATATCGGTGACTTTTTGCGTGTTGAAGAGCGTGTAGCCGCTCGCCTTGAACACGCGTCCGAATGGCGTGAGCTGCGGAAAGACTGTGTGGCAGGCTTCGCAGGCAAGTCCGGTTTGCCGGGCGAAACTGGGTACCGCGAGAGCCGATTGAGGAAGGTTCGTCAGAACCGATACAAACAGGCCTGAGACAATACGCAACAACCACTGCGCGCGCGCTGGACGATGCGACATAGCAATTTCTCCTCGACCAATTCAAAGACCAACGGACCGCCCGAACGGTCGTAGGCCTCAGCTTTTCTTCGAAAAGAATCTGCACCAGCCGGTGGGGCTGATGGTGCCGTCTACGATTGTGCAGGACGCCGGCGCCTTGAACAGCGCACATCCATCGCACTGCTGCGCGTCCTTCGGTTTGTCCTGATATTGAGCCCCTTTCTGGGACATTTTGTCGGCCTCTGCGGGAGTAGCCGCCAACGTGGCGGCTAGTGCAGCGGCGCCGCCCGCCATGATCGTTGCGCTTCTCAGAAGGCCGCGACGCGAGACTTCGGATTTCTTGTGATCGGACATCGTGATTCCCCTTGTATACAAAATTGGAGCGGATATCGGCTCGAATTGACGACCGATGGCCGCAAGCTGAGGTCGGCAATTAAGCGCACTCTCAACTGCTGGACCTTGATTCAGATCAAGCGAGAAGCGAGGGTTGGCACTATCGTGTTGTCTTATATATAAGGATAACGACCCATATTCTTGTGCGCTCGTAGGTCCTCTTGCGCGCTTGCGTAGGGCTAAACCGATGATTCCATTGAATTACTTCGGCATCAGAAAGTATCTCGCAGAAAATGATGCGGGTAGACAGATCGTCCGTCAGTTATTTCGGGCTACACAGCGTTTGCTTGAGAACAGCAATCCTTGGCGACGTGCTGTTTGTTGCTGGCGGATTGCATGCACGCCGCACCGCCGATGCTCACTGAGCGAACGGTGATAATTTCGGGCCGGGAAACCTCGGCACTGAGCGCAAGCGACGCAACGCAGCTTGTGCTGGTCAAAGCGGCAGAAACGACTATCGATCACGGCTTCCGCTATTTCCAGATCATGGACGCGGACAGCGTTGTTGCCGACCGCAGCGGTAACAAATTAATACTTCCTGGCGCGAGCGTGACGATCAAAGTCTATCGCAAGGGCGATATCAATCCGCGCACTTCCGGAATCGTCGACGCACAGGACATCGCGGAACATATGCAAGCACGCGTTGTCAGTGTACCCATGCCCACCAAAGGCCATGCACCGGCAATCGCCGTGCAGCCGAATGCGCATTCGGGAATGCCCGCGCCGCATTGCACGGTTTACGGCTGCACTTGGTAGGCAGAAGCGGGCTCAACTCGCGCATTCGGCCATCAGAAGTGGCGCGGGGTTGACGGGTCGGACATCTCGGGGGATTGCGAAGTGGAGCTGCGGGCTGTCGATATCGCCCGTGGCGCTGGCGAGTCCGATGATATGCGCAGATTCCGGTCGTCGATTGCCGACCGGCCCGGAAATAGCCAAATCCTCATTCGTGCCATTGAGACAGGTCAAAGTGGCATTCTCGATTTCGGCTCACGCTGCCGTCGTCTTGATGAAGGAATTCAGTCATGAAAGCTCTCGTCTATCAGGGTCCAGGCAAGAAGGCGCTTGAGGATCGTCCGATACCGGTCATCAAGGCTCCCACCGATGCGGTCGTGAAGATATCGCAAACCACGATCTGTGGCACCGATCTGCACATCCTCAAGGGCGATGTTTCCACCTGTGCGCCGGGTCGCATTCTAGGTCATGAAGGCGTGGGTGTCGTCGACAAAGTCGGCGCGGGCGTCACCACATTCCATCCGGGAGATCACGTACTGATCTCGTGCATTTCGTCCTGCGGCAAATGCGAATATTGTCGGCGCGGGATGTATTCCCACTGCACCACCGGCGGGTGGATTCTCGGCAATGCGATCGACGGCACACAAGCCGAATATGTCTGCATTCCGCACGCCGATACGAGCCTTTATCGCATTCCGGAAGGCGCGGAAGAGGAATCGCTCGTGATGCTGAGCGACATCCTGCCGACCGGCTTCGAATGCGGCGTATTGAACGGGCGCGTGAAGCCCGGTGATTCTGTCGCGATTGTCGGCAGTGGTCCGATCGGTTTGGCGGCGCTTCTCACCGCGCAATTCTATTCGCCGGCGCAGATCATCATGATCGATCCGGACAGCGGCCGCCTCGGCGTTGCGCGCAGATTCGGCGCGACCGCAGTGATAAGTGCGACGGGCCGCGAGGCGGTCGAGAGCGTGCTGAACCTCACTGGCGGCCGCGGCGTGGATGCCGCAATCGAAGCAGTCGGCGTGCCCGCCTCCTTCGTCATGTGCGAGGATATCATTGCCCCGGGCGGAACCATCGCCAATGTTGGCGTGCATGGCGTGAAAGCCGATCTGCATCTTGAGAAATTGTGGTCGCAGAACATCACCATCACCACGCGCCTAGTCGATACGGTCACCACGCCGATGCTCTTGAAGGTCGTGGAATCGGGCAAGCTCGATCCCAAGCGGCTGATCACACATCGCTTCAAGCTGTCCGAAATCATGACAGCTTACGACACATTCGGACACGCTGCGGATTCGCACGCATTGAAAGTCCTCATTGCGGCGTGATTAGAGGAGACGGAACCGCCCTATCGGGTCGATACTCTCAGTAGGTGAATCCGTAGCCGATATAGCCATGTGATGGACACCGACCAAACAATTGAAATCAAATCTCTGTCAGCCAAGTCGGTCGTAAAACTGACCAGGTAATCCAGCAATGTCCGCTATTGGCGCAAAGCGGTCGTTCCGTCGCGAGCACCGGTACGGCACTAATTCGAAAACCCAAATGAATGAAGCGCGCTCGCGAAACCTGGCGAACTCGAGCGGCAAAACCTCGGCGTCTAATCAAGCGTTCGCAGGTTTCCTTTCAGTTGTCGAATTCAAGCGATACGCATCACCGCGTTGCCTTCCCACTTCCGTATATTCCCCTTGTTTTCCGCGGGGTCCGGCCCAAGCCGTATCCTGAGCACCCCACCACGCTCGGGGAGCATCTGCGCAAGCGCCGGCTCCAAGCGGGCCTCCTCCAGAGGGAAGTGGCGACCCAATTAGGGGTCGATAAGGAGACATTTGCGACCTGGGAAAAGGGCCAGTGCACCCCAACCGTCTGGTACTACCCGGCGATCTTCTCCTTTCTTGGGTACGACCCCTTTCCAGCTCCGACCACGCTTCCGGAGCGCATTGCCTGCCAGCGTCGGAGGCTGGGGCTGTCACTCAGAGAGGCGGCACGGAAGATCGGCGTGGACCAGGGCACGTTAATCAGATGGGAAAGCGGCGAGTGGAAACCGCGTCTGTCCCAAGACGCGGTTGAGACCTTCCTGGCGCTACCCTGTCGGTGACACTTTCAAACAGGAGCAAACCGCATGTCCGCCTTCGTCGCGTGCCGAACCATAGAACTTGAGAAGGGGCCGGAGATAATACTGGAAGCCTCGTCGATCAAGCGGGCGCGCCGGGCCCGGCGATCACCCGAACCAAAGCCTTCCCGCCCAATCGAGCGTTTGCGCGTATTTCTTCCCTTGTCGCGTTCAATTGGCACGCACTACCGTATTGTTCTCCCGTTACCGTACGCCCCCCTCGTTTTCCGGTGGGTTCGGCCCAAGCCCTACCCCGAAAATCCAACGACACTGGGTTAGCATTTGCGCAAACGCCGGCACGAGCTGGGGCTGATGCAGAAGCAAGTCGCCGGGCGCTTGTCCGTGAATACGCGAACGTATTTCCTATGGGAGCATGATCGGACGATCCCCACTGCCCGTTACTGTGCAACCATCTTCGGCTTTCTGGGCTATGATCCGTTCCCTGCTCCGACGACGCTTCGAGAACGGCTGGCATCGAAGCGAAGGGAGCTTGGTCTCTCAATCAAACAAGCAGCCGACCTGCTTGAGGTAGACGAAGGGACCTTCGGCCGGTGGGAGAGGGGCGATTGGAACCCGCGCATGTCGGGACGCTTAGTACAGCGCTTCCTTGCGCTGGCCGGTCTGTGCCCGACATTCAATGTTGATGAAGGCTGAACTTCCGCTCGTTAGCGATTTTGTTTTCGTGTCGCTCGTTCGCCGCCAACGCGGTGCGGCTTCGGGCCACGACTTGGGGCAGAATAGCGCATCGAGAATTCGAATTGCCATGACTTCAACCTTCGACGACTATGGCTGTGCAACTCCAGCCTACAGCTTTCTACGAAGAAACTCGACGACGACAAACCCGACGAAAGCCGAATTGATTGCGATGACAAAGTTTGTGACCGTGAAAATATCTGCGAGGGCGAATGCCAAGGTTTGTCCGTGGACACTGTTGGAGCGGGTATATTCTCCCATTAGAAGATTCGAATAGTATAGGAAAACGATGAATCCCATTTAGATCACCACGCGCCAAAATGGTGCGAGCCGTTTCACAGCACTTCTCCTTTGGTAACCCAGTTTCGATCGGTTTCCGCGCGTTCAAAGGGGGACACTTTATCAAAAGCCGAGACAATGGCGACGGGAATCGGCGGCCCCATAGACGTAGTGCGTCAGAACTAGTCCAGTGCCAGGCTGCGCGCAGATAAGCCCCACAGCGACAATTTGACAGTGGCGCCGACCACTCTCCTTCGTCTCGAGTTTCGGACCAATTGCTACCAAATGGCACCTGGGAAGAGTATGAGCGAACAAGAATCAAATGACATGCGCGTAGATAGAGATGCCTGAATCACATGCGACGGAACGTTCGCTCAACCTGGTCGCGTTCTCGCTCGTCGCGGTCGGCGTCGGAATCGTCACCGGCTTCGGCGCGATCCTGTTCCGGGCTTTGATTTCCCTCATTCACAACCTGTTTTTCTTCGGTCGGTTTTCTTTCTTCTACGACGCCAATATCTACACGCCGGTGTCCGCGTGGGGATGGCTCGTCGTCCTCGTTCCCGTGATCGGCGGCATGGGGGTTGTCTTCCTGGTAAAGACATTTGCGCCGGAAGCCCGCGGGCACGGCGTGCCGGAGGTAATGGACGCAATCTTCTACAATGAGGGTCGAATCCGGCCAGTGGTCGCCGCTGTGAAATCTCTGGCTTCTGCGCTTGCAATCGGCAGCGGGTCCTCCGTCGGACGCGAGGGGCCCATCATTCAAATTGGTGCTTCGCTTGGTTCAAGTATCGGGCAGTTGATTCGGCTGGAAGCGTGGCAACGAATCACGCTGGTGGCGGCAGGTGCGGGCGCTGGGATCGCCGCAACCTTTAATACGCCGATCGGCGGGGTGATCTTCGCCATAGAACTGATGATGCCGGAAGTGAGCACGCGAACTTTTTTGCCGGTGGCCCTTGCGACAGGCACGGCGACATACATCGGTCGGATATTCTTCGGACTGCGACCTGCCTTCGATGTGCCAGCCGTCGGTAGCGTCTCCACGGACCCCCGGGCTGTATCACTATTGTTTCTATACGCCGTCCTGGGAGCAGTCATTGGCGTGGCGAGCGCTGCCTTCATTCGCGGTCTCCATTTTGCCGAAGACAGGTTTGGTCAAATCGAAAATCCCTATCTGCGTCACGCGATCGGAATGACCATTTTGGGAGGGTTGATGTATGCGCTTCAGCGCACGACGGGTCACTACCACGTGGATGGTGTGGGCTACGCAACAATTCAAGATGTTTTGCTAGGGGGACTTACGGCCGCGCCGATGCTGGTCCTGCTGTTCGCCTCCAAGATCACCGCGACCTCGTTGAGCCTCGGCTCGGGTTCCTCGGGCGGCATCTTTTCGCCGTCGCTGTTCATGGGCGCGACATTGGGCGGCGCGTTCGGTGCGGCAGCGCATCTCGTCTTTCCCGCAGCGTCCATCAGCGTTCCGGCGTTTGCGATGGTTGGGATGGCCGCCATGGTCGGCGGCACGACCGGGGCCGCCATGACCGCCGTAACGATGATCTTCGAAATGACGCTCGATTACGGCATCGTCATGCCGATGATCATTGCGGTAGCGATCAGCATCGGATGCCGTCGTGTTCTGTCTCGCGAAAACATCTATTCGATCAAGCTTGTCGCGCGCCGCCACTTCATTCCGAAGGCGCTACACGCGAACATGTTTCTCGTACGGCGAGCTGGAGAAGTGATGGACAAGGACATCGTGATCCTTCCGGACGACACGAATTTCGACGATTTTCTCCGACTGCCGGAACACGAGGGACGCACACGGCACGTCGTCGTCACCCGCGAAAACGGCATCGTGGGCGTTCTGCGCGTGAACACTGCACTGCGAGGCGGCCTCGAAGGCACGTTTACCGGCATAGCGCTCAAGGATGTCGCGAGCCGAAATTTCACTATTGCGCGCTACCAGGACATCATGTTCACGGTCATCGGTCGGATGTGGCGCAAGAAGGCGATCATGTCAGTAGTCGTCGAAACGGACTCGCCTGTGCCAAGACCGAAAGACGTGCGCGGGGTGATCACAAAAGAACATATCGCGGATTCGGTGGCGGACAGCATCAAGCCCTACGCCAACGGCGGTGGAATGCTTTGATTGCAAATGCCGTTGACGCGGACCTCCAATATGCGCGCTAGGTCGCGCTATCGGGGAGAGCGGCGACGCCCGCCCACGATATTCCGAAGCGCTTCAATGTCGGGTATTTCGATGAGGCGCGAAGAGATGCGGCGAACCACGGACACCTTTTCCAATTTGGCGAACGCCCGCGCCACCGTTTCGGGCGCCGTTCCCAGATAATCGCCAAGATCGAAGCGCGTCAGAGGCAAGGTCAGTTGATGCCGCGTTTCGTCGTAGAAATCGCGGTGCTGAATAAACTCCAGGAGAAACGACGCAAGCTTCTGGACTGTATTATGCTGGCCCAAGAGCATGATGCGGCGCTGCGCTTGCCGAAGATCGAATGCGACCCGCACCAAGAGGCTGATTTGCATTTCCGGCTCGCGCATCATCAGAATTCGCAATTGTTCCCACGGCACCCGATAGAGAGTCGATGTGCAGACCGTCTCGGCGGAATTTATGTAGATGCCCGCGTCCGGAAGGCCGAATAGATCGCCCGGCAGCATGAAAGCGAGAACCTGACGGCGGCCGCTCTCGGAATGACGGCTCACGCGAACAACGCCCGTCGCGACGGAATACACGAAATGCGCATCCTCTCCTTCAGAAAAGATCGTGCTATTCCCGCGCTGATAATCGAGAACGGTCGCGATGGATTGGAGCTTCGACTGCTGTTTGCGCGACAGTAGGTTTTCGATTTGTGTTGGCGGATCGCGTTCCCGGTCGAAGGGGCGCGCGCGAATTTCCGGTAAGCGGGCTTTTGGCAGTATTTTTTCTATGGATGTCACAGGACGTCCTCGTCATACCTTGTTCGAAGGCGGCAGCCCGGAGTGCAAATTAAATTACCGCAATACTGACTATAGTCAGCGAGTGACCTGACCAACTCATAGTCTAACCATGCTTCATCAGCGGCTCTTAGCGCAGATTTTGCACATCAGGGGAATATACACATGCTGGCGTTCCGAGACAGGGCAAAACTCGTATGCGTTTTGGCGTTTGTGGCCGTGGCTGCCTGCACGACGAAGCCGGTCGCTACGCCAGCCGCAGTAACGAGCCCTCCCGCCAAAGCACAGCCGGTTCAGAGTTCAATTCTGCCGGGAAGCGAAAAGGATTTTACCGTCAATATCGGAGACACGGTGCATTTCGAATACAACATGTTTGCGATCACCGATGAGGATCGAAGCATTTTGCAGCGCCAAGCCGCATGGCTTCAGAAATATCCGCGCGTGAGGCTTTCGATCGAGGGCCACTGCGACGAACGCGGCACGCGCGAATACAATCTCGCGCTGGGCGCGCGCCGGGCTCACACCGTCAAAGAGTATCTGGTCAGCTTGGGCGTTACACCAAGCCGCCTGGATACGATATCCTATGGCAAGGAACGTCCCATATGCACCGAATCCACTGAAGCATGCTGGGCGCAGAATCGCCGTGGTGTCTCGGTGATTACTGGCGGGAGTGCTTCGTCGTAACAGCTTGAGTGAATGCGCATGGCGCTCAACTACCAGAGACAAGAAAGTGTGCAGACTCTGGCTGAGGGGTTGGAGGAATACTATCGGGCCAATGCTGGAAACGTGCCGCGTCCACGCGACCTTCCACCGGAAAGCGTAGCGCTATTTCGCAGCCACGACATGTGTCACGTGATATTTGGGCTGGGAACGACCCTCGACGACGAAGCGATGGTCAATTCGCGAACAATGCTCGCCTGTGATGTGGGGGTCGAGCGCTACATTCGATATTTGTCGACTGACAAACAGGCAAAGGCGCTGTTTAAGAAGATCGGCTATCTCAGGAGCGTCTGGGCGACCGTCGTCGCTACCCCGCGAATCTGTCTTGCGCTCATCGAGTTGTGGCGAAAGAAAAAGCGGTGGCCGTGGGAACCGCCTGACTCTTATCAAGGCCGCACCTTGTCCGAGCTTCGGAACGAGCATGGCATTCGTGTGATCTAGACAAATGGCCTCGGACTGTTGCCCGCCATCGCGCCGACACGAGGTCACTCAGACAAAACCGAGAAGAAATGTTCCATGCGCGAGCGAATCGTCTCGGGAGTCTGGGCAATGTTGAAAAAATTTACGGCCGCAGACAGATTTGAAAGCGGCATAGACGGTATCATCAACGGAAAAAATTACGCATTTCTACCGATTATTGGCGATGGCAGTTTTGTTGCGCTCGGCGTCGCGATCGGCGGTGAATCCGACACTTACCCCATCGCAATCGGCTGGTGTTACGCCACCAGTTACAGGGAAATGGCGGCGCATGCGATTGAACTCAATCGGGGCGACGGGATCGACGACGAAACCGCCGAACAAACGATCAAGTCTGTTGTTCGAGTGGAAGCCGATGAGCAATCCGGCCCGTTTTCGCCGGGTGCTGGGGATTCTGGCGCCGTTTCTCCAGAGCCACAAACTTTGGCTCATGGTGCAAGCGTCAACGGAGAAGTTCGACAACGTGAGTTATTATCGTCTCTCTTTCGCAAAATGTGGTTTCGCTTCCGCAGCATCAGAAGAGACGGGTGAAGTACGGTGCCGCAACGTATCACCGTGGAAGGTCGCAAGTCTCATACGGCTCGGTCCAGCCAGTTCGGCGTCGTATTTCTTTTGATGGTGGCGACATCCGTTGCACTCTCGGAGGCTGCCACATCCCGAAGCAGCGCACCGGGCAATCTGAATACTGGGGACGTGGCGACGCTGATATACAAATTCCAATTGAGCCACTGTGCGAGCACCGAAGTCATGGTACGTTCGGGGCGGGTCGGCTCAGCTCTTTTTGTGGCGGCCGACGCCTGGCTGCGGCGGAAGCTGCTTGAAGACCCAACTTTTTCCCATCTATGGCAGTCGACAACAGGATCGACTCGAAGTGGGACGCTTGCTTACCTGCAAGGTGGACACGAGCTGATTGTCGAATGGCTCGATTTCCATGTGCCTGGAGATTCAACAAGCGGCCGGTTGTTCTTACGAGGCTGCATGTCGCTGCCTTCGAACATCGAGGTTTGGGGCACGACCTTTTACGGGCGCGGCCGGATGGCCAAGGTTCTGTACTCGGAATCGAAGACGGGATCGCCGCTGGAAGTGCTGATCAGGGGCGCTGGCGTCTTTCGGGCTGACAGCCCGTGGTGGCCGTCGGCGGAAGGCGAGCATGTGGCGTCGCTCAGGCGCGCGGCCGATGGACGATGGTCGGTCACAGCCATAAGTGACGGGCCATCATGATGCGAGTGCGCCCACAGCTTGAATTGGAACCACTAACTTAGATTGGGCGTTCGCAACCGTGGGCGCATAGGAGCGGGGAAAGTTGTGGCGAAGGCGGGGGGTGGAGCGCACCAGTATTACGCTACCAATGGGCGCGAGCCTGTGGTGCTGCTCGTGGAAGACGAGTTTCTCATTCTGACGACATTGGCCGACCACCTGCGGGAGTGCGGCTTCTCGGTACTCGAAGTCAGAAGCGCAGACGAGGCAATCAATATCCTGAGTTCTGACCGAACAGTCGACCTTGTTTTTAGTGATATCGAAATGCCAGGCCAATTGGACGGTCTGGGCCTCGCACGGTGGATGCAGGCCAATCGCCCAGATGTCCCACTTCTGCTTACTTCGGGTCAGGCGAACAGGGTTCAAGTGGCCCGGGATCTTTGTGACGAAAAATCGTTTCTAATCAAGCCATATACATTCGAAAATGTGATCCGGCATTTCGAGGGCAAAATAAGAATCCGCCGCGATCCCGACTAAAGGACGCCGGCGGACGGGCGCATCAATCACGCGCTCCGAGGGCAAAGTACAACGTCGACGAGTTAGCACGTACACGGCGTCGGTTCGGTCGGATGTAGGCTTGTCACGTTACAAAGCCTATCACGGCTCCTACAACGACCGCGGCGACGGAAAGACCTAGAAACCACCCAGAGAGTTGAGTCCAATCGGTTTTCCTTTCAGCCTCGATCTGCCGTCCGGGTTGATCTGCAAATTCTAGCTTCGAGTCTTTCATGCGGCCCTCCACCCTGATCGGCGAGTATTTGTTTCCACGATGACTTTGGCAGCGAAAATTGGACATTTTCTTGGCGTCGCACGTGAAAGAACGAACACGGTTCCGTGAACGCATTTCCGCGTTTTCACGCAACGCAGCCGAATGGCGAATCGTTCGAATTTCGTATCGCCGTTCAAGTCTGTCCATTTTGGCTAGGTTGTCCGAACAGCTTACAGAGGAGCTCCAATGACCCGTTTACCGATTCTCGCGTGCTTCGTGTCCGCGTCCGCGATCGCGCTGAGCCTGCCCGTGCAGGCGGAGACAATTCGCGATCTTCCGCTGGATCAGCCTACGAGCGTTAACAACGTCCAACTCGTCTGTACAGGAATCGGCAACAGCGAGGAGCACAACGCTCGTTGGGACAGCTATCCTGTGAAGCTCGAAGTTGTCGGCGGGTACGGCCAGTATCTGGCAGATGAGGACATCGTCGTTGGGGGCCTCGGCGGCGCGCAACTGATCAATGTCAGATGCGATGCGCCTTGGGTTCTCATGCGGCTTGCCCCGGGCCGCTATTCGGCAGCGATAGATGTTTCCGGCGCTCCACCGAAGGATGTCAACTTCACGACATCAGCCACCCACCAGCGAGATCTGATTGTACGATTTCCCAGCAAAACCGCAGGTCGCGAAATGGGTCCAGTGCGCCCGCAAGGCTGAAGCACGCGAATAGAGAAGAACGCAATTTTTCCCATCGGTTGCTCTCCAGGAGTCCGTGGGAGACTCGTCGATAGAGTTTATTCGCGACCTAACCACTCCAGCGAACGAGCTAGGAAAGCGTGACCGTCAGAGCGCCGGCACTCGCCGTGGGCCACAATGACGCGCTCGCAGGGCCAACTCAACATCTTCGCCCGCGCAGCACGCGCTGGCGTGCGATCGCGACAGATGAAAGACAATCGCCAATCAAGGGCAAGTGGTGCGTGGGACCTGTTAGCGGTCATTCCATTGATCACCGCCACCTTTCGTCGCCACCAACTCCAATGCTCGTGCAGAAAGTGATCGCTGAAAGCCGCAATCAAGTCGCCAACGATTGCAGTTTGTGAAGGCCGATGGAAAAAGACAATCTCGTCCATTACGATGGAACCCCTAAACCATGCCTGATCAATGTCGGGCTGCCATTCGGACGGGGCAGTGTCTTGCAACGCCTGGCTGAATTTAAGATCGTGGCGCTTTCGTATGGTCGATTGCGGCCCCCACAGCAGGGCTTTGGGATAAGCGGCGTGCCAGTCCTGCAAATAGAGTTGGTGCATCTTGTTAGGGCTTACGAGGTGGCGAACGGGGCCCAGGCGATCCAATTCAGCGCGTAAAGCCGGAACAGGCTTGACCGGAGACCACACCCACAGGTCGCCGTTTTCCAAGCGCGCGACCACCGAGCGTGTGGGAAAGAGGAAACCATAAAAACTGACGATTTCGCCGTCGGTACTCCAGAGAGCGTCATGGAGCTTTTCAAGCATTTTGACGGTTTATCACATTCTGGACCGCCTTCGATTCCGAAGGTGTCCGCGGGCGCAACGAGCAGGAAGTCGCTTAAACAGCAATTCCTTAGCGCGCAAGAAGGATCGGCCGAACACTCGTGGCGCCTGAATACTAGCCTTCGCGTCACCTCGCGATGGCGGCGGGTGTATCTAGCAGGCTCCGGGCGCTTGAGAAATTGGTGGAGCAACCGTGTCCATTTTTGCCTAGTGGCTGGTTTCCCCGTCCGATTGCTCTGGTGTGCCGCGCCGGTCGTGACAGCCGGCCGTAGGCTGCCTTTCAGTGGAGCTGGGTCCAACCCAAGACGCCGCATTGAAGGCACTTCTAAAGGATCAACGCGATAGCGTTGACTCCGCCGAGCGATGCGCCTAACCGGCGAACTGACGTCCTCGAAGCGGGGAGACCGCATCATGAGCGAAACCGTCCGCCAATTGAGTGACTTGCGCGCACTGACCTGGACGCATGTTCTTCTCGTTTTCGCCATTGTCGTCGTCTGCCGCGTGCTGATCGTAATCGTGAGATGGTGTGTTCACCGCATGGCCGAAGGCGCGCCTTCGCATTGGCGACTGTCGATCCTGCGGATGGCGCCGCTTGCGACCTTGCTGATCGCCGTCGCCGGCATCGCGGCTATCGTCCCCATTTTGGTCGAGCCCACTTTCGACGATATCGTCGCACTCCTCGCCACCGTGGCGTTGGCGTTAGCCTTCGCGCTCAAGGATTATGTCAGCTCCCTTGCCGCCGGAATCGTCACCGTCCTGGAAAACACCTATCAGCCGGGAGACTGGATCGAGATCGACGGCGTCTATGGCGAAGTGAGAACGATTGCCACCCGTGCGGTGCATATCGTGACGGCCGACGACACCGAGGTCATCATTCCGCATGCCAGGCTGTGGTCGACCAGCGTGTCCAATGCCAGCAGCGGCAGCCACAGCCTGCTCTGCGTCGCGAATTTCTACCTCGCCGCCGATCATGACGGCGCTGCCGTGCGCGAGGCCCTCATCGCTGTCGCTGAAACCAACACGTATCGAAGTCCGGACACGGCCGTGAAAGTTGTCGCGGCGGAGCTGCCCTGGGGCACGCACTACAAGGTCAAAGCGTATGCGCGCGACAGCCGCGAGCAGTTCGCCATGATCACCGATTTGACGATCCGCGGCAAAGAGCAGCTCCGTGAGATGCATGTCGCGTTCGCGCAATCTTTTTACGCAGAAAGAAAGGTAGCTGATCCGCATTAGACCGCTTCCGAGTCGCGCGGCACCGACCCGGAGGCTTACTCCCGGTCCCTCGCGAGCACCTTGAATCGTGCAATCAACGCTAACTATTGGCACCAAAATAGCACGGATAGAGCCCTAAACAGGATGCTTTCGAGATCGCCCCGCATCAAGCTCACATATTCACCATTCAGAGAGTCCGCGATTTGACCAGCGTCGAGCCGAGCGACGGTCTTACCGGACAATTTTATCCATGTGGCTTCGGTCACGGGGTAACGCGCCGCATCAAGGCGCGGGGCTAGCTTCATGCGTTTCGCGACTTCGTATTCGGAACCGAAGAAATCGATCATGTAGCCTTGCCCGCGAAGTTTTTCCTCCTTCTCAAGCAACAAGACTGCCAGCCGTCAGCAGCAAGCCACCATGCGAGCGCCAAGCCCGCCATTCCGACTCCAGAGATGATTGCTTTCATCTGCGCGCACTCATTGGGTGGGTCGACAGGTATGGCCTGTCGTGCTGACTTGGGGAGGCCATTCAATGTGCGCCCTATCGGCTCCTCCACAGATACTCAACGACTGCACAGCCGATTAATGCACAAATGACTCCAATGCCAAAATTGGTGAGCGTGAAAGAATTCGCAACCGCATCAAATAAATCCCTACCCGCAATGGTGTTCGAGCGCGTGAACTCCCTCATCGCGAGAACCGTGTACAAGAAGAACAAAATAAGCCCGAACACGCATGCCACTCGTATGGTGGGGCTAAGCGCCCGACGCGTCCTCAGGTTGCGCGTGTCATCCGCGGAGGCGTTGCTCTTATTGTTCATTACACCCTCATTGGAAAGGTTTAGTCCCCGAAGCCAAGGCGTTGCATCAGGACCTTCATTGTTAGCCCCGAGACTATACAGGATTTGATGCACAGAGCATCGCTACTCCACACCGATTTCGGCAAAATGCTTGCCGAGCAATGTCAGTGTGTCGGTCTCTGCAGCAGGCGCGCGAGCGGCGCGAATGTCAGGCCTTGTGCGGTGATTGAGAAGGCAACGACGGCATAGGTGACAGCCAAGATCAGCGGGCGCTCGGGACCTTGTGGCAGAGAGAGGGCCAGCGCAAGCGAGAGCGCTCCGTGAAGGCCGCCCCATCCCAATATCAACGGCGCGCCTTTTTCGTCGTGGCGCATGCGGAAGTACGCTCCCCAAGGCAACACAACCGCAAAGCGCGCGATCACCACCAGCAGCACGACCGCAACGATCAAGCCGACCTGGCCTGCATAGAACGGCACGATTAGCATTTCGACGCCTAGCAGCAGAAACAGCAGCGCATTGAGGATCTCGTCGATCAGCGTCCAGAAGCTTTTGACATAGCCTTCGGTCTCACCGCTCATCGCGCGCTTGGCGCGCTCGCCGCCGAACATCATGCCGGCGCCGACCACGGCGATGGCGCCGCTCAGGTTCAGAGCCAGTGCCACGGCGTAGACTGCCATTGCCAGCGCGATCGTCATGCTCACCTCAACGGCAAATTCGTCCATGGTGCCCATGGCGCGAATGGTGAGCGCTGCGGCCGCAACGCCGAACACCAGACCACCCATGGCCTGGATCGCCACATCGGCCATCGCGTGGAAAGGGCTTGAATCGCCGATGCCAGTGGCCAAGGCTAAGAGAGCGGTAAACACTACGATGCCCACACCGTCGTTGAACAGCGCCTCGCCCTGTAGGATCACCTGCAGCGTCTTCGACAGCTTGCCGTGCTTCACGGTCGCAAGGACCGCTACGGGATCTGTTGGGCTGATCAACGCGCCGAAAACAAGCGCCCAGGATAGAGGGAATTCGATCTGCAGGACCCGCGCGATGAGCCAGGTGCCAACGCCGACTACGACGACCGATGCGACGACTCCCAGCGTCGCAAGCGCGCCGATGGAAAGCCAGCGCCGGCGCATCTCGCCGAGATCGACCTGCATCGCGCCCGCAAATAGGAGGAAGGGCAGCATGATGCCCACGACGGTGGTGACGAAATCGATCCGCGACACCGTGCCGATGATGCCTTCAACGAAGGCGGCGCCGTATGTCGTGTGCCGCATCGTGACCAGCAACAAGGCTACAAGGATGCCAAGACACAACATCGCGACGCCGTGAGGCATGTGAAGCGTCTTGGCGTTCACCCACCCGACTAAGGCAACGAGCGTCATGAGCAGAGCGGTCAGTTCGAAAGGGGTCATGCCGGAATACCTTCGACAGCAGCGGCGGCCGTTCAGTCGTACTTACGCCGTCCAACGCGGACTCCACCAGGGTAGGAAGAATATTGCCGTGTTCACAGCGAAGCCGAGATTCCAGAGAATGGTGCGCAAGGTCGGCCGATTGCCCAGATAGGCGGCGACGAAAGCGAGACGGACGGTGACAAAGGCGACGGCCAGCAGGTCGGTAATGTGTTGCGGCTGGGAACGAAATTCCGCCAGCAGAACGGCTATTGCAAAGAAAGGAAACGTCTCGATTCCATTGATGTGGGCACCAAGCGCCCGTGCACGGATGCCCGGCGTGTAGAACGCCGCATCACGCGGATTGGCATTGTCAAATGTGCCGTGGCCGAACGCCTTCACCGGCGCTACGGTCAGGAGGTAGAGAAGCACCACACCAAATATCATGCATTCCGCGATCGTCACCTTGGGGGCCCCATCGACCGGTTTCTATCGCAGTATAACGGATTCGCCATTACAGGGGTAATCAGTTGCGCCGGCATACCGATCGATCACTTGATACGTTGCCCAGCAACATCTGCAGGCCTAAAAAAAAAACACGGAACCGAGAATCCGTTGACGGAGCAACCATTGATGCCAATTGCGAAAGTGTCGCGGCAAAGCTTCCCGAATTAGCGCCACAGCGACCGCGGCGCTGAAGCTGCAGCACGATCAAATTAGAAAATCGCACGAATGCGATGAGCGATTCCCAAAAATAAGGAGATAGCCAGTTGCGTGTCAGGGACGTGAGCCCGGACTTAAGCGGCCAGACGCCACTGGTCGATGGGGTCCAGCTCGCCCCAAACTTTCATGACCATCGCTAACCGCGCGGAACACTGCTCGGCGTCGCTCGTCACGAACTGATCGCGCGGCGCCGACGGCAGTGCGGCGACGCGGTGCGATTACTAAGAAAGCTCTCGCAGCCCGCGTTCGATATTGATGCCGCAATGCGGCCGGGTTCCTCAATTGAGTCGGAGAGCCGCGCTCCGACGTAGAGTATCGTTAAGGCCGCCGCGTTGTGCGGGAGAGGGAAAGAGCATAAAGCTCTTGGCGGCATCCGGCGATTTGCTATCGCAGTGCTTAACCAATCGGGCATCGGAGCGTTCGAACGGCTGGCGCTCCGCCAGGAAGGGGATTTCATGATCTCGTATGTCGCGCGTTCCCGCGCTGTGCTGAAATCGGCTGCATCGTTCGACTGGATGAGGCTTGCGGGAATGGGCGCGGGCTTGGCGCTTGCGGCGCCGTTGCTCGCGGGCGCGGCGCTCGCCAATCCCCTGGGCGCGGCCGTGACGACGGGGTCCGCTTCGATCTCCGCTCCCAGCTCCAAATACACGCAGGTCCACCAGACGAGCGAAGATGTCGTCATCGACTGGTCGAGCTTTAATATCGGCGCGGGGCAAACGACGAATTTCCTGCAGCCCAACGCGCAAGCCCTCGCGGTCAACCGCATCGGCGGCGCCAATGCGGCGAGGATCATGGGCACGCTCGACGCCAATGGTCGCGTCGTGCTGATCGACGGCAACGGCATCCTGTTCGGCAAGGGCGCCGTGGTCGATGTCGGCTCGCTGGTGGCGACATCGAGCGGCGGCACGGACCAACAGCTTCTCGCCGGCAAATTCGTCAACGCCGGCAACACGAACGCGACGATCGTCAACCGCGGCATGATCGATGCGGACACGCACGGCACCGTCGCGCTCGTGGCGCCTAACGTCACCAACTCCGGTACGGTCGAAGCGAAGCTCGGCACGGTGTCGCTCGGCGGCGCCGACGCATTCACGGTCGACTTCAAAGGCGACGGCCTCGTCTCGTTTGCGGCGCAGGGCACGGGGCCGGCGCGCGTCGCAAACTCCGGCAGCATTCGAGCGGCTAATATTTCGCTGACGGCGCGCGCGGCGGAAGGAATCGCGACCGGCATCGTTTCGGTGGGCGGTACGCTGGAAGCGCGGGGCGCACGCAGCGAAGGCGGCACGATCATACTCGACGCGGGCGACGGCGGCGCAGTCGACGTCACCCATGCGAAGCTCGACGCATCCGGCGCAGACGGCGGCGGCGCGATCCGGATCGGCGGCTGGAACGAAATCTCCGTCTCGGTCAACAAAAGAAGCGTGCTCGACACGTCGGCCAGGCGCGCCGGCGATGGCGGCGCCATCTCGGTGATTGCGCAGGCCACGCGTTTCGAAGGCAAGGCCCACGCGCGGGGCGGCAGCCGATCCGGCAATGGCGGGACGATCGAGACCTCCGGCAATGTGGTCGACACGCTGGGTGCAAGGATCGACACACTCGCGGCGAACGGCCGGCGCGGGACCTGGACGCTCGATCCGGAGAACGTGAGAATCTTGGCCGCCGCCACGTCCGGCGGATCGATCTCGGGCGGCATCTTCACGCCGACAAGCGCCAATTCCGTGCTCAACGCCTCGACGCTCGAAAACGCACTCGCGTCCTCCAATGTCGACGTCACGACGGGAACGACGGGAACGCAGGCCGGCAACATCACCGTCTTGGCCCCGCTGACCTGGGCGAGCGGCAACACCCTCACGCTCGACGCCGCCAGATCGATCTTGTTCGACAAGAACGTCACCGTGACCGGCGCGGGCGGCCTCGATCTCATCACCGGCAAGCACGGCACGATCAGTTTCGGCAGCACGAGCGATCACGTGACGTTCGACAACCTTGCGAGCGCTCTTTCGATCAACGGCGCGGCCTACACCCTCGTGGACAATATCGCGACGCTCGCCACCGACATCGCCGCCGATCCCACGGGCGATTTCGCGCTCGCCGCGGACTACAATGCCGCCGCCGACGGAACCTACAGAAGGTCTCCCGTGGTCACGGTTTTCAACGGCGCATTCGAGGGCCTGGGCAACACGATCACCAATCTCAAGATCAAAGCGGGCCAGAACTATGTCGGCCTGTTCGCCTATCTGAATAAGCGCGGCACGATCACCAACATTAACCTCGCCAATGCGAACGTCACCGGCACGGTGGATCAGATATTTGTGGGTACGCTGCTCGGCAAGAACGAAGGTACAGTGTCCTTTTCCTCTTCGAGCGGCACGCTCACGGGCGCGGGCGATTCGCTCGGCGGACTCGTCGGCGACAATGGCGGCACGGGCACGATCGAATACTCGCAATCCGCCGTGAACGTCACCGACAACGACACGTCGGGCGTGTTCGCCTATGTCGGCGGGCTCACCGGCGCGAACTATCATACGATCCTGTCTTCGTCGGCCACGGGCGGGGTCCTGGAGACCGCGGGCTCTGATTCCGACATCGGCGGCCTCGTTGGCTGGAACAACGGTGGATCCGTTACTCTCTCCTTCGCCACCGGCAACGTCACGACGAACAGCAACGGCGATTTCGACGACGTGGGCGGTCTTGTCGGCCGCAGCGGCTATGGCGCTGGCAGCGCAATCTCGGACTCCTATGCCTCAGGCAATGTGAATGGCGGTGGTTTCTCGGCCAGCGTCGGCGGCCTCGTGGGCGCGGTGACCGAGACGAGCAGCGTGACAGGGTCGCAAGCCTCAGGCACCGCCACGGGCGACGGCCAATATGCGTTCGTCGGCGGCCTGGTCGGCGACGTGACGGACACGACCGGGAGCGTGACGAACAGCAGCGCTTCGGGTGCGGTGACGGGTGGGTTGGACAGCTATGACGGCGGCCTCATCGGCGCCAACGCCGGCACGGTTTCCGGCAGCACGGCCACGGGCTCCGTCACCGGCGGCGCCGGCAGCTGCACAGGCCCCCTGATCGGCTACCCGAACAATACGCAGCCAGGATGCGAGTGAGAGTTCGGTTCGTCAATCACTCGCCGGTTCGGACAAGACTTGCGATAATTGACGATGCGAGGTTCGAGGCAAATCTCGAGCGGTAAGCTGGACACGTGCGAGAGTTCTCCCATCAACTCATCGGCAATGCCATCGCAAAAATACCGTTTGGCGGGATCGCCGCCCAGGTTTGTAAACGGCGGCTAAGTTAGAGCTTGCTAAGCTCATGACCCTTGTTTCCTTCTGGCACAATTTTGTATTTGTTTCGAATACGAAAGCCGCGTCTTCGACGATTCAGCATTTGGCGTTCCCAAAGGACGATATGGTCTTTTTCTGGCCAACATTCGGCAAGCATTTACAGATCCGAGAGATTTAAGCGATGACACAACGAGTTGCCGGGCGACAATTTTCCGAAATGTTTAGTTTTGAGATCGTTCGCGAGCTGCTATCGTGGATGCAATCGTAGTTTCGTTTTCGCGAGAGCAGGTCTTCAAACGCCATCGCATAGGCGGCCCTTGGCCGGGCTTTGGTCGAAAGCCATAATGTTGAGAGCAACAGGCATCCGGGGCCACTCGCTTCGGCACTCGGGGCAACGCGTTCGTTGCGTTGCCTATGTCGGGATAGTATTTGATCCGACGCGTGTCCCGTTGGCGCTTTGAACATCCACGTAGGCATCACTGCTTGCGCCGCACTTGGCGCCAATCCCGAGCGACGAGCGGCCGTAAGCCTACAGCGCCCAGCTGTATATCCGCCGTATCACGGCCCAGGCGCCCTGATCGAAAGAGCATCCGTGGCTGAGAATGATGCGTTCAGGTTGCCAAGAAAGGATCTTTTCGACGGCCGGCCTGACTGCCCGTTTTTGCGGCCGGAATCCCATGCGCAAGTCGGGAGATATGCCGCCGAGAGGACAGGTCACGCCCACAAGGTTTGCAATGACCCAATAGGGCTGCCTCAATTTGTTATGCTCGAAGTTCATGATGGTGTCGGCGACGATGAGCGTCTTGGATGACTTGTGAAAGAAAATAACTTCGTCCAGGACGGCACCGGGGATGATCGTCTGATCGATCTCGTCGCGCCACTCAGTTTGCGCTTCTACTCCAAGGTCTCGTTCGAAATGCACATTGATTCTCTGCGAGCGTGCACGTTCGCGTACACCACGCGAGGCCCAGGTCAACGCATCGGGAAACACGCGTGCCCACTCTCCAATGTGCGCGTAGTGTCCTCGATTGGGCGAAACCAGGTGGCGCAGCCGCCCCATTGAGCGCAGCTGCGTTGCCAAGTCCGCGTCGAAGACCGTCGGCGAGTGCATGAAGAGATCGCCGTTCGCGAGTTGCACGATCGTCATCCGCGTCGTGAACGGCCAAGGCATCCGTATGCCTAGCAGCGACACATACTCATGTGGTCCGTCGACGATACCGATCAGCGGCGCAACAGGCTTGTATGTGTTGATTGGCTCATAAAGGGGTGAAGGCACATTCCACCTGCGAATCTTCGGACAGACATCTTGGCCGCCTACCGGCGTGCCGATTCCAGCGCGGCCTGTGCGCTGCTATCGACCGTGCCGCCCGCGAAGAACTTCGTAGCAATGGCACTATAGATGTCCGCCTGCTCCAACATCGGCAGGTGCGCCGATTGGTTGAGCCAGTAGATGCCTTTGGTGCCGGGAATGTCGCGCGCCAATCGCCTGCCGATCGCCGGTCCGAAGTTGGTGTCCTTCTCGCCCCAGACGATCAGCACGGGCTTCTGGAATTGCCGCATCGCCGGCACGGCCTCCATCGTCAGGTGATCGTGCGCGGGATTCATTTGCCAGCCGAGAAAGCGGCGCAGGCGCTGCCAGCGCAGCGCGGTCGCAAGATGCTCGGTCGCGAAGGCATTTAGCGTGTCGTCGGTCAGCGTTGCCGGATTGACCACCGCGATGGAATAGAGATCGCGCTGCACCCATCGCGAATGGAGAGCCAGATATATCAGCGGGCTTGTGATGGGATTGGTGATGAGATGAAGGTCTTCCGTCTCGGGCTTGCTCGGCCACTGGTCGTAAGCTTCGACGTTGGCGAGAATCGCCATGTCGACGCGGGCGGAATCATGCTGCATGAGAAGCTGGACGATCGCGCCGCCGTGGTCGTGGCCGATGAAGCGCGCCGAGCGGATGCCGAGACGGTCCATCAGAGCGGTCACCATCTTAACATCGCGCGGCAGGCGGTAGTCGTCATTGAGACGCACGGGCGTATCGCCGAGCCCGATCAGGTCGGGCGCGATAACCCGGAAATGCTTGGCCAGCAGTAGAGCGACTTCATGCCACTCATAAATGCTGAAGGGACAGCCATGTAGGAGGATTACGGGCTCGCCCTGGCCCATATCGATATAGGCCACCTTATAGCCGCCGAGGTCGATCAGCTTCTTGTAGGGTGCCATCGCGTCGGGCGTGAAGTCGCCGGGCGCAACAGCGTATCTTGAATCGTCGGGGATGAACGTGCCGGATAGATAGGCGAGAATCAGCCATCCGAGCGCGAGGACACCAATGACGGACGCGGCGATCTTCCCGAGTGCCATGACGGGCCTCTTGTGGTATGCACATATGCACCTTAATGCACATATAGGACCTGTCAAGCGATGGCGATAACTCGCACCAGGAGCCGGCCCAAGGGCCTGGCGAACAAGCTGTCACGGCAGGAGGCCGCCAAGCAGTGCGTTGCCGTGTTCGATACCGCCTTCTTTAAGGCTTTGTGCGAGCCTGCGCGCATTGCGGTGCTGCAGGAGATCGTTCTCCTCGGTCGCGCCGATGTCGCGACTATCGCCGAGCGTCGGCCGCAGGACCGCTCTGTCATCACCCGGCATCTGCAGCAGCTTGCTGCGGCGGGGATAGTCGCGGCAGAAAAGCAAGGTCGTCACGTCTTCTACAGCGTGAATGCTGGCGCCATCGGCAAGCGCTTGGAAAACATCCTTGCTATCACGCGCATGTTGGAGGCTGCCATGGCATCAAGCGATGCCCGAAAGCTCTGAGCGCGCCTGATGCGTCAGAGGCAATAGATGCGCGCAACCACGGTTCTGGGAATCGAGATTCCGTCGGCGTCGCCATTGTTCCTGACAATCGTCGGCATTCATGTGTTGCTCGGTTTCGGCGCGGTAATCGCCGGGGCGATTGCCATGCTGAGCAAAAAGGGCAAGCTCCGGCACATAGCATCCGGCCAGACCTACTTTTGGTGCCTCACGGCTTTGTTCGTTTCGGCGAGTGCGCTCGCTTTGATGCGCTGGGCAGAGGACTATCCTCTTTTCGTATTGGGTTCATTTGCCTTTGCGGCGGCGACGTTCGGCCGTTCGGCGGCGAGGAGAAAATGGAGCGGCTGGCCGAGGCTCCACATTACCAGCATGGGCTCTTCGTACGTTCTGATGCTGACGGCTTTCTACGTTGACAATGGCAAGAGCCTTTCCATCTGGCGCGATCTTCCTTCCATTGCTTATTGGATCATGCCGGCTGCGGTCGGTCTGCCCATCATACTTCGGGCTTTGCTTTTCCATCCCATCGTCAAGAAAGGTCGACGCATTCTCTAGCCAATCAGACTGGCGGAATTGCAAGTTCCAGCGAACTCCAGGCGCACCGTGCAAGATTTCGCTCCTCGTCGCCGATGGCGCTCGCATAGATGGCGGTAGTCTCAATGCGAGCGTGTCCAAGCCATCGCTGGACAATATTGAGGGGAATGCCTTTCTGACCAGCTTCGACCGCGAACGCATGCCGTAACCGGCAAATCCTCGACCAATCGCGCGTTCGCAGGTTTCCTTTCAGTTGTCGGATTCAAGCGATATGCATCGCCGCGTTGCCTTCCCACTCCCGTACATTCCCCTGGTTTTCCGCGGGGTCCGGCCCAAGCCGTACTCCGAGAGCCCGTCCACGCTGGGAGAGCACCTTCGCAAGCGGCGGCTCCAGGCAGGCCTCCTCCAAAGGGAAGTGGCGGTCCGATTGGGGGTGGATAAGGACACGTTCGGGACATGGGAGAAGGGCCAGTGCATCCCGACAGTGGGGTACTATCCCGCGATCTTTTCCTTCCTTGGGTACGACCCTTATCCGGCACCGACCACCCTTCCGGAGCGTATCGCGTCGCAGCGCAGGAGGCTGGGGCTGTCGCTCAGAGAGGCGGCACGGAAGATCGGCGTGGACCAGGGCACGTTACTGAGATGGGAAAGCGGCGAGTGGAAACCGCGCCTGTCCCAAGACGCGGTTGAGACCTTCCTGGCGCTACCCTGTCGGTGACACTTTCAAACAGGGAGCAAACCGCATGTCCGCCTTCGACGGATGCCGCGCCATCGAACTTGAGAATGGGCCGACGATAATACAGGAAACCTCACCGGCGAAGCGGGCGCGCCGGGACCGGCAGGCGCTCGAACCAAAGCTTCCGAGGCAAATCGCGAGCTCGCATCTGTGCTTTCCATTATCGAATTCGGTCGATGCGCATTATCGTATTCTTCTCCCACTGCCATACGTTCCGCTCGTCTTCCGGTGGGTTCGGCCCAAGCCCTACCCCCAAAATCCAACGACATTGGGTCAGCATTTGCACAAGCGCCGGCACGAACTGGGGCTGACGCAGAAGCAGGTCGCCGCGCGGTTGTCCGTCAATACGCGAACCTATTTTCTATGGGAGCACGATCGGACGATCCCTACCGCCCGCTACTGTCCGGCGATCTTCGGCTTTCTGGGCTATGATCCGTTTCCGGCTCCGACAACGCTTCCCGAACGGCTGGCGACTAAGCGTCGGGAGCTTGGCCTCTCAATCAAACAAGCAGCCGCGCTGCTTGAGGTAGACGAAGGGACCTTCGGCCGGTGGGAGTGCGGTAAATGGAAGCCGCGCATGTCTGGAGACTCTGTAGATCGCTTTTTGACGCTGCTTGGTGATCACGCTCAACCAACCGAGGTCCGTTCCAACCAGTCGCTCCGAACTCAGCGCTGAACCTCAGAGTGTGAGACTCGGCGTTCGGAGGCCGTGGTCCAAGTAACGGATAAAATGGTTTCGAAAGGGACAGCAAAGAGGCCAACCTGGTCAATCCCATTCAAGCCATAGAACCGGGGGTTGACGGAATTCATGGCCGATTGGAGCGGAGTTAGGCGCGCCAAGACGCAGATTGACCGTGCGATCAAGCAAACCGTTGATAGCAATCAGCGCTTCTTCACGGGCCAGATGGCGCCCGAGGCAGAGGTGCGGACCGGTGGCGAAACCGAGATGATTGCGCGCGTTCTTCCTGTCGATATCGAAAGTGTCAGCTGAGTCGAACACCAACTCATCACGGTTTGCGGACGCCAGCATGCAGTTCACGATCATGCCCGCTGGAATTTGTACACCGCCGACCTCACAAGCTTTTACCGTGTGACGCGTGGCTGACTGAACCGGAGATATCCAACGCATAGTTTCATTGAATGCCGCGTCAAGCAGCGAACGGTCGCGCCGCACCCGTTCGAATGCATCGCGATGATTGAGTAACGCCCATAGAATGTTGAGTATTACGGCTTCAACGGTCGAGATACCGCCGAAAAAGATGATGAGCGCGTTGCGCTGTATCTCTTCGTCCGTCAATATTTGCTCGGCTGGGCGGGTCAGGAAATCATGAAGTAGTCCCGGACGATCACCGTCGCGACACGCTTCTATCTGCGCTTGAAAGTACTTGTGAAAATCCGCCACGCCGTCGCGAGCCCGGGCGCGAACGCTAAGATCCGCACCGTGGTTGGAGAGAGCCGCCTCGAAAGCGTCGTACCATGCACGGAAGCTCAGCTCGGCGTCATCCCCGAGGCCGAAAACGTCCAACATCGTCAGAACGGGAAGACGGGCAGCAAGCGACTGACGCAGGTCCGTACGGCCGTCGGCTATGAACCCATCCAATAGGGTCGCTACGCGAGCTTCGATGTGGGTGCGCGCGGTAGTGCGGATCGAGGCGGGCATGAACGCGCCGTTTAGACCTGGGTCGCGGTACCGATTGTGAAGCGCTCCTTCTGACGTCAGCATGTGCTCGCCAAAGGTATCAAACAGGAGTGACGCCTGCGTCCCCGTGACGAAGCCATCAGTATTCAGCAAAACCTCTCGCACGTCGTTGTATCGCGTTATCAACCACATACCGAGCAAAGGCGCCCAGGCGACCGGCTGTTCGCGGCGAAGCCGGGAATAAATCGGATAAGGATCACCAGCCAGCGCATCGAGCGATATGTGCTCGGTTGCTAGCGTCGACGTCGAACTCATGGCGTGACCTTTCAATTCAAGCTCCTGGCCCATAACCGCGCCATTATTTGAGTCTGCGGCTCTCTTTTTTGCCATGTGTGGCGCGGTCGCGCCGCAGGACACATTTGCCCCGCCAGCAACGCTTGCCAATATCAAAAAACGGGCGTATGCTTTTTTTACGATCCGGTTATAGGGGGCGAATATGTTCGGTGGCAATCGCAAAATCGGCACAGCTTTGTTGCTGGCGAGCACGGTGCTTTCACCCATCGCAATGGCCTCGCCGTCGCTTGCTGCGGACGCGTCGCCCGGCGCTCAAGGAAGCGCAAACACGATCGAAACAGTCACGGTAACGGCCGAAAAGCGCGAAGAATCCTCTCTCGATGTTCCTATGTCCCTGACCGCGCTGACCGGCGAAGACCTCGCGCGTTCGCAATCTTTTCGCTTTCAGGACTATGTCGGAACCGTTCCCGGGTTGCAGTTCGTCGATTCGGGCGGGACTACAAGCCTGCTTGCGATACGCGGCATCGGAAACGGCGTGAATTCGATCAACAGCTCCGTCGCAACCTATATCGACGAAACTCCCTACACTGCCGACGGCACGTTTACCGGCGCCACGCGGCTCGCGCCCAATCTCGATACGTTCGACATGCAACGCATTGAGATCCTGCGCGGACCGCAAGGCACTCTTTACGGCTCCAACGCACTGGGTGGGCTGCTAAAATATGTCACCAATGCACCTGACCCATCCGCCTTTGCGGCGACCGTCGAAGCGGGTTTGAGTTCCGTCGAAGACGGTGGGAACGGCTTCGACGTTCATGCCATGGTCAATGCCCCTCTCTCCAGTGACGCGGCGTTGCGCATTGTCGCGTATTCCGACTATTACCCCGGATTTATAGACGACCCATCTCGCGGCCTGAAAAACATCAACGGTTCGCACTTCGAAGGCGGCCGAGCCTCGTTGCTTTATGAGCCCACTCAAAATATTTCGATTCGACTGAGCGCGCTCTATCAAGTGCAGTCCAATTCGGACACGGGCAATGAAGATGTCGCCGCCAATTCGTTGACTCCTATTTATGGCAATCTGACCCAAGAAAGATTGATATCTCAACCCTTCTCCACGAAGGACCAACTCTACAACGCGACGATCAACTGGAATTTGGGGTTCGCCAAGCTGCTCTCTTCGACGAGTTACGCACATTATCAACTCTATTCTCTCACCGACTACAGCGCGTCCTACGGTGGTTATGTCAGCTTTTTGCTCGGCGCCCCGTACGGTGTAGCCTATCCCAATCAGACAACCGCCAACCTGTTTACCCAGGAACTACGTTTGTCTTCGAACACCGAAGGGCCGCTTCAATGGCAGGTGGGCGCATTTTATACGGACCAAAGCGCTCACAATTCCGCGTTGCTGTTTCCGATCGATCTCGCGACGAAACAGGTGCTCTACAATTTCCCAACCAACGTTGGCGCCGATTACTTTAGGCCCAAATATGACGAATATGCCGGCTTTGCGAATCTCGATTACAATTTCACCCCGACGCTCGATGCGGCTTTGGGCGGACGGTATAGCTACAACAGCCAGACATTCGTGGAACGCGGCCTAGGGCTGTTGGGCGCGGCGGATTTCGGGACAAACTCTACTGAGGGAGTATTCACTTACTCGGGTGATTTGCGTTGGCATGTTGATCAGGAAAATATGCTCTACGCGCGCATTGTGAGTGGTTTCGTCCCTGGAGGTCCGAACGACGCGGTGCCTGGTAGCCCGTTTCCGACGTCATACACTTCTTCAACAACTATGAACTACGAGGCGGGCATCAAAAGCCACCTCTTCAACGATCATGTCACGGCCGAAATATCAGTGTTTGATATTGACTGGAAGAAAATTCAGCTCATTGCCATCGTCGGAGGGCAAGCGACTATCACAAACGGTGGTACCGCGCAGAGCGATGGTGTTGAGTGGAACTTTGGATACGCTCCAGTTGATGGCCTCACCTTGAATTTCAATGGCGCATATACGGACGCGCGCTTGACGCAGTCGACTCCCGCGAGCGTGAACGGCCATGCTGGAGACCTCCTACCCTATGCACCGAATTGGGAGTCATCGGCCAGCGCAAACTATGAGGTGCCATTGTTCGGCGACTATTCGGGATTTGCGGGAGTCACGTGGCGCTTTACCGGCAGTCGCTACGCGGATTTCGTTCCCGCAGGAACGCGCCAGGAAATGCCGAGCTATTACCTCGTCGATCTTCGAGCGGGTATGGAGACCACAGATTGGACCTTTTCGCTCTACGTGAAAAACGTAGGCAACGAAACAGCTATTACGTCTCTCTACGGAGAGATATTGGGGTATGGCATTGGACCTCAAACAGCTGGAGTAAATCAGCCGCGGACGATCGGACTCGAGCTAACAAAAAAGTTCTGATAGCTGAGAGCGTGTGAACGTAGTGAGCGATCGCGCGTGAAATTGCCTTGTTGCGCCAAAGTCAACGTGAGTTGAGCGTGAATTGCTATCGGAATGCGCGACTCAGGCCGATTTAGCAAACTGGCGCTGCTTGGTCGCGCGTTTCTTCATTGGAAACGAAGGCGATTTACGCTTGGATTTTAGTCCCGCAGTGAGTGCGAGAGAGTCGAGGAGATCTTCCCACAGCGAATCGATATCAAGATCCTTATCCGTTGCAGCCATGTAACTTGCTCCAGTGAGGAGAATCGTGTGTGTTTCGACTGTGGGTTCGAGCCCCATCGGCAATTCTATCTCGTCGCTTTGGTGGAGTAGTTGCAGTGTCTCCCTGAGAGCATCTGCCCGCTTTTTTAGCAATTTACCAAGCCCCGGCGGATTTTCGTCGTCCAAAATGGCTTCTGCAGCGAATTGGAGGGAAAGACGTATCCGCCGCAAACTGCGATGGCTCGAAATATCGCGTTTCAAGCTGCTAATCCCCGACTCGTAATCAGCCCATGACTTCACTTTACCTAAATGCTCTCTTTCCCTCTCATGCGACTGTTCGAGGGCGGCGATCACCAATGCGGTTTTGTCGGCGAAGTGAACATATAGGCCCCCCATGCTTATGCCTGCGCGGTCGCAAATATCCCGGATCGACGTTTCCTTCAGACCCTTTTCCAATAACGTATCGAGGGCAGCGTTGGCGATCGCTTGACGCTGTGCCGTCATGTATTTGTCGTCGCGTTTCGGCATGGGGCTCACTCAATGTTGGAAGAAACCTAAATACCAAGATTCGACTTGTAAATCAATAAAAACGAGCAGATGATCTGTTTTGCTAGTCACTTGCGATCCAGCAAATAGGCGCGCAAATCGCGCCGACGAATAAGCCGAAACGGGATTGGAGTATGGAAAATCCTGATCGACATTCCTGGAAGGAATCCTATCTTCAATCGCAGCGATATCTTCGATTGGGAGAGGAGGTGCTGAATGGTACAGTCTACCCGCGCTGGATCGACGGAGAAGAATCGTTCTGGTACGAACGCGAAACTGATGCCGGCACTGAAATAAGAGTTGTAGACGCCGCAACGGGCGACAACCGGCTTCTATTCGGCTATGAGAATATCGCCGCCGCGCTGGAGAAAAAGATCGCTCGTGCGGTCGATTCCAAGCTTCTCCTTCTTAAGAATCTACGTGTTGAAAAGGATGGGACGGCGCGCTTTGAGGCTTTCGGAAAGCCGTTTGTTTACGATGACCGCAGCCGCTCGCTCGAAGAGCCGGGTACCGCGCTTCACGTCGATTGGCTGATCTCCCCTGACAACAAACTCGCGGTCCGCGTCCGCGATCACAATCTTTGGCTCAAAGACTTGATGGTGGGATCCGAGCGCGCGTTGACGACGGACGGTATCGAAACCCACGCCTATGCATCGCCGCCGCTCTCTGGGCGCTTCATGCAAGCTGTCTTCGGACAAAGGGTGTCTGGTATTTGGTCTCCGGATTCCCGGCATGTCCTCACCCTCCAATCCGATGACCGGGAAGTTCCGGAACTGCCGGTTATGGCCTTTGTGCCCCGCGAAGGTGTGCGACCGAACGTTTCACCCAATCACACGAGCTTTCCGGGCGATCCCAAGGTCACTGAATTCCGGATCGTCGCCATCGATGTTCTGAAGGGCCGGCAAATCGAAGCTGCTTACCCTCGGCTCACCGCCGTTCGCATGAATGATACTCCGTTCGAGGCTGGTCTTGCGTGGTGGAGCGCCGATGCGCGCACCGCTTATTTTGTGCACATCGAGCGCGGTGAGCGCGCCGCCCATGTCGTCGCGTTCGATATTGAGTTGGGCACGACTCGCGTCGTTTTTTCGGAAACAGCAAACACGTATCTGGAACTCGGCGTGAATGTCTATGAGCCCGCACTCGTCTTCCCGCTCCCCGCGACGAACGAATTCATCTGGTATTCCGAGCGGAGCGGGCGAGGCCATCTCTACCTCTACGATCTTGAAAACGGCGCGCTCAAGCGCACGATAACGCATGGAGCCTGGCAAATCCGCGATGTGCAGCATGTGGATGCGAAACGTCGCGAGATATTTTTCGCCGCGGCCGGCATAGCTTCCGAAGAAGGGCCTTACACCTGCAAGCCCTGCATCGCCTCGCTCGACGAAGATGTTTTGCGAATCGTCTCGACCGAACCGGGCGAACATGTCGTTTGGCGTCCCCGCAACTTTGCCCTTTTTGTGCGATCGATGACGGGAAGGGATTGTCGTGATGCTGCAGGCGTTGCGCCCAGTGGGAACTATTTCGTGGAGACGATCGCGGGCGTGGATCGGCTTCCCGTCACGGTCCTCAAGCGACGAAGTGGCGAATCCGTCGCAACTCTGGAATCGCCAGACGGCCGAATGCTGCCATCGGAGTGGAGGTGGCCAGAGGCGGTCACGCTCACAGCGGCCGACGGCAAGACCGACATTCATGGCTTGCTGTTCCAGCCGGCGAGCGTCGACCCGACGAAGTCCTATCCCGTCATCGACTTTGTTTATGGCGGCCCGCAGATCGCGTTCGTACCGAGAGCACCATTCTGTGATTTTTTTTCGACAACTCATTATCTCGAAGCAGCAAGTCTGGCGGCGCTTGGCGCATTTGTTTTGATGATCGATGGACGCGGGACCGCCTATCGGGAGCGCGCGTTTCGCGAAGCGTCTTATGGCGCCATTCAGAACGCATCAAATCTCGAGGATCACATCGCGGGCATACGGCAATTGGTGGACTATTATCCCTCAATGGACCTGGAGCGCGTCGGCATTACGGGAATGTCTGGCGGCGGCTATTTGGCGGCAATGGGCGGTCTGCGATTCGGTGATTTCTACAAGGTCGCCGTAGCGGCCAGCGGGAACTATGACCAGGCGCTCTTCTGGCATTGCTGGGGCGAGCGCTATCAGGGAATCTTTGAGCCCGAGCTGTACAAGGCGCAGGCGGCGAAGACTTACGCCTCCGGGCTCAACGCAAAGATTCTCTTCATTCATGGTCTCTTGGATGCGGGCTGTCACCCCGCCGCACTCTTTCAACTTCTTCAGGCGCTCATCGACGAAAACAAGGACATGGACCTCGTTCTAATGCCCCAGGCGGGCCATGAGATGACAGGCTATGCCATGCGCCGGCGGCTCGATTATTTCGTTGCGCATCTCTTCGGTTCGGTTCCACCGCCACCGACGCAATTCACGACTTCGCTAGACGCGGTGAAGACACGCATGGCTTTCAACGCAGACATCGCATCGACGCTATGACCAAGAACGCAGTGCAAGTGATCCTTGAGACGTCGTTCGGAAACATTCTGGCCGAGGTTTATCCGGACCGAGCCCCTCTGACTGCGGGTGCGTTTCTACGTTGCGTCGACGACGATGGTTATACGGGAATTGCCTTCGCACGTGCCGTCAGGCCTGACAATGATCATGGAACGCCCGCCATCGCTGTCTTACAAGCCGCAGAACGAGACCAAGCCAAGTTCCGTCCCGGCGTACCGCATGAGAGCACGGCCGAAACGGGCTTGCGGCACGTCGATGGCGCGTTGTCGCTTGCACGATTGACGGTCGGGACGGCAACGCCGTCCGCATTCTTCATCTCAGTTGGTGAGCAACCTTCCCTCGATTTCGGCGGCGGCCGCAATTCCGACGGCCAGGGTTTCGCCGTGTTCGGCAAGGTCATCGAAGGGATGGATATCGTCAGGCGAATCCATGGTTCTCCTACGCAATCTGATGCGCCCGTGCCCTATCTCATGGGTCAAATGCTCGAGGAACCCGTCGTAATCCGGTCGGCGCGGCGTACGGGCTGCGACACAAATGGCAGGGCGCCCCTTCAGAGCATGAGCTCGGCGTATTGGGACTACAGGGTTCGGGAATTTCCTTTTGAAGCGACATTTGCAGGCGATCATCGCGGAAGGGATCAGCTCGAACGCGCAAGCCTTGAGGACATCGAACGCCGCGCGTCCGCGTGCGGCGCGTTCCTGGCGCGAGCACGTCAAATCGATCCTAAGACCTTATCCCGTGAGGACGCCGTCACCCTGTCACTGATGACGGAGCAGCTGACCAACACGATCGAGGCGTTTCGCCTGAAAGACCATTTGATGCCGAAGCTTTTTCCGCTCGGCTTTTACGATTTGTTTGAAAAACTCGCCAAAGTCGTACCTCTGAATATACGAAGCGATTTCGAAGCCTTCGTGACGCGCTTGCGGGCCGCGCCCCGATACTTCGAAGAGAACATTGAGGTCCTCGAGGCGGGCATACAGGCCGGCTATCGCCTTCCACGCGTTCTTCTGCCGCGGCTGTTCGGCGCGCTCGACGCCCAAGTCGCGGAGGGCGGCATTGCCGCTCTCATTGCGGCGCGACTCCGGCATCCGCCGTCCGGGATGGATGAGGCCAAATTTGCAGACCTTCGCAAGTCGGTGCTGGACGCAATGGCGCAGTATGTGTTGCCAGCGTTGCGGGGCTTTCGGCGTTTCATCAACGAGCGGCAGGAAGCGTTGTGTTGTGACAGTGTGAGCCTCCGCGATCAACCGCAAGGCGAAACGATCTACAGGTTCCGGATCCGGCAACAGACCACGACGGAACTTGATCCCGCCGCGATTCATGCGCTGGGACTCGAAGAGGTTCACGCGATCCACAGCGAAGTCGGAGCGATCCTACGGACGGCTGCTTTCGGGGGGAACGGCCGCGCCTTTGCCGCTCATCTGAATGCGTCACCTGAATTTGTGGACGCGAGCGCCGAACGGCTTCTAGAGCGTGGACGCGCGGTCGCCAAGCGCATCGATGGCCTCTTGCCGCGCCTGTTCGGCCGCTTGCCTCGTATTACATACGGGGTTCAGTCGTTCACAGTGGGGCAGTCCTTGAACGGCCCGCCCGCCTTGGCACAACCGGCGCCCGCCGATCGAAGTCAGGCTGGCGTCTTCTGGCTCACCGCTTTGCCGGAACGCTGTCCCCATTATCAACTTGTTGCGTACGCGCTTCATGAAGCCTGGCCGGGGCATCTGATGCAATTCGCGCGTGCGCATGAACTCGATCACTTGCCGGCGTTCCGGCGCTTCGGCTGGGCGGACTACAACAGCTACATTGAGGGCTGGGCGCTCTATTGCGAGCGATTGGGCTTCGATCTCGATCTCTATGACGATCCCTATGTGGCGTTCGGCCGTTTGTCATTAGACATGTGGCGCGCGGTCAGGCTCGTCGTCGATACCGGCATTCACTGGAAAGGTTGGAGCCGCGAGGTGGCCATCGGGTACATGATGGAGAACAGTTTCTTACCGGATGACGTCGTGGCGTTCGAGGTTGACCGATACATCGGCTGGCCTGCCCAAGCGCTGAGCTACAAGCTTGGCGAAAGAACGATCCGCGATCTCCGCGAGCACGCCGAGCGGACTTTGGGGGAACGCTTCTCTTTGCGGGATTTACATGACGAGCTGCTCTCGACGGGACCGGTGAGCTTAAGCGCATTGAACAGCCACATGCGCGAATGGATTTCGAACCAGCGTGCTTCCTGATCCTGTTGTGTAACAGCTGTCAAGGAGACACCGGGGTGAGCCTGTAATGACATTCACGATATTTGAAAATGCCCGCATTTTTGACGGATCAAGCGCAAATTGCCCGGATGGTATGTCGGTGGTGGTTGAAGCGGGGATCATTCGCGAGATTTCCGACAAGTCAGTGAGATCCGTTAGCGCGCAGCGTATCGATGTCGGCGGCCGCACGCTGATGCCCGGACTCATCGATCTGCATATTCATGCTTATGCATGCAGTGTGGACTCTAAGAAGGCCGAACTGGCAGGAAGCACTTACAATGCTGCCCACGCCGCCCGGATGTTGAGCCACGCACTGGACTGTGGATTTACGACCGTGCGCGATATTGGGGGCGGGGACTACAGCCTTTCGCTGGCCCTGCAGGAGCGGCTAATGCGTGGTCCGCGTTTCTTCTATGCCGGGAAGACTCTCTCGATGACCGGAGGACACGGAGATTTTCGCCAAATAAACCAGGGCGAACATCACAATCATAACTACTGCTCGTGCGGCAACTTCAATTTGATTTCTCATATTGCCGATGGCGTCGACGAGTGTTTGAAGGCAGTTCGCGAGGAGCTTCGACGTGGTGCGCATTGCATAAAAATCATGGGATCAGGAGGTGTTGCGTCGCCAACCGACCCCATTTGGATGAATCAATATCGCGAGGACGAAATCAGGGCGATCGTCGAGGAATGTACCGAACGGCGAACATATGTCTCTTCGCATTGTCATCCCGCTAGCGCTGTCAGACGTTCAGTCGAGTTTGGGGTCCGGTGCATCGAACACGGAACATTGATCGACGAGGAAACGGCTCGGTTCGTGGCCGAACGCGGGGCTTATATCGTGCCGACGATGGCGATCTGTTTTGCGCTTATGGAACTGGGTCGCGAACTCAATTTTCCTCGACAAAACCAAGAGAAGTTGGAGGTGGCTTATAGGTCGGCCATCAATGGCATGGAGTGCATGCGCAAGGCCGGCGTGAAAGTTGGATTCGGCACAGACCTTCTCGGCGAAACTTACACCCACCAGTGCCGCGAGTTTACTATTCGTAAGGAAGTGTTTTCGCCGCTCGAGATTTTGCGGCAGGCAACAACGATCGGGGCTGAAATTCTCATGCAGGAGGGCAAGCTTGGCTGCATCTCAGCCGGTGCGCATGCCGATCTCATTATCGTCGACGGTGATCCACTCAAGGACATCGATTTGCTCGCACAGGATGGGCGGCAATTAAGCGTCATCATGCGGGCTGGAGAGACCATAAAGAATAGATTGAGCTGAACGGCGCCGCGTAAATCTTTTCGGCGACGAGTGCCATGATTCCGATTGGTTCAGCACTCCCGTGGAGCGTCGCGAGCGCCAAAGCCTCCGCGACCAATCGCGCGTTCGCAGGTTTCCTTTCAGTTGTCGGATTCGATCGATTTGCAGGGGTTCATCGCGGCTACAAGCTGGAAACGCGCCGGATAGCGCACATGCGCATTGGCGCGCGCGACGACCGCTTCGCCGGATTCGATGGGCTGCCGAAGCGATTCCAGAACCGCGCGCTGGAACTCGGGAAGCTCATCGAGGAATAGTACACCCAGATGGGCAAGGCTCACTTCTCCGGGCCTGACGCGCAAGCCGCCGCCGACAAGTGCTGCCATCGACGCAGAATGATGCGGCGTGCGAAACGGCCGGCGCCGCGAAATGGCGCCGTCGCGCAATTCGCCGGCCAAAGACTGGATCATCGACAACTCGAGCGCCTCGCGCGCATCGAGCGGCGGCAGGAGTCCGGGAAGGCGCGCGGCCAGCATCGATTTGCCCGAACCGGGCGGGCCGATCATCAACATGTTATGACCTCCAGCCGCCGCGATCTCGAGCGCCCGTTTCGCCGTTTCCTGTCCTTTGACGTCCTTCAGATCGGGCGCGGTCGTCACGTCGTCCGCCATGCGCGCCGATGGCGGATTCAACACCTGCACGCCCTTCACGTGATTGACGAAAGCGATCAGAGACGGCGCCGCGATGATCTCGATTCCGGCGGCCCAGGCCGCTTCGGGACCGCATGAAGCAGGGCAGATCAACCCGCGCTGCGCTTCCGAAGCCGCAAGTGCGGCGGGCAATACACCGGCGACCGGAGCGATCTGTGCATCGAGGGACAATTCGCCGAGCGCGGTGTAGCCCGCAAGTTCTCCCGCCGGCAGGACGCCCATCGCCGCGAGCAGTCCCAGCGCAATGGGGAGATCGTAGTGGCTTCCTTCCTTGGGCAGGTCCGCCGGCGCAAGATTGACCGTGATGCGCTTATAGGGAAGCGCCAATCCGATAGCCGAGAGCGCCGCGCGCACGCGTTCGCGACTTTCATTCACGGCTTTATCGCCGAGCCCGACAACGTTGAAATTCGTTTGGCCGTCGCCGATATGGACCTGCACGTCCACTTCGCGCGCTTCGATGCCCTGAAAAGCGACCGTATAAACGTGAGCGATCATGAGTTCCCCGATGGGGGAATTAGGCCGTGCGCGGTCGCGAACGGCAATTGCGGCTTGTCACGCTTTGTCGCGAGGCGTGTCGCAAATTTTGTCGTCGCAGGGTTATTGCGACCGCGTTCTCATGTTTTTTTAGCTGAGCGCGACCCACGCCGCCACACCCGCGATGAGGAAGCGGGCGAGATAGCCCAGGGAATGCGAGAGCGTGAGCCACGGATCGAATTTGATCCAGAACCCGTTCGTCACCTGCATCACCAGCGGCCCCGCGATCCAGGCGAGCGTGGCGATGATCAGCGCGCCGTCGAGGCTCGTCGAACCCGTGAACAGGCACAGCAGGATGACGCCGGCCGCAGACACATAGCCAAGCGCGCTCGCGATGATGATGGCGCGGGTATCGGCCGCTTTTTGCCGGAGCCCCGGCCACCACACTTCGGGATAGCGGTTGTAGCGTTCATGAAACAGCACGCCCATGAACAGCCAATCGGTGAACGACCCGATCGTTCCTGCAACCGCAATGGCCGCGATGAGCTTCCAATCCATGGGCAATCCCCCGTCCGAGCGCAGAGAGCTTACCGCGGACCGACGTCAAAGGCGATGGGCGCCGCCGATCAGCCTTCGACGGCGCGTTGGACTTCGGACTGGAACCAGGCGACGCCGGTTTCGTGCTTCGGCGAAAGACGGCCTTTGGCATAGATGCCGGCGTCGAGATTGCGCTGCACGGCCTCCGTGATCGCAACGTCCTCGATGGTGGTGACTTCCGACGCCGCCATCGCGCGCGCGATTTCGGACTCCGGCAGGTCCTTGGGGAAGAAATAGAGATAGTCCAATCGCGTGCGGGCATGATCGATGGGCCACATGCGCTCCATCATCACGCCGTTGGAATAGACATTGATTCCAAGGCAGGGCCACAGCCAACCCCACAGACCCGATACGGGCGAGCCGCCGCGCGGGGGCGCGGAATAGAACATCGCGGGCGCCTGGATTTCGACCTTGTATTGCGCGGCGTCGATTGCAGCATCGAGGGCCGGATGCACGTTGGGCACGTGATAGCCCTCGAGATAATTCTCGACATAGGTCTTCCAGTTGCAGCGGATCTCATGCGTCGAGCGGCGCGTGAATTTGTAGGTGTCGATCGGCCAGTCGCGCAGGCGCTCGTCGAAGACCGCCGTGGCGCCGGCGAGCGGCGAGGCGTCGCGATCCATGTTCACGAATACGAATCCGCGCCAGCTTTCGCAGCGCACGGGATAGAGCGCGTAGTCGCGCGGATCGAAGCCTTCGGCCGGACCGAAATCCCGCGCATTCGCGAGCCTGCCGTCGAGCGCGTATTTCCAGCCGTGATAACGACACACGAGCGCGCCCGCGCATGCGCCTTCGCCGTCATCGGCCAATGGCCCGGCTCTGTGGCGGCACACATTGTGGAAACCGCGCAGCACGCCGTCTTCGCCGCGCACGACGATGAGCGGATAGCCTGCAACGCTGACGGCGACATAGGAACCGGGCGCGGTGAATTGGCTTTCATGGGCGGCAAGCAGCCAGGCTCGCGCAAAGACATGCCGGCGTTCGGAATTATAGCGGTCGGCGCCGCGATAGAGGGCGGCTTCAAGCGTTTCAGGGGAGGACTGGCGCATGGGCGACACACTAGCAGGGGAGCCGCACCCTTGCGAAGCGCCCTTGGCCCCCCTACCGTTGCGACACGCTATCCCGGAATGAGAACCACATGAGCGCCAAACGCTTCGAAGGGACCGACAAATATGTCGCGACCGAAGACTTAAGAATTGCCGTCAACGCTGCGATCACGCTGGAACGCCCGCTCCTGATCAAAGGCGAGCCCGGCACCGGCAAGACGCAGCTGGCCTATGAAGTGGCCGACGCGCTCGACGCGCCGCTTATCACCTGGCACGTGAAATCCACCACCAAGGCCCAGCAGGGTCTCTATGAATACGACGCCGTCACGCGGCTCCGGGATTCGCAGCTGGGAGACGTGCGCGTCAAGGACGTCAAGAATTACATCAAGCAGGGCAAGCTCTGGGAAGCGTTCAAGCTGGAGAAACGCCCGGTGCTCCTCATCGACGAGATCGACAAGGCGGACATCGAGTTCCCCAACGACCTGTTGCTCGAACTCGATCGCATGGAATTCTTCGTCTACGAGACGGGCGAGACGATCAAGGCCGAGCGCCGCCCTGTCGTGATGATCACGTCGAACAACGAGAAGGAATTGCCGGACGCGTTCCTGCGCCGCTGCTTCTTCCACTACATCAAATTTCCCGAGCGCGAGACGATGCAGAAGATCGTCGACGTGCACTATCCCAACATCAAGCAGAAGCTTGTGTCGGAAGCGCTGAACGTCTTCTATCAGATCCGCGACGTGCCCGGCCTGAAGAAGAAGCCGTCGACGTCCGAATTGCTCGACTGGCTGAAGCTGCTGCTCAACGAAGATATTCCGCCGGAAGCGTTGAAAGAGCGCGACCCGACCAAACTCATCCCGCCCCTGCACGGCGCCCTCCTCAAAAACGAGCAGGACGTGCATCTGTTCGAGCGGCTCGCGTTTCTCGCGCGGCGGGAGACGAGAAATTGAAGATCGCGCTCGGCGCTCTCGCGTTTCTACTCGTCGCGCCGATGGTTCATGCCCAGTCCATGCCCGGCGACGCCTTTGCGGACGGCAAGGACGGCGCGAAGGTGCACAAAGCGTCGGGTTTCATCTGCCCTGCCAAGATCGGCCTCTTTGAGCGCGATGCGGTGGGTGACGCCGATCCCGAAACGCAAACCGATTTCTGCGCTTATTCAGTCCTCAATGGCGTTTACGGCACGATCAAGCTGACGCCGCTCACGGGGGCCTATGATCCCAAGGCGTCGTTGGCCGCGGATTTCACCGAACAGGAAGGCACGGGCGGCAAGGAGATTTCCGAGAAGCCGGAAGTCGTGGCGGGCGGCGCCGAGCCGCTCTCCGTCTATGCGCGCACCTATGAAACGTCCAAGCTCGAAGATCTGCATTATCGCGTGCTGTTTACGGGCGCGGCGCTGAAGAATTGGGCCGTGGAGGCCACGATCGAATATGCCGATCCGCGCGACACGCCACTCGAGCAGGATTTCCTGCGCGCGATCTATGCCGCCGCCCAAAGCCAGATCGGCGCGAAATAGCATCGCGGCGCTTGCCGCGGCGCTTGCGTTCGCAGCATCGCCGGCATTCGCAGCCGACCCGCTCGATGCGCTCGTGCTTGTTTATCCCGAAACGATTCACGCCCGCGCCGGCAACGATCTGATCTTGCGCAAAGGCGTGCGCTTGGACGCGGGGTTTTCCGATAGCGCGATGCCGTTCGAAGCATTGCTTACGCACGCGTCCATCCGCGACATGTTTCGCATCGCCTATCCAACGGGGGCGCCGCTCACCGCCCCCGCCAAGAATTTCGATCCCGGCCGGTTTCGCAGCAAGGCGTTCTTCGACGCGATGTATGGCGATTGCCGCAAGGGTGAGGTTGTGCCGAATCTGGTATCCGTCGTTTGGCTGCCGAAGCACGGGGGACGCAACATCGAAATCACGCGCATAAACGGCGTGGCGGACCGCCTGCGCGAGGTGTCCGATGAGATCGACGCGTTGCCCGGCCAGATCCGCCGGGCGGCATGGCCAGTCGCGGGCACTTACGCCTGCCGTGGGGTCGCCGATGCGGGGCAGCCTTCCATGCATGCCTATGGCGCGGCGATCGACCTCAATCTCGCCTTCTCGAATTATTGGCTGTGGGACAGCGGCCGCGCCACGCGCACCGTCGCCTGGCGTAACCGGATGCCGGAGCAAATCGTCGACATTTTCGAGCGCCACGGCTTCATCTGGGGCGGTCGCTGGTATCACTACGACACCATGCATTTCGAATATCGCCCGGAATTGTTGGGGTTGGCCCCTGCCCCCGCTCCGCGCTAGGATCGCGCAACCGCTATCGAACGAGACGCCCATGTTCTTCCAATTTTTCGACGAGCTTCGCTCCGCCCGTGTGCCGGTCACGTTGAAGGAATATCTGGCGCTGATGGATGCGCTGGCGCACGACGTCATCGATATGAAGGTCGATCAGTTCTATTACCTGTCGCGGACCGCGCTGGTGAAAGACGAGCGCAATCTCGACAAGTTCGACCGCGTCTTCTCGCATGTCTTCAAAGGACTCGAATCGCTCGACGCGACCGAGATCACACAGATCCCCGATGAGTGGCTGCGCGCGCTGACGGAAAAATTTCTGTCAGAGGAGGAAAAAAAGCTCATCGAATCCATGGGCGGCTGGGACAAGCTGATGGAGACCTTGAAGCAGCGGCTCGAAGAGCAGAAGAAGCGCCACGAAGGCGGCTCCAAAATGATCGGCACGGGAGGCACATCGCCGTTCGGCGCGATGGGCTATAATCCGGAAGGCGTGCGCATCGGCCAGGACAAGGGCCGCCACGGCAAGGCCGTGAAAGTATGGGACAAACGCGAATACAAGAATCTCGACGATTCCGTCGAGCTCGGCACGCGCAACATCAAGGTGGCGCTGCGCCGCCTGCGCAAATGGGCGCGTCAGGGCGCGGAAGTCGAGCTCGATCTGCCGGGCACGATCAAGGACACCGCCAACAAGGGCTATCTCGATCTCCGGCTCATCCCCGAACGCCACAACACGGTGAAGGTTCTCATCTTCTTCGATATCGGCGGCTCGATGGACGCCTATATCAAGCTCTGCGAGGAGCTGTTCAGCGCGGCGAAGACCGAATTCAAGCACATGGAATTCTTCTATTTCCACAATTGCGTCTATGAAAGCGTGTGGAAGGACAATCGCCGCCGCCACAACGAAAAATTCGCGACCTGGGACGTGCTGCACAAATTCCCGCATGACTACAAAGTGATCTTTGTGGGCGACGCGACCATGAGCCCTTACGAAATCACCTATCCCGGCGGTTCGGTGGAGCATTGGAACGAGGAAGCGGGCGCCATCTGGCTCGATCGTGTGGCGCAGATCTATGAACACGCCGTGTGGCTCAATCCTGTGGCCGAGAAGCATTGGGAATACACCCCGTCCATCGGGCTGATCCAGCAGATCATGTCGGGCCGCATGTATCCTCTCACGCTGGGCGGGCTCGATACGGCGATGCGGGAACTCAATCGCTGATACGCGTGGCAGCGGTAAGCAATGGCGAACCCTGATAAGTCTTCCTGCAAACAGCCGCCCGGCGTGGTGGCGCCTGTGGTCGACTCGCACAAATGCGAAGGCAAGGAAGATTGCGTGCGCGTGTGCCCTTATGACGTGTTCACGGTGCGGAAATTGTCGAACGACGAGCGCGCGGCGCTACCCTTTTTCGTGCGGCTCAAGGTGGCCGTCCATGGCGGCAAGCAGGCCTTCGTGACCAGGCCCGATCAATGCCATTCCTGCGGGCTTTGCGTCGCAGCCTGCCCCGAAAGCGCGATCCGGTTGGCCAGAATTTGAACCTTCGGTGACGCGTCAAGCTGACGATTTCTGCGATGGCCGTCGGCTGCACTTGCCGAAGCCCTGCGTCCCTGCTCCGATGCGTCCGCTAACGCCGGGAGGACGCCATGCTTCAAGTCCATCATCTCAACAATTCGCGCTCGCAGCGCATCCTGTGGCTTCTCGAAGAATTGGGCGCGCCCTACGAGATCGTTCACTACAAGCGCTTGAGCCCCATTCCGCTCGCGCCGCCGGAATTGAAGAAAGTGCATCCGCTGGGCAAATCGCCTGTTATCACCGACGGCAAGCATACGATCGCGGAGTCCGGCGCCATCGTGGAATATGTTCTCGACAAATACGGCGCCGGACGGCTGCGTCCCGATTCCAAGTCGGACGATCACGTCAAATATATCGAATGGATGCATTACGCCGAAGGCTCGGCGATGTTGCCCTTGATGATGCATATGTACGCAGGATTTCTGGGCGACGGCGCGGCGCCGTTGCGCCCGCGCATCGACAGCGAAGTCGCCAATCAGCTGTCCTATATGGAAAACGCGCTCGAAGGCCGCGACTTTCTCGTGGGCAAGGGACTGACCGGCGCCGATATCCAGGTCGTGTTCGTGCTGGAGGCGGCGGACGCGAGCGGCCTGCTCAAGGATTATCCGGCGCTGCGGCACTATCTTGAGAGGATGCAGACACGGCCCGCTTATAAACGCGCAATTGAAAAAGGCGGCCCGTATACATTGGGCGCCAATCGAAGACCCGCCTCATCCTGATCGCGGCGTCAGAGCGTGACGCCGAAGACGCGCTGCAGCATCACCGTGTAGGCGTAATATGCGATCACGGTGAGTCCGACGGCGATTCCGACGCTGGGCCAGAACGCGAGTCCCGCGCGCAGGCACAAGGGCATGGCGATCAGGAACACGGAGCCCGGCGGGGTGAGCAGGAACACGTTCCACGCGTAGTTTCCGGCGCGTGCGCTGTCATGGGTGTCGATATAAAGCAGCACCGCGATCATGCCGCTGCCGATGGGAATGGACGGCGCAATCGTGGCCACCATCGTCCAGCGCTTGGCCAGTTCCGATAGTGCGACGATGACACCAGCGGTGATCGCGACCTTGAAGACCGTCAGAAGAACCGGGTTCATGCCTTGGCCGCCATGCCCCAATAATTGAACCCCGCGAAACGCGGCGTGCCGGGCAGATACATCGTCTCCAGTCCATCCACGCGAAAGCCGGCGTCCCGAATCAGCTTCGGAATCGGCCGGCCCGGATGGCAGCCGCCGCCGATCGCCTTCCACACCGGCGTCAATCTTTTCTGCCAACGCCGGACGCTCTCATCCGGCGCCTCGCCGTGCTCGCAAAAAATCATGCGGCCCTCGGGTTTCATCACCCGGCGCATCTCGCCCAGCGCCTTCATCACGTCGGGGATAGTGCAGAGGGTGTAAGTGACAAGCACAGTATCGACCGCTTCGGAATCGAGCGGAATCGTTTCACCGGGCAGATCCAGGAATTCGATTTCAAGGGGGGACGCAGCCAGCCGGTCCGCGGCCCGCGCTCGCATTTCCTGGGATGGCTCGAGCGCCCACAAATGCGTCACCTTAGTGGAATCGTAGAACGGCAGATTGTGTCCGGCGCCAAAGCCGATTTCCAGCACGCGGCCTTCCGCGCGCGGAACCACCTTGCGGCGCTGATAGGTTATCGGCTTGGCGCTCATCGCAGCGGACAACAGCGGCGGCAACAGATAACGGTCGTAAAGGCCCATGCGATTGGCTCCGTTACAGCCCACGAGACCGGAGTATCAAGCCGGTTTCAAGTGCCTGCGAATCCATTCGTCCAGATCATCTTCGGAAAATGCGCCCGACGCGAGGGAAAGTATGATGTTAACGCATTGCCCATCGTCCGCCGCCGGCGAGAAGCCATTGAGTTCGAGAAACAATTCGAACTGGCGCAAGATCTATCCCGGCGGGCCGTCTGGCGGGTCGCCATTATTGGGAACATGGACGTCCCGCGGTTTGTCGCCATAGCTCGGCTGCGCATCCAGATCGAAGCCGCCATCCGCAGCGCCCTTTCCGAGGCAGATGAGCGCTGCGAGGCTCAATGGCGGCATGCAAGGGAGAAGCGTCGGCTGTTGTTTCCGCATAAGGGCCCGCGCCCAGCGCACGGCGTTCTTCGAGCGACTGGTGTGATCTGCATAATCGACGGAATCGTCCGGCTTGCGCCCGGCCGTCAGGCATTGGGCGCGCTGCTCGGGCGTGAGATTGATCAAATTCTGCGGCGCGCAATCGAACAGAAATCCGTGCAATGCACCGAGGTCCGTATCGCCGATTGCAGGCGGCAGATTGATCTTGCGGTAATCGGGATAGCGAAGCGGCGTCGACAGTACCCGCTCTCGCTGCTTTGATGGCGCCTCAGTCTTCTCTGCGGGCAACGGTTTCGGCGCCAGCCTGAACCACACGATGTGTTCGCGCGGCGATGCGATCGGCGGCCCCGAGAGGTGAAACGCATTCAGCAGCGCCGCGATGACGCCCACATGCAGCAGCACGACCCCTGCGGCGCCGGCAAATTTGCGTGCGGGAAATACTCTCACCGCAATGACACGCCTCACGCGTCGGGTCGGAAACCCAGACTATCATGCGATCGGAATTGCAATACGATAATTCTACTCCGGCGCGAGCGTGACCTTGATGCCGTCCAACGCGGGCGCGCAGGTGATCTGGCAGGACAGCCGCGAATTGGGCTCGACCGCCAGCGCCATATCAAGCATGTCGACTTCGGCTTCCGAAGGCGGCGTGAGCTTTTCGTACCAACCGCCTTCCACATAGACATGGCAGGTCGCGCAGGCGCAGGCGCCGCCGCATTCCGCGGTGATGGGAAGTCCGGCGTCCCGCAATATCTCCATCACGGTCCAGCCGTCGCGACCTTCAATAGTGTGTTCCGCGCCTTTGCGATCGGTTGCGACGATTTTCATGCCACGCCCAGTTTCTTCTGCAGGTTCGACGACGACGTCGTGTACTGGAAGCGAAGCTTCTCATTCGGCCGACAGATGTGAAACGCGGCTTGCGCCATCAGCGCCGCCTCGTGAAACCCGCAAAGAATGAGTTTCAGCTTGCCCGCGTAACTGTTGATGTCGCCGATCGCGAACACGCCCGGCGTCGTGCTTTCGAATTTCGCCGTGTCCACCGGAATCAGATTTTCGTGCAGATTGAGCCCGAAATCCGCAATCGGCCCGAGCTTGATGGTCAACCCGAAGAACGGCAGGAACGCATCGCATTCGTGGCGCCATTCGCGCTTGTCTGCGCCCGCCAAAGTCACGGCTTCAAGCTTGCCGTCTGCGCCGTGCAACGCTTTCACGCTCGCGACGTCGAATTTGACTTTGCCCTGCTCCACCAGTTCGCGCATGCGGTTGACGCTGTGTTGCGCGGCGCGGAAACCATCGCGGTGATGGACAAGAGTGAGGCTCCTGGCGATGGGCGCGAGATTGATCGTCCAGTCGAGCGCGGAATCGCCGCCGCCCGCGATCAGGAGATCCTTCCCGCGGAACATCTCCATCTTGCGCACGGCGTAATGCACGCTCGTGCCTTCATAGGCTTCGATGCCGGCGATGGGGGGCCGCTTGGGAACAAAGCTGCCGCCGCCGGCGGCGATCACGACAACCGGCGCCACAATTTCCGTGTCCGCGTCCGTGGAAAGCTTCCACTTCCCATCGGGCAGCTTTTCCAGCGCGCTCGCCATCTGGCTCAAATGGAACTGCGCCCCGAACGGCTTGATCTGTTCCATCAGCCGGTCGGACAGTTCCTGGCCCGTCACGATGGGCAGGCCCGGAATGTCGTAAATCGGCTTTTCGGGATAGAGCTCGGTGCACTGGCCGCCCGGCCGGTCGAGGATGTCGACGAGATGCGCCTTGAGGTCGAGCAGCCCCAGCTCGAACACGGCGAAAAGCCCGATCGGACCCGCTCCCACTATGATCACATCGGTCTCGAGAGGCGCGGCCATGCTCTATTCCACAGTTACAACACGTATGAAGTTCGAAATTGACATTTCCATATGTAGAAATAGCGACCAGGGTCGTCAACGGTGGCCCTGCCATGCGATTTCGAGCGGCCCGCGTAGCCCGCTGCTGCTCCAAAATCAATCGGGGAAAGAGTGCAGAGCTAACGGCCCAAATAGGCGTCGATGAAGAGCCGGACGCTCTCGGCCTGAGCATTGATTTGGTGCAACGCGCCGGTCGCGCGTTCCGCATCGAGCGCAGGGTCTATCGGCTCGGCGCGGGCTGCGGCGTCGGCCAATGCGAATGCGCCGATGCCTCGCGCCGCCCCTTTGACGGTGTGGGTCACATGGCGCCACTGCTTGGTGTCCCCGGTCCGGATGACGCTTTCGAGCTGGTGCATCAACTCGGTCGCCTGGCCCACGAACAGCGCAAAGACCTCCGCATTGAGCGCGGCGTCCCCGCCCGTGTAACGGGCGAGATGGGCCATATCGACCGGACGCGATTGTGCTGCCGTCACCGGCTTAACCCCCTGGAGGCGACGGCCATTCTGAGCCGGGATCATTCAAGACGGCGTTAACGGGCGCCTAAATCGGCACGATCCCGCCAGGGAAGGGTGAAACGCCGAAGATATGCGCATGCGCGAAAAGCACGATGACAAACAGCAGCGCCGTGACCCAAAACCGCCAGCCGAAACTTTCGCCCAGCTTCAGGCTGGTGCGACCCGTAATGACGGCGCCGAACGGAATGTTCGATGTCTTCGCCGCGAAGCCGGCCCACGCGTCGCCCATTTTTCGCCGGCGCTTCGCGTCGATCGAGAACGTGCCCAGGATCGAAAGCACGAAAAAGCTTCCGAAGAACAACACCGACGCTTCGTCGCCATTGGCCGACAAATGAAACGCCGACCAGATCGCGACGCCCCAGAGGAACGGATGCCGCGTAATGCGCAATACGCCTTTGATCGTGTCGGGCTTGGACGCCGCTCCCTCCTGACGAAGCGAAGTGGGATTCGGCATGAATAGACCTTGGACGCCGAGCAGAAACGCCAATGCGATCACGGGGATGCCCAAATGCTTCACGCCGGGACCCAGATTGTAGAGCAACGGATCGTCGCCGCGCTGCGCTATATTGTAGGCGATTGCGAGCCACACAATTGCGCCAAGAGAAGCCAATGAAAAAAGACCGAGATATGGCCCTTCTCCGATCGCGCCCGTAATTGCATCGCGAACCCGCGTGCCGGCGATCAACAAATGAATGGCAAGAAAGGCAGCCGCAGCCGCAATCAGCATCGTCATCTGCTATCCCTTCGACCAGACGCGCGCTTTCAGCATATGCGCGCGCCCACGCAGTTTGAGTCCATCGGCGCGATTCGCAAAGTAGCGCGGATTGAGCGCGCTGGCGTCAAAGTCTTCCACTTCCGAAAATCCCAACGCATACAGATCGCGGACCAGCGACGGAGGATCGAAGAAACAACGAAGCGGCTCGCCAAGGGCCGCGACCCGTTCAGCCATCGCATCGAAATTGGCGCGTTGCGTCGCATCGAGCGCTTCGACGGGCTCGGTGTAATCGAACACAATCTCGCTGCCACGTGCGGTCGATTTCGCGACAAAGCTCAAAGTGTCCATCACGGCGTCTCGCGAGAGGTAGGGGGTCACGCCGAGCCACGCGAAGAAGGCGGGCTCTGCGAAGTCGAAGCGCGCGCGCGTCAGGCCATCCGCAAGCGTTTCCGATTCAAAATTCACGGGCGCGTAAACGACGTTCGCCGGGACGGAAATTCCAACTTCGGCCAGCCGCGCGCGTTTCCACGCCTGCGTCGCCGGATGATCGATTTCAAATATCGTGACGCCTGCGAAGGATTCGCCGGCCCGATAGGCAAACGTGTCGAGGCCCGCCCCAAGCAGCACATATTGGCGAACGCCCCGCGACACCGCGTCGGCAAAACCATCTTCCGAAAACCGGCTGCGCATCGCGACAAAGGCGCGCAAGCCGCCGGCGCCATCGCCGGCATGCCTGTCGCGACCGGACCGCAGATCGTCCAGCGCGTCACGACCGATGATCTTGGTGGCCAGTGGGTCCGCAAAGACGGGCGGAGCATCGATCAGTTGATGCGCAGCGCGATGCATCGCGGCGCCCTGTGCGGTTCGGCTGGGGGTCAGAGCTTCCATGTATCCTTACGGCGAGAACGTCATGTCTCATTTTGCAGCGTTCATTCCCGAGACGCCATCTGAAAAAAGGGCTCCCCATTGTCACGAGCGGGCGGCCAGCCATGGCATCGCGAGACGAATTGGCATAATGTCTGGTCATGGTCGAACTGCTTGCTCGCATCACAATTCGTGCCGAACAGTGCCATGGCTGGCCCTGTATTCGCGGCATGCGGATTCGTGTGGCCGATATCCTCGAAATGCTTGCGAACGGTATTCGTCAGGACGAGATATTGCGAGATTTTCCGGATCTCGAATCGGACGATATTCGCGCGTGTCTTGCCTACGCCGCGAATCTGACTGGACACCCTGTCGTCGTCGCCGCTGAGTGAGCGTCTTCGCTTGAAATTCCTGATCGCCGCTCAGCTTCCGCCGGCTTTGGCAGAGTGGCTGCGCGGGAAGGGCCACGAAGCAGTTTCCGTGAGAGACGTTGGTCTGCGAGAGGCGGACGACACGCTGATTTGGGCGCATGCCCTGACAACCGGCGCGGTGATCGTGACGAAGGACGAAGACTTCGCATTCCTGGCGGCTCGGCAGGCCGGCCCCCCCGGTCCTTTGGGTTCGCACCGGAAATCTTATCATACGCTTGTTGCTCAGCCGCTTTGAGGGCACATGGCTTCAGACGGAAGCCTATTTGCGCGAAGGTACGCGGCTGGTCGAATTGCGATAATTGGTGGCATGCTTGGTCGTTTCTGTGGCTATCTCACGAAGACTCCTCGCAAATCCTGAGTTTCATCGTTAACATGCGCCCGCGAAGGCGTGTCGAGGCCCCCCAGTGCCGATGATCGGATCAGAACGCAGCCAGCCTGTCGTTCTCACCACGAATGAAAATTTCAACGAGGAATCGAAGCCGTCCAAGGCGAGGCGGGGCGAGCCCAGCATAGGGCCTCTCGTGTTTGCGCTGACGCTCGGCGCCTTCTGGATCGGGGCGGCAGGCGCCTATTTGTGGGGTTATCTGGGCCCCGCGGGCTTCGCCCATCTCGATCCCCAGCAGATTGCGCTCTTTGCCTTCGCCACCCTGATGCCGCCCGTCCTGATGATCGCTTCGGCCTGGGCTTTCACACGTGGACAGGCCATGACGGCGGCGGCAGAGGCGCTGGCCGAAGCGACCGACAAGCTGTTCTCGGCCGACGAGACGGGCTCCCGCGTGGCCGCCAGGCTGGGCCGCGCCGTGCGACGCGAGCTGGACGGTCTCAATGCCGGGTTGGATGGAGCCTTCACGCGCCTGCGGGCGCTCGAATCCGTGCTCGAAAACCAGATTGCAGCCCTCGATGAGGCGGGCGCCAGGGCGGATGTCCGGGCGGGCGCCGCGGCCTCGCGCCTGGCGCAGGAGCGCGAGCGTATCGATGCGGTCGCGGGCTCCCTCTCCGACACCGCCACACGGGCCAGCGAGTTGATCGCGGGCCGCGCGGCCCAATTGAAGGCGACCATCGAAACGGCTGAAGCTTCGCTTCGCAGCGCAGGGCTGTCGCTCGAAACCCAATCGTCGACCTTCAAGGCGGCGGCGGACGCCGCAGCTGAAGCGCCCCATGCCGTCGCGGTCGAACTCGACCGGCAGGCCAAGCGGATCGAAACGGTTTCCGACACGGCGATGGCGCGCGCCGAATTCGTGCTCGCGCGGCACGAAAAACACCGCACCGCGATGGGCGAATTGCTGTTGCGGCTGAAAGACGAAAGCACATCCTTCGAGGGCGCTCTCAGCGCGCAACGTCATTCGATCGAACAAGCCGTCGGCGCCCTCAACGGCGAGGCGCAGAGATTTGAATCGATCACGAGCGACGCCGATCGCCAGCTCGAAATGTTGATGGCGAGCTCGACGGCGCGCGCGACGCAATTGACCGCAAGCTTTGCGCGCGAGACCGAGCGTCTCAAGGACGTCAGCGAAGGCGCCACGGCCGCGCTCGCGCGATTGGTCGAATCGCTGCATGACGCAGGCGCCGGCGCGCAAACTTTGATTGGCGAAACCGCGGCGGAAGCGAAATCGAACGCGAAGGCGCTCGTCGGCGACGCGATGGGCGAGTGCGAGCGATTGTTGCGCACGGCCGGCGAACTCGCGTCGGAAGCCAAAGAGATAAAGGCGGCGCTCGCCAGCGCGGTCGACGCCGTCGAACAGCATCTCTTGATGTTGCCCGGCGTCGCCAAACAGGAAGCGCAGCGCGTGCGCGACATGGTGCGGAGCGAGACGGAAGAAATTCTCGATTTGTCCGCCCGCACGCTTTCGACCATTCACGCGCGCACGGCGTCGCGCAATGGATTGCGCATGCCGGTCGTCCAGGGCGAACCCGTTGTGGAAGCGACGGAGAGCGAGGGCCTGCTCGGCCTCGCGCGGCGCTTGACGCAGCGGCCCAAAAAGAAAGCCGAGCCTGCCGAACCGAAGGCGTGGGACATGAGCGCCCTGCTTGCGGCGGCCGAGAACAACGAAGCCAAAAATCGGGAACTCAAGCCGGACACCGTCGCTTCTCTCAGCGCGTTGCAGGCTGCTCTCGCCGACATCGCCATCGATCTCGAAGCCATTTCCGATGCGGCGGCGCCCGGCGAAGACGAATGGCGAAACTATCTCGCCGGCGATCGCGCCGTGTTCGCGCGGCGCCTGGCGGGCTCGATTGATGCCGACATGATCGATCGCATCACCACGCTCTACCGCGAGAATGCGCGCTTTCGGGAGACCGCCAACAGCTATATCGAGGAATTCGAATTGCTGCTGGCGCGTGCGCGCGACGGCGACAGCGGCGGCCTTCTCATTTCGTCGATCCTCAGCGCGGACACCGGCAAGATCTATCTGGCGGTGGCCTATGCGCTGGGCCGGCTGTCATAGGCGCTTGAGGCGGGCGGCATAAAACCCATCCATGCCGCCGATTTCCGCGAAATGACACGGCAATGTTCTGAGATCGCCCTCCGCGCTCACGAACTCCGAGCGGTCGAAAACCTCCGTCGACGAAATGGGATCGCGGCGGAATTCCCCGTGCCGGCGCAGAAAGTCCTCCACTTGTTCCGGACCTTCTTCGCGTTCCAGCGAACACACCGCGAAGACCAGCGTGCCGCCATCGGCGACCATTTTCGCGGCGGCGTCGAACAACTCGCTCGCCGTCTGTGCGCAGGACATGACGTCGGCCGCGCTTTTGATCCAGGGCAGTTCCGGATGACGCCGGATCGTGCCTGTCGCGCTGCAAGGCGCGTCGAGCAACACGAAAGGCGCGCGCGTTTCAGGCGCGTAGTCGCGCACGTCCGCTTCCACCAGCTCCACTTCGAGCTTGAGCCGCTCGAGATTTTCCTTGAGGCGCGGCAGGCGCGTCGCTTCGCGTTCGACCGCGATCACTTGCGCGCCCATCGACGCAAGTTGCGCGGTCTTGCCGCCCGGCGCCGCGCACAGATCGATGACGGTTTTTCCCCGCACGTCGCCGAGTAGACGTGCGGGGAGTCCTGCCGCAAAATCCTGCACCCGCCATTCGCCCTCTGCGAAGCCCGACAGAATATCGACACGGCCGGCATCGGCGAGACGCAACACGCCCCCGGGAAGCACGGTCGCATCCGGCAGTCGTGCGGCGTCGAAATGGGCTTGCGCGGTCAGGATGTCCAGTGGCGCCGGCAGCGTGTGCGCCTGCGCAATGGCGCGTGTGGTCTCTTCGCCGAATGCGTCGCACCAGCGAGACCATAGCCAATCCGGCGTGTTGAGCCGCGACGCATCCTGCGCGTCCAGCATCGCGCGTCCGTCACGCGCGAGACGCCGGAGCGTCGCGTTGATCAGCGGTTTGAAATGCACGGCCTTGGAATCCTGCGCAGCGAGTCGATTGGCGGCGTCGACGGCGGCATGCGCAGGGACACCCAGGAACAACAGCTCGCAGGCGCCCGTCAGCAATATCTCGAGCGTGGGTCCGGTGCGATGCGGCGCCAGCGGCTTCTTGAGGCATTCGCGCAGCAATGCGTCCAGCTGACCGAAGCGGCGCAATGTTTCGCCTGCGATGGCGCGCGCGAAACCGGCGTCGCGGGGCGCAAGTTTCGCCTCGGAGAGAATGTCGTCCTGTGCCGCGTCGAGTGGACGACGTTTGCGCAAGACCGTGCCCAGGATCGCCTGTGCGGCGGCGCGCGCGGGAATTCCAGCCGCAGCCGGCAGGGGAGGCTCGTTCATAACCCGGGGCCGATCGGTTGTCCCCTTGCCAGGCCCTTGCGGTTCGTCATTGAAAATGCCTCTCGGGCGCGCCAAGCTCAGCTCCGAGGCGAGGTCATGTATGGCCGCCCCGGTCGCCGTCAAGGATGCGATGAGTTCAACGACCGCAACCAAAGCCGAGATCGCGCGCCGCATTCGCCTTGCCGGCGAACGCGCCAAAGCCGAAGCCGAGGCGCGCCGAATCGCCAAGGCCAAGTTGATCGAAGAAAAGCTGGCCGAAATCGGCGGCCCGAAAGGCCCCGAGCCCACGCGCTATGGCGATTGGGAGCGCAAGGGCCTCGTGACCGACTTTTAGGCCAAAGACCCCATTGTTGGGCCGGCCGCCTTGCACCTTCGATTGACGCAGGTTGCGGGCCCCGCAGACAGCGCCGGCCGCGTTCTCACGAATTCCCTGCAGATTTCCCTGCTGGCAGGGAATTTTCGGGCGCCCGATCCGGATTCGCCCGCGGGCGTGATCGAATGGCGATGCCGGTATTGCCATTGATCGAGTCCCCTGCCGGGTCCATGTAAGCAGCTTGGAATGTCTCTCATGAGGAAGCCGGGTTTGCCCGGAAGAAATCGATGTTCATCCAGACCGAATCGACGCCGAATCCCGGCCACCCTGAAATTCCTGCCCGGCCGCGAAGTTATGGGCGACAGGCGCCGTGGCCGATTTCCCCGATAAGGAAGCGGCAGCCCGCTCGCCTCTGGCCGCGTCTCTGTTCGGCATTCCGGAAGTGGGCCGGGTCTTCTTCGGCTCCGATTTCATCTCGGTGACCAAGTCGCGACGGCGACTGGCGACATCTGAAGCCGGCCATTTTGGGCGCGATCATGGAGCATTTCACCCACGGCCTGCCCCTGATTGAAAGCGCCGCGGCCGAAGGCGACGACGCCGAAACCTTCGCCGAAGGCGACGCTGAGATCGTGTCCCAGATCAAGGAATTGATCGATACGCGCGTGCGGCCGGCCGTGGCCGGCGACGGCGGCGACATCATCTTCAAGGGCTTCGACGGCGGCTCGGGCATCGTGTTTCTGCATCTGCGCGGCTCCTGCGCCGGCTGTCCGTCTTCGACCGTCACGCTCAAGAACGGCATCGAGAACATGCTGCGCCACTTCATCCCGGAGGTGAACGCCGTCGAGGCGATCTGAGCGCCTCAATTGCGCCCGCGCTGTTTCGATTCTAAGTCTCGTCTCCCGATTTCAGCAGGCGAGCCACCATGCATCGCGCCGTCAACGACGAAGCGCTCGATATCCTCTTTCGCGAGGCGCGCACCCAGAACAAATGGCAGGACAAGCCCGTCAGCACGGCGCTGCTGATGGCGGTCTACGATCTCATGCGCTGGGGCCCACCAGCGCCAACATCTCGCCGGCGCGGATCGTCTTTGTGGTTTCGAAGGAGGCGAAGAAACGGCTCAAGCCTTTTCTCTCGGAAGGCAATCGCGCCAAGACGATGTCCGCGCCCGCCACCGCCATCATCGGCCTACGATCTCGATTTCGCCCGCCACGTGCCGAAGCTGTTTCCGCACGCGCCGGGCGCCAAGGACTGGTTTGCGGATCCGAAATTCGCGGAGGTCGCCGCGTTCCGCAACGGCACCCTGCAGGGCGCCTATTTCATCATGGCGGCGCGCGCGCTGGGCCTCGATTGCGGTCCGATGTCGGGCTTCGACAATGCGGGCGTCGACGCGGAATTCTTCCCGGCAGGGACAGTCAAATCGAATTTCCTCTGCAGCGTCGGTTATGGCGACCCGTCGGGCGTTTTCCCGCGCAGTCCAAGGCTCTCCTTCGATGAAGCGTGCAAGATTCTCTGACATGCGCGCGGATTCGAAATACCGCGAATCTCATATTCGCCGCGCCGGGGCGTAATGCCGATCAGAACTCCTTGCCGTCGATACCGCGCTCGGCGCCTGTTCCGTCGCCGTGCTGGAAGGCGATGTCGTGCGCGCGCATCGCTTTGTCGCGATGGAGCGCGGCCATGCCGAAGCGCTGGCGCCGATGGTCGAGGAAACGATGCGCGAAGCGGAGTTTGCTTTCGGCGATCTTGATCGCCTGGCCGTCACCACCGGTCCGGGCACATTCACCGGCCAGCGCGTGGGCCTGGCCTTCATGCGGGGTCTGCGGCTCGCGCTGAAAAAGCCGCTGGCCGGAATCACCACGCTCGAAGCAATGGCTGCGGCCGCGATGGCGGAAGCGCAGACGTCGCGCGCGGCCGTGTTGCACGACGCCAAGCGTGGCGAAGTCTATGTGCTTGGCGTAGGCGAAACCGGTCCGATCGTGCCCTTGCGGCTAGCGAACCTTGAAGATGCTGTCATTGCGATCGCGGCGAACATGGCGGGCGAGGCGGCACTCGCATTCGCAGGCACCGCAGGCGAAATAGGGGCCGAACGGTTTCGCGCGGGTGGCGGCTCGGCCATTTTCACCACGGTTCGTCAACCCGACGCGCTGTGGGTCGCGCGCCTCGCTTTGGCCGCACCCGAGCCGCAATCCGTTCCCAAACCGCTCTATCTGCGCGCGCCCGATGCCAAGCTGCCGGCAAGCGCTTCCAGCGCGCTTCAATTGCGCGCCGCGACGCAAGACGATTTCGTAACGCTTGCGGCTCTCCACGCGCTTTGTTTCGCCGAGAGCTGGAGCGCGCGCGCCATCGGCCAGCTTCTGGGAACGCCGGGCGCATTTGCGCTTCTGGCCGAGTCGGGCGGGGCGGCCCGCGGTTTCATCCTCATCCGCGTGGCGGCGGACGAAGCCGAGATTCTTTCCATCGGGGTCACGCCCGGCACACGGCGACTGGGCTCCGGCCGCAGGCTGGTCGGGGCTGGGGCTGCCAAAGCCAGGGACATGGGGGCTGTCACGCTGTTCCTCGAAGTGGCGCGCGAAAACGAGGCGGCCCGCGCCCTTTATGCGGCAGCCGGCTTCTCCGAAGCGGGCCTCCGGCGCGGCTATTATCGCGGGCCGGGGGCTGAGGCCGAGGACGCCCTGGTGCTCCGGGCGAATTTGCCGCTGTCAGAGTTGGGTATGGCGCCGAACTCGACTAAATTCATTGGCGTCGGATGATTGGCGAAAGGATGATCCGGTGAACCGGATCGAGAAACTCTGTGTCGAAAAAGGCCTGCGGATGACGGACCAGCGCCGGATGATCGCGCGCGTGCTGTCGGATGCGAGCGATCATCCCGATGCGGAAGAACTGTATCGCCGCGCCGCCGCGCTCGACCCGCACATCTCCATCGCCACGGTCTATCGCACCGTCAAGCTGTTCGAGGACGCCGGCATCCTGGAACGCCACGATTTCCGCGACGGACGCGCGCGCTATGAAGAAGTGCCGGATTCCCATCACGACCATCTGATCGATGTGCAAACCGGCAGCGTGATCGAATTCCGCAACGAAGAGATCGAAAAGCTGCAGCGGCGCGTGGCCGAGGAACTGGGCTTCGAACTGGTCGATCATCGCCTTGAACTTTATGGCGTGCCGAAGGCGCCCAAAAACGGCGGGCGCTGAGACGTCGATGCAAAGGATCCGCGCGGCCGTCATCCTGTTCGTCTTTCTGATCAGCACGCTTCTGTTGATTCCGTTGCAACGGTGCTGCTGCGGTTCAAGCTGAAGCGTCGCAAGACTTTTCCCATCGCCTATCACCGATTCTGTGCCGGTTGTTCGGCATACGGATCAGGGTCATCGGCAGGCCGGTCCAGGATCGCGGCGTGCTGATGGTCGCCAATCACACATCCTATTTCGACATCCTTGTTCTCTCCGGCCTTGCGCGCATTTCCTTTGTGGCGAAGAGCGAAGTCGCGGGCTGGCCGATCTTCGGCACCCTGGCGAGGCTGCAGCAGACCGTGTTCGTCGAACGCGCGCGGCGCACGCAAACGGCGAGGCCCGCGATCAGATTCGCGAGCGGCTGCTGGCCGGCGACGCGCTGGTGCTGTTTCCGGAAGGCACCTCGAACGACGGCAATCGCGTGCTGCCGTTCAAGAGCGCGCTGATGGGCGCGGTCGAAACGGAAATCGGCAGGGATCTGCAGGGACGCGCCTATGTCCCGGTGCAGCCGGTGTCGGTCGCCTATGTCGGCGTTGCACGGCATTCCGATGGGGCGCGAGAACCGTCCGCTTTATGCCTGGTATGGCGACATGGAGCTGGTGCCGCATCTGTGGGAGGCGCTGCAGGCCGGTCCGATGGACGTGGTGGTGGAATTCCACCCGCCCGTGACGGTCGATGCGGTCGGCGGACGCAAGGCGCTGGCGGCGCAGGTCGAGGCGATCGTCCGCCGTGGCCAGGCGCGTGCGCTGGCCGGCAACCATGAAGGCGAATCTGCGGGGCCGAACGCGGTCGCCGCCCTCGAAAAGGGCGAACTGGCGGAAGCGGCGGCGTGAAACCGCGCGCCTTGCTTGTCATCGCCTGCCTCTTCGCCGATAAAGCGCCGAATTCGAGCGCGCGCCATGAAGAAGCTCTTCATCAAGACCTATGGCTGCCAGATGAACGTCTATGATTCCGCCCGCATGGCGGATCTGCTGGCGCCGCGTCGGCTATGCGCCGGCGCGATGCGCCTGAAGACGCCGACATGGTGATCCTCAACACCTGTCACATCCGCGAGAAGGCGACGGAGAAGGTCTATTCCGAACTGGGCCGGCTCAAGGAGCTCAAGCAGGCGAAGGCGCAAGCAGGCGCGTCGCATGCTGATCGCGGTGGCGGGCTGCGTCGCGCAGGCCGAAGGCGCAGAGATGATCCGCGCGTCAGAGTGCGGTCGATCTCGTCGTGGGGCCGCAATCCTATCATCGCCTGCCGGAGATGATCGCGCGCATCGCGCGCGGCGCCGGTCATGTGCTCGAAACGGATTTTCCCGCCGAAGAAAAATTCGATTCGCTGCCGGAAGAGCGCGCGACGATCGGGCCGTCGCGCCTTTCTCACCGTGCAGGAAGGCTGCGACAAGTTCTGCACCTTCTGCGTCGTGCCCTATACGCGCGGCCCGCGAATATTCGCGGCCCGCATCGCAGATTGTCGCAGAAGCGCGCCGCCTTGCGGACAAGGGCGTGCGCGAGATCACGCTGCTGGGCCAGAACGTCAATGCCTATCGCGGGCCCGGGCCCGACGGCGAGGTCTGGAGTCTGGCGCGGCTGCTGCGCGAACTGGCCGAAATCGACGGCATCGCGCGTCTGCGCTACACGACCAGCCATCCCCGCGACATGGGCGACGATCTGATCGAGGCGCATGGCGAAATCGAAAAGCTGATGCCTTATCTGCATCTGCCGGTGCAGTCGGGTTCCGATCGCGATGCTGGCCGCGATGAACCGCCAGCACACGCGCAGATGAATATCTCGATCTGGTCGAGCGCATCCGCGCCGCGCGTCCCGATCTCGCGCTGTCGTCGGATTTCATCGTCGGCTTCCCCGGCGAGAGCGATGAGGATTTCGAAGCGACGCTCGCATTGGTGCGCGAAGTGGGTTACGCGGCTGCATTCTCGTTCAAATACAGCCCCCGTCCCGGCACGCCGGCATCGGCCGCCGCCAGGCAAATTCCCGAGGACGTCAAATCCGAACGGCTGCAGATTCTGCAGGCGCTGCTCGTCGAACAGCAGACGAAATTCAATCGTGCGTGTGCGGGGCGCGACGATGGAGGTGCTGTTCGAAAGGCCGGGCCGCAAACCCGGCCAGGCGCTGGGCCGCAGTCCGTAGCTGCAGCCGGTGCATGTCGAAGACGCGAGCGCATCTGATCGGCCAGATCCGCGATGTGCGCATTGAAGCGGCGTCATGCCAACAGTCTGAAGGGCGCGCTGCTGCACGATACTGTTGGCGCCGCGACTGAGATGGTTGCGCATTGAGCCCGACCCAATCGACCGGCCAAAGCGCCAGCAAGCGGTCGGCGCGCGAGCAGACGACGCTCGAATTCCCGGACAAGCGAAGCTCTGCCGCGCTGGGCGGCGCGCATCAGAAGAATTTCGTGCAGATCGAACAGAAACTTGGCGTGCGCATCGCCATGCGCGGCAATCTGGTCGCGATCGAAGGCGCTGCGAAGGCGCGCGAGCAGGCGGCGTCCGTGCTGCGCGCGCTTTATGCGCGCATCGAAGGCGGCGAAAGCATCGGCCTGGCGGAAGTCGATGCGGAGATTCGCTTTGCGCTCGCCGAGCCGCGAAACTTGCCGGCCGGCGATTTCGGCGCGCCGTCCATCAAGACGGCGGCGGCCGCGCGTCGCGCGCGCGCGCTCGCCCGCGCAAGGCGCCTATCTCGATCTGATGCGCACGCATCCGCTGGTGTTCGGCGTCGGACCTGCCGGAACCGGCAAGACCTATCTCGCCGCCGCCTTCGGCGCGCATCTGCTGTATGAGCGCCGCGTCGAGCGGCTGATCCTGTCGCGGCCGGCGCTGGAAGCGGGCGAGCGGCTGGGCTTTCTGCCCGGCGATCTCAAGGAAAAGATCGATCCCTATCTGCGCCCGCTCTATGACGCGCTGTTCGACGTGATGGGCGAGCAATGCGTGCGGCTGATGGAACAGGGCGTGATCGAAGTGGCGCCGCTGGCCTTCATGCGCGGCCGCACACTGGCGCGCGCCTTCGTCATCCTGGACGAGGCGCAGAACTGCTCCGGCGGCGCAGATGAAGATGTTGCTGACCCGGCTGGGCGAAGACTCCCGCATGGTGGTGACGGGCGATCCGTCGCAAAGCGACCTGCCGGGCGGCCGCGCCGAAGGCCTGAACGAGGCGCTGTGCATCCTGAGCGACGTCGAAGGCGTGGCGGTCGCCCGCTTCACGGACAAGGACGTCGTGCGCCACCCGCTCGTCAGCGCGCATCGTCGCGCCTATAATGGCGCGCAGGCGCAACGCGAAGCGCCACGGAAGGACGAAGCATGACACCGGCACTAGAGCTGGTCGTCGAGGCGCCGGAATGGCGAAAGGGACACGCGGGCTTGCTGCCGCAATTGCGCCGCGCGGCGCGCCTGGCATGGTCGCAAGGTTCCGAAAAGGGCTGCGCCCGCAACCGCTTTACGATCCTTCTTGACGGACGACAACAAGCTGCAAGTCCTTGAACCGCGATTTCCGCGGCAAGGACAAGCCGACCAATGTGCTGTCGTTCCCGGCCGGCGAATCTGGTCCCTATCTGGGCGATATCGCGATCGCCTTTGGCGTGACGGCGCGGGAAGCGCAGGCGGCGAGCAAGCCCTTCGCGGCCCATGCGACCCATCTGGTCGGTCCATGGCGTGCTGCATCTGCTGGGTTATGATCACGAACGCGCAGCCGAGGCGCGGGTCATGGAGCCGCTGGAAATTGCAGATTCTCGCCCGGCTGGGCATCGCCAATCCCTATGTCGCGCGCGCAGCGTAAACCGCACGAAAATGTCCGAGCCCGATTCCGCAGCAGCCAACGGCGCCGACGAAGTCAGGAGCGTCTCTCTCCTGAAGCGGCTCTCGCAGGCGTTGCGTGGCGGTCAAAGCGCGCATGCGATGCGCGAAAGCCTCGAAGAGGTGATCGAGGAAAGCGAGCGCCAAAGCTCCGACGCTGTCGCAGCAGGAGCGGGTGATGCTCGCCAACCTGCTGAAGTTCGGCGAGTTGAAAGTGTCCGACGTGATGGTGCCGCGCGCCGATATCGTCGCGGTGGAGGAAAACACCAGCTGTCGCGAACTGGTGGCGGATTTCCGCGAAGCGCAGCATTCGCGCCTGCCGGTCTACCGCGAAACGCTCGACGATCCCACCGGCCTGGTGCACATCAAGGATGTGCTCGCCCTGCTTGCAGTTCGACGCCGACGGCGACCGTGCGCTGGCCGGACGTCACGATCGCGAAAATCAAGCGCGAGATTCTGTTCGTGCCGCCTTCCATGCCGGCGCGCGATCTCCTGCTGAAGATGCAGACCGATCACATCCATCTGGCGCTGGTGATCGACGAATATGGCGGCACCGACGGGCTTGTCTCGATCGAGGACCTGATCGAGGAGATCGTGGGCGACATCGACGACGAACACGATGTTGACGACGCGCCTTTGCTCCGCGCTTTGCCGGGGGGCGGCTACGACGCGGACGCGCGCCTCGACCTCGAGGATTTCAAAGCGCAAACGGGGATCGATCTCGCGCCCGAGGACGCCGACGAGGAAATCGATACTTTGGGCGGGCTTGTGGTGTCGCTGGTCGGTCGCCTGCCGTTGCGCGGCGAGATCATTCCCCATCCGTCCGGCTTCGAATTCGAAATCCTGGAAGCCGATCCGCGCCGCATCAAGCGGCTGCGCCTGCGGCCGCCGCCTGCAACGCCTCCCGCCGAAGTGGCCGGCGGCTAGTGTCCCGATTCTGAAATTCGCCGATCTCTATATCGGGGTCGGGCGAATTTCAGAATCGAAAGGACACTAGCAAATCATTGATTCTAGTGTCGCTTTGGGTTCGAAGTTCGCCCGGACCCCTATATCGGCGATTTGGCGAACTTCGAACCCGCGACACTAGTCCGAATCCGACGTTGGATGCGTCGGCGCGTCTCGGAACCTCTGGAGCGCGCTGTCTTTTTCACGATTTTCGCCGCCGGAGTTGACCCCAAGCGCGTTCCTTGCAAGGAGTCGCGCCAGAAAACATCTGGGGTATTGGAATGGCGGGATCGAGCTATCTCTTCACCAGCGAAAGCGTGTCGGAAGGACATCCCGGACAAGGTCTGCGACCGCATTTCCGACGAGATCGTCGATCTCTTCTTCCGCGAAGGCCCTCGCGCAGGGCTTTGCGCCCAAGGATCTGCGGGTCGCCTGCGAAACGCTGGCGACCACCAATCGCGTGATCATCGCGGGCGAAACCCGCGGGCCCAAATCCATCACGCCGGACATGGTGATCGAGCGCGCCCGCGCCGCGATCAAGGACATCGGCTACGAGCAGGACGGCTTTCACTGGAAGACGGCGAATGTCGAAGTCCTGCTGCATGCGCAGTCGGCCGCACATCGCGCCAGGGCGTCGACGCCTCGCGGCAACAAGGACGAAGGCGCAGGCGACCAGGGCATCATGTTCGGCTATGCCTGCCGCGAGACGCCGGAACTCATGCCGGCGCCGCTTCTGCTACAGCCACAAGATCCTGCATCTGCTGGCGGCGGCGCGCATATCCGGCAAGGAACCGAAGCTCGGCCCCGACGCGAAGAGCCAGGTCACGCTGCACTATGTCGAACGGCAATGCCCGTCGAAGCGACGCAGATCGTGCTTTCGACCCAGCATCTCGACGAGAAGCATGACCTCGCAACGACGTGCGCGCGGTCGTCGAGCCCTATATCCGCCAGGCGCTGCCGGCGGAATGGATCACGCCGCAAGACGGTGTGGCACGTCAATCCGACCGGCGCCTTCGTGATCGGCGGGCCCGACGGCGATTGCGGGCTGACCGGCCGCAAGATCATCGTCGACACCTACGGCGGCGCGGCGCCCCATGGCGGCGGCGCGTTCTCCGGCAAGGATCCCACCAAGGTCGACCGTTCGGCCGCCTATGCCGCGCGCTATCTCGCGAAGAACGTGGTGGCGGCCGGTCTCGCCGATCGCTGCACGATCCAGATTTCCTATGCCATCGGCGTCTCCGAGCCGCTGTCGCTCTATGTCGATCTGCACGGCACCGGCCATGTCGACGAGGCGAAGCTGGAAGCGCATTCTGCCGGAGCTGATGAGCCTCAAGCCGCGCGGCATCCGCGAGCATCTGGGCCTCAACCGTCCGATCTATGCGCGCACCGCGGCCTACGGCCATTTCGGCCGCGAGCCGGATGCCGATGGCGGCTTCTCCTGGGAGAGGACCGACAAGCTCGCGCCGCGAGCTCGCCCGCGCGTTCTGATGTGACGGACGAGCCGCAAAATGCGCCGGCAGAGACGCGCCGGCGCCGGCATGCTCTATGGCCGCCGCAAGGGCCCGAAACTCTCGGCGCATCAGGAACGTCTGCTCGAAACGCTGCTGCCGCAACTGCGGTTGAATCTGCAAGCCGGGTCGCCGATCCGCAGGAATTATTTTGCCGCGCGCGGATCGTCCGACGTCTGGCTCGAAATCGGCTTCGGCGCCGGCGAGCATCTGTTGTGGCAGGCGGAACATCATCCCGATGTGGGCCTGATCGGCGCCGAGCCCTACATCTCCGGAATCGCGAAGCTGCTGTCGAAGACTTGGCCGCATCGATCCGGTGGCGGACCGAACAGAAACATCCGCATCCACGACGACGATGCGCGCGACATTATCGAAGCGCTGCCCGACGCGTGCACTCGGCCGCGTCTTCATCCTCTTTCCCGATCCGTGGCCCAAGACACGGCATCACAAGCGCCGCTTCGTTCAGATGAGCATGCTCGACGTGCTCGCGCGCGTGATGAAACCCGGCGCGGAACTTCGCTTTGCGAGCGACGATGCCGATTACGTCGACTGGACGCTCGAGCGCCTGCTGGCGCATCCGGCGTTCGAATGGACGGCGACGCGCGCGCAGGACTGGCAAGACGCGTCCGCGCCGATTGGCCGCCGACACGCGATACGAAACGAAAGCGCTGCACGGTCCGCCAGCTTATTTCTTCGTTTCGGCGTACGCTCTAGACGCCGACTGTGAACTGGCGGGTTTCGCCAAGTCCCGCTTGCCTTTCAGAGGCTCGAGAAGCGTAGATAGCCGGCCATCCCAGACAACAGAATTGCTGTTGTGTGGCGGTCGCAAGACCGCCGCGCGGGACCGGTTTTGGCATTTGGCCGCCCCGAATACGGGCGGAAAACAGGGAAATACCGCCATTCTCACGGCAATGTCGCATTTGGAGCCGATCATCGCCCCGGCGTGGAAGCCGCCGGTTACAGGCTTGTGCGCCTGCGGCTGATGGGCGGCGAGCGCAAGACGTTGCAGATCATGGCCGAACGCGCCGACGGCAGATGAATGTCGAAGATTGCGCGCGGCTGTCACGCGCGCTGTCGGATTTCCTCGATCGCGAAGATCCGATCGAAGGCGACTATGTGCTCGAAGTGTCGTCGCCCGGCATCGACCGGCCGCTGACGCGCATCATCGATTTCGCGCGCTGGGCCGGCCATGAAGCGAAGATCGAACTGGCGGCGCCCGACGCCAGCCGGCCGCAAGCGCTTCAAGGGCACTGCTGCTGGGCCTGGACGGCAACGATGTCGTCGATCGACGGCGCAAGATCGCGATCTCAGTTTCCCTTCCGAGCATCGCCGAAGCGAAACTCGTCCTGACCGACAAGCTCATCCAGGAAGATTTGAAGGCGCGCAAGCCGAACGCGCGAACAGGAGAGAAGTAACATGGCAGCCATTGCCGCCAACCGGACCGAACTTTTGCAGATCGCCGACGCGGTCGCGCGCGACAAGTCGATCGACAAGTCCGTCGTGCTGCACGCGATGGAAGAGGCGATGCAGCGCGCCGCCAAGGCGCATTACGGCAGCGAGAACGAGATCAAGGTCGAGATCGATCCGAAGACGGGCGAGACCCATGTCTCGCGCTATCTGCACGTGGTCGAGCTGGTCGACAACGACAAGATCGAGATTTCGCTGGAAGATGCGCGCGCGCGCAATCCCGACGGCCCAGGTGGGCGACATCATCGCCGAGACGCTGCCGCCGGTCGATTTCACCGCATCAATGCCCAGAACGCCAAGCAGGTGATCGTGCAGAAGGTGCGCGACGCCGAACGCGAGCGCCAATACGAAGAATACAAGGACCGCATCGGCGAGATCGTCCACGGCATCGTCAAGCGCGTGGAGTTCGGTTCCGTCGTCGTCGATCTGGGCCGCGCCGAAGGCGTGGTGCGCCGCGACGAGATGATCCCGCGCGAAAGTTTCCGCACCGGCGATCGCATCCGCGCCTATATCTACGACGTGCGCCGCGAAACGCGCGGACCGCAGATTTTCCTGTCGCGCAGCCATCCGCAATTCATGGTGCGGCTGTTCGCGCAGGAAGTGCCGGAAATCTATGACGGCATCATCGAGATCCGCGCTGTCGCGCGCGATCCGGGCTCCCGCGCCAAGATCGCCGTGATCTCCAAGGATTCCTCGCATCGATCCGGTCGGCGCCTGCGTCGGCATGCGCGGCGTGCGCGTGCAGGCGGTCGTGCAGGAACTGCAGGGCGAACGCATCGACATCATCCCGTGGTCGGGCGAACACGCGACCTTCATCGTCAACGCGCTGGCGCCGGCCGAAGTGACCAAGGTCGTGCTCGACGAAGACACCCATCGCGTCGAAGTGGTCGTGCCCGACGAACAGCTCTCGCTCGCCATCGGCCGTCGCGGCCAGAATGTGCGTCTCGCCTCGCAGCTCACCGGCTGGCAGATCGACATCCTGACCGAGCAGGAAGAATCCGAGCGCCGGCAGAAGGAATTCGCCGAACGCACCGCAGCTTGTTCATGGAATCGCTCGACGTCGACGAGACGGTCGCGCAGTTGCTCGCCTCCGAAGGCTTCGCCAATGTCGAAGACGTGGCGTATGTGGCGCTCGAACGATCTCGCCGCAGATCGAAGGCTTCGACGAAGAGACGGCGCAGGAGCTGCAGAGCCGCGCGCTGGAATATCATCGAAGCGCGCAACAAGGAGCTGGACGACAAGCGCCGCGAACTGGGCGTCGACCGACGATGTCGCTGGAAGTCGAAGGTGTGACGCCCGCGATGCTGGTCGCGCTCGGCGAAGCGGGCATCAAGACGCTGGAAGATCTCGCAGGCTGCGCCACCGACGATCTGCTCGGCTACTACGAAGTCACCAAGGAGAAGGAGCGCGTGCGCATCCCCGGCGCGCTCGAAAGCTTCAATCTCACGCCCGACGACGCCAACGCGATCATCATGGACGTCACGCGTCAAAATCGGCTGGATCGAAGCGACGCCGGAAGAGGAAGCGCCCGCCGAAGACGGCGAAGCGGTTACCGAGGAGGAAGGCACGGCGTGACGGAAACGGCGAGCCTCGAACTCGAAGACGACGACGCGCTGCGCGAGCGGCGCTGCATCGTCACGGGCGAAGTTCTGCCGGAATCGCAGCTGATCCGTTTTGTCGCCGATCCCGAAGGACGCATCGTGCCCGACGTCGCGGCGGACCTGCCGGGCCGTGGCATCTGGGTCTCGGCGATCGCCGCGAAATCCTGGAGCGCGCGATCGCCAAGAAGCTTTTCGCGCGCGGCGGCCAAGGCGCAGGTCACCGCCGACGCCGATCTTGCCGACCGCACGGAAGCCCAGCTTGTTGCGCGTATGTCGGGCGATCTGGGCATGGCCCGGCGTTCCGGGCGCGCTCGTGCTGGGCTTCGACAATGTCGCCCGTGCGCTGGACGGCAACCCGCCCCCGGCAGTCCTGGTGGAGGCGTCCGACGGCGCGGCGGACGGGCGGCGAAAACTCGCGGGAACTGCGGCCGCGCGGGGCCTTAAACCGGTGTTGGTCGATGTGCCTCACCAGCGCCGAATTGGGCTTGGCCCTCGGCCGGGAGAATGTGATACATGCAGCCGTCAAACCGGGGGGGCTGGCGGAACGGCTGGTTCTTGAGGCGGGGCGGCTTAAGGGTTTTCGGCCCGTAACGCGGCCCCTGATAGCGGCAGGTTCGAACTCCTGCCCCGGACAAAGGACACGAATGAGCGAGACGAACGACAGCTCCGCGCGGGGCGCGGGAAAGACCCTGTCGCTGAAGAAGACGGAGACCTCGACCGTCAAACAGAGCTTCAGTCACGGCCGCACCAAGGCGGTCGTGGTGGAGAAGAAGCGCGTGCGCGTGGGCGGTCCCACAGCTGCGCCCGCGGCGCCCGAAAAAGCGAAGCCCGCCGAAGCCAAGACGGCGGCGCCTGCTGCAACGCCTGCCCCCTCGCCGACCCGCGACGCGCATGCCCGTGCCGGCGTCGTTCTGCGCCAGTTGACGGACGAAGAGAAAGACGCGCGCAGCCGCGCGCTGGCCGACGCCCGCGTCGCCGAAGCCGAAGCGCGCAAGCGCGCCGACGAAGACGCCAAGCGCCGCGCAACCGAAGAAGCGCGGCTGGCCCGCGAGCGCGCCGCCGCCGAAAAGCGCAAAGCCGAAGAAGATGCGCGCAAGGCCGCCGACGAACTCGCGCGTCGTCACGCCGAAGAAGAAGCGGCGCGCCGTCTCGAAAAGAAGGAAGAGGCGCCCGTCAAAAAAGCGGAGATCGTCCGTCGAAACGATCAGCGCCGTCGCTCAGATCGAGGAAGACGAAGAAGCCAACGCCGCCAAGAAGGCCGGCAAACCCGTGCCCAAGGCGCCCGTCGTGCGCAAGACGCCCGATGCGCGCCGCAGAGGCAAGCTCACCGTCACCAAGGCGTTGTCCGACGACGACGAGCGCACGCGTTCGGTCGCCGCCTATCGCCGCCATCTGCAGCGCGTCAATCGCGCCGGTCAGCAGCAGGCGCCTGCGCCCGCCGGCCCGCGCGAATCACGATTCCCGAAACCATCACCGTCTCCGAACTCGCCAACCGCATGGCGCGCCGCGCCGTCGACGTCATCAAGGTGCTGATGAAGAACGGCATGATGGCGCAGATCAACGACGTGATCGACGCCGACACCGCCGAACTCGTGGCCGCCGAATATGGTCACACCGTCAAGCGCGTCGCCGAATCCGACGTGCTCGAAGGCCTGAAGGGCAGCGAAGACGAAGCGGGCAACGCTGGAGTCGCGTCCGCCGGTCGTCACCGTGATGGGCCATGTCGACCACGGCAAGACGTCGCTGCTCGATGCGTTGCGCAAGACCGACGTCGTGGCGGGCGAAGCCGGCGGCATCACGCAGCATATCGGCGCCTATCAGGTGCAGCTGAAGATCGGGCCAGAAGATCACCTTCCTCGACACGCCGGGCCATGCCGCCTTTACCGCAGATGCGCGCGCGCGGCGCGAAAGTCACCGACATCGTGGTGCTGGTGGTGGCGGCCGATGACGGCGTCATGCCGCAAACCGTCGAAGCGATCAGCCATGCCAAGGCGGCGGGCGTTCCGATCATCGTCGCGATCAACAAGATCGACAAGGCCGACGCCAATCCGACGCGCGTCAAGACCGAACTGCTGCAGCACGAAATCCAGGTCGAAGATCTGGGCGGCGAAACCCTCGCCGTCGAAGTCTCCGCCACCAAGGGCACCAATCTCGACAAGCTGGAAGAAGCGATTCTCCTGCAGGCCGAAGTGCTCGATCTCAAGGCCAATGCCGATCGCACCGCCGAAGGCGCCGTGATCGAAGCCAAGCTCGACAAGGGCCGCGGCCCCGTCGCCACCGTGCTCGTGCAGCGCGGCACGCTGAAGGTCGGCGATATCGTGGTGGCCGGTTCGGAATTCGGCCGCGTGCGCCTGCTCGTCAACGATCGCGGCGAAACGATCGAAGACGGCAGGTCCCTCCATGCCGGTCGAAGTGCTGGGTCTTTCGGCGCGCCGGAAGCCGGCGACGAATTCGTCGTCGTGGAATTCGAAGCGCGCGCCCGCGAAGTCACGGAATATCGCGCCCGCAAGCGCCGCGAGCAGCGCCAGGCGAACAGTCTCGCGCCAGACGCTCGATCAACTGCTCAAGACCCGGAAGGACGGCGAGAAGCGTCTGCTGCCGCTCGTCATCAAGGCCGACGTGCAGGGTTCGGTCGAAGCGATCCAGGGCGCGCTCGCCAAGCTCGGCACCGACGAAGTGGGCGCCCAGGTTCTGCAGAGCGGCGTCGGCGGCATCACCGAATCCGATGTGATCCTCGCGCATGCGAGCGGCGCGGCCGTGATCGGCTTCAACGTCCGCGCCAACAATCAGGCGCGCGATCGCGCCACGCGCGACGGCGTCGAAATCCGCTACTACAACATCATCTACAACGTCGTGGACGACGTGAAGGCGGCGCTGTCGGGCCTGCTCGCGCCGGAAACGCGCGAGAAATTCCTCGGCAATGCGGAAATCCTCGAAGTGTTCGCGATCTCCAAGGTCGGCAAGGTCGCCGGCTGCCGCGTCACCGAAGGCGTCGTGCGCCGCGGCGCCAAGGTGCGCCTGATCCGCGACAACGTCGTCATCCACGAAGGCGAGCTTTCGACCCTCAAGCGCTTCAAGGACGAAGTGCGCGAAGTGCTGGCCGGCCAGGAATGCGGCATGTCCTTCGCCAATTATCAGGACATGCAGAAGGGCGACGTCATCGAGTGCTACGAGGTCGAAACCATCCAGCGCGCGCTTTGACGCGTCTCGGCCTCTCGCGGAGCGATCGCCATGCCGCGCCGCAATTCGTCCGTACAAAGTCCGACGATCCGCGGTCCGCAAGCTCGCGCGCGCGCGGACCGCATGTCGCATCGTCCGGCCGCGATGCCGGGCCCGTCGCAGCGCCAGCTGCGCGTGGGCGAATTGCTGCGCCATGCGCTGGCCGAAATCCTCCGCCGCGGCGAAGTGCGCGATCCCGATCTCGACGGCGTCTCGGTGACGGTGACGCAGGTCAAGCCGTCGCCCGACATGCGCCATGCCACGGTCTATCTGCGAACCCCTGGGCGGCGAGAATGCGCGAGCGCGTGATCGCGGCGCTCAATCGGCACAAGGGATTTCTGCGCGGCGAGATGGGCCAGCATGATCACGCATCAAATTCACCCCCGAGCTGCGCTTTGTCGAAGACAAGTCTTTCGCCGAGGCCGAGAAGATCGAAGACCTTCTCAAATCGGCGCGGGTGCGGCGCGATCTCGAAGCGGCCAAGAAACGGCGAAGACGGCGATGGGCCGTAAGCGCAAAGGGCACCGCGTCCATGGCTGGGTCGATCGTCGACAAGCCGCGCGGGCATCACCTCGACCGCAGGTCGTCGGCGCTCGTCCGTCGGGTCTTCGACGCCCAGAAGGCCGGCCATGCCGGCACCCTCGATCCCATGGCGACCGGCGTCCTGGCCATCGCGCTGGGCGAGGCGACCAAGACCGTTCCCTATCGCCATGGACGCGGAGAAGACCTACCGCTTCACCGCGCGCTGGGGCGAGGCCCGCGACAGCGACGATGCCGAAGGCAAGGTGACGGCCACCTCGGACGTCCGGCCCGTCCGGGACGAAATCGAGGCCGTGCTGCCCCGGTTTCATCGGCGACATTATCGCAGGTTCCGCCCGATCTATTCCGCCATCAAGGTCCAGGGCGAACGGGCCTACGACCTGGCCCGGGAGGGCGAGACCGTGGTCCTGGAGCCCCGGCCGATCCAGGTTCACGAGGCGCGGCTGCTGGACCAGCCGGACGCCGCACCATGCCGAGTTCGAAATCCTTTGCGGCAAAGGGACTTACGTCCGGGCCTGGGTGCGCGATATCGCGCTGCGCATTGGGCACTGTGGGCCATGTTTCGGCGCTTCGCCGGACCGGCTGTGGGCGGCTTTTCGGTCGAGGACGCAATTTCGCTGGATAAGCTAAGCTCTTTTATGCATAGTCCCGCCGCTTTTGAGCACTTGAGGCCCATTTCGACCGCGCTGGACGGCATCCCGGCGCTGGCCGTTACGGGTCCGGATGCGGTTCGCCTGCGAAGCGGCAATCCGATTCTGATGCGGGCGAATTTGTTCGCCAGCATCGTGGAAGAGGCCGGCGCACGCGACGATCTTCAGGGGCTCACGGTCTTTCTCTCCACTGCGGGAGGCGAGCCGGTTGCGCTGGCCGAACTCGCGGAAGGAGAGCTTAGGCCGTTTCGTGTTTTCAACTTTGGAACTGGATGACCGAATGACGATTACGCCTGAACGCAAGCAAGACTGTTATGCCGAATACGCGACCAAGCACGGCGATACGGGCTCGCCGGAAGTGCAGGTCGCCGTGCTCTCCGAGCGCATCACCAATCTGACCGAACATTTCAAGACGCATGCCAAGGACAACCATTCGCGCCGCGGCCTGATCAAGATGGTGTCGCAGCGCCGCCGGCTCCTCGACTACGTCAAGGCCATCGGACGCGAAGCGCTACGAAGCGCTGATCGCCCGCCTGGGCCTGCGGCGCTGAGCACGGCGATGGCGCAGGCCGGATCACGGCCTGCTTCGCGCGGCATCGGCTACGCCATCTGTCCGGTCGAATTTCATCGGCGGGCGTGCATGGCACGCCCGCGCTTCAACGCATTCCCTGGGATGGCTCGGGGAAGACGGCTCGCGCATCAGACGCGCATGCGCCAAAAAGACCTGCCGCAATCCGGTGGCAGGAAAGAAGGAATGCAAGAATGTTCAATATCATCCGTGAGGAATTCGAATGGGGCGGCCGCAAGCTGACGCTCGAAACCGGCAAGAGTCGCCCGTCAGGCGGACGGCGCCGTGGTCGCCACCTATGGCGAGACCGTGGTGCTCGCCACCGCCGTCGGCGCGCACTCCGCCAAACCCGGACATCGATTTCTTTCCCCTGACCGTCAACTATCAGGAAAAATATTTCGCCGCCGGCAAGATTCCCGGCGGCTATTTCAAGCGTGAAGCGCGCGCCGACGGAGCGCGAGACGCTGATCTCGCGCCTGATCGACCGCCCGATCCGTCCGCTTTTCGCCGAAGGCTATCGCAACGAAACGCAGGTCATCGTCACCGTTCTCAGCCACGACATGGAAAACGATCCCGACATCGTGGCGCTGGTGGCGGCGTCGGCGGCGCTGACCATTTCCGGCATCCCGTTCATGGGACCGATCGGGGCTGCGCGCGTCGGCTACATCGACGGCGAATATGTTCTCAATCCGCCGATCGACGACATGCCGAAGTCCAAGCTCGATCTCGTCGTCGCCGGCACGGGCGACGCGGTGCTGATGGTCGAATCCGAAGCCCAGGAACTGTCCGAACAGGTCATGCTGGGCGCCGTGATGTTCGGCCACCGCGAAATGCAGACCGTGATCGACGGCATCATCCGCCTGGCGGAAAAGGCCGCGAAAGAGCCGCGCGATCTGCCGGTGACGAGACAGCGCCGCTTGCCGCGAAGGTCAAAGCGTTCTGCCGAAAGCGAACTGCGCGCCGCCTTCCAGATCGCCGAAAAAGCGCGCGCGCCGCGACACGCTCTCCGAGATCAAGAAGAAAGTGACCGCGGAGTTCGTCGGCGAAGGCGAAGGCAAAGCGCCCGAAGGCGTCGTCTCCAGACCTGTTCAACGACGTCGAAGCCAATGTCATGCGCTTCGCGGTGCTCGACACCGGACGCGCATCGACGGTCGCGATCTCAAGACCGTGCGTCCGATCGTGGCGGAAGTGGGCATCCTGCCGCGCACCCATGGTTCGGCGCTGTTCACCCGCGGCGAAACGCAGGCGCTGGTCGTCGCCACGCTGGGCACCGGCGAAGACGAGCAATATCGTCGACTCGCTGGAAGGCACCGTACAAGCAGACACTTCATGCTGCACTATAACTTCCCTCCCTATTCGGTGGGCGAGACGGGCCGCATGAATGCGCCGGGCCGCCGCGAAATCGGTCACGGCAAGCTCGCCTGGCGCGCCATTCATCCGATGCTGCCGACGAAGGAACAGTTCCCCTACACGATCCGCGTCGTGTCGGAGATCACCGAATCGAACGGCTCGTCGTCGATGGCGACGGTCTGCGGCACCTCGCTGGCGCTGATGGATGCGGGCGTTCCGCTCACCACGTCCGATCGCGGGCATCGCCATGGGCCTGATCCTCGAAGGCGCGCGCTTTGCCGTGCTGTCCGACATCCTGGGTGACGAAGATCATCTGGGCGACATGGACTTCAAGGTGGCGGGCACCGAAGACGGCGTCACATCGCTGCAGATGGACATCAAGATCGCCGGCATCACCGAAGAGATCATGAAGGTCGCGCTCGACCAGGCGCGCGAGGCCGCCTGCACATTCTGGGCGAGATGGGCAAGGCCATCGGCCATGCGCCCGCGACGAGCTGGGCGAACATGCGCCGCGCATCGAGCAGATCAAGATTCCCGACCGACAAGATCCGCGAAGTGATCGGCACGGGCGGCAAGGTGATCCGCGAGATCGTGGAAAAGACCGGCGCCAAGATCAATGTCGAAGACGACGGCACGGTGAAGATCGCGTCCGCCGACGGCGAATCGATCAAGGCCGCGCTCAAATGGATCAAGGGCATCGTGGCCGAGCCGGAAATGGGCGAAATCTATGACGGCAAGATCGTCAAGGTGATGGATTTCGGCGCCTTCGTGAACTTCTTCGGTCCCAAGGACGGCCTCGTCCACATCTCGCGAACTGGCGGCGCAGCGCGTCGGCAAGACCTCCGACGTGGTCAAGGAAGGCGACACCGTGAAGGTGAAGCTGTTGGGCTTCGACGATCGCGGCAAGGTGCGGCTTTCGATGAAGCAGGTCGACCAGACGACAGGCGAAGACCTGTCGAAGAAAAAGCCGGCCGAGCAACAGGCGGGCTAATCTCCCGGCACTCGACGTTTTGTGTCTTGAGAAATACCCTCGTCCATAGCGGACGGGGGTATTTTTGCTTCGAAAGGAGAGATCATCCGATGCCCAAGATCGACATCGCAGCTGTTCCCGAGCGCAAAGGTTCAGGCTATCCGCCGCCCTATCATGAGTCGGCGAAAGACCGCGTGCGCCAGAGATTGGGAGACGCAGGCGGCCTCACGGATTTCGGCGTCAATCTTTTGCAGCTCCCGCCGGGCGCATGGTCGAGCCAGCGTCACTGGCACAGCCATGAAGACGAATTCGTGTATGTGCTGACGGGCGAAGTCGTGCTTGTCACGGATGCGGGAGAACAGGTCCTGCGCGCCGGCGATTGCGCCGCGTTCCCCAAAGCCAAAGCTGATGGGCACCATCTGATAAACAAAAGCACAAAGCTCGCGACCTGCCTGGAGGTGGGCACGCGGATGCCGGCTCTGGACGCGACCGTCTATCCCGACATCGATCTCTATTTCGATCCCAAGTCGAGCAGTTACGTCCATAGGGATGGAACGCCTTACACGAAGCCATAGCGCTGCATGTCAAGAAGAGAGCTGCAGCGCCGCGTGTTTGGGCATCGGCACGGCAGTTTGGCGACCGAAATGCGTCACGCTTTACCAATGGCGAACTATTGATGGTTAATCGCCGTTTGCCATTCTTGTGCCCGGCGATATCGCCCGGTAGCGTGGCCAACGCGTGCGTGCGAGCCAGCTTGGTTCGCGGTCATGGGGGCTTGACGCGATGTTTGTGGTGCTACGGTTCATCAGTCTCATCCTGATCGTGCTCGCGCTCCTGCTGCTGGGCGCCGACATCATCACGTCATTGGAAAAGGGCGGTCAGATCACGGTCCGAAGCATCGAACGGGTTTGGAGCCTGTTCAGCAAAGGCGGCGTCGTCAGCTTCAAGGCGTGGCTTGAGCACACTTTGCCTGTTCCCTTGCCGGGATGGATAGAAGCCGTTCTGCGCATTCCCGCCTGGGGATTGAGCGGTGTGATCGGCGTGTTTCTCGCGTTCTTGTTCGGTCGGCGGGCGGGCGGGGACTAAGCGTCTCTGTTCGCGCCCGGAGTCCACAGAACATCCATTGCGCCCTTGTCGTTCACGAAGCGGCTGGCGACGAACAGATGGTCTGATAGCCGGTTCACATATTTGACGGCCGCCGCCCCCAGCTTTTCCTTTTCCGACAATTCCACGATGAGGCGCTCCGCGCGCCGTACGATCGTGCGCGCAAGATGCAGATGCGCGGCCGCCGGCGTTCCACCCGGCAGAACGAAAGACGTGAGCGGCTTCAATTCCGCATTCATCGCATCGATCTCGCGTTCCAGCCGATCGACCTGGGCGTCGATGATGCGCAGCGCATTGCCGCCGCGCTTTCCGGATTCCGGCACGCACAAATCCGCGCCGAGATCGAAGAGATCGTTCTGGATTCGCGCCAGCATCGCATCGACTTCACCGTCCGTATGAAGGCGCGCAAGCCCGATCGCGGCATTGGCTTCGTCAACAGTCCCATAGGCCGAGATGCGGAGCGCATGTTTGGGAAGGCGCGTTCCGTCGCCAAGCGCCGTTTCGCCCTTGTCGCCGGTCCGGGTATAGATGCGGTTCAGAACGACCATCGCGCAAACTAGCCCGGAGCCGCGGCCAAGGCCAAGCGCCGCTTCGACGGCGGGCAGTTGCGGGGATTTTGGCCGCCGCTATGATCCGCCCCGCGAGAAATCAGCGCTGAATCAGGAATTGCCCATGCCCGTCGAAGCCCCCGAAATCATCGAAGTCGACACACCCGCGTCGCCTGCGACGGCAGGCGGCGGCGCGCTGGGCCATCCGCGGGTCTATCTGGAAATGGGCGACGAGAACTTCGTCGAATGTCCCTATTGCGACCGGCGATTTGTGCTGAAGCCGGGAGCGCACGCGCATTGACCGCGAGCGCAACCCGACGCCCGGTCAAAAAGGGCGATCATCTCTATCTGGTCGATGGCTCGGGCTATCTGTTCCGCGCCTATCACGCGCTGCCGCCGCTTTCGCGCAAATCCGACGGCCTGCCCACCGGCGCCGTGTCCGGCTTCTCCAACATGCTGTGGAAGCTGCTGGAAGACATGAAAGCGGGCGACAAGCCGACCCATCTGGCGGTGATTTTTGACGCCGGCAAGAAGACGTTTCGCAACGACATCTATCCGCACTACAAAGCCAACCGTCCCGATCCGCCGGAAGACCTGATTCCGCAATTTCCGCTGGTGCGCGAGGCGACGCGCGCCTTCGGCGTGTCCTGCGTCGAAGATGCCGGGCTTCGAGGCCGACGATCTGATCGCGACCTATGCGCGACATCGCGCGCGAGGCGGGCGCACGCGTCACGATCGTCTCGTCCGACAAGGATCTGATGCAGCTCGTGGTCGACGGCGCGGTCGAGCTGCTCGACACGATGAAGAACAAGCGCATCGCCTCGGCCGAAGTGATGGAGAAATTCGGCGTGCCGCCGTCGAAGGTCGTGGAAGTCCAGGCGCTGGCCGGCGACTCGACCGACAATGTGCCGGGCGTACGCGGCATCGGCGTGAAGACGGCGGCCGAACTGATCAATACCTATGGCGATCTGGAGACGCTGCTCAAGCGCGCGGGCGAGATCAAACAGCCCAAGCGTCGCGAAACGCTGATCGAGAATGCCGAGAATGCGCGCATCTCGCTCAGGCTGGTCACCCTGGACGACAAGGTGAAGATCAAGGAAGGGCATCGAAGACTTCGCGCGCGCGCGAGCCCGAGCCCGCGGCCCTGATCGGTTTCCTCAAAGCGATGGAATTCGCCGCGCTCGCGCGTCGCGCCGCGGCGCATTTCGGCGTCGAAGACCTCGATGCCGTTCCGCCGGCCGCCGATCCGAAAGAGCTCGCGCTTCCGGCTCCCGCCACGGGCCCGTCTGCTTCTTCAGCCAAGCCGAAGTCTTCGGAAGCCTCTTCCGCCAAAGGCGCGCCCGGCGCTGTGATGGATCGCGGCCAGATCCTCAAGCCCATCGATCACGACGACTATGAAACCGTGACGACGCTGGCGCGCCTGGACCGCTGGATTGCGCGGCGCGCGCGAAATCGGCAACGTCTGCGTCGATACGGAAACGACCTCGCTCGATCCGATGCAGGCGGGGCTCTGCGGCGTGTCGCTTGCGGTCGCGCCGGGGGAGGCCTGCTACATCCCCTGCGGTCACGGCGTGCGCGAAGGCCTCGATCTCGGCGACGGCAAGGCGATCGTGCAGCTCGCGCGAGAACAGATGTGCTGGCGCGGCTGAAACCGCTGCTCGAAGATAGCGGCGTGCTCAAGATCGCGCAGAATCTCAAATATGATTATCTGATCTTCCTGCAGCGCGGCATCCGCATCGCGCCATTCGACGACACGATGCTGATTTCCTATGTGCTGGACGCCGCGCTGCACGGCCACGGCATGGACGAGCTCTCCGAGCTGCATCTGAGCCACAAGCCCATCGCATTCTCCGAAGTCGCCGGCAAGGGCAAGGACAAGATCACCTTCGACTGCGTGCCGGTCAAGGAAGCGACGCGCTATTCCGCCGAAGATGCCGACGTGACCTTGCGGCTGCACGCGCTTCTCAAGCCGCGGCTGGTCGCAGAAGGCAAGCGTCGCCGTCTACGAAACGCTCGAACGGCCGCTGGTGCCTGTGCTGGCCGATATGGAGCGGGCCGGCATCACCATCGATCCCGATCATGCTGCGCCGGCTCTCCAACGATTTCGCGCAGCGACATGGCGGCGCTGGAAAAAGAGATCCACAAGCTCGCGGGCGGTACGTTCAACATCGGTTCGCCCAAGCAACTGGGCGATATCCTGTTCGGCAAGTTCAAGCTCGAAGGCGGCCGCAAGACCAAGACGGGCGCCTGGTCCACCGATGCCGATGTGCTGGAAGAGGTGGCGGCCCAGGGCCATGACATCGCCAAGAAAGTGCTGGACTGGCGGCAGCTGCAGAAGCTGCGCGGCACCTACACCGACGCGCTGCCGGCCTATATCAATCCCAAGACGGGCCGCGTGCACACCTCCTATGCGATGGCGTCGACCTCGACCGGGCGGCTGGCCTCGACCGATCCCAATCTGCAGAACATTCCGATCCGCACCGAAGAAGGCCGGCGCATCCGCGCGGCCTTCATCGCGCGCCAAGGGCACGAAGCTGATCAGCGCCGACTACAGCCAGATCGAGCTTCGGCTGCTGGCCCATATCGCCGATATCCCGGCGCTGAAAAAAGCCTTTGCCGAAGGTCTCGACATTCACGCCATGACGGCGTCGGAGATTTTCGGCGTGCCGGTCAAAGGACATGCCGGCCGAAGTGCGCCGCCGCGCCAAGGCGATCAATTTCGGCATCGTCTACGGCATCTCCGGCTTCGGCCTGGCCAACCAGCTGGGCATCCCGCGCGGCGAGGCCGACGATTACATCAAGAAATATTTCGAGCGCTTTCCCGGCATCCGCGACTATATGGAAGCGCACCAAGGCATTTGCCCGCGAACAAGGTTTTGTCGAAACCCTGTTCGGCCGGCGCATCCATATCCGCGAGATCAATTCGAAAATCCCGGGCCTGCGCGGCGGCGCCGAACGCGCGGCGATCAATGCGCCGATCCAGGGCGCGGCGGCCGATATCATCCGCCGCGCCATGATCCGGGTGCCGCGCTGCGCTCGCGAAAGCGAAGCTCAAGGCGAAGATGCTGCTGCAGGTGCATGACGAACTGATGTTCGAAGCGCCGGACAAGGAAGCCGAGGCGACAAGCAAGGTCGTCAAGTCGGTGATGGAGAAAGCGGCGCTGCCGGCGGTGGAATTGTCGGTGCCGCTGGTCGTCGATGCCCGCGCGGCGCGAAATTGGGACGAAGCGCACTAACGATTCAACGTTACGCCGCGATCGAGCGCAGACCTGTCTCGGCCGTGATCCCGGCTTTTTCCAGCGTCTGCAGCAACTCGCCCATGGCGGCTTCGGCGGTGGCCTTTTGCGCGCCTTGTGAAACATGCGCGACATAGCCCGTGAGGAACCCCGGCTGCGCCAGCGACGCAATCACGATGGCGCGCGCTTTCGCCGACAGACGGCCTTCGGTCACCATGCCTTCGACGCAGAGCCGCAGGGCCGCAACCGCCCTGTCGACCGGATTGGGAATTTTCTCGATCGAACTCATAATTTTGGAGCGCGCCTCGACCTCAAAGGCGATTTTGTCGAGGACTTCGCAAATGTCTCGCTTTTCCTTGTCCTGAAAGCCGCTGCGGCGCACGCGGGCCTGCAATTCCGTCAGGCGCTTCAGTCTTGCGAGCGGCGGCGTCCGACCCGTGATGAAATAAGACTCGAACGCCGCGGATGTGAGGATCGGCATGGCGAAACACGCGAGTTGCCGTTTGTTCTCCACGCCAATGATGTTTTCCTCGATCAGCAACAATCGCTCGATCTTATCGTCGGGCGCCGCCGCCTCAGCCAGATGATCGGCGATCGATTCATTGGCCACGAGGCGCCGCGAACGCAGGGTGAAGGTCGCGATGATGTCGTCGTGGCCCAGATATTTTCCCTCGCCGAGCACAAGCTTGTTGGCGATGCGCCGCAAAATCTTGAGGTCAGCGACGAGTGAGCCGGGACAAAGCCGGCGCACGCTTCGAAGTTCGGCGGTGATGCGTTTGGCGACAGCGGTGCGGGCGTCGGGCAGATCGTCGATGGCGAAATGGCGGGCGAGCAGCGTAAGCCCTTCATGTTTCGTGGAATCTTCCGGCAGCTGCCCCAGAAAGAGTTCGACCAGAACCAGCAGCGCCGCGCCAAGATTTTCGGTCTCGCCGATCAGTTCGTGGAGCGCCGCCGCGCCGTTCAGGACTTCCGCCACGAGCGTGTCGATGGCGCCCATCAGAAGCGTGCGGCCCGGACCTTCGGCAGGCAACCCAAACATGAGCGCAAGCAGGCTCAGCAGTTTCTCGTTCCAATTTTTCGCCTCGCCGAGATAATGTGCGAGCGCGCCATTGAGCAGATAGAGGCCGTCGGATTCGGCCGCGAGCTTCTCGGCAAGCGCGCCGAACTGGCCGGCCTCGGCGACGGGAAAGTATTTCCGGCGCGTATCGCGATACACGCGGGCGATGGCCTTCGAAGTGAGGTCGTTGAGATTCTTGATGATCTGCTGGACCGACGTCGATGTGCTCGACGCCTGCGCGACCGCGATTTTCTGGACGCAATGCTGGAAGAGCGTGCCGGTCGCTTCGAGTCTTTCGAGCGCATCGGCGCGGTGGATAAGCTCAGTGACCGTCAGCTTGTGACGCGCGAGAAAATCGCACAGGAGCCGCGCCATCGTCGCGCGCGCATGGTAGGAATAAAGATCGTCCGGCTTGAAGCAGGGAAGCGCATGCGGCACGTCTTCGGCGGCCGCGTCGGTTTTCAGTTTGGTATGGCCGTCTTCGAATATCTTGAGCGACAGGTAATCGCCCGTGTCGGGATTGTAGGTTTCCTTGACAACCTTAACGCCGGTCGCGCGCTGATCGGCCATCAGCTCTTCGGCCATGCGGATCGCGCTCTCGCGAGCGCTGGCCACGTCATGCAAAAGCCAGCCGCCCTTCGAACCCTGACGACGATAGATCTCGTAGTGAACTTCCTGCGCCAAAGGCGCCTCCGCGAGAGATCGAGGCGGCCATTATGGCGGCGGGTCGTTTAAGTCGTGGTTAAGTTTGTGACCGGGGATCAACCATGTTGCGACAGGTCGCGGATGGCGGGATCAGGGCCGCACAGGCGGCAGGCAGGGTCCGGCTTGACCCGCACATTGCGAAAACGCGTGGCCAGAGCATCATAGATTAAGAGCTTTCCGGCCAGACTGTCGCCAATACCGAGGATTTCCTTGAGCACTTCCAGCGCCTGGAGTGTTCCCATGACCCCGGCTGCCGCCCCCAGCACCCCCGTTTCCGAACAGGACGGCGCCGTTCCCGCCGGCGGAGGCTCCGGGAACAGGCAGCGATAGCAGGGGTGGGCGCCGCCGCGGTCATGGGCTTTGAAGGTCGCGAGCTGGCCGTCGAATTCGGTTACAGCCGCCGACACCAGGGTTTTGCCCGCCAGGTAACAGGCATCATTGACGAGGAAGCGGGTGGCGAAATTGTCCGACCCGTCGGCCACGATGTTGTAACGGCCAATCAGATCGAGGGCATTGCCGACGTCCAGGCGCGCCGGGTGCGGTTCAATCACGACGTTGGGATTGATCGCGCGTGCGGCATCCCGCTGCCGATGCGGTCTTGGGTCGGCCGATATCGGCGCTGCGATGGGCGATCTGGCGTTGCAGGTTCGAGAGCGCAACCTGATCGAAATCGGCGATGCCGATTGTCCCGATTCCGGCTGCGGCGAGGTAGAGGATGACGGGGCTGCCCAGCCCACCGGCCCCCACCACCAGCACCCGCGCAGCCGCCAATCTTGGCCTGGCCGGGGCCTCCCACCTCGCGCAGCACGATGTGGCGGGCGTAGCGTTCGAGTTCTTCATCGGAAAGCGCCATGGTGGACGGTCTTAACCCACAAGGGCCGGGGGTTGAAGGCCAGCCGAGCTGGCGTCCAACTGTGGTGAATGGTCTTCACCTTAAGCCCCGGAAGAACTTGTGCATTCCCGGATTAGGGATTTCTTGCGGGAGAGCGCCCCGGCGGCCTATTCTGGTCCCATAAGGCGGCAATGTCCGCCATCCCTTAAACGCCGGCTATCAGACCGGCGGCAGTGCGACAGCAGGAGCTATTATGTCCCAAGACGGGCGGCAGCCGAGCGCCTATGGCCTCGAAAATCAGGGTTTTCGCAATCTCAAAGCCGTGCATTGGAATCTGGCGGCCCCGGCGCTCTATGAGCGGGCGGTCGCGCGCGGCGAAGGTCATGTCGCCAAAAATGGCCCGCTGGTCGTTCTGACGGGACAGCACACCGGCCGTTCAGCCTCCGACAAGTTCGTCGTGCGCGATGCGGCAAGCGAATCCCAAGTCTGGTGGGACAACAACAAGGCGATGTCGCCCGCCGCGTTCGATGTGCTCTTCCATTCGATGATGGCCTACGCGCAGGGCCATGAGCTGTTCGCGCAGGACCTGTTCGGCGGCGCCGATCCCACCCATCGCTTGCCCGTGCGCGTGGTCACGGAATATGCATGGCATTCGCTGTTCATCCAGCACCTCCTGATCGAGCCCAATGCCGGTCAGCGCGAAGGCTTTGTGCCGGAATTCACGATCATCGATCTGCCGGGCTTCCAGGCCGATCCGAAGATTCATGGCTGCGAGACGGGAACGGTCGATCGCGGTCAATTTCACCCGCAAGATCGTTCTGATCGGCGGCACGTCCTATGCCGGCGAGATGAAGAAGTCCGTCTTCACGATCCTGAATTATCTGCTGCCGCCCAAGCGCGTGATGCCGATGCATTGCTCGGCCAATGTCGGCCAGAATCGCGATGCGGCGATCTTCTTCGGCCTCTCCGGCACCGGCAAGACGACACTGTCCGCCGACGCCTCGCGCACCTTGGTGGGCGACGACGAGCATGGCTGGTCGCGAAAACGGCGTGTTCAATTTCGAAGGCGGCTGCTACGCCAAGGTGATCAAGCTTTCGCCGCGAAGCCGAGCCCGAGATCTACGCCACCACGCAACGCTTCGGCACCGTGCTGGAAAATGTGGTGATGGACCCTGCAACGCGCGAGCTCGATCTCGACGACGCGCCGCTACACGGAGAACACACGCGCCGCCTATCCGATCGATTTCATTCCCAATGCGTCGAGCACGGGCACGGCGTCGCATCCGCAAGAATGTCATCATGCTGACGGCCGATGCGTTCGGCGTGCTGCCGCCGATCTCGAAGCTCACGCCCAGCCAGGCGATGTATCACTTCCTTTCCGGCTTCACGGCGAAGGTTGCGGGCACCGAGAAGGGCCTCGGCAAGGAGCCGCAGCCGACATTTTCCACCTGCTTCGGCGCGCCTTTCATGCCGCGCCATCCCACCGAATACGGCAATCTGCTGCGCGAACTGATCGGCCAGCATCAGGCCGATTGCTGGCTGGTCAATACGGGCTGGACGGGCGGCGCCTTCGGCGTCGGCAGCCGCATGCCGATCAAGGCGACGCGCGCACTGCTCGCAGCCGCGCTTGACGGCACGCTCGCCAATGTCGAGATGCGCATCGATCCGCATTTCCGCTTCCGCGTGCCGGTGTCGGTGCCGGGTGTAGACGCCAAGATCCTGAACCCGCGCGACACCTGGGCCGATAAGGCCGCCTATGACGCGCAGGCGAAGAAGCTGGTCGCAGATGTTCCGCGACAATTTCCGCAAGTTCGAGGCCCATGTGGGCGCGGACGTGCTGCAAGCGGCGCCGCAACTCGCCGAAGCGGCCGAGTAATTCCCGAATTCAAGTCCGCCGGTACACCCACACGCGTGCCGGCGGCAGGTTGAACAGCACCAGCGCCGCGCGCGTGACGCCGACGGTTGACGACGGCTGCACGGGCGATTGCAGTCCATAAGAGAATTGGATGAAGGGCGCGCCGGGCGCCATCAGCGCGAACGCGGTCTCAATCAGTTTGTTTCGCCGTTCGCTGGCTTCGTTCAGAAGCGGCAGGCTGGAAACGATTGCGGCAAAGGGCGCAAACGAACCCTCGCCCAGCGTGCCCTTGAGATCGTAGGCATCGCCGCGGATAACGCGCACCGCCGGAAAGCGCTGCGCGACCAGTTTCGCAAAATCGGGGTCGTACTCGATCGATGTGATGCGGTTCGGCGCAATGCCGCGCGCAATCAGAGCCGCCGTCACCACGCCTGTGCCGGGCCCAAGTTCGAGGATCGGCCCATTTCCCGCCGGCTCGATCTGCGCCGCCATTGCGCGCGCGAGCCCCGGGCTCGAAGGCGCAACCGCGCCCACCTGCGATGGCCGCGCAATCAGGCGGCCCAGGAATCGGATTTGATCTGCGATCATGTTCTGCGACGCGAAAATGGCTGACGACGCTGCTTCGGGCGACTATAGCGGGTACAGGGCGTTGCACCTATCGAAGTTGACCGCTTCCGGCGACGCGGCGCATGGTTTGCACGACAGGGAGTCCGCATTGTCGATAGTGTTCCTGCACCGGCTGTGTCTGGGAGCAATGCTCGCGCTGATCTGCGCGGAGCCGGCTTCGGCGTTCGGAACCATGCGCGCCATGGGTCAGAATGCGGAGCACGAGCGCATCACGCGCCGCGCATTGGCCTGCACGGGCGCCGCCGGCGCCGATTGCTTTCAGCCTGCTTCGCTCGACGAACTCGCAGGCGGCCATGGGAATTTCGGCGCGATCGGAATCCCGGATCGCGGCGACCTTATTCCGGTCAACAAGGCGCATTGCGACAGCGGCGACTGGCTCGATGTTCCAGGCTATCCCCAGAGCAAGGCCGCCGCCCAGGCGGCGCTCGAAGCCTGCCGCAACTGGATGCTCGAGAAACTCGCGGCCGCAGTCCGCGACGCCGGCAAGCTCGTCAGCGATGAAAACATGCTGCGCCAGAGTCAGGTGGAGATCCCCTGCATCTTCGTGGGTCAGATCAAGGGCGGGGCCAAATGCAACGTCATCGAGGATTTCGGTATTCTGCTGCACGCCTCGCAGGACTTCTATTCCCACTCCAACTGGGTCGATCGATCCGATCCTTCGCAACCGACAGGCTCGAAAAATCCGCCGGGGCTCGGGCAGACGGGTCGCACGCCCTGGCTCGATCTGCGCGCCGCGTCGCCATTTCCCGATGGGCTGATCACGGGTTGCTTCGAAAACATTCCGGAAGAGCGCTACTGCAACTACGGCGCGGGGCTCATGCGCGCCAAACACGAGTTCCTCAACAAGGATTTGGGCGCGATAGATCCCGCGATCGGCGCAGGGCTCACGGCGCGCGGAGCGATCGACGACAATTTTGCGCATGCCGTCTCGGCCGCCATCGACGATACGCGCGACAAGTGGGCGACGCTGGAGGAGCAGCTGCGCGCCGCCTATGGCGACCAGCAGGGCGCGCGATTGGCCTGCGCCGTCACGCATGATCACCCGCTGACGGCATGTCCGTAAGGTATTCGACAATCGCCGACGCAAAATGCGGAAATCGACAGTCGGCACACGCAGACTTGTTGTGAGAAAGCGCTAGAATGCGCTCGCAACAAATCGGGCGCCATCATGACCCAATCCCATTCGAATGCGGATCGGGCCGCGCAATTCCGGTCGCTTCACAATGACGGCGCGATCCTGGTGCTGCCGAACGCCTGGGACGCGGGAAGCGCGCGTCTGGCGGAAGATTGCGGCGCAAGGGCCATCGCCACGTCGAGCGCGGCGGTCTGCTGGTCGCACGGCTATGCGGACGGCGAGACGATGCCCACCGCCATATTGCTCGCCGCGGTCGTGGAGATCGTTCGCGCCGTGAAAATCCCGGTCAGCGTGGACAGCGAAGCGGGATTTTCGTCGGACCCGGAGGCCGTTGCGGACTTCGTGATGGCGCTGGCGCGCGCGGGCGCCGTCGGCATCAATCTGGAAGACGGGCTCGCGCCGCCCGATCTGCTTGCGGCCAAGATCGCGGCGATCAAGAGCGCCTGCGAGCGAGAGGGCGTCGATGTGTTCGTCAATGCGCGCACGGATGTCGTACTCAAGAAATTGGTTGCGCCGGAAAACGCCGTTCGCGAAGCGATTGCGCGGGGCGAACGGTATCTCGATGCGGATGCCGACGGGCTGTTCGTGCCGGCGCTCACCGATCTTGCGGCCATGACGAAGATCGCCGAAGCCGTCGATCTGCCGCTCAACATTCTGACCCGCCCGGGATTGGCTCCCGTCGCCGAGTTGAAAGCGGCCGGCGTACGCCGCGTGAGCGCGGGCGCGGGGATCGGGATGGCGGCTCTTGGCGCCGCACGCAAAGCCACGAAGGAGTTGCTGGAGAAGGGTCGCACCGACGCGATGTATGCCGAAGCGGAAGGCATGCCGAACATGAATACGCTGCTCGCGCGAACGTAGACGCTTACGGCATCCCGTTGCGGTTCCAGAATTCCTTGACGCTTGGCGAAGAAGCCTTCCGTTTCCGGGATGGTAGCCTTCTTCGCTTTCCTTTTCGAAGTCGCGCAGCAATTCCTTCTGCTTCTTGGAAAGCTTGACCGGCGTTTCGACCGCGACCTCGATATAAAGATCGCCCGTCATGCCGCCGCCGCGCATCACCGGCATGCCCTTGCCGCGCAGGCGGAACTGCCGTCCGGATTGCGTGCCTTCGGGAATGGTGATCTTGGCTGCGGCCGCCGTCGCAGGTCGGCACTTCGATGCTGCCGCCCAGCGCCGCCGTGACGAACGACACCGGCGCGCGGCAATAAAGATCGTGGCCGTCGCGCTGGAAGATCGGGTGCGCGGCAATCGAAAGGAAGATGTAGAGATCGCCCGGCGGGCCGCCATTCAATGCCGGCCTGGCCTTCGCCCGAGAGGCGGATGCGCGTGCCTTCCTCGACGCCGGCCGGAACGTCGACCGAAAGCGTGCGCTCCTTCTGCACATGGCCCGAGCCGCGGCAGGCCTTGCAGGGATTGCGGATGATCCGGCCGGTGCCGCGGCAATGCGGGCAGGTGCGTTCGATGGTGAAGAAGCCCTGCTGCGCGCGCACCTTGCCGTGCGCCGGAGCAGGTGGGGCATTGCTCGGGCTTCGATGCCCGGCTTCGGCGCCCGTGCCGCCGCAGGCTTCGCACGGCACCGCGGTGTTGACGCGTGATCTCGGCGCTCTTGCCGCGAAAGGCTTCTTCCAGCGTGATCTCGAGATTGTAGCGCAGATCGCCGCCGCGATTCTGCCGCCGCGCGCGCTTGCCCGCCCATGAACTCGCCGAAGAGATCGTCGAACACATCGGTGAAGGACGACGAGAAATCGAAGCCGAAGCCGTTGGCGCCAGCCGCCGCCCGTTCTCGAAGGCGGCATGGCCGAAGCGGTCATAGGCCGCGCGCTTCTGATCGTCCTTCAGGACGTCATAGGCCTCGCTGATTTCCTTGAATTTGATCTTCGCGCCGTCGTCGCCGGGATTGCGGTCGGGATGGAAGTTCCTTGGCGAGCTTGCGATAGGCGCCCTTGATCTCTTCGATCGAGGCGCCTTTCGCACAACCCAGGGTTTCGTAATAGCAGCGCTTGCTCATGGTCGGAAATCAGAACAGCGGGGAGCGGAAAGCGGCAAATGATCTTCATCGTTCTCCGAGCCCCGTGTTCGATCTTCTGACTACGCCGCGCCTTTTTTGTCGTCGTCGACTTCCTCGAAAGTCGGCGTCGACGACATTGTCGTCGGGCTTCGGCTGACCGCCCTCGGCCGGCTCTTCGCCGGCCGCCGCCTGCTGCGCCTTGTACATCGCCTCGCCCAGCTTCATCGAAGCCTGCGCCAGCGCATTGGTCTTGGCCTTGATGTCGTCGACATCGTCGGTCTTGATCGCTTCCTTGAGGTCGGCGATGGCGTTCTCGATCGCCGTGCGTTCGGCCGCGTCGACCTTGTCGCCATGCTCGCTCATCGCCTTCTCGGTCGAATGGACCAGGGCATCGGCCTGGTTCTTGGCTTCCGCCAGCGCGCGGCGCTTCTTGTCTTCGCGCGGCATGGCTTTCGGCTTCCTTGACCATCTTCTCGATGTCGGTGTCCGAAAGACCGCCCGAGGCCTGGATGCGGATCTGCTGCTCCTTGCTGGTGGCCTTGTCCTTTGCCGTCACCGGACGATGCCGTTGGCGTCGATGTCGAAGGTGACTTCGACCTGCGGCACGCCGCGCGGCGCGGGCGGAATGCCCATCAGGTCGAACTGGCCCAGCATCTTGTTGTCGGCCGCCATTTCGCGTTCGCCCTGGAACACGCGGATGGTGACCGCGGTCTGATTGTCTTCGGCGGTCGAGAAGATCTGGCTCTTCTTGGTCGGGATCGTGGTGTTGCGGTCGATCAGCCGCGTGAACACGCCGCCCAGAGTCTCGATGCCCAGCGACAGCGGCGTCACGTCGAGAAGGAGCACGTCCTTCACTTCGCCCTTGAGCACGCCGCGCCTGGATCGCGGCGCCGATGGCCACCACTTCATCCGGATTGACGCCCTTGTGCGGCTCCTTGCCGAACAGCTGCTTGACGACTTCCTGGACCTTGGGCATGCGCGTCATGCCGCCGACCAGGATCACTTCGTCGATCTGGCTGGCGGTGACGCCGGCGTCCTTCAGCGCCTGCTTCACCGGGCGCGATGGTCTGCTGGATCAGATCGTCGACCAGCGCTTCGAGCTTGGCGCGCGTGATCTTCATGGTCAGATGCTTGGGACCCGACGCGTCCGCGGTGATGAAGGGCAGGTTCACTTCCGTCTGCTGCGCGGAGGAAAGCTCGATCTTGGCCTTTTCGGCGGCGTCCTTCAGGCGCTGCAAGCGCGAGACGGTCGGTGCGCAGATCGATGCCGTTCTCTTTCTTGAATTCGTCGGCCAGGTAATTGACGATGCGCTGGTCGAAATCCTCGCCGCCCAGGAACGTGTCGCCGTTGGTGGACTTCACTTCGAACACGCCGTCGCCGATTTCGAGCACCGAGATGTCGAAGGTGCCGCCGCCAAGGTCATAGACCGCGATCGTGCCGGAGCCCTTTCTTGTCCATGCCGTAGGCGAGCGCGGCCGCGGTCGGCTCGTTGATGATGCGCAGCACTTCAAGGCCCGCGATCTTGCCGGCGTCCTTGGTCGCCTGGCGCTGCGCGTCGTTGAAATAGGCGGGAACGGTGATGACGGCCTGGGTGACCTTCTCGCCCAGATAGGCCTCGGCGGTTTCCTTCATCTTCTGCAGGATGAAGGCGGAGATTTCGCGACGGCGAATATTTCTTGCCGTCGCGGCCCTGCGACCCAGGCGTCGCCATTGTCGGCCTTGACGATCTTGTAGGGGACCATGCCCATGTCTTTCTGGGTCATCGGGATCGTCGAAGCGGCGGCCGATCAGCCGCTTGATGGCGAAATAGGTGAATTCGGGATTGGTGACGGCCTGCCGCTTGGCGGCCTGGCCGACCAGGCGTTCGCCGTCCGTGGCGAAGGCGACGATCGGAGGGCGTGGTGCGCGCGCCTTCCGCATTCTCGATGACCTTGGGGGCTGACGCCATCCATGACCGCGACGCAGGAATTGGTCGTGCCCAGGTCGATGCCGATAACTTTAGCCATTGCTCAGTCCTTCTCTCTATGGCGGACGGGAAACCTGGCCTTCCTGAGAAGCGCCCTCCGGACCGTCCCCTAGCATGAAATGGCGGAAGAAGGCCGGAAAGCCCACGTCGCGCCAAGGGGACATATAGGGGCCGAGTCCGGACCCCGCAAGGCGGCGGAGCACTGGGAGCGCGGGCATCCTGCCCGCTTTTCCTTCTTCCGGCTTCCTGCCGGTGCGAGCCTTCCAGCGCCAAGCCGCGTCGAGAAATGCGGCCCGACCACGCCAAGGCTTCGCCGGGCTGTGTAGCTTGTCCGCCGAAGCTTTAACGAAGGTGGATGCGGGCAGGATGCCCGCGCTCCGACGTAGCCCTGCCGCCAAAATCCGAACCCTACCCGTCCATCCGCACACCCTTTCCTGCCGCAGCCGCGAACACTTCGCTCCTGTTAAACAGGAAAATAACAGGAGAGTTTTGGTGCGGCGCACCCAAAATGTGTCTCCCTCCACCTGTTAAACAGGTAAATAACAGGTGGAACTTTTGCTCCATCTGCCCTTTGAGTGCTGCGCTGCAATACTTGACATGCATATTATGTTCATGATAAGTTCTCTTTTACGCTAGATCGAGAATGCCGCTTTTGTCAACCGCGCTGACGGCGTCGTGGCGTCAGAAATGGGCCAGATAGCCGCCGTCGACAGCCAGGATTTGCCCGGTGATATAGGACGCGGCGTCCGAGGCGAGGAACGTCGCGGCCCCGGCGATTTCCGCGGGCTCGCCCCAACGCCCGAGTGACGTCCGCTGGCGAAGCCAGCTCGCCACCTCCGGGTCCGCCACGTGATCGGCGTTCGTTTCGGTGGCGAAATAGCCGGGCGCGATCCCGTTGACGGTGATCCCGAATTTCCCCAGCTCGGCGGCCAGCGCGCGGGTGAGCGCGTCGAGGCCGCCCTTGGCCGTGGTGTAGGCGGCGTCGCCGGCGCGGGCGAGCGGACCCGCGATCGAGGTGATGTTGATGATGCGGCCGCGCTTCGCCGGAATCATCAGTTTGGCCGCCTCGCGGCTCACATCGAACGGCGCCAGCAGATCGACTTCGAACATGGCGCGGACGTCTTCCAGCTTGAACGCGAAGAGGCCGCGCCGGTCGCGCCGGCCGACATTGTTCACCAGGATATCGAGGCGGCCGAATTTCTGGCCCAGCTCGGACATCGCGCGTTGGACGGACGCGGATTGGGCGACATCGAACACGGCGATATCCGCCTTTCCGCCCGCGTCCCGGACGATCGCGGCCGCCGCCTCCAGCGTCTCCCGGTTGCGGCCGTTCAGCACCACCTGCGCGCCGGCGGCGGCGAGCCCCCTGGCGACTTCCAGACCAAGCCCCCGCCCCGCGCCGGTGACGAGCGCGACGTGATCGCGGAGCGAAAAGGGGTGGTCCATGGCGTCCTCAAGGGAATGAAAGCTGCGGCCGCGATGCGCAGGACGTCAAGCGGGCGGGCCCTGCAGGAGGGAAACGCGGTCGGAGCTATTTGGAGGAATCTTCGCCGACGCGCCGAATGATTGGATCAAGATCGAATCCGACTCCGCGTCTTCCTAAAGTGCTACAATTCGGGCCAAGAAATGGATCGCGCCATGCGCATCAATTCCAGGGGACAAGTGACGATTCCCGCCAGCATCCGCGAGCAGGCCGGCTTGCTGCCGAACACCGACGTCGAATTCGCCTATGACGGACGCGGCGAGGTTCGCCTTTATGCCCCGCGCCGAAAGGCCAAGAAAAAATCCCGAGGGCAGATGCTGGTCGAGCACATGCGGGGCAAGGGCGACATCAGGATGACGACCGACGAGATCATGACCCTGATGCGCGGGGTCTGAACGTCGACGTATTGGTCGACGTGGTTGAAAATTAGGGACATATTCCGCAAAATCATAGAACGGATTCTCCCCCGTTTGACTTCGGTCAGCGGGCGCGCGGCGGGCGAAAGCCCGCCGCAGCATTTTTTCGGGCTGAACGCCGCTTCCCGATTCCGGCAATCCTGATGCAACTATAGGCTGTCGAGCTATGGTACACTCGCCGGACATTGATTTGATCCATTTGACGACCGGGCTCATGACCAAAACACCAATCGATCAGTTGCGCGACATTATCCGCAAACTCGACGCCACCGGCGATGACGGATTTGAGGGATTGCTTGCTGTCGTTCTAACTGACGTGACTAAGACAACCTTTAGTCTTGCCAAATCGGGATCACAGCGGGGTAAAGACGGTCAATCCACGTTTGATCCCGGCACGATCAGCTTCGAAGGAAAACGCTACGACGACACAGTCCCCAAGAACGAGGTTCTGTCAAAGATTGCGGAAATTGCGGCCGACGACAAAGGCCATGCGGATTTGTGGATTCTTGGTTCGACTGGAACCGTGAGATCACAAGACGTCGAAACCATCACAGCGCTGGGGGAGCGCTTGGCGATCGGCACGTTGATCCTGGACTGGTCGTCCGCCGGATTGCCGGGACTAGGCACTCTTCTCGCTATGGCGGCGGACCAAAGCGCGACCTTCATTGCAGATAAAACAAGAGTCCCCGAGGCGGAAATTCTCAAGGGATTATCCGTGCGGGAGCCTCTCCGGCCGCCGAGCCTCTTCCTGTTGCCGAATTTGTCCGAGGGGTATGGGATCAAGTATTTTCGACAGTTCGTCTTTGATGTTGAGATGATTGCGCAACGCGAGTTGGGCTGTGCTCAAGAGTGACAATCCGAGAGCGAAGGGTAGGCTTTCGTCCGTGAGACTGTAGAGCGTTGCGTCACCTGGAACCTCTGCGAAGAACCTTCCCGCAGATATAACTGCCAATTGATCCTGAAGGGTCAGGCTGTTATTCGCCGGCCCGACCTTCCGTGTGAATACACGGGTATCCAAAGTACCCGGTTTTTTGAGCCGCTCGATGATCTCGTTGGCATGGTCCCGTAGTCGTCGCGAGTGGCTGGAACGCCAATCTGCTTGATATCACAAAGGCGCGGATTGAAATCTGGTACGGGTCACAGGTTTTGGTGCTGGCAGCCTCTAAAGGCCTAATTTCCATTTCAGCATGCATCGACCGCATTGAGATGGGTGCCTACTTGAACTTCGCTCGCACCGCGGGTCCCGACGCGGTTTCAGCTGTAGCTCGTCGAATCGACACTGCGTTAAAAAAAGCTGCAGTGCACAAGGTCAAAGTGGCGCTGCCAGAAATCGAACAGCGAATTGGAACGGGAGACCGTCCGGACTTGTACAATGTGGAGGATCGGCCAAAGCCAAAGGAGAGCGTCCATGAATCGTTTAAGCGCATGTCGGAAACTGGGGCTGCGTTCTACGAACGGCAACAGCGTAATCGCGAAGCGGTTGAACAATTTGAGCGGGAACTCACCTCGGTTGGTGCACAACTCATCATTCAAGCCGTCACCCCGGAGCTGATCGCGACAATATTTGCACTCGTTCCTGACGAAGTGCGCCGATGGCACGGCGAGTTCTTGGCGATAGATGAGGAAGCTCTGCGCGCGGTCCACAATGTTGCACTGCCTGTCGCGCAGATTATCGCGACCGAGGATCAGGTTGGTGCGGTCGCGCTGTTCGAAAAGTTGGCCAAGTCAGACCCCTTCATTCGGATGACAGTGGGCAACGCGGACCTCTCCTTAGACGCTGTCACCATCTGGGATGCCGGTGATGGGGACGAATTGCGAAAGCTCCGCTTCCGGCGCCTAGATAGTGCCCGGAACGATGCGGAGATTGCACGTGAAGTTCTTGCGGCCATCAACGCCGCCAAAACTGAACAGTTGCGTGAATATGTGTTGGACCGTCGCGGTCGTCCTGAACCAGCCTATATCGCTAGGGCGATTATGGTAGCGGGGCTTTGCGTCGAAACGCCTTGGGCGCTGGAGACTATTGACTCTCATAAGGACGATTGCGGCTTCCTGTCTGACGCCTACGACGCGGCAAAATATTCGATGGAAAGGCATCAGTGGGCGAAACACTGGGCCCAAATGATGCGTAATGCCGAAAACGCGACGGACCTCTGGCGCTATTCCATCCTTCTTGCAGCTATTGTCGACGGACGGTTTCACCAGGACGAGGTCAAGAATGGCCCTAGGCCCGACCTCATCGAACGATTTGGCGCCACTTTGAACGATCCTATCCGAAGCCGCATCAAAAAATGGCAGGGAAAACGAGAGAAGACGCTATTTGGCAAGAGGGCTCCCGACGAGATGTTTTTGGCATAGTAGACCGCCATTCGTTGCTGGCTGCTCGATGACTGGACTGCGAGGGACGAGTAACACTTCCGCCCAATCGTTTTGGTCGAACTCCGTCGTCTTGGGCTTAATTTGCTAGCGGGTGAGATCCGATTCTGGCGACACGATACCCAATTATCCCAATTCTGCTTGAATTCCGGTCGTTCAGGCTGAAATCTGGCGGTCGGCGCAATAATATTGCGTGGCGACCTTGGTCAATGCGATTGAAAATTAAGGGCGCCCCGCCTAACTTCACGTGATGGATTACTCCCCCGTTTGGCTTCGGCCAGCGGGCGCGCGGCGGGCGAAAGCCCGCCGTAGCACTTTCTGAGGGGCAGATTGGACACCCACGTCTATATCGACGGATTCAATCTTTACTACGGCCTTCTCAGGAGTTCGCCGTTCAAATGGCTGAACCTGGAAGCGTTCTGCGATCAGCTGCTTCCAAAAAACGATATCAAGAAAATTTCGTATTTCACGGCGCGTGTTTCCGCGAGACCTCGCGATCCGGATCAGCCGCTTCGGCAGCAAATGTATTTGCGGGCACTCGCGACGCTTCCCCGCGTTGAAGTGCATTTTGGGACATTTCTAAGTTCGGTCATAAGGCAGCCGCTTGTCGCTCCGCATCCTACCGATCCTAGAAAGTACGCGACAGCCAGCGGCAAGCCAGTGCTCAAGACAGATGGAACGGGCGCGACGATGACGGATTGGGTCTTGAAGACCGAAGAAAAAGGATCGGATGTGAATTTGGCCGCGCACTTGCTGAGGGACGCATATCGGCAAAGCTGCCTGTGCGCGGTCATCGTGTCAAACGATTCAGACCTTCTTACTCCGATCAGAATGGCAAAAAGCGATTGCGGACTGACGGTAGGCCTCATACTGCCGCGACCTAGAGGCAGTATCGAACTGAAATCTATTGCCGACTTCTCCATAAGTCCACGCCAACATCATTTGGCGGCTTCGCAGTTTCCGCAGACGCTCGCGGATAGCACGGGCACAATCACGAAACCCGCTGTGTGGTGACGGTGTAAGCAATACGGCGACAATACGACAATACAGCGACAGGTTATCTGTTGCAGTTAAAGCTCTTGCGGCGGACCGCAACAAGATCGGATTCAGCAATTCGAACGATGCACTCTAATGCACGCAATGCTTCTTCGCCGAACGCTTTTGCGCCGCGAGCAGCAAACTTGTCGCCGAATGTTCGCGAAACTCTTGGCGAGGGCGAGAAAGAACGCTCACAGGCTTGCCAGTCACCTCCACTCGGTCCACGCTCGTGTACGGCTTTGGATCGATCGGCCATCTGGGTAATGTTGCTTTAGATGATCGGATGACATCCTTCGGCCCATGGGAGATTTTCATGCGGATCAAAGTCGGCACGGCGTTATTTCTCGGCACGGCATTGGCGTTCGCGCTGGGCGTTGCAGTGACGCCATCTCCATCAAAGGCCGAATTTGGCCAAAGCAATGTCCGTGTGACTCAGGTCAGCTATATTTCGCCAAACGCGACCGCGCAGAACGGCGCCTTCGGGCTGCGCAGGTTGGCGGATACACATGCCGATGTCTGTCTTGCCAATGAACAGCAGTGCCTGAAAGCTTGCGACGGCGCCACATCCTGCTCGAATCAATGCGAGGTCAACTACCAGGGCTGCATGAGCCAGGGTGGGTAAATGGGTAACATCCGAGAGGATGCTCGATATCTCTTTTGGCGGCAGATTTGGCGTTACAAGCGCTTTGCCAGCCGCTCCGCAATCAGAACTTGGGCGGCGGATCGTTTTTGCTGATATCGCAAAGACCTGTGACCTGCGGCTCCTCGTATCTTGCCCTGAAATACAGGACGCCCGTTGATCGATTAATGCTGTCAGTCATTGTCGGGTCGCCCTGGTAAGGAACTTGCCACGTTATCGTGGTGTCGGTGATCTGCGCCGGGGCGCCAAACACCAAAGCAAACGTGCTGCCGTCGTTCATCAAATAACCAAACCATTCCACTGTGCTGGTCGAATAATTCACGATGACTCTCCAGGCGTGATATCCGACGGGCGTTGGGGGCGCGCTGACGCCCGTTTGCGGGGAGCAATCGAGAGTTATCGTCTGGGCTTCTGCGCTCTGAATGGATCCCATGACGGCCGCGAAAAAGATGAAAGCGCAGAATTGGATTTTGCGGTACGCGATAGACATCTCAGCCTCTGCTTTAGCCGACATTCCCCATATGAGCATCGGTCGAAGGGCACGGTAGCACATTTCTGACGCTTCCGGATGCCGCGGAGTCAGCCTGGATAAACGGGGTCAGAGTGCACTTATCGTCGCGCCACAAGGGCGGTGTGAAATACACCCCAACTTCTCTCGCCCAAGCCGATCGCCGAGCCCCCTCTCAAGGCAACGTCACCGCATTCGCAAACGCGCGCGGGACTTTCATGTCGGCGGTCGCGGCGAAGGCGCCGGTGGCCGGATCGTAGAGTTCGGCGCTGTTGGCGGGAGCCGGGCCGACCAGTCCGCCCGCCAGCAGCACTTTGCCCCTGTTCGGGCCTTTGGTCAGAAGCGCCGCCACATGGCCGCCGCGCGCCATCACCATGGCGGCGTTGCAGAAAAAACCCGTGACGCCGTTGATGCAGGAAAAGCTCGAACTGACCGGATCGTAGATTTCGGCGCTTTGCCGGATGCCGTTGCCGGTAAAGCCGGTGATGCCTGCGCTTCCGATCTGCACGGCGCCCGCGAGCCCGCCGGCCAGCAAAACCTTGCCGCCCGCAAGCAGCGTCGCCGAATGGAAGAGGCGCGCATCGGTCGGCATGACCGCGGTTCGGCTGAACGTGCGGGTCCTGGGATCGTACAGCGAAGCAGCGGGGTTGCCGATTTCGTATTGATTGCCGTTCGAGGTCGCGCCGATCACGCCGTCGGCGATCAGCACCTCTCCGTCGCGCGGGCATTTGCAGCCGGTGATCAGTGTCGCGCTGTGGCCGGAGGAGGATTGGACCATGGTGCTCTTGAGCAGCGAGAACTCTCGCGTCGCCGGATCGTAAAGCTCCGCCGTGGGGGTGGACGTGCCGAGCGTGTCGACGATGCCGCCGGCGATCAGCACGAACCCATTGGCCAGCAGCGTGGCGCTGTGCAGCGCGCGCGGCATGTGCATGTTCTTCACCGCGGCGAAACTTCCCGTGCCGGGCTGATAGATTTCGGCGCTGCGCTGCGGCGTGCCCAGCGGATCGAAGCCGCCGGCGATCAGCACGCTGCCGTCGGCAAGCCGAGTCGCGGTGGCCAAGGTGCGCGGCCGCACCATCTTGCCGCCGGCGGAAAAGAGCCCCGTCTGCACATTGTAGAGCGCGGCGGCGTTCGTCACCCTGCCGCTGAAGGTCAATGTTGAGTTGGCATAATCGCCTTGCAGATAAGAGCCGCCGGCCGCGAGCACCGTGTTCGTATCGCCGCCGAGAGCAATCGTCTGCAGCCCGACCAGCCGGGTCGGCAGGGATCCGGTCAGAAGAAATTTCCCGGTGTAAACGTCATAATATTCTGCGGTTCCCGTGCTGCGAAGCCCCGTGGTGATGCCGCCCGCGATCAGGACATCGGAACTGACCGGTATATGCACGGTCGGCGGCGATGTTTCCGCGGGCAAAGCCCCGTCGGACAGCGTCATTCTTATGGCTCGGTCACAACCTGCAAGCAGCAGAACGCAGGACAGCAGAATGCAAGCTTGCCTGATCCCCCTCATCGCCCCTCTCCCGATTTTGAAAATTCCTCTTTCCGGCGAAAATCCAAGCCGACAAATTCACAAGACGTATCGATGTTAATTTTATCGCGGAAACCCCGACTCGACAAGCATTCGGGCCCGTGCCCCACGCCGGCGCGGGGGAGGAGATTTGTTCGCATCCATACAATGCGAAACAGACCCCGCCCGCTGCAACGAAACTGCAATCTAACTGTGGCGAATCCGAAATCTTAACATCGCGGATACGTTAACCGCTTCCGTTACAAACCGGCGTCGAGATCGTATTGCACCCGAGTTCAGTGAAGGGGGGGGCGCGGCAATCTTATTCCCGAAAACGCACCAAGGAGTTGGGCACAATGAAATTATCCAAGAAGCTGGTGGCGCTGATGAGCGCCACGGCGTTGACACTGAATGCGGGTTCATTCGCGTTCGCAAACCCCACACACCAGCTGAAGCAGAGCAATCCGAACGCGGCGACCAGCACCCCCATCAAGCATCTGGTTGTCATCTTCCAGGAAAACGTCTCCTTCGATCATTATTTCGCCACCTACCCCACGGCGACGAACCCGAAGGGCGAGCCGAAATTCTTCGGCGCGAACAACACCCCCAGCGTGAACAATCTGGTGAGCGCCAATCTGCTGACCAACAATCCGAACTTCACCAATTCCGCGAACGGCGCGGGCGCGGCCAATCCGTTCCGTCTCGATCGCACCCAGGCGGCCAGCGCTGACCAGAACCACAACTACACGCCCGAGCAGGAGTCCGAAGACAACGGCGCCATGGATCTGTTTCCGAAATATACCGGCACCGCCTCGCCGGGCGGCGTCGGCGCGTTCGGCACGACCGGACAGGTCATGGGCTATTATGACGGCAACACCGTGACCGGCCTGTGGAACTACGCCCAGCGCTTCGCCATGAGCGACAACGCGCGCACGGATGGTTTCGGCCCCTCGACTCCCGGTGCATTGGAAGTCGTTTCCGGCCAGCTCAACGGTCTGGCGTCCGTCAAAGGCAGCAGCGGCCTCGGCAGTTACTACGTTGCCGACGGTCAGAACGGGTACACGGACATCGGCGACGTCGACCCGGCCGGCGATGTCTGCTCCAGCACAAGCAGCACGATCACGATGACCGGCCCGAACATCGGCAATCTTCTCAATGCGCAAGGCGTGACCTGGGGCGGCTTCATGGGCGGCTTCAATCTCGGCCTGACCAACGCCAATTCGACGACGGGCTGCGCGCGCAGCACGACCTCCACCGTCACCGAGGTGGACAAGGCCGACTACATTCCGCACCACGCGTGGTTCCAGTATTACGCGACGACGGCCAATCCGACCCATGCGCGTCCGAGCTCGGACGCGGCGATCGGATACACCTTTACGGCGGGCGGAAAGAAACTCGATCCGGCCAATCACCAATATGACATCAATGACTTCTTTGCCGCCGTGAAGAAGGGCAACTTCCCGGCCGTCTCTTACCTGAAGGCGCCCGGCTATCAGGACGGCCATCCCGGTTATTCCGATCCCCTCGACGAACAGGCGTTCGTGGTCAAGGTGGTCAATTTCCTGCAGCAGCAGCCGGGTTGGGCCAGCACCGCCGTCATCATCGATTATGACGACTCGGACGGCTGGTACGATCATGTCTATGCGACTCCCACCAGCGCATCGTTCACCTCCGAGGACCAGCTCAACGGAAGCAGCGTCTGCGGGACTGGCACACCGCCGAACGGCCTGAGCGGCCATCCGGTCCAGGGTCGCTGCGGTCCGGGCCTGCGCACGCCGTTCATCGTGATTTCGCCTTACGCCAAAAACAACTATGTCAGCCACGTGCAGATCACCCAGGCGTCGGTCGTGAAATTCATCGAAGACAATTGGCTGGGCGGCCAGCGGCTCGGTGGCGGTTCATTCGACGCCACGACGGGCAGCATCAATGACATGTTCGACTTTACGGCGCCGGATAACTCGCGGCTGTATCTCAATCCGCGTTCGGGCGAGGTGGTCAACTAAGCCTGCCGAAATCTCGCGGCCGCAAAGTATTGCGGCTGATCGTGTAAGCTGGTGCGCATCCTCTTCGCAGGGGGTGCGCACCGGTGTTTTCGGACCTGAGGCAGTCAACGTCAGTGTATGATTCATCCATTGCCAAAGCATGGTCGCGCCGCCTGTCGGCGACGGCGCTTGCGATCGGAGTCTTTCTCTCCACCGCTGGCGCGAGTCCGGTTGCGCACCCCGATTCCTGGTTCCTGGCGCGGGGCGTCAATCCGCATCCCGCGAATCTGATTCATCCATCGGTCGAGCCGCTCTCGGCCATGGCGGAATTGGGCCGCAAACTGTTTTTCGATCCCGGTCTTTCGGGTTCGGGAAAATTGTCCTGCTCCTCCTGCCACGATCCCGCGCATGCCTATGGCCCGCCGGGCGCGGCCGCCGTCATGATGATCGGCGGATCCGACATGCACACGGCCGGTTTCCGCGCCGTGCCGTCGCTTGGGTATCTCTATCGCCAACCTGCGTTCCGCATCGCGCCGGATACATCCGGCAATGACGATGCGCCACAGACCTTGCAGCAACAGGCGAGCCTTGCGGTCAATCACACGCGCGTTCTGAAGACTGCGGCGTCGCCGCAGGCTGCTTCCGCCAATCTCGTGCCGCAGGGCGGCTTGTTCTGGGACGGCCGTGCCGACACGCTGCAAATTCAGGCGAACGGACCTCTGTTCAATCCGGCGGAAATGGCCGCGACCACGCCGGAAGACGTCGCCGGAAAACTCGAACACGCGGAGTATGCCGGAGATTTCACTGCGCTCTTCGGCCCCAACATTTTCCAGGTCCCGAAACAGGCGCTGGCGGAAGCGATGTTCGCCATCGGCCGCTATCAGATCGAGGAGCCGAGCTTTCATCCCTTCACCAGCAAATACGATTCCTGGCTGGCCGGACATGCGCGGCTCTCACCCGCCGAAGCGCGCGGCTATCTCGCATTCAACGATCCGATGAAAGGCAACTGCGCCGCGTGCCATCTCTCGAAGCCGACAGTGGACGGCTTGCCGCCTCTCTTCACCGATTATCAGTACGAAGCGCTGGGCGTGCCCCGCAACAAGGCGATCCAGGCCAACGGCGATCCCGCCTATCACGACCTCGGCATTTGCGGGCCCTATCGCACGAATATGAGCGACCAGACGCAATATTGCGGCATGTTCCTCACGCCGAGCCTGCGCAACACCGCCACGCGGCAGGTTTTCTTCCACAACGGCGCATTCCATTCGCTGGACGAAGTTCTGGACTGGTATGTCAACCGCGATCTGCAACCCGAACGTTTCTATCCGCGCGATGCGAACGGCGCGGTCGTCAAATATGACGACATCCCGGAAAAGTACCGCGCCAATGTCGATGTCACCGACGCCCCGTTCGACCGCAAGCCCGGCGACAGGCCGGCGCTCAACAAGCAGGAAATGCAGGACATCATCGCGTTTCTGCGCACGCTGAATGACGGTTATGTTTCCGGCGGGCACTGAGCGCCGCTCCGATGACCCGCCGGAAATCCATGGCCCGCCTCGGGCGCAGGCAGGACGGATCTACCCGAACGTGAAATCGGACGTCGTCAGATTCGCCAATGTCTGATGCTCGAGCACGATCGTGTCGGCGGCGTCCAGCGTGATGACGACATCCGTTCCCACCTGCGCCATATGCGACTGCACGGCGGCATAGTTGGCGAAATCGTCGCTTAGGAAATGGATGGTGTCGTGGGCCTTGGTCGTCGACACGAAACCGGTGATCGTGTTGTGGCCGAAGGAGCCGCTGAAATCGAACGTGTCGACCTTGGCGGCTTCGATCGTTCCCGTGATCTTGCCCTCGCTGGTGTCGATCGTGTCGTAATTGGCGAGGACGACATTGCCGTGAATCATGTCCGTGTTGGTGAGCGTGGCATGCTGGCCCAGCGTGATGTCGCCGTGGATGCGGCCGTCATTGGTCAACGTATCGCCGCTTCCGGTCAAATTGACGTCGCCCGCGATCGTGCCCGTGTTCGTGATCGTGTCTCCCGCGCCGCTCAGCGAAAACACGCCGCTGCTGTGTCCCGTGGATTGCTGCCAGAGCCCGGAATTGTCGATGTCGACGGTCCCGGTTGCATAAATCCCGCCATGGATCGTTCCGGAATTGGAGATGTCGAGGCTGTCGGAGATCGACTGGATGACATAGCCGGCCCCCGTGATCGTTCCCTCATTGTCGATGGTCGAGGCCGTGCCGGCGGCGTCGTCGAAATAGATCAGCGCATAGACGCTGCCGATCGTGTTCGCCGCGCCGTCCGTGATGAGGCCGGAATTCACGATGTCGGCGCCGTCCGATGAACTGGTGCTATAGATCGCCGCGGAGTCCCCGCCGATGCCGCCTTCGATCGTGCCGGAATTCTCGACGGTCTCTGGCCCGGCGTTGTCATAGAGGGCGACTGCGAATGAGCCCGAAATCGTTCCGCTGTTGATCAGGAGATCGTAGCCGCCGTACTGAAACACCACTGCGTGCGCGACAAACCCGAAGCCGCTGGAGATTTCGCCGGCGTTGCTGAGGCTGTAGCCGGTGGTGGCCGGACTGTTGATGTTTCCCTCGAAAATGACGGCGGTCCCGTTGACGCCGTCGATCGACCCCTGCGCGCCGACATTGATGCTGACGCTGCTCGTGTCGTCGACGAGAACGCCCGTATCGCCCTGTACCTGACCGTTCACAAACAGGTTCGACCCTGCGCCGACCATGCGGATGCCGGTGCCGGCGCCGCCGTCGACGCTGTAGACCAACCCATCGATCGTGATGTTCTGGCCTTCGCCATTCGAATCGATGCCGTCGTCGCTATCGGTATTGACGATCGAGCCAGCGCTGGTGACGAGGAGATCGTCGCCGGTCGAGGACAAGGTCTCGGTTATATTGGTGTCATAGGTGTTGATGACGCTGCTGGTCATGGTGCGTGCTCCCGCATTGTCCGGCAGGGTTGCGCAGCGGCACGCGCCGGCGCCGGAAGCCGGCAAGCGTCCGCTCTGGATCGCGGCGGGTGCATCAGGTCGATGCCCGTTTCAGCCGGGCGCACTCGCCATGGGGAACTAAAAGCTGTCGGTCACGAGGCTAGCACATCCCTCTAGACTCTCCAGAGGGTGGGAAGGCTGCATCCGCGCGAGTTCCCGAAAAGTGACTTTGGAGACGCGGTGTCGGATCGCTTCAAGCCGCCGCCTTGGCCTCTGGCGTGTGACCATAGTCCGGCAGGAGCGTGTGGCCCACGGTGATGCGCACCACGAAAAGAACCGCCGCCGCGCCCGCGATGAGGCCGGCATGAAGCAGCCAGAACGAGACGGCGGGCATGCGATCAAGCTGCGTGCCGAGTATGCCGATCAGGAACCCGGCGATGGTCAGGTTGAGATAATAAAGCGGGATCATGATTCCGGCATAACCTTTGGGCGAGGCGCGCGAATAGAGCGCGAGACCCACGGGAAACACATTGGCGAATCCGAAATCGTTCAGGAGATGGAACGCGATCGCCCATCCCAGCGACGCGCGGTGCCCTGTCGCGGCGAATGACGCCGCGGCCCCCGCAAGCGCCAGCGGCCCCAGCGCGCTGATGGCGATGCCGATGATGATCTTCGTGAGCTCATTGGGCTCGGTCCAGCGTTTCGCCCACCAGCGCCAGAACAGGATCACCAACAGCATCGTGATCGTGCTGATGATGGAATCGAGGGACACGAGATAAGTCACCGGCATGTTGAAGCCGAGGAACGTCAGATTGAATGCCTTGTCACCCCACACGAGATAGGAGTTGAAGATCTGCTGGTTGCCGATGCTCGCCACGGCTAGTACGGGGATGATCGCGATGAGCACCACGATGCTGGTGACGTCTCTGGGCGTGAGCGGCTGGCGCGCTTCGGGATTGGCCTTCCGAAGCGCCAGCGGCTCCGGCGGAAAGGTGGAACGGCCGAACATGTAGATCGCAAGTCCGATGAGCATGCCCACCGCTGCAAGTCCAAAGCCCCAATGCCAGTTGTATCTGTACGCGAGAGTCGTGCAGGCGATCGGCGCAAAGATCACGGCGATCTGGATGCCGATGAAATAGATCTGGAAGGCGTCGGCGCGGCGCGAATCGTTGGGTCCGTAGAGATCGCCGACCTGGGTTGCGATGTTGCCCTTGAAGCAGCCCACACCGATCAGGAGGCACAGCAGCGCGATCAGGAACGTCTGGTCGAAGGTCATCAGGAAATTGCCCAGCGCCATGAGGCTTCCGCCCAGCGCGACCGTGGGCGTTCGTCCGATAAAGCGTTCGGCAAGAATGCCACCGAAGATCGGCGTCACGTAAACAAGCCCGCCATATAATCCCCAGGTGATCGAGGCGAGCGCCTGGGGCGAGAGCCTTCCAAAATGATCGACGATGCTCCGATATGTTACGAAGCCCCAGACATGCTCGACATGGCCCGGCAGGAGCAGGCTCTTCGTCATATAGAGCACGAGGAGCGTCGCCATGCCGTAATAGGCGAAGCGCTCCCAGAACTCGGTCGCGCTCAGCCAGCCGAGGCCGGCGGGGTGCCCGAGGAATACGGTATCGCGTCGGTCGGATTGATCAGTCACGCAGCCACCCGCAAATGAAGATTCGGCCAAGAACCTATCGGTCCGCGCGAAATCGCGCCAGCGCGGGTTCTTTTCAACTTTGGTTCACGCGATCCCCTCATTTCACCATGGCCGGCCCCCGAGCCGGCCACCCAGCAAGCGAGCGTCCGCGAGCGAAACGACTCGTTGTGACACGCAAATTTCTCGAAGCATTGCGAAGAGTCACTCGCCGCGCAGGCGCGCGGCGGCTGGGGCCGGGTCACGCCCGGCCATGGTGAAGTTTGGTGATTTCGCGCGGCTTGTCTTGCGCCTTCACGAATCACAACGCCGCAATCACCGCGGCGTTGTAGATTTCGCTCATCTTGGCGCCGAGGGGCGCGATCTGGACGGATTTTTCGAGGCCGACCAGCAGCGGACCCATCACGGTCACGCCGCCCGATCTGCTGCAGCAGCTTGGTCGAGATCGAAGCCGAGTGGATCGCGGGCATGATCAGCACATTCGCCGTGTCGGTGAGACGGCAGAAGGGATAGAGTCGCCATGCTTCTCGCGGTCGAGCGCCACATCGGCGGCCATCTCGCCGTCATACTCGAAATCGACTCCGCGCTGATCGAGAATGTGCACCGCTTCGACGATGCGCTCGCTGCGTTCGCTGCGCGGGAAACCGAAGGTCGATGACGCCAGCAGCGCGACGCGCGGCTCGAAGCCGAATTGCCGCACGACCGTCGCCGCCTGGACCGCGATGTCCGCCAGCTCCGCGCTGGTGGGCATTTCGTGCACGCTGGTGTCGGCCACGAACACCACGCGGCCTTTGGTGAAGATCACGATCACGCCGATGGGACGCTTGCCCTTCGGTGCGTCGAGCACGAGGCGCACATCGGCGAGCGCTGCGGCGTAATTGCGCGTCACGCCTGTCACCATCGCGTCGGCGTCGCCGGCCGCCAGCATCGAGGCCGCATAGATATTGCGGTCGTTGGTCACCATGCGCACGCAATCGCGATAGAGCGCGCCATGCCGCTGCAGGCGCTTGTAAAGCGCGTCGATATAGGGCGCGGCTTCCTTCGCCGAATGCGGCACGCGGATTTCAAGCGTCGATTCATCCGCACCCGCCTGTTTGACCCCCGCCTTGATAATGTCTGCGCGACCCACCAGCAGCGCCTTGCCGAGGCCGGAGTTCTGGAACGCGAATGCCGCGCGGATGACGGATTCTTCTTCGCCTTCCGCAAACACCACGCGCTTGGGATTGGCGCGCACGCTTGAAGTTATCCGTCTGGAGCAGAGCCGCAGAGGGATCGAGCCGCGCGGACAGCTGATAGCGATAGGTGTCCGCATCCTTCAATTCGCGCCGCGCCACGCCGGTTCGCACCGCCGCTTCCGCCACGGCCGACGACACGCGCGAGATCAGCCGCGGATCGAACGGCACGGGGATGATGTAATCCGGGCCATAGACGGGCCGCGCGCCGCGATAGGCGAGCGCCACTTCGTCGGGCACATCTTCGCGCGCCAGCTCGGCCAGCGCTTCGGCAGCGGCGATCTTCATCGCTTCGTTGATGGTGCGGGCGCGCACGTCCAGCGCGCCGCGGAAGATGTAGGGAAAGCCCAGAACGTTGTTCACCTGGTTGGGATAGTCGCGAACGCCCCGTCGCCACGATCGCATCGGGGCGCACGGCTTTCACGTCTTCCGGCGTGATCTCCGGATCGGGATTGGCCATGGCGAAAATGATGGGCGCCTTCGCCATCGATCTTCACCATCTCCTGCGTCACCGCGCCTTTGACGGACAAGCCCAGGAACACGTCGCAACCTTCCAGCGCATCGGCCAGCGTACGCGCCTTCGTCTCGACGGCATGCGCGGATTTCCACTGATTCATGCCGCTCGGTGCGGCCGCGATAGACCACGCCCTTGGAGTCGCACAGGATCGCATTGCCGTTCGGCAGACCCATGGATTTGAGGAGTTCGAGGCAGGCGATGCCGGCGGCGCCCGCGCCGTTCACCACCACTTTGATGTCCGCCAGTCTTGCGGCCCGTCAGATGCAGCGCATTGATCACGCCGGCGGTCGAGATGATGGCCGTGCCGTGCTGGTCGTCATGGAAGACGGGAATGTCCATCAGCTCGCGCAACCGCTCTTCGATGACGAAGCAGTCGGGCGCCTTGATGTCTTCCAGATTGATGCCGCCGAAAGTCGGCCCCAGATAGCGCACGCAATTGATGAAGGCGTCGACATCCGTCGTGTCGACTTCGAGGTCGATGGCGTCGACATCGGCGAAGCGCTTGAAGAGGACGGCCTTGCCTTCCATCACCGGCTTGGACGCCAGCGCGCCCAGATCGCCCAGACCCAGAATCGCCGTGCCGTTGGAAATCACGGCCACGAAATTGCCCTTGGCCGTGTAATCGAAGACGGCGTCCGGCCGTTCCGCGATCGCGCGCACCGGCACGGCCACGCCCGGCGAATAGGCGAGGCTCAGATCCCGCTGCGTCGCCATCGGCTTGGTGGGCGTTGATCTCGAGTTTGCCGGGCTTGCCGGCTGGCGTGGAAGGCGAGCGCTTCTTCCTGGGTGAAGGTGGGCGTCTGGGCGTTGGTCATGTGTAATCCGATCTGAACCAATCCACAGAATATCGACCCGCGGGCGCCCTGCTTTCAATGGCTTGATGAAGCCGGGCTCGCGCGTGCGGACCGGCATCTGTTAGTGTTCGCGTCCATGAACGAGCATGTCACCCCGGAGGCCGAGAGCGCCACGCCCATGATGGCGCAGTATCTCGAGATCAAGGCGGCGCATGCGGACTATCTCCTGTTCTACCGCATGGGCGATTTCTACGAGCTGTTCTTCGACGATGCCGTGAAGGCGGCCGAAGCGCTCGACATCGCGCTGACCAAGCGTGGCAAGCATCAGGGCGACGACATTCCGATGTGCGGCGTGCCGGTTCATGCGGCCGAGCAATATCTCGAAAAGCTGATCCGCAAGGGCTTTCGCGTCGCGGTGTGCGAGCAGATGGAAGACCCGGCGGAGGCCAAGCGCCGCGGCGCCAAATCGGTCGTCCGGCGCGAAGTGGTCCGGCTGGTGACGCCGGGCACCCTGACCGAGGATTCGCTGCTGGAAGCGCGTGCGTCGAACATCCTCGCGGCCTGGGCCGGGCCGGCGGCGATTTCGCGCTGGCCTCTGCCGATATGTCCACCGGCGAATTCAAGGTGGCGCCGGTGGCGGCGGCCGATCTCGCCGCCGAACTGGCGCGGCTCGCTCCGCGCGAACTTCTCGCGCCTGACAGCTTATTGGCCGACGAAGAGTTTGCGTCGTTGCTCAAATCCCTGGGGCCGGCGCTGACGCCGTTGCCGGCGCTCGAAATTCGATTCCGGTACGGGCGAGCGCGCGCTGAAAGCGCTTTATCGCGTGGCCGCGCTCGACGGCTTCGGCGCTTTCAGCCGCGCGGAATTGTCGGCGGCCGGCGCGCTGGTCGCTTATCTCGAACTGACGCAAAAGGGAAAGCTGCCGGCGCTGCGCACGCTGGCGCGCGTACGCCGGAACGCGCCTTCATGGGTATCGACGCGGCGACGCGCCGCAATCTCGAATTGACGGAGACGCTTGTCCGGCGCGCGCGCCGGAAGCCTGCTCGCGGTGATCGATCGCACGGTCACGGCGGCCGGCGCACGCGAACTGGCGGCGCGGTTGTCGTCGCCGTTGACGGATCTGGAGGCGATTGCCACGCGGCAGGATGCGGTGGCGTTCTTCGCAAGCGATTCCGATCTGCGTCATGCGTTGCGCGAAGATCTGCGCGCGTGCGCCCGATATTGCGCGTGCGCTGGCGCGCCTCTCGGTCGGACGCGGCGGCCCGCGCGATCTGGGTGCGCTGCGCGATGGCATCAAGGCCGCGCGCGCCTTGCGCGAGAGTCTTTCTGTTCTCGACGATCCGCTGAAGCCTTCGCCGGGCGAGGCAGCCGAAGCGCGTGCGCGCGCTCGTGCGAAGGCGTTGCGCGCGCCAGTCGCGCTGGCCGACATGCTGGAACGGCTGCTGGTGGAAGAGCCGCCCTTCTCGCGCGCGACGGCGGTTTCATCGCAACGGGCGCGCATGCGCCGCTGGACGACGTGCGCGGCCTGCGCGACGAAAGCCGCGCGCGTGATCGCGAGCCTCGAAGCGCGCTATCGCGAAGCGAGCGGCGTGGCGGCGTTGCGCATCAAGCACAATGGCGTGCTGGGTTATTTCATCGAAGTGACGCCGCGCAATGCCGACAAATTGCTGGCGAGCGCCGCGCGCGATTTGTTCCGCCATCGCCAGACCATCGGCAGCGCCGTGCGGTTCTCGACCGACGAACTCGCGAACCTTGCCAGCCGCATTGCGGAAGCGGCCGAACAGGCGCTGGCGTTGGAACGCGAATTGTTCGACGAAATGACGGCCGAAGCGATGGCGGCCAGTGCGGCCCTCTCCGATATCGCGGGCGCGTTGGCGCGGCTCGATGTGGCGTCGGCTCTTGCCGAACTCGCTATCGCCGAACGCTAGGTGCGGCCGAAAGTCGATCAACGTCTCGCGTTTCGAGATCGGCGCGGTCGGCATCCCGTCGTCGAAGCGGCCCTCGCGCCGATCCATGCGCGCAATCCGTTCGTGCCCAATGATTGCGATCTCTCGCCGGAGGGCCGCGGGCGTTTGTGGCTGGTCACCGGTCCCAACATGGCCGGCAAATCCACGTTCCTGCGCCAGAACGCGCTGATCGCCATTCTCGCGCAGATGGGCGCTTCGTGCCGGCCGACGCCGCGCATATCGGCATCGTCGATCGCCTGTTCAGCCGCGTGGGCGCGGCCGACGATCTGGCCGCGCGGCCGCTCCACCTTCATGGTCGAGATGGTGGAGACGGCCGCCATCCTCAATCAGGCGACGGAGAAAAGCCTCGTCATCCTGGACGAGATCGGCCGCGGCACCGCGACCTTCGACGGTCTCGCCATCGCCTGGGCGGCGGTCGAGCATCTGCACGAGACGCAACCGCGCCGCGCACTATTCGCCACGCATTATCACGAGATGACGGCGCTGTCGGAGCGGCTCGAACCGGCTCGACCTGCGTCACCATGCGGGTGCGCGAGTGGAACGACACGATCGTGTTCCTGCATGAAGTGACGCAGCCGGCGCCGCCGACCGCTCCTACGGCATTCACGTGGCGAAGCTCGCCGGCCTGCCGCAAGCGGTGGTCACGCGCGCGGAAGAGGTGTTACGCGCGCTGGAAGAAGGCCGCGAAGGCCACAAACCGCTCGCCCGCATCGACGATCTGCCACTGTTCTCCGCCATGCCGATCACGAAGGTCGAAGCCAAATCGAACGCGCTCGAAGAGGCCTTGCGCGAGGTGCTGCCCGACGCGCTCACGCCCAAGGCGGCGCTGGAATTGGTTTATGCGTTGAAAGCGCTGTTAAACCGGTAGAACTAAGATTGGTACTCGAGCCCGGTTTTGGATTGCGTTGACACACACCCCCTCCTCACCATGGGCGGGCTTGACCCGCCCACCCAGCCGCCGCGCGTCCGCGCGGCGAATAACGTCTCGCCAATAACCTGATATTATGCAGAAAAGGGAGTCATTGGGCTTGCAGACGCTCGCCCACTGGGTGGCCGGGTCACGCCCGGCCATGGTGAAATTTGGTGATATTGTGAAAGTTGTCGAGGATCGGGAGGCGGTTCGAGCCGCATAACGGACGTGAGCCAAACTCAGACTGTCGAATCAATCCTCCAAGAAATTGATGAAAAAGTTTCCGCTGCGACGGTAAATCTCGAATTGTGGGTTTCAAATGCGCTCACCTATCGCGATGAGGTGCTGCCATTAAATTTTGCGATGGCGCTGATTCTAGACAAACTTCTCCGCGCGGGGTTCATGCCTAAAGGCTTCGACCCGCGCGAAGATGGACGCACCTACAAATATAGCCGAGATAGTTCAAACTGACCCGCTAGACGCCCTTGCCGGGCGCAGCCTGAGAATGGCAGCATTGATACAATGAGCGATAGCGCTTCAACTTCGAAAAAGCCGGACAGCGCACGGCCGCGCAAATTCCTTGTTGTGGTCGACAAGACGCCTGAATGCCGTGTCGCCATCCGGTTCGCCACGCGACGCGCGCAGCACACGGGCGGCAGGGTCACCATGCTGTGCGTGGCGCAGCTGGCTGATTTCCAGCAATGGCGTGGCGTCGAGGAAATCATGCGCGACGAGGCGCATCAGGAAGCCGAAAACCTGCTGCACAATGCGGCCAAGGATGTGAACGATCTGTCGGGCATCCTGCCGGAGCTTGTGATCGTGTACGGTTATCCCAAGGAAGCGCTGATCGAACTGCTCAAGAGCGACCGGGATATTTCGATCCTGGTGCTCGCATCCGGAACCTCCAAGGAAGGTCCGGGCCCTCTCGTGTCTCTGGTGGCAGGCGGCGAATATCCCATCCCCGTCACGATCGTTCCGGGCGCCTTGTCCGATGAAGCCATTGACGCGCTCGCCTGATCGATGCGGGCCATTCCTGTCGCGCTGCTGATCCTGCTGTTGTCCTTGTCTGTGACGGACGCACAGCAACCGCCGTCGCAAATTCCCGATTGGTCAATCGAGCAGGTGACGGTCACGGCGCAAGCCGCCGGTCCCGCCTATTGGCATGCGCAGAAGGGCGCCGCCGAAGTCTGGATTCTGGGCACCGTCGCGGTGCTGCCCAAGGATTTCGTGTGGAACCAGACTCATCTGGGCCATCTGCTCGACGGCGCGCGTCTCGTGCTGCTGCCGCCGCGCGCCACGGCGTCGCTGTTCGATGCCGGCTGGTTTCTGTTGACCAAGCGCAGTCTTCTTTATCTGCAGGATGGCCAGACGCTGGACGGCGTTCTGGGCCAGCCCATGGCCGCACATTTCGCTGCGGCGCGCGCCATCGTCCATCGCAACGCGGATCATTATGAGGGCGATGCGCTGCCCATCGCTGCGCTCGAACTCGAAGGCGATTTCCTGACCGCCAAAGCGATGACCTATGACGAACCGGCGCTGACGATCGAGTCTCTCGCGCGGCGTCGCAACGTCAAAGTGCGCCATGTCGCCAAATACGATGCGATGCCGAGCATTCTGGCGATTCTCAAATCGCCGCCCGAGACGAGCCGCGCCTGCGTCGAAGCCGCCATCGACGACGTCGAATTCCAGAACGCGCACGCGGACGCCGTAGCCAACGCCTGGGCCATCGGTGATGTCGCGGGCGTCAAGTCGCACTATGCGGAATCGCGCGTATTCCAGTGCTTGTTGGGACTCGCGCCGGAACCGATGGCGCTTCAGAGCCGCGCCACGGCCGATACCGTCACCGCCATCGAAACGGCGTTGAACGAAGGCGGCCGGACAGTCGCCGTCGTCGGCATCGGGCAACTCCTGCGCAAGAACGGTGTGCTGGAAAAGCTGCACGCGGACGGCGTATCTGTGGAAGGTCCGCCGCAATAGCAGTCGCGCTATTTTTGCTTTGCGCGGATCGGCAAATGTTTCAGCGTGAGCGGCAGGAAGGATTTGAGAATCAAATCCCCTCCGCCGCGCATTTGCGCCGCGAAGTCGAGCTCGCCGCCCAGCGCCAGATGCGCGAAGCCGTGGACGATGGACCAGGTCGCCAGCAGCAGGCCCCAGGCGTTCGGAGTCATTTCTTCGGTGGGCGAGAGGCCGTCCGCCGCGCGAACCGCGCCTTCCAGGATGTTAAAGGCGCGCCCGGCGACGATCTGCAATTCGGGATTCGTCATGTCGTATTTGTCGCGCCGGAACATCAGCGAGAAGCGCGCCGGATTGTTGATCGCAAAAGTCACATAGGCGACGCCCTGTTCGTCCAGCCTTATTTTCGGATCGTCGCCGCCGCGCAGGTCGGCCTCGTAGAGCGCATCGGCGAAATCCTTGAAGCCCAGCCGTGCGACTTCCGAAAGCAGTCCCTTTGTGTCGCCGAAATGATGCGCAGGCGCAGCCGGTGAAACGCCCGCGCGGCGCGCCACTTCGCGCAGCGAGAAACCGTCGACCCCGCGCTCGAGGATGAGCGCTTCCGTCGCCGCGATCAGTTTTTCGCGCAAGTTGCCGTGGTGATAGGGGTGCGCGACCACAGCCGGCTTTGCAGCTTTGCGCTGTGGCGGCTTTTTTGCGGAATTGGGTTTCTTTGCGGGCATCTTGACACTGTTAAAATCATCGTCTACTCAGACTTGACACTGTTTAGATAACGGCCCGGGAGTTGTCCATGGAAAACGGCATCGTCAGGTTTGGCCGCTATACGCTGGCGTTCCTCGCGGTCGGCGTGGGGCTTCACGCCCTGCGCTACACGGCCGTTCCCGCCAATATCTGGCTGGGCGTCGACCAGGGCATTCGCGGCGTCATCGAACATGTGCCGCTGCAGGCGTTGACCCATATGATCGTGGCGCCCATCGCACTCCTGACCGGGCCCTGGCAATTCATTCCTGGGCTCCGCGCGCGCTGGCCGCTTCTGCATCGCTGGACCGGCCGTCTCTATGTGCTCGCTTGTGTCGTCGCAGGCGTGGGCGCGCTCGCAACCGCGCCCTTCGCATCCGGCGGGCCGATTGCGGGTCTCGGTTTTGGAATTCTCGCCGTGTTGTGGCTGTGGACGACGATCTCCGGCTGGCGCGCGGCCGTCAATCGCAAGATCGCGCAGCATCGCATCTGGATGCGTTTCAGTTACGCGCTGACATTCGGCGCGGTGACATTGCGGCTGCAGATCCCCTTCGGATTCATCTTCTTCCATTTCCACAGCTATTCGGAAATGTCCGTGTGGCTGGCTTATACGTCCTGGATCCCGAACGTGATCGTGGTCGCGATTTATTCGCTGCTTCTTGCATGGCGCCAGCGCGGCAGCAGCGCGCCGACGCCGCAGGCGGCCTGACAACGCGCGATTGTTCTGCGCGCGTGAAATGTGCAGAATGACTCCGGCCAGCCCGGAGCTAAATCATGCGCTATCTGCACACCATGGTCCGCGTGGCGGACCTCGACAAATCGCTGGCGTTCTATTGCGATTTGTTGGGGCTCAAGGAAATCCGGCGCATCGAAAACAAGATGGGCCGTTTCACGCTGGTGTTTCTCGCAGCCCCGGAAGACGCCGAACGCGCCGCGGCCGAACAGGCCCCGATGGTGGAGCTCACCTACAACTGGGATCCTGAGGATTACAAAGGCGGGCGCAATTTCGGCCATCTCGCCTATCACGTCGACGACATCTATGAGACGTGCAAGCGGCTGATGGATGGCGGCGTCACGATCAACCGTCCGCCGCGCGACGGCCACATGGCGTTCGTGCGCTCGCCGGATGGGATATCCGTTGAGCTGCTTCAGGCGGGAGGGTCGAAGACGCCCGCCGAGCCCTGGGCTTCCATGCCCAACACGGGCGCGTGGTGATGCTCCGGCCCGTATGTCGCGCTGCAGCCCTTTGTCCTCTATAAGCGTTTCGTTTAAAGGCAGAACGCCATGGGCGCAAATTTCCTCATCGCATTCCTGATTTTCGTCGTCCTCCTGATCCTGGGCGCGGGACTTTCCACGTTATGGGTCGGAGGCGATTTCGCGAAGAAATGGTCGAACCGGCTGATGCGTTACCGGATCATCGCCCAGTTCATCGCCGTCGTTGTCATCATGGGCGTTCTCTATTTCTCGGGCCATTAGCCGGGGATTCTCCTTGCAGAGAACCCCGGCCTCGTGTTGTTACGGGCCGGGAGAATCCGTCATGGCCAAAACGCTCTACGACAAAATCTGGGATGCCCATCTGGTCCACGACACGCCGGGCGAGACAGCTGCCCTTTATATCGACCGTCATCTCATCCATGAGGTGACAAGCCCGCAGGCGTTCGAAGGTCTGCGTGTGGCGGGCCGCAAGGTGCGCCGCCCCGATCTCACTCTGGCCGTCGCCGATCACAATGTGCCGACCACCAATCGCGCCGGCGGCATCGCCGATCCGGAATCCGCGCAGCAGATCGCAACCTTGGAATCCAACACGCGCGAATTCGGCATCGAATATTTTCCCATGAGCGACATCCGGCAGGGGATCGTACACATCGTGGGGCCGGAGCAGGGCTGGACCTTGCCGGGAACGACCATCGTCTGCGGCGACTCGCACACCTCCACCCATGGCGCCTTCGGCGCGCTCGCTTTCGGCATCGGCACCAGCGAAGTGGAGCATGTGCTCGCCACGCAGACGCTGTTGATGAACCGCGCAAAGAACATGCGCGTGACGGTCGACGGAAAGCTTCCCATCGGCGTCACCGCGAAAGACATGGCGCTCGCCATCATCGCCAGAATCGGAACCGCCGGCGGCACGGGCCATGTGATCGAATATGCGGGCGAGGCGGTTACGGCGCTGTCGATGGAAGGCCGCATGACCCTCTGCAACATGACCATCGAAGCGGGCGCGCGCGCGGGCCTCATAGCCGCCGACGAGACGACATTTGCTTATGTCGCAGGACGGCCCCGCGCGCCGAAATCGGCTTCATTCGAAGCCGCAGTGCGCTATTGGCGCACGCTCAAATCCGATGACGACGCGAAATTCGATGTCGAGCTCGCGCTCGATGCGGCAGACATTCCGCCGATGGTCACCTGGGGTACGAGCCCGGAGCAGGCGCTGCCGGTGACCGCCAGCGTGCCGGATCCCGCCGGCGTTTCGGACGATGGGATTCGCGCGGGCCTCGAACGCGCGCTCGCTTATATGGACCTGATGCCGGGCACGGCGCTCCAGGATGTGCGCATCGATCGCGTCTTCATCGGCTCCTGCACCAATGGCCGCATCGAAGATCTGCGCGCCGCCGCCGCCATCGCGCGCGGACGTAAAGTGGCGAGCCATGTGGGCGCGATGGTCGTTCCGGGTTCGGGGCTGGTGAAGGAACAGGCCGAACAGGAAGGCCTCGACGAAATTTTTCTCGCCGCAGGATTCGAATGGCGCGAACCGGGCTGCTCGATGTGCCTTGCAATGAACGCCGATCGCCTCGAACCCGGCGAACGTTGCGCGTCAACCTCAAACCGCAATTTCGAAGGCCGCCAGGGCCGTGGCGGGCGCACGCATCTGATGAGCCCCGCCATGGCGGCGGCGGCGGCAATCGCCGGACATTTGGTCGATGTGCGCGAGTTTCAGTGAATTATTTCGCCTCTCCTCCGTTGGAGGAGAGGCAGCGAGCGCACGTCGCGCGAAGCGGTGAGGGGGACTTTCCAGAGCACACATGCGTCGCCACCCCCTCACCCTGCCCTCTCCCCCAGCGGGAGCGAGGAGAGATTACTTTTGATCGCTGCAATTAGCAGAAGCTGATTGGATCGACGTTGTTGGCCGCCAATAGCGGCGGCTCAATGAAAATCTCTGTCACTTCCGTGCGTGGATATGCAACAGCGAAATTGAAGTTTGTCGACGCCGCTATATGGACTAGAGTTCGAGTTTACTTGTAATCGCTCGCCGATTCGGAAAATTTATGTTCGAAAAACTTAAGGACGCCTCTTCCTATCTAATAATTCCCTCGGTGGCCCTCTATCTCGCTGGCTTTATGTGCGTAACAGGTTATTTGGCGCACTTTGGCATCATAACGTTTGACATTGTGAACGCTCGCTTCCTGATCGCAGGGGCCCACGCAGCTTTGGCTCTGACGCTTTGCGTAATTTCCGCTTGGGAGTTCTGGAAGATAATCTCGGTGGCCAGTTTTTGGGGGGCAAAGAACGCTGGCGGAAGAACGCTCGTCTATGCCTTATTTTTATTTCTCCCTCAAACGCTTTCAACTTTGCTAAACGGACTTTATTCCCTTTGGAGTGACACTCCATCCCACTATAGTATGCGGTTCTTTTCAATTCTGGGAAAATACGATCCCATTGGCGCTTGGCTCGCTCGCCAACGATGGATCACGTCGTCGGACAACGGCTGGATCGTCGGATTTGCCTCAGATGCTAGCGCCTACTTGCTTCTGCTATTTGTTGTTGGAACGCTAATCGCCGGGTTTATTCGCAAGGTTAGGGCTGCGAAGCAACGCGTTGCGTCTGTTCCTGATCAGCTTAATAGCATGACAGCCAGCACAAACTCGACTGAGGTAGTTGGACCACCGGTCCCGCCAACACAAGTCGACAAAACACCCGCTCAGTGGATTATAGCAACCATGGCCGGAAGCGTTGATTTGGTGTTTCTGGTCATTGCCGTAGTTCTATTCATATATTCCAGTCTGAAGGTGTCGTCGGGTGTATTTGGGTCAGCGTCCCTATCTAGTTCGAACGGCGTTGATGCTTCGATTTTGTGGGCATGGCTATATTCCACGACGGCGTTGTGCATTGTTTTTTTTGCATCGCAAGTAAAGGATAAGAGCAGCATAACTGCTGGCTTCCAATCTGTCTTTTCAAGGCCGGAGCAATTTCAGATTGTGCTGCAGTTACTTTTGATTCCGATAATTGGTTCAGTATTTACGTTTGGGGCTGATGTATTTCCTCGCATACCCTTTGCCCTCGGCGGCGGGCAGCCACGAGAAGTAAGAATAGTAAGTGTCCGTCCGGCGACTTTGCGAGTCGCGAGAATCGGTTAGCGGAGGCGTCGGCTTGCAAGGCAGGAATCTGTTGTGATTCCTTATGTGGCACCGAATCGTTTTGGAGGTGCCGATGTGGACCGCCGAAAATCGCTCCCGCTACAACCGCGACAAGCTGCGTTATCCGAGCGATCTGACCGACGATGAGTGGGCGCTTGTCGAACCGCTGATTCCGCCCGGCAAGCGTGGCGGCGGCAAGCGGACGGTTGTCATGCGCAACGTGGTCGATGGGTTGATGTACATTTTGAGTACCGGCTGTCAGTGGCGAGCGATCCCGAAAGATCTTCCGCCGCGCAGCACGCTGTTCGACTATCTCGATCTGTGGAGTTGGGACGGCACGCTGGAGCGCATTCATCACGAGCTCTACGTGAAATGCAGAGAACGCGAAGAGCGGGAGGCAAGTCCCACTGCCGCTATCATCGACAGCCAGAGCGTCAAAAGCGCAGAAAAAGGGGGGCGTATGACCCGCATGGCTACGATGCAGGAAAAAAGATCAAGGGCAAAAAGCGCCACATTCTCGTAGATACGCTCGGCCTGCTGCTGAGCGGCGCGGTTCATTCTGCCGATATCCAGGATCGCGACGGCGCTGCATCTGTTCTCGATGAGCGAACGCGCGCGCTGTTCCCGTTCATCCTGCGCATCTTTGCCGACGCCGGTTATCAGGGGGCGCACGCCGCAATGGCGGCTGCGCAGAGCGGAGATTGGGTCATCGAAATCGTCAAGCGCAACGAATTGCACACCTTCGTCGTCCTGCCAAAACGATGGATCGTCGAGCGCACAATCGCATGGCTGAACCGCTGCCGGAGACTTGCCAAGGATTGGGAAAATCTCAATCGCAAGGCACTCGCGTTCTTGCGCCTCGCCTCAATCCGCCTCATGTTGCGAAAACTCTGCAATCCCGCATGATGTTTCCGGACAGACTCTAACGCACGACATGGATACCAAGCTTTTGCCGGGTAGGTTTTTCGAGTTGGGCGAAAGCGATCAATTTGTGTTTGTCGTGCAAATGGTTGCTACCGGCGTGAAATCGTTTCAGATCAGCAAAACCTCCGTTGAGTATATCGAGGACAGTCCCAAGATTTAGCTCGGTTCCTTTAGCTGCAAACTTCAAAAAAAACTGATCGGATCCACATCCACCGTCAGCCTGATACTTCCCGGCAGTTTCACCGGCGCGAGCCAGGCGCGCAGATAGGCCTGGATATCCACGCTACGTTCCGTTTGAAGCAGCAGCCGCTCGCGCGTCTGGCCGCGCAGCAGATGATAAAACGCCGGCGTCGGGCCCCAGACTTTTGTGCCGCGTGCGGATGGGGCGGCTTTTGCCAGCGTGCGTCCGGCATCGCGCACGGCATCGCCGTCGGGGCTTGAAAGAATGAGCGCGGCCAGCCGTGCCGAAAGGCGGCGCGCCGGCGCGTTCGCGGAAGATGCGCTCCTGTTCAAGAAAGGCATTGCGGTCGCCGCTGGCCAGCGCCTGCATCACGGCGTCGTCCGGATTGCGCGTCTGGATCAGCACCAGTCCCGGCCGCTCGGCGCGGCCGGCGCGGCCGGACACCTGATGCAGCATCTGGAAGGTGCGTTCGCGCGAGCGCAGATCGCCGTCGGAGCCACCGAGATCGGCATCGATGACGCCCACCAAAGTGAGTTGCGGGAAATGATGGCCCTTGGCCACGATCTGCGTGCCGATCAGCACATCGATCTCGCGTTTCGCCATGGCGCGGATGGCGGCCTGCGTTTCGGCGGGGCCGTGCATGGTGTCGCTGGAAGCAATCGCCATGCGCGCGTCCGGAAAAATGCTCTTGAATTCCTCCGCCACGCGCTCGACACCGGGCCCGCAGGCGACAAGCGTTTTCTCCGCATTGCAGTGCGGACAATTCGGCCGGCGTCGGCATGCCGAAACCGCAGTGATGGCAGACGAGCTTGCGATGATAACGATGCTCGACCAGCCATGCCGAACAATTGCGGCAGATCATCTTGTGGCCGCACGCTTCGCACAATGTGAGCGGCGCATAGCCGCGGCGATTGAGAAACAGCATCGCCTGTTCGCCGCTGACGAGCGTCGTCGCCAGCGCCTCGCGCAAAGGCGGCGACAGCCATGTGCCGGTTTCGCCATGCGCCTGGCGCAGATCGATCATCCGGATCTCCGGCATGTTCGGCGAGCCCGTGACGCTCCGCCAGCTTGAGCCAATGGTATCGACCGCTCGTCGCATTGACATAGGTTTCCAGCGACGGCGTGGCGCTGGCCAGCACGACGGGACAATTGCTCGATATGTCCGCGCACCACCGCCATATCGCGCGCATGGTAGATGACGCCGTCTTCCTGCTTGTAAGCCTGTTCGTGTTCTTCATCGACGATGATGAGTCCGAGTTCGCTGAAGGGCAGGAACAGCGCCGAACGCGCGCCCACCACGACGCGGGCTTCGCCGTTCATCACGGCGCGATAATTGCGCCGCCGTTCCTTTTGCGACAGATCGGAATGCCATTCCGCGGGGCGACAGCCGAAGCGTTCGGCGAAACGTTCGAGGAACTGCACCGTCAGCGCGATCTCCGGCAGCAGGATCAGAATCTGCTTGCCGCAGCGCAGCGCGTCCGCGACCGCATCGAAATAGGTTTCGGTCTTGCCGGAGCCGGTCACGCCGTCGAGCAGGCTGACCGGAATATTTTCCCGCTTTCACGTCCTCCGAGCAGCGCATGCGCCGCGCTTTGCTGTTCCGCGTTGAGCGTGGTGCGCGCGAAATCCGGATCGGGAATTCCCGGAACGGCGAAAATTCCGGCAGCTCGGTCTCGATCAGCGCGCCGCATTCGATCAGCCCGCGCACAACCGGCGGCGTGACATTCGACTCTTCGCGCCAACGCCGCGACGCTGCGCGCCAGTCCATCGCCCGCAAGCGCCAGCGCACGCACCCGCGCAGGAGTCATACGTTGCGGCGTCGTTGACCCGCGCGCATAAGCGATGCGGGGGATCTCGGGCTCGAATGCCTGTCGTGTACGAAGCGCCAGCGCGAGCACCGCGCCGGGCGGCGCGAGCGTGTAGCGCGCCACCCAGTCGATGAAATCGCACAGCCGTTCCGGTAAACGCGGATTTCCTTCGAGAGGTGTGGCAAGTTTGAGACGCGCCTCGGCGATCGTCCCTTCGCCGTCGCCCCACACAACGCCTAGCGACTTCGCGTGCCCCTATTGGCGCGAGAACTATGGTTCCGCGCGGCAAAGGTTCCGCGAGGCGATAGTCATAAGCGCCCGAGAGCGGCAGCGGCAGGAGCACGCCCGCGCGTTCTGTCGCGGGGCAGGGCTTCAAGGCGGCGTCCTTCATAGGTACACTTTCCAGACCGATTCTCATCGGTCAATGCCGGGGACATGAAGCTCTTCATCGACAGCGCCGATCCGAAGGAGATCGCCGACCTGGCCGCCACCGGCCTCGTCGATGGCGTGACGACGAACCCGTCGCTGGCCGCCAAGACCGGGCCTGAATTTCGCCGATTCGCTCCGCCAGATCTGCGCGATCGTGCACAGGCCCGATCAGCGCCGAAGTGCTGGCGACCGATGCCGCCGGCATGATCGACGAAGGCGAACGCTATGCCCGCGTGGCCAAGAACGTCACTATCAAGGTGCCGCTCACCTGGGACGGGCTCAAGGCGTGCCGCGCGCTCAGCGACAAGGGCCATATGGTCAATGTCACGCTGTGCTTCCAGCCCGTGCAGGCGATGATGGCGGCGAAGGCGGGCGCCACATTCATCTCGCCTTTCATCGGCCGTCTCGACGATGCGGGCGAAGACGGCATGGAGCTGATCCGCACCATCCGCCACATCTACGACAATTACGATTACAAGACCGAGATTCTCGCGGCCTCGATCCGGCACATCACGCATGTGCGCGACGCGGCGCTCGCGGGCTCGGATGTGGCGACGTTGCCGCCCAATGTGTTTCGCGCACTGCTGTCGCATCCTTTGACCGACAAAGGCCTTGCTGCGTTCCTCGAAGATGCGCGCAAGGCCGGCGCAAAGCTGACGAGCCAATGAGCGACCGCGCCGAATCCCGCGCGCCTGCCGAGGCCGCCGCCGATGCGGTGAAGGCCTATATCAAGATGAACCGGGCGCGACTCGCGGCCGACGGCGAACTCATGGCGCTGCTGTTGCCGGAACGATTCGATTCCAGCGATGTGCGCGATCTGCAGCGCTTTGTCATCGATCGGCTGACGACCGAGAACGCGGCCTTGCGCGCGGAACGCGACGGCCTCCGGGGCGCGCGCGACCAGGCGGTGCGGCTGAGCGAAGGCGCGCACCGCGCCGTGCTCGATCTGATAGACGCCCGCAGTTTCGAGGAAGCGATTGCGGTCGCGACATCTTCCGCGCCCGCCTTCGGCGCCGATCGCGCGGCTTTGTGCGTCGAAGGGGAAGACGGCGCGGCGCCAACAGGCACGGAGGGCGTTCGCCTCATCGCACCGGGCACGATTGCGGCCGTGCTGGGCCGCGAGGGCATGGGCGCGATCCTGTCGGGCGGTGGCGAATTGCTGCTTGGGCATGGCGGCGCGGAGTGCCGAAGCCTCGCGGCGTTCCGCTTGCGGATCGGGCGCGACGCGCCGGCCGCACTTTATGTTCTCGGGTCTCGCAACGAAGGCGCGTTCGAAGGCGACGATGCGGCCGCCGATCTCGGATTTTTCGCCCGCGGACTGGAGCGCGCCATCCGCGCATGGCTCGATCTGCCGAAACTCTGAAGTCCGGTTGGCTGGCTTCGCTGGCGCATGAAAAGCGCGCGAGCCCGCACACCTTGCGCGCCTATGGCGACGATGTTTCGCGCTTTCTCGATTTTCTGAACGATCATCTGGGCGAGGCGATCGACGAGCGCGCGCTGGCCGCGCTTTCGCCCGCCGACATTCGCGCCTTCGTGACGTTGCGTCGCGAAGAAGGCCTGGGCGCGCGGGGCGTGCGGCGGGCGCTGTCGGCGACGCGCAGTTTCTTCCGTTATCTCGCGCGCGAGGAGATTCTCGAGAACCCCGCGACGCGCGCCGTGCGGGGCCCGCGCCTGCCGCGCACCTTGCCGCGTCCGCTCAGCGAAAAGGACGCCGCGCGCGCCATCGCGGAAGCGGGCGAACATGACGTCGAATGGATCGCCGCGCGCGACACGGCACTTCTGACGCTGCTCTATGGCGCGGGCCTGCGCATTTCCGAAGCGCTCAGCCTCAAGCGCGGCGACGTGCCGTTGGGGCCGTCGCTGACCGTCATGGGCAAGCGGCAAAAGGAACGCAGCGTTCCGATCCTGCCCGTCGTGCGCGAGGCGCTGGAACATTATGCCCGATGCGCGGGCGAGCTGGCCTTCGCGCAACCACCCGGCGGGCCGCTGTTTTTGTCGCGCACCGGCAAGCCGATGAGCGCGCGCGAAGCGCAGGCGCTGATGCAGCATCTGCGCAGCCGTCTCGGACTGTCCGAACGCGCGACGCCGCATGCGTTGCGCCATTCTTTCGCGACGCATCTTCTGGCCAATGGCGGCGATCTGCGGGCCGTGCAGGAACTGCTGGGCCACGCGTCGCTGTCGACGACGCAACTCTACACCGAGATCGACACCAAGCGGCTCATGGATGTTTACAAGAAGGCGCATCCGAAGGGACGTGCGGCGTAAGTCGGAGCGCGTGCTTCAAATCGTATCCAGCGCTTCTTCCGATGCCGATTGCGTGATGCGCGCGCCTGACCACGAACGGGCGAGCAGCAGCGCGAAGATGAGCGCGGCGCATCCCATCGCCGTCATCAGCAGATAGGCGCGCCCGCCATAGACTGCATAAAGCGGCCCCGAGGCGTAAGTCGCCACACCCATGACGAGCCCCGCGGAACTCAGGGCATAAAGACTCTGCGCCGTGGCGGCGAGGCGCGGCGGCACGGCCTTGAGGATGAAATACATCGCGCCCAGATGGGCGAGCGCGAACGTGCCGCCATGCAGCAATTGCGCGAAGAGCACCAACGGCAAAGGCGGATCAAAGGCCAGGATCGTCCACCGCAAGACGCAGCAAAGCGTGCCGCCGATCAGCAGTCTCATCGCGCCCACGCGCCGGAACAGCCTGAGCGAAACGGAAAAAAAGGCGATCTCGGCGAGCACGCCTAGAGGCCAGATGAGGCCGATCAGCGTGCCGCTGTAACCGATCGCACGCCAATGCAGCCCGCCAAGAGCATAATAGAATGCGTGCGATCCCTGATCGAAACTCGCGGCGGCGAGAAAGAGCAGGAAGGTGCGCGAGCGCATCAGCTCGTGGGCTTCGGCGAATGTCGCGCGCAGGCGCACGCCGAACTGGCCGCGTTCGCGCGCAGGCGGCGCCGCCGGAAGCGCCCAGACCGCGATGACGTTCAGGATGATCGCCACGGCAAGCCAGGGCGCGATCACGACGAGCCCGAACAGCGAGACGCAGAGGCCGGCCACAAGATTGCCCGCCACAAAGACCGTCGAGGCCCATAACCGCACATGGCCGTAATCGAAGCCGAAACGATCGGCCAGACGCACGCTCACGCTTTCGAGCAGCGGATTGACGGCGCCCAGTGCGACGCTGGCGGGGACGGCGGCCAGAAAAAGCAGAAGTGGCGTGCTGACGGCATTGAGCGCGAGATAACCCGCGGTGACGATGAGATAAAGCGCGATCATCATGCTGCGCCGGTCGTTGCGCGCATCCGCGATCAGGCCCGTCAAAGGCAGCACCGCCACGCGCAACAACAATCCTGCCGACAGCAGCGTCCCGATCTGTGTTGGCGAAAGCCCTTTCCAGCCCAGCCACGCGCCGAAGAAGGGCGTGCCTGCGCCCCCGATCAATCCGGATGCGCCCTGCGCCAGTGCAAGGCGCAGCGCCACGCCCCGATAGGGCTTCATCCTCCTGGAGGCTTCACAAGCCGCCTTGCCGCCGATGCCTTGAGGATGTCCCAGATACGTTTTTCGCCGGCGCGCGCCGCGTCGCCGTCCTGTTCTTCAAGATAAGCATGCAGTTCGATCAAAAGCGCGCGCAACTGCGCATTGCTCTCGTTGAGCTTCGAAATCAGCAACGACGCCTCCGTGGAGATCGCAGCATTTTTGAGCCTCTTTTTCAACGCCGAATCGCCGACGGTCGGCGCGAGCGCACCGAACGCGGCACGCATCTCGGCGTTGTCGACGCTGCGAATCTCCGCACCGCGCTCATATTCCTGCGCCGAAAACAGCATCAGGAAAGAGAGTAGCGCCGTCGAACCCTGCGAATAGGAATCCGGCAACAGCGGCAACACGCCCGCCATCAATTGTCCGGCGGACATGTTCAATATCTGGTCGGCTTCCGGTTTCATGAGCCCCCGCCCAATCGATCCGCCAGCACCTTGTTGTGGAAGGCGAGGCAGAACCAGCCGGAGAACGCGTTGACCGCTTCCGTGTTGCGGCCTTCCGCATATTCGCGCGCGGCAGAAATCCAGATCGCGAGACCTTTGAGACTCGCGAAGATCTCCCACCAGGCAAGCGCGCGCGGATCGGCGCGAAGGTCGCTCGACTGCTCCCAGATCGCGATGGCCCGGTCGCGCGTGAGTGTGCCCGCAGGATGCGCAGGATCGCCATGCGACCACAGCGGATCGAGCGCCCAGGCGAGGTCTTCCAGCGGGTCGCCCAGATGCGCCATTTCCCAATCGAGGATGGCGCGGATGTCGCCCTGCGTGTCGACGAGAAAATTGCCGGTGCGATAATCGCCATGCACGACGGAGATTTTCTGCGCGGGCGGCGGCGGGTTGCGGCGCAGTCGACGAATCGCGGCGCGCGCGATGGGCTGCGGCTCGCTCTCGTCTTCGTCGATCACTTTTTCCCAGCGGGCGAGTTCGTGACTCCAGCACGAGGCCGCATCGCGCGCGCCTTCGAAATCGCCCAAACCGATTGCATTCGGATCCGGCTTCGCGATGCGGCCCAGCGCGCTCCAGAATTGCTGTCCGACTTTTTCGCGATGCTGGCCATAGGGGTCGGGCGCGAGGATCGAGCCCACAGTACAATCGACGATCTCTTCCATGACGAAGAAGGGCCGCTCAAGCGCCGCCGCATCCAGTTCGAGCGCCACGGGCTCAGGAACCGGCAAACCCAGTTTGTGGAATGCGCCATAGGCGCGGAATTCCGTCGCGCGGTCGGTCTCGATCAGGCTTGCCGTCGGATCGCGGCGCAGGATCAGCGCGCGCTCGATGGCGCGGCCGTCCTTCGTGTAATGCGCGCGGAAGCGGTAAGTCTCACGGCTCGCCCCGCCCGGGATGCGCGCGAGATCCGACACGATGAGATCCGCCGCCGCCAGCTTCGGCGCGAGATAATTCTGCAGGCGAATGGAAAGGTCGGCGATCATTCTGAGTGACCCGCAAAAGATGATGCACGCGGAGACGCGGAGACGCGGAGCAACTTCCCTCTCTCCCATCGGGAGAGAGGGTTAGGGTGAGTGGGTGCATATGTAGTGCGCTGACCTGGAATGGTTTGACCCTGCACGCACACCCACTCACCCTCGGATGCGCAAGCGCATCCTCGACCTCCCTCCCGGTGGGAGAGAGGTGAAGTGACTCGACATTTCTCTCGCGCTCGAGGGCGCGTGCCAATTTTCTTCACGGCGCCGTGTCCATCAGCTCTTTGAATCCCGACGGCGCGTGCGGGCCGATCACCAGCTGCTCGAGCACGCCGGCGCCTGCGCGTTCGGTCCCGGGCCCGGTCAGCCGCGCCGTGCAGAATGCCTGCACATGCCAGAAGCGCGGATCGTTTTCGTTGACGGTTGCAAGGTCGTACGTGTCGTAGCCCAGCGCATTCTCGCCCTTGTAATGGCCATGGCCCCATTCGGGGTGCATATAGCCGATGCCGGACATATAGAAATTGAATCGCGGCGTGAGCTCCGCGCGCCAAGCGCCGCCGTCCGGCGCAGCCGTCTCGATGACCGCGCTCTTCGCGTGCCGCGTGCCGGACTTGTAGGCGATCTCGGAGCCGCAACGCGCCATATGCACGGGCTCCGCGTCGCCCAGCGCGCCCATCACGGAGGCGGTGTTCCAGGGGATGCCGCTTGCCTCCGCATTGTTGTGATAGAGCATGAAGCGGTCGGGAAAATTGAGCGGCGCCCACAGCCAATAGAATTGCGGCGGCCGCGGCGGCGCCACCGGTTGCGGATCGCCGAGCCCGATGGGCCTGACACCCCAGGAGCGGTCGCGCGTGCCGGTCACTGCGCCGGGATCGATTCCGATGTGCTTGCCTTTCAGGTCGATGAAGCCTTCGTAGCGGCCGTTCTGCGTCAGCCGCGTGTAGTCCATCACTGTGCGGGGACCATGGCGATAGGTGAAGCGCGGTTCTTCCACGGCGTTGGCGCGCGCGTCGAACAGCAGATCGGCTTTGATGCCGTGCGCATTGTCGTCCACGCGCAGGCGCAATTTCTTCAGCGGCTCGACCACTTCGATGGAGATGGGTCCCACCTTCGTGTCCATCCGCTCGGAGCGCAGCAGCCGCGAGGCGCGCAGATTGTGCTGTACGCCATTGTCGATGACCGAAAACGACGCATCCATCACGTTCAGATGGGGATAGACGCCCAGCGCCGCCGCGAAGAACACCTGGCCGTCCATCGTATAGCCGTTGAAGAAATAGCGGTCGTAGAAATTGCGGTCCGTGCCCGAGGTGGCGATGGGTTCGGGGAGCTGGTGGACGGGAAAGTCGTCGGCTTTGGTGAGCATGGGCGCGCCTGATTTTTCGTCAGCATGGCGCGCCCCGTGCGAGAGGGCAACACCCAAGGGCCGTCTATCCCAGATACGGCGTCACTTTCGATTTCAACAGGGCGACAAGCTCGGGGTCCATAAACGCGAAGTCGTCTGGGATGCCGAGGCACACGACTTTGGCGTTTTTCAGCGATGTGCGAAACTGCGCCGCGAGCTTCGCGCGCTGGCCGTACTCCATCACGAATACAATGTCCGCCCATTCGAGAAGTTCGGCCGTGACGGGCACATCCGCATCCCGGCTGATCCCGGCAGACGCAACCTCGATGCCAGGATAATCCGCAAACACCTGCTCGGCCGTCGGGCTGCGAGCCCGATTGCGTCCGCAAACGAAAAGAACGTGTTTCAGTACAGCCTCACGGCAAATCGTCTCCATCGTCCGATTCTTCGACATCCCGCAGATCGGCAGCGGAGATTTCGATCGGCTTCTGTCCCGCGTGCGCGAGTGCTGCGTTCAGATCGGCGAGCGGTCCCGATTTCAGCGTGTCCCAATTCTGCTTCGCCGTATCGAGCATCGCGAGCGTGTTGGCGACGGCATGCTCCTGGGTTTCCGTCGGCCTCACATCAGCCGATTCGAGCGCGCCTTCACTGCGGGCGAGCTTGCGCGCGATCGCATCGAAAGCGGGTTGGCCCGCCGTGGGCTTTGCGCGCAGTTTTTCGACCAACGCGCTTGTCGCTGAGTCAGGCTTGGCGCTCTTGGGGAAGCGCGCCTCCAGCAATTTGAGCAGCGCCGCCTGCTCGCGATAAGAGTTCGCTGGCTTGCGCCAGGGCCGCGTCGATTTTCTGCGACAATGCGAGTTCGCGCGCGAGATCGTCGGCGCTTGCCGTCACGCGCGGGTCTTCGGTGAGCGTGAGCGGCGCGGAATAGCGCTGGCCGCCGGCCTCCAGCACCACAGAGTAGACGCCCGGCAACGCGGAGGGTCCTTCGGGTTCGAGCGGCGTGCCATGGCCCCAGACCGCCGCCATGCCGTAGCCATAGCTGGACGCGTCGGGTCGCTCATAACGCAGATTCCACACGAAGCGATGCATGCCCGGCGCGCCGCTGAGCGTCGTGGGCGGCTTAATCCAGCTCTTGGCGAAATAGCGATCGGCTTTCAAGCGTTCAGGCGGCTGTGCGCTCGAATAGCTCTTCACGATTTGGCCGCCGCTGTCGAGAATCTGCAAGGTGACGGGACCGCTCGTGTTCGCGCCCAGCCAATAATCGATGATCGCGCCCGCAGGCGGATTTTCGCCGGCCGACGTTTCCGGCTCCAGCGGCGTGTCCTTGTTGTTGTCGGAATGCACCCGTACGGCATTGGCCGGCGCGAACAGATGGGCGGGCGCATCCGGCAAGCCGCCTGCGATTTCGCGCAACGGCGCGACATCGTCGAGCACCCAGATGGAGCGGCCTTCCGTCGCCGCGATCAGGTCGTCGCCATGCACAAGAAGATCGGTCACCCAGGCGCTCGGCAGATTCTGCTGCAGCGGCGCCCAATGCGCGCCGTCGTCGAACGAGACGAACACACCATTGTCGGTTCCGGCATAAAGCAGGCCCGGTCTCACCGGATCGGCGCGCACCACGCTGACGAAATGATCGCGCGGCAGGCCATTGTCGATCTCCTGCCAGCTCGCGCCGCCGTCATGCGTGCGCAGCACATGCGGCTGGAAATCATCGATGCGATGGCCGTCGATGGCGGCATAGGCGACGCCGTCTTCTTTCACGGAGAGGTCGAGCGACGACACCTTCGCCCACAGCGCGATGCTGGGCGGTGACACATTGCTCCAACGCGCGCCGCCGTCGGTCGTGCGCTGAATCAATCCGTCGTCCGCGCCCACCCAGATTTCATCGGCATTGCGCGACGACGGCGCAATGGTGACGATCGAGCCATAGCCGCAGTCCTTCGCATCGGGCAGCGTGGGATTGCCGTCGCAATTCTTGGCGTTCGCGATCTTGCCGGTCAGATCGCCGCTGATCACGCTCCAGCTTTTGCCCTGATCCTGCGAGCGGAATAGCACTTGCGCGCCGAGATAGAGCGAAGCGGGCCCCGTGTTCGACGCGACCAACGGCGTCACCCAGAGATAGTGATATTTCGTGAGCGTGGGGCGCTTGCCGTAAGTCTCTTCCGGCCAGGGCGTCACATCCGAAACCTGTCCCGTGCGCGCATCCCATTTGGTGATGGCGCCGCCGAGGCCAGAGCCATAAACGATATTCGGATCGTTGGGATCGGGAATGTCGTAATCGCGCTCCTCGCCGCCCACCGGATGCCAGTCGCGCCAGGTGAGTTCGCCGTAATCGCTGCGGCTGGCGATCGCCACGGTGCCGCTGTCCTGCTGGCCGGAATAAATCCAATAGGGAAAGCGGTTGTCGGCGGCGAGATGATAGAATTGCGCGGTGGGCTGATTGTACCAGCTGCTCCAGGTCGCGCCGCCGTTTACGCTGACGGACGTTCCCTGGTCGGAGCCGTTGATCATGTGATCGGGATGAAGCGGATTGATCCAGACGTGATGGTAGTCGTCGCCGCCCGGCGCGCCTTTGATGATCGTGCAGCTCTTGCCGCCGTTCACACAGCGTCGGATGGATTGTCCGACGGTGTAGATGACATTCGGATCGTTCGGCGCGACCGTGAGCCGGCTCGCATACCAGTCCGTAAAGTCGGTCGAGGCGTTGACGCGCGCCCAATGCGCGCCGCTGTCATCGGAACGATAGAGTCCGCCTGCCTCTTTCGAATCCACTGCGGCATAAATGCGCGTGGCTTTTCCTATATGCGTCACGCCGAGTCCGATGCGGCCTAGCGCTGATGTCGGCCAGCCGCCGCCGGACAATTTGTGCCAGGTCGCGCCTCCATCCGCGGATTTGTAGATCGCGCTGCCGGGGCCGGTGACGGGCGTGAAATAGCTCTGCCAGGGATATTGATGCGCTTCCCAGGCGCTTGCGAAAATCAATTTGGGATTTGTCGGGTCGCTCGCGATGTCGACGACGCCGGTCCAGTCGTCGATCTTCAGCACATGCGACCAGGTCTTGCCGCCGTCCGTCGAGCGATAGAGCCCGCGGTCGGCGCTGGGCCCGAAGAAGTGTCCCTGCGCGCCCACCAGCACATTGTTTTCATTCTTGGGATCGACCCAGATGCGGCCGACATAACGTGTGTTCGCGAGCCCCAGCGACGTCCAGTGCGCGCCGCCGTCCGTCGATTTGAACACGCCAAGGCCTGCGCCGATGTCGTAGCGCGGCTCCGGTTGGCCGGTGCCGAGATAGATCGTGTTGGCGTTGGAGGGCGCAATGGCGAACGCGCCGACCGAAGCGGCCGGCCCGTGCTCGAACAGCGCCTGCCAGGTGCGCCCGGCATCATCCGTCTTCCAGAGGCCGCCGCCGGCCGCGCCGAAATAGAAGGTGTCGGGCTTTGCAGGCACGCCTTCCACCATCGTCGCCCAGCCGCCCCGAAACGGCCCAAGCTGGCGCCAATGGAGATCGCTGGTGAATGCCGAAGTATCCTGTGCCTGCGCAAAGGTGGTCGCGAGAAAGAGAAGCGCCGCGCCGCCGAGAATCCTGATCATCATCGCCCAACTGCCTGTGTGACGGCGCGGACGCTAGCCTTTTCGGGCGCGGGAAATCCAGTGGGCGGGAGAGCGGAGATGGCCTGAGTCAGACACGGAGTTGGCTTCGTGTGCCATCAGCCGGTAACATCAAACTCTCGGCAATCGATTGTCGCCTTACAAGCCTGCGACAGCCCACAAATTTGCTCGCAGTTAGCTGCTTCATCGCTGTCGCGACCTCCCTTACCGGTGCGATAGCAACTTTGCACACATGGCGAGAATGAATGCCGCACACATTCCATTGAGGACCGACTCCCCGCAGCATAAAAGTTTGACTCATCTGCCCGCAAACCGGATCGCGTCAACGCGCCAAGTTTCCGAAGCTCGGCATTAAGCCATTCGGCCCGATGCCGATCGCTTTCTGCAAGTCGCTCGAATGTCTCGATCTGCTTTTGGGGACGTCCCAATTGCTTCAAGTGTGCGGCATTCTTGGACTTGAAGTTCTCGTAAAATTCTGTCCCACCAAGGCAATATGCCAGTCTCTCCGTCGTCGTGTACGGGGCTGCGTGAAGCAAAGTGGGCGAAATTAGCAAGAGCACGAGTTGGCGCATTCCTCGCCAGCGATTTATGTTTCTCCCGGCAGCCATCCGAACCCTCCGTGCGATCGGCGATGCGCAGCAATCCATAGTGTGGTGCTTTTTGAACGGCGGAATCGAATCCGGAGATCGGGCTTTTTGCACGATTGAGCCTTGCCTAGACGGCGATCTCGTAAATTGGTCCTACTCAATTGCTCCGCAACACCCGCTGATTGCGGATCTCCGTCGGCGAGGCGCCGTAGCGGCGGCGGAACGCGCGGTTGAAATAGGAGATGTCGCCGAAACCGCATTCGAATGCGATGTCGCCGATGGAGTTATTGCGTTTGCGCGCATCAGTCAGTGCGGCATAGACCCGACCGAGCCGCGCGTGCAGCGCGAACTCCGAAAATGTGGTGCCTTCGCCCTCGAACAGCATCTGCACGGAACGCGGCGTGAGGCCGATATGGGCCGCGACCTGGCCCACGCTCAGATCGCCGCGATCCGCATTCTTGAGAATATAGGTTTTGATTGCGCGCAGGCGGGCGGCGCGCAAGCCTTCATGTTCGATGCGGGCAAAATTGTCTTTTGTCGGCCTCAGGACAAGCGCCGCAAGATTGTGGATATGCAAGACGATCGAGGCGCGAAGCTCCGGCGAGGATAAAGTCTGCGCATCGCCAAGCACACCGATATAGCTTGTCAGAAGACGCAACGCTTCGCTGTCGCGCGGAATGATTTTTCCTGTTCGGTCGTGCAGGCGCGGAACCAAAGCGGCCAGACTCTCGCTGGGCACGCGGATGCAGACCACGCGCCCCAATTCGGGCCGATAAAAGACCCCCGGATCGACGCAGGCCATCAGACAGGCGTCGCCGGCGCCGAGCCTGACTTCGCGACCGTTCTGCGTGCTGACGAACTCGCCGTCCAGATTCGCCAGGATCACGAAATCGTCGTCTTCGCCGGAAGCGATGCTGCGTGAACGGTAATAATGCGACGCGTCGACCGCGCCCCAGGAAAACCGAAGCCCCGGCAGCGCCCGCAATTGCACGTCGACATGGAATGGCCCGTCATGCAGCGGCCTTATCTCGGACGGCAGCAGTTTGCGCGACAACAGATCGCGCCAGGATTCGACCCGCGCGCCCAACGGAGCGTCCTGGCTGCGCCATTGCAGCAACGAATAATCGGGTGGCGGTGCATCCATGCACTTGCGTCTTTCGGGAGCGGAAGGCGGAATCTAGTGCTAACTGCGCGCAAAAGCCACGTGGATCGATCACACTGTCCGCAAGCAATTGCCAAAAATGTGGCCGAAATCTTGAAGATTTCGCGACAATTGCGCTCAAAACAATTTTCCGGGCTTGTCGCTTTTGACCAATAACTTCGTTCCAGCCCAAGCGCGCGGTCGAGTCGCTCTCTATGTTCCCGCATAACTCAAATCATGCGCGGAGATTGCTTCATGACGAACTATTTTGTGAACGGGCTGCAGGAACAGACAGGCGCCGGCATCAACGGCCAGAACATGACAGGAACAGACAATCTCTTCGTCTCCAGCACGGGCGACATTGTCGCCTTGGGCACGGGGGCGGTTTCCGGCATTTTCCTGAACGCCAGCAGCACCGGCAACAACGTCACCATCAACGGCCAGGTTTACTGCGCCGGCGGCGACGCCATCTATTCTGAAAGCACGAACCTCACGCTGGTGTTGAACGGCAGTGCATATGGCGGCGTGGATGGAATCAACCTTCAAGGCCTGGGCAACATTCTCATCGGCTCGCAGGGAGAGCTCTCGGTCAATGGAAACGGCATCTATGTCGGGGCGAATGCCGGAGACAGCACAATTGCAGTCGACGGATCGATCCTCTCGGCCAATGGCGCGGGTTTCAATATCAACGCGCAAACAAACATCAGCGTCAACGCCGGCGCCGTCGTCTCCGCGAAATACAACGGCGTGCTTTTCTATAGCGGCTCGGCCAACAGCTCCCTGTACAATGGCGGCACGATCGAGAGCAATCACGGCTCCAACAACGACATCTATGTCGCCGATGCGAATATCCAGATCGACAATGCCGGATTGATTTCCGGGCCCGTCGATCCGCTCGATATCAACGGCGCAAACACACTGATCATCAACTCCGGCACCATAACGGGCCAGGACGGCGCATCGGTCATCATGTTCGGAGGGGCGAACAATACGACGATCGACAATAGCGGAATGATCGTTGGCGCTATTCAGGATAGTGGCGCGACTGGACCGCTGACGGTATCCAACAGCGGCACAATTATGGCGACGTCGTTCGCGATACAAGGTACCGGGTTCAGCGACAGCGTGACGAACAGCGGCACGATCCACGGGTCGATCGACATGGGAGCGGGAACGACCGTCGTCAACAATGATGGCAAGATCGTCGGCTATGTGTCATTCGAAGGCGCGGGCGATTCGCTCGACAATTCCGGATCCATAAAAGGCAATCTTTATATGGGAACCGGCGACACGGTGACCAACACCGGAATCATTCATGGCAATGTCACCTTCGCGGGCGGAACGAACACGCTGAACACCAGCCATGGCGAAATCACCGGCACGGTCACTGGCGGCAGCGGCAGCGACACCTTTATTGCTATTGCGGGTAACGCGGCGGTGACCTTCATCGGCGGTTCGGGCACGGAAGTGCTCACAGGCGGCGCGGGCGACGATGTCATTACCGCAGGCAGCGGCAAGGACACGATCACCGGCGGCAAGGGCGACGATATTCTCACGGCCGGCAAAGGTTTCGACACGTTTATATACAGCGGGAATTTTGGGAACGACACGATCAATGTGTTCAACACCCATCGCGATACCATCCACTTCGCGGCCAACGACTTCACGAGCTACAGCGAAGTGCAATCGCATATGGTCCAGGCAGGCACGGATGTGGTCATCACGCTCGACGCATCCGATTCCATCGTGTTCACGCACCAGACGCTCGCAAACTTCACGTCGTCGGACTTTACGTTCGGGTAGCGTTTGCAATAGCCCAATTTCGAGAGAAGCCGCTCCCTCTATCGGTTGGAGCGGCTTCTTTCGAGTTTAAGATCCGGATTGAACGCGTCCGCGATGGAAGCGCGCGCACTGCCAAATTTGTCTCAATTTGTCGCGCGCATATCGCGAACGCGCGAGAAAATGCGTCTCGGCGGATTCCGACAAAATTGCAATGTGAACCGACACGATAGTGTCATTCAGCACCCTTATTGCAGCGCGTTCAAACATAAGGGGGCTATCATGCAGCAATCTCATTTCTCCGTATTTCGTTCTGTATTATTGATGGGCGCCGCCGTTCTGGCGTGCGCACCGGCCTTCGCACAAACGCAGCCGATCGAAACGGTCGTGGTGACGGGCGAGCGCGCGCAGAACGCCGCCGCCGTGGCGCCGACATTTGCACCGCTGGATGCGGTCGAGCCGACATCCATGATCACGGGCGATTTCATCCAGAAGAATTTTGCGCCTTCGACCAACTATGACGAGGCCATCAAGTTCGTGCCCAGCACGTTCGACATCGCGCCCAACGGCCCGGGTCTGGCGGAAAGCCAGGCCACCTCCATTCGCGGTTTCCAGGACGGCCAGTTCAACGTCACCTTCGACGGCATTCCGTGGCAGGACTCCAACGACTTCACGCACCATTCCACGTCGTATTTCATGGCGCATGACCTGAACGGGATCACCGTCGACCGCGGTCCGGGTACGGGAGCGACCATCGGCGACGCCACCTTCGGCGGCACGCTCTACATCCTCTCCAAGGCCCCGTCCGACGAGATGGGCATCAACCCCTATGTCAGCTATGGCAGCTTCAACACGCTGCTTTACGGTCTGGAATTCGACAGCGGCGCCATCGACGACACGGACGGCACGCGCATGATGATCGACGCGGAAAATCTCCACAGCGACGGTTATCTGACCAACATGTCGCTGGACCGCCAGAACATCTTCTTCAAGCTGGTGCAGCCCCTGGGCGCCCACACGACGCTCGCGCTCGTGGCCGCGGTCAATCACATCAACCAGGGCATCTCGCTCGGCGCCACGGCCGCCCAGATCGCCACGTTCGGGCCCAATTGGGGCTTGTCCAACGACCCGACGAACCAGAACTATTTCGGCTACAACTACGATCGCATCACGACCGATTTCGAATATCTCGATCTCGCCTCCGAATTCGGCGCGGGATGGACGTTCGACACCAAGCTCTACACCTACGCCTATTACCATAACGGCTATAACGGCGAAGACCCGAACGGCGGCTATCCCAACGCGGGCGCCGGGTTTCAGAACCAAGTGGTTCTCACCGACGGCGGTGCGCCGCAAACCGGCGTGCCCGGCCAGCTTCTGGTGAACAATTATCGTTCGGTCGGCACCATCACCCGCGTCACCAAGGATTTCGATTTCGGCGATGTGAAGTTCGGCATCTGGTACGACCACCAGTTCAATACGCGCGAACTCACAGAAGCCGACATGAGCGACAATTACGCGCCCAACTACGATACCGACACCGGCGTCGTCATAATCGCCCCCGGAACGCCCGGAATCAACGCCGTGGGCGGCGTCGACCGGCTGCTGACGCAAACATTGCAGACCGTGCAGCCCTATGTGCAGGCGGACTGGAACGTGACGGACGCGCTGACGGTGTCGCCCGGCCTGCGCTATTCATGGTTCCAGCGCAGCGTCAACGCCCCAGTCGACATCAATGACACCTTGTACAGCGTGTACACCAACACTTATGCCGCTTTGCTTCCTTCCATCGAAGCCCATTACACGATCGAGCAGGATTGGACGGCTTACGCGCAGATCGCCAAGGGCTTCCTTGCGCCCAACGAAAAAATCTTCAATTCCACCGCTCCGGGTCAGTCCAACTTCACGCCGGAAAACACCTGGAACTACCAGGTCGGCACGGCCACGCAGTTCAACAATCTCGCCGTCTCGGCCGACGCCTATTACATCAATTTCTCGAATTTTTATCAGACCAAAACATTTGGCGGGATATCCGGCCCGGTTTCGCAGGGAGCCGTCGACTACGAGGGCCTGGAAGGCGAGCTGACCTACATGATCGGCGGCGGCTTCAGCGCCTATGCCAGCGGCTCGCTCAATGACGCCAAGCAGACCGACCGGGCCAAATGGTCCACACCGAACGGCTGGATCAGCGGCACGCCGGAAGACACCTGGGTTGTCGGCGGCATCTACAATGCCGATGGGCTCTACGCCACGCTGCTCGGGAAATATACCGGCGCCCGCCCCGGCGACATCGGCCTGGGCTCAGGCTCTCCCTTCTTCACGCTCGACGCGTCGGTCGACTACGATCTCTCGCGTTGGATTCCCGTCGCGAAAAACACCAACATCAAGCTCGACGTGCAGAATCTGACGAACGTGACGAAGATCATCTACAATCCCGGCACGACGCTCGAAAATACACCTCTCTTTTGGACGGAACCCGGCCGCAGCGTGTTCGTGACCTTGTCGACGACGTTCTGACGTTCTGGCGCGTCCGTCGCGCCTCCATCGCAGGCAACGGCTCTTTCTCCTCTCAAAGGAGAAAGAGCCGGCCAGCGCATTCGCGCATTTGCCCGCGCCATATTCGCGAACTCGGGGCCGCGATGACGCCTTATCGCCCGACGCCGCGTTAGGCCGGAACGCGCCCATCCGCGGGCAAGGCGAATTCCGTCCCGTGGAAATCCTTGCGGTCGCCCGTTCAAGACACTAGTGTATGGTGAAAAGGAAATGCGATCGCGACGGGGCAAGAACGCTGTCTGCCGCATTCCCAGGAAAAAACCTCGCCCTGAGAGTCGCCGGTGCGGAAAGCGGATATGGCCGAGCCAATCAACTTTTTGGTGATCATGACGGATCAGCAGCGAATGGATTCGCTGGGCTGTTATGGCAACATCTTCGTTCGCACGCCGCATCTCGACCGTCTCGCGGCGGAAGGCGCGCGGTTTCAAAATGCATTCACGCCGTTTGCGATCTGCACGCCGGCGCGCGCATCGACCTGGACGGGCGTCTATCCGCACCGCCACGCCATTGTGGATTGCTGCTACAATATCGACTATGCGTTTGACGAGGCCGATGTGCCTTATCTCCTGTTCGACGCCTTGAAGTCGGCCGGCTACGAGACGGCCTATCTCGGCAAATGGCATCTCGGCGACGCGAAACCGGCTTGCATCGACACATGGGACGCGTTCAATTCGCTGGGCGGGCATTGGGTGGACGGTCGCCAAGCCTTTCAGGACGGCGTTTACAAACCGGCGGTGCAGACCGCTCAGGCGATTGCATTCCTTAAGGCGCGCGTGCATTCGAAAAAGCCGTTTCTTCTCGTTCAAAGCTACTATCCGCCGCACGATCCCTATTCTGCGCCGACGGAGTTTTATGAGCCTTATCGCGGCAAAGGCGTGCCGTTCGCGGGTTATTACGCCGCCGTTTCGGCGCTCGACCACTATGTCGGCGAAATGATCGACGTATTGCGGGAGACGGGGCTTGAGTCGCGCACGCTCGTGATCTTCTGCTCCGATCACGGCGACACGTTTCTCTATCGCGGCGGTACGGACCACAAGGCGACGTGCCACGACGATTTCATCCGCATTCCGCTGGTTTTCTGGGGTCCGGGACTCATACCGCAACAGCGCGTCGTCGCCGGGGCGGCCGGTCTCCAGGACGTCATGCCGACAATCCTCGATTACGCGGGGATCGACACGCCCTCGCATGTGCAGGGCGCCAGTCTGCGGCCCGTCATCGACAAAACAGGCGTCGGCCGTACGCTCTATTACATCGAAAATACGACGGATACGCGCAGCGAAGAAACGCTGGCTGCGATGTTCTCCATGCGATTCAACGGGCGCGCGCATCCCGATCCCGGGCGCATCGATCAGCGCGCGATCTGGACGCCGAAACACAAACTCGTGCTCAGCAACGACGGAAAGCACCTGCTGTATGATCTCTCGATCGACCCGGAAGAGGAATACAACCTCTTTGGGGCGCCGCGCCGCAACGCACAAAACGAATATCTGCACTTTCCCGATCAGCGGCCGGTCGTGCGGACATTGATCGACTTGCTGGACGCCGAGGCGCGCCGTCTGGACGACGCTTTCGGCGTCGCATTGGCCGCGCGGGCGCGCGCGGAGACGATGCCTTCCGGCGCGACTGGAGCTCAGGGATGAGAGCCTTCGTCGCGGCGTTCTACTGCGAGACGAATACATTTTCGCCGCTGCCCTGCGGCTGGCAAAGCTTTCGCGAGCAGATGCTCTATCGACCGGGCGAGCATCCGGACATGCTTCACGAGGTGACGGCGCCGCTCTGGGCGCTGCGGCGGCGGGCGCAGAGCCACGGCTGGACGGTGGTCGAGGGCACCTGCGCCTACGCCAAACCGTCTGCGCCCATTCAACGCGGCGTTTACGAATCAATTCGCGACGAAATTCTCGAGCAACTCAAAGCGGCAATGCCGTTGGATATGGTGGTGCTGAGTCTTCACGGCGCGATGATGGCGGATGGCTATATCGATTGCGAGGGAGATCTCGTCTCGCGTGCGCGCGTCATCGTGGGAGAGAAGGTCGCGATCGGAATGCTGTTCGATCCGCATTGTCACTTGACGAACGCCAAGCTCGACAATTGCGACATCCTGATATTGCTCAAGGAAGCGCCGCACACCGATTTCGCCGCACGCAGCGAAGAGTTGCTGGATTTGCTTTCGGCGCGCGTGGCCGGAACGATCCGGCCGCACAAATCCGTATTCGGCTGCCGCATGGTCGATCTTTTCATCACGACCATGGAACCGATGCGCAGTTACGTGGACGACATCGCGCGGCTCGAAGGTCATGACGGCGTATTGTCGATTTCCGTGGCGCACGGGATGGATCTTGGCGACTCTCCCGACATGGGCACGAAGGTGCTGGTGATCACCGACAATGCGGCGTCGTTGGGCGATCGGCTGGCCGAAGAGCTTGGCATGAAGCTTTTTGCGCTGCGGGGAAAATGCATGCCGCATTTTCTGAGCGAGGAGGAGGCTCTGGAAACCGCCATATCCGCAAAATCGGGACCGCTCGTGCTGGCCGATTCATCGGACAATCCGGGGGCGGGAGCGGCAGGCGATTCCACGTTCCTCCTGGCCCAGCTCATGGCCCGCGGCGAGCGCGACATCTGCATCGGGCCAATTTGGGACCCTGTCGCCGTCCGACTGGCGTTCGAAGCCGGCGTCGGCGCCCGCCTTCCCATGCGGATCGCGGGCAAGATGGGGCCAAAGTCCGGCGATCCGATCGACGTCCTGGCGGAAATCGTCGCGGTCGAGGAAAATGCTTATCAAACCTGGGCCGACACACGACTTTCGATCGGCCGCGCCGCCGCCATACGCTTCGACGGCGTCGAGGCCGTTATCAACGATGCGCGCACGCAAGCTTTCGGCTTTGACCTCTTCACCAATCTGAGCGTGCAGCCGACGGCGCACAAAATCATCATCGTCAAATCGACAATGGCGTTTCTCACCTCGTTCAGGCCGCATGTCCGCGATGTTTTTTTTGTACGCGCACGGGGGTCGGGAAATCTCGATCTGACGGGACATTCCTACAAGCATCTGCGCAGGCCGATGTGGCCGCTGGACGAAAATCCGTTCGGCGGGAGCTGACCGTTAGCCGGTGGCCGGTTGCACTCGAACATACACTACTGTATGGATAGCTGAGACCGCGTGGCGACGACCGTCCGCCGGTTTTCTGATTTCGGGTGGTAAACGGCGAACCCGCGGCGCGCATGACGATCGGATCCGCAACAAGTCTGCTCCTCAAGATCGCCGCCACGGTCATCGTGTCGGCCTTGCTCGCGATCGGATCTGCGCTGATATTCACCAGCCCATGGTGGATCGAACTGCCGATCAAGAACGGCGCCTGGCGCGCCAGCGCCCGCATGGGAAACGAAGGCGACAGCATTTATCTGCGCGCCTACACGGCCCGCATCGCCTGGTTTTCCAACGATCCCGACGCGAACGTCTATTACGAAGCGCGCCAGGACTTCGAGCGGCGCCAAACTGGATGCGCATTGCTCCTATGACATCGAAGGGGCGCCCTTGCCGGCGCGGTGGTGGAGCGTCACGGCCTACGCCAACGCCCATTGGATCGCCAATCCGCTCAACCGATATTCCTTTTCCAAAACCGACATTGCCGCCCGACCGGATGGAAGCTGGACCATTCTTGCAAGCCCGCGCCCGCAAGCCGGCAACTGGCTGCCGATCAACACGCCGAAAGGCGGCGTCAGCTTCATCCTGAGGCTTTACGATCTCGCGCCGGGAATGGCGGCCCGGGCCGCCACGCTAAGCGTGCCGGAGATCAAGCGGGTGTCCTGCCCATGAAAAGATTTTGGCCCTGGCTTGCGGCGACCCTCGTGCTTTCGATTATCGGACATTTTTTGATCGTGGCCGAGACCCCGGCGATCGTGAATTTCGCCTGGCTCAAGCTTCTCCATTCTGCCGGCATGAATGCGAACGAATTGTCCAACGCCACGCACGCGAAGCTCGCGGGACGGGACGTCGTGGGTTACGACAATCCCGACAATGTCTCATCGTTCCTGATCTACGATGTTTCGAAAGCGCCGCTTCGCATCCATGTTCCCGTCATTCGCGATGCGGCGTACTGGTCCGTCAGCGCCGTGGATTATTCGACCAATGTGTTTTTCCTCCTGCGCGACACGGATTTGGCGAACAACTCGGCCACGATCGTCATTGTCGAGAAGGGCCAGGTCTATATACCGCGGCCCGGTGAACGCGTGGCCGTGGCGCCGACCGCGCAGGGCGTCGTTCTGATTCGCGCGATCGTGCCGAACCGTTACGATCCGAAGCAGGTCGCCCATCTCGTGGCCGAAAAGGCGAGCGCCTACGCCGAGATCGTTGGCGCCAAATGACCGCTGCAGCGCCGGCAACGCCAGACATTGCGTCGCAAAGCCGGCAGCAAGCGGCGGTCCCGCTCGGCGCCAAGCTTGCTTATGCCATCCCCGGCTTACCCTTGCAGGTTCTGCACTTTACGGCGCTTGCCATCATTCCGACCTTCTATGCCAGACATACGGCCGTCTCCGTCACCGCCATCGGCGTGACTTTGCTCGCGACAAGAATATTCGATGCGGTGTTTCATCCGCTGATCGGATTTCTCTCCGATCGGCTGATTTTGGCGACCGGAGGGCGCAAGCCGTGGATTGTCGTGGGCTCGCTGCTTGCGGCGATCTCGGCCTACGGCATCCTGACGCCTGCGCCGACATCCGGCGTGGAATATTTCGCGTTCTGGACGGTCATGCTGTTTTCGTCGTGGACCATTCTCGAAATCCCTCATCGCGCCTGGGGTAGCGAACTGACGCGCGATTATTTCGAGCGCTCGCGCGTTTTCGCATTGGCCGCTCAAGTGCGCCTGTTCGGGCTCATCCTGCTCCTCGGCGCGCCGTTTCTGCCGTTCTTCGCCTCGACCGACGTCACCAGACCGAAGTTTCTTGCAGCGGCCGCCCTGGCTCTTGCGCTCATATTGCCTCTTTCGGCGATCATTGCGGTGGTGGGGGCTCCAAGCGGGAAGATCATAGCCGCCAACGTCTCCACTTTGAGAGGGCTGATCAGAAGCCTCCGGCGCAACCGGCCGTTCTGGATTTTCGCGGGCGTGTTTGCCCTCTCCGGGATCGGGGCCGGTCTCTACAATTCCGTCATGCTGCTTTACATGTCGAGTTATCTGAAGCTTGGCGACAAATATCCTTATCTCGGATTGCTTTTTTACGTCGTTGCGTTGCCCATGATGTCGGTCTGGAGGCTGGTCGCGAACCGGATCGGCAAGCATCGGGCCTGGGCGCTGGGTCTGGGGGCTTATGCCCTGGTGATGCCCGTTTATTGGTTCGTGCCGCCCGGCGAGGCGAGCTTTCCCATTCTTCTGGCGCTTTCGGTCGTCGTCGCTATAGCCGTGTCCTGCGAATATCTTATTCCGATAGCGGCGCTCGGCGATATTGTCGATTATGATATCCTGAAAACCAATGTGAACCGCAGCGGCAATTATTTTTCCGTGGTGGCGTTCGTGCAATCTGCGCAGGTTGGGATCGGCGGCGGCCTTGGTTTCCTGATTCTCGGGTTGTTCCACTTCAACGCCAAGGGGAGCAACACTGCGCTCGCAATTTTTGGGCTGAAAATGACGTTGATGATCATTCCGGCGGCGCTGTATCTCATTTCCGCCCTTCTCATCCTCCGCTCCCCGATCACTGCGCGTCGTCACGACATCATCCGCCGTCGCATCATGTCGCGCGCAGAGAGACAGAGCCGGCCGGTCTCATGAAAACGGATTATATCGTCATCGGCGCCGGAATGGCCGGAGCGTCTGCGGCTTTCGAGTTGGCGAAACTCGGGACTGTCGCCCTATTGGAGCGCGAAGAACGGCCCGGATATCACACGACCGGTCGCTCCGCCGCGATGCTGATGGGCGGATATGGCGCGCCGGAATTCCGGGCCCTGACCGCCCTCAGCGATTTCTTTCTCCACCAGCCGCCGCAGGGATTTACCGAGACGAGCCTGCTCAAACAGCGCGGCTGTCTGTATGTCGGCGACGCCGGCGAGGCGCAAGAGGTCGCGGTTGAACTGGCGGAAATGCTGCGCGTGCAATCGGGCGTCGAACTGGTCGACGCCGACTGGATCATCGACAGGGTCCCCATCATGCGCCGCGAGCGTCTGTCGGTCGGCATCTGGGAAGCCGCAGCGTGCGAGATCGACGTGCATGCTGTGCATGAAGGCTTTTTGCGCGGATTTCGCCGATTGGGCGGAACGCTCGCGACCGGTTGCGAGATCTCCTCGTTTGAACGAAAGGGTTCGGCCTGGCGCGTGACGGCAGGGGATCGGACCTTTGAAGCGCCGACAATCATCAATGCCGCCGGCGCATGGGCCGACAGCGTCGCCGTCGCAATGGGTGCGAATCCCAAACAGATCACGCCGTTGCGTCGCACCGCGGTTCTTGTCGATCCGCCGCCGGGAATCGAAATTGGAGAATGGCCGCTCGTGATTCACGTGGCCGAATCCTATTATTTCAAACCCGACGCCGGAAAGATTCTGATTTCGCCGGCCGATGAGACTCCGATGGAGCCTTGCGACGTTCAACCGGACGAGTTCGACGTCGCGGTCGCCGTCGATCGCTACGAGCAGTTTACGACCCAGAAGGTGAACAGGATTACGCATCGCTGGGCGGGGTTGCGCAGTTTCGCACCCGATCGAAAACCCGTCGCCGGGTTCGACCCGGACATTGAAGGCTTGTTCTGGCTGGCCGGACAGGGCGGTAGCGGGATCATGACTTCGCCGGCGCTCGCGCGCGTCACCGCCACGCTCGCCGGCGGGCGGCCGTGGCCCGCGGAATTTTCCGATGCGGGTCTCAAGGCCGAAGCATTGTCCCCCAGCCGGTTTGTGGAGTGATGGCGATGGCGCGCAATCTCATCGAGTTCGACGCGTCTTTGCCGAGCCGCATCGCTGCGGCCCTCGAGACGTTCAAGGTTCCTGGCGCCGTTATCGCGGTCACACGCGGCGATGACGAATTCCTGATGACCGCCGGCGTCAAGCGATACGGATCGGCAGATCCTGTCCTGCCGACAACGGCGTTCGATGTCGGCTCCTGCGCGAAGAGCTATGTCGCCACCGCCGTTGCGATCCTCGCAACCGAAGGCAAGCTCGGTCTGGACGATCTGATCCGGCGTTACGTTCCCGAACTGGCGCTCGACGATCCCTGGATCAGCGATCACGTGACAATCCGGGATTTTCTGTCGAACCGCACGGGGCTCGCGCGGCAGCGGCCCATTGAGGCCTTTCCGAACCCCGAAATGTCCGTGCTCGATATCATGGCGCGGATGAAGAACATCCGGCGCGTTTATCCGTTTCGCGGCGGATATGTCTATTTCAACCTCGGTTTCATCGTTTGCGCGCTCGTCGTCGAGCGTGTGAGCGGGATGTCCTATGCGGGTTTTCTGGCGCGACGGCTTTTTGCGCCGCTCGGCATGACGCATAGCGCATCGGGGCGACAGGCGTTCGATCAGCTTGCCGGGCGTGCGAGCGGACATACGTCGCATGGCGGCCCCACCGTCGTGTTGAAGGAAATGCTCTTCGAGAACACGCAAGGCGCGGGTTGCGTCTATTCCAGCGGCGAAGATGCGCTTCGCTGGCTGCGTTTCCATGTGCGGGAGGAAGGCGCGGGTCTGATCTCTCCGCCCCTCATGCGCCAGCTTCACAGCCCTCACACAGTAATGCCGTTCAACGAGACCGGCCTTATGCACCGGCCGCCGGAAGCGAGCTTATGCGCGTATTGCCTGGGTTGGTGGACATCCGAGCTTGCAAGCCGCCGGCTCGTCCAGCATGCAGGCGGAATGTTCGGCTGGCGCGCGCAAACGAGCTTCATTCCGGGCGCCGATATGGGCGTCGCCGTTTATCTGAACAGCGCGCGAACCGTACACCATGCAATTGCGTATATGGTTCTGGAGTCGATTCTGGGTCTCCCGCCGCGCAATTGGGTGGGTATTGTGGAAAATCATGTCGATCGGGTTGCGCGCGAATTCACCGAAACGATGGAAGCGGTCTACCCCCGCAAAGCGGGAGAGATGTCACTGCGAGCGCTTGGAGATTACGAGGGTCGCTACACGCATCCCGCGTCCGGCGAAATCGAAATCGTGCAATCCGGCGGCGGACTTCTGGTCAAACAACTGGACGGCCGCCTCTGGGACCTTTCATTGAAACCGCTCGGTGACGACGTGTTTGAAGCCGGCTTCGATAATATCGCCGTCCGGGATTATCTCCCGGCCCCAGCGCGGGCGCGGTTCGTCGTCGAGGCGGCGAAGGTGGTTGCTTTCGAAGAGCCCGGAACGCGCTACGACCGGTTGAATCGCGATTCAACCTCGGGCGGCGAGTAATCCGAACGATCATTTCCAGACGGCTGATATCACCCGCAAGGCATTGCCGCCCAGTATCTTGAATATGTCTTCGTCGGCGTAGCCGCGCTTGACCAAGCCTCGCGTGATATTGGGATAATCCCGGTAATCGTCAAAGCCGACCAGATTGACATCCAGTCGCTCCAGGTCGCCTTCGCGGAATCCCATGTCGCGTGTCCAGCGCTCGAAGGGGCCACCCGGTTCGATCACCCATTTGGGCAACTCCATGGGCCAATCGGTGCCGACCGCCACATGATCGATCCCGACGAGATCGGCGACGTAGTCGATATGGTCGAACATCAGCGAAATGTCGCCGGGCAATTTTGGGCCAAGGAACATCGGAACAGCCACCATGCCGATGAGGCCGCCCGTGTCCGCGAGCGCCCGCAATTCGTCATCGGATTTATTGCGCGCATGGTCGTAAACGCCTTTCGCGCCCGCGTGCGACGCGATGACGGGGCTGCTGGAATATCGGCAGGCGTCCAGCGTCGTTTGGATGCCTGCGTGCGCGACGTCAACCAGCATCCCCAGCAAGTTCATGCGCGCCACGCTTTCGCGCCCGAATGGCGTCAGTCCCGCGTCATCGCTCGTGCAGCCCGCGCCGAACTGGTTTTGATGGTTGTATGTGAGGCCGGCCATGCGCAGGCCGGCCTCATATGCCTCATCGAACCAGCCGACACGGTCTATCGTCCCGGGAAGCGACTGCATGTTCAGGAAGCTGACGCAGCGTCCCGTCTGTTTTGCAATTCGGAAATCGTCGGCCGCGAGCGCTTGACCATACCAGGAATAGGCGTTCATTTCGGCAAGGCGAGGCGTATGGCCTCCCGTCACGATGTCGCCCACCTGGATATTGGAGCCGGTGAGGCCCGATTGACGCCAGACGGCCGCGTAGTCATCGAGTTGACCGGCGGCCGCGAGTTTGCTGACCGCGTGCAGGCTCATGAGAAATACGTCGCCCGAACCTGATTCCCGCCAGCGGGCGCGCAGCTCCGGGAGGGAATTCTCATCCAGCGAGTGGTAACTGCAAGGCCCCTGAAACATCAGCTCGATGATCAATGCCTGGGCGTGAATTCGTCGCGCATGCTCCTCCTGCGACGCCGTCAGTCCGAGGTCCAGATTTCCGAAACCCATTTTCGGTGCAGCAGTCGCGGACATCGATGCTCCCTTCCTAGTCGATTGTGATCGACCTTTCGCGCGCTCGGCTGGCGATCGACGTCAACTCGGTCAGCCGCCTCGACACTGGATCATCAATACACTAGTGTATGGTGCGCGTCGAGACGTCGGCGCACAGCAAGCAGCGACTGTGACGTTCGGATGATCAAACAACCGTACCTGCTGTTCATCGGCGACGTCGCGCTCAAGAGCGACGCCAAGACCGCATTTGGTTTGCGCGATTGGACGACAGGCGCCTGTCTCGCGCAATTGCGCCTGCCGAGCTGCCGGGTCGACCTGGATTTGCCGGATATGAATTTGGACGAGGCGGTTCGCGCGGGCGCCAAAACGCTGGTGATTGGCGTTGCGCCGGTGGGCGGCAGGATCCCGCCGGCGTGGCTTCCCATTCTGGAGCATGCGCTCGCAGCGGGACTTGACCTTGCAGCCGGACTTCACGATCGGCTTGGCGCAAACGCGAAACTGGTCGCGTTGGCTCATCAACACGGACGTCTGTTGCACGACGTTCGCGTGCCGGCGCGGGAATATCCGGTCGCCTCCGGCAGGAAGCGTTCGGGAAGGCGTCTTCTCACGGTCGGAACCGATTGCGCTCTCGGAAAGAAATACACGGCGCTGGCCATTGCGCGCGAACTGACGCGGCGGAGCCACGACGCCACATTCCGCGCCACGGGCCAGACCGGAATTCTGATTAGCGGATCCGGCATTCCCATCGATTCGATCGTGGCCGATTTTGTGGCGGGCGCCGCCGAAGCGCTTTCGCCTGATGCGGACGCGGCGCATTGGGACATCATCGAAGGCCAGGGCGCGATCAACCATCCGGGCTACGCCGCCGTCACGCTTGGGCTCGTGCATGGCTCGCAGCCCGATGCGATGGTGCTTTGCCACGACCCCGCGCGTCGCGAGATCGAGGACTATCCCGGTTACGCCATACCGCCTCTCGATCGCGTGATGGCGCTCTATCTCGACGCCGCCCGTCTCACAAATCCGCGCGCGCGTTTTGTCGGCATTTCGCTGAACACCAGCGAGGTCGATGACCGGCAGGCGAAAGAGCTCCTGGCCGCGACGCAATTGCAATTCGGACTTCCGAGCATCGATCCGCTGAGGACGGGCGCGGTCCCGATCGTGGAATTCCTTGAGCGTGCAACATGGAACTGAGCGCTGCGAGAAAAGACTGGCCCCTGCGCGCGCCATTTCAAATCGCCTACGAGACGATCGCCTGCCTCGAGACTGTGCTTGTTGAAATTCGTGACGGACAGTTTCGCGGGCGCGGCGAAGCCGCGGGCGTCAGCTACCACGGTGAAACCGCAACGTCCATGCTGGCCGAAATCGAAGCGGCGCGTTCCATCGTCGAGAGCGGCATTTCCCGCGATCGCCTCGGCGAACTTCTTCCCCCGGGCGGCGCCCGCAACGCGCTCGACTGCGCGCTGTGGGATTTGGAGGCGAAGCAAAAGGGAATTGCCGTTTGGGCGCTCGCGGGTCTGGATACGCCGCAGTCCTGCAAGACCTATTTCACGTTCGGCCTGGATAAGCTGGAGTCGACGGCGCAGGCGGCGGCGGACGCCGTCGCCAATGGCCGCACGAAACTGAAATTGAAGCTCGACGGTTCCGAGGATGTCGCGCGGGTTTCGCGCGTGCGCAACGTCGTCCCGCACGCGGAAATCATCGTCGATGCAAACGGCAGTTGGTCGCCGCGCCAGCTTTCCGAGATTGCGCCCGAGCTCGCGGCATTGGCTGTGAAACTGATCGAACAGCCCTTGCCCCCGGAAGCCGACGATTTTTTGCGGGGCTACCCGTCGCCGATTCCGCTCTGCGCCGATGAATCCTGTCAGACGTCGGAAGGTCTTTCTCGCCTTGTCGGCAAATACGACGCGATCTGCATCAAGCTCGACAAGACGGGCGGCCTCACCGAAGCGCTTCGGCTTGCACGTTTGGCGCGAGAGCGGGGGTTTGCGCTGATGATCGGCAATATGTGCGGCTCCTCGCTCGCCATGGCGCCGGCGTTTCTGTTGGCGCAGCAATGCGCCTTCGTCGATTTGGACGGCCCGTTGTTAAACAAAACCGATTGGGCGGACGGAATTCGCTTCGACGGTTCGGACATGTCGCCGCCATCGCTGGAATTCTGGGGCTGAGCGAGCGCCGAGTTTGGATGGAACGAGACCCGGGCGCAGTCGAACGAAGGCGTCCGTCAGAATGTCCATACACTACTGTGTGGTATGACCGAGCGCAATTCAATCGGCCATTGTAAAACGCATATGACGGGCTGTAGCAATTTGGTCACGGCTCCGTCGCAAACATACACATATGTATGGAAATGGCTTGACCCTGTGAGGAGGCCATAAGACCCTTGCATTGCGCCATTTTTTGCCGATCGGGCAATGCAGATTTGGACGCGAATCGAAGGGGATCGCCATGTCAAGGAACTTCACGCATTCGGCCGTGCTTCTGGCGTCTGCATCTGCGTTCGTGCTGGGGACATCCGGCGCACTTGCCGCCGACCAAAGCATTGAGACGGTCGTCGTGACCGCCGAGAAAAGGGCGGAGCCGATCGAAAAGACGCCGATCAGCATCAAGGCGATCAGCGGCGCAGAACTGAACGAAATCAATGCGGACAGCGCCGCGGATTATCTGCGCTCCGTACCGAGCGTCTCCATCACCAGCCAGGGCAACCGTGGCGGAAACCAGATCCAGATTCGCGGTCTCGGCTCCGACGTGTCCAATGTCGGAACGATCACGATCTACAATGACGGCGTCGTTTCCCCCAACCAGAACCAGGCGAGCGGCGCCTATTCCGAAGAAGATCCCGGACTTTACGATATCCAGGATGTCGAAGTTCTCCGCGGACCGCAGGGCACGCTCTACGGCGAAGGATCGCTGGGCGGCGTCATCAACATCAAATCCGCCCGCCCGGACCTGGACAACTATCAGGCGTCGGCGTCGGTGTCGTGGTTCGATCGCGACCATGGATCGACCGACAATGAGGACATCAAGGGGATGGTCAATATCCCCATCATTAACGACGTCCTCGCGATTCGCATCGTCGCCTATGACGACCACCATGATGGCTGGCTCAGCCAGGTGGCTTCGGCCCCCTATATCTACGACCAGTTCTTGGGTTTCCCACTCCTTGGCACGGTCGCGCCGGTGGTGAAGAAGAACGCCAATACCGAAGACGTCTGGGGCGGGCGCGCCATGGCGACCTTCAAGCCCAACAACGACTTCGACGCCACGTTGATTTTCAAGACCGAAACGCAGGACACCGGCGGATCGCCGATTTCGTCGCCGCAATTCATACCGACGCTGAACGCCTTCGCCGGAACCAACTACAACCCCTATTACACTCAGTTGGACCTTGATGCGTCCGTCGGTCATGCCCAGACGGATCAATGGATTTTGGAAATGAACTACGATGTCGGCTTCGGCAAGCTGACGTCGGAAACGGGCTATGGCAGCGTTGCGGGTTCGACCGTCGTGGTGAATCCGTTCGCGGGCGAGGAGATCACGCACGCATCGCATGCCTGGGATGAAGAGTTGCGGCTGGCGTCGAACACGAATGAGGATATCAGCTGGATTGTCGGCGGCTATTACCGCGCCGACGACCAGAAGCAGGACCTTGCGACGTCCGGACCTCCCTTTGCGTTCCAGCCCTTTGCGGGCGACCGAGAATCCGAGGCGGCCGTTTTCGGCGAAGCGTATTGGAACTTTGCACCGGCATGGACGGCGACAGTCGGGCTGCGTTACGCGCTGCAAACGAGCACGGTTTCGCAGATCGACACCTTCGTGACTCCGCCCGTCCCGCTTTCGACCGAAAAGGGCACGTTTCACAGCGTCGTTCCCAAGTTTTCCGTCAGTTATCAGGCGGACGACAAAACACTCTACTACGCAACGATTTCCGAGGGTTTTCGTGCGGGCGGCGCCAATATCGACTCCTCGCTGGGCACGGATCCCACTTTCGTCGGTCCGTTCAAGCCGGATACGGTCTGGAACTACGAACTGGGCGCCAAGAAGACGTTCTTCGACGATATGCTGACGGTGAACAGCGCCGTCTTCTATCTCGACTGGAATAACGTTCAGATCGATCACACGATCATCAGCGTGATCAGTCCGCCGACGTCCTTCATCACGATCAACGGCAAGAACGCGCACAGCGTCGGCGTCGAAGGCGATGTGTATTTCAATCCGACGCCGGATTGGACGATCACCGCCGGCGGCGATCTTCTCGATGCGCGTTATGACAATGGCGCGATCACGGGCGTGGGCGGCACGGTCCCCCTGAAGGGAATGATGCCGGCCAGCACTCCGAGGTATACGGCAAATCTGTCGGTCGAACGCCGCTTCATGCTGACGGATTCGATCAACGCCTATATCCGCGGCGATTGGAACTTACGCGGAAGCTCCTACGGGGACGTGCCGAACAATCTCTACGCGCCGCCGGGAACGCTGGCGTCGGGGCAATCCCAAATCGTCAATCTGCGGGCAGGAATATCGCGCGACTTCTGGGAGCTTCAGATATTCAGCGACAATCTGCTCGACTCGCACCAGAACGCTTACACCTATTACAACAACGCCAACACGGTCGGAAATCTGTTCGGCTCGGCGCTGGACGTCGTCGGCGTGCTGCCGCCGCGCACCATCGGCGTCAATCTGAAACTCCACTACTGATCGTTCGCCCTATGACTGTTACCTGGCCGTCGCCCTTATCGGGCGGCGGCCTTTTTCTTGCGCAATGGACAGGTGGGCAATTTTGACCGAGACTTCTCCCGGCGAATTTCCCGTCGGCAATGGTCGAAGAGCACGCGCCGTGAGCTTTGAAGGCATTTGGCAATCGCGCGGCTATGGCTGGGTGCTCGACGTCTCGCCGCAGGGGTTCCGTGTCCACGACATCACGGCGATCAGCGGCGTTCCGGTCGACGCGGGGCGCTCGTTCGATGCGGCTTTCAGTGACATCGAGGCCGAAGGGCCGAATGTCATGCGCCTCAAGCACCGCGGCGACGTCACGACCTATTGGTTCGATCGAACTCGACGCCTTGCCCGCACAATGCCGCGGCGACGATTTCGCAAGTGATGATGCGCAGCGCAATTTCGAGGTCCTCTGGCGCCAGTTCCGCGAGAATTACGCCTTCTTTCCGCTGCGCGCTGTCGACTGGGAAGAGAGCCACCGCCGCTTCCGACCCCTGGTCGGCGCCGAGACGAGCCGCGAGGATTTGTGGAAAATCTTCGGCGAGCTCGTGGCGCCGCTGCGAGACACGCATGTGCGCATATCGGACGGTGAACGGGCGCTGGACGTGACCAGTCCCATCCGCGACCGGAAGGTGAAAATTCTGGAGGCGTTCAAGTCACCTCCCTGGTCCCAAGACCGCCTCGCCTATACGCGAACGATCCAGCAGGCGTTCGGAGAAATGTTTCTGGGCGGCCGTTACCGGGCGACTTCCAATCATATGATGATCTATGGCGAAATCGAGCCGGGCGTCGGTTACGTCAGCTTGTTCGGAGAATTCGGTCATGCCGAGACTGCGCGCGCCCGCGCGGCGCTCGATCTTCCGCGGCCGCGACTGGATGCGGCGTCGTTCCTGGCCGACGAAATCGCAGCGATGGAGAAATCCCTGGATGAGGTCGCGCAAGCCTTCGCGTCGATGCGCGCGGTCATCGTGGACGCGCGGCTCAACTATGGCGGATACGACCGGCTCGCTCTGGCGTTCGCCGGCCTGTTCACGGAAAGGTCGAGGCTTGCTTATCGCAAGAAGGCGTGGACGGGGAACGGTTTCACGTCGTCGCAGGCGATCGAGATCGCGCCGCGCAAGCCGTCGCTTTCGCATTTGCCGGTCTGCCTGTTGACGAGCAAACAGACCGCCAGCGCGGGCGAGATCCTCGTCCTCGGCATGATGAGCTGTCCCAACGTCACGCGGGTGGGCGAGGCCACGCTCGGCATATTGTCGGACAATCTTTACAAGTCGCTGCCCATCGGATGGGAAGTCAGCCTGTCGAACGAAATCTATGAAGCGCCGGACGGCGCCCTGTACGAAGCGGCGGGCATTCCGCCGCAAGTGGAAACGCCGGTGTTCGATCCTGCCGATGTGCGCGGCGGCCTGCGCGTGGCGGTCGATCGGGCAAGGGCAATCATCCGGACTCGGCTGTCGCCCTGAAGCGGCGCGTCACGAAGCGATTGCTGGAGCAACTTTGGATTCGGTTGACGCGCCCCCCGCTTCACCATGGACGGGCTTGACCCGTCCACCCAGTTGGCGAGCGTCCGCGAGCCAAATTATGTCTGTGCTTGTGCAGATAGTCATTCGCCGCGCAGACGCGCGACGGCTGGGTGGCCGGCTCGGAGGCCGGCCATGGTGAGTTTTGTGATTCAGCTCAATCCTAATCCGATTTAACAAGCCTCTGCCGCATCTGCCAGGCGATCCCATAGAATATGCGCATGGAACCGTTCGCAGACGACGAGGAAGGACGGCTCTTCGGAAGTTTTTAATACCAGAACGGGGATGTCGACGAGCCGCGAGTTTGCGGCGCTTCCCGCCTTGAACGCGCGTGCGTGCAAATCCAGCGGGCAACCCGATGCAATGGCTTGCCGCGCGCCCGCGCCCGAGATTTCGATGACGCTGGCAGCGCTGCCGAGATCGGTGACGAGCGCGAAGTCCGTCGCAATATCTGCGAGCTTGGCGATCAAGTCGCGGTGTCCAGCCGGCGGAGAGATCGCGCGCCACGCATTCGGCGCAGTGCAAACGATCCATCCTTCACCCAGTTTGAGCGCATCATTGGGAGAAAGCGGCAGTTCGGCCCCGATGCGCGCACCGATCTCGCGAGCGCATTCGTCCCGGCGCACGCGAAGGCTCAGAACCGAAAACGCGGTTTCACGCATGCGCAAATCCGGCGTTTCACGCAAGGTCGGTTGCGCGCGGGCGTGTTCGGCAAGCGGCGATCGGGCTTCGAGATCACGCATTGAGACGCAGCCCTTGTGGGTCGTAGAAACATGGCGAACGCAGTCGGGCGCGAATGCGCGTCCCCAGATGGAGCAGTGTGACTTCTTCGCCGATCCGGGCGCGACCGTTTTCCACCATGCCCAGCGCCACGGACTGACCGAGCGTCGGGCTGTAACCCGCCGATGTCACCCAACCCTCGGAGCGCTTGTCGCCGTTGACCACGTGGCTGCCGACGCTGAGCGATTGTCCTGCTGCAAGCGGCTCAAAGCCGACGAATTGCCGCCGCCCTGCGCGCAGAGCTTCGGGAAGCATGGTCGAGCGCCGCCCGATGAAGTCACCCGGCTTGCCGGCGATCAAAGCGGCGTAGCCCAGGTCCTGCGGATAGGTCGTCGCGTCGGTGTCGCTGCCCACATGAAGGAAGCCTTTCTCGAGGCGCAACCGCATTGTCGCTTCAAGCCCCACCGGAACGGCTGCGAGCGTCGCCCCGTTGTCCACGCAGGCGCGCCATAAGGCATCGCCGCGATCGGCCGGCACGCTCACCTCATAGGACCGTTCGCCGGTGAAGCTCACGCGCGCGATTCGGCAAGGCGTTTCGCCGATGCGGCCGTCCCGGAACGTCATATGCGGCAATGCATCGTCGGACAGGTCGATATCCGCGCCCAGCGTCTGAAGCAGCGCCCGCGACTGGGGTCCGGCCGCCGTCACTGTCGCCCATTGGCCGGTCACGTCCTCGATCATCACATCGAGATCCGGCCACTCGCATTGCAGCCATTCTTCCAGCCAGAAGGTCACGGCCGACGCATGGCCGGACGTCGTGCCGACCAAAAATTCACTGTCGGACATTCGCAACAACACGCCATCGTCGAATACGATGCCGTCCTCGGCCAACATGATTCCATAGCGGCAGCGACCGGGCCGGAGCATTTTCACATTGTTGATGTAGACGCGGTCGAGAAATTCCGCCGCGTCGCGGCCCGCCACGCGAATCTTTCCCAAGGGCGACGCGTCGAAGATGCCGACGCCGCCCCTGACGGCAAGAACTTCGCGGCGAACGGCATCCTCTTCCGTCTCGACTCCACGCGGATAGAAGGCCGGCCGCTCCCAGCCGCCATAGTCTTCCATCGCGGCGTGCAGCTCTTCGTGCGCGCGATGCGCCGGCAGCCGTTTGAGCGGATGGAAAAAACGGCCTGTGCGCCCTCCCGCCAACGCGCCCAATCGCACCGGATTGAAGGGCGGTCGGAATTTCGTCGTGCCGATCTCCGCGATGGGCTTTTCGAGTACGTCCGAAAGCACGCCGATCGCCGAAATGTTGCTGGTTTTTCCCTGGTCGACGGCCATGCCCAGCGTCGTGTAGCGCTTCAGGTGCTCCACGGAGCGATAGTTTTCCTGCGCAGCCTGCCGGACATCCGCGCTTGTGACGTCGTTCAGCAGATCGACCCAGGCGCGGCCGTCATCGGCGCCCGGCGTTTTCCAGATTTCCTTGGGCGGGTATTGTTGGCTGTCTTCTGCAGTAGGGGCCGGATGCGATTCTGTCGTCGCAAATCCTGCCGCATGCGCGGCCTTTGCGCCGGCCACTGATCCCTGGCGCAAAGCCTCGGAGAGCGAGAGTTGGCCGGCAGCGGCCCCTACCACGATCCCATCCTGCGTCCACATATCCGGCAGAAAACTTTGAGCAGCCGCGTCGTAGCGTATGCGTCCGCCCGATTGCGAGAATAGATGAATGGCGGGGTTCCATCCGCCGGAGACGCAGAGCACATCGCACGCGATTTCGAGCCTTGAGAGTATTCGACTGTCGACGCTCGCAAACTCCACGGCGCGAAGCGCCGTCCGGCCATGCGCATCGACCGGCACATGACCCGCCAGCAGGCGAACGCCGTCGGCTTTCAGCCTGGCTACGAATTGCGGCGGCGGATTGCTGCGCGCGTCCGCGACGGCTGCGACCACGACGCCATGCGCCTTCAGATCAAACGCGAGATCATAGGCGCTGTCATTGTTGGTTGCGATCACGGCCACGCGCCCCGGCGCCACGGCGTAGCGATTCAAATAGGTGCGCGCGGCGCCCGCCAGCATGATGTTCGGGCGATCGTTGTTGCGGAACACGAGCGGCCGTTCGAAGGCCCCCGTTGCGAGAACGATCCGCTGTGCGCGGATAGTCCGCAAACGTTGCGGCCCGGTCTCGATCATCCCCATCGTGTTGTGATCGTAATAGCCGAAGGCGGTGCAATTCGGCAGCAACGTGACGTTTTCCATCCCGCCAAGCTGCGCCATGCTTTGTGCGACCCAATCGATTGCAGGGTTGCCGTCGATGCGGTCAGCGGAACCGAGCAACGCGCCGCCGAATTCCTGCTGCGAGTCGCTGAGGACGACGCGCGCGCCGGACCGCGCCGCCGTCAGCGCTGCTGCGAGACCGGCAGGTCCGCCGCCGACGATCAGGACATCGCAATTTTCCTGGGTCTGCGCGTAGCGCCCACTGTCCGCTTCGCGCGGCGTGCGGCCCAGACCGCCGAATCGCCGGATCGCGCCTGCAAACACCGACCAGCGCGGCCACATGAATGTCTTGTAGTAGAAGCCGGCGGACAGGAACGGGCTGAACAGATCGTTGATGGCGCCGATGTCGAAGCGCGCACTGGGCCACGCATTGACGGCGCGCGCGTCGAGACCGTCGCGCAGCATCACTTCCGTCGCCTTCAGATTGGGTTCGGCCGACGCGCCGCTGCCGATCTGGACAATGACGTTGGGTTCTTCGATTCCTGCAGCGAAAACGCCTCGCGGCCGGTGATAACGAAAGCTGCGTCCCGCCACGCGCACGCCATTGGCGAGTAGCGCGGACGCCAGCGTGTCGCCGTCAAAGCCCCAATAGGTCATGCCGTCGAAGCGGAACGAAATCGGTTTGCTTCGATCGATGCGGCCGCCGGAAGGAAGGCGATAGGGCTGCGTCACGGCGCATTCCCCGATCGGCTGGCCGCAAATTCCGGCGGGGGCGATTCGCCCATGCGATAGGCGCCAAGGATGCGATGGCTTGCCGTGTCGCGCACGAGATTGAACCATTGCCGGCAGCCGAATGTGTGCCGCCAGCGTTCGCGGCCCAGGCCCTTCGGATTTTCGCGATAATAGAGATACGCGCCCCACTCGGCGTCGGTGACGGCGGGTCCCGGCCGCGTCAAATGGGATTCGCCGCCCCAGTGGAACTCGCTCTCGGCGCGCGGTCCGCAATAGGGGCAGGGGATCAACAGCATGATGTTCCCCCGCGCTTCAATGTGCGATGCCGGCGGCGGCGCCTTCGTCGACCAACGCGCCGGTGGCGAAACGGTCGAGGCCGAAGCGCTCGATCAGCGGATGGGGACGGTCATGCGCGATCGTGTGCGCGAGCGTCGCGCCGCCCGCGGGAATGGCCTTAAAGCCGCCCGTGCCGAAGCCGCAATCGATATAGAGATTGTCGACCGGCGTCTTGCCGAGGATGGGCGAAGAATCCGCCGTGACGTCCACGACGCCGGCCCACTGCCGCATCATGCGCAGCCGCCCGAAAACGGGAAAGGCATCAAGCAATCCGGCGATGGTTTCCTGCGTCACCGGCAGATTGCCGCGCTGGGCGTAAGACGGATAAAGGTCGAGCCCGCCGCCGATCACAAGTTCGCCCTTCTCGGATTGACTGACATAGATGCCTGTCGACCCGGAGAGCACGGTTCGATGCAAAATGGGTTTCACGGGCTCGGACACGAGCGCCTGTAGCGCGTAGCTGACGATCGGCAGACGGAACCCGGCGAGCCCCGCGATGATCGTTGAATGCCCAGAGACCGCCATCGCCACGCGGCCGCAGGCGATCGCGCCGCGGGATGTCTTCACCGCGATGATTCGATTGCCCAGTTTTTCGAAACCGGTGACTTCGCAATTCTCGACAATATCCACGCCGAGCTGGTCGGCGCCGCGCGCATAACCCCAGGCGACCGCGTCGTGCCTGACCGTTCCGCCGCGCCTATGAAGCACGCCGCCCAGTATCGGAAAGCGTGGATTCGTCGTCTTTTCGAGAATCGGGACTTCGCGACGCACCTGATCGGCGCTCAGCATTTCGCAATCGATGCCGTTGATCTGCATCGCATTGACCCAGCGCGTCGCCGCGTCGCGCTGATGCCGGCTCTGGATCAGGTTGAGCACGCCGTGTTGGCTGGTCATTACGTTGAAATTGATTTCGCGCGACAGCTCCTCGTAGAGCTTTAGCGCGTAGTCGTAGAAGGCGGCGCTTTCGGGATAGAAATAATTGGAGCGCACGACCGTCGTGTTGCGCCCGGTATTGCCGCCGCCGATCCAGCCGCGTTCGATCACCGCGACATTGCGGATGCCGTGCCGTTTGGCGAGGTAATAGGCCGTCGCCAGTCCGTGTCCGCCGCCGCCGATCACGACGACGTCATAGGACGGCTTCGGTTCCTTGCTGGTCCATGCCGGCTGCCAACGCTTGTTTCCCGACAGTGCATGCTTGAGCAATGCCAGCGCCGAATAGCGCTCCCGCTTCGGCGTCGTCGACTTGCCTGCCTCGACCGGCATCTCGCGCGTCAGCGCGATATCCGCGGCTGCGCTCGTCGATAGACCGGTCAGGGCCATGGCTCGCTCGTCAGGAATCGTTCGACGTTCATTTCCGCGCTGCGTAATACGACTTGCCGCCTGTCAGAAGCGTAAGCCCTTTGACGCCGTGGCCGTCGCCCATATCGAATGTGACGGAAGCTTCGGAGCCCGTCACCGAAAACTTGCCTGCGCTCAGCGCCACGAGTTCGCCTTTGTCCTGCCCCGGCACCTGGATGAACAGCTTTCCGCCTTCCAGCGATACGATCGTGTCGGTGTTGAGCAATCCGTATGTGCCGGCATAGACGGCGAGACCAGTTGAGACGACGCTGTCCACGGGTTTCTCGGCGGCTTTGTGAACCGCCAACGCTTCCGGCAGCCCGTCGATATATTCGGCCCCGGCCGGAACGATGACGCTCGAACCGTCGAGCGCATTGCCGATCGGCTGCGCCCGCCCGCCCAGGCATTTCTGAAGGAATATCTCGGATACGGCGTCGAATGCATTGTTGTTCGGCTGGCGGATCATCCCGTGCCCCTCATCGGGGTAGAGAAGATAAGTCACCTGAACGCCGCGCGCTTTCAGCGCGTCCACCATGCGGTCGGATTCGGCCTGCGGCACGCGTCGGTCGTTCGCCCCTTGCACGACCAGAACCGGTCCCTTCACGCGGTCGACATGGTTGATGGGCGAGCGATCGCGCAAATGGGCGAGGCCTTCGGGTGTGCGCGGATCGCCCAGATTGGCGGCGAGCGATTCCAGCGACCATTCCGGCGGCCGGTTCTGGATGAAGGTTTCAAGATTGGCAGGACCCACGACGTCGATAGCGCATTTGTAGAGGTCGGGCCGCTGTGTGATCGCGACCAACGTGGCGAAGCCGCCATAGCTGCCGCCAAGCACGGCGATCTCGTTGGGATCGGCGACTTTATCCGCAATCAAACGCTCGACTTGCTCGTCGACGTCGCGGTTCATCTTGCCGCCCCATTCGCCCTGCTGGGCGTTGAGAAATTTCTTTCCGAAACCGGGAGAGCCCCGGAAATTCATGTAGAAGAATCCGTAGCCGCGATTGGTGAGCCATTGCACGAGCGACGCGAAGCCATATTGCGCGCGTTCGTCGCTGGGGCCGCCATGGATGTAGGTGACCATCGGCACGGGATGGATCGGCCTGCCGGTCTGCTGGGGGTCTGCATCCAGAGGCAGTGAAATATAGCCCACGAGGTCGAATCCGTCGCTCGATTTGGTGACGACGGGATTCATTTTGGTGAGCGGCAGGCCTTCGAGTTTGGGCGTCAACGTGAAGAGCTTGGTCAGCTTCATCGTCGGCCGGTCGTAGCGATAGATCGTTTCCGGCGCGTCGCTCAACATGAACTTGACTAGCCAGATTTTATCGTCGGAGGACCTGCTCAGGATGGTGAGCGCGCCGTCGACGGATTTCTGCAGGAAGTCCAGATCGTTTTTGATCGCGGGATCGACTGCGATCAGCTCCGGCTTGGTCCAGTAGCGCACATAGGCCTGAACTTTTCCGGTGTGCGGCTCGACGACTTCGCCGTCGAGATCGACTTTCGGGTCTTCCGCCAGGACGGTGATCTTTTTTGTGTCGAGATTGAATTCGACCAGCGCCTGCGTGTCGCGATCTTCGGAGTTGAACATGCTCAGTTTCGTGTTCGTGGGATCGAAACTGATGGCGCGATTGTGCGGCCCATTGCCGACGCCATATTGGCGGTAAAGCGCCCAATCGCCGTGCTTGGGACGGATGTAGATTCCAACGCCCTTGTCGCCCGCCGCGATGCCGATGCGTGCGTCATAGTCATTGTCGGCCAGGAACGCGACGAACTTGTCGTTCTTGAGCGTCAGCGTGCGTGCTCCCGTCGCCGGATCGACCATGTAGAGATCGAAGAAGCGAGGATCGCTGCCATAGATGCCGACCAGAATCTTTCCGTCCTTGCGTGCGCCCGGCTCGCAACCGAGAAACGATGCCGGCCGCTGGCAGATAAAGGCGCGTGTGCCGTCTCCGGGGGTCAGGTCTTTCAATTCGCCCGTCGTCACATCGCCGCGCATCACATGGAATTTTTCGTTGCCGTTGTGGTCGCGCAGGAAGATCAGGTAGCGGCTGTCGGGCGTCCAGTAATAGACGAGCGAATCGCTGACGTCGGACGGGTTGACGTCGCGGTCGGTGTAATGCGTCACCGCATGCCAATTCGTCGGATCGTCCAGCGGCGCGACGAAGTAGTTCATGACGCCATTCAGCGGCCGCACCGCGCTGACGTAGCGGCCGTCGGGGCTGAGCAGCGGCGCACGCACCTCCGGCTGGGCGAAAAGGATGTCGCGTGTGATGAGCGGCGTTCCGGCGGCGATTTCGCTTTTCGGGGGCTCGGCGGACTGGGCGCAGGCGTCGAGGAAAGCAATAGCCAGAAGGGCTAGAAACACGCGGGAAAGGGAACGCACCATCGCCTCCGAATTGTCTGCGGCGTCGTTCTGGAGCTGCGCCGCCTTCGCAAAATCGCTCCACCATACAGACGTGTATGGAATCCTGCAAGCGACCGTAAACGCTAGGCTTTATCCCTTCCGGCGCGGTATTCGTCCTCCAGCAGGGACATCAGCTTCAGGGACCGGAATTTGTCGCCGCGCCGCTCGGCTTCCCGCAGGAGGCCTTCCATCTGGAACCCCAGCGCGCGGTAAAGATGTTCCGCGCGCACATTGTCCTCGAAGAGGTCCAGATAGAGGCGGTGCGCGCCCAGGATTTCGAATGCTTCGCGCATGATCAGGCGGCAGGCTGTCCGGCCCTGGCCGGCGCCCGGCGCTGCAAGTGCGAACCTGCAAAGCTGCACGGCCCGGTTGGGCGACTGCAGACCGTTCAAAAACGCGAATCCTTCGCGCTGCCCGCTCCGTTCGAGGATGAGATAGAGATAGTCGGGATCGTCCATCGCGCGCGCGTGGCGCTCGGCCGGCCAGGAATTGATGAAGGGCGAAAAGTCGGGGCGCGATTCCAGTTCGACAATGAAGCCGATGTCCGACTTGTGCGCTCTTCGGAGTTCCACCTAACCGGCCTTTGAAATGAGGTCCGGCAGTCTAGCGCTTTGTGTGCGTTCGAAAGCGTAGCAGGCGCGCAACACCAGGTCGTCTTCGTAGCGTCGTCCCACCACCTGAAGACCGACCGGCAATCCGTCCTTGGTGAAGCCACAAGGCACGGATGCGGCCGGTTGGCCCGTCAGATTGAACGGGTAGGTGAAGGGGGTCCAATCGATCCAGTCGCGTTCGTCGGCCGCATTCACCTGCCGGGAAATATCGAATGCGGCGATCGGTTCGGCCGGGGTCAGGAGCAGATCATAGGTTTCATGGAAGTGATTCATCTGCCCGCCTAGCAATCCGCGCCCATAATCGGCGTCCATATAATCCATATGTCCCAGCGATTTGCCGTATTCGGCGAGCCGCACCAGCCCCGAATCCATCGACGCGCGCGCCGAGAGGGGAAACGCCCGCAGCGAATGTGCGCAACCCGTCGCCCAGATCTTGCGGAAAATCTCCGTCGGGTCGTCCATGACCCGTTCCACGACTTCCACCCGAGCGCCGAGATCTGTGAAAGCCTTCACGGCCGCTGCGACAATCTCCGCCACTTCGGGATCGACGCGCGCGAAACCGAGCGTGGGGCTGAACGCAACGCGCAGACCTTTCACGCCCTTCTTCAAATCCGTCGAAAAGGATTTTCCACCCGGCGGCAGGGCGAACCAGTCCCGCGAATCCGATTGGGCGAGGATATCGAGCAGCAGCGCGCCGTCTTCCACGCCGCGCGTCATGGGGCCGGCATGCGACGTCATCCCGAATTTGCTCAAGGGGTAGACCGGCACGCGTCCGAAAGTCGGCTTCATGCCGAATATGCCGCTGAAAGCCGCGGGAATGCGGATCGATCCGCCGCCGTCGGTTCCCAGATGCAACACGCCCATGCCGAGCGCCGCCGCAGCAGCTGCGCCGCCGCTCGATCCGCCGGATGTCCGGGAGATGTCCCAGGGATTGCGGGTTGCGCCGAACAGGCGATTGTCCGTCGTTCCCTTCCAGCCGAATTCGGGGGAGTTTGTTTTGCCCAGCAGCATCGCGCCGCCTTCGCGCAGGCGCGCGACAGTCGGGGCGTCTTCGTCCGCGACGCCGTCGATCGGTGTGGCGAGAGAGCAGCGCCGGATCGGCCAACCTTTAGCCAGCAGCAATTCCTTAACGCTGGCAGGCACGCCGTCGACCGCTCCGAGCGGCGATCCCTTGCGCCATCTGGCTTCGGAAGCGGCCGCCGCGCGCATTGCGCCCTCGGCATCCACGAAGACATACGCATTGACGGCCGCGTTGAGAGCGGCGATGCGATCGAGCGCGGCGCGCGCGACTTCGACGGGTGAAAAATCCTTCGCTGCGTAGCCGCGCACGAGTTCCGCCGCCGACAGGTCGCACAGATGGGCGCCGTTCATTTGCATCGTTGTCGCGCCTTGTCGTCTCTTGACACTACTGTATGGAAGCGGCTCACTTGAACCTTGCTGCCAGGGCGGCTGTCAAGAGTGTAGGATCGCCGCGCGCGGAGAAAGTGTGGGATTGCATGGGGTTGGGCAATATCGGCAGGTGGTTGACGGCGCGGGCGAGCCGCCAGTCGAAAGAGGGCGCGCGCCTTTCGATCCTGACGCTTCTCAATTATTCGCTGCCCGCGCTGGTCACCTCGATCATCATCATTCCGGTCATCGCCGTACTGCCGACGATCTATGAAAAATACTATGGCGTGAATTTTGCCGTGCTCGGCATCATGCTGGTCCTGTCGCGCGGCATGGATGCCGTCGTCGATCCGGTGATCGCCTATCTTTCCGACAAGACCAACACGCGCTTCGGAAGCCGCAAACCCTGGATCGTCGGAGGCGGAATCCTCTGCGTTTTCGGCAGCTACATGCTTTACGTGCCTCAGGTCCATCCGGGCGCGTGGTATTTTCTGATCTGGACAAGCGCCGTGTACCTCTCCTGGAGCATGATGTCGGTGCCTTACGACGCCTGGGGCGCAGAGCTTTCAGGAGATTACGAGGAACGCGCGCGCATCTCGACGTATAAGGGCATGATCGGCGCCATCGGCAGCATTCTGTTTCTGGGCGCGCCCATTTTTCTCTACAATTTCTTCGGGTTCAAAACCGAAGAGATGACGCCCGACGTGATGCGCGTGGTCGGCCTTTCGATCGTCAGCCTGTTGCCGATCTGTCTGTTCCTGCTGGTGGTCTGGGTGCCGCAGGCCAAGGTCGTCACCACGACCAATGTCGACTTGCTCGAGACGTTTCGCGCTGTCCTGATGAACAAACCTTATCACGTGTTTTTGCTGGTGTTCGGCATCCAGGGATTTGCGCTGGGAATTTACGCCGCGCTTCTATTGCCGTTCATGACCGGCTATCTGATGATACCGGACAAATATTCCTGGTTGATGATCGTGACCGCGATCGCAGCCTTCGCCTCGACTCCCGCCTGGCTGTGGGCCTGCAAGGCGATTGGCAAACACCAGGCCTGGGCGGTCGGCTCCGCGCTCACCAACATCACGATCCTGGGCTGGCTGTTCGTGTCGCCCGGGCCGGGTTCGTTTGTGCCGTCGCTGATTATTTCGGTTCTGTTCGGCTTGTTCTCGACCTGCGCCGCCGTCTGCTACCCCGCGATTCTCGGCGACATCAACGACTACGTCATCCTGAAAACCGGATCCAACCGAACGGGCACACATTTTGCGGGTGTGGGACTGCTCGTGAAACTGACCTCCGCGTTCGGCGGCGGTTTTGCGATGTGGCTTGTCCACGTTTTCGGTTTCTCGACAGCCGCCACGCAAACGCCGCATGGCTGGGCGAAGTTCGGCATTCTCTTCACCTTCATCGGCCTGCACACAATTCTGCAGCTCGTCGCCGCCGCGTTGATCATGAAATTTCCGCTCAATCGCAGGAGGCATGCGATCATTCGCAAGCGCCTTGATCAGCGCGCCGCGCGACAGAATCTCGGTCAAGGCGACAGCGAAGCCGTGGCGACGCCGACGGCTCCCCTCGCAGTTGTCGGCGGGCCGGCATAGCGGAGAATTTGCGTGAGCTTGGGTGAAACGCCAACGGCCATGGACTTGACCGGCTATCTTGGAAGCCGGAAGGGCATCGGCGGCGAATTCTCGCACGCTATAGACGCGCTGTTCGCGGCCTTCGATTGCGCCGGCCATGCAGGCGCGAATGTCGCTGTGGTGAAAGCCGGGAAAGTCATCCACCTTCGCGGTTACGGCGTGGCCAACATCGAAGACGATGCGCCGTTCACCGCCGTTACCATTTCGCATCTGGGTTCGACGTCAAAGCATTTCTGCGCCACTGCGATCCTGATGCTCGAGGACCGCGGAACGCTGTCTCTCGCCGACGGCATCCGGAAATTCGTCCCCGAATTGCCGCCTTTTTTTGAATCGATCACTTTGCGGCATCTGCATACGATGACCAGCGGTTTGCCGGATGGCTTGAATTTCTCCTTCTTCGCCGGCCTGCCCGAAGGCGCCGGTATGACGCGTGCGGCCCATCTCGACATTCTGACGCGCATGACGGCGCCCATGTTCCCGCCGGGCGCGGGGATGACCTATTCCAATTCGAATTACCTGCTGCTTTCGCTTGTGGTGGAGCGTCTGAGCGGCGTCTCGTTGGCGGAGTTTCTGAAAACCGAAATCTTTACGCCGCTGGGCATGAATTCCACGCAGCTGTTGTCCGACACCACGGCGGCCGTGCCGCACAAGGCCACCGGCTACGTTCCGGGAAGCGACGGGATTGCGCGCCGTGCGGCGTTCTCCGTCGAGCTTTGCGGCGACGGCGGCATCCAGAGCTCCCTCGACGACATGGTGAAATGGTTTCTGCACTATCGCTCCGGCGGGAAACTGGTTCGCAACTTTCGCGAACGCCTTGAAGCGGAAACGAAGCTTACCGACGGCACGCCGATATCGTACCGCCTTGGCATGACCGTGAGCGAGAATGCGGGGCGCAGGAAGATTTCCCATGGCGGCGGGATGCCCGGCTATCTGTGCGACTTCGCCTATTTCCCGGACGACGATCTGGGCGTCATCCTGCTCGCCAATTGGATGGACGCGTCCGTGTTCGAGAAAACCGATGCGATCGCGGATATCGTTTCGGGGCGCAGTGCTGCGCCGGCGGAAGAGCCCAAGCCTCCCGAGGGCGTCTACATCAATTTCTCGCAAGGCTATGCGGCGGAATTGAAGCGCGAGGGCGACCGCATTTGGCTTCACATCATGGGCGAAAAGCTGGCCTTACGGCAGACCGGCGCGCAAAATTTCGAGCCCGTGAAAGCGTCCGTTTTCTGCCCGTTGCGCGTCGTCACGCATAAGGAGTCCGACCGTCCGGCGCTCGAGATCCGTTGCGGGACCGTGGAGCCGCTTTTGTTTGAGCCGATTGCGGACGAAGCGGTCCAGCCGGGCAACGCGCAGGAATTTGTGGGCCACTATCGCAATGCTTTACTCGGGGAGACCCACATCGTGTCCGTCAGAGACGGCAAACTGTGCGTGAGTCTCGAATGCGCATTGCGCAAGCTTCTGTGGGAAGAATTGCGGCCGCACGGCCGGGACGTGTTCAGCGCGATCATCCCCGGAGAACCCAGCGATACCGATATGACCATGATTTTTCGCCGCAACGTTGCAGGCCGGGTCTCGCGGCTGGAATATAATACCTCGCGCACGCGCGGCGTCGCGTTTGAGCGGCGAGGCTGATATGGCGGCGATACCCAAAGCGATTGCAGGAGGCTGGAACTATCCGCCGGCGCGAAGAACCGACTTTCGCGAAAGCATTCACGGCCGCGAGTTGGCGGATCCGTTCCACTGGCTCGAAGGCGAAGAGCAGGGTGATGTGGTGCAGTGGATGGCGGCGGAGCAGGCGCTGACGGATTCCTATGTCGCCAGCGATCCGGGCGAGGCGCCGATCCGTGACTGGCTGGCGTCATTCCTCGACAAAGCCTTTGTGTTCCATTCCTTCGATGCGGGCGACTATCACTTCATGCTGGAGGAGCGTCCCGGGAGCGAGCAACCGCTGCTGCTGCGGGGAGATCGTGACGGCGGGAATGTCCGCGTCGCTGTCGACCCCAATGTGGAAGCGATCGGCGGGCATCCGGCGATCCTCGATCAGGAATCCATTGCCGCGAGTCCCTCCGGCCGGTTTGTCGCCTATTCATTACGTAGCGCCGAAAGCGTCGGCGCATATCTTTTCGTGCGCGACATGGAGACGGGCGCGCTCGAACAGACCCGGTTTCCGGTAAATATCCTGCCGCGCGTGAGCTGGCATCCGCGGGGACATGGCTTCTACTACAATCAATGCCAGGGCGAGTTCATTGCGCCGGAGGAACGCGCGGCTCGTGCGGATGGCGTCTATTGGCACACGCTCGGGGCGCCGGCTTCTGGCGACCGTCTTGTCCGGGCAATGGATTGGCCCGAAGCGCATGCCGCTATTCCGGCGGTCACCGACGACGGCCGCTATCTGTTCGTCAACATCATCAAGCTGGTGGCCAATGTCTGCCGGTTGCGCGCCTTGCCGCTCGATGCGGAGGGCGCGCCTTGTGGACCGGAAATTGCGCTGGCGCGCGACGGCGAAGCGGGCTTTTGCTTCATCGGCGCGGCGGGCGGCCTCTATTGTTTCGAGACGGACCTCGACGCGCCGAATGGGCGCGTCGTCGGATTCGATCCGTCTGATGCAGGATCGGGGCGGCCGGTCAGCGTGGTCGAAGAGCAGGCTCTGCCGCTTTCGATATCGCCGCGGGCGGCGCGCGCCGAACGCTCGGTCGCGATGAACGGTCGGCTCTATCTCACCTATACGGACGGCGGCGCGCATGTGCTGCGGGAGTTCGATCCGAAGACAGGTTCTTTCCGCGGTTTGCCGCTGCCGCCGGGAACCGCCGTCGCGGGAACGGGAGGCGATCGCTTCGGGCGCATGAGCGCCGCATCGACCGGCGACAAGCTCATTATCGATCTTTGGCGGCATACGGCGCCGCCCATATCCCTTGTTTACGATCCCGCAACGGACACGCAGGAATCCGCCGCGCCAAACGCCGTGCCGCGCGAGCTTTCGAATGTCGTCACGGAACAGGTCCGCTATCGCTCGAAAGACGGAACGATGGTGCCGATGACGATCTTGTCTTTGGGCGAGATTCCTCGCGACGCTTCGCGGCCCTGTCTGCTTTACGGCTATGGCGGCTGGGGCATGTCCATCGTGCCGGAATTCGGCCTCGACATTGCGGCATGGCTGGCGCTGGGCGGCGTTTACGCCGTCGCCAACATCCGCGGTGGCGGCGAGTTGGGAAAGCGGTGGCACGAGGCAGGCAAGGGCGCCAACAAGCAGAATGTGTTCGACGATTTCATCGCCGCGGCGGAATATCTGATCGCCGAGAATATCGCCCATCGCGAGCGCCTCGCCATTCGCGGCCTCAGCAATGGCGGGTTGCTGACGGGCGCCTGCGTCGCGCAGCGCCCCGATCTGTTCGCCGCCGTGATCTCCGAATTGCCGTTGCTCGATCCGCTGCGCATGGGGCGCGATCATTGGAGCGCGCAGATCGCGCCGGAGCTTGGAAACCCCACAAGCGATCCGAAGGCCTTCGAAGTCATCGCGCGCTATTCGCCGCTTGAAAATTTGCGCGACGGCGTCGCTTATCCGCCGATCCTTGTGGTCGCCGCCGACAAGGACTCGCAGTTGCTGATGGACGGTGCGCGCAAATTCGTCGCGACCCTCCAATCCGGCGCGCGCGACGGGGGACCCTATCTCCTGCATATCGTACGCGACGCCGCCCATGGCGGCTGGACCAAGTCGCAGCAGATCGACACGGCAAGCCGGGAGATCGCGTTTCTATGTCGCGCGCTCGGCGTCGACGTTTCAAAGATGCGAGGAGTTCTGACATGGCGGATTGGGCGATCGGCGAACGGGCGGCCAAGCTACACCGCGAGGCGCTGGTCTGGGATAATCATTCCTGTTTTCCGCAAACGGGCGCGGAACCTCTCATGCCGCAGCTCGAGCGCTATCGCCAATCCGGGGTCGATGTGCTCGGCGTGAATATCGGCGATTCCAACATCGAACTGGCGGAAATGATCCGCCTTGCGGCGGCATTGCGCGATTTCGTGGCGCGCAACGCCGACAGGTTCCTCCTCGCGCGCAACGTCGCCGACATCGCAACCGCGAAGGCGCAAGGCAAGCTTGCGATCATTCTGGACATCGAAGGCTGTTACGCCATGGGCAATCAGCTGAGCCTGATCCCGTTCTTCTTCGACATCGGCGTGCGCTGGATGCTGATGGTCTACAACACCCGCAATCTTGTCGGTTCCGGCGTTCACGACGCGGTTGATGAGGGCCTCACTGCGTTCGGACGCCGGGCCGTCGCCGAAATGGACCGCGTGGGTTTGATCAAGTGCTGCAGCCATACGGGCTATCGCACCGCGATGGATGTTTTGATCGCGTCGTCCAAACCGTGCATTTTTTCACATTCCAATCCGCGCGCCCTGCGCGATCATCCCCGCAACATCCCCGACGAATTGATCAAAGCCTGCGCACAGGGCGGCGGCGTCGTGTGCATCAATGGCGTGGGAATTTTTCTCGGCGACAACGATATCCGCACCGAGACGATCGTGCGTCACATCGACTATGTCGCCCAGCTCGTGGGCGCAGCCCATATCGGACTGGGTCTCGACTATGTCTTCGATCAGGCCAGCATGGATAGGAGTCTCGCCAAATCGAATGCAGTCTGGCCCGAGGGTTTCGGCTACAAGCCCGGCATTCATTTCGTTCCCCCGGAGCAATTGCCGGAGCTCACCGAAGCGTTGCTGAACCGCGGCTATAGCGAGAGCGATATCGGCGGCATCCTCGGCGGAAATATGATGCGTGTGGCGCGTGCGGTCTGGCCCGCATGAGCGAAATCGACGTCTTCGCAGACGATCTTCTCTACCGGATGCTCGTGCTCAGCCCCGACCTGGCGGCGGAGATGGGACTCGGCGCGGTCGACGCGCGCGCGTTGCCACAGAATACCGTGCCCGACTTTTCCGACGAGGCCGGCGCCGCCCGCACGGCCATGATGGCCGAACGCGCCGATGCGCTGGCGAACGCCGCTGAGGAAAATCTGTCGGGTGAAGACGCAATCACGCGCCGAATACTGAACTATCTGCTCGAAGACGGATTGTACGGAATATTCCGCGGCCGATCGGGACACCGTTTCATCGAGAATCCCTATCCCGTCAACCATCTGAGCGGGCACCATCCGCTCGTGCTGATGATGCTGACGCGCGACGCGGTCATTCGCGACACCGCAGATGCGGAAGCCTATCTTTCCCGGCTGGCGGCGTTCGCCGCTGCGATCCCCGGTGTGTGCGACGCCTTGAAAACGCGTCGCGCCGAAGGAATTTCGGCACCGCGATTCACGCTGGAACGTGCGCTCGCGGATATGACGGCGTTCATTTCGCCGGCGGCGGATGCGAATATCCTGGTGTCGTCCTTCGAAGCGAAATTGAAAGAAGCCGGCCTCGACGATGCGCTCCATCTGCGCCTTCTGGCCCAGGCGGCGCGGATCGTCGGGCGTGAAATCGTTCCGGCCTATGAGCGATTGATTGCGGCGACGCGGGATGCGGTCGACGCAGCCGGCGAAGAGCGCGGCGTGTGGGCGCTGCCGGACGGCGACGGTTACTACAGCTGGCTGTTCCGCGGCCATACGACGTCGGAGCTTTCGCCCGAGGCGGCGCATCTTGTCGGGCTCGCGGAAATTACGCGCGTCCAGGGCGCGATCCGGGACGGCTTCGCGAAGCTTGGGATCCGGGGAGACAGCATCGCCGCGCTCTATGCGCAGATCGGCGACGGGCTAAGTTTTCGCTATCCGGACGGCGAACAGGGACGCTCGGAAGTGTGGTCCGACACGACGCGATTGATGCACCGCTTCGAAAGCGGTTCGGCCGAACTCTTCCATTCGCTTCCGCGAGGCGCATTGCAACTCGTGAAAGTGCCGCTCGAACTCGAAGACTCGATGCACACGCATTACGCGCCGCCTGCCGTGGATGGCGCGCGTCCCGGACGTTTCTCCCTCAATGTGAAGGTGGCGCAGGGCAATCCGCGCTGGGAGCTGGCGACGTTGTGCGCGCATGAAGGCGCGCCGGGCCACCACATCCAGCTGGCGATCGCCCAGGAATTGCCGCTGGCCTCGGCCTTCCGGCGCACGATCGTCTTCAGCGCCTATATCGAAGGCTGGGCCAAATACGCCGAAACGATCCCGGAAACGTACGGTCTGCTGGACGATCCGTACGCGCAACTGGGACGGCTGCGCGCGGAACTTTATTCGACCGTCAATCTGGCGATGGACACGGGCGTCCATGCCAAACGCTGGACGCGGCATAAGGCGCGGGAATTCTTCCGCACCAATACGGGCGTGAGCGAGGCATTCGCCGGGATCATCGCCGACCGCAGCTTCGTCACGCCGGGCCAGCTTTGCTCCTACAAGATGGGCATGATGAATTTTCTTGGCGCGCGCGACAGGTTTCGCGCGGCGCGCGGCGAGCGCTTCGACATCCGCGAGTTCCACGATTGCGTGCTCAACCATGGGGCTTTGCCGCTGCGCGTGCTCGACGATGTCGTCGCGGCCGCGATCGCCGAACCTGCCGCCGGGAGAAATCCATGATCCGAAACGACACCGCGCTGGCCGAAAGCGATGTGAAGCATCTGATTCACGGCTTTACGAACCTTACGAAGCACGAGGCGCAGGGTCCGACCATCATCGTGCGCGGCGAAGGCGTGCGGGTGTTCGACGAGACCGGCAAGGATTATATCGAAGCGGCTGGCGGCATGTGGTGCGCTGCCCTGGGCTTCAACGAGCCGGCCCTGGCGGAAGCGGCGTCGGAACAGCTCCGGCGGCTGCCCTATTATCACACGCTCGTCTCCAAATCGGTCGACTGCTCCATTCAGTTGGCGGAGAAATTGTGTTCGCTTGTGCCGATCCCCGACGCGAAGATCTATTTCGCCGTCACGGGATCGGAAGGAAACGATTATCTCGTCAAGTTCCTCTGGGCCTACAACAACGTCATCGGCCGCCCGAACAGGAAGAAGGTGATCTCGCGGCTGGGCGCCTATCACGGCGCGACCGTGGTCGCCACGAGCCTCACCGGACTCGCCCGCAATCATGCGCTGTTCGATTCGCCGTTCGATCGCTTCATTCATGTCGGCAACATGCATCATTACGCTGAGGCGCATGACGGCGAAAGCGAAGAGGAATTCGCGGATCGCCGGGCGCGGGAACTCGAAGAGGAAATCCTGCGTCAGGGGCCCGACACCGTGATGGCTTTCATGGCCGAGCCGATCATGGGCGGCGGAGGCGTCATCCTTCCGCCCGCCGACTATTATGCGCGCGTCCAGGCCGTGTTGCGCAAATACGATGTGATGTTCCTGGCGGACGAAGTGATCACGGGCTTCGGCCGGACCGGAAACATGTTCGGCTGCGAGACCTACGACATCGCCCCCGATGCGATGGTGCTGGGCAAGGGCATCACGGCGGCCTATCAGCCGCTCGCGGCGGTCGTGCTGAGCGACCAGATCTATCGCGGCCTCAAACGCGTCAGCGACAGCGTCGGCGCGTTCGCGCATGGCGCGACCTATAGCGGCCACCCTGTTGCGACGGCCGTGGGACTGAAAACCATCGAGCTGATCGAGTCCCGCAATATCGTAGGCCATGTACGCGAGGTCGCGCCTTATTTGCGGCAACGGCTGGATGCGTTGCGTGATTGGCCTTTTGTCGGCGAAATCCGCGCCCAGGGTCTGATCGCTGCAATCCAGTTCGTGCAGGACAAGAAAACCAAGCGCTATTTCGATCCGGTCGGCTCTTTCGCCTCGGTCGTGCAGGCGAGAGGCGAAGCGCATGGCGTCATCACGCGGCAAGCGCCCGCGGGCGACACGATCGCGTTTTCGCCGCCGCTTACAATCACCAGGGAAGAAATCGGCGAGGCGATGGACCGCTTCGAAAAAGGATTGAAGGAAGCCATCGCTTCCGTCGACAGCGAGTGAAACAATGACGGATCGTTCGAATGTGAAGCTGGGTGACGGGACCAAGTCGGTGTGGGCGGGCGAGGAAGGCCCGCACGCCTATGGGGCCGCGGTCATGCCGGTCGTGCAGTCTGCGACCTTCGCCTATCCCGATCTCGCAAGCTGGGAAGACGTCGCGCTGAAGCGTGCGGCCGGCCATATCTATTCGCGCAATTCCAACCCCACCGTGGCGGTGCTGGAAGCCAAGATCGCGGCCTTCGACGGCGCGGAGGCGGCGGCCGCGTTTTCGACCGGCATGGCCGCCATCAGCAACACTTTGTTCGCGCTGCTGGCGCCGGGCGACCGGCTGGTCAGCATCAAGGATTCCTATGGCGGCACGAATGTGCTGTTCGAGGAGTTCCTGCCGCGCTTGAAGATCGACGTGGCGCTCTGCGACACGACGGATCACGAGGCCATTGAGCGCGAGATCGCGAAAGGCTGCAAATTTCTCTATCTCGAAACGCCCACCAATCCGACCTTGAAGGTGGTGGATATCGCGCGGCTGGCGCGTGCGGCGAGGAAGGCCGGCGCCATCGTCGCCGTCGACAACACTTTCGCCACGCCGATCAATCAGAAGCCGCTGGCGTTGGGCGCAGACATCGTTCTCTACAGCGCCACGAAATTTCTCGCCGGCCATTCCGACGTGATGGGCGGGCTCGCCACGGGCGGCGCCGGTCTGATCGGCCGCATCCATCACTATCGCGAGATCGCGGGCGCAACGCTTCATGCAGATGCGGCGGCTCTCATCCTGCGCGGGATGAAAACGCTTGAACTGCGCATGCAGCGCCACAATGCGAATGCGCAGGCGATTGCGGAATATTTGTCGCGCCATCCGAACGTAGACGGCGTGTTCTATCCGGGGCTCGCGGGCACGCCATCGAATGAGATCGCACGCCGGCAAATGACGGGATTCGGCGGCGTGCTTTCGTTTACGCCGCGCGGCGGCTATGAGGCGGTGCGCACGGTCCTCGAGAACCTCAGGCTGGTGCAGCTTGCGGCCCATCTGGGCGGCGTGAATACGATTGCGGGACCGCCGCGTGTAACGAGCCATGTCGAGCTGACGGCCGAGGAGCGGGCGCGGGCGGGAATCCCGGAGAATCTCATCCGGTACTCCGCCGGAATCGAAAATGTCGAAGACCTGATCGCCGATCTCGACGCCGCGCTGGCGCGGCTCTGATCAGTCGTAACCGGGCGCATGCCGCGGCCAGGGCGCGGTCTGCTCCCAGATGCGCGCGAGTCTGAGCGCGACGTCGTCGCGGTGACGCGGCGCATTGATCAGGAGACCGATCGGCAGGCCGTTTTTGGAAAGCCCCGCGGGAACCGAAATAGACGGGTTCCAGCAGATGCTGCCGATGGCGGTATAGGGCTCGGCGTTGGTGCGGCTCGCGTCGCGGCCTTCGATGACAATCGGCAACGGCCCTTCCGCGGCATAGGCCTCGCAGCACGCGGTCGGCGTGATCAGGATATCGGCGCGACGGAACAGGGCGGCGATTTCCTGTTCGAGCGTTTTCTCCACCGCTTCATATTCCACCTGCTGCGCCAGGGTCAGCATCTGCGCGCTCTCGATGAAGCTGCGGGGACCGGGGCTGACGAGATCGATATGGTCCGGCAGGAACCCCTGCCGCTCGAACTCGCCTTTCATCCTGAGGGCCGCCAGCGCATTCCATTCGACATAGGCGTTGGTGCAGACGAACGCGTCGTCGACGCACACAAGCTCGGCCGCGCGGCACAGCCTCTCGAACGCCGCCCGGCACACTCGCGCGACATCGTCCGTTATGGGCGCATAACCCATGTCGCTCGAATAGGCGACGCGAAGCCCGCGCACATTCAGCTCTTCGATCGCGCGCTCGTAGCGCACAGACGGCGCGGGAAGGGTCACGCGATCCGTGTCGTCGGGACCCGAAGCGACATCGAGATGGCGCGCAGCATCGGCCACGGTTGCGATCAGCGCGCCGAAAGAGGACGTGTCGACGAACCCGCTCAAGCTCGGAATGCGGCCCTTGCTGGGCTTCAATCCCACCAGCCCGGTGAATCCGGCGGGACAGCGGATCGAGCCGAGCGCATCGCTGCCGGTGCAGAACGGAACCATGCCGGCGCTGACAGCCGCCGAAGATCCGCCGGACGAACCGGACGATGTGCGGTCGAGCTTCCAGGGGTTACGCGTTGTGCCGTGTGCGATCGTATGCGTGACGCCGTCGAGGCCGAATTCCGACATCGCCACCTTCCCGATCGGAATGGCGCCTGCAGCCCTCAGCCGCGCGATGTGAACGGAGTCTTCCGGTTCCGGCGGCGCATCCTTACAGAGCAGCGAGCCGCGCCGTGTCGGCATTCCCACCACAAACTCATTGTCCTTGACGCCGAAGGGCACGCCGGCCAGGGGCCCCGGATCTTCGCCGCGTGCGATGCGCGCGTCGATGTCCTTCGCCGAGTCCATCGCGGCCGTCTCGTCGAGAAAGACGAATGCATTGATCTTTCCGTCTCGCGCGCGAATGCGTGCGAAGGCATCGGACACGGCATCGACAGCGCGCAATTTTCCGCTGCGGACGGCGTCCGCAAGTTCGACGACAGTTTTCATGGATCGATCCGTTCAATGGCCGGACAGGATGCGCGCGTAATAGGGCCAGAATTTCTCGCGCTGCTTGGCGCTTTCCTGCGTGTCGGTCGCGTAGTAGCCGACCTGATGGAAATAGGCGATACGGGCGCGGATGAACGCTTCATCGGGATCGTGACCCATGTCGCGGAAGATTGCGGTGAGCAGATCGATGCGGTCATTGTCGGTCTTCTTGACGATCTTGGCCACGTCCTTGGACACGAGCGCCCAGCGCCGGATCGCAAGATCGTAGATCGGACAATAGGGCTCGCCCTGCACCCACACGCGCATGAATCGTTCGAAGCGTTCCGTGGCGCTCAGGTTGCGCTCGTTGACGACGGCGCGCATCGGCTCCAGCGCCGTTTCCAGCCAGCCCGCAATCAGCAGATCGAGCAGCTCCTTGCGGTCCCGAAAATGCCAATAGAAGCTGCCACGGGAGACGCCCAGATGGGCCGCCAGCGGCTCGACCTTCACGCGCTCGATGCCGGACTCGATCAGCATTTCGCGCGCGGCGTCGATCCAATCCTTGCGGGTCAGCGCGCCTTCCCTGCCTGCAGCCTTCTTCTTTGCGACTTTGGCCATCTGCACGCCGTCTCCGATTCGCCCCTTCCGGCGGGGGCGGAAATCTAGCGGCTGCGCTTCGCGCGATGCAAACGCCATGGGGCGGTCCTTCAGCGGATGAAGCGCTTGACATAGTCCGGTCCAAGACCATTGGCCGTATAGTGCCGTCGGCAGGCCTCTATGCGTGTGAATACGTCGTCATAGCCGGTCAGCGCGCCGGTTTCGTCCACATAAAGCAGCGCGCCGCGGACATTGGCCATGAACACCATCTCCGCGCCCCCCTCCGGAACGCACAGCGTATGAATGTCGCCCGGCGGCTCGAACACATAAGTTCCCGGGCCCGCGACCCAGTCCTTTTCCGGATAATGCCAGTGGCCTTTGATGGTCATCAGGTGCACGGGCGCCGCGTGGCGGTGCCGGTTGATCACGCCCGGTTTGGTCGCGCGCAGCAGATGGACCCAATAGCCCTCGCTGACGTTCAGGCACAGCGGCAGGGAGTAATTGTTGTCGCCCAACGGGACCCATTGGCGCGGATCGGATTCGATGAATGCGTCGGGCCGCACGATATCGGCGAGCATGTCGGGCGGGGCGACCAGGCCGCCCATTCCGGTTTTGACGATTTTCAGATCGGGTTTGCCATGCATGTTGCGATCCTTCCGCCACGCGCTTGACGATTTCTCACCATACACTACTGTATGGGTATAAATCGGGTTTTGTGCAAGGCCAATGAGATCAGCGACGTCCGACGACGCCTCCAAATCGGCGCGGCGCAGTCGTGCCGGAGCCGGCGTGAGGCTTGTCGTGCCCCGGGGTCAATGATGATCGTACGCACGCCTGTTGTCGCGGCTCTTGCAGCTCTGGCGTTCACGGCATTGTCCGGCCTCGCCGCTGCCGAACCGGCGCCCGACAAGGCCTGGTGGGATAGCGCCGCGCTCCGCGCGCCCGATTACGCCGATGCGGTGCGCACCTCTTTCTATGTGCCGATGCGTGACGGCGTGAAGCTTGCGGTCGATGTCTGGCTTCCGAAGGATATGCCGCCGGGAACCCGGTTGCCCGCAATTCTCGAGCAGACGCGCTATTACCGCTCCGCGCTGGTGAAAACCGACGCGAGCGGCAGTTGCCATCCGGCGGGCGCCGCCGCGCTCAAAATGTTCGTCGCGCATGGTTACGCCTATGTCGTGGTCGATGTGCGCGGAACCGGGGCGTCCTTCGGCACACGCACGCTGGAATATTCCGACGCCGAAGTGAAAGACGGCTCGGAAATCGTGGATTGGATCGCGCGCCAGTCCTGGTCCGACGGCAAGGTGGGCAGCACCGGTCAATCCTATGTCGGAACCACGGCGGAGCTTCTGTTGCGCAATCACAATCCGGCGGTCAAAGCGGTCGCGCCCGGATTCAGCGGCTATGATTTCTATAACGAGATCGTAAGCCCCGGCGGAATCCAGAACACCGCCTTCGACTGGCAATGGCCGCACGCCAATCATGCGCTGGACAATGCAGCGCCGCCCGCAAACACGCCCATTCTCGGTCCGTGTCCCGTCGATGCGGACCGCGACGGCGCGATGCTCAAGCAGGCGGTCGCGCAGCACGCGGACAATTTCGATCTCTGGAATATGCTGCAGCACGTGACGTTCCGCGACGACCGCTATCATGGTCATTCGCTCGACGAAGCAAGCCCGTATCGATACCAGACGCAGATCGACGCCGCGCATGTTCCCGTCTATGCGATCGTCGGCTGGTACGATTCCGGCTATGCGCTGGCCGCGATCCGGCGATTTGAAACTTCCAAGTCGCCCGACAAGCGGTTGCTGATCGGACCCTGGAATCACGGCGCGCACTTTTACTATGCGCCCGGCGTTCGCGAAGCGACGCCGGCGTCTTTCGATATCCCGGGTGAGAAGCTGCGTTATTTCGACTATTATCTGAAAGGCGTCGACAACGGCTTTTCGAAGGAAGCGCCGGTTCACTATTTCACCACCGGCATCGGGCAATGGCGCGCGGCGCAAAGCTGGCCGCCTGCGGGCTTGACCAGCACGGCATGGTGCTTCGGCACCGAGCATTCGCTGGCGCCTTGCGGCGCAAGCGCGGCCCAGGACGTCCATGCCGTCGATCGTTATGCCGGTGACGGCGTGGCCAATGCCGGAGACATGACGCGCTGGCATTCGACCATGGGACCGTTTCCCGTATTTTATGCCGACCGTGCGAATGAAGATTCGCGCCTGCTGACCTACACCTCCGCGCCGCTCGCCGCCGCTGTCGAAGTCACGGGCGACCCTGTCGTAACCCTTTATGCGGCGGCGGAAAGTGAGGACGCGGATTTCTTCGTCTATCTCGAGGAAGTCGATGCGGCGGGCGCGGTCAATTATGTGACGGAGGGCGAATTGCGCGCGTCGCGCGGCAAGCCGGCCAAGCTCGCTTATCTGAATCCCGGTCCGGCGCATTCCGATCTCCGGCGAGATACGCAACGCATCGCGGCCGGAAAGCCGCTGCGCTTCGACATTACGCTTCTGCCCCTGTCGCATGTGTTTCGCCAGGGATCGCGCATCCGGATCGCGATTGCGCCCTCGGATCGCAGTCAGTTCCGGGACAGGTCCGTCGAGCCCATATCGTGGACGATTTTTCGCAATCGGGCCCGCCCATCGCAGATCGTTCTGCCGATTCGCTCGGACGAATAACTTCTTTCGCAGTTCGAGGGCCGCATGCCATGTTGCGTCCGTGGAAGAACTCCTCAAGGCGTATCTTGATTTGGAAGTGCCCGGCCGCATTCAGCGGTGCGATCCTCCGGATTCGAACTTGGGGACGATGAACGCTCACAAAGCGGAGAGATCGCCGTCCGATTGAGAAATCATCACCAGGGAGCTTTCACATTGCCGTCCCAACCATCACGCGATACCGGTCTCTACCCGCCAATTGAAACGTATGTGGAGGGACGTTTGCGCGTATCGCCAATTCACACGCTCTATTATGAAGAGTCAGGCAACCCGCGCGGAAAGCCCGCCGTAGTTCTTCACGGCGGGCCAGGCGCGGGCTCCTCGCCGCTCTATCGGCAAGCTTTCGATCCGTGTGCATACCGCATCGTGCAGTTCGACCAGAGAGGCTGCGGGCGCAGTGAGCCGTCGAAGGAATTGCGGGAAAACACGACGCCGCATTTGATCGAGGATATCGAGACGCTTCGGAGACATTTGGGCATCGAGTCCTGGCAGGTGTTCGGCGGCTCGTGGGGCGCAACCCTGGCGCTCGCCTATGCGGAAGCCCATCCGCATCGTGTGACGGAGCTGGTGCTGCGCGGCGCGTCGCTTTGGCGAAAACGCGACTTCGACTGGATTTACAAATTCGGGGCGCATGCGTTCCATCCCGCGGAATGGGAACAATTCGAAGCGCTCATCCCACCCGACGAGCGTCACGATCTCATCGGCGCCTATCTTCGTCGCCTGAAGTCGCCGCATCGCGCAACGCGCGACGAGGCGGCGCGCCGGCTCGGTACGTGGGAAATATCGAATATGGCTTTGCGTGGCCATCCGGACGACCAGGCGAATCATCTGCCGCTCTACCTCGAAGGGTTGGCGCTTTTTGAGGCCGAATACGCCGTCATGGGCGGCTGGTTCGAGCGTGACGGTCAGTTGCTCGAAAACATCCATCGCCTGAAGACGTTGCCCGCTTCCATCGTCTATGGCGCCTTCGATACTATCACGCCGCCGTCGACAGGCTGGGAAATCCACCGCGCGTGGCCGGAAGCGGAGTTCATCATCGTGTCGGAGGCGGGCCATGCGTTCTACGAACCGGCAATCGCGCGCGCTCTGACGGCCGCAACCGATCGGTTCGCCCGGCAAGGCGCTCGATCGACGAAGATGGAACCGTGACGACGCTTCTTCCCGCCTTGCCGAAAAGGTCGATCACCGCGTCCGAGATCGCGGACTATTCGCGCGACGGCGTGGTTTGTCTGCGGCGGCTGTTCGATTTCGCCTGGATCGAATTCCTGCGCGAGGCCGTCGACGCCGCGATGGACGCGCCGAGCCCGGAGGCGGAGGAATATTCTGCGCCGGGCGCCGCGGGTCGGTTCTTCGGTGATCTGGATTTGTGGAAACATTCGCGCGCATTCCGAACCTATGCGTTTGAGTCGCCCTGCGCGGAAATCGCAGGCACGATCATGGGTTCGGAGAAAATCAATCTTTTTTACGATCAGCTTCTCGTAAAGGAGCCGCTCACGCGCGAACGCACGCCCTGGCACCAGGATCAACCTTACTGGGCCGTAGACGGCCGTCAGGTATGTTCGATCTGGCTGCCGCTCGACGTAATCCCGAAAGAGACATGCGTCGAATTCGTCAGGGCGAGCCATTTGTGGGGCCCACATTGCCCGCATCATTTTTCCGACGGAACGCCCTATCGCGACACCGGTTTGCCGCCGTTGCCCGACATCGAAAACAACCGAAATCCCTACGACATCGCGAGCTGGGCGCTGGAGCCGGGCGACTGCCTGATCTTTCAGGCCATGATCGTGCACGGGGCGGCAGGCAATGCGAGCTCGCGTCACCGGCGCCGCGCGCTTTCAACGCGTTGGACCGGAGACGATGCGCGCTATGTGAAGCGCAGCGGCGAATTGGCGATTCCGCGCACCGATCCGGGGCTTGCCGCCGGCTCGGTGATGGACTGTGATGATTTTCCCGTCGTTTGGCGCCGGGCCCATGGTTTGATCGCCCGACAGCCGACAGCATAATTGACGCGCGACGACGCGCAATCCCCGCTCGACCGTTATAACTACGTCATGTTCGCGAGCTCGGCTTTCCAGGCCGCGATGAGGCCGTATTGCCCGACGCCAAGCTCGGCAGGAACGAGCGTGTCCACGCGCAGGGCGAATTCGGCGTCGTATTGATGACGAACCACCTTCCAGAAGGCTGCCCCGCTGCGTGTGCTCAGAACACCGCGCAGCGGCGCCAGCTGATTGTTCAGCGAGGCGGCATCGAGGAGGCCAAGGCTGCGCTGGAAGTACACATCCTCGGACGATCGCAGCATGGCGGTCGCCACCAGCACGAACTGAAACGACTCTTCTTCCGTCATGTCGTCCGACGCTTTCAGCGCCTTGAGCCATGCCCGCGTCAGAGACGGATCCGCGAGACGAAAAAGCTGATCCGAACTGCGCGCAATGCGACCCTGCTGGATGATGGCCTTCTGGTTCTTTTCCGCCTGTCGCACCTGGAGCGACAGATAGATGAGCGAGACGAGCACGGCGAAGCCGCTGACGAAGCTGCCAATGGATGCAAGGTCTGAGAGTGACATGACAAGGCGCCCCCGAAATGAGTCTCGACCGGGTTCGTGCTAACGGGCGCATCGGCGGGCTCAATCCCTAACGCCTGGGTTGGGCAAGTCCGGGTTTAGCCCGGATTTCCGCCCGATTTTTCCTTTTGTGGAGGTGGTTGCGGTTCCGGGGGGTTCTGCGTATTTTCCCGGCGCGCCGGGGCCATCGCTTCGGACGAGGCCGCCTTAGCTCAGCCGGTAGAGCACCGCATTCGTAATGCGGGGGTCGCGTGTTCGAGTCACGCAGGCGGCACCATCTCTCTTCCCTTGAAATTTGCACAGTCGGCGGCGCGCGCTTGTCGTTCCATCCGCCGAGCCGCTATCGTCGCGCGTTTTGAACAACTCGCGAAAGGTAGAGCAGAATGTTTTCACATATCATGATCGGAACGAACGACCTGGATAAAGCCAAGTCGTTTTACGACAAGGTGCTGGGTACGCTCGGCGTGCCGCCCGCGATGGTCGACGGCCATCGCATATTCTACATGACGCCGACCGGTGTCTTTTCGGTCTCGATACCAATCGATGGCAAGCCTGCAACGATCGGGAACGGCGCCACCATTGGTTTTGCGGCGAATTCGCCGGAACAAGCCGATGCCTGGCATGCGGCCGGCGTCGCCAGTGGCGGAATGACCTGCGAGGAACCGCCGGGCGTGCGTGAAGGCCGCCAGGGCAAACTCTACCTTGCCTATCTCCGCGATCCCGACGGCAACAAGCTCTGCGCGCTGCATCGGATGAAATAGGGAAATGAACAGGTCGCCGGCGCCGCCGGCGACCTCTTTTCTCAAATGCGCTTCGGAATCACGACGTTCAGGCTTTCATAGCCCTTCACGAAGGTCGAATAGACGCGCTTGGGTTCCTCGAGCTGTTCGATCACGGGAAAGCGCTTGAGGATTTCCTCCCAGATGATCTGCAGCTGCAGCTCGGCGAGGCGGTTGCCGACGCAGCGGTGAATGCCGAAGCCGAAGGAAATGTGCCGGCGCGGATTCTGGCGGTCGATGACGTAGTCGTTGGCCCTCTCGATGACCTCTTCATCGCGATTGCCCGAGACATACCACATGACGACCTTGTCGCCCTTCCGGATTTGTTTTCCCCTGAATTCGATATCGGCGATCGCCGTGCGGCGCATATGGGCCAGCGGCGTCTGCCAGCGAATTGTCTCCGACACCATGCTCGGAATCAGGTCCGGGTTTTCGCGCAGCTTCGTATACTGATCCGGGAACTGGTTGAGCGCCACAATGCTGCCCGTGATGGTGTTGCGCGTCGTGTCGTTGCCGCCGACCGTGAGCAGCACCACATTGCCGAAATATTCCCGCGGGCTCATGTCGCGCGTGGACGGGTTGTGCGCCAGCATCGAGACGAGATCGCCCTTGGGTTCCGTCGCATTGACGCGCTCGTTCCACAGTCCCGCGAAATAGGCCTGGAACTCCAATAGCTCGTTCATCTTCTGCTCGAACGTGTCGACGATGCCATGCCCCGGTATGGCGGTGACGACATCCGACCAGCGCGTCAGCTTGCGGCGCTCTTCAAACGGGAAATCGAACAGGGTCGCCAAGGTCATGGTGGTCAATTCGATGGAAACCTTGTCGACCCAATCGAAAGGTTCGCCGATCGGCAGCGAGTTGAGAATTTTTCCCGCACGTTCGCGAATGATAGGTCCCAGCGTTTCCAGATTTGTCGGCGAGACCACGGGCGTGACGGCCTTGCGCTGGACATCATGCCGGGGCGGATCCATGGCGATGAACATCGGAAGCGGGTCAGTGTTCGCCGCGCCGCCGCCGATCGTGATGCCGCCATGCGTGAACTCCGACGAGAACACGGCGTGGTTTGTGTCCACCGCCATGATGTCGTCGTACTTCGTGATGGACCAGTACGGGCCGAATTCGCTTTCGGCGCAGTAGTGAACCGGGTCTTCCTTCCGGAGGCGTTCGAAATAGGGCCATATCGTGTCGGTCTGGAAGAGGCTCTGCTGCGCGACATTCAACCGGTCGAGTGGAACGGAGTAGGCGGCCTCGCGAGCAAGCCTCTGTTTTTCGTTGATGGCGATATTCATGGTCACCTCGATGCAGCCGGGACGACCGGCCAGTCCTTGGATGTTACGCGCAAGGCGGGCCTGTCGGAAGGCCCGGCGACGAAAGATGACCGGGCCGCTGTCATTTCCAGAAATCCCGATTAGGCTGGGCGACAGGCGACATTCGAGGGGATGAAAATGGTCGGATTGTTTGCGCGTACGACCTTGTTGGCGCTTTGTGCGGCTGCGTTCGGCCTGGAGGCGAACGCGCAATCGGCCGGCGCTCCGGCGCCCACATTCAATCAGGCTTTTGACGGCATAAGGAGCCGGCCCGAATTCGCGCATGCGAATTTCGGCGTCGAGATCTATTCGCTGGATCGCAAAGCCGTTCTCTTTCAATGGAATGGCGACAAACTGTTTGTTTCGGCTTCGACCACCAAGCTCGTGACCGAGGGAACGGCGCTGCAACTGTTGGGCGCCGACTATCGCTTTCACACCGCGGTCTATCGCACGGGAGAAATCCGGAACGGCACGCTCAAGGGCAATCTTGTTCTCGTCGCCAGCGGCGATCCGGATTTGTCGGGCCGACGCCAGCCGGATGGAACGCTCGCTTTCGCGGACGAGGATCATTCCTATGGCGGTTTCGATTCGAAGCTTGTCGCGGGTGATCCCGCAGCGCCGCTGCACGACCTGGCGCAACAGATCGCGGCCGCGGGCATCCGCAGGATCACGGGACAGGTCCTCATCGATGCAAGCCTCTATCCCGAAGGCGACCGCGAGCTTGGAACCGGGGTGGCGATGTCGCCGGTGATGGTCAACGACAACGTCGTCGACGCCGTGATCTCGCCCGGCCCGTCGGTGGGAGCGAAGGCGAATATCCGCGTCTCGCCGCAGCCTTCCTATATCCGCTACGTCAATATGATGACGACGGGCGCGAACGGTTCGAAATTCGCGCTCGACCGTTCGGATAAGGCACTCGCAAACGGCGACGTCGAGGTCACGCTGAAGGGTTCGATTCCGGCCGATCGCGGGCCCTATATCGACTCCTATCCTGTCGCCAGTCCCTCACGATTTGCGGCCGTGCTGTTGACCGAGGCGCTCGCGAACAAGGGCGTCGTCGTCGCGAACCGAAAATTTCCCGCCAAACCCACCGGAGACAAATTCAAGGCGTCTTACACACCGCAGAATCGCGTGGCCGAATATGTTTCCGCGCCGTTCAGCGAAGACGTGAAGATCACGCTCAAGACCAGCCAGAACCTGCATGCCAGTTCGATGCCCTTTCTGCTGGGCGCCGTATTGGGCAAAGTGAAGACGTCGATCGACCACAAGGGCTTCGAACTCGAACGCGATTTCCTCACAAAGGCGGGGCTCGATCTTTCGGGTACGATGCAATCCGATGGCGCGGGCGGCAGCGCGATGTTCACGCCGGATTTCATGGCGCACTACCTCGCCTATAAAGCGGCACAGCCGGACTATCCTGTTTTTCACAACGCGTTGCCGGTGCTGGGAAAAGACGGCACGCTTTTCAATATCCAAACCGCATCGCCGGCCGCAGGCCATGTGTTCGCCAAAACCGGAACGTTCGAGGACTCCGATCTTCTGAACGCCAGCACGATCCTCACCACAAAGGGATTGGCCGGCTACACCACGACTCCTTCCGGCGAGCGCGTCGCATTCGCGATCTATGTCAATTCCGTGCCGCTGGCGACCGACGCAAGCGATTCGGTGAAGACCTCCGACGCCATCACGAATGTGGGTCAGCAATTGGGAGAGATCGCCGCGGCGATCGATCTCGGTCCGATCGAAACTGTGAAATGACCCAGATCGCGCGCCGGGATGGCGCCCCATTGCGCATGCGGCTAGCGCACCGGTCTTTGGCGGATGCCCTGAGGGTCTCCCTGCAGCCCACGGCCGGGTCTCGACGCGGGCTCAGGATTGCGTCCTAATATGCGGGTGCCGCGTCCCTTCAATGCCCGACCAATATCCGAACGTCGATGCCCGGTGAGTCCATGATGATGCCTGTCCGGATCTCTGCAATTCTTGCCTTCATTGCGTTTTCGGTCGCGCCCGCGCTGGCGCAGCCGGGCCGGCCCACGACGCCGGCGCCTCCGGCATCGCCGCCCGCCCTGCCGTGGATGAGCCCGGCATTGCCACCCGATACGCGCGCGGACCTCGTCGAGCAGGAGATGACGCCCGACGAGAAGCTTCAGCTGGTCGAGGGCTTCTATGGCTCGAACATCAATTTCATCTGGTCGAAGCCCGCGCCGCAGAAATATCGGCCGTTCCTGCTCGGTACGGCCGGCTATGTACCCGGCATTCCGCGGCTCGGAATTCCTGCGCTGGTTGAGAGCGATGCGGGTGTGGGGATTGCCAACAACTCTCAGATGCGCCCGGGCGACACCGCGACAGCCTTCCCGTCCGGCCTCTCGAACGCGGCCAGCTGGAATCCGGATGTTCCGTACGCGGTGGGCGCCGCGCTCGGTTCCGAAGCGCGCGCCCGTGGTTTCAATGTTGTGCTCGACGGCGCGCTCAATCTCGCGCGCGATCCCCGCGGCGGACGCACCTTCGAATATGCGGGCGAGGATCCGCTGCTCGCGGGCACGATGGCCGGCGAGGAAGCGCATGGCGTTCAAAGCAACCATATCGTCTCGACCGAGAAGCATTACGCCCTCAACGACCAGGAGAGCGGGCGGTTCACTCTGAATGCGATCATCGACGAACCGTCGCTGCGCGAATCCGATCTGCTCGCCTTCGAAATCGCGCTCGAACATGGCGATCCCGGCGCCATCATGTGCGCCTATGAAAAAGTGAACGGCGTCTATGCGTGTGAAAATTCATTCCTTCTCAATGACGTTCTGAAACGCGACTGGCTCTATCCCGGCTGGGTGCTGTCGGATTGGGGCGCGGTTCACAGCACGGTCGATGCGGCCAATAACGGTCTCGACCAGGAATCCGCCTCCGGTTTCGACCGCACGGAATTTTTCGGGGCGCCGCTCCAGAAGGCAATCCAGGACAAAACCGTTCCATCCGCGCGCCTCGACGACATGGTTCATCGCATCCTGCGCTCCATGTTCGATAAAGGGTTGTTCGACGATCCCGTGGTGAAGAAAACGGGCGCGATGCCGAACAATGGCCCGATTGCCCAGCGCGCTTCGGAAGAAGGCATGGTGCTGCTCAAGAACCAGGGCGCCATCCTTCCGCTTGGCGCAAACGTGCGGCGCATCGCCCTGATCGGCAAACATACCGATATCGGAATGCTGTCAGGCGGCGGTTCTTCGCAGGTCCAGCCCATCGGCTATAACCCCGCCGACGACTACATGAAGGGCGGTTCGGTGATCGTGCTCGCCAACGGCGCGAAGGTGATGCCGACGGACCATCTCGTGTTCGATCCGCCGTCCCCGCTTGCCGCAGTCAAGACGCGGCTCGGAACCGGCGCAGTCACATTCGACGACGGCGAGGATGTCGACCATGCGAGCGCAAGCGCGCGCGGCGCCGATGTGGCCATCGTGTTCGCCGGGCAGTGGATGAGCGAAGGCCAGGATGTTCCCAATCTGTCGCTGCCGGGCAAGCAGGATGCGTTGATCGAGGCGGTCGCCGCCGCCAATCCGCACACGATCGTGGTGCTCGAAACGGGAGGCCCGGTCCTGATGCCGTGGCTCAAAAACGTCTCGGGCGTGGTCGAAGCGTGGTATGCGGGCAATGGCGGCAGCGCCGCGCTGACGCGCGTGCTGTTCGGCGATGTGAATCCGTCCGGGCGGTTGCCGATCACCTTCCCGCAGGATGAAAGCCAGTTGCCGCGCGTTGCGTTGCCGGGCTTTACGCTTCCGTTCTCCAGCTTCGACGTGGATTATTCGGAAGGCGCGAATGTCGGTTATCGCTGGTTCGACAGCCACGCGCTGACGCCGCTGTTTCCGTTCGGCTTCGGTCTTTCCTATACGACGTTCTCCATCAAAGGCCTGAAGCTGGCGAGCGGCGACACGATCACCGCCAACGTCGATGTCACGAACACAGGCGCGCGCGAAGGCGCCGACACGGTGCAGGTCTATGCGACGCCGCCGTCGCCCGCCGGCGCCCATGCACCCGCCCGCCTGATCGGCTGGTCGAAGGTCGATCTCAAACCGGGCGAAACGCGGCATGTCGGGATTGTCGGCGATCCGCGCCTGCTCGCCAATTTCGACAAGGATGAGAACGGCTGGGACATCGCGGCCGGCGATTATGCGGTGATGGTTGGCGAATCGTCCGCGCAGCCTGCCGAGACGGCGCACGTGATTCTCAAGGCGCTTAAGATCAAGCCATGAGCGACGAGCGCATTCTTGTAGGCGATATCGGCGGCACGCATGCGCGCTTCGCCGTCGCCCGCAAGGCGGGCGTACAGTGGACTGTCGATCACCGGTCCGACATCGAAACCGAAGCAGCCCAGTTCGAAGATGTGCTGCACAATTATCTCGACAATCTCGCCGCGGAAGAGCGTCCGAAAGCGGCCGCGATCGCCGTCGCGGGACCTGTCACCGACGGCAAGGTGAACTTCACCAATCGGAACTGGCAATTGTCCGAGGCCGAATTCACGCGGCAGGGATTTCAGCGCGCGCTGCTGATCAACGATTTTGCAGCGCTCGCTTTCGCCGCGGCGCAAGCCCAGCCGCACGAGCTTTATACGCTCGGTCCCGATATCTCGGGCATGCCGGACGAGCCGATCTCGATATTGGGCGCGGGCACCGGCTTCGGCGTGTCCTGTCTCGCGCGTTACCGCGGCCGCAGCGTTCCACTCGCCACCGAAGCCGGACATATTGGCTTCGCGCCGACGAACGAGAAGGAGATCGCGGTGCTGCGAAACCTGACGCGGCGCTTCGGTCGCGTGTCGGTCGAGCGCATTCTGTCCGGGCCCGGCATCGAGAATGTCTACGCGGCGCTGCACGCGATCATCGGCGCCAAGCCTCCGCAATTGGAAGCGAGCGCCATTGTCGAGCAGGCTCGCGCCGGCGAGCCGATCGCCGCCGATACGGTGGCGATGTTTTGTGGCGTCTATGGCGCGGTCGCGGGCGACATCGCGCTCGCCCATGGCGCGCGCGGCGGCGTCTTCATCGCTGGCGGCATCGCACAGAAGATCAAGGATATTCTGTCCGCTAGCGAATTCCGCGCCCGCTTCGAGAGCAAGGGACGATTGTCCCCTTTCGTGCGCGCGATCCCCACCCGCATCATTCTCGACGACAACGCAACCTTCATCGGCGCAGCCATCGCCAGTCTGGAAACCGAACATGGAAAATGAGCGCGCCGCGCCGCAGAATCGTCTGCTCATCGGCATCGTAGTCTTTCTGTTTTTCGCCTGGGGGTTTGCGACGGTTCTGATCGACTCCCTGATTCCGAAACTGAAGGGGTTGTTCGACCTCAGCTATACCGAAGTGACGCTCACGCAATTCAGCTTTTTCATCAGCTATTTTGTGTTCTCGCTGCCGGCGGCATTTCTTCTGTCCCGAATCGGATATATCCGCGGGGCCGCGCTGGGTTTGGCTGTGACCGCTGCGGGGTGCCTGCTTTTTGTGCCCGCTTCCGCACTCGGAACATTTCCGCCGTTCCTGCTGGCGCTCTTCGTCATGGCGGCAGGCATCACCATGCTGCAGGTGACGGCGAATCCGTTCATCGAGCGGCTGGGGCCGGACGCGACCTCGCACAGTCGTCTCACATTGGCCCAGGCGTTCAACTCGCTTGCCACGATGGTCGGCCCCCTGGTCGGCGCAGCCACCATCCTGAGCGGCGTCGTCGTTCTCAATACGACCGGCCTCACGCCGTCAGCTCTTTCGGCGCTGCGGCGCAGTCAGGCCTATGTCATCCAGTTCCCGTTTCTGGTCATGGGCGTGATCCTCGCTGTCCTCGCATTCGTGTTCTGGCGCTTGCGCAAGGACGCGGCGCCAAGCGTGGTGCCGGAGGCCGCGAGCCTGAAAGGGATCACCGCGCTGCTGGGTCGACCCCGCTTGGTTCTGGGGACCATCGCGATCTTTGTCTATGTGGGCGCGGAAGTCTCCATTGGCAGCTTTCTCACCAATTATCTGATGCAACCCTCCGTGCTCGGGCTTGTCGCCGTGCGCGCGGGCCAGATGGTCAGTCTCTATTGGGGCGGAGCGATGGTCGGCCGCTTCATCGGCTCCTTCGTGTTGCAGCGTGTCAGCCCCAGCTATGTGCTTGTCGCCTGCGCCATCGCCGCGGCGATCCTCACCACCACGTCGAGCCTGACGACGGGGCATATCGCCGCCTATTCGCTCATCGCCGTGGGACTGTTCAACTCGATCATGTTTCCCACCATCTTCGCGCTGGCGACCGAACAGATGGGAAGCGAGACGCCGAACGCATCGGGCCTGCTGATCATGGCGATCGTCGGCGGCGCGCTCATACCGCCTCTCACCGGAAAGATTGCGGACAATTTCGGACTCGCTGCCGCCTTTCTCATCCCGGCGGTTTGCTATCTGTGGATTCTTGTCTATGGGTTCCTGACTGCGCGCGGTCTGGGGCTGAAGCAGCAATCCGCAAGCTGAACCGGCATCGCGCCGCACAAGGGGTATTCATGGTCGATATCACCGAGACGGGCATCGGGGTCGAAGCGTTTGGCTACAAGCAGGAGTTGAAGCGTTCGCTTGGGCTGTTCGATCTTCTCGTTTACGGTCTCGTGTTCATTGTGCCCATCGCGCCCTTTGCCGTGTTCGGCATCGTCTTCAACGCGAGCAAGGGGATGGTGCCGCTCGTCTATGCGGTCGGCCTCGTCGCCATGCTGTTCACCGCGCTCAGTTATCGCGCGATGAGCGCGGCATTTCCGGTCGCGGGCTCCGTGTACACCTATGCTGCGCACAGCATCGGGCCCAGCGCCGGCTTCATCGCCGGCTGGGCCATCCTGCTCGATTATCTCCTGATCCCCACCCTCACCTATGTCGCCTGCGCGATTGCGCTGGGCGCGGTAATTCCCGGCGTTCCAAAATTCGTCTGGGTGATCGCGCTTCTCGGCTTCAGCACCATCGTCAATTATTTCGGCATCGAGGCGACCGCCCGCATGAATATCCTCATGCTGGTGTTGCAGCTGGTGATCCTGGCCATCCTGGTGGGCGTCGGGCTGGTTGCGCTGTCGCACGGCGTCAACGGCGCGCATCTGTCGATCCAGCCGTTTTACAATCCGGCCGTGATGTCTTCGAGCATCATCTTCGGGGCATTGTCGCTCGCCGTCCTGAGCTTCCTGGGATTCGATGCGATCTCGACCCTCTCGGAAGAAGCGAAGGGCGGCTCATTGGCGATCGGCCGCGCCACGATATTGTCGCTGCTCCTGTCGGCGATCCTCTTCATCGCGCAGACCTATCTGTTTTCGCTGTTTGCGCTGAACCGCACCAGTTTTCCGCCCGGCGACGCGACCGATGCGGCGCTCTACAATATCGCGTTGATGATTGGAGGGCATTGGCTCGAATTTGCGGTGACCGTGCTGGGCGTTCTGTTTTCCGGAATCGCGGGCGCCATGACCGCCCAGGCCGCGACCGCGCGCCTGCTGTTCAGCATGGCCCGCGACGGAAAACTGCCGCGGTTCCTGGCCCACGTGAATCCCGTCCGCAAGGTGCCCGAATATGCAATTTTTCTCGTCGCCGCGATCACATTGGTTCTCGGCGTCGCCATGGTGAGCCAGCTCGCGTTTCTCGCCTCGATCGTCAGTTTCGGCGCGCTTGTCGGCTTCCTGATGCTGCATCTGTCCGTGATGGCGCATTTTCTGTGGCGGAAGAAGAGCCGCGACTGGTTTCGCCATTTGATCCTTCCGCTTGTTGGGCTCTCGGTCATCGCCTATGTGCTGATCAACGCGGGGACGAACGCGAAAATCGCGGGCCTCGCATGGCTGGCGATCGGCGTTGGCGTGCTGATCTGGTTTCGCGCCACCGGACGATCGACCGCGCTTCCGGTGGAGTGACGGACATGGCGAGCGAACACTTTGACGTCTTGATTATCGGCGCCGGACTTTCCGGCATCGGCGCTGCGCATCATTTGCAGCGCAATTGCCCGGGCAAGTCTTACGCCATTCTCGAAGGCCGCGCTTCCATCGGAGGCACCTGGGACCTGTTCCGCTATCCTGGCATCCGCTCGGATTCGGACATGTACACGATGGGCTATTCGTTTCGCCCCTGGACGGACGCGAAGGCGATCGCCGACGGCCCCTCGATCCTCAATTACATTCGCAATACGGCAAGGGAAGGCGGCATCGATCGCCATATCCGGTTCAATCACTGGGTCGTGCGCGCATCCTGGTCGTCGAAGGACGCGATCTGGACCGTCGAAACCAAAACCGGCGAAGGCGCGGGCAGCTTCACCTGCAATTTCCTGTTCATGTGCTCGGGCTATTACCGTTACGCCGCGGGCTACACGCCGGAATTTCCCGGCGTCGAGCGCTTCAAGGGCCGTGTCGTCCATCCGCAGCATTGGCCCGAAGATCTGGATTACGCGAACAAGCGCGTCGTCGTGATCGGCAGCGGCGCCACTGCTGTCACCTTGGTCCCGTCGATGGCGAACACGTCCGCGCATGTCACGATGCTGCAGCGATCCCCCACTTACATCGTTTCGCGGCCCGAAGAGGATTCGGTCGCGAACTGGCTGCGGCGCCGCTTCCCGGCAAAAATTGCTTACGGCCTCACGCGCTGGAAGAATGTTCTGCTCGGCATGTATTTCTTCCAGCTGTGCCGGCGCAAGCCGGACCAGGTGAAGGATTTCATTCTCAAAGGCGTGCGCCAGGAGCTCGGACCGGATTACGACATCGCGACGCATTTCACGCCGCGTTACAAGCCCTGGGATCAGCGGCTGTGCCTCGTGCCGGATTCCGATCTGTTCCACGCGATCAAAAGCGGTAGCGCCGAAGTCGTCACGGACACGATCGAAACCTTCACGGAGACCGGCATCAAGCTTGCCTCTGGTCGGGAGCTCGCAGCGGATGTCGTCGTCACCGCGACGGGTCTTGTGATGGAGCTGTTGGGCGGCATGGAGGTCGAGGTTGACGGCTGCAAAATCGATTTCGCCAGGACCCTGAACTACAAAGGCATGATGTTCAGCGACGTGCCCAATCTGGCCTCCGCGTTCGGCTACACCAACGCATCCTGGACCTTGAAATGCGATCTCACCTGCAACTATGTCTGCCGGCTGCTGAACTTCATGGATGCGAAAGGCTATCGCCAGTGCACGCCGCGCAATCGCGATGCGGGCATGCCGGCCGAGCCGTTCCTGGATTTCTCGTCGGGCTATGTCCAGCGCGCGATCGATCGCCTGCCGAAGCAGGGCGCGAAGGCGCCGTGGAAGCTCCACCAGAACTACGCGCTCGACATCATGAGCCTGAAATTCGGCGCGCTGCAGGACGAAGCGATGGAGTTCACCACGCCCGCCAAAAAGGCCGCTCGTACGCCGGAAACGCTGGCGAACTGAACGGCGTTCAGTTTTCCACTTCAGGCGGATGGCGGCGCATTTCGGCCGCGGCCGCGATGCCGAACGGAATGCTCGCGAGATAGACGATGAGCCCGATCGTCAGTGTCGCCCAGGGCCACAGCAGCGCCGAGCCCAGGAGCGCAATCGCCACAACAATCATGGGCGCCTTCAACCGGGGCGGCACGTGCACGCGTTTCAGCGACAATGTCGGCACGCGGCTGATCATCAACCACGACATCAGCGCGATCATCGCTGCGCTGAGCCATGGGTGACTGAAGGCGTCGCCCTTGAACTGAAAGCCCAGGAGCATCGGCAAAAGGATCAGGCACGCCGCGGCAGGCGTGGGGACGCCTGTGAAATACCCAGCAGGCTGGGCGCTGTGATCGGCGCTTTCGACATTAAAGCGCGCGAGCCGAATGGCGCTGCAGGCGCAGAAGATCAGCGCGAACGCCCAACCCGCGCCATGCGCGTGATAAAGCGTCCACATGTAGACAAGCACGCCGGGCGCGATGCCGAAGCTGACAAGATCGGCCAGCGAATCAAGCTGCGCGCCGAACGCGCCGTCGACATGGAAGAGGCGCGCCAACCGTCCGTCCAACGCATCGAAAATCGCAGCGCAGATGATGGCGGCCACCGCCGCCTTCCAATCCGCGCTGAGCGCAAAGCGGATTGCCGTCGCGCCGCAGCACAGGCCGAGCAGGGTCAATGCATTTGGCAGAATTTTGCCGAATTTCGACTCTTCGCAAATCGCGGCCGCGTTGCGCACAAACTGGGCGCGCCGTTCGCGCGTCATGCCGGTCATCAGTTTGGGAAATCCGCGAGCGCGGTCACGCCCGCTGTTACCGTCTGGCCTTCTTTCACCAGTACGCGCGCGCCGTCCGGCAAATAGACCTCGAGACGGCTTCCGAAACGGATGATTCCAAAACGATCGCCGCGACATATCTTCTGTCCTTGTTGCAGATCGCAAACGATCCGCCTCGCCACCAGCCCCGCAATTTGCACCACCGCCAGGCTCGGAGATCCAGCGGTGTCATCCATCCTTATCAGGATCGACATGCGTTCGTTATAATCGCTCGCCTTGTCGAAGGATGCATTGAAGAATTTACCGGGACGGTATGCAAGACCTGTCACCGATCCGCCACAGGGCGCCCGGTTAACATGCACATTGAATACCGACATAAAAATGGCCAACCGGACCCGTGGCTCCGGTCCCAGCCCGAGTTCCGCCGGCGGAACAGCCGTAACAATAGGGAGGAGTCGGCCGTCGGCCGGGCTCAAAATCAGGTTGGAGCCCAGCGGAGCCGACCGTTCGGGGTCGCGGAAAAACGCCACGACCCACGCCGTGACGGGCAGCAGAACAAGTCCCAGCCAAAGCGCGATGGCGAAACCCAACAGGTTGAGGACGGCCGCGACGGCAATGAAACGCCAGCCTTGAGGGTGGATGGGGAACTTCAATGACAGATCCTTCAGGAACCAAGGTGCGGCAATCCGCGCGAGGGCGCTCCGTCTAGCCCAGCCCGTCTTGTGGGCGCAAGTGCAGGTTTCTGCAGGTTCCGTTCAATCCATCGGTTGGAGCAGGAAGTCTTCCGCCAACGGAGCATCAAAATCTTCGGACATATAACTGACCACCGACTCGATGCCGCGTTCTCTTTTAAATTCGGCGAGCCCTCGAAGATTGAGTCCACCTCTCTTGCGAGGGGGAATGCTGTTCAAATTACAATCGCGCTTGGTCACGACGCTTTGCTTCCTTCGCACATCGAACAAGAGCGAGAAAACTATCACAAATTGCGTAACTCGGCGAGACTCCTGTTGCTAAGATAGGTCCGCTCTAAACCTATGATAAGTCTCGCAATTTAATCTTCCGGAATGCGTCCAATTTGTTGACAAGTCGCACCTGCGAGCGAAAGGCTTCGTTCACGAACCGGGCGACCTTAATTTGCCGCGGGCAACGGCAGGTCGGATCGTACGTCTCGAGACATTTCGAGCACGGAGGGGCATTCGATGCTGTGGGTTGCAAGGACCGCGCTGGCCGGCATGCTGCTCGGCGGCGCATCGACTGCTGCGATCGCCGCGGATGTGGATTTGATCGGCGCCAATCGCGCAACGGCGCCAGCGGCGCAACCGGATTCGAAAAACGGGCAATGGCTTGTCGCTTCCGGATGTCGCGTCCTCGATGTGAATTTCGACGATGGCGATACGGCGGCGTGGTCGGGTGCTTGCCATAACGGCCTCGCGGAAGGGGCAGGCACGCTCACATTCTCGAGCGATGGCGCCGTGCTCGAAACGATCACGGCAAATCTCCATCGCGGCGTCGTGCAGGACGGCCACGTCGTGGCGGCGTGGGCGGACGGATCGAAATATGACGGCGACGAAGTCGGCGGTCATATGAACGGCGCGGGCGTTTTCACTTCGCCGAAGGGCGACAGGCTTGAAGGCCAATGGATCAATGATGCGCTGAGCGGCCGCGCGCGGATCGCATGGGCGAATGGCGATCGTTACGAGGGCGACTGGCGGGACGGCGCGGCAAACGGACAGGGCACGGAAATCTGGGCGAACGGCGATCGTTACGACGGCGATTGGCACGACGGCAAAGCCGAAGGAATGGGCTCTCAGAAATGGGCCGACGGGCGCGCCTATAATGGCGCATGGCGCAACGATCGGCCTACGCAGATGCTTGCTCAGACTGCAGCAAGGCCGGCGGCGACGGTCGCTTCCGGCGGCTTGAGCGCCGCACCGCAACTGCCTCTATCGGCGGCTGCAGGCGCCGCGAACGCGGCCGGCGCCGTCGCCGCGGCGCCGGCGACCATGATTGCTAACGCTGTCGCGACAGGCGCTCCTGCAGACGCACAAAGCCAGACGGCGATTCTGGATGGCCTGGCCGGCACGCAACTCGTTTCCGTCGACGGATCGAGCATCGCGTTCACCGCCACGGAAGCGGGCTTCACCCGCGAGATCGCGCGTCCCGACGGCGCGCGCCAGGCGACGTCGTTCAACTTCATCAACGATCGCCTGGGAACGATCACGACGGCCGACGATCCTTCGCAAACGATCGGCTTGTTTCGCGTGACCGATTCGGAGATCGACATCAATTACGCCGACGGCCGCTCCGAAGTGCTGACGCCCAATCGCAATGGCGGCTTGTCGATCGCGCTCGCGGCGCCCAATGGCGGCGCCTATTGCATGTCCTGGTATCCGCAAGGCCATATGTTTTCGGATACGGAACGCAAAGCGGCTGTCGCCGCTTTTGCGGATCGGCTGGGCGCGGCTCCGGCGCAATCATCAGCCGGAACCTGCACCGATGGCCCCATCGCCAAAACGGCGTCGACGCCCGTTGTGACGCCCTCGTTGACTTCGACGACAACGCTGCAAAACGTCCCGCGACCGATCCCGAAGCCGACGCGTGTCTCCTATCTCGCGCCATCGTCGGCGCCCTGGCCTTCACGCGCGCCGTTCACGCAGAACATGTCCGGCATCGTGATCGTGAAGGATTCGACGGTGCACACGATCGACGCAGGCGCCGATCCGATCGCGCCGGCGTCCCCGCAGGCGTCGATCGATCCGGCGACGTTGCCCGACAGCGCCTCAAGCTGCCTGAGCGTCGACAGCGATGGCGGGCATTGGGGCTTCCGCAATCATTGCGGCTACAACGTCCAGTTCGCCTATTGCCTGATGAGCGATCCGGATGGGTTGGCCGCGTGCCGAGATGGCGGCGTGACGGGCAGCGTCGCGCCAAATGGTTTTGGGGCTTTGGTGGCGGACAAGAGCATCAAGGAAACCGGCGGCGATCATGATTTCCGCTGGATCGCCTGCGCGGGCGGCACGGGAGAGGTGGTTCCCCATCTCGATCGCAGCGATCCGCCGGCCGGACGCTGCGTGCGGCCCAAGGCGTCCTGACAGGTTGCAGTTCCTCCGATAGCGCCGATGATGGAGGCGCTTCGTGAGGGATCGTCCGCCATGTTGCCTTATCTGCTCGCGGCGTTTGCGGCGGCTGCGCCGGCGCTGTGCCCTTTGCCGAATGAAACCCCGATGGTCGTGACGCAGATGTTCTTTGGCCGCGATATCGTGGGCCGCGCGCCGCTGACCGACGCCGAATGGTCCCAATTCGTGGGCGATACGCTCGCCAGGGATTTTCCGGACGGGTTCACGGTCAGCGATGGCGACGGTCAATGGCTCGATCCGAAGACGCGCCGGGTCGCGCATGAACGCTCGAAGATCGTGATCATCGCAGCGGCGCCGACCACTGATCTCGCGCGTCGCACGGCGGAGGTCACGAACGCCTATCGCACCCGGTTCCATCAGGAATCGGTCGGCGTGCTCACCACGACGGAGTGCGGAAGTTTCTGATCCCTGCGATCGTCACGCGGCCTCCGCGTGCGGCCCGTTGCAGCATTCGACCTCGACAGTGACGTGGCTGAGGCCCGTGATGTCAGCGAGCCGCGCTTTATAGGAATTGGGCGGCGCGGGGTTGTGGCTCACCAGCGAGATCACCGCCGCCATGTGCCCGGGGCCGACGCGCCACAAATGCAAGTCCGAAATCCGGTCGCCGCCGACCTCAAGCCTTTCCTCGATTTCGTGGGCGAGATGGTCGTCCGGCGCAATGTCCAGGAGCACGGAGCCTGCCTGCCGTACCAGCCCCCACGACCAATTGGAAATCACGATGGCGCCCGCGATGCCCATGGCGGGATCCATGAATGTCCAGCCGAGCCGCCAGGCGGTGAGTAGGCCCACGATCGCCATCACCGAAACGGCCGCGTCCGCCAGGACATGCACATAAGCCGCGCGCAGATTGAGGTCGCGATGGTGATCGTGCCCGTGATGATGATCATCGTCATCGTGGTCGTGATCGTGCGCGTGGCTATGGCCATGCGCATGATCGTGGTCGTCTTTCAGCAGCCAGGCGCTCACAAGATTGACGCAGAGGCCCACGCACGCGATCGGGATCGCCTCGGTGAAGGCGATCTGCACGGGATGAAGCAGGCGATTCACGCTCTCATAGCCGATCAGAAGCGCGATCATCGCGAGCGCAATGGCGCTGGTGAAGGCGGCCAGGTCGCCGAGCTTGCCGGTGCCGAAGGCAAACCGCGCATCATGCGCGTGGCGGCGCGAATAGGTGTAGGCCAGCGCCGCGATCAGCAACGCGCCGGCATGCGTCGACATGTGCAGGCCGTCCGCGATCAACGCCATCGAACCGAACAGCGCGCCGCCGCCGATCTCGGCGACCATCATGGCGCCGCAGATGCCGATCACGATCCACGTCTTGCGCTCGTTCTTGGAATGATCGGCGCCGAGAAACACATGTTCGTGGCGATAAGCGTCGATGGTGTCGGCGTGCATGATGGGCTCCCTGAATCGGACGAGGTCAAAATAGCCATATTCTCACGATAAAGCATATCAGGCGCCGGCGCATTCTCGCGGCGCCTGGCGACAAGCCCGAACACGCCAGACGGATCGGTCGCCCAGCTCTGGTTTCCGGTCATTCCCCAGCAGCCAGAAACATATTCAAGTGCGGAACTGCCGTGACCTCACTTGCTGTCACGGAGGTCAGTGCATGTCGAAATATCGAGTTAGGGACAGGACGAACAACGGTATGGCGCAGAACACTAGAAAAATAACGATCGGCCTCCATCCAATCCGAATGCGCGGCTTTCTTCGCCCGCCAACTCGCCTCCTGATCGCCCTGAACCTTTGCAACAAAGTTTCTCCGTTAGACGTCGTCTCGTTCCTCTATCGAGTTCTCGCGAGCAGCGCTGAAGACTGAGCTATCCGAACATCCCGACCCGATCTCATCGGCGAACGAGATTGAGATTGTGAGCGTGGGCCGGTGCATGGCTCGACCCGGTCCGGGCGTGCAAGACCGATCTCCAGATATGTAGATACTCAAGGCTTGTTCGGCTTAAGGTGCGCGAGAAATCACCGATCCTGGAGAGCCATACCATCCATGAGTCCGGCCGCACCGCCGCCAGTACTGGAAGTCTATTATTCGCCGACCTGCGCGCCATGCAGGCTCGAACTTCCGGCGGTCGCAGAATTCGTACGCGAAGACGGACGCCGTGTTCGCATCGTGATCCTTGATCAAGCAGCACGTGCGCATGACGAACTGCAGAATGCATCTCTACAACTGGCCGCAAGAGCGATTGCCGCTCCGAACAAGAACCCGCGCGCAGCCCTTCGCGCCGCCGGCGACGACGATGGAATGCTGCCCTATGCACGAGCTATCGCTGCGAATGGGGAGGTGTGCGCGCAGTGGCGCGGCGCACTGACGCTTGAACGAGCGCGAAGCCTCATTTCAGCCTGTGCAAAAGCCATCAATGCACCGAATACGCATTGATCTTGAAGAACATGCCCTTCTCGCCATTGTCGACGAGGCTGAGCAATCCGGTGACGGTTACGAGCTTGTCCGTCCAGGTGACGGGTCGCAAAGTCACGACTTCGGCCACTTCGTTCGGTTCGCCGGGCGGACAGAACATGCAGACGGGGGTGCGCCGTGTCAGCAGGAAATGCTGGGTGTGATCCGAACCGTCGAGCGGCAGCACCCACCCGCTGGCTGTCACCGACTGCCCCGCCATCGCTTTCACTTCCGGCGTCACCGAAATGCTGTACATGCCGGTTTTGTTGTTATAGCCGACTCTGCATTTGACGAATTTGCTCCACAGCACATCGTGAGACTGCGGCAGGCGGTCCTGCGCGGCGCGTTCCTCGGCCGGCTGACCGCCGGGAACCTGGAGCGTCGCCGATTGCGCCGGCATTCCCCAGAACAGCATGAGCGCCGCGACAAGCGGTGCGTGCATAAGTTTCGAGTTCATGACTGGAGCAACTCCTCTATTGGCGTGCGCGCGGCGCGGATGGCGGGGAACAACGCGGCGATAGCCGCGACAACGAAGGCGGCGGCAATGAGAGTGATGACGTCCTGCATGTCGATTTGAGGCTTGATCAGAAGGCCGGTCTGGTCCGCCAGCTCTGTCGCTCCCCAGGTCATCACGAGCGCCGTCAGGCCGAAGCCTGCGAGCAACGCCGCAAACGCAATCATCGCGGCTTCCGCAAATGCGACCGACGCGATCGAGAACGGACCCGCGCCGAGAGCGCGCAGCAACGCAAGATCGCGTGTGCGCGCATTCATCGTCGCCATCAAACCGGCCGCTGCGCCCGCCGCCGCGATGCCGACCAGCAGAATGCCCAACGCGGTCGCGGCGATTGTCAGCGGCCGCAGATAGCTCATCACGCGGGCGATTTCGAAGCTGGGCGTCGCCGCGCTGAGCGCAGGGTCGGCTTCGATCAGCCGTGGAACAAGCAGCGCCGCGATGGGGCTTCGGTAGGACACGACGACGGCCGTCGCCGCGTCGGGAAGGTTGACGGTGTTTTCCGTCATCCCCGTTTCGGTTTCTTCATCCTCCCGATGTTTTTGGTGGATGTAGCGCACGGTTTCGATATCCGTAAGGACCAGCCGGTCCAATGCGGAGCCCGTCGGCGCCAGGACGCCAACGACCTTGTACGGAAATTGGGAATGCATCTCTCCGCCGGCTTCCAACCCATGCGCGCCGACAAATGTGCTGCCGATCTTGAATCCTAGCGCGTGCGCGGCTTGCGATCCCAGCACCGCTTCGAGCGGCTTCGTCCACACGCGGCCGCCGGCAATCTCCGCGCGATAAACAGACAAAATCGCCGGCGTCGTGCCCATAATGCGCAGGCCTTCGACATTGTCACCCAACGCGATGGGGGCGGCGACGCGCACGAGAGGGTGGCCGGCCGCGGCCATTGCCGCCTTCTCGGAGACCAATCCTCGTGGATCGGAAATATGCAGCGCGCAACACAGCACCAGATCGAGCGCAGAGCCTTTCGGACCGATCACGAGATCGACGCCGCCCCAGGAACGTTCGGCTGCGTCCGGTAATGCGTCGAGGCCGATGAAAGCCGTCGACACGGCGGCAATGCCCAGAGCGCCGACCAGAATGGAGAGAAGCGCCTGTCCCCAACGGCGGCGAAGATAGGCGAACGCCAGAACGATGGCGCTCATGAAAGCCGCTCCATCTCAACGACCGTATCGACGCGAGTGAGAACCCGCCGGTCATGCGTCGCCAGGATCAATGCTGCATTCTCTGCAACCGCGTTCTCCTTGAGCAACGTCATGATCGCTTCGGTGTTGTCATCGTCGAGCGCCGAAGTGGGTTCGTCCGCGAGAATGACGGCCGGTCTGTTGAGAAGCGCACGCGCGATGGCGGTGCGTTGCGCCTGACCATGACTGATACGGTCGGCGCGCCGGGACTGAATCGATCCGAGTCCCAGGCGGTCGAGCAGCAGTTTCAGCCGCTCGGGTTCGTGCAGCGGATAGCCGGCGCATTGTGCTGCCAGTTGTACATTGGCGCACACGCTCAAAGCGTCGACAAGATGAAAAGATTGAAACACAAGCCCGATACGCCGTCCGCGAAAGCCGTCGCGCGCGCGGCGCCCGAGCTTCCAGGGATTCGACTCCCCGATCGCGATCGTGCCGCCCTGCGGGGCGCGAATTCCGGCGATCGCCATCAGCGCGGTGGTCTTGCCGCAGCCGGACGGGCCAATGATCGCGACGGATTGCCCGGAGGCGACGTCGAGATCCGGCAACCGCGCAAAAGATTTTCCGTTGCGCGCCAACACGACGTTGCGCGTCGTCAATATGCGTTCCGTGACAACTCGAAGTTCCATGGCCGTCGCTCCGTTTCCGTTCGGCGTCTTTCGACGCCCGAAAAACAGTGCAGGCGCCGGGGTGCCCCCGGCGCCTGAAGGCTCAGAACGATTTCGACAGTCCCACGAAGAGGCCGCGGCGCGGTCCCCATTGGGGAGCGAACACGCCGACGCCGCTGCCGCTGCGGATTTCGTATTTCTCATCGAACAGGTTGATCACGTCGAAACGCGCCGTGAACCCTGTCCAGCCGAACGCGCTGAAATCCTGCGCCACGCCGGTGTTGATCTGCGTGTAGGCCGGCACGTGACCGCCATTCGGGACCACCTGACCGCTCGGCAGCTGCGAGTCGTCGCGCAATCCGGTGCCGAAGATCATATCGGCATCGAACAGCGTATCGCCCCATTTGTAAGACGCGCCGGCGGACGCCGACAGCGCCTGCTCGTGATCGAGATGGATGTAGTTGTCCTGGACATAGGCGAAGGCAGACGGATCGAAGCTGAACTGGCTCGTGATCCAGTCCTTGCCCATCGCGTGCTCGACGGAGAGATTGGCGTAAGCGTTCAGATTGCCGGCCGTGTAGTCGGCGGTCAGCTCGGCGCCGTATTGCTTGCCTTTGGCATAGTTGAAGGGCGTCAAAATGATTGGCGCGCCGAACTGGCCTTCATCGATCATGTCTCTCGATATCTTGTAGTAGGTATCGATTCCGACAATCAGTCCGTCCATGATTTGCTGCTGCATCCCGGCGTCGAAATAGTTGGCGCGTTCGGCGATGGGCGTGGTGTCGGTGGTGATGGCCGGCGTGGCCGATGTGCCGACGGTTGGGTTCGCCGGCGTTGGAGAAAATTTGGAGATGTCCTCATTGCCGACCAGTTCGAAGGGCGGCGGCGAGAAATAGCGGGCATAACCCAGATGAAACGTCGTGCCGTCCCACGGCTTATAGACCGCGTTCAACCTCGGACTGAGCTGATTGCCTTTGCTATAGGCCGTGTAGTTGTCGAAGCGCAGACCGTAATTGACGGTCAGATCGGAGATGATTTTCCATTCGTCCTGCAGATAGACGCTTTCGGTCCACTGCGTTTTGCCGCTGTCGTCGATGATGGTCTCCGGCACATTGTAGCCGGGGGTCGAACTCGGATAGGGCGCGCAGCTGTAGGGATTAGTGGGCGTTCCGGCCGGTCCCGCGCCCGATGTCGTGCAATCTTCCGGCAATACCGAGGAGGTCGAGTCGCTTGTCAGCCTGTCGCTTTCGACAATCACGCCGCCGCGGATGGTGTGGGAATCGCCCAGACGCCATGCGCCTTCGGCCTGTTCGCCGAACGCGACATCCTTTTTGTAAGCGGTTTGCGCGATGCCGTTATAGAGCAGGTCGCCGATCTGGTCGGGCTCGAAGTCCAGACTCGAAAAGCGCCCGAAAGCGGAAATCTGAAAGTCGAAGGCGCCCTGGCTGTGCAGGTAGCTGATCATGCCGTAATGCGTGATCTCGCGCTGCGTTTCGTTTTCGGCCGCACTGGGATAAGTGGTCCCGCCGCCGAACGGATCGTTGATGTCGGTGAGGCCCAATCCCGGCGTGAGTCCCGCCGTGTTCGGAATCTGGAAATGATCGTGCGACGTTCCGAGGATCGCAGTGATGCTGCTGTGGTCGTCGAGGATGTCTTCCAGATAGGCGAAGCCGTGATATTGCGTCGTGCGGTCGTGGATCGGGTTCGAGCTGCCGTCCGGCGATTCGATGCCGAGGCTGTTGGTCATGTAATCGCCCGACACGAAATAATTGAGTGAGCCCGTCGAACCGCCATAGTCGAAGCTGGGCTCGAGTTCGTTGTGGCTGCCGCCATACATCGAAATCGTCCCGCCATTGTCGAACAATCCCGTCTTCGGCTTGATGTCGATGATGCCGCCAGTGGCCAATCCGTATTCCGCCGGCAACGCGCCGGTGATCAGTTCGACGGAAGAGGCAAGCCTCGGGTCGAGCGTCTGGCCGAACACGCTGATGCCTTCGGGAAGAGTGATGCCGTCGAGGCGGTATTGCAGCGCATTGTGTTCGCCGCGGATGTGGAATTGGCCGTAGGAATCCTGCGCCACGCTGGGCATCTGCAGGATGACCTGGTTGAGCAGCGTGTTGTCGCCGCCCGGCGTATCCTGGATTTCCTGTGCGGTGATGGCGTAGATCGAGGCGCCGATCTGGGTCTGAATGCCGGCGCGGGCCTCGCTGAGTTTCTTGGCCGTCACGACGACGGTTTCGATTCTGGTGTTGTCGGAATCCGACGTCTGCGCGAACGCGCCGGCCGGTAGGGCGAGCACTGCCGCTGCGGCGGACGCCATAAGAATGGAACGTGTCATTTATGGGAACCCCTGCGTCATCCGCATCGGGCGCTCAGCGACGCAGAGCGCAGCACGAGGCGAATCGATTTCCGGTTGTGATGGACGACGGCGGGAACGGCCTTGCAGCCGTTCCGTCGCGGTCAATCGCTCAATGAGTGGAAATCAGGCGCGAGGCGGGCCGCGTACTTGCCAGATGTGCGAGAGGGAGAAAACATAAGGCAGTTCAATGTCGGCACGTGCAATCGTGCGGACAGCAAGCGTCGGCAGAAGAGCCACAATTGCCGCCGGAGCCACGTAATGGCCCGCGTAAAGCATTTCCTGGCAGATGGGGCAATTGGCGGGGTCGTCGCCCGGCGGATATTTGTCGTGATCGCCCTGATCTTGGACGGCGCCGAGCGCCTTGCCGGTCTGGGCTTTGGAGATTTCGTCCGGGAACGTGAATCCCCCGGTAACGACGTGACCGGCGAAGTGGATGTGGGTTTGCGTGACGTAACTTTGCAGCGCGAAGGCGACAAGCATCAGCATCGGCAGCACTTGCCGCCAACTCGATGCCCGTCTGAGGCGACTGACGCTCGCCTTCACCTCAACCTCTGCCGACAACGCTGCGCCAAAGCAGCTTCACGGCATTCATAGCATAACGCCGGCCGCCCTCCGCAAGCGGGCCTACCCAATAATTCGCCGAGAGCCAAACAAGGTAAACGCCGCTTATTGATTGAGACCGCTTGGTGTCGGCCGAGTTCCCAATCCTCCGCCGACGTCGGCGACCCGCAGCGAAAGTTACGCCGGTGAACCGATTTGGAGCAGCCAAACTGGCACAGAACGCGGATGCGCGAGTGCGTCCGGCGCCGTCAGGAGCGGAGTCCTGCTGGAATTCCAATTGCTTGCGCGCAAAGCGAGATGGTGAAGCGCGTCTCAACAAGCCCGTTGCAGACAATGCAATCTTTAACGCGCGGGTAACGAGCAACTGGGCAATCTACCCGCGTTTGTCAGGGCGGAGCGTATCGAAATGTTTGCGGGTTTCTATCGGCGGTTTGTAAAGAGCGAGCAGGCGAATGTCGCCGTCATCTTTGCGCTCGCTCTGGTGCCCATGGTTTATCTCACGGGAATGGGCGTCGACTATTCGTTCGCTGTCGACCGTGAGACGGAATTGAATGCGGCTGCGGACGCCGCAGCCCTTTCGGCCGTCACGCCCACGATGATGGCGGGAAGCACTGCGGCCTCGCAGAACCAGGCGATCAACACCTTCAACGCCCAGGCGAGCCAGATTGCGAACACAAACTACGCTCCGGGCAATGTGACCGTGACGATCGCCACATCCGGCGCCGTGCGCACGGCGACCGTCACCTGGACCGCCGCTTCGGTCAACACGTTTCCCAATGTGTTGGGGATGAACACGATTCCTATCGGCGGTTCTGCGCAGGCGACGGCAGGCCTCGCGCCGAACATCAATTTCTATCTGATGCTTGACGATTCGCCGTCCATGGCGATTCCGGCGACCTCCGCCGGCATCACCTCGATGAACAGCCTCACGTCGAGCACCACTGAGGGTTCATGCGCGTTCGCGTGTCACGAATCGCACCCATCGGCGGACAATCTCGGCAATCCGGGCGGCGAAGATAACTACACGCTGGCCCGAAACAACAGCATCACTTTGCGCATCGACAATCTGAGAACGGCCGCCGAAAACCTCGCGACGACGGCGAGAACGACGGAGACTAACAGCACCGCAAGTTACAAGATGGCGATCTACACATTCGACGTGGCCCTCAACACGATCGCGGCCATGTCCTCGAGTCTTTCGACTGTCAGCACCGAGGCCGGAAGCATCAATGTGCTGGAAGTTTACGACAACAACAATCTGACTTCGAGCGACGCCAACGGCGACATGGATACGCTTTGGGACACCGCAATGAGGTCGATCAATACGACGATGCCCAATCCCGGCAGCGGCACGAACACCACTGGCGACACGCCGCAGGAAGTGCTGTTCATCGTCACCGACGGCGTGGTCGACGAATCGGCCTCCAGCACGCCCGCGATCAATTCGGCCTATGGCAGCTATTGTTGCGGAAGCCGACAGCAGTTGACGGTCAATCCGCTCAATTCCTCGGGAACCGAGGTGGACACGGATTGGTGCACGACCGTCAAGAACCGCGGCATTCGGATTGCGGTTCTCTATACGGAATATCTGCCGATGAACACGTCCGGGTCCGGATCCAATAGCTGGTACACCACATATGTCGCGCCGATTCAGTCGAACATCGGCACGCAATTGCAGAATTGCGCGTCGCCGGGGCTCTATTACGAAGTGACGACGGACGGCGACATATCCGCCGCCCTGTCCGATCTCTTCGACCTCGCGGTGCAATCCGCCTATCTGTCGAGATAGGCGGGTAACGCTTCCGTCCGCGCCTCTTCACCCGTGTTGTCCTGCTCCCCTGCCAATCCTCCGAAGCCGCCTTGGGGAGGATTGCAGGCCAGGGCATGACCGAAAGCGCCTAAATCGGCGAGCGACTTCGTCATGGTTAGCAAAAGCTGAATTTCCCGCGTGCAAACGCGGGCGCCAAACCAACGAATTGATAATGGCTGGGGCGTAGCATTCGCCGGGTAGAAATGGGATCGGCGGTGCCGAGGTGTCAGGCGATGCCGGAGAATAAATCGGGTTTCGGGGCGAAAGTCGGGCGTTTCCTGCAGGACCGCGGGCCGCGCGCAATGCTGCGCCGGCGCGACGGCAACGCCGCGGTCGAATTCGCTCTCGTGGCGGCGCCGTTTTTCGCATTGCTGATCGCAATTCTGGAGACTGCACTCGTCTTTTTCGCCCAACAGGTGCTGCAAACGGCGACCACTCAGGCGTCACGTCTGATCATGACCGGACAGGCGCAAAGCGGCGCGATGACGGCGACCCAATTCCAGCAGGCCGTGTGCACAGACGCGGCGCCCCTGTTCAGCTGCTCGGGCATCTATGTCAACGTGCAGACTTTTTCGTCGTTCTCGTCGGTGTCGCAGATGAATCCTCTTTCAGGCGGCAATTTCAATTCGGCTTCGATGAACTACAGCATCGGCACGCAAGGCGACATCGAGCTCGTTCAGGTCTTCTATCAATGGCCCGTCCTGACAGGGCCGCTCAGTTTCAATATCTCGAACATGAACGGCAGTTCGCGGTTGCTGGTGGCCACTGCGGTCTTTCGCAACGAACCTTATTGATGAAGGGCTCGTGTCATGACGCTGCGTAAGAGATTTGGTCGACGGATCTTCCGGAGCTTTGCTTCCGACCAGCGCGGAATCAGCGCGGTCGAGTTCGCTCTGGTGTTGCCCGTTATGGTGTTGATCTATCTGGGCGGCTTCCAGCTCACGCAAGCGCTTTCCGTCAATCGGTTGGTGGCGTTGACGGCAAGCACCGTCACCAATGTCGTTTCCCAATACACGACCATCAGCGCCAGCCAGCAGATGCCGGACATCCTCAACGCGTCCGTGCAGGTGTTGTCGCCCTGGTCGTCCTCGAACGCGACGGTCGTCGTGTCCGGCATCACCATCAGCTCGGGCGGCGTGGCGACGGTGGCGTGGAGCCAGTCGCTGCCGAGCGGCGCCGCTCGGACGGTCGGCTCGGTCGTCACCCTTCCTGCGGCCCTCGACACGCCCGGCGGTTTCGTGGTGTTCGGCGAAACGACCTACGCCTACACGCCCATGCTGGACTACATTCACATGGGCACGATCAATCTCTATTCGTTCGACTACATGCTTCCCCGTGCGTCCACGACGATCAATATGACGACATAGTCCTATCCGTCGGAGATCGTGCGATCGATCTGCCAGGTCGCGGCCGACACATAGGGTTCAAGGCTGAGCCGTCCCACGATCTGCTCCAATGCGCCGTCGTTGCGCGTCGCGGCCACGGCCTGCGCCGTGACCATCACCTTTGAAGTGTCCTCGATATCCTCGCTGTCGATGCGCCGGAGGCCGAGGCCCGCCTGCGACAGGGAATGCAGCAGCAGCGAGCGCATATGCGCTTCCTCCGATCCCTTGCAGGTGACTTCGACGCTATACTGCGTCTCGGCGTTCGTCGCCGTCAGGCTCTGACGATTGAGCAGGCGGACCAGCGGGCGCAGAAAAAGATTGGTGGCGACGACAAAGCCGGTCGCGATCGCGCTCGGAAGATAATATCCGCCGCCCGCGAACGTGCCGACCATGGCCGAACACTACAGGGTCGCGGCCGTGTTGAGGCCGAGCACATTAATGCCCTCGCGCAGGATGATGCCCGCGCCGAGAAAGCCGATGCCGGTGACGATCTGCGCCGCAATCGGCATCGGGTCGCCATGGCCGATCAAGCTGCCGAACACGACGAAACCGCTCGCGCCCAATGCGACAAGCGCGTTGGTCCGAAGGCCCGCGGTCTTCTGCCGCCACTGCCGCTCGAAGCCGATCGAAGCGCCCAGCAGGAGCGCCAGGCCCAGGCGCAGCACGATCGCAATCAGATCGATGGGCAATGCGCCATTGAAAACCCCGGCCATCGTTCCCCCTTTGAAGTGCGACGCCGCAGCGATCACGTCAGATAAGAATGGATGATCCCGATCAGTTCTTCCGCCGCATGCGTGCGATCCTTCGCGGGCAGTTCTTCGTCGGCCAGCAGATATTCCCGCACATGCTCCTCCAGAATCTCCGCCATCAACCCGTCGATGGCGCCGCGCGCAGCGGTGACGCGCTGGATGAGATCGGTACAGCTCGCTTCTTCGGTGAGGGCGCGTTCGATCGCGTCCACCTGTCCGCGCAGCCGCCGCACGCGATTGACCATGCGTTGCTGGTCGCGCAAGGCGTGCGACGGATGTGTCGCGTCTGCGTTCCCGTTCGGCGGCTTCGGCGCGGCTCGAGGTTTGCGATGCATTTCTGTCGCCTTCGGCGGTTAGGGTCCGTCACAAAAATTTTGCGGGGACCGCCTTCATCGGGCTTGAAGTTATACCGGCATGGGTATATTTGCAAGATACCCTGAGGGGTATAACTGATCCAAGGCGAATGCGGTCCGGCTCGCTCGCAGGGCCAAAAAGGGGGGGACGAAAAATGCGCAACACTCCGGCTCGCGTCCCGCGCGTTCTTGTCCCGCTGTCTGCCGCGGGTTCGCTGCTGCTTCTGTCGACGGTCGCGTTCGCCCAGACTGATCCTGCGGGCGGGAGTGTGCCGCCCGCGCAGACTGCGCCCGCGGATTCCTCCGGCGCCACGGATGAAACCTGGAACCTGCACGGTCAGACCACCTTCACCGACCAATATCACCCCGCCTTCACGTCCCCCTATCGCGGCGCAAACAGCCTCGATCCGGGCAGCCGGGGAGACGAGACATGGGATGTGACATTGTTCGCAGGCCTACGCCTCTGGTCCGGCGGCGAAGTCTATGCCGATCCGGAGATCGATCAGGGCTTCGGGCTTAGCAACACGCTGGGCGTTGCGGCCTTCACCAGCGGCGAAGCCTACAAGGTGGGTTCGGCGCCGCCCTATTTCCGGCTGCAGCGTCTGTTCTTCCGCCAGACACTCGATCTCGGCGGCGAAACGCAAAAGATCGATTCCGATGCGAACCAGTTGGCGGGCGAGCGCACGGTGGACAATGTGATCGTCACGATGGGGAAAATCTCCGCCGTCGACATCTTCGACGCCAATAGCTATGCGCATGACCCGCGCGCGGATTTCATGAACTGGGCCGTCATCGATTCCGGCGCTTACGATTACGCGGCCGATTCCTGGGGCTACAGCTACGGCGTCGCGACCGAATGGACCCAGAATTGGTGGACGCTTCGCGCCGGATTGTTCGACCTTTCGAAAGTGCCCAACGAAAAGCATCTTGAAACGGATTTCAGCCAGTTCGAGTTGGTGAGCGAAGCCGAAGAGCGGCACAAATTGTTCGGCCGCGACGGCAAACTGAAACTGCTCGCATTTCTCAATCGCGGGCGGATGGGCGATTACAATGACGCCATCGCGCTCGGCGAACTCACGCACACCGCGCCGAACACGGCGCTGGTGCGTAACTATGCGTCCCGTCCCGGCTTTGTTCTCAATTTCGAGCAGGAGGCGATAGACAATCTCGGCGTGTTCGCGCGCGTCAGTTTCAACGATGGCAGCAAAGAGGCCTATGAATTCACGGAAATCAATCGCTCGCTCGCAATGGGGCTCTCGCTCAAGGGAGCGGCTTGGTCACGCCCGGATGACACAGTAGGCTTTGCCGAGGAGGTGGCGGGCATTTCGAATGCCGCGCGCAATTATCTCGCAGCCGGCGGTCTCGGCATCCTGATCGGCGACGGGCAGCTGCCGCACTACGGTCTCGAAAATGTCGTCGAGACCTATTACAGCGCGAAGGTCGCGAGCTGGCTCACCGCGACGCTGGATTATCAGTTCATCGCCAATCCCGCTTACAACCGCGACCGCGGACCGCTCTCGGTGTTCGGCGTGCGGCTCCACGGCGAGTTCTGAGAACTCGCGAATATCTCCGGCAGCGGATTTGCCGCTAGCTCGTTTCGCCGTTAGTTTCGGTTCGGGCGCAACAAGCAGGGAACGCGCATGAACCCGGTCCTCAAATGGGCCGGCGCCGTCGCGGGCGCCGCGGTTCTGCTTGTCGTTCTCGCCTGGACCTATGTCTATGTGGCGTCCGAAGCGATCATCCAGCGCCGCTATCCGTTGCCGTCATCCACCGTCCATGCCGTGACGACGGCAAAAGCGATTGCGCGCGGCAGACATCTGATCGTGATCGCGGGCTGCGGCGGTTGTCATGGCTCCGATCTGCAGGGTCGGTTTTTCACAAAGAACGGCGTCTTGCCGATCTGGTCTTCAAATCTGAAGCGCCTGATGCAAACGATGCCGGACGACGAGTTCGAGCGCGCCATCCGCTTCGGCATCAAGCCGGACGCCACCAGCATGTGGGCGATGCCGTCCTACGATTATACCTATATGAGCGAAGACGACGTGATCGCGATCGTCTCCTATTTGCGCACGCTGCCGGCCGCCGGCCCCATCCAGCCCGAGCCGGCATTCGATGCGCGCGCGCGTGTGGCGCTTCTCGAAGGCGATCTGACGCCCATCGCTCCGGATACTCTGGAAAGCCCGTCGTCGCTGGATCTCGGACTGCGTTACGACGGCGGCCATTATCTCGCGCGCGTCACCTGCGCCGAGTGCCACGGCACGGATCTGACGGGAACCGGCGCCGTCCCCGATCTTGTTTCGGTTTCGGCGTATGATCGCGCGGCTTTTTTCGCGCTTTTGCGCCAGGGAAACGCCGCCCCGGGACATGCGCTCAAGGCGATGCCGCAACTCGCGCGCAGCCGGTTCCATTATTTCGCCGACTACGAAATCGACGCGCTCTATGACTATCTGACGGCGCGGGCAAAGGCGCTGGAACCCGCACGACGCTAGCGCAAGCTGGGGCCGCCCGATCCCATTAGGGATGATCTTATTAGGGACGGGCCTATTAGGGATTTTGGGGGGCGCGTGCTAACCGGGGGCCGCAAATCCCAGCCTGGCCAACGATATGACCTCTCGTCCTCTCCTGCGGCTCAAGCCGCGTGAAGGCCGCCGCGCGCGAGCCGGCGCGCCGTGGATGTTCTCCAACGAGATCGAGATGAGCAATGTGGCGAAAGCCTTGCCCGCGGGCAGTCTCGTTTCGGTCGCGGGCGACGACGGACGTCCCTATGGCACAGGCTATTTCAATCTCAAGAGCCTCATTTCCGTGCGCCTGTTCGATGGCGCCGCCGACGACGAGATCGACGCGGCCTTCTTCGCCAAGCGCCTCGCACGCGCGCTGGCTTTGCGCGAGGCGCTTTACTCCGAACCGTATTATCGGCTCGTCCATGCGGAAGGCGACGGCCTGCCTGGTCTGTCGATCGATCGCTTCGGCGAAACCTGCGTTGTGCAGGTGACGACAGCCGGAATGGAAGCGCTGCTCGAACCGTTGCTTGAGGCGCTGGACTCTGTGATCGCGCCGGTGAACGTGATCCTCCGCGCCGATACGCCCGCGCGTGTGCTTGAAGGTCTTCCGTCCTATGTGCGGGCGGCGAAAGGCGAAACGCCGTCGCGCGTGGGGGTGCTCGAAAACGGCGCGCGTTATTTCGCCGATCCCGCGGGCGGCCAAAAGACAGGCTGGTATTACGATCAACGCGACAACCGCGCCTTCATGGCGGCGCTCGCAAACAAAAAATCGGTGCTTGACGCCTATTGCTATGCCGGCGGCTTCGCCATTGCGGCGGCGCGCGCCGGCGCCAGCGAAGTCAGCGCGCTCGACAGTTCCGCGCCGGCGCTCGCGCTGGCGGAAGAGGCGGCGGCCGCCAACGGCGTCGAGCGGGCGAGCAATTTCGTCAAGGCCGATGCGTTCGAGGAATTGGAGCGTCTCGCCGGTTCGGGCGAAAAATTCGACATCGTGATCGCCGATCCGCCGCCTTTCGTGAAAGCGCGGAAGGATTTGGAACCGGGCGCCAAGGCCTATCGCAAACTGGCGCGGCTCGCTGTGGGCGCCGCCGCGCCCGGCGGATTTCTTTGCCTGTGCTCCTGTTCGCACAACATGCCGATGGAGCGCTTCATCAACGAATGCGCCATCGGCATCATTCGCACCGGCCGCCGCGCGACTTTGATCCGGCAGGCCGGCGCCGGTCCGGACCATCCCGTCCATCCCATGCTGCCGGAAACGGCCTATCTCAAGACGCTGGTGTTTGCGCTCGATTGAGGCGCCTAACGTCAATTCGGCAGCGACAATCCCGTGCGCTTCGTCCAGCCCGCATAGATGATTGTGAGTTGCGGCTTGCGGAATCCGGCCGCCGATTTCGTTTCGTCGTTCACGACCAAAGTCTCGGGCGCGGCGGCGCTTGACTGCTCCCATTGCGGCAGGCCTGCGCCGTTGGGATTTCCGGTCTTCGCGAAGTTCGTCCAGTAGCCTTCCATCATCGCGGCGATGCTTTTGTCCTTATCGCTTGCGAATTTTATTTTCGCCGCAAAATTTGGGTCATTCGCAAGTCCCGAAAACCCGAACACGTAGGGGATTTCGCCGCCATGGCCGACGCCGCTGGAAAACAGCCTGAGCCCGTCGAAAACATAATCGAAGTGATAGACATAAGCGGGCTCGCCGAGCTTCGCTTCGAACGCCGCAAGGCCTTGCGCGCCCGACGCAAACAAGGCGTCGGCGAAAACCTGTCGGGCGAACTGATCGTCGGAGAGCTTGCCGTCCGCTTCGTAGATTTTGCGCACGGCCGGCAAGGCGTCGCCAAACGGCATCAGCATGTCGTCGTTCGTCATGTGGATGGCCGACATCAACGTCGCTTCGTCGCTGTTCGAGCCCGCGAGATAGGGGACATGCGCCATCTTTCCCTGCGCAAAAAGCGCAGCTGGCTGATCCGGCAAAATCGTTCCGTCGACAAAGGGCGAGGGTTTTTCCGGCAGCTTCGCCTGATCGGCGAGGATCTGATCCGTGCTGAGCGTGCGCAATTTCGCCAATGCGTCGGCAGACGCGCCATTTGCATTCTCTAAGGCGGCGAACGTCACGGCGTTTAGCTGCGCCTGCGCCGCTGTGCCGATGGTCCACAATCCGAGACCGGATTCCGAAATGGCTTTGGCGAACAGGCCGCGCGCCAGCGGCGAGACGACGAGATCGTTGACGCTCATCCCGCCCGCCGACTCGCCGAAGATGGTGACGTTTGCGGGATCGCCGCCAAACGCCGCGATGTTCTTCTGCACCCATGCGAGCGCCGCGATCTGATCCAGCAGCCCGAAATTGCCGGTCGGTTCGCTCGCATTCGCAGCCGCGAGCGCCGGCTGATTGAACGTGCCGAGCCAGCCCAAACGATAATTGAGCGTGACGACGACCACGCCGCGCTGCGCCAGCTCTACGCCGTCATAGATCGGAAAAGCGGAACCGCCATTGACGAACGAGCCGCCATAAATCCACACCATTACCGGCAGTTTTGCGGTCGGCGCGCCGCCGGGCGTCCAGACATTGAGCGTCAGACAGTCTTCGCTCTGCGGCAACACCAGCCGTCCGGGCAATTTCGCTTGCGGGCAGATGGGCCCGAAGGCGCTGGCGTCGCGCACGCCGCTCCAGCCGGACGCCGGTTGCGGCGCACGCCAGCGCAGCGCTCCCACCGGAGGGGCTGCGAACGGAATGCCCTTGAAGACGCTGGTCGCGCCTTCGGTCACGCCGGAAAGCGCGCCTTGCGCGATCGTGGCCTGGGGCTGCGCCCATGCCGGCAACGCAGTTAGACAGGCCAAAGTCAGGGCCAAAGTCACAGCTCGCGCAAAACGGCGCATCGATTTCTCCAATAGGCAAGACGTTGAATTGAACGACAGCCCGGACGAAAGCCGTCGGTCAAGCAGGTTTCGCCCATAGTCGCAGGAAATTCAAATCGAGATTTGTGTGCCCAGCTCGACGACCCGGTTGGGCGGCAGGTGATAGAAGCGGACAGGCGAGAGGGCCGAAGACGCGAGCCGCATATAAAGCCAGGTGCGCCATTGGCCGAGCGCGGGATGTTCGGCCGGCACAAGCGTCTCGCGCCCGATGAAGAATGTCGTGGTCTCGACGTCGAGGGCGAGGCCGAAGGGGCGCGCGGCTTCGAGGGCGAGCGGCACGTCCGGGGTTTCGAAAAAGCCGTAATGGATGTTGATGCTGAAAAAGCCTTTTCCGAGCTTTTTCACTTCGATGCGTTTGGACGGGTGCACAATCGGCGTGTCCGCGACCGTCACATGGGCGAGCACGACGCGTTCGTGCAGCACCTTGTTGTGTTTGAGATTGTGCAGCAGCGCGCCGGGCACGGCGTCGTTGCGCGCGGTCAGAAACACGGCCGTGCCCGCAACGCGCTGACGGGGGTCTTGTCGGCGCGCTCGAGGAAAAGATCTGAGCGGCAGCGATTCGCTGCGGATTTTTTCCAGATGGACGCGCCGGCCCAGCCGCCAGGTTTCCATGAACACGAAGACGGCCGCCGCGATCGCGAGCGGCAGCCAGCCGCCCTGCACGATCTTGAGCGAATTGGCGGCGAGGAACGAAAGATCGATGAAGCCCGAGCGGACCGAACACCAGCGAGCGCCCAGCGCGCGCCCCAACCCCATTGGCGTGCGGCCACGATGGCGCACGAGAAACGTGCTGATCACCATCACGCCGGTCACGGCGATGCCGTAGGCCGCGGCCAGCGCATCCGAGCTGCGGAAGATCAGCACGATCAGCACGACGCCGACGCACAGAACGGCATTCATGCGCGGCACATAGATCTGGCCGTCTTCGGCGGCCGATGTGTGGCGGATTTCCATGCGCGGCAATTGACCGAGCTGCACGGCCTGCCGCGTGATCGAATAGACGCCGGAAATCACCGCCTGCGAGGCGATGACGGTGGCCACAGTCGCCAGCAGCACCAGCGGATAATGCGCCCAATGCGGCGCGGAATCGAAGAACAGGTAGTCGAGCGCTTTCGGATTGCGCAGCAAGCGTTGCGCCCTGCCCGAAATAATTCAGCACCAATGCCGGCAGCACGAGATAGATCCACGCATTGCGGATCGGTCCCTTGCCGAAATGGCCCATGTCGGCATAGAGCGCTTCGCAGCCGGTCACGGCGAGCACGACGGCGCCGAGCGACACAAACGCCGTCCAGGGCGCGCGCAGAAACAGCGCGATGCCGTAATAGGGATTGAGCGCACCCAGGATCTCCGGCGCCCGCAAGATCGCGCTGATGCCCGATGACCGCCAGCGTCGATGAACCACACCATCATGATCGGGCCGAACAGCCGGCCGATCGTGGCCGTGCCGCGATTTTGCATCAGGAACAATGCGACCAGGATGACGAGGGTCAGTGGAATGACGATCGGCACCAAGGCCGAGCTTTCGGACGCCGAGACCTTCGACGGCGCTCAGAACCGAAATGGCGGGCGTCAGCATGCCGTCGCCGAAGAAGAGCGCAAGGCCGAGGATGGCGGCGACGCCGATGCCAGCGCTTGAAACGCGCGCCCGATCCGGTGCGAACGATGCGCGAGGGCTGCGAGCGCGAGCACGCCGCCTTCGCCGTCATTGTCGGCGCGCATGATGAGCGTGACATATTTGAGCGTCACCACGATCATCAGCGACCAGAAGATCAGCGATAGCGCCGCCATCACTGCGAAGTTGAGCGGCAGCGACGTGCCGATCGCCTGCACGGAGTTGCGCATCGCGTAAAGCGGGCTCGTGCCGATGTCGCCGAACACGACGCCCAGCGCGCCCACCGTCAACACGGAAACGCTGCTGCGCGCGAGATGCGGATGCGTCGCCGGAGAAATCTCCGTGGCGCGGTCCCCCGCATCGGCGGGGAAGTCGGACATTTTACGCTGAGGTTCGCTCACATTGGCTCGGGGGCCGGATCCGTCTTCGGGCAGTCTTGAGGCGAGGGTCGCGAGGGTAACGCGTAAGTCTTGCCGATGTACCCCGCCAACATACCCGATAGCCGCATTTGCCTGTGTGCGCCCAATCCGGTCTTCTACGAGGGCCGGGAAAATACGGATGTGCGCGCCCCCAGGATAGAGGGGAGAGGCAGTATGGCGCAGAACTGCCCATCAAGCCATTGAAGGATATGAATTATCGATCAATTCATTGCGACGCGATCGGCGCCGTCGGCCGGTCCCGGTCCGATGAATCCCTGGACCAGATAGGTCCGCACGCCCCATGAGCCGGCGCGCGCGTTCCACACGCGGATCTCGCTCCAGTCATTGTCGGGGCTCACATCCACCACGGGATCGTCGAGATAGATGGCGCCGTCATTGAGCCAGTTGGCGTGATCGACCCGGATTTCCCGGTCCGACACCATCCGGCTGACGACGGCGACATGACCGCGGCCCGGGCCGGCATAACCGGTGAGCACCATCACCGCGCCAAGAACCGGGGTCGAGTTGCGTGCAAAGTGGCCCGCGGCCTGGTCCCACCAGGTTCCGGCATCGCCGAACAAGGCGATTCCGGAGCGCGCGCGGGCATAGGGCACGCATTGCAGAGGAGTCTTCGGCGTTTCGATGCGCGCGCCGTTGCGCGGACCCTGTTCGTAGTCGCCGGCGGATTGAATGTCGGGCGCGCTGGCGCACGCGCTGAGGAGCAGCAAAAAAATGGCCGCCGCCGCGAACCGAACTCGAGACCCCACCATCAAAAAGCCCCTCATTGCCGCTCAAGCAGCGGCGGCCATGGCGACACCTTACGCCCGCGGAGCCCAATACCGCGTTAGATCAGTCCGTCAAATTTGAATGACTAAAATTTGAATCGAAATCGATTCTTGGCGCCCGGTTCGACCGCGCCGAAATCTATTCGCTGCGGGCGATTTCGCGAGCAGATACCTTCCCGGTCCCGCTCCAACCCATTGCGCCGATGGACAATAATCCGGCCGCCGCGAAGGCGAAGAATGGCGCACTCCAGGCCTGTTCGGCAATAGCAAAGACCGGCAAAAGCAAGCCGGCAGCCAGTTCCGGCCGGCCGCGCCAGCCGCCGGCATAGGCTTCGCCGGCCCTCTGGGTTCTTGTGAACACGATGTTGGCGTTCGAAAACGCTTCGAACGTGGCGCGCGTATTGGAGAGAATGAGGCCGCTGGGGAATATCACCGCCAGCAGCAGCGATTGTGCGAGGCACGGTTCTCCCGCGCGCTTCAGGATCGCCTGCCCGGCATAGAGATAGCTGACGCTCGCGGTCAGGCCGAGCGCGGTGACGGCGAGGCCGAGTTCGGCGACCGCCTGCAAATAGACGACGCCCAGCGCCATCAGGGTGAGGCTGATCGCGGCGCTCGCGCAGGCCAAGGTGTAAAAGGCGAATTGGCAGATCTGCAGAGTGACTGCAGCCTTTTTCCATACCGGAAGCGAACTCGTCCAGATTTCGGGAAGAAGCTTGCGCGCGACCTGCGCGTGTCCCTTGGTCCAGCGCGCCTGTTGTGCGCGCCATGCGGCCGCCGTCTCCGGCAACTCGCCCGGCACTTCGACATCCGAGATCATCGCCGAGCGCCAGCCTTTGAGCGCACAACGAACGCTGAGATCGAGATCCTCCGTCAGCGTATCGCCTGTCCAGCCTCCGGCGTGATCTATCGCGGCTCGGCTCCAGACGCCTGCGGTCCCGTTGAACGAGAACGGCACGCCGGCGCGGAAACGCGCTTCCTGTTCGATGGCGAAATGGCTGTCGAGCAGGAAGCCCTGCGCGCGCGTCAGCCAGTTGCGTTCGCGATTGTTGTGACCCCAGCGAGTCTGCACGAAAGCGAGACCCTGATCGGCCATCAGCGCGGGCACGGTGCGCTTTAGGAAATCCGGAGCAGGCACGAAGTCCGCATCGAAGATCGCCACATAGGGCGCTTCGGAATGTTTGAGGCCGAAAGCGAGATTTCCGGCCTTGAAGCCTGCGCGCTCGCCGCGGCGCAGGACGGAAAGCTTCAGGTCATCCGGTGCGGCCCCCGTGGCGGCCGCAAGAAGCGCTTCGTGGCCGTCCACATGGCCGTCATCGAGGAGCTGGATTTCGAGCCGGTCGCGCGGCCAGTCGAGCCGGGCCGCGGCCGCGGCGACCCGGAGCGCCAACGGACCTTCATCGCAGACGGGCAGCTGCACCAGGACATGGGGGAGCGCCTCGTCCGGCAAAAGCGGGACCCGCACCCGGCGGGCAGGTTTGAAAAAGCGCAGAAGCGAAAGCGCGCCCAATTGGGCGGAAAACAGCGCCAACGTCACCAGGACGGCGACCAGAGCGAATTGCAGGATCAAGGACAGGCCGGACATGGTGAACGGTTCGGACCCCCACTCTTTTGGACCGGCGCCGTCGTTGCGACGGCTTCCCAGGCTGGACACGCGAAGAGAACGCGGACCCTGTAAATAAGGTGCGTGGCCAATGTGTGACGGGGCGTGCCCTTTCGCAAGAGCGAAGACGCCGGCATCCCCCGCTCAGTCCAGGGTCCGGCGGAATCGGGCCAGGGCAAGGCTTCCGGCCGCGAACATAAAGAGAATCAGCGGCCACAGATTGGGCCAGATTTCGCCGAAGCCGTTGCCCTTCAGCAGGATGCCCCGGACGATCCGCAGGAAATGGGTGGCGGGCAGGATTTCTCCGATCCATTGCGCCCAGACGGGCATACCTTCGAACGGGAACGCGAATCCCGACAACAGAATGGCCGGCAGCAGGAAAAACATCGTCATCTGCATCGCCTGCAGCTGGTTCTGGGCGATGGTCGAGAAGGTGTAGCCCACCGCGAGATTGGCGGTGATGTAGAAGGCCAGCGCCACGGCGAGAAGCCCGAACGAGCCGATCATGGGCACGTCAAAGGCGAGCCTCGCCACCACCAGGATGATCGCGCTTTGCACCGCGCCGATGAGGATGTTGGGCGTGATCTTGCCGATCATGATCTCAAGAGGAGTGGCCGGCATCGCGAGCAGATTTTCGTAGGTGCCGCGTTCGCGCTCGCGCGTCAGCGACAGGCACGTCATCAGCACCATGGTCATCGTCAAGATGACGGCGAGCAATCCCGGGATGATGTTGTACTGCGTGATCGATTCCGGATTGTAGAGCAGGTGCGAGACGACATTGAACGGCGGTGGGCCCTGCGCGCGCGCCGCCAGCGGACCGACGAGATCGTCGCGCAGCGCGGTCGTCGCCAGGATGTTGATGGCGGCGAGCGCATAGGAACCGGCCGCGGGATCCGTCGCGTCCGTCTCGACCACGAGATCGGGCTGCTGCCCTCGTACGATGTCGCGCGTGAAATTTTCCGGAATCTCGACGACGAACAAAACCTTGCCCTCGTCGAGCAGCCGGCGCGCTTCCTGCGGCGATTTGGTTTCCTGGATGATGTCCAGATAGCTCGAATTCTCCAGCGCCGCCAAGATCGAGTTGCTGAAGGCGCCGGGATCGTCGATGGAGATCGCGGTGGGCAACGCCTTCGGATTGAGATTGATGGCGAAGCCGAACAGGAACAACTGCATCACCGGAACGCCCACGATCATGCCAAGCGTGAGCCGGTCGCGCCGCATCTGCAGGAATTCCTTGGCGAGCATCGCCGCGAGCCGCGAAAGCGAAAACCCCCTCATTGCGCCTGCTCCTGCAGGTGAATGAACACGTCTTCGAGGCTGGGCTGCGCTTCATGGATCGTGACGCCCGTCTCGCTGCGAAGAGGCGCGAGCGCGCGTTCGAGAGCGGCGCGGTCGAGTCCCGTCACATGCAGCGCCGCGCCGAAGAAGGCCGCGTGTTCCACGCCCGGTTCGTCCTGCAGGCGCTGGACAAACCGGCGCACGTCTTCGCCTTCGACGATGTACGTGAACAGTTTCGATTGCGCGATCACTTCGGCGACAGTACCGCCCGCGATCAGTTTGCCGTTCAGGATATAGACGATGCGGTCGCAGCGTTCGGCTTCGTCCATGTAATGCGTGCTGACGAGAACGGTGAGGCCCGCATCGCTCAGGGTATGGATTTCCTCCCAGAAATCGCGCCGGGCCTTGGGGTCGACGCCGGCGGTCGGTTCGTCGAGCAACAGAAGCTTCGGCGAATGAAGCATGCAGGCCGCGAGCGCCAGCCTCTGCTTCCAGCCGCCCGACAACGCGCCCGCCATCTGGTTCTGGCGTTTGACGAGTCCCAAACGTTCGAGCGTGGCGTCGACTTTCGCGCGGCGATCGTGGAGCTCATAGACGCGCGCGACGAAATCGAGATTCTCGCGGATGGAGAGATCTTCCCAGAAGCTGAACCGCTGGGTCATATAACCCGTTTCGCGTTTGATCTGTTCGGATTGCGTGCGGACGTCGTAGCCGAGGCACGTGCCCTGGCCTTCGTCCGCCCGCAGCAAGCCGCACAGCATGCGGATCGTCGTCGTCTTGCCGGAGCCGTTAGGCCCGAGAAATCCCCAGACCTCGCCTTCCGGCACGGCGATGTCGACATGATCGACAGCCATTTTCGCGCCGAAATGTTTCGTCAGCCCGTGCACGTCGATGGCGAGGTTTTCGCTCACTGCGGCCGCACGTCGACCGGCTCGCCGGGATTGAGCTTCAATCCGCCCGGCGCGCGCGCTTCCAGCTTGAACACGAGTTTTTGCCGGCTATCCACGCTGAAGATCACGGGCGGCGTGAATTCTTCCTGCTGTGCAATGAAGGTGACTTTCGCCGTCATGTTCGCAGCGCAGCCGTCGCAGGAGATCGCAACCGTCTGGCCCAGTTTGACGCGCGCGAATTCCGGTTCCGGCACGAAGAAGCGCACGAAGACATTCGTCGGGGGCAGCACGGACACCACGGCGGTGGAGGCCGGCACATATTCGCCCTGGAAGAAGTAAATGTCCTGCACCTGGCCGTCGACCTGCGACACGATACGACGCTGCGACAGCTGATATTGCGCGTCGGTCAGCGCGCCTTCCATCTGCCGGATCTGGCCTTCGAGCTGATCGATATGCGCCTGCGACTCCCGAACCGACGCCAGCGTCTGGTCGAGCGTCGCCGGCACGCCCGCATGATCGCGCGCAAGGCCCGTTTGCCGCGTCAGTTCCGTCTGCGTGTAGGTGAGATTGGCCTGCTCCTGCGCCAGCGCCGCCTTCGCCTGCGCAAGATTGGCGGCGGCCTGGTCGCGCAAGGCCGTTTCATGCGTGTTGTCGAGCGAGAACAGAAAGTCTCCGCGTTTCACGAATTGCCCGCGCTGTACGGCGAGATGCGTGATCCAGCCTGGCTGCGGCGCGCCGATCAGCGAATTGTCGCCTTCGCCATAACCGAGCCAGGCGGGAGGTTTGTCATCGCCGCAACCCGCGAGCAACAGCAGCAAGAAGAGGGCGAGGCGCTTCATGGAATTTCCTCTTCCGCGGCGAGGCCTGTGAGCAGCACATCGATATGCGTCTCGATCAGGCCTTCGAGGTCGTAGGGTTGGGTTTCGATTTGCGCGAATGTCGTGCGCCAGATGGCGGCGAGCAGAATGGGCGCAATGCAAAGCCGCGCGGCGTGCTCGGGCGCCACGTTGCGGAATTCGCCGCGCGCAATCCCGTGCGAAATGACGGCGCACAGAGCGGCTAGGCCCTTCTCGACGACTTCCTCGCGATAGAAGCGCGCGAGTTCGGGAAAATTGCCGAATTCGGCGATGACGATCTTGGGCAACACGACGCGATCGCTGGTGAGCATGAAGCGCCCGATCATGCCCAGCATCATGCGCAGCAGGTCGGCGGCGGAGCCTTCGAACCGCTTCGCGCTCTCGACCACGCGATCCAGCGTGTCGCCGATGGATTCGCGCACCAGCGTTTTGAACACCGCTTCCTTGCCGTCGAAATAGAGATAGATCGTGCCCTTGGTGACGCCCGCCCGCGCCGCGATGTCGTCCATGCGCGCGGCCGCGAAACCCTTTTCGGCGAACACGAGAAGAGCCGCATCCAGGATTTCCTGGGGCCTCGCTTCCTTGCGCCGCCGCCAGCGGGCGGGTGTGTCCGAGATTCCGTCCATACGGGTACTTTAAATAACTAACTGGTCAGTTACAAATAGAAAATGCCTTGTTTGCGACGCTTGCTATCCTCGGCCCATGAAAAAGGCCGCCTATCGACTGATTTTCACCGGCACCGCCCTGGCGTGGCTTGCAGTTTCGGCCTGCGCGCCCGAGCAGCCCTATTTCGGGCCCAGGGACGCCGATCATCCGACCGGCTACACGGACGAAAAACTCGACCAGAACCGCTATCGGGTGACCTATTCGGGAAGCTCGGCGACAAACCGGGAGAGCGTCGAGAATTTCCTGCTGTTGCGCGCGGCCCAGGTCACTCAGCAGGCCGGATCGAACGCGTTCATGTTCGACATGCGGGACACCAAAACCCACACGACCTATTTCTCCGATATCCCGGGCTGGGCCGGTCCGCCCTATTACGGTTGGTACTGGCACAGTTGGGCTTACGGCGGCTTGGGCGATGAAGTCGAGACGCGTCCCATCACCCGCTATCAGGCCTATGCCGAGATTGTGTTGCTGACCGACGCGCAAGCCGCAAAAGAGCCTCGCGCGATCAACGCACAATCGATCATCCAGCGTCTGGGCCCGACGGCCGTTCCGCTGCCTGCGGCGCACTGACTCGGCCCCCCCTTCCATCCGCCTCGCAAGTGCGAGGCGTCCACCTTCCCCCGCAAGGGGGGAAGGCTAAAAAAAGATTTGGACGTCGCTCTTTTTTCCAACCTTCCCCCCTCGCGGGGGAAGGTGGCTCGCGGCGTTAGCCGCGTGACGGAAGGGGGGCCGGTGATCCAAGCAAACACAGATTCGACTTAAGTCGGGCGCCGAAGAATGAATCTCGAACTCGTCGCCGTCACGGTCCGCCGACAGCACTTCGTAGCCTTCCTGGCGGCACATATGCGGCACGTCGACAATCGCCATGAGATCGTCGGCCAGGACTTCGATCGTCGTACCGGGCGCGCAGCGCTCGAGCGCGCGGCGGGCGAACAGCGCCGGCAGCGGACATTTCAATCCCCGCAGGTCGAGCAACTCCGTCGCATCTGCCTTACTTGACGGCGCCGTCACGTCACCCAATCCTCGCTGTTCGATACGGGGACGAATCGCCTTGACGCTTTTCGACAGTATCTCGCGCGAAGCGACCTATATCACAGGCATCGGCCGTTCGCTGATCCGCATGCGGCATGTGAAGCCGGATTCGCCGATCACCATTGTCGATATCGTCACGGGCTTCGCAAACAAAGCGCCGAACAGCACGGCGATTCTGTATCAGGATCGGCGTGTCACTTATGGCGAGCTGGAGGCGGTCGCCAACCGCTATGCGCATTGGGGCGCGTCCATCGGCATTCGCAAGGGCGATGTCGTGGCGCTTCTGATGGAGAATCGTCCCGAATATCTGATGGCATGGCTCGGGCTTCTGAAGCTTGGCGCGATCGTCGCTCTCATCAACACCAATCTGCGGGGGATGCCGCTCGCCCATTCGATCGGCGTCGCCGAAGCGCGGCATCTGATCCTTGACGGCGAATTGGCCGAAAACTATTCCGAAGCGCGCGCGCTGATCGGCAATCCTCCGATCGCCTGGGCGACGGGCGGGCGTGTCGCAGGTTGCGAAGATCTCGATGCGGCGCTCGCGGCCGCATCGCCCGCGCCGCCAAATCCGGCATGGCGCGCAGGCGTCACCTGCAAGGACAAGGCGTTCTACATCTTCACGTCCGGCACCACCGGCCTGCCCAAGGCCGCGAACATCAGCCATATGCGCATGCTGTTCATGATGTATGGCTTCGCCGGCGCGCTCAATTCGCAGGCGAACGACAGAACATACAACGTCCTGCCGCTTTATCATTCGGCCGGCGGCATCTGCGCCGTCGGCACGGCGCTCACGGCCGGAGGAACGCTGGTGCTGCGGCGCAAATTTTCGGCTCAGGAATTCTGGAACGACTGCGTCAGATACGAAGCCACTTTTTTTCAATATATCGGCGAGCTGTGCCGCTATCTCCTGAATGCGCCGCACAATCCCAATGAACGCGCGCATCATTTGCACGCCATCATCGGCAACGGCTTGCGACCGGAAATCTGGCCGGCGTTTCAGGAGCGCTTTGCTATCCCGAAGATCATCGAGTTCTACGGCGCCACCGAAGGCAATGTCTCGATGCTCAATTACGACGGCAAGGTGGGCGCCGTGGGTCGCGTGCCGAACTACATGCGCAAGATCGTCACCACGCGCATCGTGCGATTCGATATCGAACGCGAAACGCCCGTGCGCGGACCGGACGGCTTCTGTATCGAATGTGCGCCCGGCGAAGCGGGCGAAGCGATCGGCCAGATCCTCGACGAACCCGGCAAGAGTTTCGAAGGCTATTCGCGCGCTGCCGATACGGAAAAGAAAATCCTGCGCGACGTGTTCGAGAAGGGTGATTCGTGGTTTCGCACGGGCGATCTGATGAAGCATGACGAACTCGGCTATTTCTATTTCGTCGACCGCATCGGCGACACGTTCCGCTGGAAAGGCGAAAACGTGGCCACCAGCGAAGTGGCGGAAGCGCTGGGCGTGATCCCCGGCATTGCGGAAGCCAATGTCTACGGCGTCGCCGTTCCGGGCCGCGACGGGCGCGCCGGCATGGCGTCGCTTGTGGTGGCGCCGGATTTCGATGTGGCGCACCTCGCGCAGAAACTGGCCGGCAATCTGCCCGCCTATGCGCGGCCCGTGTTCCTGCGCCTGCAGCCGGAAATGGAAATCACCGGCACGTTCAAGCAGCGCAAAGTCGAGCTGGTGAAGGAAGGCTTCGACCCCGCTGCGATCCCCGACCCGCTTTATGTGCTCGATCCGGAAACACAGCACTACGTACCGCTCGACAAGGCGCGTTACGACGCAATCATCGCGGGGCACGGGAAGTTCTAATTGAACTTTCCACCCGCCCCAAGGGCGGGTGGCAGTTGCCTTGCTGTCCCAGGAAAATCTAAAACGCGATCTCTGCCGCGGGCGTCAGGGTGGCGTAGCTTCCGCCCAGCGTCTCGTTCTGATGGGCGATGATGATGTCCGCCTTCAAAATTTTCGAATCGAAGGTGGAATGTCCGTCGGCTGCCAACACCACCTTGTAATTGCGTTCGCGTGCGCCGCGAACCGCCGCGTCGACGCAATATTCCGATTGCATGCCGCAGATCACCAGCGTGTCGATGCCCGCTTTGCGAAGCTTCGCATCGAAATCGGTATTGTGGAACGCACTGCCGAAATTCTTCACTGTCACGTCGTCGCCGGCTTGCGGCGCAAGCTTCGGATGGAAGGGAAAGCCCGGCGTTCCCGGATGCATGGCGGAACCCGGTCCTTCGTCGTGCTGGACAAAGAAGATCGGCGTGCCGCTTGCGCGCGCCTTTGCGATCAAGCCGGCGATGCGGTCGACCAGGGCCTCGCCTTCGTAAGGCATAAAGTTCGGCGTATCGAACATGATCTGCTGCACATCGATCACAACCAGCGCCGTCGTCATGCCACTTTCGCTGCCTCTTGCTGGAAAACGGCGACAGGCGTCCAGCGCGCCTTGCGCCGGTTGCGGCGCGCCTGCGCATCTTCGCCGTCAAAATTCATGCGCACGATGGGATGGCTGATGGCCGGCGGTTCGTTGAAGGTATTCACGTTGACCGACATCCAACTCGAATTGCCATCGGCCATCACCGCGCCGATATAGACGCCGCATTCCGCGCAGATCAGATAATCGGCCGTCTTCAGCCCGAAACGATACCGCCGCAGATTCTCCAGATCACGCACCTGGATATGCATGCGCCCCTGCGGATCGCTCGTGTTGCGCGCGCCATGCTCGCGGCAGAAGCGGCATTGGCAGGCGCGCAAGCCCAACCGATCGAGGGGAGAACTCGCTTCGAACACAAAGGTGAGATTGCCGCAATGGCAGCCGCCTTCAAACTTTAATGGGGTCACTCGGCTGCCTTTGGGTTGGCCTTGCGGGCTTCTTCTTCGTGATGCTTCTGGATCGTCTGCATGGCGGCGCCCATTGCGGCGGCCACGAAACGATCGCGATTGTCGCGCGCCCAATTATAGGCCGCATCACGCGCCACATTGGCGCCATTGATCGCGGGCGTCACGTGGCGCTGCCACAAATCGTAGGATTTTTTTGTCGCGTCGAAATTGGCCCAATTGTGCGCAAGCTGCAGGAAGCAGCCGAATTCACCCTGTTTCGCCTGCAGGCGCTTTATCTGCGCGATCGCGTCGTCGGGCGTGCCGATGACAATGACGCCTTCGTTCACCAGATCCTGGGGTGTTTGGCCGCCGGCGTTCTCGCGGCCCGCCACGGGGCTGATGCCGGAGAAATACTCCTGCCATTTGCGGAAGCCGAATTCGACGTTCTTGAACGCTTCCTCGCGCGTCTCGGCGATATGCACGGGCCCGACGAGGCGCAACCGTTCCGGGTCCATCTTCCGGCCATGTTGGGCGGCCGTGTCGTTCGCGATTTTCCAGTTGATGCCGAGCGCGTCATAGCCGCCTGCCTGGGTCGCCGCGACGCACAGCATGCCGAAGCCGTGGCGGCCTGCGAGCTTGCCGCCCGATGGCGTCACGCTCGAGGCGACGCACACTTCCGGATGCGGCGAGCTGTAGGGACGCAGCTGGCAGGTCGCATCGACCATTTTGAACCAGTCGCTCGTCTGGGTGACGCGCTCGCCGGCGAACAGCCGGAGGATCACTTCGATCGATTCCACCATGCGATCACGCTGTGTCGCGGGGTCGATGCCCATGGCGAACGCGTCCGACGGCAGGAGGCCTGGACCGACGCCGAACATCACGCGGCCGCGCGTCTGGTGATCGAGCTGGATCATGCGGTTCGCGACATTGAGCGGGTGGTGATAGGGCAGGGACACGACGCCGGTGCCGAGCCTGATACGCTTTGTGCGTTCGGCGGCAGCCGCGATGAACAGTTCCGGGCTCGAAATGATTTCGAAACCCGCGGAGTGGTGCTCGCCCACCCAGGCTTCTTCGTATCCGAGCCGGTCCAGATATTCGATCAGCTCCAGATCGCGCTGAAGGCATTGCGTGGGGTCTTCGTCGACCGGGTGGAAAGGCGCGAGAAAGATGCCGTTTCGCAGCTTGATGGTCATGGAAATCTCTCCGGGATAGCGGGAAGCTCGGTTTATGACATATTGTCAGGCCGACCGCCATCCGAGAGGGACCGCCCATGCGCGCTGCCGTATTCCGCGAAATGTCGAAGCCGCTTGTGATCGAAACGCTGCCGGATCCCGAGCCCGGGCCGCACGACATCATCCTGAAGGTGAGGAATTGCGGCATCTGCGGCTCCGATCTGCACATGACCGAACCCACCAGCATCATGCCGCCCCCGGCGGGCACGGTGATGGGGCATGAATTCGCGGGCGAAGTCGTGGCCGTCGGCAAGGCGGTCACGCATTTGTGGAAAAGCGGCGAACGGGTCGCAGGCTTTCCATTCATCTGCTGCGGCGATCAAACGCCGTGTCTCAATTTTGGAGTTGGACGCGGTTCCTGCGCCAAAGGCATGTCGATCGGCCTGGGGCAAAGTCCGGGCGCCTATGCGGAATTCGTGAAGATCGGCGCCAGCGGCGGCTTTCGCCTGCCCGACAGCGTGTCGTTCCGCGAAGGCGCGATGGTCGAGCCGCTCGCCGTGGGATTACATGCCGTCGACAAGGCGAAGATGGAACGCGGCGCAACGGTTGTTGTGATCGGCGCGGGTCCCGTCGGTCTCGCCACAATGCTGTGGGCGAAATTCCTCGGCGCCCGACATGTCATCGTCAGCGAGAAGGCGGAGATCCGCCGCAAGATGGCGGCGCGCTTCGGCGCCACGGATGCGATCGATCCCAGCCAGCCGCTGACGCCGCAGGTGGAGAAGATCGCAGGCCGCGGCCCGGAAGTGATCTTCGAATGCGTGGGCGCGCCCGGAATGATCGGCACGGCGATGATGGACGCGCCGCGCTTCTGTCGCATCGTGGTCGCCGGCGTTTGCCAGCAGCCCGATACGATCATGCCGCTGATGGGCATCATGAAGGAGCTCGAATTGCAGTTCGTGCTCGGCTATCGCGCCGCGGATTTCGATTATGTGATCGCGATGATCGCATCCGACCGCGTCGATGTCGCTCATATGGTGACGGACATCGTCGGCTTCGACGAATTGCCTGCCGCCTTCGAAGCGCTGCGCCATCCCACACATCAATGCAAGGTGATGCTGCAGAATTAAACATCTTTCCCACCCGCCCCTTGAGGGCGGGTGGGAAAATTCGGAGGCGCGAGCCGAAGAATTTTTCGGGGCGGGGTGCTGCATCAACAATACCCCGCCCCGAAATTCTCTTCTCGCTGTCGCTCAAAGATAATTTCGACCCGCCCTCAAGGGGCGGGTGGAAAAATTATGGTCCCAGTTTCCGCTCCGGAACCTTGTCCCACGCCCGCAGCCGCGCTTCGTCGGGGGTGGCGGCGAGATGCGGTTCGCCGTCGCCGAAGATCATGGTTTGGCGTGCATTCGCATCGTAGCGGGGCCAGTCGCCGGTCGAAGTCGTCGCGGGATTGCCGGTCCTTGCAAACGCCGTCCAGGCATCGATCGTCGCGCGCGAAAGCGCTTCGGCGACGGGGCCGGTGCCGAAGAATGTGCCCAGCAGTTTTTCCCTATGCGTGCCGAACACGAAAGCAAGTTCGAGCGCGTGGCACGAGCCCATGATCCCGCCGAGGAATTTCGAGCGCCAGTCGAAGCGATAGACATAAACCGGCACGCGCGCCGCTTGCGCTTCCGCAAGCCGGATGGCGGGCACGGTGAACGCCTTGTCCGTCATCACCGCGTTGAAGCGCTCGAAGGGCGATCCGTTCGTGTAAGCCGCGAGCACGTCCGACGCGTGTTCCTTCGCGAGCCGGGTGACGCGTTCGGTGAATCCTTTTGACGTCATCAGGCGCAGGCGCGGGTCGGCGGCGCTGAACAATTTCCATTCCTCGCGCATCGTGCCGGTCAGAATCGGAATACCGGCGGCTGAACCGCCGCGGACCGCATCGATCGGCGCAACCGGCAGCAAGGCGCCGTCGATCACCGGCTGAAACGGCAACCGTCCGAGCTTGCGCGTATCCTTGCCATCGCGCGAATCCGCAAGCACCGCGATCTGCGCCTTGATGATCGCGCCGTAAGGCGCCTCGAGCGCGCGCGCTGCATCGCTCAATCCCATCTCTTCGAGGATGGCGCGTCCGGCGCGCGCAGCCCGCTCGCGATCGTGGCCGATATGGGCCGCGCCAGATTGCGGGATCGCTTTGTGATAAAGCCCACGTGCGGGCGCCGCCGCGAGCAGCGCGCCGATGCTCATGCCGCCCGCGGATTCGCCGAAGATGGTGACGTTGTCGGGATCGCCGCCGAACACGGCGATATTCCGCTTCACCCAATCGAGCGCAAGAATCTGGTCCGCAAGCCCCTCATTGCCCGTGCCCGGCAATTTGCCGTCCGTGGCGTCCGCCATGTCGAGAAAGCCGAACGCGCCCAGCCGATAATTGATTGTCACGACCACAACGTCGCGTGCCGCGAGATATTTGCCGTTGTAGATGCCCTGGCTGCCCGCGCCGAGGATGAAGGCGCCCCCGTGAATCCACACCATCACGGGGCGTTTGGCGCTGTCGCAGCCGGTGGTCCACACATTCAGATAAAGGCAATCTTCCGATTGCTCCGCGATGGCCGCGCCCAGCAACGATTCCAGCTGCGTCGGCGCCTGCGGACAGATTGGCGCGAACACGGTCGCATCGCGAACGCCCGGCCACGGCGCCGCCGGCTCCGGCATGCGCCAGCGCAACGGGCCGACGGGCGGCGCAGCATAAGGAATGCCTTTGAACGAGACGACGCCATCCTTGCGCGCGCCGGCGAGCCTGCCGTTCGCAGTTTCGATCGTCACCGTCTCGTCGATATCATCCGTTCTGCGGTCCATGTTCCGTTCCGTCAGCCTTGTGTCACCACGAAACCTGCGCGCGGGAAATGCACGACGATGTCGCCCACCTGCGGGTCGCGGCGCAGAATTGCGATCTCATGCGCGTTGGTGAACACGATTTCGCCCGCGATCTGATCGCGCCCATAGTCGTCGGCCGAAACCTTCACTTTATCTCCCGGCTTGCGGCCATTCGGTTCGAATGGATCGGGCGCCGGCTTCGCTTCCGGCTTCGCCTCTTTGGCGATGGCCAGCGCCTCTTTCGAATCCATCGGCGTGGGCTTGCCGTGGCCGATCGCGTTGACGCGCCCGAACCACGCTTCCACTTTCGGGAATTCCTTCAGCAGAGCTTCCGTGATTTGCGGCACGGCATTCTTCATGAACCACAGATTCATGTGGCACTGGATATCTGCGAGAGTCGGCTTGTCGCCCTGCAGGAACGCGCGGCCCTCTTCCAGCTGATCGGCGATGAAAGCCGCATGCGCGCGCCATTGATCGCGCATGAAGGGCGCGGCGCCCTTCATCGCTTCAGTCGAGAAGCCGTTGGGCGACATCGCCTCGCGGTCTTTCTTGAACGCTTCGGGCACCATATGGCCGATCTCGCCGAAGATGATGGGCACGCTCGCCATGAAGAACGGACGATCCGTCCAGAAGCCGAAGCCGTAAGGCAATCCGCGCCCATGCGGCAACACGGACGGGGTGGGGAAGCGGCGTTCGAGTTCGCGGATGATGATCTGCGAGTCGCAGAAGATGTCGGCGCCGATCTGCATCACCGGCGTCTTGCGATAGCCGCCCGTCAGCGGGATCACATCCGGCTTGGGCAGCATCGAGGGTATTTCCACCGAGCGCCAGGCAAGCCCCTTGATGCCGAACACGAGCCGCACCTTCTCGGAAAAAGGCGAAGTCGGGAAATTGTGCAGGATGATCTCGTGCGCCATGGTTCAGCTCAATTCGTTCGAAAAGCGGATCGTTTCCGTCTTGAGGCCTTCGATCACCACGTCCAGCCCGCCGGAGCGGATCATCCATTCCAGGCGATGGTCGCGATATTCGCGCTTGAACAGGCGCTCCTTCACCGCCTCCGCCACCATGCCCATGACCTTGATCGACTCTGCGGCGGCCGTCGCGGCCTTGCGCACGGATTCGCGTTCGTTGGCGCGCGCGAGCCAATGGCCCAGAGGGGAATTCGCATGCGGCCCGATGCCGAGACCTGCGGCGCCGTTGAGGTAAGGCACGACGGACAGATCGGCCCAGCCGAAAATGTCGCCGCCGAACCAGGTGTGCGCGCCCAGCGCCCGCGCGAGCCAGTCGTAAAGGCCGCGAGCCTGCGCCGCCGCGCGTGCTTCCAGCGCCTGCGCCTTCACGCCTTCCGCGCGCTTGAACCAACGGATCTCGCCCATGCCCCAATTGATCGGCTCGAAGGCGGTGTCCATCACTTCTTCGATGGTGCGGGCGCGGGCGCGCGCAGCAGGCTCCTTCGGCAGCAGCGGCGGCGAAGGCCATTTGTCTTCGATATATTCGAGGATGATGGTCGAATCGAAGATCGCCACATCGCCGTCGATCAGCGCCGGCACTTCGCCGCGCGGATTGGCCTTGAGGAATTCCGCATCGATCTGGCCCGTGCCGATGGCGGCGGGCATTTTTGCGTCGTAAGCCACGCCTTTTTCGTCCAGCGCGATCTTCACCTTCTGGGCATAAGGCGACAGCGGATGCTCGAAAACGGTGACGGTCATTTTTTTTCCTTCCACAATTGCGCCATCCAGCCGAACAGGGTCGCGGAAATCGGACGGCGCGGTCTTGTCGCCGAATTCGCGATAAAGCGTCGAGACGTTGACCGCGATGCGCTCGGCGTCGCCCCAGCCCGCGAAATCGTCGAGCGCGATGGAGCGCGCGGCTTCGAACGGTTTCATGCCGGAATCGTATCGCGTCTTCGCTTCGTCGCGAATATAAATGAGATAGTCGCGCACCCTGGCGACGCCGTCCTTGTCCGTCACCGGCCCATGCCCCGGCACCACGATCTCGGCGTCTAGCCCGATGATCATGTTGCAGGCGTCGATCCAGTTGCCGATCGGCCCGACCCACACGATGGGATGGCCGTTGATGAAGAGAATGTCTCCGGTGAAGACCGTTCGGTCGGCAGGCACAAATGCGATCGCGTCGCCGCCGGTATGCGCAGGCCCCACTTCGATCAGCTCGACCGTTTTCGCGCCGACCGTTCGCGTCAGACGGCCGCTGAATGTCGTATCGGGAAGTTTCGGGGTGGCGCCCGCGAAATCGAAACGTCCGAAACAATGGTGCAGATATTCGCCGGTCAGGCCCATGCCCGGTGCGGCTTTCATCATGCCGGCCAGGAGATCGGGTGTCTCATGCGCCATGGCGGAGGCCGCGCGGGCCGTCGCCACGATCTCCGCGTCTTCCACCAGCGCATTGCCGAACCAGTGATCGCCGTTTTGATGCGTGTTGACGAGCGTGCGGATTTTGGCCGGGCTCGCGGCGCGGAAGCCGTCCAGCATGGCGCGCGTGTGCGGGAAATCGAACATCGTGTCGATCAGCAGCGCTTCGCCGCTGTCGGTCACGAGACCCGCATTGGAAAAGCCCCAGCCGCCGTCGGGCTGCAGATAGGCGAATGCGCCATTGCCCAGCGCATAGGTTCCCGCCTCGTAACTCGCCTTCGGAAAGTCCGGCAGCGCCGCTCCCATCCCTTTACCTCCATCCGGTTGCACCCATTTGGACGCGCCTCCCGCACGGGCGCAAGGCCGGCAAAGGATCGAGAGCAGAGAGGCCTATGGATCGTCGGCGGGTTCCGCCGAGGCCTGATGGTATTTCCCGCTCTGGTTGTGGTACGTTACTCCCCGGGCGCACGGAGGGGCATCAATGAGTCTCAGCGTTGTCGACAATTTCGACGGCACCTACACCGTGACCTGCGGTAGCGAGACGCAGATCGTAGGAACGCCGCATGAGTTTGCGTATCCGGTCGGCAAAACCTACACGATCCCCATCGTTGCGCCGGGGCGCGAAGAGCGTCCTCACAGCAGATTTCCAAAGTCGGTTCCCAGGAATCCCGCCGGCACGGCGGTGAGAATCGTCGATCCCTATACGACGATCCACATGGTGGCGGGCACCATGGATGATTTTAACGCTAAGCTGGACTCCGGCATAAGACCATTGGTCGACGGTTCCACGCCGACGCTGTTGAGCATGTTGTGGAATGGCGAGGGCGTGCCGGATACAGCGCATATCTCGCGTGCGCTGCAGTCGCTGCCCGGCGTGGCCCCCGTAGAATGTCATGTCCATGTGGCCATAAAGAAGGATTTGTCGTGACATGGCCGACGAAGACAGCGGCCCGTCGACCGATCCATTTGCGAACGCTAAGTCCAATCTCCGAGATACCGTCAAATGGCTGGCGACGACATTGGCGGCGCTTGCTTCCGTGGTGCTCGCCGGGGCTTCGATCACCGGCATATCGGGCGTTCACGGCGGGACGCTTATCGCCGCGCTGCTGGCGGCTCTGGTCGGCCTTGTATGTGTTTTTGGCGCGATCGGAATTTTGCTGAGACTCTTGACGTCGGAAAGTTTTTATCTTGCGCAACTCGACAACGTCGAATTCGCGACCATCAAAGCGCTTCTCGCGGCTCATGCCGACGACATTCTTTCTCCGGTCTTTAAAAATCTCGATGATTTTATTGCGCTGCGGAAGCAGGCAATGGACTTCCTTCGAAGAGACATCAAGACCGAGCAGGATCAACGCGACTATGACGATGCCCTGGAATTCTTTCCAAAAATCGCGGAGTCGTCGCTCCGTCTCGTCAGCTTGGCGCATTTGGAAGTGCTGCGGTCGAACTTCAAGAGAAGCGAGCCCCTGCTGTTCGCGTTGACCGTCGGCGCGATCATCGGCATCGGCGCATTCGCCGTTCTGACAGGAAGCGGCAAGAGCGCGGCGCGCGAACCCACGGCGAGCGGCATACTCGCGTTTTCGCCGGGACATGATTGGAGTGGAATGGGCCACGCTTTCGTGCAAACCTGCGGCTATGCGGCGACGATTAAAGCGGAATTGATCGACCAGCCCCAACCCGGTTGGGTGGAGTTGCGATTACTTTCTCCGGAAGCGTGCGCCGGCGTAAGGTTGGAGGTTCCGGCCCGGCTCGTCGTCGGGCTGGCGTCCGTCCAAAACTAAGCATTCGAGCGAGCTGGCGCCGAGGATAGATTCGATGACCGAACATGCGCTGAAGACCGAGGCATTGCCGTTCCGGCTTGTGCCGCTCACGCCCACCATCGGCGCCGAAATCGAAGGCATCGATCTCAGGAAGCCGCTGACGAAGGACACGCTGGCCGGCCTGCGCGCGGCGCTGCTCGATCGCAAGGTGCTGTTCTTCCGCGACCAGGACATCACCACCGAACAGCATCTCGATTTCGCTCGCGCCTTCGGCGAATTGGAAGTGCATCCGTTCGCGCCGCATAAGCCCGGTTATCCCGAAGTGCTGGCGATCACCCATGACGAAAACAATCGCGGCCGCGAGAACACCTGGCACAGCGACGTGACGTGGCGGCTCGAGCCTTCGCTGGGCTCCATCCTGCGCGCGCTGGACGTGCCGCCCGTCGGAGGCGACACGCTGTTTGCGGATATGTACGCGGCTTATGAGGGCCTCACGGACGACGTGAAAGCGAAGATCGAGGGCCGCACCGCCATTCACGATTTTGCGCATTTCCGCCGCGGCATGCGCAAGCGGGGCATGAGCGAAGAACAGATCGAGGAATTCAATCGCGCCTATCCGAACGCCGAACATCCGGTCGTGCGCACGCATCCCGAAACCGGCCGTAAGGGGATTTATGTCAATCTCGCATTCACGCAACATATCGTGGACATGGATCGGGCGGAATCCGATGCGCTCCTCGCGCATCTTTATGCGCAGGCGTCGATTCCCGAATATCAATGCCGCTTCCGCTGGCGCGCGAACTCGATCGCCTTTTGGGATAACCGCGCATCGCAGCATTACGCGGTGTCGGACTACTTCCCCGCGCTCCGCCGCATGGAACGCGTGACGATCGTGGGCGACAAGCCGTTTTAACGCAGCGCCGATAGCCCGCCATCGACGGCGATCACCTGGCCGGTGATGTAGGCGCTTTCTTCGGAGAGCAGGAACAGTGCGGCATAGGCGGTTTCCCAGCCTGTGCCCTGTCGTCCCAGCGGCACAGGAGTTTTTTCCCGGCCGGGTCGCCCGCGCGAGGCAAGCCTTCCGATGGAAGTGTCCATCAGTCCCGGCGCAATCACATTGGCGCGGATGGCGCGGCGTTCGCCTTCCAGCGCGACATGGCGGCAAAGGCCTGCGAGCGCGGCCTTAGATGCGTCGTAAGCAGGCAACCGGCTTCCCGGTTTCAATCCAGCGACAGACGACACGAACACGATGCTCGATCCTTCCGGCATCTTGGGCAGCGCCGCGCGTACCGTCAGCATGTGGCTGCGAATGTTCACCGCGAACACGCGATCCCATTGTTCCGGCGTGGTGCCGGAGAGCCAGGGGCCGCCCGCGCCGACGCCCACATTGAGTACAATCCCGTCGATGCCGCCAAGCGCAGTCTCCGCTTCCGCCACCATGCGCGTGACGTCATCTTCCTTGGATGCGTCCGCAGCGATTGCAAATGCGTGCCCGCCTCCGCGGCCGCCTTCGGATCCGATCAGCGCCACGCTCGCTTCGGCGCTCTTGAGATCGCGATCGGCCACCGCCACATTCGCGCCCTCGCGCGCGAACAGCACGCTCATTGCCCGCCCGTTGCCGATAGGCGTGTCGGCCTCGCCGATATCCATCTGCCCGCCGCCGACGACAAGCACGCGCCGCCCCGCGAGCCGCGCGCGGCCCGGAGCCTCGCCACGGCTTTCGGCCGGCAAATGCACGCTGCGTTCGCTCATATTCGCCTCCGCTCTTGACGCATTTGGGCGCGGCTGCTTGTTCTGCGCAAGGATAAACGGGAGAGGCATGTGATCGAAGCGGTGATCTGGGATTTCGGCGGCGTGTTCACGAGTTCGCCCTTTGAGGCGTTCACGCGCTATGAGCGCGAGCGCGGCCTGCCGGAAAATCTCATCCGCAAGATCAACAGCGCCAACCATCTCGAAAACGCCTGGGCGCGGTTCGAGCGCTCCGAGCTCGATCTCAACGGGTTTGATGCGGCGTTTGCAGCCGAGGCGCGTGCGCTGGGTCACGACGTGCCGGGACGCGAGATCATTGCGCTGCTCGCGGGCGATTTCCGCCCCGAGATGATCGAGGCGTTGCGCCGGATCAAGACCAAATTTAAGACCGGCTGCATCACCAACAACGTGCCGTCGATGCAGCAGGATTCAGGCAGCGGTCGCACCTTCTATGCGCGCGAGATCATGGCGCTGTTCGATCACGTGATCGAATCCTCGAAGGTGGGGATCCGAAAACCCAATCCGCTGATCTATCAGATGATGTGCGAGACGTTGGGCGTGAAACCGGAAGCTTGCGTCTATCTCGACGACCTCGGCGGGAATCTGAAACCCGCCCGCGCGCTGGGGATGACCACAATCAAGGTCGAAACCGGTCCGCAGGCCATCGCCGAACTTGAAGCCGCGACGGGAATGAAGCTTATTTAGTTTGAGTTTCCCGCGCCGACGCGCGCAACACATCCGCCGCCCGGACGATCGCTGCGTCAAGTGGCGCCGCGGTGCGCGCATCGAACCGCGCCGCTTCGTCACGCTCTGCATCGGAAAGCTGCGTCTTCAGGGATTGCACCGCCGGCGTCTCGAAATAGGCCGCGAACGCCTGCGGCTCCATCACCGCAAACGCGATGAGAAATCCAAGGCTGGCGCGAAATAGCACAGACATGTCCCAATCCGGTCCGGACAAAGGTCGCCGGTGGGATCACAGCAAGATTTGGGCTGGAGACGAGTCGTCAGATCGGCCCGGCGGACAACATTGCGATCTGTCGCCCGAAGGCGTCTGTGTCGCGTTTCGGGCGCGCGAAAAAAGGATGTCGCGGATACTTCGTCTTGGCGAGTTTGCGGCTGGCGTCCTGGGCGGCCTCGACGCGCGGGCGGCGGCGTGCTTCGTAGAAGGCCAGCGCGTCACGCACATGGGCGGCGTCGCTGCGCGAAAGCTCTTCGGCGAGTACGCTGGCCGATTCCATCGCCAGCGAAGCGCCTATGCCGGCCGTGGGCAGGAACGCGCAGGCCGCATCGCCCAGCAGCACCACGCGGCCCCGCCGCCAGTCTTGCGCGCGCGAATCGGCAATGGGCCAGTGGAGCATTTCAGCGGCGCCCGGCGCCGCCGAAAGCGCATCGCCCGCCATATCGTCGAAACGCGTGAACAAACGGGTGAGCCTCCGTGCATCGCCCGCCGCCGTCCAATGTTTTTTCGCGGGCGCGCACGCAATGACGCCCGTCCGCCGGGGCGTGGCGTAAAGCCCCAGCGCCTGTATGCTGTCGCGAATTTCGCGGGCGGATCGCACGCTCGGCCCTCGCGGCGTCCACCAGCTCCAGCAAGTCCAATGCGTGTCGAACGCATCCGCCTTGGGAGATACGAACTGGCGCACGCGCGAGCCGGCGCCGTCCGCGCCCACAACGAGATCGTAATCCCGCGTCTCGCCGTCGCTGGTGCGGACGACGACCCGCTCGCCGGATTCCGAAATTTCCGTCACGCGCGTCGCTATGCGCAGGCGTTCATTCTCGCCCGCGCGTTCCAGAAGGCGGAGCAGATCGCCGCGCGCGAGGAGACGCAGATTGTTGGGATCGTTGGCGGGCTCGCTCACCGCCGTGAAACTGCGATGCACGCCCAGCCCATGCAGCACGCGCGCGCCGAAGGGATAAAGTCCGAGCACATAGGATTGGTGATCGTGGGTCGGCGTCGCTTCGACGATGTCGGGCGCCATCCCGCGTTGCCTGAGCAGCGCTGCCAAAGTGAGCCCCGCGATACCACCGCCTGCGATCAATATCCGCAAAGCCAAACCCTCCCACCGAGGCGGAGCTTAGCAGCGTGAGCGCGACAGGCGTCGAAAATTCTTTGAAGGGGAGGCCAGAAAATGTCCCACCCGCCCCCTGAGGGCGGGTCGAAATTGTCTTTGAGCGGCAGCGAAAAGAGAATTTCGGGGCGGGTGGTGGATTTATTGAGTCTGCTTTGCAAACCTTCTTACGAAAAATCTTTGCCGATCTCCGTGCGGGCGGCGGGGTTTATGACGGCCATATGACCGTAGTTGGGATGCGCGACCTCCAGCACCACGCGCCCCTCGCCGCTCCGGAACGCCGCAATCTCCTCCGGCGTAAAGACGAACCGCACCCAGTGCACGGACGAGGTCTTGCCGTCCGGCGAGGTGCGCTCGTCGTAATCGGTGGGCGCCGCCTTGATGCGCTTGCCAGCCACATCCATCGAGACGGACTCTTCGATGCCTGCGAGCTTCTTGAGTTCCATCTCGCGGCGGTTCACATCGGCGATCTCCAGCATCAGGGTTGCGATCAACTCGCGGCCCTGCGGGATCAGCGGATTGTAGGTGTCGAGTTCGCCTGCGAGTTGATCTTCGCCACCTTTCTCGATGTGCAGCATCTCCTGCACCTGCAGCCACATCGTATCGAAATTCTCGAAATAGAAGGCGGCGTAGGGCCCAACCTCGACGCGCCGGTTCTTCTTGACGGCCACAAGGTTCCGACGCAGTTCGGCGCGGCGCGCGGCGTAGTCGGCGTACGGCATGATGTCGACCGGCGTGATCTTCCGTTCGGCTGCGCTCATCGTTTCACTCCATCAAGCCATAGGAACGCGCGAAAATCTCGATCGGATGCTCGGCCTCGCGCACAGGCAATGTCTTTCCCTCCGCTTCGTCCATCTCGCGCGCGCCCTGCACGAGATGCTTTCCGGCGAGCGGGCAGTCGGACACGATATGTCCGCGCGCCTGGGCCGCCGCCGTGCGCATGGCGGGCTTGCCCACTTTCATCGCGAGCGGAAACGTCTCTTTCATAATCCCGAAGGTGCCGCCATGGCCCGAACAGCGCTCGATCACGTCGATGGGCGTTTCGGGAAGAAGGCGCAACATCTCGGCCGCCTTGGGCCCCATGTTCTGCGCGCGGGCATGACAGGCGAGATGCACCGTCACGCCTTCGGGGAGCGGCGTGAGCCCGGCCGGCAACCCATGCTGCTTGGCGATCATCACGACATATTCGTCGATGTCGTAAGTCGCGCGCGAGAGACACTTCACGTCTTCGTTCTCCGGCACGATGAGCGGCCATTCGAATTTGAGCATCAACCCGCAGGAAGCTGTGGGCGTGACGATGTCGTAACCTTCGTCGACAAGCGCCACGAGCGCCTTCGAGACCTTCGCCGCGTTCTCCGCCACGCGGTCGAGTTCCGCCTGCTCGAGAAACGGCATGCCGCAACAGCCGGGATAGGCGACCTTCGTCTCCACGCCGATGTGATTGAGGACCGCGCGGGCGGCGAGGCCCGTCTTCGGCCTGTTGTAGTTCACGAAACAGGTGGCGAAGAGCGCCACTTTCTTTTTTGTCGTGTACGCGGGCGCGGCTTCGTTGACGCGGATCGGATCGCCGCGATCGGCCATCACAAAGGTCTTGGTATGGAATTTCGGCAGCTCGGCGTGTTTGTCGATGCCGAGGGTCGCTTCCATCAGCGGGCGCGCGAGAGGCGTGTTGCGGCTCGTCGCGATATTGGCGAGCGGCGCCACGGGCCCGATCAATCGCCCGTTGCGATCCATTTCGGCCAATTGCCGCGCCGTGAAATCGGCTTTGCCGGCCCGCACTTCCGCTGCGCGATAGCGCAACATCAGATGGGGAAAATCGAGACTATAAGGATGCGGCGGCACATAGGGGCACTTGGTCATAAAACACATGTCGCACAGCGTGCAGGCTTCGACGACGGCCGGAAAATCTTCCGATTTTACGCCGTCCAGTTCCTCGGTAGGGCTGTCGTCAATCAGCGTGAACAGCCGCGGGAAGGAATCGCACAGATTGAAGCAGCGCCGGCAGCCATGGCAGATGTCGAACACGCGCCGCATTTCCGCGTCGATCTTCTCTGCGTCGTAGAAATCCTCGTCGCGCCATGCGAGCGGATGACGGGTCGGTGCGTCCAAACTGCCTTCGCGGGACATGTGGGGATCCGGTGGAGTGTGAAAGCCGTTCCCCCCACCCGGAGCGCGTTCCGCGCTCCGACCTCCCCACAAGGGGGAGGTGAAGAATGCGCACACTAACTATGAAGCGCACTGAAAGAATCCCCTCCCCCTTGTGGGGAGGGTTAGGGTGGGGGGCCGCTGAATGAAACCGATCTTACTTCCCGAGCGTATCAAGCGCTTTCTGGAAGCGGCCGGCGTGGCTCTTTTCGGCTTTCGCGAGCGTCTCGAACCAGTCGGCGATTTCGTCGAAGCCTTCTTCGCGCGCCACGCGCACCATGCCCGGATACATGTCGGTGTACTCGTGCGTCTCGCCTGCGATCGAAGCCTTCAGGTTTTTGTCGGTGGAACCGATCGGCTGACCCGTCGCCGGATCGCCGACAGCCTCGAGGAATTCGAGATGGCCATGCGCGTGGCCGGTCTCGCCTTCCGCCGTCGAGCGGAACACGGCGGACACGTCGTTGAAGCCTTCGACGTCTGCCTTCTGCGCGAAATAGAGATAGCGGCGGTTCGCCTGGCTCTCGCCGGCAAACGCATCCTTCAGATTCTGTGCGGTCTTGGAACCTTTGAGTGCGGGCATTGTCGTTCTCCTTGTGGTGCGGCGGGGGCCGCGAAATCCTGGTGCGAACATACCCCCCGGAAAGGGGATGTCAATAGATTAGAATTATTCTAAGTTGATAATTTTGCAGATCACGCGCGCTTGATGCGCACGATGACGTCCACGCGCTCGACCGCTGTGCCCTTGGGCGGCGTCGGCACGCCCGCAATCGCGATTGTGGAGCCTGGGATGTCGATCAGCTCGCCTTCGTCGGCATAATAGAAATGCTGGTGCTCGCCGATATTTGTGTCGAAGTAAGAGCGGCCGGCGTCCACCACCACCTGCTGCAGCAGGCCTGCTTCGGTGAACTGATGGAGCGTGTTGTAGACGGTGGCGAGCGAGACCTCGACGCCAGCCTTGGCTGCTTCCGCATGCAGCGATTCGGCGCTCACATGACGGTCGCCATGGCGAAACAGCAAGCCGGCCAGCGCCACGCGCTGCCGCGTCGGTCTGAGACCTGCCGCCCTGAGCCGCACAATTGCTGCATTTTCCGGTTTACCGGCCATGTTCCCGACGCTGCGCTCCGGCCCTTGCGCCTCCGGCGCCCGGGCATCATCATTGCCAAAGGCGCCCTGCCGGCTCGCCGGTTAGAACGCTTCTAACAAACACGAAATCGGCCGCCCGGGCGTTATTGTCAAGGGCTGCCGGTTTTCCAGCGGATGGTTTTCCCCATGTCCGGACGCAAATCCAGTTTCGATATGCAGGGCTTGCTCGCCTGCGCGCGCGGCGAATTGTTCGGCGAAGGCAATGCCCGCCTGCCGCTGCCGCCCATGCTGATGTTCGACCGCATCACGAAGATCACGGAAACAGGCGGCGCCCACGAGAAGGGCGAAGTCGAGGCCGAGATGGAAATCAGCCCGGACCTCTGGTTCTTCAAATGCCATTTCCAGAACGATCCCGTGATGCCGGGTTGCCTCGGCGTCGACGCGATGTGGCAGATGGCTGGCTTCTTCCTCGGCTGGCTGGGCGGGCTGGGCAAAGGCCGCGCGCTGGGCGTCGGCGAAGTGAAGTTCTCCGACATGGTGCTGCCCAGCGCCAAGCTCGTGACCTACTACATCGAATTCAAGCGCGTGATCATGCGCCGTCTCGTGGTCGGCATCGCCGACGGTATCATGAAGGTCGACGGCAAGGTGATCTACGAAGCGAAGGATTTGCGCGTCGGCCTGTTCGCCGACCGCCCGCAAGGCGTAGGCCAGGTTGCGGCAGCGCCGGCCTGAGCGTAACCCGCAAGCGCGTATCGCGGGAGGCATGCGCCGCAATCGGCGCGTGCGGTAATTTTTGAGGAAAGGAAAAGCTCCATGAGGCGCGTCGTCGTCAGCGGCATGGGCATCGTCTCGTCCATCGGCAACAACACGCAGGAGGTCGTCTCGTCATTGCGCGAGGCTAAGTCCGGCATCAGTGAAGCGGTGGACTACAAGACCATGGGCTTCCGCTGCCATGTGCATGGCGCGCCCAAGGTCGATCTCGATGCGCTGGTCGACAGGCGCGCGCGTCGTTTCATGGGCGACGGCGCGGCCTACAATTTCGTCGCGATGGAACAGGCGCTGCGCGACTCCGGTCTTGAAGAGAAAGACATCGTCAACGAGCGCACGGGCCTCATCATGGGTTCGGGCGGGCCTTCGGCGAAAACGATCGTCGCGTCGGCCGATACCGCACGCAACCGTGCGCCCAAGAATGTGGGGCCTTTCGCGGTGCCGAAGGCCATGTCGTCCACCTGTTCGGCGAACCTTTCGACCTGGTACAAGATCAAGGGCGTCAATTATTCGATCACGTCCGCCTGCTCCACCAGCGCGCATTGCATCGGCAATGCTGGCGAACTGATCCAGTGGGGCAAGCAGGACATCGTGTTCGCCGGCGGCGGTGAAGAACTGGATTGGACCTTATCGGTGCTGTTCGATGCGATGGGCGCGATGTCGTCGCATTTCAACGAGACGCCGCACAAAGCTTCGCGGGCCTTCGACAAGAACCGCGACGGCTTCGTGATCGCGGGTGGCGGGGGCGTGCTGGTGCTGGAAGAGCTCGAGCACGCCAAAGCGCGCGGCGCGAAGATCTATGCCGAACTTGTGGGCTATGGCGCAACCTCCGACGGCCACGACATGGTGGCGCCGTCCGGCGAAGGCGCGATCCGCTGCATGCGCCAGGCGCTTTCGACCGTGAAAGGCTCCGTCGATTACATCAACGCGCACGGCACCTCGACGCCGGTGGGCGATGTGACAGAGGTCAAAGCGTTGCGCGAAGTGTTCGGCGACAGAATTCCGCCTGTGAATTCAACGAAATCGCTGACGGGCCATTCGCTGGGCGCGACGGGCGTGCAGGAAGCGATCTATTCGATCCTGCAGATGAAGGGTGGCTTCATCGCGGAAAGCGCGAACATCGAAGAAATCGATCCCGAAGTGGCCGACGCGCCCATCGTGCGCTCGCGCATCGACGGCGCGAAGATCGAGCGCGCGCTTTCCAACAGCTTCGGCTTCGGCGGCACCAATGCGACGCTGGTGTTCCAGCGCTACGACGCCTGAATTCCGCGCACGGGGCTTGCACGGAACCACTCGGTTCCCGTTGCGTGTCCCGATCTGGAACACAATTGGACGGGTAAGGATCAGATGGCGGACGTCAAAGGCATGATGCACGGCCGACGCGGGCTTGTGATGGGCGTGGCGAACGACCATTCGATCGCGTGGGGCATTGCGCGCACTCTGGCCGGCGCTGGCGCCGAGATCGCCTTCACCTATCAGGGCGATGCGCAGGCCAAGCGGCTCAAGCCTCTCGCCGCTTCCATCGATTCATCCTTCATCCTGCCCTGTGATGTCGAAGACGATGCGCAGCTCGATGAGGCGTTTGCGGCCATCAAAGCGAAATGGGGCAGGTTGGATTTCCTGGTCCACGCCATCGCGCATTCCGACAAGAACGAGCTCAAGGGCCGCTATGTCGACACCAGCCGCACCAATTTCACGCGCAGCCTCGCCATCTCCTGTTACTCGTTCACGGCGGTCGCCCAGCGCGCGTCGCATCTGATGACGCTGCCGTCGAAGGGCGGCCACGGGGGCGCGTTGCTGACTCTCACCTATCTGGGCGCCGAGCGGGTCACGCCGAACTACAATGTGATGGGCGTCGCGAAAGCGGGCTTGGAGGCGAGCGTGCGTTATCTCGCATCCGATCTCGGCCGCGACGGCATCCGCGTCAATGCGATTTCGGCCGGCCCGATGCGGACGCTCGCCGGATCGGTGATCGGCGAGTCGCGCACGGTGTTCAAGTGGAACAAGGCGCATGCGCCTCTCAAAATGAGCGTCGAACTCGAACATGTCGGCAATGCGGCGCTTTATCTGTTGAGCGACATGTCGGCGGGCGTCACGGGCGAAATTCATTTCGTCGACGCGGGATTCAATATCGTGGGCATGCCGCCCAGCGCGGATCTCAAGGGCTGGATCGCGCCGGGCGAGGATGGGGAGTAGGTTCATGCGTATGGGAAAAACATCGTTGCTGATCGCGACGTCCTTGCTGGCGGCGACCGCCGCGCAAGCCGGCTGGCAGGATCGTGTTTCGCCCTACGATGCGAACCGTCTGGCCAGGCTCGAAGAGGCAAAGCAAAAGGCTTTGTCGGAAGCATCCGCCGGTCCCGACATGGGAACGATTCACGCCGTGCTCGATCCGCAAGGCATTTCTGTCTCGGCCGATGCACTCAAAGGTTCCTGGCGTTGCCGCACAATCAAGATCGGCGGCATGACGCCCGATGTCGTCTATTCCTGGTTTCACTGCCGCATCCACGAGAACGGCGACGGTCTCGTTTTCGAGAAAGTCTCGGGCTCGCAGCGCCTGAGCGGCGAACTCTATCCAAACGAGTCCGGCGGCTATGTGCTCCTGGGCGCGTTCGCCGTCAAAGGCGAAAAGGCTCATATTTATTCCGGCAACGGCGCCTCTGCCGGCGCCATGGCCACGCCCGACGACGCCGTCGGTCTGCTGGAAGGCACCAGCGAGCATTCGGCGCGCATCGAATTTCCCTATCCCGTCCAGGAATCGACCTTCGACGTGATCGAACTCAAGCGCTGAAACCTTGCGATGATCTCACTGACCCGCGGCACGCTGGATGACATTCCCTTGGTGATGTCAGCCGAGCGCCAGGCGGGCTATGAGTGGTCCGTCGGACGCTGGACGGAGGCGCAGCATCGCGCCGCGCTGGCGGCGCCGGATTGCATCTATCTGATCGGCGCGCGCGACGGCGAAACGCCGCAAGGTTTCGCGATCCTGCGCGAACTCGATCATGCTTACGGCAATGTCTGCCTGAAACGCATCGCCGTTCTGGATGCGGGCCGCGGCTTCGGCCAGGAATTCCTGCAGGCCGTTATGGACTGGGTGTTCACGCAAACCCAGACGCATCGCTTCTGGCTTGACGTCATCGAACAAAACGTGCGCGCACGTCATGTCTATGCGAAGCTGGGATTTGTCGAAGAGGGGCGCAAGCGCGAGGGGCATGTTCTTCCCGACGGGTCCCGCACCTCCTATCGGCTGTTGTCGATCCTGCGGCCGGAATGGCATTCGCGCACAAAAAGCTGATGGTCGGTTATTCGGGAACGCCGCTTGCGAAAAAGCTCGGCATCAAGCCGGGAACGAGGCTGCTCGCGATCAACGCGCCGAAGGAATATCGGACGTTGCTGGCGCCGCTGCCCGATGACGTCGCGATCGCGACGAAGCCGCACAAAGACGGCTCGGATATCGTGCATCTGTTCGTCACGTCCGCGGCCAATTTCGAGCGCGATCTGCCCAAGGCGCGCGCCGCGATGACGATCGACGGCGCGTTATGGGTGTCGTGGTACAAGAAATCTGCGAAAATCCCCACCGACGTGACCGAAGACGTCATCCGCAATCGCGCGCTGAAGACCGATCTGGTCGATGTGAAAGTGTGCGCGGTGTCGGATGTGTGGTCGGGCCTCAAACTCGTCGTACGCAAACATCTGCGCTAGCGCTTCACGTCTCCGCCCGCGCCTTCACCGCGTCCACAAACCGTCCGAACAGATAGTGGCTGTCCATCGGCCCGGGCGACGCTTCGGGATGATATTGCACGCGAAAACACGGGCTGGCCTTCGACCGCGATGCCGCAATTGGTGCCGTCGAACAGCGAGACATGCGTTTCGCTGCACACCCTTCGGCAATGTTTCGCGATCCACCGTGAAGCCGTGATTCATCGAAACGATCTCGACCTTGCCCGTGGTCGAGATCCTTCACCGGATGGTTCGCGCCGTGATGGCCTTGCGCCATTTTGCGCGTCTTCGCGCCGAGCGCCAGCGCCAGCATCTGATGGCCGAGGCAAATGCCGAACACGGGCATGCCGGATTCGACCAGCGCCTTGATCGTGGGAATCGCGTATTCGCCCGTCGCCGCCGGATCGCCGGGGCCGTTCGAAAGCAGCACGCCGTCGGCTCGTGGCGCATCACATCGGCGAAGCTTGCGTTGGCCGGCAGCACGATGATGTCCGCGCCATGGCCCGCAAGCTGGCGCAGGATGTTGCGCTTCACGCCATAGTCGAGCACGACCGCGCGCCAGCGCGGCTCCTGCTGGTCGCCATAGCCCTCGTTCCACGCCCAGGGCGTCTCGCGCCAGGTGTAGGATCTGGCGGCAGCTCACATCCTTCGCGAGATCGAGCCCTTCGAGGCCGGGAAATTCGCGCGCGGCCTGCGGTCAGCGCTCGCAGTATCGAATTTGCCGTCAGGCGCATGCGCGACAATGCCATGCGGCATGCCCTTCTCGCGGATGCGCGATGGTGAGCGCGCGCGTGTCGATGCCCGCGATTGCCGGAATGTTGTGCGCTTCGAGCCAGCGATCGAGCGCCGGCGAGCGCGCGATAGTTCGAAGGATGCTCGGCATCGGCGCGCACGATCAGCCCGCGCACCGCCGGCGTCAGCGCCTCGATGTCTTCGTCATTGGTGCCGACAATGCCGATATGGGGAAAGGTGAAGGCGACGATCTGTCCGGCATAGGAGGGATCGGTGAGGATCTCCTGATAGCCCGTCATCGCGGTGTTGAAGCAGACTTCGCCGACCGCCTCCGTCGCCGCGCCGAAGCCCTGCCTTCAAAGACTGTTCCGTCCGCCAGCACCAGCTTCGCCGTCGCGCGCAAAAGCGCCTCCGCCGGTTGGGCGGAAGCAGGAGACTCGATTTCGCTCATCGGGAAGGCCTCGGATTTGGCGGAAAATAGGGATGACGGCGCTGGGGGTCAAGCGTATTGGGAGCGCGGGTATCCTGCCCGCCCACCTTAAGAAAAAAATGCGGGCAGGATGCCCGCGCTCCAAGTGCAATCTTCCGCTACACTCGAATCAAAGAACGGAGTGTACCCATGGGACTGCGCGAGCAATTCAACGATCAGCATCAAAGAGGCGATGAAGGCGAAGGATGTGCGCCGCGTCTCGACCTTGCGTCTCGTGCTGTCGGCGCTCAAGGACCGCGACATCGCCAACCGCACCGAAGACAGCCGTGATCGGCATTAGCGACGACGAAATCCTCACTTTGCTCGCCAAGATGATCAAGCAGCGCGAGGAATCGGCTGCCGTCTATGACAGCGGCGGGCGGCCGGAACTGGCCGCCGGCGAGCGCGAGGAAGTCGAGATCATCCAGGGCTTCATGCCCAAACAGATGAGCGCCGACGAAGCGCTGGCCGCCGCCAAGGCCGCCCTCGCGGAAACGGGCGCGGCCTCCATGAAGGACATGGGCAAGGTCATGGCCGTGCTGAAGGAACGCCATGCCGGCCAGATGGATTTCGCCGGCCGCCAGCGGCACGGTGAAGGGGCTCCTCAGCACGCCGAAATAGAAAGAAGATTTCAACGCAGTGGACGCCAAGGATGCGCGGAGGCCGCTGAGGAGATCCGAGCACCCCGCGTCCCCTGCGCATCCTTGGCGTCCACTGCGTTAAGAATGCCTCAGCAGCGGCCAGTCCTCTTACGAAGACTCACAGCTCTCTTGCTTTAAAGCCGGGACGAAGGAGCTCGGAATGCCTACATTGGGCCCATGCGCTATGGCCAGGGCCTGCTTGAGGAAATCCTGCGGCGGACGGATCTCGTCCAGCTGGTGGGGCGGCGCGTCAAGCTGACCCGCAAGGGCCGGGTGTTCTGGGGCTGCTGCCCGTTCCACAAGGAAAAATCGCCGTCCTTCAAGGTCGAGAACGAGCGCCGCACCTACAAATGCTTCGGCTGCGGCGTGGGCGGCGACGCCTTCAAATGGGTGATGGAAACCGAAGGCCTGACCTTTCCCGAAGCCGTCGAGAAGCTGGCGGGCGAAGCGGGTGTCGAACTGCCCAATGGTCGCCGGAAGACGAAGCGCGCGAGGAAAAGCGCAAATCGCTCTACGAGATCATCGAAGCTGGCTTGCGCCTTCTTCGAGGAGCAGTTGCGCACGCAAGGCGGCAAGGCGGCGCGCGACTATCTGGTTTCGCGTGGGATCGATGACGCGACGATCAAACAATTCCGCCTCGGCTATGCGCCCGATTCCAACACGGCGCTGATCGACCACCTGAAGGCGAAGAACATTTCGCTCGGACGATATGGTCGCGGCCGGTCTGGTGCGCCCGGCTGATGACGGCCGCGCCCGCGCGCGACTTCTTCTACAACCGCCTGATGTTTCCCATCTCCGACGGCCGCGGCCGCGTGATCGCCTTCGGCGGGCGGGCGCTCGAAGCGGACGCCAAGCCCAAATACATCAACACCGGCGAGACCACGCTCTTCTCCAAGGGCCAGCTGCTCTACAATTTCGCCACCGCGCGCGCCGGCCGCGATCAAGGCGGGCACGATCATCGTCGCCGAAGGCTATATGGATGTGATCGCGCTGGTGCGCGCCGGCTTCGACGGCGCGGTGGCGCCGCTCGGCACCGCGCTCACCGAAGATCAGCTTGAGCTGCTCTGGCGCATCGCGCCGGAACCGATCCTGTCGTTTGACGGCGACGACGCCGGCCTGCGGGCCGCCCAACGCGGCGCGCGGCTGGCGCTCGCCGCATCTGAAGCCCGGCCAGTCTCTGCGCTTCGCCTTTCTGCCCGCTGGCGAAGACCCCGACAGCTTCATCCGGGTGCAAGGGTCTGGCGGGATGAAGAAAGTGTTGGATGAAGCGCTCCCGCTCGCCCAGGTGCTGTGGCGGGTCGAAACCGAAGGCAAGGACTTCTCGACCCCCGAACGCCGGGCCGGTCTGGAACATGTCGCTGCGTGAGATCGTGGCCCAGATCACAGATGGCAAAATCGCCGACTATTACCGGCGCGAGTTCGACCAGAAGGTGTTCGACGCCTTCAAGCGCCGGGCGCCCCGGCAGGAGTGGAAGCCCCAAAGCGGAAAGTCCGGGCGAGATCTGCCGCGGCGGGGGAGCTATGCCAACGCGGCGTTTCGGCCGGGTCCGGTGGAAAACGTGTCGCCGGCGGTCCGCAACAGTTTGCTCGCCCGCTCGGGCAAATCGGGGGTGCGTGCGGCTCAAGGAAATGGAGCTGGCGGCCCTCCTCGTCCAATACCCCGAAATCGCCCTCGAACATGGCGAAGTCCTTGCCACACTGCCGTTTTCGGACCGCTTCGCTTGACAGGCTGCGGCATGAAACTCCTAAACCTCGCCGCTTCCGGCTTCAGGCTTGAAACTGGGAGGCTGGAGGACCATCTCGTCCGTTCGGGCATGTCCGATCTCGTCCAGCGCCTGCGGGCGCGGCGAGCATCCGGCGACATCGGTCCGGCGCACGACATGACGGACGTAGGGGATGCCGAAGAGGTCGAGGCTCGCTGGCTCCGTGCTGCAACGCAGTTGCGGGAGATGGCGGAACTCGATCCCGAACGGAAGCGTGCCGTGGAGCGTTTCAATTCCGAGGCGACCGAGGAAAGCTGGAGCGATGCCCATCGCCTTCTTGTGCCGCCCCATCATGATTGAGAAAAATCCGGCATTCGGCCGGGCCCGAATTTGAACTCTATTTGAACCGCATGGCCCGCCTTTACCGGCGGCATCGAGCGACGAACGAAGAATGACAACGAAAGCGCACGCAAAGAAGACGGCCAAGACGCCCGCGAAGCCGGCGAAGACGAAGCCCGTGAAGGCGGCCGCGAAATCCGCGGCCTCGAAGGGCGCCGCCGTCAAGAAATCCTCCGCAAAACCCGCAGCGCCGGTCAAACCCGCCGCGAAACCGGCAAAGTCCGAAAAACCTGCCGCGAAGGTTGAGGCGAAAGTGGATTTGAAAGGTTTGACTTCTACGAAGGCAAAGCCTGAATCCAAAATTTCCGACTCCAAGACCAAGCCAGAAACAAAATCGCAGGCCAAGCCTGTTCCCGGAAAGAAGCCGCTAGTGGTCGAAGCGTTGAAAAAGAAGATCGACGGCAAGATCGCTCCGCCCGTGAAACCGGGCGCGAAAGCGCCCGGCGAGCCCGGCGATCCGTCGACGCAACGCGACGATGCGGATTCGCCGCTGCTCGACATGTCCGATGTCGGCGTGCGCAAGATGATCGCGCGCGCCAAGCAGCGCGGCTACGTCACCTATGACGAACTGAACAAGGTTCTGCCCTCCGACAAGACCTCGTCCGAGCAGATCGAAGACACGATGGCGATGCTCAACGAGATGGGCATCAATGTCATCGAAAGCGAAGAGCAGGAAGAACGAGGCCGAAGTGCCGGCGCTGGTCGAAGGCGGCAAGGCGGTCGCCACCAATCGGCGAAGAGGGCGAACAATACGACCGCACCGACGATCCGGTGCGCATGTATCTGCGCGAAATGGGTTCGGTCGAGCTTGCTGTCGCGCGAAGGCGAAATCGCCATCGCCAAGCGCATCGAGGCCGGCCGCGAATTGATGATCGGCGCCTTGTGCGAAAGCCCGCTGACCTTCGAAGCGCTCACCGTGTGGCGCGACGAACTGAACGAAGGCAAAGTTCTGCTGCGCGACATCATCGATCTCGAAGCGATGTATGGCGCGGGGCCCGATGGCCAGCCCGACGCGTCGCCGCCGGTGGTCGCCGACGGCTTGCCGGGCATGGCGCTCAATCCGCCTTCGATGAACGGCCATGGCGCGGCGTTGCCGCCCACGCCGGTTGCGCAAGCGCCCGTTCCGCCGCCGCGCCCCGAATTCAAGAAGCCTGAACCGCCGAAGCCGACGGAAGCCTGTCGACGAAGCCGAAGCCGCCGCGATTGCGGATGCCGCGGCCGGGATGCCGAGGATTTCGACGACGAAGGCAATCTGTCGCTCTCGGCGATGGAAGCGGCGCTGAAGCCGCAGGTGCTGGAAACGCTCGACCAGATCGCGGCGCTCTACAAGAAGCTCGGCAAGCTGCAGGATGCTTCGGTCGAAGCCGCGCTGTCGGCCGACGAACTGTCGACCGGTCAGGAACGCCGCTTCAAGAAGCTGCGCAACGAGACCGTCGATCTGGTCAAGTCGCTCAAGCTCAACAACAACCGCATCGAAGCGCTGGTCGACCAGATGTACGGCATCAATCGCCGTCTCGTGTCGCTGGAAGGCCGCCTGCTGCGTCTGGCCGAAGCGCATGGCGTCGACCGCGTCGATTTCCTCAAGCAGTATTTCGGCAACGAGCTCGATCCCAATTGGGCGCGCCGCGTGGGCCGCCTGTCGGGCCTGGGCTGGCACGATTTCGTCCAGGACGAGCGCGACAGCATCAAGCAGCATCGCGACGAGATTCAGACGCTGGCGCCAGGAAATCCGCCAGTCGATCGTCGGATTTCCGCCGCATCGTCCAGACGGTGCAGAAGGGCGAACGCGAATGCGGCCAGGCGAAGAAGGAAATGATCGAGGCCAATCTGCGGCTCGTGATCTCCATCGCCAAGAAATACACCAATCGCGGCCTGCAATTCCTCGACCTGATCCAGGAAGGCAATATCGGCCTGATGAAGGCGGTCGATAAATTCGAATATCGCCGCGGCTACAAATTCTCGACCTATGCCACCTGGTGGATCCGGCAGGCGATCACCCGCTCGATCGCCGATCAGGCGCGCACCATCCGCATTCCCGTGCACATGATCGAGACCATCAACAAGCTGGTGCGCACCTCGCGCCAGATGCTGCACGAGATCGGCCGCGAGCCCACGCCGGAAGAACTGGCCGAGCGCCTCGCCATGCCGCTCGAAAAGGTGCGCAAGGTCCTCAAGATCGCCAAGGAGCCGATCAGCCTCGAGACGCCCATCGGCGACGAGGAAGATTCGCATCTGGGCGATTTCATCGAGGACCAGAATGTGGTCCTGCCGATCGACGCCGCCATCCAGGCCAATCTGCGCGAAACCACCACGCGCGTGCTGGCGACGCTGACGCCCGCGCGAAGAACGCGTGCTGCGCATGCGCTTCGGCATCGGCATGAACACCGACCACACGCTGGAAGAAGTGGGCCAGCAATTCTCGCGTCACCCGCGAACGCATCCGCCAGATCGAAGCCAAGGCGCTGCGCAAGCTCAAGCACCCGAGCCGAAGCCGGAAGCTGCGGAGCTTTTTGGATAACTGATCCTATTGTCGTTCGGACGAGGGAGCCATGCCGGCAATTTCATATTTCTACGGCATCGCCATCCGGATGTATTTGGAAGATCACAATCCTCCCCATTTTCACGCAATCTATGGTGAACACGAAGCTCAGGTGACGATCGCTGAGGGCGAGATAATGCAAGGATATCTCCCGCGAAACGCTGCCAGAATTGTCAAAGAGTGGACTCTGGCGCGGCAATCCCAATTGAGAGATAATTGGTCACGGGCGCAGGCAGGACGCCGGTTGGAGAAGATCGCAGGTCTCGATGCTGACTAAGGTGACGAAACTCGAAAAGCTCGAAGGCTTCCGTCTCGGCGTGCACTTCAATGACGGTAGCTTCGGCGTTCACGATTTTTCCGATCTGGTACAAAAGTCCGGGGAAATGCGCGAGCCGTTGCACGACCCTGCTTTTTTCGCCCGCGTGTTTCTTGAGTTCGGCGCGCCCACATGGCCGAACGGCTACGACATCGCCCCGGAGTGGCTTTACCGCGAAATGTCAGCGGCAAAGGAATTGAACAAAATCGCTGCGGAGTGAGCCCGTCCCGGGCAGTCCTCCAAGCCGCCTGCGTCGCATTAACCCAACGGCAGGCGCTCCAGGAGCAAAATTTTCTGCACTGTGCATAATGCCGCCTGCTGGCTGGGAAAATCCATGAACGCCGTCGACCGCATTCGCGAGTACACGAAGGCCGAGCATCGGGTGGATGCTGCCGTGCATGTGATCGGCATCCTGTTCGCGATCAATGCGAGCGCGTGGTTGCTGGCGCATTTGTCGGGGCCGGGATCGCTGATCGCAAGCGTGTCGGTCTATTGCCTGGGCCTGCTGGCGATGATCGGCATGTCGGCCGCCTATAATCTCACGCCCAGCCATCACCCTTCGAAGACCGTGCTGCGCCGGCTCGATCATTCGGCGATCTTCATCATGATCGCGGCGACCTACACGCCCTTCGCCGTCAACCGGCTGGGCTATGAAGTGGGAACGGCCATCCTGATCGCCATCTGGGTGGGCGCCACAATCGGCATCGTGATCAAGGTGCTGTTTCCCCACCGCTTCGAGCGCGTGTCGCTCGCGCTTTATATCGGCATGGGCTGGCTGATCGTCACCGCGCTGAAGCCGCTGTTCTCGTCGATGGCGGGGATCGATTTGTGGCTGCTCCTGGGCGGCGGCCTTGTCTATTCCGCCGGCATCGTGTTCTACGTGATCGAGCGCATCCCCTATCACAAGGCGATCTGGCACGCCTTCGTGCTGCTCGCGGCCATCCTGCAATTCGCCTCCATCGCAGGCGAATTTTCTGCGATCTCGCATTCATGATCGAAGCGATCATTTTCGATTGCGACGGCGTTCTCGTCGACAGCGAAGTGCTCGCGCTCGAAGTGGAATTGGCCGCGCTCGCCGAAATCGGGCTCGATTATTCGAGGTCCGAATTCGTCGCGCGCTTCACAGGCCGCAGCAATGAAGCGTTTTTCGCATTGCTCGAAGAAGACAGCCTGGCGCGCCGGGGACGCGGTCTGCCTGACGGTTTCCAGGATGCCTGCCATGCGAAATATCGCGTGGCCTATGAGCGGCTCGTCGAGGTGCCGGGCGCGCGCAAGGCTGTCGCAAGCGTCGCATTGCCCAAGGCCGTCGCGAGTTCCAGCACGCGCGAGGCGCTCGGCAAGAAGCTGCGCATGACGCAGATGTGGGATCTGTTCGCGCCGCACATTTATTCCGCCGATCATGTCGAGCACGCGAAGCCCGCGCCGGATCTGTTCTTCCACGCCGCCGATGCATTGCGCATCGCGCCGTCCGCCTGCCTTGTGCTCGAAGACAGCACGAATGGCGTCCTGGCGGCCCGCGCGGCCGGCATGCGGGTCTGGGGCTTTATGGGCGGTGGGCACATGGACGACGCGTCCGGCGCGCGGCTTCTCGCGACGGGCGCCGAAAGACTGGTTTCCAACTGGCAGGATGCCGCGATCGCCATCGCAACTCTTTAAAGCGCCGGCATTCCCGTCCAAAGGATCGCCGTCAGCATCAGGATGATGCCGAGCGTCGCAATGATCCACACCAGCGTGCGCACACCCGGCACGCCAAGCCCATACAGCACGACATAGACGATGCGCGCGGCCAGATAGATCTGCGCGCCCCAGACCGTCGCCCAATCGTGCCGGCCCGTCAGTGTGACGATCAGAACGACCGCGGCAAAGAACGGAAACGTCTCCATGAAATTGCGGAAGGCGCGTTCGAGGCGTCCCGCCACCTTGCTCACGGGGGGCGGCGGCTCGTCGCGCGGACCCACGTTCCATTTGAGGCCGCGCTGCGAATTGCCCGACCGCGCCGCGATCAGAAGCTGAAACAGGCCGAGCACGATGGCGAGGCTCAGTATGGTCAGTTCGACGGACATTCCCGCGAGCTGCAGGGTCGGCAGATTGTGCATGGCGAATTCCCCCTCGATCGCCGCGATGATAGCGGTTATCGGCCGCAACAAAAACCCGGCCGAACGCCACGTTCAGCCGGGTTTTGTTTCGCGCCGTCGATCGAATTATTGCGGCGTGTGGGCGTCCGCGCCGAAGCGATAACGCAACTCGATGCCCCACATGCGCGGCGGCGCAAAGATCGACGCCGATGTGCCGGTCAAATTGAGAAGCGCGTCCGCTCCCACGGCATAGGTTTTGTTGAACGCGTTGTTGACGAACGCGCTGGCGTCGAACGGATAGTTCAGGACGTTGTCCCAATCGAGGCGAAAGTTGACCACCATATAGTCGTTTTGCACGGGCGATTGGCCGATTTGCGCGACTTCCTCGGAGCCCAGATCCGTGAACGATTCCTTGCTCTGCCAGTAAAGAGTGGCGCTCACATAAGGCGTTCCGAAGCTGGGATCGATCGGGATGTGGAAACGCGGCGTGACGCCGAGCTTGTTTTTCGGCGTATAGGCAAACGGGCTGCCGGCGAGATTGGTTGGATTATATGCGATCTGGGCGCCGCTCAATTGAACCTGGATCGCCTGCGGCAGCGTGAAGGAATTGTAGGTCGCGTCGGTGTAGGAGTAGAAGACGTTCAGCTCGAAATTGTCGTCCGGCACGAATGTCGACTGGAATTCCAACCCTTTGATGGTCGCGCGCGCGGCGTTGAATGTGAGAGCGGAAAGCCCTTCGAGTTGGTATTGCGCCGGCGGACCCGCTGAGGTCTCCTGCTCCACCGCGACCAGATCGTTTTTCTGCACATTCTGATACCAGCCGTAATAAGCGTCGAAATTTGTGCGCCCGGGGACGCCGAGGATCGTCCAGTTGTTTTTCGTGCCGACTTCGACATCGGTCAGATATTCCGGCTTGAACTCCTCGTAGTCCGACGCGTTGAACGCTCCGCTGTTGAAGCCGCCGCTCTTGTAGCCGCGGCGATAGGTGGCATAGACCATTGTGTCGTCATTGACCTGGTCCTGAACGGCCAGGTTCCATGTCGGCGCACGGAAATCACCAGTCTGCGTTTTCTGGGCATAGGGCGGCACATCCGGAAGCGGATGGGGGCATGACGATCCGTCCGCCGGCAGAAAGCACTCGATCGCCGTGGCGACCTTATGATCCCAGGTGTAGCGCCCGCCGGCCGTGAAGCTCAAACCCGGGAACCATTCGGACGCGTTGTAGGTCGCGCTGCCGTAACCTGCATCGGACGTTCCGCCATTGAAGAGGGATTCCACATTCGTCGTGCTGAACGGAGGAAAGAATCCGACTCCGCCGAATTCATCCTGCTGAATTTCGGAATAGCCGCCGGGGCGATCGACTTCATGATAGAAGCCGGCGATCCAGTTGAAGGTATTGTCGTCGGTTTCGCCGACGACCTGCAGCTCTTCGGTGAGCTGCAAGCTGTTGGTTTCCCATGTGCGGGGATTGGAGATGTCGATCAGCGGCAAATATGAGCCGTCATAGTCGAACGACGGCCATTCCTTATCGTCGCGATAGCCGAAGATGTTCTTGAGATGGATGTGATTGGTGACGTCATAGGTCGCGATGTCCGTCACGCCCCAGGATTGGCGGCGATAGAACACCGGAATGCTTGACGTGGTCGTGCGCGGGCCGGAGGCCTGTTGCGCCTGCAACGTGCTCACCATGAAAGCCTGGAACAACGCCAGTTCCGAGCAGACGGGGGTGGTCGGCGGCGAGGTGCAGGCAGTGCCCGTGTATGTGGCGGCGAGATTGCCGATCGTGCTGGGGCTGACGCCCGTCAACACCGAGCCGGTGCCGTTGTCGCTGTCATGGACGTAGTCGAAAACCGTGTAGTTTTCGAAGTGCGCAAAGGGCCGGAACGTGACGCCGATGCGGAACGCCTGGAAATCGACATTGTCCTGCTCTTCGGTGTAGGTCGGGTTTACGAGGTTGTTGACGGTGTCCCGCGTGAAGCCGTCCCTGTTCTCGATATCGAACGCGCCGCGCACCAGCAATTTATCGCCGAAGACGGGAATGTTCACGGCGCCCTGATATTCCTGCAGACCGTAGTCGCCAAGTTGCGCGTCGGCATAGCCGCCGAATTCGTCGGTCGGCCGCTGCGGCTCGAACAACACTGCGCCGCCCGTCGTGCTTCGGCCGAACAGCGTGCCTTGTGGGCCGTTCAGCACCTGAATGTTCGCCATGTCGAAATAGCTGCCGGGGCCGCTCGAGTTGAAAGGCACTTCGGCAAAATAGGTTTGGACGCCGGGGTCTGCGCCGCCGAAGGGCTGGCTCTGGCCGCGGATGCTGAAGACGTCATTGTCGCGTGAGCCGAGGTTGGCGGTGACGGTGAGGGACGGCGAGAAATTCTGCAGGTCGACCGCCGTTTTGATTCCCTGCGTGCGAATGACGTCGCCCGAAAGCGCAGTGACGGCGACCGGAATTTTTTCCAGATCTTCGGGCCGCCGCCGCGCCGTGACGACGACTTCTTCGATGCCCACCTGTTGCGCCGGCTTTACTTTCGCGGGGGTGATTGAAACCTGCTGAACGGCATTGTCGGCATAGGCCGGAGCCGCCAAGGCGCAGGCCAAAGCTGTCGCGCTCAACGCGCGAATTGCAATTTTCCGGTTCATATTCCCCTCTTGAGAAACAGGTCTTTCCGGTCGCCAGGGTGCCCGCCCCGAAAGTCGATCGGCGCCATCTTTTGTTGCTTTGATCAGTATACCCCGATTTCGAGTCCGCCCAAGCGGAACGAAAGCGACTGTTGCATTGCCGCCCCGGCTGTTGCTCTTCGCACACGCATTTGCGCCAAGGTGTTAACGCGCGGTAGGTCCGGGGTTAACGGTACGCTTGAGGACTGTGCGCAGACGAACCGCCTTCGGCGAGGTTTGAGCCACGATGGATCGAATCCTAATACGCGTCCTTGCGCCGGCGCATTTCAGCGAAGACTTCGACATCCGTCGCCCCGGCCATGCTCAATGAGTTGCGGACTTCAGCCGAGTTCGGCCGCAAGAACGGATTGGTCCGTTTTTCAAGACCGATCGTCGAGGGAACCGTAGGCTGATTCTTCGCCCGCAACGCCTGCACCTCGGCCATTCGAGATTGCAGATCCGCATTACGGGGCTCCAGCGAGAGCGCGAAGCGCCCATTGTTGAGCGTGTATTCGTGGCCGCAATAGACCCGCGTTTCGTCGGGCAGACGCGTGAGCTTGGAGAGACTGTTCCACATCATGTCGGGCGTGCCTTCAAACAGCCTTCCGCATCCCATGGCGAACAACGTATCGCCCGTGAACACGGCCTCGTCGTCAGAAAAGACGAACGCAATATGGGCCCGCGTATGCGCCGGTATCTCAAGGATGCGCACCATGCGCGATCCGAACCGCCACAGCGCGTCCTCCGAAACGCCCACATCGATGCCGGGAATGCGTTCGCGGTCCTTGGCCGGCCCCACGATCTCTGCGCCGAATTCTTCCTTCAAGGGAAGATTGCCGCCCGTGTGATCGAAATGATGATGCGTGTTGAGGATATGTGTGAGCTTGAGGCTTCGCGCGGCAAGCGCCTTGCGTACGGGTCCGGGTTCGGAGGGATCGACCACGGCGCAAATCCCATCGTCCGGCGAATGGATCAGATAGGCGTAGTTGTCGCTCAGGCAGGCAACGGGCTCGATGGCGAGCTTTGTCATGGGTCTCTCCCGGTTGACGCGAGCCTAGCAACGCGCGGTTCCCTGTTGAACCGGGCGGCCTGCAGGTTTACGCAGATTCCATGCTCGACGCGTTGGAACTTTCATCCTTCTACGAAGAGCCCGTAGGTCAGGTGACCCGGCGCCAGATCATGCGCCGCATCCGCCTTGCGTGGCCCGATCTGCGCGGCCTGCGCGTCCTGGGTTATGGCTTCGCGCCGCCTTATCTGAAGGCCTGCCTGCCGGAGGCCGAGCGGGCGTTGGCGTTCATTCCCAGCCAGTTCGGCGCGGTGGCATGGCCTGCGGACCGCCGGCTTGTGGCCGTGGGAGAAGAGGGCGCGTTGCCGTTTCCCGACGCATTTTTCGATCGCGTGCTGATGGTCCATGGCCTGGAATCGGCCGAAGCGACGAGACCATTGATGCGCCAGATTTGGCGCGTGCTGGCGGAGAGCGGGCGGCTCATCGTGGTGGCGCCCAATCGTGCGAGCCTGTGGGCGCAGGTCGAGCGCTCACCCTTCGCATATGGTCGGCCGTTCAATCGCCTTCAGCTCGAAACGCTGCTGCACGAATCCCTGTTCGTACCCGAGCGATGGGACACGGCTTTGTATTTTCCGCCGATCCGCTCGCGCCGGCTCGTGCGCAGCGGCGTCGGCTGGGAGCGCGTTGGCCGCCGCCTGTGGCCGCGTCTTGCCGGCGTTCACATCGTCGATTCCTCCAAGTCGATGTATGCGCTGGCGCTCAATGACAAGGTGACGGCGCGCAAGCAGGTTCTGGCGACCGCGCGCTGAACGCGTGCAATTCTAAATTTGATTTTATCTTTCGAATCTTTCGGCGATGTCGTCCGCTCGTTCGGCGATATCGTCCGCGCGCTATTTCGCGTCGCCGACAACATGACATGACGGTCATGCGAAGAGCGGATATATCTCATCATTCACGCGCGTGTTCGCTACAATTTGCGACATGTTTTTCGCCATGCGCATTCGTCATTCCGGTTGCGCGCGCACGGCTTTGTGAGCGCCCTATGAATGTCATTGTGGAATCCTATCTGCGACGTGCCGGCGTATTGCCGGTTCGACCCAGGAGGAGTTCATGCGTAATCTCAAATTGGCGACAAGCGTCGCGATTCTTTGTTCGATGCTCGCTGCAGGCGCGGCATCCGCCGACCCGCAGACCGCCAGCCTCACCAGTTGTCTGGACGTGGCGCAGCAGGTGAAAAGCGCGCTGGCCGCGAACGCGCAATCGCCGAACTATCAGGAAGCGGTGAAGGAGCAGGGCTACGGCCGCGACTACTGCACAAACACCTTCTATCAATCGGGCATCAGTCACTACAATCACGCGCTGACGCTTCTTGGCGCCAACAAGAGCTGATCTGATTGGACGCATAGCCGAGGAAATGTCGGCTATCTGTTCCGGACGCGGTTCCGCTGCCCCCCGGCGGACCGCGCTTCGGATCAGGTTTTCGTCGGTTGCAGCAGAAAAATCGCGCCTTCCGCAAACAGGTTCGGCCCCCACGCGCCCGGGGCCATGGGATGCGTACGACCCTCGCCGCTGATCGCGATCGCCTGTTCGATATCGGCGCGGGAATTGCGCGCCAATGCGACGAAATCGGCGATCGTGCACAGGTGGATGTTGGGCGTGTCGCTCCAATCGTAACCGAGTGTCGCGGTTCGCGGCATGCGTCCGTTCACGAGAAGCGACAGGCGCACGCGCCAATGCCCGAAATTGGGGAACGAAACGATCGAGCGCCGGCCGATGCGCAGGAGATGCGCGAGCACGGCGCGCGGCGACCGTGTGGCCTGAATCGTCTGGCTGAGAATCGCTACATCGAAGACCTGCGAGGGATATTCCGCGAGATCCGTGTCGGCGTCGCCCTGAATGACGGAAAGCCCGCGTGCGACGCAGGCGTTCACATTCTGCTGCGACAGCTCGACGCCGCGTCCGTCGACGCCCTTCGCCGCGATCAGATATTCGAGCAGCGCGCCGTCGCCGCAGCCGATATCGAGCACGCGGGCGCGTTCGGGAATCATCTCCGCGATCGCGGCGAGGTCGGGGCGCAGCGTGCTCATGCGTCGCTCACGCCACCGCTCTCGACGACGCGACGGCATTGAGGAAACCGCGCACGGTCGCGAACATTTCCGGCTCGTCGAGGAGAAACGCGTCGTGGCCGCGGTCCGTGGCGATCTCGACGAAGCTCACATTCGCCGCGACGGCGTTCAGCGCATGCGCGATGCGTTTGTTCTCGGCCGTCGGAAACAGCCAGTCGCTGGTGAAGGAAATGATGCAGAAGCGGGATTTCGTGCCGCGAAACGCTTCCGCGAGCTTGCCGCCATATTCCGCGGCGAGATCGAAATAATCCATCGCGCGCGTGATGTAGAGATAGGAATTGGCGTCGAAGCGGTCGACGAACGTCGTGCCCTGGTGATGCAGATAGCTTTCGATCTGGAAATCGGCGTCGAAGCCGAACGAGATCGCGGCGCGATTCTGCAGATTGCGGCCGAATTTGCGCTGCAGCGCGGCCTCGGACAGATAGGTGATGTGCGCGGCCATGCGGGCCACCGCGAGCCCCTTGGAGGGTTGCGTGTTGAAATGCTGATAGGCGCCGTCCTTCCAATCCGGATCGGCGATGATCGCCTGGCGACCCACTTCGTGAAAAGCGATGTTCTGGGCCGAGTGACGCGCGGCGGTGGCGATCGGCACGGCGGAGACGACGCGCTCGGGATAGCTCGCAGCCCATTGCAGCACCTGCATGCCGCCCATCGAGCCGCCGATGACGCAGAGGATTTCGCCGATCCCCAGCGCGTCCAGCAGCATGGCCTGCGCCCGCACCATGTCGCGCACGGTGACGAGCGGGAAGTTGAGGCCGTAGGGTTCGCCCGTGGCGGGATCGATTTCGGCCGGTCCGGTCGTGCCCATGCAGCCGCCGAGGACATTGGCGCAGATGACGAAGAAGCGGTCGGTGTCGATGGGTTTGCCCGGTCCGACCAGGACGTCCCACCAGCCCGGCTTGCCGGTCACCGGGTGTCGCTGGGCCGCGAACTGATCGCAGCGTGAGCGCATGGCAGACCAGCACCACGTTGGATTTCGCGTCGTTGAGCGGCCATAGGTCATATAGGCGACGGTGAACGGGCTCAGCGTCTTGCCGGAATCGAGCGCGAGCGGATGCGCGAGGTCGAAGGCGATCGCCTGACCGATATCTTCTCCTGGCGCCGCGAGCGGACGCAGAAAGCGGGGACTTGCCGTTTCGGCCATGCTGGGTTCCGAGCCTCAATGGGGCTCTAGGGTCTCTTTGCCGCGCCTGTCAACGCGCAAAGCGTGTGGCGCGCCCTCCGCCGCTTTGCTTTTGCCCGCGTCCGCCACTATCAATAGGAGCCTCCCGCTCGCTGGATCGCGCCATCCGTTCGACGGACCGTGTCTGCTTGCGCCCCGGGATATCGGCGGAACAGTTTGAGCGAAAGCGTCGGACGTCATGTCTCCCACACCCAAGCCCGGCGTTCTCGATATTACCGCCTATGTGGGCGGCCGTGCGCCGGCTGCGGGCGCCGCCGAATCCCACAAACTTTCGTCGAATGAATCGGCGACGGGCCCGAGCCCCGACGCCATTGTCGCATTCGAGTCCGCGCGAACTTCGCTCAACATCTATCCGGACGGCGAAACGCATGTTCTGCGCGAAGCGATCGGCGAGGCCTACGGCCTCAATCCGGACCGCATCGTGTGCGGCAATGGTTCGGGCGAACTTCTGACGTTGATGGCCGACGCCTATCTGAGGCCCGGCGACGAAGTGCTGTTCAGCGAGCACGCGTTTCTGCTCTATCGCATCGCGACGCTCGCCAACAGCGCGGTTCCGGTGGTCGTGCCGGAGAAAAATCTCAAAGTCGATGTCGACGAGATGTTGCGCGCGGTGAGCGCACGCACGCGCATCGTCTTTCTGCGCCAATCCCAACAACCCGACGGGCAGCTATCTCTCGGGCGAAGAAGTGCGGCGCTTTCATGCCGGCGTGCCGCCCGGAACCCTGTTCGTGATCGATGCGGCCTATGCCGAATATGTCCAGCGCAACGATTACGACGCCGGCATCGAGATGGTGTCGCAATTCGACAATGTGGTGATGACGCGGACCTTCTCGAAGATTTACGGCCTCGCGGGGTTGCGCGTCGGCTGGGCGTTTTGCCCCGCGTCCGTCGCCGATGTGCTCAATCGCGTCCGCGGACCGTTCAATGTCTCGGTGCCCGCGCAACGGGCCGCGGCCGCCGCCTTGCGCGATCGGCGCCATCTCGAAGACGCGATCGCCTATAACGAAAAATGGAAATCCTGGCTCACCGATCAGATCCGGCGCACGGGCCTGCGCGTGGACGACAGCGTCGCCAATTTCGTGCTGATCCATTTCCCGACCGACGGGCCGCACACGGCCAAAGCCGCCGACGCGTTCCTTTCGGCGCGCGGGCTGATATTGCGCGGCGTCGCGAATTACGGCCTGCCGCATTGCCTGCGCCTGACGATCGGCAGCGAAAACGCGAACCATCGTGTCGCCGCGGCCTTCGCGGAATTCATGGCCAAGGCTTGAGGATCACGCGATGACCGCCGACTCCAGGCCCGCTTTTGGAAAAGTCGCGCTGCTCGGCATCGGACTGATCGGCTCGTCCATGGCCCATGCGATGCGCCGCGCCGGGCTCGCTGCACACATCTCGGGCTATTCCCACCGGGCCGAGACATTGGAGAAAGCGCGCGCCATCGGCTTTGCGGACACGTTGCACGACAAGCCGGGTCCTGCCGTACGCGACGCCGACCTGATCGTGCTGGCCACGCCTGTCGGCGCGTTTGGCGAGATCGCAAAGGAGATTGCCGGCGATCTCAAGCGTGGCGCGATTCTGAGCGATGTGGGCTCGGTGAAGACGGCTGTGGTGCGCGACGTGGGACCCTTCGTGCCGGACGGCGTGCATTTCATTCCGGCTCATCCGATTGCGGGCACGGAGCAATCCGGCCCCGACGCCGGCTTCGCGGAATTGTTCGACGGGCGCTGGTGCATCCTGACGCCGCCGCCCGGCGTCGATCCGGCGGCGCTGGAGAAGCTGAAGGGGTTCTGGCAGCGTTGCGGCAGCCAGGTCGAAGTGATGGATCCGAAGCACCATGACCTCGTGCTCGCGATCACAAGCCATGTGCCGCATCTGATCGCCTACAACATCGTGGGCACGGCGGCCGACCTCGAAACCGTCACCGAAAGCGAAGTGATCAAATATTCCGCCGGCGGTTTTCGCGATTTCACCCGCATCGCCGCGTCCGATCCCACCATGTGGCGGGACGTGTTCCTCAACAACCGCGAAGCGGTGCTCGAAATGCTGGGGCGTTTCAACGAGGATCTGAGCCTGCTTCAGCGCGCGATCCGCTGGGGCGACGGCGACATGCTGTTCAATCTGTTCACGCGCACCCGCGCGATTCGCCGTTCGATCATCGACGCGGGCCAGGACATCGCCGAACCCAATTTCGGCCGGACGAAAAAGAAGCCGAAATAGACTGCGCCGTCGCTTCAGGCGTTCCGTTCGGGTTTGCCCGCGCCGATGTCGATGTAGTCGTAGGTCGTCGCGGTATCGGTCATGATCGGCTGGCCGCCGACAGGCGTTGCACGAATGAGCCCGCCCGTCGGATTCATCAGACCGAAAATGATGGGGACATCGTCCCCGAGAAGGGGAAATGCGGTCAGTTCGAAATATTGGGCGAAGCCTCGCTCGTAATGCATCGCCATCACCTGCCACACGCCGCAAGGCTGATCGGACATCAGTCGCACCGCTTCGATCGTGGCGGCGCGATATTCGGCGGGCCGGAAATCGAGATAATCCAAACCTGTAATGTTGCTTTGAATGCGATCCTGGACGGAGCTTCCGATAAGACGGATTCGGAGCGACGGCTTTTCGCCGAGCCGCGCTTCAAGCATGACGACGTCGCGCAACAGCTGCGCCGCGCGCGCCGGCTTCACATCGCGACGATGAGGGACGAGACCGTCTTTCGGCAGTCCGCGCCAGAAGGCTTCGAATTCGCGGCTTCTGTCCGACCGACCATGTTCGGATGGGTTCGATGCAGCGGACACGTCCTGCTGAGGCATGTCAGAATCCATGGCCATAGGGCTCCGTTCCCGAAAATCGAACATGCGGATGACTGATCGGCGCTCGTGCCGGCCGCAACGCGCGCTGGCATCTGCCCGAAGGGCGCGCTCACTAGTTGTGCTTTGTGACCGAACTGTGTCGCTGCCGCGGTTTTCTTATGAGGATGCCGATTGTTGGCGATCTTCAATAAAGCGGGCCGAGATATCCGGCTTGTTGAGTATCAATCGCAGCGAAACCGCTCTTGAAAGTAAACGAGACGTTGAGGGTTTCGTCGGCGGCCTTGGAATTCTGTGCCGCAACGGCGCCCAACGCAGAGGCCAGCTTCGAATCATCCGCGGCTCTCAGGAGATTCGTTCCGCCAATATCGAGCGCGATGTCGCCGCTCAACCGATGTGCGGAGTCCAATGAGAGATTGCCATGACCTTTGGCACTGAGCTTGTTCCACTTCACGTCAAGTTGATCGACGGAAAAGACGCCGTCATGGGTCCGCCAATCCTCCGTCGCGCGTCGCCAGTCGACGCCGCCTGCGAGAAGCGGCGCGAAGAAATGTCCCGATGTGAGCTTTCCAGTCAGCAGCACATGCGAGAGCGAGTCGCCGAATCCGGCTTGCAGATCCGGCGCGAGCTTGATCGTATCGCCGCTGAGCGCGACGTCGAACGCATCGCTCGCGGGATCGCGGCGCAGATGAAACTGGATTCGTCCGGCGCCGAGATCGGGCGAGGCGATCTCGACGATATCGAGATCGAAGCGCGCGAGCCTTCCCTCCGAGGAGATCGAACTCGCGCGCAGCCAGCCGGGCACGAAGCTGAAATCGTGCAGTTTGCCGTCGTCGTCGCGCCAGGAAAGTTCCTGCCGGCCCGCCGCCTCGTAGACCGCCTGGTCGCGCCCATAATTCAGCGCATGGGACGCGAAATGCTCTGAGCGCCACACCAGCGGACCCTGCGTGGTGGCGACTTCGATGCGCAAATTCTCCAGCAGCGTGTCGAGCCGAAACGGAAAGCCCGCGATTTTCTTCGACGAGAAACTGATCTTCACGCCCGGGATCATTTCGTGGCCGTTTGCGGCGTCGAGCTGCTTGTCGAGCGCAGTTGCGGCGATCCACCACCAGACCATCACGGCCGCGGCGAGAGACACGAACATCACGACGGGGGCGTAGAGAAAGAAACGGCTCGAATAGCGCATGCGCGCCACATTACCCGCAGCGCGAGAAGCCGCAGGAGACGCAAGTGTCGCAGCCTTCGAGCTGCACGAGGCTGGGGCTGCCGCAACGCGGACAGGGGCGGCCGCGATTTTCCTCGCCGCCCACGGCGATGGCGCGGATTTCCGGCGGCAATTCGAGCTTTTCGCGCGGATTCATGAATCCGATGGCCACCAGATGGCGCTCGATCAATTCGCCGATCGCCGCCAGCAGGGAGGGCACATAGCGGCCGTCCATCCATTGCCCGCCGCGCGGATCGAACACGGCCTTGAGTTCGTCCACCACGAAGGACACGTCGCCGCCGCGGCGGAATACGGCGCTGATCATGCGCGTGAGCGCGAGCGTCCAGGCATAGGCCGCCATGTTCTTCGAGTTGATGAAGATCTCGAACGGCCGGCGGCGACCGTCTTTCTCGATGTCGTTGACCGTGATGTAAAACGCATGATCCAGGTCCGGCCATTTGATCTTGTAGGTCTGGCCCAGCAGCACTTCGGGACGATCGAGCGGCTGCGTCATGTAAACGACGCCGCCGGACGCTTCGCGGGCGCGGGGCGGCGAGGCAAAGGGTGGCTGGTCGTCGCCGGCTGTCTGTTCGGCGGGTTCGGCCGCCGGCGCATTCAGCACCGACCCCGTGACGTCATTCGGCCGATAGGTCGTGCAACCCTTGCAGCCGGATTCATAGGCGTTCAGATAAATGTCCTTGAACGCCTCAAACGAGATTTCAGCCGGGACATTGATCGTCTTGGAGATCGAGCTGTCGATATGGCGCTGTGCGGCCGCCTGGACGGCCAGATGGTCTTCGGGGGTGAGCGTCTGGGCGCTGACGAAATAATCCGGCAGGACAGCTTCCTCGCCGAAAATTTCACGGAAACGCCGATAGGCGAAATCGGCGACCTGCTCCTCGCGACGCGTGCCGTCCTCGAGCAGCATCTTGCGCGAATAGGAATAGGCGAAGACGGGCTCGATGCCGCTCGAGACGTTTCCTGCGAACAGCGAAATCGTACCGGTCGGCGCGATCGACGTCACCAGCGCATTGCGGACGCCATGCGCCGCAATGCGGTCCCTGAGATCGGAAGGCAGTTTTGCGATGTTGGGCCGCGCCAGATATTGCTCGCGGTCGAACAGCGGAAACGCGCCTTTCTCTTCGGCGAGTTCGGCCGAGGCGTCATAGGCGGCCAGCGACAGCTTCGACAGCCAGCGGTCGATCAGCGCAACGCTCTCGGGGGAACCGTATCGTGTGCGGCAGAAGATGAGCGCATCGGCGAGCCCCGTTACGCCCAACCCCAGCCGCCGCTTGGCGAACGCCTCCGCGCGCTGCTCGGGCAGCGGAAAACGCGACACGTCGATCACATTGTCGAGGAAACGAACGGCGATGCGCACAAGACGCGCGAGCTCGTCCTCGTCGAGCGCCGCATTCTCCTCGAACGGATTCCTGACGAGCGTCGCGAGATTGATCGATCCGAGCAGGCACGCGCCATAAGGCGGCAGCGGCTGCTCGCCGCAATTGTGCGCCCAGACGCCGTTGGCGTCGAAGGCGTTGAGCCCCGGGATGGCCGCATCGAACACTTCGGCGACGCCGTCTTCCGCGATGCTTTCGACCGTAGCGCAGAATTGCTCGCGATTGAGCGAACGACGATAGTTCGAAAGCGCGGCAGACAGGCGCGCCGATTTGCTTGTGTCCGCAAATCCCACGCGCTCGGCATAGACCTTCAGATTGTCGCCCGCGACGATCAATTCGTGCTGCGCGCGCACGGCATAATCTTTCGAGCCGCCTTTGCCGTCTGGAAGCGCTTTGAGACCCTCGGGCCGGCGTTCGCGATAGATCGCGCTCGCGATTCCGAGCCGAAGCAGCATCCGTTGCGCGCATTGCAGAGTCTCGAGATCGCTTTGCGCGAGGCGCACGCTGACGCCCTTGATCTGGCTGCCCTGCACGCTTCCGTCGGCGTCGAACAACCCGCGCAGGACGCCGCTGTGAAAGGCCGACGATCTTTGCTCCATCGCGGGCGTAATCTTCTTGGCGCCAGGCGCCAGACCGTGATCATGCGCAAGCGACTTCAACGCGCCCAGCGACAGGCGATATTCACCGCGGCCCGGAACCTCGATCCAGCCGACAAAATCGGAACGGTGCGGCAGAATCTGCGCCGCTGCGAAAGCTGCGTCCATGACGCCGCGAATGCCGCCGCGTTCGTCTTCGCCATTGACGACGCGCCTGCCCGGCCATGCAGAGAGAATCGCCTTGTCGCTTTTCAACGTGCCGTCGCCGATCAGAAGCCCGAGCAGATAGCCTTCGGCGTCGTCGCGAATGGCGTTCGCGGCGTCGCCCCAGCTTGGCGCGGCACGGTGATCGTGGATGAGAATTTCGTCGCCGATCGCGAGTGAGCCGGCCTCGCTCCATTCCCAGTCTTTCGTCCACCGGCTGCGACGTATGACGCGGCGAATGCGATGATCGGCCGTCGCGCGCAACCCATATCCTTCACGCGTCGAAATCTTCACGACCGGCTTTTCCCCGCGCGAGAAGAACCCGCGCGTGTCGCTCGGCCAGTTCTTGCCGTCGGCGATGGCTTCGAACGGCTTGCCAAGCAGCGTCGAAATCTGCTGCGGCCCGTCGCCGGTCATGATCCAGCTGTCCGCCGTGAGACACGGGTTTGTCGCGTGAATCGTTTCGCAATAAGCGAGATTGTTTTCGGCGTTGATGCGATCGATGAAGATCACGCCCGGCTCGGCATAGTCATAGGTCGCGCGCATGATGCGATCCCACAGATCGCGCGCATCGACGGTCTTGTAGATCCTGCCGCCGAATTTGAGATCCCAGGGTCCATCGGCTTTCACCGCGGCGATAAACGCGTCGCTCGCCAGCACGGACAGATTGAACATCGCGAGCCGGCCGGGCGTGCGCTTGGCGTCGATGAACGTCTTCGATGTCGGGGTGATCGCAGGCGAGCGTCGCCATCATCGCGCCGCGCCGCGACCCGGCCGACATGATGGTGCGGCACATCGCGTCCCACACTTCCATGAACGAGACGGGGCCGGACGCATCCGCGCCCACGCCTTTGACGGGCGCGCCCTTGGGCCGAAGGGACGAGAAGTCGTAGCCGATGCCGCCGCCCTGCTGCATGGTCAGCGCCGCTTCGCGAAGGCTCGCAAAGATGCCGCCCATGTCGTCAGGGATGGCGCCCATCACATAGCAATTGAAGAGGGTGACATTGCGGTCGGTGCCCGCGCCGGCGAGGATGCGGCCGGCGGGCAGGAATTGATGCCCGGCCAAGGCTTGGGCGAAGGCCAGCGCCCATTCGCGACGCTTCTCGGGCGCTTCGGCCTTGGCGGCCGCCAGCGCCACGCGCGCCCAGGTATCGGCCAGATCGTGGTCCACGGGCGTCCCGTCGGCCGCCTTCAGCCGGTATTTCATGTCCCAGATCTGGCGGGAAATGTCGCTCATGGGCGTTATATGGGGGTCCGCATTCCTCCGCCCACGATAATCGCCAGGACGGATGAAAGTGCTAACGCCAATGCGCAACAGAGTCAATGTTTGTTCGTGATATGTTCTTATCGGGCCGGCGAGTTTGGTGGCATTTTTAACGCGGTGGTCGCGGAGGATGCGCGGGGGGACGCAGGGGAAACAGCGCGCGCGAAGCGCGCAAAAGAATCCTCCGCGCCCTCTGCGAAACCCCTGCGACCACTGCGTTAAGAATGCCACTGAGGCTGACGAACCAGCACTATCCCGCGTAAGCCTGCTCCAATTTTGTGATATCGAGCTTCTGCATCTGCAGCATCGCTTTCATGACGCGCGCGGCTTTCCGCGTGTCCTTGTCGCTCATCATTTCGCCGAGCGCTGTCGGGACGATCTGCCACGACAGGCCGTATTTGTCCTTCAGCCAGCCGCATTGGCTTTTCTCGCCGCCGGCCGAAAGCTTCTCCCATAGCTCGTCGACTTCCTTCTGCGATTCGCAATTCACCATGAGCGAGATCGCTTCGGTAAACTTGAAATGCGGGCCGCCGTTCAGCGCCGAGAACTCCCGGCCGTCGAGTTCGAAAGTGACGACCATCACGCTGCCCGCCGCGCGCCCGTGTACCTCTTGTCCCGCATCCGAGTAGCGGGAGATTTTTCCGATCCGCGAATTCTTGAAGATCGAGACATAGAAGTTCGCGGCCTCTTCGGCCTTGTCGTCGTACCAGAGGAATGTCGTGATCTTCTGCATTTCCATTCTCCCTGATGGTCAGGCTTGCGCGAGCAGCGCTTCCAGCTTGTCGATGCTTTCGGTCCAGCCCTGTTCCATTCCGCCCAACATGAAGGCCGCCTGCGGAACCTTGCCCACCGCGCGCGTGACGAGCGTCATCTTCGTCTTGCCGCCGTGCTCTTCGAACGTGACGCTTGTCTTGCCTTCCAGAAGGTGATTGCCGGCCGCATCGACCGCGATGTTGGTGAAGACCAGTTTCTCGTTCGTCACGACCTCCGTGAACACGCCATTCATCGGATGTTCCGATCCGTCGGGACCGCGCATGACGATTCGTAGTGCGCCGCCAATCCGTACATCGACTTCGCACAAGGGATTGGTGAAGTGTTTCGGCGCCCACCACTGGGCCATCATCTTCGGATCGGCCCACGCGCGGAACACAAGCGCGCGCGGCGCATCGAAGGTGCGGACGATGGTGAGCTCGCGCTCCATGGGAAGCGATGCAGTGGCCGACATGGCGGGATCTCCGGTGATTCGACGGTTATTGCGGCTTCTGGTGGACGACCATCCAGGGAAGGCCGAATTTGTCGACGACCATTCCGAAGCGCGACGCGAAGAACGTCTCCTGCAGCGGCATCGTCACGGTTCCTTTTTCGGAGAGCGCGGCGAACACCCGTTCCGCGTCGGCATCGCTTGTCACGCCGAGAGAAATCGAAATGCCCTTGGGCGGGTTGTAGCGCCCGGGAGGCGCATCTGCGCCCATCAACTTGCCATCGCCGATCGAAATCTCGCCGTGGATCACCTTGTTTTTAAACTCGGCCGGCGCCATTCCCATCGCCGGCGTGCCTTCGAAGCGCATCAGCACTTCGATTTTTCCGCCGAGATGCTTCTCGTAGAATTCGAAGGCCTCTTCGCAATTGCCGTTGAAGGCGACATGGGCGTTCAGTTGCATGATCGTCTCTCCTGTGGTTGTGGCGCTCGTTCAGATGCGCAATTGGGTCTTCAGATATTCAGCCAGTTGGTCGAACGTGCCGGCAAAGCCCTGATCCATCGACGGACGCATGGCGTCGAAGCGCGCCCGCTCGGCGGCGGTCGCATTGAACGGTCCGCCCCGCAGGGTGAGCGTCGTGCGGCCGTTATGCTCCGTAAGTGTGACAGTGTTCAGGACCTCAAGCGGCCAGTCGGGCGCGAAAGGCGCGCGCGTGGTGCCGCCGTCCTTGTCCGAAAAGGAATTGATGAACACGATCTTCTCCGGCTTCGCGATCTCGCGATAGACGAATTTGCCCCACATTTCGTGGCCGTCCGGCGAACGCATGCCGTAGTGGAACATTCCGCCGGGCCGGAAATCGAGCGTGCCGCCGATCCAGGTGAAGCCTTTCGGCCCCCACCAATGCTTCAGATGCTCGATCTCGGAATAGACCTTCCACACGAGCGCGCGGGGCGTGTCGAAGCTGCGCGTGACGACGAAGTCCGAGTCGTCTGTCGATTTTGTTCCGGTCACTTTATCCTCCAGTTCGGCCCGGCGGCGCTATTTGCGTTGCTTGCGGCCACGTTTCTTCGCCTTTGCCTGGATCGCCTTCAGGTAAACGTCGAGCTGGTCGAATTTTTCCTCCCAGAAAGCGCGATAGCGTTCCAGCCAGTCGTCCACATCCTTGAGCGCCTGCGCTTCGATACGGCAGGGTCGAAATTGCGCCTCGCGGCTGCGCGAAATGAGCCCCGCATGCTCCAGCACCTTCAAATGCTTCGACACGGCGGGCATGCTCATGTCGAATGGGTCGGCTAGATCGGTCACCGAGGTTTCGCCCAGCGCCAGCCGCGCCAGGATCGCGCGCCGCGTGGGGTCGGCGAGGGCCGCGAATTTCATGCTCAGGCGATCCGGCGTCATAGTTTAACCAGTAAGTTAAATAACCTTGTGGTTTAATACGTCCGCCGGCATCCGGAGTCAAGCCGGAATTTTGGATAAATATTCCTGCGCCGCCTTGCGATCGCGCAGGCACGATGATACTTAAGCGTATGCTTAACTATCAAACGCCGCTCGACCTTGTGTTCCATGCGCTGACGGATCCCGCGCGCCGCGCCATGGTCGAAAGATTGAGCCGCAGTCCCGCATCGGTGAGCGAACTCGCGCGGCCTCTCGCCATGAGCCTGCCCGCCGTGATGCAGCATCTCGATGTGCTGGAAGCGAGCGGCCTCGTGCGCTCGGAAAAGATCGGGCGCGTGCGCACCTGCCGCGTCGACGACGCAAGCCTCAAACTCGCCGGGGACTGGATTTCGAAACGCCGCGCCCTCTGGGAGCAGCGCTTCGACCGGCTTGCAGATTATCTCGCGGAAGAAAAACCCAAACGAAGGAGAAAATCATGAGCAAGACCCAACACGCCACGATCGTGCTGGACCGCAAATTCGATGCGCCCGTGGCGCGCGTCTTCAAGGCGTGGTCCGACATCGACGCCAAGTCGCGCTGGTTTACCGGCCCTCCCGGCTGGGAACTGGTTAAGCGCAATATGGATTTCCGCGTGGGCGGCAGAGAACATGTGAGTAACCGGATGCCCAACGGAATCGTCACCATCTTCAACAGTCTCTATTACGACATCGTGCCGAATGCGCGGATCGTCTATTCCTTCGACATGCATCTGAGCGAACGGCACATCACCGTGTCGCTCGCGACCGTCGAATTCAAACCGGCCGGCAAGGGCGCGCAGATGATCTTCACCGAGCAGCTCGTCAATCTCGACGATTGGGAAGACGAAGGCGGCGTGGAGCGCAAATCGGGCACCAGCGGCGGATTCGACCGGCTCGAAGCGGCGCTGAAGCAGGATTGGTAGTCCCCCCGCCTAAGGTGCAATCAGATCGACTGTCGGGAAGTAGGTTCGAATTCTTTCGGTGTCGCGCGTCAGCAGGGACGAACGTTCCACGGCTGCATGTGCGCCGATGAAGAAATCAGACAGAACGCCTGTTCTCGTTCCCCCGCGCTTGCGATAGCGAAGAAACGCCTTGCCGGCCAGAAACAGGGCCGCTCGCGGAATGGCAGAATGTTTCAAGGCCATCGCGCCGATCGCGTCATCGAGCGCCTCAATGCGGGCATAGCGGGTCGACAATTCGGCATAGACGATATCGTTGATGACAAGTTCGTCCCGACTTGCGGCCGCCTCAAGCGCATTCTCCGACCAGTCGGCCCATTGCGGATCGCCTTTGAGTATGTCGAGCAGGACACTGGTGTCGACGAGGATCAATGGATCAGTCGCCGCGCAATAGCTTCATAATTTGGTCCGTCGACAGCGGGTCCTTAAGCGTTCCTCTGATCTTGGCAAACCTGCTCTTGCCGGGTTTCCCGGCCTTCTTCACCACCACCTGGCCGTTCACGAGCTCGAATGCGACGTCGCTGCCCGGTTTGAGGCCCAGCGTCTGGCGCATCCGCTTGGGAATGGTGACTTGCCCTTTGCTGGTCATGGTCGTCATTTGCACATCCGGTATTACCAGATTGAGGAACGGTAATACTACTCCACAAGCGGAAATCCCGCAAGCAGAACTTGGGCATGTACGCCACACGACGCCTTGGATAGAGTGCGTCGCGTAGCAGCGCGAGGAGCCGCGATGTTCGTCACCGTCAATGGACAAAAGATTTTCTTCGATGTCGTGGGTTCGAAGCTCGCGCCGGACGGTCCGCGCTTGCGTGAGAAGCCCACATTCCTCGTGCTGCATGGCGGACCCGGTTTCGACCATAGCGGCTTGCGGGGCGATTTCGACGGCTTCGCGGATATCGCGCAGGTCGTCTATATCGATCACCGCGGCAATGGCCGCAGCGTGCCAAGCGATCCCAAGACCTGGACTCTGGCGCAATGGGGCGATGACATTCGCGATCTCTGCGACGTGCTGGGGATCGAGAAGCCCATCGTGCTCGGCCAATCCTTCGGCGGCATGGTGGCGCAAGCCTATGCCACGCGGCATCCCGATCATCCGCGTGCGCTGATCCTGTCGAGCACCGCGGCGCGCATGGATCTCGACGGCAGTTTGAAACTGTTCGCAGCGAAGGGCGGACCCGAGGCCGGCGCCATCGCCGAGCGTTTCTGGAACAGAGCATCCGAACAAGATGTCGCGGATTACATGCGGGTCTGCATGCCGCTTTACAATCGTGGACCCCGCCCCGACGACGCCAATGCGCGCCAGCGCGCGATCATGCGGTTCGAGGTCTATCGTCATTTCTCGCTGCCGGGCGGCGAAATCCGTACGATGGATTTCCGCGAGCCGCTCAAGAAGGTTTCGTGCCCCGTGCTGGTGATGGGCGGGGAGGATGATCCCATCACGCCCCCTCATCTGGCGCGCGAGATCGTCGCGTCATTGCCGCCGGGTGTCGCAGAGCTGCGGTTGTTCGACAATTGCGGGCACGGCGCGTTTCGTGACGACGCGGCGCGCGCATTGCCGGTTGTTCGCGCGTTTATTGAGAAAAATAATTCATAGACTCGTTTCCCTCTCTCCCGCCGGGAGAGAGGGTCAGGGTGAGTGGGTGTTCATGCAGCGTAAGGTGCTTAAAAGATTTGGCCCTGCACGCCCACCCACTCACCCTCAGATGCGCAAGCAAGCTTGCGCATCCTCGACCTCTCTCCCGAAGGGAGAGAGGTAAAGTGATTCAACCCGCCAACTGCTTTCGCCCTTCTGCAACCAGCGCCGCCGTCGCCGTTTCGATGCGTGTTTGCAGTTCGCTCATGAATTCCGGCCGCTTCAATCCCGGCGGGATCGCGGGCAGGAATTCGACGACGATGGTTCCGCGCTTCTTCAGGAATCCTCCTGGTCCTGTCCAGAACAGTCCGGAGTTGAGCGCCACGGGAATGCAGGGCGCGCCCAGAAAGCTGTAAAGCGCAGCCACGCCGGGTTTGTAATCGGGCAACGCGCCCGGAGGTTGCCGATGGCCTTCGGGAAAGATCATCACGGTCTCGCCGGCCGCGAACGCCTTCTTCGCGTCGGCCGCCATCTGCCGCACCGCCGAGGCGTGTCCTTCGCGATTGATCGAAATGACGCCCGCCTTGCGCGCATACCAGCCGTAAAACGGAATGTTCAGGAGCTCGCGCTTGAGCACGACGATGGGCGCGTCGAGCAGCACATAAAGCGCCAGCGTGTCCCACATGCTCATATGCTTCGAAGCGACGAGCACGGCGCCGCGGGGGCGTGGCCCTCGCACTTCGAAGCCGAGGCCTGCGAAAATTCTCAAGCCCCACAAGGCCGCCGCCGCCCATGTCCGTCCCGCAAACACAGCTGCGCGGCGCGGCAGCAGCAGCGCAGGCAGGAATCCCAGATTCAGGATCACCGACACCAGAGCGAACCAAAGAAGAAACAGAACCGAGCGGAAAACGGTCAGGGCGTCACGAATTGTCGTGGTCCTTGTCGTGGCGGTTGGCGGAGAGCCCGTTGGGGAAAAGCGTCGTCACGAAAAGGCTGCCGAGATATTTGATATATTCGCTTTGCAGCATGCGAAACACATGCCCGTTGCTCCACCACGCCGCAGGATCGACATCGGCCTGCTGCACGGGATAGGGCATCAGCTTGACGTTCGGCATCACGTCGGCGAATTCGATCAGGCTGCGCGGCATGTGATAATTCGCGGTCACGACCACGAGGCTGTGGAAATGATGCTCGCGCGCCCAATCCGCCGCTTCCAGAGCGTTGCCGCGCGTGTTGGTCGCCGTAAAGCCCAGATCGGTGCAGCAATCGAAGCGCGGCCCGCCATTCACCAGCTTCTTGATCTCGCTTTTGCTGGTGCCCGGATGCACGCCGGAGATCAGCAGGCGTTTTCCAACCTTACCTTCGTCGAACAACGTCTCCGCCGCCATCAGCCGCACATCGCCGCCCGTCAGCGCCACGATGCCGTCGGCATGGCCGATTGGTTTCATCTCGCTCGGAATGCGCGACACGAATACGACAAAACCGAACGCATAGACGACGACGATCGCAAGCAAGACCGTCAACCATGTGCGTGTTCGCGATCCTGCCACTGCCGATTCCCGCTTCCGTGTCAGCCGCAAGTGTACATCGGTTGCGCCCGGTTCAATAGATTCGCCGGAGCGCCGCCAAAACGGAGAGGCGCGCGGTCGCCCAGGCGATGAACGCCGAGGCCAAAGGGACAACGATCAGCCAGCCCAATTCTTCCGGCTGCAGTGACAAAGGCGGCAGGAACGGCACGGGCTCGATGCCCACCGATTCGAGGCCGCCCGCCGCCACGAAAAACGCCGCGGCCAGCGCGCCGCCCACGGACGCCGCGAACAGCGCCGAGACGAGATAGTGCCACTCAAACGCGCGCGCGATGAAGCCTGCCCGCGCGCCCATCTGGTGCAGCAGCGAAACGATATCGTGATGCGCTTCCAGGCCCGCGCGCGTGGCGAAGGCGATGGCGGAGGCGGTGGCAATCGCAATCAGCGCGAGAATGCCATAGGCCGACCAGATGACGGCGTCCGCCACGCCCTTGAGCCGCGCGATCCAGTGGCTGTGATCGTCCAGCGCGGAATCGGGCGCGGCTTGCTTCAGCCTTTGCGTCAGCGCCGCAAGATCGAGGCGTGCGCCGGGAACCAGCGTGGCGTCGATCAATCGCGGCAGCGGCAGATCGGCGATCACCACGCCCGAGCCGAGCCACGGTTCGACAAGCTTGAGCGTTTCTTCCTGGGAGACCTCATCGGCATGCACCACGCCGTCGGTGCTGCGTAGAACGGCAAGCGCGGCCGCCGTTTCCTGTTCCAGCGCCGGGTTGGGCGCGCCATGTTCGGGCGGCAGCACCTGCACGGTCAGCCGGCCCGACAGCCCCGCGCGCCAGCCTTCGGCCGCACGATCCGCCACCAGCGACGCGCCGAGCGCGAGCGCCGCCAGAAACGCCATCACGCCGATCACGACGTCGAGGGGCGCGGCGCCCGCCTCGCGCGGCAGAATGCGTCCGCGTTTGCGAATGGGAGAACTCATGTGCGCGCCGCCCGCATTTCCACCAGCCGGCCGTCGACCAGCCGTATTTCGCGCGCGCGCGCATTCTCGATCAGCGAGCGATCATGCGTGGCGATCAACACGGTTGTGCCGAGCCGATTCAATTCGCCGAACAGTCGGATCAGGCGTTGGCCGATTTCCGCATCGACATTGCCCGTGGGTTCGTCGGCGATGAGCAGATCGGGACGCGCGACGACGGCGCGGGCGATGGCGACTCGCTGCTGTTCACCGCCGGACAATGTCGGCGGCTTCGCATGCAGGCGATCGCCGAGCCCCACCCAGCCCAACAGCTCTTCCACGTCCTGCGTGTAGTCGTCGGCCCGGCCGCCTGCGAGCCGGAGCGGCAGCGCCACATTGTCGAAGGCGGACAGATGGTCGAGCAGCCGGAAATCCTGGAACACCACGCCGATGCGCCGGCGCAGCGCCGCAAAGGCCGAGCGCTTGGTGGTGGCAAGATCGTTGCCGAACAGGGTGATCAGCCCGCGCGACGGCGGCTCGGCCAGGAACATCAGCTTGAGCAGGGTCGATTTGCCGGCGCCCGACGGTCCGGTGAGGAAGGTGAAGGACCCGGCCTCCAGCACAAAGGTGACGTCGCGCAGGACTTCCGGGCCGGGGCCGTAGCGCATGCCGACATTTTCGAAGCGAACCATGGGGCCGGAACATAGTCAGAGACGGGGGACGTGACCATGCCGTCTAAAGCCTTGCGGCGCTTATGTCATTGCGCCTATTTTCCAGCCGATCCAGCGCGCGTGGCGGAATGATTCTCACCTGCCCTCAATGCGCCACCCGCTACCAGACGGACGCGGCGCTGTTCGCCCCACCGGGGCGGAAGGTGAAGTGCGCCAAGTGCGCCCATGTCTGGCTGCAGGCGGCCCCGCCGCCGGAGCCCGAACTCGATATCGCGGCTGAAGAGCCGCCTCCGCCCCGCGCCGTGGACGAGCCTGCGCCCCAACGCGCCGCCTATGCGCCGCCGCGCGAGGCGCCCATCCGCGACTACGACTCGCCGCCATCCGTTTCGGCCCCGGCCAAGACGCCCGGCGCGTCCTGGTCAACTCGTTTGGGCCTTGCGGCCGGATGGCTGGGGCTCGCCGCCATCGTTCTCGTGATCGGATGGGCGGCCGAAACCTATCGCCAGCAGATCGCGAGCCTGTGGCCGCAATCCTCGTCGCTCTATTCCGCGCTGGGCCTCAAGGTGAATGCGCGCGGCATCGACATCGTCGATCCGACGGATCATGTCGAAAAGGAAGACGGCCAGTTCGTCCTCGTCGTCACCGGCAAGCTCGTCAACATCACACAGCGCGAGCTGACCGTGCCGCCGCTGAGCGTGGTGCTGACGGACGACGACATGCGGTCGCTCTATCAATGGAGTTTTTCGCCGGGCGCTTCGACGTTGAAGCCGGGCGAGAGCGTTCCGTTCCGCACGCGGCTGTCGAGCCCGCCGTCGGGCGTGAAGCATCTACAGATTCGTTTCGGCGGCACGGGCTGATGAAAGAGGCGCCCATTCCGTTGTTCTCCGAAGGCGATATCGCCGCAAGGGTGACCGCTTTGGCGGCCCTGATCGCGGCATCATCGCCCAAACCGGATATCGCAGCGCCCATCCTCATCGGCGGATTCGTGTTTGCGGCGGATCTGTTGCGCGCGCTGTCGCGCCACGGGCTCGATCTGCAGGTCGATATTCTGTGGCTGCGCAGTTACGGCGCGAACCGCGAAAGCGGCGGAACGGTTTCGATGATCCTGGGGCCGAACGAAGCGGCGCGGGGCAAGAACGTGCTGGTGATCGACGGCGTCCTCGATCACGGCCGTACATTGATCAAGGCGCGCGAACTCTATCTGGCGGCAGGCGCCGCGTCGGTTACCACTGTCGTCGCCATCGACAAGAGCCGGAAAGAGGCCGTGCTGCGTGCGGATTACACGGCGTTCGCCGGCGTCTCCGGATTCATCGTCGGCTACGGCATGGACGATGCGGGAGAAGGCCGGGGGCTGCCGTATATTGGGGTGATGGCGTAACGCCTTCACCATGGCCGGGCGTGACCCGGCCACCCAGTGCGCCACGCGTGTGCGCGGCGAATGACTCTTTCAAATCAACACTTCTTTCGAGATTTGATTCAGCTCGCGGACGCTCGCTGCTGGGTGGGCGGGTCAAGCCCGCCCATGGTGAGTTTAGGGGGCCAGCCCAAGTCGGAGGCGCCTAAAACTCTTTCAGCAACCGATCGATGTAATCCAGTTCCTGCTGCGGACGTCCGCGCTCCGCCGCGCGTTTGCGGAGTTCCTGCAAAATGGAACGCGCGCGTTGCAGTTCGGATTGATCGGGGATTTTGGTGCCGCCGCCGAGATCTGGGCCATTGCTGCCGGCCGCGCGGCCCAGCGGATCTTCGCCGTCATGCGATTCGCCCTGGCCTTGTCCCTTTTGCGCCATCAGCGATTTCGCGAGATCGCCGGCCGCCTTGCGCATGTCGTCCAGCGCATTTTTCTGCGCATCGCCCGCACCGTCATATGTGCCGGAGCCGAGCTGGTTCTGCGCGCTGCCCATCTCATGGCCGGCCTGCCCCAGCGTGTCCGGCGTGGGAATCTTCTGGTCGCCCAGCCCTTTGAGCACCTTGTTCAGGTCGTCGCGCAATTTGCCCTGCTGGTCCGCGAGGCCCTTCGCGCCGCCGTCTTTCGGATCGCCGGCGCCCATTTTTTCGCGGAAGGTTTTGTCGAGCAACGAACGCTGGCGGCCTGTCAGATCGCTCAGGCCCTGGATCGCGTCGCTGAGCGCTTTGTCTCCCGGCGTGTCCCCCTTGCCGCTGCCGCCTTGCGACATATGCATGTTCTCGATCAGGCTCTGCATCATCGCGAGCAATTGGCTCGCCTGATCGCGCGAACCGGTCTGCGCCAGTTGCTGGATTGCCTTGAGGAGTTTTTCGAAATCCTCGGCGCTTACGGTTTTCGCGTTCGGTGGCGCGGCGCCATTCGAAGGCTGCGCATTCTCGGCGAGGATCTGCAGATAGCGCGCCAGCGCGTCGCGATAGCGTTGCAGGAGCGCATCGATGACATCCTGCGGCGCGCCTTGCGCCAGCGCTTCCGACAGCATCTGCTGTAACTGGCGCAACTGTTGCGCGGCGTTCAGCAAGCCTCCCTGTTCGATGCCGCTGGCGATCTGCCACAGAAGCGCCTCGACCTGCTCGTCATTCTCCTGGCCGCGTTCCGTGCGCAATTCCCAATAGGCGGTGCGGATGGCGAGATAGACGCCGCCCTGATTGGCGTAGAAGCGATCCGGCGCGATGGTGAGCGCTTCCAAGGTGTGTTCGACTTTCGGCACGGCATTATCATTGCCCAGCGCCAGATTTTGCCGTTGCTCGATCAGCGCGCGGGCCAGCGGCGTGGTGAACACCCGCGCCGGCAACTTGAAGCGCGCGGGCTTGCTGCGCCCGATTTGTCCCGCGCCGTCCCTTGCTTCGAGCACGATGTCGACGTCGAGACCGGCCAGCGGATTTTCCGTCTGGTCGCTGTAAACGGTTTGCGTCACGGTTTTGGAGCTGGACGCCAGCGGCAGATCGATCGCGATCGTCTTCTTCCCGTTCGCCCGTACGGGCGTGATCAGCGCGCGCGCGCTGACGACGCCGTAATCGTCGCCGGCCGTGAACGCGATTTTGAGCGCATTGCGCTCGGTCTTGCTGGGCGGTTCGGCGAACGCGATCACGGGCGGCAGATCGGGAACGGCTTTGATATGCCAGCGGCCGAGCACGCGCCCACCGTCCTGCACGCGCACATATTCGTCGGCCGCGAGGCGCACGCTCGTTCCGTATTCGTCCGAAGAGCCCGTGAAATTGGGTGTGCCGCCATCCGGCGTGGGGCTCAGCGAGACGTTTGGTTTGCTCGACGCTTCATGCACGCGCAGCACGAGCTGCGAGCCTGCAGGCACTGCGATCGGTTTGTCCGCGGCGCGCACGAGATAGATGGGCGCCACGCCCGTATAGGCAGGCGGGGTGATCCAGGCATCCAGCAGCGCCGACGAGTCGGACGAATTCGAATCCGGCGTGAACCCGGCGATGAGCCTGCGGCTCCAGTCCGATCCCGCCATGACGAAGCCGCCGACAAGCAGCAGCAGCACGACGTAACGCAGCGCATAGGGATCGCGGGCCGGCAATCCCGGCGACGGCAGGCGCAGACGCAGGCGGTAGATGGCGGCCAAGAGCCGCTTCATGTGCACGCGCCACAGCGCCTCGGCGATCGCGTCGCCGCTGCCGGCCGCCAGCCTGTCGTGACGTTCCGTGATCGGGCGATGGGCGAGCGTCGAGTCGCGTTCGACCCTGCGCGCGCTTTCCTGCCAGTCGGGCGCCCGAAAATTCTGAAAATTCCGGAACAGGAAATATCCGGCGAGGCCTACGGCGACCAGCAGAAGGATCAAATGCAAGGAGGCTGGAATCTTCGCGAACAGATCGAACAGCGCCGCCGCCGCGAACAGCCCGATGATGCCGGTCGCGGGCCACAAAGCCGGCCACACGCGCTCCCACCAGAGCGAGAGGCGCGCAACCGCGATGTAGCGTTCGCTACGATCCAAGCCAATCAGGGAGGCGATCCATCTCAACAATTGCGTCGTCGCTCATTCGCGGCCGGACGACGCTCCATGCATCGCCCTTGACCAGCACTTCGGCTGCCGGCGGCCGCGCATTGTAAGCGGAAGACATGACCGCGCCATAGGCGCCCGCCGTCATGATCGCGACCAGATCGCCGCTTTTCAGCACGGGCATCTCCCGGTCGCGGGCGAAGATGTCCGTCGTCTCGCAGATGGGGCCCACAATATCGTAGCGCTGGCGTGCAGGCCCAGCTTCGTTAACGGACAAAATGTCGTGATGGGCGTCATAGAGCGCCGGGCGCAAGAGATCGTTCATGGCAGCGTCGATGATGAGGAATTTCTTGGCCTCGCCTTCCTTCACATAGATCACCCGCGACAGCAGGATTCCGGCGTTGGCCGCGATCAGCCGTCCGGGCTCGAAGATCAGCTCGACGCCGAGGTCCCTGGTCAATCCGGCAATGATGTTTGCATAGGCGTCAGGATCGGGCGGCGGCGGATCGTCGAGCCGATAGGGCACGCCCAGCCCGCCGCCCAGATCGGCGCGGGTGATGTTGTGGCCGTCGCGGCGCAGGGTATCGATCAGTTCCGCCATGCGGGTGAAGGCCTGCTCGAACGGTCCGAGCTCCGTCACCTGGCTGCCGATATGCATGTCGACGCCGACCATCTTGATGCCAGGCAGTTGACCTGCGCGCGTATAGGCGTCGCGGGCGCGGCTCCACGGAACGCCGAATTTGGTTTCGGCAGTGCCCGTCGTGATCTTGGCGTGCGTACGGGCATCGACATTCGGATTGACGCGGATCGTGATCGGGGCGCGCTTGCCAAGGGCCAGCGCTGTTTCGTTCAGCGCTTCGAGTTCCGGTTCGCTTTCGACATTGAACTGATGGATGCCCGCTTCGAGACCGAGCTTCATTTCGCGCGGCGTCTTGCCGACCCCGGAAAACACGATGCGATTCGGAGGGATGCCCGCGGCGAGCGCCTTCTTCAATTCGCCACCGGAGACGACATCGGCGCCTGCGCCCAATTGCCCGAGCGTTTTGAGCACCGCCAGATTGCCATTCGCCTTGACGGAGAAGGCGATGAGCGTGCCGGCCGGAAACGCGCTTGCGAACACGCGATAGTGCCGCTGGAGCGTCGCGGTCGAATAGACATAAAGAGGCGTGCCGGCGATCTCGGCCAGTCTGGTCAGGTCGACGTCTTCGGCAAAAAGCTTTCCCGCGCGATACTCGAAATGGTTCATCGCACGATGGGGCTGGGCGGCTGGGAGGGATCGTGCTGGTTTTTCGGCGTGGGTTTGCCGTTCGGCATGTCGAGATTGGTCTTGGTGCCGCAAGCGGCGACCGCGAACACGAGAGCCATGGCCATGAACAGGCGCAGGATCATTTGAGCTTCTCCCGCCAGAATTGAACTTGTTCGCGCACGCGCGCCGGCGCCGTGCCGCCGAAACTCGTGCGTGCGTTCACGGACGCGTCGACCGTCAAGACATCGTACACCTTCGCCGTGATCCCCGGCTCGATTTTCTGCATATCGCCGAGCGGCACTTTGTCGAGCGATACGCCCAGGGCCTCGGCGCGTTTCACGATCGCGCCCGCAATGTGATGCGCCTCGCGAAACGGTTTGCCCAACTGGCTGCACGACCCAATCCGCCAGATCGGTGGCCGTCGGGTAGCCGGCTTCCGCGGCGCGGCGCATCGCATCCGCGTTCGGTTTCAGATCGCCCACCATGCCGGCCATCGCGGCGATAGACAGATCGAGCGCGTCGGCCGCGGAGAACACGGCTTCCTTGTCTTCCTGCAGATCCTTGGCATAGGCGAGGGCCAAGCCTTTCATCACGGTCACCAGCGCCACGAAGCTGCCCAGGATACGGCCGGTCTTGCCGCGCACCAGCTCGGCCGCGTCGGGATTGCGCTTCTGCGGCATGATGGAGGAGCCGGTGGTGAAGGCGTCGCTCAGCGAAATGAATCCGAACGAGGGCGACATCCACAACACGATCTCTTCGGCGAAGCGCGACAGATGCGTGGCCGCGATCGTGGCCGCCGCCAGATAATCGAGCGCGAAATCGCGCGAGGACGACGGCGTCGAGCGAATTGCGCATGGGATGCGCGAAGCCGAGCTCTTTCGCGGTCATGTCGCGGTCGATTGGGTAACGGCGTGCCGGCGAGAGCCGCGGCGCCCAGCGGGCTTTCGTTCATGCGGGTGGCCGCATCGTCGAAGCGGCTGCGATCGCGCGCGAACATTTCCACATAGGCGAGGCAGTGATGGCCGAAGGTGATGGGTTGGGCCGGTTGCAGATGCGTGAAGCCCGGCATGATCGTTGCGGCATGCGCGTCGGCCTGGTTCACGAGTGCGCGCTGCAGTTCGACCAAACCCGATGACGCCCGCGTCGCAGGCGTCGCGAACCCAGAGCCGGAAATCTGTCGCCACCTGGTCGTTGCGCGAGCGGGCGGTGTGCAGCCGCGCCGCCGGCAGGGCCCGCGATCTCGGTCAGCCGCTGCTTCGATATTGAAATGGATGTCTTCCAGCTCGCGCTTGAATGCGAACCGGCCCGCCGCGATGTCGGCGGCGATCTGGTCGAGCCCGGAGACAATCGCGTCCGCATCGGCCTTTGAGATGATCCCTTGGGCCGCCAGCATGCGGGCATGCGCCTTCGAGCCCGCGATATCGTGATCGGCGAGCCGTTTGTCGAAATCGACGGAGACGTTTATCTCCTCCATGATGCGCGCGGGACCGCCGTCGAAACGCCCGCCCCACATTTTGTTCGCCGTCATAGGCTTAACCGATGTCTCGTTTGCGCCCCTTGTACATAGCAGGAATAGCCGTCGTCGCGGGCGCGGTGGTTCTATATGTGATGTCCGGAAGGGCTGTCCATGCGCCTCCCGTTATGTCTGGCCCGCCGGCCAGCCTGGCGCGGCTGCAGCCGGTCGCCCCCACCACATTGCCGGAAGTGGCGTTCACCGATGCGCAAGGCGGCCGCCATGTGCTTTCGGCCTTCAAAGGCCGCTATGTCCTGCTCAATCTGTGGGCGACCTGGTGCGCACCCTGCGTGCGCGAACTTCCCGCCCTGGCAAAGCTCCAAAGCGCGATGCCGCCGGGCGGGCTGACGGTCGTGGCCGTGAATGTCGGGCGCGGCAGTCCGGCCGACACGCTCGCGTTCCTGAAAGCGCACAACGCTTCGACCCTCACGGGCTATTTCGATCCCGATCTCGGATTGATGCGGGTGTTCGGCGCGTTCGGATTGCCGCTGAGCGTTTTGTTCGACCCTCAAGGCCGCGAAGTGGCCCATGCGATGGGCCCGGCGGAATGGGACGATCCGGCGGCCATCGCCTATTTCAAGTCGCTATCGGCCCACGCCGCGTCGTAAGACGCCCACATCGGCGCGCAATCGACGACGCGGTTCTCCCGCATCGCGCGATCGATCGCCATGACCGTGAGACCCGCTTCCATGGAATCTTCTGCGGTGACGGGAAATTCGGCGCGGCCTTCCACGGCCGCGAGCAGGTCGACGGCCATCGCCTGATCGGCCCCGTTATGCGCGTCGGCGGTGAGCCCGCCCCATTCGCGCCGTTCCGGCTTGCCGAGATCGAGCGCGCCGCGGACGAGCATCTTGTTGCGCACGAGATCGGCGATGAGCGTGCCTTCCGTGCCCGCAATGTACCAGCGCCGCTCGGTCAGGCTCACATGGCTGTTGGAATGGAACGCGAGCTGCACGCCATTGGCATATTCGACGAGCGCGGTCTGATGGTCCGTCACGTCCATGTCGGAATGGAACGCGTCGTTGGCGGCGCCCCAGCCCGCGTCGCGCAACGCGTAAGCCGCCGAGCCGTCGCTGTAAGTTTTGCCGACATTCTCGCGGCCGGCATGGAAGATGCGCTTGCCGCCGAAGCTCGCGACCTTCGAAGACCGCGCGCCCACGAGCCGTCCGAAAATATCGAAATCGTGGCACACCTTGTCGAGCATGAAGGAGCCGCCCCATGCCTGCTTGCGCCGCCAGTTGCGCGCGAGATAACCGCCATGCTCGGGCGGCAGATGTTCCGTCGTATCCATCGAAACGATCTCGCCGATCTGGCCCGAATCGATGCGCGCGATGATCTCGCGCACGATGGGCATCGAACGCATGACGAGACCCAGATAAAGCGGCGGGGTGTTCTCGTCCGACAGTTTCCGAGCGAGCGCGAAGGTTTCCTCCTCCGTGCGCACGATGGGTTTTTCGCAGAAGATGGGAAACCCGGCCTCGAAGGCCGCAAGCAGATGCTCGTAGTGGAGATGGTTGGGCGAGCCGATCATCACGAGATCGAACGGCCCCGCGGCCAGAAGCGATTTTGTGTTGATATGGGCGCGGCCGGGCGGGATGTCGTGTTCCGCCAGAATCGTGAGGCCTACGGGCGCGGGATCGGAATAACCGGCAATCTCAATTTGCCAGCCCATCTCCTTCATCGCGCAGATCACATGCGCAATGCGCTGGCCGAGCCCGATAATGCCGATGCGATAGGTTTTCATAAGGTCACGCCGGATTTCGTTCACGAAGTTCGCAGCAACGCGTGCGAGATTCAATGTTTGCGTGATTCATGCTCGCGCGCATGGCTGCCCAATAACAACAGCTGATTTTCCCCACCCGCCCCTTGAGGGCGGGTCGAAAAATTCGGAGCGAAGCGAAGAATTTTTCGGGGCGGGGTGCTGGTTCAACATTGCCCCGCCCCGAAATTCTCTTTTCGCTGCCGCTCAAAGATAATTTCGACCCGCCGTCAAGGGGCGGGTGGGAGAATTGGCTTTCAGCGCGTCGGCACCGGATGTTCGCCGCGATAATCGTAGAAGCCGCGGCCGGTCTTGCGGCCGAGCCAGCCCGCTTCGACATATTTCACGAGCAGCGGGCAGGGGCGGTATTTGGAATCCGCCAACCCCTCGTAAAGCACCTGCATCACCGACAGGCAGGTATCGAGGCCGATGAAATCCGCCAGCTGCAGCGGCCCCATCGGATGATTGGCGCCGAGCCGCATGGCGGTGTCGATCGCATCGACGTTGCCCGACGCCTTCATAGAGCGTGTAGACGGCCTCGTTGATCATCGGCAGCAGGATGCGGTTGACGATGAAGGCCGGAAAATCTTCGGCGTAAGCAGCCGTCTTGCCGACGCGCTTGACGATTTCGAGCGCCGCCTGGAACGTGCCGTCGTCCGTTGCGATGCCGCGGATCACTTCCACGAGCTGCATCATCGGCACGGGATTCATGAAATGCAGGCCGATGAAATGTTCCGGCCGGTCGGTCGAGGCCGCCAGCCGCGTGACGGAAATCGACGACGTGTTGGTCGCGATCAGGGTTTTCTCGGTGAGGCGCGGGCAAAGATCCTGGAAGATCTTGCGCTTGACGCTTTCGTCTTCCGTCGCCGCTTCGATGACGAGATCGCGATCCTTGAGATCGTCGAGGTTCTGGGTGGTGGAAATCCGTTTCAGCGCAGGTTCGACCAAATCGTCCTTGATCAGTCCGCGCGCCGCCTGCCGGTGCATGTTCTTTTCGATCAGGCCTTTGGCGCGTCCCAGCGCTTCCGCGTTGACGTCTTCGAGGATCACATCATAGCCCGCCAGGGCGCAGACATGGGCGATTCCCCCACCCATCTGTCCGGCGCCGATGATGCCGACACGCTCAATACTCATGGCCGCTCTGTGGCTCCGCTTTTTCGAACCCGACGATCCGTCCCCCAACGGACGGTAGGCTTCGCGTGTTAACGAAAACTTCTAGTAACCCAGTTTTGTCAGTTCCTGCATCCATCTCCGGGATCGCCTTGAACAGGTCGGCCACAAGGCCGTAATCGGCGACCTGGAAGATGGGCGCTTCTTCGTCCTTGTTGATGGCGGCGATGACCTTGGAATCCTTCATGCCGGCGAGATGCTGGATCGCGCCGGAGATCCCGACCGCGATGTAGAGCTCGGGCGCCACGACCTTGCCGGTCTGGCCCACCTGGTAGTCGTTCGGCACGAAGCCCGCATCGACGGCGGCGCGGCTTGCGCCCACCGCGGCGTGCAGCTTGTCGGCGATCTTGTCGAGCAGATGGAAATTCTCGCCCGACTGCATGCCGCGTCCGCCGGAGATGATGATCTTGGCGGAGGTGAGTTCGGGCCGCTCGGATTTCGAAAGCTCTTCGCCCACGAATTTCGAAATGCCGGGATCGGCGGGCGGCGTGATCTTCTCGATTGCGGCCGCGCCTGTGCCTTCGGCGGCTTTGAACGCCGGTCGTGCGCACGGTGATGACTCTTCTTGCCGGCGCGCCGCCTGCACGGTCTGGATCGCGTTGCCGGCATAGATCGGGCGGCGGAACGTGTCGGGCGATTCGACGGCGAGGATTTCCGAAATCTGCGGCACGTCGAGCTTCGCCGCCACGCGCGGCATGTAGTTCTTTCCGTTGGTCGTCGCGGGCGCGAGGATCGCGTCGTAATTGGCGGCGAGGCTGAGGATCAGCGCTTCCATCGGCTCGGCGACCATCTTTGCGAGATAGGGCGCGTCTCGGCGACCAGCACTTTCTCGACGCCGGCGAAGCTTGGACGCGGCTTCGGCCACGGCATCGCAATTGTCGCCCGCCACGAGCACATGCACGGGCGCGCCCAGCTGCGTGGCCGCGCTCACAGTCTTCGCCGTCGCGTCTTTCAGAACATTGTTGTCGTGTTCGGCAATCACCAGCGAAGTCATCAGATCGCTCCGACTTCTTTGAGCTTGTCGACGAGCTCGGTGGCGGTTTTCACCTTGACGCCGGCCTGGCGCTTCGGCGGGCTCGCGTCACTTTGAGAACCTTGAGCCGCGGCGTGACATCGACGCCGTAATCGGCAGGCGTCTTTTCGTCGATCGGCTTTTTCTTCGCCTTCATGATGTTGGGGAGCGACGCATAGCGCGGTTCGTTGAGGCGCAGATCGGTCGTCATCACGGCGGGCAATTTGATCTCGACGGTCTGCAGGCCGCCGTCGATTTCGCGTTCGACCTGCGCCGTGCCGTCGCCGAGATCGAGCTTGTGGGCGAAGGTCGCTTGCGGCCAGCCGAGCAGGGCGGCCAGCATCTGGCCCGTCTGGTTGGAATCGTCGTCGATCGCCTGCTTGCCGAGGATCACGAGGCCGGGCTGTTCCGCGTCGCAGATGGCTTTGAGAATTTTCGCCACCGCCAGCGGTTCGACGTCGCCGTCGGTCTTCACGAGGATGCCGCGGTCGGCCCCCATGGCGAGCGCGGTGCGGATGGTTTCCTGCGCCGCCTGCGGCCCGATGGAGACGGCGATCACTTCGGTCGCTTTGCCTTTTTCCTTCAGGCGAACCGCTTCCTCGACGCTGATTTCGTCGAAGGGGTTCATCGACATTTTCACATTGGCCAGATCGACGCCCGTCTGATCCGCCTTCACGCGAACCTTGACGTTGTAGTCGATCACCCGCTTGACGGGCACGAGAACCTTCATGGTGTCAGAATGCCTTCCCCGAAAAGCGGCTCGTATAAGCGTTTCCAGTCACTGCGAATCTCGCGCGCGACGGGTTTCTGTCGGCCGCCGTCTGTTGTGCGGCGCAAAAACTAGGCAAGTGGTACGCCTCCTGTCAACGAAGCGTCATGGCCCCGGGACTGGGTTGTAGGGCCTTGGCGGAGGCGGGAATGTTTGTGTTGCACTGCAAAAAGAACGTGAATTGCGTCATTCCGCCGCATATGGCGTCTATATGGACCGCGGGCGTCCCCGCCTGCGGTCCATTTATTTCAGCGTATCCAAATAGGCGACCAGATCGGCCCGCTGGGTGGCGTTCGAAATTCCCTCGAACGGCATCTTGTTGCCCGGAACAAGCGTGGAGGGCGACGCGATGAACGCGTCGAGCTTGGCGTCGGTCCAGACAATGCCGGAACCCGTCATCGCGCTCGAATAGGAGAAGCCGGCATAGGTTCCGGCTTTGCGACCGACGACGCCGAACAGGTTGGGTCCGATCTTGTTCCCGCCGGTCTTGGTGTTGCTGTGGCAGATCGCACAGCGCTCGAACACGCCCGCGCCGTTTGCGGCGTTACCCGCGGCGAGCGCCGATGTCGATGCGATGGCGGCAGAAGCTGCGAGCAGCGCAACGGAACGAAACTTCATTGTGACTTCCCCGTAGAAATTCAGATGCGGTTTATTTCTTCGCCGCTTCCATCGCCGATTCAAGTGCGCGCCGAAAGCCGACAGGATCTGCAATATCGGGCACCTTCACCGAACCGACGCCCGTTCCTTCGATCTGGAGATGGCCATAGTTGAGCAGGCGACCCCAGAAGCTTTGCGAAACACTCACGCCTTCGACATTCGACAGCGAAATCTCGTTGGTCTTCAACCGGAAAAATCCCGTCTTCATCACGAAGCGATGGGAGGTGACGCCGAGTTCGGTCGTCCATTTGCGGATCATCATGTCGAAGAAAATGATGATGCCGATAATGAAAATGCCGAGAAAGATCAGCGCGAGCCATGCCTTCAGGCTGTACCACCAGTGAAAATGGGCGCGCGCGATGAGTTTCTCGCCCGAACCAAGCGATCTTTCGATGTAGGACATAACCCCACCCCATGAATTTTGGGGACTCTACCGCGTTGGTGGGCTGCGAGCCACTAGGCCCGTGAAGGCCCTGGAGGTTTTCGGATTGAGTTGACGCACCCCATTTCTCACCATTGCCGGGCTTGACCCGGCAACCCAGCCGGCGAGCGTCTGCGAGCCGAATTAAGCTTTCGAGAGCTTGAGGTGAGTCACTCGCCGCGCAGACGCACGGCGGCTGGGTGGCCGGCTCGGGGGCCGGCCATGGTGAGTTTTGTGATTCAGTTCAATCCGAAAATACTTTAATGGCGCAGGATCATTCCCTGTTGTGATCCGGCAACAGGACTTCGCGTTTACCCTGGTGATTGGGCTTGGAAATGACGCCTTCCTCTTCCATCCGCTCGATCAGGCGGGCGGCGCGGTTGTAGCCGATCTCCAGCCGGCGCTGGATATAGCTGGTGGTCGCCTTGCGGTCGCGCGCCACGATGGCCAGCGCCTTGTCGTAAAGATCGTCGCCGGATTCGCCATTGCCGCCGCCCATCAGGCGCATAAGGATCGTCGCCGTCTTCGTCCGGCTCTTCGGTCACGGCGTCGAGATATTCGGGCGTGCCTTGCGTCTTCAGGAAGCGCACCACGTCTTCGACTTCGTGGTCGGTGACGAAGGGGCCGTGGATGCGGCGGATGCGGCCGCCCGCCATCATGTAGAGCATGTCGCCCTGGCCGAGCAGCTGCTCGGCGCCCTGCTCGCCCAGGATGGTGCGGCTGTCGATCTTGGATGTGACCTGGAAGGTGATGCGGGTGGGGAAGTTCGCCTTGATGGTGCCGGTGATGACGTCGACCGACGGGCGCTGCGTCGCCGCGATCAGATGGATGCCGGCCGCGCGCGCCATCTGCGCCAGGCGCTGCACCGCGCCTTCGATCTCCTTGCCCGAGATCATCATCAGGTCGGCGACTTCGTCGACCACCACGACGATGTAGGGCATGCGCTTCGAGTTCGAGCATTTCGTCTTCGTAGATCGGGCTTGCCGGTTTCGCGGTCGAAGCCGGTCTGCACCGTGCGCTTGAGCGTCTCGCCTTTTTCCTTGGCCTTGCGCACGCGGTCGTTGAAGGCTTCGACGCCGCGCACGCCCAGCTTGGACATTTTGCGATAGCGCTCTTCCATTTCGCGCACCGCCCATTTGAGCGCGACCACCGCCTTGCGCGGATCGGTGACCACGGGCGACAGCAGATGCGGAATGCCGTCATAGACCGACAGTTCCAGCATCTTGGGATCGATCATGATCATGCGGCATCTGCTCGCGGCGGCATGCGATAGAGCAGCGACAGGATCATGGTGTTGAGCGCGACGGATTTGCCCGAGCCGGTCGTGCCCGCGATCAGCAGATGAGGCATCTTGGCGAGATCGGCCATCACCGGCTCGCCGCCGATGGTCTTGCCCAGCGCCAGGGTCAAGCGGCGCGCGCGCCTTCTCGTAATCGTTGCTGGCCAGCATTTCGCGCAGGAACACGGTCTCGCGGATTCTGGTTGGGCAGCTCGATGCCGATCACATTGCGGCCGGGAATGACGGCGATGCGGGCCGCGACCGCGCTCATCGAACGCGCGACATCGTCGGCGAGGCTGAAATCACGCGGAGGATTTGACGCCTGCCGCCGGCTCGAATTCGTACAGCGTCACCACCGGACCTGGGCGCACCGCGGTGATGCGGCCGCTTGCACGCCGAAATCGCCCAGCACCGCTTCCAGCATGCGGGCATTTTCTTCCAGCGCTTCGTCGGTGAGCGCAGTGGCGTCATGCAGCGCGAACGGGTTCGGCCAGAAGTCCCAGCGCCGGCAGCTGATATTCGCCTTCGGCCAGATTGAGCGCGGGCTGACGCGGAGTCTTCGGCCTTGGGCGGACCCTTGCGCGCGTCCTCGCGCTTGACGCGGCTGGAGCGGCGATCGTCGTCCGCGCGTCGCCGCAATCGGTTCCGGCGCAACGCCCAGCCGATAGGCGTGATCGTCGTCTTCGTCTTCGGAGTCCACTTCTTCGTCGTCCGCATGATCGTAGCGCTTGCGCGTGAGCATCTCGGGCATGTGGATCATGCCGCCCAGCCAGACGAAGTAGGCCGGCACGGACGTGACGCCGCGCAAGATCGGACGCAGCTTCAATCCGGTTGCGAAGAAAGCCAGCGGCAATCCGGCCAGCAGGAGCAGAAGCGGCAATACGACGCCTAGCCATGCCATGCCGTATCGCTGCGCGACATGCGTGGACAAACCCGTTGCGGCGATGCCGATCCAGCCGCCGGTCGTCGGCAGGCAACGCAATCGGGCGCGGCAACACGCCCAGTCCGGCCGCGACGAGCACGGTGCCGAGCGGCCACGCGAAGGCGCGCCACATGCGCATAACTCAAGCTGCGTCCCGCGCAACGCGCGCGCGCCCCAGACGGCCGGCGGCGCGAGGAACGCGATCGCCGCGAATCCGAAGACCTGCAGCAGAAGATCGGCGGCCGTCGCGCCGAGGTCCGCCCAGCAAGATTCGAAGGCTCGCGACCGGTCGCATTGTTGAGGCTGGGATCATCGGTGATGATAGCTCACCAGCGCCACGAAGGCGGCGACCGAGGCGAGACAGAGCGCGCCGCCCGCGCCCCGCAGGATGGCGATGCGCAGCACGCGGGTGATCGCGCGGCGCGCATCGGCGAGCGCATCGCGTCATCGCGCCGCGCCGGGTGCGCGGCTGGTAGACGCCGATCGACCGACCCGGACTCACGCGTGCGCCTCGGAACTCAGGATTTCACCCATCCTTCCGAGTGCGGTCTTAATGGTTGACAAATCGTGAACGAGCGCCACGCGGATATAGCGAAAGCCAGGGTTTGACTGGGTTTTTCCGGTCTCGATTTCGCGGCCCATATAGGCGCCGGGCAGCACCCGGATGCCCGCCTCGCGCCAGAGTTTGAGCGTCATCGCCTCGCCGTTGCCGACGTCGAGCCACAGGAAGAAGCCGCCGTCGGGCAGGCGAAATCCGGCCCGGTTGCCGAGCATGGCGGTCTGCCAGCCGGAAGCGCTCGGCGATAGATCGCGCGATTGGCCTCGACATGGGTCTTCGTCGCGCCATGCGGCCGCCGATGCCGCCATGATCGGCATGGGGACTTGCGGCCCGGCGCACATTCCGGAAGCGCGCGGAATTTCGCGATCAGCTTCGCGTCGCCCGCGACGATGCCGGAGCGCAGCCCCGGCAGGCCGGAGCGCTTCGACAGCGAATGAAAGGTCAGAAGACGATCGAAGCCGCCGCTGCTCCGCAAAGCGCGCGGTCAGGGCGCTCAACAGGCGGCTTGTCGAAATAGATGTCGGCGTAGCATTCATCCGCGAACACCGTGAAGTCGTAACGATCGGCGAGCGCGAACAGCGTTCGCCAATATGGCTCATCGGCGCAGGCGCCTTCGGGATTGGACGGCGAGCAGATGAAGGCCGCCACCGTTCGTTCGAGCACGGATCGACGGCAGCGATGCGAAATCGGGAAGAAAATTCGTCTCCGCGCGGGCCGGCACGAACACCGGCTCGGCGCCGGCCGCCAGCACCGCCGCGGCGTAGCATTGATAGAACGGATTGGGGATCAGGATGACGGGCCGCGCCCCCGCTTTCGAATCCGGCGTGACGATAAAGGGCGCGAGGAAAAGACCTTCGCGCGTGCCGTTGAGCGGCAGGATATTGCGTTCGGGATCGATGGTTCCTTCGGGAAGCGCAAAGCGGCGCGTGAGCCAGCTCGCCGCGGCCTCGCGCCAATCTTGCGTGCCGTTGATGGCGGGATATTCGCCGAACTGGTGGCGTGTGCCGCGCGATCGTCTCCGTGACGAACGCCGGCACCTGCCCGCGCGGATCGCCGACAGAAAGGCTGATGGGCGCCGCGCCCGGCTTCACGGGGTCGAGCAGCTGCGCAAGCTGCACGAACGACCCCGGCGGAAGCTCGGCAAGGCGGCCTGGAAGCACGTGAGTCATTCCTGAAAGAGAAGCGGAGCGATTCTAGACGCCGCGCGGCGCAAACGTCCATGTGCGTCGAAGAAATAACTTTATCCTGTCTTTCCCTCCCTCCCATTGGGAGGGAGGGCAGGGTGAGTGGGTGCTTGTGCGGCGCGCTGCTCCCGAAAGATTTGATCCTGCACGCGCACCCACTCACCCTCGGATGCGCAAGCAGGCTTGCGCATCCTCGACCTCTCTCCCGAAGGAGAGAGGTCAGACAATGACTTCGTCGTCGCCCCCAAAGAAAAGGGGCGCTCTTGCGAGCGCCCCTGATCTGACCCAACTGAACCGGTTCAGCCGTGCACGGTTTCGCCGTGGAGGTTGATGTCGAGACCTTCGACTTCGACCTCCGGCGAGACGCGCAGACCGATGATCATGTCGATCACCTTCAGGATGATGAAGGTGCCGATGGCGCAATACACGAACACCGCGCCCACATCGTAGAACTGGATGCAGCATCTGGTGGCCGTTGCCGTCGATAGAGCCAGCCGCCTTCGGCGCGGCCGGAGTTGATGGCTTTCGATGCGAACGCGCCCGTCAGCATGGCGCCCAGGCACCGCCCACGCCATGCACGCCCCAGGCATCGAGCGCATCGTCGTAGCCGATCCACTTCTTCACCCAGACCGACGAGAAGTAGCAGACGACGCCGACGGTGAGGCCGATGATCAGTGCGCCCTGCGCGATTGACGAAGCCCGAAGCCGGTGTGATGGCCACGAGACCGGCGACCGCGCCGGAGATCATGCCCAGCACGCGACGGCTTCTTGCCGATGATCCATTCGGCGAACATCCAGGCCAGCGCGGCGGCGGCCGTCGCGATCTGCGTCGCCGCAGCCGCCATGCCGGCATTGTAGCCCGCGGTGTCAGCCGAACCGGCGTTGAAGCCGAACCAGCCGACCCACAACAGCGAGGCGCCGATCACGCTGAGACCAGATTGTGCGGCGCCATGTTCTCGCGTGCCGAGACCGATGCGCTTGCCCGAGCACCAGACAGGTGACGAGACCCGCAGTGCCGGCGTTCAGATGCACGACGGTGCCGCCGGCATAGTCGAGCGCGCCCAACGTGCCGAGCCAGCCGCCGCCCCACACCCAATGGGCGATCGGGCAATAGACGAAGCAGCAGCCACAGCGACATGAACCACATGAAGGCGGAGAACTTCATGCGGTCGGCCAACGCGCCGGCGATCAGCGCCGGCGTGATGATCGCGAACGTCATCTGGAAGAACATGTAGACGGATTCAGGGATCGTGCCGGCCAGCGGATTGATCGATTTCAACGCCCATCGGCCCGAGCAAGAAATAGTTGAAGCTGCCGATATAGTGCGTTGATCGCGGCGTTCGGATTGTTGGTGAAGGCGATCGAATAGCCGATCACCATCCACAACACGGTGATGATGCAGGTGGCGCCGAAGCTTTGCGCCAGCGTCGCCAGCACGTTCTTCTTGCGCACCATGCCGCCATAGAACAGCGCCAGGCCCGGAATGGTCATCAGCAGCACCAGCGCGATCGAGGTGATCATCCAGGCCGTATCGCCGGAATTCAGTGGATCTGTGGTGGCGCCGCGGCAAAGGCGGCGTTCGCCGTGGCCAGCAGCGCGGCGCAACGCCGCCGCCGCGCCCAGACCGATGCGTTTGCAATGTTGCAATTCGCATGCTTCTCAAGCTCCCCTTGATGGACAGTCTGATATGAATGGAAATTGCCCTAGAGCGCGTCGCCATCCGTTTCGCCGGTGCGGATGCGCACGACCTGTTCGAGCGGCGTGACGAAAATCTTTCCGTCGCCGATCTGTCCGGTCTTCGCCTTGGAGGTGATCGCGTCGATCACCGCTTCGAGCCATTTCGCCTTTGACCGCGACTTCGATCTTGAGCTTGGGCAGGAAGCTCACGGCGTATTCCGCGCCGCGATAGATTTCGGTGTGGCCCTTCTGGCGGCCATAGCCTTTGACCTCCGTCACCGTCATGCCCTGAACGCCGAGCGCGGAAAGCGCCTCGCGCACCTCGTCGAGCTTGAATGGCTTGATGATCGCCGTGATGAGCTTCATCGCTGTTCCTTCCGTTAATCGCCCGTGCGCGGCTTTAACGCTTCATCAAGAAACATGCCGCGCTGCAGCGTAATCCACAGTTTCCGTTAAATCGTTGAATTCAATAAATTTTTTGGCTTCCAGGCCGATCATGCCCAGATTCCGCCGGGCAGTGCTGCTCAAAAACTATGCAGATTTCGCCATTCGCTTAGAAACTGACCGCTGCGACATTGGGCCGACGCGTCGTGCTCCAGCGCGCCCGGTAATCCGGCTATAACCGCCACAAGGAGCGCGGCTTGGCCCAAATATTCGACACCGACGTGATCGTGGGCGGCGGTGGCATGGTCGGTCTGACCTTGGCGCTGGCGCTCGCCCAGGGCGGCCTGAAGGTCATTGTGGCCGATCCGGTGCCTCCGTCCGCTGCGCTCGACTCCGGCTTCGACGGCAGGGTGAGCGCTCTCTCCTATTCCTCCGTGCGCATGCTTGAGGCGCTGGGCGTTTGGGAGGAGCTCGTACCAGACGCGCAACCCATTCTCGACATCCTGGTCACCGATGCGTCACTGGGGCGTGCGCCCGCGCCGTTCTCGCTCCATTTCGATCACCAGGAAATCGGCCGGCCGATGGGCTGCATCGCGGAGAACCGTCACATCCGCCGCGCGCTCCACGCAGCCGTCGCGTGCTCGAAGAATATCTCGCTGCGCCCGCCCGCGTCGCTGCTCGATCTGGCGGCGGATTCGAACGGCGTCACGGCGACGCTGACGGGCGGCGCGCAAATCCGCGCGCGCTTGGTGGTGGCGGCCGACGGTCGCGAATCACCGATGCGCGAACGGATGGGATTGGGCGTTATCGCCTGGTCCTATCCGCAAATGGGCATCGTCGCGACCGTGCATCACGAGCGTCCGCACGAAGGCGTGGCCTATGAACATTTCCTGCCGTCGGGACCGTTCGCGATCCTGCCGATGACGGGCAATCGCGCGTCTCTCGTGTGGACCGAGCGCGAAGATCTCGCGCCCGAGATGCTCGAACTGTCGGAGGAGGCGTTCAACGCCGAAATCGCGCGGCGCTTCGGCGCGCATCTGGGTACGACGCACGCGGAAGGACCGCGCTGGTCCTATCCGCTGCGTTTTCATCTCGCGCGCGGTTATGTGAAACCGCGCTTCGCGCTGGCCGGCGACGCGGCGCACGGCATCCATCCGATTGCGGGGCAGGGACTGAATCTCGGTTTCAAGGACGCGGCGGCGCTGGCGGAAGTCGCGATCGATGCGGCGCGGCTGGGGCTCGATATCGGAAGTCTCGATGTGCTGAAGCGCTATGAGCGCTGGCGGCGTTTCGATTCCTTCACGCTCGCCGCCTCGACGGATGCGCTCAATCGTCTGTTCTCCAACGACATCGCGCCGTTGCGCATCGCGCGCGATGTGGGCATGGGCATCGTGGACGGGATCGGCCCGCTGCGCCGCTTCTTTATGCGCCATGCCGGCGGCGACATCGGCAAACTGCCCCGGTTGCTGAAAGGCGAAGCGACTTAGCGACGAGGTCGAAGCGAACCGCTTCGCTTCGACCCCGCATGTCTGAATGCTCCCGAAACTATTCCGTCGTCCTGGCGCCGGCGATCGTTCCTGAGTTGTTGATCGCGACGCCGTTCGCATTGAGCAGCCCGCCACTGGGCGTAGACGCGCCATTGCCGCCCGAGAGATTGATGCCGCCGGAATTGGCGATCGTCGGCGCATCGATCATCAGAACGCCGCCAGATCCCTCGCCGCCATCGGGGCCGTTGACCAGCTTCTGGCTGCCGCAAGCCGTTTCGGGCGCCCTGTACACGCCGCCGGCGCCGCCATGGACCAGGATCTGGCCGGCATTCGTGAAGCCGCCCTTCGCGAAAAACCACTGATCCCCCGCTGCGCCGCCGCCGGAATTGCCGGGATTGCCGCTGCCGTTGTTGGTTCCGCCGGGTAGGCCGCTGGCATCGATCACGCCCGAACTCGTGATCGTGATGGTTCCGGGGGTCGAAAAGACGACCGCGCCCCCTCCATTCCCTCCCGCAGAGCCGCCCCAGTATTCGCCGTTGGCGTTTCCGCCACCGGGAGCGCCGCCGCCGCCGCCGCCTTGAAGTCTCGCCGTACTCTCCTCGAACCCCGCCAGGCCGCCAGGAAAGACAACCTGATTTCCCGCGTCGGTCGGCTCGTAGTTCTTCAGGCCATGGCCGCCTTTGGAATAGTTGCTGCCGCCGCCGCCGCCGCTGCCGGTATATGAGACGCTGACACAGGCCGAGGCCCCGCCGCCGGGACCCTCGCCACCGCCGCCGCCTCCCGCGCCGGCGCCTGGCCCGCCGTTGTAATTGCCGTTTACCCCGGTGCTGATCGTTCCGCCTGCAACGGGCGTGTTCGCAAATTTGAACTGGCCGGCAATGTTCATGTTGCCTTGCGACAGGAACAGCGCAGGCGCCGTGCCCACAATGGTCAGGCTGACCGAAGGCTCGACGTTGAAGCTGGAAAATTCGTACGCCGGAAGGGACCTGCCGTTATAGGTGATGGTCTTGTGGGGAATGGTGAACGCGACAGTGTCCCCGCCGCCAATGTATTCCACGACGTTTCCGTTATCGGTATCGAACGCCACCATATATTCGCCGTTGCCGAATTGGGCGTCGAAACTGCCGGAGCTGCCGTCGCTTTTGGGCGGCGCTTTTGGAGCCGCCGCGAGGATGGGCGCGGCCCCCAAGGTTGTCGTGAGGAGCGATGCGGTCAGTAGACGCAAGCCAATGCGCAGGGTCTTCGTCATGGTCCTGATCTCCCAAATATCTGACGGATGACGGCTTCCGGCGCCTGAGCTACCCAAGCCGCTCCCGTTCGACTAAAGTGCCTGATCGGCAGGATTTCCCCGACGGGCGTGTGCGTGCATGGGCGCGCATCTGCGGGAAAAGTGGGCGTGTCGAGGACCATGCAGGCGGGCAACGAACACCAGAACCGACGGCTCGGCTCATGGAAGGAAATTGCCGCCTTCTTCGATTCGGACGAAAGCACCGTTCGCCGCTGGGAAAAGGACCGAGGCCTGCCCGTGCATCGGGTGCCGGGCGGCGCCGGCGCAAAGGTGTTCGCCTATACCGACGAGCTGGCGCGGTGGCTCAAACGATCGACGGATGAGCTGGTCGAGCCCAGGCCGGAGCCGGTTCAGCCTGCCGTCGGCGTGGAGCCGGCAGGCGCCGACCCCGGAGCCGGCACAACGCCCGGCGCAGCTTGGCGGAAATGGCGCGCGCCGGCGGCCGCATTGGTCGCGTTGGCGCTGGCGGGGACGGCGCTTCTGCTTTTGGCGCCAAGGGGCGATCACATGCCCATCCGCGCCATTGCAGTGTTGCCGCTCCACAACATGACCGGCGACAACAAGCAGGACTATCTCGCGCAGGGCATGACGGACGAGCTCATCACGGATCTCGCGCGCATAAGTTCCTTACGTGTCGTCTCGCATACGTCGGTTCAGCAATACGCCGACACCAGCAAATCCCTGTCGACGATCGCCGCCGAGCTCGATGTGGACGCCATTGTGGAAGGCGCGGTCATGCGGACGCCGAACGGCATCCGCGTGAACGTGCAGCTCCTGGATGCGCGGCATGACCGGCATATCTGGGCCGACGTCCTCGAACGCAACATGGGCGACGCCACATCCATGCAACAGGAACTGGCGGAACAGATCGCCGCCCAGATCGGCGTGCAATTGACGCCTTTCGAAAAGCAGTATTTCGCGGGTCGGCACGCGGTATCGCCGGAGTCGTTCGAAGATTATCTGCAAGGCCGTTACTACTGGAACAAACGAACCCCGGACGGACTGAGCAAGGCCGAAATGTATTTCAAGGCCGCGGCGGCAGCCGATACGGCCAATCCGCTGGCCTATGCGGGTCTCGCCGATACGTATCTGTTGGACAGCCTTTACAGCAGCACGGCCGATTCCGGCACGCTCGAAAAAGCGCGCGCGGCTGCCGCGCATGCGCTCGCGCTGGATGAGCAGCTGGCGGAAGCGCACTGCTCAATGGCCTATGTCCTGTTCCTGAAAGACTGGAATTTTGCGGGCGCCGAGCGCGAATTTCGCCGTGCGCTGGTCCTCAATCCGAATTTCGCGACAGCGCATCAATGGTATGCCGAAGTGCTTTCGGTGATGGGACGGCATGAAGCAGCGCTTGCGGAAGTGAGAAAGGCCGAGGAGCTCGATCCCTTCTCCATGATCATCCATCACGAAGCTGGACAGATTCTGCAGAATGCGCGCGACTATCGAAAGGCCATCGACGAATACACGAAGGCCGAAGCCATCGATCCGGCCTTTTCGCAGCCGCATGACGCCGCAGCCATGGCCTGGCGCAGGCTCGGCGTCTTCGACAAAGCCGTCGCGGAATTGCGCATCGCAGCCCGGCTTGACGATCGATTTTTCGGACCCGCCGCCGTCGATCAGATCGCAGACGCCTATGCGCGCTCGGGGCCTCGCGGCTTTCTGGAAGAGACGCTCGCGGAGCGCCGCTTTTACCCGCAACCCGCATATTCCACCGCGCTCGATCAGGCGGCGCTCGGCCAGACGGATGCCGCTTTTGCTTCGCTGCAGGAGGCCTACCGCGGGCACGACCTCTCCACGCTGTCCATTCTGTGCTCGCCGGAATTCGACCGCCTGCGCTCCGATCCGCGCTATGCAAGCCTGCTGCACAGTATCGGCTTGCGACCCGCGACGTGAAGCGAATGCGCGTCGCGGTGCTTAGGGGCGAGGCGGCGTAGCGCGTTTTCAAATCCAATTGTTGGACTCCCCTACCTTCACCATGGCCGGCCCCCGAGCCGGCCACCCAGCAAGCGAGCGTCCGCGAGCGAAATGACTCATTGTGAGGAGCAAACTGCTCGAAGCATTGCGAAGAGTCATTCGCCGCGCGGACGCGCGGCGGCTGGGTGGCCGGGTCAAGCCCGGCCATGGTGAAATTTTGTGATTAGACTCAATCCTAAACTGCTCTAATTCAGCTTGTCTTTTCCGCGCGCAGCGAGCGCCGCCGGCAGTTCCCTGTAGAACTCCCGCGCCTTGGCGACGATCTTTTCGTTGCGCGCGGCTTCGGCTTCGTCACGCGAGGCGAAGGTTTCGCCTTCGAACAGGTAACGCGTGACGGGATCGCCGGTGCGTTCGTCCGGCGTACTGAATTCGCCGACCTCCTCCACCTGCTCCCCGGCTAGCTCAAGCGTATGCTTATAATGCGCGAAGCGATCGCGGCGATCGTCCATTTCCTGGCGCCGGCGCGCGATATTGCGCTGGTCGAAGCGGCGAAGACGGCGAAGGATCTGATAGCGGAAGCCATAGATCATTAAGCCGCCGAACACGATCGCACTGACCTCGTAAAGACTTTTCATTCTGCCGAACTGCGTTTGCCGCGACCGCGCTTAAGGTAGTCGCGGGTCTGCATCTCGACAAGGCGAGACGCGGTGCGCCGGAATGCGTCCGCGCCGTCGCCGTCGGTATAGAGTTGATCGGGCGGCGCCGCCGCCGAACAAACAAGCTTCACGCCTTCATCGTAAAGCGTGTCGATCAGCACGACAAAGCGCCGCGCCGCGTCGCGCATGTCCGGCCCCATTTTCGGAATGCGGTCGACGAACAAGGTCGAGAAGGCCTGCGCGATGGCGAGATAATCGGCCGCGGCCAGAGGCTGCGCACACAGATCGTCGAAGGTGAATCGCGCCGCGCCGTTCGCGGCCTGGGGAACACGAAGGCTGCGCCCCAGCACGGTGAGCGTGCGCGGTTCGCCTTTCGCCGTATCCGTCAGGTGACGCCAGGCGGTGTCCATCGCCGCGTCGGCTTCCGGTCCCAACGGCGCCATGTAAAGCGGCATGCCTTCCATGCGCTGCAGCCGATAGTCCAGCGGTCCGTTCAGCTCCACGATGTCGAGGCGATTTTCGATCAGCGCGATGAACGGCAGGAAGAGCTGGCGGTTGAGGCCGCCTTCATAGAGCCGCAGCGGCGCGGTGTTGGACGTCGCCACGATCACCACGCCGCGCGCAAACAACTGCTCGAACAGCCGACCCAGGATGAGCGCGTCGGCCACGTCGGTCACCTGGAATTCGTCGAAGCAGAGAAGCGTCGCTGCGTTCGCGATGGCGTGCGCAACCGGGGCGATGGGATCGTCGCCGGCTTCACGGACATATTCCGGCCGCCGCGCGCGCGCCCGCGCATCGAGATTGCGCCATTCGTGAATGCGCGCATGGGTTTCGACCATGAAGGCGTTGAAATGCACGCGGCGTTTCGTGGTCAGCGGCGCGGCTGCGAAGAACAGATCCATCAGCATGGATTTGCCGCGGCCGACATCGCCCCAGAGATAGACGCCGCGCGGCGCCTTGCGCGGCCCGAACCAGCCGCGCCCGGGACGATAGGATTTAAGCTGCGCCGCCAGCGATTCCAGCCGCTTCGCGGCCGCTATTTGCGCGACATCAAGCGTGAGTTCGCCCTTCTTGACGCGAGCGCGATAGAGATCGAAAGCCGGCATCAGGCGCGACAGGGCATGAGCGCCCAGTAATCGAAATCGAGAATGACATTCTCGGGATACTGGCCTTCGGCGTTCTTGTCAGGAAATTCCGCGCAAGGAAGATTTTTCGTCGCAATCAAACGAAGCCTTAGCAGGCCGCAATCCTTACGGCCTGCGACCTCCTGCCTATCAAGCACTTGCGACCAAGCGAAGACGGTATCGCCGGCGAACAACGGATTGACGTGCCGCCCGCCGTTGATCGCCGCGATCGTCACCGCATTGCTGAGGCCGTTGAACGAAATCGCGCGCGCCAGGCTGATCACGTGGCCGCCATAAATGAGCCTGCGGCCGAAGCGTCCGTTCGCTTCCGCGAATTGGTTGAAATGCACGCGCGCCGTGTTTTGGTAAAGCCGCGTCGCCATCATGTGCTCGGCTTCTTCGACCGTGACGCCGTCGACATGATCGATTTTTTCGCCGACCGCATAGTCGTCCCAGAGATGCGGGCTACCGGATGCGGCGACATCGAAGGACTCGAAGTTGACACCCGATGGAACGGTCATCTCGGACGGATCGACCGCAGTCGCGAGCTTGGGAACATGCGCTTCGGCAACCGGGGCATTTGGATCGCGCTTGCGCACCATCACCCAGCGCACATAGGAAAGAACTTTGTCGCTCGTCTCGTCGAACCCGTTGGTGCGCACATACACCACGCCGGTCTGCCTGTTGGAATTTTCCTTGAGCCCGATCACTTCCGAAACTGCAGAGAGCGTCGCGCCCGGATAGACGGGCTTCAGGAATCTTCCCTCCGCGTAGCCGAGATTGGCAACGGCATTGAGCGAGATGTCGGGCACGGTCTTGCCGAATACGGTGTGGAAGACGAGCAGATCGTCCAGCGGCGCGCGCATGTAGCCCAGTTTCCGCGCGAGTGTGTCTGCGGATTGCAGCGCGAAACGCGAACCGTAAAGCGCGGTGTAAAGGGCGGCGTCGCCTGCCGTCAGCGTGCGCGGTGTGGCGTGGACAAGCTTCTGCCCCAGCCGGAAATCCTCAAAGAAATGACCGCTATTGGTTTTCATGGTCACGCGGCGCCGAGCGCCGCAATGGCGTCGGCCAGCGCGACCGTGTCGCGCGCGATCTCGGCATGCAGAAGCTCGACCATGCGGCCGTCCAGCGCGATGGCGCCTTTGCCCTTGTTCTCCGGCAGGTCGAATGCCGCGATGATCTTGCGCGCAGCCTCCACATCGGCGGGCGACGGCGCGAACACTGTGTTGCAAGGTTCGAGCTGCGACGGATGAATCAGGGTCTTGCCGTCGAAGCCGAAAGCGCGCGCCTGCTTGCAGGATTCGAAAAATCCATCCGCATTGTTGATGTCGTTGTAGACGCCATCGATGATCGCGAGCCCGTAGGCCCGCGCCGCGGCGACGCAGATGCCGAGCGCGGCTGACAGATTCTGCCGGTCCGGCGTGTGGACGCCGTGGAATTCCTTGATCAGATCATTCGTGCCCATCACGAGGCAGGCGAGCTTGCCGCCCGCACCCGCAATCTCGGCCGCTTTGAGGATAGCCAGCGGCGTCTCCATCATCGCCCATAAGGCGATGGGGCGGCCTTCGATCTTCGCGTCAACGGCGTCGAGATCACCCGACCGGGAGACCTTGGGCACCAGGATCGCATCCGGAGATGCGGCGACCGCCGCATCGAGATCGGCTCGACCCCAGGCCGTCGACAGGCCGTTGATCCGGATGGCGACTTCCCGCTTGCCGAAGCCTTTCGCCTTGACCGCCTCGCAGACCTGGCTGCGCGCAAGATCCTTGGCGTCCGGCGCCACTGCGTCTTCGAGATCGAGGATCAGCGCATCGGCCGGCAGGCCGCGCGCTTTCTCAAGCGCGCGTGGGTTGGATCCCGGCATGTAAAGAACCGAACGGCGGGGGCGGATGGTCATGGTCTTCCTGGATATCTGGCTGACCCAGACTTACGGCACAGGGCCGGTATTCGCCAAGCCGTGCGAATGTCGATTTTCATGCGGTCGGTTCGTCTTAGGATGGGGCAGAATGGTCTGCCCCGTTCGAGGAGGCTCACATGCCGGATTTCATGCTGTTTTTGCACCAGGATTTGGGAACGGGACCGATCCGCTCGCCGGAAGAAATGCTGGCGGTCACCAGGGAATATATCGCCTGGGCCGAGCGCATGCGGACCGAAGGGCGGCTCAAGAGCACGGAGCGGCTCTCCAACGATCCGGGCAAGGTTCTGAGGCCGAAAGGCGGGCGCGTCGCGGTGACGGATGGGCCCTATGCCGAGACGAAAGAAATCATCGGCGGCTACTTCGCCATCAGCGCCAGGGACTACGACGAAGCCTGCCGCATTGCAGAGACCTGCCCGCATTTGAAATATGGCGGGCGCATCGAAATACGGCAGTTTCACACCATGTGATTGTCGATTTTCGTCGCCGCCGTTCGTCATAGGATAGGGCGGGTGGCCGCCCTATCCCGAAGGAGGCCGATATGGCGAGCTTTTTGTTGTTGTTGCACGAGGATGCGGGCCAGTTTGCCGCGCAATCGCCGGAGGAAATGATGGCGGTCGTGAAGGAATACATGGCCTGGTCGGAGCGGATGCGAAAAGAAGGAAAATATCTGACCAGCAACAAGCTGACCGATGAGCCCGGCAAAGTTCTGCGGTCGAAAAGCGGGCGCGTTCTGGTGACGGATGGTCCGTATGCCGAAACAAAGGAACTGGTCGGCGGCTATTATTGCATTTCGGCGGCGGACTATGACGAGGCCTGCCGCATTGCCGAGTCTTGTCCGCATCTGAAATATGGCGGCAATATCGAGGTGCGTCAGATACACGATTTGTGAGATGGGCGGCGGAACGGATTTGCTGGTCGATGGTCTGTTCCGCCGCGAAGCGGGGCGCCTCGCCGCGCGCCTGACGCGCATGTTCGGTCCGGCGCATCTCTCGCTGGTGGAAGACGTGTTGCAGGACACGTTCGCCACGGCGCTTGCCCGCTGGCCGGTCGACGGCGCGCCGGAGCGGCCCGCCGCGTGGCTCGCCACCGTCGCGCGCAACAAGGCGTTCGATCGTCTGCGTCGCGAAGCGCGCGAACAACCTTTTGACGAAGCGTTGTTCGATGCGCGCCCCATGACGGAAGAGCCGCAGATCGACCTCGACGATACGCTGGCGTTGATGTTCGTCGCCTGTCATCCCGCATTGGGCGAAGACGCGCAGGCGATGCTCACGCTCAAGACGGTGTGCGGCTTCGGCGTCAACGATATCGCGCGCGCCTACCTGACGAGCACGGACGCGGTGGCGCAACGACTGGTGCGCGCGAAAGCAGACATCCGAAAACTCGGTCTCACGTTCGAAATCCCGGAAGGCGGCGCGCTGGCGGAACGGCTACCCGCTTTGTTGCAGGCGATTTATCTGTTGTTTACAGGCGGTTACACCGCCGGCGAAGGCGAAGATCTGATCGTCGCGGAGTTTTGCGTCGAGGCCTTGCGGTTGGCGGAACTGGTGACGCGCCATCCCGTCACGGCGACGGGAGAGGCGCATGCGCTCGCCGCTTTGCTTTCGTTCCAGCATGCGCGCGCTTCGGCGCGCATCGGCAGTTCCGGCGAATTGCTGCTTCTGGCGGAGCAGGATCGCCGCCTGTGGGATCGCGATCTGATCGCGTGCGGCTTCGCGCATCTGCAGGATGCGATGAGCGCGCGCGAATTGTCGGTCTATCATGTGGAGGCGGGCGCGGCCGCTGTGCACGCCGCCGCGAAAGATTTCGAATCGACCGACTGGCAGCAGCTCGCGCATTACTATGCGATGCTCGAAGAGCTGAAGCCAACTCCCGTCGTGCGCCTCAACGCCGCCGTCGCGTCGGCCTATGCCGAAGGTCCGCAGATTGCGCTTCTGAAGCTCGATAAATTATTGGGCGACAGGCGGATGGAAGACTACGCGCTCTACCACGCCACGCGCGGCGACCTGTTGCTGAAGCTTGGCCGGCGCGAAGCTGCGCGCGTCGCGTTCCAACGCGCGCTCGCATGTCCGCTCAGCGATCCGGAACGTGCGTTCATCGCGTCGCGCGCGGATTCGTACCGGCGCGCCTCATGAACGTGCTCTCGATTCAGTCCGAGGTCGTCTATGGATATGTGGGCAATCGCGCGGCGCGTTTCGCGCTTGAGCGGCTCGGCCATGCCGCCTGGACGATCCCCACGATCCTGCTCTCCAGCCATGCGGGCTACACGCGGGTGGAAGGCGAAGCGACGAATGCCGGCCTGATGCGCCGGTTGGTCGATGGTCTCGACGGCAATGGCTGGCTCGGGCAATGCGACGCCGTCTTGTCCGGTTATCTCGGCCACGCCGATCAGGCCGAAGTCGCAGCCGATGCGGTGCGTCGTGTGAAGTTGGCCAATCCGCGCGCGCTCTATTGCCTCGATCCCGTCTTCGGCGATGCGGGCCTGGCTTACGCGAAGCCCGGCGTTGCGAATGCGATGGCGCAGACGCTTTTGCCGCTGGCCGATATCGTCACGCCGAATGTGTTCGAGCTGTCGAGCCTCGCAAAGATTGAAATCCAAAATCCGAAAGATGCGCTGGCCGCCGCGAAATATCTGAATCGCCCGGTCGTCGTCGCAACCTCCGTACCTGTGGGTGACCGCATCGGCGCGCTGGCGGTGGAAAGGCGAGAGGCATGGCTTGCGACGACACCGCGTCTCGAATCTGCGCCGCATGGCGCGGGCGATCTGTTCGCAGCGCTGTTCCTCGCCGCCAAACTTTCCGGCTGCGCGTCGCCCGATGCGCTCGCGCGCGCCACCGCAAGCGTGTTTCACATTTTGTCGGCGAGTGCTGGATCGAAAGAAATGGCGTTGCCGGCGGAGCAGAACGCGCTGGTCGATCCGCCAATATCGGCGGTGCGAATTGAGCGATTGGCCTGAACTATTGCTTTTCTGAATCAGCAATATGGCAGTCCGGCTGACCACCCCCTTGTTGTCATAGCCCGCGAATGCGGGCTACCCAGGTGAAGTCTGTTCATGGTGGAGATGACGCTCACACCCGTGCTTTTTCTTCGAGTCTATTGCAGCGTCACCTGGGTGGCCCGCATTCGCGGGCCATGACAAATAAAGGTAAGGTGGTTGGTCGTATGCAGTCCCTTCCTTGCTACTCCCGAAAGCCCTTCGCATATTCCGCGGCTTCCGGTTCTGCGAGAAAACGGTCGGCCCAGCGGCGGAACACTTTTTCCATGCGGGCGCCTTCGACGCCCAACTGCGCCATGGCGACTCCCCCGTTCACGCTCTCATGATATGCGCCGATGAGGCCGTCCTTCAGGATGAAACGGCTCGTGCCGTCGATCACCACGCGGCGGCCTTTGAAAGCGGGAATGGTCGAAACGAAGCGGGACAGAGAACGCGCGTAACCGATTTGTCCGTTCGTGATCGGATCGAAAAAGCGCCAGTCGTAATCGGCAGCGTCGCGATGGAAAAGATTCTCCAGCATGTCCGCGATGGACTCGCGGCCCTTATGCGGACCGTAGATGTAATCGTGATAGACGCCGTCCGGCGTGAAGCAGGCGGCCAACGCCTTGCCGTCGCCCTTCGTCGCGGCCGCGCCGAGCCGCGCGACGAGCGCTTCGAATTCGGCTTGGGTCACAGCACGGCTCACGCGGCTTTCTTCAGGAGTTTGCGGTTGATCAGGCATTCGGCGATCTGCACGGCGTTGAGGGCCGCGCCCTTGCGCAGATTGTCGGCCACGATCCACATCGACAGACCATTCTCCACGGTCGGATCCTTGCGGATGCGCGAGACGAAGGTCGCGTCCTCGCCGGCCGCTTCGACGGGCGTCACATAGCCGCCGTCCTCGCGCTTGTCGACGACCAGTACGCCGGGCGCCGCGCGCAGGATCGCGCGCGCGCGATCGGCCGTGATGGGCTTCTCGAACTCGATGTTGACCGCTTCGGCGTGACCGATGAACACGGGCACCCGCACGCAGGTCGCGGTCAGCTGGATGTCGGGATCGAGAATCTTCTGCGTCTCGACCATCATCTTCCATTCCTCCTTGGTGTAGGCCGGAATCGAGGAAGACGTCGATATGGGGAATGACGTTGTAGGCGATCTGCTTGGTGAACAGCTTCGGTCTCGATCGGATCGGCGACGAACACCGCGCGCGTCTGGCGGAACAGCTCGTCCATCGCCTCCTTGCCCGCGCCCGACACCGATTGATAGGTCGCCACGACCACGCGCTTGATCTGCGCCGCATCGTGCAGCGGCTTGAGCGCCACGACGAGCTGGACGGTCGAGCAATTGGGATTGGCGATGATGCCCTTCTTGATGTCGGTCTCGAGCACCGCGGCGTTCACTTCCGGCACGACGAGAGGCACGTCGCGGTCCATGCGCCAGGCGAGGAATTGTCGATCACGATGGCGCCCTGCGCGGCGATCTTCGGCGCCCATTCCTTGGCGACGGCGAGCCTGCGGACATCAGCACGATGTCGGTGCCCTTGAAGTCGTAATAGTCGAGCGCCTTGACCTTGAGGATGGCGTCGCCGAACGAAACCTCCGTGCCGACTGAACTGGTGGAAGCGAGCGCCACGACATCGCTGGCCGGGAACTGGCGCTCGGCCAGGACGGTCAGCATTTCGCGACCCGACATTGCCGGTCGCGCCGACCACGGCGACTTTGTATGACATCGATTGTGCCTCAATGAGCCCGCCCGCTTCTTTTCGAACAAACGGGCGCGCAGCTTTACTGCATGGGGACTTGTCCGAAAAGAGCAGGGCGGAAAAGAGGCGGCCGAAAAGGCCCTAATCTCACCAGTCTATGGTGATCCGGGCGGAACGCCCGTCGATGCTGCCCGAAACCGAGCCGCCCATCACCTGCACGCCTTCCAGCGTGTAATGGGCGAGATGGGCGTGCGTGCCGGTCCCGCCGATTTCCGCGTGGAAGGAGCCGATATTGATCGATGGGCCGGACGGACCCGCCGGCGGGGCCTGCACATGCGCGTTGTCGAGGGTCAGGCCCTCCGTGTCTTCGCGGCGCGCATGGCGGTAGAGAAAGGAATCCACAGACGGCAGATCGATCCGCGCCGGCACGCGCTCGCCTGCAAAGTTGCGCTGCGGCGCTTCCGGCAGCATTGGCGGCAGCATTGGCGAATGCGCGGCGGCGGGGGCGATCATCGCCCCAACCAGAAAGAGAACCGAGAACCCCATGCGCATGGTCAAACCTGCTCGCTTACAGGATCAACGCACTTCGCTAAGGCTTGGTTGCTAACGATTAGATCACGCCCTGCGACCGCAATTTTTTTATCTCGTTTGGTGAAAGCCCCAGCACGCCGTTAAGCACGTCGTCCGTGTGCTGGCCGAGAATGGGCGGCGCTGAGCGGTATTCCGGCGGCGTCTTGGTGAGCCTGAGCGGGCTCGCCACCAGATCGACCGGTCCCGCTGTCGCGTGCGCCATCGAAATTGTCAGCCCCCGCGCGAGCGCTTGCGGGTCGGCGAACACCTGGCCGACCGAGTTGATCGGGCCGCAGGGCACGTTGGCCGCTTCGAGGAGCGCAATCCAGTCCGCGGTCGAGCGCGCAAGCAAAACCGGCTTGAGCAGGCCCACAATCGTCTCGCGGTTGTCGACCCTGCCGGCGTTCGTGACGAAGCGCGGATCGGCCGCGAGTTGCCCGATATTGGCCGCGCTGCAGAAGCGTGCGAACTGGCGATCGTTGGCGACGGCGAGGATCAGATGCCCGTCCGCCGTCGGGAAAACCTGATAGGGCACGATGTTGGGGTGCGCATTGCCCAGCCGCGTCGGCGCCGTATGGCCCACAAGATGGTTGGCGGCCTGGTTGGCGAGCGCGGCCGCCTGGCAATCGAACAGCGCCATGTCGATCGCCTGGCCTTCGCCGGTTTGCATCTGATGGATGACGGCCGCAAGAATCGCGATGGCGGAGTAGAGGCTGGTGAACAGGTCGGAGACCGCCACGCCCACCTTCATCGGTTCGGCGCCCGGCGCGCCGTCGGGTTGGCCCGTGATGCTCATCAGACCGCCCATGCCCTGGATCAGATAATCGTAGCCGGCCTTGTCCTTGTACGGGCCGTCATGTCCGAAGCCCGTCAGCGAGCAATAAACAAGGGCAGGGTTATCGGCTGCGAGCGTCGCGTAATCCAGGCCGTATCGGTCGAGCGCGCCCGTCTTGAAATTCTCAACCACCACATGCGAACGACGTGCGAGGCGCCGCACGAGCGCTGCGCCCTCGGGTTTGGAGAAATCGATTGTCACGGATTGCTTGTTGCGATTGGCGGAGAGGAAATAGGTCGCGTCGCCGCGCGCGCCGTCTTTCGTTTGCAGAAAGGGCGGACCGAACGCGCGGGTCTCGTCGCCTTCGCCGGGTTTTTCGATCTTGACGATCTCGGCGCCCAGATCGCCCAGAATCTGCGTCGCCCACGGACCCGCCAATACGCGGCTCAGGTCCAACACCCGAATATGCGACAGCGCGCCCAAGCTAGTCTCCCCGTTTGCAATACGCGTTAGAGCATTTTCAATCACAAAACTCACCATGGCCGGGCGTGATCCGGAGGTAAGGGCGGTAGCATTCTTAACGCAGTGGACGCGGAGGATGCGCGGGGGACGCAGAGGGGGCGCAGCGTTAATCGTGCACGCCGCGAGAAACGAATGGTTGCGCGCCTTCGCGCGCCGAATGAATCGACATCTGTTTGTGATCCTTGGCGGTGCGCACCGTTCCCCCGCGCGCTCTGCGAATCCTCCGCGTCCACTGCGTTAAGAATGCTACCGCCCTCATGCAAAACGCTCTGGCCTGTACGGATGACTACCCGCAACCGGATCAGATTTCCGTCCGCACGTCCCACAACTCGGGATAAAAGCGAAGATCGAGCGCTTTCTTCAGATAGTTGACGCCGGACGTGCCGCCCGTTCCCGGTTTGGAGCCGATGATCCGCTCCACAGTCTTCATATGGCTGTAGCGCCAGAGATGGAAACGGTATTCGAGATCGACCAACTTCTCGGCGAGTTCGTAAAGGTCCCAATGCTTTTCGGCGTCGCGATAGACCTGTCGCCACGCTTCCATGACTTGAGGATCTGCCGTGTAAGGCTCCGCGAAATCGCGCTCGAGTTTTTCCTGCGGCACCGGCAGCCCGCGCCGCGCAAGCAACGCCAACGCTTCGTCGTAAATGCTGGGCGCCGTCAGCGCGGATTGAACGGCGGATGCAATGTCGCCGCCTGCTTCGTAAACACGCGCCATCTGGCGGTTCTTGTTGCCCAGGCGGAATTCGAGCATCCGGTACTGGAAGGATTGGAAGCCGGACGATTTTCCCAATGTCGAGCGGAAGCTGGAATAATCGAACGGCGTCATGGTCGAGAGAATTTCCCAGGACTGGATGAGATTGACCTGCACGCGCGCCACCCGGGACATCATCTTGAAGGCGGGCCCAAGTTCGTCGGCCCGGATCTGGCGGATCGCGCCGGCGATCTCGTGCAGGCACAGTTTGATCCAGAGTTCCGAGGCCTGGTGGATGACGATGAAAAGCGTCTCGTCATGCTGGCCGCTGAGCGGCTGCTGGCAGGCCAAGAGCTCGCCGAGATGCAGATAGTCGCCATAGGACATGGCGTCCTTCAGGTCCCAATGGACCTTTTCACCGGTCAGATCGACAGCGGAGGGGCCGGGGAGGTCGGGGACGGAACTCGCGGTCATTGTATTTGCCTTAACGATACGAGGCTCCGAGATTCGCGCCTTTCAAACCTCTTTGCTAGGGTGGGGTCTGCAGCCAGACGATGAGAAGGTGGCCATGGGACGAAACCTCGGGGTAGGCGCAATCGCGCTTTCGGCAGTGGTGGCAGCGGGCGGGGCGATGGCGATGCCGCCGAGCAAATGCGCGAAGCCGGTTGAGGTCACGGCCATCCAGGCCGCGGCGATCCAGCAGGAATTGATGGTCGCAGCCCTGACCTGCAACGAAATCTCCAACTTCAACGCATTCCAGACCGGCTATAGCGGGGAATTGCGTGCGTCCGACGCGACGCTCGAGCGCATGTTCAAGCGCCTTTTCGGAGGAACCAGGGGCGAGGCCGAGTATCACGCGTTCAAGACCCGCCTGGCCAACAATTCATCCATGCGCAGCATCAAGGACAATCCGAACTACTGCCACGAGGCGAGCCAGGTGTTCGCCGCGGCGCTGGGTTCCCAGAGGCCGACCTTGGCCGATTTCGTATCCGGCATTCCCGTGAACGATCCAAGTCCGGTCGATTCCTGCGAGATCAAGGTCGCCGTCGGTCTCGTGGGGGCCAAGGTTGCGCCGAATGTCGTGCCGAAGCCCAATCCGCTCCGGCTCGCGAATTTGACATATTCCGGCGAACAGCCGGCGTCGCAGCCCGATAATGGCGGCCGTCTGTTTCCGAATGTTCCCGTGCAGGGCGCGCCGCCGGTGACGTTCCCGGACAGTTCGCGGCCCGCGCAGCCTGCGTCCAGTCCTCCGGGCGGCAGGTGACGGCCTGAAGCTCAGTCGGGGGGATAGCCGAAGCGGCTGACCCACGGTTGAAGAATCGGCAGGACCGGCGCGAGTTCCCGCGCGTAGCGCCGCCATTGGCCGACGCCGCTGGCATTGATCTCGCGTACGACCTGCTTCGCACTCGGCGTGGCGACGCCGCGCGCCCGCGCAACGCCGGCGAAATCGCGCATGCCCGCGTCCCAGGGCAAGCCCGCAAATTCGCAAACTTCGCGGATCTTCGCGTCGAAGTCGTCGATCAGGTCTTCAAGCCGCAGATCGAAAATATCGAGAGTGAGTTTGGCGCGGTAAACGTCTGAGAGGCGCATCACCGCATCGTAGAAGCGCGCAGTTCCGGCAAGCGTCAGGAATTCGCGCGATACAGAGTTCATCTCGAATTGATTGCGATAACAGCTGAGAACCACATCGCGCGGATCGCGCAACGCAAAGAGGATTTTCGCGCTTGGGAAAAGCCGCGCAATCAGGGGAAGCCGGATGGCGCCGATGGGGTTCTTGTCGACCAGCGCCTTGCCGTCCGGTTCGGCGCCGTATTTGACGGTCTCTTTCCAGTAGAGCTCGCGATAGCGCTCAAGGATTTCCGGTCCCGCCTCGGCGAGGCGCGGAAAGTCCGCCGGCCGCGTCAGGAACGCTTGAATGGAATCGATCAGGGTTTCCTTCTCGCCCAACGCTGTGACGTCCGCGTGGCTGGCCAGCACCTGCTCCAGGAGCGTCGTTCCCGAGCGGGGGAATCCCATGAGAAAGATGTGCGGCTTGCCGTCCGGCTTGGCATGGGCCGGCGCCGGGGGAAGCGGCGACGCGGTCTCGTAATAGGCTGTCAGCGCCAGAACCAGCTGGTGCATTGTCTGGCCGGGCGCTCTCAATCGCGGGGCGTGGAGTCGCGCAAGCACGTCTTTGGCGCGGCCATATTCGACGAACGCCTCCGCGACGCGATTCTGCCGGTCCCGCAAATTTCCCATGAGGCCGAGCGCGACATACAGCTCCCCTCCCGGCACATGTTCGTCGGCGAGAAGATCGGTGAGTCGCCTTTCGGCCGTTTCGACTCCCTGTTCCACATCGGCCATGGCCACGGCCAGCCGGCTCAGGGGTTGCCGCGGTTCGACGACCAATGCGCGCTTGGCGTATTTGCGCGCATCGTCCCATGCGCCAAGTCGCGCCGCGTTATAGGCGAGCCGGCCAAGCGCCATGGCGTTGCGCGGCTGCAGCTTGACGGCCTCCTCGTATGATCGCTTTGCGCTGTTCAGCTCGCCGGCGATTTCGTATCCCCGGGCTCTGCTGAAGTGAAGCGCCGCGGATTCCGGTTCGACGGCTACGGCGGCTTCAAGCGACTCAATCGCTTCGCGCGGGCGATCGAGATTCAAAAGGCACAGGCCGATGGCTTCCTTGACGGCGCCGCTGGGGACCATGATCGCATCGGCGCGCTGCAACAGTTCGAGCGCGTCCTGGGGCAAGCCCTGTTCGTTGAGCCAGCGACCTCGCGCCGCAAAGATCAAAGGATCGCGCCGTCCCGATTTTCCGGCGGCTTCGGCCAGCGCGGCCGCACGCCGGAGATCCTGCGCGTCGAGCGCCGCTGCGATTTGCGCGATGACATCGCCATGTCCCATCGATGTCGCCATGGGCCGAGCATTGCGTTGCGATATTCATATTGCAAGCCGCCGCGTGTTCGCGACATGACGCGCGAGCCCATAAAAGAAAAAGGGGGCCCACAAAGAAAAAGGGCGGACCGAAGTCCGCCCTTTTCCGACTTTGTTAGGACTTTCGTCCGGTTCAACCGCCCAGATCGATGACGGCGCGCCGATTCTGCGGTTCGCGCACGCCCGGTCCGGTGGGCACGAGCGGATCGTGGAAGCTCTTGCCGACGATCGAGATCGTCGAGCCATCCATGCCTTCGCGCGTCATTTCGTCCTTGACGGATTCTGCACGACGGACCGAGAGGCCCTGGTTGTAGCTGTCCGAGCCGACTGTGTCGGTATGGCCTGTGACCATCACCTTCACGAAGCCGTTCGCTTTCGCGACCTTCACAGCTTCCTGCACGACGGAGAGAGCTTCGGCCGTCAGGTTCGACTTGTTGAAGTCGAAGAAGACGATGAAGGTCTTGACCGGCGGCGGCGGCGGGGGAGGCGGCGGCGGGGGAGGCGGCGGAGGAGGCGGCGGCGGAGGCGCAGATTCCAGATACCAGCGCAGACCGATCAACACAGCCTGATCTTGCGTGTCGCCAAGCTTCATCGTGGCCGGGCAGGGCGCGAGCGAGCAACCACCGGAAATCGTGGTCGGATAGGTCTTGTTCAGCGACAACGAGCGATAGCGCCAATCCAACGTGATATCGAGATTGTGCATCACCGAGTAGGCTACGCCCACATCGCCTTGCCACATGAAGCCCTGACGGGTTCCATCGACGAGATACGAAGCGGTGCCGTCATGGATGTCCGTGTCGTTTCTTCCGACACCGGCGCCGGCGCCGAACGAGAACGTCCATTTGTCGGACAATTCCCAGTCGTAGAAGAGATTGGCGATGGCAGACAGAGTCTCGCGTGTGACCGGAATAGGTGAAGTTGCCGATCGTCATCGGATCGACGCGGTGCTCGGTCCAGCCGATCTCGCCTTCAAAGCGAATGTGGTCGTGGAATTTGTAGCCGAACGAGCCGGTAACCAGCGCCCCATTCTGTGTGTGGAAATCGACTACATTCGGGTTTGGGGCCACCTCTTTGACCGACATATTGCCAGCCCAATCCGGACCGGCCGCAACCCCGAGATACCAACCAGTCGCATCACTTGCCGACGCGGGGCCCGACAAGGCCAGCGCCGCTGCGCCCGCAAGGGCGATCATCCTAATTTTCATCTTTACCCTCGTTTGAAGTACCGACGGGTAGGGACCCCCCCACCGAGACGTCTGGGATACCAAACCTCTGTAGGCCTATAGTGACGGATATGGGCCCAGCATGTCTATTGCCGGAACACCTGCAAACTCGATACCGGCCGGATTCCCTGTGGCCTGTTACCGGTCTGCAACATCCATTAACGCAAAGGCCTGTGCCCGCGCTTTCGAGCATCTCCAGAGGAAAGCATACCGCGCGGGCGAAACCCAGAGTGCGCTGCCATCGCCGGGATTCCCGGCCGATTGGCGCTCGACCCCATGCAGAATGTCGATCCTCGGTTCAACGTGGAAAAGGGCGAGCCAGCGGCGCAGGCAGGCCGCGCCCAGCCGTCCCAACCCAGTCAAATCTCCGAAATCGACGACATGGACCTTGCCGGTTTCCGCCAGGGCGTCGCCGGCTGCGGCCAGCGCGCCTCGCCAATCCGGGATCATCGAGAGGCTGTAGGAAAAGACGGCCCGGTCGAACGGACGCTCTTCGCCAAACAGGGCGGGAGACAGGTTTTCCGCATAGCCGTGAACGAGCCGGACGCGGTTCGTGAGGCCGGCCCGCGCCAGGGATTCCGCGGCGCTTTTCAGCATTTCCTGCGAGGCGTCGAGCCCGAACAACTGGGCGTCGGGATAGCGTCGCGCGATGCGCACCAGATTGCGTGCGGTGCCGCAGCCGACCTCAACCAGCCTTTCGCCGGGGCGGAGCGCCAGCTCCTGGATCAGCCTGTCGCGGCCAAAGAGATAGTATTTCCGTGTCAAATCATAGACATAGCGCTGCCGCCGATAGACGAGGTCCATCAGGGCAGCGTGATCTTTCGCCGGCAGTTCGCGCGACATCCGGCTCAGGACAGCGGGCGGCGGCAATAGACGTGGAAGCCGCCGTAAATCGAAGACCGGTCCTGGGCGTGGAAGGCCAGGCTTTCCGCCTCGAGATATTGCCACGGCGCCAGCAGATCGGGCGGCAGTTTGCGGGGCAGCGGCGAATCCGGTCCCGCCGTCCGGAAGATCACGCGCGCGTCCCGCGTATCCGCCGTGCGGTCGATCTCCCGCCACAGATCCGCGAGCACGTCGGGCGTCATCCAGTCCTGCGCATCGAGCAAAACGTAACGATGCAAAGACTGCGGCGGCTGCGTTTTGAGGAAATCGGTCAGCGAGGCGTGATGGACTTCCACCTTGTCAGTCCGTGTACGGATGATGTCGTAGACGTCCTCGCGCAGATAGGCGGGAACCGCTTCGCGATGTTCGACGTCGTAGGTGCGGGCGAAGGCCTGCCAGGCGAAATAATTGCCGCTCATGGGGAAGTCGCAGGCCAGCCGTTCCACGCGCTGACGCAGGATCGCGGCGGGATTGCCGTGGCCGGCGGCCACCAGCTCGTCATATTGCGCCGGGGGAATCCCGAGCGCGTAGAGCGACACGGGCGAGCGGGATAGAAACTTGATCGATTTGTAGTCGAACAGCGGCGCGATCGTGCGGTCGAACAATATGCGCTGCTCGGCCGGCGTCCGCGCGTTGACGATGCGATCGAGCTTCTTGCCGTGCAGGCGCGCGACCGTATGCAGGATGCCGATGAAGCGTCCCAAAAGGCTGTAGCGATAGAGGTTGCGCGAAAACATGTTGATGCGGCGGCCGTGAAGCGGAATGTGCTTCTGCCAGTATTTCCGCGTCTCCGTATCGAGCTTCGGGCGCAGGAATTCGTCATAGGTGTCGCGGTTGATCTTGTCGTTGGCGGTGCCGAAGAAGCGGAAGAAGTCCTCATGCGTGGGAAGGTGCGCCAGCGCCGCAAGCTTGAGGCGCGTCAGCGCGACGTGGTTGCGATTGAGATCGACGGCGATGATCTGTTTCGGATCGGCGGCGAGATAGTTGAGAATGTTGCAGCCCGCCGACGCGATCGTGATCACGCGATGATGCGGCTTGAGCGCGAGCGCTTCGAGATCGACGTCAGGGTCTTCCCAGATCTGGTTGTAGACGAAGCCCTTGAACATCAGCGTGAAGAGCCGCTCGAGCGCGCCTCTCTTTGTCGTTGCGGGCTTGGTGTGCGCGGCGCGTTCCAGGAGCGTATGGGGCATCGGGCTTTGCGGGACCGTCGGTCTGCGGGTTGCGATGGCGTCTGTATTAGGCTGTCAGCGTGCCGGTGCAAAGCCCTCCGGCTGCGGGAAACTACCTAGTCGCGCTTGCGAAACATATGTTGGCTCGACTATGGAGACCCATGGCCGATGCCGATTCGCAGGACGACAGATCGCCGGTCGAGCAACTCCTCCAGCTGCTCGATCTCCAGCCCATCGAAGTCAATATCTTCCTGGGGACCAGCCCGAAGGATCGCTCGCAGCGGGTTTTCGGCGGGCAGGTGCTGGGACAGGCGCTGGTGGCTGCGCATCGCACCGTCGAGGGCCGGTTCTGCCACTCTTTACACGCCTATTTCCTGCTGCCGGGCGACCCCAAAGTTCCCATCCTTTACGAGGTGGACCGCAGCCGCGACGGGCAGAGCTTCAGTTCGCGCCGCGTGGTGGCGATCCAGCACGGCAGGCCCATTTTCCACATGTCAGTTTCATTTCAGATTGATGAACCCGGACTCGAGCACCAGATCGACGCCCCTTCCGTGCCGCGGCCGGAGACGCTTCCCACCGAAGACGATTTCCGCCGCCAGATCGCCGACAAGATCCCGATCGAGTATCGCGATCACTTTCTCCGTCCGCGGCCGATCGAGCTCAGGCCCGTCGACCGGGTCGACATTTTCGGCGGCGAGAAGCGTCCGCCGCATCAGGCGGTCTGGGTGCGCGCCACGGGAAAACTGCCCGACGACGTGGCGCTCCACCAATGCGTGCTCGCCTATGCGTCCGACATGACGTTGCTCGACACGTCGCTCCTGCCGCACGGCATCGGTTGGTTCTCGGACAAGGTTCAAATGGCGAGCATCGATCACGCGATGTGGTTCCACCGCCCGTTCCGCGCCGACCAATGGCTGCTCTATGTGCAGGACAGTCCCAGCGCATCCGGCGCGCGCGGCTTCAATCGCGGGCTGATTTATGCCGATGACGGGCGTCTCGTCGCGTCGGTCGCGCAAGAAGGCCTGATGCGGGTGAGAAACTAAAGCGGCGCAACGATTGCGCCGCCAATTCAAATCAAATGAACGCTATTGCGCCGGTCCGGTCGCTGCGACCACGCCGGAGCCGGCCTTGTTGGCCATGTCTTCGTGCTTGTCTTGCGCGGTATGCGTGACCGCGAAGTAATTCGGCTCGTCGCCCGGCACCGGTCGCGTTTCGCAATGCAGGGGCGTGCAGGTGTAATTGTACTGAAGAGGTCCGCGGTCCACGGTCACCATTCCAACCCGGCGGCCGAAGATCGTGATCTCGTCGTTGGAAATGACTTTGCCGTCCGTGCCCAACGCGATCACATTCGTCTGGCCCATGGTTTTCCCCAGCAGAAACGCATGCTTGGAATCGATGAGCGTCGCGTCCGCGTACACCGTGTTGCCGACATAGACGGTCGACACCGGTTTTGCGAACGTCAGAATTCTCACTTCGTCCATCGGAACCGAGATTGAGCCTGCGAAGGCGGGCGCCAAACCGGCGACGGAAGAAATCGCGGCGAATACGGCCAGGGTCAGTGCGCGGCGCATGGGCAATTCCGTTGGCAAGATACTGGCGATCAATTTAGGCGCTCCGCCGTAAAGGAATCCTTAATCGAGGCATGGCGCGCGCATCGCTCCAACCTGCGCGGCGCAGGACAAGCGCCAGCACGATCGCGACGATCGCCGGTCCGACGGGCAGGGGAAAAATCGCAAAGCCGATGAAGATGAGGTTCGCCGCAATGGCGCCGGTCCATTCGAAGCGGTCGAATGCGCGTTCGCGGAAAAGAAATGCCAGCGGAACGGCGAGAATGGCGAAGTCGTACATGTGCAGATAAGGCGTCGTCAGCATTGCGGCCGCGGCCAGAAACGCCGCCTTGACGGCGAATGAGGCTTGTCCGCGCCAGATCCAGATCAGAAGCGCAATGCACAGCGCAATCACGAATCCCTGTGCGATCCAGGCCGTCGCGTCGCCCGCGCCCAGCGTTCGCGCCAGCGCGTAGACGCTCTGCATCTTGTTCCAGTCTTCGCCTCGTTCCGTCAAAATCGCCTGAGACGTCGCGGGAAGAAAATCGAGAAACGCAAGAAAGGCCTGCGTTCCGAACGCAAGCCACGATATTGCGATCAGGAAGGAGGTCGTGACGGTCGCCGATGCGAGCGCGCGCCAGTCGCGATCCAGAAGCAGCGCAAGCGGAAACAGCACGCCCAGTTGCGGCTTATAAGTCAGCAATCCCAGGAACACGCCAGCCAAGATCGGTCTTTGTTTCAGGAACAGAAGCGAGGCGCCGATGAGCGCCGCGCTGAGAAAGCCGTTTTGCCCGACCATCGCATTGGCGAAAAAGACGGGCGCGGCGCAGGCGACGAAACCCGCGTCCCACCGCTTTGCGATCGCGCCGATCGTGGCGGCATACCCTGCAGCCGTTGCGGCAACCCAGACGGCGAATGCGATCGTATAGGGCAGGCACGCCAGCAGCGCTGCCACAAACAGAAATAGAGGCGGATAGCTCCAGTTCAACACGCCCTGGAAATCATGGCCCACGAGCGCGACTTGCGCCGCGTGATGCGCCTGCCAGTCATAGGCCGTGACGGCTGCGCCGGCGAGCGCGAACCGGCCCGCGACCCAGACTTCCATGAAATCCGTGACAATCGGCCGACCTTGCGCATCGACAATCCACTGATGGCGAAAGAAAAGCAGCGCGAGCGCGATCACATAGCCGATAGCGGTCGCACAAGCGACGATGGAAACAGGATTGAGCCTGCGCTCGCGCGAATCCGGCGCCGGATTATTCATCGATGTTCCGCCAATAATGGGGACAATCTATCGATCTGATATTGCCCGAGCCTTAAGCGGCCGATTGCGCGCCACGGGAACGATCTGTGCAGCGTGTCGACCGACAATCCGGATAGGGAATGACGAAGCACGATACCGGCTTAGAGCTGAACGCCCAAGGTCGGCGATATAGCAAAAGCGAAAAACGCGCTTCAAGGTCGAAATCGCGCGATATCGCCGCCGATGGTAAACAAAGTTTCAAACGTAATGTTCGCATCTTTTCCAACTGCCCGATTCCGTGTCGTCGCGGCACAGATACCGAAGCGTGCGGCATCGCCATTTAATCTCGCGTTAATCGGACTGACGTAGCCTCACCTCGCGTCCATGCAATGGGCCGTTTTATAAAGATCGGCGCAGGCTGGACATCCTAGGGTGTCAATCAAGCGGAGGCTTACCATGAAGAACCTTGTTTCGCGTTTCCTGTCTGACGAATCCGGTGCGACGGCCATTGAATACGGCCTGATTGCAGCGGGCATTGCGGTCGTGATCATCGCGGCCGTGCAGCTCGTCGGCACGAACCTGAATACGACGTTCGGCTCGGTTGCAGCGGCGGTAAAATAATCCGTCTCGCAACGACCGTTCAACAGATCGGAGACGGCCGCCCCCAAAAAGGCGGCCGTTCCCCTTTTACCGGCAGGATTTTGCAGGCGTGATCGGTGAAATTCTCATTCTGGCGATTCTTCCCGCCCTGCTTCTCGCGGCCGCGTGCTGGGATGTCGCAAGCTTCACCATTCCCAATTTCCTTCAAGCTGCGCTGGTTGCGCTCTTTCTTCTCTTCGTCGTCGCCACAGGCATGCCGGCGGCGGCGTTCGGCGGCCATCTGCTGGCCGGATTCATCGGGCTTGTCGCAGGTTTCACGCTGTTTTCGCTCGGATATATCGGCGGCGGCGACGCCAAGCTGTTCGCCTGCGCGTCGCTTTGGCTGGGGCTCGCCGCTCTTCCCAGCTATGCGCTGATCGCATCCATCCTCGGCGGCGGATTGACTCTCGCGCTTCTCAGCTTTCGCAGCCTGCCGCTGCCCGGCGTTCTCGCTCGGCAGAACTGGATTATGCGTCTGCACGACGAGGCCGCGGGCGTTCCTTACGGCGTGGCGCTTGCAGCCGGTGCAGTTGCAATCGTTCTGTACACAGATGGTTTACGTTCCGGCGTGCTAAGCTGAAACGCGACCGCACTCCGCAATTGCGCAGCAATCCATTAAGCAATTTCTAAAGGGTTTCGTGGTGGGATTGGCACAAAGGAGCCGTATCCCATGAACACTTCGCGCGTCGTCATTCTTGGGGCGGCGGCTCTCGCCGCCGGCGCAGCCGCTTTCCTGGCTCGTGGCCTTCTTGGCGGCGGGACCGAAAAAGTCAAAGCGGCGCCTCCGCCTCCGCCCACAACCAGCGAAGTCCTGGTCGCCGCCGACTCCATTCAGGCGGGCACGCCCCTGGTTCCCGGTTCCGTGCGCTGGCAGACCTGGCCGAAGGGATCGGTCGATTCGAGTTTCATCACACATGAGCAAGCGCCCGACGTGGGTCGAACGCTGACGGGCGTGGTCGCGCGCGAGCCTCTCGCGGCGGGCGAGCCTTTGACCGAGTCGAAGATCGTTCACGCCGACGGCGCAGGCTTCATGGCCGCGGAAGTGACGCCCGGCATGCGCGCGGTTTCCGTCGGCATTACGACGGAATCCGGCGCGGGCGGATTTATTCTGCCGAACGATCGCGTCGATGTTCTGGTCACCGGCCAGACGGCCGGGCGCCACTATCTCTCCAAGACGATCCTCGACGACGTGCGCGTGCTCGCCGTCGATCAGACCTACAAGGAAGACAAGGATCAGAAAGTCGTCCTTGCGAAGACCGCCACTCTCGAACTCTCGCCGAAGCAGGCCGAACTGGTCGAGATGGCGCAAGCCGCAGGCACGGTCTCGCTGGCTTTGCGGGCGCTCGGAGACAGCGGACTTCACGACAAATCCGCCGCGGCGGCGGCAGCGCAACAGGAAGCCGGGCCGACTTACATCATCCGCTACGGCGTCGTGCGCCCTGCCGGCGAACAGAGGGAATAGCGGCATGCGCGTTCTTGCAATCGGGATAATCGCGCTGGCGGTGTTCGCAAGCCAGGCTGACGCCCGCACCGTCACCACCAAGACCAACGGCAAATGGGACGACGCCCGCGTCATCTCGGTGTCCGCGACGGGCAATGGTCCGGCAAGCGAGCATATCACGCTCGGACTCAACAAGGCGGCGATCGTGCAGCTCGATACGGACGCGCGCGACGTGATGGTCTCCAATCCCACCATCGTCGACGCCGTCGTGCGCACGCCGCGCCGCGTGTTCCTCCTGGGCGTGAAGACCGGCCAGGCCAATGCGTTCTTCTTCGACGCCGCGGGCCATCAAATTCTTTCGGTCGACGTTCATGTCGAGCGCGACGTCACCGATCTCACGACGATGATGCATAACGACATTCCGGGTTCCGACATCCATTTGTCCGCCCTGAACGACAACATCGTGCTGACAGGCTCGGTGGCGAACGCAGGCGATTCCGCCCGCGCACAGGATCTCGCCACGCGCGTGGTCGACGACCCCAAGAAGGTCGTCAACATGTTGAGGATCCGGGCCGGCGAGCAGGTGTTGCTCAAAGTCCATGTCGCCGAGATCCAGCGCAACGTGTCCAAGCAGTTCGGCATCAATCTGGAAGCGGCGGTCAGCGCGGCGGGCGTGCCCATCATCGCAGCCACCGCCAATCCCTACGGTCTGATCGGTCAGGCGCTGGCGGCCGGTTCCGGCCTGCAGGTCGGCAATGTCGGAACTTCGCAATCTCCGGGACCCAACAATCTGCAGGGCGTGTTGAATGCGCTGGAGCAGGTCGGCCTCGTGCACGAGCTCGCCGAGCCGAACCTTGTGGCCGTCTCTGGCGAAACGGCGAAGTTTCTCGCCGGCGGCGAATTCCCCGTGCCCGTATCGCGCGACCAGTTCGGCAACGTCATCGTCGACTTCAAGCAATTCGGCGTCGGGCTGTCGTTCACGCCGGTCGTGCTGAGCCCCAATCGCATCTCGCTGCAGATTTCGACGGAAGTGAGCGAGCTGACCAACGAAGGCGCGTTCCTTCTGCAGTCGGGCGGCACGACGACGGGTTCGAGCGTGACGACGGCGGGTCTCGCAGTGCCGGCTCTCTCCGTCCGCCGCGCGGAAACGACGATCGAGCTTCCTTCGGGCGGCAGCTTCGCGATCGCGGGTCTCATGCAGCACGTGACGAAGCAGGACATCGACGGCTTTCCGGGCCTGAAGGACATGCCGGTTCTCGGCGCGCTGTTCCGCAGTCGCGATTTCCAGAACAACGAAACCGAACTCGTCGTTCTCGTCAGCGCCTACCTCGTCAATCCGACGACGAGTTCGAAGCTTGCCGGACCGACCGACGGCTTCGTGCCGGCGTCGGACGCCTCCACAATCCTGGCGGGCAAGCTCAACACGGTTTACGCGAAAGACCCACACGGGCTGAAAGCCGCCGATGACGGCAAAGTCGGCTTCATCGTGGAATGAGGACAATGGCCATGATCACAAACATGTTCTTGCGCGCGGCCACTATCGTGGCGGTGATGGTGGTGGGCAGTTGCTCGGCGCCAAGCGAAACTGCGCCGGTTCTTTTCGCCGACGGCGCCGTCAATCATCCCATCGACGTCGAGCCGAGCTATCAGTCGATCAAGGTGGCGTATACGGGCGATCTTTCGCCCGACGACGCCGGCCGCTTCACGGCGTTCGTCCAGGATTATCTGACGCGCGGCAACGGCGCGATCACCGTGTCGGTCCCGACGGGCGCCGGCTCGACTGCTGCGATCACCTATTTCGGCGAGCAACTTGCGGCGCTCGGCGTGCCACGCGCGCGCATTCTGGTCGGAACGCACGACGCGGTTGGCGCCGACGAACGCATCGAGGTCGGTTTTGTCAGCTACATGGCGCACACCGATTCCTGCGGAGACTGGTCGCAGGACGTAGCCGCCACGGAAACCAACCTGCCGACGATCAATTTCGGCTGCTCCGTGCAGCACAATATTGCGGCCATGATCGCCGATCCCCGCGATCTCGTCGCGCCGCGTCCGATGGGCGACGCCGATACGAAGCGCCGCGAGACCGTGATGACGCAATACCAGGCGGGCCAGCCGACGGCGGCTCTCAAGACCCAGGATCAGTCGGGCAAAGTTGCGGACGTCGCACAATAACGGAGTGGATAGCGTCATGGCGAAGGTTACGCCCGAGCACGGATTGACAAGCGGCGAGGACGCGTTCGGCGCGGCGCCGCACGAGCGGCCCGTGCCGCGCATTTCGATCCATGCCTTTTGCGAATTTCCCGATACGGGCGCGGCGCTGCAGCGCGCGGCCTCCGATCGCCGTCTTTCGAAGGCGCATGTCACAGTGCAGCTCGGCGGGCTTCAGGCGGCCGTCGAACATTATACCGGTCAGGTCACGCCCAATCTGATGATCGTGGAAACGCGGCTGCAGGGCAAAACCGCCGTCGATGAAATCGATCGGCTGGCGGAAGTCTGCGATCCGACGACCAAGGTCGTGATCGTGGGCCGCGTCAACGACGTCGAACTCTATCGCGAACTGATGCGCCGCGGCGTGAGCGAATATCTCGTGGCGCCTCTCAATCCGCTGCATCTGATCGAAGTCATTTCCGGCCTCTATCTCGGCGCGGATTCGGCGCCCATCGGCCGCGTGGTCGCGTTCATCGGCGCGCGCGGCGGCGCGGGTTCGTCCACGCTTGCGCACAATGTCGGCTGGTGCATCGCCGAAGGGCTGCACATCAACACGACGATCGTCGATCTCGATCTGCCGTTCGGCACCGTCGGCCTCAATTTCAACGAAGAGCCGAGCCAGGGCGTCGCCGATGCGCTGACCGCGCCCGAGCGCCTCGACGACGTGTTGCTCGATCGCCTGCTGCTCAAATCGGGCGAACATCTGTCGCTGTTCACGGCGCCGGCCATCCTCGAGCGCGGCTTCGACGCCGATCCGCTCGCCTATGAAGCCGTGCTGGACGCGGTTCGCCGCATGACGCCCTGCGTGATCGTCGATCTGCCGCATAGCTGGACGCCCTGGGTGCGCCAGACGATTCTGGCCGCCGACGACATCGTGATCGTGGCGACGCCGGACCTCGCAAGCCTGCGCAACGCCAAAGCCTATCGTCGATCTCCTGAAGCAGAATCGGCCCAACGATGCGCCGCCGCGGCTGGTGCTCAATCAGGTGGGCACGCCCAAACGGCCGGAAATTCCCCTGAAGGATTTCGCCGAGACGCTGGGCGTGCAGCCTTCCGCCGTGCTGCCGTTCGATCCTTCGCTGTATCGGCACGGCCGCCAACAACGGCCAGATGCTGATCGAAGTGCAGCCGAAATCGGCCACTGCCGAGGGCATCAAGGCGCTCGCGGAAATCCTGACCGGACGCACGCCGCAGATCGAATCGAAATCCGTATTGCCCTTCCTCTCCTTCCTGAAGGGACGCAAACAGGCCTAATCGATGTTCGGAAAACGCTCCGCCACATCCGATGCGCCGCGCGGGCCAAGTGCTGCTCCTGCGCGCGTCGAGCCACAAGCTGCGCGCGTCGCGAGCGCGCCCGCGGCGTCTCCTGCGCCGGAGGCTGCTGCGTCTCCCGCCGGGCGTCCGCATGTCGTGCCGCAGGCGTCGAAACTGATCGCGGCAACCGCGGATCTCCGCTCCGACGATTACTACCAGATCAAGACCACGATCTTCAGCGCGCTGATCGACACCATCGATCTGGCGCAACTCGCCCAGCTCGATCCGGATTCGGCGCGCGAAGAAATTCGCGACATCGTCAACGAGATCATTTCGATCAAAGCCGTCGTGATGTCGATCGCGGAGCAGGAAAGCCTGCTCCAGGACATCTGCAACGACGTCCTGGGCTATGGCCCGCTCGAGCCGTTGTTGGCGCGCGACGACATCGCCGACATCATGGTCAACGGCGCCGGCCGCGTCTTCATCGAAGTCGGCGGCAAAGTGCAGCTCACCTCGATCCGTTTCCGCGACAATGCGCAGCTGATGAACATCTGCCAGCGCATCGTGAGCCAGGTCGGCCGCCGCGTGGACGAAAGCTCGCCCATCTGCGACGCGCGCCTGCTGGACGGCAGCCGCGTCAACGTGATCGCGCCGCCTTTGTCGCTGGACGGACCCACGCTCACCATCCGAAAATTCCGCAAGGACAAGCTCACGCTGGACGATCTCGTGCGCTTCGGTTCGGTCAGCCCGTCGGGCGCACGCGTTCTGGGCGTCATCGGACGCTCGCGCTGCAACATCCTGATTTCCGGCGGCACCGGTTCGGGCAAGACCACGCTGCTGAACTGCATGACCGCCTATATCGACACCGAAGAACGCATCATCACCTGCGAGGACGCGGCCGAACTTCAGCTGCAGCAGCCCCATGTCGTGCGGCTCGAAACGCGCCCGCCGAACCTGGAAGGCCAAGGCCAGATCACCATGCGCGATCTCGTCCGCAACTGTCTGCGTATGCGTCCCGAACGCATCATCGTGGGCGAAGTGCGCGGACCCGAAGCGTTCGATCTTTTGCAGGCGATGAACACAGGCCATGACGGCTCGATGGGCACGCTCCACGCCAACTCGCCGCGCGAAGCGATGGGACGCCTGGAATCGATGATCACCATGGGCGGCTTCGCGCTGCCGATGAAGACGATCCGCGAAATGATCGTGGGCTCCATCGACGTGATCATCCAGGCCGAGCGCCTGCGCGACGGCTCGCGCCGCATCACCAAGATCACCGAGGTCGTGGGCACCGAAGGCGACGTCATCATCACGCAGGATCTCATGACCTATGAGATGACGGGCGAGGACGAGACCGGCCACATCAAAGGCAAGCATATCGGTACGGGCATCGTCCGGCCGAGCTTCTGGGAACGCGCGCGTTATTTCGGCATGGAGCGCGAGCTCGCCGAGGCGCTCGACGCGCTGCAGGAATAGGGGCGGCCATGAGCGCGCCCGTGATCTTCGCAGTTGTGGCGGTCCTGCTCGTGCTGGGCTTCGGAGGCGCGGCGCTGGCGTTCGCGGAATCGGGCGGCACGTCCAAAAAGCGGCTGCAATCGGTTTCGCGGCAAACCGCCGTCGGCTCGGCCGCGCGCAACACTCCGGACGCCCACCAGCAGCGCCGCCGAAATGTTCAGGCTCTTCTGAAAGACATCGAGAAGCAGCAGGCGCAGCAGAAGCAGCGGCCGACCTTGCGCCGCCGGCTGGAGCAGGCGGGGCTTTCGATTACGCAGCGCACCTTTTGGATCATCTGCGGCATCGCCGCCTGCGTAGCAGTGGCCGCGTGCCTGTTGACGCACCGGCCGTGGTACGTGGCGCTGTGCGCTGCCTTGTTCATAGGCCTGGGTTTGCCGCGCTGGGTCGTCTCTTTCCTCATCAAGCGCCGGATCAAGGCCTTCACGAATGAATTTGCCAACGCGATCGACGTCATCGTGCGCAGCGTCAAATCCGGCCTGCCGACGAACGAAGCGCTGAAGATCGTCGCGCGCGAAATGGCGCCGCCCGTCGGCCCGGAATTCTTCAAGCTGACCGAAGGCCTGAAGGTGGGCGTGACGCTCGAGGCAGGCCTCAAGAAGATGTTCGAGAACATGCCGACTTCCGAAGTAAGCTTCTTCGGAATCGTGATGACGATCCAGCAGAAATCGGGCGGCAATCTCTCCGAAGCGCTGGGAAATCTTGCCGGCGTGTTGCGCGATCGCAAGCGCCTGCAGGGCAAGATCAAGGCGATGTCTTCCGAGGCGAAGGCGTCCGCCATGATCATCGGTTCGTTGCCGCCGGTCGTGGGCTTTCTCGTCTGGATGTCGACGCCGACCTATATCGAATCGTTGTTCACCGAGCGCATGGGAAATCTGATGCTGGTGGGCTGCGGGCTGTGGATGGCCACGGGCATCTGGGTCATGAGCAAGATGATCGCGTTCAAGCATTAGGATTCGCGCGGATGGATATCGGAATTCTCAATATGCTGTTCGACCGGGATCTGGTGATCTCGGCGGTGGCGGCGATCTTCGCGTTCGCCACGATCGTGACCCTGGGATTGCCCTATCTGGAGCGCGACTCGCTGGGCATCCGCATGAAATCGGTGTCGGCGCGTCGCGAGGAATTGCGCCAGAAGCATCATGCCGCGCTCAAGCAGCGCAACCTGCTGCGCGCGGAGCCGTCGACCTTCATGAAGCAGACGGTCGAGAGACTGAAGCTCTCCAACATCCTCGAATCCGAGGATACGCGCAGCAAACTGACTCAGGCCGGCTATCGCGGCCAGGCGCCGCTCATCGCATTCATGTTTTTCCGCTTCGTGATGCCGTTCATCGTGTTTGCGGCCGCGCTGTTCTATCTTTTTCTGGTCACGCATTTCACCTGGTCGCCGCTGATGAAGCTGCTGGCGGCTTTCGGCGCCGCGTTGTTCGGCTTCTTCCTGCCGGACATTTTCGTCTCCAACCGCATCACGAAGCGTCAGCAATCGATCATGCGCGGCTTCCCCGATGCGCTCGACCTGATGCTGATCTGCGTCGAATCGGGCATGTCGATCGAGTCGGCGTTCACCCGCGTGGCGTCCGAGATCGGCCCGCAATCCGTCGAACTGGCGGAAGAGCTGGGCCTGACGACGGCCGAACTTTCATATCTGCCGGAGCGCCGGCAGGCCTTCGAGAATCTCGCCAAAAGATGCGGCCATTCGGGCGTAAAGGCCGTCGCGGCGTCGCTCAACCAGGCGGAAAAATACGGAACGCCGCTCGGTCAGGCTCTGCGCGTGGCGGCGCAGGAAAATCGCGAAGGACGCATGATGGAAGCGGAGAAGAAGGCGGCGGCCCTTCCCGCCAAGCTCACGGTGCCGATGATCGTGTTCTTCCTGCCGTGCCTGTTCGTCGTGATTCTCGGACCCGCGGTGATGCGGGTCATGCACACGCTGCATCACTGACGCGCATCAGGCCACGCCAATCTTCTACGCAACATAAGGCAGCCAGCGCCAACGCACGCGCGCCATGTAGGCCGCATATTGCGGATCGTGGCTGAGGAAGCCTTCCTCGACGAAACTCTTGATGACGAAGAGCGCAATGCCGGTCGCAAAGATCAGCGCGTTCAGCGCCGACCAGCTTTGCAGCGCCAGCGCCGCATAGGAAATGTAGATCCCCGTATAGATCGGATGGCGCACGAAACCATAGGCGCCTTCGCTGACCAGCTGGCGTTGCGCCGGCACCAGTCCGATATTGCGCCCCAGATTGATCCGCGCCCAGATGCACACGACGCCGCTCACGATGCTGAGCGTGTCGATGAACCATATGGGCGCGACCGACGGGCCGGGCGTGATCAGGCGGCCCATGATGAAGAGCCAATAGGTGGCCACGAAAGCGAGGCACCAATAGACCGGGCTCGTCGTGATGCGCACCGGCGAGCGCCGGAACAGCATGGTGACGACGAGCAGGAGGAAGTTCGCGTTCGCCGTGATCCAGGCGACGTTCCAGCCGAAGGTGTGCATCTCGTGGCGCAGCGAATAGGCGAAGGGAATGACCGCGATGAACGCGACGAGCCTATCCATCCAGGGCGACGACAGCAGTTTCGATATCGTTTTCACGCGGCTTACCTTCCGGCGCCGAGCGGCGCGTTTCGGATTGAGACAATGGCGGCGGGATTCGCTTCATACCGGGACGGATACGAAGTTCCCGACAGAAACCATTCCAGACGCGTGCCAATGCGGAGCGGCAATCAAACCTCACCATGGCCGGGCGTGACCCGGCCACCCAGCGGGCGAGCGTCCGCGAGCCCAATAAACTTCTTCATGCGGTTTGGAATTATGTCTTTGGCGCGACGTCATTCGCCGCGTGGACACGCGGCGGCTGGGTGGCCGGGTCACGCCCGGCCATGGTGAGTAAGGGGATGCGCGCGACTTGATATTGCGCTTATTCAGTTGACCTGGGCGGCCGTGCGCAGGGTCGGGGCCGGCGGCGTATCTTTCGAGGCGAGGACCGGTTTCGGCTTTTTCGGATGAGCCGCCGCAAGTTTGTGAGTTGGCTTCGCCGTGCGCGTCGCAACCGGGCCGGCCAGGGGATCGACCGGAACTTTCTGCATGACGACCTGCGGGCCGGCGACGCGCGGCGCGTTGACGGCCGAATCTGCATTCGGCAGCGCCGCAACATGAATGATCGCGCGTGGCGCGCCGGTATCGACCGCGACGGCTGACTGAGGCGCAGAAACCGCAATGGGCCCCCGCATGCTCGCCAGCATCGCGACATTGTTGGCGATCTTGGGGAAATCGCCGCTGCCGGGCTGCGCTTGCGCAATCAGGCGCTGCGCGCCGTCGAGATCGCCCGCCAGCATGCGCGACACCGCGTAATTGTTGAGTACGGTCGGATCGCCCGGCTTGAGCGCCAGCGCGTGCTGATAGGCGGCGCGGGCATGTGCATGATCGTCCGATTGGTCATAGGCGATGCCGAGAGCCGAATAGAGCGTCCAGTCGCCCGGCTGCAGCTCGATCGCGCGCTTGAGGAAAGCGAGCCCATCGGCGCAACGGCCTTCCTGCACCATCACCTTGCCGAATTCGCCCACGACGCGGGGATCGTCCGGGGCCACGATCATGATCTGGCTCAGCGAGCGGGCGGCGTCCTTGAAATCTCCCTTGCTGCGCAGCATCTGCGCGCGGCGGATTTCGCCGTCGAGATTGGCGGGCAGGTTCTTGATCACGGCTGCGATGTCCGGATCGCCCGAGCCGGGCAGATCGGAAGGCTGAAGTTCCGTGGCGGCGGGTCCCGTCAAGGCGTCGGCGTCCGGAGCTGCGCTCTCGGTCGTGGTAGCCGCTGTCGCCGCGCCCGCCCAAAGGGCGCACAATGCGATCACGGCGGAACGGGTCAGCATGCGGTCCATGGCAGTCCTCAGGCACGAATTTATCCGTTCCGGAGCATGCCCGTCCCGGGTCAACAAACCCTTAAGTATGTTGGGAAACTCCGCCCGAATTCGCGCTTTTGGCGGGTCGAAATATTGACGCAATGAATCTGTTCTATCCTGGGTCATGACGCGCCGTTTCGCAGGGTTTGGATTGCTGGCTGCCTTGAGCCTGGCCGCTCTCGCAATCGTGGCGAGCGTGGGCCTCGTCACCGCCCAGACGGATCAGCCCCGCACCTCATTCGTCGTGGCGACCGGGTCGACCGGGGGAACCTATTTCCCCATCGGCCAGGCGCTGGCCGACATCGTCAGCCATCCGCCCGGCGTCGCGCGCTGCGACACTGCGGATGTGTGCGGGCCGAGCGGGCTGATCGCGTCCGCACGCACCAGCGACGGCGCCTTCGCGAACGTGCTTTCGGTCAATGAACACAGAGTGGACGCGGCGCTGGTGCAATCCGATGTGGTGGCGGATGCGGTCGCAGGCCGTGGCGCATTCAAGAAGTTCGGGCCCCAAAGCCATATCCGCATCATCGCCGATCTGTTTCCGGAAGAGGTGCATGTCGTGGCCGCACGCGGCGCGCACATCGCTGCGATTGCGGATCTCAAAGGCCGGCGCGTCTCCATCGGCGCGGAAGAGTCCGGCACGATCGAAACGGCGCGCGCAGTGCTCGCGGCCTATCGCATTCCCGAACGGCGCATCAAGGAGAGCAACGATCCGCCGGACGTCGCCGCCCAGAAGCTGCAGCGCGGACAACTCGACGCGTTTGTTTTTGTTGGCGGCGCGCCCGTCATGCTGGTCGAAAGCCTGATGGCGCGGGGACAGGCGGTTCTCATTCCCATCGACGGCGCGGCGCGCAAACGCCTCATCGCGCAAACGCCGAGCTTTTCGCCGGAGGTGATCACGTCGCTGGCCTATCCCGCTTCGCCCGCGGTGCAGACGGTGGCCGAGCGCGCGATCTGGATCGTCAACGATTCCGAACCCGCCGACCTCGTCTATAGCGTGACGAAGGCGCTGTTCAATCCCGCGAACCGCGCGCTGCTCGATGCTTCGCATCCCAGCGCGAAATTCATCCGGCTGCAAACGGCGATCGCGACGTTACCGGCGCCGCTGCATCCCGGCGCCGCGCGGTTCTATCGCGAGGCGGGAGTTCGGTAGGCAAGTGCGCCGGCGTTTTCGCCGGCGCCGCTGCCGTTATTTCGGTTGCTCGAATCCGCAGGCTTCGCCGCCGCTGCTGTCGGCGCCGAGTTGACCACCGGACTTTCTTTCAAGATTTCCATCGGCCGTTCTTTTTCCGGACGGCAGGCCGCTGGAGGCGTCGCGCGGCGCGCCCATGGCATGGGGGCATCCCGTCGCGGTCGCCTTGCCCGGAGGATCCGGCTGCGGATTGAACGCCGTGTGGGTAGGCGCGCCGGAAATTGCTTTCTGCTTGCCCGGAGGATCGGGCTGCGGATTGAAGCCGAAGGCGGCGCTCGATGCGAGAAGCGCGGCGCAAACCAGCGAAAGCCTGAACGTCATTTTTGTCATGGAATTTTTCCTATCAGAATGAACCGCGAGCAGGCCACTTGCCGAGGCTCGCGTCGCCCCTGCCGGGACAACCTAATTCCGGCCCGGACCTGATGCTTGGTTGGAAGCGAACGTCTTGTCCTGATGCGAACGAACGGCAAAATATTTGCGCGCGCTGCGTTGGAAAACGGCCGGAACGGAGCGACAGGAATATCGTCCTAGATCAGGCAGATGCCGCGCGTGCTCACCACCAGCGGTCGCCGCGCCCGGCCAGGAAATTCCGCCAGACATAATCCCACGGAATGACAAACAGGAAGATCACGCTGACCAGGCAGGCGAAGGTCGTATCCCATGTGTCCGCATCCATCGTGTGGTGCTGCCACGCAGGCCATGCCACCGCGAGAAGCCACGTGGTCTTCCACGTGACCTCCCAGAACAGCAGCGGCAGCATCTTGAGCGGATAGCGCAGACCGACGATGGAGAGCAGCACGAGCGCGAGCAGCATGGCGTGGACCACGCCCTGCATCAGCTCCCACGGCTTATGATGCTGGAATGCGGGGATCTGCTGCATGCCCATGACGATGGCGATCAGAAGATATCCGGCCCGCAGAAGATAAAGCCGCCAGAGCGCGATCGCTGGCGTTTTGTCCTGGGCGCCCAAAGCGATGCCCGGCGATGAAGCTGTTGTCATGGCGATTCCCCCTTACGGACGAGGCAACGGCGACACGAGCGACCATACCAAAACGCCCGTCACCGCGGAACTATGGCGGATCGCAGCGCATATCGGCCAAACTCACGGTGCGCATTGACCGGAGCGGCGCGATTTTTTAACAACAGGCTGCTTTCACTCGTAGCACGTGGACATTCTCCATGCCTGCACCAAGGCGCGCCTTCGATCCGAGACTGCTCGAAGGGCCGATCATTACCTCGCTGTTCCTGCTGGCCGTTCCCATCATGGGCACCAACCTGTTGCAGATCGCCTATCAGCTGATCGACGCCTTCTGGGTGGGCCGTCTGGGCGCCGAAGCCGTCGCTTCGGTGTCGATCTCGATGCCGGTGATGTTCCTCATGATCTCGGCCGGTCTAGGTTTCGCTGTCGCAGGCACGACCTTGATGGCGCAATATGTCGGAGCCGGGAACCGCGAGATGGTCGATCACGTGGCGGCGCAGACGCTGCTGACGATCGTCACTTTGTCGGTGGTGCTGGGGTTCGTCGGATTCATCGGCGCGCCCTATCTGCTCGACCTGATGGGCACGGCGCCACAGGTTTACGCCAACGCCGTCTCGTTCCTGCGCGTCTCTTTCGTCAGCCTGCCGTTCGCGTTCCTCTATTTCATGTTCCAGTCGCTGATGCGCGGAACCGGCGAAGTGACCGTGCCGCTTTACATCGTGGCCGGCACGGTGCTGCTCAATTTTTTCATCGATCCCGTCCTCATCTTCGGGCTGTATGGATTTCCGCATCTGGGCGTGATGGGCGCGGCGATCTCGACCCTGATTTCGCAGGCGGTTGCAGCCCTCATTGGGCTCGCGCTCCTGATGAGCGGCCGCTACGGCATTTCCATGAATTGGCGATCCTTCAAGCCGGATTTCGCGTTCATCCGGCGCGCCTTCCGTCTTGGCTATCCTGCCTCGATCGAACAATCGGCGCGCGGCCTCGGCATCACCGTGATGACGTTTCTCATCACGAGCTTCGGCACGGTGACGACGGCGAGCTACGGCGTGGGCACCAATGTGCTCAATTTCGTCGTCATCCCGGCCATGGGCTTTTCCATGGCGACGTCGACGCTGGTCGGCCAGAACATCGGCGCAGGCAATATCGCGCGCGCCGAGCGCGTCGCGCGCCTCGCAGCCCTCATCACTTTCGGCGCGCTCTCGGTCGTCGGTATTTTCTGTTTTGTCTTCGCGCCCGATATCGTCCGGCTCTTCGTGCCGGGCGATACCGACGTCATTCGCGAAGGCGCCATCTTCATTCGCACCGTCGCGTGGAGCTTCGGCTTCATCGGTCTGCAGTTCGCGCTGATGGGAGTCCTGCGCGCCAGCGGCGCCACATTCGAGGCGATGCTCATCAGCCTTGTCTCGCAATGGATATTCCAGTTCCCGCTGGCCTATATCCTGTCGGAGCACACGCGCCTGCACGCGCACGGCCTGTGGTGGGCGTTTCCGGTTTCGAATGTCGCCACATCGATCATCGCCGGCGCCTGGTTCGCCCGCGGCGACTGGAAGACGCGCCGCCTCGTCGCGTACAACGAGCTGGAAGCCGAAGAACTGGATGTCGCGGAGCGGGTGCAAATTTGAAGGGTGGGGCGCCCGGCAAGCTTACCTTTATGAGCGCCAGCTACGTCGCCAGCGCGAGAAGGCGCTGAGGCTCGAATAGCCGATCAGTTCGGCGATTTCCGTCAGCGAGCGATCCGCCGCCGACAAATGCGCTTCTGTGACTTGCCGGCGTATATCGTTCAAGAGTTGGGTGAACGTCACACCCTGGTCGGCCAGCTGACGGTGGAGCGTTCGTCGACTGATTCCCATATGGGCCGCGACGCGCTCGATCGAACAATTTCCCGTCGGCAGCAGCGCCGTGAGAAGCTCGCGAACCACCGACGCCGAGTCGCCGCTTCGTTTTCCGCCAAGCTCATCGATGTAGTGCTGCACGTGCCGCGCCATGTCGGCATCGGCCGCGGCGATCGGCGCGTCGAGTTCGGACGTCAGCATCGCGACGCCGGTGAATTCGGCGTTGAACGTGGGCTTCACACCCAGCACGCGCCGGTGCGTTGCAAGGCTCCTGGGGGCAGCGTGCTCAAACATCACAGCCTCGGGCCGCCATGAGCTGCGGTGCAGCGCGCGCAATGTTCGAATGAGCACGCCCACGACCAGTTCGCTCGCCTGGCGGCTTATGCGCTGATTGGAGAGGAGCGCGATCCGAACCACCGCAATCTCGGAATCGGATTCCAGTCGGCACGAGATCGCTTCGTTTTGCAGCCAGATATAATGGACCAAAACCTCCACGGCTGCGCGCAATGTGGGCTGCTCGCGCGCGACGAGGCCGACGATTCCCAGATTGGAAAGCTTGCGGCTTTCGGCGAGCCGCAAGCCGATATCCTCGGCGCCCGACCGCCGCGCCGTGGCCTCGAGCAGCCGCCCGATCGCATCTGCCGGGATTTTCAGATCGGGGTTGGTGAGACAGGCAGCGGGCAGGTTGACGCTCGACGCCATGCGGTAGGGATCGACGCCGATGGCGCGGGCCAGCTCCACATAGCCTGTCAGCCCCGCACTCCTGCCGAACTGCGTCGCCACGCCGAATTCCCTCCTGTCCCCAACTGTCAAAGAGGTGTCCCGAAATGTCAAACACGCCATTGGCGGGACGGGTAGGGTTGCGGCCTGAAATCGAGCCGCAGGAGAAACACGATGCATCGCCAGGGACTTGAAGCCGTCGAAGCGTTGGTGACCCGTGGGCGCGAGCCTTACGAGACCATCCATGTGAGCCCGCTCACCCCGGTCATCGGCGCCGAGATCATGGGCGTCGATCTTTCGCGCGACCTCTCCAACCACCAGTTCTCCGAGGTGCATCGCGCGCTGCTGGAGCACCACGTCATCGTGTTCCGCGATCAGCGCCTTTCGCCCGAGGACCACAAACGCTTCGGCCGCCGTTTCGGCCGTTTGCACGTCCATCCGTTGCAGGCCATGCGCGAAGGCGATCACGAACGGCTGGAGGTGAAGGCGAGCAGGAATTCAAAGTTCGTGGCGGGCGAAGGCTGGCACACCGATGTCACCTGCGACGCGGAGCCCCCGATGGGATCGCTTCTCTATCTTGAGAAGACGCCGGAGATCGGCTTCGGCGGCGATACGCTGTTCGCCAACATGTATCTCGCTTACGAGATGCTCTCCGCTCCCATGAAAGCGTTCCTCGGCGGCTTGACTGCGATTCACGACGGCGCGCTGCCCTGGGTGCAGGGCTACGGTTATGCGCCGAAGGAAGAATTCCAGAAGAACGAGCATCCGGTGGTGGTCCGCCATCCGGAAACCGGCCGCAAGCTGCTCTATGTGAACCGCGGCTTCACTTCGCATATCGCGCAGTTGGCCCGGTTCGAAAGTTCGGCGCTGCTCGAAATGCTGTTCCGGCATATCGAAACGCAGCCGGCGCTTTCCTGTCGCGTGCGCTGGACTCCGAACACGCTGGTTTTCTGGGACAACAGATGCACGCAGCACCAGGCGATCTGGGACTATTACCCGCTCGACCGTTCCGGCCATCGCGTGTCGGTCGTCGGCCAGCGGCCCGCAGCGTGAGGCGCGCCATGTCTTCCGCCTTTTACGCCGGCGCGCAGCCCTCCGAGAGGAACGCCACAGGGTATGGTCAAACCGTGCCGACGCCCGCCGAGGAAAAACACATTGCAAAAGAGCTTTCGCCCGGCCTCGCATGGCCCACGCTTCTCCTGGCGGTCGCGTTGCCGGCGGCTCTTTGGACGATCGTCGCATTGGGGCTCGCTCACGCCGTTCCTCTTTGGGCCTGCGGGCTTCTCCTCGCGCCGATTTCCTATGCGCACTACACCCTGGTTCACGAGAGCATTCACGGCAATCTCGCGCCCGGTTATCCGAGATTGCGCTGGCTGAATACGCTGGTCGGCTGGATCGGCGCGCTGGGGCTCTCTTACAACTGGCCGACGCTCATGCGCTCTCATGCGCTGCATCATGCGCATACCAACAGCGAACAGGATCCGGATATCTGGGTGAAAGGAAGCTTCGGTCGACTTCTCGTGAAATCCGCGGTCGCCAATGGCGTCATGATTTTGATCCCGCTCTTTGCGCTCAGATATGTCGCGCCGGAACAATATCGGCGCGTGGCGTCGCGGTTGCGCGGCTCAGAGACGATTCAGGCGTCTGCCGTTGCGTCGCTCGTGTTGCTTCTCCTCGGCATATCTATCTGGTATGGACGAGGCGCGGATTGGTTTTTTCTCTTGTTCCTTCCGACGCGGCTTGCGGCGCTCGCCCTCAGAATCTTCTTTTCATGGGCGCCGCACTATCCCTTCGATCGTACGGAACGCTATCTCAACACGAGGGTCAGTCTTTGGCCGATGGGCGCTTTTCTGACCCTGCAGCAGAACTTGCATTTGATGCATCATCTGTGGCCGAGCGTGCCGTTCTACAACTACACAAGGTTCTATCGCGCCTTGCGGCCCGTGTTGATCGCCAAGGGCGCGCGGATCGAAGGTTTTTTGCCGGATCGTTCGCCCTCTTCTGCGCAATAGCCGCTAAGGTCGCGGCATGAGCGTCGATTTCGATACGGACGAGGCCTCGGCGCACGCGCTGTTTCAATCCTATGCCGGCATGGAGGGCGTGGCAGGCGGGGCCATGCCGGAGCCCGCGCTCTCACCGATCCAGTCCTGGCGTGCAACATTCTCGCGGGTCTATCCCGGTTTGATCGCGGCGGGAACCGTCGCGCTCGCCTCCACCTGGCTTTCCCAGCGCTATGCCGCGCCGGTGATGCTGTTTGCGCTTCTGATCGGCATGGCGTTCCACTTTCTTTATGAAGGCGGGCGCTGCGTCGCCGGAATCGAATTCGCGTCGCGCTCGTTGCTGCGCGTGGGGGTGGCGCTGCTCGGCGCCCGCATTACGGCAAGCCAGATCGCGGGACTGGGGGCGGTCCCCATCATCATGGTCGTCTTCGGCGTCGCCTCGACGATCCTGTTCGGCGTCGTGGCCGCGCGCTGGCTGGGATTGAGCCGCATCTTCGGCGTGCTCTCGGGAGGCGCCGTCGCCATCTGCGGGGCGTCCGCAGCGCTCGCCATCGCGACGGTCCTGCCGCGCCGCGCGGAAAGCGAACGCGACACGATCCTGGTGGTGGTGGCGGTGACTGCCCTTTCGACGCTCGCGATGATCTTTTATCCCGCGTTCGTTTCGGTGCTGCAGCTCGACCATGTGCATGCGGGGCTGTTCCTCGGCGGAACGATTCACGATGTGGCGCAGGTCATCGGCGCCGGCTACATGATCTCCGCGAAAACCGGCGACATCGCGACCTATGTGAAGATGCTGCGCGTGGCGATGTTGCTTCCCGCCGTTTTCGCCATCGCCTTCATCCTGATGCGAAACACGCTGCAAAAGTCTGGGCAAATCCGGCAGATGGTTCCGCTGTTTCTGGTGGGGTTTGCGGCGCTGGTCGCGATCAATTCGCTGGGCTGGATGAGTGCGACCGTCGTCAATGCCGCTGCCGACGCGTCGCGCTGGCTTCTGGTGACCGCCATCTCGGCGCTGGGCATGAAAACGTCGTTCGGAAAACTCGTGGCGGTCGGCTGGCGGCCCATCGCCCTCATGGTCACCGAAACAGCCTGGATCGCGGCCGCGGTTTTCGTTTTCGTGAGATGGCTCGTCTAGCCGCCCGTCGACACGTCGAAGAAGAACGCATTCCGGGCGCCCGAACGGCGATATGCGCAAAGCGTGCGAGTCGGGGACGGGAGCAACTGTCCAATAGTCGCAATGGTCCTACGACGGTCATTTCTCGGTGAGTAGCAGGATGTGCCGCTCAAGCGGCCGGTCATCGCCTTTGAAGCTCGCGACCATCGCCGCTAGAAATTTCGCCGGCCGTAGCTTTTCCAGATTGAGCGGGCGCCCGGCGCGATTGGCAAGCAGTGCAAGAAACGTCGTCTGCGTCCTGCCGTTGCCCTCTCGAAAAGGATGAATGGCGTTGAGAGTCGAAAGGAACCTTGCGGCCTCGATGGCGAAACGCTCGCGGGTCAGACCACGCAGGAAATGTTTGTCCCTGAGCGATTTGAACAGGCGCTTCATTTCCCGCTCGATATTCTCGGGGTAGCAGAAGGCGCTCCCGTCCTTGAAGATGCGGACGGTGCGAAACCGTCCCGCCCATGGGTAGATGTCCTGGAACAGGTGATGATGGATCGCCCTGTAATGGGCGACGCCAAAACGACCCGCGGGGAGAGGTTCGTCTGCGCGTTGCGCCGTGATAGCGGCCTCAAATTCATCGAGCGCCGTCTGTTGGCGAAGGTCGGGGATATTCTTGAGGACGGTCGTGCCCGGATAGCAGTATGGGTCCGTGGCGGCTTTATACATTGCTGGCAATCAGGCCCTGCGACCGTATTTGCGAGCGAGCGCGCGTCGCCGATCGGCAGCCGAAAGGCCTTTTCGGTCGAAGTCCTGGAAATCCTTTTCCAGCGTGGGGCTAGCCATAATGCCCTCGACTTCGCTGATTTTGGCAAAGTCGCTTCTACCGAGGGTGAAGGCGTTGGGTGCACGGCGGGGAGACTTGGATTTCGCAGCCATGCTTCATCATAACATAGTCTGCGACGAGTTGGGGACAGGAGCAACTGTCCCAGTGGTTCATTCCTTCGCGCCGCCATCACGCTCCGGTCAACACGGCTGTCGCCTGATCGAGCCGGTCGCTATAGGCGTTGAGCGCGTCTGCGGTGAGCGGGATGAAGCGCGCGGCTTCGTCGAAACGCTCCTGCTCGATGCCTTCGCGCACGACGGGAAGCGTCTTGGTGCCGTAACCCGTCAACGTGCCCGGCGCCTGGATGAGATTTTTGAACCAGGTCCGCCGCGGCAGGCCGGCGTCGGGCGTAAGCGTCTGGTCGATGTTCTGCATCAGCGCCTGAAGATGCGCGAGGCGATCCGGCGAAAGCGCGGCGCCGTTCGCCGCCAAAGCATCGTCATAGGCCTTCGCGCTTTTCGCCAGACGCGCAACCGCGCTGTCGAGCGGCGTGAAATCGAACGGCGGCACAGGTTTCAGGACCGTGGGCGCGCCGCTCGGCTTGCTGGGATCGGCCGTGAGCGCGAACACGTGGTCGTTGAGCAGAGCGGCCTGTTTTTCGGCCGCTTCGCGATTGTCGACGGCGAGTTTTTTCACTTCCTTGAGAGCGACCGCGACCTCCTCCGCGAAATCGGCGGCGCGCTGCGGCGGAAGGGACTCGTCGGCCGCGCGCATGACCACGCGCCCGATGGTCGACGCCAGCAATGAATCGTAGACGAAGCCGGGATCCACGAAACGGCTGTGATGCTCGAACGTGTCGTAGCGGGAATGATACACGCCGCTCGACTCGCCTTCGTCCGAATATCTGAGGTCGAGCGCGGGTATGCCGAGATGGCCGATGAACGCGCCGTAGTCGGAACCGCCGCCCAGCGCGCCGATGGGCAGATCGCGCATGGGGTCGGCCGCCATTTTGGCGACGGATTTGGCGTGGTCCTTATCGGGCGACGCGGAGTCGTAAGCGTCCAGCCTGAGACCGGCGCGCGCGCGTTCGCCGACAGGCACATGGGTCTCCGGATCGATCACGTCGCTCGCGACGGCGGTGACGAGGTGCTCCAGATCCTGGCTGCCTTCGATCGCAAGAATGCCGCGGTGATTGGTGTCGGAATTGACGTAGAGAACGGCCTTCTGTTTCAGCTCGTCGGCGTGGGTCTCGGCCCATTCGGTCGAGCCGATGAGGCCGGGTTCTTCCGCGTCCCAGCTGGTGTAGACGATCGTGCGTTTCGGCCGCCAGCCATCGGCCGCCAGCACGCCCATCGCCTTGGCTTCCGCCAGCAGCGCGACCTGGCCCGACAATGGGTCGCTGGCGCCGAACACCCAGCCGTCATGGTGATTGCCGCGGATGACCCACTGATCCGGCCAGGTGCTGCCCTTCATCACCGCGATCACGTCGTAGATGGGCTTGAGGCTCCAATCCGACTTCACAACGAGATGGACTTCCGCTTTGCCCGGTCCGACCCGATAGGTGATGGGAAGCGAGCCCCGCCACGACGCCGGCGCCGCCTGGCCGCCGATATTTTCGAGCAGGATTTGCGCGTCGGCATAGGAGATCGGCAGCGCGGGAATTTTCAGGATGACGGGGCTTTCGGATATCGCCAATCGCTTCGCGTCTTTCGTCGCGCCCACGCCCGGCGTCAGCGGATCGCCGTCGAACTGGTCGTCTTCCACCGAGCCCCGCTGGATGCCGTGCGGCGGGCGCATCGGTCCTGCCGGGTAAGCCGCTTCCTGCGAATAACCGTCGTCGCGCGGATCGGAATAGACGATGCATCCGATGGCGCCGTGCTCATAGGCAAGCTTGGGCTTCAGCCCACGCCAGCCATGTCCGTAGCGCACGATGACGATCTTGTTTTTGACGCTGACCCCCAGGCGCTCCAGCGAGTCGTAATCCTCCTTCATGCCGTAATTGACGTAGACCAGTTCACCCTTCACGTCGCCATCGCCCTGATAGGCGAAATAGGCCGGCAGCGCAGGCTCCGTGGCCGTGGCGCTGGTATCGCCCTTGATGGGCGGCTCCTGCAGGCTCACGGTGAAATGCCGGGGCGCCGTCATCTCGAGCGATTCATGGATCGGCGTGGGATAAAGCACGTCGAAGGATTCGACATGCGCGTCCCAGCCCCAGGATTTGAACTGGGCGAGAATCCACTCCGCGTTCGCCTTGTCGTGCGGCGAGCCGACATGGTTCGGCTGCGAGGCGAGCAGCTTCATCCAGTCGCGCAGATCGGCGGGTTTGATGGCCGCATCGAAATGCGCCTCGAGCGCGGCGCGATCCGTGTCGGCGGCGCCGACGGGCGTCAGTGTGCCCAAGCAAAGACAGCCCGCGGCAACCGTGCACAACAAGAAACGTTTCATGGAATGTCCCCCAGGTATCTGCGCGAAACGGAGCGGACCATAGCACCCGGCGCGAAGTCGTCCATCCGCGAACGCGGACTATCGCGATGGACGTCTCAGGAGGTTCGGTAACAGAGCAGGAATTCGTAAGAAATCCGGTCGTGCGATGTTCGAGACGCGGTAGGCGGAAGATTTGACCGGGTTCAGATTGAGAAATGGCGCGTGTTCAAGGTCAGAGTAAGAACTCACCTGCCAACGCTACCGCCGGCCCGAAACCGCGAACCGACTTGAGCCGACAATTCTACTCTGACCCCGAAACTTCCATCGAAGGATCGGAGGTTATTTCAACCGCGCTGACGATATCGTTCGCCAGTAGTAACGCTCGTCGAGCATTGCCCTTATCAATCGCCTCCGGACCGATCGACGAAGTGTTCCTTTGCACCCCGTTCGTCCTACCCGTGCCTTCTGCCTCCGACTCTTCCTTCATTGTGCCGAGCATTCTCGCGATATTCACGTCGCCGCGGATGATCAAATTCCCATTGACGACGAGATTGAAAGGCGAGCCCAGCAGCTGATGTCCCGGGACAGGCGCGGTGTCGGCGCGAGGGGCATGCCCCAGCTGCGGCGGTATCTGTTTCGCGCTGCGACGAAACCGATGTCGAACGATAATCCAGATTGCGATACCTATGCCGATAGGGACGGCGATGTGGTAAACGACGCCTGCTAGAGTCACGGCATCAAAACCGATCACACAGCGTGCCAAACCAAGGAACGTCGTCCGGCAGCCATCAAAAGGCCGTAGTACAGAGTCAATGGAATGGCGTAGTATCTCGACGGCGTCGATCGCAGCAAATGTCCCGCCGCCCGCTATGGACAACGCTAGAGGGACGATGCCCTCGTGCCTGGGATGACGAATGGGCGCCATGGAAGTTCTCCTTCCTCGATCCGGCGTGTCTGGATGCGCAGTTTCTTGGGCGCGCTGTCGCCTGGGTCGATTCCGGAGACAAAACCATAGAATCCTTAGGGACAGTCACCGCGGAAATTTGACATTTTCCTTGTAATGCCAAGTGCTTAGTCGCAGTTCCTTGCACTCCCTTGCGTTCGCTCGCATGCCGTCTCATGCGAGCGTCGAAATACGACAGATCAACACCGCGTGTGAGCGGGTGCGACCGGGTGCGAAGCCATGCTAGCGATTCGCATCGCAGGCGAAGGTATGCAAATCTTTACCAACTACAGGCTGTGCACAGGGCTGACGGTACTATGAGATCCTTCAATGGCGTTGGGGGCGATTTCGCCGACGATGAATTCTGTGACTCTATCGTCACTGAAAAGGGCGAAGGCATCGCACAGGAGCCACGTTCATGGTGGCCGGCTTTTCGAGAGGGCAAGAGGTTTTACGTGCCCTACGTGGCTCAGCTGCATGGTCGCGTGACTCAGTTCAACATCACCAAGCTCACCAACGACGCGAACAAACTAAAGGAAGACTTTGGGACGCACTATCCCAACTGCTCCGATTTCGGCCGCAAGTCGTTCGACAAAATCGTCGCCCATAACGCAATGTCGTTTGGCAAGGCCGTGATGGCAACACGCACGATCAACGCGGACTTAGCCCACAAGCACGTGCAGGATTCTAGCGGCAAAGTCGTAGAAATTGGCCGCGGGCAGATTGTGATGTCCGGCTATCGCATCGAAGGTTTGAAGACCGCACTCGGTCGGCATGCGCAAAAGATCGTCGGCAAAACGGAAAGTGAAAGTGGAATTGAACTACTAACGCGAGACTCACAAGTCGCGCAATTCATCATCGATGCGCTCAGTACCGACGATGGTAAGTTCGTGGTCTATCCGACCGCCCGCGCCATCATCCAGTCGCTACTACGCAATCGCGATGCGTTCGGCATTCCCGGAGAAGCTGTGGAGACGACGTTCCTACGCCTCGGGCCTGAGCCGGCTGACCGATACAGCCACCTCGACTTGAAGCGGAGTATCGAGGAAACGCCCGATCCAAAGTTTGCTGAACGAGTAAAAACAAGTCCGCATCCTGAAAACCCTTTCAAACGCACCGCTTAAGAAACTGACGGTCCACGCATGCCTAGTGAATAGGTATACCGTCGACCATTCTTCGTGCGCGAAACGGAGCGGACCATAGCACCCGGCGCGCAGGCGTCCATCCGGGAACGCGGACAAATGGCGATGGACGTCTCCGGAAGTTCGGAGTCGGAGCAGGAATTCGTGAAATGGCGGAACGCGACCGCGGTTGCCAACGGAGTTCGAGGTCGGAGTAAGAATTTCCGTAGAATCGGGGTCAGAGTGGATTTAATGGCGCACTAATTTGGATTCTTAATTCGGCTCCGATCCCCACTTTGGAATTAAATCGAGTCTGACCCCAATTCTTTACGCCTCCGTATTCGCGTCTAAGGAGAACGCGATCGACGGTAGCGCGCAACCAGTGCAACAACCACCGCTACAACCAACAAATAAAATCCATATGGCTGCGGCAAAAGCCCAAGCAGGAAAAGCCCGACAATCGCAGCAGAGACAAGAAGCGCGACAATGATGTCCACCTCATTCGCTTCTTGTTCCCTTCGTATAGCTATTGCCTGATGGATTGCTCTCCAGCCCACTGCGAACAAAAATCCGGGAGCAACACCGCAAACGCCGCATACTAGAAAATACCAGATTGGCGTACCGTTGCGTTTGGTAACGAAGAAGCCCGCGCCGGCAGCCAGCAGCGTAGCGATGCCGCCGAGAAGCAATCCGGTCGTCACGAAGACAGGTGTCCCCGCCAGCTCTGGATAATTACTAATGCGCCATCCCGCTTCGAAGATCACGAGCGCCACGGCGTAGAACCACATTACTCCCACGAAGACCAACAGTATCCCACAGGCGAAAAGAGTCCGGATTTTATCTCTTGTATTGAGCTGCTCGAAAAATTGCCAAGCTAGCGCATGAGCTTTTGTAGGCGACCATGGTTGACCAGGGTCGGTCTCACCAGAATTTTCTTGAGGTATCGTCGACATTTGAATTGTTCACCCTTCCGACGAAGTTGCACAATCTTACACTATCACATTTCAGTTTCAGTGATTTCTAATCGAATTTTACGGACTCGAGCAAGGCGCAGATCGAGCAATTGCCAAACCGCGTTGGTTGGTCTGCAAGTATAAGCGATGGGAATTTGGTGGCAGGTACATCAGTGGATAGGGATTTAGCGAACGTTCCCCTCCCTAACCTCCTGACCCGTCAATAATTTCGCACGAAAAATTAGGCGAAGATTCGATTTTTGTTCCAACTTTATTTTGCACGCCGCATTGAATCTGTCGCGATGCTCGCTATTCCATTGAAGGCGGAATTGGAGCGCGGGCATCTTGCCCGCAAGGGACATGACGTTTGCAAAGATGCGGCCCGGCTACGTTGAAGCTTCGCCGGACTGTGTGGCTCGTCCGCCGAAGCTGCAGCGTAGGCGGATGCGGTCCGGCTACGCCGAGGCTTCGCCGGACACTGTGGCTCGTCCGCCGAAGCTTCGGCGGATGCGGGCAGGATGCCCGCGCTCCGTATTTGACAGAGGGTCGAGAGACGGCGCGAGAAATCTCCCCTGTTATTTCGCCTGTTTAACAGGGGAGAACGCCGAACGGGATTTGAATCTGTTGCGCAGATGCATCGCTGTGTCGGTTGCGCAAGCCAGGCGGATAACAGGCGAAAACAGGCAAAATAACAGGCGGAATAACAGGCCGAATAACAGGCGGGCTTTGCCTGTTATCTCGCAGAGAAATCGAGGAATTGCGGGTTTTTCTGCGCGTGTTTTCGAGAACGCGATTTTCGCTGTGCTCTCGGCGCAACGCCGCTTTGTCGATCGCATGCGGATCGGGATGGCGCCGCGCAAGAGGGCACAAGCAGGGCTTTTTGCAGGGCGGAAAAGCCCTGCTCCGCGAGGTCAAGTGATTGATTCTGCGCAGGAATTAGCGAGTGAAAAAATTTTCGCGTTTTGGAGCGCGTTGGTGATGCGTTTCACGGCCCCCCTTCGCCTCGCTTTGCTCGGCGCTTCCCCCGTTCACGTCCGGCTACGCCAAGGCTTCGCCGGACCTGGCGTTCAATCCGCCGAAGCTTCAGCGAAGGCGGAAAACGGGGGAAGAAAGGCCGGAGTGCATTTGCGCGCCTCAGGCCAGGCCCGCGTCCACTTCGGCTTGCGAGGCTTTGTCCCACTCCTGCATCGCGGGGAGCGCGAACATGCGGTCCATATAGGCGCTGACAACCGGCGGCGTTGCGATGCCGTAGGTGCGGAAGCGCGACACGACGGGGCCATACATGCAGTCGGCGATGGAGAAGCGGCCGAACAAAAATCCGTTCGCGTCACTGTGCTTCGTGAGCGCATGCACCCAGGAGTCGATGATGCGCGCCACCTGATCCTTCGTTTCCGCATCCAGCGCGGGCGTGGGAAGGCGGCGGGCGAAATCCATCGACAGGTTCGAACGCACGGCCGCAAAGCCGGAATGCATCTCGGCGGAATAGGACCGCGCCTCCGCGCGAACATAGGGATCGTCGGGCCACAGTTTCGCGGCAGGATGAAGATCGGCGATCGTTTCGCAGATGGCGAGGCTGTCCCACACCGTGTGCGTCTTGCCGTTCTCTTCGATCTTGAGCACGGGGACGCGCCCCGCGGGCGAACGCTTCAGGATCTCGTCGCGCGTGGAGGTGTGGGCCTGGTCGCGCAGCTTGATGACGATCATCTCGAACGGCGCGCCCACCGCGCGCAACGCCAGATAGGGCCGCAGGCTCCAGGACGACCAGTCCTGCGTGCCGACGACGAGGGTATAGCGAGGGGCCATTTGAATCTCCGGTTGCGGCAGGTGCGCCCGATTCCTAGAGTCGCGCCGCCATTCGTGCAAAGGGCCTGACATGCATCCCAGCCTTGTGAGAAGCGCAAAGAACGCCGTGAAGCTTCATGCGGTGAAGGCGGCCGATCTCAAACGCTGGCTGGCGGCGCGGCCCAAGCGCGAAGCCGCCTGGCTCAAAAGCGCAGGCTTTGCAGGCAAAGACGGCGAGCTGGCGCTCGTGCCTTCCGCGAGCGGCGGCGTCGCTTCGGCGGTGCTGGGGCTCGGCAAAGGCGAAGATCCGCTGGCGCTCGCGACATTCTCCGAACATCTGCCGCAGGGGACCTATGCGCTGGGAGACGTGCCCGAAGGCTTCGGCGGCGCGCGCGGGGCGATTGCCTGGGCGCTGGGGACCTATCGTTTTGCGCGATACCGCAAGCAGAAGACGGAGGTCCCGAAGCTCGTCGTGCCCGCGGGCGTCGATGGCGAAGAGATCAGCCGCATCGCGGAAGGCGTGTTCCTCACCCGCGATCTCGTCAACACGCCGTCGAACGATATGGGCCCGGAAGAATTGGCGGGGGCCGCGCGCGATCTTGCGAAACGCCACGACGCGAAGATCGCGTTCATCATCGGCGATGCGCTGCTCAAGGCGAATTATCCGCTGATCCACGCCGTGGGCCGCGCCTCGGTGCGCGCGCCGCGGCTGATCGATCTCACTTGGGGTCGCGCGAGCGCGCCGAAAGTGACCCTGGTCGGCAAAGGCGTGTGCTTCGATTCCGGCGGGCTCGATCTTAAGGGCTCCGCCAACATGCTGACGATGAAGAAAGACATGGGCGGCGCGGCGCTCGTGCTCGGTCTCGCGCATATGATCATGGGCGCGAAATTGAACTTGCGCCTGCGCGTGCTGATTCCGGCCGTCGAGAATTCCGTCTCGGGCAACGCCTATCGGCCGGGCGACGTGTTCCCCAGCCGCAAGGGCCTGACGGTGGAGATCGGCAACACGGACGCCGAAGGCCGCCTCGTGCTCGCCGATGCGCTCACGGAAGCCGACAGCGAAACGCCCGAGCTGCTGATCGATGTCGCGACCTTGACGGGGAATGCGCGCGCCGCGACGGGCATGGAATTGCCGCCTTTCTTCACCGACGACGAAACGCTGGCGGCCGATCTCGCCCGCGCCGGAACCGAGGCGTGCGACCCCGTGTGGCGGTTGCCGCTGTGGCGCGGTTATGAGAACACGCTGGCAAGCCCCATTGCCGATCTCACCAACAATCCGCATTACGGACTCGCCGGCGCCATCACGGCGGGGCTGTTTCTCAATCGCTTTGTCGAACGTGCGAAATCCTGGGTGCATCTCGATATTCCGGCGTGGAACGATCGCGCGCGCCCCGGCCGCAAGATCGGCGCAGAAGCGAATACGGCGCGCGCCCTCTATGCGCTGATCGCCGCGCGCTACGGGGCGACGATTTGAACGATCCGCGCGTCATCCCTGCGCGTCCCGATCTCGCGGCGGCGCATCTGAAGGGCAAGGTCGAAGCCGCGCGCTATGTCGAAGGACGCTTGCGTGAAGTCGCGCGCGGCCGCACGGCCTTGCGCCTGGAGCCGTCCATAGAATCGCGCATGGAGACGGAGCTGCTGTTCGGCGAGCGCTTCACGGCCTACGAAACGGCAAACGGATGGGCGTGGGGACAATCGGCTCTCGACGATTATGTCGGCTATGTCGTGGCGCATGATCTGCGCGACGCATCCGCCGCACCCGACTGTCGCGTGACCGCGGGTTCGACGCCACTGCTGCCCGCGCCCGATTTCAAACGCGCGGCGCGCGACATGCTGCCGATGAATGCGAAGGTGAAGGTGCTCGGGCGAGACGGCCGATATGCGCGCATCGCGCCGGATGGCTTCGTCTTCGCCGGTCACCTCGCGCCGATCGACCAGCATGCGCCCGATTGGGTGGCGGTGGCAGAGCGCTTCCGCGGCGCGCCTTATGTATGGGGCGGCAAGACGGTCGCCGGCGTCGATTGCTCGGGCCTCATCCAATCGTCGCTCGAAGCGGCCGGCATTGTTTGCCCACGCGATGCCGACATGCAGGAGCTGGCGTTGGGCGCTGCGATTCCGTCAGATCTCTCAGGCCTCATGCGCGGCGACATCGTGTTCTGGAAAGACCATGTCGGCGTGATGCTGGACGCCGCGACGCTCCTGCACGCCAACGCATTCACTATGGAAGCGGCCGTCGAGCCGCTCGCAGACGCCGTCCGCCGTATCGCGGATCGCAGCCCGATCACGTCGCTCAAACGGCTATGAGCGAGCGCTTTCACATTGAGCGGAATGAGTCCGACGTATCGGCATCCTCATGCGATCTTCGTGAACCATGCAATCCAGTTCGTTTCCCAGGTCGTCCCGCCATCCGGCGAGAACGCCTGCTCCCATTGGCGCGATTTCGGCGTGCTGCGCGTCCACAGGAAGCGCACCTTGATCGGCTTTCCGTTGAAGGTGTCGTCGGCGAGGAAGGTCCCGACGCCGTCCTTGAACGTGCCGACCATCGGTGGATCGATGGCGGCCGTGGGAAAGCGCGAGTCGAACCACCAGATGCGCCAGGTTTGCGTCTTGGGATCGTAGAGGCGCACCGTGAAGCCGCGATAGGGATCGCCCGGCTTGTTGATGATTTGATCGTCCGCATTGCCCTGGCCGCCGAGAATGGAGACGAATGTCTGCGTCCCGTCGAATTCGAGCCATTCGGCGCTTCCGGCGAGCCTCGCCTTCAGCTGCTTGTGTCTGACGTTCCAGACGCCGGGAAAGAGATCGAACGCGTGCACGGGATCGTTGGGATCGCTCGACACAGCGCCTGCGCTTTGCAGCGCGCCGAGCGGAAGCGCGCCCGACGCGGCCGCCACGAGCGACAATTGCATCAGCTGGCGGCGATCGGATTGAACGGGCATGAAACACCTCGCGAGTGGGATGGCGAGGCGCGTTGTAAACCGCGATACATGACGCCGAGTGTCAGGTATTGGCGAGGCTCACGAAATTTCCCGTTTCAGAAATCTGCGCTGCCGACCGGCTGCGAATGGGAATCGGTGAATGTGCCCAACGCCACATAGTCGACTTCGAAGGTCAGGTCCTTCGCGGAAAACAATGTCGCAATCGGCATCGTCCAGGCGATGGTATGACCATGATAGAAATCGCCCGAAACCGTCGGCTTGATCTCGGTATTGCCGATCCACACGGGCGCGATGTGCTCGATCGATCCCGGCAAGGTGACGGTGAAGCTGTAGCTGTGATTGCCGAGAACGCTGGCGAGAATCTGCTTGCCCGTCTGTTCGTCGCCGCCGGAATCACCCCCATGCTCGCGGCGCGCGCGATCGACGGCGAAGGTGTAGCGGAAGGTCGCGTGCGTGGCGCCCAGCCCGAAAAAACCGCGGCTATGGGTGACGATGCTCATGGCTTCTTCGCCCAGCTTCAGGTCGGAGAGCGCATTGAAATCGACGACGGAGACGCGTGTGACGCGCCCATTGACGTCGCTGGTGGTGGTTCGCGCCGCGTTGCCGCCCACAAGGTCTTTGTCGGATTTGCTCTTGAGCGCCTGGCCGATGAAACCTTCGGCGGCGACCGCCACGCGGTAATGCCCCGTGCCGTCGCGCCCCACCGAAACATGTTGACTGAGATCGAAACAGCCCGCGAGCGACGCCGCCAGAATCACCGGCAGCACTGCTCGCGATACGGATTTCAGGAAATCACGCCCCATCGTCAGTCCCTCCCGTTCGACCGCGCGCATGGGACCCTGCGCGTAAGGCCGAATTGTGACTGCCCTTCGGCAGGAACAAGGCCGGTCTTGCCGCCGACGTTCGCAAAGATGACAATCCTGCGAACAGCTATTGGGGACGAAACATCATGAGCGAGATCGACGACGCCATCGCATCGCCTGCGACCTATGCCGACGAAGCGCGCATCCATGCGTTGTTTGCGCAGCTGCGCAAGGAAGATCCCGTCCATTGGACGGCGCCGGAAGGTTTTCGGCCCTATTGGGCGATCACGAAATATGCCGACATCCTCGAAATCGAAAAACTCAACGACAAATTCATCAACGAGGCGCGCACGACGCTTCTGAGCGCGCAGACGGAAACAGATCTTGCCGGCATGTGGGGCGGGCCGGATCCGAAGACGGGCCGGGTCGAACCGTTCCGCACGCTGGTGCACATGGACAATCCCGACCACCGCGCCTATCGCGGCCTGACGCAAGCCTGGTTCATGCCGCCGAATCTGAAGAAACTCGATGCGCGCATGGCGGAACTCGCGAAGCGCTATGTCGACCGCATGATGGAATTGGGCCCGACCTGCGATTTCACGCGCGATGTCGCGATGTGGTATCCGCTGCATGTGATCATGTCGATCCTGGGCGTGCCGGAATCCGATGAAAGCCTGATGCTCAAGCTCACGCAGGAATTGTTCGGCGGCGCGGACCCGGAACTGAAGCGCAAGGAAGAAGACCCGGGCGTCAACACCAACACGATCATGGAGTTCTTCAACTACTTCAACGCTATGACCGCCGAGCGCCGCGCGCATCCCGGCGAGGATTTGGCGAGCGTGATCGCCAATGGAAAGATCAAGGGCGAGCCGCTGGGCGATCTCGAGTCGGCTTCGTATTACATCATCGTTGCGACAGCGGGCCATGACACGACGAGCGCCACAATCTCCGGCGGTCTGCGTGCGCTGATCGACAACCCGGAAGAGCTCGCGAAATTGAAGGCCAATCCGGAACTGCTGCCCACCGCCGTCGATGAAATGCTCCGCTGGGTTACGCCCGTGCAGCATTTCATGCGCACGGCGACGGAGGATCATCCATTGCGCGGCAAGACGATCAGGAAGGGCGAAGCGGTGCAGCTCCTCTATATGTCCGGCAACCGCGACGAGGACATCTATCCCGACGCGTTCCGCTTCAAAGTCGATCGCGAGCCCAATCGCCATGTCGCGTTCGGCTATGGCGCGCATGTGTGCCTGGGCCAGCATCTCGCCAAGATGGAAATCCGCGCATTCTTTGCGGAACTGTTGAAGCGCCTGGACAACATCGAACTCGCGGGCGAGCCCAAACGCTCGCATTCGGTGTTCGTGAGCGGATTGAAGACGCTACCAGTGAGATATTCGCTGAGAGCGGCGTGATGTTCAATTTACCTCTCTCCTTCGGGAGAGAGGTCGAGGATGCGCAAGTTTACTTGCGCATCCGAGGGTGAGTGGGTACGCGTGCAGGGCCAAATCTTTCAGGAGTGGTGCGCTGCACGAGCACCCACTCACCCTGCCCTCTCTCCCGGCGGGAGAGAGGGAAAATAGTTGAAAGGACGACTATGAGCGACAAAGCGACAGTGTTGGTGACGGGTGGTTCGGGATTTATCGGCGGCTGGTGCGTCGTGGGCCTGCTGCAGCAGGGCTATACGGTGCGCACGACGGTGCGCGATCTTGCCCGCGAAGGCGCGGTGCGGGCCGCGCTCGCAAAGGCCGTCGATGCGGGAGATCGTCTGAGCTTCTATGCCGCCAACCTCACCTCCGATGCAGGCTGGGATGCGGCGACAAGCGGCTGCGATTACGTGCTCCATGTCGCGTCGCCGCTGGGCCTTCCGGCGCCGAAAAACGCCGACGAGCTGATCATTCCCGCGCGGGACGGCGCCAAGCGCGCCATCAATGCCGCGATCAAGGCGGGCGTGAAGCGCGTGGTGATGACGTCGTCCGTGGCGGCCACGAGCGGTCCGCCGAACGGACCGGACAGCGTGAAGGACGAGACGACCTGGACCGACATCACCGATCCGGCAGTCAGCGCCTATGCCCGTTCGAAGACCATCGCGGAACGGGCAGCGTGGGATCTGATCGCATCGGCCGGCGGCGCAACGACTCTTGCGACCGTCAATCCCAGTCTCGTGCTGGCGCCCGTTCTGGGCCGCGACTTTTCGGATTCGGTGCAGGTCGTGCAGCGGCTGATGTCTGGCAAGGTGCCGGGGCTGCCGCGCCTGGGATTCAACATCGTCGATGCGCGCGACGTGGCCGACCTGCACATCCGCGCTATGACGGCGCCGGAAGCTGCGGGTCAGCGCTTCATCGCCGCGGGAAGCTGGGCTTGGATGGCCGATATGGCTGCAACCCTGCGCGCAAAGCTGGGCGCGGATGGGTCCAAAGTGCCGACGCGCAAGGTCCCCGATTTCGTGCTCCGGCTTGCCAGCATCTTCGATAAGGATCTGCGCTTCGTGACGCCCATGCTCAGCCGCAAACACGATCACACATCCGCCAAGGCGCAGAAGCTGCTCGGCTGGCGCCCCCGCTCCACGGAAGACACGGTGGTCGACACGGCGCGAAGCCTGGTGAAGGAAGGTTTGGTTTGAGGCGCTCAATTGCCCTTGAGATGCACCGCAGGGAAATAAAGTCCGATCAAACGCCGGTCCCACCAGATGCCTTTCGCCTTCTCCGCGCTGTTTGAGAACGTGTATTCGTAGAAGGCGGCGCGCGCATAGGCTGGCGGCTTGTCGGGAAATGGATTCTTTTCGAGCAGCGCCGTCACGGTCGGCTCGTTCTGCAGAAGCCGCGTCATGAAGCTCCAGAACCAGGGCAGATGCTGCGGATCGTCCAGCGACGCGAACCACATCTGCCAGTCGAGACGCGGCTGGTGAGGAATGTTCCAGCCGGGCGCGCGCGTCACATCGCCCGGCTTGTAGCGGAATTCGTAGTCCCGCCAATTGACGCCGTCGTCGGAGCCTTCCACGACGATCTCGTTGCGCTTGGTGGTCATCACGGCGAACAAGCCGTAGGAGCTGACGATGTGCAGTGGCTCGATGACGCCGTCGACGTCTTGCGCGAGCACGGGCGGATTGCCGCCGAAGCGCGCGTCCATCTCGACCAGGCTGCAGAACACGATCAATCCCGCCAAGGCGCCGACGCCGATCCTTATGGGTTTTGACGGATTGTGCGCGCGGACCGGCAGGAACGCGATCCAGCGTTGCGGCAGGATCTTCCGCAACGCCTGATCGTCGAACAGCACGAGGCACAACAGTATGGTCTGCAAATTGAACCAGTTGTAATTGCCGGTAAGCAGAATGAGGGTTTCCAGCAGCAGGATGCCTACGCCCGCGCAGAAGCGCGAGCGTCGCGGCGCGAAGATCAGGAACGGCAGCGCCAGCTCGACGACGAATGTCGCGCCCGTGGCGAATGTAAGCACGCCCGCCGGCGCATGCGCGGCATACCAGGCGAGCGGCGTGGGCAGAGGCTGCGTCTGGAAGTGATAGGAGAGGGCAGTCAGGTTCCACCAATTGGGATCGCCGCTGGCAAGCTTGACCACGCCGGACATGAACATGAAGCGGAACAACAGCCAACGCAGCAGCCAGATTCCCGGCATGGTGGCGAAACTCAGCACCAGCGCGAGAAAGCCCGTCTCCAGCAGGAAGGTGTCCCACTGGAAACTCATGAAGGTCTGCCCGGCATAAAACAGCGAGAGGTAGAGAACGAACAGCAGAGCCAGGCAGACGCGCGGCAGAACATTGAACACGAGCAGCAGCGAAATCGCAGCGCCGCCCCAGCACACGGCTTTAATCGCGAAATCGCTGGCGCTCGCCCAGAACACCATGGGCATCAGGAAGAAGCGTTCCGCGCCCACATGGGCGGCGATGCGGCTCGTCAAATCTGCGAGCGGCAGAATGCCATGACTGCCGATCAAGCCTTGCGCCTGCACGGCGAACGACACAAAGGCCGAGAGATAGATCAGCCCGAACAGCCGCTGGAACAGGAAAGCGGCGAGATCGTAGCGCGGCGGCGTGAAATCCCGGCCCCACAGAACGAGGCTGACGCGATAGAAGGCCGGTCGGGCCGCCGCGATCGAGGCGTAGGCAAGCTCCGTGAAGATCGCGAAGCCGGGCAGATAGCGATAGAGCCAGAGCCAAAGGCCTTTGCCGGGCGCCTCGTTCAGAGTGCGAAAGCTGGCTTCGGCGCCGCTCGCAAATTGTCCGTCCGGCGTGATGTATTGCACGGCCCGCTGGAAATCGGCGAGCGGGATGCCCGGGTATTGCGCGCCCACATCCTGATAAGTCCGATATTCGACCGCATCGCCCGTCAACGCCCGCCAATACCGCGCCCAATACCCACAAAACCCGCAATCGCCGTCATAGACGAGGCGAGGGCGTGTGAGCGCGGCGTTGGGAGGTTGATATTCGGGAATTGGTTGCAGCACGTTAACCAGCGTCTACTGAAGGCCCCAACGGAATGTTAGATTGGGGATTGGTTGCGCGCTAGCGGCTGAGCGAAGGGCGACGGTACTGTTCTGCGTCGTGAAGTTGCACTAGCCTCGACCCGCCCGTCCGGATCAACGCCAATGCCGAACACGCTCGACCTCGACGATGAATGGGGCGGCATTGATCTTGCCGAAAGCTTGGAGCGTGCTTTCGAGATCAAATTTGATCCGGACGAAATTAAGACCATCACGAACATCGGCTCGCTGTTTAAGATCGTCGAACGCGAACTTGGCGTTCCCAACGGCCAACAGAAATGCGCCAATGCGATGGCGTTCTACCGGCTAAGACGGTCCCTCCGAAATATGAATCCCGGGATGGCTTTCGAGCCCGAGACTGATTTGGCCGGGCTTAGCAGGCGGGGTGCGAAGAGGTTTTTTGCGACGCTGCATCAATCGACCGGCCTGCATATGCCAAAACAGCGAATGACATGGATCGGTGAAGTTGGAGGCAGCATTCTACTTTTGACGATTATAGCGTTCGTTCCCATGGCAATACTTGTAGGGAGACACATCATAGCGTCGCTCTGGGACTGGGCTCTCGCGATTGGGTTAGCCTCCGGCCTGACCACGCTTTATCTCGATCCTGGGAGGCTGCCGAAAGACTGCACGACGCTTGGCCGCCTCTCAAAAAAGGTTGCCATCCTGAATTATGGCCGCTTCGCCAGACTCGGCGCTCGCTCCAATCCAGCATCGTTGTGGGAAAATTATGTGGAACTGATCTGCGAACTATCGCGATTACCCAAAGATGAGATAAACGCCGAGACCGTCTTTTTTCGCCATCAACTCAAAGCGGCCTGACCAAACACCCGCTCGAAAATCGTGTCGACATGTTTGAGGTGGTAGCCGAGGTCGAACAGGGTTTCGAGTTGTGATGCAGGCAGCGCCTTCGTCACGTCCTTGTCCGCCTTCAACAGGTCGAGCAGCGCGCCTTCGCCGTTCCAGGCGCGCATCGCGTTGCGTTGCACGAAGCGATAGGACTCTTCGCGGCCGACGCCCGCCTGCGTCAGCGCGAGCAACACGCGCTGGCTGTGCACGAGGCCGCGCGTGCGATCGAGATTTTCCTGCATGCGTTCCGGATAGACGAGCAGCTTGTCCACGACACCGGCCGCGCGGACCAGCGCGAAATCGAGCGTGATCGTGGCGTCGGGGCCGATATAGCGCTCGACCGAAGAGTGCGAGATATCGCGCTCGTGCCACAGCGCCACGTCTTCCAGCGCCGGCGCGACATAGGCGCGAACCATGCGGGCAAGGCCCGTCAGATTCTCCGTCAAAATCGGATTGCGCTTGTGCGGCATGGAGGAAGAACCCTTCTGGCCTTCCGAGAAATATTCCTCAGCCTCGAGCACTTCCGTGCGCTGCAGATGGCGGATCTCCGTCGCCAGCCGTTCGATCGAGGCCGCCACCACGCCCAGCGCCGCAAAAGTAGGCCGCGTGCCGGTCGCGCGGAATCACTTGCGTGGACACCGGTTCGATCTTCAGCCCCATCGCTTTGGCGACATGGGCTTCCACGCGCGGATCGATATTCGCGAAGGTGCCGACCGAGCCGGAGATGGCAGCGACGGCAATCTCTTCGCGCGCCGTAACAAGCCGTGCACGCGCGCGGACGAACTCGGCGTAGAAGCCCGCGAGCTTGACGCCGAAGGTCGTGGGCTCCGCATGAATGCCATGGCTGCGGCCGATGGTGACGGCATTCTTGAATTCGAACGCGCGCTTCTTGAGCGCTGCCAGCAGCAGATCGACATCGGCGATCAACAGATCGGCCGCGCGCGCCAGCTGCACCGACAGGCAGGTGTCGAGCACGTCCGAAGACGTCATGCCCTGATGCACAAAGCGCGCCTCCGGCCCCACGATCTCGGAAAGATGCGTGAGGAACGCGATCACGTCGTGCTTCACTTCGCGCTCGATCGCGTCGATGCGTTCGACGTCGAATTTCGCGTTGCGGCCTTTTTCCCAAACCATTCGCGCCGCGTCCTTCGGGATCACGCCGAATTCGGCCAGCGCGTCCGCGGCATGCGCCTCGATCTCGAACCAGATGCGGAACTTCGTCTCCGGCGACCAGATCGCCGTCATGTCGGGTCTTGCGTAGCGGGGTATCATCGGTTCAGGCCATCCCCAATCCGCCAAGGGCGAGATATTTGATTTCGAGATAATCCTCGATGCCGTATTTCGAGCCTTCGCGGCCGATGCCGGATTCCTTCATGCCGCCGAAAGGCGCCACCTCCGTCGAGATAATGCCCTCGTTGATGCCGAGGATGCCGTATTCGAGAGCTTCCGCCACGCGCATGATGCGGCCCATGTCCTTCGCATAGTAATAGGCAGCGAGGCCGTATTCCGTGTCATTCGCCATGCGGATCGCGTCCTCTTCCGTGTGGAAGCGGAAAAGCGTGGCCACGGGCCCGAAGATTTCTTCCCGGGCGCAGGCCATCTTGGTCGTTACGTCGCGCAAAAGCGTGGGCTCGAAAAAAGTGCCGCCCAGCGCATGGCGTTTGCCGCCGGTCACGATCTTCGCGCCTTTCGAGACTGCATCCTTTAGAAGCCGCTCCACCTTCTCGACACCGTCCATATTGATGAGCGGGCCTTGAGTCACGCCGTCTTCCGAACCATCGCCGATCTTCAGTTTGGCCATGCGGCTGCCAAGCTTTTCGGCGAACGCGTCGTAGACGCTGTCCTGCACCAGGAAACGGTTGGCGCAGACACAGGTCTGCCCCATGTTGCGGAACTTCGACAGCATCGCGCCGTCGGCCGCCGCGTCGAGATCGGCGTCGTCGAACACGATGAAGGGCGCGTTGCCGCCCAGTTCGAGCGACACCTTTTTCACTGTGGATGCGCATTGGCGCATCAGGAGCTTGCCGATCTCCGTCGAGCCCGTGAACGAGAATTTGCGGACGAGCGGATTCTGCGTGAGTTCGCCGCCCACTTTCGCGGGCTGGCTGGTCGTCACGACATTGAACACGCCCGCGGGAATCCCCGCGCGTCCCGCGAGTTCGGCCAGCGCTAACGCGGAGAGCGGCGTGTCCTCGGCAGGCTTGATCACGAAGGTGCAACCTGCGGCGAGCGCCGGCGCGCATTTGCGCGTGATCATCGCGTTGGGGAAGTTCCACGGCGTGACCGCGGCCACGACGCCGATCGGCTCCTTGAACACGAGGATGCGACGTCCGGCCTGCGTGGTCGGAATCACGTCGCCATAGATGCGCTTTCCCTCTTCCGCGAACCACTCGATGAACGATGCGCCATAGGCGACTTCGCCGCGCGTCTCGGCCAGCGGTTTGCCCTGCTCGGCCGTCATCAGCTGGGCCAGGTCCTCCTGGTTCGCCATGATGAGGTCGAACCATTTGCGCAGGATATTGGCGCGTTCCTTCGCCGTCTTCTTGCGCCAGGCCGGAAACGCGCGGGCCGCGGCCTCGATGGCGCGCGCGGTCTCCGCTTCGGCCAGGTCGGCGACTTCCGCGATGGTCTTTCCGGTCGCCGGATTGGTCACGGCGAAACGGGCGCCCTTGTCCGCGGTGAGCCACGCGCCATCCACATAGGCGTCGGATTTCAGGAGCGACGGGTCTTTGAGCGTCAGCATTCGGTCCTCGGGCAGCAGGTCCCCTTCGGGAGGGCCTCTTCTAGCCCTGCGGCGCGGCGGGCGGAAGTGCGCTGTTTTTGACCGGCGCGGAGGCCTCGATCAGCGACAGCGTGTAGGCGGCTTTGGGCGCGCGCAGGATGTCCGCCAGCGCGCCTCGCTCGATCACGCGGCCGTCTTTCATGACCATCGCGTCCTCGGCCAGCGATTGGGCGACCGTGATGTCCGAGGTGATCACGAGGAAAGCCGGGCCTTCCTGCGTGCGGAAGTTCTTGAGCAGGTCGCGCATCACGGCCTGCGCAAACGCATCGAGACCGCGCAACGGTTCGTCGATCACCGCCAGCACGGGCGCGCTGACGATCGCCCGCGCCACCTGCAGCCGGCGCTTGTCGAAAGCCGAGAGACTTGCAACGGCGCGGGCGCCCGGCAGCGAGGCGAGCCCCACGCGCTTGAGCGCCACGTCGCGATAGCTGGCGATCACATGCCGCGGCAGGTCGAGATGCGTGCGCAGCGGTTCGGACACGGTGTCCCAGATGGTCATGCGCGGGTCGAGCATGTCATCTGCGCCGGCGACGAACGCCACGCGACGGCGCAGCCGCGCCATCATGTTGCGCGCCAACATGCCGATATCCACCGCGTCGAACACGACGCGGCCCGCGGGCGCGCGATCGAGCCCCAGCAGAATGCGCGTAAGCGTGTGACGCCCGGATCCTTCATCGCCGATCAGCGCGAGCGACGCGCCGCGGCGCAACTCGAAGGTCAGATCGTCCCGCGCGCGTTTCGGCGAAGGCTTCGCCATCTCGATGCGATAGGCCTGGATGACGGGTTGGCCCCGCGTGCTCGCGCGCGGTTGCGGCTTGTCGGTGACGGCGGGCGGGCGAGCCTTGAACAAGGTCTGCGTGTAGCTGTGGGCCTGCGAGGTCGCGAGCCGCTCGGCCGGACCTTCTTCCACGACTTTGCCGTGACGCATCACGATCAGCCGGCCCTTGAGCCACGCCGGCGTCTCCGCATTCATCGCGGCGTACAGAATTGCGAAGCCGAGGCGCGCCTGTTCCGCCAGCAGGGCGCGTGTCAACGCGCGCGCATGTCCGGGCGCCAGACCGGCCAGCGGGTGATCCGCCAGCAGCAATTCCGGGTTCTGGGCGTAGGCGGCGGCGAACAATCCCCACGCCTGGACTTCGGGCGAGAGTGACGCCGGCGGCCGGTCGAGATCGTCAAGCTTTGGCGCGCCCGTGAGCCGTCCCAACGCAAGACCAAGTTCTTCCTTCGCGCTCGCGCGCGGCGCGTCGAGCTTGCGCGCCACGATGCGGGTCAGTTGCGACAGGGCCGATACGTGCGGATTCAAAGGCTGCTCGAATGGCCCCGGCAGATAGGACATGCGGATCGCGGGTTTGGGAAACTTCACGGCGCGCTCCGGCGATGCGTCGCCGAATTGCAAGGTGCCGTCCACGATTTCGTCGCGCTCCGGCGCGCCGGCCAGCACGCGCATGAGCGCTTCCTTGCCGCAGCCCGCTTCGCCCAGGATGACGAGCGTTTCGCCCGCATCGACGGCCAGCGAAAGGCGGTCGAGTGCGGGCCGCTTCGCGCCGGGACGCGTGACAGTCAGTTCGGTGACGGTCAGAAGATGCCCGCTCATGCGCGCTCGCCTTCATCGAGGCCGGCCGCCAGACGGGCGCACAAAATGAACAGCGCCAGCGCGACCGCAGGGACCGCGGCCGTCCACCAGGAGTCGAGATAAACATCACGCGCCGCCGCGATCATCAATCCCAGATCGCGATGGGGCGGCGTCGCGCCGTAGCCGAGAAAGCTCACGGTCGAAAGAATGATCGTCACCGCTGCGAGCGCGCGCGCGGCAATGGAGAGAAACGAATTGCGGAATTCATATGTCAGGTCGCGACGCAGCAGCGCGCCGGGCGAAATGCCGGTGGCGCGCGCGAATTCCGCATGCCGCGACAGACCCAGAGCGCGCGCGCGATCGAAGGCGCGCGCAAAGCCGAGAGGCGCTGCGGCGAGCCCCGCGGCCAGGGGCGCCAGACCCCGAGCCGCAAGACCGATGAAAAGAATGGCGAGCAGAAGCGCGGGGATCGCGCCGAGAATTCCTGCGACGCCGCGCAGCACAAAACCGATCCGATAGGGCAGCCGCGCCGCGATGAATCCGGCAAGACCTCCGGCCACGACGACGACGATGGCGGCGAGTCCCGCATTGGTGACCGTCACCGCGAGCGCATGCAGCGTTTCGCTGAACATGTCGCGGCCGAGAATATCAGTGCCCAGGGGAAAATGCGCCGAAGGCGCGATCAGAGGCGAGCCGAAGTCGACGGCGTCGGCCGGCGCGCGCGCCAGCACATCGCTGAGGCCCACCGTCACGCCGATCGCGCCCAATCCGACAAAGCCGATTGCGCGGATCAGGCCGCCAAGGGTGATCGCCGGCGCCGGCGTTTCGTGAGCCGACACCGCGCTCATGGGTTGGCCTCGATGCCGGCAAGCGCGCGGGCGCCGAGCGAACCCACGAATTCCGCAACCAAGGTGATCGCGGCGAGCGACAGCAAGACGAGCGCCACCACGCTCCAGTCGTGCAACGCGACGGATTTCAAAAACAGCACCGCAGCGCCCGGCCAGCCGAACACCCATTCCGCGACCGCCGCGGCGGAGAACAGCGACAACGCGATCTCGCCGAGATTTGCGAGAATGCCGGCCAGCACTTGCGGCACGAGATACAGGCGATCCACTTCGAATGGGTTGAGCCCCATCATCTTGAGACCGCGCCGGTAGGGCGCATCTCTGGCCTCGTTGACGGCGCGGCGCAACGCAAGCTGCACACCGGCCGCGCCGGCTGCGCCGACGGTGAGGGCAGGCAACGCCAGCAAGCGGAATGCCTCGCGGATCGTCGAGGCGTTTCCGCTTGCGAGCGCGGACCAGAGAGCGGGCGCGCCTTGCAATTGCGCGTCCCAATGCAGCGCCTGCACGGAAAGCCACAGCAGAGCCAAAGCGGCGCAAAACACCGGCGCGGCGGCGACGATCTGAACCAGCGGCGCCGCGGCGCGCGAAATGCGGCCGATGCTCAGAACGACGCCAAGCGGAATTCCGATCACGGCCGCGACCACTGCGCCCGCCGCCACCAGCTCCAGGGTCGCCGGCAATCTCTGCGCCAGTTCCTGTGCGGCGGGCGTAGCGCTGATGGCGCTTGATCCGAAATCAAAGCGTGCGAACTCGGCGAGACGCGACCAGACTGTCCCGATAAAATGCAGCAGGCCGCCTTTCGAGGCCGGCGCGGTCTGCGCTGAGACCACGGCCGCCATCAGAATCGCGCCGAGAAGGCCTAGCGCGAGGCGCCCGGCCCGCCTTAGCCCAAAACTCCACATAAGGTCCCCGGAATCCGCTCTTCCCGGAACCTACCATAGATAAGACCGGTTTCGAGGCAATTACGCTTGCGGCGGATAGAGTCTGTGATCACTCGAAGTCCACCGTCACATCCGCCGACAATCCCGGCCGCAGGCGTTCGAGGCCGGGCTGGTTACGGTCGAGACGAATGCGCACGGGCAAGCGTTGCACGATGCGGGTGAAATTGCCGGTCGCCGGCTCGAACGGCAGAAGCGAGAACTCCGAGCCGGAACCGGGGGCGAAGCTTTCGACCTCGCCGGTGAAATCGCGGCCGGGCAGCGCGTCGAACCGTACATGCGCCTTCTGGCTCACCAGCATGCGCGCGGTCTGCGTTTCCTTGAAATTGGCCGCCACATAAACGGTGTCCATCGGCACCACGGTCAGCAATTGCGTGCCGGGTTGCACATATTCGCCGACCTGCGCCTGGCGATCCCCCACCACGCCCGCAACGGGCGCGCGGATGATCGTGTGCGAAAGATTGAGCTGCGCCTGCGCCAGCGCCGCTTTGGCTTTTGAAACGGCGGCCTGTAATTGGGCGCGGGTCCGTTCGACGACGGTTTCCTGCTGCCGGCTCGCCATGAGCGATGCGCGGGATTTTTCCGAATTGGCGTCGTCCTCCACGGACGTCGCGCGAATCTGTTCCGCCTGGCTGCGCGAGACATAGCCGTCGGCGACCAGCTGGGCGTAACGGCGATTGTCGGCCGCGGCGCGTGCGCTTTCCGCATCGGAAGAACGGATCGTCGCCTCGGCTGCGCGGGTGTTGGCGGCGGCAAGAGCTTGTTGCGCATCCTGCTGCGAAAGCGCGGCCAGGGTGGATTCCAAATCCGCCTGCGCCGCCATCACGGCCTGCTGATAGTCTTCCGGATCGATGCGGATGAGCGGTTGCCCGGCTGCGACATGCTGATTGTCGCGCACGAGAATCTGCGCAACGAGGCCCTGAATTTTCGGCGCGACGATGGTGGAATCCGCTTTCACATAGGCGTCGTCGGTCGTGACGGACGAGGGCGGCAGCGCGATCCACCATGCGCCCAAGGCGATCAGCGCCGCGGCCGCGCCGGCGATGAGGAGCGCGCGCCGCGGAAGGGCGGCGAGCCGCGATTTGGGCCGTTCGATCGTCTCAAGTCCGATGTCGAATGTCGTGCTCATGGCGTGATCACCAGACAGGTTGTGGTTCCGCTTGCGCAGAGCCGTCCCTGCGCATCGACAAGCCGGCCTTCCGCAAATGCGGCGCGGCGGCCGACAGAGATGATTTTTCCTTCGGCGCGCACGGGTCCCGAGTCCTCGGTCATCGCGCGGTGATAGGCGATCTTGAGTTCAAGCGTGGTGAAGGATTGGCCCGCCTTCAGCGTCGAATGCACGGCGCAACCCATCGCGCTGTCGAGCAGCGTGGCGGCGTAACCGCCATGCACGCTGCCGATCGGATTGTAGACGGATTGATCCGGCAATCCCTCGAACACGACACGGCCTTCCTCCAATGTCACGGGGCGAAAGTTGAGCGTCTTGCCGATGCCTTTGAACGCGCCGTCGAACGCCGCGCGCAATTGCTCGAGGCCGGACAGGGTTGCAAATTCCACGGTTGCGTTCATCTCAGTTCACAGCCTTCGAAAGATCTGCATCGGAGACGCCCAGGCGCGCCCGGATGCCGACGCGGGCGGAAGCAAGAAGTTCGTCGGAGAGCACTTTGTCCGGAACGGCGCGCGAAAGCGCGACGGCGCCGGCCATCGCGGAGAACGCCGCGCGCGCAAGCGTTTGCGCATCGTCGCGGCCCGTTTCGGCGATCCAGCCGGCCAGCGAGTCGACGATGTGGTCGATGCCCGCCTGGAACGCCTTTTGGAATTTTTTCGATTGCCGCGGCGCATCCGAATTGAGCGCCACGATCGGACAGCCGCCCGACAGGTTGTCGCGATGAACCGGCGACACATACATGTCGATATAGGTCGCGAGCGCATGTTTCGCGGGCATGCCTTCCACGACGCGGCGGAATTTCGCGCCGGCATGCATGAAGGCGGAATTGAGCGCCTCGACCAAGAGCGCATCCTTGGATTTGAAATGCGCGTAGAAGCCGCCATGGGTGAGGCCGGCCGCTTCCATCACTTCAGCGACGGAAAGCCGATCGGGACCCTTTTCCCGCAAAACGACGCAAGCCGCCCGCACAAGCTTTTGGTGCGTTTCTTCTTTGTGATTTTCGCCGTACCGCATCCTTGTACTCCGCTCCCAGGAAGTTATATGGTGGTCATCATATAATACGTCAAGGATCGATTGCAATGGCGAAAGCAGCGGAAATCCGGGAGCAGGGCCTGTCGCATAGCCGCAAGCTCCTCATTTTCGGAATCATGGCTTTCGGCCAGTTCATGGCGCTGCTCGACGTCCAGATCGTGGCTGCCTCTTTGAACTCAATCCAGGCGGGATTGTCGGCCGGGCCCGACGAGATCGCCTGGGTGCAGACGGCCTATCTGATGGCGGAAATCGTCATGATTCCGCTCGCCGCCTATCTGAGCCAGGCGCTGTCGACGCGCTGGCTGTTCGTGGGTTCGGCCGTGCTGTTCACGCTTTCAAGCCTGATGTGCGGCATGGCCTGGAGCATCCAGTCGATGACCGTCTTCCGCGCCATCCAGGGCTTTGTCGGCGGCGCGATGGTGCCCACCGTGTTCGCGACCGGGTTCTCGATGTTCTCCGGCAAAAGCCGCGCGATGATCCCGGCCATTCTCGGCATGGTGTCGACCTTGGCGCCCACTTTGGGCCCGACAGTCGGCGGCTGGATCACGGACGTGTCGAGCTGGCATTGGCTGTTCTTCGTCAACGTGATTCCGGGCACGGCGATCGCGATATCGCTGTCGATCCTGGGCAAGGTCGACGAGCCGAACCTGAAAATGCTCAGGCGGATCGACTGGCTGCATGTCGCTTCGCTCGCGCTCTTCCTGGGCGCCTTGCAATATGTGCTGGAGGAAGGGCCGCGCAATCAGTGGTTCGAAGACCCGACCATCCAGCTCGCGGCGTGGATGTCGTTCGTGGGCGCGCTCGTGTTCTTCGAGCGTTCGTTCTTCTCGCTGATGCCGGTGTTGAAGCTGAGCCCGTTCCGTCATCGCACCTTTACGCTCGCCTGCATCCTCAATCTCGTGATCGGCTTTGGCCTCTATGCGGCGACCTATCTGACCCCGATCTTCCTCGGGCGTGTGCGCGGCTATTCGAGCTTCGATATCGGCACGACGGTGTTCGTGGCGGGCATATTTATGGTCTTCGGCGCGCCATTGGCCGCCAGGCTGACGACCCTGGTGGACCAGCGCATCGTGATCACAGTGGGATTCCTGCTATTCGCGTTCTCGTGCTGGCTCTTTTCCGGCGTGACCTCGAATTGGGGTTTCTGGGAATTGTTTCCGGCGCAGGCGATCCGGGGCTTTGCGATCTTGCTCTGCATTGTGCCATCCGTCGGCATGGCGCTGAACGGACGAACGCCCGATGAACTGCGCTATGCGTCGGGCTTGTTCAACCTGACGCGCAATCTGGGCGGCGCCATCGGCATCGCGACCGTGACGACCTGGCTGCAGGATTACGGGCGCATCCATGGCGAGTTGCTTGGCGAAGCTATTCCGCACGCGGGAACGGCTGCGCTCGCGCAAGCGGCCGCGCGGATCTCGGCGTTCACATCCGATGCGGCCCATGCCCAGCAGGTGATCGCGGGCGAGCTTACGCAACTGGTGACGCAGCAGGCCTTGACGCTCGCGTTCAGCGACGTCTTCACCCTCATGGCGGGGATGTTCGTAATTGCGCTTGCGATCGTGCCCTTCTGCAAAGTGCCGCCGCTCAGCGATGACGCGCCTGCCGTCGAAGCGCATTGATGTCGGCCGCCGACGCCCGTTCCCGAATGCTCACGCGCCCTCACGAAAAGCGCGGGGCGCAATGCTCCTTGCCGTTGCAGCGGCATTCGTCGGAAATCAGGTGATCGGGATTTCCGACCGCCTGGCGCAACGTGTTGTGCGCAATGTCGAGCAGCGAAATGGCGGTTTGAAACCGCGCCCGATCGGCCGGCGCTTCCGGCATCGCTTCGAGCAATCCGCCCTGATCGATGGCCGCAAAGATTGCGAGAACGTCGCTGATGGCGTGCAATGTCGCGCAACCTTCGTCGCTGCTTGCGTATTCGTCGCCATCGGCATGCGACTGCGTGATTACGTGGATCTTCGACGATTCCATAGTCATGTGACACCCTTCGTTGTTACGCCCTCTGTCGGGGAACCAAGCTTGTCTCAGGCATGCGAGCGGTCCGGCGTCCTTGTGGAAGAAATCCATTCCTGCGTGCCGGTGGAATAAATTTCGAATTTTGTCAGGGCGGATATTCGCGCCAGCGAGAACGTTCCGAGCGCGTGCGCGCTTTCTCCGTCCACGGTCGCGTCCTCCAAAAACGTGATGCGGGTGCCGGCGCGCACGGCGTCGGCCGCGGTCGAAAGGCAGCCTCCCGAACCCGGGAAGCCCGCGACCACCAGCTCGCCGAAAGCTCTTGCGATTTCGTCGAAATAGGGATTCGCGTAACAGGACAAGGCGCGTCGCTCGAAAATCATATCGTGACGCTCGGGCTCGAAGCCCTTGATCCAATCGGAATTTGAACCGATGCGCGGATTGGCGCCGTCGCGAATGAAGGCGACGGCCATCCCCATCAAACGGGCGTGCACGAGAGCGGCGCGGCAATGGGACAGGACGCCCGCGATTTCGCCGTGACTGAGCCCGCGGCGATTTTTGAGCCGATGATGGCAAGGATCAACGAGCACGATGACGGGAAGCGCTCGCGCATTCGCGAAACTGCGCTTGTCAAACTGGAAGCTCAATGCCGCCTCCGCGCAAAGCCTTAGGGGACGCTCCGCGTTGGGCGGAATGCTCCAATATTCCGGGCGTATGCCAACGCCCTTCCGGCCTGATCAGGACATAGGGGTTCGTCCCGATGGCGAGCGCATTCGGCGCCCGGTCGAGATCGAGCACGACCTCGACATAGTCGACATCCGAAAAGCGCAAATTTTTTCCGCCTTCGAACGGACGGAATCCGAAATGGCTGTAGAAGCGCAACAGATCCGTCCGCGGTTGCCCATACACGCGGCGATAACCTTTCGTCCGGCACAGCTCGATAGCGGCCCGGATCAGACGATGGGCGAGGCGGCTCTTGCGGAATTCGCGACGGATCGCGACGCGCTCGACTTTTGCGAAATCCGCAAAGCACCGGATGCGCACGCATCCGGCGGGTTCGTGGCCGATATAACCCAGGAGATGCGTGGCGCTGAAATCGTTGCCGTCGAACTCTTCTTCATGCGGACAATGCTGTTCGGCGCAATAGACCGCGCTGCGCACGGAGAACACGCGCAATACGTCGTCGATCGTTCGCGCCACCGTCACGCCGATCTGCGAGGGACCATTGGACGTGCGGTAGCTGTCATAGATGGGAGGTTCGGGAGCTTCCATCGGCGAGCGCCTGAGCCAATGCAGATGTGAAGCGACGCGCCCGTTTATCACCGCGCCTTGGCGCAATCCCACCGATTCCACAAAGCGCGCGCCATCTTCGGTCGTCGGACGGGCAAAAATGTCGACGCCCTGGTAAAGCGGCGACGAAATCTTTTGCATCACCAGCGGCAGTGCCGCGGCCAGCCCCCGCGGCGCATACACCGCCCAGGAATATATCCCGGCCGGCCGCTCGTGCTGGCTGGCCAGGAGCGAAAGGTCGGGATTGGCGCCGTCAAGCGTCCCTTCGGCGAGCCGGCGCAGGCCCTCGGCGTTCAGCATCAGGAACGCGAAGAAGCCCTCGGGGACCGGGTTCGCCGCGTCATACCGGCTCTTTCGCGCGACCGCCCAGAGACTGTCGGGATTGTACGAAACGACCTGCCGTACGCAATCAGGGGTTGCAACGCCGCCAATTGCACGCGCGCCGCTACCCGCGATGGCGCTGATCGCGGCGCCGCCGGGCGTAAAGACCACGAATTTCTTTCCAAGTTCCTGGACCTCCAGACCCAGCACGGCGTGCCTTGGGGGAGCCTCGACCGTTAAATGCAGGTTTGTCTGAAAGACTAATTCCGGCTGGTGAATAGTCATCGTCTTCGCCCCTGACTCTGACGCGGAATTGGTGAATACTGCTAATCGCGGATTTGGTATAACGCCGTGCAGGGGCTTCGCATGCAGACGATTGTCACTAGGGGTGTTCCATCAAATGAACCACCCAAGAAAACCGCCTCGCGAAGCGCGCCGGATTGGGAAGGCACGCGCATTTTTCTCGAGACGATCAGACATGGCAGTTTCCGATCGGCGAGCGATGCGCTCAAATTATCCCTGAATGCTCTGCGCCGGCGTTTCGACGAATTCGAGCAGAACTGCGGCGTAACTCTCGTGTCCCGCGGCTCCTATGGAGTCCATCTCACGACGGAAGGCGAAAGAATATTCGCTGCTGCGGAAAAAATGGAGGCTGCCTATTTCGATGTCGTGCGCGCCAGAGATCAATCGGGAGTTGAGTCCGAAGGCGGAGTGAAACTTGCGATTACGGAAGGGCTCGGCACTTTCTGGGTCGCGCCGCGGTTGATCGAGTTCCAGCGCGCCTTCCCCAAGCTCATGGTCAACATGCATTGCGCAATGTCGCCCGCCGACATCTTGCGTCTGGAGGCCGATGTCGGCGTGCAGCTTACGCGCCCCAGCGACAAGGATCTCAAAGTCGTCAAGATCGGCCGTTTGCACACCATGCCATTTGCGACGACCTCTTATGTGAAGACCTACGGCCGGCCCAGGACGATAAGCGAATTCGCCAAGCACCGCATCGTGCTTCAAGTGTCGCCGCAAGTTGATTCCGAGGTCGGTTTTCGCGAGACGTTTCCGGGCAGGGCGATCGAATCGTTGGTCGTGTTTCAGAGCAATGTGAGCAGCGCGCATTATTGGTCCATCGCCAAAGGCGCAGGGATCGGAATATTGCCCACATACGCCAATGGCATGGGCGCCCCCGTCATTCCGATCGATATCCGCGCCGACGACGACCCCAGTCGGCTGTTGCGTTGGCATTACGATATCTGGCTGACATATCACCCGGCGGGAGATCGCATTCTACGCGTGCGCCGCCTCATCGATTGGTTGAAAAAAGCGTTTTCGTCCGAACTCTATCCGTGGTTCGGCGATGAATTCATTCACCCGAACGATCTGCCTCTTTCGGTCGAAGGATTGCCGCTGATGAATCTGTTCGCCGGCTTTTCCGCAAAAGAGATGGCTGGTCCACGGGATAATTATTCGGCGGACTAGGACGCTTCTGTTTCTGCAAGGCTTTCGACCATGCGAAGCAGAGTCCGCTGCGTTTCCTTCTTGCGGATTTGCGCAAAGGCGCGATAGAGCCGCTCGCCTTCGGCGCTTGTGACGAACGCCAGGAGCTGTTGATAAGCCGGAGTCGCGGCGGCCTCTGAACTTGCGGATGCCTCGCTTTCGAGGCCGTCGAAAAATACGGCCACCGGAACCACCAGAAAGCGCGCAATCTGGAACAGTTTGCCCGCGCTGACGCGATTGGTGCCGTTTTCGTATTTCTGGATTTGCTGGAAGGTTATCCCGATCGCGCCGGCGAGTTCGGTCTGGGTTGCGCTGCGCAAGGTCCGCTGAACGCGAATGCGACGACCGATCTCGATATCGAAATCGATGATGCGGCGCGTCGGACGGCGCTCTTCCACTTTGCTTTCCAGCATTGAATGACCTGTAATCGTTCCTTCCCAAGACTGCAGAGCGATCGCATGGCGCAATCGGCATTCGACTGAGGCCCAGGACAATGCCTCCCAACTCAACCGCAGCCTTTATTCAACTGGAGAAGTATAGTCTAGGTTGGCCTTCAAGTCTGTAAGCGTAATCCAAAATGTTGCGGTTATTTTACCGTCAAAATCCTACAACAACCCCAGCGCCTTGAAGCTCGCCGTGCCGCCCCGACCCACCACCAGATGGTCATGAATGGCGATCCGGAGCGCCTTGGCCGCCTGAACGATTTCCTGGGTCATTTCGATGTCCGCACGGCTGGGCGTAGGGTATGTACCCTTTCCGCCTATGGGCTTGGTGCGCCTGAATTACCGCCTTCCGAAGGCTGAAGCACCGCTGCCCGTCACAATTGGCGACCACGTACGACAGCGACGCGGTGAACTCGGGCTGACGCAGAGAGAGGCGGCTGCGGCCATAGGTATCTGTCGTGATGCGCTTGCACGTTGGGAGAGCATGAACCGTCAGCCCGATATTTACGTGATGCCCGCCGTCATCCGCTTTCTCGGATACGACCCGCAACCGGAGCCGACTTCCTTTCCCGAGCGTCTTGTCCGCGCAAGAAGGACCCTTGGACTCAGCGCATCAAAATTTGCTGGGCGGCTCGGTGTCCCCGCGCCAACACTGCACGCATGGGAGGAGCGCCTTTATGCGCCGGCCGCCGAACGGCAAGCGCAAGTCGAGGGGAGACTTCGGGCGCTGATTGCGGGTCAAACTACTGGAGGCTAGTCCGTGCTCGCTCGTGCCAGGGAATTGGGGCTCGTGGTTCATTCCGAAGGTGGTCATCGCGCAGTTCTCCCCGCGAGAAGGCCTATTAACGTTCCAAATCCAAGCTTCCACGCCCACGCGAGCCCATCAAACGCTGCTTGCTGATATGCGGTAGGATTGGGAAGATAGATTGCAATCGCTACCGATCCGGCAATACAGCCAATAGTTATGGCCGTGACTGTAATAAGCAGGTCACGAAAGCCCAAGGGCGGCTGCCGCCGACCTGTCGAAGCGAGACTGCTCTTTGAGGGGTTGGATTGCATGGGCAAATATCTTCCAGGCACACAATCCGCCACCAACATGGTGGCGCAGCCCATTGCCGTCAAGCCCCTCTATTCCGCCGCGAAAGTTCTCGCGGCGAGGAGCCCTGTCCGTGCCGCGGGTCCGTCAATGCGGCGACAATGTGGTCGCGCTCAAAGTGGAAGCGACTGGACCGCCAACATCGCAATCTGCCTACGGCGCGGCGCACACCCTGGATCCGATTCTAGGAGCGTTCCGCATCCCTCGTGGACCGAGCGACAATGAACTGACGCCTCGTCGGCACGGTCGCCTTTTTGGTCGGCAGAATTTCAAACATTCCTCGTTCATTCGGTGCAAGGCGAGAACGCCATGCACTGCCCCGGCGAGCAGTCACCGCCGAAAGTACGGAGACCGGTATGTTCAAGTCCACCATGTGTACATCGCACAACGGCTTCGATTACGGCTGCATTCATCAACGGCCGCCGACCTGCATCATCACGCGTTGCGGATGCCGCCATCGATAAGTGACTCCAGTACAACGCACCAGAAAGGACCGGGATGGGCAACGCATCTCGGTCCTTTCGTCTTTGTGTTTTTCGCCTCGCTCAATTCAAGAATTTTCAAACTATCTTTCTTCTTGCGGCAGAAATTCCAATCCTTGTCGTTCATGTGATGCGCGGAGACGAAAGCCGCGTAATCCACCGGCGAAGAAATCGTCGGCAAACCAAGGAGCCCCACCATGGGCAAGAGCGTCAGCTACAAAGAATACCGTCGCCCGATGCGCGATATGTTCGGCAATCGCATCGGCAGCCGTGTGACGCGCACCTACTCGTAAAGCGTCGCCGACACTCCTCCCTCGCGCCTGGCTAGCCTCCCCTAGCCAGGCGCTTTTTTGACACCCAACATGGAAAAGGCAAATGGCAAAGATCAATCCGGACGCCATCATCTCGCACTGGAATACGATGCTCGGCGGGATGCAGGCGTCCTCTCAGACTTTTTACAACGCCGTCGAAGAATCGCTTCGCACGCGTAAAGTGAGTGACATCAAACTATCGCGTGTCGCTTTCAGCGAGGCCGGCGTTTTTTCGTCCCGGCGCGAATACCTGCAGGCCGTGCGCAAGGATCACGTCTTTCATATCTGTGCTGCACCGTTCGGGGACGGATTCTTCGTAAGTTGGTGGCTTGGTGAAGCAGAACGCGGCTTCAAAGCGTGGCTATCGAACTTGCCTTATGTGGGCATGCTCTTTCGCGCGCTTCTCAAGCCACTCACATACTTCCAGATCGACACCGCACTCATGTTTCAGGCGGTTACGCATGGGTCGGTTCTTGAAGTGATCGACGGCATGACGACGGCCAAGGGTACGAAGACCCTTAGCGACATCGATCGCAAGCCGATTATGAAAAGCTTTCTCGGCAGGTGACCGGCTCGTCTATCGACTCCTCCGGTCCGCTTCCCACTCTCTCCTCCGCACTCACCGACGCGTTCTATCGGTGGGATTTGCGTGGGCGAGGGTGGGCGGTGTGGCCCACGCCAATCGACATTGAGCCGCCGTTCGCACCGCTTCGGGTTGGGTTTTCGGCGCTGCCGGTCGACTATGACGACGGGCGCGTTCCTTCGGTAACTTCCAAGCTCGCCGGGCTTTTCAAGCAAATCTTTTCCGATCCGTCTCCGCCCCAGCTTGCTTCGTCGAATGTCGATGAGCCGTCTGCCTTCAAGGCCGATGAGCCGACAAGTCTGGTCCATCTGCAAGTCTCAGCCCCAAGGGAAAGTCGGATTGGCAAAGATTTGTCGCAACGTCTCCTGCTAGGGCTTGGCTCCCCAGCACACTCCGCCTCATTCGAAGCTGTCGGGGACGGACGTACGGTCCGCACCGTGTTGACCGTTGCCGCCGAAGACGCTGCCCATACCGAACAAACGCTGCGCTCATATTTGCCGGGCGTGTCGATTGTTGCGGGCCGTGATCGGCTGAGCGAGGCTTGGAACGCCAAGCCCGGATATGTTGCAGCTCTGGAGTTTGGCCTTTCGAATGAATTCATACTGCCGCTTTGCGTGCCACGGGACTTTGATCCTGATCCGTTAAGCGCAACGCTTGGTGCGCTTGGCGGGTTGGCATCCGGTGAATGCGGCATCCTGCAAGTCCTTTTTCGGCCTGTGCGAAACGCCTGGGCGCGCGAAATGCTGAGGGGTGTACTCGGGCCAACCGGCGACGGCTTGTTCGACGACGCGCCACACTTCGTGCCGCTTTGCAAACAAAAGATCGCACGCCCTCTGTTTGCCGTCATCGTCCGCATTGCGGCGTCCGGCGAAGATTCAACCCGCGCGTGGGATATCGCGCGACGCGTTGCGAGCGGTCTGCAAACGCTTGCGCTACCCCTTGGCAACGAGTTCATTCCGCTCGACAACGACGGCTACTCGCTGCGAACCCACGAGCGCGATCTTCTTGCGCGCGTGTCGCGTCGCAGCGGCATGATATTGAACGCGGAGGAATTGGCGTGTCTTGCCCACGTTCCTGACGGCACGTTCGTACTCGACGAATTGGAGCGCGATGGCCAACGGACCCGGGCAGCGCCCGAACGGCTAGTAGCGCAGCATGGCACCCTCCTTGGCGACAACGTACACAGGCGTTCGCAGCCGGTTTTCCTCGGTATCGAGGACCGCCTGCGGCACACAAGCGTCGTCGGCGCTACGGGCGCAGGCAAGACAACGCTACTCACCAACCTCATCGCCGAAGACCTAGAAGCCGGGCACGGCTTGGCCGTACTCGACCCGCACGGCGACCTCGTTGAGGACATTCTCGGCCGCCTTCCGACCTCGCGACTGTCTGACGTAACGGTTCTCGACCCGTCGGATGCGCGAAGCCTTGTTCCCATTAACGTGCTGGACGCGCGATCCGAGATTGAACAAACCGTCCTTGCGTCCGACCTTGTCGCGATCTTCCGGAGATTTTCCAGTTCTTGGGGCGACGTGATGACGGCCGTTCTGTCCTCGTCGGTCAGTGCGTTTCTTGAGTCTGCGGAAGGCGGCGATCTTCGCGATTTGAGACGATTTCTAATCGAGCCGACATACCGTGAGCGCGTACTAGGGTCTGTACGAGACGAGGAGATCATCTTTTTTTGGCGCGAGACGTTCAAGCAGATCGGCGTCCGTGCTATCGGCTCCCTCCTTGCTCGACTGGACGCATTCTTACGCCCCAGACCCGTTCGAGAGATCGTCGCGGCGGGCGGCCCGTCACTCGATGTGCCCGGCCTTCTGGACGGCGGTGTGCTGCTTGTTCGGCTGGCGCAGGGCGTAATCGGCGAACAAAACGCGTATCTGCTCGGCAGTTTGATTATCGCAAAACTACACCAAGCGGCGTTTGGCCGCCAAAGGATCGAAGCGTCTGCTAGACGGCCGTTTTTCCTGCATGTGGACGAGGCCCACCAATTTCCAACGGCCGCGATGGCAACGCTGCTTTCGGGTGCCCGCAAAAACGGTCTGGGGCTGACACTCGTTCAACAGGGCACCGAGCAGTTTGGCAACACCAGCGACATAGACAGCGCACTGACGGCAAATGTCTTTACGCGGGTATGCTTCCGTCTCGGAGATGTTGATGCGCGGAAGCTCGCAAGCGAGTTTGAGGGATACGAAGCTTCAGATCTCATGCGGCTGCGCACTGGCGAAGCCCTTGCGCGTGTAGGCGGGCCGGATAGTGCGTTCAACCTAAGTGTGCGGTTGCCGGCGGTAATCGATGCCGGCGTTCGATCGGCACGAAGAGAGCAAGCGATTGCAGCCTCCGCATCGCGTTATGGCCTGCCACGAGAGGCGCAACCGCCTCCAGCTGGTCCAATGCCGGAATCGTCAAATCCCAGCGTTATTGAGCGAGTGCTCCCTACGAGTCCGTCATCAGCGCGACGAGAAGTCGCAGACATTCCGACACCGTCGGCACCTCCAGCGCCACCCGAGCCACAACCCGGTCGGGGTGGGCGCGAACATAAGTACCTCCAACAGCTCGTTAGGGCACTGGCCCAAGAACGAGGATTTCGAGTTGTTATCGAAGAAACGATAGCGAACGGACGCGTTGATGTGGCCCTCTATCGGGCCGACCTTCGAATCGCTTGTGAGATATCGGTTTCCTCGACCGTCGAGAGCGAAGTGCAGCACTTCGCCAAGTGTCTCGTTGCCGGGTATGGACACGTTTTGGCCATATCGACAGACCTACGTCGGGCGAAAGCGATTTCGCGCGCAGCGAAGGAGAAAATGGGGGAAACGGAGTTTGAGAAACTAACGGTCATCACGCCTGACGAGGTTGTCCAAGCGTTGGACGCGCTGGCACCCCCAGAGCCACAAGATCAGGTGGTCCGGGGGTACAAGATCAAGGTCTCGCGTCGGGCGATAACACCGGAGGAGGCCAAAGAACGCCGGGCGGCGGTCGCTAAAGTGGTCGCCAAATCCATCGTCGATCAGCAAAATACCCAATGATGCCGCTTTGAGGATTGATCTAAGTACTTGCATTAAAACGGCTATATGCTATTATACACGCAGATGGATGTATAACACTCATTTGGTGCATTTTCGCCTTTGCCCGCTCGAAGGAGGTTCCCAGACGACTGGGAATTTCCAAGAACGGACAAAGGAGTTTGCAAATGTGCAGAAATCATCCCCTGACGCTGGAGGGCATCCTTTCGGCCACTGAAGATGCCGTCCGCGACCAAGAAGTGATCGGCATGTCGCTTGAAGAGCTCCGTGCCGAATTTGCGGCCGACGGCAAAGACTTAACCGAAATGGCGGCGCGCGCCAGACAACAATCGAACTAGCGCGTTGCTAAATTCAACATAGGAAGGGAGCCCCATGGGCTCCCTTTTTTTCGTGCAACGAGCAGAATTTGCCGTGGCGGTCGTATTACCTGGGTATGGGCATCGAAAGGGCGTGGTCACCGCCGTTTTTCTGAAAGACGCAATCCAACAATTCGTCGCCAGACCGAACCGAATTTGTGTTTCGAATCGTATGTCTTTTGAAAGGTCCTGAGGAGATGACCAAATGAGAGCCGATCCCTGCACATTTAGCGAGGTCCGTGAAAGCCTATCGAATGACGAGTGGGAAGAGATTTATGGCGCAGTCCGCCTTCGGATGAAACGGCTCCTTCGGGGCGAGCAAGCCGATAGGTCTGAGATACTCACGTCTGCTGTTGCCGGTCTATCACAGGTACGGTCCGCCGCTGAGGTGACTGGCTCGGAAGAAGACTACGCGAGCAAAGCAGTCGAATACTACCTCGCCTTTACGGAAAGGTATGAGTGGCAGAACCTCAATCGACTGAAAGCGACGCTGATCAAGAAGGCTAAGAATCTCTACTATGATTCCAAGAAGCCAAGAAAGTCCTACGAAGACTCGGGTGGAATGCCGGCATATGTGCCGCCCCCGGATCCGGAGCAGGCGCTTCTTCAAAGTGAAAGCGTTCGACTCACGGTCATACGAATTGAACGCTTCAAGAATTTCATGCTGTCCAAAGGGACGGCAGACGACGCCGACGCTGTGCGGCTCCTCGATTTCTGCTCGGACGACGACGACGCGCTGAAGGAGACAGAGACGAAAAATGTTTCCTTCAAATCGAAGAACGTCATTGAACCGGCGCTGGGATGGGACCCGGACAAGGTTCAGCGGATCAGAAAACATATCGTTATGCGCGGGAAGCAATTCCTCTGCCAGGAGAAGATGAAATGACTATCGACAACAAGAAGCTAGACGACTTCCAGAAGCTCGTTGACCTCTTCGAAAGAGGTGCCCAAGACGAAGCCGATGCTGAATTGATCGGCATGTCGTTGGACGAACTTCGAGCCGACTTTGGAGCAGACGGACAGAATTTGGGCGAATTGGCCAAAGCCGCCCGTGCAGCGGTGGACGTTCGCGCGCTATCCGTACCAGAGGAACCGCATCTGCATCTGATCTCAACAATTCCTGAGGAGGCGGCATTAGTGGCGGATATGGAATCTACTTCTTTGCAAAAGATCTCCCGAAATGCCGCCGATCGTGTTGGGACCCTAAGAATCGCCGCAGCGGGAGGTTCTATTGCCGGGAGTAATGGGATCGTATTGTTACCTCTGCGCCAAGAGATAGAGAACGCACGACCGTACCCGCGTCGGGGATTGGACGATTGGCGCAATAGCGCGCCTCGACTAAGTGATTTCGGCCGTGCGGGCACAGTGAAGGGTATGCGAGCAACACTGCACGATTCCAATGGCAAAACTGCTGAGAAAGAACCTGCGTCTGCCGCAGAAGGATGGGTTGCACGCGTGCCGCTTGATATATCCAATATACCGCTTGCAAACTGGACTAAGGGATCCATCATCATAACAGCATATCCTGATGCTCGTGCGGGCTCGGATGCCGGCATTTGGGTGGATGCGACTGTTCCGGTCGATCCAGCATTTGATCAAGATGTGCAGAATGCTCCGACTCTCCAGGTCCATCTTTTGGATACGAACAATGAGATCGTTTGGGAAGCCACATTTGGCCCAAATGTTCCAGTAGCTGAAGTCGTAAGTCTTCCCGATTCGACGATTGCAGAATTTAAGAGTTGGCGGTGTCACTATGAGTTCATCTGAAATTGGAGTTCACACTGACAGCCTAGTCGAGAGTGCATTCGAACAACTCGCCCGCCATGCAGAAGGATTCGGGCCGTGGATCGACGACGGCAGACGGCCACCTGTCGGTTGGTGCGTTCGCCTACTCGCGGAAACGCTTCAGAGAGTCAAACCCGACGAGTATCGCGCAAATGCGGTTTGGGAAGCATTCGACGAACTTTTCTATGGTCGCGTCGATTACGTAACGTGGCGTGTTCTTGGTACGCCTGCTTTTTGGAGAAGAGGCAAAACAAGGGAGCTGGAATTTTTTAGACCGCGAACGACCCAACGGTTTTTGCGCAGCGGAAGCGTATTGCCTAGTCTTTCCAGCACTTTGCCGTCGTGGAGCTCATTACAGAACGTACCGTGGGCGATTAAGCTAGGGATAGTGGGATCGGTTGTTGATCGCCTCTACCAGGATAATCGGGAGGCGCAACGAGAGCGCGTTCGCGCACGCCGGAGTGGTGTGATTGACATCGCGAAGGCGACTTCAAACACGTGCGATCTCAACTCAGAGGAGCTCACTTCATTTTTTAGGGGATACATCGAGGAAATTAAAACAAGACGGATTCTTGGTGCATGCGAGGGCGCATTGTTCATATCATTCGCCGGCTGCGGAATCGAATTTTTTAACTCTGAGACGACATATGTTCTTCGAACGTTACTGCCACTGATTCGAAAGGCGCTGCGTTCTATTGATTCGAACTTCGATTTTCCGTTCTCGCGCAATACGATGCCGCGTCTGAATCTAACTGAACTTCGCTACCGCGATGGTACAGGCCTTCGTTTCATTCCATCACACTGGGAAGACCAGTTATTGATACTCTGCGCCGCCCTTGCGCGGATAGCCCGTATGATTCTATGGCTGCTGAAGAACGAGGATCTTTCCGATACCGATCGACTCTCATGGTTGCGGACGCGGGCCGCTCTTTTAACGGTTAGTGCGCAACATCTTCGGGCACAGCGCATTCAGGAAGAAAGAAGATCCAAAGTTGAAGCCTGGAGGGACTCTGAAGCTACGATTGCCTATTTGAGAAACGCCGAACTATTCGCGTTCGAATCAGCGGCGTTCGCCGCGAGTAATACGGACCTCAATTTCCTTGCTGCACGACTGTGGCAGACGTTCCTTTGGTATAACGAAGCTTGGAGCGAAGTAAAGAGTCCGCCGGATCGGTCCTATCGCATTGTGGCAGAGGCCGGACTGCGAATGAATCCCAAGACACGTACGCCAAAACCCAATGAACCTGCATCTTCTGCACGGTTGGAGATGGGAGCTAGCAGCCTATGACAACGCAGTTTGATGTAGAGCGCGTTCGTTACGACGTTCAGCGGCCCCTCGTACCCGAACAATGGAATTCCCTTGTGGCCATGCTCAGAACTATGGGCAGCGTCGTCGACTATGATCAATCGCCCTGGCGCCTGGTAAGTGATTTGAATGGCATAGTAAAACACCACCTTGAGAAGAAGCCGACCATCGACTCTCACGACATCGACATCGCACGAGCGGGTTTCGACGTCGCACTTGAATTCCAAAAGGTTGAACTTGCATCAGATTTCTTGACTTTTCTCCCGGCACCGAGCGCAAAGCGGGTTTGTGACTTTCTCTATGGCGTACGACTTGCACTTAAATGGGGGACATGGGCGATAGACGCCAAGAGGCTCGAAAAATGGTTGGACCGAGCGAGAGTCGCCATTTGTAACTGCCCCGATTGGATAGCGCTCAACCCGACCGACCGATTTCGTTGTCACGAGGTGATGATGGGGCGCTTGATCAAGCTTGGCGCGTCGCTTGAAGGAAAGCTGCGGACTTCATTCCTGGCAAACGTGGCTGGTGACGCCGATGACGAAGACATTGAAAATACTTTTGGCTCAGAAGTCCGCGCTCTTCGGGCAGGAATTGGCGAAATGACGCTAAACGATCTTGGCCAACGCCTTTACCGATCTTCCCGCGAGACGGGCGCGCCCATCGCCGTTCTTTCCCTGTATGTCACTCCTGAAGCTTTGTCGTATCATATGGATGCTGCTCTACCGACCAGCGACCAGATTATCAGCGAGTCAAGCGTAGCCGAAATCAGAGGCTTTGGCCGATGCCTAGACACCCTGCTAGCAAAACGGAATTCGTTCTCCTTTGACGACGCCGAAAATATCGAGGACGTTATTGGCTGGCCGCTTCAACTGAGGCAATTGTTCCGTAAGCTCTTTGGGAAGTTGGGCAAGGAGTTTGCTGATAACCCGTCATACGTTCTGCTCGCAGTAAACATGCCCTATCAGGGATTACCGTGGCAGCATTTGATATCAGATGCCATGAAGTTTTCAGCGCCGTCCCTTCTAGTAAGCATCCTGCCCAATTTCAGCTTCTTAATAACCGCGACCGATCGTACGCCAATTTCCGGCGAACCAACCCTGGTCTGTTACCCTTCGATCGACACTCACATAGCGGATGACGTCGTTCGGGCCGCCCTAGAGCCCATCGAAGTCGACATACGGCGGTTTCGGGAGAATCCGCCGTTCACGCTCGCGTTCATAACCGCTCACGGTTCCGATACCGATTGCTCGGAGCCAGCAGCCTCAGATAGGGGTGGCGAACTCGTCATGCCCAGGTTCATGATCGACGGCGACCGTCACTTAATGGCGGATCAGTTGAGCGACGGCCTTGGCGCGCAGATTTTGTGTCTATTTGTGTGCCGTGCAGGCGCGCCGAAGGCCACATTCTTCAATGATGTGGGGGGTGTCCTCAGCCCTTTCCTCATGGAGCAGCGCGGACTGATGTTTGCGCCAATTGCAGATTTGTCGCCCAAGGCGGCGACGACGTTTGGAAAAAATGTTCTTGAATGTCAGCATCGAGACAAAATAATCCATGCGTATAGCGCCGCCCTTCGCGAAAATCCCGAGTGCTATTTGTTCAACGCTTACGGGCTACCCACCACATACATGCTCGCGTAGATCGATGCGCGAAGTGAAACTTTAGGATAGCCGCGATGGTTAGTAAGTCTGGAAAAGGTATTTCCAAGAGGCTAGGTGAATTGGGAGGCCCCGCAAATCGGGGCTCTCGAAAAGTGCTCCGTTCGGGTCCCTCTCTGAAAGAGGGGAAAGAAATGCCGAACAAACATAAACGGTACCAAAATCGCTCTTTGAAAGACGATTCCGAAAAGCTTGATCCAATCTCGGTCATCGAGATTGGTGAGCGTCAATATCAATCGCTCAAGAAGGCCCTAGAGAGTGCGCATCAGGGAAGCTTCGTCTTCATAAATGTTAGAACGGGGGAATTCGTTGTCGCCGATACTCGTGGCGAAGTGATGGACAAGCATCAGGAGCTATTTCCCGGTGCGCAGGGATTCTTGCGTCGGATCGGCGAGCTGGACGATGGCGGACAAATCCGTATCTGACATCGTGGAGAAATTTGGAAAGGGGCGGCCCATATTCCGCCTCTTTTTCTTTGCCGACCAAGACGAGCATATCGTCCACATCGACACGGGTTGTGACTGGGAAATGGTGATGGAATTGACCCGAGCTGATGAATTGGGGCTAGTCCGAACAGAAGATTATGAGAATGCTACTATTGCGTCCGGCCGAACGCATGCGTTTGAAGTACGCTCTGCCGATATCCTGTGGTTTGGTGCCAGACGCAAGATCAGAGTTCATATCCCCATAGAAAGCGACCAACCAAACCGAAAACCCCTTCAAAGACGTGGCGTAACTCCTGACGACGCACCAGTCGCAGTCGTTGGTATCGCCCTTCTTGTTGGCACGACCTTGAACATAAATTTCGTTAGTAACACACTAAGAATTACTCATGAGGATAACGCGACCGCCTTCCCGTAGCTATCGTCAAGTTTTCAAACATTATCGCAGTTTTTAAGCAGCCAAAGCGGCGTTCGTCGAAGTTTCTGCATCGCTCTACATCGGATGGCAGCTGGTTGCTAATCTTTTTCGGGCCATGACCCGAACTACCGCGCGATCTTTGTCCGGCCCAGCCCGCCGCTCGCGTAAGACAACCATCTCAAAATCAGACTTGAGCGCGGTCGCCATGACCCCAGCCTTTGGAAGTGATTGCCAATTTTGGCCATGTGCTCCGAATGTCTCGAAAATCAGATAGCCATTTGGTTTAAGAATCTGCCTCACCAGATTTATGATACGTTCGGAATAGTAGTGAACCACGAGCGCCATATCGAATATTGCTTCACAAAACGGCAACTCGGATTCACAATCGGCAACCAGACATCCAATCCACCCAGCGCGGTTCTGCTGTGAGTGCTCAATTTGCGTTGCGTTTACTCGAGGCGCATCCAAATCGGCAGCCACAACACAATACCCTTGTTGGGCAAGCCACAACGAGTGCCGCCCGAATCCGCAGGGAATATCCAAAACGAGACCATTTTTGGGAAGATCGATCTGACCGACGCATTGTCTAACAAATGGCGAAATCGGCGGCGTATTGGTCGGTGCACGTTCTTGAGCCATAGCCATTTCGTCCAGAATTTCTAAGACATCTGATCGGACGTGCTTTGCCGAACAACTTTGTAGGAAACTTTAATGCACCGCATCGCCTGTACGAACTTGCAGGTGCCAGTAGGTGTGCCTGAATCTCGCTTAATTGTTCGCACGCCGTACTCTATACTTCCCGACGACTGACCGATTCGAAGAGGTTTCGATGAAACGAGCATTTACGGCCCCTGTGGCGGACGCAATAGCGGCACTTTCAGTGGACGGAAGTTCGCGCGACGATATGGATGCGGGCAGCTTCGCTGACAGTGCAGTCGGGGCATTCGAGTCGCTGCGATTGCAGGTCCCTAACGGTACTACGGCGGCATCGAGCCACAAAAGCCATTCGAGCCACCATAGCCACACGTCCCACCATTCGAGCCATCGCTGACCGAAAAGTCGGCTCCATTGGCGGCCAGGGCCGAGGGTTACCCTGAAGCGTCTTTGGGGCAAGGCGCTGATTTATTTGAGAAAACGCTCGCCCGTTAGTAAGCAATTGCGCTCGATCATAGCCTGTGACAAGATTAGCTCAAGTCAAGGCAAGGGGATTTCACGATGGCGAAGAAGTCATTTCTGGTTCCGGTCGCGCTCTCAATTGCTGCGCTCGTGGCCTCTGGCCCCGCTGGCGCTACCCCCTCTCCGGCACCTGTCGCGTCGCAGGCGGCGTTGTCCAATGCCGCAGCGTATGTCGCTCCGGGAGCTTTGGTTTTGGACCGCGCGGTTGACCCATCGATCCGCCTTGCGGATCACATGAGCCATTCGAGCCACGAAAGTCACGCGAGCCACAGTTCTCACAGTTCGCATACGTCGGGTAGCTAACGGGCAACCTTTAAGAGCATGTCGACCGACGAGGTCCGTGCCGATGTGGTCGTCCGATTCGCGGCGGGCCTTTATCCCGTCGATGCCGTTAAGCGCGCGGCGTACCGGTTCACTGACCAGTGCACTATCGACATCAATCCCCTTTCCGACGGAATTGTCTGTACGTTGCGCGCGACTTCCGCGAAGTCGAATATGCCAGTCCTTGAGGCCGCATTTCGTAATGAGGTGCTGGACCAAGATCTCCGCCTTCAAATCGGTAAAGAGACCGAGCCCCTGCGTAACTTGATACTGTCTCTTGCGTTTTCGAAGACCGGCTTGCAGGAATGAGCAAATTTCAGCCTCTATCAAGCTACGAGAAGGGGCTGGGAAACGAATACCGGCTTCTCCCGCTTCGATTTACCGAACTGGATGCGGATAACTACGTCCTATCGAATTTCGTCGGCGAGCATCAGGTAGTCTCCCGCGCACGGACGCACGAATTTCTCAGACACCAACTTCCGAACTCGACGCCGGAATATCTCGCGCTCAAAGGAAAGCATTTCCTCATCGACGAGGACTCCAACGTCGCTATCGATCTTCTCGCGCTCAAGGCGCGCACGAAGTTTGAGAGGATGTCGAACTTTACCGGCCTCCACCTCTTTGTCGTGACCCTGCGGTGCGAGCATTCCTGTCCATACTGCCAGGTCTCGCGCCAGAATGACGACAAGCGCGAATTCGATATGTCCGTCGAAACGGCGGAGAAGTCGCTTGATCTTGTTTTCCGGTCACCCAACCCGAACATCAAGATCGAGTTTCAAGGTGGTGAACCGCTGCTCAATTTCCCAATGGTGCAACATGTTGTTCGGGGCGCGCTTGAGCGTAACACCAGCGCCAAGCGAAATCTGGGCTTCGTTATCGCAACAAATCTAGCGGTCGTCACAGACGATATTCTCGAACTTCTGTCGCGAACGTTCCATTCACATCTCGACATCTCTTGATGGCCCGGCCGATCTTCACAACCGCAATCGCCCACGGCCTGGTGCGGATAGCCACGCGAAAGCGGTCGATGGAATCAGACGCGTGCGCGAAACCCTCGGTCGCGATTGGGTCAGCGCCGTTATGACAACTACTAACGCAAGCCTTGAGCGAGTACGCGAAATTGTCGACGAATATGTCGCCCTCGATTTCCAAGGCATATTCTTGCGGCCGCTGTCGCCCTACGGGTTCGCGATCAAGACCAAGTGGTTTGCCGCCTATGACTCATCGAAATGGCTCGACTTCTACTTCGAGGGACTTGACTACATCATCGAGCTTAATAAGAACGGCATTCCGTTCACCGAGTTTTACGCCGCCACAATTCTCACCAAGATGCTCACGCCGTTCGAGCCGGGATTTGTCGATCTCACGAGCCCGGCCGGTATTGGCATCGGTGCGCTCGTGTATAACTACGACGGCAGCGTCTATGCGTCGGACGAAAGTCGTATGCTTGCGGAAATGGGCGACCAGACCTTTCGTCTCGGCTCTGTCTCAAACTCCTATGAAGAGCTGATGCTTTCTGACCACCTGCTTGATCCGCTTGAGGCGTCATTTGCAGGCAGTGCCCCCATGTGTTCAACGTGCGCGTTCGAGCCCTATTGTGGTGCCGACCCGGTTTATCACCACGCCACGCAGGGCGACTTCGTGGGTCGGAAGCCTTCTTCCGGCTTTTGCCAGCGCAATATGGCAATCTTTCGTGGGCTGATTTCGCGCATGGAGCGCGATCATGAAACCCGCGAAATCTTCCTCCGCTGGGCGAATCGCTAACATGCAGACGCGGCGAGGACACGGTCTCAAAGTCGTAACGGCACCCGATGCGAATCCGCCGCCGATCGTGCGTTTGACTGACAACCCGCATCGTCCCGAACCTTTGCGGAAATCGGAGGGTTACATCGCTCGTGGCGGTAATTTGCCACCCGGCTTCCCTTGGTATGTGGTGGTTGGTTCCGCGATATCGCCGGCCGCTACCGATATCCCGAGTGGCGCATCGGCTGTATTTCTGCCCAGCGAATTCAACCATCTGGGCGCCGGCGATCTTGTACGCATATCCCCGGACAAGGGAAGCGTTTCGGTCCTCTTTCAACACGCTGCCCGGCATCACAGCTTCCTGTTGACCGAACGGTGCAATAACTACTGCCTCATGTGCTCACAGCCGCCGCGGGAGATTGACGATGGTTGGATATTTGACGAGCTAATGGCGGCAATTCCGCTTATCGACCCCGAAACGAACGAGATTGGGTTTACCGGCGGAGAACCTACCCTCCTGGGCGAGCGGCTCGTTCGCCTGATCCGACAGTGCGAGTCATACCTGCCGCGGACTGGTCTCCACATTCTCACAAACGGTCGGGCTTTCGCCGACAGCAAATTTACGGCCGCGTTCGCGGGAACCAAACACCACGACCTAATGTTCGGAATTCCTGTCTATTCGGATCTCTCGCACATTCATGACTACGTGGTGCAGGCCGACGGCGCATTTGACGAAACGATTCGCGGCATTCTCAATCTCAAGCGACACGGCCTCAAAGTCGAAATCCGCGTTGTTGTGCACAAGCAAACTTACGAGAGACTCCCGGAATTGGCACGGTTCCTTGTGCGGAACCTCACTTTCGTGGATCAAATCGTCTTTATGGGACTTGAAATAACCGGCTTTACGAAAGCCAACCTCAATGACCTTTGGGTCGATCCGCTCGACTACCAGCCGCAGCTTGTCGAAGCAGTGAGGCACGTCGCGGCAAACCGCATTCATGTTTCCGTGTATAATCACCAGCTCTGTATCACCGACCGCGCTCTATGGCCCTATGCGCGACGTTCAATCAGCGATTGGAAGAACGAATTTATGCCCGAGTGCGATAGTTGCTTGTTGCGATCCGAGTGCGGCGGCTTCTTTTCCTCCGCAAAACTACGCTACAGCGACAACATTCGACCGTTTACATCCGCGCAGGCGCTTCATCTTCGGGACTTGCCGATTTAGCTTTTTAGGAATTTGAAGACTGAGCAAGCTATTGAAAGCGCGCAACTACTTTGAAAGGTTTATTTTGTTGCTTGACTAGTGAAGTTTCGACGCACACCAAAGGCGTCGACTTGATTCGTATGTCGGGGATCCTTTTTCTTATTGCTCGCGTTTTCGGCTGTAAGGCGCGCAACGAAATTCGCATCGTCTGGCTGCCGTTCAAACATTTCGAGCTTGAGATTAAAGTCAAATTGCTGCGTGTACGGTTGTCCTCCAATGTCGGCATATGAAACCGTCATCCGAGCCCGCAAAAGATTGGATTGCACGGGTTCATTCTCTTTATCACCGAGCGGCAGGGTTGCATCGAAGTACATCGAGACCAGTTGAAGGTAGAGCGCCGGCACTACGCACTCTATGCCAACTTCGTCCGCTTTATAGGGTAGTATGAAATCAACGTTTTGTTCATGACTACCGATGCGAGAAAACATGGCGCGCCATTTTCGCCTGTCATCTACTATCTCGACTACGCTGTCATCCGTTTCCAGAATTCGAACCTCCGTCTTGACGCCATGCTTCTTAAACAGGCGGCCAATTTCAGAGATGAGCCCAGCGTCATTGAAATCCCAAGTTATCACTGCACCCTTCGCAGCGCCGAGACCTATATTAAAAAGCGTTATCGTGTAGGCGCGACCTTGCTGAGATTGAGAACCAGACGAGGGCTTTTCTCGCGTCCATGCCGGGCTCGACCTGATATTATTTACGTGGACGGATTGGCGTCTAACTGCAAGCTCTGGGCGATCCGCCGCTCTTCGCTGTTTAGCAGTTTCTCTCAAGGAAAGGAGGGCAAGTACAGCAGCAACACAGGTACCGGCGCTGGCCGCCGCTGCGAAAAACTGATCGAGGGTCATTGGGCTCGGTCCACGTTGTGAGGACCGAGCAATATACCCTCCAATGTATGATTACTGACGCTTTGGCTAGCTTTGCCGATGTCACTTCTCATGGCTCTTAGCAGCGCAACAATCGCTTCTTTACCTCTTGGCGAGCTTGTCGACGCACCCGACGCCTCGAATTCGTGTAGGTGGTCGATCACCGTTGGCGAGCCGTAGATGCATATTCGTGTTTTGGCATCCGCGGCCGCTGAAAGAATTTCTTTTGTCCTGCCGTCCCGGGCAGCGAGTGCAACGGCTTTGAAATAATCAATGTAGGATTGGCTGCGTTGCAGCGCGAGTTGCTTCCTCGTCTCAAGGTCGCGGCCAACCAGGTATTGCAGCCCGGCTCCGAGAGCCACTCCGGCCAGAGAGGATGCTGTTAGAAGTACAGGCTCTATAGCCATGTCGCTATCCCGCGAATCGATAGTCCATTTCTGTAGTCTAGTCGGTACTGAACTTTAACACATGGGAGCTGAACGGTGGACTAGGCGTTCCTTCGATCGCCAATTTCAAATAGACGTCGTAGTTCGGTAGGTTGAGGAGGTCTTGAACGTCGAATTTGGGTTGAAACTCCTTCGCGAGAATTGCCGCGTCGTCCGGTCCAACACGAAATGAGATCAGCGTCCCCGCATTGCCGAGAACTGCATATCGAATCTCCGGTTCAAGTTGATTGAGGTATTGATGCGCGAGAACGAGGCCAACACCATACTTTCGAAGCTCGCTCATCATGTTGGCGAGCATGAGCGTCGTGAAATTATGGAACTCGTCCAGATACACAAAAAATGACCGGCGTTGCTCTGGATCGACTTCGGCGCGGCTGAAAGCGGCAAGGCCAAGCGTTGAGACGATGAGACTTCCGAGAACCAATGAACTTTCTTCCCCGAGCCGCCCCTTAGAGACATTCACGAGCAGAACTAAGCCTTCGTCCATAAGCTTCCGAAAATGGAGATCTATGGTGGGCTCAACGAGGATGCGATACAGCGTCGGGTCGGAAAGAAGTGCGCCGAGCTTGTTTTGGATCGGCGCGCACGCCTCCGCGCGAAGTCGCGGTGGATAGTGCTCGAATTCCTCGGTCCAAAACCGCTTCACAACCTCATTTCGGATACGCCGTACGACTTTCTTGCGATAATCCTCGTCCGTATAGAGCGCGAGAATGTCCGGCAACTTGGAATCCGAACGTTCAAGAAGCGCGTAGAGCGAATTGCGCAATACGTGCTCCATGCGGACACCCCAAGCGTCAGGCCATATCTTCTTCAGCGTTTCGAGTACGCCGGAGACGGCAAGCGGTATCTTGTCCTCGCGAACTTGCCGGAGGGGATTGTAACCAAGCATCAGCCAGGGGTCGCAGGCGTTGAGATAGACCACTCGTTCTGGATTGATCGCGCGCATACGATCTGCGAGCGACTCCACCAAATCGCCATGCGGATCGACCAGCGCGAACCCGCGTCCAGCTTCGAAGTCCTGCCACGCTAGAGTCTCCAGAAGCGTAGATTTGCCTGTTCCTGTCTTGCCGATCACGTACATATGCGAAAGGCGATCATGCTGCCTGATGCCAAATGGCACTCGCGCGCTGCGAAAATTGGTGCGGGCGAAATATGAAACATCGAGTGGGTGCACTCAGATAGGTTCGCTCCGGCAGATGTTTGTCGCTAGGAGGTGATATTCGCCTATCTGTCCGGTGAATCTCCAAAGGCCGAACGCGCGGCTGCGAGAGGCGCGTTTTCGATTTGCAGCTAGAAAGTGTTCTGAGGCACAAGCATTCGAACGAGTGAACTATGAGCTTCGTCCGCCAATGACTTGATACGCTGTTCCAGTTCCGGTTCGTCGATCTTGTGTATTTCGCACTCGTGACACGCGGCAATAACGTCACCCGCGAGTGCGAGAAATAAGCCTCTTACGGGATCGTCGGCCATAGTTTGCGAATCGTATCATGCGCGCTAATTCTCGCAACGTATTCAGCAGAGAGACAATTTGCAGAACTGTAACATGCCCCAAGCAACTAGGAGACTGCCAATCACGAAAGATGCCATGCCAAGTCCGAAAAAAATCAGAGACCACCGCCACAAGGTTTCGGCACGCGCCTCTACAATTCTGGCCTGTTTTTCTTGCGTTTCAGGAAACCAACGTATCATCCACTTCTCGATTGCGAGCGACAAGAATATCGTCATCACGGCACCGAAGAGCACGCCAATTGCATATCCCGACAAAGCCCATGGGAGTGTCCGCAGATAATGGGCTCCTTTTGCGACGCTGGCAGCGTAAGCAAGAAGGGCAGTTGCTGCAGCGCCATTTATTAGAATAGTTGCTTGAGCTGCTGCTTTGGCGAGATCGTTGGACGTTTTTGCGTCTTGAAGGCTTCTTTCATGTCGCATTTCTGGTGTTGGCATCATGACTAGGTTCCTTGCCCTCTAGGACCGTCACCATATCAGATATGCGTCCAGAGGACTTATCCAAGCGTTCGTAGGCGCGATTCCGAACCGCACTATCTACCTCGTAGTGGCCAATCCCTCAGTTCACATCGCCGGCATTTTTCGCGTTACGGCATGGGCTTCGTGAGGGCCGCCCATGCCGGGCGCTAATACCGGCGTGCAGGGACATCAGGGAGATCAGGGAGATGTCGCGTGTATTGCTACACTCTCCGATCCCGGCTTGGGACCTGGCGTCGAATTTGGTGTTACGGACTGAGAAATCGACTCTGGGTCGGCAGCCATGATAATATCGAGCAATGCCGCGGCCCTCGATTGAGGTGTGCCCCTGAGAGGTGCACATTTTTGCGAATTACGCCAATCGGCGATCTCCTTGAACGGAGATTTCAGCGTAATTGCTACGTTTTTTCCTTGTACGGACAGGTTCGAGGTGAAACGATCAAGAAGACGGCGCCGTTCGTCGAGATTTCCCATTTTATAGCCTGAATATGCGGCATTTGAGAGTTCGAGGTTTGCAAACGCGCGGTGTCGCGGAAGGTCGGTATTGGAGGCGCTTTCGAGCTGATCGAGTAGCCCGCGCCGCTCTTTAAGTGCTCTCATCTTGCGCGATTCGAAGATCTCCTTATCGATAAGCTGATCGATAAGGGCGTCGGTGAGGCGCGTGAGCCGGTCATCGCATTTGGCTAGAAGCATCTCGATGGCGATGCGAACCTTGTCCAGTTCGCCATCGGCTTTCTGTCGCTCGACCTCGACCATCTCCCTGATCTCCCTCATCTCCCTGTCGTTGCCGACAAGGAGCTTGAGGCTCTTATGAACTAGATCGTCTACCAATTCCTCCCGGACGCTCGTTCCTTTGCAGGACGGCTTCTGGCAGCGGAAATAGGTATGACCCTTTTGAGTTTCGCCAATCAGATGGAGGCCGCACCCGGCGCAGGTGATACGTCGGCGGAATACGAAATCGTGCTTGACGACCGCTCTGACCATTTTTCCTTGAAGAATGGATTGTACGCGCTCGAATACGCTTTTTGTCACTATGGGGACGTGCTTGCCTTCGAAGGCTTCGCCCGTCGTTCGAAGTCGAAGAATACCCATATAGAATGGGTTCGTGAGCATCCGCGAGATGCAGTTGAGCGAAAGCGGTTTTTGTTTTTTTGAGCGTAAGCCCCGCGCGCGCAACTCAATCCGAAGCTGCCGCAAACCCACCGTGCCGCCGGAGTAGCGAACGAACGCCCATTGCACATGGGGTGCACGTTCGGGATCGATCTCCTTCACCATGCCCTTACCGCGGTCGAGATAGCCGACGGGAGCCGCAAGCGGATAGATACCCTGGTTCAGACGACCATACAGACCTTTGCGCGCTTCTTCTCTCAGGTTGCGGATGTAGTCGGCCGCGACAACCGCGATTATGTCCGCGGATAGCCGACCGCTGCGCGTTTTTAGGTCCAGTGACTCATGAACGAACTGTACGTCGATTCCGCGATCGACAAGCCTCCCAACCATGTTCCAGTCATCGAGATTGCGGGCACTGCGGTCAATTTTGTGGAAGATCACACCCTCGGCTTCGCCCTTCTCAAGTCGCGCCAGCATTTTCGTGAAGATGCGCCGACCTGCTTTGGCCGCTGTCTCGATTTCCACGAACCATTCGACGATATCGATATCGCGATTAGACGCGAAGGCGCTGATATCTCGCCGCTGCACTTTTGGCGAAACACCTTTCTTCTGCTTGTCGTCCGATATCCGCACATACCCAAAATATTTCTTGTTCATAGTGCAGGTAGTTAGTCCTGTAATAGCGAATCTACCTCACGCAACCGATTCGCGCGAATCGCTCTGCGCGCTCTCCTCCCGTTCTAAGCGTAGGTCTATTTCGACGAGTATCGCGATCACGCCGAGCAAATTCTCATAGGCTTCCTCGCGCTCCGGTTCGGTTGCTGTAGGCATGTATCGTTCAATGAAGAGATAGCCCGGTCGTTGCTGTCGGGTTGGTTCGTGCATCGCTCTAGGCTGGCTGCGCGCGAATTTTCTCACTAGAAGCCAAGAAGCGCCCGCGAGGCCAGTTCGTATTCCTAGCGCGGCTCCCCCGACGCGCGATGCTTGGCAGATGCAGAAACAGTCACTCGCGCAAGCCGACGATACTCGCCGCGTGCCCACGATTTCCCGTGTGTCGGGAGATACCATCGTCGAACTTGTGTACGACCGCGAAGCACGCAAGACCGGGCTCGCCGTCTCTCGCTTTGGCGGGTTGTGGAACATTGAGCAGGAAGTGCCGATGGGGGCGGGAGAGATACTCGTTCCCTATTCACCGTCGAACACACTTATTGCTCATGAATTGGTTCTCTTCGCCTCTCGGCCGGAACATCATGGCGACAAGGACGCGTTACTGGGTGAGATCGAGGCGTACCTCCGTCGCTACGTTGCCTTGGACGACACCTTCAATCGAATTGCGGCGCACTACATCCTTTTGTCCTGGGTGCATGACGCCATGAACGAGCTGCCCTATCTTCGTCTTCAAGGGGAGTATGGGACGGGCAAGACCCGCGGCCTCCTTGCCATCGGCGGGCTCTGCTACAAGCCCTTCTTCGCCAGCGGAGCGTCAACTGTTTCGCCCATATTCCATATTCTCGATGTATTCGGCGGGACCCTCGTTTTGGATGAGGCCGATTTTAGGTTTAGTGACGCAACCAACGAGTTGGTGAAGATACTCAACAACGGGACGATGAAAGGCTTGCCGGTCCTTCGGACGATGCAGAACCGTCACCGAGAACTCAATCCGCGCGCATTCAGTGTGTTTGGACCTAAGATAGTGGCGATGCGGGGTGACTACGACGACGAGGGGCTCGAAAGCCGCTTTCTAACCGAGAACATGACCCAACGCCGAATGCGGCCGGATATCCCAATACACACGCCGACCGCAATGCGCGATGAGGCTCTCACACTCAGGAACAAATTGCTTCATTTCCGGCTCTGCACGCTGTTCGAGACCAAGATCGATCCTTCGTTCGCAGCAGATCGCCTTGAACCACGATTGAACCAGATTTCCTTACCGCTGATCTCCGTAGTGGATGACCGCCAATTGAGGGCTGAGGTTCAGACCTGGATTGTCCGGCAGTCCGAGCACGGCCCGCTCGCGCGGCGGAGAGAGTTGTTACACGTCATCACGGCCATCTTGAGGGAAGAATTTTCGGACATAGCGGTCGTAGCGATTCCCGTCCGGGCCCTGACAGAACGAGTGAATAGTCGCCGACCGACAGACCGCCTCTCGACAAAGCAAATCGCGCGGGTACTACGAAAAGACCTCGGAATCTCAATTCGTAAGAGCGATGGCGTTCACGTCGTATCGCGAAGCGAGCTGCGATCACTCGAAGATCGCGATTTCAACAGCGCAAGTGGCGCAATTTCATAAGATAATGGGTTTGCCAAACTGCAGGTCAGAAAATTCGACTTTGAGTCGATAAATCAGCTTCTAGTGTCGCCCGTGCCGAGCTGGAAAGATGGCGACGACCGACTCCGGCCGCCGAGTGGCATCGCTGTCCATGACACAACCCTTACCAAGTTATCTGCGTACGTACCGCCGCAAGTGGGCGTTAACGCAACGGGAGCTTGCAGAACTCTTGGGGGGCGTATCATCGGATGCTATCTCGAAATACGAGACGCTCGCGCGTCTTCCGAGCATTCAGGTGATGTTGGGAATCGAAATTGTATTCGACGAGAAGTCGCACGATCTCCTCCCGGCTCTATCCTATTCGGTACGCCGTTCGGTCCGTCGCAATGCAGTCGCGCTGATTGACCGGCTCGCGGACAAGACTGACGCGAGATCGGTCCAAAAGCGCCGGCTGCTTGACGACCTTATTACCCGCCTCACAGAATCCTATGAGGGAAAATCATGATCGCGTGCTTGCCGTGCACCCAACACAATCGGGCTTTGGCTGGGTGCTGTTTGAGGGATCTTCCGACCCAATCGATTGGGGCGTTGTGGCCGTGTCCATTGATCGCAATCGTAAGTGCCTTGCGCGAATTGATGAGATGATCACCGATTTCAAGCCGGTGACTCTCGCGCTCGAATCATTCGAAGGGCCGCTGGCACGGCGAAATGACCGCGTGAGAGAGCTTTGCGGCGGCATTCTTGACCTCGCAAGCGCGAACAGTGTCGAAACGCAGATATACAGCCGCGCGGACATAAAGGCGCAATTCGAAGAGATTGGCGCGAGCACGCGTTACGAGATTGCGTCTGCAATCGCATCGCGCATCGACGCGTTTGCTCACGAGTTGCCACCAAAGCGTAAAATCTGGCTCCCGGAGAGTTCAAGAATGGGGCTCTTCAATGCCGCGGCCGTCGCACTCACACACTACGCGCTGAGGAGTCCATCATAGCCAGGCGGCCACTCCCGCGCATTCGGGAGCATCGGAATAGTTCCGGTGCTTCCGCTATGCGCAGGAGGTTGAAATGCAAAGCGATGTTCCTTCAAAGCGGTTAAATGTCTATGGCGCGATCACGGCAAGAATTATGCGCGGCATTCAAAATGCAGGCACCTATGAAATGCCGTGGCATGCGACGACAACACCGCATCTGATTCCAAAAAACGCCGTCACCAAAAATCCCTATCGTGGCGTGAACATTCTGTCACTCTGGCTCGACGCCACGGCGAGGAACTATCAAACCGGCTATTGGGCATCGTACAAGCAATGGCAGTCGCTTGGCGCGCAAGTGAAGCGCGGGGAGCACGGCTCGATCATCATCTTCTACAAACGGATCGAGCAGACCGATCTGGAGATCGCAGCCGGCGAACCGCAACGATCGATCGGTCGCGCCTATTGGGTCTTCAACGCGGCACAGATCGACAAATGGGAGCCGCCTCCGCCAAACGGACGGTCGTCAGTACAAATCAACGAGGAAGTGGCGGCCTTTGTTGACGCGGTTGGGGCCACGGTCGATCACGGATATGCCCGAGCCCTCTACCGTAGAGACCTGGACCGCATCGAAATGCCAAGCCCGTCCTGGTTCCACGACACGAAAACGCGCACGGCGTCCGAAGCTTATCACTCCGTTCTCTTGCACGAGCTAACGCATTATGCCGAACCAAGTGTTATGCCGCGCCGATCTGGATTTGTGCGTAAAACGTGACCAGACCGGCGTCGCCACGCGGCATAAGACCGGCAGCCCAATCACGCCCCAATGCGGATACACCGACTGTCGTCCGGTCCAAACCGCAGGCGTCGTATGGCCACGGCTCTTCATCCGCGATATATATGGAATTGGGGCCGACGGCAGAGATACATGAAAAATATTCAGGTCATCGATGGAGCCGACAACGCGACCTTCAGCATATTTAGAGCAACCGACAGCGAATTTGAGTATATATTTCCAAATCCCGGTCAAGATATCGAACTGGTTGAGGACTTCTCTGCGCGCCTCCCCAAAACTTTTGTTGCGGAAATTCTGAACAGCCTTTGGCTTCGCCCCATTCACAAGAGCAAGGTGTCTGGGATCGACGGCACTCTATTTTATAACCATGCCGACAAACGTCATCATCTTCCGGCAAGCAAGCGCGAGATCGATCGTGATCTGTCTCAGATCAACCCGGCAGAGCGGGAGCTTTACGCAAGATTGCGGTCGGAGAGTGCCGCAACGGTGGCCTCCCCTTTGCCGATTACCACGGCGGAGTTACTGGTCGATGTGCCTGGTGGTTCACAGCTGCTGCAATGGTTCGGCGGGCGCGTACCTTCCTTCCATGACGCTGAGGTGCTCGCACTGGCGCTAGATCGTGAAAAGACATGTTGTAGCATTAGGGTTCATACCTTCGAGATGACACCGGAAGTGGACGCAAAAGGATTCTTTGTGTTGAGAAACCATGTGGTGGTGTCCTTTCGACTCCACGGGGTGGTCAATCTCGAACTGAACGACTTCAACGAACAGAACGCCATCTTCGGCCTGTCGCTTAGCCGCACAGCTGATCGTGGTTACCGACTTGAACTGGAGCCATGCCACGGTCTGTTCGGCTTCATTGAGGCGCAGACACTTACAATCGAGTTGGAGCCGGGAAAACCGCCATCCGGCGTCTACGTCGATCTTGCACAATAGCGGCTTCCCGCCCGAATCCGCCATCAGGCATACTCAGTTGCGTGCCGTGAAAATAGACGTGGATCGTTCAGCATAGTTCAGGGTGTTTGGCTTGTTCGCCCGTGGCGGACTTTGTCCGCTCCTCACTTCTTTCCACGAAGGAGTGATGACATGGAAAATCTCAAAGCACTGAAGTTTGAGTACGAAGATTATCTGCGCAGCCAACGCGGGCTGAGTGAAAAATCGATCTATGATTGCTGGCGGTTCGCCGACCGCTTTCTTGCATTCCGGTTCAAAGGCAGGCGTCCCGATCTGTCGAAGATCACGCCGGCCGATATAGCGCGATTCATGCAGCACCTAGTCTCGCGGGGGAAACCGTTTCGAGACAAGACGCCGCCGACGCACCTGCGAAACTTCTTCCGATTCCTCTTCAAGAGCGGGAAGACGAACGTCAATCTCACGCCGAGCGTTCCGCGCATCGCGCAGAAATATGCATCAACGCTGCCGAGGCACCTGTTGCCGGAGCAAGTAGAAACGCTGATCGCGGCCACCAAGGCGGATACTGCGGCTGGACGGCGCAATTACGCAATGGTGCTTCTTATGGCGCGACTTGGGCTACGGGCGGCGGAAGTCATCACTATCCAGGTCGACGACATCGACTGGCGGGCGGGCGAGCTTCTCGTTCGCGGCAAGGGACAGCTGCATGATCGGTTGCCGTTCCCGAAAGATGTCGGTGAAGCACTCGCTAATTACGTCCGCCGGGATCGTGTCACGACATCCCGCGCGCTGTTCGTTTGGCACCGCGCGCCGCACATGCCGTTCGCCGACTCTCAGGTCATCAGCGAAGTTCTGAAAAAAGCCTTCGAGAGAACCAAGTTGAATCCGCCGACGCGATATGTCGGCTCCCACATCCTCAGGCACAGCCTCGCGACCGACATGGTGCGTCGCGGCGCATCGCTTGCGGAGATCGGCGACGTTCTGCGTCACCGCTCGCGCGCATCGACGATGATCTACGCCAAGCTGGACGTAGAGGGATTGCGCTCGGTAGCACAAGACTGGCCGGTGGCTGGAGGCGTCAAATGAGCACCTTGATCAAAGAACTTGACCGCTACCTCACGATCCGCCGCAGCCTAGGATTTGATCTCGGCACGTCGGCGCGGGTGCTGCGGAGATTTGTCGCCTTCGCCGATAGCCGGAAGGCGCGGCACATCACGACGAACCTGTTCCTGGCATGGCAGGCCGAGTTTGGCCAAGCCAATCAGCAGACGTGGTCCGCACGGCTGGGAATGGTCCGTCAATTTGCGCTGTGGCTAAGCGGCATCGATTCCAGAAACGAAGTGCCGCCGAAAGGACTCATCCCTGGCCGGTACCGACGCGCGAGACCCTATATATACAGTGAGCGAGAGATCATGCGGATCGTGGAGGAGGCGGCTCGGCTCCCTTCCCCAAACGGAATCCGCGCTCTCACCTTCGCGGCGCTCTTCGGCCTCATCGCTGTCACCGGCCTCCGCGTCAGCGAAGCCATCGCCCTCGACAACGACGATGTCAATCTGGAAGACGGCGTTCTGACGGTCCGCCGGGGCAAATCCGGCAAAGCCCGGAGCGTTCCGCTATCTCAGAGCGCCACGGACAGGCTCGCAGCCTATGCCAACGAGCGCGACCGGCTTCTGAGCCGCACGCCAAAATCCTTCTTCGTATCCGATACCGGGAAGCGCCCCGACGATTGCAGCGCCCGATACAACTTTGCGACCATCTGTCAGCGCATCGGACTTAGGCCAGCGCAAAAGTTCAACAAGCATGGACGTGGTCCGCGTATCCATGATCTTCGTCACACCTTCGCCGCGCGGACGATGGTGAACTGGTACCGCACCGGCAAAGACCCGGAGCGGGAGATGATCAAGCTCACGACCTATCTTGGGCATTCCGAGCCGGCGCACACTTACTGGTACATCGAAGCCGTTCCAGAATTGCTTGAGCTTGCCTCGAAACGAGCGACACGCGCTCTGGCAGAGGGGCTCGGCCGATGAATACGTCCACGCTCCCGGCGTTGCTCCAGCGGTTCTTTACGGATCGCCTCACGGCACAGCTCCAGGCCAGTCCGAACACGATTGCGGGCTATCGCGACACCTTCCGATTGTTGCTCCGCTACGCAAGCCAGCGACGGAACAGACCACCGACCAAGCTGCGGATCGAAGATATCGACGCTGCGCTCATCGGCGACTTCCTCAGCCATGTGGAGAAGGTCCGCCGCAACAGCGCCCGCAGTCGCAACACACGTCTTGCCGCAATCCGTTCGTTCTACCGTTACGTGGCGATGAACGAACCCGAGTATGCGCTTCATTGCCAGCGAATCCTCGCCATGCCGAGCAAGCGCTATGTGCGCCGGACGGTAGACTTCATCGACCGAACAGAAATGGAAGCATTGCTCTCGGCACCCGATCAATCGACTTGGATCGGGCGAAGGGATCGCGCGATTTTGCTATTGGCCCTACAGACGGGTTTGCGCGTATCCGAGTTGATCAACCTCAATTGCTGCGACGTGTTGTTGGGAACCGGCGCGCATGTTCGGTGCGAAGGCAAGGGGCGCAAGCAGCGCAGCACACCGCTGCGCCGGGACACGGCTAAAACAATCGAAGTTTGGCTCAACGAACGTGCCGGCTCCGAACACGATCCCGTCTTCCCGACGATCCGAGGAGATCGGCTCAGCCGCGATGCAGTGGAACATATTGTCCGCAAATACACGTTGGCAGCTTCAAAGTCGTGCGCCTCACTGCTCGGAAAACGCGTAAGCCCCCACGTCTTGCGTCACTCAACGGCGATGGAGCTCCTTCAAAACGGCGTGGATCGAACGGTGATTGCGCTGTGGCTCGGACACGAGTCCGTGGAGACAACGCAAGTTTACATGCATGCCGATATGCGGCTCAAAGAGAAAGCTCTGGCCCGCGTGGCGTTGACCAACGTGCGGCCGGGGCGGTATAGGCCCGACGATACGCTGCTCGCGTTCCTTGAAGCGCTCTGATTATGCCGAATGTCAGCGCCGGTCTGTGAGTGTCTTGCGCGCGAATCCAGATCGGCGCGGCATAACACTTGGTTCGGCATAATGCGTCTTATGCCGATATCGGCATAACACACATTGGAGCGGTGCCGCGCATCGCATCGGCCGCGAATTCCCTAAGCGCCTCGGCAGCCATGCTTATGCGTTTGAGGAGTTGGTTGCCGAACTCGGGGCCGCCTTCATGTGCGCGGCGTTCAGTATCACGAACGAACCGCGCGAGGATCACGCCGCGTATGTCGCGGATTGGCTCGAAGCCCTCAACAACGATCCGAGGGCCATCTTCACGGCCGCACAGAAAGCCCAGGAGGCGATTGAATATCTCGGCTCCGTCGCGGGCGAGAAACTTCACTGGTTCGAAGCGGCCCCGAGTGCGCCCCTCGATCTCGCTCCGGTGTAGATCGACTGCAACGTATCTGTTCTTTTCTCGCTACCGAGAGTTCCGTTCCGGCGCGGAATGTCACTGAAAGGTCGTTCGCTTGTGTTTATGCGAGGCGACGATATTGCCTCTTGGTGATCGCACGGTCGCATAACCGTGCTTGCCGGCACTCGGTGCCCTTCGTGTGATAACAGCCACCGCCGCATACTTGCATGGGGTGAATGCCACATCGCCCAAGTCAAAGCGGCATCAGCTCTAAGCGCACCAACCCGACAAGAGAGCCGGAACGGCCCAAGTCGCCGCGCTCCTAGGCGAGTGAACATGCTTGCTCCCGCTTCGGCGGGAGCTTTTTTGTGCGCAAAGGGCGAATATCCTAATACATTCAATGAATTACGGACGGCTGCGTAGGGGCCGCTCCCCAAATCACATTTTTCGACTCGACTCAGCAATCGTTTTTGTTCTTTATTTGTTCTCATAGGCCAGTCTGGAGAAAGCGCCATGCGATACACCGTGTTCGACATAAAAGATGACTGGGGCAACGAGGCCCCGGGGCTCTCACTCGAAGAAGCATTCGCGCGCCTGATGGCGCTTGCCGGATGCGATTATTCCTTCGCGCGCGACGGCGCGGAGATGCGTCTTCTGTTCCAACGTCGCAAGCCGCAGCCCGAGATCGGGTTTGCAAGCGACGAGTGGACGGAGTTCATGAACCCCGATTTTCGTTCGGCTATCACCGACGATCAGGAAGCCCGCCGCACCATCATGGAGCAGATGATCGAGCACGGTTTTGGAGACTATCGCGTGGTGCCCGACGAGCAATACCGCGCCGAGCAGGCCGAATTCTTCGCCAATTCGGACAAGCACATCGCGCCGCGGGTGGGTTTAGGATGGAAAGCGTTGGCGTAGGGCCGAGCGGGCACGGCTGCACGAGCTTCACGCAGCTTAAGAGCCAGGTCGAAAGTATTGCACGGGGTGACCGGCCGGCGCGGTTCTTACGAGTGGCGGACAGCCCCTGGCTCTGGATTTACTGCGCCGACAATCGTTGTAATCATCACCGGGCGGTGGCGCTCGTTCCGTGGGCTATCCGTTGGGGCGTCGATGATCCTGTCCCGCTCATCCGTCGAAACTTCAAGTGTGTGATGTGTGGCTCGGACGGCGTGACCTATATGGTGGGCATGGAGCACGACACCTTGCTTGCATCGCCATTTCCGACAGACCGTCAGGTCGGGATTGGCGGCAGGCGATTTATCCCCGAGTCCTGCAATGACAAAGAGATACGATGCGTCGCAATCTATGAGAGCAAACGGCCTATCTGGTCCAAGTTCTGGCCGTGCTAATCTCGCAGCGTAGATAGTGAGACCACGTTCATGTGCGGCAAGTTCACGAGGATGTATAGCTGGAAAGAAGTCGTCGAATTCTCGCAATTCCTCGGCAACGCCGAAGATCCAATCGAGACCACGACACCGATGCGCTTCGCGCCCGTGATCCATCTGGGCGCAGACGGCAAGCGGACAACATCTCCCATGCGCTGGGGCTTCGCCGACCGGCGCGCGAAGTCGCCCGTCGAGCGCCCCAAGCACATGCACGCGAGGAGCGAGACGATCGACACGCTTCCAACCTTCTCGGAAGCGCTTGCGAGCGCGCGAGGTATCGTGGTCGTCAACACGTTCAATGAGGGCGAGGAACTGCCGAGTGGCAAGACCAAGCAATGGACGATCACGCCCCGCGACGGCAAACCCATCGGCATCGCCGTTATCTATGAGCGGTGGGAACACGCGGGCGGCGACGAGATACTGACGTTCGTGATGGCAACCACACCCGCCAACAAACTTATTTCCGCCATCACCGACCGTATGCCTGCGATCTTGCCGCTCGAGCATTGGGCAGTGTGGCTTGACGAGACGAATGTGCCTTTGAGTGAAGTGAAAGCACTTCTCCAGACCTTCGAAGGCGATTGGGACATGCGCGAACAGGAGAAGAAGTCACCGCCGCCAAAGAAGCCTTCGCCGCAGCCCGGATTATTTTAGGCCAGGTCCCGCGACCAACACACCGCCACGTCCTACGACTACACTACAGGTTGCAAACACCTGTCCTCGACGTACTCAAAACTGCTCGCGCGTCCGATCAGTTGCAAGCGGTGGCTCCGTACTCTCATATGCTTCTTTCACACGGAGCAGATGAATGGCGCTTGATAGCGAACACATAGTTGTCCCGAGTACCAACCTGATCGAATATGCATCCATCATCGTGCAAGCGTATGTCGGCAACAATCGCGCTTCGGCGAGCGAAGTAGCGGGCTTGGTTAGGGACGTGCACGCGGCGCTCGCGGCGCTCGCGCAGTCGGGGGGCGAAGCCCCTCCCATGACGCAGAAACCCGCCGTCCCGATCAAACGGTCCATCACGCCCGATTACGTCATCTGCCTTGAAGACGGCAAGAAGCTCAAGATGCTGAAGCGCTATCTTCGCACCAGGTACAAGCTCACGACCGACGAATACCGAGCAAAGTGGGGTCTGCCCGCCGACTACCCGATGGTCGCTCCCAACTATTCCACCCGGCGCTCCGAGTTCGCGAAGAAGATCGGGCTTGGCCGCAAGCAGGGCGCTCCCAAGAAGCGTAAACGGGGGAAGGCGTAGTTGCAGGCGCAGCAGGCAACGGGTGTTGCGGATTTGGCGGGCCAGCAACCCCCTGCTAGCCGATTCGACTAGATCGTTCGCTCACGATGCGCCGCAAAATCGAACCTTCCCTGGCGCGCCAACAGTGCGCAGCGCAGAACCTCCCGCGCCGCGCATTCCGCTTTCAAGACGGAAAGACCGTGCTCGCATTCGACATCTAGGACATTCAAAATGGCGCGTGTCCCGGCGTAGACCATCTCCTCCGTGATCTCAATGGCTTCTGTCGATCTGTCGATAGCCTTGGTATTGGAACCACTCATGCCAGGCCCTGCCGCCTCCCAATTGAAACAATTTGGCCGATTTTGTTTCAAGCGGGCTACGCGATTGCGCGACAGAACGAGTTGTTATTGCCGAAACTCCTCTGACGCATGTTGCCACGTCAGACGTGCCAGCGTGCGTTCCTCGTCGCCGATGAGCGAGGTGTAAATTTCGGTAGTTTCGATTTTTGCGTGCCCCATCCACTTCTTCACGAGTGACAGCGAGGCTTTATTCAGCACCGCCTCTGCTCCGAAAGCGTGGCGGAGAGCCTTGGGTTTTGAGACGTAATCCGGCTCGTTGGCGAGGCGCATAACTTCCTTCACGCGCCGCCAGGCAGTCGTTCTGCTCCAAGGCCATAAGCGTACAGACGCCCGTAGGGGCTCAATCTGAGCCGCGCGGTAGCAATGGACCTCTTCCAGGTAGTCGAGCAATCGTCCCGGAACCGGCACCGCACGAAAAATTCCGCGCTGCCGGCGCTTAAGAGTTCTCAAATACGATGACCGAATCGCCGTCATCGATGCGTTCGGGAGTAAGCGCGAGAACCTCCGATATGCGAGCGCCACAGAAGGCGAGCACAGCACAAAACGTCCCAATCTTGCCGCCGATTTCCAGTGCGGCGCGCAAGAATCCCCAGCGTTCCTTGGGCACTAGGTATTTTCTGCGACCGCGATTGTCATACAGGGACCAGGGCATACGAAACTGTTTGCTCCGACCTGAGAGCAGGAGTCGAACAATGGTTGTTGACTTCGCTAATGTCCTTGAAACAAAATCGGCCATACTGTTTCATCAGTATACGGACGGCATTTGTTTGGGCAAGGATGCACGTTCCTAAAAATACCAATCCTGTTCCGTTTTGAGCGTTGGATAGACCGATTTCGGAATCGACTTGCACCTGCAATCGCCACAAGATGGTTCTAACGACACCTCGCTCTCCTTGAGACGAGCTTTTTTCTCTCTGGCTTTTGCCCAGGCTGATTTCTCCGGAGGGGAGGAATTTTCTGATTGATGCCAAAGTTGTGTTCGATACACCTTCCACGGAGACCAATAGTCTCCAAGATCGTAGGCATCGTCGTCTCGAGTCGGGTCCGCGCTCACGGTGCCGCTCCCAGCTTCGTTGCAATGAATGAACGAAGAATCTGGGAAATTCTGCCGCCCGCCATTCTTAAGGGCGATATTCGCTAGGTGTCGTTATGCGGGCTCGCAATTGTATCGGCCATATTCTTTAGACGATGAAGTGGCGAAATTCTGCCGATACAATTTGTGATTCGCGTATTGTGCGATTTTGGATTGAACAATTGATTTGCCCGATTAGACTCCAGTCTCCATCATCATGGGGACTTAACATGAAGGCTACACCAGCCGCGCAATCATTTTCCGGCCAGAAGGCTGTCGGCATCTGGATACGCGTTTCGACCGAAGACCAGGCGCGCGGCGACAGTCCCGAACACCACGAGCAACGCGCTCGACTCTATGCCGCTGCGCAAGGGTATACCGTTCGAGAAATCTACAAACTCGACGCCGTCAGCGGCAAATCCGTCATGGACCAGCCAGAGACAAAGCGAATGCTCGCCGACATTCGGTCGGGTCGAGTTGGCGGACTGATCTTCTCGAAGCTCGCGCGGCTCGCGCGCAACACGCGCGAGCTGCTCGATTTCGCCGACATCTTCCAAAAGCACAACGCCGCGCTTATCTCGCTTCAAGAGAGCCTCGACACAAGCACACCGGCCGGGCGCTTCTTCTACACAGTCATAAGCGCACTTGCGGAATGGGAGCGGGGCGAGATCGCGGACCGCGTCGCGGCGTCGGTATCAATCCGCGCCAAACTTGGGAAGCCGCTCGGCGGGAAAGCACCGTTCGGATACCAGTGGAAGGACAAGAAGCTCATTCCACATACCGATGAAGCTCCAATCCGCAGGCTGATCTACGAGCTGTACAACGAGCACCGCCGAAAGAAGACAGTCGCGCAGATGCTCAACGAGCGGGGCTACCGGACCCGCAGCGGCAAGAAGTTCTCGGCCAAGGTGCTTGAGGACCTTATCCGCGACACGACTGCTAAGGGCCAACACCGGGCTAACTACAGCACTCGCCGCAATGGCGGCCGCCACGAGATCAAGGACGAGGGCGATTGGGTCTATAGCCCCGTTGAGCCTATCGTCGCGCCGGAGCTTTGGGACGCCTGTAACCGCGTCCTGATGGGCCAGAAGACCGGGGCGGCCTTCCCTGGCCCTCGTCCGGAGCATCTGTTTGGCGGCAAGGTCCGCTGTACCTGCGGCAACAAGATGTATGCCCGGAAGCAGACCGGCAAATACTCCTGCGACAAGTGCAATATGAAAATCCCGGCTGCGGACCTTGAAGCTATTTACCACTCCCAACTGAGCGGCTTCCTGTTTTCAGAGTCTGAAATCGCGGCCCACCTCGAACGCTCAGACCAGACCATCGCGGAGACCGGACGACTGCTCCAAGGCCGTACCGACGAATACGACCGGATCAAGCGCGACATGGACCGCCTCTACGATCTCTACTTCGCCGGAGAAATCCCCAAGGAGGGCTTCGGAGCCAAGTACCAGCCGCTCGATGAGCGCCTTCGACAGATCGAGGCCGAGCGCCTCGATCTTCAGGTCAAGATCGACGTGGGCAAGATTGCCAGGGTCAATCAGGACTACATGCTCGCGGAAGCGAGAGCCCTGCACACCCGCTGGCCCGAACTATCTCTCGAACAGAAAAGAGATATCGTTCAAGCCATTACTGACGAAATCGTCATTGGCCGCGAGGAGGTGGACATTCGCCTGCAATACGCTCCCGCTTCTACTAACTGCGTCGAAAAGGGTACGGACCAAGTCGGATCGCCGCTGGGGTGGTTGTGCACGAGGATCAGCGCGGAAGCCGAGTGTTCAAGCGCCCGTCGCACGATTTCCCGCGGATAGACGGGCGTATGGTCGACCGTTCCCTGGCTCTGGACCTCGTCGGCGATCAGCGCATTTTTGCGATCGAGAAACAGGACACGGAATTCCTCCTGTGGCGCACGCGCCATCGCAGCCGCGCAATAATCGAGCAACGCGTTCCAGGAGCTCAGGACCGGGCGATTCAATAGTCGCATTTTTGACAGTCGAAGAGCCGCCGCTTCGACGAGCTTCAGCTGCGCCACGACGACTTCGCCCACGCCTTTTATCTCTTCGAGGCGCTCGCGCGGCGCCGCGATCGCGTCGGCGAAGCTGCCGAAGCGACGCAGAAGTTCTTTCGCCAGCGGCTTCACATCGCGGCGGCGAACCGCCCCGAACAGCAGCAGTTCCATCAATTCGTAGTCGGGCAGCGCATCCGCGCCGCCGGCGAGAAATCGCGCCCGCAGCCTCTGGCGATGCTCCAGATAATCCGGTTCGTCTTCACCGTCCGAAAATTGCGCCGCCATCTCAGTGCGCTCCGCATGCGCTGAAATCGTGGCTCGCGCGGACGAGGTCAGCAATGGCGGATTGGTCTCAAGCTGTCGCGCGGAGACGAGCGGCACAATCTTGCGACGCGATTGCGGGGACTGGCGCGCTTGCGACGGCGATGCCGCCAAGCCGGCGACCGCTTAAAAGTAAGGTGGCTTGTCGAGGCCTTTGGGCGACCGCGTGAAGATTTCGACGCCATCCGCAGTCACGCCGACGGAATGTTCGAACTGCGCCGACAGCGAACGGTCGCGCGTCACCGCCGTCCAGCCGTCGTTCAGCACCTTCACGCCGTAACCGCCCAGATTGATCATCGGCTCGACGGTGAAGAACATGCCGGGCTTGAGGCCGAGGCCGTAACCGGGCTTGCCGTAATGCACGATGTTGGGCAGCGCATGGAACATGCGCCCGAGCGCCATGGCCGCAGAAATCGCGCACCACGGCGCAACGCTCCTCGCCTTCGGCATAGGACTGGATGGCGTGGCCGATATCGCCGGTGGTGGCGCCCGGCTTCACCGCGGCGATGCCGCGCATCATGCGATTCATAGGTGATCGTCGATCAGGCGCATCGCTTTGCGCTTCACCTCGCCCACCGGATACATGCGGCTGGTGTCGCCATGCCAGCCGTCAACGATCACGGTCACGTCGATATTGACGATGTCGCCGTCGCGCAGCGGCTTGTCGTTGGGAATGCCGTGGCAGACGACATGATTGATCGAGGTGCAGAGCGTGTGGCGATAGCCGCGATAGCCGAGACAGGCGGGCAGTTGCGCCATGGTCGATCATGTAGTCATAGGCCAGCTTGTCGAGTGCGGCGGTGGTCACGCCCGGCTTCACTTCCGGCACCAGCAGGTCGAGCACTTCGGCCGCCAGACGTCCTGCCCGGCGCATGCCGTCGAACGCGGCGGCGTCGTGCAGCGACACCGCCACATTGGCGCGGCGCGCGGCGTCGAAAACATTCGAGTCTGGCATTTCGGAAGCGGACATCATGCGCCTGATTTGGGGTCTTTCCGGTTCTCTCGCAAGGCCACGCTTGCCGCCGCCTCGCGCGCCATGCATTTTAGCGCGGGAAGCTTGCGCAAACTTTACACGGGCGCGCGCCCACATGCCAGTCTGAAGGCCACCATGGAAAGCGTACAATCCGGCGAGGCGGTTTCGGCGGCCGTCCTGGTGATCGGGGACGAAATCCTGTCGGGCCGCACCCAGGACACGAATCTCGCCTACCTCGCCAAATTCCTCGCCGCCTGGGCATCGATCTGCGCGAAGCGCGCGTGGTTCCCGATATCGAAGTCGAGATCGTGGCCGCCGTGAATGCGCTGCGGGCCCGTTACACCTATGTTTTCACCACCGGCGGCATCGGACCGACCCATGACGACATCACCGCCGATTCGATCGCCAAAGCGTTTGGCGTCGGCATCGACTATCACCCCGAGGCCTTGGCCTTGCTGGGAGCCCGCTACAAGCCCGGCGAATTCAACGAGATGCGCAAGCGCATGGCGCGCATCCCCGCACGGCGCGTCCCTGATCAAGAACAGCGTGTCCACCGCGCCAGGGTTCCAGATCGGCAATGTGTTCGTGATGGCCGGCGTGCCGATGATCATGCGGGCCATGATGGAGGATGTCGCGCCGAGGCTGCGGCGGGGGACAGTGGTGACGACAGCCACGATCAGCGCCCGGATCGCCGAAGGCCGGATTGCCGCGCCACTTGCCCGGATACAGCAGATTCACAAAACGGTTGCGATCGGCAGCTATCCCTTTTATGCGGAGGACGGTTTCGGGGTGCAGCTGGTCGTGCGCGGCCGGAATCCCGAGGCCGTCGAGACGGCGGCACAGGACATCGAAGCGGCTATTCGGACCGAGGGCATTGATTCGACACGGATTCCCGCGTGAGTCTTAAGGCTCTGTAAAATCAGTACAATTACGGGGTGACATCGCGGTTTGGACGGTATACATTGTTGGCGTTAAGGGTGTCTTAGATCGGGCCGTAGTTGGGGGGCTTGACCGGAACAGACCATCGTTCAGGTTTTCGAGTTCCCGTTAATTTTCGGAATACCCTTCGAGAATCCAGGAATGGACCGAAGGGTCGATCTGTGGGAGTAAAGGAATATGACGATGAGACGGATCCTTGGGGCAGTTGTCGGCGGCGTGATCTTCGCCGGAGCGGGAGTCGCCGTCGCGGCCAATTTCACGTCCTCTGCGCAAACCGATTTCTTCGCGCCCGGCAAACATCAATTTTATGTCTGGTGTGCGGGATCTTCGGACTATATGGCGACGGCGAGCGGCGCCAACGCCGAAGACGCTCAAATGAAGCTGTACAATTCGGTGAAAGCCGGCGGACGCAGCACCTGCTGGCCCGTCTGGCAGGGTCGCGTGCGCGCCTGACTTCCCGCACGCGCGGCGTTCGAAGCGGCGGCCCGATGGCCGCCGTTTTTATTTTTCAAGCTTGAGTTCTTTCGCTTCTGCGGCGAGCGCGGAGGTCGCGGCCGGATCGGCCCTGAGCGCGATGCGGGCGTCCGCCAGCGCGGCGAGAGCTTTGCGCTGATCGCCAAGGACCGCGTAAGCGCGCACAAGACGTTGCCACCCTTCGGGGTCGTCGGGGTTCGCCTTCAGGCGATCAGCGAGATTTTCCACCATCGCCGCGATGTTCGGCGCAGCGCCGCCGGCGCTTTTCAATGCAGCGATACGGTCGACGAGCACGCCGTGAATTTGCGTGTTGGGCGGCAAGTCTGCGAGCAGATTTTCCCAGATCGAGATCGCACGCGCATTGTCGCCCCGCGCCGCATAGTCGAAGCCCAGGTAGTATCGCGCCTTGAGGTCCTTCGGATCGAGGGCCAACGCGGATTTGAACGCGGCTTCGGAGTCCTCCGTGATGCCGCCCGCGGCGGCGCTGAGCGCTTCGCCATAGTTGGAATAAAGGCCGGCCCGGATATTCGGGGGCGCGATCTCCACTTCGTGCCGAAACGCGGCGGCCGCGTCGCGAGGATCGCCCACTCTGAGATAGCTCGGCCACAGCAGGGCCCAGGCTCTGAGATCGCCGGGCCGTTCGCGCACATGCCAGGCGAGCGTGGTCACCAGCGAGTTGAAATCTTTCGCCCGGGGGCCTGTCAGGGTTCGTAGCGCAAGCTGAGGCCGGCCGAGATACAGATAAAGGCCGCCGCCGATGCCCAACACGAATGCGCCCATGGCGGCGACGAGCACAATCCGGCTTGCCAGGCTTCCGCCGCCGGCTCGCAATATGGGCCAGCCTGTGAAGCCCACGGCCGCCGCGGCGAAGCCAAGAAAAATCAGAATCAGCAGCGCTGTCATCGCGCGCCCCTTAGCATGGCCCGAATCTCCGCGCGACCTTCAAGCCACGCGGTGGAGGGCTACAATTCGTGAGGCGGGAAACCTGACGGTCACGCGCGTGCCGGCATTGACGTTGCTGGCGAGTTCCAGTGTTCCGCCATGCAGCTCCACGATCTGCTTGGCGAGCGGCAATCCGAGACCGGCGCCCTGGTACTTCCTGGAGACCTTGGCGTCGACCTGGCCAAAGCGTTCGAGCGCCTTGGGAATGTCGGTGGGGTCCATTCCAATTCCGGTATCGGCGACCAGGATGTGGACCTCGCCGTTCGCCGCTCCGGCCGACACGCGCACCCTGCCACCGGTGGGCGTGAATTTGACTGCGTTCGACAACAGGTTGATCAGAACCTGCCGGATGCGCCTGCGGTCGGCGCGCAGCCGCGGCAGCCCGATATCGAGCGATTCGATAAGTTCGACGCCGCCAAGTTCCGCCTGGCGGGCGATCATGCGCACGGTTTCGCCGATCACACTGGCGAGATCGAGATACTCCTCCTTGAGCGCGCTTTGTCCGGCGTCGAGCCTCGAGAGATCCAATATGTCGTTGATAAGAGCGAGTAGATGCCCACCGCTTGAATGAATGTCGCGCACATACTCCAGATAGCGTTCGCTGCCGAGCGGTCCGAACGCCTCCATCAGCAGAATCTCGCTGAATCCTATGACGGCATTGAGCGGGGTCCTCAGTTCGTGGCTCATCGCTGCGAGAAATTGCGATTTTGCCTCGCTGGCCGCTGATGCTGCGCCGAGCGCCCGCGAAAGATCGGCGGATGTCGCCTCAAGCGCCTTCTTGGTCTCTTCAAGTTCGACAATATGGGCGCGCAATCGCTGCGCCTCATCTATTGCGCGGCGAGCCGCTTGATAATCCACGATGGTGCCGATGAGGCCGAGGCCCACGATGAGAAACGCCACGGCGGCGACCGCAATGGCGAGGATGCCCGGCGCGATTACGGCGTTCGTCGCCGGCACGTTGGGATCTGGAAAATAGGTCACGGCCGACATCGCCGTGAAATGCATGCCGACGATCGCGAGCGTGAACAGTCCTGCGCCGAGCGCAAGCGAACGGAAATCGTTTCGTTTGAGCGCGACATGCAGCGCCACCGCGCTGGCGGCGATGCCGATGACGATCGAGGCCGCGACATAGCCCGTGTTCCAGACGGCGTCCGCCGGAATTCTCACCGACGCCATGCCCGCATAGTGCATGGCGCTGATTGCGGCGCCGGTGATCGCCCCGCCTATGACCGGCCCCGGACGGCTCACCGCAATCGAGAATCCCGCGGTGCAAACGACGACTGCGATCACCACGGAGAGAAGCGTGAGTCCGGGCTCGTAGCCCATCGGAAGACCGGCGCGATACGCCAACATCGCGACAAAATGCGTGCCCCAGATTCCCGCGCCGGCGACCGTTCCCGCGCCTGCCGTCCAATAGAAGCGCAGGCGGCCTTCCGCCGCGCGCGCACGATTCACCATGCTCAGCGCGGTGAAGCACGCGAGCGCGCAGAGAACGCCGGCAAGCACGACCAGACGCAGATCGTGTTGCTGAGTGATGCAGCCGATCACATGAAACATGCCGCGATCCTAAGCATAAGGCGGTAAACCGTCGGTGAAGCCGGCGCTTGCCTTATTGCGCGACGGCTCTAGGTTTGCGGCCTGTCAGGCAGACGAAGGTGGTAAATGATTCCTTTCTCCGGCAACCCTTTGAACAGAGCGAGCGAGAAAAGACCTGACGCGGACTGGGTCGCAGCGAAACGTCGCGACCCGTCCTCGCTCATCCTCCCGCTCTGGCGTCTGCAGCCTTTTCTGCTGGGATCGGAAAAATCGCGCGGGCCCCTCGAGGCGGGCTTTCTGACGCCCGGTCTTGCAGAGACGCTGGCCGCGGAAGATGCGCCCTGGGTGCTGCTGGGCCTGGAGGGCGAGCGCGCGCTGTTCGCACTCGACATCAGCGCGGCGCGCGATCCCGCGAATGAGGGTCCACTCGCCGGTCTCGGCCATTTCCGCGACATGCGCGCGGCGGCGATGCTGTTGCCAGACAAGGACACCGCCATCCTCGGTCAGGCGAAGGCGCTAATCGATTGGCATCAACGCCATGGCTTTTGTCCGCGCTGCGGCAGCCGCACGACGCTCGCCGATGCGGGTTACAAGCGTGTCTGCGCGAGCTGCAATGCGGAGCATTTTCCCCGCACGGACCCCGTCGTCATCATGCTCGCGACGCATGACGACAGCTGCCTCGTCGGGCGCGGCAAACAGTTCCCGCCGGGCATGTTTTCCGCTCTGGCCGGATTCATCGAGCCGGGCGAAACGATCGAAGAGGCGGTGCGCCGGGAATTGTTCGAAGAGGCCGGCGTGCGCACGGGCGCCGTCAGTTATTTCGCCACGCAACCCTGGCCGTTTCCATCATCCTTGATGATCGGCTGTTTTGCCGAAGCGACAAGTCCCGAAATCCACGTCGACGGCAACGAGTTGGCGGAGGCGTTCTGGCTCGAACGGGGCAAAGCCCGCGCGCTGATCGGCGGAGAAAGAGTCGACGGATTGTGGGTGCCGCCGTCCATCGCCATCGCCCATCATCTGATCAAGACATGGGCGAACAAGGATTAGATTGGAGCGCGCCGGGCCAGAATTTGAGTCGTTTCCAGCCACGTCGCGCCATCGTCCCGCGAAACATCTTCCCGAGCGCGGAATGAATCGTCCGTAAGATCGGACAAAATTTTTCGGCACAGATTTCCCTCGGAATCGCGGCCTTCCTCGACGATCCGGTCGCCGTCGATGCGTGCGACCATGGCGATGCAGGCGCCGCTCAGCGGATCGACGAAAAAGACGCGCCATGCATCGATCACGCGATCGAACAGTCGCAATGCCGTGACATAGCGATTGCCCTTTAGCGACATTTCGAGATGGCGATCGGCGCGGCGCGGCACAACGAGCACGTCCTGCAGCGCCCGGCCTTCGAGCACCCAGGCGAAATGCTGCTCGCCCTCAGTCACGCGCTTGGCGCCGTCGGGTTCGATGTCGAATACCTCGACGTTCCAACTGCCAACCAGCCGGTTGAACGCAGCGGCTCTTTTGCCAAGCGACAATGCCGGGCCGCGCGCAACCAGCGCTTCGAACATGCTCGATATCGCCACGTCGCATCTCCTCAACTCCGGCCGCGAAAGGCGCACAACGCGCGATTCTCGCGAACCAATCGAAATTTCTTCTTCGCGCCGAAACCGACGCGAGAAACACAGGACGCAACCTCGGCTTCGTCTTCTCTTGCGAGAATCCGTCACGTCACCTTGTTGCCCCGGAAGAGCGTTGCTGGCGCTCGCAAGCCCGACTGCGCATGCAGGCGCGTCAACGAAAGATGTCCGACGGATTTGCCGGGGTTCCGTTGCGCTCAAAAGTTAAACTGAATTACCGCGCGCGAAGTTCCAATATCAATTGTGGCGCGAAAGGGCAGGTCGCTTTATTTCGGCCATGATTCGGATGTCGCGAATTCGATCGCGTGCGGTGGACGAAAAGCAGTCGTTAAATCGACGGCATGCGAGCGCGGAACGGATGCGCGGGATAGACGCCCAAAATGGTGAGCTTGCTGGTGAAGAAGCGCAGTTCCTCCAATGCGAGACGCACATTGTGTTCCTGCGGATGGCCCTCGATGTCGGCATAGAACTGCGTTGCGTTGAACGAGCCGCCGAGCTGGTAGCTTTCCAGCTTGGTCATGTTGACGCCATTGGTGGCGAAGCCGCCCATGGCTTTGTAAAGCGCGGCGGGAACGTTGCGGACACGAAACACGAATGTCGTCACGACCGGCCCCGAATCGAGCGGCGCGTCGTCGGGCTCATGCGCCATGATCAGGAAGCGCGTCATATTGTGCGGCTCGTCTTCGACATCCGCTTTCAGGATATCGAGACCATAAATTTCCGCGGCCAAACCCGACGCGATTGCGGCGACTGTCGGATCTTTCAATTCCGCCACATGACGCGCGGAACCCGCTGTATCGTGCCAGTTCTGCGCCGTCAGTTTCATATCGCGGATCAGCTTGCGGCACTGGCCCAGCGCGGGTCCCTGGCTCAATACCGTTTTCAAACCTTCGAGCGTCGCGCCCTTCACCCCGAGCAATTGATGGCGTACGCGATGAAAATGTTCGCCCACGATGTAGAGGCCGGCATCGGGCAGCAGATGGTGGATGTCGGCGATGCGGCCGTGCAGCGAATTTTCGACGGGAATGATTGCGAGTTCGGTTTCGCCGTCGCGCACCGCCGCCACGGCATCTTCGAATGTCGGGCGCGGAACTGCCGTCACATGCGGCAGCGCTTCGCGTGCGGCGAGATTGGCATAGGCGCCCGGCTCGCCCTGAAAGGCGACTTTCTTCGCACGAGCGATGAGCGTGGTCATGGGGAATTGCTCCGGGTCCCGAGCAACGCGCGCGCTTTTTCGAGATCGGCCGGAGTGTCGACGCTGAGCGGCACGGCGTCAACGCGCGCCACCGCAATCGTCATGCCCGCTTCGAGCGCGCGCAGCTGTTCGAGTTTTTCGCGTCGTTCGAGCGGCGACGGCGCGAGCTTCACGAAACGCGCCAGCGCCGAACGTCGAAAGGCGTAGATGCCGATGTGATGAAAGAGCGGACCATCGCCCGCAGGGATTCGCGCGCGCGAAAAATAAAGCGCGCGGCCACGCTCTCCTGTGATGTCCCACACGACGACGGGTTTCACGACGCTGGGATTGTCGTAGTCGGCGATATCGTCGATCTCTGCGGCCAGCGTTGCGATATCGGCGCCCGTCGCGGCCAGCGCATCGACGACCGCGCGCATGCATTCGGGATCGAGCGCAGGCAGATCGCCCTGCAGGTTCACCACCACGTCGTGATTTTGTTCGGGATCGAACTTCTCCACGGCCGCGAACACACGATCGGATCCGGACGGCAGATCGGGATCGGTGAGATGCGCCGTTCCGCCTGCGCCTGCGATCGCTGAAACAATCTCCCGTTCGGCTGCGGCGACAAGGACCGGTCCGACATTCGCCGCGACCGCTTGCCGCCACACGCGCACGATCATCGGAACGCCCGCGATGTCCGCGAGCGGTTTGCCGGGGAGTCGGGTCGATGCCATCCGCGCGGGTATGACGACGATCGCGCTCATACGTGTCTACCTTCCAACTTATGCGACGCTTCGCCGCAATGACGCACCAATGTCGGCGGGTAATGTCGCGCCGGTCCTCACGGGGGGCATACCGGGCTGTTCGCCCGCACTTGCCGCCATTCCCTTCCGAGAACCTTGAGCGGCGCAAGCCCCCTGCAATGCGGAGCGTGACCTTATGGATTCCTGGGAGTGGAACAAGATCGTGGGTGCCATTCTCGGCACCTGTCTGTTCGTGTTGATCGTCAAGCTCGCATCCGAATCGATTTTCGAAGTGCCCCCGCCCGCCAAGCCCGGCTATGTGGTCGAAGGCGTCCAGGAAGCGTCTTCCTCCAGCAGCGCCTCCGCTGCGCCGGTCGAAGAGGCGTTGCCGGATTTTGGAACGGTCCTTCCCGCTGCGAGCGTTTCGGCCGGCCAGCAGGTCGCGGTGCGCTGCCAGCAGTGCCACAACGTCGACAAAGGCGGACCGAACAATATCGGCCCCAATCTGTGGGGCATCGTCGGGCGCGCGCGCGCGACTCATCCCGCCTTCGATTATTCGAGCGCGATGATGTCGAGCCACGAGTCGTGGACCTATGAACTTCTGTTTCGCTATCTGAAGTCGCCGGCCACCATGGTGCCGGGCACGAAGATGAGCTTTGCGGGCCTGCGTAGTGCTGCGGACCGCATCAATCTGCTCGCCTATCTGCGCACCTTGGCGGATTCGCCGGCGCCGATTCCGCCGCCGTCTCCGGCGAAGGCTGCAGCGCCTTCAACTGGCGCGGCGGCTCCTGCTGCGGCCGGGACAAAGCCGGCGTCCGCTGCGCCGACCACATCGACGGCTGGAGCGCCCGCAAGCCCTCCGACGCCACCGCCGGCGAAGCCTCACTGAAGCTCTTGCGAAGGGTTCGGAAAGCGGCGAGCGTGCGGCCATGACCGCGCGCGACCACACTCTGCTTTTGGCAGTGCCGCTGAATTATGCCGGTCTGTGGACTGTGCCTTTGGCCAAACTTGCGCCGGAGTTGAAAGCGCCGGTGCACGGCCGCGACACATATGCGCCCGAAGATATCGACTATGCGCTGAGCTTTCGCCCCGAGTCCGGACTATTGCAATCGCTGCCTAATCTCAAGGTAGTGTTTTCGCTGGGCGCGGGAGTCGATGGCTTTCTCACCGATCCGACCTATCCGAAAAACGTGCCGCTGGTGCGTTTCGTGGATCGCGGCCTGTCGCGCGAGATGACGCAATATGTGTTGCTGCACACGCTGATGTTCCATCGCCAGCAGCGTTATTTCGATCGCGCACAGATCGAGCGCAAATGGCGTCAAACCTTTCCACCCCGCCCCACAGAGGACACGCGCGTGGGTATTTTGGGATTGGGCGAGATCGGAACGATGGCGGGTACGCATCTGCGCGATATCGATTTTCAGGTCGCCGGCTGGAGCCGCACGCGGAAGAATGTTCCCGGCATCGAAAGTTTTGCAGGAACTGCCGAACTGGGCGCGTTCCTCGCGCGCACAGATATTCTCGTCTGTTTGCTTCCGCTCACGCCCGACACGCGCAACATTCTCAATCGGGAGACGTTTTCCCAGCTTCCCGCCGGAGCGTTCGTCATCAATGCGGCGCGCGGCGGACATCTGGTGGAAGACGACCTGATCGCGGCGATCGATTCGGGACATCTTGCCGGCGCCGCGCTCGATGTTTTTCAAATGGAGCCGTTGCCGGAATCGAGCCCCCTATGGGCGCACCCCAAAATCACGGTGACTCCTCATGTCGCGGGCATGAGCGATCCCTGGGCCGCGACGCGCTGGGTGCTGGACGGCATGGCGCGCCACGCGCGGGGCGACAAGCTCGCCAATGTCGTCGATATGACTTTGGGATATTAGCGCCGCTAAGATTTTTGCTCGTGCGCAACCTGCTCTCCCGCCAGATGGAACAATTCTTCCATCTTGCGATGAATGGCGTGGCTGGTGCGCGCAAGCTTGTGAGCCGCGAAATCCGCCTGGATTTTTTCGTAGACCGGATCGGCGCCTTTTCCGATGATGCCGGCCTGAATCGTGGCCTTGACGTAGTCCTCGGCCGGGACGCCCGAAAGGGCCATTTCCCCTGCGGCCCATTGGCCCAAGAGTTTGTTGCGGCGGGCCATCACCTTGAAATGCAGCTCCTCGTCATGAGCCCATTTCGCCTCATAGGCCTTTTCACGATCTTCGAACGAACCTGTCATCTCCCAACCTCTTGAATATTAAGAGAAAATTACGGCCGGAGGCCCTGCGCGGACCACTCTATCCGATGCTTAACCTCTGCGCGACTGGCCGGGCCGCCGCAGCGCACCCAAGCGTTGCCGCGGGGGCGACCCATCCGCTAAGTTCGCCTTTCGACGGGGACTCGGGAAGTCGAGTCCCCGTTCGCGTTTCGGGCACGGCCGCACGGAACCCGCGGAAGGACATACCCCATGAAACGCCGGCGCATGATCTATGAGGGCAAGGGCAAGATTCTCTATGAGGGTCCCGAACCCGGCACGCTGATCCAGTATTTCAAGGACGACGCCACCGCGGTCGATGCCACCAAGAAGGCGGTCATCGAAGGCAAGGGCGTGCTCAACAACCGTATCTCCGAATATCTGATGACGCAGCTGAACGCGATCGGCGTGCCCACGCATTTCGTGCGCCGGCTCAACATGCGCGAGCAGCTGGTCAAGGAAGTGGAGATCATTCCGCTCGAGGTCGTGGTGCGGAATGTCGCGGCGGGTTCGCTCGCCAAGCGCCTCGGCATCGAGGAAGGCACGGTGCTGCCCCGCTCGATCATTGAGTACTATTACAAATCCGATCAGCTCCACGATCCCTGGGTGTCCGAAGAGCACATCACGGCCTTCGGTTGGGCCAATCCGCAGGACCTCGACGACATCGTGAACCTCACGATCCGGGTCAACGATTTCCTGTCGGGCCTTTTCCTGGGCGTCGGAATCAAGCTCGTCGACTTCAAGGCCGAGTTTGGAAGGCTGTGGGAGAATGACTATATGCGGATCGTGCTGGCCGACGAGATCAGCCCCGATTCCTGCCGGTTGTGGGACGTGACGTCGAACGAGAAACTCGACAAAGACCGCTTCCGGAAAGACATGGGTGGGGTCGTGGAAGCCTATTCGGAAGTCGCGCGACGCTTGGGAATCATGCCCGAATCGGTGCAAGGGGAAACCAAGGGACCGATGTTGGTGAAGTGACACAACAACGTGCTTCGGGGCTCGCCCGAAAGGGTTCGCACCTCAGCATGACGCGAATTGCGTTTTGGAAGATACGCCGACAGCGTCATCCTGAGGTGGCCGCGGCACGCGGCCCCCGAAGGACGCAGAGAGCAAGAGCAAGGGTTAGAGTATGAAAGCGCGTGTGTTCGTAACGTTGAAGAATGGCGTGCTTGATCCCCAGGGTAAGGCGATCGGCAATGCGTTGCACGGATTGGGTTTCGGCCAGGTGGGCGCCGTGCGCCAGGGCAAGGTGATCGACATCGAACTCGAAGAACGCGACCAGACGAAGGCGCAAGCCAGCCTCAAAGAGATGTGCGAGAAGCTGCTCGCCAACACCGTGATCGAAAAATACGAAATCGAATTGAAGTCGTAGCGCCATGAAATCTGCTGTCGTCGTGTTTCCCGCTTCCAATTGCGACCGCGATGCCGCGGTGGCGCTCGAGCAACTGACCGGCGAGAAGCCGCATATGGCATGGCATGCCGATGCCGATCTGCCGGATGTCGATCTGATCGTGCTGCCGGGTGGTTTCGCCTATGGCGATTATCTGAGGTGCGGTGCGATGGCAGCGCAGTCGCGTATCATGCGCGACGTGAAGAAAAAAGCCGATGAAGGCGTGACGGTGCTTGGCATCTGCAATGGTTTTCAGGTGCTGACGGAGACCGGGCTTCTGCCGGGCGCATTGATGCGCAACGCGCAGCTCAAATTCGTCTGCAAGCCGGTCGGCCTCGAAGTTGAGGAAACGCAATCGGTGTTCACGCGCAAATACGACAAGGGCCAGAAGCTTTCGTTTCCGGTGGCGCATGGCGACGGCAATTATTTCGCGGACGACGAAACGCTGGATCGCCTCGAAGGCGAGGGCAGGGTCGTGTTCCGCTATGCGCAAGGCGAGAATCCGAACGGATCGGCGCGCAACATCGCAGGCATATTGAGCGAGAAGCGGAACGTCATGGGCCTGATGCCCCATCCCGAGCGCGTCTGCGATCCCATGTTGGGTGGGACGGACGGCGTCGGCCTGTTCCAGAGTTTACTCGAGGCGTTGTCGTGACGTTTCGTTACATTTTCATTTCGCTGGCTGGTGCTTTGTGTGTCGGCTGTGTGCCATTCAAAGCCTATGATCTGCCGAGCGTGAATGGCTTTGTCCGAGATAACGCAACGAATGAGCCCATTGGGGGGGCGCAGATTCTCGTCAGATCGAAAAAAGAAGCCGACGTACAAACGAAAGCCATCGCTGACGCGTCAGGTCACTTCAATGCACCGGAAATGACGCATACTATCTGGTTGCCGCCACTGCCTTTTGATCTCCTTGTGCCCGATTGCGTGGTTCGGATTTCTGCGCCGGGATATGTCGACCAAGAGTTCGATTTCTACGATACTCTGAAGGAGCAGCAGCACGGATATGCACGAGGGAACGGCCCGGACTTCGACTTGAGGCATAATTAGAAATCATGACCGCCATTACCCCGCAGATCATCCGTGAACACGGCTTGTCCGATGCGGAATATGCCAAAGTCCAAGAGCTGATGGGCCGCGCGCCCAATCTCGTCGAACTCGGCATCTTCTCCGTGATGTGGAGCGAACATTGTTCCTACAAATCCACGCGCGCGCATCTGCGCCGGCTGCCCACCAAAGCGCCCTGGGTGCTGCAGGGGCCCGGCGAAAATGCGGGCGTGATCGATATCGGCGATGGCGATGTGGCCGTCTTCAAGATGGAAAGCCACAACCATCCGTCCTTCATCGAGCCTTATCAGGGCGCCGCAACGGGTGTCGGCGGCATCATGCGCGACGTGTTCACCATGGGTGCGCGGCCGATCGCGATGATGAATGCGTTGCGCTTCGGCGCGCCGGATCATCCCAAGACGCGCCACCTCGTCTCCGGCGTGGTGTCCGGCATCGGCGGTTACGGCAATTGCATGGGCGTGCCGACCGTCGGCGGCGAAGTGAATTTCCACCGCTCCTATAACGGCAACATCCTCGTCAATGCGATGTGCGTGGGGATCGCGCGCGGCGACAAGATCTTCAAATCGGCCGCGGAAGGCGCGGGCAACCCGGTCGTCTATATCGGCTCCAAGACGGGGCGCGACGGCATCCATGGCGCGACCATGGCGTCGGCGGAATTCAACGAGGATTCCGAAGAGAAACGGCCGACCGTGCAGGTGGGCGATCCGTTCACGGAAAAGCTTCTGCTGGAAGCGTGCCTCGAATTGATGGCGACGGACGCCATCATCGCGATCCAGGACATGGGCGCGGCCGGTCTCACATCGTCATCGGCGGAAATGGCGATCGAAGGGCGGCTCCGGCATCGAACTCGATCTCGATTGCGTGCCGCAGCGCGAAGAGAACATGACCGCCTATGACATGATGCTCTCGGAATCGCAGGAGCGCATGCTGGCGGTGCTGAAACCGGGCCGCGAAGGCGAAGCCGAGCGGATTTTCAAGAAGTGGGAACTCGATTTCGCCGTCATCGGCCGCACGACGGATTTAGGTAGACTGATCGTCAAGCACAAGGGCGCGGTCGTCGCCGACATGCCCGTGCATGCGCTGTCCGAAGAAGCACCCGTCTACAATCGGCCTTTCGAGCGCCGCACACCGGCAAGCGGCACGCCTGCCTACGATCGCGCGCGGCCCGTGATGGACTCGCTGGCGCGCCTGATGGCGTCACCCGATATCGCGTCGCGCCGCTGGGTGTGGGAGCAATACGACAACACCGTCATGGCCGACACCGTGCAGCGTCCGGGCGGCGATGCCGCCGTCGTGCGCGTGCACAACACGGACAAGGCGCTTGCGCATCACGACGGATGTCACGCCGCGCTATTGCAAGGCCGATCCGTACGAAGGCGCCAAGCAGGCCGTCGCGGAAGCGTGGCGCAATCTGAGCGCCGTGGGCGCCACGCCGCTGGCCGTCACCGACAATCTCAATTTCGGCAACCCCGAAAAACCCGAAATCATGGGCGAGATCGCGAGCGCAGTGGACGGCATCGCGGATGCGTGCCGCACGCTCGACTTCCCCGTCGTGTCGGGCAATTGTTCGCTCTACAACGAGACCAACGGCGAAGCGATATTGCCGACGCCCGCCATCGGCGCGGTGGGATTGCTCAAGAACGTCAATCGCATGGCGACCATCTCGTTCAAACGCGAAGGTGACGCGATTGTCCTGATCGGCGACACGAAGGGTCATCTCGGCCAATCGATCTATCTGCGCGAGATCGAGGGCAAAGAAGAAGGCGCTGCGCCGCCCGTCGATCTCGCTTCCGAAAAGAAGAACGGCGATTTCGTACGCTCGTTGATCGAGGCAGGGCGAGCAGACACGGTGCATGATCTTTCCGACGGCGGATTGCTGGTCGCGCTCGCCGAAATGGCATTGCCGGCACGCATCGGCGCGAAGGTTGCTTTGCCGGAAGGCGGGGACGCCGTCGCGTTTCTCTTTGGCGAAGATCAGGCGCGCTATCTGATGGCGACAGCGGACGCAGAAAGCATCCTTGCCGACGCGAAAGCCGCCGGTGTTGCTGCGATTTTGCTTGGACGCACGGGCGGCGATAAGATCGCGGTCGAAGGCGCCGGCGAGATAGCGGTCGCCGCACTCGCGCGCGCCCATGAAGGCTGGTTCCCGGCTTATATGGGCGGAACCGAGTTGCCGCCTTCGAACTGACGAGGCCTCAAATGGCGATGTCCGCCGCCGAAATCGAGAAACTGATCCACGAGGCGTTTCCCGACGCCGAGGTGACGATCACCGATCTGGCCGGCGACAACGACCATTACGCGGCCATGGTGACGAGCAAAGCCTTCAAGGGCAAAACCCGCGTCCAGCAGCATCAGATGGTTTACGAGGCGCTCAAGGGCCGGATGGGCGGCGTGCTCCACGCGCTGTCGCTGCAGACCTCTGCGAAGGATTGACGGCTCTCATCCTTGACGCTTCTGCCGCCCGCTCTTAAGTGTGCTGGGAGCGGAATTCGCGAAACCACCGAGGAAATCATGTCCAATCCCGTCCATGAGCGCATCCGGAGCGATATCGGCGCCAATGACGTGGTGCTCTATATGAAGGGCACGCCCGTGTTCCCGCAATGCGGGTTCTCGGCGGCCGTGGTGCAGATTCTTTCGAACACCGGCGTGAAATTCAAAGCGGTCGATGTGCTCAAGGACCCCGAAATCCGCCAGGGTATCAAGGAATTCTCGAACTGGCCGACCATCCCGCAACTCTATGTGAAGGGCGAATTCGTGGGCGGCGCGGACATCATCCGCGAAATGTTCGAAACCGAAGAGCTCGCGCCCTTTTTCGCCGAACACGGCGTGGCGCTCGAGCAGGTCTAATCCGTTCCGAAATGCTTCTGCCAGACCGGTGCGATGCGCGGCCGTGCGGCGAGATTCTCTACCAACGCATTGAGCTTGGGTAGGTGTTTCGCGCGCCAGTCTTTTCCAAGCGACCAGCGGCTGAACATCGCGGCATAAATGTCGGCGGCGCAGAATTCGTGCGCGAGCAGCCAAGGCCCTAGAATGGCCTCTTCCACCAGCAGCATGCGTTCGCGGATGCGTGCGATGGCGCGCTTCTTCAAGGCTTCGGCCTCGTCGCCCGCCGGCACGAAGCGGTCGGGGTAATCGACGATCTCCACAATTGGATAGATTTCCGAGGCCATGAACGCGATCCAGCGATAGGCCTCGGCGCGGGCGAAGGTGGCGTGCGGCGGAATGAGGCCGGCCTGCGGGAAGCGGTCGGCGATGGTGAGCAGGATCGCGGCCGATTCCGTCACGATCTCCCCGCTCGGCAGTTTGAGCGCGGGCATTTTGCCGGAGGGATTGAGCGCCAGAAATTCCGGCGATTTCTGCTCGTTCTTCTCAAGCGAGACGAGATGGAATTCGTAAGCGACGCCCGCTTCGGCAAGCGCGGCTTCCGCCGAAAATGCGCCGGACCTTTTGTCGCCGAACACGATATAGGACATGGCTATCCTTGCGAGTGAGCGCGCCGCCACGATACCAAACGAAAAGGCCGGCGTCTCCGCCGGCCCTGTTCACGCTTGCGTTCCGAGGATCAGCGCGAATAGAACTCGACGATCAGATGCGGCTGCATCTGCGAGGCATAGGGCACATCCGAGAGCTTGGGCGTGCGCAGCAGCTTCGCGGTCATCTTGGTGTGGTCGGCGTTCGACGTAATCCGGCACGTCGCGCTCGCCGCTCTTGGACGCTTCGATCACGAGCGCCATGTCGCGCGCCTTCGCGCGTCAGCTCGATCGTGTCGGTTTCCTTGACCTGGAAGCGAGGCGATGGTCACGCGGCGGCCATTGACCTTCACATGGCCGTGGCTGACGAGCTGGCGCGCCGCAAACGGCGTGGGCACGAATTTCGCGCGATAGACGACCGCGTCGAGCCGGCATTCGAGCAGGCCGATCATGTTCTCGCCCGTGTCGCCCGTGCCGGCGCGCGGCTTCCTGGTAATATTTGCGGAACTGCCGCTCGGTGATGTTGCCGTAATAGCCCTTGAGCTTCTGCTTGGCCTGCAGCTGCGTGCCGTAGTCGGAGAGCTTCTTGCGCGCGGCGCTGGCCATGCTGGCCGGGCCCGTAGGAGCGCTTGTTCACGGGGCTCTTGGGACGGCCCCAGATGTTCTCGCCCATGCGGCGGTCGAGCTTGTATTTCGAGGTCAGGCGCTTCGTCATGAATGATCCGGGCTTTGGCGGAAAATGGGACCCTCGGAGGGCCTAGGGTCCCCCGCGGAGGCGCGCAATATAGTCAGGGGCCTTCCCAAGTCAAACCGGGGCGGGCGCGACCGCGTGTCCAGCGTTGTGGAGGAGCCCGTTGGGCGAAGACGGCCCGGATTTCCTAGCGATTCCGCCGAAAACTCACCCATTGCAGACCCAGGGCCGCTACGGCGACCACGAGCCCCACAATCGCGACGATGCCATGCATGGAGAATCCCCCAGAGCCAAAGCCCACATCCAGGTGCCAAGGTTAAGAGCCGAATTTGGCGGAGGCAAGGCAGCTAACCTCACCATGGCCGCCCTTGAGGCGGCCACCCAGCCGCCGCGCGTCTGCGCGGCGAATGACTCATTTTACGCTCGACAAAAGACTCAATTCAGCTCGCCGACGCTCGCTGACTGGGTGGCCGGGTCAAGCCCGGCCATGGTGAAATTTGGAAATCCAAGTTCGTAAGCGGTCGCAACGCACTTAAACCCACGCCCCCCGCCCGCTATACAGGCGACGCACGCGAAGCGGGCGTGGCGGAATGGTAGACGCACCGGACTTAAAATCGGTATATTGATCAGTTTTTTCTTTACTTTCAGCATATTAGTGGTACAACTGTCTAGCACCTAACTAGCACAAACCGCCCAATTTTGCGTAAGTTTTGCCGATGGAATCGACCCGCCACTCATTGATGGACAACAAGGTCCAACTCTACATGCGGCCCACCAGCCCGCATTGGCAGTGCGCGTGTTCTTTCGCCGGAAAACAGAGACGGACCACGACAAAGGAGGAGAGCCTTGCGCGCGCCAAGGACGTGGCGCGCGATTGGTATCTCGGTCTGATCGGGAAGTACCGTGCCGGTGAATTGAAGGAGGGCAAGACCTTCAAGGAAGCGTCAGCACGGTTCATCGATGAGTTCGAAGTGATTACGCAGGGCCAGCGCAGCGACATTTACGTCAAGGGCCACAAAACGCGAATCAACAATCACCTAGACCCCTTTTTCGGCCCGATGGTCTTGTCGGAGATCACAGCAGGCAAGGTACAGGAATACCGCATCCACCGCATGAAGACGGGCTTGTCCCGCATCGACCAACACAGAAAGGCAAAAGCCGAGCGGGATGCGCGAGAGGGGAAGAAACCGCAGGACCCCACCAGGGAGGACAAGCCGCGTCCTCCCTCACGCAGCGCGCTCCATCAGGAAATCGTTTGCCTCCGGCAAATCTTGAATACCGCCAATCGGCTCGGATGGCTCGACTCTCTTCCAAACCTGAAAGCTCCCTTTCAGGCATCAACCAAGATCGAGCATCGCGCGTGGTTTTCTCTCGACGAGTACACGAAGCTTTATACGGCTACGCGAAAAAGGAAAAAGAACCCGCCAAAGCCGCGATGGTCATGGGAATGCGCGCAGTTGCATGACCTCGTGCTTTTCATGGCGAACACCGGACTGCGCCCAGATGAGGCGCTGCACTTACAGTTTCGCGACGTACAGATCATCGAGGATGAATCGACCAGCGAAACCATTCTCCTGATAGCCGTGCGCGGAAAGCGCGGTGTAGGCTACTGCAAGAGTATGCCGAATGCGGTGCGTCCCTTCACGCGCTTGCGAGATCGCAAGCGCCTCGCACCGACGGCTGATGACGCCAAGAACATGGCTAAGCCGCAAACGACCGACCTCATTTTTCCAACCAGTCACCACGAACTCTTCAACATCATCCTGGACGAGGAGGATTTGAAGATCGACCGGGAAGGCCAGCGGCGAACGCTTTATAGCCTGCGTCACACCTACATTTGTTTCCGATTGATGGAAGGTGCCGACATTTATCAGATCGCAAAGAACTGCCGCACGAGCGTCGAGATGATCGAAAAATACTATGCCTCGCACATTCAGAATTCGCTTGATGCGTCGGCGATCAATGTCCTCAAAAAACGAAAGATACTGGACGAAGACGAGGGCGAGGACGACGACACTGGGAATCAGAAGCCCGAGCCGAAGCGTAAGGCGGCGGCGAAGGCACCCAAAAGCTTTAGAAAAAAGCCGTAATGCGCCTCCCTGCGAAATACGTTGGCGGCATTTCCACATGGCAGTATAGAGTTGGTCGGCTTGCGGGCGTGGCGGAATGGTAGACGCACCGGACTTAGGCCAATTCTTGAGTGCGCCCGGGGAAACCCGGGACGTAGAACTGCTCAAAGTCGGGGAAACCTTCAACGGCAATCCCGAGCCAAGCCCGGAAACGGGAAGGTGTAGAGACTAGACGGGCAGCACCTAACGCGGCGACGCCACGGTGAAGGGATAGTCCAGACCACGAACGCCTCAAGTCAGGCGGCGGCGAAAGCCGAAGTGGTATGAAAATCCGTTGGGCCGCAAGGCCTGTGCCGGTTCAAGTCCGGCCGCCCGCACCATAAACGAATACAGTAGGACAATCATGTCAGCAGGTGAACCAACAGCGCCGTCTCAACCTACTATCAAGCGGCTCTTCGCGAAATCAGGCGACCGCTGCGCGTTTCCGAACTGCTCCGTGACTGTGGTGCAGGGCAAGACAATTGTCGCCGATATGTGCCACATCAAGGCGGCAAGTCCCGCCGGTCCGCGCTACGATCCAAGTCAGACGGCAGTAGAACGGTACTCCTTCGAGAATCTAATTTTGCTTTGCGCCAATCATCACCGTGTTATCGACGATGATCCTGAACAATACACGGTCGCGATTCTCGAAAAAATGAAGCGCGATCATGAAGCAGCCGCGACCACGCCCGCGAACGACATTATTGAGCGTGCGACCGAGTTACTCGCGGAGCAGGCAGCAAATGCGAACGGCACAGGGGAATCGAATCCTGCAAACCAACATGCGCCCGCAAAACTCAGTCATGCGCACGAACGCGAGCTGGCTGTTCGCGCCAACACATTCCACCGCGAGCGGCTCGATAGAATCGACAGCGGTCAAGGAGCCGTGTCCATTATGGACGGCGGCCTATTCGTTTTTCATATAGTTCCTGTCCAATCGTTCGAGATTCAAAATTTTCCTTCTTTTTCCGAAATCGCTGAGAACCCACAACGCTTTCCTCCAGTCGCATCAACGCAACCGCGCGATTGGAAGGTCACCTTCGATGGGCTTTTGATCGGCTCGAACGCGGAAGGCTTGTCGCAACCGCAGCGTACCTACACGCACATATTTAGATCAGGCGTTGTTGAAACAGTCGTGTCATCCCTCGCGCGCGGGCACGACCACAACTTTCTCATGCTCCCTCAAATTCAGGCCATGCTTATAAAATACGTACTCATTTACGCGCACGCGCTAAGTTTAGCTAAGATGCCGCCGCCCGTGATCGTATGCGCCAGTCTCGCGCGTGTGCGTGGCATGCGACTTCTGACGGACTTCATATCGACCGCAAACCCGGAAGACATACCTGGGCCGGTCCTCGACAGGCAACAGTACAATTTCGCCGAGACGGTACTATATGAAATGCCGAAGACTATCGTTGATGCGGCGAGCCATCTTAAGCCGACACTCGATCATATCGCGAGCGCGGCGAATCTTGTGTCGTCGCCCTATTTCGACGCGCAAGGAAAATACACTTTGACGCCTTGAACGCAGGGAGCGCGAAGGGCCCCACTAAGGACCCGGCCCGGCCCGTGCTAGCTCGCGGCGAACCTTGCGAAGATTGTCGCGCGCGGCATGCTGTTCGGCTACGGACGCACTACCCTCAAAAGCAACTTTTATTTCTTGTCCGTGGAATGCGCATCCCCTGCCGTATCAGACTCCAACGCTTCCTTCCGAAGTTTCTGAATTGCACCGACAATCGACGCGAGAGTATCGCTGCGTCGCCCTAGGGAAGCAGCTCCCATCAGCACCTCACGCATTGCAAACGGAGCTTTTTCCGCATCGTCGTTACGCTCGATGCCATATTTCTCCTTTACGGCGCTCAGTTGCGCGTCATAAACCCCGCTCGTCAACTCTGCCCGCACAACCGTTTCCAGTTTTGATTCCAGGCTCGTATATTTTTTGCCGACATGTGTTTGCGCGTCATACACGGCGGTGGGTGCAGTGCCCATCAGGAGCTGGAGCGCGCGATTGTGCACCAGTCCATTTATGGCCCCGTCTTCCTTTCTGTCGCAATCCCACACCAGATACGTCGGAATTTCCAGACTCGTAAAAATTGCCGCCGGACGATCCATCTTCGTTTTGCCGTCTACCGCAAGCACAGCGATTCCAAGAGCCTCAAGGTCAACACCATCGAGGGCGGCCGCAGCGATGAGTGCCGCCCGATCGCTCACGCCCTCGACGAGCACCACCATGTCCGCAAACAGGCCCTCTGCGATTTCCGCGTCAATGATGTGGAGGCGGGCCTTAAGACCATCGCCGGTGAACGATCCTTCCTCGCGGCCATAGGCTTTCTCAAGTTGGCGCGCGATCATGTCCAGATCAGACGACGTAAGGCGACACTGTTTATGCCCGGTATCTTCGTCCCGATGTCTCCGCGCAAGACGTACTTCATCAAAGCGGTCCATGGAGACGAATAATGAGGAATGTGTCGCAAACAGAATTTGGGTTTGCCGCGCGACGCCCGGAAGTTCGCCAGCACTCAACTGGCTAAGCACCTTCGCAAAATGTCTCTGCTTCGTCGGATGCTGGTACAGTTCCGGTTCTTCAATCGCTAGAATGAGTCCGGGAATACTGTACGAGGCCTCGACTTCGCCGGTAGGCGGTTCCGGGCTTTCCTCCTTAGAACCCTCCGACGTCTCGGAGCGTGACGCAGCTGACTCTTGGCGCGCCACATCAGCCGACGTCGCTTTCGCCAAGTGCTGGAGAAGTGTAAAGATGAACGCTCGTTGAAGGCCATGCCCTTTTCGATCAACCGGCCCCTCGAATCCATCATCGTTGAGGAACACATCAGCGGCCGGAAGCGGAACGACAAAATCGTCGGTCGGCTTCCAGCGCAACGCGACTGCGGATTCCCGGTAGAATTGTTGCAATGTTTCTGTGAGTTCGTCGGACAGTCCGCCTAGCTCGTGAAGTTTCTCCGGATCGGTGAGTTCCCGATATTCCTGCGATATCCGCGACTGAAATTTCTGAATCTCAGAGCGCTTCTGGATTGCGCTCCGGACTACCAGTTCGAGGAGACGTGCAATTACTGCTCCGCGCGCATCTAGTGCGTCAGCGGAAGCGTCGCGCACTGCCGGAATAAATACGAAGCTGGTCGATTTCTGGAGTGCACCCTTCGCCACATTGGTGAAGCCGAAGAATTGCCCGTCATCGAGGCCGAGTTCGCATTTGTCTGCGTGTTCAGAACTCCCAGCTCTGAAGCGCATCGGGAATCTGGTCTCCGCGCCTGACGGCGGGTAAATCCGAGTAGAGTTCGCCAGATTCTCGCACAGCATCGTAAGCCGCTCGCGTCGCCGTGGCGCCGTCCGCGTTTCGAATGCGAGCGAAGCCAGGGTGTTGCAATGTCGCGCCATAATAGCGGCCGTTGCCCTTTCCCCCGCTGGCCTCAAAAATCCTTACGACGATCATCTCTCCGTCGTGAATGCGCGACGCAAACGCCTCTGCCTCGTCCGCATTGAAGTCTGTAAACGTCAATCCAATCTCGATTGGATCATTCACGCGGCGTCCGAAAAAGTCGTCCAGTTCCACAGTCGTGGTTGATCCATAGAAACGGTCGAGAGCGCGAAGAACTGTTGATTTTCCCGTGCCGTTGCCTCCGACAATTGCCATTTGAGTCGGAACGTCCACCGCTACGTCGCGAATAGACCGGAAGTTTTTGACGTGTATTCGCTTAAGACGCATATCAACCTCAACAGGCGGTAAGTAGTGCAATACTTAACGCAACTTTGCCGTCATGGCATCCCCCCGACAAACCCGCTCGTATCTTCATTTTTGATGAGCGACAGCCGGACGCCAACATGGCGGCAGCCCCGCTTGGGGCAGGACAGATGTTTCGCCACTTCATCCAGCCGCACGTCGCGGTGAACGACCTTGAGAAGCAATTGGAGGGGGCTTTGCATCCAGACATGCAGGCACCGGATACACGTCGCTTCGATGATAACGCTATCGTCCAAGTCCCGTAACGCCGTGTCTTCCAGCCACGTCACCAGAAGTCCTCCGCCGAAGGAATACGGTTGTAGGCGATCTTTCCACCGGCATAGCCTCCGGGTGGGGGCGTCCACGCGCCGAGCGTGACGACACGCTTGCCGAATTTCCGGTTCAGCCCGTCGATGGTGTTGGTAATCAGTTCGCACTTCTGCCGTTCGCCATCATCATCGAGCAGCATATCGAGCTGCCGCGCATCGGCGCGCGTCAGCTCCGAAAGCGTGACTCCTACGCGGATGATTTCGGCGCGCTGCGGGATTTCCTTGAGCGCCTTTTCCCAAAGGGCGGCGAGGCCGGCGAGGCACGCGTGATCGTCCTGGACGCAAGGCAATTCGCGCTGGCCGAACCACGAGCCGCCGCGCATATCGAGCCAGAGCCACAGCAGTCCAGCGTAAAATCCGTCCCGGCGCATCCGCCGCGCGGTTTTGGTCAGAAGGAGACGCGCGCAGGAAAGCGTATGTTCGGCATCGCGCCAATGCGGGGGCAGGACGCGGGCATGTCCAAACATGCCGCGTGAAGTCGGCATGGCGTGAATCTCGTAGCCATGCAGCGCGTACCACATGCGCTCGCCGTTCACGCTTTTCCACAAAGCGCGCAACTGTTTCGGCTGGCTATTCCATAGATCCTCGATCGTAAAGATTTTCGCCTTATTCAGCCGCGCTTCCATTCGAGCGCCGACGCCGGGAATATCTTCGAGCAGCAGAGCGAACAGCGGCGTCGGCATCTGCTCCGGACGCCAGATCGTCACGCCGTTCGGCTTATCGACCTTGCAGGCGATCTTGGCGAGCAAGCGGTTCGCGGCGAAGCCTATGGAACAGGTTATGCATTCCCCGATGTTGCGGCGAATGCGGTCCTTGATTTTCCGCGCCAGTACATCGGGTGCTTCGATGTTCGATTTATCGAGCTTACACACCAGCTCGTCGATGGACTTCACGGTCTCAATCGGAATCTCACAGGCGATTTCATTGAGAAGGGCATTGTGCGCGCGCCGAAACAGATCGGGGCGCTGCATGACAAGCACGATGTTCGGGCAGATTGCCCGCGCATCCGGAACGCGCATCACGTTCTTGCAACCGGCGGCTTTGGCTTCCTTCGAGCAGGCGATTACGACGGTCGAATTTGCAGCGGAAGTCTCGAACGGAATAACGCCAACGGGCAGACCGCGCAGCTTGGGCATCGCCTGTTGCATGACCGAGGCGAAGAACCCATCGAAATCGAGATAGAGTTTTTCGATGGTCTCCGGCTTTCTCATATCCCGTTCCCTCCCGTGGGGCAGGACTAGAACAAAACAGGAACATATAAGTCAAGGATCATAGAGGCGGAGGGGCCAACTACGTGCAATCACTAGGAAAATCGGCGTGCCACGGGCCGACGCCCCGCCGTCAGGACGGGGCGGGGTGCGGATGCGCCAGAACGATGCGAAGCAGACGCAGATTTTCCAGTGCAACGGAACGCTCGGACCCGGAAAGGTCTGGTAGTGCGACCGCGATCTTCGCTTGAAGCGCGAGAAGTTCGCAGCGCGTGAGGTGGAATAATTCATTCAGTGAATAGGCTCGCATAATTTTTCTCCTTCGTTTCGACCGCGAACATCGCGGCCTTCTGGAGAGGCCCAATGCCGAAGGAGGCGAGCCGCATCGCTTGCGACCGCAACGGAGAGAAGGAGTGCTTGCACTTGCGGCGCACGCGCCGACGCGAGGCGTAAGTTGGCCGCAGGAAGGTAATTGCGATGTTGTTGAAACGAAGGAGAAGCGGGCCTAACCGGAATGCGTTCCAGCCGACGCGATCACGCTAAGGTTGCGATGGTGGGTCCTCTTTGATGAGGACCGAAAAAGCCGTGATTTCCTGGAGGTCAGGAAAATCTTCGTCTAGCCGACCCCACCAATCCCGGACATCGCGATAGAGCATGTGAAGGTACTTATGATATTGGTCGTAAAACACAGACAGATTGAGGTTCGCACGTTCGTATTTGACATGACCGCTGACCATATTTCGAAATCGCCGGAATTCCGCAGGAAAGGTCGCGGGAATTGTCTCCGGAAAGGCGCTGATGTGGTTCTCCCAGCTCGGCGCGGTTCCGTCGAGGATGGCTTCACGCCTTTTCGTCAAGATGCGTTGCGTATAGCTCGCGATGTAGCGATCTTTCCAGTCCGACGTTAATTGCTTTGTGTCGAGGCGATCCCTAGCTACCGCTCCCATCATGAATTCATAAAGATGATGGATGAATCGCGCATAGGCGTTGTATGTCTTATAGGCAATCCTGCGATTTTCGCCTTGTGTAATCATTGCGGTGGCTGATGCCGCGAAATCGTTGAACGCATCGTCGCAGCGAAGAAATTCGTGCTTGAGGGCTACACAAAGCGCAACGTCGGTAGCGTCTCCGTTCTGAAACTTCATAGTTGTTACTCCGACATGCTCACGCGCGAAGTGTCCGGAGACATCGCGCTGGCTACGTGTTCCAAAATGGCAGCGGCCACGCCTGTGGCACCCAATGGTTCCCCTGCGGCGCTGAGCCCGTAGGTCTAGGACCTGCCATTAGTATGGCCGTTTCCATATCACCCATCTTTTGAAGCGCCGCTTGAATATTCGTCTCGCCGGTCACGTCGCCAACAACGACGTGATAATCCGGCGTATGGTTGCTCGCGAACAGGCGAACCAACGCGACTATCATCATTCTGTTTTCGCTGATGAAAGCCGCCGTGCGAAGAACATATCCCATGCCTGCATCCGGTTCCGGAATGCTGAAACTGCCGCCCACAACGTAGGATGGGTTTTTCTTCTCCCCCAGAATGTAGGGCAGGCATATCGGCCTAAAGTCGCCTGGGTCCAGGGAACACAGTACGTTGCAGTAGCCGGCCTTGATGATAAGTCGCGCGAAGCTGTCGGGCACATGCCTAAGTTTTGCCGTAAGCGGTATGCCGAATGATTTCTCGAATTCCTTCGCCTTTTTATCGTCGGTGATGGAGACGAATTGCCATGCCGCGGAAATGTCCACGCATTCAGGAAATCCTTGAAGAAGACCAGCCTGCGCCATTTTGTAAAACACCATCGGCGCGGGATAGTCCCTATAGGGCACTTTCACCTTTCGATCGGGATTGGCCGGATCGCGCAGCACGATATGGGTCTTGCGCAGTTTCTTTCGTCTCGAAGGAGCATCATAGCTATTACGCGCGTCGCCCCACAGTTCGCGCGCAACATCCTGCTCAAACTTTGAGGTTATGTCCGCACAAGCCCGGCAGCTGGCCCCTTCAAGGATGTGCTGACCGCCCAACGACAAGGGAACGGCGTGCTCGTCCGTGAGTTTGACGGCCGTGGCACCGCAATAAATGCAGCTACCCCTTGAAGCGATTCTGGTGTGCCCGTGCGACATCTAAATTTGGTTTTTCTATTCGCGATAAAGTTCGCTCGTGACTGCCGTACCGCTTCACCAATTCAGCGCATCGCCGCGCCAATAGGCTCGACCAGTTCCGGTCCCGTGTTCTTGACGCTGCCAACCGCAGCCGTCACCGGCCACATGGTCATGTCGTCAGCAGGAAACGGAACCATGAGGGCTTTCCGCTCTTCCGGCGTGCCGAGCCACGCGTTCCAGCTTTCCGGCGCGAGAATGACCGGCATCCGGTCATGCACTTCCGCGCAGAGTTTGTTTGGCTCGCAGGTGAGTATCGTAAAGGTCTCCAGGCCCTTGTCGTCTGCGGGCGCATCTTTCGCGCGCCACCATTCCCAGAGACCCGCAAAGGCGAATGGTTTCGCATCGACCCGCGTGATGAAATAAGGCTGTTTCTCTTTCGGGCTGATTTTCTTCCATTCATAGAAGCCGTCCGCGACGACGAGGCAGGGACGAGCTTTGAAGGCGGCGCGGAAGGTGGGCTTCTCTGCCACCGACTCCGCCTTGGCATTGAAGGTCGAGAAGGCTCCCTTGGCATCCTTCGACCAGGACGGGACGAGACCCCATTTCATTTCGGCGAGTTCGCGCTTGCCCTCCTTGTCGCGACGCACGACGAACGAGGTTTGGGTCGGCGCGATATTAAAGCGCGGCGGGAAATTCGACGTGAGGTAGGGCGTCGTAAGATCGTAAAGCTCTTTCAGCTCCCGCCACGTATATCTGTCTGTGAACCGTCCGCACATTTTTCGCCGTTGTGTTCCGCTATCACGCGCGCGCCATGACGCAGCGTGATTTCCCTTTCGGGGTATTGTTGCACCGCTGCGTCGAACGCGCCACGTCCCACCAGCATACCGGCGGAGCGTGCAAGCAGCCGTTCGATGTTGCCGCCCTTGGCCCAGACTTCGACCGTGAACTGGAGATCCTCGTCCATCATGGCTACCCGCACGGGCCGTAACCGCAACGCGGGTTCGGTGCGCAGGGCGCATAGAGAGAGCCCGGTCGAGAAGCGACGCGCACGTTGTGAATGTCGCCAGTTACAGAGTTAAGCTGTATAGTCGTGCGCTATTTCAAAGGGGCATATTGTGGCGCAAAAATCATCGAAGAGCGGAAGGAGGGCGTCGAGCTCGCCAAAGGCCGGCGCTCCTAGTCGGTCGTCATACGGACTGTTTATGCCGTGGGGCGTCCCGTTCTTCGCTAACGATAGCGAACGGTTGACAGAGAAGCTGCTCGAATTCTACGACGTATTATCCGGAAGAGACTCCAATCAGGCAGTACGAATGCTTCTTGAACGCAACGAGCAACTCGTGAGCCGTTGCACGCTGTTGATCACGTTCTCCGGTATCCTTATCACGCTTGTAACCTACATCGGCGCGAAACCCGAATTGATTCCGCTACAATGGGAGCAGGTTTTGTATTATTCGGTTTTGGGCCTTTGGGTCTTCACGACCGTTGGGCTTCTTGCAGACTTGTACCATCTGATGCCGCCTTACGAGCATCTGGGCGACGAACAGCACGTTCGCTTTATTGCACGCGTTTATGTTCGGCGACTTCGACGTTATAATGTAGCGCTAGCTACGACGATTATAGGGTTCGTGCTCATGATGGTTATGCTTGGCCCCATCCGCACGGTGTATACTGATTTGCTTTTTCAGACCCACGGAACCAAATAGCTTCGCATCATGGTTTCGGATGCGCTGCCTTCAAGGCTTGTTCCTGCTGGTAGCGCTTTGCTAGGTCCGCACCACTATACGCGCCAAGACCCCAAACAGCGGTATAGGCGACGAGTGCGACTCCAGTGAAAGCGTACTTGGCATAACGCCAGTTTTTTTGTGCGGTTGTTTCCATGTAATCCTCAACGTCATAGAACGATATTTTTTCATCTTCGTCAATGACGACATTACTTTCATGAGTATTTTCAAGGGGATACGCGCCTTTTACATTAGGAGAAAAATCAGTGTTGTTGTCTGTCTCTCGGCGGACGCTGGGGCTCTTGATTTCACCGTTTCGATCTTGTTCTTTCTGATCTGCCTCCAAAGCAGCATTTCGCAAAACGAGATCGCAATTCTCTTCAATTCTGTCGACGGCGTATTGGAGCCTCGGGGAAATGGATTCCATGAAGCTGAGCATCTCGGGGCTTGCGGCATCGCTGGGCATATCGCCGATCTTCTGTTCAATTGAAGCCTGCAATTCCTTGAGCAGACGGGCAGAGCTGTCCTGAGTCACTATCCATAATTGAGCGGTCATCGGGACGAGACCCGCGACGGTCTCTCTGAACTTGCCTGTTGCGGTCCCAAGTTTTTGCTCGATCTCGTCTGCCTTGGCTTCAAGAAAAGTCGCGTGCGTTAGCAGGCTCGGCCGGCCAGGATTGACCCTCGCAGCACGCCGAAAGAAATTGGCCTCGCGCCGCAACATAGCGCCGTACATATCAAGATTGCGCAACGCGTCTTGGCTGTCGGCAGATACGGTGACAGCATCTAGAAGATCGACGACCTCGGCGGCCAACCGTCGATGGTTCAATATGTCGTCGTTGCGAGGCAAAGCTCTCAATAGTTCATCCAATTGATCGAACTGCACGATGGCATTTTTCAATTCGCTCTTGCGCGCGTACATGAGCGCCGTAGACCGTGCCGCCAAGGCGAGGAGCGTCGCGAGGTACTCATTGGTCTCGTCGGCATGCCATAAGGCACGGAGATCGATCAGCCCTTTTTCGACACTGTTTGCATTCCCGAATTGGGCATTCGAGACGACTTCTATAGAGATGCTTTGCGCTCGGTCATGCGGAGAAAGTTCATCATAGCCAACTTGTTCGTCCGAGCTTGATTCAATCCTTGCTGGTTGGGGATCAGCCGCTGGCTCGGCCTGAGGATCGCTGGGTCTCCTTTTCGGAGTTTCCGCCATTTCAGTCTCCTGCTAGCGCTAACGCTATTTCAGAGCGGTGTATGACTCGGGCGTTCGTGAGAATAGTCCGAATAGCCCGCTGAAGGATTGCATATTTGCATCTGTCGGGACCAGGGTAGCATGCGGAAGGTCGAGCAACGGGGGGAATCTCCCGTCCGCTGGCGGACGGGGAAGCCGTTGCGAGGCTTGCGCATCCTTCCGCGCACGAGGGGTGGCAACCCCTTAGATAAGGCTTCGCGGAAGGGGAGAGCACAGGGCGGCTTTAGCCGAGGGCGCTGGAGTTAGTCTCTGCGCAGCACGCGTTCCGGCGCGAGCGGAGCAGTGACGCTCGGACAGCGGCGACGCCGAAGGCGCGCGAAGCGGCGCACCCGCAGGAGTGCGAAGCGCGGGACCGAATGCGATCGCCGTTGTCCTCCGCAAGCCTTGGCGCGAGGAATTTCCGCCCGCTTGGGCCGAAACCAGGCGAAGTCTGTGATGAGCCCGGGTTCGGTGCGCACAGCGCACAGCGCCCGACCCTACTTCGGCGCGCCTAAGCCCGAACGAAACGTTCACCGCCAGAGGGCTGTTACGGAAGCACCTGCGGGCTGCCTTCGCCAAACGCAGCGTGTGCCGGCGCAGCGGGCCCGATGGCACGACGGCGGGCTTGTCGCTGCGCGGCGGGTCACGCGTCTCTGTAGGTGGATCGGCCGGGAAGGCCTGATGGTAGTGGTGCCACATTTCTTCGGACTTCAAATTCACCGGAACGCCAGCGAACAGCACGACAACAGAAATGATCAACGCAATGAAGTGGTGACGGGGATTTCCCCAACTGCGGCGCTCATTGTCGTTCTTCTCAAGTAGCGAGATTTCTTTCTCGATTTCGACGAGCCGTTGAACGAGCGTTCCTGCGTGCCCGATGGCGCTCATCTTCTCACTGCGGTGGAGTTTCCAAACATCCGAGGCGATGTCGAAAAGATCGCTTTCGATCCGCACGATGTTCGACGCGATCATATGATTCTTTCGCGCGCGCAGAGCGTAAATCCGGTTGCGCATCTCGTAGATGGCGTCGGCAAGTCCCGTCGTCGCCTGAATAAGAACGAACTCGTAGGCCTTTCGAATGAGAGCGAGCTTCGCGCTTTCACTCTTCGACGATACGGCCTCGCTTGACGTGCCGCCGATAGTGCCAGCGATCCGCTCAAGCAGGCGATTCTTTTCCGTTGCATCAAAGGAGAGCTTGGACAGCATCTGTTGGTACTGCGCCGCCGTCACATGAAGCTGCGCCAGCTCGGCGGCAGAGTCGCGCTGATGCGAATTCCCGCCGTTTCCACTTCTGTTTTTTTTATCGGTCATTTGCGTCACCTGGCGCCGGAGGTCGCGGCAACTCCGCCGCCACTTCTCCAACTCGTACGCAATTTAGTGGGTACAAAACGGGCCGTACGCATTAGCTGCCACAGCCAGCTAGCGCATGGGACTAGATGCTCGAAGCGCCGATGGGTTGCGGTTGGCTACTGCAGGTGGAAAGGGGTTTCGAATGGGTACGAAAGCCGCACGAGGTGAAAAAGCGAACGTACAAAGAGCCGAAAGAGCCGGGAATCTAGGCCACCTAAGGTTACCGGTTGACCCCTATGCCCGCTATAGGCGATGTTTGGTTGTCAAAGGGTGGGATAGGTCACCAAGACCTAGCAGGCTGTTGAAGAAGTCAGGCGCGGCGCGCTTTGAGGATGGCGTCGTCGCCGTTGAGGAATGATATCTCGACTTCGATGGCGCCGTCATCGTCGAGTTCGGCCGATCCGGAACCGGAGATTTCGTCTCCCTCGTCGAAGCCGGTCCATGTGAAGAAGACGATGCGGCTCGCGTACTCGAGTTCCATGGTGGCGTTGACGACACCGAAGGCGAACTCTCCCTGGCCGTTTCGGTCGAAGGTGATATGGGCCGGCTCGACCAGGTCGAGATAGTCGCGATCCCATATATCGGCCTCTACAATCCGCCATCTGCCGATGAGCTGGCATCCAGCCTTGGTGCTCATACCGGTTGCGCCAGGAGTTTCGGCAGCCGGATGAGGTTGTAGGCCGCAGCTGCGAACATGAAGGCCCATCCGACTTTTTCGATTCCTCGATACTTCGTCTTTCTGAGGCCTGCGACAGTCTTCATCCAGCCAAAGCCCTCTTCGATGCGCTTGCGAATGCGCTGACTGATGGCATAGCCGGGGTGACGGGTCGTCCGTCCGTCTATGGCGGATCGGCGGGTTGTGTTTTGTGCGATGTGAGGCGTGACGTTGATCTCGCGCAGTTCCATCACGAAGTCGGCCGCATCGAAGCCTTTGTCGCCGCCCAGCGTGATTGCCTCAGGCCTGTCGGCGCGCGGTTCAACCATATCCAGCGCCGATAGCCGCTCGGCATGGCCCGAGACACGGGTCAGCCGCGTATCGACGAAGAGACCGTGGCGGTTCTCCATCAGCGCATGACCGATGAAGCAGAGTTTGGCTTCCATGCCCGGCCCCTTGCGATAGAGCATGGCGTCGGGATCGCTGGTGGAGCTATGCGTCTGGTTGCTCCGCTTCTCGCCCCGGAAGTCGACCTCTTCATTGCGCCCACCGCCCGCAGGCGGATCGCGATCCTCGTTCTTGGGCTTGAGGCTCTTCATGCTGGCCCAGGCTTCCACCAATGTGCCGTCAACCGAGAAGTGATCTGACGATAAAAGCTGCTTGACGTTGGGCTGAGCCAGAACCGCCGCCATGAACTTGGCGGCGATCTCGCCTTCGAGCAGACGGTCACGGTTCTTCGAGAACACCGAGTGATCCCAAACCGCATCGTCGATGCCCAGCCCAACGAACCAGCGGAATAGCAGGTCGAACTCCAGCCGCTCCATCAGCTGGCGTTCCGAGCGGATCGAATAAAACGCTTGCAACAGAGATGCACGAAGCAGCTTCTCCGGAGGGATCGACGGGCGCCCAAACGGAACGTACATCGCCTCAAAATCCGCGCTCAGGTCCGATAGCGCGCCGTTCGCAATCTCGCGGATCGCCCGAAGCGGGTGGCCTTTCGGCACCCTTGTTTCCAGATTTACATAGGAAAACAGCGACCCCGAGCGTTCATCCGATCCGCGCATCACTGCCTCTCGACACAATTCCAAATCGAGAAAATCATGAAGACGGCGAATTCGCTACGGGTTTTTCAACACCCTGCTAGGTTAATACTGTGACGAACTGGATTCCGTTAGAACCCGATCATTATTTGGACCCCGTTCATTTCGGAACTGGTTATGACAGGCCGATTGACTGGCAACTTGACTACGCGCCCTGGAAATATTTGTACGCACCGGGTTTCAAAGAACTGGCGATGAGGGCGTTGGGGGTCACGACGTGCGCGGGCCTTCAGAAGCGCGCCCGCCCATTTGTTCCCCTCGCGATCATGGTAGTCCCGCCCAAGCTGAGGGAAGCAGTCAAGGAGGTGCAGCCACAGGACTGGACAAAACTCCCGGATGATCAAATTCGAAACGCGTGGGATGCGGACAACATGGGGTTCGCGAAGGTCGTCCTCTCGCTGATCCTTCTCCAGGTTTTGATTTTCCAGAAGCAGGGACTTATCGGTGCCAAACTGAATCTGAACAAAAGCCAGCTTTCCGACGCCGAATATGAACGTCTGCGTGGAGAGTTACAGAATCTTAGACCGGCAGCTGGACTAAATGTGTTCGAGGAAATCAAAGCCCATCTCGCGACATATGCGTTTCTCAAGCACGAGAACAAATTCTGGAAGACCACAGTTGTTGACGCGGAAGAAACTGCGCGAAACTTTCGATCTGAAACATTTCAGTTTCACATGGAATTTCTCCCGAGTTTCGCGGATGGCGAACTTGCGACGATCGAGACCCTCGTTACGATTCGCGATTGGCTCGCTAAGAAGTTTCCTGACGAGGATCCAGGGCGCATTATTTTTGTGCACGCTCAGGAACGCCAACGCAAAGTCAGGGCGTGCCGGAAGGAAACAGTGAAACCAAAGGGAAAGATATCTGAGAGCAAAAAAAGCTAACCGCGCGGACCGCGAAGGCCGAACTCATCGTATGTTTTCACGTCCGACGGAAATACGCTGCTATCGCGCATTTGGGATAGAAATATTTCCTGATCGTTCTCGGAAATTTCGACCCGAGCCATCAATTCGCGCAATTCCGCGAGCGTATGCCGCTGAACGTCTCCGACGCTATAAATGCCCACATCCGCTACGCACAATATGCGCGCGACGCGCGCCGGCGCGCCCGATCCTTCCAGCGCGGCGGCGAGGTGAAATTCTGCCCGTGCATCGTTACTCTGATTCGTCATTTCGGATCTCACGATAGCAAGCTCCGTATACGGATCAAGTATGTTTGTTGGTTGGTCTTGTGGGAGCGCCAACGGCAAGTCATTCCTCGATTATCTTGATAACGCGCGAACATCGAAAGCGTCTCCGAACGGAGGACGCACGGCCGCAAGAGCTTCGCCGGATACGACGCCTGACACCACCGTGCGCACGAAGCCTTAGCGCGATTCGGCATGGCCCAATTTAAGTCGTTGCTCACAGACCCATCATTACGGCGCTCAAACCTGTGGGTAAGTTTCGAGGCCGGACAATATTGCGCAATGGGGTGGACATAGTCTGCGCGCAATGCGCCACTCCGAGGGTGACGCTGGCGTCATCCTCGCAAAAAAAGGATACGGCTTGGCGTGCTGGCCAGCGGTTCGTGAAGATTCTCAATTTCACTTTCCGCTTGGTGCGCGGACTGATCCAGACGGCTTTTGCGGAACTAGCGGAATTCATCCAGCGAGCAAACTCGCGCCCCCGCGTTTCACCAACATCGCAACTGCCTTCTTACGGCCAATCTAGGCGACGACTTCCAGGGATTCCTCGCGCGCGAAATAGTTGTCGCGGCCCTTCTCGATCGCTTGCAGCATCAATTCGCGCCGGGCTCCGGCGTCTATGGGATTGTTCGACTGATAAAGCGGCCACATGCTGCGAAGCAGTTCGCGGTCTCCCGGATTGTCGGGGTCGAAAAACGGGAGGTCCATGAAGGGACGCGTCCGGGTCAGGTGGAGACGCATTTTGCCCTTGTGCCGGGAAAAAATGTACTCGGTTCCTGCCAGCGCCATCATGCGGGCAAAGGCTTCTTCGAGGCTCAGGCCCTGCGCCATATCCTCGAAATCCGGTCCAATCACCTTGTATCGCGCCATTTTCGGCCTCGTTCTTCGATGAGAACAATACAAGAACATCTTGAAGCCGGAGTCGAGTCCTTTTTCGGGGTGGTCGGCGCGCCACTTCGCGGCCGGGCTCTATTCGGCCCGTCAGGGCGGGCCTCACCGAACCCGCGTTGCGGTTTCGGCCATTCGGTTACGATCCCATCGCGCAAGGGTGCCAGTAACAAGCGGACATCGCGTCATGGCGCGATGACTTTTGTCTTTTGGCCTTCCCCAGAGTGCGGGGCGGGCGGCGCTCCCTTTTAGGCCCGTCGCGGCGCGCCGCAACTCGCTGACGCGAGTCCTCCACTTCGTTCCGGTCCTTCGGATGCAGCCCGCCGCTTTATCCGGGCCTGTCAGGTCGCTCTCTCGCCGCCCACCCCGCTTTCGGGGAATGCGCGCGGTTTTTAGGAGGGCGCGCTGCGCTGACAGACATGACCGGACCCAAGTTTCTTGAGATCGAAGGCAAACGCATTCTCTGGCGTGACGTTCTGAAACTCCGCCGCGAACAGAAGCAGGCAATTGCGAACGCAAGACAGCCTGCGCTTTTCGTATTGATCGACGACCGGCGACCGCCTGCCGAACGAACGGCGGCAGGGCGTTATCAGGAGCCGACGCTTTTTGCCCATCCCGAACGGGAGGGCTGAATCATGGCTGCGAACGCAGCCCCGCGAGCGGATGTTTATTCACGCGTCACCGACAAAATCGTTGCCGATCTCGAAAAAGGAGTCCGGACCTGGCTCAAGCCGTGGAGCGTCGAACATACGGCCGGAAAGATTGTCCGGCCGCTACGCGCCACCGGCCAGCCCTATCAGGGAATCAATGTCCTGATGCTGTGGAGCGAAGCCGTCACCAAAGGCTTTGTCTGTCCGATCTGGATGACCTACCGGCAAGCGTCCGAGCTTGGCGCAAATGTTCGGAAGGGCGAGCATGGTTCGCCGGTTGTTTATGCCGACCGTATCAAACGCACCGAGACGAGCGAAACCGGCGAGGAGATCGAGAACGCGATTCCCTTCATGAAGGGTTACACCGTTTTCAACTGCGAGCAGATCGAGGGATTGCCCGCGCAGTATTATCCGGCCCCTGCTCAACCTATGCCTATCGTCGAACGCATCGAGACCGCCGAGACATTCGTCGCCTCGACCGGCGCGAATATCGTGCATGGCGGGAGTCGCGCCTGTTACGTCACACGGACCGATAACGTTCATGTGCCGTGCATAGACTGCTTCCGCGACCCGGAAAGTTACTATGCAACGCTGTTGCATGAGCTGACCCATTATGCCGAACCAAGTGTTATGCCGCGCCGATCTGGATTCGCGCGCAAGACACTCACAGACCGGCGCTGACATTCGGCATAATCAGAGCGCTTCAAGGAACGCGAGCAGCGTATCGTCGGGCCTATACCGCCCCGGCCGCACGTTGGTCAACGCCACGCGGGCCAGAGCTTTCTCTTTGAGCCGCATATCGGCATGCATGTAAACTTGCGTTGTCTCCACGGACTCGTGTCCGAGCCACAGCGCAATCACCGTTCGATCCACGCCGTTTTGAAGGAGCTCCATCGCCGTTGAGTGACGCAAGACGTGGGGGCTTACGCGTTTTCCGAGCAGTGAGGCGCACGACTTTGAAGCTGCCAACGTGTATTTGCGGACAATATGTTCCACTGCATCGCGGCTGAGCCGATCTCCTCGGATCGTCGGGAAGACGGGATCGTGTTCGGAGCCGGCACGTTCGTTGAGCCAAACTTCGATTGTTTTAGCCGTGTCCCGGCGCAGCGGTGTGCTGCGCTGCTTGCGCCCCTTGCCTTCGCACCGAACATGCGCGCCGGTTCCCAACAACACGTCGCAGCAATTGAGGTTGATCAACTCGGATACGCGCAAACCCGTCTGTAGGGCCAATAGCAAAATCGCGCGATCCCTTCGCCCGATCCAAGTCGATTGATCGGGTGCCGAGAGCAATGCTTCCATTTCTGTTCGGTCGATGAAGTCTACCGTCCGGCGCACATAGCGCTTGCTCGGCATGGCGAGGATTCGCTGGCAATGAAGCGCATACTCGGGTTCGTTCATCGCCACGTAACGGTAGAACGAACGGATTGCGGCAAGACGTGTGTTGCGACTGCGGGCGCTGTTGCGGCGGACCTTCTCCACATGGGTGAGGAAGTCGCCGATGAGCGCAGCATCGATATCTTCGATCCGCAGCTTGGTCGGTGGTCTGTTCCGTCGCTGGCTTGCGTAGCGGAGCAACAATCGGAAAGTGTCGCGATAGCCCGCAATCGTGTTCGGACTGGCCTGGAGCTGTGCCGTGAGGCGATCCGTAAAGAACCGCTGGAGCAACGCCGGGAGCGTGGACGTATTCATCGGCCGAGCCCCTCTGCCAGAGCGCGTGTCGCTCGTTTCGAGGCAAGCTCAAGCAATTCTGGAACGGCTTCGATGTACCAGTAAGTGTGCGCCGGCTCGGAATGCCCAAGATAGGTCGTGAGCTTGATCATCTCCCGCTCCGGGTCTTTGCCGGTGCGGTACCAGTTCACCATCGTCCGCGCGGCGAAGGTGTGACGAAGATCATGGATACGCGGACCACGTCCATGCTTGTTGAACTTTTGCGCTGGCCTAAGTCCGATGCGCTGACAGATGGTCGCAAAGTTGTATCGGGCGCTGCAATCGTCGGGGCGCTTCCCGGTATCGGATACGAAGAAGGATTTTGGCGTGCGGCTCAGAAGCCGGTCGCGCTCGTTGGCATAGGCTGCGAGCCTGTCCGTGGCGCTCTGAGATAGCGGAACGCTCCGGGCTTTGCCGGATTTGCCCCGGCGGACCGTCAGAACGCCGTCTTCCAGATTGACATCGTCGTTGTCGAGGGCGATGGCTTCGCTGACGCGGAGGCCGGTGACGGCGATGAGGCCGAAGAGCGCCGCGAAGGTGAGAGCGCGGATTCCGTTTGGGGAAGGGAGCCGAGCCGCCTCCTCCACGATCCGCATGATCTCTCGCTCACTGTATATATAGGGTCTCGCGCGTCGGTACCGGCCAGGGATGAGTCCTTTCGGCGGCACTTCGTTTCTGGAATCGATGCCGCTTAGCCACAGCGCAAATTGACGGACCATTCCCAGCCGTGCGGACCACGTCTGCTGATTGGCTTGGCCAAACTCGGCCTGCCATGCCAGGAACAGGTTCGTCGTGATGTGCCGCGCCTTCCGGCTATCGGCGAAGGCGACAAATCTCCGCAGCACCCGCGCCGACGTGCCGAGATCAAATCCTAGGCTGCGGCGGATCGTGAGGTAGCGGTCAAGTTCTTTGATCAAGGTGCTCATTTGACGCCTCCAGCCACCGGCCAGTCTTGTGCTACCGAGCGCAATCCCTCTACGTCCAGCTTGGCGTAGATCATCGTCGATGCGCGCGAGCGGTGACGCAGAACGTCGCCGATCTCCGCAAGCGATGCGCCGCGACGCACCATGTCGGTCGCGAGGCTGTGCCTGAGGATGTGGGAGCCGACATATCGCGTCGGCGGATTCAACTTGGTTCTCTCGAAGGCTTTTTTCAGAACTTCGCTGATGACCTGAGAGTCGGCGAACGGCATGTGCGGCGCGCGGTGCCAAACGAACAGCGCGCGGGATGTCGTGACACGATCCCGGCGGACGTAATTAGCGAGTGCTTCACCGACATCTTTCGGCAACGGCAACCGATCATGCAGCTGTCCCTTGCCGCGAACGAGAAGCTCGCTCGCCCGCCAGTCGATGTCGTCGACCTGGATAGTGATGACTTCCGCCGCCCGTAGCCCAAGTCGCGCCATAAGAAGCACCATTGCGTAATTGCGCCGTCCAGCCGCAGTATCCGCCTTGGTGGCCGCGATCAGCGTTTCTACTTGCTCCGGCAACAGGTGCCTCGGCAGCGTTGATGCATATTTCTGCGCGATGCGCGGAACGCTCGGCGTGAGATTGACGTTCGTCTTCCCGCTCTTGAAGAGGAATCGGAAGAAGTTTCGCAGGTGCGTCGGCGGCGTCTTGTCTCGAAACGGTTTCCCCCGCGAGACTAGGTGCTGCATGAATCGCGCTATATCGGCCGGCGTGATCTTCGACAGATCGGGACGCCTGCCTTTGAACCGGAATGCAAGAAAGCGGTCGGCGAACCGCCAGCAATCATAGATCGATTTTTTACTCAGCCCGCGTTGGCTGCGCAGATAATCTTCGTACTCAAACTTCAGTGCTTTGAGATTTTCCATGTCATCACTCCTTCGTGGAAAGAAGTGAGGAGCGGACAAAGTCCGCCACGGGCGAACAAGCCAAACACCCTGAACTATGCTGAACGATCCACGTCTATTTTCACGGCACGCAACTGAGTATGCCTGATGGCGGATTCGGGCGGGAAGCCGCTATTGTGCAAGATCGACGTAGACGCCGGATGGCGGTTTTCCCGGCTCCAACTCGATTGTAAGTGTCTGCGCCTCAATGAAGCCGAACAGACCGTGGCATGGCTCCAGTTCAAGTCGGTAACCACGATCAGCTGTGCGGCTAAGCGACAGGCCGAAGATGGCGTTCTGTTCGTTGAAGTCGTTCAGTTCGAGATTGACCACCCCGTGGAGTCGAAAGGACACCACCACATGGTTTCTCAACACAAAGAATCCTTTTGCGTCCACTTCCGGTGTCATCTCGAAGGTATGAACCCTAATGCTACAACATGTCTTTTCACGATCTAGCGCCAGTGCGAGCACCTCAGCGTCATGGAAGGAAGGTACGCGCCCGCCGAACCATTGCAGCAGCTGTGAACCACCAGGCACATCGACCAGTAACTCCGCCGTGGTAATCGGCAAAGGGGAGGCCACCGTTGCGGCACTCTCCGACCGCAATCTTGCGTAAAGCTCCCGCTCTGCCGGGTTGATCTGAGACAGATCACGATCGATCTCGCGCTTGCTTGCCGGAAGATGATGACGTTTGTCGGCATGGTTATAAAATAGAGTGCCGTCGATCCCAGACACCTTGCTCTTGTGAATGGGGCGAAGCCAAAGGCTGTTCAGAATTTCCGCAACAAAAGTTTTGGGGAGGCGCGCAGAGAAGTCCTCAACCAGTTCGATATCTTGACCGGGATTTGGAAATATATACTCAAATTCGCTGTCGGTTGCTCTAAATATGCTGAAGGTCGCGTTGTCGGCTCCATCGATGACCTGAATATTTTTCATGTATCTCTGCCGTCGGCCCCAATTCCATATATATCGCGGATGAAGAGCCGTGGCCATACGACGCCTGCGGTTTGGACCGGACGACAGTCGGTGTATCCGCATTGGGGCGTGATTGGGCTGCCGGTCTTATGCCGCGTGGCGACGCCGGTCTGGTCACGTTTTACGCACAAATCCAGATCGGCGCGGCATAACACTTGGTTCGGCATAATGAACGTTATGCCGATATCGGCATAAGACGCACTGGACACGCCATGAGACGCGCCTCAACCGTGAATTCGGGCGCAAGCGTTGGGGCGATGCCGGTTACGCTGCCGAGGAACTTGTCGCCGAGCTTGGCGCGGCGTTTCTCTGCGCCGATCTTGAAGTCACGCCCGAACCGCGCGAAGACCACGCAGCCTATCTCGCGACATGGCTTGAAGTTTTGAAGAACGACAAGCGCGCGATCTTCACCGCAGCCGCGCACGCGCAGCGCGCGGCGGACTTTCTGCATGGTTTGCGGCCGAAGGAGAGGTGACGGAAGAGAGAAATTTTGGCGAGCCGTCCCCGGACGGCTCGCCTGCACTTTTTGATGCCAGATCAACTTTGGTTTCACTTAACCGCTTGATAAATGATCGTTTATGCGCCTTCTACTTCGCAGTTAGGCACATGTCCTTACTGTCAATCTCAGAATTGTCCGCATACGGTGCAGTCTTCGATCTCAGGATCGATGCTTCCGGCAGCGGGTTCCACAGCGGAGGCCGCTCGGACGAGAAAGACATAACCCCTTGAATCGAGACGCTGATTCTGAAACGGTAGTGCGAAGTGATTCGCTCTTTGTTGGCGGACAAATTCCGCTCGGCGACGATACTTCGGACAATCACCGCGTGACCAAGTCCCAGCGTAAGTCCCGGCATGTGCGGATTCCAGCCGTGGATCGTGCGACGACCGCAAAGCCGCAAGATGAAGCTCCCGATCAATCGTTTCTGGTAAGCACGCTTGCCGACATCGTCGAAGGTAGTTCGTCCGCGAAAGCCAAGGTTGCCCAGATCAGGAATATAATCTCAGCGCAAAGCGCCGACGCTCTGGCTGACGATCATCCCTTTCGCTCAATACACACGAAAATTGAGAGTGTGTTCAAACAGTTAGGTAGTGAGCCGCAGAATTCCGTTGCTGCAAGTATTTCCAGAAGGCAGACTGCCTCTCGAGGCTGGAATGACGCGGTGGGCATTGCACATGATCTGGATTTGGCGCTAGCGGCGCTTGTCAAACCGAAACATGTTCGAGGCGAACTCGCACGCGTATTCGAAACGATCGCGCACCGAGTTGCGACGGGAAAAGATCACGACGCGACGCTTGCCGAGCTGAAGCAAGTTGCGGCAAAGGCGGCAGCGAACAATGTCCCGCCGTTGCCGAAGAAAGCACCCATGCTTTACAAGGATCGACCCGACAAGTCGCAAACTGTTGTCGATTTTTTGCGAGACGACCGAGCATGGGGCAAATGGACATCCGCGGGCGCATTAAGCAGGCCCTCGCTAAAAAAATACGACATAGCTTGTTATGACGCACTTCGCGTTTGGGTTCAAAAACACGGTATGCCTGCGGACCTGGATATTCCCACCAAATCTCAAGTCATTGATCGGCTGATAACATCGGGTACCAACTCCGAAGTCGATATTGCTCGCATCGCGAGTGCGATCCGCTCTCGCGTTTCTCGTCGCAACGCGCGCCAGCCCTAATTCCGTCCCGCAATATAATTTCACACAATATTTTTCTAAGTCATTGATTCCCAATGCGGGCGCATTAGGAATCCAGCAACTCTCCTTGGGCAGAATGGTCATGCGCTGATCGCTGATCGTCCATCGAGTTCTTCGATGATTATCGCGAACCGACAAAGGAGGTTGCTATGGCTTTCTTCCCAATCAATTTTCTTCTCGCTCGTTGGCTCAAGCCTTTTGGCGACAGCGGGGTCGTGGCCATCGGCGTTGCCGAAGCTAAGAACCTTGCGCTCACTGTCATCGATAATTTCCACGGCTTGCATCAGCTCTCTGTTACCGTGCACGCCATACCGGACACCAATATAATTGCTTGTGTCGTCATAGCGTTTTTCGTGGCTCGTTCTTTGAAGGGGCACGATCCTCCGTCGAGCCAATCTTAAGGCCCGTCAAAAGCTGGGGCTGTCTGGTGCATACCGGACGGCCCCGTGGTTTGTGAATCCCGCTCCAACCAATCGAATGACGTGAGCTAACTGCCGTTTTCTTCACACCGTTATCCTCACCCGATCTCTGGCACGAGAGCTTTGGCGTTTCCGCTGCTCCGTCCCTTTCGACGTTCAAAGAGCCACTTAGCTGGCCTCTGAGTGATGCGTGGTTCTGCAAGCGCGCGCATCGCCGTCAAAACCGAACGCGGTCCCGCCTCTTCGAGGCACCCATTACCGCCGTGGGCCTTTGGCCTTTTGACTGCGCCGCTTTTCCGCACTCGCGAGTGAACCGCATCGAGGCTGCGATCAGCGTGGCTTCACAATCGAAAGGATACGAACATGAGTAAGCAGAAGCAGAACACCAAGTCCCTTCCTTCGCATCGCGTCTACAGCGTGTCGAAGAACGGCGACGAGAAAGCAGCAAGCTGGGCCGAGATTGGCGCCGCATGGCCGCACAAGGACGGCAACGGTTTCAACCTGACCTTCACCGCCCGCCCGCTCGAAGGCGCGCAGATCGTCCTCCGCACGCCGAAGGCCAAAAAGGGTGGCGCTCAATGAGCGCCGCCAAGCCCAAACGCTCAGCGCGTTCTCCCCGCCGCAAGGCGGGGAGAACTGCCGTCCGCAAGGCGAAGCGCAAGGTCGCGTTTCGTCTTGTCGTCGAGGCGCAGGAAATGCTTGTCACCTATGAGCCGAACTGGTCTGCCGGGGAGTACGCTTTCGGGCATTTCGAGTTCAAAAGCCCGTACAAGCCGCCGCGTCGCATCGCGATCAGCGAAACCGGCTATCACAGCCATTTCGCGCCTATGGATGAGATCAAGGCTTCCGAAAGCCCTGAGGCCTATGCCCGCGCTTTCGTCCTCTCCGTTCTCGATGCGTCACGGAAGGGCGCGTCGCGAACGACCAATCGCGAGCAACTATCGTTGTTCTGATACCCGGCGTGCGCTCTCGCTCCGGCCGGCGAGAGCGCATTTTCTTCATCGGGCGTGCGGATTCATCTGTATGTCGTTCGGCCCTGGTGATCGTTCGTCGCGCACCGGGAGCGAACAAGGGGGGCGCTGAATGGGCGCCTGTCCCTCGCAGGAATACCGCGTGACCGTCTCTGCGACGGTCACGCGTACCGCACGCTCCTAGCCACGCTTGCTTATGAGCCCGAGAAGCCCGCCGGCGAGGCGAAGCGGACTCTTAGGTGGCTCAATCTTCCCCGGCGGAACCGGCGTGACCCCGGACTCGCGTTGATACTTCCGAAATCCGCCGACCCCGGATGCGATCACGACCAAGATCGCGGCGAACAGGTCGGCGAGATCGACGACGCTGGTCGGGGTCAGCGGAAACCACCCACCGCCGGTGATTTCCGCAAGCTCTTGCAGTGCTGCCCTGTCCGGATAGCGGGAGAAGCCAAGCCGCGTTTTCTGGTGAAGCACGATCAGGCGCGTTCCCTGCCTCGCGAGCAGTTCGGCAAGTTCGCGACCTTTCCTGATGTCGTTGCCATAGTCGTCTTCGACCGTGATAATAACTTTTAGGTTTTTTATACCGAGAGACTTGAGCAGCACATCGTTGAGGCCCGCGCCCGGATTGCGGTTCAGTTCCAGTTTCTGCAATTCCGGAATTGTCAACTTCGGACTTGCGAAATTCCAGTCGGTAAAGGTGTCGTCGGCCTTCCAGCCGCCGTGCGCCGTCATCGCGAGGTCGATGTCGTCGGGTAGTCTCTGGAGAAGCACGCTCAAGGTCGATTTGATCGTCTCCCACTCGAACAGGTTGCTGTAGGTCCGGTTGACCGACAACAGAACTTTCAAACCGGCGGTCGCTATTTCGCCCGCGCGTTGTTGCGGACCGTTGCCTGGCAGCAGCTTCGTCGCTGGGCGCGATGCGTCACTGACGCGATGTTGCACGACACTCATCTCCTATCGCTTGGCGAGCCTGTCTTTTGCTTCCCGCCAGAGAAATTTCAGGACCAGATTGGATAAGGCGACGCCCCCGACGATGAATGCGAGCGCGGCAACGCCAATCAGAACGCCGGACCAGCCAAATGAAAGCGCGTGCGTCCAGTCGGCTTGAATGTCGGCATTCGCATACGTCACATAAGCGACGATTGCGCCGACGCCGAAAATTGGACCGGCGAGTTTCATCGCGGATTCGTTGACGACGGCTTTCAATGCCGCCGCTCCGATCGCCAGAAACACGAAGAGGGAAATAATCCCGCGATCTTGCGGCAACGCCGACCAAATCCACCATCCGCCGAGCGTGCCGACGAGATAAAGTACCCCCGCAGTTTTCTTCGCGGCTTCTGGCATCGCGCCGCGAACGATGGCAAAGCCCGCAAACCAAAGAACGGCAATGATCCACCACGACATGACTTTATCTCCTTAGATTGCTCGATACGGATTGGCCCGTTCGCGCCCTTTCAGGCCGAGAACGGGGTCGTCATAGAAAGGCGCGTCCGCAAGCACGGTATTGGCGAGCCCTTCTTTCCAGGCGTAAATCCGCCCGCGTTTAGTATTGAGGAGCCAATGAACCGGCAGGAACGGAACGCGCGTCTGCGAATAAGAGACACCGCCGCCGCGATTGAACGAGGCGCGCAAATCGCCCGCTTGATCGGGCGCGTAACCGATGCCCGAATGATCGTTCATGTTCTGCACGAAATCGGTGGTGTCGCCTGCGCGTTTCGCCATCCATTCCGACGTTGTGAGGTCAGCCGGAGCGCCGACATGTAAAACCACTCCAGCGTTGCTTAAAAAAGTTTGCCACCGCTTGGGCAGGAGGTCCTGGAGCTGATTGAGGTCCTGGAGCATGGGAATCAGCTGAATTCCGAAGCCGCGCACGAAAGCCATGCAGTTTTCGATGATCGTCAGGCCGCCCTTCGCTATCAGGAAATACTCGTCGAGCAGAATAGTCACCGGCAGCTGTTTCGGTTTGCGCGGCTTCATGAGTGCGCGGAGGGCCGCCGACAGGAGGAGCCGGAACCATTTTGAATGCCGCTCCATCATGTCGGCAGGAAGGATAAAATGCGCTGTCGTTGGTCTTTCCCTGAGGCTCGCAAAATCGAAGCCCTCTCCCGAAAGATCGTCGACCATTTCCGCGTCGTCGAGGAATTCCGTCTGCGTCGCCGCTTCGAGGATCACATCGCGGATCGACTTTGCATCCTGTAAGAGCGGAAGCGCCTTGTTCGCCATCCCGCGATAACCCGACATGGCCATGCGTCCGAGGGTTCCCGGCAGAGCTTCCGGGTTTGTCAGCATGTCGCGCACATGGCCGAGCAAAGGTGCGCGAGCATTTTCCATCGCAAGCGTCACTTCGTACATGATGAGCGCAGCAACAAGGTTTCTCGCGGACCTCGGGAAGAACGGCTGCGTTCCCTCGATTGAAATTAGGGCCTCGGCAAGGAGCGCCGCGTCCGCATTGAATGATGGCGACTCCGGATCGAGACCTGCCAGCGGATTGAACTTCCCGCTTTTCAGATCTTCGTATCCCGGCCGGTCCGCAAGCGTTCCGAAAGGATTGACAATGTGTACCGTGCCAACTTTGCGTCGCCAGGGTGCGGTAACGGCCGCTAGTTCGCCTTTGGGATCGATGACGATCCAGCTTCTCATCGCTTCGGACTTGAGAAGTGCGGTCGCCGCGAAGCGCATCGACTTGCCGGAGCCGTTCGGGCCGAAAACGAGCATGTGCCTCTCGTCGCCATATCCGAGTTTTAGACGCTTGTTGGCCACGCCTTTATCGACACCGAGACCGAGCGGAATCGCAGAGGGCGAGTCCGTCAGCAGATCGTGTGCCCGGAGTTCATCCTGCGATGCGTAATTGGCATCGCCAAAGGGCATTCGAAGTGGTGTGTCTGCCATAACAAAAGACTCCTATTAGCGTTCGGGCGACGGAGGCGGTTCGCCGGTCTGCCCGATCAGAGGCTGCATCGCGATAATCTTTTCGCCGAGCGCGGCGACCGAGCGCAGATGTCGCCACATTCCGTGAAGAAACAGCGACCACACCAGAAGCAGAAGATTTGCGCCTTCGAGAATGATGGTCGCAGCGTCGGCGTTCCCACTCACATGCGCGGCGCGTGTCAGCAAAGGTTGCGCGAGAAATATAACCAAGGGCAGAACCGTAACTGCGACCGCGCCGCGCACGGTCAGTCCACGCCGGACCGGATTCATGATCCTTGCAAATGGACCAAAGAGGTGCGGCTGTACGCGGTTGTTATGGAGAACAAGCCAGCAGCAGAGCAGGTAGACTGAGGCGAACGTTTCGGCCGCGCGCAAGACTTCACCGAAGGTCACGCCCTCAATCAGAATCCGTGCGTCCCACGTTTCCGGCAGAACCGCGACACGGACCAGATCAAAGAAATTGAGTCCGAGCGAAATGAACCAAACGCAGACTGCGATGCGCGCATCGCGATTGCCAGCACCCTGGCGCGCCCAGATGAGGTAATTTGTAAAGACGACAAGAGCGACACCGGCAACGAGTAGAGCGGGCGACGCAGGCGATGCGTGCATTCGGCCGTGTGCAGCTCCCATAGAGGTCCAGAGATCGAACCACGGTTTTGCGATCATCCAGAGATATTCGACCGGCCAGCTCGCGACTGACGGGACAGACAACGTGTGCGGCGGAAATTGTGCGAAGCGGTACGCTAGCAGGCGCGGGTCATGCGGATTGGCGATTGTCAGCGCCGCATAGAAGCAGGCGAAAGCGGAAGCGACGCAGGCCGGAGCTAGGAATTGCGCGGCGCGATGGCGAAGTGCGATTAGAGTCAGTTCGATAATTCGTAATGCGTGGCGCAAAACCGGCTTCTGCTCGTAAATTCCATTTACAAGCAGATGTAATCATCGCCGGAAACTAGGGCAATGAAAGGCGGGCTCTTTCTCGGCCAGATGGTAATTATTGCGTTAATTTTTTCAATTGGGCTTGCTGTGCAGCATACCGATACGCGCTTACGAGCCTGCGCGCGGCTCTCACCTGTTTTCGTTCGCCAAGTATTTCATCGGAGACTCCGCTCTTGCGGAGCGCAAACTCCACCGTAACCAGCCTGCGCGCGATAGGAAGCAATTCTGGCGTTAGCGTTTGCATCTCTGAAAACTTAATCTCACGCAATCTGTCGTAATCCTCGCGTGCGCGGTTCGGCCGCCCAATGGGCTTCTTGATCTTATCCGGGCCGACCATGTTGATGACGGTTTCGACGACGGCGCGCGTCATGGTCTCGCGCTTCACGTCCGAGGCGATGTCATTATCTTTCAGAACAAAATCCACGGCGCGTTCGAGCGCGCTCTTGTTAAGCATGGAATTGTTCTGGCGGGCCGCGTTTGACCTGTCAATGCTCTCGTTATTAGCCTTGTCGGGAGAGGCTTCGGTAACCGGAAACGTACGTTTTTGCTGGGCTTTATGCGAGTTTACCGGCTGGGCCGCCGCCGTCCGACGCACGGACCGCGCCTGGCCGTGCCCGTGCTTTATTCCATGCGCAACGCCACTCGCATTCATCGGTATGCAGAACGTAATGTGCCCCAAGGCCGATCCTCTCAGCGGAAATGTAAGCTTGCGTTAGATCAGACGGTCGAATTTGATTCAAACTTTACGAAAATCCGATGCAACTCATCGGCAATTCTTCCTCTACTTGATAGTCATTCGATTTGAACCGTGAGAACGTGACGATTGAACGAAAAGAAAGCCGAACAATCGAGCGGAGATTTTTCGCGCAACACACGCGCATGTGCTTCGAATTAAGACAGTCTTGAGCATACTCGGATAATCTCACGACAAGCAGCCAGATAGTGAATTCCCCTGGAATTCTTCTGGCCCCTACGGGGAATTGCCGGTATGGCCCGCTACGAGCAATCCTATACCGGCGAACGCCGGACGGCGCAGCTGACGATACAGCTGACGCTCGGCGAGCGTGCCGAGATCGAGACCGCCGCCGGCAGGGCGGGCGTCGTGTCGCTCAGCGCCTATGCTCGTCTCCTGCTCCTCCACCGCCTTGCGGAGTTCGAGCTGTTCGTCTCGCCGCAGCGCAATCCCGACGTTCGCAGTCTCATCCGCGAACTGAGCGCGATCGGCAACAACCTCAACCAGCTTGCCCGCATCGCCAACGCGACCAGGGCAATAGGAGCCGCAGCGGAGCTTGCGGTAACCACCGAACTTCTCAAGGCCGCAATCGCAAGGGTGCTGGGCTTATGATCCCACGCTGCACGGTCGGCAAGGGAATTACGGGCGCGACGCGTTACATTCTCGGCGAAGGGCGCGATCCGCATACGGGCGTATTACGCAGCATACAGGCGAATGCAAAGAGCCGTGTCGCCTGGTTCGGCGGCACCGGCTTCGGCTTTGAGATCGAAAGCCGCAAGGATGCCGACCTCGCGCGCCGGATGATGGAATTCGACGCGCAGGTCCAGACGAGCCGCACCCGTCGCTGTGAGAAAGATTGCGTTCATCTGTCGCTCGGTTGGCGGCCGGGCGAGACCCCGACACAGGAACAGATGGCCGAAGCCGCCCGCTCAGCCCTCGCTGCGATGGGCATGGCGAACGCGCGGGCGCTGTTCGCGATCCACAGCGATACTGCATACGCGCATATTCATATCGTCGCATCGAAGATCGATCCCGAGACGGGTCGCGCCTACGACCTCAAACAGAACTACCTGAAACTTTCCCGCTGGGCGGAAGCCTACGAGCGTAACCACAGCGGCGGTGTCATCTGTACCGGCCGCGAAGAGGCGAACGAGCTACGCGATGCGATAGGCAACCGTTCCGCCGTTTCGGTGCTTGAGATGCTGACCAAGCAGCGGGCGACATTTACAACCCGCGATCTTGAACGGGCGCTCGCGAAGCAGATCAAGGATACCTACGAGCGCGGGCAACTCGCCGCCCGCATCCTGCGCCGTCCCGAAGTTGTCGCGCTTTCGGATGCGCCGGTCGGCCCTGTCCGGCGCTACACCACCAAAACCGTGCTCGATGCCGAACGGCATGTGTTGCGCGCGGCACAAGGGCTTGAAAACGCCAAAAGGTACGGCGTCGGCGACCTCGTCCTCGCTTCCGTTCTCCGGCGGGGCCGGTATCACGGTATCGCGCGTGAACAAGCTCGCGCAGTGCGTCGTGCTACGGGAGACGAGGGCCTCGTCCTGATCGACGGACAGGCAGGCACCGGCAAGAGCTTTACGCTTTCCGCAATACGGGAAGCCTACGAAGTAACCGATTATCGCGTGGTCGGTCTCGCGCCGACCAACGCCGTCGCGGAAGACTTGAAGCGCGACGGCTTCCGGCACGCGCGCACGATTCACAGCGAACTGTTCGCACTCGGCAACGGCCGAGCCCGATGGGACCGGCGAACAGTGGTCATCGTGGACGAAGCGGCGATGATCGATACCAAACTTATGGCGATGCTGACCGCCCATGCTTATGCCAACGGGGCCAAGCTGATTCTTGCGGGCGACGACCGGCAGCTATCGAGCATCGACAGGGGCGGCATGTTCGCGGTGCTGAAGGAACGCTATGGCGCGGCGGAGCTTCGACAGGTCCGCCGCCAGACCAAAGACGACGACCGCCGCGCAACCGAACTGATGGCCGAAGGGAATTTCTTCGACGCGCTCGCCCGGTACGACGAGAAGGGCAACATTCACTGGACGCGGACGCAGGACGAAGCCCGCGAGAGGCTTGTCAGGAAGTGGGCGGAAGACAGCGCCGTAGAACCCGCCAAGTCGCGCTTTGTCTTCGCCTACACCAACCGCGACGTGGATCAGCTCAACCGAGATCTCCGGCGCGTGCGAGAACTGCGCGGCGAATTAGGCCTGTCCCTCAGTTTCGCGACAAAGCACGGCGTCTCTGAATTCGCCGCCGGAGACCGCATCCAGTTCACGGGCACCGACAGGGCGCTTTCGATCTATTCGGGCAATGCGGGCGTCATCGAAAGCATCGATGGTAGTCGCATCGCCGTCCGCCTCGACGGGAACGGCGGAGCCCGGATCGAATTTGACGCCGCACTGTTCGTGGATTTTCGGCATGGCTACGCCGGTACGATTTACAAAGGCCAGGGCCGGACGCTCGACCAGACCTATCTCTATCACTCGGAGCATTGGCGCGCGGCGGCGAGCTACGTCGCGCTGTCGCGCCACCGCGAGAAGGCCGAGCTGTTCGTTGCCCGGCAAACGACGCACGATCTCGGGACGCTTGCCCGCCAAATGTCACGGGTCGAGGAGCGCCGCGCCGCTTCGCACTTCTATCGTAAAGGCGAACCCATCGGGCCCGTTCGTCCGCTCGCGCCGCTCGAACTCGCGGCGCGACTGACGGGTCACAGCCACGAACACCATGACCGGCAAGATCGCATCCATAATGACTTCGTCATGGCCGCCGCCGAGAGTTTCGAGCGCCTACGCATGAATGCGCGAACGCGTGCGAAGGAAAAGACCAAGCGCAAAGGCAAGGGAAAGTCGAAAGGCAAGAGCAGCGCCATGCCGAAAGGGCGGAGAAATTCCCGATCATACGGCGTGCTCGGCCATGAGCACCGCCGATGGAATTTGCGCTCCCTCTGGCGACGTGTCGCCGGATGGATGACCCGAAGTTTCCGATCTACGCCACTACACCCGGTCGGACGGTATCGCAGAATCGAACATCGACCGAAGCCCTGACCGCTTTAACCCGCTCGAAAAAGTCCCGGCGCGCATTCGCCATCCTGGGCGCACGCGGATTCGACAAGCAACTATCGCAGCTTTTTCCGCACACGGTCGATCCAACTGCTTCGGATTGGTTGGTGCCCGCTTGTATTTTCTTGGTGGGCGAAGAGACCGCGACGCTTCCCTTTCGACGAGGACGCCACAACCTACATGGACCCTCGTAAAGCGGCGAACCTATGCGCCACTCCGCCTTGTGCAGGTGAAGTCTAAAGACCGCCCGCGCGGTGTCCCCAACTTTCAGTCCCCCGGGAAGAAACCCGTCGTCCAGAAAGCCGGGAGATACCCCTCCGCTTGTGCGCCTGCACTCAGGCAAAGCCTCGACGCATCAAAGGTCGCCAACGAGGTCCCAATGATGGCGGCCTCTCAACACGAAAGGAAAGCATCATGATTATCGGTCACTTCACCAAAACCAAGGAAGGCAACTTCACCGGCTCCATCACAGCGATTGGCACCGTTCTTCCGAAGGTAACCTTCGAGGCCGTCAAAGCCGACGGTAATGCTCCGAACTTCCGCGTCATGACCCAGGGTGTTGACCTTGGCGCGGCGTGGAACAAGACGAGCGAGCGGACAAGCAAGGGCTACATCTCTGTTTCCCTCAAGAGCCCGTTCATCCCGAACCAGGTGTACGCGGCGCTTCTCGAAACCGAGGAGTCTGGAAAGTTCGCACTGGTCTGGAGCGAGCCCAAGCCGAAATCGGCTGACTAGTCGGCAGACGGCCCCGCCGGTGCGAACCGGCGGGGCTATCGGCTTGCCAAAGTTGGGAGAGGCGCGTCGTCGGGTGAGGATGGTCAATCGGATCGATACAATACAATTACGAGCAGATTCCGGATCGACGAATCGTTCAGCTTTCGCTATCGGTGAACAGAATGCTGTATTCTGTTCACCGCTTCCTTCCCAAGTCAACGCCCCTCGCTCGATTTCTGGTCATTTTCGAGTATGAGGGATTCGTATGACCGCCACGCTCTATGACGCGCATGGAAATCGAAAATACTTGGTAGCTGACGAAAGGCTTGCGTACTTACGCACGGCATCTTATCGCGAAATCCACGAGGCCACATTCTTGCTAACGATGGCAATAACTGGCGCGCGCATCTCTGAGGTATTGGCGCTGACCCACAATCGCATAGACGTAGGAGCGAGTGCCATTGTGTTTGAAACCTTGAAGCGCCGTAAAAAAAACGTATATCGAAGCATTCCAGTCCCTGAGGATTTTATTCGCTTAGCGCGAAAAGCGCATTTTGAAAAAGCCGGTTCCGACGGGGACGTCAGGCTTTGGAATTGGAGGCGAACGACCGCCTGGAAATTGATTAAACAGGCTATGATCGCTTCTGGCATACCCCCCAGTTTATGCAAACCGAAAGCTCTTCGTCACACTTATGCTGTACATAATATCCAACAAGGCGTGCCAATCAATTTAGTTCAGCGCTGGCTTGGACACGCGAGACTGGAGACCACCGCGATATATGCTTCCGTTACTGGTCAGGAGGAACGCGCAATCGCCGCAAGATCTTGGATGTCACTACGTGAGAGTTTCAACCGGCTACTATCGACCACATGAATGGAACATAAGTGAGATCGCTAGAAGTCACGCCGTGATACAGTCAGGGGTAACATATTCCTCGTGGCTCTTCACAATGTCGGGAAGTCCGGGACCGCGAACAAACTCGCCCGACGCTTCCGCAGCAGCCACTTGCGCATTCAGAGCCAGCAAAAAAGCAAGTGGGTCGGCATTTTTCCCAACTCCGTATGCCGCCCAAACTGCTGCGTCCAATTCCAACTGCAGCAGTTTCATTGGGTGGTCGCCCGGCTCTTCAAGCTTCCGGTATAGGTCGCGCAGATTGAGATTATATTTTGCACGAAGTTCCTGTCTCTTTTTTCTAAGCTCAATTCCAGTGTCTGCAACCCTCTTTATTTGAATCGCGGTTGGAGATTGCGGCCACGGAAAACTGTCATAGACGGTGTTCGAAGTGTAGCGAGGGTCGGACTTCAGCGTAGAACATCGCTCCGTGAACCATGCCCAATGGATGGCCGACTGCAAAACGCCGAACGAATAATCGTCATCCATCGCAAATACCTGGAGTGCATCGTTGGGATGCACTTTGGACGACACGAAATCGAAAATTGGACGTTTGGTAACGCGCCCGCACACGAGATAGCGCGGCATTTGGTTCAGCAATTTCATAAGTTCGCCACGACCGTAGGACAGCTGCCACCAATTTCGCAGGAAATTGGCGTGATGCTTATTGACTCTCGCTTTCGGGTTTTTCGCGAGGACTCTTTTGTTTTCCTCTTCCTCTTCCAGCGCTGTTTTTTTCCGGTCTGGAAGGACCAGCTCTTTCACTCTCTGAAAGACTTTGGGATATGTTTCTGCCTCAAACTGGTCCATACCAGCGAAATCAATTACATATCGCGAGGCCTTGCTATTGATCTCGCCGATTAAGTCATCGGCAATTAAGAAGGGCTTCAAAACGTCGGCATAGCGCGGGTCATGAGCGATAATCAATTGGGCCGCGCTGCGTTCTAAGAGGAAACCCTTGTGACCGTGAGTTTGCCCCTGAAAACAGCCGCCACCGACACTGTTGGCCAATATCGATTTGGCTTGCGTGACATCTAAGGAGAACGATAGGGACGCTGGAATGCGTTCTAAGTCAGCATAACGCCAACCACTGTCAACCGTGTTGCCATCTTGCGCGTACAGCCGTTTTGGTCCAGCCGTCTCACCTTTGACCCAATTGACAATCGAAACGTGGACCACAGCGTCACCCGGCCAAATCATTGTCGATACAGCTTCGGTGATAACGCCTCCGGATTGCGTTATGTAATCCAGACCAGCTTCTCTGCTGTAATTTTGACGAACAGTGTTTGTTCCGACGAGGCCAGCACGCTGGCCAGCTTTCAGGTGGTCGTGTGCAAGCCGAAACCAATATACGCAGTAATCGGAACGCCCATCTACTTCAGGATAGCGCTGCCTCAATTCCCCCAAATACCCCCTATCCAACTCGCCTTGAATCTTGTTCTTACTTTGGAATGGTGGATTTCCGACAATGGCGTCTGCCTCGGGCCATTTCTCAAAGAGGGCATCCCCCAGCACAAAATTCGCGTCTAAGTTATCGAGCGGCAGAGAATCGTCCCCGGTCAAATCTAGCTCGAAATTGCCTTTTGCATATTCACCATCCTCCTGGAAGGCCAAGACGGCTTCATCGTGGGCAAGTTTCTTTGCCAACATGAGTGTGACCTTCGCCAGTTCTACCGCAAATGGGTCATTATCCATTCCAAAAAATTGCTTAGGACTGATTACCGTAAAAGTCTTGGCTTGCTTCGAAAATTCCTTGATGCTCACCAATGCGCGAACGCGACTCATTAGTCGAATATCCAGGCGCGCCAACTCACGAAACGCGACATAAAGGAAGTTGCCGCTTCCGCAGGCCGGATCAAGAACGCGAAACATTGCTAACGCCTTTCTTAGATCTAGCAATTCGGTCATGGTTGTTGCTTCATCAATTTGCTTACGAAATGGTCGCACGATGGTGGGAGCGATAACGCGTTGGATGTCAGCCTCGGACGTAAAGTGGCGCCCGTGTTGGTGCTGAACCGCGGCTCCCATACTGTGCTGAAAAAGAGTGCCGAAAATTGCGGGGTTGATCTTTGTCCAATCTCGGGTCGCCGCGCCGTCATTTCCTCCAATTAATTCTAACTCGAACTTGGTTAGCTCGATCGGATCGACATGAGAAAACAGACCTCCGTTGAAATAGGGCACACCGGCAAAGCGCCCGGACTTTACCGGCAATGCCGTGTCCATTTGTCGGAATAGTCCTCCGAGCAAATCGAACGATGATTGGTTGTGCTCTAGACAGTCACGCACAATCCCCGTGACCATGCCTGCGGGCAAAAGGTCAATGTCCTCGCCAAACATCGCGATCACGAGTTGTAAGACAAACCTTTGTGCCTGTTCTCGCGGAACGCCGGCGCCGGGACGACTAACCAGTTTTTGAAACAACTCCGCGGTCTGGCCCGCAGCCTTCTTGGAGACTGCTTCGCGGTCGTTGTTGAATATCGGTTCTTTGTCCCCCGGAAAGAAAAAATTGAGAGCGGTATATCGCTTCGGTACGTCTGGAAGCGATACTCGATCAACAGGTTCATCCAACTGCTTATCGAAATCGTAAATCCAAAACTCATCGAAGTTGCAAAGGACAACATATCGCGGCCTGTTTGGGACCGCGTTTAGCCAATAGTCGAAGGCCTGATTGTAATGGAGGTGGAGCTTCTCACCACGTTTCTTCATTTCGAGCAAAAGCTTCGGCTTCCATACCAAATCGGCGAAGCTGGTGCCCTTGCTAGATTTTTTCTTTATTCGAAATTCGAGTGTCGCACCGGCTTCCTTGTATCCTGCGTGGCCGAACGCTTGAAACAATCGGTCGCAGAAAACCTGTGCTTCGCCCTTTTCGTCGCCGTCGAGAATTGCTGCATACGCAACAAAGTCGCCTATTCGCTTCGCTACCTCAGACAACTTTGCCCCGATCCCCGAAACCCAATATGCGGTGTATGAAGACGATGCCTCCGATTCTGATGCAAATTCAATGAGATAATGGCCAAGGCGGCAAATGACCGTGAACAGAATACAGCAAATTGTTCACGCCCGCCGAGGCTCGGCACTCCTCTAGCGCCGGATGGCTCAAGCGGCATTTTGGGGCCGGTATTGCTATGAAGCGAATTCTTCCGCCTGTCATCGGTGCGCTTGCCTGTTCCGTTTGGGTCTTCGCCGCTCCGGCAGAACCCGCGCAGCCCTGGTGGGCGTCGTCGGGAATACAGGTCCCTCCCGGAGACCCGAACGAGCCGGGGCGCGCAGCCTTCGAGGCATTCAGTGTGGTCCCTCGGGATGCAACGGGCAAAAAGGCGGACACCGCCAAGCTTATCGAACAGCTCAAACAGTCGGCACAGCAAGGCTTTGCCCCCGCACAGGCGTTGCTGGCCTTTTTCTATCTCGACGGTCTTTTCGGACTTCCGCGCGATATGACCGCCGCGCGTGACTGGTCCGACCGGTCGGCCAAGTCGGGAAATCTCGATGGACGCGCCCTGAGTGCGCTCCTGGATTTTCAGATCGAAGGCAAGCAGTTTCGAGCAAAACTCGCGGTGAATGACCCATCTACCATTCGCGCGATGAAGACCCGGCTGCATACCTCGTTCGAAGAAGCCGAGAAAAGCGCAAATGGGGGTTCCATCGTCGGCCAGTTCGCGCTCGCGACATTCGTTCAGTCCATGAACCTTATGTCGAAAGACCATCGGTCCGACTGGGTCGCCTATATGTATGCCCTGCTCGCCAGCAGTCGGGGAATGGATGATGACATTTTACTGGATGAACTCCGCAAGTCGCTCAGCCAAACCGATGTCGCGAAAGCCGGGACCGGCGTCGGAGCGGTGCTGGAAGAAGGACTCTACGGCCTCCCGAAAGACCCTGCCGACGCGGTCGAATGGTTCCAGCATTCCGGACAGCTTGGCAACGCCGACGCTCAGTATGAACTCGGAGGCATGTACTTGCGGGGCGACGGCGTGACCCGCGATTACGGGCAGGCGCTGAAATGGTTTCGGCTTGCTGCGGCGCAGGGCCGGGGCGACGCGGAAAACAATATCGGCGTCATGTACGAGGGCGGCGACGGTGTGGAGGCGAACTACACCGAAGCTTTAGGCTGGTTTCAGAAGTCCGCAAGTCACGGTAACGGTCTCGCCAGAAAAAATATCCAGGCCCTCGAATCCGCGATCGCCGAACGGCACGCGTCGAACAGCGGTGCATTTGTGAATCCGGCTGTCGTTCAACCCTCACCAATGCTCGACAGTCTAGGGGAAGGGTTGGGCACGGCGTTCGCTGCCGAAATGTGGAATAGCGGTGGACCGGACGCAGATTGAGACGGGGATCAGATCGCTGTAGCGTGTCTAAGGCCCTCAGGAATTGATGCGTGAGGTTTGAGAGAGGCTTGTTCGGTTTTTTCGTTGAGTAAAGGTTTGAGGAGAATAAGTGGCAGAGGGCAAGCGGTGTGTTGTCAGTCCGCGCGCCTCTGGCGCTCGCGTCCCTCCAACACATTCTGGCAGTCCGCGCACATGAATGTGCCGCGTTCTGCCTTGGCTTGGCAGGGGATTGCATCCCCGTGCACCCCGCTGGAAAAGCTTTTGTTACGAGCGGTCCCGCTCGATTTCCTGACCGCGACCGGGCCCCGGCACGGTCAGCGGACGTAAGCCTTGGCGCTCTCGAAGCTCGCCGTCCTGGCGTAAAGTTCTCTCCGCTTCTCCGATAGCGCGAAGAACAGCTTCTCGCCGGGTCTCCAAATCGAGATGCGCTGCCGCGCGCGGAGACTCTGCCGGAAGGAGCGCGGGTGCGGGAGGCGGAGGCTGTAGCGGTTCCGGTTGATGTTCCGGTTTCGGCGAGCCGCCTGTCAGGTTGTCGAACAGGCCAAGGACGCTTTCGGCGATCTTCGCGGCTCCGTCGAGAACCATGGCGATACCGCGAACGGGGTTGCCGCCTCGTTCGATAGCTCCCGATTGTCCGTCGGCCGTCCGGCCATCGTCCGTTTCAGGAGACAGGTCGCGATCGATCGATCGGCCGGCATCGGTCCCCTGCTCACGCTGTTCCGGTTGAGTGTCAGATATTTCCGCCGCCTTCGCGGCGTCATGGGCGATCCCGGCATCGTCGACCGCCGACTGCCACCGGGCATCGGCAGCGTCCCGGTCGAAGTAATTTTCCGTCTGGCGACGCTCGGCAATGAGGGCCTTGGCTTCGGTGACGGTCGGCAGATCGGATCCGTCGAGATCGGCAAATCGCTCGAGAACGTCTTTCGCTCTTACGCCTTCGAGACGGCGGGCGAGGCTGTGCACGTCGCCTGCCTGATCGAGCACCACCAAATCGCGCCGGTCGCCCTGGGCGAGAATATAGCCGCGCTCTTCGATGGCCGACTTGAAGCTCTGGCCACTATCCGAATTCTGCCACAGCCCGGTCAGTTCGGCCGTAATCTGTTCGGGGTCGATACCGTGGCGCTCGCCCCGAAACCTCTCCCATTTCTCGGGCCCCCGCTCGGGACGCTCGAAATCGCGGTCGGCGACCAGGATGCTTCTGCCGGGCTCCAGACCGAACGCGCTCTCCAATTCGCGCGAGGTCCGTTCGTGAATGGGAGCCGTGAACGAATCCGATATTGCCCTCTGATGCTCGACATCGACGCGCGACCACACCACATGCCGGTGGGTACGGCCATCCTTTTCATGCTCGATCACGAAGCGGGGCTGGCCGGAGAGACCGAGGTTTCGTTCGAGCGTATCGACCGCTTCGACCCATTGCTCCGGCGTCAGGTGTTCGTCGGCGCGCGGATTGATGTTGGCCTGATAGAAGTAGTTATCGCACTTCGTGCCGATAGCGAGCGCCTCCATTTCCTTGAAAGCGCCCGAGACGGTTTCGGCTGCTACGCCACGCATCTCGATCAGCTCGACGCGCTCGTTCCTTTCCTTGTTCGTGAGGTGGTTCGCCCACCAAGCCCCGGCGCGTCGGCTGGCACCATTAATGATGATCGGCATCGGTGCGGAATCCCAGAGCCCGCATGATGAGCACGATCGTTCCCTTATAGACCGCGAGTGCGGGGTGCAGTTCGTCAAGATAGTGATGACGATCATCATCATCGCTATTTAGAGCGCGGACGATCTGATTCAGGTTCGATCCTACGCGATTGAGTTCTCCGAGCGCCTTCGAAAGGAGTGCCGCATCGACCGACGCGCGCCTCGATGGCTTGCGCGCCGGACTGGACAGAATCTTCTGCCGGGCGAACGAGGCGAGCGTCAACCCGGCCGCTTCGGCACCGGCTTCGATCTCGGCGAGTTCGCGATCATCGAGACGCACCAGCAGACGCCGGCTACGGCGGCGCGTTTCGGAGCCTCGGCGCGCAGATGAAGTCGAAACGGGTTCAAGGCTCATCGCGATATGGGCTGCATTTGCAATTACAACGTCACGGTTGCATTGACGAAACCGCCCACCCGTCGCGTCAAGCATTCGACTATGTGAGGTAATTTCTCAAAGACGCGCATTCAAGATTTGGGTCGGAATTGTACTGGTCGCGTAGAGGAAATTCGATCGATAGCCTAAACGCTTGGTTACGACGGCGCGCTCATAACCCCGTACGGCTCATTCGCTGCCCCGGCGAGAAGCTCTGCTTCGGTCAGATATTGTCGAACCCAAAAATTGCAGCAGCCAGTTTCCTTTTCGGCTCGCTCCTTCAGCTTTGCGTAATCGTCCGGCAACTGACGAAGCTCAACAATACTTTTCAGGGCGACATTCTCAGATTGCCACACAATGGCATCATCTGTCGGTTTCCCTATGACCTGTGTAAGTCCGTAATATCCGAGCGTCATGCTTCCGAGCGGAACAAAATCGATGTACACCATGTCAAGCGCCAGTGGACTTGTAACTGGTTCGCACGCATCGGTTTTGAATGACAGCGGCTGGAGTCCAAGGTGCGGATTGATCAACCGATGTGCGATCGATATCTGCCGGTGGCTATCGACAAGTTGTTCGACTGTTAGTGTCGGTTCCTCTGTAATGCCGGCGAATTTCAAAATAGCCGCAGCCCATTCGCTTAGATCGCGATATGCCTCGCAAGAGTCGGGGTGCAAACTGATGGCCCTTTCCGTGACGTTGAATATTAGGTTAAGCGCCGTTGTGTTCGATGTTAATTGGACCGTGCCACTGCCCTTCGCCAGTACCTGAGCAAAACGCCAGTAAGCCGCCCAGACCGACGGCTTTTGAGGGGGGATATGCGGAGTTGGCAGAATGGACCAGCTATCGCGCCTAAATGCGAGCTGAAACAGATCGGTCTTAATAAGGGTCTTTCTGTGCTCGTCGGAAAGATTTGGAATTCCCGGGAAGAATATTTCACCTTTGAAAACCGCCGGTGGTGAAAGCGGATCGCTTCGCACTGTAATCGTGCAGCCATCGAACGGCGATGGTTGGATGCTTATCGTCGCGCTTTCGTCGGAAAGGTCCGGGATACGCTTTCTCAATCCGAACCTAGTTTCCTCAGATTCCAAATCTTTCGCCGGAACGTCTTGCTTCAGCCCGAGAAACGCATCGACAACGTCTTCCATCTCGTGAAGTTCGAGCACCAGTTTCAATCCATAGGGACGCCCTTCGAAACCGAGCGTCCTCAGCTGTTCGTTTTTCTTAGTCGCATAGGCGCTGACGTCAGCGCCGCATGCCGCCAATATCGCTTTGCGGAGAGCCTCACCCGTAGGCGCGAGACATACACCATCGCGCGCCGCCGACATCGTGATCGTCTTCCTGTTTGGGGCAACATTACCGGCGATATCCTCTTTGCGAAGGCGCTTGAGAATTTTTCCGAGCGGTGCGTCGAGAAGGTGGACGAGGCAAGCTCCCGTGAATTGCAAGTCCGAGTTGACCTTCAACACATAGACAAAAGTCGGCTTCAACTCTTTTGCCAAATGCTCGGCGGATGAGAGCCGCATTTTGAATTTGTCGTTGTGCTCTTGAAGCGTCTTGACCTGGACATGGCAAGACAGGGGCGTCGCCCTGGTTTCCAGCGTCGGACCCGAGGCGCTCGGGGCCGAAAACGGAAACTCGACGATGAAGTCCCAGCCTGTTCGGTCATATTGGGCCTGGTTACAAACAAGGTCCGCATCCGTGCAAACCTCCACGAATCGCGCTTCGCCCTTTTTGCCGAGTTTGTCGGAATTCAGCATTGCCGCTCACATGTCGTCTTATGAAACCTGCACTTCAAGGGTCGAGAAGTCCCCAGATTCACTCGGTTTCCGTATATACTTGCATAAAGTATCGAAAAATGATACTTTACGGTAGTGAAAACGGAAAAGACTCGTCCTAGTGCTCGGGAGTTCGTTGCCGATTTAGCGGCCAGCGGGCGCTACCATTTTGACTCGAGTGGGGCACAGGCGGCGCTCGGAGCGCCAGCCCTTGCCACGAAGCTCGCCCTGCATCGACTCGCCAAGCAGGGAATTATCGCATCTCCCGCGCGCGGCTTCTACGTCGTCGTGCCGCCGGAATATCGCTCGCTCGGTTGTCTTCCAGCGGACCAATTCATTCCCGCACTTATGAAGCGCTCGGGCCTTCCATATTACGCCGGACTTCTCTCGGCAGCACAGTTTCACGGAGCCGCGCATCATCGTCCGCAGCAGTTTCAGGTCATGCTTGCGAAGAACCGCCGTCCGATCCATTGCGGGAAAGTGCAAGTCGAGTTCATGGCCCGAAAGCGGTTATCGGAAGTACCGATCCAGAATTTCAATACGCCACGCGGCACGATTCAGGTTTCAACCCCGGAAGCGACGGCGATCGATCTGGTCGGCTACCAACATCATGTTGGCGGTCTCGATAACGTTGCCACGGTTCTTTCCGAACTCGCCGAGCAGATCAATCCGGAGAAGCTTGTGTCGGCGGCGGCGGCGGCTCCGCTGCCCTGGGCGCAACGGCTCGGCTATTTGCTTGAGAAGATCGGCGCGGCGACCAAGGCGTCGCCGCTTGAGGTTTATGTTCGCGAGCACGTTCGACAATCGGCTCCGTTGATGCCGACGCCGCGTTACGAGCACTCGCGCCGTGACGATCAATGGAAGCTCTATATCAATGCGGACGTAGAGGCGGAAACGTGATTCCGCGCGACTACATCACCGAATGGCGCTCCGAAGCCCCGTGGGTTCAGGATTATCAGGTTGAACAAGACCTCGTCATCAGCCGCGCGCTCGTCGAAATTTTCTCGCATCCGGTCTTGCAGAAATCGCTCGCCTTTCGCGGCGGGACCGCACTCTACAAGCTCCATCTCAAACCTCCGGCCCGTTACTCGGAAGATATCGACCTCGTGCAGGTGAGCGCGGAGCCCGCCGGTCCTGTCATGAACGCGCTTCACGAGGTTCTCGATCCTTGGCTCGGAAAGCCCACATGGAAGCAAAGCGAGGGCCGGGTCACGTTCGTCTATCGGTTCGAGTCCGAAGAAACGCCGCCAGTCCGCCTTCGTCTGAAAGTCGAGATCAATTCGCGTGAACATTTCTCGGTCTACGGCATATCGCATGTTCCGTTTGCCGTTTCATCGCGTTGGTTCGACGGCGCGTGCGAGATCGGTAGCTACGAGCTTGATGAATTGCTCGGAACGAAGCTCCGCGCGCTTTACCAACGCCGAAAGGGGCGCGACATCTTCGATCTGGCGACCGCGCTTGCGAAACCGGACGTTGCTCCAACGCGCATCATTGCGGCCTTCGCCGAGTATATGTCGAGAGGTGGGCACCACGTTACGCGCGCCCTGTTCGAGCGGAATCTCGAAGCCAAGCTACGCGATCCCCAATTTACCGCCGATATCGGACCGCTCTTGGCTCCTTCGTATAGTTGGGACAGCGATGCGGCCGCAGCCGTCGTATCGACGCGGCTCATTGAGCTACTTCCAGGCGTGCCGTGGAAGGGCGAGGGTGCGTAGCAAGATAAGCCGGGATATTGTCTTTCCCTACGTCGTCAGAATTATCGTCAGCCTTAATTGATCGAACCCATGTTCAGTTCACTGGAAATTTGGGACGTCATTGTCGCGGGTTTGCTCGCGATTGCGGGCTTTTTCATACCCTTTGCGCCACACGTTCCGCATTCGCGCATGGCACGGGTGCTCTTTGTCGCGGTCCCTTTGGGATTGTTGGCCATTTCTCAGTACCTCTGGGCGACGACCGGACGCGGATTGATCGAACACGGCACCTGCCTCATCCTGCGCGAAAGCGCCTCGTGCAAGACGTTTAACTCTGTCCAAGGCGCACCATCGCCTGAAAATCAAACGCCTCCGCCCTCAGAGTCCAACCCGACGAGCCAGACGCCGCAACCTTCGGCGGGAGCGCCCCAAGCAACGAGTCCGCCGCCGGCGTCGTCCAACAACTCCAATCCAACCTCACAAACAAATCAGCCACAAGAAACGATCACGCCAGCGCCCGGCACCAGCGAAGTCGTCAGACTGACCGACAGCAACTCAAAAGATATCTGGTCGACGAGCGTTTACTCGTATGCGCCGGGCGGCGGCGGACCCGGTGGCGGTTTGGCGAATGACCGCCTTCGCGTCGGTGGATGGGGCGATCAGTATGTCGCTCTTATCCAATTCGATATGCCGGATGTCAGTTGCGCAAGCAAAGTCGTGCTGCAGCTTTACAACAGCAATGACAGCGATGCGCCAACCCCGATCACCTTGAACGTCATCACCGCACCGTGGGATTGGCAGCGCAGCGACCGGTTGTGGTGGAGGGACTTGCCATCCTCCACTCAATGGGGCCAGGTCATTTCCGCGCCAAACACCAATGCGTGGCTATCAATCGACATCAGCGACCTGTTTGCGAAATGGTGCCGCAAGGAAATGCCGAACTACGGTATTATGTTAAGGCCCGTGCTGAACAACAACAATTACGATGCGTTTTATAGCACGCGCTACACAGGGTCTGATGACCTCACTCCGCGCCTTGTCATATCCAACTAGGCCGCATCACGCGTAGTTTTCCACGCCGCAATTAATTGTCCGCTCGAAATCACTTTGAGCGTGTCCCAGCCAGGGTCGCGCTCTATTCGCTCCGCTCACCGAGCCGCAAGGCGTCTCGGCCCTTCGGGTGACGATCGCTCACGCCAAGAAAGAACTAAGGGCCGCCGGCCCTCGCGCGGGGAAGGGTTCGCTTCGCCGCGATCCGGGGTTTCCCCGACCTTCCGCGCTTCGCTTGTGCAGGCCGGGTGATCCCCCTCCCCGGACTGCGCCCATCCCCTTGCTACCCCCGGTCTCGGCGACGGCCAGAGGTTCAGCGCGGCGCTGCGCGTGAACCTCAGACCCAAGGAGATCAGAAATGGAACTCGTCCCCAGAGAACTGCGCGACCGGATGCTCGCGAACGGCTGGCGCAATGCGGAATTGATCGTGAAGGATCAGGAGCCGGAAGACTTCGCGCCGGTCGTGAAACTGTTCTGCCCGTGGAGCGGCGCGACGTGGTTGCTCACCGAGCTTGAGCCCGAGGACCCGGACATTGCTTTCGGACTCTGTGACCTGGGCCAGGGCTTTCCAGAGTTAGGCCGGGTGTCACTGATGGAGATCAAAGCCGTCATCGGGCCGGGCGGGCTTCGCATCGAGCGCGATATTTATTTCAAGTCCGAGAAGTCGCTCCAAGCCTACGCGGACGAAGCGCGCGAGCATGGGCGGGTCATGGCATGAGCCGGCGCGGCTTCCTCCCCTCGCATTATCGTCGTCGACGATAAGCGCTATCTCTGCAGGCGCATATTTGAGCTTCAGCGCGAAGCAGCTCGCGCAACGCCGCGAGGCTAGTCAGGTTGGATGCACAACCTGTGTTCAAACGTAAGACATTGCGAAGGAATCAGTTGCCCGGCTCACAGGCCGGGTATAGAAGCACCGCCCCGAAAGGAGCCGCGCCGCAAACAGCGCGCATCGAGAGTGTCATGACCCTACAACCGCCGATCAGTCATCATTTCGCGCCAGTCTTCTATATGTCACCCTGGGCGGTGGATCATCGCGTGATGCGCTACCACCGGCCTCACGGTCCCGCCGTCGCGTCGCGCATCGCGCCAAAACATACCGGATATGAGGATTATCTCTACACGCTTCAAGGCGTTCCGCCCGAGCAACAGCAGTGGCTCGAAACCTACTTTTTCTCGCCCGTCGATTCCCGCGCAGCCATCGCGCACCAGCTCATGCTGGACGGCAAGCTCAATCGCATGACCAACGATCATCGCGTTAATTGGGCGCGCTTCATGATGTCCATGCAGCTTCGCGGACCGTTCTCACTCGGTGAAGTGCAGCGCCTGGCCGAGCAGAACATGCGCAAGCAGCTCAGTGTTCCCGGCGACTTGGACTATGAAGCAATCCGTAAACCCGGCGACCCTGAAACGCTCTACGAGTGGACGGCCAAGAATCATCCTCTCGTCCTCGAAGAGGCGCACAAGCGGATGCTGCCCGGATTGATCGATCACGAGGGCGTCGGGCACTACCTAATCAACATGCACTGGGCGGTGATCGACGTTTCCGGGGCGACACATCCGCTTCTCACCGGCGACCGCCCGTTCATCAACACGCATGGGCTGAAGAACCCGCAAACGGCGGTGATCTTTCCTCTGTCGCCCGAGCGCCTCTTCGTGGCGACAAACGGAACGGCTCAAACACGGCAGATATTGGCAAAGTCCCATTCCTGGCTGGCGAAATGGGCCAACGGTCACATTGTCAAATGCGCCGTCGATTTCGTGATCGGTTGTGATGGCAGCCACTTGGCTTTTGTTGAACGTCACCTCCGCAAAACCGGCGAGCAGCCAATCCCGGGTCCGGTCGGGCAGGGCCGTCCGGACTGCCCAAAATAGTCGCTCCGAAGGGGGGTGAAAACGGCTGCGGAACGAACAGCGCGGGAACCGCCGAATCTGCTATGCAAAAGCGCTGGTTTTCGAGGGTTTCGCTCGGACCGAGGAATCCGGGCCTTTTCGCGAGATTAGCACAATGATTAGCACACAAGCACAGCAGAAGCAGAAATTATCTAGTAAAAACAAGTATTTGGTTGTTCAAGTAACGGACTTAAAAGTCCCGAAGGTCTGGTCTATAGGCATTGGACTGCGCCGTGCGGGCGTGGCGGAATGGTAGACGCACCGGACTTAGACGATTGAGTGCCCGGCGGGAAACCGCCGGTGCAGAACTGCTCAAATTCGGGGAAACCTTCAAAGGCAATCCCGAGCCAAGCCCGGAAACGGGAAGGTGTAGAGACTAGACGGGCAGCACCTAACGCGGCGACGCTACGGTGAAGGGATAGTCCAGACCACGAACCCGTCTGCGCGCCCATGGCGCTGCGACGCGGGCGGCGAAAGTCGAAGTGGTACGAAAATCCGTTGGGGCGAAAGCCCTGTGCCGGTTCAAGTCCGGCCGCCCGCACCATGTTTTCTGCGAAGAGGAAATATCAGCTGTCACCGAATTCCCAGTGTATCCCCGAATCGCAATTGAAACTTTAGTGGCTCGTTGTACTCATCTCTGGTAATATGCAAAACGATTATAAAAGCGTGTTCAACATAGGTTGTAAGACAGAATGGAAATTCGGCTTCTCGATCCGGGCCTTGTGGAAAACGATCTGGACGGTACAAGCTGCTTTTTGGCTTGCATTCAAATGGCTCTACGCACGAAATTGGGTGCTGCCGTTCCTTCATTCTCAGATTTGGCAGCGATTATCCACAGAGCACCAGGCCAATATTCTTGGGAATACGCGATGTTGACCCATTTGGGGCAAACTGGATTTGCAGTTCGTTACATAACCACATTTGATCCAAGAAGGCTGTACCTAGAAAAAGATAGGTATCTTAACGAGTTCTTTGGAACTGAAGCAGCAGCCGACCAAATTGCTCATTCTGATATGGATAGCGTCTATAACGATGCTCGCATATTTGCCGAGAGTTCCCCTGTTCCCCGAGAAGTGAGAGTGCCCACGAAACAAGATATTACATCTCTAATCGATTCTGGATGGTATCTGATCCCTTATGTGAATCAAAGAATTCTCCAGGCTGACCTTGGGTATGCGGCGCATATGATTTTTTTGTATGGCTACAGCCCTCGAGGAATTCGTTTCCACAATCCCGGCCCGCCCTCCACGTCGGACAGCGAGGTCACTTGGGACTTGTTTATGAAGGCTTGGAGTTCTCCGTCCGATACAGCTCGAATTCTTATGGCGATAAAGCCCCTGCATACCGGTTCTTGAGCGGATCACCCGAACAAGTTGCTGTTTCTTACAGTTACAAAAGGGTGGGCTAGCTGCTTAGTTCGGTCGGTCGTGGTTTCAGCGTACCCCTACGCCGAGCACCGCCTTGCGCTGATACGGTCGGAGTGAAGACATAGGAGTATGCCTAGTCATACGCCTATGCCGAGGGTCTCGACGCTTGAGGTGATCGAGACGGGATCCCGTCGCCGCTGGACGCTGGATGAGAAGCTGCGGATCGTAGCCGAGAGCTTCAGCGCCAAGCGGATAGTCTCTGCGACGGCGCGGCGGCATGGGATTTCGACGAGCCAGTTGTTCAATTGGCGGCGGCTAACACGCGACGGGAAGCTGGTTCCGGATGAGGAGCCGGGCTTTGTGCCGGCGGTTGTCGCGGCCGACGAGATTTCGCGGGTGGTATCGGTGGCCCATTCGGAAGCGCCGTCGTCCGAGGTTTCTCCCTCCCGTCCCGAGGCCGGGCGCATGGTGATCGTTCTTTCCGGAAGTCGCCAAGTAATTGTCGGCAGCGATGTGGATGCGGCGGCGTTGAGGCGAGTTGTCGATGCTCTGGAGCGCAAATGATCCCGGTCCCTTCCGGCGTGCGGGTGTGGATTTCTACCGGTCACACCGACATGCGGCGCGGCATGAACACCCTGGCCCTGCAAGTACAGCAGGGTCTGAGACGCGATCCCCATGCCGGCGATCTGTTCGTGTTTCGCGGGCGTCGTGGCGACTTGATCAAAGTGCTTTGGCATGACGCGCTCGGCATGTCGCTCTATGCCAAGCGGCTGGAGCGCGGCAAGTTCATCTGGCCGCAGGTCGTGGACGGTGCCGTTCCCATCACGCCAGCGCAGCTCGGCTACATGCTCGAGGGCATCGATTGGCGCCATCCGCAACGCACGTTCCAGCCGCAGGCGGCGGGCTGATTTTCCACAATATTTTGTGGCCCTTCGTTGCGGCATGGTGACTCGACGGCCAGGGCGGCGGCTCACAAAGCCGGCGTTTTGTGATTCGATCACACCATGGCAAGCCTCATCAATTCCTTTCCCGATGACGTAGAGACGCTCAAGGCGTTGCTTGCCGCCCGCGACATCGAGATCGGCGCGGAGCGTTCCTTGCGCATGGCGGCGCAAGCCGAAGCGGCCCGTGCGAGCGCCAGCGTTTCCAGCGCCGAAGCCGTGATCGCCCATATGAAGCTCGCTATCGAGAAGCTTCGCCGCGAACTCTATGGCAGTCGCTCCGAACGCGGCCGCAAGCTGCTCGATCAGATGGAGCTGGAGCTGGAGGATCTGGAAGCTTCGGCGCGCGAGGACGAGATCGCCGCGGAGATGGCGGCCAAATCTGCCGGTACGAGTTTTGTTCCGGCGCACACCCGCAAGAAGCCGGTGCGCAAGCCTTTTCCCGAACATCTGCCGCGCGAGAGGGTGATCGTCCCGGGACCGACGGAATGTCCCTGCTGCGGTTCGACCAAGCTCGCCAAGCTGGGCGAGGACATCACCGAGACGCTGGAGGTTATTCCGCGGCAATGGAAGGTAATCCAGCATGTGCGCGAGAAGTTCACCTGTCGGGACTGCGAGAAGATCAGTCAGCCCCCGGCGCCGTTCCATGTGATCGCCCGCGGCCGCGCAGGACCGAACCTGCTCGCCATGGTGCTCCACAATAAATTCGCATTGCATCAGCCGCTGAACCGCCAGAGCGAGGCCTATGCCCGCGAGGGCATCGACCTGCCGCTGTCCACACTCGCCGACGATGTCGGCGCCTGTGCGGCTGTGCTGTCTCCGCTTGCCGATCGGATCCGTGCGCACGTTTTTGCCGGCGAGCGGATTCATGGCGACGACACGCCTGTGCCGCTCCTCGCCAAAGGCAAAACCGTCACGGCCCGCCTGTGGGTCTACGTCCGTGACGACAAGCCGTTCGGCGGCGCCGATCCGCCGGCAGCGATGTACTTCTTCTCGCGGGATCGCACAGGCGAACATCCCCAGCGGCACTTGGCTCATTACGGCGGCATCCTGCAAGCGGATGCCTATGCCGGGTTCAATGGGCTTTACGAAGCGGCACGCAAACCCGTTCCCATCACAGAAGCGGCGTGTTGGGCGCACGGACGCAGGAAGTTCTTCGTCCTGGCCGACATTGCATCCAGGGCCCGCAACAGGAAGCCCGCTATCGTCTCGCCGCTCGCGCTGGAGGCCGTCAGGAAGATAGACGCTATTTTCGCCCATGAACGCGCGATCAACGGGCAATCCGCCGAACGGCGCCTCGCTTATCGCCAAGAGCAAATCGCGCCGCTGGTGAGGGAGCTGGAGATATGGATGCGTACCGAGCGCGCCAGGCTCTCGCGACACGCGGAGGTCGCCAAGGCTATGGATTACATGCTCAAACGCTGGAACGCTTTCACCCGCTTCCTCGACGACGGCCGCATATGTCTCAGCAACAACGCCGCCGAGCGTGCATTGCGCGGTATTGCCCTCGGTCGCCGGGCATGGTTGTTCGCCGGTTCCGAACGTGGCGGCGACAGGGCTGCCCTGATGTACACATTGCTTCAGACCGCAAAACTCAACGACATTGATCCCCAGGCTTGGCTTGCTGACGTTCTCACCCGTATTGCAGATCACCCCGTCAGCAAAATCGACCAACTGTTGCCTTGGAACTGGGCGCACCGCGCATCCCATGAGATTGCCGCCTGATCATGGCCGGCATCGGTTCCGTCTTCACGATTGGGCTCGTCGCACAGATGCTCGACATCGACGAAGACAAGCTCTCGCAAATCAGTGACTGGATGGACCCCGAAGAAGGGCGCCTTTGGGTCCATAGTCCAGACGATCAATCAACGATCGCCTTCACGCCCCGCGGTATCGATTGCCTTCGCCAGTTGATCGCGGACGCAGCCAACGAGAAATAGCCGGTCCGGCTGCCGCAATCCCTAAAGCCGCGGTACTCGGCGGATGCTTACGTTTCAGCTCGTAAGCGCTTCGGCTCGGCGGTTTTATTATGCCATTTTTCGCGGCGGCCTTCGATCATGGTTTAGATAGGGTGGAACGGATAAATGACAACATAAACTGTTCCACGCAGGATGCGCTCTCCGCTGGCAGCCATGTCCACGATCCATGCGGATTGATGTCAATGACGAAGTTTACGCCCTCCTTCGATATAACGTCTAGGCACACGTAACTAAGCCCAAGCTTGGCCAGCACCGAAGCGCACAGAACACTGAGCGCGGCATCCTGTATTATAGACACCTGAAGATTCGATGCATTGGTTGCGTCTCGCCAATCGGGGCTCGAACGACTTCCCGTTGGCATTCGAAGCATGAGCGACTTTGATCTCGGCCCGAACTTGCATGTATAAATTCGTACTTCGTTTTCTGGCTCAATAAATTTCTGAACCACATATTTGTGCCGAGGTGCATCAGATATGTCGTCCGATCCCCTCACTACCACAGCTTCGAGATGCTTTCTTTGTATCGTTTTTTTTACACCGAAGCCCGATTTAACAACATAAGGGTCGTTTTTCCACAAATGAGGCAAATTTTTCGGAGAGTAGCACAGTGCGGTGTCTGGGATATTACCTAACGTATTCGCAATATAAAGAAGCGCTGACTTGTCATACGCTGCAAACCATCTAAATGGATCATTAGCCACGTTTAAGGAACAGTTTTTCATCGCGCAAACGAGCGCGAATAATTCGAGTATCGCAGACTTAGTGATATGCCGATTGCTGGGCTCGAACGGGGAGTAAAACGGTAGAAACAAGAACTCTCGTCGCAGCGTCTATAATGCGACAGCTTGCGTTTTGACGTAACGTCAATTGACGATTGTGGATCTCGAATTCAAGCGGCCTATCGATAAACACCACATCAAGAAATCTAGGAAATTGTGTAAATTGCTCACGGCAGTTCGAAGTAGATAACAGTAGGCATTCCGCGCGCATATTACGCTTCGCACAAAAAAAGCCCCAAGCAATGCCTGGGGCTAAAGTTATGGAATATACTTGGTCTCAGCCACCACCGTCCTTTTTGGCAGCAACCGATGTCTTGGATACCCGCTTAAAAAAACTCATAGCGCGAACTCCCTTTTTGATTTGCCAGCGTCTGCCGCGTCAGCCCAAAGAGCAACACGCAGCGCAACAAATATATTGTCGGGTGCGCTGCCTTACAAGGGGGGCCGGCGACTTGGAATTTGTAGCCGACCAACTGCATGGACTGCGCCACAAGTCGTTGATCTAGAACCTTTTCTCAGCGGAAGGCTGACCTCCGATCATTTCAATAGGGACGCATCTGTTCCCAATCGCTATTTTGGCCCTATCATGCGGCCGATTCTTAATGTGGCTAAATCGCGCCGCCAAGGCCGCACGGACGTGAAAACCGCGCCGATATGGAGTAGCAAATGTATCGCAAGGTTTTTTTTCAGGATACCGATGAGCGAGGTGAAAGAACGTGGGTCGACCTAAGATTCAACACCGAAAGCAATGAACTTCAGATTGGCCAGCAAATCAGAAATGCCGATCAGCTTAGTACGCGATTGCTTTCGACGTCGTCATTTCTGAGTGAAGCCACCCCGGAGCAGGCGAACGCATTTTTCCAACTCTTGGACATATGGCTGAGTGAATAGCAAGAACTGCCCTACATTCAAGGCTCCTGGAAGACCAACTGTCGGGAGATTCTCAGCAGGTGGAACGGCAATGCAACAATCCGAACTACTCCAGCGTCAGCGACGAAAATGGTATTTACCACATGCTTCGCGATCGTGTGAAATGTTCAGATTTGCTCATCCATATGTTCGGCGCCCGCCACCGCACTCGAAGCAGCCGAGCTTTTCGGTATCAACGCCGCTGGAATAACTTCAGGCAACCAGGTTAGCAGGAAGCCTTGGCCGGCCATCACAATCCCGTCTACCTGACACTTCACTGTCTTTTCGGTAACATTGTGTTCAATTTCACAGCCTGCGTTACCGATGAAGTTGGTGACCCACACTTTTTTCAGGCGATGTGCAATATCGTGATAATCAACTGTGATCGTCTCGACAAACGAAATGTTTTCAGCCTGTACGTAAAAAAATGGCTCGAAATAAGAAATTTGAGCCGAAAAGCTGAACTCGAATATCGCCCTCGGACTGCCCGTCTGGCTATATTTTCTAACGTCAAATTCGACCAGTGTGACTAGATGCTCAAACTTCTTGTACTGCTCCAAGACATTTGGGTCTGTAAAAACTTCATCCATCTTCATAATTTTCGGATGAATAGGTAGCAACATTCGCCTGCCCTCAATCCTCCGCTCAACAGCTAGAGATAAGTCGTTGCTTAAGTTGGCCTCGACGTCCTTCTTTACGTAACCGCCCATGACGATCACGTTATTGAAAAATACGGCCGAGTTAATCAGCGTAGAGCCGATGAACGCATCATCAGTGATCGCCGTGAGAAACACCGGCAGTTCTGAATATACACTGAATCGTTGATATGATTTCCAGGTATACATAAGCGGCTCGTCGCCCGTAGCTTTAGGAACCAAGCGATTGTCCCAACTATAAAAGTGTACCAGCGGAGCACGCCACAATGGGCGCAAGTAAGAATGCAGGACATCGTCTGCAAAAATGCTATCGACAGCCGATATGCGCGCAAGTGATGTAAGAAAGCGGTCGTCCTGCACTAAAGCGGCTGCAATCTCTCCAATGTCAGTATCGGAAAGATCCGCGACCCCCCTTGCAAGAAAGAGCTCGCGTGATAGCTCGTTGACAAGTGTAGAGCGGTCAAGTTGGGATATGACCTGCTCCTCCCTCTTCGTAAAGAGGTCATAGATGATCGCGATTATGAAAGACGCCACGACGCCTGATAGCAGATCCGATTTTACCGATACGAAGGCAAATATTCCAGTATGGAAATTGTAGGTGACGACGAAAAACGCAAAACAAAATGCAAGGAAAATAAGTGCGTATTTCCAAAATAGCACCGCTCGAACGGACGCCTGAAGCGCTTGCTTTGTTTCCTTATCTCGCGCCCTTCTGTCTAATTCGTCCGCCACAAATCGCACCCGTCATTTAATTCTGCTAAACAGCAGGGCTACCATATAATTTGGACGGTGACCGAAAATGCTTGATCATAATCGGATACCCGTCGAAAGTCTTGATACCGTTAGCATAACCCATTCTCTCGTAATACTCCTTCTTGTATTCGGAAACTAAGATGAACGACCCATCCGCTCCTTTAAAGAGATTGGTCGCAACATATTCCTCAGCCTTAGCCAAAAGCCGCGCAGCAAAACCCCTTCGGCGATATTCGGGCGTTACTGCAAGCCAAAGAATGCTGTACATGTTCTTGTGGATGTAAGTAGATACAGTCTGAACAAAACCGCAATAATGGCCGTCGTAAAGGGCAATGAATGATATTGGCGCGTACGGGTATTCGGCAAAAGTAGCGGCTATGTCGATTGGGGCAGAGTCCCGGTATTTGTCACCGAAACACTCCACGAGGATCTTTGTTGCAATTGTCTGCTCGTCCGCTCGTAGGCGGCGAATTTCGAGATCGGAAGCGATCATGTTCGTTTCTCATTGTGCTGCGCCTAATATCACGCAGAACCACCCTTATACGCTAGCAGAATGGTGGTAATTAGTTCAATTGAGAAGGGAATCGGCTGATGGGTCAAGCGTCGTCCGATAAACTTGCGACAAGGCCAACAAATGGCGTCAATCCGACGGACCGTAAGGTCGTTAGACCGAAATCGATGAGAAGGGTCACCGTCGAGCTTGCCAAAAATTGCCGTTCCATCAACATCTTGCGCCTGGTGCAACACAGTATCGAGCTACCCGTCTCGTCAATTATCGGTAGTGTGGCATGGCGCATGGGGCTCTTAGTTTGAAAATAGGGTGTAGCCAGCGAGTTACTAGACCACCAAGATAGGTTGGCAACCGACCTACCGCTGCGAGGTAGCAGATGGCGCCAAACGCCAAAATACCGATCCTGCCTCCGATGCCAACTCCCCTGGCCAGTTCGGCAAGCGAACTTAACGAAAAAGTGGAATGGTTTTCCGATCCCAGCAGAACTGAAATCGAAAATAAGGGTCCTTTTGTCGTCGTGCTTGACAACTTCTACCGCGACCCTGAAGCGGTCCGAGACATCGCGCTCAAGCAAAAATTTGTCAGATATTCTCCCCCATCCGAAGAACATGTTTCGGAAGCAGTCTTTTCTCCGTATAGAAACGAACCTGGCGCTTGGTATTCTACCGCGTTTCTTGTTTTCAAGGGCATTCCCATTTCGAAACCAGAGTTGGGCTTTCGCTTTGATGCGGATTGGATCAGGCGGAAGATTGAAGGTGCTTTAAGCGAACAAATTCCAAAGAAATGTTGGTCCAAAGTCGGGGATGGGTGGAATGGCGCTTTTCACTATATGTCAGCCAATTGGACTGCTAAAAATGCAGCGATTCACCATCATTACAAAGAGGGAGATGTTGTCCCCCATGGATGGAGCGGACTTGTGTACCTTTCTTCCAACCCGAAAGAGTCTTCGGGAACTTCAATATGGCGAAATAGAATCAGCGGAAAGTGTGTCGGTTCTTTGGGGGCTAAATTTGCATATGAGCATGCGTCCCCGGATTTTGAACTCGCACTGTTGGTTGAAAATAGATATAATCGTTTGTTGTTGTTTCGAGAGAATGTATTTCATCGGGCTGAAAATGGATACGGCAGCAACAAATTTGATAGCCGTTTGACTCAAACGTTTTTCTTCGTGTCGAATCCCATGCAGCCATCCCCTGAAGTGGACCCCGATTTTGGGACCAGGGGCTTAGTTGGAAAAGCGGCTGTTTCGTTGCTAAACGGAGCAGACCATGACGAAGAGAACGAGACGGAAGATCGACGCAGCGCTGAAGGCGAAGATTGCGCTTGAGGCGTTACGGGACGAAACGACGGTTGTCGATTTGGCCCAGCGCTACAGCGTTCACCCCAACCAGATTTACGCCTGGAAGAAGCAGCTTCAGGATCAGGCGGCGCGTGCCTTCGATGCCGGCGTGGGCAAGGAGTGCGAAGCGGATCGGGATCGCGAGATCGAGAAGCTGCACGCCAAGATCGGGCAGCTGATCGTGGAGCGGGATTTTTTAGCGAAGGCGTCCGGACGATGAGCACTCCGGATCGCAAAGCGAAGCTCGACCACGACCATGAGAGCCTTTCGGTGCGCCGGCAGTGCGCGTTGATGGGTTTGGCCCGCTCCGGCGTCTATCGCCGGCCGGTGGCCGCGAAGGAGAGCGACATGGCGCTGATGGCCCGGATCGACGCGCTCTATACGGAGTGGCCGTTCTTCGGTTCGCGGCGGATCGCCTTTGAGTTGAAAGCCAACCGCAAGCGCGTGCAGCGGCTGATGCGGATGATGGGCATTGAGGCGCTGGGGCCGAAGCCGTCCGCCAGTAAGCCGCAGCCGGGGCATAAGATCTACCCGTATTTGCTGCGCAATTTGACGATCGACAAGCCGAACCGGGTATGGGCGACGGACATCACCTACATTCCGGTCGGCTCGGGCTTTCTCTATCTCGTGGCGATCATGGATTGGGCCTCTCGGGCGGTGCTTTCCTGGCGGCTGTCGAACACGATGGATGTGTCGTTCTGCGTCTCGGCGCTTGAGGAAGCGCTCGCCCGTTTCGGCAAGCCGGAAATCTTCAACTCCGACCAGGGCAGCCAGTTCACCAGCGCTGCTTTCACGACCACACTCGAAAGGGCCGGCATTCAAATCTCGATGGACGGACGCGGGCGCTACATGGACAATATCTTCATCGAGCGGCTGTGGCGTTCGCTCAAGTACGAGGACATCTATCTGAAACACTATGCCGATGGTCGCCAGGCGCGCGAAGGAATCGCCGCGTGGATCGCCTTCTACAACAGCCGGCGTCCGCACCAGGCGCTCGGTTACAGGACGCCGATGAGCGCGTGGCGCGAAGCAACGACCGGGCCGCTCGCCGAAAAAGCTGTGGACATGACGCTGCGCTTGGACAACGCGAAGGGCGTTGTCCACATGCCCACAGCCGAAACAGCAGAAATCGCAGCTTGATAATGATAGAAGAAGGGAACGGCCGGCCTTCCAACTAAGAACCGCGCTACTGTGGTCCTAACAGAAGGGTCCACCTCACCCCGCCTACGTCCACATCAAGGTAGAGGGAACCTCTTTTTGTGATAGCAGAGGTGTCCTTTAACGCTATGACTGCTTCTGACGGGATCGAATCTCTGCCGCATGCCGCTCGAGGGGGCCACATCCCTTTTCCACCAAGAGCGAGATGATCGTAGAACGTGATCTGGTAGTCGCTCCGCTCCGGTCCGCACCACTTACGCTCCGCGATCTTGACGGCTTACCCCCGCTCATTGTCACGAGGCCAGTCAGGTTGCACGCGCGAACTGTTGCGAAAGGGAAGGCGGTAAGGCCGAAGGCTAAAGCAACGGAATGCACCCGAAAGCAGGCTAGGCGAATCTGCAAAGAAGCGATAAACGGGGGTGTCCGGTGACGAGTGCCAAGGGGCAGTCGGTACGCGTTGGCGGGCTTCTAATTGGCTTTGATAGTGTTTGGGAAAGAGCGCAATTAGCACAATGATTAGCACACTAACGCACGGAACTGGTAAAAAGTCCTAAAAAATCAAGTAGCTACCAGTTAGCTGAACGGACTTAAAATCCGTTTGGGTGAAAGCCCTGTGCCGGTTCAAGTCCGGCCGCCCGCACCAGACAAGCAACTAGGTAATTCTCCGCATACGAGGAGCAAGTCGACTCCAGCGTGCATTAACGCCGCGGAAATGCAGAAGCACGGTACCCCTACGCCGAGCACCGCCTTGCGCTGATACGGTCGGAGTGAAGACATAGGAGTATGCCTAGTCATACGCCTATGCCGAGGGTCTCGACGCTTGAGGTGATCGAGACGGGATCCCGTCGCCGCTGGACGCTGGATGAGAAGCTGCGGATCGTAGCCGAGAGCTTCAGCGCCAAGCGGATAGTCTCTGCGACGGCGCGGCGGCATGGGATTTCGACGAGCCAGTTGTTCAATTGGCGGCGGCTAACACGCGACGGGAAGCTGGTTCCGGATGAGGAGCCGGGCTTTGTGCCGGCGGTTGTCGCGGCCGACGAGATTTCGCGGGTGGTATCGGTGGCCCATTCGGAAGCGCCGTCGTCCGAGGTTTCTCCCTCCCGTCCCGAGGCCGGGCGCATGGTGATCGTTCTTTCCGGAAGTCGCCAAGTAATTGTCGGCAGCGATGTGGATGCGGCGGCGTTGAGGCGAGTTGTCGATGCTCTGGAGCGCAAATGATCCCGGTCCCTTCCGGCGTGCGGGTGTGGATTTCTACCGGTCACACCGACATGCGGCGCGGCATGAACACCCTGGCCCTGCAAGTACAGCAGGGTCTGAGACGCGATCCCCATGCCGGCGATCTGTTCGTGTTTCGCGGGCGTCGTGGCGACTTGATCAAAGTGCTTTGGCATGACGCGCTCGGCATGTCGCTCTATGCCAAGCGGCTGGAGCGCGGCAAGTTCATCTGGCCGCAGGTCGTGGACGGTGCCGTTCCCATCACGCCAGCGCAGCTCGGCTACATGCTCGAGGGCATCGATTGGCGCCATCCGCAACGCACGTTCCAGCCGCAGGCGGCGGGCTGATTTTCCACAATATTTTGTGGCCCTTCGTTGCGGCATGGTGACTCGACGGCCAGGGCGGCGGCTCACAAAGCCGGCGTTTTGTGATTTGATCACACCATGGCAAGCCTCATCGATTCCTTTCCCGATGACGTAGAGACGCTCAAGGCGTTGCTTGCCGCCCGCGACATCGAGATCGGCGCGGAGCGTTCCTTGCGCATGGCGGCGCAAGCCGAAGCGGCCCGTGCGAGCGCCAGCGTTTCCAGCGCCGAAGCCGTGATCGCCCATATGAAGCTCGCTATCGAGAAGCTTCGCCGCGAACTCTATGGCAGTCGCTCCGAACGCGGCCGCAAGCTGCTCGATCAGATGGAGCTGGAGCTGGAGGATCTGGAAGCTTCGGCGCGCGAGGACGAGATCGCCGCGGAGATGGCGGCCAAATCTGCCGGTACGAGTTTTGTTCCGGCGCACACCCGCAAGAAGCCGGTGCGCAAGCCTTTTCCCGAACATCTGCCGCGCGAGAGGGTGATCGTCCCGGGACCGACGGAATGTCCCTGCTGCGGTTCGACCAAGCTCGCCAAGCTGGGCGAGGACATCACCGAGACGCTGGAGGTTATTCCGCGGCAATGGAAGGTAATCCAGCATGTGCGCGAGAAGTTCACCTGTCGGGACTGCGAGAAGATCAGTCAGCCCCCGGCGCCGTTCCATGTGATCGCCCGCGGCCGCGCAGGACCGAACCTGCTCGCCATGGTGCTCCACAATAAATTCGCATTGCATCAGCCGCTGAACCGCCAGAGCGAGGCCTATGCCCGCGAGGGCATCGACCTGCCGCTGTCCACACTCGCCGACGATGTCGGCGCCTGTGCGGCTGTGCTGTCTCCGCTTGCCGATCGGATCCGTGCGCACGTTTTTGCCGGCGAGCGGATTCATGGCGACGACACGCCTGTGCCGCTCCTCGCCAAAGGCAAAACCGTCACGGCCCGCCTGTGGGTCTACGTCCGTGACGACAAGCCGTTCGGCGGCGCCGATCCGCCGGCAGCGATGTACTTCTTCTCGCGGGATCGCACAGGCGAACATCCCCAGCGGCACTTGGCTCATTACGGCGGCATCCTGCAAGCGGATGCCTATGCCGGGTTCAATGGGCTTTACGAAGCGGCACGCAAACCCGTTCCCATCACAGAAGCGGCGTGTTGGGCGCACGGACGCAGGAAGTTCTTCGTCCTGGCCGACATTGCATCCAGGGCCCGCAACAGGAAGCCCGCTATCGTCTCGCCGCTCGCGCTGGAGGCCGTCAGGAAGATAGACGCTATTTTCGCCCATGAACGCGCGATCAACGGGCAATCCGCCGAACGGCGCCTCGCTTATCGCCAAGAGCAAATCGCGCCGCTGGTGAGGGAGCTGGAGATATGGATGCGTACCGAGCGCGCCAGGCTCTCGCGACACGCGGAGGTCGCCAAGGCTATGGATTACATGCTCAAACGCTGGAACGCTTTCACCCGCTTCCTCGACGACGGCCGCATATGTCTCAGCAACAACGCCGCCGAGCGTGCATTGCGCGGTATTGCCCTCGGTCGCCGGGCATGGTTGTTCGCCGGTTCCGAACGTGGCGGCGACAGGGCTGCCCTGATGTACACATTGCTTCAGACCGCAAAACTCAACGACATTGATCCCCAGGCTTGGCTTGCTGACGTTCTCACCCGTATTGCAGATCACCCCGTCAGCAAAATCGACCAACTGTTGCCTTGGAACTGGGCGCACCGCGCATCCCATGAGATTGCCGCCTGATCATGGCCGGCATCGGTTCCGTCTTCACGATTGGGCTCGTCGCACAGATGCTCGACATCGACGAAGACAAGCTCTCGCAAATCAGTGACTGGATGGACCCCGAAGAAGGGCGCCTTTGGGTCCATAGTCCAGACGATCAATCAACGATCGCCTTCACGCCCCGCGGTATCGATTGCCTTCGCCAGTTGATCGCGGACGCAGCCAACGAGAAATAGCCGGTCCGGCTGCCGCAATCCCTAAAGCCGCGGTACTCGGCGGATGCTTACGAAGCACGTAGTCTTTGCGTGAAACATTTCGCAGGTGACCGCGCCGTGCGCTACCGGCGATTTTCGCGATTCGGGAGCCTGCTCTGGATCGGCGGCGCGTTGCTGGCGCTTGCGGTATGCGTGTTCGCTGTCGTTTCGAAGCCTGGAAGAATAGCGCCTGCGCCGCGAGCGGGCATCGTCGATTTTTCTCACTGGAATTTCGCGCACGACGGCACGGCGCGGCTCGCCGGCGAATGGCTCTATTACGACCGACAGTGGGCGAAGGATATCGGTGATCGTCAAATGGGCGGCGTCATCGCACCTGTTCCGGGACCGTGGGTTGGCCGCGGCGCAAAGCACTCCGCCGAAGGATTTGGCACCTACACGCTGACACTGAAGCTTCCCGCGGCCCCGGCGGACGACTCGTTCGCCATCGATACCGGACAGCTTTACTCGGCCTATAGACTTTACGCCGACGGCAAACTGATTGCGCATGGCGGCACGCCGGCGGCGACACGCGCTGCGGAGAACGCCAACTCGTACAGCGCCCTGGGCGCTCTCTCCCCCGCGTCGCGCGTCGTCAAGCTCAGGTTGGAGATCTCCAATCACCTCAACGACTACGGTGGTTTCTTCTCGGCCACTTCGGTGGGTTTCGGTAGCGTGCTGGCGAGGCAACGTCATACGGTCGAAATGCTTCAGCTGATCGTCGTCGGCGCTCTGCTGTTTGCCGCTTTCTATCACTTCGCCTTCCTCGGAATCGCGCGAGGCGGACAGGCGCATTTGTGGTTCGGACTGTCGGCGGCGCTCATGGCTCTGCGCAATTTCCTGTTCGAGCCGCTTGGAATCAATCTCGTTCCTCTGATCGGTCAGGACTGGGTCTGGCGCATAGACATTGCGACGACGTCGCTTTGTCTTCCCGCCGCCTATTGGTTCCTGGCATTGAGTTTCAGTCGATATCTTTCGCTGCGGTTCGGATTCATCTTGACGGCGCTGGGCGTTGCCGCGGCTCTTGCCAGTCTTGTCGGCGGTCCTGCTGCAGGCGACATTGCGCTCAAATTCGTCGAATTTCTCGCGTGCGGAGTGATTGTCTATCTCATCCAGGCGATCGCTCGCTCCGCCTGGGACGGCGAGAAAGGCGCAAGCCTCGCGCTCATGGGCTGGGTTCTCGTCTCGACCTCAATCCTTCATGATATCCTGGTGGACAACCAGGTGATCGGCGGCGGAAGCATCTTGCCGTTCGGTTGTGTCGCCTTTTTTCTTTGTGTTTCCGGGGCGCTTACGTCGCGATCCCAGGCCGCCTTTGAAAAAATCGGGAATCTTTCGGCCAATTTGAAAAACCTCAACGCCCAGTTGGAGACGGTCGTCGCCGAGCGCACGGCCGAACTGAGACAGAAAATCCGCGAGCTCGAGACCCAACAGATCGCTCTGGAGGAATCGCGCGCCGCCGCGGTGTCGGCCAGCGAAACCAAGTCCCGGTTCCTGGCGAACATGAGTCATGAGCTCCGCACGCCGCTCAACGCAATACTCGGTTTTTCGGAAATCATATACAGCCGCCTCTTCGGAGACAGCGACGAACGCTATGCGGATTACGCCACGGACATTCACGCGAGCGGGCGCAGGCTTCTCGCGCTCATCGACGATGTTCTGGATCTTTCCAAGGTCGAGGCGGGCAAATTCGAACTCTTCGACATTCGCCTCGAACTCAATGCGCAGATCGGCGCGGCCATGCGGCTCGTGGACGCGCGGGCGGCGGCGAAGTCCGTTCGTCTGGTCCTGGAATCCGATGCGGCGGTTTACATCCTGGCCGACGAGCGCGCGCTGCAGCAGATACTCGTCAATTTGCTGACGAACGCCGTGAAATTCACGGGCGCGCAAGGCGAAGTCAGAGTGCGCGCGTATCGCGAAGCGGACGGCTCGACGGTCGTCTCCGTCGAAGACACCGGGGTCGGCATCAATCCCGCCGACATGGCGCATGTGTTCGAAAGTTTCGGGCAGGCGCGCCACGACGTCGTCGCCGCCGGCGAAAGGGGCACGGGTCTCGGACTGCCGATCGTCAAAGGTCTTGTCGAGGCGCATGGCGGCGCTTTCACGCTCCAGAGCGAAGTCGATGTCGGAACGAAGGCGATCGTCTCGTTTCCGCCCGAGCGCAGCGTCGATCGCCGCGGCCGGCGTCGCGCTGCGTAAGGCGCGCCGGCGGGATTCACTCGCAGAGCAGGATTTGGCCAGCCAATGTCTGCGCTCATGGGCTGTCCCCGAATTTGCTATGGAAGCAAACTAGTGGGCTTGGCTTAGGCTCTGACGGGTGACACATCGGAGGATCCCATGAGCGCCGTCCGCTTTCTTACAGCTGCTACGTTTGCCGGCGGCCTTATCGCCGCCGCCGCGTCTGCGCAGACCGCCGTCCCCGTGGCCCATTTCAACAGCGTCGAACTGCGCGGCGGCGGCCATATCGTCCTGCAGCACGGGGCGGTGCAGCGGGTGACGATCCTGAAAGGGAGTACGCAATATACCCGCTTCGAGATGGAGGGCGCGGACAAGCTCGTCATCCATACGTGCAACTCCGATTGCCCGATGCAGTACGATCTGGAGATCGAGATCGTGACCCCCGATGTCAGCGCCGTTGCGATCTCCGGCGGCGGCAGGATCGAGAGCGCACCCGGCTTTCCAGCGCAGGGCTCCATCACCGCGGCGGTCAATGGCGGCGGGCATATCGACTTGCGCAGTGTGGCTGCGGAGAACGGCACGGCCGCCATCGATGGCGGCGGACATATCGATATCAAGGCGAGCGGGCATCTGACCGCAGCCGTCAACGGCGGCGGCAATATCCGCTATGTCGGCAATCCGCAGGTGACAACCGCCATCGACGGCGGCGGCTCCGTGCAGCCGGAAGGCGGCTGAAAGCCCCGTTCTTATGAATTGAAATGATCGGCGACGATCTGCGCGATCGCCATGGTCACGCGCTTGCCGGTCGGGATGTGCAGGAATTCGTTGGGGCCGTGCGCATTGGAATGCGGGCCCAGCACGCCCGTGACGACGAATTGCGTCTTGGGGAATTTCTCACCCAGCATCGCCATGAACGGAATGCTGCCGCCTTCGCCCATGAAGGCGGGCGGGGCGCCGAAGGCCGTCTGCGAGGCCCGCTCCACGGATTTCTCGAGCCAGGGCGCAAGAGCCGGCGCGTTCCAGCCCGTCATGGCGCGTTCGGCGTCGAAGGTGACTTGCGCATTGTAGGGCGGCGAGGCTTCCAGCACGTCTTTCATCATCGGCCCCGCCTTTTCGCCGTCGAGCGTGGGCGGCAGGCGCAGATTCAGTTTCGCCGTCGTGTAAGGCAGCATCACGGCCCCCGCATTCTGCGGCGCGGGCAAGCCTTCGATGCCCGTCACTGACAATTGCGGCCGCCAGGTGCGGTTGAGCACGAGTTCGGCGAGATCATGCGCCACGGGCTCCACGCCTTTCGCGAACGGGAATTTGGCATAGATGTCGCTGCCCAGCACCTGCGCCGCCTGCTGCGCCTGCTGCGCGCGCTGCGCCGGGATTGGCGAATAAAGTTCCTTCGGCTTGATCGTGCCCGTCGCAGGATCTTCGAGCCGCGCGATCAGCTGATTCAGAATCCGGAAACTCGACGGCACGATGCCGGACGCGTCGCCCGAATGAACGCCTTCCTGGAGCACGCGCACGGTGAGACTGCCGATGGCCGTGCCGCGCAAGGAGGTGGTGAGCCACATCCGCTCGTAATCGCCGCAGCCGGAATCGAGACACACGACCAACGACGGCTCGCCGATGCGGGGCGCGAGATGATCGACATAGAAGGGCAGATCGAAGCTGCCCGATTCCTCGCAGGCCTCGATCAGGATCACGCAGCGCGCATGCGGCACGCTTTGATCACGCAAGGCGAGCAGCGCCGACAGCGCGCCGAACATCGCATAACCGTCATCAGCGCTGCCGCGGCCGTACAGTTTGTCGCCGTCGCGCACGGGTGTCCAGGGACCCAACCCTTCCGACCAGCCCACCATCTCCGGTTGCTTGTCGAGATGGCCATAGAGCAGGACGGTCTTTGGTCCTTGCCCCGGAATTTCGATGAAGATCAGCGGCGTGCGGTTCGGGAGCTGCACGACTTCAAGGTTCGCGCCCTCGATGACCGCAATTCTGTCGCGCGCCCAGCTTTCGAACAGCTTGACCGCATCGCGCATATAGCCGTGCGCGGCCCAATCCGGATCGAAGGCCGGCGATTTGTTGGGAATGCGGATATATTCGGTGATGGTGGGCACCACCGCATCGTCCCAGATCTGGCCCACGAAGGATTTGAGTTTTGCGCTGTCCATGGGTTGGTCCTGCTTGCTTTCGCGTTACGGCCGACGATGGATGCGGCCGTTCTTCATCACGAATGTCACGTTCTTGACCGCAGCGATATCCTGCACCGGATCGCCGGAAACCGCGATCACATCGGCGAGGAAGCCTTCGCGAATCTCGCCGAGTTGATCCTGCCTGCCAAGGATTTTGGCGTCGATCGCGGTTGCAGCCAGCAGCGCCTGCGCGGGCGTGAGACCAAGCCGCACCATCCAGTCGAGCTCGCGCTGGTTCGCGCCATGGGCGAACACGCCGACATCGCTGCCGCAGCCGATGATGACGCCATGCTTCAGCGCCGTGCGGAAGCCCTGCTCGGCGAGGCGCATCTGCGGCGTGGGTTCGGTCTTGCCTGCGATGTAGCCGAAGAAATATTCGCCGATCGCTTCCGGCGCCGTCAGTGTGGGCAGGAACGCGACGCCCTTTTTCGCCATCAGCGCGAAGGTCGCCTCCGAGCCGCCATAGCCATGCTCGATCGTATCGACTCCCGCCACGACCGCGCGGCGCATCCCTTCGTCGCTCGCGGCATGGGCCGAGACGGGCCGTCCGGTGTCATGCGCCGTATCGACCAGCGCCCGCAATTCGTCTTCAGAAAAAGTTGGTCGCGTTTCGCCGTTTGGGCCTGTTCGGTAATCGGCATAGACCTTGATCCAGTCCGCGCCGTGGCTCGCCTGATGGCGCACGGCGCGCACGATTTCCTCGGCGCCGCTCGCTTCCTCCGCCCCCTGCGGCAGGCAGCAATCGGGTCGGTAGTTTCGCGCGGCGGGGCCATAGCTGCCGGTCGCCACGATTGCGCGACCGGCGACGAACAGGCGAGGTCCCGCTATCATCCCTTCGTCAATCGCGCGCTTGAGCGCGACGTCGGCATAGCCCGCGCCTTCGGTGCCGAGATCGCGCAGCGTGGTGAATCCTGCGTGCAGGGTGTTGCGCGCATGCGTCACCGCGCGCACGGTGCGATAGGCTTCGGATTCCTTCAACACCTGATCGTCCCAGGATTTGCGATTGTAGGGATGCAGGAAGAGATGCGAATGCAGGTCCATCAATCCGGGCAGAAGCGTTTGGCCGGGTAGTTCGATGCGCTCGGCATCCGGTGGCGCCTCGATACCGTTCGCAGGACCGACTGCTGCGATGCGATTACCCGCAACCAGAACCGCCCAATTTTTGCGCGGCGCATCTTCGCCCGCGGTCCATGCGCGTTCGGGAACGAGGAGAAAGGGTTTCGGATCGGGCATGGCGGTGGCGAAAAGCAGCGGCCGGACCCTAGAACAAATCGTGGAGCGAATACACGCTCATCTGAGCTTGCGAACCTCCTTCGCCAGCGCGCGCCAGACCTTTTCGTTTTTCTGCCAGTTCCAGTTCGCGGCGGGGGACGGCGAGGGGAGAATCCACACTTCCGTCTCGCCGATGGCGACGGATTGTCGGCCGAAGCCGGCCGCGGAACCGGCAAGCTTGCGTCCCCCCGTCAGGCTCGTGAAGGCGAGGATTCTGGGCTTGGCCCTCTCGATGCGCGCGCGCAGATCGGCGATCGCGTCTTTGCCCAGGCTACCGCGCGGCAATTGATTGTCCATGCCGGACACGTGCTTGGCGATATCGGTCAGGCCGATGCGATAGGTGAGCAGGGTTTCATATTCGGAAGGTTGAAGCAGGCGCGGTGTCAGCCCGGCAGCGTAGAGTGCGCGCCAGAATTTGTTCTGCGGGTGTGCGTAATATTGCTTGCGCTGCGCCGAAACCGTGCCGGGCGCCGTGCCGCAGAACACGACATCGAGACCGGGCGCGAGAAGATCGGGAAGAATTGGCTTTTGTGCTTTGGGCATGAAAAAGATTTAGCACGCGGAGACGCGGAGAAGAATTGAGTCTATCCGCGCAATCTTCCCCTGTTCGTCCGCGTTCTCCGCGTCTCCGCGTGCATCCCCTTAATGGAAATCCCGCGATTTGGGCAGGATGCGCACGTCGCGCGGATGGCCGCCGCGGGTGGGTCGTTCGGGGCCCTTGGGATGGGCGACTGCATCGGCACGGGAGAGTTGCGGGCGAAGCTTGTCTTCCGAGAGGCGGCTGAGTTCCTGCGTGCGGTCGATAAGGCGCTCCGCCACCAGATGCACCACACTTTTCGGATCGGAACTCTTCTGCACCCTGCCTTCCACCAGCAGCAGCCGCGAGCCCATCACTTCCTTGCGGAAACGTTCCATCAGTTTGGGCCATACGACAACATTGGTGATGCCGGTCTCGTCGCTGAGGGTGATGAACACGACGCCTTTGGCGCCCGGCATCTGGCGCACCAGCACGATGCCCGCGCAGCTTGCGGCCGCGCCGTCTTTGGCTTCTGTAATTTCCGCGCAGGACGACACGCCCTCGCCTTCGAATAATTCGCGCAGGAACTGCATGGGATAGCCTTTGAGCGACAGCCGCAAGGTGCGGTAATCGGCGAGCACATGTTCGCTGAGCGGCATCGTGGGCAGTGGCGCGGTCTCCTCGGACGGCAGTTCTTCCGCGTCGCGCGCGGCGAAGAGCGGCAAGGGTGCATCGTCGGCCAGCCGGCGCACGGCCCAGAGCGCCTCGCGCCGGTCGCGCCCCAGCGAGCGAAAGCAATCCGCCTCGGCGAGAGCCATCAATGCGCGTTTGGGCAGTTTCGCATGACGCGCAAGATCTGCGATCTCGCCAAATCCGCGTGCTCGCGCCGCGGCCAACGCTTTGGCCCATTCTTCCCGGAAGCCGTCCATCTGCCGGAAGCCCAGCCGCAGCGCGAGCGCGCCGTCGTCGCGCTTTTCCAGCGTGTTGTGCCATTCGCTGAAGCTCACATCGATGGGGCGCACTTCGACGCCATGCTCGCGCGCATCGCGCACGATCTCGGCTGGAGCATAGAAACCCATCGGCTGCGAATTGAGCAGCGCGCAGCCAAACGCGGCGGGATGATGCTTCTTGATCCAAGCCGACACATACACAAGTTGCGCGAAACTCGCCGCATGGCTTTCGGGAAAGCCATAGGTGCCGAAACCTTCGATCTGCTTGAAGCAGCGCTCGGCGAAATCGCGTTTGTAGCCGCGCGCCACCATGTTGCCGATCATCTTGTCGCCGAAAGTATGGATCGTGCCCATATGCCGGAAGGTGGCCATTGCCCGGCGCAGACCGTTCGCTTCGTCCGGCGTGAACTTCGCGGCCACGATGGCAAGCTTCATCGCCTGTTCCTGGAACAGCGGCACCCCGTTGGTCTTGCCCAGCACATTGACGAGCTCGTCGGGAGGTCCGTGTTCGGGCGAGGGTGACGGATATTCCACTTTCTCCACGCCATTTCGGCGGCGCAGATAGGGATGCACCATGTCGCCCTGGATGGGGCCCGGCCGCACGATCGCGACTTCGATGACGAGATCGTAGAATTTCCGCGGGCGCAAGCGCGGCAACATGTTCATCTGCGCCCGGCTTTCGACCTGGAACACTCCTATCGCATCGCCATCGCACAGCATGTCGTAAACGACGGGATCTTCGCGCGGTACGGTCGCAAGATTCAGATCGATTCCATTATGATCCTTCATCAATTCGAACGCCTTGCGGATGCAGGTGAGCATCCCGAGCGCCAGCACATCGACTTTCATGATACGCAAACGGTCGATGTCGTCCTTGTCCCATTCGATGAAGGTGCGGTCGTCCATTGCGGCGTTGCCGATGGGCACGATCTCGTCCAGCCGATCGCGCGTGAGCACGAAACCGCCGACATGTTGCGAAAGATGGCGCGGGAAGCCGACCAGTTCGTTCGCGAAGCCGACCGCGCGCGCGATCAGCGCATTGGCGGGATCGCGGTCGCCCTGCTTGATTTCGCGCTCCTTCAAGCCTTCACCCCAGCTTCCCCACACGGAGCCGGCAAGCGCCGCCGTCGTATCCTCCGTGAGCCCGAACGCCTTGCCCACTTCGCGGATGGCGCTACGCGGGCGGTAGCAGATGACAGTGGCGGTGATCGCGGCATGCGCGCGGCCGTAGCGCCGGAACACTTCCTGCATCACCTCTTCGCGTCGTTCATGCTCGAAATCGACGTCGATGTCGGGCGGTTCCCTGCGCTCTGCGGAGATGAAGCGCTCGAACAGAAGATCGATCTTGTGCGGATCGACGGCCGTGATGCCGAGCACATAGCAGACGGCGGAATTGGCGGCCGAGCCCCGACCCTGGCACAGGATGTTTTTCGCATTGGCGATTCCCACGATATCGCGCACGGTGAGGAAATAGGGCGCGTAATCGAGTCTCTCGATCAGTCCGAGTTCTTTTTCGAGCGTCTCGCGCACTTTTGGGGGAATGCCTGCGGGATAGCGTTCGGCTGCGCCGGCCCAGGTCAGATCGGTCAGATGCTGCAGAGACGTCTTGCCTTTCGGCACCGGTTCGTCGGGATAATTGTATTTGATCTGATCGAGCGAAAACGCGATGCGGTCTGCGAAACGGATCGTCTCGGCGATCGTATCCGGCGCAGCGTGGAACAGCCGCGCCATTTCGTCGGCAGATTTCAGATGCCGCTCCGCATTGACTTCCAGCAGGCGGCCCGCCGTGTCGAGGGTCACATGTTCGCGGATGCAGGAGACAACATCCTGCAATTCTCGGCGGTCGGGCGTGTGATAGAGCACGTCGTTGATGGCGAGCAACGGCACGCGGACTTCGCGCGCCAGGCGTTGCAGCTTGCGCAGGCGGCGTTTGTCGTCACCGTGATAAAGCATCGCGGCTGCGAGCCAGACACGGGCGGGCGCGATCCGCGTCAGCTTTTCGAGGCAGTGTTTCGTTTCGTCGCCAATGCGCTGCGGCGGCGCAACGGCGAGCAGGAGTCCTTCCTGCCATTCGGGGAGATCGTCGAAATCGAGATCGCACAGGCCTTTCTCGGCGCGCAATTTTCCTTTCGAGATCAGACGGCAAAGATTGCCATAGGCTTTGCGATCCGTGGGATAGGCGAGAATGTCGGGCGTGCCGTCGCGAAACACGAGCCGCGCGCCCACGAGCAGTTTCGGTTTCGGCTCCGGCAATTGCTCGATCGCATCGTAAGCTCGCACGATTCCGGCGAGGCTGTTGCGATCCGCGATGCCGATGGCTTTCAGCCCCAGCGTCGCCGCCGCTTCCATAAGCTCATGCGGACGCGACGCCCCGCGCAAAAACGAAAAATTCGTCGTGACGGCCAGTTCGGCATAGGCAGTCATGCGCTCTTCTCCGCCATCTGTTTCGTGCGGAGATGCGAAAAAGATAAGATGCACCACGGAGTCACGGAGAACACGGAGAAGTAAGAAGTAGAGAAATTTCTTGCGCACGTTTGCGCGCAGAAGAACCTTCTCCGTGCCCTCTCTTTTTTCTCCGTGTCTCTGTGGTGAATCTTTTTTCTGCTCATGCGAACACCCCATGCATGAACCAGCGCGGCGCAAAATTTTCGCGTTCGTAGAGGCCGTCGCGGTAGAGCCAGAAGCGGCGGCCCTGATCGTCTTCGATGCGGAAATAATCCCGCGTGGGCATGGAGTCCTGCGTGCGCCACCATTCCATCGCGATACGCTCGGGCCCTTCGGCGAGCGCGACGGCATGCAGCACGCGCCGCCAGCGAAAGCGCAAAGGCGGCCCGTCGGGGACTTCCGCCATCACTTCGATGGGTTCCGGTTTCGCGAACAGGCGCAAAGGTCGGCGCGGCGCTTCGGCCGGCGCGCGAAAAGGCGTCCAGGGCAGTTTCGAAGGCGCGGCAGATTGCGCAGGCAATGCCACGGACGCGGCTTCGGGAATATGCGTGTCTTGCGGCTGGAAACGCAGCACCCGCGTCGCGCCGAAGCGCGCCGACAGACGGTCGATCAGAAAATCGATGTCTTTTTTTTCGTTTTCGCGGCTGTCGAAACTTGTCGCCTGCGGATCGAGCGGCTCGGCAGTGATGGCCGAAAGCCGGATGAGATCGAAGCCGAAACCGGGATCGAGCGGATTGGCGAGAGAGTCGAGTTTTTCATGGAACAGCCGCGCGGCAACCCTCGGATCGCGCGTCGGCCGCGCCATCGTGACGGCGATGCGGCGCATGTGTCCGTCGGCGCGGAAGAAGGCGGCTTCGAGTTGCCGGGCGCCTTCGCCGCGTTTCTCGAGCAAGCCCGCGATGCTTTCGGCAAGCGCGTGAATCGTGTCCGCCACCACATCGTCCGTGACGACAGGTTCCGCGAAACGCCGTTCGGCCATGCAGTCGGGCAGGGGGCGGCGCGGCGAAATTGGTTCGTCTTCCCGGCCCAGAGTGCGGTCGAGCTGGGTCACAAACGCGCCGCCGAAGCGGGACGCAAGTTCGTGCCGCGCGCGCGCCGCCACAGCGCCGACGGTTTTGAGCCCGGCGCGGTGCAGGCCAAACACGATCGCCGGATCCACCATCAGGGCTGCAACCCGCAACGGCGCCACGCTTTGTGCATCGCAGCCGGGCTCGACGGTCGTGCCGTCGGCATAGGCGGCAAGCGCGCGCGCCGCAGATGCTGTGCCCGCCAGTGCGAGGCAAATGGAAAAGCCCTGCGCCGCAATCGCGCGGCGCACGGTTTCGAGCATCGCGCGCTCGCCGCCGAACAGATGCGTCGTGCCCGTCACGTCGAAGAAAAGCCCGTGCGGCGGATCGAGCGCGACCAGAGGTGAAAAACGCTCGCACCAGTCGGCGATGCGTTCGAGAAGTTTCCGGTCCGCCGCTTCGTCGGCGGCGATCACGTCGAGCGCGGGAATCATCGCGCGCGCATCGGCGAGCGCCATGCCGGGCGAAAGGCCAAGCGTCGCGGCCTGCGCATCCACGGCGGACAGGCGCAACGCGTTGTCCACCTTGGCGGCCAGGACGAGCGGCTTTTTATCTCCCGAAGGCTGCGCGCGCTGTAGCCGGTCCGTCGGCAGGCGCGGCAGCCATAGTGCGAGGATACGCCGCGCCGGTCTGGAAGACGCGGTCATCGCAATTCCACTCCATCACCCATTGCCCTGTCGTTCCGTGCCGGTTGCGCACAAGGCTCGCGTCGAATGCCGGCGTTCCCCAAGTCTCTCGGCCCCAAGTCTCTCGGCCCCAATTCTCTTGGCCCCAATCGTCCTGGCCGTTTCGCGATTTTGCAGCGCGTATGAGCCAGCGTGTTTCGGCGGCGCTGGGCCAGGGCTCGGCGCCCGGCCGTAGCAGAATGGCGGTCACGTTGTTGCGTGCGGCCGCCAAGGTGAGGCGCCGACTCGTCACCAGATCGAACAGTTTCGGCTCGCCCCACGGTTCGAGAATGACCGCGCCAAGGCTCGGTGTGGCGAGACCTTCGGCCGTCGCCCGCAATACGGCCGCTGCATCGGCCGCGCGCACCATCAGCACATGCGACGGATCGAGGCCGAGTTCGGCGAGGCCCATGCCATTGGGCTCGCCTTCTTCGAGGGCCGCGAAATCCTGTCGGACCCACAACAGCCATCGTCTTGCGCCCGCCAGGCGCGCGGCAAGAGTGAGCGCAAAGCCCGTCGCGGCCGGCTCATGGCTCGCTTCGGCCGCGTACACTTCGTGGATTGTTCCCTGCCGCAAGCCGCCCTTCAGGCAGGCGTCGGCCGGCCCATGCCCCAGAGGCACGAACGCGGTTGCGCGCGTCTCGCCGGGACGATCCAGGGCGGCACGCAAGGCTGCCAGTTTTGCGGCTATTTCAGCCATGCTCTAGCCGTTTGTTCCTGTTATGTTCTAGTATGCTCGCACGTGTGGCAGAGTCAATTGGGAGGTGTCGCATTTCCGCATGGAGGAAACCGACAAGGGCCGGGAATACAACCGCTTCGTCGCCGATCTCAAACTGGCTGCCTGGCTGCGCCCTCTGCACATGGGCTGCGGGGCGCTTGAAAGGGTTTCTTGAAAATTGGCTGTTCAGCCTGCCTGCAAAATCCGAAATATGCCTTCGGGATCGCGCGCGATGACGGTGAGATAGGCGCGCGCCGGCCGATCCGGTTGAGCGCGGCCCTGTTCCCAATCCCGTAATGTCCCCAACGGAATACGATAGCGCTCGGCGAACTCTTCCTGGGTCAAAGCAAGCGCCCGGCGAATGATTTTGATCTGCGGCGTGCGCCGCATGCGCTGCATATCCGCGCGACTCAGCGGGCGGGCATCGGGGTCTCGACGCGCCGCCGCCTCAATCTGCTTCTGCGTCATCGGACGCACCGGCTCAACCGTCTTGCGTGAAATACTCATTTTGCTCACGTTTCGTTGCACGCCGCGCTGAGATCAGACGGATGCGTCCCCGCCGTTCGGTGTAAGTGACACAAAGCAAGAGTCGCTCGACGATCCCGATAAGGATGAAACGATCCTCGCCGTAATCCTCACGGTCATCGAGCCGTTCGACGGCGAAAGGATCGCGAAAAACCTGCTTTGCCAACTCGAAGCCGATGCCGTGATTGGCATAGTTTGCCGCGGCTTTGCGGTCATCCCATTCGAAAGTGTCGTCTTTCATAGAATACGGGATACCAGTAGCCCAAGTCAATCATTGTCCCAGCCATTTCAGGTCATCTGTGCCGTTACGCATGGGCAACGGATCGCATGACCGCATTCCCCGGCCGCACGCGCTTGATGCACATCGCCGCCAGCGGGCATTCGCTGCAATGCGCGATGCCGTGGGTGCAGATCTGCTGGCCGAGATATTTCAGCAGCCAGTGCAACTCATACAGATCGTCGGTATCGAAACTGTCCGCCGCCGCCATCACTGCATCTGAGGCGTCTTCGTAGTCGGCTTTCGTTCCCACAAACCCGAAACGCTGCAATACGCGCAGGACATGGGTGTCCACGACGAAAATCCGCCGGCGCAATGTGCTGAAATTCAACACCGCGGCTGCAACCTTGTGGCCGACGCCCGGCAGGCCCGTCAGCCAGCGCATCGCGAGGTCGACGGGCCAATTCCACAGAAACTCAAGCGCAATCTCGCCCTGACGCGCTTTAATCATACGAAGCGCTTCGCTTACATAAGACGCTTTGTCTTCGACATGTTTGACATCGGCAATCACAGCCTTGATGTCTTCAACCTGCGCCGCTGCAAGCTCTTCGACATCGGGATAGCGGATGACCAGCCGTTCGAATGCTGCCGAAGAAACCGCGTCATAGGTTTGAGTGCTGATCGTCGCCTTGACCAGTTGGCTGATCGGATCGTGCCTCTGCACGTCGAACTGGGGTCCGAAGCGGTCCCGAAGACGGTCGCGGAGGAAAGCGAGATCGGCCGATTGGCCGAATGCGAGAGCCGGTTGCATAAAACCAGGCGATTATATACTTGCCATAGGTTCACACAATGAGTAGAGATAGCGGCGACAGGCCGACGACAACCGACGAAGAAATCGAAATCACGCCCGAGATGCTTGAGGCGGGGTATCTGGAATTTCTGGACAGCGACTCACGCTTCATGCGTCGGCGCAGCATTGTCGCGGCTATTTACGAGGCGATGGAGAGGGCGCGCCGGGCGGCGGCGGTGGTTCCAGAATCAGGCTCCACGGCGAACCCGGAAAGTGTGTGACCAGCTTGAAATAAAGTTGCCCGATCGCCGTTATGTAGATCCATTTTGCACCGATAACGTCTTCAAGTCCTTCAATTCCAAAATCCTTGAGAGCGTGGAGTGCGAGGCATAAGCCTTTCACTTCTTCACTCTCAAAAGTCATATGGATTGCGGAGTGAGCAAATGCATTTCGGATGTTGCGGATCGTGTCGAGGTCTTCCGTTTCCTCGCGGCTAGTTATGCCAAGGGCTGAGGCCATTACGATCCGAGAAGAAAAGCTGCCGAGCGGCGCCCCCAATCCGTCAAATAATTCCTTCGACTCCGCCTCGGAAATCTCCTTTTTGAGATGGGCCTTAATGGCAACTTGCAGAGCATTCTCGACATACTGTGCGGCGGCGACCGCGGCGGTCCGATCCATGGCTTCTGGTCGAGGGGTAGACTCGACAAGACCGAATAGGCTGTCAAACAGCACGTCGCTCTTGGGTAATTGCTTGGCGAGGTCCTTTAGTCTTTTATCCAGTTTCGCGAGTGAATCGCGCCGCCTAGGAACCATGTCGGACACCCCATGCCCAGAGACGATCAATACAACGACGAGCAGGCGACAGAGCGAATGGAACGCGCGCTCAAACGGGCGCTGGCCACCCCCCACAAGCCGCACTCTGAAATGAAGATTAAGAAGGAGTCGAGTTGGGCCAAGCGGCCCAGCAGAAAACCCAAGAAATGAGCGCCTATCTGGCGGCATCCATCGTGGGGACGTGGTGCGCCTACTTCGCCGCCAAATGGGTTTGCGGTCTGTTCGACCACGATCCGCTGGACCAAGCCGCGATTGGCGTCGTCACGGCATTGGCCGTGCTTGTGTCGGGCGCGGTGTACACGCTCGCCGAACAAATCAGGCAGCGACCGGATTCCAAGTGACGGCGATCGGTGGTAAGAGCGTGGCGATGGGCACACACATCGATGGAGCCGAACTGGCAATAGCTTACAGGGCTATTGCATTTTGCGAAATCAGTGGCGGCGCGAACGTGGCGCGTTGGCTTTCGCAATTCCTTGCAAGTCTTGAATGGCCCGGTCGGTCAGAACCAACGGCATCCGAACTCCGCCTTCAAACTCTAACTCAATCGTTAGATGCGATGGAGCGGGCTTATCTGCGGATAAATCGTGAAGCAGAACATGAATCCGCTGCACCGGCGGCAGTTTCTCTTTAAGCGGCTCGCCCGCCATTTGTAGACATTCGCCCCTCCTCCCATCTTTCAGGTCGCAACAATAACGGCGAAGGGCGGGAGAGTCATTTCCCGCCCTTCGGCCTGTACCATTTGCGCCATCGCTGGCGCTTCTTAAGGGAATTGTGTACTTGACTCAGCATAATCCGGTCGGCGATGATTCGCAAGACAGGCCGATGCTAGCCCAAGTGTGCAGTTCTCCCCAAAAGGGAGAAGAAAGTGGAGAATTCAGAGGTATTACCGACTAATGGCGCGGTGCTATCCTTCCCGACCAAAAATCGAGTCGGGGCGGAGGGGCGTGACATGGAACGAATAAATCAATTTGCCTTGTATGATTTGGGGCAGCGTCTCCAGCGCCTCCGAATGAGTTTTCCAATAGACGTTCGGGACGCTTACTCCCCGGTCGCGCAGGCGCGCAGTACTTTGGCGCGCCTTATAAAGGGAGAGCCCATTCCAATTGGAATTTCGGCGTCGAAAGCTCAGGAATTGCAGCAGGAATTGGAATGGGTGTGGAGCTGGTACTACTTCGAACACGACGAGCAAGGAAATGAGATTTTAGACGACGCTGGCAAACCCAAATTCAAACATCCCAAAAAGGGAGAAAAATCCATCGAGGAGTGGACGTGGTCATCAATCATTGAGGCGCTCGGCAAATTCGAAACAGTGTTTGCCGAGGAAATGCGAGAGAGCTCCGCGTATCACATCCAGCAGCGCGGCATTATCTCAGTTTCCGCCTTGGTGGAAAATGGCGAGAAAGCATTTCCAGAAGAATTCGCTCACATTATCGGGATGAAGGCCTTGGCTGATTTCAAGGCCGCGTGTCGCTGCTTTGCGTTCGATCTTTACACAGCGTCTGGGTATCATTCAGCGCGCGCAGTTGAGGCCGTGATAGAAATTTACTATCAAACTTTCTGTAACAAACCGGGCGAGACGAAGCACAGTTGGAACGACTACGTTGATGCCCTGAAAAAACTCAAAGACAAAAAGCCCAAAAAACCAAAATTCTTGCCAGATGCACGCACGCTTTTGAGCGTTGACGAAATTCGAACACACCACCGCAATCCGCTTATGCATCCGCGCGCGACGCTGTCCGAGATCGACGCGGACATGTTGCTAAGCATCGCAAAGGTCGCAATTATGGCGATGGCACAGGAGATACAGAAAGTATGGCTGGAAAGAAAAGTGGTGGCGACAAGAATCAAAGCAAAGCAGGCGCGGTGAAAAAACCGCTTGCGGCTAAATCCGATGCGCTCGATCTTGATCCCGACGCTTGGCCCAAATTCGAGGCGCTGGTGAAGTCAGCGGCTAAGATGGGGCACAAGCCCCATGAGCCAGACCCTGAGCGGCCGGCAAAAATCAAGCGCCGTTAATGACCAATTCAACGGCTGCAATGTTGGCCGGATCAAACGCTCCATCGACGTAGCCGATGGGCATATTATATTTCTTTGCGATTGCGGCGCAGGCATCTGCATCTGGGCGCCCACTCTTCTCTAAAATCTCCTTGCGCGTTTGCAGGGGACACAACAACTCGATTGCTCCCACCTCGGCCAATAATTCTAGGTGATATACGCGCGTCATGTTCGGAGGTGTTTGCGCCGAACTTATCAACGAGAACTTATCTACAAGGTCATCAACGCCGCGCTCACTTACATCGTGCTTTCCTGAGGGCGCTTCCAACGAATGGCAAAGCTCTTTACAGATCACGAAACGCAACCAATCTTCTTTATCTAGAAGGTGGGTGGCATATCTAATTTCTACATTCGTTTCAAAAGCCGCATACGCTCCAGGCTGTTTTGACCAGCGAGTAAACTCTCCCCAAATGGGGTTTTCTGGCGGGGTGTCGTATTGGACGAAGAACACATGATCGACAACCGTAATTGCCTTGATCATTCCAACGATCCGCGCGAGATCAAACTCATGCGGCTCGCACATCTCGCATAGTTCTCTGGCAACTTTGCAAACGGGCTTCAACATTCTGGCGCCCCCAGACGAAAATAGGCGGCCCGATTGGGCCGCCTAGTGCCTTATCTACGAGTTGTAATAAAACAGTCAAGTTAAGCGGGAGTATTACCAGCCCACTCTGTATGGCGCTTGCCCTTCTTTACTGCGTCCTCAACCTGATTCATGGCAGCAAAAATCGATTCCGGCTTCATCGGGCCAGAGGGCATAAAGAAAAATTTCATGTCAACAAGCCCAGCTTCGCGGGCCTCCGCGAGCCGCGCCATAAACCTGTCGCGCTCAGTCATCTCAGTTCTCCCGAACCCAGTTCGGCCCCTTCCCCACCTATATGGGGTGCCTTGGGCCTGTCAGTCGCAAGAAACAATGATTCCGTCAATACAGGGGTTCCCGCCAACGTTATCAGACGTGGGGTTCACAATATATTAATTCAATGAAATCAGGTACTTAGCAATTTATATATTTCGAGATCGCCATCTCAAAAAATGTTTCGCAATTTGTCTAGGCGTTTTCGGGGTGGTTAACCCGCCGATAAGTAAGACGCTTCCCGACGATTCCCTGAAGCGCCTTGGTGGCACGGGCGCTGTCATCGACGCCAAGGGCGGAACGCTCGCTGTAGCGAAAATCGAATTCCGCCAAATAGCGCTTCAGATGCGCTTCCGAGACATGGTGATAGGTGCCGACGATCCCGCGCTTCAGGATCGAAAAGAAGCCTTCGACGGTGTTGCTGTAGTTGTCGCCGCGCACATATTCGTCTGCCCCGTGGTTCACGACGCCATGGCGGGCAAACTCTTTGCCGATCTTGCGATACTCGCCCGCTTCATCCGTCATCAGAGACGACTTGCGGTCAACTTGCCCGAACACGATTGGGCGAAGCGTCTTGCCGCTGATGTTGCTGATATGGCTTGAACTTGCACGTCCGCCGCGCTCGACCAGCGTATGAACGATTTGCTTGCCGACGCCACCGATGGCTTTGCGGTCGCGCTTGCCGACGTGCTTATTCTTTTCTTTCCCGCCAATGTACGACGAGTCGGCTTCGACGATCTTGCCTTCGCCGCCGAGCGGGCTGGGAAGCTTTCCGCCCAACGGGGCCATAGCTTCACGCAAACGATGGCACATGAACCAAGCGCTCTTGTAGGTGACGCCTAGCATGCGGTGCATCTGATGGGCGCTCATGCCCTTCTTTGAGGCGCAGAGAAGGAAAGCGGCCATGAGCCACTTATTCAGCGGAATGTGCGAGCGCTCAAACACCGTGCCGACTTGGACCGTGAATTGCTTGCGGCAAGCGTTGCACTGGTAGTAGCCGTCGCGGCCAGTGATCGGGGTTGATTCGTCCGCTACGCCGCAATACCCGCAAACCCGACCATCGGCCCACAAGAGCGCTTCAAGCCAAGCGCGGGCTTTCGTGGCGTCTTGAAAGATTTTGTTGTTCAGCGGGTCGGCCATGGCGTAGTTCCTTTGTTCTGGAACCAAACCTAGGCCACCCGGCTTGCTGAGTCAAGTATATAATTCCCCTTCTTAAGGGGGGCTGGCTTGCCCTGCGCGCGCGCCGCCCTCGCGGCTTCGCGCGCGATCTGCTTAAGCGTTTTGCGCTTTGCCAGTTCCTTGATAACGCAACCGCTTGCCCTCAGCGCCCTTAATGGCGCGTTCGGTGCGAACGTCGTCGTTCACTCCCAAGGCAACGCGATTGTTCATCCTGAAATCGAATTCCGCCAAATAGCGGTGCAAATGCTGCTCGCTCATAATCTGATATGTGCCGACAAGGCCCCTCTTGAAAATCGAGAAATAGCCTTCGGCGGTGTTGACGTGAACGGGCTCGCCATCTGCGGGATAGCGCACGAATTCCTTGTTATGGTTCACGGCCCTGTGCTGCTCTTTCGCGCGATTCCGATAGAAGCGAGCGCCGTCCGTATGCAGCATCGCCTTCGGGTCCACTTCGTCCTTGATTGCGTTCTGAACCTGAAAGCCGATGGGGCCTTCCGCGCCCGTAAGCACCTTGGATGTTGTGCGTCCGCCGCGCTCAATCAGAGTCACGAATTTCAGGTTTTTGCCGCGAGCGCGCGGACGGCTCTTTTTCGAGGGTGCGAGTTCCGTTTCGTCCGCTTCGACCACTGCGCCCTTGCTACCAAGCGGCACTTCCGGTCCCGGCCCCATAGCCTCGCGCACGCGATGCGCCATGAACCACGCCGATTTGTAGGTAATCCCGAGCATCCGGCTAAGCTGATTGGCGCTGAAGCCTTTTTTCGAGGCTGCATAGAGCCGGAACGCCAGCGCCCACTTGGTCAGCGGGATATGGCTGCTTTCCATGACGCCGCCGGTTGTGACTGTGAACGACCCCGAGCAATCGTTGCAATGAAACAGGCCGGGGCGATGCGACTTGCCTTCAAGACGATAGACCCGCTCCGTGCCGCCGCAATGGGGGCAGACAACGCCATTCGGCCAGCGCAGGCCCTCGAAGTAAGCCCGCGCCTTGGTTTCGTCAGTGAAGATCGGATCGTTCAGGTTCATGGCAGCACCTATTTGATGTGCCAAATCTATGGCTTGGGACTACCTTTGTCAAGTATATAATCGCCTAAAACCATGAAAGAACAAATCAGGAACAAATGCAAGAGCTTTTTGCAGGAAGCATGAATTTATGGCGCGCAATGCCAAGTCGCGCTCATGTCCTTTCGACCCCGGAGGACATTCGCGTCCGTTTGTTGCTTTGCCGCCCGTTCAGGAGAATCTGCCGCCAAAATGTCAGCGCGATGAAGGGCTTGGACGCGCCTTGACGCCGTCTCGCGCAACCGGATATCAGCGCCGGCGCCGGGTTCCTGATAGGCTGAAACGGCTCGCCTCCGCGAGACCCGCCTTTCTTTCCGCTAGCGATCGGTCGACATGCAAAACAAGAAAAAGCTGAGTCTTTATATTCCCCAGCCCGAGCAACGGCCGGGTGACGTTCCGGACTTTAGCAAGATCGTGATTCCTCCGCCGGGCGACGTGCCGCGTCCGGACAGCGCCGTGGCGGCTCACGATATCAAGGACATCGCGTTCAAGCTGATCCGCGTGCTCGACAATGACGGCAAGGCTGTCGGGCCGTGGAATCCGCGGCTCGATCCGGAGACGCTTGAAGCGCGGACTGCGCCTGATGATGCTGACGCGCGCCTATGACGACCGCATGTATCGCGCGCAACGCCAGGGCAAGACGTCGTTCTACATGAAATGCACGGGCGAAGAGGCGGTCGCCATCGCGCCCGCGCTCGCGCTCGATCCGGAACGACATGTGCTTCCCCAGCTATCGCCAGCAGGGGCTGCTGCTCACGCGCGGCTATCCGATGGTCGACATGATGTGTCAGGTCTATTCGAATGTGCGCGATCCGCTGAAGGGCCGGCAATTGCCGATCATGTATTCGAGCAAGGCGCACGGTTTTTTCACGATCTCCGGCAATCTCGGCACGCAGTTCAGCCAGGCGGTCGGCTGGGCGATGGCGTCGGCCTACAAAGGCGACGACCGCATTGCCGCGACCTGGATCGGCGAAGGCACGACCGCGGAAGGCGATTTCCATCACGGGCTCAATTTCGCCTCGGTCTATCGCGCGCCGGTGATCCTCAACGTCGTCAACAATCAATGGGCGATTTCGAGCTTCCAGGGCATCGCCGGCGGCGAACAGGCGACCTTCGCCGCGCGCGGCATCGGCTATGGCGTGCCGGGCCTGCGCGTCGACGGTAACGATTTCCTCGCCGTCTATGCGGTGACGCAATGGGCGGCCGAGCGCGCGCGCGCCAATCTCGGCGCCACCCTCATCGAACACTACACGTACCGCGCCGAAGGCCATTCCACCAGCGACGATCCGAGCCGTTATCGCCCGATCGGACGAAGCGAAAAACTGGCCGCTGGGCGATCCTATCGTGCGGCTCAAGACGCATCTGATGCGTCTCGGCGTGTGGACCGAAGCCGAGCACGAAAAGCAGCACAAGGACGTGGTCGAAGAGGTGCGTGCCGCGAACAAGGAAGCGGAGAGCTTCGGCACGCTCGGCACCAATCCGCCCAGCGTCAAAACCATGTTCGAGGACGTGTATAAGGAAATGCCCTGGCATCTGCGCCGCCAGCGCCAGGAATTGGGCGTCTGATCATGGCCACGATGAACATGATCCAGGCGATCAATTCCGCCATGGATGTGATGCTGGAGCGCGATCCCAATGTGCTCGTGTTCGGCGAAGACGTCGGCTATTTCGGCGGCGTGTTTCGCGCCACCGAAGGGCTGCAGAAGAAATTCGGCATCACGCGCTGCTTCGACACGCCCATCGGCGAAGGCGGCATCATCGCGGCCGCGATCGGCATGGGCGCCTACGGTCTTAGGCCCGTGGTCGAGATTCAATTCGCCGACTACATCTATCCCGCCTTCGACCAGATCGTGTCGGAAGCGGCGCGGTTGCGCTATCGCTCCGCGGGCGATTTCTGGTGTCCGATCACGGTGCGCACGCCCTATGGCGGCGGCATCTTCGGCGGCCAGACGCATAGCCAGAGTCCGGAAGCGTTGTTCACGCATGTCGCCGGCATCAAGACGGTGATTCCATCCACGCCTTATGACGCGAAGGGCCTTCTGATCAGCGCGATCGAGGACGACGATCCGGTGATCTTCCTCGAACCCAAGCGCATCTATAACGGCCCGTTCGACGGTCATCACGATCGGCCCGTGTCGCCCTGGGCGCAGCATCCGGCCAGCGAAGTGCCGGAAGGCCATTACACGGTTCCGCTGGGCAAGGCGGCCATCATGCGCGAAGGCGGCGAACTCACCGTGCTCGCTTACGGCACGATGGTGCATGTGGCGCTGGCCGCCGCCGCCGACAGCGGCGTCGATGCGGAAGTGATCGACCTGCGCACGATGCTGCCGCTCGATATCGACGCCATCGTGAAATCGGTCGAGAAGACCGGCCGCTGCGTCATCGTGCACGAAGCGACGCGCACGAGCGGGTTCGGCGCGGAGCTTTCGGCGCTCGTGCAGGAATACTGCTTCTATCATCTCGAAGCGCCCATCGAGCGCGTGGCGGGCTGGGATACGCCCTATCCGCACGCCTTCGAATGGCAGTATTTTCCGGGACCGGATCGCGTCGCCGCTGCGATGCTCCGCGCGATGGGGAAATAGAATGGGCCGCTACGTCTTCAAACTTCCCGATGTCGGCGAAGGCACCGCCGAAGCCGAGATCGTCGCGTGGCATGTCGCGGTGGGAGACCGCATCGAGGAAGACGCGCAGTCTCGTCGACGTGATGACGGACAAGGCGACGGTCGAAATGACGTCGCCGGTTTCCGGCACGATCGTCTCGCTTCACGGCGAGCCGGGCGAGATGGCGCCGGTCGGCGCGCCCTTGGTGGAATTCGAAGTGGAAGGCGCGGGGAACAGCGCGGGGCATAAGGCGCATGCGGCGGCGCCTGCGAAGGCGCCCACGCCCGTTCCGAAACCGCAAGCTCCTGAACCAAAGGTCGAAGTGGCGAAGCCCGCTCCGGCGCCTAAAGCGGCTGCGCCCGTCGCGCGCGTTTCCGACGCAAAACCGCTCGCATCGCCGGCCGTGCGCCAACGTGCCGACGAATTGGGCATCAAGCTGCAATTCGTTCCGGGTTCGGGACCTGCCGGTCGCATTTCGCATGCCGATCTCGACGCCTATGTTGCGTCGGGCGCACGCGGCGGTTCGGCGCGTTCGTCTTATGCGCAACGCGACGGCGTCGAAGAGATCAAGGTCATCGGACTGCGGCGCAAGATCGCCGAGAGGATGCAGGAATCGAAGCGCCACATTCCCCACTTCGCCTATGTCGAGGAAATCGACATGACGGAGCTGGAAAGCCTGCGCGCGCATCTGAACGCCACGAAATCGGCAGACAGGCCGAAGCTGAGCCTGTTGCCGTTCCTGATGCGCGGGCTGGTGCAGATTCTGCCCTACTGGCCGCAGATCAATGCGCGCTTCGATGACGAGGCCGGCGTGGTGCATCGCTATGCGCCGGTCCATATCGGCATCGCCACGCAGACAGCGAACGGACTGATCGTCCCCGTGGTGCGTCATGCCGAAGCGCGCGATATCTGGGACAGCGCCAGCGAGGTGGCGCGGCTCGCGCAATTGACGCGCGACGGCAAAGCTTCGCGCGAGGAGCTCACCGGCTCGACGATCACCATCACGAGCCTGGGCGCCTTGGGCGGCGTTGTCACCACACCCGTCATCAACCGCCCGGAAGTCGCGATCATAGGTCCCAATGCGATCGTCGAGCGGCCGGTCGTGCGCGGCGGCCAGGTCGTGGTGCGCAAAATGATGAACCTGTCCTCGTCCTTCGATCATCGTGTGGTCGACGGTTACGACGCCGCGGAATTCATTCAGAAGTTGAAGTCGCTGCTGGAGCATCCCGCGACGTTGTTTATGGATTGAACAAAGGCGAGTGGCGAATAGCGAATAGCGAATAGGGGTAATTTTTCCCTGCTCGCCATTCGCTACTCGCTATTCGCCTCCTTTAAGGCGAACTCGCTATGTCCGAAACAATCCACACCAAAGTCCTCGTCGTCGGCGGTGGGCCTGGCGGCTATGTCGCGGCGATCCGCGCGGGCCAGCTCGGGCTCGAAACCGTGCTCGTCGAGAACGACAAGCTCGGCGGCACTTGCCTGATCCGCGGCTGTATTCCGTCCAAGGCCATCATCCATGTGGCGGAAGAATTCGAAACCATGGCGCGCGCCGCCGCCAAGCCGCGTCACGGCATTTCGCTCAAGAGCGCGCCCGCGGTCGACATGGCGGAAACCGTGCGCTGGAAGGAAACCATCGTCGGCAAGCTGAACAGCGGCGTCACAGCTCTTCTCAAGCGCGCCAAAGTTCGCGTCGTGAATGGCTGGGCGAATTTTTCGGACGCAAAAACTTGCTCCGTGACGTCGGCCAAAGGCGATCCCGTCACGATCCATGCCGAGCATGTGATCCTCGCCAATGGCTCTCTGCCGGTCGAATTGCCGTTTTTGCCGTTCGGCGGTCCGGTGATTTCGTCCACCGAAGCGCTGTCGCTCGATGTGCTGCCGAAAAAGCTGGTCGTCGTGGGCGCCGGGTATATCGGTCTCGAACTGGGAATCGCGTTTCGCAAACTCGGCGCAGACGTCACGGTGGTCGAAGCATTGGGTCAGATTCTCCCGCTGTATGACGCCCCGCTTGTCGAGCCGGTGCGCAAATGGCTGGAGCGCCATGGCGTCGTCCTGCACCTCAACGCGAAGGCCAAAGGGCTGGCGAGCGATAAAGGCGGCGCAGCGCTCGCTGTCGAAACCAAAGACGGCGAGACGCTGCAACTGCCGGCCGACAAAATCCTCGTCACCGTCGGGCGCAAGCCGAACACCGAAGGCTGGGGTCTCGAGAACATGGCCGTCGACATGGAAGGGCGCTTCGTCAAGGTCGACGACCAGTGTCGGACCTCGATGAAGAATGTCTGGGCGGTCGGCGATCTCGTCGGCGAGCCGATGCTCGAACACAAGGCGGCCAAGCAGGGCGATATGGTGGCGGAAATTATCGCCGGCGAAAAGCGTCGGTTCAATCCCGCGTCGATCGCCGCCGTTTGTTTCACAGAGCCGGAGGTCGTCAGCGCCGGTCTATTGCCGACGGATGCGGCGGCTAAAGCCGTGAAGACCATTACGGCGATGTTTCCTTTTGCCGCCAATGGCCGTGCGCTCAGCATGGATTCGGGCGATGAAGGCGGTTTCGTGCGCGTGCTGGCGCGCGAAGACGATCATCGCATCCTGGGCATCCAGGCCGTGGGCGCGCATGTCTCGGAGCTGTCGGCGGAATTCGCGCTGGCGCTGGAAATGGGTGCGCTGCTTGAAGATATCGCCGGCACGATCTACGTCCACCCGACGCTCAGCGAAGCGTTCCACGAAGCGTCGTTGCGCGCGCTGGGCCACGCGATCCACATTTAGCCCACGGATATCTGCGCGCCTCTTCGGGCCATTTTCGCTCGAAACGCCTGCCCGCCAGTCATGTCCGACCAAAGGCGAACACCCAGCGCCTTTGGCGCCGGGTGAAGCCCATTCTGAAGTTTAGTGATGATCGTCGTGGTGGTTTTGATCGTCATGGCGCCAGTCGTGATAGTTCTCGGGATGCGCCTGACGGTAGCGCGTCCATTCGTCATTGTTGCGCCAATGATGCCAGTGATGATGGCTGTCCCAATATCCGTCCTGATACGCGATGCCGACATCGCCGAAATTCAACGAGATGCCGATTTGCGCAGAAGCTTGGGGCGCCGCCGCGATTGCGGCGAGTCCCATCGCTCCCGATAGAAGAACAGCCGTGATTGTCCGTTTCATGTTTCGACTCCAACTTTTTAGCCAACGCCCCACGCGGTGAAGGCCAGTGAAGCGCTCCCTGTACGAGAACGTTCGGGCGGGCGTCTCGTTCCGGACCGTCGACGGGCGCCGCATGGCGCAGCGCGGAACTTTCGGAAGCCCGCGCGCGTTGTGATCGCGAGCGGGTCAGTGTGGCCCGTTGTTGTGGATGGAGGGATTCATGCTCGGATGGGCTCTGACTTTTCTGATCGTTGCGATCATCGCGGGCGTTCTTGGATTCGGCGGGGTCGCGTTCGCGTCGGCCGAAATCGCGAAGATCATCTTCGTCATATTCCTTGTTCTGTTCGCGGTGAGTCTGATCGCCGGCTTCATGCGGGGACGCGGCCCGACAGTTTGATTTGATTTGATGTATGGAAAATCAAAGAGCCGGCGCAATGCCGGCTCTTTTTATTGTGCCGCTTCCGAACGATCCGGATCGGGGAACACAATCTCGACGGTCGTGCCGCGTCCCTTTTCCGAACTGATGGAGGCCTCGCCCGACACCTGTTGTCCGAACGTCTTGATGAGGCGGGCGCCCACGCTTGCGTTCACGTCTTCATATTGGAATCCGACGCCGTCATCCTCCACCGACAAGCGCAGCTTCGCCCCGTCAAAGGGCTTGAGATTGACGCAAATGCGCCCGCCATGCCCCGTCGGATAGGCGTGCTTGTACGCGTTGGTGAGCGCTTCCACCGTGAAGAGCGCCAGCGGCACCGCCATGTCGCCGGTCACGATGCGCGGCGCGGCGTCGACGGCGATGCGCACATCGCGACGGTCGCCGCCGAATCCCTCATTGGTCTGTTCGGCCAGCTGCTCGAGCAGCGTCTTCATATTGACGGACGATTGATCGTCGATCTCGTAGAGGATGCGATGGACCAGCGCGAGCGCATTGATGCGCGCCCGCGTCTGCCGCAGCGCGAGTTGAGCCGCCGGATCGCTGAGCTGGTTCGCCTGAAGACTCAAGAGGCTCATGACGACCTGCAGATTGTTCTTCACGCGATGATGGATTTCCTTGATCAGAACCGTTTTCTGCGCCACCGCCTCGCGGAGCGATCGATCGCGATCCTGGATGGCGGAGGCCATTTCCGAAAGGGCGTCGCCCAAGGTCCGGAATTCGCTGGGCGCGTCGTCGAGCACGGGCCGGACGGAGTAGTGTCCCGTTCGATAGGCCGCCGATATCCGGCGAAGATAAATGATCCAGCGCGTGAGCTGGCGGTCCGTCACGATCCAGATCGCAAGCCAGGTGAGCGCAATCATCAGGAAGGGCAGAATGAAATCGGCGAAAACGTGAATGTATGTCGGCCGGAACAGGCTCGATTCCCGCATGGCGAAACCGACGAACACGTGGCTGCCCAGCAGCGGCGCCGTGGTGAAAGTCCACACCTGGCCTTTAAGGTCTTTCGCCGAATGCAGGTCGCCATGGGCTGCGATATTGGCATGCGCGAAGACCGGTCCCGCAGTGGCGCGATCGTTGGCGGCGATGATCCTGCCCGACTGATCCGTGATGGCGACGACGGAATCCGACGGTAGTCGGCTTGCGCTGACCATGTAGTTGAGCCAACGCGCGTCGACGGTGATCCCAAGCGCGCCGATAAACCGCCCCCGCGCGTCGCGCAGCGGAAGCAGACCCTGAATCAGCGGCGTATGCGTCTTGGGGTTGATCGTGTCGCCGTTGACGACGAATTCGTTGCTGGACGTGATATTTTTCCAGATGGGACGTTTGCTCGCGTCCACGCCGATGCCTGCCGGATCGGCGGAGCAGACGATGCGGCCGTTCGCATCCTCCCTCGCAATATTCCTGAAAAACGCAAGCCCGCGGAGCGAGTCGGCCAGTTCCTGATTGCAGCGGGCCGTGACGTCGCGGACGTCCGGCAGGTTCGCCAGCGCTCTTACGATCTGGCCTGCAGCGGCAAGGACATTTTGTTCCGGCGTCGCCGCTTCCCGCGCCGTGGCCGATAGCGTCTCACGCACGTCTTCCACGTCGTGCCGCGCCCGATCGATGCCCTGCAACATGCTGGCGACCGCGATCGGGAATAGCGCAAGGGTGACGTAGAGAAGGAGGCTGAGTCGAAGCGACCAACCGCTAGTGGGAAGAGGCGTCTTTGATTCTTCGTTTTGCGGTGGTTCGCCCTTCGGGGGGGGCCAGCCGATCCAGTTGCGCCATGATCTCATTTGCGGCGTCTCCTTCCGCCGGCTGGGACGATGGCGGCAACGGGTCTTCGCCCTCCAATATCGCGATCAAAGTCTTGCGCGCGCGCGCGACGCGGCTTTTGACCGTGCCGACGGCGCAATGACAAATCGCAGCTGCGTCTTCGTAGGAGAATCCGCCTGCGCCGACAAGAATCAGCGCTTCGCGCTGCTCGTCCGACAGGCTCGTCAGTGCGCGCGCCGTATCGGAAAGTTCGGCCGCCCAGGTCTGCTCCCCGGCCGATCCCGGAATGCGTTCGGCGGCGTCCTGATCCCAGGGCGCCTGACGCCAGGCGCGCCGGCGGTCGGAATAAAACTGGTTTCTCAGAATGGTGAAAAGCCACGCCTTGAGATTGGTGCCGGGCGCAAACATGTCGCGCGCCTGCCAGGCCTTGACCAGGGTTTCCTGAGCCAGGTCGTCGGCCATTTCGGGGTTGCCGCAAAGCGACCGCGCGAAGGCGCGCAGAAAGGGAATCAATTCGATGAGACCGGCCTTAAAAGACCCGTCTGCGCTGGCGTCAGCGTCCCGCGCTGTGCGAGACGCGCCAAAAGCGAGATCCGGCGCTGTCATGATTTAGGGCTCCCACCGCCTTTTCCGGGTTCGTCCATTTTGTGGAGCAGATCCAGGAATTCGTCGGGAACGGGCTCGCGCGCCACGTCGTCGTAAATGCGCCGCAGTTCGCGGCCGATAGCGCGTTGCCTCGCCCGCACGGTGCGGTTCTTCTCACGATCCGGTTTCATATCTCTTGTCACGGATGGTATATCCCAGCCTCTACGTTGGGTCGCGCCTGCCACTACACCTACTCCAAATGTTGCGCCGGCGTCCCAAACCCGACCAAATCCTAACCCGACTTTTTTCGAGGGCCCCCCGCTTCCCCAGGCGTTCCGCTCAATGGACAAACGTCGGCCATCCCGTAAGGTTCCGCCGGAAGGGAACTTTTCGCCCCAGCCAGAGTTTTCTGCCTAGGAATTGTTAAAAGGGACCGAGGGAGCTGGTTGATGAGCATGACGCAAGCGCTTGCGCCGCATTTGCCGTATTTGCGGAGATATGCCCGTGCACTGACCGGATCGCAGGCCGGCGGCGATGCCTATGTCCGCGCCACTTTGACGGCGCTGCTATCGGGCGAACACGCCCTCGATGAGAGCCTCCCGCCGCGTGTCGGCCTCTACGGACTTTTCCACAAAATCTGGTCCAGCACGGCCCATTTTGACGATCTCAATGAGGAGGCCGGCTCGAACGCGACGCCGGAAGGACGGCTGCAATCGCTGTCGTCGTCACGCCGGGCCGCGCTTCTGTTGACGGCGGTGGAAGCGTTCAGTCTCGAAGAAACGGGCACGATCCTGGGCGAAACGGCGGAATCCGTCGAGCGCGAAATCGTCGATGCGCAGCGCACGATCGAAAGCGAATTGGTCTCCAAGGTCTTGATCATCGAGGACGAACCGATCATCGCGCTCGACCTCGAGAATCTCGTCACCGAGCTCGGTCACGAGGTGGTGGGCACGGCTGCGACGCGCGATCAGGCGGTGAAGCTGGCGCTCGCGAAAAAGCCCGGTCTCGTGCTCGCCGACATCAATCTCGGCGAAGGCGGTTCCGGTATCGACGCGGTGAGCGAAATCCTCACGAGCTTCGATATTCCCGTGATCTTCATCACGGCTTATCCGGAGAAGCTTCTCACCGGAGAGCGGCCCGAGCCGACTTATCTGATCGCCAAGCCGTTCCTGCCCGAAACCGTACAGGCGACAGTCGGGCAGGCGCTGTTCTTCCATCCGATGAAGCGGAAAGCAGCCTGACGGCAGGTTCTGACGCTCGGATCGTCATCAAGAGTTCTGTCGGTGCGGGCGGCCGCGCGTCGCCCATGACGGCCGCCACAAGGCATCTCGAGTTCTCCGGAACGCCATCAATCGCGTCGCGTTTTCCAACCAACGGAGGAGCTTATTCATGCTCGGGTGGGCGCTGACCTTTTTCCTGCTGGCGTTGTTGTGCGGCGTGTTGGGCTTTTTCGCCCTCGCGGGCCTCGCGGGAACGATCGCGAAGATATTGCTGCTCGTGTTCCTGATCATGCTGGTCGTCAACGCATTTTCCGGCGCGCTTCGGGGACAACCGCCGATATAGACGTCTTGGCTGTCCTCAACCGGTGTCCGTCCGTTGGATATGGCTGCCGCCTCGGCTTTGCTTTTGCTTGAGCTCATCTTGAACTGCGACAGCCCGCCGCAGCCTGGTTTTCAGGATCCGGCAGGGCGTCTTATTCCAGGACTCCAGAAAATTCCGATATCTCAATGACTTGGCCAAAAGAATCCGGTCGCCATAATTCCTAATATTTTTTGGAACTCCCTTCGAGGGAGCCCGTTATCTAACCCGAGCGGATGTCCGGTCCGGTACGCCCCAGCCCCTTCGACACCCCGCATCGGGTGTCCGCTCACTTCCCTCCCTCTCCGAAGAAACCGCCGACCCCAGTTCGGGTGATCGGTGTGTCTTTCGTCGGGCGGAACGGGCCTTCCCTGCATCCGTTTACAAAACAGCAGCGCGGCCGCTCGCCGCCGAACCAAGGAGCGCCAAATGCCTGATGCAGAATTGCGGCCCGCCGCCCGTTCCCCCGAAGGCGGCACGCGGATTGGCACAACCGACGCGCGTCAGGCGGTTGCGCTCGGTTCCGTCCGCTATGTGCTCGGCGTCAGCCTGGCGCTCGCGCTCGTGGCGTTTGTGGTTCTTTATTTCCTGTATACGTGACCGCGGGGCTCAATCTTTGGCGCGTTCTACATAGGAGCCGTTTTCGGTCAGCACCACGACACGCACGCCCGGAACGATATGCGTCGGCACCATCGTGCGTACGCCATTCGACAAAATCGCCGGCTTGAACGAACCCGACGCCGTCTGGCCCTTGGTGACCGGCTCCGTTTCCATCACTTCCAACGTAACTCGCGCCGGAAGTTCGATCGAGATGGGGGTCCCGTTGTGGGTGGAGAGATGCACTTCCATGTTTTCCAACAGGAAAGGCACGGCGTCGCCGATGACGCTTTCGAGCACCGAAATCTGTTCGAAGTTCTCCGGGTCCATGAAGATGAAGTGGTCGCCGTCATGGTAGAGGTAATTGAAGGGGCGTTCCTCGACAAAAGCCTTCTCGATCGTGTCCGTCGTTTTGTAGCGATCCGTGATCTTCACACCGTCGCTGATGCGGCGCATCTCAAGCTGGGTGACGGGGGTGCCTTTGCCGGGGTGCGTGTTTTCGGCCGTGAGCACGACGTAAAGCTTTCCGTCCTTCTCGACGACCTGACCCTTGCGGATCTGACTGGCGATCACTGAAACCACTTTTCACCTCTGGAAACGGGCGGCAGGGGTCATAGCAGCACCGCTCGCCTCGGCCAAGGGCGGCTGTTCTGCACGAGACGCCGCCCGCGCCTGCGCCATCGGCAGCCGCTCGTGATAGGTATTTCGGCAAGCCCAGGGAGCAATCGCGTGACCCCGCCCCCAGTATCGCAGTGGTGGATGCCGCATGTGCATGAGGATCGCCGCACGTGGTTGCTCGCGCGCGGACGCATCAAGGCTGCGATCCGCAGCCGCTTCGAACAGGACGGGTTCCTGGAGCCCGAATGTGGCGCCCTGCAGGTTTCGCCCGGCAATGAAGCGCATCTGCATGCTTTCGCGACGGAGATGATCGCAACGGGAGGCGCACGACAGTCGCGCTATCTTCACACCTCCCCGGAGTTCGCGAGCAAGAAGCTCCTGGCCGCGGGTGAACGGCGCATTTTCGATTTCGCCCAGGTTTTCCGCAATCGCGAACGAGGGCCCCTGCATGCGCCGGAGTTCGTCATGCTCGAATGGTATCGCGCGAACGAGGATTATGCCGCGGTCATCGACGATTGTCTGGCGATCCTGCGCCTGGCGGCGGATACGACAGGCGCGAAGGCGTTCGCATTCCGGGACCGGGTTTGCGATCCCCGCGCCGAACCCCAGCGCGTCAGCGTGGCCGACGCGTTCCGCATCCATGCCGGAATCGACCTGTTCGCGTCGCTCTCGCCCGAGGGCGAAGGCGACAGGCAATCTCTCGCGAAAAGCGCCGTCGCTTCGGGGTTCGCTGTCGCGCCGAACGACAATTGGGCCGACATCTTCAGCAAAATCCTCGTGGCGAAGATTGAGCCCAAGCTTGGCGATGGCCGCCCGACGGTCCTGTTCGAATATCCGCGTTGCGAAGCGGCGCTTGCGCGCGCCACGCCGCATGATCCGCGCGTGGCGGAACGATTCGAGCTGTATGTGTGCGGCGTCGAACTGGCCAACGGCTTCGGCGAGCTGACCGATGCCGTCGAACAGCGTCGACGCTTTGCGACAGAGATGGACGAAAAGCATCGCATCTATGGCGAGCGTTATCCGATCGACGAAGATTTCCTGGCAGCGCTCGCCCATATGCCGCCGGCCTCGGGCGTGGCGATGGGTTTTGATCGCCTGGTCATGCTGGCGACGGGGGCGCGAAACATCGATGACGTGATCTGGACGCCGACGGCCTGAACCTACCGATAGGATTCGTTGACGTCCGCCAATTTCTTTGCGCCGGGGCACAAATCTTTTTCGCCGAGCATGTTGAGTGGTGTCTGGATCGTGTTCAGATGCGCGTGCAGATCCTCGGGCGCGGGATCGAGATAGAGAAGTCCCGTGACGACCTCGCCCTTCGCGTGGTGCTCCTGCAGATAGGTCATCGCCGCCACGCGATCGCGCGGATCGTAACTGCCGTGGAGCTTCGAGAGCTTGAGCTGCGAGCCGTCATGTTGGGTGACGATCTCGACCGTTCCCGGCTCGTAGTCGACCGTGATCTGGGCGCGGGGCTCGATGAAGTCGAGACGGTTCACGGCCTCGTTGTGCTCGCGCACGAAATCATAGGACTTCGTCGAGGCGGGATTGTTGTTGAACTGCACGCAGGGGCTGACGACATCGATGACGGCCGAGCCGCGATGCGTGATCGCGGCCTTCAGCAGCGGTACCAATTGCTTCTTGTCGCCGGAGAAACTGCGCGCCACGAAGGTCGCGCCCAGGATCAGCGCGAGGCTCACCAGGTCGATGGGCGAATCGCTGTTGACGGCCGTCTTGCTCTTGGAGCCCTTGTCGGCCGTCGCGGAGAACTGGCCCTTGGTCAGTCCGTAAACGCCGTTGTTCTCGCAGATATAGACCATGTTCACGCCGCGGCGCACGCAATGGGCGAACTGGCCGAGGCCGATGGACGCGGAATCGCCGTCGCCGGAGATGCCCATATAGATCAGGTCGCGATTGGCGAGATTGGCGCCCGTCAGCACCGACGGCATGCGGCCATGCACGCTGTTGAAACCATGGCTGTTGCCGAGCAGATAGTCCGGCGTCTTCGACGAGCAGCCGATGCCCGACAGCTTCGCCACACGATGCGGCTCGATGTCGAGCTCGAAGCAGGCCTGGATCAGGGACGCGCTGATCGAATCGTGGCCGCAGCCGGCGCAGAGAGTCGAGATCGAACCTTCATAGTCGCGATGCGTGAAGCCGAGATTGTTTTTCGGCAGCCCCGGATGACGAAGCTTGGGCTTGGTGATGTAGGTCATTCCGCGGCCTCTTGGCGCTGATTCAGGTTCATGCGATCGGCGATGGCGCCTGTGATGAAGCGGGCGGTGATGGGCGTGCCGTCATAATGCAGAATCGAGATCGATGCGGGCGGGATCGATGGCGCATTCGTTGACGAGCAGCTTCTGCAGCTGCGCATCGCGGTTCTGCTCCACGACGAAAACCTGATCATGCGCATTGATGAATTCGTTGACGTCCTCGGAGAACGGAAAAGCGCGTATTCGCAACGTGTCCAGATGCGAATCCTGGGCTTCGAGCGCGGCAAGCGCCTCTTCCATCGCGACCGTCGTCGAGCCGTAATAAATGACGCCGAAGCGCGTCTTCTGTTTGGCGTCATGGCGGATGGGCGCCGGCACAAGGCTTTTCGCCGTGTCGATCTTGCGCAGCAGGCGCTGCATGTTGTCGACATAGACCGCGCCTTCTTCGCTGTATTTCGCGAAGCGGTCGCGCGAGGTGCCGCGCGTGAAATAAGAACCTTTGGTCGGATGCGTGCCGGGCAGCGTGCGATAGGGAATGGCATCGCCGTCGACGTCCAGATAGCGGCCGAAAATCTTGCCGGCTTCGAGCTCATCGTGACGTCATGATCTTGCCGCGGTCGTAGCGCCTGGAATCGTCCCAGTCGAGCGGCGCGCACAGCCAGTCATTCATGCCGATGTCGAGATCCATCATCACGAAGATGGGCGTCTGCAACCGTTCGGCCAGATCGAATGACATCGGCTGCGAATTCGAACGCTTCGTGCGGGTCTTTCGGGAACAGGAGCACGTGTTTGGTGTCGCCATGGCTGGCATAGGCGCAGAGCAGGACGTCGGATTGCTGCGTGCGCGTCGGCATGCCGGTGGAGGGTCCGCCGCGCTGGATGTCGAAGATCACGGCCGGAATTTCGGCGAAATAGGCGAGGCCGAAGAATTCCTGCATCAGCGAAATGCCGGGGCCTGACGTCGCGGTGAACGCGCGCGCGCCGTTCCAGCCCGCCCCGATCACCATGCCGATGGCGGCGATCTCGTCTTCGGCCTGCACGATGGCGTAGCGATGTTCCTTCGTTTCGGGATCGACGCGGAACTCGCGGCAATGTTCTGCCGAATGCTTCGGCCAGAGAGGTGGACGGCGTGATCGGATACCAGGCCGCAACCGTGGCGCCGCCATAGACGCAGCCCAATGCCGCCGCGTCATTGCCGCCGATGAAGATGCGGTCGCCGACTTCGTTGGCGCGTTCGACTTTGAGCCCGCAGGCGCCGGCCAGATGCTCGCCCGCGTAATCATAGCCGAGCCGGAACGCCTTCACGTTCGGCGCGATCAGCTTTTCCTTGCCCTGGAATTGCGCGGCGATGGCGTCTTCGACCACTTTGGGTTCGATCGACAGCAGAGACGCCAGCGCGCCCACATAGATAATGTTCTTGAACAGCTGACGCTGGCGCGGATCGGTGTAGGTGCGATTGCAGATTTCCGTCAGCGGCACGCCGATGGAGTTCGTATCTTCGCGGAATTTCGACGGCGGCAGCGGCTTGGTCGAATCGTAGAGCAGATAACCGCCCGGATCGATGGATGCGACATCCTTGTCCCAGGTCTGTGGGTTCATCGCGACCATCAAGTCGACGCCGCCGCGCCGTCCCAGCCAATTGTCGCCCGAGATGCGCACTTCGTACCAGGTCGGCAGGCCCTGGATGTTCGACGGGAAGATGTTGCGCGACGCCACCGGCACGCCCGTACGCAACACGCATTTCGCGAACAACTCGTTGGCGCTGGCCGAACCCGAGCCGTTCACATTGGCGAATTTGACGACGAAATCGTTCGTCGCGACTATAGGCTCCGGCATGACTCGGCCTGTGCGGGTTCGAGATAGAATTTCTTCATGTCCCAGGCGCCCGTGGGGCAGCGTTCGGCGCAGAGCCCGCAATGCAGGCACATGTCTTCGTCCTTCACCATCACGCGGCCCGTCTTCAGGATGTCGGACAGATAAAGGTCCTGCGTGGGATTGGGCGCTGGCGCGGTGAGACGCGTGCGCAGATCATCCTCGTCGCCATTGGCCGTGAAAGTGATGCAATCCATCGGGCAGATGTCGACGCAGGCGTCGCATTCGATGCAGAGATTGGTTTCGAACACGGTCTCGATGTCGCAATTGAGGCAGCGCTGCGCTTCGAGGAAGCCTGCCTTCGGATCGAAGCCCAGTTCGACTTCGATCTTCACATTCTTCAGCGCAATTTCCTTGGGCGTATGCGGAACCTTGTAACGAAGGTCGTTGGAGACGTCGTTGTCGTAGCTCCATTCGTGAATGCCCATCTTCTGGCTCATCAGATTGACCAGCGGAGGCGGACGATCGGCTTTCACGTCTTTGTCGCTGCACAGAAGATCGATCGAGATCGCCGCTTCGTGGCCATGGGCGACGGCCCAGATGATGTTCTTGGGACCGAACGCGGAATCGCCGCCGAAGAAGATTTTCGGATTGGTCGATTGCATTGTCAGTTGATCGACCTTCGGCATGTCCCAGCGGTCGAATTCGATGCCGACATCGCGCTCGATCCAGGGAAAGGCGTTTTCCTGGCCAACCGCCACGAGCACGTCGTCGCATTCCATCAGCACGTCCGGCTCGCCGGTCGGCACGAGCTCGCGTCGGCCCTTCGCGTCGCGCTGCGCTTTCACTTTCTCGAACACGACGCCCTGAAGCTTGCCCTTGTCGTGCTTGAATTCCTTGGGCACGAGATAATTGTGGATCGGGATGCCTTCGCCCATCGCATCGTCTTTTTCCCAGGGCGACGCTTTCATCTCTTCGAAGCCGGAACGGACAACGACGTCCACCTGCTCGCCGCCCAGCCGCCGCGACGTGCGACAGCAATCCATCGCGGTGTTGCCGCCGCCCAACACGATCACGCGCTTGCCGATCTTCGTCGATGTGTCCGAACGAAACGCTGGACAGCCAGTCGATGCCGATATGGATGTTGGCGATGGCTTCCTTGCGGCCCGGAATGTCGAGATCGCGGCCGCGCGGCGCGCCACAGCCCACGAAGATCGCATCGTAGTTTTCGGCGAGCCAGCGCCTTCATGCTGTCGATTCGTTCGCCGAGTTTCAGTTCAGGCTGCAGATCGAGAATGTAATTGCATTCCTCATCCAGCACTGTTTCCGGCAGGCGGAATTTCGGAATCTGCGTGCGCATCATGCCGCCGGCGAGCTTGTCCTGGTCATAGATCACGACCGTGTAGCCCAGCGGCAGGAGATCGCGCGCGACAGTGAGCGAAGCAGGCCCGGCGCCGATCAGCGCGATACGTTTGCCGTTCTTGTGATGCGACGCCACAGGCAGGCGGTCGCGAATATCGTCCTTGTTGTCGGCGGCCACGCGCTTGAGGCGGCAGATCGCGACCGGCTCGGCTTCCACGCGGCCGCGCCGGCAGGCGGGTTCGCAAGGGCGGTCGCAGGTGCGTCCCAGCACGCCCGGGAACACGTTCGACTTCCAGTTGATCATGTAGGCGTCGCTGTACCGGCCCGCCGCGATCAGCCGGATATATTCGGGCACGGGGGTGTGCGCTGGGCACGCCCACTGGCAATCGACAACCTTGTGAAAGTAGTCCGGATTGCTGACGTCTGTCGGCTTCATACCGGTCGGATGCGCAGGCCCCTTCAGACCAGCATCCTCAACCAAAGCGGAACTCATTTTCCTGGTGCATCTCCACGGCGGCTTGCGCCTATATGGCGACGCCGCACTCGAACGCGGGCGGGGCCGGCCTGCGAGCCCCTTTGTTTCCCCTCAAAATTGATATTAGCCCGCTGAATTTATTGCGCAATTGGCGATTCCCCCGCAGCGCGCTGAAATCGCCCGGCGGGTTTCATGATCTAACAGCCTGAAATTGCAACAAAATTGACCGCGAACCGCGCCTGGGCCTAGCCTCACAAAGGATTGCGCTTTAGCTCCCGAGGACCCCTTGGACATCTCACTTTCCGAAGATCAGCGCGCGATCCACGACGGCGTGTCGAAAATCTGCGCCCGGTTCGGCGACGACTATTGGACCGAGTGCGACCAGGCGCCCCGCTTCCCGGAGGAATTCCACAAGGCGATGGCGGAAGCCGGCTGGCTCGGCATCACTATGCCCGAGGAGCTAGGCGGCGCGGGCCTCGGGGTCACCGAAGCGGCCATCATGATGCATGCCGTGACGAGCGGCGGCGGCGGGTTCTCGGCCGCCTCAACCATTCATATCAACCTGTTCGGGCCGCATGCGATCGTCGTGCACGGCACGGCGGAGCAGAAGGCGCGCTGGCTCACGCCGCTGATCAAGGGCGAGCAGAAGGCCTGCTTCGGCGTCACCGAACCCAACGCCGGCCTCGACACCACCAGCATCGAAACCTTCGCGCGGCGCACCAATGACGGCTACATCGTCAAAGGCCGGAAGATCTGGACGACGACGGCGCAGGAGGCCGACAAGATCCTGATCCTGGCGCGCACCATGCCCAAGTCCGAATGCAAACGTCCGACCGACGGCATGACTCTGTTCTACACCGACCTCGACCGCACCAAAGTCGAAGTGCGCCGCATCGCCAAGATGGGGCGTAACGCGGTCGATTCGAACACGGTGTTCATCGACGATCTGTTCGTGCCGGATGAAGATCGCGTGGGCGAGGAGGGGCGTGGGTTCCGCTATCTGCTCGACAGCCTCAATCCCGAACGCATTCTTGTGGGCATCGAAGCGGTGGGACTCGGGCGCGACGCGCTTCTGCGTGCAAGCGCCTATGCACGCGACCGCAATGTGTTCGGCCGGCCCATCGGCCAGAACCAGGGCATCCAGCATCCGCTGGCCGAAAGTTGGGCCGCGCTCGAAAGCGCCTATTGGATGTGCCTGCGCGCGGCCTGGCTCTACGACAACAAACAGCCTTGCGGCGCGGAAGCGAACGCCGCGAAGTTTTTGGGCGCACGCGCGGCGTTCGATGCCGCGACGCGGGCGGTGATGACGCATGGCGGCATGGGATATGCCCGCGAATACCAGGTGGAGCGTCTGTTCCGCGAATCCGTCGTCACGCGCATCGCGCCGGTCTCGGAGCAGCTGATACTCTCGTTCATCGCCGAGAACGTCCTCGATCTGCCGAAATCCTATTGATGGTCTCGCAGTTGGAAATTCCGGTTCTCGAAACGCAGCGCCTCAGATTGCGCGGCTACGCAGTCGGAGATTTCGAGGCCTATGCCGCGATGTGGGCCGATCCGGATGTCACACGCCACATCGGTGACGGCTCACCGAAATCCGGAGAGGAATCCTGGACCAGCCTTCTGCGCGCGGCAGGCCACTGGCAGATGCTGGGCTATGGCTCCTGGGCGGTCGACGAGAAGACGAGCGGGCGTTTCGTCGGCGGCATCGGATTCAACAACAGCAAACGGGATCGCGGCGAAACGCTCAGGGACCTGCTCGAACTGGGTTGGATGTTCACGCCATCTGCGTCAGGCAACGGATATGCGACCGAAGCTCTTCAAGCTGCGCTTGTATGGGGCAAAGCGCATTTCGGGCCGGCGCGCGTCATCGCCATCACTGCGCCGGAGAATTTCGCGTCGATGCGTGTCGCGCAGAAATGCGGCTTCAAGGAGTTCCTCCGCGGACCTTCGCAGGGACGTCCGCGGGTGTTTTTCGAGCGGATATTGTGAATCGCTTCTCGCGTCGCGAGTCATGAGTTCGCAAAAGTAATGTCACGCGGAGGCGCGGAGAACACGGAGAATAGTCCCCCTTTGGAGCGCGCGCATCTTGCGCGCAATAGCTGTTGAAAATGCAGGCTGGAAGCCCGCGCTCCGGCTTTGCTCCGCGTTCTCCGCGGCTCCGCGTGCCCACCTGGTTCGATTTTGTGAACTTCAGAATCGGGACACTAAAACTGCGTCACGCTCAACACATTTCCGTCCGGATCCTCGAACCAGGCGACGCGCGCAGCGGCGTGAACCTCGGCGACGCCAGGGCCGCCCGGCGCTTGCCAGATGCCCAGCTCGTCCTGGCCCATACCATCGAAACGTTCGAACTTTATTCCCTTCGCGCTCAGCTCCTTCACAGCGGCCACGATGTCCGGCACGTCCCAGCCGAGCGCCGTGAAGGGCTGCGGCGTATAATTGGGCATCGGCGAGATGCGCAGCACGCCGTTGTGAAGCTTGAAGATCAGCGCGAAACGATCGTCGCCGATCAACTCGAAGCCCAGCACATCGCGATAGAAACTTCGCGTCTTGTCCCGGTCGCGTGCGCCGAGAAACGCCGTGAAATTGCGTGAGGTGAGCGAAGTCATGAGTAACCTTTCTTCGTCAGGCTGTTTCGTAATGTCTGATTTCGATCAGATGCTTGTCCGGATCGAAGAAATAGATGGCTTTTCCCGGCCCGCGCGACGCGGCTTCGTCGCCGGGGCCTTTCATGTTGCCGACGGCGTCGAACCGGTCGCCATAGGGAATGCCCGCCGCGACGACGCGCCCGAACGCGTCGTCGAATTCCCGTTTCGACATGGCGAACGCCAGATGCTCGCCGCCTTTCGTGCCCCAGGGCGCGATCTGAATGACGAAATTCGGCGTGACGCGCAGCATCGAAAACGGTTCGCGGTCGCCGTCATGCGTGAGGCCGACGATCTTCGTGTAGAACGCGATGCTCTGCGCCCCATCGTTGACCGTGAGAATGATATGGTCGAGTTCCACGCCTCAGCCCGCCAAATCCGAAGGTTACATCGTCGGCGGAAACCGTTGCACGAATCCGCGCTCGTCGTAAGATGCGCGATCTGACAGAGAATACCGCTCATGCGACAAGCCCTGCAGCGCGCCTTTGATCCCAAGCCGGGAATTTCGATTGCGACCCTGGCTTATGAATATACGCCCGACTGGCAGGTGCCGGAGCACGCGCATGGTTCGGATCAACTGATCTACGCCACGCGCGGCGTGATGGAGATCGCGTCCGGCCAGAGCCTGTGGCTGATCCCGCCGCAATTCGCGGTCTGGATTCCGGTCGCCAACCGCCACAGCATCCGCATGCCGGGCGCGGTCTCGATGCGCACGCTTTATATCCGGCCCGGCGTTGCGCGCGGCATGCCCAGGACCTGCGCGGTGTTGCACGTGACGCCGCTTTTGCGCGAATTGATTGTGGAGGCGGTTCGTATCGGAAATCTCAGTTCGCGCAACGCGCTTCACCGCGCGCTTCGCGATCTGCTCACCACCCATCTTCGCGAAGCCTCGGCCATTCCCACTTTCCTGACATTGCCGAAGGATTCCCGCGCGCTCGAAGTCGCGCAGGCGTCGATGGCGAAGTTGTCCCACAATCCCGCATTTCAGGCGCTGTGCGCCAAGGCGGGCGCCAGCGTGCGGACCATCGAACGGTGCTTCCGCCGGGAGGTGGGGACGGACTTCGAAACCTGGCGCCGGCAGGCAAGATTGATGAAGGCGGTCGAGCTGCTGGTGGCCGGCAAGTCCGTCAAGCAGGTGGCGTTCGCGGTCGGTTATCGCCGCCCGAGCGCGTTTGTGGCGATGTTCCGCAAAGTGTTCGCGACCACGCCCAAAGCGTGGGTCTCTGCGCTATGATGCGCGCGTTCAAAAGGATTCGCAGATGCCGGGACTTTATTTCGAGGAATTCCAGGTCGGTCAGAAATTCGCCCATCCCATCCGGCGCACCGTGACGGAAGCCGACAACGTGTTCTTCTCGGCGCTGACGCATAACCCGGCGGCGTTGCATCTCGACGAGGAATATTGCCGGACGGAAACGGAATTCGGCCAGCGCGTCGTCAACAGCTGTTTCACCTTGGGGCTGATGGTCGGCATTTCGGTGGGAGAGACGACCTTGGGCACCACGGTCGCCAATCTGGGCTGGGACGAAGTGCGATTTCCCAAACCCGTTTTTCACGGCGACACGCTGCACATCGAAAGCGAAGTGCTGGAAGTGCGTGCCTCGTCGTCGCGGCCCAACAACGGCATCGTCATATTCGCCCACCGCGCGTTCAACCAGCGAAACGAACTCGTGGCCAGCTGCAAGCGCTCGGCGCTGATGATCCGGAAGCCAAAATGATCCTGCGCTCCTTCCTGTTCGTGCCGGCCGACAGCGAGCGAAAGCTCGCCAAGGCGAAATCCTCGCGCGCCGACGCCCTGATCCTCGATCTTGAAGATGCGGTGGCGGCCGACAAGCGCCCCGCCGCGCGGGCGCTGGCGCGCGAATATCTGCAGTCGGAAAAGGGCAGGAGCGTATCGCTATGGGTGCGCGTTAATCCCTTCGGCACGCCGGATTGCAAAGACGATCTTGAAGCGATCGTCGCTTCAGCTCCCGCCGGCATTGTCGTGCCGAAGCCGGAGACACCCGACGTGTTGCGCGCGCTGGACAGGGACTTGTCGGCGCTGGAAGCGAAACACGGGTTGGCATCGCGCGGCATCGCCGTAATGCCTGTCGCGAGCGAAACGCCGGTGGCGGCGCTCACATTGGGCGACTATCGCAATCCGCCGCCGCGGCTCGCCGCCATCACCTGGGGCGCAGAAGATTTGTCAGCGGCGCTCGGCGCCGCCACCAATCGCGACGAGGACGGCCGCTTTTTTTTCATCTACCGGATGGTGCGATCGATGTGTCTGCTGGCGGCGAAAGCGGCCGGCGTCGAGCCGATCGACACGTTATTTGCGGATTTCCGCGATACGGCCGGTCTGGAGAAATATGCCCGCGCCGCACAGCGCGAGGGATTTACGGGCATGCTCGCGATCCATCCCGATCAGGTCGATCCGATCAACGCCGCGTTCTCGCCGTCGGCTGCCGATGTCGAACACGCGCGCAAGGTCGTGGCGGCCTTCGCGAGCGGCGCAGGCGTCGCATCGCTGGACGGCAAAATGCTCGATCAGCCGCATCTGAAGCAGGCGCACCATGTGATTGCGCTCGATGAGGCGATCAGGTCGCGCTAGCCTCTAGCGAGCAGGGAGAGGGATTGCGGGAGGAACGAATGTCGGGATTGTTTCGCGCGTTCCTGATGGCCAGTCTTGCGGCAATCGTTGCGTCTTGCGCGAGCCCGGACAATCCGTATCCAGGCAGCGGTGGATCGTTGTTCCGGGATCCGACCAAATCCGAGGTTGACGACCCGCAGCTGGTATTCAATCCGGACAAGCTCGCGACACTTCGTATCGGGGCAAGCACCAAACGTGAAATCGTGGCGCTGTTCGGTCGGCCCACCTGGTGGGAAACGAACGAGAACGGGTTCTCCCGGCTCGAATTCGATTTTCACGGGAAAGGGGGAACGGTCAACACGCCTTATCTCGTTCCGGAAACTTTCATATTCGATGCGACGAATGTCCTGGTCGACGCCGATTATGTGGACTTTGACAAGACGTTTCATGTGGAGCGCGGGCCGTTCAAATACGCATATTTTCAAGGCCTTGTGGGATCGAATGCCCTGATCTTGGACGGTATCGTTCCTTCGGATTGGATAGGTGAGGGCAAGATTCCGATTGGTGGCTACATTCGGGCACCCGTCCAAGTGCACGAGGTTGTGGCGGGTGACGTTCCGCGTCGAAATCTCTCTCTTGTATTCACGGTTAGCGGTCTAAGGATCGCACCGTGGCCAGCCTATTTCCTGATTTCGATTGACAGGTTCGGAACGACGTACGTAATCGACTGGGATAGGGAACCAAGATTTTGCACGATCGAGGATGCTGAGGTTCAGGTGCCTGACATCAAGCCCTTTATCCTTGCCATCAAATCAAGTCCGACATGCGCCTCAGAAACGAACGCGTCACATACTGTTGCTCGGTGAGTTGGTCCTGACGAACCAGTAAAGCAGGTCGAGGGCGGTGGCATTTTTAACGCGGAGGTCGCGGAGGATGCGCGGTGGGCGCGGGGGAACTTGCGTGTTTGATGGGCGGCTTGCGCGATCGTCTCAATGAAATATCGCGCGGCCGAAGGCCGCGCAGAATCTCTTGTCGAGGGTCAGGCCGGAAACGCCGCCTCCACTGCGTCCCCTGCGCTTCCTCCGCGACCTCCGCGTTAAAAAAGCTACCGGCGTTTCCGCGTTTTAGGCGCCAGTCGCGGGTTTCTCCGGCCGCCGCAGCATCCAGCCATAGAGCACGACGATCAGGAACACGAACGCGCCGAGGCCGATCCAGTTGGCGGGCGCGAAATCGTCCGGCACGAGCGCGAGCGGCACGTGGATGACGATGAGACCCGCGACCAGCACGCCAAGAAGACTCTCGCCCACGATCATGCCCGATGCGACAAGCACGCCGAGCCGCTTGCGATACTCGGAATCTTTCCGGCGCGCGACACGCTTGTCGTACCAATAACCGATCACGGACCCGATGACGACCGGCAAGGTCGCAGACATGGGAAGATAGATGCCGATGCCGACCGCGAGCGGTGGCAGCCTCAACCATTTGCGCCAGCCCATGAATTCGTCGAGCGCGACAAGGGCGACGCCGAGCGCACAACCGATTCCCAGCATCACCGCATCGAGCTTATGTTCGATCACACCCAGGGCGAGCGCCGAAATCAGATTCGCCTGCGGCGCGCCGAGCGGTTTTCCGGCCGCACCGACAGGATGCGGCCCTCCGGCGAAGCCGTAAGCTTGCGCCAGCAGGTTGAGCACGGGCGGAATGACGGCCGCGCCCGCGATCACGCCGATGACGAGCGCCCATTGCTGCGCGCTCGGAGTCGCGCCGACAAGTTGTCCCGTCTTCAGATCCTGGAGATTGTTGTTGGAGATCGTGGCGATGGCGAAGACGACCGCCGTCACGACCAGCGCATAGGCGACGAGCGCGCTGCGCGACTCGGCGTTTGTATGCGCGACGGCGACGAGCAGCGCCGCGCAGGTGAGAATCGCAAGGATGCCGACGCCCGAAATGGGGCTGTTGGAGGCCCCGATGAGACCCGCCATGTAACCGCAGATCGCGGCGACCAGGAACCCTCCGAAGAAGATGAAGGGTAGCGCCGTGACGATGAGCGTCGTCGATTGAGACGCGAGCAATGTGGGCTTCAGGAAGTCGAAAAGCACATAGGCGGTCACGGCCAAGCTCGCGATCGTGAGCAATGCGATCCAGCCGAAGCCCATATCGGTGTCGCGGCGGTCGGCGGTGCCTTCCGCGCGAGCCCGCGAGGCGCTCATCGTTCCAATCACGCCGCGCACCACGGGGCCCGCGAGCTTCAGCAGCGTCCAGATGGCGGCAACGCCGATCGCGCCCGCGCCGATGAAACGGACGTCATCGTGCCACACAGCCATCGCGCGCGCGCCGATCTCCGCGGAGCTTGCTGCCTGCAGGGATGTGAGAACCGGAACGGCGGCGGCCCATGCGATCGAAAGGCCCAGCAGCATCGCCATGCCGACGGAAATGCCCACGAGGTAGCCGGCGCCGACGAGAGCGAGCGAGAAAGACATGTCGTAGCCGCTGACGGAATTTGTACCCACACGGAAGAAGCGCGTGACCTCGCCCGCCATGATCTGCGTGGCGGCGAACGCCGCGAGCGCCGCCGACGCGATCGCGCCATACACCACGGCGAGTAGCCCTTCGCGCGTTTCGTTTTCTGCCCCGTCGGCCACCGCTTCACGTGCGCGCGAACCCACTTCCAGCACTTCGGCGGCGGCGACGCCTTCGGGATAGGGAAGGTCCGACGTCGTCACCATCGCGCGGCGCAGCGGAATCGTGAACAGCACGCCGAGCACCCCGCCCGCCGCGCAGATGAGGAATGTCGTCCAGAACGGAAAGCCCGCCCAGGCGCCCACGATGACGAGGCCCGGCAGCACGAAAATGATGGCCGAGAGCGTGCCCGCCGCCGAGGCCACCGTCTGCACGATGTTGTTCTCGAGGATCGTGGCGCCTTTGAAGGCCGAGAGCACCGCCATCGAGATCACGGCGGCGGGAATCGAGGTGGCGAAGGTCAACCCCACCTTCAACCCGAGATAGACGTTGGCGGCCGTGAAGACCGTGGTGATCAGTATGCCGAGAACGATGCCCCGAACCGTCAGCTCGACAACCCGAGCCTCTCCCCCCTGCGCCATGCCTGTCCCCTCGCGAATCCGGAGGGCCACGTTAGACGATCGTGCGGCAGACGCACCTCCCTTCGGTGCCGCAGGTCAGACCGAAACAATGCAGCTCAATTTGTATATGTATCTCCGCACTTTGCAGTCGTGGGCAAATTAATGCTGCATTGCGTCAGCGGAGATTGTTATACGCTATCAGCGGATCGCGTATAATTTGTTGACTCGGTTAAACTTATGTGTTATACGCGACTTGAAAAATGCGTATAACGAGATCAACTCTTGACGTCCAGTTTAATCGCCCAAACGACATACGCTGAACTCCTCGCACAATGCGCGTCCGGGGCCTTCAGCGACGCGTTTCCCGAGGACGGAGCTTTCGTATCGAAGATCGTAAAGGGTCGTCGCTACTGGTACTTTCAATTGCCGGCTGATCATGACCGAACCCAGCGATATGTAGGTCCGGACAGCCCCGAATTGCTGGCGCAAATTGCCCATCACAGGGAAGCGCGCGATGATCAGCGCGCGCGCCGGGCGCTTGTTTCCTCGCTTGTGCGAGTGTTCGGTCTATCCCGGCCTGTTCGTGAAATCGGCGATATCGTTGCCGCACTTGCGAAGGCGGGCGTCTTTCGACTTCGGGGAGTTCTCGTCGGAACAGTGGCTTATCAGACCTATTCCGGAATGCTCGGTTGCAGGCTCCCCGCCGCCGCCCTCCAGACAGGCGATGTGGATATTGCTCAGTTTAAGAATGTTTCAGTCGCTGTTGGCGATAAAACGCCCCCGGTTCTCGATGTACTGAAAGCGTTGAATGAATCGTTCCGTCCCACACCGCACAACTCGGATAATCGACGGGCTACAAGCTATGCCGCAAAAGGCGGCTTGCGCGTGGATTTTCTCACCCCGAACGAAGGCCCGGAAAACGAAGCACCTCAACCGCTGCCTAGTTTCCAGACTGACGCCCAGCCGCTGAGATTTCTCGATTACTTGATATATGAGCCAGAGCCGGCGGTCGTTTTGCGTGATGCTGGTATCTTTGTGCATGTTCCCGCGCCGGAACGTTATGCGCTGCACAAATTGATTGTTTCGCAGCGTCGCCCACTCGGAATTTCGAAGCGCGACAAGGACATTCTCCAAGCGGGTGCATTGCTTGGGGTGCTCGCGCAAAACCGTCCCCACGAGCTAAAAGCGGCATGGGAAGATGCATATGCTCGGGGACCGACATGGCGTCAGTTGGTGGTAGCAGGCCTGACCCTTGTCGACCCCCGCAGCCGGGATGGATTGTTAAAGATCGTCGGTTGGCGACGCGAAATGCTGCAGAAGCCCGAGCTTGTCTTCACAAGCCAGCGGCCGCGCTATGATTTCGACAGGGACGTCGTGATCTTCATGGCTGGTGATCGAGGCGGTCCGGTGAGATGTGAGATCAGTCGAGAAGCTCTTGAGGACCACTTCGAAGCGGACGGCCTCAATCGGGAAGAGCGAGTGGAAAGAGCTATCCAAAACATATCGATAATCGAGCGCATAGCGCGAGCCAAATACCTATATTGGCCTATAGAAGAGCCCGGCGTCATTCTTATAAGGACGGAAGAAGTCCCGCGATTGCGAAAAGCATTGCAAACCGGGGCGCACAAGCGCGGCAGTTGAATCGATCACGATTTCGCCCGGTGTGTCTAAGCAAAAAAAGAGGGAGGGCCGAAGCCCTCCCTCAGTCGACGTCTCAGTTGCCCCTTAAGACGCCGGCGCGTAAGCGAGGATCAATAGTGGACGATCTGGGCGTTGTTGCCGATCGCCGAGGCGTTGACCGACACGTTGCCGTTGACGTTGAAGACGTTCGAATTCACGGTCGCGGCGATGTTGGAATTGTTGGTCTGCAGGTTCTGCACCGGCATCGTCGCGGCGTTGGTGTCTTCCGAGAAGCTGTTGCCGATGGACGTGGCGCCGAGCGAGACGTCGTTGCCGATATTGGAGACGTTGGCGTTCAGGTAGGAAGACGGGTCGTTCGCATTGCACACTTGGTTGCTGCTGACGGCCGCCACATGCGGATCGGTCGACACGTCGGCCGCGTTACAGATGGCCTGGGACTGCAGGTTCACCGTGCCTGAAACGGCGTTGACGTTCGCCGTCTGGTCGGCCGAGATCGACACCCCGGAGACGTACTGATCGTTCGTCACATGGGTATTGTCCATCGTCACGACTTCGAGATTGTTGCCCACAGCCGAGGACGTGTTGGCGACGGCGCCGTTCACAGTGCTGATCGTCGTGTTCAGGTTCGACGAGGTGACCTGAAAATCGATCTGCCCGTTCAGAACATTGCTTCCGCTGGGGCTAGTCGACCCGTCCGCGAAGGCCAGATTCAGTGGCAGGATCATCAGAGCTGTACCAGTGATAAGGATCTTGGTGAGACGCGTCATTGTGGATCTCCTGGACGGTTTCGGTGGCGACTGGGGAATTCATGCGGGCGAGCTGTGCGGCGCGATCTCCGGGACCGGCCAGCGGATCGGAAGCGGTGCCGAGGCCGGCGGTGCAGGCGTTGGACGGCGTGTGATAGAGGCGCGCGATCGTTTCCAGAACGGCGCGTTCGATCACCGAGCGAACCGCAAGCTGGATGGGTTCCAGCGCGCTTTCGCCGGCGCTGGCGTCGAAGAACGTCGATCCCAGGAAGTCGAACACGCCGGCCTGGACCTGTCGGCCGATGATCTGCTTCTGATAGGAGATGACGTCGACGACTTCGAGCGTATTGGTGTCGACAAGCCTGAGGTCGAGACCGACATTCATCACATACATGTTCACGCCCGCGGTGCCGGCGGCGCCGGTCGCTGTGGTCGCGCCGCCGTCGGCGTTCGCGCCGGCGGAGCGGATGTTGAAGTTGAGCTCGGTGATGCCGCCGACGAGATAATAGTCGGAGCCCGGAATGGAGCCCGCCATGATCTTGCGGTAATCGCCCGGAGGCGCGTTCTGCTGCTTGTCGTCGGTGATGAGCTTGTTGTTGGCGTATTTGAGCTCCATCTCGGCGACGGAGGTGTCGAAGCGTTCGACGAGCGGAACGCCCGCCTTCGAAAGCGCCGACATCGCCATCAAGGCCGCGCCCTGCGTGAGCTTGCGGCCGCTGTTGTCGGATTCCATCTTGCCGGTGTAGTCCGCGATCTGGCCGACCGCCATGCGCATCGGATGCTGACGGACAAACCCGCCAAGGCAGCGCAGCGCGTCGGAGTAAGGCGTTTCGTTGGCGATTACGGGCGAGCCGCCGATGGGCGCGGTGTAGCGCCCCGTCGTGCTGTCCGCTTCGGGCGAAATGCAGCCCGCGAGTGACAGCGCAGCAAGCGCGAACACAAGAGGCTTTATGAGGTGGCTACGTCCGCGCTTGGTCATGGGAGGGGCTCCCTTTTCCTTTGGTTGACTATTGGCCGTTGTTCGAGACGTTCGCGGTTTGGTTGCCGTTGTTGGTCTGCCGCGAATTCACGATGACGGTGTCGTTCGATCCGGTAGTGATGACGTTCAACGAGTTACCGATTGCAGTTGCCGTGCCAGTCGAAGTCATGTTGCCGACTCCGTTGCCGGTCATGACGGAACCCGACTGCGAGGACCCCAGCGACATCTGGGAAGAACCCAGCGAGCCGTTGCCCAATGGGTTCATGTTCTGCACGCCGGACTGCTGGCTCATCGAGGAGGACAGGAACTGGCCGTTGACGTATTCGAGATTGCCGTTGCTGTCCCGCAATGAACCGGAGACCGGCGCGTTCGTGCTGTTCGCGGCCATGCCATAGGGGTGGCTGAAGTCGCTGGAGTTGCTGTAGTCGTCGGCCAAGGCAGCGCTCGATAGCGCCGCCACGGCCGCGGCGCTCGCGGCGATGAGGCAAAACTGTTTCAATGTCTGCGGCATGATGGATGCCCTCCGGTCTCGGGGACCACTGGAGCAACCACCGTGCCAAGGCTTAACGGCCGTTAAGCCTTCGAGATGTTTCAATGTGGGACGAACACGGCTAGTTTCCGGCCAGTGCAGCCCGGAGGCCCCGCGTGGCGACGCTCGAATTCTTTTTCGATTGCTCTTCGCCCTGGACCTATCTCGCCTTTACGCGGCTGCCGCCCGTTCTCGAGCGGACCGGGGCCGCCGTCGTCTGGCGGCCGATACTTGTTGGCGGCGTCTTCAATGAAGTGAACCGGGACGTTTACGACCGCAGAGCCAATCCCGAACCGCGCAAGGCGTCCTATTATGAGAAAGACCTGCAGGATTGGGCGCGGCTGTGGGGCATCCGGATCGGAAAACCGCCCGTGTTTCCGGTGCGGGCCGTCGCTGTCATGCGCTGCGCGATTGCGGCGGACGAAAAGGGCGCGCTTGTGCGCTTCGCCCGCGCCGCGTTCCAAACCTATTGGGGCGACCTCGAAGACATCAGCCGAATTGATGTTTTGATGAAGGTTGCGCAAAGGGCCGGCCTCGACGGCGCGGCGCTCCTCGCGCGCAGCGAGGCTCCGGAGATCAAAGAGACGCTCCGCCGCAACACCGAAGAGGTGATCGCACGCGGCGGCTTCGGCTCGCCCACCATGTTCGTGAACGGCGACGATATGTATTTCGGCAATGACCGGTTGCCTCTGGTCGAAGCCGCGTTGGGGAAGAATCTCGCAGGATAGACCGATGGCTGTTTCCGAAGACTCTTTGCCGCGCCAACCATTTCTTCGCGTGCCCGTGTCGGTTCTGGGCTTGCTGGCGGTTCTCGCGATCGTTTACGCGGCGGAAGCGCTGGCGTCGCCGCAGACGCTGAACGGCATCATTGCGCGCTTCGCTTTTTACCCCGCCCGCTACTCGCCGCACTTCATCAGCGCGCAGCACGCCGATCCGGGATCGCTGTTCGATCGCGCCGTTCCGTTCGTCAGCTATATTTTCCTGCATGGGAGTTTGACGCATCTGCTGATCAACAGCGTCTGGCTCGTGCCGTTCGGGACGATCGTCGCGCGCCGTTTGGGCGGCTTCCTGTTCTTCGTGTTTTTTCTCGTATGCGGCGTTGCGGGGGCCCTCGCGTTCCTCGCGTCCCACTGGGGCTCGATGGAATGGGTGATCGGGGCGTCCGGGGCGATATCGGGTCTAATGGCCGCCGGCTTTCGAATCCTCCATTATCCATTCGTCCCGGAAGCTTCGAGCGGTCCTCTGGAGCCCATTTTCTCGCGCCAAATCATTGTAGGGTCGGTGGTATGGGTCCTGATCAATGTGGCGGCGGGCATGACGGGACTGGGCGCCGGACCGGGACCGCAAGTGATCGCCTGGCAGGCTCATTTGGGCGGCTATGCGGCCGGACTTCTGCTGATAGGCCCATTTCTGGTCGCTCGGAACTGGATGCTGGGCCGGACGACTGAAGGTGAGGGCGCTTGAATCTCCCCCGGCAGCCAATAGATATAGGCGATAGGCGGTATCGCCGCCCCAGGAGGGCTCACCGTGACGGACACTCATCCCGCGAATGGCGACAGCGCCGCGCAACCGACCCAACCCGTGGACCGGGCGCCGTTTCCCGTCGTGCGCCTGCTTTACGCGCTGGGATTTTCCGTGGTGGCGTGGTTCGTGTTCTGGATCATCCTGTTGCTGAGCCTGGCGCAATTCGTCGTTCTTGCGGTCACCGGCCGCGTCAACGAAGAATTGCGGAACTTCAGCTTCAGCCTGGTGCAATATCTGTGGGAACTGCTCGCCTTCATCACCTTCGTGCGCGATGACCAGCCATTCCCCATCGGAACGTTCCCCAAGCATCAGTGAAGCGGCGACCGACATCTTTGCGCAATTCGAGCTCGCGCCCGGTCTCGTTCATCTCAACCATGGCTCATTCGGAGCCTTGCCGCGGGTCGTCCAGACGGAACAGGAACGCTGGCGCCGGCTGATCGAACGCGATCCGACAAGCTTCATGACCTTTGAACTGCCGGGGCTGATGCGTCACGCGGCAGATCAGGTGGCGAATTGTTTCGGCGGACGCGGGAGCGACTGGGTCTTCTGCGAAAACGCGACCTCCGCCATCAACGGCGTGTTGTCGGGCCTTCGCCTGGTCCCTGGCGACGAGATCGCAACCACCTCGCACGCCTATGGCGCCGTTCTCAAGGCGATGCAGGCCTGGGCCGGGCGGCGTGGCGCTTCCGTCACCGTCGCCGACTTGCCGGTTTACCTGCAGAATGAGGATCAAGTCGTCGAAGCTGTTTCGGCGGCGCTTAATGCGCGAACGCGGCTTCTGGTCGTCGATCACATCACGTCGTCCACGGCCATGATCCTGCCCGTCAGGCGAATCGTCGAGCACGCCCATCAAATGGACATTCCCGTGCTGGTGGATGGCGCCCATGCGCCCGGGCAACTGGCGCTCGACGCCCCTTCCATCGGCGCGGACTGGTACACGGGAAATGCCCACAAATGGCTGTTTGCGCCGCGCGGTTGCGGCCTCTTGTGGACCCATCCAGCGCGCCAGAAGGAAACGCTTCCCGCGATCCTGTCGCATGGGACGAATGGCGGGTACGTGGCGGCCTTCGACTGGATTGGAACAAGGGACGTGACACCCTGGCTTTGTTTTGAAGCCGCAGCGAAAGCCCACGACTCATTTGGCGGCGTCGAATTGATGGAGAGAAACAGGCAGCTGGCCCGGGCCGGCGCGGAAATCCTGAGCGATTCATTGGGCGCGATTGCGTCGGCGCCCCCCGAGATGCGCCCGGCCATGGCCGCCCTCAGTTTCGGCGAGGCGCCCGCAGACGCGCATGCGGCCATGGGCCTGCGGCGGACGCTCTTGCAGGATCACGGGATCGTCCTCCCGTTCCACGCCTTCGCCGGCAAGATTTGGTTGCGGATATCGGCCCAGATCTACAATCAGATTGACGATTATCATCGGTGTGCGAAGGCCGTCCGGGTGGCCGCAGGCGGTCTCGGTATTCGACTTTAGGGGTGCGCGTTGGAAGCGGGATTTGCTCCCCGCGCCTTGGGAATGGTCGCTCGCGACGACAAAGGCGGCGGCTGCGGAGCACGCTCAGGTTGCGATTTGACCTTGGCTTGAATATGGACGAGCGTCGATCAAGACCGGTTCCCGAGTGACCGCAAGTTCGACTGCGCCCTTCGGGCGAGAACTGTGTCGCTGGAACAAGAATCGCAGGCCGGCTTCGGCGGCGGAAAGCATTTTGGGATGATCGACGACTGCAGGCTGTCACCTCAATGACACTCGTCGAGCGGCTCCGGGCGGCGCTGGAGGTGTTTGGGCGTCACCGCAGAATTATCTGGGCATTGGCCTTGCGCGAGCTGGTGACGCGCTACGGTCGCGAAAATCTGGGCTTTCTCTGGGTCATCATTGAGCCGCTGTTGTTTTGCTCGGCGGTGTCCGTTTTGTGGACCGTCATCAGACCGACCTTCGAACACGGAATCCGCGTGGTGCCTTTCGTCGTGACGGGCTACATGCCGATCCTGCTCGTGCGCCATGTGCTGATGCACGGGATGTATGCGGTGCGCGTGAATGCTCCGCTCCTGTATCACCGCCAGATCACCATCCTGCATCTGTTTTTCGCCCGGGCCCTGGTGGAGGTGGTGGGCGTCACGTTCGCATTCATCCTGATTGGCCTGGTGCTGATTCCGGTGGGACTCCTTCCGCTTCCGGAAAACCTCCTGCCCATCTACGCCGGATGGTTCCTGCTCGCGTGGATGGCCTTCGGATTGGCGATGATCTTTGGTTCGGCTTTCGAACTCTTCGAGCCGATCGAACGCATCGTGGGAGTCATCACCTACATCATGGTTCCCCTGTCGGGCACGTTTTACATGGCGGCCTGGGTGCCGGATAAGTTCCGGAGCTATGTCCTGCTGATTCCATTTCTCAATTCGGTGGAAATGATCCGTAGCGGCTTCTTCGGAGGCGCCGTCCATTCATATTACAGCGTCCCCTATACAATCGGGTGGGCTGCGGGGTTTGTGCTGCTGGGCTTGATTTTCACCACATTTGTGCGCAATCGCGTTCATATCGAGTGAGATTGCCGATAAACCCGAAGCGGCTTAATTGTATTGAGTTTCCTTGCCTTACGGGGCAAACCATTCATGGCCGGCAATGAAAGGGCGCAAGTTGGGGTCACTGCCTTACGCGGATCGGAAAACGGTCGGGGAGAACGACCTGGGAGCGTTTTGGCGCATGTCGTCCGAGCGTTTTCCATGGCGTTTCATCCTCATCGTTCTCGCGCCTACGCTGGTGACGGCCGTTTACATGTTCCTCATCGCGGCGCCGATCTATGTCTCGGAGACGCATTTTGTCGTGCGTTCGCGGTCGCAGCAGGGAATCTCGGCGTTCGGCGCAGTGCTGGAAAGCGTCGGCGTCGATCTGAGCGCCGGAACGACCGACGCCTTCGAAGTCGACGAATATCTGATGTCGCGGGATGCGGCGGCGAATCTCATCGCGCACAATGGACTGCGTGAAGTTTTGAATCGACCGGAGGCGGATTTTCTTTCGGGTTTCCCGAGATTTTTCGAGCGCGATACGTTCGAGAGCCTTTACAAGAACTATGTGCGCTTTGTTTCGGTCGGTTACGATTCAACGACCGGAATTAATACTTTACGTGTCGAGGCTTTTCGCGCCGACGATGCGCAAAATATCGCCAATGCATTGCTGCAGGGCGGCGAAAAGCTCGTCAACCAGCTCAATCGGCGGGCCATGAACGATATATTGGGACAGGCCACGGCGCAGGTTTCAGACGCGCAGGAGCGAGCCATTCGCGCCGAGGTCGCGCTTACGGATTTCCGCACGCGGGAAAAATTGATCGATCCCACGCGAACCTCCGCTGCGAACTCCGACATCGTCAGTCAACTCGACGCCCAGGTGATCGCACTGCAGGCCCAACGTAATAGCCTGGCCTCGCTCGCGCCGGAGAGCCCGGAACTGCCCGGACTAGATCAAAAAATCCTGGCGCTCCAGCAGCAGCGCAACGAAGAAAGCATTCGGGTGGCCGGCGAAAGCAATTCGCTGGCGGCCAAGATCGGCGAATATGAGCGACTGATGCTGGATCGCGATTACGCCGCGAGATCGCTTTCCAACGCCGACGCGACGCTCGAACAGGCTCAGATCGACGCGCGCAAGAAGCAGGTTTATCTTGAGCGAATCGTAGGACCGGATTTGCCCGATCAGGCCGCTCTGCCCGAACGGTTGATCACCGTGGTCGTCGTCTTCGTGAGCGCGTTTATCGCTTATGCGATCATCATGTTGGTCGTCGCTGGGCTTCGCGAGCACCGGCAGGATTAAGCCCGTGTCAAATCAGATGCTCAAGGTTCGCGATCTCGCCAAAACCTATCCGAGCGACGGCGGCCCGCGCCAGCTTTTCAGCGGTCTCAACTTCGATTTCTGCGAGGGCGAACGCATGGCGGTTCTGGGACGCAACGGCCAGGGAAAATCGACGCTGATCAAGATCTTGGGCGGCGTGGTGGCGCCTTCGCACGGCAAGGTGGAATGGGCCAACACCACCTCCTGGCCGCTTGGATTCGGCGGCGGGTTCCAGGGCGCGCTCACGGGGATCGACAACATTCGCTTTATCGCGCGCATATACAACCGGCCGGCGGAGCGCACCGTCGCGATGGTCGAGGATTTCGCCCAATTGGGCACGCAACTCAACGATCAGGTGCGCTTCTATTCGTCCGGCATGCGGGCGCGGCTGGCGTTCGGAATATCTCTCGCCATCGAGTTCGATTGCTATCTGATCGACGAAATCGTCTCCGTCGGAGACCTGCTGTTCCAGGCCCGATGCCAAACCGAGCTGTTCGAGACAAGGGCGCACCGATCCTTCATCATGGCGTCGCACGACATGAATCTGCTCAGCAGCCATTGCGACAGGGCGATTCTAGTGGAGCGGGGACATGCCAAGGTATTCGAGGACGTTGACCTGGCTATCGAAATGTACACCAGCATCTGCGAAGATGGACGCCACCTCGGACCGCTTCCCTTCGACGAAGATTGATCCTGACCCGCGATGACTGTGAAGACCGCTAAACTCGCCGTTTTGGCGCCGGATTATCTCCGGCCTGAACTCTGCGCGATCCTGGGGAGCGCCGCCAAGATGCGCGACGCGATGGCGACGGGCGAACTGATCGTGTCGGCTGACGTCGATACGGTTCGCGCCGACGGCATCGTCGTGATCGCGCCGGCTTTGACCCGACTGGTGGAATTGCTGCACGGCGAGGGCGACGCATGGCCATTTTCGCTGTCGACCGCGTCGCATCGCCTCGCGCGTTTCGCCAGGGCCGCGATCCGCGCCGACGCAAGCGTCATCTCGGAGCAGGACCTGCTGACGCGCCCCGATCACGCGCGGCAGGCGATCGCCGAACGAATTGGGCTGAGCTGCGACGCTGAAAGCGATATGGAAGCGCCGACAGAAGATCAAGGCTCCACGCCGGCCGAATTCCCGCCCGAAATTCAGCCGATCCAGATCTACGGAACTCTGCCGGTTCCCTCGGGCGTGCAGACCTGGTGGCCCTATTCCGTTTTCCTCGCGCATGGCGGCCAATGCCCGCCTGCGATCGACATTACGGGGCGACCGCGCATCTTCTTTTGCGGGCCCCATATCGTTCTACCCCCCGGTCAGTGGCGGGCGGATTTGGTGTTCGACCTCTCTCGAGACGCGGCCCTTCATGACTATCTCGTCGCGTTCGGAACGACGGGAAGCTTTTCCCGGGTTCTCTACCGGGCTCAAAACGCGGGACGGCAAATGGTGAGCCTGCTGCACGCCGTGCGAAACGGATCACCCGTAGAAATAAGATTCGAATTGCTGCGGGCGGCGTTTCACGGCGAATTCAAGCTCTCGGGATCGTGGATCACCAAGCTCGATTGAACCGTCAAATCGGACGGATGGACACCACATATAATCCGAGCATGCGCGAGTTGTTTGGCCCGCCGCGATCGGTATTGGAACTGATTTCGAGCCGCTTTCGCGCCTGACTTTGCGACTGCCGAAAGAGAATCTTTCGGCTTTCCCCGGGGGACAGCGCGAACTTCACCGTCCGGGCGCCGAAGGTCATTCTGCCGATGCAGCGCGAGCGGCGATGGTTCTGAACGGCGATTTCGATCTGTCCGTCGCGAGACGGTATTTCCAGAAACGCGTGGGCCTTGGTCCACCTGCCGTGGGGTTCGATCCCATGCCAGCAAGCCTGTTCTTCCGGCGTCAGGCTGTGATCGGCAAGCTGCAAGGGATCGGTCCAAGCGCTGAATTCGTACACGGGTTCGAGCGGGTCGTTGAAATCGAGGTAATCCTGCTTCCAGGTGAATCCCGCGTTTCCGAATCGGCGCACAATTTCGCCAAGCGGAGATCGACTTCCCATCCTATTTCCCAGTCCTCCGAGCAAGCTCTTTTCGGGGGCTCGCGGGGGTACATTCGAAACGACAATCTTGCCGTGCGGGGAAATCACGTCATGCAGACTCGCAACGTCCAATTTGGTCGGCGCCTGGGCCAGGAATTCTCCGTCCAACGAAATGAGGTCATATGCTCGGGGCGTTCCGGCAGGATTGGCGCCGAGTTCGCCGATGTGCGGTTGCAGATCCAGCTGATAGCGTCGCGCCAGGACGTTGACGCTTTCGCAGAAACTCTCCGTTCTGCCGACGGCGTCCACTTTTGCGCCGAGCCGGGCATATAAGAGCGCAATCCGGCTGACTTTGGCGCCATATTCGAGAACGCGCGTGCGGGACGAAATAGCGTCCATCCATGGCGCGTCGCTGCGCGGCTTGATCCTGCCGAAGTCCGCGTTGGATTCCGCCGCCCGCCAGGGCTGCTCGAGAAACTTCGACAACCGCTCCACAGCCGCCGCGCGCGAACAATGACGGCGTAGCGTCTCATGCGCATTCCGGCTCATCCGGGCATAGCGTTCCGGATCGTCTATGGCGACTCGATAACTATCGCGATAAGCTTTCACGAGGGACTCGAAATCAATCCGCCGCCGCAACACGCGAAACGCATAGCGCGGGTCCTGCGGCATGGCGGCGGGCTCCGCGCTCGATTCCACGATGAACGCATTTTCCGCGTCGATATAATCGGCCATGCCGGTATGATCCGGGGCGACAGCCGGCGAGCCGCAGGCCATCGGCTCCATAAGAGGCAGGCATTGCCCCTCGCCAAACGACGTGTTCACCGCATAGCTGGATGCCGCCACCAGCGTTTCATACATTTCCGAACGGAGATAACCCGTGAGCAACAGTATCCGGCACTTGTAGGGCATAAGACGTTGCAGGATATCCTGGAGGAAGAAGATGGCCTTGTTGGGGGTATGATGCGTGAGCTTGAGGATAAGCGTCGCGTCTTCGACGTCGCGGAAGGCTTCGCAGAACGCCCCGATCATGTCGAACACGTTCTTTCGTCCATCCTTTGGATTGAAGATCGAAAGATAGACGACGCCCTCAATGGCGATATCGGTTCGTGTGTCGGCGTCCGTCTTGTCTGCGTCGATCGATTCGGACTCGCGCGTATCTATGACGCGACCAACGACCGAAAGGGATGCGCCCGCCGGCGCTTTTCCATTTCGGCGGCTTCGATAGTGAGGCGCAAAGCGATCCCAGACCGGCGCCGGTATGCTGACAACGGGAAAGTCGGGCCCCATTTGAGACCGCACGGCGCCGACGGTATGCGCAGAGTGCGTAATGGCCCGTCCCAATCTGTTCAGGACAAAGCGCCAGTCCTGCTCCCGCTCGCAGTACCAGGTTTCGCTTGAAATGGAATCGAACTCCCAGGCGAACACCGGGATGGTCGGACAGGCGAGGCCCAGCGCGGTGCGATGCGGCGGCGAGAAGGAGAGGAAGATGCAAGCTTCGCCGCGTCTTGTCGCGTCGTGGAAGATCGGATCGACTTCCTTTTCGGGAATCTCGACGACGACAACCTGGCCCAACTCTTCCAAAGCCGGCAGGAATTCCTTCAGCACGAAGTAATAGCTGTACTCCGCCATGCCGAGGCGGGCCTCGAGCGACTGCTCCGTCGTTTCCGAGTAAACGATGATGATCATGCTACCGTAAACTGTCCCGGATGTTTGCGCCGGCTTCCAAACGCTCTAACCCGTCGAGCAAAATCGCCTCCGTGAAATTCGCGCGTGCGACGATGTCGTCCGATTCGCAGACAAAAAACCCGCCGAAGCCGATCGAAGTGAGTTTCGCGCCGATGCTGCCGGGATATCTCGCCAGATATTGGCACTTCTCGCCGCGAACGACCCCGCGAACGATCGTATCCGTTTCGCTTTCGCGAAAGTCGCAAGTGACCCACTTTTTTTCGCCTTGAGCGATCGTTCCCTTCAGGATCGGCGCCGGGGCGTTGAATTCCAGAACTCCACGCATTGGCTTCCGTTCGCAGCCCATGCAGCGCGAAATAGGCGCGCAGGCGGCGATGCGGTCCCGCAATGCGGAATGCTATTTCTCCTCCCCCGGGCTTTGTCCAGGTGCCCCAGTCGTCGGGACTCCACCAACCCTCGCCGACGCGAAAAAACTCTCCGAATTTCATGCCGGTCCAGATCCGCGCTTCGCGATTGCGTTTCGCAGGGTAAAACACGGAAAGCTGGGCCGTCATTATCGCTTGGTCTTGCGAGTACGGCGATTGGCGCACGCGCGACGCGACCTCAACGACTTGCTTGCCGATCATCACCCAGCTTCGGGGACGGAACGTTTCCCGGATATGGCGCTCCCGCGCAAGGCGATGCTCTTCATCGTAGATGAGCCGTTCCAGCGCGGAGACCATGGAAGTCTCCGAGTTCGCCTCGAAGTAGTCTGCAAATTCGCCGCCGGCCTCCGGGAGCGAAGATATCGCGGATACGAGCGGAACCTTGCCGTGACACAAGGCTTCCGTAACGGGAAGCCCCCAACCTTCGTAGTGGCTCGGGTAAATCGTGAAAAGGCAGTGGTCGTAGAGCAGCGCCAGGTCTTCATCCGATATTTTCGACAACATGACGACCTGGGACCGCAACGCCTCGCTTTCGTGCAGTCTGGCGTACACGTCCGTGTTGAGCCATCCTTCCTTGCCGACGCAAACAAGTTTCGGCGTTTCGGCGGCGCCATGCTTCTGAATGAGCGCAAGCCACGCCGAGAAGGCCCCGGCGTGGTTCTTGCGCGGTTCAATTGTGGAAACGAACAGGACGTAATTCGACGCCTTCAGATTCCACCTGCGGAGCTTTTCGGGTTGCGCCGTCGAAGTTCTGGACTTTCGAAAATCCGCGTTCAGCGGCACGACGGTGATCGCGTCCTTCGACAAATCGTGGCCGAGCTGCCGAGCCGCCGACAGCAGATCGGCGCGCGTCGCTTCCGAGTTGACCAAGAAATGATCGGCATATTCGAACACGCCCAGTATCCAGGCCACGAAATCTTCCCTGAGCGTCCGGACGCTGAATTCCGGCGTGACGAGCGGAACGAGATCATGAACGAACGGAATGTATCGAATGCCGTAGTCAGCTTTCGCGTTCCTCACATTGAGAAGGTAGTTCTGCAACCATGACGTCCCCAAATTGACGAGGGCCGCGCCTTTGGCGAATGTCATCGGCCGGGAACGCTGCATGATGCGCATGATCTCGCCGACCGTCGTCACCCAGGCGGCTTCCAAAGTGTCGCTTCCGGACAAGCTCAACTCGCAGGCTTTCAAAAACAGAGCGTCGGGAATTCTAGCCCAACGATCGCGCCGCTCGGCGAAGGCGCATATCCCCATCGTCTCGAATTCGTTCTGCGGCCGACGCAGCAACGCGACGATAATCTCGATCTGCACCCGTTGAATGCCCGTCGGCAGGCGATCGTTCCGAAAATACGACAAGAGATCGGAAACGTCGAAAAGGATGGTCGGCTCCGGGTCTTCGCCGTCGGCCGAATTCAAAATATCCGCCTCGTCGACCGCTTCGACGGCAGATCCGGGATCGAAATCCGGGATGGCCCATCCGGCTTCCGCCAAAGCCCTCAACTCGGCGGGCGCCGCCGGATGCGCGCGATCGAGTTCGGTGACGCGGACATAAGCCTTCGACGCCTCGTCCACGCGACCAAGCGTCCTCAGAAGGTGGCCAAGTTGAAGATGCCCGTCCGCGGCATTGGGATGAAGCATCACGGCATGGCGATATGCGGCTTCGGCTTCGCTAAGCTGACCGCTTTCCTTCAGTGCATGGCCGAACTGAATCCAAATCGCCGAGTCCATCGGCTTCAAACTCAGATATTCCCTGTACAGCGCCGCGGCCTCCAGCCATCGCTTATCGTCGCGCCTCAGGTCGGCCATTCTTCGCAGAAATCGGGCGCGGCCGAAAAGGCCGAATCTGGACGCCGAAATCAGGACGCCCCTCAGCGCCGCTCTCACCCGATGCCCCGCATTGCTATTTTGCAGCCGACGCGCTCGCAGGAAGATCGTCCTGCCGATCAGAATATATTCATTCGACCGCATATGAATTCCCTGACCGCATATTCGCTTCCGACGTGGCGCAGCGTTTGCCGCCGTGCCACATTCGCGCTGAAGGCACTCTTGACGCGGGGTATGAAAGTTTCGCAGCGTACATTTGCATCGATCGTTTCGACTTCACCTTGCGATTGGGTCCCGGCGCCAGAACCTATGCGCGGAACCTCCATGTGGAGCACTCTTCGATTGGCCATGAAACACAGATATTGTTCGGTTCCTCAAGCAGCCACGCAATCCGATTAACCAAGCGCCTTTATTCTTTGCGCAATCACCAAACAGAATCGCGCTCCGCGTCGGCCTCGTCAGCATACGATCCCGCTCGACCGCCTCCGGGGGCGTGAAATCGTCGCGACCTGAGAGCCCCGCCCCACCGGGAAACGCGGGCAAGGCGGCGCAGCTCCTCAATCCACGCGAGGCCGACCTTCGCGGGCAAACCATCGACAAAGGGCTGCGTCAGGCGGCATTCTTCAGCGCTAGACGCCATCGGCGACGCTTACAAGAAGCTTACACACCCCTGCTGCAGAATTCATGCGCTCCGTACTCTTCGACGCCACGCGCCTCTTCATCCGGGGTTCGCGCTTTTCGCCCACCGGCATCGACCGCGTGGTGCTCGCCTATGCGCGCTGGCTGCTGGGGCGGAGCGATTTCGATCTCCAGCCGGTCGTTACGGGGGGAGGCCGGGTATGGCGCGCGCCGCGCGCAACGCTGGCAAAAATCGTGGAGCATGCCGAAATCTTCCGCGTGGCCGCCCGTGGTGAAGCGGCCGCCAACGAGTCGTGGTCGACGCTTGTGGCAGCGCTCGAAGCATGCCCGCAATCGCATTCGGCGCCGCTGCGATCGAAATCCATTGTCGGACAGCTCCCTGCGCGCGTCCTTTGGCATGCCAATGTGTTCGGCCGGAGTTTCTGGCGGCTGCGTCCCGTTGGTACGATGGCGAATTCACTTTACATAAATGTCAGCCATACGGGTCTCGGCGATCCGAATGTGCTGCGTCGCCTTGCAGCCCGAGGCGTGCAAAGCGTCGTCATGGTCCATGACCTGATCCCGATCGATTATCCCGAATATTGCGCGCCCGGGGCCAGTGCAAGGCACCTCCGACGCATGGACGGCATCATCGGCCAGACGGCGCTGGTCATCGCCAATTCGCAAACGACTGCGGACATGCTGGCGGCCCATGCGAAGAGACTCGGCCGGGCTTGTCCGGCGATCAGGGTCGCCCTTCTCGCGGTCGAGCCGGATTTCCTTCTTCCCCAATCGCCGTTGCAGGTTTCCACGCCGTATTTTGTCTGCGTCGGGACTCTGGAAGCGCGCAAGAACCTGGCGTTTTTGCTTGCCCTCTGGCGCAGGCTCTCCGAACGTTTCGGTACGGCTGCGCCGCGGCTTGTGCTGGTGGGCCGGAGGGGATGGGAAAATGAATCCGTACTCGATCATTTGCAGCGCTCCGAAGCAGCGGCGAAGCTCGTTCACGAAGTCAGTGATCTCCAGGACCCTCAACTGGCGAGACTTATTTCGGGAGCGCGCGCCCTTCTTGCGCCATCCTTTACCGAAGGGTTCGACCTGCCGGTGATCGAGGCGATGTCGCTGGGAACGCCGGTGATCGCTTCCGATATTCCGGTGCATCGCGAACTGGCCGGGGCCGCCACGCTGATCGATCCCCTGGACGGGCCCGCATGGTTGGCCGCCATCGCAGGCGCGCAGGCCGTGCGAGGCCCGGCCTTTCGCGCGCCGCGCTGGGAGGATCATTTCGATTCGTTGCGGGACACAGTGCTCGGCATCGGTTGAAACGCCGTCCGCGATTGTTCGGAATCGAGCAGTCGCCTGGCGATCTCCGGTACAGCGAGGCTACGGCCGTGCGACGTAGCGTAAGCGCCGTTGATTTGCGTCTCCGCCATGACGACTTTACGAAATATTTTGTAGAGTTCTGCGTCCGGCGGCTGCGGCTCAAGCCAGAACCGGTCGAGGTCGCCCTGATGGGTCAGGCCGGGCATGTCGTAGATCGCGCGTCCGAGCGTGATCGTTGATCTCCCGAACTCGATCGCCGCGAGCCCGGCCGTCGAGTTGATGCACACGACCCCCGTCATGCGCGGCAGTATCTCGTGCAACTTGCCGTAGTCGGTCAGATGGATGCGCTCTTCGACGCCGTATTTGCGCCCCAGAGACATAACGATCGCAGCATAGGGCGAGAGCCATGGGTCGAGCGGATGAGGCCGGATCGCCAGACGTGCATGTTTGGGCGCATGGGCGGCGAAGCTCGCGACGACGCGATTTATGAACGCGGGAACGGAGGCATACTCCGAATGGCGCCAAAGCTGGCTGTCTCCCGGCCTCTGAAGCACGCACAGAAATACCGGACCTTCGCCGCGCATCATATCCTCGAAAGCGCGCCGATCCCGCGTCCGGGCCAGAGGCTGCAGGCCGTAGTGCAACACGTGACCGGCAGCTTGTTTCCACGCGGCATCGCTGTAATGCGCGCGATAACGGGCGAACGCCGGCGCGCCAAAATACATCGCCGCATGATAGGCCACGATGTATCGGATAGCCGCCGGGGTGGTGCGCCCCACAAGCTCGGAATCGGATTCGCGGTACGCGGCAGGGTGACTGCGATACCATGCCGGATCGCGCGGGAGCTGTGAATTGGCGTTGACGCCATAAGCTTCGAGCGTGATCCAGTCCGGTCGGAAATAGCCCTGTTCAAGCACATGACTGCGCATGCCGTGCGTTTGCGCCAGATCGAGCGCCGCAGCGGCGTAGGGGTTCGAGTCCCCGTAAGTGACGATGTCCGAAAATCGTCTTTGCTCAATGAGAGTCTTGAGCCAAGGCGCCCAGTTGGACCAGGCGCCGAAAAACGGGATCGCATCGCGCACGCCCCAATCGAGGACGTCGCCGCCATTCAGAAGAATGCGCGTCACCTGGGCCCCTGCACGACGCAGGTTCTGAGCCAGTTCGTGACTGAACGGTCCGAACGGGGCAGAGATGAACAGAAAATGACGCGCGCGGTCTGTCCCGGCGTCCAGCCGCTCGCGCCGCGCTCTCGCTGTCCGAGCGAGGGGCAGGTCGATGACTTGCTCTGCACGCTGGGACCCAGCGAATCTCACGGCACCACCGCCGTCGTGACGCGGACGTTGTAAGCCACGGTGCTGGCGGCTGTCACAATACCCACGAATTGCTGCATTTCTGAGAGACTTCGATCTGGGAACGAAGATGAGATCATTCGGTTCAATTTCGAAACGGTTGGCGACAAACATGTCTTCCGGCTTGCGCAGATCGAGATGGTAGACAATGGGCACGCCCTTCGACGACACCGGCGCATGGACCGAAAGCGCCGCCGCCACCTGCGGCCGCTCGAAGCGGAAAAGCAGCACGGATGACGCGTTCGCCGATCCCGGATCCAGGCCGCCGGCGCGGCTCAGCGCGCCCGCCAAAGAAAGCGACTCGTCTTCGATGGGAATTTCGGCCGGATGAATCAAAGCGCCGAATGTGGTGAACTTGCGCGGCGCGTATAGAAACCGGATCTGATCGCGCGGCGCGAGCCTGATGTTCTGAACGTTCTCGCTGAGAAGCTGCGTCAGCGTAGCGCTTGCCGTCATCCCGCCGCGCACGACGACGACGCGTGTGTCTGCAGGCGGCTTCGTCGGACCCGCCGCCAACGCCAGCATATCCAGAATGTGATCGCTGCCGTTGGCGAGCGCATAGCGTCCGGGATTGCGCACTTCGCCGACGACCGTCACCGAGTTTGCGATGTTGCTCGTGACATTGACGACGACTTGAGGGTTTACGGCTTTTCCTCTTAGCGCATTCTGAATGGCTCCGCCGACCTGTGGCGTCGTGAGACCTGCGACATGGATTTCACCGCAATAGGGGAGCGTGATGTCGCCAAGATTGTCGACAGTCACCATCGGCAAGGTCCCGGTCGAAGCCGCAGAACCCAGCCCCAATGCGTCCGAGCCCCGGTCGTATATCGTGATCGTCAACCCATCGCCGACGCCGACCAGATCGACAGGCGCCGTGCTGGATACATGTCCAAGGCCCAACAGAGCGGGTTTCGGAATCGACTCGATGATGTCGCCGGAACGCGGGTTCAATTCGACCAGGCTGTAGCCGCCTTTGGCGCCCGTCGCACGGTCCCGCACTGCGCCGATGGACGGGCCGTCATGCGCGATGATCCCGCAACCGCCAAGAGCAAAAAGAGCGCTCACCACGAGCGCAGCGGTTCGCCTCAATCGGGGAGCGGTCTTGGCCTCCGGGCGCGCAGGGAACTTCGCGTGGCCGCATGTCACGCCCCCAGCACGCCGCGCCTTGAAGCTGGCCAACCCGTTAATCATGCGCTCAAATTCCCCCGACCGATATATCGCAGTTTATCAACTCATACAAAACATGTTTGGATCGGTATCGCAAAACCCGGCTTATTGTGCGGCGACGGCGCCGTCGCGCGTTTCGCATCACAGCTTGATCGCAGTCAGACCGCTTACTATCGTGCGCGCTTCTGTTGTACGAATTCTCTCCGGGAGATTACGGCAGGTCCCGCCTTGGCAGCGCTGAGTAACTATGCATTTTTTACTCTTTTCCGACATCGGCGATAACGCAGTCGAAGGCTTGCGCGGCGCGGAGCACGACCGGGGCCATCTTTTGGACGATTTTCGTTCGGTGCTTTCGCGTTTGGGCACAGTGAACGTGGTCCGAAGTCCGTTGGCGGAAGTCGACACGATCTTCGATATCTACCGCGCGCGCGGCGAGGCTTGCGTGTTTGTTTGCCTGGCTGCTCCGCACAGGGCGCTGCTCGGCTTGCGCTGCCCCACAATCCTCGTCTTTGCCTGGGGATGTTCCACCATTCCCGATGAAAGCTGGGGCGGGGATGCACGCAATGATTGGCGCTCCATGCTGGAAACCGTCAGCGGCGCCATCGTGCTTTCCGGTTATGGCGCCGCAGCCGTCCGGTCCGCCATGCTTGGAAAAATTCCGGTCGGAACCCTCGCGCCGCCGCTGTGGGATCGCCTTGCGCGCGCACGCGGCAGGCTTCGTCCGTCGGCCCGGATCGATGGCGGCGCGCTTTGTATCCGAGGCATCGTCGTCGACACGCTGACAAGAAATTTCTCCGCCGATCTCCTTGTCCAGCCGGTGAGGCCTCTGGAGCATCCGGAATCTCCGCCTGCCATACAGCCCGTACAGCCCTCTCAGAAGACCACCGGCAGCTTGGCGGCCTGGTTTCGCAGTTTGACGAACAAGGTTGCGGTTCAGGCGCCGCAAACCGGCGGGGCGTGGCCGGCGGCGCCGACAATGCCGTCGGAAACGCGGCTATCGCTCAAGGGCGTCGTCTATACCGCGGTCTTCAATCCCACCGACAGCGCCATGAACTGGTTTGACATCGTATCGGCGTTTTGTTGGGCGTTTCGCGACGCTCCCGATGCGACGCTGATTTTAAAGATGGTTCACGACGATTACGATGAGTATCGGGATTTTCTGAACCTGACGCTCTCGCGGCTTGAGCCCTTCGATTGCCGAGTCATCGCGATCCATGCTTCTTTTGACGCCGCGGCGTATGAGCAGCTGGTCGCCACAACGAGTTATTTTGTCGACGCGTCGGAGAGCGCCGCGCTCTGTCTGCCGCTAATGGAATTTATGACGTTCGGCAGGCCCGCCATCGCACCGCAACATACGGCGATGAAAGAGTACATCGACGCTGATTCTTCCTTTATCATTCGATCGTCTCGACAGTTGGGCACGCGGCCTCACGACTGGAAGATGATGTTGCGGGCCGATCGTTATCGCCTCGATTGGGAGTCCTTGCTCCTTGCCTATCGCGAAAGCTATCGCATCGCCAAAACCGAGCCGGAGCGGTACGACGCGATGAGCCGGGCCGCCCGGGATCGCATTCAAAACGTCGCCTCGGACGACATTGTCGCCGCCCAGTTTCACGCGTTCCTTTCCCGCAGCGATATTGGACGAAAAAGCGTCGTCGAGACGAACGGCGAGCAAACGACGCACGACATCGTCTACGCCGGCGCCGCGAGCCGAGCCGTTTCTGAACGTGAGCCGGAATCAACGACAGCGCGGGAGATCGATCCATGACGCAGCCACGAAACCACTCCGACGTAGGATTGCGCGATGCCGTGCTCAGCGGCTGGTTTGTCCCTGAAACGAACCAGATGTTCGAAGGCTTGCCGGTGACGCGCGATGACGTCGTCATCGATGTCGGCTGCGGCGGCGGCGGAATCGCCGGTTTTTGCGCCTCACAGGGCGCCGCAATCATTCTCGCCGACAGCGATCCGGAGAAAGTCTCAGCAGCCGAGCGCAGCCTTGTCGGTTCGGCGGCGCGCAGCGTCCAGGCGGTGGTTTCGGACAGCGATCCCTTGCCTTTGCCCGACGGCGTCGCGTCGATCGTCGTTTCGACGGAGGTTTTGGAACATGTCGACGACACCCGTCGTTTTCTGGCGGAGCTCGTGAGGGTCGGCGCGCCTGGCGCGCGCTTCCTGCTGACGGTGCCAGATCCCGTCTGTGAAACGCTGCAAAAGTCCCTGGCGCCGCCCGCCTATTTCGAAAAGCCGAACCATGTTCGCATCATCGGCCGGGAGGAATTCGCGACAATGGTTGAGGAGGCGGGCCTCATCATCGATCGGCGCGCCTCCTACGGCTTCTTCTGGTCGCTCTGGTGGTTGATGTTTTGGGTCAGCAAGACCGATCTTGAGAATGTGCAGCATCCGGTGCTGGACGGCTGGACGCAAACCTGGGATGCGCTTCTCGACACGCCCGAAGGGTTGCGGGTCAAGGCGGTTCTGGACGGATTGATGCCGAAGAGTCAGGTCATCATAGCGCATAAACCCTGAGTGAGATTGCGCAGATGGGCGTCGTATCTTGAAAGACCCCGATTCACCGGACCGGTCAGGCGTGCGCATCACGGCGCAAAAGGCGTGGCAGGCGCCGCTTTGGTTCGACGCCGTGCGCCAACTGGACGACGGAGCGCCCCTCGGCGATGTCCTGACGGAAGCGCTCCATGCCGAAATCGCCGCGCGCGCGGCGGAGGCCGGCGTCGGAGACGGATGGCCGCGAATGCGCCTGTCGGACTTGCGGGTGCGGCGCGCCAATATGCCGGAGTGGTGGTGGCCGAACGGCAATCTGTTTCTCGCGGCGCCGAACGCAAAGGTCGAGATCACGCCGCCTTATTGGGGAGCGCCAGGCAGCGACGCCCTGGTCGTCTTCGGCGCCAGAGCGTCGTTGACCAGATTGACGGTCGCGGGCGCCGGCGCGCTTGTCGCGCTCGGCGACCAATCCAATCTCTACGCAACCATCGCCGCAATGGGCCGTTCGATCGTTCTGATCGGAGAACAAACGACCACGGCCCTGAGCCCCGACGCAAGTCTCAGCGCCGAATTGGAGGCGCGCAACGGCGGCGCGATCGTCGTCGGCGCGGACGGGATGTGGGCTGTCGGCGTGCGACTGAAAACCGACGACGACCACGCCATTCGCGATGTTGAAACCGGGGCGCGGATAAATGTTTTTGGCGGGCGGATCGTCGTGGAGCGACATGTCTGGCTGGCGTCTGACGTTCAGCTTTCGGGAGATTGTCGGGTCGGCGCGAATGGCGTCGTCGGGTCGGGATCGATCGTGAAATCCGTTCTTCCCGCCAATAGCGTCAGCGTCGGCAGACCGGCCAAGCCCGTGCGCGAGGGGATTACCTGGACGCGCGAGGACCTGCCCTGAAGGGAGCCTTCCGAAGATGATTCCGCGCGGATGCTCGAGGTGGGGAATCGTCCGGCTTTTCTTTTTTTTCCTGACGATTCCGGTGACGGCGGTCGCGCAAACGGCTCAGCCATGGCCCCAGGCCGATAAGCTCTTCCGGGCCGACCCATCGTGGCTGGGCGGAGACGCGGCGTTTTCCGTCGATCTCGGCAAGGGTCGCGTATTGTGGATGTTCGGAGATTCCTTCATCGCCGGAAAATCCGGCGACACGCGAGCCCAGTCGACGTTCATCCGAAACAGCGTGGCGATCGAGACCGGCTACGATCCGTCGAAAGCCGCAATCAAGTTCTATGAGGGCCATCGGGACGGCCGCGTTTCCGATTTCGCGGCAGCCGGAGACCCCACAACATGGCTGTGGCCGCTGCACGGCGTCAGGCTGGGAAAACAGCTGATTCTCTTCTTTATGCGCATCGCTCCGGATCCGAGGAAGGACTCGCTGGGATTCCAGGTCGTTGGGTGGACGGCGTTCCTGACGGACAACCCAGACGCAGATCCAAGCGACTGGAAGCTTCGCGAACTTGACGGTCCCGAAGAGCACGGAAACATGCTGATCGGCATGTCCATCGCGCGCGACACGAACAACGTCGATGCGTTCGTGCTGGATAGCGTGACCCATGACGCCTATCTGCTGCGCTGGCCCGCGGGCAGAGTTGCAAGGGGGGAGCTTTCGACGCCGGAATGGTGGTGCGGACCGTCGGGAGGTTGGCTTTCCAATTCGCGGCGGCGACAGATCGTGATCCCAGGCGCCGGCGCCGAATTCAGCGTCCAACGTGAGCCCGGCGGCGGATATGTCGAAGTGAACAGCGCCGGCTTCGGCGCAACGACGATCGTTGCGCGGCATGCCGAAAAACCTGAGGGCCCGTGGAGCGCGCCGCACGACATCTACCGGCCGCCGGAATCGAATGCTCCTGGTGCGCTCGTCTATGGGGCGAAGTCTCACCCCGAACTTGTCGGTTCGGATCTCGTCGTCACCTACGCTGCCAACGGAAACAACAACCGCTTGATGTCGGACATGACCATTTATTTCCCCCGATTCGTCAAAGTCGCGTTGCCGATCCGCGCCCCCGAATAACTCAAGGCGGGCTTGAAGTCCGCGACGGGTTCCGGGCGGCTCCGGATTGATGCAATGCAGCATAGTTCTGCGGGAGCCGCCTTGCGCCAAAAAACGCCGGTAAGGATTGGTTAAGGATGTCGGCCCAGACTCACAGGCCAGTTCGGGGATTCCCGTCGCAGCGCGGAAATCGTTTGTGCAGCAGCGAACGCGCGGGCCATCGGCTCTGACAATCCATTTCGAAAAATGGGTATGGCGCCGCCGCGCCCGCCGATTCGCGCAACGCCAGTGTGGCTTTCCGGGTACAAGATTGAATGAAATCGCTCCAAAAAAGGGGTTCGCGGATTATGTTGTTGCTCGGTTCGCGAGCTTATCCCTATCCTAAATTCCTATGAGGATAAGTTGCGTGCGCTGCCGGACTCTGAATATCCGTCGGGGGGCACGATTTAAAAAATTCGCCGACAGGCGAAATCGAAACGGGGAGCTCAAAATGTCTGCATCGCGTACGAACCGGTCACGCCGGTCGCTGACGATTACCGGCGTATTGTTGCTGTCGACCGCTTTGGCGGCGCCGGCTTTCGCACAGATCGAAGAAGTCGTTGTGACGGCCCAAAAGCGGTCGGAAGACATCCAGTCCGTGCCGATCGCGATCAGCGCGTTCACGTCGCAGGACATGGCCGCTCACCAGATGAAAACGTTCAGCGACGTCCAGTTTGCGATGCCGAGCGTGACAGTTTCGAACGGCACCTTCGGGGCGTCGAATTTCCAGATTCGCGGCATCGGTTCGGCCGCCGTGACGCCCTCGGGCGACGCCGGCGTTTCGATCAACCAGAACGAAGTCTATCTCGACAATGCCGGCCCGACGGTGACCGGCGCGAGTTATTTCGATATCGAGCGGATCGAAGTGGCCCGCGGTCCGCAAGGAACCCTGTTCGGCCAGAACGCGACCGGCGGCGCGGTGAACATCATCACCAATAAGCCCGACCTGGAGACGGGCGGGGCGGATCTCCAAGCGACCTACGGCAACTACAACGACCTGCAGACGCAGGGCATGGTCAACATGCCCATCGTCACGGACCAACTTGCGGTGCGCATTGCTGGTTTTTACGAGAACCGCGACGGCGACATCACCAATATCTATCCCGCGCTGAATCCGGGCTCCGGCATCCCCAGCAAAATGGACAGCCGCAACGATTGGTCCGTCCGCGCCTCGGTACGTTGGGAACCGACCGACAAGACCACGATCGATCTCCTGCTTTCGCGTTCGGAAGAAGACGATTCGCGCGTACGCACGGTCGCCCAGTCTTGTACGACCGATCCGTCGGGCGTTTTGGGCTGCTTGCCGGAAGCCAGAACGTTTCAGCCGATCAATCTCGATTCGAACACGTCCTACGCGCTCACCAGCGAGATCGGGCCGTTGGGCGGGTCGTTCGGGCAGCTGTTCCAGGTCGGCGCAGGCGTCAATCCGCCATCCAATGCCGGTTTGGCGGATGTCGTGCCGAACAATCTGCGTTCGGTGAATATGGACTTCCAGCCGCAAAATGTGGGCCAGGACAATTTCGGCAGCCTCACGTGGAAACAGAAAATTTTCCCGTGGCTCGAGTTGACGTTTATCGGCGCGATGGACAATTTCACCGGATATGGGGAACAGGAAACGGTCGGCACGCCCGGGCCGGATTTCTCCAACTATCCCGCAACGGCGATTCAGCAGGGCACATACACGTTCTTTACGGGTGGCGGCACGCTGCCTCCCGGCACGAACTCCGTGCAAGCGTTTCAGGACATATTCAATCTCCTGTTCCCGATAAGCGGCTCGACGTACTATCCGGCTTCGAAAAACGGGCTGCTGCCCATTTCGGCGCCTGTCGGGTTCGGCCTCAGCTCAGGCAGCATCCTGGACTATGCGAACCACTTCCAGAGTTTCGACGATATCGCCGGGACCAACAAGGAACAAAGCCTGGAGTTGCGGTTCGCTTCGAGTTTCCAGGGCCCGTTCAACTTCCTGGTCGGCGCTTCGCATCTTGAGACCAGCAACTCCACCAATTACTATGTCGGCAATTCCGGCCTGGATTTGGCTTCGGTGTTCTTCGGCGCTGTTGAGGACGGTGACGGGAACCTTTTGGGGCCGTCGATCTACGACAGCAACAACCTCCTCTATCAATCGAGATCGTCATCCCTGTTCGGCGAAACCTATTTCGACATCATTCCGGACACCTTGAAGCTGACGACCGGACTGCGCTGGACGACAGACGACAAGAGCAATTTGAACCAGCAGGTTACGCTCGGTTGTTTCTGGAAGATCGGCACATCGGCAGCCGGCGTCAGCGCGGTCCTGAAAAATGCCTGTCAATACCCGACCATCTTCGATCCGTATGCGCCGAATGCTTACGCGCCGCTGTATCAGAAGACGCAGTTCGATTCGCTGACAGGTCGGGCAGTGCTTTCCTGGACGCCGAAGCTGGACTTCACGGACCAGACGATGGTTTACGCGTCTTATGCCCACGGCAATCGTCCCGGTGGCTTCAATCCGCCGTCCTTCATTCCGGGCCTGATTCCGAACACGTTCTCGCCGGAAGATCTGGACGCTTACGAATTGGGCACCAAGAACACGCTGTTGAACGGCACGCTGCAAGCCGACATCACGGTCTGGTACTACGACTACAAAGGGTACCAATATTCTTCGATCGTGAACCGGTCGTCGCTCAACGTGAACCTCAATTCGACGCTATACGGCGGAGAAGGAGAATTCCTGTGGGCGCCCGATTCACACTGGGCGTTCAACCTGAACGTCGGCCTTACGCACAGCGCGCTCGGAAACGAAGCGCTTGTCGATACGCGCGATCCGACCCACGGCAATCCGGACGCGCTAACGCTGAAGGATTACGAAGGATCGAACTGCATTATTCAAAGCCTTAATGGCGTTGCGCCGACCGTTGCATTGCTCAATACGCAAGCCGCAGCGGCCGGTTTGGGGCCGCTTCTCGAAGCTCCGGCAACACCGCTTCCCGGGTTTGTCGACGCCAATGGCGGCGCCTTCATCAACGGTTCGCCCGCCGGCAACAATGGGGATAGCTGTTCAACGATCGGAAACCTTCTCCATCAAATCAATACGCTGGTTCCCGGCGCGGACTACAACGTCGCAAAGAACGCGATAACGGGGCAATATCAAGTACCTGGCGGCATACCGGTCTCGCTCAAGGGCAACGAAATGCCCAACACCCCGCCAGTCAATATTTCCGTGGGCGGCCAATACACCTTCGATATGGACGGTGGCTACACACTGGTGCCGCGTGCGGATTATTACTGGAAATCCCTGATGTTCGCGACCGCCTTCAACACCAATGAGGATAAGATCCCGTCCTGGGGCGAACTCAATGCGCAAGTCCAGTTGAACGCGCCGGAAAACCACTGGTATGCGCGGCTTTGGGTGAAGAACGCCCTGGGCAGCAACAACATCACGGGCGCCTACACCGGCGCCGACGCGCAGGGCCTGTTTACGAACCTGTTCGTCGAAGATCCGCGGACTTACGGCGTCACGCTGGGCGTGCACCTCTAAACCTGCGTTTCGTGCGAATCAAAGGGCGTCGGGAAACCGGCGCCCTTTTTCTTTGGCGCTTGCGCCAACCCGGAACGACCAAGTCCGGTCAAATCGTTTGACCGCGCCGCTCGAGGTGCGCCAACCTCTGCGACGAACACCGCATCCGAGGACGTCGCCATGGACACGCGCAATCTGGGACGATCGGGGCTGCAGGTCTCGCTGGTCGGCCTCGGCTGCAACAATTTCGGCATGCTCGAGCTCGAAGCCTCGCGCAAGGTCGTGCACCGCGCGCTCGATCTGGGCGTGACGCTGTTCGACACCGCCGATGTGTACGGCAATCGCGGCGGTTCCGAGGAACAGCTCGGCGCCATTCTGGGCTCGCGGCGCAAGGACATCGTGCTTGCGACCAAGTTCGGCATGCAGATGGACGACTCCGGCGCGAAGTCGGGCGCCTCGCGCCGCTATATCTTCGCGGCCGTCGAGGCGAGCCTCAAGCGCCTGCAAACGGATTGGATCGATCTCTATCAGGTCCATCGGCCCGACGGCAAAACGCCGATCGACGAGACGCTCTCGGCGCTCGACGATCTCGTGCGTCAGGGAAAGGTGCGCTATATCGGCTGCTCGAACTTTCCCGCCTGGCAGGTGGCGGATGCGCAATGGACGGCGCGCGATCGTGGACTCAGTTCCTTCGTGTCCGCCCAGGACGAATACAGCCTTGTCGTGCGCGACATCGAACGCGAACTGATCCCCGCGCTCGAGGCCTTTGGCGTGGGTCTCTTGCCCTATTTTCCGCTCGCGAGCGGCCTCCTCACCGGCAAATACAAACATGGCGCGGAGCCGCCTGCAGGAACCCGTTTCACGCTCATGAAGCGCCTGGCGGACCGCTATATGACGGAGGCCAACTGGAAGATCGTCGAGCAGCTCGAAGCGTTCTGCGCCACACGCAGCCACAATCTGCTGGAACTGGCGTTCAGCTGGCTCGCAGCGCGGCCGTGCATCGCCAGCGTCATCGCCGGCGCCACCAAGCCCGAGCAGATCGAAACCAATGTCAAAGCAGTGGGATGGAAGCTGTCGGCGGACGATATCGCAGAAGTCGATCGGTTGACGCGGAAGGCGTAGGGAAGTTTTGGATTGGCATTGCGCGGCCCCCCCTTCCGTCACGCGGCTGATGCCGCGCGCCACCTTCCCCCACAAGGGGGGAAGGCTAAGAAAAAGATTCGCGGCGCGCCTTTTTTCTAACCTTCCCCCCTTGTGGGGGAAGGTGCCGAGCGCAGCGAGGCGGAAGGGGGGCCGCGCAAACCAATCCGAATGCGCTCCAGAAATCACGCCGTCACGCCCTGCGCCGGGCCGCGCCGGGTTCTGCGCCAATCGCCCGCCCGCGCGCCAAGCTGATCGAGATAAATATACAGCACCGGCGTGATGTAGAGTGTCAGAAGCTGCGACAGCATCAAGCCGCCCACGACCGCAAGCCCGAGAGGCTGGCGCGACTCGCCGCCCTGACCCCAACCGATCGCAATCGGCAAGGTGCCGAGAAGGGCCGCCATCGTCGTCATCATGATGGGCCGGAACCGGATGATCGCGGCCTCGTAGATCGCCACTTCGGGGGCGACGTTTTCGCCGCGTTCGCGGCTCAGCGCGAAGTCGATCATCATGATGGCGTTCTTCTTCACGATGCCGATCAGCATGATCATGCCGACAAACGCATAAAGGCTGAGGGGGACCGGAGACCCATGATGGAAGAGATAGCCGAACAGCCACAGCGTGATCAGCGCACCCACTGCCGCAGAGGGCAATCCCGACAAAATCGTCAGCGGGTGAATGAAGCTTTCATAAAGAATGCCCAGAACGATGTAGACCACGATCAGCGCCGCCGCCAGCAGGATGCCAAGATTGCTGGTTGAGCTCTGAAACGCCTGCGCCGTTCCCTGGAAACTGCCTTGCACCCCAGGCGGCATGCCGATCTCGGTCCGCACGCGATTGATCGTATTCACCGCATCGCTGAGCGCCACGCCGGGGACCAGATTGAACGAAATCGTCACCGACGGCAGCAGACTCAAATGATTGACCGACAGCGGCATGGTGCCGACCGTCGTCGACGTCACGGCGGTCAGCGGCACAAGCGCCGGGCTGCTCGAAGTCGGCGTGGACGGCGTTGGGGGCGCGCCGGCAAGACCCGAAGTCGCGCTCGGCGACGATGCGTTTCCACTCGTAGCGCCGCTCGATGTGATGTAAAGGCGCGAAAGATCGCTGGGCTGATATTGATCCTGCGGCAGGAGTTCGAGCATCACCCAATATTGGTCGATATCGGTGTAGATCGTCGAGATCTGCTCGCCGCCGAACGCAGCCCCCATCGCATTTTCGATTTGCGCCGGCGAAACGCCGAAAGCCGCGGCCTTGTCGCGATCGATAGACACATTCGCGGCAGGCGCCGACAGGTCGAGATCGCTGGTGACGTCCTGGAAGCCGGGCTGCTTCGCCAAAACCGCCATCAGCTTGATGGCGGTCTGCTGCAGCTCGGTCTGGTCGATGTCCTGCAAAGTGTACTGATAAGTCGATTTGGTCGTCTGGCCGCCGATTTTGATCGCTGGCGGATTCTGCATGTAAATGTTGATCCCCGGAATGTGGGACAGTTTGGGCCGCAAATACTGGATGATCTGATCTGCGTTCATGCCGCTGGGCCGCTGGCTCATGGGCTTCATCGTCATGAAGAGCGTGCCGGTGTTGACGCCGGTGCGCGATCCGCCGGCTCCCACCGACGACATCACGCCCTGCATGTCGGTGTCCTGCGCCACGATGGCGGCGGCCTGCTGCTGGTATTGCGTCATCTGCAGGAACGAGGTGCGATCGGAAGCCTCCGTGAACGCGAGAATCTGGCCGGTGTCTTCGCTCGGCAGAAAATCCTCCGGAAGGATCTCGAACATGATGGCGGTCGCCGCGACGCTGGCGAGGAAAACGATGAAGATGAAGGGCTTGTGGTTGAGACTCCATTTGAGCGAATTCGCATAGGCCTCTTGAACGCGATCGAAAGTGCGCTCGCTCAAATTGTAGAAGCCGCCATGCTCGCTGGCTTTGGCCGGCTTCAGGAACCTGCTGCAGAGCATGGGCGTGAGCGTGACCGAGACGATTCCGGAGAAAACGATGGCCAGCACGATCGTCACGGCGAATTCGTGCAGCAGCCGGCCCACGATGCCGCCCATGAAAACGAGCGGAATGAATACGGCGGCCAGAGACGCCGTCATCGACAGGATCGTAAAGGCGATTTCGCCGGACCCGGAGATTGCGGCGTCGAACGGCCGCTCGCCCAGCTCCACGTGCCTTACGATATTTTCCAGCATGACGATGGCGTCGTCGACGACGAATCCCACCGAGAGCGTCAGCGCGAGAAGCGATAGATTATCGAGGCTGTAGCCCAAAAACGACATGCCCGCAAACGTGCCGATAACGGCGATGGGAAGCGCCAGTGACGGAATGATCGTGGCCGAAAGCGTGCGCAGGAAAACGAAGATCACGGCGACCACCAATGCGGCCGCGATCAGGAGCGTCGTTTGCACGTCCGCGACGGAAGCCCGGATCGTTTGACTGCGGTCATACAGCACCTGCAATTGCATCGACGCGGGCAGCTTCACCATGAAACGCGGCAGGATGTTCTTGATCGAGTCCACGACTTCGATCGTGTTGGAGCCCGGCTGGCGCTGAATGGCGAGCACGACGGCGCGTTGACCGTTGAACCAGCTCGCAACCAGGTTGTTTTGCACGCTGTCGATGGCGCGGCCCACATCCTGGATGCGGACGGGCGCGCCGTTGCGATAGGCGATGATCTGACGCGAGAACTGGGCCGCGTTGACGAGCTGCCCGTTCGCCTGGATGAGGGTCGCCTGGTGCGGACCGTTCAGAGTCCCGGTGGAAAGGTCGACATTGGCGGCCGCAGCGGCTGCCTGGACCTGGTCGATGCCGATGCCCGCGGCGGCCAGGGCGTTCGGATCGACCTGAATGCGCACCGCAAATTTCTGCGAACCAAAGACATTGACCTGGGCCACGCCGTTCAGCGTCGAGATCTGCCGGGCAAGCAGCGATTCCGCGTATTTGTCGACCTCCGACAGCGGCAAGGTCGGCGAATGCATCGCGATATAAATAATCGCCGCATCGGAAGGATTGACCTTCCGGAGCGTGGGCGGCACGGGCAAATTTGGCGGCAATTGGCGCAGCGACGCGGAAATCGCGGCGTTGACGTCCTGCGCGGCGGCATCGATATCGCGGTCGAGATTGAACTGGATGGTGATGGAGGTGGAACCCAGCGAACTCGAAGACGACATCGACGCGATGTCCGGCACATTCGAAAGATTGCTTTCAAGCGGCGACGCCAGGGCCGACGCCATGGTTTCAGGCGTCGCGCCCGGCAGCGAAGCCGACACCACGATCGTGGGAAAATCGACGCTGGGCAGCTCGCTGACAGGAAGCGAGAAATATCCGAACACGCCGAAAATCACGAGCGCCGCCATCAGCAGCGTCGTCATCACCGGCTTTCGAATGAAGGATTCAGAGAAGTTCATTTGGCTGCAGCGGTCGCTTGCGCAGACGGCTTGATGATCTGCACCGGATGGCCCGTTGTCACCCGCACTTGCCCCACCGTGATCACCGTGTCGCCCGGTTTGACGGGCCCCTCGATCGTGTCATTGACGCCGTCGTCATAGAGGAGCTTGACGTTGCGCAATTGCGCAACCCCGAAACGATCCACGACGTAAACATAGTGCATGTCGGGTCCGAGATTGACCGCATCGCGGGGAACGATTGTGGCGTTGGGAAAGTCGTTCACATCCGCCGCGACATCGACGAGCTGGCCGGGAACGAGCCGGGAGTCGGCGTTGCCGAATGTCGCGCGCAATTCGATCGTGCCGGTCGAGGCCTGCACCTGATTGCCGATGAAGGTGACGGGCGCCGTGATCGTCGTTCCGCTCGCGTCGTGCTGGGTGATGGCGACTGCAAGTTTGCCGTCATGCAACCGGCTCTCGAGTTTCGGCAGATCGGATTGCGGCAGGAAAAACGACACCAGGACCGGCTGGATTTGCGTGATCGTCACCAGCGGGCTGGCGGAATTGTTCGCCGAAACGACATTGCCCGCGTAAACCAGAATCGGTCCCGTCTTTCCGTCGATCGGCGAGCGGATGACGGTGTATTGGAGATTCAGCTGCGCCGCATCGACTGCGGCCTTGTCCAACTTCACCGTCGCCGCATCGGCATCGGCGGTGGCGACCGCCTGGTCGCGCTGCTGGGTGGAGGCGGCGCCCTGCGCAGCCAGGTTTGTGTAGCGCACCTTGTCGTTCTGCGCGCTGACGGCGGTGGCGGAATCTCGGGCCATGGCGGCCTTCGCCTGTTCCAGCGCCGCGATGAACGGTCTCGGATCGAGGCGGAAGATGATGTCGCCCTTATGGACCAGCTGTCCTTCGACAAAGTCGACGGAAAGAACTTGTCCGGCCACCTGCGAAGTCACTTGAACGGTCGATGCGGCCAGCACGGTTCCGATGGTGTGCTCGGCGACGACGACATCCTTCTGCTGAGCCGTCGCGACCCGGACCGGCGCAAGCGGCGCCACTTGCGCCGGTGGCTTTGCGGGCCAGAAATGCCAGGCCACGGCGCCGGCGACGAGAAGCAGCAGGGCGGCGATGATTCCGCGTTGCCGCCAATTCGTCCGGCGCCAGGCCAGGGGGAAGCTCTGCACCGCGGTGGGAACGGTTTGGAACGTGTCGGGAAGTTTCAAGTCCATCATTCAATCCTGACAGCCTGGCGAATTGGTTCCGGTATAAATGAAGAGCGGGTTATCCTAGACGATCTTGGCCTGGACGATCCTGGCGGCTCCGGCGCCTGGGGCGTCAAGCCGTGATCCGGACGTCGGAACCTGCAGAGATCGGCCTGAAACGTCCGGCGTCGCGCCTCACGTTCCGCGCGACTAACTACCATGGCCTTGGCGAATTGCGAGCCCGTCCGCATGTTTTGCGATGTTTTGTTACAAGTCCGGCGCCCGTTCCCTTCCCTCAGGGGCATCCTGGGCCGAGCACGCGCTTGGCAGGTTTGTCTCAGGCGCGAGCGCTCCGCGGCTGATTTGGTTCCCAGCCCGTCGATTTGTCGCGAAAGCGGGCGCGATTCGCCGCCATCTTCCCGCGAAGCGATATTTTGGACGCGATTGTTAACCTCGATCCATCATGGCGGAATCGCGGCGAGTCCCTCAAAAAGCAGAAACGACCGCGCTTTCCGCCCATTGTCGCAGTTTATCGCGGCCAATTCGGCGCCGAGCCTGGCGAGTCAATTCTACCGCGATTGCGAAGGCGGCCCCCCACGTCTATAAGCGCCGCGCCCCGGAGCGCGCCGTCTATGGATATTCGCAACATTGCCATCATCGCCCATGTCGACCATGGCAAAACCACGCTTGTCGACCAGCTCCTCAAGCAATCCGGATCCGTGCGCGACAACCAGCACATCCAGGACCGCGCGATGGATTCCAACGATCTGGAGCGCGAGCGGGGCATCACCATTCTCGCCAAATGCACCAGCGTCGAGTGGAAGGGCATCCGCATCAACATCGTCGACACGCCGGGCCACGCCGATTTCGGCGGCGAAGTCGAGCGCATCCTGTCCATGGTCGACGGCGTCGTGCTGCTGGTGGACGCGGCCGAATCCGTCATGCCGCAGACGAAATTCGTGCTGTCGAAGGCCTTGAAACTCGGGCTGAAGCCGATCGTCATCATCAACAAGATCGACCGCTCCGACGCACAGCCCGCCGAGACGCTCGAAAGCATCTTCGATCTCTTCCTGGCGCTGGAAGCCAACGACTACCAGCTCGATTTTCACGTCCTCTATGCCTCCGGTCGCCAAGGCTGGGCGGTGGCAGATCTCGATGAGCCGCGCACGTCGCTGGCGCCTCTGTTCGACCGCATCGTTGCCGATGTGCCGAAACCCAAGCCGCTGGCCAAGGCGGGCGACGGTTTCCCGTTCACGATGCTGGTGACGACGCTCGAGGCCGATCCCTATCTCGGGCGCATTCTCACCGGCCGCATCGAATCGGGCGCGATCACCGTCAATCGCCAGATCAAGGCGCTCAATCGCGACGGCGAGATCGTCGAGCGTGCGCGCGCGACGAAGCTGCTGGCGTTTCGCGGGCTGGCGCGCGTCCCGGTCGAGCGCGCCGAAGCGGGCGACATCATCGCCATCGCCGGCCTCCAGACGACTACCGTGGCCGATACGCTGTGCGACATCGAAGTCGAAAAACCGATCACGGCGACGCCGATCGATCCGCCGACACTGGCCATCACCATTTCGGTCAACGATTCCCCCCTGGCCGGCCGCGAAGGCGACAAGGTGCAGAGCCGCGTGATCCGCGACCGGCTGCTGCGCGAGGCGGAAGGTAATGTCGCGATCCACGTTCACGAAACCGGAGAAGGCTCCTACGAAGTCGCCGGCCGCGGCGAACTGCAGCTCGGCGTCCTCATCGAACAGATGCGCCGCGAAGGTTTCGAACTGTCGATCAGCCGGCCGCGCGTGCTGTTCCACACCGATCCGGAATTGGGCGAGAAGCTCGAGCCGATCGAGGAAGTGACCATCGACGTCGACGATCCCTATACCGGCATCGTCATCGACAAGGTCAGCCAGCGCAAGGGTGAGATGCAGGACATGCGTCCCACGGGCGCCGGCAAGACGCGGCTGGTGTTCTTCGCGCCGTCGCGCGGCCTGATCGGCTATCACGGCGAATTCCTCACCGACACGCGGGGCACGGGCGTGATCAACCGCATGTTTCACGGCTATGCCCCTTTCAAGGGCACGCTCGACGGGCCGCACCAACGGCGTATTGATTTCGACGGCCGAAGGCGAGGCCGTGACCTATGGCCTGTTCTATCTGGAAGATCGCGGCAAGCTGTTCGTGACGCCGGGGACGAAAGTCTATCAGGGCATGATCATCGGGCAGAATTCGCGCGACAACGATCTCGACGTCAATCCGCTGAAGGCGAAGCAGCTCACCAACATCCGCACGCATGCCAAAGACGAAGCGGTGAAGCTGACGCCCATCGTGCCGCTGACGCTCGAGCAATCCATCGCCTATATCGAAGACGACGAGCTCGTCGAAGTGACGCCGCAATCGATCCGCCTGCGCAAGCGGGAATTGCTGCCGCATTTGCGCAAACGCGCGAAGGCCGAAGTGGATTAAGGCAGGAAGAACTAGCGCTGTCTCGCTTTCGACCTCACTTTGCGATGCTTGGCATAGTAGAGCCTTAGCGCCCAATTCATCTTAGTCTGCCAGCCCCTTCCCTGCTTCTTGAACCATTTCAGCATGTCGTCGTCGAGCCGGATCGTCACGCTTTTTTTGCCGGGCCTGTAGTGCAAGCCCACGAAGTGGGGACCAATCAAGTCGTCATCCGTCAATTCCGGAATGTCGCCGAGATCGATCCGCTCGTCTGGCAGATTGTCCAGCGCTTCGATCTCTTGCCGCATTTCAGCGGTGACTTTGGGAATGCCCTTGATACGCGCGACGCTCTTTGTGAGTCGCTTTCCGCGCCGAGATGATGCGGACGACTTCGTCGCCACCTTCTTCGAACGAGGTGTAGGAAACGAAGATGAACTGCCCGAAACTTTGGCCGATTGCCCGGAAACGTGCTTCTCCATGATCGTTACCTTCCTCGAATTCAAGTACGAAAGGATCGTCGAAAATCTGCGCAGCCAACTCGAAGCTCACCTTGTGCTTGCGCAGATTGGCTTCCGCCTTTCGAACATCCCATTCGAAGCGCAATTCGCCCGACATTGTAAATTCCCTCAGACTGATTGGTTGCGTGCCTGAGCATCAGAATTTTTCTTTCGCAATATGGGCGCAAAAGTCAATGTATCATGCAAAAAATGCATGTACGTACGTTAGTAGTTACAGAGGGAGCGGTCAAGGACTTCTTGTCAGCCCCAGCCGGCCCGCGATGGTGCGATCGACCATGCGCTTGGGCAGCACTTTCATCATAAAGTCTTGGACGCGATCCGGCGTCACGGTGTAACGCGTCTTGGGATTCTTCGTCGTCAGCGCGCGCCACACGACGCGTCCGAGCCGCTCGGGTTTCAATCCTTTGCGGCCGCCGGCGATCATGTAGTCGCGCACTTTCGTCAGCGCTGGCGCGAAGGGCGTGTTCGCATAGCGCGCGACATCGACCGTTTCGGCCTTGTCCCAGATGGGAGTGGCGACCGCGCCGGGGGCCACGATGATCACGTCGATTCCGAACAGCATCAATTCGCGGCGCAGGCTTTCCGATAGTCCTTCAAGCGCGAATTTCGAGGCGTTGTAGGCGCCCACAAATGGCGAAGCGTTTTTGCCGCCCACCGATGAGATCATCACGATCCGTCCGGGTCCTTCTTTGTGCGCCGCCATCAGCAGCGGCACGAAAGCCTGCGTGACGATGAGCTGGCCGGTGACGTTCACTTCGAGCTGGTGACGGAATTCGTCGATGTCGAGATGGAGAAGTGGGCCCGGCACCGCAATGCCCGCATTGTTGACGAGGCCGAACAGCGGTTCGCCTTTGAGCGCGTCGGCGACCTTCTGGGCGCCGGCCTTCACCGCCGCCGCATCGGTGACGTCGAACAGCACGGGCACAAAGTTCGGTCCAAGCTCTTTCGCAAGCCGGTCCGCGTCGGCTTGCTTGCGAACGCTGCCGAAGACCCGGAATCCTTTTCCGATCAAAACCTTGGCGCAACCCCAGCCGATGCCTGTGGATGCTCCCGTCACGACGATGCTTTTCATGGACTGCCCTCCGACCGCTCGCTATGCCATATAATGCCCTTTTCCAGAGAACCGCGCATGGCCACGGTCGATTCCGAGACAATCGCATTCGCCAATCGCCTCGCCGATGCGGCCGGCGCCGTGATCCGCCCCTATTTCCGCCAGCGCATCGATGTGGCGGACAAGCGCCCCGTGGTCGACGGCAAGCCCGTGTTCGATCCCGTCACGGAGGCGGACAAGAATGCGGAGACCGCGATCCGCGCCATCATCGAACGCGAACGACCGGAAGACGGAATCCTGGGCGAAGAGCATGGCGAAAAGCATGGCACGAGCGGGCTGCGCTGGGTGCTCGATCCCGTCGACGGCACGCGCGCCTTCATCACCGGCCGACACGAATGGGGCTGTCTGATCGCGCTGGAAAAGAATGATCGACCCATTCTGGGCGTCATCGATCAGCCCGTTCTGGGCGAGAGATATATCGGCGCAAATGGCCGGGCCGAATTGCGTTCGGGCGGCGCGTCCACGCCGCTCAGAACCCGCACCAGCGTGCAGATGTCCGATGCGATCCTCTGTGCGACCCATCCCGACGCGTTTTACGGCGAAGGCGAGCGTCCGGCGTTTCGACGAGTCGAGCGGGCGGTGCGGATGACCCGCTGGGGCGGCGATTGCTACATCTTCGGCGCGCTTGCGTTTGGCTTCGTCGACCTGATCGTGGAGACGACGTTCCATCGCTGGGATGTGGCGGCGCTGATTCCCGTGGTGGAAGGGGCAGGCGGCGTCATCACCAACTGGCAGGGCGGCGATTGCTCCGCGGGCGGACAGGTGCTCGCGGCAGGCGACGCACGCCTTCATACCGAAGCTATGAAACTGCTCGCCGGTTAGGCGCCGTCTTCAGAACGGCCACCTCAAAATGGATTGAGCGTGTGTTCGCGCGTGAAGGACAGATATCCCGCATTCACGCCCGCGCGCAGGCCCACGCCGGTTCGCATCGGCGCCAGCGTGATGTGGCCCGATCTCAGATAGTTCACGCCGATGCCCGCCACGACATAGATCGAACCTTCAACGCCCGGAAATCTCTGGAACAGCAAATCTTCGTCCCTGAGATTGTAGCAAAGAACAAACACCTTTGACGCGTTGCCGCCCAAATCCCAGCCGACGCTCGGACCCTGCCAATAGACCTTCAGGGGTTCGTGGCCCTTGCGAATCAGCCAGCCCGAGCCGTAGCGCAGCCCCACGACGATGGCGCCGGACCCTTCATCGCCTTTGATATAAGCATCCGGCAGGCCCTGCTCCGAAAAGATGTGCTGCACGACTTTCGCGACGCCTTCCGTGGTGGCTCCGAAGAAACTCGCCGCCGACTGGACGATTTCGTCCTGGGAGTAGGTGTCGTCGTCGGCCGCCGTCGGCTGGACCGTGATGGCCAGCATGGCGACCGCGGCCAGCATTGCCGGAATCATGCGCGAAAGGACCATAAACAGTGCTCCATTGTCGTCTGAGAGAATCAATCTAGCACGTGCTGCACGAGCATTGCGCGCGGCGAAGGCGTAGAGTGGGCGCATCCGGCCACAGCATAGTGACCAAATCTGGGCAGACATCATGACAAATGACTCACAGCGGCAAAGCGACGAAACCGAAGGCAAGATTGGCGTGTCCGGATGGATCGCGATCGTCATTCTGGCCGGACTTCTGGCGGCGGCGCTTTGGTATGCGTTTCACGCCTGGGGCCAGATGCCGGGCGTGGGGCTATCGCCGCTGGGCTGGTTCTTTCTCGTTATGGGCGTCGTCACGACCGTCGGCGTGGGCGCAGGCTTGATGGCGCTGCTGTTTTATTCGAGCCGGAAAGGCAAAGACTTTTAGAGTCTTCGCCTGTCACTTTTCTTTGCTCAGCCCTCGCGCGACAAAATGCGGATTGGCGAAATTCTCGCCCGTCTTGCCGTAAAGGAACGGCTTGCCGTCGATCGTTTTCACGCTGCCGCCGGCGGCCGCCAGCACCGCATGTCCGGCAGCGGTATCCCACTCCATCGTGCGGCCGTGACGCGGATAGATATCCGCTTCACCCGTGGCGACGAGACAAAATTTCAGCGACGAACCGGCCGCCACGAAATCCTTCACAGGATAGGCCGCAAGATATTCCTCGGTTTTGGAATCGCGATGCGAGCGGCTCGCCACCGCGATCAATCCGTCCGTGCCGGGCGCGCAAGCCTTGATCGCGCGCGCTTGCGAAAAATCGGGCGCAATGCCGGGCTTTGTCGCGAGCTCATAAGCGCCCGTTTCCAGTTCGCCCATGAAGAGACGCTCTTTCGCCGGCGCGAACACCACGCCGCGCACCGGCACGCCGCCCACGATCTCCGCGATGTTGACCGTGAATTCGCCGTTGCGATTGAGAAACTCCTTCGTACCATCGAGCGGATCGACAAGAAAAAACCGATCGGCGATCTGCTGCACGCGTCCTGCCGCGGTTTCTTCTTCGGCGATCGCCGGCACGCCCGGCGCAAGTTCCGCGAGCCGCGCAAGAATATAAGCTTCAGCGTCTTCATCGGCTGCTGTGACCGGCGACTGGTCGGTTTTTCGACGCGCCTGGATCGCTTCGTTGGAGTAGTGCCCGAGAATGATTTCGCCCGCCTGCCAGGCGATGCGCGCGAGCGCAGTGAGAACAGGCGACGGGCGGGCGGTCATCTTGTCTTCTCCCGGGCTGGATCGACTGTCTCCAGCTTTGCGACGTCGGCCTGGATCAGCCGCTTGCCCGCGTGCTCGAAATTGACGGTCACGCGCGCGCCTGCCACCGATTGCACCTGGCCAAGCCCCCATTCCGGCTGAGCCGCCAGGCGCACCCATTGTCCCGGCGCGAGGCTTGTGAGCATCTTAAGCTTTCCTTAAGCCACGGATCGCAAAGTCAGCAAACGGAAACCATAACCGATGTCCGAGACGGATAATCCCATGGGCGAGCTCGAATTTGCGGCGCTGCTGGTGTCACGCGTTTGTCATGACCTTGTGAGCCCGGTGGGCGCCGTGGTCAACGGCCTTGAAGTCCTCGAAGACGAACGCGACGCCACGATGCGGGCCGATGCGCTCAAATTGGTGACGTCGAGCGCCGAGCAGGCGACGGCGCGGCTGCAGTTCGCCCGAATCGCGTTTGGCGCCGCCGGGTCGGCCGGCGCGGAACTCGATCTGAACGAAGTCGGCCGCACGGTGCAGGGCCTCGTCAGGGGCGGCAAAGTGGACGTCGATTGGCAGGCCGCCAGCCTCAATTGGCCCAAGGATTGGGCCAAGCTGCTGATGAATGCGACATTGCTTGCGTCCGACAGCTTGCCGCGCGGCGGCCACATCAAGGTCGAGACGTCGTCGGATCCGGCGGCGCCGGGATTCACGGTGCGCGCCACGGGTCAGAACGCCCGCATCCTCGAAGAAGTGGAAAAGGCGGCGCGCGGCGAGCCGATCTACCCCATGGACGGCCGAAGCATCCAGGCGTTCCTCACCTATAAGCTCGCCCGCACCTTGAACGCCGGCCTCACGCTGACGGCGCGCGACGGCGTCGTCGAACTCGTCGCCGGCTGACGCGCTTCATCGCGCGTTTACCATCGGAGCTTAGGCTCTCCCTCCATTCACCGAAATTGGCCCGCCCGATGGAGGCGCCCGTGAAGCATTGTCTCGTCGTCGACGACAGCCGCGTGATCCGCAAGGTCGCGTGCCGGATTCTCGAAACCCTGCATTTCGAAACCGAAGAAGCCGAAGACGGCGCGGCCGCGCTCGACGCCTGCCGCAGCAAGATGCCCGACGTGATCCTGCTCGACTGGCAGATGCCCAACATGACGGGAATCGAATTCCTGCGCACATTGCGCCGCCAGAACGACGGCACGAACCCCATCGTCGTCTTTTGCACGACGGAAAACGACGTCGGCCACATCACCGAAGCGCTCAACGCCGGCGCCAACGAATATATTATGAAGCCGTTTGACCGCGAAATTCTCGAAGCGAAACTCACGCAAGTCGGACTTCTCTGAGAATTGCGGAGACGTTTGTGACTCCAGACGCATTCGCCAATCTTGCCGATATGCTGCGCCGGCGCTCGGGCCTCGTGCTCACGCCGGACAAGCTGCCATTGGCGACGAGCCGTCTGACCCCCGTCGCTCATCTTTTCGGATTCAAGGGCGTGGGCGCGCTGCTCGCCGAATTTCCCCATCCGCGCGAAGAAATCGCCCACGCCGTGACGGAGGCGATGACGACGAACGAGACCTCGTTCTTTCGCGATCACGACCTCTTCAATTATTTTCGCCGCGTCATTCTGCCTGCGCTGACGATTGCGCGCGCGGGCGCTCGCCGCTTGCGCATCTGGTGCGCGGCGGTTTCGACGGGTCAGGAAGCTTACTCGCTGGCCATGATTCTCGATGAAGCCAATCTCACCGGATTCGACTGGCGGATCGATCTGATCGCGACGGACTTGAGCGCCGGCGCGATCTTGCGCGCAAGAGACGGCGTCTATTCGCAGTTCGAAGTTCAGCGCGGCCTGCCCATTCAGTCTCTGCTCAAACACTTTACGCAGGAAGGCGCCCAGTGGCGGGTGAGCGACCGGCTGCGCCGTATGGTGAGCTTCCGCACCTTCAATCTGCTCGACGATTTCGGCTGGCTTGGCGAAATCGACGTCGTCTTTTGCCGCAATGTGATGATCTATTTCGACGCCCAGACGAAGGCTGCGGTTTTCGCCAAGCTGACGGGCACACTCGCCCCGGACGGCACGCTCGTGCTGGGCGTGACGGAAAGCGTCGCCGAATCTTTCATCTCCGCGCCCGATGCGCATCGGGGAGTCTTCGTCAGGCCGCGAGGCGCCGCCCCGCGCGCCCTTACGGGCTGACGCTAGAGCAGTTCGGGATTGGATTTGCGCGGCCCCCCTTCCGTCCGCCTCGCGAAATGCGAGGCGTCCACCTTCCCCCGCGAGGGGGGAAGGTTAGAAAAAAATCGAAACGCGAAATCTCTTCTTAGCCTTCCCCCCTCGCGGGGGAAGGTGTCGCGCGGCGCGAGCCGCGTGACGGAAGGGGGGCTGGCTGGACTCCGATCAGACCTTCGCCTTGATCCCCGCATAGAAGCCGCGGGTCGGGTGCAGAAATCCGATCGGGTCCTGATAATGTTCGTCGAACAGGTTGTCGACGCGGCCATAGAGCGTGAATTGGTCGGTCAGGTCATAGCTGGCTGCGATGTTCGCGGTTGTGTAACCGGGCGCCGTCTCCTCGAAAATCGCAGAATCCCGCGTCACGTCGAACCACGGACCGACGTAAACCAGGCTGGCGTCGAACGATAGTTCCTTCGTCGCCTGCCATTTGGCGTCGACGCTCGCCTTGTTCTTCGGCCGGCGCAGAAGCTCCTCGTGCAGAATCTCGTCATTCGCTTCGGTGAAGGTGTAGTCCGCCCGCAATGTGAGCGCATCGACCGGCCGCCACGAGACATAGCTCTCCACCCCGTCGGTCTCCGCGCGCCCGACATTGATGTAGGTCGTGAAGGCCGCATTGTCGTTGATCAGGTTCTTGATGTTGTTGCGGAAATAGGTGGCCCCGAATTGGACGTTGTCTTCGAACAGCGATTGCTCGAAGCCGAAATCATATCCGAGGCTGGTTTCCGGCCGGAGTTTGGGATTTCCGACAAATCCGAAAGACGGAAAATTTTCGAACATCTGGCTGAGGGTCGGCGCTTTGAAGCCGGTCCCGACGCTTCCTTTCAGCTTCGTGCCCGTGGCGGCGATCAGATAGGCAGGCGCCGCACGCCATGTCACTGCGCCGCCGAATTGCGCGTTGTCGTCATAGCGGATGCTGAGCGTGTCGAAGAATTCGCTTCCGAAGCTCGATTGCAGTTCGGCGTATCCCGATCCCGTCGTGGTGCTCGCCGAAACCGGCTGCCTGATTTCGTCGCGGTCATATTCGGCGCCGAGGACGAGCAACTCGTCATTCGAGAATTTGAGATTTCCCTGCCAGTCGGCCTTCACGCGATCTCCCGAATAATAGCTCGTCGTGGGTCCGTCCGGGCTGTAATCCGTGGAAGAGATGCTGCTATAGGCGAGCCCCAGCGTCTGTTCGAGAAAACCATCGAACGAAACGAGGTGGCCGAAGCCACGCGTGTAATATTGCAGCGTGTCGGTCTCGTCGTGCGTCTTGTCGGGTACACCCGTAAAAGGCGCGACGTTATAATCGTCGCCGGTGAACAGGAGCTGCGTATTCGTATAACGCGCCACGAGTCCGAGGTCGAAATTGTCGGCGACGTCGTAACCGAGTTTGGTCGAGCCGGTCACGTTGTCATAGCGATCGTCGATCCGCGCCTCTCCTGGTATGAGAAGATCAAGCGGCGTGACGGGCGTGGCGCCGGAATAGAAATGCTCGATGTTCGCCGCGTAGTGGAACGGACCCGTGGAACCGCTCACGCCGCCGGACTGGTTGAAGGTGTCGAACGATCCGCCTTCGACGTCGGCCGTGAACTGCGCCGGTCCGGAGCCGCTCTTGGTGATGATGTTGATCACGCCGCCGATCGCATCCGATCCATAGAGGCCGCTCTGCGGCCCGCGCAGGATCTCGATCCGTTCGATATCCGGCGTGAGGAATTGTCCGAAATCGAAGGCGCCGACGGGGCTCGAAGGATCGCCCACATCGATGCCGTCCACCAACACTTTGACGTGATTGGAATCCGTTCCGCGCATGAACACGGAGGTCTGCTCGCCCGGCCCGCCCGTCTGCACGACATTCAGCCCCGGCACATCTTGAAGCGCCTCCGGCAGGGTTTGAGCCTGTCTGGCTGCGATATCGGCGGCCGTCACGACAGTGATGCTGCTGGCGACCTGCGCCTCCGGCGTGGGCGTGCGCGTCGCCGTGACGACCACCGTCTCGATATCGGCGCCTTGCGCCTGGGCGACAGCATTTGACGCAAAAAGGTTGGCTATGAAGACGCTGCCGCAAAAAGCGGCAATGGACATACGCATGTGATTCTCCTGGTTTGGGTTCCAGGAGCCGGGACGCGGCGATTTCATTGAAAGAAAAGAACGCAATGCAATTCCCCCGCGACGACGACTCCAACTTTGTCGTCACGCGGTCGACCGCAGCCCCCGACGCACCCCGGCCGGCAGCAGGACGACGACACGGGGCAGGTCTCCTGGCTCCCGGGTCATCGCTGTCGCCCGCCTTCCCGCAGGCCTTCCGGCCTCAGTGGCATTTTGGGCGACCGCTATCCGGTCACAGTTGCGGGGGCAGCCGCGGCGTCACACCGCGTTCCCTTGAATCCCTTCCGGGAACCTCGCGTCAATTTGAACGCTAATAGATAGACGCAGCGGGGGTCAACATTCGTACACTCTCCTGTCTGTCACGGTTGAGACACGTCCGTAGGTTCTTCGCAGCGACTGCTCGTCCAAAATTGCGCCACGTTGCGAGTGCACACTGACAAACTGTTGAAAAACTCGGGTGGGCCAATTCGCCGCAACCTGTTAGGTGCTTGAAAATGAAGCCTTTGCGAGCCTTTTGCGTTGCGCGGGTGCAGTGCACTCCGAAGAGTGGGAGTTTCGCGTTTGCGGCGCGGAATCAAGCGTCTGACACGCGACGGATGCGTGGCGTGCGCCCCGTCGGACCGGCGCCGTCGGATGCGACAAAGCCACTTTTCGGCAGTCCGGCCGTTTACCATTCGAAAAGCTGGACCGTGCGCAGAACGATGATTACGATATACGGAAAGAGGGGCCGCAGACGCGCGCCGCTGCCGCGGTGCCGGGGAGGGGACGCGTGAGCCTGTTCAGCCATAAATCTGTCCGGAGCATTAGTGCCCGGTTCAACCTTGTCTGGTTAATCTGACCCCATGGAACAACCCCTACATAGTCTAGCGCGGCCCTCGGCCGCCCAGGCCACTCCGCGACGGGCGCTCGGCATCATTGTCGTGGTCGCGATTCATGTCGTCGTCATTTGGGCGCTGATGACAGGTCTCGCCCAGCAGATGATGCAGAAGCTCCCGTCGGAGTTGATGGCGAAGGTCGAAGAGACGCCGCCGCCCGCGGAAAAGCTGCCGCCGCCGCCGCCGCCGGAGATGGTGAAGCCGCCGCCGCCTTTCGTGCCGCCGCCGGATATCAGTATTCAGTCCGAAGCGCCCGTCACAAACACGATTACGACGCAGCAAGTCGTTGCGACGCCGCCGGTGCAAAAGCCGGCCGGCATCACGGCGCCGGCGTCGATCGGCAGGCCGCACAATTGCCCGACCCAAAAATGGTATCCGCCGATCGCGATCCGTTTGAATCAGGAAGGCACCACAACGCTTTCGTTCAAGATTACACCCGATGGGTCGGTGACGGAGGTGTCTGTCGCCGAATCGAGCGGACATGATTCGCTGGATCAGGCGGCGATCTCGTGCGCGCAGACCTGGCAGTACAAACCGGCCATGCAGAACGGGGTGCCGATCGAAGTTCCCTGGAAGGCCAGCATCAAGTGGAGTTTGGCAGGCGGCTGATCTCGAGGGGGAAGCCGATTTTATTGAAATCTACTTACGGAGAATCGAAACAATGATCTCGAAGCATCTGGCGATTGCAGCCGCGATCGTTTTCCTGTCCGCCGCGAGCGTCGGCCAGGCACTTGCACAATCGGCGCCGGCTCAACCCGCCATGACGGCGCCGAGCGGAGCAACGACACCCGCAGCGGGCGCTCCCGCAGCCGGCGCTCCGGGCGCTTCAATGGCCGCTCCGGCGGCGGCAACCCCGGCTCCTGCGCCCGCGATCGCAGCGCCGGCTCCGTCGGCTCCGAAAGAGAGCCCGTACGGCCTCGTTCCGCTGTGGAAGAACGGCGATTTCGTCATCAGAACCGTCATCGTGCTCCTGGGCATCATGTCGGCCGGCACCTGGTACATCTTCATCACCAAGTATCTGGAGCAGGCGCGCGTTCTCGGCCAGGCCAAGACGGTCGAACGCCGCTTCTGGAGCTCGAACAATCTGAACGAAGGCATCGACAAGCTGCCCAAGATCGAGCGTGTTCCGCAGCGTCGCCGAAAGCGGCGTTCGAGCATCGGCCGGTCAGGGCACGGGTCTCGTCAATCTGAACGACTGGATCGGCATGTCGCTGAACCGTCAGCTCGAAGAGGCGAACGCCCAGCTGCAGGGCGGCATCGCGTTCCTCGCGTCGGTCGGTTCGACCGCGCCGTTCGTCGGTCTGTTCGGCACCGTCTGGGGCATTCTGAACGCCCTCATCGCCATCGGCATCGCCGGCCAGGCGTCGATCGACAAGGTCGCAGGCCCTGTCGGTACGGCGCTTGATCGCGACCGCGATCGGCCTTCTCGTCGCCGTTCCGGCCGTGCTGCTCTACAACTACCTCGTTCGTCGCAACAAGGTCATCAACGAGAAGCTTCGCAGCTTTGCGGCGGATCTGCAGACCTACCTCATGACCAACAAGAAGTGACGGACGCGCGCGCTCGGCAAGGACACAGCACATGTCAATGAACGTCCAATCCGCGGACCATGATGAGGTCGAACTGAACACCACGATCAACACGACGCCGCTCGTGGACGTGATGCTCGTTCTGCTCATCATCTTCCTGATCACCATTCCGGTGATCGTGAAGACGGTGCCGCTTACGCTTCCGAACGCGAAAAACATCCCGACCGTCACCAAGCCCGAGAACATCGTCATCGCGGTGGACAAGGACGAGAACATCTACTGGAACAACGCGCCCGTTCAGGTGAGCGAGCTCAGAGGGCGGTTCGACGACGCCCTCCGGCGCGCGCAGGCAGGCGGAAATCCGCTGCCGGAAGTTCACATCCGTGGCGACAAGGATGTGCGCTTCGAGGCGATCGGCCGGGTGATTCTCGCGGCCCAGGAGGCGGGCGTTCCGAAGGTCGGCTTCCTCACCGAGCCGCGCAACAACGAAGCCGAATAGTCCGGAAAAAGGGTAATTCGCAATGGCAATGAATCTCGGTTCCGGAAGCGGCGAAAACGAAGTCATGGTGGAGATGAACACGACGCCGTTGATCGACGTCATGCTCGTTCTGCTCGTGATGCTCATCATTACGCTGCCGATTCAGACGCACGCCGTGAAGCTCGACATGCCGCCGCCAAACCAGAAGCCGCCGCCGATTCCGCCCACCGTCGTGGCGCTCGGGATCGACTTCGACGGCACGATCACCTGGAACAACACGGCGGTGAACATGCAGACGCTGGACGCCTATTTCCTCCAGGAAGCGGCGAAGGGCGACACCCAGGATGAAATCCATCTGGCTCCGAATCGTCTCGCAAAATACGACACGGTGGCCAAGGTTTTGGCGGACGCACAGCGTCTCGGCGTGACCAAGATTGGATTCGTCGGCAACGAGCAATATATGAATTGATGTAAGGGGCGACCGCGGAGGCGGAACATGCGGTCGCATGCGTCCGAGACCCGCGCCCTGAATTCAGAAGAGGTCTCAAAATGAAGTTCATTAAGTTCCGCACCTTTGCTTCGGCGCTTTTCCTCGGAGCTGTCGTTGGCGCTGTCGGCGCCTTGCCGCTGGCTGGCCCGGCGGAAGCCGCCGCGCGTCCCGCCGTCGGAAAGCTTTTGCAGGACGCGATCCGGTTGGCCGGTTCCGGCAACACCAGCGGCGCCAGCGAAAAAGTGAGAGAGGCGGAGGGAGTCGGCAGTCTGACCTCCGGCGACCAACAGGCGATCGAACAGACCAAGTCCTATATTGCAGCCAAGAGCGGCAGCGGCGCGACGGGGTCGAAGGCCAAGTTCGCGAACGATTACAATGCCGGCCGCTACCACGATGTGGTCGGCGAAGACGCCGACGAACTTCGCAAGGCCGGCCAGTATGACGGCGAGAGCGAACTGGTCGTCGCCCAAGCCTATTATCTGATGGGCGACTATAGTTCGGCCATTCACATGCTGCGCGACATGCATGGGGCGCAGGCGCTCGCGCTTCTGATGAGCGCCGCCTACAAATCCGGCGACAACGACGCGATGCGCGTCGCCGCCGAACAGCTCATCGTCGATTTCAACCAGCCGAAATATTGGTCGGATCTGCTGACGATGGCGGATCGGCAACCCGGCATGTCGCCCGAGAATACGATGGACGTCTATCGGCTGCGCCTGCTCACGGGCACGATGCGCAACGCGGACGACTACACGACGGCGGCGGAAGTCGCGATTCAGATCGATTGCCCGACCGAAGCGCAGGGCATCGCTCAGAAGGGCATCGACGCAAAGCTGCTCACGGGTGATCGCACGGTGCGCCTCATGAACATGGCGAAGACCCAGGCAGCCGCCGAGGCTGTGAATCTTCCAAAAGAAGCCGCCGCGGCCAACGCCGCAAAGACCGGCGACGCCGACATCAAGCTCGCCGCGCAATATTGGGGCCTGGGCCGTTATCAGGACGCGCAGGCCGCTGCAAAGGCCGGCATCGCCAAGGGCGTCGCCGACAGCGATCTGGCGCAGATTCGCCTTGCGATGGCCGATATCGGCCTGCATCAGAGAGACGCGGCCGTGCATGCGCTCAATGCGGTGTCCGGCAGCGCCAAACCGGGCGACGCGCTTTTGGCGCATCTGTGGTCGATTTTCGCGCGCACGCACTGAACTCGGATTGACCTCTTCGCAAAAAAGCCGCCGGGCGACCGGCGGCTTTTTGTTTGCGCGAATTTGGATTGCGCGTGCGCGGCCCCCCTTCCGCCTCGCTACGCTCAGCACCTTCCCCCGCGAGGGGGGAAGGTTAGAAAAAAAGCGAAGCGCGATTCTTTTTTTTAGCCTTCCCCCCTCGCGGGGGAAGGTGGACGCCTCGCACATCGTGCGAGGCGGACGGAAGGGGGGCCGCACGATTCCATCCCTTTCAAAACCGTCCCAGAATCGCGCGCTAGTTTATCGCCGTCGCCGCCTGCTGGGCGCCTGGCCGCGCGCTCTGGACTGAGACGAGATAGGCCCTGACATCGATGTCCGGCGGCGTCGGGATTCCTTTTCCCGGTCCCGGCGTTCGCATCTCGTCCAGCGTGAAATCCATCTCGACTTCGTAGGTGCGGTCGATCTGGTTGCGCAGATTCTGTTCCGCCGCATACCAGGCCTGCTTGTTCGCGCCGTCCCGGCAGGTCGACAGTTCGGCAGGATCCGTCGCGCCCCAGCGCCGCTCCACGCATTGATAAGGATCGAAGGACATCAGGAACAGACGCCGGCGCATTTCGTCATAGCTGAGCGTCACCTGCGAATTGTCGGTGCGGGCATAGGTGAGCTTGCACGCAGCGGCCTCGCCGGTCATAGGTCGCGATCAGGTCGGCCACGAGATCGTTGCCCTTGTAGACAAGCTTCGGATCGCGCGTCTCGTACATTTTCACGAAGCGCTCGGTCTGGTCGCGCAATTCCTTGAACGAGGTCTTGAGCCGCGCGTCGCGCGACGGCGTGGAATAATTCTCCCAATCGCCTTCGGTGCCGTAGATATTGGGCGGCAGGCGCGCAGGTTGCGGCAGGTTCTCGGATTCCGGCCGCCAGCGCCACCTGGACGGCGTCGCTGCGATAGTGCAGGTCGTTGCAGTTGGAATCGACCATGTCGCGCACTTCCTTGACGGGATCGAATTCAGCAGCTTTCCGCCCGCCATCACTGCGCGCACATAGTCGTAATAGTCGATAGGTCTGGCCGTTCAGTACGAAACGCGCCGGTATCCCAGTTCGAATCGTCGGCCGGCCGCTGGCCCGTGCCGAAAAATTGCGTCTCCGAATAATCCGGAATGTCCTTGTTGCGCCGCCAGCACGACATGGCCGCCGAGATAGACGCCGTCGCTGCGGCGCGTGGCGCCGACGAGCCACATGGGCCGCCAGTTCTTGAAGCCCGCGCCCATGTCCGGACGCGAACGCACGAAGCGTTCGTCGTAAAAGCCGCGCGTCACGGAATTGTCGGGATGGGCGTCGATATATTGCGATGCGCCCATTCGGGCTCGATGCGGAAGATCGTCGCCACATGGCCGTTGGGATCATAGACCATCGTGCCCGGGCGGATCGATTTCGCGATCTGATCGCGGGAGAATACATATCCGGCTCGTAGGGCTCGTCGAGATCGGGATGGATGCGAAAGCTGGCCGACGATACGGCGTCGCGCATCGACATCGAGCATCTCGTAGCCGGTGGTCGAGTAGGACAGCACATCGGTGCGCGCCGAGACTTCGTTGCCGTCGGCGGTGTAGCGGATGTCGCGCGTGTGGCCGCGCGGTTCGACGTCGCCTTCATAGGAAAAGGGCAGGCCGCGCTTCCAGGCGAAATAGGCGCGCAGCACATAGGGCAGGTCGGCGCAGTCGGAGCGGAACTGGCATTGATTCCGGATCGCTGGCGCGGAACGGATTGGCCGGGTCGTGCAGGCAGGTATTGACCGTGCGGCAGCCAGAGTCGCCGATCGCCTGAATGAACTCGCTATAAGCGCGCTCGTCCGCATCGGTCCAGTGATCGTAACGGATGACGATCAGATCCGGCCGGCTCGCCATGACCACGGGGGGAGGTTTCGCCAGGGAGGGCGAGGTTTGCGCTGATGAAGGTTTTGCGGGGGCCGCCGCCACTTGCGGCGGCTGGGCCGCGTTCGACGGCGCAGCGGCGCACGCAAAAAACGCCGCGCAAACGGCAATGTTCAGATATCCCGCCCGCATTCTGTCCTCGAATGCCCACCCCGGGGCAAGCGTAACCGCCCGCGCCGGGCGGTCAAGCAGCCCGACCCTGGCTGACGGGGCCCCTCGCGCCGTTCGTGATATTCCGCTGTATTGAACGGGTCCAAGAGGGGTTTTCCGGTCGGATGCTGACGGATGTCGAAGCCCAGGCGCTTCTGCTGAGCCTGCGCGTGTCGCTGGTCGCGGTGGGCTGTGCGCTGCCCTTCGCGCTGGCAGCCGCCATGCTTTTGTCGCGCGCCCGCTTTCCCGGCAAGACGCTCGTCGACAGCGCGCTGCACATTCCGCTGGTCCTGCCGCCTGTCGTCGTCGGTTATCTTCTGCTGGAGATGCTCGGCACGCGCACGCCCGTGGGCGCCTGGCTGCTGCACCATCTGGGAATCCGGTTTGCGTTCAGCTGGACGGGCGCCGCGCTCGCCTCGGGGCTCATCACCTTTCCCTTTCAGCTGCGCGCCATCCGCCTTTCGCTGGCTGCGATCGACAGCGGCCTCGGTCAGGTGGCGGAGACGCTGGGCGCGGGTCCCCTAGATCGCATGTTCAACATCCTGTTGCCGCTGGCATTGCCCGGCATCGTCACGGGCGCCATCACGGCGTTCGCCGCGAGCCTGGGTGAATTCGGCGCGATCATCACCTTCGTCTCCAACATTCCCGGCGAAACGCAGACCTTGCCGCTGGCGATTTACAGCGCGATCCAATCGCCGGGCGGCGAGGCGGAAGCGGCGCGGCTTTCTTTGCTTTCCCTCTCGCTTGCGCTCGTGGGCATGGCGTTGGCCGAACTGGCGGAGCGGCGCATGCGCGCGGCTGTGGGCCAATGACGATCGACATCGCCGTTCGCCACAGGTTCGCAGGCTTCGAACTCGACGCCGCGTTTCGCGTGGCGAAGCCGGGCGTGACGGCCCTGTTCGGTCCGTCAGGCGCGGGCAAGACGACGATCATAAACGCCGTCGCGGGCCTCTTCCGGCCGCTGGAAGGCCGCATCGTCATCGACGGCCGCCTGCTGTTCGATCGCAGCGCGGGCGTCGACGTGCCGCCGCGCCTGCGCCGCATCGGCTATGTCTTCCAGGATGCGCGGTTGTTTCCGCATATGAGCGTGGAGAAAAATCTGCGCTTCGGCTGGCGGCGCGTGGAACCGCGCGCGGGCGAGGATGCGCTTGCGCAGATTGTCGACATGCTGGGGCTCGAGCATTTGTTGTCGCGCAAGCCCGCGAAGCTGTCAGGCGGAGAGAAGGGCCGCGTCGCGCTCGGCCGCGCCTTGCTGGCGTCTCCCACGCTGCTCCTGATGGACGAGCCGCTGGCCGCCCTCGATGCGGCGCGCAAGGCGGAGATTTTTCCCTATCTCGAAAAGCTGCGCGGGCGCATTCCGATGATCTATGTCACCCATTCGCTCGATGAAGTGACGCGCTTGGCGGACGATCTTGTGTTCGTGAAGGACGGCCGGGTCGCGGCGCAGGGTTCCGTGTTCGTCCTTCTGCCCGATCTCGAATTCGCGGCGCTGGCGGGCGCGCCATCCTACGGCGCGGTGTTCGAAGCGGTCGTGTCCGCGCAACGCGCTCCCGACCGGCTGACCGTTCTCGCTTTCGATGGCGGCGAACTGATCGTGCCGCAGATTTCGCAAGCCATTGGCACGCGGTTGCGCGTGCGGCTGCGCGCCGAAGACGTCATGCTCGCGCGCGCGCGCCCCGAAAGCATCAGCGCCAACAACATCCTGGACGCGACGATCGCCTCGCTGCACGGCGACGATGAGGGACATGCGGACGTGCAGCTGCGGTGCGGCGGCGTGAAGCTGGTGTCGCGCATCACGGGCGCGTCCGTGGCGCGCCTGGGTCTTGCGGCGGGGATGAAGGTGTTCGCTATCGTCAAATCGGTGATCGTCGATTTGCGGTAAGGCGTCGTTCGGGCCATTCTTGTTTGGTCAGAATTGCGGGAGACAAAGATGCCCCTGATCCCTTATGCCGATATCGCAGCGCTGCCCGAAGACGTGCGCGAACGCTTCGAGAGGCTGCCGCGCAAGCTCAACATCTTTCGCATGTGGGCGAATGCGGCGACGTGCTTCGTGCCGGGCATGCGGTTCGGCGGCGCGATCCTCTCCAAGCAGAAGCTCGATCCGGCGCTGCGCGAACTCGTCATCCTTTGGGTCGCGCGCCTCGAAGGTGGCACTTATGAATGGGTGCAGCATGTGCCGATCGGCGAGGCGGCCGGTTGCCGCAAGGACCAGATCAAAGCGCTGGAAGACGCGCGCATCGACGGCGCGGAATTCAATGCGAAGGAAAAGGCGCTGCTGCAATTCTCCCGCGAAGTGGTGCGGGACGTGCGCGCGAGCGAAGCGGCGGTCGCCGAAATGTCGAAGCATTTCTCGCCCCAGGAAATCGTGGAAGCGATCCTCACCTGTGGCTTCTACATGACGATGGCGCGCATGACCGAAACAACGCGCGTCGATGTCGATGCGCCGGCGGGCTCGGAGTTGGTCGGCGAGCTGAAGCGGATCCGGTGACGCGCGCGGCCCCCCTTCCGTCACGCGGCTATCGCCGCGCGACACCTTCCCCCGCAAGGCAGGGCTATCGCATATGTCGGATGAGTTGGAAGAGGAAGCCCTCATCCCAACCGGCGCGCATAAGTTTCAGATTGAGCGAAGTCTTTTTGTCGGGGTGTGCTCTGGCGATGTTGAGCGCCATTCGTCTGAGCACGGCGAGGTTTTGTGGGCCATAATCTTTGCGGTTGCGCGCGAGGTCTTCGTCGAGGACGACGTCGAGTGTCCAGTGAAGGGTGTTTTCGATCGTCCAGTGGGTGCGCACGATGCGCAGCAGTTCCTCCGGCTTGTAGTGTCGGCTCAAGAGGAAGTAGCGCTCGAGAGGCTTGTCCGTCCCGCGACGGCTGATGACGCGCGCGACGGCTTTGAGACCCGGGAAGTCGTGCTTTTCCGCCATCCCTTTGGCGGAGGTGACGATTGCGCTTCGCGTTTCCTTGCGGCCATGGCGGTCGTCTTGGGTCGTGGCGGGTTCGACAACATCGGGTATCGGGGCCAGAGCAGCTTTCGCATCGCGCAACAGGCCGGGCTGGTTGTTCTTGACCGCCAGGACATAGTCGCCGCCACGATCCACGATGGTCTTGGCCATCTCGCGGTGGCAGTGCAGCGCATCGGCTGTGACCACACAGCCTTTCAACGCCACAAGACCGATCAATTGCATTGCCGCGTCGGCTTCGTTGTTGTTTTCCGCCAGGGCGTTCGCCAACACCATACGGGTTTGCGCTGCCCAGACGCTCACCATCATCTTCGGCATATGGCTTTGACCGGCTTCGTAGGCGCGCCGCAGCGACTTGCCGTCTATCGCAACAACACCCTTGGTCGCGCCGGTCCCTGCGGCTTCGCCAAAGGCTTGCATGAACTCCCGGAACTTCGCTTCGAACGCTTTGGGATCGAGCATCCGGAACAGCGCGCTGAACGTATCGTGGCTCGGAATGCCGTGGGTGAGGGTCAGAATCGTCCGCAGCAACGCCTCTTTCGAACGGCCAAATTCCGCCATCGCGCAGCAGTCTTTTGCCCCGCACAGCGACGCCAGAAGGGCGATAAACACGATCTCCGACAGCTCATGCCGGGCATTGTCCGCACGAGGATCCGGCAAGTCCCCAAAACATTCGTGGAAACGGTCCATCGGTCTCTCCTTCCGAATCGGGAGATACCTTCAGAATCCACCTCTATTCCACGCGCAAGCCGCAAAGTCCCATATGCGATTCCCCTGCCCCGCAAGGGGGGAAGGCTAAGAAAAAGATTCGCACTTCGCCTCTTCTTCTAACCTTCCCCCCTCTTGCGGGGGTGGACGCCTCGCAACTTCTGCGAGGCGAACGGAAGGGGGGCCGTGTGAGCTATTCCGGCGCGCGGAACACGAAGCGTTTGGACATGGTGAAATTGAAGACCAGTCCGAACAGAGTCCCCGCCGCCAACGCGAGATAGGGATTGTTTCCCGGCGGCGGGGCGAAGCGCAGGAGGCTGGCATAGAGTGCATAATTCGCCAGCGCGCCCAGGCCGTTGGCGGCCACGAATTTCGCCCATTCGCGCACCAGACTAGTGCGCGCGGCCTGCTCCCGGAACGTCAGCATGCGGTTGCCCCACCAGGTGAAGGTGACGGCGACGAAGAAGGCGGGAATCTGGCTCGTATAATAATTGAGCGAGGTCAGGTGATGCACGAACCACAGCGCGATCTCGTTGACGACGAAACCGGCCGTGCCCACGGCGGCGAAACGCAGAAAGCGCGAATCCATCAATTTGCGCGCGAAATCAAAGACCGCATTCACGGCAGCTTGAGATCCTTCGGACCCGGAATCGCGAGATAGGCGATGCGTTTCAATTCCCAGCGGCCGCGTGTGACGGTGTCGAGGATCAACCCGCTGGCCAGCGACAGAAACGCCAGGATCATCAGCGCGGTCGCCAGCAAGGCCGTGGGCAGGCGCGGCACAAATCCGGTTCGGTAAAACTCCAGCACCACCGGCGTGCCGACGAAGAGCGACGCCAGCGCCAGCAGCGCAAAGATGCCGCTGAAGAAAATGAGCGGGCGTTCTTCGCGCACCAGCGACGTGATCGTCAGCAGGATGCGAATGCCGTCCTGATAGGTGTTGAGCTTGCTCACCGAGCCTGCCGGGCGTTCCTTGTATTTCGTGTCGACTTCCACCATCGGCATCAACAGCCGCACCGCATGCACCGTCAGCTCCGTCTCGATGCCGAAGCCTTCCGCGGTGAACGGAAAGGATTTCACGAACCGCCGCGACATCACGCGATAGCCCGTCAACAGATCGCCCAGCTTGACGTTGAACATCAGCGCGGTGAGGCCGGTCAGCAGCTTGTTGCCCAGTACGTGACCTGCGCGATAGGCGGCGTGGCCGGTGGCGATCCGCCGCCCCGACACGATGTCGAGATTCTCCGCCACCAGCTTGCGCACCAGCGCGGGCGCCACGAAGGCGTCATAGGTGTCGTCGCCATCCACCAGCACATAGATGTCCGCTTCGATGTCGGCGAACATGCGCCGCACCACATTGCCTTTGCCCTGCCGCGTCTCGCTGCGCGACGATGGCGCCGGCTTCCCGCGCGCGCTCGGCCGTCTTGTCGCTGGAATTGTTGTCATAGACATAGATCGCGGCGTCCGGCAGCGCGGCGCGGAAATCGCGCACCACGAGCGCGATCGCGGCCTCTTCATTGTAGCAGGGCACGAGAACGGCGATGCGGGCTTGGGTGTCTGTCATGGTGTGGGGCTCGGTGCGCGGATCACGGGACAGAACTGATAAAGCCCGCCGAGATTCGTGACCATATCCCGGCAATCGGGCTGCCGAATCGCCAGACCATAGACCGTCAGCGCGTCGCGGTCGCGGGCCGCCTCATAGGGGATGAAGATCGCATAGAGGTCGCCCTTGAAGGCGTCCACGCGGGCGCGGGTTTCGGCCGTAAGCTTCGAGCCGTCCTGCGGCTGGATCATCCAGCCGTCGATCCGCAGAATCGGAATCTGGGGCGGAAATGACGGCGCCAGGAAGCCCATCGGCGCCTCGCCGGTCATCAGCAGCATGGTCTTGTCGGGGTGGGCGATGGGCGGAATCGTGACTTGGATATAGGGATCGCCGAGAGGCGCGCGGGCCAGCAGACCGGCCCGCGTGGTGGCGAGCACGCCCAGCAGCAGAATGGCGATCGTGATGAGGCGCGCGCGTATGGTCGTCGGCACAAGGCTCACCGCCACATAAATCACGAGCGGCGCGATCATCTCCAGCAGCAGGATGTAGCGATAGATGCCGAAGATCTTGAGCCACGCGATATAGGTGACGATGACAAACGCGAACAGCGCCGCGGCGGCCCAAGTGTCGATCATGGGTTCGCGGTTCTTCCGCCCGAAATACCACAGCGGCAGAGTGAGGATCACCAGCACATAGGCGAGGCCCACGCGGATATCCTGGAACGGCAGATCGTCGGCCACGCCCCAATCGACCGAGAACAGCAGCGGAAACAGCAGCTGGTGCTGCAGCGTGGTCGGGATGAACCGCATGTCGCGATAGGATGCGGTCAGCGCCAGCGGCGAATGGAAAACTTCGTTGAAATAGGGAAAGAGCGGATTGCCCGTGAGAGCTTGCATCTTCACGAACCAATAGGCCGCGAAGATCGCCACGCCGATGACGCCGCCAAGCCCGCCGGCTGCGAGCCGCGTGCTCCTGTGCTTCCAGTCGCCGGGCAGGATGGCCAGGGCCGCCGCGAAGCCCAGCGCAAACGGCGCTTCCGGCAATTTGAGCCCCACGGCGCTTCCGGTCAGCAATCCCGCGATGCCCGCAATCAGCATGCCGCGCCACAGCGCGCCGTCCCGCAGCACATCGCGCTGCGTGATGACCAGCGCCAGGCCCGTCAGCACGAACACGCTCATCACGTCGTCGTAATAGGTGGTGCCTGCGAGGCTGACGGTGAGGCTGCCCGTCAGCGCGAGCAGCGCCATTATGGCGGCGATGATTTTCCGGGTGTCCGAGACGACGATCGCGCGCGCGATCAGATAGAGCGGCACGACATTCGAACCCTGCACCGCGCCCAGCGCGCCCAGCGCAAACCAGGAATGGGCGTGCGTCGCGAGCCAGATAGAAGGGAATGTCGAGGAACGGATTGTAGAAGGTCGCCTGATGCGCGACGGCGACATCGACGCCCATGCGCCCGTTCAGGAACGCGTAAGGGATGTACCAGTGATAATTGCGGAAGTCCCACGACATGTCCTTGCCGTGCGCCACGACGAACACGGCCCAGCCGAGGATGAGCGCGGCGAGAAACAGCCATTCTGCTGGCGCGAGCCGGGCTCCGCGGGGGGCGTCGTCTGAGGGGTGCATTCGGGGGCGTGCGCTCGGGGGCTGTGTACCGAGTATGCCTTAGCACGCGAGGGGGCCAACAGACCTGCGGCCCGTTGCGCGGGGTGCCTCCAAGGAAGATTTGGAATCGTCGGAATCATCCCCTCCCCCTTGTGGGGCTTTGCACAATAAAGGGTTGCTGCACAAATAGTCCTGTTTCTGCACAAAAACCTACCGAACAACGTGGCGAGGATCGTTTGCGAGAGCGCGGATCGTTTCGGCCAATTCCAATAAGGCTTCACGATTTGCCGGTAGTTCAAGGCAATAATCGGAGGCACCCAGTTCCAGTCCGGAGTAATACAAGAATACGTTTTGCCATTGGCCGCCTGTCAGGTAGAATCCGGTCGGTTCGTGGTTGTCTATTGTAAAATTGCACCCGTTCGGAAGCGGTGCTCGCCATCCTGTCTTAGTTTGTTGAGGCATGGCGCTTATCTCCTAGGTCGTTAGAGCCCAATCGCCCGCCGTCTTGGCAATCTCTTTCGCCACAGTTCCGACGCCGCGCGGAAACGCCTTTCGCACGGCCTCTTCGTCTACCATCGAAACGCCACCTTTAGTGATGGTCGGGATCGCTATGTCGACGTCTTCCAGCTTTCCCTTGAAGCACTTCCGACCATAGCTGTATCGCCATGTCATCCGGTTGAACAATGCGGCCGTGTAGAGAAGCCCCAAGCGGCTGATTTCGTGGCGCGGGATCAGGACAGCAACATCATCCTTCGCGCCGAAAGCGTAGGGATGAAACTTGGACATGATCGGCCATGAGCCATTGTAGGCAACCGTGATCGTATCGTGGTATTGCTTGTCTTTGGGTATGTCGAAGTAGTCCATGACGCCGTTGTCTGTGTCGCCACATGACACAAGGGGGATGTTGCCCGTATCCAGTTCCTTGATGGCATGAAAATCCCCGGACACGACCTCGAATAGAGTTACGATTTTCATGCCGTAAGCCGCTCCTTCCCGGCTCTAACGAGATACGCTGCCGCGTCCCGCATGACGGATTCGATTCCGCTGACGATTTCAGCGGCGGTCGGCTTCGCTTCGTCCAGATAGTTTTCCGGGACCAATTCCAGAAGCGGATCGTCGAAGTCGATTGGGCACGCCTTCTGAAATTTGAAAATATTCGGAACCGGGTGACTTGGGTTTGCGACGAAAGCCTTCATCGTGGGTAATATGGCGGTCAGGTCGTTTTTCGCCCTCGGATTTGCGAGGCGCTTTCCTTTCATCTTTAGGAGCCCGTCATTCATCGCGCGCGCCCAGAATACATTCTGCTTTACTGGGTGCGCTGTACCTTTCTTCAAGATCATGCCGAGCGTGTGAACCCCGACGGGGTAAAAAAGATCAGGCGGCATGGTAACTACCGATAGTAGGGTATTATCCTTCAATACCGCCTGTCGCCACAGTTGGTAGCCCCCGGACTTCACTAGTGCTGAGTATGGTAGTACGACAAACAGAAGTCCGCCGTCCTTCATCTGCAACAGAGCATGGTCGACGAAGCGATATTCCTTTTCATCGTTGCTTCTGAGCGCAAAGGGGGGGTTCATGAGAACGCGCGTCACGACGGCTTCATCCGGCTTCGGCGGTGTCTGGGTGTAACGCGCCGTGAGTCCAGCGGCTGTCACGCGACGGACGAGATTTTTCGCGAAGCTATTTGCCTCAATGATATTGTTCTTGCCGTCGCCCCGAAAAATCATATTCACGATGGCGAGAGACACGACGGCGGATTCTTGGTCGACGCCGAAGAGATTGTTTTTCTTGAAGCGATTGATCTGGGGTGGGGTATGGCCCTTCTTCACATGATCAAACGCGGCGATGAGAAATCCAGCGGTCCCGCAACAGGGATCGTAAATTATGTCTCCGTCCGAAACGCTCAAAGCATCGACAGCGAATTGCGTAATCTGGCGCGGCGTCAGGACGATTCCGATTTCCTTCGCGCCGTTGCCGTATTTTAGAAACACCTCATAAAACTTGCCCAGAACGTCAGTGCCGGAGTTCATCGCTGAACGGATATTTAGGTTTTCCAATTCCTGCATTGTTTGCACAAGCGCGGCTTTGAACTTGATGTGATTGTCCTTCGCAGCAGGAAGCCCGAGCTTCACATATTCGTAAAATACTTCCTTGCTGTGACGACGCAACACTTCTTCGGCGCGCGCATTGATGTCCTTGATCAGCACGACGGGAGCGGCGTCGATATTGGGTCGCGTGTCGTCAACCATCGCGAGCAAAAGCGCGGCCATGACTTTCGCGCGGTCGTTCTTGTTGATCGCACCAAGGTGCAAAATCTGATTGACCTTTTCGGCCTTGGACAAAAACAGATGTTCGTCGACCGGCACGTCATTGATTTCCGGGCCGCCCGCAAGAACGGTCTTCGCTACCTCTGGCGAGATCAGCGACGAAATATCTTTGCCGTTGAACTTGATCGGAACGAACTTATCCCCGACCAAGAATTTCGTTTGCGTGATGTAGGTGTCGGTGCGGTTGCCGGCAACGCCGGAAACGAACGCGGCCTTTAGACCGCCGTGTTTGTTTATCGCGCGGGCGTAATCTTCGGCTTCCGAAATGGCTTGGGAAATCTGCTTCTGTGTACGCTTGGCTTCGACAATCCAACAGACGCTGTCTGTCACCTTGATCACGTTTTCCGGACGGTCGAGTCCCAAGGCGGCGGCAAGAGCTTCATGGGCAAGACATTCGTTCTGGGTGTAGACCTGTCCCGCAGGATTGCGGGCCGGATTGCGAACGTCCCACCCGAGCAACTTCAGATTTTCCTTGATGAAAACGTAGGCGTCGACTTCCGAGTCCCGCGCCTTTTTCAGCTTCGGTTTTGCGGTCGGTTCGGGGAGCGGGAGCCTAGGCTGTCTCTTTGCCATTGGCCGCCCCCTGGTTTGCCGTAGCAGGCTGTTTCTTCGGTGTGTCCCAGCGGGGGCTCTTGCACTTTGGACAGACTCGCGGCTTGTCTTCCCGGGGTAGCCATTCATGCCCACACCGGCACCGGCACCCCTTCAACATAACCATTCCGATTTCGAGGACACCCTTTGCCAAGGAACTTTCCCTATCTCCCGCTACTAGAAAGATATACTTTTAGTATTGACTGTCAACCGTCTCCGGTGTTTACTACTAGTAGATACTATGAGGGTGCAGGGATGGAACTGAGACAGCAACGCGGGATGGAAATAGCCGCCACGGTCGACATGGTCCGGAAGGGCGGTATCTGGGTCGTTCCGTCTCAGTCCGGGAAGGGCCGTTATACGGTCTGCCCGGATCAGCAGCAGCCCCATTGCACCTGTCCCGACCACGAAACGCGGGGCCTCAAATGCAAGCATATCTTCGCTGTCGAGTACGCGATCTCTCGGGAGCGCAACCGGGATGGCAGCATGACGGTCACCGAAACCGTCACCGTCCAGAAGACCACGAAACGGACGACGTATCCCCAGAACTGGACCGCTTACAACGAAGCCCAGACCCACGAGAAGGACCGCTTCCTAGACCTGTTGCGGGACCTGTGCGGCGGTATCACCGAGCCGGAAGCCCAGAAGAACGGCCGTCCGCGTCTGCCCATTCAGGACGCTATTTTCGCGGCGTGCTTCAAGGTCTACAGCACGGTATCGGGGCGGCGCTTTATGAGCGATCTTCGGGATGCGCAAGCGAAAGGCTTCATCGCCAAACTCCCCCACTTCAATTCGATATTCAACTATCTGGAAAGCCCGGAACTCACGCCGCTGTTGCACGCGATGATCACGGAAACGAGTCTGCCATTAAAGGCCGTTGAAGTCGATTTCGCGGCGGACTCATCGGGCTTCACGACCTCGCGCTTTCATCGCTGGTACGATCACAAGTACGGTAAAGTCCGCCAACAGCATGAATGGGTGAAGGTCCATCTTATGTGTGGCGTCCGGACAAACATCGTGACCGCCGTTGAAATCCGCGACAAGGATGCGAGCGACACGAAGTTATTGCCCGCGCTTGTCGATGCGACCGCCAAGAATTTTAATTTGAACGAAATCTCGGCCGACAAGGGCTATGGCAGCGTCAAGAACTACAAGGCAATTCAGCGCCACAATGCGATGCCGTTCATCGCCTTCAAGAGCATCCATAGTGGGCGCGCTCCGGGGCTATGGTCCCGTATGTATCACTTCTACCAGTTTAACCGGGCTGAATTCATGCAGCACTACAACAAGCGGAACAACGTCGAGTCGACATTCTCTATGATCAAGGCGAAGTTCCGCGATCATGTCCGCAGCAAAACGGACGTTGCGATGAAAAACGAGGTCCTATGCAAGATTATCTGCCACAACATCTGTTGCCTGATTCAAGAGACTCAGGAGCTTGGGATCGCAGCGACTTTCTGGGCAGAAACTTCACCTGCACAAGAACTTACGATAAACTAGGGGTTATTGTGCAAAGCCCCCTTGTGGGGAGGGCTAGGGTGGGGGCGAACTAAAGAGTCTTTCGTGCGCTATCGCGCGCCCCACCCTGACCCTCCCCACGCTTCGCTATCGCTTCGCGGGGGAGGGGAATGCTTGCATAGATGCAGCCGGCGCTCAGCTCAGTTGGATGCCAGTTCGGCCAAAAGCCTGCCGTGCGCCGCCTGCCAGGCTCTTGCTTCCGGCTTCCGGTTCAGGGCTATCCAGCCCTGCGATTTCAGGAGCGCAGGCGGCGTCGCGGACTTGTAGGCAATGGCGAACAGCTGATCGTCACGCTTGTCGTAAGCGCGCCCGAACCAGACGAGCGCGCGCGAAACGTCGCCGGCCGCCAGATAGAAGGTCCCGATATCGGTTTCGCCGAACACGAAAGCGGGAAACCTCCCGGCGATATTGTCCGCGAGCGTGTGCGCCTCCGTCTTGCGGCCGGATGCCGCCGCGTTCTGCAAGGCGCAGGCTTGAGAGGCATCGATCGCATCCAATGCCGCGAGCTGATCGACAAGGATCTGCGCGCGGTTGGCGCGCTTCATTCCGACATAAGCCGAACACAGCGTATAAAGCGTAAGCACGCGATCGGGGCGCAGAGTGAGCGCATCGCTGGCGGCGGATTCGGCTTCCGCATATTCGCCGCGATCGTTGTAGACCGTGGCCAGATTGTTCAAATCGACGAATGACAGAGGATCAAGCCGCGTGGCCTCGCGCAACACGGCGGCCTGCTGCTCCGGAAAACCGAGGCTGGAGTAATACGAGTTCAATCCTCTGAGCGTGAACACGCTGTGCGGATTGAGCGATTTCAGCTTGCGGGCGTCGCCGGCGGCCGCATCCCACTCCCATTTCATGAGCGCGACGGCGAGGTGCGCCCACAGGGCCTCGAGATTCCCGGGATCGAGAACGAGCGCCCGGTTGAGCGCGGTCTCCGCGGCGGCGACGTAATCGGCGCGGCGGTTCTGGAATTCGGCGGAGTGGATGTAGGTCCGCCCGAGCGCGGCGAAGGCCGGCGCAAATTTCGGTTCGGTCTCGGTGACCGCGGTGAACAGGTTTATCGCCTTCGCGTCGTCTTCGACCGTCTTGAGTCCGGATAAAGCCTGACCCTGAAGATATTCGCGGTACGCTTGCGGATCGATGGCGCTGTGGTTCGGTTGTGGAGTGGCGGCGCCCAGATAGCCATGCGTCAGCGACGCGATGATGGCGCGGGCGATGTCATCCTGAACCTGGAGAATGTTGCTGAGATCGCGATCGTAGGTCTGCGACCACAGCTGAAAACCGTCGGCGGCGTTGATGAGCTGAGCGGTGATGCGGACGTGCTGGCCGTCCTCCCTTACGCTTCCTTCGAGCACGGCCCCCACATTGAGCTCGCGGGCGATGCTGCGGATGTCTTCGTTCGTGCCCTTGAAGGCGAACGACGACGTCTGCGCGGCCACTCTCAACGCGGGCGTGCTCGCGAGCTGGTTCAGCAATTCCTCGGAGATGCCGTCGCTGAAATAGTCCTTCGAAGCGTCGCCGCTCATGTTGACGAAAGGCAGGACCGCGATCGATGTCCGCGGCGGCGCCTGGTCGGGCGCACGCGCTGCGGTGGGCGCAACACCATGCTTTGCGATGCCCGGCAAGAGACCTGTCTGAGCTGCGATTTCCACGGCCGAAAACAGAACCACGCCCGCCAGGAGCGCGAGAAGGGCGATGTCCGTCGCTCTCGAAGGCGCAGGCGCCGGATAGCGCCCCGAATGGGGAGCGGGCGTCAGATGCCAGGCGATCCACAGGGTGACCGGAAATCCGATGACGGCCCCGACGATCAGCACCTTCAGGACCCAGCCCGGTGCATCGAAGGCCGGGAACGTGATGGCCGCCGCCTGAACGACCAGCCACGCCGCAACGCCATAAGCGGCGGCGACGCGATCGATCTTTCTCTGCTGAATGATCTCCAGGAGATTCTGCACCGGCCCGCCCCGCGTCGCACGCGCGATTCTAGATTGCGGTCGTCATTTGCGCCACCTGGCATTTTGGTCGCAAGGCTTTGGTTCTCCTCGGGGAACCGGCCGGCGCGGATGACGAGTCGGTCGTCTGGTCTTTCCAGTCTTTGGCTGCATTTGCAGTCTGCTGCGGTTCGGCTAGTCTGTCCGCCAATGTTTGCTGGGGGGCGATCATGTCGGAAACGCGTCGGGATTTGTTCAAGACATCGGTGTTGTCGGGACTGGGTCTCATGTCGGCGTCCGCGCTGGCGGGGTGCAATGAGCTGGGGCTATTTGGCGCCAACCCACAGGGCTGTTGGGACAATGGAAGCAAGGACAGCCCGAACTGGATATTGGCCTTCGGTACCGACGCGAATTGGTACGTATTTCAATATGTTCCGATAGTCCCAACGTTTAACGCTTTTGTTCTGAAAAACGCTTCCTATGCGCCGCCGGCCGCTTCGAAGCATTTGTTTTTCGACGTAATGACCTGGTACACGGCAAATCCGTCCAACTTCAGTCCGGTGCCCGGTACCACTGCGGTGCCCGGTACTATCATGATCACGGTAAATGCTAGGACGGTTACAATAAAAGTCATTTCGGGACAAACCGATTCGACGTCAACGACTAAACTGCAGAGTTACCAGTCCAAGTTCATACCTTGTTCGTGGAACGAGATCGGCACGTGATAGAGCTGGACAGATATGTCGAATGATTCGCCCGTAAGCGAATTCGTCTTTGTCCTGAAAATCTCCAAGTTCTGCAATCTGCGGTGCGCCTATTGCTACGAGCATCGCGAACTCGATGTGCGCGAAAACATGCGGACGGAGACGCTCCGGCGCCTGTTCGCCGACATCGACCGCTTCGGCGACCATTTGTCGGCTTGCGGCATCCCGCCGAAATTTTCGTTTGTGTGGCATGGCGGGGAGCCGTTGCTGCTGCCGCGCGACTTCTACGTTCGAGTGAACGAGCTTCAGAATGCCCACATCAACAGGTTCGCCTGGCGCAACAGCGTGCAGACCAATCTTTTCAGCGTCGATCGGGAGAGCCTGAAATTCGTGTCGGACGCCGGCTGGAAGCTCGGGGTTTCGATCGATTTCGCCGACGGCGTTCGCCGGAACGCCGGGCGAAGGGATTCGAATGCCGCCGTCATGCGAGCGGCCGAGGACCTGCGGAAATCCGGCGGGCGTTTCGGCGCCATCTCCGTGCTGGGCGCGCACAACGCCCATTCGCTTGCCGGCGCTTATGACTGGGTGTCGGAGTTCGCGGACGGCTGGCGTATTCTTCCCGTCTTCGAAGGCGGCCCGGAGGAGAACATGGCCGCGTTGCGACTTCCGGAAGACGATGTCGTTCGCGTGTTCCTCGAGTTGTTTCGCCGCCGCGTGAACGCCCAAAAGCACATCCGGATCTCGCCGCTCGACGACCACATCAAATGGGCGACCCTGAAGATCGCCGGACACAGGTTCGCCTTCGACCCGGCCCGCGAGACGCTGGACAATATTTTCGTCGTCAACGTCAATGGCGACGTCTTCACGCGGCCCTTCGCCTACGACCCCGAATTCCGTCTGGGAAACATCTGCGACGCCTCCATGATCGACATGATCGCGGGCCCCGCCTACCGGTCATGCCAGGGCGCCATCACGCGCCGGAAAATCCGCAATTGCACGAATTGCGAATCGGCCGGGTTTTGCGATGGGTCGCCGATGCACGAACACGGCGCGGTCGACGCCGACGGCGGACGCTGCGTGGTCACAAGGGGCGCCGTGCGCGCGATCGAAAGCGAACTTCGCGACGCCGGCATCGACAGCGCCGTCATCGCATCCTGGGCGCGCGAGCATGTTGCGCTGGAAGCAGCGAGCGCGTAACCGGGAATTGGAAACAAACGCGGAGAGTTCTGGGTCAGAGTAAAATCATCTGATCTGAACCGCAAAAGTAGACGATGTTATAGAGCCTATGCCGCCCGCCGAACCGTCTTTACCCGCACCGAGAGACCCGCGCGGGTCGCGATATTGACCAGCGCATCCAGGCTGAACTTGTCGATCCGGCCGCGGAGCAAATCGTTGAGCCGCGGTTGCGAGATGCCGAGCCGCTTCGCCGCCTCGGTCTGCGTCGCCTTCCAGCCGTCCACGATCTTGCGGATCGCCATCATGACCTCCGAACGCGCCTTCATGCTTGCGGCTTCCGCGGGCGTGGCTTCGATGGCGTCCCAGACACTTTCGAATCGCTGTTGCTTCGTCACCTGTTTCTCCGCATCAGTTCCATATATCGACCGGTCGCCACATCCAGATCCCGCTTCGCCGTCGCCTGCGTCTTCTTCTGAAAAGCGTGAAGGACGTAAACCGCATCGGGCAGCGTCGCGATATAGATCACGTGAAACGCGCCGTTCGCGTCACGCACACGAATTTCCCGAACACCCGGACCAACGGTCTTCATCGGCTTCCAGCTGTCCGGATCGAGACCTCTCTGCACACGATCGATCTGAAAGCCCGCCTCCCGGCGCGCTTCGTCCGGTTCGGTCGACAGGATACATAATCCCCCAGAGCACGCGCCTCAAACTTGAGATGATCCGTAGACTGTCGACTTATCCTTATTTCATCCCAAATTTGAAGTTTCCGGAGACGGCAATTCTAGCCGTAGGAAATGGAATGCGAACAATCGTAACGCACACCGGGATGATTTTCCCGCAACTGCATGACTTCGCGCCACGTGGAATCCCAATCCCCTTCGGCCGAGATCGGCGTTCTAGTGCCATCTGAATCGACTTTGAACGCCCGCCAGATCCGAAGCGTCGTGCAGGCGAACGACTCAAAGTATGCATCCATAAAGGACGTGAACCATCCTGAATCCATGCCCATGCTTCGGCGTTCGCCCGAGCCGACGAGGCCCCACGGGCGTTCCGGCCCAAACCCTTCTTCGCAGTAACCGAGTTCCGCGTCCGTGACTGGATCGTTCAGCACCATCCAGCAAGGATACTGCTGTCCTGGTGCACCATAATCCCAATCGCGCATGATGGCATAAGGCTCTATGAGCAAGGATCGGATGTGCGATACGACGCGCGCATCCTGCACCCGGACCAATTCTTCCGCGATCAAGTGTTTCAGACTCTCGGCGTCAACGGGCATCCAGAACTTTAGCGACTTTGTTTGCGCATTGTCGAACCATGTCGGATAGCCCGCGCTCGTGGGCCCCGAAATTTCAGTTTGAATGTTGGGGACAGTTACTACATTTCCCAGCTCATCGCGGAACCGGACCCCGGCCAAGATTTGCGACAACAAGATCGGCCCCTGATCTGCCGGCAGCGTTGTGAGCGAAAGCGCGATGCATTTACCCTCAAGTTGCGGCGTCACAAGTCATACACCTGAACGCGCTACGACAATTCGATTGGAATTTTGGCTCGTGTCGCCGCAACTGGCGTCTTGCATCGAAGGTAACTTATAGGTTACTATATGGGTGCCATCAAGGTCGTTGAATATATCCGCGCCGACGGCTCGAACCCATACAGGGCGTGGTTTGACGATCTGGATGCGCAGGCCGCCGCCAAGGTCGCGACGGCGACCTTGCGGTTGGAGATGGGTAATACCTCGAACGTCAAATGGATCGGCATGATCGGGGAGTACCGCATCGATTGGGGGCCGGGATACCGGCTCTATCTGGGCCGCGACGGAGAGGCACTGATCATCTTGCGGGTTGGCGGCACGAAGCGGCGGCAGCAGGTCGATATCGAAAAGGCGAAGATGTTGTTCGCGGAGTACAAGACCCGGAAGGCCGCAGCGAAGGGCAGGAGATAGCAGGATGGCATTGACACGGGACTTCAAGGAGACGGTAAGCGCGCGCGTGGCGCGCGACCCGGCCTTTGCCAAGGCGCTGCTGGACGAGGCGGCGACACTATTTCTCAACGGCGAACCGCACACCGCGCGCCTGATCCTGCGCGATCTGGTGAACGCCTCCGTCGGGTTCGAAGTGCTGGCGGCCGAGACCAGGATGCCCAGCAAGAGCCTGCATCGCATGCTGTCCGAGCGCGGCAACCCGAGCATGGACAATCTCGCCGCGATTTTCGGTGTCGTACGCAAGCGCCTCGGTGTCGATATCCGCGCGCGTGCCGTGAAAGCGGCGTGAGAGCGACGACGCGCTTCGGCTTGAGGAATACATCGGCGCCGATGGACCGCGGGCGTCCCGCCCGCTTTTCTTTTTCTTCGAATTCCTGGCGGGCGAGGACGCCCGCGGTCCATAAGCAGCGCGACAGAATTCAAGCGCGAGAAACCATGTCGGTTGATGGCGATTGTCAGCGCCGAATTTCGACACGCGCCGGATAAAAAAATATTTTCGAAAAAATCGCCCTCCTTCTAACCTCCTGTCGCGCAAAAATATTCACCGAAAAATCGCGGCAAAGATTCGAGTTTTGTTCGCATTCGCCTTGCCAAATCAGCGTTTTATGCAATTGCGCGCGCGCGTTTGCAGCGCCATGTTGGGTGTTTTCCTGGACTGGAGTTCGACATGGAAGACACATCGCACGACACCGATATGCGCTGGAAGAAGGGGCAATCCGGCAATCCGAAAGGCCGTCCGCGCGCCCTGGAGGGCGCCGGTCTCACGCTCACCGGGATTGCACGCACCATGCTGGAGCGGCCGGTCGAAGGCCTCGACGGCGGCCGGCGCACGCGGCTGGTGGAATACATGACCGACGTCGTCAAGCGCGCCGATGCGGGTGATCTCAAATGCCGGCTGTTCCTGCTGCAGGCGATCGATCGCGGCGACCGCCGCAAGGAGTCCGCGCTGCGCAACGCCAAAAAAACGAAGAACGAGTCGCTGCGCGAATTCGAGGAAGAGATGGCGACGAAGATTTCGTCTCCCATGCCGCCTTTGTCCCCGGAGGTGGAAGACGAGGTGGTGGTCAAGGACGTGAGGCCGACCGTGTCCGCCTTCGCTAAAGCTTCGGCGGACGAGCCGCATAGCCCGGCGAAGCCTTGGCGTAGCCGGACCGTGCCGCCGCGCAAGCCGACGGCGACGCCCGTGCACGCGGCGCCTGCGCACGCGGCGCCTGCGCACGCGACGCCCGCGCACGTGACGCCAGAACACGCGGCGCCTGCAGCCGCCCTGCGCACAACACCGCCCGACGATGCGTCGACATACCGGCGCGATCCGCTGACGGGTCGTCTCGTGGCGCCGGACGGGCGCGAGCTGTCATGGGAAGAGCATGAGCGGCTGCTCTATCCCGCCTGGCCGCACGTCTCGCCGCATCTGAAAAAGACGCCGGCAACAGGCGCCGTATCAGGCGATTTAACAGGCGTGCAAAACCCTGTTCCGGAGAGGCAAGCAGTTGATTCTGCTGGAGACTTTGGAAGCGAAAAAATATCGCAAAGAAATCGGGCGGCGGAACTGGATTTTGAGAGCGTCCACTGATGATGCCGACGCGTGTGAATTTCTATTTTCCTCCCCCGTTCACGGGCAGGGGAATCGCATATGGGACTTTGCGGCTTGCGCGTGGAATAGAGGTGGATTCTGAAGGTATCTCCCGATTCGGAAGGAGAGACCGATGGACCGTTTCCACGAATGTTTTGGGGACTTGCCGGATCCTCGTGCGGACAATGCCCGGCATGAGCTGTCGGAGATCGTGTTTATCGCCCTTCTGGCGTCGCTGTGCGGGGCAAAAGACTGCTGCGCGATGGCGGAATTTGGCCGTTCGAAAGAGGCGTTGCTGCGGACGATTCTGACCCTCACCCACGGCATTCCGAGCCACGATACGTTCAGCGCGCTGTTCCGGATGCTCGATCCCAAAGCGTTCGAAGCGAAGTTCCGGGAGTTCATGCAAGCCTTTGGCGAAGCCGCAGGGACCGGCGCGACCAAGGGTGTTGTTGCGATAGACGGCAAGTCGCTGCGGCGCGCCTACGAAGCCGGTCAAAGCCATATGCCGAAGATGATGGTGAGCGTCTGGGCAGCGCAAACCCGTATGGTGTTGGCGAACGCCCTGGCGGAAAACAACAACGAAGCCGACGCGGCAATGCAATTGATCGGTCTTGTGGCGTTGAAAGGCTGTGTGGTCACAGCCGATGCGCTGCACTGCCACCGCGAGATGGCCAAGACCATCGTGGATCGTGGCGGCGACTATGTCCTGGCGGTCAAGAACAACCAGCCCGGCCTGTTGCGCGATGCGAAAGCTGCTCTGGCCCCGATACCCGATGTTGTCGAACCCGCCACGACCCAAGACGACCGCCATGGCCGCAAGGAAACGCGAAGCGCAATCGTCACCTCCGCCAAAGGGATGGCGGAAAAGCACGACTTCCCGGGTCTCAAAGCCGTCGCGCGCGTCATCAGCCGTCGCGGGACGGACAAGCCTCTCGAGCGCTACTTCCTCTTGAGCCGACACTACAAGCCGGAGGAACTGCTGCGCATCGTGCGCACCCACTGGACGATCGAAAACACCCTTCACTGGACACTCGACGTCGTCCTCGACGAAGACCTCGCGCGCAACCGCAAAGATTATGGCCCACAAAACCTCGCCGTGCTCAGACGAATGGCGCTCAACATCGCCAGAGCACACCCCGACAAAAAGACTTCGCTCAATCTGAAACTTATGCGCGCCGGTTGGGATGAGGGCTTCCTCTTCCAACTCATCCGACATATGCGATAGCCCTGCGTTCACGGGGGAGGTGTCGCGCGCGCGAGAGCGCGCGTGACGAAGGGGGCCATCGTGACGTTCCCCCTTCGACGCGCTGCGCGCGCCACTTCCCCCGCAAGCGGGGGAAGAAAGTTCAAGGCTGCATTTCTACGTCTGACCGCGGCGCTTGCTGCGGCGGATCGCGTCTTGATCGATCAGCGGCAGGTTCGACAGGAACTGTTCGGTGCAGGCGCGCCAGGAATGTTTGAGGGCGAAGGCGCGTGCCGCATCCCGCGGAACGTCGAGCGCGCGCAGGCAGGCCTTTTGCAGATCCTCGTCGAGGGCGGCGACCGGCGCATCGCCCAGCACATCGCGCGGCCCCTGCACGGGGAACGCCGCCACCGGCGTGCCGCAGGCCAGCGCTTCCAGCATCACCAAACCGAACGTGTCGGTGCGGCTGGGGAATACGAACACGTCGCTGGCGGAGTAATGCCGCACAAGCTCCTCGCCGCTCTTGTGCCCCACAAAGCGGACATTCGGGTAGCGCCGTTCCAGGGTCGCGCGCGCGGGGCCATCGCCCACCACGACTTTCGTGCCCGGCAGATCCAGCGCCAGAAACGCTTCGATGTTTTTTTCGACGGCGACGCGGCCGACATAAAGCCAGATCGGTCGCGGGAATGGCAGTTCGGCGTTCGGGATCGGCCGGAACGCGTCGACGTCGACGCCGCGGGACCAGATGCGCAGATTCTTGAAGCCGTGGGACTCCATCTCCTGCCGGAGCGACGGCGTCGCCACCATCATCGCTTTGGCGGGGCCGTGAAACCAGCGCAGGAACGCGTAAACCAGCCCTTCGGGAATGATGGGAAACCGCGCCCGCACATATTCGGGAAAGCGCGTGTGGAAGGAGGTCGTGAACGGGATGTTGCGGTTCAGGCAGATCGAGCGCGCCGAAAGACCGATCGTGCCTTCCGTCGCGATATGGACGGCGCTCGGCTGGAATTGCTCGATCATGCGCTCGATGCTTCGGCGCGGAAGGATCGCCAGCCTGATCTCGGAATAGGTGGGCAGCGGCACCGTGAAGCGCCCTTCGGGCGTGGCGTAGCGGACTTCGTGGCCCATGGCCTCGAGATCGCGGCCCAGCGTTTCGAGCGTGCGCACGACGCCGTTCACCTGCGGCTTCCAGGCGTCGGTGACGATCAGGATCTTCTGGGTCGTATCGGCGGCCGGGCTCGCGGGAGGCTGCGCCAGAAGGGCGTCACCCCTCGTCAATGCGCTGCCCTCAGGCGGGCACGGGCTCGGCTGCGCTCTCCGCGGACGCCGCGGTTGGAAGATGTTCCTTGGCAGACCAGCAGAGAATCTCCAGATGCCCTCGGGCATCTTCGACAAGCGCGGTGCAGCTTTCAACCCAGTCGCCGTCGTTGAGGTAGAGGATGCCGTCGATTCGTTTGATCGTAGCGTGATGAATATGGCCACACACGACGCCGTCGAAACCGCGCGCGCGGACGTCGCGGGCCACAGCGTCCTCGAAGCGGCAGATATATTCGAGGGCATTCTTCACCTTCTGCTTGAGGAACGCGGACAGGGACCAGTAGTTCAGGCCGAATTTGCGCCGCACCACGTGACACACTTCGTTCAGTTCCAGCGCCAGCGAATAGGCCCAGTCGCCCAGCAGCGCGAGCCATTTGGCGTAGGCGATGACTGCGTCGAAATGGTCGCCATGCAGGATGAGAAGCCTGCGGCCGTCCGCCGTTTCGTGCACCGCCTCGTGCAGGATCTCGACGCCGGCGATCGTGCGGCCGCAATAGGCGCGGAAGACCTCGTCATGATTGCCGGGCACGAACACGACGCGCGTGCCCGTGTCGATCTTGTGCAGCAGCGCTGCGATGACGGCGTTGTGCGCCTCGGGCCAGAACCAGCGCCGCCGCAATCTCCAGCCGTCGACGATGTCGCCGACCAGGAACAGCGTGTCGCAGCTGTTCTTGGCGAGAAAATCGGCCAGCAATTCGGCCTTGCAGCCGCGCGTGCCCAGATGCACGTCGGACACGAAGATCGCGCGATGGTGGCGCACGGCGCGCTGCGGTTCGCGTCCGCCGATCGGGGGGCGAGGGCGACGTTCCACTTCGCGATATCTGAGAACGCCCGGCAGGCGGTCGCGTCTCGCGGTATCCCAGGCGAATTCGGCCATCCGATACTCCCGCCAACACCCGCTTGCGTTCATGCGAATCAGCGCGGGCCGCTTACGGGGTCTGCATGCCCTGCGAACGCGAAGGCCGTGTTGCAGGTGCGTAATGCTTTCGTGAATCTACATGGCTAACGATGCGTTTATTAACCAGTTGGAAACTTCTAACGCTGTTCGGAGCGAATTATGACGTGTACGGAGCAGTTCGATGACTGTTCTGCGAGGCGCAAAAAGATTTGCGCGCGGAGTTGCGGAGTCGCACCCAACTTCACCATGGCCGGGCTTGACCCGGCCACCCAGCCGACGCGCGTCGGCGCGGCGAATGACTCTTCGCAATGCTTCGAGCAATTTTGTAGTCGCATGGAGTCATTTCGCTCGCGGACGCTCGCTTGCTGGGTGGCCGGCCATGGTGAAGGAAGGGGAGCCGCGTGCCCCCCTCTTCAGGCGGGTGGGCCGAAAGGCCGGACGGTCGGGTTTGGTTACCGCTGCAGTGCACACAAAAAGGGCAAAGGCGGCCTGTTTTGTCCAAGAAAAAGTCAGTGTTTCCGCGGAAATTTCACAAATCGACGCCCATTTTCTGTTGCACCGCAGCGGAGTTGGCGCCATATTATTGCAATGCGGTATCGGGGATATCCTCTCCGCGATGCCGCTGCCCTTCCTGGGCGTTTCCTCCCTGAACTTGGCCGCTCCTTCGGGAGCGGCCTTTTTATTCGGCGGCGTGCCGCAGCGGGTTCGGGCGCAGCAGCGAAACATCCATCGCCGTCAGATCGGCCATCACGCGCGCGATGCGCATCTGCACCTCGGCGAATTTGGCGCCGCGCGCCACGCGCTCTTCATCGAGATAGAGGCTGCGATTGATCTCGACCTGCAACGCATGCACGCCGCGCGCGGGCCGGCCGTAAAGATGCGTGGTGTAGCCGCCGGCATAGGGCGAGTTGCGCGCGATGGAAAAGCCGTGCCGTTCGAACAGGCGCTCGGCGGTGCGCATGAGCGATGCGCCGGCCGAAATCCCGTAACGGTCTCCCAGCACGACGTCCGGCACCGCCGCCGCCGACGGCATGGAATGGCAATCGACCAGAACGGCGAGTCCGAATTGCGCGCGCGTTTCCTCGATCAGGCGGGACAGGGCCGCATGATAGGGGCGATAGAGCTTTCCCAGACGCTCCTCGGCTTCCGACGCCGCCAGCGGCCGCGATAGATCTCCGCGCCGTCGCGCACGATGCGCGGGATGACGCCCAAGTCCTGCCTGCGACGCGCGGTCCGGCCGGATCGTGCATCACGCCCAAGGGCGCGTCGAACATGGTCGCGTCGAGCTCACCGGGCGCGCGGTTGACGTCCAGATAGGCGCGGGGGAACAAGGCCGCGATCAGCGGCGCGCCGCATTCGACGGCGCCCATGAACAGTTCGTCGACGAAGGCGTCTTCCGAACGGCGCTGAGGCCGATGGGGCCGAGCCGGCTCGCCGCCGACGAAGCTGGCAGGATAGAGCCGACCCGAATGCGGCGAGGCGAACACGAAGGGCGCGGTGCGGCGGGCGGGCGCAAATATGCCGAAAGGTTCTGCGAGAAGCCGCGCGAGCGCGGGGTCGGTCGCCTTTGGGGCAGGCTCCGGCTGTTCGATCGAGGTTCTGGAATTATTCGACTCGCTCACCAAGACAGTGGACCACCATCAAAGCCTGCCGATCAAGCGCCGCTTCCGGGCTCAAGGCCCAAAGCGCAATGCCAACAGCCAAAGATGGCCGTTAACCCGCATTTACGGTTTGCGCTTTATAGGGTTAAGTCGCGTTGGGGACGACCATGGCGCATATCCTGTTGGCGGAAGACGATGAATCGCTGCGCCGGTTTCTGGCCGCGGCGCTGGTGAAGGCCGGCCATGACGTCACCGATTTCGGCGACGGCACGGAGGCCTTCGAATGCCTCAAGGGCTTCCGGTTTGACCTTCTGCTGACCGACATCGTGATGCCCGGCATGGACGGGATCGAGCTCGCCAAGCGGGCGGCCGAAATGGACCAAGCCCTCAAGATCATGTTCATCACGGGCTTCGCGGCCGTGGCGCTGCACCCCTCGTCCAACGCCCCCAAGCAGGCCAAGGTCCTGTCCAAGCCCTTCCACCTGCGCGAGATCGTGCAGGAAGTGGAGCGGATGATCGCGGCCTGAGGCTGGATTTTCGGCCCCTTCGAACCTCCTCCATTCCCGTCTTGCGGCGGCCCGAACCCGCCGCTATAGCTCTCCCCCCTTACGAAGGCGGGCGCGTAGCTCAGCGGGAGAGCACTACGTTGACATCGTAGGGGTCACAGGTTCGATCCCTGTCGCGCCCACCATTTCTTCGCTTCAATGCGTCAGCGAAAACCGGAAATCATATTTCGTGCCTTTGGCGTCGCGGGCGTGGAGCGCCAACTGTCCGCCGGCGCCCGCATATTTGCCCGTACCGCCAGTGACGGCCAGCACGGAATCGCCGGCGTCGTAGAACGGCCCTTCCACCATGATCTGGCCGCCCGCGAGCGTCGTCGTCCACGAGCATTCATAGGCGCGGCCCACCGCGACGCGAATGCAGAAGCCCTGGTCGGTTCCGACTTTCATCTTGTCCGTCGCGTCGAACACGTCGTTGGTCCAGGTGAGAACGTCGCCGCGATTGTCCGGCTTCGCTCCGATATGCGCCGTTGCGTCGGATTTCGCATGCTCGATAACGGTCAATTGCTCGGCGGCGAATGCCGGCGCGCAGCTCAAAGCCGCGGCGACCAGAATTGCGAGTGAGTGCTTCTTCATGTCGTCCTCCATCGAGTATCAAGTCTTGGCAAGCTTCCACGCATCTCCCGCCGGCGCGTCGCCCCGGTCGTAAGGCCGCGCGAGCAGCATATGCAGCGCGCCGATGCCGATGATCGCGACCCAGGTCAGGCTCATCGACCAGTTGATGTACCAGGTTGCGTCGGGCGTGCGCGGCCACGACATATCGACGATCGCGCCCACGCCATAGGCGAGCGCGACAATGTTGATCGTTATGCCCCATGCGCCCAGACGGAATTGTCCGGCCGGCTTCCAGCCTCGCAGCCGCGCCGCCAGCGCGCCCAGCACGATCATCTGAAACGCGACATAGATGCCGATGATGGCGGAGTTGACGATGGTCGCGATCGCGTTCTGGAAGAATAGTCCCAGGCAGATGATGATCGCCGCCACGATTCCCGAAAGCGCCAGTGCGCGTGTGGGCACGTGGGTATGCGGCGAGAGTCCCGACAGGAAATTACTGCCCGCGATCATCTTGTCCCGCGCATAGGCGAAGATCAGTCGACTTGTCGCCGCCTGCAGGCTCAATATGCAGGACATGAACGACACCATCACCACCGCGACGACCAGCTTCGCGCCGATCGGCCCGAACACATTGAGCAAGACGTTCTCCACCGGCGTCGTGTTCTTGCCTGCGATGACGGCGCCGATATCCGGCTGCGCCAGTATGAGCGCGAGGCAGACGAACGCCGCGGCAGCCATGCCCACATAGATCGTCATGCGCATGGCGCGCGGAATGGCCACCCCGGGGTCAGGCGTCTCCTCCGCCACGTCGCCGCAAGCTTCAAAGCCGTAGCAGGTGAAAAGCCCCACCACGGCCGCCGCGAGAAAGGCCGGCCAATACGCGCCGTTCTGCAGGATGCCGAACGTGTTGAACACAACGCTGAAAGGCTGATGGCGTTCGAACACCAGCAGATAAGTGCCGACGACGATGGCGCCGATGATCTCGCAGACGAATCCGAACATCGCCACCCGCGCGAGCAGCTTGGTGCCCGCAAGATTTACAAGGGTGGAGATCGCAACCAACCCCAGCGCGATCGCCGTCGTTATGAGCGGCGTCTGATTGAAGCCCAACAAGGTCGCAAGGAACGGGCCCGCGCCCACCGCCACCGCCGCGATCGTCGTGAACAACGCCCAACCATAGATCCAGCCTGCCATCCAGGCCCAGCGTTTTCCCACCAGCCGCCGCGCCCAGGGATAGAGCCCGCCGGAGATCGGGAATTGCGAGACCACCTCGCTGAAGATCAGGCAGACGAGAAACTGTCCCGCGCCAGCGAGGAAATAGGACCAGAACATGGGCGGGCCGCCCGTCGACAAGCCGATATCGAACACGGAATAGACGCCCACCACGGGCGAGAGATAGGTGAAGCCCAGCGCGAAATTCTCCCACAGGCTCATCGAGCGGTCGAACTTGGCCGTGTAGCCCAGCGCCGCCAGTTGCGCCGAGTTGGCGTCGGCGCGCGCTTTGTCGGTGACTTCCATTCCCGCTCTCTCGTTGGATCGACGGCGCATCCACCCGCCGGGAGGCGGGCAATCCCTTACGCCATATTTCTGAACCCTTGTTCGCGAACCCGTCAACGGGCGGCAGTTGCGGGGACCGCCGCAGCCTGATGTAAATTCCGTTTGCGGACGGATTCTCCGGCGCCGCGCGGAGCCAGCCCATGGATATCGCCTTGCGCATCGCCAACCGATTCGAGATCGGCACGGGCGCGCCCGAACGCATTCTCAATCCGCGCACCGGCGAGGCGATCGCCGAAGTGCCGGAAGCCTCACCCGCGCAAGTCGAAGATGCCGTCGCCGCGGCTGCGAATGCCTTCGAGAGTTGGTCGCGCACCACGCCGGCCGAACGTTCGCTGATGCTGTTGCGGCTCGCCGACCTGATCGAGCGCGACGCGGAAGCCTATGCCGATCTGGAAGCGCTCAATTGCGGTAAGCCGCGCCATCTCGTGCTGGCCGACGAAATGCCGGCCATCGTCGATTGTTTCCGTTTCTTCGCGGGTGCGGTGCGCACCATGCACGGGCCTGTCGCGGGCGAATATCTCGCGGGTCATACATCGATGATCCGCCGCGATCCGGTCGGCGTGATCGCCTCCATCGCACCATGGAATTATCCGTTGATGATGGCGGCGTGGAAGCTCGCGCCCGCGCTGGCGGCCGGCAACACGATCGTGCTCAAGCCGTCGGAGCAGACGCCGCTCACGGCGCTCAAGCTTGCGAAGCATCTGGCCGAAATATTTCCCGACGGCGTCGCCAATATCATCTGCGGACGCGGCGACAGCGTGGGCCAGAAGCTGATCTCCGATCCGCGCGTCGCCATGATCTCGCTCACGGGCGATGTGGGCACGGGGCGCAAAGTGCTGGCGGCCGCGCAAGCGACGCTCAAGCGCACGCATCTCGAGCTTGGCGGCAAGGCGCCCGTCATCGTGTTCGATGACGCCGATCTCGACGCGGTCGTCGCGGGATTGCGCGGCTTCGGCTTCTACAATGCGGGGCAGGATTGCACGGCGGCGTGCCGCGTTTATGCCGGACCCAAAATCTACGAGCGTCTCGTGGCTGATCTGTCGTCAGCGGTTTCGAGCCTCGTCTTCAATGCGAAGGACGATTTGCAGAATGAAATCGGCCCGCTGATTTCCGAGCGCCAGCGCGCGCGCGTTGCCGGTTTTGTCGAGCGCGCGGCCGCAATCAAACACATCTCCATCGCAACGGGCGGAAGGCAGCCAGACGGACCGGGCTTCTACTATCAACCAACCGTCGTCGCAGGCGCGTTGCAGGACGACGAGATCGTCCGCCGTGAAGTGTTTGGCCCCGTCGTTTCGGTCACGCGCTTTCACGGCGTCGAAGAAGCGGTCACGTGGGCCAACGATTCGGATTACGGTCTCGCGTCATCGGTATGGACGAAAGATATCTCGCGGGGGCTCGCGACCGCAGCGCGGCTGCGCTATGGCTGCACCTGGGTGAATTGCCATTTCATGCTCACCAACGAGATGCCGCATGGCGGGCTCAAGCAATCCGGCTATGGCAAGGATTTGAGCATGTATGCGCTGGAGGATTACACCGTGGCGCGCCACATCATGATCAACACCCAATAGGCGCGGCATGACCAAACGCAGGAATGGTTCGCGTGATCTGGGCATGGACCGCGATATCGATCGACGTGATTTTCTCAACGGCGTGGCGGTCGGCGCGGCGGCGCTTTCGCTGACGGCGTCCGACTCGGCGCACGCGTCCGCCCCTTTGCCTCAGGATCAGCCCGGTTATTACCCGCCGGAACGTTATGGTCTGCGCGGCAGCCATCCGGGCTCATTCGAAACGGCGCACAGCCTACGCGACGGCGCGTTCTGGAAGGCTGCAAAGAAACCCGAAGACGCAAAGACCGTCTACGATCTCATTGTGGTGGGCGGCGGCATCAGCGGCCTGTCGGCCGCCTATTTCTTCCGCAAGGCGAAGCCCAATGCGCGCATTCTGATTCTCGACAATCACGACGATTTCGGCGGCCACGCCAAGCGCAACGAATATCATCTGGGCGGCAAACTTGAACTGCTGAATGGCGGGACGTTGCTGATCGACAGCCCGCGCCCCTACAGCCCGGTCGCGGCGGGCGTGCTTAAGCATCTCGGCATCGATCCGGCTGCGCTCAAGAAGCGATGCGAACGCCGCGAAATCTATTCCGGCCTCGAAGCCTCGACCTTTTTCGACAAGGAGACTTTCGGCGAGGATCGGCTTGTCGTAGGCCGCGCGCGCGGTGAGGAAGGCAAGATTTCCTGGAAGGACTTTCTCGCAAAATGTCCGCTGTCGGATGAAACGCGCGCCGGCATCCAGCGCGTGGAGGAGGGGGAGATCGACTATTTCCCCTTTCTCACTTCCGATCAGAAAAAAGACAAGCTCTCGCGCATGAGCTACAGCGACTATCTGACAAAGGTCGTGAAGATCGATGCGACAGCGCTCAAATTCTATCAGACCATCACACATGACGAATGGGGCGTGGGGATCGATGCGGAGCCGGCCCTCGACTGCTGGGGCTTCGGCCTCCCCGGCTTCAACGGCCTAAAACTCGCGGACGGTTCGACATTGCGCATGGGCAATACGGCGGCGGGATATGAAGACTCCAAGAACAAGGACCTGCCGACGTTTCACTTTCCCGACGGCAACGCGACCATTGCGCGCCTCCTCGTGCGCGATCTGATCCCGGAAGCGATGCCGGGGCGCACCGTCGAAGATGTTGTGACGACGCACGCGAATTACGCCGCGCTCAATCGGGCCGGGGCGCCTGTCGCAATACGGCTTTCAAGCACAGTCGTCGGCGTGCGCAACATCGGCGATCCGAAAGACTCCCGCGGCGTGGAAGTCGCCTATGCGCGGGGCGGCGATGTCTATCGCGTGCACGGCGCCAATTGCGTAATCGCAAGCTGGAACATGATGATTCCCTATTTGTGCCCGGAATTGCCGGAAACGCAAAAGGCAGCGCTTCATCAGCTCGTGAAAATTCCGCTGGTCTATACCAGTGTGGCGATCCGCAACTGGCGAAGTTTTCACAAACTCGGCGTTCACAGCATTTCGGCGCCCGGCGGCTATTTTCCGGCGGTGCGGCTCAACTGGCCTGTCGATGTGGGCGATTACAAGAGCATGCGTTCGCCGGACGATCCGATGCTGCTGTTCCTCGTGCGTGTGCCCGTCTCTCCGGGATTGCCTGAGCGCGACCAGCACAAGGTGGGCCGCGCCGAACTTCTGGCGACGCCGTTCGAAACCTTCGAGGAAAAAATTCGCGATCAGCTTTCGCGCATGCTGGCCGGAACGAGCTTCGATGCGGCGCACGACATCACGGCCATCACCGTCAATCGCTGGCCGCATGGCTATGCCTATGAGTTCAATCCGTTGTTCGACGATTTCGACATCCCGCCGGATAGCCGCGCCAATGTGATAGGCCGCCAGCGTTTCGGGCGCATCGCGATCGCCAATTCGGATTCGGGCGCCCAAGCCTATACCGACTCCGCGATGGATCAGGCCCATCGCGCGGTGAACGAGTTGTTGGCGCTGTAACAGCCATTTTCTGCCTAAGAATCAGGCGCTTGCCGGAGATTCCGGCGAGGCGCATCCTTGACGCTTTCGTGACGAACGACCAACATGCATTGGCGTGAGGGGGCGACACATGCGTAGCAATTTTACCGGACATTATCTGTCGGCGGCGTCGATCGTTCTTGGATTGCTGTGCAGCGTGGCGCCCGTTGCGGCGCAAAGCGCGGGCGGCGCGACGCAGGCCTCAAGCGGCGGCATCGAGGAAGTCACCGTTACGGCCACAAGGCGTGAAGAAAAGCTGAGCAAGGTGCCAGAAAGCATCAGCGCCTTCACCTCCGAGAAGATGGACTCGCTCGGAGTCAAATCTTTCGCCGACCTCGCGAAATATACGCCGGGCGTGACCTACGACGAAGACAGCAAAGCCATTTCGATCCGCGGCATCGATTCCGACGCGGGATCGGGCACCACGGGCATCTATATCGACGACACGCCCATCCAGATTCGCCAGTTGGGGTTCAACTCCAACGATACGCTCCCCGGCATATTCGATCTCGATCGCGTGGAAGTGCTGCGCGGGCCGCAGGGCACGTTGTTCGGCGCCGGTTCCGAAGGCGGCACGGTGCGCTATATTACGCCGCAACCGAGCCTTACCGACTACAGCGTCTATGCGCGCAGTGAAGTCGCGTTCACGCAAGATGGGGCGCCGAGCTACGAAAGCGGCGCGGCTGTCGGCGGTCCGATCATCGATGACGAGCTCGGTTTCCGGGTGAGCGTCTGGGGAAGACGCGACGGAGGATATATCGACCGCGTCAATTACCAAACCGATCAGGTCACCGAGTCCAACGCGAACAGCCAGGACACCTATTCGCTGCGGGGCGCGCTCCTATTTCAGCCGACGCCCGTATTCTCCATCACGCCGTCGATTTTTTTCCAGAATCGCGACCAGCACGATGCCGATGACTACTGGGTGAGCCTGTCGAATCCCGGTTCCGGCCATTTCGTCACCGGTACGCCGGAACACATGGCGGACCATGACCATTTCTATCTGCCCACGCTGAAGATGGAATATCAGTTCGCCGGAATGGAGCTGATCTCCAATTTTTCCTATTACAACCGCGATGAAAATGTGAACGGCTACAGCGGCACGCTCTACAATCTTTCCTATTTCCAACAGTCGGTCGATGCGGGACAGGACCCGAACGGCAATCTCTGTCCCGGGGGATTGTGCGCTTTCTACAATCCGATCAACCCGCCGCCGCCGGGAACGCCGCCGCCGCCGCCGCTCCTGCAACCCACTGGCCTCGATCTCCCGGGTTATCCGAACAATTATATTTCGGTTGCGACGATCACCAACACGCAAAAGAACCTGACGCAGGAAGTGCGGCTGCAATCGACAGATCCCAAAGCGCGGCTGACATGGATCGTCGGCGGTTTCTTCTCCTACAACACGCAGGAGAGCATCGAGCAGATCAATGACCCGCAACTTCCTGCTCTCACGCAGTATCTGTGGGGCGAAAACATGCTCACGGCGTGGGGTGAGAATCTTCTCGCCAATGGCGACGACTACATCAACGACACGCGGGGACACGATCGTCAGATCGCGGGCTTCGTCAACGCGACGTTCGCCATCACCGACGAGCTGAAAGTCCAGTCCGGCGTTCGCGTCGCAGAGACGCATTTCGATTTCAACAATTACGCCGACGGCCCGCAGAATTTCGGCTACTCGAGCGGCAGCGGAAAGCAGAATCAATCGCCGGTCACCCCGATGGCTGGCGTGACCTATCAGATGACGCCGGACGACATGTTTTACGCCACCTATTCGCAAGGCTATCGCATTGGCGGCGCGAATGCGCCTTTGCCGCCCTCCTGCCCGGCCCCGGTGACCGATGCCGCGTCCTTTAATTCCGATACGGTGACGAATTACGAGGTTGGCTCGAAGGACAAATTGTTTGACGATCACCTGTCGGTCGACGCCAGCGCGTTCTATATGAAGTGGAACGACGTCCAGCAGAACATCTACATCCCGAATTGCGGAATTCAGTATACCGGCAATCTCGGCAAGGCGATCAGCGAGGGTTTCGATTTGCAGGCCGATTGGCTGGTGACCGAATCGTTCGAGTTGAATATGAGCCTGGGATACACCAATGCCGTTTATGCGGGCGACATTCCGGTCGGCGCGGGCTACGGCAACTACGTCGTCGGCAAGGGGGACACGCTGCCGGGTTCGCCCTGGACGGTGTCGCTTGGCGGCGAATACTCATTCACCGTTCTGGCGCGCGATTCCTTCATTCGGCTCGACTACGAATTCTCGAGTCACAATCCGGGCCTCCTGCCCGTCATGGATGCGTCCACGTCTTCCTACGATGCGGGGCTGGTCCAGGATCCGGCGACAAACCAGGTGTCGATGCGCGCCGGAACGCAACTGGGCAATTTCAAGGTCTCCCTGTTCGGCAACAATCTGCTCAACAGCCATCCGCAATTGGACCTGAATCATCAGGACCAATTCACGGTGCTTTACGAAGCGGAAACCCTGCGGCCACGCACCATCGGATTGACGGTGCTCTATCGCTACTGAGTCCGGCATGAACACGGAGCTGAAGGCCGGTTCGCTCTCCTTCATCGAGTCCCTCGTGATGGGCGTGGCCGGAAGCGCGCCCGGGTTCACGATCGCCGTCACGACGGCCGTGCTCTTGGGTACGGCGGGCACGTTGTCGCCCGGCGCGCTTCTCATCTTCGCCGTGCCCATGCTGGGAATCGCGGTCGCCTACAAGGCGCTCAACAAGCGGCAGGTGAACGCCGGCGCGGCCTATCAGTGGACGACGCTCGCCTTCGGAAAATTCCTGGGCTTCTTTTCCGGCTGGGCGCTTTTGCTGGCGTCGATGGTGTTCATGATCACCGGGAGCCTGCCGCTCGCCACGTCCACCCTGGATTTCATCAATCCCGCGCTGGCCACCAATGTCGTGCTCAGCGCGGCAGTGGCGAGCGTGTGGTTTCTCGTGATCGCCGCGGTCCTGATCGTGGGCATCGAGGTCACCAGCCGCGTGCAGATGATCATGACCGGCGTCGAGCTGGCGATCCTGACCGTCGTGGTCCTGGCTGCGCTCTGGCATGGAATTCAGGCAGGCCCCGCCAATCCGTTCCACTGGTCCTGGTTCGGTTTCGGCTATACGCCGGCCGCCTTCGCCTCGAGCGCGCTTGTGGTCGTGTTCTTCTACTGGGGCTGGGACGTGACGGCCAACCTCGCGGAGGAGACCGCCAACGCCCAGGAAAATGCCGGCAATGGCGGCTTCGTCAGCATCTTCGTGACGATCGCCTATTATGTCGCGTTCGTGTTCGCGGCGCTTTTCCTGTTCTCGATTCCCCAGGCGCAAAGCTTCAGCGACAACATCATCTACAATATCGCGGTTTCAGCCGGCTTCGGCCGCGCGGGCGGATTGCTCGCGTCTTTCGCCGTGATCCTCTCCAGCGTCGCGACCCTGGAGACGACGATGCTGCAATTCTCGCGGACGTTGTTTGCGATGGGTCGGGACGGCGCGATGCCGAAATCCTTCGGCCTGGTCGACCCCCGCACGCGCACGCCGGTCCGCGCAATGGCCGCGCTGATCGCGCTTGGACTCTTGCTTCTGTGGGGCTCCAGCCTGATGCCGACGATCAAAACCATCATTCAGGATTCGGTGCAGGCCGTGGGCGTGCTCGTCGCCTACTATTACGGCCTTGCAGGCCTCGTCGCGGCCGCTGTCTTCGCCGGGCTGCGGCGCGAATCGATCCTGCGTTGGCTTGCCCTCTGCGTTTTTCCCGCGCTGAGCGGAATCTCCCTTATTGTCCTTGGCGTCTATGCGCTGACGACGTTCGATCGCACCACGAACATTGTGGGCATCGGCGGCTTGATAGCGGGAATCGTCTTTTACCGCCCGCGACGGTTCGTGATTGCGGCCCCCGCCGGTTGACTCCGGGCCGCTCCAAATCGAGACACGCCCGCGACCCGGCGGCCCGTAAACTTTTCCTTAAGGAACGAACGCCACCCTATCGCCGTTTCGATTAGGTGGAGACTCGATTGAGTTTCCCAATGGCTGCAAAATGGCACAAGCGGGTGATTCGCTTGGTCGGAGGGCGAAATGGCTTCCAGCTCAATATTAGAGGGCGTGGGCACTCTCATTTGTTTCGGCGAGCGGTTCCCCAATATGCACTACAAGATGTCGCTCGAAAAAACCGAGGACGGCATCGAGTTGGCGCGTGGAACGATCGTGACATTGCCGCAACGCGCGTCGGTGCAGATGGAACTCGAGGGCAGCGCGACGCTTGAACTGCAGAGCGGCGAATCGATCGGCGTCACGTTTCAGGAGGCGGCGATGCGCCGCCTGAATGCGGAATTTGTGGCCACCGGACCCGTCGCAGGCGACTCCTCTACTGCATAGTTCTCTCTCCTCGCGTTCGTTGGAAGTCCGTTTCCCCTGTTAAACAGGCGAAAAACAGGGGGACCGTCATTCGCGTTTCCTTTGCGTTGCGCCGACGCTTTTCGGCTGCGAATTTTCTGCCTCCTTGCGGCGACGATATTCCGGATCGTGCTCCATGCGGAATTCGTCCATCTTGCGGAGTAGAGATTCGGATGCCTCCTGCGGGCTTTGCCGTGGTTCCTCAGCTGGGCGGCTGTCTTGCGCGACTGCGGCCCGTGCCGCCGCGTCGCCACGAATCACATAATCGTTAGGTGGATCGTCGATGTCGCCTTCGTGGGGTGGCTCATGTAAAGCGTCATCTGCGCGCGCGGCTTCCGCAGGCGGATTTGCACCACCGTGTTGGGTGTTATCGGCCTTGTTCTGCTCCCGATAGTCCGGGTCGTACTCGTTGCGGAATTCGTGCATCTTTCTAACCAACGACTCGGACGCCTCCTTCATCTTCTGAAGTTCCTGTTCCGCCGGCGAGTTCACGATGGCGTCGCGATCGTCTATGTGGCGCAATTCTTTTAGGAGCAGGTTGAGGCAGGTTTTGTCGCCGCGCTCTGCATGCGAAACCAGCGCTTTGATCAGCATTTCTAGCCGCGTGATCTCGCGCGGAGAGTCGTCGACCGTGGTCATGAACGTCTCGCCGACGACCTGCTTGAGAATCTCACTCATCACGTTCTTGCCGGGTGGCCTTCCGTTCGGATTTCCGAGTCGGCAAGACTATCGGAAGCCAGAACCGATTCACGCGCGGTCGGAATCGATAGACGAGAAACCAACATTCAAGGATGCGTTCATAGACGGTCAGCGCGGAATCGTCGTCTTCCAAACCTTCAACGAGGGGCTAGAGCTTCCGGGCGGTAGGACCGAACAATGGACCATTGATCCGAAAGACGGCGTTCCGCGCGGCTTTGCGTTCCTGTGGCGCGAGTTCGCAATCAAAGACATACCGGCCCCCCTGCTCGCGTGCGTCATGGTCACGGTCCCGGCAAGCAAATTGATCGCGCCGATCACGGATCGTATGCCAGCAATCCTGGAGCTCAACGATTGGTCGAAGTGGCTTGGAGAAGTACCAACATCACCGGACGAGGCGAAGGCTGTTCTAAAGACCATGGAAGGTGTCAAATGGCAGATGGCGAAAGAGCCCAAGAAACCTAAGCCGGACAAGCCAAAAAAGTCGGAGCCGCCTGCTACTTTGTTATAGCAATATGCGCTGCCTTACTTCGTGATCGCGCTGGCTTTGCTATCTTCCGCGGCGGGATCGTCAAGTATAGTGTCGCAATTCGAATGGATCGGAATTTCGCGTTTGTCGTGAACACCTGAACGGCAGTTACTTGAAAAAAATCATTCTCCTAGATGGCGCTACAAGAGTCTGAATCGATATGACTAGACAAACTCGCGGAAAAGTCGCGCTGATAACCGGCGTGACCGGTCAGGACGGCGCCTATCTGGCGGAGCTCCTGCTGGAAAAAGGCTACACGGTTCATGGCATCAAGAGGCGATCGTCTTCCTTCAACACCGGGAGGATCGAGCGCTTCTATCAGGATCCGCATGAGCAGAACCAACGCTTTGTTCTTCACTATGGCGACATGACCGATTCGACCAATCTCATTCGCATCATTCAACAGACCCAGCCCGACGAAATCTACAATCTGGCGGCCCAAAGCCACGTGCAGGTCAGCTTCGAGGCGGCGGAATATACGGCGAACGCCGACGGCACGGGCGCCCTGCGCCTGTTGGAGGCCATTCGCATTCTCGGTCTCGAGAACAAGACACGATTTTATCAAGCGTCGACATCGGAGCTATACGGCAAGGCGCAGGCCGTGCCGCAAAACGAAACGACGCCATTTTATCCGCGCAGCCCCTATGCCGCGGCGAAGCTCTATGCGTATTGGATCGTCGTAAACTATCGCGAAGCCTATGGCATGCACGCGTCCAACGGCATTCTGTTCAATCATGAAAGTCCGTTGCGCGGCGAAACTTTTGTCACCCGCAAGATTACGCGCGCGGCGGCGGCGATCCATCTGGGCTTTCAAGACAAGCTCTATCTCGGCAATCTCGACGCGAAGCGGGATTGGGGTCACGCAAAGGAATATGTGCGCGGCATGTGGTTGATGCTGCAGCAGGACAAGCCGGACGACTATGTTCTTGCGACCGGCGTGTCGACTGCGGTTCGCGAATTCGTCAACTGGGCGTTCGCGGAGGTCGGCGTTGCGCTCGAGTGGAAAGGGCGCGGCGTCGCCGAAAAGGGCTATGATTCCGCAAGTGGAAAATGCCTGGTGGAAGTCGATCCCCGATATTTCCGGCCCACGGAGGTCGACCTCCTGGTGGGAGATTCGTCAAAGGCCCGCAAAGCGCTGGACTGGACATGCGAAATCACGGTGCGGGAGATCTGCGCCGAAATGGTGCGCGAGGACGTCAAGACGGTCGCCGAGGAAAGGCGCCGCCATGCCGATTGAGACCGTTTACCCGCTCGTCGGCAAGCGCGTTTGGGTGGCCGGTCACAACGGCATGGTCGGCTCCGCGATCGTGCGGCGTCTCGCGCACGAAAACTGCGAAATTCTGGTCGCCGATCGCAACACCCTCGATCTGAAGGACCAGGCCGCGACGCGGGCATGGGTCGAGGAGGCGCGGCCGGACGCGATATTTCTCGCCGCCGCCAAAGTCGGCGGCATTCTCGCCAACGATTCCCGCCCGGCCGATTTTCTCTACGACAACCTCGTGATCGAGGCGAACGTCATCGAGGCGGCCTATCGCGCCAAAACGTCCAAGCTCCTGTTCCTCGGGTCCAGCTGCATCTATCCGAAATTCGCGCCGCAGCCGATTACGGAAGACGCGCTTCTGACGGGACCGCTGGAACCCACCAACGAATGGTACGCCATAGCAAAAATCGCCGGAATCAAGCTTTGCCAGGCTTATCGCAAGCAGCACAACCGGGATTTCATTTCGGCCATGCCGACAAATCTTTACGGCCCGGGCGACAATTTCGATCTCAACACAAGCCATGTGATTCCGGCGTTGATGCGCAAGGCCCATGAAGCGAGAGAGCGCGGCGAACGCGAAATCGTGATCTGGGGTACTGGCGCGCCGCGCCGCGAATTCCTGCATGTTGACGATTGCGCGGACGCCTGCGTCCATCTGATGAAGGTCTATTCCAGCGAGAGCCACGTGAATGTCGGCTCCGGCGAAGACCTCACGATCCTCGAGCTGACGAAGTTGGCTTGTGAAGTGGTTGGGTTCACGGGGGCAATCTCTAACGATCTTTCAAAGCCGGACGGCGCGCTACGCAAACTCATGAGTCGGGAGAAGATCGGCGCGCTTGGCTGGGCCCCGAGGATTGGTCTTCGTGACGGCCTGGCGAGCAGTTTTCGCTGGTATCTCGAAAACATTGCACAGAACGAAGACGCTGGCCGGCACGCGTCGATGCATCCGCCGGCGCAGTGACGCCGCCGTCGGCGCGACGCGGACGACGCACGCACCCATCAATTGCGAATTCGCGCGCAAGTTTTTTCCGGTGGCTTAACGGCGAATTATCCCGGCGACATTCTCGGGCGCCCTGGCTTGATCCGGATGCAGGGTCGGACCATGGAGCGCTTGGAATACGGTATCGTCGAGATTTGGAACGACCAGATCTTAAAGGGTGACGGGTACTACCGAGCGGTCAGGTATCGTTCCAACAATCTCCCGGAGTCTTGTCCTCACAAACACCGCTCAAGGGCTGAGGCCGAGAAGTGCCGCGAATTTCCCAAAGATAAATAGCCGCGCGCCGGACTACATTGGGCCGTGATTGATAGCGACGCCGTGACAAGACATGCCGGTTGATCTGAGCGCGACTACCGCGGGACTCTCTCGCCTCAGGCCGCCATCTTCACTCTTGGAGTCTGAAGATGGCTCCGCATCCGATGTGATTTCCACAACTTGCTATGCCGCCCTCATATGTGGCGCCATATAAATTGCCCCTCTTGTCGAGAAACAGGCCGGAAACCGGATAGGCTGGGCTTTATCGTGGGTGGCAGCGACGACGTTTATACCTACCAGAACACACCTACTTTTGGCGGCGGTGAGATCGGCAACGCGGATCGCAACAACACGATTTACAAGGGCTTTGTCGAAGCGGACTACGACTTCTCGCCCGGCTATTCGGGCTTCGCGCGGGGCACTTACAACTCCGACCAGTATAGCCACTATTTCGACCGGACCGGAACGCATCGCAGCTCAACGGGCTATCAAGCGGATGCTGGTGTGAAGCTGCTCTTGGGAAACCTGATCCAGGGCTCGATGTATCTGGGCTATGTGGACCAGGTGTACGACCACAATCAGGCGAACCCATTGTCCGATATCTCAGGTCTCGACTTCGGCGCCGATCTGAATTGGTACCCAACCGAACTTTTGACCGTAAACCTCGCAGCCGCCCGCCAGATTGAAAATACGACCCTCAATGGCGCCGCGGGTGGCGATGACCGTAGCGTCAATTTGAGTGCGAACTACGAAGTCACACGTCGGGTGTTTTTGACCGCCAATGTGGGATACGACGACACCAAATTCCAAGGGTCTGTCCCCTACCAAGACGACAAGACGCCGACGGCGGGCGCGGGTCTCAAGTTCTTAATTTCGCACTATGTGCAGGCGACGCTCAGCTATCAGTACACAACGCGCACATCGACCGAGGCGGGGCTCAAATACAACGACAACCTCGCGACGCTGAGCCTGAACTGGCAGATTTAGCCTCGGTCTAACAAATCGAGAGCACATTTGGTGGCATGCCGGGTTGAAGTCAGAGTGCGAAAGCTTGACCAATAAGGCGTTGCGGGCCGCAACCTCCGATGAACCTTGTTGTGCGCGCTCAATGCGCGAGCGAGTAGAGGCGCGGTACTTTATCCACAGCCTCATCGTCGCCCAAGATTGACGACACTTCCCGGATTCTCTGTAATCCGTGTAGGCATCGGCCTCCCGCACGCTTTCGGTTGTCGGGTGTTCGCTTCGTGAAATGCAGTATTTCTGACAGTCAACTCAAACTGGGCACGGCCTCGCTGGTGGTCTTCGGGCAGTCCGTAGGCGCACCACCTTAGGAAGCCCAACCTCCACGTCGCCGCTCACTCCGACGGGAGCTGGCAGGAATTGGTTATGATGACTTGGCTCACTTCGCCTTCACCAGTGCTTGCGGCAACACTCACGGCTTGGTTCGGGGCGATCCTGATTGGCGCCACTTTGATTGTCGTCGCAGGCCTCGCCGTCGAGTACCTCAAAACTCCGTACCTCAGGAGGGTCAGGCTGGCATTTCCCATGCTGGTGATCGGAGGGGCGGGGCTTCAGGCGGTCGCGCTGGCAGGCTCCATATGGTTCGCGATGGCGCTGCAGAACCTGACCATCGTGCAGGAACGTCAGGCGCTCAGGGCCGAGCTCAGTTCGATGCACCAAGCCGGCCTTGCAAGGCTGGAAGCGTCGAAGCTGCGAGACGCATTGGGCACTGCGGGCGCGGCTCGACAAGCGCTCGAGGATGAGAATCAGGATCTCAAGCAAAGTTTGGGGGAGGCGAATTCCGAGCTCGCATCACTTCAGGCAAAGGCGGGGATAGCGGAAGCCCATTCAAACCAACGCCGGCTCAAGGTTTCGGATCGGTTGGCGCTTGCAGCTGCCTTGATGCCCTTTGCGAAACAGAAAGTGCAGATATTCTCGATCGACGGAGATGTTGAAGGCAAAAATTATCGCGATGATTTTGTTCGAATTTTCGATCGGGCAGGGTGGGATCACGACGGAAGAAACGGCGTGGTCCAAGCGGCCTTCGACGTCGACCCGGTCGGAATCACGATCATCCTTCACCAGGTGGACGCGGGTCACGGGCATACCAACAAAGCAATAAATGCGCTCGTCGCGACCCTGAAGCGCCTGGATTTATTCCAGGGCGGCGGCGTTTTCATTAGCGACCAGGTCCCGGACGGGACCGTCAAAGTGGCGATCGGAAAGATGGCCGCCGAGGTTGCGTCCAAGGCAACGCCCACGAGGTCGTCTGCACTCGGCACTGCAGGCGCGTATTCGGCTGCCGGCACAACACCCTTGCCCCGATGCTTGTTCAAAGTGTCAACCAACTGCGCGTAAGTCGACATAAGCTTCGCGGCATGCTTGAAATACAGCTCTTGCCATTTGATGTGCTGGCCCTTGATCGTGGCCAAGGATGCGCAGTGCATTGCTGCTTTGTGCGCAGCGATCATCTGAGCTGCGAGCATGCCCTCGATTTCGTCCGCGGGCTCGATGCCTCTGAGCATAACGATTGCCGCTGCTATCTGATTCAATTGCTCGTCGCTATCTTCGTCGTTGGATCTTAAGAGGGCGCGCCAAACCTCGTCGATGCGCGCGCTGGCGATGACGGGATTCGTTGAACCACCAATGGCTTTCCTATCTTCGGCTGACAGAACATCACCGATCGAGCGCTTAGGAGCCTTCTTTTTCGGATTCTTTTTTGCCATCGATCTTCCGTCAGCACCGTATTTCTGATCATATTTTATCGAAATTCGTCGCAAAACATTCGGAATATTTTCTACCCTGTCTGGGGTTGTTCCTCCAAATTTAGCCCCCCCCCCACCCCCCACCCCCTACCCCGGGGCCAACGAACTGCTTTTCGCGGGCCATCCCCCGTGCATCAGCCACCCGCTGAGTGAGCGAAAGACCCAAATAGAGGATTGCAAAATGAAGCAGCGCCTCCACTCCGACCGGATTGCTAGCCCCGTCGCGGATTGCGCACTTTGAAAGAGAGGGGGGTGGCGCTTTAGATAAGTCTCGCCAGGCCGAAAATGATTCCCGCCCACAGAAACGCGCTCGACAGTACGACAAAGCCCAAGCTGTAGGCGAGCGGCCATTTGTGTTCTGGATCATCAGCCGCATCTGGCGCCGTCACGGCGCCGAGCAGTTTCTCGAGGTCGGCGATCGTATGTCGACCTGCGCGCATTGACGGATCGGCGGCCGTGAAGAATGCCGGATATTCAAGGAGCGTCTCGGAAAGAGCAGCTTCCATTGCGGATTGTGACTTGGCTTGGGCCATCTTCGGCGCCCTAAAGTGTTCGACACATCGTTTGGAATACGCATCACGAATGATTCCAAACTCGACCAGATTCCTTAACTTCGAGTTAACTGGCGGAAATTTCGATTGTGCAGCGCAACAACGGCGATATCGCGCGCAGATCAAGCGCCAATGCGATTCGCGAGGTTTCGCCGGTCAGGGTCTCGCCGGTCGGGCGAACGCGCTCATAAATTTGCGTACCTCGCCATTGCTGCCGTGTGCAAGAAGAAGCGCCGCGCGAATTCGCGCGTGCCACGCGGTGCTCAGTCAAGAAGATATTCCTTCCCGGCGCACAGCACTGGGGCGTGTGCGAGGCGACGAGTGGTCCATCTTACGCTTAGATGCTCACTGCGGGGGCACCCGCGCGGACACGCTCGGATGCAATGAGAGGTGCGCGCGGCGCGTTCGCAAGAATGGCCGCGGTCCTCGCCAGATCGCCGCCCAGAATGGGATCGCTGCTCGGGACGTCCGGAGGCGCGCCCCTCAGGAATTCCCGGTCCAGCAGATCTGCGCCAAATGCGACGAGGGGCGCAAAGTGTTGGACCGGAACGTCTTCCTGCTCGCGACTGCCCGACATCGCGACGATCGCGGAGGATCCCGCAATGCGCGCCCCACAAATGCAATCAGGCGGGCGAGGGCGGCGTCTTCCGCCGCGTCGATGAGCTTGCCGAGGCTCCTGTGAAACGCGCGCAGCATCAACGGCGCAGACAGGTAATAGACCTGGCAGGCGAGCGCGCGGGCGCCACGTTCCATCTCGCTCGCGACAGACCCATCGGCGCGGATCAATTCCACGGAATGCCGCCAGACTCCGCTTTGGTAGTGGCGCGAAATGTCGTCGCCGCTCAACACGGCGAAGGATGCGGCGCATACGCCCGACCGGACATAAAGATTGCCGATGCTTTCAAGCTTTGCGAAATCGCCGATGACGGCGCGATGCTCGCCGTGCTATGCGCGATCGCGCGTGATCGCGTTGTTTCTCACAGCCGGTTGGCGATTTGCAATGGGCAGATCATTCTGATGCAATGAATTCGCTGTCGGGCGCGAAGCTGCGTTTCCGGTTGCGGCAGGATCAGTTACGTTGCACCGGCTTTCATGCGGAGATTTCATATGAGAATTGTATTTTCGGTCGCGCTTGCGAGCATTGTCGCCGCCGGCGCCGGGTTTGCTTCCGCCGACACCCCCGTGCCGCACCAGAGGGACGGTCTCTGGGAAAGTTCCATGATGATGGTGGGGAAACCCATGACGACGCAGTCCTGCGTCAGCGAGGAGTCGCAGGCGAAAATGTCCGTCTTCAGTTCGCAAGTGCGGCAGAAGAACTGCTCGGCCACCTCGATCACCCATAATATGGACGGCTCCTGGTCCACCGTCTCGACCTGCAAGTTCGGTCCAGGCGCGGCGCGCACGACGCGCGGCCAGCTCACCGGCGACTTCAACTCCAAGATCACCATGGTGTTGCGGACGGACGGGCAAAGCGCGCCGGACGTGAATATGACCATGACGTGGATGGGGCCGTGCAAGCCCGGCATGAAGGGCGGCGACGTCATGATGGGCAACGGCATGAAGATGAACGTGATCGACGGCACGATGTCCGGGATGCCCAAGCATTAACCAGTCGCGGGAAAGCGCGCGCGATTTGAGACGGCCGTTAATGCAAATCGACCGGGACGCGCGGACCGCTGGTAGATCACACGTAACTCATTGAAAAATAAAAGAAATAGCGATTTCTTGAAGAGAAATTTGAGCGATTTTTTGTGTGGCGGACGGGCCGAAAGCCGTCCATTCCCCTGTGATCACCTTCTATTGACCAACATTACAGCCGGCCCCATCTTCCACTCGTATTCAACAGGGTGAGCGGGCAGATGTCTGACAACGGCTTGAGCAAGCGCAAAATCTGGGTTGGCGCATCGGTTTTGGCGCTGGTCGCCGGCGGTGCGCTGTTCGCGGGACAATATCTCCCTCTGAAGAGCAGTGAGACCGCGGGCACGATCGTGCCGGCCGAACGCTATCGCGTTCAACAGGTGGGCAGCGCCGACGTGAAGTTGGGCGACAAGACCATGCCCCAGCTCATGCAGACGGATTCCTTCCAGGCGGTCTCCAGTCACCAGCAGCCGACATTGATTCGGACAGCCGCTACGCAGGCCGCCGCCGATGCGGTTTCGAGTTCCGCATCCAACGCAGCGGAAAACGCAGCCTCCAATGCGGCGTCGAACGCCGCTTCCAACGCTGCCTCTAATGCGGCAAGCAATGCCGCCCAGAATGCAGCGTCAAATGCGGCCTCGAACGCCGCCTCCAACGCGGCCGCTGCTAACGCAGCTTCGAATGCGGCAAACAACGCCGCGTCGAATGCAGCTTCGAACGCAGCCAGCAATGCAGCGCAGAACGCGGCCTCCAACGCGGCTGCTGCAAACGCTGCTTCGAACGCAGCCTCCAATGCGGCGTCGAACGCCGCTTCCAACGCTGCCTCTAATGCGGCAAGCAATGCCGCCCAGAATGCAGCGTCAAATGCGGCCTCGAACGCCGCCTCCAACGCGGCCGCTGCTAACGCAGCTTCGAATGCGGCAAACAACGCCGCGTCGAATGCAGCTTCGAACGCAGCCAGCAATGCAGCGCAGAACGCGGCCTCCAACGCGGCTGCTGCAAACGCTGCTTCGAACGCAGCCTCCAATGCGGCGTCGAACGCCGCTTCCAACGCTGCCTCTAATGCGGCAAGCAATGCCGCCCAGAATGCAGCGTCAAATGCGGCCTCGAACGCCGCCTCCAACGCGGCCGCTGCTAACGCAGCGTCGAATGCGGCAAACAACGCCGCGTCGAACGCAGCCAGCAATGCAGCGCAGAACGCGGCCTCCAACGCGGCTGCTGCAAACGCTGCTTCGAACGCAGCCTCCAATGCGGCGTCGAACGCCGCAAGCAATGCAGCTTCTAACGCTGCCTCCAATGCAGCGCAGAACGCGGCTTCTAACGCCGCGTCGAATGCAGCCTCGAACGCAGCCAGTAACGCGGCGTCGAACGCGGCACAGAACGCAGCTTCCAATGCTGCCTCGAACGCAGCCCAGAATGCGGCTTCTAACGCCGCTTCCAACGCTGCACAGAATGCAGCCTCTAATGCGGCAAGCAACGCCGCGTCGAATGCAGCCTCGAACGCAGCCAGTAACGCGGCGTCGAATGCAGCGCAGAACGCGGCTTCCAATGCTGCCTCGAACGCGGCCCAGAATGCGGCTTCTAACGCCGCTTCCAACGCTGCACAGAATGCAGCCTCAAACGCTGCCTCTAATGCGGCAAGCAACGCCGCGTCGAATGCAGCCTCGAACGCAGCCAGTAACGCGGCGTCGAATGCAGCGCAGAACGCGGCTTCCAATGCTGCCTCGAACGCGGCGCAGAATGCGGCTTCTAACGCCGCTTCCAACGCTGCACAGAATGCAGCCTCAAACGCTGCCTCCAATGCGGCAAGCAACGCCGCGTCGAATGCAGCCTCGAACGCAGCCCAGAATGCGGCATCTAACGCCGCTTCCAACGCTGCACAAAATGCAGCCTCAAACGCTGCTTCAAATGCGGCGAGCAACGCCGCGTCGAACGCAGCCAGTAATGCGGCGTCGAATGCAGCGCAGAACGCGGCATCGAATGCAGCCCAGAACGCTGCTTCCAATGCGGCCTCGAACGCGGCTTCCAATGCTGCATCGAATGCAGCGGCCAATGCAGCGCAGAACGCCGCGGCCAATGCTGCCTCGAACGCTGCCCAGAATGCAGCTGCAAACGCGGCGGCGAATGCCGCGGCGAACGCCAGTTCGCAGTAACGTCCCCAGAAACTTCGTCAAATGCAGCCACCGGTTTCGCACCGGTGGCTGTTTTTTTTGTTCGCGGCCTGCCAGAGTGAAGCCTTGGGCCATGGGGGGTAGAGTTGGGCGGGGCAGGATTACGTGTGGCAGTGCTTTGCCTGGCGGCGCTGGCGCTCGGCGGCGAGAGCGCCGTGGCCGACGAGTATTACCTCAGCAAGCTTGAGACCAACGACCTCCGGCTGCTGTATTACGACCCCCTTCAAACCTACCTCACGCCTTATGTCGCGCGCGCGTTCGAGAACTCCTTCGCGTTCCAACGCAAAACGTTCGACTGGACGCCGTGGGACAAGACGACGGTTCTTCTTCAGGATCTCGCCGACAATGGCGGGGCGGCGATGCGCACGACGCCCGAGAACGCGCTGACGGTGAATATCGCGCCGATCGCCACGACCTTCGAAACCTACACGCCCGGCGAGCGGTTCTTCACCCTGATGAACCATGAACTGGTCCACGTGGCGACGATGGACGTCTGGAACGACGACGACGCCTTCTGGCGCAACCTGTTTCACGGCAAGCCGCTGCCGGTCACGCTCCATCCGGAAACGATTCTCTACAACTATCTGGCGCAGCCGCGCTCGCTTGTGCCCCGCTGGTATCTGGAAGGCAGCGCCGTCTTCATGGAAACCTGGATGGGCGGCGGTCTGGGGCGCGCGCAAGGCGGCTATGACGAGATGGTGTTTCGCGCCATGGTCCGCGATGACGCCCGCTTCTACGATCCGCTGGGGCTTGAAGCGGAGGGCAACTCCGTCGATTTCCAGGTCGGCGCCAATGATTATCTCTACGGCACGCGCTTCGATTCCTATCTCGCGCTGACCTATGGGCCGGAAAAGCTGATCGCCTGGCTCAAGCGCGGCAATGACAGCAAGGCGTATTACGCCGATCAGTTCGAACATGTGTTCGGCAAGCCTCTCGACGCAGCCTGGGCCGATTGGATCGCGTGGGAACATGCGTGGCAGAAGAAAAATCTGGCCGCCGTTTCGAAATATCCTCTGACACCCGGCAAGCCGCTGACGAACCGTGCGCTGGGTTCGGTCTCGCGCACGTTCTACGACCCAAAAACAGATAGCCTCATCGCGGGCTTCCGCGCCGTGGGCCAGATCGCAAATATCGGCGTCGTGTCGCTGAAAGACGGCAGCGTCCGCAAACTGACAAATCTGAAGGGTCCGGCGCTTTATCGCGTGTCCTCGCTCGCCTACGACCCGGACGGCGACAAGGTCTATTTCACGGCCGACAACAACGCCCTGCGCAGCCTTCTGGAAGTCGATGTCGCGACCGGCGAAACCAAGATGCTGTTGGAGCACGCGCGCATCGGCGATATCGCCTTCGACCGCGCGGACAAATCGATTTGGGGCATCCGCCGCCTGAACGGCCTCGATACGCTGGTGCGCATCCGCGCCGCCCACGACGCCTGGAATCAGGTGATCACTTTTCCCTATGGAAAAGCTCTGTTCGATCTCGACATTTCACCGGACGGAACGTTGCTCAGCGCCTCCGTCTCCGAAATCAACGGTGATTCCCGCATCGATGTCCATCGCATCAGCGACCTCTTGGCGGGCAAAGCGGATGCGATCGCGAGCCTGTCGCTCGGCCAATCGATTCCCGAAGGCGGCGCGTTCTCGCCGGACGGGAAATATCTCTACGCCACTGCCTATTATACCGGCGTGTCGAATGTCTATCGCCTGAACATCGCCGCCAAGACGTTCGACGCCGTGAGCAATGCCGATACGGGATTCTTCCGGCCAATCCCTCTCAAGGATGGTTCTCTCATCGTCTATGAATATACGGGTCAGGGTTTTTTACCGGTCAGGATCGATCCCAAGCCCCTCAACGATCTGGGCAACGTAAAATTCCTCGGCACGGAAGTGGCTGACGAGCATCCGATCGTCAAGACATGGGCTGTCGGTTCGCCGGCTAATATCCCGCTCGATTCGATGGTGACCGACAAGGGATTCTACAAGCCGCAGGATGAGATGCGGTTCGACGGCTCATATCCGATCCTGGCCGGCTACAAAGGCCATGTCGCCATAGGCTGGCACTTTCAGATGGAAGATCCGCTGCAATTCAATCAGCTCTCGGCTGATTTTTCCTATTCGCCGGCCGGCGATCTTCCCGATGGGCAGCAATATCACGGCGAGATTTCGTACCGCACGCTGCAATGGCGATTCACGCTTTGGCACAACAACGACAATTTCTACGATCTGTTCGGCCCCACGGACTACAGCCGCAAAGGCGACGCGCTTCTGATCGGCTATCACAACGTGCTGATCTACGACCTGCCGAAGCAGCTCGATTTTCTCGCCGACGTCAATCTCTTCACCGGTCTCGACACGTTGCCCGGCGCGCAAAACGTCGTGTCGCATGACCCGGACATCGCCTATGGCGATCTGATCCTCAAATACACGAATGTCGATCAGTCATTGGGCGCGGTCGATTACGAGGCCGGCTATCGCGCGAATATCGCCCTGCAGGGGAACTACGCCCAAAACGAGTTCTTTCCGCAGATCCATGGCGGTTTCGATTTCGGGTTTGCGCTGCCCTGGAACCACACCTCGCTATGGCTCTACAACGCCGCCGGCGCCTCGGGTGGCAGCCCGAGCAACGCGCTCGACTACTATTATTTCGGCTCGTTCGGGAACAACTATGTCGATGACGGCGAGATCAAGCGCTATCGCGATTTCGACAGTTTCCCGGGTTTCACCATCGACGAGGTGAGCGCCCGCAACTTCCTGAAATCCGTTCTCGAGTTCAATCTGCCGCCGATCCGCTTCGACGATGTTGGCGCCCCCGGTTTCTATCTGAGCTCCGCGCGCACGTCATTGTTCGGCGGCATTTTGGGCGTCGATCCGGGATCGAGGGACAGTTACGCTCTGGAGGATGCCGGCTTTCAGATCGACTGGAATTTTTCCGTGGCCGTTCGCCTGCCGATGACGCTCTCCATCGGCGACGCCGTCGGCATGCGGTCCGGGCGCGTCGAACGCAACGAGATCATGGTGTCATTGAAGATTCTGTGATCCCGCTGCAGACTACGATAAACGGGCGCGTATCGCCATTCGGGGAGTCCTGCTCAGTTGATGCCAACTCATTTTCTGCTTGAAGCCGCCCTTGGCCTCGGGCCCGTGCTCCTGTTTCTTCTCGGGCTGCTTTATCTCGACAGCTTCAAGCTGGTCGGGTTTGCGACCGTCGCGGGCGTGCTGTTGCTCGGCGTGTTGACAGGCGCCGCAAGCTATTTTCTCAGCGGTCCCGTGATGGACGCTCTGCACGTCGATTTTCCGCATTACAGCCGCTACGTCGCGCCGACGGTGGAGGAAAGCCTCAAGGCCGCGGCGATGATCTATCTGTTCGCCCGCAACCGCATCGGCTTCATGGTCGACGCGGCCATTCTCGGCGTGGCCGTGGGCGCCGGATTCTCGCTGTTCGAGAATGTCTATTACGCCTATGTGTTTCCGGACGCCAATGTCCTTGTCTGGTCGGTTCGCGGCTTCGGCACGGCGATCATGCATGGCGGCGTGTCGGCGGTGTTCGGCGTCTCGGCGCAGGCCTTGTCGCAACGCCACGCGACCTTCAATCCGCTCAACTATGCGCCCGGCCTCCTGCTGGCGATCGCCTTGCATACGCTGTTCAATCTGTTTGTCGCGTGGCCGTTTCAATCGACGGCCGCGACGATTGTGGTTCTGCCGATGGTTCTCCTGTTCGTCTTCGACAAGAGCGAGCATGAAGTGCACAACTGGCTGATGCATGATTACCAGTCGCACGAACATCTGCTGGAAGACATCGAGACCGGAAAATTCACCCACAGCGAGGCAGGCCGTTTCATCACGGATCTGGCGGCGAAATTCTCAAATGCCGTGGTGGCCGACATATTCGCCTATCTGAAGTTGCACACCGAGCTTGTGATTCGGGCCGAGCAATTGCTGCTCGCCCGCGAAAGCGGCGGAAAGCTCGCGATCGCGCCGGCCGACCGCGAGCACTTCGCCAGGCTGAAAGCGCTTGAACGCAAGATCGGCAAGACGGCGATGCTGACGATCTGGCCGCATCTGAAGTTCAGCCATCAGGAATTGTGGGAACTGCACCAGCTGGAACACCGTGTGGCGCATCGGGCGTAACGGTGAAGCAGACCAGCGAAAGCGCTTAACCTGCCGCCCGTTCCACTGCCGCAATCCGGCTCACGCTCTTGTTCTTCGCCCAATGCCCATGCGCGCCGTTCGCGAACGCCTGCGGCCGGCTCTTCAATTGATGCGTCGCGAGCCACAGCCGCTTCAGGTGCCGCTTGTAGCCATGCGCCACGTCGTCCTCATAGGGCTGGCGCCCGTGCAGCACGTGGTAATTGTTGATGAACTGCATGTAGCCTGGCGGAATTTCCATATAGACGTTGAACTCCGGCCGTCGCGCCATCTCGCACACGGTATCGATGGCCTCGTGCTCCAGCACCGTCAGCCGCGGCGCTTCGGGATGACGCTGCGACGCCTTGATGTATTGCGGCACAAAAAAATTGAACAGTCGGCCCTCATGCTCGGTGAAGACCGCGCGCATATAATAACGTTGGCCGCCGGGCGGCTGCTCGCCGCGAAAATCCCAGGGCAGGGGATTGTAAAGCGCGGCTGCAAGATCGGGCCGCGTGCGCACGAGTTCGTTGTAGATCGCCACCACATTGGCGACACAGGAAAGCCCGCCGGATTTCGCGGGCCGCAGGCACATCAGGCCCACGAGGTCCGAACCGTCGGTGTGATAGTCGAGGCCGATGAGCCCGATTTCGTTGCCGCGCAAGGTCGGATCGTCCAGAGCTTTGCCCTGGTCGGTCACGTCGCTCATCATGTGACCGTATTTGTTCTGCGGCCACGGATCGCCGAGATGCAGGCCGATGCCCCAATAGAGAAGTGTCAGGTCGTCGTCGGAATAGCGCTTCGCGTCGAGCGCGCCGATGCGCATGAAGCCGCGCCCGTCGATCAGCTCGCGCTCGACTTCGGCCAGCTTCGGCACGAGGCCGTCGAGCGGAAAGGATTCCTTGCGGATATCGAGCAGGTTGTCGGAGACGGATTTTGCGATCTGCAGCGCATGATCGAGTTCGCGCTGGTCGGCATCCGTCAACTCCATCGTCCATCGGCGCGGATCGGCGACGTCAGACGAGCGCCAGTCGACATGCGTTTCCAGCTCTTTGGGCGCAACGGACATACGATCCTCCCTGTCTCCGCGTGATGATTTATCGCAATTCGTTCTTCATGAATTGCCCGCCCTTCATGATGATCGGCAGATGGGCGCCCTGATCGGCCAGAACCGACAGACCTTTGAGCGGGTCGGCATCCGCCACAATGAGATCGGCAAGAGCGCCCGCCTTGACCACACCCAATTCGCCCGTGCGGTTCAGGATGCGGGCGTTGACCGATGTGGCGGAACGAAGAATATCGATGGGCTTCATCACCAGGCTGCGGATGATGAATTCCTCGGACTGGTGAACATGCAGTTCGCCCAACAGGTCCGTGCCGAATCCGATTTGCACGCCGACCTCCTGCAACAATGACAGCGCATGCAGTCCCGCCGAGCGCACGTCCTCGAGCTTTTTCAGAAGATAATCGGGCGCGCCGCCTTCGGCGCCGAATTTGTGGAAGGCGTCATAAGTCACGAGCGTGGGCACGACGAAGGCGTCATGCGCCTTCACCACTTCGGCGGCGGCGCGATCGATGAGATTGCCGTGTTCGATGGAGCGCACGCCGCAACGCACGGCGCGGGCGATCGAGTCGGCTGTGTAGGCGTGGGCCAGAACATAAGTGCGGCGCGAAGCAGCTTCGGCCACGGCCGCTTTGATTTCCTCGTCGCTGAATTGCGGCATCCATACCGGATCGCTGGGCGACGAAATCCCGCCCGACACAAAAATCTTAATCTGGTTGGCGCCCTTGCGCAGTTCCTCGCGCGCGGCCTTGCGCACTTCGTCGGGACCGTCCGCCACCCAGCTCATGCCATGCGATGAGCAGGCGCAGCCTTCGACACTCTGCGCGCGCGAATCGCCGTGCCCGCCGGTCTGCGTGATCGCCCGGCCCGAATAGAAAATACGTGGGCCCTTGATCAGGCCCCGCTCCGTCGCCTGCGCCAGGCCGTAATCGGCGCCTGCCGCATCGCGCACGGTCGTGAAGCCGCGCTGGAGCGCATTCTCCAGCAGAATATGCGCTTCAAGCGCGTGCAGCGAGCGCGGCGTTTCCTCGGCCTTTCCCAGATCTAGACTTGTCGCATAAGCATGGAAATGCGCGTCAATCAGGCCGGGCATGAGGGTGCGCCCGCGCAGGTCTATGGTCTCGGCGGACGCGCTTGCGATCGGGCGGTCTGAAACCTCGCGAATGCGGTCGCCTTCGACGAACACGCTAATGTCTTCGTGAAGGTGATCCGTTTCACCGTCGAACAACCGCGCATTGCGGAACAGGATGGAGTTCACGCCCTAGCCTCGTGGAATGGCGGCGCGCCGCCGACGTTGAACGACACAATACATGTAATTCAGGGGCATAACACCGCCGGCCGGCCCGCATGCAACAGGAAATTGCGAAAGCGAAAATGAATGGGCCGGGTTCTCAGGAATTGCGCTTTGGCTGAAAGCCTTCGGTTATCGCGCGCATGGCGCCATTGAGAATCCGCCGGAAATCGAACTTCGGCGTCAACTTTCCTGCGAGCTGCAGTACGACCGCGCCATGGATCGCAGCCCAGAAGACGTGCCCGATTTCGTCCGCGTCGCCTTCGAGCAGGCCTTCCGCGATCAGCCCGGGAATGTGCTGGGTCATGGTGGCGCGCGCCCGCGCCGTCGCGCGCACAAGATCGGGATACTGTTCTTCATCCGGCTGCGAGAGGTCGAACATTGTCCGGTAGGAATGCGGCTCATCGAACGCGAATTTGACATAGGCGTCCGCAGCGGCCGCCGCGCGTTCCGCTGCGCTGCCCGGCTTCGCGAAGGCCTGTTCGAGAACCTCGGCGAACCGGTCGAAGGCCCGCGCCCGCACGGCCGCCAGAATGTCGTCCTTGTCACGAAAATAGCGATAGGGCGTCATGGGGCTCACGCCCAGCGCAGCCGCCAGTTCGCGCATGGAAAAGCTTTCCCGGCCGCGCTCGGCGAAAAGCCTGGCCGCCGCCTCGCACAGGCGCTCGCGGAATTCGGCCACTTCGGGCTTGGACAGGACGCGGGGCAGGGCGCAACCTCTCAAAAATAGCGCTTGCATCGGTCTATCGCTTACGGTATAAATTTACAACGTAAATTATATCTTACTGGAGGATGACATGAACGCGCCCGCCCGCATCAATCCCTATCTCTCCGGAAATTTCGCGCCGATCTCGAGCGAAGACGATTTCGCCGATCTTCCGTTGACGGGCGCGATGCCTGGCGAACTTGCCGGGACCTACTACCGCACGGGTCCCAATCCGCAATTTCCGCCGCGCGACGAGAACTATCATTGGTTCGCGGGCGACGGGATGTTGCACGCGTTCCGCTTGGCCGACGGCAAGGTCTCCTATCGCAACCGCTGGGTCCGTACGCCCAAATGGGAACTGGAGCACACGGCCGGACAGGCCCTGTTCGGCACGTTCGGCAATCCGATGACGACAGATCCTTCCGCGCTCGGCAAGGACAGCGGCGTCGCGAACACGAATATCGTTTTTCACGCGGGACGCTTGCTGGCGCTGGAAGAGGGGCACCAACCGTTCGAAGTCGACGCGAAGACGCTCGATCCGCGCGGCTACGTTCCCTACTCGAACCGCTTCACCGCCCATCCGAAGATGGATCCCGAGACCGGGGAAATGGTGTTTTTCGGCTACATGGCGGGTGAAGGGTTTTTCACCGACAACATTTCCTACGGAGTCGTCGACAAGACGGGCAAAGTCACGCGCCTCGATATGTTCAAAGCGCCTTATAGCAGCATGGTGCACGACTTCTTCGTGACGAAGAATTATGTGATGTTTCCGGTTCTGCCGCTGACGGGAAATCTCGAGCGCGCGATGAGCGGCGGCCCCGCTTTCGCCTGGGAACCGGACAAAGGCTCCCACATCGGGTTGATGCGCCGCGACGCCGGCGTCGACACGATCCGCTGGTTCACCACCGATCCCTGTTACGTGTTCCACCCCATGAACATGTGGGAAGACGGCGACAAGATTCACGCCGACGTCATGCAATATGAAAACGCGCCGCTTTTCCCGAATGCCGACGGCTCGCCCGGCAAGCCTGCCTCCGCGCGGTTGTGCCGCTGGACCTTCGATCTGTCCGGCAAGACCAATACGATCACGCGCGCTTACATCGACGATTCGGCCGGAGAATTTCCGCGGCTCGACGAGCGCCACGCAGGTCTTCCCTATCGTCACGGGTATTTCGCCGCCAGTTCGCACAACGGAACCGACGTCAAATTCGACGCCATCGCACATATCGATTTTGCGACGGGCAAGAAGTCGATGCACACGCTTCCCAAAGGCGACGCGGTCGGCGAGCCGGTCTTTGTGCCGCGTTCGCCCAAGGCGGGCGAGGGCGACGGCTTTCTGGTGGCTGTCGCTTACCGTGCAGCGGAAAACCGCAGCGACTTCATCGTGCTCGATGCGCAAGACGTGGCGGCCGGACCGATCGCGACGGCGTCGCTGCCGAGGCGCGTGCCGTTCGGCTTTCACGGCAACTGGGTTGGCGCGTAGGCGGCGCAGATAATCTGCGCTTTAGGCCCTCCGCGTCATCTTGCGGCCAAGATCGCGCGCAATCCTCACCCTGCGAATTGCCGGTAGCCTGACGGAGCGATAGGCTGCTGCGGCGCGCGTCGCGCTTCGGGAGGGGAATATGAGTCGTCGGCCGTTATTTATCGGTGGCGCCGTTGCGGTCGTCCTGATCGTCATCGTCGGCGTCCTCTATTATTTGGGCGGCCGCAACGGGGGCGAGACGGCGGGCAGCTTCCTTGAGCGACTGGCGAAAGGCGTTTCCTCCGTCACCCAGACCATGACGCCGGCAGAGATGGCGGCATCGCCGGAATTCGCGTTTCATCGCCTCGAGATCGACACCTCCCAGGCCCAGGCGCAGGCCTGCCTCGTCTTTACGCGTCCGCTCGATATCACCGGCAAGACGCATTACGAAGACTACCTGACGATCGATCCCAAGACGCGGCTCGTCGTGCGCCCGCTCGATGCGCGGCTTTGCATCGGCGGTCTCGATTTCAACCAGACCTATAATGTGACGCTGAAGACCGGCCTCCCCGACGCGGCCGGCGACAAGCTGGTCGAGGAAGAGACCGTCCCTGTCGAGCTTCGCGACAAGCCCGCTTTGGTCCGCTTTTCAGGCGGCATCGTCCTGCCGCGCGACAATGCCGACGGCGTGCCGGTCACGACCGTCAATATCGACAAGCTGAAGCTCGAAGTGATCCGGGTCGGCGACCGGCTTTTGTCGCAGATCGAAAGCGGCGTGGTCGACCAGACGACGCTCTATTCCTAGGACAAGACCCAGATCGAAAACAACCAGGGCGCTGTCATCTGGTCCGGCTCGATGGACGTGGCGAACGTCAAGAATGATTCCGTCGTTACGCTGATCCCCATCCGCGACATCCTCAAGGACAAGAAGCCGGGCGCCTACGTGCTGGTCGCGCGCGATGCGGCCAAGGCCGCCGAAGCCGCAGATGCCGGCGACGATCAGGGCGAACTCGCCGCGCAGTGGGTGATCGATTCCGACATCGCGCTGACGACCTTCCAGGGCGTCGAACGGCCTGGCCGTCTTCGCCCGCTCTTATGCCAGCGCCAAGCCGTTCAGTGGCGTGAAGCTCACGCTCGTCGCGCGCGACAACAATGTGGTTTCGACGGTGACGACGGACGGGCGACGGCCGCGCCGATTTCGATGCCGGCTTCTTCCACGGTACGGGCGGCGACGAGCCCGTCGTCGTGATGGCCTATGCGCGGCGACGATTTCAGCTTTCTCGATCTGCGCCGTCCGGCCTTCGATCTCACCGATCGCGGCGTGGGCGGGCGCGCATCCCCGGGGCCTGTCGACGCGTATCTCTATACCGAGCGCGGCGTCTATCGCCCCGGCGAAACGGTCCAGTCCGTGACGATGATGCGCGATCGCGTCGGCGCAGCCGTCACCGCGCCCCTGACGCTGGTCGCCGATCGTCCCGACGGCGTCGAAGTGGCGCGCACGACAATCGCCGGCGCGTCGCTCGCATCCGGAACCGCGCCTTGGGCGCTGCCGCTCAACAAGACCGCCCCGCATGGCCGCTGGCAGATCGCGGCCTATATCGATCCCAAGGCCGATCCGGTCGGGCGCGTGCAATTCGACGTCGCCGATTTCGTGCCGCAGAAGCTTAAGGTGACGCTGACGGCCGAAGACGCGGTGCTGCATCCCAACAGCGATTTGCATGTCCGGGCGGAAAGCCGCTTCCTCTATGGCGCGCCGGCCTCCGGGCTGTCCGGCGAAGGCGAAGCGCACATCACGACCGATCGGCAATCCGTTTCCGGATTTCTCGCTCTACGAATTCGGTCGCATCGACGACACATTTTCGGACGTGAGCGTCACGCTCAATGTGCCGGTCACCGATGCGACAGGCGTGACGGAAGTTACCGGCACGATCGGCGAACTGGCCGACACGACATTGCCGCTTAAGGCGGTCATCAAGGTTTCGATCCATGAGCCCGGCGGACGCACCACCGACAAGACCATCGAGATTCCTGTTCGCACGCGCGACCTGGCGATCGGTCATCCGGCCCGATTTCGACGATGATTCCGTCAACGAGAACGCCAAGGCAGGATTCGAGGCGATCGTCGTCGACGGCGCGGGCAAGCGCATCGCGGCGTCCGGCCTCACCTACACCTGGGTGCGCGAAGACACGACCTATCAGTGGTTTCAGGACAGCAACAGCCAGTGGAAGTACCAGTCGGTCACGCGCGACCGGTTGATGACCAGCGGCACGCTCGACATCGGCACGGGCGCGCCCGCGCGACTCGCGCAGACTTTCCCGTGGGGCACCTATCGCCTCACCATCACCGATCCCAAGATCGAAAGCGTCGAGCTCCTATCGCTTCTATTCCGGCTGGGCGGCGAGTGCGGCCGGCGACAGGCCGGATCGCATTCCGGTGGCGGCGAACAAGCCGTCCTACAAGCCGGGCGAAATGGCGCACATCTCGATCAAGCCCGTGGCCGACGGCCGGCGCTCGTCGTCGTGGCGGGCGATCGCATTTATTCTTCGCAGATGATCGATGCGCCGGCGAGCGGCGCGTCGATCGACATTCCCGTCTCGGCGGATTGGGGCGCCGGCGCATATGTGCTCGTCACGGATTATCGCGCGCTCAACGACGCGACGGGCCGCGAGCCCGTGCGCTCCATCGGCGTGGCATGGCTGGGCGTCGACAATTCCGCGCGCACGCTGACGCCTCTGATCGGCGGCCCGGACAAGATCACGCCGCGCCAGCGCATCACCATTCCCGTCGTCGTCAAAGGATTGGACGAGCGGCGAAGCGGCCTATCTGACCCTGGCCGCGGTCGACGAAGGCATTCTGCAGCTCACCGATTTCAAATCGCCGGATCCCGTCACCTATTATTTCGGCAAGCGCCGCCTCGGCGTCGGCATGCATGACGATTACGGACGCCTGATCAAGACCGAGAAGGGTCCCATCGGCTCGCCTGCGTGAAGGCGGCGACAATCTGGGCGGACGTCCGCTGGCCGTCGTGCCCACGAGCACCGTCGCGCTGTTCTCGGGCCTCGTGAAAGTGGGCGCGGGCGGCATGGCGCAAGTGCCGCTCGACATTCCCGATTTCAACGGCGAATTGCGGCTGATGGCCGTGGTGATGAGCGACAAGAAAGTCGGCCATGCCGACCGGCCGCTCACCGTGCGCGATCCGGTCGTCGCCGATATCGTGCTGCCGCGCTTCCTGGCGCCCGATGATCGCGCCGAAGCCGCGCTGAATATGAACAATGTCGAGGGCGCGCCCGGAAGCTATATCGCGACCGTGACGACGTCAGGGCCCGTCGGCCTCGATTTCGGCGCCGCTCAGGACGTGATCACGCAGATGCTCGCGAAGGGCCAGCGCGTGTTGTTGCCGGTCGTTCTCGAAGGCAAAGGCCTTGGCGTCGCCACCATTTCGATGAGCTTGAAAGGCCCTGGCGGATTCGCCGTGAGCCGGTCGTGGCAGATCGAAGTGCGCGCGCCGCAGCTCGATGTGGCGCGCGACGACATCGCCGTGCTGGGCCGCAGGCCAGAGTTATACTCGCCAACAAGGCGCTGGTCGCCGATCTCGTTCCGTCCACCGTCCAGGCGGCGCTTAACGTCTCGGCCGCGCATGGCTACAACGACGTGCCGGGCCTGCTGCGCTGGCTCGACAAATATCCTTTGGCTGCATCGAACAGACGACGAGCCGCGCCATGCCGCTCCTCTATTTCAACGATCTTGCGGACCTTGCGGGCTTCCCGAAGGACCAGGCGCTGCCGAAGCGCGCATCCAGGATTCCGTCGACACCGTGCTCGACATGCAGAACTTCGCCGGCAATTTCGGCATGTGGGGCCCGGGCTCCGACGCCGATCCGTGGATCTCCGTCTTCGCGCTCGACTTCCTCGATCAGGCGAAAACGAAGGGCTATGTCGTGCCCAACGAGGCGCTGAAGCGGGGCGCGGGCTGGCTGCGCAGACGGTCGACCGCCGATTCCAACGACGACGCGTGCGCGCCTATTCCTTCTATGTACTCGCGCAAATGGGGCAGGTGAATCTGAGCGACCTGCGCTATTTCAGCGACACGCGGGGCAGCGAATGGAACAGCGCCATCGCGGCGGCGCTCACGGGCGCGGCGGCCGCGCAGGCCGGCGACCGCTCGCGGGCCGATCTACGCGTTCGGACGCGCGCGCGACATTCTGATGGCGGCGAAGCCTGAAGCCTATTCGACGGACGATTACGGCTCCTTCGTGCGCGATCTCGCCGGCACGACCGCGCTCGCCATCGAAGGCGGCGATCCGGAAATCGTTCCCGCCCTGATGAAGCGCACCGACGATGTCGACATGCGCCTCAACACCACCACCACGCAGGAAAAGGCGTGGATGCTGCGCGCGGCTTACGACCTCACGCGAACAGAGCGCGCCGCTCAACATTCTCGTCAACGACAGCGTGCGACGCCGCGCGACGGGGCGATCCGCCTGGCGCCGTCCCTCGGAGCGCTGTCGGCCGGCATCACGCTCGTCAATCGGGTGACGCACCCGTCTGGCGCACCGTCCGGTGCAGGGCACGCCGACCTTGCCGTTGCCCACGGCGTCGAACGGACTCACGCTCAAGAAAACCGTGTGGACGATGAGCGGCGAGCCGGCCGATCTTGCAACCTTGAAGCAGAACGATCGCGTGATGGTCGTGCTCGAAGGCCAGATGGCGAATAACTACTATCGCACAGATGGCGGCGCTCGATCTGTTGCCTGCCGGTCTCGAGATCGAAATGCCGGTCGCGGGCGACGACGGCAAGGCCTATGCGTGGCTGGCGACCCTCAACGACGTGAATCTCGAAGAAGCGCGCGACGACAGATTCGTGGCGGCATTCGATGTCGGCACGCAATATCAGGAGAAGCCGGATCCGAAGAAGCCCGCGCCGCCGCCGCCGACATTCCGCCTCGCCTATATCGCGCGCGCCGTGACCGCAGGAACCTTCGTGATGCCGGCCGGTGTGGTCGAGGATATGTACGCGCCGGCGATCATCGCGCGCACCGACATGGGAACCGTGACGATTGCGCCGGGACAATAAGTTGAGCAGCGCGGCGTCCTTTGCTGGCTTCCCCCCACCCTATCCCTCCCGCCTTCGCCAAAGGCTTCGGCGGGCGAGCCCCACAACTCCGCCGAAGCGACTTCAGCGAAGGCGGACACAAGGGGGAGGGGAGCCTCCGGCGTTTGTCATCGCGATAGGCGAATCCGTTTTCACCTCCCCCTCGTGGGGAGGTCGGAGCGCGTAGCGCTCCGGGCGGGGGGACCGAACCCCAATGTTTTCTCAAATCTGGCAATCCCGGTTGATCGTCACTGCGTTTGCAGCGATGGGAGTCGCGCTTGCGCTGGCCACAGCCGATCAGGCCAATCCTCCAGACATGTCGCGCGCTCTGATGTTGTCGCCGGAAGTGGTTGGCCGCGACGGTCAATTGCTGCGGCCGTTTCTGTCGAAAGACGGCTATTGGCGCCTTCAGACGAATGTGCGCGACGTCAATCCGCGTTATCTCAAGCTGCTCAAGGCCTATGAAGACCGCCGGTTCGACGATCATTGGGGCGTCGATCCGTTCGCGATTGCGCGCGCCGCGCTTCAATATGCGAGCGCGGGCCATATCGTGTCCGGCGCCTCTACGCTCACCATGCAGGCCGCGCGTCTGCTTGAGCCCCGCCCGCGGGGCTTCGGCGCCAAACTCATCCAGATGGTCCGGGCGCTGCAGCTGGAGGAGCGCTATTCGAAAGACGAAATCCTTTCGATTTATCTGACACTTGCGCCTTTCGGCGGCAACATCGAGGGGTTGCGCGCAGCATCACTCGCCTATTTCGGCAAGGAGCCTGCGGCCCTCGATCTTTCGGAATCCGCGCTGCTCGTGGCGCTGCCGCAGTCTCCCGCGCGCCACCGACCGGATCGTCACGCGATTGCCGCCAAGGCAGGACGCGACAAGGTGCTCGCGCGGATGGTGGCGGACGGTGTCGTCACGCCGGGCGACGCGCGCGTAGCGGAACGGGAAGGCGTCGCCTCATTGCGCCTTCCCATGCCGCTCGCAGCGCCCCATCTCGCGCAACGCCTCGTGCGCCAATTTCCGCATCGAACACTGCTTACGACGACGATCGATTCCGGGCTTCAGGGCGCCGTCGAGCGCATGGCGGCGCGCGAACGCAAGTATCTGGAAGATGGCGGGAGCCTCGCCATCGTCGTGGTCGAGAACAAAACCCGAAACGTCCTCGCCTATGACGGCGGCACGGATTTCTGGGGCGCGTCGGGGCAGATCGATCTCGCCCAGCGCGCCCGCTCGCCCGGCTCGGCTCTCAAGCCCTTCATCTACGGTCTCGCGTTCGACGATCTCGTGCTCCATCCCGCGAGCATGATGGAAGACCAGCCGATGGTGTTCGGCGATTATGCGCCGCGCGATTTCGAAGGCTATTTCCAGGGCGCGGTCACGGCGCGCGATGCGCTGCGCATGTCGCTGAATGTGCCTGCGGTGATGGTGCTGGACCGCATCGGGCCGTTGCGCTTCTCGTTGGCGCTAACCAATGCCGGCGCGCGCATCGCATACCCCACGCGCGACACTGCCCCGAGCCTGCCCATCGCGTTGGGCGGTCTCGGCATCAGCCTCGCGGACATCACGATGCTTTATGCGGGTATCGCAGAAGGCGGTGAGGCGCGCGGTTTGCGCTATCTCGCCGATGCGCCGGACAATGCGGGCCATCGGATGTTCGGACCGGTCGCTGCTTATTATCTGCGCGATATTCTGGACGGCGTCGCGTTGCCGGAAGGTTGGGCGATGGGCGAGGGCCTCGCGCGCAAACGCACGGTCGGGTTTAAGACCGGCACGTCCTACGGCTTTCGCGATGCGTGGTCGGTGGGTTTCTCGAACGACTACACGGTCGGCGTGTGGGTCGGCCGTGCGGATGGCGCGCCGAGCGCAGGCCGGATCGGCCGCGAGGCGGCGGCGCCCATTCTGCTGCGCGCGTTCGAATTGCTGCCGCCCGACAGGCGGCCCGCGTCGTTGCCGCCGCCAGGTACGATTGTAGCGACGTCCACGGACCAATTGCCGCCCAGCCTGCGTGTATTCACGCGCGAGGTCGACCGGCCGCCAGCGCCGCAGACGACCAACGTGCCGCCGCCTTCCATCTCGTTTCCGCCCAACGGCGCCACTGTGCCGCTTCCGGCGCCCGACGCGAAGGACCGCACGATCCTGTTCAAGGCCGATGGCGGCAGCGGACCGCTCACCTGGCTGGTCAACGGGCAGCTATTGGGCAGTTTCGACCGTTTCCAGCCGGTGCTGTTCCAGCCGCAGGGCGAAGGATTTGCCCGCGTGACGGTCGTCGACGCCGAGGGCCGCAGCGACACGGCCAATATCCGCTTCAAACGGCAACATTAGTTCCACCCGCCCCTTGAGGGCGGGTCGAAGGCTTTCTTTGAGCTTCAGCGAAAAGAAAACTTCGGGACGGGGTGCTCGATCAACATCACCCCGCCCCGAAAAATTCGCGCTGCGCTTGAATTTTTCGACCCGCCCTCAAGGGGCGGGTGTTATGAGAGGCCATGTCGGAAGCCGAACTCGATATTGAAGGAGCCGCGATTCGCGCGGATGCGGAAAATCCGTCGCTTGTTGCCGACGATGCGGCGCTCGACACCTTTGTCCGCGTGACGACGCGCACGGAGCGCCGCCGCGCCTTCACGATTCTGTTCGTGAGCCTGATGTGCCTGGGAGCGGGCCAGACCGTGATGTTTGCCGTGCTGCCGTCGCTCGCGCGCAGCTTGAAGCTGACGGAATTCGAAGCGTCTTTGCCGTTCGTCGCGTCGGCGACCGTATGGGTGTTTTCGAGCGGCTATTGGGGCCGGCGCAGCGATCTTTGGGGTCGGAAGCCCGTTATCCTGCTCGGACTTGTCGCATTCGGGATTTCGTTCGGACTTTTCGCAATCTTCGCGAATCTGGGCGTCGACGGAATCATCCCGGCGATGGTCGCCTATCCGTTGATGATCGCCGCGCGCTCGCTGTACGGCATTTTCGGATCCGGCTCCGCACCCGCGGCGCAAGCCTATGTCGCGGACCGCACGACGCGCGCGGAACGCACGCAGGGCGTGGCGGCCCTGGGCGCGGCCTTCGGTTTGGGCACCACGATCGGCCCGGGCATCGGCGCCGTGTTCGTCGTGTTCGGCTTGCTTGCGCCGTTCTATTTCACGGCCCTGGTCGCGTTCGCCAGCGCGGCCGCAATCTGGTTTTTTCTGCCGGAGCGCAGCGCGCCGCATGTTCGGCTCGAGCGTCGCTACCACCTTCATTGGCACGACAGGCGCATCTGGCCCTTCATCGTCTTCGGCCTGGGCATCAGCACGGCCGGCGCAGTGCCGATCCAAACGGTGGGTTATCTGTTCATCGACGAGTTGCATCTCAAGCTCATCGACGCGCCGCAATACACGATGATCGGCCTCGTCGCGTCATCGCTCGCTGCGCTGTTTGCGCAGCTTGTGATCGTACAGCGATTCAATATGTCCGGGCGCGCGCTCATCCGCTGGGGCTCGATCGTGACGATTGCGTCGTTCGTGCTGTTCGCTGTCGGCCACCAGTTCGGCCCGCTGGTGATGGCGCTGATTATTTCAGGGCTCGGCTTTGGCATGGTGCGGCCGGGATACGCCGCCGCCGCATCGCTCGCTGTCGATCCCCATGAACAGGGCGCCATCGCGGGATTGACGGGCGCCACCAGCGGCGCGGGTTTCATCTTCGGACCGCTGATCGCCACCGGTCTTTATCGGATCGCGCCGCAAGCGCCTTACATCTTCGGCGCCGTCCTGACGACGATCATGTATGCCCATGCGCTTCTGTCGCCGCACCTGAAAAACGCCGGGATGCTTGCGCCGGAAGACGACGCGGTCGAAGAAGCGACGGAGACGCAGGTCCCGAACGCGTAACTGTCAGCCGCCCTTGGCGACGATGTCGCGTTCCATTTGTTCAAGCATTTTCTCGGTCGCGAAGCCGTCCGGCGGCAGCCCGCGCGATTTCTGATAGGCGCGTAAGGCCGCGCGGCCCTTGTGCCCGAGCACGCCGTCCATATCGCCCGGATCGAAGCCGAGTTTCTTGAGATCGGCCTGGAACGCCACGCGTTCGTCGCGCGAGAGCGGAATCTCGTCGCGCGGCCATGGGGCGACGATTGCGCCGCCGCCTGCGATGCGGTCCGCGAGATAGCAAACGGCAAGCGCATAGGACGCCGCGTTGTTGTATTTGAGCACGGTCTTGAAATTGTCGAACACGAGGAACGCCGGGCCATGCGCGCCCGCCGGCAGATAGATGCCCGCTGTCGCGTCGGGATGCGGCAGCTCCGCGCCGCCGATCTTCGTCACGCCGAGTTTGCGCCATTGCGTGACGGTCTTGACGTTGTCGACGTCGGCTTCCTCGTAGGGAAAATCTTTCGGCAGCGCGATCTCGTAACCCCATGCATCGCCCATATGCCAGCCGGCGTCGGCCAGCAGCGATGCGGTCGACGCCAGCGCATCGGGCGCCGAATGCCACAGATCGCGTTTACCGTCGCCATCGCCGTCCACGGCATGGGCGAGGAAAGCCGACGGAATGAATTGCGTATGCCCGAACGCGCCGGCCCAGGACGACGTCATCTTGGTGGGATCGAGATGTTCCTGCTCTTCCATCTTGAGGGCTGCGAGCAGTTCCTTGCGTCCGAAATCGGCGCGTGGTCCGTCATAGGCGAGCGTGGCCAGCGCCTCGAACATGTTGAAACCGCCCATGGCCTGGCCGTAATTGCTTTCCATGCCCCAGATCGTGACGAGGATTTCTTTCGGCACGGAAAAACGCTGCTCGATGCGTGCGAGCGCCGGCGCATTGGCCGCCAGCATTTTCTGTCCGTTCGTCACGCGATCGACGGACACGGCGCTGTCGAGATATTCCCAGACGGGGCGGGCGAATTCCGGCTGGTTGAGATTGAGCTGTTCTACGCGCGGATTGCGCGAGATGCCGGTCATTGAGCGGTCATAGGTCTCGGGCGAGACGCCGGCCTTGATGGCGGTGTCGCGGAAGTCCTTCACGAATTGGGCGAACTTCGCGTCTTCGATCCGGTTCTGCGCCACGATCTGGGCCGGAGTCATCTGCGCCGGCGGGATTTGGGCCGGCGTGGTCTGCGCGATCGCCGGCGATGCGCCCAGCACGCACGCCAAAATCGATATTCCGAGCGCCGATAAATTCGGCCTGCGCATCAAACTCATCATTTCGATAACCATCCCGCCCACGAATTCTTCATGCCGATAATGCGCGACCAAATTGTGGCTGAAACTCACTTTTCGAAGAGCGAATCCGTTGGCACCCCGGTTTAATTGCCGTGTTTCCTGCATTATTGGGGCCATTCGAAGCCCGGTTGACAGGCCCGGGACCCGACACTAGTTTCCGCGCCTCTTTGAGTGGGGCCCGGCCCTGCAGCTGGTTAAAGGCGTGTCATGAAGATCCGGAATTCGCTCCGTTCGCTCAAGAAGCGCGACAAGGACTGCCGCGTCATCCGTCGCCGTGGCCGGACCTATGTCATCAACAAGAAGAACCCGCGTTTCAAGGCCCGCCAGGGCTGATTTCGGGCGTTTCGACGGCCCTCGCGCTTTTCTCGTTATGTTCTAATCTCCGCTCCACCTGACCTCGGAGCGCGCGTTTTGCTGTTTGCCCCACCCGATCCCGACATTCTTGCGCGACGCGACGCGATATTGGCCGGGCTCCGCGGCATCCTGTCCGATGGGGTGGTCTCCGAACCGGCCGGGTTGGATGCGTTCGACGGTGACGCGCTGACGGCCTATCGCCAGGCTCCGCTCGCCTGTGTCCTGCCCCGGACCAGGGAGGAGGTTTCTGCTCTTCTCCGGTTTGCCAGTGAAGAGGGCGTGCCGGTCATTCCGCGCGGCGCCGGCACCTCCCTGTCCGGTGGCGCTTTGCCGCGGGCCGACGCCATCCTGATTGGGCTCGGCCGCATGAATCGCATCGTCGAGATCGATTTGGAGAATCGCTGTGTGGTCGCGGAACCCGGCGTGACCAATCTCGCCATCAGCCGCGCGGTCGAGAAGGACGGGTTCTATTATGCGCCCGATCCGTCCAGCCAGATCGCGTGCACCGTCGGCGGCAATGTGGCGGAGAATTCCGGCGGCATTCACTGCCTCAAATACGGCATCACGACCAACAATCTGCTGGGCGTCGAGCTCGCATTGCCGGGCGGCGAGCGCGTGAAGCTGGGCGGCAAGACGATGCAACCGGGAGGGCTCGATATTCTGGGCGTGATTGCGGGTTCGGAAGGCTTGCTCGGCATCGTCGTCGAAGCGACGTTGCGCATTCTGCCGAAGCCGCCGGTCACGCGCACGTTACTCGCAGCTTTTCACGATGTGCCCTGCGCGGGGCTCTGCGTGGCGAATGTCATCGCGGCCGGCATTATTCCCGCCGCGATGGAATTCATGGACCGGCGCTGCATCGATGCGGTCGAGGCGTATTGCCGGCCCGGCTATCCCCGTGGCGCCGAGGGCATCCTGCTGATCGAGCTCGATGGAGTCGAAGCAGAAGTGGCGGACGCTGTCGCGCGGATCGAAGAGATCGCGCGCGCGTCCGGCGCCTATGAGTTTCGTGCGGCGGCCGACGAAGCCGAACGCGCGCGGTTGTGGGCGGGGCGCAAGGCGGCGTTCCCCGCGATGGGAAGGCTGGCGCCCGACATGCTGTGCATGGACGGCACGATCCCACGGCGCAAATTGCCGGAGGTGCTTGCGCGCATGGCCGAGATGTCGGAGCGCCACGGCCTCGGTTTCTGCAATGTGTTCCATGCAGGCGACGGCAATCTTCATCCCCTGATCATCTTCGATGTGATGAAACCGGGCGAGCTGGCGCGCGCGGAGGAATTCGGCGCCGAAATCCTGAAGCTCTGCGTCGATGTGGGCGGCGTGCTCACCGGCGAGCATGGCGTGGGCGTGGAAAAGCGCGACCTGATGCCGATGATGTTTGCCGAGGCCGATCTCGCGCAGCAGGGTCGCGTGAAATGCGCCTTCGACGGCGCGAATCTGCTCAACCCCGGCAAGGTATTCCCGACCTTGTCGGCCTGCGTCGAGCAGGGGCACATGCATGTGAAGGGCGGCCGCATGCCTTATCCCAATCTGCCGCGCCTCTGACATGACGCATTTCACGATTGCCGATGAAGCCCAACTGGTCGAGGCCGTGCGCGCGGCGCGCGAAACCCATGACCCGTTTGAAATCGTGGGCCGCGGCACAAAGCGCGCCTATGGTTGCACCACGACGGTCCCAATCACGCTCGATGTTTCGGCGCTAAGCGGCATTCTCAATTACGAGCACGACGAACTCGTGATCACGGCGCGCGCGGCGACGCCGGTCTCCGATATCGAAGCCGTGTTGAACCAGAGGCAGCAGAGGCTCGGTTTCGATCCCGCCGATTGGGGGCCGCTGTTCGGCGCGCCGGCGCAAGGCGGCACGATCGGCGGCGCGCTTTCCGCTGATACGAACGGACCTGCGCGCCTGCGCTTCGGCGCGGCCCGCGATCATCTTCTGGGCTATCGGGCCGTCAACGGCCTGGGTGAAGCGTACAAGGCCGGCGGACGCGTGGTGAAAAACGTCACGGGCTTCGATCTTTCCAAGCTCATGTGCGGCGCGATGGGAACCTTGGGCGTGCTGACGGAGGTTACGTTACGCGTCTATCCGCGCGCGCCGGAGTCCGCGACGCTGATTGTCCGGGACATCGGAATTGAAGATGGCTTCGCCGTCCTGCGGCGCGTGTGGTCCAGCCCGCTGGAGCCGACGGGGCTTGCCTATATCCCGGACTGCGCCGCGAAATTCTTCGCCATCGGCGTTAGCGGAAAAGGCGCCGCACTGTTGCGCGTCGAAGGCGCCGCGGCGGCGCTCGGGGAAAAGGTTGAAGCGCTACGAAAACTCCTGAGGGATCGCGCGCTGGAGCGAATCGACAATGGCGACGCCGTCTTCGCGCAAATCGGCGGGGGCGCGGTGTTTCTGGGCGATGACAGCGACATTTGGCGGCTATCCGTGCCGCAAGCGGCCGCCGCCGCGTGCATCGATCGTGCAAACGCTTCCGTCTGGTTTGCGGATTGGGCCGGAGGCTTGCTGTGGCTCGGTCTTCCGGCGTCTTCGGCGCCTGCTTTGCGCTCTATCGCCACGCGCGCGGGCGGACATGCGACGTTGTTTCGGGCGAGCGTCGAGTCGCGCGCGACCGTTCCGGTGTTTCAGCCGGAGCCTCACGCCCATGCCATGTTGACGAAATCGGTAAAGGCCGCGTTCGATCCGCTGGTGCTGTTCAATCCCGGCCGTATGTTCGAGGGCGCCTGAACATGCGCACGAATTTCTCGCCCGCCATGCTCGCCGATCCGCATCTTGCGGGCGCGGAGAAGAGTCTGCGCGCCTGCGTCCATTGCGGCATCTGCACGGCGACTTGCCCGACCTATGTGCTCCTGGGCGACGAGCGAGACGGCCCGCGTGGGCGCATCGTGATGATGCAGCGCATGCTGGAGGACGGCGGCGTACCTTCGACCGAGACCGTGACGCATATCGACCGCTGCCTGTCCTGCCTGGGCTGCCGCACGGCCTGCCCGTCGGGCGTCGACTATGCGCAACTCATCGATGCCTCGCGCGCCCATATCGAAGAGCACTACCGGCGGCCGTTGCGGGAGCGCATTCTGCGCTGGGCGATTGCAAATGTGCTGACGCGGCCGGGGCTCACGAAATTCGCCGTCGCGCTCGCACGCGTGTTCGCGCCGATCGCGACGCGCTTGCCCGGCGCACTGGGCACGATGGCACGAACAGCCGCGAAAGCATCGCCGAGAATTTCCAAGGGCGTCGCCGCGTCATCGAAGGGCGCACGCATCGCGCTCTTGCCCGGTTGCATACAACAAGCGCTGGCGCCTGAAATCGATCGCGCAGCGGCTCGTGTATTGGCTCGGCGAGGGCTCGATCTTGTGCTGCTCGAAGGCGCCGGCTGTTGCGGCGCGCTCGCGCATCACCTGGGACGTAAGCAGGCTGCAATTGATTGGGCCAAGCGCATTATCGAAGCGTTCGAACGCGCGGGAGGTCCCGACGCCTTTGAAGGCGTTCTCATCACCGCTACGGGTTGCACCGCGCATCTCGCGGACTATCCGCGCCTGTTCGCCGACGAGCCCGATTGGCGCCCCCGCGCCGAGCGCTTCGCCGCGAAGCTCCGCGATTTCTCGATCCTCGCCTCGCCCCAACCTGCCACGCCGCCGCGAAGGCTGCGCGCCGCGCTTCACAAACCCTGTTCCCTCCAACATGGACAGAAGCTGGAGGGCGCAGGCGAGGAAGCGCTGCAAGCGGCCGGCTTCGAAGTCGTGCAAATCCCGGAAGGGCATCTGTGCTGCGGCTCAGCCGGAAGCTACAGCATCCTCCAGCCGGAGATTGCCGGGGCGCTGCGCGCGCGCAAGCTGGAAAACGCCAGGAGCGTTTCGCCCGATGTGATCGCCGCAGCCAATATCGGTTGCCTGAACCATCTCGCGGGCGCCGACGCGCCGCCTTTGGTGCATCCCGCAGAATTGATCGATTGGGCCGAGGGCGGGCCGATGCCGGGGGCGCTGGAGAAGATTTTTTCGTGATAATTCGTTACGCTCGAAGCCCCAGCTTTGGAAAATGGTGGAGATGAAGCTCTCGGCGCTACCTTTTTTGCAGCGTGCGTGCGTCGCCTCGCTCGCGGTCGTCATCTTGTCTGCGGCCGCCCCGCCGCCCAAGCCGCCGGCGCCGGACCACAGCCTCAATGGGCTTTTCGCATCGCTCGCCAAAGCGAGTTCGGAAGACGAGGCCAAGCCGATCGAACAGCAGATCGAGGAATTGTTCCTGCAGTCGAACAGCGCGAGCATCGACCTCCTGATGACACGCGCGGCGGCGGCGCTGCAGGCGGGAGACGGCGCCACTGCGAAGAAGCTGCTCGATTCCGTCACCGATATCGCGCCAAACTACGCGGAGGGCTGGCATCAGCGCGCAAAGATGGAGGCGGCCGCCAATGACGACACGCACGCGCTTGTGAGCTTCCAGAAAGCCGTCACCCTTAATCCCAGCGAATTCGAAGCGCAGGTGGAATTGGGCGATATGCTCGCGGAGTATGGTCAGAAAGCCGCCGCGCTCGCGGCCTATCGCAAGGCGCTGGCGCTCGATCCCCATTTCGAAGGCCTCGACAAGCGAGTCGAGAAGCTCGCGCGCGACGTGGAAGGGGAGAAGATTTGAGGAAGACCGCCATCACCTTCGTTTTCTTCGCCGCACTAGCCTCTTTCGTCCCGCCGATGAGCGCCCAGGGAAGCGAACGGTCGCCGATTGTCGGCATCTGGTTCGGCCGCGGAGAGCCGGAAGACAAGAACGAGGTGTGGCTGGACCATGTGAACGCCGACGGCACATGGATGTCGGAGTTCGAAACCTGTCGCGGAAAAATCGCCCAGCATCATGTCGAGAGCGGGACCTGGCGCATGGACAACGGCGTCGAACGCGACTTCGGTCAAGTCTCCGACGGCCATCCTGTCCATTTCGAATTCGATTACGCGACGGTGTCGAACAACGGCGAAATCTGGTCCTATCGTCTCGCGGCCACGGACCCGCAATACCCGGATGCAGTCGGCTATGTATTCACGGCCAGGCGTGTCGGCGCGGATTTTCGCTTGCCCGGCTGCCTGCAAATATCCTGAACTCGAAATCGGCGATTGCCGGCTTCGCAGATGAGAAAGCGTCCATGATGAAAACAGCGGGCCGCGTAATCTGGATTGTGCTGGCGGCTCTATTGTCGTGCGGCATGGCGAGCGCGAGCAGCGGCGCGTCGGTGGTGGGCGACTGGTATGGCCGCGGACAGCCGGGGGGCGACTCGATCACGGTCTATCTCGATCATATCAAGGCAGACGGCACTTTTGTCTCCGAGTTCGAGAAATGCGTCGGCAAGAAGGGCGGCGACATCATCGAAAGCGGCACGTGGAGCGCCTCGCAGGACATCGTGCGCGTCAACACCAAGATCGCAAACGGAAGGCCCCTGGTTTTCCAGACCGATTACGCCAACGTGTCCAATGACGGAAAAACTTGGGTCTACCGCATCGCCGCTTCCGAACCCGAGAGCCCCGACACGATCGGATATCAATTCACGGCGAGACGCGTCGGCCCCGATTTCCGCTTGCCCGGCTGCATGCAGATCTCGTGATCAGCGCCCGCCGACGAACGCGACGCGCAGTAGGTTGGTCGCGCCGGGGGTGCCCAGCGGAACGCCGGCCGTGATCACGATGCGCTCCCCGGGCTTGGCGAATCCCTCTTCATAAGCGATGGACGCTGCACGCTCGACGACATCGTCGAGGTCGTGGGCGTCATCCGTCATCACGCAATGCAGACCCCAGGCGATCGAGAGCCGGCGAGCGGTCTCGACGCTGGGCGTGAGCGCAATGATGGGCGCCTCGGGCCTTTCGCGCGCCGCGCGCAATCCCGTCGAGCCCGATTTCGTCCAGCACACGATCGCGCGCGCATGAACGGTGTGGGTGATCTGATGCACGGCCGCCATGATGGCGTCGGGCGTCGTTTCCTCCGGCGTTGCGCGCTGGCTGTCCATGATCGATTGGAACAGCGGGCCGCCTTCGACGGCGGTCGCGATGCGGTCCATCACGTTGACCGCTTCGACCGGGTGCTTGCCGGCCGCCGTTTCGGCCGAGAGCATCACGGCATCGGCGCCGTCAAACACAGCCGTCGCGACATCCGAGACTTCCGCACGCGTGGGCGCCGAGGATTCGATCATCGATTCCAGCATCTGGGTCGCGATGACCACAGGTTTGCCGACTTTCCGCGCAGCGCGCGTGATCTCCTTCTGCCAGCCCGGCACGGCTTCAAGCGGCAATTCCACGCCCAGATCGCCGCGCGCCACCATCAACGCATCGGCAAGCTCGATGATCTCCGAAAGAGACTCGAGCGCTTTCGGCTTTTCGATCTTGGCGAGAACGCCGGCGCGTCCGCGCACGAGCTTCTTCAATTCGGCCACATCGTCCGGTCGCTGCACGAAAGACAACGCAATCCAGTCGACGCCCAGATGCAGCGCCGCATCGAGGTCGCTACGATCCTTGTCGGTCATCGCGGAGACAGGCAGCAACGTGTCGGGCAGATTGACGCCCTTGCGATCCTTCAGCACGCCGCCCACTTCGACGATCGCTTCGGCGGAATCGGGCTTGGCCGACCAGGTGCGAAGCCTGATCTTTCCGTCGTCGATCAAGAGGCAATGTTTCTGCTTGAGGGCGGCGAACACTTCGGCATGCGGGATCGGAATCACGGCCGGATCATCCGAGGATGCTTCGCGCAGCAATTTGATGCGGGCGCCTTCCACAAGATTGATGCTGCCGCCGGGCAATGTGCCCAGCCGGATCTTCGGTCCCTGCAGGTCGGCGAGAATGCAGATCGGCCGCTTTTCCTCAGCCTCCAGCGCGCGCACGCGCGCATGGAGCTGGCCCAGCAATTCATGCGAGGTGTGGCTCATATTGATGCGAAACACGTCCGCGCCCGCTTCGAACAGCGCCTTCAACTGATCCGGCGACGAGGAGGACGGCCCCAGAGTCGCCACGATTTTGGTCTTGCGTCCGCGCCGCATGCGATCAATCCGATATCGATTGGGTGTAGTCGGCCGCCTGGCCGGTATCCACTTCGAAGAAGCCTTTGCGCTCATAGCCCCGGCCTGCGCAATCGCCCCGGCCGGGAATTGTGAATTTGTCGTCATTCGCGATGCAGAAGCTGCGGCTCCCGCCCCAGCCGCCCGCGCCGCCATCGCTCGCAAAAAGATAGAAGTAGCGGGCTATCAGCTTGCCGGGCACGACCGCCTCGCATTGGCGGGGCGCAAGCGACCACCAGCCCTCGCTTGTCCAGACCGCGCCGTCGAAGCGGGCGAGCGCGAGCTTTACGGGGTGGGCGGTCCTGTTGCAGACGTTCAGAGCCGCCTGGGCGGGGTCCGCGAAAGCGAGAATCACAAGGGCGGCGAGGAGCGGGCGCATCGTGTGCTGCAGGGTGTCGCGCAAGGCCTTGCCGGTGTCAACGCAATGCATTCTTTGTGCGCTCTCAGGCTATGATCGTCGCCATGAACGAAACCTCTTACGAACTTATTCGATCCGAGCCCGGGCCGCTTCTCTTCGTCTGCGATCACGCTTCGAACGCGTTGCCGGAGCGCTATGGCACGCTGGGCCTGGAAGAGGGCGATTTTGCGACGCATATCGCCTCGGATTTGGGGGCGGCCGTGGTGACCCGCGTGCTGGCGAAAGCTTATGGCGCGCCCGCGGTGCTCGCCCGTTGGTCCCGGCTCCTGATCGATCTCAACCGCGGGCCGGACGATCCTACTCTCGTCATGAAACTGTCGGACGGGCGGATCATTCCCGGCAATCGCCATGCGAGCGAGGCCGAAGTCGCGCAGCGCCTGCGCGAGTTCCATGCGCCCTATCACGCGGCGATCACGGCCCAGCTCGATGCGGCGCAGGCCGGGAATATCGTGCCCGTTATTGTGTCGATGCACAGCTTCACGCCGGTGTGGAAGGGGTTCCGCAGGCCCTGGGAGGTGGGCGTGCTATGGGACAAGGACGACAGGCTCGCGCGACCACTGCTGGCTGTGCTCGCACGAGCCGGCTTCAACGCCGGCGACAACGAACCCTATGACGGCGAGCTCGAAGGCGATTGTCTCAACGTGCACGGCACGAAGCGCGGCCTGCCCCATGTGCTGATCGAGATCCGCCAAGATCTGGTGGCGAACGACGCGGCGGCGCAGGCGTTCGCGGCGCGCCTGAAGCCTATTCTTGATGAGGCGCTGGCGGCGATGGAGAAACCTGCGATTCGTTTTACGCGCGCCTTGTCTCTGCCCAACGGAGTCACCCCCATGGACGAACGCACACGCATCGAACTCGAAGCCGCGGTCTTTCGCAGGCTGGTCGCCCATTTGCGCACGCGCACCGACGTGCAGAACATCGACCTGATGAATCTCGCGGGCTTCTGCCGCAATTGCCTGGGCGACTGGTATCGCGAAGCCGCTGCCGAGAAGGGCATCGCATTGGATAAAGACGCCGCACGCGAGATCGTCTACGGCATGCCGCAGTCCGAATGGAAAGCGCGCTACCAGAAAGAGGCAAGCCCCGAACAAAACGCCGCCTTCGAACGCGCGCAGAAAAAGCACAAGTAAGTTGGCACGCGGAGCCGCGGAGACGCGGGAAAAAGATTCACCACGGAGCCACGGAGAGGAAAGGGGAAAAAAGAAAAGACGGTTTTTGCGCGCATTCGCGCGCGACTCATTTCTTCTCCGTGTCCTCCCCTTTTCTCCGTCTCTCCGTGCTGAATCTTTTCCCTTTTTTACCGCGGCTCCGCGCCTCCGTGTGAATCCTCTTTATCTATCCACGATAGCGCTTGCCGGACGCGCATAGTTCGTCTACCGTCGAACTATGAAAGACGGACCTTCGATCGCGCCGATCGCCGCTCTCGTGGGGGATCCCGGGCGCGCCAACATGCTGGGCGCGCTGCTGAACGGAAAGGCGCTGACGGCCAGCGAACTGGCGAACGAGGCGGGCGTCACCCTGCAGACCGCGAGCTCGCATTTGGCGAAACTGGAGGCGGGCGGTCTTGTCACGATCGTCAAGCAGGGTCGGCATCGCTATTGCCGGCTGGCGGACGGCGATGTCTCCGACATGCTGGAAGCGATCATGGGCGTGGCCGCACGCGCGGGCCATCTGCGTACGCGGCCCGGTCCGAGCGACGGCGCGCTGCGCAAGGCCCGCGTGTGCTATGATCATCTGGCGGGCGAAATGGGCGTGCATTTGTTCGATATGCTGCGCAAATCTGGCCGCCTTGCGAGCCGTGACGGCAATGTTGCGCTCACCAAACGCGGCGAGAAATTCGTGGGCGAATTCGGCATAGATCTCGCGCAGCTTTCGGGGTCGCGCCGCCCGTTGTGCAAAGGCTGCCTCGACTGGAGCATGCGGCGTGAGCATCTGGCCGGCGCGCTGGGCGCCGCCTTTCTGAAGCGCATTTACGATCTCAAATGGGCGCGCCGCGAAAAGCTCGGCCGTGCGGTGAATTTCACCGCCGACGGCGAGGCGAAATTCCTCCACATCTTCGCGGCCTGAATGCGCTTTCGCCGGTTGCGCCCGCGCAATCGGGTGGGCTAGGGTCCGCGCCCTCGATCTATCTGCGGCAGGGACTGGAATGGCCAAGAGCGGCTTCGCGAAAGAGCATTTGAAATCGTTCATCGAGCGCGTCGAGCGCCTCGAAGAGGAGAAGGCCGCGCTGACGGCCGACATTCGCGAAGTCTATGCGGAAGCAAAGGGGCAGGGCTTCGACACGAAAATCATGCGCCAGGTCGTGCGTCTCAGGAAACTCGAAAACGCCGACCGCCAGGAACAGGAAGCGATTCTCGATCTCTATATGAGCGCGCTGGGAATGCGGCGCTGAGACTTACGAGGCGGCCTGCCGCGGCTCGTCCGCTTCGGCTTCCTGTGCGATGTGCTCCAGACCGAAATCCTTGAGCTTGCGATAGAGCGTCGAGCGGCCGATGCCGAGCCGGCGCGCGACTTCCGACATATGGCCTTCATAGCGCGAGATCGCGAGGCGGATCATTTCGGATTCGACGTCTTCGAGCCGGCGCATATGGCCTGCCGGATCGGTCGCCGACAGCGCATAGGGCGAGCCTTCGCGCGCAGAATTGACGGGCGCCGTGATCGGTGCGTTGGCGCGGACTGTCGCCTCCGCAATGAACGGCGAACGGCGCACTTGCGCGTCCACGCCCATCGCCGCCGCGATCTGCGGAAAATCGCACACATCGAGCGTCGTACCGTCGCACAAAACGACCGCGCGGAAGATCGTGTTTTCGAGCTGGCGCACATTGCCCGGCCAGTCGAAATTCTCGATCAGATCGGTCGCTTCGGGCGTCAGGCCCGCAACGGGCTTGCTCTCTTCGGCTGCAAAACGCGCGATGAAGAAACGCGCCAGCGCAGGCACGTCCTCGCGACGCTGGCGCAGCGGCGGAATGAAGACGGGAAACACATTGAGCCGGTAATAGAGGTCTTCGCGGAACTGGCCTTCGCGCGTGAGCTCGGCCAGATCGCGATTGGTGGCGGAAATGATCCGCACGTCGACTTTCGTGGGGCGCTTCGAGCCGATCGGGTCGACTTCGCCTTCCTGCAGCGCGCGCAGCAGTTTCACCTGCATGTCGATGCGGAGCTCGCCGATCTCGTCAAGGAACAGCGTGCCGCCGTCCGCTTCCTGGAACTTGCCCAGATGCTTGTCGCTGGCGCCGGTGAACGAGCCCTTCTCATGGCCGAAGAGGATCGACTCGATGAGGTTCTCGGGGATGGCGCCGCAATTGACGGTGACGAAAGGTTTGCCCGCGCGCTCGGACGAACCCTGGATCGCGCGCGCGATCAGTTCCTTGCCGACGCCGGATTCGCCTTCGATCAGAATGGGAATATTGGATTGCGCCGCGCGTTGGCCCAGCCGGATGACCTGGCGCATTTCCGAACTCTTGCCGATCAGATCGTCAAAGGCGAGGCGATTCTCGGCTTTCTTTTTGAGGCGCGTCACTTCGCCGGAAAGCGTGCCGATCTTGAGCGCGTTGCGGATGGAAACTGTGATGCGCTCGGGGCTTGCGGGCTTCACAAGGAAATCGCTGGCGCCGGCGCGCATCGCCTCGACCGCGGAATCGATGCCGCCTTTGGCCGTCAGCACGATGACGGGAAGGCCTTCATGCGTGGCGCGCAATTTGGCGAGCACCGTCATGCCGTCCATGTCGGGCATCACGAGGTCGAGAAGCAGGAGCTGGATCTGCTCGCCGCGCGGACCGTTCAACAGATCGAGAGCGGGTTGACCTCCGGGCGCCGTGACGACATGCATGCCGGTGCGCGATATCGCGGCCTCGAGCAGCCGACGTTGTACGGGATCGTCGTCGACAATGAGAATAGTCTGCGCCATGTGGAATCCGCTCCCTGCGGCGAGGCGATGGTCGCTCGGGATCGGTAAAGGTGGAATTAAGGTCCCGCTTTAAGACAGGTGCGGAATGGACGCGGGCGGCATTTCGGCGGAATATCGCGACATTGATGGCGAACATGGTGAACAATCCGTGAATGCGCGCAGGCTACAGATGACAAACGCAGCGGTTGCAGGATTGCGCGCATGAGCGATGAATCGCGCGAGGATGGTTTCGCGCGCCGGCTGTCGCGTTTTGCGCGCGTATCCGCAGGGCTTACGGGCGTAGCGGCGCGCGGCGCGGGGCGCAGACTCAGCGGCACAAAAGTCGTGAGCGCGGCGAATGCGGCAGACCTCACGGCCGTATTGGGCAATCTGCGCGGACCTGTGATGAAGGTGGCGCAATTCGTGGCGACCGTGCCGGGCGTTCTGCCGCCCGAAGTGGCCGCGCCCCTTCTGAGCCTGCAGGCGAATGCGCCGCCGATGGGCGCGGGCTTCGTGCGCCGCCGCATGTCGGCGGAGCTGGGTCCCGATTGGGAAAAGAAATTCAAGAGCTTCGAGCGCGAGGCGGCGGCCGCGGCGTCTCTCGGCCAGGTGCACCGGGCCATCACGAAGGACGGACGCCGTCTGGCCTGCAAGCTGCAATACCCAGACATGGGCGCGGCCGTCGAAAACGACGTGCAACAGTTCAAGACGCTACTGATGCTGCAACGCGGATTCGATTCGACCATCGACACGAGCGATATCGGCAAGGAGATCGCAGCCCGGCTCAATGAAGAACTCGATTACGTTCGCGAGGCGGCGCATATGCGCCTCTACACGATCATGCTGGCGGACCGCGACGACATCGCCGTTCCGGAGCCGGTGCCGACACTGTCGACCAAGCGGCTGCTCTCGATGACCTGGCTCGACGGCAAGCCGATCGGCGATAATGTCGACGCCGATCTCAAGACCCGCAACAGAATCGCGACGGCCCTGTTCAAGGCCTGGTGGCGGCCTTTCGCGCATTACGGCGCGATCCATGGCGATCCGCATCTCGGCAATTATACCGTGCGCGCCGACAACGGAATCAATCTTCTCGACTATGGTTGCGTACGCACCTTCACGCCGGGTTTTGTCGAAGGCGTGATCGGGCTTTATCGCGCGCTCCAGAAAAAAGACGATGCGCTGGCCGCGAAATCCTATCGCGCCTGGGGCTTCAAGAAACTCACGCCGGAGCTGGTGGGCGTGCTCAATCTGTGGGCGGGATTCATCTTTAATCCGTTGCTCGACGATCGCGTGCGTCTGGTGGATGATGGCGTGCCCGCTGCGGAATACGGCATGAAGCAGGCGAACGAAGTCCATGCGAAGTTGAAAAAGCTCGGCGGCATCAAGCCGCCGCGCGAATTCGTGTTCATGGATCGTGCGGCCGTGGGCCTCGGCGGCGCGATGATCCGCATGGGCGCGCGGCTCAACTTCAACAAGCTGTTCGAGGAGGAGATTGCGGAGTTTGACGTGTCGGTGCTGGCCAAGCGACAAAAGGCGGCATTCAAGAGCGCCGGCGTGCCGCTGCCGGAGGACGCATGAGCGACCCGAAATCGTTCGACTATTGGGAATTTTTCGTGGCCGAGGCGCTTCGCGCGAACTCACCGCTTTATGCGCATTTCGCGCAAGGTGTAGGACGGGATCCCGAATTGCGCGAGTTTGCGGCGACGGCGAAGAAAGGCCAGCCGCATGCGAACATTCTGTTCGCCGCCGTGCATTTTCTCTTGCTGCGTGGCGCGCAACATGCACTGCGGCGCTTCTATCCCGATCTGAATGGATGGAATGCGATTGAAGGCGAAGACCCGTTTCCCGCTTTCAAGGATTTCGTGGATTCGCACCGCGCGGAACTCGCGCCGATCGTCGCTGCCCGCATCACCAACACCAACGAAGTCGGCCGCTGCGGCATGCTGCATGCGGGCTTTCGCGCGGTTGCCGCCGAAGCGGGCGAACCGCTCAACCTGATCGAAATTGGACCCAGCGCCGGACTCAACATGATCTGGGATCGCTATGGCGTGCGGTACATTCGTGGTTCAGAAATCTTTGCGCTTGAGACGCCGGAGCCAGCGCTCGTCATCGATGTGGAACTGCGCGGCGAAAAGGTCCCGCCGCTCGGCCGCGCGCCACGAGTTGCGAGCCGCGTCGGCCTCGAACTCAACCCTGTCGATCTCGGCGATCCCGATCAGCGCGACTGGCTGAAGGCCCTTATATTCCCGGAGCACAGACATCGGTTCGAGCGTCTTGATGCCGCCCTTAAGGCCTATGCCGACGTGAAGCCTCCCATCCGTGTTGGCGACGCTCTTGCGCTATTGCCGGATGCGTTGCGCGACGCGCCCGAGCATCAGCCGGTTTGCGTCTATCACACCTACGTCACCTATCAGTTCACGGCGGAAATGCGCGAAGCGCTCGACGCTTTGCTGACAGTTGCAGGCCTCAGGAGGCCGGTCTGGCGTCTGAGCGCGGAAGGCACGCTCAGCGGGGAGAACCCGCTCACGCTCCATCGCTATCACGACGGCACGCGCGACTCGCGCAAGCTCGCGCTTTGCCATCCCCATGGCGCGTGGCTAGAGTGGCTCGCGTGAACCACCGCGCCCGCCCATGACCGACGATCTTCTCGAAGACGACGCACCGCCAATTCCGCCCGGCTATGCGCAGATGCGCTGGTCGCGCGGCTTCGGCCGTCAGATCGGGCCGCTCTATCAGCGCGAAGATCCTGACGGCAGCTATGCGCGCGCCTTCCTCGTCTGCGAGCACCACACCAACGGCATGATGAACTGTCATGGCGGCATGTTGATGGCCTTCGCCGACACGGCGTTCGGCCACGCGGTGTCCATGCGGCGAAGCAATCATTATTGGGTGACGGTGCGCCTGCTCACCGATTTCATTTCGGCCGCCAGGCTCGGCGATTGGGTAGAAGGTTCGGCCAAGGTCGTTGGAGAGGATGATGATCTCTTCACCGTCGAAGGGCGCATCTGGTGCGGCGACCGCACGATCATGACGGGCACGGGCATTTTCAAGACATTGGGCCCGCGGCCCGAGCGGCGCTGATGGCAGATCCGAAAGCGCCATTCGCTCAGATGTTCGCTTCCACGGAAGGCCCGCTTTCACCGTTCCACGGCACGTTGCCGCCCGCGCCCAAATGGTTCGAGACGGTCACGGCTGCGGCGCCCGAGAGCAAATCCGTCGAGGTGCAGGGCGCACGAATCCACTATCTGCAGTGGGGCGCGCGCACGAAACCCGGGCTTCTGCTCGTGCACGGCAATGCGGCGCATGCCTATTGGTGGTCCTTCATCGCGCCCTATCTCGCCCGCGATTACAATGTGGCCGCGATGGATTTGTCCGGCATGGGCGATTCCGATTGGCGCAAGAATTACGCGATGGAGACTTTCGTCGACGAGCAGCTTGCCGTCTGCGAGGACGCCGGCATGTTCGAGGTGGGCGAGCCGCCCATCATCGTGGCTCACAGTTTCGGCGGCTTTGTCACCATCCTGGCCGGCGCGCTTTATGGCAACCGGCTGGCGGGCACCGTCATCGTCGATTCGCCCGTGAACCCGCCCGGCCGGCCCGGTGGGCCACCGCGGCGCGATCCCAAGCCGCATCATGTCTATCCGACAATGGCCGCGGCTCTCGCCCGGTTTCGGCTGATGCCGCCCCAGACCTGCGACAATCTATTCCTCGTCGATTGGGTCGGCCGCCATTCGCTCAAACAGGTCGAAGGCGGCTTCACCTGGAAGTTCGATCCGGCCATCTGGCAGAGCTTCTCCATCGGCGACACCGCCGCGCGGCTCAGATCGACCAAATGCCGAATTGCGATCTTCCGGGGCGAGAATTCGATCCTGCTGCCGCCCGAGATCGGGGAATACATGTTCAACCTCTTGGGTCGCGCCGCGCCTGTGGTGGAGATCCCGCAGGCGCAACATCACGTGCTGCTGGACCAGCCGCTCGCATTGGTGGCGGCGCTGCGCGCCCTTTTGGCCGATTGGGAACATTCGGTTCCCCGCCCGCGGCCCCTGTGACGGCGGTTGCCGCGCAACTTCTCTTTGCTATAGTCCGGCCGCTTCGCAATCGAGATTCTGGGGACTTACGAATGACGGCGGATTCCGGCCACGGCACGAATATGAGCGACGCCGACATGAAGGAGCATCTGAAGACCTGGAACGGTTTTCTGCAGCTCTGCAAGTGGATCGTTATCGGCAACGCAGTTCTGTTTCTGTTTCTGTTCATCTTCCGCACGCATAACTGAGGCGAAGTCCTCGATTCCCACCAGATGAAACTCGCCATCCTCAAGGAACGCCGCGCCGGCGAAGCCCGCGTCGCGGCGACGTCCGACACGGTCAAGAAGCTGAAAGCGCTTGGCCTTGAAGTGAGCGTGGAGACGGGCGCAGGCGCGGCCGCGCGAGTCTCCGATGCGGATTATGCCGCCGCCGGCGCCACCGTCGCACCCGATGTCGCCGCCGCCCTGCGCGATGCGGATATCGTGCTCAAGGTTCGTTCGCCGGATGCGTCCGAAATCTCGCTGATGAAAAAGGGCGGGGTGCTGATCGGATTGCTGGCGCCGCACACCGAGAAAGATGCGATCGGCAAGCTCGCCGAGCAGGGCGTCACCGCGTTCGCGATGGAATTCATTCCGCGTATTTCGCGGGCGCAAGCGATGGACGCGCTGTCGAGCCAGGCCAATCTTGCGGGCTACAAGGCCGTGATCGACGCCGCCGCGCAATTCGGCCGGGCGATGCCGATGATGATGACGGCGGCAGGCACGATTGCGCCCGCGCGCGTGCTGATCATGGGTGTGGGTGTTGCGGGCCTGCAGGCGATAGCGACCGCGCGCAGGTTGGGCGCCATCGTGTCGGCGACCGATGTGCGTCCCGCCACCAAGGAACAGGTGGAATCGCTGGGCGCGACATTCGTCGCCGTGATCGACGACGAATTCAAGCAGGCGGAAACGGCCGGCGGTTACGCCAAGGAAATGTCGAAGGAATATCAGGCGAAGCAGGCGGCCCTCATCGCCGACACGATCAAGAAGCAGGACATCGTCATCACCACGGCGCTGATCCCGGGCCGCAAGGCGCCCGTGCTGGTCACCGAAGAGATGGTCAAGACGATGAAGCCCGGTTCGATCATCGTCGATCTCGCGGTGGAGCAGGGCGGCAATTGCCCGCTGTCGAAGCCGGACCAGGTGATCGAAGTCGATGGCGTCACCATCATGGGCTACACCAATCTGCCGGCGCGGCTCGCGGTCGACACGTCGAGCCTCTATGCCCGCAACCTGCTCAATTTCGTGTCGCTGATCGTCGACAAGAAAACGGGCGCGCTGGCGCTCAACTGGGACGACGAGATCGTCAAAGGCGCTGGCCTCACGCGCGACGGCGCCATCGTGAACGCCGCGGTCAAAGGGTGATCGCGATGGTTTTCACCGCGCGGCCCCCCACCCGGAGCGCGTTCCGCGCTCCGACCTTCCCACAAGGGGGAGGTGAACACCGATCTGATCCCCTCCCCCTTGTGGGGAGGGTTAGGGTGGGGGAACTCCGACCACTCGCAAATTACGGAGACGACCATGGAAGCGATTGATCCCTTCGTCTTCCGCTTCTCGATTTTCGTGCTGGCCATCTTCGTGGGCTATTTCGTGGTGTGGGCCGTGACGCCTGCGCTGCACACGCCGCTCATGAGCGTCACCAATGCGATCTCCTCGGTGATCGTGGTGGGCGCGTTGATCGCGGTGTCGGTGACGGCGCTCGGCAGCGGCGGCTGGATCTCAAAAGGCCTGGGCTTCGTCGCGTTGATCCTAGCCTCTGTGAACATTTTCGGCGGATTTCTCGTCACCAGCCGCATGCTCGCGATGTACAAGAAGAAAGAGAAGAAATGAGCCCGGGATTGCAGGCCGATCTTGCTGCGCTCGCTTATCTCGTCTCGGGCGTATTGTTCATCCTCGCGCTGCGCGGACTTTCGAGCCCGGTCACGTCGCGCACGGGCAACCGGCGCGGCATGCTGGGTATGGCGATTGCGGTGGCGACCACGTTGTGGGTCGCGGGCGTCACGGATGCGCTGACCTGGGGGCTGATCCTGGGCGGCATCGCCATCGGCGGCGTCATCGGCGCGGTCATCGCGCAGCGCATCCACATGACGGCCATGCCGCAGTTGGTGGCGGCCTTTCACAGCCTTGTCGGTCTTGCGGCCGTGCTGGTCGCGGGCGCGGCGATGTATTCACCGCACGCCTATGGCATCGGCGAGGAAGGCGCGATCAGGTTGCAGAGCCTCATCGAAATGAGCCTGGGTGTCGCCATCGGCGCCATTACCTTTGCGGGTTCGCTGATCGCGTTCGCCAAGCTCAACGGCAATATGAGCGGCGCGTCGATCCTCTTACCGGCGCGGCACGTCCTCAACATCCTGATCTTCGCCGGCATCGTGGCGCTCATCGTCTATTTCTGCATGGCGCAGCCGCATTGGACCTTCTGGGCCATTGCCGGCTTAAGCTTTGTGTTCGGCATCACCTTGATCATTCCCATCGGTGGCGCGGACATGCCCGTCGTCGTGTCGATGCTCAATTCCTATTCCGGCTGGGCGGCGGCCGGCATCGGTTTCACCCTGGAGAACACCGCGCTCATCATCACGGGCGCGCTTGTGGGTTCCTCGGGCGCAATCCTCTCCTACATCATGTGCAAGGGGATGAATCGCTCGTTCATCTCCGTGATCCTGGGCGGGTTCGGCGGCGAAGTGGCCGCGGCCGGAAAGGCCGAAACGCGGCCCGTCAAGCAAGGCTCGGCGGAAGACGCGGCCTTCATCATGAAGAATGCGGGCTCGGTGATCATCGTGCCGGGTTACGGCATGGCGGTGGCGCAGGCGCAGCACGCCGTGCGCGAAATGGCCGACAAGCTCAAGAAGGAAGGCGTCAAGGTCTCCTACGCCATCCATCCGGTCGCAGGGCGCATGCCGGGCCATATGAACGTGCTGCTGGCCGAAGCGAATGTGCCCTACGACGAAGTGTTCGAGCTGGAAGACATCAATTCGCAATTCGCGCAGACCGATGTGGCTTACGTGATCGGCGCCAATGATGTGACCAATCCGGCCGCGAAATCCGATCCGAAATCGCCCATCTACGGCATGCCCATTCTCGACGTCGAGAAGGCCAAGACCGTGCTCTTCATCAAACGCGGCATGGGTTCGGGCTATGCGGGAATCGAGAACGAACTGTTCTTCCGTGACAACACCATGATGCTCTTCGGCGACGCCAAGAAGATGACCGAAGAGATCGTGAAGAATCTCGATTAGGCCATGCTGAAAATTCTCTGGCGAATCTTTGGCGTTCCGTTCGGCGCCGAAGATCGTGCTGCCGTGTTCGCCGAGATGTCGCGCAATCGCAGCCGGGAAAGCGCGATCGAATTTTTTCGCGACGGCGCCTCGCACAACACCGCCAAATCGGGCGCTCTGCTGGGCGCCCAGGGAATTTTTGTCGTGGTCGACATTTTCGCAATCGATCATGGCTGGCCGAAAGTGCTGATTCTCGCCTCGCTGCTTTTGATGCTGGCGGGATCGCTTGTGGTCATGACCAATCTTCGCGGCACGCTCTGGCCATACCGGGCGAAAACCGGAGAACTCCAGTCCGACGCCGTCCAAAGCGTTTACAATCTCGTCCTGCGGCGCTCGCTGCGGTTCAACGTGGCGCTCTATCTGACCTTCTTCTCGATCATTCTGCTGGCGGCGGCCGCACTCCTGTTTGCCCGTTGAGTAGCCGCACCCGGGAGGATCGTGCGCCATCGCTATGCGAGGAACGCGTTGGCGCCTCGCGTGTTTGGCGAGGCGCAATTCGCGACCGCTGGGCTAGAGTGCCCTCACAGCAGGAGCGCAGTGATGGACCTTTATCATACTTGGTTCGACCTCAAGCCCGGCACGAAAGACATGGAATTCGCGAGGAGCTTCCGCACCTATATGGAGCACCTGAAGGAGAGCGGCTCTATTGAGAGTTGGCGGCTGACGCGCCGCAAGCTGGGCTTCGGTCCTCGCGATCTGGGCGAGTTCCATGTCGTCATGGAGACGCGCGATCTGGCGCAACTCGACCGCGCATTCAACCATGTGGCCTCGCGGCGCGACCCCACGGAATCCGTGCATTTCGGGGTCAATTCGCAGGTCTGCAACCTGACCATCGCGCTCTACCGCGATTTTCCGGACGCCGTGCGGCACGAAGGCGAGGAGCAATTCTAGCCCGTGGTAGTTTCCCGGCGCACCCTATATTAGTGTCGCGTCATGGCGATCAACGACACGCACGAACACGGTCTCTGGACCCACGACCACCGCTTTCTGGGCGAAGGCCATGAGCGCAGCGAGAAGCGCGCGCGGCTCGCCGCCATCGTCACGGCCGTGTTCATGGTCGTGGAAGTCATCGCGGGCCTTGTGTTCGGCTCGATGGCTCTCATCGCCGACGGCGTCCATATGGCGACGCATGTGGGCGCGCTGGGGCTCGCGGCCGGCGCCTATTGGCTCGCGCGCCGCCATGCGGGCGATGCGCGCTTCAGCTTCGGCTCGGGAAAATTCGGCGATCTCGCGGCGTTTGCGAGCGCGATTGCGCTGGGCGCGGCCGGTCTTGGCGTCGCCATCGAATCGATCGAGCGATTGGCGTCGCCCATTGCAGTCGATTATCGCAGCGCGCTTTACATCGCGTCGATCGGATTTTGCGTCAATGTGATCTGCGCGTACATCCTCAGCGGCTCGCATGATCATTCGCATGGGCATTCTCACGGCCACGCGCATGAGCATGACGATGATCATGACCACGATCACGGCCACGCGCACTCAGATGGTGATCACAATATGCGCGCGGCCTATGTGCATGTGCTGGCCGATGCCGCGACCTCCGTACTGGCGATCCTCGCGCTTGCCGCAGGTCTGTTTTATGGTTTGCGCTGGCTCGATCCGCTCGTGGGCCTTGTCGGCGCGGGCGTGATCGGCTCCTGGGCCTATGGCCTCGTGCGCGACAGCGGCATGGTGCTGCTGGACGCCGAAGCCGATCCGAAGCTCGCAAAAGACATTCGCGGCATGATCGAAGGCGAACTCGGCGCCCGCGTGGCCGATCTGCATTTGTGGCGCCTCGGGCCGGGCCATCGCGGCCTGATCGTGTCGCTGGTGAGCCCAGATGAAACGACAGCCGAAGCGATCAAGAATGCGCTCCGCGCTCGCCACCCCGATCTGAGCCATGTGACGGTCGAAGTGACCGTCTGCGCGGACTGCGCCACGCCCTAACCTTCCTTCGCCACGAAATCGAGCGCCTGGGATGCCGTACGCAGGCCGTGGTGCCGCTTCATGGGTGTCGAGAGATAGCGGTTCACAGCCGCCAGCATCTCATCGGCCCAGGGCGCATCGGGCGCAGTTGCAAGCTCATCTTCCAGAGCAAACAAGACTTTCAGATGATGGCAGGCGATGATCGGCTCGACGATGCCGTGATCGTAGAGCGCGCTCTGCTCCCGTTTCAGGAATTCGCCGCGGTCGCCTATGCGCCAGCGCGAAACATCTTCGTCGCCGCGCACATATTTGCGATTGCGGCCGATGAAGAGCGCGAGTTGCAGCAACGCGCGGGGCCACAGATCAGGTCGGTCTTCGCAGATATGGCGGCAAGCATTCGCGAAAGTGAGCGCGTGGGTGAAGTCGAGCCAGCCGATATTGTCGGCGATCGCGTTGTCCGCGGCCCGGTCGTAGCCGAGATCGAAATGGGTGAGATTCCAGGCCGCCGCGCCGACAAGCGCGTCATAAATTTCGCGCGTCGGACGGCCCGAGGAAGCGAGCACGCGCTTGAGCACGCCGTCGATGGAAAGGCCTGTGAAATCCTGCGCGCGCGCGGGCTCATGGCCGGCGCCGTCCCACGCCGCAAGAGCTTTGTCGTAGAAGCGGAATTCCGGCAGCCTTTCCTCGCGGGTCGCCAGAACGATCTTGCGCGTTAGGGCCAACAAGACCGGTTCGGCGACATCTTCGCCCAGCCGCGCGATCAATTGTCCGGTCTTGAAGGCATAGATCGCGCAATGGCCGAAATCGGCGTAATGCGCGAGAGCGGCTCCGGCGATGGCCGGCCGAATTTTCGCATAGGGTAAGCGCTCGGCCAGCGCGCCGCGCATCAGCGCGAGCGCGGCCGATTCGTCTTCTGCTTCGGCAGCGGCGACAAACGCAGCCGGGTCCCAGGTGGTCTTTCCTTCGGAATAAGGAAAATTGCCCGCGCCTTCGGTGTCCCATGCGATGTGACCGATGGGTTCGAGCAGGGCGGCGAGCTGCGCTTCGGGCGAGCTGGCGCGCTCCGCCAATGCGAGCCAGTCCGCCGCCGCGGCATAGGCATGCGTCATGCCTTCTTCGAGCCGGTCATTGCGCGATTTGAACGCATGGACGACCGCCTCCTGCGCGTCGAAGCCCGCGCGTTCCAGGCGCGCCACTTCGCGGGCAATGCGCGCAGCATCGTTGTCGGCAATCGCGGCGTCGAGACCGGCAAGCGCGCGCACGCGTTGCGCCTCCGCGGGCAGGTCCGAAAGATCGAGAAAGATTTCCCCATTGCGTTCCTCGATCGGGTAGGTGCGGACCGGATCGCGGCCGACAAGGGCCGCGCCTTGCGCGAGATCGAATTTCCAATTGTGCCAGTTGCAGGTGAGCACACAGCCCGCGCCCAGCGTGCCTTCGCTCAGGGGATAGCCTTCATGCGGACAACGATTGGCGATCGCGAAGATCCGGCCCTCGCTTGCGATAAGAAGCACCTGCTTGCCGGCCTTGCGCACGAGCTTGCGGCCCTGGTCTTGCAGTTGCGCGCGCGTCACGCCGCTGGCGGTGAACATGGGGCGTTCCTTTTCGAAAGTTTCACCTTTCTAAAACCATAAACCGGCAAGCTTGTATTTCGCAAGTCTCTCCTTTAGTTATTCCGGCCATGCGCAAGAAGCAGGTCCGGCCCGAATCTACTCCCAAATCGCCGTCCGGCCGCGCGGCCGTGCTGGATTTGATCAAGCGCGAGGGGCCGATCGCCACGGAGGATCTGGCGGCCAGGCTTGGCGTGACCGCGATGGCGATCCGCCAGCATCTCGCAGGCCTCGAAAGCGAAGGCCTTGCCACGTACGAAACGCGCGCCGGCGCCCGCGGCCGCCCGGCGAAGCTGTGGCAGGCGACAGCCGCCGCCAACGGGCGTTTCGCCGATTCCCATTCCGCGCTGGCGGCCGATCTCGTCGTGCAGATGAAGAAAGCGTTCGGCGAGGAAGGTCTCGACAAGATTCTGAAACTGCGCACCGCCGAGCAGGAAAAAACTTATGGCGCGCGGGTGGCGGAGAAGCATTCGCTCAAGGCGCGCCTCGACGCGCTGGCCCGCATCCGCAGCCAGGAAGGCTATATGGCCGATGTGAAGCGCGATCCCGAAACGGGGGACTGGCTGTTCGTCGAGAACCATTGCCCGATCTGCGCAGCGGCGCGGCTCTGCACCGGGCTGTGCCGCGAGGAGCTCGCGCTGTTCAATCGCGTGTTGGGAAGCGATGTGCGCGTCGAACGCGTGTCGCACATCCTGGCGGGGGCAAATCGTTGCGCCTATCGCGTCTCGCCCAAGGCCTGAAAACACAAAAGCCGCCCGATTGGGGCGGCTTCCGCGAATTCTTCGGCTGGCCGTTTCAGCGCGGCAGCACGCCTTCGCGCTGCAGGCGCTTGCGCTGCAGCTTGCGATAGCGGCGGATCGCCTCGGCCCGCTCGCGGGCGCGCTTCTCGGACTGGGCTTCTCGTAATGGCCACGCAGCTTCATCTCGCGGAAGATGCCTTCACGCTGCATCTTCTTTTTCAGCGCCTTGAGCGCCTGGTCGATATTGTTGTCGCGAACGATGATCTGCAAAGGCGGCTCCTTGAGGCCATTTTCGTAAGGGCGCGGTAGATACCAGAAGGCCTTTGGCCTGTCCACCCCTGCCAAAAGCCCGCCATTTGGCCGCTTTGACCGGGCGTCGGACCCGACCCCATATTCCAACCATGGCTATCCTCAAAATCGCCCGCATGGGCCATCCGGTCCTTGGCCGCAAGGCCGAACCCGTCGTCGACCCCGGCAGCGCCCGGAAATCCGGCGGCTGGTGGCCGACATGGTCGAGACCATGATCGACGCCAATGGCGCGGGCCTCGCCGCCCCCCAGGTCCATGTGCCCCTGCGGGTGGTGGTGTTCCAGGCGCCGGACGAGCGCGGCGACCCGGATGTCGCGGAGGCCGAGCGCTTCGACCACACCGCGCCTCTGACCGTCCTGATCAATCCCGAGATCGAGATCCTGGACCAGAGCGTGGAAGGCGGCTGGGAAGGCTGTCTGTCGGTGCCGGGCTTGCGGGGCTTCGTCGAGCGGCCGGCCCATATCCGCTATCGCGGCTTCGACGCCGACGGCCGGCCCATCGCGCGGACCGCCAAGGGCTTTCATGCCCGCGTCGTGCAGCACGAATGCGATCATCTGGACGGCATCCTCTATCCCCAGCGCATGCGCGACCTGTCGAAGCTGATCTTCGAATCGGAAGCGCGGTACTGGGCCCCGGGGGAGGGCGAAGAATGACCGAGGCCCGCAAACCGCGTGCAAAGCGCAAGCCTGCCGCCGGCGACGATGCTTCGCTGAAGGCCGCAGTGCTCGAAAGCGGCGCTGCCGCATGTGCCGTTCGACGGGTTCACCGACAAGGTACTGGCCGAAGCCGCTGTGGAAGCGGGCGTCGACAAGATCGCGCTGGCGCGTCTGTTCCCGGAAGGTCCGCTCAGTCTCGTCGAAGCGTTTTCGGACGCGACCGACGCAGAACTGGAAAAACGCCTCGCCAAGCTCAAGCTCGCGCAAATGAAAATCCGCGAGCGCATCAGGACGGCGGTCACGACGCGGCTCGCATTGCTGGAGCCGCACAAGGAAGCGGCGCGCCGTGCGGCCGCGTTCCTGACGCTGCCTCCCGCATGCGCCGATGGGCGCGAAGCTTCTCTATCGCACGGTCGACGCGATGTGGCGGGCGATCGGCGACACCTCGACCGATTTCAATTTCTACACCAAGCGCGCGATCCTGGCCGGCGTCTATTCGGCGACCCTGATGCGCTGGTTCACCGACGACAGCGAGGACGAAGCCGCCACGCAGGAATTTCTCGGCGCGCCGCATCGAGAATGTGATGCAGTTCGAGAAGCTGAAGGCGGATTTACGCGAACGTGCTAAAGGCTTGCCGTCCTTTGCAGATTTCCTGCGCGGCGGCAAACGCGCTTAGATATTTTTTGCGAAAAGATTCGACTTTTGTTCCAACTTTTTTCGGATGCGCGATAATTTTCACTTGCGCGATTTGATCAAACGGCGTACTAATTTCGCCACAACGGAAATATCCGCCCGGGGCTCAAAACGAGCCGCCGGGCTTTTTGTTGGGTTTCGCCTATCCCACCAATTGCTCGGCGATCTGCACCGCGTTGAGCGCCGCGCCCTTGAGCAACTGATCCGCCGCCGTGAACAGTGAGATCGAATGGCCGCTCGGATCGCTGAGGTCGCGGCGGATGCGGCCGACCAGGACGTCGTCCTGGCCCGAGGCGTCCTTCGGCATCGGGAAATAATTGCGTTCCCAATCGTCCACGATTCTAACGCCTGGGGCGTCGGAAAGAAGCGTGCGAACTTCTTCAGGCGCAATCGGTCGTTCGCATTCGAACGTCACCGAGACGCAATGGGCGCGCAGCACCGGCACGCGCACGCAGGTGACGCTCACAGCGATGCCGGGATCCTCGAAAATCTTCTTCGTCTCGCGGATGACTTTCGTTTCCTCGTCGTTGTAGCCCGTCTCGGGATCGACTTTCGTGTTGTGGCTGAACAGGTTGAACGCATAGGGGTGCGGCAGCACGCGGTTTTCGAATGGCCGCCCGTCCAGGTAGGCGCGCGTGGATTCGCGCAACTCCTCCATCGCGGCCGCCCCCGCGCCGGACGCCGCCTGATAGGTCGAAAGGATCAGCCGCCTGATCCGGTTCTTGCGGTGGATCGGCCACAGCGGAACGATGGCGGCGATGGCCGCACAATTGGGATTGCCGATGATGCCTTTGTGCTCGGCGATACGCCGGCCGTTAATCTCGGGAATCACAAGGGGCACATCCTTGTCCATACGGAACGCGGAAGAATTGTCGACCACGACCGCGCCCGCCTCGACGGCTATGGGGCCGAATCTGCGCGAGGTTTCGCCGCCGGCGGAGAACAGCGCAATGTCGATGCCGCCGAAGGAGTTTTCATCCAGCGCTTCGACAGTGATCTCGGAGTCGCGGAACGGCAACGTCTTTCCGGCCGAGCGCGGGCTCGCGAACAGGCTGAGCTTCGAGAGCGGGAATTTGCGCCGCTCCAGGCAGCCGATCAGTTCGACGCCCACAGCGCCTGTCGCGCCAACAATGGCGACGGTGGGATTCTTGATCGGTTGTCTCGCGTTCATCTCACTCTCCCGTCAGGTCCAAAAGTCCAAAAACAAAAAAGGCCCCTCGCGTTTCCGCCGGGGCCTTGGGTCTTCGCTGTGCTGCCGATGTTCAGCCCGCGACAAATCCCAACGCCCCGTTGGCGGGCGTCTTGGTCGTCGTCTTGAGCGTTTTCATCGTCATCATCGCGCCACGATATAGCTGCGCATTCGCGAATTGTAAATGTCAGCGCAGCGTTTTGGGCGACAGCGTCGTGATGTGCCCCATCTTCCGGCCCGGGCGGATTTCGGGTTTGCCGTAGAGATGCAGCGCGCCGGCGCGCGCGGCGAGCGCCTGCCAATCGGCTGCCTCTTCGCCGATGATGTTTTCCATCACCGCATCGGAGTGGCGCGCCGGATCGCCCAGCGGCCAGCCGGCGACCGCCCGGATATGCTGCTCGAACTGGCTGATGGCGCAGGCCTCGAGCGTCCAGTGCCCGGAATTGTGCACCCGCGGCGCGATCTCGTTGACGAGCAGCTCGCCGTCACGCGTGGCGAACAGCTCGACGGCGAACACGCCGACATAGTCAAGCGCGTCGGCAATTCTGTGCGCGATATTTTGCGCCTGTCGGATCTGCGCTTCGGTCAGCCGTGACGGCACGGTCGAGCGGCGCAGGATGTGGTGCGCGTGCAGATTTTCCGGCGGATCATAGGCGGCGAACTGTCCATCTGCCCCGCGCGCCGCGATCACCGAAGCCTCGAATTGGAAATCAATTAGGCTTTCCAGAATGGACGGCGCGCTCTTGAAGCTTGCGAATGCGGCCACGAGTTCGTCGGCGCCGGCGATTTTCGCCTGACCCTTGCCGTCATAGCCCAGGCGGCGTGTCTTGAGGATCGCGGGCAGGCCCGTTCGCGCCAGCGCGTCCGCCGCGTCGGCGGACGAATTCACTGCCGCGAATTCCGCCGTCCCGATTCCAAGGCTGCGAACAAAGCTCTTCTCGTCGAAACGATCCTGAGCAATCGCGAGCGCCCGCGCATCGGGATGGCAGGGTTTCAGTTGCGCCAGCTGCGCGACCGTCTCCGCCGGGACGTTTTCGAACTCAAACGTGATCACATCGCAGGTCGCCGCAAATTCGGCGAGCGCGCTTGCGTCACGATAATCGCCATGTGTGCGCGCGGCCGAAACCTGAAAGGCCGGCGCCTGTGGGTCATCGGAAAAAATATGCGTCTTCAGGCCGAGTCGTGCGGCCGCGAGCGCCAGCATGCGGCCCAATTGTCCGCCGCCCAGGATTCCGATCATGCCTCCCGGCGCGACGGGAGTGCCGCGTGAAGCGGAGCCTGTCATTGCGCGGCGTCGGTCGGCGTTTCGGAAACGGAGTCCGTCTGCTTCTTGCGCCAGGCCTCAAGCCGCCCGGCAAGGGCCTTATCCGAGAGCGCGAGAATCGCCGCGGCATGGAGCGCCGCATTCTTGGCGCCGCTTTCGCCGATCGCAAACGTCGCGACCGGCACACCGCCCGGCATCTGCACGATGGAAAGCAGGCTATCCATCCCCTTGAGCGCCTTCGATTCGATCGGCACGCCCAGCACGGGCAAGGTCGTCATGGAGGCCGCCATTCCGGGCAAATGGGCGGCGCCCCCTGCGCCCGCGATGATCGCTTTCAACCCGCGCGCCGCAGCGCCCTTGGCATAGGCGTAAAGCCGCTCGGGCGTGCGATGGGCCGATACGATGCGGGTCTCGTGGGGAATGCCCAGCGCGTCCAGCATCTCGGATGCCGCGCGCAGGGTCGCCCAGTCGGACTGGCTTCCCATGATGAGGCCGATAAGGGGGGCAGTCATGCTTCTTGCCTAAACGCCGCGGGCCCGCGGCACGGGGAGAAGCGGCCCATTATAGAGCCGGAAAATCCCAAGGAAAGTAGCCTTTTCTTTAAGGATTTGCTCACCGACATAAACGCTTTGTTAAAGCCCCTGAGGCCTAATCGGGACGGGTGTACCGAATCAGGACAGGTGAAATGTCGCTCGAGCGGATCAACCGCGCCTCCCGGCCGGCGAACGGCAATGGCCGTGCGCGCCCGCCCGCGTCGCCCGCCGAACCGCCTGCACCGACAATCATTCCGAGCGCAAAACTGCTCGGCATCCCGGATGTCGAATTCACCCCGCGCGTGCGCGCCGCGATGTTGAAAATGGTGAGCGAGGCGGAGGGGCTTCGCCAGGCGTTGCTGGACAGCCGCGCGCGCATCGAAGAAATCGAGCGCGCCGCCGATCAGGACCACCTTCTTCCGCTTCTGAACCGTCGCGCTTTCGTCCGCGAGCTCACCCGCCACATCGGATTCACGGCGCGCTACGGCATGCCCGCCAGCCTCGTCTATTTCGATCTCGACGGCTTCAAGCTGGTCAACGACACCTATGGGCACGCCGCGGGCGACGCCGTGCTGGCCCACTTTGCGGCGACCCTGCAGGCTCATGTGCGCGACAGCGACGTTGTGGGCCGGCTCGGCGGCGACGAGTTCGGAGTCATCCTGTCCCACGCCAACACGGCGCAGGCGCACAAGAAAGCCGCCGTGCTGATGGACAGGCTTACGCAAAGTCCCGCGACATGGGATGGCAGGTTGCTGCCCGTCGGTTTTTCGTACGGCGCGTTCGAGCTTGAAGCGGCCGAGAACGCGGACGCGGCCATCGCGCGGGCCGACGAAGCGATGTATCGCCAGAAGCGCGGCGGGCGGTAAAAGCCTTCACCGGCGCGACCCTGCATCGACAATTTTAACGCAGGGGCCGCGGAGGATGCGCAGAGGTCGCAGGGATGCGGCGCGCGTCAGATAGATAATCATCGCACTGGCAGGCTTGTTTGGCGCGCTTTGCGCGCCGAATCAACTAATTCGAATGGACTCATTCTAAACAGTCCGCACAGAATCCCTCAGCGCCCTCTGCGCATCCTCCGCGGCCCCTGCGTTAAAATCTTTTTGTTTCTGTCTTACGCAATGATGTCCGGCAGGAGCGCGTCTTCGATGCGTGCGATCTGATCCTTGAGTTGCAGCTTGCGTTTCTTGAGCCGCGAAAGCTGAAGCTGATCGCGCACGCCGGAATCGACCATCGCGGCGATCGCCGTGTCGAGATCGCGATGCTCCTGCATCAACGCCGCAAGCTGCGCGCGCAGCACATGATCTTCGTCATTTTCGTTCATGACGACGTCTTACCGCTTTTCGCACGGCGCCGGCCTTTCGCCAGATTCTCGCCCCAGCGCCGCACGTCCGGCCAATCATACCCCAGAAGATCGAGCATACGGCCGACCAGTTGATCGACGATGTCGGAAATTTTGTGCGGCTCCGCGTAATAGGCCGGCACAGGCGGCAGGATGATTGCGCCCATCTCGGCGAGCTGCACCAGCGTGCGCAGATGGCCCAGATGCAGCGGCGTCTCGCGCACGACGAGGATCAGCGGCCGACGCTCTTTTAAAGTCACGTCGGCGGCGCGCGTGAGCAGACTCGATGTCACCCCCGTTGCGATCTCCGACATCGTGCGCACGGAACAGGGCGCCACGATCATGCCCCCGGTCTTGAACGAGCCCGACGCGATGGGCGCGGCGATATCGCCGATGGCGTAAACATGGTCGGCCTTGGCGGCCACCTCTTTGGGTTTGAGCGCGGTCTCGTAACCGATGGTCATCTCGGCCGCTTTGCTCATCACCAAATGCAATTCGACCCCAAGTTCGGCGAGCGCCTCCAACAACCGGATGCCGTAGACCACTCCCGAGGCCCCGCTCAAACCCACGACAAGCCGGGATTTTGCCGGTTTTTTGCTCGCGTTTTCCGCCATGAAAGAGATTCACAATTTGGAAGCCACGCCCGGAGTTAGGCCGTGACAGATGGCCCTTTTGGTGGTTCAATTACAATCCCTTCTAGTGACGAGGTAAGCAATGGCACTGCAGGGACACATGCAGGAACTGTCCGAAAAGCATAAGAAATTGCAGGACTTGATCGAGTCCGAAATGACCCATCCCGATTGGGACGAAGTCCGGGTCGCCGCCCTCAAAAAAGAAAAACTCCGAATAAAAGACGAACTGGAACGACTGCGAAGCAGCGTCCACTAACCAGCCTTCACGTCCGGGTTGCGGGTCCCCCGTAGCGGGGGCAAGCGGCTTTCTGCGCGCCTTACTCTGCCGGTGCCATGGTCGGCGCATGCCGTGTACGCGCAAACGCGAGTGCGGCGAACATGAGAAACAGCGCCGCTGCGAGAAACGCAGCGCCCGGAAAATAGACCGGCGCAGATGCGCCCGTGAAATAGCTGAACAAATTGGTCAGCAGAGGCGGCGCTGCGATCGACGTAAGCGATCCGAGGCAAGCGAGCGCGCCCTGCAACTCGCCCTGTTCATTCGGGCCCACGAGCTTGGACACGATGGCGTTGAGCGAAGGGCTCACGAGCCCCATAAAGGCCCAGGCCGCCATCCACGCATACATCATCCAGCCTTCGGTCGAGAACGCGTAGCCCGCAAAACCGATCGCGCCGCAAGCAAGTCCAACATAGACGGCGCGCTCCTCGCCGATGCGCGGAATAATGATGCGTGTGAGAAAACCGAACACGATAGCCGTCATCGCGCCGACCGCCATCAGCGAATAACCAACCTCTCTCGGCGACCAGTGAAATTTGAGCATGGTGTAATAGGTCCATACCGCAGGGTTCGCGTCGTGAGCCAACCGCATCAGCACCACCACACCGAACAGGCCTACAATCGCAGGAAAGCGCGCGAGCGATTTGAAAGCCCCGAACGGGTTGGCGCGCCGGACTTCAAAGGGACGTCGCTGCTCTTTCGCCAGTGACTCCTTCAACACGATGAGGCCGAACAGCGCGTTCGCCAGCGCCAGGCCTGCCGCGACGAAGAACGGCAGCCGCGCGCCATATTCGCCAAGCGTGCCGCCGATGGCAGGCCCGACAATGAAGCCCACACCGAACGCGGCGCCCGTCAACCCGAAATTGGCCGCGCGCTTTTCGGGTGGGGAGACATCCGCAATGTAGGCGTTGACGGTCGAATAAGACGCACCCGCGGCGCCCGACAGGATCCGTGCGACGAAAAGCCAGATGATGGTGGGCGCGAGACCGGTCAGGAGATAGTCCAGGCCGAGCGCCAGAAGCGAGAGAATCAATACGGGCCGCCGCCCGAACCGGTCGCTCAGATTGCCGATCAGCGGCGCGCAGAGAAACTGCATCAGCGCATAGACAAAAAACAGCCAACCGCCATAGCGCGCAGCTTCGCTCAGCGCCTGCGCAGGCGGAAGGTTATGACCGGTCAGTTCGGCGATGATCTTCGGGATCACGGGAATGATGATGCCGAGTCCGATCGTATCGACCAGCATGGTGATGAAGATGAAAAGCAGGGCGAACCTGCTTGCAAACGGTCGATCCAAATCCGCCCCGCTATTGTTCAAGCGGAGTGAGGTTAAGGTGATTTGTGACGGCCGTCTTGGAAAAATTTTCCGTGGCTGAGAAACAAGGTTTTAACGCAGAGGACGCTGAGGGTGCGCGGAGGACGCAGAGGGTGCTGGATTGCCTCAAATAAATAGTCATCGGATCGCAGGGCTCTTTCGGCGCGCTTCGCGCGCCAAACCACTTGATCCGTTTGTGCTGATGTTCAGGCAGTTCGCACCGAATCCCTCAGCGCCCTCCGCGCACCCTCAGCGTCCTCTGCGCTAAAATCTTGTTTTTTCACGTCACCAACTTCGCCTGTTCGCGCAGTTTGTATTTCTGGATTTTGCCGGTGGAGGTTTTGGGGAGGTCGGTGAAGATCACGTGGCGGGGACATTTGAACCGCGCAATCTGCGTGCGGCAATGCTCGATCAGCTCCTCCTCCGTCGTGGTTTCGTAGCCCACTTTGCGTTCGACAAAGGCGCAAGGCGTCTCGCCCCATTTTTCGTCCGGCCGCGCGACGACGGCCGCGAACATCACGGCCGGATGCATCAGAAGAGCATCTTCCACTTCGATCGACGAAATGTTCTCGCCGCCGGAGATGATGATGTCCTTGGAGCGATCCTTAAGCTGCACATAGCCATCCGGATGCATCACGCCCAGATCGCCCGAATGGAACCAGCCCCCTTCGAACGCCTCGCGTGTCGCCTTCGGGTTTTTGAGGTAGCCCTTCATCACGACATTGCCGCGGAACATCACTTCGCCCAGGGTTTCGCCGTCGGCTGGCGTGAGCTCCATGGTTTCGGGGTCCATTACGGTCAGCGCATCGAGCGCGTGATAACGCACGCCCTGGCGCGCTTTCTTGGCCGCGCGATGGCCGCGGTCGAGCGCGTCCCATTCGGACTTCCACTCATTGACGACCGCGGGACCATAGGTTTCCGTCAACCCATAAACATGCGTGACATTGAAACCGCCTTCGCTCATCGCGGCGAGCACGGCTTCCGGTGGCGGAGCTGCGGCCGTGATGAATTCGATTTTGCGCGGCAGCGGCCGGCGTTCGCTTTCCGGCGCATTGATCAGGGTCGACATCACGATCGGCGCGCCGCACATATGCGTGACGTTGTGCTCCACGATCAGGTCGAAGATCGGTTTTGCACGCACCCAGCGCAGGCATACATGCGTGCCGGCGACCACTGCGAGAGACCAGGGAAAGCACCAGCCGTTGCAGTGAAACATCGGCAAGGTCCACAGATAAACCGGATGCCGGCCCATGCCCGTCGAGATCACATTGCCATAGCCCATGAGGGCCGCGCCGCGATGGTGGAAGACGACGCCTTTGGGATTGCCCGTCGTGCCGGAGGTGTAGTTCAGCGAAATCGCGTCCCATTCGTCGCCGGGCATCTCCCAGGCGAAATCCGGATCGCCGCCCGCGAGGAATTGCTCATATTCGATCGAACCCAGCCGTTCGCCGGTTTGCGGGAATTCCGGATCGTCATAGTCGATGATGAAAGGTTTCACCGCGGCGAGTTTCAGGGTTTCGCGGATCGTGCCTGCAAATTCGCGATCGGTGATCAGAACTTTCGCTTCGCCGTGATCGAGAATGAAGGCGAGCGCCGCCGCGTCGAGGCGCGTATTGAGCGTGTTGAGCACGCCGCCCGACATGGGCACGCCGTAATGCGCTTCCAGCATGGGGGGCGTGTTGGCGAGCATCACGGCGACGGTGTCGCCTTTTTTGACGCCGCGTTTGGCGAGCGCGGAGGCGAGTTTGCGGGCGCGCGCGTAGAACTGCGCGTAGGTATGCCGCTGGCCGCCATGGATGATGGCGGCGCGTTCGGGAAATACGCTGGCGGCGCGCTCGAGAAACGTCAGCGGCGTGAGCGGCACGTAGTTCGCGGCATTGCGGTCGAGATCCGCATCGTAGGGGCTGCGCCCGACCATGCGTTTCAGAGGCGCCATCGGTCGCGGCGCCGCGCCCGTCCGGCGCAGGATCGTCTTTCGCGGCCGAAGCGCCGTCGCGCGTTTGGTTTGTGCAGGCCGTTTCGGTGCGGGCTTCGGCGTGGATATTTTTCGCGGGGGGGCTTTGCGCGCCGATTTCTTCTTCTTGGGCGGGGACGCCGCTTTACGCTTTCCGCCTTTGCCCGATTTGCGCTTCGCCATGCCGGTGTCCTGGGAGAGTAAAGAGCGCGAAAGTTAGAGAAAGGGCGGCTTAGCGGCAAGCTTGCGCAGTCGAGGGCGCTGCGTGCTAGGAAAGCGCGTCGCGAAGGACTTCCTTGCGAAGGATTGGGGCCAATGACCGAGAGCGCAAATATCGCCGGAAACGCGGGCCTCATCCGCAGGCTTTACGCCTGGTTCACCGCGCGCGCGAGTAGCCCCTATGCATGGTGGATCCTGGCTCTCATGTCGTTCGCGGAGGCGTCGTTTTTCCCCATCCCGCCCGATGTCATGGTGCTGCCGATGATGCTGGCGAACCGCAGACGGGCCTTCGCGGTCGGCGCCTGGTGCATGTTCTGGTCGGTCATGGGAGGCGTCCTTGGCTATGCCATTGGCGCCCTCTTCTGGAAGACGTTCGGCGTCTGGCTGATCGGCGTCCTTCACATTCCGCTGTCCGAGGTCGAAGCGCTCAGGGCGAAATATGCCGCGCATGCCTACTTCATCGTGATTCAGGGGCTGACGCCCGTGCCCTACAAGCTGGTGACGATCTCGGCCGGGCTCGCCAATGTGCCGTTCGCCGCGTTCATGCTCTATTCGGCGATCACGCGTTCGCTGCGTTTCATCGTCCTCGAAGGCACGCTCGTCTATCTGTTCGGCGACAAGGCCCGCGAGATTCTCGAGCGTTATCTCGAAGCAGCGCTCGTCGTATTTCTCGTTCTGGTCGTGCTCGGCTTCGTGCTTCTGAGATATATGTAATCTGCGCAAGGCTGTTGCGCCCAAATAGCGCACAGCGCCGCCGCAATTTCGCCGCGCGCGCCGAAGACGTATGCTGATCGAACGAGTCCGCGGGGGCTCCGCGGGGCAGCATGGCACCTCAGCTTTATTCCATCGGCGCAATCCTTCTCTCGACGGCGTTCCTGCTGCTGGGAAACGGCCTGATCGGCACGCTCACCCCCGTGCGCGCCCATCTCGAAGGCTTTTCCGATCTGGCCATCGGCGCGATGGGTTCGTTTTACTATCTGGGCTTCGTGGTCGGCTGCTTCGTCGGTCCCCGTCTGCTCGCGCGGGTGGGCCATATCCGCACCTTTGCGGTGGCCGCGGCGCTCACCGCAGCGACGGTTCTGCTCCAGCCGATCTTCACGCAGCCGGCCATGTGGTTCGCCGATCGCGCCGCCTTCGGATTCCTGGCGGCCAGCATCTATATGGCGATCGAGAGTTGGCTCAACGATCGCGCCACCAATGAAACCCGCGGGCGCATCCTGTCGGCCTATGTGATCGTCAATCTGACCTGCCTGACTCTCGGCCAGTGGCTGCTGCTGGCCGCGCCGCCCATGGGCTATCAACTCTTCAGCCTGGCGGCGGTGCTCTACATTTTCTGTGTCGTGCCGATGGGCTTGACGCATTTGCCGCAGCCGGCGCCGCAGCCCCGGCCCGTCCTGCGAGTCTGGCGCATGATGCGGATGGCGCCTGTCGGCATGGCGGGAATCATCACGGTAGGCCTCGCCAACGCCGCGTTCTGGACCTTGGCGCCTGTCTACGCGCAATCGCTCGGCTTCTCGACCTTCGGCGTGGCGCTGTTCATGAGCGCCTTCATCGTGGGCGGCGCGCTGATCCAGTTTCCGCTGGGGCGGTTTTCGGACCGGATCGATCGGCGCTGGATCATCGCGGGCATCTGCGCGGCAGCGTCCGTCGGCGGCGTGGCGCTCGCGCTCCTGGGCCGCGTGAGCGCGGATCATCCTTATCTGCTCTATCCGCTGTCGCTGTTTTTCGGCGCGGCGATGCTGCCGCTCTATTCGCTGTCGATCGCGCACGCCAATGACCGGTTGGCGCGCAGCGAATTCATCGAAGCGTCGGCGACTCTGCTGCTGGTGAATGCGCTGGCTTCGATCGTGGGGCCGTCGCTCGCGGCGTTCATCATTGCGCACAGTTCGATGCCGTCGCTGTTCTTCTATACGGCCGGCGTGCATCTGTTGATGACGATCTTCACCATTGTGCGCATTACGATGGTTCGCGCCGCCCCCGACGAAACGCATGATCATTTTGTGACCGTGCCGCAACCCGGTTCGCCAAACGTGATCGAACTCGATCCGCGTGCGCATGAAGAGCAGGCGGCATAGCGTCTAGAGCGGATTGCTTCCCGGCGGCAGGACCGGAAGAGACGGCGTCTCGATCTGTGCGCCCTTCGCGGCGTAGTAGCGACGCAGCAACACCACCGATGTCGCAAGCGCCGGAAAACCAAGCGCCAGAAGTGCGGCCAAAGGCGAGCCGTAAGCGGCAAGCGTCGCAGCAATCAGGCAACCGGTCGCACAACCGGCATCCCAACCGCCTTCGGTGGCGATGTGAAACCGCAGCGCGCAGGGGGACGCCTTTGCGAGGTTGTAGACCGCCGTCATCATCGCAGGCACCTGCAAGCACTGTGCGAGCGAGCCCATGGCGTTGGCGATGATCGCAAACCAGGGCGTGCCGAGGCTCAGCGCTCGCAAACCGAGCGTCAGCGCGCCGACGCTATAAGCGATCAGGACCGCACGTTTTCCATGCCCCGCGTCAATGTGGCGGCCAAGCAAAAGGCCGCTTGCGGCGCCGACCAAGGCCGACAGCGCCATCGCGCCGCCATAGGTCTGGAAGCTTTCTCCCAAGGAGATGAACAGCGCGATCTGCCAGACGAAAAAGAACACCGATGCAAACCAGCCGTCGGCTGCGAACAGGAAAATGCCCGGAAGAGCGGCGCGAAAGGCGCCCGGTGCCGCAGGCAGAACCGGAACATTGGGCGTGCCCAGCAATGGAAGCGCTGCGAGCAACTGGACCAATCCGACGCAGGAAAACGCGATGCCCGGTCCGACGGTGACGATCGCCCACGCCCCCAGAAGCGGCGCGACGATGCCGACGGACGCCGCGAGCGCCTCGCGCGCGCTCGTTTGGTGGCCGCGATGTTCGCTGTCGCCCAGCGACGCAAAATAAGCGTGAAAGGTCGACCAGTAGAACGTATCGCCGAGCGAGGAGATCAGGATCAGCTCGACAAGCGACGCGCCGATGCCGTGCACGCGCGCGAGCATGGGATATTGCGCGGCGAGAATCGCCGTTCCCACGACAAGCGCCGGCTTGAGCCCCCAGCGTTTCGCGAAGACCAGCACGACCGGGCGCATCAGGAAGCGGCCGATCAGGATCAGCGCCATCGTGCAAAGCACGAAAGACGGCGAGAGACCCGCCCGAAGCAGGAAGACAAGATAGAAAACGCCACCCATGCCCATTGCGAGGGCCTGAATGCCGTAGTGCAGATTGATCAGATTGACCGTGCGATTGCGCAGGAAAGCCATGGGAGCCGCCGAGAGTGGGAAATGTCACAAGACCCGGCTTTTGCAAACCGGGCGGGCTTAAGCGAAGCGCTTCAGCTGCGGACTCTTTCCGTCACCATCGCGGCGTTCCTTGATCGGAGAAACATTATTTCTCCGAACCGCTTCCAATGCAACGACTGAGGGGAGAATTATTCGTCCGACTCGTCGGACCCGGCTTCCGACACCAATTCCGCCGTCGTTTCTTCGATCGGCTTGAGGGTTTCGCCCTTCTTCAACGTCTTCTTGATCAGGCGGTCGCGGCGCACCGCGGCGCGCTCCACCGCCATGTCGAGCTCGAGCTGCGAGCAAAGCCCCAACGTCACCGGATCGACCGCCTTGATGTTGGTGGCGTTCCAGTGCGAGCGCTCGCGGATTTTCTGGATCGTCGCCTTCGTCGTGCCGATCAGCTTGATGATGTCGGCGTCGGCGAATTCCGGATGGTTGCGCAGGATCCAGTAGACCGCGTCAGGCTTGTCCTGGCGCTTGGAGACGGGCGTGTAGCGCGGCGCCTTCTTCTGCTTGCACGGACGGCATCTTGTGCTTGGCCGGCGCCATCTTGAGGCGAACCTTCGGATTCTTCTCGGCTTCTTCGATCTGCTCGCGGGTCAGCTGGCCGGAGGTGACGGGGTCCTGGCCCTTGATCCCCTTGGCCACGTCCTCGTCGGCGATGCCTTTCACTTCCAGCGGATGAAGTCCGCAGAAATCGGCGATCTGCTCGAAGGTGAGCGAGGTGTTGTCGACCAGCCAGACGGCGGTCGCCTTCGGCATCAGCGGTTTTTCGGCCATGGATTTTCCTTTTCCCGGGCGAGGTTTCGGACCTCACGCCGCTCCCTAGGTCTTAAGCCTTTTGGGGATAGTGAATGGGCCTTTTACAGGCAGACTGCCGCCAAGGAAAAGGGTTTTGACTAGAGCTTGAGCAAAATCTTTCCGATATGGGCGCTTTGGACCATCCTGGCATGGGCCGCCTGGGCCTCGGCCAGCGGAAAGACCTTGTCGATGACCGGTTTGATGCGTCCTGCCGCAATCAGGGGCCAGACTTCGCGGGCGAGTGCGTCGCGGATCGCTGTTTTTTCCCCGATGGTTCGGCCCCGGAGGGTCGTGGCCATGAAAGACAGCCTTTTCATCAGCATGAGCCCGAAATTGACCTGTGCGGTCATGCCGCCCTGGAACGCGATGTTCACGAGCCGCCCCTGCCGCGCCAGCGTCCGGAAATTGCGCTCGATATAGTCGCCACCCACCATGTCGAGGATCACGTCCACGCCTTTGTCGCCCGTCGCCTCTTTGATCACCCCGACGAAATCCTCGTCGCGATAGTTGATCGCACGCGCGGCGCCCAGCACTTCGCAAGCGTCGCATTTTTCTTTGTTGCCGGCCGTCGTGAAGACGGTGTGGCTGCGCGCGGCGCACAACTGAATCGCGGCTGTGCCGATGCCGCTCGATCCGCCATGAATGAGAACGCTTTCGTCCGGCTGCAACCGCGCCGAATCCATCAAATTGGTCCAGACCGTGAAATGAACTTCCGGCAGGCCGGCCGCATCGATGAGGTGGACGCCGGCGGGAACCGGGAGCGTGCAACCCGATGATGCAACGCAATATTCGGCATAACCGCCGCCCGGCACGAGCGCGCAAACTTTGTCGCCCATGCCAAACTCGGTAACGGCCGACCCGATTTCGACAACCTCTCCGGACACTTCCATGCCCAGCGTGTCGGGCGCGCCGGGCGGCGGCGGATACAATCCCATTGATTGGGCGATATCGGCGCGATTAAGGCCTGCCGCCGCTACCTTGATCAGTACATCGTCTGCGCCCGGCGCCGGACGAGGAATATCGCCGACGACGAGTTTGTAGCCGGAACCGGGATTTTCGACGCGAATGGCTTTCATGAGTCTTCTCTTTTCAAACGGCGAACTTGTGCGGGAACCACGCGTGAGGGAACAATTGGGCCGAACATTAGCAAGAGGCGCGCGAGGACGGAAACCATGCCCATCGATCCCGACGAACTGCCGATCCGCAAGAAACCTACGGAAATTCTCCTGGGCGCGGATTTGTACGCCATGTCCGAACCAGATCTTGCGGAGCGCATCGCACTGCTCGAAAGCGAGATCGCGCGCTGCCGCGAGGCGATCCAGAAGCGCCAGGCGACGAAGAACGCTGCGGATTCCTTCTTTAAGAAATGAGAACATTGTTGGTTATTATACAGTCCGGATTGTGCAAAGCGGTGAGAGCGGTTGCTCGTAAACCTTTCAATCATTAACGCTGCGTGCAGGCCGACCGTACAAAAGCGTGTCGTTCCTGCAACCCCGCTTTTGGTTTACGCGTGACACAAGCGCACGAGAGGCTTGCGCTGGCGCGGCGTCTTGCTACTTTTTCTCGGGATGAGCACTGGGGGAGGTGCGACGTATGTCGCTGCCGCAAACGGACGACGAGAACCTGCGCGATCTCACGCTCCAGACATTTACGGGCTCCGCACTTTTCGAGCGCACGTTCGACGAGGGGATGTCGCTTGTAGAGGAAACCGCGCGTTATCTCGACGGGCGCGGGCGCCAGGAATCGCGCGATCTGCCGCGCAAGGAAGCGTTGCTTTACGCCGGCGAAAGCATGCGCGTCACCACGCGGCTGATGCAGGCCGCGAGCTGGCTTCTCATTCAACGCGCCGTGCATGACGGCGAAATGCGCATCGAAGACGCGGCGGGCGATCGTTATCGTTTAGGCTCGAAAGAAATCTGCTTCGGCGGACGCGGCGAAAGCGTCGAAACTCTGCCGGGCGCTCTTCAGGATCTTCTGTCGCGCAGCGACAATCTCTATCGCCGGATCGCGCGCCTCGATGAAGTGCTTTACGGCAGTGAAGCGAAGGCGCCGGGCGTGAAGGCGCATTTTGATCGCCTGAACCAAGCGTTCGGCAGCGGCGGACAGTAAGAAGCGAACGGCTTCTTACTTCACATAATCCTTGAAGCGTTTGTTGAAGCGGGTCAGTCGGCCGCCGCGGTCGACCAATTGCTGCTGGCCGCCTGTCCAGGCCGGATGGGTCGACGGGTCGATATCGAGGGTGAGCTTCTGGTCCGCCTCGCCCCAGGTCGAGCGCGTCCGGTAGGTCGAGCCGTCGTTCAGCTGGACGCTGATCATATGGTAGTTCGGATGAATGCCCTTTTTCACGGCGACGGCCTCTTGGCGACGATTTGAAGGCGCGCCTTATAGGGGATCGTCCCCGGACTGACAAGTTTCGGGTTTTGGGGCGAAAATTCGGGCTGCGCGGCACTCGGCCCCGTTCGCCAGCCTGCGAAGCGCACTATATAGGGTCGAACCGGCAGGAATTGGGGCGCGAATGGCGCAATCGGGCGAAGAATTTGTCAACCAGGTCCAGCACGTGGCCGCAGGCCGGGCCAAAAGCCGGTCTCTGGAGCCTCTGCGCCGGCTGCTGCCGTTTTTGAGGCCGTATCGCTGGCGGATCGGCTTTGCGCTGCTGGCTCTGATGTGTTCCTCGGCGGCGACCCTGATCCTGCCCGCGGTTCTCCGCCAGGTCATGGATCATGGCTTCAATGCAGCCGATGCGGGCCGCCTCAAGCTGTATTTCATACCCTTCCTGCTCGTCGCCGCGATCTTCGCCTGCTCGTCGGCCACACGGTTTTATTTCGTCACCTGGCTGGGTGAGCGGGTCATCGCCGACATTCGCAAGGCCGTGTTCGATCACGTGATCGGTCTCACGCCGGCGTTCTTCGAAGTGACGCGCACCGGCGAAGTGCTGTCCCGCCTCACCGCGGACACCACGCTCATACAGACCGTTGTCGGATCGTCTGTATCTGTTGCGATGCGCAATGCCGTCATGTTCGTGGGCGGACTCGCGTTGATGTTCGCCACAAGCCTCAAGCTTTCCGCGCTTGTTCTCGCCGCCGTCTTGCTGGTGATGATTCCGCTCATCGCGTTCGGACGTTGGGTGCGCACGTTGAGCCGCCGCAGTCAGGATCGCATCGCCGACACCAGCGCGCGCGCGAGCGAAACGCTCAACGCCGTGCAGACCGTTCAGGCGTTCACGCATGAGAATCTCGATCGCAAATTGTTTGGGGGCGCCGTGGAGCTCTCTTTCGACGTCGCGATCCTGCGCACGCGCGCCCGCGCAGTGATGACAGCCGCCGTCATGTTCGGTGCGTTCGCCAGCATCATTTGCGTGTTGTGGGTTGGCGCGGTTGACGTCGTCAGCCACGCGATGACGGGCGGTCAACTCGTGCAATTCCTGTTTTATGCCCTGATCGTCGCGGGCGGCGTAGGAGCTCTCAGCGAAACCTGGGGCGATCTCCAGCGGGCGGCCGGCGCCTCGGAACGCCTGATGGAATTGCTGCATGTCGAGCCTGCCGTGCCGATCCCCGCCAATCCGCGAATTCTGCCGCGCCCGACCCATGGCGCGGTGTCGTTCCGGAACGTGGGATTCCGCTATCCCACGCGGCCGGACGCGGCCGCCCTCAACGGCTTTTCGCTCGACGTCAATCCGGGAGAGGCCATCGCACTGGTCGGGCCCTCCGGGGCCGGCAAATCGACGGTGTTCCAATTGCTGCTGCGCTTCTTTGCGCCGCAAAGCGGCGAAATCTTGTTCGACGGGGTCGACATCGCTGATCTCGATCCGGAAGATCTGCGCCGCAACATCGCGCTGGTGGCACAGGACCCGGCGATCTTTTCGGGCACGATCGCCGACAATATCCGCTACGGACGTCCCGATGCGAGCGACGATGAGGTTCGGCGCGCGGCCGAAGCTGCGGCCGCCGCGGAGTTTATCGAGCGTCTGCCGGAGTCATATGGAACGCTGGTCGGCGAACGCGGCACGACCTTGTCCGGCGGTCAGCGCCAACGCATCGCGATCGCGCGTGCGATCCTGCGCGATGCGCCGCTCCTGTTGCTCGACGAAGCGACCAGCGCGCTGGACGCCGAGAACGAGCAGCTCGTGCAAACAGGTCTCAACAATCTGATGGCTGGCCGCACCACCATCGTGATCGCGCATCGTCTCGCCACCATCCAGCGCCTCAAACGCATCGTGGTCATGGATCAGGGCCGCATCGTAGGCGAGGGCAGTCATGCCGAACTGGTGGCGCGCGGCGGACTCTATGCGCGGCTGGCCTCGTTGCAGTTCACAAGTGGAATGGCGTTGGCCGGCTGATTTTCGGATCCCGGGGGATCGTATGAAAAGCGGGAACGATTGGCTGACAATCGCCGCCATCGGCGTGCTCGCCATGTGCGTCGTCACTTTCGACCACGAAGCGCTCGGCCACGGCAGCGCGTGCCTCCTTCTGCACGGGCATATCACGCTTCTGAGTTCGTCGATTTTTCATTGCGATATGCGTTCGGGTTGGATCGATCCTGCCGGTCCCGCAGGCAATCTGCTGATGGGCACGGCAGCGCTGATCGTTTCGCGCTTCGTTCCCGCGCGACTGACGAGTTTCAAACTGTTCCTGATCGCCGTCACTGCCTTCAGCTATTTCTGGGAAGCGGGCTATGTGATGGACGCCATGCGGACGCGCCATGGCGATCTCTATTTCTTCGCGCAATTCATGCTCGGCGATGTCCCGCTTTGGTTGCGCATCGTCGCGGCCACCTGCGGCGTCGCGTTATATGTCATCGGCATCCGTTTGACGTCGCGCGCACTCTCAAATCTTTGGCCTGAACCGATCGCTGCCCGCCGTGTCGCCAGAACGCTATGGATCGCCGCCAGCATCGGCGCGGCCGTGGCGGCGTTCGCCTATCAGGGCGAGGGATGGGGCGATTTGAGAGACGCCGTGCTGGAAATCGCGGCATGCGCATTTCCATTGCTGTTCATCCCGCTCGGACGGCTTAAACCCAGGGCGACCGAAACATCGATCACAATTCCGCGAAGTTACGTCGCCATTGTCTTCTCGCTCGTCGTTTTCGGGATATTCATTGCGACGCTCGGTCGAGGCGTCGCGCTCTGATCGGCGCGGCGTCGTTGAGATTGAAAAGAATTAAGTTCGGCTCCAGCTTGAATCCAGAACCGGGATGGATTTCCCCTTTCGAATGAATCGTGTTTGTGCGAAAGCGTTGTCCCTTCCGCTTGTCCGAGGCCAGAATAGATGCGTGCGATCGATGCCAATGCCGTCCTGAGCAAAGTGCCGGCCGTCACGCTGGGTTTCTGGATCATCAAGATCGCCGCGACAACGCTCGGTGAAACAGGCGGCGACACGGTGACCATGACGATGAATCTGGGATACCTGACGGGCACCGCAATATTTCTGTCGTTGCTGGTCGTGCTTGTGATCTGGCAAATCGCGGCGAAAAAGTTCCATCCTTATCTCTACTGGGCCACGATCATCGCCTCGACGACCGCCGGCACGACGATGGCTGATTTCGCGGATCGCTCGCTGGGCATCGGCTACACAGGCGGATCGGCGATCCTGCTTCTCTGTGTGCTGGCTTGTCTCGCCCTTTGGTACTGGTCCGAAGGGACCGTGTCGGTCGACACCGTCAATACGCCCAGAGTCGAAGCGTTCTATTGGGCGACCATCACCTTTTCTCAAACCCTGGGAACCGCGCTCGGTGACTGGACCGCTGATACGTCCGGCCTTGGTTATCTGGGCGGAGCGGAGCTGTTTATTGGCGCGCTCGTGCTGATCGCGGCGGCCTATTATTGGACCCGCATTTCGCATGTCGTTTTGTTCTGGGCTGCCTTCATTCTGACGCGGCCGCTCGGCGCAACGGTCGGGGATTTCCTCGACAAGCCGCTCAATCATGGCGGGCTCAATCTGAGCCGCCCGTTGGCGTCGCTGGCGATCGCCGTGTTCATCGCCATCTGCGTTTTGGTCATTCCGCAGCGCGCCGGCGTTCATCCGGGCGCGCACGCCGAAGCATCCTGACGCCAAAACGAAAAGGGCGCCGCAGGGCGCCCTTCGCGTGATCATTAAAGACAGTAACGTTAAGCGGCCACTTCTTCGGCCGGATCGCGCAGCACATAGCCGCGGCCCCAGACCGTTTCGATGTAATTGTCGCCGTTCGTGGCCGCCGCCAGTTTCTTGCGCAGCTTGCAGATGAAGACGTCGATGATCTTGAGTTCGGGCTCGTCCATGCCGCCATAGAGATGATTGAGGAACATCTCCTTGGTGAGCGTGGTGCCCTTGCGGAGCGAGAGCAGCTCCAGCATCTGATATTCCTTGCCGGTCAGATGCACGCGGCTGCCGTCGACTTCGACGGTCTTGGCGTCGAGATTGACGGTGAGCTTGCCGGTCGTGATGACCGACTGGCGAATGGCCCTTGGAGCGGCGCACCACGGCCTGGATGCGGGCGACCAGCTCGTCCTTGTGGAAGGGCTTGGTCATATAGTCGTCGGCGCCGAAGCCGAGCGCCTTGACCTTCGCTTCGACGATGGCGTTGCCCGACAGGATCAGGACCGGTGTCTGCACCTTGGCGACGCGCAGCGACTTCAGCACTTCGAAGCCGCTCATGTCCGGCAACTGCAGATCGAGCACGATAATGTCGTAGTCGTAAAGCTTGCCGAGATCGATCCCTTCTTCGCCGAGATCGGTCGTGTAGACGTTAAAGCCCTCGCGAGCGCAGCATCAGTTCGATGCTGCGCGCCATGGCGCTGTCGTCTTCGATCAGGAGTACGCGCATGTTTCTCGAACCTCTTTCGCGACCTGGACTGCCCGCCGGTCGTGGTTAACAAACATTGGGACGGTAAGGCCAAATGGTTAACATCCGCTTTCAACGTCCCTTGGGTTTACTCGGCTCGAAGACGGATTAAGCGAATATGAGCGAACCTCGCCCATCTCATTGATTCGTTTCGTTAAGTTTACCGCCACTTAAATCCTTCCCTTCAAGATGCTCGCTGGAATCCCATCATGGGTTTCCCAAGATCGGACCGGGAATGCGCGCGCTTCTCAAAGATATCGAGGCTGTTCCGGCGCTCACGCGCTTCGGCCGGGTGGCCCGCATCGAAGGCCTGCTCGTCGAAGTGACGGGCGCGGCCGGAGCCGTCAGCCTGGGTGGTCAGGTTAGGCTAACCTCCTCAAATGGCAAGAAAATTCCCTGTGAAGTGGTCGGCTTCCGCGACGGCCGGGCGCTGGTCATGCCGCTGGGCTCCCTGGACGGCGTCTCCCTCGGCGCCCGGGCCGATTTCGATGACCGCCCCGCTTTGATCTATCCCGTGCCAGGCCTGGCTCGGCCGCGTGCTCGACGGCTTCGGCAGAGCCGCTGGACGGCAAGGGTCCGCTGGCCGCAAGGTCCGATCGGCCTATCCCCTCAAGGCCGCGCCGCCCTCGGCCCACTACGCGGGCGCGCGTCGGCGGCAAGCTCGATCTGGGCGTCAAGGCGCTCAATGCCTTCGCCACCTGCTGCAAGGGCCAGCGCATGGGCATTTTCGCGGGCTCCGGCGTGGGCAAATCGACCCTGCTGGCCATGCTGGCGCGCAATACCGACGCCGACGCCATCGTGATCGGCCTGGTCGGCGAACGCGGCCGCGAGCTCAAGGAATTCATCGAGGACGATCTGGGCCCTGAAGGACTTGCGCGCGCAGCGTCGTGGTCGCAGCGACCTCCGACGAGCCCGCCGCTGGTGCGCCGGCAGGCGGCCTATGTCGCCATGACCGTCGCCGAACAACTTGCGCGACCAGGGCCTGCATGTGCTGCTCCTGATGGACAGCGTGACCCGCTTCGCCATGGCGCAGCGCGAAATCGGCCTCTCCGCGGGCGAACCGCCGGCCACCAAGGGCTACACGCCCACCGTCTTCGCCGAACTGCCGCGTCTTCTGGAGCGTGCGGGTCCGGGCATGCAGGGCACCACGGGCTCGATCACCGGCCTCTTCACCGTTCTCGTCGAAGGCGACGACCACAACGAGCCGATCGCAGACGCCGTGCGCGGCATTCTCGACGGCCATATCGTTCTCGAACGTGCCATTGCCGAACGCGGCCGCTTTCCCGCCATCAACATTCTGAAATCGGTGTCGCGCGCCATGCCGCAGTGCAATACCGACGAACGAGCAGGCGATTGTCGCGCGCGCACGCGCGCCGCTCGCGGTTTACGAAGACATGGCCGAACTGATCCGTCTCGGCGCCTACAAAGCTGGCACGAATGCTGAAGTCGACGCCGCCATAAAGCTCTATCCGCAGCTCGAAGCGTTTCTGGCCCAGAAGAAGGACGAGCGCGTGACGTTTGGCCGAGGGTTATGCCGCGCTCGATCGCATATCGAGCGGCGGCCAGGGAAAGGGTAGACGCGTCATGAAACGGCCGAGACACCTTGATGCGCCTGAAGCGCTTCCGCGTCGACGAACTCAAGCGGCGCATGACGACGCTCGACGGCATGCGAGCCGATCTCGAACGCAAGCTCGCCGATCTTGAAGACAGCGTGGCGCGCGAGCGCCAGCGCGCCAATGATTCCGACATCGGGCGGCTCGCATTTCCGTCATTCCTGCGCTCGATCGAAGTCGCGCCGCGAGAATCTGCGCGCCACGCTGAAGGAAATCGATCGCGAACGCGCGCAGTGCCAGGGCGATCTCACGCACGCCTATCAGGACCTGAAGAGCCTGGAACTCGCCACCGAGCAGCAGGCCAAGCGCGTGGCCGAAATCGAGGCGCGCCGCGCGCAATCGCGCCTCGACGAAATGGCGATCGTCCGCCATCTGCGCAAACACGCGTTGAGGCAGGTTTAGGGGTTTTCGACACAACGCCGTTTCGCTACGATTCCCCGCTTTGCGTCGCGGGGGATTTGCATGTCGCTTTCGGAACGAATTGCGCCTTTGATCGGACGGCTGGCGATCGCCTGGCTTTTTCTGAGCGAGGCGTGGACGATGATCAATTCCTGGGACGGCACGGTGACGCTCATGCAGATGAAGCATGTGCCTGCCGCGCCGTTGCTGCTCGTCATCGCATTGGCGATCATGATCCTGGGGGGCGTTTCGATCGCGCTCGGTTATAACACGCGTCATGGCGCGCTTCTGTTGTTCGGTTTCACGGTGATCGTCTCGGTGACGATGCACGATTATTGGAAACTGAACGAAACGGCGGACCGTCTGGCCGATTTCGGAGATATTCATGCGCAACATCGCCATCGCGGGCGGATTGTTGCTTCTCATGGGCCTTGGGGCGGGCCCATTCGCCATAGACAATGCCGGCGGCGGCGGCAAGAGGGGCCGCTGACGTTTTCCGGATAACGCGGCGTGAACGCGAATCGACAGCGCCGGGCGCGCCATCACGCGCCCGGCGTCGCTATCGGAATGTCGTTCTGCGACTAACGCAGGACGATTGAACGGATGAAGCTCAGTACACCGATGGCGACAGCAAAGACGATCGCATATGCCAACAGGATCGGGACGGTCACGGAATGGAGCGCTGTCCAGTCCGCCTGCGGCATGCCGGACCAATTGGCGCCGCCCTTGGCCGTGGCTGCGGCGTAGATTGTGGTCGCCAGGCCGAATACGATGAGCGCGCCGACCGTTGCGGTTACGAGCGAGCCGGCGCCTTCGATCATGAACGCCGCGCCGATCGCGATCACCGCCATGATGACAAGCGTGATCCAGCCCGACGTCGTGAGAATGCCAACAATTGAATGCCAAAGATCCATGACAACAGACATAACTACCCCCTTAAGGTCCCAGCCCGAAGACGCGTGACACACGGCCCGACCCGCGGGACCGAATAGCGCTCTTGTCCGGGAATGATACACGATTTCGTGTGACCTTGGGAGAGGAGCGGCCTCCTGCGCGGGGTCGCAGGCAAAAGCGGCACAAATCCGGCAATCGCGTGGTTAACGCACGCTCACCAACGCAGGGCGGGGCGCGACGCGAGCATGCAGCCGGGCCGCAATTCCTTCGATGGCGCGAGACGCAGGCGCCTGGGGATAGAGCTGCGACAAATGACGCTGTTGGCGCAAAGATTCCACCGCCCTGGGGTCGCGCGGCACGGACCCCAAATGTTCGAGCGTCGTCTTGAGAAATGTTCGGCAGGTCGCAGTCAACGCGTCGGCCGTGCGTTTGGCTTCCGCCTCGTTCGCGGACATGTTGACGACCACGTGGGGCGGCGCGGTGAACGCGCGCATGAGGATTTTCACGAACGCGTACGCGTCGGTCAACGACGCGGGATCGGGAGTCAGCACGACGATGGTTTCGTCGGATGCGGCTGCGAAATGCATGAGACTTGAATCGACGCCCGCGCCGAGATCGAGCAGCACGCGGTCGTAATTGCGCTCGGCTTTGAGTTGGGCCACCAGGCGCGCGGCGTCGGTTTCGTCGAAATCGGCAAGCGAGCCCGAACCGGCGGCGGCCGCAAGAAGATCGAAACCGCCGCATTGCGCCGCGCCGCCCAGAACGGGAACCGTGGCGTCGCGCAAGGTGCAATCTTTCGCAAGCAAACCGGGCAGGTTGCCGCCGGAATCCAGTCCCAGATGCACAGCGGTGTTCGAAAGGCCGAGATCCGCATCGCACAGCAGGACGCGCTCCCCTTCACGGGACAGCGCCCAGGCGAGATTTACGGCGATCAGGGTTTTTCCGGTGCCCCCTTTGCCGGAGCCGATGGCGGTCAGACGTGGGGCGTGACGAGCTATCATTGGGCGCTCCCGCGGTCGGCGCCGCCGGCGTTGGTTTCGATCAGAAGCCGCGCGAGGGACAGCGGCGTCAGCGTTTCAAGGCCGCCCGCAACGTATGGCGAGCGGGTGACATGGGCGAGGTCGGCGCCCTGGGCAGCGGCGGCAAGCACCGCACCTGCGCGCCGCGCGAGATCCAACCCGGTGACGACCATGCGCTTCACGCCGAGCGTGGTCAGGGCGGCCGAAACCTCCGCAATTTCCTCCGCGTCATTGGCGGCCGCAACAACGCCGATTGTTTCGACGCCTTCGATGCGCGCGAGCGCGGCATAGGCGGTTCTCGATTTCGCGTTGCGGGGATCGAAGCCGGCCGTATCGATGATGGAGAGGACATTCCTGGACGCGGATTCTCCGATGGCTTTGGCCAACGCATCCGCCGTCTCTGCCATGACGATGCCGGCGCCCACATGCTTCGCGAAGGTTTCGAGGCGCGCGACGGCGCCAGCCCCGGCGACATCGGCGGCGACCAGTTCGACTTCGAGACCCGAAAGGCGCGCATGCGCGGCGATTTTCGCAGCCACGGCCGTCTTTCCCGCGCCCGGCGGACCCATGAGCAGAAGCGCCTTGGCGTTTTCGAGATTGAGCGGATTCGTGCGCATGCGCTTGTCGAGCGCGGAGGCCAGCGCCAAGGTCATGTCGGCGAGGCCGCTTTTTTCTGCCGCTTCCGCCAGCACATGTGCGAGTCCGTCAGGCGCTCGATGGGCGCCGAGCAATGTCAGAAGTTCGGCCCGATTGAAGCCGACAGCGTTGGGCGTTGCGGCGCCGCGTTCGCCGCGCAAACGACGGATCAGGCCGTCATGATAATTGGATTCGAAGCTTGGCGGCGGCGCTTGCGGATTCAGCGCGGCTGCAAGTTCGCGCGCCGCCGTTTCGACGCCGGAATCGGCCTCTTCCGTGTCGAGCGCGGCGCGCACCAGGATGCCGCCGCCCTTGGCGCGTTCGCTGGCGACGATGACGGCCTCGGGGCCCATTTCGTTGCGCACATTGGTGAGCGCCTCGCGCATGTCCTTGGCGAGAAAGCTGCGTAGCTGCATCGCTTACACCTGGCCCAAGGTGCGCAGCCGCACCGAGGCGTGGATTTCGTTCTGCGACATCACCACGGTCTGCGCCCGGAAGCGCTCGACGATGGAGCGCACGAAGGGCCGGACCTGCGGGCTCGTGAGCAGTACCGGCACTTCGTCCTTGCGGGCCGGCCTCGTCGAAACGCTCGCGCATGCGTCTGGATGAATTGCTGCAGCTGCGACGGCGCCATGGCGAGCTGGCGGTCTTCGCCCTGGCCGACGATGGATTCCGCGAAAGCCTGCTCCCAGGTGGGCGACAGCGCGATGCAGCGGCAGATAGCCGCCGGGCGGCCAGATTGGCGATGGCAGAGCTGGCGCGACAGCCGCGCGCGCACATGCTCGGTGATGTAGAGCGCGTTCTTGGTGTGGCCGACCGCTTCGGCGATGCCTTCGAGGATGGCGGGCAGGTCGCGGATCGAAACGCGTTCGGCCAGCAGTGTCTGCAGCACGCGCTGCACGCCGGTGACGGAGATCTGCGACGGAATCAGTTCTTCCACCAGCTTCTTCTGCTCGGGCGGCAGATCGTCGAGCAGCTTCTTCGTCTCCGCATAAGAGAGCAGCTCCGACATATGGCTCTTGAGCACTTCGGTCAGATGCGTGGTCAGCACCGTGCCGGGATCGACCACGGTGAAGCCGCGGAACGATGCTTCCTCGCGCAACGTCTGCGCGACCCAGGTGGCGGGCAGGCCGAAGGCCGGCTCGGTGGTGTGCGTGCCGGGCAGGTCGATGGGCAGCGCCCTTGGGATCCATGACCAGGAGGCTGCCGGGGAACAGTTCGCCGCGGCCGGAATCGACTTCCTTGACGCGGATGCGATATTCGTTGGCGCCCAGCTGCATGTTGTCGAGGATGCGCACCGCCGGCATCACGAAGCCCATTTCCTGCGCCAGCTGCCGGCGCAGCGCCTTGATCTGGTCGGTGATGCGGTGGCCCTTGCACGTCGTTGATCAGCGGCAGCAGGCCATAGCCGAGTTCGACGCGCAGAAGATCGAGCGCAAGCGCGGTCGAGATCGGTTCTTCCTTGGGCGCGGCTTCGCGCCTGGGATCTTCGCTTCCTGCTTCTGCGTTCGACGATGGCGATTCTCGCGTTCTTGCGCTTGTAGGCGTAACCAGGCGAGCGCGCCGGTTGCCGACGGAGAGGCCGGCGAACACGAAGTGTCGGCATGCCGGGCAGCACCGCCACGACGCCCATCACCGTCGACGGCCATGCCGAGCGCCTGCGGATAGAACGACAATTGGTTCATCAGCGCCTTGTCGGTCGAGCCTTCGACGCCGGCCTTCGAGACCATCAGGCCGGCGGCGGTGGAGACGATCAGCGCCGGCATCTGGCGTGACCAGGCCGTCGCCGACCGATGAGCAGGGTGAAGGTCTGCGTGGCGTCGCCGAAGCTCATGCCTTTTTGCGCCACGGCGATGATGATGCCGCCGACGATGTTGATGCGCCACGATCATCAGGCCGGCGATGGCGTCGCCGCGCACGAATTTGGTGGCGCCGTCCATGGCGCCGAAGAAATTGGATTCCGCTTCGAGGTCCTTGCGGCGCATGCTGGCTTCCTTTTCGTCGATCAGGCCGGCGGACAGATCGGCGTCGATCGCCATCTGCTTGCCGGGCATGGCGTCCAGGGTGAAGCGCGCCGCCACTTCGGCGATGCGGCCCGAACCTTTGGTGATGACGACGAAGTTCACGATGACCAGGATGGCGAAGACGATCAGGCCGATGACGAAATTGCCCTGCATGATCAGCTTGCCGAAGGCCTGGATGACATGGCCGGAGGCGGCGGTGCCTTCATTGCCGTGGCCGAGGATCAGCCGGGTCGAGGCGAGGTTGAGCGCCAGCCGCATCATGGTGGTGATGAGCAGAATGGTCGGGAAGGAGCTGAATTCCAGCGGCTTGCGGATGAACACCGCCGTCATCAGGATCAGGATCGAGAAAGACAGCGAGAAGGCGAGGCAGACGTCCAGCAGCCAGGTCGGCAGCGGCAGGATCAGCACCACCAGGATCGCCATGATGCCGATGGCCAGCGCCAGATCGCTGCGCTTCAGATAGGCCGCGATCTTCGACGGGTTGACGCCGTAAAAGTCGCCGGCGCCAGGCAATGCCGCAATGTCTGTGGCTTCGGCCATCTAGAGGCTCGTGCTTTCTGTTGTCGACTTAACCGGCGAGACGCGTTTCGCCATGCTGGGCGACTTGCAAGCCGGCTTGGGTGTATTCGCGCAGCTTGTTGCGCAAGGTGCGGATCGAGATGCCCAGAATGTTGGCGGCATGGGTGCGATTGCCGAGGCAATGATCGAGCGTGTCGAGGATCAGGTCGCGCTCGACATCGGCGACGGTGCGGCCGACGAGGCCGCGCGTCGCCGCCGTCGCCGTCTCGACGGCGCTTTCACCGGTTCCGGGAAGGTCGGGCGAGCGCGAATGGCCCACACTGCGTGCCATCCGGCAGGCGGATGGCCTCCGGCATGATTTCGGAACCGGGCGCCAGCAGCACCGCGCGATGGATCGTGTTCTCCAGTTCGCGCACATTGCCGCGCCAGGGATGAGAAAGCAGCAGACGCTCGGTCTCCGGCGCGATGGGGCGGAAGGGCACGCCATTGGCCTCGGCATATTTGTGGGCGAAGTGGCGCGCCAGCGCGAGGATGTCCTTGCGGCCGCTCGCGCAAGGCGGGCAGGCGCAGATTGACCACGTTCAGGCGATAGAGCAGGTCTTCGCGGAAGGTGCCGTGCTTGACCGCGTCGGCGAGATCGCGGTTCGACGTGGCGATGATGCGGATATCGACCTTGACCGGCTTGGTGCCGCCGACGCGGTCGATCTCGCGTTCCTGGATGGCGCGCAGCAGCTTGGCCTGCAGCCGCGCATCCATTTCGCTGATTTCGTCCAGCAGCAGCGTGCCGCCATTGGCTTCCTCGAATTTGCCGATGCGCCGGGCGATGGCGCCGGTGAAGGCGCCTTTCTCATGGCCGAACAATTCGGATTCGAGCAGATTGTCCGGGAATGGCGGCGCAATTGACCGAGATGAACGGCTTGTCGGCGCGCGCGGATTTGCGGTGGACGTAGCGCGCCAGCACTTCCTTACCGGTGCCGCTTTCGCCGGTGATCAGGATCGAGGCTTCGCTGCCGGCGACCTGGTCGGCCAGCGCCAGCACCGCGCCCATCGCTTCGTCTTCATAGATCAGCTGATGGCATTCGTCGGCCACCGCGGCCAGCACGGCCGCGATCAGTTCGGGATCGGCGGGCAGCGGCAGATATTCCTTGGCGCCGGCGCGGATCGCGTCCACCGCGCGGCGGGTGTCGGTGCCGACGCCGCAGGCGACGACCGGGGTGCAGATGCGTTCGGCGGCGAGCGCGCGCACCAGCCGCGCCGATGTCGAGCGTCACGTCGCAGAACACCAGATCGGCGCCGCGCCGCTGCGCAGCGCGGCCAGCGCCTGTTCGATGATCGCCGCATGGGTGACTTTCGCCCCGCGATCCATCGCGATCTTGGTGGCCGCGCCGATCTGGCCCTGCAAGCCGCCGACGATGAGAAGACGCATGATACGTATCCCTTCTGATACGCCGCCGGTGATTACGACTGACCGGCTTTGATGATTTCCGTCATGGTGACGCCGAGCCGGTCTTCGACCAGCACCACTTCGCCGCGCGCGACGAGGCGGTCGTTCACATAGATGTCGATCGCTTCGCCGACCTTGCGGTCGAGTTCGACGATGGTGCCGTGGCCGAGCTTCAGCAGCTGGCTCACTTCCATCGACGATCTTGCCCAGCACGGCGGAGACCGTGACCGGCACGTCGAACACGGCTTCCAGATCGGCGGCGCTGCGCTTCGGCGTCCGCGTCGGACGAGGCGTCGCCCTGTTCAGCAGCGCCGGTCCGACCCGCGCGATCGTTGTGGCCAGATCGGGCAGTTCGACTTGTCGTTTCCAGCCATGGCTTATCCTCGTCGTCATCGGCGCGTCCGCGTCGCGAGAAATGGCGGGCGATCAAGGCGTCCAAGGCGGCTTCGATTGCGGCTTCCGCTGCGTTCCGCGCCGCCGCCGCGCCATTCGATGCGGCAATCGGCGCCCTTGATGGCGGGATCGGCGGCGATCATGCACGCGGCCGTCATAACCTTCTTCATGGGCGATCTCGTGCGATGCGCGGCGCGATCGCCTCGGCCACCGCAGGGGCGGTGCGCAGCGTGATGCGCGGCTCGCCGATCGCCTGATGCATGGCGTCGCGCAGGGCGGCTTCGACATCGCCGGCGGGCAGCGCGGCCAGCGCCGCGGGCGCGATCTTCTTGCGCGCCACGGCGAAGGCGACGCTCGGCGGCTTCGGCGCGGATGATTTCGACTCTCGGCGTGGCTCTGGGCCAGCGCGTGCGCGCATCGCGATCGCCAGCGTCGCGCGACGGCGCGTCTCGAGCGCCTCGAGCGCGCGGACCTCGGCCGGCTTGCATGCCTTCGGCGTCGCGCATTCGGCGCACATTGGCTCGATTTCGCTTCGGTCGGCGAGCGGTCTGCTTCTGGCGCGCGTGCGCGGCATCGGACGCGACGTCGCGCGTGTCGCGCGAAGTCGGTGTCGAAGGTGAATTTGTCGGGTTCGTGTGCCTGTCATCAGTAGATCAGCTCATCTTCGCCGCTGCTGCTGGCGATCATGATCTCGCCCTTGTTGGCGAGGTCCTTGGCGACGTTGACCATGCGCATCTGCGCTTCGTCCACGTCCTTCAGGCGCACCGGTCCCATCGCTTCCATGTCTTCGCGCAGGATCTTGCCGGCGCGCTCGCGACATGTTGGAGAAGAAGACGTCGCGCAGCGCCGTCGGTGGCGCCCTTCAGCGCCAGGCCGAGCTTGTCCTTCTCGACATTGCGCAGCAGGGTCTGGATCGAGCCGGGGTCGAGCTTGCCCAGATCCTCGAAGGTGAACATCAGCGCCTTGATGCGCTCGGCGGAATCGCGGCTGCGCTCTTCCAGCGCGGTGATGAAGCGGCTTTCGGTCTGGCGGTCGAAATTGTTGAAGATTTCCGCCATGTGTTCATGGGCGTCGCGCTTGGCGGTGCGCGCCAGATTGGACATGAACTCGACGCGCAAGGTGCTGCTCGACCTTGTCGAGAATGTCCTTCTGCACGCTTTCCATGCGCAGCATGCGCTGCACCACTTCCAGCGCGAATTCCTCGGGCAGGGCGCCCAGCACGCGCGCGGCATGCTCCGGCTTGATCTTGGACAGCACCACCGAAACGGTCTGGGGATATTCGTTCTTGAGATAGTTGGCCAGCACGGTCTCGTTCACATTGGCCAGCTTGTCCCACATGGTGCGGCCGGCAGGACCGCGGATTTCCTCCATGATCTGCGCGACTTTGTCCTCCGGCATGAAGCGGGCGATCAGCCGTTCGGTGGATTCGTAGGAACCCATCAGCGAGCCGGTGCCCGACATCTGGGAGACGAAATCGACCAGCAGCTTTTCGATCAGGCTGGAGCTGACCGAGCCCAGATTCGACATGACCTGGGAGACTTCCTTGATCTCTTCCTCGTCCATCATCTACCAGATCTTGCAGCGGATGTTCCTCGCCCAGCGACAGCATGAGGACGGCGGCGCGCTCGGCGCCGGTCAGGGCGCGGATATCGTCTTTGACGTGGGATTTGGCTGCGCGCGACATGGTTTATACCGGTTGATGCAGCCAGGTGCGGATGATCGCCAGCGCTTCTTCAGGATGCGCGTTGCACCACTTCGCCGACTTTGCTTGATGGAGGATTCGCGCACCTGGCCCTCGATGCGGCGAGATGTCGATGCATGGGCTTGCCGGCGCGGGCAACGCGCAGCCGCTCGCCGGATGCGCAGGCGGCGCCGCCGGCTTGCGCATGGGCGGGCGCGGGCAGCGCGCCGGCAACCTGGAGCGGCGCGAGCATGGCAGTGGCCGCCCGCCGGCGCGATTGGGCGCGAACATGCGGCTGATCAGCGGCCGCGCGACGAACAGGCCGATCAGGAGCGCGGTGACGCACATGATCGCGGCTTCGATGATCTTGAACCAATAGGCGCTGATCCAGACCCAGAAGCGGCTTGGGCGCGGGCGTCGCGTCGCCGGCATCGACGCGGGCGAACTGCATGTTGGTGACCTGCACCTGGTCGCCGCGCGTCTGTGTCGAAGCCCATCGCCGATTTCACCAGGGCGGTCGATCTGCTGCATCTCCTGCGGCGGTGCGCGGCTTGTAGGCGCTTTGCCGCCTGCGTCCGTCGCAGGACGCCGTCGACCACCACCGCGACCGACAGGTGCTTGACGTCGCCGCCATCCTCGCGTGCTGGTGTTGACCGTCTTGGAGATTTCGTAATTGGTGGTTTCCTCGGTGCGGCCGGATGTTGGATTTGCTGTTGTCCGCCGCTGCCGGTCTGGCGCTGGCCGCCGGGCAGCGCGTTGGCGACCGAGACGGCGCCTTGGTGCCGCCGGTGGTGTCGGTGGCGTTCTGCTCGACCGTCTGGGTCGAGCGCACCACCTTGCTGTCGGGATCGTAGATTTCCGCGGTGGTCGGTGGTGTGGTTGTAGTTCATGTCGGCGGCGACCTGGACGCGGACATGGCCCGGCGCCCACCACGCTGGCGACGATGGATTCGATGCGCTGGCGCAACCGATCTTCGTAACTCGTCGTGTTCTGATTCTTCGTCCGGCGGAGGTCGCCTCGGGGCCGGTCTTGTCGTCGCCGCCGGCGAGCAGATTGCCGCGGTCGTCGACGATGGCGACGCGTCGGCGGGTCGAGGCCGGCGACGGCCGCGGCCACCAGATGCTGGATCGCCTGGACCTGGCCGCGGTCCAGCGGCCGCGCGGTCTTGAGCACCACGGAGGCGCGAGGGCGTCTGGTCGTCGCGCGAAAAAATCTGGCGTTCGGGAACGACCAGATGAACGCGGGCGCGTGTCGATGCCGTCGATGGTCTGGATCGAGCGCGCCAGCTCGCCTTCGAGCGCGCGCAGCTGATTGATGTTCTGGACGAAGGCGGTGGTGCCGAACGCATCCGATTTGTCGAAGATCTCGTAGCCGACGCCGGCGGCGGGCAGATTGTCCTGGGCCAGCGCCATGCGCAGCTTGGTCACCTGGTCGGCGGGCACCAGGATGGTGCCGCCGTCGCCCTTGGCGTCATATTTGACGTTCATGCGCGTCGAGCTTGGCGGTGACGGCGGCGGCGTCGCGCGGTTCCAGCCCGGCGTAGAGAATGGTCTTGGGCGGTTCGGTGATGGCGCCGGCGATATAGAGAAAGAAGGCGGTGAGCACGGCCGCGACGCCGGCCATGACGCCGAAACGCGCTGCACCGACATTTTTGAAGAATTCCGGCAACGCATGCCTCCGCTTGAAGGGCGCGGCCTGGATGCATGCGGATTTGTCCGCTGCCAGGTCGCTCGCCCGTCCTGCTAGGCAAACATTGCCGGGATTACGGTAAAGGTCGGCTTAACGGCGCGGAAAATCGCGTAAACGAAATCGAACGTCTGGAAATTTACGTATTGTTATGGATTACGATCAACGCGGTCGCTCAATGGCGATATTGCTGCACGCGCGTCGCGCGCAAGCCCGGCAGGCCGAAACGATCGATCGCGTGCTGCCAGGCGAGAAATTCCTCCACCGTCAGCGTGTAGCGACGGCAGGCCTCGTCGAGGCTGAGCAGGCCGCCGCGCACCGCGGCGACGACTTCGGCCTTGCGGCGGATCACCCAACGCTTCGTGTTCGGCGGCGGAAGATCGGCGAGCGTCAACGGGCTGCCATCCGGCCCGATGACATAGCTCACGCGTCCTCTGCGGTCTTCGCCCATATTGGTTATGCTCCGCACTCCACTACCCGTACGCAACCTACGCGCTCCGCTTTAAGAAAGGCCGAAAGCGCACGGTAAAAGTTTGCCTAAAAATGCGCATTAACTTGTACTGATTTGGGAATGGGGCGCATTCGCGGCGGAAAGCGCCCCATCACCTTAAGTTGACGGAAGTTGCTCAAGCGTTTGCAGCATCGGAGTCCGCCGTCGTGACGATGCGCGACGCCGCCGAATAGGCGCGTTGCGTCGTGATCAGGTTTGTGAACTCCGTGGCCAGATCGACAGTGGAACTTTCCAGCGATGAAGACTGGACCGTGCCGGAACCGTTCGAATCCGCGTCGTTGATGGTCGCCGTGCCCGAGCTCTGGGAAGCCTGGTAGGCGTTTCCTGTGACCGCATTAAGGCCGTCGGGGTTGGCGAATGTCGCCAGCGGCATCTGGTAGACGTTCTTCGAAAGGCCGTTCGAATATTGCGCGGTGACGATGCCGTCGGTTCCGATCGTGACGCCGGTCAGGCTGCCGATAAGCCGCTCCGTCTACGGACGAATTCGTCAGGGTTGACGGGCTGTCATACTGCGTCATGCCGTCCGAGCTGCCGACGGTCCCCATATTGATGGAGATCGGCTGCGCGTTGAGGCCCGAAGACGCCGCAAACAGGGATGGTGAGGGAGACATTCCCGGTTGCGGGCGTCGCGGCCGAATTGGCGTTCGCCAGCGTGCCGTCCGCATTGAACGTCATCGTGCCGGACGCGATGGGATTCGTCGCCGGAGATATGTTGGCGGCCGAGCCCTGGTAGCTCACTTCATAGGCCCACGTGTTGGCGCCCGTCTTGATGAACGACACGTCCAGACGGCTGCGAACCGCCCTGGCTGTCATAGACGTTGATCGTGCGCGTGAAATCCGGCGTGGCGGCGCCGCTCGCCATGTCGCCGGGCGTATAGGTGGAATCGACCGTCGCGCTGGATTCGAGATTGGCCTGCAGCGTCATTTCGGTCGAAGGTTCGGCCGAGCCTTCAAGGTTGCTCACATTGATCGCCTGCAGCGACGTGCCGGTCGTGGATGCGCCGCCCGCGTTCGTGATCGGATAGCCGAGCAGGTAGTAGCCCGCGCCATTGACGAGATCGCCGCCCGAATCGGGGCTGAAATTGCCGGCGCGCGTATAGTAGAGATTGCTGGTCGACGAGGGCGACTGGCTCGTCACGAAGAATCCGTTGCCCTGGATTCCCAGATCGGTCGTCGAAGACGCCGCCTGCAGGACGCCCTGCTGCGAGACATTCTGCTGCGAATTCACCAGCACGCCGGCTTCATCGACTTTGGAGCCGTAAGAAGACGTCAGAAACGTCGAGAAATCGGCCTCGCTATCCTTGTAACCGACGGTGTTGACGTTCGCGATGTTGGACGATGTGATGCTCATCGCCTGGCTGTTGGCGTCAAGGGCTGCCACGCCCGTAAGCATTGCGGATGTAAGGCTCATTGGTCTCTTCCTTTCGGCGCCGGCCGCGCTTCGCGCTGGCGTGCCCGATGGGTTTCAAGGCGCCGGTTCTCGGCGGCCGCTTTCATGTCAACTCGTTGGATTTTGGACGGCCGTCACCTGCGAGATGGGAACCGCCATCGATCCGATCATCAGTTCGGGCGTGCTTCCCGACAGATTCACTTCGCTCACCACGCCCGTGCTGCTCACGCTCGTCTGCACGGCGGAGCCATTGCTCGCGGCGGCGCTGACGGCAAGCGTGTAGACGCCGTCGGGGAGCTGATTGCCGTTGTTGTCCTCTCCGTTCCAGTCGAACGTGTTGCTGCCTGCGCTGGTCGACCCTGCGCCCGAATAAACGGTCTGACCGCTCGCATTGGTGACGGTGAGCGTGGTCCCCGCAGAAGGGGCGCCAAGCGTATAGTTCCAGCTGGCCGCGCCGTTGGTCAGCGGCGCATTGCCGTTGGTGACGGTGACAGTCTTGCCGAGATAGCCGACGGCGCTCGATCCGGCGCCGCCCTGCTGCAGCGAGATCAGCGTCTGCAAGTTCGAATTGGTGTTGATCTGCTGTTCGACCTGGGAATATTCCACCAACTGCTGCGTGAACTGGTCCGAGTCCATGGGGTTCATCGGATCCTGGTTCTGCAACTGGGTCGTGAGCAGCTGCAGGAACGTGTTCATGTTTCCCGTAAGCTGCTGGGTCGCGCTGTCGGAGCTGCCGGAGGCTGCGGCGCTCGTCGCCGCCGGACTGATTGCGCTCGTCGTCATGACTTGAAGCCTTTCCTAAACGCGAATGTCGATGCCGGCCCGCGAAAGCGAGAGGCCGTAGGCGGAAGAAACCGGAAGAAGTTTGTCAGTCGAGGTCACGATCGACGCCGAAAGCGGCTTGCCGCGCGAAGCGCCTTGGTGCGCGCCGTCGCCCTGGCGATCCTGACCCTTGAGTGAAAATTGCAACCCATTGTCGCCGAGCTGCACGCCGGATTCTTTCAGCGCGTGCGAAAGCGTCGCCGAGTCGCGCTGCAGCATCTGAAGCGTCTCTGGCCTTTCCGCCACAAGATGCGCCTGCGCATTGCCGGCATTGTCGACCGTCAGGCGCACCTCGACCCGACCTAGTTCGGCCGGCTCGAGGCTGATGTCGAATTGTTTCGCGCCGGCCTGCGACTTGGCCGCGATATTGATGGCGAGCGCGTTGAGATCGGGTTGGCCTGCCTGCACACTTTCTTGTGTCGCCGGTGCGACATGCAATGCCGCGCTTCCTCCAACAGCGCTGGGGGCTGCAGCTGCCGCCGAGATTCCGCCGAGATTATCCGCGGTGGGATTAGCAACGCTGCCGCTGCCTGATGCCGTCGGCGATGTTGGCGCAACGACCGCGTTTGCGACGCTGGGCGTTTGAGCCATTTGGGACGATCCGTTATCGCCCGAACCGTGGGACTGCTGACCATGCGCATGATCACCGGCCGAATTTCCGCCGTTGCCGCTCTGATCTTGCGTGCCGGTTGGCTGCGTTGCCACATTTGACGCGGTTTGCGAGGCCGGTGACTGAGACTGAGACATTTGGGCCGAAGCCTCGCTGTGCTCGACAGGCTGGAGCGACTGCATCAGCGCGTTCAACTGGCCCGCAGTCAGGGATTTGCCGGGAGATTGCGAAGCGGCATCGGTCTTCTGCGAATTCGGCGATGGCACAGCAACGTTGGAATCCGATGTAATTGCGTTCGACAAAACTGCAGGGTCCGCCTGCACGATTGTCGACAAATCCGTAGCTGGTTCGGAATCGCCATTGTCCGCGCCCGGCTTTCCGGGCGTTTTATCACAGGCGGGGTTTGGCGCCGCTGCACTCTGGTTCGCGATTTGCGATGAAGAACCGGGATTTTTCGTGCCGTCGCCGCTTTCGCCGGGCAAAGTGCCTGCGGACGCGGACGTCGCAGGTCCGGTTTGCATTCCACCAATCAGAGGCGTCACAGGCGGCTGCGTCCCTTGCTTCGCAGCCTGCACGGCCTGGGAAAGCGAAGGAGGCTGTTTCGGATCATCTGAAGACGGCTTTGTCTGCTTGGTCTTTGCGGCTACCTGCGCGTCGGCAGCGGTCTGCTTCGCCACAACGGGCCTTGCCAAATGATCGACCATGCTCGGCGGCTTGCCACTGGCAGCGTTTGTTTGCGCAAGCATCGTGCTGAAATCCGATCCGTCCGCCGTCATTTGCGACGGCGATGTTCCGCGCGCAGGTGCGGAGATCGCGACCGGAAGTGCGGCGGCGTTATTCGACGGAACTGCACTCGTTGGGATGGACGCCACGCGGATGCACCAAAGTTTGCCCGCGGCTCAGGTAGCAAGGGCTGGACCACATGCAACGCACGCGTTTTCCTGCATTCGCAGCGAAAAATGCGAAGCGCGGAAGCGGTTTGGGTGAGGCATGTTCTGCCGCCTCGGCAAACACTGCCGCGCAACCGCGACCGTAACGCCCCGGAAACCATGACAATTCCAGGCGAACCGATATTTCGATCATGGCACGCCGCTTGCGATCACTACGCCGACGACAAAGGATTCGCGGGAGACTCCGCCTGTGTCACTGAACGGAATTCTGTCGAGTGCGCTCTCTGCTCTGCAGACGAACACGACCGCATTGGGCGTCGTCTCGCAGAACATCAGCAACCTCAATACGACGGGTTATACGGATCGCACGGTCAACGAACAGACGCAGGTGCTGGGCGGCGACATCTCCGGCGTCGACATCGCGGACATCCAGCGGGTGACGAACCAATTCCTTGCGCAGGAATCGTTGAGCGCCAATTCGTCGTCCCAGCAATACGCGACCGAGTCCAGCATCCTTTCCCAATTGAACGGTCTTCTGGGGCAACCGGGCAGCAGCACTTCGCTCACCTCGCAGCTCGATGCGGTTTCGGCCGCGCTCAACAGCGCATCCCTTTCGCCCAATTCGGCCACGAGCCAGCAGGCAGTGCTTTCGGCGTTCCAGAATCTCGCCACCACCGTTTCCGGACTTTCGTCCTCGATCGGCGGCTTGCAGGGGCAGGTGGACCAGCAGGTCACCTCGACCGTAGGTTCGGTCAACACGCTGCTGCAGCAAATCTATTCGCTCAACCAGCAGATCCAGACGGCGCAATCGCAAGGCAATGACTCATCGGGCCTGCTCGACCAGCGCGACCAGGCCGTGCAAAGCCTCTCTCAATATATCGGCGTGCAGACAAGCACGCAGGCCGACGGCCAGATGCTCGTCAGCACCAGCGATGGCGTGAGCCTTGTCGGCGCCAGCACCTACGGACAGCTTTCCTATAGCGGCGGTTCGGCCGGCAGCTATCCTCCGATCGCGCTGCAGACCATCGATCCCATGACGGGCCAGAATATAGGCCCCACCCAGGCGCTCGACTCCCATCTCGGTTCCGGACAGCTCGAAGGCCTCGTCAGCATGCGCGACGGCGCGCTCGCGAATTTCCAGCAGGAACTGGGAAGTTTCGCCCAGCAGACCGCGCAAGCGTTTAACGCCCAGTCGAATGCGAATGCGGCCTTCCCGCCGCCCTCCACATTGACCGGAACAGATACGGGTCTTCTGTCGACCGACGGGCTCAATTTCACCGGGCAAACGACGATCGCGGTGGCCGATCAGAGCGGCGATCTGGTGTCGCAGGTCAATGTCGATTTCGATACGGGCACATTGTCGGTCGACGGCGGTCCGTCGGTCAGCATCGGCTCGACGGTCGGTAGCTTCACGGCTGCGCTCAATTCCGCGCTCGGCTCGAACGGCACGGCGAGCTTCTCGAACGGCGCGCTCTCGATTGCCGCAAGCGGCACGAACGGCATCGTCGTGCAGGACGACGCCGGCGACCCTTCGCGTCGCGGCGGCTCGGGCTTTTCGCAATTCTTCGGCCTCAACAACATTTTCCAATCCTCCGCGCCGTCCATCACGGCGACGGGGTTGTCAGCCGGTGATGCGGGCGGCTTTGCGGCCGGCGGCGCGATGCAGTTTGTGCTCAAGGGCCCGGACGGCCAGATCGGCAAGCAGGCCAGCGTCACGATTACGGCAGGCATGACCATCGGCGATATCGTCAGCGCGCTCAACACAGCCTTCGGCGGCGCGGCGAGTTTCGCATTGTCGTCGAGCGGCGCGCTCACCATGACGCCGTCGGCTGCGAATTCCGGATATCAGCTGAACGTGATGAGCGACTCCACCGCGCGCGGCTCAACCGGCATGAGCTTCACGCAGCTTTTTGGGCTCGGCGCCCAGCAATTGGCGGCGCAGGCGCAGGGCTTCACGGTCAATCCGACTTTGTCGGCAAATCCGTCGCGGCTTGCTTTCGGCCAGCCTTCGATCTCGAGTTCGACGGCCGTCGGCGACGCCATTGTGGCGTCCGGTGATGCGAGCGGCCTCAACGCGCTCGAGAATGTGTCGAGCGCGCAGCAGACCTTTCAGGTCGTGGGGAATCTCACGGCGCAGTCGACGTCGCTGACGAATTATGTCGGCGCATTCTACCAGGACATCGCCACCCAAACGCAGACAGCGTCGACGAACAGCACCACGCAAGGCGACCGTCTGACCGAAGCGAAATCGCTGCAATCGCAGACGTCGGGCGTCAATCTCGACGACGAACTGTCCAAGATGGTCGTCTATCAGCAGGCCTATAGCGCCGGCGCGCGGCTGCTGCAGGTCGCCCAGGCGCTTAATACGACATTGCAGCAAGACCTGACCTGAGGACGCAGACCATGACGATCGGCCCGGTATCGACCAGCGCGCAAAGCATGATCCTGGTTTCGCAATTGAATCAGGACAACGAGGCGCTCAACCAGACGCAGGAGCAAGTCGCGTCCGGCCTGACCTCGACGACCTATGGCGGCATCGGCGACCAGACCGCCGCGCTCGAATCCGCCCAGGCCGCCGTCGATCGCACGAATTCCTATCAGGCCGCGACGCAGCTTGGCATCAACCAGGCCAATCTTCAGGACACGCAGCTGACGCAGCTTTCGACGCTCGCAAGCCAGCTGCAGCAGGATATCACGACGGCCGTCGCCAACAATTCCGGCTCGACCCTGATGGCGAGCGCGTCGAGCATTTACGATCAGGTGACGCAAATCCTCAATTCGCAGGATTCGAACGGCAATTACATCTATGGCGGCGACAAGAACAACACGCCGCCCGTAAAGACGTCCTCGCTCAGCGATCTCGCATCGCTGTCGTCGGTTTCGCAGGCATTCACCAACGGGACCGTCAAAGGCGGCGTGCAGGTGGGCGATGGCCAAACCGTGCAGGTGGGCCTTCTTGCCTCCAGCATCGGCACGGGAATTCTGCAGACCCTCTCCGATATCGCCAATTTCAACGGCGGCTCGAACGGCAATTTCGGGACGACGCTCAGCGGCGCGCAATCGACGTTCCTGTCGAACGAGATTTCCGTTGCGCAGTCCGCAAGCGAGACCGTCAACAACGTCGCGGCCCAGAACGGCGACACGTATCAGCAGCTGCAAAGCGCGCTGTCCCAGCAGCAAACCATGAACACGCTCTATACGGGTTTTGTCTCGAACATTCAGAACGTGAACATGGCCTCGGCCATCAGCAGCCTCAATCTCGACCAAACCGCGTTGCAGGCGGCCACCCAAGTGACGGCCCAGCTGAACCAGGTTTCGCTGCTCAACTACCTGTCGCCGACAGCCAGCGGCTAACCTTTCCCTCTACGGCTGGCTTGCCAAGGATAGGCGGCGGTCCTATAGCGCTGCCGCCATGAGCGCCCTGAACAGCCTTGGAATAGCCAAGCCCGCGCACGCCACCCGCGTGGTCGTCGCGATGTCCGGTGGCGTGGATTCCTCCGTGACGGCCGCGCTTCTGAAGCGCGAAGGCTATGACGTTCTCGGCGTGACCTTGCAGCTTTACGACCAGGGCGCGGCAGCCAAGAAGAAGGGCGCCTGCTGCGCCGGCCAGGACATCTATGACGCGCGCCGGGTCGCCGAGCGGCTGGCGTTTCCCCATTACGTGCTCGATTACGAATCTCGCTTCCGCGAACGCGTGATGCAGGATTTCGCCGATTCCTATGCGCGCGGCGATTCACGCCGATCCCCTGCGTACGCTGCAATGAGAAAGTGAAGTTCGCCGATCTGCTGGACAGCGCCGTCGAGCTCGGCGCGGATGCGCTCGCGACCGGGCACTATGTCCGCCGCGCCGAGGGCGCCGATGGTCCTGAACTGCATTGCGCGGCCGATCCCGCCCGCGACCAGAGCTATTTCCTGTTCCGCACGACCCGCGCGCAACTCGACTTTCTGCGCTTCCCGCTGGGTGGTCTCGAAAAGCGCGACGTGCGCGCGCTGGCCGCCGAACTCGATCTTCCCGTGGCCGCAAAGCCCGACAGCCAGGATATCTGCTTCGTGCCTGACGGAAATTACGCGCGCGTGGTGGAGCGACTGCGGCCCGATGCAGTTCGGCCCGGCGAGATTGTGGATCTTGAAGGCCACGTGCTCGGGCGCCATGACGGCGTCATCCATTTCACCGTTGGTCAGCGCAAGGGTCTCGGTCTGTCCGGCAATGGCGAGCCGCTGTTCGTGCTGAGACTCGATGCCGCCCAGGCGCGCGTCGTGGTCGGCCCGCGCGAGGCGCTCCGCATACGGACGATTGCGCTAACGGATGTGAATTGGCTGATGCCGACGCCGGCCGACGCTTTCGAATGTGCGGTCAAGGTACGTTCGACCCGCCCGCCCGTCGCGGCGCGCGTAACGCCGGCAGCGGATGGCGGCGCGTCAGTCGAGCTTCTGGCAAACGAAGACGCTGTGGCTCCAGGCCAGGCCTGCGTGTTCTACGCCACGGACAGCACGCGCGTGCTGGGCGGCGGCTGGATCGCCCGCGCCGAGCCTGCGCGCAAGGTGGCGTAACGCGCCTATTGTTCGCGTCGAGTTCCAGTCGTCACTTCTTCTTCTTTTTGGTCTTGCGCTTCGCGATCTTCTTGGCCGCTTTCTTCGCGACAGTTTTCTTTTTCGCGGGTTTTTTCTTCGCCGACGTCTTTACCGGCTTCGGCCGCTTGTGATGCGGCTGGTAGACGCCGAGCGTGCCGCCGCCCGGCAAAGTGATTTGCGTCACCGTTCCCCAGCCCTGGTTGCGGGGCGCGGTATAAGCGATATCCTTCGCGCGCATCATTGCGATGAACTCTTCGATGTCTTCGCACATGAAGAACAATTCGTGCGCGCCGTTCTTGTCGGAGCCGTGCACGGCAATTTCCGCCGGCGGAACGCCGAAGATCAGGAACCCGCCGCCCGCATCGACCGAATTCAATTTCAAGACGTTGGTGAGGAATGCCTGGTCCGCCGCGTCGTTCGTGCTCTGGACCATGATATGTGCGCCAATAATCATCGAATTTGTCCCAGGGGTCTCGATGAGCGAGCCTGCCACAAGCTTTGCAACGCGCGCTACCGCAAAGGCGCAATTTTGGACGGTGACGCAAGTGAGCTACCTTGCTGCATGACGCAAGATATGCCCCCTCTGATCCCCGAACTCGATGTCAGTGATCTCGACCGCTCGCTGGCCGTCTATGTCCATGTCTTCGGATTCTCGATCTATGTGCAGCGGCCGGAAGAACGGTTCGCTTATCTGATCCGCGAAAAAGCCCATCTGATGCTGGAGGAGGCGGCCGGCCCAGGTCGCCGCTTTCGTACCGCGCCGCTGGACTATCCGTTCGGCCGAGGCGTCAATCTCCAGATCGCGGTCTCAAATGTCGACGATTTATATGCGGATGCGCAACGGTCGGGGCTGATCATTCAGCTCCCGCTCGAAGAGCGTTGGTATCGGCACGAGCGGAGCGAAGTCGGCAACCGCCAGTTTGTCGTCATCGACCCCGACGGATATCTGCTGCGCTTCGTCAGGGTGCTCGGGCGGAGGCAGGCGCCGCCACAGCCCGCCTCGCCTTGACAGTCCGGGACCCCACCCGTAAATCCCCCGCCTTGGCTGGCGCCAGGGCAGCGTAGCTCAGTGGTAGAGCAGGGGAATCATAATCCCTTGGTCGGGGGTTCAAATCCCTCCGCTGCTACCAGCCTGCAGCGCGATGAGGAGGCGGCTTGTCCAAAAAGGCGACACCGGCGACCCACGAGGCTTCGACCTTTCCGGAGGTCACGATCGCCGACATCCGCGCCGCGGCCGACCGCACCCGCGCCGCGATCGAGCGCACGCCCACCCATCATTCCCGCACGCTGTCGCAACTCGCCGGCTGCGACATCCACCTGAAGTTCGAAAATCTGCAATTCACGGCGTCGTTCAAGGAGCGGGGCGCGCTGAACAAGCTGCTGTCGCTGTCGCCGGAAGAGCGCAAGCAGGGCGTGGCCGCGATGTCGGCCGGCAATCACGCGCAGGGCGTCGCCTATCATGCGGGGCGGCTCGGCGTGCCGGTCACCATCGTGATGCCCGAAGGGACGCCGTTCAACAAGGTCAAGCACACGCGCGGTTTCGGCGCGCGGGTGGTGATCGATGGCGCGACCTTGTCGCAATCCTATGAACGCGCGCGCACGATCGCGAACGACGAAAACCTCACCTTCATCCATCCGTATGACGATCCGATCGTGATCGCGGGCCAGGGCACGGTCGCGCTCGAACTGCTCGAAGACGTGCCGAACGTCGACACGCTTGTGGTGCCCATCGGCGGCGGCGGTTTGATCTCAGGCATCGCCATCGCGGCCAAAGCGCTTAAGCCGTCGATTGAAATCTATGGCGTCGAAGCGAGGCTTTATCCGTCGATGTATGACGTCTTGAAAGGCGCGCAACTGCCTTGCGCCGGACAAACCATTGCCGAAGGCATCGCGGTGAAGGAGCCGGGCGCGCTGACCCGCAAGATCGTGGGCGCGCTGGTGAAAGACGTGTTGCTGGTGCGCGAGGAAGACATTGAGCGCGCCGTGGCGACCTTGCTTGAAATCGAAAAGACGGTGGTCGAAGGCGCGGGCGCCGCCGCCTATGCCGCGGTCGCCGGCAATCCCGAGATTTTCCGCGGACGCACGATCGGCATCGTGCTGTCCGGCGGCAATATCGACATGCGGCTTTTGTCCAACGTGATCCTGCGCGAGCTGTCGCGCGAAGGGCGCATCCTGTCGCTCGTGGTGGAGATCGAAGATCGCCCCAATATGCTCGCCAAGATCGCGACTCTGGTGGGCGAGGCGGGCGGCAATATTCTCGAGGTCTCGCACAACCGCATGATCACCGACATGCCGGCCAAATCGGCCGATCTGGGAATGACCATCGAAGCGCGCGACGCAACCCACGCCGCCGAAATCCGCGCCTGCCTCGAAGCGGCGGGGTTCAGGTTGAGATAACTCCGTAGCGGTGTATTTTGAAATCTAAACGCCTTTCCCGGGATTAAATTTGTGAGCGCATTTCAAACAGGTGAGAATAATCTTTCGACTACCTAGCATCCCCGTCGTGACGCTCCAACCGCGCTTCTCCGCGTGAATTTGCGCCGATCCGCATTTAGGGCACTTCACTTTTTCCTCACTCATATTGGCGCTTCCTGAAAGTGACGAAGCCGCGCTTTGAGATGGAGCATAATAACGATAAGGGTCAGCCGGACCGCCATCGCCGCGTCGTTCGGCTTTGCCCCCATCTGAAAGCATCCTACAATCTTGATTGACCGTTTGTTGAACTGCGTCGGCGCCGTGAATCGCCTCTGCAAGTTGTTTTTCTGTTCGCCCCGGTCCTTTGTGTATTAGAAATTCCAAAACATCGACCTGTCTGAGCATCGCGTTTACCCTTCGAGAATTGAGAGCGAATTTTAAGCGGGTCGATTTGTGGGCGCTAGTTCAGGGATGCTATTTATTTGATGGTGCTTCTCGCCGCTTCCCAGACCCTTAGTGCAGTCACCATAGATGGTCGGAATTCCAAAGGGTGCCACTACCTAGTGTTCGGTCCCGCTTTAATTCCGAAGCCGTGGTGCTATGATCTTCCCATGACAAAAGAGCGGGAAATCGTGGCGCGGCAGTCGGGCGTCTACCTATTGACCGATGACGAACGACACACAATTGCGGGCGCGCTCCAAAGCCCGGTTGCATCGAACGATGAAGTGCAAGCCTTCTGGAAGGCGCGCGGTATTCCTACCTCGAAAATTTCTCCGACAGAATGATCGACGATACCGTGCGCGCGACGCCCGTCGCGTTGCCGATGCGGTCGAGGACGGCGTCCATGCGCGCGGTGGTGTCGGCTTCGACCATGGCTATCATGTCGTAGGCGCCGGAAACGGCCGAGAGCGCCCGCACGTCGGCGATACGTTTCAACTCGCCGCTGACCCGGTCCGCCTGCTTGGGGTCGGTTGTGATCATCACGATGGCGCGCAGCCGCCGCGTCTCCGCTTCGTCGGACAGGCGCACCGTATACCCTTTGATCGCGCCTTCGCGCTCCAGCCTCGCAATGCGCTCCTGCACGGTCGAACGGGCAAGACCCAATTTGCGGGCGAGCGAGGCCGTGGGCTCTCGCGCGTTGGCCTTCAACAGGGCGAGAAGGCGGGTATCCGTGTCGCGCATGCGGCCGATCCGGCGATCTGCCGGATTCTCCTGCGATTCGCCGGATGATAGCGCAGTTTCCGTCGCTTTGCCGTCTCCTTTCCGGCCCAGACTGCCGCTAAGCCATCTGTTCCTCTCTGAAGGAATTCGGCCATGAAGAATGTGATGTTGGTGGGCGGCGGCAAGATCGGCATTGCGATCACCGAATTCCTGACGGCCTCAGGCGACTACCGCGTGACGGTCGTGGACCGCGATGCGGCCAGCCTCGAGCGCATGCCGCGCAAGAATGTCGAGCTGCGACACGCCGAGATCGGCGACGCGCGGGAATTCGCCCATGAGGTCGAAGGCCACGACATCGTCCTCTCCGCCACGCCCTATTCGCTCACCTCGACCGTCGCCGAAGCGGCCAAACGCGCCCGTGCGCACTATCTCGATCTGACCGAAGACGTTGAAACCACGCGCCTGGTCAAAAAATTGGCCGAGGGCGCCGAGACGGCGTTCATTCCGCAATGCGGCCTGGCGCCCGGCTTCATCTCCATTGTGGCGCACGATCTCGCGAGCAAATTCGAAAAACTGCGCGAAGTGCAGATGCGCGTGGGCGCATTGCCGGTGTTTCCGCACAATGCGCTGAAATACAATCTCACCTGGTCGACCGACGGCCTGATCAACGAATACTGTAATCCTTGCGAGTCGATCCGCGACGGCCGCCGCGGCGAAGTGCCTGCGCTGGAAGAAGTCGAAGCGTTCTCACTGGACGGCACGGAGTACGAAGCGTTCAACACCTCAGGCGGCCTCGGCACCCTGTGCGACACGCTGGAAGGCAAGGTCGAGAACCTGAACTACAAGACCGTGCGCTATCCGGGCCATCGCGACATCGTCAAGATGTTGGTGCGCGACCTGCGCCTCGGCATGCGCCGCGAGATTCTGAAGGACGTTCTCGAAACCGCGATCCCGATCACCTACCAGGACGTGGTGCTGATCTTCGTCACCGTCTCGGGCTGGATGGAAGGCAGGCTGACCCAGGAAAGCTACGCCAGGAAGATTTACAGCCAGACCGTGGGCGACAGGCTGATGAGCGCAATCCAGGTGACCACCGCCACGGGCATCTGCGCGATGTGCGACCTGCTTGTGCAGGGCAAGCTGCCGCAGAAAGGTTTCGTGCGGCAGGAAGAAGCGAAACTTTCGGACTTCCTTTCCAACCGTTTCGGGCGCTATTACGCCAAGGGGATCTAAGCGGCGACGTCGCCGAAATCGGAACCGGTGCGGGGGAGGAGGTTGGCGTAGATGGAAACCCGCAGCGGCGGCCAGGCGCTTGTCGAAGCGCTCAAGATTCATGGCAGCAATCTCGCATTCTGCGTGCCGGGCGAGTCCTATCTGCCGGTGCTCGACGCGCTTTATGACGCGCGCGACACGATCCGGCTGATCAGCTGCCGCCAGGAAGGCGGCGCGGCCAATATGGCCGAGGCTTACGGCAAGCTGACGGGCCGACCCGGCATCTGCTTCGTCACGCGCGGTCCCGGCGCCACCAACGCCTCCATCGGCGTGCACACGGCCTTCCAGGATTCCACACCCATGATCCTGTTCGTGGGACAGGCGGCGCAGGGTCATCTCGATCGCGAGGCGTTTCAGGAGGTCGATTTCCGGGCGATGTTTACGCCGCTCGCCAAATGGGCGGCCGAAATCCGCGATCCGAACCGTATTCCGGAATATGTCGCGCGCGCCTTTCATGTCGCGACCTCCGGCCGGCCAGGTCCTGTCGTGCTGTCTCTGCCGGAAGATGTTTTGAGCGGCGATTGCAGCACGCCCGCCACAAGGCGTTATCAGAAGAGCGAACCTTCGGCCTCGCGCGAATCCGTCAAGCGCGCCCACGCGATGCTGATGCGTGCGGAGCATCCCTTTGTGGTGCTGGGCGGTCCGGGATGGAACGCCGAGGCGATCGCAGACATCCGCAAATTCGTCGAAGCGCTTGATCTGCCGGTGTGCACGTCGTTCCGCGCCAAGGATCGCTTCGACAACGCGCTTCCCAACTATTGCGGCGATCTGGGCATCGGGGCCGATCCCAGGCTGGTCAAGCGCATCGAGGACAGCGACTTGCTGCTCGTCGTCGGCGCGCGGCTGGGCGAAATGACCACGGCCGGCTATACGCGGCTCAAACCTCCCGTCGCCAGGCAGACGCTGATCCATGTGCATCCCGATGCGAACGAACTGGACCGGGTCTATCAGGCCGATCTTGCGATCCTGTCGGGCGTAGCGCCTTTCGCCCGCGCGGCCGCAGAACTGACGCCGCCCGCGCGGGTCGCGTGGCGGGGATTCCGCCGCGATGCGCGCAATGACTACGAGGCCTATGCCAAGCCTGTCGCCTGTCCCGGCGACGTCAATCCTGCGGATATCTACGCCTGGCTCAGCGACAGGCTTCCGGCAAACGCCATCATTACGAATGGCGCGGGGAACTACGCCGGTTGGCTGCATCGTTTCTATCGCTATCGCGCCTTCCCGACTTTGCTGGGACCGACCAGCGGCGCGATGGGCTATGGCGTGCCGGCGGCCATCGCGGCGAAGCTTGTTCACCCGGACCGGGTCGTCGTCGCTTGTGCGGGCGACGGCTGCTTTCTGATGAGCGGACAGGAGCTGGCGACGGCCGTGCAGTTCCAGGCGCCGATCGTCATTCTCGTGTTCGACAACGGCATGTATGGAACCATCCGCATGCATCAGGAGCGCGAATTTCCCGGCCGCACGATCGGCACCGATCTGAAGAATCCCGATTTCGCGGCGCTTGCGCGCGCCTATGGCGCATTAGCGTTCCATGTGAAGCATACGCGCGATTTCGCAACCGCGTTCCAGGAAGCCGTCGAGGCAAAGAGGCCCGCGTTGATCCACATCAGCGTCGATCCCGAGGCGATCTCGCCCACGACGACATTGACAAAATTGCGTGAAAGGCCCCGTTGATGAACGCCGCAGATATTCTCGCTCAATTCGGTATTTCTCCCTCCGGCGACAACGTCGTTCGCTCGCCGATCGACGGTGCGGAAATCGGACGCGTGGCGTTCGATGATCCCGCTTCAATCGAGAAAAAGATCGCAGCGAGCGTCGAAGCGTTCCGCGCCTGGCGCGATGTACCCGCGCCTCGGCGCGGCGAGCTCGTGCGGCTGTTCGGCGAAGAATTGCGCGCGCACAAGGACGCGCTTGGTCGGCTCGTCACACTCGAGGCCGGCAAGATTCTGCAGGAAGGCCTCGGCGAAGTGCAGGAGATGATCGACATCTGCGATTTCGCCGTTGGCCTTTCGCGTCAGCTTTACGGCCTCACGATCGCTTCCGAGCGGCCCGGTCATCGCATGATGGAACAGTGGCTGCCGGCCGGGCCCGTCGGGATCATTTCCGCATTCAACTTTCCCGTCGCTGTCTGGGCGTGGAATGCGGCGCTTGCGCTTGTCTGCGGCGATTCGACGATCTGGAAACCGTCCGAGAAGACGCCGCTAACAGCGCTCGCGACCCAGGCGCTGTTCGAGCGGGCCGTGAAGCGCTTCGGTTCCGCGCCCACGCACCTTTCGCAGATTGTGTTGGGCCTGCGCGAGGCGGGTGGAACGCTCGCGCGTGATTCTCGCATTCCCGTTGTGAGCGCCACAGGCTCCACGGCCATGGGCCGCGCGCTTGCGCCGGTTGTCGCCACGCGGTTCGGCCGTTCGATCCTCGAGCTCGGCGGCAACAACGGCATGATCGTGTGCCCGTCCGCCAAGCTTGAACTTGCGCAACGCGCGATCCTGTTCGCTGCCGTCGGCACTGCCGGCCAGCGCTGTACGAGCCTGCGCCGCCTGTTCGTGCACGACAGCATCTACGACACGCTCGTGCCGGCGTTGAAGACTGCCTATGCGCGCTTGCCTATCGGAGATCCATTGGTGAACGGTACGCTGGTCGGCCCGCTGATCGACAAACACGCGTTCGAGAATATGGAGCGGTCGCTCGCGAATGCGAAAGACGAGGGCGGCAAGATCAGTGGCGGCGGTCGGGTGCTGGGCGACAAACATCCGAATGCATTCTATGCCCGACCCGCCATCGTCGAAATGCCGGATCAGACGGACACCGTGCGCCGTGAAACTTTCGCGCCGATTCTCTACGTGATGCGCACGCGCGATTTCGATTCAGCCCTCGCGCTCCACAACGCCGTGCCGCAGGGATTGTCGTCCTGCATCTTCACGCAAGACATGCAGGAGGCGGAAAGGTTCCTCGCGGCGTCCGGCTCGGATTGCGGCATCGCCAATGTGAATATCGGGCCGTCCGGCGCGGAGATCGGCGGCGCTTTCGGCGGCGAGAAGGAAACCGGCGGCGGTCGGGAATCCGGCTCGGACTCCTGGAAGGCTTATATGCGCCGACAGACCGCGACCATCAATTATTCCGACGCATTGCCGCTCGCCCAGGGGATCAGCTTCGACACGGTCTAGACTCCAATCTTAACCTTTGCTTAAGCATTCGCTTCGTTTTGGCACGCGCAGGCGCGAGGCTCCCGTTCAGGAATGGCGGGAACCTCAAGATGATGCCCAAGAACATCGGACAATGGACCGGAATGATGGTCACGACGATCATCGTGCTCGGCTGCGATATGGACGTGCTCTACGCCATGCCGCTCGGGATCATGGCTGGCGCGCTGGCGACGTTCTTTGTAGCGCTCGCCGATCAACGCGAAGTCGCGCGATTGAAATAAGCTCAGCCGCCGTCCGGCGGGATCGAGCCAAGGGCTTCTTCCAGTTGCTGAAACGTCGGCTGCGCGATCGAAGGCACGCTGCCACGACCAATCTCGACGGAAACTTGCGCGGCATTGCCGTGCAGATGCGCGACGAGGATGTCGCGGATCACGTGATAGAACAGCGCTTCCTCATCCACGATCGCCTTGAGGCGAATGGACATCGGGCCCACGATGCCGTAGGCGAGAAACACGCCCATGAATGTTCCGACCAGGGCGGAGCCGATCATGCGTCCGAGCACTTCGGGCGGTTCGGAGATGGCGCCCATGGTTTTGATGACGCCCAGCACGGCCGCGACGATTCCAAGCGCGGGCAACCCGTCCGCCATCGTCTGCATCGCATTGGTGGGGCCGAGCGCTTCGGCGTGATGCTTCTCGAGCACTTTCTCCATCGCCGATTCGACCTGGTGCGGATCTTCGAGGCTCATGGTCATCATGCGCAGCGTGTCGCAAATGAAATGCAGCGCAAAATGATCCTTCATGATCCGCGGATAGCGCTTGAAGATCGACGAGTCTTCCGGTTTTTCGATATGGGCTTCGAGCGCGATGAGGCCTTTGGTCTTCATCGTTTTGGTCAGCAGGAACAGCAGGCACAGAAGGTCGCGGTAATCCTGCGGCTTCCATTTTGGGCCTGTGACGACCTTGCTCAGATCGCCCGCGACTTTCTTGAGCGAATACATCGATCCGCCGATCAACAGCGCCGCCATCGCGGCGCCGCCGATCGTCATCATCTCATGCGGCAGCGATTCGAGAATGACGCCGATCGAGCCGCCGGAAATCAGGAAGCCGCCGAACACCATGGCGAAGAGGACGATAATACCGCCGATTTGGAGCATCAGAAGAAGCCCGAACATCTGTGTACGATTGGGCGCGAATGCCCCCAAACCCGCATCCGATCAGTATTAATAATAGGGCTTAAGGAGCGATGAAGACGGCCTGCCGCGCGGCGAAATTGCGCGGATCAGCAGGCCGCTGTCGCATCAACACTTTCCAGGTCGTTAACGCTATCGAGCGTCCTGGCGGCCGGGTAGCGGTTGACGGAAATCAGGGAAGCGCCGCTTCGCGGCGTGGCCATGCGCGTCATCCGCTTAGACGAGGGCGACGGCGTCGACCCGGTCGTCGCGCCTGCGCCAGGGGCCTGTGTAGCTTTCGTCGCGACGGCGCCGACGATCGGGGCCGAAATAATCATCGCAACGCACGAAAGGGCGCGGCCGGTCGACGATCTCCGCGATGCGCAGGAGAATGCTCTGCGCCGTGATGGGCTTGGCGAGAAACTCCGTCACGCCGGCGTCTCGCGCGGCCATGACTCTCTGACGCTCGGTATGTCCCGTCACCATGATGATCGGGATATAAGGATTGGGGCTGTCCTTCCCGAACCTCACAAGCCGCGTGAATTCGATGCCGTCCACAGGGGTCATGGAGAGGTCGGTAAGAACGAAATCTGGGCGTCTTTCGCGCAATTCCGCAAAGCCGCTCGCGCCGTCCACCGCCTCGTATATCTGTGGGAGCCCAAGAGCTTGCAGAAGCGACTTCATCAGAGTGCGCATGTGGGCGTTGTCGTCGATGACCAGGGCCTTGAGATGGTCGAAGCTTGCCATGGCGCTAGTGCCCCGCCGTCCGCGAGCCTGGGGATCCGCAGTAGCTCGGCGCATGTGACGAAAGGCAGCGCAAGATCAAGGCGAACCGACCACGGAAAAAATGCCGTTTGACGCTACAATCCTTGGGTTAGGATTTCCTTAGTAACATATGAGAAGGCCGTGAGCCGCAGTCCTCGCTTGCTTCGCCGCGCCGGGCTCACATTGGGATTGGGCGTCAGGGCGCTCATGACGCCGGTCGCGTTCGGCGTCAACGCGATTGTCGATGACAAGGACGGGCGCGTGCTGCTCGTGCGCCACGGCTATATGAGCGGCTGGCATTTGCCCGGCGGCGGCGTCGGGGTGGGCGAGCCGCCGGCAGTGGCCGTTATTCGCGAACTCACGGAAGAGATCGGGCTCGTGCAATCGGCAAAGCCGGAATTTCTGGGTCTCTTCACGCGCAAGTTCGGCTGGGTGACCAATCTGATTGCGCTCTACCGCGTCCCGCACGTGCAGTTCGAATTCGTTCCGAATTTCGAAATTCGCGAAGTCTGCTGGATCGACCCGGCATCGCCACCGGACAAGACCGCCCCCGGCGCCCGCCGGCGCCTGGCCGAATTCGCCAGCCAGGCGCCGCCCAGTCCTTATTGGTAGGGCTTAGCTCAGATCGGATCCCATCCGAACACCGACGTTGTCGCGCCCAATTCCACAAAGCTCGGTTTGAGCGCCGCCATCGCATGGCTCGCAATGGTTTCCGGCGTCCAGCCTTCCACTTTGCCGATGCCGCGAATGGGCCGCGGCTGGCTCATCAGGAAGATTTCGTTGCCGCGCGCCACGAAGATTTGGCCCGAGACGTCTTTCGTTGCGGGCGCCGCGAGAGAGACGGCCAGCTGCGCCACCTGATCCGCGCGCATCATGTTCTTCATCCGGTCGACGCGTTTGGCGGATGCTTCGTCCTTGACGGGAATGGTCGCGATCATGCGCGACCATGCGAAAGGCGCGATCACGTTCGAGCGCACGTTTTTCGAGAGGCCTTCCATTGCAATGATTCGCGATAGCCCGACGATGCCCATCTTGGCGGCGGAGTAGTTCGCCTGGCCGATATTTCCGATGAGTCCCGAGGTCGAGGTGAAAAGGACAAACGAGCCTTCGCCCTGCTCGCGGAAATGATTGATCGCCGCGTGGCAGATATTGTAGGTGCCGTTCAGATGCACATCGATGACGAGGTCCCAATCCTGGTCCGACATCTTGTGGAACATCGTGTCGCGAAGGATGCCGGCCGGGCTGATGATCGCATGCAGGCCTTTGAACGAATCCATCGCCTGCTCGATCATGCGCTTCACGCCGTCGCGGCTGGTCACGCTGTCGGAATTGGAAGCGGCCTCGCCGCCCGCGGCGCGGATCTGCTGGGCCACCTGTTCGGCAGGGCCGGCCGAGCCTTCGTCGCCGCCCGCGACTGCGCCGCCCAGATCGTTGACGACCACTTTCGCGCCTTCCTTCGCAGCGAGCAGTGCGCACTCTTTGCCGATGCCGTTCGCGCCGCCCGTCACCAGAACGACCTTGCCTTCAAGCACTCCCATGGGATTACCTCCGATCGATTGAGCCGGCGCGGAGCCTAGCGGCGGCCCTTCGACCATAAAAGGGCCAAGAAGGGCCAAAGACGGGAACGCGAGCCGCATGTGGGAAATAAGGCAGGAAGCGCGTTCGGACGCGCTGCATATCGCCGAGCTAACGGAGCACAGCTTCGGTCCCGGACGCTTCGCCAAAACGGCCTATCGTCTGCGCGAAGGCGTGAATCCGGATTCAGACCTCGGCTTTGTCGCAATCGAAGAGGGCGCCTTCCGTGGTTCGGTGCGTTTCTGGCCGGTATTGGTGGGCGCCGAGCCTGCATTGTTGCTCGGGCCGCTCGCGGTGCAATCCGATCAGCGTGGTCGCGGCATCGGCATTGCACTTATGAATCGCGGCATCGAAGAGGCGCGCACGCGCGGCCACCGCGCCATCGTTCTCGTCGGCGATCCGCCCTATTATGCGCGCGTGGGTTTCGCGGCCATCGCGCGCGGTCGAGTCAAATTTCCCGGCCCAGTCGATCCGGCGCGCATTCTGGGACTGGCGCTTGTCGACGGCGCGCTCGAGATGCTCGAAGGTCCGGTTCGCCGCGCGCGTCTCGACAATCCCAATTGCGCCGATAGCGCGCCGTTGGGCGCTGCGGATTAGATTGAGGTCACTGCGAGATCGGACTCAGCGTCCCTCGACGCGCCAGGCGAGAAGCACGGCGCCCAGCACGAGAATCAGCGCGAGCCATGCGGGCAACAACGCCTGTTGTTCCACCGCAGTGACTCGATAGGCGCCGTTGGCCCGCAGGCCGATCCAGCCGTCGCCGGCCGCCAGTCTATTGGGAGCCGTGCGGCGGATCGTGGGGACGCCGCCTTTGGCGAGCCAGTTGACCGAGCCGCCCGTCGCGCGCGCAACGGGTTTGAGAATCTGATCCGTCGCCCGCATGTCGGCGACTTCCTTCGGATTGAGCGGGCCGGTGGCGGTGACGACGTTGAGTTTCCCATCGGTCAATCGATAAAGCCCCAGCTCGTCCGCTTTGGCGGTCGCGCGCCATAAGCCCGGCTCGATCTTGTTCAGGGTCAGCGTCGAGGATTTTCCCGACGGAACAGTCAGCGTGACGGGCGCCGGTTGTGCGGCCATGGTCTGGCGCTCGACGGAAATCTGTCCGTTGGCGATCGACGCCGAGAGCCGCTCTTCTTCGAGTTCCGGTTCCTTCATCAGCCAATGTGCGAGCCGGCGCAGCAATTCCGCATCCGGCCCGCCGCCTTCGAAGCCGCGCGCCCACAGCCACGCCTGGTCGGACAGCAATTCCGCGACGCGTCCCTTGCCCACATTGTCGAGCACGAGCAACGGCTTGTCGCTTGGCCCGGACATGACGGTTTCGCCGGACACTTTCGTGGCGCCGATCAATCGGAACCAGCGGCCCCAGCTCGGCGGTTTCGTGCCGTCATTCTCGCCGGGAAGATCGCGTGTGACCGGCTGGGCGAGGCCTTGCGGCGTCACCGTCGGCTTAAAGCCTTCCGTGACGATTTCACCCGTGGGCTGGGCCGGCAGCACCGATGCGAGCGGGGTGCGGAAAATGCTCATCGGCTCGGCGAATTCCGTGCCGGACGACACGAGCAAAGCGCCGCCCGCTTCGACATAGCGCGCGATGTTCTCGAAATAGGCGAGTGGCAGGATGCCTCGTTCGCGATAACGGTCGAAGATCACAAGGTCGAATTTGTCGAGCTTTTCGACGAACAATTCGCGCGTGGGGAATGCGATCAACGACAATTCGTCGATGGGAGTCTGGTCCTGCTTGTCGGGCGGACGAAGAATCGTGAAATGCACGAGATCGACCGACGGATCGGCCTTGAGCAGATTGCGCCACACGCGCTCGCCCGCATTCGGCTCGCCGGAGATCAGGAGCACGCGAAGACGATCCCGCACGCCATTGACGACGGCGACCGCGCGGTTGTTTTCGAGCGTGAGCTCTCCCGGACCTGGCCGCGCTTCGAGCTCGATAACGTTCTCGCCCGCGTGCCCAATATTCACCTTGAGCGGCGTATCCTTGCCCACGGGCACAGGTCGCGCGCCCAGATCGACGCCGTCGATCCTCACATCCACGTTGGCGTAACCGCCGGGCGGCGAACCGAAATCGTCGACGCGGATCACGATGGGCGCGCTTTGGTTGACGATGGCGTAACGCGCGGCGCTCACCACCGTGAGCTTGCGATCCTTTTCGTCCGGCTGGTCGACGATCAGCGCATGAAACGGCGCGTGCAACGGCGGCTTGCTGCCGGCGGGCGCGTCATGCACTTCGCCGTCCGTGATGGCGATGGCGCCGGCGACGCGATCCGGCGGCACATCGGCGAGCGTGGAAGAGAGGGTCGCGAACAACTCGGTGCCCGTGTCGTCGCCCGGCCGCGGCGGCGGGACATAGGCCTCGCGGATTTCAAGAGTCTTGTCGGCCGCGAGTGTCTTCTTGATTGCTGCCGCCGTACCGTCCGCTTCGGTTCTGCGCCCGCGAATGTCCATGCTCGGCGAATGATCGACGATCAGCGCCATGATGTCGGGAAGCGCTTCGCGCGTCTCATGCACGATCAGCGGATTGGCGAGCGCGACAAGCACGATGGCGAAGGCGAGAGCGCGCGCCCAGGCGCCGCGCGCGCGCATGAGAAGCGCGTAGAGAATGAGCGCGCCCGCTGCACAGGCAAGCAGCGACAGGATTGCGAGCGGAACATGCGGCGCGAAATCGATGGCGAAGTTCATGCGCGCTAGTGCCCCAGCCGCTCGAGCAGCGCGGGCGCATGCACGTTGTCGGTCTTGTAATTGCCCGTCAGCGCATACATCACGACATTGATGCCGAAGCGATAAGCCATTTCGCGTTGCTCGTCGCCGCCAGGCGAGACATCCGAAAGCGGCCGGCCCTGCGAATCGACGGCCCAGGCCGCCGCCCAGTCGTTGCTGCCGATGATGACGGGCGAGACGCCGTCGCCGCCGCGTGCGGGCTCGGGTCCCGCGTCGGGATCAGGAGGCGGCAATGCTTCCACCCAAACCTTGCCGCCGTCCCAGCGCCCGGGAAAGTCTTCCAGCAGATAGAACGCCTTGGTCAGCACGTGATCAGATGGCACGGGCTGAAGCGGAGGCATATCGAGCTTGGCGGTCAGCCGGCGCAATGTCAGTTCGCCGGGCGAACTCCGCGCCGTGTACCGGTCCCAGCGTAAGATCGCGCGTGTCGAACAGGATCGTGCCGCCATTGCGCATGTAATCGGCGATCTTGCTGATGGCCTGCGGCGAGAGATCCTGCTCGCGCGGATCCATCGGCCAGTAGAGAAGCGGGAAGAAGCTCAAATCGTCCTTGGCGATGTCGACGCCCATCGGCTCCTGCGGTTCATAGGAGGTGCGGGCCTTGAGCGCCATGCCGAGACCGGTGAGCCCCGCCTTGCTCGTCGCATCGACGTCGGGAAGCCCCGTGACGACATAGGCGAGCCGCGTGTCGAGCGCGGCTTTCATGTCGAATGCATCGTCGGCGCGCGCCGGTTGCGGCAGGATGAATGGCAGGCACAACAGAAGCGTCATTGCGCCGGTCGCAAACGGATTGCGCGGAATGCCGACAAGCCCGCGCAAGCGCAGCGAAATCGCCATATCGATCAGGAGAATCAGAATCGCCAGCGCCAGCAGCGGCGCTTCGAGCTGCAGCGCGGACGTGCCGCTATAAGCGAAAGAGGCCGCGCCGAGGTCGCCCATCGGCGAGAGCACGATGTCGTCGTTCGCGGCGTTGAGCGCGACCTGTGCGCCTTCCGCGCCGTAGAGCCCCGCGGGATGCGCGGGCGAAGCGCGCAGCTTCGTCAGTTCGGCGCCGCGGATGGGCGCGACTTCGGCGGGCGGCCTGCCCAATTGTCCGAAGCCGTCGAGCGTCGCGATAGGCGGAAACACGGCCGCAGCGTCGGTTCCCATCTCGGACGGACGCGCGCCGCCCGCGAGATCGAGCAGACGGTGAAGCATGTCGACATAGAGGCCCGACAGCGGCAACGACGACCAGGCGGGGCTCGCGGTCACATGAAACAGGACGATCCAGCCTTTGCCGCGTTGGGCGGCGGTGACGAGGGGTGTGCCGTCCGTCAGGCGCGCCCAAGTGTGTTCGCCCAGTTCGACGGACGGCTCTGCGAGAACCTGCCGCGAGACGCTCACTTCCGGCGGAATTTCGAGTCCGCGGAACGGGCTGGCATCGGGAAACGGCGCGAGATGCTGTGGCGCGGCCCAGGCGAGCGCGCCGCCGAGATAACGTCCGCCCACGCGGAGCTTCACCGGCACAAGATCGTCGACGTTCGTCGTCATGCGACCGCCGGCAAAACGCAGCAGCACGCCGCCATTCTCGATGAATTGCGCGACGCGATCGTGATCGGCGCCGGACACATTGCCGATATCCGCCAGAATCAACACCGAGACATTGCGCGCCAGCGCATCTTCGATCGTGCCTTTGCGGGCGTCCGCATAAGGCGCCAGTGCGCGGGACAGATAGAACACGTCGGAGAGCAACGGTTGCTGGTTCTCCGCGCTGCTGGCCGACACGATTTCGACGGCGCGCCGGCGCGCGCCCGCGCCGAGAAGCCTTACCGCGCCTGCCGAGTCCAGATTGGCGATCACCAGCCGCTCGGTTTCGTTGCGCACTTCCAGCGGAAGAATGATCTTGGCGGTTGTTTCGTTTTGGCCGGGAGCGAATTTGAAATGCGCAGCCGCGAGACCCTCACCATGCGCGCCCTGCGCCTCGATGTCTCCTTCGCGCACACCCTCGATATTTGCGCGTGCGATAGTGATGAGGAATCCGTCCGGCTCGCTCTGTTGCGATTTGAGCGCGAGGGGGCCTTTGCCCGGCGCGTCTGCAAGAATCTTCAAATGGCCGACCTTGGAAAGCGCGTCCGCGACCTTCTGCGCATCGCCGTCATCGAGCCCGTCGCTGAGCCAGAAAATCTCCGGCGTCGCCGCGAATTTCGCTTTCGCCAGCGCCGCTGCCGCTCGCATGCGATTTGGAAGATATGATTGCGGTACAAGTTCGCGCGCATCGCGCTCGGCTTCGCCGGCATTGAGCAACGTCACGACGGGCGCCGTCGCGCCGGTCGTGGGAACGATGGCGATCGGGCGATCTTCATGTCCGGCGTCCGCGAGCGTGTCGGCGATGGCGGCCTGTCGATCTTTCCATGCTTGCGCCGCAGGCCAGTCATTGTCGACGAACAAAACGATGGGGCCCGAGCCCGCAATCTTCGTCGCTTGACCGAGTATGGGCGCCGCGAGCGCCACGATCACAAGCGCCGCCGCGAGCAGGCGCAAGGCGAGCAGCCACAATGGCGTGCGCGCGGGCGTTTCCTGCGGCGCTTCGAGCCCGAACAAAAGGCGCAGTGGCGGAAAGACCACGCGGCGCGGCGCAGGTGGCGTCACGCGCAACAGCCAATAAACGACAGGCAGAACTGCGAGGCCTGCAAGTATCCAGGGAGCGCCGAAACTCAGGCCGGGGAGAAGGGACATGGCCGCGCCCTACGCAATGCGCAGCCGCGCGCGCGCGCCGCCCAGATCGGCGTACAGCGCCACAAGCGCAATCTCGGGGCGCTTGTCCGTGCGATGCGTGAGGTAGCTCCAGCCAAGCCGTCGCGCGAGCGCGGAGACTGCTTCGTTGTGCGCCTTGAAGCGCGCACGATATGGCTGCTGAACGATTTCTGCGCGGCCGAACAATTCGCTCTCCCCGCCGCGCATCGATTCAAACCGCGTGCGTCCCGTGAACGGAAAATCCTCTTCCGCGGGGTCGATCACATGCACGAGATGACCCGTCAGATTGGAGTGCGCCAGCCGGCGCATGGCGCTCTCGAGTTCGCCGAGCGACGACAGGAAATCGCTGAGCCAGACGAATTGCGCATTCTTGCCGATCGGCGCATCGGGCGGCAACGCGGCGTCTGAAGGCGGCAGCTCCGCGAGCGCATGCGCGATGCGCCGCAAAGGGATGCGGCCGGTTGCGGGCAGGTGTCCATCGCCGAACAACGCGATGCGCTCTCCACCGCGCACCAGCAGCGACCCGAGCGCGAGCGCGAGCACGGTCGCCCGATCGATTTTCGTGACGCTCGAAAAATCAGACTTGAAACGCATGTTCGCCGAGCCGTCGCGCCACAGCCATATGGCTTCCGACGCCTCCCATTCGCGTTCGCGCACAAACAGATGTTGCGACTTGGCCGATTGGCGCCAATCAACGGCCGTGCTGGGATCTTCACTGCGATAGCGGCGGAACTGCCAAAATGTTTCGCCCATGCCCGATTTGCGCCGTCCGTGCACGCCGAGGCTGACGGCGGCGGCCAACCGCTCGGATGCTGCGAGCAAGGGCGGCAAAGTTGCGGCGAGCGTCTCCGCCTGCTCGCGCAAGGCATTCCATTCGCCGTTGCCCGTCAAAGATTGCTCCGGCAGAGCCTGTCGATCACATCGGTGATCGTGGCGCCTTCGGCGCGCGCCGAGAAATTGAGCGCCATGCGATGGCGCAACACGGGCTGCGCAAGGGCGGCGACGTCGTCGATCGACGGCGCGAGTCGACCTTCGATGAGCGCTTTGGCGCGCACGGCCAGCATGAACGCTTGGCTGGCGCGCGGACCCGGACCCCAGGAAATATAGCCGCGCAGATCCGGCGCGCCGCCTTCGTCCGGTCGCGCGGCGCGCACCAAGCGCAGAATGGCTTCAACCACTTTCTCGCCGACCGGCAGATGCCGCACGATGTGTTGCGCTTCGAGAAGCGCAGCCGGCGCGAAGACCGGCTTCGGAATCGCTTCTTCGCCGAAGGTCGTGGCGACGAGCATTTTCCGCTCGGCCTCGAGATCGGGATAGCCGACATCGATCTGCAGCAGGAACCGGTCGAGCTGCGCTTCGGGAAGCGGATAGGTGCCTTCCTGTTCGAGCGGGTTCTGGGTGGCGAGCACATGAAACGGCTTCGGCAGGTCGTAGCGCTGGGCCGCGACGGTCACGTGCTTTTCCTGCATCGCCTGCAGAAGCGCCGATTGCGTGCGCGGGCTGGCGCGATTGATTTCATCCGCCATCAGAAGCTGGGTGAAAACCGGACCGCCCAGGAAGCGGAACGAGCGGCGGCCGCCTTCCCCTTCTTCGAGCACTTCCGAGCCGATGATGTCGGCGGGCATCAGGTCGGGCGTGAACTGGATGCGCTTCCAGTCGAGCCCGAGCACAATGCCCAGCGTTTCGACGAGCCGCGTCTTGGCAAGGCCCGGGACGCCGATCAGGAGCCCATGGCCGCCAGCCAGAAGGGTCACGAGAGTCTGATCGACCACCTCGCGTTGTCCGAAAATCACCTTGCCGATCGCTTCGCGCACCCTGACGAAGGCGGCCGCCGCGGCTTCGGCGTGGGCGACGGCGGAACTGTCCGTCGCTGCGTCGGTCTGGGTATCGCTCATATGATCTTCCTGGCGGCCGGGGTGAGGCGTTCGGGCCGCCCGAGTTGCCGGTCCCGAGGCCGACGCCTATGTTCGAATCGCAATATGCGCCTCGCTGGGCGCGCTTTATGTTGCACCCCAGAGACGCGCGCGCAACTGCGAAAAGATCGGGCCGGGCGCGGCGGCGCCGCACATCGCCGTGAAGGGTTAAAAGGCTGAAATGATGCCGCCGGACGGCCTGCCATTAGGACTTGCGAGCCTGCAGCGCGAAACTGCGGCCGGGCGCGCATTGCCGCCCGTGGAACGATGGAATCCGTCCCATTGCGGCGACATCGATATCCGCATCGCCCGCGACGGCACCTGGTACCATCAAGGCGCGCCCTTTACGCGCCGCGAGTTGGTGCGGCTATTCTCCACCATCCTGCGGAAGGACCCCGATGGATTTCATCTCGTCACGCCCGGTGAGAAGATGCGCATCCGGGTCGACGACGCGCCGTTCACAGCAGTGCTGTTGCGCGACGAAGGCGATGGCGAAAAGCAACGCCTTATCTTTACGACAAATGTGGGCGACGAGACGATCGCGGGTCCGGACAATCACATCCGCGTCGAGACCAATCCCGAAACCGGCGAACCTGCGCCTTACGTCCATGTGCGCCGTGGTCTCGAGGCTCGCATTTCGCGAAATGTCTTTTACCAGTTGGCCGATATGGCTGTGCCCGGCGCAGGCGAATATGCGGGTCAGCTGGGAGTTTGGAGCGAAAATTATTTCTTTCCGCTGGGGCCGCAATCATGAGCGGCGTCGGACAGGAATCCGCCGACGCGCTTGCGCGACGGATCGGCAGGTCGGGCCTCGATGTGCTGCGGCCGCGTCTTCTCGCAGAACCGTCTGTGCTGCCGCTGGTGCCGAAGCGGGGCGATTACGATCTCAATCCCGGGACGCGACCTGAGCCGGGTCGCGAATTGGCGCCTGCGGCCGTTCTGTTGCCGATTGTGTTGCGCAATGAGCCCACGATCCTTTTCACCGAGCGCACCGCGCATCTGTCGCGCCATGCGGGGCAGGTGAGTTTCCCCGGCGGCCGCGCCAATCCCGACGATCTGTCGCTGGTCGAAACGGCGCTGCGCGAAACGAAAGAGGAAACGGGCATCGCCGCGAGCTATGTGACAATCGCGGGGTTTCTCGATCCCTACGAGACGGGAACCGGCTATGCGATCCTGCCCGTGGTGGGGTTGCTCGCGGAAGGTTTTGTGCTGACGCCGGAACCCAACGAAGTCGCCGAGGTGTTCGAAGTGCCGCTCGCCTTCCTGCTCGATGCGAAAAACCGGGAACGGCATACGCGCGAATGGCAGGGCCGGCAGCGGTCTTATTACGCGTATTCGTTTGAGGGCCACTATATCTGGGGCGCTACGGCCGCGATTCTATCGGGCTTCGCGGAAAGGCTCGGGACTGCGTGATCCGAACGCTTGCAATCCGTTTGCTTTTGTTCGCGGCGCCTTTCGCGATCTATGGAATCTACTATTTCCTCGCGAGGCAACGTCCGGCGCAGAACACGCCCGCAACGCCCTGGTCGCTGCTTTTCATCGCCGGCTTGTCGCTGGTGGTGATCAGCTTCATCTATGTCGGACTGACCGAAGGCGAACCGACAAGCGGGGTGTATATTCCGCCCCATGAGGTGAACGGACATATCGTTCCGGGCCACATGGAGAAAGCGAAAACGCCGTGACGCAAAGGCTCGACTCCAAGCGCGCGCGCTGGATGTCCGCGCCCGAGACGCAAGCGGTCATGCAGGCGCTCACCGCCGATGGCGGCGCTCCGCGCTTTGTCGGCGGCGCGATCCGCAACACGCTGTTGGGGCGCGAGGTGGCCGACATCGACATCGCGACGCCGCTCCAGCCGCAGGAGGTTGTGCGCCGTCTCGAAGCTGCGAAGATCGCAGCCGTCCCCACGGGCGTCGCGCACGGCACAGTGACCGCGATCGCAAGCGGCAAGCCGTTCGAAGTGACGACCTTGCGCCGCGATGTTTCGACGGACGGGCGGCGCGCGACCGTCGCGTTCTCGACCGATTGGGCAGAAGACGCACAGCGCCGCGATTTCACGATCAATGCGCTTTACGCAAGCGCCGACGGCGAGATATTCGATTATTGCGGCGGGCTTGCTGACATCGCGGCGGGCCGCGTGCGCTTCATCGGCGATGCGACGGCGCGCATCCGCGAGGATTATCTGCGCATCCTGCGCCTGTTTCGCTTTCACGCCTGGTACGGCAAGGGTGAGATCGACGCAGACGCATTGCGCGCTGCAGCGGCGGAAAAGGCGGGCCTCGCGCAGCTTTCGGGCGAACGCATCCAGAAAGAAATGTTGCGCCTGCTGGAAGCGGATAATCCAGTTCCGATGCTGCGCGCGATGGCGGCCAGCGCAATCCTGGCCGATATCCTGCCGGGCGCCTTGAACATCTTGCGCCTCGAAAGGCTCGCGGCGATCGACTCTGCGAATTTTTTCGCGCCGGATGCGGTGCTGCGGCTTGCGGCTTTGCTGTCGGACGACGTGACGCAGGCGCAAGCAATCGCCGATCGTTTCAAGCTTTCGAATGCGGATCACGCGCGCCTCGAAGACCTCGCGGGCGCTAAAGAGAAGATCGTCTCCTATCTATCGATCCGCGAAGTGCGCAAACTGCTCTATCGCATCGGCGTGCCGCAGTTCAAGGATCGCGTCTTCTTGCGTTGGGCGGAAGATCCCAAAGAGTCAAACGCCATTCAATGGCGCGCATTGCTGGCGCTCGCCGATGCATGGGAGCGTCCTGTATTTCCGCTCACCGGCGGCAATGTGATGTCCGCCGGCGTCTCGGAAGGCCCGTTGGTGGGGCGCATTCTCGCCGAAGTGGAAGAGTGGTGGATCGACAGCGACTTCACCGATGACGAGTTCTCGCTTGCCGAACGGCTCAAAGCTGTCGTGCAGGCCACGGTCTATTGAGCGCGGAAAGAACCACACGTGCCGTTTGAACAGATCGAAGCGCTGAGTCTGCCGGGCGATCCGTCGAAACCGAATGACGATGCGTATGCCCATCGCGCGCATGCGGCGGTGGTGATGGACGGCGCGACGGGTTTGGGCGAATCGTTGATGCCGGGTCCCAGCGACGCAGCCTGGGTCGCCCGGTTCGGCGCCAATCGGCTGATGGCGCACAGCGAAGAAGGGCTCAATCCGCACGATGCGGTCGCGGCTGCGTTGCGCGACACGGAAAAATCCTTCGTCCATCTGCGCCGGCGCGTGCCTGTCGAGACCTATGAAATCCCGTTTTCCTCAATGATGTTCGTGGCGCTGACCGGGTCCGGGTTCGACGCGTTGTGGTTCGGCGATTGCGCGGCGCTTGTCGAACGGCCGGGAGAAGCTGTCGAGCTCGTCGGCGATGCGATCAAGAAGAAGGCGCGCGAAAGCGGTCGCGTCGCCGCGCTGGCGGCTACGCTGGGTGAAAATGCGGCGTCGACGGGGGTGCGCGACAGGTTCCTTCCCGCGCTGCGCGCCGCGCGGAATACCGTCAACACGGAAAAGGGAGGTTGGCTGTTCGGGCCCGACGCAAGCGCAAGCGAGCATGTCGCGTCTGCCAGGGTCCATGCGCCATGGGGAACGGCCGTGTTGCTCGTATCGGACGGTTTCCTCGCGCTCGCCAGCGATTACGGTCGCTACGATATCACGGCCTTAATGCAGGCCGCGCGCATGAAAGGCCTCAAATCGTTGGGCGACGAATTGCGCGAGATTGAAGCCGGAGATCCGGAAGGCAGACATTTCCCGCGCTTCAAGAAAAGCGATGACGCGACGGCGCTCCTGCTGAAAATCGCCTGACTATCATGTCGCGTGCTGGAGGATTTCCAGACCGCCATTATAGATCATACGCAGCGCCACATAGACCACGATGATCAGGCCTGCATAGCTGATCCAGGCGTGACGCTGCAGCAGATTGGCGATCAGCGACGCGGCAAAGCCCATCAAGGCGATCGACAGCAGAAGCCCCAGCGCCAGCACCCAGTAGTAATTGACGCCGGCCCCCGCATTCATTGCGGCTCCAGCCACGGCCAGCACATTGTCGAGCGACATCGACAAATCGGCTATCACGATGCTTGCAATGGCGCGCCGCATGCCCGACGTCTTGAGGCGCGCGACTTTCGGCACATCGGGAGCGGCGAGCGTCTTTGTGCCGAGTTTCTGATGATGCGCATGGCGTAGATCGCGATAGAGCCGCCATGACACCAGCAGAAGAATCAGGCCCCCTATCAGGGTGAGGCCCGTCACTCTCAATATTTTGACGGTGATCACGGCAAACACGACGCGCAGGACGACCGCCGCCACCAACCCCCAGAAAATCACCTTGCGCCGATCCGCCCGCGGCACCTTCGCCGCCACGATGCCGATGACCACGGCATTGTCGCCCGCCAGCACGATGTCGATCAGGATCACCTGCAGCATCGCCGCAAGCGCGGGAGACATGATGTGGATATGGATCAATGGGGACTCGCCGGAGGCATCACGGCCAGCGCGCTTCGGGAGGCAGGGACATCAAGATGGCCTCGACATTGCCTCCCGTCTTCAATCCGAATTGTGTGCCGCGGTCGTACAACAGATTGAACTCCACATATCTGCCGCGGCGCACCAATTGATGGGCACGGTCCGCGTCGGTCCAGGGACGATTCATCCGCTCCCTTACGATCTGGGGATAGACCTGCAGAAATGCGAGTCCCACGTCGCGGGTAAAACCGAAATCGGCCTCCCAGTTCCCGCTGTCGAGATAATCGTAGAAAATGCCGCCCACGCCGCGGGCCTCATTGCGGTGCGGCAGGAAGAAATACTCGTCACACGATTGTTTGAAGCGCGGATAGTGATCCGGCCCCTGGCGGTCGCAAGCGTCTTTCAAGGCCGCATGAAAGGCGCTCGCTGCCGCGTCATCGGCAAACATCGGCGTGAGGTCGGAGCCGCCGCCGAACCAGCCTTCGGTGGTTCGAATATGGCGCGTGTTCATGTGCACCGCCGGCACATGCGGGTTCTGCATATGCGCCACCAGCGAGATGCCGCAGGCCCAGAAGCGGGGGTCTTCGGCCGCGCCGCGCATCTGCTTGGCGAACTCCGGACTGAAATTTCCCTGAACCTCAGAAACATTGACGCCGACTTTTTCGAACACGCGCCCGCGCATGATCGACATCACGCCGCCCCCGGCGTCGCCGCCGTCTTCGCTGGGGCGCGACCAGGCCTTGCGCTCGAAACGGCCGGGCGCAAGATCGGACAGTTGGCCTGTCAATTCGTCTTCGATGGCTTCGAATTCGGCGCAGATGCGATCGCGCAGCTCATCGACCCAGGCGCGCATGCGCGCCTTGCGTTCGTCTCCTGTGTTCGGCTGCGTCATGGCGGAAATCCGTTTGTCTGTCTCAAGGCCTCTCCCAGCGCCATCGCGCCCGCCTGCGCCACATTAAGGGAACGCAGGCCGGGGAGGAGCGGAATGCGCAGCCGCGCATCGGCCGCATCGTGGACTTCTGCGGGAACGCCCGCGCTTTCGCGGCCGAGCAGGATCGTGTCATCGGGCGCGAAGGCGAATTCGGTGTAGGGATGCGAGGCTTTGGACGTCAAGAGAACGAGCCGGCCGGGCCGATTTGCGTACGCCTGGCGCCAAGTGTTCCAGGACGCGTGCTGCGTGATGTTTGCAAGCTCGATGTAGTCCATTCCGGCGCGGCGAAGTCGTTTGTCGCTCAGAATGAAGCCGCACGGCTCGATGATCTCGATCCCGACCCCAAGGCAGGCGCCGAGACGAATCAGCGCGCCCGCGTTTTGTGGGATGTCGGGTTGATAGAGGGCGAGGCGCATCCTGGATCGGTGTGATGGAGAATTCGCGGGCAGCATAGCGCGTCGCAATCATCGCGCATGACCTTTAACGGACTTGCATTGATGATGGATAGCCGTTTCAGAGACGCCGAAGGTCCCTGGCCTCAACGGCTCGACTGAAGGCCAAGTCCGTGATTTGTCGCGCAAATTCTGCGTCATCGTGCCGCAAGACCCTCCAAAATCGACTCTCTATTTTACGGCGCGGTTTCGACGTGCGCCGGTAGTCCGGGGGTGGCGCACGGTTGGTCTCCATCCCTCCCGGAATGCATCAATTCTCAGAAGGTGAGCCAGTGGCAAACGAGACATCGGCCGAACCCACACGGCGCGACTTTCTCTATATCGCGACGGGGGCAGTGGGAGCGGTCGGCGCCGCGCTGACGGCGTGGCCGTTCATCGACCAGATGAACCCGACTGGCTCCGTGCTTGCGGCGGCATCGATCGAAGCGGACATTTCCACGATACAGCCCGGCCAGCAGGTGATCTTCACCTGGCGCAGCCATCCCTTGTTTGTGCGCCGTCGCACGCCGAAGGAAATTGCCGAAGCGCGCGCCGTGCCTCTCAGCGCATTGCCGGATCCGGTTGCACGCAATCAGAACTTGCCCGACGATGCACCGGCGACGGACGCCAATCGCGAATTCAAGCCCGAGTGGCTGGTGGTTGTCGGCGTCTGCACCCATCTCGGATGCACGCCGACCGTTCTCGAAGGCGATTACGGCGGGTGGCTCTGCCATTGCCACGGTTCGCAATACGACACGGCCGGACGAATCCGCAAAGGGCCCGCGCCGCAGAACCTCTTGGTCCCCCCGTATTCGTTCCTCACGCCCACACGCCTGAAGATCGGTTGAGGAGCGAAAGATGTCCGGACAATCCACCTACGTTCCCAAAACCGCCTTCGGTCGCTGGTTCGATTCGCGCCTGCCGCTCATGCGGTTCGCGAACGACACGATGCTGACCTTCCCGACGCCCCGGAACCTGAATTTCTGGTATGCGTTCGGCGCGATCCTCACGGTCATGCTCGGCATCCAGATCGTCACCGGGATCGTGCTCGCGATGCATTACATTCCGTCGGGCGACGGCGCGTTCGACAGCGTCGAAAACATCATGCGCGACGTGAACTACGGCTGGCTGCTGCGCTACATGCATTCCAACGGCGCATCGATGTTCTTCCTCGCCGTCTATGTGCACATGTTCCGCGGGCTCTATTATGGCTCCTACAAGGCGCCGCGCGAGGTTTTGTGGATTCTAGGCGTGCTCATCTATCTCCTGATGATGGCGACAGCCTTCCTCGGTTACACGCTGCCCTGGGGTCAGATGTCGTTCTGGGGCGCAACCGTCATCACGAACTTCTTCACCGCCTTCGACCAGATTCACAAAGGCCTGGGCACGGGAATCGCTTCATGGCTATGGGGCGGCTTCGGCGTCAGCGATGCGACGCTCAATCGCTTCTACAGTCTGCATTACCTGCTGCCCTTCATCATCGCCGGCGTCGTGGGCTTGCACATCTGGGCTCTCCATGTGCCGGGCAACAACAATCCTCTCGGCATCGACGTGAAGGGCCCTCAGGACACATTGCCCTTCCATCCCTATTACACGATGAAGGACGCGTTCTATGTCGCGCTGTTCCTCATCCTTTATGTGCTGCTGGTTTTCTATGCACCCAATCTGCTCGGCAATCCGGACAATTACATCCCGGCCAATCCGATCGTGACGCCGACGGACATCGTGCCCGAATGGTATTTGCTGCCCTTCTACGCGATGCTGCGCTCGATTCCGCAGAAGCTGATCGGCGTGCTGGTGCTGTTCGGCGCCATTCTCGTGCTGGCCTTCATCCCGTGGCTCGATACGTCGAAGGTTCGCTCCTGCCGGTTCCGGCCGATGATGAAGGTCTTCTTCTGGCTGTTCGCCGTGGATTGCCTGGTGCTCGGCTATTGCGGCGCGCAATCGGTGGACGCATCGTTCAGCCTGGGCGGGATCGATGTGGGCCTTGTCTACGTGGCGCGCATCGGCACGGCGTATTATTTCGGCTTCTTCCTGCTGCTGATGCCGCTCCTCGGACTGATCGAAACGCCCAAGCCTCTTCCCGCCAGCATCGCCACTGCCGTTCTCGCGCCGGCCGAGTGAGGAACATGAACATGCGCATTGCACTCGGTCTTGGAATTTCGCTTGCGATCCTGCTCGGTGCGTCCGCTTCGGCGCAGACGATTTCGCTTCCAGCTATCCCGCCAAAAACTGACGGCGATTTTTCGTTCGGCGGCCCCTTCGGCCATTACGACCGCGCAAGCCTTCAGCGCGGCTTTCAGGTCTACAAGGAAGTCTGTTCGGCCTGTCACAGCCTGAACCGCATCGCGTTCCACAATCTCGACGAGGAAGGCGGACCGGGTTTCACGGAGCCGCAGGCGAAGGCGATCGCCGCGAGCTACAAGATTCCGGCGCCGCCGAACGACAAGGGCGATATCTTCGACGCCAATGGCAACCGGCTGACGCAGGCCGGCACTCTGGCCGATCATTTTCCGCCGCCCTTCGCGAACGACAATGCAGCGCGCGCGTCCAACAACGGCGCGCTCCCCCCGGATATGTCCATTCTCGAAAAGGCGCGCGCAGGTGATGCCGCTTACGTCTATTCGATCTGTTCCGGCTTCCATCAGACGCCGCCGGCCGGGTTCAAGGTTCTCGCCAACAAATATTACAACCCCTATTTCGAGGGCCGTAATATCTCCATGCCGCCGCCGATCTCGGACAGTCAGGTCACCTATTCCGACGGCACAAAGGCGACCGTCAAACAGGAATGTCAGGATATCGCGACGTTCCTAGCATGGACGGCCGAGCCGAAAATGGAAGAGCGCAAGCATCTTGGCTTCGAGGTGATGGCGTTCATGTTGCTGCTCACCGGCATGCTGTTCCTGACCTATCGCAAGATTTGGCACGACGCGCATTGAATGACGCCTCTCGCGTGATACAAGAACCCGCTTTTGGGTGAGCGGGATCATGGCAAAAACCGTTCTTGGCGTTATCGGCGGCAGCGGCGTCTACGACATCGCAGGCCTGGAGCACGCGCGCTGGGACCGCGTGGTGAGCCCCTGGGGCGAACCGTCGGACCAGCTTCTGTTCGGCCGGCTTGCGGGCGTGGACATGATTTTCCTGCCGCGCCACGGCCGCGGCCACATCCATTCGCCGACGACGATCAACTATCGCGCCAATATCGACGCCCTGAAGCGGGCCGGCGCCACCGACGTGATCTCTGTGTCGGCCTGTGGCTCGTTCCGCGAAAATCTGGCGCCGGAACTTTCGCCATCGTCGACCAGTTCATCGACCGCACCCATGCCCGCGAGAAGAGTTTCTTCGGCAAGGGCTTTGTCGCCCATGTCTCGATGGCGCATCCGATCTGTCCCAAGCTGGCGGGCGCGCTGGTGGAAGCCTGCGCGGAGGAAGACATCCCCCATAGCAAAGGCGGAACCTATCTCGCGATGGAAGGTCCGCAATTCTCATCGCTGGCCGAATTCCAATCTTTATCGCAGCTGGGGATGTGACGTGATCGGCATGACCGCCATGCCGGAAGCCAAGCTGGCGCGCGAAGCGGAACTGCCTTACGCGCTCGTGGCGATGGTCACGGACTACGATTGCTGGCATCCGGACCACGACCATGTGACGGTCGATCAGGTGATCAAGATTCTCACCGCCAACGCCGACAATGCCAGACGATTGATCACGCGTGCTGCGCCCAAGCTGGGGCCGGAGCGCACGCCGTCTCCGCTCGGTATCGAGCATGTGCTCGATACCGCCGTCATCACAGCTTATGAGAAGCGCGATCCAGCGCTGTTCGACAAGCTTGATGCTGTGGCGGGCAGGATTTTGCGGAAGAAATACTGAGCGGTCTCATTGCCGCTCTTGGAGGCGTAAATGGATTTCAAGACCGTCATCCGCACGATCCCGGACTATCCCAAGCCGGGCATCATGTTCCGCGACATCACCACGCTTCTCGGCAATCCGCGCGCGTTCCGCCGGGCGGTCGACGAGCTCGTGCAGCCTTATGCCGGCGTGCGCATCGACAAGGTGGCGGGCATCGAAGCGCGCGGGTTCATCCTGGGTGGCGCGGTCGCCCATCAGCTTTCGATCGGCTTTGTGCCCGTGCGCAAGAAAGGGAAACTTCCCTTCACCGTGCTAGGCGAGGAATACGCTCTCGAATACGGCACCGACCGCATCGAGATTCATACCGACGCTGTCGGTCGCGGCGATCATGTCATCGTGGTTGACGACCTGATCGCCACCGGCGGCACCTGCTTTGCGGCCATCAAGCTGCTCGAGCGCGCGGGCGCCAAGGTCATCGGCTGCCTGTTCGTGATCGACCTGCCGGAGTTGGGCGGGGCCGACAAGATCCGCGCGCTGGGCAAGGAAGTGACGTCGCTGGTGAGTTTCGAGGGGCATTGAGTCTCGGGAACTGCGCACATGAAAATCGCCGGCAAGCCTTACCGCACCATCTGGCCGCATGAGGACGGCACGGTCGAGATCATCGACCAGACGAAGCTGCCGCACGCCTTCGCGACATTGCGGCTGAAATCGGCGGTCGACGCGGCGCATGCCATCAAGACGATGATCGTCCGCGGCGCGCCGCTGATCGGAGCGACGGCCGCCTATGGCATCGCACTCGCCATGCGCGAAGATTCCTCCGATGTCGCGCTCGATGAAACCTACGATGCGCTGCTCGCCACGCGCCCGACGGCGATCAATCTGCGCTGGGCGCTTGCCCGCATGCGCGACACCTTGCGCAATCGGCCGCGCGAAGAGCGCGCGACGCTCGCCTGGGCCGAAGCGGCCGCCATCGCGACGAAGATGTCGAAACCTGCCGCAGCATCGGCGAGCATGGTCTCGCTCATCCTGCGCGAAGCGGCCAAAAAAAAGGCTGGCAAGACGCTCAACATCCTCACCCATTGCAATGCCGGCTGGCTGGCCTGCGTGGATTGGGGCACGGCGCTGGCGCCGATCTACATGGCGCATGATGCGGGCATTCCACTTCATGTGTGGGTGGACGAAACGCGCCCGCGCAACCAGGGCGCGTCGCTGACGGCCTTCGAGCTGGGCAGCCATGGCGTGAAGCACACCATCCTCGCCGACAATGCCGGCGGCCATTACATGCAGGCAGGCGAGGTCGATCTGTGATCGTGGGCACCGACCGCGTCACCGCGAACGGCGATGTCGCCAACAAGATCGGCACCTATCTGAAGGCGCTGGCGGCCAGGGACAATGACATGCCGTTCTATGTCGCGCTTCCGTCATCGACCATCGACTGGTCGCTCGCCGATCGGACGCGACATTCCCATCGAGGAACGTTCGTCGGACGAAGTGCTGAAAATGACGGGACGGCTGCCCGACGGCGGGCTCGCGACGGTCGAAATCGCCGCGCCCGGAAGCCCGGCGCGCCAATCCCGGCTTCGATGTGACGCCGGCACGCCTGGTCACCGGTTTCATCACCGAACGAGGCACTTGCGCCGCGACGCGAGAGGGGCTTTTGTCCCTTTTTCCCGAGCACAAATGACAGGTTGAGCCATGAAAAGCCGTTGGTCGGACGCCGAAGCGCGCGAATTCGTCACGCGTTATGAGCCGAAAGGCGTGAACGAAGACCTGGCGGTGCGCATCTACACCACGCGGCTGCTGGGCGGCGATCCGCGGCTGGTGCTGCATGGCGGCGGCAACACGTCCGTCAAGACGCAAGTGAAGGATCTGCTCGGCGATGCTGTCGAGGTGATCTGCATCAAAGGTTCGGGCTGGGACATGGGCGCGATCGAGCCGCGGGCCTGCCGGCCGTGCGGCTGGCGCCGCTGCGCCGCTTGCGCGCGCTCGACAAATTGTCCGACGAGGACATGGTCAATTTCCAGCGCATCAATCTGCTCGATTCCGACTGCGCCCAATCCGTCAGTCGAGACGCTGCTGCACGCCTTCCTGCCGCACAAATTCATCGACCACACACATTCGACCGCCGTGCTCGCGCTGACCGATCAGCCGGACGGCGAGGCGATGGCGCGCGAAGTCTTCGGCGATCGCGTGGCCTATGTGCCCTACACGATTCCGGGCTTCGCGCTGGCCAAGAGCGTGGCCGATGTTTCGACAAGCAACCCGAAAGTCGAAGGGCTCGTGCTTCTGCAGCACGGCATCTTCACCGTTCGCGAGACCGCACAGCAGGCTTATGAGCGCATGATCGAGTTCGTGACGCTGGCCGAAGAGCGGCTGGCGCGCGGGCGCAAGAGTTTCGCCGTCGGCAGGCTGCCCGAAAATCTCGCGCGCGCGGCCGAGATCGCGCCGATCCTGCGCGGCGCGGTCGCCATTCCGCGACCGGCTGGCCGGATCGTTCAAGCGCCAGATCCTGGATTTCCGCACCACGCCCGCGATCCTGGCCTATGTGAACGGCGCCGATCTCGCGCGCTATTCGCAAGTGGGCGTCGTCACGCCCGATCACACCATCCGCACCAAGAACTGGCCGCTGATCGTGCCGGCGCCGGAAGCCGGCAAGCTCGACGAATGGAAGAAAGATGTGCAGGCGGCGGTCGAAGCGTTCGTCGCGCGCTATCACGACTATTTCGACCGCAACAATGCGAAGAGCACGCCGAAGAAGACCGAGCTCGATCCGCTGCCGCGCGTCATCCTGGTGCCGGGCGTGGGCCTGTTCGGTCTGGGCGCGTCCGCGAAGGATGCAGCCATCGCCGCCGACATCGCCGAGAACACCGTCGAAGTGATCACCGACGCCGAGGCGATCGGCACTATCGCTGCATCTCCGAAGACGACATGTTCGAAGTGGAATACTGGTCGCTCGAACAGGCGAAGCTGGGCAAGGCGGCCGAGAAGCCGCTGGCGCGGCAGGTCGCGGTGGTCACCGGCGGCGGCTCGGGCATCGGTGCGGCGACCGCGAAAGCGCTGGCGCGCGCAGGCGCGGAAGTGGCCGTGCTCGATCGCGACCGCGCCGCGGCGACCCAGATTGCGCGCGAAGATCGGCGAAGACGCTCGCCATCGCTTGCGACGTGACCGAAGCCCGAAAGCGTGCGCGCGGCATTCGACGAAGTCGCCAAGCGGCTTTGGCGGCGTCGATATCGTCGTCTCGAATGCGGGCGCCGCCTGGCAGGGCACGATCGGCACGGTGGATGACGAGACCCTGCGCCAGTCCTTCGAGCTCAATTTCTTCGCCCATCAGACGGTGGCGCAGCATGCCGTGCGCATCATGCAGGCGCAGGGCACCGGCGGCTGCCTGCTGTTCAACACCTCCAAGCAGGCGGTCAATCCGGGCAAGGATTTCGGACCTTATGGACTGCCCAAGGCGGCGACCCTGTTCCTGGTGAAGCAATATGCGCTCGATCATGGCAAGGACGGCATCCGCGCCAACGCCGTCAACGCCGACCGCATCCGCTCGGGTCTTTTGACCGACGATATGGTCGCGTCGCGTTCCAAGGCGCGCGGCGTCTCGGCGACGGACTATATGAGCTCGCAACCTGCTCGGTCGCGAAGTGACCGCCGAGGACGTCGCCGACGCGTTCGTCTATCTCGCCACCGCGACGAAGACGACAGCCGCCGTCGTCACCGTCGACGGCGGCAATATTGAGGCGTCACTTCGGTAGCCGCAAGCTGCTGACACCGATGCGCCCATATGGGCGTACCTATGTCTTGACCGGTGACAAGGATACGCCTATATAGGCGTATGATAGTCGGAGCCGGCGTGTGCCGAATGCCGAAACCAGCCAAACGAAAATCGTGTCCCGCTTGCTTCGGGAGGGTTGGGAACTTGCCCGACATGGCGGCGGGCACGACATATTCCGGCATCCGCAAAAAGGCGTGATTGTCGTGCCGCGTCATCGCGTGGTTTCGCCTGGAGTCGCTCGGAGCATTGCGAAAGCGGCCGGATGGCTTTGAGCCGGATGAGCAAGGAGGTCCAAATGGCGCGCTACACAGCTTTAATTGATGGAACTGCCGGTGCTTATGGCGTGGTGTTTCCCGATCTTCCTGGCTGCACGGCGATGGGAAAAACCATGGACGATGCGCTGAGCAATGCGTGCGAAGCGTTGCGGGATTGGGCCTCAGTGACGGAGGAAGGTGGGGGGAAGGTTCCCCGGCCGCGCAACCTAGAAACTCTACGCCGCGATCCCGACGTCAAACGTGCGCTCGCCGATGGCGCCGGTCTCGCGACGGTCCCGCTCGTGCGTGAAACGGGCAAGCCGGTGAAGGCGAACTTGTCGATCGACTCCGGCGTTCTCGCCGCCATGGACGAAGAAGCCGCGCGACGCAGCCTCACACGCTCGGCCTTTGTCGAGATGCTTGCGCGGACGATGCTGACAAAGGTTGCGTAGTTGCCGACTTCCGCCTATCCCCCATTCGCGCGGAACAGATCGAGCGTGCGCTGCTTGGCGAGCTTGGCGGCTTCTGGGTTGTAATCGGCGCGGCGGTCCGAATTGAAGCCGTGGCCCGCATCGTAGACATAGACTTTCACCTCCGGATGCGCGGCTTTCACTTTCTCCACGCCGTCCATGGGAATGCCGTGATCGTGCTCGCCGAAATGCAGGGTGGTCGGACATTTCGGGTTTTCGTGGGCGAATTGCGGAACGAGGCTGCCGTAATAGCCCGACGCCGCGCTCAGGCCCGTCAGGCGACACGCCGCAAGCCATGAGATCGAACCGCCATAGCAATAGCCCGTGATGAACACTTTGCCTTTGGACGCGAGCGCATTGATCGTCGTCTGCGTGTCGGCGATGGAAAGATCGAGCGGATGTTGTTGGCGCGCGATCTGGACTGCGCGCTGGATGTCGTCGGGCGTATAGCTCGCCTGCAGACCGGGGGCTTCGCGATCGAACAATGCCGGCGCAAGCACCTCGTATCCTTCGTCCGCATAGCTGTCCGACGCTTCCTTGATGTGGTCGGTGACGCCGAAAATTTCCTGGATCAGCACCAGCCCGCCGCGCCGCACGCCCTTGGGCTCGACCTGGTAGACGCCGATCGTCTTCCCGTCGCTCATTTTCATGTCGATCATCTTGCCGCGAGTGGCCATCGTTCTCTCCCATAATGCTCCGGGAGCATTACAGCGCATCGCGGCAGGAAAGAGAAGTTTGGCACGCGGAGTCGCGGAGAACGCAGAGAACAACAAGAAGAGGACTGGCGGCGCGCGAAGCGCGCCAAAGGCCGTTTCCACGATGTCCGTCAAATCGAAACGGGAGATTTCCTCTCCGCGTGCAACTGTTCCTGGTCGTACTATCCCGCCTGCCGGCCCGTCACGCGGAACGGGATCCGGACATCCTGCGCCACCGCGTCTCGCCGGGGCGCTGCTTGCGGCGAACGAGGCGGCGCATTCCGGCCCGCCATATGCCAGAGCAATCGCGTCTGCGCCGGTCCACCCTGGCGCAGCGCCTGGCCATCCGCACAGCCGTCCGCATAGCCGGCAGAGGCGCCGTTCTTTTCCAGAGACTCGATGACGCCGGCAAAGCGCTGCCGCGCCTCGTCGCGAGTGACCGTAAAACGCCTGCAAAGATAGCCCACGAAGAAATCTTCATGGAGCGAAATGCCGATGCGCCGTCGCGTTTCTGTTTCATAGAATTTCGTGACGGACTCCAAAACTCCCAGAACATAGGCATTGAAATACGGGTCCCTGTAGAAGCCGCTGGTGTCCGCGCCTGCGCGTGCGCCGAGGCGGCGCAATTGCGAATCGATCTGCGCGAGATGAAGCGCTGCGCGCGGGCCTTGCGCGCGCGCAAAAGCGCGTCGGTAAAGTCGCTCTTCGAAAAGTCGGATCATCCCCACCTCGCAATGGGGCGAAACAATAAGAGGAGTCGCTGTCATAGGTCTGTCGCGGAACCGACCGTACCGGCAGATTTTTCTGGGGATGGATTTGGCGGCGTCGCCGCCCCTCGGACGTCACGAAGGCTGCTAACGTCTTCAAAACACGATACGAAACCGCAATCCCGCGTCGCCGCCATAAGCCGCGACTTTCATGAAGCGCTCGATCAGCTTGCCGCCATTGGCGATGATCACCTTCTGCGACGCGATGTTGTCCGGCGCGGTGGTGAGTTCGACATAATCGAGCCCCTGTGCGCGCGCCTCCGGCAACAATAGCGCCAGCGCGCGTGGGGCAAGCCCAAGCTTGCGCTTCCACGGCACGATCGAGAATCCGATGTGCATATTCGAGGGGGGCTGAGGGTACAGGTCGGCGTCTCGAAGCCACAGCAAAATTGAATTGCAAACGTCAGCTTGCACTCCTGGTCAGATAGCCCAATAGCATCGCATGCAGCTCCGACCGGAGGACGCGGTCGCTGATCGTAACGGTGCGCGCGCGCATGATCGATTCGATCGCGCCGACAAGCATCGCTATCGCGAATTCGATGGCCCGCTCCTTGTCCGGATGGGCAATTTCCGAGGAGCATCCCTCCAGCGCCAGCTGCTTCACAAGGTTGAATGTGGCCCTGCGTGTGCGATTGAACTGTTCCTGCAGGCGCGTATTCGAGGATATCGCCGCGGCTTCCCGAAAAGCCTCCATCAGCCGGCCATCGCGGCGCTGGCCGATCACGCCGCCGTCGACCAGTCCTTTGATTCGGCTCGAAAGGTCGGGGTATTTCGCGATCAATTGCCGGAGACTGGCGTCGCTCGCCGCCAGGGTCCGCTTGAGATAGCGTTCGAGCACCGCTTCGATCATGCCGTCCTTGTCGCCGAAGCGCCGATAAACGCTTCCCGGCGAGCGGCCGGAGCGAACGGCGACTTCCTGGACGGTGCAGAGGGCCAGCCCGCCTTCGCGCAGGATTTCCTCCGCGGCATCGCAGAGCAGATCCTGGGTTGCGACGCTGCGGTCCTGGTGGGCCGACGGCCTTCTCGCGCTGTTCGACATCGCGTCCAGTCTAGGCTTGACAGAATGTAAATGCAAATTTACATTTACATTACGTACGGCCTGGATTGTGATCGGGCCCAGATGGAGTCCGGCCGCAATGTCCGCATACAATTCTATCGACCTGCTGTTGTTCGTGGCCGTGCTGGTCGGTGTTGCCTATGCGCCGATCGCCGGAATGAAGCTCGCGCGCACGCCGCCAAACGAAGTCAATCCCATACGCCGTTATTGGCAGACAATCGGCCGGGCCGTTCTGGTTTCACTGGTGATCCTGTTCGATTGGCGCTGGGCAGGCCGTCCCTGGGCCACGCTCGGTTTCGACATCCCGATCGGCCTGCCGGGCCGCGTGGGCTTTGGTCTCGCCGCGCTGGCCGTCTGCATCCAAGCCTATCCTCTGCTGCTGAGAAAACTCACGCCTGAGCGCGCAGAGTCGGGTCGCCGGAGTATGGAAAGGCTACGCATTATGCCGCGAACGCGAAGTGAGTTCATGCTCTTTCCGCTCATGGCGCTCACTGCCAGCCCGTTTGAGGAACTTCTGTGCCGCGGTTTTCTGATGTGGTTCTTCGCCCCATTCGCGGGATTGTGGGGCGCGGCGGCTTTGTCATCTATTCTGTTCGGCATCGGGCACGCCTATCAGGGTTGGCGCGGAATATTGCGCACGACACTGATCGGCCTCGCGTTCGCGACCGCCTATGCGCTGACTCACAGCCTGTGGTGGCTGATGGTCGCGCATATCGCTTTCAATCTTCTGGGCGGTCTGTTTGCATGGCGGTTGAAACGTCTGGCTCCTGCGGAAGCCGTCACGCATTAAACCGGAAATGCATCACGTCGCCGTCGGCGACGATGTATTCCTTGCCTTCGAGGCGCAACTTGCCGGCGTCGCGCGCGCCCGCTTCGCCGTTGCCAGAGACGTAATCGTCATAGGCGATGGTTTCGGCGCGGATGAAGCCTTTTTCGAAATCGGTGTGGATCACGCCGGCCGCCTGCGGCGCACGCGAACCTTGCGGTCACGGTCCAGGCGCGGGCTTCCTTGGGGCCGACCGTGAAGAATGTGATGAGACCGAGAAGCTCATAGCCGGTGCGGATCAGCCGATTGAGGCCTGGTTCTTCGAGGCCCATGCTTGACAGGAAATCGTCGCGTTCCGTCGGTCGGCAAGCTGCGCCATTTCCTCTTCGATGCGGGCAGAGATCACGACGCAGCCCGCGCCTTCGCGCCTTGGCCATCGCTTCGACCTGCGCCGAATATTTGTTGCCGGTCGCCGCCGAGCCTTCGTCGACATTGCACACATAGAGCACCGGCTTCGGCGGTCATGAGGCCCAGCTGGCGATAGGGCTCGCGTTCCTCCGGCGTCAGGTCGGCGCGGCGCGCGGGCTTGCCGTCGCGCAGCAGCACGAGCGCCTTCATCATCAGCGCGAGCTGTTCTTTCGCCTCCTTCTCGCCGCCCTTGGCCTTCTTTTCGATCGGCGATCACGCGGCGCTCGAGGCTTTCCAGATCAGCCAGCATCAATTCGGTCTCGACCGTCTCGGCATCGCCGACGGGATCGATGCGGCCTTCGACATGGGTGATGTCGTCGTCCTCGAAGCAGCGCAGCACATGGGCGACGGCATCGACCTCGCGGATATTGGCAAGGAACTGATTGCCCAGCCCTTCGCCCTTGGAGGCGCCGCGCACGAGGCCGGCGATGTCCACGAAGGTGATGCGCGTGGGAATGATCTGCGCCGAATTGCGCGATCGCCGCCAGCGTGTCGAGCCGCGCATCGGGCACGGCCACGTCGCCGACATTGGGCTCGATGGTGCAGAACGGATAATTGGCCGCCTGCGCCGCCGCCGTCTGCGTCAGCGCGTTGAACAGCGTCGACTTGCCGACATTGGGCAAGTCCAACAATGCCGCATTTGAATCCCATCACTCGTCTTTCTTTTCCGGCTTTGGTTTTGCGACCGGCATCGGCAGCGCACCTAAACCCGGCGGGCGTCGCTCGCCGACCGGCTTGTTCGCGGGAGGATTGAGCACCAACGCCACCTTGTTCATGAAACCGGGATCGTCGTCGCTCGGCCAGGCGCGGCGCCGCTTCGACGATCGCATCCAGCATCGGCACGAGCCAGTCCTCGTCGGCCTTGGAGAAATTCGCAGCACATGGCCGTGTACGCGGCCCTTCTCGCCGGGATGGCCGACGCCGATGCGCACACGGCGATAATCGGGCCCGAGAGTCGCGGTGATCGAACGCAGACCGTTATTGCCGGCATCGCCGCCGCCCGTCTTCACCTTGAGCTTGCCGGCCGCCAGGTCGATCTCGTCATGGATCACGACGATGGCCGAAAGCGGCAGTTTGAAGAATCGCAGCGCCGGCCCGACCGATTGTCCGCTGTCGTTCATATAGGTCATGGGCTTGAGCAGATATGTCTTGCGCCCGTCGAGCGTGCCTTCTGCGATCAGTCCGTGGAATTGCGTGCGCCACGGCGCCGAAACGATAGCGGTCCCAGATCACGTCGACCGCCATGAAACCCGCATTGTGCCGGTTGCGCGCGTAATCGACGCCGGGATTGCCGAGCCCGGCGATGAGGAGGGGCGTATCGGACATGCGTGTCCCGCGAGGCTCCGTTCCGCGCCCGCGCGCGGAGACGCGTTACTTCTTCGCGGCGCTGCGCCCTTGGCGGCGCCCGCGGCCGGAGCGGCGCCTGCCGCTGCCGCCGGCGCCGCGCCGGCCGCGCCCGGAGCGCCTGTCGGGCCCGTCGCCACAGGGGCTTCTTCCACGACCGGCGCGTTGGCGGCTGCTGCCGCTGCTGCTGCGGCGGCCTTCTGCTCTTCGATGACGCTGGTCGGCGCCACGATCGAGGCGACCGTGAAGTCGCGCTCGCGGATGGTGGGCTTACGCCTTCGGGCAGTGTGAACGCCGAGATGTGCAGCGAGTCGTGGATGTCGAGTTCGCGACAGATCGCCTTCGATGAATTCCGGAATATTGTCGACCGGGCACAGCAGCTCGACCGTGTGGCGCACGATGTTGAGCACGCCGCCACGCTTCAGGCCGGGCGAGGATTCCTGGCCCTTGAAGTGCACGGGAATGTCGAGCCGCGATCTGTCGAGCCCTTCGGACGAGACGCATGAAGTCCACATGCACAGGGCGATCGCTGACCGGATCGAGCTGCAACTGGCGCGGAATCACGCGGGTCTTTTTGCCGGCCACATCGAGCATTGAACAGCGTGGTGAGGAACGTTCCGGAGCTGGTGTGCCGCTCGAGAGCATGACGGTCGACAGCCACGTTTTCGGGCGCGGCCTCGCCGCCATAAACGACGGCCGGCACAAGACCCTTCTGGCGGGACTGATAGGCGGGGCCCTTGCCCGTACCCGTGCGCACTTCCGCGGCCAGTTCCTGCATCTCACGCATAGCTTAAGTCCTTGAATTTCCAGCCCATCTCGGCGGGGCACAGGGCTTGTGGGGCCGGGAAGCCGGGGTTTTTAGCGGAAGGCAGGGAGCAAGGCAACACCCGGTCCGAGGGGGAGCCGCCACCAACGGGCGCGTGGCCGATCATTTCGTCGGCTCTGATTTACGCCGTGCGCTTGAGCGAGTGAATCGAAACCGTCTGGCGGTACACCTCGTAGTCGAAGGTGAACACCGCCAGGACCTTGTCGGCGGTTTCGCCGTCGGATGCGAGCGGCATGTAAAGCGCGTCATTGGCGGGCACGTAGCGGCCACGCCAGTCGGCGCCGGGCGAAACGATGCGTACGGGTCGCCTGTCCAGGCAGCATTTGCGGTAGACCCACAGCGCTGCGTCCCCCAGCGCAGTGTCCCCTTGGAAGGCTTCGGAAACGGTTTTGCCGGTGCCGTCGTCGAGGAAGAAATCGGTGACGCGCGAACCGACCAGGCGATAGCGGAAATCCACAAATTCCGGCAGCGCGTCGAGCAGGCAGACCCAGCCCAGATGCTGCTTGATCTCGCGCGTGTTGATCGCCGCGCGAGACGGCATCGCGCGATCACCGCGTTTCTCGTTCCAGTAGCGAAGGAAAAAGTCGAGCACCGGATTTTCGGCGGAGACGGGATTTTCCTCCATCCGCGGCATCTCTGTGGCGGTCGTTTTGAATTTCATGCGAATGGGTTCGCCAGCTGCTGGAGCGCGGATCGTTGCACGATGGCGTTAAACAACCTTAAACGATTGTGGCGTGGCCGCTTATGTGCGTTTGGCGGGCTTTCCGGCCGCTCGCATGGGCGGCGGGGCGGCTGACCGGGGGCCTTTAAGCCGAGCGCGTGAGCGAAACGGTCGATATGGTCTTGCGGTATTCCTGGTGGTTGAATGTGAAAATCGTCATCGCCATGTCCGCCACCTCGCCGTCCTTCGAAAGCGGCAGGTAGAGCGCGTCGGTGTTCGGAAAATGGCGACCGCGCCAACTTCCGCAGGGCGCGGATATCCGCAACGGCAATTTCTCCCGGCAGGTCTTTTGATAGACCCAGAGCATGGCGTGGCCCAGCGGTTTGTCGTTCGCCTGAAAGAGCTCGCGGATCGTCTTGCCTGTTCCGTCGCCAAGAAAATAATCGGCGACGCGCGAGCCCACGAGGCGATAGCGAAAATCGCTGAAATCGGGCAGGGCGTCGAGCAGACATATCCAGCCGACATAGGCCTTGATCTCCCGCATTTCGAATGCGGTGCGCGCCGGCATGGCCCGATCGCCGCGTTTTTCATTCCACCGGCGGATGAAAAAATCGAGAGTCGGATTGTCGATGGAGTCCGGATTTTGGATGAGCCTGGGCGGCGAGGCGAATGATGTCATCAATGGACCGAGTGTTCCTTTGTTCCGGTGACGCCATAGCTGCTCCCTCCCTTGACGCGAGCGTTTCACGGCGGCCTTAAGCAAAACTGAACGATTGCGGGCAGCCGTTCGAGCGTATGCTTTATGATGGTTTACGTTTTCCGCGAACGGCCGGCGCAGCGTAATCGGCGGCTTCGCGGATCAGCGCTTCGAGTTCGCGCACCGGTACTTTCTTCAGGTTGAGAAAGGCGCGCGTGACCTTGCCCCAGTGCAGCGGTTCGAACGCGTCGGGTCGCGCAGCGAACAGGATTTCCTGGTGCTCCTCGGTGAGATGAAACATCGCCTTTTGCTCGAGGGGTCTGAGCGTGATGAAGATGCGCCGCTTGGTGCGGAAAGCGGGAACGCCCCAATGCTCGACTTCCTCGACGCCGGGAAGCGCAAGGGCGATGCGGCGGACATCGTCGCAAGTGGACATAAAAAGATTCTAGCAGGAATATTCCGTCTGAGGGATTCTCATCCGGAACGAGGTTCCCAGGCTGTCGGACTCGACGGTCAGCGCCGCATTCAGCGTGCTCGCCAGCGAGCGTATCAATGTGAAGCCCACGCCGCCGCCGGTTTTATAATCAAAATTCTCGGGCAACCCGACGCCGTCATCCTCGATTTCAATTTCGAGTCCCGCTTTGGCCAGCCGGCGACAGGCCAGCCGCATTTGCACGGGAATGCCGGTGGGATGCGCGTGCTTAATCGCATTCATCATGACTTCGCTCACGATCAACCCGATCGCCTGCGCCTGCTGCGGCGAGACAAAACAATTCGCCTCGATCTGTTGCACAAAACCGACGCGTTCCTTCAGCGCGAGCGACGAGACGAGGATGGCGCAGCTTTCAATCAAATATCCGCCGAGTTCGATCTGGTCGGTCTGTTCCTGTTCCGCAAGCTTGCGGTGAAGATGCGCGACGCTGCTGATTTTTCCGGCCGTCTCGCGCAAGAGGCTACGCACCTCAAGCCGCGACAGCATTTCCGGACCGCGCGCGACAGAGGAGGCTTGCACCTGAACCATGCTCGCGATGAGCGACAGGTGGTTCGAGATCCGATGGTTTGCCTCTTTGGCAAGGTCGATCACGTTCGAGCCGCGGCGGAGGACGTCAATGAAATCGATGGTGGCCATAGGAATCTCCTTTCCACGACCTTAGCCCTTTCAGTTCAATCGGCAAGACAAATTATTCAACTATTTCAATGAGTTAAGTACTTACTGGTGGGATTTTGGGTGGCTTACGCCGAGCATCAAATGTGAGTGCAGTGCGCCATGTGAGAGGTTACGTGTCGGTACAATTTCGCACCACGTTGACAAAAAGGCAATTTGTCCTAATTTTACATCCAATGAGTAAGTGATGCGACGAACGCATCTGTTTTGTTCCATCTGGGCCTAATAGCTGGGGGTTGAGATGGTTGATTTGACACGTGGAGAACGCCTTCAGGTCATGCTGACGCCGCAGGAATTGCGGGCGTTGGACGATTGGCGTTTCAAATCCCGTATGCCGAGCCGCGCGGCCGCGATCCGGGAGCTTCTGAAGCGCGGTCTTGCCGGGGAAGGCTTCATCCTCGCGGATGACGGCGCCAAATCGCAAGACTTCGGCGTTATCTCGCGCAAGCTCGATGGCGAAAGCGAAGCGGACTCCGGCTAGGCGTTTTTCGCCTCGGCGGCCTCCAGAGCGTCCTGTTCGACTTTCAAATCGGCCACGGTTTCGTCGCGCATTTCCCGAACTTCTTCGACGGTCAGGGTCTCGATGCCGACGAATTTGTTTTTGGCCGGCTCCAGCGCACGGATCAGTTCGTTAAGCTTGGCCTGGATGGCGGCGTCGTCCCGGTTCTGCTTGCTTTGAATCAGGAACACCATCAGGAACGTCGCGATCGACGTCGCGGTGTTGACGACGAGCAGCCATGCGTTCGAATAGTGAAACACCGGCCCTGCCGCCGCCCAGGCGACGACCGCGAACAAACACACACTGAAGCTGAGAGGTTGCCCCGCCGCATGCGACGCATGTTCGGCGATTTTCGCAAAGCCCCGAGTCAGCGTCGCCGGGCAAGGCGCTTCGTCCGTCATGCGGAACGCCGGCCGACCAGGATCAACCCAAATCCGGCGACCAGCACGACGATGCCGGCGATGATCGGGACCGAAACGTAGTGTTCCTGCTGGCTCGTGACATGGATGGGCCCGGCATCGAATACGGGCTGGTTCTGCGAATAACTGAAATGACCGAACAACAGGGCCGCCACCCCCAAGACCACAAGAACGACTCCGAGCATCGTCAGATTACGCATGTGAATTCCTGCTGAAATTGTGGGCCGCGCGACCGCGCCCCAGGTTGCAACGGGCGCGGGAAGCGGTAGTTCCATTGTGTCACGTGACGACGAGCACGATTGCGCCTTTCCACTGCGCCAAAACGCTCGCAATGGTCTGTCCCAGGTAAAACGTATCGCCGATCCGGCGGCTTGTGCCGATGACGATCAGATCGGCGCCGATCCGTTCCGCTTCCGCAACGATCGCGTCATCCGGATCGACTTTTGTGCGCACCGCAATTTGAATTTGGTCGTAACCGTAACGCCGGCCCAGCGCCGCGGTGTCGTCCAGCACGGCTTTCTCGACACGTCGTCGGGCGCTGCCGCGTCGCGCGCGTTCGCCAGTGCCCGTGCGTTGGGCCACATGCAGGGCCGTCACCTTGCCATCCGTGGCGGGCGACAGCGCGAACGCAATCTCCGCGCCCCGTCGCGAGGCTTCCGTGCCGTTGACGGGGACGAGAATGTTGAACGCCTTCGCCGAAAGCGCCTGTGACGCATCGTCGGAAATGGCGAGCGCAAGCGGGCCTTCGAAGCCGGCGGCAATGCGCTCAACGGCGGCCGAAAACGCGCCGTCCGCCTTGCGCATTTTTTCCACACCCACGAACAGGAGATCGTAGCCTTTTTCGCTTTCTTTCGCGAGCGCCAGGGTGGTTTCGCTTTTCTCGGCGCGCGCGGACACTTCTACTTTGTCGGGACGGGCGTCGTCCGTTTCCTCTTTTGCGGCGCGGTGGCCTTCCTTCGCGCCTTCGGTCGCTGCGTCCTTCAGTTCCGCCGTCGTGTTCTCGGGCTTTGCGCTCGTTCGCGCGCCGTCGCTCAAATGCAGCACGGTGATGGGCATGCCGCGCTGACCGGCGATAAAACCCGCTAGCCGCGATGCGAAACGTCCATTGGCGCTGTCGTCCGCCGCGATCAAAAGCCGCTCGAAGCGGCTCACAAACCCTTTGGCGTCGAGTTCTTCCTTTTCGAGGCGCGCCTGCTCCTCCTTGTCCATCGGCAGACGCCCCAGCGCCCAGCGCAGCATGGGCGGCATCGCCATCGTGGTGATCACCGCCATGGTCACGATCATGGTGTAGAGATTCTGCGTCAGTGCGCCGATGGCGAGGCCGATGCTGGCGACGATCACTTCCGTCGAGCCGCGCGCATTCATTCCGCAACCGAGCGCCAGCGATTCGCGCGGCGACAACCCGCTGATCATGCCGCCGGAAAACGCGCCCACGAATTTCCCCACGCTCGCCAGTGCGACAAGACCGAGCGTCAGGAGGGCCAGGTTCGGGTCTCTGAGAATCGTAAGATTCGCGGAGAGCCCCGCCATGCCGAAAAAGATCGGCATCATGAACGCCGTGATGAGGCCACGCAGCTGATCTTCGATATGCTGCGACAGGATCGGAGATTCTCCGACCAGGACTCCCGCCACGAACGCGCCCAGCACCGTGTTGACGCCGATCGCCTGCGTCACGAGCGCCATCGCGCACATCACGATCAGGATCGCGGTCACCACCGCATATTCGCTGACAAAGGTGTCGTTCACCCAGCGGATCAGCCAGAACACGAGCCTGCGGCCGATCGTGTAGCTGAGGACGAGGAAGAGGGCGGTGCCGATGACCGTCCAGGCCAGCGATCCGAACGCAATCCCGCCCGCGCCCGCGATGCCCAATGTCAGCGCGATGATCACCCAGCCGACCGTGTCTTCCATGATCGCCGAAGCGACGATGATCTGGCCCAGATTGCGCCGCATGAAATTCATTTCGCGCACGACCATCGCCACGATCTTGATCGAGGAGATGGAAAGCGCCGTGCCCACAAACAGCGCAGTGACGAGGCGATTGTGTGTGTCGGCGAGGATGGACGCGGGGAGAAATTCGACGGCCGCAAAGCCGCACAGAAACGGCACGGCGACGCCCGCGATCGTCACGGCGATGGCGGGAGCGCCGATTTTGCGCACCAGCTTCAGATCGGTCTCCATGCCCGTCAGCAGGAGCAGCATCATCACGCCGATATCGGACAAGCCGGTCAGCAGGTTTTTTTGCGCGGCGCTGTCGGGGAAAATGAGCCGATGCGCTTCGGGCCAGACCCAGCCGAACAGGGAAGGACCGAGGATCAGCCCCGCCAGCAATTGCCCGATCACGGCGGGCTGGCCGAAGCGCTGCATGATCTCGCCAAGTCCGCGGCCGACCAGCAGGAGAAGCGCGATCTCGACAAGAAAGACCACTTCGCCCGGGCCGCCGACCCCGGCGCCGCCGTCGGTTTTCCTGTGAACGGCGGCAAGAGCGGCCGTGGCGAGCAAAGATGCGCCCGCGCCGAGCAGGATTGGGAAATATCGTCTGTTCACGCGAAACGGCCCCAGATTGCCGGACATGGCAGGTCTGGAACGCCCGCGCGATACCCAAAGTTCCCGCAAAGCAGGGTGTTCGCGAACGCCGTGTACTGAATCCGGAATTCACAACATCTGAGGCAATTTTAACGCTGGGGACGCAGAGGATGCGCAGAGGGCGCAGTTTGGCCGGTGCGAGCGTCACGCATGGCGGTGTCTGGGCTCTTTCTTGGCGCGTTGCGCCAATAAGCCTTTCGGATTCATCTCAGCAGCGAAGACTTATGGACAAATCCTCTGCGTCCCCTGCGTTAAAATCTTTATTGCCGCACGCGTCGGATTCGAAAAACTAGAACAGATCAAGCTGGGGATTGGGTTTCTTCGGCGGAGGAGATTTGGCTTTCATCTCGGATTGCATGTCCCAGTCGCCGTCATAGGGTTGAAGCAGCGCTTTCAGCTCCTCGATGGTCGCCGGCTCTTCGCCGAGCCATTTGGGCCAACTCGATTCCGGCATGACTGCTGGCATCCGGTCCGTGATCTTGCCGATCAAGGCGTTTGCCGGCGTCGTCACCATGACAAAGGTCAGGAGCTCTTCGTCTTTCGCATTGATCCAGCGTTCCCAGATGACGGCGATCGCAAGCGGTTGTCCGTCCTGCGGCGTGACCGTGTATTGCAGCGTCTTGCGCGGCGAGATTTCCTCGCCTTCGTTGAAGGTCTTCACGATCAGAAGCCCGCGCCGCTGTTCGAACGATTCCCGAAACGTCGGCTTGCTGTCGATCGTTTCCGCGCGTGCGTGAATATGGTCGGGCCGCGCGGCGGGATCGTTCGCGCTCATCCGGGCGAAACCCCAACGCATGCGGGCCGTCTCGCGTACGTCTTCGCCATTCAATCGGACGACCGTCGCAAACCGCATGGGCGTGACGGTTTCGACCGGCCCGCCAAACACGGCGTGCATCTCGGCGAGGCTCGCGAGCGTGCCCCAATCCAGCATCTGGGTGAATTTTCCGCACATCGGTTCAACCCACGCGGCGCATGCTCAATCGAACAGGCTCGAGACGCTCTCTTCGCTATTGATGCGGTGGATCGCTTCGCCGATCAGGGGCGCGATGGAGATGCGCCGGATGTTCGGGCATTTGCGCACTTCTTCGGTGGCCGAGATCGAATCCGTGATCACCATCGATTTGAGCTTGGAATTCTGGATGCGCGCGACCGCGCCGCCCGACAGCACGCCATGGGTGGCGTAGGCGCAGACTTCTTTCGCGCCCTGCTCGAGCAGCGCCTCGGCGGCGTTGCAGATCGTGCCGCCGGAATCGACGATGTCGTCGACCAGGAGGCACACGCCGCCCTTCGACGTCGCCGATGATGTTCATCACTTCGGATTCGCCGGCCCGTTCGCGCCGCTTGTCGACGATGGCGAGATCCGCGCCCAGCCGCTTGGCAAGCGCGCGGGCGCGCACCACGCCGCCGACATCCGGCGACACCACCATCAGATTGTTGGAGCCCAGATAATCCTGGATGTCCTTCACCATCACGGGCACGGCGTAGAGATTGTCGGTGGGGATATCGAAGAAGCCCTGGATCTGGCCCGCGTGCAGATCGACCGTGAGCACGCGGTTGGCGCCGGCCTCGGTGATCAGGTTGGCGACCAGCTTGGCCGAGATCGGCGTGCGCGAGCCCACTTTGCGGTCCTGCCGCGCATAGCCGAAATAGGGAATCACGGCCGTGATGCGCCGCGCGCTCGCGCGCTTCAGCGCATCGATGATGATCAGCAGCTCCATCAGATTGTCGTTGGCGGGATAGCTCGTCGACTGGATGACGAACATGTCCTCGCCGCGCACATTTTCCTGCACCTCGACGAACACTTCCATGTCCGCGAAGCGGCGGACGACGGCCTTCGTGAAGGGGAGCTTGAGATATTGCGCGATCGCCTCGGCCAGGGGCCGGTTCGAATTGCCTGCCAGCAGCTTCATGCCGTGCGTTCCATTCGCTTCACTCATTCGCGCGGCTCCGCTGGCATATGAAGGTTCGGTGAAGGCGGTTCTAGCAAGCACGGACCGGCGCGTGAAGTGGCCTTATGACGCGAGTGCGATGACGGAGATTTCCCGGCCGTAATCGGGTTCGCCGCGATGGGTCGCGCGCCGGAAACTGAAGAAATCGCCCTCATGCGCATAGGTGCAGGCCGGAAAGCGCGCGACATTCTCGATTCCCGCGTCGTCCAGCCGCAGCGCGACGAACGCCTTGAGATCGAATCGCCAGTGATCTGGTTTCGAAGACGGCGCAAAAAAGCGGGCGAAGCTCGAATCATTGTCCAGAAAGCGCGTACGGAATTCGGGGCCTACTTCGTAATTCGGCTGGGAAATGCAGGGACCAATCGCTGCCGCGACCCGTGCGCGCTGAGCGCCGAAGTCCTCCATCGCGCGCAGCGTCGATTCGACCACGCCCGCGAGCGCACCTTTCCACCCGGCATGCGCCGCGCCGATCACCTTCGCGCGCGAATCCGCGAACAGCACCGGCGCACAATCTGCGGTGAGTATCCCCAGGGCGATTCCGGGAATATTCGTCGCCATCCCGTCGGCCTGCGGCGCCTCCCCCATTCCCACGCTTTCGTCACACCGACCGCCTGCGCGCTGTGAATCTGATACAGCGTCACGAGACTTCTCGGCCCCAAGAGCGGCTTGGACGCGCGCGCGATTGGCGATGACCGCGGCGCGATCGTCATTCGAACCCGGTCCGCAATTGAGCGAGGCGTAAACGCCTTGCGAGACGCCGTCCTGACGGCCGAAAAATCCGTGCACGATATCGGGCGCCTCAGCGAGATTGGCGGCGGTCAGTCGCAACATGGTTCAAAATCCGGGCGGCTTCGGCGCGCCTTTGGGAAGGATCGCCAGCGCCTTGAACAACGTCCCCATTTGAGCGGGATTGATCAGACGGTCAACCGCGACGGCGATCTCTTCCCGGCCGCCGGGGTTCTGTCGCTGCAGGGCCATCATGCGATCGAGAATGCCGAGGCCGGCGAGGAACTCTCCTTGCGTGACGGGTCCGATGCTTGCGGCGCCGCCGCGCGCGGCCGCACGCGCCAGGGCATCGAAATCGACATGCGCCGACAGATCAGTTTCTCCCGGCGCGGTCAGCACATCCCGGAATTGATGTTTGCCCACCGCCTGCAAAGTGTCGCCGAAACCGGCGCCCGTGCGCCCGTAGTCGATGATCAGGGCCGCTCCGCCGTGTGCAGCAATCGCTCCGGCGATCTGTTCGGCGAGCGCGGTTGAGGCGGGTGAGGCCTCGTAAACGGCGCCCTCAGCGACGTCGCCGCGACCAGTCGGCACATCCAACGGCGACGGATCGGGCGATAGCGCGAGCGCGAGGTTCTGGTTCGAGTCGAGCGCCACCATATTCTCGCACCATCCGCGCGCCGTCTTGACGAATTGGCGGATGGGCAGCGCGTCGAAGAATTCGTTGGCGATCAAGAACAGCGGCCGATCGCAGAGACTTTCGTCGAATTGCGGCCGCCACGTCACGCGAACCCCTGCATTTGCAAGCCGCTCCTCCTGCCGCGTCACGAGGGCGGGGCTGGCGTCCACCAGCACGACATCAATCGCCTGACGGAATTCCGGTACGAGCTTCGCCGCGCGCAACGCGTCTTCCATCAGCGAGCCTGTGCCGGGGCCGAGTTCGACAAGTCGCACAGGCGACGGCCGGCCCTGGTCGAACCAGGCCTGAACGCACCACAGACCGATCAACTCGCCGAATGTCTGGCTGATTTCCGGCGACGTGACGAAATCGCCGCCCGCGCCCAGGGGATTGCGCGTTGTGTAATAGCCAAATTGCGGATCGAGCGCGGACATCGCCATGAATTGCGCGATCGAGAGAGGACCCTGGGCCGCGATCAGGCTCGCGATGCGCTCGGCGAGCGCGTTCACACCGCCGCCCGCGGTTTGAATGCGTACCAATAGAGGTAGGCCGCCGTCAGCCACATCGGAATGCTGAACGCCATGCCAAGGCTGAACCAGCCGATGAACATCGTGTCGGGTTCGCGGAAGATCTCCGCGATGAAACGAAACGTGCCGTAGCCCGTGAAAAAGATCGCGCTCACGAGACCCGGCCGCTCGTGCAGGCGAAAGACCCTGACCGACAGTTGCAGGATCGCAAACAGCAGCAGCCCTTCCATGCCCGCTTCGTAGAGCTGGCTCGGATGGCGCGGCAGCGGGCCTCCGTTGGGGAAGACCATCGCCCAGGGAATGTCGGTGACTTTCCCCCATAATTCTCCGTTCACGAAATTGGCGATGCGCCCGAAGAACAATCCGATCGGCACCACGGTCGTCACCATGTCGCCGAGTTGTACGAAGTCGATCTTCCGGCTGCGCGCGAAAAGCCACAGCGCCACGATCACGCCGACGGCGCCGCCGTGAAACGACATGCCGCCTTCCCACGCCGCGATGATGCGAATTGGGTGGTCGATGAAATCCATCGGCAGGCCACGGCAATAGGGCGCGTTTTCCGGCGACACGCTGCAAAGGAAAATGCCGTAGAACAGCACCCAGCCGAGCCGGCCGCCGATGATGACGCCGAGCGTCGCCCACACCACGAAATCGCCGATGTCGTCGAGCGGTCGCGGGCGGCTTGCCGTTGAACGGCGGATTCTTCCACAGGCTTTGGTCGCGGATCGTGCGCGCAAGCCACCACCAGCCCGAGCAAGCAGCCCCGTGATGTAGGAGATCGCATACCAGCGAATGCCGAAGCTGCCCCAGATATGGATGGCGACGGGATCGATGTGCGGGAAAGGGAGGCTGGCTTCGACCATGCGTCTCTTATGGGTATGGAGCGACTAAGACTTTCTCTCTTTCGCGGCCGGCAGATAGATTCCGGCAGCGCGATTTACCCTAAATCGCGCTGCTTCGCCGCGGCCTGTCAAGGCTCCGACCTTGCTCCGGCGCGCTCCGACCGCCATATAGCTGTCATGCAAAGCGACAATCCTGTCCTGGACGGTCTCGCCCGATTTTTCACCGATGCGGCCGGCGCTGCCCAAAGCGTGCGCACGGAGGTCGACACCTTCATGCGCCAGCGGCTGGAGAAGCTCGTGGCTGATATGGATTTCGTCCCACGCGAGGAATTCGAGGCGGTCAAGGCGATGGCGTCGAAGGCGCGCAGCGAGAACGAACGCCTCGAAGCCCGCATCGCCGAGCTCGAAACGCGACTGGGCTCCCCGCAACCTGCGGCCGACAAATCCGTTTCGTGAAAGCTGTGCATGGACCCGTCGCCCCAAAGGGGTTGCGGGCGAGACTCTTGTTTCCCTACAAAATCTTGTGTCAGGTTGACCCAAGGTGCTTCGTTTTCACCAGACCTCGTGTCCCAGGAGTCCAAGGATGAGCCTTGCCCACCAGGAAGAGACCCCTAGCGCCATCCATCCCCTCGATATGCTGGAGCAGTCGGTCGAGGAGAATGGCTGGCCGTTCGAGCGGTCCGGGCGCGACGAACTGAATCTGTCGGTGGCCGGTCGCTGGTGCGACCACCATTTCTGTTTCACCTGGCGCGAAGACCTGCAATCGCTTCACCTGTCGTCGGCCTTCGACATGCGGGTCAATGATTCCCGCCGGACCGATGTCGCGAACCTGCTGATGTATGTGAACGCGAAGCTGTGGATCGGCCATTTCGATCTGTGGCCGGAAGACGGCACCTTGATCTTCCGCCACGCGATGATCTTCCCGGATGCGCGGGCGAGCGCCGCCCAATGCGAAGCGCTGCTCAATCTCGCGGTCGAAGCCTGCGAGCATTATTATCCGGCGTTCCAGTTCGTCCTGTGGGGCGGCAAGACCGCCGAGGAAGCCGTGGCCGCAGCCGTGCTCGAATGCGCGGGGCAGGCGTAATTAGGCAATTGCGCGCTTGAAGACCAAAGGCGCGATCGATGCCGCCGCGTAAAACAAAGAAGAAAATGCCGCTATCGCCCACCATCCTTCTCGTCGGTTGCGGCCGGATGGGGTCGGCGCTGCTAAAGGGCTGGATTGCGAACGGCCTCGGACCCGTTGCGGTTGTCGAGACCGCGCCGTCGCCGGCGTTGCGAAAATTTGCGAAGGCAAGTGGCATTGCAATTCATAAAGATGTCGCGAGCGTCGACGCGCACGCGGTCAAAGCCTGTGTCATCGCGCTCAAGCCGCAAATCCTGAAGACGGAAGCGGCACGTCTCGCAAACATCGCGCAATCGGGCGCGCTGATGCTCTCCATTGCGGCCGGGACGCACACGACGAATTTGTACAAAATCTGGGGCGCGAAAGCTCGTATCATCCGGGCGATGCCAAACACGCCCGGCGCCATCGGTCGGGGCATCTCCGCGCTCTTTGCCGGAAAGAATGCGCGCCCCGCCGATCGCAAATTCGCGCAAAAGCTTCTCTCGGCGCTGGGCGAAACCGTGTGGGTCGATCACGAAGACATGATCGATATTGTGACGGTCGTGTCGGGCTCGGGGCCGGCCTATGTGTTTTTGCTGACCGAGGCGCTCACGGCAGCCGCGGAAGCCGAAGGCCTGCCCCGCGCTCTGGCCCAGAAACTTGCTCGCGCGACGATCATTGGCTCCGGCGCGCTGCTCGACGCCGATCCGCGCGCGCCGGCGGAATTGCGCCGCGACGTGACGAGCCCGCACGGCACGACGGAAGCCGCGCTGGAAATCCTGATGGCGGATAACGGCCTTACGCAGCTGATGATTCGTGCTGTGGCTGCCGCGCGAGCCCGGGCGGTCGCATTGCGCGCTTGAGCTTCGGTGCGCTCCCGCGCACCATAGGGTCATGATCTTCCGTCACCGCCCGCCGCCGTCGCCCCTCGCCGATTTCGTGGCGATGTTCTGGTATTGCAAAGGGATCGTGCCCGCCCATCGCCGTGATACGATCGTCGCGTCCGGTGACATGGCCCTTCTAGTCAATCTCGCGGCGGACGAACTCGTCTGGTACTCAGGCGAGAACTATGAGACGCGCAATACGCTTAGAGGCATCGGACTCGGGGGTACGCATTCCGGCCACTTCGCCATCGATGCGGGACAGCCCGAGATCATGGGCGTTCAGTTCAAGCCGGGCGGCGCCTATCCGTTCTTCGGCCCTTCGGCGCGAGAATTCGCCGAAAGCCATGTGTCGCTCGAAGATATTCGGGGCGCGGACGCCGAACGACTGCATCAGCGCCTTGTCCAGGCGCCGGACCCGGATACGAAATTCGATATTCTCGCCCATGCGCTGATTGAAGCCGCGCCGCGTGCGATTGCGCACGATCCCGCGGTTGCGTTCGCGCTCGACCGCTTCGCCCGCGCGCCGCTCACAGCTTCGGTCGGGGCTACGGCAAAGGACGCCGACGTCAGCCACAAGCGATTCATTCGCCTCTTCACCGAAGAAGTGGGAATGGGCCCAAAGCTGTTTCTTCGCATCCAGCGGTTCGACAGGCTTCTCGCCCGCGTATCGCGCGCGGCCGAAGTGCAGTGGGCCGATATCGCAGCGGACCACGGTTACTACGACCAATCGCATTTCATCCGCGATTTTCGCGATTTCACGGGGATGAAGCCCACCACCTATCTCGCGCGGCGGGGCCCGGACCTGCATCACATCCCGCTCCCAGACTGAGGAAAAATTTTACAATCGCGCGGACGCGACCCGTCCTATGATCGCGCGATCGATGAAGGAGCAGCCAATGCCGGTCGAACTCGGATATCTCACGATTCCCGTGCCAAGCGTGCCGCGCGCCAAGGCGTTTTTCGGCACGTTGTTCGGCTGGGACTTCCAGCAAACCGGCGAAGGCGCGGCCCATATCGGCAACACGAAATTGCCGATCGGCTTTTCCACGGGCGGCCCGACGAACTACGCCGCGCTTTATTTCAAAGTGACCGACATCAAGGCGATGATCGCCAAGATCGGTCCGCTGGGCGGGAGCGGGGGTGAAATCTCGGAGAGTCCGTCCGGGCTCAGCGCGGTCTGCAAGGACGATCAGGGAACGGCCTTCAGCCTGTGGCAGCCTGCGCCGGGATTTGACGCTTGAGTGCGGCATGGCGGCGCGCGATGCTTCTGCATGGCCAAAGCTTCGCCTGAAACTCAACTCGCCGACGCCGCCCTCAAATGCCTCGCAAAGACGCGGTGGAATGAACTCGCGCTTGCCGATGTGGCCAAATCCGCGAAGATTCCGCTGACGGCGCTGCAGACGCTCGCGCCGTCGAAGTCGGCACTGCTGGGATTGATTCTCGCGCGATTCGGCCATGATGTCGCCGCCCGCTACAAGCGCGATTCCGGCTCCGAAAGCGCGCGAGACCGAATCTTTGACGTGGCAATGACATGGTTCGATGTGCTGGGTCCGCACAAGCCGGCCATTCGTTCTCTCTATAACGGGCTGAAACGCGATCCGCTGGCGCTGATCGCCGCGCGCGACGAAATCCTATCCGCGGCCGGATGGCTGCTGGTGCTCGCCGAAGCCGACACCGGTCCATCGAATGCGATCAAATCCACGGGCCTTGCACTTGCGCTCGCCCGCGCCATTCCCGTTTGGCTCGACGATGGGAAGGATCTCGCCAAAACCATGGCCCGCCTCGACGGCGACCTGAGACGTGCGGAAAGCGTGTTCGGGTTTAGGAAACCGGCAAAAGACTATTGAGTCTGAGTATTTTTGGGTTAAACAGAATCACAAATCTCACCATGGCCGGCCCCCGAGCCGGCCACCCAGCCGCCGCGCGTCTGCGCGGCGAATGACTCACCTTGAACTCTCGGAAACTTAATTCGGCTCGCAGACGCTCGCGGGCTGGGTTGCCGGGTCAAGCCCGGCAATGGTGAGGGGAGGGTGCGTTGGCTTAATTCAAAAAAGCTCTAACCACTGTCAGACTGGCAGCAAAATCGCCGCGCGCAGGCCGCCGATATCGCTTTTGCCGAGAGTCAGGTCTCCGCCATGCGCGCGTGCGATGTCGCGTGCGATGGCGAGGCCCAGCCCCACGCCGCCCTTCTGAAGATTTCGGCCTTCATCGAGACGGTGAAACGGGCGGAACGCTTCCTCGCGGCGGTTCTCGGGGATTCCGGGGCCGTCATCGTCGACCAGAATCTCGACGAAGCGTCCGTTCTTCTTGAGCGCCACATCGACATGCGCGCCGTGCTTGAGCGCGTTGTCGATCAGATTGGTGGCGCAACGCCTGAGCGCATGGCGCTTCACGGCGAGTGTGATGCCGGGCGCGGCTTCGACCTTGAGCCGTTCCGGGCCTGCGCCGCGTCCTCGTGCAGCATAAGCCGCCGCTTCGCTCACGATGTCCGACAGGTCCGCCGGCACCGCTTCCTCGCCGCCTTCGCCGCGGGCGAACTCCAGATATTCGTCGAGCATGCGCTCCATCTCGACCACGTCTTCATGCAGCGCGCGCGTTTCCGGACTGTCGTCCATCATCGCGAGCTCGAGCTTGAGGCGTGTGAGAGGAGTCTTGAGATCGTGGCTCACGCCCGCCAGCATCTCCGTGCGCTGCTGCACATAGCGTTCGATGCGCTCGCGCATGGTGACGAAGGCCTGCGCCGCGCTACGAACCTCGGTCGCGCCATAGGGCTTGAAATCCGGCACCGCGCGGCCCTTGCCGAACGCCTCGGCCACGAGCGCGAGCTGCTGGATCGGCCGGATCTGGTTGCGCAGGAACATGATCGCGACGGCCATCAGGAAGAGCGACGAAATCACCGTCCATAGAATGAAAATGTAGGCGTTCGACGCGACGATGCGCTTGCGCGGAATCATCACGCGCAGCACGCCGTCCTTCACCTCGACCTTGAGATCGACATATTCGACGATCTCGTGCGAAGTGAATTTGTAGGTTTCGCCGAACTGGTTCGCGAACACGGTCTGCATGGCGTTTTTGAGGAACCAGTTATTGTGGTGCTGCGGCGTGGCGAGGTGTTGGCCCGGCATCATGGTGATCTGATAGTCGAGAGTGCGGGCGGCCATTTCGAGCAGCGTGGTGCGCGTTTTGCCCGGCGGATAAGCCTCTTCGATGCTGACGAGCAATGCGACGTCGGCCGCCACGCCTCGGGCCATGCGCGCCGTCATGGTGTTGTAACTGTTCACGAAGAACACATAGGCGATGAGGCCCAGCAGGATCACGATCGGCGCCACGATGATGATCAGCGAACGGCCGAACAATCCGCGGGGCAAAGCGCGTTTCAAGGTCCGAAAGGGATGAAACATGGGCACGGCTAATCCACGCGATCGGGCACGAGCACATAGCCCACGCCGCGCACCGTTTGAATGTAAAGCGGCAGCTTCGGGTCTTCCTCGATCTTGCGGCGCAGGCGGGTCACCTGAACGTCGATGGAGCGCTCGAGCGTGACGCCCAGGCGCACGCAGAGATCGGTGCGGGAAAAAGGCCGCCCCGCATTGGCGGTGAACAACCGCAGCAGAGCCGCCTCGGAGCTGGTCAGCCTCACGGGCTTACCCTTGCGGCGCAGCTCGCCGCGCTCGGGATCGAACACCGCTTCGCCCATTTTCACTTCGCGATGCGGCGAGCGCGCGGTCGGCGTGGTGCGGCGCAGGAGGGCCCCGCAACGCAGCAGCAATTCGCGCGGCTCGAAGGGCTTCGGCAGATAGTCGTCCGCGCCGTGTTCGAGGCCCGCGATGCGGTCTTCGGAGCCGCCACGCGCCGTGAGAATCAGAATCGGCGTCTGAGAATTGGCGCGGATGCCGCGCGTCAGATCGAGCCCGCTTTCGCCCGGCATCATCACGTCGAGGATCAAAAGGTCGAACGCCATGCTCTTCATCAGGGTGCGCGCTTCTTCCGCGTCGGCCGCGGCGCTGACCCGAAAGCCGTTGGACGTCAGATAGCGCTGCAGCAGCGCGCGCAGCTTGGCGTCGTCGTCGACCACGAGCAGATGGGGATCGTCCATGCCGGGCGCGGCGCTCATCTCAGGTCACCGCCGTTTCGCGCCCTGCGATCGGAGACGGATAATCCCGTCAGCACGCGGCGAAAACCCGCCACCGCATCGGGGCCGGCGTCGCGGAACGCGCGCGCGAGCCGGGGCCGCTGCGCCTCCCACAATTTCTCTTCGAGTTCGAGACCCTTTGGGGTCAGGCGCAATTGCCGCATGCGGCGATCGTTTGGCGCGGGTCGGCGCTCGACATATCCGCCTGCGAGCAGATCGTTCAGCACGCGGTTGAGGCTTTGCTTGGTGACCCTCAGGATTCCGAGAAGCGCAGCCACCGAAAGCGCGGGATTGCGCGCGATGAAATAGAGCGCGCGCCTGTGGGCGCGACCCAGGCCCGCGGCGCGCAACGCGCCGTCGCCCGTCGAGAACACTTCCGAAAATGCATGGAAGAGAAGATCGACACCCTGCTTCAACTCCTCGTCCCGGAGGTATAAGGGTGAGGCCAAAGGGCGGGTTTCGGCGCGTTTTACGTCAGACATGCTGACTTATTAGTCCGCCTTCCCGCGTTAATGCAAGAGCCGCCTTTTTCACCCAAGGAACTCCCCATGACTGTCATTCCCTTCGACGACCGCGACGGCTTCATCTGGTTCGACGGGAAGCTCGTTCCCTGGCGCGACGCGAAGATCAACGTCCTCACCCACGGCCTTCATTACGCGTCGTCGGTGTTCGAGGGCGAGCGCGTTTATTCCGGCCGCATCTACAAGCATGCGGAACACACCAGGCGACTGTTCGAATCCGCCCGCATCCTCGACATGGAGATCCCGTTCACGGAGCAGCAGATCTTTGACGCGTGTTACGAGGTGGCGCGCGCCGAGGGCATCGAGAACGGCTATGTGCGCCCCGTGGCGTTCCGCGGCAGCGAGATGATGTCTGTGGCCGGACAGAATACGAAGACGCGCGTCGCGATCGCCGTGTGGGAATGGGCGTCCTATTTCGATCCGCAGCAGAAGCTGAAAGGCATCAGACTCGGAATCTCGAAGTGGAAACGTCCGGCGCCCGACACGGCGCCGACCAAAGCGAAAGCGGCCGGCCTCTACATGATCTGCACCATCTCCAAGCACGAAGCGGAAGCGCAGGGCTATCACGACGCGATCATGTACGACTATCGCGGATTTGTCGCCGAGGCGACGGGCGCCAACGTGTTCTTCGTGCAGGACGGCAAGCTGCACACGCCGACTCCCGATTGCTTCCTGGACGGCATCACGCGCCGCTCGGTGATGGCGCTCGCCCGCGCGCGGCAGATTCCGGTGGTCGAGCGGCATATCAAGCCGGAGGAGCTCGAAGGCTTCACTGAATGTTTCCTGACCGGCACCGCCGCCGAAGTGACGCCAGTGGCCGAAATCGGACCCTACAAATTCAAGCCTGCGCAAATCACCGAAACGCTGATGAACGATTACGAGCAGGACGTGCACCGGCCCGTATCGGCGGTGCAGCTCTGACACTTCGAATTCAGCAGCTTTTTTAACGCAGGGGCCGCGGAGGATGCCAGAGGACGCAGAGGAAGTCGGAGTTCAATGTTTCTGGATTGTCAGGTCTCGCCTAGCGCGTTGGCGCGCAAAGCGCGCCGAAAAAACGTAAACGCTCGAATTTGAGTCGCTGAAAACACCGGCGGCCCCCCGCGCCCTCTGCGCATCCTCCGCGGCCCCTGCGTTAAAATCTTTCTTTACCGCCAGCGGCGGACGGCGTCTTCGTCGGTGTCCTTGGCGGCGACCCAGGATTTTGAATCGCCCCGTTCTTCTTCTTTCCAGAACGGCGCGCGGGTTTTGAGGTAATCCATCAGGAATTCCGCTGCGGCGAAGGCCGCCTGGCGATGCGATGACGCCGTCGCGACCAGCACGATGCGCGCGCCTGGTTCGAGCCGGCCGACGCGGTGGATGATCGTCACGCCGGTCAACGGCCAACGTTGCTCGGCTTCGCGTATATGGCTCGCGATTTCGCGTTCCGTCATGCCGGGGTAATGTTCCAGCGTGAGTGCGGTCAGATCTGCATCGCCGCGGACATGGCCGGCGAACGTCACCACGGCGCCGACATCGCTGCGACCGCCTACGAGCGCGGCCGCTTCCGCGCCGACATCGAAATCTTCGTGCTGGATGCGGATCGCGCTCATCCACCCGTCACCGGTGGAAAGAAGGCGACTTCATCTGCGGAATCGACGGGTGCTTCGAAACCGACATGTTCCTGGTCGACGGCCGCGCGAAGCCGCGCCGGATCGGCGAACGCATCGGCATAGCCGCCGCCCTGCGATTTCAGATGCGCGACAAGATCGGCGACTGTCACCACACCTGCAGGCAGATCGATCTGTTCTTCGCTCTTGCCCACCTTCTGCCTCACCCAGGCGAAGTAGAGGAGCGTCACGCGCCGCCTCCGGCGCTGGGCGCGCCCGCAGGATGCAGATGCCGCAGGCCCGCGCGGAAATAGCTGATGCCGGTATAGACGGTCAGCGCCGCCGCAATCCACATCGCCACATAGGCGCCGAGGAACGCGCCCGGAATCACCTGGTCGGCGATCGGCCCCAAAATCATTGCGCCGATCGCCACCATCTGGATGGCGGTCTTCATCTTGGCGATCCGCGACACCGGTACGCTGACGCGCACGCTTGCGAGAAACTCCCTGAGGCCCGACACGAGAATCTCGCGGGCCAGGATGACGAGCGCCGGCACAAGCTTGAGTGCGCTCAACAACCCGGGCGTCAGGTTGAATTGCGGCACGCTGCGCTCGGCCACCAGCATCATCAGGGCCACGGCCACGAGGATCTTGTCGGCGATCGGATCGAGCATGCGGCCGAAATCGGAACTCGCCTGAAGCTTCCGCGCCGCCAGCCCGTCCAGCGCATCGCTGACGCCGGCGATGCAGAACACGGCGAACGCGAACAACCTGGCGGTCTCTCCGGGCAGCGCGAAGGCGAAGGCGAAGACCGGCACCAGCAGGATGCGCAGCACGGTCAGGATGTTGGGCAGGCGGAACATTGAGTTAGTGCATCTTTCGTTCGGATGGCGAGGCGCGTCCGGTGCGACGAATTCGTGTCAGCTTAACACCCGAATTCAACCGCTGACGTGGAAGAAATCGAATATTTTTTTTGCCAGTGCGTGGCTTACGCCGCCCACGGCCTCGAGATCGGCGAGACTGGCGCCTGCGACCGCCCGGGCCGAGCCGAAATGCTGGAGCAGGGCGCGCTTGCGGGACGCGCCGACACCCGTGATCTCGTCCAGCGGATTGGCGCCAATCGCCTTCGAGCGCTTCTTGCGGTGGCTGCCGATGGCGAAGCGGTGGGCTTCGTCGCGCAGGCGTTGCAGATAATAAAGCACAGGACTTTTGGTATCGAGGCGGAACGGTTCGCGGTCCTTCATGTAGAAATGCTCGCGGCCGGCGTCGCGGTCGGGTCCCTTTGAGATACCGACCAGCATCACATCTTCTACGCCCAGATCTTCGAGCACGCTGACGCCCACCGCCAGCTGGCCGGGGCCGCCGTCGATCAGCACGAGATCGGGCCATTTGGCCTTCGCCTCGTCAGCTTCGCTCTCTTTCACCAGGCGCGAGAATCGGCGCGTCAGCACTTCACGCATCATGCCGTAATCGTCGCCGGGCGTGAGCTCGGTCGATTTGATGTTCCACTTGCGATATTCGCCTTTTTCGAAGCCTTCGGCGCCCGCCACGATCATCGCGCCCAGCGCGTTCGTGCCCTGGATGTGAGAGTTGTCGTAAACCTCGATGCGGCGCGGCGGCGTTTCGAGGCCGAAGGTCTCGGCCGTCGCCTTCGAGCAATTCGCGCTGCGCGCCGTTCTCGGCCTGTCTGCGGCCCAATTGTTCGCGCGCATTCTGCAACGCCATGTCGAGGATTTGCCGCTTCTCGCCCCGCTGCGGCATCAGCACTTCGACCTTGCGTTCCGAACGCAGCGATAGCGCCTCCGCCAGCAGTTCCTGGTTGGGCAGATTCTCGGAGACGACCACCAAGGCAGGCGCAGGACGCTCGTCGTAGAACTGGCCGATGAACGCTTCGAGCACCTCCGCCGTCGGCAGATCGCGATCGTGCCGCGGGAAATAGGGGCGGTTGCCCCAGTTCTGGCCGCCGCGGAAGAAGAACACCTGAACGCAGGTCTCGCCGCCTTGCGTATGCGCGGCGAACATATCGGCGTCGGAAAATGTCGAAGGATTCACGCCCTGATGCGCCTGCACATGGCTCAGCGCGCGTAGCCGGTCGCGCAGGCGCGCCGCGCGCTCGAAATCGAGCGCTTCCGATGCCGCATTCATGTCGGTTACCAGCTCCGCCTGCACTGCGCGGCTCTTGCCGGTGAGGAACGCTTCGGCTTCGTCGACGAGTTTCTTGTAACCCGGTTCGTCAATGCGGCCCGTGCAGGGCGCGCTGCAACGCTTGATCTGGAACAAGAGGCACGGCCGCGTGCGCGATTCGAAAACCGAGTCGGAACAAGAGCGCAACAGGAACGCGCGCTGCAAGGCATTGAGCGTGCGGTTGACTGCGCCCGCCGATGCAAAAGGTCCGAAGTAAACGCCCTTCACCGATTTCGCGCCGCGATGCTTGAGGATCTGCGCAAAGCGATGGTCTTCGCGCAACAGGATGTTCGGGAAGGATTTGTCGTCGCGGAACGAGACGTTGTAACGCGGCTTCAGCCGCTTGATCAGATTGGATTCGAGCAGCAGGGCTTCGGTTTCGGACGCCGTGGTGACGAATAGCATTTCGGCCGTATCGGCCACCATGCGCGCGATGCGTTCGTTGTGGCCGCCCGTCTTGGCGTAGGAGGTCACGCGCTTCTTGAGGCTCTTGGCTTTGCCCACATAAAGCACGTCGCCCTTGGCATCGAGCATGCGATAGACGCCGGGGGCATCGGGCAGCGTCTTCAGATAGGCCTGGATACGCGCAGGTCCGCGCAGCGGCGGCTCCGGCGCGGCGGCGTTGTTCTCGGTTACAGGTGCGTCGTCCATGGCGGGCATATAATAGCAAAGCGCCGGGGATTCGACTCTTCGCCACATCGACTTCCATCGGGATGGTGAAACGATGACCCGGTCCATGGACGATAGTCCATGCCAGGAAGGTGTAAAATGACCCGGGCGCATGATTCGCAGGAGGGGCATTCGATCATGGATATTTCACGCAAACTCGCCGCCGAATTCATCGGCACATTCTGGCTGGTGCTGGGAGGCTGCGGCAGCGCGGTGCTGGCCGCGGGCATCGCGAATGTCGGCATCGGCTATGCCGGCGTTGCGCTCGCGTTCGGACTCACGGTCGTCACGGGCGCCTATGCGTTCGGGCACATCTCCGGCGCGCATTTCAATCCGGCGGTGACATTGGGCCTGTGGACTGCGGGCCGCTTTCCCGCCCGCGACGTGATCCCTTACTGGATCGCGCAGGTGGTCGGCTCTATCGCCGCCGCCGCCGTGCTCTACGCCATCGCGAGCGGTCTTGCCGGCTTCGATGTGGCGGCGGGATTTGCGAACAACGGCTATGCCGAGCATTCACCGCAAGGCTACAGCCTGCTTGCGTGCCTCATCTGCGAGGTGGTGATGACGGCGATGTTCCTGCTCGTGATTCTGGGCGCGACCTCAGTGCGGGCCCCAGCCGGTTTCGCGCCGCTCGCGATCGGCCTTGCGCTCACTCTGATTCACCTCGTGTCGATTCCAGTGACGAACACGTCGGTCAATCCCGCGCGGTCGACAGGCGTCGCGATTTTCCAGGGCGGTTGGGCGCTGGGCCAACTCTGGGCGTTCTGGGTTGCGCCTCTTGTCGGCGCAGCGCTGGCAGGATTCATCCACCGCTGGCTCGGCACAGAAGAAGTGGCGTCGGTCGCATCGAAAATGTGACGCGCGCTACGCCGCCGCGTCGGTGGCGTAGTGGAGCACCAACAGTTCCGATCTGGGACAGGGCGCGACCGCGTGGGCTTTGCCCAACTCGTCGCAGAACTCCACCAGCGAGGTTGAAGCGTCGAGGGATTCGATGACAGTGCCGACCTGGCCGCGCACAAGGCCGTTCACGGGAAGATCGGCCAGCAGCGCGACGATATCGAGCATCGCCGGTGCGTCGTGTTTGATTTGTTCCATCATGGCAACACCCAACAGTTGCAACCGAGGCCCCTTCGGATCGCCGGAGCCCTTCTAGCATAAAAGCCATGTGGTGTCGCGAAGAGCTTGCGCCAAGGGCCGCCTTGCCTTTGTTCCGTTCGGGCCGTTCTATGGCCCGATAGCGGCGCCGAGGATTGCCAGTGGGTTACGAAGGACCGGACCGGATCGAGCTTCTGGACGGGGATGCGCTCCGGCGCGACCTGACCGCGCTCGCGCACGCCGAATCCGATCAGCCGAAGCTGCGCAAGGCGGCGCTTGCGCATATAAAAGCCAACTTCCTCACCGCGCGCGAACGCGTAAAGGCGCGCGTCGAAGCGGGAACGTTGCCGGGCGTAGTCGCGGCCCGCGCGCTGTCGGATGTGCAGGATGTGCTCATCCAGGTGCTCTACGATTTCGCCGTCAAGCATTTTTACTATGCGCAAAATCCCACCGAGTCCGAGCGCGTCGCGGTGGTGGCGACGGGCGGCTATGGACGCGGCCAGCTCGCGCCGGGTTCCGACATCGACCTTTTGTTCGTGCGGCCGTTCAAGCAGACCGCCTGGGGCGAAAGCGTCATCGAATTCATCCTGCACATGCTGTGGGATCTGGGACTGAAAGTGGGACACGCGACGCGCTCGCTCGCCGAATGCGTGCGTCTCGCCAAGCAGGACATCACCATCCGCACCGCGCTTCTGGAGGCGCGTTATCTGTGGGGCGACAAGAGCCTCTATGAAGAACTGCGCAAGAAATTCTGGACAGACGTCGCGACCGGCAGCGGCCAGGATTTCGTCGAAGCCAAACTCGCCGAGCGCGACCTACGGCATGTGCGCCAAGGCGAAAGCCGCTATCTCGTCGAGCCCAACATCAAGGAAGGCAAAGGCGGGCTGCGCGATCTGCAGACGCTCTATTGGATCGGCAAATATCTCTATCACGTCGAAGACGCGGCCGATCTTGTCGAGCACAACGTCTTCACGCGCGACGAATACAAGATCTTCCAGAAGGCCGAAGCGTTCCTGTGGAATGTGCGCTGCGAGCTGCATTATCTCGCGGGGCGCGCGGAAGAGCGGCTGTCGTTCGACGTGCAGCCGGAACTTGCGCGCCGGCTCGGGCTTCGTGGACGACAATCCGCGCCGCGCCGTCGAAGCATTTCATGCGCGCCTACTTCCTCGTCGCCAAGGATGTGGGCGATCTGACGCGCATCTTCTGTGCCGCGCTGGAAGAGCAAAACAGCAAGCCGCGTCCGTCGCTGTCGCGCCTGCTGCCGGGCTTTCTCAAGCCGCGCACCGGCGACGAAGATTTCTATGTCGAGAACGGCCGGCTCGACGCGCGCGCCAATGTGTTCCGCCGCGATCCGGTGAATTTCATCCGCATCTTCCAGGTGGCGGACGCCAAGGGCGTCGATGTCCATCCCGAACGCGCTGCGCACCATCACGCGCTCGCTCGATCTGATCACCGAAGATCTGCGCAACGATCCAGACGGCCAACCGGCTGTTCCTCGAAATTCTAACGTCGCGGCACGATCCCGAACGCGCGCTGCAGCATGGATGAACGAGGCGGGCGTGCTGGGCCGCTTCGTGCCGGCGTTCGGCCATGCCGTGGCGCTGATGCAGTTCAACATGTATCACCATTACACGGTGGACGAGCATCTGATCCGCGCGGTCGGCAATGTGGCGGCGATCGAACGCGGCGAACTGAAGGCCGAGCATCCCGCTCGTCGAGCGATGTGGTCAAGCGCATCAAATCGCGCGAGGCGCTCTATTGCGCCATCCTGCTGCACGACATCGCCAAGGGCTTGCCGGGCGATCATTCGAAGGTGGGCGCCGCGATCGCCGCAGAGCCTGTGCCCGCGGCTGGGCCTTTCCCGCCGAAGACCGCGGCCGGTGGCGTGGCTGGTGAAAAATCATCTGGTGATGAGCGACACCGCGCAGCGCCGCGACATCTCCGATCCCAAAACGGTGCGCGATTTCGTCGAAGTGGTGCAATCGCCCGAGATGCTGCGTCTGCTTGCTGGTCCTGACGGTGGCCGATATTCGCGCCGTGGGCCCGGGCGTGTGGAACGGCTGGAAAGGCCAGCTGCTGCGCGAGCTGTATTACGAAGCCGAAGCAGTGATGTCGGGCGGCGACGCCGCGCCGGCGCGGGCGGCCCGCATCGAGGACGCGAAGACCGCGCTCGCCAAGCGCCTTGCCGATCTGCCTGCGCCCGACCGCGCGAACGCGCGCTCACGCGTCACTATGACGGCTACTGGCTCGCCTTCGACGATGAAGCGCATGAACGGTACGCGCGCATGATGAGCGCGGCCGACTCGGCCGGCGAACTGCTCGCGTTGTCGGCCGAAAGCAACGCGTTCCGCGCCGTGACGGAGGTTGTCGTCTATACGCCCGACCATCCCGGACTGTTCTCGCAGCTCGCGGGCGCGATCGCCGTGTCGGGCGGTTCGATCGTCGACGCCAAGGCGTTCACGACGGCGTGACGGTTTCGCGCTCGATATTTTTTCGGTGCAGGACGCAGAAGGCGGCCCGTTCGGCGATCCGGCGCGGGTCGCACGCTTGCGCCAGACCATCGCAAAGACATTGTCCGGCGAGATCAAGCCGCGCGCGATCATCGCCAAGCGCGGGGCGCGCAAACGGGCGAGCGCGTTTCACGTGCCGCCCGCGCGTCAATTTCGACAATGAGGCGTCTGCCATCGCCACCGTGATGGAAGTGGAGGGCGCTCGACCGGCCGGGCTTTCTCTATGACGTGACCCAGGCGATCTTCGAGTCCGGCCTCTCGATCTCCTCCGCCATGGTCGCGACCTATGGCGAGCGCGCGGTGGACGTTTTCTATGTGCGCGACGGTTTCGGCCACAAGATCGTCCATCCCGAGCGGCTCGCGAGCGTCGAGGCGAAGGTCTCCAGGGCCCTGCAAGGCGAGGCCCCTTGAAGGTTGAGGCCGGCTCGGCGATAAGGCCCGGCTTTAACTTCGGCCGAAACACATGACGACCCACACGCCCCTCGTTTTTTCCGGCATGCAGCCCACCAAACGCTGCATCTGGGCAACTATCTGGGCGCGCTCAAGAACTGGGTGAAGATGCAGGAGGAGATGCACTGCATCTATTGCGTCGTGGACATGCACGCGCTCACCACCGATGCGGTACGGCATCCGAAGGAGCTGACGCAGAGCATCCGCGAAGTGACAGCCGCCTATATCGCGGCGGGCGTCGATCCCGCGAAGCACGATCCTGTTCAACCAGAGCCAGGTGCATGAGCACGCGCGAGCTTGCCTGGATCTTCAATTGCGTGGCGCGGCTGGGCTGGCTGGACCGCATGACGCAGTTCAAGGAGAAATCCGGCAAGCACAAGGAGACGTTCGAGCGTGGGGCTGTTACATCTATCCGGTGCCTGATGGCCGCCGACATCCTCGCTCTATAAGGCGACGCATGTGCCGGTGGGCGAGGACCAGAAGCAGCATCTCGAGCTGGCGCGCGACATCGCGCAGAAGTTCAACAATGATTTCGACGCGCCGGATTATCTTCCCGCTGCCCGAACCCGTGATCACGGGCACGGCGACGCGGGTGATGAGCTTGCGCGACGGCACGAAGAAAATGTCGAAATCCGACGAGTTGCGACTATTCGCGCATCAACCTGACGGACGACTGCCGACACGATCGCGCAGAAGATCCGCAAGGCCCGCACGGATCCCAATCCGCTGCCCGAGTCCGAAAAGGAATTCGAAGGAACGGCCGGAAGCGGAGAACCTGATCAACATCTATGCCGCGCTGGCCGACGAGACGCGCGAGCAGAGCATTGCGCGTTTTGCAGGCCAGCAATTCTCCGCGTTCAAGAACGAGCTCGCGGAACTGACGGTGGCGAAGATCTCGCCCATCACGGCCGAGATGCGCCGACTTCTGGGCGATCCGGCCGAGATCGACCGCATTCTCAAGGCCGGCGCCCAGAAGGCCAGCGCGATCTGCGCCCCCATCGTCGCCGAGGTCAAACACATGGCGGGCCTGGTGGGCTGAAGAAGTTATTTGGCACGCGGAGCCGCGGAGAACGCGGAGTAGTATGCCATTATGGCGCAAACACACCGGCCCTAGTCTTCGGCAGATTGCGCGCTGCGGGTTGTGATCGCCCAATGTGACCGGGCGTTTATTTGAAAGCTTCGAGCGCCTGATCCCAGAAAGGCTTCGCGACTACGTACAATTCGGGCCTTCCTGCTTTATAATGGATGAGCGCGTGCAGGTGCCCCCTCTCGTCCTTCAATCGATTGTATGTCTCTCGATCAATATGTTCGCCATCTTCGCCAATGAGCCAGGTCTCGACCCGTTCCCCAGCTTCAAGTGGATCGAGAATATGAACTTGGCAGTCGATGCGCCGAATTTTGCCCTCTGCCTCCCACTGGTCGAACTTACGACTGCCTTCCTCGGTAATATGTTTTTGCCCTTCGGCGTCCGCGATCCACAGGGGGCGTTCACTTTTGCCGAACCACGACATGGTCGAACCCTCGATTTGCTGTCGACGATCAGAGTATGGCTGGCGGTGAATTAATGATGGCTTGAGGAGATGTCCGGCATTCGGTGCTCAAGCCCGAGTTGCGTTCCAACACAGGACAGGTGTGTTTGCGCCATAATGGCGTTCTTCTCCGCGTTCTCCGCGGCTCCGCGTGCCAAAAAGGCCGCTAACACGGGCGCCGCGCCCCCGGATTGATCTCGTCCCCGCTTCGGCCCATCTATAGGTCATGACTCCCGAAGGGGCGCATTCCGTGGAATGGGGCCAGGCGCTGCGCGCGTGGTGGCGCGGCATCCGCGCACGATTGGCCGACATGCGCGCCCGCGCCAAGTCTGCCGGTGAATCGGTCGTCGATGCCGGCTCCGATGTCTTGCGCGGCCCGCGCATTGGCCGCGGCGCGCGCATTGCGCTCGCGATCGCGCTCGTGCTGGTCGTCTTCTATCCGCTGGCCGCCTGGTACGACAGCATCATCGACGACAACCCGAATTTCGGTCCGCGTTCGGATGCAGGCGCGCCGCATGAAAGCCAGACGGTCGCAGCCGCGATGGCGCTGATCGATCGCGAAGTGAACCAGCATGGCTGGGCCGCCAGCGCGCCGTTCTACGAGCCGCCCGCGCTGCTGGACAACATGCCGAATTACCAGGAAGGCATCGTCGGCGCGCTGTCGGTGATGACGCTCGCCTTGCGCGACCGGATGGGTCGCTCGGCCGATGCGCCCGACGGCGATTCCGATCTCGGCAGCGCAGCGGAACTGCTGCAATATCCGCCGGACATCTGGTTCTGGAATCCGCGGCAGTCCTTGTGGCCGAAGGCACCGAGCGACGATCAATATCTGCGCGCGCTGGGCGCGCTCGCGAGCTACAACGGCAGTCTTTCGGACGGCGATGCGCAATTCGACGCCAGCGCGGAAAACCTGCAGGCGATCCTGGCGCGCATTTCCGACGATCTCGGCGCGTCTTCCGCCACGATCGAGTTTCATGTCGACCGTATTTCGCCCGTCGAAGAGCGGACGAGTGAGATCTTCTACAAGACGAAGGGGCGGATGTACGGCTATTACATCGTGCTCAAAGGCGTGCAGATCGATTTTGCGCGCGTCATCCAGGAGCGCCATCTGACGGCCACCTGGGCGCGCATGATGGCGAGCCTGCGCGCCGTCATCGGCATGCGTCCCGCCATGATCCTCGACGGCGCCCCCGACAGCGATTTCGTGCCGTGCACCTTGTGCGGCGAGGGATTCTACGTGCTGCGGGTGAGGAGCGAATTGCAGACGATCGCGAACGCGCTGCAAAAGTAAGCCAATACGACGGTCTAACAGCTCATCGAGAAATTTCACCGCTGGATATCGCTTGAACAACAATTGCCAAGAAGTCTTCCGAAGGCCTCCCAGAAATCTCCAAACACATTTCTTCTAGATTCACATCGCAGAAGGTGCCCCGTCGTGGATTGAACAATCCAATACTATCAATTGGGAACTGCTTGGACGCAAAATTTAGGGCTGCATAGGTGATTGCTTGCCGAATATCACTGCTGCGAAAAGGGCGATCAACAGTCTTAATTTCGTAAATTGTCCCCCCAAATATCACGTCTCCTTCTGACGCATCGACGATTCCACAACCTGAAAAGACGGGCCGTAGAGTTACTGAACGCTTGATCCTTGCAAAAAAATGATTCAGTCTCGTGAGAATCTGCTGCACTTCGTGACTCTCTTCGTCACTAAGGTTGTTGTCGAGATCGATACCTTGTGCAGAGTATGGCCTAAGTCGAATTTCAGCGGCTCGCCAGGCGGCTCGCCATATAGCATCCTCCGTCCGCTTGTTTGCCCCAGCGGTGACGTCCGCCACACGTTCGACAAATAGCGAGAACGCGTACTCTGCAATTAGCGCCCTCCGCTTCGCCGTGCCGGATTCGGCCATCGGTGGGCGAAATCGCTCATAGCCGTCTAAGTTCAGCCGGTGAACAAAATGCTCGCAGGTTGGCGTCTGAGCATTCCAGAAGGCGTTATAGGAGTTAGCGAATGTGCTTGCGTCGATCACAGTGGGATGCTCCACCCAGGCGTGTTCGCTTTGCCGCCTGCCCATCGCAATACTAGTTGCTCAAACGGATTCAACTCCTTCTTTACGTGATCTCGCCAATGGCTGCCCTCGTCTTTTAGAATATATGATGCGACAATAAACGCTCGACGCTCAGGTCCTGTAAGCTCTCTAAACCGGTTTTTCCTATCGGAAATCCAGTACCAGTCCCCCCATTTTGCTAGGACAAGAATCACATCGCGTCGGATGAGCGGAGAGGTTCTGTCCTGATAAATCTGTTGAAGAAGCGCTTGGTTATCTGGTGTATTCCTGTGCGCCAGAACGCGTATTGCAAAACTCAGATGGATATCAACGCGAAAGATGTGTGACTGCCGCCGAATTAGGTCCTGAATTCCTGCGACAATTGAGTCCTTCGTCGCGTCTCCTAACTCATCGAAGACCTGATCGATCATTAACAAAACAGAAGAGAAAATGGGATAGAGGACATCGCAATTGTCCATGATTGAAAGTACGGCATTGTCCTTCGTTGTACCTTCGAGGTAACGAATTGCCGAAACGATCTTACGTGCGAGCGCCGTGTGAATGCGGCTCTTCGCCAGTTCCTCCTTCAAAAGTGCAACAATATCAAATTGCCTAATTTCTTTTTTTAGATGCTCATAATCCTCCTGTTTAGTTGGCGAATACGGATCAAATCTCAACGAAAATCGGAGGAGCTGACCACGTTTATCTACTGGAACGGCTTTTGCGCCTTCTTTCTCGGGCGGCGGGTCTGCCTCCTGCACCCTTTTCGAGTTTCTGCTGAAGTCCGAAGCCGATGGTCTGTTTTTCGACCTAATCGCTGATCTTTCGTCGCAAAAGGATACCATTCTCGATCCGATTGAGGACCCGATATTCAACGCGCTTCAATATCTATCTGAGAAGCGTGGAGCGAGGGCGGATTTGTATAAGTGTCGCAATCAAATTCAGGATCTAAAGCGCAATTTGGATCGACCTGAGCTTTGGTATTCTTCAAGTGCAAGGGTCAGAGTCTTAGATGGAGCCGGGCGTGCCGTTGGCGCGTTGATGGGGCGGGCTTCTTTAGCGAGCCCGGGCCTCGACCGAGGTATGCGGGGGACTTGACTCTTCCTTTGGTTCGAATTCGCAGTGGCATGAATCGAGCAATCAAAGAAATCCGATTTTATCATCGTCCCTTCCCCCCGAGGTTCCCATGAACGGCGCTGAAAGTCTGGTTCGCACATTGGTCGGCTGCGGCGTGGAGGTGTGTTTCTCCAATCCTGGCACGTCGGAGATGCATTTTGTGGCGGCGCTCGACAAAGTCGAGGGCATGCGGCCCGTGCTCGCGCTGTTCGAAGGTGTCGCCACGGGCGCCGCCGACGGGTATGGCCGCATGGCGGACAAGCCCGCCTGCACATTGCTGCATCTGGGGCCGGGGCTCTCGAACGGTCTCGCCAATCTGCACAATGCGCGCCGCGCGGGCACGGCGATCGTCAATGTCGTCGGCGATCACGCGACCTATCACGCGCAATATGATGCGCCGCTCGCGTCCGACATTGCGGGCCTCGCGCGGCCCGTCTCCGCCTGGGTGCATTCGAGCACGAGCGCGAAGGTGGTGGCGTCCGACGGTGCGCTGGCCGTGCAGGCGGCGAGCGCCGGCCAGATCGCGACTCTCATTCTCCCGGCGGATACCGCCTGGCTCGAAGCCGACGCGCCCGCAAAGCCGCTGCCCCGCATCGCGCCCGCGCAAGCATCAGGCGACATGATCGATATCGTCGCGAAGGCGGTTCGCTCTGGCAAAAAGACGGCGCTGCTCATACGCGGCACGAGCTTGCGCAAACGCGGTCTCGACGCCGCTGGTCGCATCGCGGCCAAAACTGGCGCGCGGCTGATGTGCGATACGTTTGCGCCGCGGCTGGAGCGCGGGGCGGGAATTGTCGCGGTGGAACGCATTCCCTATTTCGCCGAGCAGATCGTCGAGTTCCTCAAGGACCTCGATGTGCTCGTGCTGGTGGGCGCGAAACCGCCGGTCTCGTTCTTCGCCTATCCCGGAAAGCCGAGTTGGTGCGTGCCGGACGGTTGCGCGATTCATTATCTGGCGCAGTCGCATGAAGACGGCGTCGGCGCGCTGGAAGCGCTGGCCGAAGCGCTCGGCGCGCCGAAAGAGCCGATCAATATCGCGTCCTTCAAGAAGCCGGAATTGCCCAGCGGCAAACTCAACGCCTACAGCGCGGGACAAGCGATCGGATTCTATCTCCCGGAAGGCGCGATCATTTCCGACGAAGCGGCGACGTCGGGGCTCGGCTCCGCGCTCTATACCGCGAATGCGCCGCGCCACGATCATCTCGCGCTGACGGGCGGTTCGATCGGGCAGGGGTTGCCGGTCGCGACAGGCGCCGCGGTCGCGTGCCCCGATCGCAAGGTCGTTTGTCTGCATGGCGACGGCGGGGCCATGTACACCTTGCAATCCTTGTGGACGCAGGCGCGCGAAAAACTCGATGTGACGACCGTGATCTTCGCCAACAAATCCTATGCGATCCTGAATGTGGAGCTTGCGCGGGTCGGCGCGGAAAATCCGGGGCCGCGCGCGCTATCCATGCTCGACCTGCACAATCCCGAGCTCGACTGGGTGAGCCTCGCCCGTGGCATGGGCGTCGAGGCGACGCGTGCAACGACAGCGGAAGAATTCGCCGACCAGTTCGCGAGCGCGATGACGTCGCGCGGGCCTCGGCTGATCGAGGCGGTGATTTAACGGCAGCGTGTTGAATCGCAAAATTTCACCATGGCCGGGCGTGACCCGGCCACCCAGCCGCCGCGCGTCGGCGCGGCGAATGACTCTTTGGCGCGCAACCTCAATTCAGCTCGCGGACGCTCGCTGACTGGGTGGCCGCCTCAAGGGCGGCCATGGTGAAATTTGGGAAACCGCGTAACGCCTATTACAAACTCGACTCCGTCATCGCCGAATAGACGAGCGTGCGCAGGTCGCGGCGCAGGCCGAGGCGTGCGTCGAGACCCATCACCTGCGTCATGAAGACGACCGCCAGGTTCTCCTTCGGATCGATCCAGAATGCGGTCGCCGCGGCGCCGCCCCAGGCGAATTCGCCCGCCGTCCCCGGCACCAGCGTCTTCGCGACATCCATCGTCACGCTGCAGCCGATCGAGAAGCCGACGCCGTTATAACCCGATTCACTGAAGAGGCCGGGGCTCGCAAGCATGTCGGTGAGAAGCTTGTCGCCCGGCAAGAGGTTCGTGCTGAACATGGCCACCGTCTTGGGCGAGAGGATCTGCACACCGTCGAGCGAGCCGCCGCCCAGCATCATGCGGCAGAAGCGCATGTAATCCGGCGCGGTGGAGACTAGCCCGCCGCCGCCGGATTCGAGCTTGGGCGGTTCGGCGTAAGTCGATTTGCCGGCGTCATCCTGGATCTTCAGTCCGCCGCCCTGCTGGGGCATGTAACAGGTGCAGAAGCGTTCGAGCTTCGACGCCGGCACGGAGAACGCCGTGTCATTCATGCCGAGCGGTTCGAACAGGCGCGTGCGCAGGAATTCGCCGAAGGTTTGCCCGGAAAGCTTCTGCACGAGATAGCCCATCACGTCGATCGAGACGGAATAGCTCCAATAATCCCCCGGCGAGAAATCGAGCGGGATGTTCGAAAGCGTTTCGACGAAGGCGTCGAGACCGCCCGGCGTCTGGAAATCGTTCACCTTGTGGCGGCGATATTCGGCGTCGACGCTGGTGCGGTTCATCCAGCCATAGGTGAGGCCGGAGGTGTGGGTGACGAGATCGATCACCTTCATGCGCCGCTTGGGCGCGGAGGTGAGGAACTGTCCCGCCGTGTTCAGCACGAGGCTGGGGATTCCGCTTTCGTAAACGCGCAGGTTTTTCCATGACGGAATATGCTTGTGCACGTCGTCGTCCAGCGCGATTTTCCCTTCCTCCACCAGCATCATCAGCGCCACCGCCGTGATCGGCTTGGTCATGGAATAGATGCGGAAGATCGCGTCCTCGCGCATCTTTTTCCCGCGCGCGATGTCCATCTGGCCCGTCATGCCGTTGTGCACGAGCTCGCCGAGCCGCCACACCTGCGTGATCGTGCCGTTCAACAATCCGGCGTCGACATAGCGCTCGGTCAACAGCCGGTCGAGCTTGGCCAACCTTTCGAGCGACATGCTTGCGCGGTGCTTTGACATGTTCGTTTCCTCTCCAATGTCCTGCCCGGAGCCTAGCGCATGGTGGGGATTTGAAAAGCCATTGCGCCTGCTTTCCTCCCCCGCTTGCGGGGGAGGTGGATCACGCGCGATAGCGCGTGAGACGGAGGGGGCCATGCAGCGTCGGCCCCCTTCGACGCGCTGCGCGCGCTGCTTCCCCCGTATCCGGCTTCGCTAAGGCTTCGCCGGATTAGGCGCCAAGTCCGGCGAAGCCTTGGCGTAGCCGGACGTAAACGGGGGAAGAAAGGCATCTTGCGAAGCGCTCGGTTGCTCCAACCCGGCGCCGTTGGGTAGGCTCATCGCAATTCAGAAAAGATAGGGACGCGAACATGGCCTGGGACTTCGAGACGGAGCCGGAATTTCAGAAGAAACTCGACTGGATCGACGAGTTCCTCGACAATGAGGTGGACCCCATCACGCAATTGGGCGTGGGCTATGCGGGGATCAAATCCCAGGCCTATCAAAAGGCGATCCGCCCGCTCCAGGCGAAGGTGAAAGAGCAGGGGCTGTGGGCCTGCCATCTCGGGCCCGAACTGGGCGGGCAAGGCTATGGCCAGGTGAAGCTCGCGCTGATGAACGAGCGGCTGGGGCGCGTGGGGCTCGCGCCCGTCGTGTTCGGTTGCCAGGCGCCCGACACGGGCAATGCCGAAATCATCGCGCATTACGGCACGGAGCAGCAGAAGAAGGATTATCTCTGGCCGCTGCTCAACAACGAAATCACATCCGGTTATTCGATGACGGAGCCGCAAGGCGGTTCCGATCCGCTGGGCTTCACCACCAGCGCCGTGCTCGACGGCAATGAGTGGGTGATCAACGGCGAGAAATGGTTCACGTCCGGCGCGCGCAACGCCGAGGTGCTGGTGGTCTATGCCGTCACCGATCCCGAACACAAGGATCTCTATCGGCGCATGTCGATGTTCCTCGTGCCGCGCAAAACGCCGGGCGTGGAAGTGGTGCGTTATGTGGGCGTGGGCACGGAGCGGCGAGGCTCCGAAGGCTATATGCGCTACACCAATGCGCGCGTGCCTTACGATGCGCTGTTGGGCGAGCGGGGCGGGGCGTTCGTCATCGGGCAGACGCGGCTCGGCGGCGGGCGCGTGCATCATGCGATGCGCACGGTCGGCCAATGCAAGAAGGCGCTCGATCTGATGTGCAAGCGTGCGGTCTCGCGCAGCACGCGCACGGGGTACATTTCCGATTATCAGATGGTGCAGGAGCAGATCGCAGATTCCTGGATCGCGCTCGAGCAGTTCCGGCTCTTGGTGCTGCAGACCGCATGGCGCATCGACAAGTACAAGGATTATCGCAAGGTGCGGAAGGACATCGCGGCCGTGAAGGTCGCGATGCCGAAAGTCTATCACGATATCGCATCCGCCGCGATGCATCTGCACGGCGCGCTGGGCGTCTCCAACGAAATGCCGTTCACGCAGATGCTGCTGGGCTCCATGGTGATGGGCATCGCCGACGGCCCCACGGAAGTGCACAAGGTGACGGTGGCCAAACAGGTTCTGCGCGACTATCGCCCCGACAACGATCTGTTCCCGTCCTACCACTTGCCGAAACTGCGCGAGGCGGCGGAGGATCGCTATCCGGATATCGCCGCCGAACTGAAGGCGCAATGGGAGAGCCACGCGGAGTCGATCGACGCACTGTAGAGAAAGCGTTGCGGTTCGATGTCGTATGGTTCGCGCGCGCGAGAGGCACTGGCTCGGTTTCTGCACGAGCTCAGGCGTCGCAACATTCTGCGCGCGGCTGCGCTCTATGCGACCGGCGTGTGGGCTCTCGCGCAAGGCATAACCTCGCTCGGGCCCACCGTGAACGCGCCGGCCGGAACGACGCGATGGTTCCTCGTCGCGGCCGCCATCGGCTTTCCGTTCTGGCTCGCCTTCGCCTGGTATTACGAGCTGACGCCTGAGGGCATCAAGCGCGAGAGCGAAGCCCCGCCCACCGAGGCGGCCACGCGCGCCACAAGCCGCAGGCTGGACTTCTGGATCATCGGCGTGCTTGCGGTGGCCGTGGTGCTGCTCCTGACCGATCAGATTCATGGTGCATCGGGAAGCGGCCGGCACCACCACCGTCGTCGCCATCGCCGAGAAATCCGTGGCCGTGCTGCCGCTGGTCAATGAAAGCGGCGATCCCAATGCGCTGTATTTCTCCGACGGCCTCTCCGAAGACCTGATCGCGGCGTTGTCGCAGTTCGGCGGGCTGAAAGTCATCGGCCGCAACTCGTCGTTCAAATTCCGCAACAGCACGGAAGCAAGCAATGTCATCGCCGGAAAGCTGGGCGTCGCCCATCTGCTGGAAGGCAGCGTGCGACGTGCAGGCGACATGGTGCGCATCTACGCCGAACTGATCGACGCGAGAGACGGCAGCACGATGTGGTCCGAGCATTACGACCGGCCCTACAAGGATCTGTTCCAGCTGCAGGACGACATCACCGATGCGGTCGCCGGCGTGCTGAAAACGAAGCTGTTGGGAGGCGATGCTGCGGTGGCGCAAAGCGACCGGCCGCCCGGCGGCAGCCTCGACGCCTACAATTCCTATCTGCAGGGCAAATATTTTCTGGCGCGCCAGAACGAGGCCGATATGCGCAAGGCGATCGACGCCTTCACGACCGCCACGCGCCTCGATCCGCGTTACGCTGAGGCCTGGGCCGATTTGTCGAATGCGTGGTCGGATCTGGGTCAGGAATTCTTGAGCGGCGCCTCGGCGCAAGCGGCTTATGCGCAGGCGCGCGCTTCCGTGAACACGGCGCTCGCGCTTGAGCCCGATCTTGCCAATGCGCACTCGGCGAAAGGCAATCTGCTCTTGAGCGCAAACTCGAACTGGACCGGCGCCGAAGCGGAATTGCGCCGCGCGTTGCAACTGGAGCCGAGCCTCGCCGCCGCCAAAGGAAATCTCGGCGCCGTGCTGGGAACGCTCGGTCATCCGCAAGCTGCGGCAGACCTCACGCAGGCAGCACTGGCGAGCGATCCGCTCTACGCCTTCTGGTCCGACCAGCTGTCGCGCTTCCTGGGCATGCTGGGCCGCTTGGACGAAGCCGAGCAGGCGGAGCGCAAGGCGATCGAGCTGCAGCCGAAGGCAGAATCCTATTATGTGCAGCTGGCGACCATCGAAATCCTGCGCGGCGATGCGAGCGCCGCGCTCGCGGCCGCCGAACAGGGTCCGAAGGGGCCGTGGCAGGATGTGGGGCTCGCATTGGCGCGCCAGATCGGTGGCGATCGCGCGGCAGCCGACGCGGCGCTCAAGCTCGTGATCGACAAATATGCCGACGGCGCGCCCTACCAGATCGCCGAGATTTATGCCGTGCGCAAGGATGCGAACAACACGTTCGCATGGCTGGACAAAGCCTGGACCGCCCGCGACCCCGGCATCCAATTCCTCCTCTTCGACCCGCTGCTGCGGCCATATTGGAATGACCCGCGCTTCGCAGCTTTCTGCCGGAAGGCGGGGCTGCCGGTGCCGTAGGATGAGGGGAAGTGATGGGGGCTGGGCGACCACCGCCCCGATAACGACATGCACTGTACTCAAAGACGAAAGGCGGGTGACTAAACTTCCAGTATGTAGTATTCTCCTTAACAACATTGCGGAATTGCTATGCAGAATGCCGATCTTCTCACGTCGTCAGTTGCAAGTGATGCTGGACGAACTGGGGCCATGGCTAAGCAAAGCAAAAGCCTCGGATTTGCTAAGCCGCCTCGCAAAAGATAAGCCCGATCAGTCAATTCCGGCGGAATATGAGCTAGGAATAGGTTGGGGATTATCAAGGATCACCGAGCTCGAAATCGCTCCAACTGTCGGCCGCAATAATCCCGACTTTCTTGCGACCAATCTTTTTCCCGACCGGCCCGCTGTGATCGAAGTTACGGCTATTTCCGACGATCCTCTGTCTGGCCAACCATCAATGGATCGAACAGCAAATATCATCAATCAGTTTGCGGATATCCGCCCGTGCGTTGCTCGAACTACTTGCGGGTAGAATGGATGAAGAAAGCTTCAAAGCGTGGATAACCCGAGGGGAAAATCCGTTTGAACGCTGGCTTGCTTCCGGATTATCGATTTCTGATATATCGTTTGAGCCTTGCGGAGCAGAGAACGATGACGATTATATTGTCTTGAAATTCAAACCCGATCCGAATGCATCCGCTCTTCGCTACCCTCATCAATTGATGAATGAAGAGCGTTGATTGCGAGGATTAGCTTTCTCGCAAATAAATATGGGCGCCCCTCAATCGCTCGCGCATCCCGGCGCCAACCCGCCGCGGCCGGGGTTGGAATCGAAATTCTTTTCCATGAAGCCGTCGAACGTGTTTTTGATGGCGAGGCCGTCGTCGATGTGGTCCATGTTGTGGTAGACGACGAAGTAGTGCTGCTGCTGCGCTTCGCCTTGCGCCAGCGCCAGGGGGAAGCGAGCGGCGCCAAAGCCTCGCTCAGGAGCCGGTCTTTTCACCCGTCCCGTTTGCGGTCGTTTTCCAAGCCTTGCCGTCCTCCGACTGCTGGAACGAGACGGTGACTTTCTTGTCGGACGCAAAATCGTAGACGATGCGCTGGTGAATGGCTTTGCCGTGATGGCTTTCCGTCCATTCCTCGATGCGCGTAGGCCCGTCGATTTGCATTTTTGAGGCAAAGGGCTTGTCAGGCGCGTCGCCGTCTTCGAAGATTTCGTAATGCCAGAATGCTTTGTCGTGAGCGTTGAAGGCATCGACCACCAGCGAGTTTATGTGCTGCTTACCCCAGGTGTTGGAGAAGCTGCACATCATGAAAGCCCGATTGGCGGACCAGCGACAATCCGCGTTCCAGACAAAATCCGTCGGGGGAGATCCCGCGTCACCGGACACGTGACCGTGATACACCCAACGACCCTCGGAGATCGCAAGCTGTTCGGGTCCGCCCGCGGCGAACGCGGCCGAAGTGATGCAGGTTGCGAGCGAGACCAAGAGGCCGAACGCGAAATGACGGCTTTTCATTCCAGTATTCCTGTCGGAAGTCATTCTGAATTTCTATCGCGCCGCCATGTCTTTGACCAGCTATGGCCGCGAGGAATTCCCCGATATTAGAACGTCACCCCCTCAATCGCTCGCGCAATCGCCGACCAGACCGTCGCAGCCGGTTTGCTTGCTGAAATTCTTTTCCACGAAGCCGTCGAACGTGTTCTTGATGGCGGCGCCGCCGTCGACGTGGTCCATGTTGTGGTAGACGACGAAGTAATGCTGTTGCTGCGGTACGCCAGGCTGAGGCGTCAATGGCAGCGCCAGGGCGTTGCACAGCCCGACAGGGATCGTCGCCATGCACGGATCGTTCGGGTCCATCGCCGTGAATGAGATCGGGCAGGTCGCATTCGGTCCCGTGAGCGATGCGGGCAGAGGCGCGCCCACAGGTCCCGCGATGCACGGATAGCTTGTCGGCGCGGCTGCGCCCGGCGGGCCGACGAAAATATTCGTCGTACCGATATCGGCCGAGAACAATTCCGGCTGCCGCAACGGCACGGGGTTGTAGCACAAGGCGTCGAGATCGACGTCGCCGTGCAAGATCAAAATCGGCATCGCCGCGAACTTCTGAATGGCGAGATCGCCATGCGAGGCGAAGTAATGCGCCGAACGCCAATTATAGCCCATCACGCCGGCCGCATCAGGCGCATAGGTGGAAACGCCCGGCTGAAAGGCCCCGGACCCGATCTCGGCGTTCACTTGCGGCGTGAACGGTGACGGCGGCTCGCAGGGGAGCGGCGGGGCGGCGAGCGCAGTGAGATAGGAGAGGCGCATGTCGGTGAACGCTTCCGTGTTGATGACTGCCGTGACAGGCGCGCCCTGTTCCACCGCGCGCCAGGTGATGCAGCCGCCATGCGAATAGCCGACCATCAGCAGCTTGCCGTTCACATTGGGCGCGACGGTCTGGCCCGCGGCGCCGAGCGCAATGGAACTCGCGTGGTTCATCACGAGATCGGTGAGCGCCATGACGTCCGTCACTTCGCCCATGCAAAACTCGACCGGGACGACCGACGTCCAGGTTTTTGTCGGAAACTGACTGCTCGCCGATGTGATGATCACGTTCTCGCCGCGATAGGCGGAGGTTGCGAACACCCAGCCGCGCTTCGCCCAATCGAGACATTGCCCAAGGTTGTCGGGTATGTAGTTGGGCGGCTGGCTGGTCCAGCCTGTCGCCGTGATGACTCCGTTGAGGTTGCCGCCGTCTTTGGATCCTGTGCCGCCGTGATTGTAGATGACGACGGGATAGGGGCCGCCGGTCGTCGGCGCACAGATCAGGCCATAGATTTTCTTGGTTCCGTTTTCCACGGTGTAGGAGCCGACGCTCCACGTCACCGAGGGATAGCCGGCCGTGCTCGAGGTCATGCCTTTCTCATTGACCCACGATCCTTCCGGCGGGAAGCCGACGCCGTTTTGATCGAACAGCACCGTCGAATTGCCGTCGGAATAACCGCCGCTGGCGATGCCGAGCATCGCGCCGGAATTCATTGCGGCCGCGGCGGCGCCGGGACTGAACGTGGCGAAATAATTTCCGCCGTCGGATGCGAACAACTCGGCGTGGCCTTGCGCGGTGGCGACATCGGCAACGACCGATTGCGGCGACCAATATTTCGGCGCCAACACGCCGGCGCTGAACGTCCACGGATAAAGCGTGTAGGTGGTGCCGGCGGAGGTGGTGTGGACGATTCCGGGGCCGGTGGATTTGGTCTGGCCCAGCTGGTCGAGCCCGCCGGTGTTCTGGTCGACCGCCTTGATCGTGATGACGTCGTTGTTCGCCGGAACGAAGCCCTCAAGCGTCACGGGCTTTGTGGAATCCGCCGGCGTTCGGCTCAGCGGGCTGATGACGCAGGATGCAAGGACGAAACACGCAAGCAGGAGAAAGGCCGTTTTGCGCATGGCAAATCCCTTTCGGCCGCTCTTGCGAGGATTGTCCCGATTTTTGGTGCGGCGCCCAACCGCGTGGGATCATACACGCTTAGCGGCACGCGGAACACCGCTTTCCCTCTCTCCCGTCGGGAGAGAGGGCAGGGTGAGTGGGTGCCCATGCAGTGCGGTGTTCCGGAAAGATTGGGCCCTGCACGCGCACCCACTCACCCTCGGATGCGCAAGCAAGCTTGCGTATCCTCGACCTCTCTCCCGTCGGGAGAGAGGTAAAGCAATTTTAGACTTCTCCTCCGCCTGCCGCATCGCCCGCAGCGCCCGGAACGAACATGAGCAACTCTCCCGGCTGGCATTGGAGTTCGCGGCAGAGCGCTTCCAGGGTGCTGAAGCGGATCGCGCGCGCTTTGTTGGTTTTCAGGATGGAGAGATTGGCGAGCGTGATGCCGATGCGGTCCGCCAGCTCCGTCAGGCTGATTTTCCGCTCCAGCATCACGCGGTCGAGATTGAGCTTGATCGGCATGTCGCTCACACCGTCAGATCGTTTTCGCTCTTCAGCGCGAGGCCCTGGCGGAAGACTTCCGACAGCGCCAGCACCAGAAGACCGGAGAAGAAGATGGGACTGCCGAAGGGGAATCCGACACGCGGAAGGAGTTGGTCGTGCAGCGCCGGCAGATGCAGCGCGGTTCCCGAAATGGTGACCGTTGTGTGTTGGGCGAGATAGCCGAACGCGGCCTCGCTGAACCAGTGCTCCGCGAATGCCGACACGAGCGAAAAGAGAATGAGCCAGCCGCCAACGATCTGCACGAGGCGGACGCTTTGCGGCGTGAAGCTGTCGCCGCGACCGACATTGCGGAACAGGCGGCGCAACAGATCGAACAGCACGGCGAAGAAGATCATGTTCAGGAGAGTGAGCGGCAGGCCCCAATGCTTGACCACCTCAAAAAGCCCTCCGGCTTTTTCCACCAACAAGATCACGTTGCCGCGTAGGGCCGTGACGGTGAAATCGGAATCGCCGCCGATGGGTTGGAGTCCCACGGTGCCCGGTTCGCCCAGCACATCGATCACGATCGGGCCGAAATGGGCCCCTGCGGGTAGTTTCGGATCGATCACTATCCCGAGGCACATAAGGACCGCGCCGAGAACGGCGAATACGGCGAGAACCGTGAACACCCAGCGAAAAAGCTTGGGAAGTGCGTTGCTGACCGAAGCCATGGTCGTGCCTCCAAGAGATTTACCGATTATCGATACATGATTATCGATAAACAGTAAATACCCCTGTGCGCGAATGCTTCAGGAGGAAGAATTCGGGGCTTTTTCCCGGATTTCCCTGGCCTTCGCCGGCCGGCGATTTGGGGCGGCGGGTTCAAAAAATTACAATAGGAACCGACGAGCTCCTGCTACCGCTAATCGGAAGCGCGGAGCGAGCCGGAATCAATCGGCGCCGGCATTCAAGGATCGATCCCATGATCGTCAGATTGCAGGAGAACCTATGAAGCGCCTTTGGACGATCATTGGCGTGGCCGACGTGGCCCAAAGCTTCAAATGGTATCAGTCGCTGCTTGGCCTGAAGGAGACGGCGCCTGCCCATGACGATTTCGGACAAATCGTCGATTCGGATGGAACGGTCCTGCTCTGTCTCCACGCATGGGGCGCCCATGAGCATCCGCCACTAGCAAGTCCCGACCTGGCCACGCCCGGCAACGGCCTCCTCCTGTTCTTCCGGGTCGACAATTTTGACGTCGCGTTGCAAAGGGCGCGCGCGCTTGACGGCCAGCTGGAAGAAGAGCCGCACACAAATCCCAGCACTGGAACGGCCGAGTTTTCACTGCGGGATCGTGACGGATACTACGTCACCATCAGTGCGCTTGATCCGTAGCAGGATTCAGAGCGTTTTGAATTGGATGGAATCGCGTGGCCCCCTTCCGTCACGCGGCTTGCGCCGCGCGACACCTTCCCCCACGGAGGGGGGAAGGTTAGAAAAAGGGGTGGCGCAAATCCTTTTCTTGGCCTTCCCCCCTTCGTGGGGGAAGGTGGACGCCTCGCAACTTTTGCGAGGCGGACGGAAGGGGGCCGCGCAATTTCAATCCGAAATCGCACTTAGTAATTCAAGTTGAAGCTCAGCAGATTGCCCATGAAGGCGATCCACACAATGCCGAGCAGGCTCGCCGCCACGGCCGCGTTCCAGATACGCGACAGCCATGTCGAGTCCGTTCGGAACATCCGCCATGCGACCCACAGGCCTGCGATTCCTGCCGCGACGACCAACAGTCCGGCGAACTGCATCAGGCGTACGACGGGATCGAGGTGCGAACTGAAGACCTGCAGGTCGTTGGTCAGAAGCGGGCTCATCAGCATCGCCCAGCCGACGAGATAGATCGCGTCCACCGCGGCTGCGATGCGCATGAACAATCGCAAACGGCGCGTTCCGGACGAGACGCCGATCTGTGCGCGATCGCCCCGCCGGAGCAGGGGAGAAAGCGCCCAGAGAACGAGGGTCCAGAGCAGAATCGCCACGGATACGAGAAGTATCGGAATGTTCAGCGATGACAGCTTTTCCGTCGGCACGGCCTGAAGCACCGATGTCGGATCCTCGCTGTCGATGACGGTCTTCACGCCGTCGACGGTCTGGAGCGCGAGTTCGCGCGTGCTCCCGACTTCGCGCCATATCTGCGGCGCGATTTCGCGGAATGTCGCGGTTCCTTCCTGGCCGGGCGCGGGCGGCGCCGTGATCGTGCCATTGGCGTTCGCCGCAATCGTCGATTGCTGCAGAAGATAGAAGAAGCTGAGAAAGCTGTGCTCGATGCGGCGCGAGCTCTGGTAAGCGCCCGCGATTTCCTGCGCGTCTTTGGACGCCGTCGCCAGGGCAGGCGGAAAGGTCTGAGCGCCCGTGGCTGGGAAATAACGATTCATGAAGTTGTTGAACAGCGCTTCCCTGAGAGCATAAACCGCGCTGTCCTTCCCGCGGCTGTTGAAGTTGTAGAAGATTCCAACGCCTTCCTGCGGCAGCAGCTCCATCTCGGTGTGAAAGACGACGGAGTCTCCGCCGTGCCCGATCGCGACTCTGCCGTTGTGCGTCTCATAGAAAAAGCCGTGGGCCATCGTGCCGAAGCCGGGCAGCGCCGATTCCGACGGACTGTGCATCAGTGTGGCCGTGGCGTCGGTGAGAATGTGCGCATCGCCGAAGCGGCCGTTTTGCAGATGCGCAATCATGAACCGCGCCATGTCGTCCGCGGTCGTTGACGCGCTGCCTGCGGGCGCCGTCTCGACAAACTCGAACGGGCGCGGCGCGCTCGAAGCCGTTAAGTAGCCTTGCGAAAGCGCGGACTGAAAACGCGCCGGCAGCGGTTGCTCGAATGTCGTGTGCTGCATGCCGAGCGGCTGGAAAATGTGCTGCGCGACGTAGCTGTCGAAGGACTCGCCTGACACGCGCTGCACGATGTAGCCCGCCAGCGCCGCGCCATAATTCGAGTAAGCGGGAACGTCGCCCGGGGTGAACAATTCGGGCCGCGGATGGTCTTTCACATAGCGCTCGGTCGTCAGATGCCGCTGCGGATCCGTGGCGAGGAGGTCTTTCAAGCCCTCTTCGAAACCAGCCCTGTGATTCATCAGGTCGCGCAGCGTGACGGCTTTTCCGTCTTTGTGGGGAATCTGGAAATCGAGATAATCGTTGACGTCGCGATCGAGATCGAGCTTGCCCTGCTCGACAAGCTGCATCACGGCCGTCCAGGTGAACAGTTTCGACGTCGAGCCCGGCCGCACCATCGTTTCGACCGGGTCCATCGGAATCTTCTTGGCGACATTGGCGTAGCCATAGCCCTTCTCGAGCAGCACCTCTCCGTCCTTGACCACGACGACGACCGCGCCCGCGATGTCGCCATTCTTCAAGGCGTAGGGCACGAGCCCATCAAGCCATGCCGCGAGGTCCGCTTTCTCAAGCGCATGCGGCGTCTCGCTGGAGGGTCGCGGCGCCGTGGCCGAAGATGGAGGAGGCGCGAGAACTTTGGCGGGCGCCGGCACTGCGCTGGGAAGCGCTTGCGCCGAGGATGCAAAAGCGAGCGCAGCCACGACGGCAATTCGAAAAAGCTTCGCCATAGTCCCAATTCCCATCGCAGCGTTCTGCCGGGTCAGCTTAGAAGCGAATTGGCGAAAAGGAAAACTTGTTTCTTGATCTGAAAAACGATTTTCTGCTATGACAAGGTTGCAGGCCCGCATACTAGTCGCGCTGGCCCCCGTCTCGCCCCAGCGCCGTAACGTCGTCGACGAAACGGCGCAGCAGTCGCACGAGGCTTTCAAGGTCTTTCTCGCTCCAGTTTGCGAGGACCGGAGCGGCCAATTTTTGGCGCGCCGCAGCCAACGCGTCCGTCATGCGGCGTCCCGCCTTCGTGACGGTCGCCTCGTGTACGCGCGCGTCTGCCGCGCTGGGCCGTCTTTCGACCAGACCCAGCTCCGCGAGCTTCGCGACCTGGCGGCTGACGGTCGTGTGATCGCGGCCGGAACCTTCCGCCAGCGCCACCACTCCTATCGGACCGAAGCGCTCGATGCCGACGAGAAGCGGAAACAGCGCGCGATCGAGCGAAAGGCCCGCTTCCTGCAGCAGGATGTCGTCGTTCTGCGGCCGGTTCATCAGGACGACGAGATCGAGGATCGCGGCATGCAGCAGCGGCAGCTGCGGCCGGCCGGCGCCTGCCCGTTTCCGGCGCGCCATGCTCATGGGCGTTGATCCGTGTATTTTGCACACATTTTCCTTGACTCCGGCGGGTCGGCTATTTATGTGCATAATACACATAATGGATCGGAGCAATGGCGAAGGCTTTCACCACCGATGTTCTCATCTGCGGCGCGGGCGCAGCCGGCCTGACGCTTGCGATCGATCTCGCGCGTCGCGGCGCAGATTTCCGGCTGATCGACAAGCTGCCCGGCCCCTTCGCCGGTTCGCGCGGCAAGGGAATCCAGCCCCGCAGCCAGGAAGTGTTCGAGGATCTGGGCATGATCGACCGACTGGTCGCTGCAGGCGGGAAATATCCGCCGCTCCGCAGCTACAAGGCCGACGGCAGTTTCGAGGACGAGAAGATGTCCGAATTGCCCGCGCCGACGCCGGCCGAGCCTTATCAAATTCCTCTCATGGTTCCGCAATTCCTCACCGAGGCCGTGCTGCGTGAGCGGTTGAGTGAGCTGGGGCATCGCGCGGAATTCGGCTGCGAGCTGATCGCGTTCACCCAGGACAAGCATGGCGTCACGACCACCGTCGCGAGTGCGAAGGGCAAGCAGACGATTCGGGCACGCTATCTCGTGGGCGCGGATGGCGGCCGCAGCTTTGTGCGCAGCAGGCTCGGGATCGATTTTCCGGGCAAGACGCTCGGCGTGCGCGCGATCGTCGCCGATTTGTATGTCGACGGCGTCAGCCGCGATGCATGGCATCGCTGGGGCGAAGGAATGACAGACCAAATTTCGTTGTGTCCGCTCGAAGGCACGGACATGTTCCAGCTTCAGGGTCCCATTCCGCTCGAAGGCGATATCGATATGTCAGTCGCGGGATTGACCGCGCTGTTCGCCACACGCACCGGGCGCAAGGACATCGTCGTGCATTCCGTCTCCTGGGCGTCTGCTTACACCATGAATGCGCGCATCGCAGACCGCTATCGCGTGGGCCGCGCGTTCCTGGTGGGCGATGCGGCCCACATCCATCCGCCGACAGGCGGGCAAGGCCTCAATACCAGCGTGCAGGACGCCTACAATCTCGGCTGGAAAATCGCGTCCGTGCTGCGCGGCGCGCCGGAGAAACTGCTCGCCACTTATGAAGAAGAGCGCAGGCCCATCGCAGCCGAGATGCTGGGACTGACCACAGGATTGTTGGAAGCCGCCAAGCAAGGCTCGATGCGACGCGGCCGCGAAGTTCATCAGCTCGATATCGGTTATCCGCAATCCTCGTTGCGGCTCGAAGCGCCGCAGCGCCGAGGCGGCGTGCTCGCGGGAGATCGCGCGCCCGATGCGCCGATGCGCGGCGCGGCGGGCTTGCCCACGCGGCTGTTCGAATTGCTCCGAGGGCCGCATTGGACTTTGCTCGGTTACGGCGTTGAACGCCTTTCGGCGCCCGCGCCGCGCCACGGTCTGCGCATTCACGTCGTTGGCCCGCGCGGCGATATCGCGGACGATGACGGTCATTTCCGCGCGGCTTACGGTCTCGCGCCCGGCGACTGGGTTCTGGTTCGGCCGGATGGCTATATCGGCGCCATCGTTTCCTCGGAAAATTTGGCCGCGCTCGAGACCTATCTCGAAAGCGTCGGTCTCCCGCGCGGTGACACGCCCGTTGCGCGGCGCGGCTGGCTCCATTCCCGAAAGGCTTGACCGCGGCTCCACGCCCCTTGATTTCTTCGGGTCCAGGTGAAGGATTGCGCGCGACAACGCCATTCCCCATGGAACTCACATGACCACTCTCGCCGGAAATCCCCATTGGCCTGCCATGTCTCTCGCCGAGGCGCACAAGCGTCTCACCGCGCCCGGGCAGCGCTTCGAGATGGCGGAGGTCGTCATTCGCGGCGTGCCCACACGCGTGTGGAAGAATGCGCCCGCAACCCTGCGCGACGTGCTGCAGTTCTCGCGGATGTACAAGGACCGCACCTTCCTCGTTTACGAGAATGAGCGTGCGACATACGAAAGCTTTTTTCGGGCGGCCGTCGCGATGGCGTATGAACTTCAGGCGCGCGGCGTGAAGAAGGGCGATCGCGTCGTCATCATCATGCGCAATCTGCCGGAATGGCCCGTGGCGTTTTACGGCGCGGTGATCCTCGGCGCGATCGTGACGCCGTTAAACGCGTGGTGGACGGGGCCGGAGCTCGAATACGGCCTGGTCGATTCCGGCGCGAAGGTCGCCATTGTCGACGCCGAACGGATGGAGCGCATCGCGGAGCATCTCGTCAATTGTCCGGCGCTTGAGCGCATTTATGTGAGCCGCTATGCCGATGAGCTGCCGCATCCCATCGTGACGCGTCTGGAGGATGCGATCGGCGCGGTCAATGATTGGGGCAAGCTGCCGGATCGCGCGATGCCGGACGCAGCCATCGACACTGACGACGACGCGACGATTCTCTACACCTCGGGCACGACGGGGAAGCCCAAGGGCGCGCTCGGCACCCATCGCAACATGAATTCGAATATCTTCGCGGCCGGCTGCTCGGGCGCGCGCAATTTTCTGCGCCGCGGCGAGGAGGTTCCCGTGGTCGATCCGCTCACCGCGCCGCAGCGGGCGGCGCTTCTGTCCGTGCCGTTCTTTCACGCGACGGGCTGCTTCGCCGTGTTGAATCCGACATTGGTCGCCGGCGCCAAGATCGTGCTGATGCGCAAATGGGACGTGGAGCTTGCGCTGCAGCTGATCGAACGCGAGAAGATCAACCAGGCCGGCGGCGTGCCCACCATTGCGTGGCAATTGATCGAGCATCCGGCGCGCGCGAAATACGATCTGTCGTCGCTCGAAAGCGTGTCCTATGGCGGCGCGCCGTCGGCGCCGGAGCTGGTGCGCAAAGATGGTGGAGTCGTTTCCGAAATCTCTGCCTGGCAATGGCTGGGGCATGACGGAAACCTCGGCCACCTGCACCACGCACAGCGCGGAAGATTACGAGAATCGTCCGAACTCGTGCGGGCCGGCCGTACCGGTGTGCGATCTCAAGATCATGGATCCGGAAGCGACGCGCGATCTGCCCGTCGGCGAGGTGGGCGAGCTATGGGCGCGCGGGCCCAACATCGTCAAATGCTACTGGAACAAGCCCGAGGCCAGCGCGCAGACCTTCGTCGACGGCTGGGTGCAGCACGGGCGATCTCGCGCGGCTCGACGAGGAAGGCTTTTGCTTCATCATCGACCGCGCCAAGGACATGCTGATTCGCGGCGGAGAGAACATTTACTGCATCGAAGTGGAGAATGTTCTCTATGAGCATCCCGCCGTGATGGATGCGGCGCTTGTGCCGGTGCCGCATCACACGCTTGGCGAAGAACCGGGCGCGGTGGTGCATCTGAAGCCGGGCCTGCACGCGAGCGAAGAAGAATTGCGCGCCTTCGTCGCCGGCAAGCTCGCGGCGTTCAAGGTTCCGGTGAAGGTGGTCTTCTGGCCCGAAACGCTGCCGCGCAACGCCAACGGCAAGATCATGAAAAACGATCTGAAGAAGATTTTTGCTGAACAAAAATAGCGCTCACGGCGCTACAAAAAAGATTCCAACGCAGGGGGCGCGGAGGATGCGCGGGGGGCGCAGAGGAGATTTGTGCGCCTTTGACTGGTATCGTCCATCGTTCCCCATTTTTCTTTTCGCGAGCTACGCGCGCAATAAGAAATGGAAGCAGTCGGGCCGGATGCATGGTTAGCTCGGTTTCCCCTGCGTCCTTTGCGCATCCTCCGCGCCCCCTGCGTTAAAATCTTTTTTTGAACGCTACCGCTGGAAAATCCCCATCAACATCGGCTTGGCGTAAAGCTTGCCCATTTCGGCGCCCTGCAAATTCGGGATCACGAACGGCAGGTCGGCCGCGCCGTTCAGGGTCGCGTTGAGCATCTGCGCTGCGATGGAAGGATCGACGGCGCGCAGCGAGCCTTCGGCGATGCCGTCGGAGATCATCGCGGCGAAGCGATCCGACGCGCGGCTGAACTGGTCCACCATGCCCTGGCGGATAAGCTCGGGCAGCGCGCTCAACGCCGAAGAGCGCAGCAACGGCCCTGCTTCGGACAGTTGATATTCGGCCAGCGCCGCCGCCGCCGAAGACAGCTTGTGCCACAAATCGCCGTCGCCCTGCATCGCAAAGCTCTGCGCGCGGCGCATGATGCCGAAACTGCGCTCGAAACAGGCGACGACCAGATCGTCCTTTGCTTCGTTGTGATGATAGAACGAGCCTTTCGTCACATTGAGCTGGGCGGAAATCTTTTCGACCGAGGCGCCGCGATAGCCGCGGAAATTGATCAGCTTGGTCGCGGCCCGCAGAAACGTTTCGCGCGACGTTTCATGTGTGTCTCCGAGATCGCTGTAGAGCGCGGCCAGCGGCGCCGGCGCCCACGCCGCGCCTTGGCGCGCAATCCCGTGCGCGAAAATGTCGAACATGCGGTCGCGGATGCGCGGGTAATCTTCGGTGTCATAGCGCGGCAGCCACGTCACGGACCAGAACAACTGCTCGAGCAACATATGCGAGCGTGCGGTCGCCTTCTTCAGCGTCATCCATTCGTAACCTGGCGCCGTGAAGATCGAACGAATCTTCCGGAACACTTCGCGATAGCGCGTCATAACGACCGTGAAATGAGGATCGCGCAGCGAGCGCACGTCGTTGAACACGGCGAGCGGAGCTTCTTCGCCTTCGCGGATGCGCCGGTTGAGCTCGAGAAAATTTGCGAGGAAGGCGAGAAAGCGGTCGCGCGGATCGGCCGCGCCCAGGGAACGCGCGATCAGCACGTCATAGCGTTCGAGGCTTTGCAGAAAGCATGCGACCGCGAGGTCTTCCTTCTTCTTGAAATAATAGGTGACGCTGGTGGTGATCAGGTCGACGCTGGCGGCCACGTCGGCCAAGGTCATGCCCTTCACGCCCCGGCGGTTGAGGATGCCGGCGGCCGCGGCGATGATCGCGTCTTTCTTCTTGGTGTAGCGATCGGTCGAGGCGGGATTTGGCTGCTCGACGTCCATCTCAGGATTCGTCGGAGTGCGCGCGCGGTATACGCGCGCCGATCACCGCCGCCTCCGTGCCGATGGTCGACGACGCCAGCGCCGCCTCTTCGGCAAGCTGACGCAAATTTTCCTCGTGGTTTTCGCGCGTGATGCGATAGAAGCCGACGATGATGATTGCGAGGCCGTAGAGCACGACGATGCTCGGCAGATAGGCCAGCGCAAGATTGCGGACGACTTCGGGATCGACCTTGCCGGGCGTGGCGTTTGTCGGAAAATGAATGAACGCGATGATGAGGCCGGAAAGGAACAGCCCCATTCCTGAGGCCGTCTTCTGCATGAAGCTGCTGGCGGCGAAGAAGAGTCCCTCCGATCGCCGGCCCGTCACGCGCTCGCTGTCCTCCACCACATCGGCCAGCATCGATCCCAGCAGGATGGCGCTGGCGATGGCCGTCGCAGCCGAGACGATGTTGAAACCCGCAAGCGCCGGCACAAGCCAAGGCGAACCGTTCGCCAAAAACACGCCCATCAAACGAAGGCTCAGGGGGATGATGCCGACGGAAAGGCTGAAGGCGAAAAGCGCCATGGCCGCATATTTCTTGCCGTAGCGGTGCGAGAGCGGCAGCGCCACGCCGAAGGCGAGCGCGGCGGCCAGCAGCGTGCAGATTGCGAGAAGGAATATCTGGTTCGACGTCAATCCCCAGAAATAGGTGTTGAAATAGACGCCGAGCGCGAACACGAGACCTGTCGCGGCATTGAAGAAGACGCCGGCCGCAAACAACACCAGGAACGAGCGATTGTGCAGCGACGACGCCATCTCTCCGAGCAGCTGAAAGATGCCGATGCGGCGTTGCGGCACCATGCGGAAATGCCTGATGTGCCGGTGCGTGCCCAGTGCGGAGATCATGATGGCGCAAAACATCAGAATGGCCGCCGTCAGCCCATAGCGATGATAGCCTTCGGCATTGAGTTGTCCGACATGATACTGCGCATTCGGCTGGAGAAAAACGCGAAACGCCAACATGTACATGCCAAGTCCGCCCAGCCAGCCGAAGAACATCCGATAGGCGAGGAAGACCGTGCGCTGGTCGTAGTCGGGCGACAGTTCCGGCGCGAGCGCCGAACTGGGGATTTCATAGAACGTGATGAAGATGCGCACCACGATCGCCACCACGATCAGATAGGCGAACAGCGCGCCATGCGACCAGTGCGGCGGATTCCACAAGAGCAGATAGGAGACTGCGACCGGCAGCGCCGACAGATACATCAACGGATGCCGCCGTCCCCACCGCGTGCGCAAATTGTCGGAGAACTGCCCCACGATGGGATCGAGGAACGCATCGAACACCAGCGCGATCAGAATGGCTCCGCCCACCAGCGGGCCGGGCAGGCCGATCACCTGATTGTAGAACAGCAGGAGAATGGTCTGGAATCCGTTGTCCTTGATGCCGAACGCGATCGAGCCAAAGCCGTAGAACAGCTTTGTCTTCATGCTGTGGAGATCGCGCGCGACTTCGGGGTCGAGCAGCGGTACGGCCGCCTTTGCGTCGCGCTTCGAGGTGTCGGGATTCGGCGCAATCGTGCCGAGGCTTGTGGGGTCCAGGATGCTATCAACCATGCGCGCAAAGTGTGGTATGGGGTTGGCGTCGGCGTCAACGGGCAGGCGCGCGCCTCATGAACTTTTGGTGACCTGCGCGAAACCGGCGGTTGCATGCGTATGATGGAGCGTCGCGACTCTCGGCTTGGATCATGATGGCTCCGCGGACATTCAATTGGACGGCCATGCGCAACGGGTTTTGGTGCATCGCTCTGGGCGCGGTCGCCGCGCTTGCCGCGCTGCATGCGCTGCCGTCCACGGGCTTGTGGGTTCTGGCCGGCGTGGCGGTCGCCGCAGCGGTCTTGTTCTCGCTGATGAGCAATCGCGCCGAGCGCAACCAGGCCACGGTCGCGGCGGACAAAAGCGATCAGATGCTGGCGCTCCTCCCCCCGCTGGCGCGCGAAGTGCTCGAGCGTCTGCCGGATCCGCTCATGCTGCTCGATTCCGCGGGCCGCGTCATCTTCGCCAACAAGGCGATGGTGGCCGTGGTCGGCACCGACACGCAGAGCAAGCATGTCTCTGCTGTGTTGCGCACGCCGGCCGTGCTGCAGGCGATCGACCGCACGGCAGCACCGGCGAGCCTGCGTCGATCGATTTCTCGTTCCGCGTTCCGGTCGAGCGCCACTTCCAGGCCTATGTCACGCGCACGGAGCAGACGCCGCGGCTGACGGCCGTGCTGCTGCACGACGTGACGGCGGCCAAGCGCGCGGAGGAGGCCCGCGCCGATTTCGTCGCCAATGCGAGCCATGAATTGCGCACGCCGCTGGCGGCCGTCTCGGGCTTCATCGATACGCTGCAAGGGCCATGCCAGGACGACGAACGGCGCGCGGGAGAAATTCCTCGACATCATGGGCGTCGAAGCCGGGCGCATGCGCCGGCTGATCGACGATCTTCTGTCGCTGACCCGCATCGAGCTGAACGAGCATGTCCCGCCGTCCGGCGAGGTCGACATCGTCGATGTGGTGCGCGACGCGGCGGCGGCGCTTCAGGGTCTGGCGCGGCTCGACGATGTGACGATCACGGTCGGCGATGCGCCCGGACTTGCCGCCCGTCGTGGGCGAGCGCGACGAGCTGATCCAGCTGTTCCAGAACCTCATCCACAACGCGATCAAATATGGCCAGGTCGGCGGCAAGGTCTGCATCGGCTTTTCGCTCGCGCCCAGTTCGGCGACGCCGGCCGGCCGGCGCAGCCCCGGAAGCCTGGTGGCGATTTCCGTCAAGGACGACGGCGAAGGCATCCCGCGCGAGGCCATCCCGCGCCTGACCGAGCGGTTCTACCGGGTCGATGTGAAGCGGAGCCGCGAGCGGGGCGGCACGGGGCTGGGCCTCGCCATCGTCAAGCACATCGTCAACCGGCACCAGGGGCGGCTGCGACATCGAAAGTCACGCCAGGCGAGGGCAGCACGTTCACCGTGTTCCTGCCGGCCGTGACCCCGGCCGATGCCGCCGGCGCTGCCCTTGTCACAGAAATGTTATAAAACTGTCGCATAGACGTGCCGGTGGGCCGCTACGCAGGCGTGAACCAAACGCGCGCGGGCGATTCGACCGGTATGACCTTGTTCGAAAAGCTGCCGCGAAGCGCGGATGGGACCCGAATATGAGCGAACACACCGTCAAGGCCTTCACGGAACAGCTGGAATCGCTGGCGACGGCTGTCGCGCAGATGGGCGGCCTGGCCGAAGCGCAACTCGCCGACGCCATCGAGGCGATCGCCAAGCGCGACACCGGTCTCGCCGAAGCCGCGATCGCCGGCGATCCGCGCATCGATGCGCTGCAGCAGACGATCGAGGACCAGGCGCTCAAGCTGCTGGCGCTGCGCCAGCCCATGGCGATCGACCTGCGCGAGACCTTGGCCGCGATCAAGATCGCGAGCGAACTCGAACGCATCGGCGATCTCGCCAAGAACATCGCCAAGCGCGCCTTGGTGCTCGAACCGCGAACCGCCAATCCGCCTGACGCAGAGCCTCGCGCGCATGGGCCGCGCGGCGCAGCAACCAGCTGAAGGCCGTGCTCGATGCCTATTCCGATCGCGATGCGGCCGGCGCCGAAGCGGTGTGGCGCCAGGACGGCGAGATCGACGAAATCTACAACAGCCTGTTCCGCGAGCTGCTCACCTACATGATGGAAGACCCGCGCACGATCGGGCTGTGCACGCATCTTCTGTTCGTCGCCAAGAACATCGAGCGCAGCGGGCGACCACGCCACCAACATCGCCGAAATCGTCTATCACATGGTGACGCGGCGGCCATCTCGCCGACGATCGTCCGAAGGCGGACGTCACCAGTCCACACCACTGTCCCATTCGAGCGGCCCAACACATGACCCTGAAGCCCACCGTCCTGGTCGCCGAAGACGAAGGCGCGCTCGTCACGCTGCTGCGCTACAATCTGGAGCGCGAAGGCTATCGCGTGCTGGAAGCGCAGGACGGCGAAGAGGCGCTGCTGGTCGCCGACGAGCAGCGGCCCGATCTGGTGCTGCTCGACTGGATGCTGCCGCAGCTTTCGGGCATCGAAGTGTGCCGCCGCCTGCGCGGCCGCCAGGAAACGCGCAACGTCCCCATCATCATGCTGACGGCGCGCGGCGAGGAGACCGATCGCATCCGCGGCCTCGACACCGGCGCCGACGACTACATCACCAAGCCCTTCTCGATGACCGAGCTGCTGGCGCGGCTGCGCGCCGTGATGCGCCGCATCCGCCCGAGCCTCGCGGAAGACGTCGTGCGCATCGGCGATATCGAGATGGACCGCGCCGCCCATCGCGTGCGCCGCGCCGGCTCCGACGTGCATCTGGGTCCCACCGAATTCAAGCTGCTCGATCATCTGATCCAGCATCCCGGCCGCGTTTTCAGCCGCGAGCAATTGCTCGATGCGGTGTGGGGCTCGGACGTCTATGTCGAAGCCCGCACGGTCGACGTCCATGTCGGCCGTCTGCGCAAGGCGCTCAACACGACGGGCGTGCGCGATCCCATCCGCACCGTGCGCTCCGCCGGCTACGCGCTCGACGACACCTTCGTGAACTGACGTCCGTGCGGCAGCGGTCTTCCGCCGGCGACATCGACGCATTTTTCGCGACCTATCCTGAAACCACGGCGGTCGCAGCACAGGCGCTGCGGACTCTGATTCTGGAAATCGTGCCGGGCGCGGAAGAAACGCTCGATCATTCGGCGCGTGTGGTGGGTTACGGCTTTGGCCCCGGCTATAAGGACACAGTCTGCGCCATCGTTCCCAGCAAGAAAGGCGTGAAGCTCGGGCTTGCGCATGGCGCGTCGCTGCCTGATCCGCACAAGCTTCTCGCAGGCGCCGGAAAGGTGCACAAGCACGTCGCATTCAACAGCGTCGCAGATGTGAAGCGCGCAAGCGTGAAGGCGATGCTGAAATCCTGTTACAAAGCGTGGAAAATGCGCAGCGAAAGCAAGCGAAGCGCTTAGCGCCAGGTTTATCAATTTCAAATCGTGATCAACCCCGCGCTCGAATGACTCGGCGGCGGCGGTCGCAAATGCTAATGTTGCGCTTCCGGTGCATCTCTCATGGGCGAGGGCGTCATGACTTATTCCTCAGCACTGGCCTGCGCGCTGCTCTGTGCGATTGTTTGCACCACGGGCGCCGAGGCGCAGAAGGCGGGCACCTATTACGGCACATCCGCCAACGGACAATTCCTCGATTTCACTGTTGGAACGGACACGAACACGAACAGCCTCGCTGTTATGGGGGCTGGGATAAATTTCGATGCGGTCTGCAGCGGCGGCAATCCCAATATGCAATCGAGCTGGGGACTGGGCTTCACGCAGGACATCGCCGCCCGCAAGGCCGCCGTGGTGTTCGGCGGCCAGGATATCTACGTCACTGCGAACCTCGTGTTTTCGAGCAACGGCGACACGGTGACGGGCAACATCACCACCCGCAGCGTGGCGTTCGCGCCGTCAACGGGCGCGCCGACCAAGGCCGAATATTGCATCTCGCCCAGGCAGGCCTTTACGGCCACTTTGTCGACGACCACGGCCAAGCCGCCTGCGCCCGGCGTATCGATTCATTATCCGCCCGCGAAATAGGACGCGATCGGTCGCCCTTTGCGAAAGCCGACTTCGGATTATTTGAACGCGATATCGCTCACATAGGTGTTGGCGTCGCCGTCCGATTGCCAGCTGATGCGAACGCTGGTGATGGGAAGCGTGCTCGACGAGGCGCCGATGAAGAGATAGGCGCCCGCGGCTTCGGTGAAGACTTTCCCGCCGAGATAGATCTTGCCGTGGAAGAACTGCGCGCTGATCTTGCCTGCGAAGCTGGTCCCATACGACGTGTTTCCGAACACATTCTCGCCGACCGCCTGCACGCCCAGCGGAAACGACAATTCCAGCGTGTCGCCGAACCAGTAATTGCCGACGCTGGTCGTGCCGACAGGGCCGCCGCCGTAAACCAGCAAGGCGTTGGAGGCGAGACCGGGATGAAGCGTGCGAATGGCGATCCCCGGCAGGATGCTGCCCTTCTTGAACACGGCGTCGTTCGTCTTGTGATCGAGAGGATTGGCGTGGGTGACAAAGGGCTCGTCGTAAAGATCGGCGTTCGTGAAGCCCTGCTGGGACATGCCGGGATAGGCCGCATTGAGCGCATCCCGCGACGGATAAAACGTCAGCGGCGACGCCGCCTGCGCAAGATTCGGGCACAGCGCAAAAAGACCGATCAATACGACTGCGAATTTCATAATGCGGCTTCCGGCGTGTAACGGTTCGCCAATCTCAAATCGGCTTAAATGAATTGTAGCATTTCCCGGTCCCCTGCGGAAGCGCGCCTCGACTCGGGCATGTGGGCGCGCGAGATCGGATAATATTCGCAAAAGTGCGACAAATGGAAAATTGCTGCGCCGGAATCCGCGCCGCTGCAGATCTTTACGTTTCCGAGTCCGGCAATTGCAGGCTCGACTGAATATGCGAGATGTCGTCACGCCGGTTCGCGACGCTTCCGGCCTTCGGCCCCGGGGTCACCTTATTTCAGCCATGAACTCTCTCGTAGTCTCGGGACGGATCATCGATGCCAAGCGCCATCGCGCGAACAGGGGGGCCGCATGTCTCGAAACTATCGGCTGCTGTTTGGGCCTCTGGGCGCGGCGATTCTCGCAGTCGGCATCGTGGGCCTCGCGATGCTGGTTCCGGGCTACAGCCACGTCCACCAGACGGTCAGCGAGATCGGCGAAATGGATTCGCCCGCACGCGTGCCCTTCGCGATCATGCTGTGCGGCGTCGCGGCCTGCATCCTCGTGTTCGCATCGGGCGTTCGTGCGGTGTCGCGCGAGGCCGGCCACTCGGTTTTGCCGGCCTATGTGATCGCGTGCATGGCGGTGTCCGTCGTCGGCGTGGCGATATTCGCGTTTCCCCATCCGCTTCACAATGTGTTCGGCCTGTCGGAATTCATCGGCTACCAGGCGCCGCTGGCGTTCGCGCTCGCTTGGCGGCGCGATCCGCATGCCAAAGCGCTCGTGGCGGTATCGTGGATACTCTACGTGCTTGTGTGGATCGCGCTGGGCCTCAATATGGCGATGATCGACCAGCACGGGGCGGTGCGGGCCTATCTCCATCCCGTGTTCGGCATCGTGCAGCGTTCGCTGTTCGTGGTAGGGTTCGGTTGGGACGCGGTCATCGGCGTGATGCTGTTTCAGTCCAGCGCGACGAGCGCGCCGCGCAGTTCGTAACTGGCGATCGTCGCATTCCACGCGAGCGCAGGCGCCTGCGCGAGCCTGAGTCCCGGAACGCGAAAGAGCCGGTCGAGAAAGATCGCGGCTTCCTGCAACGCGACGGCCGCGCCGGGGCAGCGATGCGGGCCGTCGCCGAAGCTGATGAGACTGCCCGAAAGAGGCGTCCGATCCGGATCGAGCTGGTGAGGGCATGCGCCCGCCGCGGCCGCATCGGCATTCGCGCCGCGCACGTCGAGGGCGAGCAGGCTTCCGGCCGGAATGTGAATCGTCTCGCCCGCATCTTCGAGCGCGAGATCGTGGTCGGCCCGGCGATAGAGCGCGCCGACGACGGGCTCCAGCCGCAATATCTCTTCCAGGATGGCGATGCGTCCGGATTCATCGCCCGCAAGAAACCGCGCCTTCAGGGCGTCGCGCTCGAACATGTGCCACGCCGCCATCACGATGAATTCACGCGTCGTCGCCATGCCGGCGGCGCCGTACATGAGGCACTCGGTGAGGATTTCGCGGTGGGAGCGGCCGCGCGCGATCAAATGCGAAATCACATCCTCGCGCGGGCGCCGTTCACGGGCGGCGATCGCAGGTCGCACATCCCACAGATAGAATTGCAGAACGCGATGTTGCGCCAGAACGAAGGCGGTCACCGCGGAGAATCGGTTGCGCCGTTCCGCGTTCACAGTGAAGAAGCGATTGAGCCTTCGCGCCATGCGGGGGAGCGGACTTTCGGTCAACCCCACGATTTCGGCGGCGACGGCCACCGCGATGTCGAGGCTCATGAGATCCAGTTGTGCGCGCCGCGTCTCGCGCAGCCGCGCGATGAGCCCTTCGCTCAGCCGCTCCATCAATTCGCGATAGCGGCCGCTGACGATCTTGGGCGCGAAAAACCGCGCGATGGCGCTGCGCTGTTTCTGGTGCGCCTCGCCTGCCTGATAGAGGACGGGCGCATGCTCCCGCCGGCCGAAGCGTTCCAGCAGTTCGGCCCGGAAGCCCGCCTGCCGCACCCGGTCGCTGCGGAGAATCTGGCGGGCAAGCCCCAGCTTTTCCACGACAATCGCCCCCGGCGCAGTCGCCGGCGCGGGTGCGGATTTCCGCTCATCCCCGCCTTGGTGGTATGGGCAATTCCGTGCGAAATGCGAGTCGACCATGGGACACCGAGTTATGATCCATATTGGATCATAACTATCAGACGCCGGTCTGGCGATCAAGCGCCATTCCGGCCGGGAATTCGAAATGCCTGACGCCCGAATCGCGAAAACCCGCGCCGCTTTGTCCGAAGCCGTGCTGGCGCTTGCCGGCGAAAAGACTTTCTCCGATTTGACGATTGCGGAAATCGCCGAGCGCGCCGGCATCGGCTACGCCACCTTCTTCCGTCACTATTCCGACAAGGAAGCGCTGCTCGCCGATGTCGCCGATGTGCTCATCGACGAACTGATCGGCCAGATGATGCCTGCGTTGCTGGCGGAAGATACGCTGTCAGCCTCGATCGAGCTGTGCCGTTTCGTGCAGAAGCGCCACACGATCTGCCGCGCGCTTCTTGCGGGCGGAGCCGAAGCGAACATCCGGCGCGAATTGATTCAGCGCGCGGCGATCCGCACCGCGGCGCTCAATCTTCCCAAGCCGGCCGAATTGCCCGCCGACCTGATGATCCTGCACGCCGTGACGGCGACCGTCGGGCTTCTCGCCTGGTGGCTCGAGCATGGCGGCTTCGACGCCGCCGCCATGGGCGCGATCGTCAATCGGCTCGTGATGATCCCGCTCCGGGCGGATTGACATATTCCATCCGCCCGTTGAGGGCGGGTCGAAAAATTCAGAGTGAAACGAAGAATTTTTCGGGGCGGGGTGATGTTGATCCGGCGCCCCGCCCCGAAATTCTCTTTTCGCTTTCGCTCAAAGATAATTTCGACCCGCCCGAAGGCGGGTGGAAAATCTACTTCGTCGCCCAGGCCCAGGACGTGATGCGCCAGGCGCCGTCGGCTTTGTCGAGCGCGAAGGCGAATTCGCCGTGTTCGCTCATTGTCTTGCCGTGCGCTTTGCTGGTGATGATCGTGGGGAACGCGGCATAGCCCTTGTCGCCGTTCACACTCAGCTGATCGGGCGCGCCAAGCTTGAGCGCGAGATCGGTCGCATGTTCCTGCGCCATGCTTTTTTGCAAACCGGCGAACCAGTCCGCATGGGCGCTCGCGCCCGTCCAGTGATAGGGCGCGAATTCGTCGACGATTGCGGTGGGCGGCGTCGATGGCGGCGCAGTCATGGATATGAGGCTGTGCACCGCGTCAAGAATGGCGCTCGCATCCGCGCCCTGGTCGACGCCCGCCTTGCTCATCCACGCGAAGGACGCGATGCGCCAGCCGCCCGGCTGTTTCTCCAGCGTGTAGGTCTCGATTCCGTTTTCCTTCCGCAGCTTGCCGCCTTCGGTATATGTGTACGTCACGGTCGCCACAGCATAGGCGCGATCGCCTTCGATATTCACATGGGCGAATTTGGAGAGCGCCGTCCGCGTATGCGCAACGCCGTTCTGGGCGTTATAGGCGCCATAGGCCGCGCCCCAATCGGCAAAACTGTCCCAGCGGAAGGGCGCGAATTCGTCGATGACCGTTCCATCCGCGGCGAGAAGCGCCATGCCGGCCGCATTGTCTCCCGCGTTCGCCGCTTTCAGGAATTTTTGCACCGTCGCTTTCACCGCGCCCGCTTCCGGCGACGCGTGAGCCGCCGTGCCCGCGAGCATTGCGCATGCCAAAGCCGTCGCCGCCATTTTCGAAATCATGATTTCCGCCCCGCTTGATGCAGCGCAGACCTTACGCCGGGATGCAATTCCGCGCTACATCCTTGCGCCTGGCCACATCCATCGCGCGGGTCTATCTCTGGGTGGGGGGACGAAATGCCGATCGAAGTCGGACGCATCGAAGCGCTGTTCCGCTATCCGGTGAAATCCATGCGCGGCGAGCCGCTCGATGCCGCCGCGCTGGGCTGGCACGGCGTCGAAGGCGACAGGCGCTTCGCCTTTCGCAGGCTGGGCGTTGGCGACAGCTTCCCCTGGCTGACTGCGGGCAAGCTTCCTGAGCTGATCGCGTTTACGCCGAGGCGCCGCGAGAACGCCGGGCCGACGCATGTTGCGACTCCCGAAGGGGACGAGTTGGATCTGTTCGGCGAGGCGCTCTCGGCTGAGGTTGGGCGGCGCTATGGGCGTCCCGTGGAGATGATGCAGCTGAAGCACGGCATCTTCGACGAAGCGGCGATCTCCGTCATCGCCACGGATACCGTCGGCGAAATCTGCCGGCTCGCCGGGCAGAGCGCGGATGTTCGAAGGTTTCGACCGAACATCCTTGTTCGAACCGCGCGCGCGAAACCATTCGAGGAGGATGAATGGCTGGGCGGCGTGCTCGCCTTCGGTGATGCGGACGATGCGGCGGCGATCGCCGTCACGATGCACGACCAGCGCTGCGGCATGGTGAACCTCGATCCCGACAGCGGAAAATCCGCGCCGGAGGTGCTGAAGGCTGTCGTGCGCGCCAACAGGAACAACGCGGGCGTCTACGCCACGGTCACGCGCATCGGGCGGCTGGAAGTCGGGCAGAGGGTCGTGCTGCACAGGTGAACCGGGAGTCCTGTCACGGCCACAAGCGACAATATTCCTGAGACGATTCGAGATTGAGGCCTGGCGCGCCGCGCGCATCGAGGATTTTGAGCCAGCCGTTCGGCTTGTCAGGCGTCGGCATTGCGCCGCAATTGGTGTGGACCCAGTCGAGTCCCGGCGCCGGTCTCCAATACGGCTTGCCGCAAAGTTCGAGGCGGTCGCCCACGCGAATGCGCGACAGCGGCGCCGGAACGCTCTCGCCCGCGGCGTCGTATCCGGCCGCAAAAACATCATCGACGGCGACGTCATAGGACTGCCCGTCCCGATCGGACTGAAGCCTCAGGCGTGTGTGGGACAGCTCGACCCCATCGCGCAAATGGCCGCGCGCGAAAAATGGCGCGACGGTCACATGGCCCGTGAGATAGACGCCGCCATTGGCCCGGCACTGCGCGGCTTCGTCTGCGTGGGCCGCATTGCAGGCGAATGCGCAAAACGCGAGGAGCGCATAAAATCGCATCGGTTTCTCCGTGGCCGCGAGTCGCTGGCGGACGATCCCAAATACGGATTAAGTGTCACGAGACGAAGGAGGTGTCATGTCAAAATTGGTGGTTCGCGGTTTCTCGATCTCCATCGACGGCTATGGCGCAGGCCCCAGCCAGAGTCTCGCCAACCCGCTCGGAATCGGAGGGACCGGCTTGCACGAATGGATCTTCGCGACCCGGGCGTTTCATCAAATGACGGGCCGCGAAGGCGGCACGACAGGGCCGGACGACGATGCCTTCGCAAGCGGTTTCGCCAATATCGGCGCCTGGATCCTGGGGCGCAACATGTTCGGCCCCGTGCGCGGTCCGTGGCCCGACGAAGCCTGGAAAGGCTGGTGGGGCGCTGAGCCGCCCTATCATTGCGACGTCTTTGTGCTCACGCATCATGCGCGGGCGCCGATCGTCATGGAAGGCGGCACGGTCTTCCATTTCGTGACGGACGGCATCCATGCCGCGCTGGCGCGCGCATCGGCAGCGGCGGGCGCAAAGGATGTGCGGCTGGGGGGAGGCGTCGCCACCATCCGGCAATATCTGAAGACCGGGCTCATCGACGAGCTGCGCTTCGCGATCGCGCCCGTCCTGCTCGGTTCGGGCGAGCACCTGTTCGCCGATATCGATCTGCTCAAGCTCGGATATGTCTGCACATCACATACGGCGAGCGCAGCGGCCACGCACTATGTTGTGACCAAGAAGAGCTGAGGGGAAAAACAAGATGCGCGCCGTCGTTCTCGAATCCGCTTACGGAATAGAAAACCTCAAGCTCGTCGAACGGCCGGATCCCGTGGCCGGGCCGGGGCAGATCGTCGTCGACATCAAGGCCGCCACTTTGAACTATCGCGATCTGGCGACGGTGAGCGCGCCGTCCGGCCGCCTGCCGTTCATACCGTGCTCGGATGGCGCGGGCGTTGTGTCCGCGATCGGTGCGGGCGTCACCCGCGTGAAAGAGGGCGATCACGTCGCGCCACTGTTTTTCCAGAACTGGTTTGCAGGCGAACCCACGCCCGAGAAGCTGGGCGGCGCGCTGGGCGGCGCCTTGGACGGCGTGCTGCAGGAGAAAATCCTCCTGAGCGAGCAAGGCGTGACGCGCGCGCCCGCGGGTTACACCGACGAAGACGCGGCGACATTGCCATGCGCCGCGCTTACCGCCTGGCGCGGCCTCGTGCTGCAAGGCCGGGTGAAAGCCGGCGACGTCGTGCTGGTGCAGGGCACGGGCGGCGTCTCGATCTTCGCGCTGCAATTCGCGAAAGCGGCGGGCGCGACCGTCATCGTCACCTCCTCGTCCGACGAAAAACTGGCGCGCGCCAAGGCGTTGGGGGCCGATTACTTCATCAATTACAAATCCACGCCCGATTGGGCGAAGGAGGCGCGCAAGCTCACCGGCGGCGCGGACCACATCATCGAAGTGGGCGGGGCCGGCACGTTCGAACAGTCGCTGCGCGCCGTGAGACTGGGCGGCAAGATCGCGGTGATCGGCATCCTGGGCGGCTTCGTGAAAGACCTGAACGTGGCGTCCATTTTCGCCGCAAATCTCTTCATCCACGGCATCACGGTCGGCAGCCGCGACCATTTCGAAAGCATGACCCGCGCCATCGAGGCCACCGGCATCAAGCCGGTGATCGACAAGCGATTCCCGCTCGCCGAAATTCGCGACGCCTTCGAATGCATGAAAGCCGGCGCCCATTTCGGGAAGATTGTGGTGGGGGTATAAGTCCCCATCTATTTCCTCTCTACCCGCAGGGGGCAGGGCAGGGAGAGAGGGCGACGCTTGTGTGGTCCGGAAAGGGCCTTCGAGAGGCCTGAGTTCTAACTCCGAACTTCATTACTGAACTTCACTGTTATTCTATTAACCGCCCCATTTACTTCAGTCTTTCGGATAGAATGGTTGCAACGATTCGGATTCAACCTGACGAATTTGTTCGTGCAGGGTGATTTGAAGCCTTATCGCCCCATTCACAGGCACTGACGCGATGTCTTTGAAGAAGATCCATCTTCGGAAGTTGCTCCAATTCTTTTATCTTCCTGACCAAGCGCGCAAAGCGTTACTTCGTGCGGACATCAGAGATGAGATAAAAAAAGAGGCCGGAAGAAAGGCTTCGAGCGGTGGTGATTTTCACACGCCCTTCTGGACTGATGCAAAAAATCACGTGGCCGGGGTCCTCGATTTGCAAGCCCAGACGAAGTCGCGCATCTCGGGTAACAAGGCTCGTGCTCGGCTTTATGGCCGCTGAAAATATCATTTCGATATTGGGTCACTTCCTCGAAAGAAGCGCAGCCGGCGTACATTTGCCTTGGTTCTGCTGAGCGGTTGGAAATTCTGCCCCCAATTTCAGGGTGTCTAAATTAGAAGACCTATGACTGGTCGTCGGTGCGTGATGAGGGAGGAGGAATTCCAGCTTCTCTTCGGCGTCGCTCAATTTCTGCTTCAATGCGCGCCATCTGTACGTTGAATAGCGATTTTGCCAGGCCGAATGTGTATAGAAACGACGATATGCCAAAAAAAAGATAGCTGCGATTGATCCACGTTTTGACGATGTTGGGAATGACCTTCGGAGAAACCGGTCGGACAATCACTCCCAAGAATATCAAAGCGATGGCGGCGATAGCTTACGGTCTTGTCCCGCTTGTCCGCCATTTCCCCATCTCCAACCCGTTCGACAGGCGCGAGATTGGGCACTCCGGCAACCCAGAGTCCACATGGGACGACGTTTCTACTAAACGTATATGGGTCCAAGTACATGGCTATGATTTTTGTTCCTGTTATGTTCTTATTGTGGCCGAGAGCATCAAATACGCTGTAAGTCGATAAATCCGTCACGGAAATGTGGGGACGTGAAATATATTTTCCACAGATCTACACGTCGCAACGTCGATCTCAGTGTGCGCGCTTGGCCCCGAAGGTAATCTTCAGCCGCGTTCCGGTCGCGCGGGCATAGCGACGGAGGGTGTTGACGGACGGATTGCCTTGCCCGCCTTCCAGCCGCGCCACTGCGGGCTGCGATGTGCGCATGCGCTTGGCGATTTCCTCCTGGGAGATATCCGCATTTGTCCGCGCCTTGATCAACGCGGCCGCCAAAGTGAACTCTTCGTCCAGTGCCGCGTAGGCTGCACGATAAGCCGGATCCTTTCGCCATTTGGCGAAGCTCTTTTCGACGGGGATGGACTTGCGGCTCATGAAATCTCCTTCGCGCGTTCCCGCGCCAACTCCAATTCTCGTTTCGGCGTCTTCTCGGTCTTCTTGACGAAGGTGCGCAAAATCACGACGCGACGCCTGGAAGCTGTCATGTAAATCGAGCGCGCAATGCCGTCGCGCCCCGAAAGCCGCATCTCCCAGAGCTTGTCTTCCAGGTGTTTGACATAGGGTTCCCGCACCTTTTCCAAACCTTGATCCCGGATCAACATCACGATCCGTTCGAACCTGGCCCGCATATCCAGCGGCAGCCCTTCGAGCTCGGCCTGAGCGATCGCATTCACGAACTGGATCGACCAGCTCATCTGTCCTCCGTGTTTATATCATATATGATATGGACCGGAAAGGCAAGCGGACTGTTTGGAATTGAGATATCGATCAGCTCGCTAGTTCATCCTCTCCCTTTCGATGCTTTCCATCTCACCCGCGTCCTCGCTGTCCCTCGCCTCCCGCGCGATCCACGCATTGATCCAGTTCCGCTTCAGCTCGTTGGCGTGGATCAGTTCTTCCTGGGGCGCGAGGGCGCCGCGCAACATCAATTCGGATTCGGCGTCTTCGCCGTCGGCGGACATCACGGGCGCCGTGGGGCCGAGCGCCCAGTTTTGTTCGGCCTGCTGGTAGAGCAGGCGCAGCGCTTCGACGGGCTCAAACTCAAACCGTCGCCCGCGCCGCAGATAGGCGTCGATGCGGTCATCGGCCGTCACGTCTTTCATGATGAGCCAGAGATCGACGATCTCTTCGCACTCCTCGAGGGTGGTCATGGGCATTTCCGGTCTTGCAGTTACGGGTTCAAGATAATTCCGAAATAGTTGACTGTCAATCCTTATAGGTATAATTATAGCCCGTTTCAGTATGAAAGGCACAACCATGTCCGATAAAGGCGTCAAAACCCGCTGGAAAAAGGGCCAGTCCGGCAATCCCCACGGCCGGCCCCGCAAGGGCGTCACTCTCCCCTATGCCGCGCGCGAGATGATGGACCAGCCGATGCGCTGCGAAGTGAATGGCCAGGTCTATGTCCTGTCGCGGCTTGAGCGCACGCTTCTCGAAATCATCAAGCGATCAGATGAAGGCGATCTCGCCTGCAGCCGCTTCCTGCCGGAACAGATGTCGCGCTGGGATCGCGCCGTGGCCGCCGCGGCGCGTCCGCCCCGTGAAACGAGACTGCCGATGACGGCCGAGCAGCGCATGCAGCGCAAACTCGCGGCGGAAGCCGACGGCGCCATCGAAAAAATGAAGGCCAAGAGCCGGGAGCTTTGGGAAGAGCTTCGCAAGGCAGCCGGGACTGATCCCGACAGCCCACCCGCGCCGGATTCGAAAAAAACGCGAGAAGAATGACCGTGGCGGTTCGGAATGGCGCGCACGCGCAGGCACACAACAGGCAGAAATGGCGCGAATATCAGGCGCCTGTTTTCGCGGGCTGGCCGTGCGGAAAGCCGCGGAACGATTGGGAATCGGATGATTTGCAGAGCCTGTTTTTCGGAAAATGGAGTGATCGGCGCATTTTCGAACCGCGGCGGATGTGTCGTCGCGTGCGCCTTGCATGCACGGCCGATGACCGGGGAGGTTCGGAATGGCGGTGTCGGGCAGGGGCATCGGCAGGGAAAAATGCAGGGCGTATCAGGGCTCGAATTCGCCCTTCCGGGCGCGAGGAGACATTGGAATCATTGGAATTTTTCGGGCGGTGCAGGGCGAGAATTTTTTTGTGCGGATGGCGGCGATGGCGGTGAACCAAAAAGGAAGGATGCTGCTGGCGTTTATGGACCGCGGGCGTCCTCGCCCGCACTTTTTTTACGATGCGTCAGCGGGTGAGCGCGAGCCAACGATGCGCGCCGGCGTGGTTGCAACACCAGATGCGGGCGAGGACGCCCGCGGTCCATCGGCAGCGCGCCTCGCTCCGCTAAAGCAGCTTTGCGATCGGGGCTTCGAGAGTTTCGGGTTTGGTCAGCGGCGCGTAGCGGGCGACGACGTCGCCTGTGCGATCGACGAGGAATTTCGTGAAATTCCATTTGATGCCGGGCGTGCCGAGAACGCCGCGTTTCGCGGCCTTCAGAAAACGCCACAGCGGATGCGCGGCGTCGCCGTTCACGTCGACCTTCGCAAACATGGGAAAGCTCACGCCGTAATTCTTCATGCAGAACGCGCCGATCTCGCTTTCGTCGCCGGGCTCCTGCTGGCCGAACTGGTTGCACGGAAAGCCCAGAACCGTAAGGCCTTTGGGATGCAGCTTTTCGTAAAGCGCCTCAAGGCCCGCATATTGCGGCGTGAATCCGCATTTGCTGGCGGTGTTCACGATCAGAAGAACCTGCCCGCGATAATCGGCGAGCGGCACATCCTTGCCGTCGAGAGTCTTCGCCGAATAATCGAAGATCGCGGTCATCGTGTGGCGCTTCCCGAAAAGAAAAAAGATTCAACCCAGTGGCCGCAGGGGATGCGCAGGGGACGCGGGGGAATTGAGTTCATCGGCGCCAAGTTCGCAGAATCGAAGACAGTTCATCTTCTTGCGCGCTTCGCGCGCGACTCACTTCCACTGCGTCCCCCGCGTATCCTCCGCGTCCACTGCGTTAAGAAAGCCTCTGCCCTCTCACCCGTGCATCCGGCCGCGGTCGCGACGCAGTTGCTGCGGCTGATAGGCCTTGCGCGCATGGGCTTCGCAATAGGGCGAACCGTTCTTCGGCTTGCGGCCGCAGAAATGGAATTCGTTCTCCGCGGGATCGCCGATGGGCCAGCGGCACATGCGGTCGTTGATCGTCAGCACGGTGGCGAAATTGCCGTCGTCGAGGATCACGGGATCTTCTTCCACCACCGGCGGCTCAGGCTGATGCACGCGCATGGACACCTTCGGCGTCAGCGGCAGGCGCGGGCGTTCGCTGCGCGACGGGCTGGCGCGTCCGGCCAAGCCCAGGCGGTGGACCTTGCCGATCACGGCATTGCGGGTGACGCCGCCCAGAACGCGGGCGATCTGGCTGGCCGACAGGCCCTCCGTCCAGAGCGATTTGAGCTGTTCGACCCTCTCGTCAGTCCACATGAAGGTGTCCTCCTTGGGTACAAGATATCGTATCAAGGAGAGCAATGCGCACAAGGCCTGCAGGGACCACCCCAGCCCTTGTCCACAGAAACGAACGGAACTATGCACTTCGCAAACTCAAGGCTAGGTTTAGCGGCCATAGGAGAACCAGATGACAGGCTCGACCATAGCGGAAATTAAGAAAATTCGGGCGATGTGGCTCAGGCAAGCTAGTGCGCTGGAAAAGAAGGGTTTTGAGGCCCAAAAACTAGAAGATATTGTCCAGAATAAGATCGACAAGAAGCTTTTCCGGAACCGCGCAAACCGCTTGTTCAAGGAAGCTGATGACTATCGAAGGGGCGTCGGAATCATGGACCGTGTTATAGCTGAGAAGCGGATGCGGTCAGACTGAGCGGACTGGTTCCTTATACATAAGCCGCTTGCCCTCGACCAATTGCAGGGCCTTCAAGGTGCGATCCGCATCCGTCGTCTTGCGCTCATTCCAACGGTAGGAAAACTCATCGCAATAGCGGTGCAGATGCTTCTTGCTCACGCTATGGAATGAGCCGGTGATACCGCGCTTGAGTAATGCGAAATAGCTTTCCGCTTCGTTGGTCGAAACGTCGCCACGAACGTATTCCTTGCGCTTGTGGTTCACCGTTTCGTGGCTGCCTTCAAACCACTGGCCAATGCCCCTATAGGAGATTAATTCGTCAGTCTGGATTGCCGCTTGCGGGGAAACGTGGTCGCGAATTGCGCCTTGCAGCGTTTTGGCCGTTACATCTGCAATCGGCCATGACTTCACGCGACCGCCACGCTCTACCAAAGCGACCACTATAGCCTTCTTGCCGGTCGGTCCGCGCTTGCGGGGCTTACCATGCACAAAGCGCGGCTTTCCGCCGACGTGCGTTTCATCGACCATCACGACGCCTTCAAGTGCGCCCTTCAATGGATTGCGGCCCATTGCGAAACGGATGCGATGGCAAAGATGCCAAGCGGTGCGATAGGAACCGAGACCAAGCTGGCGCTGCAACTGCAATGCGCTCACACCCTTCTTCGCGCTGCAAAGGATCGAGAACGCCATCAGCCAAGTGCGGATCGGAAGGTGCGAACCTTCCATCACAGTTCCGACCGTCACGCTGAATTGCTGCGCGCAGCCACCGTTGCACTTCCAGACGCCTTTGCGGTGTTTCTTGCCCGCCAGTTTCGTGTGACCTTCGGTGCAGCCATAGTGCGGGCAAACCGGACCGTTCGGCCAACGGATGCGCTCAAGCGTTTCGCAGGCTTCATCTTCGGTCATCTTGGACAGGGTCGAAAGGTTCATTGCAGTTACACCTTGAATATGTATGCAGTATGTAATACAAGACGCTGGCATTGTCAAGCGGAGTGCATACAAATGACCATGACCTTTCGCGAGGCCACGGATGAATTGTTGGCTGGCATAAGCCACCAGCAACTTGCCGACGCCCTTGGAGTTTCAGTCCCGACCGTCAGACAGGCGCGACTGGACGAGGGGGCTAAAGCTCGCCGGAACCCTCCAGAAGGGTGGCAGGGTACCGTGGCTGATTTGGCGGAAATGCAGGCCAGCCGCCTCGCAAGGCTCGCCAAGGCGCTCAACAAGCGAGTCGCTAAGTGATTCGAATTATTGACAAATTCTGAATTAGTGATCCATTTCAAAGGTTTAGGTTGACTTCGACGTGCCCGTGGTGAGACTCGAACTCACAAACCCCTCTTGCAAAGGGTGGCGGGCTCCAAACCCACCGCGTTTACCGTTTCGCCACACGGGCGCAACGTCGAAGTAAGTACCGACCCGACCCTAGGAACTGCCTAGAGCCGGGCCGGGGCCGAGCATCGATATCAATGCCCTAGCGCCGCCAGAGAGCCAGTCTGGCGGCGTTTTCATTCTGGTGGTTCTCGGTCGTTCAACCACCATGCACGCTTACCGTGCCATCTCACCGAAGTGAGATCGCCGCGTTTCGAAAGAATCGAAGTCAGATTACGGTCGGCATTTGTGCCGCCAATTTTGGCTCCGTAGCGCGGAAGCAAAGCCACGAGCTCTTCTGTTTGAAGGGGATGTCCTGCGGCCCTAACGGCCATCTCCGCACCGGCAAGCTGTGAAACCTTCCCGCGCGGTTGGCTACCGCCTCTTTTCGGCTTCAATTTGATCTGGCCGCCACCATTCAAATGGCGTTCGACAGGCGTCGCGCCGCTGATCGCGAGCAGCTTTTTCGCGGTTTCCCGTAGAACTTCCAGTTCCTGCAGGCGCGTGTCAGCCGCCAATTCCGCTTCGATTTCGCGGATGCGGGACTGGACTGCATCAATTGACTTCACGGTAGCCATCGTCAGAATCGCATTGGTTCGCTGACATGAATAGACGCGTTGCCAGCGAATGACAATAGGGAAATGCGATGACAACCCGTAAGACTGTCAACAAGAACCCAGCGCGGTCAGCGGGGAGTAAACCGCTTTCATTAGCTGGACTCGACTTCGAAACCGCCGTCCGCGCCGCCATGGCAACGGGTAGGCCGCCGAAGCCTAAAAGGGTTAAGCGCCGGAAAAGTGTGGGGAAAGAATGACGCCGAGGGAATGGGTTGAAATTATCGCCGCCATAACCGGCCCGCTTGGGGTTGTCGGGCTTCTATTTCACAGAGTTTATGGGGGCTACGGGATCGGGGCTCGCGCCATCCAGTTTGCGGTGGCCGTACTACTCATCCCGGCAATACTGATATTGGGCCTTGAAAAGGTTCTCGACGGCGCAACGCTTGGAACTCTGATCGCTGGCATCGTCGGTTACGTCCTTTGGAAGGTGGGCGAATACATCCCGGACAAAAAGGACAGGAAAACTAAGGCTGATCCGCCCATGACTGATTGTAAGGACCCGGAGCCGTCAGACGACTAGCCCTAGTTCCCGGTTTGCCAAGTGCACAGTTCCGGAAACGAATCGCCATGCTTTTGCGGAAATTCAAGTCCGGAAAGCGCGGATTTCGGGATGTCTTCGCGGTGATTTGCGAAGTTCCATATGGCTGCAGGCCATCACACCAAATCTCGTTCGATCCTGTTCAGGCCTGCAGCGCTCCATTAAGTTGGCGGGCGTGCCGATCGGCACCCACCAGCAAAAGAGGGAAGTAATGTCCAAGTTTCGCTACCCAGCGCTCGCGTTCTCTATGCTTTGCGCCATGACTTTGAGCTCGCCCGGATCGGCGCAAACGGCCGGCACATATTCCGGGTCTTCCGCCGATGGACAGACCGTCAGTTTCACTGTCGGGCTCGATGGCGACAGCCGTCTCGCCGTGACCTCCGCCAGCGTTGGATTTGAGGCTCCGTGCAAAGGCGGCACGGCTCCGACACTCTCCTCCGGCTGGGGTTTTGGGTCGGACGCCGTCATCACGAACCATAGAGCCACTTTGATCGCGCCAGATCCGTTTTTCTACATCACGGCCACTCTGAAGTTTACGGGATCGACAGTGACCGGACTGATCACGACCCGCGCCCCTTACCTCGATCCGGGTCATACGCCGCCCAACAGGGCCGATTTCTGCGAGTCCCCCTGCAGGCCTATTCGGCGACGCTGGGAGGCCCGGCGCCCGCCTTGCCGCCCGGTACAGTCGTCCATGTGCAGGTTCCCGCACAGCACTAGCAATAGTGCGCCGAACTTGATCGAAAGCCCCGACCGCAACGTCGGGGCTTTCGCCTTTTTGCCGGGACCGCTATTCCTTGACCCTCACGGCCTCCCGGCGGATAAAGCCCGCCCGCGCCCCCTGCTGCGTGGCGCATCGGGCGTCCCGCGGCTTTTGCCGTTGGAGGACTGCCGTGTTCCCGTCGCTGCTGCCAACCTACAATCGGGCGGATGTCGCATTCGTCCGGGGCGAAGGACCCTATATCTTCGCCGAGGATGGCTCGCGATATCTCGATTTCGGGGCGGGCGTCGCCGTCAATTCGCTGGGCCATGCGCATCCCAAGCTCGTCGCGGCGCTGACGCGAGCAGGCGCGGCAAGCTCTGGCACACATCCAATCTACTATCGCGTGCCGGGGCAGGAGACGCTGTCGAAGCGGCTTGTCGAAGACACCTTCGCCGACACGGTCTTCTTCGCGAAATTCCGGCGCCGAAGCGATCGAATGCGCGATCAAGATGGCGCGCCGCTATCATTATGTGAACGGCGCGCCGGATCGCTTCCACATCATCACCTTCGAAGGCGCGTTTCACGGTCGCACCCTGGCCGCCATCGCGGCGGGCGGGCAGGAGAAATATCTCGAAGGTTTCGGCCCGAAGGTTCAAGGCTTCGATCAGGTGCCGCTGAACGATCCCGCCGCGCTGGAAGCGGCGATCACGCCGGCAGACCGCGGCGCTGCTCATCGAGCCGATTCAGGGCGAAGGCGGCATCCATGTGGCTGCGCCGGAATTCCTGCGTGCGTTGCGCAAGCTGTGCGACGAGCGCGGCATGCTGCTCATCTTCGACGAGATCCAGATCCGGAGTCGGACGCACGGGCAAATTCTTCGCGCATGAATGGGCGGGCGTCACGCCGGACATCATGGCGATCGCCAAAGGCATCGGCGGCGGCTTTCCCATGGGCGCGCTGTCTCGCGACGGCGGACGCGGCAAAGGGCATGACAGCCGGCACGCACGGCACGACCTTCGGCGGCAATCCGCTGGGCATGGCTGTCGGCAATGCCGTGCTCGATGTCGTGCTGGCGCCGGGGTTTCTCGAGCATGTGGAGCAAGGTGTCGAACTATTTCCGCCAGCAGCTTGCGCGGCTCATCGCGGAACATCCGGGCGTGTTCGAGGAATTGCGCGGCGACAGGCCTCATGCTGGGTCTCAAGATGAAAGTGCCGAGCCGGTGATTTCATCACGCGCCTGCGCGCCCACGGCATGCTGGCGATTCCGCGCAGGCGACAATGTGGTGCGTCTGTTGCCGCCGCTGATCGTCGAAGAGGAGCATGTGCGCGAAGCGATGCGGCTGCTTTCGGAAACCGCCGCGGAATTCGATTTGCGAAGAGCGATAGCAAGAAAGCGGGTGGCGGCATGAACGCGCCCGTAAAGACCGTCGACAAGCCCCGGCACTTCATCGATCTCGCCGATCTCGATTCGGCGCACCCTGAAGTCGCTGATCGCCGAAGCGCGCCGTCGCAAGGATGCGCGCGCGGAGCCTGCCGCATGGCGCGCCCGATGCGGATGCGCCGCTGAAGGGCCGCGTGCTCGCGCTCATCTTCGACAAGCAATCCACGCGCACGCGCATCTCCTTCGATGTCGGCATGCGCCAGCTTGGCGGCACGACCATCATGCTCACGAGCGCGGAAATGCAGCTGGCGCGCGAGGAAACCATCGCGGACACGGCGCGCGTGATCTCGCGCTATGTCGACGCCGTGATGATCCGCCTGCTCGACCACGAAATGGTGCGCGAGCTTGCGGACAACGCGACCATCCCCGTCATCAACGGCCTCACCAAGCTTTCGCATCCCTGCCAGGTGATGGCGGACATCATGACGTTCGAGGAGAAGCTGGGGCCCATCAAAGGCCGCACGATCGCTTGGGTGGGCGCTTCCAACAATGTGCTCACGTCCTGGATTCACGCGGCCGCCCGTCTCGATTTCAAGCTGAAGATCGCAACGCCCAGGGAACTTGGCGTCGCCGAAAGCGTGCGCGAATGGGCGATGGGCGCGGGCGCGTCCGTGGAGTTCGGCGAGGATCCGGTGAAGGCCGTGGCGAAGCGCGGAATGCGTGATCGCGGACACGTGGGTTTCGATGGGCGACGAAGACGCCGTCAAGCGGCACAATTTGCTCAAGCCCTATCAGGTCAATGCGGCGCTGATGGCGCGCGCAGCCAAGGACGCCATCTTCATGCATTGCCTGCCAGCGCATCGCGGCCAGGAAGTGACCGACGAGGTGATCGACGGTCCGCAATCCGTCGTGTTCGACGAAGCGGAGAACCGCCTGCACGCGCAGAAGGCGGTCCTCACCTGGTGCCTTAGTTGACTGAGAAACAGATTGGCGTGAGCGGCAAAGCCGCAGGCTATACGCCTGCGCCGCCCGCCGATTTCATCCTGCCGTTCGATCTTCCGAATTCGCGGTTGCGTGGGCGTTTCGTGCGGCTGGACGACGTGTCGGCGCGGGCGCTGGCGGCGCATGCGCTGCCGGAAGCCGCCGCGCGCGTGGCGGCCGAAACCTTCGTGCTTTCCGCGCTGCTCGGTTCCGCGCTCAAGCTCGACGGGCGGCTGACCGTGCAGACGAAAAGCGACGGCCCGCTCGATCTCGTCACGGCGGATTATTACGGGGCGGATGAGACCCAGCCGGCAGGCATTCGCGGTTTTGCGCGGGTCGACGAGGCGCGCTTCTCCGGCTTGGGCGAGGCTGCGCCATCCTTCGAGACCTTGGTGGGCGCGGGCGTCGTCGGCATCACCATCGAGCCGCGCCGTGAAGGACAGAATTATCAAGGCATCGTGTCGCTGGATCCCACCGGCATCGCCGCATCGGCCGAAGCTTACTTCGCCCAATCCGAGCAATTGCCCACCGCCATCCGCCTCGCGGCCGCGCCTCTTTACCAGGCCGGCAAGCGCGGCCCCCATTGGCGCGCGGGCGGGCTCATGCTGCAGGCGACTCCCGACAGCAGGGTCGAAGACGACGATTGGGAGCGGCTTTCGATCTTTCTCGCCACTGTCGAGGATCTCGAACTGGTCGATATCGGGCTGCCTGCGGAAAAATTGCTGTGGCGGCTGTTCCATGAGGACGACGTGCGCGTTCAACCTGTGGAGCGCGTCACATTCCGGTGCAATTGCGAGCCGACCCGGATCGCCGGTGTGCTGTGGTCCTACTCGGCGGCCGAGCGCGAAGGGCTGGCCGACCCGGATGGCCTCATCCGCGCCCGCTGCGAATTTTGTGGTACGGTTCACGCCATCAGCCCCGCCGACCTCGCTTCCACGACGGATTGAGGAAGCCGATCGCGCAGGGCCCGAGTGTCGAAGTCCGGAAACGGTATGGAACAGAAAGTTCATCACCCTGCGCCGCATGTGGCGCATCACAGCTCCGACTCGCCCTCGCGGCTGGAGCTGCAAAGCGCGTTCTATGGCGCGGGACTCGCCGCCATCATCGTGGCCGCGATCTATCTCGGCCAGCCGATCTTCATGCCGGCGGCGCTGGCGGTTCTGCTCGCCTTTGCGCTTGCCCCGGTCTCCGAGCGCCTGCGCCGGCTGCATCTGGGGCAGATTCCCTCCGTCCTCCTGACGGTGCTGTTCGCGTTCCTGATCATCGGCGCGCTGGGCGCCTATATCGGCAGCGAATTCGCGCATGTGGCCGAAGACCTGCCGCGCTATCAAAGCAATCTCTCGCACAAGATCGAGTCGATCCGCGGCGCCGCCCACGGCAACGGGTTGATCGCACGCGCGTCCGCCATGCTGGATCAGCTCGACAACGAATTCACGGGGGCCGTCGCGAGCGCGAGCTCGCCGAATACGCCGAAGCCCACACTGGTCGAGATCAAGCAGGACGACGGCGGGCCGCTGCATATCATCCAGGCGATCGCAGGCCCCTTGCTCGCGCCGCTGGCCACCGCAACCATCGTCATCATCTTCGTGATTTTCATCCTGCTGCAGAAGGAAGATCTGCGCGACCGATTCATTCGGCTGGCGGGCGCACATGATCTCAGGCGCACCACCATCGCGCTCGACGATGCAGCGAGCCGCTTGAGCCGCTATCTGCTGCTGCAGACCACCATCAACACCTGCTTCGGCATCGTCATCGGAACGGGGCTTTGGCTGATCGGGATTCCCAATGCGGGATTGTGGGGCCTGATCGCGGCCATGTTCCGCTTCGTGCCCTATATCGGCGTGCCGCTGGCGGCGATTTTGCCGGTCGCGCTCGCCGTGGCGGTCGATCCCGGCTGGGAGAAGGTGGCGTTTACGGCAGGCCTCTACGCGATTGCGGAATCGATCACCGGCCAGGCGATCGAACCGGTCGTCTATGGACGCAGCCTTGGACTATCGGCCACGGCCATTCTCGTCGCGGCAACCTTCTGGACCTGGGTTTGGGGACCGGTGGGGCTTCTGCTGTCCACGCCGCTGACGATGTGCCTCGTCGTCGTCGGCCGCCATGTCGAGCATTTGCGGTTTCTCGATGTGCTCTTGGGCGACAAGCCGGCATTGGGACACGAAGAGAGTTTGTATCTGCGCCTGCTGCAGGGCGATCCCGACGAAGCGGCGCATCACGCCGAAGATTTCCTCAAGGAAAAACCGCTGGCGGCCTATTACGACGAGGTCGTCCTGAAGGCCCTCATATTGGCGCAGCACGACATCCAGCGCGGCGCGCTCGATTCCGAGCGCCGGCATCGCGTGCGCGAGACCTTGCAGGGTCTGTTGCACAATCTGTCGGAGCACGGCGCGCATCTGATCGCGGGCGAAGTCGCGCTGCTCGACATCTCCGAGGAATGGCAGAACGAGCCGGTGCTGTGTGTGGCCGGCCATAGCGATTTCGACGAATGGGCGGGCCTGTTGCTGATCGATCTGCTGCGTCGCCAGGGGCTCGGCGGCCGCGTGATCTCAAACGCCGATGCGATGCCGTCGAACATCCATCATCTGGAAGACTCCGGATTCAAGATCGCCTGCGTCTCCTATCTCGAGCCCGCCAATTACTCCAATGCGCGCTATCTCGTGCGCCGCCTGCGCAAGCGGTTCAGCGCGATGCAGCCCATGCTGGGCTTCTGGGGCTTCACCCACGACGATTCGCGCTATCTCGACGCGATCGAAGCGACGGAATGCGACGTGGTCGTCACCAGCCTGCGCGAGGCCGTGGAGCGCATCGTCTCCTTCGCCATCCGCAAGCCGGCCGCGGCCGCCACGCCCGAGCAAGATGAGATGGTGGCGTAGAAAGATTCCCACCCGCCCCATGGGCGGGTGGACTTTCGATTCAGTTTGCCGGCCGCGCGTTCCGCAAATCCTTGCCATCGCGCACCGCGGGATAGGGTTTCGCGCCTTCGATCCCGGTCCAGAGCACGCGGTTGTATTGTGCGGCGTCGATCCGGTCTTCCTGCGACCAGTCATACCCCCGCGTTTGCGCGGCCCAGTATTTCGCATCATGCGCAAAGGCGAAGTGCTGCGCGCGCGCCGCAGTCTTCTTGTGTGGGATCGGCAGCTGTGTCGCGAGCAACGCCGGCGAAGGCGCCGCCTTGAAGCTCCAGCTCTTCTGCTTCAGATCGAACAAGTCGCTCATCGGTCGCTGATAGGCGTCGTTGAGATTGAGCGGCTCGATGCCCAGCACGTCTTCGATCGTGCGCAGGATGTTGACGGTCGAGTAATGCGTGGAGACCTGCGCGCCATGCTTGACGTAAGGCCCCGCCATAAACGCGATGCTGCGATGGGGGTCGACGTGGTCGGGTCCGTCCTGTGCGTCGTCTTCGATGACCACGATGAGCGTCGAATCGCGGTACGGGCTTTTCGACACTGCTTCCACCAGCATGCCCAGCGCATAGTCGTCGTCGGCGACCTGCGCTTCCGGCGTGTTCACGCCGTCGATCGCATGGTCGAATTCGCCCGTGTGGTCTTCCATGAACCGCACCAGCGACAGTGACGGCAGGTTCTTGTGCGCGACGAAGCCTGCGAATTCCCGCGCCCATTCGCGCTCGCGCCAGAAATCGGGATATTTCGTGTCGAAGCTGCGGAAATAGGGATCGGTGAGGCCCATCAGCGCCCTGTCCGACGCATAAGCCTGAACGATTTTCGATTTGAACGGATTGCGCTCGAGCGGAATGAAATTGGGATGCTCCAATTCGTAGCGCGCGCCGTCGCAATGATAGCCATAGTTCCGCACCGTCAGTCCTGCGGCCAGCGCTGCATCCCAGAGATGTCCGCGACCCACATCGCCGGAGGTCGAGTCGGGCGCGCCCACATCGCCCGTGCCCGGCAACAAATCGGGGTCGTTCGGCGAAATCGGATCGGCCGCGCGGCGTTCCGCCGTCGTGGCCAGCGCGACATTGATGTTTCGGTTCGTGCCTTCCACGTCATAGCTCTGGCCGCGTCTGGCGTAGTCCATGGGGATCGCCTTGACGCCCGCGTCGGTCTCTCGCGCATCCGTGCTCCACGGCCAGCCATTACCGCTCACTTCGCCGGCGTCCATGAAATTGTCGAGCGTGACGAATTGCTTCGCCAGCGCATGCTCGTTGGGCGTTACGGTCTTGCCGAACATCGCAAGGCTCGGGTCGCCATTGCCGCGGTCGAGATCGCCCAACACCTGATCGTAAGTGCGGTTCTCCTTGACGATATAGATCACATGCTTGATGCGGCGCTGGAGTTCGCTCATCAGCTTCTCGTCGGCCGAATCGCGTTTCAGTTTGAAGCCGTTGTTCGCGGCGACCGTGTCGGTCAGCGCGCCGAGATCCTGCGCAGTGGGCGCAGGGAAGGAGAGGAACCCGGCGCTCGACAGCTGAAGGATATAATGGTTGCGCGCGTCGCAGGCGAGCGTCTTCGCCTTGTCGGGATTGGGATGATAGCAGCCGTCCGGATTGGGGCCCGGATCGCTGCGCCCGTTCACGACATAGACCATGTCGCCCACGGCGCTGACGGAATTGGGATACCAGCCCGTCGGCACGAGCCCCGCCACATAATGGGGCGCAGTACCCCCCAGCCGGATGATCGACAGCGCGTTGTCGCCGCCATCCGTGACATAAAGCGTGCCGCCGTCCGGCGAGATCGCGAGACTGTTCGGAGCCGCGCCCTTGTAGTTCTGCGCGTTCGCCAGAGCGCCCGGCGGGGCGACCACCGGAATAGTCTCCGTCACTATCCCGGTCTTGGCATCGATCACGGAGACCAGATCGCTGTTGTCCGCCGCGACATAGAGCAGGCTTTGGTCCGCATTCAGCACCATGCGGTTGGGCGAACCCTGGATCGGAATGCGCGCAGCGACATGCGGCGCGCCCGAAATGTCGACCTGCACCACTTCGCGGTCGCGCTCGCTGGAAACGAAAGCCGTGTCGTCGCCCTTGATGCTGACCCAATCGGGATATTCGCCGCCCGCCACGCCGTGCTGCGCCGGATCGTTCCTGCCGGGCCTGAGATCGAGCTCGGCTTTCACTTTGCGCGTCGCGAGATCGACGATGGTGATCGCGTCGTTGTGGCGGTCGGCGATTACGACGGTCTTGCCGTCGGCAGAGACGTCGAGGCCGGCAGCGCTGGGCTTGGTGATGATGCCGAGACCCGTCTTGTGGCCAAGCGCGATGGGCGCGCCGTCTTCTTCCCACCGGTCATGCGTTTTCGCATAGACGTGCAGATTGTCGTCGACGCCGCCCGAGACATAGAAATGCTGATCGTCCGGCGCGAAGGCGAGGCCGACATCGGTGTCGGGAACCGGCACGACCTGCAGCTTGCGGGGGCTGCGGTTCGCAATGTCGAACACGAAGACATATTCGTTAGACGCCGCGACATCCTCTTTGCCCGCCTTGTCCGAAAGCCGGTTGAAGCCGCTGGTCAGGATGAGGAGCGTCTTGCCGTCATGGCTCGCGACAGTGGTGACGGCCATGCCGGCGCGGAAGGAAGGATAGGCCGCGAGATCGGGGTCGAGCTGCTGGAACAGCGCGCCCGTCGCCGCAGTGGGCGTGATCCGCTGGCCCGTGGGCAGCAGTTGTGCGGCGCCATCGTCCTTGTTGGCCGCCCTGAGCGGCGAAAGCAGCACAAACGCGCCGAGGGTGGCGACCGAGACGAGCAGCGATAAGCGTCGCGCGGATGTCATCAGGCTGTACCTCTGGAATGGGGCTCATGGATAACGCCGATCGCGCGAATCTCCGCGACGGCACGGATCATAAGCTAGCCGAGCGCCGGTCGATTGGGCAGTGCCTCATCCGGAAGATTTCATGACAGCTATTCGTTTTTGGCCGGCATCTGGACTACTATGGGCGTTCAAGTGTGGGGGATTTCATGCGTAGATTTATCCTGGCGGCGGCCGTCGCGCTCACGCTCGCGGCGTGCTCGCAGCCCTATGATCCACCGTCCGTGTTCGATGAGAATTTCTCGACCGCGACGGGGACCAGCGCCGAAGCACCGTCGCAGGGATTCGCGGGCCTCGACGATCTGGCGCAGATGGGCACGCCGGTCGGCGGCACGACGCTCCCCACGCGCGTGCTGTGGACGCACGGGATGTGCACGCCTTCGGATGGCACGCAACCCGGCAGTCCTTATACCTGGTGGCAGGTGCGCACGCGCGATCTGTTGGCGGCCTATCCTGGCGCGAGCCAGGCAGGCGCGCCCGCGATCACGGAATTGTCGCCCGGCGGTTCGAAATTGATCAAGGAAACGCTCAACGTTCCGGCGCGCGTCGCCGGCGCTTCGCGCACGATGGAACTGTGGTTCTTCGACTGGTCGCCCCTCACCAGGCCCTTCAAGCCGCGCACGATCGGCGACATCGAGGCCAGCCAGGGAAATCCCTACACCTATGATCGCGCGACCGTGAACCGCGATCTCAAGCAGGGATTGATCAAGGATTGTTTCGCCGATGTGGTGGTCTATCTGGGCAAGAACGGCGATCGCATCCGCAGCGACGCGCAGGTCGCGGTATGCGACCTGCTCGACGGCGCGTTCGATCCGACCACGGGTTGCGCGGGCGCATCGGGTGCGCGCTTCACGGCGCTGGTTTCCGAAAGCCTGGGCAGTACGGTCCTGTTCGACGCATTCCGCAGCCTGCGGCTCGATTATATCGCCGAGCGCAAGAACGCCGTCGAACGTCTGATCGCGAATGCGCCCCGGCTCAATGCGATTGCGCGCAAGCTCAAGGGCCCGCTCGTCAAACCAACATTGGCGAAACCCACGCCGGCGATGAACGCCTATAACGCGAATGTGGCGACCGCGAACGCCGCGATGGGTTTGGCGCAAACGAACGCCGCCGGCATTTCGGTCGCGATGGGATCGCTCACCAATTTCTACATGCTGGCGAACCAGCTTCCGCTGCTCAACTTTGCGGGATTGCCGAACGTTCCGCTGGACGAGTTCGTGACGAGCGCCATGGAAAAGCGCAAGCCCGGCGAAGGCGCAGCCGCGCTCACGGTGGTGGCCTTTGTCGATCCCAATGATTTGCTGTCGTTTCGCCTGGTTCCCAAGACCGATCGCGGCCGCGTGATCAATTTCGTCGTGTCCAACGCCGACACGTATCTCGGCTACGCCGAATTGCCAACCGCTGCGCATTGCAACTACATCAAGAACGGCTATGTGATGCATGCGATCGTGTTCGGCTATGCCGGTGGCGCTCCGAAATCGGGCGCAGTCGACGATCCGGAACCGTGCTTGTGAGCGTTCGGCCGTCCAGCGCAAGACATGTTGCGCGAATCGGAATCGGGCTCGCGCTTCTCGCCATGATCGCTCCGGCTTACGCCCAGATGCGGCTCGCGCAAAGCGCTCCTCCGCCACCGCCGCAAAGCAGCAGAGCGATCGAAGACGACAACTGGGATTGGGTGAAGGACACGGGTAATGTCGGCCTGATCCAAACCTATATCGATCACTACCCGACGGGCGCCTATGTCGACGATGCGCAGACGAGGATCGCCGCGTTGAAAGCGAAAGGCCCTTGCGTCGCGCCGCAGGCGTCGTCCACGGCGCTCTCCTGCGAAGTCCAGAACGCCGTCGCTGCGGCGCGCGCTTTCGCGTCGCAAGCGAAGGAGATGGCCGCGGCTGCGCAACTTGCGGTGACGCAGGCCGATGACGCTGCAACGAAGGCAGATGCCAGGGTTGCAGGCTACAATTTCGAACCCGTCTATGCCTCATCGACCAATCGCGCGGTGATTGGTCGATACAGGGGACAGGTGGACGCGGGCGGCGTTCCGCAAGGCGAAGGCGTCGTCGCCTGGGCTTCCGGCGGGACCTATGAGGGGCAGTGGCGCGACGGCGAGCCCGACGGCGCCGGCGTCGACAATTTTGCAGCGTTGAAAATTACCAAGGCGGGCGTGTGGCGCAACAGGAGCCTCGTCCTCGGCGTGATCGGCATCGGAAAGACGCCTGTGAGTCAGGAAAGCGCCGGCCAGTTCGGCGACGAATGGGCGAACCGGCTGGACGGCTACGGCATCGAGCGCAAGGCAGACGGCACGACACAGGTCGGCAATTGGCGTTTGGGCGTCGTGAACGGCTATAGCGCGACATTCGACGCGCAGGGCAAGCTCATCGAGCAGGGCCTCTATTTCCACGGCGCGCTTCAGCCGACAGGATCGCAGTGATGCCGAAACGGCCTTTATGGCTCGGGCCTACGGATCGTCTGCAATGGCCTCGCGGACGGCAAGCGGGCCCCTGAAGAAGTCTTGGCGAAGGAAGCGAATGCGCGCTACGAAGGCTCGTGCAATTTGCATATCGCCCAGTTGAAGTCCCGGAGAACGAATATGCCCGCGACGCTTGAAGCCATTCGCCCCATTACGCTCGCCGAAATTCGCGCCGCGCGCGAGCGCATCGCCGGCACGATTCTGCGCACTCCGCTCGTCAAGCTCCAGCTCGGGCCCGAATATCCCGACATCAGGCTCAAGCTCGAAAACCTTCAGCCCATCAACGCCTACAAGCTGCGCGGCGCGGCGAACGCGGTCGCGATGCTGTCGGAGGCCGACCGCAAGCGCGGCGTGTGGACGATCAGCGCGGGCAATGCCGGGCAGGGCGTCGCCTATGCGGCGCGGGCCGCGGGCGTTCCTTGCACGGTCGTGGCGATCGAAACCGCGCCGCAAGCGAAGCTCGACCGCATGCGTGCGCTGGGCGCGAAGCTCATCACCGTGCCTTACGATGTCGCGTGGAAGGCGCTTGAGGATCACGTCTATCCGGGCGCGGAGGGCACGTTCATTCATCCGTTCGACGATCACAATTTCATCGCGGGTCACGGTTCGATGGGGTTGGAGATTCTGGAGGACGCGCCGGATGTGGCGGCCATCATCGGCGGTATCGGCGGTGGCGGGCTCGTCACGGGCGTGGCGAGCGCCGTCAAGGCGCTGAAGCCCGATGTGAAGATGTTCGGCGCCGAACCGGACACCGCGGCGCCCGCGGCGCTGTCATTCCAGAAAGGATCGCCGCAAGTCTATGCGGACTGGAAATCCACCTTCGTCGACGGCGCGGGCGGGCAAAGCATGTTTCCGCGCATGTGGGAGCGCATGAAGCCGCTGATGGACGGCTACATCGTCGTCACGCTCGAACAGACGAAAGCCGCGATGCGCATGATGGCGGAAAAGGCGCGCATCATTTCCGAAGGCGCGGGCGCGTTGCCGCTTGCGGCTGCGTTGACGGGCAAAGCTGGCAAAGGCCCAATCGTCGCCATCGTCTCCGGCGGCAATATCGATCTCAAGAAGTTTTTCGAGTTGATCGAAAGCTAGCAGCGGCGCCCATTTGTTCGTGCTGCGCTGCGTGAATTACGTCCGGGATCGCGTCCTGCCACGGTCAACGATCGCGTCTCCGGGAGGGGCACGTGACAAACGTTTTCCGCGCCGCATTCGTTATGGGCGATCTGGTGCAACCGAGCTCAAGATCCATCAAAACCGACGGGCTTCCCGGTCCGGCGCCTCGACATTCGTTTTTGACCGGCTTTGACCAGATTTGACGCGCTTTTTGACGACGCCGGATCGGCACGTGGCTACCGTCGCAATGACAATTTCAGCGCGCCTCAGGTCCCGCGAAGGGCCGCGTGGCGCGTGACATGCGCCACGGAGGACATAAAAATGAAAAAGCTAGTGCATGGAGCGATTCTGGGTTCGACTCTGGCATTGTTAAGCTCGCCGTCTTTTGCCGGCACGTATGGCAGCAGCAACAACTACGTCATTTATGGCGGCTGCGAACCGATCAGGGATATTTCGGTCACCGTCGACGTCAAGAAGTCCGTCATCGGCACAACAGGCCTCGGCTTTCAGTTGAACGCCTATTCGCCGCCGCCACCGGCGGGCACACCGCCGCAAGATCCGCCGGCCTCATGGCAGCAATACATGATGGGGATCGGTTTTACGGGTCCGGTTCCGTTCATCCAATATTCGATCCAGAACTGGCCGGTGAACGGCAACAGCCTGGTTTTCCTTCCGAGCGTGGATCTGGAACCGTTGCAGGGCGACGTGCTTCCTGCCGGATACAGGCTCCAGATCACGCTGCACAATGACAGGCAAGGGCGCATCGTCGCCGGCACGTTTGTCATCATCGACAACGCCGGTGTCCCCCGCGCGGAAGTGTACAAACCTCTGTCGCAAATCCAGGGATATTCAAATGCAGACCTTGCGCCGGTCACGGCCTACCAGCTCAACGTCGTAGGACCGAGCGGCAACGTGCTTTCGGCCGGCGAGGGGACGATCACCTATGCCGCGTCGACGCCCATAACCTTCGAGAATGATCTTCCTTCCGACAAATGCGCCTTCGGATCGCCGCACACGGCCACGGGGGAGACGCTCAACAGCGTTTACGGCGCGCCGACTGTTGCGGGCAAGACGATCGTGCAAACGTTCAACGCCGATGTATCGGGCCAAACTGCCGGGCCAGGACCTGGCAGCGGCGGACCCCAGAACACGGGGCCAATGTGCGTTGCGCCGGCGAAATGGGATTACCATCAGCAAAAATGTTCATCTGGCGGCGGCGACGCCTACGATCAGGCGCCCAAATAATCCTCAAAATCCGCGCCGGCGTGAATCGGATGTTCGGAGACGGGAAATGCAGTTTCCATCTCCGCGTCGCGAATGATTTGGCTTACATTGTGCATCGGTCCGAGCGCGGGGAGTTCGCAGTTCTATTCTCTCCGGTTTCAGTTTTCAGTCGGCCCGCATGTGCGCCAGCGCCGCCTTGTCGGCGGCGGAAAGATAGAGCGTCGCCGCGATCGCGAATTGTTTTTTCGCGGCGTCGGACTGGCCCGCATAGAACAGCGCCTCGCCCCATTTGAGATGCAGGCGTCCCCAGTTCGGCGCATGCTTGTCGGCTTCTTCGAATTTCGCCAGCGCGAGATCGGAGCGGTTCTGCACCATCAATATCTCGCCCCACATTTCGAGCGGATCGGCCCAATGCGGACCGGCCACATTGGCGGCGGCGAATTTGGCGGCCGCTCCAGCGAGACCGCCGTGTCTGGCGAGTGCTGCGCCCCACGAATAGTAACTCGACGGAATATCGGGGCCGAGCTTCACTGCTTTCGCGTACCACACTTGCGCGCCCTTCCAGTCGCCCCTGAGATCGAGCACGTCGCCGCGGAAGCGATAGCAGTCGACGAAGGTGGAGATGCCGATCGCCTTCATCGGGGCTGCGAGTGCCGTGTCGGCTTTCGCCGGCTGTCCTGTTCTTTGGTACGTCGGCGCCGCCCAGCACATATATGAGGGAGTACTGGTCGCCACCACCGGATCGGCATAGGCGGCGGCGAAATCGTCCCAGGCTTTGGCGGCAGCGGGCAGATCACCGACCTCTTCGTCGAGCAGCGCCTGGGCAAATGCCGCGGCGGAAGCATCGGTGTGGGATTTCGGATCCCAAAGCGTCGTAGCGAGCCGCAGGCGGGCGGCGCCAACCTCATGCAGCTGCGGATCGATTTGTGCAACGAGCAGCAACACTGCCCCTGACGTGAGCGCGAGGGTGCCGCTGCCTGTTACCGCGAGATCGGCGAGGGTTTCGGCGCGGAAGGCTTGAAGATCGAAAACCTGCTGATCGTAGTTCTCATATTGCAGTTCGGGCGCCTTGCCCGGACGCCCGCCGGCGGCCTTAAGCATCTGCAGGCCGACTGTGACGACGCCCTCCTCGTCACCGAGGCTGGCAAGGTCACTCTCAATGTTGTTGTAGCCGATCCAATAGTCCGGCTGGATGCGCACTACTTCCCGATGCAGCGGCAGAGCCTGAGCCGCGGCGTGGGGGAGGCCTTCTTGCAATATCGCGTTGGCCCAATAGTTCAGCAGATTGGCCTGGTCGGCGAAGCTGGCTCGGGCCAGATGCGATTTGGCGAAGGCGATGGCTTCATCGTTGCGGTTCACGTCGGTCAAATAGTGGGTGAACAGTCCCGGCTGCGATTCGCCATAGACATATTCCGCGGCCTCGGTGGTCAGCTTGCCGAGATCGCCTGCACCGCCGGTGAAAGCTTTTGGCAAGACGCCATCGCCGCGCACCGTCAAGGTCAAACCGCCGGTGCTCGCCTGCACGAGATCGCCGCCGATGTGCAGGTCATGGCCGAATCTCTGGTGCAACAGCCGGCCGATCTCGCCGATGGAGATGCCGGAGTCAGGAATGTCGACCTTGATGTCGCCGGTCCAGTCGTTGTCGAGGTGGCGCTTGACGGCGGCGCTGCGGGTCGCGGCCTGCAGCCGGGTCAGCTCGTCCAGCAACTTGCCGGCGACCACCTTGCCCGACAACCCGCTCTCCGCCAGCGCGGGCGGCGCATCGAACGGCTCGACGATGACCGAATGCGAGTTGAGCGCGTCGCTCAGCATCAGAGCCGCGCCGACTCCCAGAACAGTGACGACCAGTGCGGTGAAAATCTGGAAGCCGATCTTCATCCACGCGCCGATCAGGCGCGGAGTCCATTCGGCTTCGAAGCCCTTGCGCTCGTCCTCGAGCGCGGCTTCCTGCGCCCGCAAGACCGCGGACTGCCGGCGCAGAAAGTTCGCGGTCTCGGCGGCCACTTCCGGATCGTGACGCGTCATGTCGGCGGCGAGCGCCGCGGCGAAAGGATGCGGCCCGGACTGAGGCGCAGTGCTTGCCCCATCCTCGGATTCGCCGCCCGAGAGGGCGTCGAAAATACTTTCGGCCATGCGTGATTCCCCAGCCGCTGCGTGGCCGAAGTTTCTTCTGTCCCGCCGGCCAAGGCAATGCGGTCAGTGTCAGGCCGCGTCAATCCGCGATTCGCGGCGACAGAAATCTAGTCGCGTCCCGCGACCGCAACGAGGCGATCCTGAAGCCGCTTCCGGAAGCGCCGGCTCAACCGCAATCGAACTTTGGATTTCAGAACGACTTCATAGTCGCCGCCGTTCTGGAGTTCGGTCCCGTGGACCCGATCGAGGTTCACGATGATGGAGCGGTGAATGCGGATGAACTTTCCGTCGCCCAGATCCTGCTCGAGCTCCGACAAGCTCCGGCGCAGGACATGCGTGTCGGCGCCGACATGCAGGCAGGCGTAGTAGCCCGCAGCCTCGATCCAGTCGATGTCGGAGACATTCAGGAACAACACCTGCCCCTGATTTTTGACGACGAGTCGCGAGGCGCGTTGCGGCGGTGTGAAATGCGCAAGCCTGTCTTTCGCCCGGTTCAAGGCGCGGCCGAAGCGTGCGTCATCGAACGGCTTCAGCAGATAGTCGAGCGCGCCCACTTCGAAGGCGCGCAGCGCATACTCGTCATAGGCCGTGACAAAGATGACGGTCGGCGGCAGCTCGTGGCCCAGGAGCTCGAGCACGTCGAAGCCGTCGCATTCGGGCATCTGCACATCGAGAAATACGAGATCGGGCTTCGACTTTCTGATTTCCGCAATGACCTCTAAACCCGACCCGCATTCGGTGACAGACCCGATGTCGGGATCACGGCGCAGCAATATGGTCAGATTTCGTCGCGCCAATGATTCGTCGTCAACGACCAAAACGTTTATCGGCGCCGATCGCTTGTCGGCCATTCACGCCTCCACGAACGGCAGAGTCACGATCGCCTCAACGCCACCGGCGTCAGCGCGCCTGAGTTCAAACCCGGAATCGTCGCCGTGCAGGATTTGCAGGCGCGTGCGAATATTGCCGATGCCGACGCCGATATTTTTCACCTGCCAGTCTGCTGGCAGGTTCGACGCTGAGGCGGAGCCTGCCGTTGCGGCGCACGCCGGAAACGCGGACGGTTCCGCCGGCGGCGCGCTTCGCGATGCCGTGATTGATGGAATTTTCCACCAAGGGCTGCAACAGCAGGTTGGGAACCTGCGCGTGCAGAAGCTCTGCCGGGATGTCCACGGTCACCTGAAGGCGCTCTCCAAATCGAACCTTTTGGATGTCGAGATAGCGCTGCAGATATTCGACTTCCTCCGCCAGCGTCACCTGCGATCGGTCGGAATCTTCCAACGTGCGGCGCAGGAATTCACTGAGCCCGACGATCATACCGACCGCGGCGTCGTTTCGATTGTCGCGCACCAGGCCCGCGATGGAATTCAGCGTGTTGAACATGAAGTGTGGCTCCACCTGCCGGCGCAACGCCGCAAGCTGGGCCCGGGAAAGTTCTTCGTTGAGCCGCGCGGCCTCGGTCGTCTTGCGGGCCATGTTGTCTCGCGCGTCCATGATCAAGGTCACGGTCGCGATCAAACCGTACACGATCAGAAATGTCGGGCCCTGGTAGGGAAGCGATGTGCGCCACGCAGCGATGAATGTCGGCGGCTGCGGAAAGTCCCATGGGTTGAAGGCCATCTGGAGCCCGACATACCATGACTGCGCGACCACGCTGATGGCGGCGAAGGCCGCAAGGTGCAAGGCCAGCGTTCGCAATGTCGCGCCGCGAACAGGAGGACATCGGTGGGTGAGGCCGGTGATGAGCGGCGTCGCGAGGAGCCAGGGCAGCCAGGACGCGAGCTCCGTTCCAAACACCGGCAGCCAGTTGCGCTGTGCGCCGAGCGAATGGACAAAGAGCACGGTTTGACAAGCGTCGATCAGTCCGACCGCGGACCAGATCAGGACAATCCAACCCCAGGGGGTCGGGCGCAACGCCGTGTGAGTCTCATCCATGGTCGTCACTATACGCTCAAGATATGGGCGCAGACTCGTCGATGCAGCGAATCGCCTGCCCGGTGCAGTGAGCGGTCTGGGTCCACGCCGCAGGCGCGCCTACATTTGGGATCTCGAACGGCTTGGGTTTGGAGAGCATATGGCGTCTGCTTGCAGTCGGATAATTCCTTTGGGAGTCGCGGCCATTTTCGCGACGCTGCAAGCGAGCGCGGCGTGGGCCCAACACGCGTCCGACAATCCCATCACATCCGCCGAGGACGCCTACGGCCTCACGCTCGGGTTGGAGTCCGTCGGCATTTACAGTCCGGGACTGGTGCGAGGGTTCAGTCCGCAAACGGCCGGCAATGTGCGCATCGACGGCATATATTTCGACCTGCAAGGGGCGCCGTCCGAACGCGTCATCGAAGGTTCGACCATTCGCGTGGGCGTCACCGAGATCGGCTATGCGTTTCCAGCGCCGACCGGCATTGTGGATTACAATCTGCGCAATCCGGGTGGCGATGCGCCCAGCGCAACGATCATCACAAGCATCGGCCCCTACGAAGCATGGGGCGTCAGCATCGACGGCAGCGTGCCGCTGATCGGCAAAGAACTCGTGTTGCCGATCGGCGTGAGCACGCAAGTGAGCACGCAGTCGCCCTTTGGCGCCTATCCCGGAATGACGTCACGGGTGACAAGCGTCGGCGCGACGCCCCAGTGGCGGCCGAATAACAAGATTACGGTGCGCGCGCTGTTCGATTGGCAGGAGACTGGAGACGCGAAAACATTTCCGCTGTTCTTTACAGCCGGCGATTTCCTGCCGCCTTCCGTTTCCAAAACTTACGTGGCGCAGAATTGGGCCCGGGGCCGGAACGTGACGATGAATCTGGGTGGTCTCGTCGCCGCCCAGTTGAGCGATGCGTGGTCGCTGAAGGCCGGAATTTTTCGATCGACGAACGACAATCCCGTAAGCTTTGCGGACCTGTACACCGACATCCAGCCCAGCGGCCAATCCGAGCATCTGGTCATCGGTTATCCGGATCAAACCGCGTCTTCCACCTCCGGCGAAGTGCGCCTGACAGGCAGCTTCACAACGGGCGATTGGCGCCACCAGCTGATTTTCATGACTCGCGGCCGCGACACCACAATTCGCTATGGCGGCGAGGACGTCGTCGATGCAGGGCCGGCCATCATCGGCTCGGGGGTCCAGGTTCCGGAACCGAATTTCATGTATTCGGCGCGCACCAACGACCACACCGAATTGTGGAGCGTCGGAGCTGCGTATCATGTGGATTGGCGCAGTCTCGGCGAACTCGAGATGGGCATCCAGAAGGAAAACTACCATGAGGCGGTCGTCTCTCCCGCGGCGCCGGAATCCGAAGTCGCGGCGCATCCATTTCGCACCTACGCCAACGCGGCCTACGCGGTCGCGCCGCGATTGACGGTTTACGCGGGCTACACCCAGGGGCTCGAAGATTCCGGGGTTGCGCCCAGTTCCGCGCAAAACAGCGGCGCCGTCCTGCCCGCGTCCCTGACCTGGCAGGTGGATTCGGGCGCGCGTTTTGTCCTGACGCCCAAGTTGAAGCTCATTGCGGGTGTGTTCGAGCTTCAAAAGCCTTATTTCGATCTTGATAAAAGCAACGTCGATCGCGAACTCGGGGTGCAGCAGGCGAAAGGCGTCGAGTTTTCGATCGCCGGCGAACCGATGGCGAACCTCCACATCAATGTCGGCGTTCTTGCCGGCAAAGTCGGCATCACGGGGCCGGATCTGGCCGCCGAAGGGGTGGGCCCTATCGCCGTCGGTCAACCGCGCGTGATGTATGTGGCCAACGCCAATTACAGCTTACCTTGGTGGCCGGCGGCGTCGCTGGATGCCTCTGCCACACATTTTGGCACCCAGCCGGAAAGCGTGGACAACGCCATTTACACGCCGGCCGTCACGCAGCTGAATATCGGCGGCCGCTACAAGTTCACGGCCTTGGGCGAGAACAGCACCCTTCGCCTGCAGATCCAAAACGTTTTGGCGTCCCGCGTGTGGACGAACGTCTACACGCCGGGGTTCTTTCAATGGCCCGGACCGCGCACGATTTTCGCCTATCTCACGACGGACCTTCAATGACGACGGCTTCCGACTCTTTCGGAAGATCAAGACGAGGACGGGCACTAAGCCGAAAGATCGACGTTCAACTCGATCGTCACGCCATCGGGATCGATGACGAAGATCTGGTGCAATGGCCGGCCGGGCACGGCCGCTTCGCGGAACGGAATGCCGGATTTCGACAGCCGCGTTCGCGTGGCTTCGAGATCGGCCGCGGCGAATGCCACATGATCGAAGCTTCCCGTTCCCACTGTGCCCTGGTTTCGTCCGCCTACCAGATGCACCACGGCGCGGTCACCCAGCCAGAGCCACGCGCCCGGGAAATTGAACGGCGGCCGATCTCCATCTACGAGACCGAGCGCGTCGGCGTAAAATGCGCGCGACTTCGCAAGATCGCTGCAGAGGATCGTCACGTGATCGATTCGCGATAGCGGCATCGTGATTTTCCCGTTCCCGCGCTGTGCGGCAGAACTTCAATTGTTCGACCGGCGTCGAAGTGATCGCGCCCGGCCGATGCTACAATCATCGCCATGACGCAAGCAAATGAGATGATCGGGCCCGTGAACCGGCGCGAAGCATCGGCGATCGCAGGCGCCGCGCTCGTGACGCTGGCGTTGGCGCGTCGCGCATGGGCTGCACCGGGAGGACACACGATGAAAATGACCTGTGTTATTCGTTACCAGATCGATCCGTTCCAGAAAGAGGCATTCAAGACCTATGCCGAGAACTGGGGCCGCATCATCCCGCGTTGCGGCGGCCATCTCGTCGGCTATTTCCTCCCCTATGAAGGGACCAACGACGTCGCCTGGGGCCTGATCGCGTTCGATAGTCTCGCCGCATACGAAGCCTACCGCGCGCGCCTGCGCACCGATCCCGACGCGCGCGCGAATTTCGACATGGCGCAAAGCAAGAAATTGATCCTGCGGGAGGAGCGCAATTTCGTGGAAGTCGTCGACGGCACATTCGGGATTCCGCCGGGTTGACGGCGATGCGGGCGGCGCGTTTGCAGGGGATTGCGTGCTGCGTCGCAGCGCTGTTCGCGAATGTCGCGGTCGCGCAGGATGCGACCGTTGCACGCCTGCAAAGCGGCGTTGTTTTCAGCGAAACCTCGCCGCTCTCGGCGAACGGGGAAATCCTGCACCGGATGATCAGCCCGCTCGCCGCCGCGGCGGCGGATCGCGAATTGGCGCGCTCAGGCAAGACATTGCCTGCACAGTCGATCGATCCGTCGAAAGAGTCGTACGTCGTCTACGTGCCGGCTGCGAAGCCGGCGCGGGGCTATGGGCTGCTCGTGTTTGTCCCGCCATGGCGGGACGCGAAGCTGCCGTCGGACTGGGCGACCGTGCTCGACCAATATGGCGTGATCTTCGTCAGCGCCGCGAATTCCGGCAATGACGTAAACGTGCTTGGCCGCCGCGTCCCGCTGGCATTGATTGGGTATCAGAACATCGTCGATCGCTACGCGGTCGATCCGCAGCACGTTTATATCGGCGGATTCTCCGGCGGCTCGAGAGTCGCGATGCGTCTCGCGCTTGACTATCCGGATATTTTTCGCGGCGCGCTGCTCGACGCCGGCGCCGATCCGATCGGCGGCGCCAAGGCGCCGTTGCCGCCGCGCGATTTGTTCCTGCAATTTCAGAATGCGTCGCGGCTCGTCTATGTCAGCGGCGACGAGGACACGCTCAATCTCGAAACCGACAAGGCCAGCGCGCGCTCGATGCGCGGCTGGTGCGTGACGGACCTGGACTCTGAGACGGCGCCGCGCACCGGCCACGATACGCCCGACGGCGTTGCGCTGGCGCGCGTCTTCGCAGCGCTCACTGCGCCCACGCCGCCGGATCCTTCCGAACTGGCGTCCTGTCGCGCCGGCATCGACGCCGATATGTCGGCACAGCTTCAAGAGGTCGATGCGTTGGTCGCGAACGGCAAGCGCGACGAGGCGCGCCGGCTGCTGCTCGACATCGACGCGCGCTTTGGCGGCCTCGCCGCGCCAAAGAGCGCCGAGCTGGATTCTGCGCTTAATGCCGATCCGGCAGGCGCACGCTAGCAGCGCAAGCGGAGTCTTCTCCGCGACGATAATTGCGGCCGCCGCGCGGCAAGCATAAGCTCCCAGGATATTCCTCGGGGAAAAATCACATGATTTTTCGGTCGTCTATTATCGCATTGCCGCTTGGAAAACGGGGTCCGACCACGCGTTTTTCGATAGATGAAAGACGAAGACAAGAAACATCTCAACGGCGGTTCACGCGAGAAATATTTCCCCAATTGCGCTCCGGCCCCGAGTTCTTGCCGATTCTTATTAGAACTGTACCTTCAGGTCGATTTCCTGGCCGGCGCGCCAGATGCGAACTGGAACAACCGCGCCCGCCGATAGGGCGCCGACAGCGCTCTGCAGGTCGCCGGTAGACGTCATGTTCCGGCCCGCGAAGGAGAGGATAACGTCGTCCTTCTGCACCCCGGCGCGCGCCGCCGGAGAATTCTCGTCGACCGCAGCCACAAATAATCCGTGATCCTCGGGCATATGCAGCACGGTGATGGTTTGGGCGTCAAGCGCAGCATAGTGGACGCCAAAATGCGCCGGCATCGCCGCCGTGTCCGCTCGCGTTGCTTCACCTGTCGCTGCGGCAGACTTCCATTCGGCGAGCGCTTGTCCATTGGATTCGATCGCCACGCGGTCAATCTCGGCGTTAAAAACGCAGAAACGTTCTGAAACGCTGGTGGGAGAGTGAAAGGTCGCTGCGGCGCCGTCGCTGTCGCACAACGACCCCCTCCCATTTTCGAGCGGAACGATTTTCCCCTGAACGACGACGAATGCATTCTTGACGGCGTTGCGAGCCTGCTCGGGAGCGAGCGTGATGTGGGCGACAAGCGTGTTCCAATTCCGATCGAAAGCGACGGAATGTGCGACGGCGCTTTCCGAAATCGCGACGATTCCGACTGACGTAATGCGCCCATAGTTCACGTCGACTTGCGCGCCAAATGCGTTCTGTTCGCGCTCGTGCCCGAGATGCTTTACGGTTTGGAAAATCTCAAACCCTTCCAGCGTCGAAAATGACAGGTCACCTTGCGGATGATGGTATGCAATCCATCCATCTTCTTTCACCGTAAGCGTGAGTTGCCCGGAGTCGACGCTATAGGTCCAACCGCCGTCCTTGCCGGGCATTTCGGGAGTTTCGTTTTGCTTGAGCGGCGAGCGAATGACAAACGTCCGCCCCAGGGCTGCGGTGTCGTCAAATGGCGGAGAAAAGGAATCCGCCGGCTTGTACTGGGCGGCTTTCGCACCAAGGCGGATCAGATCGGCCTGCGATATGTCGGCCGCCAACGCGCTCGATGCGGAACAGGAGGCGACGAGCAAAGCTGTGACGGACAAAAGCGGCGCTCTCAAGCTCCAACCCTCCCTCGGCCGACCATGACCTATGTTGGGGTCTGCGCTTCTGGGTCGGGGCCGGCATTGCTTGCAGCGCGGCGGAGGCGCCGAAGATTACCTGGAGCGGGCGAGGCGATTCGAACGCCCGACCCTAACCTTGGCAAGGTTATGCTCTACCCCTGAGCTACGCCCGCGATCCAAGTAGGACGGGGCTTATCGCCCACCGGCCCGGAAGATTCAATAGCGTCGGGCAATTAGGGTTTCGACGGCATTGGAGCGCGGGCATCCTGCCCGCCCGGCAGCGAAGGTTAGAGAAAAGCGGGCAAGATGCCCGCGCTCCCAGTGGTCACCCCGGCTGGAGGGCGGCGAGGCGCTCGTTATAGACGCCAGTCAGGCAGGCGGTGAGGCCGGCGGCCGCCTCGCTTTTGCAGGCGTCGTTGCGGCGGCCGAGCCAGGCGCGCTGCTGGGTCCGCACCGCGGTCTTTGCCCCGTCATCGGACGCTTCGAGCGCCGACATATAGGCCTCGGCCACGGCGCGGTCGAGCCGGGCCAGCGCCACGTCGGAGCAGATCGCCCGCTCGGTCGGGCTCGCGGCTTTCGCGCAATCGAAACTCGCCGCGGGCGCGCGCGGGTCGGGCCGCAAATAAGGGCGCAACGGCGCCAGCGGGATTTCCGTTTCCTGCGGGCCGGCCGCGAAGGACGCTACTTCATAGGGTGGGAACCAGATATGGATGGAATTCGGCTTCAGCACGAAGACCGCGAAGTTCGATCCCACCGGCGCCGCGCCGCGCGCCACCCAATCCTTCTCGCTCTCGGGTTCCGCGCCCGTGGTCAGGCGGTGGTCGAGATCGGCGATGGCGAGTGCGCTGATCTTCGGCAGCACAGCCGCGCTGTCGAACAGTTCGGGCAGATAGACGCGCCAGCCATCGGGCCGCAAATAATTCGCGGTCCAGATGTCCTCGTTGGGATGGTCGCCGGCCATGTCGATCTCGGCGTCGAATTTGACCGCGAAGCCGCCCGCATCGTTGCGCACCACTTCGTAATTCGCATCGAGCGTATAGGCGCGGCCGGAGTTGGCGCGCGCGCCTTTCGATTCGCGGCGGAAATCGGCCGCATATTTCTTCACACTTTGCACCAGATCGTCGTCGATCGCCTTCATGCCCGTCTGCGGATATTGGATCGAGGTTTCGAAGTCCGCGGTCTTTTCGGTGAAGGTATGTTTCGAGACGGGCAGCGCGCCCGCATGCGCCGATGGCGCGATGAGAATGGCGATTGCCGCGGCGAACGCGATATGTGCGATGTTCATGACTGCCCCCGAATGGCGGACGTTGCGGTACAAGGTTCCGCCATCATAATGCGAACGCGATGACAAATCCCGCTGCAGATACCGATCTTTTCGCCCGGCTCGATGCGCTGGGCGTCGCGCACAAGACGCAATCGCACGCCCCCGTCTTCACGGTGGAGGAAGCGAAGGCGCTGCGCGGCGATCTCGTGGGCGGCCACACCAAGAATCTGTTCTTGAAAGACAAGAAGGACGGGTTGTGGCTGGTCGTGGCCCGCGAACATCTCGCCATCGACCTGACGGCATTGTCGAAGCAGCTGGGCGTCCCCCGCTTCTCCTTCGGTTCGGCCGAGCTTCTCGTCGAGGCGCTGGGCGTGCAGCCCGGATCGGTGACGCCGTTCTCTGTCATTAACGACCGCGAGGCCCGCGTGCGCGTGGTGCTCGACGAAGGGATGCTGGCGCTCGATCCCCTCAATTTCCATCCGTTGCGCAACGACCGCACGACCGCGATTTCGCTGGACGACCTGTTGCGCTTCCTGCGCGACACGGGGCATGAACCGCTCATTGCGAAACTTCCGGAGCGTGCCTGATGCAAGCTGTAACATCGCTCGGACCGAGAACATTGCGCGGGCGGTTCGTCGTGCTCGAACCGCTCGAGGACCGCCACCACGCCGATCTCATTCGCGCGGGCGAAGATCCCGACCTGTGGCGCTACATTCCCATCGACGCCAGCAAAGGCTTCGCCAGCAGATTGCCCTGGCTCGTCGAGGAAATGGCGATGGGGCGCTACATCACGTTCGTGGTCCGCCGGCTCGCGGACGGTGCGATCGTCGGCTCAACCTCCTATCTCGCGATCACGCCCGCGGACGCAAAAGTCGAAATCGGCTTCACCTGGTATGTCGCGGGTGCGCAAGGCGGCGCCGTCAACCCGGAAGCGAAATATCTACTGCTCGCGAACGCCTTCGCGGCCCATTACAATCGCGTCGAGTTCAAGACCGATGCGAAGAACCTGCGCTCGCGTGCGGCGCTGCGGAAACTGGGCGCCAAGGAGGAGGGCATCCTGCGCGGCCATATGTGGATGCCGCAGGGCTATTTCCGCGATTCGGCCTATTTCTCGATCCTGGCTGCGGAATGGCCCGAGGTGAAAGCGCAGCTGGAAGCGCGGCTTGCCGGTTTCGCCGCTTAGCTTTACTCAGGCGACCCGCCTGCGATCTGCTCTTTTTGGGGTCTTTTCTTTCCCCGCCGTAACGCCCATCTTTTGGGCCGAGAACACGAGAAAGACTGCTGATGCCATTGATCGACGCCACCGGCCGGCCCGTCGCCAGCGCCGCTCCCGCTGCGGCGGCTGCGGGCCCGGCGAGCGCCTATATCAAGGACGCCTCGCTGGAGACCTTCGCGGCCGACGTGCTGGAAGCGTCGCGCGACGTTCCCGTCATCGTGGATTTCTGGGCGCCGTGGTGCGGCCCGTGCAAGCAGCTTGGCCCCGCACTCGAGAAGGTCGTGAACGAAGCCAAGGGCGCCGTGCGTCTCGTCAAGGTGAACATCGACGAGAACAAGGAAATTGCAGCACAGCTTCGCATTCAGTCGATCCCGACCGTCTATGCGTTCAAGAACGGCCAGCCGGTCGACGGATTCATGGGCGCCATTCCGGAATCGCAGTTGCGCGCCTTTGTGCAGCAATTGACGGGCGGCGAGGCGGGGCGCACAGACCATGCCGATGAAGTTCTCGCGGCCGCAGACGAAGCGTTCGCGGCCGGCGATCTCGGCAATGCGGCGCAGGCCTATGGTCATGTGCTGCAGGAAGAGCCGGGACATCCGCGCGCCGTCGCGGGCCTTGCGCGCTGTTATCTGAAGAGCGGCGATCTGGAACGCGCGCGCGCGACCCTGCGGTCTCGTGCGCCCGGACGGCGCGGCCGACGAAGCGATCCGCACCGTGGAAGCCGAATTGAAATTGCGCGAACAGGCGGCCCAGGCGCGGCGACAGCGCGCCATTGCACGCAAAGCTGGCGGCCGATCCGGGCGATCATCAGGCGCGCTACGATCTGGCGCTGGCGCTCGACGCCAAGGGCGATCGCGACGGCGCCATCGAGCGAATTGCTCGAACTGATCAGGCGCGACCGCAAATGGAACGACGACGGCGCGCGCAAGCATCTCGTCACCCTGTTCGAAGCGATGGGACCGACCGATCCACGCACCATTGCGGCGCGCCGCAAGCTTTCCGTCGCTGTTGTTCTCCTGATGCATGCGCGCTTTTATTCGCTCGAACGATCTGCCCGCAGACGCTGCCGCATTTTTCCGCTGACGCGGCGCGCTTCTGCTGCCGCGCGGGCAATTGCCGCTCAATGTGTTCGAGCCGCGCTATCTGGCGCTGGTGGATGATGCGATGTCGGGCACGCGGCTGATCGGCATGATCCAGCCGACGGAGCCGGAAGACAAAATGCTGACGCCGCCTTTGTCGGCCGTGGGCTGCGTCGGGTCGCATCATCTCCTATCGCGAAACCGATGACGGACGCTATCTGATCACACTGTCGGGTCTTTGCCGGTTTCGCGTGGCGGAAGAATTGCGGCCGGGATCGCCGTTCCGTCGCGTGCGTCCGGACTATGCGCCGTTCGGCGCCGATCTCGCGACGACGCCATCGGACGATTTCCCCCGCGAGCGACTGCTTGCCGCGCTCAAGGATTATCTGTCGCGCCGCGATCTCAATGCGGATTGGCAGTTCGGTGATGAGTGCGCCGGCCGAAACGCTGGTGAATGCGCTGGCGATGATGTGTCCGTTCGAGCCGGCCGAGAAACAGGCGCTGCTGGAAGCGCCCAGGTTGGCCGGAACGCGTCGATACGCTGGTGGCGTTGCTCGAGATGGCCGGCGCGCCCGCGCCCGGCGGCTCGATGCTGAATTGAGAGTATGATGGAGCCCGATCCCAAGCTGCTCGAAATCCTCATCTGTCCTGTCACCAAGGGCCCGCTGATCTATGATCGCGAACGTCAGGAACTGGTGAGCCGCATCGCAGGCCTTGCCTATCCCATCCGCAACGGCGTGCCCATCATGCTGCCGGGCGAAGCGCGCGAACTTTCCGAATTCGAACGCATCGCGAAATAGCAGCGATGAGCGCGCGCCCCTGGCCGGTGGAATTGCGGCTCGATCCGTCCAAGACGACGTCTCACGATCGCATTCGATTCCGGCGCCGGCTTTGCGCTGGCGGCCGAGTATCTGCGAGTGGAATCGCCCAGCGCCGAAGTGCAGGGCCATGGCTCGGGCGAGAGGCAGATCGTGCCCGGCAAGCGGCATGTGAAGATCGAAGCGCTCGAACCCGTCGGCAATTACGCCGTGCGCATCCGTTTCGACGACGGCCACGACACGGGATTGTTCACCTGGGATTATCTGCACGAACTGGGATCGCAGCACGAAACCAAATGGCAGACCTATCTGAGCGCGCTCCGGCGAAAACATGAGACCAGGGGTTAGAGACAATACCGCCGGCCGCTACTGGCGACTCTTTTTCTCCTAGTGTGTCATCGCCCGCGAATGCGGGCGACCCAGGTGACACGTCTCGGAGTTCGAAGAAAGTGCAAGGGTGTGAGCCTCGCCTGCACATAACCAAGCTTCACCTGGGTGGCCCGCATTCGCGGGCCATGACAACAAGAGGGGTAAAGAATCGTCGCCATTGCTATAAGAGTCGTCTGCCCGGCTAGTCGCGTGCGACGCAATATTCAAGCCATGCTTCGCAAAATGTTTCCCCTATTGCGGCATGACTTTGGCCGCCGCCATCCCTATATCTCGCGCAACAGAATCCCAAGGGAGGGCTGCCCACGTGGATTTGTCCGGCTTGTTGAGCATCATCGCGCATAGTTCGTATTTCGACCTGGCGGTCGTCGCGCTGGGGGCGATCGTCGTCGTCGTGGTGATGAAGTCGACGCGGAACATCGGACCGACGGAAGTCGGCCTCGTGCGCAAGCGCTTCGGCCTGCGCAAACTCACGGGCGGCAACGCCGTCGCATTCGAAGGTGAGGCGGGTTATCAGGCGAAGCTGTTGCATCCGGGCCTCCAATTCAAGTTGTGGCCGCTTTACGATGTGACGCGTCACCCGATGGTGCAGATTCCGGCAAATCAAATCGGTGTCGTGATCGCGCAAGTGGGCGAATCGGTGCCGGTGGGTGCGAAGTCCGGCGTCTACAAACCCGAATTCGGCAATTTCCAGGATATCGGAACATTCGTTTCGAAAGGCGGACAGAAGGGCGTGCAGCGCCCCGTGCTGCCGCCGGGCAGCGTCGTGCCGATTCATCCGGTCGGTTTTCTTGTCATCACGCGCAGCACCGTGTTCGGCGTGCCCATCGACGAGGAATATGCGCGGCTGGAATCGCGGGGTGGCCTCAAGCCTGCGTCGTTCGGACTCCCCGATTCGAAGCTTCAGGTCGTCCGCATCGAGCCTTCCATCAGCGACGGCGGCAAGATCGTCGACATGATCGGCATCGTCACGACCTATGAAGGCCCGCCGCTTCCCAAAGGCGCCATCGCCAACCGCATCGGCGATTTCGGCGACATCGCGGAGATGGAAGCAAAGCCCACAACGAAGGACAGCGATCTCATCGAAGCGATCCTTTCGGTCAAGAACGAGGAACACAACAATTATCAGGATTTCCAGGCGTTCCTCGATCACGGCGGGCGCATCGGCATCCAGCACGATCCGCTGATGTACGGCGCCTACAACCTCAATCCGTTCCTCGTCTCGGTCGAGCTCGTTCCCATGCTCGTCGTCAATCAGGGCGAAGTGGCCGTGATCAAGGCTTATGTCGGTCTTGCGACGGAAGATACCTCGGGCGTCGATTTCAAATTTGGTTCGCTCGTGCGCCCCGGCCATCGCGGCATCTGGCAGGAGCCGATCCGCACCGGCAAATACGCCATCAATCCGCGCTGCTACAATGCGGAGATCGTTCCCACCTTCATTCTTACTTTGAACTGGGCGGATGCATCGTCGTCCGCGCACAATCTCGACAAGGGTCTCAAGCAGATCACCGCGAAGTCGAAGGAAGGCTTCGTCTTCAACATCGATCTGCAGGTGCAGATCCATGTGCCCGATACGGAAGCGCCGAAAGTGATCTCCATCGTGGGCACGATGCTCAATCTCGTGAACGAGGTTCTGCAGGCGGCTGTCGGCAATCATTTCCGCGACAAGCTGCAATCCATGCCGGCCATTGATTTCATCGAGAAACGGCAGGAAGTGCAGGCCCAGGCGCAGGCGCATATCTGCGACAAGCTGAAGGAATATCGCGTGGAGACACGCGGCGTTTACATCCAGGATGTGATCTTCCCGCAGCAACTGGTCGACGTGCTCACCTCGCGCGAAATCGCCAATCAACAGAAAGAGACCTACAAGGCCGAGGAGCAGGCGCAGGGCCAGCGCCTCGTGCTCGAACAGGCGAAGGGTCGCGCGGACATGCAGGCGGACCTCGCCAAGTCGTCGGTCGGCATCGACATCGCCAAGAACAAGGCGCAGGGCGTCCAGGCGGAAGCGGACGGCGAATCGTATCGGTTGGACAAGGTCGGACGCGCCAGCGCCGCCAAGACCGAAGCCGAAGGTCTCGCCATCGCGAAGGGCCTCGAAGCCCAGCAGCAGGCGGTCGGCAAGGATCAGGCGGCCCTGATCAACGCCATTCGCGCGCTGGCGTCGGGCGGACAACGCTTCATGCCGGAGAATCTGTCAGTGACCGTGGGCGGCGAAGGCGGCCTCGGCGCCAACGTCAACGCGCTGGTGCCGTTGATCATGAGCCGCCTGCAGCGCGCTGCGCCGCCCGAGGAACCCGCGCCGCCGGCGTCATAAACGAGGGCTGCCGTTCCGGAACATGTGTCTGCTATAAGCATTACAGACGCGAAACGCGGACGCCGGACATGCTGAGAACCGACCATATCGTCTTTCCCGTTTGGGACGCCGAGGCGAGTTTTTCGTTTTATCGCGACGTGATGGGCTTCGCGCTGGTGCAATGCGTGAGCGGCGACGATTGGGGCGGCAAGCCCTGGCTGATGATGATCTTTTCGCCCGGCGACGGACGCGAGATCGTGCTGGTCAATCTGCGAGGGCAGGCGCGTCCGCGCGGCGACGCGTTGCCGAAGGACATCCGGCACCTGGCGTTCGCCGAGTTGTCCCGCAAGGCGCAAGGCAAATGGCGCGCCAGATTGAAAGCGCGGAACATCGACTTCTGGGAAGAAGATCACGGTTTGCAGCACTCGATCTATTTCGAAGATCCGAACGGCGTCATTCTTGAAATCACGGCTCCACCCTCGCGGCCGGAAAAAACGAACAGTCGCGCCGCTCTTGCGGCCGCGAAACGATGGATCGCCGAAAGCGCCGCGCCCCAATGACAATTCCATCGCGCCATCCGCATCGTCCGGAGCATAACGAGAAAGAGCACGCGGAGAACAAGCCGATTCCGCGTTTCGTCAATCCGAACGCCCGTCCGCGACGCGCCGTCATCAAGGGACAGGACAACACGCGCTGGACGGACGTCTACCATGTCGTGCTCACGGCGCCGTGGTCGCTTTTCTTTCTTGGGCTTCTGGCGCTCTTCGGGTTGCTGAATCTGTTTTTTGCGTCCTTCTATGTGCTCGATCCGCACGGGATTTCGCATGCGCATCCCGGTTCGTTCTGGGATGCGTATCTTTTCAGCGTGCAAACCATCGCCTCCGTCAACAGCGAGATGATCGCCGAGTTCGACCTACGTCAACATCGTCGTATCCTTCGAGGCGTTTTTCGGCATTCTCTATATGGCGACGGTGACAGGCGTCATGTTCGCCCGCTTCTCGCGTCCCTATGCGCGCGTGCTGTTCAGCAAAGTCGCGGTGATCGCGCCGTTCAACGGCGTGCCCACCCTGATGTTCCGGGCCGCCAACCAGCGCGGCAACCAGATCTTTGACGCGTCGGTCTCCGTTTCGCTGGCGCGCCAGGCGACGACGCTGGAAGGCGTGACCATGCGCCGGTTTGAGGAATTGAAAGTGGAGCGGTCGCGCTCGCTGCTCTTCGCGCTGTCCTGGACAGTCTTGCACAGGATCGACGAGAACAGCCCGCTCCACGGCGTGTCGATCGACCAGCTCTACGACATGCAATTCGAGATCCTGATCCTTCTGAGCGGCACCGACGAAACGCTGGCCGACGTCATCTATGCGCGGCATTCCTACACGCCCGACGAGATCTTGATGGATCATCGTTTTGTGGACGTGCTCTCGCTCACGGCCGACGGCCGCCGGGTGGTCGACCTGAACCACTTCCACGACACGGAGCCTTTGTCGCTTGAGCAGGCCGGGACGAGCAGCTAACGTCCGCCCGCCATGGAACCCTTCACGAAACTGACCGCGGTCGCCGCGCCTCTCCCCATGATCAATGTCGACACCGACATGATCATCCCGAAACAATTCCTCAAGACCATCAAGCGCACGGGCCTGGGCCAGGCGCTGTTCCACGAGATGCGCACGCGACCCGACGGCAGCGACAATCCGGATTTCGTGCTGAACAAGCCCGCCTACAAGAGCGCCAAAATTCTGGTCACGGGCGCGAATTTCGGCTGCGGCTCGAGCCGCGAGCATGCGCCCTGGGCGCTGCTGGATTTCGGCATACGCTGCGTGCTGGCGCCGTCCTTCGCCGATATTTTCTACAACAACTGTTTCAAGAACGGCATCCTGCCGATCGCGCTGCCGCAGGAAGACATCGACAAGCTGATGGACGATGCCGAGCGCGGCGCGAACGCGGTGATCTCCATCGATCTCGAAAAACAGGAAATTCGCGGGCCCCGACGGCGGCTGCCTCAAATTCGAGATCGATCCGTTCCGCAAGCAATGCCTGCTGAACGGCTGGGACGATATCGCGCTGACTCTTCGCAACGAACAGCGCATTTCGGATTTTGAAGCGCACCGCAAAATGGAAAGCCCGTGGCTATGAGCGACGAACTCGTCCTGCGCGACGAAAAAGACGGCCTCTGCACCTTGACGCTCAACCGGCCGCAGAAGCTCAATGCGCTCAACTACGACGTGTTCAAGGCGCTGGCCGCCCATATCGATTATATCGAGGCGAATGGCGCCAAGATCGGCTGCGTAGTGCTGCGCGGCACGGGCCGCAGTTTCTGCGCCGGTCACGATCTCGACGATATCGGCGGCGGCGGCGAAGGCGGCCATGTCGCGAGTTTCGAAAGCAAGACCATCGAACGCTTGAGCGAATTGCCCATGCCGGTCGTCTGCGTGGTGCAGGGCCATTGCCTGACGGGCGGTCTCGAACTCGCGCTGGGCGGAGACATTTTGATCGTCGCGGAATCGGCCAAGCTCGCCGACACGCATGGCAAATGGGACCTCGTGCCCGTGTGGGGCATGAGCCAGCGGCTGCCGCGCCGGGTGGGCCGCGCCAAAGCGATGGAAATGATGTTCACGTCGCGCACCTATTCCGGGCGCCAGGCGGAAGCGATGGGTCTCGCCAATTTCTGCGTGCCCGACGCCGAGCTCGACGCCGCGGTCGAAGCTTTCGTCAAAGAGGTGTTGGCCAATTCCTGGCGCAGCAATCGCGCCAACAAAAAGCTGCTCGCCGACACCGAGACGATGAGCCTGAAGGCCGCGCTCGCCCATGAGATTCACCGCAGCGAAGGCCGCGGCCCCGAAATGGTCGAACGCCTGAAGCGCATGCGCAAATGAGTCGTATCCTATTGTTGCCGGGCGATGGCATCGGCCCCGAAGTGATCGCGGAGACGCGCCGCGTGCTCGCCTGGTTCGCGCAGAACCGCAACATGGCGTTCGAGATCGAGGAAGACCTCGTGGGCGGCGTGTCCTACGAAACCTATGGCGCGCCCGCCACCGACGCGATGATGGCGAAGGCGCTCGCGGCGGACGCGATCCTGTTCGGCGCCGTGGGCGGACCCAAATGGGATCCCCTGCCGTTCGAGAAGAAGCCCGAACGCGGACTTGTTGCGCCTGCGCAAGGACCTCGCGCTGTTCGCCAATCTGCGCCCGCGCTTTGTGCTTCGATGCGCTGAAGGATGCTTCAACCCTGAAGCCCGAGATCGTTTCGGGGCTCGATATCCTCATCGTGCGCGAACTGACGGGCGGGGTTTATTTCGGCGAGCCGAAGGAAACGACCGTGCTTGCCAATGGCGAGAAGCGCGCCGTCGACACGCAGGTTTACACCACAAGCGAGATCGAGCGCATCGCCCGTGTGGCGTTCGAGCTGGCGCGGCTGCGCGACAGGCGCGTCGTCTCGGCCGAGAAATCGAATGTGATGGTGACGGGCGTGTTGTGGCGCGAGGTCGTCAGCCGCGTCCACAGGTCCGAATATTCCGATGTCGCGCTGTCGCACATCCTCGCCGACAATCTGCGCGATGCAGCTGGTGCGCAATCCGAAACAGTTCGACGTCATCGTCACCGACAATCTGTTCGGCGACGTGTTGTCGGACGAGGCGGCGCAGCTCACGGGCTCCATCGGCATGCTGCCGTCGGCATCGCTGGGCGCGAAAGACGCGAAGACGGGCCGCCAGCCCGCGCTGTACGAGCCGATCCATGGCAGCGCGCCGGATATTGCGGGCCAAGGCCTCGCCAATCCCATCGCCGGCATCCTCTCTCTGGCCATGTGCCTGCGCTATTCCTTCGGCCGCGTGGACGACGCAAAGCTGCTCGAAAGCGCGGTGGAACATGTGCTCGCGGAAGGTTATCGCACCGCCGACATCATGCAGCCCGGCATGACCAAGGTGGGCACGCAGGAGATGGCGAGCGCTGTGCTGAAGGCGCTGGACGCATTGGCGGCCCGCTAGTTCATCCGTATAGAATGTCCATCGAGGGAAATGGGGTGGGCGTATGTGGGGGCGTTGGCTGCTGATTGCGGCGCTTTTGATGTGCATGGCGGGCGCCGCGCGCGCCGCTTCCGACAAGCCCGACGACACGACTGCGCCCGACGTCATCGACGGCGCCTGGGTGCAGCATGCCGACGTGCTGCTGGTGGGCGATTCCGAAAGCCTCGGCTATTTCGGCGCGCAGCTTTATCGCTCACTGTCGATCGAGCCCGATCCCGTCTCGCGCAAGCCGCTCAAGGTCTGGAGCCTGTGGACTTGCGGCTCCGACGTGACGACCTGGGAGCGCGGCGGTACCTCCTATTGCGGCATCCGCACCTGCAACGGCGCGGGCGATTGCGCGCGCGATCATGGTCCGCTCGATCGGCCGGGCCGCATCCGTTATTCGTCCTTGCGCGAATATCTCGCGCGCGTAAGCCCCCGCGTCACCATCGTGTCGCTGGGCTCGAACATGCTGACGAACCGCGCGTCGACATTCCGCGCCTTCTATTCGACCTATCTCGATGATGTCGGCCAGCTCGTCGGCGACATCCGCCGGGCCGACAGCCTGTGCGTCTGGATCGGCCCGCCCCAGACGGCGATCTCCACCAAACCGGTGAAAGACTATGAGCAATTCGTCGCCGATCTGGGCCGTGCGCTGACGAGCAAGGGCTGCATCTTCGTGGACAGCAATCCGCTGAGCGACAGAAGCCAGCTGCTTCGAAGCGATCCCGAAGGCATCCATTATCAGGGCGCAGGCGAACGCGCCTGGGAAACGAAAGTGTGGGCGCAGCTACGTCCGCAATTGCTGACGCATCTGGCGCGGTAGGGTAGATTCAAATTGAGCAGAATTACGAAATTTCACCATGGCCGCCCTTGAGGCGGCCACCCAGCCGCCGCGCGTCTGCGCGGCGAATGAAGCTGTCTCCAACGATATGATTTTGACCCGCTTAGTGAAGTTTATTGGGCTCGCGGACGCTCGCCCGCTGGGTGGCCGGGTCACGCCCGGCCATGGTGAAGGGAGGGAACCGCGTCAATTTATTTCGAAGATGCCCTAGCTTACGGTTCGATCACGGCCTTGCCGATGATCTTGCGGTCCTGGAGCAGGCGCATGGCGTCGAGCGCGCCGGACAGCGGGAAGCGCGCGCCGATGTGGGGCCGAATTTTCTTCTCGGCGAGCAGGCGGTCGATGGTCGCGATGTTCTCGCGGCCTTTTTCGGGGAATTTGCGGCCATATTCGCCGGCGCGCACGCCCACCACCGAGAAACCCTTGATCAGCGGCATGTTGGCGGCGATGGACGGAATGCGTCCGCTGGTGAATCCGATCACCAGCAAGCGGCCATTGAACGCGATGCAGCGCACGGATTCGTCGAACACGTCTCCCCCCACGGGATCGTAGATCACGTCCGCGCCGCGGCCATGGGTCAGCTCTTTGACCGCCTCGCGAAAACCGAAAGGCGGCAGGGTGAAATCAGCGCCGTAGGTTTTCAGGAAATTGTGTTTCTCTTCGCTCGACGCCGTCGCAATCACATGCGCGCCGAACACGCGTCCCAGATCGACGGCGGCGAGCCCCACGCCCCCCGCTGCGCCATGAACGAGCAGCCATTCGCCTTCCGCGAGTTCTCCGCGGCGCATGAGCGCGACATAGGCCGTGAGATACGCGGTCGTGAACGAAGCCGCCGTCGCGAAATCCGCGCCGTCGGGAATCGCGCGCATAGATGCTGCTGGCGCTTGCGCCTCTTCGGCGAAGGCGCCCGAAAACCCGCCGCCCACGACACGGTCGCCCTTCTTGAATCGCGTGACGCCTTCGCCCACCGCGATCACTTCGCCCGCCATCTCGCCGCCCACGACGAACGGCAATTCCGGCCGGTGCTGGTATTTGCCCTGCGCCATGAGAATGTCGGGGAAGTTCACCGAGGCCGCGCGCACGCGGATGCGCACCTGATCCGGCCCGAGAGGCGGCAAAGTCAGATCTTCAAACCGCAGCGCATTCAGATCTTCGGCATTGCTCCGGCAGACAAGCGCCTTCATGGCGCGGCGTTGCCGTTCACCGCCATCAACGTCGGCAAAGCGCGAATGCCGCCCATGAACAAGGCCGTGGCGAATGCGGTGGCCACAGCGGGGTCCCGGATCTCGCGCCGGGCCATGCGCTCCGCCAGTTCAAACGCGACGCCCACAATGGCCGCCATCAGGAAATCCGCGTCGACCGGCGGGAACATCCCCTTGGCGATGGCGCCCACCAGATCTTCCCGCAATTCCTCGAAGCCCGCGATGGTCTCGGGCGTATCCATGCGCACCCGCAACGTGTCGGTGTTCATGCGCAGCATGCGGAAGTTCGAATGGTCGCCAGCCACGAATTCGAAGAAGGTGCGGAAGGTGCCAGAGATGAACTCCTCGACGGTCGCAGCCTTGGCGCGCTCTTCATGCAGGCGCGGGCGAATGCGCAACGCGTTCTCGTCCTGGATGGCCTGGAACACTTCCTCTTTGGATTGGAAGTAATTGTAGAAGGTGCCCGACGCGAGGGGCGTGGCGCGGATGATGTCGCGCACCGTGGTGGCCCCATAGCCCAGCTCGGCGAAAACCTGCAGGGCCGCCGCCAGGATGGTCTGGCGATTTTGCGTCTTTGTCTGCTCGCGCTTTCCGGTCGCTTTGGGCGAGGGGCGGGGCGCGGATTTGATGAGTTCGATATCCAAAGCGAAGTCCCCGATGTGACCGCCCAATTCTAGTGGATCGTGACGTGCCGTCAACTTTCCGCGCTAACGGCCGGAATTGACAGGGCTCGCTGCATCGCATTCAACCGAAGACATGACCGACAATTGGTTCGATCGCCTGAAAGACCTCGGCCGGCATATGGGCCAGACGGCCTATATCGCAGGGCTCAAGGGCGAAGTGCTGGAAATCACTTCGGAGGGCCGCGCGCGCATGCGCATGCCCTATGGGCCGGATCTCATCGGCGACCCAGACACGGGCGTGGTGCATGGCGGCGTCATCACGGGGATGCTGGATCATACCTGCGGCATGTCCGTGACGGGCGCGCTCAGGACGCCGATGCCCATCGCCACGCTCGATCTGCGCATCGATTACATGAAACCGGCCGTGCCCGGGCAGGACATTTTCGCCGAAGCCGAATGCGTGAAGGTCGGCCATGACGTGGCCTTCGTGCGCGGCCTGGCGCATCAGGGTTCGCGGGATGAACCCATCGCGCTGTGCACGGGCGCTTTCATGCTCATCCGCGGCGGCTATCAGATGCCGGCGCAAGCGGAGTAGCGCGATGGAGCTGCTCGCCCGCGCGATCGCCGAAGGGCGGAATCCAGATCCCGATGCGCTGATGGCCGCCATTCCCTATTGCCGCTATCTGGGCGTGCGCGCCGTCGTGAAGGACGGCGCGGTCAGTCTCGTGATGCCCTTCGCCGAACGTCTGGTCGGCAATCCGATGCTGCCCGCGCTCCATGGCGGCGTCATCGGCTCGCTGCTCGAGACGGCCGCCATCGTGCAAGTGGTGTGGGAAACACGCGCGGCGAAAATGCCGAAGCCCGTCGACATCACGGTCGATTATCTGCGCACGGGCAAGCCGGTCGAAACCTATGCCCGCGCCCGCATCGCGCGACAGGGACGGCGTGTGGTCAATGTCCACGCGGAGCTCTGGCAGGAAGACGAAGCGAAGCCGATCGCAGCGCTCCGCGGCCATTTCCTGATTCAGACTTAGGTTAAATCAATTCCAGCGCCCGTTCGGTCCGGCGACGCTGAGGCGGCCGGCGCCGAGGAACACCACGGCGAGGCCCGAGAACAGGAAAAACGCTTCGAGTTCCAGCTTGTAGCCGCCGAAGGAGTCCAAGCCGAGCAATCCCGTTTCCTTGTTCAACACAACAAGCGCGACCGCCACGATCATATCGATCACGATCAGAAGGCCGCCGACGCGTGTCAGCAGTCCGACGATCACAAGGACAGGTCCCACGACTTCGCCCAGATAGACGCCATAGGAAAGCCAATCCGGCAGGCCATGGGCCGCGACCATGTGTTTGATGGGATCTATCCCGGTGAGGACCTTGTGCACGCCGTGAAACAGCATCAACACGCCGACCGTCAGTCGCACGACAAGCTTGCCGAAATCCTCGTCCATGAAGGCCCCCAAGCCCTTATTGTTGGAGGCACCGTAGCGCAATCAACCTTGTTCTGCGAGCGCGGCGGTCGTCGCGCGGGCGTCAAATTTACCAACACAAGTTATATTTGTTCAAAAGTCAGTGAGCGTCCGCGCCGACGGCTTGAGAGATGTTCGCGAAGCCATCCGATGCGAGAAGATCGAGAATCTCGCGCTTGATGCGCGGGATGAGACTTGGGCCGCGATATGCCAGCGCCGTGTAAAGCTGGACGAGCGCGGCGCCCGCGCGGATTTTGGCATAGGCCTCTTTGCCCGAACTCACGCCGCCCGCGCCCACCAGAACGAGCTTCGAGCCCACACGTACACGCATGGCGCGCAACACACGGGTCGACAACTCGAACAGCGGCGCGCCCGAAAGCCCGCCGGTTTCCCGGGCGTCAGTCGAAGTCAATGTCGCGGGCCGGGAGATTGTCGTGTTGCCCACGATCAAGCCTTCGACGCCGAAGGTGAGCGCCGCGTTTGCGATGTCGTCCATCGCCGCGTCGTCGAGATCGGGCGCGATCTTGAGCAGCAGCGGAAGCGTCCGCCCCATAGCAGTGCGCGCCTCGGTGAGAAGACCGAGCAGGCGCGAAAGTTCGTCCTTGTTCTGGAGACCGCGCAGTCCGGGCGTGTTGGGAGACGACACATTGATCGCGACGTAATCGGCGAATGGCGCAAGGCGTTCGAACGCGGCGCGATAATCGGCGATGCGGTCGGCGCTGTCCTTGTTGGCGCCGATATTGATTCCGAGAACGCCGCGGCGCGCGCGCTTCGCGAGCAGCGCCGCCGCGCGATCCATCCCTCGATTGTTGAATCCCATCCGATTGACGACCGCACGGTCACCGGCGAGACGAAACAATCTCGGACGCGGATTTCCGATCTGGGCTCGCGGCGTGATCGAGCCGCATTCGACGAAGCCGAAGCCGAGCTTCAGCATCGCATCGGGTATTTCGGCGTCCTTGTCGAAGCCTGCGGCGAGGCCGACCGGATTGGGAAATGTGAGGCCGAACGCCGTTACGGCGAGGCGCGCATCGTCCGGTGCGGCTGCGGGCAGAAACGGCGCGGCCAGCCGCAACAGCTTGAGCGTCGCCCTGTGCGCCGTTTCCGGCGGCAGGCGGCGCATCAGCGCCGCGCCGGCATCCATCAGCATGCGGTTCGACTCGCCTGATTCTCCCGGACCACTCTAGCGCGCGCGAGGCGGCGCGCGATCAAGGATAGCCCTGATCGTGGCGGACCATTTTTGAGAAGGTTTCCAGATCGCCCGATCGGATCGTGTCCAGCAGCGCGTGCGCGCGCGCCTGCTCGAATTTGTCGAACTCGCTGTGCGGCGTGCCCGCCACGGCGCGGGCCAGCGTATCTTCGATATCCTTGCGATAGAGGTCCGGATCGTAGGCGCCCAGCACGAGCGCGCATTGATATCGCAGCACGAGGTTGTTGGGGTCGACGGCAAATGCTTTGGCGAAGTATTCGCGGCCCGTCTTGAGGCTCGCGCCATACGTCCATCTGGCGAGCGTCTCGCCTGCGCTGCGCACGATTTCGATGTTCCAGCCGGCAATTCCGGCCAGCGCCCAGGCATTGTTCGGTTCGACGGCGAGGACATCGTCGAGATTCTGCTTGGATTCCTCGGCATATCCCTTAATGCGCGCCTCGATGAGGCCGATGATGCGCGCCTCATACCCGAACGTCACTGCGAGATAGATGTGCCCTTCGGGGTATTTCGGGTCGGCCGCGATGGCCTTGCGCGCATAGGCTTCCGCGCGCTCGAGGCATTCGAGGCAAGGCGGATGCATCAATTCGTCGGCGAGCACCGAGCGGGCGGCGATGGCGTAGCCCTGCGCATTGCCCATTGCGACGCCGGCTTTCTCGGCTTGCGCATATTTGCCGACGACAAAGAGCGCGAGCGCGCCATTGTCGGCGGCCTGCGCGACCGGCGCCCAGAGAAACGCGGTCACTGCCAAGAGATACGCAACTCGCTTCATGCGGCGCCCGTGAATTCGCCGGCCAAAGCGCGGCGGATCAGTGAAGCCGTTTCCGCGCAGCCGAACAAGGCCGCGAAGGAACCGAAGCGGGGCCCCTGCGTCTGTCCGAACAGCACTTCGTAAAGCGCCTTGAACCAGTCGCGCAGCGGTTCGAATTCGTGCTTCTTGCCGACGGCATAGACCACGTTCTGCACGGTTTCCGCGTTGCGTTCGCCCGCCATGCCATCGAGCGCCGCAGCAAGATCTTCGAGCGCCGCGCGTTCCTTCTCGGTCGCTGCGCCGATAGCGCTTCTGCGGCTTCACGAAGTCGTCATAATATTTGAGCGCATAGCCGACCAGACGGTCGAGCCCCGGATTGGCTTCGCGCATTGGCGTCGGGCGCGTAAGCGCGAATGAAGCCCCACAGCACGTCGCGATCGTGCGCGTTCGAGGCGCTCACGAGATTGAGCAGCAGCGCGAAACTCACCGGATAGGATCTCGGCGGCGGATGGCCGTGATGGAGGTGCCAGATCGGGCTTTCGAGTCGCTCGCGCTTCGCCCATTTCGTTCGAGCGATATTGCTTCAGGAGATCGATGTAATCGTCGACCGCTTTCGGGATCACATCGAAATAGAGCCGCTTCGCCGCCCGCGGCTTCTGGTACATGAACAGCGCGATGCTTTCTTCCGGCCCATAAGTGAGCCATTCGTCGATGGTGAGACCGTTGCCCCGCGATTTGGAAATGCGCTCGCCGTTCTCGTCGAGGAACAGTTCGTAATTGAAGCCGTCCGGCGGCAGGCCGCCCAACGCACGCTGGATCTTGGATGCGAGTTCGACGGACGAAATCAAATCCTTGCCTGCCATTTCGTAATCGACGCCGAGCGCTTCCCAGCGCATCGCCCAATCGGCTTTCCATTGCAGCTTGCAATGACCGCCCGTGACGGGAACTTCGGTTTTCTTGCCATCCTCGTCGTAAACGATCGTGCCGCGGTCTTTGTGCCATTCGAGAATGGGAACCTGAAGCACGGCCCCCGTGCGGGGCGACAGCGGCAGGAACGGTGAATAGGTCGCGCGGCGTTCCGGGCCCAAAGTCGGCAACACGATGTCGCGCACTTTCTCGTAATTCGCCAGAACATTGAGCAGCGCCGCATCGAAGCGGCCGCTTTTGTAACACTCGGTCGAACTGAGGAATTCGTAGTCGAAGCCGAAGCGATCGAGAAACGCGCGCAGCCGCGCGTTGTTGTGCGCGCCATAACTTTCATGCGTGCCGAACGGATCGGGGACGGATGTCAGCGGCTGGCCCAGATGGGCGTGCAACATCTCCTGGTTGGGCACATTGCCCGGAACCTTGCGCAATCCGTCCATGTCGTCCGAAAAAGAAATCAGCCTTGTCTTCACGTCCGACATCGCTTCGAAGGCGCGCCGCACCCAGGTTGTGCGCGCCACTTCTCCGAATGTCCCGATATGGGGCAGGCCGGAAGGCCCGTAACCGGTCTCGAACAGCACGTAATCCTTGGCTTTTTTGTCGGTTCCCCGCCTTTCGACACGGGCCAGCACCTTGCGGGCCTCTTCGAAGGGCCAGGCATGCGCAGCGCGGGCGATTTCCTGTGACGGCGAGACGGAAGTCATTGGAATTACTTAACCTTAAGCGTTTTGAAAGGGCGGAAAGCTAGGCTTGCGAAGGGGAGGCCGTCAATGACCGGTCCTGACGCGACGCAACCGATGATCGAAAACGCCGCCGCGCCGCCCACCGAGCGCGATGAAATCGTGTTTTCCGATCGCGTCGACGTTCTCTATCGCTTCGGCCGGCATCATCTGTTTCTGCCTTTTTCGGCGCTGTGCATCGCGGGCGTTCTCTATATCCAGATCGTTCCGATCTGGATCGCGGTCTTGCCGCTGCTGCTGCAGATCGCGGCGACCGTTTTCACCGGACAATTGGCGGACGCCTATCGCCGTCGCGATCCCGCGGATTCGCCTCAGCTGTGGGCGCGCCGCTTCACCTTCGCCTCGGGACTTTCCGGTTCGGCCTGGGGCATCGGCGCCATCATCTGGTTCTCGCCCGATTTCTTTCCGGCGCAGGCGTTTCTGACGCTCGCCATGCTGGGCATGACGGCCACGGAATTCATCGCGCGCTGCTCCTATCGTCCTGCCTATCTCGCGCATGCTGCGACGTCGCTCGGCCCGCTGGCGCTCATGTTGCTGCTCGCCGGAAACGTGTATGCGAGCCTGTCGAGCCTGCTCGTGCTGTTCTTCGGCGGCGTGCTTTATTCCTACTGCGAAGGCATTGCGGGCCTGCTCGACGAGGGCCTCCGGCTGCGCCGCGAAAACGCCGACCTTGTGACTCAGTTGTCGCGCGAAAAGGGCGACGCCGAAATCGCGCGCGATCTGGCGGAGGCGAGCACGCGCGCCAAATCCGCGTTCGTCGCCAATATCAGCCATGAAATCCGCACGCCGCTGAATGCGCTCCTCGGCATGGCGCAGTTGCTCGAGCGCAGCGAACTCGACCGGGCGCAAAAGAGCCATGTGAAGGTGCTGCTCGAAGCTGGCCGCGGCCTCAAGACCCTGCTGGACGACGTGATCGCATTGTCGCGCGACGAAGGCGAAGACCGGCACGTCGCCGACGAGGATTGCGATGCGGCGCAGACGGCGCGCACCGTCGCCCGCCTGCTGCAGCCGCGCGCGTGGGAACGGCAGTTGCGCCTTGGCGTCAGCGCCGGCTCGAATCTGCCGCGCGTGGCAGCCGATCCCCGCCGCGTGCGCCAGGTTCTGCTCAAGTTGGCGGACAACGCGATCAAGTTCACGCCGCGCGGCGCAATCGAAATTCGCGTCGAAGCCGAGACCCGCGACGACGGCGGCCAGCGCCTGCGCTTTTCGGTCATCGACACGGGCCTCGGCATTCCGCCCGAGATGGCGGCCAATGTGTTCGAGCCGTTTTCGCCCGGCGACAATTCCTACACGCGCCGCAATGATGGCGCGGGCCTCGGTCTCGCAGTCGCCAAGCGCGTCATCGAAGCGCTGGGTGGCGAAATCGGATTTGAAAGCGAGCCGGGGCAGGGCTCGACATTCTGGTTCACCGTGCCTGCGATCGGCGCAGATCAGTCCATGCAGGACGAGTCCGCCGCCAACGCTTCGCATGCGTCGCCGCCCTGGGGATTGGCTCTTCTCGTGCGTATCGCCGATGAAGGCATGTGCAAGCAGATCGCCGACATGCTCGAACCGTTCGGCAACCGGCTTGTGTTCGCCGAAAGCGCGGCCGAAGCGATCGGGCTGGCCGGCCGTGAATCATTCGATGCCATCATCGTCTGCGCGCCGGACGCGGATTCCGTCGCGGCGGCGCCGGGAGTCAAGGCGCCGCTGTTGGCGCTGGTGTCGAGCGGCATGCGCACGCCTGCGGCGGCCGGCGAAATGTTGCGTTGGCCCGCGCCGGCCGGCGCCCTTTACGGCGCATTGCGCGATCTTCTCGGGCGCGGCGCGGATTCGAGCGGCATGCGTCCGGATTCCGCGCATCAGGCGACCGCGGCGATCGACGCACCCGCCTTTGCGGCGCTGGAAAAATCGCTGGGCCTGCGCACGCTGATCGAAATCCTGCAGTCCTATATGACGACCGCCGAAGAGCTTTGCCGAAAGCTCGAGCAGGCGAGCGTGGACGAAAACTGGGACGAAGCCGCCCGGCTGGCGCAGGACATCGCGGGCGCTGCTGGCGGCCTCGGCCTCGCCGCATTGACCACGGCCGCGCGCGGTTTCACACAACGCGCGCGCGAAGGCGATACAGGTCCGGATTTGCACGACGCCGCAAAAAGCATCGCCGCCGAACATGCGCGGGTCTCGCGCGCGCTGGCGAACCTCTATCCAGAATTGGCCGCTTGAACGAATGACAATGAATTTTTAATTCGGACACCGTCCCGAATTCCTGCGTCCGTCATCGTCACAGGAGCGTCACAAATGTTCGGCTGCAACATCCAAACATTTGCGAATCCATTATGCCGCTTGGATTCATGTTCGAAACTGCGCTAATCCGTTTTGCACTGACGGTACGAACGACGCGTTTCGACGGGTGCGGGGCTGAAAATGCGTCCGGTGTCCTCGCAACACCCAGGGGGCATCAGCGTGGACTTTCGAAGGCGATTTCGTCTGTTCTTCAACGTCACCGCGATTGTCGCGTTCCTCATTCTCGTCAAAGTGGCTGTTCACGCACTTCATTTCGAGATGCTGACCCTGGATACGTTGCTGTCCAGCGTCGTCGCGAGCGCCATATTCCTGATCGGGTTTCTGCTGACCGGCCTCCTGCCGGACTACAAGGAGGCTGAACGGCTGCCTGCGGAAATCCGCGCGGCATTGGAGGCGATTCACGACGACGTGGTTTCTTTCGCGCAGATCGCGCCAAACGTCGACGTCAAACAGCTGCAGGACGTTTTGTCGAGCATCGTGTCGGCGCTCTTCGACGGCCTCGGCCGTAATGGCGCCCACAGCCATCTCGAGAACGCGATTGCGCAGACGGACAGACTGGCCCCGTATTTTACGCAATTGGATCGCCTGGGCATGCCGCCAAACTACATTGTGCGGCTGCGCAGCGAGCAAGCCAGCCTGAGAAAATCTCTCTATCGCATTTACTACATTCAAAAAATGGAATTCGTGCCTTCGATCCACGTCTTGATACAAACGCTCGTGTGTGCGGTCCTGCTGCTGCTCCTGGTTCTCAAGACCGACGGTTCCATCGGACCGGCGATCGTGTTCGGCTTTATCAGCTATATGTTCGTCTATGCATTGCATCTCATTACCGTATTCGAACAGCCTTTTCGGCAGGGCGATCATTCCGCCGACGACGTCAGCCTTTTCCTGCTTGCGGATTTTGTGGAAAAGCTGGACCGTCAACGCGCGATTTCCGAGTCTGACTCGCGCAGTCGCCAGTCCGTTCCTCAACGCGCAGATTCGGCCGCATAGTACCGAATACGGGGCATGAAATGCTCCGACCTGCATGTCGCCGCGAAGAGCATTGCGGCGGAGCATGTGCGGGTCTCGCGCGCGCGTGCGAACCTCCGCACCCGAACTCGCCGCGTGCTTTTGCGCCCGATGAACGCCGGATGAACGCGCGCTCCAGAGTTGGTTCAGAGTGACGGCAGCATGATTGCTTCACCGGTTGCGATGAAAGTCGTTGTAACCGTTGAAGAGGAGACCGCCATGCGCACGAAACTTTCGATGATCGCCCTGGCCTTTCTGTTCACAGTGGCCGGGTATGAAGCCGCCAGCGCCCTGAACCCGCAGCCGCTGCCTCCGGGCCGGCATGTCGTGACGACCGCGACCCACACCGTCACCCAGCCGACCGGTCCGCATCGCCTCAATCCCCAGCCGCTGCCCCCGGGATAAGAGCATCCTTCGGCCGCTCCGGTGACGCATCACCGGAGCGGATTTGTCCAAGTTCAGCGCGACTTTGCCTGCCGCAATCGTGCATGATCGCATTCGATTTCCCCCGGATGCGTCGTTGAGCGAAGTTTTCGACATTCCTGCCCTTGTGCCCGCGCCGGGCGGCGCGATCCTCGAAGCCGCCGACGGTTGCTGCCGGATGGCGCCGATCGAGGAAGCGCGCGCGCTGTTTCGCGAGGGCCAAGTGCTGGTGGCGCATGGCGTCTTTGTCGCCGGCCGCCTCAAGACGGCGCCGCACGGACCGCTGTTCGACGTGCTCGAACTGTTCGCCTTCGTTCGCCCGGGCGTGCCATTCGTGCCGAGCCCGGTGGGCCTCGCGCGGGCGCTCCTGCTCGAGATTCCCAGGAACGCGGAGGAACAGGCGCGTGTGTTGCGTGTCGTCGCGAAATTGTTGCTCGAAGAACTGCAGGCTCAGCCCGAGCCGCTGCGCGTTCGCGCGCGCGCATTGGCCGGATTGCTGGCGCGCTCGGGCTGGCGCTGGGGCGCGGCCGTGCTGCGCGCGACGGGCGAACCGGAAAAATCTTCGTCGCCGATCGCAGGCCTCGAAGTCTGGCGCGCGCTTCCCCAATGGGAAGACGATGCGCCGCCCGCCAAGCCGAGCTCGTTTCCTGTCGCCGTCGGTGAAACGCGCGCGCGTCTGGCGCAACTTGTCGGCGATGCGGGCGAGTCGCGTCCCGAGCAGGGTGATTACGCCGAAGCGGCGGCCTATGCGTTCGGACCGCGCGAAGCGGCCGGCGCGCCCAAGGTTGCGTTGGTCGAAGCGGGCACCGGCATCGGCAAGACGCTGGGCTATCTCGCGCCCGCCAGCCTGTGGGCGGAGAAGAACGGGCCCGGCCTCTGGATTTCGACCTACACCCGCAATCTGCAGCGCCAGATCGTGCAGGAGATGGCGCGGCTTTATCCCGATCCCGCCGAGCGCGAAGAGAAAGCGGTGGTGCGCAAGGGCCGCGAAAATTATCTCTGCCTGCTGAATTTCGAAGAAGCCGCCAAGCGCACGCGCGCTGGCGCCGGGTCAGCGCACCGTGGCGCTGGGGCTGATCGCGCGCTGGATCGCGGCGACACCGGACGGCGATATTTCGGGCGCGGGCTTTCCCGCGTTTCTGGCCGCGTCTTTGCCGCGTGCGCGAAATCACCGACCGGCGCGGCGAATGCATCTATGCCGCGTGCCCGCATTATCGCATCTGCTTCATCGAGCGCGCGATCCGGCGCTCGCGCCATGCTCCGATCGTCGTCGCCAATCATGCGCTGGTGATCGCGCAGGCGTCGCAGGACTGGCTGGCGGTGGACGAGACGACGGACACGCCGCCCGAACGGCGCGTGCGCTATGTCTTCGACGAAGGCCATCATCTGTTCGACGCCGCCGATTCCGGATTCGCCGCGCTTGTCTCGGGCACGGAGATGGCGGAGCTGCGCCGCTGGATTCGCGGCGCGGAAGGCCGCGCCCGCAGCCGCATGCGCGGGCTGGAAGAACGGCTCAAGGATCTGGTCGCCGACGACGAAGTGGCGCAATCCGCGCTGGACGAAGCGGTGGCGGCGGCGGGCGCGCTGGCCGGCGAAGGCTGGATGGCGCAGCGTCGCGGGCGGGCGGACCGCGCGGACCGGGCGAAGTTGTTCCTCGCGGCCGCTTACCAGCATGTGCGCGCCCGCAGCGAAGACCGCGACGCGTTTTATTCGCTGGAAGCCGATACCGCAGCCGCTGGGCGACGACACGATCGCGGCGGCGCGCGAGCTGGCGCGCGCGCTGAAGCGCATCGCCGAGCCGCTGGCGCGGCTCGCGAAATCGCTTGCGCAAGCAGATCGACGACAAAACCGACAGAGCTCGAAACCTACACTCGCGCGCGGCTCGAAGCGGCGGCGCGCGGGCTTGAGCGCCGCGCGAAGCTCATTCTGCCGGCCTGGATCGCGATGCTCGACGCGCTGGAGACGGGCGAGCGCGGGAGGAATTCGTCGACTGGTTCGAGATCGAGCGCGAGGACGGCCGCGATTTCGATGTGGGGCTGTGGCGGCACTGGATCGATCCCACCATTCCGCTGGCGGCCGAAGTGCTGGCGCCGGCGCATGGCGCGCTGATCACCTCGGCGACCTTGCGCGACGCCGGATCCGGCGGCGACGACTGGCAAGCGGCCGAAGTGCGCACCGGCGCGGCTCATCTGCCGGAGCCGCCGCGCCGCGCCAGTTTCGGCTCGCCGTTCCGCTTATGCCGAGCAGGCGCGCATCTTCATCGTGCGGATGTCGAGCGCCGCGATCCGGACGCGCTGGCGGCGGCTTATCGCGAATTGTTTCTGGCGTCGGGCGGCGGCGCGCTGGGACTGTTCACGGCGGTGCGTGCGTTGCGCGCAGTGGAGGAACGCATCGCGGGGCCACTGGCCGATGCCGGGCTCACGCTTTATGCGCAGCATGTCGACCGGCTCGACACCGGCGCGCTGGTCGATCTGTTCCGCGCCGAGGAGAATGCCTGCCTGCTCGGCACCGATGCGTTGCGCGACGGCGTCGATGTGCCGGGACGATCCTTGCGGCTCGTCGTGTTCGACAAGGTGCCGTGGCCGAAGCCCACGATCCTGCACAAGGCGCGGCGCGCGCGTTTCGGCAAATCCTATGACGATCTGCTGACGCGCTTGCGGCTGAAGCAGGCGTTCGGACGGCTGATCCGCAGCCAGACACGACAAGGGCTGTTTCGTGATCCTGGAATCCGCGACGCCGTCGCGGCTTGCTGACGGCGTTTCCGCCGGAGACGCCCATCAAGCGCTGCGGCCTGGCGGAAGCGATTGCGGAGATACGCGCGTTTCTGCACGAAGGCGATGTGTAGCGATCACCCCGCCTTCTGCGTCAGCACCCAATCCATCACCGGGTCGCGCCCGGCTTTCACATCGTCCCATGTCGGAATGATTTCCTTGTCGGGCCGCACCGCGTTTTCGCCGTGCTTGCGGAATGCGTAGTACAGCGTCGAAGCGCGAATCACGAGATGCGAGTTCGGCAGACGGAACTGGCGGGGCTCCTGATAGGAATTTGGCCGCTCGCCGATGGTCTGGCCGACCAGAATGGCATTTGTTTCGTCGGCGAATTGGGCGGCGTTGTTCATCGCCGCGGAGAATGTGAGAGGTCCTATCAGCACGAAGAGACGGCCTTTGCGGTTGAGATCGGACCGCCCTTCGATCGGCTTGATCATTTCGGCATAGCCCACCGTATTGTCGCCACCGCCATTGTCGCGCATGTCGATGATAAGTTTTGTGGCGTGCGTTTTGTCGATCAGCGCGAACATCGTCTTCGCGTTGGCGGCCAGATCCTGATAGGCCCGCCAGCCGCAATAGACGGCGCCGTCCGGCGACGCCTTGCACCAAAAGGGCGCGTCCTTGTTCTGGTAGCGCAGCGCTGCATCCGAATAGCCCGATGTCATCTTCACGTTTTCGCCGGGCGCGAGACCATGCACGTCCTGTTGGAAGACGCGTCCGGAATCGTCTTCGAGGGTATAAATGACGTGATTGCGATCCGGCGCGATATCCAGCCCGTGCAACGCGTAGCCGCGGGACAGATAGACGACCGCATCTTCCTGGCGCAGCCCCATCAGTTCCGCCTGCGGCGTCAGCGTTAGAACGCGTTTCCACGCTTCGGCGACGGGCGTGTCGCCGATTTTTACGAGTCGCGCGCCGAGCGCCGCATCGAGACCCGGACCCACGGCGGAAATGCGAAAGTCATCGCCGAAGCGCGCGATTTCGATGGGCATGACGCGCCGGTCGGGCGGGGGCGTGCCGACGCCGGTATGACCGTCGCCGATCGATTTGACGATCTGCTGCAGTCCCACAAAGATTTCGTCGGCATTGGCCGTGTCGATGCGCTTGTCGAGGGAAGCTACTTCGGCTTCAAACGCGCTCTTCGAAATGAAGAAGAACGCATTGGCATGGCGCTTGGGCAATTCGCTGGCCAGAAAGCGAAGATCGGCGCGCCACTGGGCCGGAGCGAGATCGAGGTTCGGCTTCATCGCGTCGGCGCCGAGCGCATCGCCTGTGCGCCGGAGCGCGATCGTCCCGTTGTCGCCGGCCAGGACGAAGTCGCCGGAGAGCATTTCGCCTTTGCGCGCCGCCGCGAGTGCGCCGAGCGAGGCGCCGGAATCGAAATCGACCGAGACGCGTGGGCCGTCGACCTTGGTGCTCTTCACGTCGAAATCGCCCATCGACGTAAAAATCTGCGCCGTGACACGCCCAGAGTCGCAGTAGAGATTCAGCGTTACGTCGGCCTTGGCGCCGCCCGGCGTGCTGGCGGCGCCTGTGTAAAGGCCGGTGATGCCGGGCTGTGCACAAGGCGGCCCGGCGAGCGCCGGCGCCGAAAGACAAACGACAATCGCGCATAAGAGAGTCTTCATCGGAACGTTTGCTTTCGCGTCGGTCGGAGACCCTTGCACGGCGACGTTAGTTTGACGGCACAACGAGCGCGCAGGTGGCCCACACGAGCAGCGCATAGGTCGTCGAAATGCGGAATACAGGTTCCGAAAGAAGCAATTTTTGCTCCGGCCTCGATATTCCCGCGCGCGAGCCGGTTATTTGCAGTCGGCTTTTCCGCCCATCGCCGCGTTCTGCTGATTGGACTTGGCGATGAGTTTGCGCGCTTCGCCGTTCATGTCCGGGTCCTTGACACGTCCGATGAGGTCGCTCCAGCCTGAGCCCGTCCATTTCATGTAATCGGCGACGGCGCCGTTGTCGCATTTCACCGCGCACTGCACCTTCGGATCTTTCGGACAAACCCCTCCCGGGGCGTCGAATTTGTAAGCCGCAGCCGGCGCGCCGAGCGCGAGCAGCGCCAAAACGCCGCCGAGCAGGAATTGCTGCTTCATGACTCTGACCTCCGGTTTCGTTCCCGATCGATGCGGTTACTGCGTCGCCGATCCTTCGGGATAGAACCACAGCGCGTTCTTGCCGAAGACATTCACGAAGGAAACGGGGTTGTTGTTTTTGTCCAGCATGGTGAGGCTGTAGTCGGAGGCCGTTCCCGGCGCGCCGGGATAATGGACGGTGGCGCCGAGATCCGTGGCGGAGGCGAAGACCCAGGGATCGGCGATGTAGTCCGGCAGGGTCGCGAGCGAGCCGCCCACTTCCGTGCGCTCGACGATCCACTCGGCCGATTGGCCGGTCGCCTGGGAACCGCCGACCGACGACGCGGAGAAATTCAGCGCCGCGGTCCAATGCTGCGTGACGTCGGAATATTGCAGATTGCCCGTCGTCGATGCGCCGCCGGAGAAATTCGTCGCCCAGACCGTGACGATCACAAAATCGCCGGGCGCGAACGGGTAGAGTGTGTTCGTCGCCGCCGTCTTGTAGAGGACGAGCTCCGACGCCGGCAGCCACTCCAACCAGGGAAAATATTCCGCGACGTTGCTGCCGATATCGCAGAACACATTGGCGGCCGTGCCGGCCTGAAGCAGATCAGCGTCGTTGAATCCGCCGAGGCCGACCCATTGCGAGGAATAGTCCCACCCGCCGGAGCAGGTTTTCGGGGCCTGCTGCACCGGAGGCGCCGTCCAGTGGCCAGTGATCGAGTAGAAAGGTTGCTGGCCGGTTCCGGGAACGAGAGCGTAGCCGCTCCAATTGCTCGAAGTTGCGGGGATCGGGTTGGAATTGGTCCCGAGGATGTGCAGCCCCTGCAGCGGGCGGTTATACGCGCCGGGCCGCGGCGCCAGTTGCGGTATCACGCGGTGCATGCTGGGGCTGACGCTGTCCATCCAGAGTTTCATGGCGTCCGGTCCTTCGCTCGCGGACGGTCGCGGCGGATAGCCCCATTCCGCCAGCTCTTTCGTGGAAGCCGTCGACGGATCGAAGCCCTTGGGCGGCTGCGGAAAAGCGTAGACGCCCGGCATGTTGGTGGGCACCGCATGCGCCGGCGGGGCAGGCTGCGAGCCAGCCATTGCCGGCGACACGGCCGCGCACAGCAACGCCGCGCCAAACATCATTGGCATGTGTGAAGTCGTCATGGATGTCCCCCAGAAGCTGCGAATGCGCAAAGGAATGATCAGGCGACCTTACCCCAATCCCGAACTTGCGTGAAGCTGGCGCGGCGCCGATGGCCTCGCCTATCGTTCGGCGTCGACTGCGCGCCAGGCTGACGTCATGTCGTCGAGCTTCGCCTTGAGGTCGGGGGGCAGCGCGCCTTTTTCGCCGGCTTCAAGATTGTCCGCCAGCTGTTCGGGGCGGCTCGCGCCGATGATGGGCGCGGTGATCGCCTTGTTCGACATCACCCAGCGCACGGCGAGCGTGGTGAGGCTCATGCCGGCCTCTTTGGCGACGCCGCACAGTTCTTCGATCGCATCGAATTCGCGCTCGTGCCAATAGCGCGTCTGATACATCGCGCCGGCCCGGCCGACGGTGAAGCGCGTGCCCTGCTCCGGCGGCGCCGCGCGATTGTGCTTGCCGGTGAGAAGGCCTCCGGCCAGCGGATTATAGGGAATGACCGCCACGCCTTCTTCTTCGCACAACGGCAAGAGATCGCGTTCGAAGGTGCGGAACAGCAGATTGTAGCGGGGCTGCACGGAATCGATGCGCACGAGATTTTTCACTTCGCTGCGGCCGAGCGCGCGCGCCACGCGATGCGCCATCCAGTTCGACACGCCGACATAACGGGCCTTGCCGGATTTCACGACCGTATCGAGCGCTTCCAGCGCTTCGTCGATGGGCGTTCCCGGATCGAAGCCGTGGAGTTGATAGAGGTCGACATAATCCGTCTGAAGCCGCTTCAAGGATGCATCGATCGCATCGAGGATGTGCTTGCGCGACATGCCCTGGTCCCATGGCTTGGGACCCATCTGGCCCACGCATTTCGTGGCGACGACGAAGCTCGCGCGCTTGCCCTTGAGCCAGCGGCCGAGAATCTCCTCGGTGCGGCCTGCGGTCGTGCGGTCTCCGCCCAACGGATAGACGTCGGCCGCGTCGAGAAAATCGATGCCGCCTTCCGCGGCCGCATCGAGAATGGGAATGCTTTCCTGCTCCGTGCATTGAAGCCCGAAGTTCATCGTCCCCAGGCAGAGCCTCGAAACGCGCAAGCCGGTGCGGCCGAATTGTGTGTGGTGCATGCGTTCAGTCTAGCGCATGTCGGCCTCGCAGCGGAAGGGTCCGCACCTGGAAACTAGAGCGGTTTTGGATTGAGTTGGCTACACCCCTTCTTCTCCATGGGCGGCCTTGAGCCGCCCACCCAGCCGCCGCGCGTCCGCGCGGCGAATAAACCTTCGCCACTCGCCTGCGCTTGAAGAATTTTTTGGGCTCGCAGACGCTCGCCCGCTGGGTGGCCGGGTCACGCCCGGCCATGGTGATTTTTTTTGATTCAATTCAATCCGAAACGGCTCTAGCGCACATTGCAGATGAATTCTTCGAACTTACCCGTGGGACCCGCCGGAATTTTCCCTTCGAAATAGGAAAAGCGCAGCGCGAAGGCGAAGCCGAGCGACGCCTGAATATGGGCGCGCAGTTCGTCTTCCTCGCGAGAGACGAGGGGCCGTTCGGCGACCAGGCGCACCGTGACGGATTCGCGATCCTCCTGGATCAATTGGAACTGCATGATCGGGGCGATTTCGCGATATTTCGCATAGCCGACCAGAGGCCAATGGCGCGTGCCGTCCGGCATGAGAACGAGATTGCGCTCGCGGCCGAGAATGCGCTTGAGCGTGGGCAGGCCGCGCCCGCAGGAACAGGCCGGTCCCGGCTCCGCATAGTCGCCGATGTCGTAACGAATGAGCGGCGTGGCGAAATTGTGCAGATCGGTGACGACGACGCGGCCGATCTGCCCCTCGCGGCACGGCGCTCCCCTTTCGTCGAGAATTTCGACGATCACGGTCTCGGCCATGACGTGATAGAGCGGCGCGTCGGGACATTCGCAGGCGAGATACCCGATCTCCTGGGACGAATAGGAATCCGCGACGCGCGCGTGAAAGAACGCGCTGGCGTCGTCGCGCAATTGCGGCGAAAGCGTCTCGCCGATGGTTCGGATGTGACGCAAGCTCGGCAAGGAGACGCCGCGCGCGGCGCAGCCTCGCATGATCGCCCGCAGATTGTTGGGATAGACGATCAGACTGTCGGGCGCAAAATCGGAAATCAATCCGATCTGGCTGTCGATATCGATGGAAATCGGAATCCCCAGCGACGGTCCGGTGTCGAACAGCAGGCTCGCCGGCGGTCCCCAATCCGCAAGGCGTCCCGGCGCGTCGATGTTGGCGCGGATGGCGCACAGGCGCCCGCGAAAATCGCGCTTGTGCCAGAGATGTTCGCGCAGGGTCATGCCGAGCCAGTCGAGATGACTGATGGCCGTGCGGCGCACGACGACAGGCTCGCCCGTCGATCCCGATGTGCGCGCCTCGAAGAACGGCGCATGACCGGCGGGCGTCTCGGTGCAGAACACATGCTCGGCGCTTTGCAATTTCCTTCGGCTGAGGACCGGCAATCTGCGCAAGCCGTCGGGCGACCCGAGATCGCGGGGCTCGAGACCCGCGCTTCGCAGGCGTCCGTGAAAATGCGGCGAATGACGATCGCAATGCGCCGCCACCTGGCCCAGCTGGCGGAATTGCATCGCGGTCAGCGATGCGGGATCCATCCATTGCGTATCGTCGAGTTGCCGCGACAGGGCGGCAAGCACAGCGGATTGTCCATGAGAGACGGGCGGCCAAACGATGCCGGGGATGTCCGAGCGAATGAAAGGAAAAGCGGGGTCTTTCACGTTGCAAAATTGGCGACGAGACATCTCACGCGCAAGCGGGCGCCGCCGAATTTTATGTGCGGCATGCGACCAGTCTAGCGCGCGTCTGCGTGTTTTCGGAAGACGAGCGACCGGCCCACGCGAAACTATCTCGGCAGGAGCCAGGTCAGTTCCGCGGGGAATGCGTGACCGATCAGGATGCCGAGGCCGAGTGCGACGGGGATCGACAGCAAAAGAATCGCCGTTCCGTCCGGCAACGACCAACGGCTTTTCGTGTCGAGGAGATCGTCCAACGCGGACCTGGGATTTTCGACTTGCATCGATGACCTCCTTTTCGTCTCGGCTTTTCGTCTCGGGTCACGGATTGGAGAAACGCTGCGAACATCCCGGCGGGGTGATCCGCCGATTTGAAGCGGCAGGCTAACAGAGCGTTGCTGTTCTGCAAGAAATTTGTCACACAAATGTCAACTAACTGTAAAACTTCGACAGACGGCTGTTGCGATGCAGCATTGTTGCGGCGCCATTACCCGCGGGCGCAGCCGGCAGATTGAGCGATGAAGCCATCCGGACGATCGTCTCCGCCTATCGTGCGGGAATCGTCGCCAGCAACGCGCGCGTCTCAGCGACGACGCGATCCTGGAACGCCGGATCGCGCACGCGCGCGGAGCCCAGCATCGCAAGTTCGGGGTCAGAGTAAGAACTGGCGCTCTCTTTGGAGAGCAGCGGAAATGCTCTCAGGTCTTTGTGAACAAGGCTTCAAAAAGTCTTTTGGACTCGCGCAGGCCTTCGTCGCTTAGAACGACGGATTTGGTTTTGCCGACCGGGTTTTCAATAAAACCTTTGGCGTGGAGGCGGCTCAGAGTATCCCAATCGAAGCCTTTCCACGCTCGGAATCCGTCATGCAAGGTGAGTTGCAATAAGGCGAGAACGGCTTCATCGATTTTGTCTTCGTCGATCGTCATACCAAATCTCCGATTGGCCAAACCTCCGACTGGAAACGCCTTTGAGAAGCAACGCGGCGACAAGGGCGCCGTTTCCGCTGGACGTAATTGTAGCTCCTGTCCCTCTATTCTCCATGAGGCGCAAAAACTGCTCTGACGGTTCTGCGAATGAATGGGGAATTATAACTCGTGTCGCATTAGCAAGTTGAAAGTTTGTTGTTCCGCAGAGTCCAAAACGGCCAAACCTTCTATGTCCCGGCCTCGCTCGCCGGGATAACATCGGACGTCTCATCGGCGGGAGAGATCGATGCCGAATATCGATACGGGCAACACCGGCTTTATGCTGCTTTGCAGCAGTTTGGTCATGCTCATGACTCCGGGTCTGGCTTTCTTTTACGGCGGCCTGGTGAGCCGGCGGAATGTTCTGACCATCATGATGCAGTCTTTCGTATCGATGGGCTGGACCACCGTCATCTGGTTCGCTGTGGGGTATTCGCTGTGCTTTTCCGGCGGGGCGGGCGGCGTCATCGGCAATCTGGACATGGCGTTCCTGCGCGGCGTGACGCTGGCGACGCCTTCGCCGACGCCGGGAATTCCGCTGCTCGTGCACGTCGCCTATCAGATGATGTTCGCGATCATCACGCCCGCGCTGATCACCGGCGCTTTCGCCAACCGGGTCACGTTCAAGGCCTATCTGGTGTTCCTCACGCTGTGGCTTCTGTTCGTTTATTTTCCCTTCGTGCATATGCTCTGGGGCGGCGGACTGCTGCAGAAATGGGGCGTGCTCGATTTCGCCGGCGGCATCGTGGTGCACAATACGGCAGGCCTCGCAGCGCTGGCGTCGGTTCTCTATGTGGGCCGGCGCAAAGTGCTCGACGGCGGCGCGCACAATGTGCCGTTGGTGGCGCTGGGAACCGGCCTGCTGTGGTTCGGCTGGTACGGCTTCAACGCCGGCAGCGAATTTCGCGTCGACGGCGTGACGGCGGTCGCCTTCCTCAATACCGATGTGGCGGCGTCGTTTGCGGCGATCAGCTGGCTCGCCGTCGGCTGGATTATGGAAAGGCGGCCCACCTTCGTCGGCCTGTTGACGGGCGCCGTCGCGGGCCTGGCCACGATCACGCCCGCGGCCGGTTATGTTTCGCCTGTCTCTGCGGTCATCATCGGAATCGTATCGGGCGGCGTCTGCTATTTCGCTGTGGCGTTGAAAAACCGCCTCCATTGGGATGACGCGCTCGATGTCTGGGGCGTCCACGGCGTCGGCGGCGCGCTGGGAATCGTATTGCTGGGGGTTTTCGCGACCACGGCTTTCAACCCCAACGGCGCCGATGGCCTGATCGCCGGCAATTGGACGTTCTTCGGAAAACAGCTTGCCGCGATTGCGCTGTCATCAATCTGGGCGTTCGCCTTCACCTACGGAATGCTGTGGCTCATCGACAAGATCACGCCCGTGAAAGTGAACCAGCAGGCCGAGGAAAGCGGCCTCGACGCAGCGCTTCATGGGGAGACTGCGTATTTGGGGGGGAATTGAGGGGTGTGAATTGAATATCCGAGGCGGCGTGGTTCGGTCGACCCTGTATGTGTTTGCTGAACCCACATTCGCAAAACTCACGGGGAATGAGGTGACAGCAGCAACGTTCCCGCCCGCAACGCTGCGTCATGCCACGAAGGGAGTATTGCTGCTGTTACTCTATTTGCCAGATTTCGGCCGTTTTGTTTGAGTCGCGGCGCGGAGTACTGGCCGCGCGATTTGTCTACGAGCGCGACCTTAACGGACAACCCAGAGCCCATTATTGACTGGCAGGACCGAGACTCGGGCCGACAACTTGCGGATTCGTGCTGCTGTCGGCGTCCTGACCCCACATTACTGGTGAATTATTGGTTTGACTGGCACAACCGCAGGTATATCGTGCGGCGGGTGACGCTTGGGGGGCGGGATTGTGACTGCAGAATTAGCCGGAAACTTCAATGTTTCCAGCACGGGATTGTTTTTGTGTTCTTTGCCGCTGCCATTTGATATTGGCGCGCTGACAGCGGTAGCTGCCATCGTGTTTGGCATAATAAAGAACAAGTTGGGTGATGACCGTGAAGCCCATCTGGCCCAGTATATGCTTGGCGGAGATCTTATTGTTGCGTCACTGGCAGTCTGCCTAGCCGAGATTGCGGGCTCTTTATTTTTGGCTCTTTGTCATCCGTCTCCGGCTGCGACACCAATGGATCATTTCTTTCTGCTGTCCGGCATTGTAATGGCCATTCTCGTTCTGCTAATGCTAGTCCTTAACCATGAAAGGCTAGCCAAAAAGGGCTCAAAAGTGGCGCTTTCGCGTGTGGTCAATAGCAATTTTTGGGGGGTTATCGCGACGTTGGTTTCGGTTGGGTTCACAACACATCTGACACAAGGCGGAGGTGTAATATGATGAGCTACATTTCGAACAAGTATAGCAGACGCTATTGGGCCCGACGGCTTGGCGATTTGGGAGCGCTCACCTGCGCTGTAATTATCTACGATACTTATATAATCAACGGCACCAAGTTCACGCAATGGATCAACAATCACGCCAGCTGGATAAGCAATTGTTGTCAGACTATGGCCCCGCAGCTTCCCTGGATAGCTGGAGGTACGTTAGTTGCCTTGCTCTATGGCTATCGCGGCATGCTGCGTCACCACTCATAACATCTCAACGCCCACGTATCAGGAATTCGCTTGCCTCGACGTAGGGAAATCCCGCGACAGGATATCCGTTGCAGCTTGCGTCACATTTGCATTCCGGAGTTGTGGCGACACGATACAAGTTCACTTCGCGATTCGCGAGGTCATGTTCGGTGATTAGGTATCGTGTCGACCGAACCAGAACCAGTGTACTCATAGAATAGTTTGAAAAAAATGACCCGCTCACTAACCTTCTGACGCGCAAAAACATTCGGCGAAAATTCGCGGCAAAGATTCGAGTTTCGTTCCAACTATTTTGCGGAGTTGCACTTTCGTTGCATTGCGGGCGCGAATTTGCGTCGCCATGTTGGGTGTTTTCCCGCGAAGGAAGGCGCGCATGGAAGGGACGGACATCGAGACACGGCGGACAAATGTTCGACCCGATGCGCGCACGGCGGAAGCGGCAGGGTTCGCGCGCGCGGTGCGCCTCGCGCCTTTGCGTGTGATGGCGCATCTACCGTCGAACAGGCATCACATCGCGGAAAACAGGCGCCTGTTATCGCCTGTTATGATTTCGCCAAGGCCGCGATTTGGCTGGAGAATCCAGGAAATAACAGGAGAGATTTTTTTCGCGCGTCGCGTCGCGTGCGCTCGGTCACGGCTCGTATTCCGAAACGGTCGCATGCGCCGCTGAAAAGGAGGACGCGGTTACAGGTGAGAACAGTCGAAATAACAGGCGAACTAACAGGCGGGATAACAGGACTTCGAGGCGCTGTTCCTGCGCGTCAAGCGATTGATTCCAAACAATATTCCGGAGCACGAAAAATTTTGCGAAAAGCGGCGGACTCTACTGTCAACCATCGCGGTCTTTCGCGCCCAAGGCCTTGCACAGCTTTGTTCGCCGGCGTGCGTGACGCCTCTCTGGTCGGGTCCTATAAACGGCTGATGTCCCAGATCGAAGACACCCTGTTCGGCGAAACGGCGGAGACCGGCGAAAGCTATGGCCGCCATTCGACCGGCATCCTGCCGAGCCATGTGCTCAAGCGCCTGATCCGGGCGCGGCGCGAAGTGCTGGCGGCCGAAGATATCGAGGATGCGCAGATCCAGCCGGCCAGCCTGGACCTTCGCCTGGGCGCGATGGCGTGGCGGGTGCGGGCGAGTTTCCTGCCGGGGCCGAACGCCACCGTGCGGGACAAGCTCGCCTCAGTCGCGCTGCACGAGATCGATCTCACGCCAGGCGCGGTGCTGGAAACCGGCTGCGTCTATGTCGTGCCGCTGCTCGAGAGCGTGGAGTTCTCTTCGCGCGTCTCGGGCATCGCCAATCCCAAAAGCTCGACGGGGCGCCTCGATGTGTTCACCCGGCTAATCACCGATCGGGCCCAGGGTTTCGATCGGATCGAGCCGGGTTATCGCGGACCTCTCTATGCAGAGATTTCGCCGCGGACCTTTCCGCTGCTGGTCCGCAAGGGTTCGCGGCTGAACCAGTTGCGCGTGCGCAGCGGCTCGCCGCAATTCACCGACACACAGCTGAAGCGCCTCCATGCCGAACAGCCGCTCGTCGACGGTCCGGCCGATATCGACAATGGGCTCGCGCTCTCCGTCGATCTGCGCGGCGATTCGGTCAGCAAGCAGGTGGGCTGGCGGGCGAAGCGGCACACGGGAATCATCGATATCGATCTGCGCGGCGGCCTCGATCCGCTGGATTATTGGGAGCCCATCTATGCCAGCCGGTCGGAAACGATCGTGCTCGATCCCGACGAGTTCTACATCCTGGCGTCGCAGGAGGCCGTCGCGATCCCGCCGGATTTCGCGGCCGAGATGGTGCCGTTCAATCCTTTGGTGGGCGAGTTCCGGGTTCACTATGCGGGTTTCTTCGATCCCGGCTTCGGGCATGAAGCGGGGCGGGGCCGCGGCGCGCGGGCGGTGCTGGAAGTGCGCTCCCGCGAAGTGCCGTTTATCATCGAGCACGGCCAGATCATCGGGCGGTTGGTTTTCGAGCGACTCACCGATCCGCCGCCGGAAGTTTACGGGCAGGGCATTGGTTCCAACTATCAGCGCCAGGGCCTGAAGCTGTCCAAACACTTTCGGCAAGCTTGATTTTATTCCCTGTGCTTTCCAGAAGCGCTTGTTTCTGTTGCAAAGAAATCACTTCAGGTGGCCAAATTGCATGCGAGCCTTCTGGTCCCATTGCAAGCTGCCTCGGTCTCGCCACACTTGCGCCGCTGCGGGATCACGGCAGGGGGCCAGGCCTCGCAGCTTCTGGGTCCGTTTTGACGGGGGCAGACATGAGGCGGCTACGGCGCAGACGCGCCGGCCGCCTCATGACATTTCAGGGCCTGACACGCGTTTCCGGCCGGCCGCCCGATGACGACGCTTCACACATCCCGCCTTTTGCTGAGGCCGCTCACGGCCCGGGACGCGTCCGCCATGTTCGCCATCATGGGCGACCCCGAAGCCATGCTGTTCTGGGATTGGCCGGCTTTCACGGATCCGGAAACGGTCGAAGAGATTGTCGGGGCCCAGATCGCCGACATGGAAGCGGGCAACTCGCTCTATTGGGCGGTCTGCCGCGAGGGGTCGGCGATCGGTTGCTGCGACCTGAGCGAAATCGACCGGCATCATGCCCGCGCGGAAGTGGGCTTCCTGTTCGGCCGCTCGAGCTGGGGGCAGGGTTATGCCGTCGAGGCGATGACGGCGATCCGGGACTACGCCTTAGGCCCACTCGGCCTCGCGCGGCTGTGGGCCCGCTTTCATGCCGGCAATGAGAAGTCCCGAGCCCTGCTCGAAAAGCTGGGATTTACCTATGAGGGCACGCTGCGGGGGCATGTCCTGCGCGAGGGCGTGCGGCGCGATTGCATTCTCTATGGGGTCGTTCGCAGATGATTGGCCCGGTTGATTGGCGTTGCGGACGGTCCACATGCTATCGAGCGTTCGGGGTGTCGATGTCCGTCCGCAAATCGCGGTCGCGTGGTTTCCGTGCTTCGCCGCCTCGCGACATTGGCCTTTGCGCAGGACTCTGAATGGAAGCCTTTCTGCAGAACCTGGTGCACAGCACCGTGGAGTTCATCAAGCTCCACCAGCAATGGGCGTTCGCCGTCATCTTTCTGGTGTCGTTCGGCGAATCCTTCGTGGGTTTCAGCCTGCTGTTTCCGGGCACGACAATCCTGGTGCTGGCGGGAACGCTGGTGGCATGGCCGCTCAATCCCCACGGCGTGCTGGACGTGTGGCCGATATTGGCGGGCGCGATTCTGGGCGCGGTGATCGGCGACACCATCTCCTTCACGCTGGGCCAGCGCTTCGGCCACCTGCTCGAACGGCACTGGTTCTTCATCCGCTATCCGGAAATGCTGGCGCGCGGCTACGCGTTTTTCGCCCGCTTCGGAACGGCCAGCGTTTTCGTCGGCCGGTTTTTCGGGCCGGTCCGCGCCGTGATCCCGCTGGTGGCGGGAATCATGGGCATGCCCACAAGGAAATTCTGGGTCGCCAATATCGCGTCGGCATTCATCTGGGCGCCGTCCCTGTTGCTGGTGGGCGCCGGCATTCACAGCATGGCCGCGCTGTTCACCGCCAAGCATGAGCGGCTCCTCATCAGCGCGGCAGTCATTGTGGCGATGATGATCGTCATATGGGCGTTGGAGAAATACGGCATCCTGGATCGCTTCAAGCCTGCGAAAACGGAGCGTTGAGCAATGCGCATCGCGGTACGCCTCTCGATAGTTTCGTTTTTTGCAATTCTGTCGACCGCCGCGAATGCGGCGCCGCCGACGCTTCTCTCGCACTGGGTGCAACTGGCGCCGGGCGGGGGCGCCGAAGCGCGAGCCGTCGTGCAGGGCGATGCGTGTCCGCCCGCCATGATCAACGGCGCCAATGCGCCGATGCGCCTGCGCGCCGCCGCCGACAAGAACTTCCCCGTTCTGCTCTGCGCGGTGACTTTGCCTCCCGACGCGAAACACCTTTCGATTCTGGGCGCGGATATGCCGCTGCCGAATCCTGACCCGCAGCGCATCATCGTGCTGGGGGACACGGGCTGCCGGATCAAGGGTTCGGCCGTGCAGGCCTGCAACGACCCCACCAAATGGGAATTCCCGGAAATCGCCGCCGCGGCCGCCAAGCTGAAACCCGATCTCGTGATCCATGTCGGCGATTATCTCTATCGCGAAGGTCCATGCCCGGGAGTCGACAGCGGTTGCGCGGGCACGCCCTGGGGCGACAACTGGCCGACATGGGCTGCGGATTTCTTCACGCCGGCCGCTCCGTTGCTTGGCGCTTCGGCCTGGGTCGTCGTGCGCGGCAATCACGAGGATTGCGACCGCTCCGGTCCCGGCTGGTTGCGGCTGCTCGGTCCGCTCGCAGTCGATACCGCGAATTGCGTTTCGCATCTCGCGCCCTATCCGATTTCGCTGAAGCCGATGAACCTCATCGTGCTGGACGACGCCGATGCGTCGGATGTGCTGGCGCCCTCCAATCAGGTTGCGGTCTATCGCGGCGATTTCGCAGCGATCGGAACGCTCGCGCCGGCCCCCGCCTGGCTCGTGATGCATCGTCCCATCTGGGGCGTCGTCAAAGGTCCGATGGGCATGGTGCTGGGCGGCAACGCCACGATGATGGCGGCCGTCGACGGATCTGGCATCGCACCCAACATCTCACTGCTGCTGGCGGGCCACATCCATACGTTCGAAGCGATCAATTACGAGAAGGGCGCGCCGCCGCAGATTCTCGCAGGCGAAGGCGGCGACCTGCTCGATCCGGCGCCGGCGGATCTGACCGGTCAAAGCGTGGGCTCGATGAAAATCACCAGCGGATTGTCCTTGCCCGGTTATGGCTTCCTGCTTTTCACGCGAGGCGCAAACGGCTGGACCGTCGATGTGCGCGCGGCCGACGGTTCGCATGAACGGACCTGCGAGTTCGCTTCCGGGCATATTGATTGCGCGAAGAAATAGCGCACCCGCGCGCGATTTCTGAATGCGGAATGAATGGAACGCTCGCATTCCCGTGAGCCGATCGCACAAGCATCAAGCTCGCGTGATGCGCCCTCAAATGATCCGTACAAAGACAGATGACGGCAATAGTTCGGACATGTTTCGAACGCACTCGACCGCCACATTCCTTCGCGAGAGGCGGCATCGAAGCAATCGTTTGAAGGATTTAGATCATGCTTACGTCAAATCTGCGCAAAACGGTTCTGGCCGTCGCCGCACTCGCTCTCTGCCCGTCGCTTGCGTTTGCGCAGGCCGGCAGCGAACCGGCGAAACCCATGAGCACGACGACCATGTCGACCGAATCGGCGGAGCCTGCGGTCAGCGCCAAAGCGACGGTCGTCAAAGCCAAGGCGCACAAGACGACCAAGGTCTCGCAGCTCGTCAGGCACAAACACCACGCCAAGATGGCGCGCACGACGGCCAAGACCGCGAAGACGGCATTGCTGTCGACCGCGAGCACGCCAAAGACGGCGGCGAAATAACGCCGTCACGGACTGTCGCAACGCGAAGGGCGCTCGCTACGGGCGCCCTTCGTTTTGTCGCGTGCGACGCGCAGCCGGCGTTCCCCGGGGCTTGATTGTTTGCAATCCCAATTCGGGCGGATAAAAGGGCCGGGCCAATTTGCGAAGCCCTTGCGCCGGAATGACCGACATCAAGACCTGGATCGTGTCCAACGGCGCCATCGGCTTCGAAACGCAAGCGCTGGGCGTCGCCGAAGCGTTGGGCGTCAGCCCCGTGATCAAGCGCGTCGATCAGCAGGCTCCCTGGCGATGGCTGGCCCCCTGGGGACCGGTGGCGAACGCAGGTGAAATCGTTTCGCCATGGCCGGACCTGGTGATCGCGGGGGGACGCCAATCGATTCCGTTCGCGCGGATGATCCGCCGGCGCGCGCGCGGCCGGACATTCGTGGCGATATTGCAGCACCCGCGCGTGCCGCCCTCCTGGTTCGATTTCATCTGGGCTCCTGCGCACGACAGGCTGAGCGGGCCGAATGTGTTCTCGACGCTTCTCTCGCCGCATCGGCTGACGCCGCAAAGGCTCGCCGAGGAGGCGCAGCGCATCGCGCCCGAGATCGCGCATCTGCCCGCCCCGCGCATCGCCGTGTTGCTGGGTGGAGCAAACGCCGTGTACCGCTTCGACGAACAGGCGGCGGCGGAGTTGGGCAGTCAACTCGCCGATGTCGCCAAGCGTTACGGCGCCGGCCTCATGGTGACGCCATCGCGCCGCACCGGCGAGCGCCAGGCGGCGATCATTCGCGCGAGCATCAAGGAGGTGCCGGCCGTGATGTGGAATGGCGAAGGCGCCAACCCCTATTTCGGATACATGGGCAGCGCCGACGTCGTGCTCGTGACTTGCGATTCCGTCAACATGGTGGGAGAGGCGGCGGCCACGGGGAAGCCCGTTTACGTCATCGAGCTCGACGGCGGCTCGAAGAAGCGGCGGGGATTTCTGGACGCGATGTATGCCGGCGGCGCGGCGCGGCCGTTCCGCAACGTCATCGAAAGCTGGAGCTATGCGCCGCTCAATCCCACCGGCGAAATCGCCGCCAGGATCGCCAAGGCGCTCCACGCCCACATGCTCAGCGTCCGAAAATCCCCTTGAGGAATTGCGCGGTCGCGTTGCGCCTCTTCTTGCGATCGACTTCGTGCTGGTCGCGAATCCACGCGGTCTGCACGACCTTGCGTTCGCCGGCGAAGGGCGGGTGGCCGTGCCACGATTTGTCTCCGCGCAGAAACGCGAACATCCAGCCCATGGTCGGCGGAACTTCGACCTTGTAGGGCTCGAACTTGTCGGGGCCGTACAGCACGCGCAGGCGGCCGGCGCCGCTGTCCTCCCAGGCGTCGTTCAGATAGAACAGCACTGTTGCGATCTTCGCCTCGCCGTCGATGTGCGGACGGCCGTCGCGCAGCTGGCTCAACTTGCGAATGGTGGTCAGTCGCGGGAACGGCTGCAAGTCGACGCCCAGCTTCTGCGACAACACTGCGGCGAATTCCTCGCTCTCGATTTCGTCGACGAGCTGTTTGAAGCGGCCCTTCATCGCAACTTCGTCGACCGTCAGGAAGCCGGGTTTTGTGATCGGCGGAAAGTCGGCCCTGAGCGCGGGAAAGATGGACTCGTTCAGCGTGTTCGACGCAAGGATGTAGGTGTACGGTTCGCGCGATGCCTCGCCGGCGCGGACCGCGTCGAGATTGATGACGGGATCGTCCCACAGCGCGGACGCCGAGGGCGTCTGGCTTGCGGTTGCAAGTGTCGAACTCATGGTCATCTCCAGCGTATCAGCCGATTGCCGCGTCCAGGGGGCGCCGACGTTTGACGCATTCTAGATGGAATTGGAAGGCCGGTCACTGCCGAAGAGATTAAAGCAATGCCGCATGCGCGGCGGCGCCTCGCCCTGGATCGCGATGGAACGCGCCGAACCCTGTTCGTTAACGGTCAATGCGGGCTGCCATAAAGCCGCGAGACCGCCGGTTGTGATCCATTGTCCGCCGGGTATGATCCGCCGGACGTTTGAAGATCGATTTCCCTCACGCCTTTTGAACGGTGGCCGCTTGGATCTGGCGACGGCGAATTTCAATCGCATCGAAGCGGCGGACGGCCGATATCGTCCGGACATAGACGGATTGCGGGCGCTGGCTGTTCTGTCGGTCCTGCTGTTCCATTTCCGTGTCTCGCCGTTCCGCGGCGGATTTGTGGGCGTCGACATATTTTTCGTCATTTCCGGATTTCTCATCACCCGCCTGATCTGGAGCGAAATCGGCGCGGGGCGGTTCTCGTTTCTTGGTTTTTACGAAAGGCGCGCGCGGCGAATTTTGCCGGCGTTGTTTGCGATGCTCGCGCTTGTGACGATCGCGTCAACCATTCTGCTTTTTCCGCAGATGCTGGCGAACTATGCGATGAGCCTGATCGCGACGGCGGGGTTCGCATCCAATTTCCATTTCTGGGGCTACACGAGTTATTGGGCGCCCGCGGCGGTCGAGCAGCCTCTGCTGCACACCTGGTCGCTCGCCGTGGAAGAGCAATTCTATCTAATATTTCCGCCCTTTCTCCTGCTGTTTCGGAAGCGTTCGCAACGCGTCTTGCTATGGGCGCTTCTCGGCGCTTTGGCCGTCTCGCTCTGCATCAGCATAGTGAGCGTGCGGTATTCGCCGGTCTCCGCTTTCTATCTGTTGCCAAGCCGCTTCTGGGAATTGCTGATCGGAAGCGTGCTGGCCGTGGGGCGCTTTGCGGCGCCGGCCGGCGTCATCTTGCGCAACGCGATCGCAGCCGTCGGGCTCGCGCTGATCGGCTACGGCGTCTTCGCGCTGTCCGCCGCCTCGCCGTTTCCGGGATTGAACGCCATTCCACCCTGTCTTGGCGCGGCTCTCGTGATTTATGCGGGCACGGGCATGGCGGAAGCGGAGCATGTTCCGTTGGTGAACGTCTTACTCGGGACTCGCTTGCCGGTTTTCGTTGGATTGATTTCCTATTCGTTATATCTGTGGCATTGGCCGATTATCGTGTTGGCGAACGCGGTGCTTCCGCACGACCTGGACGCCGGACAAACCATCGTGGCCATTGCGGCCTCGTTCCTGCTTGCGGTGTTGTCATGGCGATATGTCGAACAACCGTTTCGCGGACGCGCCTCCCGCATTTCGCGCAAGCCCTTGTTCGTTTCGGGCGGCGCGGCGATTGCGGTATTTGCGGTGGTCGGACTCGTATTGGCGGCCGTGCATGGCTGGCCGCAACGCTACGACGAGGGCACGCAAAGAATACTCGCGGAGGCGAACAAAGAGCCGATGCGGTCGCATTGTTTCAATCCTTCGGTCGCCAAGATTACGCAGGGCGGACTCTGCAGCTTTGGCGCGCCGAATGCGGCGCCGACATTTCTCCTCTGGGGCGATTCCCACGCAGACGCGATGCTGCCGGCGGTGCTGCTGGCCGCGCGCGAAGCGGGGAAAGCCGGCCTGGTCGCCGCTCACGGCCATTGTGCGCCCTTGGTGGGCGCCACAGTGGCCGATCCGGACTGCCGACCGTTCAACGACGCCGTCCTGAAAATTGCGCTTCAGAAGAATATCGCCGTCGTTCTGTTGGACGCCCGATGGGCGGGCGCCGCGGGCGTGCCTTCGGTGGAAGGCGAGCCGTTGGGCGTCACCTTCAGTCCCGTGGCCCAGCCGCCCTCGTATCTTGCGCAAAGGGAAGCAATGTTTGCGGACGCGTTCGCACACACGGTCAAGCTGCTCGAAGACGCCCGGAAAAAGATAGTCATCATCGGTCCCCTGCCCGAGTTTCAGAATTCTGTGCCGACTGATATCGCCAAGATGCGCATTTGGCACGAGCAATGGGAGATCGCGCCCACGCGCCGCGAGTTCCTGGCGCGGGAAGCATTCGTCGATTCCATCTTCGAGAAGCTGGCCGCCGACAGCCATGTGACACTGGTTTGGCCCGATCGTGTCTTGTGTCCCGACTCATACTGCGCCATTTTGCAGGAAGGACTTCCGCTCTACCGTGACAGCAATCACCTCAGCGTATTTGGCGCGGAGCGCCTGGCCCCGCTCTACCGTGGCCTTCTCTAGAATTCCGGCATTTGGTGGAAAGCGGCCGCGCGCGGACGCGAGATCGCTTTATGGATCGAGCCGCCGCCGATAGCGTTGCGGAACGCGTCAATGCGCAGCGGCACGCTTGCCGGCTCCGCCGGAAAAGAGGCCGCCCAACCGCTTGAAGAATGCGCTCACGCGATGACGCGCCTCTTCGCGGCGCACCACGGATTCGTCCGTGACCCAATTGACCTGAATCACGCGCCGCAATCCATCGACCGGCTCGAAGCCGTGCCAGGCGGTGGGGCCGTTGCGGAAAATCAGCAGCGTGCCTTCGTCCGGCGGAATCTCTGCGGCATAGTCGTTCATGTCCGTCGGCGAACGCAGAATGCGCAGCCGGCCGCGTTCGCTCTCGTCCTTGCGGTTCATGTAAAGCAGCATGGTGACGAGCTTGGTCGTGCTGTCGGTGTGGATATGCCCGTCCCGGGCGGAACATTGGCCGCGCACCGTCACCATGACGGGCCGGCCGCTCAAATCGATCTTGAGCTTGCCGGCGATGATCGCGGCCATCTGCGGGCTCGAAAGCTCCGCGATCAATGAGGAGAAGGCGGGCCCGTAAGAGAGGCTGGCCAGCGGAAAGCTGCCCGGCTTTTCAACCTTCGGAAAATCATTGTCGATCGCCGCTCTCGCGTCGCTCTTGACGAACCCCGGAACGATCGCAAAAGGATAAGGCGCTTGTTGCACGCTTGCGGAAACGAGACGTTCTAGATCGAGCATGCTTCTTCTTCGAAGATTTCGTGTCACGCCGCCGTCATATTCTACCCGTGTCGGTTAACGACAGGACGGATAAAGTCCGGAAACGCGGACGGCGAGCCACCGCTGCCTAACAGCCCAACACCTGAAAGTGTAGGCTTTTTTTCGCTTTGGCTTAAGAGCCTCGCCGGAATCCGGCATTTCCGCGCGCGCCATGCGGCACAAGCGCGCTTATTCGAAGTTCCCGGCCGTGATAGGTTGTCGTCGATGGGCGTGGGCGGCCGGGCGCCGCCATGAGGAGGGGCATATGATGTGGATGGGTTTAATTCATCACGCGACGTTGGCTTTGATCGTCGCGTTTTTCATTCTGTTTGCTGCGAGTAAGGCGGAAGGGCTGGTGAAGCTTCTGGGCACGGTGCTCGGACTTTGGGTTCTCGTGCTGACGATCGTCCTGGTCGCCGGCGCGGTGACGGCGCCAATGTTCGGCGGCAAGCCGTTCGGAATGGACATGCATGCGATGCACGATCATTGGATGCATCATGACGGCGATCATGACGGCGGGCCGGGCATGATGCCGCCGCCGGGCGCCGCGCCGATGCAACCCGCGCCGACGCCGGGCGGTCACCACTAGAATTTTTTCGCGTTTCGAAGTTTGATCGCGGCCGCTGTCGAAGAGGCAGCGGTCGCAGTTTGCGTACGCCCCCAGCAAGGAGTTTGTCGATGTTCCGTTCTCGCGTTGGTCGTTTTGGTTTGCTCGCGCTTTTGGCATGTCTTGCGGCGGGTTCGTCCTTCGCCGCGCCGCCCGATCTCAGCGTCGTGGGAAAAATTCCCGGGCCGGACGGCGGCTGGGATTATGCGTCGATCAACAGCGCAACCCACCAGCTTTATGTCGGCCGGGGCGACGGCGTGATGATTGTCGATCTCGATAGCGGCAAAATCACCGATCCCTTCGTGCCGGGCAAAAGAGTGCATGGCGTGATCGCGATCGGCGATACGGGCATGGGCGTCAGCGCCAATGGCGACAGCCAGATGGGGGTACTGTTCGACACGAAAAGCGGCAAAGTTCTAGCTTCCATCCCGACCGGCGTCGATCCCGATGCGGTCGCTTACGATTCCGCGAGCGGTCTTGTGGCGATCATGGAAGGCGATGGCCAGGCGGTGTTTCTGATCGATCCGAAGGCGATGAAAGCGGCCGGCACGATTGCGCTCGACGGCAAGCCGGAATTCGGAGCCTCGGATGGCCATGGCCATCTGTTGGTCAACATCGTGGACAAGCACGAACTCGCCAGAGTGGATATCGCGTCGCGCAAAGTCGTATTCAGCGTTCCGCTTGCCGGTTGCGAAAGTCCTACGGGTCTCGCCTATGACGGCGACGACGATCTCACGATCTCGACCTGCCGCAACGGCGTGGCGATTGTGTCCGACGCAAAGACCGGCGCCGCGCGCGCCACCGTCGCGATCGGCCAGGGACCGGATGCCGCAATCTATGACGCGGAGCACAAGGTCTTTTACGTGCCGTGCGGACGCTCGGGTACGCTCGCGGTGATCGCGGTGAAGAGCCCCACGGACATCGCGCTCGCCGCCACGGTGCCGACGGCGCTCGGCGCCCGCACCGGCGCGTATGATGCAAAGACCGGCAAGCTCTATTTTCCGACCGCGCAATATCAATTGCCGGTCGAGCCGGGCAAGCGGCCGCAGACGATACCTGGCACGTTTTATATCGTCGTCGTCGGACCCAAATGAGCCCAAAGCGTTCCGCGCCACGCGATCTCAAGACCGCAATCGCGAAGCTCGGAACGCTTTATTCCCTGTCCAAGCCATTGACCGATCCGCTTGCGATCATCGTGTGGGATAATATCGGTTACCTGATCGACGATGCGCGAAGGGCGGAGTTGTTTGCGGAATTCCGCGAGCGCGTGGGACTCGATGCGGACAAGATCATGCGCGCGCCGGGCGCCGTGCTGCTCGATATCGCAAAACGGGGCGGCATGAATCCCGGCACGCGCGTTTCGCGGCTCAAGAACATCGCTTCTATCGCGCGCGAAACTGGCGAGTTGTTGGCCGCGCTCAAATCGCTTCCACTGCCCAAGGCGCGCGCGCTGCTCAAGAAATTTCCCAGCGTCGCCGATCCCGGCGCGGACAAGATCCTGCTGTTCTGCGGCGTCAGCGTGCAGCCGGCGCTGGAGTCCAACGGACTGCGCGTGATGGTGCGGCTGGGCTTTGCGCCGCAACAACCCTCCTATTCGGCAAGCTACAAAGTGGCTGTGGCGGCTCTCAAGGAACAGGGCGTGATGGAGCGCGACTGGCTGATGCGGGCCTATGGGCTCTTGCGCGCGCATGGCCAGGCTTTGTGCAAGCGCAACGCGCCCAATTGCATCGCGTGCCCGCTCGACAAATCCTGCGCCCATATGCCTGCGACTGGGCTGTGATCGGCGCAAAGTTTGCTAGATTGACGCCGCGGTCGTTCGGAAAGCCCTGACTCTGTGACCATGCCCATCACGCGCGCCGATCTCGAAACGCTCGATCGCAACGATCCGTTGCGGGCGTTCCGCGACCGGTTCCATCTGCCCGAAGGCGTCATCTATCTCGACGGCAATTCGCTGGGCGCGATGCCGAAGGCGGTCCCTGCGCGCATTCGAGAAGTCGTCGAGGACGAATGGGGCAACGGCCTGATCCGCAGCTGGAACACACATGGCTGGATCGACTTGCAGGTGAAGATCGGCGCAAAGATCGGGCGCCTGATCGGTGCCGGCGAGGGCGAAACGATCGCCGCCGATTCGACCTCCATCAATCTATTCAAGGTTCTGTCGGCGGCGCTCGCGCTCAATCCGCAGCGGCGCGTGATCCTGTCCGAGCGCGAGAATTTTCCGACCGATCTTTATGTGGCCGAAGGGTTGATCCGGCAATTGGGTCAGGGCCACGAATTGAAGGTTGCTGCGCCGCACGAATTTCCGGGCGCCATCGGCGATGACGTCGCCTGCGTGCTGCTCACCCATGTGAGCTATCGCACGGGCCGCATGTACGACATGGCGACGATCACCGAAGCGGCGCATGCGAAGGGCGCACTGATGATCTGGGATCTTGCGCATTCCGCCGGCGCGATGCCGCTCGATCTTTCCGGCGCGGGCGCCGATTTCGCGGTGGGCTGCGGTTACAAATTCCTCAATGGCGGGCCCGGCGCGCCGGCGTTTCTCGTGATCGCGACACGCCATCAGGATCGCGTCGCGCCGGCCTTGTCGGGATGGTTCGGCCATGCCGCGCCCTTCGCCTTCGAGGGTTCGTTCCGCCCTGCGGAAGGGATTGCGCGCGCCGCGGTCGGCACGCCGCCGGTGTTGAGTTCTGGCGGCGCTCGAAGTGGGCGTCGATCTGATGCTGGAAGCCTCGCTCGACGACATACGGGAAAAGTCGCTGCGTCAGGCGGATATCTTCGCCGGCCTGATGGATCAGGAATTGGCGGGTCACGGCTTCCGGCGCGTGACGCCCGATGACCCTTCGCAGCGCGGCAGCCAGATTTGTTTTGCGCACGAGAACGGCTGGCCGATCGTGCAATGCCTGACCGCGCACAACGTCATCGGCGATTTCCGCGCGCCCGACATCGTCCGCTTCGGCTTCACGCCGCTTTATCTGGGCTATGCGGAACTGTGGGACGCCGTCGCGATCCTGCGGCAGATCATCGACGAGCGGCTATGGGACAAGCCCGAATTCCACCGCCGGGCGAAGGTGACGTGATGGATCGCTCTTTCCCACCGCGCGCCCCGCATGCTATCCAAGGGTGAGTGCGGGCGTAGCTCAATGGTAGAGCTGTAGCTTCCCAAGCTACTGACGAGGGTTCGATTCCCTTCGCCCGCTCCAGAATTTGAATTGCAGGCCGGAATTGCGACGTGGCTCATCTCGACGCGGCATGGCAACGGTGTCTTGAGGATATCGGAGGTTCGACGCCTCCACCGTGCGTGTGGGAACAGCTACAGGCGCGTTACAGCGAACCACATCGCGCCTATCATACGCTCCAGCACTTGCAAGAATGCTTCACATGGTTTGGACAGGTTCGGGCTCTGGCGGTTAGACCCGGGGATGTAGCGTTCGCGCTCTTTTACCACGATGCGATCTACGACCCGCGCGCGGCAAACAACGAAGAACAAAGCGCGAATTTGGCGACAAGCGTCCTGAGCGAATATGTGCGGGGTGACTCTGAACCCGAGCGAGTCGTTTCGTTGATCTGGGCAACGAAACACGACGCAGTCCCGGAGGATGACGATGCGCGGCTTCTCGTCGATATAGACCTTTCAATCCTTGGCGCCGCCGCTGCTCGCTTCGACGAGTACGAGCAACAAATCCGCAAAGAGTACGATTGGGTCGCGCCAGACGCTTTTCGAGAAGGTCGCAGTCGGGTTCTCGAACGATTTCTCGTGCGTCCGGCGATCTATGGTTGTCCCTTCTTCCACGAGCGGCTGGAGGCTATTGCGCGGATCAATCTCGCGCGCTCGCTTGCGCGCCTGAACGCCCCAACGCAATGACGGCGGGGCCGGGTCGAGGCAGATTTCCCGGCTCCAACCGTGGAGGGCTGTTGGCGCGTTTGCGAGCTTCGGTTGGCGGGCCAGACACCGATTAACCCTCTGCCGGTTTCTTGTCGTAGGTGTGACCGAGTGACCTTTCACCACCGCGAATGCCTGCTATTGTCGGCGTATCGAAGATTTCCGCATCCAATTTCCTGGGGGCTTTCAATGCTTGGTTTCGTGCGTCTTCTTGCCGGCGCGGCGTTGAGCGCGGCGTTGCTTTTGCCGGTCGCGGCCAACGCCCAGACATTGCAGACTTACCCGTTCCCCAGCGGCCCGTCGACAAACCCGGCGCCGGCCGGCGCGCGTTCGTTCGCGGGGTTGATCCGCGAAGGCGGATTTCTTTACGGCACGACCTCGTCGGGCGCCAACATCTACACCACCTCGCCCGACGGCTGCGGCTGGTCGAACGGCTGCGGCACGGTGTTCAGGCTCGATCCGTCTACAGGCAAGCTGAGCACACTCTATAAATTTTGCCCGACGCTGAGTTGCCCCGACGGCGGCCATCCGCTTGGGGGCCTGGTGTTCACGGGCGGCGCGTTTTACGGCACGACCGAAGGTGGTGGCGCAAACGGCCAGGACGCCGGCACGGTGTTCAAGTTGACAAAGCCGGCCTCGGCCGGCGCGCCGTGGACCGAGACGGCGATTTATTCTTTCTGCTCGGTAAGCGGTTGCGCCGACGGCCAATCGCCGCTCGCAGGCCTGGCGTTCGATAAAGCCGGGATGCTCTACGGCACGACCTATGCCGGCGGTGCGAACAATTACGGCACGGTGTTCGAGCTGAATCCCGCCACGGGGGTGTTGACCACGCTCTATTCGTTCTGTTCGGCGGCCAGTTGCACGGACGGCGACCACCCCTATGCAGGCGTGGTGTTCGGCAAGGGCGGCGCTCTTTACGGCACGACCAATGGGGGCGGCGCATACGGCAACGGAACGGTGTTCAAGGTCGTTCCGGCCACCAAGAGAATGACGACCATCTACTCGTTTCCGACGGTCCCTTGTCCGCCAAACAACTGTTACCCCGACGGTCAATTTCCGACGGCCGGATTGTTGGCCGACGCGCAAGGCGCGCTATACGGCACGGCGGGAGGCGGCACGGGCAATTTCGGCGTCGTCTTTAAGTTGACGCCGCCGATCACGGGCAATGCGTGGACGGAATCCGTCGTCTACAATTTCTGTGCTCTGAACAATTGCGCGGATGGCTATGATTCGGTCGCGGGCCTGGCGTTCGACAAAACCGGGCTGCTCTACGGCACGACCGAATTTGGCGGCGCGGGTTCCCCCTATAGCGCAGGCACGGTATTCAAACTCGATCCCAGCAGCGGTTCGCTGACGACGTTGTTTTCGTTCAGCGGCGCCATCGTGGGAAAATGTCCCGGCCCGTGTTTCACAGCTTATCCGAATGGCAGCCAGCCGGCCGCGGGCGTGACAGTCGTCACGCAGGACAGCGCGATTGTCGTCTACGGCACGACGTCCCAGGGCGGCACCTCGGCCGTCAATTCCTACTGCAACAAGGATTTCAGCGGCTGCGGCACGGTGTTCGCGCTGACGCCATAATTATTCCGGCCAGAGCGCCGCGCGGTCTTCCGCGTAGCGCGCATAGGAATCGATCAGGGTCGCGCTGTTGAGCAACATCGTCGCGAGCACATCGTTGGAACCGGGCGCAAAGAAGTTCGCGCGCATCCACACGCTTTCGGTGCGACGGCTGCCGCTCAGCGCCACGACTTCGCGCTCGACTTCGTAAGGTTCGCCGACGAACAGCGGACCTTTGACGAGCCGGATTTCCTGGTCGGCGAACAATCCGATGGCGGGGCCGCGCGACGGCAGGCGGTCGCCTTGCGAGCTGTAATAACCCAGCACGCTGATCATCTCGAACGGAATGACGGCGCGGTTGAACGGCGAGCCCTCCGCAAGATCGGGATCGTACCAGGGCGAAGGTTCGGTGATCTTTGCGAGCTTTTCGCGCAGCGAAAACGGGTAGAGCGCGCCCATGTTCTGGTCGATCGCCATGCGCACGGGATGGCGCTTGAGCTTCATCCCGACTTTCACGTCATAAAGGATGACCGGTTTCTCCAGCGGCGGCAGCGTCGCAAGCCTTTGCTCGAGTGCGGTCGGCCCGTGACTTGATCCCACCGAAGCCGTGCCCTTGAGCACTTCCGTGCCGTCTTCCTTCTGCGCCCAAATCGCGACGAGATCGGGATCGCCCGCAGGCTTGGCCATGAAGGCGCGCACTTTCTCGCCTTCGACGACCATGTTGCGGTAATGCGCGGAGAGACATCCTTCCTCGAACCAGCGTTTGCCCCACAAAGCGGCGCCCAGGGGCGCGAACTGGCTGAAATGCGTGGGGCCTTCGATGGCGGCGCCCTTGAAGCCGAGTTTGGCGGCCGTCGCCTCGTCATGGATCGACGAGTGCTTGTCATAGGTCTGCGCCTGCAACATCTGGCGCGGACCACGCCACGGGCCGGCGATGGCATTGCCGAGATCTTCGAGTGTGCTGTCGAACGCCTGTCGCGCCAATTTCTGCTCCATAATCAGCCGCCGGCCGCGGCGCGGCGCGCCTTGAAGCGCGGCGCCAACTCCGCCATCGAGGCCGCCTTGCGCGGCAATTCGATCAGCTCGAACATCGTGCCGTCGGGATCGCGCACCCACACGAGCTTCGCGCGTCCCATTTCTTGGGGACCGTCGCCCGTCACAAGACCTTGCGCCTTTAACGCCGCGAAGGTCGCATCCATGTCATCGATCGCGAAGGCGAAGGCCGCGAGACCGGCCGGTCGGTCCGTGCCGTCAGCGGCGCCAGCGCGTTCCGACGAATTCGTCTTCACCAGTTCCACCGCCGTGCCGCCGATCGTGCCGAACACCCGGGGCAGGCGCGGATCGTCGCGCAGATCGTCGAACACGTCGAAGCCCAGCACGCGCGAATAGAATTCGACGGACCGGCCGAGGTCCGTCACGCGGATGGCGAGATGGGAAAATCCCTTGGGCGAGGCGAGGGGCGCGTCGGTCATGCGATTGACTCCCGGAGAGCCGCGCATTTGGCGATCCGGTATGAGCTTAAGTCAAGCTCGCAGGCGCGGCCGCGATGGAGTAAGTTTCCGCGCGACGCCTGAAGTGGACGGGGACAATGCGGGTTTCGATCATTGCTGCGATGGCGCTGTGCATGGCGGGCGGGGGAGCGTCCGCAAGCGATGCGCCGCTCTACAAGACCAGGGACTGCGACAAGGAAACGGTGCAGATGGAGATGAATATGTGCGCCGGCGCCAATCTCGAGGCGGCGAATGGGGAGCTGAACCGCGTTTATCAGAAACTGATGTCCCAGCAGACCGACCAGAAATCGAAAGAGCAGTTGAAAGACGTCGAACGCGCCTGGGTCGCCTTTCGCGACAAGGAATGCGACTGGGAGATCGGCCCGCAGGAAGACGGCGGCTCGATCTGGCCGATGGCCATGGACAATTGCCTGCAGGAAAAAACGGACGCGCGCATCCGCGAACTCAAGTCGCAGCTCGACTGCGTCGAGGGCGATGTCACCTGCAAAAAGTGACGACGCCTATCGCCCCTTGAACACGGGCTCGCGTTTTTCGACGAAGGCGCGCGCGGCTTCCTTGTGGTCTTCCGTCATGCCGGTATGGATATGGTGCGTCGCTTCGAGATCGAGGCAATCGTCGGTCTCGCCGGCCGCCGCGCGATTCAAATTCTCCTTCATGTAGCGATAGGCGACCCGCGGGCCTGCGGCGAGCCTTAGAGCGATCTCCATCGTCTTCTTGTCGAGCTGATCCGCCGGCACGACCCAATTGACGAGGCCAAGGCGCAGCGCCTCCTTCATGTCGACCCGCTCGGAAAGAAAATAAAGCTCGCGGGCCTTTCCCGTGCCGACAAGCTGCGTGAGGAAATAGGTCCCGCCGTAATCGCCGGAAAAACCCACGCGTGCGAAGGCCGTCGTGATCACCGCACTCTCGACGGCTATGCGCAGATCGCAGGCGAGCGCCAGCGCGAGACCGGCGCCGGCCGCAGCGCCGGGAAGCGCGGCCAGAGTGGGCTTCGGCATTTTGTGAAGTCTGCCTGCCGTGGCGCGCTGGCTGACGCGTTGCAGATGGATACGGCTGTCGAGATCGAGCCTTACGCCGTCTCCCGCCGCCATGCCTTTCACGTCGCCGCCGGCGCAGAAGCCGCCGCCTGCCCCCGTCAGCACGACAACGCCGACATCCGGATCGGTCTCGCATTGCGCTAGCACCGCGCCCATCGCCTGCAGCATGTCCTGGCTCAGCGCGTTGCGTCGCTCCGGCCGGTTCATGGTGATCACAGCGACGCCTTGCTCCACATGGGCCAGAAGGTCGTTCGTGCCGGTCTCGAGCGTGCGTTTGGTCATGGGCGCCTCCGTTTGCGCGAGAGCCTTGCACGCGCGCGGGAACGCGAAAAGGGCCGGATCGTCCGGAAATCGGGCGGCTTTGCAGCTGAGGCTGGTTGCGAGGAGCGACTTACAAGGCTTGGACGTATGCCGCCCGCGCATGGCTTCCAACAATTGCACCACGGCAAACCAGACCTATCTGTGTGCCAAGGCCGGTTAAGGCGGTTCATCAACCCCCGCCCGACCGAAGTGGAGAGGCAAAATGCGTAACATTTCCTTCAAGAAGACGTCCACGGACAATTCGTTCGGCGAGTGCGTCGGCGACATGCTGACGATCACCGTCATCGTCGGTTCGGTGCTGTTGCTGCTGGCTGCCATGGCTGGTCCGGCGCCGGTGCGCGCCGATGCCGGCGTGGCGCAGGTCGCCAAGCCCGCGATCGAACAAGTCGTCGTCACGGCGGTGCGCCCGAAGCATGTTTCGTAACTGCGAGGCGTAAGCGCGAGGGATTCTCGCGCTTATTCCTCGTTCAGGACTTCTTCAAAGATGACTTCGTGGCCCCAGAGCCGCTCGATATGGGCGCACACAAGCTCCCGGCTCTGCACATGCAGCGGAACGCCGCGGTTCATGCGATGTTCGACGAACAGTTTGCGGTCGCTGTGAAGATTGGCGCCCGTCACCTGGATGTTCGCATCCGCTGAGCCGACGTCGTATTGGCGGGCGAGGGCTGAACGAACCCGGCGATAGCCGTCTTCATTGTGGATCGAGGACACTTTGTAGGCGCCCTCGTCGGCCTTGTCGAAAAGCGCAAACATCCGGAAATCGCGCATCAGTTTCGGGCTGAGGAACTGCTCGATGAAACTCTCGTCGCGATAGTTCGCCCAGCCGTCTTTCAGCACGCCCATCCAGTCGCCCTTGCCCGCGATATGGGGAAACCAGTCGCGATCTTCGGGCGTAGGGTCGGTGCAGACGCGCTTGATGTCCGTCATCATGCCGTAGCCCAGCGCATAGGGATTAAGCCCGTAGTAGCGCCGGTCGTCGAATTCCGGCTGGAACACCACGCTCGTATGGCTGTGCAGGAATTCGAGCAGCGAGCTTTCGGTGATGAGGCTCTTGTCGTAGAGCGCGTTCATCAAGGTGTAGTGCACGAAGGTCGCGCAACCTTCGTTCATCACCTTGGTCTGGCGTTGGGGATAGAAATATTGCGAGAGGTTGCGCACGATGCGCAGCATTTCGCGCTGCCAGGGCTTGAGCGCCGGTGAATGTTTTTCGAGGAAATAGAGCAGGTTCTCTTCGGGAAGCTTCATATCGCCGGAATAGTCTGCTTCCGGATCGATGGCGGGCGAAACGGCCGGCGGCTCGACGCCGGCGGGCAAGGTTCGCCACAGTTCGCTATAGGCTTCTTCCTCATGCTCCACGCGCTTGCGATGTTTCTCGAGCACGCGTTCCTTCGACGGGCGGGGCGGGCGGCGATAGCGGAACACACCCTGGTCCATCAGCGCATGAGCCGAATCGAGCACGGCTTCGACATCATCCCGCCCATGGCGGTCTTCGCAGGCGCTGATGTAACGTTTGGCGAAGGCGAGATAGTCGAGAATGCCTTCGGCGTTGGTCCATTGCCGGAACAGGTAATTGTTCTTGAAGAAATGATTGTGGCCGAAGGCCGCGTGCGCGATGACGAGCGCCTGCATCGTCATCGAGTTTTCTTCGAGCAGATAGGAAATGCAGGGGCTCGAATTGATCACGATTTCATAGGCGAGCGCGCTGTAGCCGGCGCGATACATCGCTTCCTCGCGCGCGAACAGCTTGCCGAACGACCAGTGATTGTACATCAAGGGCATGGCGAGCGAGGAATAGGCGTCGAGCATCTGCTCCGACGAGATCACTTCGATCTGGTTGGGATAGATGTCGAGCTTGAGCTCGTTGAGTGCAATGTCCTCGATCGCCTTGTAGACGCGATCGAGCAGAGCGAAGTCCCATTCGGATTCAGTAAAAAGAGGGGTGGTGGGCACTAGCTCACCTCCTGCTTCTTGAACAATTCGCGGAACACCGGAAAGATATCTGCCGGCTTTGAAATGCGCTTGGTCGCGAAATTGGGCCAGAGGTCGGCGACGGTGCGGTAGGCGCGCCATAGTTCGGCGCCGGAATCCTCGCTGGCGAACACTTCCATCTCGCGCTCGTCGAGGATCTCGATATAGGCGTAATACTGGCAGAGCGGCATGATGTCGGCGTTCAGCATCTCCACGCAACGCCGCGCATCGCCCGATTGCGTGTAGCCGTCGGAGGCCTGCGCCGCATAGATGTTCCAGTCAGCGGTCGCGTAGCGCTCCTTCTGGATCTCCAGCATCTTGTCCAGCGCGGTCGACACGATCGTGCCGCCCGACTGGCGCGAATAGAAGAATTCCTGCTCGTCCACTTCCTGCGCGTCATGGGTGTGGCGGATGAAGACGATGTCGACGCGCTCATAGCGCCGCTTCAGGAACAGATGCAGCAGCATGTAGAAGCGCTTGGCGAGGTCTTTCTCGCGCTCACCCATCGAACCCGAGACGTCCATCAGGCAGAACATGACGGCCTGGCTAGTCGGCACGGGCTGTTCGGTGAACGCGTTGTAACGCACGTCGATCGGATCGATGAACCCGATCCATTTGCGCTTTGCGGTCGCCTTGGCGATGTCTTCCTTAAGGGTCACGATCCGCGCGCGCGTCTCGTCCGTCTGCGGTTCCTCGCGTTCGAGCGCGTCAAGCTGTTCCACGAGCAGATTGAGATTGGCGATTGACGGTCGCCTGAGGGCGATGCGCCGGCCGAAAGCGTGGCGCATGGTCCGGATCAGATTGATCTGGGTGGGCGATCCGGATGTGGTGATGCCGGAGCGGCGCCAGGTGCGACTGGGCGTTTCCTTGAGCGTGGTGCGAACCAGATTGGGCAGCTCGAGGTCCTCGAAAAAAATGTCGAGAATCTCGTCCTGCGTCATCGTGAATTCGAAATCGTCCTCGCCCTCGCCCGAATCGCTCGCCTGCTTGCCGCGGCCGCCGTCTTCGCCGGAGCGCGGCTTCTTGATTTCGTCGCCGGGCGAGAATTCCTTGTTGCCGGGCAGCACGAAATCACGCTCGCCGCCCGCCTTGGGATCGAGCCGGAATCGGGGCTCGCGCGTGCCCTTGGAGGAAATCTTGATCTTGCGGTTCTTGCCGATGTCGGCCACCGCTGCATCCTTCAGCGACTTCTGAACCGCCTCGCGGATTTGCGCGCGCGCGCGACGCAGGAAGCGTTGCCGGTTGGCAAGGCTTTTGCCCTTGGGGTTGAGGCGCCGGTCGATGAATTGGGTCATATCCAATCTTCCCTATTCCGAAAAATAGGGTTCGAACTCCCTTCTATGCGACCGAACATACGCTGCCAGATCGTCAAAAATGGTATCATCACGGAGAGATTCCCATAAGGGCTCATCCAGCGCAGAAATCGCTTCGTCGGCTGACGCCTTGTCCCAACGCTCGGTCAGATTTTGAGAATTGAAATCGGAAGGAAGCAGCAGCTTGGCTTCCCTCAAGTATTTGAAGGCGTCTTTGCGATTTAATTCACCGAGGGCATGGTCTGCACAAGCGTAACCCAGTGCCCCATTCGTAAAGTATTGCGCCAATCCGCCATTTGCGATCTCGCACCACAGCCACCAGACACTTCCAGCAAGCCTAATGGGTTCGGGAAAAGAATCCTCGTACGGTTCAAGTGCACCCAGCAGCCAAGGCCCAATCCACTCTAAAAGTGCATCACTCGGCTTTGAGTCGAATTGCTCTGCCGTGATTTCCAGTCGAGCAGGCCAGTAAGACATGGATCGAACTCGTTTTATCGCCTTTTGGGCGAGAGAGAACGCCAGCCGATCTACCCCGCCTTGTTGACGCGCATATACCATTCAACAAGCCGGCGAACCTGGCGGGCGGTGTAGCCGCGGGCCAGCATGCGCTTGATGAATTCGTTATGCTTGGTCTGGGTTTCGGAGTCCTTTTTCGAACTCGAAGCTGATGACCGGCAGCAGGTCTTCGACCTGGGTGAACATCCGCTTTTCGATGACGGTGCGGATCTTCTCATAGGCCGTCCAGGCGGGGTTCTTGCCGTCGTTCGAGGCGCGGTAGCGCAGCGAGAACTTCACGACTTCGTTGCGGAAGTCCTTGGGGTTCGCGATGCCCGCGGGCTTTTCGATCTTGGAGAGCTCGTTGTCGAGCGCGCCGCGGTCGAGCAGCTGGCCGGTGTCGGCGTCCTTGAAGTCCTGGTCTTCGATCCAGGCGTCGGCATAGGAGATGTAACGGTCGAACAGGTTCTGGCCGTACTCGCCATAGGATTCCAGATAGGCCTTCTGGATTTCCTTGCCGATGAACTCGGCATAGCGCGGCGCAAGATCGGCCTTGATGAATTCGAGATATTTCTTCTCGGTCTCGTCGGGATATTGCTCGCGCTTGAGCGCCTGCTCGAGCACATACATCAGATGCACGGGATCGGCGGCGATTTCTGTCGAGTCGAAGTTGAACGTTTCCGACAGCGTCTTGTAGGCGAAGCGGGTGGAGATGCCCGTCATGCCTTCGTCGACGCCGGCTGCGTCCTTGTATTCCTGCAGGGTCTTCGCCTTGGGATCGGTGTCCTTCAGCTTCTCGCCGTCATAGACCCGCATCTTGGAGATGAGATTGGAGTTCTCATGCTCCTTGAGCCGCGTCATGACGCAGAACTTCGCCAGCATCTCGAGCGTCTCGGGCGCGCAGGAGCGTGGAACTGAGCTCGCTCGTCTGGAGCAGCTTCTTGTAGATCTGCGTCTCTTCGGTCACGCGCAACGAATAGGGCACCGTGATCACGCAGATGCGGTCGAGGAACGCCTCGTTGTTGCGGTTGGCCTTGAACACCTGCCATTCGGCTTCGTTCGAATGGGCGAGGATGGTGCCGTTATAGGGGATCGGGCCGAGCGTTTCGGTGCCGATATAATTGCCTTCCTGCGTCGCGGTCAGCAGCGGATGCAGAACCTTGATGGGCGCCTTGAACATCTCGACGAATTCGAGAAGGCCCTGGTTCGAGCGGCACAACCCGCCGGAGAAGGAATAGGCGTCCGGGTCGTTCTGGCTGAAATGCTCGAGCTTGCGGATGTCCACCTTGCCGACCAGCGAGGAGATGTCCTGGTTGTTGTCGTCGCCCGGTTCGGTCTTGGCGATCGCGAGCTGGCGCAGCTTTGAGGGATAGATGCGCACGACATTGAATTTCGAAATGTCGCCGCCGAATTCGTCCAGGCGCTTGACGGCCCAGGGGCTCATCACGCCGGTCAGGCGATGGCGTTCGATGCCGTAACGGTCGGCCAGCAGCGAACCGAGTTCGGCAGAGCGGAACAGACCCAGAGGAGATTCGAACACGGGGCTGATGTCGTCGCCGGCTTTCAGCACATAGATCGGATTCTTCTCCATCAGATCTTTGAGTCGCTCGGCCAGCGAAGATTTGCCGCCGCCGACGGGGCCCAGCAGATAGAGAATCTGGCGTTTCTCTTCGAGGCCCTGCGCCGCGTGCTTGAAGTAGCCCACGATGCGTTCGATCGTGTCTTCCATCCCATAGAAGCCTTCGAAGGCGGGATAGACCTTGATCGTGCGGTTGAAGAAGATTCGGCTGAGGCGCGAGTCTTGTGCGGTGTCGACGAGAGCCGGTTCGCCGATCGCTTCGACCATCCGTTCGGATGGGCTCGCGTAGAGCATCTTGTCGTCGCGGGCGGCCAGAAGCCAATCCCGAAGACTCATTGTCTCGAAGCGTTCGCGGGCATAGTCCCGAGTGAAGATGTCGAAGACGTCAAGCGTGCTCATCGCTAACACTCTCCTTGTGTGTCACGCACGCCCTCCACGAATAAAGATCGTGGCCCCTGGCGCTCCTGACAAGACAGGTGAATCCCTCGATACGCGAAAATCCTCTCACTGCCCCGTGAAGTAATCCTTAACCACGCCGGTACGTTCCCTACCTAGGGATATTCTACGTACAAATTACCGCGCCCGCGCAGGAGGTTACCCCCGCCCAAACTGTCTCCCTGAACTAACGATCTTTTTCGACACCTCGACGGCCTCGCTTGGCGTTTTCGCTCAGGCGACCTCAGGCACGGTCGATTTGACGGAAGTGTAAACCCGTTTGCGCCATTCCCAAAGAGTTTCGTGCACATTGTTGCGCCGTGTCGCATTTGCGCCATCACGAACATGAACGGAATTGAATCACGTCCGCCACAATTGCCTTGATCCGCTGCTCCGCCGGAGCCGAACGGATTCCCAGCGCTCCCGACACAAGGGTACTGCGGCTTGTAGAAATGCTTGCCGAATGGCCCTGACTTCGTCCAATCTTCGTCCATGGGCGACCATCCGATTGTGGTGAGAGCGGCGCGGCCGGACGATGCGGCGGGCGTGGCGCGTGTCTATATCGAGTCCTGGCACGACACCTATCCCTCGATTCTTCCCACGCAACTTTTGTGCGCGATGACTCCCCGGGGGCAGACGGCGCGTTGGCAGGCCGCCATTCAGGCGCGCGGACGCGAGCAGGTTCTGGTGGCGGAAAAATCGGGCGCGGGCGTGATCGCCATGACGAGCTTCGGCCCCGCGCGCGATTCGGACCTCGGTTTCGACGGCGAAATTTACACGCTCTACGTCGATCCTTCCTATTTCGGGCTCGGGCTGGGGCGCGCGCTGCTGCGCTCCGCCTTCAGCGCGCTGGGCGCGCGGGGCTATTCCTCCTGCGTGATTTGGGCTCACGCCAAGAATCCGGCGCGCTTTTTCTATGAGAAAATGGGCGGAAGACTCATCGCCGAGCGCACGGCGCGCATGATGGGCGATTCGGTTCCTGAGACCGCTTTCGGCTGGCGCAGGCTCGCATTGGCCGAGCGCAGCGCCGCACGCTGACGAGCAGGCTCAGGCGCGATTCAATTCACGCCACGGAAAAATCGGGATAGCCGGACTGCCGAAATCCAGCCCGATATCGGCGCGGCGTTCAGGAAATCGTACGAGCCGATGACGAATTCGGCCCGGCCTACAAGGTTTCCCACCGGCACGAAGCCCACGCCGCCGTCTTTCGCCGCCACGCGGCTGTCGGTGGAATTGTCCCGGTTGTCGCCCATCATGAACAGGTCGCCTTGCGGCACGACGAACATTTGGGTGTTGTCGAGTTCGCCCGACCATCTCCATTTGTAGATGGGATGTTCGCGCCCGCCCGGCAGCGTTTCGACATAGCGGGGAACGGCGGCGATGGCGCCGCTCGAATCTTCAACGTCTCCCGGGCCGGCAGCGCGCAACGGCAGCTCGGCGCCGTTGATCCACAGCCGCCCGTCTTTCATTTGCACGCGGTCGCCGGGAAGGCCGATCACGCGCTTGATGTAGTTCACGCCGGGATCGCGCGGCAGGCGGAATATGACGACGTCGCCGCGCGCGGGCAGGCTGCCGAACAGCCGTTTCGCCGACGGCGGCGCATTGTTGAACGGGACGGAATAGCTGCTGTAGCCATAGGGAAATTTCGTGGCGATGAGCGCGTCGCCGATGGCGATGGTCGGCTCCATCGAGCCTGAGGGTATGTAGAAAGGTTGGGCGAATGCCGTCGTCGAGACAAAGGTCACGGCGATGACGGCAAGCGGCTCCGCGATCCACCGCAGCGCCGGCGCGACCTGCGATCCGGCGGTCCGAGTTGCATGGAACAGCGCTCTCGCCTGGCGCTGGGCCAATTCGATCGCGAATCGCAATGTATCGGTCCAGGACTCACGCATGGCGAAACTCCAAGTCACGGGTTTTTTACTATAGGATGGTTTCACGTCTTCGACAGGGCGCCGCGGTTGTAATGAATCGGAAAGGTCAGGTCGTGAATCTCGCGAGGCGGAAGGGGCGGAAATCGAGCGTGCTTTTGCCTTCGATCAGCCACTGCGCCAGGGCCTCGCCGATGGCCGCCGAATGCTTGAAACCGTGGCCCGAACAGGCGGAAACCAAAACGATATTGTCCATGTCGGGATGGCGGTCGATCACGAAACCCGCGTCGGGGGTGACCGTGTAGAGACAGGTCTCCGACCGCAGGCAGCGGGCGCCGACTCCGGGAATGGCGCCGGCGATCAATGTGCGGTGCATTTCTCCCGCGTCTTCGGCATTCGATGCGGGGCTGTCGGCGGTCGTCGTCGCCTCGTACCGCTCCGTCGCGATCTTGATCCCGCCGCTTGCGCCGTCGACCGCGGGGCAGCCGTAAAGCGATTTTCCCGAACCTTCCCAGATGAATACCGGGAAGCGTCCCGGCTCGAACTCTGCGAGCTGGCCGTCGAGAGCGAACCAATGCACGGTTTGCCGGAAGACCCGAAACAATCGCGCCGTGCTTTCGTCGACAAAATCCGGCGCCCATGCGCCCGCACTCAGGATTGCGCGTTTGGCGCGATAGGCAGTTCGCTCGGTTTCGACGGCGACGCCGTCGCCCGATCGCGCGACCCCAATCACCTTTTCGTTCACGACGATTTCAGCGCCGAACCTGCGCGCGAGCCGCAATTGGCTGCGGATGCAAGGCTCGACGCGCAGAAATCCCGCATCCGGTTCAAAGTAACCCCGGTCGTCGTCGTGAACGCGAAATTGCGAAAACCGGCGCCGCATCGCGCACGCATCGAGCAATTCATGCGGGACGCCATGCGCTTTGGCGGCGGCGATCGTGTTTTGAAAAAACTGCGGGACATGCGTGTGCGTTGTCGCCTGGGGGCTCGACACGACGAGGCCGCCCGTGATCGTCAGCAGCGTTTCGCCGGTCTCGCGTTCGATGTCGCGCCAGATGTCGTGCGAGCGGCGTACGAAGGGCGAGAGATGTTGGCCTTCGCCGATGGCGAGCCGTGTGATGCGCGTGTCGCCATGCGACGAGCCGCGATCGTGCGGCGGCGAAAAACGATCGATCCCCAGCACTTTGTCGCCGGCTTTGGCGAGTTGAAAGACGGCGGCGCTTCCCATCGCGCCCAGTCCGACCACGATCGTATCGAATTCGCCCATCCGTGAAGCTAATCGCTCTTCAGATCCTTCGGCCGGATGAAATCGGCCAGCGCGCCGGATCCCGGTTCGACATCGCGCCAGCGCGCGGCCTCGAATTCGAGCACGGCGAGGGCGCAGGTCGGGAATTTGTCGCGCATCTCTTCGAGCATCGCGCGTTCGTCCGGCGAGACGGACTTCCGCGCCAACTGGGCAGCGCAATCTTCCAGTCCGGGATTGTGGCCAAGAACCAGGAGAGTGTCGGCCGCGTCGTCCGACGACTGCACAAGCTTGAGGATCGTCTTGGGCGAGGCGAGATAAAGCGCGTCCAGGAATTCGACCCCCGGCGGCGCATCGAATTCGGGCGCGACTCTTTCCCAGGTTTCGACCGTGCGCCGCGCCGTCGAGCACAGCGCAATATCGGGGATATAGAGACGGTGGTGCATCTCGGCGCCCAACAGGGGCGCGTCATGCTGGCCTCGCGCATTCAGCGCGCGGTCATGATCGTCGGTCTTGGCGTCGCCGGGGACCGCCTTGGCGTGTCGCAGGAGCAGCAGCCGTTTCATGCGACCTGGTAGCGCGCACGCGCGCCCCGCTCGAGCGCGGCGGCGATCAGGCGTTCGATGCCGAGCGCGCGGCGCAACAATTCGCTCACGCGGATTTCTTCCTGCATCATGCGCGAGTCCGAGAGCGCCACTTCAAGCGCGAGCCAATAAGCCGTTTCGCGCAAATGCTCCGGAAGCGCGTTCGCGATCAATCCGAGCACGGCGTCGAGACCGTCATCTTCCTGCAGGATGGCGGCGCATTCCTGCGACGCCGCGATCAATCGCTCTTCGTCGAAGTCCCGGAAGATGGGCAGGTTTTTGACGAGATCGCCGATCGCGCGCAGCTCTTTTGCGCTCATCGTGCCGTCGGCGGCCGCCACGACGACCATCACATAGATGAGCGCAGAATGATGGCTGATCGTCGTTCGGGCTTGCTTCATTTGCGGGCGAATCCCAAGCTGCGCGCGACCTTATGCGGCTTGACCCCGCCGGGCAAGGCGCGGCAATGGTTGGAAAAGGTTCACAATAAAGAGCCGACAAATGGCGACGAACAAAAAGCCCGGCAATTGGCGCGCGCGCACGCAAGCCGTGCGCGGCGGCCAGACGCGAACGGGATTCCAGGAGACGGCGGAAGCGCTGTTCCTGACTTCGGGTTATGCCTATGAATCCGCCGAGGAAGCCGAAGCGCGTTTCAAGGGCGCCGACGGATTCGTCTATACGCGCTATGGCAATCCGACCGTGTCGATGTTCGAAGCGCGCATGGCGGCGCTTGAAGGCGCGCCGGCCGCGCGCGCGACCGCGAGCGGCATGGCGGCCGTGACGGCCGTGTTTCTGAGCTCATTGCGCGTGGGCGATCATGTCGTCGCGGCGAAGGCGATGTTCGGCGCCTGCCGCTATGTGATCGAAGAGATCCTGCCGCGTTTCGGGATCACGCACACGCTGGTCGACGGCCACGACACGGCGCAGTGGCGGGACGCGATCAAGCCGGAAACGAAAATGCTGTTTCTGGAAACGCCGGCAAATCCCACGCTGGCCATCGTCGATATTGCTGCCGTCGCAAAGATCGCGAAGAAAGTCGGCGCGCGCGTCGTCGTCGACAACGCCTTTGCAAGCCCGGCCCTGCAGCGCCCGATGGAATTCGGCGCGGATATCGTCGTCCACTCCTCGACGAAATATATCGACGGGCAGGGGCGCTGCCTGGGCGGCGTGATCCTGTGCCGGGAAGACTTCCTCAAGGATCATCTGCAGATATTCCTGCGCAATACCGGCCCCGCGATGAGCCCGTTCAACGCCTGGGTGCATCTGAAGAGCCTCGAGACGCTCGATCTGCGCATGCGCGCCCATTGCGCCAACGCGGCCGCAGTCGCTGATTTTCTGGCGACGCAATCGAAAGTGTCGCGCGTACTTATACCCGTTCCGCGAGGATCACCCGCAGCACAAACTCGCGCGGGCCCAGATGGAAGCGGGCGGCGGCGTCGTCACCTTTGAAATCGCCGGCGGCAAAGAGGCGGCCTATCGCTTCGCGAATGCGCTCAAGCTGATCGACATCTCCAACAATCTGGGCGACGCCAAGAGTCTCATCACCCACCCCGCCACCACGACTCATCAAAGATTGTCGCCCGAGGCGCGGGCAGGACTTGGCGTCACGGAAGGCATGGTGCGGTTGTCCGTGGGGCTCGAAGACGAGGCCGATCTTTGCGAGGATATCGCCGCGGCGCTCGCCGCCGTTTGAAGGAGACGGAGAATGTCCGTTCATCGCGCCGCAATCCGCTGGAGGCGCACGAGCGCCGATTTCACCTACGACACTTACAATCGCGCGCATGACGTGACGTTCAAGGACGGCGCGATCACGCTGCCGGGTTCCGCGGCGCTGGCTTTCAAAGGCGACGCAGATCGCGTCGATCCGGAGGAGGCGTTCGTCGCCTCACTGTCGAGCTGTCACATGCTCACCTTTCTCGCCATCTGCGCCCGCAAACGTCTGGTCGTCGACAGTTACGAAGACGACGCGGACGGCCGTCTCGAAAAAGGACCGAACGGGCGGCTGTGGATGGCGCATGTCACATTGCGGCCGCGCGTCGGATTCGCGCAAGGAACTCCGGTCGACGCGGCCACGCTCGCCGATATTCACCACAAATCGCATGAGGAATGCTTCATCGCGAATTCGGTGAAGACGGAAGTTGCCGTCGAGCAACAGCTTTAAGCCTATGTGTTAACCGGCTCCCTGCCCGGCGCTTGCGCGAGGGGCGCGGAGCAGGCGATAGTCCCGCTATGGAACAGCGACACCACCAGCCGTCCTCCCGGCACAAACCATCTGGGCACCTGGTCTATGAGCGCGTCACACGCGGCATCCGGGTCTCGGTGCGGCCTGCTTTTCTCGACGATCAGTCCGATCCCGAGGCGAGCCGGTATCTCTGGTCCTATACGGTGACGATCGAGAACAAGAGCCCCGAGACGGTCCAATTGATGTCCCGCTACTGGCACATCACCGATGCGGTGGGTCATATCCAGGAAGTGCGGGGGCCCGGCGTGGTGGGCGCGCAGCCGGTGCTCGAGCCGGGTCAGGTGTTCGAGTACACCAGCGGTTGCCCGCTGCCGACGGCGTCGGGCGCCATGGCCGGCAAGTATCAAATGAAGGCCGCCTCCGGCGAGGCGTTTGAAGCGGAAATTCCGGCGTTCCTGCTTGAAAGTCCGCACGAGCGCCGCCAAATCCATTAAAGCTTATTGTTCCTGCGGTTGATCCGGCAGGCGGAATAAGGCGTAAATCCGTCTTAAGCTCGAGATCCCCCCGATATCTCCATGTCCCAAACCTCCAAGAAAAGTGCTCTTCGCCCCGTCGCGCGTCTCGCGGTCGATGCGCGTCCCTCCCGTGAAGAAGCGGAAAGCGCCGTGCGCACCTTGTTGCGCTGGGCGGGAGACGATCCGACGCGCGAAGGTCTGATCGATACCCCGAAACGCGTCGCCAGCGCCTATGAAGACTGGTTCTCCGGCTACAAGGAAGATCCGGAAGAATATCTCCTGCGCACCTTCGAGGAAGTCGAAGGCTATGACGACATGATCGTGCTGAAGGACATTCGCTTCGAATCGCATTGCGAACATCACCTCGCCCCGATCATCGGCCGCGCCCATGTCGGCTACTCTGCCCAACAACAAGGTCGTCGGCATTTCCAAGCTTGCACGCGTGGTGGAAGCCTATGCGCGCCGGCTACAGGTGCAGGAGAAGATGAACGCGCAGATCGCGCAACTGCATTCAGAAGGTGCTGGAGCCGAAGGGCGTCGCGGTCGTGATCGAAGCGGCGCATCAATGCATGACGACCCGCGGCGTGCACAAGCAGGGCGTCAGCATGGTGACGTCGACGATGCTGGGCGAATTCCGCAAGAATCCGCTGACGCGGCGCGAATTCCTCAGCGTGATCGGCAATCCCGCCTCGAATTTCGACGGTTGAGCGATGGCCGCCGCGCCGCAATCGCTGGGGCTCGTCGAGAAGCTCGTCGCGTTCGACACCACGAGCCGCAACTCCAATCTCGCGCTGATCGACTTCGCGTCCGAGTTGCTGGAAGCGGCGGGCGCAAGTTGCCGTCGCAGCTACAACGACGCCCGCACCAAGGCCAATCTGTTTGCGAGCTTTGGGCCGGAGGGCGACGGCGGGATCGTTCTGTCGGGCCACACCGACGTCGTGCCCGTGGACGGGCAGGACTGGTCGAGCGATCCGTTCAAGGTCGAGGAACGCAGCGGCAAGCTATTCGGCCGCGGCACGGCCGACATGAAGGGGTTTCTTGGCGCCGCGCTCTCCTTCGCACGCGAGATCGGCAGGATGAAACTGACGCGGCCGCTTCATTTCGCATTGTCTTACGACGAAGAAGTGGGCTGCGCAGGCGTGGGCGGATTGCTGGCAGATCTCGCAAGCGCCGGCCTCAAGCCTGCTTTCGCGATCATCGGCGAACCCACGGAGATGAAGATCGTGGGCGCGCACAAATCCGGCGCCGTGATTCACACGCGCTGCCACGGCCGCGAAGGCCATTCGAGCGCCCCCGACAAGGGCGCCAACGCCGTGATGATGGCGGGCGAATTTGTCGCGGCGCTCGAAGCGCTGGGCGGCGAGCTGAAATCCGATCGCGATGCCCATTTCGAGCCGCCCTACACGACGGTGCAGGCGAACATGATCGCGGGCGGCACAGCCGTGAACGTGCTCGCGCGCGACGCCTTGGTGACCTGGGAATATCGCGGGCTCCCGGATCGCGATGGCGCCGCCGTCGTCGCCCGCGCGCGGGACGCGGCTGAAACGCGCATTCTTCCCAAATATCGCGCGCATGCGCCCGAAGCGACAATCGAAACCGAAGTGCGTGCGTCCTATCCCGGTCTGGCGCTCGACCCCGAATCACCCGCGGTGGCGTTCGTGCGCGAGGTGAGCGGCGGCAACGCGGTGGAAACCGTGGCTTACGGCACGGAGGCTGGATTGTTCCAGCGGGCAGGCATTCCGGCCGTCGTCTGCGGGCCCGGCTCCATCGAACAGGCGCACAAGGCCGACGAATTTCTCGCGTTATCCGAGCTTTCGGCCTGCGAAGTCTTTCTCCGCAAGGTGCTGGCCCGCGTGGCCGCATGACGCCCTTGCCGGCACGTGAACGCCGGATGAACGGGCGCCCCAGACTTCGTTCAGGCAGGGGATGGCATCCTCTCTCTCGAAGTTGAGGCGCCCGACCCGTTGTAAGCCCCTCCCAACAGGGCCGGATGTCATCAGGAGAAAGCCCGCACCGGTTCGCCGCTGCGGGCTTTTTTCTTTCGCCGCCGACGACTGATGTCAGGCGCCGCCGGATGACAATGCAGTATTGGTCCTGGCGATGTTCTCTTCGTGGCTTTTCAGCATGGCGGAGAAATCGGCGTGCATCGCGTCGTCGCGCGTCCGGGGCAGCATCTCGCGCAGCTTGCGCACCACCCAACCCTGGCCCCGATTGATGAAGGCCGCCCGCTCCGGCAAATCCGCGATGGCCAGGCACTTGCCATAGAACGCGCCCACGCGCGGCGACGCTTCGCCGTCCAGATGCGCGATCCATTTGAGCAGCATCGCGCACCAGCGCGCTTCGTCGCGCTGGATGTCGCGCATCAGGACTTTCATGCGCGTATCGCGGGCTTCCGATGCCGTGCGTGCGGTGATGCGTGCGCCCGCCCGCTCGGCTTCCAGAAGTTCGTTCAGAAACGGCAATAATTCGTCGCGTGTCGCATAGCCGGCGTAGCTGTCATCCGCCTCGCGCGCGTAACACACCGGCGAGGCAAGTTGCGCGTCCTCGGGCGCCTGCGGCGCGTTCTCTCGTCCGGGCGGATGTTCTGCCCCAGGCAGGCGGGCGTTCATGGCGTCAGCCTTTCTTCGAACGCGACCGGTTTGCCGGAAGCTTCGCGAGAAACTCTGCAAGTACGATGGCGTGATTGTGCTCCCTATCCCGCGCCGCATAAACAAGTGTGAGCGGTTTTCCGCCGGCGATCGTCAAAAGCTCGGCGACGGCCTGATCGTTGTGCGCGAGTTCCTTGCGATATTTCGTGCGGAACACGGACCAGCGTTTGGGATCATGCCCGAACCAGACGCGAAGTTCCGTCGAAGGGGCAATATCTTTCAGCCAGAACGAGACATCGGCATCCTCCTTGCGCACGCCGCGGGGCCAGATGCGGTCCACCAGAACCCGCATGCCGTCGCTTCGCTTGGCCGGTTCGTAGATGCGTTTGATCTGAACCTTCATCGCGCGCTCCCGAATTCTCAGCGGCGACTTTTCTTGCAACCTCCCGGGCGGGCGAGTCAATTGCGTCAACCGATCTTCACCCAAACGATGTCCCAACTCTCGCGACGTTCTATGAAGCCGGTAACCTTGCCCGAAGCGTCGCGCTGGAAGATCTTGCGGATGCGCGGATCGCCTGCGATGAAGAACACGTCCGGGGTCTCCGCATTCCAGGTTGCGGGTTTGCGGCCATTGCGCGCGCCGATGAGCTTCCCATCGGCAGCGGTGAGCGTATAGACCGGCTCCGAATCCTTGAGCTTGTATGTGCCGGCATATTGCGCGAACTGGGCCGCGGGCAGCACGATCGCCGGCGGATCCGTTTTCTCCGCCAACACCTGTCCCGCGATCAGCTTCCAGCCGTCGGTGCGCATTTTCCAGGTCGTGTTGGTGAGATATTTCGCAAAGATGGTTTGCCCAAAATAATGCTCGGTTTCGTTCTGGCGGAACAGCGCGACGGCTGTGTCGCCGTCCTCGTGATAGGAAAGCAGGTCGATCTTGATCTCGCCGCCCAGTCCCTTCGGCAAAGGAACGATTTCCTTCAGCAGATCCGCCTTGCCCTTGTAGGAATCGTCTTCTTCGGCGTAGATCACATTCGCGTCGACATATTTGTCCCACACCGCCGAGCCGCCTGACGCGATGGCGTCGGACATTTCCTGCATCTGTGCGATGATGAGCGAGCGATCGTCGGCCAGCGCGGGCGACGCCCACGCAATCAAGAGAGCCATCATTGCGAATGCGCGCATTGTTTTTGTCCCCCGAAAATTCGAACGCCGACACATTGTCCGTTCAAACGACCGGAAACCATACACATTGTCTTGAGCTGTCCGTTATGGACTTGCGGAATCGATCAATAGCTGCATGCGCACAATTTCAATCTGACCAAACAGAAGCGGCCGCTCGTCGACCAGCCGAAATCCCAGCGCCTGGTAATAGCCAGGCAGCTTACCGTTCGCCAACGTGTCGAGACGAAGCGCGTGTGCGTTTTCGTTGCGGCATTCCTGCACGGCCCACGCGACCATTCTGGCAGTCCATCCTTTGCCGGATGACGCGCGCCGCACCGCCAATTTGTGAAGGTAGAGGGCCTCGCCGGGCGGATCCTCGGGCCAGTAAATGGGATCCTTCCTCTGGAGGCGCATGCAGGCGACCATTCTGGAATCTTCAAATCCGCCGACTTGCTCGCCGGCCGCGGCGATGTCGCGCTGCTCATCGACAGTGAAACCTTCGAGCGGCCAAATCTGCGGACCGAAGCCGGCGGTCCAGAGCGATGCTTCGCGCAGAATTTCGATCGCGTCGAGCGCGGCGTCTCCATAGACGCGCCGCACTTGGCGTAGCGGCTCGTTCAAGTCACACCCCCCAGACATCGCGGATCGCGCGCGCATCGACGTCGGGCGCCGAAGAATCGACCGGATTGTCGCCTTGCGGGCGCGTCAGAGCGAGATTGGGATTTTCAAGTCCGCCCAGGGCGTTGACGATCATGCTCAGGTCCGCGTGAATTTCGGTTCGCGCTTCTCGCGGAACGCGGTCAGCGCTTTTGACCAACGCTTCGAATTCCGCCTGCACAGCGCGCGCAGCTTCGGCGGGCGCAAGATCGACGGCGCGCGATGCGATACGTTTGGTCGCCTCGACCGACAGCGGCGCGCGCGATGCGATGCGCTCGGCCAGCGCAAGGGCGGCAGGAAGCAGGTCGCCCGCCTGGTGAACGCCGGTCACCAGTCCGAATTTCTCCGCCGTCATCGCGTCGAATGGCAGTCCCGTCAGCAACATATGTTTGGCGCGACCCACACCGATCAGCCGCGGCAGCCGCCAGGCCGATGCGATCAGCCCCACATTGACTCCCGCGCAGACGAATTGCGCCTCAGCGGCCGCCAGCCTTATATCGCAGGTTAAGGCCAGTTCGAGGCCTCCGCCCGCGGCCCAGCCGTTGACGGCGGCGATGACGGGCATGCGAAAGCTTTCCAGGCGGTCCAGCAACTGCGCGAAGTTTGCGGTGGCGTCGCCTATACCGGATTTGAGCGCCGCCGCACGTTCTTTCAAATCGTCGCCGCTGCAGAAGGTGCGGCCTTTGCCCGTTACAATGACCGCGCGGATCGTATCGTCGCGCTCCAAGGCGTCCAGCTTCTCGAGAAAGATCGCGCGCACCGCGCTTCCCAGCGCATTGGTGGGCGGATTGTCGATCTCAAGGATCGCAACCGCGCGTGTCGGCGTCGTGAAATGGATCGTCCCCTCGGCCATGCACCGGTCCCGCCTTGCCCATCTGGAAGGGAGTGGCGCCAAAAGGTCTCTGTCAACGAAAGAATTGCGCCGTCCTCCGAATGCGGGGAACCGGACATGTCGCGAACCATTACCTGTACGGCTGGATACGTGGCTTTCCCCGGCCGACAGGGTTCGAACATGCAGCACATGGCGATTGCAGCGGCGGCGACGGCGCTCTTCATCGGAGCCGGCGCGGGCGCCGTCACCACGGTTGGGCCGCAAGCGGACCCCAACACGATCGGCGACGTCTCCAATCCCATGATCGAGGGGCAGGCTCTGCTGCCCAGCATCGATATCTATGACAACGCGGCGAAATCGCCCGAGCATTCGACTCTGGTGGCGGAATTCCGCGCGGCCGGGCTCGCCAATACGCTGAAGGGTAAAGGTCCGTATACGGTGTTTGCGCCCACGAATGCGGCCTATGCCGCTCTGCCGCATGGAACGATGGCGTCGCTGCTTCAGAATCGCGCCGCCGCCGAAAAGTCCGCGAGCTATCTCATCGTCAGGGGCCGCTACGATTCGCAGACGCTGCTCAAGCTGATCGGCGAGAATGACGGCCAAGCCAAGCTCGTCACTTTGGAAGGCGGCCCGCTGGTCGCGATGCTGAATGGGCCCACCAATATCGAGCTGATGGACCAGAAGGGCAACGTCGCCGATATCTCGATCTACGACATCTACCAGTCGAACGGCGTCATCCAGGTGATCGACAAGGTCGTTTCGCCAGACTGATCCGGCCTATTCCGGCCACTGCGCCAGCCAGTCGGCGACCGCCTGCGGCGTCATCTTGCGCATGTCCTCGAGCGCCTCGATATGATCGCGGTCGATCAGCGCCCCATCCGGATCGACGATGAGGATACAGGGCACCGCCTCGGGGCGCTCCTTGATTCCGAAACGCGCGGGGATCTGCAGGTTCCGGTTAATGCGCCCCACATCGACGTCGACCACGACATAATGCGCCTGGACGAACGGCTTCAGGTCCCGCAGGGCCATGATGCCCGCCAGAATGCGGCAATCGGCGCACCAGTTGGCGCCCAGATTGATCAGCAGGAGTTTGTGCTCGGTTCGGGCTTGGGCGAACGCGGCGTCCACCGCCGCATCGGCGTTGCTGCTTTCGTCGAAGGGGCGATCCGGCACCCAAAGCTGATCGATCGAGGTGACGCTGGTGATCTGCGGTGCCGTCGCCGCCACCGCCGGCAGCGCGGCCAGGGTCGCGAGCGCGGCGATCAGAGTTTTCCCAATGCGCATCGCCGACATGTCCATTACGCCGCCTTCAGGCCGCGGCCTTCGAGCAGGGCGTCAATCCGCGGCTCGCGCCCGCGGAACAGCCGATAAGCTTCCGCGTAATCGCGTGTGCCGCCGGCCGAGTATACAAACTCATAGAGCCTTTGCGCGGTCGCCGGATCGAACGCGTCGCCCGTCTCCTTGAAGGCCTTGAAGCCGTCGGCGTCCAGCACTTCGGACCACAGATAGCTGTAGTAGCCGGCCGAATAGCCGTCGCCCGCGAAGATGTGCTGGAAATGCGCGCTTCGGTGGCGCATCGCGATTTCCTCCGGCATGCCGATGCGCGCGAGAGACGCCTGTTCGAATTCGTGCGGGTCCATTTCGTCCGCGTTCGAAAGCGCATGAAAATCGAGATCGACGAAGGCGGACGCGAGAAACTCGACTGTGTGGAATCCCTGGTTGAAATTTCGCGCCGCGACGAGCTTATCCAGCAATGCCTTGGGCATGGGTTGGCCCGTTTCGGCATGAACGGCGAAGCGCTCGAGGATGGAAGGCTCTTCCAGCCAATGCTCGAAGATCTGCGACGGCAGCTCGACGAAATCGCGCGCAACGTTCGTGCCGGAAAGGCGCGGGAAGCGGACGTTCGAGAGCAGGCCGTGCAAGGCATGGCCGAACTCGTGAAACAGGGTACGCGCTTCGTCGAAGCTTAAGAGCGCGGGCTCGCCCGGCGCCGCCTTCGGAAAGTTGCACACATTGACGATCAACGCCGTCACGTCGCCGTCGAGCCGTTCCTGATCGCGGAACGAACTCATCCAGGCGCCGCCGCGCTTGGAGGGTCGCGCGAAATAGTCGCCATAGAACAATCCCACATGCGCGCCGCCGCGCGTGACTTCCCAAACCCGCACATCGGGATGATAGACCGGGATGTCGTGGCGTTCGGAAAAATCGAGGCCGAACAGGCGATGCGCGGTATGGAACGCCGCGTCGATCATGTTCGGCAATTGCAGATGGGGTTTGATCTCGGCTTCGTCGAGATCGTAGCGCGCCTTGCGCAGCTTCTCGGCATAGAAGCGCCAGTCCCAGGCGGCCAGCTTGAAATTGCCGCCTTCTTGGGCCGCGAGCGCCTGCAGCGCCCCGCGTTCCTCCGCGGCGCGTTTCAGCGCAGGCGCCCAGACTTCGTCCAGGAGCTTGCGCGCCGTCTCCGGCGATTTCGCCATCGTGTCGGCCAAGCGAAAATGCGCGAAGGTGGGATAGCCCATCAGCTTCGCGCGACGCACGCGCAACTCCACCATCTCGGCGATCAATGCGTTGTTGTCCTGCGCATTGCCGTTGTCGCCGCGCGCTGTCCATGCCCGGAACACTTTTTCGCGCAAATCCCGACGCTCGGCGAATTGCAGGAACGGCTCTGCGCTGGAGCGTGAGGTCGTAATTGCATAACCTTCGAGCCCGCGTTCGACGGCGGCTTCGCGCGCGGCGGTGATGGCGGATTCCGGCAGGCCCGCGAGATCGTCACGCGTCAGCGGCAGCGCGAACGCCTGCTCGTCGGCGAGCACGTTTTGGCCGAATTGCACACCGAGGCCAGCAAGGTCTTCCGTCAATTTCGAAAGCTCGGCCTTGTCGCTCACGCCCAGCTTCGCGCCCGCGCGCACGAAATCGAGATGGATGCGTTCGAGCACACGCGTCTCTTCCGCATCGAGGCCCAACGTCTCTCTCCGCGCGAACAGATCGTCGATGCGCGCGAACAGCCTGGCGTCGAGATGGATTTCGTTCCAGTGCCGCGCGAGAACGGGAGCGAGCTCGCGTTCGATCTCCTGCAGTTCTTCGTTCGTATCGGCGTTCGCGAGATTGGAGAACACGCTCTCGACCCGCGTCAGCGGCCTTCCGCTGCGCTCGAGCGCCGCAATCGTGTTGTCGAAGGACGCGGGCTCGCGCGCACTCGCGATGGCCGCGATTTCACTGCGGTGCCCGGCAAGCGCCCGCGCATAGGCCTCGCGGAAATGCGCAGGCGTGATTCGGTCGAATGGCGGCGCCCCGTGCGGCGCCGACCAGGTTTCCAGCAAAGGATTGGCGGACATAAGCTTCCTTGAATTTGGATGCCTATCGATGGCGCAGCCATTCCGGAAGGTCAAATCCGGCCGATTCTCCCCGTCGCCCTTGTGGCTTTGAAGGGGGAATTCGCTTACAGACTTAAGCCTGACAAGCGCCGGTTTCGGAGGTCGGGATTATCGCCTGGGGGACTATATGAAGCGGGTCATTTTCTTCAGTCTGGGCGTCGCAGGAATCATCGTGCTCGTTCTCGCCATCGTGATCGGGCGCACCATGATGCTCACGCGGCCGCCCGCGGCGGCGCATGCCGCGGCGCCGGTTGCGGTCAATGCGATCGGCGTGGCGCAGCACCTGGCGCAAGCCGTGCGGTTCCAAACAGTCTCTTATGGAGGCGGCGTTCACGAAGCGGAGAAGGATGCGGCGCTCGACGCGATGCGCGCCTGGCTCGCCAAGACCTATCCGAACTTTCATCGCGTCGCGAAGCGCGAAGTGATCGGCAAGAGCCTGCTGTTCACCTGGAAAGGCCAGAACCCGAACCTGCCGCCCGTTCTCCTGATGGCGCATATGGATGTGGTGCCCGTCGTTCCCGGCACGGAGAAGGATTGGTCGCATGCGCCTTTCTCCGGCGACATCTCGGGCGGCTATGTGTGGGGACGGGGCGCCGTCGACGACAAGGGCTCCCTGATCATGATCATGGAGGCGGCCGAGCGGCTGGCGTCCACGGGCTTCACGCCCGCGCGCACGATCATGGTCGCGGCGGGTCAGGATGAAGAAGTGGGGGGAGGGCAGGGCAACGCCGTCGTCGCCGCGACGCTTGCTGCGCGCGGCGTGCATTTCGCCTGGGTGCTGGACGAAGGCGGCATGATTCTCGACGAGCCTTTTCCCGGCGTGCTGCGGCCGATGGCCGTCGTGGCGATCGCCGAGAAGGGATATCTGACGCTCGAACTTGTTGCCCATGGCGAAGGTGGGCATTCCTCACGGCCGACGCATGACATGGCGGTGGTGCGTCTTGCGCAGGCCGTCATCAGCGTGGTCGATCATCCCTTCGCGTCGGGGTTGGACGACATCCAGCGCGAAAAATACGAAGCGATTGCGCCGTTCGTGCCTTTTCCGCAGCGCATGCTGCTCGCCAATCTCTGGCTGACAGGGCCGATCATGAACCGCGTGATGGAGACGCAGCCCGAACTCGCAGCGCGGCTGCACACGACGATTGCACCCACGATCCTCGCGGCGGGCATCAAGGACAATGTGATTCCGCCGGATGCGCGCGCCATCATCAATTTCCGGCTGCATCCGCGCGACACGATCGAAAGCGCCATCGAACATGTGCGCAAGGCGATCGACGATCCGAAAGTCGACGTGATCGAATCCGAAGGAATCGCCGTCCGAGGCGTCAAAGGTCGCCGACGTGCATGGAAGGGCCTACACATTCCTCACCGAAGAGATCCAGCGCGCGTTCAACGGCATTCCCGTGGCGCCGGACATCACCACCGGCGCCACGGATTCGCGGCATTATCTCGGAATCGCCGACGACGTGCTCAGGCTCGATCCGTTTCACTTCGCGCCGGACGACCTGCACATGATCCACGGCACCAATGAGCGCCTCGCCATCCGCGACATCGGCCCGGCGGTCGCGTTCTACATCCGGCTGATCAGGGATTGGCGATAACGGCCCCATTGGCTCCATGGCTCCTGCGCCACAGGGCGAATGCATTCGCGCCGGCAAGGGCATGAACTCACCCAAGCGTGATCGGCCTGTGTTGAGCGGCCAACCGGCCGCGGTGTAGCGTGCCGCGGCATTTCGCGAGGGGCATTCCGATGCAAAGATATCTTGCGGCCGTCGCAGCGCTGATCCTGTCGGCCGTTCCATGCTGGGCCCAGACGCCGGCCGCGGCGCCTCCTCCAGCCGAGGACACGAAAGTTCCAATGTGGGATCTCGGCGATCTCTATCCTTCATCCGAGGCCTGGACGGCCGCGCACGACAAGATCAAGGCCGAAGCCGAACATCTCGACGGATTCAAGGGCACGCTCGGCAAGAGCGCCAAATCGATGTTCGCCGCTCTCGACGAGATGAGCCACGTGCTGAAGGAGTCGCAGCGGCTCAACGTCTATGCGACGCTGAAAGGCGACGAGGACGTCCGCATCGCCGGGAACCAGGAACGCGTGCAATCGGCGAATGCGCTGGGCACGCTGATCGGCGAGAAGGAAGCCTGGGTTTCGCCCGAGGTTCTCGCGGTCGGCGCGAAGAAAACGCTCGCCTTCGAGAAGCAGTCTCCCGAACTGCAGCGCCGCTTCGGATTCTATCTGGACAACATCCTGCGTTCCGGTCCGCACACGCTGGGCGTCGAGGCCGAAGGTGTGATGGCCGCGGCCGGCGACATCCTCAATCAGCCCAACAATATCTTCAGCGTGCTTTCGAACGGCGAATTGCCGTTCCCGAGCGTGACCTTGTCGGACGGCACGGTCGTGCCGCGGCTGGACCAGTCGGCCTATGCCAAATATCGCCAGGCGGCCAATCGCGACGACCGCAAGAAAGTGATGGATACGTTCTTCGGCGCGTTCAAGAAATATGAGGGCACGTTCGGCGCAAGCCTGGCGACGCAGGTGATGGGCGAGGTGTTCCAGGCCAAGCAACGCCACTTCCCCAATTCCCTCGCCGCAGCGCTGTTTCCGGACAACATGCCGGAGGCCGTCTATCGCACCCTCGTGCGCGAGGCGAATGCGAGCCTGCCCTCGATGTACCGCTATCTGGCCCTGCGCAAGAAGCTGCTCGGCGTCACGGGCGATCTCGCCTATTACGATGTTTATCCCAGCATGTTCACGCCGGATCAGCCGCTGCATTTCTCCGTGCCGGAGTCCGAGCGCATCGGCCTCGCGGTGACGTCGGTCTACGGCCCCGAATACACCGCGTTCCTGAGCAAAGGGTTTGCCGGCCGCTGGATGGACGTCTATCCGCGTTCCGGCAAGGCGTCAGGCGCCTATATGAACGGCTCGGCCTATGACGTGCATCCGTATTTGCACCTGAACCACAACGACGATTACCAGTCGCTCTCGACCCTCGTGCACGAATGGGGTCACGCCGTGCACACCATGCTCGACGACGAGACGCAGGTTTTCGAAAACTCGCAATATTCGACCTTCATCGCCGAGACCGCATCGATCTCCAACGAGATGTTGCTCAACGACTACATGATCGCGCATGCGAAGACGAAACAGGAGAAGCTTTATTATCTCGGCCAGGGGCTGGAGCTGATCCGCGGCACGTTCTATCGCCAGACCATGTTCGCCGAATTTCAGCTGGCGCTGCATGAGGAAATCGAAAAAGGCGACACGCTCTCCGGCGCGCGCATGACCGACATGTATTGCGGGCTCCTCAGAAAATACTACGGCGAGGCGCAGGGCGCGATGAAGATCGACCCCGCCTATTGCGTCGAATGGGCGATCATCCCGCACTTCTATTACGGCTTCTATGTCTATCAATACGCCACATCGATGGCGGGCGCAGCGCAGTTCACCAACGCCATCGAAAACGAAGGCGCGCCGGCCCGCGACCGCTTCATTGCGATGCTGAAGGCGGGCGGTTCGGACTATCCCTATACGCTCTACAAGAAAGCGGGTCTCGACATGGCGACGCCTGCGCCATACGAGGCGCTGGTCGCGCGCATGAATCGCATCATGGATCAGATCGACGCGCTGGAAGCCACGAAGTAGGGGCCGTTCAGCGCAACTCGAAGGTGAGCGACACGCCGGCCGTGATGCTTTCCTCGCCGGCGGCGATCGGCGTTGGGGCGGGCGCGGCGCTGGCCTCCGCCATCGCCATCATGCGACGCATCGGCCGCGGCGCCTCCTCGCCGTTTTCTCCGATCGAGGTGATTGGGCCCAGCGTTACGCCGGCTGCGCTCGCGTAAGTGTTCGCGCGTTGCAGCGCGTCTTTCACGGCGTCCGCCCGCGCTTCGGTGAGGAGCGGCTTGGGATCGCGGATCGTAAAGGCGATGTCGCCCATCGAATTCGCGCCGGAGGACACCAGCGCGTCGATTGCGGAGCCGAGCCGCGTGAGGTCGTCGACGACCACCGTCACGTTGTTCGAGACCTGATAGCCGAAGATCTTTTGCGTGGTGACGCCGTGCTGGTCGGTCTGGTACTGGGCAGACACCGAGAAGTCCGACGTCTGGATCGATTTGTCCGGGACGCCAATCCGCTTCAGCGCATCGAAGACCGCGTTCATCGCCCGGCTGTTGGCGGCGAGCGCATCGGCCGCATTGCGGGCCTGCGTCGTCACGCCCGCCGAAAGCACCGCCTCGTCGGGGACGGCCTTGACCTCGCCCTGGCCCGAGACCGTCATCGTGCGCGGCGTGGTGTCCCCGGCGGCCATGCAGGGAGCAACAAGCAGGGCGAACAGGCCGGCCGCCAGCGCCGCGGCGCGCGAAATCGAAAGATGCATCGATCGGTACTCCCCATGGGTTCGCCGGAAGCTGGGCTCGCGCTGCGGCGAAACTGGGGCGGACCCGCGGCGAACTGCGGTTCAGGGCTTCGACAAAGAAAGATTCTTGCAGGGCGCATTTCCTGATAGGAAGACCGGCCCCAAAAGGGCCCGTAGCTCAGTTGGTTAGAGCTGGCCGCTCATAACGGTCTGGTCGCAGGTTCGAGTCCTGCCGGGCCCACCAGGGTTTTCAAGGGGTTGTGAGTCTTCGGCATCTGAACTTTCGGTGTCGCGGCACGCAATAGGTACGCTTAGGCCGGACTGTGAGTTGCGACAGAGCGGAATCGCCTCGCGCACGAAGACCTTCGTGGGCGGCCCGCCGCGCCGAATTCCATCGAGTTGTTGCGAGAGCTTTGGACCGCACGCGTTTAAAATTCAATCAATTGGCGTGCGCGATGGTTCCTCTGCCTCAATGAACTGGCCGGCGCAAAAGCACAAGTCCTCACGAAAAAGGCGCGATACGATCTGAACGCCCTGCGGCATTCCCTGATGCATTCCCACCGGCACAGCGAGGCTTGGCAACCCCAGAACGGGGATCGGCAACTGGAATCGAAGAATCTCGAACGTCTGTCTTGCGGCGTCGAGACCGCCGGCATCTGCGCCGGCCAGCATGCGGTCGTGCGGGCAAGACGGCAAGATCACGATGGGATAGCGTTCCATGAAGAGTCGCCAGCGGCGCAGGATTGTATCTCGTTCCTGTAACGCCGAAAGATAATCCGCCAAAGACGGCGGCGGAACGATTTCCCACCAGCAGCGCAGAAAAGTCTCCAGCGCCCGGTCGCCGGTTTTGGCGAGCACGGGCTCCATCGATGTGCGTAGTTCGGTCTGCGCGATCGTGTGCCAAAGCGACGTGAGCCGATCCAAATCAGGCGGCGCCGCGACCTCCACCGAAAATCCCGCGGCCGTCAGTATCTCGCCGGCGCGGCGCACGGATTCGCGAGCGGCAGCTCCGATCGGCGCATCAGAAGGAGCCTCGTACAGCGCCACGCCGATTGGATTTGGAAGCGCCGGCCACTCGGTCATTGCAGCAACCCACAACGGGTCACGCGGATCGCCGACCGACATCGGACGGAACGCAAGCGCCACGTCGGCGACGTTGCGCGCCATCGGCCCGTTGACCGCCATGAGTTGGGAAGCGAATGCTCGATCTCCCTTGAAGGTCGGGTTGTAGGACGGAATGCGCCCACGGCTCGGTCTCAGGCCTACGACGCCGTTACAGAAGGCAGGCCAGCGAATTGAACCGCCGATATCGCTGCCATGCGCGATCGCGCCAATACCCGCAGCAAGCGCGGCGCCTGCGCCGCCGCTCGATCCACCGGGGGTGACGTCGGCGTTCCAGGGATTGAGCGTCGCGCCGTGAAGCATGTTGTCCGTATGCGCGCGAATGGCGAATCCCGGCGAATTCGTGCGGCCGATGATGACTGCGCCGGCCTTGCGCAGATTGGCCACGACCGCGCTGTCTTCGGGCGCGATATTGTCTTTGAGGAACACCACGCCGTTGTCTGACGGACAACCCTTCTGATCGGACGTCAACTTCGTTGTGATGGGCACGCCGTGCAAAGTGCCCGGCGGTTCGCCGCGCAAAATCGCTGCATCAGCGGCGTCAGCAGAAGCGAGCGCTTCGTCCGTCAGCGTCAGCACGACCGCGTTTAATCCGGGATTGACCTTGGCCATGCGGTCCAGATGCGATTGAACCGTCTCCCGCGATGTGATCTCGCGAGAGGCGATGGCTTTTACCAGCGCGCTTGCGCTCCATCGCCACAATTCGAGGGCCATCTTCGATCTCCACCCTTGGATCGGCAATACGGTGAGTGCGCGCCGGCAAAACAGAAACTAGTTGCGCTGATACATCGTGACGACGCACGCTCCACCCAATCCGAGATTGTGCTGCAGGGCCGTCTTGGCGCCCTCAACCTGACGACGATCGGCTTGACCGCGCAACTGCCACACAAGCTCGGTGCATTGCGCGAGACCCGTGGCGCCGAGCGGATGGCCCTTCGACAAAAGGCCGCCGGACGGATTCGTCACCACGCGCCCGCCATAGGTGTTGTCCCCGTCCCAAATGAATTTTTCAGCCGTGCCTTCGGGCGTTAGCCCCAGCGCTTCATAGGTCAGGAGTTCGTTGGCCGTGAAGCAATCGTGCAGCTCGACGACGTCGACGTCGTCCGGCCCGACGCCCGCCTGCTCGTAAACGCGCGACGCCGCCTCGCGCGCCATGTCATAGCCGATCAGCTTGATCATGCTGCGTGCTTCAAAGGTGCTGGCGAAATCCGTCGTCATGCTTTGGCCCGCGATCGCGACGCTCGTATCGAGACCGTGCTTGCGCGCAAATTCCTCCGAGCAGACGACGGCGGCCGCGGCGCCGCAGGTGGGCGGGCAGCATTGCAGACGCGTCAGCGGATCGAGGATGCGCGGCGACGCCATCACCTCTTCGACGGTGAGCGGATCTCGGAAAATCGCAAACGGATTGTTCGCCGCGTGCCTGCGCGCCTTCTCCGAGATCTTCGCGAAAGTTTCCCGCTTCGTGCCGTGCTCGGTCATGTACTCCTTGCCGGCGCCGCCGAAGAACAACGCGGCGAACGGCGCATCCGATGGCGGCTGGATGTCGTTCATCACATCGATGAATTTCTGCATCGGTGTAGGCCGATCGTTGAACACGGCTCCAAGCGCGCCGGGATTCATCTGTTCGAAGCCGAGCGCGATCGCGCAGTCGACCGCGCCCGACTCGACGGCCTGGCGCGCGAGGAACAGCGCCGTCGATCCGGTGGAGCAATTGTTCGTGACGTTGATGACCGGAATGCCGTTCATGCCGAGCTCGTAGAACACGCGCTGGCCGCAAACGGAATCGCCGAACACATAGCCGGCATAGGCCTGGTGCACGCGGTCGAAATCGATTTGTGCGTCATGAAGCGCAAGCTTCGCCGCTTCGACGCCCATCTCATGATAGCTGCCGCTGCGACCGGGCTTCGCAAACGGAATCATCCCCACGCCCGGAACTACGACTTTGCGAGCCATGTGCCTTCCTTTTCCTATGGTAGATAAGTCGCCAAACGTCGGTTCTTGGGATTGCGCCTCAAGGCAAATTCGAATTCGGACATAAGCCGTCAGGATGCGCACTCAGATGATTGTCGGCGCCCTCATTGAAGCCGTATTCGGCGACCCGGTAATGGGCGGCGCGAGCGGCGATCGGGGCCATTTCAGTCACCCAGGCGAACCGGCTTTCCGGCCCAAAATCCCTGTACAATCGGCCATAGAATCTGCTAGATTGTCGACAGCGCAAATATTTGCTTTTCTAGAAAAAATGTCAATCTTTCGCGACTCACGGCGTTTGGCATGTACGACCAGATTGAGGCCGCCTTGAAAGGGAGCATCCATTGAGCTTGCCGGAAAAAGGGGAGATTGGGCAGCACATTCGCAGACGGCGGCGTGCACGGCGCATGAGCCTGCAGGACATGAGCGCAGCGACGGGGCTATCGATTTCGACGCTATCGAAGATCGAAAACGACATCATTGAACTCAGCTACACGCGGATGATCGCGATCAGCGAGGCGCTGGGCATCAATCTGACGGAACTGGTCGCCGGCGGCGAAGTGGGCAACACGCCTTCGGTCGTCACGGCGCGGCGCAGCATCACGCATATCGGCCAGGGATCGATCACCGAGGACAGGAACTATCTGTCGAAATATCTCAATACGGACATTTCGAAGAAGCAGATGATTCCGGCGGTCGTGACCGTCAAGCATCGCACGCTCGAGGAATTCGGTCCCATGTCCAAGCACAAGGGCGAGGAATTCATTCTCGTGCTGGAAGGCGAGATCGAGCTTCATTCCGAGCATTACAATCCCGTGAAGCTTGCGAAGGGAGAATCCGTTTATATCGACAGCACGATGCCTCACGCCATGATCTCCACGGGAAAAAATCTCGCGCAGATTCTTTCCATCTGTACGCATGAAATCCAGAAAGAAGGCGACGCGCAGGTCGAGGCGAAGCCGGTTCAAATGCGTGCGTCCAAATCCCAGGGCAAGAACGGTCGCGGACGGTCGGCAGCGAGTCACTGACGCGCGCCGCGGCCGACTCCGGAATCCCGCGGGACTCGGACTCCGTCCGCATCCGTCGCAGCGTCTTCATTCCGATGCGCGACGCAATCGGCTTTCAACCGGTCACTATTTCGCGGCGCGTCCGGCGCATATCGTGCTGCCCGTTCTGGCGTGAATTTCCCACACTGCGCGGCTCAGGATTTGGGGACGTCGAGCTTGCGGAACACGCCGAACCCCGGCGCGCGCAATGCGACGCCTTCGTCGTCGCGGAAGAACTGCAACTTCAGATTCATCTGGCGGCCCATCGCCTGCATGCCTTTGAACCGGCAATGCGAGCGATAGAGATTGCCGCCGAGCGACTCGAGTTCCGCGTCATAAACCCATCCGTCCCGAATGCGGATGTCGAGAACGCCGGCGACTTTTGCGATATCGAGCACGCCGTTGGCGGGGTGGAAATATGAGCCGACGACTTCGCTCTCGGGAATTTCGTCAGCCGAACCGGCAAACAGCTTGTCCAGATAGACCCGCATCGCTTCCTGGTCTCGCGCATCCAGCTTCACGAACAACGACGCCCAGTCTCTAGGTTTGTGGCCGGCTGCCAGATCGACGAGCGAATAGGCTCCCGATTTCGTGGCGGCGCCTCTGACCGCATTGGCATAGATGCAGGCGCCGATCTTGCGGATCGGATCCAGGATCATGCAAGTCGACACACCGAACTCGCCGCCCTCATGCAGCAATATCGGGCCGTTCGGCGTGTCGCGGCACTGCCAGCCCATGCCATAGGCCAGGAAATAATTGTCCAGTTCAGGCGCCGATGGGCCATAGACATGCGGGCGGTGCATTTCGTCCATGGCGGCCTGCGAGACCAGCCGCTTGCCTTCGATCTCGCCTTTGCCGAGATGCAGGCGCATCCAGCGCGCGGCGTCATTGGCGCTGGAATAGACGCAGGATTTGCCCAGACGGCCGCCGCAGCGGGCCTCGCCCATCGGCTCGATGCCGTTCTCCAGAGTCACGTGCGGGAACGCATGCGACTTGGTCGGAAGATATTTGCCCTCGCAGATCAGAGTATTCTTGAGCCCGAGCGGCGCAAACACATTTTCGCTTTCGAACCGGATGAACGGCATTCCCGAGCGCCGGGCGATCACCTCGGACATCAAGGTGTAGGCGGGATTGAGATAGGTGAATTTTTCGCGGAATCCCGCGATCACCTCCATATAGCGCAAGCGCTCGAAAATGAATTCGACGCCAAGCTCCGCGTTGCGGCCCCAATTGACGAGACCTTCGTTCTTGTATCCCAACCGCATCGACAAGAGATCGCGCAGGGTCGCCATTTCCGACAGACACGCATCATGCATTTGAAATTCGGGCAGGTGCTTGCGCACGGGATCGTCCCAGCCGATCACGCCGCGGTCGACGAGAATGGCCGCGCTTGTCGCCGTATAAGCTTTGCTCAAGGAGGCGAGCTGAAATGTCGTATCCGCAGTGACTCTCTCGCTCTCGCCTTTCACGCAGACGCCGTACCCCCAAGCAAGACTTCTCGTCGCCGGACACCAAGGCGACGCCCACGCCGGGCATTTCGAACTTTTCCATGATCCCGGCAATCAAGGGACCGGCCTGCTCCATCGCGGGAAGCGTCATCGCGTATCTGCCTCAATCGTCAAGCGTTACGTTGGGGTCGAGCGGCCAGATCGGACGCCGCAATCTTTTGTAGTCGAAGGTCGAGAAATCGACGCTCGTCGTTCCCGGCGCGACGGCATAGATGATGCGCTCCGCCAGCGTATTGAACGTGGCATAGAAATGCTGCGCGGACTTCACGACCATGAGCCGCTTCGTGCTGAGATCGATGCCCAATTCCGTGAAGCATTCCGGGCTGTGCGTCTGTTCGCGCGCTTCCGCCACGACGATGTCGAGATCGCCTGTGCGCAGGGCCGCCGCGCGTCCCAATGGCTGTCGATATCCGAACGCCATTTGCCACAAATCCGGATTGAGCGCCGTGACCGTCATATCCGCATCGAACGGATCGCTGGAAAGCGGGCTGATCTTGCCGCCGATCCGCATGGGCAGTGTGGCGCCGACGCCAGCCGTAAAGGCGAAATCGACCGCCATTGGATCCCAGATCATGCCGATAACGGCGCGCTCGATCTTGCGACGCGCCAGTTCATGCAGGAAATAGGTGGAATCGCTGGCGGCGCCGCCGCCTGCATTATCCGCCGTGTCGGCGATAACGGTGAGACCGTTGCCGCCGGCTGAGAATTGGGCGAGCGCCTCGTCAAGGGTGGTCCGGGGCGCTGCGATCTCATTGCGCATCGCGAAGAATTCGGCGGCGATCTCGCGGCACAATCGATTCGCGAGCTCTCGATCGTCGTCGGTCGTCACGATGATCGACGATCCCGCGTGGGGCGTATCCGCCCAGGGAAAGCCGTGCGCGATCGAGATCGTCAGCACGCCCGGCGTCTTTTCGAGCGCAGAGATTTTGTCGACGAGACCGCGCAGCGGTTGGCGTGTCGTGTGGAATATCCCCAGCATCGGCAGCCTCTTGTATGCCGTGACGGGTTTCACGCGCTTTACGAATGTGGCTTCCAGAATGTCGAGAAGCTCGTCGGCGCGCTCGAGGAAATCGGTGTGCGGATATTCCTTGCACGCGATGAGAACGGTCGCGTTCCGCATCATCTCCGGAGTGACGTTGCCGTGAAGATCGAATTCGACTCCGATGGGAACGTCCGGACCCGCAACGGCGCGAAGCCGCGCCAGCAGATCGCCTTCACAATCGTCATAGCCCTGCGCCAGCTGCGCGCCGTGCAGGAACAGCGCGATCGCATCGACCGGCATCGCCTTTTTGAGGTCGCTGACGATTTCGTCGCGGATCAGTTCGTAATCCGCTTTGACCGTGGGACCGCTGGGCGTCGCCGCCGCGCCGATGCTTTCCACCACATCATGGCCGCGGCGCGTTCCTTTCTCGGTCAGCGCGCACTCGATGGCCGTCAGCCGCAACGGAATCAATTCGCCGCGGGAGGGTCGATGGAGCAACCCCTCCCGGAAATTTTCAAGATTGGTCGGAATGGGTGAAAAGCCGCTCGAACTCATGAGCCAGGGACGCCGTGAAAAGACGCATCATGTCCTCCAGTCGCGGCCAAAGGCCCGGAACGGCGGATCGTTTCTGGGATACATCGGGCTCGGGATGTTTTCAAACGTCATGCTTCGGTAATCCATGTTCACCGTGCCGGGCGCGGTCGCGTAGATGATCTTCGACGCAAACGGCCCGAACGTCTGGCGAAAATGCTGCTGGCTTTTGACGAGCACGATGCGGCATTCGCGCGGGTCGACGCCGAACGCTTCGAAGCAGGCCGGATCGAACACCTGCTGGCGAATGGAATTGAGAACGATGCGGACGCCGCCGACCTGAATCAATGCGGCGTCCCCGAGCGGCGCGTTCATGCCCTGCGCGTTCTGCGTCGCATCCGATTTGCAGACGAGCACCGTTGCATCGACATCGAGCGGCGGCCCGGAACCCGGACCTGTCTTGCCGCCGATCCGCATGGGGAGGCGCGCCCCGACGCCGGCGCGATGCGCGATCTTGACCGCTATGGGGTCCCAGATCATACCGGCGGCGACATCGGTTGCGCCGGATTCCAGCAATGCGCGCAACAGAAACGTGGAATCGCCCGCCGCGCCTGCGCCCGGATTGTCGGTGGTATCGGCAATGATCACCGGCCGGCCGTCATGCGCCAGAGCCTGAGACATGACTTCTTGCAATCCAAGGCGCGGCGAGCGGATGGTGTCGCGCAATTCGAAATATCGCTCGGAAATTTCGTCGGCCAGCTTGCCGGCGGCTTCCGCGTCGCCATCCGCGCATACGAGAACGCCACTGCCGCAATCGGCGATATCGGCCCAGGCGAATCCGTGGGTGACGCTGACGGCGAGAATCCCGTTCTTGCCCTCGAACGACTTCGCCCAATCGACGAACTCGCGCATGGGAGACTGCGTCGTGTAATAGGTGCCCAGCATCGGAACGCGACGATGAACCGTCAGCGGCCGGATTTCGCGCGCGGCGGCCCGGATGATGAGATCGGCGAGTTGCCTGGCGCGATCGTCAAAGTCCCAATGCGGATATTCGAGGCAGGCGAGGAGAACTTCCGTGTTCTCGACCATCGCCCGCGAAACATTCCCATGCAGATCGAATTCGACGCCCACGGGAACATCCGGTCCGACGGCCGCGCGCACCGCCGCCAGCATGTCGCCTTCGCAGTCATCTGTGCCCTCGGCCACCTGCGCGCCATGCAGGAACAGGATGACGCCATCGACAGGCAACGCGGCCGTCAACGAGTCCACGAGTTCCCGCTTGATCGTGGCATAGGCGTCGCGCGATGTGGGCCGGCTGGGCTGCGCATTCGCCAACACGCCGACGACGGCTTCGTGGCCTTTCTCGCGCAGGATCGATTGCCAGCTCACCTCATCGGGGATGTCTCGCCATTTCGCGCCTTCGCCGGTCGAAGGCAGATACAGGACTGACTCACGATAGGAATTGAGGTTCGTCGGAATCGGGGAGAACTTGCTGGTTTCATGACCGATCGAGGCGCAATAGAACTTCATTTGTGTGCTCCCGTCCGCCGCGCCATACGCTCCAAGAGGAAGATAAGCTGCGGTTTTCCCGCAACATCGAATTCGTGGAACGAGACCCAAACGGTCGCTTTGAGAGCGGGGATTTCCAACTCGCAAACCTGCGCGGTGATGGGACACAAAGTCAGGCCATCAACGATGCTCGGGGCCATCGGGCCGCTGACCGAGAGGTTCAGTGTTAAGCCTTCCCCCTTGCGGATGGTGAAGACCATGCCGTCCCGCTCATAGATCCCCTCATAGGCATCCAAATCTTGAGGGACCGGTCTTCCGGGCGGTGTTCGTGCAGGCGCCGGAATGTTGGCTAAGCGGCGCAACAGCGGTTCAATCTGGCGGTAGACCGCCATTCCACCGGGGCCCGTTGCGGCCAACGCCCAGACTGTCCCGTGGTTTGGCGCAATACGGAAAAACGTCGACGTTCCCGCCGTGCCGCCGTCGTGACCGATCAGAGTCTCTCCCACGCCATCGATCAGGGTGAAACCGTAACCCCAACCTTCGTAGCGGTGATTATGCGGAAGCGCGATCGCGACCTTGCGCATTTCTTTGGTGACCTGCGAAACATCGCCGTTCGGACCCGAGGCCAGATGCGACGCGCCCCAGCGCACGAGATCGCCCATGCTCATCGCGAGCACGGTGCCGGACGCGATGTTGGAATGGGGCCAGAAATATTCCGGGCGGCGCGCGCCTGCCTCGCCCGTGAAATGCAGCGCCGTGCGCTGGCGGATCTTGTCGATGGGCAGAATGGCGAATTTCGAGAGCTTGTGATCGTCGCGCAGTGACTTCGCCAGCGCATCTTCGAACGGCGCGCCGCCCGCCACTTCCACGATACGACCCAAGATTCCGTAGCCGATATTGGCGTAGGAGAATTGTTCGCCGGGCGCGAACAAGGTTCCGATGGCTGTGATCTCCGCCATATAACGCCGCAACACATCCTTGCCGCGTCCGCAATCGAAGATCACATCGCCGTCGAGCCCGCCCGTATGGCTGAGAAGATGGGCCAGCGTGAGCCGGGGATTGGCAAGCGACTCGATGTGACCCAGTTCAGGAGCGGCCGCCACGACCGGCATATCTGCCGAAAGCCGACCTTGGTCGACCAGTTTCCAGACCAGTTCCGCCGTCAGGCTCTTCGTTGCCGATCCGACGTGAAACAGCGTGTCTTGTGTGGCGGCGATGTCTTCGTCCCGATTGGCGAGCCCCCAGACGGACTCATAAGTTTTTCCGGCGTGCATGACCGCGAGTGACGCCGCGTCGATGCTGCCGCTCCGGCATGCGTGTTCGACGGTCGGCGCAATTTCGTTCAACAAGCCCGTCGCATCCATGGCGCTAGCTCCGCCTGCGCCGATGCATGCGGCCGGCAAAGAAGAGTTCCGGGCGGCCTTTGGAATCAGGGTCGAGAAATGCTGTCACGACCTTGTCATCGTCGCCGATGGTCGCGCGGAAACGATCGCCGCCCAGAGGGCGCATCGCAAAAGTCACTTCCGGCAGCGAGAAGAATTTCTGCTTGGCGATGACGGTCAACCCTTCCGGCGCGGCCTTCACATGCATGTCGACGCCCGCGTTTTCATAGCAGCCTTCGTAGCGCGACAGATCGCCGGGTTCGGCCGCGAAAGCGGGCGGATTGAGTTCCGGCACTTCCCCGCACACTTCGCGGAAGATCGGATATGCGACGCTCTCCCAGGCCTGCTTGGCATGTCCTCCATTTGCGCACATCGCAATCGCAAGGCCGTGACTGGGCGCGGTCCAGAGTGATGCGACCTGCCCGATCGTGCCGCCGTCGTGGCCGACGAAGGTGGTGTGCGGGCCTTCGATGATCTTCCAGCCCAATCCCCAGGATGCATTTTCGGGAAGAGAAATGTGGGGCTTGCGCATTGTCTCGGCCGCTTCGGGCGAAAGCAGCGTTCCGCCCACGATGTGCGCTTTCGCATAGGCGATCAGTTCCTCTGCCGTCGAATAGAGCGATAGGCCGGCAGGGCCAAGCGCGCGGGGCAAATGGACGAGCGGAACCACGTCCATCTTGCCGTCCGCTCCCGGCCCGTGTCCGACGGATGTCCTGCGAAACGCGGCAATTTCGGGCGCAGTGGTCGAGCGTTTGGCGCCGATGCGGGCGAAGAGATATTCGTCGAGGACGCGGTCGTAGACCTTGCCTCGCACGATTTCGAGCAAGCGCCCCAGCACCGCGTAGCCGGCGTTCGAGTAGTTGTAATAGCGGCCTGGCGCGACGAGAAATTCGAGCTGGGCGCAGAGGATCATGTATTTCGCGATGGCGTCGTTGTCCCGGCCGGAGTCGAGAAAGAGATCTCCGTCCAGACCGCTCGTATGCGACATCAACTGGCGGGCGGTGAATTCATCGGCATGCGGCCCGCGGCCGACGCGGATGCCGAGATATTTGCGAATGGGCGCGTCGATATCGACGAGGCCTTCCTCCGCGGCCTGCATCACTAGCGTCGAAGTCAGCGATTTTGTGATTGATCCGATCTGGAACAGGCTGTCGGCGCGCGCTTCGACGTTCGTTTCGAGATTGAGAACGCCCGCCGCGGCCGAAATCATGTTTCCCTGATGCAGGACGGCGAATGTCAATCCGGGAACGCCTGCGTCGTCTCGCGCCCCCGCGACGAGCGCGCCAAAATCGCCGAGGCTCGAAAGCGCAGTCATGCCGCCGCTCGCGACCTGGCGAGTTGTTCCTCCCGCTTCGCCAACCTGTTCATGATAAGGGCGTGGCGGCGGCGGTCGAGGGGGAAACAGTAGACTAGAAAGCCGGCCAAAAAAGTCAATACGAGCGGTATCACGATGAACGGCACCACCAGCGCCGCAACATGATCCTTCCCGCCTTGCGCGTGGGACACGTAACCCATCACCCCGCTCATCAGCAGCGCCAGCGAAGACCCTGCGGCGGTCGTCACCTTGGACAGAAACACGAGTAGCGCGAAATAATTCCCGGTCGCTTTCGTGTTCTGTTTCCACGTTTCGTAGTCGGCGACATCGGCAAGGATGGATGATGGTAGAGCGATTCCCGAGCTTTGCATGATCGCTGCGAGCGTCATAACGACGAGTAGCGGAATGAAGGCATGTATTCCAGGCGTGAGAAGCAATATGGGAGCGCCGGCGATGGCGCTGAGCCAAAGTCCCCATGCCCAGGCTTTTTGCTTGTCGAAATGACGCGCGGCCCATAGCCAGAACGGAGTCACTGCAATACCGGCGACGCCAGGAACGATTCCGATCGCAAAAAAATATTTCCCGATGCCGAGATAGTCCTGCACATAGAGGAAGCTCAGGCCGGTGACCATGCCTTGCGCGACGCCCACCAAAATCGTGATGACGACAAAGATGACGAATGGACGGTTGCCCCAGATCGAGCGCAGCACCGACATGAGCGATGCCGGAGGCAATCCTACTTGTTCGATCGCCGCGCCCTTCAACGGCACTTTCGTGGCGGCCCATATCAAGGTGGCGGGCGTCAGAACGATGAGCGCGACGATCAGCGCCTTCATCGTCGTTTCGTTGAATTCCGTCGTACCCGTCAGGGGCGCCAGGAGCGGCGGCAAGAAGAAAAGCGCAAATCCGCCGACCGTCGCGAGAACCTGCTTCACGCCGAAGATGCGCGATCTTTCGTCGTAGTCGTCCGATATCTCGGCCGCCCAGGCGCCATGCGGAATCGTAAACAACGTCCAGCCGACCATCGTCAGGAACGACGTCACAAAAAAATAAACAGCCCCCGCATCGGACGGCGGGAGAAAGAAGAAATAGGCGGACGGCAGCCCCAGCACGCCGCCGGCGATCATCCAGGGCAGGCGCGGGCCCAACCGGGAGCGCGTGCGATCCGACAAAACGCCGACAAACGGATCGATCAGCGCATCTATGACGCGCGCGAGCAGAAAGGCGGTCCCAACCTCTGCCAGAGTCACATGCGTGTGGATGGCGTAGTAGCTCGGCAGAAAGCCGAACACCGGCGAGATCAGAAGCGTTGCAGGAATGCCCGGACTCGCGAAAGCGAGAAGAGTCCACATCGACATCCGCTTCGACATGCCCGACCAGTCCTGGGGCTCTATCCGCCCTTCGCCGCTAGGTAGAATGATCCGTCATAGTATTGCACGGTCAGGGCGCGCAAGTACGCGCCCTGACCGTGCAGGAAGCATCAGAGATGAGCCGCCAATTCAAGCCCGATCGTCCTCGGCTGGAGGTAGTAGAGTGGCTGACCGAAAGTCGGGAAGAAGTTGTCGTCGGCGATCGGCGACGTCGAGTTCCACACGTTGTTGACGTAGAGCGCGATCGAGTAGTTGCCCTTCGACAGCTGCGCCCGCAAATTTCCCGAACTGTAGGGATGCAGATATGTGCCGATGACAAAGGTGCCGTATCCCGGAAGCGGAAACGCGGCGCCCTCTTCAAGTTTCGTGTGCTGCGATCCGACGAAGCTGACATCGGCCGTGAGTTCGAGGCCAAAATCCTCCATCACAGTTGTGTCGTAGCCTGCGACGGCGCTGAGTTTATATGGAGGCACAGCCGGCAGCGGCGTACCGGCGGATGTTTTGCCCGGGATGCCGCCGCCCAGTGCAAACGCGCTTGGAATGGGGGAGTCGAGATGTGCGTCCGTCCAACTGCCGTCGAGTTGCCCAAAATAGCCGTTGTCCCAGTGATACTCGCCCGAGAATTCCACGCCGCGGCTGGACGCCTTGTTCGCATTTCCGACATAGGTGAAAAACCCGCCGGGGGCGATTTGCGTGTACTGCATGTCCGCCCAATCGATGTAGAACACATCGCCCGTGAGTGTCAGACGGTTATCCGGCGTGACGTATTTGGTGCCGAGTTCGTAGTTTTTTGTCTTGTCCGGCGCATAGGTTGGCGGTCCGGCATTCTGATTGAATCCGCCAGACCTGTAGCCTTCCGAGAACGTCGCATACGCCATCCAGTCATCGTCGATCTTGTCGCGCAGCGTGACGAGCGGGGTCAACCCGCTCGCCGTCCGATGCAGAACGGGCGCCGGACCCAGGCTCTCCGATTCGCTGAACCAGCGCGCGCCCACGATGCCGGTCCAAGTGTCGAGGAAATCGTATTGGGCCTGACCAAATCCGGCATACGTGTTGTAGTTGATGGAAGTGTTAAATCCGAAAATCGGCACGGTGATCCCGGCGCCGGGATCGAATCCCGTGGCGCTCGTGATCGAACTGTCGAATCCGTTCTGATAAAAGGCCCCCAGCGTCCACCGGAACGGCGAGGAGTCGTCGGAGACGGCTCTGACTTCCTGAGTGAAGGTTTCCGTATGTTCAGGCGTAATTTCCTGAAAGGTGGTCAGCGCGGTCGTTCCCAGGAGAATCGGTTCCTGGAACAACGAAGCATCGGTCCGGCGGGTGGTATAGGAACTGGCCGACGTCACGTTGAAATCGCCAAAGTCGTAAGTTGCGGTGACGTTGCCCAGTTCGCTGACGTCCTTGGTGGGTCTCAGGCCGAGATCGACGTTGTTGTACGCGTTGACGTCGCCGATATTCGACGTGTTCGAATTGATCGCATTCGTGAGGTAGGTCGCGTCGACCGTGAGCTTGCTTGTGGGGGTGAACCGGAGCTCTGCGCGAACGGACGAGTCGCGGGAAGAGTTCGCATCTTTGTCGACTTGAGCCACTGAATACCGCGATGGCGGCGGCAACGTCTGGAAGGTTGTTGGCGAATAATTGATGGAATTGATCGTATCTGTGATCCAGCCGGCGTTGTACCTGTTCTCCACAACGACCCGAAGCGCCAGCACATCCTTGATGATCGGAACATTGATCATCGCGTCCGCCTTGTAGCCGACGCCTCCGCGGTCGATCGAATAGACATTCGCCAGCGCCGACGCTTCGAAGTCGGAAGTGTCCGGCTTGTTCGTCAGAATGCGAATCGTGCCGCCCATGGCGCCTTCGCCGTAAAGCGTGCCCTGCGGGCCCCGCAACACTTCCACGCGATCGATGTCGTAGAGCCAAACTTCCGGTTGGCTGCGCTGATCGGCGGCCGTGATTGGAATCTCGTCGATATAGTAGCCGACCGCTGTGACGCCGGTTTGTTCGTCCGGCGAAATTCCGCGAAGGGTAATGCGCGTTCGTCCGGGGCCGAACGTCTGCATCTGAAGGCCGGGCACATCGTTCGCAAAAGTTTCGAGACTGTCGGCGCCTATCCTATTGATCTCCTGCCCGCTTATAGCGGTGATCGAACCGGGCACATTCTTCAATTTCTCGCTGCGTTTTTCCGCGGTGACGATGACGGTTTCGATGCCGCCGCTTGCAGGCGCCGGAGCGCTCTGCGCCGAAACGACGGCGGTTTGCAGCACGACCGCGCACAACGCAGACGTCGCCAGCATCAAATGGCGCATGCGGCCAGCCCGGCTATTTGGTTCAATACGATTCATCGTTCAACCCCTCTCACGATATCGTGGCGTCGAAACCACTACCCCAGCGGCCTCACTTTCATTCTCGGACAATATGGAATTATTGGCAAGTATTTTCTCTATTGAAAAAAAATTGCCATGACGTTATGCCATCCTTGTCTCCCTTTCCGTCCGCGGAGTCCGACACTGATGCCGCTTCCGCGCCGATTTTCCGCCATCCGGCGCCTCCCGGATCCCATAATCGACAGGGCCAGCAGCATTGCATCCGTGTATCGGGAACTGGGCTCTACCGACGATTGTGACCCCGCCGGACCCTCGGTTATCGGCAAGTTGGCATTTTTTGCTGCGCGGGAAAATTCTTTGAGTCGGCCATCGGCTGTCTGCATGAATATCGGACCGGGACGCGCCGTCCTGCTTCTGGTTGCGAGCCCGCAATGAACATCAACCGCGATCTCGATCCGATTTCCGACCTGGCCGCACGCGCGCTGGATGTCATGCCTGGCGGCGTCAGCCATGACGGGCGCCAGCTCGAGCCCTTGGGCTTCTTCATTCGCTCCGCCGAGGGCGCCCGCAAGACGGGGATCGACGATCGGTCCTATATTGATTTTGCGTGCGGCAATGGCTCCCTGATTTTCGGCCATTGTCACAAGCCAGCTCTGAGGGCCGCGACGAACGCGATCGCCGCCGGATTTCACTTCAGCGCCGGCACCGAGGCCGAATTGCGCTGGGCGGAGCAGGTGCGCGCCTTGATGCCCGCAGCCCAGTTCGTCCGCTTCACGTCGTCCGGAAATGAAGCATGCCTGTTATCGTTCGCGCTGGCGCGCGCCGCCACCGGAAGGGCGCCAATACTTGTTCTGAGCGATCACTATCACGGCTGGGCGGCGCCAGCGGTCCTGCCCAAGATAGCGCTGCCGGATTTCGTTCAACGCCTTGAAACCTTTCCCGACAGCATCATCGTTGAGGCGGGCGACGTGCCGAGCGCAATTGACGCGCTCGCAAACGGAAGGTTTGGAGCCGTCATCATCGAGCCCACCGGAGCGTCATTCGGAAAAATTCCGCTGAGCCGAGCTGAAGCGCACGCACTTGCCGACGCTGCAAAAGCCGCGGGCGCCTTTTGCATTTTCGATGAGACCATCACCGGATTCCGCGTGGCGCCCGGCGGCGCACAGCAGCTTTTCGACATAGCGCCCGATTTGACCGTGCTCGGAAAGATCCTCGGGGGCGGACTGCCATGCGGCGCGCTCGGAGGCCGGCGCGACGTGATGGACCTTCTCGACAATCGTTCGGAGAGCGCCATCGAAGCCGGCCATGTGTCTCACATGGGAACCGGAAACGGCAATCCGGTCGTCGCGGCCGTGGGTTTGGCGACCTTGACGGCGCTTGCCGACGGTCGCGCCATCGCGCTCGCCGATGCCGCCGCAGCAAGGTTGCGCACGGGCCTGAACGATATTCTTGCGGAAGGGGGAATCGGTTGGTCGTCATACGGAACGTCGTCCGGATTTCATATCTTCCTCAACCCTTATGGAATTGAGATCGACCCGCGGCAATTTGATTCCGCGCAGACGCGTCCCGCCGAACTTGCTGCGCGCGACCGTACTCTCGTCAACGATCTACGGATTGCGCTGCTCGCCGAAGGCATCGACATCAATTCATGGCCCGGCGGACTCCTCAGCTCCGCACACGACTCGGCCATCGTTGACCAAGCCCTTGCCGGATTCGCCAGGGCGCTGTTTCAGCTTCGACGCAGCGGTTTGCGATTGACCGGCTGGGCCGCAAGTCCATGAGCTATCTGCCGCCCGACGCTCCCCTTCCCAATCCGGAGGTCTGGGAGCGGCCGTTCTGGGACTTCTGTCGGGAGCGCAGTTTGCGCTTCCAGGCCTGCGGCGCATGCGGTCGCGTGCGCCACCCGCCCATGCCGTGTTGTCCGAATTGCCGATCGTTCCAAGGCGCGTGGATCGAGGCGTCCGATGACGCGGAACTTTACACCTACACCATCGTGCACAACCCGAACCATCCGGCGCTCGCAAGAACGGTTCCGTACAATATCGGCGTCGTTATTTTTCCGGCGCTGCAAGACGTGCGGCTGGTGACCAATATCGTCAATTGCCGAAATGACGAACTCAAGATCGGGATGAGGCTTTCACTTGTTTGGGAAGAGCCATTGCCCGGGCGCGTCCTGCCCCGCTTCAGACCGAAGGGCGGAATATGAAGCCCAATGCACCTTGCATCGTCGGCGTCGGCCAGACGCGCTACACACGTTGGAACGATCCCATCGAGTCCTCGGAACTTGGGCTCGTTTGCGAAGCCATCATCGCTGCCGCGCATGACGCTGGATTGCCTGTAACGCAAATCGACGGAATCACGTCGTTCGCAGACGATTCGAGCGAGCCGCCTTTGATCCAGGCCGCGTTGGGTCTCGAGGAATTGAGGATGTCCGCGATGCTGTGGAGCGGCGGCGGCGGCGGTTCCTGCGGTTCGGTCGATCTGGCGGCCATGGCGGTGCAGACGGGTCAGGCGTTCTATGTCGTCGCGACGCGCAGCCTTGCGCAGGGACTGAGCGGCCGGTTCAGCGGTTATAGTCCCCACTGGCGCCACGCCAGTTTCACGCATTCATTCGGCTTGATGGCGGCGACGCCGATGCTTGCGCTTACCGTCCGGCGGCATATGCACGAATTCGGCACGACGCAAGAGCAGCTTGGCGCATTCGCCATCGCCTGCCGTAAACATGCGCGGCGCAACCCGAATGCGGTCATGAAAGATCGCCCGCTTGATATGGAGATTTATCTCGCGTCGCGAATCATCTCCGATCCGTTGCGGCTGTACGATTGCTGCCTCGAAACCAACGGCTCCTGCGCTGTCATCGTCACGACATGGGAGCGCGCGCGCGATCTTCCCGGAGTCGCCGTTCCGATTTTGTCGTCCATCCATGGCAGCAGCGAGGGCTGGTCGAGCGGGCCGCTGGGTTCGCACAACCAGCCGCTCAATCGATACGCTTCGATCGGCGCGTCGCATCTGGCGGCGGATCTTTTTGCGAAGGCCGGTGTCACCGCGTCGGACCTGGATGTTGCGCAAATCTACGACAACTTTTCCGGCGTCGCGATGATGGCGATGGAAGATTATGGACTTTGCGCCCGCGGCGAGAGCGGACCGTTCGTCGCCAGCGGCGCGATTGATTGGCCGAACGGATCGCTGCCGGTCAACACGCATGGCGGCAACCTTTCCGAAGCCTATATCCACGGCCTCAATCACGTGGTCGAAGGCGTGCGTCAGATCCGCGGAACGTCCACCTGTCAGGTCGAGGGCGCACGACTCTGTCTTGTGACGGGCGGGCCGGGTCCCGCGCCGACAAGCGCGCTCATTCTTGGGAGAGCGTAATGTCGACCGCCACGCTGACCCTTGTCGACAAACTTTACGAGCACGGAAAGGCGCGCGCGCGCGCGCCGGCGCTGCAGGATCAGCAGACCATGCTGACCTGGGGGGCGCTCGACATTCAAACCAATCGCATCGCAAATGCGCTGTTGGCGTCGGGCGTAAGAAAAGGCGGCCGCGTGGCTGTGCTGGCCGATACCGGCGCTCTGGCTGCGTCCATCATTCTCGGCATCCTGAAAGCGGGCGGCTCGGCGGTGCCGGTTCCGGCGCTGATCAGTCCCGATGCGATTGCCCGCGTGATCGAAGACTGCGACGCGAGCGTGTTGGTCGTATCTCGCAATTGCCTCAAGCTTCTCACAGAAGAAGCGCTTCGGCTTCCCTGTAAACGCGTGGGGACGGATTTTGAGTCGCCCGACTTCGAGGCGCTTGAATCGTTTCTGGGCGACGCAAGCATCGCGCGACCCGATGTGACCATTGGATCGCTCGACGAATTCAACATCATCTACAGCTCGGGCACGACCGGCCGCCCGAAGGGAATCGTTCACGATCACGCACTTCGCGCAGAATCGGCGCTGGAGCTCGAGTCCATTTCATTCCCGCCCGGCGTACGCACGCTCACAACCACCGCGCTCTACTCAAACTGGACGATGGGCGCGCTGATCTACACCCTGTGGGCGGGCGGCTGTGTGCGCTTCCTGGGAAAATTCTCGCCCGAAGAACTGGTGCGCGTGTGCAGGGAGTTCACGCCGGGCAACGTCTATCTCGTTCCAGTCCAGATCAGCCGGCTGCTCGACGAAAGCTGGAGCATTGCCGCGCTCCAGGATCTGGCGCCGGCCATGAAATGGACGGCCGGTTCCTATCTTCCGGAAAACCGGAAACGTGCGCTTCTCGAAAACTGGCGGGGCGGCCTCGTCGAGATCTACGGCATGACCGAGGGAACGCCTTTCACGATTCTCCGCGGCCATGAGCGTCCCGACAAACTGCATACAGTCGGGCGATCCGATCCGCCGGAAGACATCAAGATCATCGACGACGACGGCGACGAACTTCCTGCTGGGCAGCGCGGCGAGATCGTCGGCCGCGTGCGAAAAGTCATGAACGGCTACAACAACAACGCGGCCGCGACGGAGGCGCTTATCTGGCGCGACAAGGACGGCATTCCCTATTTCCGTTCCGGCGATATCGGAATGGTTGACGAGGAAAACTTCCTGCAGGTCACGGACCGCAAGAAGGACATGATCATCTCCGGCGGTTTCAACATCTATGCGTCGGACCTCGAAGAAATCCTGTTGTCGCATCCTTTCGTGGCCGAGGCGGCTGTGTTCGGCCTGCCCAGCGTCAAATGGGGTGAAACACCGGCCGCGGCGGTCGTGCTCAAGCAGGGCGCGCACATTTCCGAGAGCGAACTCCTTGAGTGGGCAAATGCAAAGCTGGGCCGCTTGCAGCGCCTGTCAGCCGTTGCGCTGACGGACCGGCTGCCGCGGGGCAGCCTCGACAAAATCCTCAAGCGCGAATTGCGCGAAACCTATTCCTATCTGGCAAACCGGACGGCGGAGTAAATCTTGGACCGGCAGATCACCGCGCCTTACGTCATCTTCGTGGGCGACGCCACCGACGAGGTCGTCGCCAAGACGGGATTTGGAATTGTCGAATGGCGGCGAATAGATTGCCTCGCACAATCGCGGCTGCCCGGCGGCACGATCGATCTCGGCTTGCCTCAAATGTCGCCGGCGGAAGCGACCGCCAAGGGCGCGCGAACGCTTGTGATCGGAATCGCGCCGCCCGGCGGCGCTCTCCCGCAGCATTGGATCGATACGCTCGCCGGCGCGCTTGAATCGGGCCTTGATATCGCGAGCGGACTGCATGTTCGTCTGGACGAGATTCCGGCGCTTGCGACAGCTGCCGAGCGCCATGGCCGCAAACTTATCAATGTGCGCATACCTTCGCGCAGCTTCGCGGTCGGAAGGGGTCTGAAGCGCCCGGGAAAGCGTCTGCTCACCGTCGGCACGGATTGCTCCGTCGGCAAGAAATATACGGCGCTCGCGATCCACAAGATGCTCGCCGACCGCGGCGTGCCCGCCACGTTTCGCGCGACGGGTCAAACGGGAATCTTGATCAGCGGCGGTGGCGTCGCCGTCGATGCGGTGGTGGCCGATTTCGTGTCCGGCGCCGCCGAATGGCTCTCGCCCGCGGCGCCGCGCGATCACTGGGACATCATTGAAGGACAGGGGTCGCTTTTCCACCCGTCCTACGCGGCCGTGACGCTCGGTTTGCTTCATGGATCGCAGCCGGATGTATTCGTCGTCTGTCACGAAGCCAATCGCAAAATCATGAGCGGGATCACCTATCCCGTCCCGCAAATCGAAGAGGTGATCGGGCTCACCGAGCAACTCGGCCGCCGCACGAACCCTCTCATTCGCTGCGTGGGCGTCGCCATCAACACCAGGAAGCTCGACAACGTGGACGCGCGGGAATGCATCGCCGAAATGCAACAGCGGCTGGGACTGCCCTGCACCGATCCGATAAGGTTCGGCGTGCGAAATATTGTGGAGGCCTTGTCGTGAACAAACGCCGCGAAATGAAAGTGGAAATCGAGGACTGGCCGCTGACGGAACCTTTCGTCATCTCGCGCGCGACCGATCTGAGCGCCTTCGTCGTCGTGGTTCGGTTACGGGAAGGCGATGTTCAGGGATGGGGAGAATCGACTCCGTACGACCGCTACGACGAAACGCCGGAGAGCGTTGTTCGCAATATCGAGGCCTGCCGCGATGCAATCGAAAGCGGCGCGGAAATATCCGCCGCCGCACTCGGACTGCGCGGCGCGGCGGCGAACGCCGTGGATTGCGCGGCTGTTGATCTCGAATGCAAGAAGACCGCGATGCCGGCATGGCGGCTGCTCAAGCAGGATCCACCGAAGCCCTTGCTCACGACGCAGACGATCTCTCTGGGGTCGCCGGAGAAAATGGCGGCCGCCGCTGCAAAGTGGATGTCGTTCAGTCTTCTGAAGCTCAAGCTGGGAGCGGGCGACGGCGATATCGAGCGCGTGGAAGCGGTTCGCCGCGCCAGGCCCGACGCGCGCCTGATCTGCGACACGAACGAGGGTTGGACGATCGAGCAGCTTGGCAGCTATGCCGATGCGCTGGCGCGGCTCGGCATGGAGATGATCGAGCAGCCTTGTCCCGCAGGCGCCGATGAAGGCCTGCGCAATCTGAAATTGCCCGTCGAAATCTGCGCTGACGAAGCGTGCCACGTGGCTGCGGATGTGGAGCGGCTGGTCGGCAAATACGATCTCGTCAATATCAAGCTCGACAAGGCTGGCGGCGTCACCGGTTCGCTAGAGCTTGCGGCGGCGGCGAAGCAGCGTGGCATGGGCATCATGGTCGGCTGCATGCTCGGGACTTCGCTCGCCATGGCGCCGGGAGTGATCGCGGGGCAACACGCAAAATATGTCGATCTCGACGGGCCGCTCGCCCTCTCGCGCGACCGCTCACCGTCGATGACCTATCGCGACGGCTACGTTTATCCTGCGCCCGCAACGCTTTGGGGGTGAGCGTCAGGACGATTATCGGGTCGCAAATGTGGGGCGGCTTGACTGCTTCCCTGTTGCGGCGGCGTTTCGCCTGAAGGCGCCGCGGAGAGATGGCGAACGAAGGAATCGAGATCGATATTGCTGCCGCAGACGATCGCGCCGATCCGTTTGTCTTTCAGGCGATCGCGCAACGGCCCCAACGCCGCAACTGTTGCAGCCGCCGCTGCCGGTTCCGCGACGAGTTTGATCTCTTCAAACAGAAGCTTCATGCCCCAGCGCAGCTGATCGTCGGTCACCAGCACGATCTCGTCGCAAAACGTCCGGCACAGGCCGTAGCTGTAAGGCAACGCCGTCGGCGAGCCGAGGCTGTCGGCGATGGTTTCGACCTTCGCGATCTGTTGTGGCGAACCGGCCTCGAAGCTGCGATACATCGTGTCCGCGCCGACCGGCTCGACGCCATAGACCGCGCATTTCGGATTGATCTGCTTGACGGCGCTCGCAATTCCCGCGAGCAGGCCGCCGCCTCCCACCGGCACGATCACCGCATCGAGCGCATCGACTTGCTCCATCAATTCGAGGCCGACCGTGGCGGTGCCCAACGCAATGGGTTTGCCCTCGAACGGATGAATGTAAGCGAGACCGTCATTGTCGGCCGCCACGCGCGCGGCGGCGAAAGCTTGATGAATATCGTCGACAAGCGTGACATGCGCGCCAAGTTCGCGGCACCGCCTTTGGCGAAACGGATTTGCGTGGCGGCCCATAAAGACGTGCGCCGTGGTTCCCGCTGCGCGCGATGCGACCGCCACAGCGATCGCGTGATTTCCGCCGCTTGCGGTGACGACGCCGCGGCGCAGCTGCTCCGGCGAAAGATCGCGAATGGCGATGGTGGCGCCCCGCGTCTTGAAGCTGCCGCCGATCTGGAACAGCTCGAGCTTCAGAAACAGGGCGGTTTCCTTTCCCAGGATGTCGACGATGGGATCGGCACGCCAATGAAACACAGGAGTTGTGGACACGACGTCCTCGAGCGAACGCCGCGTAGCGCGGATTTGATCGAGTGTGGGAATATCGAGCGTCGCCACAGTCATGCGCGTTCAACCCGTTCGCTTGTGAAGCCGACCCGCATAGAATAACTGCGGCACGCCCCGCGCGTCGAATTTGGAAAAACTCATGATAATCGGCTGGGAGCCGCCGAGCTGCGTCACGAATCTTTCCTTGTCTATCGGCCTCAATAGCAGATCGACCGGAGAGGGGAATTGCTTTTGCACACCGTGCAAATTTAACCCGCCTTCCGTTCGCGCGAGGTCGATCGTGATCCCGATATTCTCGAAACGGCCTTCATAGGGCGTGGGATCGAATTTCCAGTTTGGGTCCGGCTCCGGCGTTGCGGGCTCGTGCAGGCCATATTCTGCGAACAACGAGAACATCACTTCGCGATGCATTTCGACCGAGCGACCGCCATTGGCGCATTGTGCGTAGACAAGGCGATGTTTCGGCACGATCCAGAGATTGGCGGCCTGCCCCATCATGCCGCCGTCATGACTTATGACGAGTTCGCCGCCCCAGTTCTGAAGCTTCCAACCCAATCCCCAATGCGTTCCATCGGGCAATTCAATGGCCGGCGAGGTCATTGCCGCGACGGAGAGTTCAGAAAGCACCCGTTTTCCGGACGTCGCGCGCCCCTTGTCCAGCAGCAAGCGCCCCAAGGTCACGAGATCGGTCGGAGTGGTCATCAGGCTGAATCCCGCGGGACCCAGGCAACGCGGCAGAGCATGATCGGGAAGGGGCTTTGTTTGTCCCCCCGCCTCCATGTGGCCCGCGGAAACTACGAGCCTTGCGACGTCGGCGGGAAGGGTAAATGCGTTCGTCATGCCCAGCGGTTCGAACAATGTCTGACGCAAGAGCGCGTCCCAGACTTGTCCGGTCGCGCGTTCCGCGATGCGCGCAAGAATCGAATAGCCCGCATTGCAATAGGAATAAGCCTCGCCGGGTTCGCAGATCAGCGGAACTTCGATGCAGCGTTCGACATATTTCGCCAGACAATCGTCATCGGGGCCGGTATCGATGAAAAAATCGCCATCGATGCCGCTGGTGTGCGAGAGCAATTGGCGAACGGTAAGAGATGGCGGGCAGGGTTCCCCTGCGAGGTTCATGCCTGGGAGATATCGGGTGATCGCGGCTTCAAGATTGATCTTACCTTGTTCGGCCAGGATCATGATCGCGGTTCCAACGCAGGCTTTGGTGACGGACCCCACATAGAAGAGCGAGTCCGTCGTCACCAGGACGCCGGTTTCCGAATTGAGGACGCCGGCAGTTGCCGTGTGAAGTTCGCCATCGCGAAAGACAGCAATGCTGACCCCAGGCACAGCGCAGCGAGGGGCCACCTCGGCCACGCGTTGCGCCAGATTCTTGCCAAACTCCTCTTTCACGAACACTCCTGTCTCAAGGCGCTCATCTCCAACCTTAGGTCTATACGAAAAAAATAGTCAAATAGGAAAATTTTGCGTTATAAGCAAAATATGCCGGCGGGCGCTACAGTCCGGGGAAGTGCAGCCAAAGAGTCTTCGCTGCGACTGACGGCCCGCATGTTCTGAGCCGGCTGCGCAAGAAACCGAAAGTGATTGGCATGTCTGCAAAGATCTTCGATCAAATCGTGGCCGGCGGCGGTGATGATTTTATGACCGTCCGTCACATCGTCCTGAAAGGCGCCCAGTCGGAAATCGGCGCAACATTGGCGCAAATCGCGCACGACGAACTCGGCGTTCGCAAGACGGCCTGGACCGATCCGGTGATGACGCGCGCTCAGAAGATCTTTCTGGCGCGGAACTGGCCGCAACATTTCGAACGCACCAAGGCCGTCGCGCAGGCGTTCAGCGCAAGCATCGCGGACGATTCGATTGACTTCTCGTTTCTTGCGTACGACCTGGGGATACCTGGATGCTCCTGCGTCTACTATCCCGCCAGTACGACCGGCGACGGCCATAATATCCTGAGCCGCAATTTCGATTACACAACCGGAGGCCCGGCCGACATGAAGCTGGCGGGCGGGGCGTTCTCACATCTGGAGAGCACCAGCCTTCCCTATTGCAGCAGGCCGTTTCTCGTCGAAACGCATCCCGACCAAGGGTATTCGACGCTTGGAATGTGCGCGTTCGATCTGCTGGGTTGCCTAACCGATGGAATCAATTCCAAGGGATTGTCAGTCGCACTGTTGAACGATGTCGAGACGGCGGAAGGATCGTCGTACGAACCGATGGGCATGAATGGGGTCGGGCTGAACGAAAGTCAGGTTCCAAAATTCCTGCTTGAAACTTGCGCTGACGCCGACGAGGCGCTGATGGCGCTTCTGACGACCAAACAATGCTACGTTTCAAGCCCCGCCCACTATCTCGTCGGCGATCAAAGCGGGCGCGGGTTCGTCTGGCAATACACGCCCCAACGCAACAAGCCCCAGATCATCGACAACGGCCAAAAGCCGATCACCGTCACGAATCACCAATTGCTCAAACACGGGCCGGTCACTGCGGACGGGTCGGGCTCCTCTCTCGACCGCCTGCAAGTCCTCAACGATGCAATTGCCAAACGCCAAGAGAAATTCAGCCGGAACGACATCCGGACGATCAACGGGCAAGTGCAGGCGCTGACCGCCGCGGGTGAAGGCCAATACGCGTCGTCAAGGCGTCCTACGAGAACGCTTTGGTATGGCTGTTACGATCTGGACGCGCGCACGATCGAACTCGATTACTACCTGGGCGAGGCGGGCGGCCTGGTTCGAAGGTCGGAACCGAGACTGTTTCGGCTCGTCGCGGACTGACCTCAATATTTTGGGTTGTTCGCGGGCAACTTCAATGAGGTCAGCGATCTCGGCGCAAAAAAGGGAGATCCCCATGAAAATCAGCTGTTGGAAATGGTGGCGCGACAGGGATCGAACCTGTGACCTCTCCCGTGTGAAGGGCGTGGCGGGGAATGTTTGGTCGGGCTAAGACCGTGCACTCGGCGCGTCTTTCGGGAGGTGGCGGGCTGGCGCAACGGCTGCCACGGCCATTAGCAAATGCGTGACAGAGTTTTCGATCATGCGCAAAGCGGAGAAACGCAGCGCATCTGATCGTATAGACCAGATGTTTCTTCAGACGTCGGTGATGACCGCTCTTGGCGCGAAGCGGACAACAAGAGATAACGGCCGCTCGCCCGCCACTCAGTGTCTTTGTACATAAACGCACCATTACGGAATCCCTGATGACATGGTCCTGCCGCCGCGCTCATCAACTCCACCAAGCGGTTCTCGATCGACATTCTCGTGGACGAGCATCGGCATATTTCGTGTCCGCTCCTCCCGGGCCCACCAATCTTTTCAAGGGGTTGTGAGTCTTCATCATCTGAACTATCGGCGGAGAGGTGCGCAAAAGATGCGCTGAGCCCCGACGCCTCGACCCCAGTTAAAGAGTTTTCCGACGCCTTTCGTCCAGATGGGCGTGCACCGTCAATATCCGACCCGATCACTCAGATCGATGAGTTTAAGATCCAGCAGATCGGCAATTTCGTCCAGGTTTGCAATCGCCTGATCGTATGGTGGGGTGGTTTTCAGCACTCCGGGTTCAGGCGGAATATCTCCCGTTATTTCGAGATATTCAAAGACTCGGTTCAGACATCGCGCGGTATCGGACGTCAATTCTTCATAAGTGATCCGAACATGCGCCAAGCCCGCAAGCCAATCTTCAAACAGAGCTATGTTGCGAGCCAGACGGCGGACTTTTCTTGTCAGCTCATCCCGACCGACGGAAATCGTGATCTTCCGAAGATCCTCGGCGCGGAATGCGCGCCACACACCGGATTTTTCGGCATAAATATCCGAAACTGCAGTTTGATAGACGTTCTCGCGTACGAGATGAATGATCTTGATCTTTCGCTTCAGAACGTAATCCAGCAGAAAAGGGCGTGAGACCATGTCCCACCAGAACGCGTTGAAATTGTGAACATGCGAATATTTTACATCGAGAACCAACAGTCTTCGCTTTCGGTCGACCGCTTTCACAAGCGACAGATATTCGTCAAGCAGCGTCGTCTGGGAATTCACGGTCGGATAAAGGAAGTCCGGGTTATTCCGGCAGGCCTCGGCTCGAAATTTGAGATAAGAAAAATCGCTGGACCTGATATCGCTCGAGCCTACGTTGCATATTTCGCCCGGCGAAGTCACGTCGGGCATTTTGTTCAGAAAGGATCGCAGCAAATGAGTTCCCGAGCGCTCGGTCGCCAGCAGGAAGCAGATATCTGTGTTCACGACAGTGAGCATCCTCTCGATTCCGGACTCCCGTCCGTAGCCTAATTTCGCCGGAAAGATAGTTTCCGCCAACAAGGTCCGATCAACGGGAGATCGCGACTGCGATTCACCGCACACGACGCGCCGCCTTGGCCCACCCCAATAACACAGACGTCGACTGAAACACCGCCGGCGTTCATCGACCCGCCGAGCTACGACAATATCACGCGTCGAATTTTGGTTGCAACTTCGTCAATAGCCGCTTTGGCCGCATGGTAATTTGGGACAACCGTCGATTTGTCAACATTGTTGATCTCGAATTTGCACCAGCGCGGGATCAAAAATTCCTCTTCCAGCATTTTCGAAATCTTGCCCAGGGCCTTCTCATTCAATATGCCGTCGTCAAATGTCGTTTCGTACTTTAGAAAGACGGCTTTTCCATACTTACTCAGCGCTCTCGCGAAGAATTTCTCGGCCAGACAGACCATACGAGCCTGCGTTGTCAGCTTGCCGATGTCAGCCGCGGGCATTTCCTTGGGCAGATCCTCAGCGCGCAACCGATGCCACTTTTGGCTCATTCGGGCGACATGCTCGCTCAGAATCTGGTCTGCGAGGTTTTCACGCTGAAGGAAAACGAAATTCGTCGCTCGCTTCTTGAGATAAGCCAGGAAGTACGGTTCCTGCTGCGGGTATCGCCATGGCGCCTGTAGGAACATCCAGGAATTGAACTTGACGTCGATGAGAACGTGCCTTCCGTCCGCGCATTCCTCCAGATATTTCATGAAGCTATCGCAAACTGTATGGGCCGAACGTTGAGTCTGAAAATCCGTGACTTTAACGCCCTGCTGCTTGCAGAAGCCAAAAAACGAACCCGGCGCTTCCGGGGTTTCCGAATGAAATATCTCCCCAAAATTTTTGATGAGTCCCGTCGATGCGAGAAAATGCCCTAATGCCGTGGTCCCCGACCGTTGCCCCGCAATAACGCATATGACTTTGTGGGGCATACCGATATTCCGCGTCAGCCGGCGATTTTATGCCGGCGCAGTGTCATCGACCAATCGCCGCAACACATTCCACTCCCGCGAGCGACGATACGCGCCATGGGCAAACACCCCGGCCAAATTCGCCAACGGGGTCATGCGAACAGCGCTTCAACCGCAGAGCCAACGGACGTGTCCCTGGTCTTCAGGTCCTGGAGGAGCCACGCCCAACCCGCATTGCTCCGGGCGCGTATATCGACTTCCAACGCCGAAGCGCTCGCCAACATGACCCGATATTCGCTGTCTTTCAGGCCCCGCGCCACTTCACGAAGAAGCGTCGCCAGCGTTTCCGGACGGCGACCGGCGCCCATGTTGCGCCAGGCTATTGCTGCAGCTCCATGTGCGGGGCGCACCACCGGAATTCCCCCGAGCTCGGCGCCTTCGGTGATGACAGCAGCAAACCCATCGCCGTCGGTCAGATCTACAATCAATTGCATCCCAAGGACGTCGATTGCTCGAGACGTTTTGCGATCGAATGGCTCCGCAAACTGCCTGCAAGTCGCCATGTCCGCGGGATCGAGCACGATCGCTCTCACCGCAAGCCGCTTCGCAAGCTCCACCAATGCCGATGCCGCAACATTTTGCGCCGAACCTATGATCAGCATCTGATCCGATTGCCTTCGAGCCAGATCGTGTTTGCGCTCGAAGCTTACAAATGCGCCGGCCTGCTGGTACGGCGCCTGACAGACGCCGTCGACGCCCGGACGCGCGGCGACGGCTGCTATTCGCCCGACCGCCGCCGAAATAATCGAAACGCTGACTGTCGTTCTCAGCTGATCGACGAGGTTCACGGGATCGCTACCCGATGCGATAACCGCATCATAACGGACATAAGCGTGGCGAAGAGACCGCAAGACCTTGGTTGAGGACTTCGGCATGCCGCAAAGGAAATAGGCCAACTCGGTATGCCGCATTTCGATCGCGTCGCCGAGCGCGCATCTCGTCCAACTTTCAGGCAGGTCGTCGCCCAGGTCGTCCGCGAGTGCAGGCTCGACCAGGATGCGCGGATGAATTTCGCGGGATCGAAGCGCAAGCGGATCGAACTTTTCCCGTGGTCCGGTCAAGTAGAGGGTAGGCGTGCCGACCGATCGCCAGAAATCGAGCGTCGCATGTAGGTGGTCGAACAGGAGCGAATCGCGGTTCAGGGCGGCCAGCTGCGCCACCACCAGCACATTCCGCCCGATCGAACGGCGCAACATTTGCAGCGAGTCTTCCAGCGCATCGAGAAAATGCAGCCGGATATTGCGGCACGCTTCATGAGACGCCGCCGCAATTTCCGGAAGTCCTGACGGGTCGAAAGCCAATCGTGTGATTTCGAAAGCCATCGCTTCGAAGCTGGGCAAAATGTGAAGCGGAAAATCCGTGGGATAGCCTTCTGTCGCGTGAACATGCGAGATGAGCGGGGCGCCGGACGCAAATGCTTCGGACACCTTTATCTTCAGGCCGGTGCCGAACTGCATGGGGGTCGCGGCGACGTCCACCCCCCGATAGAACTCGGCGATATCGGCCACCCGGCCCATCACTTCGACGTTAGGATGGCGATGCCCATTGAAATCGTCGGAACAGCCGCCGGCGATGATCACCTTGACCGGCGACGCATAACTTTCGAACACCGGTATCGCAGCTTCGAGGAACATCTCGAGGTTCCGCCGGTTCACATTGTTTCGCGCCCCGATCACCCCTACCCGCAACCAACCGTCACGAGACGGCGGCGATGTCCACCAACCGCGTTCCGGTTCTGCATGCAGCAGCGTTATACAGGCCTTGGCGCCGAGCCGATCGAGGATAATCTTCTCGGAATGCTTGATCGCCCAGACAAGGTCGGCGCGCGCAACAGCCTTCGCTTCCTCGGCTTCAGTGGTGTAGAAAAATTCCGGAGCGATGTCCTGGCGTTGAAGCATCGCACGGCGATTGCTGAAGACATCGTTGGTGTCCAGAATCCTGAACACGCCTTTGGGCACGGAATCGAAGCAAAAACTCATCCAAGTGTAATTGACGATCACCGCGTCAAACTTCCGTACCGAACAGATCCAGCGGATATAGCCGCTCAATGCCGGATCCGCCCACTCGTCGATTTCGTGATCGAGTCCCCGCGCCGCTTCGTGCAGCGGTCGGCTGGGCGCGATCAGCTGATAGCTCGCCCAGGCTGCATTCATATCCCGTTCGGCGCTCTTCGGTCTTTGGGTGCGCCAATCATGTTCGGAGGCGTAGTGCACCAGATGGATGTTGGCGCCCTGTTTCTTGAGCTCGCTGCAAATTTCGAATATGCGTTTTCGGTTGCCGTAATCCTGCGGGTGGGTCGGTGTTGGAGTGACGACGAGGATTTCCAGTCCCCACCAACCGTTTCCACTATCCGGCCCGATGCTCAAATCCCGGCTCCTTCGAAGCCCGCCAACGTCATCATCGTCATGGTGTAGATCGCGCCCAGCTGCCAATGGAACAGGTTTGGATCGTCGGTGTCGAACACGAAACCGCGGATGGTGCGTTCGTGCGGCGGCAGCTCGCCAAAATAACGCATCGTATCTTTCCAGCGCGACGCGCATTTAAACGATTGCTTGTTAGGAATCATCGTAAAGTCCGAAACGGCTTGCCAGGCGGCCCGTTTGCGAAACCACGTGTGCGTCAGGCGTTCCGGCGCGACAAGATGATCGACATAGGCTTCCGGCGCGTAGACGAATTGTCCGCCGATCGCCGAAATGCGTTCGAGGAGCTCCTTTTCCTCGTTGCTCATCAGCGAAGCGCCGCTGCCGACGCGACCGAGCATCGTGGAAAATCCGCCGCATTCGAGGGCCACGCGCGTGCGGAACGAAATATTGGTGCCCGCGAACCATTCGTCGACGCTGGCGATCCGCATTGGCGCGCCCCAGTCGACGACCGAGAGATATCCCAACAGAGAGTCGTGAAGCCAGGGTGGTCTGGGAGCGCCCCAGAGCGGTTTTACCCTGCCGCCAACAACCTTGGTCTTTTCGCCATGCGCATCAAACGCTTCGAGGATTCTCTCGAGCCAAACGGGACTCGCTATCGCGTCGTCGTCCATGAACGAAATAAACTCTGTCTCGCAAATCCGCATCGCCGCATTTCGCGCATTGGAAAGCCCCGGCGTGCTTTCCAAGACGTAAGTCAGATTCGGAATATCCTTGAATTGCGCAGCGTAGGACTTTGCCCGTTCGTGATCCGGAGAATTGTCGATCACGAATATTTTGTATGCGTCGTCGTCAAGGGTCTGGCGGATGGCGCTGTCGATCGCTGTCGGCAACACGTCGTATCGCTCATAACTGCAGATGGCGATCGCAATCCTCGGGTGGGGTGCAGTCATTGATACGCCCGAAACTACGACGGAGCGGATGTAACGTCACCCTCGCCCTGCCCAGGCAACAGAGGTCCGATGACATCGAGACCATTTCCCCGCTGATCTTCGTTATCAAGACCTGTGCGAATCGACTCGGGCATCGGCTTGCCGTTCGTCACACTCGTAGCGGGAATCAGGCTTTTGACTTCCAGCCAGCGAAACGCGAGACCGAGGGGGCGTGGGTCCTGTGATTTGTTCACGTCTCTCGGCGACTTCACATCCGGGCAAACGAAAGAAACGACGGTGCCGCCTGGCGCTTTGCGAGGCGGAAGCGTTGCATGAAGTTCGAATTCGCGATCTATTTCTTGCGTGTTCGTTTCGACCGCCTGGCCGTCGACGAAGCATCGAACGATATTGTCTTTCGAGGCGCGCATGAAAACCTGCAGGAACCGCATGGTCAGATCGCAGGCCGACGAACGATCGATTTGCATTTCGAAGTGGAACGTCGGCCCAGGCCCAGTCCACCGATATGGCGCGCCTTTGGCGCCGTATTCGATGCCGTAAAAACCATTCTCGGCTCGCAGAGAAAATGCAGCGTCAACATAAACGGAGCGCGACAACTCCGCAGGCGCGCTCGAGCATTCGAGGACTTGATCGCAAATCGACTGGTGGGTCTCGAGGGCTATAATTCGCGCGCGCAACGCTTCGTTGGCTCGGTGAAGAAGCGCCAATTCATCGATCAACGAAGTCAGCAGCTTGTCCGGCGACGATCGGTCGATACGCGCCAAAATCTTCGCGGAATCAATTTGAGACGTCATTGCTTCGCCAGGACCAGGTCCGGAATTCGGACTTTTTATTGTTTGCGTTATGCGCTTCGATCGCTTGCAGCACAGTCAACATGTGACGAAGTTTCCAAACGGCGCTTGCCTTCGAGCGGGCCGACTGGCATGCGCACGCCTCCTGTGGATATTTGCCGGCCCAGTGCGCTTTGGCCGTTTCCGGCCTGCCACTGGGTTGGCGCCGCTTCCCCCTGCGGCTCCCTGCCCAGTCAAGGAATATGTCATGCCCGTACATTACTGGCAAGAAACGTCAATTGTCGGAACTTTGACGTTTTTGGGCCCGGTTAACCTTCTCCCCGTCCCCAGCGGGCGACGCCCGGCGTGTCTCCGGAATTGCCTATGGAAGTACAATCTCTCCAGCCTCACGGACCAATGTTGCAACCATTGCACCACATTTGGGCCCCCCCAGGGCGGCGTTTGAATTGCAATCGGCGCTCTGCGGACGCAATCGACACCGGGAGTTCCATGCCGTGCGGCTAACCGTGTACCCAACCTCATTATTGATTTTCGACAACTTTCTGTACGATCCTTGAATAAGGGGATAATTCGGCATCGTTGCCAATTGGAGGCGCGCCGACAATCCGGTTATGAGACCGCGCGATTGCGGACAATCGCGGCTGCGCCGGAACGATGCGGCGGGGGAAGAGCGCAATCTTGAAATGCAATTAACGTAACGCCGACGCGATCCGCGAACTAAGAAGGGGAACATGACAGCCCAGGGCCATAGCCAGGCGTTTCGCACGCGGGTTCACATGTGTGCGCGGGATTTTTCGAGCGCCTTTTCCGGCGGCCCTTCATTGCTTGTGTCAAGCAGGCTGAGTTCTCCGGGTTCGGCGATGCCCAATTTCGGGGCCCCCACAATCTTTGCAACCGTTACGAGCAGCGACGTATATCTCGCGCGCGACACCGGTATTCCGCCGGTAGACGATTTCGTCGAGATCTCGCAGCTGCCTGTCGACCTGCTGGCGATTGTCGCCACGAAAGAAGATGCGCCGCACCTCCAGTCGCTGTGGACCGAGCGTGGATTGGAGCGCCCGCCTGTTATCATCGCCGAAAGCGCGGTTGAGGCAGTGGGACCGATTCTGGCCCGGATGAATGCCGAGCTGACGGCGGTTTTGGCGCGCTGCGCAGAGTTGCAGCGCGGCCTCGTCGTGACGCGCGCGGAATTCGAAGAAACACGCGTGGCGATGCACGGCCTGATGCGCACACTGAGCCGGCGTTACGCTACGAAAATGAATCTTGTCGCGTCCACGTCGCCGTCGTCCGTCAGGACCGCAATGCTCGATGCGCATGGCGAATTGCAGCAGAGCTATCCTGTCGGGACGGAGTCCTTAACCTGCGTTGCGTTGCACATCGCCAGTGCCGACCTGGACGCCAATGCGATGCTGAAGGTCCTGCTGATCGGCGCCGAGAGCAGCAGGGTGCTGGGAGAGTGGCGGGTGCCGAGCAAGGCCGTGAAGGTCGGTTGGAACACTTTCGATCTGCCGGTTCCGGTCGCTGCGGTTCGTGAAACGGTGACGCTTAGCCTGGCGGTAGGCGGGGCAGCGGGAAACAGCATCTCGTTTTCACTTGCAGAAGCCCAGACCGGCGACCAGGAGTCATTGCTCGCAATCCGGGTTTGGACTGCCGATCCGGGAGGACGCTTTCCACATGTGAACCATTGGGTCTGGAATTCGTTGGGTGAAACATATTTGCCGGCGGGCGTGGTGTCGCTGGCGACGGCAGATATTTTCGGACGCCTGTCGGAACATGGGTCTATCGAAGCATTTGGGGAAGCCGACGATACGACTTCCCGCACCTATTTGCTTCGCGGCGGGCCCTCGGCCTTATCCTTATCCGACCTCAGCGTCCTGAATGTGGAGGGGGTTTGTGTCGAACTCCTGTCGGGACTCGGCGACTTGCGCGGCACGCGGTTCAATTTGCTGGCGCAATCGCCCCAATATTGCCTTACGACAGGGTGGCGGTCGTTCGGCGCTCTCGCTCAGCCCCTCAGATTAGGCTTGTCGTTTCCGGCAGGACTGCCGAGCATTGTCGACCTCTGTCTACGCATTGACGACGGGGAACGGGCGCCGGACGACTTCGCTACCGTCGAGCTGCGAAGAATGGAAATCATTTCCGGCAAGCGCTCCGAGGTGGATCTCGGTTCGAATGGCGGACGGTTCGACATCGAGAGTCTACCACGGTCGCAGCGATCTCCAGCCACGTCCCGGTTCGCCCGGCTGAAAGCTCAGGGCTATAACGAAACGGAGAAATATGCGCTGTTTGATGTAGCGATCGGCGATCTCGAGTTTGACGGGCGGGTTGAGAGCGCCGTGAAGTTCAAATTGTCGATGGCGAAGGGACGACTCTCGCTCGAGTTTCGCCAAGGCGCGAACTGGCCGGAAATGTTCAAGGAGTGGCCCGGTCGGCAGGAGGATCGTTTCGGCAAAGTCTTCTACGTCGTGCTTTCAAACGACGGTGTCGCGCCCGTCGGCGAGCTGACGGCTATTTCGGACGTCGCGTTGATTGCAGCGCTTTGCCGGCTGATGCCGACGATTGTCGCGACGAGTCTGCGAATGCTGCCAAACGCAGCGAATCAGTCACCGGCATGGTTGAGCGCCGCGCGCGAATTCGCTGCTGCCGCGGAACAGACGTTTCAGAGAAAAACCGTATGACATCCAATGTCATCGCATACGGCTCGGCGGGCAATTTGCAGGCTGACATTGCGCTTGCGGTGGTGATACCCGCTTACAGGCAACCGGGACTGCTGCCGGAGGCGCTGCATTCCGTTTTGTCTCAGCGAAGCGATTTTGCGATCGGGACAGTCGTCGTCGATGACGGTTGCCCGTTCGCCGAAACGCGCGACGCAGCCCTGACTTTTGCGCGACGTCACCCGGGGCGTGTCTGCTATATCCGCACAAAAAACGCCGGACTGTCTGCGGCCCGCAATGCAGGGATCGCATTCGCATTGCGCGCCTGGCCGATGGTTTCCGCTCTTTACATGTTGGACGCGGACAATCGGCTTCATCCCCATTTCCTGGCGCGGGCGTTCGCGCTCCTGAACGAGTGTCCACCCGATGTCGGATGGCTCTATCCCGACTTCGACATGTTCGGCACGCCGCTCAATCATTCGACCCAAGGCGCATATTCTCTGCTTATGCTGCTCCTGGCGAATTACTGCGAAGCCGGAAGTCTGGTTCGCAGATCGGTATTCGAAGCCGGAGTCCGGTTCGACGAAACAATGCGCAGCGGACAGGAAGACTGGGACTTCTGGCTCCAGGCCGCCGGCGCGGGTTTTCGCGGCCGTCATCTGCCGCGCTCCGGATTTCAATATCGCAAGCGCCTGGAAAGCATGTTGTCCGAGTCGAACGCGACACGCAGCGCGACTTTAGCCGCTATGAGACAAAAGCACGGCGCGCTGATGCAGCCGCGCGCCTTGATTGCGCTATCGCAGGAGGAGATGCCGGATTTCGCAATCTACGGCGAGGAAGGCGCTGTGATTCAACTTGCCGACCCCACAGTTCCTCTGGAGGGCCGGAGAATAGGAGCGGACAGAGCTCGGTGGGAGTTCATCGAGGCTATGGAACGTCCGTCGGCGGCTTTTTTCCCGCCGGTGGCCTGCTTCGCCGCCGCTGCCGCAATCCAGGCGTTGAATGACAACAAACTCATTCGCAACGTTTTCTGGCGCGCTCAGATTCTGCTGCGCGACTGTCAGGTCGTTTCCGTAAAAATCAAGTTGGGCAACTCCGCGCAACTCGGCTTGGAATATGACAGCGTCGACGACGAAAGCTCCGCCTTGGGCGCCCATCTGCTGTTTGTTCGCACGCGCGCGATGATGGCATGGCTGAGCGAACTGACAGGCGATGACGCACGGTCCGTCGTGGCCCGGATCCCGGCGGAAAAGATCAAGCACCTGAAGGCGACGCTGCCTGCCGAAGCCGCGTTTCGCGAAGAAAACCTCGAACCCGCCACGGCGGCGGAACGGCTGAATGAGGAATTCACCTGCCTTCGCGCGCAATTCGCCAAGCGTGCCCTGGCGTTGCGGGCTGACTGGCGCGTTGACAACCGCCCCCGGCGAGATGCGGAGTTGGTACGTGAAGCCCTCATCGGCTGCCGGGCGGTTTATCCGCTTCGAAAGAAAAAAGGCGTCCGGGATTTCGGCGTCACGCTGCCGGTATCCGAATTCGGAGGGATCGAGCGCGGCAAGGGGAACTACGCGGCAGCCCTCCGTGCACGCGGCTGGCGCCCGCATCTGTTCATTACCCGCGCGTCGAGTGCGCATCTGAGCCCGCTCGCCTTTGAGGCTTTCGAAAGCGTCAATTTCCTGTGCGTGGAGGAAGCCGAAAAAACCCATCCGAAGCAGCACTATTTCGGCGTATGGACCAGCGATTTTGGAAGCCATTCGCGCGCGAACGATGTTCTCGGTCTTCTCGGCAGCATGGACGCCATCGTCAACAATCATTCTTTCGCAACGCACTCGCTGGCGGCGAGGCTAAGGCGATTTGGCACGAAAATGTATGTCGGCGTGCACATGACGGAGCGCACGCCGGCCGGCAATCCGCTGGGAACGCCGCACTCGATACTGGGCTATGAGCATGCTTATGACGGAATCATCGTGATTTCCGACATGCTTCGGGAATGGTGCATCGGCCAGGGCGTGCCGGCGGAAAAGCTCCATTTGGTGCGCAATGCGCCGAGCTATCCGAACGGGAGCCACGCGATCACCCGATCGCTTCTGACCAAAAAACGCAAGAACGGGCCGTTGCGCGTCCTGTTTTTGGGTCGAACTCGACCGGCAAAAAGGCCTCGATCGTTTGGCCGAAATCATCCGGCGTACGAAAGGCGACTCCATTGCGTGGCGCCTTGTCGGAAAATCGGTGCTTGAGGAAAACCCGGGAATGGAACTTGCGGGCTCGGGAATCGATATTGAACCACCGGTTCATACGGCGGAAGAACTGGACGCGCTCTATGGCTGGGCGGATGTGATGATTTTAACGTCACGATTCGAAGGCGTTCCGCTTAGCATTCTGGAGGCGCAGCGCGCCGGTTGCGTCCCGCTCGCCACGGATGTCGGCGCGGTCGGCGAGATCATATCGCACGGCGTCGATGGGCTCACAGTATCCTTTCAAGCGGACGAGGAAACCATCGTCCGCGAATTTTGCGGCCACTTGCAGCGTCTGGGCGCCGACCGTAAGGTTTTGCGGGAACTCAGTTTGCGCGCGGCGCGCCGCAGAAGCCGGACGCGTTGGGCGCGCAATCTGAGCGAGTGGATCGTACACGTCGAAAACGAGTGCGACGCAAGCGCCAAATCTTCGAATCCGAACGTCGAACCAAATGAAGAAGGACGACGTGCCTTGAGTGGAGCTGTGCGGGCCGAGTGCGATAATCCTGCGTAGCGCCCTTGCCGACGTCGCAAAGAAGGTCAGACGGAATTCGCCATGCCGAATCCACAAAACATCGAAGCGCCGATCACATTGTTCGGAAACGGTCGTTCCGGCACCTCACTTCTATATCGCGCCCTCGTGCTCCACCCCGATGTCGATAGGACCGGGGAAACCGCAAACCTGATTTTCACGACCTGGCGCGCGCTCGAGCAGATTTCGGGGCGTACGCGCTACGGCAAAATCGGGAACATAGACCATGGCGCCGACGCGGCGAAACTCGTGCGGCAGGCGTTTCTGACGGTGTTTCCTTCGGACAAGCGCGAGTGGCTGCAGAAACCAATAGGCCTGCCGCGCATATACGGCGATTTTCCCGGCATCGAACCCGACAGCGACGCTTTCGTGGCCTGGTACTGGCAGGCGTTTACGCGGAGCTTTCCGGCCTCGAGAAATCTGGCCATCATCAGAGATCCCCGCGATGTCGCGATCAGCGCGAAAAAGTATCTGGGAAGCCAAGACCATTTGATCTGGCGCTCGCTTCGGTTCGTCTATAATGCTCTGGCCTATGGACGGGAGAGTTTCAGCATCGTCGTGCGCTACGAAGACTTGATCGCACAGCCCGTTTCAACGCTGAAGCATGTCTGTGCGGCGGTGACATTGGATTATCGCCCACAGATGATGTGGGCGTTCGACAAGCTGCACGTTCCGGTAAAGGGCACAATGTTCGGCACGGCGGAAGAACTGGCCGAGCGGCGCAAAAGGGCCTTTTCCCATCGCGACGAGCACGACCAACTGGTGCTCGACCATGATGCCAAAAGGACCATTTCCCGCTACCACGAAATCCTGTCGCTGTTCGCTCTTCCCGCCGAGGAAGAGCAGACGCGTCTTATGTAGGGGTTGTCATGACGACGTTTGCCGAGATCAGCGGGAATTACGGCGCCCCCAGCGAGGTGAACTACAACATCCATATTTCCGAGGAGTTTGGATTCATCTTTTTCAACAATCCGAAGGCCGGTTGCTCGACGACGAAAGCCACCTTGAATCTCGCGTGTGCGGTTCGTCTTGGAATTGAGTTGCAATATACCCAGATGCACAATGTTCACGATCGCGCTTTCAATATTCTCAAAACTCCCCGGCAAGTCGGGATCGATCGATTCGAAGCGATGCTCAATGATCCGAAAGTCGTCCGCTTTTGCGTATTGCGCGAACCTATAGGTCGCGTTGGTTCGGCGTATGCGAACAAGTTTGGAGGCAACTCTCCGCAACAGCAGCGCCTGAACAATTTCCTGAATCGCCCAGTCGGCTACACTTGGCCCGATATCAACGAATTCGCCGAAGCGCTCGCATCCGATGTCGCAATACGCGATCTCGATCCCCATTGGCGGCTGCAATACCGTCAAGTTTGCGCTGCGCAAATAGCCTTCACGGTGGTCGGATTCCAGGAAGAACTGGACCTTGGCTTGCGCAAATTCGCCCGACTGGTTTTTGGCGACGAAAAAATTGAGATATTCGATGTGCGAAACCACTTCAAACAAAATATCTCGAAGGGCAGCGCTTTCTTGCGATCTCTAAGGCCCGAGTCGCTTCTGCGACTGCAGGAATCCTATGCTGCCGACATCGATTTTTACAAGCGCGAATGGGCGCGCATGCACGATGGAACAGATGCGCCGCGTCCGCTCGACGAAGGCGCTGTCGGGACAGCGGCGGCGCCAAACTCGAATTTGCCATAGGCTGTATACGTCGCTAGGGGGACATCGCGACCGGTGAAAATCGTATGATCGAGCTATGTGGAAGAGTCGTCAGATCCTCTTCCTCGACATGGAAACCGGTACGCTCCACCATCGCCCGCATGCGGCGCGGATCGTTGTCGCCGAAGCCGTCCCTTTTTCGCGCCTCTTCCTTGTCCTTGTCCGAATATTGAATCACGATCTGCGCCGTCGGGCGCACCACAGGCCGCAGGTTACGGAAATAGGATTCGATGACGTCGTTTTCCAGATGCACGAATGTGCCAAAAGAAAATACAAAATCGACCGTTTCGGATGGAATATCCGGAAAATCGCTGCCATTGTTGAGCACATCGATGATGTTCGGATGCTCGAAGTTCTTTCGCAGTTCGGCCAAAAGTTCCGGATAATAGTCCACGGCGTAAACCAACTTAAACGGCGTCATGTATCGCGTCCAACGCCCGCCGCCGGGTCCGATCTCCAATGCGATATGGTCGGGGCGGACGTAAGGCAGAAGCCAGTTATCGCGGACGCGGCCCAGGGCGGGCGACTTCTCTGGATCGCCCCAGTGCAGACCATACAGTCCATCCCGCTCAGGCTGGCCTATTTTCAGCGCGCCGCGCAGCATTTGTACGTGCATTTTGGTGTCAAGCCCGGGCATGTCCGCCTCCAATCGCCAAGTCAACAACAACTGTCTGTTTCGCCGGACGAAAGATCAATGCACAATTCGCCGGGCGAGACGGATGGGACGAGACGTCGTGAAGCCCACACGATCTTCGCGCCGAACACGCTTGCAAGGCGCATTCCCCGCATAATAACATAAGAGAGCGTCACCGGCCTACCCGCTGGCTTCGATCGGGCCGTTGCCGCATCAGGGTATCGGCTTCGCCTTTTCAACAAGCAAGAAACATGACCTCGCCAGACGAACAAGACGGTACAAAAAAGGGCCGCGCGATTTACGATAGGATCGCCCGGAAACTGCGCGAGGGCCGGCGGCATCCGACGCTCGGATTTCACCCGGATCGAGGAGATGCCGATTGGTGGCAGGCCGGAGAGGGGCGGTTTCGGAAAGTTGTGCATGTGTTCAAAATTTTGCCGAAGCATCGCGTCATTGACTACGGCTGTGGCACGCTCAGGCTGGGAGGGCATTTCATTCGCTTTCTCGATCGCGGCAATTACTTTGGGCTGGACGTGTCGGCGGATCTGATAGGCATTGGCCGCGAACTTGTGGGCGCCGACATCATCGCCGACAAAGCCCCGCATCTCGCTGCGATCGACGGACATTCCCTGGCGGAAGCTCAGGAATTCGGCGCGGCGTTCGTGTTCTCGGAAGCCGTCGCCTATCACGTGCTGCCCAACGAGTTGGACTTTTACTATACAGCCTTGAAGCGGCTCGCCAGCGTCCCGGGAAGCGTCTTGCTTATCAGCGTCAGGCTCGCGGATATCGACAGCGAGTATATTCAGGGATGCTGGGCACGTCCCTTGGACGCGTACGTTCAGGCGCTCGCTCCCCTCAAATATGTGGGATTGCATTTCATGCAAACCGGCCCGGCGGGTGACAAACATGCCGGCATCGGCAGCGCGACACTCGAATTCCGCCGTGAGTCGACAGTTTCAGGTTAGCCAATCGACTGTTCTGCACTTCCGTTGAATGGACGTGCAAATGCGGAAGACGGAGATGTTTCGTCGATGGTCGCTCGGTTTGCGTTGTTGAGCGCCAGTGGGTATGGTGTCGCCATCTGTTGACGAAGGTGATCCCGTGGATACGCAAGAGATCCAACCGATTGAGGAAGTGTGGAAGAACGGCATCAAGCCCGAAGTCCAGTTCTGGCGCGGGGTGATCTTCGGATCGGAAAAGCGCCCCACATGGCAACAGAATTTTTTGGAGCGCTGCAACCCGGAAAAGCCGTTCGAAAAGAAGCTGGCGGGGTTCTTCACACGTCCTCTTCGCGAAGCGCGCGTCCTTGACGTCGGAGCAGGACCCGTTTCCGTTCTCGGTTGGGTGCATAATGGAATCAAAATCAATATAACGGCGGTCGATCCGCTCGCCGACCAATACAACGCCTTGCTGGACGAAGCGAAGATCGTTCCGCCTGTTCGGACGACTGCCTGTGATGGAGAGAAGCTGACGGATATCTTCCCGCAGAATTCCTTTGACGTCGTGCATATGCGCAATGCACTGGATCACAGTTACGATCCGGTCCGCGTCATCTCCCAAGCGATGGCGGTTGCGCGCCCGGGAGGCAGTTTCGTGATCCGCACCCATGTTAACGAAGCCGTGCACGAAGAATATGCCGGCTTTCATCAATGGAACATCTGCCTCGAGAACGAGCATCTCGTTGTGTGGCGTCCAGGCGCCAAAACGGTTGTCGCACAGGCCGTGCCTGAGATCTCCGGTGTGGAAATTCTTTCTAGTTCCGAGGCTACGGAGAATACCCGGGGTTGGCTGAGGGTCCGCCTCATAAAGGGCTGAGCGAACAAGCGCCCATCGCTTGCCTCCATAGCAAAAGCGCATCAACGGGAGCGGATACGCGCCCCGCATTTTTCAGCCGGGCACGCGCGTCCACATTTCGGAGCGGCAAAAGAACAGCTTGCAGCCCTTCACCTTGAGCGTGTTCGGGTCGATGAGTTCGAGGGTCGAGTCGTTCGAGGAGTCTCCGGTTTGGGGATCGTAAACCGTCCCGCCTTCCCATCGCTGCGGGCCGCCCCGATAGCCCTGCAGAATGTAGAGACCCTTCACACGGCGGGTGCGGCTTGCGGGATCTGGATTCTTGACATCGGTCTGGCCCGGATTGGCCCGCAGCTGGTCGCCGTCAACAACCTTGCCGCAGACGGCGTCGCCGCAACGTTCGATGAGTGTTTGTCCGTGGTTTTTCTGCGTCGCCCAAAGCCCCATGATTGATGAGTCGTCGGCGCCTCGCGCCGCAGGGGCGGCGAAGAGCGCAGCAATCAGGAGAAGGCGGGTGCCGCAAAGGGGGGTAATCGGCGACAAATGCGTCATGTCCTTTCCTACTGAGCCAGCGACGGCTCGAATTTCGCGATCAGGGCGCGGTCGTCCACCCGCCACGGATGGAATCCCGGCTTGTAAAAAGCGAGATAGCTCCCCAGCACGCGGCGCAGGATCCCGGGCCGCACAAAAACGTAGTGGAGGAATTTTCGCCAGCTGCGGAAATTGTTGAGATCGTCCTGGCGCAGAAACTCGCGCGTACCGAAAACGACCTCGTGGAAGAACAGAATCGTCGTGACGGCCATGACATGGCTGCGCAGCAGCCAGCGCCGGAGACCCGAAATATTCCGCGTGGCGGCGAGGTATGTGTCATAGGCGACGGCTTTGTGCTCGATCTCTTCGACCGCATGCCAGCGCCACAGCCGCTGGATATCCGCCGGCGCGCCGTCCAGATGGCGCGCATCGGTCAGGAGCGCATGGGCGAGAATGGCGGTGAAATGTTCCAGCGCGATGGTCGACGCCAGCTGCTCCAGCGGACGGCGGCTGCGCGCCCAGGTGAAGCGTCCCTTCAGGAAGGCGTCGATCCGCGAATAGTCATAACCGCGATCGGCCGCGATCCGGTTGAAGGCGAGGTGCTCGCGGGTATGGAGCGATTCCTGGGCGATGAACGCCGCGATCTGTCCCTGCAATCGCGCGTCGCCGCATTCGCGATAGCGCCGCACCGCATCGATGAAATAGCGCTCGCCCTGGGGAAACGACGCCGAGAGCGCGTTGAAATAGGCGGTGACGACCGGATCGCCGCCATGCCACCAGCGTTGGGCCTCAGCTGCGCCTTCGAAATGGAGGTCTCGCGACCGGATCGTCAGATCGGGCGGGGAGTGGGGGATCGGCGCAGGCATGGGCGGTCCTTCAATGGTCGACCCCAGCGTTTATAACTTTAACTGACATGATTGTCAATATATGCAAATGTTATGATCTGCCGCACCGGCGGCAAGGCCGGCCCGGAGCCGTGCCGATTTGCAATTTCAGCGTCAACCCGCAATTCTGAATGGAGATTTCGACATTTCTGTCATTGGAACTGACACGCATGGCAATACGAAAGTTGGCCCGCGCCAAAGCCGGGCCGAAGCCGCGACCCGGCCGCAAAACCCAGACACCGCCGCCTGTTCGCCGCCGCCGCACGCCCGAGGAAGCGCGAACCGAGGCGCTTGCCGCCGCGCGCAAGATGCTGCTCAAGGCCGGCCCCGACGCGGTGACGCTGCAACGCCTCGCCGCCGAGCTGGGCATGACGCACAGCAATCTGCTGCATCATTTCGGTTCGGCCGGCGAGCTGCAATCGGCCCTCATGGCGATGATGGTGCACGATCTGACATTGGCGCTGGACAACGCCGTCACGCATCTCAAGTCCGACGCCGGCGCGCCGCGCGAGCTCGTCGACATGGTGTTCGACGCCTTTGACAAAGGCGGCGCCGGCAAGCTCGCAGCCTGGATCGTGTTATCAGGCGCCACCGAGCATCTGGATAGCGTCGAGAAGGCCGTCAACAATCTGGTGAAGGCGGTCGAGGAAAAATTCTCGCTCGAAAGCGGCGACCCGCATCTGGGCGTGACCTCGGCCGTGCTGTTCCTTGCGCTCATGGCCTTTGGCGACGCCGTGATCGGCGATCCGCTCAAGGACATGCTGGAGCGCGAACGCGCGGCCCCGCGCAAGATCGCGGCGCTCCTGCTGCCCAGTTTCTTCGAGATCCGCTGACCCGCCTTCTGCGGGCGCGATCAAGCGGGCGGCGGATTCGCCAGAAGATACGGCAACCCGCCATTGATCGACGGGCTGATGCCCCAGACGCTGGCGTTGAACCCGCTCGGCAGGCCCGACTGGAGTTGCACGGTCGTCAAGCCGGTGACTCCCGGCGCGCTCGCGATATTGCCGACGCCCTGCGTGGCGCCCACGCCGCTCGTCGTCACATCCCAATAGAGCGCGGAGTCCGCGCCCCCGGATTTCTTTCCGATCAAGCCTCCGAGCCGGCTGTTCTTTCCGGCCGTCACCGCGCCCGTCGAATAGGCCTGGCGCAACGTTGTGTTCGACGCCATGCCGACCAGCCCTCCCACGATACTGCCGCTTGCGCCGCTGACCGCGCCGGTGGCGTAGTCATATTCGGCCGCTGCCCCGCTCGCAGCCCCGATCAGTCCGCCGGCTTGCGATTTGCCGCCGGCCATGACCTTGCCGGTGGCATAGTCATAGTCTGCGGCCACCGCGCTGTCGTCCGTGCCGATCAGGCCGCCGGTATCGGATGCGCCAAGGCCGGTAGCTTCCGCAGCGCTGTCGGAATCGGTCACCGAACCGCCGCTTTGCACAAGCCCGACAAGCCCGCCGACGTCGCCCGTTCCCGCCACATGGCCTCTCGAGTAATCGTCATAGACGGATCCGCTCACGATTCCGGCGAGCGCGCCCGTATCCTGGCCTGCGGCGCCGACAATGCTCGCCGCGGTCACGCCCAGGCCCGAAACCAGGCCTCCGCTTCCGATGTCCGCGAAAAGGCCCGTGGGGTTTGCGGACGATTGATCGATGGTGAGATGCGAAATCGTGTTTCCGAGACCGTAAAAGGTTCCGGTGAACGTGGCTGCGATCGGCGACGACGTATAGGTCCCATCCGCGCTGGCGTTGTACGGCAGGCCCAGCACATAATCGCCCGAGGGATTGGATGCGATGTCCGACGCAAGCGTCGAGACGTTGTCCAGCACCGTGTATCCCACATTGTTGAGCGTGAACGATGTGCCGCCGGTGTCGATGTCGATATGGCCGCCGTTCGCGAACGACAGCACGCCGCCCGTATTGAGGGCGCCAGAGCCGTTCGCGTTGTTGATGCCGAAGGAGAGGCAGCCGCCGTTCTGCACAATCATGGGCGCGTTGAAAATGATCGAATGATAGGAATAGAGATAGATCATCGCACCCGTGTTCCAGATAATCGGAGCGTCGATGATGATGTCGCCGTTGCCCGGCGACGAGTTGCCGTCGCCGGACGTCGCGCCGGAGGACGTCTCCTCCCACACGCCTGAGCCCGCATTGAGGGCCCCGCTGATCGTCTTCGCTGCCGCGGAGCCGATCGTCAGATTGTCGTCGGGGTCGACTTTCCATTTGCCGCCCTGGCCGGCCGTGACGGTTCCCGTGACGGAGACCTGCGCACCCGAGGTCTCGATGTTGCCGTCGCCCGTCTGGCCGGCGGCATTGAGCGTGCCTGTCGATGTCAGCGAGCCGTCATAGGCATCGAGCAGGATCGTGCCGCCGACATTCTTGGCGGTTTGCGCGGTGACGATGCCGCTCATGGTGACGACGCCCGTGGCGACGCCTTCCGCGGCATGCGCCGTCAGCGAAACATTCGCGCCGGAGAGCGAGCCGGTATTGGTCGCGGTCGCCTTGCTGTTGACATCGCCTTGCGCGGCGAAGGAGACGAGACCGTCGCCCCTGAAATCGACCGTGAATTTGTTGGCGGCGCCCACGGCGACCGTTCCGAACTTCGCGTTGACCGTGCCCGCATTGGTGACGCTGGGCGCCACGAGCGCGACAAGGCCGCCCTGGCCGGCCGTGATGCGGCCCTGATTGACGACCGCCGCATTCGGATTGCCGGCCTTCGTGAACTTACCGGAGAGAACATCGGAATCCGCGCCGTCCGTCGAGGTGGCGATCAGCGAACCGACATTCACTTGCGAGCCTTTGCCGAACAGCATGCCGTTGCCGTTGATCAGCACGATGCGGCCGTTGGCGTCCAATGTTCCCAGAATCTGCGACGCCGAATTGCCGCCGATCCGGTTGACCGCGATGGCCTGCGCGTTGGGCTGGACGAATTGCGTCGTCTGCCCTGCGCCGACATTGAAGCTCGACCAGTTGATGACGACGTCTTCGCTCTTCTGATCGATCGTCGTTTTATTCGATGACGAGACGACGGACGCCGAACCCGTCGTGACCGCGCCGCTCAATGGATTGGCGAACGCAGGCTGCGCGCACAGCGCCAGCAGCGCGCCCATGCCGGCGATCCGGCCGAACGACGCCTAGGATTTCAGAGCGGAGCGGAAATCATTCGTTGCGCGGATCGGCATGGGGTCCCCCGGATTGCCAGAATTGAAGCGCCCGGCGGCCAGCCCGCGGTCATCTGATCAACCGGCCCCGAACTTTGGAGACGGCCAAACGCCAACGCGACATGCCCCGGATCACAGTAGTTCCCACCCTAGCGGTTTTCTTGGGGCAGCAAAATAACGAACGCGGATTTCCGGGGCTCTATCCCAGGCGCGCGCCCCATATCGCGCCCAAGAGCCTGATTCGGCTCGATTTTCTGGAGTGATCGACTGCAAGTGTGACGTTGCGGTGACGTATTGGGAAGTTCGGGTCGGAGCAGGATCTGGGTTCCACCGAAATGATCTCGGACTGATACTATTCCGTGGCAGCAGCGCCGTTTTTATTCAGGAACGGCTCGTTACTCTTTAATTCCCCGACTGGACGCTGATCACTCCGCAAGGCGAAGTGGCGACATCCCTCGAGCAGAAAGCAAGAATTCGATGCGCGCATATGTTCTCAGGCGTTATGGAGGCCCGGAAGGCGCCGCGTTGATGGACGTGCCTGCGCCGAAGCTTCGGCCGCGTGACATCCTCGTCAAGGTGCGCGCCGCGGGTCTCAACCCGGTGGACTATCGATTTCGGCAGGGAACGCTGCGCCCCATCTACCGGCTGAAGCCGCCTTTCGTGCTCGGCAACGACCTGGCGGGCGAAGTGGTCGCTGTCGGCGACCGGGCCCAACGGTTCTCCGTTGGCGACCGCGTGTTCGCCCGCATCGAGAAGGATCGGCTTGGCGCTTTCGCGGAGCTGGCGGCCGTGGGCGAGGACTTCGCCGCTCTTATGCCCGCGAAATTGGATTTCGAGAATGCGGCTTGCGTGCCCCTTGCGGCCCTGACCGCGCTTCAGGCGTTGCGGGACGAACTCGCCCTGAAGCCGGGGCAGAAGGTTTTCATCTCGGGCGGCGCCGGCGGCGTGGGCGTCTTCGCCATCCAGATCGCAAAATGGCTGGGCGCCCATGTGACGACGACGGCGTTGAAGCGGGGAGAGGCGCTGGTGCGCTCCCTCGGCGCCGATGCGGTGATCGACTATTCGACGGACGATCTCGCGCGCGCCGGCAAGGATTTCGACGCGGGCTTTGATCTGATCGGGGGCGAGACCCTGGACAAGATGTTCAAGCTCATGAAGCCCGGCGCGAAGATCGTTTCCGTCGGCGGAGTTCCGGAGCCGCAAACCGCGACGAAGGATCTCGGCGGCCGCAGAATTCTGGCGGCTGCCTTCTGGGTGATGAGCTATGGCGTCAGGGCGCGCGCGCGACGCGCGGGCGTGAGCTACCGCTATCTTTTCATGCATCCGAGCGGCGCAGAGCTCGCCCAGCTCGCCGCGCTCATCGAACAGGGGAAGCTGCGGGTCGTCGTCGACAAGATCTATCCGTTCGAGAATATTCCCGAGGCTCTCGCCTATGTCGAAAGCGGACGCGCGAAAGGAAAAGTCGTCGTCGCAATGAGCTGACGGCGCGTTCTTGCTCTGGCCACGATCCTTCTCCGAGTCTTTCTCAGGGGCCCCGTTTTCCAGCCGAAAGCAGCGCGCAGGCTTTCTCGCTCCGTTGCGCGCGCGCATGCGAGTCGTTCGCGGCGTTCACCCAATCGGTAAAGTCCCTGCGCTCGTCCGGCGTGAGCAGCTTCCACGTCGCCTTCGCACGGGGAGACGCTTTCAGGGCTGTGTGAAGCGCCAATGGCACGACGGCATAACAGCAAGGCCGCCGCTCGCCCGCCACGAGCTTCGAGCAGGCGATTGCAATCCGGCGCTTGCGCGTCTCAGGCTGCTTGGCCGCCTCGATCCAACTGGTGAAATCCCGCCGCGCGATCGGCGTCAGCGCGTTCCACTGCGCCTTGGCCGCGGCATTCGCCGCGAGCGCCTTGCGAAGATCGGGTGGGACTTTTTCCATCCACAAACAATACCGCATATTGGCTGGACGCAAATAATCTCGCGCCGAACGTGTTCGGCGCGAGAGCAAGTATCATCTAACATCACTCGAGAAAACGCATTACTCCCAGCACAATTGGGCATTGCGGGACTGGCGCAGCAATCCCCATTATTGACGGGGGCATATACTCGCGTTACCTAATTCTATACTTGGCGTGGGTTGTATTGCGAATTTCAAGCGTGGGGCGGGAACGTGGCAGTTTTACGCATCAGCCAGCAGCCTGGGTCTGGGCCGAATAAGCATCGCATTCACGTCGAAGCTGAAATTCCGGGGTTGCTACCTCCGAGTTTCAGCCGAGAGATCGAATTCGCGCTGTCTTCACAGGATGCCGAGCAGGTCCGTTGGTATCTCGAGGATTATCTCCAATTTGCACAGGACCCGGCGCCACGGATCGCGGCACGCGTCGAAAAGATCATGGCCGAGCGCGGGGAGGCGCTGTTTCGCGCGATCTTTGAAGGACGAAACGACGCAACACTTCTTTGGGCGACGATAGAGCCGCATCTGTCCTCGACACGGATAGAGATCGAAACCGGCGTTGAGGAGGCCACGTCCATCCCCTGGGAACTGATCCGCAATCCGCACACCCGCGTCAATCTGGCCCTATCCGCCCAAGCGTTCGTACGATCGCAACCCGGAGCGCAAACCTCTCTTGCCCCGTCAGGCACCGGAGACAAAGTCCGCATCCTTCTTGCGATCTGCCGACCTGCGGCCGGCGACGACGTTCCCTTCCGCTCGGTCGCCAGCCGCCTCGTGAAAGGTTTGAGCGACGCGGACCGTGAGGCGTTCCAGCTCGACGTATTGCGACCTCCGACTTACGAGCAGCTCGCCAGGGAATTGAAGCTCGCCAAGGAGAAAGGCGAGCCCTATCACATCGTGCATTTCGACGGCCATGGCGCTTACGCCGACCCCAAAGACATCGCAGCTGCAGGTCGACGCTTCAGCAACCTGATGCTGGACGCGGCCGGAACCGGCCCCCGCGGCTTCCTGTGTTTCGAAGATTCCGGCGGCGATCCTAACGGCTATTTGGTCGACGGTTTGACGATCGGGGCGATGTTGAAAAAGGCCGGTGTTCCGATCCTCATTCTCAATGCCTGCAAATCTGCCTTCGCGGACGCGAAGCCGCAGCCGAGTCAGGATGCGCAGGCCGCGATCGAGGAGATCGAAGCCTATGGCACTTTAGCGCAGGCGGTTATGAACGCGGGCACGGCAGGTGTCGTGGCGATGCGCTACTCTGTCTATGTCGTGACCGCGGCGCAATTCGTCGCCGAACTTTACGCAGCACTCGCGCGGGGGCGAACGCTGGGTGAGGCGGTGGCCTGGGCGCGCGGCAATCTCGCCGATCAACCGGACCGGAAAATCGCTTATGACGCGCGCCCCTTGCAGGACTGGGCTGTGCCCGTGGTCTGGGAACGCACGCCAGTGAGGCTTTGGCCCGAACGAAAAGAGGATGCACCACTCAAGGTCACACTCGACGGCAACGGAGCGATGGCGGGCACGCTCGATCCGCGATTGCCGAAGACCCCTGATGTCGGCTTTTTCGGCCGGGACGAAACGCTCTATGCGCTTGATCGCGCCTTCGACAAGCACAACATCGTGCTGCTTCACGCCTTCGCCGGCAGCGGCAAAACGACGACGGCGGCGGAATTCGCCCGCTGGTATGCGCTGACCGGCGGCATCGAAGGGCCAGTATTATTCACAAGTTTCGAACGCCGACTGCCGCTCGCGCGCGCGTTGGATAAGATTGGGGAAATCTTTGGCCCAGCTTTGGAACACGCGGGCATCCAATGGGGTGCCGTGAACGACGTGCAAAGACGCCGGATCGCGCTTGATGTTCTAGGTCAAATTCCCGTGCTGTGGATTTGGGACAATGTCGAGCCGATTTCCGGCTTTCCCGCTGGAACGCCGTCAGATTGGAGCGCAGCAGAACAGCAGGAGCTACGAGACTTTCTGGCGGATGCGCGGGAGACAAAGGCAAAATTCCTGCTGACCTCGCGGCGGGACGAACAAGCCTGGCTTGGAGAGATGCCGTGCCGCGTCATGGCGCCGCCGATGCCGATGCAGGAACGCCTCCAGCTTGCCGACGCGATCGCCGCGCACAGGGGTAAGCGTCTCGCCGAGCTACCGGACTTGTGGCCGCTGTTGCAGTTCACGCAGGGCAATCCCTTGACGATTCTGGTCGTGGTCGGCGAAGCGTTGCGCACCGGCATCCAGAGCCCAGACCAACTTGAAGCCTTCGTCACGGCGTTGCGCAGCGGCGAAGCGAAGTTCGAAGACGAAGCGGCTGAGGGACGCACCAAATCGCTCGGCGCATCGCTGAGTTACGGGTTCGCCAGCGCGTTCAACGACGTCGAGTGTACGAGATTGGCGCTGTTGCATCTATTCCAGGGGTTTGTCGATGTTGATGCATTCCGCGTTATGGGAAATTCGAAGGCCGACTGGGCACTCGCGGAAGTCCGCGACTTGACCCGCGAACAGGGGATAGATCTGCTCGATCGCGCCGCCGAACTCGGGCTCTTGGCAACATTGAGCGGCGGTTATTACAGCGTACATCCTGCGCTGCCCTGGTATTTCCGCGAGCTGTTCATGCGCCATTTTGCAAGCGAAGCTGCCGACCGAGCCAGTCGCGCCTTTGTCGAGGCGATGGCTGAACTCGGGAACTTCTACCACAATCAATACACCGATGGAATAGGCGAGGTTTTTTCGGCATTGATGGCCGAGGAGGATAATTTGCTCGCTGCGTGGCGCTTTGCGCGTCAGCAGGGCCGGTGGGATTGCGTCGCCAGCGCGATGCAAGGGTTGAAGATACTTTACGCCGAGACCGGACGCGGCCCGGCCTGGCGGCGGTTGGTCGATATTGTCACCCCAGACTTTGTCGATGCCCGCACTGACCTGCCGCTTCCCGGTCGCGAGAACGAATGGAGCATTTTCACCTCGTATCGCGTTCGCATTTCTCGGCAGGAACGAGACCTTGCAAAGGCCGAACGGTTGCAGCGTCTGCGTATCGATTCGAACCGCGAAAGCGCGAACGCGGCTCTTGCGGCCGCTCGCGAGGCGCGCAGCCTTGGTCAACGCAACGACATCCGAACACTCGTGGCCAGTATCCACGAGCTTGGGCAAATACAGCGCGAAAATGATAATCCGGCGTGCGTCGATTCCTATCGCGAGGCATCTGGTCTTGCAGAAGCTATCGCCGACAGGGGGATGCAGGAAACTTGCGCCTTTAACCTCGGCAGCGCTTACACTGAAGTCCTCGCCGTCCGCGATTTTGAAGCTGCCGAACACTGGCTGAAGCAAAGCTTAAGTCTGGTTGCTCCCGGAGACGGTAGCGGTCGCGGCAAGTCACTAGGTCAACTCGGAGGCTTATTTCTCCGAAAATTTGAAGACGCCCGCAGAAAAAGATGCCCAGAGAAGGAGTTGTTCGAGCTAATCGATAAGGCGATACGATATTACGAGCAGGCGCTCCAACTGTTTCCATCCAGTGCGATCGTCCATCTTGGAACTGTTCACAACCAGCTCGGCTACATCTATGACGAAGTTAACGATATTGATCTCGCATTGCATCATTACCAACAGAGTACTCGCTACAGGGAACAAGCCGACGACGTCTTTGGCGTTGGGCAGACTCGCATGAATGTCGCGGTTTCCCTGGTCAAGGCGGAACGCTTCGACGATGCTCGCGCATATGCCGAGGCGGCGCTGGTGAATTTCCTTGAGTTCGGCAGCCGCGCTGGACCAGAGATCAAACAAGCCGAGCAATTGATCGCCGACGTCGACCGACTGAAGGCCGGACAACGGGGAAAGGTATGAGCGCCCGATCGGTCGACCTCCCCGTCCTCGGCGCAATGCCGCGTGTTGCTGCCGCCTCCAAGCTCCGCGAAATCGGCGAAGACCAGGCTGCGGAGATGTTGGAGCGAGCGACGCCGCCAACGACAATGGGTGCGGCTGACTGGTGGCCGTTCGGTGACAAGGCATGGCAGCACACCGCGCATGCCATCGGCTTTTTGCCGGCGGGCGGCAGCGGAACGCAAAATATCATCGGCGTCGGTGAAGCGCAGGCCGACGCGTCTCTCAAGAACGGGCGCATCAACGTTGCGCTCAATATGCTGCGGGTTGCGGATTATCCAGGCAGCGGCACGCATCGCGTGCTGTTCGATTTCTACGCCCGCAACCAGGTTGCCGGAGCGAGCGAGGACCTACATTTCAACGCCGCTTATCGCGCCCGGGACGGCCAGCGCGCTGCCGTGCGCGGCTATCCGATATTCGTTGGCCTCGGCGTCGGTGCGAACGGGGTCGCATTTCAGTTTCACACGGTCAACGTCAAAAACGATGACGACGAGGCCTTTCTCAATTTTCTCGAAGGCGACGCCTTCAAGGCCGGGCTCAAACTTGCGACGACGGCCCAGCCTGCGATCGCACCGCTGACCGGCATGGCGCTTGCGCTAACCAGGAGCATCGCGCAACGCAACCGCAACGTCTTGGTGCAGGATTGCTATGTCGGCCTCGATTTCGCGGGCACGGCGCTGGGCGCGCGCCTCGCCGTCGGCGATTACATTGCCGTGCAGATTCCCGAGACATTGCAACGCGTCTGGGATTGGCAGGATTGGGTTTACGAACCTCGCTCCGGCCTCATCGTTTCGCGCACCGATGCCAACGCGCTCATCCCCTACAACTATGTCGTCTTTGGCGTCAGCCGCTACGAAAGCGAATGAGCCAATCGCCGAAAATAATTTAACAGTAGCAACGTTCCAGAAACGCTACGTCGAGTTTTGGCGCGAGAGGGAACATTGCTCTGTCCCGAATTTTGTGAATTCAAGAATGACCTTGGCCATCGCGACATCAACAAAATTTAACTCTGCAAAATCCCCTCTTTCCTAACCTCCTGACGCGCAAAAACATTCGCTCAAAATTCGCGGCAAAGATTCGAGTTTCGTTCCAACTATTTTGCGGAGTTGCAGTTTCGTTGCATTGCGGGCGCGAATTCGCGTCGCCATGCTGGGTGTTTTCCCGCGAAAGAAGGCGCGCATGGAAGGGACAGACGTCAAGACACGCCGGACAAATGTTCAATCCGATGCCCGCGCGGCGGAAGCGGCGGAGTTCGCGCGCGTTTCGCGTGTGACGGCGCGTCTGCCATCGAACAGGCGTCACACCGCGGAAAACAGGCGCCTGTTATCGCCTGTTATGATTTTGCCAAGTCCTCGATCCGGCTGGAGATTCCAGGAAATAACAGGTGATATTTTTTCGCGTGGAATGGCGCGCGGCGCGGCGGGACGCGCAGTCGGTCGGGCGCCGTCATCCGGAACGGGCGCGCGGCGCTTTCGCACGCGAAGACAGGGCCGGATGCAGGGACATCAGCAGGGCGAAAAAGCCCTGCTCCGAAAGGTCAAACTATTGATTCTAAACAATATTTCGAAGCGAAAATTTTTTCCATGCAAAATCGCGTTCCGAACCCCGCCCCCCGGAGAGGCGGAACGATGACGCGCCCCTCGTTTCCTAATGTCCGCGACGGTTCTTTCCGGCGTGCGCAGAAAGCTCTCATATTGTTGATATGCGAATTGCGCAGCGCGGCCGTGTCCGGCGTCCGCGCGCTTGCCGCGCCCCTCGCCGCCGCTAAACTCCCGCGCGGGACGCCAAGCCGAATCGTAAGCCGGCCCGCAAGGGCTGGCCATCATGCCGTCGGGCGAGCTTTCTGGCGCGCACGACGCAAGCAATCTCGCACTTGAGGAGACTTTCATGAATCGCACTTATCTATTGGTCGGCGGCGTCGTGCTGGCGGCGACGGCTCTCGTGGCTGTGGCGTTCGCGATGGGCGCGCCCCCGAAACCGGCGAGCAATGCGGCCGACATCTATTCCGGCAAGTTCTTCAAGGCCGATGAATCGCTGACGACAGGTTCGGTCACGGCCGGCGGAACGAATGTCTCCTATCAGGCGATCGCGGGCACGCTCGTGGTTCACGAAAAGGATTGGAACGACTCCGCACAGAACGGCGGCGACAAGAATCCGGACGCCAAGGCCGACAGCGCGTCCGCCGAAGCCTCCATGTTCTTCGTCTATTATGCGAAGCGGGGCGTGAGCCCGCAGGATCGCCCGGTCACGTTCCTTTACAATGGCGGTCCCGGCTCTTCGACCGTGTGGCTGCATATGGGCGCGTTCGGGCCCAAGCGCGTGGTGACGGCCGACGACACGCACACGCCTGCCGCGCCTTACAAGATCATCGACAACGCCGAGAGCCTGCTCGACGCGAGCGATCTCGTGTTCATTGACGCGCCCGGAACGGGCTTCAGCCGCATCGCGGGCAAGGACAAGGAAAAGGCGTTTTACGGCGTCGATGTGGACGCGCATGCCTTCTCGAATTTCATCCAGGAATTCCTTTCGAAATACAACCGCTGGAACTCGCCGAAATATCTGTTCGGCGAGAGCTACGGCACGCCGCGCTCGGCGGTCGTGATCAACGATCTGGAAACGAACCACGACATCGATTTCAACGGCGTGATCCTGCTGTCGCAGATTTTGAATTTCGATCTCAGCGTGGACGGGCCCGAGACCAATCCCGGCAACGATCTGCCTTACGAGATCGCGCTGCCGACCTATGCCGCGACGGCGTGGTATCACAACAAACTGCCGGGCCAGAAGCCGGCCGATCTCATCGCCTTCGTGAAGTCGGTCGAAAACTGGGCGATGAACGATTACGCCCTGGCCCTCCAGCAGGGCAGCAGTCTTTCGCCGGGCCGGCGCGCTGCAGTGGCCGAGAAGCTGCATGAGCTGACCGGCCTTCCCGTGTGGTACATTCAGAAAGCCAATCTGCGCATCGAAGGCGGCGAGTTCGAAAAGAATTTGCAGGGCGACGCCGACGTGACGACCGGCCGTCTCGACACGCGCTTCTCCGGACCCACCATCGATCCGCTCAGCAAGGAATCCGATTACGATCCGCAATCCGCCGCCATCAGCTCTGCCTATGTGTCCGGCTTCAACGATTATGTCCGCAACCAGCTCGATTACGGCCAGGGCAAGATCTACAATCCGGAAATCAACGTGTTCAAATGGTGGGAGTTCAAGCACGAGCAGCCGGGCGCGGGCTTCGCATTTCCCGGGGCCACCAATGTGATGCCGGATATTGCGGACGCGATGAAATACAATCCGCAACTGAAGATCATGCTCAACGGCGGCTATTACGATCTCGCCACACCCTATTACGAAGGCTGGTACGAGATGCATCATTTGCCGATCCCCGCCAACCTCGCGAACAACATCGAATACCGGTACTACCAATCCGGCCACATGGTGTACGCGCATGAGGAATCGCTGAAGGAGCTGCACGACAACGTCGCGGCCTTCATTCGGGAGACGGAGAATACGAAGCAATAACTGACGCCCGGGAAGGACGACGCGCGGCGCATCGTCCTTCCCGCGGGCTTCAAGGGCGTCCAGGAAATTCGGCCGGAAAATCAGTTTGTGGGCTCAGCTCACGCCGTCGCGGAGCGATCTGAATGACGACGACTCCGTTCTCCGAGAAGCTTCGGCTCGTGCTCAAAATGCTGTCGATGAGCAGCGCCCAGCTCGCCTCGGAATTGGGGACGGACAAATCGGTCGTCAGCCGCTGGCTCAAGGGCGCCGTCCTGCCTTCGGCGCATAACATGTCGCGATTGACCGCCGTCGTGGCGACGCGGGTGGCGCGTTTCCGGACGCTCGATTGGGAGCGCGAGCCGCAGGAGTTCGCCGAGATGTTCGGCGCCGATCGCGACGCCATCAAGCGCGCCATGGGCGCGGCGGCGCCGGCGCAGGGGCTGCCGCTCGCCAATTGGGATCAGATGATCGCCACGGCCGCGAGCCGCGGCAGGCCCTATGAAGGCTTCTTCCGCTCCACGCGCCCGTCGCCGACGCTCGTCGGGCGGTTCGTGCATGAATACGGCATGATCCGGCGCGACGCGATCGGGCTCCTCAGGCTGCGGATGGGCAGCGTCGGATCCATCGTCGACGGCTGGATGATTCCTCTCAACGGCCAGCTCTATTCGATCGCCACCGAAACCAACAGCGGGACTTTGCTGTTCGGGATCTTCAACGGGATCAACACGCCCAAGGTGGAAGCGTTTGACGGGCTGACGCTCGTGCCGGGGTCCGACATGGGGCGCTCGCCGACGGCCACGGCCATCCTGTGCGAACGGATCGGCGATCTGGGCGCCGATCCCGAAGCCGACGATGTGCGCTGCCGCGAAATGATGGCGTTCAATCCTCTCGCGCCCGAAGGCTCCATTCCCGAGCATGTCCGCAATCATCTGGTGCGGGACATCGGTCCAGCCCAGCTTGCGCTGGGCGGTGACTGGCTTCTGAATTCGCTCCTGCGCCGGTCGATGAGCAGCGGGCCGGATTTCGACGCGCCGCCCAAGGCCGAAGACGTCAAGATTAAGAAATAGGTTCGCAAAGGCGCCGGCATGCGCGCCGACCTCTCCGTGCAACTTCGTGCATGGCGGAGTTGTCCGATGCACTTGAGCGCCGTACCCCAGCCCGACGATAAGACGCGCTGTTGGAACATCCTGCCGCTGAACTGCGAGACGCCGTCTTTGGCGGAGCGCAATTCGGCGGCTGGAGACAGTTCAAGGCGGCGACGCCGGTTTCGCGGTCCTCGCCGCGTCTCGCGGCGATCTGTGCGCCTGCACAATGCGACCGGAGAGACCGACATGGCGTTCATCACCAGCAACATCTTCAATGCCACGACAGATGGCGTCGATCTTGTCGGAGACGATAACCTCTTCATCGCAGCAGGGGTCACGGTTGCAGGCGGAACATCGGCGGGAAGCGCAGTTTCCGGCGCATACAGCACAGGATCCGGGATCGATGTTCAGGTGCTGGGAACGCTCTGGGGCAGCAATGACGGCCTGTATCTGAATGGGACCGGCGGAGACCAGATCCTGATCGGGTCCTCGGCCAGCGTCATCGGCAGTGCGGCCAATGGAATACAAATTTCGGGAGGCGCTAACGAAATTACGAACAATGGGCTGATTTCCGCCGGACAGTTCGGTTGGGGAATCGATATCTCGTCGGGACAGAACACGATTTCCAATGCGGGGACGATCGACGGTTCCCTTCAACTGGCGGATGGAAGCAACGAAGTATTGAATGGCGGCTTGATCTTTGGATCAATCAACTTCGCCACCATCTCAGCAGACGAGAATTGGGTCGACAACACCGGCACGCTCTACGGCGTTGCGTCAACCGGCATCGGTCAGCTTGATCTCACCAATTCGGGTCATATGTTCGGGCTCGTATTTGAGGGCGGCTCGAACGCCGTGCTCACGAACAATGGAGACATTCAGGGCGATGTCGCCATCGATTACAACGGCAATTCCGAGAGCATCACGAATAATGGAACCATTACTGCGACGAATACAGGGACGAACCAGGCCTACCACGGGATCGGAATTATTTTTGGCGGAATCGGAAGCTGGGTCTCAAACACGGGAAAAATTTCGGCGATAAATATTGCAATTGAGACGTCGGAAGCCGCCGGTCCCGGCGGCGGCGGCGACAGCATAGGCAATTCCGGCCACATTTCGAGCAACGCTACCGGCGTCGCCGTGGGCGGCACAAGCGGCAATAGCGATGTCGTCGACAATTCCGGAACGATCCAGGCTGGCGGCATTGCGGTGCACGAAACCGGCAAAGGGACTCTTGTCGTTTCGAATACCGGCGAACTCGACGGTGTCACCGGAATCGCTTTTGACTCCACGGGCGGCGATCAGCTCACGAACGGCGGAACGATTCACGTAACCGGTACGGCGGTTATCGAGGATGGCGGCGGATCCCTGGTCGTCTCGAATACGGGGGACATCGATGCTGCGACCGGCATCGTATTCGGCGCCACATACGGCGATCAATTGACGAATTCCAGCACAATTCATGTCACGGGAACGGCCGTTTACGAGACCGGAACGGGAAATCTGGCGGTGATCAATGGCGGCGACATCGCGGGCAGCATCGGCATCGTCTTCAACGGCAGCGCAAACGTCGACAGCCTGACCAATTCCGGCTCCATCGACGGCCCCAATGTTGCGGTCTTCGAATTCGGCGCGGCCGCGTTGTCCGTCACGAACAGCGGAGAGATCGACGGCAGCCGCGCGATCCTGTTCGATACGACAAGCGGAACGGACATACTCATCAACACCGGCCTGATCACCGCATCCGCAACAGCGGTGTCCGAGACCGATGGCGCCGATCTGACCGTCACCAATAGCGGGACGATCTCCGGGTCGATTGCAATTCAGTATTCCTCCGCGGCAGGCCAAACCGACACGCTGGACAATACCGGCACGATCCAGTCGACAGCGGTCAACGGAATCGCCATCAGCGATATTTATGGCGGCGCGCTGGACCTCACCAATTCGGGTCACATCCTGGGCAGCGTCACGCTCGGCGGCGGCAACGACACCTATGACGGCACGCTGGGCAGCGTCACCGGCGTGGTCTATGGCGGGGCCGGCAACGACACGCTGATCGGCGGAGCAGGTTCCGACAATCTCAATGGCGGGGCGGGCAACGATGTGCTCATCGGCGGCGGCGGCAATGACATTCTGACCCCCGGCAGCGGCACGGATACTGTCAGCGGCGGCGACGGCAACGACCTGATCGTCATGGCCAACGATCTGGTTGCGGCCGATACGATCGACGGCGGCGCCGGCCGCGACGTCCTCACGATCAGCGGCAATTACAGCGCCCCTATCGTCCTGGGCGACGACACGATCACCAACGTGGAAGTTTTCCGCTTCGGGAACGGCCACAACTACAACCTCACCACGGCCGACGGGACGGTCGCCGCCGGCGCGAGCCTGACGGTGGATGCCGGCGGTCTATCGGCCGCGTATTCGCTGACGTTCAATGGGTCGGCGGAAACGGACGGGCATTTCAACGTCATCGGCGGCGCCGGCGCCGACACGATCACCGGCGGCAATGGCGCGGACACGATCAACGGGGGAGGCGGCAACGACACTTTCGTCTATCTCGACGTCAGCGAGTCGACCAGCACGACCCACGACAAGATCATCGGCTTCGACGCGACCGCCGACAAATTCCATCTCGATGTCGCTGTCTCGGGAATCGACGCCGCGCTGGTCGGCGGCAAGCTGACCAACGCCAACTTCGATGCGAACTTGACGGTCGCCATGGCCGGGCATCTCGAAGCAGGTCACGCCGAGCTGTTCACGGCAAGTTCGGGAAGCTTCGCGGGGCATACCTTCCTTGTGATCGACGCCAACGGCATCGCGGGCTACCAGGCGGAACAGGATTATGTGATGGAGCTTGCAGGCGCCACGCACCTCGCCAGTCTGTCGCTGGCGGACTTCATCTGAGCGGAGACGGTGATCGCAAGTCGCTCCGACAACTCCGTGCAACTTGGTGCATCTCGAAAACGTGCGATGCGCTTGTAAGCGGCGCCCGGCCTCGCCGATAAGTGTTGCCACGGCGCGACGACGCAAAATCGCCGTCGAGATATTCGAACTGGAATCCGACTGACGGCTGCGGAGCAATTGCTGCGTGGCGACGACCCGGCTTGACCAAAAGGACGCGAAGCGATGACTCACGCACACAATTCCGCGAACGACAGCCAGACGAACTCCGGCGACTGGGATGCCGCCGTCGACGCCGGCTCGCCTTACCCGCAAACGACTTTCCAGAACGCGACGATCGTCGTTTCCGCGACCACAAATTATTCCGCCGATGTGATTTCCAATGTGCCCGGCATCACCTTCAACACCAGCGCCGCATCGACGGCCACATTCCTCGCCGCCCAATTCGGCCTCGGCGAGATCGCCTCGAACGCCACGATCACCGGCGACGGCAACAGCGACACGATCGACGTCACGATGGGCGCCTCGCAGATTCTGGACCTCTCGAGCCTCCAGCTCCAAAGCTGGTCGAGTTCCGACAAGTTTGTGTTCAATGCGGCGGGCGCCGACAGCATCATCGGAACCGGCGGCGCGAATGTATATGCGCTCCACGGCGACCACGACACGATCACGGGAGGCGCCGGGAACGACGTCTTCAACATGGGCGCCTATTTCGATTCCACCGACGCCATCAATGGCGGCGGCGGGTTCAATACGCTGGAGCTTTCCGGAGACTATCCGGGGATGACGATCACGGCCGCGGAGTTGCAAAACGTGGAAAAGATCGTGCTCGGCGCCGGCCACGTCTACGATCTCGTCGTCGACAGCGGCGTCGTAAATTCGGGCCAGACGATGACCGTCGACGGAACGGCCATGGCCCCGGGCTACAATCTGACGCTTGATGTATCGGCGGATACGGCCGGTCGCTACATCGTCGAGCTCGGCGGTGGCTACAACATCGTCGATTTGAACAATCAGGCCGACACGGTTCATGCCGGGTCCGGGCAGAATTACATCTATGCGGAAAGCGGCGTCATGTCGGCGCAGGACAAGATCGTGGGCGCGGGGACGACCGTGCTCACATTGAGCGGCGACTACTCCCACGGCTTCGTGTTCGGCGCGACTACGATGACGGGCGTCAACGACATCGAACTGGTCGCCGGCAACAGCTACAGGCTCTACGAAAACGACGCCAATCTCGCGGCCGGAAAGGTGATGGGCGTCGACGGCTCCCAGCTCGGCGCGGCCAATTCGATGTTTTTCGACGGCTCCCATGAAACGAATGGCGCGTTCAGCTTCTACGCCGGCGCCGGCAAGGACACGCTGATCGGCGGCGCAGGCAATGACGACTTTTTCTTCGCACCCGGAGAGAAATTGACCGCGGCGGATCAGGTCAATGGCGGGGGCGGCTCCGACAATCGTCTCTTTCTGACCGGCGATTATTCGGCCGGCTTGAAATTCGGAATTTCGACGGTCGAAAATATTCAATCCCTCAATCTGGGCGCCGGCTACAGCTACAAGATCACGACGAACGACGCGACCGTTGCGGCCGGACAAACGCTTTATGTCAACGGTCTCAATATCGACTCGTCCCACTCGCTTTATTTCAACGGTTCCGCGGAAACGACCGGTTCTTTCAATATCAACGGCGGCGCCGGAAACGACACGCTGATCGGCGGAAAGGGAAACGACGTCTTCAACGGCGGCGGCGGGGCCGATTCGATAACTTCGGGGGGCGGCGCCGATCAGTTCTACTACACCTATGTAAACGACTCGACGAGCACGAACCACGACACGATTCACGGTTTCAATGCGGTGGGGGATTCTTTCGTCATGGTCGGCAGCATGACGCTCCCGGACGCAATCGACGCCACGGTCACCACCGGCAAACAGACCAGCGCTGCCTTCGACGCCGATCTCTCGCAGGCCGTCGGCGCCGGCCAGTTGCATGCGCATGACGCCGTCTTGTACACGCCGAATTCCGGCAATCTGGCGGGTCATACGTTTCTTGTGATTGATGAAAATGGGATCGCCGGATATCAGGCCGGCCAGGATCTCGTGATCGACATCACGGGCGCGACCAACCTCCTGCACTTCGGCGTCGGAAATTTCATCTAGCTGATGGGCATTCCCGGCGTTCAGTAGCGCAGGAATGCGCGCCGCTCGGCGAGCCACGCCTGCTCGTCGGGGATGGCGAGCGCATCGAGGTCGCGTGGCGCAACGGCTGCATCGTCCACCCATTCACGCAACAGCGGCCCGCCATTGATGACGTCGATGGCGCGCTTGCCATGTTCGTATTCATAGGCGAAATCGCGCCACAGCGGATAATCCGGATAGAGGTTCCGGATCGCCTTGAAGGCGAGCGCCTGCACGCGCCAGGGCTTGAACGCCTCGTGATCGTAGCCGGGACCTTCCGTATGAATCTGCACGCCGTGGCACAACGCGCCGGTATGCTTGTGAAAAGTCGGTTCGAACCAGCATTCGCGCAAGTGACAGCCCTGCAGCCAGTGCGGCGCCAGCGCATGCATCTCCGCCATCACGCCGCGCGCATCGATATTGGGCGCGCCGAACAGCTCCAGCGGCCGCGTGGTTCCGCGGCCTTCGGAGAGTGTCGAACCTTCGACCATCACGGTGCCCGGGAACGCGCGCGCCATCCAGAGATTGGCCGCATTGGGGCTCGGATTGACCCAGTCGCGTTCGCCCAGCGGCCAGCCGAAACCGGGCGCCGCATCCGGCCGCCAGCCTTCCATCTCGACGATGCGATAGGCGACATCGAGTTTGAGCGTCGCGATGAACCACAGGCCCAATTCGCCGAGCGTCAGACCGTGACGCATCGGCAGCGGCCCCGCACCGACAAAGCTCTCCCAGCCGGCGCGTAACTTCAGCCCTTCGATCGGACGGCCCACCGGATTGGGGCGATCCAGCACCCAGACTTCTTTGCCGCGTTTCGCAGCCGCTTCCAGCATGTAACGCAGGCTCGTGACGAAGGTGTAGATGCGGGTGCCCACATCCTGCAGGTCGATGAGCACGACGTCGAAACTGTCCAGCATCGCGTCGGTGGGCTTGCGCACCTGGCCGTAGAGGCTGAACACGGGAATGCCGAGCGCGGGATCGTGGAAATCCGCCGTCTCGATCATGTTGTCCTGCTTGTCGCCACGCAGCCCATGCTGCGGGCCGAACGCCGCCGTGACCTTGACGTCGCCCGTCGCGGCCAGCGCGTCCAGCGAATGCGTCAGGTGATGGGTGAGCGAGGCGGGGTGAGCAAGCATGGCCACGCGGCGGCCGTGAAGAGGCGCACGTAGTTTGGGCTCGGCGAGCAGGCGATCGATGCCGAATTTCATGGAGCTCACGCTGTCGGAACTTCCAGCGCAAAGCAATCGGAATGATGGAAATCCGGCTTCCCCGCCGGATGCGCCAGCGCCCAATAGGATTTGCGGCCGCTCGCCTCTTCGATCACCGCCGAAAGACCGAGGCGCCACGCCGAGCCGGGCGGCAGGTCCGGCAACCGGGCAAGGTCCAGCGCAACGCGCAATTCAAATCCCGCATCGTTCGATTGTACATCGGTGCGCGGTGCATCGATCTCGTTCACCGGCGTCATGCCGCTTCTGTAGCCGTCGAACCGATACGCAGCCCATTGCGTTGAAGGCGCAAAGTTGAATTCGTAATATGCGCCGCCGAGCGGCACCCGCACGAACGCCTCGAAGCAGGTTGTCTGCCAAAGACCGTCCATGCGCAGGGGCGCGGCTGCAGGCGGCAGGCGCAGCGCGCCGAAGTCGCCTGTCACGACATAGTGCAGCGCGAGCATGCCGGGCCGCGGACGCACGGCATCCACGGCGATGCGAAGATCGACTTCAGGACGAAATTCCGGGTGAGGAATCAGCGCGTGACGCATGGGCCCATCCTAGCATTTCTGCCTTCGTGCGGCGTTGCCGGTCCGTCGGTGTCCCAATAATACAATATAATGTCTATTGATTTAATCGTATTACTATGAATAATCCGCATCCTGCCGGCGGCGAAGGCGGCGTTCCGTCGGCCATGGATTTGTCGTGCCGTGGGCGAGGGAGAGTTGCGGAGATGAAATGCATTGGCCTGTTGCTGACCTTGGCGGTCGGCGCGATTGCAAGCGCGGCGCAAGCCGCCGACGTGACGATGCTGAATGTCAGCTACGACCCTACGCGGGAACTCTACAAAGCGATCAACGCCGCGTTCATTCGGGAATGGAAGGCCAAGACCGGCGACACGCTCACCATCAACCAGTCCCATGGCGGCTCCGGCCAGCAATCGCGCGCGGTGATCGATGGCCTCGATGCCGATGTGGTTACGCTCGCGCTTGCCTATGACATCGATGCGATTTCCCAGAAGGCGAAGCTGCTGCCGGACAATTGGCAGAAGCGCCTGCCCAACAACAGCACGCCTTACACCTCGACCATCGTGTTCCTCGTGCGGGCCGGCAATCCCAAGGGCGTCCACGACTGGCCCGATCTGGTGAAGCCCGGCGTGCAGGTGATCACGCCCAATCCGAAAACTTCCGGCGGCGCGCGCTGGGCCTATCTCGCGGCCTGGGCCTATGCGGAAAAGAAACCGGGCGGCAACAAGGACAAGGCGAAGGCGTTTGTCGCGGATCTATATTCGCATGTTCCCGTTCTCGATACGGGCTCGCGCGGCGCGACGACGACATTCACCCAACGCGGAATCGGCGATGTGCTGCTCGCCTGGGAGAACGAAGCGCATCTCGCGATCCAGGAAGCGGGGCCCGGCAAATACGACATCGTCTATCCCTCGGCCTCCATGCTGGCCGAACCGCCGGTCGCGGTGCTCGACGCCAATGTCGACCGCCACGGCACGCGCAAAGTAGCAGAAGCCTATCTGCAATTCCTCTATACGAAGGAAGCGCAGGAGATCGAGGCCAGGTATTTCTATCGGCCGCGCGATCTGCAGGTGTTGGCCGCCCACGCCGCCGATTTCCCGAAATTGTCCACTGTACACCATCGATTATGTGTTCGGCGGCTGGCAGAAGGCTCAGGCGACTCACTTCGCGGATGGCGGCGTGTTCGACCAGATCTACAAGCCGACGGGAAAATGAGTCTCACGACCGCAGCACTCGCGCCGGGCGGCAGATGGCGCAGCCGTAGCGCGTTGCCCGGCTTTGGTCTATCGCTCGGATTCACGCTGTTCTATCTGTCGGCGATCGTCCTCGTTCCGCTGGCGGCGCTGGCGATCCGGCCCTGGACATTGGGCTGGGACGGCTTCGTCGCCGAAGTGACCGCGCCGCGCGTGCTGGCGGCCCTCAAGCTTTCGTTCGGCGGCGCCGCCATCGCGGCGACGATCAATACCATGTTCGGTCTGATCGTAGCCTGGGTGCTGGTGCGCTATCGCTTTCCAGGTAAGCGATTGCTCGATGCGCTTGTCGATTTGCCTTTCGCGCTGCCGACCGCCGTGGCGGGCATTGCGCTGTCGACGCTTTATGCGCCGAACGGCTGGCTGGGCGCGCCGCTCGCACATCTGGGCCTCAAGGTCGCCTACACGCCCCTGGGCGTGATCGTGGCGCTCATCTTCATCGGCCTGCCTTTTGTCGTGCGCACCTTGCAGCCGGTTCTGGCGGACATGGGAGCAGATGCCGAAGAAGCGGCTGCAGCTTGGGCGCAACGCGCATGCAGACCTTTCGCCGCGTCGTGCTGCCCCCGCTCGCGCCCGCGCTGACTGACGGGCGCGGCCCTCGCATTCGCCCGCGCTGTCGGCGAATACGGCTCGGTGATCTTCATCGCCGGCAATCTGCCGATGGCATCCGAGATCGCGCCGCTCCTCATCGTCATCAAGCTGGAAGAATTCGATTATGCCGGCGCGGCAGCCATCGGCCTCGTGATGCTGGGCGTATCGTTCCTGATGCTGTTCGCACTCAATCTCCTTCAAACCTGGACCCGGCGCTGACCATGGCCAAGCTTCTCTCAGCTCGCCGCGTGCGCGGCCCCATTGAGGACGGACCGTTCACGCGGGCGGCTTTCATCCTGATCGCGGTTGGGTTCATTGTGTTGTTCCTCCTCTTCCCGCTCGTCACCGTGTTCGAGCAGGCGCTGAGCCGCAGCCTCGGCGAGGCGCTCGCGGCCTTCGACGATCCCGACGCGCGCTCGGCCATTCGCCTGACTTTCCTGGTGGCCGCCATCGCCGTGCCGCTCAATGTGGTGTTCGGCGTCGCCGCCGCCTGGGCCGTGTCGAAGTTCGACTTTCCCGGCAAGAGCTTTCTTGTGACCTTGATCGACCTGCCGTTTTCGGTATCGCCCGTGATAGCGGGCCTTGTCTATGTGCTGATCTTCGGCATGCAGGGATGGCTCGGCCCGCTGCTGCGCGATCACAACATCAAGATCATCTTCGCGCTGCCCGGACATCGTGCTCGCGACCGCCTTCGTCACCTTCCCGTTCGTCGCGCGCGAATTGATCCCACTGATGACGGATCAGGGGCGCGAGGAGGAGGAGGCCGCCGTGTCGCTGGGCGCGTCCGGCTGGAGCACGTTTCGTCGCGTGACATTGCCCAATATCAAATGGGGCCTGCTTTACGGCGTGCTTCTGTGCAATGCGCGCGCAATGGGCGAGTTCGGCGCCGTCTCGGTCGTGAGCGGACATATCCGCGGCCTCACCAACACCATGCCGCTGCATGTGGAAGTTCTTTACAACGATTACCAATATGTCGGTGCGTTCGCGATCGCCTCGCTGCTGGCGCTGCTCGCCCTCGTCACTCTCGTCGTCAAATCCTTTCTCGAATGGCGCTATGCCGACGAGATTGCGGCCGTGCACCGGCATTGATGGAGCGTTCCATGAGTCTCGTCGTCGATTCCGTCGCCAAGCGCTTCAGCCGCTTTCCTGCGCTGCAAGGCGCGAGCTTCACCGCGCCGCAAGGCGCCTTCGTGGCGCTGTTGGGCCCGTCCGGTTCCGGCAAAACGACCTTGCTGCGCATTCTGGGTGGGCTCGAATTCGCCGATCTGGGCCGGGTGACATTCGACGGCGCGGACTGGCTGTCGGTGCCGGCCCGCGAGCGCCGCGCCGGATTCGTGTTCCAGCAATATGCGCTGTTCCGGCACATGACCGTCGCCAGGAATATCGCCTTCGGCCTCAATGTGAGGCCGCGCCGCACGCGTCCGTCGCGCGCGGAAATCGGCCGTCGCGTGAAAGACCTGCTGCACCTGGTTCAGCTGGACGATCTCGGGCATCGCTATCCCAGCGAATTGTCGGGCGGCCAGCGTCAACGCGTGGCGCTCGCCCGCGCGCTCGCGATCGAGCCGCGCATGCTTCTGTTGGATGAGCCTTTCGGCGCGCTCGACGCGAAAGTGCGTAAGGAACTCCGTGTGTGGTTGCGCGCGCTGCACCACCGCACCGGCGTCACGACGATTTTCGTGACCCACGACCAGGACGAGGCGCTGGAACTTGCCGATCTGGTCGCGGTGATGAACGCCGGCAAGATCGAGCAAATCGGTACGCCGAATGAAATCCGCGCTACGCCCGCCAGCGCCTTCGTCGCCGATTTCGTCGAACGGGCGGCGGCAGGCGCAAACATTGCTGTGTTGCCGGCTCGATCTGCACCGTTCAGGCTTCACTGATCGCCGCACGAGCCACCGCAGATCAACTACTGTTGAAGATTTTGCTCACGGCCGTCTGCGCGTCCCTTTGAATATTATGCAGGTGGTCTTCGCTCTTAAAACTCTCGGCGTAGATCTTGTAGACGTCTTCGGTGCCTGAGGGGCGTGCGGCGAACCAGCCGTCTTTCGTGATGACCTTGATGCCGCCGATGGCCGCGCCGTTGCCCGGCGCTTTGGCGAGTATCTGTTCGACCGGTTCGCCGCCGATTTCCTTCGCCTCGAAATTCTTCGGGTCGCGCGCCAAAAGAAGCTCTTTCTGTTCGCGCGAGGCAGGCGCGTCGATGCGCTCGTAAAAGGATTTGCCCAGCGTCCGCGTGACCGCCTCGTAGAATGTGTTCGGGTCCTGATTTGTCTTCGCCGTGATCTCGGCGGCGAGCAGCCCCATGATCAGTCCGTCCTTGTCCGTCGTCCACACGCTACCATCGCGCCGGAGGAACGACGCCCCCGCGCTCTCTTCGCCGCCAAACCCCAGCGAACCGTCGAGCAGCCCGTCGCTGAACCATTTGAACCCGACAGGCGTCTCGACAAGCTTGCGGTCGATCTTTGCAGCTATGCGATCGATCATGGCGCTGGAGACGACGGTCTTGCCGACCGCGGCGTCCTTTTTCCAATCGGTGCGATTTGTGAACAGATAGCCGACGGCGGCGGCCAGGAAATAGTTGGGGTTCATCAGCCCGTTGGACGGGCAGACAATGCCATGCCGATCCGCATCGGTGTCGTTCGCAAACGCGATATCGAATTTGTTCTTGAGTTCGATCAGCCGCGTCATCGCGTAAGGCGACGAACAGTCCATCCTTATCCTGCCGTCCCAGTCGACCGTCATGAACCGGAAGGTGGGATCGACCGCGTCGTTCGTCACCGTGGCCGCGATTTTGTAGCGCTCGATGATCGGTTGCCAATAGTGAACGGCGGCGCCTCCGAGCGGATCGATGCCGATGCGCACGCCGCTGGCGCGGATCGCCTCCATATCGACGACATTGATGAGATCGGCGACATAAGGTCCGATATAGTCGCGCGCATGCACGCAAGGCGTCCTGAGCGCACGCGCCAAGGGAATGCGCGTCACGCCTTCGAGCTTCTTCTCAAGAAATCCATTGGCGGTGTTTTCGATGGCGCGCGTGATGTCGATATCGGCTGGACCGCCATTCGTCGGGTTGTATTTGAATCCGCCTTCGTCCGGCGGATTGTGCGACGGGCTGATCACAATTCCGTCGGCGAGACCCGTTTTGCGGCCGCGATTGTAGGTGAGGATCGCATGCGAGATCACCGGCGTGGGCGTGTAGCCGCGCTGCGCGTCGATCATCGTCTCGACGCCATTGGCCGCAAGCACTTCCAGCGCGCTCGCGAGTGCCGGCTCCGACAACGCATGCGTGTCCATACCCAAAAACAGCGGTCCGTCGACGCCGGCTTGCTTGCGGTACTGACAAACCGCCTGCGTGATCGCGAGAATATGCGCTTCGTTGAAGGCGGTGGCGAAGGCCGAGCCGCGATGGCCCGACGTTCCGAACGAGACACGCTGAGTCGCGATGGAAGGATCCGGCACATCGGAATAATAGGCCGTGATCAGCCGCGCGACATTGACCAGCAGTTCGGGCGGCGCGGGTTTGCCGGCAAGAGGGTTCACATTTTCCGCCACGACGATCCTCGCGATTTATCCCAGAACGACATGCACGGTATGCGTGGCGCCGTCGTCCACCAAAGGCACCAGAAGTTTCTTGTTTCCCGTCAGCATCTCGCCGTCGAGTTTTGTGGCGAGAATGCCGCGGCAAACGCCCAGCGGGTTTTCGACCGTAATCTCGTAGCGCGACGAGCGATGGCGGAACGCGATTTCGAAGCTCGGCCAATCATGCGGAATGCAGGGGTCGATCGCGAGGTTCTCGCCCTGCACGCGGAATCCGAGCAGCCATTCCAACGTCACGCGATACATCCAGCCGGCCGAACCCGTATACCAGGTCCAGCCGCCGCGCCCGACATGCGGCGGCATCGAATACACGTCGGCGCAGGCGATATAGGGCTCGACTTTGTAGCGGTGGATGCCCGTCGGGTCATCGGAATGGCGGATGGGGTTAAGCATCGACAGCAATTCGCCCGCTCTGTCGCCGTCGCCCTGCATCGCGAAGGCGAGCGCGGCCCAAACGGCGCCATGCGTATATTGGCCGCCGTTCTCCCGGACTCCGGGCGGATAGCCCTTGATGTAGCCGGGATCGCGTTGGGGGCGATCGAAAGGCGGCGTGAACAGCAACGACACCTTGTCGTCGCGCCGCACGAGATATTTGTCGACCGCCGCCATGGCGCGGGCCGCCCGCAGCGGTTCGCCGGCGCGCGAAATGACGGACCAGGATTGCGCGATGGAATCGATGCGGCATTCGCTGTTGGCGACGGAGCCGAGCGGCGAGCCGTCGTCGAAATAGGCGCGGCGATACCAGTCGCCGTCCCAGGCTTCGCGTTCGAGAGCCTCTTTGAGGCTCGCCGCATGCTGGCGCCAGTCCAGGGCATGCCCGGCGTTGCGATAGCGCTCATCGAGATTGGCGAAAGCGTTCAGCGTCGAATAGAGGAACCAGCCCAGCCACACGCTTTCGCCTTTGCCGCCTTCGCCGATGCGGTCCATGCCGTCGTTCCAGTCCCCGGTTCCCATCAGCGGCAGGCCATGCGCGCCGGTCGCGAGGGATTTTTCGAGCGCCAAGGCGCAGTGATCGAACAGGTCCGCCGTCTTGTGGGAGACCACAGGCAGGAAGAACGCGTCGCGCTCGCCTTCGTGCAGCACAGGGCCTTCGAGGAAGGGGACAATTTCGTCAAGCACGGCGAAATCGCCCGTCACCTGAACATAATGCGCCACGACATAAGCGAGCCAGCCGCAATCGTCGGCCACGCGCGTGCGGATGCCGCGTCCGGATTCCGGCAGCCACCAATGCTGCACGTCGCCTTCGAGGAATTGCCGCGAAGCCGCCCGCAGCAAATGCTCGCGCGCGATATCCGGCCGCGAGACGCACATCGCCATCACGTCCTGCAACTGGTCGCGGAAGCCATAGGCGCCGCTCGCCTGGTAGAATCCCGTGCGCGCCCAGATGCGACAGGCCAAGGTCTGATAGGGCAGCCAGCGGTTGACGAGAATGTCGAGCGCGCGATCCGGCGTCTTGACTTGCACGGTTCCCAAAATGTCGTCCCATTGCTTCGTCACCGCGTCAAATACGGCGTCGAGATCGGCGCTGCGGTATTTCGCGATCAACGCTCTTGCTTCCGGCCTGGAAGATGTTTGGCCGAGGAAAAACACAATCTCGGTCGCGCCCACGGCGTTCAACCTCACTGGCGTCTGCAACGCGCCGCAGGGATCGAGCGCGGGACCGGCGCGGTTCGAAAGGGCCACGCCCGGCGTCAAAGCGAGCGGCCGGTCGAGCGCGCCGTCGCGGCCCAGAAATTCCGTGCGGTCGCAGGTCCAAGCCGTCTGGCGTCCGTTCAGGTCGGCGAATGCGATGCGGTCGTCGAACTGCTCGCTGCAGGGATTCTGCGCGAAGATCGCGCCGGTCCGGGGGGCGATTTCCGTCACGACAAACGGCGCAGTCGCAGTGCGGTTGGCGCCGAGCACCCATTCGACATAGGTCGTGATCGTCAGCCGGCGTTCGCGCCCGGAGTGGTTGGCGATTTTGAGCCGCGAGATTTTGATGGGATCGTCGGTCGGCACGAATTGCAGAAGCTCGAGCGAGATGCCGTGCGAGCTGTGCTCGAAGCGGCTGTAACCCTGGCCGTGACGCACGGCATAGGACGCGTTCTTTTCGCGGATGGGGAGCGGGGTCGGCGTCCAGATTTCACCGGTCTCCTCATCGCGCACATAGATGACTTCGCCCGGCGCATCGCCGACGGCGTCGTTGGACCAGGGCGTGAGCTGGTTCTGCTGGCTGTTGAGCGACCAGGTGAACCCGCCGCCGTCGGTGGAGACCTGAAATCCGAACGACGGATTGGACACGATATTGAGCCAGGGCGCCGGCGTGCGATCGCCGTTTTCCAGCATCGTCAGGTATTCGCGGCCGTCATTGGCGAAGCCGCCGAGCCCGTTGAAGAATTCCATGGCGGGACGCGGCAGTTGCGGCTCCCGCGCGGGGGCGGGCAAATTCTTTCTCGCAGGCGGCGCGATGCCAGGCTTCAGTTCGCGCGCACGATTGATCTGTTCCGCCAGAGAATCGCGGTTGCCATACAGAACGGCGCGCGCAATCGCCTGAAGAAGCTGATTGACGTCGGCGGAAATCAGATCGGCGCGCAGCACGAACACCGATCCGCGCGCGGTATCGCTCGCGATCCGGGGCATCGATTGGTTCATCCGCACCAGCGCGTCGATTTCGGACTGCAGATCCTGGATGTAAGACGTGGCGCGCTCGTTCACGATCACGAGATCGACGGCCAGTTGCTTCAGCCGCCAATATTCATGGGCCCGCAGCAATTGCCGCACGAGCTGCAGATGGTCGTGGTCGTCGATGCGGACGAGCACAATAGGGAGATCGCCGGATATCCCGTTCGCCCACAAGGCCGAAATCTTGCGCGCGCCCCGCTTGATGACTTCCGCGGGCGGCCGCAACGTCGCGTCGGAATAGAGGACGTGATTGGCGAGCCGCTGGAACAGATGCGCCTCGTCCATGCCGATATCGAGGTGATGCAGCTGCATCTGCGCCTGCGTCCAGGCGAGCGTGGTGGCGCGCTCGAACGCATTGGCTTCGTGATGCTTGTCGGCGAGATCGAGGATCTCGTCGCGCGTGGCGGCGGCCAATGTCCAAAAGGCGATGCGCGCGGTCGCGCCGCGCGGGATTTTCACGCGCCGGCGCAGGCTGAAGATCGGGTCGAGCACGGCGCCGGCCGTATTGGAGAGCGGCCAGCCATCGGCGATTGCGGACGGCGAACGGATGGTCTGGCCACGTCCCAGGAAACGGGCGCGGTCGGTCTCGAACTGGACGTCATCGGAGGATTCGCCCTCGACCACGGCCAAATGCGCCGCCCACACTTGCGGATCGCCCGACGAACGCTGCCGGCGCGTGGCGAGAATGGCGCCCAGGTTCGGGGAATATTCCGTTTCCACGAACAATTTTGCGAACGCGGGATGGGCGACATCGTCCGCCTGCCGCGCGAGCGCGATTTCGGCGTAGGAGGTGATTTCGATCTCGCGCGTGCGCGTACCGTGATTTGCGATCGAGACGCGGCGCACTTCGCCGTCATCCTCGGACGAAACGGCCACTTCCAGCGTCGTCGTGAGGCTTCCGTCGGTGCGGATGATCTCGGCGCGATCTTCCGAAAATGTGACTTCGTAATTCGCGGGCTCGACGCCGCTGGGCTGATATCCCGCCGACCAGGTTTCGCCGCTGCGCAAGTCGCGCAGGAAAAAATAGGCGCCCCAGGCGTCGCAGGTGACGTCTTCGCGCCAGCGAGTGATCGCAATGTCGTGCCAGCGGCTATAGCCGGAGCCCGTGGCCGTGACCATGGCGACATAGCGTCCATTCGAGAGGAGATGCGTGCGGGGAACGCGCGAATGCGCCGAGTCGTAGCGGCGCTGGGTGACGGGTATCAGGCTGGCCGCTGCGATGGTGACGGCCGACTGTTCGGGCGGCGGACGCGCCACGGCCACGTCGCGCGGCATGCGCTCCTGGAGAAGAAGCTCCGCGGCCTGCACGATCGGCTCGGCATGGAAGCGCGCGCGCATTTTTCCGTCCTGCAGCGCGTTCGCGATGCCGAGGATCGTCATTGCCTGGTGATGCGCCATATAGGCGCGCACGATGGCGAACTTTTTGCCTTCAGGAAGGCGCGCGCGCGTGTAGTCGAGCGCCTCATACCAGCCATAGGCGCCGCGCGCGCCGATATCCGCCATGCGCATATAGTTGCGAGCGGCGGACGCGGGATCGACCATGGAAGCGAGCCCGCTCGCATAGGGCGCGATGACGACGTTGTCTTTCAACCCACGTTTGTAGCCCAGATCGGGAACGCCGAAGCTCGAATACTGATAGGTCTGCTCGATGTCGCGCGCGTTGAATTCCGATTCCGACATGCCCCACGGCACGCCCAGTTCCTCGCCATATTCTTCCTGCCTGCGGACTGCGAGACGGCAGCTCTGTTCCAGCAGGCTTCCCGATGGCGCGCGCATCACGAGCGACGGCATGAGATATTCGAACATCGACCCCGACCAGGAGATCAACCCGGAGCCGTAAGCGATCGGCGTCAAGGTGCGGCCCAGTCGAAACCAATGCTTGGCGGGCACGTCGCCTTTGGCGATGGCGAAGAAGCTCGCCAGCCGCGCTTCCGACGCGAGGAGATCGTAGAAGTTCGAATCGAGATTTCCGTCATTGCAACGATAACCGATGGAAAGGAGCTGCCGGTCGGAATCGAACAGGAAGCCGAATTCCATCGCCATCGCCATCGTTCTTGCGCCATCGGCGATGCTTCTGAGGCGATGGACCGTCAATTGCGCCGCGGCCACGGATTTTGTCAGGGCGTCGATCGTGGCGTCGAGGTTCGGGTCGGGACCGGTTTGTTCGCGCCGTCGTGTCAGCATTTCCAGCGCCGTATCGCAATGCTGGGGAAGAGCGCCGAGCGTCGGCATCGCGCCGAGCAGCAAAGCGATTTCTTCTCCGACCAGCGACTCGACGAATTTGGAGCTCGCCCATGGCATGAGCAAGTCGAAATCCTGACGATGCGTTTTGATCGCGGCCCCTATCGCCTCGATCCAGACGACGAATTCCGCGCCGTCGCTCGCGGCGGCGCGGTGGGTTTGTGTATAAGCGCCAAGAGCCGCGACTTTCCGGGAAACGTCCTCCTGGCTTTGCGCCACGCCCGAGAGGCCAAGGGGCGCGTTTCGCAATGCAGCGTCCAGGGCGTCGAGGGCTTCGCCGACTTTGACGCGCGCGACGCCGGGCCCGCCGATATCGGGGTGGGCGGATTGCCGAACAAGCGCCAGATGATCGTCGACGCCAGAAATCCAACAGGGATTAGCGACGGGCCCGTCGACGATTTCCTCACAGGCATTGGCGAGCGCGATCAGGTGGCCCGCAAGGTTGCCGCTGTCCACCGAGGAAACATATTTCGGGTCCAGCGGGCGCAGGTCGCTCGAATCGTACCAGTTGTAGAAATGGCCGCGATAGCGCTCGAGCTTGTTCAGGGTGGCGAAGGTGGCCTCCAGCCGCTCGACGGCGTCGAGCGTCCCCAGCCAGCCGAAATCGCGAGCCGCTATGATCGACAGGAGATAAAGCCCGAAATTCGTCGGCGACGTGCGATGCGCGATGACCGGTTTCGGATCCTCCTGAAAATTGTCCGGCGGAAGCATGTTGTCTTCCGCGGCGACGAATTTTTCGAAGAACCGCCAGGTGCGCCGCGCGATCAGGCGCAACTCCTGCGCCGTATTGGTCGCAATGGCGAGATGGCCCTGCCTGGGCGGCGGCAGGCTTGCGTAACGCGCGGCGAAAGGCGAGAGCACCCAGATCAGCAGGAATGGGATCGCAAGGGGCCACGAATCGGCGCCGGCGAAATAGATGGCGACAGCCACGCACAGAGCGAACGCGGCGCTGGCCGCGATCTGGGCGGCGAGGCTGCGTCTGTCGAATTGAACGTCGCCATTGGTCTGGGCGGCCGTCACCCACTCAAGGAGCCGTCGCCGCTTGATAAAGACGCGAAACAATGTGCGGCCGATCGCATCGACCATCGTCCACGCCTGATGCGCGAGGAATGTGATCAGGAAAGCGCCCTGCAGGTATCCCAGCGTAAAGTCGCTCACGACCGCGCGCAGATGGTTGCGCAGGGAAATGCCTTTGCGGTGCGGGATGATTCCGGAAAATCCCGGCAGAAGCGGCGGAACGACAATCGTCAGGAAAATGAACGCGGTCCATACGAATGCGACCGGCAGCGGCAGGAGCCACGCGATCAGCATCGCGAGAAGCGCGGACGGCGCCGAAAGCGAGCGGCGCAAATTGTCGATCATCTTCCAGCGGCCCATGAGCGGCAACCGCGTCGTCGTGGAGCCGCCGCGCAAGCGGCTGTCGAGACCCAGTATCCACGGAAGCAATTGCCAGTCGCCGCGCACCCAGCGGTGCTGGCGCGCTGCGGCGACGCTGTAGCGCGATGGGAATTCCTCGACGACCTCGATATCCGTTGCCAGGCCGGCGCGGCACAGGATGCCTTCCAGAAGGTCGTGACTAAGGACCGTGTTCTCCGGAATCTGGCCTTTGAGCGCCGCTTCGAAAATATCGACCTCGTAGATGCCCTTGCCGCAATAGGAGCCTTCTTCGAACAGGTCCTGATAAATGTCGGAGACCGCAAGGGCGTAGGGATCGAGTCCATTGGGGCCGGAAAACACCCGCTGAAAAAGCGATCCTTCGTCGCCGATGGGCAGTGACGGCGTCACGCGCGGCTGGAGTATTCCGTGACCGTGAACGACGAGCCCGCAGTTGGAATCGAACACGGGACGATTGAGCGGATGGGCGATCTTGCCGACGAGCCGTCGCGCGGCGCCGATCGGCAGGCGCGTATCGGCGTCCAGCGTGATGACGTAGCGCACGCCGGCCGGCAGTGACGGCGCCTGTCCGACCACATCGACGAATGTCGTGTCCGTCGCGCCCCGCAACAGACGGTTGAGTTCGTGCAGTTTGCCGCGTTTGCGCTCCCAGCCGATCCACTTGCCTTCGCCTTCGTTCCAGGTGCGCCGGCGATGCAGCAGGAAGAAGCGCGTTCCGAAAGCGGCGGCGCCATAGCGCTCGTTGAGGCGCACGATCCCGGAGACCGCTTCGTCGAACAACTCCCCGTCAGCCGAAACCCGCTCCGCATCGGCGTCGCGCCAGTCCGAGAGAAGGGCGAACAGGAAGTTGCTGTCCGGATTGGACAGGTGATGGACTTCGAGCCGCTCGATCTGCGCCCGGATTTCGGTGATGCTTGCCAGAAGCGTGGGCACGACGACGATCGTTCGCAGATCGGGCGGCACGCCGTCGCGCAATTCCAATCCCGGCAGCAAGGTGGCGCCCACCTGCTGGGTGACGAATCTGTTGACGATCGCGATGGCGACGTCCGAAGCGGGAATGAGCGCCGCGAAGGCGAGAAGAAACAATGTCCAGCCGCTGAGCCCAGTCGGCTCCAGGAACGCCATGCCGAGCGCGAGAACGGTCGCGGTCGCGAAAGCGGATATGCCGACGTAACTCAGCACGCCGATTCGCGCATGAAGCCGGAACACATGCGTGCGCGGCGCCACCTTCGAGTCGATCTCCTTTTCGAAGGCATGGCGGCCTTTGGCGATCAGGTAATATCCCGGGTCGCCTTCGCGGCCGCCGTCTTTGGCCGCCGCCGCGCGTTTCGTGGCCGCGACGGCGCGCCTGGCGACGTCCCGTTCTTCCAGCCCGGAACCTTGCGCGAGGTCTTCGATCGCGCGGCGGTAAAGGTCGCGGGTGGGAAAATCCATCGCCGCAAAATCGCTGCCGCTGCGCAGGATCGCATCGACCGGGCTCACGCTTTCGAAGAACTCCGCCCAGTTCACCATCGATACGAGACGCATGCTCGTGATCACGTTGCGGACCGTAACGTTCATCGCGCTCTGGCGCTGCACTTCGTCGCGCACGATTTCGTCGGTGGTCGTGTTCTCGGCGGCGAGCTTGTCGTTGAGCCACCGCAGGGCAGGCGTCACATTGGGGTCCCGATCGCGCAGGCGTTGCGCCAGCTGAACCGCGAACGCGGTCGACCATGGCACGCCGTCGAGACTCTGCAGGATTTTCCCTGCGGGTTCAGGATCGGCCTTGTCGGTGCCCAGAATCCTGTCGGCAAGCATGTCGGCCAATTGGCCCGCCGACAGCCGGGCCACGATCTGCTCTGCGAGGCGACGCAAATTTTCGACGAGCGTGATGCGCAACGTGATCGCAATCGCCCATAGTTCGCCGATCGTCAGCGGCTGGACGCGCTGATACGCTTCGACGAAGCGGGTGAGCTTCTGCACGTCGAAGGCGCTGTCGGTGTGCGCCACGATCGCCCAGGCGATGCCGAACACGCGCGGATAACCCTGCAGCGGTCCATCCGCCAGTTTGGGAAGCTTGCGATAATAGCCGGGCGGCAGATCGTTCTTGATCTCGCGGATCTGCTCGTCGACGACATGGAAATTGTCGAGCAGCCACTCGGCGGCTGGCGTGATCTGCTGATGTTCGGAGGCGGCCCCGACGATCGCCCGGTAGGTTTCGATCAGGACCCTGGTGTTGTCGTAGAGTCGCGGCGTGAGCAGACGACCTGTTTTTAGTCTGGGGCTGAGGCGTTGGGCGGCGGCGAGGCTTTCGGCGTGCTGTTCCAGCCGCTCGACGCTGAAGAGCTCAGCGCGGATCGGCGGCTCGAGAGCCGTCATCTTCCGTGGCGTTCCGACAGCCGTTTTGAGGCGTGACCAATTCAAGACAATACGCCCCGGGCAAGATTTTACGTTCGCGGGCGAACGCGCGCGAGCTGACGATCCGTTCTCGGGGAAACGGGCGACTCGCACATATCCCTGTGGGTCAACGTTCGAAGTTCCATCGAGTTCCCCGCCGACGCGGCCGCGCAACGCGGATTGTGCAGGTGGAACGCCGCTTGTCCGGCGCGCGTTCTCAACAGCGGAGAGACATGACTGGGATGCGCGGTCTTGGGCCTTTGAGGAGTTGTTGATGGTTTATCCGAGGCGTTTGCGCAATAGCGCAATGATCGCATTCGCGAGCTGTCTGCTCGCATTCCCCACGGCCGCTTTGGCGCAAGCTGCAGGCGCTTCCGGAACGGCAGGGACTGCGACTGACGTAAATCCGAACAACGTACCGGGAACGCAGCTTCCCACTGTCGACGGCACGGGCGCGCCGGGCGCCGTCGGCCCTTATCCGACCAATCCGAGCGGCGCTTATGTCAATCCGAACTGCGCGATTGCAGGATCGAGTTGCTATAGTTCGGCGTCGGCGCCAACGCTGCCCGCAATGCCGACGACGCCCAGAATGGGAGTATTTTCTGCAACGCCTTCAATACCCGGAACGCTGACGGCGCCGCCGGCCCAACCGCGACGCCTGGCGGTTCAACCGGCGCGACTTCGCCATAAGCCCTTATCAAAACCGAAGTGAACGGATTGCTCTCGCGTCGCCTGTCAAAAGCGCGGTGCGGCGCTTTTCACGGCGACCGGAGGCGGATGACGGTCCTTATTGGACCGTTCTTGCCCAGCGCAGATATTTCTTGAGTTCGCTTGGCTGAAGTCCGAGTTCGACATAACGCGGCTGCGCGCTGTCCTGCGCGTAGAGCGTGGACATGTTTTCGGACAGCGTGAGTCCGAAAACGTCTTTCTTCGTGAGAGATTGGGGCCGGTTTTGATCCGGGCATCTGCCGAGCGCGCCGACGGTGCGCAGAATGCTGTTGGCGATCCAGAGTTCAGGACGACCGTTGCCTTCGCGCTCCACCAGCCGTGCCATCGGGCCGCCCTGCCTGCGCACGCTCCGAAGGGCAGATTGGGCGGCCGCCGCCAAAGTCTGAGCCGGATCGTTCGATCTGGAACGCCAAAACGCGAAACGCATCACCTATCCTCTATGCTCGCGCAGCTTTGCCGCGCCGAACGCCTTGCTTTGCATCGCCGCGCATCGCGGATTTTGATCTATATCAAGACCATGCGGATAAAGGTTTGACGCGCAGAATTTGATGCCTTAAAGAAATATTGTGACGTTACAACATTAATCATCCCTAAAGATCGGCACCGATGATTACCGCCGCACAGTTGCGCGCCGCACGAGCTCTTGCGGGAATCGATCAGCGCGAACTCGCCGCGAAATCCGGGCTGTCCGTGCCGACCATCCAGCGCATGGAGGCGAGCGAAGGGGTTGTCCGCGGAAATGTGGACTCGCTGATGAAGCTGATCGGCGCGCTGGAAGCAGCCGGGATCGTGTTGATCGGCGAGGGCAGCGCAAGCGCCGATGGCGGCCGCGGGGTGCGACTCAAGAAACCCGGTTAAACCGCGCCAATTTTCTGCAGGCCCCATTTTGCGTCATTGTGATAGGGGTTTGCCCCCTTGACACAGGTACGGTCTAACCCTAGATTATGGGCATGGAAAAGAACCACGTCACCCGCAAGCTCTCAGTCCGCGAATTCTTCAAGCGTTTCCCGGATGAGAATACCTGCCTTGAGCACGTTATGGACGTGCGCTTTGGCCTTCGTCACACCTGCGCGAAATGCGGGGCGGTAGAGGCCACCTTTCACCGGCTGGAAGCCCGGAAGGCTTATGCGTGCGCGTCGTGCGGCGACAATCTGTATCCCTGCGCTGGCACAATCTTTCAGGACAGCCGGACGCCGCTTCAGGTGTGGTTTTACGCGATCTATCTGTTCTCCGTCTCGCGTAACGGCGTGAGCGGTATGGAGCTACATCGCACGCTTGGCGTGACACGCAAGACCGGTTATCGGATCGGCGTTCAAATCCGCAAGCTGATGGACAAGGCGAACGATCAAGCCAAAACGATCCTGTCCGGGCATGTCGAAAGTGACGAAACTTTCGTGGGTGGGGAAGTGCATGGCAAAGGTCGCGGACCCTATGCTGGCGGCAACAAGACCATCGTGCTCGGGATGAAACAGCGCGAAGGCCGGATGGTTACGAAGGTCATTCCCGACGTGACTGCGGCAACACTGAAGGCCGAATTTAAGAAGCACGTTGAACCCGGCTCATTCGTGAGCACGGACGAAGCTAAAGGCTACAATTTAGTAACGAGCGATGGTTACACGCACCTTCGCGTGAATCATTCCGAAGAAGATTATGCGCACTATGATTACCGAACAGGACAAACGGCGTCAGTGAACAACGTCGAGAGTTTCTGGAACCATTTCAAGGCCAGCGTGCGCGGAACGCACGTCCATATCAGCCGTGGCCACATGCCGGAATATCTCGGGGAATTCACTTACCGCGCGAACCATCGGCAGATGGGGAACGCGATGTTTGACGCTTTGATTTCGGCGCTTTGATGGCCTTCGAGAGATTCCGCTCAAGCGTCGCACTGGCCGCCGGACCAATCCCACGCTTTTCTTCTTGAACCGCGAATTCCCGTAATCGCCCGCTCTGGATCGCGTCGCTTAAATCAAGGTACGATTTCGAGGCCATAATTACGCAGCTTGCCGCGCGTCAACCGTGGGCTGGTCGATACCATCGCGCGGTGGAAAGAGAAATTTGTAGTACTCATCTTCCATGAGTATGCGCAGGCGAGCATCGACAAGCGGCCACAGTTTTTCATCTTGGGGGGCCAAAAGCCATTGACGTGGAAAATCGACTGTCGCGGGCGCAAAAACGGAAAGTGACGTGTGAAATTTTTCTCCTAACGCTTCAAGCGCGCGACCGGGTGCGCTGACGTTCAGCGCCTCCAACATTTGCGGCCACAAAAAATCCATTGGCCGGCGCAAAAGATCGCGCATCGTCGGTCCCATGAGCGCCAATTCGCTATCGTGAAATCCCGGACGAAGGGCGGTGCCGATCGCGTGCAAGGTCGGCAGCGTTACCTCTGCGGTAACACCTATCGGCAATTCTCTGCTATCGGCGTGCTGTAGGTCAGTGAAATAAACAATTCGCGAAACCCGCAACATGCCCGTCGGAAACCGCACGATTGCGTCAGCCACGATTTTGAACTCCTTGGTCATTACGCGCACCACGTCCTTACGGTTCCGCGACGCGCCAGCAATTCTTTGGCGATGATATCACGAAACCCGTCTAGATAGTACTCTGACGGAATCCTCGTAACGATTTCAATAATGCGGGTTTCCTCCAGCTTTTCAATGGCTTGTATAGTCTCCAGACATGTCGCGGGGTCATAGCCGACCCCCGAGGGGAAGGGCGCGCGAGGCTCTTGCACCCTGGCCACAACGCCTGCCCATTCGCGGCTCAGGGCAAATGCGTAGTCGATATATGCGAGCCCGAGGGTGGCTGTGTCGGCATCGTCGCGAACGAGAACGTGATTGTCCTTTCGGTCGCTGGCGCCAACCCAAGTATCAAATGCTCGCATCGCGCCCGCAGTTCGCCTCGCGAGCTCAATTTGGTTCGGCTGAAGTGCCGGCCGCTTGATTTGCCACTCGGCGTCTGCCGGGAACGCCCAAGCGGATACGGAGCAGTATCGATGATCGACGAAATTCTCGCCGCGATCCCATAACGTAACAGGCGGCAACGGAAGTCCGAGAACGTAGGCCAGATCAGAGACAATCTTCTCATGCGCCGCACGAAGAATCTTGTCGTTTCGCACCGCCCCAGGTTTTGCGACGCCGCGAATGTTGTTTTGGTTCTTGACCTCAATCGGTCTCGAATCGGTCGGCCAACTTCGCCCGGTTGGGGTCCAGATATCCGTTGTCGTAGGCGAGGTGGACCACACGTCCGATAGGGCCTCAAGTTCACGCGAAAAATCTCTGAACGCCATTGCCGTTTCATCCCCCGCCCGATCCATCGCTGGTTGGCGGTAATTCCTTGGTTCCGTTGAACAATGCTTCTCCGCTCTCAGTAGGCGTGTTAACGCCTTGAGACTATTGACAAATTCTTTCAAGCATGGGAAAAGAACCTGCGGACGCCGCGTCACTGAGAGGGCTAATTCTCAATGACGCGGTGAGTCCGCTACCTACTTAACGTGCGGTCGACATACCGCATTTTGCACCTTCCTCCGGCGCGGGCCGGTTCTGAGTTAGTGATCGCCAATCACCGATTTTGAATTCTGCGAACAGGCCGGGGAGACCCGGCCTGTTTCGATTCATTTTCCATGCATCAAGCCCTGCTTGCGACGATGGGGTCTTGTCAATATTCATTCTCGCCCCCGCGCGGGATATCGAACGTTCGAACCTCGTTCGAAGTCACAATCGCAACGCCCGCTTCGGGGTCGTAATACTGCCCGCGCGAGACTCGCTTGAGGCGCTTCGTTCGAATGAGGTGATCGACGCAGTTAAAAACCTCCTTCGGGGTTGCGTTCACGCCCTGCTTGTCGAGCGCATCGCGAATTTCGTCAGCCGACCATTTGGTGCGTCGCTCCCGTTCGAGCGCATCCAAAATCGCCTCTTGAACTGTTCCACCCTGAAAGCGGCGGCTTTGTTCCACCTCCTGCAAACGGGTCTGAAACTTGCGACGGCGGCTTTCGACAAGCATTGCGGCCAGGCTCAGAATCAGGTCACAAAGCTGGGCCTGTTGGCTCATACCGCCGCTGAGCCGCGCCGCTTCTTCTTCGCGACGCCTCCTCTCAGCGGCGAGATCACCGAAAGCGGCCTCCAATGCCGCCTCGTAACGATCCTGTGCTTTTGCCTCAGCCAAAGTGCTCATGAGCGAAAGCTATCTGAATTTCTGAATTTTGTCGAACTCGATATAGTTGTTATATATCAAGCACTTAGAGAAGGATGATTCGCGGGTTAACACTCTGGTAACCAGAGCGCCACCCCCGGCGGCCTGTCGCAGCGTCCTAGATTTGCGCGCAAATGACCAATTCGCGACAGGTCAACTAGAAAAAGCAAAAGCCCCGGCCTTTCGACCGGGGCTCGCGACAAACATAGGCGTATAATTACGTCGGGTAATACCGGAACGGGCTTGCCGAGCCGCCGGGACCTTGCTGCTGAATCCGTCCGCGCGCGACTAGAAGCGCGCAATCTTGGTTCACGCGTTGCTGATAGCCGCGCAGGCCGTGTAGCCCCATCGCAATTTCACGCTGCGTTCTACCGGGCCATTCACGAACGAAGGTTTCGATTCTAACGATCTGAGTGAGCATCACCGATCTCCTGCTTGTGAGATCGCATTATCTCCCCATGCGACTAGCTCAAAATAGTTCAGGCACGAGAAATATTTGATGTTACGTCAGCAACAATGTCGAATCCCAGATATCGTGCTGTTTTTAGACTACCTGTCTCAAAGGGGCAAACCCCATTGTGATAGATGGCGACGACCGCTGCGACCGGTCCCGAAAAATTCGTGCCGGCCTTGAGCGCCTTCGCTGTCGCCATCACGTCGTTCGTGTGTTCTTCGTCACCCACGGGATGCCCCGCGCAGCGCTGATGAGCGACGACCGTCAACGTGGTCGGCTTGTGAACAGAGACCAAAAGGGAAATCTGGCTGAGTGCGTTTTGCCACTCGGCAGAGCGCTGCGGCAGAACGAGGCCGTCGGGTCCCGGCACGGCGATCGTGTCGACGCCGTCGACCCGGAGAAGGGTCGCCAAACGCGTGTTGAGCCTGACACGCTTGTGATGCAAGCGCCAATCGGCGCAGACCAACGCGACCGCAAGCTTCTTGTGCCGGCGCCAGAACATTCGTCCCCCCAGGTCCCACGTCGAACTGAAATTAACCGTACGACATGCGCTGTGCGCAATCACGAATGCGCGACGATTTTATCTTGCCTGGGGACGAAGCGCCGGTTTTGCCGACGGCGCGCTTGCGGCGGGCACATCTCTCATAAGTTGTGAGATATGCTTCTGCTGCGCTCGCGCATGAGACTTAAGGTTTAAAGCATGATTGAGGCATTCGCTTACGCTTGCCGCGATGGATTGGCGCACATCGTTCGATAGGGCATACGCGTTTGATACGCGCTCAGGAATCCGATCTGCCGCCGCCGGATTGATCACGACCGATCCGGCGGCGCAAATTCCCGGAAATCTAGCCGTGCGCTTCGTCTTCGTGATGCATCATCGGTGCGCCGCGACCGTCATGACCGTGCCGGAAGCCGTGGTGCGATTGATCGAACTCCGTCTTCTGTTGCGGCGAGAGCGATTGATAGAGCGCCGTCAGGGCCGGCTGCTGGGACTGGAGCGCGGCGAGCCGGCCTTCCAACCGCTTCTCCATCATTGCGGTGCGTTCAAGGACCGAATGATGTTCGCCGGGCGTGAACTGATGTGCGAGGCATTCGCTCTTTCGAGATTGCGCGTTCTGAAGAACGGCGTCGCGCCAATGATCGAACAACGGGCGCTGCGCATCCGTGATGTCGAGCTTCGCTTCGACGAAAGCAAGTCGGCCAGCCGCCCGCGCATAATGATCGTCGCATCTTTGCGCATGCCATGCCGCCATATCTTCCTTGCTTGGCGTTTGCCAATGATGCTGCTTCGCGTTCGCGCCGTCCGTCCCATCCTGTTGGGCGAGCGCGGGTGAAAGCGAGATCAATCCCAATGTCGCAAATGCGATTGCAAATTTCCGAATAAGCATCGACAGGCTCCCTGAGCAGACGTTGACGCCTGAACGCTAGATTCGTTTCCTTACGGACGCATGTCCGGATCATGGCCCGGATCATGGCCATGTGTCGCAATTTGTCGCTGCGTCGCTCCGGCTGACAAATTCGGACCAATTTCCGCGGGTTTGGCGTGAAACGAAAAAGGGCGGACCGAAGCCCGCCCTTTCCGACTCTCTTTGTTCCGATCAGCCGCCGAGATCAATCACGGCGCGACGGTTCTGCGGTTCGCGCACGCCCGGACCCGTCGGCACGAGCGGATCGTGGAAGCTCTTGCCTTCGATCGAAATCGCGGAGCCGTCCAGGCCTTCGCGCGTCATTTCGTCTTTGACCGCTTCGGCGCGACGCACCGAGAGGCCCTGGTTGTAGCTGTCCGAGCCCACGGTATCGGTATGGCCCGTCACCAGGACGCGCACCATGCCGCTTGACTGGGCCGTTTTCACCGCTTGCTGCACCACGCCCAACGCTTCGGCTGTCAGGTCCGATTTGTTGAAGTCGAAGAAGACGATGAAGGTTTTCACCGGCGGAGGCGCCATTGGCGGCGGCGGCGGCGGGGGTGGCGGCGCCATGGGCGGCGGCGGAGGAGGCGGCGGCGCGGCCGCAGGCTCCATATACCAGCGCAGGCCCAGCATCACGGCCTGGTCGTTCGGTCTTCCGCCGCGCACCGTCGTTCCGACAAGCGATGTGGAATAATCGGTGTTTTGCATCAGCGAACGATAGCGATAGTCCAGTGTCAGGTCGACATTGCGGGTCAGCGAATAGCTGATGCCGGCGATGCCTTGCCACATGAAACCTGTGCGGTCTCCCCTCGCGAAATCGGTCGCTCCGTTGTGGACAAGAAGATCGTCCCTTCCGGCGCCGGCGCCGCCGCCGATGTTCAAATCGAACCGATCGGAGAGCGGAATGTCATAGATGAGGTTGGCCATGGCCGAGCCGATGCGGTCATGTCCGCCATAGGTCACCGCGCTGATCGTCGTGTCTTTGAAGTCGTGCGGCGTATAGCCCGCTTCCAACTCAAATCTCAGGTGATCCCGGAAGCGGTATCCGAACGCGGCGGTGGCGATATAGGAATCGCTCGACTTGAATTTATTGTTGGTGATCGTGCCGCCCGTGTCGGTTTTCAGGTCGATGGCGTTCAAGTAGTCCCCGCCGCCCGCTATTCCGAGATACCAGCCGGTTGCATCGCTGGCATGTGCGGTTCCCGCAAGGGCCAACGCCGCAACGCCCGCAAGCACTATTGTCCGAATTCTCATGTAACCCCTCGTGAATGTTGCCGGCGCGCCGTTTTCGGCGCGACTACTTCGAGCAGACGCCGCAAGTCCTGCAGCCTGCTTACGGGCCTTAAACGGCTGATCGCGAGCGCGGTTCCCCCGCCTGTTGCGCCCATCCGCGAATTTAACGCAGCAAGTTCCGGCGCTTGACGCCGAGAGACGCGCGCAAACGCCGGATTTCCCGGGCTGGATGCCCGGGTTCCCATTGCCTAGGATCGGCTCGCCCGCCGTTCCTCGATTCCTTCAGGTTTGATTCATGACAAAAGGCTCATTCGCTTTCGCGTCGGTTCGGTTTTTGGCGGTCATCATTTTGCTCGCATCGCTCTTGCAGGCGGCGCCCGCAGCGGCTTCCGGTCCGACGGACCCGCAGATCGGGTCGCCTTCGGCCAGGGCGACCTTGATCGTCTGGTTCGACTACCAATGCCCCTATTGCAAGCTTTTCTGGAGAGATGCGCTCCCGCGCCTGAACGATGCCTATGTGCGCCAGGGCAAGCTCAGAATCGTGTTTCGGGATTTCCAGTTTCTCGGCCAGGATTCCGCGACGGCCGCCTTGTTCGCGCGCGCCGTCTGGGAGCTTTACCCCGCGCGGTTCTACGACTGGTCGCGCGCGATGTTCGGCGCGCAGGATCAGGAGAATGGCGGCTTCGGAAATCTTGCGAGCATTCAGGCGCTGACCCATCGCGTCGCGGGAATCGACGAATCGCGCGTCACGGCGCGGATGAAGGAAAAGTCGCAGCAATACGCCGAACAGATCGTCTCGGACTATAACGATGCGCTCGCCATCGGCGTGAACGGCACGCCGACCGTGATTGTTGGGAGGGACGCTGTCTCCGGCTCGGAATCGTTCGCCGATCTGGCGAAATTGATCGATCAAAATTTGAAGCGCTCGGCAGCGAAGTGACCTTGGCCTGCTACACGAATGTGCTGAGCGCCTATCCGGGCGAAACGGTCGCGTTGCATGCGTCGGCCGAGAATGGCCCCTGCACGCTTGAAATCGCCCGCATCGGCCGCAGCCGGGAGGTCGTGCGCCGCATCGAAAACATCGTGATCGCGCAGCGCGAAACGCCGCCGCATCCGGACCGTGACGGTTGCGGCTGGCCGGTCGCGCTTTCATTCGAGATCGGCGCGGATTGGCGTTCGGGATATTACGATCTGCAATTGACGGATCGGGAAGGACGCGCCGCGCATCATTTCGTGTGTGTGAAGCCGGCGAAGAATGCGCCGCGTGCGAAAGCCGCGTTCGTGCTCGCGACCAACACCTATCACGCCTATAATTGGTGGGGCGGGGCGAACGCCTATTGCGATGTGACATCGCTGATGGCGCGCAAGCTGCCGCTGGCGGCCGCCATGGAAGGCGCGATCGGCGTGTTGTCGAACCAGCGGCCTTTCGCGCCGTTGATCGTGGCGCCGCCGGAAGATGCGCCGCGTCTTGTCAATCTGCGGTCGCGTGAATTCGGCGAACGACCTTGGGCGGGAAATCGCGACTGGGGCCGGGCGCACCGGCCGTCGCCTTACGATTGCGCGGCGGGGTTCCTGCACAAATGGGAACATGTGTTCGCAGCCTGGGCCGAGGGTGAAGGCGTCGCGCTCGATTACTTCACGGATTACGACCTCGACGCCGAATCGGATGTTCTTGGCCGTTATGGCGCGATGGTGGTGGTGGGGCACAGCGAATATTGGTCCGCGCCGCAGCGCGTGCAGATCGAACGCTTCGTCGATGGCGGCGGCAAACTCGCGATCTTTTCCGGCAACACCTGTTTCTGGAAGGTGCGCTGGGAGAACGAGGGTAAAACTCTGATCTGCCACAAATGGCGCGGCTTCGACGCGGAACCGCATGCCGGCGCCGACGGCACGCATCTGTGGTCGCATCCGAGTTTTGCGAAGCCCGAAGCGGAAATCACCGAACTGAGTTTCCTGTTCGGCGGCTATCATCGCTTGGGGCTTTGCGCCGCGCGTGGCGCCGGCGGCTTCACCGTCTATGACAATCGCCATTGGGCGCTCGAAGGCGCCGACCTTTTCTACGGCGACGTGATCGGATCGCAGATTCCGTTGTTGGGTTATGAGAATGACGGCTGCGAAATCCGGTTCGGCGACGATGGATTGCCGAAGCCGGTTCCGCGCCTGGGCGTCCCGGAGAATCTGGAGATCATCGCGGTCGCCCCTTGCGCGTTCGGCGAAGACGTCGCAAGCGGCTATCCGCCGCTCATTCCGCCGGAGAAACTCGATATCTGCGCGAAGATCGTCTATGGCGATTCGAGCGAGGCGTCGCAGCAGCGCCTGCTGCGCGGCCACGCGGTGATGGCGTCGTTCGCCCGCGGCAAAGGCGAAGTGTTCAATGGCGCGACGACCGAATGGGCGCACGGCCTCGCGGCGGGCGATCCGTTCATCACGCGGATTACGAAAAACGTGCTGCGAAGATTTGGCGTGATCTGACCCACTATTCACCATGGGCGGGCTTGACCCGCCCACCCAGCCGGCGAGCGTCCGCGAGCCGAGTTAGACATTCATGAGTCATTCGCCGCGCAGACGCGCGGCGGCTGGGTGGCCGGCTCGGAGGCCGCCATGGTGAGTTTTGGAGGTTGCCTTCAGCGCCTACTTCGAAATCTGTTCCAGCGCCTGCCGGCTTGTGCGCGGGCCGAATATCCCGATCGACAGCATCACCACCAGCATGCAGGCCGCGATCAGTGAGAACACGCCGATGACGCCGAAACGGTCGAGGAAGAATGCGATGACGAAGGCGCTGAACACGGCGGACAGTCTGCTCCAGGAATACACGAAGCCGACGGCCAGGGCGCGAATGCGCGTGGGATAAAGCTCCGCCTGATAGGCGTGAAACGAAAACGACATCACATTGTTGGCGAGCGTGAGCCCGGCGCCGAAGAGGATCAGCGGAATGGCCGAACGCATTTGTGCAAATGCGAGTCCGAACACGCCGACGAAGAATGCGCCCGCCACGATCAGCCATTTGCGTTCGAACCGGTCCGTGAAGGGCAACGCGAGCAATGGGCCGAAGGGCGCAGCGATGGCGATCGCGAAGGTGTAGCCGAGGCTGGTCGTGACCGCGATGCCCTGATGGATCAGGAACGTCGGCGCCCAATTGTTGAAGCCGTAAAAGCCCACCGTCTGCACGAGATTGAATACGATCAGCATCAGGGTTCGGCTGAGATAGGGCGCGCGCCAGATTTCCCAGAAGTCGCCATTTGATTCTTCGGATGCGGGCGGCATGCTCGCAATCGGTTTCGCCGTCGAGCCCGCTTCCGCTTCGAAGCGTGCGAGGATCGCTTCGGCTTCCTTCATACGTCCGCGTTGCGCGAGCCAGCGCGGGCTCTCGGGCACGCGCAACCGCACCCACCACACGACGGCCGCGCCCGCCGAACCGATCAGCACCACCCAGCGCCAGCCGTCGAAACCGAACGGCGTGTGGGGCACGAACGCCCAGGCGAGGAAGGCCACGATCGGAATCGCCGTGAATTGCAGCACTTGGTTGACGGCGAAGGCGCGCCCGCGAACGGCGCTGGGCACGAGCTCGGCAATGTAGGTGTCGATGGTGACGAGCTCGACTCCGATTCCGATGCCGGCGATGAAGCGCCACAGATCGAGGCCGAACGCGTCGCGCTGGAACGCCATGATGGCGGAGGCCGCGACGTACCAGAGAAGCGAGACGGTGAAGATCGTGCGCCGCCCGAAACGATCGGAGACGAAGCCGAACAGGGCTGTGCCAAGAAAAAGCCCCGCGAACAGCGCGGCGACGAAGCCCGCGACGCCGCTGGTGCCGAACAGCCCGGGAGTCGAAGGCGTGAGAATGTGGCTGCGCACGAGTCCGGGCACGACATAACCCGACAGGAACATGTCGTAGAATTCGAAGAAACCGCCCAGCGACAGCAGCGCCACGCGCGTCCAGGTCGCGCGTGTGACCGGCAGGGCTTCGAGACGCCGCCCGATAGCGAACGCGTCGGCTGAACTCATCCGGCGCTCACGGTCACGACGCGTTCGCCGGCGCCGTCGGTCGCCAGCAGGACGATCCCATCAGCATGCGAAATAACGTGGCATCCCGGAGCGTGGATGCGCGGATTGCGCGGAAAATGCGCGCGCGGAAGGTAAATCTCCGTTACGGCCGCGATGGATGGATCGGCGTCGAACACCAGCCGGAAAATTTTCGCGCGCCTGTCGAACGACATCCGTTTCGGCTCGCCCTGGATGCGCCGCGCATAGGGCCGCGAGAAGCCTTCGAGCGCACGCCCGCCGGAATTGATGTCGTTATCGCCCGTGGCCTGGTCGCGCGAGAAGATCGAGAGGTCTTCCTGGTTCCAGTTGTCGCCGACAGCGGCGTCATTGCGGTTCGACGCCGTGTAGTTCCACTGCGTGGACGAGAGAAACAACCGATCCATCGCGTCATACATCAGGCTCTGGGCGAGCACATGCTTGGCCCACGGCGCGGACGATCGGTCGCCTTCGGCCCACGCCGCGTAGGCAGCGCCCTCATCGAGATCGAACGGAATGCCGAATTCGCCGATCAGGGTTGGCGCGCCGTCAGGCCCGAGCGCTTCAGCGGCTTTTGCGATGCGCGCAAGCTGGGTCGTGAAGCGGTCCGCGACGGCTTTTTCGGCGGCGGCGACGTCGGGCGCACCGCGCAATTCGCGGGGATTGAAGGTCTTGCCGCCCAAAGTCGGCAGATCGTACCAATGGCTCGCATTGACGGTGCGCGAAGGCATATCGCGCGGAAAACCATGACCCGTGAACACGCGATGCGGCTCGACCTCGGCGAAGATCATCCAGCTCGGTTTCACGGCGCGCACCGTGTCGGCCACACGGGCGAAGAAGGGCCGCATGTAATCGCGTTCGAGATTGAGCTCGCGGTCGCCGCGATGCGTGAAGAACGCTTCGTCGTGCGGAACCTGGCGCGTGGAATCATACGCGCCCGCCTGCTCGAACGGGCATGCGCGGCCTTCGAGCCAGATCGAAACGCCGTTCGGATTGAGCGTCACCTCTTTCGTCTGCCGCATAGTCCGCGTTTCGGAATCCCACGCGAGAAACGGCACGGTGCGGGGAACGCCGCGCGCGATTAGCAACCCGTCGAGTGGGCTCAACGCGATACCCGGCCGCGGCCGCTCGGGGTTCTCGGGCGTGGGCGCAACATGGCGATAGGTGAGCTTCTGCCCGATATAGCCCGAGCCGGGCTCGTTCAGCGTATCGAAGCCCAGCACATGCTTCTGGTCTTTGACGCGCTCGGCCACCGCGCGCATCGCGCCCGCGTAGTGCGATTGCAGATAATCCTGCACGTTCATGCCATCGACGACGAGCCCCGGCGCCATGTCGTGACCCGCGAAGAACAGGGTCCACATGATCGCGGTGGCGGGCAGATACGAATTCGAATACCAGGTCATTTGCGGATAGCGGTCTTCCTGCCGCCCGCCGCGCGCATAGTCGTATTTGTATTGCATCACATGCGTGGCGTCGGCCGCGTGGAATTTCGTGAAGTCGAGGCCGACCGCCTCGAACGTCCAGCCCGGCGCGCCGTCGCCGCCAGACATGCGGCTCCAGACGTCCTGATGGAAATCGATGAACACATAGAAGCCGAATTCGCCCGCGAGCCGCGAGACCTCCGCGAAATAATCGAGATAGGCCTCGTCGAAAATGCCGGGGCCCTCATGCTCCACCGCTTCCCAGGTCGTGAGCAGCCGCAGGCAATTGAAGCCCCAGTGCTTCAGCCGCCCGAAATGTTCACGTGCTTCGGCCAGCGGGAATGGCCGGCCGATGAACGAGACCTCGCCGTGGTCGTGAAAATCGGAGGGATGGTTGGTGCCGCCGTCGGGATAGGGGACCTTGCAGTCGCCGCCCAGATTGACGCCGCGCAGGATGACGCGCCGGCCTTGGCCGTCGACGAACCAGCGTCCCTTGATATCGAGTTCGTCCATGCTTCTCTCTTTGAACGCTTGCCAATAATCGCTCGCTCTACCCCCAATGTGTCATGGCCCGCGACTGCGGGCCACCCAGGTGACGCGCTCAAATTTCCGAAAAGACAGGCGCGACTGCGTTTTGTGATCGCGGCCCCCTCCGCCTCGCTTCGCTCGGCACCTCCCCCGTAAACGGGTGAGGAAAAATAGGTCACATCAATGGCTTTCTTCCCCCGTTTACGGGGGAAGTGGCGCGCACGAAGTGCGCGACGAAGGGGGCGCCGATGAACTGCGCGTTCGCTTTCAAACCACCTGGAAACCGCGCCAGAACGGATCTTCTTCGTCGATCCAGATCTGGCTATAGCCGGTGGCGATGGCGCTGCCTTCGACGGAGGGGATGATCGCGGAGAAGTTTCCCAGTGTCGTCGCCTCTTCCACACGGCCGATGAAGCGGCTGCCGATATAGCTTTCATGCACGAAGCGGTCGCCCGGCTTCAGCTTGCCCTTGTGGGCCAAATGCGCGAGCCGCGCGGAGGTGCCCGTGCCGCACGGGCTGCGGTCGATGGCGCGCTCGCCATAGAACACGGCGTTGCGGCCGTCCGCGCCTTCGCTCTTCGGCTTGTCCGCCCACAGCACATGGCTCACGCCGCGAATGGTGGGATCGAGCGGATGCACGGGTTCGATCTTCTCGCGCATCAACCGGCGCACGACGGGACTCAGTTCCAGAATGCGCGCAGCCCCCAGCGCGTCGAGGCCTTTGTATGCGCCCTGCGGTTCGATGATGGCGTAGTAATTGCCGCCATAGGCGACATCGACTTTGAGCCGCCCGAAATCCGGCACATCGATCTCGACGCCTTCCGCCGCGACATAACTCGGCACATTGCGGATGCGCACCGAGGTGACGCGATTGCCGCTTTGCGTGTAGGCAATGTCGATGATGCCGGCCGGCACTTCGACGCGCAGTTTTCTGGGTGCGCGGGCCGCGATCAAGCCGTTCTCGATTCCGAAGGTCACCATGCCGATAGCGCCGTGGCCGCACATGGGCAGGCAGCCGCTGGTCTCGATGAAGAGGATGCCGCAATCGCAATCGGGCTGCGTCGCGGGATAGAGAAAGCCGCCCGACATCATGTCGTGCCCACGCGGCTCGAACATGAGCCCGGTCCGGATCCAGTCGAACCGCGCCAGAAAATCCTGCCGCCGCGCGCTCATGCTGGAGCCGTTCAGCGCAGGCGCGCCGCCCGCCACCAACCGGACCGGGTTTCCGGCGGTGTGTCCATCAATGCAGAAGAAAGTGTGACGCATGGGGGCTAGAATAGGGGAGTCTTCTGGTTTGTTCGATAGCAATCTCAAGCGGACGGTTTAATGCGCAACGAGTGTCCCGCTGACGAACCGCCCTCGGTGATTTAGACAGATTTTCGCGGGCGGGTCTTGCGCGCATTTCCCGGTCAGGACGGCGTAGGTCCAGCTGTTCGTCTGAGTCATCGCGACCAGGATGATGGCGCAAACGACGAGCGCGATAATTGCTGGGAACTCCCACCGCTGCATTTTTACTTGCTCCTTCACCGGCCGACGAAATTTGATCGACCTCGGTCGGATTCGGCCAGTTGAATCTCAATTCAGGCCGCGCTTCGCGACCTTCTGTTTTGCTAGCTCCCTAGCTTTCGCCCTCATTTCTCCGAAAGTCATAACCTCCGCGCCACAAGATTTGCACCGCAACATGTAGCTTGCAGGTGGATTTTCAGGCGGAACAGGAATTTGCATCTTTGTCCCGCCGCACGAACGACATTGAAATATGGTTTCCTCTTGGGTCATTGATTACACCGATAGCTAGCGTGGACCACGCCACTTTATACCCTTCACTGGTGGGGCCGGAAGAAGGACAATTAGCACCCAGCGCGGTTCGGCAAGTACGTGCAAGTCATTGCAGCGGCAGATTCTTTTTGCGCGGCGTGCGCTTCTTGTTCGCACAAAGATTCGATTTTTGTTCCAACTATTTTCGCGTCGCGCCGAAAATCGGCTTGCGGAATTTGATCAAGCGGCTTATCGATTTTGCCATTCCACAAAATTACGTTTGGCGCTTCGGTCATCCTCGCCCGCAGCAATTCCCTGATATTCCCTGCTGTGAGGGAATTTTGCGGTTTCATTTATTTCCCTCTCTCCTTCGGGAGAGAGGGCTAGGGTGAGTGGGTGCCTATGCAGTACGCCATCCATGAAAGATTTGATTCTGCATAGGCACCCACTCACCCGTCGCCGCTGCGCGGCGCCGACCTCTCCCCCGAAGGGGAAGAGGTAAAATAAAGTTCACCTGCTCGCGCGAAACCTACTCCATATCCGGATACGGCCCTTTGCCGCCGTTCGCGATAAACTTGTCGATCTGTTTTTCCAGCACCGGCAGCGGCACGGAGCCCATCGCCAGCACCGTGTCGTGGAAGGCGCGCAGGTTGAACTTTGAACCCAACGCCTGTTCGGCTTTGTGCCGGGCTTTCCAGATCGCCATCTCGCCTAAATAGTAGGACAGCGCCTGTGCGGGCCACGCGATGTAGCGGTCGACTTCCGTGTCGATCTCGTGATCGGCGAGCGCGGTGTTGTCGTGGAGATAGGCGACGGCCTGCTCGCGCGTCCAGCCCAGATGATGGATGCCCGTGTCGACCACGAGCCGGCAGGCGCGCCACATTTGATAGGAGAGCATGCCGAATTTGTCGTAGGGCGTTTCATACATGCCCATCTCGTCGCCCAGCCGCTCGGTATAAAGCGCCCAGCCTTCGCCATAGGCCGAGATGTAAACTTTCTGCCGGAAATCCGGCATGGTCTTGTTCTCCATCGCGATCGGCATCTGGAAGGCGTGGCCCGGCGCGGATTCGTGCAAGGTGAGGGCCGTCAGCTGATAGAGCGGGCGTGACGGCAGGTTGTAAGTGTTGACGAGATAGACGCCCGGTCCGCCGCGGCCCGAAGTGTAGAACGGCGCGATCTCGGCGGGCACCGGTTTGATCGCGAAACGCATGCGCGGCAGGTAGCCGAAATATTGTGACGCCTTGCCGTCGAATTGCTTGGCGATATACGCCGCCCGCATCAGAAGCTCTTCGGGCGTCTTCGCGTAGAATTTCGGATCGCTGCGCAGATAGGCGAGGAAGGCGGGGAAATCGCCCTTGAAATCCGTCTGCTTCATCGTGTCGAGCATTTCGGCGTGGATGCGCGCGACTTCGTCCAGCCCCAGCTGGTGGATGGCATCGGGAGCCATGTCGAGCGTGGTGTATTCGAGGATCTGCGCGCGGTAATACGCCTTGCCGTCCGGAAAGGATTCTGCGCCCAACGTCGTCACGGCGCCGGGCACATATTCCTCGCGGACGAATTTCAGAAGCTTCGCATAGGACGGATCGACCGCGTCGTGGATCGCGGCGACGGCCGCGGCGCGCAAGCTCGCCTGGTCGGCGGCCGGAATGGTGTTGGGCATGTCCTTGAACGGCTTGTAGAACGGGTTCGCTTCGCCTTGCGCATCGGCGATCGCCGAGATCGAAAGATCGCGGCCCTTGAGCGTCACCTGCGGCGGCGTGAAGCCGCGTTTCAATCCGGCGCGCATATTGTCGACCTGTTCGCCGAAATAGCGCGGGATGTCGCCCAGCCAGGCGACGTAATTCTTGTAATCCTGCTCGGTGCGAAACGGCTTGTCGTGGCTCGAGCTCATATCCGACCAGAACGACGAATCCGAATTGACCGGCTTCTCATATTCGCGGAAATGCTGATCGTTGATCAGCGTCTGGATCTGCGGCTTGTAGACTTCGTAGTTGATCTGGTTTTCGGCCGAGAGCTTCGACTCCGGAATCGCGTCGAGCTCCTTCATCACGCTGGTCCAATAGTCGAGACGCATCTGTTGCGTCGCGGCGTCGATCTTCGGCAGGTGATCGACGATCGGCTTGCGGCTGTCCTCGTCGTCCTCGCCCGCGAATTGCGCCTCGCGCCAGGTCCATTCGCGCGTGGTGAGCGCCTTGAAGCGCGCATCGGCGTTCTTCTCGGCCGCCTGGGCCGGAACGACAGCCGACAGAATCACCGCGGCCAAGCCGAGACCCGCAAGCATCATGTGCATCACGTCAAACCCCTCGAGTGGTGGAGCGCCCCCGCGCGGCCCAAAGCCATGTCCGGCCCCATGATGTCAGGGCTGGCGGGAAGGGCAAGTTGGTATAGGTTGCGTGCAACGTTGCAAGCAGTTTGGGGGGATGGCCTGCATGAGTTTCATCACACGCCGGAAGTCCATCGACGCGATCGCGGGCCGCGAAGGCCAGGACCGGCTCACGCCCACCTTGAGCTGGCCGCATCTGGTGGCGATGGGCGTGGGGGCCATTGTGGGCACCGGCATTTATACGCTCACGGGGATCGGCGCGGGGCTCGCCGGACCGGGCGAAATGCTGTCCTTCCTGCTTTGCGGAATAATCTGCGCTTGTGCGGCGTTCTGCTATGCGGAAATGTCGACCATGATGCCGGCGGCCGGCAGCGCCTACACCTATACTTACGCCGTGCTGGGCGAGCTGCTGGCCTGGATCGTGGGCTGGAGCCTCATCCTGGAATACACGATCGCCGCCAGCGCGGTGGCGGTCGGATGGTCGGCCCACGTCGCGGAGTTCATCAATTGGACGGGCTGGCCCATTCCCGACGCGTTGCTGCACGGATTCACGTCCGGCGGAATCATCGATCTGCCCGCCGTCATCATCGCGGCCGTGATCACGACATTGCTGGTGATCGGAACGCGCGAGAGCGCCACCGTGAATCTGTTCCTCGTCGTCATCAAGCTCGCGGCTTTGGTGCTGTTCGTCGTGCTGGCGTCGCGCGCCTTCGACATCTCGCGCTTCCATCCGTTCCTGCCTTACGGCTTCTGGGCGCATGTCGATGCGGACGGGACCAAGCGGGGCGTGATGGCGGCGGCCGCCATCATCTTCTTCGCATTTTACGGCTTCGATACGGTGTCGACGGCCGCGGAGGAGACGAAGAATCCGGGGCGCAATCTCACCATCGGCATCATCGGCTCAATGGTGCTGTGCACGCTCATCTACATGGCGGTCGCGGCGTCGGCGTTGGGCGCGTCGTCTTTCGCCGATTTCTCGAAGACGGGTGCGCCGTTGGTTTACATCCTGCAGGGTCTCCAGCATCCAATGTCGGCGCAGATTGTGGCGGGCGCCGCGATCGTGGCGCTGCCGACTGTCATTCTGGTGCTGATGTACGGCCAGAGCCGCATCTTCTTCGTCATGGCGCGGGACGGGCTGTTGCCGGAACGGCTTTCGCGCGTGAGCAAGACGCGCGGCACGCCGGTGTTGATGACGGTGCTGACGGGAATCGTCGTGGCCGTCCTCGCGGCGACTCTGAAACTCGATCAGATCGTGCTGCTCGCCAATGCAGGCACCTTGTGCGCGTTCATCGCGGTGGCGCTCTGCATGCTGGTGCTGCGGTTGCGCGAGCCCAAACGCGCGCGGGTGTTTCGCACGCCTCTCGCCTGGATCATGGGTCCGGTGTGCATCATCGGGTGTCTGTATTTGTTCTTTAATGGGCTGCCGCTGTTCACGCAGCTGTGGTTCCTGGAATGGAACGCGGCCGGCTTGGTCCTCTATTTCCTGTTCGGAGTGTGGTGGAGCAGGGTCGGGCGGGGCGAGGTGGCTTAGGCCCGGCCTGCGAACGCCACGCGCGGAAGTTCCGTCGCCACGGGCGTGTGCACGATTGTCTCGAGCGCGCCGGGGCGTAACGCCGCCATGATGATGACGTCCACCCATTGCCCGTCGATGAATGCGGCATGGGTGAGCCGGCCTTCTTCCTCGAAGCCGGCCGCACGGTAGGAGCCGATCGCGCGGGTGTTGTGCGCCAGGACAGTGAGCTGGACGCGGTGCAGGTTCAAATTCTGCCAGGCATATTTGAGCGCGAGCGCGACAGCCGCCTGGCCATAGCCTTTGCCGCGGTCGGCGTCCGCGCCGATGCGGATGCCCAATTCGGCGGAACGATGCACAGCGTGGATGTTGGTGAGCGCCAGATATCCGATGATGGGCGGGTGCGAGACCTTGCGGATCGCGAACATCACGCGCGAAGAATTGCGCCCGATATCGGCGAGCCAGGTCTGAAACGCCGTCCAGTCGATGGGCCGAAACGCCAGATCGAGATTGGCCGCATCGATGTCGTTCAGCCACAGAAACAGCGACGCCGCATCTTCCGGCATGAAGGGGCCGATGGCGATCTGCGTATCGTGCAAGGAGACGGCGGAAAGGGGAGACAGGGGCGCGTTCATGTGAGATGGACTCTCCGATGGCTGCAGGCCGCCATTTCCCCAATGCGCCGGCTTGAAGCGCCGGTCGCGTGTCCGCACCCCGGAATGCGGAGCCCTAGCTTGGCGAAATGAAGTGAACGAGCGGTAAACGCCGCGAGCGGCGGTCAGCGCGCGAGCGCGCGGGTGAAGAATTCGACGGCAAGGCGCTGGGATTGCTGTGTCGCCTCGGGATTGTGGCGCGTGACGAGCGGGCCGCCCTTGCCCTGATGGCCGAACGGGTCCTGCACTTCCACATCGACGCCCGTCATGTCGAAGCCATGATGCGCGCCGGCCATGACGGTGGTCCGGACGCGCCCGCGGTCTTGGGCCGGAAGGCTCGCCACAAGTTTGGGCCCCGCCTCCGGATCGTTGTCATATTGATCGAGCGCGGCCGTCACGAGATGGATTGGCGCATCGACCAGATCGCGGAATTCGAATCCCGGCGCGTGATTGTAGGTCCAGCATACGGGATAGAACGGCATCAGGGCCGCGAAACCGCCTTCGCCGAGAAACTTCTCGTTCTGCGCGCGCGTCGCGGCCAGCATGGTCGCGACGCCGCCGAACGAAAAACCCATCACGCCGATGCGCCTCGCATCGACCGCCGGATGGGCCGCAAGAAAGGCGCGCGCGCCATACACATCGGGAAGCGTCTCGATCACAGTTTTCGGCCGGCCATCCGCGCCGCCGCGCAATCCCCGCGCCGCCCATTGATCGGGTTCCAGCGTGACGAAGCCTGCCTCGTTCAAAACGTCCGCGTAACCGCCCTCGCGCAATGAGGGTCCCGCCGAGCCGTGCAGAATCAGAATTGCGGGATGCTTGTGAGACGCAGCTCGCGGCAGGCGTAAGCGCGCGCCGATCGCCAGCGGCGTGTCGTGCAGCGACGGAAAGCAGACATAGTGCAAGCTCGCGTCCGGACCCATCCTGCCGTCTCGTTTGCATTCCGACGCATGATCGGCGATGGCCTCGCGCGCCGCAAGCGGCCTGCTCGACGCGGCGGCGGCGCCTGCGATAGACTTGTCGCAGATCATTCACGGGAGGCCGTCATCTCCGCCGTCCACAGCAAAGAGAAAATGAAGGTTGCGGCGGCCGGCGGATCGGCCGGCGCTTTCGTGACCGGGCTCGATCTGGCGAAGCCGCTGCGGGCCGAGGATGTCGCCAGGTTGCGTCGCGCGCTGCTCGATCATCTCGTCGTCGCGCTGCCCGATCAGAATATGTCGCTCGACGATCTCGAACGATTGACCGACGCGCTGGGCGGACGCGACGTAACGCCTTTTGTTAAGCCGCTGCCCGACCGGCCCTATGTCATCCGCATTCTCAAAGAGCCCCAAGAGAAACTCAATTTCGCCAATGCGTGGCACACCGATCTTTCCTATCTGCCGGAGCCGCCAAGTTTCACGCTTCTCTATTGCCTCGATGCGCCGCCCGTCGGCGGCGACACGATCTGGGCGAACCAGTACATGGCCTTCGACAATTTGTCGGCCGGGCTGCAGGAGACCTTGGTGGGATTGCGCGCCGTACACTCCGCCGGATCGGCGTATGGCACCGGCGGCTATCTCGACGGCGTCAAACATTTGATGTCGACGCCGATCGAACCTTCGAAGGACGCCTATCGCGAACAGATCCATCCCGCGGTGATCGCGCATCCCGAAACGGGGCGTTCGGCGCTCTATCTCAATCCCGTTTACACCGCGCGCATCGCCGGCTGGACGAACCAGGAATCGCAGGCGTTGTTGCAGCACATCTATCGCCATGCCGCGAACGAGAATTTCACGTGGCGGTTGCGTTGGGCCAAGGGCACGCTGGCGATCTGGGACAATCGTTCGACGCAGCATTTTGCGCTGAACGACTATCACGGCCATCGCCGCGAAATGGTGCGCACAAGCGTCAAGGGCGGCAAACCGGAGCGCGCGACCCGGACCGGTGAAATGCGCCCGCATTAGTGTCGCGGTTTCGAAGTTCGCCGATCCCGGTTCCAGGCGAATTTCGAAACCAAAGCGACACTGGAATCAATGGTTTGCCAGTGTCCTTTCGGTTCCGAAATTCGACTGACCCCGATATGGATTTCCGCGAGCATGTTGCGTTGCGGCCTGACAAACCATACAAGTCGCATTGGACGGCCTTCGATTTAAATTGTCGAAGGCTGCACAGAAAACTGGCAGCGGAAATATGACGGCATCGCTCATGTTTACACCGGCTTGCCGGTGATCCACGGCAGCGGCAGCCCGTACTGTGGCGGACAAATGCCCCCCAGGCGACGCGCAATTTGGATGATTCTACCGAGTTTGGCGGTGAATTATTGACCCACTGTTGTCGTCGCGCCACACTTGGCTGGGAGGCCGGCGAACATATGTTTATGTTCGGCGCCATAATCGTGCTTGATTCGTTGTGCGACAGGGATTGTTGGGAATGAAAATGCTCCACTGCGCTCGTCTCTTTGGTGCTCTTGTGATTGCGCTCGCCGCCAGCGGTTGCGCCAGCACGCCGAGCCCCGACTCCGTCGACCAGAACGACCCCTACGAGTTGTTCAATCGGCAGATGTTTTCGATGAACATGTCGCTCGACAACAACGTCGCGCTGCCGGTTGCGAAATTCTATGTGCATGCGGTGCCCGAGCCGGCGCGCGAGGGCGTGCACAATTTCCTGGCCAATCTGGGCGACCCGCAAACCTTCGCAAACGATATTCTGCAAGGCGAAGTGACGAAGGCCGGCACGACGCTCGGCCGCTTCACCATCAACACGACGCTCGGCATCGGCGGCCTAGTCGACGCCGCCACGAAGTTCGGCATCGAGGGCCACACAACCGATTTCGGAGAGACGTTGGGCATCTACGGCCTCGACGAGGGCCCCTATCTCGTATTGCCGGTCCTTGGTCCCAGCAATCCGCGCGACGCCTTCGGCGATCTCGTCGATATCGGCCTCGACCCGACCACCTACATCACCTTCCGCAGCAGCGTCTATTGGATGCTCGGGCGCGGAACGCTCGACGTCATCGACATCCGCGCGCGCAACATCGACACGATCGAAGAGCTCGAACGCAGTTCCGTCGATCTCTATGCGACCGAGCGCAGCCTCTATCGGCAGCACAGGAATGCGGAAATACACGGCGGCAAGCCGGACCTGCAAAACCTGCCGAATATGTGACCATCGGCATGAATTTATTCTTTGTCGAGCGCGTCGTCGGAATTTGCGCTCGCTATGCGGTCCGCGTCGTGCTCGCCGCGCTCGTGCTGGGCGCCGCGGCAGGCTACTACACCGTCCAGCATTTCAAGATGAACACCGATACGGAATCGCTGATTTCGTCGGACACGGCCTGGCGCAAGCGCGAAATCGTCCACGACAAAGCCTTTCCCCAACAAACCAAACTGATCGCGGTTGTGATCGATGGCGTCACGCCCGAGCGCGCCGAAGAAGCGGCGTCTTCGCTCGCCGCCGCGCTCGGTGCGAACCCCAAGCTGTTTCCCTTCGTCCGGCGCCCGGATGGCGGGTCCTTCTTCGGGCATAACGGGCTTCTGTTTCTGCCGAAGGATCAGGTCGAAGCGACGACGCGCCAGATGATCGCCGCGCAGGCGTTCCTTGGCGCTCTCGCATCGGACCCGTCGCTGCGCGGAATCATGGAGAGCCTTTCGACCGCATTGCTGGGCGTCCAGCACGGCCAGGCCAAACTCGACATGCTCAGCGCGCCGCTGTCGGCTTTCGGCGATACTCTCAGCCAGGTCGTCGCCGGCAAACCGGCATATCTGTCGTGGCGGCAGCTGGTGATGGGCGGCGCAAAGCCGTCCTTGCGCGAAACGCGGCGTTTCATCCTGGTGCAGCCTCGTCTCGACTACGAGGCTCTGATGCCCGGCAAGGAAGCGTCGGATGCGATCCGCGCGGCCGCGCGCCAACTGCAACTGACGCCGGATCACGGCGTGCGCGTGCGTCTGACGGGTCCCGTGCCGATCTCCGACGAGGAGTTCGCGACGCTCACGGAAAACGCCGGTCCCATGGCGGGCCTGATGCTATCCATCATCGTCGTCATGCTGTGGTTCGCGGTGCGTTCGTTCCGGTTGATTTTTTCGATCATGCTCACGGTGTTGATCGGCCTGCTCATCACGACGTCCGTGGGCCTCTTCTTTGCCGGCGCGTTCAATGTGATATCGGTCGCGTTCATTGCGTTGTTTGTCGGTCTGGGCATCGATTTCGGCATTCAGTATTGCGTGCGCTACCGCGCCGAGCGCCATGAGCAGAACGACCTGACCCAGGCCTTGCGGCAGGCAGGTGCGGGAGTCGGCGGCGCGTTGACGCTCGCCGCCGCCGCCACGGCCGTCGGTTTTTTCTCGTTTCTGCCTACCAGCTATGTCGGCGTGGCCGAGCTGGGCTTCGTCGCGGGCGTGGGCATGCTTGTGACCTTCGGCCTCACGATCACGTTTCTGCCTGCGCTTCTGAAGCTGCTGGCGCCGCCGGGCGAACCGGCCGAGATCGGCTGGAGTTCGCTCAAACCATGGGATCGCTATCTCACCGAACACCGGCGCTTTGTGATGTCGATCGCGCTCGGCGTCAGCCTCTGCGGGCTCGCCGCTCTGCCCGCCCTGAAGTTCGATTTCAATCCGCTGGATCTGCGCAGCCCCAAGGTCGAATCGGTGTCGACCGCGCTCGATCTGATGAAGAACCCGGAGACCACGCCCAACACGGTCGATGTTCTGGCGCCGGATCATGCGACGGCCCTCGAACTTGCGGCGAAGCTGGCGAAATTGCCCCAGGTCTCGCAGGTGTTGACGGTCGACAGTTTCATTCCCGGAGATCAGGCGCCGAAACTCGCGGCGATCGCAGACGCGTCGTCGCTGCTCGATACGACGCTCGATCCTTTCTTGACCAAGCCGCCGCCGACGGATGCTGAAATCGGCGGCGAGCATGCAGGCGACTGCCGGCCAATTGCGGGCGGCCGCGGGGACCGAAAAGTCGAAGGTCGCCGATGACGCGCGCAGGCTCGCGGACGTTCTCGATCAACTGGCGCATGGCGCGCCCGACCTGCGCCGGCGGGCCCAGGAAGCCCTCGTGCCGGGACTGCAGACGATGCTCTTGCAGGCGCACAACGCGCTCTCGCCGCAACCCGTGACGTTTCAATCCCTGCCGGCCGACCTGAAGCAGGATTGGGTGACCTCTACGGGCGCCTATCGTATCGAGGTTTCGCCGAAGGGCGACGCCAACAATAACGACGTGCTGAAGAAGTTTACGGCCGCCGTGCGCAAAATTGCGCCCGACGCGACGGGCACGCCGATATCAATCCAGGAAGCCGGCGACACCATCGTGCATGCGTTCGTGGAAGCGGGCGTGCTGTCCTTCATCGCCATCGTTTTCATTCTCGCCTTTGCGCTGAGAAGCGCGTTCGACCTTGCGATGGCGCTGGCGCCGCTGCTCCTCGCTGGAATCCTGACTTTGGCCACATGCGTGGTGATCGGCGAACAGCTCAATTACGCCAACATCATCGTGCTGCCGCTTCTGCTGGGAATCGGCGTCGCCTTCGACATTTATTTCGTCATGGCCTGGCGGGCGGGATCGCGCGGGCTCTTGCAGTCGCCCCTCACGCGGGCCGTCATTCTGAGCGCGGGTACGACCGCATCGGCGTTCGGGTCGCTCTGGCTGTCGAGCCATCCCGGCACCGCGAGTACGGGCAAACTGCTGGCGATCGCGCTCGGCTGGATTCTGGCGTCGGTGCTGCTGCTGCTGCCTGCGATGCTGGCGCATTTCGCGCCGCATGAAGGCCGCTACAAGGGCTGAACCGTCAGCGCTGGGGTTTCGTCCCGCCGGCCAATATTGAATTGGCCAGATCGTTCATTTTCTTGACCAGCGCCGGCGCACCGCCCGATGCGACCGTGGCCGAGAAGTCCGAGCGCCGCGTCGCGAGTTCGCTCACATAGCCCTCGAGGAAAATGTCGATGACTTTCCACGGATCGCCGTCCTGACGCATGCGATAGAGAAGCGCGACGGGTTTTTCGCCTTTGGGAATGAGGGTTGTCTGCACGATACGGTCGGCGCCGCGCTGAATCACGTTCGGATCCATCGTGAAGCGCTCGCCATTATAGCTGTCGAAATTGCTCGCATAATTCGCCAGCGTCAGGCGACGAAACGCCGCGATCAGGGATTTGTGGTCGGTGTCGGACATCGAAGTCCAGCTCGGCCCCACGATGAACGGCAGCATGAGCTGGAAATCGAAAGCCCCGTCGACGGTGGGTTCGAGCGCCCGGTAACGCCCCATCATTCCCAGCTGCGGGCCACGTTTCATGACGTCGAGGAGGGCTGCGTGAAAGGTCTCGACCTGTCTCGCGGCCGGATCGGCGACAGTGGCGGGGTCCGCGGCGGCGGCGGCCGGCGCGAACGCGGCCAAGGCAAAGGTCAGCGCCAGCGCCCCGGCGAGCAGTCTTCCCAACATAAGATGTCCTTAAATTCGATCCCGCCCGCCCCGGACGGTAGCATGATGCCCGCGCCCAAGGGATGCGGGTATCCCTGTTTCCGTCGTAGGTAAACGCCTGAACGAGCTTTTGGGCCGAATTAAGTCGCCGGCGTGGATTTCCGGTCTCAGGGCCGCTCAGGCCCGATTGCCGCGGTTTTGCTCAGTTCACCCCGAATGTCCCAGAGCTTGCGGGCTCGTCGCGGCGAGGTCGTTGGCGCCGATCATGACGGCGGCGGCGAGGGAGGCGGCGCCTGCGAGGACGTTTTCGGCGAACAGCCGCGCGAGGCCGATGCGGGTGCGCCACCATTTGTCGCCGTCGTCGCCGAGATGGGTTGTTGCGATCAGCGCGCCTTTCGCGAGCATCCAGCCGCCCGTGACGTCGCCCAGCAATTTGAGAAAAGCGGTCGCGCCCGCGAGTGCGTCCGGTTGCGCATGGCCGCGCCGCTCGATGAGCCAGCCGGTCGTGTCGCGCACGGCCGCGATGCCGTCGCGCAACCGCGCGGCCACGGGCGCGAGCCATTCGTTTCCGGAGCGTTCGATCTCGGCGCAGCTGCGCGAGATGTCGTCGATGAGTTCGCGCACGGCCTGGCCATCGCCCAATGCCAGCTTGCGGCCCATGAGGTCGATCGCCTGGATGCCGTTGGTTCCTTCGTAGATCGGCGCAATGCGGGAGTCGCGATAATGCTGGGCCGCGCCGGTCTCCTCGATGAAGCCCATGCCGCCATGCACCTGCAGCGCGATCGACGCTACTTCGACTCCCGCATCCGTCGACCAGGCTTTGGCGATGGGCGTAAACAACTCCTCGCGCAATTTCGCGGAATCACGTTCGGCGCCTGCGGGCAGCGCTTTCGCGAGATCGGCGGCGACGGCCGTCGACAGGCAAATCGCGCGCGCCGCTTCGATGCGCGCTTTCATCAACATCAGCATGCGGCGCACATCGGGATGATCGAAAATCGGCGCAGGATATTCGCCCGTCCAGGCGGAGCGGCCTTGGCGACGCTCCAGCGCAAAGCCAAGCGCCTGCTGGTAAGCACGTTCCGCAATCGCGACGCCTTGCGCGCCCACCTGCAGCCGCGCGGCGTTCATCATCGTGAACATGTGCGCGAGGCCCTGGTTCTCGACGCCGACCAGCTCCGCGTGGGCGCCGTTATACGCCATCGTGCAAGTTGGCGAGCCGTGAATCCCGAGCTTGTGTTCGATGCCGGTGGGGCCGACATCGTTCGCGGCGCCGAGTGAACCGTCGTCATCGACCAGCCGTTTGGAGGACAGAAACAACGACACGCCTTTGGTGCCGTCGGGCGCGCCGGGCAACCGCGCGAGCACGAGATGGACGATATTGTCCGTCATGTCGTGATCGCCCCAGGTGATGAAGATCTTTTGCCCGGTCAATCGATAACCACCATTCCCGTCCGGCTCCGCGCGCGTGCGTAACGCGGCAAGATCGGAACCCGCCTGCGGCTCCGTCAGGTTCATCGTCCCGGTCCATTCGCCGGAAATCAGTTTGGGCAGATAAAGAGTCTTCTGCCGATCCGTGCCGTGGGCCGCGAGCGCTTCGATGGCGCCTTGCGTCAGCATCGGACACAACCCGAACGCCATGTTCGCGCTGTGCACCATTTCGTAGACGGCTATTTCGAGCGCCTTGGGCAGGCCCTGTCCGCCATGGTCGGGATCGGCGGCGAGCGCGTTCCAGCCGCCTTCCGCGAATGCGCGATAGGCTTCGGCAAAACCGGGCGCGGCCCGCACATGGCCGTTCTCGATGCGTGCGCCTGTCTCGTCCCCGATGCGGTTGAGGGGCGCGAGCACGTCGCGTGCAAACCGGCCGCCCGCATCCAGCACCGCCGCCAAGGTCTCTTCGTCGAAGCCTGGGTATGATTGCTGCAGGCGCTTGCCGCCGGCGATCTCGGTGAGGGCGAAGGCGATCTCGCGGAGCGGTGGGGCGAAGGTCATGGGGTCTATCCGGCTGCGGGCCATCGAGAATAGCAGCTTATCGGGGCGGTTGGCGCAGGTCCGGTAACGATCCGGCGACATCTCCGGCGGTAAAAGGAGGCGGGAAGGAAACTATGGCCGGCGGCACGGATTGGTTGCGGGAATTGGCGCGATGGCTGCCGCCGGGGGCGATGCGTCCGTTCGGCCGGCCGGTCGCGCTGTTTTTCCACGGCGTCGCGACGCAGATCGACGATCCCCGAATCCAGATCAACCAGCACGACGCGCGCGCCTTTCGCGGCATCGCGAAAGCCCTGAAGGACAATTTCCAGGTTCTGCCGTTGAGCGCGCTGGACGATGCGTTGAGCCATCCCGAGCGCCACGAACGCACGGTTTTTCTGATGTCGGATGACGGCTATGCGAACACGCTGACCGTGGCGGCCGACATCCTCGAAGAACTCCGACTGCCATGGACCTTGTTTGCAAGCACGCGCCACATCGATACGGGCGCGTACAATCCCATGACCTCGGCGCGCATATTCCTCTACTACGCGCCCGCGGGCCGTTACGACATTCCCAATTTCGTGGCGCCCATCGAACTTGCCGATGATCTCCAGCGCTTGATTATCGCGGAGTCGTCGCTGGGGGCGCTGAAGGCGATGGATGCGACCCGCGCAGACCGGTCGGTCGCCGCAATGATGGCGGCCATTCCGCACGGCGGACGCGCGGCGTTGCTCAGGCGATTTTCGTCCGAGAGTTTCTTGACGTGGCAGGATGTTAAGGCGCTCGCCAAACGCGGCGTCGAGATCGGGGCGCATGCGCATGTCCATTGGCCCATGCATGCTGCGCAATCGGAGGATTATCTGATCGAGCAGGCGCGCCTGCCGCGCGAGAAAATCATGGCCGCGGTCGGGGCCTGCCGTCATTTCGCCTATCCGTTCGGCAATGTCGGCGACATATCTCCCAAGGCCTGGCAGACGGTTCGCGATGCCGGCTATGAAAGCGCTTTCACGACCCTTTCCGGCTCGCTGGATGCGAGCGTCAATCGCTGGCTTCTGCCGCGCTATGGCTTAGGCTCGCGCGACGCGCATCTGGAATCGCTGTTGCCGCTGCTGCGCGCCGGCAATTCGCGTCTGACGCGCTGGCAGAAGCGGATGGCGGCTTAACCATTGCGGGCGGCGTCCATCGCCGATATTTCGCGCAGCACATTAACGCTTCTTCTGTCCCAATCCGGGTCGTGCGGTTGTCTCGCATCGGCACGACCCAAATCGGCAAATTCCGTTCACCATTTCCGGCCTCGCTGATTTTGCCGCCAGACCGCGCAAAACAGCCATTCGCCGTTCAATTCTGAAACACCGGAGCATGCGCCATGTGGCGCGCCGGATGCAGTTCTCCACTCGCGATATTGGATCATCGAGGGCAGGATTTGAGCGCCCAATTGTCAGAACGGCCCGCCTGGGTTGAGACGAAGACGAGCGAGCTCGCCAATGTGCTTGTCCTCGCCGACGCGCGGCCTGTCGTTGCGCGCCCGAACGAAACATTCGATCTCTCGCACAATCCCATTCAGCAAGTCCTGAAGCGCGCCTTCGATCTTGCGATTGCGCTGCCCCTGTTCGCCCTGCTGGCGCCGCTCATGATCGCCATCGCGTTTCTGATCCGCCTCGATAGCGAAGGTCCGGCTCTGTTTCGGCAAACCCGTCTGGGCCAGGGCGGCAAACCGTTCGAGATCGTCAAGTTCCGCACCATGACCGTCCTCGAAGACGGGGACAACGTCACTCAGGTGCGCAAGGGCGATACGCGCGTCACGCGGTTCGGCCGCTGGCTGCGCCGTTCGAGCCTCGATGAATTGCCGCAATTCATCAATGTGATCGCGGGCGACATGTCGCTGGTGGGACCGCGGCCCCATGCGATCTCTCATGACCGCCTCTATTCGGCGCTGATCGACAACTACCAGCTTCGCCAGCTTGTAAAGCCCGGCATCACGGGCTGGGCCCAGGTCAACGGGCTTCGCGGCGAGACGCCGGCCGTCGAGGACATGCGCGACCGCGTCACGCTCGACATCTGGTATGCGCGCCGCGCGAGCTTCACGCTCGATTTGAAAATTCTTCTGCGCACGCCGTTCGAAGTTCTTCGCCAGAGGAACGCATATTGATGGGCGCGACCTCCACATTGGCGTCGACCGGCTTTGCGCCTCGGCCCCCGCGCGCGCCCTGGAAACTCTATCGCGAGGTTGTGGTTGGGGGTCTGAAAACCGCCTGCCTGTCGCGCGCGCAGATGATGGCGCTGATGGTGAAGGATTGTCTGGCGGCGCGCGAGGATTCGCGCCGGCGGCCGAAGCTGGTTTTCGCCTCCAACGGCCATGTCGTTTCGCTGGCGGCCTTCGACGCCGAATTCCGCCGCCTTAACGAATCCGCCGATATGATCCATGCGGATGGACAACCGGTGGTCCTGGCCTCGAAGCTGACCCGCGCGCCGATCCCGGAACGCAGCGCCACGACCGATTTCTTCCACGACGCGGCCATCGCCGCGCGCGAGAACGGCCTGACCTTCTTCATGCTGGGCGCGACCGAAGAGGTGAACGCCAATTGCGCCGCGCGGATGCGCGAAATGTATCCCGGCCTTAAGATCGTGGGGCGTCGCAACGGCTATTTCTCGCGCGACGAGGAAGCGGCGATCTGCGACGAGATCAACGCCTCCGGCGCCGATGTGGTTTGGGTGGGCCTCGGCGTTCCCTTCGAACATTCCTTCTGCGTGCGCAACAAGCAGCGGTTACATGTGGGCTGGATCGTCACGGCCGGCGGCTGCTTTAACTATGTCACGGGCGACTATGCGCGGGCGCCCGGCTGGATGCAGCGGTTGAGCCTCGAATGGCTCCATCGCCTGTGCCATGAACCGCGCCGGCTCTTCTGGCGCTACGCGATCACCAATCCGCACGCGCTGTTCCTGCTGTTAACCCGCACGGCGGCCGCTGGCCCGAACGTTGCTGATATCGGCTCACAAGGAAGCCTGTTGCAACAAAAAGCCGGTTAAATGCCCGCCATCGCCGATATTGCGAGCGTCACGGTCCCGGAACGGGAGGCATCGGCCCGGACGCTCGGCCGCATGGCCTTTCGCTATGGCCTTTCGGCGAGCGGCCCCGTCAGCGTCTCCGGCGCGCATTTCGTCGCGTCGATGATTTTCCTGCATATCCTGACGCGCGCGGAATTCGGCCTGTTCGCGTTTCTGCTTGTGATCGTGCCTTTGTGCATGAGCGCTTCGGGTGCGCTGCTCGGCACCTCGATGGCGACGGCGATCACGGGCTCCAGGACGCTTTGCGAGGATCAGGTCGGGACGCATCTCAAGCTCAACCTCCTGTTCTCGACGTTCGCGTCCGTGGCGGTCTTTGGGTTGATGTACACAATCCACGCTCCCCTTCTGCTGGCTGCGCTTCTCGGTCTCTATGGCGGCGTGATGACGCTGCGGTGGTTCGGAAGGAGCTACGCCTATCTGACGAACAAGCCGCTGCGCGCAGCTGGCTCCGACATCGCCTACAGCATGCTTCTGATGGCGGGATTGTCCGTGCTCGTCGCGCTGCACGAACTCTCCGCCATTCACGCAGCGGAAGCGTTGCTCGCTTCGGCGGCTTTTTCGGTGCTGGCGTTTGGTCCGGATTTTCTGGTGCGGCTGTTCTGGCCCGGCAAAAGCGGATCGCTGAGCGCCTATGGCCGCATCTGGCAGGACATCACGCGTTGGTCGCTCTTGGGCGTGATGCTGACGGAAATGACCGCCAACGCGCACGCCTATCTCGTCACGCTCGTGGCGGGGCCTGCGGCTTTCGCGCTGCTGGCCGTGGGCGCGCTGTTGATGCGGCCGGTTTCGCTTGTCCTGACCGCGCTTCCGGACATGGAACGGCCTGTCATGGCGCGGGCGATCGCGGCCGGAGATCGCGAACGTGCTTTCCGTTCCGTTAAGGAATTTAGAACGGCGGCGGGCGCAGTCTGGCTCCTGACGCTTTTGCTGGCAGGCGCGCTCTTGCTGTGGTTTCCGCATCTCATCCTGAAGCAGGGCTACGACGAGAGCCAGGCGATCATTGTGGTCGCGATCTGGGGCGCGATTCAGGCCGTGCGCACCCTGCGCACGCCGGAGGCGGTGTTGCTGCAGGCCGCGCGCGAATATCGCCCTCTCGCCAAGGTCGGCATGTGGTCGAGCGTCGCTTCGCTGACGGCCACGCTCGTCTTGCTGCTCACGGTCGGACCCGTCGCATCCCTGGGCGGCGTTCTGATCGGCGAGGCGCTGATGACGGCGAGCATTTTTTCGCTGTCGCGGAAGTGGAGATTAGCCCGTGGTTGATGTGACCGTCGCCATTCCGACCTTCCGCCGGCCGCGCGGACTCGAACGGCTTCTGGCGGCGCTTGAGAAACTCGAAACGACCGCAAAAATATCGGTGCTGGTCGCCGACAACGACGCCGAACGCGGCGACGGCGCCGCCGTCTGCGAGCGGCTGCGAACGGGCGGATATCGTTGGCCGTTGGAATGGATCATTGTGCGCGAACGCGGCATCGCGCAAACGCGCAACGCGCTGGTCGAGCATGTGCTCGCCAAACAAGGCGCCGAATTCGTCGCCATGATCGACGACGACGAATGGCCGGATCCGCAATGGCTGGACATTTTTATGCGCGCGCAACGGGAAACCGGCGCGGATGTGCTGTATGGCGCCGTCCTGCGCGAATTTGAGCGGGACCCCGGCATTTGGGCGGCTTATTGCCCCGGCGTTGCTTCCACGCGTGTCGGATCGGGCTCGCATGACATCATGCCCGGCGCCGGCAATGTATTGCTGCGGCGCGCCAGTCTCGAGGAATTGTCCAAGCCCTGTTTCGATCCCGCATTCGCGCTGACGGGCGGCGAGGACAAGGACTTCTTTACGCGGCTCAAGAAGCAGGGTCGTAAATTCGCCGGCGTCGACGACGCCATCTGCACGGAATTTGTTCCGGCCTCGCGCGCCAATCTGCGCTGGGCTCTGCAGCGCGCTTATCGTATCGGGAATACCGACATGCGTGTGGCTCTGAAGCATGAATCGACGCTTGCGGCGATGGCCCGCGAATGCGTCAAGATCGCGGGCGCTTTCCTGTTGTTTCCGTTTGTCTTCGTGGTTTCGATGCCGTTCGCCGCGCGACGTGCGACGCCTTTGTGGAAGCTTTATCGCGCCGCCGGAAAGCTTGCAGCGGTTTTCGGAAGCCACTTCAACGAATATGCGGTCGTCCATGGCGACTGACGGCGCCGCTATCGACGTATCGCGGACAAACGCTCCGTCCGTGTCATGGCTCGCCGAGGCGGGCTTCGGCGCATTCCTGCTTCTGATCTTCGTCGGTCTCGCGCCTTTCGCGATCCGCGATCCCGTGGTGCTCGCGGCGCAGGAGAGTGGATTTTCCGGCGCCGGCGATCTCTTGCGTGAGATCTGCTATGTCGGCGTCTTCGGCCTCATCCTCTTCTCGGCATTGCAGCAGCGCGGCAAGACCGCGCTCGCCATCGTTCCGCCGGTGTTGGCTCTTCTGCTGGCATGGTGTCTCCTGAGCGCCTTGTGGTCGCCCGAAGCCGGCGTCACCGCGCGCCGCGCCGTGCTGGCGATCACGGTCGTTCTCTCCGCCATGCTGGGTGTGGCGACGGTTGGGGCGGATCGCGCGCTCACGCTTTGGCGCTACGTTTTGGCCGCAGTGCTGGTCGTCAACTGGCTCTCGATCCCGCTCGTGCCCCAGGCCATCCATTTGCCGGGCGAGATCGATCCGTCGCTTATCGGCGATTGGCGTGGGCTCTATTTCCACAAGAACATCGCAGGGGCAGTTACGGCCATCAGCGCGATCGTCTTTTTGTTCACATTCCTCAAGAACCATCGCGCCGTCGACGCAATCTTGTTCGTGGCTGCGGCGGGCTTCCTTTTCATGACCCATTCGAAAGCGTCGATCGGGCTCCTTCCCGTGGCGGTCGTGGTCGGCCTTATCTATCGTGCCGCGTGGCGGCGCGGGATCGATCGGCTGATCGTGACGGTCATGCTAGCGCTCACATGCGTGTTGGCGGTGGTCTTCGCAATCGCCGATTTCTCCCATATCGCCGGCGTATTCGAGGATCCCAGCCGGTTCACCGGCCGCAGCGCGATCTGGCAGGCGGAAATCGCTTATATCCGCGATCATCCGCTGCTGGGTTCGGGATTTGGCGCCTTCGCCGACACGGGCGCCCTGTCGCCGCTCCTCAAATATGTCGACGCAACCTGGGTGCAGAACGTCAGCCACGGCCACAACGCGTATTTGCAATTGTTCGTCACCATCGGCGGCGTCGGTTTCGCGCTCGCAATGTGGGCGCTGGTCGTCTCGCCCGCGTTCGCGTTCTGGCGCGGAAACCCGTCGCAGGTCGAAGCAATGTCGCTTCTGTTCGCGGTCTTTGTGTTCGTGGTTCTGCACAACTTTCTCGAGTTCGGATTTTCTCGAGGGGGATGGTCCAGCCTGGGTCGCGTTTGTCCTGATGTTGGCGATGCTGCAGCTGACGCGCCGCGCCGGCGCCGCGGAAGAAACGCCATGACGGACGTCAAAGCGCCGTTCTTCTCCATCGTGATACCGGTTTACAACCGGGCCCAGGTGCTCGCGATCGCGCTGCAATCGGCTCTCGATCAGACAGAGCAGGATTTCGAAATCATCGTCGTGGACGACGGTTCGCAGGACGATCCGAAATCGACAGTGGATCGCTACGGGGATTCGCGCATTCGTTTGATCCGTCAGGACAACAAGGGCGGCGGGGCGGCGCGCAATGCGGGAATCGATGTCGCGCGCGGCAGCTTCATCGCGTTTCTCGATTCGGACGACTGGTTTCTGCCCAACCACCTGGCGACGATGCGCCGGCTGCTGGAAGGCACGGAAGAGACCGCCGGTTATGCGCGCATGATCGTCGACCGGGGCAAGGGCCGCACATTCATGAAACCGCCGCGCGCGATTCGGCCCGGCGAACACATGGCGACCTATCTGCTGTGCGACCGCGGCTTCGTGCCGACCACCACGCTCGTGGTCGGAACGGCCATGGCCAGGCAGGTGCGCTACAGCGAAGCGTTGCCTTATGCCCAGGACACCGATTTTGCGATCCGGCTGTTTCTCGCCGGCTGCAGATTTGTCATGTCCGAAGAGCCCAGTGCGGTGTGGCGCGACGCATACGGTCCCAATCGCGCCTCGGCCGGCCGCAAAGGCGCACGCCTGATCGGATGGCTCGAGACCATGCGGCCGCGTATTCCGGAGGAAGCATATCGCGGCGGCCGCGGTTGGACGATCGCCAAGGGCGTGGTGACGACAGATTTTGTCGGCGCGCTGGGTCTTTATCTGAATGCTGTCATCCGCGGCTGCTATCGGCCGAAAATGGCCGTCATCGTGTTCCTGCAGATCTTTTTTTCCGACCGCTTTTACCGCTGGTTGGCGGACGGCATCGTCGCCAAATACCGCGGAGCGGTCTGGTCGCGCACGGATCGGGCAGCCGCGCAACTGAACAACGCCGGACGCTGAGTTCCATGCCGTCGCGTCGATCTTTTCTCAAGCGGGCCGGTCTCGCGGGCATGGCGGGACTGCTGGCCGCGCCGTCGCACGCCGGATTGTTGCGCGCGAGCCTCAGTGACGATCAATCCGCGTCTCTCCGCGCGATCGCCGCGCAGCGGGGCGTCGTCTACGGCTCGGCCGTGACCTCGTATGAATTGCGCGATCCGGTTTTCGCCGCGTGCCTGGCGCGAGAAGCAGGCGTTCTCGTCGCAGAATATGAAATGAAGCGGGGCGTCATCGAGGAAAATCGCGATCGCTACGACTTCTCGGGTCTCGACAATTTGCTCGCCTTTGCGCAGGCGCACGGCATGGCGTTTCGCGGCCATCCGCTTGTCTGGCACCATCGCAATCCCGACTGGCTCGAGCCCGCCGTGCTGGCGGAGCGCGATTCCGCACTGAATACCGGATATATCGAAGCTGTCATGCGACACGGCAAAGGGCGCATACATTCCTGGGACGTCGTCAACGAGGCGATAGCGCCGGAAGACGGTCGGCCGGACAATCTTCGAAACACATTCTGGCTGCAGGCCTTCGGGCCTTCCTATATCGATGCGGCGTTTCATGCGGCGCGCGCCGCCGATCCGACTACGCAACTCGTCTATAACGACTGGGGCTGCGAGAACAGCGGCGACAAGCACGACCGGTTTCGCGCCGCGACCCTGAATTTTCTGGAAGGCGCGCTCTCGCGGGGTGTGCCCATCGACGGATTGGGTCTTCAGGGCCACCTGCAGGCGTTCGGTCCGCCGATCGACCAGAAGAAGCTGCGCGATTTCCTGGCCAAAGTGCAGCAGATGGGCCTGAAGATATTGGTCACCGAGCATGATGTGGACGATTCCGGCGGCCCATCGGATATCGCCGCGCGCGATCAGGCCGTCGCAGAATCGAGCAAGCGCTTTCTCGAGGTCGTGTTGGATAACAGCGCGACGGAAGCCGTGCTGACCTGGGGCCTGTCGGATCGCTTTCTCAAGCCATCAGGCTGGCGCGAAACGCTCTCCGGTTACAGCCCGCGCACCTTGCCGCTCGATGGAGACATGCAACGCACGCCGATGTGGCGCGCGATGGCGCGAGTGCTTGCGATCTAAATTTTTTCTCTCTCTCCTTCGGGAGAGAGGGCAGGGTGAGTGGGTGCTCATGCAGTGCGCTGCTCTGGAAAGATTTGGCTCTGCACGCGCACCCACTCACCCTCGAATGCGCAAGCAAGCTTGCGCATCCTCGACCTCTCTCCCGCAGGAGGGAGGTGAGAACTCTCTAACCACCCGCATGCGCGAAAGACCAGTAAAGGTCGCGCGCCTTGCGATAGAACCGCCCAGGCTGCAATGCGCGCTCGTCGATGCGGGTGACAGGCTGGACCTTGGCGTAATTTCCGCTGGTGAAGATCTCGTCGGCCTGTTCGAAATCGCGATAGGTCAGGGTCGTCTCCAGAACCGTCACGCCGTCGTCGCGCAACAGTTTGATCACGCGCTGGCGCGTGATGCCGTTGAGGAATGTGTCGTTGGGCGCCGGCGTCAGCACGACGCCGTCCTTGGCCATGAAGACGTTCGAGCTCGCCGTTTCCGCGATATTGCCCAGCATGTCGCGCAGCAGGGCGTTGTCGAAGCCCCGCAATTTCGCTTCGTGTGCTGCGCGCGAATTGTTGGGATAGAGACACGCCGCTTTGGCGTTGGTCGGCATGCATTCCATGGTCGGGCGGCGGAAGGGCGACAGCGTGATCGACAAGCCTCCCGCTTCGGCGGGCATCGGCAGTTCGTAAAGACACAGGCACCAGCAGGTCGAGTCGGGATCAGGCGCAATGGCAGAGCTGCCGTTGCGCTCGGCCCAATACATCGGCTTGATATAAAGTTCCGCTTTGTCGTCGAACCGTTTCAGGCCCTGCTTAACGAGGTCGGCCCACATTTCCGGCGACACGACGGGCTTGAGCAACATCGCCGTGGCCGAGGTATTGACGCGTTCCAAATGCCGGTCGAGATCGGGCGCCGTTCCCTCGAATGCGCGCGCGCCGTCGAACACTGTGGAGGCGAGCCACGCGCCGTGGCTGCGGGGGCCAAGGATCGCGACGTTGCCTTCGTGCCAGGCGCCTTCGAAAAACGTCCAGGTTTTGGACCAACCGTCCCAGCCGACCATGCGATCTCTCCGAGTTTGAGCCGCGACTATAGAGGTATTTCGATTAGATTGGGGCCGCCGCTCATGAATCCGCGCCGTAACGCCATTGCAAATTCATCAAGCGTCGCAGCGCGGCAGGCGGGAACGCCGAGGCTTTTCGAGAGAGCGACCCAATCGATGTCCGGGCGGCCGATATCGAGCATGTCGAGCGCGCGCGGTCCGGGATTGCCGCCGATGCCTGCAAGTTCGCCCTTGAGGATGGCATAGGCGCGATTGGCGAAGACGACAGTCGTGAGCTTCAGGTTCTCGCGCGCGGCGGTCCATAGCGCCTGCAAAGTATACATGCCGCTGCCATCCGCTTCGAGGCAGAGGACGGGACGATCCGGGCATGCAACGGCGGCGCCCACGGCCATCGGCAAGCCAATGCCGATCGAGCCGCCGGTGTTCACGAGCCAATCATGCGGAGGAGCGCCTTTGGTGGCGGCCATCATGTTGCGGCCCGAGGTGACGGACTCATCGACGACGATCGCGTTTTCGGGCAGGAGCGCCGCCACCGTTGCGGCGAGCCCGGCCAGGGTGATTTCGCCGTTCGACAGGGCAGGGCGCTCGGCCCGCTGCAATTGCGGCTCGATCTTGTTCGCATTCAACGCATCGGCCAACGCGGCGAGCGCGCCCGCGCAATCCTCATCGACTCCGGCCAGCGTTTGGATCTGGCTATCCGCACGAGCGAGCAGGCTCGGGCGCGTGGGATGTCCAAAGAACGCCGCCGGTACGGCCGCGCCCAGCAGAATCAATTGATCGAATTCGCGCAGCAGTTCGGTCGCGTCCCCGACCACGTAAGGAATGCGTGTGACGCTTGGCAGTCCGGCGCCGCGCGAGATGCGGGTGAAGGCGAACGGCGCCAGGAGTTTCGCCCCCGTCGCCTCTGCGATCCGCGCCGCCGTGACGAGAGTCGCCCCCTCCGTCAGATGCGCGCCGAGCAGGATCGCGGTGCGTTTGCCGTTCCGCAGCGCCTTCACGGCCCGATCGACGACGGATGCCACGACCGGCGGCGTCAGCGGGACCGCAGGCACCGCGGCGACGCGGCCGCCTTCGTTCCACGCCGCGTCGGCCGGCAGAATGAGCGTTGCGATCCGGCCCGGCGTCGTGCGCGCTACCGCAATCGCTTCGGCGCAATCCTGTCCGACGTCACCGGCAGAGGCCGTCGTGCGTAGCCAGCGGGAATAAGGACGGGCGATCGCCTCGATGTCGGAAGTGAGCGGCGCGTCGTATTGCCGATGAAACGTCGCGTGTTCGCCGACGATGTTAACCATCGGTACGCGCGCCCGGCCCGCATTGTGCATGTTCGCCAGAGCGTTCGAGAGCCCTGGCCCAAGATGGAACAATGTGCTCGCAGGCCGTCCCGCCATTCGGGCGTAGCCATCGGCAGCGCCGGATGCGACGCCTTCGAACAGACACGGAATGCCGCGCATTTCAGGCACAAGGTCCAGCGCCGCAACGAAGTGCATTTCCGACGTTCCGGGATTCATGAAGCAGGTATCGACGCCGCCCTGCGTCAAGGTGCGGATCAGGCTTTCAGCGCCGTTCACGAGTACCGCTCCACTTTTGGCACAGCCCCCGAGCGCCGTGATTCGTTTTCACAAACAAGTAGTAATCAATTCCCGCGACACTCGGTATGGGGTGTTCTTCGAAAGGAGCAGTCCGCTCTCTGGTTCTGACCGGTCTGCGGCTCAAAATCATGCGCGACGAGACCATTTCGATCCATGCGGGCTATGAGACGGATCCCACGACGAAATCCGTGGCGGTTCCGATCTACCAGACGGTTGCTTACGAATTTGATAGCGCGGACCACGGCGCGGCGCTGTTCAACCTCGAAACCCCCGGCAACATCTATGCCCGTCTGAGCAACCCCACGACAGCTGTGCTGGAGCAGCGTGTCGCTGCGCTGGAGCTCGGTGTCGGCGCGCTGTGCGTTGGTTCGGGCATGGCCGCGATCCATTACGCCATCGCCAATCTCGTCGAGGCGGGAACCAACATCGTCACCCTGCCGCAGCTTTACGGCGCGACGGTCACATTGTTTGAGCATGTCTTCCGCAAGCAGGGCGTCGACGTGCGTTTCGCCGCGAGCGACCAGGCCGGCGATGTCGAGAAGCTGATCGACGAGAACACCCGCGCCGTCTATTGCGAAAGCATCGGCAATCCGGCCGGCAATATCGCCGATATCGAAGCGCTGGCCGAAGTCGCGCATCGCAACGGCGTGCCGCTGATCGTCGACAACACGATCGCAACCCCCATCCTGCTCAAGCCTATCCGTTACGGCGCCGATATCGTTGTGCATTCGCTGACGAAATTCATCGGCGGCCATGGCACCACCATGGGCGGCGCGATCGTGGACAGCGGAAAATTCCCCTGGACCGAGCATCGCAAGCGCTTCGCCATGCTGACTGCGCCGGAGCCCGCCTATCACGGCGTGATCTACACCGAGCAATATGGCGACAGCGCCTATATCGCGCGTTGCCGCACGGTCTGCCAGCGCAACACCGGCTCGGTGCTGTCGCCGCTCAGCGCGTTTCTGTTGCTGCAGGGCATCGAGACGTTGCCATTGCGCATGGAGCGACACGTTAAGAACGCCACGCGCGTGGCCGGTTACCTCGGCACGCATCCGCTTGTCGAATGGTGCCAATATCTCGCCGATGTACACGATCCCTGCCATGCGCTGGCCAAGAAATATCTTGGTGGTCGTGGGGGATCGTTCCTCACCTTCGGGCTCAAGGGCGGCTTCGAAGCGGGTCGGCGCTTCTATGACTCGCTGAAGCTCATCAAGCGCCTGGTCAATATCGGCGACGCGAAATCGGTGGCTTGCCATCCGGCTTCCACCACGCATCGCCAATTGACGCCTGCCGAACTCGAACGCGCGGGCGTAAAACCCGAAATGATCCGGCTCAGCGTCGGCATCGAGCATATGGACGATCTGATCGAAGATCTGTCGCAGGCGCTCGAAGCGGCCGCGCCCTGCGAAGCGCAATCTATCGTACAACCGCGTCTTGTGGCGGCGGGATTCTGAATCATGCCTGTCGTGACCGATCGGGGATTGTGGGGCCGTTATGCGCCGAACCGCGCATTCGACCGCCCGCTCCGCATCGGGCTTGTCAACAACATGCCCGATGCAGCGCTGGAAAGCACGGAGCGGCAGTTTCGCGCCATGCTTGCGACGGCTTCGAGCGACAGGCAAATCGAGCTGAGCCTTTATGCCATGCCGGGCATCCCGCGCGGCGAGGCCGGGGAGCATCATTTGCTCGACCTAAACTATCGCGACATTTCCGAACTGCCGCACGCAGAACTCGACGGTCTGATCGTCACCGGCACAGAGCCGAGAGCGCCCGATCTGCGCCAGGAGCCCTATTGGGGCGCGATGGCGGGATTGTTCGACTGGATCGCGCAGGGCGGTCCGCCGGTGATATTTTCCTGCCTCGCGTCGCACGCCGCCGTGCTGCACTACGACGGCATCGAACGCCAACGGTTGCCGCACAAGCGCTTCGGCGTGTTCGAACACAGCGCGGTCTGCACCGACGAGTTGACGCAGACGCTCGCGCCGGTCGTGAAGATCGCCCATTCGCGCTGGAACGAAGTGTCGGCCGATGCGCTGGAAGCGCGGGGTTATCAGGTTCTGACTTACTCGCGCGAAGCGGGCGTCGACTTGTTCGTCAAGCGCAAGCGCAATCTTATGCTCTTCTTCCAGGGGCATCCGGAATACGACCCGCTATCCCTATGGCGCGAGCACAAGCGCGACGTGCGGCGCTTCCTTTCGGGCGAGCTTGACGCTTATCCGCTGATGCCCACGGGCTATTTCTCCGAGGCGGAGACCGACGAGCTGATGCGCTTCAAGGACCGCGCACCTGCCGAACGCAATACCGAACTCATGCGCGATTATCCTTCGCCGGTCGGGCGCTCGACCAGCGCGGACCGCAGAGGGTCCGCAATCGGCATTTTCCGAGTCTGGCTCCATCAGATCGCGCGATCGAACATGACATGGAGCTTTCATTCTGAAAGCCGGGGAGAGGCGCGCACTGCGGGCCTGCGCGGATCGTGACCGCCGAGCTTCGTATCGATGCCGCCCAGGAAACGAATGCCGCCGTCACGCCGACGGCCGAAGATCGACTTGCGGTGCGCGAAACGATCATTGAATCGCTCATCGGCATCTGGTCGCGCAATTTGCAGACGTCTCCGATCTTCCCTGCGAGCAACTTCTTCGATCTCGGCGGCGATTCCTTGCTGGCCGTCGGCCTGTTGCTGGAGATCGAGCAGCAATTCGGGCAGAAATTCCCGATCACGACGATCTACGATGCGCCCACGATCGCCGAACAGGCCGATCTGATTGAAAGCGGAGCGACCGCGAGTTTCTCGCCGCTCGTGCGTCTGAAGCCGGGCGAGGGCGATGCGCCGCTCTTCATTGTGCACGGGATCGGCGGCACGGTCATCGAACTCGATGCGCTGGGAAAGCAGATCCGGACGGTCAACCCTGTCTATGCGATCCAGGCGAGAGGCCTCGACGGGTCGGCGCCGCCGCTGGATTCCGTGGCGGAGATGGCGGCGTTTTATCTCGACGCGATCAAAGAGGTGCAGCCGCACGGCCCCTATTATCTTGCCGGCTATTCGTTCGGCGGGCTTGTTGCGCTGGAGATGGCGCGGAGCCTGGGCGAGAAAAACGTCGCGCTGCTTCTGATGATCGATTCCTACGCGCTGCCGCAGACCTGGCCGCTCAAGTCGCGGCTGACGCGAACTGTGCGCGTCTGGCTCAACCGCATGCGATTGCTGGCGACACGGCCGCCCAATGAAACTCTAAAGAAGCTGAGCGGCCGTTTCGCCCAACTTTCGCGCGGAAAGCGCGCGGCCGCCGCGCAACCAAATCCGGCGCGGCAATGGCTGGGAGAACCGGACGCAAATCTGCCGCTTTCACTGCGGCAGGTGCAGGACGCCGGCGGCGTTGCTTTGCTGTCTTATGTTGCCAAGCCCTATGACGGAAAGATCACCTTCCTCAAAGCCGAGACGACGCAAGTCGTGTTCCCCAGCGACCCTGCAAACGTCTGGTCGGGGATGGCGAAATCGTTCGAATTGCATGCGGTACCGGGCGATCACGTCTCGATGATTCACAGTCACGCGGATGGCGCGGCGGAACGCATTTCGACCTGCATGGATCGAGCGGCTATCCGGAAGAATGACGATGCCGGATAAGGAACAAATACAAAATCGCGCGCCTGCGACGCTCGCGACCGTCGGCGAGATCATTCCCTACTGGGCTGCGCGCGCGCCCGATCGCGCTGTGCTGACGGATGATTCGCGAAGCTGGACGTACCGCGAACTGGATTCGGCGATCGCCGAGGCGGCGGTTTGGCTGCAGAAATCGGGCGTGAGGCCCGGCGACCGCGTCATGCTCGTATGCGAGAATTGCTGTGCGGCGGTCGCGCTCTTTCTCGCCCTGAACGTTTGCGGGGCGTGGCCGATCGTCGTCAATGCGCGTCTGTCGGACCGCGAGGTCGACGAAATCCGCGATCACAGCGGCGCCCGCCGAATTATTCTCACCATCGGCGTATCGGCGCGCGCCAACGCGCATGCGACAAGGCTTGGCGCCGCGTTGCACGATCCCGCGTCGTTCGGCGCCGTGGCGCTTTCCCCCCTGAACGAAGCGGCCGTTCCGGAGCCCGTCGAAGCCGACCCGGCGCAGCGCGTTGCGGCGCTGCTCTATACGTCAGGCACCACAGGCAAGCCCAAAGGCGTGATGCTGTCGCAGAGCAATTTGCTGTTCGTCGCGCGCGCTTCGGCCGAGGTGCGCTCGCTCGGTCCCGACGACAAGACCTATGTCGTGATGCCGATCTCCCACATTCTCGGCCTCACGGGAATTCTTCTGGGCTCGCTGGTCGCTGGCGCGCAGGTGCGCCTCACGTCGCGCTTCGATCCTGCGGCGATATTTGCGGCGCTTGATCGCGAGCGCGTGTCGCTGCTGATCGGCACGCCTTCCATGCACGCGATGCTTGCCGAATATGCGACGCGCAAAAAGCTTGTGCCTGTTGCCTGTCCGGCATTGCGCATCATGTCGTCGGCCGGCGCCCCGCTCGACGCGGCCACGAAATCGACCGTCGAAGCCGCGTTCGGCCGCACCTTGCACAATGGCTACGGCATTACCGAATGCTCGCCGACGATCACGCTGACCTCTCTTCAAGCGCCGCGAACGGATTGCTCGGTTGGACGTCTTATCCCCGGCGTGGAAGCAAAGCTTGTCGGTCCCGATGACCGGGTCGCGGCTCCCAACGAAGTCGGCGAATTGTGGGTGCGCGGCCCGGGAATTATGAAGGGCTATTATCGCGCGCCGGAGGAAACTGCGGCCGCCGTGAATGCCGAGGGCTGGTTCAAGACTGGCGATCTCGCGCGCATCGAGGATGGGAATATGTTCATCGTCGGGCGCTGCAAGGAACTGATCATTCGCTTCGGCTTCAATGTCTATCCGGCCGAAATCGAAGGCGTGCTCAACGCTCATCCCGATGTCGCGCGTTCGGCGGTGATCGGAAAACAGGTCGATGGGACCGAAGACGTGCTGGCGTTCGTCCATCTCACGGACGGCGCACGCACGACGACGGATGAGCTTTCGGATTATGCGGCGACGAAGCTTGCGCCCTATAAGCGGCCGTCGCGCATCGTGGTGGTGCCGTCGATGCCGGTCAGCCCGACAGGGAAGATTCTCAAGAGCGAGTTGGCGGCGATGTCGTGAGGGTGGCGCAGCCCCCCTTCCGTCCGCCTCGCAAATGCGAGGCGTCCACCTTCCCCCGCAAGGGGGGAAGGTTAAGTAGGTTGCGAAGTCGCTTTTTCTTCTAGCCTTCCCCCCTCGCGGGGGAAGGTGCCGAGCGTAGCGAGGCGGAAGGGGGGTGCCGTACTACGCCGCCCGCTGCCGCTTGGGCATTGCGATCTTGCGGTCGAGATGCGCGGCGACGCGCGGGGCGGCGAACTCGGCGCCGACCATGAATCGCATCAAGGGGCCGAACATTTCCATGGCCGACAGGCCGACCGCATAGAGGCCCGGAATCGAGGTTTCGAAATTGTCCGACACGAAGGGCGATGTGCCGGTCAGGGCGATCTGCGAGCGCAGAGTTTGTGACAAGAACGGAACGCGTTCCAGATTCACGCGATAGCCCGTCGCGGCAATAACGTGATCGAAGGATTGCGTCTTCTGCGCGCCGGCGCGATCGGCAAGCGTCAGCACGGCGCGTCCGTTGTTCGTCCAGGCCGCCACCGGCGTGCTGCCCAAGGTCGTGGGAATGCGGCCCTCGACCTGTTCGCGCATGAACCAGCCGGCCGCGGGATGCATGTGGCTGCGGATCGCGCGTTCCTTGAGCTGCTTCGGCATGCGATAGAAAAGAAGGGGGGCCTCGGCGCAGAAATAGGAGCGCCAGCCACGGCCGATGGTGGAAGGCGGATTCTGCAGCTTGTAGAGCAGCTTTTCGCGGTCGGGATCCGGCGTGCAATTGTACTGGATATGATCCGCGCGGCCGACGATATGCGGCGAGGCTCCGCATTCGCGAAGCTGATGCGCCAGATCGATCGCCGAAGAGCCCGTGCCAATCACGGCGACTTCGCGGCCTTTGAATTGGGTCGTGTCGCGATGGTTGTAGCTGTGCGAGATCAAATCCTGTGGAAGCGCCGCCAGGATCTGCGGGGTGTAGGCGAACCACGTCACGCCGACGGCCATCACCACATTGCGGGCTTCGAGTGTTTCGCCGGTGTCCAACGTCAGGGTAAATCCGTCGTCCTTGCGTTCAAGCGAGGTGACCTGAACGTCTTCCAGACCGGGCACGAAGCGGCGGCGAAATGCATCGCCATAGTCCAGGAAGGTGTCGAGGCCGATGGGCAGGCCCTGGTCCTGGTAAGCGATTCCCTTGCGTCCCGACCACGCCTTCATCGTGAAATCGGATGTCGGCGCGGACAGGTTCGAGGCGAAGCCTTCGGACTTCAGAGTCATGTTCTTCGGCATGTGACCCGCCCAGGTGCCGAGCGGCTTGCCGAAGATGCGATAATCTACGCCGCGCATGCCCAGATGGGCGGCGACGGACAAACCGTAGGGACCTGCCCCGATAATGGCCACATCGCAGGACTGTTTCATATTCGACCCCTGAAAGTTTCAATTTGAACCAAATGTCTCGAACCGACGCGTCGTTCACGTCCAAAGACGGAACTTAGGGGCGAAATGTTCAATTTCTGTGCCGGTATGGTTCCTGCAGCACGCCCATCGAGATCGCTTAGAGTCCGCTTATGGCGCGCAAGATTCTGCTTTACGCCACCCTGAAATGGCCTTCGGCTGCGCGCTACGCGGGCGGATTCGCAGCGGCCGGTTGCAATGTCTATGCGCTGTCGCCGGACGGCGCGCCCGTCCAATCGAGCCGTTACGTCTCCGGCAGCCATCTCTACAATCCGCTGACCCCGCTGCGCTCGCTGCGCAAGGCGATTGCGCGCACTGCGCCGGATCTGATCGCGCCTTGCGATGACCGCGCGGTCCGGCATTTACTTCGCCTTTACCAAGCCGAAAAGAGTTCCCCCATTGGGGCGCTTGTCGCGCGCTCGTTGGGGACGCCCGAGAATTACGACCGCGTGCTTTCACGCAGCGCCTCGCTCGCCGCTTTGCGCGGAATGGGCGTGCGCGTTCCCGACACGCTGCCCGTCACGAGCGAAGCGCAGCTTGACGAATGTCTCGCGGTGACCGGCTTGCCGGCCGTGTTAAAATCCGATGAGAGCTGGGGCGGGGAAGGCGTGGTGATCGCCAGGACCGCCGAACAGGCGCACGCCGCTTATCGCAAGCTTTCGAGTGCACCCTCCCGGCTTCGCAGCATCGCGCGCGCGGCCAAGCGCCGGGACGCGCATTTCCTTCTCGCCGCGCTGAAGCCGACGACCACGGCCGTCTGCGTGCAGCGCTTCATCGAAGGCCAACCTGCCGCTAGCGCTTTTGCGGCCGATCGCGGCGGCGTGGTGGGCGCGCTCCATTACGATGTGCTGGTCACCCAGGGCGAGATTGGGCCGCCCAGCGTCATTCGCCGCGTCGATTGCCGCGAGATGGCGGACGCCAGCCGCGCGGCCGCAAAAGTTTTCGGATTGTCGGGCCTGCACGGGCTGGACTTTATCCGCGACGCCTCCGGCGCGGTGCACCTGATCGAAATCAACCCGCGCGCTACCCAGGGGGGCACATTGCCGTTCGGAGCAGGTCGCGATCTGCCATCGGCGCTTGCCGCGACCCTCTCGACGGAGCCGGTCGGCATGCGTCGGGCGATCGACAAGGACGTCGTCGTGTTCTTCCCGCGGGAGTGGAAGCGCGATCCGGCCAGTCCCTATCTGAAGACCGGTCATCACGATGTGCCATGGGACGATCCGGCCATCATGGACGCCGCGCTGGGCGCGATCGCCTGAAGCGGCAATAGCCCGGCATTGAAGGGCCGCCGGAAGGGTCGCGTTAACCTTTCCGCAGGCGGCGCCAAGGTAAACCTGTCCATTGCGCTCGAAGGCGGAATGCCGCCCGAGGCGGAGGGAAATTCGTGTCCACGGATCAGCGCGGAGCAACTCGATCGGTCGCCGGTTCCGGCGACGGCGCCGCCCGTGGATGGGACAATTTTCAATTTGAAGATATGAGCCGCATCGTCCGCACGCGCGGCCGGCTGATCCGCAACGTCGCGCTCGGCCTGTTCGCACTGACATTGCTGGTGCTGGCTCTGCTGCCGTCGCACTACGCGTCCTCCGCGCTGGTCATGCTCGACCCGCGCAAGAACAATGTCACCGATCTTTCGGCCGTGCTCTCCGATCTGCCCACCGACTCGGCGTCCGTGCAGAACCAGATTCAGGTCCTGTCGTCCCGCGATCTGGCGGCGCAAGTGGTCGACAAGCTGGATCTGATGCAGGACCCGGAATTCAATGCGCCGCCGACGATGGTCGCGCTCAATCCCGTCCATTGGCTCTTCCCCAGCGACGAGACGGAAGCCGATGTGGAAGTGCGGCAGTTCAACAATACGGTCGACAATTTCCTCAAAAAACTCACCGTCAGCGCCGTCGGCATGTCCACGACGATCGAAGTGACGTTTTCCTCGCGCGACCCGGCCAAATCGGCGCGGATCGCCAATGCGCTCGTTGACGCCTATGTCGAGCAGCAGCTGGGCGCCAAATTCGACGCGACGCACAAAACGACCGAATGGCTGCTGCAGCGCATCCGGCTTCTCGCGCAGCAGGTGCAGGCCGATGAGGCGGCCGTGCAGCGCTACAAAGCCGAGAACCATTTGAACGACATGGCGGACGGCGCGCCGCTCATCGATCAGCAGATGGGCGGCATCGACACGCAGCTCGTCCAGGCGCGCGCCGATCTGGCGGCGAAACTCGCGAGCTACAACCGCATCAAGACCCTCATGCAATCGGGCCACGTGGCCGATGTCTCGCAGATCGTGTCGTCGCCTTTGATCGTGTCGTTGCGGGAACAGCAAGCGACGGCGATCCAGAGCGAGTCCGAGCTCGAAACGCGCTATGGCGCGCGCAATCCGAAACTGATTGCGGCCCAGGCCCAGAAACGCGATCTGGACGCCAAGATCGCGCAGGAAGTGGACCGCTTGGCGGGCTCCGTGGCGAACGACGTCGCCGTGGCCCGCGCGCAGGTCGCCTCCCTTGAAGGCAGCCTGCGACAGACGGAAACCGAGTCGACCGACCAGAACCTCGCGCGCGTGCAGCTCAAGTCGCTGGAAGCCAACGCGGTCTCCACGCGCAGCATGTATGAAGCGTTCGTCACGCGGCTGCGCGAGGCGCAGGACCAGGATTCGATCCAGGCGCCGGACGTGCACGTGATCTCGCATGCGCCGGTGCCGTCGCTCCCCAGCTCGCCGCCGAAACTGCTCATTGCGCTCGCGTCAATACCGATCAGCCTGCTCTTGGGTCTGCTTGCGGGTCTGCTCGCCGAACGGTTCGACATGCCGGTCGCAGCGCGCGTGTCGCAACGCCCGGCCGTCGCGCCGTTGCGCGGCGTTCCGGTCGTGGCCGAATTGCCCAATGCGCTCGCCCTGCGTGCGGCCGATCGCGTCATCGATCAGCCCATGGGATTTTTCGGATTGGAGATGCGCGCGCTGGCGCAAAACATCGCGGCTTCGGGACATGGTTATCCGCCCAAAGTGATCGCGGTCACCTCGGCCGGACCACAGGAAGGCAAGACGACAGTGGCGCTGGCGTTGGCTCGCGCGGCCACGCAACTCGGCCGGCGCGTCGTCGTCATCGATGGCGATCTCCAGACGCCGGCGGCGACTCTCATGGCGGGGCTCGGCGCGCCGCAATCTGGCCTGCTGGAAACATTGCGTGGGTCCGTTCCCCTGAGCGGCGCGCTGGCGCGAGACACGCGCTCCGGCGCATTCCTCCTGTCGCCGGCACAGCGCTTTCCCAATCCGGGCCGTGTCTGGGCGTCGCCCGAGATGTCGCGGTTGCTCGCGCATCTTCGGCAAAACTGCGATCTGGTGATCGTGGACGCCGGTCCGCTCTCGTCGGGCGCGGCGCCGGCGATAATGGGCTTCGCCGACGCCGTTCTGCTGGTGGCCCGCTGGAACGGCGCGCCCCGTCGGGACCTGGACTTTGCGCTGGAGTCGCTGAAGCGCCAGAACCTCTCCACCGGCGTCGTGCTGACGAGCTGAGCTATTCTTCGGTTACCATTCGTCAGCGCAGATCGCGTCTACCGAACCTGTCGGGGTTGGCCTGAGCGCGGCTAAAGCGTACTCATGCGATGGTCAATCTGACCAATCCTACCGGTGATTAGGCTTACAGCGATGAACGGAAGTACTCAGCAGCGGAATATCCGGCGCATTGTCGTGGTTCTCATGATTGCTGCGGGGCTCGTAGCCTTCGTAACAGTGGGTTCGATCATCTATCGCTATTTGGCGGGCAGAAGTTTTTCCGGCGAAACCTGGACGTCTGGCGGGTTATTTCTTTGGGCAATTTTGTCGGCAGCTGCGTTTTCTATCAAGACTATTTGGTTGGAGCGACCGAGCCGGACATCCGTTCGGAAAAAAGCAGTGGACGCTGCCAGGTTCGTTCTAGTTGTCACGATAATTTGCGCATTGATCGTTTTGTGGCTCTTTCTGCTGTCAAAAATCTTCGGCCCCGCTTCGAACGTGTCACCGGTTGTAGCCTTCAGTTTACCCATGATCTTAGTCGCCTGCGGCGCAATTTTTGTTTTTCGACGAAAAAAGGATGTGGAGTCAGCGCCGAAATAGTCAGGAGGCGGCGACACATGAATCAGGAAATTCGCGCAATTCAAACGGCCATGGCAAAGGATGCGCTTGAGTTTTTCGGCGACGACGATATCGAAATGCTCAAGGTCGTCGTCAGGGTTGCGCTCGAAGTGAGTGACGATCTGTATGCTTTAGCGCGCGGAGACACCGGCTCCCGCCGCGGATTTCACCATCAAATGTCGCCATCTGCTTGACCTGTTCAAATCGGAATTGGCGCTGGTCGCCGTATGTTTCGGATGACTGTGGGCGGGTTCCCGCCCAAGCAGAACTACAAGAAAATACAGGGCGCGATTCAGGGCAAGTAACAGGGCTTGGTCGCCCTGTTCCGCGGCATCAAGCGATTGATTTCGTTGGAGATTTTGGAATGAAAAAATTTTGGAAAAATGATGCATCACCTCCACCGCAGGAATCGCCCCACACGCGTCGCTCCCATCTCGGCCGTTGCCCCTCTCACGAAAGCTTGAACAGGTTGCAGAGGCCGGGGAATACAGGCTTATGCCTGATCCGTCATCGCGCATTTGTCGTAACATTCGGCAGAGTGCGCGCGTATTACAGTTGAACCCGCTTCAGGAGCGAGATCATGAAAACCACGACAGCAGACGGCAGACTGAATCCGGCGCGACGGCAATTGCTTCTGTCGGCCGGTTCGCTCGTCGCTTTGGCGGCATTGGGCGCGCTGCCGCGTATCGCGAAAGCGGCCACGGGCCCGCAGATGGTGACCATCGAGAATTTCGCAGCCTCGGGCAAAAGCCTGGGCAAGGCGAGCGTTCCGAAGGTCGTCAAGAGCGAAGCCGACTGGAAGAAAATGCTGGCGTCCGAATCCTTCGAAGTGACGCGGCATGCCGACACCGAGGCGCCGTTCACGGGCGCGTATTGGAATTTGGAAGCCGACGGCCTGTTCCGCTGCATCTGCTGCGACACGGCGCTCTATGATTCGCACACCAAGTTCGATTCCGGCACCGGCTGGCCAAGCTTCTGGCAACCGATCTCGCCGATCAATGTGGCGCAGTCGAGCGACAGCACCTTCGGCATGGATCGCACGGCCATTTCCTGCAAGCGCTGCGACGCGCATCTGGGCCATGTGTTCGATGACGGCCCGAAGCCGACCGGTTTGCGCTACTGCATGAATTCGGCGGCGCTGAAATTCGTGAAGCGGGCCTGATTTTTCGGGTTCGAAGATAACCACTTAAGGGAGTGAGCGATGGCAATCTTTGGGAAATCTGGCATTCGGAAATCCAATTCGGTGCGGACGCTCGCATTGGCGATGTGCGCGACGTTGCCGCTCTTGTCCGCGGCCTGCGCGCGCGCCGACGAATCGCCGCGCGCGTTGCCGGCGCCTGCGCTGGACAATCCGCGGACGGGGGCGACGGAAACCGCGGTGCTGTCCGGCGGCTGCTTCTGGGGCATGCAAGGTGTGTTCGAGCATGTCAAAGGCGTGCGCCAGGTGCTCGCGGGTTATTCGGGCGGTCAGAAGAACACGGCCGAATATGAGCAGGTGAGCACGGGTGATACGGGCCACGCGGAATCCGTGCAGATCATGTTCGATCCGAAGCAGGTCACTTACGGGCAGATCCTGCGCGTCTATTTTTCCGTGGCGAGCGACCCCACGGAATTGAACCGGCAAGGCCCCGACTCCGGCACGCAATACCGCTCAGACATCTTCGCCGCGAACGATATGCAGAAGCGCATTGCCGACGCCTATATCGCCCAGCTTGAAAAGGCGCATGCGTTCGGCAGCCCGATCGTCACGCGCGTGGACCACCTGACCGCGTTCTATCCGGCCGAGGGCTATCATCAGGATTATCTGATCCACAATCCCGACAGCCTCTACATCCAGATCAACGACCAGCCGAAGATTGAAAACCTGAAACGGATTTATCCCGATCTCTACAACGAGAAGCCCGTCATGGTCGCGTCGCTGCACACCTGAGCGACCGGCTAGGCCCGACCGAGCAGCACGAGGATCAGGATGATGACAAGAACGAGACCCAGGCCGCCGCTGGGGTAATAACCCCATCCGCGGCTATAGGGCCAGGACGGCAATGCGCCAAGAAGCAACAGAATCAGAATGACGATCAGAACAGTGCCGAGCATGAATGCGCCCTCCGCGAATGTGACGTTCAGATAACCGCCGCATCCCGCTTAAGTTCCGAGAGCTTGGGTGAGGTGGATGATGTCGATGCGCATGATGGAACCGGCTTCGCATCCCGCGCATTTAAGATGGTCGGGGCGACCGGCGGGGTACGCTGGTGGATCACGGCGAATTCTCTACCGACATTCCGGCGCGGCTCGACCGTCTGCCCTGGTCTTCGTTCCACTGGCTGATCGTCTCGGCGCTGGGGGTCACGTGGATTCTCGACGGCCTTGAAGTCACTCTCGTGGGATCGCTATCGGGCGCGATTTCGCAGAGCAGTTCGCTTCATCTGACCGCCACAAGGATCGGCTTGACGGCGAGCATCTATGTCGCCGGCGCAGTGCTCGGCGCGCTCTTCTTCGGCTGGCTGACGGATCGATGGGGCCGCAAGCGGCTGTTCACCGTCACCGTCCTCGTCTATCTGGCCGCGACGATCATGACCGGGCTTTCCTGGAGCTTCTGGTCTTTTGCGCTGTTTCGTTTCGCAACCGGCGCCGGAATCGGCGGCGAATATGCGGCCATCAATTCGGCGATCCAGGAATTTATTCCGGCGCGCCGGCGCGGCGTAACCGATCTTGCGATCAATGGCAGCTTCTGGATCGGCGCGGCGCTGGGCGCGCTTGGGTCGATCGTCGCTTTGAATCCGCATTTGTTTGCGCCGGATATCGGTTGGCGTCTGGCTTTCGCAATCGGCGGCTCGCTTTCGCTCATCGCGCTTTTCCTGCGTCGCTTCGTACCGGAGAGTCCGCGATGGCTGATGACGCACAATGCGCCCGAGGAAGCCGAGCGCGTGATGCAGGACATCGAACGGCGCACACGAAACAGCGGCTGCGTTCCATATGCTCGGCCGGATGACCTTCCAAGACTGCGCGTCAACCGCGGCTACCGGCTCACTTTGGGAAGTGTCGTCCGTACGCTGTTGAGGGACTATCCGAAGCGCGTCGTTCTCGGTCTGACGCTCATGGCGACGCAGGCGTTCTTCTACAACGCCATATTCTTCACCTATGCGCTCATCCTGACGCGCTTTTACGGCGTTGCGCCGCAAAGCGTCGGATGGTTCATCCTCCCCTTTGCGGTGGGAAATTTTCTCGGGCCGCTCCTGCTGGGCCCATTGTTCGATTCGGTCGGGCGCAAGACCATGATCACGGCGACTTATGCCGCATCCGGCGTATCGGTGGCTTTGCTGGGTCTCCTGTTTCGCGCCGGCGTTCTCGATGCGGCGGAACAGACCGCGGCTTGGACGGCGATCTTCTTTTTCGCGTCCGCCGGCGCCAGTGCGGCCTATCTCACTGTGGGCGAAAGCTTTCCCCTGGAAATGCGGGCTTTCGCCATTGCGCTCTTCTATGCTTTCGGGACGGGCATCGGCGGCATTGCGGGACCGGCGCTTTTCGGCGCGCTCATCGAAAGCGGCTCGCGCGAAGAGATACTATACGGTTACCTTCTCGGCGCCGGCCTCATGCTGGTCGGCGCCGCCGCGGAAGCGAGGCTTGGTATCGCCGCCGAAAGGCGGCCGCTCGAAGACATTGCGACGCCCTTGTCCTGCGCGCCCGATGCGCCGTCGCGCGACGGCGCCCACTGAACGGGTCTTCGGCCGCCCGCGTCGGGAAGCGGTCTGCCGTTGAGCGCCGCGAGGAAACGGTCACCCCACAGCGAAATGTCGTTACGCAGGAGCGCCTCGAACAAATCCTTGTGACGTGCCCTTCGTTCGTCGAGCGGCATGGCGAGGGCGCGCGCCATGGCGGCGCCCACGGCTTCGGGATCGTAGGGATTGACGAGCAGCGCCGCCGTGAATTCGGCGGCCGCGCCGGCGAAGCGCGACAGGATCAACACGCCGGGATTTTCCGCATCCTGCGCGGCGACATATTCCTTGGCCACCAGATTCATTCCGTCCCGCATGGGCGTCACAAGGCCGACGCGCGCCGAGCGATACAAACCCGAAAGAGCAGTGCGGCTGTAGGTGTGGTTGGTGTAGCGAACAGGCGTCCAGGACACGTCGCCGTAAGTTCCGTTGATTCGGCCGGCTGTCGTATCGATCTGCCGTTCCATATCGGCATATTCAGGAATCTCGGAGCGACTCTTCGGCGTGATCTGAAGATAGGTGACCTTGCCCCGCCATTCCGGATTGGCGATGAGGAAACGCTCATAGGCTTCCAGCCTGAGCGCGATCCCCTTGGAATAGTCCAGGCGATCGACGCCGAGCATCGCGACGCCATGCACGCTTTCGAGCATGCGCTGCACCAACGAGGAGCGCACAGCGCGGCGCGCGCGCCGGTTGAACGCAAGCGTCTCTACGCCAACGGGAAATGTTCCGATCCGCATGCTGCGGCTTTCCGAATTGAAGGCGCGCGGGATGTGCGAAGGCAAGCCGCATTCTGTCGCCAGATAGCGCGCGAAATTGGCTGCGTCGCCGTCCGTCTGGAAGCCCACGAGATCGTAGTCGCACAGGAGCGGAATCAAACGCTCGTGGTTCGGCAGCGCCGTGAGGATTTCCGGCGGCGGCAACGGAATGTGGAGGAAGAATCCGATCCTGTTGTCGCGACCGTGCTCGCGCAACGCCTTGGCGAGCGGAATCAGGTGATAGTCATGCACCCACACGACATCATCCGGTTCAAGCACCTTGTCGAGCTCGTCGGCGAAATGATCGTTGACGCGAAGATAGCCCGTAAGATCGCGACGCAGGAATTCCGCAAGGTCGAGCCGATAGTGCAGGATCGGCCACAGCACCCTGTTGGCGAAGCCGCTGTAATATTCCTGGTAGTCCTCGTCGCTCAGATCGGTGACGATATAGGTCATCCGGCCCTGGCGGATCGTGCGCGTCTGAACCTCGCCCGCAGGTTTGACGTCGCCGCTCCAGCCCAGCCACACGCAGGAATGTCGCTTGAGCGTCGCGCGCAAGGCGACTTCAAGGCCGCCCGCGTGAACGCCGCGCGCCGGATTGGGCACGGCGACGCGGTTGGAAATTATGAAGACGCGTGCCAATAGCGATCCTCCCAACTCCGCGACAGGCGCATGGCGCTCGTGATCAGGCCCGCCATCGAATAGGTCTGCGGAAAATTGCCCCACAGCGCGCCCGTCGCCGGGTGAATATCTTCAGAGAGCAATCCGTATCGGTTTCGGTGTCGTAGCGCGTCCTGAAACATGTCACGTGCCTCTGCGACGCGCCCCAACGATGCCCAGGCATCGATCAGCCAAAACCGGCAAACCAGAAAGGCGGTTTCGGGCAGCCCGAAATCGTCTTTCGCCGCGTAACGCATAACGTGTTTGTCACGCAGGAGTTCCATGTCGATGGCGTTCACGGTCGACACAAAACGCGGGTCTTTGGCCTCGATCAGCCCCAGTTCCGGCAGGAGCAGAACGCTCGCATCGAGGTCGTCGACGTCGGGCGCCGCGGTGAACGCCCCGCGCTTGGGGTTCCACGCGCGGTCGAGCAGCGCCTCCTGGATCATGTCGGCGATCCGGCTCCAGTGCGCGGCGCGGTCTTCGAATCCAAGCCGGGTCGCGATCGCCGCGGTGCGGCTGCACCCCGCCCAGCACATCGCCGCCGAATGTGTGTGCACCCGTTTACGGCCGCGATATTCCCAAATGCCGGCATCCGGCTCGAGCGCGAGTTTCGCGGCTTTGGCCGCCAGCGATTCCAGTAAGTGGAACTGGGGCTCGCCGGCAGGCCGGGGCAATCTCTTGTCGAAGAACATGGGCATCGCGGCCAGAATCACGCTGCCATAGGCGTCGTGCTGCGTCTGCTCGACGGCCGCATTGCCGACGCGCACCGGACCATGGCCCTGATAGCCCTTGAGATCGGGCGCGATGCGTTCGGTCAGATTGTCCGTCGGGACGATGCCGTAAACGGGATGGAGATGCGTCGCGTCGTCGGCGGCGATGCCGAGCGTGTAATTGATGAAATCTTCCATCGTGCGCGTGGCGCCGATGCGGTTCAGCGCCTTGACCACGAAATAGGCGTCGCGCAGCCAGCAATAGCGATAGTCCCAATTGCGGCCCGAACTCGGGCGCTTCCGGGATCGATGTGGTGAGCGCGGCGACGATCGCGCCGGTTTCCTCGAAATTGCAAAGCTTGAGCGTGATCGCGGCGCGGATGACGGCGTCCTGCCAGTCATAGCCGATCGAAAGCCGCCGCACCCATTCGACCCAATAGTCGCGCGTGCGTTCGACGAATTCGCGGCAGGTGGATTCGAGATCGTCTGCGAACGGCTCGTCGGGGCCGAACACGAGATGAACGGGTCGCGTCAGGACGAAGGGCGCTTCGCGCTCGATGGTTGAAGGCGAGGCGTCCGTCGTCAGTCGGACAGCGATTTCGCCGCTCCAATAGCGCAGATGATTGCTGCCCAACGAGCGGTTGGGCATCGGGGCGCCGTAGTTGCAGGTCGGCCGAAAACGGATCGTGATGCGCGGCATGCCGGAGATCGGCTCGATGATGCGCACGAGTTGCGGCGCGCGCAGCATTCGTCCGGCATTGCGGAAGCGCGGCGCAAAATCGGTGATGCGGATCGCCGAACCGTCCTCGGCGGTCAGAACCGTCGTCACGATTGCGGTGTTGCGCACATACTCCGATTGGGCGTCGGCGAGGCCGTCGAGCACGACGTCGGAAAATCCCTTTTCCGCGTCATGCGCCAGAAGCCGGCAAAAGACGGGGTCGCCGTCAAAGCGCGGAACGCACCACCAGACGAGGCGTGCGGTGGAATCCACCAGTGCGGCGGTGCGGCCGTTTCCGATGACCGCGAGATCCAATCCCTGCGCCGCCTTCACGTTGCGCCTCCATCCTGAGCCGCGATGCGCGCAAGCCAGTTGCGGATATCGACGGGCGCCGGAACTTCGTAAGCGGCTCCCACCATCGCGCGCCCTACGGAAACGCCTATCCCCGCGAAATCGGCCAGCATGGCGAAGGCGTCTTCGTCGGTCGTGTCATCGCCGCAATAGATGGGTCGGCGCCCCTCAAATGGCGGGGCGGCAAGAAGCCGGCGCAACGCAGTTCCCTTGCTGAACGACCGCGATTTTATCTCCACGATGTCTTTTCCGCACAGCATGGCGAATTCCGGTTCGAATGGCGTCAGCTTTTCGTGCGCCAGCTTCATCAATTCGGCAGCCCGATCGTGCGCGGCGCGATAGTGGAACGCCAATGTGTACCCCTTGTCCTCCACGACAATACGCGAATCGAGACTGCCGAGGTCGGCGAAAGCCATTCGAATGCGATCCGGAAGCCTGGGCGCACATTGCTCGATCGGACCGCCCGGCATACGCTGCAATTCTGCGCCATGCGAACCGATGCTCGTCAGACTGAGCGGCAGGAAGAGTCTATCGATGATCGCGAGCTTTCGGCCGCTCACGAGCGCGACGCCGCCGCCGCAAAGCGCATTCAAACGCGCGAGGGTTCCACGCAGAGCTACAGGAACACGAACATCCTCAGGCCTCGGGGCGATATTGAGCAGCGTTCCGTCGACGTCGAACAGAAGCGCATCGCGGGAAAAATCGACGGCTGGCAAATTCTGAGTGGGCATGATCCGCCTCAAGCCCTGTTTCGCGCAACATGCTTGCGCGCGGGTTTCTTTGCGACGCGTTCTTCGGAGCGACGGATCCGCGCCAAGTGCATCAGGCTGAGCGCGGCATTCACCAGCGCCACATGCGAGAAGGCCTGGGGGAAATTGCCCAGCATCCGTTTGGCGCGGGGATCGTATTCCTCAGCCAGAAGCCCGACATCGTTGGTCAGCTTGACGAGCTTGTTGAACAACCTCGTCGCATGAGCCCTGCGGCCTTGCAGAATGTAGTTGCCCACCAGCCAGAAGCTGCAGGCGAGGAACGCGCCTTCTCCCGCCGGCAAGCCATCGATTCCGGAGCCCGTTTCATAACGCAGCACAAAGCCATCGACCATAAGACGCCGCTCGATTTCCCACACCGTCTTGCGAATGCGTGGGTCTTTCGGCGGCAGAAAACCAACGATGGCGAGGAGCAACAGACTTGCATCCAGATTCGTCGAGCCATAGACCTGCACGAAGCAGCCGCGTTCGGGATCGACGCCTTTGCGGCACACATCGGCGTGGATTTCGTCGGCGATCTTCTTCCATTTCTTTTGCGCGCGTTTTTCCCCGCGCTCCGCGGCGTTCCGCCAGGCGCGATCGAACGCAACCCAGGCCATGACCTTGGAATGGACAAAGTGCTGCGGCGTGCCGCGAATTTCCCAGATGCCTTCATCGGGCTGGCGCCAGATTTCAGCCAGGTGCTTGAGAAACACTTCGCGAATTTCCTTGCGCCGCGGGGGCGGCGGCAGGCCGCCTTTGCGCGCCTGCGCCATCACGTCGGCCAATTCGCCGTAGACATCCAATTGGATCTGAACGGCCGCGGCGTTGCCGACTCGCACGGGCGCGGATTGCTCGTAACCGGGCAGCCACGGCAGCTGCCATTCGTCGAGACGGCGTTCGCCGCCGACGCCGTAGAGCGTCTGAAACTGATCGGGGCTGCCCGCGATGGCGCGTATCAGCCAGTTCTGCCATTCGGTGGCCTCCTCCGTATATCCGGCGTTGAGAAAGGCGAGCAGCGTGAAGGTGGCGTCGCGCAGCCAGCAATAGCGATAATCCCAGTTGCGAGGGCCGCCGATCTGCTCGGGCAAGGATGTCGTGACGGCGGCCACGATGCCGCCTGTCGCGCGATAGCTCAGCGCTTTCAAGGTTACGAGCGAACGGCGGATTTTTTCCGCAGCCGGTCCGGTCAGTTTGCAGCGACCGGCCCACTCCCGCCAGAACGCTTCTGTCGCCGCGAGGCTTGGTTCGACGCTCAGGGACAACGGCAAGGGCAGATGCGAGCGCGAATAGGACATGACAAACGGCACGGTCTCGCCGGCGCGGATGGTGAACTCGCCGGTTGTGTGCATGTCCTCGCCTTTGAGCGGCGCCGGCGTGCGCAAGGTGAGCCTATGGGGTCCCGCGATCATGGAGTGCGTGGTCTCGTTGACACGGCTCACCCATGGAACGGAAATGCCGTAATCGAAGCGCACGACGAGATCGGTGCGCATCGAAACCGCGCCCTCGAGCCCGATCACGAGTCTCACGACCGAGCTGTGATCCGAGCCGACGGGCATGAAGTCGACGACGCAGACTTTTCCTTCCTTGGTCGAGAATGTCGTTTCGAGGATCATCGTGGCGCCGCGATAGGCTCGTCGCACTTTGCTCGCGCTCTTCGGCGCGATGAGCCAGCGGCCGTGTTCGGGCGTGCCGAGGAGCGCAGCGAAGCACGATGCCGAATCGAATCGCGGCCAGCACAACCAGTCGATGGAGCCGTCGCGGCAGACGAGCGCGGCCGTGCGCATGTCGCCGATCATGGCGTAATCTTCAATCAATCCCGCCACGACCGGATCCTGCTAGCGGATGGCGCGCCAGGCGCGGCCGTCGCGCGCCAGCAATTCGTCGGCTGATTTCGGGCCCGAGCTGCCCGGATCGTAATTTGGAAACGCTTGGTCCGGCTTTTCCGTCCAGGCTTCCAGAACCGGTTCGACCACGGCCCACGCCGCCTCCACCTGATCGGCGCGCTGAAACAAGGTCGCGTCGCCGATGAAGCAATCGTAAATCAGCGTCTCGTAGCCGACCGCCGGGCGCCTGCTTGAACCAGTCGGTATAGCGGAAATCCATCGCCACGCTCTCGAGCGCCATGCTCCGGTCCCGGCCGCTTGGCGTTGAATCGCAGCCGGATGCCTTCGTCAGGCTGAATTTGCAGGATCAGCCAATTGGCGCCCAGTTCGTCCACGGGCGTATCGCGGAACAGCATGAACGGCGCTTCGCTTGAAACCGGATGGCGATTTCGGTCGTGCGTTTGGGGAGCCGCTTGCCCGTGCGCAGATAGAACGGCACGCCCGCCCAGCGCCAATTGTCGATCGAAAGTCGGATGGCGACGAAGGTTTCGACGAAGGAATCCGGTGCGACGTTGTCTTCGTCGCGATAGGCTGCGCACCGGCTTGCCGTCCATCGTACCCGCGCCATATTGGCCGCGCACGGCGTCGTCGAGCGTGAGCGGATGCACCGACTTGAACACTTCGGCCTTTTTCGCGCGCACGGCGTCGGCATCGAAAGACGACGGGCGGCTCCATCGCCGTCATCGCGACGAGCTGGAACAGGTGGTTGGGCACCATGTCGCGCAACGCGCCGGTCGCTTCGTAGAATTTGCCGCGCGCTTTCGATGCCGATCGTCTCGGCGACCGTGATCTGCACATGGTCGATGCGGTCGCGGTTCCAGATCGGCTCGAAAAGCCCATTGGCGAAACGCAGCGCCATGATGTTCTGGACCGTTTCCTTGCCCAGGAAATGATCGATGCGATAGATCTGATCTTCGCCGAGGCTCTTGAGAATGCGCGCGTTGAGCGCCTTGGCCGATTCGAGATCGTGGCCGAACGGTTTCTCGATCACGACCCGGCGCCATCCCTTGTCGGGCTTCACCAGATCGGCCTGTGCGAGCGCGTCAACCAAAGGTCCGAAAAAGCGATCCGCCGTTGCAAAGTAGAACAGCACATTGCCGTCGAGTTCTTGTTTGGCGTTCAACTCTTCGAGATGCTGCCGTAGCTTCTGAAACGTCGCCGGGTCGGTGAAGTCGCCCTGAAGGTAGGACATTGCGGAGGCGAGCCGGTCCCAGGGTTCAGTCGATCGATCGTCGAGGCGCCGCCAGCGAGCCCTTTCGAGAAAGTCGTGCAAGTCGTTGCGCCAAATCTCATCGGTCTTGTCGTTGTGATCGACTCCGATCAGCGCGAAATTTTCCGGCAGGAGGTTCGATTTTGAGAGATTGTAGAGCGCCGGCACGACCAGTCGCTTGGTCAGATCGCCATTGGCGCCGAAGATCACCATGGCGCAGGAGGGCGGCGGTTTGGGCGAATCCGGCGGCGCGCTCATTTCCCGGGAGCCGTCTTGAGTCCGCCTTCCAGCTGGCCTTCGACATGGCCGCCGAATTTGCTGCGCATTGCGGAGAGAAGCTTTTCGCCGAAGGTGTGCTCTTCGCGTGAACGAAAGCGTGCGTAAAGCGCGGCGGAGAGCACGTGCGCCGGCACGGCCTCTTCGAGCGCGGCGTCGATCGTCCAGCGTCCTTCGCCGGAATCGTCGACAAAGCCGGAGAATTCGTCGAGCGACGGGTTTTCCGCAAGCGACATCGCGGTCAGATCGAGCAGCCAGGACGAGATCACGCTGCCGCGCCGCCACACTTCGGAAATGTCGGTGAGGTTGAGATCGAAGCGCTCGTCCGCCGGCAGGTTTTCGCTGGCCTTGCCGCGCAGGATATCGAAGCCTTCGGCATAGGCCTGCATCAAGCCATATTCGATGCCGTTGTGGATCATCTTGACGAAATGGCCGGCGCCGACGGGACCCGCATGAATATAGCCTTGCTCGGCGCGCGGATCGAAGTTCTCGCGATGAGGGGTGCGCTCAATCGTGCCGAGACCCGGCGCCAGGGCCGAGAATATCGGATCCAGCCGATCGACCACATCCTTTTCGCCGCCGATCATCATGCAATAGCCGCGCTCGAATCCCCAGACGCCGCCGGAGGTTCCGCAATCGATATAGTGGATGCCCTTGGCCAGCAGATCCTTCGCGCGGCGGATATCGTCTTTGTAGAAAGTGTTGCCGCCGTCAATGATCGTGTCGTCTTTGCCGAGGAGCTTACCGAGCTCGGCGATGGCGCCTTCCGTTATCTTGCCCGACGGCAGCATGACCCACACCGTACGTGGCGCCGTCAGCTGCTTGACCACATCGTCGAGCGTCTTCGCAGGCTTGGCTTTCGCCTTGCCGAGCTCCGCGACCGCATCCTGGTTGCGGTCGAACACAACCACGTCATGTCCATGCTGCAACAGGCGGCGCGAAATGTTTCCGCCCATTCGCCCCAATCCAACGACACCAATCTGCATGCTTCACTCCAATGCGAAATCGATGGCCTCGTCCAAGGCGGCCAACCCTTTATCGAGGTCGTTCAAATGAATGCGCAGCGCGCGGCGTCCGCGTTCCGTCAGCACCGCAAAGTCGCCCAGCGCCTGGGAAACCTCAACGGCCCCAAAGCTCGCCTTGCGGCCCGGAATCGCCAGATCCCTTGCGTGATCGCAGGTGATGGTCAGGAACACGCCGGAATTCGGCCCGCCCTTATAAGCCTGCCCGGTCGAATGGAGATAGCGGGGACCGAAGCCGAGACATGTCGCGACCCGCTTTCCATTGCGAATTTTCATCCGCAAGGCGTTCAGCGTCGCGTGATGCGCCTGTGAGTTCTCGATATAAGCGAGAATCGCGAAATAATCGCCCGCGCCGATGCGACCGAGATGGAAGCGCAACGCCTCGCCGAGATTGCGGGCCTTGCGCAGACCCTCGCGCGCGGGCTCGTCGCCATAGATCGCGATGCCCCCCTGGCGAAGCATCGGCGCATCCTCAGGCAATGCGCCGCTCGATTCATACTGCTGCGTCAATTCGCGAGTCTTGTTCTTGCTCGCTTCGACGTCAGGCTGATCGAAGGGGTTGATCCCGATCACGGCGCCGGCCGCGGCGATGGCCATTTCCCACAGATAGAGTATTTGGCCGAGCTGATAGGAGTCCTCTATCGCGATGCGAATGACGGGATGGCCTTGTTCCTGAAGCGCCTGCAATTCGGCGACACGATCGTCACTGCCCGCCATATGGACATGCACAAAGACGCGGTCTTCGCCATAAACGTTCGGTTCGCCAAGCGCTTCGCCATCGACCGGGATGAGGCCCTTGCCCTGCTTGCCGGTTGATTCCGCGATCAGCTGCTCCAGCCAAGCGCCGATCGAGGCAAGCGCCGGCGACGCTGTGATTGTGATCTTGTCGCGGCCGCATTTCGTCGCGAGCGCGCCAAGCGTCACGCCGAGCCGGATGCCGGGATTGGCGGAAGCCGGGACCATGGCATGACAACTCGTGACCATGCGCTGCGTCTCCGCCAACAGGCGCTCGACATTGAGGCCGATCGCGGCGGCGGCCACAAGACCGAATTTCGACAACACCGAAAAGCGGCCGCCGATGGCGGGATCGCCGAAGAACAGATGCGCAAAGCCGTATTGGCTCGCGATCTTTTCGAGCTCCGACCCGGGATCGGTGATCGCGACGAATTGCCGGCCGGCGTCGGCGGCGCCGCGCTCGTCGGAGATGAGTTTGTAGAAATAATCCTTCAGGATGTTCGGCTCCAGCGTCGTTCCGGATTTCGACGAGACGAGGAACATCGTTGTCGCAAGCGTGATCGCGCGCTGCACCGAACGTATTTGATCGGGATCCGTCGAATCGAGCACATGCAGCGCAGGCCAGCCTTCCTTGCTGCCGAAAGTCAGTCCCAGGACGTCCGCGCCGAGGCTGGAACCGCCCATTCCGAGCAGCACGACGTCGCTGAGCTTTTGCTGTTTGACGATCTCTGCGAAGTTCCTGAGCCCGGTGATGTCTGCGCGCTCCCGCTGCGCGATATCCAGCCAGCCAAGCCATTTGGCCTCGTCGGCGGTTGTCCACAGCGACGCATCTTTCGCCCAAAGCCTTCGGACATTTCCCTGTTTGGTCCAGGCGTCGAGCTCGTCTTGAACGATCTTCGCCGCCGCCTCACTGAGGCCGATTTCCTGGCGCAGCAGCGAACCATCCAGAATCTTCTCCCGCTTGCTCGCTAGCGCTGCGTATAGCGCGTCGGCGGCCTTGGAGAATTGCTGTACGCCGTCCTCGACGAGATCGTCCGTAATCCGCTCGAGCGAAATGCCCGAGGCCGCAAGATCTGCGAGAACTTTGTTCGCGTCGTCGAGATTCGCTTCCAATGTCGCAGCCGGCTTTCCGTGGTCGCGATAGGCGTCCATGGTTTCCGGCGGCATGGTGTTGACCGTGTCGGCGCCGATCAGGGTCTCGACGTAAAGAATGTCGGAATAGGCCTTGTTCTTCGTGCCGGTGGACGCCCACAGAAGCCGTTGCGGCCGCGCGCCGCGCGCAGCAAGTTTTTCCCAACGCGGTCCGGAAAAGATTTTCTTGTATTGCTGATAGGCGAGCTTGGCATTGGCGACCGCCACTTTTCCGCGCAGAGCGGCCAGCCTGTCGTAACCGTCCCCCACATTGCCTTTCAGTTTCGTATCGATCGCGGCGTCGACCTTGGTGTCAATACGGCTGACAAAAAAGCTTGCGACGCTGGCGATTTTGCTCAAATCCGTTTTTTGATCGAGCATTTCGAGGCCGGCAATATAGGCTTCCGCCACCTTTTCATACATCGCGCGCGCGAACAGCAACGTGATGTTGACGTTGATGCCGCAGCCGATCAGCTCGCGAATCGCTGGAATGCCCTCATTCGTTGCGGGCACCTTGATCATCAGATTCTCGCGATGGACTTCCTCCCATAGCGAGCGCGCTTCCGCGATCGTCCCCGCGGTGTCCTTTGCAAGATAGGGCGAGACCTCCATGCTGATAAAACCGTCCGTGCGGTTCGTCGCGTCGTAAACGGGCCGGAACGCGTCTGCGGAATCCTGGATGTCGCGCACCGCAAGATGGCGGAAGATGGCGCCGACATCCTCGCCTCGCGCGACGAAGGTTTTGACGTCGTCGTCATAGTCCGTGCCATGCGAGAGAGACTTTTCGAAAATCGACGGATTGGAGGTCATGCCTTTCAGGCTGTCGCGCGCGATCGCCTGCTTGATGTCGCCGCGCAGGAGTTCGCGGCTCAGGTAGTCGAGCCAGACCGACTGGCCGAAGGTTTCGAGCTGCTGGAGCGGGTTCATGGGGCCTTCTTCCGGGCGATTTGATCGCGCGCCGCTTGTGCGACGGCGTCGGCCGTGATTCCGAACTTGCGAAAGACGTCGTCGGCCGGGGCGGACGCGCCGAAACTGTGCATGCCGATGCGGGCGCCGGTGAGGCCGGTATAGCGTTCCCAGCCCAGGCTTACCGACGCTTCGACGGAAACGCGGGCCGTGAGATCGGGCGGCAACACGCTGTCGCGATAGGCCCGATCCTGCGCATCGAACAACTCCCAGCTCGGTATCGAGACGACGCGGACGCGCAGACCCTCTTTGGCAAGCGCATCCTGCGCCTTGAGACAAAGCTGCACTTCGCTGCCGGTTGCGATCAGGATCGCCTGCGGCGCGCCGCCGGGCGCATCGCTCAGGATATAGGCGCCGCGCGCAACGCCTTTCGCGCTCGCATATTTCGTGCGGTCTAGAGTCGGGAGCTTCTGGCGCGACAACACAAGCGCCGCCGGCCGATTGGTCAGTTGCGCCATGACTCGCCAGGCTTCCGCGACTTCGTTGGCGTCGCAAGGCCTGAGCACGATGAGGCCCGGAATTGCGCGCAGGCCGATCAGTTGTTCGATGGGTTGATGAGTCGGGCCATCTTCGCCAAGTCCGATGGAGTCATGCGTGAAAATCCACAAGCTCGGAATATCCATCAGCGCGGATAGCCGGATTGCGGCTTTCATATAGTCGCTGAAGATCAGGAAGGTCGAACCGTAACCGCGTAAATCCGAAAGCGTCATGCCGTTCACGATCGCGCCCATGGCGTGTTCGCGAATGCCGAAATGGAAATTGCGCCCGTCATATTGATTGGTTTCGAAATCGCCCGCGCCTTTGATGTCGGTCTTGGTAGAGGGCGTGAGGTCAGCCGCGCCGCCCATGAGCCACGGAATGTTTCCCGCGATCTCGTTGAGCACATTGTGCCCGCTGTCGCGCGTGGCGACGCCTTTTTCGTCCGGCGCGAATGTCTCGATCTTTGCATCCCAGCCTTTGGGCAGTTTGCGACTGCGCATCAGGTCGAGCATTGCGGCCAGGTCGGGTTCTTCGGCACGATAATTCTTGGCGAGCGTGTCCCATTTCTCGCGCAAATCGCGTCCGCGGTTTCCCACGCCTTCGGAAAAACGCTGCTGCACGCCGTCGGGCACGAGGAACGTCGCATCTTCCGGCCAACCATAGGCGCGCTTGGCGCCGCGCACCTCGTCCACGCCGAGAGGTTCGCCATGCGCTTCCTTGGTGTCCTGTTTATGGGGCGCGCCGAAGCCGATATGGCTTCTCACCATAATGAGCGTGGGGCGATCCTTCGTCGCTTCCGCGGCGCTCAAGGCGCGGTCGATGGCGGCGCGATCGTTCGCGTCAGGACACTGGATCACACTCCAGCCATAGGCTTTGAACCGCGCCTCCACATCTTCGTCAAAGGCTATATTCGTATTGCCTTCGATGGTGATGTGGTTGTTGTCGTAGATCCAGCAGAGATTGGGCAAGCGCAGATGACCCGCGATGGAGGCAGCTTCGCTGGAGACGCCTTCCATAATATCGCCGTCGCTGCAGATGGCGAACACGCGATAATCGAACAGCGGCAAGCCCGGGCGGTTGAAATGTTTCGCCTTCCACAATGCGGCGATGGCCATGCCCACGCTCATGCCGCAACCCTGACCGAGCGGTCCCGTCGTCGCTTCGACGCCGGTCGTGCGTCCATATTCGGGATGGCCGGGACATTTGCTGTCGAGTTGGCGGAACGCCTTGATGTCGTCGAGCGATACGGCCGGCGCGCCCGTCGGTTCGCCTTTCCGGTCGACTTCGCGCACGCCTGCGAGAAACAGGGTCGAATAAAGGAGCATGGAAGCGTGACCGGCCGACAAAATAAATCTGTCGCGGTTTGGCCATAGCGGATCGGCCGGATCGTAGCGCAGGTGGTTTTGCCATAACGTATACATGACGGGCGCAAGCGCCATCGGCGTACCGGGATGTCCCGAATTGGCCTTCTGCACCGCATCCATCGACAATGTGCGGATCGTATTGATGCAAAGTAGATCGAGATCGTCCGACATGAGGTGTGCAATCTTGGAGTGTCCGACGACGAGCCGCCAGCCCATATATTCGAGCGCACCCCGCCAAGACGCAACGCCCAAGGGAGCCTATAGTTCCTCTCGGGGTTGGCGTCGATCGGCGTCGGTCCTGCGGACAGGGGCGGCATGCTGATCCACACGGTTTTCGATCTTCTGGCATGGTTGAGCGCCGCGCTCATGGCCTGGTGGATCAGACGGCAGGGATATCTCAACGGCGCGGCGCCGCGCAGGACCCTGCGCAGCGATCCCTGGTATTTCACGGCGCTTGCCGTCGGCGCGATAACGGGCGCCATTCTGTTCGGCACCTTCAATATGGGGCTTGCCGGTTTCTGGACGCTCGGCCACAGCATTGCGGGCGCCATCGCGGGCGGCATCGTCACCGTCGAAATCTACAAACTTGCGACAGGGATCAGTGGCTCGACCGGCCTTCCGTTCGTGGGGCCGCTTGCCGTCGGCATCGCGGTCGGCCGCTTCGGCTGCTTTTTTGCGGGCCTGCCGGATTACACCTATGGCACGCCCACCACTCTCCCCTGGGGCGTCGATTTCGGTGACCACATCGCGCGCCATCCCGTGCAGCTTTATGAATCGGCTGCAATGTTCGCGTTCCTGATCGTGTATTTGCGGGCGCTGCAGAATCGCTCGGAGCTGTTCCTGCGCAACGGGTTTTATTTGTTCGTGGGCTGGTATGCTCTGCAGCGCTTCGCCTGGGAATTCCTGAAGCCCTATCCAACTGTGCTCGGGCCGCTCAATATCTTTCACATAATCTGCTTCGTGCTTTTCGGTTACAGCCTCTTCATGATGCGGTGGAACCATGAACTTTGTACGGCCATCTAAAGGCTACACATTTTACGGTCAAACGACCTCGCTCTGCGAGACCTGCCTGCGTCTTGTGCCGGCGAAGATCGTGTTCGAAGACAATGACGTCTTCTTCCTCAAGCGCTGCGCCGAGCACGGCGCGCAGAAGACGCGCATCGCGAGCGACGTCGCTTATTACAAAAGCTGCAAGGACTGGTTGAAGCCGGGTGACCGCCCGCTCGTGCATCAGAGCCGCACGGAACATGGCTGCCCTTACGATTGCGGGCTGTGCCCCGATCACGAACAGCATTCCTGCCTCGCGCTGATCGAAGTCAACGATGTGTGCAATCTGACATGCCCGGTGTGCTTCGCCGGGTCCTCGCCCGCGCACACCAACCAGCGCACGCTGGCGGAAGTCGAATTCATGCTCGATACGCTGGTCGAGAGCGAGCGCGAGCCAGACCTCGTGCAGATCAGTGGCGGCGAGCCAACAATCCATCCGCAGATCATGGAGATTCTCAGGCTCGCGAAATCCAAACCGATTCGGCACATCATGCTCAACACCAACGGAATCCGCATCGCACGCGACAAGGAATTCGTGAAGCAGCTGGCGGAGCTGCGGCCGGGCTTCGAAGTCTATCTGCAGTTCGATTCGATGCGGCGTTCGGCGCTGGAGAACCTGCGCGGGGCCGATCTCCGGCGCATTCGCGAACAGGCGCTGGCCAATCTGGAAGAAGCAGGCATTTCGACCACGCTCGTCTGCGTGATCAAGAAGGGCGTCAATGACGACGAGATCGGCGACATCGTGCGCCACGCGCTCACCTATTCCTGCGTCCGCGGCGTCACCTTCCAGCCGATCCAGGATGCGGGACGCAACGAAGGCTTCGACAAAAACACCGACCGCATGCTGCTCACCGATATCCGCCGCGAGATCGGGCTTCATTCGGGCGTCTTCAACGAAGACGACATCATCCCGCTCCCCTGCAATCCCGATGAGATCGCCATCGGTTATGGTTTGCGCGACGGGAGGAATGTCACGCCTATCACGCGCTTCATTCCGAAAGAGGAAATCCTCGCGGCGTCGCCCAACACGATCTCGTTCGAGAAATATCCGGAGCTCCGGCGGCGCGTGTTCGACCTGATGTCGTTGTCGGTGACCGGCGAAGCGACCAAGTCGGTGCTGGGCGATCTCCTATGCTGCCTGCCGCAGGTCGAAGTGCCCGAAGACCTGGGTTACGACAAAGTGTTCCGCGTGGTCATCGTGCAGTTTCTCGATCGCTACAATTTTTGCATCGGCGCGGTGAAGCGCTCCTGCATCCATTTCGTCACGCCGCAAGGCAAGATCATTCCGTTCGACACTTACAATCTGTTCTATCGCGACGGCATTGATAAGAAATTGAGGGAACCAGTCCATGCCTGAAAATCCAAAGTCCAAGGGCAGCCTCACAGGCGCAGGCGTCGCGCTTGTGGTGATCGGATTGCTGATTCTCGTGCCGTCCGGGCTCTGCACCGGGCTTATGGGAATCGCAGGCTTTGTCGCGGCCGTGAGCGACAAAAATTGGAACGATTTTTTCCAGATGCTGACGGAGGCGGTGAGTTTTGGTTTTATTCCGATCCTGCTTGGCGGTGTCCTGCTGTGGGCGGGACTGCGGCTGCGGAAAACGAAATGAGGTGACGTCCCATGAAAATCGATCTCCTGGATCCCGCAAGCTTCTCCGCCGGTCATCCCTTCGCGCAATATCGCTGGCTGCGGGAGAACGCGCCGGCGTTCTGGCATGATGACCCGGACGGTCCGGGCTTCTGGGCCGTCACGCGCTTCAAGGATGTTTATGACGTCGACCGCAATTTTCAGGCGTTCTCGTCCGAGCCAACGATCATGATCATGGATCCGCCACCCGACCAGCAGGCGAATTTCGGCGGCTACAAGATGATGCTGATGATGGACCCGCCCCAGCACACGGCCTATCGCAAGTTGATCCGTCAGGAATTTACCGTCGGTCCCGCGGCGGAACGCGCGCCGCGCCTGCAATCGCTCGCGCGCCAGATCGTGGACGCCGTGATCGCGCGCGGCGAATGCGATTTCGTGAGCGAGGTCGCGGGCGAAATGCCGTCTTATCGTCATTGCCGAGCTGATGGGCCTGCCGCTCGACGACGGCCGCGAACTCTACAAGCTGACCGAGATCATCCACACCGCGCCCGAGGCGCTACCGCCGCATGCCGGCGCCGAAGCCGTGCTCAAGATGTTTCAATATGGACGCGGCGTGATCGAGGAAAAACGCGCGCGGCCGAAGGACGATCTCGCGACCAAGCTGCTGCAGGCGGAAGTCGACGGCAAGCGGCTGGACGATATCGAATTCCTGCTGTTCTTCCTGCTGCTGGTCGATGCGGGCGGCGACACGACGCGCAATCTTTTGTCGTCCGGTCTTATCGCGCTTCTGGAGAATCCCGATCAGCTTGCGTGGCTGAAGGCCGACCTCCCGTCGCGGCTGCCTTCGGCGCGCGAGGAGCTGCTGCGCTGGACAAGCCCCGTCATCTATATGCGCCGCACGGCGAAGCACGATGTCGAGCTTGCGGGAGAAAAGATCCGCGAAGGCCAGAAGGTGGTGATGTATTTCGGCTCGGCCAATCGCGACGCCGCGAAATTCGAAGAACCCGACCGACTGGATCTATCGCGCACGCCCAACGAGCAGATCGCATTCGGCACAGGCCCGCATGGCTGCCTCGGCCAGCATATCGCGCGCATCGAGATCGATGCGGTGCTGCGCGAGGTCCTCACACGCATGGACGGCATCGAGATCGCCGGCGCGCCCGAGTGGCTGCCGTCGAATTTCATTTCCGGGCCGAAGCGTCTGCCGGTGAGATTCAAGTCGGCAGCACGATCACATTGAAGGCGCTCTCTCGAATCCAAATCCCACCCGCCCCCTGAGGGCGGGTCGAAAAATTCGAAGAATTTTTCGGGGCGGGGTGTTGTTCAACCAATACCCCGCCCCGAAGTTTTCCTTTCGCTGACGCTCAAAGAAAGCCTTCGACCTGCCCTCAAGGGGCGGGTGGAAAATTCCTGCGTCATCGTTTCAGCTGAAGATTTTGCTCGCCGTCAATCCGTCGAAAATGAACTGCATCGCGAGCGCCGCGAGCAGGATGCCCGACACGCGGGCGACGACATTGGCGCCGGTGACGCCGAGAACTTTCATCAGCCGATCCGAGAGCAGCATCGACAAAAACGTAATGCCGATGATCACGGCGAGTGCGGCGATTACCAATCCCTGATCGATCACAGTGTGCGCTTTGCCCATCAGGAGCACGATGGCCGTCATGCTGCCGGGACCGGCCGTCAGCGGAATGGCCAGCGGAAAGATCGCGATATCGGTCTGAACCTTCGCTTCGTTTTCTTCGGTGCTGGTGATCGAGGAGAGCGCCGAATGCTTCGCCAGCAAAAGCTCGGCCGCGACCATCAGCAGGAGAACGCCGCCTGCGGTGCGGAACGCGGGCAGCCCGACATCGATCAACGAGAGAAGCCCGATGCCCCCGAACGCGAAGGCGAGCAGCACGAGACCCGCCGTCGTCGCGGCCAGGATCGCGAGCTTGCGCTTATGCGCGACGGAGAATCCGGCTGTCAGCGCGAGAAACATCGACGCCACTTCGACGGGGCCGACGGCGACGAAAAGCGTGGTCAGTGCGGTGGGGAAGATGTGAAACATTCCGCCTCTATGGCCCACAAGGCGGCGCCAGTAAACCCTTGGCTCCCGCCGCCACATTCTCCCCACATTGCGGGCGACAATGCACGCGTCACAGGGAGGGAATCATGGCCATCAGCATCGGAACGTCCGGCGATGTTTCGCCGGAGATGAACAGTACGCCGCTGATCGACGTCATGCTCGTTCTGCTCACGCTTCTCATCATGACGTTGCCTCTGCAAACCCATGTCATCGGCCTCGTCACAGCGACAGGCAAGCCGATTACAACGCCGCCTGTCGTAAATCTTCAGATCGATTTCGATGGCACGACGTTCTGGAATGGTCGCGCGGTGGACCGCGCAGCGCTGGACGGGTTGTTTCGGAGTTCGGCGCAACAGACGCCGCAACCGGCGATCCATGTCACGGCGGATCGCCTGGTGCGCTACGACGGCGTGGCGAAAATCCTGGCCGACGCGCAACGCGAAGGCGTGACGCAAATCGGTTTCGTCAATACGAACCAGTATTGATGCCGGTCCAAAGAAAACGGCCCCGCCGCGATTGCGACGGGGCCGTGAACTTACCGGCAGAGATTTAGTAGATCTCGAACAATCCGGCCGCGCCCATGCCGCCGCCGATGCACATCGATACGACGGCGGTCTTCGCGCCGCGACGCTTGCCTTCGAGCAGCACATGGCCCGTGAGCCGTGCGCCCGTCATGCCGAAGGGATGACCGATGGCGATCGAGCCGCCGTTCACATTATATTTCGCGGGATCGATACCGAGTTTGTCGCGCGAATAAAGGCACTGCGACGCGAACGCCTCGTTCAATTCCCATAGGTCGATGTCGTCGACTTTCAGCCCGTGGCGTTCGAGAAGTCGCGGCACTGCAAACACCGGCCCGATGCCCATCTCATCCGGCTCGCAGCCCGCGACCGCCCAGCCCTTGAACGCGCCCATCGGCTGAAGGCCGCGCTTCTCCGCTTCCTTCGCTTCCATGATCACGACGGCGGCGGCGCCATCGGAAAGCTGGCTCGCATTGCCGGCCGTGATGAACTTGCCGGGACCTTTCACGGGCTCGAGCTTCGAAAGCCCTTCCATTGTCGTATCCGGGCGATTGCATTCGTCGCGGTTCACCACGTAGTCGACGATGGATTCTTCTTTCGTCTCCTTGTTGACGACTTTTCATCTTCGTCTTCATCGGGAACGATCTCATCCTTGAACTTGCCGGCCTGCTGCGCAGCGGCCATGCGACGCTGCGATTCCAGCGAATATTCGTCCTGGTATTCGCGGCTGAGATTGTAGCGCGCCGCCACGACATCGGCCGTGTCGATCATCGGCATCCAGTAATCCTTGTACATCTCGACGATCTTGGGCTCCTTGCCGCCGCCGCCGCCACCCTGGAAGGTAATGGAGTCGACGCCCGCGCCGACCACGATCTGTGCGCCGTCATCCATCGACATAGCGCGCCGCGTTGGCGATCGCGTTGAGACCTGACGAGCAGGCGCGATTGACCGTGACACCCGATGTCGTGACGGGCAGGCCGGCGAGAAGCGCTGCGCGCACGCGCGACATTGCCGGATGCCGCGACGCAGCCAGACACGACGTCTTCCACTTCGGCGGGCGCCACTTTCGAGCGTTTCACGGCGTGCTCGACCGCATGGGCGAGCATTGCCATGTTGGACGTGTTGTTGAATCCGCCGCGGGCGGCCTTTGCGAGGCCTGTTCTGGCGTATGAGACGATGACTGCTTCACGCATGGTTGGTTCCTCTTTGGCAAGTGACGATTAGCGGAGATCCTGAAAACGTTTTCCCTCGGCCACGAGGCGTTCGAGCAGGGCGGAGGGTTTGTAGACATCGCCCATCTGCGCCTGCCAGTGTTTCATCTTGGCAAGAACCTTGTCGAGGCCGATCGTGTCGCCGTAGAACATCGGGCCGCCGCGATAGACGGGCCAGCCATAGCCGTTGATCCAGACGATATCGATGTCGGAGGCGCGGATCGCCTTGCCTCTCTTCGAGAATCTTCGCGCCTTCGTTGATCATCGGATAGATGCGTGCGTTCGAGGATTTCCTCGTCCGAAATCTCTCGCGGATTGACGCCGCTCTTGGAGACGAAATCCTTGATGATCTTTTCGGTGACGGGCGAGGGCTTCGCGTTGCGGTTTTCGTCATAGTCGTAATATCCCGCGCCCGTCTTCTGGCCGCGGCGGTCCATCTCGCAAAGCACGTCGCGGATCGTGGCGCCGTGCGACTTCTCCTTGATCCAGCCGATGTCGAGGCCCGCCAGGTCGCTCATCGCAAACGGTCCCATCGGGAAGCCGAAATCGTAGAGCACGCGGTCGATGTCCCACGGCATCGCGCCTTCGAACATCAGCTTCTGCGCTTCGCGCTGGCGTTGGCCGAGAATGCGGTTACCCACAAAACCGGGGCAGACGCCGACAAGCGCCGCGATCTTGCCGATCTTCTTGGCGATCTGCATCGAGGTCGCGATGACGGGATTGGACGTCTTGTCGGCGCGCACCACTTCCAGCAGCCGCATGACGTTGGCGGGCGAGAAGAAATGCAGCCCGATCACCGCTTCGGGGCGCTTCGTCACGCTGGCGATTTCGTCGATGTTGAGCGCCGAGGTGTTGGTGGCGAGGATCGCGCCCTGCTTCACGATGCCGTCGAGCTTGCGGAAGATGTCCTTCTTGACGTCCATGTTCTCGATAGACGGCTTCGATGACGAGATCGCAATCGGCAAGGTCTTCCAGCTTGAGCGAACCTTTGATCAGGGCCGTGCGCTTCTCGACATCGTCCATCGTCAGGCGGCCGCGCTTGGCGGTGTTTTCGTAGTTCTTGCGGATGACGCCGAGGCCGCGGTCGAGCGCCTCCTGCTGCATTTCGACGATGGTGACGGGAATGCCGGCATTGGCGAAGTTCATCGCGATGCCTCCCCCCATTGTGCCGGCGCCGATGATGCCGACCTTGCCCACCGGAATCGTCGGCGTGTCGTCCGCAATGCCCGGAATTCTCCACACCTGACGCTCGGCGAAAAACACATGGCGCTGCGCGGCCGATTGGTTTCCCGTGATCAACTCGCGAAACAATTCGCGTTCGACTTTGATTCCTTCGTCGAACGGCTTTTTCACCGCGGCTTCGATGCAGCGGATATTGTATTCGGGCGCGAGGAAGCCGCGGAATTTGCGCGCATTGTCTTTGCGGAATTTGGCGAAGATTTCCGGCTTGCCGCGCGCGGCTTCCACTTTCTCGTTGTTGTCGCACACCTTCTTGAGCGGGCGATGTTCGGCGACCACCTTGCGTGCGAAGGCGACAGCGCCGTCGCGCAAATGTCCTTCCGGCACGATCTCGTCAACGAGCCCCATTTCGAGGCAGGCCTTGGCCGGCACATGCTGGCCCGATGTCACCATCTCAAGCGCCTTTTCGACGCCCGCGATGCGCGGCAGGCGTTGCGTGCCGCCCGCGCCCGGCAGCAATCCGATATTCACTTCCGGCAGGCCGCATCGCGCAGAAGGAACCGCGACGCGATAATGACAGCTCAGCGCAATTTCCAGGCCGCCGCCAAGGGCCGTGCCGTGAATCGCTGCGATGGTCGGCTTGGGAGAATTTTCGATCAGGTTCTGCACGTCGTACAAGCTCGTGCCGCGCGGCGGCTTGCCGAACTCGCTGATGTCTGCGCCGGCGATGAAGGTCTTCCCTTCGCACACGAGAACGATTGCTTTGACGCTTGTGTCGGCAATGGCCTGGCGAAAGCCTTCCGCGAGCCCGTCGCGCACGGCGGCAGAGAGCGCGTTCACCGGCTGCGAATTGAGCGTGAGAACCGCGATGTCGCCGTCTTTCGAGAGATCGGTGACGTTGTTGATGGCGGTCATGGGCTTCCTCGTCTGAATATTTTCTTGTGAGGCAACATGCACGGCCGGAAACGAGAGTCCAAACTCGGGCAAGAGCCCGTGCTGACGCAATCTGCGTTCGTCCGCGGGATGCCGCCCTATCGTCCCGATAAAGCGTTCAGGCGCGCCCCAGCGCGAGGTCGCTCACATAAGGGTTCGTCTTGCGCTCCCAGCCGAAGGTCGACATCTGCCCGTGACCGGGCACGAAGCGCATGTCGTCGCCGAGCGGCCACAGGCGCTCCGTGATCGAACGGACAAGTTGTTCGTGATTGCCGCGTGGAAAATCGGTTCGCCCGACCGAGCCGCGAAACAGCACATCGCCCACAAACGCGATCTTGGCCTCTTCGTGAAACAGCACGACGTGACCGGGCGTATGGCCGGGACAGTGGCGCACGCCGAAAACGATCTCGCCCAGGCTCACCGTGTCGCCATCCGCCAACCAGCGATCCGGCGTGCAGGATTCGCTGCCTTGGAAGCCGGGGCGCCGGCCCTGATCGGAAAGTCCTTCGAGAAGAAACGTGTCGTCAGGATGGGGACCCTCGATCGGCACACCGAAAGCCCGGGCCAGACCCGCGGCTCCGCCGGCATGGTCGAGATGGCCGTGGGTTAATAACACTTTTCTGACTGTAATTCCCTGGGCTGTAATGGCGTCTTGGATGCGCGCAAGGTCGCCTCCTGGGTCTACAACGGCGGCATCGCCCGTCCGCGTGCACCACACAATTGAGCAATTCTGCCGGTAGGGCGTTACCGGTATGATGGCAGCCTTGAGCGGGGTTTCAGCCATTGGAAGGGTTTTCTGCTGCTGGTGAAGGCCGCAAACGCGGACAATCGGAATGCTATTTGGGACTGGATCGCATGTCACAGGGCCAGCACGAAATATCCTTGCTTGCGACCGGCCGCAAAGTAGTGGGCCAATGTGTCTGGAAGGCCACAGATCGCAAGCGCGATTCCATTGCTCAAAAGGGCAATTCTGCTAAGGTTTCCGCCGAATATTCTCGTCGGGCGGGTGTCAAGCGGCGACGGGAGTTGGGGTGTCCATGCGCGTTCGGTCGATAATGGTAGGCGCCACATTGCTCGCTGCAGTCTGCGGCGGTGGCATTGCGCATGCCGGCTCGAATGCGCGGGTGGATCTTAAAAACCTCGATCCGCTGTTCGCGCCGGCGCAGTTTGGTCAGCAGAACGGACCGCTCGATGCGCTGGCCCACGGAATCGATATTCAATCAGGCTACAGCTTCAACTCATCAGGCCAGTTCAACGCCACCGACATGCAATCCAGCTCGGCTTATGACGGGCTGTTGCTGTCCGAGCCGTTGTTGAATTTGCCTTATGCAGCGCTGACGAGCGACAGCTCCTATGTCGGCGCCAATATTTCGCTCGCCGACGGCTTGCGCATGCGCTTCGCTGCGTCTTCGATCTCGGCGCAAAATCCGGAATTCGACGCTACCGCTTTCGGCAATCTCGCGCAGCTGGACGGTCCGCAGCAATATGATCTGCGGTCGGCGCGGACAGGCTTGGCCGGAATGGATTGGGACTTCGCATCCTGGGGCGGGCTGGGCGTCGTCGCCAGTCACACCGCGGAACAGAACGGCATTCTCGGGAGCGCAGACACAGGTCCTCTGTCGCTCGCCAAATCCGCTGAGAGCACGACGCTGGGCGCCTCTGCGCATGTCGGTTTCGGCGACGGCTGGGTGACGACGGTTTCGTACAGCCAGGGCACTACGAATCTCGATCTGCGCGCCAACAGCCTGGAACCTTCGACCGATACGCTGCACAGCAGTTCCTACGCGTTGGCGATCGCCAAGCACGGCGTGTTTGGCGACAATTCGATCGGCTTCTCGGTCATTCGTCCGCTTCAGGTTTTTTCGGGTGAAGGCGCCTTTCAGCCAAGCGACGGCTTCGACGCCGGATCCGATCCGATCTTCTCGCACGGTCGCGACTTGCTCATCGGTCAGACTCAGGAAACCGATCTGGAAGTGGGCTATGTGACGAGCTTCTTCAACGGCGCGCTCGCGCTGCAGGCGAACGCCGGCTACCAGATGAACCTCGCCGGCCAAAACGGCGCCAACGGCCTCTCCGTCATCTCGCGCGCGAAGATCAATTTCTAAATCCGCCCGCGTTTGGGCGGGTGCGAGTCAGCAGCACATTCAAACAAGCGCACACACCTTCGGGCAAAGGTCCGCAGCGTTTGCAAAGTCATTCATTGTTTGGCACGCTAGAGTTGTAGAAGGCGTTTGATTCATCGAACAGTAGCAACGTCGGCTGTTGGATCGCGACGACGGTCGCATCGATGACCAACGTTGCGAGCACCGGGCCGTCGGAGCTGGGGGATGCGCCGTGAAGAAAATAACTCAATGCTGGACCGCTTTTCGCAAATCCGTCGCGGCGACACCTTGGTATCTCAATCTTCTCGCGGTCGCGCTGATGCTCGTGCTCGTCACGATCGTCTCCAACTATTTGTCCAATGTCCGGGAGTTCTGGGACGACGACCCTAACCGGGGCGTAGCCGTCGTTGCCGACGACGTGTTCGGAGATCACGTCAAGTCGGTCGTGTATCTTCCAGACCAGAATTGGGGCCCCAAAGACACGCTGTGGTTCGACAGCATCACGCAGGGGTCCGATCTCCTGCCCTATGATTTCTTTCTGGCGCTCGAACAGCCGAACAGCCCGCAACTGTTCCGTTCGAATGAGAATATGAACAACCGCTACCGCTATTTGCCGCGCGTACCCACCTCCAGCAACCCGGATGGCTTGCCCGTGGGGTTCGCCAAGGACGATTACAAGGGCCGGGACTTCATCGGGTTCACCTGCGCCGCCTGCCACACCGGACAGATAAATTTTAACGGCGTCGGCATCCGCATCGACGGCGCGCCGGCCATGGCCGACATGGACAGCCTGCTGACCGATCTCGCCGCAGCACTTCGTGCGACCAGCAGCAAACCCGATGTCCGCGCGCGGTTCGTGCAGAACGTCCTGCCGCTGGGTCACTATAAATCCGAAGCGGAGATCACGGCCGATCTGGCGAAATACGCGCAACGCATCACGACATATCGCGTCGTCAATCACACCGACGTTCCCTATGGATTCGCACGCCTCGACGCCTTCGGTCGGATCTACAATCAGGTTCTGCAATATCTGATCACGGTTCCCGACATCAAACAGGCGCTCAGCGAATTGGTCGATGAAAAGCGGATCGGCAAGGATGCGCTGAGCCAAGGCGACTTCGATCGCATCATGAAGAAACTGGACGACAAGAAAGTGCTTGATGGCGACGACCGCGATCAGATCATAGCAAGCATCGCCGGTTCGCTCTCCCTGAAGCAGCAATTGTACTTCCGAAACAAGATATTCAACACTCCGAACGCGCCCGTCAGCTACCCGTTTCTGTGGGACATTCCCCAGCATGATTATGTGCAATGGAATGGCCTTGGGGCGAATGCCGGCCTCGGGCCTGTCGGACGAAACACGGGCGAAGTGATCGGCGTCTTCGGCACGATGGACTGGTCGCAGGGCGATCACTGGACGTTGGCCGCGCTTCTCGACGGCCAGGGCTTCACGTCTCGCCCGATCGATTTCAAGTCGTCGGTGAACGTGCACAATTTGGCCTTGATCGAAAACCATTTGAACACGTTGCATTCGCCGGTCTGGCCGCAGAACATTTTGCCGAAGCTCGACATGGCGAAGGTTGCGCGCGGCGAACATCTGTTTGACCAATATTGCTCGCAATGCCACGCAGAAATAGACCGCACGAGCTCGAGCCGGCGCGTGGTGGCGTTCATGTCGGGCCTGGATCGGATCAAGACCGATCCGAAGATGGCGTCGAACGGCGCAACCTATGACGGCTATAGCGGAATCCTGCGCAATCAATATGTGGACGCAGGACCAGGAAGCTTGCTGATCGGGCAAAAGGCGCCCGTTGCCGAACTTCTGACGAAGGCGACGCTTAGCGTCGTCGCGACGCCGGACGCCACCAAATGGTGGGGCCGCCGGTTTGTCGAATGGGCATACGACCTGATCTTTGCGCTGCGGAACAACGACATCAAGGCGTCGCTCAAGCGCGGCGACTACGCGCCCGACACGACCGTCAATCCGTACAACTCGCTGTTGGCCTATAAGGGACGCTCGCTGAACGGCATCTGGGCGACCGCGCCCTATCTGCACAACGGCTCGGTGCCGACGCTCTACGACCTTCTGCTGCCCGCAAGTGCAATGCCCGGAGATCCGCCCGGCATGGAATATCGGCCGGTCACATTCATGGTGGGATCGCGGGAATTCGATCCCGTCAAAGTCGGCTTCAAGACAAGCGGTTACAACGGATTCCTCTTCAAGACCGGCAACAAAATGGCCGACGGCACGATCCAGCCTATCCCTGGCAACAGCAATTCCGGCCACGAATACGGCACGCGCGACGAAGCATTGCCCGACGGCAGCGTCTTGCCCGCGCTGACGCAGGACGAGCGGTGGGATCTGGTAGAGTATCTCAAGAGCTTGTGAGAAACGGCTGAAGGCCGCTCAGAGCGCGGATTGCACGGCGAGCGCGCAAGAATCGCGCTGAATCAACCAACTTGCTCCCAGGAACCTGCGCAGCTAAACATCGCGCTCCGAACAGCAAGGAAATCGGTCGCTTGGCAAATTACCAATACACTTACGTGATGAAAGGCCTGTCCAAGACCTATCCGGGCGGCAAGCAGGTTCTGAAGGACATCTGGCTGAGCTTTCTATCCGGGCGCCAAGATCGGCATCGTCGGCGTCAACGGCGCGGGCAAATCGACGCTGATGAGCATCATGGCGGGCCTGGACAAGGAATTCACCGGCGAAGCCTGGGCGGCCGACGGCGTGCGGATCGGCTATCTGTCAGCAGGAGCCGCAGCTCGATCCGTCCAAGGACGTGCGCGGCAATGTGATGGAAGGCGTGGCGGCCAAGAAGGCGCTGGTCGACCGCTACAACGAGATCGCCGCCAACTACACCGACGAAACCGCCGACGAGATGGCGCAGCTGCAGGACGAGATCGAAGCGCAGGGCCTGTGGGATCTCGATTCGCAAGGTCGACCAGGCGATGGATGCGCTGCGCTGTCCCGAGGCGATGCCGATGTGTCGAAACTTGTCCGGCGGCGAGAAGCCGCCGCGTGGCGCTGTGCCGGCTGCTGCTGGAAGCGCCCGACATTCTGCTGCTGGACGAACCCACCAACCATCTCGACGCGGAATCGGTGGCGTGGCTCGAACACACGCTGCGCGAATACAAGGGCTGCGTCATCCTCGTGACCCATGACCGCTATTTCCTCGACAATGTCACCGGCTGGATTCTGGAACTCGACCGCGGCAAGGGCATTCCGCATGAAGGCAATTACTCGTCCTTCCTGGAAGTCCAGGAAAAGCGCCTGCATGCAGGAAGGCGCAAGCGAAGAAGCGCGCAGCAGCGCACCTCGCGCGCGAACGCGAATGGATCAAACAAAGCCCAAGGCGCGCCAGGCGAAGTCCAAGGCGCGCATCAACGCCTATGAAGAGACTGCTCGCGAAGTCGCAGGAACAGCCGCCAGGGCCCCGCGCAGATCATCATCCCGTCGGGCCCGCGGCTGGGCGCGACCTGGTGGTGGAAGCGAACGACGTCGCCAAGGCCTATGGCGACCGGCTGCTGTATCGAGAATGTGAATTTCAACCTGCCGCCCGGCGGCATCGTCGGCGTCATCGGTCCCAACGGCGCGGGCAAGACGACGCTGTTCCGCATGCTGACCGGCCAGGAAAAGCCGGATGCCGGCACGTTGCGCGTCGGCGATCCACGGTGCAGTCGGCTATGTCGATCAGTCGCGCGACACGCTCGATCCCAACAAGAATGTCTGGGAAGAGATTTCCGGCGGCCCGACATTCTCGAACTCGGCAAGACGCACGATGCAAAGCCGCGCCTATGTCGGCGCATTCAACTTCAAGGGCGGCGACCAGCAGAAGAAGGTCGGACAGCTATCCGGCGGCGAGCGCAACCGCGTGCATCTGGCCAAGATGCTGAAATCGGGCGCCAATCTGCTGCTGCTCGACGAACCGACCAACGATCTCGACGTGGAAACGCTTGCGGGCGCTGGAAGCGGCGCTGGAGGATTTCGCCGGCTGCGCCATGATCATCAGCCATGACCGCTGGTTCCTCGACCGCATCGCGACCCACATGCTGGCCTTCGAAGGCGACAGCCATGTCGAATGGTTTGAAGGCAATTATCAGGACTACGAAGCGGACAGGAAGCGGCGTCTCGGCATCGACGCCGATCAGCCGCACCGGATCAAATACAAACGCTTCGCGCGCGCCTGATATTCCCTGTCAGTGCCCCGGGCCGCCGGGCGTGTTGGGAATCCCGGAGCGGATGCGTCGCGTCAATTCGTTCAGATGCGACACCAGCGCCGGAACGCTGTCATTGTTCTGCTCGAGGAAGGCCGAGAACTGGTCGCGCTCCTCGATCGCAAGCCACACGCCTGCGATGCTGACGTCGATCACGACGAATTTGCCGTTGTCGCCGAGCACGCGGAAATCGACCTGGATCGGCTGTTGACCTTCGGTCTTGCCGGAGGGATCGACCAGCACCGTCGAAACGATGCTGTCGCCGGGCGCACGATCCGTCGAGCCGATCACTTTCAGCGTCTGACCGGAATATTGCGTCAGGCGCGATTCATAGACCGCGACGGCGTAGTCGCGGAATGCGTTCACAAACGCGTCTGTATCGGCGGGCGACGCGGTGCGCTTCGAGGCGCCCAGCGTGAACACCGCAATGCGCCGAATGTCGGTCAAGCCGGTCAGAAAGTCTCGGAACTGGGCCCGTCGTTGCACGTCGGGAATGCTGTGATTGTTCAGAATCTGCAATCCGCGCTGGACATTCGCCTGGACAAAACTTTCGGCCGGCGATGCCGCGACAGCGGGTGCGCTCGTTAGGAAAGCCGCCGCCGCCATGATGCACGCGGCGAGCGCCGCCCTCGCGGCGGAGACAGTGGTAAAATGGGAAGGATGCTTGTTCATGTCATTCGTTCCTTCGGAAATAGGCGCTCCAAATTCGGGGGATCGTCTGTGGTGTCTATGGCAAGTTCGTGGCGGTTTAACCTGTTGAAGCCTTCACATATCTGACAAGCTCCGGTTGCGCCGCGTTCAATCCGGGCCCAATCCGGCGTTTCGGCCCGGCGTTTCGGCAATGGCCGGTAAACGATGTATCGACGCGTCGGAACCAAATCTCCTCAATGTTCAGGAGGGACGTAACGTTCCACCACCGCAGCGCCGACGACCTCCGGTCGTGGCGTCGAACCGAATGCCCCAAACCGTAACCTCGCTGCACGCCGCAATCGAAAATTCGGCGTACCTCCCGGGATGTACGCCGCAACTTATGATTCAGTTCCAGGAATCCGACCGTCGCCTACGGCTAACACATTCGCCCAGCGGCCGCACGTGACCTAAATCACAGGATCGGCACAGATTCGGAGCCATTGCATAAGCATATAAAGATATGTTTATATGCGATGGCCATGGACGAACTTCTGACCATGCTGCGCGCCGCTGGCGACCCGACCAGGCTGCGGCTGCTGCTGCTCCTGCGGGAAGCCGAGCTTACCGTCAGCGAACTGACCCAGATTGTGGGCCAGAGCCAGCCGCGCGTCTCGCGGCATCTGAAGCTTCTGTGCGACGCGGGACTGCTGCAGCGGTTCAAGGAAGGAAGCTGGGTCTTCTACCGCGCCGCCGATCGCGGTCCGCGTGCGCAATTGGGGGCGACGCTGTCGCCTGTTGGCTGAAGACGAGCCCGAGACATTGAAGCCGATCGCCGAAGGCTGGCGGCGCATGTGCGCGAAGCAGCGCGCGGCTCTGGCGGCCGCGTATTTCAAGGCGAATGCTTCGCAATGGGAGCGCATCCGCGTCGCTTCACGCGCCGGAACGGGATGTCGAGGCCGCGATCGTCCGCCACTTCGACAGCAAGCCCGATCGATGCGTTGCTTGACGCCGGCACCGGCACGGGACGGATGCTGGAATTGCTCGCGCCGTTGATCCGCCGCGGCAGTCGGCGTCGATGTCGAGTCCGGAAATGCTGGCGATTGCGCGCGACCGGCTGGAGCGTGCCGATGCGCGCCATTGCCAGGTGCGGCTGGCCGATATGTATCGCCTGCCGTTTGCGGACGGCAATGCCGAGCAGGGATTCGACGCCGTGCTGTTCCATCAGGTGCTGCATTATCTGGACGATCCGCAGGCCGCTGTCGTGGAAGCCGCGCGCGTGTTGAAAGCCGGGCGGGCGGCTTCTCATCGTCGATTTCGCGCCGCACGAGCTCGAATTCTGCCGCGACGGAACTGGCGCATCGCCGTCTCGGCTTTCCGGATCGCGAAGTGCAAGAGCTGGTTTCGCGCAGCGGGTCTGGAAGCCGTCGACATCGGAAGCCATCGCGCCGGACGCCGGCCACGACGATGCTGACAAGCTGACAGTCAAGATCTGGTCCGCCGTTTCGGCGCGCAAGCCCGCCCGCGCCCGCGCGAAGGAAGCGGCATGAGTCTGCAACGTCTCGCCGCCGGGCATGCGCCGCTGAAGGTCTCGTTCGAATTCTTTCCGCCCGAAAACCCGGAGATGGAGGAACAGCTCTGGCGCGCCATCCGCCGGCTTGAGCCGCTGGCGCCCGGCTTTTGTCTCGGTGACCTATGGCGCCGGCGGGTCGACGCGCGATCGCACCCACGCCACCGTCAAGCGCATCGTCGAGGAAACCTCGCTCGAGCCTGCGGCGCATCTGACCTGCGTGGCGCGCCTCGCGCGACGAGATCGACGAGATCGTGCGCGGCTATTGGGACGCGGGCATCCGCCATATCGTGGCGCTGCGCGGCGACATGCCCGAGCATGGACGGGCGCTATCGTGCCCACATCCGACGGCTATCACATCGACGCCGGAACTGATCGCCGGCATCAAGCGCATCGCGCCGTTCGAGGTCAGCGTCTCCTTCTATCCGGAATGCCATCCGGATTCGCCCAATCGTTCGACCATGACATCGAATCTGCTGAAGCAGCAAAGATGGATGCGGGCGCCACGCGCGCGCATTGGGCAATTCTGCTTCGACAATGAAGCGACCGCGCGCTTCCGCGATCGTGCGGCGCGCGCGCGGCATCGACCATTCCCATCGTGCCGGGCCTGATGCCGACCACCAATTTCAAGGGCGTGGTGCGCATGGCGGCGCGATGCGGCGCGTCGGTTCCGGACTGGCTGCACGGGCTCTATGACGGGCTGGACGAAGATGTCGAAAGCCGCAGGTCGATCGCCGCCGCGGTGCTGGCCGACAGGTGGAGGAGCTGCGCGCGCTCGATTTCGACCAGTTTCATTTCTACACGCTCAACCAGGCCGATCTCACCTATGCCGCCTGCCGGCTTCTGGGCATGCAGCCCCGGCCGCGGAAGGATGTTCAATGAGTTTCGATCGCGAAGGCCGCATCGCCTGGATCAAAGAGGAAGCGCGCAAGCGCATCCTGCTGCTCGACGGCTCCTGGGGCGTGATGATCCAGGGCTATCAGCTCAATGAAGACGATTTCCGGGGCACCGCGTTTCGGCAATCACGCGCGCGATCTGCAAGGGCAACAACGATCTTCTCACCCTGACCAAGCCCGAGATCATCCGCGACATCGGCCGCGCCTATCTCGAAGCGGGCGCCGACATCATCGAGACCAACACCTTCAACTCCACGTCCATCTCGCCAGGACGATTACGGCCTCGAACATCTGGTCGCCGAATTGAACGAAGCAGGCGCGCGCCTCGCGCGCGGCTTCTGCGACGAGCAATCGACCGTCGACGCGGCCGCGCCTGGTGGCAGGCGTGCTGGGACCGACCAACCGCACCGCCTCGCTCTCGCCCGACGTCAACGATCCGGCGCTTCCGCAACATCACCTTCGACGAGCTGCGCGAGACCTATCGCGAGGCGACGCGCGGCCTCGATCGCGGGCGGCGCCGATCTGCATCATGATCGAGACGGTGTTCGACACGCTGAACGCGAAGGCCGCGATCTTCGCCATCGAAGAAGCGTTCGACGAGTTGGGCGTGCGTCTGCCGGTCTGGATTTCCGGCACGATCACCGATCTGTCGGGACGCATGCTGACCGGCCAGACGGCCGAAGCCTTCTGGCATTCCGTGCGCCATGCCAAACCCTTCGCCATCGGGCTCAATTGCGCGCTGGGCGCGAAGGAATTGCGGCCCTATGTCGACGAGCTGTCGAGGTGCGCCGACACGCTGGTGAGCGCGCATCCCAATGCCGGGCTGCCCAACGAGTTCGGCGGCTATGACGACGACGCCGGAATCCATGGCGGAGATGATCGGCGAATTCGCGCGCTCCGGCCTCGTCAATATCGTGGGCGGCTGCTGCGGCACGACGCCCGGCGCATATCAAGGCGTTTTCGGCGAGGCGATCGCCGGCGTGACCGCCGCGCGCCATTCCGGAAAAGCCCCGCTATCTGCGACTGTCGGGGCTCGAGCCGTTCACGCTCACGCCGGAGACCAATTTCGTCAATATCGGCGAGCGCACCAACATCACGGGCTCGGCGAAATTCCGCAAGCTGATCGCCGCGAACGATTACGAAGGCGCGCTCGACGTCGCGCGCAGCCAGGTCGAGAACGGCGCCCAGATCATCGACGTCAACATGGACGAAGGCCTGATCGATTCCGAAGCGGCGATGCGCCGCTTCCTGTCGCTGATCGCCGGCGAGCCCGACATCGCGCGCGTGCCGGTGATGATCGATTCCTCCAAATGGAGCGTGATCGAGGCGGGGCTCAAGTGCTGCAGGGCAAGGCGCATCGTCAATTCCATCAGCCTGAAGGAAGGCGAAGAGGCGTTCGTCGAGCATGCGCAGCAAGGTGCGCCGCTACGGCGCCGCCGTCGTCGTGATGGCGTTCGACGAGCAGGGCCAGGCCGATACCGCGGAGCGCAAAGTCGCGATCTGCAAGCGCGCCTATGACATCCTGGTCGACAAGGTCGGCTTCCCGCCGGAAGACATCATCTTCGATCCGAACATCTTTGCGGTCGCCACCGGCATCGAAGAGCACAACGACTACGCGCACGCCTTTATCGACGGCCGCGCAGCGCATTCGCGCGGAGCTGCCTTACGTCCATATTTCCGGCGGCGTCTCGAACATCTCCTTCTCCTTTCGCGGCAACGAGACGGTGCGCGAAGCGATGCACTCCGCGTTCCTCTATCACGCCATCAAGGCCGGCATGGACATGGGCATCGTCAATGCCGGCCAGCTCACCGTCTATGAGGACATTCCGACCGATCTTGCGCGAAGGCGTCGAGGATGTGTTGCTCAACCGCCGCCCCGACGCGACCGAACGGCTGCTGGAACTGGCGCAGCGCTACAAGAACGATGCCGCCGGCGCCGCGCGAAGAAATCACGCTGCCTGGCGCACAGCTACCGCGTCGAAGAGCGCATCACATACGCGCTCGTGCACGGCATCGCCGATTTCGTGGTCGAGGATGTCGAGGAAGCGCGCCTGGTCGCGGCTCGCACGCTCGATGTGATCGAAGGTCCGCTGATGGCCGGCATGAATGTCGTCGGCGATCTGTTCGGCGCGGGAAAGATGTTCCTGCCGCAGGTGGTGAAATCCGCCCGCGTGATGAAGAAGGCGGTCGGCCATCTGATTCCCTTCATGGAAGCAGGACAGGCAATGCGGCGACCAAGAGGAGCCGGCCGGCCGCATCGTCATGGCGACGGTCAAGGGCGACGTGCACGACATCGGCAAGAACATTGTGGGCGTGGTCCTGCAGTGCAACGGCTACGAAGTGATCGATCTGGGCGTGATGACGCCGGCGCAGAAGATTCTCGACACCGCGCGCGAACGTGGGCGCGAACATCATCGGCCTGTCGGGCCTCATCACGCCGTCGCTGGACGAAATGTGCCATGTGGCGGCGGAGATGGAGCGCCAGGGTTTCGACATTCCGCTGCTGATCGGCGGCGCCACCACGAGCCGCGTGCACACGGCGGTCAAGATCGATCCCAACTACCAGCGCGGGCAGACCGTCTATGTGACCGACGCCTCGCGCGCCGTGGGCGTGGCGTCGAGCCTTCTGTCCAAGGTCAATCGCGCGGAATATTCGGCCGGCATCCGCGCGGGAATATGAAGAGATCGCGGCCAAGCATGCCGGCGCAGCGCGCGCCGGGCAAGCGGCTGACGCTTGCCGCAGGCGCGCGCCAACAAGCCCAAATTCGATTGGGCGGGCTATGCGCCGCCAAAGCCCGCATTCCTCGGCGTGCAGGAGTTCAATGCTTACGATCTGGGCGAACTCGTGCCGCTACATCGACTGGACGCCGTTCTTCCAGACCTGGGAACTGGTCGGCCGCTATCCGCTCATCCTCGACGATCCGCAGGCCGGCAAGGCCGCGCGCGATCTGTTTGCCGACGCGCAGGAGATGCTGAAGCGCATCGTGGCGGAGAAATGGCTCACGGCGCGCGCCGTGATCGGCTTCTGGCCGGCGGCGGCGGAAGGCGACGACATCGTTCTGTTCTACGGGCGACGAGGCGCGCGCCACGCCGCTGGCGACGCTGCACACGCTTCGCCAGCAGATGTCGCGCGAGTCCGCCAAACCCAATCTGGCGCTGTCCGATTTCGTGCGCCCGCGCGACGCGGGGCGTCGCGGATTATCTCGGCGGCTTCGTCGTCACCGCGGGGCATGGCGAAGAAGAGCACATCAAGCGCTTCGAGGCCGACAAGGACGATTACACCGCCATCCTGCTGCGCGCGCTGGCCGACCGCCTCGCGGAAGCCTTTGCCGAGCGCCTGCATGCAGCGCGTGCGCAAGGAATTCTGGGCTTATGTCGCCGGATGAGAAACTCTCCAACGACGAGCTGATCGCCGAAACCTATCGCGGCATCCGGCCGGCGCCCGGTTATCCCGCCCAGCCCGATCACACCGAGAAGGGCACGCTGTTCGAGCTGCTCGATGCGGAGACGACGAGCCGGCGTCAAGCTCACGGAAAGCTATGCCATGTGGCCGGGCTCCTCCGTCTCGGGATTCTATTTCTCCCATCCCGAGAGCCGCTATTTCGGCATCGGCAAGATCGAGCGCGACCAGGTGGAAGATTATGCGCGCCGCAAGGGCTGGACGGTGGCGGAAGCCGAACGCTGGCTGGCGCCCAATCTCAACTACGATCCGATGGCCAAAGACGCGGCGTAATCCGACGTCACTTTTTTCTCGCCACGATCACCTGCTGCTTCGGCAGCGCGCCGTCAAGGATCGATTTAAGAAGCGGTCCGTTGCGAGTCTTCAGGAGATCGCTCCACAATTGCCGCCATGACGAGCGGATCGACGCCGTTTTCGCCTCGTCGTCCAGCCAGAACATCAGCCATTGCAGCGAATGGACGAAGCCGAAGAAGGCGCGATGTTCCACGACAAGGCCGGCCCCGGTGACAAGATCGGCGAATTCCTGCCGCCCGACGATGCGCACATGGTTCGGCTTCTGGAACGCTTCGGGCGCTGCGATGTGAGTCAGAAGGCGCTCCGTCTCCGGCGCGGGCACGGACAGCAGATAACGCGCTCCGGGTCTTCCGATTCGGGCCAACTCCGCGAGGAAGGCGCGAACGTCGTCGACATGCTCGATCACTTCGGTCGAAATGACGCGCGTGGCTGCGCCGTCGGGCAAGGGTAGCGGAGCAGCATCACTGACGAAGGCTTCGAAGTCCGAGCCCCGTGCGCGCAGCCTTTCGCGCACCGTTTGGATGTTCAGGGGATCGATGTCGACGGCGATCAGCCGCGCGCCAAAATCCGCGCACTGAACGATGAGGTCTCCCGTTCCGCAGCCGATATCGGCGACGACGTCATCCTCGCCGACCGGAAAGTGCTCGAACAGGAATCCGTCCGCCGGGCGCCAGCCGGAGAGTTCGCGCATCGTCATCCATGGCCGGCCTCGCGCTTCGGGAATTCCGGCCTCGCAAAATGATAAAGCTCTTCGTCGATCACAAAAAGCGAAGGGCCGAAGCATTGCACTCCGGCCCGAACGCCTTGATCCTTCGACGCGAGCGTCAGTGAACGACGCCGATGACAACCGCCCCAAGAAATACAAACACGATGCTTACAGCGAGTAGTTCAAGCCGGCGTACCATGGTCCCTCCAGGCGTCGACGTTGAGACTTCAGTCTGCGCCAATTGGCGGGTGCGCGAAAGCCCGAATCAGGCAGTACGTATTCGATTGGTGCAGTGCGGCATCAAGCAACGCGCGGGGACTGTGGTCAATTTTGCACATGTCAAATGTGTATGATCTGTATACGGATTAAGTGACCAGACGCCCAAACCCGCCGCCGCCGGGCGTGGCGATGACGATCTGATCGTCGGCCTCGACTTCGATTTCGTCGCGGCCCTTGAGCACGACCGTTTCGCCGCTGTTGCGAAAAATCTTCGTTTCGCCTTTCGCGCCGGGCCCGCCGCCTTCGAGACCGAACGGCGCGGTTTCGCGGCGCGTCGACAGGATCGCGGCCGTCATGGCTTCGCGAAAGCGTATACGACGGATCGTGCCGTCGCCGCCATGATGCGCGCCTTTGCCCCCGGACCCGTCGACGGATCGAAAACTCCTCGAGCAGCACCGGATAGCGCGCTTCGAGAATCTCCGGGATCGGTGAGGCGCGAATTCGTCATGTGGGTGTGAATGGCGGACTGGCCGTCGAATGCCGCGCCCGCGCCCGCGCCGCCGCAGATGGTTTCGTAATATTGATGGCGGGCATTGCCGAAGGTGAGATTGTTCATCGTGCCCTGCGACGCCGCCATCACGCCCAGCGCGCCGAACAGCGCATCGACGACAGCCTGGCTGGTCTCGACATTGCCGCCGGCCACCGCGCCGGGCGGGCGCGGGCTCAGCAATGTGCCGTCGGGGATCACGATCTCGATCGGCTTCAGACATCCCGCGTTCATCGGGATGTCGCTGTCGACCAGGCAACGGAAGACATAAAGCACCGCCGCCTTGGTGACGGAGCGCGGCGCATTGAGATTGGTCATCTGCTGCAGCGCTTGTGCCGGTGAAATCGACGCGGCGCGGAACGGGCCGCGCGATCGACGGTGACTCTTCACGCGGATTTCCGTGTCGCCGTCCATCGGCATTCCGAACGTGCCGTCCTTCAGCGCGCCGATTACCTGGCGCACGCTTTCCTCGGCGTTGTCCTGCACGTGGCGCATATAGGCCGTGACGGTTTCGGCGCCGTAGAGAGCGGCGGCGCGGCGCAATTCCTCGGCGCCGCGCGTGCAGGCGGCAGCCTGCGCTTTCAGGTCGGCGATATTCTGGTCGGGATTGCGCGCGGGATATGCGCCTTCGCCCGAGCACATCGCCGCACCGCAACTTCGTCGAAATGTCCGTCGCGGATCATGCGGATGCCGTCGAACAGTGCGCCTTCCTCGGCGATGTCGTGACGAGAAAGGCGGCATCGAGCCCGGCGTGATGCCGCCGATGTCGGCCTGATGGCCGCGCGAGGCGACGTAAGAAGCGGCGCATACCGTCGATGAAGACCGGCGCCACGACCGTCACGTCCGGCAAATGCGTGCCGCCGTCATAGGGCGCGTTGGTGACGAAGACGTCGCCGTGCCGCATGTCCGCGCCATGCTTCGCCACGATCGCGGTCACGCAATCGCCCATCGAGCCCAGATGCACGGGCATATGCGGCGCATTGGCGACGAGGCCGCCTTCGGCGTCGAAGATCGCGCAGGAGAAATCGAGCCGCTCCTTGATGTTCACGGAGGAGGCCGTGTTCTGCAGCGTCGCGCCCATCTCCTCGGCGATCGCCATGAACAGATTGGCGAAGACTTCGAGCAGCACGGGATCGATCTCGGCGCCGCGTGACTGGCTTGCGGCAACGCTTCGGCGGACGGCGCGCGCGTGAGCACGACGGCGCGCGCATCCGTGATGTCTGCGCGCCAGCCGGGTTCGACGACGATGGTCTGGTGCGGCTCGATCAAGAGCGCAGGGCCGTCGATCGACTTGCCGGCATCGAGCGAGTCGCGTGCGGTGGACGGCCGCCTTGAGCCAGCGTCCGCCGGAATAGAAGCGCGTCGGCGGAAGGATTTCGCGTTTTGCGTCTGAGTGCGCCTGCGCGGCGCCGGTCGAAGAATGCTTCGCCGCGTCGGTGGCTTCGACTTCGATGCGACTCCACGATCAGCGTCTTGCCTTCGAAACCGAAACCGAACAGTTGTGCGTGCTTTGCCGCAAATTGCTGTGCCATTTCCGCATGCGATGCGAGCAGCACGGGCAGGGTCGTGTCGCTGCCGTCATAGCGAATATGCACGGTCGCTTTGGTGTCGACGGCAACGCCGCCCTGCGCCGCGATGTCTGCCGCGGCTTCGGCGCCAAGCTCATCCGCGGTCTTGCGCAGATGCGCTATCAGAGGTTCATCGAACGTCTGCCCCACCGCCCGCTGACGCATCGCGCGCAGGCCGGCGAGTTTCATGCCGTAGGCCGAGAGCAGCCCCGAAAACGGATGAATGAAAATCGTCGTCATGCCGAGCGCATCCGCCACCAGGCACGCATGCTGCCCGCCCGCGCCTCCGAAACAATTGAGCACGTAGCGGCGCGTGTCGTAGCCGCGCGCGACGGAGATGCGCTTGATCGCATTGGCCATGTTTTCGACGGCGATGCGGATGAAGCCGTCGGCCACGTCTTCCGGCGTGCGGCCGATTTCGCGCGCCATCGCCGCGAAGCCCGTCGCGCACGGCATCAGCGTCGAGCGGCGCGTCGGCATTGAGTCCGAACAGCCGCGGGAAATAATCCGCCGAGACAATTTCCCCGTCATCACATTCGCATCGGTGACAGTGAGCGGCCCGCCGCGCCGGTAGCACATCGGCCCCGGATCGGCGCCGGCGGAATCGGGGCCGACGCGGAAGCGCGCGCCGTCATAATGCAGGATCGAGCCGCCGCCGGCCGCAACCGTGTGGATCGCCATCATCGGCACGCGCAACCGCACGCCGGCCACTTCGGTTTCATAGACGCGGTCGTAACATGCCGTCGAAGCGCGAAACATCCGTCGATGTGCCGCCCATGTCGAAACCGATCGTCGTGATCGAAGCCCGCTTCGAGGCCCGTTTCGGCCATGCCGACCACGCCGCCGGCCGGGCCGGAAACGATCGCGTCCTTGCCGCGGAAGAATTCCGGCGCCGCAAGCCCGCCATTCGAGGTCATGAAGAACAGCCGCGGCTTGTCGCCCAGCGCGCGCGAGATGCGGTTCGCATAACGGGCGAGCACGGGCGACAGATAGGCGTCGGCCACGGTGGTGTCGCCGCGGCTGACGAATTTCATCAGCGGCACGGTGTCGTAGCTGGTGGAGATCTGCGTGAAGCCTGCCTCTGCGCGCGATCTCCGCCGCGCGGCGCTCATGCGCGGGATAGCGGTAGCCGTGCAGGAAGACGATGGCGCAGCTTTCGAATCCGCGCGCGCGTGCAGCATCGAGACCGGTCTTCAGTTTCACCTCATCGAGCGCACTGCAGCACTCTCGCCTTCGGCTGTTACGCGCTCGTCGGCTTCGAGCACGCTCTTCATAGAGCATGTCCGGCCGCTCGATCTTGAGCGCGAACAATTTGGGCCGGTTCTGGTAGCCGATGCGGAGTTGGTCTTTCAGCCCGCGCGTCGTGACCAGCAGCACGCGCTCGCCCTTGCGTTCGAGCAATGCGTTTGTTGCAACCGTGGTGCCCATGCGCAGCTCGGCCACGCGGTCCGAAGGTATGGGCGCGTTCGTCGGCAAACCCAGACAGCGGCGTATGCCTTCGAGCGCCGCGTCGTCGTAGCGCGGGTCTTGTGACAACAGCTTGAGGCTTGAAAGCGCGCCGTCGGGCGATTCGGCCACGACATCCGTGAACGTGCCGCCGCGGTCGACATAAAATCGCCATGCGCCCGCGCCAACTCATTGTGCGGAACACCGTGCATGGGGCGGGATTATCATTCGCAGCATCGCAATTCGGCGGAGATTGTCCTAATGCTTCGGCCCATGTCCATCTGGGGAAAATTCGGCGGCGCGGCCGCGGGCTTCCTGCTGGGCGGGGGACCGCTCGGCGCGGTTGCGGGCGCGGTCGCGGGCCATTTCCTGTTCGACCGCGAAGCCGAACAAGCCGGCCAGCCGGACGAGGAGCCGGGCGTCGCCTTCACCATCGCCGATCATCGCGCTGGGCGCCAAGATGGCGAAAGCCGACGGCGTCGTCACCGACGACGAGATCGAGAGCGTTCTTTCGCATCTTCCGCGTACCGCCCGCGGAAAAAGCGAATGTGCGAGCGCATCTTCGATCTCGCGCGGCAGGACACGGCGGGCTACGAAGCCTATGCGAAGCAGATCGCGCAGGATGTTTCGCGGCAATCCCGCCGATGCTGGAAGACGTCCTCGATGTGTCTGTTCGAGATCGCCAAGGCCGATGGCGTCCTGCATCCCGGCGAGCTCGCTTTCCTGGAAACGCGTGGCCGACATTTTCGGCTTCGCGCCCAACGAATTCCGCCGCATCCGCGCGTCCCATTTCGGGCCGGACGCGGCCGATCCCTATTTCATCCTGGGCGTCGACCATCAGGCGAGTGACGAGGAGATCAAACGTACCTATCGCTGCTCGTGCGCGAAAACCATCCCGACAAGCTGATCGCCCGCGGCGTGCCGGAGGAATTCGTGCGCATGGCGAACGACAAGCTCGCGTCCATCAACGGCGCCTATGAGAAAATCCGGCACGAGCGGCAGTTGCCGGGGAGTTAGCCCGTCCATCTCTCGGTAACCGTTTGCGCGCATGATCGGCTCATTCGAAGTGGGCGATTAAATATGATCAATCCGATGGCCGATGCAGGCCTTCTCGAGCAATCGCTGCCGCCGATCGCGGTGGACGATTCGCTGTCTTTCGTGCAGCCGGCCACGATCGCGGCGCTGGCCTATTGGAAATCGAAGCTGGGCGGCCGGTCGATGCCCGCGCGCGCCGATCTCGACCCGCGCGAGATGCGCAGTTTCATGCCCCACATTGCACTGGTCGAGTTGCGCCAAACGGCTGATGGTTCCCAGGACTATTATATCCGCCTCTCCGGCACGAACATCGAGCAAGTCTTCGGACGACTGACCGGGCAATTGATCAGCGAATTCCTTCCGCCGGAAATCGAGGCGCGTTGGCGCCGCATGTTCGATGCGGCGCGGGATGCGGGGGCGCCGGTCCGCATCACTGGTCGCGTCGCATTCCAGCGGAAAACCTGGTTGCAATGTGAACTCATGATCGCGCCGCTCGGCACGGACGGGAAAACCATCTCGATGTTCTTTGTGGCCGTTGCGACGTGGGAAGCGCGGTAGGCCGCAAGCCCCGAATTCGATTGCACAATTTGCGAATAGATTCGACTTTCGTTCCAACAATTTTCGCGGGCGCAGGAATTTTTGCTTGCAGAATTTGATCAAACGGCATACGCATTTCGTCACTCCACAAATTTGCGTCTGGCGCGTCGCTGTTCCTCTTCCGCAGGAATTCCCTGATATTTCCTGCTGTGAGGGAATTTTTTGCGGACGCCCCGAACTCTGCTAAGCCGCGCTTGTATATCTGACGGACCGAAATTCATGCCCAAGCGGCGTAAGCGTGCGATGGAAGCCACTGTCACCATCGGCGGCCACGAGATTCACTGGGTGTTGCGCAGCGAGCCGCAATGGACGCCGGACGGCGGCTTCAAGGGCGTAACCTTTTCGGTGCATCTGGCCGACATGAAACACCGCGAACTCATCCTGGAATTCCCCTACCCGCAGCCGAAAGTCCACGGCTACCAGTTCCCCGCGAAGCCGAAAATCCTACCGGAGAAGATAGACGCCGGAATCCAGCAAGCCATCGACGCCGGCTGGCGCCCGACTTCGCGGGGAAGGCCGTTTATCTTCGAGGTTGAGGAAGAGATGAAGTGAGGCCTTCGAAGGTCAGAACTTTCTCTGTGCTACCAAAAGAGATTGAATCATCGGGCTTCCAGAAAGGCTTTTTACAGACCGCGTTCAGGGCAAGTAACAGGGACCAGAACAGGGCTCGAAAGCCCTGTTCTCGAGTTTCAAGTTTTTGATTTTAATGAAAATTCCATAGCGAAATAATTTTCGCAAAATTCGCGTGGGTAAGGAGGCGAGCGCCGTGACCGATTTGGTCAGGCTAGAAGGAGCAGGCGGCCTAACGCCGACTTGTTCTTACCCACGCCATCACCGTATGCCCCATGGCATCCAGCAATTCCGCCAGCCCTAGGACCAGATACAAAAGACCTTCTAGAACTTCCATGTGAATCCAGGTGGGACTGGCGGCCATGAATTTCAAACTAAGACGCTACCTGCGCCCGGCCACGCTGGAGGATGCCGCCGCCATATCCGCGATCCACCTTCTGGCCGCGTTTCTGCCACCGCCGCACACGGCCGAGGAGAATCTGAGGTTCATCCGCGAGCGGCTGATGAGCGAGAACCAGACTTGGGTGGCCGAGACCGGCGTGGAGGTGGTGGGCTACGTCGCGTTCAGCGACGACGATCGGGTCAGCCACTTATTCGTCCACCCCGATCACCAGAGACAGGGCCATGGGTCGGCCCTCTTAGCCCACGTCATGGCCGACCAGCGCGAACGACAGCTCTGGACCTTCCAGAGGAATGACCGGGCGCGGAAGTTCTACGAGGACCACGGCTGGGTGCAGGCTGAACTCACCGACGGGCAGGGAAACGAAGAGAAAGAGCCGGAGGTTCGCTATGTCTCGCCGCCCTAACCGACGACCCTTCTAGCGCAAGGTCGACAGTTCCGGGCCGATACCAAGTGTCAGGTTTTGGCCACTAGAGCCCCTTGACAACCCCTCATAGAATCATCAAATACTCATCCATAGACACTCCCAAGCTGGAGGTAGGTATGGGTAAGATCGATGTCGGAGTGGGGGAGGATTTCCCCATTGAGGAGCGGCCTGAACAAGGTCCCGAAGGTGCCGGATCGGATGACGAGCGTTGCCGAAAGGCGCGCGCGGAACATGACGCGCGGCGTTCCGAATGGCGGGCGCGCAAGCGGGCGTTCCGGGACGATGTCCGCCAGAGTTTCCACAAGCATTTCGGCGATCAGCCGTTCGACAGGCATCATTACGGCGTCATGCGCGTGCTGATCGCGGTGGCGCTGCTGGCGCTGGCGATTGCGATCCTGCCGCATGTGTTCTGGCTCATCGCGCTCGTGCTGACGATCGTCTTCTTCGCCGCCTATCGCGGCGGTTTCTATTATCATCACACGATGCCGCGTCACGACGCGGATCTGTAAGGAGTTCACAATGCACAGAGGTCATCGTCACCGCCACGGATTCCGTGGCGAAGAAACGGTAACGCCCGGCGACGCGGCCGGCGAACGCAGCACCACAAGGGTGCAACTCGAAATGCCGCCCCAGGCGATGGATCGCCTGCAGCGGCTGAAGGAGCGCACGGAAGCGGCGTCTTACGCGGAAGTCATCCGCAATGCGCTGCGCCTGTTCGAGGCGCTCATCGAGGAGCATGCCAAAGGCGCGGAATTCGCGCTGCGCCGCGCGGACGGGGAGACCGTCGCCTATAAAATCTTCGTCTGATGCGAATCGTCGAGCGCCCTTCGCCCAATCACGACGCGCGGCCGGAAGGCGCGCCCGTAGACATCCTCGTGCTGCATTACACGGGCATGCGCACCGCGGAGGAGGCGCTCGCGCGGCTTTGCGACCCGGAAGCGAAAGTTTCGGCGCATTACACCATCGATCGCGATGGGCGTGTTTACGCCCACGTGCCCGAAGCGCGGCGCGCCTGGCATGCCGGCGTCTCGTGGTGGGCAGGCGAGTGCAACGTCAATGCGCGCTCGATCGGCATCGAACTCGTCAATCCCGGTCACGAATTCGGTTACGAGCCGTTTCCCAAGCCGCAGATTTCCGCACTGATCGATCTGGCGGATGGCATTCTTGCGCGCCATCCGATTCCAGCTTGCCGCGTGATCGGCCATTCCGATGTCGCGCCGGCGCGCAAGATGGATCCGGGCGAGCTTTTTCCATGGCCTGAGCTGGCGGAATTCGGCATCGGGTTGTGGCCGCAATTCTCGCCGTTCGCACGTGTCGCGGAAACCGACCGGGAAGCGTTTGCGCGGCTGGGATATGGTCTTGCGCCGCATGTCGATGTGCCGTTCGAGGCCGTCGTTACAGCGTTTCAGCGCCATTGGCGGCCGGCGCAGGTCGATGGCGTGTTCGATGACGAAACGGCATATCGGCTCGCCACATTGGTCTCCACTCTTCCTTAAGCGGCACGATCCGTTCATTCTCGCGTCTTGCGAAGCGGGATTGCGTCATGAAAACGATCGGCATGCTGGGCGGGATGAGTTGGGAATCCTCGGCCGTCTATTACCGCATCCTCAATCGCGAAGTTCAGAAGCGCCTGGGCGGCGTGCATTCGGCCAAGACGCTGATGCATTCCTTCGACTTCGCCGAAATGTCCGTGCTGCAGCATTCCGGAAAGATGGCGGAGGCGAACGACCTGATGGCGACCGTCGCCGTCAACCTCGCCAAGTCCGGCGCGAATTTTCTCATGATCTGCTGCAACACGATGCACACGGCGTCGTCGCAGATGGAGCAGGCCGCCAAAATCCCCCTGCTGCATATTGCTGATCCCCTGGGCGCGGCGATCCTGCAGGGCGGGTTCGCGCGACCTGCGCTGCTCGGTTCCGAATTCACCATGGAGCGCGACGACATCATTCGCGGCCGCCTCAAATCGCGTTTCGGCGTCGATGTGATCACGCCCGCAGGCGCGGACGCCGCCGAAGTGAGCCGCGTGATTTATGAAGAGCTTGTGCGCGGTCAGTTCCTCGAGGCTTCGCGCAAAGCCTATCGCGAGATCATCGCACGGCTGGCGGGACGCGGCGCCGATTGCGTCATCCTCGGCTGCACCGAATTGCCGTTGTTGGTCATGGCGGAGGATTCCGCCGTACCGCTGCTGGACACGACGACGTTGCACGCAATGGCGGCGGTTGAGATGGCGTTGGCTTAGGCGGCACCTGCCGCGAATATTTTTTCGGAGCGCGCGCATCCTGCGCGCAATTTTTTTTGAAAAAGGCGGGCAGGATGCCCGCGCTCCGTTTTTTTAATGGATCTCAAATTCCAACAGCGGCAATCGCCGCCCCGGAATCGAATCCGACGGCGCATCGCCCAAGCATTTGGCGCCGACGCGACGGTAGAATTCTTCGGCATTGGGATCGGCGAGGATCACCAATTTCTTGCCGCCTTCGGCCGCGACGAGCACAACGATCGCTTCGAACAATTTGCGTCCGACGCCTGTGCCCATTGCGTCCGGCTCGACGAACATGTGCCCGAGGTCGAACGCGCCGATTGCAGCGAGCGGTTCGGCGCTCGCCACGCCCAGAATTTCATGCTCCGCGCTTTCCGCCACGAGAACACGGCCCCGCGCGATCATCGCCGGCGTGATGGTGAGCGCTTCGTCCGATGCGACCATGAACGCTGCGTCGTAACCCCAATGGGCTTTGGCGCGCCGGCAAATGTCGGAGAGCCGGTCGGCTTCTTCGGCGCGTGCGGGTCGAATGGTGATTTCTCTCATGGCGCAATCCTAGCCCGTGGGGCCATTCGCAAGCCGTCACAAATTAGTTTATATCGCGCCCACGTCAGATGGCCGGATGGCCGCTGGGGGCGAAAGCTCCTGGAGGAAAGTCCGGGCTCCACGGAGATACGGTGCCGGATAACGTCCGGCGGGGGCGACCCCAGGGATAGCGCCACAGAAAGAAACCGCCGAACGACTCCGGGTCTTAGGACTCGGTCGCGGCAAGGGTGAAACGGTGCGGTAAGAGCGCACCGCGTGTCCGGTAACGGACGCGGCACGGCAAGCCCCACCGGGAGCAAGACCAAATAGGGACGGCAAATGACCTGTTTCCGGGTCGTCATCCGGGTAGGTCGCGCGAGGCGTTCGGCGACGAACGTCCCAGAGGAATGGCCATCTCCCGGGCGACCGGGAACAGAACCCGGCTTACAGGCCATCTGACGTATTTATCGCGCAACGACGCTCAACGCGGTGGAAAGAATGCCAAGAATTTCTTCCGCCGCATGACCGTCGCCATAGTCCGTGATCGGGCGCCGAGGGCGATAATCCGAAACCGTCCAGAGCCGGTTCCAGCCGCATTCGATCGTTTCGACCCATTCGGTTTCGCTGCGCATCGTCACGCAGGGCACGCGATGGAAATAGGCTTCCTTCTGTAGCCCGCCCGAATCCGTCAGCACGATATTGGCGGAGTGCAGAAGGCGCGACATATCGAGATAGCCGATGGGCTCGATGAGCATGATCCCGGAGCGCGCAAAATCGACTCCGCTGGCTCTCGCCGCGTCGCGGGTGCGCGGATGCAGCGGCAGGACCATCGGTTGCGTCTGCGCTTCGGCGGCGATGAACGCGGCGATCCTGCCGAGCATTTCCGGATCGTCCGTGTTCTCCGCGCGATGAATGGTCGCCACGCCGTAGCTGTGCGGCGCGAGGCCAAGGCGATCGAGAATGTTGGATTGCGTCGCCGCAAGCCCGGACGCGAGCCGCGCTGCGTCGTTCATCAGGTCGCCGGTCTTGTGCACGCCTTTCGTGATTCCTTCGCGCGCGAGGTTTTCGATCGCCACGGAGGTCGGACACAGCAACACGGAGCTCAGACGATCGGCGACGATGCGGTTGATTTCTTCCGGCATGTTCCGGTTGAACGACCGCAAACCCGCTTCCACGTGGACGATGGGGATCGCGAGCTTCGCCGCAGCGAGAGCGCCCGCCAGAGTCGAATTTGTGTCGCCGTAAACAAGAACGGCGTTCGGTTTCTCGACGACAAGCACCTCCTCGATCGCCGCGAGCATACGACCGGTGGCGGCGCCGTGGCCGCCGCCATGAATATCAAAATGATAGCGCGGCGGCGGGATCGCGAGTTCGGAGAAAAAGATGTCGGACATGAAGCTGTCATAATGCTGTCCGGTATGGACGAGGATTTCCTCAAAGCCGGGATTGGCGCGCACGGCCCGGGAAAACGGAAACGCCTTGATGAATTGCGGCCGCGCGCCGACCACGCTCACGAGGCGTATTGCGTCGCCACGGCCGTCCGTATGCGGAGAGTTGGCGTACAAGACGGTCACACCATTTTCGCGAACATTTGAATAATCAGCCCCGGCAAGCTAGCGCGCCCGGAAAGTCGCCGCTAGGATGGGAAACCTGGTGGGGAAGGGCGGGGAAAACGTGACACACGGCCTCGAATTAACCTATGTCGCGTTGCTCTGCACAGCGATTTGTCTGTTCGCGTTGCCGATTGCCCAGCGGCTGAAGGTCATCGATTACCCTGACAGCGGCAGGAAAGCGCACCCGTCTCCTACGCCGCTGGTCGGCGGCATCGCCATCATGGTTCCGCTCGTCCTGTGGTGCATGGTCCGAATCGCCACGGGTCATCTGGAATCGCCGGAACGCCTTTGGGTTGCGGTCGTCCTCTGCGGCGGCGCCGTCGCGATCACGGGGTTTGTCGACGACCAGCGTTATGTCTCGGCGGTCGCGCGGCTGATTCTGCTCGCGATCATCGCCGCCGCGGCTCTCGCGATCGACCCGGCGCTGGTCGGCGATCATATCAACACCGCGAGTTGGGGCACGGTCGCGTTTCCGGTGTGGCTGTTCGCCTCCCTGGTGATTCTCGCCCTGATCGGTTTTCCGAGCGCGGTCAACATGGCGGATGGCATGAACGGCGTCGTCATTGCGCTGTTCATCGTGTGGGCGCTCTGCATCGCATATTTATCGGAGGGCCCGATCGTCGCGACGGCGCGGGTCATAGCCATCGGCGCCGCGGTGACGTTTTTGTTCAATCTGCGCGGACGGCTGTTTCTGGGCGATTGCGGCGCGTTCGGCGTGGCGTTCGCGTTGGGTCTGCTGACGATCGCGGCGCATAACGCAGGACGATTGCAGGTCGAGACCGTCGTGGTGTGGTACTTCATTCCGGTCGCGGATTGTTTCCGGCTCATGGCGAGCCGCTCGATGGCGGTTCGCTCGCCGCTCAGCCCGGATAAGAACCATTTCCACCATCGTCTTTCGGGCCAGTTCGGAAGGGATCGGGCCCGGCTGATCTATGTTGGTCTCGTGGCCGGCGCCTCTCTGATTGCGACATTTGAGCCGCGGTTCGACGGCGTGTATCTGGGATTCCTCACACTCGCTTATGTGGTTCTACTGCGTCCGGATCTTGTCGGCTGGCGTCCGAAAGCCGTCTCGACGACCACCAGAATATCGAAGCCGGCAAAGCCCGAAGTCGCGATCCCCGTTCTTTCGGCCGGCGATTTGTCGCCCAGGCAAGTGCCGCAAAAACCCATGACCCCGCCTACAAACGACGCCAACAAAACCTTGCATTGAGCGCGCCTTCGGGTCCGGCATTAACGAATTTTCCGATCCTGCCGCGCGAGGGCCGTGGCGCGGGTTGAGTCACTGCCCGATCCTTCCTAGATTACGTGTCATTCCCGGAAAGCTGTCGATTTAGGGGACTGCATGAATTCGTCCGTTGCTCCAGCACCTTCGCGCCTGACGCATCTGAAGCGCCTGGAGGCCGAGAGCATCCACATCATGCGCGAGGTGGCGGCCGAATTCGCGCAACCCGGTGATGCTCTATTCGATCGGCAAGGATTCCTCGGTGATGCTGCATCTGGCGATGAAGGCCTTCTATCCGTCCAAGCCGCCTTTTCCGCTGCTGCATGTCGATACGACCTGGAAATTCCGGGAGATGATCGAGTTTCGCGACGAGACCGTGAAGCGGCTGGGCCTGAAGCTGATCGTCCATATCAACGAAGACGGCGTCCAGCCGCGGCATCAATCCCTTCGATTCCGGCTCGGCGCTGCACACCCAGGTGATGAAGACGGAAGGCCTGAAGCAGGCGCTGGACAAATACGGCTTCGACGCCGCCTTCGGCGGCGCGCGCCGCGACGAGGAAAAGTCCCGCGCCAAGGAACGCATCTTCTCCTTCCGCACCGCGACGCATGCCTGGGATCCGAAGAACCAGCGTCCCGAACTCTGGCGGCTCTACAACACGCGCGTCAGCAAGGGCGAATCCATTCGCGTCTTTCCGCTGTCCAACTGGACCGAGCTCGACATCTGGCAATATATCCTGGTGGAAAACATCCCCATCGTGCCGCTCTATTTCGCCAAGAAGCGTCCGGTGGTGGAGCGCGACGGCACGCTGATCATGGTCGACGACGAGCGCATGAAACTGAAGCCCGGCGAGAAGGTCGGAGACGCGGCTGGTGCGCTTCCGCACGCTTGGGCTGCTATCCGCTCACCGGCGCCATCGAATCGCCGGCCGACACGCTGGAAGCCATCGTCAGCGAAATGTTGACCGCGCGCACCTCCGAGCGCCAGGGCCGGCTGATCGACAGCGACGAGAAGCGCCTCGATGGAGAAGAAGAAGCGGGAGGGCTATTTCTGATGACCGCGCCCATGACACAGCTTGCGGCCTATCTCGCCGCGCAGGAAAAGAAAACGCTGCTGCGCTTTCTCACCTGCGGCAGCGTGGATGACGGCAAATCCACCCTGATCGGGCGGCTGCTTTACGACACCAAGCTGCTGTTCGAAGATCAGCTGGCGGCGCTGGAGAAGGATTCGCAGGAAATTCGGCACCACCGGCGACGATATCGATTTCGCGCTTCTGGTCGACGGGCTGGAAGCCGAGCGCGAGCAGGGCATCACCATCGACGTGGCCTATCGCTTCTTCGCCACCGACAAGCGCAAATTCATCGTCGCCGACACGCCGGGCCATGAACAATATACCCGCAACATGGCGACGGGCGCGTCGAATTCCGATCTCGCCGTCATCCTGATCGATGCGCGCAAGGGCGTGCTGACGCAGACGCGCCGCCACGCCTATATCGCCTCGCTGCTCGGCATCCGCCACGTCGTGCTGGCGGTCAACAAGATCGATCTGGTCGGATTCTATCGAAGACGTGTTCGACGAGATCGTGGCGGAATTCTCGGACTTCGCGGGGAAGCTCGAATTTCGCCAGCCTGGTGCCGATCCCGATTTCGGCGCGCTTCGGCGACAATGTCATCGCCAAAAGCGCGAAGACGCCCTGGTACGAGGGGCCGTCGCTGCTCGAGCATCTGGAAACGGTCGATGTCGAAACCGCGCTCGGCGGATAAGCCGTTCCGCCTGCCGGTGCAGTGGGTCAACCGGCCCAATCTCGATTTCCGCGGCTTTTCCGGCACGATCGTCAGCGGGCGCGATCAAGCCGGGCGACGACGTGGCGGTGGCCAAATCCGGCCGCACCAGCAAGGTCACGCGCATCGTCACCATGGACGGCGATCTCGACGAAGCGGTGGCCGGCGATGCGGTGACGCTCACGCTGGCCGACGAAGTCGACATCTCGCGCGGCGATGTGCTGAGCGCGCCCGCACGCGCGGCCCGAGGTCTCCGACCAGTTCGCGGCGCATCTGCTCTGGATGGCGGAAGAGGAAATGCTGCCGGGCCGGCAATATCTTCTCAAGCTCGGCACCGCGCACGGTTCCCGGCCCGATCAGCGAACTCAAGCACAAGATCGACGTCAACACGCTCGATCATCTGGCCGGCAAGACGCTGCGCGCTCAACGAAGTGGGCTACTGCAATATCTCGCTGTCGCAGCCGCTCGCCTTCGATCCCTATCGCGAGAACCGCGACACGGGCGGCTTCATCCTGATCGACCGCTTCACCAACGCGACGGTCGGGGCGGGCATGATCGATTTCGGTCTGCGGCGCGCGACCAATGTCCATTGGCAGGCGCTCGACGTGAACAAGGAGGCGCGCGCCGAGCTGAAGGGTCAGAAGCCCGCGGTGCTGTGGTTCACCGGCCTTTCCGGCTCCGGCAAATCCACCATCGCCAATCTGGTCGAAGGCGCGCTGTTCGCGCAGGGCCGGCACACCTATCTGCTCGACGGCGACAATGTCCGCCACGGCCTCAACCGCGATCTGGGCTTCACCGATGTCGACCGCGTGGAGAATATCCGCCGCGTGGGCGAAGCCGCCAAGCTGTTCGTCGATGCGGGCCTGATCGTGCTCGTCTCCTTCATCTCGCCGTTCCGTTCCGAGCGGCGCATGGCGCGCGAGCTGGTGGGCGCCGGGCGAGTTCATCGAGATCTTCGTCGATACGCCGATCGAAGTCTGCATGCAGCGCGACCCCAAGGGCCTCTACGAAAAGGCGCAGGGCCGGCGAGATCAAGAATTTCACCGGCATCGACAGTCCGTATGAGGCGCCGGAAACCGCCGAACTGACGCTTCAGACCGTTCAGAACGATCCTGCGAACTCTGGCCGAAGAGGTGGTTGGGTACCTGCGTTCGCGGGAGCTAATTCCCTGAACATGCGTTTTTTTCAGGCCAGTCGGCCGGCCGGCAATTGCGGCGCAACAAAATTACACCAACGGTTGTTGCGCCGCGGCAACATTCGCAAACCGGACAGCCGAAAATTGGATGTAAAGCGGGACAAAAAGGAAACTTCAGCGGTGTTTGATTGACACGTTAAGACTTGGCAAGGTACAAGAGTCTCAGGAAGTAGAGGGAGAAAGTGGTCATGCGGAAATTGGTTTCTCTGGTTGCGGCGACGGCATTTTTGGCGTCCTCCGTGGCTGCTTTCGCCGACGGCGCGCAAACGACGGCTTCGACGCCGGCGCAGCCTTTGGCTCCTGGCGGTGCGGCTGGCGTACACAATGCCCAGCTCTGGTTTGCTCCGGCAGGTCTCTGGATCGCCGGCGGCGCGATTTTGGTTGTCGCAGGAACGGCATTGGTGCTGAGCAATCACACCAGTTCGACCCCGTCGACGCACTAATTCAACCGGTTATGGTTGTGTGAAAAGGCGCGGCTTCGCGCCTTTTTGCGTTGCCGGCGTCACGCAGAAGGACCAACAGTCGCTCTGCCGACGCTCACATAGGTGAAGCCCGCTTCGGCCATGTGGCTTGGCCGATAGATGTTCCTCAGATCGACCATCAGCGGCTGTGTCAGTGCGTTCTTGAGGCGCGCCAGGTCCAGCGCCCGAAATTCGTTCCATTCGGTGAGAATCACCACCCCGTCGGCGCCTGAGATCGCCTCATAGGCGTCGCCGCAAAGTTCGACGTTGAGCAATTTTTTCGCTTCGGCCATGCCTTCCGGGTCGTAAGCGCGAATGCGTGCGCCTGCCGCCTGCAACATGGGCACAATCACGAGGCTCGGCGCATCGCGCATGTCGTCGGTGTTGGGTTTGAAGGTGAGGCCCAGCACAGCCACCGTCTTGCCATTCACGCCCCCGAACGCCTGGACGATCTTGTCGGCCATTCTCTTTTTGCGGTCGTCATTGACGTCCACCACGGTTCCCACGATTCGCGCAGGCGCCCCGGAATCCTGGGACGTCTTCAGCAGCGCCAGCGTGTCTTTCGGAAAGCATGAACCTCCGAAGCCCGGACCGGCATGCAGGAATTTCGAGCCGATTCGGCCGTCGAGGCCGATGCCGCGGGCCACGTCCTGAATGTCGGCGCCCACTTTTTCGCAGAGATCCGCCATCTCGTTGATGAACGTGATCTTGGTCGCAAGAAAGGCGTTCGCCGCATATTTGATCAGTTCCGAGGTCTCCCTGGACGTGAACACAATGGGCGTTTCGTGAAGATAGAGCGGCCGGTAAATCTCCTGGATCACCGCGCGCGCCCGATCGGTCTCGCAGCCGACAATCACCCGGTCGGGCCGGCGGAAATCTTCGATCGCCGAACCCTCTCGCAGAAATTCCGGGTTCGAGGCCACGTCGAAATCGGCGTTCGGTCGCAACTTGCGGATGATGTCTTCCACCTTCCGACCCGTGCCCACCGGTACGGTCGATTTGGTCACGACCACCGTGTAGCCGTCGAGCGCTGCGGCGATCTCTTCGGCTGCGCCGAACACGAAGCTCAAATCGGCATGACCGTCGCCCCTGCGGCTTGGGGTCCCCACTGCGATGAAGACAGCGTCGGCTCCGGGCACGGCCGCCCCCAGATCGGAGGTGAAGGCTAGGCGGCCGGCCTTCACATTGGCCGCCACGACCTCATCGAGCCCGGGTTCGAAGATTGGAACTTTCCCGGCGTTCAGACCGGCGATTTTGGCCGCATCCTTGTCGACGCACACCACATCGTGTCCGAACTCCGACAGGCACGCCGCCGAGACGAGCCCGACATATCCGGTTCCGATCATGGCGACGCGCATGCGGGCAATCCCCAAATTTCCTGTTGTGTCGCCCGTGCAGCCGCATCTTTCAAGGGGTGAAAGTCCGCGGCGGCGAAAGGGGTTCTGGATGTTCGCAACAAGCCTTGTTATGAGAGGCCCGTTCGCCCTGACCTTCTTTTCTCCTTTCCGACCCCATGAGCCAAATGCCAGCCGAAAGCGCGCCCCCCCGCAATCAGAAGCTCGCCCTTGTTTTCGGCGGCCTGGGCTGTTTTGCGCTCGGCGCGATTGCGGCGGCGTTGACCCTCCATTTCTGGCAGGCGGCGCATGACTTTCGCGGCAAGGTCGCCACGACGGCCTATATCCTGGATTGGCAGTTGAATTGTCCGCCGACGACCGTGACGGAAACGGCCTGCTCGCTGCAACAGTCGATCGTTCAGCGCGACACGCATGCGACGATCGCGGCACTGACCGTCGCGCGCGGCGTCGCTGCAGACACTCTTCAGATCGTGGTTCCGCTCGGCGTGTTGATCGGACCCGGTCTTGCTTTTTCGGCCGGCAGTTCGGCGACCCTTGCGGTTCCCTATACGACTTGCGCCCAGTCCGGATGCGTCGCGATCACCACATTGACGGCGCCAACGTTGAGCCAGATGGAACACGGCGCCGGCGGAGAAATCACGATTGTCGGACGCGACGGCAAGCCCGTCAGTCTGCCCTTCTCCCTGAAAGGATTCGCCGACGCCATGCGTGAGCGAGACCGGGATTGGCGCAGCCGCACCGGTCATTGGTTTTAGATCGGCTCGGCGACCATGACATCTGAAAGACGCGAAAAAATGTTGCGGCACGCAGTGTTTGCAGTGGTGATGCTGATGGGCTTCGGCGCGCAGGCCGCCGCAGCCGAAAACAATCCGGCGCAGCCGGCCTCAACGACGGTCGCGGCGCAGGCCGATTCGCCGATCATCCAGTCGCGCACGATCGGCTCGTGGACCGTTCGCTGCTATCGCACACCAGGCAGCGTTTGCGACACTTCGCAGGTCGCGTATGAGCGTCAGCAGAATCTGCGGGTTCTTGGCGTTTCGATAGCCCTCGTGCCGGACAAGGGGCTTTACACCGCCCGATTCATCGTGCCGCTTCTTGTGTCTTTCGCAAAAGGCATGACGATTCAGATCGGTTCTTTCCTACTGCCGAACCTCAAATACCGCCGCTGCGAACGCGACGGTTGCTACGTCGAAGGCGTGCTGCCGCCGCAGATGATCAACACCATGGCCCAATCGGGCGTCTCCAAAGGCACGATCGAGATCGCGGCGGTTAACGGCAAGATCGTCACGATCCCGATCGCGCTCGACGGCTTCGGCGACAGCCTTTCGCAGATGAAGCAATGGGATGCGCAGAAGAGCGCGCCGGCGAACGCGAAGCCTTGACGCCGCAATTGGCGGATTGGCGCAGGAATTGCTAAGCCTGTCGGCCCACTGGCGGATTCGGAAGTTCTTCGCATGACAGTCCTCGTCACCGGCGGCGCCGGCTATATCGGCAGCCATATGGTCTTCGGGCTCGTCGACCGCGGCGAGAAAGTCGTCGTCCTCGACAATCTATCCACCGGCAATCGCGGACTGGTCGCCGACGGCGCGGAATTCATCGAAGGCGACGCCGGCGATCAGGCGCTTGTGCGCCACCTGATTGCGGCCCACGGCGTCGACGCCGTCATTCATTTCGCAGGCTCGATCGTGGTGCCGGAATCGGTCGAGAAGCCGCTCGCCTATTATGCGAACAACACGGTCGTCGCGCGAAATCTGATCGAGGCGGCCGTCGAATCCAAAGTTCGCAATTTCATCTTTTCCTCCACGGCGACCGTTTATGCCGGCGAAAGCGACAAGCCGCTGTCCGAGAATTTGCCGACAGGTCCCATCAGCCCCTATGGCCGCTCGAAGCTGATGACCGAATGGATGCTGGAAGACGCCTCGCGCGCCCACGATTTCCGCTATGTGGCGCTGCGCTATTTCAATGTGGCGGGAGCCGACGCCAGAGGCCGTACGGGCCAGTCGTCGCCGCGCGCCACCCATCTGATCAAGCGCGCCTGTCAGGTGGCGCTGGGGCGCGTGCCGCATCTCGACGTATTCGGCACGGATTATCCTACAACCGACGGCACCGGCGTGCGCGACTACATTCATGTTAGCGATCTTGTTGCGGCGCATGCGCTGGCGCTCGACTATTTGCGCCACGGCGGCGCGGCCAGGGTCATGAATTGCGGTTACGGTCACGGCGCCTCGGTCCGAGAGGTCGTCGGCGCCATGGAGCGCGTGACCGGCCGCAAGCTGCCGGTCCAGGAAAGCGCGCGCCGGGCAGGGGACCCGCCCTGGCTGATCGCGGATTCGCGCCTGATCCGCGCCACTTTGAACTGGACTCCGGCCCATGACGATCTCGACGAGATCGTGCGTTCCGCCCTCGCGTGGGAAAGCAAGTTGAACAGCCCCTAGGCCGCGCCGGTGCAACGCGGCCCCGGATCGGCTAATCTCTGATCGATCGACATCACGCCAATTCGATACTGGGAGACCGCGATGAACAGCGCCGCAAAGATCGAGCAACCCCGAAGCGCCGCCTACGATATTCCGCTCAGCGAGATCAATGTCGCGCAGGCCGAACTGTTCCGCACGAATACGATGTGGCCCTATTTCGAACGATTGCGGCGCGAAGATCCCGTGCATTACTGCGCTGCGAGCGACTTCGGTCCCTATTGGTCGGTGACCAAGTACAAGGACATCATGCAGGTGGACATTAGCCACCATATTTATTCATCCGAAGCGAGCCTGGGCGGCATCACATTGCGCGATCAGAAGCAGGATTTTCTGACGCCCATGTTCATCGCCATGGATCCGCCCAAGCACGACGCGCAGCGCAAAGTCGTCAATCCGATCGTGGCCCCCGACAATCTCGCGAAGCTCGAAGGCACGATCCGCGAACGGGCGGGGCACATTCTCGATTCGCTTCCGATCGGCGAAACGTTCGATTGGGTGGACAAGGTGTCGGTCGAGCTGACGACGCAAATGCTCGCGACCCTGTTCGATTTTCCATGGGACGACCGGCGCAAGCTCACGCGCTGGTCCGACGTCGCCACGGCCGTGCCCGGCAGCGGCATCGTCGCGTCCGAAGAGCAACGCCGGGCGGAACTGATGGAATGCGCGAACTATTTTCTGAACCTGTGGAACGAGCGCGTAAATGCGCCGCCGGGCAACGATCTGATCTCGATGTTGGCCCATGGCGAGGCCACGAGGAACATGGACAAGATGGAGTTTCTCGGGAATCTTGTTCTCCTCATCGTCGGCGGCAACGACACCACGCGCAATTCGATCAGCGGCGGCGTGCTGGCGTTAAATGAGAGTCCCGGCGAATACGCCAAGCTGCGGGCCAATCCCTCGCTGATTCCGAGCATGGTGCCGGAAATCATCCGCTGGCAGACCCCGCTTGCCCATATGCGGCGCACGGCGCTGTGCGATGCCGAACTCGGCGGCAAGCAGATCAAGAAGGGCGACCGCGTCGTGATGTGGTATGTCTCGGGCAATCGCGATCCGGACGCGATCGAGAACCCCGACGCATTCGTCATCGACCGCGCGAGGCCCCGCCAGCATTTGTCGTTCGGTTTCGGAATTCACCGTTGCGTAGGCAACCGGCTGGCCGAGATGCAGCTGCGCATCGTCTGGGAAGAAATCCTCAAACGCTTCCGCTTTGTCGAAGTGATGGGCGAGCCGGAACGCGTGTTCTCCGCGTTTGTGAAGGGCTATTCGACCATGCCGGTCAAACTTCACGCGCTGAAATAGGGGAAGCTATCCGCCGACGCTCTTCAAAATCGCCCTGAGCGCCGGGGCGATATCCGGACGCGACAAGCCGACCGCGATGTTGGCGTGCAGGAACCCGACCTTGTCGCCGCAATCGTACCATGAACCTTTGACGTTGACGGCGTGGAAAGGATGGCGGCCTATCAGCTTCTGCATCGAGTCGGTGAGCTGGATTTCGCCGCCTGCGCCTTTTTCTTTCCTGTCGAGTTCGACAAAAATTTCGGACGGCAAAATATAGCGGCCGACGATGCGCAGCCGCGACGGCGCTTCCTTGACTTTCGGTTTTTCGACGACGCCTTTCACCTCGATGATATTGCCCGCGATCTTCCCCGGTGCGATCACGCCGTAGCGGCTGATTTCGGATTCGGGACGTTCTTCCGCCGCGATGACCGCGCCGCCGCCGACGTCGTGATAGGCCTTCATCATCTGCTTGAGGGCGCCCGGCTTGCCGACGATCAGGTCGTCCGGCAGCAGGACTGCAAACGGCTCGTTGCCGATGAAGTGCCGGGCGCACCAGACCGCATGGCCCAAGCCGAGAGGCTTTTGCTGGCGCGTGAAGCTGACGGAGCCCGACTTCGGAAGGCTCTCAAGGAGACTGTCCAGCTCATTCGTCTTGTCGCGTTCTTTGAGCAGCGATTCGAGTTCGTAGGCATGGTCGAAATGGTCTTCGATCACGTGCTTGCCGCGGCCGGTGACGAAAATGAACTGTTCGATGCCTGCTTCCATGGCCTCTTCGACCGCATATTGGACGACCGGTTTGTCGACGACCGGCAGCATTTCCTTGGGCACGGCCTTGGTGGCGGGCAGGAAGCGCGTGCCCATTCCGGCGACGGGCAGGACGGCTTTCCGGACGGGAAGCGGTTTGGTCATGGCTGGCTTGTTTCTTGGATATTTCTCGCGGGTCTACATGACACAGTCCGCCGTCAACCGTCCACTTGCGGCAAGGTTCCCAAGCCGCTAAGGCCTTTTCATGCGGATTCTCCTGACAGGCGGCGCAGGGTTCATCGGTTTTCACGCGGCGGGCGCTTTGCTCGCGCGAGGCCACGGCGTCGTCTCGATCGACGATCTCAATCCCTATTACGCTCCGGCGCTGAAGGAAGCCCGGCTGGCCCAGCTTGCGGGCCGCCCGGGCTTTCGTTTCGTGAAAGGCGACATTGCGGTCGCCGGCGCGCTCGATGCCGCCGCAAACGGCGAACGATTCGATGTCATCCTGCATCTCGCCGCCCAGGCGGGCGTTCGCCATGCCTTGAAGGACCCGGCGTCCTACACGCGTTCCAATCTGGTCGGCCATCAGAACGTCCTCGAATTCGCACGCCGGCATGACGGGCTTGCTCATCTCGTCTATGCCTCGTCGAGTTCAGTCTACGGCAACGATACGACGGCGCCGTTCTCGGAAGACGCGCGCGCCGACAAACCCGTTTCCTATTACGGCGCCACGAAGCGCGCGGGCGAGCTGCTCTCTCATTCCTATGCGGAATTGTTTGGGCTGAAACAAACGGGCTTGAGATTTTTCACCGTCTATGGGCCCTGGGGCCGGCCCGATATGGCTTATTGGATGTTCACCGATGCGGTATTGGCGGGTCGCGCGATACCGGTGTTCGGTCAAGGAAAGCTCAGGCGCGACTTCACCTATATCGACGATATCGTTGCGGCGCTTGTTCGCATCGTGGAGCAGCCTTTCGCAACAAATGCAGGCGCGCCGCATCGCATCTACAATCTCGGCAACAGCCACCCCGAAACGGTGCTGGACCTCATACGCGTGATCGAAGATGCGACCGGAAAAAAGGCGCTGATCGAACAGGCCGAAGGTCCGCCGGGAGATGTGCGCGAGACCTATGCCGACATATCGCGCGCGGCGCGCGATTTCGGCTTCCGTCCGACCGTGCCGCTCGCCGAGGGCATCCAGCGTTTCGTCGCCTGGTTCCGGACATATCGCCCCGACTGACTGGCCGTTGTCAGCCGCGGTCAAAGCTGGTTTCCTTGGAATAATCCGCAATTAGAGATCAGGACAGGAACGACATGACCGGCATCACGGCATATGGCGCTTACATTCCCCGGCTGAGGCTGCAGCGAAAAGCCGTAGCCCAAGCCAATGCCTGGTTTGCGCCGGGGCTTCTCGGGGGCGCCAAAGGCGAACGCGCTATGGCGAATTTCGACGAAGACGCGGTGACGATGGCGGTCGAAGCTGCGCGCGATTGCCTGCCGGCCTCGGACCCGATCAAGGATCGCGCCTTCGTCGATGCGGCCTATTTCGCTTCGACCAGCATGCCGTTTTCCGACCGCCAGAATGCGGGCATCGTCGCCAGCGCCTTGAGCCTCTCTGACGACATTTCGTCGCTCGATGTTTCGTCGTCGCAACGCGCGGGTCTTTCCGCGCTCATTGCGGCGCTGGATGCGGTGAAAGCGGGCCGTTCGAAGGCGGCGCTGGTGGCGGCGGGCGAGAAACGCAAAGCGCGCGCCGCATCGCCGCAGGAACTGGCCTATGGCGATGCCGGCGCCGCGCTCGCGCATCGGCAACGACAAGGTCATCGCCAAATTCCTCGGCAGCCATTCGCTGACTCTCGATTTCGTCGATCATTTCCGCGGCGAAGGCGAGGAGTTCGATTACAATTGGGAGGAGCGCTGGATTCGCGATGAAGGCTATTCCAAGATTGTGCCTGCCGCGATCAAGGCCCTCTTCGAAAAGACCGGCGTCAAGGGCGCCGACATTGCGCATCTGGTTTTGCCGTGCCCATTCGCAAAGCTCGACCAGGCGCTCGCCAAGCAGTGCGGCATCGATCCCGCAAAAGTGCGCGACAATCTTGCAAGCACGGTCGGCGATGCGGGCGCCGCGCAAGCGCTGCTGATGTTCGTGCATGCGCTGGAGCTGGCGAAGCCGGGCGAGAAAATTCTGGTGGCGCAATTCGGACAGGGCTGCGATGCGCTTCTGTTCGAAGTGACGCCGCAAATCGCGGAATTGTCGAAACGCAATGGCGTCACGGGCGCGCTCGCGCGGCGCAAGGAAGAAACCAATTACAACAAATTCCTCGGCTTCAACGGATTGATCGAGCTCGAAAAGGGCATGCGCGCCGAAGTCGACAAGCGCACCGCGCTCACCGTGCTCTATCGCAAGAACGAAATGCTGATGGGGCTCGTCGGCGGCAAATGCCGCGTCTGCGGCACAGCCCAATTCCCCAAGAGCCGTATCTGCGTCAATCCGAACTGCAAGGCGGTGGACAGCCAGGACCCTTACAGTTTTGCGGATCAGGCCGGAACGATCCTGTCGTGGTCGGCCGACTTCCTCACTTATTCCATGTCTCCGCCCAATCATTATGGCATGATCACGTTTGCGGAAGGCGGACGCTTCATGAGCGACATTACCGACGTCGATCAGGGGCAGATTGATACTGGCTCGAAAGTGAAGATGATGTTTCGCGTGAAAGACGTAGACGAGAAGCGCGGTTTCAAGCGCTATTTCTGGAAGGCGGCGCCGGTGTGATGGGACGCGAACCGATGTCCGGACGACAACCGCGACCGCAGCCTGTGGCTGTCGGCGAGGCCGCGTTGCTGGCGCTGGCTATTGGCGCAGTGGCGCTGGGTTTTGTTGCGATCGGCTTTTTGGCGATAGGCAAACTCCGCATCGGCAATGTCGAGATCGACCGGCTGACGGTGCGACAGCTTCATGTGAAAGAGACTGACACGGACCACTGACCGATGGGCCCCGGGAGGATCTAAATCATGCCCTATGTCGAAAATCGCATTGTCCACGACGCCGATTCCCATCTGATGGAATTGACCGACTGTCTCGACGATTTCTTCGATCCGAAATTCCGCGCGCGCTACGATGACTTGCCGAAGCTCAAGGCCTGGCCGCGCGACGGAAAACTGGTGACGCATTCCCGCGCGCTCCACGACAATCCGGACTTTCGGGCCGGGGCTGACGCGAACATTCTGCTGCGGAAGAATTATGAAGCCCTTGGCGCGTTCCACCGCGAAGATCGTCCGCGCGCGCTGGATCAACTGGGCTTCGCGAGCCAGCTCGTCTTTACCACCTGGTGCCTCGGAAATTTCGGTCTCGATCAATCGACCGATCTGGAGCTCTGCTACGCGGCGGCCCAGGCGCACAATCGCATGATGACCTGGTTCTGCTCCATCGATCGCCGGTTCCTCGGCACCGGCTATGTTCCGCTCGCCGATTTCGATCGCGCGATTGCGACCGCGCGTGAAGCGATCGATCTGGGCTGCAAGGCGCTTCTGATTCCGTCGCGTTGTCCCGCCGGCCATTCGCCGAGCCATATCGCATTCGATCCCATCTGGGCCATGGCGCAGGAAGCGGGGTTGCCGATCCTGTTTCATGTCGGCGGCGAGGAGAAGCTCAACCCGGATTATTTCAACAACGGCCTGCCGCGGGTGAAGGATTTTCACGGCGGCGAAGAGAACTTCACCTCCGTCAGCTACATGCCGATTCCGCACTCGGTCATGCTGACCCTGGCCGCGCTCATCATTGACGGCGTGCTCGATCGCTTCCCGAGATTGAAGTTCGGCGCCATCGAGCTCGGCGCCGATTGGGTGCCGGGCTGGATGCGCTCGATGGATTCCGCGGCGCTTGCCTTCATCAAGAACGAGGACCGCTTGAAGAAGTTGTCGGCGAAGCCCAGCGAGATCGTCCGCCGGCAGGTTCGCGTCACGCCATATCCGCACGAAGACGTGGGCTGGATCATCGCCAATGTGGGCGAGGAAGTCTGCCTGTTCTCGTCCGACTACCCGCATGTCGAAGGCGGCCGCAATCCGCTCAAGCGCTTCAACGATTCGCTGGCGAGCACGCCTGCGCGCGCCGTCGAGCGGTTCTATTGCGACAATTTTATCGATCTGATGGGCGAGGGTCTTGCGGCGGAATTGCGCCGGCCGAGGGGCCTCGTCGCAGCATAAAAGCAAAAAGCCCCGCCGGTCCGGCGGGGCTTTCGCTTAAGTCCGATTCTTAGTGGACGTATTTCAGGTCGATGGCGCCGATGCCGGCCGCCACGTTCAAGCCTGTCTCGCCTTCGACGCTGACGGGCTGCAATGCGATCGAGCGGTCGAGACCGCCGATGAGCACGTTGGCGCCTGCGCCGACACCGACCGCAGCGCTAGCCTGCGCGCCGGCATAGCTGCCCTGAAGCGCGCCGCGCTTCACGCCCGAATTCGGGGCCACGACGTCCCACACGATGATGCCGCCGCGGGTATAGCCGATATCGACGCCGAACTTGGACACGGTGCCGATATAGTGCTCAGGCTCCATATGGTTCGGCGCGAAATTGCAGCGCAAATCCTTGGACGATCCGATGATGAATCCCCAACCGCTGCTTTCATGGCAGGTCAGCACGCCGACCTTGATGCCGTCCGCGCTGGCGGGGGCGCCGAATGCCAGAGCCGCAACCGCCAAAGTGGCAGCGCCAGCCGCAATTCGTAGTTTCGAAGAGATATTCATAGTCGCTAAACTCCTGGTTTGTTGCACGCTTGAAGGCGAACGAATGCCCGCGAGCCGGGTGGAAACACATATCGGCCCGAATTCCCCAGCGCTGGCTGAAGCATTCGAAGCGACCGCGAGAGAAACGTCCGGCAAGGGCGCCGGGTTCCCCGATTACGGTCAAATAATTTAACATAAAGCAACCGTTCCGCTACCCCGATTGATATGCGCTGCACCGCGAAAAATTGCGGCTTTGTGTCAGGGCCTGCGGATCAAGGCGGGCCTTCGATCCTTGCCGGTTGTCCGCTGATTCGGAGAAGCTTTTGAAAGGGCCCAATCCGCCTTGGGACATGTCCGCGTGCTTCAATTGTCCGGCAAAGGACACCTGTAACCCCTGATTTCATTGATGTTTTTGCCCGAGGAAGGGCCGGCGGCCCGGGCTGCGAAGCTTTACAGGGGCCTTTGCAGGCGGTTACATCGAAGCAATCGCTATCGGGAGGTTCACATGGCGTCGGGCATTAAGGATAAGGTCGCAATCCTCGGCATGGGCTGCTCGAAATTCGGCGAGCGCTGGGACATGGGCGCGGAAGAACTCATCGTCGAGGCCTATCTCGAAGCGATGCAGGATGCCGGTGTCGAGACCAGCCAAATCCAGGCCGCGTGGTTCTCCACCGCGATCGACGAGCAGCATGTGGGCAAGGGCGGCACGCCGCTCTCTGTCGCGCTGCGGCTCCCCAATGTGGCGGTGACGCATGTCGAGAATTTCTGCGCCAGCGGTTCGGAAGCGTTCCGCGGCGCCGTTTATGCGGTTGCGGCCGGCGCCTGCGATATCGCGCTGGCGCTGGGCGTCGAGAAGCTCAAGGACACGGGCTATGGCGGCTTGCCGCAACGCGAGCAGGGCACGCTCAATCCTCTATGGAGCGCGAACGGTTCGGCGCCCGGCAATTTCGCGCAGCTTGCATCCGCCTATCGCGCCAAGCACGGCGTCTCCAAAGACGATCTCAAGCGCGCGATCGCTCATGTGTCGGTGAAAAGTCACGCCAACGGCACGAAGAACGCGAAAGCGCATCTCCAGAAAGCGATCACGGAAGAGATGTGCCTCAATGCGCCCATGATCGCAGAGCCGCTTGGGTCTGTTCGATTGCTGCGGCGTGTCGGATGGGGCCGCCTGCGCCATCGTCACCACGCCGGAAATCGCCCGCGCGATGGGCAAGACGGACATCATCACGGTCAAGGCGCTGCAGCTCGCGCTGTCGAACGGCCTCGAGAGCCAGCACAATTCCTGGGACGGCAGCTATTTCCACACCGCGCGCATCGCGGCCAAGCGCGCCTATGAAGAAGCCGGCATCAAGGCTCCGCGCGACGAAGTCTCGATGATGGAAGTGCATGACTGCTTCTCGATCACCGAACTCGTGACGATGGAAGATCTGTTCATCAGCCGCGAAGGCGAAGGCTGGAAGGACGTGATGAACGGCTTCTACGACGCCGACGGCCAGGTGCCCTGCCAGATCGACGGCGGCCTTAAATGCTTCGGCCATCCGATCGGCGCGTGCGGATTGCGGATGCTCTACGAAATGTATCTGCAGCTCCAGGGCCGCGCCGGCGCCCGCCAGCTGAAGGACCCGAGCATCGGCATGACGCACAATCTGGGCGGCTCGCCGTCGATGAACGTATGCTCAATCGCGATCATCGGCGCGCAGGGGGCGTAGGGCCCGGCACAGTGGTGTAATCGTCTCGTCGTATGTGTTCTGCAATATAGCGGGACAGTGCAGCCATAAACTTGCGATCGGTCGGTGGCATTCTTAACGCGGTGGACGCGAAGGATGCGCAGGGGACGCGGTGGTTACGGAGCAGTCGGCGGAAGATCGTATTGGCACGCAGATCATCGATGCTGCGATGGCGGTTCATTCGGCTCTGGGGCCTGGGCTTCTGGAGAATACCTACGAAGTCTGTCGCGCCCACGAAATATTGAAGCGAAATCTGCGCGCTCGCGCGCAGATTTCAATCCCACTTCGGTACGGAAGTCTCCTCGTTGAAAACGCTTACCGTGTCGACCTGTTGGTGGAAAATCTTGTCGTTGTCGAGATCAAATCCGTCGAAGCGACCTTGCCCATCCATTGCAGCCAACTCTTAAGCTACTTGCGTCTGGGCGGCTTCAAATTGGGCTACCTTCTAAACTTCAATGTCGCCCACATGCGCAATGGCATCGTCCGGCGCGTCAACGGTCTCGAACCCACCGCGTCCTCAGCGCATCCACTGCGTCCACCGCGTTAAGAATGCTACTGCACGCAAACCGCAAGCGTCCAAGCCAATCAGAAGTAGCGGCGCAGCTGAAGATAAATCTGCCCGGGCGGCGCAAGGTCTGTCGGGCTGGCCGGCGCGAGCGGCAGGCCGCCGAATTCCGTGTGTGCGGGTCCGATAGGCACTTCGACGCCGGCGATGAGATTGAGATTGTCGCCAAGCGAATAAGTCGCGGATGCAAGCGCGAACAGGCTCGCATCGTTCAGATCGGCAATCAGCGTCGGGCTTACATTGAGGAGCGGCGTCACTTCGAGCGTCAGGCCGCCGGCCAGGTAGTCACGCCGCGTATCGAACAATTGTCCGCGCTCCAGGCGGCCGAGAAGATCGGGCGGTAACGAAGCGAGATTGTAGTCGTTCCCGACGCCGCCGAATCCGTTGTGGAAATATTCCCCGAACACGGTGGCGTTGCGATCGAACAAGGTGACCGCATCGCTGATATTCGCCAGCGCCGAAACGCGGGTTGGGCCGGCGTCTTCAAAAGTCGGCACGAACTCCACGTTCCATGTGGCGTCGCTTAAGGCCCCGTTGACCCCAACCGCGCCAACCCAGTCCCCGTGATCGCGCGCGAGCAGCAAGGTGGTCTGGTGATCAAACAGCACTGTGTGGAAATGCAGAGCAAAGGAGCTTGCATTCGAGGTCGGCGCGCCATCGAAGTGCTCGGGGCGCGGCACGACGATGAATTGCAGATCTGATCCGTCGGCGAACAGCCACTGCGTATAAAGCATGTCCGTGCCGGGCTTATATTCGGTGTCGGTGGCGCTGGGCGAAAACGGATCGAACAGATCCATCGGCCGGAACACGAGCCCGCTGCCCCAGCTCAACGCCTGACGGCCCACCCGGATGACGAAATCGGGGGCAGTATAGGCGACCGACAGCCGATCGATGGTCTGCGTGGCGAGCGTGTAGCCGTGATCGTCGAACGTGTCGGTCAGGTTGAACCAGGTGGATGGCGGCGTGGGTAGCAGGTCTGCCTCCGTGCGCTCCAACGGAACATTGGACCCGTATTCCGTGCTCAACACATAATGAAACGAGAAGCTCCAGCGATCCCATGTGGGCTCCCAAGTGAGCCGGAGATTGCCCAACAGATCGTTGCCGTCCTCTTGGCCCAGCGCCGCTTCGATGCTGTCGCCGCGCGCAAACAATCCGGCGTCCTGCAATTCGAGCCGGCCGTGAATGTCGTTGTCCGCATCCGCCCACGCGGGCGAGCAGGCCACGCTCAGCACGAGCAGGGCGGTCAAAGCGCTGGGATCACGCCGCAATGGGCGCTCCCTGCCGGTCATCCGCGATGATCTTGCCGTCGATCATCTCGATCTGGCGCCGTGAATGCGCGATCACGCGCGAATCATGGGTTGCGATCAGAAAGGTGATTCCCGAGGACGCGTTGAGGCTCGCCATCAGCGCGATCAGTTCCTCCGCATTCTTGGAATCGAGATTGGCCGTGGGCTCGTCGGCCAAAACGATTGCAGGCTTGGGCGCCAGCGCGCGCGCCACGGCGACGCGTTGCTGTTGTCCGCCCGACAGGCGCGACGGCCGGCGGTCTTCAAGTCCTTCAAGCCCCACTTCGCGCAGAACTTCTTTCGCGCGCGCTTCGCGTTCTTTGGTCGGCATGTCGAGCAGACGAAGGATGAATTCGACATTCTCGATCGCGGAGAGAACCGGGACGAGACTGTACGTCTGGAACACGAAACCGATCTTGTGGAGGCGAAGGTCCGCGAGACGGTTCTTTTCCATCCCGGCGATGCGCTCGCCGTCGACTGTGATCTCGCCAGCGGTCGGCCGGTCCAGGCCGCCGATCAGGCTCAGCAAAGTCGTTTTGCCGGAGCCCGAAGGACCGGCCAAGGTCGCGAAATCGGCGGACTGGATGTCGAGATCGACGCCGCGCAACGCCGGCACCTCGATCGCGCCCTGGCGATAGATTTTCTCGACTCCGCGGCATTGAATGATCGCGCTCATGCTTGCACCTCGTCAGTCCTCGCCCATGGCGACGACGGGATTGGTGTTCGCCGCCGTTCGCGCCGGCCACAGGGCCGCCGCAATCCCAAGCGCCCACACGATCAGGCCGAAACGTATCGCATCTCCAGGATCGAGCGCGGGATAGAGCACGCTCCCCGCGCCGTACATTTCCGAGCCCGCGGCGAGGAATCCCAGATCGAAACCATGGCGGAACGGCAAGAGCGTGGCGATCATCAGCACTGTGCCGGCGACAACGCCGAGACCGATCAGGAGGGCCGATTCCAGCGCAACCAGAAGCAGGACGAGCCGTGGCCGCATGCCGAGCGCCTGCAGCAGCCCGAATTCGCGCGTGCGTTCGAACACGGCCATCAATTGCGTATTGACGATGCCAATCGCCATCAACACGAACATCACCATCAGCCAGATGGCGATATAGGACTGCGAAAACGTTTCCATGGTGTAGGCGAGGGGCACGAGGACCGTCCAGGATTCCACATCGTAGGAAGGCGCCGTTCGTTTGAGTGCGGCGACAACATTGTCGAGTGGAATGGTCTTCGCGCCGTCAAAGCTGATCTCGGAAATGTCGGAGCCCATCCCCAGCACCGATTGCGCCGTCTTCAGTCCGGTGAAAACGAATTCGTCCTGCACGGGAACCGGGCCGTCGAAAAGGCCAACGATGGTGAAACTCGTTTCAGCCAGATGCCCGTCCGCCGCCTGTTCCATGAGGATGACGCGCTTGCCCAGGCGAGTCTTCAGCCGCGTGGCGAGATCGCGCCCGATCACGAGTCCGGAATCGTCATCGCTGCGCAAGTAGCGGCCGGCCAGGATCTGCGACGGCAGGTCGGATACGGCTTTTTCCATAACGGGAGAGACGCCCAACAGCGTGATTGCGCGGGTGCGATATTCGCTCTGGACGATGGCCGGCAGCCGCACGCGCGCCGCCCAGGCGCTGACGATTCTCGAATCCAGAATGCCGAGAAGCGCGCCGACAGGCTTCGCAATGCGGCGCGCCACATTGGGATCATCGAGATAGCCGGTCGTGTGAATCTGGCCCTCTCCGGTCAATGTGCGAAGACTTGCCTCCTTGCTGCTGGCGACCCAGGCCTTCAGCATCACATCGAACATCAGGATCGACCAGACGCCGACGGCGACGACCAGCAACGTGATGAGCGTGCGCCGCGGATTGCGCCACAGATTGCGCCACGCTATGGGGCCGAGCAGCGACAAATGTCCGATCATGCGGCCCTCATCGCCAAAGCCGGTGTCAAGTGCGTCACGCGCAGATAGGGCACAAGCCCGCCAAGCGAGATCGAAAGGAGGATCGCTGCCGGCCCGAGTGATGCGCTGAGCAGAGTGAGTGTCGGGTAGAGCCGCGGCGGCAGGCCGAACTGCGCCAACAGCTTGCCAAGACCGCCGAAGGAGATTCCGGCGTGCTCAAACCACAACGTGGCGCCGGCTCCTATCGCCAGTCCGATGGCGCAACCCAGCAGCGCCAGCGCCAGCATCTCCAGCCACACCATCTGCCCGATCTGGCGCGGCCGCATGCCGACGGCCAGCAGCATCCCGAACTCACGCGTGCGCTCCAGCACGGACATCAGCAGCGTGTTGAGAATGATGAACGCCACGACCACCACGAGAGTCAGATAGAACAGCATCGACGTCGCATATTTGAGGGCGATCATCGCGCTGAGGGCCGGCTCCATCGCGGTCCAGTCGATGACCGATACGCCGTGCTGTCGCCCGATCGCGTCCAGCTGCGGCAGCGCCGCGTTGACCTGACTGAGCGATGGACCGCCGAGCGCGATGGTGCTGGCGTGATCGGTCATCGAGAATGTGTCCTGCGCGCGGGCGAGAGGCATTTCGAGAATGGTCCGGTCCAGCTCAGGCACGCCCGCGCGATAAATGCCCACAACCCGCAGCACATCCGCCGCCACGGAACCGTCGCGCGCCTGGCCCAGCAAAGTCACTTTTTGACCGACCGACAGTTTCAGATTGCGCGCAAGAATGTCGCCCAGGATGGCCGTGTCGCGGTCGGACGGTACAAGGTAGCGGCCCTGGTCGATCGTCGCGGCAATCGACGAGATTTTCGCTTCGCTCGCGGGGTCTACGCCGATCACGGCGGCGCCAAAGCTTCTTTCGCCATTGGCGAGAATGGCGAAGCCGTTCACGCGCGGCGCGGCCGTCGTCACGCCGTCTATCGCAAGCGCCTCTTTCGCCAGCTGCTCGGGATGAGAAATCGAGCGCTCTATGCCCGGATCGTCGGCATATCCAACCGGCTGGATCTGGGCGTAGCCGTCGAAAATATGCAGCGTCGATTCCTTCATCGTGTTGTAGACGCCGATCTGGAACGACAGCATGAACACGAGAAGCGCGGCAACGATGGCGATGCTCAGGAGGCTGAGAATCGTGCGCTGCGGTCGCCGCCACAAATTGCGCCAGGCGAGCGCGGCCAGCATCTATTGCCTCGGATTCTGCAGATTGGACAGCGTGAAGAAATAGTCGGGAACGCTCGCATTGAAGCGGCCGTCGGAGGTGTCGATGCGGGTGTATTGGTCGGGCGTATCGAGGGGACGCATGGTCATCGTGAGCGGATAGGTGCGGTCGCCGAGCGCGCCGATCTTGTCCGCCGTCATGCGACGCGCGGGTTTCATGTCCTGATCGAAAAACGTCTCTTCCGCCATCACATTGTCGTCGCGGATCTTGAGCACGGTCTTGCCCCACACGACGGGCGCGCCCGGCTTCGGCACGCATTCGATCGTCCAGACGGTGTGACCGTCCGCCTGTTCCGTCGCGATCACGCGGTGCGTGAACTGGGTGATGATGTCTTCGGATTTCGAAAGGTCGTTGTAGGAGAAATCCGAGCCCATCCAGGATTGGCTCATCATGCTGGCGGGCAGCTTGATCACCTGATTGAGTTTCGGGTTGAACACCCACGTATCATTGTTCAGTTTCAGAGTTGCGTTGCCGGCGTCCTTGGCCGGCGCCACGAACCGCACCAGCGCATCGTTCTCGCCGCGCGTCCAGGCCTTCATTTCAAGATTCCGTTCCCAATCGGGGCGATGAATCGTCATTGCGACCGTGGTTTCGGAACTTGTCGCCCGATAATTGTCGAAGACGCGCTTGAGAATGGCGTCGGCGTCGGGAGGCGCAGCCGCAAAGGCCCGCGCGGTCGTGCAAAGGGCGACGGCTACAATGAAAAGTTTCGCGCGCATACTGAGCCTTTCGAGCGCTCCAACGTCTCAGTATATCACAACCGACCGGATCGATTCGCCCTTGTGCATCAGCTCGAAGGCGTCGTTGATTTTTTCGAGCGGCATGGTGTGGGTGATCAGGTCGTCGATGGCGATGCGCTTGTCCATATACCAGTCGACGATGCGGGGCACATCGGTGCGGCCTCTTGCGCCGCCGAAAGCCGAACCGCGCCAATTGCGGCCTGTCACCAGCTGAAACGGGCGCGTGGAAATCTCCTGGCCCGCGCCGGCGACCCCGATGATCACGCTCGTGCCCCAGCCTTTGTGGCAGCATTCCAGCGCCTGTCGCATGGTCTTCACATTTCCAATGCATTCAAAGCTGTAATCCGCGCCGCCTTTGGTCAGTTCGACCAGATGGCCGACAAGGTCGCCTTTGACCTCACTCGGATTGACGAAATGCGTCATGCCGAATTTGCGGGCGAGCGCTTCGCGCTTGGGATTGATGTCGACGCCCACGATCATGTTGGCGCCCGCCATGCGCGCGCCCTGAATTACATTCAGCCCGATGCCGCCCAGGCCGAACACGACGACATTTGCGCCCGGCTCGACCTTGGCGGTGAAAATCACAGCGCCGATACCCGTCGTCACGCCGCAGCCGATGTAACAGACCTTGTCGAACGGAGCGTCCTTGCGGATTTTCGCGAGTGCGATTTCCGGCATCACGGTGTGGTTGGAGAATGTCGAGCAGCCCATATAGTGCAGGATCGGCGCACCCTTGCGCGAGAAGCGGCTCGCACCGTCGGGCATCAACCCGCGCCCCTGCGTCGTACGGATCGCCTGGCACAAATTCGTCTTGTGGCTCGTGCAATAGTCGCATTCGCGGCATTCGGGCGTGTAGAGCGGAATGACGTGGTCGCCCGGCGCAAGCGATGTCACGCCGGAACCGACTTCCAGAACGACGCCCGCGCCTTCATGGCCGAGGATCGCCGGAAACAGACCTTCGGGGTCGTCTCCCGAAAGCGTGAAGGCGTCCGTGTGGCAGATTCCCGTCGCCTTGATCTCGACCAGCGCTTCGCCCGCCTTCGGCCCTTCGAGATCGACGGTCTCGATTTCCAGGGGGCGACCTGCGCCAAACGCCACGGCTGCTTGTGTCTTCATCGCTCGTTTCGCTCCTCGCTCAGGCCACATGTTTTGGTCATATTTTGTTGAGAGCATGGCGTGTTTGAAGCGCCACGCCTAGTATTTCCAGGACAGCAGGATTCGTGTTCGGGGCGGTATGATCGAAGTTCGCGATCTTGTGTACGAATATCCGACCAAGCGGGCGCTTGACGGCGTATCGCTGACCGTTCAGCCGCAGACGATCACGGCGCTGGTGGGGCCCAATGGCGCAGGCAAGACGACCCTGCTGCGCTGCCTGGCCGCGCTCGAACCGCCCTATTCCGGAACGGTGACGATCAACGGCCTCGATACGCGCGAATCCCCGAGGGCCATTCACGCCCATCTGGGTTACCTGCCGGATTTCTACGGCCTTTATGACGAGCTCTCCGTGCGCCGCTGCCTGCTCTATGCCGCGTGGTCTCACGGCATCGCGCCGGCATTGTCGAGCGGCGCCGTCGAGAAGGCGGCGCGGCGGGTCGGCCTTGTCGACCGGCTCGAAACCAAGGCCGGGGAATTGTCGCGCGGGCTGCGCCAGCGCCTCGCCATCGGTCAGGCGATCGTGCATGAGCCGAATGTGTTGTTGCTGGACGAGCCGGCCGCGGGACTTGACCCGCAGGCGCGCCGTGACCTGTCGGCGCTTCTGCGCAAGTTGCGGGAGGCGGGCATGACATTGGTCGTCTCGTCGCACATCCTGGCCGAACTCGAAGATTATTGCTCCGAGATGATCATCGTCGAAGGCGGACGTGTCGTGGGCGGCCAGCCCATCAAGGTGCGCGACGATGAGCGGCCCCGCTATCTCATCGAACTCGCGACGGCGCGCAGCGATCTGCGCAGCTTCCTCACGGGCGCGGGCATTGACGTGCTTGAGGCGGACGATCACCACGCGCTCATCACCTTCACGCGCAATCCAGGCGCCCGCGCCAAGCTGATCCGCGACATCGTCAAGGCGGGTTTCGAGCTTTCGAGTTTCGGCGAATCGACCAAGGCGTTGGAAGAGGCCTATTTTTCTCAGATGGCCGGCGGCGCCAGCGGAACATGACGCGATGAATCCGGAATTCCGCCGCAACCTCTGGCTCGAACTCACGCCCCGGCGCGTGCTGCTCATGGTCATCGTGCTGGGGCTCGCATTCTTCGCGGCCGCGCTGTCCGGCGGAACGGATTATCGCCCGGGCTGGGTCGCCGAGATGGCTTATTATTTCGTCGTCGTGATCTGGGGTTCGCGCAACGCGGCGTTGAGCGTGGTTGGTGAAATGCGCGATCGCACCTGGGATGGCCAGCGGCTGTCGTCGCTGAGCGCTGCAGGCATGACCTGGGGCAAGCTGTTCGGTTCCACGATTTACAATTGGCTCGGCGGCGCGATCTGTCTCGCCGTCATCATTGCCTCCGAGTTCGTGCATGAGGGGCCGTTCCTGGCCGGCCTCGATGTCGTCTATTTCGTGGCCCTGGGTGTGATCTCGCAGGCCATTGCATTGCTCGCGAGCCTGATCGCCGTGCGCCGCCGCCAATCGCATACGCGGTTCGGGATCTTCCTTTATCAGATAGCCGGAATCATCTCGGCGCTTGTCGTGTTCTATCTCTGGAAGGCGGCCGACCCTACCGGTTCGTTCATCACCCGCAAGCCCGCTAGCGAATTCGTGCAGTGGTGGGGTCAGCATCTCGACGCGCGACCGTTCTTCCTCGTCACGCTGGCGCTGTTCACGGGCTGGACTTTGATCGGCTGTTACCGCGAGATGCGCGTAGAGCTCAAGATGCGCAACGGCCCGCTCGTCTGGGCTGCGTTTCTTTTGTTCATGGGCGTCTATGCGGCGGGTTTCGACGCCTGGCTGCCGCGCGCTGCGACGACCGGCGAGTGGGACGCGGTGGCGCTGCGACTGGCGCTCGCCGGTGGGATATATGCGTTCCTTAGCTATGTGATGGTGCTGCTCGAACCGAAGGACCGCGTCCTCTATCGCTGGCTCGGCGGTGAGCTTGGCAAAGGTCGCGTCGGGAGTTTCCTGTTCGGCCTGCAGGGCTGGATGATGAGCTATGCATCGACGCTCATCGTGGCCGTGGCGTTGATCATCCTGTTGTGCCGCGCAGAACAATTGGGCGACGCGGCGGTTGTGGCGACAGCGCTCGCATTCCTCACCCGCGACATTGGAATCTTCGTGCTGTTCCAGACGTTCCCGGGCCGCCGCCGCGGCGATTTCGCGGCCGTCGCGGTTCTGTTCGCGCTCTATGCGCTGATCCCGGCGATCCTGCGCGGTCTCGGCCTTGAGGAAGTGCTCGAGTTTTTCCTGCCGATGCCGACAAGCCCGATCTGGATGGGCCCCGCCGTCGTCTGGACGGAAGCGATTGTCGTCGCCGTTCTTGCCTTGAGCCGCATTGCGCTCAGCGACAAGGCCGCGCCGGCTTAAGGGCCGCGCGCGAGCGCTTGTTTCAATCCCGAATAATTCGGTTGATCGATGCCGACCTTGTCGCGTGTCGTCGCCTCCAGATGCGCGGCGAGACCCGGCGTCTCAAGCGTGAATTCACCGGCGCGGATGCGCGCGCACAATTCGCGATTCAAATCTTCCAGCGCGCCGCCATGTCCGAGCAGCGCGACGAGCCGCTTCGTCTCCTCCTCCGAAGCATGGCCATAGAACTCCAGTTGCCGCGCCACGATGCCGAGCGCATTGGCGGCCACGCGGGCGTGAAAGGCGGTGTGTCCCGTGAGCTCGGGCATCGCTCTGGTTTCCAGGAAATCGCGCACGGCCGTCACGAGCTCGCGGATCGAAGGCTGGTCCATCATGGCTCAAAGCTTTCCATGGATGATGAGATTGACGAGATCGATCTCGGTTTCCGACGAGCGCCGCCCGATCGTCGCGCGCTCGACGGAATGGTCGTTGAGGAATCCCTGATACATGGACATGCACATGATTCCCCATTTCAACGAGCCATAGACGATCCATGTCCGCGCCTCGTCCGGATCGATGCGGCCGCCGCCGGCAGCGTCGTAGCCTTCCAGCAGATCGGGCAGATCGCCGAAGCCGCCCACCACTTTTTCGACCACGCCGAAGCGCCAGGAATTGGTGCAGATCCAGCCGATGTCTTCCAGCGGATCGCCGATATGGGTGAGCTCCCAGTCGAGCGCGGCCTCCACGCCCTTGGGCGAGATCAGCAGATTGCCGTGACGGAAATCGCCATGCACGAGCGTCTGGCGCTCGGCTCGCGCCATGCGCGGTTCGAGCCATTGGAACGCCAACTCGAAGACGGGATGGGGATAATTGTAGAGATCGTAGATGTCACGATAGCGGCGCAATTGCGCCGGGCCATCGACGACGGGCAGCACGGATGTGAGCGGCGCAATATCGACCGCATGGATGCGCGCGAGAATTTCGCCGCATTGGCGCGCGAGGTTCGGTCGCACGGCGTCGAAGTCCGCGTCGCGCAGAATCTTTCGCGCGATGGTTTCGCCGGGAAGCCGGTCCATCACATAACCGATGCCTGCTTCGTCTACCGGCTGAAGCACGTAACGCACGCGCGGCGCGGCCACGCCGGCCGCCCGCGACGCCTCGATCACGATCGCTTCGGTCTCCAACGCCACGGAATTCGCGCCTTGCCCCGGCGCGCGCGGCGCGCCGCCGGGACTGCGCCGCAAGATGAGCGGATCGACATGGCCTGCCACCGTCGCGTCAAATGACCATGTCTCCTGACTGGCGCCGCCCGACAGCCGCGTCAGCGCGCCCATGCCCTCGAAGCCGGGAATGGCGTTCGCAAGCGCGCGTGCGAGAGCAGGCTGGAAATCGGGCGTCATCGTTTCATCCTGTCCGCAAGTAACGCACGGCTTCGTCGCGTTCGAAAAGATAAAGCAGTACGCGCAGGGCCTCGCCGCGCGGGGATTTGAGTTCCGGGTCGCGGCTGAGGATCAGTTTGGCGTCGTCCCGCGCCGCCGCCAAGCAGCTCGGCATGGGCGGCGAGGTCGGCCAGCCGGAATTCCGGCATGCCGCTCTGACGCACGCCCAGGAGTTCTCCGGCGCCGCGCAATTTCAGGTCTTCCTCGGCAATGACGAAGCCGTCGTCCGTCTCGCGCAGGGTCTTGAGCCGCGCCTTGGCCGTTTCGCCCAAGGGCGGCTGCATAAACCAGCAGGCAGGTCGATTTGCCCGAGCCGCGTCCCACGCGCCCGCGCAACTGGTGGAGCTGGGCGAGGCCGAAGCGCTCGGCATGCTCCACCACCATGATGGTCGCTTCGGGCACATCGACGCCCACTTCGATGACGGTGGTGGCGACCAGTACGGACAGTCTCGCCGGACTTGAACTTCGCCATCGCCGCATCGCGCTCGGCGCCTTTCATGCGGCCATGCACGAGCCCGACCTTTGGGCCGAGCAGTTCCTGCAGTTCCTTCGCGCGTTCTTCGGCCGCCGCCAGATCGATTTTCTCGGATTCTTCGACCAGCGGGCACACCCAATAGGCGCGCGCGCCTTTGGCGATCGCGCCGCGCAGATGTGCGACCACCTCGTCGAGACGCTCGGTGGGCAGCACGCGCGTGTCGACCGGCTTGGCGGCCGGGCGGGCGGCCCGTGATGCGCGAGACATCCATGTCGCCATAGGCGGTGAGCGCCAAGGTGCGCGGGATGGGCGTCGCTGTCATCACCAGAACGTCGCGGTTACGCCCTTGCTCTGCAGCTGCAGGCGCTGATGCACGCCGAAGCGATGTTGCTCGTCGACGATTGCCAAGCCCAGATCGCGAAAGGTGACGTCTTCCGTGAAGAGTGCGTGCGTGCCAACGAGAATGTCGATTTCGCCTTTCGCGAGCGCCGCGAGAATTTGCTCTCGCGGGGCTCCGCGCTCACGACCTGTCAATAGGGTCATGCGTATGCCGGTCGCCGTCGCCAGCGCTGCCAGCGCCTGCATGTGCTGGCGCACCAGCAATTCCGTCGGCGCCATCAGGGCGCCTTGCGTGCCGGCCTCGATGGCGTCGAGCAGCGCCAGGAACGCGACGATGGTTTTGCCCGCGCCGACATCGCCCTGCAGCAGTCGCAGCATGCGTGCGGGCGCGGCCATATCCGCCCCGATTTCGGCAAGCGCTTGGGTTTGCGCTTCTGTGAGCGAGAAGGGCAGCGCCGCAATGGCTTTTTGCTTCAGGCGTCCGTCGCCTTTGAGGCTTCGACCCTTCACATTGCGCAACCGCGCGCGGATCAGCACCAGCGCGAGCTGGTTGGCCAGCAATTCGTCATAGGCGAGACGCATGCGGTCCGGCGCCGTCGGCTGCAGATCCGCTTCGCTCTCAGGCGCATGCGCCGCGTGCAGCGCCGCGCCGAAGGTTGTCCAGCCGCGCGCACGCAGATAGTCCGCGTCGAGCCATTCCGCCATCGGCGGCACTTTTTCGAGCGACGCGCGGATCGCCTTGGCGAGCGATTTCGGCGGCAGACCTTCGGTCAGGCCATAGACAGGCTCCTGCATCGGCAGGTTGGCGGCTTCCTCCGGCGCCAGAATGTGATCCGGATGCGGCATCTGCAGCTTGCCGTTGAATTGCTCGACCCGTCCGCTGATGAGCCGCTTTGAGCCGAGCGGCAAGGTGCGCGTGAGATAGCTCGCGTCGGCGCGGAAGAAGATGAGCTCGATGATCGCGCTGTCGTCCGAGCAGCGAACGCGATAGGGCTGGCGTTTGTCGAAGGGCGGCAGATGGTCGAGCACATTGACGATGAAGGTCGCGATACGCCCTTCCTGCGCGTCGATCAGGCGCGGCCGGTAGCTGCGGTCGATGATTCCTGAGGGCAAATCGAGCGCGAGGTCGATCAGCCGCGCCCCCGCCACGCGCGCGATCAGCTTCTCCAACCGGGGCCCGATGCCCGGCAGGGTGCGCGTCTCGGCGAACAGGGGAAACAGAATTGAAGGGCGCATTTGGCGGGCAAGATAACCCGAAGTACCGTAGGCCGGTAGCTCCGCCGATATGGCAAGAGTTCAAGATGGCATCTTCGATTTCGAACCGGATGGGTTATGACGCCGGATTGGGTTGAAGCGATAACTTAATGACCAATTCGAAAATTCGAAAGCGTGTAAACGAACTGACGCCGGAAGATTTGCAGCACTTTCCGGTCTGGGAATTTGCTTTGGATGAAGAAGGGGAGCCGGGTCAAGACGAGACAACAGTTCGCCCATATCAGACCGGACATATCTTAAATCCATCCGACGGAACGTTTCTCATGAGAGCTTCTTTCACCCTGGCTGATGGAACGAGACTGCCCGGATACCTCACGCCGTCAGCTTCAAAAGATTTTGACCTCGGCACAATTCATCCGGTTATTTTGCTGGCAGATGGACTGCTCGTTCTTTGGTGCGGAATCATTGCGCCGAGTTTACAGGAAATTTCGTCGGACTATTTGCGTCTGGGGAAAAATGCGGCGGCGGAGGTATTTCCTATGAGTTTCCGCTCTGAGGTCGCGCTTGTCGGCGGACCTATCGCCGGTATTGTGCCGGGATTTCTCGTTTGGGACGATTCCGAACCAGGCGGCGCACGCGTCGTAACGTAGGGCTTTGTAGCTATCCGCCTCTAGTCCTCGCGGCCCCTGCACGCTATATCCCGGCCATGACCGAACCTGAAAAAGCTGGCTCGAAAGAGGCCCGGCGCAAACGGCTATTTTTTCGCGCCCAGCGCCGCGGCTTCAAGGAGGTCGATCTGATCTTCGGGGCCTTCGCGGAAGCGCATCTGGCGGGCCTGAGACGAGGCGGAGCTGGACGAGTTCGAAGCCCTGCTCGAAGCCCCCGACCAGGAGGTCTATGGCTGGTTGCGAGGGCACGCACCCGTGCCTGCGGCCTATGACAACACCGTCTTCGCCCGCCTGAAGGGCATCTGCCAGCGCAAGAGCCCCACGTGGAACGTCTGAATTACATCGCCCGCATGGAAGGCCGGTTCGCGGTCACCGGCGCGCCGGAAGGCTATCGACGCATGGCTTGCGGCCGAAGCGGCCGAGCGGCGCAAGGGCCTCGTGCTGTTCGTGGCGGCTGACGATTTGCAGGCGCAGGCCGTCATCGAAGCGGTGCGGTTCTTCATGCCCGCGTTGCCCGTGTTGTCGTTCCCGGCCTGGGATTGCCTGCCTTACGACCGCATGTCGCCCAAGCCTGATATCGAAAGCCGCAGGCTCGCGACTCTGGCGGCGCTCGCGCGGCGCAAGAAGGATTCGGATTCCGCTCTCGTCGTCACGACCGTCAATGCGCTGCTGCAACGCGTGCCGCCACGGGAAACCATCGCCGATGACAGTTTCTTTGCCCGCGTAGGCAATGTGGTCGATCACGAAAAGCTCGTCGCGTTTCTCGCGCGTCAAGGTTATGCGCGGGCCAGCACCGTGCGCGAGCCGGGCGATTTCGCGTTGCGCGGCGGCATCGTCGATCTGTGGCCGCCGGGCACGGAAGATCCGCTGCGGCTGGATTTCTTCGGCGCGACGCTCGATGCGATCCGCAAATTCGATGCGGAGACGCAGCTTTCGACCGAGCAGATCGCCGAGGTCGAACTTCTGCCCGCGAGCGAAACGCCGCTGGACAAGGATTCGATCAGCCGGTTCCGCGCAGGTTATGTGGCTGCGTTCGGTCCCGCCGACCGCGACGATCCGCTCTATGAAGCGGTGAGCGCCGGACGCAAGCATCAGGGCATGGAGCACTGGCTGCCGCTGTTTCATGCGACAACTCGACACGCTTGTTCGATTATGTGCCGCGCGCGCTCATGATGCTGTTCGCATCAGGCGGAAGAAGCGAAGACAGCGCGGCTGGAATTGATCGCGGATTATTATGCCACGCGCCGGCAGTTTCTCGCCAGCAAAGGCGAGGGCAAGGAAAACGCCGCCGCGCCGCCTTACAAGCCGCTGAAGCCCGATCAGCTTTATCTGACCGACGGAGGAATGGGCAGGCGGCGCTCGTGCATCACGACGTGCGCGAGCTGTCGCCCTTCCAGGCGCCGGAATCGAAGAGCACCGTTGATGCAGGCGGACGACCAGCGCGCGCGATTTCGCGCCGGAGCGCGCGCAGCGGCAAAGTCAATGTGTTCGAGGCCGCCGCTGACGCATATCAAATCGCTGCAGGCCGCAGAACAAGCGCGTGATTGTGGCGGCGTGGACCGAAGGCTCGGCCGAGCGGATGGGCGGGGTGCTGGCCGATCACGGGCTCGACGCCATGCGCCATGTCGGCGACTGGCCCGATGCGCTGAAGCTGCATGCGAACGGCGTGGGTGTGGGCGTGCTGGGTCTCGAGCACGGCTTCGAAGCGCCGGACTTCGCCATCGTCGCCGAGCAGGACATTCTGGGCGACCGCATGGTGCGCGCGCGCAGGCGCGTCCAAGCGCGCGCAGAATTTCCTGGCCGAAGCGTCGAGCCTCGCGCCGGGCGATCTCGTCACCCATATCGAGCACGGCATCGGCCGCTATCTCGGGCCTGCAGACCATCGACGTGCTGGACGCGCCGCATGATTGCCTCGAGCTGCAATATGACGGCGGCAAACTGTTCCTGCCGGTCGAGAATATCGAACTGCTGACGCGCTATGGCGCGGACGACGCCACTGCGCAGCTCGATCGTCTGGGCGGCGCCGGCTGGCAGAAGCCGCAAGGCGCGCATGAAGGAGAGGGTGCGCGAGATCGCGGCGGAGCTGATCCGCATTGCGGCCGCGCGCCAGTTGAAGGAGATCGATGCCGCCGGTCGATCCGCCGCAAGGCCTCTATGACGAATTCTGCGCCCGCTTTCCCTATCAGGAGACGGACGACCAGGAGAAAGCCATCGCCGAGATCCATCGAGGATCTGGCGAAAGGCCGACCGATGGATCGGCTGGTGTGCGGCGATGTCGGGTTCGGCAAGACCGAAGTGGCGCTGCGCGCGGCCTTCGTCGAAGCGATGTCGGGCGAGCAGGTCGCTGTCGTGGTGCCGACCACGTTGCTGGCGCGCCAGCATTTCCAGACCTTCAGCCGAGCGTTTCAGCGGCTTCCCGCTGAAGATTCGCCAGCTCTCGCGCTTCGTGGATGCGAAGGATGCGCGCGAAACCAAGGCGGCGCTTGCGACCGGCGACGTCGACATCGTGATCGGCACGCATGCGCTGCTGGCCGAAGGGCATCGAGTTCAAGAATCTGGGCCTCGTGATCGTGGACGAGGAGCAGCATTTCGGCGTGGTGCACAAGGAGCGGCTCAAATCGCTCAAGGCCGACGTGCATGTGCTGACGCTGACGGCGACGCCCATTCCGCGCACCCTACAGCTGGCGCTGTCGGGCGTGCGCGACCTGTCGCTGATCACGACGCCGCCCGTCGACCGGCTGGCTGTCCGCACCTTTGTCACGCCGTTCGATCCTCTGGTGATCCGCGAAGCGTTGCTGCGCGAGCATTATCGCGGCGGCCAGAGCTTCTATGTCTGTCCGCGCATCGCGGACCTGCGTGAGGCGCAGGAATTCCTCAAGGAAACCGTCCCGGAAGTGAAGGCCGCGGTCGGCCACGGCCAGATGGCGCCCAGCCTGCTCGAAGATGTGATGACGGCGTTCTATGACCGCAAGATGGATGTGCTGATCTCCACCAACATCGTGGAAAGCGGGCTCGATATTCCGACGGCCAACACGCTGATCGTGCACCGCGCCGATATGTTCGGCCTGTCGCAACTCTATCAATTGCGCGGCCGCATCGGGCGCTCCAAGCAGCGGGCCTATGCGTATCTCACGACGCCGGCGGACCGGAAGTTGACGGAGACGGCCGAACGCCGCCTGCAGGTGCTGCAATCGCTCGATCAGCTGGGCGCGGGCTTCTCGGTGGCGAGCCACGATCTCGATATCCGCGGCGCCGGCAACCTGCTGGGCGACGAGCAATCCGGTCATGTGCGCGAAGTGGGCATCGAGCTTTATCAGGAGATGCTGGAGGAAGCCGTCTCGCAGATGCGGCTGGGAGGCGACCAGTCGGTCGAGCTGGCCGATCAATGGTCGCCGCAGATCAATATCGGCGCGCCGGTGCTGATCCCCGAAGCCTATGTGCCGGACCTCAATGTGCGCATGGCGCTTTATCGGCGTCTCGCGGGAATCGAGGACTCGAGACGAGATCGAACGTTTCGCCGCCGAGTTGATCGACCGCTTCGGCGCGTTGCCGGAAGAAGTGCAGCACCTGCTCAAGATCGTCGCGATCAAGAGCCTGTGCCGCATCGCGTTGGTGGAGAAGATCGATGCGGGCCCGAAAGGCGCCACGCTCACCTTCCGCAACAACACCTTCCCCAATCCGATCGGCCTCGTGCGCCTGATCGGCGCGCATGCGAGCACCATGAAGGTGCGTCCCGACCAGAAAGTGGTGATCGCCCGCAACTGGCCGACCCCGGAAGAACGCCTCAAAGGCGCCCAATCCGTCCTCGCCCAACTCGCGAAACTGGCCGAGTCGGCATAAAGGGGCGACACTTCCAGTGCGTTGACGGAAAAGACGGACCTTGAGACGATCACCTTATGCAGTTCGAGATTCTGGGCGAGATATCCCAAGTCGAGACATTCGCGACCGGCACCGGCATCCGCGAAATCGCCAGGCTTCGCAAGCTTTACGGGCGAGGCCGCTGGCGCAAACGCAAAGGCGTCGCCCGCATCAGATTAGCCGGTGGCTTGGTCCATCTGGCTGAGATACACTGGTACGAAGCTGCCGGCGTCGGCCGCAAGGAATTCAAGATCAAGGCTCTGCTTTGAAGGTCCCGCCCATGACAAGATCGGTATCGAAATATCTCGTCGTTTGCATTGATAACGAGGGCTATCCGGCCTCGCTTGAGAGACGAAAGATCTATGTCGCGCTCCGGGATGCGGCGGCCGAGAAACATGGCCTGCTTCGGGTCATCGACGAATCCGGAGACGACTATCTTCATCCCAAGGCGCTCTTTCGACCGATAGCACTACCGCAGACGGTCAAGAAGGCAGTTCTAGCCGCCGCTTGACGGAATGAACGAGGTGACCTCTTCAGCGGCAACGGATTGCAGGCGATCTCATCAGAGAATTTTTGCTTGAGGCAACGAATGCGGAGTGAAACAAGCCTCAAGAACTCCTTATAGGTGCCAAGACCTCGACCCTGTTTACGTAGCTGCAATTATGGAGGCGCGCGCGCAAGTCGACGCTGGCAGGACGCACTCTTACGAAGACGTGCGCCGTTGGCTGTTATCCTTGGGCACAAAGAAAAAGCTTCCGCGCCCCAGATGGAAGTAAGATTTGCCGATCAGCCGCGCTCACACTTGCGGGATCGGCAGCACTGGCATGATTTCCACCGCCTCGCCGGGGAAGATCGCGAAATGGGGATGATTCTCGAACATCTTGGCGGCTGCTTCATGCGAAGGCGCGCGCACGACGACGAAGGCGCCCAGTTCGTTGCTCGTGTCTTCCACGCCATGCCCTGAGACGCGCTTGGTCCTGCCGAGCGGGCCGCCGCCTGCGACGACCGATGCGCCATGCTTCGCCATCCATGCACCCCAGGCCGCTCCACCTTCCTTCTGCTTCGCTGCGCGTTCCGATTCCGTCATCACGTTCCAGGCCTTCATCCGCGCACTGGTCTTGCTGCCGACAAAAATGGCGAGATAGGTGTCGTTCGCGCTCATAGGCGTATCTCCTTCGGTTGACGTTGTCTGATGTGAATTGGTTCGCGGCGCAGCACCAATGTCAACATGCCTTTCTATCTCGCGGGGGCAGATGGGCATTGCGCGGCAGTGGAAGACACGCAAAATTGAAGGCACAATCGAAGTCTGACACCAACAGGCCTTTACCCATGAACATCTTCATCACCGGCGCATCGGGATTTGTGGGCGGCGCGTTCGCCAAATCGGTTGCAGGCCGGCACGTGCTCACGGCCATGTCGCGATCCGAAAAAAGCGATGCGAAAATCGCTGCGGCCGGCGCGACGCCCGCGCGATGCACGCTCGATGACGTGACCGCCGCCCATCTGAAAGGCGCCGACGCGGTCGTGCATTGCGCGGCCTATGTCGAGGAATGGGGACCGTGGTCGGAGTATTGGCGCATCAATGTCGACGGCACCAAGCGCATGCTGGCGGCGGCGAAAGAGGCCGGCGTCAAACGCTTCGTTCATATCGGCACGGAAGCGGCGCTGTTCTACGGTCAGAACATGCGCAACGTGGACGAAACCTATCCCCTCGCGCTCAACTCGCCGTTTCCCTATTCGCGCACCAAGGCGCGTGCGGAAAAAGCCGTGCGCGAGGCGAACGATCCCGTGAAAGGATTTGAGACGATCGTCGTGCGGCCTCGCTTTGTGTGGGGACCGGAAGACGAAACGATCCTGCCCGCGGTGAAGAGCATGGCGGAGGCGGGCCGTTTCGCCTGGATCGGCGGCGGCCGCAACCAGACGTCCACCACCTATATCGGCAATCTCTCCTATGCGATCGAGCTCGCACTGACGAATGGAAAAAACGGCGAGGCCTATTTCGTGCTCGACGGGCCGGTATCCGTCTTTCGCGATCTGCTTACCCGCATGGCCGCGGCGGCGGGCTTCACCTTGCCGGATCGCGAAGTGCCAGCCTGGCTGATCCGCGTGATCGCTTATGCGGGCGAGAAAGCGTGGCGGACGTTGCCGCTTTCGGGGCGCCCGCCGCTCACGCGTTTCACGGCCGGGATCATGTCCTGCGATTGCATCCTGGTCGACGCGAAGGCGCGCCGCGAGATGGGCTACCAGCCGCCTTTCACAATGGATCAGGGCATGGCGGCGCTTGCGGCGTCGGCGCGAAAATAGATTACTTCGCCGACGGATCGCCCTGGTGGAGGCCCAGAATGTTGCCGTCCAGATCCTTCACATAGGCCTGCCAACCGACGCCCGGGATCGGCATTTTCGCGAGCGCAATCGTGGCGCCGGCGTCGAGGGCGCGCTTCAGATAATCGTCGACCGACGGCACGCCGATGGTGACGACATAGGAATTGACCGGGGCGTCTTCGGGAGCTGCCGGCCCCATGCGTTTCATCAATCCGCCGTTGATGCCTTCGCCGGGTCCTGTGTCGATCAGCCAGTAATCCATATTCGGCAGATGGTTGAACTTCCAGTCGAACACGCGGGTGTAAAATACCACGAGTTTCTCGGGATCGGTTCCATGAATTTCAAAATGAATGGGACGGGGCATGATCGGTTCTCCCAATCAGTTGGTTTGAATCACTCCGCCGCCGGCGCGTAGGCCATGATCGTGTCGGCGCCCGCCTGGATGCGTTCGAACAGCATCGAGCATTCCGGGATCATGCGCTCCATCCAGTAGCGCGCGGACACGAGTTTGCCTTGATAGAGCGCTTTGTTGCCCGTCCCCGCCGCGAGTTTTTCCTGTGCGAGTTTCGCCATACGCGCCCACATCCAGCCCACGACCACGATGCCCATCATGCGCAGATAATCGACCGCGCCCGCGCCGGCATTGTTGGGATTGGCGATGCCGTTCTGCGCCAGCCATAGAGTCGCCTGCTGCAAAGTGTCGAGGCCGCGCTTCACGGGCTTTGTGAAAGGCGCGAGCTTGTCGTCTTTCGCGTTTTCGTCGAGCCAGCCGGAGATGAGCCCGAACAGCGCCATCGGCGCGGCGCCTCCCTTACGACCCAGCTTGCGGCCGACGAGGTCCATCGCCTGCACGCCATTGGCGCCTTCATAGGTCTGGTTGATGCGTCCGTCGCGCACGAACTGCTCCACGCCGTTGTCGCGGATATAGCCGTGGCCGCCATAGCACTGCATGCCCATGTTCGCCGCTTCGAAGCCCATATCGGTGAAGAATGCCTTGATCACGGGCGTCATCAGATCGGCGAGCATGCCGGCTGTGGCGCTTTCCGGCCGCTTCGAGTCGGCAATCGACATGTTGAGCGTGGTCCACATCGCCATGGCGCGCGCGCCTTCCACGAAAGCCCGCGAATGGAGCAGCATGCGCCGCACATCAGGCTGCACAATCAGAAGGTCGGCCGATTTGTCCGGTTCGGCCGGTCCCGTCAGCGCATGACCCGCGCGACGCTCGAGCGACATAGGCGAGCCCGTTCTGATAGGCCACTTCGCCGACGCTGATGCCCTGAATGCCGACGCCCAAACGCGCGCCGTTCATCATCCCGAACATGCCTTTCATGCCTTCGGAGGCTGAGCGCTTTTCGCCCGGCTTGGGAGGCGTGGGCTTCGGCCCCAGTCGCCATGCGATCGCGTCGTCGAAATTGAGGATGCAGGTGGCCGAGCCCTTGATGCCCATTTTCTTTTCGATGCCGCCGCAGGTGACGCCGTTGCGCGGGCCTGGCGAACCGTCTTCCTTCACGATAAATTTCGGCACCATGAAAAAATTCACGGTCGAAAGATCGTCATGGATCTGGCCGTTCTCGTCGGGGATCTTCGCGATCACCATATGGATGATGTTGTCGGTCAGGTCGTGATCGCCGCCGGAGATGAAAATCTTCGTGCCGGTCATGCGATAGGTGCCGTCCGGCTGCTCGACGGCGCGTGTTTTCATCAGGCGCAGATCGGTGCCGCAATTGGGCTCTGTGAGGCACATCGTGCCGCACCATTCGCCGGCCACCATCTTGGGCACGATGTGTTCCTTCATCCAGGGCGCGCCGGTTACGCCGAGCGCGCTATAGGCGGCGCCCGTCAAGCCGGGATACATCGCGAAAGCCTGGTTCGCCGATTGCGCCATCTCGGCCACGGCCATCGTCACCATCATCGGAAGACCGGAGCCGCCGAATTGCGCCGGCGCGCCAAGCCCGCCCCAGCCGGCTTCCGAATAGGCCTTGAACGCCTCCTTGAAGCCCGCCGGCGTGCGCACCACGCCGTTCTCGAAATGGCAGCCTTCTTCGTCGCCGGACTGATTGATCGGGTGCAGGACTTGTTCGCAGAACTTTCCCGCATTGGCGAGAATGTCGTCGACCAAATCGCCCGTCAGGTCCGCGAAGCGCGGGAGGTCGGTCTGCTTTTCGACTTCGAAAAGCTCGTGCATGAGAAATTTATAGTCTTCGACCGGGGCGCGATAGACGGGCATGAAGGCCTCCAATGTTCTTCCGGTTGTATAGGGGCAAAGACGGTGACTGTCGATCAATAGATGCCGGGAATCAGGCGCTTTGTGCGAACGGCGTAGGCCGTGTATTCCGGGAAGGTCGCCGCCAGCACACGCTCCTCATTGTGCATTCGCCCGATCTGGAATCCGAAGGTGACGAGGACCAGCAGCGCAGCCCAGGGCTGAGCGAAGCCCATCGCGATGCCGATCGTGGCGACCGCGGCCGTCAGATAAAGCGGATGTCTGATCCAGCGATAAGGGCCCTGCAGGACCAGCCTCCGCGCTTCGGGGAATATGCTGTAGGCGCGGCCGAGCCACAGCAGCACCACGATTTCGGCGCCGGTGCCGAGTACGATCAATGCCGTCGACAATAGCTTGAGCGCAAGCGGCAAGGCGACCGGGTGAAGGGTCCCCAGCGCCACTTCCAGATTGCCGCCGATGATTGCGACGAGCCGCGGCCACAGACCGCTCGATTTCGCCACCGGCATGCGGCGCGCGAAGACCAGCGCGATCACCAGCGTGAAAAAGACCAGCGTGGATATGCTCGAAAGCAGATCGAGAAACTTGGCGAGTTCGAACGGCGCCGAGAAAGTGGTTCTGGCGTCGCCTACGGCCTGCGGCGCGAGCTTCCAGATTCCCAATGCGAACCAGACGAGCAATGGCGCCGCCGCCAGCACGTCATAGACTTTCGTTCGGCTGAAATCGCGAAGCGACCCCGCATTCGTGGCGTCTGCTGGCATGATATCTTTGAAGTATGGCGCGTCGGAGAGCTTAGCGAAGAGCGCCAGCAATTTCGAGCACGATCTTGCCGCGCGTATGGCCGTCTTCCAGGCGGCGATGCGCTTCGGCGATGTCGGCGAGGGGCAGAACCTCGATGTGGGGAGGCTTTATCTTGCCCCGGAGAATGGCGTCCGCGATCAGCTCAAGGTCCTGCGATGACTGATACATCGCCACCACGGACGCGTGCACACCGCGCGCGGCGGCTTCTTCCTCGCCGGGTCCTGACGCATCGCTTGCGTCGAGAGTGATGATGCGCACATCGATGCCGCCCGGTTTCAGGAGATCGAGCGGGCGGGGCAAAGTGCCCAGACCGACAATATCGACGATGGCGTCGGCGCCATCCGGCGACCATGCGCGCAATGCGCGGTGAATATCGTCGCGGCGATAATCGATCACTGCATCGGCGCCGAGTTTTCGTACATATTCGACATTGCGCGCGCCGCAGGTGGCGGCGACCTTCGCACCCAGCATGCCTGCGAAGCCGACGGCAAAACTTCCCACGCCGCCGCTCGCGCCATGAATGAGAATGTGCCTGCCAGGGCCGGCGGCCGCGCGATCGGCATCGCGCACGGCCTGGAGCGCGGTCAATCCTGCAATGGGAATCGAGGCCGCGACGGCGAGATCGAGTCCATCGGGAACCCGGCCGGGATTATCCTCGGGCAGGCACACATATTCCGCGTGCGAGCCCCAATTGCGTCCGACCTGGTTGGCCCAGCCGAAGACGCGCTCGCCGATCCTGAAGCGGGTCACGCCAGGTCCCAGCTTCGAGACAATACCGGCACAATCGAAACCCATGACATGCGGAAATGTGTAATCCGGCCCTTCGATCTTCGCGAGCCAGCCCTCGCGGGTTTTCCAGTCAGCGGGGTTTACGCCCGCATAGGCGACTTGAATCTGAACTTGGCCGGCTTGCGGTTCCGGCGCGGGAACATCCGCAATGCGAAGGACTTCCGGGCCGCCAAAACGATCGATTACCGCTGCTCTCACCACGGCCTCCAGGTTCAACGATGCATAACACATTGCGCAATCCTGAGCCGCAATGAAACGGGATATGGACGATGAGTGACAAAATCGAGACGTGGCCGGTCGATTGCTTCTTAACAAAATCATGTTGCGAAATGCGCAAATGATCTTTGCCGCATACTGACGAATTGTCCGCGAATTCACAAAAATGCTGCGCAACGAACAGCCAGACGAGGCGTTAGCTTTTTGAACAAGCAGGTGTCGTGGTTCGAATCTTGTTGCGGGGCATGATCGTTATTCTGACTTGCCGGCCTGACTTGAGAGGGGCAATCGCCAAGGAGGTCATCAATGGCTCATCGCAATGCGGAAAATAATGAATCTGTGTCCATGCCCTTCGGTTTCGGCACGATCGCGATCTTCAACGGCTCGCTCGCGAACGCCATGAACCACAATCGCACGCTGTTCGAGCAAGGCGTGCGCGCCTGGCACGAAGAAGCTCTGCGCTTCATCAATCGGCGGCTTGAAGAAAACGCCCATGCAATCGAAAGTTGTCAGGAATGCGACAACATCGCCGATCTTCTGGCCCTGCAACAGAAATGGGTCGCTCAGGCCGCACTCGATCTCTATGACGAGAGCGTGCGCATCGGCGAAACAATGCAGAAGCTGGTGACGGAGAAGACGGAAGAGATGAAAACGGTCGCGCCCTCCTCCGGATTGCGCAAGACCGAGCGCCGCGCGGCAGAGCATCAGGAAGCCGCCTGATCGGCGTTCAATCATACGACACAAACGCACCGCATGGTTGCGCGCGCCCGTGATTCGCTTTGAAGCAGGGCGCGCGCCGCCAGGCCAATAAACTATGAAACAACCAGGCCAAAAAACCAGGCCAAAAAACCAGGAAGGTCAAACTTGCAAACGCGCATCGAGAACGACACGCCGCAAGTGACCGCCGAAGCGCAAATGTCAGACGAGATCGTCAAACGCATCCGCAAGCTGCGCTGGATCGGCAAAGACGAGGAGACCGTGCGCCTGGCGCAGTTCCTGGCCCAGATGCCGCATTCCTCGACCCTGTTGGGCGCCCCGCTCGACACGGATTGAAGGAATGGAGCGCGGGCATCCTGCCCGCACATTTTCGCGCGGGTTAGATGCGGGCAGGATGCCCGCGCTCCGACAACCTAAATCAGGTCACGCAACGTCACGGGAACGCTCGCCGTTCCGCCGCCGCGCTTGACGGTGAACGTGACGACCGTGCCGGGCGGTTCGTCGCGCAATTGCCGGCGGATTTCGTACAGCGGTATGGATTTGGCGGGTTTGCCGTCCACAGCCACGATGTCATCGCTGACTTTGAGGCCGGCCGCAGCGGCCGGGGCGTCCCTCGTGACATCGACGACTTTGTAGCCGTCGTCGCTCTCGTTGATCCACATGCCGGCCCGATCGAAGGTGTCGAGATCGGCGACGGCCGTCGGAGCCGGCTTCAGATACATCGTCGAATGCTCGTAATCGAGCGTGACAACGTAGCGTTTGAGCAGGCCGGCACCGATATTGCCGGCGATGGCCGCGCTGTTGAAACCGCCGCCTTTGTCGGTCGAGACCTCGACGACGGCGCCGTTGATCGTCACCGGCCCGATCGATAGCGCGCCGCCGCGCAACGCAACCGAGCGCGTGGGGCCGCCGATGCCCCAGCCCGTGACCGCGTCGATGCCTTTGCCGCTTTTCCCGAGATTGTATTTGGCGGCGAAGGGTCCGTTGACGGTGAGAGCCGAACGCGCGCCGGTATCGACTGTGAACTTGCCGCTTGCCCCTTCATAGTTTGCCTGCACTTCGATGGTGTTGCCGTCGAAGACGAAGGGGATCGCCACGCCCGCGTCGCGCGGGTCGAAGGCGTCCGGGCGGATCAGCGAGAGCTTGCCGGCGCTGTAATCGACGCGCGTGACGAAACGGCGAAAGGTTTCGAACCCCACCATGCCGGGCATGCCGACGCCTTCCACCACGGACATCGAATCAAGCGGCACCACGGCGAACACCTGGGTTTTCACAGTCGCATCGCCAAGCTGGAGGGAATCGACTTTCGTAAAGCCGACATCCATGTGCCCCGCGCCCGCGCCGTTGCCCTGCATCTGGCCTTCCGCTTTCAGGCCAAGCTCCTTCGCAAGCGGCGGAGTCACCATGTTCACGCCGCCCGTATCGAAGATGAATTGATAAGGGCCTTTGCCGTTCACGTTCACGTCGGCATAGATATGGTTATTGAGCAGCTTGAACGGGAACGTCGTTTCCTTCGCGCCGCCCGCGATGGAGAAATCGGAGACGGTCACCTTCGGCATGGAGAAGGCCGATTGCGTTTGCGCGGGCAGAAACGCCGCGCTCGTGACGGTCATGATCTGGTCATACTTTGCGTCGCCGTTCGAGACGGTTTGCCGATAGGGCAACTCCGCGCCGCCTACGGCGCGATAGTCGGAGAGCGTAGACGTCATCGTCTGCGTGCCCTGCATCTCGACGATACGCGACATGAGATGCGTCTTCGCGTCGAACCAGAGGTCGAAATTCTTGCCGCCCTTCGGCGTTACAGTGAGGACGTCATACGTCGTCCCGCCATCGGTCTTCTCGCCGTCGGAAACGATGGCCGCGCCGCCGCGATCCGCGCGCCAGGCGAGATTGGCGCGGCGATAGCCGTCATTGACAGCGAGCGGCAGCTGCTCGCCGCCGTCCTGCAGCGTGACGGTCCCGGAAGGATCCTTGGCCCAGGTGTGCACGCCGTCGAATCCGTTGGCGCCGGTCATCGGTCCGATCGCAAAGGAATCGACCCAATAGCCGTTGTTCAGATCGTCGAGCGAGTTGGTCGTGCCGGTCATGCCCTGGCCGGCATAGGCGAATTCGATCTTGAGCGTCGCTTTGTCGTCCCAGGCGCCGCCGCCCATGGCGCTGCGATTGGCGTCAAGCACTTCGCCGACAGATGGTGCGGCGAAGGCGAGGGTGGTGTAGGAAACGCTGGCGGCTAGCGCGCAAACGCTCAGGGCTGTGGAAATACGCATTGGCTCCTCCGATTGTGTTGGGCGAGAGGTGTGCGGGCGAAACTAGGGGTTCAATATGCGCCCGGCGCATGTCTCCAGTGTTGCATTTCTCATGGCTGCGTTCCTGTGCGCGCAGGCTGCATACGCTGCGCCGCAACGCATCGTGTCGACGTTCTTATGCACCGACGAATATGTGTTTCGGCTGGTCCCCCGCGAACGTATCGCAGCACTTTCCTTTCTGGCCGCCGATACGCATCCCATCGTCTCGACGATCCGCGACAAGATAAAGGGAATTCCGCTCACGCGCGGCTCCGCCGAAGAGGTGATGTCGCTCAACCCCGATCTGGTCGTGATGTATCGCGGCACAAATCCGCGGCTGAAGGCCCAGTTGATGGAATCGCATATTCCGTTCGTCGAGGTCGCGTGGGCGAACTCGCTGGCGGATGTGCGGGCGGTCACGCGCGATCTGGGCGCAACGCTTGGCGAACCACAGCGGGCAGCCGAGCTGATCGCGCAGATGGACCAAGAACTCGCAGCGGCGTCTGGGAACGCGTCGTATCCACCTGTGCAAACCCTGATCTATGAACCCAACGGTTATGCCAATTCGGGCGGCGTGACGGACGACATTTTGCGCGCGGCAGGTTTGATCGATGTGGCGCCCCAGATCGGGCAAACGCGGCTGGGGACGATCCCCGTGGAATCGGTCGTCGCGGCTCCGCCGGAATTGCTGATCCTCAATGCCCAGCGCGAAGGCGCGCCGTCGCGGGGCGATCTGATCCTGCATCATCCTGCGTTGCGTGCGCTGCCGCAGAGTACGATGGTCGCCGGAGCCGAACTCACGCCGCTTTTGTGCCCGGGTCCGTGGTCCGTGGATGTGGCGGCGCCTTTGGCGGGGCTGGGGCGCGCGGCGCGCAAACTTGCGCGCGCCTCGCCCGGACCTTAAAACCTTCGCTACTCGCATGGGTGAAGGGAACGCGGTGATATTCCGCGGCTGCCCCCGCAACTGTAAGCGGCGAGCCTCTCTCAACGGCCACTGGTGAGAACCGGGAAGGCGGGAGAGGCGATCGAGCCGCAAGCCAGGAAACCTGCCCGTGCGTGTCGTCCACTTTTCGGCCGGGCGGGCCGGGGAGAGCGGGTATCCGCAGGCGGCGACGAACACGCACGCGGAGCAGGCCATGGACGGCGCCTTGCAGCAGGAAAGAGAAAATCGAACTCGTCGCGCGCGGAAATTTCGCGCCTGCGAGCGCGATGACTTTGCTCCTCGTCGTGCTCGCGCTTTTGCTCGCCGCGATCTCGTTTCTGATCGGGCCGGCGCATATCGGGATGGGAGAATTGTTCTCCGGCTTGTTTGCGTCGCATGGCACGGCCACGATCATCGCGCGCGAAATTCGATTGCCGCGGGCGCTGCTGGCGCTTGTCGTGGGCGCGGCCCTTGGCGCGAGCGGCGCAGCGCTCCAGGGCCTGTTCCGCAATCCGCTCGCCGATCCGGGCGTCACGGGCGTCACGTCTTCGGCGGGATTCGGCGCGGTGGTCGCGATGTATTTCGGTTTCGCGGCGATCAATCCGCTTGTGCTTCCGGCGTCCGCCATCGCCGGCGCGCTTGCGACATCGACGATCCTGTATTTCCTGTCGCGCTCGGGCGCCGAGCGGACTGCGCTTGTGCTGGCGGGCGCCGCGATTGCGAGCTTGGCGACGGCGATGACGGCGCTCGCAATGTCGCTTGCGCCCAATCCTTACGCCATCAGCGAAATGGTGCGCTGGATGATGGGTTCGCTGAAGGATTGCACGCTGGCAGACCTCGCCCTCGCAACGCCGCCCGTCGCGTTGGGGATTCTCCTTCTGACGGCGAGCGCGCGAAGCCTCGATGCGCTCACCCTGGGCGAGGAAGCGGCGCAGTCTCTCGGCGTGGATGTGCATGCTTTGCGCCGACGCGTGGTGGTGGGCGTGGCGCTCGCGACAGGCGCGGCGACCGCCGCGGCCGGCGCGGTCAGCTTCGTCGGCCTTGTCGTGCCGCATCTCTTGCGTCCGTTCTACGGCTATGAACCGGCGCGTCTGATCTGGCCGTCGGCGCTGGGGGGCGCGGTGCTGGTGAGCGCCGCGGACATCGCCGTGCGCCTGATTGCGCCTGACGGCCAGCTTCTTGTCGGCGTGATGACGGCCATGATTGGCGCGCCGTTCTTCGTCTGGTTGATCATCCGTATGCGGAGGGAAGCATGAGTGCGGCGCTGACATTCGATCGCGTTTCGGCAGGCTATCGCGGCCGCGCAGTGCTGAACGACATCGGCGTGGCGATAAAGCCCGGCCAGGTGACGGGTTTGGTGGGACCCAACGGCGCCGGCAAGACGACCTTGCTGCGCGTGGCGCTGGGCCTGCTCGATGCGCCGCAAGGCGAGGTACGCCTGCTCGACCGAAACGCGCGCGACTGGTCGCGGGAGGCGCGCGCTCGCGCAATGGCCTATCTGCCGCAAGGCGCGGACGCACATTGGCCGCTGGAGGCGCGCGCGTTGGTGGCGCTGGGCCGCATGCCGCATCGCGCGGCGTTTGCGCCGTTGTCGGCGGAAGACGCCATCGCCGTGGAAAAGGCGCTCGCGCGGTGCGACGCGGGGCAATTCGCAACCCGCCGCATGGACGAATTGTCGGCCGGCGAACGGGCCCGCGTGTTGCTCGCCCGCGCGCTGGCGACACAGGCCTCCATCCTCATCGTGGATGAGCCGGCGGCCCATCTCGATCCCGTGCATCAATTGCGGCTGATGGAGTTGTTGCGTGAAGAAGCGGCGGGAGGGGCCGCCGTGATCGTCACGCTGCACGATCTGGCGCTGGCGTCGCGCTTCTGCGACGAGATCATCGTGCTGCAATCGGGCCGCATGGTGTCCCAAGGTCTCCCGGTCGACGCGCTTTCCGACAAAGTGCTGGCGGACGCGTTCGGCGTAGCGGCGCTGAAAATCTCCGCCCTCGCACGCGAACAGCTGCCGATCATCCCCTGGCGTCGGCTATAGCGAACGTGTCAGCTCGCGCGTCGCGCGCGGCGCGTCGAGGTGAGGGCCGACGCCAGCGTGCGCGATTCAAGCACGGCCGCCGTCGCATCGCGCGCCGCCAGCAGCACCTTGCGGATGGCGCAGGTTTCCTCGTCCACGCAGTCGTCGCATTTGTGATAGGCCGTGACGCTGACGCAGGGGCTGAGCGCCAGCGGACCGTCGGTTTCCCTTATGATGTCGGCGAAGCTGATCTCGGATGGCGGCCGGCCCAGCAAATATCCGCCCTGACGGCCGCGATGGCTGCGCACAATGCCGCGTCTTTTCAAGCTCAGCAGAATCTGCTCGAGGAATTTGCGCGGCACGTTCGCTTCCTCGGCGATATCGGCGATCATCATCGGCTCGTCGCCGCCGCGATCCGCAAGCACGATCAGGGAATGGAGCGCATAGCGCGCCTTCTGGGACAGCATGTCGATTATTTCCACAAACCCGAGTTGTTATATCGGCTTAGGGGCTACAAAGGTCAAGAAAGATCGGCAGCGCAGCAGCCGTGTTATATTGGCAGGCACGTCGCGCGGCTCCTTTCTTATCCGTCACGCAACCCAATCACAGGTGCCCCATGAAGCGCAGATCATTCCTGACGGGCGCCGGTGTCGTAACCGTCCTGGTGGCGGGCGGCTTGGCGTGGCGCGCCGTCGACCAGGGTGTGTTCAACGTTGGCGAAGGACCCGCCTATGAGCCGTGGAAAAATTGGCGCAGCGATCCCGCTGGCGGTGCGCTCGGTCTGGTGTGCGCGGCAATCCTCGCCGCAAGCCCGCACAACACACAGCCCTGGCTATTCAGAGTTTCGAATTCCGCCATCGAATTGTATCTGGACGCCAGGAGAAATGTGGGCGCACTCGATCCCTATCTGCGGGAAGAACATATCGGGTTGGGCTGTGCACTCGAGAACCTGATGCTGGCGGCGCGCGCCGGCGGTTACGACGCCACCCTTGAACTATTCCCGGGAAAACTCGGAGCCATCGATCCAAAACCGAAGCTCCTGGCGCGTATCGATCTCGTCGCCGGCAAGCGCGGCGACAGCGAACTCTACGACGCGATCCCGCATCGCCACACCAATCGCAGCGCTTATCTCCCGCAAAGACCGATTCCGCCGCAATTCATCGACGCTTTGAGCCGCGTTGTCGGTGACGAGCCGGACGTGAGAATATTTCTGTTCCAGACAGAGGCCGATCGCAAGCGGATCGTGCAGAACAGTTCGATCGCAAATGTCACGCTCTATTCCGATCCCGAAATCCAGCGCGGAACCGACCCCTGGATTCGCACCGACTGGAGCGCCTTGCAAATGCGCCGTGACGGTCTTGCGATCGATAATTTCGGAGAATCACCTGTCGCCGCAGGCGCCACCAAGATGTTGCCGGCGTGGCTGCTGCGATGGGCCGCGGCGCGCGAGGAGAAGACGGCCTATGCGGACCTGATGCTGAGCGCTCCGCTCATCGGCATGCTGGCGGTGCGTGATCGCTACGACCCGGAGCAATGTCTGCATGCAGGACGAATTTGGCAGCGCGCGCATTTGCTCGCGACGGCGCGCGGCGTGGCCGGGCGGCCCTGCAATGAGGCGGTCGAACTGGTGGACCGCGAGAGGGCGCTCGGAAAGCCGGCAAAGCAGGCGGCTCTGCTCGCGGGCATCATCGGCGACGCAGCCTGGCAGCCGACCTTTGTCTTCTATATGGGCTACCCGACATGGCCGGCGCCCGCGAGCGCCCGCCGACCTGTTGAAAGCGTCGTTCTTTAGAGTGGATATCCGTTTCGGAGCCAAAAGAGACCTGTAATGCTCTCCACCAATCCTTTCATCGTGCTGTCCTATGTGAGCGGGCCCGCCATCCTGACGAATGCGGCGGCGCTCCTGTTGCTCAGCACCTCCAACCGCTTCGCGCGCGCGATCGACCGTTCGCGCCACCTCGCCCGCAACGTCCAGACGCTGTCGGAGTCGGGCCGAACGGAGTTGGTGATCGCGGCGCGTCGGGTCAGGCTCATCGCACGCACCATGACGAGCCTTTATTTGTCGGCGGCGACGTTCGCGGTGGCGACGTTGATGTCCGTGCTGGGCGCGGTGATCGCCGAAGCGGCGGGGGGGACCGGCGACCGACATCCCGATCTTCGTGGCGCTCGCCTGCGGGTTGATCGGATTCACGGCCTTTGTCGTCGGGGCCGTGGGCCTCGTGGTCGAAAGCCGACTCGCCGTTCGCGCGCTCACCCATGAAACCGACGAAGCGCTGGCGCTTTTGGCGAAGACAACGGGACAAGCGGCCCACTGACCGCCCGGGGTTGCCGAGTCGCGCGTCTTCCTGTGCAGTAAGAGACTGAAAGGGCCGAAAGAGCCCGCGACGACAGGGAAGCAGGAATGGCAGAGATCAGAAGCGGCGAGCGGGTCCGCACGACGGCGGAACTGACGGAACGCGCCGCGCGGGCGGCGTCCGGCTTTGCGTCGCTCGGCATCGGACGCGGCGATACGATCGCGCTTTATCTGCGCAATGATTTTTCTTTCCTGGAGGCGAGCCTCGGCGCCGGAATGGTGGACGCCTATCCCGTTCCGGTGAACTGGCACTACACGGAAGACGAAGCGCGCTATCTGTTCGAGAATTCCGGCGCCAAGGCGATCGTGATCCATTCCGATTTGGTCGAGCCCATCCGCGCAGCGATCCCGTCGAACGTGCCGCTGCTGGTCGTGCCCACGCCGCCCGAGATCGCGAGCGCATACGGCATTGCAGCGTCTTCAAAGATGCCGGCGCAAGCGCAGGATTGGGACGCCTGGCTCGCCGGTTTCAAGCCGATCGAGGCGAGCGCAAAAGAGCCCCCCGGCACGATGATTTACACCTCGGGCACGACGGGGCGGCCCAAAGGCGTCCGGCGCAATGCGCCGACCCCCGAACAGGTGCAACTGGGCGGGATGCTTCTCGCGCGCGGTTTCGGTTTTCTGCCCTGGCTCGCTGCGCCAGACGACATCGTCACCGTCATCACGGGGCCGATGTATCACTCCGCGCCGAACGCCTATGGCGTTTCCTCCACGCGGTTGGGCGCGAATGTGATCCTGCAGCCCCGCTTCGACGCGGAAGAGCTTCTGCAGCTGATCGAGAGATATCACGTCACGCATCTTCATCTCGTGCCGATAATGTTCAATCGCCTGCTCAAGCTTCCGGAAGACGTTCGGAAGAAATACGACGTCTCGTCGCTGAAATTCGTGGTGCATGCGGCCGCGCCCGTTTCGCCGCCCGTCAAGCGCGCGATGATCGAATGGTGGGGGCCCGTCATCAACGAATATTACGGCAGCACGGAAACCGGCATCATCGTGTTTTGCACCTCGGAAGAATGGCTCGCCCATCCCGGCACGGTCGGCAAAGCCATCCCGGAGGCCGACGTGCGGGTGATCGGCGAGAATGGCGAGAGCCTGCCGCCGCGCGCCATCGGCGAAGTGGTGGGGCGCGTCAAGGCGGCCGCCGATTTCACCTATCACCAGGACGACGCCAAACGGCGCAAGGCCGAAAAGCTGGGCCTCATCGCGCCGGGCGATGTCGGTTATTTCGACGAGGACGGCTATCTCTATCTGTGCGACCGCGCCAACGACATGATCATTTCCGGCGGCGTGAACATCTATCCGGCGGAGATCGAAGCGCAGTTGCACCGCATGCCGGGCGTGGCCGATTGTGCGATCTTCGGCATTCCCAACGAGGAATATGGCGAAGCGGTGTGTGCGGTGGTGCAGCCGCAGCCGGGCGTCGATTTGTCGGAAAGCGATGTGAAGACCTATCTGACCGGGCTCGTCGCCGGCTACAAGATGCCCCGCCGCATCGAGTTCCTGGCCGAACTGCCGCGCGAGGACTCGGGAAAAATATTCAAACGCAAACTGCGCGAACCCTATTGGGCAGGGCTGGACCGCAGGATTTAGACCGATTTTGATCTTCGCGGTTGTTCGCCTAGCATCGCCAAAATTCGAAAGGTTGGGCATGGATCTCGTCATCAGGAATGCACGCGTGGTGGATGGCACGGGCGCGGCGTCCTTCGCGGCCGATGTGGCTGTCAAAGACGGCGCGATCGTCTTCATCGGTAAATTCGCGGGCTCCGCGACGCGCGAAATCGACGCGCAGGGCCACGTGCTCGCGCCGGGCTTCATCGACATCCACACCCATTACGATCCGCAGATCTGCTGGGACCGGCTCGCGACGCCCAGCATCGAGCATGGCGTGACGACTGTGGTGATCGGCAATTGCTCGCTGAGCCTGGCGCCGGTGAAACCCGGCGGGCGGCGCAAGCTCGTCAAGATGTTCGAGAAAATCGAAGACATCAAAGAGCCGACCTTCGACGCGGCGGTCTCCTTCGCCTGGGAAAGCTTCGGCGAATATCTCGATTTCATCCGCCCCGGCCTGGGGCTGAATGTCGGCGCGCTCGTCGGTCATTCCGCGCTGCGCTTCTATGCGATGGGCAAGGAAAGCCAGGAGCGGATCGCCACCGACGACGAAATTGCGCGCATGTGCGCGCTGCTCGAACAGGCCATGGCGGCCGGCGCGATGGGGCTCTCGATTTCCTATGTCGACATCGACGAAGACAGCCGCCCGGTTCCCAGCCGCCTGGCCGACATGCGCGAGAAGATCGCGCTCTGCAAAGCGATGGCGAAGAGCGGCCGCGGCGTCCTGCAAACCGTGCCCTATTTCATCGATATCGAGCAGCAGCTCGCCAATATCGAAGAACTCGGCGATCTGAGCCTCGCCAGCGGCGTGGTGTGCTCGATCGCGCCCATCACCTATAGCCCCGTCGCGCCCGAGAACTGGAAACGCAGCCTCGCCAAGCTCGAGGAGCAGCAGCGTCGCGGCGCGAAGGTTTACGGCCAATCCATGCCGCGCAGTTTCGACATCAATATGCGGCTGTCCGAAACGTCGTTCCTGCTTTACGGCACGCCCGAGTGGAATGCGCTCATGCAGCTGCCGATCGACGAACGCATCGCAGCCTTCGCCGATCCCGCCGGGCGATCCGGACTTGTGGAGGCGGCGAGTACGCGCCTGCTGCCGCTGCTTTCGATCCTGCGCGTCGGCGACACCTACAGCCCCGAGAACAAGAAGTTCGAAGGCAAACCCTTGTTCGAGGCGGCGCAGACCCTGGGCAAAACTCTGCCCGACGCGATGCTCGACATCGCCGTGCGCGACAAATTGCAGACGGAGTTCCAGTTGAAGGGCGTGATCCACGCCAATCCGGATGAAGTGATCAAAATTCTCGATCACCCGCTTATCCATGTCGGAGCGTCGGACGCAGGCGCGCATATCTCGCAATTCTGCGGCGCGGGCGACACCAGCGATCTGCTGGAGCGCTTCGTGCGCAAGCTCGGCATGATGAGCCTCGAACGCGCGGTGCAAAGGCTGACCGGCGATCTCGCGGCGGTTTGGGGCATCGCGGGTCGCGGTATGATCCGCGAAGGCTATGCGGCCGATCTCGTGCTGTTCGATCCCGACACGATCGCGCGGCGCGAGGAGGAGTTCGTCTCCGATTTCCCCGGCGAGGCGCGGCGCTATATCTGCCATGCCGACGGCATCGACGCGGTGATCGTCAACGGCGCGGTGGTGCGGGAAGCCGGGGCCTACACCGCGGCGCGGGCGGGGCTTGTCATATAGACCGCCCGGTCCGGCCGGGGGCGCAGGTGATTGTCCGGTTTCGTACATTTTGCTTCAATTACGATCTCCAGTGTGTCATAATTCGGCTGGCCCGGCTGTCTGAAACCGCGGACGACCACGTTCTGCGGAAGCGGACCTGAAAGGCGATTCTTGACAGACGATCGTTTCTTCCATCGCAGCGCGCCTATCGCGCTCGGCGATATCGCGGCGCATGTCGGCGGCGAATTGTTGGCGCCCGCGACGGCGTCTTTCCTCGTGCGCGATGTCGCAGCGCTCGATTGCGCCAAGTCGGGCGAGCTGAGCGTGTTTTGCGACGGCAAGCGCTCATCTGATTTCGCCAGCAATCACGCAAGCGTGGTCGTGACCAATCGCGTGCTCAGCGAGCACGCGCATAATGGCAGCTGGCTATTGCTGGTGAACGACCCGCGGCTTGCTTTCGCCAAGATCGGTCATCTGTTTTATCCGCCGCTCGCATTCGCCGAGAGCATTCACCCCAACGCGCAGGTTTCTCCCACCGCCTCCATCGGCGCGGGAACGCAGATCGGTTCGGGCGCGGTCATCGGTTGCGGCGTCAGCATCGGCGCGCATTGCCAGATCGAAAGCAATGTGGTGATTGGCGAGGGCGTTTCGATCGGCGACGAGTGCACGATCGGCGCCAATACCGCGATCAGCCATGCGATGATCGGCGCGCGGGTCAACATCTCTTCGAATGTCAGCATCGGCGGCGAAGGCTTCGGTTTCGTGCCCAGCCCGACCGGCCTGATGCGCATCGCCCAGCTGGGCCGCGTGATCATCGAAGACGATGTCCAGATCGGCGGAAACACGGCGATCGATCGCGGCGCGATGGGCGACACGATCATCGGCGCGGGCACCGCCATCGATAATCTGGTGCAGATCGCGCACAATGTGCGGATCGGGCGCCATTGCGTGCTCGCCGGGCAGGTGGGGATCGCGGGCAGCACAACGCTCGGGGATCGAGTCATGGTCGGCGGCCAGACCGCCATCAACGACCACGTGACCGTCGGCTCCGACGCGCGCATCGCCGGCAAAAGCGGCGTGATGCGGGACGTTGCGCCCGGCGAAGCGGTGGGCGGCTATCCGGCCGTGCCGATTCGCCAATGGCACCGCCAAACGCTGGCGCTCGCGCAACTGGCCAGGCGCGACAAGCATTGATATCACGGCCCACGCGCATATGTTGCCTGCATGACGGCCGCATTCTTTCCTTTCGATAACAGCTACGCGAAACTTCCGGATCGCTTTTTCGCGCGGCTCGCGCCGACGCCCGTGGCCCAGCCGCGCCTCATCAAGCTCAACGAGAAACTGGCGATTCAACTGGGTGTCGACCCTGAGAAGCTCGCGTCGCCCGAAGGCGTGGCCATGCTGGCGGGAAACGCCGTTCCGGAAACGGGCGAACCGCTCGCCATGGCCTATGCCGGGCATCAGTTCGGCAATTTCGTGCCGCAGCTGGGCGACGGGCGCGCCATCCTGTTGGGCGAAGTGATCGACCGCGATGGCATGCGCCGCGACATCCAGCTCAAGGGCGCGGGCCCGACGCCGTTCTCGCGGCGCGGCGACGGGCGGGCGGCGCTCGGTCCCGTCTTGCGGGAATATATCGTCAGTGAAGCAATGGCGGCGCTGGGGATTCCCACCACGCGCGCGCTGGCGGCTGTGTCCACCGGCGAGACGGTCTGGCGCGAGACGGCATTGCCGGGCGCGGTCTTCGCGCGCGTCGCGTCCAGCCATATCCGCATCGGCACCTTCCAGTTCTTCGCGGCGCGCGGCGATCTCGAAGGAATCAAGCTTCTCGTCGATCATGTGACGGCGCGGCATTATCCCGAAGCCGCGCGCGCGCCGAATCCGGCGCTGGCGTTGCTCGAATCCGTCATCGCGCGCCAGGCCGATCTGGTCGTGCAATGGCTGCTGGTGGGCTTCATCCACGGCGTGATGAACACCGACAATATGACGATCTCGGGCGAGACGATCGACTACGGTCCCTGCGCTTTCATGGACGCCTACGATCCCGCGACGGTTTACAGCTCTATCGACAGCGGCGGGCGCTACGCCTATGGCGCCCAGCCGAGCATCGCGCTGTGGAATCTGTCGCGGTTCGCCGAAACATTGCTGCCGCTTCTGGCGGAAGACGAGAACGCGGCCGTGGAGATCGCGCAGGCCGCGCTCGCCGCCTTTGCGCCGAGATTCCAGGCGGCTTATGCAGCAGGACTTTCCCGCAAGCTCGGATTCTCCAACGCCGAGCCTGAGGATTTCGCGCTCGCGCAGGATCTGCTCCAGCGCATGACTGCGAATGGCGCGGATTTCACGTTGACGTTTCGGCGCTTAAGCGACGCGGTTGTCGATCCTGCAGCCGATGCGTCGGTGCGCAGCCTGTTCGCCGATCCGGAATTGTTCGACGCATGGGCGGTGAAATGGCGAGAACGGCTTTCACGCGACGGCGGCGATGCGCGCACGCGGCAGGCGATCATGCGCAGCGCAAATCCTGCGTTCATTCCGCGTAATCATCGGGTGGAAGAGGCGATCGTCGCCGCAGTCGAGCGCAGCGATTTTGCGCCGTTCGAGACTCTGCTCACCGTGCTGGCGCGGCCCTATGACGACCAACCGGAATATGCGCCCTATGCCGAGCCGCCGAAGCCCGACCAGATCGTGCATCAGACTTTTTGTGGGACGTGAATCAGTTCGCGATCGAGCCAACGTTTCAACAATAGCGCGAGAACGCCTCCCGTCGCCGCGATCGCCGCATGCATGCCCCAGAAGCTCACGGCGCTCATCTTTTCGTAGAAGCCGCCGATCCAGCCGATGATGTTGTTGGACACGAAGAGCGACAGGAACACGGCTCCCATCATCGTGGCTTTGAGCCGATGCGGAGTCGCGCGCGACACCAACGCGAGCAGAGTGGGCCAATAGTACAGAAACCCCACGCCCAGGAAGATCGCATAGGCGACGGGAAAGAGCGCTGAGACGCGATGGCCCAACAGGCTCGCGATCACGAACACCATGTTTCCAGCCGAAGCGAGAAACGCGCCTGTCGCGATCTTGGCGATTTCTCCGGGCTCGCCGCCATGCGTGGCCTGCCTCTGCCACAACGCAATCAACAGCGGCACGGAGATGATGCTGACAAAGGCGTCCATCGCGCTGAACCAGGGGACGGGAATGGAGAATCCCAGCAGGTCGAGATCGACATTGTGATCGATCCAGATCAGTCCCATGTTCGAGTTCTGGTAGTAGGAAATGGACTGGAACACGGTGAGTGCGATCACGACGACGAGAATGGCCAGGATGCGCCATTCCGCGGCGTTCATCGGCGCCGCGGCAGTCGTCTCGCGTTCCACGCGGGTCGTTTCGCGCAGATGCCGGTAGCCGGCGATGTAGGTGGCAAGTCCGAAAAGCATCAGCACGCCGGCCAGCCCGAACCCCGCATGCCAGCCATAGATTTGCGCGAGCAGCCCGCACACGAGCGGCCCGGTCACCGCACCGATATTGATCGCCATCGAGAAGATCGAAAAGCCGCGCGTACGGCCCGCGCCGTCGTCTTCCGCATAGAGATGGCCGACCTGGCTCGAGATATTGCCCTTGAGCAACCCGCAACCAACGATCAGGAGCAGGAGCGCGAGCAAGAAAGATTGATCGAACGCCATCGCGAAATGGCCGCAACTCATCAGCACCGCACCCAGCATCACGGCGTTGCGGCGTCCGATCCAACGGTCCGCGACGAAGCCGCCGAACACCGGCGTGAAATAGACGAACGCCGTGTAAAGGCCATAGGTATGCGAGGCCAGCGCCAGCGGGCTCAGATGGCCGAACGCCGATTCGAGCGCGCCCCGAAACCCTGCGAAGCCCACGACGTGCTCGACATGGCCGGGCAGGAACAGCGCGTGGCTCATATAGAGCACGAGTAGTGCGGTCATCCCGTAATAGGAAAATCGCTCCCAGGCCTCGGTGAAGGCGAGATAGGCAAGCGCGGGCGGCTGGCCGAAGAAGGTGCGAAAGGGGAGAGGCGCAACGATGGCCTGATTGGTTGCACTCATAGTGACACTCCCCAGCAACGCACAGAATAGGGTGGCTTGCGCCGGACAGGCAACCGGCGGCAATTTGCGCCATCGGTGTCGAGAGCGATCGAATGGAATACCGCACTATATCGCAAGATGAACTGTCGGCCTCGCTCGCGGCGGAGCGGGCGTTCGAAGGTCGCTCGTTTCCGCCGGATGTCTCATTCGACGACAGGGATTGCGCAAATGCGCAGTTCACAAATTGCCTGTTTCAGGCGCCGTCGATCACGGGCGCGGATTTTTCCGGTGCCGCGTTCCGCAACTGCAAATTCGCGCCGGCGCGGATCGCCAGCTGCAAATTCGTCGATGCGCAATTCACCGGCTGCGCGTTCTTCGATTCGGAACAGAAGACAGGCTGCATCTTCGCGTTCTGCGAAATGCGGGGCGCCGAAATGTCGAACTGCAATTTTTCGGCGGGCCGGTTCGAGCGTTGCGATCTTTATGGTGTGAAGGCGGACGCTTGCGGCTTTCGCGGCGCGAATTTCCATGGCGCGAGCTTCAGCCGCGCGCTGTCGCGCAAAGTGATCGTCACCAAGGCGCGATTCGACGCCTGCAATTTCAGCTATGCCGACATGTCGGGACTTTCGCTCCGGTCGTGCGAATTGCTCTCCTGCAGGTTTTCCGAGACGATTTTGTTCGACGCGGATCTGACAGACGCCGTCATGAAGGGCAGCACCATCAAACGCGCGGAATGGGATCGCGCCAGGCTCGGCGGCGCGGATCTGCGGGGGTCCGAGATCACAGGCCTGAACCTCGCGGTGCTGGCGGAGTATGCAGGCCTCGTAATCGACGCGAGCCAGCAGCATGCCATCCTCGAACAACTCGGGATCGACGTCAGGCCCGACTAGGGAGCTCCCGCGCAGGCCGACAGCGCGGTATTTGCGATCGCGTCCGCGCCTGTCACATTGAAGCTCGCCTGCAGCGTTTCGAAATTGGCGAGGACAAGCTGGAACGTCGCGCGCCGCGCGGTTTTGAGCTTGGCGAGGAACGCGCGCGTGTTCTCGGTAAATGTGGCGCTGCCGTCGCGCGACACGCTCCACACTTCGGCCGTGTAATTTTCGCCATCGGTTCTCCACCGCATGTCCAGCGCATCCTTGCCCACCTGTTGCGGCCACGCGATATAGGCCTCCAATTGGCCGGACATGCAGCGCACGACGAGCGTCGAATTTGCAGCGTCCCCGGCGGTGATCTGGATTGTGTCGCTTGATTGCAAGCTGGCCGTGTAGCTCCGCGAACCGTCCAGGGCGGAGATCGTATCTTCGACCTTCCAGTCGTTGGCCAACGCCGGCGACGCCACCAGCAGCGCCAGGCAAATGCCTATCCCCAACGCCGTTCTTGCGGACATTGCGCTCCTGCCCTTCCCCGCGAATTCCGGCCGGCATGGTGTCCTTGTCGAAGCAGGCTGACAATGCCGCCGGATCGGGCGCATCTCGAGCGCCGCCAACCCGCGCGATACCGCGATTTCAAACTTAATTTGCGCGCCCGCGCGAATCCGGCTTGCCGCGCGCGCGCAATGTGCGCCATGATCTTTTCGGCGGGGATGTTGTCTTTGGGACTGGGAAGAGCATGCCCGCTTTGCCGCGCCGCGCCGGCCCGGACCGTGAGGAAATTGCGTCGCATCTGGCGCGCGCGCTCACCGTCAAAGGCGTCCTCGATACGGATGGCGAGCTGTTCGTGCTGGGCAATGTGCTCGGCCGCATCAACGCCGACCGGCTGGTCGTCGTGCCCGGCGGCTATGTCGAAGGCGACGTGGTCGCGCGCGACGTCCTGATCGGCGGACGGTTCAATGGCCGCGTTTTCGCGCTCAACGTGACGGTCGACGCCTCGGCCGACGTCTCCGGGCGCATCTTTCATCACACCGTCACGGTTGCGAAGGGGGCGCGCATCGACGCGCGCATGCCGTGGCGCCCACCCAGCTACTTCGAAACGCTCGACCAACTCCCGGAGACAAGAACATGAGCGTGTTCTCACGTACCGACAAAACGCCAGAGAAAGCACCAGAGAAAGCACCAGAGAAAGCACCGGAGAAAACTCTTCAACCCGTCAGCAGCGCGCCAGAGAAAGGTAGCTCAACCATGTCATCGACCTATTCCGATCCGAAATCCGTTCCTGCCCAACCGCCGGCATCCGGCCTTGCGCCCAGCGCCATCCGTCCGGCGCCCCAGGCCTCCGCGTCGATCATCAGCAAGGCGTTGAAGATCACCGGCCAGCTCGAAAGCACCGAAGACATCGAGATCCTCGGCGAAGTGGATGGCGATGTCCGCGCCGTCTCGGTCAAGGTCGGCCCGAACGCGAAGGTCAAGGGCACCGTCTATGGCGATGAGGTCGAATTGTCCGGCACGGTCGAAGGCAAGATCGAGGCGAAGAAGGTCGTGCTCACCCGCACCGCGCACATGTCCGGCGACGTGGTCCATTCCGATATCCGGATCGAATCCGGCGCGTTCATCGACGGCCATTGCCGTCCGGAATATGGCAAGACGGAGAGCCGCGCCTCCTCGCCCAAGGCGATGACCCCTTCGCGCGATCATTCCGCGCCGGAAAAGACCAACGGCGCCGCAGCCGTGAAGGTCTAGGCTATTCTTCGGGACGAACTGCGCATTCGCCAGGTGTAAGATCGGGGCGATTGCACGGGGGGCGTCTCGATGAATTTTCAGGGCAAGGTCGCGCTTGTCACGGGCGGCGCGTCCGGGATCGGGGAGGCGAGCGCGCTGCAATTCGCCGCCGAAGGCGCGGCCGTCATGATTGCGGACATGAACGGTCCCGGCGCAAAATCCGTGGCCGAGAAGATCAGGCGCGAAGGCGGCCGGGCGCAGGTCTTTGAAGGCGATCTGACAAGACCCGAAACGGCCGACCAGATGGTCGCGGCGACGCTTCATGCGTTCGGCCGGATGGACTGCGCGTTCAACAATGTGGGCGGCGCCACCCGCGGTTCCCAGTTCGCCATCCACGACGTGCCGCTCGACATCATAGACGCCGATCTCAAGCTGAGCATGTATACGGCGCTCTACAGCCTGAGGGCGGAAATCCCCCATTTCCTAGCGCAGGGCGGCGGCGCAATCGTCAACACATCGTCTCTCGCCGGACTGGGCGGCACCGGAACCAACGCCACCTATGTCATGTCCAAACACGCCGTCATCGGGCTGACGAAACATGCCGCGATCGCCTATGGCCCGATGGGCGTTCGCGTCAACGCGATCTGCCCCGGCTCGATCGACACGCCGGGGCTCGAAATGAATTTCGCGGGCAATCCCGATTGGCGAAAGCTGCTGTCGCATGCGGCGCTCGAACGGATCGGTGCGTCCCGGGAAGTGGCAAATCTCGTCGTCTGGCTGTGCTCGGACGAAGCGTCGTTCCTGACGGGCGCGGCCATCCCGATCGACGGCGGCACGAGCGCCTTCGCCGTTCGCGCAGCGCCCGCGCTCAAGACGAATTGACGGCCAGGCGCGGGTTCGCCGGCATTTGGCGGCGACATTCAATCCGAATTCGCTTTGAGCTATTCTGTTCGCGCCATTTGGGTGGAGATTTCATTGATAGATGCTCAAGCCGCGCCGGGTTACAACAGGCTCGGGCGCCGGGCGCCCATTCTGGCCTCTCTTTTTCTGATCGCCGTCTATCCGCTCTTTTCCGTACCGGTGCAGGCGTCCATTCATGCCCTCGCGCCGCGCATGGGGATCGTCGAAGCGCGCGCCATCACGGAAGGCGCGGTCTGGCTCTACGCCGCCATCGTGCTGGGGATTGCGCTCTTTTGGGAGCGCCGCACGCTCGCCAGCATCGGGCTGGGGCGATTTCGTTGGTCGAGCCTTGGCTTCGGGGCCGCCACGGCCATCGTCATGGCGATCGTCGGCGCTGCATCGGGCTATGTGATCTATGGCTTGTGGCGTCAACCGCAGCATGCCGACGCGCAGGCGGCCGCGCTGGTCGGCGGCTCGGTCGTTTATGCGTTGTGCCTTTCGGTGCGCGCGGGCGTGGTGGAGGAGTTGTTCTACCGTGGTCTCGCCACCGAGCAGCTTTCACTGTTCACGGGGCGGCGCTGGTTGTCGGCGCTTCTCGCCGCGGCGGTTTTCACTTTGATGCATGCGCTCCATTTCGACTGGGTGCAGCTGATTCCCATCGGCATCGTGGCGATCGTTCTGGCGGCGCTCTATCTGTGGCGGCACGATCTGTGGGCCAACATCATCGCGCACATCGCGGTCGACAGCGCCGGCCTCGTCACGCTCGCGCTTCAGTCGCACAGGCTCGCGCATTGATATGAATGCAATTCGGCCCCCCTTCCGCCGCGCTGCGTTCACTCCAAAGTGATTGTTCGCGTCCCGGCGATCGACAAGGTGCAGCATTTACGGTTGCGATTGAATCGCCGTCCCATAGTGCGGTCGCGCGCCTTCGGCTAAGCTTTGGCTTTCGAGCTCTGCGGGGGCGCCATGCGTTTCGATATTGAGAAATCTGCAAAGACGCCCGGCCGGCCTCTGACGCGCCGTTGCGCGCTGGCCTATGGCGGGGCGTCGCTCGCGGCGCTGCCGTTCGCCGCGCGGGCGCAAGCGCTTCCGAGCGAAAACAGGACGGCGCTCGCGGCAGGGGCGCGCAATCTGCTGACCGTCGCCGTGACGATCGCCGGCGCCGGCCCCTATCGCTTTGTCGTCGACACGGGCGCCGACCGCACCGTGATATCGGACGATGTCGCCAATGCGCTTGGCCTGCCGCGCGGCAAGCAGGCGTCCGTCGTCGGCATCGCGCGCACAATTCTCGCCGACACGGTGCATGCGCCGCGGCTCGAGATCGACAATCTGACGAAAGAAGGAATGGATCTGCCCGTGTTGCCGCGCGCCGGTTTGGGCGCCGACGGTTATCTCGGGCTCGACGTGATCGACGGCCATCGCGTGATATTCGATTTCCGCAATCGCAAATTGATCTTGGACCTGCCCCGGATCAGCTACCTTTCGCATATCATCGGGCCGGACGAGTCCAGGCTTCAGGCCGGCGGGTCGCAGGGACATCTGCGGACCATCGATTGCGAGATCGACGGCGTGCGCGCCGTCGCGTTCCTCGACACCGGCGCGGATGTTTCCGTCGGCAATATGCAGCTGTTCGAGGCGCTTAAGGGCGCGCGAAACGAAGCAGCGCCGACCGAGACCGTCACGCTCACGGGCGTCACCGGCGGCAGCGTGATCGGCCACTCGCTTGCCGTCGAGCAGCTTCGCCTCGGTGGCTTCGATCTCAGCACGAGCGGCATGGCGATCGCCGATCTCCCGATCTTCGACCTCTGGGGTCTGGCGCACACGCCCGCGCTTTTCGTGGGAATGGATTTCCTCAGCGGCTTTTCGAAAGTCTCGATCGATTACGGCCTCAAGGAATACCGCCTCGAACTGGGGAGCCGGCAAGGCGCGAACCGCGAGGTCGTCTGAGAGTCGCCGAATCCTGCTGGAGACGCCGCCTCACTTTTCCGGTTGGCGCATGATCATGAAGCTCGCCATGTCCCAGGCGTTGCGCATGCCGATGACCAGAAGCCCCACTTGCGCCACGGCCAGCGTTTCGAAGGCGGGTCCCACATGCCGGAACGCCATGGCCGCCGCGGCGGCCATCGCGCCATAGGCGAGGATCGGGAGCACCGCATAGAAGGCGCGATCGGAAAGATCGATGTTCATCTTCCAGATGCGCGCGGCGGCGACGATGCCGTAGATCGCGCCCGCAATCCCGCCCGCGCCCAGAATGAGTCCGAATGACAAGGGCGTCAGCGTCGGCACGGCGAGAAGCGCCGAACCGACCAGCACGCTTCCGAGATGGACGGCGGTCGGCGTGATGAAGCCGCGCATGCCGAGTTCGCGCTTGTCCAGCTGGGCCGCCAGCGACGCCACAATGAACGTCGCGCCGACGATGACGCCGGCCGCGGTTCCGACCATCACATAGAAGTCGCGCCATTCGGCGAGGGGGAGAGCGGTCATTTGAAATCCCAATTGAAGATCGGAACCCGAGCGGACAATCGTGAATGTGCATCCCGCAGTATTGCGTCGTGCCGCGAGATTGCCGTCTTCACAGGACGCCTGTCGAGGCGAAATCTTCATGCCGGTCGTATGTCCTTGTAATAGCTTGCTTTGCAGCCGTTCGTCGCGCGCAAAGATTCGATTTTTGTTCCAACTATTTTCATTCCAACGGCAATTTCCGCTTGAGAATTTTGATCAAACGGCATACCCGTTTTGCCACAACGGAAACATCCGCCCGGGGCCCAAACGAGCCGCCGGGTTTTTTGTTGGGTGCTCAACGATCAAGCGGTGCACGAGTGTTTGCGACAGGGCGCGCGGGTCTTAGGCGCCTGATCACCCGCGTGCGAACCACGGCGTGCGGCGAACACGGGGGATTTCCTCGTCTGAAAAGTCACGCAGCCCGCGCAGGTTTATGTCGGAGTTGAAAAGCGCCTCGGTGTCGACCAGCTCCGGAAAACAACAAAGCCTGCTGGACGGATGCGGCCGCCGGATCGCGGCGCCGTTGTTGAGGAATTTGCAGTCCGAAATGAGGCAGTTCTTGCCGCCGGATTTGCCCACTATCAGGATTCCGAACTCGGCGTTTTCTTCAATGCGCGCCCCTATCACGGCGACGTTGGACGCATTCGATATCCCGACGCCGGCTTCCCTGTTCCGGCAATAACTGCCGCGGATGACGACTTGCTCGATCGGCCTTTCGTCGGATCCGTTGAGGGATACGCCTCTGAAGCATCGCTCGACGGAGCCTTGCACCACGCAGCCTTGCAGCAGAAAACGGGAAGAACCGAGCATGATGCCGTGGCCCGTCGTGTCGCTGACCTGGGCGTCGATGAAGACGCCAAAACCGCCGTCGACGTGAATGCCCGAATGTTTGATATCGCGTCCGGCGTCTTCGATCACAGTCCGTCTGAAGTAGATGTTCGATCCATTGGCGGACGAAACCCCGCTCCAGCCCAGGCGGCGGCAGATGACGGATTCGACAACGACGTTCACGCAATGATTGAAATGGATTGCAGTTTGTCGAATGTCGAAAAAGTCGATGTCTTCGACGATGACGGAATTCGCTTTCGAGAAGTGAAAAGCGCAGGCAAAAGTGGGCGTGGTGACGCCGTCGGGCCTGTCCTGGCGGTCTCCATTGCCCACGATGCTCATATTGCCGACGCCGATATTGTCCGTGCCGCGCCGGCTGACGGCATTCTGGAGCATGTGGCAATTGCTGCCGGGTTCCAGGGTCAGCGTCGTGACGCCCCTGCCGCTGCCGCGTATGCGCGTGCCGGAGGCGAGCAGAACGGTTTGGCGCAAGAAAAATTCTCCCGGCGCCAACACAACATCGCACCCGCCGGGATGGATCCGGTGGAGATCGGCCAGCTTCCCGGCTTCGTGAGGTGGAATCACCAGTTTGGGTTTATCGGCCAAAATCTTGTCGAACCGACCGAGAAGATTGTCCCTGCTGTCAGACAAGATTTATGCTCCCGTTTGAGATCGTGGCGCTCGGAAATACATTGCCGCAACCGGCGTGCGTTTCGTTGTCGGGACGAGGGGCAAATGGATTTCGCAACAGGGCATCCGGTTCTCCGATAAGCCCGACGTGCCGTGAATCGGGCTCAGAGCGCAATATGCCCCCGGGGCGGTTACGCCATAAGACGCAATAACAGGCGGATAACAGGCCGAATATCAGGCGGCAGTTACAGGCGAAATTGGGCACACTATCCGCAGAATTGCTGGCGTTTTCGTGCGCGTTCGGGCCGCATATTTTTTAATTCGAAATTTGCGCCGATCGCCAAAGAAAAGGGCGGCCTGAGCCGCCCGAGTTAGACCACTGGGGAACGGTGGTGCTCAGTGGTCGGGGCGGAGTTCTTTGGTATGCGTCCGGCTGACTGTCATGTCGTCCGTCTCGGAGACGAGCCGCTTGCCGGACCAAAGCTCTGTGTGCACGCACGTAGCCGGCTTGAACTGCGGCAGCCACACCTTTGCGGCTTCATCGCTATCACATTGCATGCTGACAAACGTGACCGAAGCGCCTGCTTCGTTCAGATAGTAGAATGAATAGTGTTCCGGCATAGCTTTGCCCCATCACCAATTCGGGGGGAGCGCGGACGATTTCCAGGGCGTCCATAATATCTCCCGATCGCCGGCGCCCGATTTCTCCAACCGGCGACCTCTAAGTGTCCGTCCGGCGACTTTGCGAGTCGCGAGAATCGGTTAGCGGAGGCGTCGGCTTGCAAGGCAGGAATCTGTTGTGATTCCTTATGTGGCACCGAATCGTTTTGGAGGTGCCGATGTGGACCGCCGAAAATCGCTCCCGCTACAACCGCGACAAGCTGCGTTATCCGAGCGATCTGACCGACGATGAGTGGGCGCTTGTCGAACCGCTGATTCCGCCCGGCAAGCGTGGCGGCGGCAAGCGGACGGTTGTCATGCGCAACGTGGTCGATGGGTTGATGTACATTTTGAGTACCGGCTGTCAGTGGCGAGCGATCCCGAAAGATCTTCCGCCGCGCAGCACGCTGTTCGACTATCTCGATCTGTGGAGTTGGGACGGCACGCTGGAGCGCATTCATCACGAGCTCTACGTGAAATGCAGAGAACGCGAAGAGCGGGAGGCAAGTCCCACTGCCGCTATCATCGACAGCCAGAGCGTCAAAAGCGCAGAAAAAGGGGGGCGTATGACCCGCATGGCTACGATGCAGGAAAAAAGATCAAGGGCAAAAAGCGCCACATTCTCGTAGATACGCTCGGCCTGCTGCTGAGCGGCGCGGTTCATTCTGCCGATATCCAGGATCGCGACGGCGCTGCATCTGTTCTCGATGAGCGAACGCGCGCGCTGTTCCCGTTCATCCTGCGCATCTTTGCCGACGCCGGTTATCAGGGGGCGCACGCCGCAATGGCGGCTGCGCAGAGCGGAGATTGGGTCATCGAAATCGTCAAGCGCAACGAATTGCACACCTTCGTCGTCCTGCCAAAACGATGGATCGTCGAGCGCACAATCGCATGGCTGAACCGCTGCCGGAGACTTGCCAAGGATTGGGAAAATCTCAATCGCAAGGCACTCGCGTTCTTGCGCCTCGCCTCAATCCGCCTCATGTTGCGAAAACTCTGCAATCCCGCATGATGTTTCCGGACAGACTCTAAGTGTCCGTCCGGCGACTTTGCGAGTCGCGAGAATCGGTTAGCGGAGGCGTCGGCTTGCAAGGCAGGAATCTGTTGTGATTCCTTATGTGGCACCGAATCGTTTTGGAGGTGCCGATGTGGACCGCCGAAAATCGCTCCCGCTACAACCGCGACAAGCTGCGTTATCCGAGCGATCTGACCGACGATGAGTGGGCGCTTGTCGAACCGCTGATTCCGCCCGGCAAGCGTGGCGGCGGCAAGCGGACGGTTGTCATGCGCAACGTGGTCGATGGGTTGATGTACATTTTGAGTACCGGCTGTCAGTGGCGAGCGATCCCGAAAGATCTTCCGCCGCGCAGCACGCTGTTCGACTATCTCGATCTGTGGAGTTGGGACGGCACGCTGGAGCGCATTCATCACGAGCTCTACGTGAAATGCAGAGAACGCGAAGAGCGGGAGGCAAGTCCCACTGCCGCTATCATCGACAGCCAGAGCGTCAAAAGCGCAGAAAAAGGGGGGCGTATGACCCGCATGGCTACGATGCAGGAAAAAAGATCAAGGGCAAAAAGCGCCACATTCTCGTAGATACGCTCGGCCTGCTGCTGAGCGGCGCGGTTCATTCTGCCGATATCCAGGATCGCGACGGCGCTGCATCTGTTCTCGATGAGCGAACGCGCGCGCTGTTCCCGTTCATCCTGCGCATCTTTGCCGACGCCGGTTATCAGGGGGCGCACGCCGCAATGGCGGCTGCGCAGAGCGGAGATTGGGTCATCGAAATCGTCAAGCGCAACGAATTGCACACCTTCGTCGTCCTGCCAAAACGATGGATCGTCGAGCGCACAATCGCATGGCTGAACCGCTGCCGGAGACTTGCCAAGGATTGGGAAAATCTCAATCGCAAGGCACTCGCGTTCTTGCGCCTCGCCTCAATCCGCCTCATGTTGCGAAAACTCTGCAATCCCGCATGATGTTTCCGGACAGACTCTAAGTCATACGTCAAAGTGAAAACTCTGACTGTTCAATATTGAACACAAGGCGGCTTTGACATGACGTCGTCAATATACAGTAAATCTATGCTTGGGGAACTTCGATCTCCCGCTATAACGGACTGCTCTCCGGCCAGTTGGGCGCGCGTTTTTCCTTGTGGGAGCGGACGCCTTCCTGGGGTTCGGCGCCCGCGAAGCCCAGGAATTCCAGCGCTAGCGACGTATCGAATGTCGGGCCCATCTGGCGGAGCCAGTTGTTGAGCGCGTGCTTGGTGAAGCGGATCGCGCTTTGCGCGCCGGTGGCGAGCCGCGTCGCAAGTTCGATCGCTTTATCGTCGAGTTCCGCGTCTTCGACCGCCAAACTCACAAGCCCCATTTCCGCGGCCTGCTCGCCGCGCAGCTCGTCGCACAGCAAGAGATAATATTTCGCCCGCGCCATGCCGATGAGGAGCGGCCAGATGATCGCGGCGTGATCGCCTGCGGCGACGCCCAGCCGCGTATGCCCGTCGATGATGCGGCATTGCTTCGTCGCAATGGAGATGTCCGCCAGAATGCCGGTGACGAGGCCTGCGCCGACCGCCACGCCGCGCATCGCGCTCACGATGGGCTTGTTGCAATCGATCATGTTGTGAACGATGGCGCGCGCCTCTTTCCAGCCGCGCAGGCGCGCTTGCGCGTCGTTCATCAGGTCTTCGACCATCGCGAAATCGCCGCCGGCCGAGAACACGCGGTCGTTGCCCGTGATGATCGCGGCGTTGATGTCCGGATCCGCGTCGATGTCGCGCCAGATCTCCGCGAGCTCGCCATGCATCGCGTGATCGGCCGTGTTCATCTTGCCGTTGTTCAGCCGGATGCGAAGCACCTTCGGGTGCGGCCGGTCAAAAGTCAGCTTGGTATATTTCGCGTAGTGATCGCTCATCGTGCTCTCATCCTCGGACTGGATTACGAAGATTGCGGCAGCGCGACGGACGTGTCGAGCCGCCGCGATAACGCGTCAGAGAGGCGGCGGCGCGGCGGGACGCTTTGAAAGCGGATAGGCGCTGCGTTTGCGAGCGCGAAAGGCGGCCTGGCTTTCCGCCAGCCATTCGAGGAACTGAAAGCCGGTTTCCCGGCCCGCCATATCCGGCATCTTACGTCGCTCGAGGATCGCGGTCCGGGACTTCCTCCAGACTTCAAAGACTGCGTGATGGAAAAAATCATCGGCGAGCCGGAGCGAGACTTCGCGCCGGTACACAAGGATTCCAAGTCCGTCCAACGCATTTATGGCCGCGAAAGCGGAAATCCAGCGCTCACCGAGTTGCGACCGCAGCTCTTTCCAGGAGAGGCCTTCGGGCAGGTCGTGGAGTGCGCTCAGACCCTCGATCAGATCGCCGGTCTGCAACATCTCGATGAGCTGCAGCGAAATCTGGGTCTCCCGCGCGCGCGTCGCGACGCGGATCTGCCAGGCGCCGAAAATGACGCCGCCGACGACCGCGGACGTGGTCGCGATATTGAGCGCTGTCGTGAGGTCCATCTACGGCTTCGCTCAGAACTCCGGCTTCACGCCGTTTTTCTCGACGGTCGCAGAGCCGAGGAATGTGTGGCCCGCATCGTCCTGCGCCACGCCCGCCACGACCGCGAGGCCGGGTTTGAGATCGTCTTTCGTCGCGGGCACGATGGCCGCGATAAAGGTCTCGGGCGTGACGTCGACGATGGCGGTTCCCGTGCAGCCGGGTTGGCCGGCAACGGCGCGGCCTTCGCAATGTCCATTCATCATTTGCGCGCCGCGATAGGTGACGGTCAGCTGCTGCGCGCCGGCGCTTGCCGTCACTGTGCCGTTGGTCATGCTGCCGGCTTTCGCGGGCAATGACGGCGCGACCGTTCCATTCGTCATGCTGCCCATGCCCGATGACGCGACGCGTCCGGTCGAAGGGTGATGATCCCAGGGATATTGCCCTTCGCCCATGCCGACGACGGGAAGGATGTGAACCTCTTCCGCGGTCAGATGCCCGTTCGCGCCCGGCACGGACGTGATGCCGACGAAATCCGTGGATTTGATCTGGGCGAAGGTTCGCGCCTCGACCGCGGCGAAGCGTGTCTTCGGCGTGATCACAGCCGCTAGGTCCGCGCCCTTGTCCGTCTTGATCGTCAACGTCGTCGCATCGATGCTTTCGATCGTGCCGCGCACGAGCATGGTTTTCATCGGCGGCGCCGGCGTATCCGCGGCGCCCAGAAGAACGGATATTGAAGCAAGCAAAATCGCGGCTGACAAACGGCGCATGATAATTCCCCCCTGTGGCATTCGCGGTTCAACGCGAGACTGCTCTTCAAATACAGCGTGTTCCGACCAAAATACAGTGCATTCCTAGTTAATCGGAGAGCGATCTCAAGAGGCGCCAGGCCGCGCGGGTTTCATCGCGTTCGCGAGGGAAAGTATAAAACCTATACATAATCACGGCGTCAATCACAAACAATAGAAACGGTCATTCCGCTCCAGCCTTGGGGCTCGATTTTAATCGTCCGTGTCATCAAGTGATTGCACGTAGCTTTGACGAAATAAGCTCTTATGTCTTCACTCAGATCACCCTGATCGAGCCTGACCTGGACTTCCGGCAAGGTCATATCTTCAGCAGCGCGACGTAGCATTCTCTCGGCATCTACTGCAATTATCAGAGCTGCGGTCGCCGCCATATCCGGTAGGGTCGAGCGATCGACTCGCTTCCGGCTGTGATAAGTCTCTAGACTGTCGAACCAAACCCGCAAGGTCCATGATTTCGGTGATAATTCAATGCGGCGCCGGAGCACGATGCTGGTTCCCGAAATGCGCGTGGCGTTGACAAGTGTGATTGCGTTTCGCCCATCGAGGCCACCAGCACTCAGTCGTTTGGGAATCCAAAAATCACTACCAAGTTTGTGACAGGTTCTGCGCTTTCGCCAGTGGTGTTCGGCGTTTAGCTTTCGCACGAGCGATGGCTTCGCCCTTTTCTGAGAGCCCGCTCTCCCGGTTTGTATCGATGAGGCCTCGGTCGAGGCATTCTTCGAATACAATGGCTCCGTCGCGGCGGAGTGGAAAACGGATTTGAGGTCGATAACATTTCCAGGAGAGCGTGTCCTCATGAAGCCATGAAGCGCCTCCTTGAAAACTGCAGGCTTATAAAGAGCGATCCGCATGTCCGGATCGAAACTGACGCCCATGATCTGCCGCCGGATAACTGCTAGGGGAAGCGTCCAAGTTCAGTCGTCCCCCGCGAAGCGCGCATGTTAATACGACTGATTGAGCCTGTTCTGCCAAAAGCAACATCTTGACTTGCACGGCAAATTACCGTACATAGTTGATCGGAGATTGCCATGCCCACACCCCGTAAGCGGCCCGCCCGCGAACTCAAGACGGATCGGCTTGAGTTACGCATCGCCGCATCTGCGAAGGCGATGATCCGTCGCGCGACCGCCGTGAGCGGGCTCACCGCCGGCGATCTCGCTTATGAGGGCGCCCGCAGAATTCTTGACGAGCATGAGCGCATGGTTCTCGCGGGCGCTAATCGCGATGCGTTTCTGGATGCTGTCCTGAACCCGCCCGAACCGACGGGCAAGTTGATTGCCGCTCTTCGCCGGCATCGCGATTTGGCGGATTGACGGTTGGGCATCGCAATCGAGCCGCTCGGCAAGCAGCACAAGCGCGCCGAATTCATCTGCGGCCAGCCCGAGCTCGACGCGTGGTTCCACCTGCGGGCAAGCCAGGACGACCGGCGCAACATCGCGCGGGTCTTTGTTGCCACGGACGACGCATTGGGCGTTATCGGCTTCTACAGCCTCAGTTCGTTCACGCTCAATCTGGAAAACGTGCCGGAAGATATTGCGCGCAAACTTCCGCGCTACGATCTCATTCCTGCGGCGCTGATCGGACGACTGGCTCGGGACATCAGGGTGCGCGGGCGGGGCATAGGAGAATTGTTGCTGGCGGACGCCGTGCGCCGCGTCCTGACCGCGAGCAGGACACTTGCCGTATTCGCCATTGTCGTGGACGCAAAGGATGCACGTGCGATGGAGTTCTACGCGGGTTTCGGCTTTCAGAGTTTTCCGCTACAGCCGAACAGAATGTTTCTTCTCGCATCGACAGCTTCCGCCGCAATTCAGAAAATGTAGACCGCGACCCTTGCGCCATGCAAAGAGTCTCTGAGAATTCGGCGGGTTGCCGAAATTCTTACCCCGGTTTGCGGAATCGCAGAGTCATTCGATCGCTTTCGCCGATGGCGTCGTATTTTGCGTGATCGAAGGCCGGGTTCGCCGGCTGGCCGGATGGCGCGCTCTGCCGCGACGGCGGCAATGTCCAGACGCCGAACGGATAATCCTTCGTGTCCGTCGGGTTCGCGTTGATCTCGGACTGCGCTTCGAGCTTGAAGCCCGCATGTTGCGCGAGCCCGACCACATAGGCCGTCGAGACGTAGCCGTCTTTCGCATTGTTCACGATGGGCCTCGGGTCTGCGCGGTGCTCCTCGAAGGCGAGGATGCCGCCGGGTTTCAGCGCGGCATAGAAATCGGCCATCGATTTCTCGGCCATGCCCGGCGTCCACATCCAGTCATGAAGATTGCGCGCCGTGAGCACGAGATCGATCGTTCCGGGCGCGCAAAGCGGCCCGGAGTCCTTGTTGAAGATGGTCGTCGTGATCTCGCCGTAGGCCGATTTGTCGGCAAATCTGGCGGGAAGCGGATATTTGGCGTTTGGAAGGGCGGCGATGTATCTGCCTCCCGTCGCTTTGACGTAAGGCGCGAGAACTTCGGTCCAGTATCCGCCGGACGGCCAGATTTCCAGAACCGTCATGCCCGGTCGCACTCCCCAGAACGAGAGGCTTTCGATCGGATGCCGATAGCGATCCCGAGCGACGTCCGCCGGCGAGCGTTGGGTTCCGTGGGCCGCGGCGACAAGCGCAGCATCTGTCTGGACAGAATCCGCCAGTGCCGGCGCGCAAGTCATGACCGCGCCCAAAGCCGCGGCCATAATTGAAATTCTCATCGATGTTTCCTCCAACGTTCACGCGGTCTTCTAGAGCATCGCTGACGCGGGAGCCAGAGAGGCGGAACCATCTGTCTTCCGGCGGCGGCCAAATCTTCGTTATCGAAATTCACAGACCGAGGATCACGATTTTGGCATCCGCGATTTGCGTCGGCCACAGCACCTCTGTGAGACCAGCCGCGACCGCGACCTTCTGCGTGCCGTTCACGGTATAGGTGATGACGCCGCCGCCGACTGCGCCGTCGAGCTTCGTGCCCCACAGCTTCCTGCCGTTCGTCACATCCACCGCATAGAAATTGCCGCCCATGTCACCGAAGAACGCGATGCCGCCGGCTGTCGGCGTCATGCCGCTTTGAATGGGGTAGTTCGTCTTCACGCGCCATTTCCACGCGCCCGTGTCGGCGTCGACGGCGTAGACCCATCCAGCCCATTTCCCGAACGCATCGGGCGTTCCCCATACGTGATAGGGATTGAGGCTCGCCATGGCGGACCAGGGCTGGCCGATCGGCGATGACGCGATCTGCTTCTCGCTCTGAATCTCAACCGTCGTGCACCAATCCACTTCGCCGATCAGAACCAGATTGGTGGGCGGATCGTAGGCGGGGCCGTTCCATTCCGCGCCGCCCGTGCTGCCCGGGCAGAAATGCACGGACTTGGCGGACGAGAACGTCACGTCGCCGTTTTCCATGCGCGTCACCGGCACGCGATAGAGGAGTTTGCCGTCTGAAAGATCGATGCCGTAGAGATGCCCGTCCTTGGGCGCTTCGGAGAGAAGCTTTCGGCCGTCGCGCGTCTCGATGATCGCGGGCGTGCTGGAAACGTCCCAATCATGCCAGTCGACCGGCACGATCTTGAAATCCGATTTGTACGCGCCCGTCTTCGCATCGAGCACGACGATGGAACCGGAAAAGAGATTCCCGCCCGGCCGCGGTCCCGTCGCGAAATCGGGCGCGGGATTGCCGCCTGGCACATAGAGAAGCCCGGTCGCCGGATCCAGCGTGTAGGAGGTCCAGGTCGCGCCGCCGGTAATCGGAATCCCCGGCTTGTTGTTCCACATCGCCGCGTTGAGCGGTGACGGCGCCTGCGGCCCGCGCGTCAAATCGCCCGGAGATTTTGGAACGAGATAGAATTCCCAGACGATCTTTCCGGTCTTCGCGTCGAGCGCATACATGCGTCCCTTCACGCCTTTCACGTCGCCGCCGGCATTGCCGATGAAGACGAGGCCGTTCCATGCGATCGGGGCTGCGGGCGCGGACTCGCCGATCTTGTAATCGGCTATCGTGGTCGCCCACAGGCGTTTGCCGGTTTTGAAATCGTAAGCCAGCACGCGCCCGTCCTCGGCGCCGCGAAACAGCATGCCGTCCATATAGGCGGGCCCGCGATTGACGCCCTGCGGCGAGGCCGGCTCGTAGTCTTCATGCACGCGCCAGTTCTCGCGGCAGGTGGCGGGATCGATGGAGAAAATATCGAATTCGGTCGAAGCGATGAGGGCGCCGCGCACCATGATCGGGCCGGCGTTGAAACCCGTGTGCTGGCCCGTGTCGTAGGTGCAGAGCACTTTCAGGCGCGCGACATTGCCGCGGTTGATCTGCGCCAATGACGAGAAGCGGTTCGACGTGAGCGTCTTGTTGTAGCTCGGCCAATCGCCAAAAGACGATGGCGCAAATTTCGTTTCGGCGGCGGGCGAGGCCCCCGGCGCGAGTTCCGTGACCAAGGCGCCTTTGGCCGCGGAGAGGTAGCGCACATAATTGACGCCCAGCGCCACTACCGGCACGAGTTGGTTCCACCAGATGTAGACGATCGCGACGCCAATCGCGGCCGCGACCGCGCACGCGCCGCCAATGACGACAAGCCTGTTTTTCAGGAGCATGTCCATATACGCCAATCCTTTGCGCCTGCCGCGGCGACAGAATGCCAATTTCGCGGCGATATTGATAGATTCGTGTTTCTTGTCGGCCGGCTTCGGCCCCGGCGAACTTGCGGCCCCCGTTGACAACCCGGCCGGCCCCGTTCAATACTTTCCAACATGGTGAACTATCAGGAACGCCTGGACCGAACTTTCGCAGCGCTCGTGGATCCCACGCGGCGTGCGATCCTGGCCCAACTTGAGCGTCGCGACAGCGCGTCCGTGAGCGAACTCGCAGAACCTTTCGCCATCAAGCTGCCGGCCGTGATGAAGCATCTCGACGTGCTTGACGACGCGGGCCTCATCACGCGCGCGAAATCCGGCCGCACCGTGACGGTGCGCCTGCGGCCGCAGCCCATGCGCGAGGCGATGGAATGGCTGCGCCGCTATGAGCGCTTCTGGTCGGCGAGGCTCGACAAGCTCGCCGCCTATGCCGAGACCAGGGAAGCCGAGGCGCGGAGAAAAGGCCGATGACCAGCCTCACGCTTGTGCGCGTGATCCGGGCGCGGCCCCAAATCGTTTTCGACGCGGTCACCACGGCGGAAGGAATTGCGCAATGGTGGGGTCCCGATGCGGGACCCGTGCTGGTGTCAGAATCCGATCCGCGCATTGGCGGCCGCTATCGTGTGCGTTTCCGCATGCTGGACGGCAGCGAACACGAAAGCAGCGGCGAGTTTCTCGAAATCGCTCCGCCGGAGCGCATCGTCATGAGCTGGCGCTGGAAAGGTGGCGCGGAAGACCCGGGAGAATCGCGAGTCGAGATCGCACTTCGTCCGATTCCCGAAGGCACCGAGATCACTTTTACGCACGCGCAACTGAGCAACGAAGACTCACGCCGCAGTCACGAAGAAGGCTGGACGGGATCGCTCAGCAAGCTGGTCGCGTTGTTCGATGGAAAGACCGCCGCATGATGACGCTCTATTATTCGGACATTCTTTCGTCGCACCGGGCCTGCGCAGTCGCGCGTTATCTGAATGCGCCGGTCGAATATGCGTATCTTGATTTTGCGAAAGGCGAGCACCAGGCGCCCGCTTATCTCGCCATCAATCCGAACGGCAAGGTCCCGACCCTGGTGAAAGGCGAGCGCGTCACCTGGGAAGCCGACGCGGTGATGTGTCGGCTCTCCGACGACATGGGCGCCGATCTCTGGCCGCACGATTCGCGGCAGATCGACATCGTCCGCTGGTTCAGCTGGAACGCGCAGCATTTTACGCGGGCGGGCGGCGCGCTTTATTTCGAACATATCGTCAAAAAGCGTTTCAATCTCGGCCCGGCCGACCCGGAAGAGGTCGAAGAAGCGCACGCCGAATTTCGCCGCTGGGCGAAGGTGCTCGACGATCATCTCGCGGGTCGAAAATGGCTCGTGGGCGACAGCCTGACGGTCGCCGATTTTGCGGTCGCGATGGTGCTGCCATTTGCCGATGACGCGCAATTGCCGCTTGCCGATTTCGCGCAGGTGCGCCGCTGGCACGGCCGACTGAACGAGATCGAAGCCTGGCGCAACCCTTTTCCGGCGCGGTAGCGACGCGCGTCGACCTAATGCATCGCCATCACGGCGGAGCTTCCATCAGACCATTTCGCGATCGGAACGAAGAAGGTCGTGTAAGGATCGAGTTTCCCGCGCGCGGAGAACACCGGAGAGCCCGGCAGGTCTGCGCCCCAGGTCGCCCCGTCGGCATGGGCGACATAGAACATCAGATGCGGATGCCAATGCGCGCCGGCGTCGGAAAGATATTGCTGTTTCGACATCATGTAACACATCGCGCCCGCCGCGGGCTCCATTTCCGCGGTCGCATCGGTCTGCGAACGCGCCATCATGTCGGGCAGCGACACGCCGGCGAGAACCCATTTGGTGCGTTCGAGATAAGCGGGCAGGACGGTGCGCGCGGCGGCGGCGTTGAGACATTGCGGCGAGCGAATGCGGGGATTCCAGAATTCCGGATCGTCAAGACCGGCGCCCCAGGACCGCACGACGAGGCACACGAAGCCGTTCTTGCCCTTCGCCGCCGTTTCGTAACCGTGAGCGCCCAGCGTCATGACATCGGCGTCGCCGGAGATGGATGGAGGCGCGGCGGTGCGGGCCAGCGCAATTTCCTCGGCCGGACCTGGCGTCTGGTACTGCGCGAGCGGCGCCATCGCCGGATAGGAATGCTTAGCGTCGGCGGCATTTGCCTGGACGACCGCGCCGGACAGTGACATGAGCACGATCGCAATTCGTTTCGTCCACACCGCTCGCTCCCCCTTTACAAAACTTCACCGCATAGTGAAGTAATTGAAATCGGCGAAAGTGTCAATCCGGGCCGCGCGCTCATATCCGATCGGCGGCGCCCCGGCGGCGTCCGAAATTTCCATCCTCCGCCCGGCGTGCTAATGTCGAGGAAAATTGGGGGGACCGTCATGCAGCGTATTCTTGCCGCCGTTTTCATTCTTGCTTTGTCGACCGTCGCAACGGACGGCGCAGCGCCCGGCTACGATGTCGTCATTCGCGGCGGGACCGTCTATGACGGCTCGGGCGGCGCGCCCTATGTAGCCGACGTGGCGGTCAATGGCGATCGCATCGCCGCCATCGCGGCCCACATCGAAGGCCAGGGTCGCGCGGAAGTCGACGCGCGCGGCAAGGCGGTGTCGCCCGGCTTCATCAATATGCTCGCCCATCCGGAGGAAAGCCTGATCGCGGACGGCCGCGGCCTCTCCGATCTGGCGCAGGGCGTCACGCTGGAAGTGATCGGCGAGGACTCCATGGGCCCGCTGACGCCGGAAATGATCAAGCTGGGCGAAGCGCGCCAGAGCGACATCAAATACAAGATCACCTGGACGACCTTGGGCGGCTATCTCGACATGCTGCAGAAAAAGGGCATTTCGCCGAACGTCGCGTCGTTCGTCGGCGCCGGCACGGTGCGCACCAATCTCTTGGGCGAAGCGGATATCCAGCCCACGCCGGCGCAGCTCGCCGCCATGCAGGGCCTCGTCAAGCAGGCGATGGAGGAAGGCGCGCTGGGGCTGACCGACGCGCTCATCTATTCGCCCAACACCTATGCGAAGACGCCCGAACTCATCGCGCTCGCGAAAGTTTCCGCCCAGTGCGGCGGCTATTATATCGCGCATATCCGCAGCGAAGGGGATCGCCTGGAGCAGGCGCTGCAGGAAAGCATCGACATCGCCGAGGCTTCCGGCGCGCCGGCCGAGATTTATCATTTCAAGCAGGCGGGGAAAGACAACTGGTCGAAGCTCGACAAAGTCATCGCCATGATCAACGCCGCGCGCGCCCGCGGCGTGCGCATCTCGGCCAACATGTACAATTACACCGCCGGCGCCACGGGCCTCGACGCGGCGATGCCCTCATGGGTGCAGGATGGCGGGCTCGAAAAATGGATCGCGCGATTGAAAGATCCCGCCATTCGCGCGCGCGTCAAAGCCGAGATGCTGGATGCGCATCCCAAAACCTGGGAGAACCTCTATGCGGGCGCCGGCCCCGCAGGCACGCTGCTGCTGGCGTTCAAGAATCCCAAGCTGAAACCGCTGACCGGCAAAACCTTGGCCGAAATCGCGAAGATGCGCGGCGAAAGTCCCGAAGACACGGCGATGGATCTGGTGATCGAGGATGGCTCGCGGGTGGGCGTCGCCTATTTCCTGATGAGCGAGGACAATATCCGCCGCGAAGTGGCGCTGCCCTGGATGAGCTTCGGTTCGGATGAAGCCGCGCCAGCGCCGGAAGGCGTGTTCCTGCTCGCGAAAAGCCATCCCCGCGCTTACGGCAATTTCGCGCGTCTGCTGGGGAAATATGTGCGCGAAAACCACGACCTGACATTGCAGGAGGCCGTGCGTCGTCTGACGGATTTTCCGGCGCAGAATCTTTCGCTGTCGGATCGCGGCTTGCTGAAGGCGGGTTATTACGCCGACATCGTCGTGTTCGATCCGAACACGATCGCCGACCGCGCGACCTATGCCGTGCCGGATCAGCTCGCCGTGGGCGTGGACGATGTGCTCGTCAATGGCGGCTTCGCGTTCAGGGACGGCAAAGCCACGGGCGCCTCCACCGGCCGCGTCGTACACGGCCGCGCCTGGACAGGCGCGAAAGGCGGCGGCTGTCGGGCGGCGGCGTCGGACTGGACATGGAGCAAGTGAGCGACGCTGGACCAGAAAATACTTGATACGTATCTCGTATCACGCTACATTCGGATGCGATGAATGATCCGCTCGTTTCGATGCAGGGAGACCGACGGCATCTGGCAGGGCCGGCGCAGCCGCAAATTTCCGGGCGACATGCAGGACCGGGCTCTGCGGAAGCTTCGCCAACTCGATGCATCGACGACCCTGGACGACCTTCGGAACCCGCCCGGCAATCGGCTGGAAGCTCTCAAGGGCGACCGAAAGGGGCAATGGAGCATTCGGATCAACGACCAGTGGCGCGTGTGTTTCCGCTGGGGTGATGGGGACGCAAACGACGTTGAAATTGTCGACTACCATTGAAGGTCGTAGCAAGGACGTAACATGAGCGCGTTGCGCAATCCGCATCCCGGAGAGATTCTCAAGGAAGAATTTCTGAACGAGATTGGGCTGAGCCAGAACCAGTTGGCCCATGCCATCGGCGTGCCCCCGAACCGTATCCATGCCATCGTGAACGGTACGCGCAACATTACCGCGGATACCGATTTGCGGCTGTGCAAGTTCTTCGCGCTGTCCGAGGGATATTTTCTGCGCCTGCAAAACGCATTCGACACGCTCGAAGCCAAGCGGCTGATCATGGGGCAGGTCGCCAAGATCAAACCTTACAAAGCTGTCCGAGGTCACCGGCAGGTTGCGAGCGCCTGAATCGCGGAGGGGTGGCTATCCCCCCGAAGTATCGGGGCCGGGATGCAATTCTCTTCGTATTTTCAAACTACCAAAGCGGCTTATTCGCGAAAGTCTTTCCCGACCCGGATTCAGATCGTGCTCGAACTTGCGAGCCCGTCTTTCGCTCTCGAATGCAAAGTACGCAGCAAGCGTCCATGGATGGTGTTTGGTGGTGTGAATTGAAGGACCGTTGTTATGTGCTTTGACGCGCTGTCTAAGGTCGGCGGTAAATCCCACATACCGCTGATCGGGATTGGATGTGCTCCTGAGTAGATTGACGTAGAACATTTCAAATCCCCTCGTTCGACAGTCCTCCTTCGCTCCTTCGGAGGACAGCCAGCCTACATTGCTTCGCTTCGGAGAGAGTGCGCTGGGCGTAAGCCAGCCGTACAGGCCTGACTGTTTCCGCCAGGGGCGACGAATTGCTCGGAACGACAATTGCCGGCGCCATTGATCCTCTTGCAGCTGGAATTGTGGTCAGTGTGATTTTCATCAACGACACTATACGGCGCGCAGCGAGTGATCGCTCACAGCCCGCCAGTGCATGCTAAGCCGACGACGTTTCCAGTTGGATCGACAATCCAAGTTTCGAGCACATGCAATGCTTCTTGGATGTGAGTTTTCTCGCTAGCGCGACACGCAAAGTAAGTGCGGCTCGCGCACGAGAAGTCAGTCGCCATTTGAGTTCCGAAATCCGGCCCGAGTTTCAACCGTGTCGCACTGCCGGCTTCGGTACATCGAAGCGAACAATCCGAGAATCTCCGTGTTGCACGCGTGTTGCACGGAATTTTTGGAAACGTGTCGGAATCCTGAGAAATACTGGGAAATCCGTCACGATGAAACGCAACACAAATCTGCGCCAACCTAAGCCGGAAATTTCCATAACATATTGATCTAGTTATATGATTTATGGCTGGGGGACTAGGATTCGAACCTAGACAGGCAGAGTCAGAGTTTGCAGTCCTACCGTTAGACGATCCCCCAAGCGCGGGATGGCGGCCCGTTTAGACTACGCGTCCCGGGCTTTCAAGGCGGAGAAGACGAGAGAGCCCCATCCCGGCCTTTGGCCGGACTTCCCCCGCTTCGCGGGGGAAGAAGTGCATGGGGCGTGATAAGCTCCCGCGGGTGGAAGCAGGTTTCGATGAGCGTGATGGCGGGTGAGGGGGCGGAACGGGCGCGCGGGCGCGCGGCGCCGTTGTTCGCCGCCCTCGATCTCGGCACCAACAATTGCCGGCTCCTGATCGCCTCGGCGACGCGCTCGGGCCGCTTGCGGATCGCCGACTCTTTTTCCCGCACAGTCCGGCTGGGCGAGGGCCTCGCGCAGACAGGCGCGCTGTCGGAGGCGGCCATCACGCGCGCGATTTCGGCTCTCAAGGTGTGCGCCGCGCGGCTGGCCCATCACCGGCCCACACGATTGCGCGCGATCGCGACCGAAGCCTGCCGCCGCGCGACCAACGCGCACGAACTGATCGCGCGCGCCCGCATCGAGGCGGGCATCGAACTGGAAATTTTGGGCTCCGACGAAGAAGCGCATCTGGCGGCGCTCGGCTGTGCGGCCCTTCTGGGCAAGCGCCATCGCGGCGCGCTGGTGTTCGACATCGGCGGCGGTTCGACGGAAATCATCTGGCTGAGGCGCAGGGGTGCTGCGACCGTCAACGCATTCAGCGCCTCCGTGCCCGTCGGCGTCGTGACGCTCGCCGAGAACGGGGGCGATCAAAGCTATGAAAAATTGCGCGTGGACATGCGGCGGCTGTTCGCTTCCGTGCGGCGCAGGATGGCGCGCATCGGCGAGTTCCGGCCGCGCACGCATCATCTGCTGGGCGGCTCGGGTACGGTGACGACATTGGGCGCCATCGCGCAGGGGCTTGCGCGCTACGACCGCAACAAGGTCGACGGAAGCTGGCATCGGGTGGGGCGGTTGCTCGAGATCGCCAGCGAGGTTGCGGCGCTCGACCATGCAGGCCGCGCAGCGCGCCGCTGCATCGGCGAGGAACGCGCGGAACTCATGGTTCCGGGGCTCGCCATTTTCGCCGCGATCTGCGCCGAATGGCCCTGCGCCGATTTGCGCGTGGCCGACCGTGGCCTGCGCGAAGGCATGCTGCGCGACATGATGGCGGAGATGGAAGAGTGAGCAGTCGCGGATCGGATCGCGGGCGCGGCGATTTGCGCGTCAAGGTGAAGACGACCAAAGGGCGCAAGGCGTCGTCGCAGCGCTGGCTCGAGCGCCAGCTCAACGATCCCTATGTGCGCGACGCGAAGATTGCGGGCTATCGCTCGCGCGCGGCGTTCAAGCTGATCGAGCTGGACCGCAAATTCCGTTTCCTCCGCAAGGGCGCGCGCATCCTCGATCTGGGCGCGGCGCCCGGGGGCTGGAGCCAGATCGCGGCCGCGCGTGTGGGCGACACGGGCAAGGTCGTCGCGATGGACATTCTGGAGATGGAGCCGATCGCGGGCGCCGATGTGCTGAAGGCCGACATGCTGGCGCCCGAAACGCCCGCGCTGCTCAAGGCTGCGCTGGGCGGCCCTGCCGATCTCGTGCTGTCCGACATGGCCGCGCCCACCACCGGGCATCGCGCGACCGATCATATACGCACCATGACGCTGCTCGAAGCGGCGCTCGACATGGCCGAAGAGGTGCTGAAGCCGGGTGGCGCCTTCGTGGGCAAGGTGTTCCAGGGAGGGGCCACGGGCGAGCTGTTGGCGCGCATCAAGCGGATGTTCGCGGACGTCAAACACGTCAAACCGCCGGCCTCCCGCGCGGAATCGGTGGAGCTCTATCTGGTGGCGACGGGGTTCAGGAAGTGAGCGATCTGCTGGAAAGGATGCGCCGCAATCCGACGGGCGATTGGGCCATAGGTGATGTGGAAACCGTTTGCCGCGCTTATCAAGTAAATTGCTCAGCACCTTCCGGCGGGGGCTCTCACTACAAAATCTCGCATTCCTCTCAGCGCGAAATCTTAACCGTGCCATTTCGCAGACCGATCAAGCCGGTCTATATTCGCAAGCTGGTTCGGTTCATCGAAGCGGTCAGGGACAGCCATGGCGCGCCGTGAATATCCTATCGTGATTGAACCGCTGTCTGTCGAGGACGGCGGCGGATTTCTGGCGACCGTGCCGGATTTGCCGGGTTGCATGTCGGACGGCGAAACGCGCGAAGAAGCGGCACGCAGCATCGCCGACGCGATCAACGCCTGGATCGAGGAAGCCAAGCGCCTGGGCCGACCGATTCCCGATCCATCGGCCCATCTGGCGATGGCCGGCGAGTAGCGCGATTTTTCAGGGTTTGCGGCGCGTTTCCGCAATCCGCTTGCACAATCCGGGCCCCGCTGCTAAAGGCTCGGCGCTCCAAGTCACCTCCTTGGGAGCGCCCATTGACCATCCGCGAAGCCCTCACCTTCGACGATGTGCTGCTGGTGCCGGCAGCCTCCGAAGTCCTGCCCGGCCAGGTCGACACCAGAACCCGCCTGACCAAGACGGTCGAACTCGGCATTCCCCTCATTTCCGCCGCCATGGACACCGTCACCGAGGCGGGCCTCGCCATCGCCATGGCGCAGGCCGGCGGCATGGGCGTCATCCACCGCAATCTGGCCATCGAAGAGCAGGCCGAGCACGTCCGCCGCGTGAAGAAGTTCGAAAGCGGCATGGTGGTGAACCCGGTCACCATCGCGCCGGACGCCACGCTCGCCGATGCGCTGGCGCTGATGGAGCGCTACCGCATCTCCGGCATTCCGGTGGTGGAAGGCGCCAACGGCGAACGGCGCGGGCAAGCTGGTCGGCATCCTCACCAATCGCGATGTGCGCTTCGCCACCGATCCGCGCCAGACGGTGCGCGAGCTGATGACCAAGGACAAGCTCGTCACGGTGCGCGAAGGCGTGAAGCCGGACGAGGCCAAGCGGCTTCTGCATCAGCACCGCATCGAAAAGATCCTCGTGGTGGACGATGCCTATCGCTGCGTCGGCCTGATCACGGTCAAGGACATCGAGAAGGCGCAGAAATATCCCAACGCCTGCAAGGACGAGCGCGGCCGCCTGCGCGTGGCCGCGGCGACCGAGCGTGGGCGAAGACGGCTATGCGCCGCGCCATGGCGCTGGTCGAAGCGGAATGCGACGTGATCGTGGTCGATACCGCGCATGGCCATTCCCGGGGCGTGCTGGAAACGGTGCGCGCGCATCAAGACGCGAATCGAATTACACGCAGGTGGCAGCCGGCAATGTCGCCACCGCCGACGGCGCCAAGGCGCTGATCGATGCGGGCGCGGATGCGGTCAAGGTCGGCATCGGCCCGGGCTCGATCTGCACCACGCGCATCGTGGCGGGCGTGGGCGTGCCGCAACTGACCGCGATCATGGATGCGGTGTCGGCGGCGCGCAAAGCGGGCGTGCCGGTGATCGCCGATGGCGGCATCAGATATTCCGGCGATCTCGCCAAGGCGATGGCGGCGGGCGCCGATGTGGCGATGGTGGGCTCGCTGCTGGCGGGCACCGAAGAAAGCCCCGGCGAAGTGTTCCTCTATCAGGGCCGCTGCTACAAAGGCTATCGCGGCATGGGCAGCGTCGGCGCGATGGCGCGCGGCTCGGCCGACCGCTATTTCCAGGCCGAAGTGAAAGACGCGCTGAAGCTCGTGCCCGAAGGCGTCGAAGGCCAGGTGCCGTACAAAGGTCCGGTCGCCAATGTGGTGCACCAGATCATCGGCGGCTTGCGCGCCGCGATGGGCTATACCGGCTGCCGCGACCATCGACGAATTCCACGAGAAGGCGCAAGTTCGTGCGCATCACCGGCGCGGGCCTGCGCGAAAGCCATGTGCACGACGTGATCGTGACGCGCGAATCCCCGAACTATCCCGGCGCGCAGTAGGAAGTGAAACACAATTAGATCGGTGAGCGAATCTCTTAACCTTCCCCCCTTGTGGGGGAAGGTGTCACGCGGCGTCAGCCGCGTGACGGAAGGGGGGCCGTCGCCGCACGATAAATGGCATCGGCGATGTCATCCGGCCTCTCGAAGAATTCACGATTCGAAATCCGAAACACGCGAATCCCGTGAGCCTCGAACCACCGATCTCGTCTCTCATCATGTGCAATTTGCGCATCCGTCGTGTGACTTGCCCCATCAAGCTCGACCACCAGTCGCGCTTTCGGACAAAAGAAATCGGCATAATACGGCCCAAGCTGCGCCTGCCGTCGGAACCGCAAGTCGCCAAGTTGTTTCCGCCGAAGCAGCCACCACAATTGCTGTTCGGCTTTCGTCATGTTGCGGCGTAGTTCGCGTGCACGTTCGTTTGACATGGCGGCCCCCCTTCCGTCCGCCTCGCGAAGGGCGAGGCGTCCACCTTCCCCCACGAGGGGGAAGGTTAAAAAGTTTGAGATTGTCGTGATGCGTTACTTCCTCCTTAGCCTTCCCCCCTCGTGGGGGAAGGTGGCGCGCGGCGTCAGCCGCGCGACGGAAGGGAGGCCGCGCGATAGGCCGTTTCCGCCTCGGCGAAACCGGGAGGCGTCACCGCACGGCGGATTGCATCCACGACGGCCTGCGGGTTTCGGGCGAATTCCAGATCCGAAATTCGCAGGATGCGAATCTTCTGGGACTCGAACCAGCGCGCGCGTTCGTGCTCGCGCTGCGCGTCCGGGGTATGGATCGTGCTTTCGAACTCGACGACCAGCCGCGCTTTGGCGCAATAGAAGTCGGCGTAATAGGGGCCTATCGGTTCCTTGCGTCGAAATCGCAGGCCGGCGATCTGTTTGTCCCGGACCATCGACCACAATTTTCGCTCGGCCGCGGTCATGTTGCGGCGAAGCCGGCGCGCATGTTCAGTCGACATGGGGATCCCCCTTCCGTCCGCCTCGCGGAATGCGAGGCGTCCACCGTCCCCCGCAAGGGGGGAAGGCTAAGAAGGTAGCGAACAGCCTTCGCTTGAGTTTGTTGCAACGGTCGCAATTCATCGCGATGCCGCAACTTCGCGGTGAAGCATGACGCCCGCTGCGCGCATCCAGGCCGTGATCGACATTCTGGAAGGGATGAACGCGTCCGCGTTGCCGGCCGATCGCTTCATTCGGGAATTTTTTCGTGCGCGACGCTATGCGGGCTCGAAGGATCGCGCATCCGTGGCGGATCGCGTGTTCGATATCGAGCGCCATCGCGCGTCGCTGGCGTGGCGGATGCAGGATGACTCTTCGCGCGCGCTGGCGATTGCGAGCTTGCTGGCCGATGGCGTCGACATGGCCGAGATCGAAGCGTTGTTCGGCGGCGCCGGTTACGGGCCGCCGGCGCTTACGCAAGCGGAACGCGACGCGATTGCGGCGCCCGTGCGAAACGACCCGCCGCTTCACGTGCAAGGCGAATTTCCCGCCTTTCTCGAGGCCGAACTTGTGCGCGGGCTGGGCGATCAACTGCTCGACGAGATGCGCGCCACGCAATCGCGCGCGCCGGTCGATCTGCGCGTCAACACGCTGAAGGCTTCGCGCGACGCTGTGCTCGCCACATTGCGCGCTGAAGGGTACGCGGCAGACCCTGCTCGCTATTCGCCATTCGCCATTCGCATCCCTTCCGGCGACCGCCTCGCAGCGTTGCGCCAGAACAAAATTTTCGAGCTGGGCTTCTTCGAATTCCAGGACGAGGCGGCGCAGATCGCGGCGCTGCTGGCGCGGGCGCGGCCCGGCGAACGCATTCTCGATCTGGCGGCAGGCGCGGGCGGCAAGGCGCTGGCGCTGGCAGCCGACATGAAAAATCTGGGTTCGCTCATCGCCTGCGATATCGACGCGGGACGTCTCGCACAACTCGGCCCCCGCGCGGAACGCGCCGGCGCCGTGATCGAAGTCCATCCGGGCGAAGCGCCGCCGGGACCGTTCGATGCCGTGTTCGTCGATGCGCCCTGCAGCGGCACGGGCACCTGGCGGCGCCAACCGGAACTGCGCTGGCGCATCACACAAGCCCGCCTCGATCAGCTGATGGCGATCCAGGACACGTTGCTCGACCAGGCGGCGGCGCGCGCAGCGCCCGGCCGGCGCATCGTCTATGCCACCTGCTCGTGGCTGCCGTGCGAAAACGAAGACCGAATCGCGCAATTCCTTGCGCGCCATCCGGATTTCGCGGTGCGGCCGGCCGCGAAAATCTGGCGCGAAATTGCGCCGGGCGACCCGCCTCCCGGCATGGCCGAATTCTTCCGCGCTGCCAGCCATGCCACGGGCACGGATGGGTTTTTCGCCGCCATTCTGATGCGGAATGCTCTATGACACGAAAACGCCAACGCCGGAGGCCATCATGATTCGCGGAAGCTGCTTGTGCGGAACGGTCCGCTTCGAAATCGACAAGGTGTGGACGCTCACCCATTGCCACTGCACCAATTGCCGAAAGCTCACGGGCGCGGCCTTCGCCACCTATGCCCATGTGAAGGCGGACAGATTCCGCTTCGTGTCCGGCGAGGATCAGGTCGTCCAGGTGGAATGGTCGCCCGGGAAATCGCGCCCGCGCTGCAAAGTGTGCGGCAGCTCCGCGCCGGGCAAGGCGCCCTATCTCGAAACGATCAGCGTTCCTGCGGGCCTGCTCGACGACGATCCCGGCGTGCGGCCGAGCCTGCATGTGTTCGCGTCATCCTGCGCGCCCTGGTGGACCATCGCCGACGACCTGCCGCAGCACGCCAAATGGGTGCCCAGATATGAGCCGAAAAATGTCTAAGACTGATTGGGAATCGCCGAAATTATCCCCTCCCCCTAGTGGCAGGGCTATCGCATATGTCGGATGAGTTGGAAGAGGAAGCCCTCATCCCAACCGGCGCGCATAAGTTTCAGATTGAGCGAAGTCTTTTTGTCGGGGTGTGCTCTGGCGATGTTGAGCGCCATTCGTCTGAGCACGGCGAGGTTTTGTGGGCCATAATCTTTGCGGTTGCGCGCGAGGTCTTCGTCGAGGACGACGTCGAGTGTCCAGTGAAGGGTGTTTTCGATCGTCCAGTGGGTGCGCACGATGCGCAGCAGTTCCTCCGGCTTGTAGTGTCGGCTCAAGAGGAAGTAGCGCTCGAGAGGCTTGTCCGTCCCGCGACGGCTGATGACGCGCGCGACGGCTTTGAGACCCGGGAAGTCGTGCTTTTCCGCCATCCCTTTGGCGGAGGTGACGATTGCGCTTCGCGTTTCCTTGCGGCCATGGCGGTCGTCTTGGGTCGTGGCGGGTTCGACAACATCGGGTATCGGGGCCAGAGCAGCTTTCGCATCGCGCAACAGGCCGGGCTGGTTGTTCTTGACCGCCAGGACATAGTCGCCGCCACGATCCACGATGGTCTTGGCCATCTCGCGGTGGCAGTGCAGCGCATCGGCTGTGACCACACAGCCTTTCAACGCCACAAGACCGATCAATTGCATTGCCGCGTCGGCTTCGTTGTTGTTTTCCGCCAGGGCGTTCGCCAACACCATACGGGTTTGCGCTGCCCAGACGCTCACCATCATCTTCGGCATATGGCTTTGACCGGCTTCGTAGGCGCGCCGCAGCGACTTGCCGTCTATCGCAACAACACCCTTGGTCGCGCCGGTCCCTGCGGCTTCGCCAAAGGCTTGCATGAACTCCCGGAACTTCGCTTCGAACGCTTTGGGATCGAGCATCCGGAACAGCGCGCTGAACGTATCGTGGCTCGGAATGCCGTGGGTGAGGGTCAGAATCGTCCGCAGCAACGCCTCTTTCGAACGGCCAAATTCCGCCATCGCGCAGCAGTCTTTTGCCCCGCACAGCGACGCCAGAAGGGCGATAAACACGATCTCCGACAGCTCATGCCGGGCATTGTCCGCACGAGGATCCGGCAAGTCCCCAAAACATTCGTGGAAACGGTCCATCGGTCTCTCCTTCCGAATCGGGAGATACCTTCAAAATCCACCTCTATTCCACGCGCAAGCCGCAAAGTCCCATATGCGATTCCCCTGCCCTTGTGGGGAGGGTCAGGGTGGGGGCAAACAAAAGAGTCTTTCGCGCGCGGACGCGCGCGGCCCCCATCCCGGCGCGCACGTTGTGCGCGCTCCTTCCCCACAAGGGGGAAGGGGTAGACAACGATCTCTGGACAACCGCCAAACCGGAACCCTATATCCCTCCATGTCCATCCCCGTTCTGGTCGTCGATTTCGGCTCCCAAGTCACGCAGCTGATCGCGCGGCGCGTGCGCGAAGCGGGCGTCTATTGCGAGATCGTTCCTTTCAACAAGGCCGACGAGGCGCTGGCAACCGCGACGCCCCGCGCGATCATCCTCTCCGGCGGGCCGGCCAGCGTCACCGAAGTCGCATACGCCGCGCGCGCCGCAGCAAGTGTTCGAGATGGGCGTGCCGGTGCTCGGCATCTGCTACGGCCAGATGGCGATGGTGCGCGCAGCTGGGCGGCAAGGTGGAAGGCGCGCACAAGCGCGAATTCGGCCGCGCCGACGCTCGAGATCAGCGGGCAGAGCCCGCTGTTCGAAGGCGTGTGGGCGCTGGGCGGCGAAGACGATGTGTGGATGAGCCATGGCGATCGCGTGATCGCGCTGCCGCCGGGCTTTCATGTCGTCGGCGACGAGCGGCAATGCGCCCTTCGCGATGATCGCCGACGAGAAGCGCCGCTTCTACGGCGTGATGTTCCATCCCGAAGTGGTGCACACGCCGCGCGGCGCGCGCGCTGCTGCGCAATTTCGTGCGCAACATCGCCGGCATCGCACCCGAATGGAACATGAAGGCCTTCCGCGCCGAAGAGATCGCGACGATCCGCAAACAGGTGGGCAAGGGCCGCGTGATCTGCGGGCTGTCCGGCGGCGTGGATTCCTCGGTCGCCGCGGTCCTCATCCATGAAGCGATCGGCGACCAGCTCACCTGCATCTTTGTCGATACGGGGCTGATGCGCGCGGGCGAGGCGCGACGAGGTCGTCTCGCTGTTCCGCGGGCATTACAACATTCCGCTCGTGCATGCCGATGCGAGCGAGCTGTTCCTCGACGCGGCTGGAAGGCGTCGAGCGATCCCGAGCAGCAAGCGCAAGATCATCGGCGCCGCCTTCATCGACGTGTTCGACGAGGAAGCCAAGAAGGTGGGCGGCGCGGAATTCCTGGCGCAGGGCACGCTCTATCCCGACGTGATCGAAAGCGTCTCGGCCACCGGCGGGCCCTCCGTCACCATCAAATCGCATCACAATGTCGGCGGCCTGCCCGAGCGCATGAAGCATGAAGCTCGTCGAGCCGTTGCGCGAATTGTTCAAGGACGAAGTGCGCGCGCTGGGCCGCGAACTGGGCCTGCCGCGAAGCCTTCGTCGGCCGCCATCCGTTTCCCGGGCCGGGCCTCGCCATCCGCATTCCCGGCGAGATCACGCGCGAAAAGCTCGAAATCCTGCGCAAGGCCGACACGATCTATCTCGACGAAATCCGCAAGGCCGGACTCTACGACGAGATCTGGCAGGCCTTCGCCGTGCTGCTGCCGGTGAAGACCGTGGGCGTGATGGGCGACGGCCGCACCTACGACCATGTCTGCGCGCTGCGCGCCGTCACCTCGTCCGACGGCATGACCGCGGATTCCTATCCCTTCGAACACGCGTTCCTCGCCCGCGTCGCCACCCGCATCGTCAACGAAGTGAAGGGCATCAACCGGGTGGTCTACGACGTGACCAGCAAGCCGCCGGGGACGATTGAGTGGGAGTAGGAGGGTCATTGGTATGGCGTCACCTTAATTTTCTATGGGACCTTGCCCTCCGAGACGGCGCGGGCGTATCCAATTGCGCGAACCTTTAACGCGACTAACAACATGGCCACACGGCATCCATCTCCCGTCGAACTCATACACCATCACGTGAAATACGAGATCGACATGCTCAACGGCACGTTCAACCGGATCGGTCACTTCGACACCGACGCGGTCGTCGCCAACGCGCTGATTGAGTCATTCTGTGTCCACGCGCGCGCCCTCTTCGAGTTCTTCGACAAAACACGTGGCGCGCGAAAGTTCACCATCACAACCTACAAACCGTTCGATGGCGGCGATCCGGTCCGGCGGGAAGCTCTAACGAGGAAGCTGAACAATCAGGTATCGCACGTCATGGACAGTCGCACGGCGGTCGCTTCGGAAAAGATCGGTCCCGCAGATCGCGCGGAGATGCACTCGCTGTTGAACGCAGAGTTCAAGAAATTCGAAGCCGGCCTGTCGCCGGCATATGCGGCGCCCGCCGTTTCATCTCCGACCTTCACTATCCCGAATGTACCTCACACCGCGACGAATCACGTCGTCACCACAAGCACGAACATGAACACTCTGCCGACGACTAAACCGTAGTCGAAAATACAGTGATAGCGGCAATGTTCCCTTCGCGGCATGACGCAAAGTAACGGCCGGGGAATGTCGGTGCTGTCGTCTCGTTTCTCTAAGAAGAAGCCTCTCAAATGACAAACAAGGAAGACTTGGAGCGCCTCAACAGGGTCGTTGCCGGGCGATCAAGAATTCAGCTCTTAGCCTACGAACTTTTAAGACTGATGCACGCGAATCACGGTGGACACGCTTCGGTGGGAATGACCCACAATACCTATGACATTTTAGTTGGAGCGACATTTTCTCTTTGGCGTGCGATATTTTTGGCGGATGGGATAAGCGAATGGGATTCAGTTCTGACTAATGCTGAAACCTTTCTGGAAAAACTCGTGAGAGATAATGCGATTGGCTATTTGGACGACTGGAAAAGCAAAGATTGGTCGTTCATGTACTACCTCAATAACGCACGGTCTCGGCTTAAAGAACTGACTGAAACATCGCCTAAATTTAGGAATGCCCTCGAAGAAGATGGCCTCAGTAAAAATCTGGAGAGTCCCGTAGTTGGTTCCTTTTCGCTTTCCACATGGGATTGGCACTGTGCCGCATTGAGCATAGCGATTAGGCTACTGGAACTAGATCAAATTTCCGAAAAGAATAATGGGACTTAAACTCAATTTCCAACTCTTTTCGTGGCGGACGCCGAACAGAATATGGTGACTGGAGCAATGTTCCCCCTCGCGACATAGCGCAACAAAGCGGCTGAGAACGTTGCCGCTGTCATCTCATTTCAATCTATTTCAGGGAAAAGTAGCGGGAGTCGTTATGCTGCGAATCCTAACATTTTCCGGGAAGCGTTTGGGGGATGCTGAAATTAGGAGATCGGTCGACAGCATACCTATCCACCGAGCGTGCGCCAGCGATGGCCTAGGGGGATTTGTATCGTGTCGCCGTAACTTTGCACGAGCAGAATACCGAAGCAGCGGCAATGTTCCCCTTGGCCAGCATGACGCAACGGCCCGTAGTATTTTCTTCCCCCGTCACGGGGGAAGTGGGTCGCGCGCGCCAGCGCGCGAGACGAAGGGGGCTCTCGACGCGGGTGGCCCCCATCCCCTCGCTGCGCTCGGTACTTCCCCCGTAAACGGGGGAAGAAAGAATTCGGTGACAGGTGCAAACGTTGCCCTTCGCGGCAACGCAGCGGTGGGAAACATTGTTGCAGTCGCCTCATTTCCCGATCGTGCTATTGTCCGACGGCGAGACCGTTCCTTCCCGGATGAAGGCTTTGCGCCATGAAAACGCGTTACGACAAATCCACCGACAGCCTCTATGTCGAAGTGCGGCCGCTGCCCTCATGCCGCACTTTGGAAATCGAGGAAGACATCATGCTCGACATCGGCGAAGACGGTCGGCCGGTCGGCTACGACATCCAACATGCATCCACCAAGACCGAATTCATCGCACGCCTGATCCTCGACGAACCGCAGGCGGCGGCCGAGTAAAGGCGCGCATCACCGGCGTGCAATGCTCCCCTTCGCAGTATGGCGCAACGGTCCGAGACGTTGCCCCTCTCGCCTCATTTCAGCGACCATCGGGCGTGGGATTGACGCGGCCCGCGGATATCCCGCCAATTGCCGGACATGTTCCGCCTGTCCCCTGAACGCGGAACCAACGCCAGGAGCCATACAATGTTGATCATCCATCACTTGGGCGTCTCGCAGTCGGACCGCGTCGTGTGGCTGATGGAAGAGCTGGGGCTTCCCTACAAGCTGGTGTGGCACAATCGCGGCGCGGACGGCCTGGCGCCGCCGTCCTATCTGGCCCTGCATCCCGCGGCGACCGCGCCCGTGATTCAGGATGGCGACCGGACGCTATGCGAGTCCGCGGCGATCCTCGAATATGTGTGCCACAAATATGCCGGAGGCAGGTTCACGGTCGCGCCGAGCGCGCCCAACTATTACGACTATGTCTACTGGATGCACTTCAACAACAATGTGCTGGGGCTGTTTTTCGCGCGCCTCGCGCTTGGCGAGCAGACGGAAGGACGTGTCGCCGGTCTCATTCGCCGGCGCGAAGACGGCTATGCCCGCATTCTCGAACAGACGCTTGCAAAGTCGCCCTATCTCGCCGGACCGGAATTCACCTGCGCGGACATCATGACGATGTTCCCGCTCACATCGCCGCGGATCTTCGGCGGCCGCGACGATACCCCGAATGCGAAAGCCTATGTCGAACGCATCGCCAAACGGCCCGCCTACATCAAGGCGATGCAAATTGCCGGGCCCACGGCCACGCCGCCGGCGGAGGCTTAGGCAGCACCGCATTGCAAGGTTTTTCTGTTGCAAACATCGACGTTTCGAAGTATAACCTGTCACAGGTTATATCCGGCCTCGCAGGCGATTTCCCATGAACTTCAACCTCTATCTCGACGACCGCACCGCCAAGGAATTGGACCGAACGGCCAAGAAGATGGGTCAGACGCGCAGCGGATTGATCCGCAAGGCGCTGCGCGAATGGCTGGACAAGAAAACGCTGGGCAATGTCGGTTGGCCGTCGCTGATCCTGGAGTGGCAGGGCGCCCCCGACACAGCGCCGTTCGAATCGCATCGCAGCGAATTGCTGCCGCCGCGTGAAGATGCTTTTTCGTGAAATACCTTCTCGACACCAATGTGCTGAGCGACTTCGTGCGCGGCGAACAGACCGTGATGGCGCGGCTTCGCCAGGAAGCGCCGCCGCAATTGGCTGTCTCGGCGATCACGGAAATGGAAGTCGAGTATGGGCTGGCGCGTAACCCCAATCTGGCGCCGCGCGTGCGGGAAGCCATGAGGACGCTTCTGAACACGATCTCGGTCTTGCCGTTCGAGCGAGAAGACGCGCGTGTGGCGGCGCAATTGCGCTCAAGCCTGAACAGCCAGGGCACGCCCATCGGAGCTTACGACCTGCTGCTTGCGGCGTGCGCCCTGCGGCGGGGACTGAAGATCGTGACCCACAATGCGCGGGAGTTTTCGCGCGTTGGCGGACTGGGGCTGGAGGATTGGCGTAGAAGGTAAGCTCCGTAAAAGCGGCGCCAGCAGCAATGTTTCCCTTTGCGGCAGCGCATCGTCCGGTTGCCGCCGTCACCGAATTTCATCGCCGGGTTCGTGCGGCATGGCGCCAACCGGCCGACCTTTTTTGAAAGGGGATGGGCATGAGCTTCGAGCTAATGATGTTGGCGGCCGCAAGCGTCTGGGGCTTCCTTCAGCTGGTCGCCGCGGCGCAAGCCGCAAACGCGCAGTATGGCCTCAGATGGGCTGCAAGCCCGCGCGATGTCGAGATGCCTGCGCTCAAGCCCATTCCCGGGCGCATCAACCGCAATTTCCGCAATTACATGGAGACGTTTCCATTCTTTGCCGCGGCGGTCCTGATCGCCCAGGCGGAAGGCGTTCACGACGGGCTGACCCATTGGGGATCTGTCGCCTATATCGGCGGGCGCATCCTTTACACCGCGCTTTATGTATCCGGCGTGCCGCTCGTCCGCTCTCTGTTCTGGAACGTCGCAGCGTTCGGCATGCTCGCGGTTCTGGCCGCGCCTTTCCTGCCGCACTGAAGCGCGCGGCCGCCACATTCTGTCGACGGGGACGCCGGCCTGGCGACAGAGCATGATCGTGCGCTCTTTCGGACACCGAATAAGCCTTATACGGTTGACTATCAACCCGAAATAGTATATTGTGAGTCCAATTCAGTACAAAAGGCGTAATCATGTCCGAACCCAAGAGCAAGACCGCGCGGCGACGGCCCGAATTCGGACTCCCGGACGCGCCAAGAATGACCGCGGCGGTTCGGAAAGACACGACGGCGCAGGCGCATAACAGGCCCGAAACGCGCGAATATCAGGCGCCTGTTTTCGCGGGGCGACGTTACGAAACACCGCGGAAAGATTGGGGAATCGCGTGGTGTGCAGGACCTGTTATTCGCAGCACGGACGGAATCGCGCAAATCCGAACCGATACGGAAATGTCGTCGCGTGCGACGGCGCTCACGCCGCGCATGACCGGCGAGGTTGGCAATGCCTGTGCTGGGAACAACCGGGGATCAGGCGAGAACAGGCGAGAACAGGCGAAATATCAGGCGAAAGAACAGGCGGAATAACAGGCGAAACACTCGCCTGTTCGGCGCGGGGAGAGATTGGAATCGTTGGGTTTTTTCGCGTGATGCGGCGTGAAGAAATTTTTTGTTCGGAGAGTGGCGTGCAACGTCGAACCGAAGAGGAAGATACACCGGCGCTTATGGACCGCGGGCGTCCTCGCCCGCTCTTGTTTTGCTTCGATGCGCCAAGGGCGACTGCGAAACGATGATGCTCTGTGCGGCTGCGAAACCAAATGCGGGCGAGGACGCCCGCGGTCCATCGGCAATCTGCCCTGCGTCCGGTGGACAGTGCTGTGCTCGACTACGACAGAAATTCCCGCGGCACTTCGATATCGCCGCTCGCCACATAGGCCGTGGCGCCGCCCACGCTGACGGATGTGACAACCCCATCGGCTTTGTGCGCACTCGCTTCAATCTCGCTGCGCCGGCCCATCGCGACGCCTTGCAGCACGGACAGCCGATACCGCTCGCCCACGAAGTCCGGATTTGCCGCCAACGCTCCCACCAGCGCGGCGCAGGCGCTCCCCGTTGCAGGATCCTCCTCCATGCCCAGCCCGGGCGCGCACATCCTGGCGTAGAGCGTGCCGCCGTCCTTCGTGTCGCCGGCAAAGAAAAACACATTCGCCGACCACGCCTTCGCCAGATGCTTCGACCAGGCGGACTTGTCGATGACCGCCCGATCGACCGCTTCGCGGGAGGTCAGCTGCACCAAACAGAACGGCAATCCCATGGAGGCGAACGCAGCGTGCATCACCGCCTGCGGCTCCAGCGAGAGCACGGACGCAAGATCGCCCAGCGCCGGTGTTTGATCATTGCGTTTGGCTTCCCCCTGAAGCGTGAGCGTGCCGTGGAACACGCCCTCCCGCTTTTCGACGTCCACCGCAACCGGGCCCACGCCTTCTTCAAAAATCAATCGGTCGCCGGCGCCGACATGGCCGCCCATGACAAGCGCGCAGGCCGTGCCGACCGTCGGGTGCCCGGCGAACGGCAATTCGGCTGTCGTCGAGAAAATCCGGACCCGGCGAGAGTTGGCGGGGTTTTGCGGCGGAAGCACAAACGTCGTTTCCGCGAAATTGAATTCGCGCGCGATACGCTGCATGCCCTCGGTCGAAATTCCCGTCGCCTCCGGCAGAACGGCGAGCTGATTGCCGCCGAAAGGCGACCGGCTGAACACATCCACGATGTAGTATTTGTATTGCATGGTCCCGTTCCTTCACGATCCGCGCGCTCACGCGGCGACGATGAGTTCGATTTCAACGCTGGCGCCCAGCGGCAGTGCGGCCGCCGCAATTGTCGTACGCGCCGGATAGGGTTGCGAGAAATTTTTGGCGTAGATGCCGTTGACCGTCGCGAAATCGCTCATGCTGGTCAGGAACACGCCCACGCGCACCACGTCATCGAAGCTCTTGCCCGCGGCTTCCAGAAGGGCTGCGAGGTTCAGGAATATGCGCTCGGCCTCGGGCGCCACGCCGCCTTCGACCAGTTTGCCGGTCGCGGGATCCTGTCCCACCTGGCCGCTGAAGAAGATGGCGCCGTCCGTGCGAATGGCTTGCGAAAAGGGGCCGACCGGCGGCGCGAGCTTGGGCGAAACGATGGCGGATTTTGTCATGGGAGTTGATCCTTATTGCAGACTACGTCTCGATAGCGCCGCTGATCGCGCGAAGATGTTCGCGGAATCCATAGCTGGGATTTTCCGTCGACCTTTTCAGATAATCCTTGAAGTGCGTCTGCTCCCTGAGGCTCAGGCCTTTGGTCATCGCTTCCGCCTGCCGTCGTTCGGTATCGCGAATCTGTTCGGCAATTTCGATCACGTCGCGCAAGCCCTGCTTCGGCAAAAACAGAACGCCGTCCGCATCGGCGACAACCGCGTCTTCAGCAGATACACGCCACGCCCCGATTTGAGCGCTTGTCAGCGCGTCGGGATGTCGTGCGCGAACGCGCAATGGACCGGCCGGAAGAACTCCCTGCGGAGAACAACGGCAGACCGATATCACGGAGTTCAGGCGTGTCCCGATGGAGCCCCCAGATCACAATGCCCGACAAACCAGCCTGCTTTGCCTCAAGCGCGATGAGGTCGCCAACACAGGCTTCATCGACACGCCCCTCATTGTCCACGACCAGGACATCCCCCGCAGAAGCGCCTTCGAGGGCCTCGAGGAACACGTCGACGCTGCCCGCGTGTCTGACCGGACGCACGGAGCCCCGGCAACGCATCGCTGGCGTGACGCCCTTGATGGCGAATGGCGCGCACCGAACCGTTATAGCCGCGCGAAGACAAGCATCGGCGAGATGTGGCGTCGTGAGCGCTTGCAACCTCTCCAGAGCGGCGCCTTCCAGCATCTGCAACTCGTCTGTTCTCGTGGCTCTTGGGGATGCGAACGACGTCGGCGCGCTCGAGCAATTCATCACCTTTGCGCGTCCGCTGCGGCCTGCGCCGCCTCGCGCGCAGCGATGAACTGTTCGAACGCGCCGTTGCGGATCCTTTCGCGACGATCTTCGAGGCCGCGGTGAAGTTCGATCAACACGCGCGCCGCGTGTTCGTTCTTCCGGATTGCAGCCCAATAGGCGGCGACATTGGCGATTGCCGGAATCGGCGAGTCGAAGCCGGCGGCCGGCAGGACATTGTCGACAAAGAAGAGTCCGGGCACGAGCGCGCAATCGGCCAGCGTGATGCGACCGCAGCAGGCGAAGCCGTCCGTGCCGATGAATTTGTCGAGCGCCTTGAGGTTCGCCACCACCTCGGAGGCGAGCAGGTCGCGGACGCCATCGTTGCCTGCGGCGGTGGTTTTCGACGGAGACAGGGCGCCTGTCAGTCGGGACAGCAGGAACATGTTGTTGATGATGTAGATGTCGCCGATGCGGGCAAGCGTGCGGATATGCGCGGTCTCGCGCGGGTTCGCTCCCAGCAGCGAAGGTGCGGGATGGGTCTCTTCGAGATATTCCGCGATCACTTCGGATTCCGGAATCATGTCGCCATCGATATCGAGAACCGGAACGCGTCCGATCGGAAATCTCTCGCGGAATTTCGGCATGCCCCAATGTTCCGGCAGTTCGAAGACGATGTCCGTGACGCCCTTGGCGTAGATCTGCATGCGGACGCGGGCAGAATAGGGGCTGAGATCAGCGGAATAGAGTTTCATATGATTTGACGGTCCTCCGCGCGGTTTGTCGATTCTTTCTGCAATCCATCTTAATAACGCTCTCTCTGCGCCTGGAGCAGTCCTTGCAAGCAGGGCGGCCCGCATTTGGCGTACATTTCGCTCATGCTTGCCGCCATCACAATGACGCCAACCAGAACCGCTGTAATCGTCGCTGCTGCTCTCACCCGGCGATGATCTTCAACGTGGGTGTCGCCGCACGGCGCACGCTCTTTGTGCGCGTAGGGCAATTTCATTTTAAAATAAGTTCACGATACAATTCGACGCCCAGAACCGTTCTGTATTGATTCCGGGCCACTCTGGCCTTGTCCTGACACCCGGTGCTGCAGATTACTTTATCGGCCACTTCTTCCTGCTCGGCGTCACTATCTAAAGCCGCCATGTTTTTAAAAACGCGTGTGAAAATTATCGTGGGCTGATCCGGCGATTTAGGCGTGGCGCTGACAGGAACGTCGGCGTAGACCTTGTAATCGATGATTATCCCAGCCTTCTTCAAGGCTTCCATGGTCGGCTTCCACGTCGAATCCAGCCAGGCGACGTACTCGTCAAAATGCCCGTACTCAACGCGTATGTAGTTCACCTCAGTGACGGGCCCCTCAGTATACTGGAGCTCATTCTGGGCAGGCGCAGCCTGGGCGCTTGCACCAAGCGAAAGTGAGAAAGCCGCCAGACACACGGATAAGATAAGAGTCTTGATCATGTTCCTCACCCGTTGCGATATTTCTCCACCCGGCCAACACAGGGATTAACCCGGCCCGTCCCGAGCGTTTCGACGTCGGATTTAGCACATGCGCAACATTCATCAAGTTCATTATAGTCACTATGATATTGCGATTTCGGTAGAATCTTCCTATTGCTGTTCCGCGATGCCCCCGGGTGACCGCCATGTTCGAAGACATTCATGCATTGGTTCAATTTGCCGAAGCCGGGTCGATCGCGCGCGCGGCGAGCCGCCTGCATCGCACGGCCTCCGCGATAACGCGCCAAATGCAGAGGCTCGAGGCCGAACTCGGCGCCCAACTGCTGGACAGATCCGTCAAGCCGCCGCGGCTGACGCCATTGGGCATCCGGATCGTGGAACAGAGCCGCGAAGTGCTGAAGCGCGTCGACGACCTCAAGGCTCTCGCTTCCAAGGATATGGAGCCTTCGGGGCTGTTTCGCATCGGCATTGCACATCCCCTGGCCGATGGCGCGTTGGTCGAGCCGGTGCAGGCGCTGACCAAACGCTTTCCAAAACTCAGGCTTCAGCTTCTGAGCGATGTGGGTCTCATTGGCAAAATCCAGGCGGGACAACTCGATCTCGCGGTCGTGACGCTGGCGGATTCGCTTTTGGCGCCTCCGCCTCTCGTTACCGATATTGTCGCCACGGATCGCATGGTGATCGTCGAGAAGGGTCGATCGCGGGGCGCGCGAACGCCGACATGGCAGGCTTTGTCCGCGTCGCAATGGGTTCTCAATCCGCCCGGTTGTTCGCTGAGGGCCGTTCTCCTTAGCGCATTGGACGAGGCCGGGCCGCCGGCCGTGATTGCGGCCGAAATCCACAACATGCATTTGCAGCTCGCATTCATCAAAGCGGGCTATGGACGGGGCTTGCTTCCGGAGCGATTTGTCCGGCGCTACGCAGGAGGCGACATTCGCATGGTCAAGCCGAAAGGCTTCGAACTCCGGATGACGATCGCCATCGTGCGCGCCGGTCCTTTGGGGTCGCTCGAAGCTGTGGCCGCTCAATTCAAGGATCATCTTGCGGCGGCATTCGCGAGCTGATCGCAGTTGAGGTCCGGTTCGCGCGGGGCCGTTCGCCCGCCGGCTTCGTCAATTCAGACCGACCTTGCGCATCAATGCCTGGAAGCGCGGCTCCGTTCGAAGCGGGTCCATGACGGGATCGACTTTGAGTTGATTTATCCAGTTTTCATGCTCCGCATAAGATCTATCGAGCCAATTCAGGGCGACTGTTTTATCGCCCAACGCCAGATAAACGGCGGCGATACGGTATGAGACTATGTGTCCAAACTCCGTCCCCGAGAAAAGGCGCTTCAAGAGCGCTTCGGTTTTGTCGCGCTGACCGGTCATTGCGAAGCCGTAGGCTTGCATCGCGGCGGCGCCGAAATTCTTGCTGAAATGCTGGGCGATCTCCAGCTCCGGCAACGCCTTGTCGCGATCGCCTTGCGCAATGTAGCTGAATCCGAGATAGGCGTGGCACAGCACATTATCGCGCTTCGCCAGCGACTTTCGACAATATTCCTCCGCCTTGGCGAAATTGCGCATCGAGTAATAAGTTCGCGCCGTCGTAAAATCGATCGACCATGAAGGCGCCATGGCGTCGGCCTTTGCGATTTCGGACAGGGATTCGTCGAACCGTCCCATCGAATTCAGATAGGCGGCGTAGCTCGCATGGGCGGCTGCATTGCCGGGCTGGAGCGAAAGCGCCATTTCATAGTCATGGCCCGCCATGTCCCAATCGAAATCGTAGTTGTACGCGATCGACGCAGCGAGCAGATGCGCGTCCGCCAGTTTCGGATCGATATCCAGCGCTTTGCGAAGGTCCGAGCGCGCTTCAGGCATGGTCACGCTATCGGGCAACGCATCGGGATCGGAATAACCGAGGCTCATCCAGGCGCGCGCCATCTCGACGTAAGCGAGCGCGAAGTTCGGATCCTTCTTGACCGCCTGGTCGAAGAGTTCGATTGCGGCCCGGGCGTTGGAGAGCTTGCCGCCGGAACGCGGGTCGCTGATCTTCACCAGTTCGCGCGCCTTCAGAAAAAGATCGTTTGCTTCAGGATCCTGCGAGTACACCTCGGGTCCGCTCGTGGCCGGCTTTGCGGCGGCGAACGCCATAGATGCCGGAACGAACGCCAGAAGCACCGTGACGAGGATAAATCTTGGGATTTCCATCATTCACTCCTGTTGCGCCTGACGATTGTTTCGCCAATGCGCCTCGGATGCGGGATGAACAGGACCAGAGGCGCCATCATTGAAGGTCCGTCGTGATGTAGGCGAAGACTGCGCGCGGTCCGGGCCACCGGAAGACCCCCGGCGTGTAGAGCTCCTCCCATATTTTGGCGGCCAGGGCGTTCTGGACCTGCAGGCGAAGCGTGCTGTTCTCGCCCAGGACCGTGAACTTGTAGCGACCTCCGATATTCAGGAGCGCGACGGGCGGCGTGTACACGTCGTTGTCGAGGCTTTCGGGCGCGGCGCCCAAATGCGAGACCGACACGTCGAGCGACGCGGCCTTCCACCACGGCAAGGCGTAATTGGCGTTGGCCACATACATGATACGCGGTTGACCGACGGCGACTGAGCCCACGCCCTCCGCGGCCAGATTCGGACCGGTGATTCCGACCCTACCGTCGAGAACGCCGACATTGACGTGGAGATCCTCCGTCACCTCGCCCGCGACCGAGAGCTCGATGCCCCTCGCCTGCTGCACGCCGAGTTGTCGATCGATGTTGTTCGTATCAACGTCGAAATAGGGTTTCTGAAGCTCGAACACACCGGCGATGATCTTCAACTTGGGCGTCACCGCATAACGCGCGCCCGCATCGATCTGCCAGGTCAAGGATGCGGGCAACACGGCGCCGCTGTTTGACGCGTAGTTCGCCGCGACGCCGGAGTTCTCCAGTCCCTGCGTGTAGCCGGCGTAAAGCGTCAATTCGGGCGTGACGGCGAAGGCGGAGTTGGCGTAGGCGCGAAACGGATGCGCCCCGATTTCCAATTCCGGAGCGCTCGGAGAATTGTCGGTCTCGCGGTAGTCTTCCTTTTGGATGCCCATCTCGAGCACGCCGAGGTTCTTCCAATCCACGCGATACGCGGCCCCGACGCTCCACAGCTGGGCGCGGTCGATCGCACGCGCCGAATAGGTGAAAACCGGTTGCGGCGCCTGGAGGATCGTGCCGATATTAACCGGCCCCAGATCGACCGCATCCTCGCCGCCATAGTTCGACGTGGTGTCGCGCCCGCGCGCCATGAAGATGAACTCGTGGCGCCAATCGCCCGTCATATAGGCGCCCGTCAGGCGCACCTCTCCGGAGGCGGAAGATGTCCTTTGATCCGGAAAGCCGACAACCACATGCTCGGCCTGGCCGTTCGGTTGGATGTCGGTGTACAGGTCCGCAAAGCTCACGGGACTGTCGTTCGTCGATCGAAATACCCCGGCTCTGAGCAACCAATTGTCGGACAGCTGGGCGGCGAGGAGCCCGCCCAGATTCATCGTCGTGTTTCGGCCCTTGGCCCAATTCTGCGCCACGTAGCCTTTCGCGATCGGAGGCGGAAGGAAATCGCCCGCCGTGAAAAATTCCGGAAGCGTTTTCGCATCGCTGGTCTGCTGCCAGTCGACAATCGCGCGCACCGTGACTTTCGAATTCGGCGTCCACTGGGGCGTTGCGCCCGCGCTCGCGACTCGCGACGTCAGTCCGGGAAAAGGCCCAATCCCAACGGGCGACTGCGTGCTGACTTGCGCGCTCACGCCGATCGGCAACACGAGCTGATTGGCGATCAGGGGCACGCCCCCATCGATGCTGACGCCCCAGGCCTCGTAGGGACCGACATTTGCGATGATCGTTGCGGTGGGGGCGTCGCCTCCCACATTGCGCAGATTGTAATCGGCAATGCCCGTCGGTGCAGGAAACGGATAGCCGATCTCGCTGACGCCGACGTGAATGGTCGAGCCCTCGACGACACGATTGGAGGGCGCGCCTTGCAAGTCGAAATACATGCCGTCGATCCGCACATTGCCGGCCGATATCGGACTGAACCCGCGAACCAGTCCCGGGTTGTAAATGCCCACGGACTCCAGCCCGAGAGTGAGACCGAAGGCGTCGTCGGCCGAATTTATGGGATTGTCGGACGCGTGCTGGGCCCGCGCCGTGGTTACCTGGAACGTCGCGAAGACGGCCGCGGCGACGACAGGAAATATTCCGCTCCGAGCAGACGACATGTGCACTCCAATCCATGCCGCCCGGGAACGGCGCCGACCTTCGACAGGACGCACGCGCGGGCGCAGCTGACCCGCGGCGACCTTGGCACATGCGCAACGTTCATCAAGTTCATTATAATCACCATGATATTGCGGTTTCGGCATAATCTCAGTAATGCTGTTCGTGAAGCCCCAAAGGTGATCGCCATGTTCGAAGACATTCATGCACTGGTTGAATTTGCCGAAGCGGGATCGATCGCGCGTGCGGCGAGCCGTCTGTATCGCACGCCCTCGGCCATCACCCGTCAGATGCAGCGGCTCGAGGCCGAACTCGGCGCCCAGCTGCTCGACAGATCCGTCAAGCCGCCGCGGCTGACGCCTTTGGGCATCCGGATCGTGGAACAGAGCCGCGATGTGCTGAAGCGCGTCGACGACCTCAGGGCTCTTGCTGCAAAGGACGCAGAGCCTTCAGGGTTGCTTCGAATTGGCGTGTCGCACGCGCTCGCTGACGGCGCGCTGGTCGAGCCGGTGCAGGCGCTGACCAGGCGCTTTCCGAAAGTCAGGTTTCGTCTTCTGAGCGATTTGACGGGCGACCTCATCGCCAAGATGCGGGCAGGACAACTCGATCTCGCGGTCGTGCTGCTGCCGGATTCCCACAGTTTGCCTCCACCGCTCCTTGCCGACGTCGTCGCCACGGATCGCATGGTGATCGTCGAGAAAGGCCGATCGCGGGGCGCGCGGACGCCAACATGGCAAGCGTTGTGCGCGTCGCAATGGGTTCTCAATCCGCCCGGGTGTTTGCTGAGGACCGTTCTCCTCGCCGCATTGGACAAGGCCGGGCCGCCGGCGGTGATTGCGGCCGAAATCCACAACATGCATTTGCAACTGGCATTCATCAAAGCGGGCTATGGACTGGGCCTGCTTCCGGAACGTTTCGTCAGACGCCACGCAGGAGGCGCCATTCGCGCGCTCAAGCCGAAAGGCTTCGAGCTTCAGATGACAATCGCCATCTTGCGCGCCGGACCTTTGGGATCGCTCGAAGCTGTGGCTGCTCAATTCAAGGATCATCTCGCGACGTCTTTCGCGAGCTGATTGCGTTTCGTCGGAGGCTGGCAGGTTCTCGCCGGGTCGAATCCCGCGGCCGATCGTGTTGGCGCCGGCAAGGTCGGCAATTAAACTGGCGGCACGACGCCAAATCCCCAAGATGCCAAGGCGATTGGCAGCCATACGGCGATTAAGTAAGGCGTCGCCCGGAACGCCTTCACCTGGCCATTCGGCAATTGCGTATCGCAGCGCCGAATTCCAGCCCGCAACGCGAGCCGCGCGGCCCCCCTTGCATTCCGCCGATCTCTGTTACATACTGAACCACATGGTTCAGTATAGCCAAACCCGCTTCGATGCTGCGTTCGCAGCGCTCTCGGACGCCACAAGACGCGGCGTTCTGGAGCAGCTCGGCCGCAGCGACGCTTCGATCACGGACCTGGCCGACAAGTTCCACATGACCCTCACGGGCATGAAGAAGCATGTCGGCGTGCTGGAGCAGGCAGGGCTCGTCGCCACGGAGAAGGTCGGGCGCGTGCGGACCTGCAGGCTGGGCTCGCGCCGGCTGGAGGAAGAGGCGATGTGGATCGAGAGATACCAGCAGCTCTGGAGCGCACGCTTCGACGAGCTGGACAAAATTGTCGAGGAACTCAAACGGAAGGAGAAGACCGATGGACGCAAAACAAAAGAGCGAGGCTAATCCCATGACGAACCAAACGACGGTGGAACGGAAATCCGAGCGCGAGCTGGTCGTGACGCGAACCTTCAACGGCCCGGCGCGCATCGTGTTCGCGGCGTGGACCACGCCCGAGCTGCTCATGCGGTGGTGGGCGCCGAAATCGTTTGGGCTGACCTTCATTTCCTGCGAGGCCGATGTTCGCGTTGGCGGCGCATACCGTTTCGTGTTCGGCCACCCGACCTCGGAGCAGCCCATGGCGTTCTTCGGTCATTACACCGAAGTGACGCCGAACGCCCGCCTCGTCTGGACGAATGACGAAGGCGGCGAAGGCGGGGCCGTCACCACGGTGACCTTCGAAGAACGCGGCGCCGAAACCCTGGTCGTCATGCGCGACCTCTATCCCTCGAAGGACGCGCTCGACGGCGCCGTCGCGTCGGGGGCCACAAGCGGGTTCGGCGAATCGTTCGCGCAACTGGACGCGCTTCTTGTCTCCCTGAGCTAGTTCACTCTGACCTCACTGAAAGGGACCGCCAATGACGAATGCCGAAACGCAGCTCGCGAGCTACTTCGCGAAGTACGAGCCGGCGATGGTCAAACTCGGAAAGGCGTTGCGCGCGAAGCTGCGGGCGCGCCTCCCCGGTCTTTTCGAGATCGTGTACATGTACGAGAACCAGAACGCGCTCGTGTTCTCATATTCACCCACCGAGCGCGGCTTCAAGGCTGTTTGCTCGATCTCGGTGTATCCGCATCTGGTGAAGCTGGGATTTGGGAGGGGCGCCGAGCTGTCGAAGTCGGACCCGAACAAGCTGCTGCAAGGTCAGGGCAAGCTGGCGCGTTACGTCGAGCTGAACTCGCTCGCCGACTTCGACCGCGCAGAGATCGAGGCGCTGATCGCGGACGCGGTGAAGCTCGCGAAGCTGCGTCTCGATCCAAAGGCTGCGGGCGCGATGATCGTCAAAGCGGAGGAGCAGCGCGCGCGCCGCGCGACAGCGCGACCAGCCTCCCGTGCGCTGTCGCGTCGAAGCAGGAAGACGTGAAGCGACGGATCCATTCGCTCTTTGCCGTGATCAACTCCAAGCAGCTATTCCGCCGCCGCGGTTAAGGCATGTCTCCCGGTTCCGCGAAAGCGTCGGGGCCTGAGGTGTCCGATGAAGCGACCTCCGGCGCCGTCAGTGGCTGGCAGATTTGCGCCTGGGCGATGGGATGTATGGCGGCGCCCGGGCTGTCGCTCCCGAACTCATCGCTCGCGGTGAGTCCCAACCTGTCGCCCCATTGGCGCGCGCGATGAATGCTCAGCAGAATGATCCAGTTCTGATAATGCGCCTCGGCCAGGAAGATGCTGAGATCGTGGACATCGGCCGGCGTGAACTGCTGCAGCCCCTGAATGAATCTCATCTTCGACCAGGTGATTTCTTCCTCTGACTGCGACTGCGTAAACTGGTCCGTCGTATAATACATGTTGCCGAGCATGCGCTGCTCGTCCCCGGAAAAAAGGCTCGCGCGCCCGGCTTGCGCATTCGCCTGCCAGCGCAACGTTGTGATCTTGGCGTGCGGCACGGTCCCGATATGTTGAACGAGAGGCGTCGGCTCGCCGCGCCTGGCGCGCGCCAGCAGGTCGTCCAGCTCGGCCAGCCTTCGCCGGATGCAGGGCTCGCGCTGTCCGCGGTAGTCCAGCCACCACAGATTCTCGCGCACTTCCGCCCGGACGGCGTCGCGGGCCTCGGCTGCGATCGTGTTTTCGTGAATCGTTTCGACCAGCTGGCCGAAGCCGAGCGCAATCAGCACGCCCAGCACGATGATGCCAACTTCGCCAATGAATGCGCGCCAGCCGTGAATCGGCTTCGGCAAATGGATATCCATGCAGGTCGCCCCCAGTTTGCGGAACCTACCAGACGGGACGTCCTGCGCAATCGCGGGTGGAAGCCTCGGGGAACGCGGAACGAAGCCGGAGCGCGGGCTTCTAGCCCGCATCTTCACAGCTATTGCGCGTCCGGCTACGCCAAGGTCACGCCGGACTGTGTGGCTTGTCCGCCGAAGCTTTGGCGTAGGCGGATGCGCGCAAGATGCGCGCGCTCCAGAACAAGACTCGCAGTCCGTCGAACGCGCTCAAGCCGGGACGTATGTCAGCCTGACCGTGTCCTCGCCAATGACATCGGTGGAAACAAGGCGGAGCCGCGGCCGCGGGCCGGCGAAGAACGGCTTGCCGCGGCCAAGCACGACGGGGTGGAAGTAGAGTCGATACTCATCGATGAGACCAAGGTCGGTGAGGCTTCGCGCGAGCTCCGGTCCGGAAACGGAAATCTCGCCTGCGAGCCGAGCTTTCAGGCCGCGTATCGCCGCCTCGACGTCGTCCGCGACAAGTGTGGCGTTGGGGCCGACAGATTTCAGCGAGCGCGACACGACCCATTTCGGTTGGCGCCGCCACACCGCCGCGAATTCGCGTTCATCCGCACTCCACTCGGGATGGTCTTCATCCCAATAGCGCATGACTTCGTATATGCCGCGACCGCACACACTGCCGGCCAGGCTGCGCTCAAGCTCTATCCAGTGACGAAAGAGCACGGGACCCGGCGCAAATTCCTGGTGGTCGACATAGCCGTCCAGGGACAGGTTCATTCCGAAGACCAGCTTCGCCATGCTCTCGCTCCTCCGTTCCCTGCACTATCTCACTAACCCGGCGCGCGTCTGAACGGAAGCTTGTGGGGCCCGATGCGCGTGCCCTAAGCTGCGCGGGTGGGGTCTGTCTCGCGGTGCCGGAGGGGAATCATGAACGGTCGGTCGAATTATCTGCGCGGCGCGGCGCTCGCTTTGCTGGTGTCCGCGGGCAGCGCATCCGCCAACGATATTGTGGTGCATGCGGGGCGATTGCTCGACGGCGTCGACAAGACGCCGAAGCAAAACGTCTCCATTGTGATTCATGACGATCGCATCGTGGGAATCGAGCCCGGTTTCGTCGCGCCCGCAGGCGCCGAAATCATCGATCTCTCGCATTCGACCGTGCTGCCCGGCCTGATCGATTGCCATGTGCATGTCACCAGCCAGAACGACAACGGCAATCCCATCGTCGAGCATGTCACGCGGACAAGTTACAACTCCGCCGTCCGCTCGACGGCCTATGCGCGCAACACGCTGCTTGCCGGATTCACCAGCGTGCGCGACGTGGGCGCCAATACGGAAGTCGTTGTCGCTCTCAAGCGGGCCATAAACGCAGGCGTCGTCGAAGGCCCGCGCATGTGGGTGGCGGGATCGCCGCTGGGGCCCACGGGCGGGCACAGCGACCAGGCGAACGGCCTCGACCCCGAGCTTTCGCATCCCGGCTGGACGGACAACATCGTCGACAGCCCCGAAGCCGCGCGGCGCATCGTGCGCCGGCTCAGGCAGGAAGGCGTCGACCTCATCAAGATCATGCCGAGCGGGGGCGTGCTTTCGATCGGAGACGATCCCAGCAAGCAACTGATGGCGGACGACGAGATCAAGGCCGTCATCGACACGGCTCACTCGCTGGGCCTCAAGGTGGCCGCGCACGCGCACGGCAAGCAGGCGATCGACGCCGCAATCCGGTTCGGCGTCGATTCCATCGAGCACGGCTCTTACGCCGACGCGGACTCCTACAAGCTGATGAAGGAGCACGGGACCTATCTCGTGCCGACCATGCTGATCGCCATGTCCGTGGTCGAGGTGGCGAAGACCCATCCTGAGCAGCTCAACCCGTCCTCGGCGGCGAAGGCGCTCGTCATCGGCCCGCTCATTCGCGAGAACCTTCACAATGCCTATTTGGCCGGCGTGAAGATCGCTTTCGGCACGGACGAGGGCCTCGTGCCGCATGGTCAGAATGCGCGCGAATTCGCCCTGATGGTGGACGCGGGCATGACGCCGATCGACGCGATCATCGCGGCCACGGGTTCGGCCGCCGATCTCATCGGTGACAAGCCGGATATCGGCAGCGTGCGACCCGGCCGCTATGCCGATCTTGTGGCCGTCGACGGCGATCCCTTGGCCGACATCGCGCTTCTCCAGCATGTCCAGTTCGTGATGAAAGGCGGCGTCGTCTACAAGCAGGCGGGTCAGATCATCCCGAGACAATCGGGAACGGGCGGCGGCGCGATCGGCGGGGACGCGGATTTCTAGGATTCGAACGAGCGGGCGATGTGGCAGCGGGTGGCGGGTTACGGCGTGTTTCTGGCGGCGGGAACGTTTGCGCTGCAATGGCTGGATTATCAGCGCCTAGTGCAGTCCAACTGGGGGGACATCGCCATCTTCCTCATCGCCGCCGCGTTTCTGGGGCTCGGCGTCTATATCGGGGCACGCGTCATCGCCTCGCCCCGACCGGCCCCGTTCGACGGCAATCCGAAGGCGCTCGTGTCGCTGGGGATATCCCCGCGCGAGCTCACGATCCTGCACGAACTGGCCGCCGGCCGCTCGAACAAGGAGATCGCGGCGAACCTCAACGTCTCGCCCAACACGGTGAAGACGCATGTGGCGAAGGTCTACGAGAAGCTGGACGCGAAGCGCCGGACCGACGCGATCAAGAAGGCCCGCGAGCTGGGAATCGTGCCATGAACGCGCCGATTGCGGGTGATTTCGTCCCAATCACCCTTTCGGGCGATTGCTTCCGGCCCTTGCCGCCGCGTTGATCGGCACGCAAACTTAGACCAGGGGATTTCGCATGTTCCGCAACACACTGATCTACGGCGTCATCGCCGGCCTGACCGTCGGCATTCCGCTGTCCGTCATCACCATCGGGTTCAGCGGCCACCAGATGATGACCTATGGCATGCTGATCGGCTACACGATCATGCTGATCGCGCTCAGCGCCGTGTTCATGGGCGTCAAGCGCTATCGCGACGTCGATCTGGGCGGCGTGATCGGGTTCTGGCGGGCGCTCGCGCTGGGCCTCTGCATCAGCTTCGTGGCCGGCATTCTGTATGTCATCTCCTGGGAAACGGCCTGCGCCATCGCCGGCATCGATTTCGGGAGTTCCTACAGCGCCGCCATGATCGCGCAGAAGAAGGCGGCCGGGGTCAGCGGGGCGGCGCTGGCGAAATTCGTGGCCGAGATGAACGCGTTCAAGGCGCAATACGCCAACCCGCTCTATCGCTGGCCCATGACCTTCATCGAGATCTTCCCGGTGGGCGTCCTGGTGTCCCTGATCTCGGCCGCGCTCTTGCGCAACCGCCGCTTCCTGCCCACGCGTTCGGCGAACTAGTTTCGGATCCAAGGAGAAAAACATGACAAGCAATGATTTGAATGCCGGGCGCATCACGGGCGTCGGCGGCATCTTCTTCAAGAGCAAGGATCCGAAGAAACTGGCCGCGTGGTATCGCGACGTTCTGGGCCTTCACATCGAGAGTTGGGGCGGCGCGAAGCTGCCCTATGATGCGCCGGGTCATCCCCCGGTCGTGGTCTGGAGCGCTTTCGCCGACACGACCGATCACATGGCGCCGTCGACGCGCGAGTTCATGCTGAACTTCGGTGTGGACGATCTCGATGCGTTTCTGGCGAAGCTGGCGGCCCACGGCGTAACGGTTCTGAAGCGGGAAGATGCCGATGCCTTTGGAAAGTTCGCCTGGATTCTCGATCCCGACGGCACGAAAATCGAACTCTGGCAGCCGAGCAAAACGTAAGAGCGCCTGACCATGAATTGGCTTCCCGACGCGGCCTATTTTTTCGGCGGCGCTTTTCTCACCAACGCCGTTCCGCATTTCATCAACGGCGTGATGGGGCGGCCCTTTCAGAGCCCGTTCGCCAAACCACCGGGCAAAGGCCTTTCCTCCTCGACCGTGAACGTGCTGTGGGGATTTGCGAACTTCGTCATCGCCTATCTTTTCATCGCGCGCGTGGGAAATTTCGATCTGCGCGCCATCGACAACGTTGGCGCCTTTGGCGCGGGCGTTCTGCTGATGGGTATTTTCGCCGCGCGCGCGTTCGGGCGGTTTCACGGCGGCAACGCCCCCACGGGCCCGTGACGGCAGGGCAGGTCCGTCCTGAGGCAAACGCTGCTGACAGGAGCTGACAGCAGGAGGCGTTAGAAAGCATTCGCGCCGTACCGCGAAGGAGATCGCCATGCCGACCGACATTACCCATAACCTGCCGCCGGTCATCGCCAACCATATCGCCGCCTGCAACGCCCATGACGTCGAAGCCTGGATGGCGACGTTCGCCCCGGACGCCTTGCTCAACGACATCAGGCGCGAATTTGTCGGTACGGAGGCGATCCGGGCCTTTGGCGAGAAGGAGATTTTCGCCGTCAACGTGACGATGGCCGTTCATCGCGCCTGGGATCGCTACGGCGATGTCACGGTCCGTGCGCGGTTCGACGGCACATATGACAAGACGGGTCTGCCCGATCCGCTGATCCTGAGCCTTTATTTCAGTTTGCGGGACTCGCGCATCACCCAGCTCATCATCATACACAACAAGACGGAGGTTTGACGTCGTGACATGTATCGGCGCCTCTGCAGCCTGGATCGCCGTGGGCCGGGACATCGGAATGGTTATGCAGTAAACCTGAATCGGCAACCTTCACGCGGGTTCGCGGATGTCGAGCGACACAAAACCCTCAGTCGTACCGAACGCATCGATACGTCTGGAGGCCCGCGCCGTGCTTCTGGGCGACAGGCTGATGGTCGACCGCTCGGCACAGACCGCTGTCATATCAACGGCCCCCTTCGGCTATCGGAAGAACGACGGCTATGTGGTCGTCTTTCGTTACGGGGCGGTGGTCCTGATCGGTTTGCGGGAGGCCGAAGAAAAATCGGTTCTGGACGAGCTTAGGCCCGAAAAGGCGAATCCGCCTGAGGAGGAGCGGTTCAGCATTGAACTCCGTCCCGACCAGGAAGAAGGCCTGGCGACGAGCGGCGGCATCCAGCTCAAGGAACTGACGGCGGCGCATGTGCTGGTGCTGGCCGATGTGCTCGCGAAGAGCGTGGCGCTGGCGCGTTACGAAAGAGAGACCGCATCGGTGTTCGATACGATCGAACCGGCCGCCGCGGCCCTTGCCTTTGGCGGACGAATCCCAAGCGATCGCAAAGCGATGCTTCAGCTGATCGGTTCGGCGCTTCTCGCGCAGCATCGCGTGTCCGGCCGTATCGCCTTCGCCGAGAAGCCGGAGATTCTCTGGGAGCATCCGGAACTCGAGCGTTTCTATGCGCGGCTTGAGGACGAGTTTGAAATAGTGGAACGGGGCACGCTCCTGAACGGAAAAATGACGGTGCTGGCGAGCGTGGCCGAGACCTTTACCGACATGATGGATACGGCGCGATCCGCGCGACTGGAGCTTCTGATCGTTTTGCTGATCGTCGCCGAGATCATCATCGCCGCGGTGACGATGTTTCGCCCCGGGATTTGAGCAGCGCCGGGCAATACCGCACCCAATCAGCGATGTGTTATGACGTGGCGACGTGAACGCGCGTCATGCAACCGAAGGAATAAATGGATGAGTTCGAATATTTCTCGACCCATCATCGACAAAATATTTTCCCACAACGTGTTTAAGGGGATCGATCGCGACGGCCTTGTGAAACGGTACGACGTCACGGGGGTCTTGCGCGAAATCAAGGCGCCGCTGCGCGCCCAGCAAGGGCAGGTCCGACCGACCGGCAACATCATCACCGGCATTCCGCCGGACGGACTCATCATCACGAGCCCGGGAATCTACACTTTCGGCGCCGACATCGATTGGAGCCCGCCGTCGGCGCCTTGCGCGGCGATCACCATCGCGTCGAGCGACGTCGTGCTGGATCTGAATTCCTTCACGTTGAAAGCGACGGTGCCGGACAACAGCCAGCACATTGCGGGGATATTCATCCGCAACGCGTCGTCCGTGATCGTCCGGAACGGCGCGCTCGCCAATATGTGCCTTTACGGCGTCTGCGCCGAGGACTGCAGCAAGCTGATTGTTGAAAAGATGACGGTCACTGGGTTGAGCTTCCACAATCTGAACATCCGCAATATCTGCCCTGCCGGAATACACATCGACGGCGCGACCGACGTTGCCATCACCGACTGCGCCGTGCAGTATATGTATGTGACGTGCGACTCCAGCGCCGGAATTCAGCTCACAAATACGTCAAACGCGCGGATCAGCAATTGCCGCGTGAGCAATCTGATCAATTACGACGGCTCGGTGCAGGGCTACAGCTATCTCGGCTCGTGGGATATCAGCACGGTCCATTGCGCGGCGGCCGACTTCCAGTCCCACTTCAAGAGCAACATCCAGACGCTGGGCCACACCGTGCTGGGCTTCGTGCCCATTCTCTGCAGCGAATTGAAATTTGAAAACTGCTCGGCCACCAACATGATCGGCTGCTGCGACGATTGCCACGGCATGTCCGTTTTTCTCGATGCGGGCGTTACGGTGACCGGGTTCACAGCCAAAGGGGTCACCGACGGCGTCGCATGTTCCAATTCGGGCGCCAAAGCGACAGGGCTCGAAGTTTACGGCGCCTTTGTCTCCATCAGCGATTGCTCCGTGGAGGACATCAAAGCGATCAATCCGCAGGACAAGCAAAGCACGGGATTCAGCGCCTGGGGCGCGGCCATCAAATTCACCCGCTGCACGGCGAACAATGTCGTCGTCTGCGACGAACATGGAAACTGGAATCGCGATCTGGGTAACGGCACGGGCTTCGGCTGGGCGCCGGATCCGCGCGTTCCCTTCCGGAATGTCGGCGCAAATTTCGTCGCGTATACGGATTGCGGCGCAAGCAATTGCCGGGTGGGTTTCGACACATGGTTTCATGTCGATTCCACCTGGACCGGCGTGCGCGTGACCGATTGCGGCGTCGCTATTCTTGCGGAGCCGGGGGCGAGCCGCACCTTGTCCGGCAATCCCTGTTCGGAGTGCAATCCTCCGATCAGCATCGCGCTCGTGAATATCGCGCGCGGCAACACCTATCCGTCCTCGTAAACGCGCGGAAAATCGCCATGCCCAAGATCGACATCGCAGCCGTTCCGGAACGCAAAGGCACCGGTTACCCGTCGCCGTTCAACGCGCCTTGCGCCGAACGGATACGCCAGCGGCTGGGCAATGCCGGCGGGCTTTCGGATTTCGGCGTCAATCTGATGCGCCTGCCGCCCGGCAATTGGTCGAGCCAGCGGCATTGGCATAGCCACGAAGACGAATTCGTCTACGTGCTCGAAGGCGAACTGACCCTGATCGAAGACGGCGGCGAGACGGTGCTGCGCGCGGGCGATTGCGCGGCCTTTCCGAAAGGCTCCGGCAATGGCCATCACATGATCAACAGATCGGGCGCGATGGCGGTTTATCTGGAAGTCGGCTCGCGCCAGCCCGCCGATATGACCACTTGTTCCGATATCGACATGAAGAGCGCCAATTCTGACGGCCGCTTCGTGCACAAGGACGGCACGCCCTATCCCGAGCCGTAAGTCGGCTGGTCAGGCAGATAAATTAGTATTGACTAATGCATTAGTGATAGCTAATGTAATGCCATGACACCAACGACCAATATCGACGCCGTGATGCGCACCCTGGCCGACCCCACGCGGCGGGGCGTGTTCGAGCGCATCGTCAATTCGCGAGAGATCACCGTGGCCGAACTGACGCGCGGCAGCGGGGTGACGCAGGGCGCCATCTCGCAGCACCTCAAATCGTTGAAGCAGGCCGGCCTCATCGCCGACCGGCCGGAAGGCCGCAATGTCCATTACCGCGCCGACCCCAAGGGGCTCGCGCCGCTCGTCGACTGGATGGCGCTTTACGGCGTCTTCTGGCGCGAGCGCTTCGCCAACCTCAGAACGCTCTTGAAGGAGATCGATCCATGACCGAAGCCGCAATCAAAACCGCCACGCAGGATATCGTCGTCGAAGAGGTGTTTCCGCATGCGCCGGAGATCATCTGGAAAACGCTGACAAGCGGCGAACTCATGGCGCGTTGGCTGGGGATGACCCCGACAGGGTTCGAAGCCGTGAAAGGCGCACACTTTACTTACAAGACGTCGCCGGCCGGACCGTGGGACGGCACGATTCACTGCGAGGTGCTTGAGGCGTCGCCGACGGAGCGCCTGTCCTATGCGTGGCGCGGCGGACACGAGAGCAACGCGGCATATGGTTCGCGCCTCGACACCATCGTCACATTGACGCTCACAAAGGTCGACGGCGGCACAAGGCTTCGTCTCGTGCATTCCGGCTTTGTGAAACAGAAGAACGACGTCGCGTTCAAGAATATGGGCGAAGGCTGGAAGAAGGTCGTCGGCAGGATTGGCGCCATTTCGGGTGAAGCCACAAATTAAAAGGAGCGCCTGCACATGGTCGATATTCTGCACAAGATCGGAATCAAAGCGTCGTCGCCGGATGCTGTCTACAAGGCGTTGACCACGCTTGAGGGCCTGTCCGGTTGGTGGACGACCGACACGCATGGCGAAAGCCAAGTCGGCGGCGTGATCCTGTTCCGCTTCGGCGGCGGCGGTTTCGATATGAAGGTTCTGGAACTCGATCCCGGCAAGCGCGTGCTCTGGCAAGTGGTCGACGGACCGCAGGAATGGATCGGAACAAAGGTAAGTTTCGATCTCGAATGGAAAGACGGCTGGACCATCATTCTTTTCAAGCACGCCGGCTGGAAGGAGCCGGTGGAGTTCATGCACCACTGCAGCACCAAATGGGCGGTCTTTCTGTTGAGCCTGAAATCACTGCTCGAAACCGGCAAAGGCGCGCCCTGGCCGAACGAGATCAAGCTCGACAGCTCGGAAGAAAGCCGCTCTCGCTAAAGAAGGAAAGCGGCCTCCGATCGCCATTCAAGGAACCATCTTCCCGGCAGGCGCATTTTGTGCCTGCGCACTTGCAGGACCCAGCGGTCTCGGGAGGGCTGCTATGTTCGACACATTTCTTCGTTCGATTGTCCTCAAAGGTACATTGACCGTCATCGGGCCCAATAACCGGCCATTCACAGTCGGCGACGGCTCCGAACCCCGCATCACCATGTGGTTGCATGATCGCGCTGCGGTCGCCCGGCTCGCGCTCAATGCCGATCTCGCACTGGGTGAACTCTATATGGATGGGCGGCTGACCGTCGAAGAGGGCGACATCGCGGGTCTGCTCGATCTCCTGATGAGCAATCTCGCGCAAACCAGCCCGGTCGGCTTTATGAGGTTCGCGCGCGCCGTCCGGCGGGCGTTCCGGCGGTTCGAGCAGTTCAATCCCGCCTCGCGCGCCAGGGCGCATGTGGCCCATCACTATGATCTCTCGGGCCAGCTCTACGATCTGTTTCTCGACCGCGACCGGCAATATTCCTGCGCCTATTTCTCGGAAGACGGCGAGTCGCTGGAAGATGCGCAGGCGGGCAAAAAGCGTCACATCGCAGCCAAGCTCCATCTCGATCGCGAAGATTTGCGCGTGCTCGATATCGGTTCCGGCTGGGGCGGGCTCGCGCTCGATCTCGCACGTGACGGCGGCGCGAAAGTTCTGGGCGTCACGCTCTCGGAAGAACAGCTCGCGCTCTCGCGCAGCCGCGCAAGCAGGGCGGGCCTCGGCGAGCGTTGCAAATTCGAGCTCGAAGACTATCGCGAACTTGAAGGCGCGTTCGACCGCGTCGTTTCGGTCGGCATGTTCGAGCATGTCGGGGCGCCCTATTATCGCGCGTTCTTCGACAAGATTGCGGCGCTGCTCGAGGACGACGGCGTGGCGCTGATCCACACCATCGGACGCAGCGATGGCCCCGGCTTCACCAATCCGTGGATCGCAAAGTATATTTTCCCGGGCGGCTACACGCCAGCGCTCAGCGAGATGCTGCCCGTCATCGAGCGCGCCGGTCTCATCGTCAGCGACGTCGAAGTGCTGCGGCTGCACTATGCCGAGACGCTCAAGGAATGGCGCCGGCGTTTCAAGGCGCGTTGGAACGAGGCCGCCGCAATCTACGACGAACGGTTCTGCCGCATGTGGGAGTTTTATCTCGCAGGCGCGGAAATGGGTTTCCGGCGCGAAGGGCTGGTGGTTTTCCAGGTTCAGCTTGTCAAGCGCATCGATGCGCTTCCTTTGACCCGCGACTATATGCTCGAATCCGAACGGACCATGCGATTCGCTGGCCTCGAACATATGCCGCGCGCAAGCCGCGCCGCCTGATCCGGCCGCATCGCAACAAGGTCCCGAAATAGCTGTGGGCAAGAGCCGATTTGTCTTGCGGGTCGGCTGCGCACTGGCTTGATTCGGCGCCCGCGCGCGTGCTCTTTCCGCAGCCCACGCCGAAGAACAAGAGCCGCCATGGAACAAGAGGCCTATCGCCACGTCCCCTACGACATCGAAGTCGAGCAGGCTCTGCTCGGCGCGATCCTTGTCGACAATCAGGCGCTGGAACGGGTCTCTGCGGTTCTGAAAGGCGGAGCACTTTCTACGATCCGCTGCATCAGCGCGTCTGTATGAAGCGATGTCCGGCACGATGGAACGCGGCGGCATGGTGATCACGCCGCTCACGCTGCACGCCGCGATGAAGGCCGATCCGGGACTGCATGGAAGTGGGCGGCCACGCCTATCTCGCAGGCCTCGCGCAAGCGGCGCCCGCTTACGCCAATGTGCGCGATTATGCGCGCATCCTGCACGATCTTGTCGTGCGGCGTTCGCTGATCCGCATCGGGCGAAGACATCGTCAACACGGCCTATGAAGCGCCCATCGAAAAGCCCCGCCGCAGGGGCAGATCGAAGAAGCGGAAAAGGCGCTCTATCGCATCGCCGAAACTTCGCGCTACGGCGAGGGCCCGATCGAGTTTTCCGAAGCCTGCGCCGCACGGTGGAAAGCGCGGAGAAGGCGCAGGCGCGGGGCGGCCAGATTTCCGGCGTCACCTCCGGCTTCGCCGATATCGATTCGCTGTTGGGCGGACTGCAGCCTTCGGACCTTATCATCCTCGCGGGCCGCCCGGGCATGGGCAAAACATCGCTCGCGCACCAACATGGCGTTCCATGCCGCGCGCGCCTACGCGCTGGATGTCGCCGACGGCGTCGAAACGCCGCGCGGCTGTCGCCGGTTCTCTTCTTCTCGCTCGAAATGGCGGCGCAGCAGCTCTCGGCGCGTATTCTGTCCGAGCAGACCGAAATCGAGATGTGGAAGATCCGCAACGGCAAGTTCTCCGAAAGCGAGTGGGAGAATTTCGTACTCAAGATGCAGGACCTGTCGCACTCTGCCGCTTTACATCGACGACACCGGCGGCATTTCGATCGCGCAGATCGCGGCGCGCGCCCGCCGTCTGAAGCGCGAAAAGAAGATCGGTCTCATCATCATCGACTATATGCAGCTGGTCGAGCCGTCGCGCCGTGTGGAAAACCGGGTGCAGGAAATCACCGAAGATCACCAAGGGCCTGAAGGTGCTCGCCAAGGAACTGGACGTTCCGGTCATCGCGCTGTCGCAGCTGTCGCGCGGCGTCGACAGCCGCGACGACAAGCGCCCGGTGCTGTCGGACTTGCGCGAATCCGGCTCGATCGAGCAGGACGCCGACGTGGTGATGTTCGTCTATCGCGAAGACTATTATCTCAAGATCGCGCGAACCGGCGGAAGACGATCCCGAGTTCGCCAAATGGGCTGGAGAAGATGGAGCGCGTCGGCATGCTGGCCGAAGTGCTGGTCGAAAAACACCGCCACGGCGCCACGACCCGCATCGAACTGTTCTTCGACGACCGTTTCACGCGCTTCAAGGATCTGGCGGCGTCTTGAAGTTTGAACAGCTTCGAATTGCACGGCGTCACCAAAACTCTCCATGGCCGGCCCCCGAGCCGGCCACCCAGCCGCCGCGCGTCTGCGCGGCGAATGAACTTTCGCCTTCAGCCTACGCATGAAAAGTTTATTGGGCTCGCGGACGCTCGCCCGCTAGGTGGCCGGGTCAAGCCCGGCCATGGTGAACGGAGGGGCACGCGTCAATTGAATTCATGAAGTCACTACATTTGCTATGGTGTCGCATGAGCGAATGGTGGGATTGGTCCATGCCCAAAAGTGCGCGGAAGACAATTGGGGGACTTGGTCCTCGAACAAGAATGCTCGTCCCTGTTCATCCCGGCCGCATTCTAGCGCGGGAAATGAAGGCCAGAGGTCTTTCGGCGCATGCGCTGTCATTGAAATTGCGCGTGCCGGCCAATCGTATCTCGGAAATTGTGAATGGCCGCCGCGGCATTACGGCGGAGACGGCATTGCGCTTGGGCCGGTATTTCAAGACCGGACCGGAGCTGTGGGGCCAGTTGCAATCGAATTACGATCTTGCCATCGCCGAACGGGAATTTGGCGCAACGGTTCGGCGCGAAGTCGAGGCTGCATAGCAATTCACCATTGCGCCGAACCGCTTTGACGGCCGAGGCGTTCGCCTGCCATTGTGCGCCTTGCATGAGCCAATCCGATATCGATGTCGCGTGCCTGACTGTGCGGTTGGGCGCGATCGCCGAGAACTATCGCATCTGCGGCCGTTTGAGCGGCGGCGCGGCCGTGGCCGGCGTCGTCAAGGCGGACGGTTATGGCTTGGGCGCCAGCGAGGTTACGCGCAACCTGGTCTCGATCGGCTGCGATACACTGTTCGTGGCGCGGCTGGAGGAGGGCATCAAGGTGCGCCCGCTTGCGCCGGCTGCCCGCATTTTTGTCCTGGACGGTGCGTATCCCACAGCGGTGCCCGCGCTGATGGCGCATCGGCTGACGCCCGTTCTCAATTCGCTGGCCGAGATCGAGACTTGGTCTGCGGCCGCGCGCGCCTCGGGCACGGAGCTGGAAGCTGCACTGCATTTCGACACCGGCATGAACCGGCTGGGCTTGCCGCCCTATGAATTCGCCACGCTTGTCGGCGAAGCTTCAGCGCGGCTGCGTGACATCAGACTCGTGCTGGTCATGAGCCATCTGGCCTGCACCGAAGACCCCACCTCGCCCATGAACCGGACGCAGCTTGACCGTTTCCGGGCAGGGCTTGCCCGGTTGCCGCCCACGCCCGCCAGTTTGTCGGCCTCCGGCGGCGCGCTTCTGGGCAAGGACTACGCTTTCGACATGGTGCGCCTGGGCATCGGTCTCTATGGCGGGAACCCGCGGAGCTCGAGCGAGAACCCGTTTACCACGGTCGCGATCCTGACCGGGCGCATCCTCCAGCTTCGTCGCGTTGACAAGGGGGAGAGCGTTGGCTACGGAGCGAGCTTCCGGATCGGGCGGAAAGGCACGCTCGCGACCATCGCCCTGGGATATGCAGACGGTCTGATGCGCGCGATCGGCAATCGGGGGATGGGCGCCATCGGCGGCATGCGTGCGCCGGTCGCCGGGCGGGTGTCGATGGATCTGGTTACGCTCGATGTCACCGACATACCGGACGCCGCGCTTCGCGTGGGTGCGGAGGTCGAATTTCTCGGCGACACAATCAGTCTCGACGAGTTGGCCCGCGCCGCAAACACCGCGCCTTATGAAATCCTGACGTCGCTCGATGGTCGCGTGCCGCGTCGCTATGTCGAGGCTGCGAAATGAATATTTTGGCGCCGATCGGCCGCGTGTTCCTCGCTTTTCTCGCGCAGACCGGGGCGCTGACCCGGTTCATGATTTCCGCCGTGACGAATTGCGTGCGCCCGCCCATTTATTGGGGACTGATCGGCCAGCAGATGATCCGCATCGGCTATTTCTCGCTTGCCGGTCGTGGGTCTCACCGCGTTCTTCACCGGTGGCGCGCTGGCGTTGCAGATCTATGTCGGCAGCAACCGCTTCGGCGTGGAATCCGTCGTGCCCAACATCGTCGTACTGGGCATCACGCGTGAGCTTGGCCCCGTGATTGCAGGCCTGATGGTGGCGGGTCGCGTGGCGGCCGCCATCGCGGCCGAAATCGGCACCATGCGCGTGACCGAACAGATCGATGCGCTGACCACGCTGTCGACCAACCCGATCAAATATCTCGTCGTGCCGCGCCTCGTCGCCGCCGTCGTGACCCTGCCGGTGCTCGTCCTTGTGGCGGACTCGATCGGCGTGTTCGGCGGTTATGTGGTGGCGACGGAAAGCCTGGGCTTCAATGGCCCCATCTATCTCAAGAACACGGTCGATTTCGTCACCCACGCCGACGTGACGTCAGGCGTGATCAAGATCGCGGTGTTCGGGTTCATCATCGCGCTGATGGGCTGCTACAATGGCTTTCATTCCAAGGGCGGCGCCCAAGGCGTCGGCGCGGCGACGACCAACGCGGTGGTGTCGTCGTCCATCCTGATCCTGGCGGCGAACTATTTCCTCACCTCCATCCTGTTCGGAAACTGAGATGGCGGCGCAGGGCACACCGAAAATCGAACTTCGCGGCGTCAAGAAGCGCTTCGGCGACAAGGTCGTGCTGGACGGCATCGATCTCAAGATCGGTGCTGCCGAGTTCGTTGGTGGTCATCGGCGGCTCCGGCACCGGCAAGTCCGTGATGATCAAATGCGTGCTGGGCATCCTGCGCGCCGACGAGGGCAAGATCTTCGTCGACGGCGAGGAAGTCACGCGCATCGGTGGCCGCGCCCGCGACGCGATGCTGAAGAAGTTCGGCATGCTGTTCCAGGGCGCGGCTCTGTTCGACAGCCTGCCGGTTTGGGAAAATGTGGCGTTCGGCCTGATACAGGGCCACGGCATGGGGCGCAGCAAGGCGCGCGATGTCGCCATCCAGAAGCTCGCCAAGGTGGGGTTGGGTTCGGAAGTCGCCATGCTGTCGCCGGCGGAACTGTCCGGCGGCATGCAGAAACGCGTGGGCCTTGCGCGCGCCATCGCGGCCGATCCCGAGATCATCTTCTTCGACGAACCGACGACCGGCCTCGACCCCATCATGGCCGACGTGATCAACGACCTGATCGTGTCGACTGTGAAAAATCTCGGCGTCACCACGCTCTCGATCACGCACGACATGGCGAGCGCGCGGAAAATCTCCAACCGCATCGCGATGCTCTACAAGGGCAAGATCATCTGGGACGGCCCGACGGCCGAGATCGACACCAGCGGCAACCCTTATGTCGACCAGTTCATCCATGGCCGTGCGGAAGGTCCGATCAAGATGGAAGTCCGCGGCTAGTGGCGCGCGCGCAAGCGAGCTTCGTTTGCCAAAGCTGCGGAGCGGTTCACGCCAAATGGTCCGGCAAGTGCGACGCCTGCGGCGGCTGGAACACCATCGTCGAGGAAGTCGCATCTGCAGCAGTCCCCGCCGGTACGGGCGCGGCAAGCGCGTGCGCGGACGGCCTTTCGCGCTCGAAGACCTCAAGACCGAAGATGACGCGCCGCCGCGGCGGCCCACCGGCATTCCGGAATTCGATCGCGTCTGCGGCGGCGGGCTGGTGCCCGGTTCGGCGCTGCTGGTGGGCGGCGATCCCGGCGTCGGCAAATCGACCCTGATCCTGCAGGCGCTGGCGGCCTATGCAAAAACGGGCGGCCAAGCGGTTTACATCTCCGGCGAAGAGGCGATGGCGCAGGTGCGCATGCGCGCGGCGCGCATGGGGCTGGGCGATGCGCCCGTTGCGCTGGGCTCCGCCACCAGCGTCGAAGATATTCTTGCCACGCTCGAATCCGGTCCGCCGCCGGGCATCGTCGCCATCGATTCCATCCAGACGATCTGGACCTCCGCGCTCGAAGCCGCACCCGGCACGATCGCGCAGGTGCGCACGGCGTCTTTCGATCTCGTGCGCTACGCCAAGGCATCCGGCGCGGCGCTGCTTCTCGTCGGTCATGTCACCAAGGACGGCCAGATCGCGGGGCCCAAAGCCGTCGAGCATCTGGTGGACGCCGTTCTCTATTTCGAAGGCGAGCGCGGACATCATTTTCGCGTGCTGCGCGCGGTGAAGAACCGCTTCGGGCCCACCGACGAAATCGGCGTGTTCGAAATGACGGGGCAGGGGCTGATGGAAGTCGCCAATCCGTCGGCGCTCTTTCTGGGCGACCGCAACAGCGCGTCGCCGGGCGCGGCTGTCTTCGCGGGCCTCGAAGGCACGCGGCCCGTGCTGGTGGAAGTGCAGGCGCTGGTTGCGGCTCCCGGTTACGGCACGCCGCGCCGCGCGGTGGTCGGCTGGGACAGTGGTCGGCTTGCGATGATTCTGGCCGTGCTCGATGCGCGCGCCGGCCTTGGCGTGAGCGGGCACGATGTCTATCTGAACGTGGCGGGCGGACTGAAAGTGGGCGAACCGGCGGCCGATCTGGCGGCCGCGGCGGCGTTGGTGTCGTCTTTCGCAGGTGAGGCCTTGCCGAAGGATTGCGTATTTTTTGGCGAAATCAGCCTTTCGGGCGATGTACGCCCGGTGCCGCAAGCCGAATTGCGCCTGAAGGAGGCCGCCAAGCTGGGCTTTACAACGGCGCTGATCCCGACGGGCACGAAGGCTGAGGGCGCGGGCCTGACGCTTCGGACTGTCAAAGATGTGGGGGAGTTGGCGGCGTTTGCTTCGGGGACCTAGGCGGACCCGCGGCGAATCGATTTGCGTGGTAGAGTGTCGTTATGGGTCATCTGAGTTTCTCGTTCGTCGACGTACTGGTCGTCCTCGTGGTGCTGGCCTCGGTGATCTACGCGACCTATCGCGGCTTCGTGCAGGAAACGCTGACGATCTTCGCCTGGGCGGCGGCGGCCTTCGCCACGCTCTATTTCGGCCCCGCGTTGGCGCCGTTTCTGCGGGAGCGCATTTCGCCGGAATGGCTGGGCACGCTGGTGGCTTATGGCGGGATATTCCTCGTCGTCCTGATCCCGCTGTCCTTCGTCAGCTTTCGATTTGCGCAAGGCGTGCAGCGTTCGCCGGTCGGCGCGATCGATCGCGCGTTGGGATTCGCATTTGGCATTCATCCGCGGGCTCGCGATAGTTGGGATCGCCTATCTGGTGTTCTGCATGGTTGTGCCGATTCGCTCGCAACCGGAATGGATGACGAGCGCGCGGTTCCTGCCGCTCATCCAGGGTTCCAGCGACGTGTTGCTGTCGCTGATCCCCGATCAGCATATCCGGACCGCACGAGACGAGCCGGCGGCTGCGCCGCCCGGAACGCCTGTCCCCAGGCCCGCCCCGCGGCAGGCGCAACATGGTCCGCGGCACGGACAAAAGGCCTATGGCGCCGATGATCGTCGCGCGCTAGACAGGCTCATTCAGTCGACCGGCAACGGAGATTCAGGCAAGCCATGATCGCAGGCCAGAGCGCGCTTTCCGAAACGCCCTTCGACGATAAATTCCACGAGGAATGCGGCGTGTTCGGCATCTTCGGCCATCCCGAAGCGGGCGCGCTCGTGGTGCTCGGGCTGCACGCGCTCCAGCATCGCGGCCAGGAAGCGGCCGGCATCGTCACCTTACGACGGCACAATTCATCGCCGAGCGGCATCCGGGCCTGGTGGGCGATGTGTTCGGCGAGAAGAACCCGCATGCGCAGAATCTCAAGGGCAGCCAGGCGCTCGGCCATGTGCGCTATTCCACGACGGGCGGCTCGCTCGCGCGCAACATCCAGCCCATGTTCGCCGATCTGGCGGGCGGCGGCATCGCGATCGCGCATAACGGCAATCTCACCAACGCCGCGCACTCTGCGCGCCGAACTCGTGCGCGCACGGCGCGATTTTCACAGTCCACGTCCGACACCGAAACCATCATCCATCTGATCGCGCGCAGCCGCTTCAATCCGATCGTCGAAAGACTGATCGATGCGCTGAAGCGGGTGGAAGGCGCCTATTCGCTCGTGGCGCTGACCGCCAAGAAGCTGATCGGCGTGCGCGATCCCTGTGGCGTGCGTCCCCTCGTGCTGGGCAAGCTCGGCAGCGCCTTAATCCTGTCGTCGGAAACCTGCGCGCTCGACATCATCGGCGCGGAATTCGTGCGCGACATCGAGCCCGGCGAGATGGTGGTCATCACCAAGGACGGCTTCGAGTCCTATCGCCCATTCGCGACGCAGCCGCACCGCTTCTGCGTGTTCGAATATGTCTATTTCGCCCGGCCGGATTCCATGGTCGAAGGCCGCAATGTCTATGATGCGAGCAAGCGCATCGGCGAAGAGCTGGCGCGCGAGGCGCCGGCGCTCGGCGCCGACATGGTGATTCCGGTGCCGGATTCCGGCGTGCCCGCCGCGCTTGGATATGCCGCGGCGTCGGGTCTTCCCTTCGAGCTCGGCATCATCCGCAACCATTATGTCGGACGCACCTTCATCGAGCCGTCCGACCGCATCCGCCATCTGGGCGTGCGCCTCAAGCACAATCCCAATCGCGCCAAGCTCAAGGGCAAGAGCGTGGTGCTGGTCGACGATTCCATCGTGCGCGGCACGACGTCGAAGAAGATCGTGGAGATGGTGCGCGATGCGGGCGCCTCTGAAGTGCATTTCCGTATCGCAAGCCCGCCCACGACCCATCTCCTGCTTCTACGGCGTGGACACGCCCAACACCGACGATCTGCTTGCGCATCGCATGAAGGATGTCGAAGCAGATGCGCCGACTATCATCGAGCGCCGACAGCCTCGCCTTCGTCTCGATGAACGGGCTTTACCGCGCCATGGGCGAAGCAGGACGCAACGACCGCAATCCGCAATTCTGCGACGCCTGCTTTTCCGGCGAATATCCCATCGAGCTGACCGATGTCAGCGGCGGGCGCAGCGGACGCCAGCTTTCCCTCCTCGCCGAAGTCGCGTGAGAACTATCGCATCATGACCAAGTCCCTGTCAGGGCGTGTCGCGCTTGTCACGGGCGCGTCGCGCGGCATCGGACGTGCGGCCGCCAAGGCGCTGGCGGCCGAAGGGGCGCATGTGATCCTTGTCGCACGAACCGTCGGCGGCCTGGAAGACATCGACGACGAAATCCAGCGCGCGGGCGGCACGGCCACTCTGGTCCCGCTCGATCTCAAGGATTTTCCGGCGCTGGATCGTCTGGGCGCTTCGATTTACGAGCGTTGGGGAAAGCTCGATGCGTTTCTCGGCAATGCGGGTGTCCTGGGCGCGCTCACGCCGCTGTCCAATCTCGAGCCCAAGGTTTTCCAGGAACTGATCGACATCAATGTCACGGCCAACTGGCGGCTGATCCGTTCGCTCGATCCATTGCTGCGCGCCTCCGATGCCGGGCGGGCGCTGTTCGTCACCTCGGGCGCCGCGCGCCATCACATGCCATTCTGGGGCGGCTATGCGATGAGCAAGGCCGCGCTGGAATCCCTGGTGCTCACCTATGCCGCCGAATGCAAGGGCACGCATGTGCGGGTCAATCTTCTCAACCCGGGACCGTTGCGCACGAAGATGCGCGCCAAGGCGATGCCCGGTGAAAATCCGGACTCTCTGCGCCCGCCCGAAGCCGTTGCCGGGCTGATCGTCGAACTGCTATCGCCCGCGTGCGAAAAGCAGGGCGAGTTGGTTGTGTTCAAATAGGCTTCATACTTCCATGCGCGAAAAGAAGTAGCTGCCGAGGAACAGCAGCACGAGCGTGAGCCCGCTTAAGACCGCGAGGTCGAGCGGTAGACCGAAATGCCCGGAGCCGATCAGAATCTGGCGCAGCGCATCGACGCCATAGGACAGTGGATCGGCGGTCGCCACGACGAGCATCGGTTTGGGCAATCCGCGCAACGGAAACATCGCGCCCGACAAGAAGAACAGCGGCATCACGGTGAAATTCATGATCAGAGGGAAGGCCTGCATATCGGTGATCTTCGATCCCAAAACCATGCCGAAGGCGCTGAACAGCAGCGATATCAGCAGCATCACGGCCAGCGCCTCGGGCACGACGAGCCAATCATGCGGGCGGAATCCGAACGCCAGCGAAATGATCAGCACGATCGCGCCCTGAAACATGGCGGTCGTGGCGCCGCCCGCCACGCGCCCCAGCATGATCGCAAAGCGCGGCACGGGCGCAACCAGCGTTTCCTTCAGAAAGCCGAATTGCCGGTCCCACAGCATCTCCATGCCCGAGAAGATCGCAGAGAAGATGATGCTCATTGCGACGATGCCGGGCACGAGGAACTGGATATAGCTGCCCTGACCGGCGCGCGCGAAGACCGATCCCAGCCCGAAGCCCAGCGCGACCAGGAACATCATCGGCTGGGCCAGCGAAGCGACGAGCCGCGCCGGCGAGCGGATATAACGTTTGAACTGGCGCAGCCAGAGGATATAGACCGCGTTCATCGCATGATCCCCCGAACCTGGCGCATGCGGTCGAGATTTCGTGCCTTCTTCTTCGCGGATCGAATGCCCGGTGAGATTGAGAAACGCGTCTTCAAGGCTCTCCGTCTTCGTCTGCGTCTTGAGTTCGTCGGCGGTGCCCGAGGCGATGATCGTGCCGCGATCGATCACGGCGATGCGCTGCGCAATACGCTCGGCTTCTTCCATGTAGTGGGTGGTGAAGAAGACGGTCGTGCCGTTCTTCGCGTTCAGTTCCTGCAGATATTTCCACATGTGGTTTCGCGTCTGCGGGTCGAGCCCGAGAGTCGGTTCGTCGAGGAAGATAATCTTGGGGTGATGCATCAGCCCGCGGGCGATTTCGAGGCGCCGCTTCATGCCGCCGGAAAAATCCCGGACGAGCGAATTGCGGCGGTCCCACAATTCCACGAAGTTGAGCAATTGCTCGATACGCGTTTTCCGCTCGGCGCGGGGGATGTCGTAAAGCACGCCGTGGAAATCCATGTTCTCGCGCGCGGTCAGCATGTCATCGAGACTGGGGTCCTGGAACACGATGCCGAAGGAGCGCCGCACCTGATGGGATTGCGTGACAGGATCGAAGCCGTCGATGCGGATCGCGCCCGAAGTGGGGCGCAGCACGGTCGTCAGCATCTTGATGGTGGTCGATTTGCCCGCGCCGTTCGGCCCCAGGAATGCGAAGATCCCGCCCGCCTCGACCTCGAAGCTCACATCCTTCACGGCCGCGATCGCGCCGTAGGTCTTGGTCAGATTGCGGACGTCGATGATGGCGGACATGGAGGAACCGGAAGAATTGAACTTCAGCGTTAGGGGAGGGAGATGTAGCGTGTCAAGCAAGGGTTCTTTTTGGGTAGCGACGTGCTTTGAAGTCTAGACCTTATCAGCAGCCTCAGCGGGCACTACGGAAATGGTAGGCGTAGAAATCGCGATTACGTCAAGACAGGTCCAGCCAGTTATGAAACGATAATGTTCCGCGTTTTTGTAAACTGCTTTCAACGCTTGGGACTGCATAGCCCAAAATCTCGCGCCCTCGACTCGGTACGCAAAGTGTTCCGGCACTAAACCCTCATTTGGCGTTAGCTCGGCTTCGGTGCTTAACGGCATTTCATCCAGTATGCGTGCGATTAAGATTTTCTCGAACTGCACCCGAATAACGTTCAGCGCGTCGCTCGGAATGAGGAAATCGGCAATGAGACCCTCCTTTTTCCAGCGGAGATCGAACATGTTGCTGACACTGGTCTTAATCGTGCTGCCGATTTCGAGTGGTAGATATTTTGGCATCGACCTAGTCCCAGGCTGATATCTTTCGAAAAGGTTCGTGCTTCGCGCCCGGACCCTTTCCAATCAAGATTGCACGATCCTACTTATCCGCGTACGGATTTGTGGACGTCCGCAGCGAAAACCGCAGCGGCACACCTTGCAGATTGAACGCCTTGCGCAATTCGTTTTGCAGATAGCGCAAATAGTGATCCGGCAAGCCATCGAGCTGCGTGCCGAACAGCGCGAATGTCGGTGGGCGGCTTTTGGCCTGGGTCATATAGCGGATGCGCACGCGGCGGCCGTGAATGGCGGGTGTCGGATGGCTGGCGAGTGCCGCCGCGAGAAAGCGATTCAGCTGCGCCGTCGGCACACGCGTATTCCAGGCGGCATCCGCAGCAAGAACGGCCGGCAATATGTGATCGATGCCTTCGCCGGTCCGCGCGGAGATGCCGACGAGCGGCGCGCCGGCGATCTGCGGCAGCAGATGATCGAGATGTTTCTTCAGCGCCGTGATCGCGCCGGCGGGCGCTTCGATCTGGTCCCATTTGTTGAGCGCGAACACGATCGCGCGGCCTTCCTTCGCCACCATGTCGACGATGGTGAGATCCTGCTTCTCGAACGGCGCGGTGGCGTCGATGACCACGATCACGCATTCGGCGAAGCGGATGGCGGTGAGCGCGCTTTGCACGGCTAGCTGTTCGAGCTCTTCGCCGGCTGCCCGCGCGCGCTTGCGCAAACCCGCGGTATCGTGAAGCTGGATCGTGCGGCCGTCCACTTCCCAGGTCGCCGCGATGGAATCGCGCGTGAGGCCCGCTTCCGGTCCCGTCAGCGAGCGTTCCTCACCCAGCACGCGGTTGAACAGGCTCGATTTGCCGACATTGGGGCGGCCGACAATGGCGAGCTTGAGCGGCCGGTCGATCGCTTCGACGGGTTCGGCTTCTTCTTCCGGAGGTGCTTCTTCTTCGCCGCCGAACGCTTCAAGCGCGTCGACGATCTCGTCTGTTCCGAGATTATGAACGGCAGACACGCCGATCGGTTCGCCGAAGCCCAGCGCGTAGAATTCCGTGAGATCGAGCTGCACGTCGCATTTGTTGGCGATGAGCACGACCGGCTTGCCCGAGCGGCGTAGCGCGTCGGCAATAATCTCGTCGCCCGTGGTCACACCGTCGCGCGCGTCGACGACGAAGAGGCAGACATCCGCTTCCTTGATGGCCGCCAAGGTCTGGTCGGTCATGCGCATGGAAAGGCTACCCGGCGCGCCGATGTCGAAGCCCGCAGTGTCGATCAGGCGGACCGAAAGAGGGCCCAACTGCGCGAGCGCATCCTGGCGGTCGCGGGTGACGCCGGGCGTGTCATGGACGATCGCCAGCTGCTTGCCCGCAAGCCGGTTGAACAAGGTGGACTTGCCCACATTCGGGCGGCCCACAACGGCGACGGCAAGCGGCATGGCATTTCCTTGCCCGCCCGCGTCAGCGCATCGCGACGAGTTGGGCGCTGTTGGTCAAGAGATAAAGCGTACCGTTGGCGACGACCGGCGAGATATAGGTGCCGTCCGGTATCTCGATGCGACCCATCAGTTGGCCCGAATAGGGCGAAACCGAAATCGCGTAGCCGTCGGACGAGACGATGATCAGACGATCGGAGACGAGGACGGGTCCGGACCAGACGATCGGATCCTCCTTGTCTTCCATATTCTTCCAGCGCTGCAGCTGATGCACCCATTTGACCTTGCCGTCCTTGCGCTCGAGGCAAAGAAGCAGATCGTCGGTCGTGAGCACGTAGAGAAAATCGCCCGCAACCCACGGAGTCTGGATGCCGCCAACGTCGCGCGTCCAGACGCGATCGCCGGTGTTGAGTTGATGGCGCCCATGATGCCCGAATGGCTGATGGCGAACACCATATCGCGGTCGATGACGGGCCGGCCGGCGATATCGTCGAGCTCCGACAACGCGGTCACATTGCCGGTGCGCGTGAGCATGTCGTTCCATGCGGGCCGGCCGTTTTCGACCCGGATCGCGAACAATTCGCCGGACGTGTAGGGCGCCACCACATAGTCGCCGGCCACCGCGGCGCTCGTGCTTTCGAGAATGCCGGCGGATTCCGCGATGCCCTGATGATCCCAGAGCGTGCGGCCGTCGATCTCGGCCAACGCGTAGAAATGATTGTCCTGCGAGGAGACGAAGACGCGGCCGCCATTGGCGTCCGGCGCATTCACGATGGGCACGCCCAGATCGACTTTCCAATATTGGCGACCAGATGTCGGGTCGAGCGCGAAGACGACACCGAATCCGGTGCTGACGAAAACCCGGCCTTTATCGAAGGCGACGCCGCCGCCGAAGCCCTTGGTGGGATCGATCGACATGCCGGGTCCAAACAATCCGAACCAATTGAATCCGTCGTCGGGGCTGGGCGGGGCGAGATCCTTGTCCCATAGCGGTTTGCCGCTGCCGGCGTCGAACACGTAAACATGCGCCGACGCGTCGAGCACATAGACGCGCCCGTCGGCGACAACCGGAGGAGCGGTAAGGCGCGAATCGTCGTCGGAACCCTTGCCGGTGTCCTGCTGCCAGATTGCGCGCAAGGGGCCGTCGGCCTCCAGGTGATACATCGCGTTGGCCGCATAGCCGCCGGGCTCGGGCCAATCCGCGTTGCGATAGGGCGTCGGCAGCACGACTTTGACGTCGCTGAGCGACGAGTCGGGCTTGAGCGCCTCGTCGAGCGACATCACGGAGATGCGCTCGCCCTTGATGTTCGATTTCTTGGTCGACGAGAACCAGTTCGACGCGAAGTCGAATGTCGAGCAACCCGACAGGGCGAGCACGACTGTGAGACACACAACGACGCGCAACGTTGATGCAACTCTCATTGGCGGGAAGGACCTCCGGCTGCAGCCTGCGGCTGCGAGGGGGATGCGCTTGGCGGCGCGGGCGGCGGCGGAACCGTGCCGTAATTTTTGGCGCCGCCGCCTTTGAGGAATGTCACCATCCATCCGGCGCGGGCGCGCAAGGGCGCCGGCGCATCAGCATCGTTGGACAGGCTCTGATATTCCCCAATCGCCGCTTGCGTCGCGCCGGCGCGATAATCTGCGAAAGCGAGAATGTCCTGCGCCATGCCGTGCCAGGGATTCGCATGGTCTGTCAGCGGCCCGACCAGCGCCTCAATGTCGGATTTCGGCGCGGTGTCGACGAGCGCCCAACCGGCATGGATGCGCGCGGCGGGGGCAAGAACGTCGTCTTTGCCTGCCGCGATCTGTTTGTAGATGATCACCGCGTCGGCCGTGTTGCCGGCCTGAATCATGGCGTTGGCTTCCTGGAATTTTGCAAGCGACGCGTAGCCTCCGGGAGCAGATTTCTCCAGATGCGCAAAGGCGGATTGGGCTGCGCCCGTATCGCCGGCTTCCAACAGCTGCTCCGCGTTCATGAATTCCACGGACGCGTTGGCGCGCTGACGCTGATCGTAAACGCGCCAAAGTTGAAAGCCCGCCACGGCGATCACTACGACGGCAGCTCCGGCGATGACATAGTCGCCATATTCTTTCCAGAGCTGTTCGTAGCGTTCGCGGCGAACGTCCTCCTCGACTTCCCGGAAGATGTCTGTCACGCGGAGATTCCTCGTAAGGCGCGCCCAAAGCCTTGATCGGCCGGGATGATTAGCCGGTAGCCGCCACGCTGGCAACCCAAGGCACGAAGACGTCAGACGAATGAACGGGTCTTAACCGGCCCGCTTCATGGTGTACACGTTTTCCTTGCCGGGGAAATTGCGGCTGCGGACATCGGCGGCATAGGCCTTCACAGCCGCCTCGATATCCGGGCCCATATTCGCGTATTGGCGCACGAATTTGGGTGGGTTCGGGTTGAGGCCCAGCATGTCCTCCATGACGAGGATCTGGCCATCGCATTCGGCGGACGCGCCGATGCCGACGGTGGGGATGGCGATTTCGCGCGTGATCTTGGCGGCCAGCGGCTCAGCCATGCCTTCCAGCACAACAGCGAATGCGCCCGCCTCGGCGACGGCCTTGGCATCGGCCTCGATGCGCGGGCCATTCGGCTTCCGTGCGGCCCTGCGTTTTGAAGCCGCCGAAAATCTGGATCATCTGCGGCGTGAGCCCGATATGGCCCATCACCGGAATGCCGCGCAGCGTGAGATAGCGGATGGTCTCGGCGATACGTTCGCCGCCTTCCATCTTCACGGCCGTGCAGCCGGTTTCCTGGATCACACGTGCGGCGCTGCGGAAGGCAACCTGCGGGCTCTCTTCGTAGGAGCCGAAGGGCAGATCGACCACGACCAGCGCATGCTTGCTGCCGCGCATCACGGCTTTGCCGTGCAGGATCATCATGTCGAGCGTGACGCCGAGCGTCGACTCCATCCCGTGCATCACCATGCCGACAGAGTCGCCCACCAGCATCAGGTCGACATGGTTGTCGAGCAGCTTCGCCGTATGGGCGTGGTAGCAGGTCAGGCACACCACCGGCTTCGCGTTCTTGTGAGCGCGAATCTCCGGAACGGTGACCCGTTTGGTTTCGACGACGGCGGACATTTCAGCACCCCGCGTTGAGAGACTGAGACCTTAGCCGATGTTGCGGCGCACTACGAGGCAACAAATAAGCCTGCCGTCTCGCAGTTCAATCCTCGGACGGGGCTTCTTCGCCTTCGGCCTTCGGCCCAGCGCCTTCCTCGAACAGCTCTTCGGCGGCGACTTCAGCCTCTTCGGCCTCCGTCTTCTCCGACAGCACGTCTTCGCCGCGCGCCTGACGCTCGGCTTCGTCCTCGGTGCGCGCGACGTTGACCGTCACGGTCACGCGGCACTTCCGGATGCAGCACGACCGCGAATGGTGAACAGGCCGATCGTCTTGATCGCCTTGTCGAGCGGGACCTGGGTGCGGTCGACGTTGAAGCCGCCATTGGTCACGATCTCCGAGATGTCGCGCGGCGACACCGAACCGTAAAGCTGGCCGCGATCGCCCGCCTGGCGCAGCAGCATGAAGTTCTTGCCGTCCAGCTTCTTGGCGATCTTCTCGGCTTCCGCCTTGCGCTCGAGATTGTGGGTTTCGAGCTGCGTCCGCTGCGTCTCGAAATAGGCGCGGTTCGCCTTGGTGGCGCGCAGCGCCTTCTTCTTGGGCAGAAGGAAATTGCGGGCGAAGCCGTCCTTCACCTTCACGTCGTCGCCCATCTGGCCGAGCTTTTCGACTCGTTCGAGCAGGATCACTTGCATGTTCGTCTCCCACTTCACGACGTAGGGCAGCAGCGCCATGAAGCGGGCGCGCTTGATCGCGATCGCGAGCAGGCGCTGCTTCTTGGTCGAAACGGCCGTGATGCGCGACGGCACGATCTTGCCGCGCTCGGAAATGAAACGCTGCAGCAGCTTCACGTCCTTGTAGTCGATCTTGGGCGCGTTGGCGCCGGAGAACGGGCAGGTCTTCTTGCGGCGGAAGAAGGGACGGCGTTGTCGCTGCCACCGGCCTGGCTCATAGTTCGATCTCCGTCGGTCGTCGCCTTCCGGCTTCGGGCTTCTCGCCGTCGCGATCGCGACGGGCCTTGTTCGAGTTCGACTGCTCGAACTGGTCGACCTTGACCGTGATGTAGCGAAGGACGTCTTCGTTGATCTTGAGCTGGCGCTCGAGTTCCTGCACGGCCTTGGACGGCGCGTTGATGTTCAGGAGCACGTAATGGCCCTTGCGGTTCTTCTTGATGCGATAGGCGAGGGAGCGCAGGCCCCAATATTCCTGCTTCTCGACCTTGCCGCCTTCGCCTTCGACGATGGTCTTGAGGTGGGTCGCCAGCGCGTCCACCTGCTGCGCGCTGATATCCTGGCGCGCGATCAGGAGATGCTCGTAAAGAGCCATAAATAGTCCCTTTCCGGGCTGCGGAGCGAAACGGGGAGGGATTCCCTGTTTTCGCCTCGGTTCGCCGGGACGCCGGACCATCCGGCATGGACTGACCCGCCTTTTGGCAAGCCTGCCTCCCGCGACCGCAGCCGCCTCAAGGGGCGGGCATATAGAGGACGGGGGCGGTCAGGGCAAGCCCAGCCGGTCCGTTCCGTTACCGGAAATTAACCGCAGAGTTCCTCCAAGCCGACGAACCTCGTACCAATCAGTGTTATAGCCAACAATCTGCGTGCTTGTTATTCTGAGTCAGGTCGTGGTCCTGACTATTCGGCTGGGGTTTGTCATGCGTAAGGCTGCGGGTTTTGGTCTTCTGTTTTCTGCCCTGTTGGCGGCGTCTCTAATTGGCCTCTCTTCGGCCGCGGCCCAATCGCCCGGACGGCAGATCGTCGGCGCCGTCGACGATTCCAGCCGGACCACGCTGGCCGGCAACACGCGGCCGGAAGCGCGAGCAAAAAAGAACGATCGCGGCGCCGTTCCGGACTCCCTCGCTTTGACCCATATGCAGCTCTTGTTGCGGCGTTCGCCTGCGCAGGAACATGCGCTCGAGCAGTTGATCGATCAGCTGCATGACCGCGCCTCGCCGAACTATCATCACTGGTTGACGCCGGAAGAATTCGGTCGGGAATTCGGGCTCGGCGGCGCCGACATCCAGACGATCACGGCATGGCTGACGAGCCATGGCTTCAAGGTCAGTGCTGTTTACGCCAACCGGATGACGGTCGATTTCTCCGGCACGGCCGCGCAGGTGCGCGATGCGTTCAAGACTTCGATTCATTATCTATCGGTGAAAGGCGCGAAACATATCGCCAATGTCTCCGACCCGCAGATTCCGTCGGCGCTTGCGCCGGCCGTCACGGGCGTCGTTTCGCTGAATGATTTTCGCCCCAACAAGCTTTATCGCCCACGCAAGAAATACACATTCACGCAAAGCAACTTTACCTATCAGGCGGTCGTTCCGGCCGATCTCGCGACCATCTACAACCTGAACAAGCTGTTCACGGCCGGGATCACGGGCAAGGGCCAGACGATCGTCGTCGTGGAAGACAGCGACGTCTATGCCGCCGCGGACTGGGCGGCGTTCCGCTCGACGTTCGGGCTATCAGGTTACACATTCGGCAGCCTGACTACGACACATCCGAATTCAAGCACCAGCAACAACGATTGCGTGGATCCCGGCGTCAACGGCGACGACGGCGAAGCGATTCTGGACGCCGAATGGGCGAGCGCTGCGGCGCCGAACGCCGCGATCGAACTGGCGTCTTGCGCGGACACCAACACGACATTCGGCGGACTGATCGCGCTGCAGAATATTCTCAATTCGCCGAACCCGCCCCCGATCGTCAGCGTCAGCTATGGCGAATGCGAAGCCTATAACGGCGCAGCAGGCAATGCCGCCTACTATTCCGCGTATCAGCAGGCCGTCGCAGAGGGCGTTTCCGTGTTCGTCGCTGCAGGCGACGAGAATTCAGCGAGCTGCGATGCGGACCAATGGGTCTCGTTCCAGGGCATCGCGGTCAGCGGCCTTGCGTCCACGCCTTACAATGTGGCTGTCGGGGGCACCGATTTCGCGGATTCCTACCTGAAGACCAACAGCGCCTATTGGGGCAGCGCCAACTCAGCGACTTATGGTTCGGCGCTCTCCTATATTCCCGAAATTCCGTGGAACGATTCCTGCGCGAGCACGCTGATTGCGAAGTTTCTGGGCGCGTCGGTCACTTACGGATCGAACGGTTTTTGCAATACGGCCGAGGGTCAGGAGTTCTGGCAGGTCGACGGGGGAAGCGGTGGCCCGAGCGGCTGCGCGTTCGGCGCCACGTCGCAACAAAGCGCCGCGGCCGTGAGCGGAACCTGTTCCGGATATCCGAAACCCTCCTGGCAAACGCTTGTCGGAAATCCAAGCGATGGCGCACGGGATATTCCTGACGTCTCCATGTTCGCGGCCGACGGTCTTTGGGGCCACTATTTCGTGATCTGCTATTCGGATTTCTGGAATGGTGGAGCGCCTTGCACGGGCGCGCCGAGCAGCTGGGCGGGCGGCGGCGGAACGTCCTTCGCATCGCCGATCATGGCCGGCATCCAGGCGCTGATCGATCAAAAGATGAACGCGCGTCAGGGCAATCCCAATCCGGTTCTCTACGCACTCGCAGCGACCGAGTATGGCGGGACTGCGCTCTCGGCTTGCAATTCGGCGCTGGGGAAGAATACGAGGGCATCCTGCATCTTTTATGACGTGTCCCGCGGCGACAACGATGTGAATTGCGCCACCGCCCAAGAGCTTGGGCTGACCGACTTCGGCTTGACCTATCTGGGGCCTGTCAATTGCTACGGTACGGCGAACAATGAAATGGGCGTGCTCTCGACTTCCAACACGGCCTATAAGCCCGCCTATGCGGCGAATATCGGTTGGGATTTCGCGACCGGAATCGGCACGATCAACGCCTATAATCTGGTGAAGGCGTGGCCGTAACGCATTTCAGTTTGCGCTGCCGGCGACGGCGTGAACGCCGATAGCGCCACGGCGCTGGAAGACGCAATCTTCGCCAAGGCCGCCTGGCGGCTGATTCCGTTTTTGGGATTGCTTTACGTCGTCAATTTCCTCGACCGGGTGAATGTCGGCTTCGCGGCGTTGACGATGAACAAGGATATCGGCCTCGGCGCGGAAGCCTATGGCTGGGGCGCCGGAATATTCTTCATCGGCTATTTCATTTTCGAAGTGCCCTCGAACGTGATTTTGGAGCGTGTCGGCGCACGGCTGTGGATATTCCGCATCATGTTGTCATGGGGAATTGTCTCGGCGGCCACGGCCTTCGTGCATGGTCCCTTGAGTTTCTATGTGCTGCGTTTTTTCCTGGGTGTGATGGAAGCCGGGTTCTTTCCGGGCATCATGCTCTATCTGACCTATTGGTTTCCTGCTGCGTCGCGGGCGCGGTACAATTCCTATTTCTTCTTCGCCATTCCGCTTGCGAGCGCGATCGGCGGCCCGCTGTCGAGTGCGATACTTCAAATGGGAGGCGTCACGCATCTGCACGGATGGCAATGGCTCTTTCTGCTCGAAGGCCTGCCGGCCTGCGTTCTGTCTCTCTTCGTTCTCGCGCATCTGCCGGATGGACCGAACCGCGCCAAATGGCTCAGCGACGATGAAAAGCGCATCGTCGCGGCGCGGCTGGCGCGTGATGCGATCGCGCCGGGCGATCTCTGGAGCGGATTGAGCGACATTCGTGTGTGGTGGCTCGCCGCCGCGGATTTCGGAATCATCTTCGCGCTTTACGGCGTCGGGTTCTGGTTGCCGCAGATTGTGAAGGCCATGGGGTTCTCAAATCTGCAGACCGGGTTCGTCGTCGCGTGCCCTTACGTCATCTGCGCCTTTGCGATGGTGGCGTGGGCGCGATCGAGCGATGCGCGCGGCGAGCGCATCTGGCATGTGGTTGTGGCGGCGCTTCTGGGCGCAAGCGGGCTCGCCGCGGCAGCCCTGCTGCACACCAGTGTTTTCTCTCTCATCGCTCTGACGGTCGCCGCCATCGGAATTTATGCCGGGCTCGTCTCCATCTGGACGTTGCCATCGTCTATCCTGGGAGGCGCCGCGGCGGCCGGCGGCATCGCCTTGATCAATTCGCTCGCCAATCTGGGGGGATTTGTCGGGCCTTATGTCATGGGCTGGCTCAAGCAATCGACGGGCGGTTATGAAACAGGCATGGCCGTTCTGGCGGCAGGCCTCCTGACCAGTGTGGTGCTGGTGTTGACCTTGGCGCGTTCACTCATAGCCCCCGCCCCGGCCGCCGCGTTGGATTGAAACTCTTGCTCTTCGCGCCCACGCCCTTTATGGGGGCGCCCCACAGGGATCGACATGACGCGCGCGTTCATCTTTCCGGGACAAGGCAGCCAGGCTGTCGGCATGGGCAAGCTGTTGGCGGATGCGTTCGCCCCAGCCCGCGAGGTTTTTGAGGAAGTCGATGAGGCTCTCCAGCAAAGGCTGTCCCGGCTGATGTGGGACGGCCCCGAAGTCGGACCTTTTGCTGACCGAAAACGCCCAACCCGCCATCATGGCGGCGAGTCTTGCGATTGTTCGCGTGCTGCAGCGTGAAGCCGGTCTCGATCTCGCAAAACATGCGCGCGTCGTCGCCGGCCATTCGCTTGGCGAATACACGGCGCTTGCCGCAGCCGGCGCGTTCACGCTGTCCGACGCGGCACGGCTCCTCAAGGCTCGCGGCCGCGCGATGCAGGAAGCCGTTCCGGTCGGGGAGGGCGCTATGAGCGCGCTTCTCGGAATCGAGATCGAAGCCGCGGAGCAGGCCGCCGCTGAAGCCGCCGCGCAAGGCGGCATCTGCGTCGTAGCCAACGACAATGCGCCGGGACAGGTCGTGATTTCCGGCACGAAGGAAGCCGTCTGACGCGGCGGTGAAATCGCCAAGACCAAAGGCGCCAAGCGCGCCATGGCGCTCGCGGTGAGCGCACCCTTTCATTGCCCGCTGATGCAGCCCGCCGCCGACAAGATGCGCGAGGCGCTTGCGCTGGTGACGATACGCCCGCCCGCTGTGCCTGTCGTCGCCAATGTGACGGCTTCCGAAATCAGCGAGCCCGAAACCATTCGCCGCCTTCTGGTGGAACAGGTCACCGGCCGTGTGCGTTGGCGCGAGAGCGTGCTCGCGTTCCGGCAATTGGGCGTTGACACCACGGTGGAGGCGGGCGGCAGCAAGGTTCTCACCGGCATGGTCAAGCGCATCGACAAGGAACTGCTCTCTGTGACGCTGGATTCGCCCGCCGACATCGAAGCGTTCGCGAAGACGCTATAGGACTGGAAAACGCATGTTCGATCTGAGCGGGAAAGTCGCACTCGTCACCGGCGCCACGGGCGGCATCGGCGGCGCCATCGCCAAATCGCTGCACGGCCAGGGCGCGACGGTCGTTCTTTCGGGCACGCGCGCGGAAGCGCTTGAAACGCTCAAGAATGAACTGGGCGGCCGTGTGCACGTCGTTGCAGCCAATCTCGCGGACACGGCGTCGGTCGAAGCTTTGCCCAAGAGCGGCGGAAGCGGCCGCGGGACCCATCGACATTCTCGTCAACAATGCCGGCATCACGCGCGACAATCTTTTCATGCGCATGAAAGACGAGGAATGGGATCAGGTGATCGCCGTCAATCTCACAGCCGCGTTCCGCCTGTCGCGCGCGGTGGTGCGCGGCATGATGAAAAAGCGCTGGGGCCGGATCATCTCGATCACCTCCATCGTCGGAGCGACGGGCAATCCCGGCCAGGGCAATCTATGCCGCCGCGAAGGCCGGTCTAGCGTCGGCATGACCAAGTCATTGGCCGCCGAAGTCGCGAGCCGCAACATCACCGTCAATTGCGTGGCGCCGGGCTTCATCGCGACGGCCATGACCGATGTGCTCAACGAGGCGCAGAAAACGGGCTTGCTTGCGAGGATACCGGCAGGCCATATGGGCGCGCCCGGCGATGTGGCGGCCGCAGTGGTCTTTCTCGCCAGCGAAGAAGCCGGCTACGTGACCGGTCAGACCGTGCATGTCAATGGCGGAATGGCGATGATTTGACAGTGAATTCAGTGGGTTACGCCGTGTGTGGCGGGGCCTGAGGGTTTGTGTTACGAAGCACCCACCTTCGACCGCACGCGCGGGAAACCAATGAGGCGGACGCCGCGATCCGCCCATCACAACAGCGCGGCACAGAAAACGAAAGAGGTTTTGAACACCAATGAGCGATACTGCCGAACGCGTGAAGAAGATCGTCGTCGAGCATCTCAACGTCGATGCCGACAAGGTCACCGACACCGCGTCCTTCATCGAAGATCTCGGAGCGGACAGCCTCGACACCGTCGAACTCGTCATGGCGTTCGAGGAGGAATTCGGCATCGAGATCCCCGACGATGCGGCCGAATCCATCGTGACCGTCGGCGATGCGGTCAAGTACATCGACAAGTCTCAAACCTGAGTGCTGGGCGTCGACGCCTCGAACATGCGTAGAGTCGTCGTTACGGGCCTCGGTCTCGTCACGCCGCTGGCTTGTGGCGTCGAAGAGACATGGTCGCGGCTGCTCGCCGGGCAATCCGGCGCGGGGCCTATCACCAAATTCAAGGTCGACGACCTGCCGGCGCGCATCGCCTGCAGGTTCCGCGCGGCGACGGCTCGGACGGCACCTTCAACGCCGACCAATGGGTCGATCCCAAGGAACAGCGCCGCATAGACGATTTCATCATCTTCGGTCTCGCTGCCGCGCAGCAGGCGGTCACCGATTCCGGCTTTGCGCCCAAGGACCGAGGAAGAGCGCTGCCGCACCGGCGTGCTCATCGGCTCGGGCATCGGCGGGCTGCAGGGAATCGAGGAAGGCCGCTATCCTGGTGCACGAGAAGGGCCCGCGAAAGCTAAGCCCGTTTTTCATTCCTGGCCGGCTGATCAATCTCGTCTCGGGCTATGCGTCGATCCGGTTCGGCTACAAGGGTCCCAATCATGCCGTGGTGACGGCGTGCGCCACCGGCGCGCATGCCATCGGCGATGCGGCGCGGCTGATCGCCTTCGACGATGCCGATGTGATGCTGGCCGGTGGCGCGGAAGCCGCGATCTCGCGACTGGGCATGGCGGGCTTCGCGGCCTGCCGCGCGCTGTCGACCGCGCTTCAACGACACTCCCGAGAAAGCCTCGCGTCCCTATGACAAGGATCGCGACGGATTCGTCATGGGCGAAGGCGCCGGCATGGTGATGCTCGAGGAGTACGAGCACGCCAAAGCGCGCGGCGCGAAAATCTACGGCGAAGTGACGGGCTACGGTCTGTCGGGTGACGCCTATCACATCACGGCGCCGGCCGAAGACGGCGACGGCGGCTTTCGCGCGATGAAGATGGCGCTGAAGCGCGCGGGGTTGTCCGTTTCCGACATCGATTATGTCAATGCGCACGGCACGTCGACGCCGCTCGGCGACGAGCATCGAATTGCGAGCGGTCGAGCGCGCTTTCGGCAATGCATCATCCCGGATGTCGATGTCGTCGACCAAATCCTCGATCGGACATCTGCTGGGGGCCGCCGGCGCAGTCGAAGCGATCTTCTGCCTGCTTGCGATCCGCGATCAGATCGTGCCGCCCACGATCAATCTCGACAATCCCATCCGTCGAAACCGCCATCGACCTTGTGCCGCATGTGGCCAAGAAGCGGCCGGTGCAATGCGGTTCATGTCCGAATTCCTTCGGTTTCGGCGGCACCAATGCTTCGCTTATTCTCACCGCCGCGCATTAATCACGCCGCAATTTCGCCATGGCCGGGCGCTCCAGTTCCGCCTAATAAATCGGCCGAGGGTGGCTGAATGTTCCGTTTTCTCGTCGTTGTCGCGGTATTGGCGGGGCTCGTCTGGGGCGCGTTCCAGTGGGAACGCATGCATTTCGAGCAGCCCGGGCCCGCCGCCGCCGCTGAAACCGTCGTTCTGATTCAGCCGGGCGAAGGGTTGGCCGCCATTTCGCAGGAACTCGCACAGGCCGGCGCGATCGACAATGCGACCCTGTTTCAGATCGGCGTCAGGCTGCGCGGCAAGAGCGCGGCGTTGAAGGCCGGCGAATACGGCATTCCCGTCCATGCAAGCATGGCCGACATCATGGCGACCCTCGCATCGGGAAGATCCATCGAGCACAAAATCACCGCGGCCGAAGGGCTGACCAGCGAGATGATCTACGACATCGTGAAGAACGACCCCGAGCTCTCCGGCGACATGGGCGAACAGCCTGCGGAAGGAACCCTCCTTCCCGAAACCTATCTCTTCACCCGTGGCACGACGCGCGCCGACATCGTCGAACGCATGCGCGAGTCGCAGAAAAAATTTCTCGATGAACAGTGGGACGCGCGCGCGCCCGATCTTCCCATCAAGAGCAAGCACGAGGCGTTGATCCTCGCCTCTATCGTGGAGAAGGAAACGGCCCTTCCCGAAGAGCGGCGGCATATCGCCGCCGTGTTCGTCAACCGGATGCGGCTCGGCATGAAATTGCAGTCCGATCCGACGATCATCTACGGAATCACCAAAGGCTATCCGCTGGGCCGCGGCATCCGCGAGAGCGAACTGGTCGGGGCGACGCCCTACAACACCTATGTCATCACGGGCCTGCCGCCCACGCCGATCTGCAACCCCGGTAAGGACGCCATCGCGGCGGTTCTCAATCCCGAGAATTCCAACGATCTTTATTTCGTCGCCAGCGGCGCCGGCGGCCACGTGTTCTCGTCATCCATCGCCGAACATGAGAAGAACGTCGCCAATCTCAGGCGCTTCGAACATCAGCAAAGATAGTCACGATCCTTTCGTCTCCTGTCGCGCAGCGCTAAGGTCGGGCTCGAACTTCGGAGTCGCAGGATGAGCCTTGTCAGCATGACCGGATTTGCCGACGGCCATGGCGCGCATGACGGGTTGCGCTGGCGCTGGGAGGCGAAGAGCGTCAACGGCCGCAGCCTCGAATTGCGCCTCAGGATGCCGCCCGGGCTCGACGGCATCGAGCCGGCGGCACGGGCGCTTGCGGCCGAACGGTTCCGCCGCGGCAACATCCAGGCGACCCTGACTCTCGAACCGCAGGAAGGCGCCCGCGGCCTCAGGGTCGATCCTGCGGCCCTGGCCGCCGCCGTCAGGATCGCGCAGGAGGTCGCCAGCGAAACGGGGCTTGCGCCGGCGCGCGTGGATGGCCTGCTGGCCCTGAAGGGCGTGATCGTCCAGGACGAAGTATTGCCGCTTGAACCGCGCGCGCGTGCGGATCGCGACGCCGCCATACTGGAGAGTCTCGCCGCAGCGTTCGATGCGCTCATTCGCGCCCGCGGAAACGAAGGCGCAAAGCTCGGAACCGTGATGAACGGGCTTGTCGACGAGATCGACCGTCTCACGCGCGAGGCGGCTGCATTGTCCGCCACGCAGCCCGCGCAACTGCGCGAAAAGCTTTCGGCTCAGCTGAAAGATCTCGCAGCCGGGGTCTCGGTGTCGGAAGACCGCCTCGCGCAGGAGGTCGCGCTGCTGGCGGTGAAGGCCGATATCCGCGAAGAGCTCGACCGGCTCGGCGCGCATGTTCAGGAGACGCGCACCTTGATGGCTTCGGGGACGGCGGTGGGCCGCAAACTCGATTTCCTTGCGCAGGAATTCAATCGCGAAGCCAACACACTGTGCTCCAAATCCACCGATATCGCGCTGACTCGCACGGGTCTTGCACTGAAGGCGACCATCGATCAGTTCCGCGAACAGGCGCAGAACGTCGAATGAACACGACCATTCCGCGCCGCGGCCTGATGCTTGTGTTGTCCTCGCCCTCGGGCGCCGGCAAGACGACCTTGTCGCGCGGGTTGCTCGCGTCCGAATCGAATATTGTGCTTTCGGTGTCGGCCACGACCCGCAAGAAACGGCCGAGTGAGAGCGAGGGCCGTGACTATTTCTTCGTCTCGCGGGACGGATTCGACGCCGCGATCGAAGCCGGGGAGTTTCTCGAATATGCATCGGTGTTCGATCATCTTTACGGCACGCCGAAAAAGCCGGTGATGGACGCGCTTGCGGCCGGGCAGGACGTGCTGTTCGACATCGACTGGCAAGGCACCCAGCAACTCAAGGAACGCGCGCGGGAGGATCTCGTCAGCGTATTCGTGCTGCCGCCGACTCACGACGAACTGGAGCGCCGCCTGCGCATCCGCGCGCAGGATTCCGAAGACGTCGTGCGCAAGCGAATGTCCAAGGCCGCGGACGAGATCAGCCACTGGCCGGAATACGACTACGTCATCGTCAATGACGATCTGGACCTTGCGCAGGCGCGGATCAAAGCGATTCTCGACGCCGAGCGTCTGCGCCGCACGCGGCAAGTCGGCTTGTCGGATTTCGTGCGCAAGCTCGCGTAAAGAATTTCAGGGAAGCTGCAGCCGATAAACGCGCTTCGCCGTGCCGCTGAACAGCGCAGTCTTTTCGTCTGTGGAATAGTTCGCGGCCAGCCGCTTGAGCGCGTTCCAAAGCACGGCATAGCTGCAGCTTCCGATGTCGACCGGGAAGTTGCTTTCGAACATGCAGCGGGAGGGTCCGAAAGCCTCGATGCAGGTCTCGATGTAAGGCTTCCACTCCGCCGCGAGGACTTCCGAGCTTGCGGGCGGCGTCGACTTGAAGGATTCGAAGCCCGGAAAGCACATCGCCAGGCCGCCCAATTTCACGACGACATTTTCGCATTTGGCGAGTTTGAGGATGTTGTCGCGCCAGACCGGGAAACGTTCGGCGCGCTTGCCGCGATAGCTCGCAATGCCGAGCGGCGTGCCGACATGATCGAGCACGATCGTCGTCTCCGGGAACGCGCGCGCAAGATCGATCAGGTCGGGCAGTTGGGGCTCGAGAAGCCAGGCGTCGAACGAAAGACCGAGCGTGTGCAGAACCTTGAACCCCTCGCGAAATTTCGCATCGAGATAGAGGCCAGGTCCGCGACCCGCCAAGGGTCCGAGAACGCCGGAATCGGCGTCGTAGGAGGCGCTGTTGCGGATGCCGCGGAACCGGCCATGGCCGGCGCCGATATGCGAGCGCAGCACGTCCTCGACGGCCGCGCCCAGCTGCAGGTCTGCGGATCCCACGATGCCTGCGCAGGCGCGTAGATCGCCGTGCATGCCGCTGGCGCTCATCGCGGCGACGCCGTTGACGAATTCCGTCTCCCCCACGCAACGCAGCGCCTCGGGCCCGTCAGCCCGATACATCTGATGGCATTCGAGAAAGACCGTCGCGCGCACATTGTGCCCGCTGGTCATGTCCGCGATCAGTTCGTCGAGCAGATAGCGATTGACGTTTGCGATCGCCGCAACAAATGGATGGTGCGGCGGAGGCGGCAACGCCCCGGCCGGCCGCACCCACAAGTGATGGTGGGGATCGACGATCGGCAGATCCGGTTCGATGATCGGTTCCGACATTGGCGCGCGCGTGGTCATGGCGTTACGGCGTCAGCACCACGCGGCCGATGATCTTCCCGGCCCGCAAGTCGTCCAGTGTTTTCGACGCCTGATCGAGGGGACGCGTCTCGACCGGAATGGGATCGACTTTGCCGGCGCGCACGATCGCCATCATTTCCTCGGTTTCCGGCAGCGAGCCGACGAACGAGCCCAGCACGGCCAGCGCCCGCATCGGGAACATCGGCAGGGGCATGCTCATCGCGCCGCCGAACAGGCCCACGATGATGATGCGGCCGCCTCTTCGCACGCAGGAACTGGCGAACGCAAATGTCGCTTCCGAACCGACGAAGTCGATGATCGCGAATACGCCGCCATTGGTGTCCGCCATGATTTTCTTCGCGATGCCGGGTTCTTTCGTGTTGTAGGTCGCCTTGGCGCCCGCCTTCATGGCGGCTTCGAGACGGCCGTCGTCGATGTCGGCCGCTAGCGGAGCTTTGCCGAAGAGGCTTTTGGCGAACTGCAGGCCCATCATGCCGACGCCGCCGCATCCCAGAATCATCACCTCGTCGCCGGGCCCGAGCTTGCCCACTTTCTTCAACGCAGAGAACGCCGTGATGCCCGAACACATATAGGCTGCGGCGAGCGCCGAGGGCGTCTTGCCGTAGTCGAGCAGATAGCGGGGATGCGGCACCATCACGTGCGTGGCGTAGCCTCCCGGCGTATTGGACGAACAGCCGAGGTTGCGAGGCTTGTTGCAATATTGCTCTTCGTTGCGCAGGCAAGCGGGGCATTGACCGCAACCGATCCAGGGGAAGGCCGCGCGGCGGTCGCCGATCTTCACCCCCTTGGCGTCAGGACCCATGGCGATCACTTCGCCCTCGATTTCGTGACCCATCGTGTGCGGCAGTTTCATGTTGCCCAGGGGCAGCTTGTTGCCGCCGCCCAAATCGAAGAAGCCGTCGTGAATGTGAACGTCGCTATGGCAGACGCCGCAATTCGTGACCTTGAGAAGCACTTCCGTGCCCTGTGGCGCAGGCGTGGGCGTTTCGATGGATTTGAGCGGCGCGCCGAATTCGACAACGGCCTGGCTGAGCATGGACGTCTCCCTGAATGGCTATCTCGGGGGACTCTTGCATGGCGCTTCGCCTGCCTCAACCATCATCCGCCAAGCGTGCGCCAGCGCCGCAAATTGCAGGACGGAGAGACGCTCCGGCCGCTCGGTCGGATTCAGTCCTGCAGCGTGGATGAGGGTTTGCGCATCCGGAGTAAGCGTCTTGAGGCTCTGGCGCAGCATTTTTCGACGGTGCCCGAAGGCCGCGGCGGTGACCGCTTCCAGATCTTCGAGGCGGACAGGAGCTACAGGGATCGCCAACGGCTCCAGCCGGACGAGCGCTGACGTGATCTTCGGCGGGGGCGTAAAGGCGCGCGCGGCAATATCGAACAGGATTCGCGGAGTCGCGCGCCATTGGGCGAGGACGGACAAACGGCCATACGCTTTCGTTCCGGGCTCCGCCACCAACCTCTCCGCCACCTCGCGCTGGAACATCAGGGTCAGGCTCTCCCAGAAGGGCGGCCAGGAGTCGACTGTGAGCCATTTGACGAGCAATGCGGAGCCGACATTGTAGGGCAGGTTGGCGGCGATGCGAACTGCGTCGATGACATTCTGTGTACGGAGCAACTCGCGCTCGTCGATTTTGAGCGCGTCGCCCGGAACGATTTCGACACGGCCGGGATAGGCGCTTGCGATCTCCGCGAGCGCCGGCAAGCATCTCGCGTCGCGCTCCACCGCGATCACGCGTGCGGCGCCTTCCAGCAGCAACGCTCGGGTAAGCCCTCCCGGTCCCGGTCCCACTTCGTAGACGGTGGCGCCTTCGAGCGGGCCCGCCGCCCGAGCAATGCGTCGCGTGAGATTAAGGTCCAGCAGGAAATTCTGGCCGAGCGATTTTTTCGGCGCGAGATCGTACGCCGCGATGACGTCGCGAAGCGGAGGCAGCGAATCAGCGGGCTCTGGCATCGGCCATCGCGGCGGCCATTTCGATGGCCGCGATCATGCTTCGGAAATCCGCTTTGTTCTGTCCCGCAATATCGAGCGCGGTTCCGTGGTCCGGCGAGGTGCGCACGATCGGCAAGCCGAGCGTGACGTTCACGCCTTCCCAGAAGGCGAGGGTCTTGAGCGGTATCAGCGCCTGATCGTGATACATGCACAATGCGGCGTCGTACTGCGCGCGCGCTTCCTGATGGAACATTGTGTCCGGCGGCAACGGACCCATCACATTATGGCCCTCGGACCGCAACAGGTCCGCAGCCGGAGAAATAATGTCCTGCTCCTCGGCTCCGAGAGCGCCGCTCTCGCCGGCGTGCGGGTTAAGCCCGGCGACGGCAAGACGGGGACGCGCAATCGCAAAGTCGCGCGCCAGCGCCGCCAGCACAATTCTGCCGGTTTCCAATATCGCGTCCCGGGTCACCAGCGCGGGAACGGTCGACAAAGGCACGTGGATCGTCAGCGGCACGACGCGCAATCCTCCGCCTGCCAGCATCATCACCGCGCGCGGCGCGCCCGTGAGATGGGCCAGATATTCGGTGTGCCCCGGAAAGCCGAAGCCGCTCTCGATCAGCGAAGCTTTGTGAATCGGCGCCGTTACGACCGCAGCGGCATCGCCTTTGAGGGCGGCCCGGACAGCATGATCGATCGCCGCCAAGATAGCGGGGCCATTCGCTGGGTCGGCGATGCCCGGCTTGCGAACAGCTTTGACCGTAATCGGCTGAATGGCGGACTTCGCCGCCCCGGCGCCAAGAAATACGTCCGGATCGCCGACAAGCCGCAGGGGATGCGCGCCGACATATCCGCCCATCGCATTGAAAGCCGCGACAGCGACTTCGGGACCGACGCCCGAAGGCTCACCCATGGTGATCAGGATCGGTGCGTCAGCCGCGGGTCGCGGCTCAGCGGGTCTCGATATCGGCATCGCGCCGCAGATCGCGGAGATATTGGCGGGCGAGCGTCGATATCTGATCTTCGTAAAGCTGCTGCTCGACAGCATCCGCCGTTGGAATTTGGATTGCCTGCGGCACGAAAACCGGCTTGTCGCAGCGCACGATGATTTCGATGCCAGCCGAAGATCCAAATGGCGGCGTCGGTTCGCCCGGCTGTGTCTGCGAGACGGCTGTCTGGATTTCCGAACTCAGATCGGAGAGCTTCTGAAGACCCAGGGCATAAAATTGTACGCCGCCGCTGTGAAAGGCCTCGCCGACCAATTGCTGCAAATGCTCACAACCCTGGATATGTGTACGAAACTTTGCGGCGGCTTGGCCTGCGGCCTCGACAATGTTTTTCGGCGTTTTCGGAGAGAGCGGAAAGAGTATCCGGTCGAGCGGCAACTCGCCGGCAGGATACTGCGCCTGCTGCTGCTGCGCAGGATCTGGCAGCTTCGTTCCTGCGGGTTCCCGGCGATCGCGAAGCAATAGAAGGTAATAGCCGCCCACCGAACGGATCGCGGGACTCGTCTCGCCGACGTGCAGCTTGGTGAGTTCGGCGTCGAGCTCGGGCGCCAATTGACCTTCCTGCACCCAGCCGAGATCTCCGCCCTGCGCCGCCGTCGGATTCTGGCTGAACTGTCGTGCGACGGCCTGGAACGGCGCGCCAAGCGAAATCTGATTGGCCAGATCGTCCATATCCTTGTGGACCTTCGCGTCCTGCTCCGGCGTATCGACGGGCTGGAATATTTCCGCGACCTGGAATTGTGGCTTGTTGGCGCCTTGCTTGATGCGGCCAAGCTCCGCCTGGACGTCTTCCTTGGAAACGTGCACGCGGTCGCCGAGCTGGTCCTGGACGAGCTTCGACCAGGCGATCTGGGCTGCGATCTGCGAACGGAATGTCGCCATCTGAACGCCGGCGCCCGACATGACGCCCTTCAACTGATCTTGCGTAAGATGGTTGTCCTTCATGATGTCGTCGATGGCTTTGTCCACCTCGGACGAGGAGACTGTCACCTTGTTCTTCTGGGCTTCGAGCAATTCCAGGCGTTCGGTTTCCAGCTGCTTGAGAACCTGTTCGCGGATCTGTTTGCGCACTTCGTCCGTGGGATGGATGTTCGACGTGGCGATGAACAGCGCCACGCGCTGACGCAAATCATAATCCGAAATAATCGAATCGTTGACGATGGCCGCGACCGCGTCGCCGGGATTGTGTTCCACGATTGCGGCTTCGTTGGCGACCGGCGGACCGCCGACGAGCGGCTGCTGCGCGCCCGTTTCGCGATGCGACCGGTGCATTGGCGTAGGCGCGTTTTGCGCGAAAAGCGGCGCCGTTGCGGACGCGGCCGCAAAAAGGCCCAAAAGGGCAGCCGTGCGGAATCGATTGTTCAATGGCGTGGTCTTTGGCCGTTTCTTTGGTTGCGGATGCCGTTTGGCGACCCGTCCATCACGGGCGCCCGGCCATGGGTAGAATAAGCATTTCGGCGCGTGCGTCAAAGCGCTATCCCGGAATAAAGATGCCGCGGGAACAGATCCGACTGCTCGGAACTCGTATCGTTGGTCTTCAACTCGACACGGAAAACCCAGGCGGTCTCCGGGGGGACATTTCGGTCCGTGGTGTAGGTCCGGCGATAGGAGACCGAAATTCCAAGGCATTCGTCCTCGTATCCGAGACCGAATTCGCTCGCCAGCATTTCGCTGGACGCAAGATCGCGTTCGGCGCCGGCATAGACGATATAATTCTTCCACAGCGCGACGGTCGCCTGGGCGTTAATTTCCTCGCGCGAGTCCAGGCCCAAAGTGACTTCCTCCTGCGGCAGCTTCAGATAGCTCAGCTCGAGCGTCGTCCGGCCGTAGATCGCATCGATATAGACCTCGTTGCGGTCGAGAGTTCCCGTCGAGCTATCGATATCTACGCGCTCCGTCACGCTCAAATGCGGCAGAAAGTTAACCGTGACCTTGCCGACGAGGTCCGAGCGCGTGCCCGCGAGCTCTGGATCCGAGGAAAAAATGGGATTCGGCTTGAGCCGGAACACCTGTCCGACCAGGAGGTCGACCGAGCCTGAGGGGTAGATCAAGTTCGCGAGAAGGCCGACATTCGCCCGTGGCCCCGTTTCGACGAGATCATAGCCGGGCAGCCGATTGATGGTGAAGATATCGGTGTCGTCCAATTGGAAGTCGGTGCTGTCTTCGTTGGGGATATTGGGGTTATTGCCGCCATAGGGCGCGTAGATCAATTGCGCGATCGGCGTCACCACGAGCGACGACGCGCCGAAAACGGGTCCGGAGGCGAACGGCCAGCGCCAATCCACCGCCGCATAGGGCAGTCCGCGCGAGACGTAATAGTCGGATTTGTCGGACAGCGTAATGGGCGCGTCGCTCACATGATAAACGTCCCCGCGCGCATCGGCGATGAACGTGATCAATTGTCCATCCGCCGTGACGAACGGCCATTTCCAGTTGAGTTCGCCCGTCAATCGTTGATCTTCCTGACCGATTTGTCGCGAGACCGCCGCCGTATTCACATTGAAGCGAAGCGTTCCGCCCAGCACGTCGTCCATGGGGATGTAGCTGTAATCGATGAGCGGCAGAACGACGGGAAACTCGCTGTTGTTGTCCGTCGCACGCAATCCCTGGAAAAAATATCCCGTGATCTCGAAGCGGCTGCGACCGCTGATTCCTTCCAGGAACAGATCGTTGGTCAGCCGGTCGTATTGCGAAAGATCGTAGAGGTTCAGATAGGTTTCGTTGGACGTGAGCTGGACGTCATATCCCGCGTGCCAGGTGTCCGTGATCGGGATGATGCCGGACCCGAAAAGCGAACTGTAGATCTCATTCTGCGTTCCGGTGAGGCCGCCATAAGACGTATCCGTCACGCTCGCCTGAAGCCACATTCCGCCGTGATCCCAGCGCTGCCGATATTCGCCCTCCAGCTGTTCGCCGCCATGCGTCGCGTAATAGGGCGCTAGCGTCATGTCCTGGGAATCGCTGAAGGCGATGTAAAACGGCACGCGGACAAAAGTGCCCAGCGTCGACGTCGTCCCGAATGTCGGGATCAGAATGCCGGAAGAATGCTTCACCGTCGGGTCCGGTTGCGAGAAGTAAGGCGTGTACATGACGGGCACGCCGAATAGCGCAATCGTCGCGTCGCGATAGTAGATGCGATGATTGACCTGATCGTAATAGACACGCGTCGCCTTCACTTGCCATAGCGGCGTGCGCTCGCCGCGCTCTTTGCAGATTTTGCACGCCGTGTAGATTGCGCGCGCGGCGATGAGGTGCGTGCCGTCGTCGATTCGGGTGGCGCGGACGGAGGCAAGGCGGCCGTATTGTCCGATCAACGCCGCGAATGCGTCGATCGTTCCGTCCTTCATGGCGTCCGTCAGCACGGCGTGCGTGCCGAAGATCACGTCGCCATTGGGCGCCATCATCGTCACGTGGCCGTCGGCCGTGGCGATGTCGCGGTTCTGGTCATAGGTGACCTTGTCGGCCGTCAGGATGCGGTCGTTGTAGTCGATTTCGACATGGCCCTGCGCCGTCATGACGGATGTGTTGGTGTCGTAGGTCACATCGTCGGCGCGGAGCAGCCCCGTATTTCCGCTCGGCCCCAGGACCGCGTTCGACAAACGCGACTGCTGGGCGCCCACGGCCGGCGACACGGACGCAGCCGCCAAAGCGGCGACGAAGAACAAATGCGATGCGCGCGCCCCCGGCATCGTCAGCCATCCTCTTGATGGAAGACGAGGGTCATTCCCAGAAGGATGGCGGCCGTCGCAGGCGCCGCCGCGGCGAGCGCGACCGGAAGCACGCCTGTTTCGCCGAGGGCTTGCGTCAACTGACCGAAGAAGTAGATGCCGAAACCCGCAAGAACGCTCAGCACTATGACCCGACCCAGTCCGCCAAGTCGCGCCAGCCGCAGGGTGAAACTTGCGGCCATGAAAACCATCGCTGCGAACATCGCGGGCAACACCAGGAGCGTGTCGAAATAGAGCTGATATTTTGTCGCCGAAAATCCGGCCTGGCGGGCTGTGGCGATGAACCCCGGCAAGGTCCAAAACGACAATGTGTCGGGCGAGGCGAAGCTTTGCTGGATGCGCGACGCCGTCAACGTTGTGGGCAGGTCATAGACGGCGTGCCGGACGGGATGACCGACCTGATCGCTGACCCAGGCGTTGTGCAATTGCCACTCGCCGGGCCGAAGATCGGCGGATTGCGCGTCGATGCGGCCGAGAAAACGGTCGTTGGCGCCGTAGAAAAAGACGATCACGTCTTCGAGTCGAACGCCCTGGTCCGCAACGCGAAGGGAATGAATCACCGATTGGCCGTTTGCGCCGCCCTGGCGAAGCCACAGACCGTTGCGCGAAATCGCGAGCTGGGACGCCTGACCGCGGATATAGCTGGCTTCAAGCGCCGAAAATTTTTGCAGCATCTGCGAGGAGAAAGGCGTGACAGCGATCACGGTGAAGACGCCGAGCACGATCGCCGCTGCGACCGGGGGGGCCAGAATGTTCCAGGCGGAAACGCCTGCTGCGCGAATGGCGAGCAGTTCCTGGCTTCGCGACAACCTTACGAAAGAAAAAGCCCCGCCGATCAGCACTGCGAACGGCAAGAGCTTGAGGCTGAGGTCCGGAAGCTGGAACAGACTCATGCCGACGATCGCGCCCGCGGGCACATGCCGGCCGACGGTTCTGTCGAACAGATCGACGAGATCGATGGAGAAGGACAGAAACACAACGGAAGCGAGGGCGACGCCAACGCTCGCGAGGAATTGCACCGCCAGATAGCGATAAAGGGTCCAAGGCCAACTCATCGCGCCGGCTCCGCCAGGGGAGCCTGCCGGAATCGGCCGAACGCCGTCCCCAGATCGAAGCCTGCAATATCGAGCAGCGCCACGCCTGCGCCCGCCAGGGGAATGAAATAGAGCAGCAGGCAAAGAGGGGGATTGCGCGCCGCCGCCCCCTGCGCCCCGTAGCCGACGATGCGAATGGCGCCCGCAAAAGCGCAAGCCATCGTCAATCGCAGCGCATAGGCGCCGCGTCCGCCGCGGCCGCGCGTGACCGCCGCAAACGCGATGAACGCGAAAGCCAGGCAGTAGAGCGGAGCGGCCAGCCGGTTATTGGCTTCGGCGAAATAGGCGTTGCGGACCAGCGTATCGACGTGCGGGCCGGGCCAGAGCAGCTCCGGAAGGAACCGCTCGCTCGCCTCCAGTTGCGTCGCCTGCTGCGGTCCGGCGAATTGATCGAGATCGAAGATGTATTGTTTGAATTTCAGCACCGAAAGATGCGAGCCGCCCAGCGAGCTTTGCTCGATCGTGCCGTCGAACATGATGAGCCTCGCGCCGGCGGGCGTGTCCGCGAGGATGCCCGCTTCGGCGATATAGGTCGTCGGCCGAAGCGTATCGCGGTTGTCGTGGACCAGGATGCCGCGAATATGCCCATCGGGCGAAAGTTCGCGGATGAAAACCGTGAGGTCGTAGGTCGGCGTGTTGAATTCGCCTTCGTTCAGGATCGCGGTTCCGATGTCGGAGCGGATATCGAGCACTTTGCTTTTCATCGCGCGCTCGCCGAGCGGCATCAGATAGAGGCTGCACAAATAAGTGAGCGCCATCATGATCAGGGCGGCCATCATCACGGGCGCCGCCAGTTGCCGACGGCTGAAACCAGCGGCCGACATCACCACGAGTTCACTGTCGGCGTTAAGTTTGTTCAGGCCGAACAGCGCGCCGGCGAAAAAGGCCATTGGCAGGATGAAGACCAGGAGCCGCGGCAGGATCAGGATCGTGAGGTACAGGAAAATAGGCGCCGATTGGCCGCGATTGATCACAAGGTCGAGCAGGCGCAGCGACTGGGAAAGCCAGATCACGCTTGTCAGCAGGAACGCGAACAGCGCGACCGGACCGATCAGCTGACGCAACACATAAGAGGACAGTCGCGGCATATCGGGTCCGGCATGGCGGGCGCGCGGCTATGGGACTGCCCCAACGCCCCCTTCGCACCCTTCGAGATTCGACCTAAACTAACACTCTCGCGCCGCTGTCCGGCAATCCCGAACTCTGTCATATACCTAAAATCGCCAACGATTTCCGGCCTCTGGCCCAACAATGAGGGTTTCCATGCAATTGTCTTTCGCCGCGCTGTCCGTCGCGGGTCCAGGGGTGCTTGTTCTGGGTGTGACGGAGGGGGCGGGACTGAGCGGTTCGGCCGCGGAAGCTGACGAGGCGACCGGCGGCGCGCTCAAGCGTGCGGTGGGCGTCACGCGCTTCGCGGGCAAGCCCGGGCAGACGGTTGAGGTTCTGGCGCCCTCCGGTCTCAAGGCGAGCGCGGGTCTTGGTCGTCGGCTTGGGCAAGCCTTCTTCATTCGACTCGTCCGCGGCGGAGCGCGCTGCGGCCGGCGTCGTCGGACGATTGTTCACCAGCGGCGAGAAAGAGGTGACGTTCGCCATCGATCTGCCGAAAGGCGCAAAGCTGAAGCCGGCGGAATTCGCCGCGCATCTCGCGCTGGGAGCGCGGCTCAGGAGCTACACGTTCAACCATTACCGCACGAAACAGCTCGACGAGCACGAACCGACGCTGACGAAGATCACGATCGGGACAAGCGATGCGGGCGGAACGAAAAAATCCTGGGCCGCTTTGCAAGCGGTCGCAGACGGCATGTTCTTCGCGCGCGATCTCGTCAACGAGCCGCCCAATATACTTGTCGCCGGTGGAATTCGCGCGCCGCGCCAAGGCGACTCGCGAAACTGGGCGTTGAAGGTCGAGGTTCTCGGCGAGGCCGAGATGAAGAAGCTGGGCATGGGCGCGCTTCTGGGCGTGGGCCAGGGCAGCGAGCGCGAAAGCCAGCTTGTCGTGATGCAATGGAACGGCGCTCGCGCGAAGAAGGATGCGCCCGTCGCCTTCGTCGGCAAGGGCGTGTGCTTCGATTCCGGCGGCCTGTCGCTCAAGACGGGCGCGGGCATGATGGGCATGAAAGGCGACATGGGCGGAGCGCGCCGCCGTCGCCGGCGCCATGCAGGCGCTGGCGACGCGCAAGGCGCGCGTCAATGCGGTCGGGCGTCATCGGCCTTGTCGAAAACATGCCGGACGGCAAAGCCCAACGGCCCGACGACGTGGTCAAATCCATGTCCGGACAGACCATCGAAGTGCTCAACACCGACGCCGAAGGCCGCCTCGTGCTGGCCGACGCGCTCTGGTACGCGCAGACGCGCTTCAAGCCGAAATTCGTCATCGATCTGGCGACGCTGACCGGCGCGATCATGGTCGCGCTGGGCAACGAGCATGCCGGCCTCTTTTCGAACGACGACAGGCTCGTCGGAGCGCATCGCGGCGGCAGGGCGTGCGGAAGGCGAGCCGGTGTGGCGCCTGCCGCTCGGCGACGGCTACGACAAGCTGATCAAGTCGAAGATCGCCGACATGAAGAATATCGGCGGGCCCTATGCCGGCTCGATCGCGGCCGCGCAATTCCTGCAGCGTTTCATCGACAAGACGCCCTGGGCGCATCTCGACATCGCGGGCGTCGCCTGGCAGGACGGCGAACAGAAGGCGCTCATCGCCGGGCTGGGGCACCGGCTGGGGCGTGCGCGTGCTGAACCGGCTGGTGGCGGACCACTACGAGAAGTGACGGAAACGCTTTTCTATCATCTCGAACGGCGCGCCCTTGACGACGTGTTGCCGGGGCTCGTCGAGAAGACGTTGGAGCGCGGCTGGCGCGCGATTGATCCGCGCCGAATCCGCCGAGCGCGCCGAAGCGATCGACAATCTTCTGTGGACCTACAACGACCAGACCTTCCTGCCGCATGCGCAGTTGGGCGACGGCGATCCGGCCCGCCAACCGGTGCTGATCACGGTCGAAGACGGCAATCCCAACAACGCGCAGATTCTGTTTGTCGTCGGCGGCGCGCAGCCGCCCGCCTGGGACGGAGACGCCGCCAAAGCGCTCGCGCGCATCGTGCTGATGTTCGACGGACGCGATCCCGAAGCGGTCCAGGTTGCGCGCGCGGCCTGGAAGGGCGCCAAAGAAGCCGGCCACGACGTGACCTATTGGAAGGAAACGCCCGGCGGCAAATGGGAAAAGCAGGGCTAACTTGTCGATTGCGCCGTCGCTTGGTAAGCACGCGGTCAGGGCGAGCAGGTAATCAGGTTGGGCTATCTTCTTCTTTTCGGACCAATTCTTCTCGAAGTCATTTGCATCGTGCACGCGGTGCGAAGCGGCCGCATGTTTCCCTGGATATTCATAATATTCTTCCTCCCGCTGGTGGGCTCGCTTGCCTATCTCGCGATCGAAGTGCTGCCCGACTTGATGCGCGGCCGGCGCGCGGCGCAATTCACCTCGAATGTCCGCACCATCGCCAATCCCTATGGCTCGCTTCGGCAGGCCGAGCGGAATGCGGAAATGGTGGGTTCCGTCGCATCGAAGCGCGCGCTGGCGGACGAGTATATGGCGCATGGCCGCTACAGCGACGCCGTCGCGATGTATCAGAGCCTGTTGGAAGGTCAGTTCCGCGACGACCCGGGGCTTCTATTTGGTCTGGCGCGTGCGCAATTCCTGAACGGCGACGGAGCGGGCGCGCAGGCCAGCCTCGACGCCTTGCAGAAAGCCGACCCGAATTTCTCCTCCGAAGACGCCCACATGATCTATGCCCGGGCGCTCGAGCTTCAGGGCAAGGACCAGGAAGCGCTGGAGGAGTACCGCAAGCTGGCGCGCTATTTTGCCGGCGAAGAAGCGAAGTGTCGCTATGCGATGATGCTGCAAAAGACAGGCGCCATTGACGAAGCGCGAACGGTCTTTCGCGAAATCGTCAAATCGCTGGACGGCGCCCCGCGGCACTATCGTCGCGCGCAAAAGGAATGGGGCGATATCGCGCGGGCGGCGTTGAAGTAACAGCCGCGCTTTTTATGCGCCCGCCATCGCCGATTCATATTCTTCGTTGACGGCCAGCCAGCGCGCTTCCGCGGCCTGCAGCTTGCGCACGGCGTCGGCGCGCTTCTTGGACACCGCGTTGCCCTTTTGCGGATCGCGCGTGAACAGAAGCGGATCGGCGAGGGCCGCGTCGTATTTCTTGATCTCTGTGGTCAATTCCGCGATCTGGTGCTCTGCGATTTCCACTTTGTCCTTCAGCGGCTTCAGCTGGCGACGGCGGTGGGCGGCTTCGCGGCGTGCGTCTTCCTTGTTGATCTTGGGAGCGGGTTCTTCGCGCTGCGTGGGCGTGTTCTCGCCCGACAGCAGAAAACGGCGGTAGTCGTCGAGATCGCCATCGAAGGCTTCCACGCCCCCATTGGCCACCAGCAGCAACCGGTCGGACGTCGCTTCGATCAGCCGGCGGTCATGGCTGATGAGAACCACGGCGCCTTCGAAATCGTTGAGCGCCGCAAGCAATTGCTCGCGCGCATCGATGTCGAGATGGTTGGTCGGCTCGTCGAGCAGCAGAAAGTTTGGTCTGTCGAGCGTGGCGAGCGCCAGCATCAGCCGCGCCCGTTCGCCGCCGGAAAGATTTCCCACGAGAGTCCGGGCTTTGTCGGCGGAGAAGCCGAAGCCGCCCAGCTGCGTGCGCACTTCTTGCTCCGTCAGCTTCGGCCGCAATTTCGCGAGCGTCTGGATCGGCGTCATCGCGCCGTCGAGTTCTTCCAGCTGGTGCTGCGCGAAATAGCCCGGCACCAGTTTGCGCGAGCGGACCACATCGCCCGTTCTCCGCCGCGAGTTTGCCGGCGAGCAGCTTGGCCAGAGTCGACTTGCCGTTGCCGTTCTTGCCCAAAAGCGCAATGCGGTCGTCGGGATCGAAGCGCAGCGAGATGTTGGTCAGGATCGGCTTGCCCGGTTCGTATCCCACCGAAACGTGATCGAGCGACAGAAGCGGCGGATTTGTTTCCTCCGGCTTCGGCAGGCGGATGGGCGTCACATGTTCGTCGAGCGGCATTTCCACCGTTTGACAGTCTTCGCCAACATCTTGATGCGGCTCTGCGCCTGCCGCGCCTTCGAGGCCTTGTAGCGGAAGCGATCGACGAAGGCCTGCATATGCTTGCGCGCGGCCTCCTGCTTTTTCGCGAACGCCGTATCGAGGGCGCGCTTGGCGGCGCGCGTCGTCGACGAAGGTGTCGTAGCCGCCGGTATAGAGCGTCAGCTTGCCGTGCTCGAGATGCAGGATGAACTCCGTCACCGTGTTCAGCAGATCGCGGTCATGGCTGACGATCAGCACGGTGCCGCGATAGCGCTTGAGATAATCCTCAAGCCACAACACGCCTTCGAGATCGAGATAGTTGGTGGGCTCGTCGAGCAAAAGCAGATCGGGCGCGGCGAACAGGATCGAGGCCAGCGCCACGCGCATGCGCCAGCCGCCGGAGAATTCCGAGCAGGGGCGCAGCTGCTCCGCGGCCGAAAAGCCGAGGCCGGCGAGAATCGAGGCCGCGCGCGCGGGCGCGGAATAGGCGTCGATCGCTTCGAGCCGGGCATGGATGTCGCCCAGCCTGTGGGGATCGGTCTCGATGCTCGGACGCGGCCAGCAGCCCGATACGTTCGGGATCGGCTTCCAGCACCGTGTCGAGAAGCGATTGCGGCGCCGCCCGGCGCTTCCTGTGCGACCGTGCCGATGCGCCAGGCGCGGGCTTGGTGATCTCGCCGCCATCGAGGTGCAACTCGCCCAGGATCAGCTTGAACAGCGTGGACTTGCCGGTGCCGTTGCGGCCGACCAGGCCGATGCGGCGGCCCGCAGGCAGGCGCGCGCTGGCGCCCGCAAGTATTTCGCGGCCGGCGATCCGGTATATGACATTGTCAATCGACAGCATTTCACGCTCCTGGGCGCGGCTTCTAGCACGGCTTGCGGCCTCGCCAAGCCGCTTCTATAAGGCCCCTCCTTTCAGCGCACGGAGATTTCCCATGGCGGTCGAACGCACGCTTTCGATCATCAAGCCGGACGCGACCCGGCGGAACCTGACGGGCCAGATCGTGGCCGCGTTTCGAAAAGGCGGGCCTGCGCGTCGTGGCGCAGAAGCGCATCCGGCTTTCGACCGAGCCGGCCGAAGCCTTTTACAACGTCCACAAGGCGCGGCCCTTCTTCCGCGGCCTGGTCGAGTTCATGACTTCGGGCCCGGTCGTCGTTCAGGTGCTGGAGGGCGACAACGCCATCGCGAAGAACCGCGACGTGATGGGCGCGACCGACCCGGCCAAAGCGGCTCCCGGCACGATCCGCAAGGATTTCGCGGAATCGATCGAAGCCAATTCGGTCCACGGCTCGGATGCGCCGGAAACCGCTCGTGAAGAGATCCGTTTCTTTTTCAGCGAGCTCGAAATCGTCGGATGAGTTGCCTCGCGCAAAGCTGAATTTTCGAAAGGACATCCCATGCAGGGCAAGACCGTCGTCATCACGGGAGCCACGTCCGGCATCGGAGAAGTCGCAGCCGACGGCTTGCCGCCAAAGGTGCGCGCATCGTGTTCATCGCGCGCGACAAAGCGCGCGGCGAGGAAACGCTCAAGCATCTGCACGCGATTGCGCCTGGTCAGCAGCACGCGGCTCATTACGCCGATCTGTCGAGCATTTCCGAAATGAAGCGGGTGTCGGCGGAGATCGCCGCCGCCGAACCGAGGATCGACGTGCTGATCAACAATGCGGGCGCGCTGTTCAACACCCGCAAAGTTTCCGCTGATGGCCTCGAAATGACCTTCGCCGCTCAACCACATGGCGTATTTCGTGGTGACCAATCTGTTGCGCCCGCGCATGGGCGAAGGCGCGCGGATCGTCTCGACGTCATCCGACGCCCACAAGGGCGCCAAGCTCAATTTCGACGATCTGCAATCCGAGCACGGCTATAGCGGTTTCGGCGTCTATGGCCGCTCCAAGCTTTGCAACATCCTGTTCACGCGCGAACTGGCCCGCCGTCTGAAGGGCACGGGCGTCACCGCCAACTGCCTGCATCCCGGCTTCGTCGCCACGCGCTTCGGCGATCAGAGCGGCGGCATCGTGTCGTTCGCCGTCCGCGCCGCGAAGAATTTTGCGCTCACGCCGGAGCAGGGCGCGGAGACGATCATCTATCTCGCGAGTTCGCCCAACGTGGCCGATGTGAGCGGCGGTTATTTCTACAAATCGAAAATCGCCACGCCGACGAAAGAAGCCCAGAACGACGCGGACGCGAAACGGCTGTGGGATGTGTCGGCGAAAATTTCGGGCGTGGGCTAGAGCAATTTAGATCGAACCGAATCACTAAACTTCACCATGGCCGGGCTTGACCCGGCCACCCAGCCGCCGCGCGTCTGCGCGGCGAATGAATCTTCGCAAGATCGCGCGCATAATTCAGCTCGCGGACGCTCGCTGACTGGGTGGCCGGGTCAAGCCCGGCCATGGTGAGGAGAGGGAGCGCCAATTCAACCCAAATCTGCCTACCGAAACACAGCTTTGCCGTTTTCGAGCATCACGCGTCCCTCGGCAACGAGCCGCAGCGCCTCGGGATAGATTCGGTGCTCCTCGACAAGAATGCGTGCGGCGAGAGTTTCGGGCGTATCCCCTGCAAGCACAGGCACGGCGGCTTGGGCGATGATCGGGCCGGAGTCGAGAGCCGGAACGATGAAATGAACGGTGCAGCCCGAAACCTTCACGCCCGCATCGAGCGCCTGGCGGTGTACGCGGATGCCGGGAAACGACGGCAACAGCGAGGGATGGACATTGAGCAGCCTTCCCACCCACAGATTTGCGAACCACTCGCTGTGGATGCGCATAAATCCCGCTTCGCAAACGAGCGATACATCGGCCGCGCGCAAGGATGCGTCGATCGCAGCGTCGAATTCCTCGCGCGACGCGTAGTCTTTGTGGGAAATAAATTCGGTCGCAATGCCGGACGCCGCCGCGCGTACAAGGCCCTCCGCGCCATCGACGTTCGAGATCACGAGAACGATCTCGGCCGGGAAAGACGGATCGCGACAGGCGTCGACCAAGGCCTGCAGATTGCTGCCGCGGCCCGAGATGAGCACGGCCGTGCGTTTGCGGCCCGACATCAGAGTCTCAACGCGCCGCGATAGCGGACTTTCGGCTCGCCATCGCCGGGAACGAGCATTCCGATTGGCGACGCCGTTTCGCCGGCGTTCGCGAACGCCGCGATCGTTTCATCGGCTTTCTCGGGCGCTGCGATCGCGATCATTCCGATGCCGCAATTGAAGGTGCGCAGCATTTCGCGTTCGCCGATGCCCGCCGATTTCGCGAGCCAGCTGAAAACAGGCAATGGCGTCCACGCCGACAAATCGATCTCCGCGTCGAGACCGCTCGGCAACGCGCGCGGCAGATTCTCGGTGATGCCGCCGCCGGTGATATGCGCGAGTCCTTTGACGCCGCCCGTACGGATCGCGGCGAGCCCGCTCATGACGTAAAGCCTTGTCGGCGCCAGCAATGCTTCGCCGAGGGTGATATTTGGAGCGAAAGGAGCCGGCGCGTCGTAAGAGAGTCCCGCATCGGCGACGACGCGGCGCACCAGTGAATAGCCGTTCGAATGCACGCCGGAGGACGCGACGCCGATCAAAATATCGCCTGCCATCATCGTGTCGGTCTTGGGCAGTATTTCTCCGCGTTCCACCGCGCCGACGGTAAAACCCGCGAGATCGAAATCGCCCTTGGCGTAGAGCCCGGGCATCTCTGCCGTCTCGCCGCCGATCAGCGCGCAGCTGCACGCTTTGCAGGCATTCGCGATACCTTCGATCACGACCGCGCCCTGTTCGACATCGAGCTTGCCGGTCGCGAAATAATCGAGAAAGAACAGCGGCTCGGCGCCTTGCACCACGATGTCATTGACGCACATCGCGACGAGATCCTGTCCGATTCCGGAACAAATGCCGGTGTCGATGGCGATCTTGAGCTTGGTGCCGACCCCGTCGGTCGATGCGACAAGGATGGGGTCCTTGAACCCCGCGGCTTTGAGGTCGAACAGTCCGCCGAAGCCGCCCAGATCTGCGTCGGCGCCCGGACGCCGCGTCGCCTTGGCGAGCGGCGCAATGCGGTCGACCAGCGCGTCGCCTGCGTCGATGTCGACGCCCGCGTCCTTATAGGTGAGGCTGTTGCGGCCGGATTTCTGGTCGGACGTCATTCAGGGGTTCCGGCGCGACGGAGGTTGATGCGGCTTCCGTTTAAGCGGGTGACGAGCAAGTCGCAAGCGGAGGCGTTCATGTCGCTCGAAGGCGCAATAGCTGCCCACAGATTTGGCCTCGGCGCCCGAACAGGCGAGATCGCGGCCGCGAGCGGTTCGCCCAAAGCCTGGCTTATGGGCCAACTCGATTCGCCTCCGCCCCAGCCGCAACCGCTCGACGGTCAGCCTTTCCAGTCGAGCGCGGCTCTGGTTCCGGAAGTTCTTCAGTACCGCAAGATGCCGGCCGACCAGAAGAAGCTCCTGCAGGTCTTCAAGATCTATCGCCAATTATATGTGCGCGAGATGGGGGCCCGCTTCGCGCTTGGCTTCACAACCGACAAGCCCTTCGCAGAACGGCTTGTGTGGTTCTGGAGCAACCATTTCACGGTCTCGGCGCAGAACCCGCGCGACATCATGTTCGCCGGCGCGTTCGAGCGCGAGGCGATCCGGCCCAACATCAATGGCCGCTTCGAGGATATGTTGCTGGCGGTCGTCCGCCATCCGGCGATGCTGCTGTATCTCGATAACGCGCAATCGCTCGGTCCGGATTCCATGGCGGGCATGGTCACCGGCAAGGGGCTCAACGAGAATCTCGGCCGTGAATTGATGGAGTTGCATACGCTGGGCGTTGACGGCGGCTACACGCAGGCCGACGTCATCGCGATGGCGAAACTTCTCACGGGCTGGAGCCTCGACCCGAGCGGCAGCGGAACCGGCTTCCGCTTTTATCCTGCGCGCCATGAACCCGGCTCAGTGGTCCTCCGTGGAAAAACCTATCCGGGCGGCGAAGAGGGCGGCATTGCTGCAATCAAAGACCTCGCGCAAGATCCGGCGACCGCGCGACACATCGCACGCAAATTCGCTATTCATTTTATTGCCGACGACCCGCCAGCAGCCTCCATCGAACGGCTGGAGAGAAATTTCCTCCACACGGGCGGAGATCTGCGCGCGTTGGCCGAAACGGCGGTCAATGATCCCGCGGCTTGGAAGCCCGACGCGGGCAAGATGCGCTCGCCCGTTGAGTATGTGACCGCCTCGATGCGTCTGGTCGGTTGGCCGCGCACGACGGTCGCCGATGACCAGGACAAGCAGGTCAAGGGGATCATGGCCGCCACGCGGCTGATGGGCGAGTTTCCGCTCGCGCCGCCTTCGCCGAAGGGATGGCCGGACCAATCGGACGCCTGGTCGGGCCCGGACGCCGTGCTCAATCGCATCGAATGGGCCCGTGAACTCGGCGCCAAACTGCCGAACGGTTTCGATGCGGTCGCGTTGGGCGAGGGCGGTCTCGGACCTCTGCTGCGTTCCGGCACGCGCGTGGCGATGTCAAGCGCGACCAATTCCGGCGAAGCAATCGCCCTTCTTCTCGCCAGCCCCGAATTCCAGCGGAGATAGATGATGACCTCCCGTCGTTCGATTCTGAAAACTGTTCTTGCGGCCGGTGCGCTGTCCGTCTGGGGCGCTCCGATCCGTTTGGCGTTCGCCAATGCGCCGACGGACAAACGGTTTGTCGTCGTGATCCTGCGCGGCGCGCTCGACGGGCTCGCGGCCGTGCCGCCGCATGGCGATCCGGATTACAAATCGGTGCGCGGTGTGCTGGCGCTCGACACGACTGGCACGAATGCGCTGCACGATCTCGACGGCCATTTTGGCCTCCATCCCGCGCTGATCAACATGAAAGCGATGTGGGATGCGAAGGAACTCGCGGTCTTCCACAACATCTCTTCGCCTTATCGCGACCGTTCGCATTTCGATGGACAGAATGTGCTCGAGACCGGCGGAACAGGGCCGCATATTTTAAGCGACGGATGGCTCAATCGTTCGCTGATGCCGCTGGGACTCGCAAATGGCGACGGCGCACTGGCGATAGCCTCTACACCGCCTTTGCTGCTTGCCGGCGCGTCCAAAGCGACGAGCTGGATGCCGGCGGTAATGCCGGAACCCGATAAGGCCTTCCTCAAGCGCGTGCGCGCGCTGTACGCGCAAGACCCGGTTCTCGAATCCGCCCTCGACCGTGCGCTGGAGACCGAGGCGCAAGCCGATGCCGCTATGGACGACAAACCGATGAACGCCTCCGACATGCCCAAAGGCTATGGCGCTTACGGCGATCTGACTCCCTTGTTCAAAGGCGCCGGCAAATTGCTGGCCGGCGCGGAGGGGCCCCGCATTGCAGTGTTCGATGTGAGTGGATGGGACACCCATGTGAATGAAGGCGCCGGCGACGGCCAGCTTGCGCGACGTCTGCGTGCGCTCGATCAGGGCCTCGACGCATTCAAAGCGGCTCTCGGACCGACCTGGGACAAGACGGCGATCGTCATGGCGACGGAGTTCGGCCGCACCGTGAAGCCAAACGGAAATGGCGGGACCGATCATGGGACGGCCGGCGCGGCGTTCCTGCTCGGCGGCGCTGTTCAGGGCGGAACTGTCCGGGCCGAATGGGTGGGCCTTGAAGCGTCGGCGTTGCAAGACGGGCGCGATCAGCCTCCGCGGACGGACCAGCGAGCGCTGTTCAAAGCTGCCCTTGCCGACCACATGGGCGTCTCGCGACGCGACCTGGAAGGCTCGGTGTTCCCCGACAGCGGGTCAATTGCGCCGATGAGTGGGCTGTTTCGCGCCTGAACCGCGCTTTCACCCGTCCCATTGCATCAGTATAGTCCGGCGACTTCGACGGGCGCCCTCATGCTTCGCTATGCACTCAGCATCCTGATTGGCCTTGCTTGTTTTGCAGCCTTCTCGGCCGCGGAGGCGGGGGGCGACCCCTATGCCGTCAGTGGCATTGCCGTCGACGCGACGGCGTCGTCGGCCACCCAGGCCCAGAACATCGCCATCATTTCCGGTCGCGCGCGCGCCTGGTCCACCCTGTCGCATCGCCTCACCAAGGCGGCGGACTGGCCCAAATTGCCCGCGCTCGACGACACGGCCATCACGCGCCTGATCCGGACCTACCAGTTCGCCAACGAGCGGCGTTCGACCACGCGCTACACCGCCGACATCACTTATGTGTTCAATCCCGACGCGGTGCGCCACCTGTTCCGCACGGCCAACATCGCTTACGCCGACATGCAGGCGAAGCCGATCCTGGTCATTCCCATGTCGCCCGGCTATGCGCCGCATTCGGCGTGGACTTCGATCTGGGCCAATCCGAAATATGCGACGGGCGCCGCGCCTCTCGTGTTGCCCGCCGGGGATTCGCTCGATAGCGCATCGCTGTCCGTGCTCAATTACAATACGGCGACCTGGCAGGATGTCGAACCGGTCGCGTCGCGCGCACATGCCACGGAGGCGTTTCTCGTTCAGGTGAGCCAGGGCAAGGGAACGATCGACATCAAGTTGAAGCGGCTTGGATTGGGCAATTCGCCGCCGATGCCGGATGTGGTCGTCCCCATTACGCCCGGCACGCCCGGACCGAAAGTTTACGCGAGCGCCGCAGACGCCGCCGCGAACGCCATCATCGACGAATGGAAAGCGCGTTCGGCCATCGATTTCGGCAAACGCAACAGGCTGATCGTCGAAGTGCACATCCAGGATCTGGCGGGTTGGTCGGCTTTGCTGCAGAAGCTTGGGACAATCCCCAACATCACCGATGTGGGCGTCGTCGCGATGAACACGGGCGAAGCACGGGTTGCGCTCACCTATGTGGGATCGGTGGATCAGCTCCACGATCTTCTGGCGCAGGCGACGCTCGATCTCTCGAACCAGGATGGAACCTGGTGGCTCGGCCCGCTGTCGCCGTCCGACGCGAGCACGCAGTGAGCGGCTTCCTGAAGCACGTTCCCAATCTCCTGACCGGAATGCGGCTCGCTTGCGCGCCGGCGCTCGCCATGCTTCTCGCGAGCGGCGACGACCGCGCGGCGCTGGGGATTTTCGCGTTCGCCGGGTTGAGCGATGCGGCGGACGGCTTTCTCGCCAAGCGATTCAATCTGGCGACCCGTTTCGGACGATTTCTAGACCCCGCAGCCGACAAGCTGTTGATGCTGGCGTCGTTTGTGGCGCTCGCGGCGTTGCACGCGACGCCGGTTTGGCTTGCCGTGCTGGTGATCGCGCGCGATGTGGCGATCGTGGCCGGCATCCTGATTGCGCGGCTTCTGGAATTGCCCATAAGGATTGAGCCGCTCGTGCTCGGCAAGATCAGCACCGCGGTCCAGATCGCCTATATCGGACTTATCCTAGTGATTTTGTCGTTCGGTTTCGATTGGCCGCTGTTGACGAAGATCGCCGTCTATCTGACCGCGGCGGCGACGCTGGTGTCCTGGCTGGGCTACGGCGCCCTTCTGTTGCGCGCGCTCTGGGCGCGGCACAGCCGGATCGCCTGAGCCTGCTTCGGAGAACGCCGTGCTATCGCAGCTCATCCTCCCGCTGTCGCAGCGAACGGCGCTGACGCGGGAAGATTTCGTCGTCGCGCCCGCCAATGCGCAGGCCGTCGCGTTTGTCGATTCGTGGCCGCACTGGGAGGTTCCCGCAGCGGCGATCCATGGGCCATCGGGCTCGGGCAAATCGCATCTTGTCGCAATCTGGAAAGCAGCGTCCGGCGCCGATGTCATTTCGGCGTCGAATCTCGACGGCGAATTTGCGCCGCTCCCCGGAACGCCGCTTGCTGTCGAAGATGTGGATGTCGCAGCTGCAACGCCGGAACGCGACCGCGCCGTGTTTGCGTTGCTCGAACACGCCCGGACGGGGGCGCCCATTCTCCTGACGGGGCGGGAACCGCCCGCGCTGTGGAATTCCACGCTTCCCGATCTCTCTTCGCGCTTTTCGGCATTGCTGGCGCTGCCTGTCTGGGCGCCGGATGAAGCGCTGCTGGCCGGCATTGCCCGCAAATTGTTCGAGGACCGTCAGCTTGTGGCGCCCGACGCCGTGATTGCGCGGATGCTCCTGTCGGTTGAACGCTCGCCGGCCGCCATCCGGGACTTCGTGGGCCGCGCGGACGAAAAAGCCCTTGCGGAAGCGCGACCCATCAATCTGGCGCTGATACGGGAACTGCTCAGCGAAGCGTCATGACAGATTCGTCAAATTCCTTTAGCCTTCGCAGCTGAAACCGCGTAACTGGGTCCCATGGCAAAAATCCGGGCGAGCCTTGAGAATCTTGCGGACACCGACGTGTCCGGGACCCTGCCGCTCGATGCGGAACCGCTGGCCACCTTCGCCATCCCCCCCGATTCGACCGGGCGCTTCATCAACCGGGAGCTGTCCTGGCTCGCGTTCAACCGCCGGGTGCTCGAAGAGGCGCAGAATCCGCGCCATCCGCTGCTGGAGCGGCTTCGATTTCTGTCCATCTCGGCGTCGAACCTCGACGAATTCTACATGGTGCGTGTGGCCGGCCTCAAAGGCATGGTCACGGCTGAAATCGCCTCTCCCAGCGACGACGGACTGACCCCGGCCCAGCAGATCGTCCGCGTCGACCAGATGGCGGCGGACCTGATCAGCGATCAGCAGAAAATGTGGGCGGCCTTGCGCGTGGAATTGCGCGATGCCGGAATTTCCGTTTTGGAGCCCGAGGAACTTTCGGATTCCGATCGCGCCTGGCTCGACACGGAGTTCGGCGAAGAAATTTTTCCGGTTCTGACGCCGCTTGGCGCTCGATCCGGCCCATCCGTTTCCTTTCATCCCCAATCTCGCCTTCACGCTCGCGCTTCAGCTCTCGCGCAAGCGGGACAGCAAGACGATCAACGCACTGTTGCCGATGCCGCCGCAATTGCGCCGGTTCGTGCGGCTGCCGAGCGAAGGCAAGGAAGCGCGGTTCGTCACGCTGGAGAAAGTGATCGGGCTTTATCTGCATCGCCTTTTCCCCGGCCACAATGTGCTCGGCTCGGGCCTCTTCCGCCTCGTGCGCGACAGCGACGTGGAAGTGGAGGAAGAAGCCGAAGATCTGGTCCGCCTGTTCGAGACGCTGCTGAAGCGACGCCGGCGCGGGTCCGTGATCCACATGATGTGCAGCGCGTCGATGCCGCCGGAACTGCGGCACTTCATCGCCGATCATCTGGCGCTCAAGAGTTCGGAAATCGTGATCGTCGAACATCTGATGGGTCTGTCCGACACGCGGCAGCTCATCATCGCCGAACGGCCCGACCTGCAGTTCAAGCCCTATATCGCGCGCTTCCCCGAACGCATCCGCGACCATGGCGGCGATTGCTTCGCCGCCATCCGTGCGAAAGACATCATCGTCCATCATCCATTCGAGAGTTTCGACGTCGTGGTGCAGTTCCTGCGTCAGGCGGCGGCCGATCCCGGCGTGGTGGCGATCAAGCAGACGCTCTATCGCACGTCGCAGGACTCGCCCATCGTCAGCGCGCTGATCGAAGCGGCCGAAGCCGGCAAATCCGTCACCGCGCTGGTCGAACTCAAAGCGCGCTTCGACGAGGCCGCCAACATCAAATGGGCGCGCGATCTCGAGCGCGCCGGCGTGCAGGTGGTCTACGGCTTCATCGAACTCAAGACGCACGCCAAGGTCAGCCTCGTGGTGCGCCGCGAGGCGGGTCAGCTTGCGCACCTATGTGCATTTCGGCACCGGCAACTATCATCCCGTCACCGCCAAGGTTTACACCGACCTGTCGCTGTTCTCCGCCGATCCGGCGCTGGGTCGCGACGCGGCGCAGCTGTTCAATTTCATCACCGGCTATGCCGAGCCGGTCGCGCTGGAAAAGATCGCGATCTCGCCGTTGACCTTGCGCGGCAAGCTGGTCGATGGCATCCAGGAGGAGATCGTCGCACGCCCGCGCCGGCCGGCCGGCCGCGATCTGGGTCAAGCTCAACTCGCTGGTCGATCCGGACATGATCGACGCGCTCTACACGGCGAGCCAGGCCGGCGTGCACATTGAGCTCGTCGTGCGCGGCATCTGCTGCCTGCGCGCCGGGCGTTCCGGGCCTGTCCGACAATATCCGCGTCAAGAGCATCGTCGGCCGCTTTCTGGAGCATGGCCGCATCGTCTGCTTCGGCAACGGGCAGGGCCTGCCGTCGCCCAAAGCCAAGGTCTTCATCTCCTCGGCCGACTGGATGCCGCGCAATCTGGACCGCCGGGTCGAAGCGCTGGTTCCCATCGAGAATCCCACCGTGCATGAGCAGGTGCTTGACCAGATCATGGTGGCGCTGCTGAAGGATCAGGCGCAACAGCTGGTACATGACGGCGGACGGAACTTATGTGCGCGATTCGCAATCATCGAGGACGACGACGCATTTTCCGCGCACACTTATTTCATGACCAATCCGTCGCTGTCCGGGCGCGGCCGTGCGCTCAAGATCGATCAGCCGCGGCCCGTCGCCATCGCAACGCGTTTGGATTGAGGTCCGCGTGCCGATCGCAACCGCTCCAGCCGATTCTCGCGGACCATCCGTTGTGCGCAGCGCGCGCGGCCGCGTCGGCCCCATTGCGATTGTCGATATCGGGTCGAATTCCGTGCGTCTGGTGATCTACGAATCCAGTCTCGCGCATGCCCGGCCGTCGTGCACAACGAGAAAGCGATCTGCGCCATCGGCCGCAACATGGTCACGACGGGACGAGCTGCACGACGAAGGCTCGCTGCGGCGCTGGAGGCGCTTGGCTCGCTTCCGCATGATCGCCGACGCGCATGCATGTCGATCATGCGCGAGGCGGTGGCGACGGCGGCGGCGCGCGACGCCTCGAACGGCGCAGGAATTCGTGCGCCGCGCCGAAGCGACCTGGGGCGGTCCGATCCGGATCCTGTCCGGCGAGGACGAAGCGCGGCATCGCCGCCGAAGGCGTGCTGGCGGGCATTCCCGAAGCCGACGGCCTCGTCGCCGATCTGGGCGGCGGCAGCCTCGACATGGTGACGGTCAAGGACGGGCAAGACGGGCGACGGCCTATCACGCTGCCGTTCGGTCCGCTGCGGCTGATGGATCATGGCGCAAAGGCGATCGCCGACAAGGCGCGCGACATCGTCGACAAGGGACTCGATGCGCTCGACATGCTGGGCTCCCTCGACGGCCGCGCCTTTATGCCGTGGGCGGCATCTGGCGCAGCTTCGCCCGCGTGGACATGGAGGAGCATCGGCTATCCGCTCCATGTGCTGCAGGACTACGAGATTCCGCGCGCCCGGGCGCTGCAGCATGTGCAAGGTGGTGGCCGGCCTCTCTCGCAAATCGCTTGAGCAAGATCAAGATCGTTTCGCGCCGTCGCGCCGAAGCGCTTGCCCTATGGCGCGGTCGTGCTGGAGCGGCTGCTGCTTGCGACCGGACATCAAGGATGTGGTGATCTCCGCTTACGGCCTGCGCGAAGGCCTGCTGTATGAGCAACTTCCGCCCGACGAGCGCGCGCGCGATCCGCTGATCGAATTTGCGCGCAGCGCCAACGCGCCGCATGAGCCGCGCGCCCGCGCATGCCGAAGAGATGTTTCGATGGACTGCAGCCGCTCGTTCGCGGGCGAAAAGCACGAAGAAATTCGCGATCCGCGAGGCGTCAGCCTGTTTCTCCGACATCGGCTGGCGGCGCCATCCCGACGACCGCGCCGCCGGCGCGTTCAACCAGGTGCTGACCGCGCCCTTCGCCGGCGCCACCCACCGCGCCCGCGCGATCATCGCGACCTCGATCTTCCATCGCTATTCCGGCGACGAGGACTTTCCCCCGCGACATGGCCCTGAGGTTGACTGCTCGAGCGAGGACGACAGCGAGTTTGCGCTGCGGCTGGGGCTGGCGGCACGGTTCGCCTTTTCGCTGTCCGCCTCCGCCGTGGGCGAGTTGCCGCACTACAAGCTCCGGATGACGCCCACCCGCGTCCTGCTCGAGGTGTCGCGGCGGCGGGAGATGATCGCGGGCGACCCGGTGCAGAAGCGCCTGGGCGAACTGGCGGATTTGCTGGGCCGCAAGGGCGAGATCCTGATCGGATAGACCCGGTTAAGCTTGCATCCGCTAGGGTGGGGGGCTTTAAGGGGGCCGATGGACCGGCCGCCGGAGTATACCGGGTAGGCGCGTTGCAGCCCGGCCGAAGGAGAACACCATGGGTGCGCTCAGCATTTGGCACATCCTGATCCTCGTTATCGTCGCCGTTCTGCTGTTCGGGGGCCGCGGCAAGATTTCCGATCTGATGGGGGACGTGGCCAAAGGCATCAAGAGTTTCCGGCAGGGCCTCAACGAGCCCGACCCCGATCACAAGATCACGTCGGACCGCCACGAAGACGCCTCGAACAAAGACCAGACCGTCGGAAGGTAAGAGCGGTTAAGTCCGTCACGACATGTTCGATCTCAGCTGGAGCCATATTCTCATCGTGCTCATCGTCGCCCTGGTGGTGGTGGGACCGAAGGATTTGCCGAAGCTGATGCGCATCGTCGGCCGCTGGGTCGCCAAAGCGCGCGCCATGGCCGATCAGTTCCGCAAGAGCTTCGACGAGATGGCGCGGCAATCCGAACTCGACGAATTGCGCCAGGAGATCGAAGCGTTGCGTTCGCAGCGTCCGCTGGCCGATCTTCAGAACACCTTGCATCAATCGATCCTGCCGCCGGACCCGATGCCGGCCGCGCTCGAACCGCCGAAGCAGGAAGACGCAAACGGGAACGCGGAACCTGTCGCCGCGGAAACGCCCGCAGCCGCTTCCGCCGAACATGCGCCCGAGGCGTCCAAGACGCTGATGCGTGAATCCGGCGCATCTCCGCAATGATCGCGCCGACGCCTGACGACGAGGCCGCGATCGACGCGACCAAGGCGCCTCTGATGGATCATCTGATCGAACTGCGGAAGCGAATCGTCTATTCGCTGTTCGCGATCTTCGCCGCCTTCATTCTTTGTTACGTCTTCGCGAAGCCGATTTATGGGTTCCTCACCGAACCGCTGGCCCATGCGCTGGCGGGCCAACCGGGCCGGCATCTGATCTATACCGCGCTTTACGAAACGTTTTTCACCTATGTGAAAGTCGGACTGTTCGGCGGCATCTGCCTCGCCTTTCCCATCATCGCGTCGCAGGTGTGGATGTTCATCGCGCCCGGCCTCTACAAGCACGAGCGCAACGCATTCCTGCCGTTCCTGCTGGCGACGCCTGTGTTGTTCATCACGGGCGCGGCCTTCGTCTTTTATGTGATGCTGCCGTTCGCGATCAGATTCTTCCTCAGCTTCGAGACACCCGGCGGAAACGGCGCGCTCGCCATCCAGCTCGACGCCAAGGTGAGCGAATATCTCGATTTCGTGATGACGCTGATCTTCGCCTTCGGCCTGTGCTTTCAGCTTCCGGTGTTGCTGGCGCTGCTGGGCCGCGTCGGGATCATCTCCAGCGCGCAGCTTCGCAGCATGCGCCGCTATGCGATCCTGGGCATCGTCGTGCTGGCCGCCGTCATCACGCCGCCCGATCCCTTCAGCATGATGAGCCTCGCGCTGCCGCTGGTGCTGCTCTACGAGATTTCCATCTGGTGCGTGCGCCTGATCGAGCGCGACCGCGCGCAGAAGGATGCGGCTGCGAAGGCCGGGGGGACGTAAAGCGCGAGCAGTTTGGGTCACAGCACGATGTTCGCGCCGATGGTGTTGAGCCTTTTTTTAACAACGCTCTGTTGCTGGCGTCTCTACGACACATTCAAGAAGGGTGACCTGCCCGGTTTTCGCAAAGGTACCTGGGTTGCCCTGTTTTTTCTTGCCATGTCGGTGTTTTTTTATGCGCTATTGCTAGCTGGTAAGAACGATCCTCGTGCTTGGGGCGTTGGTCCAACGACCGGTTGTCGTGTCTACGGTTGCTGACGATAGTTTTCGAACTGGAGCGTTTTTTTGAATTGTGTTGACACGCTCTCCCTCTTCTCACCATGGCCGGGCGAAGACCCGGCCACCCAGCCGGCGAGCGTCCGCGAGCCGAATTATGTCTGCTGATTTGTAGAGAGTCATTCGCCGCGCAGACGCGCGGCGGCTGGGTGGCCGCCTCAAGGGCGGCCATGGTGAGTGTGGGGGTGCGCGCAACAAATGAAACCGAATCTGATCTAAACGCCAACCCCGCTTTACCTCTCCGTTTCGCCGTGTCATTACCGCCCCGAACGAGGGATTCATGCACGATATTCGGGCTATCAGGGATAACAGAGACACGTTTGTCGCCGGGCTGGCGCGCCGCCACATGGCGAACGCGGCTGCGCTCGCGGACGACCTGATCGCGCGCGACAAGGATTTGCGCGCGCTGCAGACGCGCCTTCAGGAAGCGCAGGCCCGCCGCAACGAAGCCTCCAAGCTGATCGGCCGCGCCAAGGCGCAGAAGGACGACAACGAGGCGGAAGTCCTGATGATCGAAGTCGCGGGCCTCAAGGACGAAATCGCGAAAGGAGAGGAACGCGAGCGAACCCTCCAATCCGAGTTGCGCGATATTCTCGCCGGTATTCCCAATCTTCCCGCCTCCGATGTGCCTGACGGCGCGGACGAAACCGCCAATGTCGAAGTGATTTCCCGCGCGATGGGGCACAGCGCCCGGCATGAATGCGCCGAAAGAGCATTTCGATCTGGGCGAAGCAGCTGGGCATGATGGATTTCGAGCGCGCCGCGAAAGTGTCCGGCGCGCGCTTTGTCTATCTCAAAGCCGGGTTGGCGCGCCTTGAACGCGCGCTGGGCCAGTTCATGCTCGACCTGCACACGGAGCAATTCGGCTATACGGAAGTGTCGCCGCCGATCCTCGTGCGCGAGCAGGCGATGTTCGGCACCGGCCAGCTGCCGAAATTTGCGGAGGAATCCTTCGTCACCACGACGGATCACTGGCTGATCCCCACCGCCGAAGTGTCGCTCACCAATTACGTGCGCGAGGAAATCCTCGACGAAGCAGTCCTGCCGCTGCGTTTCACCGCCTGGACGCCCTGCTTCCGCGCCGAAGCGGGCGCGGCGGGCAAGGACACGCGCGGCATGATCCGCATGCACCAATTCTCCAAGGTCGAGCTTGTGTCGATCGTGACGCCGGACAATTCCCAGGCCGAGCATGAGCGCATGACGGATTGCGCCCAGGAAGTGCTGAAGCGGCTGGACCTCCCCCATCGCGTGATGACCTTGTGCACCGGCGACATGGGTTTCGGCGCGCAGAAGACCTACGACATCGAAGTCTGGCTGCCGGGTCAGAACCGCTTTCGCGAAATCTCCTCCTGCTCGAATTGCGGCGAGTTCCAGGCGCGGCGCATGAATGCGCGCTATCGGCCGAAGATCGAAAAATCGATCCGCTACGTCCACACCTTGAACGGCTCGGGCCTCGCCGTCGGTCGCACGCTCGTCGCGATCCTGGAGAACTATCAAGAGGCGGACGGCTCGATCGTGGTGCCCGACGCATTGCGGCCCTATATGGGCGGCGCCGAAAAGATTGCGAAATAGATGCGGATCCTGGTCACCAACGACGACGGCATCCATGCTCCGGGCCTGGTTGCGGCCGAACGCATCGCGCGCGCGCTGACGGACGACGTCTGGGTCGTGGCGCCCGAGACGGAACAATCGGGCGCGTCGCACTCGCTGACGCTCACCATGCCGCTGCGCCTGCGGGAGATCGAAAAGAAGCGTTTCGCGGTCACCGGCACGCCGACGGATTGCGTGATGATGGCCGTCGCGCATCTGATGCCGGATACGCGGCCCACATTGGTGATCTCCGGCGTCAATCGCGGCTCCAACATCGCCGACGATGTCACTTATTCTGGAACCATTGCGGGCGCGATGGAAGGTTGCGCTCTCGGCATTCCCTCGGTCGCGCTGTCGCAGGCTTACGGCTTCGGCGAAGACTGGAAGACCGTTCGCTGGGATTGCGGCGAGGCGCATGGTCCGGCCGTGATCGAAAAGCTCGTCGGGATCGGCTGGCCCGCCGACGTGCTGATGAACATCAATTTCCCCGATTGCGCGCCCGGCGACGTGAAGGGCGTCGAAGTGACAGAGCAGGGCAAGCGCGATCTGCAGACGGCCACGCTCGACCGGCGCATCGACGCGCGAGGCAATCCCTATTTCTGGATCGGCTTCAAGCGGGTGCGCAGCAATCCGCCCGAGGGCACCGATCTGCGCGCGATCTATGAAGGCCGCATCTCCGTCACGCCGCTGCATTTGAATCTCACGGAGTGTCGCGTCATGGACCGGCTCAAACCGTTGCTGGACGGTCCCTCTCCGCCAAGAAAATGACCGAGGATCATCGCCCGATCGCGCTTGTGATGGCGCTGCGGGGGCAGGGCATTCTCGATCCGCGCGTGCTTGCAGCCATGGAGCGCACGCCGCGAGAGCTGTTCGTGGATGCGCCGTTCGAAGGCGCCGCCTATGAGAACAGCGCGCTGCCCATCGCCTGCGGCCAGACCATCAGCCAGCCCTATATCGTCGCCTATATGAGCGAGATGCTCGAAGTGAACGAAAAGCACCGGGTGCTGGAGATCGGCACAGGCTCCGGCTACCAGGCGGCGGTGCTCTCCAAGCTCTGCCGGATGGTCTATTCGATCGAGCGCCACCGACCCCTGCTCCGGGCCGCTGAGGGCCGGTTCAAGGCCCTCAAGCTCCACAATGTGGTGACAAGGCACGGGGACGGACTCAAAGGCTGGCCCGAACAGGCGCCGTTCGACCGCATCATCCTGACGGCGGTGGTGCCGGAAATCCCCGCGGAAATCCTGGCGCAATTGAAGCCGGGCGGAATTTTGATCGCTCCCGTGGGGCGGGCGCCGGGGGCTGAAAGGTTTTCGCAACACTTGGTGAAGATTATGCAAACGGAGAGCGGTCCCCGACAGGAGACGCTCATCCCGGTGGTCTTCGTCCCGATGGTTCCGGGCGTACCCAAGGAAGCGCGAAAGCCCGATGGAGAAGAGAACAAGATTTGAATCCAACCGCGGCGTCCTGGCCGCGATGGTTCTGCTTGTGCCTCTGCTGCTTGCGGCTTGCGGGACCACGGTCGAACCCGACGACTACAGGGGGCTTCCCGACGCAGGCCCGCGTCCCACTTACTTCACCGTCGTCGTGCGGCAAGGCGATACGCTCGCTTCCATCGGCGCGCGCTACGATGTTCCCACGTCATCGATCTTGCGCATGAACGATCTTGGCCGGCAGGACGATGTGCGCGTCGGCGAAGTGCTGCGTGTACCGGCGACCTCCCGGCGGACGCGCGAGGCCGTGCTCCACGAGGCGACCACGGGGCCATTCCACGCGACGCATGCCAGCGTCACCTATCAGAATTTGCCGCCGCCACCGCCTCCGCCCGTGATGTCTGCGCGCAATGATGCGCTGCCGCCTGCACCGCCGCCGCCAAGGATTCGCCCGCGAGCCAATGCGCCCATCGTTCAGGCGTCCGATGAACCGCAGCAGATGCCGGCCTCCTATGGCGACGGACATTTCATGTGGCCGCTCAATGGACGCGTGATTTCCACTTTCGGCAGCGTCGGCAATGGCGAGCGCAATGACGGCATCAACATCGCGGCGAAAGAAGGCGAACCGATTCATGCGGCCGCGGGCGGCACCGTCACCTATGCCGGCAACGAACTCAAAGGCTACGGCAATCTGATCCTGATCCGTCACGACGACGGCTACGTCACGGCTTACGCGCATGCGCAAAGCATCGGCGTCAATCGCGGCGACCGCGTCGAGAAGGGCCAGGTGATCGGTCTCGCGGGCGCGACAGGCGATGTCGACAGCCCGCAGCTTCATTTCGAAATTCGCCGCGGCGTCGAACCCGTCGACCCGAAGCCGCTGCTGATGGCCGACCGCGCGAGCTGATCCTCAGCTTACCAGGTGCAACCATACACCGTGCAATGCGGCGCCGGCGCTCCCGACTTCGTGGGCTGTTGCGTTGCGGGCGCCCTGTTGGCTGCGGGCGACGGCAGGCTCGCAACGCGCGTTTGCATGTGCACGGCGATGTCTTGCGCATCGACGATCCCCGTCGCGCGCGGATTGATTTCGCCGGTGCGATAGACCTTGATCGTCACGTTCGCGCCGGGACGTATCAATTCCGCGCCACGGCGATCCGATACAACGCTGTCCGCGCCGATAATCTGAAAATAGCGGAAGCCGTGATCGATGGTCATCTCTGCGGCTTTGAACAACACGATTTGTGTCGCCTCGCTCGCCGGGAGCCCTGCCGTCGCTCGCCCGGAAACCATCGCCGTGCGCTCGGTGAGCATTGGCGGCGCATCGTGCATGCACGCCGTCAGCACGAGGCTACAGAAAGGAGCGACGAACAATCCCAGGCGGAAGCGCTCTTCCAGGCGATATTTTTTGAAGTGAACCATCGACTTGTCATTCTCCGATCTTCGACCTCGGCGGGCGATTGATTTCCGAAGTGTGCAATTTTGACCAGCCAGAAACGCGAATTGCTCGTACCTTTATAGCCTAGCGACCGTTCGCGCGTTAAGCGGCTGTTGATCTGAATCAACGTACGCCACGTGAGATTCTTTCCAATTGATCGCACCGCTTTGTGATCAACAGTCGCGGCGTGAGTCGGCGGTCGCATATTCAAATAGGAGATTTGGCAATGTCCGATCACAAGCAATCCGAAGACGTTTCGCGTCGCAATCTGCTGCGGAGCGCAACGATGATGGCGGGCGCCGCCGCCGCATTTGCTGCAACGATTGCGGCTACTCCCGCAGAGGCCGACAAAATGTCCCAGAAAGGGGCTCAGTATCAGGACACGCCGAAGACCGGGCAGCAGTGCGACGGATGCGCGCTTTTCAAGGCGCCGGCTTCCTGCACGATCGTAGACGGCACGATCAGTCCCAACGGCTGGTGCAGATTCTTTTCGAAGAAGAGCTGACGTCTACGGCCGTTCGGGCAGGCCGTTCGTCTTTGAATTAGCCGAGGGGAGATTGCTATGTCGCATCGTCCAGGGCGCGCGCAGTGGTTGTCGCGTATTGCCTTTGGCCTGTTTGTGTCGGCTCTGACAGGCTTTTCTCAATCGGCTCTCGCGGTGCCCAGTTTCGCCCGGCAAACCGGACTGGCCTGTGAAGCCTGTCATACCGTTTTTCCACAGCTCACGCCGTTCGGTCGCGTGTTCAAGGCAAGCGGCTACACGCTCTTCAACACCCAGAAGGTCGCGGACATCGACAGATCGAAGCAAAGCACCTTGTCCCTCAGCGATCTGCCGCCGATTTCTGCAATGATCATGGCGTCCAGCAGCGATGCAGCGAAGGCCAACGACTCCAATTCCAGCAAAACCTCCACCGATTTTCCGCAGCAGGCGAGTCTGTTTTATGCGGGTCGCATCTCGGACAATATCGGCGCCTATTTCCAGTTGACCTATGACGACCAGAGCGGGTCGATCGGGATCGACAACACCGACATCCGGTTCGCCGACGTGGCCAATGTCGACGGTCACAATGTGATTTACGGCGCCAGCCTCAACAACAATCCGACCGTTCAGGATCTGTGGAACAGCACGCCCGCCTGGGGACAGCCCTTTATCGGTTCGCCCGCCATCCAGGGTCCCGCCATTGCGGGCGCGCAGATCGAAGGCGCGATGGCGCAGGTCGTCGCTGGCCTCTCGGCCTACACCTACATCGACAATTCGCTCTATATCGAGGCGGGCGTCTATCGTTCCGCGTTACAGGGGCAGTCGGTCGCCAACAACGGCGACACGACCAACAACATCATTTCCGGCGTCGCCCCTTATTGGCGCGCGGCTTATGAATTCGATTGGGGCAAGAATTCCTGGGAATTCGGCACATTCGGGCTTTCTGCGGCGCTCGAAAATCCGACGACGCCGGCCGGGAGCGCGATCAACGTGTCGTTGCAGAATGGGCCGACAGATCGGTTTCTCGATATGGGCCTCGATTCGCAATATCAATTCATCGACGACGAAAACCAGATTTCCATCGACGCGCGATGGGTTCACGAGAACCAGAATCTCGATGCGAGCTATTTGGCGGGATTCGCGACGAACAAGAGCGATCACTTCGACAGCGCCAACGCGACGGTGAGTTACTACTGGCATCGCAAGCTGGGCGCCAGCCTTGGGTTCTCCGCGGTCAGTGGATCGAACGATCCACTCTATCTGGGCACGGTCTCCGGCAACCCCAACAGCAGTTGGGGCACGGCGGAGATCGACTATCTGCCATGGCTCAACGTGAAACTTGGCCTGCAATACACCGCGTTCATGCGGTTCGACGGCGCGACATCGAATTACGATGGCCTGGGTCGGAACGCGTCGGACAACAACCTCCTTTACGCATATCTGTGGCTCGCGTTCTGAATTCGCGAAGGGAAAGACGCCCATGAAGCATAGATCGGTCGCGATCCTCGTCGCCGGCGTGTGTCTTGCCGCTTCATTGGCGTTCGCAGACGACAACGCCGCCAGGAAAGCCGCGGAGGCGAAAGCCACGACGACCTGCCAGGATTGCCATGGGCCGAAAGGCGACAGCACCGTGGCGACATTCCCGCGGCTGAACGGACAGCAGGGCGATTACATCGCGGCGCAACTCAAGAATTTTCGCGATCACAGCCGCTCGGACCCCCATGCCCAGGCCTATATGTGGGGCATGGCCTCGCAGCTCGACGATTCCATCATCGCAGAGCTTGGAAAATATTATGGCGCGCAGACGCCGACACAGCCGCAAAACGGCGGCGAACTCGCGGCCGAAGGCAGGAACATCTATCTGAAGGGCGCGCCGGCGCAGCACGTTCCCGCCTGCGTAACGTGTCATGGCGCGCATGGCGAAGGCGTCAGCATCATGCCGCGGCTGGCGGGCCAGCACGCCGACTATCTGAAGAAACAGCTCGAGGCGTTCCGCTCGACTTTGCGCGAGAACGACATCATGCACGCCAACACCAAGGATATGACCGACAGCCAGATCGAGGCGCTGGTCTCCTATCTCGCCAACGACTGAGCGCCCGGATCGATAGTCGCTCCAAAGCGTTTCATTGGGGAGGTCTTCCAATGTCCGCTGACGAAAAAGCTGTCGAAGTTTCGCGCCGCAATCTTTTGCGGAACGCAACGGCTGCGGCCGGCGGCGGGGTCATTTTCGCTGCGACGATGATCGCCGAACGCGCGAAAGCCGCGAACAAAGCGTCCAAGGAAATAGCGGGCTACCAGACAATCCCCAGGAATGGCGCGCAGTGCGACATCTGCACAATGTTCCAGCCGCCGATTTCCTGCACGCTGGTCGAGGGAAATATCAACGTCCGCGGCTGGTGCCGGTTTTTCACGCCGAGAATTTGAAGGGGACGGCAGTTGCGCGGGCGCAAATTTGCGACGTGGCGAAATTGCTATGCCGGTTGATCAAACTTCGCAAGCGGATTTTACGCGCGCCGAGAAAATAGTTGGAACAAAAGCCGAATCTTTACGCCGCGAAATTCCCCGAAGCATTTGTCATTGCAATGCTTTTCCCAACTCGCCCGCGAGATCCTGAATAAACTGCCATGCCACGCGGCCCGAGCGTGCGCCGCGTCCGGCGGCCCAGGCGAGCGCCCGCGTTTTCAGCTGATCTTTCGGAAGCGCGATGCCGTAATGCGCCGCATAGGCGTCGATCATCGCGAGATATTCGTCCTGGCCGCAATTGTGGAAGCCGAGCCACAGACCGAAGCGGTCCGACAGCGAGACTTTTTCTTCCACCGCTTCGGACGGATTGATCGCCGTCGAGCGTTCATTCTCCATCATGTCGCGCGGCATCAGATGGCGGCGGTTCGACGTGGCGTAGAACAGCACATTCGCCGGCCGTCCCTCGATGCCGCCTTCCAGCGCCGCCTTCAGCGATTTGTAGCTGGTGTCGTCCTTGTCGAAGGAAAGATCGTCGCAATAGAGCAGGAAGCGGCGCGTTGCGCCGCGCAGGATGCGCAAGCAGCGACGGGCAGGCTCGCGATCTCCTCGCGATGGATTTCGATCAGCACGAGGCGGGCGTTGCCTTCGCGCGCGCGGTTGACCTCGGCATGCACCGCCTTGACCAGCGAGCTTTTGCCCATGCCGCGCGCGCCCCACAGCAGCGCGTTGTTGGCGGGCAGCCCGTCGGCGAAGCGGCGGGTGTTTTCCAGCAGCGTGTCGCGCGCCGCATCGATGCCCTTCAGCAGGTGAGAGCGGCATGATGCGCGACGCGCGGCGACGGCGACCAGACCGCCATGGACCGGCTCCCAGACAAACGCGTCGCCCGCCTCGGGCGCTGCGGCAGGAACCGCGGACGGGCGCCAGCCGCTCCAGCGCGGCGGCGATCCGGGCCAGCAATTTGGCCTCGATTTTCCTGGGATTCCTTGCGCGCTTCGTCACTGCTTAACCCCTTGATGTCCCACGGTTGCAATGGAGGGGCGCCGCCGCTATAGTCCGCCGCCAGAACCCGCCGCAAGAATCCATCGAGAGCATTTCCGCAATGTACCTGTCCGATCCCATGATGCAGACGCTTACGCTCGTCGTCCCGATGATCCTCGATCTTTTACCTGCTTATCTGGCGGCCGCAACAGCAGCGCGCGAAGCAGCTGCAAGGACATGATGGACAATGTGCGCCGCGGCGACACGGTGGTGACGGCGGGCGGCATCGTCGGCCGGTGGTCAGAAGCCGCCCGCGAAGGAAGATCCCGAAATCACGGTCGAGATCGCCGACAACGTGCAGGTCGCGCGTGCTCAAGAGCACGCTGTCGGAAGTGCGCCCCAAGAACGTGCCGGCCGACGCAAGAGCGATAAGAGCTAGACCGATGCTGCAGATCTCCCCCTGGAGCGCGGGTCATCACGCTGCCTGATTCTGTTCTTCGGCATCCTCATCGCGTTGCCCAATGCGCTGCCCGGATTCGTGCTCACCGCCAGTTTCCGCATTGGCTGCCCACGAGCACGGTGTCGTCTGGGTCTCGATCTGCAGGGCGGTTCGCTATCTGCTGCTCGAAGTCGAACTCGATCAGGTGCAGAAGGATCGCATCGAATCGCTGATCGGCGATATCCGCGCCGCTCTGCGCAAGGCGCATATCGGCTTACCGACATGGTTGCCCGCGACGGCGACTCCGTTTCGCGTCGCGATTCTCGAGCCGGACCGTTACGACGATGCGAAGACGCTGGTCGCCAATCTCAACGTTCCGTCGGCGCGGCGATCTTGGCTGTCGGCGGCGCGCGGGCAATACGACATGCTCGAGCCGGGCAACAGCACGCTCGTCATGAAAATGACCGATGCCTACAAGACCACGACCAACAACGAGATCCTGGGCCAGTCCATCGAAGTGGTGCGCCGGCGCATCGACTCCGCTCGGCACGCGCGAAGCCGCCATCGAGCGCCAGGGCGAAGACCGCATCCTGGTGCAGGTGCCGGGCCTGCAGGATCCCGACGCAGCTCAAGACGATGCTCGGCAAGACGGCCAAGATGACATTCCAGATGGTCGACGAAGCGGCCTCGAGCCGGCCGATCAGGCGCAGAAAGGCATCGTGCCCATCGGTTCGGAATCTGCTGCCGATGGACATCCGAAGCACGGGCCAGCCGGACCCGATCGTCGTCGAGAAGCACGTCGTGGTGGCCGGGCGACCGCCTGACGATGCGAGCGCGGGATTCGACAGCCAGACGCGGCCAGCCCGATCGTCATCTTCCGTTCGACAGCTGTCGGCGCGAAGGAGTTCGGCGACGTGACCAAGGAGAATGTCGGGCGGCGCTTCGCCATCGTGCTCGACAACAAGGTGATCTCCGCGCCCGTCATCCAGAGCGTCGATCCTGGGCGGCTCGGGCGAAATCACGGGCAATTTCACCGTCCAGAGCGCCAACGACCTTGCGGATCCTGCTGCGTGCCGGCGCGTTGCCGGCGCCGCTCAAGGTGCTTGAGGAACGCACCGTGGGCGCCGAACTGGGCGCGGACCAGGTCAAGGCCGGCGCCAATATTCGGCGGTGGCCGGCCTGCTGCTGGTCGACGTCTTCATGATCGCTGCGCTACGGGCTGTTCGGTCTGTTTGCCGACGTCGCGCTGACCCTGAACGTGATCGTGCTCCTGTTCGCGGCCCTCACGCTCTTCGGCGCCACGCTGACGCTTGCCCGGCATTGCGGGCATCGTGCTCACCATGGGCATGGCGGTCGACGCCAACGTGCTGATCTATGAGCGCATCCGCGAAGAGCAGCGCAATGGCCGCTCCATCATGGCCTCCATCGACACGGGCTTCCGCCGCGCCATGGCGACCATTTTCGACGCCAACATGACCCATCTGATCGCCTCGCTGATTCTGTTCCAGCTGGGCTCCGGGCCGGTGCGCGGCTTCGCCGTCACCCTGGGCGTCGGCATCATCACCTCCTTCTTCACCGCGGTGATGGTGACGCGGCTCATGATCGTGTCACCTGGCTGAAGGCGGCCCGGCCCAAGAAGCTCACTCTGTGAGCCCCTTGATTTTGCGGCTGATTGCTTCGAAAAATGGGGTAAACTCGAGCGTCAGACTCAAATTATGGGGAGGCCCGTAAAATGGCTGCGTTTCTGTCAAATCTGCGCAATGTGGTGATCGCGGGCTTCGTGCTGGCGCTGATCATTCTGGCGAATTCGCTGGCGACAGTCCGGGCTCCATATCGACACCACATTCTGGATGTTCCTCGTTGCGCTGGCTGCACGTCATCTGCGGCGTGATGTGGATCGGGCTGCTCTGGTATTTCAACTTCGTCGCCACGCCGACGATGCCGAAAATTCCCGACGAGCTGAAACCGGCGCTCGGCAAGTTCATCACGCCGGCCGCGCTGTTCTGGTTCCGCTGGGGCGCGATGGGCACGATCGTCCTCGGCATCATCCTGGCATCGCTGCAACGATTATCTGCTGCAGGCCTACTCGCTGGATTCGATCGATGCGGGCGGCGCCTTCTCCAATCCGACCTATCTGACGATCGGCATCGGCATGTGGCTCGGCACCATCATGTGGTTCAACGTCTGGTTCGTGATCTGGCCGAACCAGCAGAAGGCGCTGAACATCGACAACAAATATCCCGATCTGTCGAAGCGACGCGAAAGCCGCTGCGGCGAAAACGGCGGGACAGTTCTCGCCGCATCAACACACTGCTGTCGATCCCGATGCTGTTCTGCATGGTCGCCGCGTCGCATCTCTGACCGTTCGCGGCATATTTCTGGAGAGCCGCCCGGGCAACCGGGCGGCTCTTTTGTTGGTTAGGTTGGAATGACGATCGAAGCTTCATTGGCGGCCTGCGAGGAGACGGTGCGCCGCGCCGATCCGGACCGCTATCTCTCCGCGCTGTTCGCGCCGCGCAGAGCGGCGGCCGCTGCTGTTCGCGCTTTATGCGTTCAATCACGAGCTCGCGCGCATCGGCGATACGGTGCGCGAGCCCATGATGGGCGAAATCCGTCTGGAATGGTGGCGCGAGGCGGTTCTCGAAGCGTGCGATGGACGCCCCCGCGCCCACGATGTCGCGCGAGGCCTGGCCGAACTGTTCGCGCGCGCCGGTCCGCCGCTCGGGCCGTTCGAAGCGATGATCGAGGCGCGGCGTTTCGATCTCGGCGGGGAGTATTTCGCCGATCTCAATTCACTTGTCGCCTATGCCGATGCGACGTCGGGATCGTTGATGCGACTGGCCTCTGCGGTGTTGCTCGACGGCGAGACAATCGGCGAGATCGCGCACGAAGCGGGCGTCGCCTACGGCCTCGCGGGGATGTTGCGCGCGATGCCGTTCAAGGCTTCGCAGCACAAGCTCTATCTGCCGGCGAATCTGCTGAAAGCCGAAGGCATTGCGCCGGAGGAGATGTTTGCGGGCAAGGTCGACCTGTCGAAACTCCGCCGCGTGACGTCCGCTATCGCAGCGCACGCCCGGGCGCATTATTCGGCGGCGCGTGCGCGACGCATGCCCGATCACGCGCTTCCCGCGCTATTGCCGGCATCGCTCGTGCCGATTTATCTCAGGAAAATCTTACGCCCAGAATTCGATCCGCTGCACACGCCGTCTGACGTCGCGAACTATCGCAAACAGATTTCGTATCTTCGCGCGTCGCTGACGGGAAGGGTGTGAGATTTTTCCCTCTCTCCCGTCGGGAGAGAGGGCAGGGTGAGTGGGTGCTTATGCAGTTTACTGCTCTTGAAAGATTTGTCTCTGCACAACCACCCACTCACCCTCGGATGCTACGCATCCTCGACCTCTCTCCCGGAGGAGAGAGGTAAAATTATTACTCCGCCGCCGCGCGGACGCCAAGCCAACTCTCAACATCGGCAATCGCACGCGCGGCCATCAGCTTTTTCCGGTCGCGGCCGCGCGCGCGCAAGGACGGCGCGAGATCGGGGAACAGGCCGAAATTCACATTCATCGGCTGGAATGTTTTCGCATCCGCGCCGCCTGTGATGTGGCCGAGCAGGGCGCCGAGCGCGGTGGTGAGCGGGGGCGGTTCGCATGTTTCGCCGCGCAGCTCGCCGGCCGCAAATCGCCCCGCCAGCAATCCGATGGCGGCGCTTTCGACATAGCCTTCCACGCCCGTGATCTGGCCGGCGAAGCGCAAGGACGGCCGCGTCTTCAGGCGCAACGCGCCGTCGAGCAGGCGCGGCGAGTTGATGAAGGTGTTGCGATGAAGCCCGCCCAGCCGCGCGAAGCTCGCGTCCTGCAGGCCCGGAATCGCGCGGAAGATGCGCGTCTGCTCGGCATGTTTGAGCTTGGTCTGAAAGCCGACCATGTTCCACAGCGAACCCAGCGCATTGTCCTGACGCAATTGCACCACGGCGATACGGCCGATGCCCCGAGCGCGGATCGCTCAGGCCCACAGGCTTCATCGGCCCGAAGCGCAACGTCTCCTCGCCCCGTTCCGCCATCACTTCGATGGGCAGGCAGCCCTCGAAATAGGGCGTCGATTTTTCCCACTCCTTGAACTCGGTTTTCTCGCCGGCGATCAGCGCCGCGATGAAGGCGCGATATTGCGGCTCGTCCAGCGGGCAATTGATGTAGTCCGCGCCGTCTCCCGACGGACCCACCTTGTCATAGCGGGACTGGAACCAGGCGATGGAGAAATCGATCGACTCGCGATGCACGATGGGCGCGATGGCGTCGAAGAAGGCGAGCGCGTCTTCGCCGGTCAACGCGCGGATCGATTCGGCGAGTGCAGGAGACGTGAGCGGCCCCGTTGCGATGATGGCGGAGCGCCAATCTTCCGGCGGCAAGCTGCTGATCTCTTCGCGCACGATCTCGATATTGGGATGCTCTTCGAGCGCGCGCGTGATCGCCGCCGAGAAACCATGGCGGTCGACAGCCAGTGCGCCTCCCGCCGGCAATTTGTGCGCATCGGCCGCCCGCAACACCAGCGAACCTGCGCGGCGCATCTCTTCGTGAAGCAGGCCGACGGCGTTGTTTTCCCAATCGTCCGAACGAAACGAATTGGAACAGACAAGTTCGGCGAGCCCGTCCGTTTGATGCGCGTCGGTTCCCCGAAACGGTCGCATCTCATGCAGCACGACGTGCGCACCGGCCTCAGCCGCCTGCCACGCGGCTTCGCTGCCAGCCAATCCGCCGCCGATGACGTGAATAGATGTGTCCATTGCTTCCTGTAGGACCATTTCTCGGTGATTTACAGGGGTTATTTCGCTGGTGGGAACAGCTTGACATCAAGACATCAATTGCTTTACATCTTGATGTATGAGAACAACGTTGACGTTGGAAGACGATGTGGCCATCGGGCTCGAGCGCCTGCGCAAGGAGCGCGATGCGAGCCTGAAGGATGTCGTCAACGAAGCATTGCGGCGTGGGTTGCAGGAGATGCGCACGAAGCCGAAGGCGCGGAAGCCGATTGAATTGAAAGTGTTCGATGTCGGCGAGCCGTTGTTTCCCATCGACAACATCGCAGAGGCAATCGCCTTCGGCGAAGGCGAAGATTATAAGTGATTTTGGTCGATACAAATCTTCTTCTCTACGCGCATGTCGGCGTTTACGCAGAGCATCGCAAAGCGAAAGACTGGCTCACGGAGCAGCTGGGTGGTGCGACGCCCGTAGGCCTGCCATGGCAATGCCTGCTTGGGTTTGTACGCCTTCTCAGCAATCCGAAAATTTATTCACGCGCGACGTCTATTCCCGACGCGTGGCGTCAAGTGCGCGAATGGCTCGCCTTTGACAATGTTTGGATTCCGCAGCCGACGGAGCGCCATGCCGACATCCTGGGAGAACTGCTTCCTTTGGTAGGACGGAATTTCAATCTGGTATCCGATGCGCATCTCGCCGCCATCGCCATCGAGCATGGGCTCGCGCTTTGCAGCGCGGACACGGATTTCGCGCGCTTTCCGAAGCTGCGCTGGATCAATCCGCTGACGTAGGGCGCGTAGCAATCTGATTTTCAATTTTTCCAGACGCTGCTTTACCCCCAAACCATCGGGCGGCGATCGCGCCAGGGGCGCGCCTGTTCGAGTTGGGCGGCCAGCCGGAACAAGGTCGCCTCGTCGCTGTAGCGGCCCGTGAACATCATGCCGATCGGCAGTTTGTCGGACGACATGCCTAGCGGCAGCGACAGGGAAGGCTGGCCCGTCATGTTGAAGGGCGGCGTGTAGCCGAACACGAAGGACTGGCGCTTGTTGAATTCGCGTGGCTCGACATTGACCGGATCGAGATGGCCGATGCGCGGCGGAGGCGCGAGCGTCACGGGCGACAGCAGAACGTCGAACTCCCGCCACAGCGCGAGAATGTGACGCGAAATCAGGCGCAGATTCTGCAATCCCGTTCCGATCTGCGAACTGGTGAGGCCCTTGCTGCCGCGATAGCTGGCCCAGGCGAGCGGCTCCATATCCTCTTCCCGCGGTTCGCGGCCCAGCACCTTCGTCCAGTCGTCGATGCTCGCCGCGAACATCGCGCCCGAGACGGCGGCTTGCGCGCGATAGAGCGCCCGCCAGTCGATGGGGAACTGCGTCTTCTCGATCATGGTGTGACCGAGTTCGCCCAACAGCTTCACGGTCGAATCGAACACCGCCTGCACATCGGGATGCGGGGCGATTCCGCGCGGCACTTCGGTCGAAAACGCGATGCGCAGTTTTCCGGGCGGCGTTTCGATCTCTTCTAGATAAGGCCGCGATTTCGGGACCGGCGCATAGGGGGCGTCGTCTTCCGGCGTGCCGGTCCAGTCGAGCATGGCGGCGCAATCGCGCACCGTGCGCGTCAGCACATGATCGACGACGAAACCATGCGCGCGATTGCGGTCGTCGGGTCCGCCCGGATTGCGGCATTGGGTCGGCTTCATGCCCACAAGACCGCATTGCGCGGCCGGTATGCGAATGCTGCCGAGGCCGTCGCTGCCATGCGCCATCGGCACGAGGCCGGCGGCCACCGCGGACGCGGCGCCGCCCGATGAGCCGCCCGAACTGTAATCGGGATTCCACGGATTGCGGCAGACGCCCAGATGGCGGCCTTCCGTCGTGCCGGGAATGCCGAATTCTGGCGTGTTGGTTTTGCCCGCGAGCACGACCCCGGACGCGCGATAGCGTTTCACGAGTTCGGCATCCGCGTTGGACTTGTAGCCCGCGAGGAACTTCGAGCCGTTCGTCATGGGCCAGCCTGCGACGGGCAGGTTGATGTCCTTGATGAGGAACGGCACGCCCTTGAACGGACCGTCGGCGAGCGGCGATTTCGCCGTCGCGCGCGCTTCGTCATACGCCTTGTAGACGACGGCGTTCAGCTTCGGATTGTGCTTTTCGATGCGCGATATCGCTTCGTCCACGAGCTCGAGCGGCGAAACTTCCTTGCGGCGGACGAGATGAGCAAGACCCAGCGCGTCGTGGCGGTCATATTCGGCGAATCCCATGGTCGTCAGTCCTCGATTGCTGCGTAGCGATGCGCCCAGGGTGCGGCCTTTTCAAGCTCGGCCGCCAGCTTGAGCAATGTCAGCTCGTCGCCATAGCGGCCCGTGAAATGCACGCCGATGGGCAACCCGGCCTTGTTCCAATGCAGCGGCAGATTGATCGCCGGTTGGCCGGTCACGTTTTGCATGGCGGTGAACGGAACATAATCGATCAGCGGCGCGAAGGATTTCATCGGATCGCGCTCCTCCATGTCGAACGTGCCGAGCTTGACGGGCGGAAGACCGAGCGTGGCCGTCAGCCATACATCGTAGGTCTCGTGGAATTTCGCCGCCTTTCGGCTCGCCGCCTGCATGGCCATCTTGCCCAGCAGATAGTCGCTCGCCATGACGGTCTTGCCCGCGAGGTAAAGGCCCCAGGTCAGGCCTTCGAACATATCTTCCTTCGGCGTCTGTCCCGTGAGCCGCGCCACAAGATCGATTCCGGACGCCAGATTGGCGCTCCAGAACGCCATGAAGGCGGGGATCAGGGACGCCTGGTCGAGATCGGGCGACGCGTCTTCGACATCGTGACCGAGTTCCTCGCAAAGCTTCGCCGCCGCTTTCACCGCGGCCACGCAATCAGGATGCAATGGCGTACCGTCGAGCTTCTTGGTGGAGACTGCGATCTTCAGGCGCTTCGGCTTGCGCTTGATCGCTTCGAGATAGGACGCAGGCGCGGCCGGCGCCCAATAGGGATCGCCGTCGACACAGCCGGCCGTCGCGTCGAGCGCGGCTGCGCTGTCGCGCACGCTGCGCGAAACGACGTGATCGATTGCGAGGCCATCGATGATATCGCCCGCGTCGGGGGCATAAGTCATGCGCGCGCGCGTCGGCTTCAATCCCAAGAGCCCGCAACACGACGCGGGAATGCGAATCGAACCGCCGCCATCATTGGCATGCGCCAGCGGCACGATGCCCGCCGCAACGGCCGCGGCCGAACCCCCAGAGGATCCGCCCGTCGAATGTGCGAGATTCCAGGGATTGTGCGCGGGACCGTAGAGTTTCGATTCTGTCGTCGGCACAAGGCCGTATTCGGGAACATTGGTCTTGCCCAGCGGAATCAATCCCGCGGCGCGGTAGCGTGCGGTGAGAACGCTGTCATGGTCCGATGGAATTGCGGGAATGGAGCGCGCGGCCTGGCGCGTCGGCATGCCTTTCGCGAATGCGAAGATATCTTTCAGGTAAAACGGAATGCCGGCGAAAACGCCCTTCGACAATTTGCCCTTCGCTGCATCGCGGGCGCGCTCGAAATCCTTGAAGACCAGAAAGTTGAGTTTCGGATTGAGCCGCTCGCTGCGCGCGATCGCTTCGTCGACCAGTTCGATCGGCTTGACCTTTTTCTTACGCACCAGTTCTGCAAGGCCGAGACCGTCATATTTTGCATAGTCCTTGATCGGCATAATCCGTCCCTATGGATGTTTTTTCCGACCTTAACCATGCGCTGACAGGCTGTCACCAGCACCCCATCGGAGCGGGCGCGTGACGCGTTTCCCAGGGAAAGCGCCGGTTTCCGCTGATCGGCCGGGATCGTCACATGATTGTCGGTTGTCCCAGACATGATTAGAGTGGCGCAACGACATTCCTGGGGGGCAGGGCAATGAACAAGATTCCGGTCGGCGAGACGGTTTCCGGCGCCTACAACTTCGCGTTCGCACACATTCTCTCGGTGCTCGGCGTATTTTGGCTGCCATATCTGTTGTTTGCCGCCATCGTCGCCGCAGCGGTTCATTTCCTGGCGCCAGACCTTCCAAATCAAATCCTGCACGGGCCGTACGACTTGTCGCTCGCGATGAGCTTCCGGCGGATTTCCGGCATTATCATTCTATTCGGACTCATCGCGTCGGCGATGGTGACCGTGGGCTTGCAGCGCAAGGCGCTGGGACTGCATCCGGGACCGGTGTTCTTTTACTTTTCCCTCGGGGCGCCGGTGTGGCTGCTTATCGGGGCGTACATCCTCGCGATCCTTGTGATCATTTTTGTGGTCGCGCTCACTATTGGCCTTTGCGTTGCGATCTGGTTTGGCGCGGGAAATATAGGGTCTCCCGTAGCGGCCGGTCTCGTGCGCGCTGTCGCGATCATCGTCGGGGCGTGCTGGGTCATCTATCTGGAAGTCAGGCTCCTGTTCTTCCTGCCGGCTGTTGTAGTCGCAGAAAACTCGATCGGTCTCGGCCGTTCGTGGGTTTTGGCCGGCGGTAATTTCTGGCGAATTATCGGCGTCTTGTTCGTCATCTTTGTGCCCGTGGCGATCGGGTTTGGAATGGTTTCAAATGCGCTCATCGGTCCATTCATTCCCATGGGTTTCTTCATGCATCCGCCCGCCGATCCGCACCTGTTCATTACGACGATGATGCAGCAATTCCGCGTGATCGGTCCGTTGTATATTGTGCTTGCGCTCGTCGAACGCGTGGTGTTCTGGGGATTGGGCAATGGCGCGATCGCGACGGCCTATCGCCATGTCGTTCCGTCGGGCGCCCCGGCCGAATGAACAAAATTCCGGTCTTTCGGACGATCGGGCGGGCTTACGGGTTCACCTTTGGCAATCTCGCCACGATCATTGGGCTCGTGTGGCTGCCGCTCATCATTCAAACGGTGGGCGGCTATGTGATTTCCGAGCGTTATATGTCCACGATCCAGGCCTTTCTTGCGAAAGGCGATTTCTCGGCCCTGGGCGGCGTGGCCGGCTACGCTTATCTGTTTTTCTTCGGCAGTTTGTTTCTGACGGCCGTCATGTCGGCCCCCGTGCTGCGCCAGGCGCTTGGCCTTCGGCAGGGCGGCGCATATGTCTATTTGTGGCCGGGCGCCAACGAGTTTCGTCTCTTCGGCGCCAACTTCGCGCTGTTGCTGATGCTCATAGCCATCATGGTCGTTGTCTGGATCGCCGCGCTGATTCTGATTGTCGCCTTCGCATTCGCCGTGAATGTCGCGGGTACGGCGATGGTCGCAGGAATCTCGGCCCAAGTGATTCTGAAGTGGAGCGTCGTCGCGCTGTTGCTCGCGGTTCTGGCGGCGCTCATTTTCGTACTGTTCCGATTGAGCTTTCTCATAGGGCCGGTGACGATCGCCGAACGCAAAATCGATCTCGTGCGCGCCTGGTCGCTCACGCACGGCAATTTCTGGCGGATATTCCTCGTGTCGCTCGCCGTCACGGTCCCGTTGCTCGCGATCTCCTGGGCGGTCGAATGGGCGTTCTTCGGGACTTTCGGTTCGAACTCCGACTTATGTCGCGCCGTCCCAGCCCGGGCCGGATTTCGTCGCGCGCTCGATGGCTGCGCAATTTCTGGTCCTGCAGACGCGCATGCCGATCATGATCGGGATCACGCTCTTTCTGGCGCCTTTGCGGCTGGGCCTGGAACTCGGCGCCGCGTCTTTCGCATATCGCGCATTGGTCCCGCCCGCGGCGCCCAACCATCCTGCGACCGAACCCGCGAAGCAGGCGCCGAATGACGGCGACCTTCGTTCGAACGATCTGGCGCAAGCGACCGCCGCCAGCTAGGTTCGCCGACATGAACAAGATTCCCACCGGCAAGACGATCGCCTACGCCTATAGCTTCACCTTCGGCCATCTGGGCACGATCATCGGGCTTGTGTGGTTGCCGCTCATCGTCCTGACCGTTCTCAATTTTCTCCCCCAAATGGCCGGAGGGAACATTGACGCCAGCGGCCAGAGTCCGCTGATGCAGGGAAGCCAGGCGATCGGACGAGTCGCAATCAGCGCGCTGACGCTGCTGCTCTATTCGATCATCTATGTCGCCGTAACCAGGCAGGCCCTTGGCCAGCGGCAGGGCGGGGCCACGGTGCACTTTGCGCTGGGGATGCCGGAATTTCGCGTCTTCGGGGCGATGCTGCTGCTGTTCGTCGTGATGATGGCGTTTCTGGGGACCTATTTCGGCGTCGTGGTCATCGTGGCGTCGGTCGGCGGGAACAGCGCGGCGATGGCGAGCATCGCCGGCGCGGTCGCGGTGGCCGGCGCGCTGGCGCTCCTCTACGCGATGGTGAGACTGTCATTTCTGCTCGCGCCGGTGACGGTGGCGGAGGAGCACATCAATCTCGCGCGCGGCTGGGTTCTGACCCGCGGCAATTTCTGGCGCATCCTGGGCGTGATGCTGGCGATTGGGTTGCCGATTTTCTTTATTTATGTGGTCGGCGTGTCGGCGCTGATGGGTGCCGAGCTGGCGGCGCCCGTGCCTGCCGCGATCGCCAATAACGGCCCGAAGCTGATTGCGCACATAGCCGACATCGTCAACCATCATCTGCCGGAATTGATGGGACTGGAATTGATCCTCGCGCCGTTCAGCCTGGGGCTCAATCTGGGCGCCGCGGCTTTCGCCTATCGCGCATTGGTGCAGGACACCGCGGTCGTGCGCGCGACTTAGGCCGAACGGCGCGCGGCAATCCCTTTCAACGCCATATCCAATACCTTATCCGTGAAGGCCGCATCGAGCGGCCCATGCCCGATCAGCAATCGGAAATAAAGCGGCGCGTAGATCAGGTCGAGTGCGACCTCGATATCGACGTCCTTGCGGAGCTCGCGCGCGGCGATCGCCGCGGTCAGCAGCAAGCGGCCCTCTTCGCGGCTTTTCAGGATGAAGTGATTGCGGAACACTTTCGCCAATTCGCTGTCGTTCTGCGCGGCTGCGATCATCATCGCCGTGTTGCGGCCGGCGCGCGTGGCGAACACGCCCGCGACCTTTCGCAATTGCCGGCGCAACGCTTCCAGAGGGCTGCGCGCGCGCGCGCCCTGGGGCGACGCCTTGTCGCTTTCGAGGAACGCCGCCATCGCGACGGCCTGCGCATTCGGCCAGGCGCGATAGATCGTCGGTTTTCCTACGCCGGCGCGCGCGGCGATCGCCTCCATCGTCACCGCGCCGATCCCGCCTTCGTCGAGCAATGAAGCTGCTGCGGCGAGGATGTTCTTCCGCGCATTGGCGTCGCGTGGGCGGCCGCGTTTGGATTTTTCTTCCGCTGTCACGCTTGACTCATCCTTGAATATCGTTACGTTACGTAACGTAATTCAAACCGGAATGCAAGGGAGACAAAGATGGCGAAACATCTCTCGCCGAAGGGTCCGTTCACGCTCACGCCCTATCTCGCCGTGAAAGGCGCGAACGCGGCGATCGGCTTTTATAAAAAGGTGCTGGACGCCAAAGAACAGTTTCGCATCGACAATCCGGACGGGAGCATCGGCCATGCCGAGCTAGCCATCGGCGACGGCGGCATTATGCTGGCCGATGAGTCGCCCGCTTTCGGCGCGCTCAGCCCGACCTCCGTCGGCGGCACGCCCGTAAGACTCCACCTTTATGTCGAGGACGTCGACGCCGTGATGAAACGCGCAGAGATCGAAGGCGCTGCGATCCTGCGCCCGGCGCAGGACCAGTTTTATGGCGACCGTTCCGGCATGATCGCCGATCCGTTCGGCCATCAATGGTTTCTCGCGACCCGCAAGGAGGCCGTCAGCGCGGACGAGATGCAAAAGCGCTATAATGCGTCGTTCGAGTCCGACTAAGATATCGGCCGCGCGAGGGGACTGATCATGGCAATGCGGAAGGCGAGCATCGCCGTCGTGCTGGCGGTCGTCTACATCGACATGCTGGGCATCGGGCTCGCCTTTCCGATTTTGCCCAAGCTGCTCCGCCAGTTCGAACACGGCGATTTCGCCCGCGCCTCCGTCATCTTCGGGTTGCTGGCGGGCGCATACGCCTTCATGCAATTCGTTATTGCGCCGTTGCTGGGCGCCGTTTCGGACAGGGTCGGGCGGCGGCCCGTTCTGCTGATCGCGCTGTTCGGAATGGGCATCAATTATCTCGTGCTGGCGCTGGCGCCGAGCCTGGCATGGTTGGCCGTCGGACGCCTGATCGCCGGCGCGATGGGCGCCACGTTTTCCACGGCAGGCGCCTATCTCGCCGACATCACGCCGCCCGAGAAACGCGCGCAGAGTTTCGGCCTGATCGGCGCCGCCTTCGGGTTTGGTTTCATCACCGGGCCGGCGCTGGGCGGTTTTCTGGGCGATATGGATTTGCGATATCCGTTCCTTGCCGCAGCGGGGCTCAGCTTTTTGAATCTGATCTTCGGCTATTTCATCCTTCCGGAATCGCTGAAGCCCGAGAACCGCAAGCCGTTCAAGCTCAGCCGCGCCAATCCTGTCGGCGCGCTGCGCGAGGTGGGGCGTTATCCGGCGGTGGCGGGATTGCTGATCATTTTTGTGACGGCGACCTTCGCCAATCGCGTCGCGGAAACGACATGGGTTCTGTACGCAACTTACAAATTCCACTGGAACGCCACCCAAACCGGGTTCTCGCTCGCCATGGTCGGCGTGATGTTCGTGGTGGGACAGGGCGGTCTTGTGCGCGTGCTTCTTCCGCTCCTCGGCGAACGGCGCGCGGTCGTGCTGGGTCTTTTCGTGAGCACATTTGTGTGTATCGGCTACGGCATCGTGCCGCAGGGCTGGATGGTCTATCCGATCATGGTGCTGGCCTTGTTCGGATGGACGACGGCGCAACCGGCCGTGCAGGGGTTGATGTCGCGCGCAGTTCCGCCAAATGAGCAGGGGCTGTTGCAGGGCGCCGTCGCCAGCATGAACAGCCTCACGGCCATCGCGGGTCCGCTCGTGTGGACGGGCGTATTTGCCTATTTTGTAAGCCCATCGGCCCCTGTGATCGTTCCGGGCGCAGCCTTTTTCGGGGCGGCGGCAGTGTTTTTCGGCGCCATGCTCCTGGCTTCGCAGTGGCTGCAGCCTGCGCCCCGGCCCGTACCGGCTCCGCAAGCGTCCTAACCAAAAAAATACAGCGACGGCGGGGACTCTTACGGTGGACCGTCGCGCCAGTTTCATGCAAATTGGGCATCATCGGTCTGGATAAAGTCGCGGACAAAGCGGCGGGGGTGTGATGGCGAAGATTTCCGTCCGGCACGGGATTGCGCGTGCCTATGGGTTTCTGTTCGGACGGCTGTTCCAGGTCCTCGGGCTGAGCTGGTTGCCTGCCGTTTTCTACGCGGTGGCGGCGACATTCCTGATCCAGCGCATGAGCGGGGCGATGCAAAGCGCCGTGCCGGCCGATGCGAACCTCCTGGGCGAATACGCGCTTTTCTACCTGCTGGCTTTGGTCACGGTGACCGCGTTCCTGGGCGCCGTCATTGCAGTGCCGCTGGCGCGAGAAGCGCTGGGCCAACGAGACGAGCCGGTGGCCGCGCATTTCGTGGTGGGCCTTCGCGAGGCGCGCATGTTCTTCGCGCTGTTGCGCTTTTATGCGGTGGTGGTTCTTGCGTCGATCGCGCTCGCCTTCGCGGCGGGAATCGCGGTGACGACAGCCGCGCGCTACGCCGACGCGCAGCATCTCCATCTCGATTGGGCCGGCATTCGATTCCAGGTTTGGCTGAATCTTGGCGCAGGCCTTGTCGCGGCTTGCGTGTTTCTGATCGTGGCGGCGCGCCTCAGCTTCCTGCTGGCGCCCATGGCGGCCGCTGAAAAGCATGTCGGTCTCGCGCGCGCGGGCCGCTTGAGCCGCGGTAATTTCTGGCGGATCGCCTTCACATATTTGGTGGTCGGGTTTCCGGCGACGCTTCTGCTTCTGACCTGCGAAACAAGCTTCGGCGGCCTTGAGATGGGCAAGACGCTGCCGAGCGGAATGCAGGCGTTCTATACCGTTGCGCCCGACCACATCGCGATCTTTGCCGCGGTTCTCGCCGCCGGATTGGTGGTTCTTCAGGCGTTGTTCGCGGGCGCTTCTGCGTCGGCTTATGAGGAACTCGCGGACGCCGCCGCATATGAAACGGCGCATGAAGCGGCTCCGGCCGCGACGTTTCCCGAACCGGCTATGGCCTTCGCAGATGCAGGCCCGCGCCATTTCGGAGATGTGCGGCCCGCGGATCATCACAGCGTGGAATTGCGCGAAGATCTGGCGTCGCGCGCGGCGGCGGACGCCGCGATGCCCGTGACGATGGAAACACAGTCTCAGGAACACACGGCGCCATCAGAGTATCCGCCCGCGCAAACTGCGGAAGGTCACGCCGAAGCTGCTTCGCAAGCCGAAGAGCATGCGCAGGAAGCCGCAGTCGAACACAGCGAACAGCCGCAGGCCGAACAATTCCAGGCGACCGGCGAACACGCCGAAACCGCGGCGCAAGCCGATCACGTCGAAGGACCTGTCGAAGAAACGCCGGTCATCATCGAGCATGCGCCGGGACCGCTCGATCCGGCAGGCGCCTTGGCCGCGGCGCCCCACGAAGAATACACGCCGCCGGGGTGACGGCGTCGGCGACTCTGGATCGCATCACTATTCATCAAAGCATCAGCGGCGCTTGAATATGCGTCTCGCTCCGTTGATCGCCGCGTGATCCAATTGTCGTAATGCGCAAGCTTACTTTCCCTCTCTCCCATTGGGAGAGAGGGAAGGGTGAGTGGGTGCTTGTGCAGCGCGCTGCTCTTGGAAGTTTTGGCCCTGCACGCGCACCCACTCACCCTCGGATGTGCAAGCAAGCTTGCACATCCTCGACCTCTCTCCCGATGGAGAGAGGTGCAATATCTAGATCTTTCTCGCGCGCCCCTCGCGAAAGTCGCGAATAGCTTCTTCGGCGAACCGGTCCAATCTGCCTTGGCGGCTATCGCGCGCGATCTTCGCATCGAATATCGCGCCGTCGAATTCCTCGAACCACGCGCGAAACTCTGCGAGCTGTTCTGGTGACAGCTGTGTGACAACTCTTTTGATGTCTTCCAAAGTCATCATGTGGTCCAGAGAACTTGAATTGGGTCACTCACTCCGCCGCCCTCTGCCGCCGCGCCGGCGCGATTTTTTCGGGCGCGCGGCCCTTGAGCAGCGTTTTCAGATATTGGCCGGTATAAGACCGCGCGACTTTGGCCACGTCTTCGGGCGTGCCGTCCGCCACAATTTCGCCGCCGCCGTCTCCCCCTTCGGGGCCGAGATCGACCACCCAGTCCGCCGTCTTGATCACTTCGAGATTGTGCTCGATCACGACCACGGTATTTCCGTTGTCGACCAGCTCGTGCAGCACCTCGAGAAGCTTCGCCACGTCGTGGAAGTGAAGCCCGGTGGTGGGTTCGTCGAGGAAATAGAGCGTGCGGCCCGTCGCGCGGCGCGACAATTCCTTCGACAGTTTCACCCGTTGCGCCTCGCCGCCGGACAAGGTCGTCGCCTGCTGGCCGATGGAGATATAGCCGAGCCCCACGCGCGCCAGCGTGTCGAGCTTCTCGCGAATGGCGGGCACGGCCCGGAACAATTCGGCCCCCGCCTCGACCGTCATGTCGAGCACGTCGGCGATCGAATACCCGCGGAATTTCACGTCCAGCGTTTCGCGGTTGTAGCGCTTGCCCTTGCAGACGTCGCATTGGACATAGACGTCCGGCAGGAAGTGCATCTCGATCTTGATGACGCCGTCGCCCTGGCAGGCTTCGCAGCGTCCGCCTTTCACATTGAACGAGAAGCGCCCCGCCGCATAACCGCGCGCCTTCGATTCGGGCAGCTCCGTGAACCAGTCGCGGATGGGCGTGAACGCGCCCGTATAAGTGGCAGGGTTCGACCGCGGCGTGCGCCCGATGGGCGACTGGTCGATATCGATCACCTTGTCGAGATATTCGAGGCCTTCGATGCGATCGTGCGGCGCGGGATGTTCGCGCGCGGCGTTGAGTTTGCGCGCGGCGGCCTTGTAGAGCGTTTCGATCACGAGCGTGGATTTGCCGCCGCCCGACACGCCCGTGATGCAGGTGAAGGTGCCCAGCGGAATCTGCGCCGACACATTCTTCAGATTGTTGCCGCGCGCGCCGACGACCTTCAGCCACCGGTCATGCACGGGCTTGCGGCGCTTGGGCGGAACGGGAATCTGCTCGATGCCCACGAGATATTTGCCCGTGAGGCTTTTGGGCGAGCGCATGATGTCTTCCGGCGTGCCTTCGGCGATGATCTCCCCGCCGTGAATGCCGGCGCCGAGTCCCATGTCGATCACATGATCGGCCTGGCGGATCGCTTCTTCGTCATGCTCCACCACGATCACGCTGTTGCCGAGATCGCGCAGTCCCTTGAGCGATTCCAGCAGCTTGGCGTTGTCGCGCTGGTGCAGCCCGATGGAAGGCTCGTCCAGCACATAAAGCACGCCCGTCAGTCCCGAGCCGATCTGCGACGCAAGCCGGATGCGCTGGCTTTCGCCGCCGGACAACGTGCCGGAGCCGCGCGCCAGGGTCAGATAATCGAGTCCCACATTGTTGAGGAATTTCAGCCGCGCCCGAATCTCCTTGAGGATGCGCGCCGCGATTTCCTGCTGCTTCTTGCTCAGATCCTTGTCGAGATCGCGGAACCATGTGTCCGCAAGCTTGATCGATTGCGCGCACACTTCGCCGATATGCTTGCCCGCAATCTTGACCGCCAGCGCTTCGGGCTTCAACCGATAGCCTTTGCAGACGTCGCACGGGCTCGTGTCCTGATAGCGCTCCATGTCTTCGCGAATCCACGAGGAGTCGGTCTCCTTGTAGCGGCGCTGCATGTTCGGGATCACGCCTTCGAACGTCTTCTTCGTCTCGTAGCGGCGCAAGCCGTCGTCATAGATGAATTTGATCTCGTCTTCGCCCGAACCATACAGGATGATGTCGTGCGCTTTTTTGGGCAGGTCTTCCCAGGGCACGTTGAGCGAGAATTTGTAATGCCGGCCCAGCGCTTCGAGCGTCTGCAGATAATAGGGCGAGGATGATTTGTGCCACGGCGCCAGCGCGCCGTTTTTCAGATTGATCGTTTCGTCCGGCACGATGAGCGCCGGATCGAAATAAAGCTGCGTGCCGAGGCCGTCGCAGGCCGGGCAGGCGCCATGCGGATTGTTGAACGAGAACAGGCGCGGCTCGATCTCCGGAATTGTGAAGCCGGATACGGGGCAGGCGAATTTCGACGACATCATCAGCCGCTTCGGCTCGCCTTTCTCCTTCACATCGGCGAATTCGGCGATGACGAGACCTTCGGAGAGATTGAGCGCGGTCTCGATCGAATCCGGCAGCCGGTTGCCGATATCCGCCTTGACCGCGATGCGGTCCACCACGACTTCGATGTCGTGCTTGATCTTCTTGTCGAGCGCCGGCGTCTCGCCGATCTCGTAGAATTTGCCGTCCACCTTGACCCGCTGGAAGCCTTTCTTCTGCAGCTCCAGCAATTCCTTGCGGTATTCGCCTTTGCGGCCGCGCACGATGGGCGCGAGCAGGAACAGCCGCGTGCCTTCGTCGAGCGCCAGAATGCGGTCCGCCATCTGGCTGACAGTCTGGCTTTCGATGGGAAGCCCCGTCGCCGGCGAATAGGGCACGCCCACGCGCGCGAACAGCAGGCGCAGATAGTCGTAAATCTCGGTGACCGTGCCGACCGTCGAGCGCGGATTGCGCGAGGTCGTTTTCTGCTCGATGGAGATCGCAGGCGACAGGCCCTCGATATGGTCCACATCGGGCTTCTGCATCAGCTCCAGGAACTGGCGCGCATAGGCCGACAGGCTCTCGACATAGCGCCGCTGGCCCTCGGCATAGATCGTGTCGAACGCCAGCGAGGACTTGCCGGAGCCCGACAGCCCGGTGATGACGGTCAGCGTATCGCGCGGAATCTCGACGTCGACGTTTTTGAGATTGTGCTCGCGCGCGCCGCGAATGGAGATGTTTTTCAGCATGGCTTCCCGGTCGAAACGTCTAGCTTGTTCCATCGGCCTTGGGCCCGGCAAGCGCCGGATTCGTCGCGGCAGGTCTGTGGAACAAACAATGAACATTCTTTAGTCCGACTCGGACCGAAATGTCCATCTCCGATATGCGGTAATTCGCCTTGCACGTTTCGGGCGGACCGGCGTTATCTCGCCGCCGTCCTATGCGAGGCAGCGTTCAGGTGGGTACAGGGCAGGCTTATTTCAACGGCGTGCGCTATCGGCCGGAGATCGACGGGCTGCGGGCGCTGGCGATTCTGCCGGTGGTCTTCTTCCATTACGGCATCGGACCATTCCGCGGCGGTTTCGTCGGCGTCGATGTCTTTTTTGTGATCTCGGGCTACCTGATCACGTCGCTGATCCACGGCGAAATGCAGGACGGCCGCTTCTCGATCGCGAAGTTCTACGAGCGGCGTATCCGGCGTATCTTTCCGGCGTTGTTCGCGATGCTGGCGGTGGTTTCGGTCGCGGCCGCGTTCGTTCTCTTCCCCTACGACCTCGTGCGCTACGCAAAAAGCCTGCTTGCGACCGCGGCGTTCGCGTCCAATTTCGAATTCTGGAGCGAGGCAGGTTATTTCGATGTCGCGGGGTCCGAAAAGCCGCTGCTGCATCTGTGGTCGATCGCGGTGGAGGAGCAGTTCTATCTGCTATTTCCGCTTGTATTGTTGTTGTTCCGGCGCAGTTCGAAGCCAGTGTTGCTGACGGTTGTGGGGACGATCTTCGTCGCGTCCTTTGCGCTCGGCGCCTGGGGCGTCACGCACGCGCCGTCGGCGACGTTCTATCTGCTGCCGACGCGCGCCTGGGAATTGATGCTGGGCGCTCTGCTGGCGCTGGGCGCAATCCCGCCGCTCGTCCATCGCGCTCTCGCCGAAGCGTTGGCCGCGTTGGGCGTTCTGCTGATCGGGTACTCCGTCGTCGCATTCCACGCCGACATGCCGTTCCCAGGGCCCGCCGCGTTCGTTCCCTGCGCCGGCGCCGCCCTCATCATCTATGCGACAAGCGCCGGCTCGACCTGGACGGCGCGCGCGCTCTCGCTGAAGCCCATCGTGTTCGTGGGGCTTGTTTCCTATTCGCTCTATCTATGGCACTGGCCGATCTTCGTCCTCGCGCGCTACGCGGCATTTCGAAACCTGTCGACCTTTGAGAGCGCTGGCCTCATCGCCCTGTCTTTCGTGCTTGCGGTACTCTCCTGGCAGTTCGTCGAAAAGCCGTTCCGCAATCGCACGTTCCGGTTTTCACGGCGCGCTTTGTTCAGCGGCGCCGTGACCGCGATGGCGGCGACGGCCGCCTGCGCGCTGTTCGCGGTTTCGGCTGACGGCTTTCCCGAACGCCTTCCATCCAACATTCGCGCGATTCTTGCCGAGGAAAACGATCACGAGCCGCGCATCGACCGCTGTTTTGGACTCACCGCACAGGACTTGCGCGATAACAAGCTCTGCCGCATCGGCGGCGGCGCGGCCGAACCGACTTATGTTCTGTGGGGCGATTCCCATGCGGATGCGATTCTGCCGGCTGTCGAAGATGTGGCCTCGCAGCGCAGGCGCATCGGGCTTTTTGCCGGCGCCGCGAGCTGCCCGCCTTTGCTGGGCGCGGACCGCCTCGATGTTTCCGGTTGCCGCGCATTCAACGACGAAGCGCTCAAGATTGCGTTGCGCAAGAACATCTCCGAAGTGATCCTCGATGCGCGCTGGGGAAAAGACGCGGAAGGCTCGGCCTATGGCGGCGAACCGCATGGGCGCATCACTTTCGTGGACGATCAATCGACGGGTCCACCGGAGCCCAACAATCGCGCCGTATTTGCGCGCGGACTCGAGCGCACGGTGAAGGCGCTAGCAGGCGCCGGAAAGAAAGTCGTGATCGTCGCCTCCGTGCCCGAGATCGGCTGGGCCGTGCCGCCCGTGCTTGCGCGTCTGCAATTCGCGAAGAATTACGGCACGCCGACCATCGCCAAGTCGCTCTATCTGCAGCGCCAGAAATTTGTGTTCGACGAACTCGCCCATCTCAAATCGGTCTACGGCGTGACGGTTATCTATCCGGATCAAATCCTGTGCCCCGGCGATGCCTGCAAGGTCACGCTAAACGGTTTGCCGATCTATCGCGACGAGCATCACCTGACCGTCAAGGGCGCGAAGCAGCTGGAACCGCTGTTCGAGCAGGCGTGGTGACGCGGCTTAAGCTGTTTTCCCTCTCTCCCTTCGGGAGAGAGGGCAGGGTGAGTGGGTGGTGATCGCAGATCAAATGTCGAAGTGAAATCATTGCGACCGCGACCGGGATTCATTTGCGCAAACTATCAGGTGTCGAAACCCACTCACCCTAACCCTCTCTCCCTTCGGGAGAGAGGGAAGAATACTTCGCGATAAAATCGCGCCGAAATCATGTATAGTCGCGATCTAACAAGTTTGGAGGGGTGCGATGCGTGGGTTCTTGCAGGCAGTTTTCATCGGCGTGTTTTTCACGATGGCATCGGCCGCAAGCGCGAATGCAGTCACCGCGATCAACGCGCCCGGTCCAAGCGCTGAGCTTTTCAATCATCCCTATTACACTTGCGTGACGAACTACTACGTCTCCGCGACGGGCAACGACTCCAACAGCGGAACAAGCGCAACCACGCCGTGGCTGACCTTGCAGCATGCGAACAACTCGCTTCCCGCCGGCGGCGTCGCAGCCGGGTCCTGCATCAATGTCGCGCCGGGAGCATATCAGGGCGGCGTTTCCCTCACCGTCGGCGGCAAGCACGCAACGTCGGACGGCTATGTCGTCTATCGCTGCACGAAGCTCGACGCCTGCATCGTCACTGCGGCCGGATGGACGACGGGCGCCTTCGACGCGACTCTCACCGGTAAAGGCACCAAGCACCCTGCCTATCTGATCTTTGACGGGTTCCGGATCACCGCCAACGCCTCCTACCAATATTCCGTCGCGATCTCGTGCTGGGACGGCAATGTCGCGACCGCCGCAACCTGTCATCACTGGATGATGCTGAACAACATCATTTCGGGCTATGGCGAAGGCGGGATCGATGAGGCCGACGGCGAATATTATATCTCCTCGCACAACACGATTCACGACAATGGCGTCTTCTGCGACGGGCAGATCTATGGCTCCGGCCTGTCCTATGTCGTGCCGAAAGCGATTGCGAACTACACGCCGAAGCCCGACGATACAAATGCGCACAACAATACCGCGCTGAACCTGATCGGGCTGCAAGGTCCGAGCTTTCCGTTTCACAATGTGGTCGCCTGGAACGTGCTCTACAACAACCGCAACAGCTGCAAGGGCAGCGACACGGACGGCAACGGAATCATCATGGATTCCTTCAGCACCGGCAACGGCAATACTGTGAGCTATGTGCAGCCGACGCTGGTCGCGTTCAATGTCGTCTTCAATAATGGGGGAGGCGGGGTTCACATCTTCTTTTCCGAAAATGTGACGGCCGCGAACAACACCGTCTACAACCAGTATCTCGACCCCTTCAATGTGGGCGCGGCGCGCGCGGGCATCGACACCAACCAGAGCTACGGCGACACGATCATCAACAATCTCGTGGTCGCGATTCCGCTGGCGCCCGGAAAGCATGGATGCGCATTCGGCGAAAAACCCTATGCCCAGTTCAACAGCGCGATGATCGGCGGCGGCATTGCAGGCGAGCCTGCAGATAATTTCAGCAACAACATCACGCAGCTTCAGGGCGGGAACAATTCCTGCTGGGCGAATTTCGGCCAGGATTCGCCCACGGGCGAAAATCCGATGTTCAATGCGGATACCTATTCCTGCACGTCCAATCAGTGCGCGACGAACCCTGCCTGGACGAATGTCGGGATCAGCTCGACGGGGACCGAGACGAAGCAACCCATCGGCGCGAATTTCGCGCTGGAAGCCGACAGCCCCGCGATCGGTTACGGTCTGGTCGAACCCTGGTTGCCTGCCCTGTCGGTGGATGCCGGCGCATGCTTCCACACCGAAACCACTTGTCCCGTGAAGCATCCGAACTAGGGCGCCTTGGAGCGCGGGCATCCTGCCCGCTCTGGTCCAAACGGTTCGTTCCATGCGGCCCGGCTACGCCAAAGCTTCGCCGGGCTGTGCGGCTCGTCCGCCGAAGCTTCAGCGTAGGCGGATGCGGGCAGGATGCCCGCGCTCCACATGGGCGGGTGGAGAAATCGGCGCGGGAGGTTTATCTGTCTGCCTTGAAGGAGAACCATCATGTCCAAGATCGACAAAGCCGGCACATTCAAGCTCGGCAATCGGAACGTGAAACGCATGGGCTATGGCGCGATGCAGCTCGCGGGTCCGGGCGTGTTCGGCCCGCCCAAGGATCGCGAAACGGCACTGGCGGTGCTGCGCGAGGCGGTCGCGAGCGGCGTTGATCATATCGACACCAGCGATTTCTACGGCCCGCATGTCACCAATCAGATCATTCGTGAAGCGCTCGCGCCTTATCCCAAAGATCTCGTCATCGTCACCAAGATCAGCGCCAAGCGCGGCGAGGACGGATCGTGGATGCCGGCGTTTTCGCGCGAAGAACTCACCGCGGCGGTGCACGACAATCTGCGCAATCTGGGTCTCGACGTGCTCGAAGTGGTCAATCTGCGCAGCATGCTGGGCATCCATGGGCCGGTGGAGGGATCGCTCGAGGCGCCGCTCACCGTGCTGGCCGATCTCCAGCGTCAGGGCCTTGTGCGGCACATCGGATTGAGCAATGTCACGTCGAAGCAAATCGCCGACGGACGCAAGATCTGCGAGATCGTCTGTGTACAGAACGCTTACAATCTGGCGCATCGTTCGGACGACGCGCTAATCGACGAACTCGCCCGCGCCGGCGCCGCCTATGTGCCGTTCTTTCCGCTGGGCGGCTTCACCCCGCTGCAATCATCGACCTTGTCCGAGGTGGCCGCGCGCCTCGGCGCTACGCCGATGCAGGTCGCGCAGGCCTGGTTGCTGCATCGCGCGCCGAACATTTTGCTGATCCCCGGAACCTCGTCTGTCGCCCATCTGCGGGAAAATCTCGCCGCCGCCGCGTTGGTGCTGCCGGACGATGCGCTCAAGGCGCTGGACGGCATAGCGAAGACCGCCGCCGACTGAGGCTGTCGAAGGCGTGGCAAAAAGAATAAAGCCATATCGGTTGACAAGTGAACCGATATGGCTTTAGCCTCCAAAAAGAACGTAACATGAACAATATGGACGCCGGTGACGCGATCCCGGAGGAGGGTGAAGCACGTGCATTTTTTGCGTTCGGTGGGTGCGCGCGAGCTGTCTCCCGGCGGGTCGAAAGTTCCCTCCCCTGTTATTCGCCTGTTTAACAGGGGAGATAGAGGCTCGGTGTCGATGGACCGCGGGCATCCTCGCCCGCCGGGCAGCAAAGATTCTGCGATGCGGCCCGGCTACGTCTGCCTTCGCCGAAGCTTCGGCTTCGCCGGACTATGTGGCCTGTCCGCCAAAGCTTTAGCCGTAGGCGGATGCGGGCGAGGACGCCCACGGTCCGATTGTTCGTTCGGCGCGAAAAATAACAGGCGAGAACAGGCGAAAAAACAGGCGGAATATCAGGCGGAAGAACAGGCGGGTTTTCGCCTGTTCTTTTGGAAGGGCGCCGCGGATTTCCTGGAATTTTCGGGCGGAAAATAGGCGAGAGAAATTTTTCGCACGAAGAGATCGAGCAAGTGTCGGATGTGAGCGTCGAGGCGTCCGCGCAAATAGCTGGGGATTGACTAATTTCGCTGAGAACATAATAAGAACATTGGGAGTGTGGGGTGGCGCACGGCGTGGCGGCCGGGGGATGCCGGGGCTAGGTTGCGCGCTTCAAAGTTTGGAAGGACCGGCAATGGCAGGCGTCAACAAGGTGATTTTGGTGGGCAATCTGGGCCGCGACCCGGATGTGCGGCGCATGACCTCGGGCGAGCCCGTGGTCAATCTGTCGATCGCGACTTCGGAAAGCTGGCGCGACAAGGCCTCGGGCGAGCGCAAGGAGCGCACCGAATGGCACCGCGTGGTGATCTTCAATGAGAACCTCGCCAAGGTGGCCGAGCAATATCTGCGCAAGGGCTCCAAGGTTTATATCGAGGGCCAGCTTTCGACCCGCAAATACACCGACAAGGACGGCCAGGAAAAATATTCGACGGAAATCGTGCTGAACCGGTTCCGCGGCGAACTGGTGATGCTGGATTCGCGCGGCGAGGGTGGCAGCGGCGGCACAGGCGGCGCCCGCAGCGGCGGCGGCGATGCGCCGGCGAGCTTCGATCGCGGCGAAATGGACGACGAGATTCCGTTCTAGGTCGGCGCCGCTGATGAATGGGCGATACGCCATCGTTCTGACGCTGGTTTGTCTGGCAGGAGGATGCGCGCCGCAATCCGTCGGCGAACCTGCAGGCGGATTTGTCAACGCGTCCGTCGCGAGCGCCTATCTGCCTCTGGACGGATCGGCCGATCTTGTTCTCGAAGCGCATGGCGCGGCCACGATCGTGGCGCCGGGCATCGCGGCGACGAACGCCCACAATGCCAATCTGGCGCCGAGCGCGGATGTGATCGGAACATCGACCGATTATGATCTGCTGTTCTTCAGCAGGCATGGCGCGAGTGCTCAGCCGACCGGCCGGCCCTGGGTCGGCGAAATGGTCATCGCCTATGGCCAGGGCGCGAAGGGCGAATTGCGGGAGGCGCGCGGCATCGTTCGCAATCTGGCGGCGCCGGTCGAAGCGCGATGTCCGCAATGTCCGATCCAGCAGACCCTCACCTTTGAGGCGCCGGCCGGAGAAGGCTTCAGCGGCGGCCCCGTGGTCGATGCTTCGAACGGCCGGATTCTGGGCGTCGTCTTCGGCTACAATGACATGAAAGACGGCTCGCGGCTGATGTATGCCTACGATATGGACCGGGTCGCGGCGGAGCTCGCAAAGCTTTCGAGACCCCCCGCGCATAGCGCCGCACAACGCCCCTGAAACGCACGGTTTTGCTGGCAGAATCGATTGAAGAAGTGCTACGAAACGGGTTGGAAATCGGGCCCTCTTCCGTGGCCTGAACAGGCCCTGTTGAGGAACGCGTTTTGAGCGATGAGACCCCTGACGGCGCCCCGCCCGCGAGCGGCGGCAGCGTCAGCCCGATTGCCATCGAAGATGAGCTTCGCAAGTCGTATCTCGATTATGCGATGAGCGTGATCGTGTCGCGCGCGCTTCCCGATGCGCGCGACGGCCTCAAGCCCGTGCATCGCCGCATCCTCTATTCGATGCACGAAAACGGCTACGACTGGAACAAGCCGTATCGCAAATCCGCACGCGTCGTGGGCGACGTGATCGGCAAATATCATCCGCATGGCGATCAATCGATCTATGACGCGCTCGCGCGCATGGCGCAGGATTTTTCGATCCGCGTGCCGCTCATTGACGGACAGGGCAATTTCGGTTCGGTCGACGGCGATCCGCCGGCCGCGATGCGATACACCGAAGTGCGCCGCGCCAAGATCGCGCATGCGCTGACCGAAGACCTCGAGAAAGACACGGTCGAGTTCCAGGACAATTACGACGCCTCCGAGCGCGAGCCGGTCGTGTTGCCGGCCCGCTTCCCCAACCTTCTCGTCAATGGCGCGAGCGGCATCGCCGTCGGCATGGCGACCAATGTGCCGCCGCACAATCTGGGCGAAGTGGTCGATGCGGCGCTTGCCTATATCGACGATCCGTCGATCAGCATGGAAGCGCTGACGGAGATTGTGCCCGGTCCCGATTTTCCGACGGCCGCCCTGATCATCGGCAAGCAAGCGGCGCGCGCGGCGCTGGCCCGCGGGCGCGGCTCGATCCTGATGCGCGCCAAATGCCATATCGAAGAGCTGCGCAAGGATCGCGAAGCGATCATCGTCACCGAGATTCCCTATCAGGTGAACAAGGCGACCATGATCGAGCGCATCGCGGAACTGGTGCGCGACAAGCGGGTCGAAGGCATTTCCGAACTGCGCGACGAAAGCGACCGTCACGGCATGCGCGTCGTCATCGAACTCAAGCGCGACGCGTCTTCGGAAGTCGTGCTCAACCAGCTCTATCGCTACTCGCAGCTTCAGGGGACGTTCGGCGTCAACATGCTGGCGCTGAACAATGGCCGCCCGCAGCTGATGAACCTGAAGGAGCTGCTCGGCGCCTTCGTGGCGTTCCGCGAAGAGGTGGTTACGCGGCGCACCCGCTTCGACCTCGGCAAGGCGCGCGACCGCGCGCATATCTTGGTGGGCCTCGCCGTCGCCGTCGCCAATATCGACGAAGTGATCGCGCTGATCCGCGCCGCGCCCGACGCCGCGACCGCCAAGACGCAATTGATGGAAAAGATCTGGCCCGCGCGCGACGTGGCGCCGCTCGTGGCTCTCGTCGCCGATCCGCGCCACATGATGCTGGATGGAGAAACGATCAAACTCTCCGAAGAGCAGGCCAAGGCGATCCTCGAAATCCGCCTGGCGAGGCTGACTGCGCTCGGCCGCGATGAGATCGGTGACGAAGTGACGAAACTCGGCGCAGCGATCGCCGACTATTTGGATATCCTGCGCAGCCGCGGCCGCGTGCTCGCGATCATCCGCGACGAGCTGAACGCCATCAAAAACGAATTCGCCACGCCGCGGCTGACCGAACTCGTCGAAGCGGAAATCGAAGTCGAAGACGAAGACCTGATCGAGCGCGAGGACGTGGCCGTCACGGTCACGCATGCGGGCTATATCAAGCGCACGCCGCTGGCCGAATATCGCGTGCAGGGGCGCGGCGGCAAAGGCCGCTCCGGCATGGCGACGCGCGAGGAAGACTTCGTCACGCACATCTTCGTGGCGTCGACGCATGCGCCGCTGGTGTTCTTCTCGTCGACCGGCATGGCCTACAAGCTGAAAGTCTGGCGGCTGCCCGAAGCGCCGATCCAGGGCCGCGGCAAAGCGATGGTGAATCTGCTTCCGCTCCAGGAAGGCGAACGCATCACCACCATCCTTCCCCTGCCGGAGAACGAATCCGAATGGGAAGCGTTGAACGTCGTATTCGCCACCAAATCCGGCGATGTCCGGCGCAACGAGCTGTCCGATTTCGCCAGCATCAACCGCAACGGCAAGATCGCGATGAAGCTGGAAGCGGGCGACGGAATCGTGGGCGTGCAGACCTGCACGGATCGCGACGACATCCTGCTCACCACGCGCTCGGGCAAGTGCATTCGCTTCGCCATCAGCGACGTGCGCGTGTTCAAGGGCCGCGACTCGACGGGCGTGCGCGGCGTCAAGCTCGCCTCCGGCGACGAGGTGGTGAGCCTGTCTCTGCTGCATCACTCCGATGCGACGACGGCCGAATCGCGCGCCTATCTCAAACAGGCGAGCGCTGCGCGTCGTGCCGCGTTGGGCGAAGAAGCCCCGGCCGAAGAGACAGCCGAAGATGAGGAGATCGGCGGCGAGGAAGCCACACTCACCTCCGAGCGCTATGCCGAACTGGGCGCGCGCGAACAATTTATTCTCGCGATCTCCGAAAACGGCTTCGGCAAGCGCTCAAGTTCCTATGAATATCGCGTCACGGGACGCGGCGGCTCGGGCATCGTCGCGATGGGCATGGGCCGCAAGAACAGCGCCATCATCGCGGGCTTCCCGGTCGAAGACTCCGACGATCTGATGCTGATCAGCAACCAGGGTCAGACCATCCGCGTGGCGCGTGACCGGCATCAGCGTGCAGGGCCGCGCGGCGCAAGGCGTCGTCGTGTTCCGGCTGGACGAGGGCGAGCGTGTTGTGTCGGTCGAGCGCATCGAAGAAGCTGCCGGCGAGGCCGGACCGGAAGAGGCGGGGGCATAATGGTCATGCGACGCGTGGGGCTCTATCCCGGAACCTTCGATCCGGTGACGTTGGGTCATCTCGATATCGTCAAGCGGGCGGTGAAGCTCGTCGATCACCTGGTGATCGGGGTGGCGACCAATCCATCGAAGTCGCCGATGTTCACCTTGCCCGAGCGCATGGAAATGGTGCGACGCGAGGCGACGCCGTTGGCCGAAGGTCGCGCCACCATCGAGGTCGAAACTTTCGATTCGCTCCTGATGCAGTTCGCCGAGAAGATGGGGGCGTCCGTCATCATCCGGGGCTTGCGCGCCGTTTCGGATTTCGAATACGAATTCCAGATGGTCGCGATGAATCAGCGGCTCAATACCGAAATCGAAACCGTGTTCCTGATGGCCGATCCGCGTCATCAGGCGATCGCGTCGCGGCTGGTGAAGGAAATCGCGATGCTGGGCGGCAACGTCTCGCCGTTCACAAGTCCCTATGTCGCCGAATTGCTGGTGGCGCGCTGCGCCGAAAAGAGGAAAGCCCAGAATGGCTCGTGATCCCGAGAACACCATCGTCATGACCCTGAAGAGCGGCCCCGTGGTGATCGCGTTGCGCCCCGATGTGGCGCCCGGTCATGTCGCACGCATCAAGGAACTGACGCGCAAGGGCTTCTATGACGGCGTGGTGTTCCATCGCGTGATCCCCGATTTCATGGCGCAGACGGGCGATCCCACCGGCACCGGCAGCGGCGGTTCCGACCTTGCCAGACCTCAAAGCGGAATTTTCGAGCGAGCAAGCACAAGCGCGGCACGGTCTCGATGGCGCGCACCAACAATCCCAACAGCGCCAACAGCCAGTTCTTCATCTGCTTCGACGATGCGCCCTGGCTCGACCGCCAATACACCGTCTGGGGCCAGGTGGTCGAAGGCATGGAGCATGTCGACGCGATCAAGAAGGGCGGCGAGCACAACAACGGCGCCATCAGCGGCGCCCCCGACAAAATCCTCAAAATGCAGGTCGAGGCCGACGCGGCGTAGGAGTTGATTTTGAATTGATATCATGATATCAATTCGTTTATGGCTCAACTTATTGTCCGCAACATCGAAGAAGATGTGAAAGAGCGCCTGCGCCAGCGCGCGCGACGGCGTGGCCGCAGCATGGAAGACGAAGCACGAGATATCCTGCGAAGTGCGGTGATGGCCGAACCCGGCAAGGAAGTGGGGGCGGGAACCAAGCTCGCCGGATATTTTGCTGACGTAGATTCCGATTTTGAAATTCCTGAAATGCGTGGGGAACAACCCCGTCCTGCGAAATTTAAAAGGTGATCGTGCTCGACACGAATGTCGCGTCGGCAATCATGGGTCCGATGCCCGACAAAGCCGTGGTTGCGTGGCTCAATAGCGCGCAATTGGATGAATTGTGGCTGACAACCATTACTGTCTTTGAAATCCGACTCGGGTTGGAGATTCTGGCGCCAGGCCGCAAGCGACAGCAACTTGAAAGTTCGTTTGCCCGGATGCTGACCGAAGGTATTCAGGGCAGGATATTGCCGTTCGATCTCACAGCGGCGGAAGCAGCTGCGGGATTCGCGGCGCGACGACGAATGAAGGGACGCCCCGTCGAATTCCGGGATGTGGAAATCGCAGGTATTGTTGTTGCGCGAAGCGCCACCCTGGCGACACGCAATGTTCGCGATTTCGACGATCTGGAAATCGACGTTGTTAACCCTTGGAAGCCCTAGGACTCACACCGCCGCATTCGGAAACATTTAGTGTCCCGGGCCGCGTTGTCAGGGGGTGGGCTGTCGCCTAGAACGCGTGCGTCAACGCGTCCGGAGTTCCCATGACCATTCCGTTCATCGATCTGCAGGCGCAGCGCCGCCGTCTCGGCGCCACGCTCTCACGCGCCATTGAAGCGGCTGTCGAAGGCGGCCAGTGGGTGATGGGGCCGCAGGTCAAGGAACTGGAAGAGAAGCTGGCGGCATTCGCGGGCGTGAAACATGCGCTTGCCTGCGCCAACGGCACCGACGCGCTGATGATCGTGCTGCGCGCGTGGAATGTGGGTCCGGGCGATGCGGTGTTCGTGCCGGCATTCACATTTGCCGCGTCCGCGGAAGTGGTGGCGCTCGTGGGCGCCGAGCCCGTCTTCGTCGACGTGCTGGAAGACACCTACAACATGGATCCGGCAAGCCTCGAAGCGGCCATCGCGATGGTGAAGCGCGACGGCAAATTGAACGCGCGCGTGGTGATGCCGGTCGACCTGTTCGGCCAGCCGGCGGATTATCGCGCCATCGAGCCCATCGTCGCGCGCGAGAAGCTCCTCATGCTGTGCGATGCGGCGCAGGGCTTCGGCGCATTGCTGGACGGCCGCCGCGCCGGCGGTATCGGCGATGCGGCATCCACCAGCTTCTTTCCCGCGAAGCCTCTCGGCTGTTACGGCGACGGCGGCGCCACGTTCACCAACGACGACGGCCTCATCGAAATCCTGCGCTCCATCCGCATTCACGGCCAGGGCACGGACAAATACGAGAATGTTCGCATAGGAGTGAACTCGCGTCTCGACACGATCCAGGCTGCGATCCTGCTGGAGAAGATGAAGATTTTTCCGGAAGAGATCGAACTGCGCGACCGGATTGCGAAGCGCTACAACGAGATGCTGGGCCGTTCCAACCGGATCCGCGTGCCGCGCGTCATCGCAGGCGGCCAATCGACCTGGGCGCAATATACGATTGCAGGTCCCGGACCGCGACAAGCTGCAGGCCGATCTGAAGGCGAAAGGCATCCCAACGGCCGTCTATTATCCGATTCCGCTGAGCGCGCAGAAAGGCTACGCCCATTTCCCCAGCGCGCCCGTGCCTGTCTGCGAACGCATAGCCAAAACCGTGATCAGCCTGCCCATGCATCCCTATCTCGACGAAGAAACGCAGGACCGCATCGTCGAAGCGGTGCTGGAAAGCGTCGGGCACTGATCGCGCAATCGCGCTGCACCGGTTATTGTCCCGATCCATGGATGTGGCGCTGTTCGATTTCGACCTGCCCGAAGAGCTTATCGCTCTGAGGCCTGCGAACCCTCGCGAGACCGCGCGGCTTCTGGTCGTGCGGGACGACGGCTCGGTGCAGCATGCGCATGTCGGCGACCTGCCGGCGTTTCTGCGTGCGGGCGATCTCCTGGTCGTCAACGACACGAAAGTGATTCCGGCGCGGCTGCGCGGGCGACGATTGCCGCGTGTCGGCGCTGAAGGGACAGGCCCGGGCGTCGAAGCGCTGTTGCACAAGCGTTCGGGGCCATCGCGGTTTCTCGCCTTCGCGCGACCGGCGCGCAAGCTTGCACGCGGCGATGCTCTGGTGTTCGGCGCGGACTTGCGCGCGACGGTTCTCGCGCGCGGGGAGGCCGGAGAAGTGGAGATCGAATTCGATCGCGCCGGCGGCGAACTCGACGCCGCCATCGCCCGCGAAGGCGAGATGCCATTGCCGCCCTACATCGCGGGCAAACGCAAGGCCGATGCGCAGGATCGCAGCGATTATCAGACCATCTATGCGGATCGCGAAGGATCGGTTGCGGCGCCGACGGCCGGATTCCACTTCACGCCGGAATTGTTCGCGCGGCTCGCCGCCGTCGGAGTGGGTAAAGAGAATGTGACGTTGCATGTGGGAGCGGGAACGTTCCTGCCCGTCAGCGCCGTCGACACCAAAGATCACCGCATGCATTCGGAATGGGCGGAAGTCGATGAGCGTGCGGCCGACAATATCAACGCCGCGCGCGCGCGCGGCGGGCGGATCTTGTGCGTGGGGACGACATCGTTGCGCACCCTGGAAAGCGCCGCCGGCGAAGATGGCGGAATCGCGCCGTTTCGCGGCGAGACAGACATCTTCATTTCGCCGGGCTATCGTTTCAAATCTGCAGACGTGCTGCTCACCAATTTTCATCTCCCGCGCTCGACCTTGTTCATGCTGGTCTGCGCATTTATGGGACTCGATGTCATGAAACACGCCTATGCCGAGGCGATCGCCGAACGTTATCGCTTCTATTCCTATGGCGATGCGTGTCTCCTGATGCGCGGGCGCGCATGACCTTCCGCTTCGAAATCGCAGCGACTCGACGGCGCGGCGCGCGCCGGCGCGATCCATACGCCGCGGGGCGAAATCCGCACGCCCGCCTTCATGCCGGTGGGGACGGCTGCAACCGTCAAGGCCATGCTGCCGGAGTCCGTACGCGAGACCGGCGCCGACATCCTGCTCGGGAACACCTATCACTTGATGCTGCGGCCCGGCGCGGAGCGCATCGCGCGCCTCGGCGGGCTGCACAAATTCATGGGCTGGGAACGGCCGATCCTCACCGATTCCGGCGGCTTCCAGGTGATGTCGCTCGCCAAGCTGCGCAAGATCGCCGAGGAGGGCGTTCGCTTCCAGTCCCATATCGACGGCGCGGAGGAGTTTCTCAGCCCCGAACGCGCCATGGAGATTCAGCGGCTGCTCGGTTCCGACATCCAGATGGTGCTGGACGAATGTCCGGCCTATCCCGCGACCGAGGCTGCGATCGAAAAATCTCTCGCATTGTCGATGCGCTGGGCGAACCGTTCCAAAGCCGCTTTCGGCGAACAGCCCGGTCACGCGTGCTTTGGCATCGTGCAAGGCGGCATATTTCCCCATCTGCGCGCGCGTTCGGCGCAGGAGCTGATCGAGATCGGCTTTGACGGCTATGCGGTAGGGGGCCTTGCCGTCGGCGAAGCGCAATCGGCCATGTTCGACACGATCGACGCGACGGCGCCGCTGCTGCCCGCCGATCGCCCACGTTACTTGATGGGTGTGGGCAAGCCCGACGACATCGTGGGCGCGGTCCAGCGCGGCATCGACATGTTCGATTGCGTGCTGCCCACGCGCTCGGGCCGCAACGGCCAGGCGTTTACCCGTGAAGGTCCGCTCAATCTGCGCAATGCGCGTTTCGCGGAGGACCCGGCGCCGCTCGATTCCGGCTGTCGCTGCCCCGCCTGCCGAAACTTCAGCCGGGCCTATCTGCATCATGTCGTCAAGGCGAAGGAGATCATCGCCTCGATGCTGCTGACTTGGCACAATCTGGCGTTCTATCAGGACCTGATGGCTGGCCTTCGCGGGGCGATTGCAGAACGCCGGCTGGAGGCCTTCGCGGCCCTCGTTTTCGAGGCTTATGCGCGCGAAACTGTGGACGATAATCCCGATATCTGAGGCCGATTGTTGACCCCGCGGGACGGCGCAACTATGGTCCGCGGCCCTTGGCGGGAGCCCGTAGCTCAGCGGTAGAGCATCTGACTTTTAATCAGAGGGTCGATGGTTCAATCCCATCCGGGCTCGCCAGGGATCTCGACTTCTTGAGCTGCTGTCTTGCGCCGCATCGCGCGCGCCTCGCCGTTCCCATCACGATGTTCGCTCGCGGCGTTGTTGCGCAAAAAAAAGCGGCCCCGCGAACGGGGCCGCTTCTCCAACGATGCGAGTTCGGCTTAGCCGCCGACGAGGCCGTTGCCGGCCGCACAAGCGCCTGCTGCGCCTGCTGCCGCAATGTTCAGGCCGTTGGTGGAGGTGTTGTTGTAGAAGTTATCCAGGATGGCCGTCTGCCAAGCCTTGGGAACCGGAGCCAAACCAGCCGACGCGAGAATGCCCGTCTGAGACGTGTTGATGGGCTTGTTCTCGATGTAGTTGATGAAGTTCTTCACTTCGAGGGCTGTGTTGTTGTTGTGATAGCACTGATAGCCGAAGAAGTTCGTCGTTCCGACGATCGGATAGGCGCCCGATGTGGTCGGGTTGGCGATCGTCGAACCTGCCGCGATTCCGACGACCCAATTTGCCGGATCCGTCGCATTCGTGCCCGACGGCGGGGTCAGCACCCCGAAGCCCTTCAGGGCCGTCGCCGGCGAAGGCGCTTCCCATTGAGCCGAAGCGTTCTTCAGAGTCGCCGTTTCCAGGCCGTAGTTGTTCGCGTTCGTGGCGTTGACATAGGGGAGCGCGTAGTCGGGGCCAAGATAGCCGATGCGACCGAGAGTAATGGCGTTCTCGTTGACGGCGCCGCTGCTGTCGACGTTGCCGTTGCTGCCGTTGGGAGTAATGGTGGAGAAGGTGATGTACTGAGCAACGCCAGCGTTGAGATTCGCCGTGGTGTAAAGGCCGACCGTCTCGCCGGTTACTGAGGGATAGTTCGGATTCGACGAGTTGTAGACGCCGCCGGAGCTGGGCCGCAGCGTTGACGGAAGCGTCTTGCCGCCGGCTGATGCGTACGGATTGCTGCTGGCCGTGATCAGCGAGCCGCAGATCGTCGCCAGATGGCGATACCAGATCGACGTCGTGCCCGAGCTGTCCGAACGGCCGACGATCTGGATCGGGACGGTCCAGTGAGCGGCTGTTGTCGGATCGGCGGGATCTTTCAGCGAAGTGTTGCCGTTGTCCGCCTTGATGGCCGGATCGTTCCAGTTCGTGATCTCACCCGTGAAGATTTTGCAATAGGTCGTCGGGCTGAGGCGAAGACCGCCGCTGCCGTCAGAACGTGCAAAGGCCGACTTGACGTTGAAGTGATAGCTCGTGACCGTGCTGGTGCTCGGATTCCAGACTTTTTCGTAGGTCGAATTATAGGCGATCGCGACCGGGTCGATCGAGAACGGGAACACGATCAGCGGTCCGTAATATTGCAGCGGATTGCGGTATTGGGTTCCAGTCGGCGCGACGTTGGGCGCCGTAACCACGACCGAACCTTCAGTGCCGCCCTGATTGTAGACGTTAACGTCGGTTTGCACGATGCCGTAGTCGGACAGCCCGTATTGCACGCTGGGCCAATACACCGGCGAGCCGCTTGCGTTGACCTGACCGTACTGGTGCGAATCGTGGCTGTAGACGCCCGCGACGCCGATGCCCGAACCGGTCGAAATGTAGTTGACCGTGTAGGTCGTGTTGATCTTCGTCGTGCTGCAGTTCTGGGACAGGGCGGGGTTGCTGTTGACGTAGTTGAACTCTGTGATCGGCACAGAGGTCGGCGGCGTCGGCGGCGACACGCTGTTTTCCTGGAGCAGGTTAACGGCGTTGCCGTAGCAATTGCCGGTCTGGACCCAATAGGGCGCCACGAGCGAGGAGCCTGCGCCGTAGATCGAGTTGGGCACGGCGGGCTTCGCAGCCGCGAGCGCTCCCGACGATAAGGCCGCGCTGCCCGCCAGGGCGACGCATGCCGTCATCAGAATTCTTGTTTTCAGTTTCGTCATCTGGATATTTCTCCTGTGGTTTCACGTGAAATTGGCTGCGGCCGACGTTCTTCCGGAAGCGCTTGCTTCAGCCTCTTGGCGCTCGCGCAGTGCATTCCTCCCGCAACCGCATCCCTTCTTGAATGCGCGTAACGACCGGTGTTGCTGGTGCTGGAGAAACGGCCCCGACGAGTCGGCGGGATACTACTCAAAGCAGGCGGCTCAATGAAAGAACTAACAAAGCATTAATTAAAAATTCACAAGTCAAATATTTGACTTGTCATGTATTAGACAACACTTCGTCTTCATCTGACCTTATAAATGTCGGTCAAATATTCTCGGCGCCATGTGGCGCGCCTGATGATTACTTCACGTAAGGTCCGGCTTGTGCTTTGAGCGGTAACGGGCGAAACCCGTCCCGGAAAATTTCCCCCCGATAACCCGCCGCGCGATGGCATGCGGTTCGGTCGCGCACTGAATAGCTAATTCGCGAAGGTGCGATGACAGTGCGATGAACCTTTGTTCGCATAGCGCGCTGCAGCAGGAACGCGCAGTGCGTCTGGCCTGCAGCGCGTTGCCGTCTAAAGAGCGTGTCGTCGATTTCGGTTAATCGCCCGCTGCCGCACGACTAAACAATTGGACTCAATAGAGGATCGTGCGTTTCGATCGTCCCGTGCGACGTCGCAGCGACACGTGTCTTGGGGTCGCACGAAGCGTGACCGTCGCAGAGTTGTCTTGATTCTGAACTACCCCTATGCGCGTCCGTCGGCCTAGCACCGGTGGAGTTGGGGTAAGGGGAATTGTGGGTATGAATCCGGCAACGCCGATTGTCGGCGGACGCATTTTGTGCGCCTGCGCGATTGCGGTTGCCGTGAGCTATGGTTCGGCGCGGGCGGACCCGGCGCCGTCGGCCGCCGCATCGGCTCCGGCCGCAGGTCAAACGCCGCCGTCCACCGAGCGTCATGTCGACATCGAAGCATATGACGTCGACGGCAACACGAAACTTGATGAAGAGACCGTCGAGTCTGCGGTTTACCCGTTTCTCGGCCCCGACAAGGTTCGCGAGGACGTCGACGGCGCGCGCCAGGCGTTGCAGCGCGCCTATCAGGCGGCCGGATATCAGTCGGTGGTCGTGGAAATTCCGCCGCAGAATGTCACCAACGGAATCGTCAAATTGCATGTGGTGGAAGCGCCGATCGGTCGTCTGCGCGTCGTAAACTCTCGCTATTATCTGCCGAGCGAAATCCGCTCACGAGTCCCTTCGCTTCAGGAAGGAAATGTTCCGAATTTCGGGGATACGCAGCAGGAGGTCGCCGACCTCAACCGGTTGCCGGGCCAGCAGGTCACGCCTGTGCTGAAGCCGGGAAAGGTCCCCGGCACGGTCGATGTCGATTTGCAGGTCAAAGACGAGCTGCCCGTGCACGCCAGCGTCGAACTGAACAACGATCACAGCACGGGCACCGAGCCGCTGCGCACCGCGGCGACCATTCGCTACGACAATCTCTGGCAACTGGGAAATTCGTTCTCGGCGACCTGGCTGCGGGCGCCCCAGAACGTCAAGAGCGGTCAGGTGTTCGCCGGTTCCTATCTGGCTCCGATCTGGGGCTCGCCCTGGTCGCTGCTCGTGTCCGGCTATCAGTCGAACAGCCTCGTCAACACGCTGGGCGGCACGGGCGTGCTGGGCAACGGCTATTCGATCAGCGCGCACGGAATCTTGACGCTTCCGCCGCTCGGCGAATTCGGCGATACGTTGAATTTCGGGATCAGTTTCAATCATTTCCTGGAAAATGTCGGGTTCAATCCGAGCGGGCCGTGCGTGTCGTCAGCTATCGTAGGCGCCGGCGGCACCTGCGCGACGATCGAATACGCGCCGATCGAGGCGACATATCAATTGTCGCGCGGGGACAAGACCTCCACCACCGATTTATCCGTTGGAATCACGGCCGGCATTCGCGGCTTCGGCTCTTCCCCCGTTGAATTCAACAACACACGCGCCGACGCCACGGGCAACTTCGTCCATCTGAATGTCGATGCGATGCACACGCAGTTTCTGGGCGACGATTTCCAGGCGGCATTCCACTTTGCCGGGCAAGGTTCGGACCAGCCGCTCATACCCACCGAAGAATTCGCCATCGGCGGTCTCACGTCGGTGCGTGGTTATCTGCAATCGGAAGCGGTGGGCGACAACGGGGTGCTGGGATCGATCGAATTCCGCAGCCCTTCGATTGGGCCATGGTTCGGCTCGTTCATCGACGAGTGGCGATTCTTTGGCTTCGCAGACTCCGGCATGGACTGGGTCGAAGACCCGCTTCCTGCGGTCGTCAAAGGGCAGCCAAACCAGAAAGCGGCATTTCATTTGTACAGCGTGGGGCTCGGCACGCGCATTCAGCTTTTCACTTACCTGTCCGGCAATGTCGACGTCGCCGTGCCGCTGACAAGCGGCCCGACGACGAAGGCCTACCAGCCGGTCACCAGTTTCAGCGTCAAGACGGAGTTCTAACGTGAAGCAGATTCTTTCGACGTTCCGCGTGGCGCGCTTGCGCTGGCTTCTCCTGGCGTTGCTATTGCCAATTCTGGCGCCCACGCCGGCTTCGGCGGAGTGGTGGCAGACCGACTGGTCCTATCGCCGGCAAATCACGATCGACACCACGCCGAAAGGCGCCAACATCGCCGATCCCGCCGGAAGAGTGCCCGTTCTCATCCGGCTTCACAGCGGCAATTTCAACTTCAGCGACGCGCAGGACAATGGCGCGGACTTGCGCTTCATCGCGGCCGACGACAAGACGCCGCTGACCTATCACATCGAAACATTCGATCCCCTGCTGGGCGTCGCCGCCGTATGGGTCGACGTTCCGGATTTCCCGGCAGGCTCCGCGAAACAAATCTGGCTCTATTACGCGAACAAGAAAGCGCCTGCCGCCGGCGACTCCGCCCAGACCTTCGATCCCGATTATGCGCTCGTCTATCATTTCGATCAGGCGGCCGGCGCGCCGCCGAAAGACGCAACGGCTTACGCCAACAATGCGCTGACGGCTCCCGGCGGAATCGACGAGGGCGCGATCATCGGCAAGGGCGCGCGATTCTCCGGCGCCGGCGCGATTGCGGTTCCGCCAAGTTCGTCGCTGGCGATCGCCGCCGGTGGACCCTTCACCTTCAGCGCGTGGGTCAAGACCGACGCGCCGCAAGCGCGAGGCGGCCTCTACACGCGGCGCGACGGCGCATCCGGGCTCGTGATCGGTCTCGATCAAGGCGTGCCGTTTGCGGAAATCGCGGGTGGAACGCCGGCGCGCGTGGCGGGGACGCAAGCGATCGCCAAAAGCGCCTGGACGCATATCGCGGCGACCGCGGATGGCAAGACTCTCACACTCTATGTCAATGGGCGCAGCGTCGGCAGCGCTCCGGGTTCTCTGCCGGCATTGAACACGGTGACCGCCTTGGGCGGAGAAGCCCCCAATACGACGCCGGGCGGCGCGCCCGCCGCGAGCTTCATCGGCGAAATGGACGAAGTCCGCATTTCGAAGATCGCGCGCCCCGCGGCTGCGATTTTGGCGGATGCGATCAGCCAGGGCCCCGACCAGCATCTTGTCGTGTTCGGCGCCGACGAGAAACAGGCGGGCTTCAGCTTCGGTTATTTCGGCATCATCGTGAAGTCCGTCACGATCGACGCCTGGGTCGTCATTTCGATCCTGGGACTCATGGCCGTCGTTTCGTGGTTCGTCATGTTCACCAAAGCGAGCTATGTCGGCGGCGTCGACAAGGGCAATGACGCGTTCCTCGATTTGTTCCGCAAACAAGGCGGAGATCCGCTGGCGATCGACGAGGCGGCGGCGCAGCGCGGAAGTTTAAGGCGCAGGCTTGGGAATTCTTCAATCTACCGCATCTACCGAGCCGGCGCGGACGAAATGCATCGCCGCGCTTCGCAAGGCGGACAGCTGACGCTCAGCGCCGAGGGAATTCAGGTCATCCGCGCACTGATGGACGCGACGCTCGTGCGCGAAAACCAGAAACTCGCACGCAACATGGTGCTGCTGACCATCTCCATTTCCGGCGGTCCGTTCCTCGGCCTGCTGGGCACGGTTGTCGGCGTCATGATCACCTTCGCCGCCATCGCCGCATCGGGCGACGTCAATGTGAACGCCATCGCGCCGGGCATTTCGGCCGCATTGCTGGCGACCGTCACGGGCCTTTTCGTCGCGATCCCGGCCTTGTTCGGATACAACTATCTCATCATCCGCAACAAGAACGTCACGGCGAACATGCAGGTGTTCGTCGATGAATTCGTCACGCGCCTGGCCGAACTCTACAGCAATGGCGGGCGGGCCCATGCTCGCGCGGCGGAATAGGGAGCGCCGAACATGCAAGTCCAGGACGAAGACAAGCCGTATGACGATATCAACATCACCCCGATGCTCGATCTCGCTTATGTGCTTCTGATCATCTTCATCATCCTGACGACGGCGTCCGTGCAGGGGATCAAGGTCGATCTGCCGAAAGCGAGCGCCACGGTCAGCCTCGCCAAGCCGCAGACCAAGGCCATCACGATCAACAACAGCGGCCAGATTTTCCTGGACGCTTATCCCGTCACCTTGCCCGAGCTCGAGAACCGGCTGCGCACGCAAAAATCGCTGACGCCCGATTTTCCAGTGATCGTGAAGGGCGATTCGGGCGTGCAATACCAGAAGGTGATGGACGTTCTTGATCTCCTGCGGCGGATCGATCTGCCGCATGTCGGGCTTGTGACCGGCAAGAAGGAGAGCTGATGTTCATGGATGACGACTACCAGGAAAGCTGGATTTCACGGAACCGGGCGATCATCACGCCGGCGGTGATCCTGCTGATTCTGGTCGGCGTCGTTCTCTATTTCCTCCACGACACCGCCGGCATGCGCCGTGAAGCGCCGCCGCTGCCGACCTTGATCGCGACGCTTCCGCCGCCGCCGCCACCGCCGCCAAAGCCGCCCGAACCGGAGCTGAAGAAGCCCGAAGACGTTCCCAAGCCCGTCGATACGCCGAAGCAGCCGGACGACGCGCCGAAGCCCATGACGATCAACGGTCCGGCGCAGGCGGGCAACGACGCCTTCAACATCGCGGCGGGAACGGGCGGCGGCAACATCGTCACCGGAGGCGGCTTCGGCGAAGCGAATTACAGCAGCTATCTGGGTTCGACCATCCAGGAAGCGGTGCAGGGCGACGACAGAACCAACGCGTTCATCGGCAGCGCCGAGATCGACGTCTGGATTGACGGCTCCGGCCGCATCACGCGCGCCGTGCTCGCCAAGTCGAGCGGAGACGCGAAAACAGACGCCGCGTTGGTCGAGGTGTTGCTGGCGATGTCGGCTTTGAAAGAGGCGCCGCCTTCCACTTTGCAGTTTCCACAAAGAATCAGAATTGCGGGCAAGCGACGCGGTTGAGGGTCCGAGTTCGGACCGACCGACTAACAATCGATGGGGCAGGTTATGAGTTTGAAGGGCGTGGTTTCAGGGTTGAAGGGAAAACTGAGCAGCGGCGCCGCGATCGTCGCGCTGAGCGTGGCGCTATGCGCATCGCCCGCTCTTGCTCAATCCGACGATGCGCCGTCGCAGAGCGCGATGGTCAACCTCATCCACCTGCTCGTCAAACAGGGCGTCATCACGCAAAAGGCGGGCGACGCACTGTTGAAGCAGGCGCAAGCCGAAGCAGTCGAGGCGCGCAACGCGACGCCCAAGCCAATGGGAGGCGCCACGGTCGCCGCGACGCCGGTCCCGGAGCAGGAAGCGACGCCGCTGCCGGCCGGCACCGTGCGCATTCCTTACATACCGGCGATCGTCAAGAAGCAGATCACCGAACAGGTGAAGCAGGATGTGATGGCGCAGGCGCAAGCAGAAGGTTGGGCGCAACCCAAATCGCTGCCCAGCTGGCTGAAACACGTCACCTTCAGCGGCGATATGCGCTTTCGCGACGAACAGGACCTCTATGGAAGCAACAATGTCGGTTTCGACTTCATCAACTACGCCGCCTTCAATGCGAACGGTCCGACGGACGTCAATCCGAATACGATCCAGAACAACCTTCCGTTCCTGAACACGACTCAAGACCGGTACAACCAGCTGAGCATCCGCGCGCATCTGGGCGTTGTCGCGCAAGTCACCGATAAGGTGCTGTTCGGCATCCGTCTCGCGTCGGGCAACGACAACGGCCCGGTCTCCACGACGCAACTTCTCGGCGGCGGTCTTGATAAGAAAAACATCTGGCTCGATCAGAGTTACATTACGCTCGGACCGTTCGACGGCGGGTCCTTCACCGCGGGACGCATGCCCAACCCGTTCTTCCACACCGATCTCGTCTGGGACGAGAATCTGAACTTCGACGGCGCGCAGGTTTCCGAGCAGACCAAGCCGACGGGGTCGCAAGGTCTCGGCGTATTCGGGACCGTTGGGGCGTTTCCGATCGGTTACATCGGTTCGAATTTTCCCGATTACAGCGTGACGAAAGAAGCCGATCGCACGGAATGGCTGTTGGGCGCGCAGCTTGGAACGGATTGGCAAGAGTCGCTTTGGGATTGGCGGTTCGGCGTTTCGCTGTACGACTATAAGAATGCGCAGGGACAGCTATCGACGCCTTGCGCGATCTATTTGGGCGTCAAGCAATGTTCGACCGATGACACGCGTCCGGCGTTCATGCAAAAGGGCAACACGCTTTTCCTGCTGCGTCAGATCATTGCGGATCCCAGCAACCCGACGAATTACAGCCAGCCGCAGTTTGTCGGATTGGCGATGAACTACGACGAAATCGACGCCACGACCGAGTTCGATATTCGGACCGGCAGCCGTTATCACCTCATTTTCGACGGTGATTTCGTGCGCAATCTTGCCTACGATCCCAACATCATCAATCGCTATGGCCCAGCCGGTCTTCCGGTCACCAATTATTATTCCACGCAGGCGAAACCGTTCCAAAGCGGTCCGGACGCCTTCATGGCCCAGATCACTTATGGCGATCCTCTGCCGCGAGAGAAATGGCAGTGGAATATTGTCGCCGGCTACAAATACCTGCAGCCCGACGCCGTGCTCGACGCGTTCACGAACGCCGATTTCCACCAGGGCGGCACCAACGCCAGGGGTTACTTCGTTAAGGCCTCGCTCGCCATCTTCGACGACACGTGGGTCAGCGCGCGCTGGTTCAGCGCGAATCAGGTTTATGGCCCCAATTACGCAGTCGACGTCTTCCAACTCGACCTCAATACGGGTTTCTGACCATGCGCAATCGTTATGCACTTGTGTTTGTGCCGCTGATCGCCGCGATGCTGAATGTGCACGCCGCGTCGGCCCAGACGATCGAGGATAGGCTGCGCGACCAGCTTCGCGCGACCGTTCAGCAATTGCATCAGTTGCAGGATGACCAAGCGTCGCTTCAGGCGCAGAAGGCCGCCGCCGAGCAGGAGCGCGACGCGCTCAAGGCGCAGCTTGCGGCGGCGAAGGCGCAAATCGGGCATGGCGGCGCCGATCGCGGGCAGGTGCAGGCTCTGGCGGCGCAGGTCTCAAAATATAAGGACGCCGCATCGCAGGCGACCGGAACCGCCGCGCAGGCGCAGGCTGATCACGACAAACTGGCGGTGGGATTGACGACGGCCCAAACGCTCCTCGGGGCCTGCGAGACCAAGAACGGTCAATTGTTAAGCGTCGGAATGGAAATTCTCGCCGCCTATCAGAAATTCGACTTCGGCGAGGCGCTGGGGGCGAACGAACCCTTTATCGGGACCAAGCGGGTGGAACTCGAAAATCTGGCGCAGGATTTCGGCGATCGCCTGTATGACGGAAAGTTCGATCCTCAGACGGTGCGCCCGACCACCGAACCATCACCGAACTCGCACAAATAGTTGCTAGACCAGCCTCTCAACCGGGACATGCGTATGGGTCGTTTTGAAGGATATCACAGGAAGGGGCAGTTGCGGAGGCAATTGCTGCGCGGAGCAAGCGTTGTGGCGCTGGTGACGGCGCTCAGCGCGTCGCAGGCGTCCGCACAAAGCCTTTCTGCGCTGCGTTCGGCTGTCGCCGGCGCGAACGCACAGGCCGCCAAATTGATGCAGCCGGTTCCGCCTGCCGGTTCCCCGCAAAATCCCTCAAGTCCTTCGCAAAATACGGCGGCCATGAACGCGGCCCAGGCGCGCGCCCTGCAATATCAAAATCAGGTTTCCCAGGCGATCAGCCTGGAGCAGCAGGCGCAGATCGCGGCGCGCGCGGCCGTGTTGGGCAATGCGCCTTCGGTGCCTGATGGATTGGTGTTCGGCGGCCTCAATCCCGTCGCCAATCCCGTGCCGGCGTCACAGGACCCCACCGGCCTCAACACCTGGGACGGCGCAACGGCGCCGACGGAAACGACGTCCGGCAAAAACGTAACGGTCACCATCCAGCAGACACAGCAAAAAGCCATCCTGTCCTGGCAGACTTTCAATGTGGGTCCGAATACGACGCTCGACTTCAATCAGTCGCAGGGCGGCGTGGCGCAGCCCAGTTGGGTCGTGCTCAATCGGGTCGTGGGTCAACTCGATCCGCTGACGGGACTGCGCAATCCCAATCTCACGCCGGCGCCGAGCCAGATTTTCGGTTCGATCAACGCCCAAGGCACGGTGCTGATCCTCAACCAGAACGGAATTCTGTTCGGCGGTTCCACGCAGATCAACGTCAATTCGCTTATTGCGACGACGCTGGAGGTCGGCCGCGCGATCGATTCGGACACCGGATCGATCCTGAACATTGCGGACCGTGATGAGGGTTTTCTGAATTACGGGCTGTTGGGTTATGCGGACCAGGCCACCCCCTCCGAACTGCAGTCTGCGTTCACGTTTTCATCGCAGGCGGTGGGCCCCGATCAATATGACGCTCTCGAAGGGTCGATCGACGTCAACGCCGGCGCGAATATCCAGGCCGGCACAGGCGGCTTCGTCTTGTTGACGGGTCCCAAGATCGTCAATTCCGGCTCCATCACCGCGCCTGAGGGCCAGGTCAGCCTGCAAGCCGGCCGCCTGGTCACGCTGCAGACCTCGGACGGTTCCTCGACCAGCATCAATCCGAATATCCGCGGCTTTGTCGTGTCGGCGCTCGATCAATCGGCGTCCGCGGGCAACTACGCGTACAATACGGCGACGGGCATCCTCGACGCGCCGCAGGGCTATGTCTCGCTGCAAGCGACGGATTCGGGCGCCGTCATCAATGACGGCGTTCTCGAAGCGACGACGAGCGTATCGCGCAACGGCTATATCACGCTGGCCGGCGGCGACATCCAGCTCGGCCAGGGCAGCACCATCGCAATCGGTCCCGACTCGAGCGCGGAAACCATTCCGCAAGACCCCACGTCGTTGGCCGATTTCAAGCCGTCCGGAATCGACATCGGCACGTCTTCGTCGCGCATCGAAATCCAACAAAATGCGATGATCTATGCGCCCAGCGGGAATATCATCATCGGCGCCGATCCCGGGCCCGTCACCAATGCGGACCTGAATTCCGAGGGAACGTCGCGCATCTTCGTCGACGCCGGCGCGGTGATCGACGCGGCGGGCCTGCCCAATGTCGTGATCCCCGCGTCCCGCAACGCGATCGAAATCAGTCCTGTCACCGCCAATACGCTGCAGGACGATCCCAACTACCGCAATACGTTCCTGAACGGCGCGACGGTCTATGTCGATCCGCGCATTTCCGGCGTCAGCGCCGACGGCGTGGCGTGGGTGGGTTCGCCGCTCGTTCCGGCGCAGAGCTACGCCGAACAGGTCGGCGTCACCGTGCAGGAGCTGATGACGCCCGGCGGCAACGTCACTCTCGGCGTTCAAAGCTCGACGCTTGGCGCGGCGAGCGTCGTTCCCGACGTGACCGTCAAGACGGGCGCCGTGATCGACGTGTCGGGCGGATGGGTGACGTATCAGGCGGGCTGGGTCCAAACGACGGAACTGGTGGATGCAGCCGGCAATATCATCAATATCGCCGACGCGGATCCCAACGACACGTTTATCGGCATCTATAGCGGCGATGTCGAAAATCAGGCGCGTTGGGGCATTTCGCAGACCTATGCGAATCCCTTGCTGTTCGGTCCCCATTACGAAGGTCAGTACACCGAAGGCCGCGACGCCGGATCTCTGACGGTCAAGGGATCGACTGTCGTGCTCGACGGCGCCGTTTACGCCGATGCATTTCCGGGCCCGGCTCAAATCGCGCTTGCCCAGGTCGGCACAGCCACATCAGGCGTTTATGGCGATCAGCGCAATCTGCAGGGCGCGCCCTCGCAGCTTCCGGCAGGCGGATTTCTGTTCGTGCAGGCGTTCGGCACAGACACCACCGAGGGCTTCACCACCGGCGGCGGCGATATCGACGTCGTCGGCCAGTCCGACTATCAACCGGTTTCCTCAAGCCTCGCCTATGGGCAGTCGGTTTCGATCGACTCCAACGGAAATCTTGTCGTCCCGACGAGAGATCCCGCTTCCTCCCTGCCGCAGGCTCGCATCGACACGATCACGCTTTCCGCCGATGCGATTTCGAATATGGGTCTCAGCGACCTGTCGCTCGAAACGAGCGGCGAGATCAATGTCGCGCAGGACGCCGACGTCACGCTCGCGCCGGGCGGCGTATTCAATGCGGAAGCGGGCCGCACGCTCACCGTCGACGGAAATATCTCCGTTCCATCCGGCACGATCAGTCTGCAGACCATCGATCTCGGAATTGGTTCGGTTTATGCGCCCGAGACGGCCCAGCTCGGGTCGTTCGATGTGGTCGTGAACGGCGCGCTTTCGGCGCGCGGCCGTTGGGTGAACGACTACCAGGCGAGCCCGGACGCGATCGTGGGAAGCGCCTATCTCAACGGCGGAAACATCGACATCACGGTCGCGCCGCGAGTCCTGCTCGACGAGGCGACCGCCTCGGTGGCCGATACGCTGGCGGGAAATGCGCCCAAAGTGAACGTCGACATCAGCGGCAGCATTCTGATCAACGATGGCGCGCTGCTCGACGTCTCGGGCGGTGGATATGTCTCGCCGAAGGGCGCGCTCACGCTGACGGCGAAGGGAGGCAATGTCAGCCTCACTGACGCGACGACCTACTTCCAGCTCACCGACGATGCGAGCAAGCCCGCCGGCGGCATCGAGGGTTTCCGCGTCACCACGATCGACGTCGTGAACGGCGGCGCAGTCATCCCGGTCAATCCCAACCAGATCAATTCGCGGGTGTCGATCGCGGACGGGACGATACTGGCCGCAGGCTTCGGCGGCGGCGGCACGTTTTCGCTGACGACGCCCGCCATCAGCTTCGGGACGGGAACGGCGACCACCGGGACCGAGTTGCCGTTGACGTTCTTCTCGCAGACCGGTTTCGCCAACTACGACATCACGTCTTATGCGACCGACCTGCTGCCAAATACCTTCAACAACGGCCTTGGCGGGTACAACGCCGTTCTCGCGATGCAGACATTGACCGTCGACAAAGGGCAAACTCTGCTGCTCATGCAGTCGACCTTTTCGCCGGTCCTGACGGCCGCGCAAGGAACAGAACTTCGAAGCCTGCAGACGGGCGGCGATCTTTATTCCGTGCTGACGCCCACGATTGCGCCGGACGCCTGGGACCAACAGGCCGTCAATCTGACTCTCGGCGGCCTCGTCGAGCTTCAGGTCGCGAAAGGCGGCGAAGTGCTGGGCGCCGCCGGCGGCGCGCTGACGGTCTCGAAGCTCGACAACAGCGGGACCATCATCATTCCGGGAGGCACGATCGATCAACTCGAAGTGCTGCCCGCGGTCTATGGACAGAGCAACACGTTGGGCGTGCAGAATCTCCGCGAGGCGTTCACCACGAACCACAACGGCACAATCAGCGAAAATGCGCTCAACGCCGCCGGAATCCCTCTGCTCACCAACGCGCAGCTGGCGGCGCAATACCAGATTTATCTGTCGGGCGATTTGGCCCCGGATGTCGGCGTCTATCTTGCGCCGGGCAGCGTCACGAATCTTTCCGGCGAAAGCATCCGCGACCCGCGCGCGAGCGAACCCGGACAACAGAATTTTGTCGACGGTCGGGTCGTCAACGGCGGCACGCTGGAATCCCAGCCGACAGTCCTGGGCACAACGGCGCTCTTCGCTCAATCCGTCGGCGTTTCGGTCTACGACACCGAGGATCCGTTCGGATTGAACCTGGCCGAACAGATCGACGCCGCACCTGGAGCCAAGCTTGGTCTAGCCGGCGCGTCCGATGTGTTCGATCGCCTGGGCGCCGGCGGCGGCTACGCGCCGACCGAAGTGTGGAGCAATGGCGGAACGCTGAATCTTGGCAATGGCGGGACATTGACGGGCGCCGATATCGACGCCCATGGCGGCGCTCCGGCGGCATTGGGCGGCACGCTTGTGATGCTCAATCCGGTTCTCTCGCAAAACGACCCTGTCACGCCGACAGAGAACGAGATTTCGGCGTCGGCGATCTCCACCTCCGGCTTCGACACGTTCGTGGCGGTGGGCGGCGTCTCGTCGGTCGGCGATGTGACGCTCGATCTGGGGCGCGGCTTCTTCCTGACGTCCCCTATTTATTCGGGGCTTGGCGCGATCGGCGACGCGTTTGCGCCGATCGTCTCGTCCGGCGGCGCGCTGGTGATCGACGCCCCATACATCAATCTCGACAGCGTTCTTCAGACCGTTTCAACGCCGCTTGTCGGTACGGTCGCGAACAACAGCGTGACCCTCAACGCCGATCAGATCGATATCGAAGGCGCGGTCGTATTCGACCAGTCGGTGGCCGATGTTTCGCTCAACGCCACGGGCGATGTCCGCCTGATCGGCGTGGAGCCGTATCAACAGACGTTGAACCTCAACTCCGCGAATGTTCCGAACTCGCTCGCCGGCCAATTGGCGGTCAACGGCGATCTCGACATCACGGCAGGGCAGGTCTATCCGACGACGGGTTCGACGTTCTACGTCACGTCGTCGGCCGCGAACGGCACGATCGCATTCGCCAAAGCTGCGGGCCCGACCCCTGCAACGCCCTATTCGGCCGGCGGCGCCCTGACCATCCAGGCGGCCAACATCATTCAAGGCGGCGTCATTCGCGTGCCGATCGGAAGCCTGACAATCGGCGGCAACGCGGCGCTGACGATCGGAACGAGCGTGTTCGCGCCGGCGACGCAAACGGTCGAGGCGAAAGCCGGCAGCATCACGTCGGTCTCCGCCAACGGGCTTGTCATTCCCTACGGGACCACGACGGATCAGACCGAGTGGTATTTTGCTCCGACCGGTTCGAATGAATTGACCGCGCCGCCTAACGCGGTCCTGACGTTTGGCGGAAATTCGGTCAATCTCAACTCCGGCGCGACGGTCGACATCAGCGGCGGCGGCGACCTGACGGCTTATGAATTCATTCCCGGCACGGGCGGCTCGCGCGACGTGCTTGATCGCTTCAATGCGGACGAGTTCAGCGGAACCAACGGCTATCAATATCCCGACGGCCGCCAGGTCTACGCCATCGTGCCTGGCCTCTCATCGGCGACCGCAGCGGCCATCGATCCGCTCTACTCAGCCAATTATTCCGACCTCTATTCCGCGACGAATGCGGGCGAGCGCGTCTATCTGAGCGCAGCGCCCGGACTTGCTGCGGGTTGGTACACGCTGTTGCCCGCGCAATACGCCATGTTGCCGGGCGGCATGCGCGTCGTCCAATTGACCGGCGAGGCGCCCGTCTCGATGGGCGCGGAAACCACGCTCAAGGACGGCTCGCTCGAGGTCGCTGGCTATTACGGGACGGCAGGCACGAACGCCTACAGCTCGACCATCGACACCTTTGAAGTGCAATCGCAGAGCGTGTTCCTCAATTATTCGCAGATCGCGCTGACATCCGCCGATCAGCACTTCGCGGCGCTGGCCGCGAGCAACAATCAGGTCTCGCCGCAACTGCCGATCGACGCGGCGCGGCTGGTCCTCTCGCCGGTGCAGTCGCTCGCCATCGAATCGACCTTGCTCACGACGCCGGGAGATGGCGGGCGCGGCGCCGAAGTCGACATCAGCGGCAGCGCCTTCGATATCGTGTCGACGATGCCGGCCGTCTCGCCCAACGATACGATCGTTCTCACGGCCGACAGCCTGACCAATCTCGATGCGGCGAGCCTTTTGATCGGCGGCGTGCGCACCGACAATGCGGACGGCACGACGTCGCTCGACGTCACGGCGCATCGAATCACAATTGAAAACGACGCGGCGAATCCCCTGTCCGGCCCCGAGGTTATTTTCGCCGTGGACGGCGAAGCTTCAAAAGTCACTGTCGATGACGGCGCCAGCATTACGGCTACCGGCACGGCCTCCGCCAGCGATCAAACCGGCAATTATATCATCAACGGCGCCATCGGAGGCATGACGGGGCAGGGGGGCATCCTGCGCGTCGCCACAGGTCCGCAGCGCCTGGTCACGACCGAGAACGTCAGCACAAAGGCGCAACCCGGCGTCGTAAGCATCGGGCAAGCGACAATATCGGGCAATTCGGTGCTCCTGGATTCGAGCGGCGACTTGACCGTCAATCCCAGCGCAACGATTTCGGCGACCGATCTGGCGTTGGGCGCCGGCGAAGTGAATTTCACCGCCAATGGCGCCGGACTATCGGGCCTCGTGATCACGCCGACCCTGCAGGCGTTGTTCGGACAGGCGAAAGAACTGACCATCGACACCCCCAGCGCGATCGGATTTGCAGGCGGGACGTACACTTTTGCGTCTCTCCAGCTCGACACGCCGGGCATCCAGCTTCTCAGCGGCAATGCCGTCACGCTGCAAACAGGCGATCTGGCGCTCTCCAACAGCTCGACCGGTTTGGGCACGTGCGGTTCGAGCGGCGCGCCCGCTTGCGGAACCGGATCGCTGACGATCGATGCGAGCCAAATCCAATTCGGTTCCGGCGCACTTTATACTTACGGCTTCGGCGGCTCCACGACCCTGGCGGCATCCGGCGGAATGTTCTTCACGGGCACGGGATCCTTCGATTCGGGAACCGGGGCGCTCAACCTGCAGACGCCGTTCATCGGCGACGAGGCTTTGACGTTGGGAGCGGGCGTTGCAGCGCAACTTCCGAGCCTCGCATTCACTTCGACCGGCGCGGTGACGATCACCAATCCGACGGCCGGCGCAATCCCGACTGTCGCCGGCACGCCGGGCGCCACGCTTTCGATCAGCGGACAATCGGTGTCCATCAGCGATACCGAGCTTCGCGCGACGGCCGGAACGCTTGCGGTGACGTCCGCGACCGATATCACCGTCGGCGGCTCGGCCACGCTCGAAACACCGGGCTATGCCGAAACATTTGGCGACTCTGCGGACCCGGTGAGCGTTTCCGCGCCGGGCGGAATACTGGAACTCACGGCCGTTGCGGGAAACATCACTCTCGGCTCCGGCACGTTTCTGTCGGTCGGCGGCGGTCAGGGCGCGGCAGGCACGCTTGAGCTCTCGGCAAGCAACGGCGATGTGGTTCTCGGCGGCGCTCTCAATGCGAGCGCTCCCGGAGGCGGCGCGTCCTTCGAACTCAACACGGGAGGCGCGTTCGATTTGGCCTCCTTCGCCGGCGGTCTTGGCAAGAATTTCGACGGCGACATCCAGATCAATTCCGGAACGGGCAATTTGACTTTGTCCGCGGGCGAAACGCTTGACGCGACCAATGTCGCGCTGACTGCAAATGGCGGCCTCGTGGACGTCGCCGGGACGATCGATGTTGCCGGCGTCAATGGCGGCGAAGTCGATCTGTTCGGAATGAGCGGCGTCACTCTCGAAAGCACCGCTCTCATCGACGCGCACGCCAACGGTTACGGCGCCACGGACACACGCCAGGCGTCCGGCGGTACGGTCAACATCGGGACCGACGGCACAGGCGCGATCGCGGTCGACAGCGGCGCCGTGATCGATGTCGCGGCGCTCGAGACGCAGGCGAAGCTCGTTCCCATAACGGACAATGGAATCGTCAATTACACCTATGTGGCGGGAGACACAGGCGGCACAGTGAATTTCCGCGCCCCGGTCATCGACAATGGCGGCGGTGAGACGGTGAACGTCTCCTATGCCGGCGCGATCGATGGCGCGAGCAGCATCGTGCTCGAAGGGTTCGAGCGCTATAATCTTGCGACGATTGCAAACGATCCGAATTTCGTCGGCGTCACCATCAACGCGCAGGGGCAGGCCGTCCTCGATCTGGCGACCGTCGCCGGCGCAGGCCAGGCGAACTTCCTGGCCGACAATGCGACCGGCACGCTCGTCAACTTCGTGCAGAATTTCGACATTTCCGGCTCCTATGGAAATCTCGGCGGCCTGACTTCGCAGGCCAATTTCCACGCGCGCCCCGGCATGGAGCTCGATTATTCCGGCGACATCGTACTCGCATCGAATTGGAATCTCGGCGCGGGAACAGTGGACATCAAGAAAGCCGTTGCTGCAGGCCTCATGGCTCCCGATCCCAGCATACCGGGCGACTACTATGTGCTGCCTGGCGATGAGGCGAAGGTCTTTTCGCAATTCACGAATCTGACCTATCGCGTCGGAGGTTCGGTGACCGGCGAACCCGGTGAACTTACGATCCGCGCCGGCGGCGACCTCGACTTGCAGGGCAGCATCACCGACGGGTTCTTCGAATTCGCCGACCAGACAGATCCCAATTTTCTCAATCTCGCGCTGGGTGGTGGAAACCGCACCTACACGCCCTACATTGCGCCGCAGTGTTCGGCGGGAACCTGTTCGGGCGTCGGAGATTGGCAGCCGGGCGCGCTGCCCAGCGATTACATAAGCGTCGATCTTCCCGGCCACGATCTTCTGAGCGGCCTTCTTGTCAATTACGCGCCTTACAGTGTGGCGGCGAATTCGCCCGCGGCGCTGGGATCTCTGCCCGGCGGAACCGGCGATCCGCTCGGCAGCGCGCAGCTGTTTCCTCTCGTCACGACTTCGAGCGGAACTGAGGCGGTCAATTCGTGGTCGTACCGGCTTGTGGGCGGAGCCGATCTCGCGGGAGGCGCCGGCGGAGCGCCCAGCGTCAATCCGATGGACACGGCGCCCGGCGCGACCGGAAACGTCGTCGTCGAAGGCTCGAACATCTATACTTATTCGGCGGTCGCAGGCAGCGCAGCCTATGCGGACACGCTGATGCTCGAGGTCGGCAATGAACTCGTTTCGACCGATCAGTGGTATGCCGCGTTTACATCGCTCAATCCGCAACTCGATTCCAGCGCCTTCACCTTCATCAACTTCGCAACGGCTCCCAAGGACGTGCGCCAACTGCTGGCGCAGGACGCCCCGGCGTTCTTTGCGGCGCATCCCAACCAGTTCCAGATGGTCACCACCGGCAAACTGATCACCGGGGTGACCACAACTCTGGCGATCGCGGCGCAATTCGTTCAGCAGGTGATCTCGGGCAATTTCAGCGCCATCCTGCCGAACTACAAGCCGCCGAAATCGACGGCGCACGCGAAGCCCACGACGGCGACGGTCACCACTCTCGTACGGACCGGTTCCGGAAACGTCGACGTCGCCGCGGCCGGAAATATCGATTTGAGCAACGGCGCGCCGGTGTACGAAGATCTGGCAGGCCATGTCACGCCGGAGAAAAAAGGCGGACTCGAACTTGGCGGCACGGCGATCTACACCGCAGGCCAGCTCGCGGAAATCGCGCCTCAGACGGTCGTGGACGAAGCGACCGGCCAGTCGTTCATGCTGGATCCCGGCGCCTATGAAGTCACGACGGATGTTTTCGGCACCCCCGTCGCGATCGACTATGAATATGGCGGCGGCCACGACACCCAGGCGGACGGCTTCGCCGGAATTCTCGTCGCCAATCCGGTCTATGCCGATAACGGCGGCAGCGTCTCGCTCACGGCGGGCCAGGACGTGCTCGGCCGACGCAATGTCTGGCAGGAAACGCGGCTCGCATTCTACGATATCGCGACGCCCAACGGCTACACCTGGCTGGGCGAAGGCGACCAGCCCTGGCGCGTCGGCGAAATCGGCGACATCACGAATATCCGGATCAATCCGCAATTGTTCAACTCGGGCGTGGGCACGTTGGGCGGCGGCAATATCAACGTGACGGCCGGCCTCGACATCTCAGATCTCTCAATCGTCGCCGACACCTCCGCCACGACAGCCAGCGTCAGTTCGGCGACGAATGTGTTTTCGACGAAAGCGCTGTGGCAATTCGGCGGCGGGAACGTGACGGCCGACGCGGGGCGCAACATTCTCGGCGGCCTCATCGACGTCGCATCCGGCGTGGCCAATATTTCGGCCGGCGGCAATATCATGAGCGACGGGACGTACCAGACGCTCTCGAGCTCGAGCACGATCGTTTCAGTGGTGAACGATTTGCGGCTCCGAGTCAGCAACGCTTTCGCCAATCTCACGGCGCTGGGGACGGTGGAACTCCAGGGGATTGCTGCACTGGGCGTCCAGCAGCAAGAACCGACCGAGATACAGAACAACCTCGACGCGCGCGGTTTTTACTCTGCGATCGCCGGCGTCGCGATCACGGCCGACGGTTCGGTCACGATCGACAATCGGGGCGCCGATGTCATAACCCCGAACAGCCAGTCCACCTTCGGAACGCAATCCGCCGTCTATCCCGGCACGCTCGATGTGACGTCCATGACGGGCGCGCTTGATCTTGCAACGGCTGGGAATACGACGAACGAGGCAAGCGCGATCCTGCTGTACCCAAGTCCCACCGGGAACCTGAACCTGTATGCGGCGGCCGATATTCTGCCCACCACTATCGCCATGCTGGACACCGATCCGGGTCTGCTTCCCGGCATGTTCTCCGCCTTCACGGCCGAATTCGGCGTCGGCGTAACGAGCGGGCAGACTTTCGTTTTCCCCGGCGTGCTTCCCGATACGACCACGATCGAACTTGCGGCGATGCACGACAGCGACATCACACATGCGAACGATCCCAATCCCGTGCGCGTCGTCGCAGGCGGCGACATTCTCGACATGATTCTGTCGGCGCCGAAGCAGGCTCGGATCGATGCGGGACGAGACATCGTCAACATGATGTTCTTCGGTCAGAACCTGGTGAACAGCGACATCACACGAGTGGTCGCGGGCCGCGATATCGTCGGCACGACCAGCCTTGTGCAGGCCGTTGTCAGCGCGTCCGGGGAGTTAGGGCCGCCGCTCGCCGCCGTCCAGGGCGACACGTTCATCGTGGGCGGTCAGGGATCGTTTTTCCTGGAAGCCGGCCGTAACACGGGACCGTTCCTCAATTCCGCCGACACCGATGGTTATGTCAGCGTGAACGGCGAGAACTACGTATCCACCGGGCCGCTGTCTTATGCCGGCGGCGTTCTCTCGATCGGCAACGAATGGAATCCGGGACTCCCGTCTACGGGCGCCGATCTTTACGTCGAGTTCGGCGTCGGCAAGGGCGCCGACTATAACCAGTTCCGCGATTATTATCTGGATCCGGCCAATCTTGGCGATTTGCCCGGTTATCTGTTCGATCAAGTCACGGACTCCAGCGGCAATTCGACGGCCGACCGGTCGGATCCGATCTATGCGCCGATACTGATCTCCTGGCTGCAGAAGAACTGGGCGCCGCAGCTCGTCGCCGCCTATGGCACGACTAGCGTCACATTCCAGCAGGCTTACAATGTGTTTGCGACCTTGCCGGAATTGCAGCAGCGCATTTTCCTGATCGACGACGTCTACTTCAACGAACTGACCGAGACGTCCATTCCGACCGGACCGTCTTATAAGGATTACGCACGCGGCTACACGGCCGTGAATTTGTTGTTCCCGTCGTCTCTCGGCTACACGCAGAACAATCTGTCGGGAGGCGCCAACGGCGCCAATCAGACGGTCCAGACCGGCAATCTCGATTTGCGATTGGCCGCCATCGAAACCGTCTACGGCGGCAACATCTACATTCTCGGACCCGGCGGGCGCGTGCTGGGCGGCTCGACGGTCGCAACGGCGGATCAGGCCGCGCGCCGCAGCTACAATGGCGGCCTTCTCTATTCCGGTTACGCCAATGACGCGCCGTTTGCGGCCGCGATCGAGACGATCCCGTCCGGATACGAAGGCATCCTGACCTTGCGCGGCGGCTCGATCGACACATTCACCGACACCGATTTCCTGCTCAACCAGAGCCGCCTGTTCACAGAGGATGGCGGCGACATCGCGATGTGGTCGTCGAACGGCAATCTGAACGCCGGCGAGGGACCGAAAACCTCAGCCGATTTCCCGCCGATCGTCGTCCAGACCGACGACGATCTCTATACGCAAGTCGATTCGGTCGGCGGCGTGACGGGCGCAGGCATCGCCGCGTTCGAACCCGCGCCGGGCGTTCCGGCGCCGGACGTATTCCTCATCGCGCCGCGCGGAACAGTGGATGCGGGCGCGGCCGGCGTGCGCGTGGCAGGCAATCTCTTCGTGGCCGCGCTCACGGTCGCCAACGCGAACAATTTCAGCGTCAGCGGAACCTCGGTCGGCGTTCCCGGAGCTGCGACCGTGGATGTCGGCGCGCAAACGAGCGCCGGATCCGCGTCGGCCGCCGCGGCGCAAGCGGCGCAGACAGCCTCCAACAGCGGCCGCTCGTTTGGCGGCGACCAATCCCTCATCACCGTCGATGTGTTGGGTTATGCCGGCGGCGAATGCCCACCGGAAGACAAGAAGTGCAAGAAGCAATAATCGCGCGCGCGGCGGCTGCACGCGGGGACGAGGCGTTTCCGGCCGATGTCGCGAAGCGGCTCGCGAAGGGCGAGCCGGCTCTCAAGGTGTTCCGGGAATGGCGAAAACTGTCCCAGGGCGAACTTGGCGGGACGGCCGACGTGGCGCCGCAATACATCTCGCAGATCGAACGCGGCGAGCGCGGCATGGGCAAGGCGACGGCACGCAAACTCGCGCCTGTCCTGCAGGTGTCGATGGAAGCATTGCTGGATTGACGGCTTGGCGGGTCGATCCCGCCAAGCGCCGAATCCCGGAAGCTTAAACCGCTTCCTTCAGTTCCTTCGCGACGCGGAAGGCGACCTTCTTGCTCGCCTTGATCTTGATCGCTTCGCCCGTCGCCGGGTTGCGGCCCATACGCGCGGCGCGCTTGCGGACCACGAAGATCCCCAAACCGTTCAGGCGAATGCGGGCGCCCTTCTTCAGGTGCTTCGAGATCACCGCAATCGTATCGTCGAGGAAAGCCAGCGCGGCCTTGTTCGACATTTCATGCTTTTCGGCAAGCTGCATCGCCAACTGACGCGTGCTGACCGTTTCGACTTTCTTCTCGGGTTCTGCCTTTGCGGCGACCGGGGCAACAGCCATTTTTTGGTTCCTTGTGACGAATCAAATTGATGGCTCACTTTTACTATGAAAATACGAATTGGCTAGCCTTTTCGGCGTTTTCGGGGTGCCCCGTGCAAAAAACGCAGTATTGACGGCACTTTCTGAACATCGAGTGATTCGCCTGAGTTCGGATATGCGGTCTGTCGCGACGGGGGCCGGCCGGAGAGGGCGAGGCCGGTCCCGCCGCGACGACTCGTTTACACGCCGTCCACCAACACTATTTCGGAATCCTCCAGCGCCGTCACTTTCACGACGTCGACGTCCTTGATCGCCGCCCCGTCGCGCGCGTCGATCCGCACGCCGTTGACGTCGATTGCGCCCGTCGCCGGCACCAGATAGCCGTGGCGCGCGGAACCGATGGCGTACTCGGCGGTCTCGCCCGCCTTCAGCGTCGCTCCCAGAACGCGCGCATCGGCGCGGATTGGCAGCGCGTCATTGTCGTTGGCGAAACCGCTTGCGAGAGTCACGAAGCGGCCCGAGCGATCGCCTTTCGGAAAGGGCTTCGCGCCCCAGCCGGGTTGCCCGCCGGTCTTCGTGGGCAAAATCCAGATCTGGAAAATCTTCGTCGTGTCGGGTTCCAGATTGTATTCGGAATGGCGCACACCGGAGCCCGCGCTCATCACCTGCACGTCGCCCGCTTCCGTGCGGCCGACATTGCCCATGCTGTCCTTGTGCGTGATCGCGCCTTCGCGAACATAGGTGATGATCTCCATGTTCGCATGCGGGTGGGGCGGAAAGCCGGTGTTGGACTGCAATCTCGTCGTCGTTCCAGACGCGGAGGTTTCCCCAATCCATGCGCTTGGGGTCGAAATAGTCGGCGAACGAGAAATGATGCCGCGCACGCAACCAGCCATGGTCCGCGCCGCCGAGGTCTTTGAAGGGTCTGCGTTCAATCATTGTGTGTCTCCTTGCGGCCGGTCTCTTACGACCTGAGGCCGCTCTTTCCCCGAGAGAGATATTGTGGAACCAGACGAATACAAATAGAAACAATCGAAACTCATTGTTTCCATTATTGATATGTCGAATTTGCCCGATCTGGAAGGCTTGGCGATCTTCGCAAAGGTCGCGGAAATGCGGTCTTTTGCGCAGGCAGCCCAGGAATTGGGGATTTCCAAGGCGACCATCTCCAAAGCCATCAGCCGGGTTGAGGCAAGGCTGGGGGCGCGACTGTTCAACCGCACATCCCGGCAGGCTGGCTCTGACCGATGCCGGCCGAGACGCTTGTCGCCCGGGCCGCGGCGATGCTGGCCGAGGGTGAGGCGGCGGAGAGCGAGGCGCTTTCGCTATCGGCGAGCCCGCGGGGACTTGTGAGGCTCGCGGCCCCCATGTCGTTCGGCGTGCTCTATGTCGCGCCGCTCCTGCCGGACTTCTTTCGCGCCTATCCAGAGATGTCGATCGACCTGCATCTGAGCGATGCGCAGGTGGACATCATCGGCGACGGCTTCGACGCCGCGATCCGCATTGCCGCACTGCCGGATTCTTCGCTTGTCGCAAGACGGCTCTGCGACATGCCGGTCCATCTGCTCGCGGCGCCATCTTATCTGAAGGCGCATGGCAGGCCCGATCATCCGCTGAATCTCGGCGAACATGTGGGCCTGAGCTATTCCTATCAGCTGACGCACGACACCTGGCGCTTTCGCAAGAAATCCGGAGAGGTCGCCACGGTCCGGCCGCAAGGGCCGCTGCGCGTCAACAATGGCGAGGCGATGCTGCCGAGTTTGATCGCGGGGACAGGACTGGGCGTGCTGCCGGAATTCATTGTGCGCGACGCGCTCGCGGCCAAACAGCTCGAGATCGTTCTGCCTGAATGGTCGCTGCCGATGAGCGCCGTGCATTGGATTTCGCCGCCCGGCGGCCCGCGGCCGAAGCGCGTGGACGTGCTCGCGGATTTCTTCGCGCAGCGTCTGGCGCGCGCGAAGCGCGGCTAACCCGAAAATTTCCGGTTCAGTTTTTTCATGCCGCCGATCCAGCGATTATAGTCGGCCGCCTTGCGACGCATGTATTCGAGGACCTCGGGATGCGGCAGGATCAGGAAATCCTCCGCTTCGATCGCGCGCACGCAAGCCTCGGCGACAGCTTCCGGTTCGATCATGCCGTCGACGCTGGCGACGCCGTCGAGATTGCCCGCCGTCATCGCGGTACGCACGGCCTGCGGGCACAGAACCGAAACCTTGATGCCCTGATCGCCATGCGTGATCGCAAGCCATTCGGCCAGTCCCACAGCCGCATGTTTCGTCACCGCGTAGGGCGCGGAACCGATCTGCGACAGCAGACCCGCTGCCGAGGACGTGCTGAGCAGGTAACCGCCGCCGCGCGCGACCATCCGCGGCACGAGATGGCGCGCAGCCCAGACATGCGCCATCACATTGACGTCCCAGATGCGCCGCCATTTTTCGTCGGACACTTCCGCGCCGCCGCCAAATCCGATGCCTGCGTTGGAACAGAAAAGGTCGATGGGGCCGTGCTCGGATTCAACGGTGTCGATCAGGCGCTTGATGTCGTCCTCTTTGGCGACATCGGTTATGAACGCGATGCCGCCGATCTCTTTTGCTGTGGCCGCGGCGCCTTCGCCATTGACGTCGGAACAGACGACAAGCTTCGCGCCTTCGCGCGCAAATCGCTGCGCAAGCGCGCGGCCGATGCCGCTCGCGGCGCCAGTCACCACGACGATCTTGTTTTTGATTTCCATGGACATTCACTCCCGTCGTTGCTCTGTCAAAAGCATAGGCGACGAACTACGCCAAGTCAGCGGCCCCCCTGGAGGATTTTCATCGGTTGCGCGCGTTCGGTCTCGGGCGCTAGGGTTCGCGGCCGACAATTTCCGATAACGACATCTCAGGAGACACACAATGGACGGACTTCAACTCCGCTCGCTCGTCACGAAGGATGGAGAGCTTCAACTATCGCTTGTGCGTGTGCCGGTTCCAGAACCTGCCGCAGACGAAGTTGTGGTGCGCGTGGAGGCGACGCCGATCAATCCGTCCGATATCGGTCTGCTGTTCGGTGCGGCCGATATGCGAACCGCGAAAGCGTCAGGCACGCGCGAGCATCCCGTCGTGACCGCAACAATTCCCCAAAGCGCCATGCGGGCGATGGCGGCGCGTGTGGGCGAGTCGTTGCCGGTCGGCAATGAAGGCGCCGGCGAGGTAGTGAAGGCCGGAGCTGACGCACAGCATCTGCTTGGCAAAACCGTGGCGATCATCGGTGGCGCGATGTATGCGCAATACCGCGGCTTGCGCGCCGCCGACTGCCTCGTGCTGCAGCCGGGCACAACTGCGGCCGAAGGCGCTTCCTGTTTCGTCAACCCTCTCACGGCGCTCGGCATGGTCGAAACGATGCGGCGCGAAAGCCATACCGCGCTCGTTCATACGGCGGCGGCCTCCAATCTGGGCCAAATGTTGAACAAAATTTGTCTCGCCGACGGCGTCGGCCTCGTCAATATCGTTCGCAATCCCGCGCAGGCGGAACTGCTGCACGGCATCGGCGCCAAGCACATCTGCGATTCCTCGAAACCTTCCTTCATGGAAGACCTGATCGCGGCATTGGCGGAAACCGGCGCCACGTTGGCGTTTGATGCGATCGGGGGCGGCAAACTGGCGGGACAAATCCTGGCCGGCATGGAAGTCGCCGCAAATCTCAAGGCGAAAACCTACAGCCGTTATGGATCTTCGGTTCACAAGCAAGTCTACATCTATGGCGGCCTCGACACCGGACCCACCGAACTCAATCGCACGTTCGGCATGGCATGGGGCCTGGGCGGCTGGCTGCTGACGCCGTTCTTACAGAAGATCGGGCCGACGGAAGGCGAGAAGCTGCGCCAGCGTATGGCGCGCGAAATCAAGACGACATTCGCGAGCCACTACACGCGCACGATATCGCTCTCGGAGGCGCTGCAGCCTGACGTGATCGCCGCCTACAACAAGCGCGCCACGGGCGAGAAATATCTCATCAACCCGAACATGTCGGTTCACTGACGGGGGCTTCCGAAGTTCGGGCAGCCGATCACAGCGTCGCCGGCCCGGACCTTCCAAAGGGAACTTTAGTTCCATATGCTCTGAATGCCGTTCGGGGAATTCGAACGTGGAGGGCATTAACGTTTAGAGGAGAATTTTATGCAAATCCGTAGCCTTAGGATCGCCGTGACCGTTGGTCTGCTGGCGCTGATGATTCCCATCGCGGCGCAAGCGCAATGGTGGCAGCACCACCCCAGATATCTGCACTCGATGTCCGATCTCCGTACATCCTATTGGCTGCTCACCCATCATGACCCGATGGACCCGATGCAGAACAACGAAGAGCGTCAGGCGATGAAGCAGATCCGCTTCGCCTATCAAGCGCTCAAGGATGCGGCGATCATGGACGACAGGGACATCGACGCCCAACCGCCTGCGGACATGACGTTCTACGACCACCGCGGACGGCTGCATCACGCGCTCGATTTGTTGCGCGACGCCCGCAACGACGTGACGGGCGAGGAAGAAGATCCTGCGGCTCGCGGTTTCCGCCGCAACGCCATGATGCGGATCGACGGCGCCATTCGCGCCACTGAAGTCGCCATTCACGCCTGGGGCTTCTAGAGCCGACGCCGCTGTCCCTCGCTCGCATCCGCGGGCGGGGGATCGCTCTCAGCGAATGAGATCGAAGAGAAATTCCCGCAATTTGGGGCTCACGCCCACCGCAAAACCCGCCGCAAACGACGCGAAGATCGACGCACGCGTGTTCTCGGAGGTCAGCTTCTGAAACCTGCTCCCCAGAAGATCGCCCAGCATCGCCGCCACATAATTCGGATTGGAAGCCGCCCGCCTTTTGCGCGGTCTGCGCGCGATCGCAAAAGCGATCAGCAGAACGATCGCCGAAAACACGATTGCGGATAGCGCGGAATCGAAAGCCGCCCATGGCGGCGACACAAATTGCGCAAACACGAAGTAGACGCCCACCATCGCGAAGCCGAGCGCGGCCACCAGCGCCACGCTTGCAAGCATGCAAGCGACGACGACGGTCGCCAGCCGGGCGATCAGACCGCGCATTCGGTTGTCCCGCTCAGGACCTGCGGCCGAACAACAGGCCGAACAGCATGCCCACGCCGAACGCTATGCCGGCGGCGCTCAGGGGATTCTTCTCGATTTTCCCGATGACGTCTTCGGCGCCGGTCTTGGCGTCGTTCCAGGCTTTTTCGCCCTGGGCTTTGGCGCGCTGCATGGCGTCTTCGCCGGCCTGGCGGGCGGTCGCCTGCAGGAGTTCTCCCAATTTCGCGAAGTCGGCGCGCAATTGCCTCAGCTCCGCAATCAGCGCGTCGGTGTCTTTGTTGGTCTCAGTCGTCATCGCTCCGGTCCTGACAAAAAGGGTTCGCATGATCACGGCGCGAGGCGCCCGAGCATCGGCCTACGTACTAGACGTTCTGCGGCCAAGAAATGGTTAATTCCTTGAGAGACAACTTACAAGGGCCGCCGCAAATTCCTAGGCTTTCGGCCGGGATTTTCGCCACATCGGGTAGAGCGTCGGGCCGCCCGGCAGCTTGATCTCGCCGCTCAGCTCGAAGCCCAGACTCTGGTAGATGGGGATGTTCGTCGTCTTGCTCGATTCCAGATAGGCAGGCACGCCCTGCGCGTCCGCGATCGCCAGCTGGCGCCGCATGACGACGCCGCCATATCCCTTGCCCTGTTTCGCCGGATCGGTGCCGACCGCCTGGAGATAATAATGGGGCTCTCGCGGGTGGACCTTTTCGATGCGGTCCATGATCCCCATGACGCTCAATCCACCGAGACCGAAGATGCCGAGAAACGCGGGTCCATTGGTGATGTATTGATAAAAGGGAATGTGCCACTTGCCGGGGGGACGCCACAGCGCCACCGCCTCCAGACCTGTCGTCACATCGCAAGCGCCGTGGGGGAACCCCAGTTCGAACAGGAGTTTGAACAGTCGCGGCATTCTGGCTGGGCGCGCGGACGCATCCTTGAGCAGGAAGCATATCAGGGGATCGTCGAAAAACGCGCGCGCGAGGGTTTGCGACGCCGCTTCCGCATCCGCCTCCGTCGCGCTTCGAGCCGTGGCTCCTGCGGCGCGGGCTGTGTTGTCTGACGTCACGATCTTTCCCCGGAATCGAAAATGCGGCGAGTGAACCTAAATCCCTTGCGCCCGTCGGGACAAGGCCGAACGCGACCTCACGTCGCGCTTTCGGGGTCGCCGACCATGCCCAGATACCAACGCTGCCAAAGCCTTTTGCACCACAGGCGGAAGCGATCGAGATAGAGATAGACGACGGGCGTCGTGTAGAGGGTCAGCGCCTGGCTCACGAACAAGCCCCCGACCACCGAGATTCCCAGCGATTCGCTGAAGGCCGTGCCGAAACCCAGCGCCAACGGCAACGATCCCAGGATCGCCGCGAATGTCGTCATCATGATCGGGCGGAAACGCATCAGGCAGGCCAGATGAATCGCTTCGCGCGAATCCAGGCCCTGGTTGCGCTCGGCGGACAAGGCAAAATCGATCATCATGATCGCGTTCTTCTTGACGATTCCGATCAACAGCAAGACGCCGATCAGCGCGAGCAGGGTGAAGTCGGTCTTCGTGATCAGCAGCGCGAACACGGCGCCCACCCCCGCCGACGGAAGCGTCGAGAGAATCGTGAGGGGATGGATGTAGCTCTCGTAGAGCACGCCCAGCACGATATAGACGGCGACTATGGCCGCGAGCAGCAACAGCGGTTCGCTGTTCAATGACTTTTGAAAGACCTGCGCGGTTCCGGCGAAGGTGCCGTGTATGGAAACAGGAACATGGATTGCGCTCATGGTCCGCTGAATGGCGGCGACGGCGGTTCCCAGAGGTTCATTGGTGGGGAGGTTGAACGAGAACGTCGTCGCGACGAACGGCCCCTGATGGCTGACCGAAAGCGGCGTGGTGCCTGGCCCGAAATGGCTGAAGGCCGACAGCGGCACCATGGTCTCCTGCGACGTGCTCACCGATGCGCCGGTCGAGGCCGATCCTCGCCCGCTATTGGCGAGCGCGTTGAGCGCCTGGTTGCGGACCGCGTCCGATGCGATGGCGGTCGCGCTCGCCGCGGTGGCGGTGGAAACGATCGTGGTTCCGGCCACCGCGCCCGTCGACTGCGTGCCGCTCGGCGTGCCGCCCGAGGTGCTGACATAGATGTCCTTAAGCGTTTCGGGACTCTGCCAAAACTGCGGCGCGACCCCCATCACCACATAATATTGGTTGAGCGCGTTGTAGATGGTCGAAACCTGGCGCTGGCCGAATGCGTCGTAGAGCGTGTTGTCGATTTGTGTGGTGTTGACGCCGAGGCGGGCCGCCGTCGAACGGTCGATCGTCAATTCCTCTTCGAGGCCCCTGGGCTGCTGATCGGAGTTTACAGCGTCGAGTTCGGGAACGTCCTGCAGCGCCGCGGTGATTTTTGGCAGCCACTCGGTGAGTTCGTCGAGCGTATCGGCCTGCAGAGTGTACTGATATTGCGCATTGCTCTGACGCCCGCCTGTGCGGATATCCTGCGCGCCCTGGAGAAAAAGTCTGGCGCCTTCGAGCGTGGAGAGTTCTTTGCTGAGGCGCTTGATGACCTGGTCGGTCGAAACATTGCGCTGATTTTCGGGAACCAATTGTATGAACACCTGGCCGGAATTGACCGACCCACCCCGCGGACCACCGCCGCCGCCGCCCGTGAAGCCGGTGACGTTCTGAACGGCTTTATCCTTTGCAATCGTATTCACGAATTTCGTGAACTTCTTCTCCATGGATTGAAACGAAATGCTCTGGTCGGCCTGAATGACGCCGAACAATTCGCCCGTATCCTCGCTGGGAAAGAAGCCCTTGGGCACGATGATGTAGAGATAGACGTTCAGCGCGACCGTTACGAGCAGGATCAGCATGATGAAGCCCGGATTGTCGAGCGCCCACACAAGCGTGCGGTCGTAGAAATTGCGGGCGCCGTCAAACGCGTGTTCGACAGCGGCCAGAATGCGCCCCTGCCGACGTTCTTCCCGATTGGACAGCAGGAACCGGCACATCATCGGCGTGGTCGTCAGCGACACGACAAGAGAGATGACGATGGCGAAAGACAACGTCATGGCGAACTCGAAAAAGAACTCGCCCACGATGCCGCCCATCAGCAGGATGGGAATGAACACCGCGATCAGCGAAAGGCTCATCGAAAGCACGGTGAAGCCCACTTCCCGGGCGCCCAGCAGAACGGCCTGCATGCGCTCCATGCCGCCTTCGATATGGCGGGAAATGTTTTCGAGCACCACGATCGCATCGTCCACAACGAAGCCGGAGGCGACCGTCAGCGCCATCAAGGACAGATTGTCGAGCGAAAAATTCGCCAGATACATCAGGGCGAATGTGCCGATCAATGAAAGCGGGACGGCGATGCTGGGGATCAAGGCCGCGCGCCCGCTTCTAAGGAACAGGAACACCACCATCACCACAAGGACGATCGACAGCAGCATCGTGCGTTCGACGTCGCGCAGGGATTGGCGGATGGCGCCCGTGCGGTCGTTGGCGACGATGACGTGAATCGATGGCGGAAGTGCGGCCTGCAGGTTCGGCAATTCCGCCTTGGCCCGGTCGACCGTATCGATGATGTTCGCTCCGGGCTGGCGGAACAGGATCACGAGCACCGCGGGCTTGCCGTTGGTCAGGCCGATATTGCGAACGTCTTCGACGCCGTCCGTGACGTTTGCAATGTCTTGCAGCCGGACCGCGGCGTTGTTGCGGTAGGCCACGACCAAAGTCTTGAATTGCGCGGCCGTCGTCGCCTGATCGTTGGTGTAGACCTGAAAGCGCGTGGCGCCCTGGTCGAGCGAGCCTTTGGGCGCATCCGCGTTTGCGGCGGCCAGGCCGGCGCGCACGTCTTCCAACCCGATGCCGTATTTGAACAGCGCCAGCGGATTGAGATCGACGCGCACTGCGGGCAGCGAACTGCCGCCTATCTGCACCTGGCCCACGCCCGCCACCTGGCTCAGCTTCTGCTGCAGGATCGTCGAGGCCTCGTCGTAGATTTGCCCCGTCGAGATCGTGTCGGACGTCAGCGCCAGGATCATGATCGGCGCGTCCGCAGGATTGATCTTGCGGTATGTCGGATTTGATTTGAGCGATGTGGGAAGATCGGCGCGCGCCGCGTTGATGGCCGCCTGCACGTCGCGCGCCGCGCCGTCGATGTTGCGGTCCAGTCCGAACTGCAGGGTCACGCGTGTCGAGCCCACCGAGCTCGACGAGGTCATTTCGTCGACGTCGGCGATCGAGCCCAGATGGCGCTCGAGAGGCGTCGCCACCGTCGTCGCCATGGTCTCGGGGCTGGCGCCCGCCATGGAGGCCTGCACCGAAATCGTCGGCAGGTCGACATTGGGCATCGGGGAAACGGGAAGCAGAAATACCGCGACAACGCCGGCGAGGATCAAGCCCATGGTCAACAACGAGGTTGCGACCGGGCGGGCGATGAACGGCGCGGAGATATTCATGGCGCGATGCGTTGCGCGGCGTCGGGCGGAGTTGCCGTTCTGACGCGGCCCAACCGAAGCGCGAGCCTGTCGAAGTAAAGGTAGATGACGGGCGTGGTGAACAGGGTCAGCAACTGGCTAACCAGAAGGCCTCCCACGATCGCGACGCCGAGGGGATGGCGCAGTTCCGATCCGGTGCCGCTGCCGAGCATCAGCGGGAGCGCCGCGAACAGCGCCGCGACCGTCGTCATCAGAATGGGCCGGAAACGCAGCAGGCACGCCTGATAAATTGCGTCGCGGGGCGATTTGCCTTCCACGCGTTCCGCCACCAGCGCGAAGTCGATCATCATGATCGCGTTCTTCTTCACGATGCCGATCAGCAGCACGATTCCGATGATCGACACGATGTCCAAATCTTCGCCGGCGATCATCAGGGCGAGCAACGCGCCGACGCCGGCCGACGGCAAGGTCGAAAGAATCGTGATGGGATGGATGAAGCTCTCATAGAGCACGCCCAGCACGATATAGACCGTGACGATCGCCGCCAGGATGAGCAGTAATTCGTTGCCGAGCGCCGACTGGAAGGCGAGGGCCGCGCCCTCGAAATCTGTGTTCAGGCTCGCGGGCAGGCCGATATCCTGTTCCGCCTGCGTCACGGCAGTGACGGCCGCGCCCAGCGATTCATTCGGCGCGACATCAAACGAAATCGACGCGGAAGGAAACTGGCTGAGATGATCCTGTTCGAGCGGAACCGGCGTTTCGACGGTCTTCGCGATGGCGCTTAGCGGCACTTGGCCTCCGGCGGCTGACGGGAGATAAACGGCCGAAAGCGAGGCGATCGAGCTTTGCAGCGAGGGACTGGTCTCGAGGATCACTCGATACTGGTTCGACTGCGTGAAAATCGTGGAAATGATGCGCTGACCGAACGAGTCGTAGAGCGCGTTGTCGATGGTCGCGGCCGTGATGCCGAAACGCGCGGCGGTGTCGCGGTCGATCACGATCGTGGCCGAAAGACCCTTGTCCAGATAGTTCGTCGAGACATTCCGGAGGACGGGGGATTGCTTCAGTCTGGCGATGAGCTTCGGCACCCACTGGTCGAGCAGAGGTCCCGACGCCCCCTGCAGCACGAACTGATATTGGGCCCGGCTCACCGTGGAATCGATCGTCAGGTCCTGAACCGGCTGCAGATAGAGCGAAATCCCGGTCACGGCGGCGGCTTCGCGCGACAGGTCGGAAATCACATCTGTGATATTTTCCGAACGCTGATCCTTCGGCACGAGATTGATCAGGATGCGGCCGCTGTTGAGCGTGTTGTTGGTCCCGTCCACGCCTATAAAGGACGACACGCTCTCGACATTGGGGTCCTTCAGGAGCGCGTCTGCGAGCGCGCGCTGATGTTCGGCCATCGAGGCGAAAGAGATCGTCGGCCCGGCCTGGGTGATGCCTTGGACGAGGCCCGTGTCCTGCAACGGAAAGAAGCCTTTGGGGATGACGATATAAAGCACCACGGTCAGCACAAGCGTCGCGACCGCAACCAGAAGCGTGAGCGGCTGGCGCGCCAGAACCCAGTTCAGCAGGCGGCCATATTCGGAGATGACGCGGTTGAACAATTCTTCCGACTTGCGGGCGATGGCCCCCTGGTTGTCGTGTTGGCGTTGCCGCAGTAGCTTGGCGCACAGCATCGGCACGAGGGTCAGGGACACGACCGCCGAAATAAGGATGGTCACCGCGAGCGTCACCGCAAATTCGCGAAACAGCCGCCCGACGACTTCGCTCATGAACAACAACGGTATGAGCACCGCGATCAGCGAGATCGTCAGAGATACGATGGTGAAGCCGATTTCGCCCGCGCCTTTGAGGGCGGCCTGAAGCGGGGTCTCGCCCGCTTCGAGATAGCGCGAGATGTTTTCGATCATGACGATGGCGTCGTCGACGACGAAGCCGGCTGCGATCGTCAGCGCCATAAGGGATAGATTGTTGAGGCTGAATCCGAGCAGATACATGATCGCGAACGTGCCCACGATTGACAGCGGCACCGACAGGCTCGGAATCACGGTGGCCGGCACATTGCGCAGGAACAGGAAGATCACCAGCACGACGAGCACGACCGCGAGACCGAGCTCGAATTCGACGTCGCTCACCGAGGCGCGAATTGTGTTGGTGCGGTCGGTGAGGACGGTCACATTGACGCCGGCGGGAAGTCCAGCCTCGATCTGCGGCAGCATGGCCTTGATGCTGTCCACCACGGCAATGACGTTGGCGCCCGGTTGCCGCTGGACGTTGAGAAGCACGGCAGGGGTGGTATTCATCCAGCTCGACAGCGTCGTGTTTTCCGCGCTCTGCACCACATTCGCGACATCGGAAAGAAAGACCGGCGCGCCGTTTTTGTAGGCGACGACGATCTTCTTGTAGTCGTCCGCGCTTTGGATCTGGTCGTTGGCGTTGATGGTGTAGGAGCGCGTCGCGCCGTCGAAACTGCCTTTCGGCGCATTGGTGTTGGCGTTGGAGACGGTCGTTCTGAGGTCGTCGATGTTGAGGCCGTAAGCGGCGAGCGCCTGCAGATTGGCCTGGATGCGAACGGCGGGGCGCTGGCCGCCATTGATCGAGACGAGGCCCACGCCTTCCAGCTGCGAAATCTTTTGCGCGATGCGCGTTTCCGAGAGGTCTTCGATCTGGATCAGGGGCAGCGTGTTGCCGGAGATCGCCAATGTGAGAACAGGCGCGTCCGCAGGGTTCACCTTCGCGTAAACCGGCGGCGCGGGCAGGGTTTGCGGCAACAGGCTCTGCGCCGCGTTGATCGACGCCTGGACCTCCTGCTCGGCGATATCGGGGCTGATGGAGAGATCGAACTGCAGCGTCACGACGGACGCGCCGCCGGAACTGATCGACGTCATTTCCTTCAGGCCAGGCATCTCGCCCAGCTGGCGTTCGAGAGGCGCAGTCACGGACGTCGCCATCACATCGGGGCTGGCGCCGGGCAGGAAGGTCTGGATTTGAATGGTGGGATAGTCGACCTCAGGCAAGGCGGACAATGGCAGATAGCCGTAGCCGACAATGCCTACGAGCATAATCGCGATCATCAGGAGCGATGTCGCGACAGGGCGAACAATGAATGGTTGTGACGGGTTCATCGCGCCGCTTTCAGGCGACCGCGCAGGTCATCAAGGCCCACCGCCCGAGCCGCCGTTTCCGCCCTGAGCGCCGCCTTGGTGGTGATGGTGGTGGCCTTTTTTGCCGTTCCACTGATGCGCGGCACCCGTCTGGCCCGTCTGGTCTGCAGTCTGCGCCGGCGGCTTCGCGCCCGGCAGCAGCACGGTCGATCCGTCCTGCAAGTGATCGGCGCCGTCGACGACGACTTTATCGCCGGGATCGAGGCCGCTTAGAATCGCGACCTTGTTTCCGTCGGTCGCGCCCAATGTCACGGTCCGCATGCTGACCGTGCTGTCGCGATTGATGACCCACACATATGACCCCGTCGCGCCGCGCTGGACGGCGGCGACCGGCGCCGTCGTCTGATTGTGGAGCGTGTTGACGAGCAAACGAATATTGACGAATTGCTGCGGGAACAGTTCGTTCTGCGTGTTGTCGAACATGGCGCGCAGTTTGACCGTTCCCGTCGTGGGATCAATCTGGTTGTCGACAACTGAAAGCGTGCCTGTCGCGAGCCTTGTCGTCTGGGCGCGGTCCCAGGCTTCCGCCGAGAGCGTCGCGCCGTTGCGCACCTGCGCCATGATGGCGTTGATGCTGTCTTCGGGAACATTGAAGAGCACCGACATCGGCTGAAGCTGCGTCACGACCACGATCGTAGATGCGCCGCCGGCCTGCACGAGATTGCCGACATCGACCTGGCGGATGCCCACGCGTCCTGCAACCGGCGCGACGATGCTGCAATAGTTGAGGTTGACCTGTGCAGCTTTGACGGCCGCCTTGTCCGCCTCGACCGTGCCGGTGTCCGTGCGAACGGTCGCGATTTGCGTGGCGTAAACCTGTTGCGCGACCGCGTTCTCTTTGTTGAGCGCTTCGTAACGTGCGAGATCGACCTTGGCGTTGGCGAGCGTCGCCGCGTCGCGAGCAAGTTGGCCTTTGGCCTGATCGAGCGCGGCCTGGTAGGGGCGGGGGTCGATGAGAGCCAGCTCGTCGCCGGCCTTGACCATCTGGCCTTCCTGGAAGTCGATCTTCATCAGTTGGCCGGCCAATTCCGGATGAACGGTCACTGTTGCGAGCGGTGTGACCGTGCCGAGGGCGTCCAGCGTGATGTTCACGTCGCCGCTCGTCACGCGTCCCACGCCGACCGGCATCGGTCCATTACCAAAACGCGATGCGTTGGCCTGCGAGTTGGGGGCGGGCCGGATCGCCCAGACGACAAGCACCAACAGAAGCAGACCCAGCAGGAACCACACGGTCTTCTGGCCGCCCGGAACATGCGCCGTGCTCCACCGGCGCGCCCGGTCGGTGTAATCACCAACGGCGGCTGCCGCCGCAGTTATGGGGCTTTTCTCGACGTGCGGATCGCTCATGTCGTCTCTCGTTGGGCGGGAGCCATAGCAGCCCTCGGATCGGGAAGAATAGTCCCTCAAACGGGGCGGGTCGCCCGGCGCAGGCTTGGACTACCTGTGGCTCATTATCAAATCGAGAGCGAGGAAATATGTCGAAATTGTCGCGAGTGGGAACTCTTAACGCGAGTTAAGCCATCCCAGGGTCGATTTTCTCAAAAATAGTGTCCTTCGAGGAGCTTACTGCCTAAGGTGCGCCCAAATTGGGCGGGAGCCAGAGTGTTGAAGGGCGTTTATCTCGGGTCACAGACCTCGGGGATAGAGGGCGTGTGGATGAGGGCGGGCGTCGGTCTGGCGGCCCTCTGTCTGCTCACACTCTCGTCTGCAGCCGCCCTCGCGCAGCGCGTCCCGATCCCGTCCACTGCCGAACCGGGCGCAGTCGAGCGCAGCATTCCCCTTCAGCAGATTCCGGAATCGAGCGGCCAGGACCTGCGCGTGCCGACCGCCCCGCCCACCAAGGCTCCATCGGGGGCCGAAAGCGTCCTCTTTACGGTCAGTGAGATTCAGATCGTCGGCGCCACGGCCCTCAGCCAGGAGCAATTGGCGGAAACCTATGCCGATCTGGTCGGCACGCGGATCAGCCTTTCCGAACTCTACGGCGTCGCCAACGCAATCACCGCGAAATACGTGGCCGCCGGCTACGCCCTGTGCTTCGCGCTTGTGCCCGCCCAGGCGATCAAGAACGGCGTCGTCCGCATCCAGGTCATTGAAGGTTTCGTCGCGCGCATCACGCTCGAAAATAAACATCCGGCCGTGCCGCCCACGGTGGCGGCTTATGGTTGGAGGCTGCTCCATTCGCGACCGTTAAGGACCGCCGATCTGGAACGCTACCTCCTGCTCGCGAATGACATTCCCGGCTATACGGTCAAGGCGGTGTTCGACCGGTTGCCCAACCGCAACGCCGAGCCGGGCGCGACGCAATTGATTTTGCATATCGATCGACGCGTCGCCGACGCAACGATCACCGCGGACAATCGCGGCTCGCGAACGCTCGGATCCCTGCGCGGCGATGCGTTCGTGTCGTTGCGCTCGGTTTTCGGGCTCGGCGAAGAGATTCAATTCCACACGCTCCAGTCCGTTCACCCGGGGCTTCTCAACTATTATTCCGGCCTGTTTTCGCTGCCCATCGACGGAGAAGGAACGCGCGCGACGGAATCGATCTCCTACTCCAACACGCTGCCGACCATTGCGGCTCTTGGCGCGGGGAACTTCCGCGGCACGACGCTGATCGCAAACGTGAATATCGAACATCCCCTTATCCGGTCGCGGGCCGAAAGTTGGTGGGTTTCAGCCGGGTTCACCGCCAAGAGTTCTCGATGGCGCCGTGCTGGACGTTCCCGATTCGGCAGACCGCATCTATGTCGCAAACATTGCAACGACAGCCATGACCAACGCAGACACGAGCACGACCTATGTGCATTTTACAATCAACCAGGGCTTGCCGGTGTTCGGCGCCACGACGTCGACCTCCTCGCTCCGCAGCCGCTCCAGCGGCAGCGGCGTTTACACCAGCGCGGTGATCGACCTGGCGCGGCGACAGGATATCTGGGGTCCCTTCGACACGCTGATCAGCGTCAACGGGCAATGGGCGTCGCGCGGGCTGCTGGCGTCCGAACAATGCGGCTACGGCGGCGCGACCTATGGCAGGGCGTTCGACGACAGCGAGCTCGTGGGCGACGAGTGCGTGATGGGCTCGACCGAGTTGCGCTTCTCGCCCCTTGCGCTCGCAGGCGGCCAGCCGCAGTTTCTGCCTCTCTTGCAACTGTATGGCTTTTACGATGCGGGCGTCGTTTGGGAGAAGGGCGCAGTTCTGTCGGGCGAAAAGCAAAGCGAAATCGGCCAATCCTGCGGGGGCGGTCTGCGGCTCGGACTGTCGATCGGTCTTTCGGCATCCATCGAATATGCGCAACCGATTACTCACGATGTGGCCGATAACGGCTCGCGCCGGGGCCGCATATTTGCTTCTCTCAAGCAGGATTTGTGAGAGTTGCGCCGCATGGCGTAAACGCCCATTCAGGGCCGACATAGACATTTGGAACTCTGTCCCTTTTTAGATCATTGAACTGGATTGGCCTCGAGTCAGCGATGCGCATTCTCGTCCTGAGCGACAATTTCGTACCCGAGCAGAACGCGCCGGCGCTGCGCACGTTCGAACACTGTCGTCGCTGGGTGCAGCAAGGCGTGTCGGTCACGGTCATCACCACGGTGCCCAATTTTCCGACCGGCGTCATTCAGGCGCCGTATCGCAACCGCTTCCGTCAGCGTGAAGTCATCGAGGGCATCGAAGTGATTCGCGTCTGGTCGTTTCTGGCGCCCAACAAGGACATCTTTCTCCGCGGATTGGATTTTCTGAGCTTCGCAGTCGGCGCTTTTTTTGCGGGGCTTTCGCAAAAGCCGGACGTGATATTGGCGACGTCGCCGCAATTGTTGACCGGACTTGCGGGGCGCTTCCTGGCGCGCTTCAAGGCGAAGCCGTGGGTCTTCGAGGTGCGCGACCTTTGGCCGGAATCGATCGTCGCCGTCGGGGTTCTGAAAGAAGGACCGGTCATTCGCCTGCTTGAGAAACTGGAAGCAAGTCTTTATCGAAGCGCTGTTCGAATCGTGACCGTCAGCGAGCCCATGCGCGACCGCATCGTTGCGAAGGGCGTTTCGGCCGACAAAATCGCCGTCGTGTCGAATGGCGCTGATCCGGCGCGCCTGCAAGGCGGCGAAAAGCGCGAGCAGCTCGCTGCACAGTGGAAGCCGCTTGGAAAATTCGTCGTAGGCTATATCGGCACGCACGGAATGGCGCAAGGGCTTGAAGTCGTCGTCTCTGCGGCGGAAATCCTGCGCGACACCAATGTTCACTTCCTGTTTGTCGGCGAAGGCGCGCGGCGCCTGGAGCTCGAGGCGCTGGCGCAGCGCGCTGGGCTGCAGAACACCACCTTTCTGGGCATGGTGTCGGCCGCGGACGCCGTCGACTATCTGGCGCTCAGCGACGTCGTGGTCGTGCCGTTGAAACGGACGACGACGTTCGAATCCGCTCTTCCATCCAAGGTGTTTGAAACGGCGGCGGTCGGGCGTCCGATGATCATCAGCGCTTTCGGGCATGTGGCGGATGTCGTGCAGCAATATGATGCAGGCGTCGCCGTCGAACCCGGCGACCCCGCGCAACTGGCCGCAGCGATACTGCGACTGCGCGACGATTCCGCATTGAGATCTCGCTTGCGCGGGGGATGCAGAGAATCTTGCTCGCGACTACAGCCGCGAGCGCCTGGCGGATCTGATGCTCGGCGAGATGCGAAAAGTTCAGAGCGCCAATACGGAAGCCTGACATTGACGCTGGCTGGACCGGTGTGGCCTTCTCGCTGCGAGACCGACATCTGGGGCAGTCCATCAGATGCGCAAATCGATTTCGGCATTGCTGTTCTTTTGTCTGGCCGGGTGCGCGACGCAGCAACCCTATCGCGACGCGACGAATGGCGGCCGCACAGTCGCGGACATGCAGATCGACGGCGCGATCTGTCAGACAGTCCTGCCGAATCTACCGAAAGCGAAACTGCCGACGCTATGTCCGGCCTGCGATCTCATCGACTCCACTGAGGTCAAGATCAAACGGCAACGCATCTTCGACAATTGCATGAGGGCGCGAGGGTGGGACGCCGTGCAATAGACGCCACACGTGAATCGATGTCGGCGAACCGGACAACGGGTTGGATCACGGCGACACGTTCGAACATCGACTCGCAATCATCCCGAACGGCGCCCGAATTGCTGAAATCGTCCAGGAAATTGTAGACCAGATTGTGATGGGCGCCGCTGCCGAATTGTCAGGTCTTGGGGTAAAGGACCTGCGAGCCGTCATAATCGCGAAGAAAATTCTGAATGGCCGTCGTGCCCGTTTTCGTCGGGCCGGCGTGAATGAAGAGCTTTCGGTCCAACGCGCTATCCGCCGCGCAGCCCGATTGTCAGCACGACGCGCTCAGATCCGACTGCGGTCAATTTCCCTTGGACACGACCGCGAGCGACGCCGCCGAAAGCGCAAGCTGACTGAAGATCTGCGAGACGTTCTGCAGGAACACCATGGTGTTGAACGGCGCGGGATCAGGTGGAACGACGATTGTGGCTCCCGGCGGAATGGGTTGGCTGTTCATGAACGAGAACATGCCGCCGGATGCGGGGCGCGCCGATCCATCGGGCATGATGACGAACGTCTCGCTCGATTCCGCCGCGTCGTTCGTTCCGCCAGCCAACTGGAGATAATCGTCCACGCTCATGTCCGGTTTGTACTGAAACGCTCCCGGGTTCAGGACTTCGCCGCTGACGGCCACCGTCGACGGACGTTTGGGGATATAGACGAAATCGCCCGGCTCGAGCGTCATGTCCAGATTCGGCTTCACGCCGAGAATCGCGGGATCGGCCGTGACAGTGATGCGCCCCAGCGCGGGCTGCTTCTGCAGCGTCTGCACCAGGGTCTGCAAATAGGTCATCGCCGTGGAGTTGACGTTGGGATTTGTGGTCTGGGCCGCAATGCCCGCCTGAAGTTCGCTCGCTTCGCGCGCGTTGCCCTCGGCTTCCGAAACGGCGGCGCTCACGCGGGTGAACACGGCGCCATAGGCATACGCCTCATCGGTGAGGCCGCCGGCCCGCTCGAGGATCGAGGACAACCGCTCGCCGCGGGTGATGTCGAACGTGCCGGGATAGCGCACCTGGCCGGCGACGGTAATGAAGCCGCTGTCGCGATCGGAAAAGACTTGCCGCACGCGAACGGAATCGAGCGGACGCAACGACACTTTTTCAAAATCGCCGGCGTTGCCCTTGTAGGCGGTTCGTATGGTTTTCGACGTGCCCGTCGAGACATCGATGTCCGTTGACGTCACTTCGATCCACGACAGGTCGGCGCTACGCTGCACGCCGCCGGCCGCATCCAGCATGGCCTGAAGCGACGTTCCGCCTTCGGCAAGGTACGGACCGGGGTCGCGCACGGAGCCCGAGATAAAGACCAGATATTCGCTGTCGAGATTGAGCAGCGCCGCGGGCGTGATGTCGAGGAAGCCGGCGATGTCGGTGGGGGACGTGTCCTGGGGCGGCAGACCAAGGCCGGCATTCGCCGTCAGGCCGTTGCTTTGAACCTGTGAACCCGAGGTCGCGAATTGGGTCTGCGAAGTCATGCTCTGCGCCTGCAGCGTCTGGCTCAGCGCGGGCGAGGCGCCATTCATCGCCGCCAGCAGCCGAGGATCGACTGCCGAGGTCGACGGGGGCGTGGGGCCAAAAGTCGGAGTCGTGGGCTGCGATGTCGCTCCGGGAACGCTCGAGCCGGGGGCCGTGCCGCTCGATGTGGTGCTCGACGTTGGCAGCGTGCCGGTGGCGACGGTCGCGAGCGGCGCGGCCGAAAGTTGCGCCTGCACGTTATTGGCGATTTGCGTCGGGCTCTGGCCCGAAGCGGCCATCTGGGCCAGTTGCGCGCCGGTCAGGATGGGCGGCGTCGCCACCGGCGACGATGAGCCATTCGTGGTCGAGCTCGACGTCGCGGAACCCGCAGGTGTGGCGCTGGCGGACATGCCCGGCGTGGTCGTGGAGGACGGATTCGGCAAGAGTCCTGCCTGCGCCGGCATACTCAGATTGATGGTGCTGAGGGTCTGCGCCGTCTGCGACAAGACCGATGGCGGTACGTTGGCGTACTGCGCCATGTTCTGGATTTGCGCATACGCGCCCGCGGCCAGCGACTGCACCTGCGCCGTCGTGAAGACATAGACGATATCGCTGCTCGCGAGCTTTTTGTCCTCGGCGCCTTCGAATACGCGCTTCAGCGAAAACGCCTCCGGCCTGCGGAAATTCGAACGCGGGTCGCGATGCACGACAATGCTGAATTGCGTGTACGCGTCGCTCGTCAGTTCGCCCGCATCCTTGAACAGCCGCGACAGCGTCGGCACGTCGTTCAAAGCGCGCGTGCCGGGCAGCTGGACGGCGCCCGCGAGCGTCACGCGCCCGACTGATCCCGCCTCGACCTGATCGGCCGACAGAATTTCTCCGTTGCGCACCACGCCGTCGTGGCCCAGCGCAGTGAGTTCGGTGCGGCCGCTCGCCTGCAGGCCGATTTTCGACAGCCGCATCGTGCCGCCGATTTCAAAGCCGCCGGCAAGGCGAACAAGCGCCTGGCCGTCGATGGCGCTCGAGCCGGCGGACAGTTCGTAAATGCCGGCGCGCTTGACCAATCCGATCACCGCTGCGGTGGGACCAAGAGCCGGAACGATGATGTGATCGCCTTCGGTCAAATCGCCGAGCGAAGCCGAATTGTTGCCGCGGCCGATGACGGCGTAAAGATCGATGCGTCGACGCACGCCGCCGCGTTCGAGAATGATGTTTCTCAAACTGCCGGTCTTGCGAACGCCGCCGGACAGCAGAATGGCGTCGAGCGGCGTGTTGAGGCCGCTCAAGGTGCGCAGGCCGGGCGCGTAAACCTCGCCGGTCACAAGAACGGAAATCTGGCGGCTACCCGCGAGCGAGATATAGGCGCGCGTGGAAAGCGCGTCATGCGCGATCTCTTCCGCGAGATCGGCGCGCACCTGGCCGAAGGTGCGCCCCGCCGCCATCACCGGTTGATAATTCGGAATGATGATTCGTCCGTCGCGATCTATGGGCACGACGTAAGAACTCATGTCGTGGCCGCGCAGCACGATGGATATCTGATCGCCCGGCCCCAACACGTAGGAATCCTGAACGTTGCCGACTTGAGTGACCGTGACGGGCGTGCCCACCCCGAATGTGTCGTAGCCGAATTGCTGAAGCGGCTGGCCGGCGCGCTGGGAATAAAGCAATTCGAGACGGGAGGGCGGTGGGAAAGTGGCGGTCGCAGGCGTGAAAGTCTGCGACAGCGGCATGACATTGGGCGCCACCGATGTGGGCACCGCAGGGGAAACCGAAGTCGTCGTTGGCGGGGCTGCGCCAATTCCGCTAAGCACTGACTGAATGGTCGTGGAACTCGGAACTGTCTGAGCTTCCGCAGGGCTCAGCCTGAACAGAAGCGCGGACCCAAGAAGGCACGCCACCAGCAAGGCGGCGCAAGCCCAAATCCTGTGAAACGGCATGAGCTATGTCTTCCGCCCGATCGGGCAGCCCCTTTTTGTCGACCGAACCCTTTGCCCCATTTTTACGCTTGTCGTCTAGGGCCCTGCAAGTTGAAAGGCGTATAAACGGCCGCCGCAAAGCGCGGGTGCAGAGCGTCCAGTCGTTCCGCCTGCGTTGTCGTCGAGCTACCCCGAGCCTCCTCTGGCCTCACCCTGAGAAGGCGTTGAGCGCGAACGGCCGCGCCGACGGGGGGCGCGACATGGACGAAGAATGGATCGAATCCAACAATCATCGACTGCGGCCCTGACGCGCCGTCATCTGAAATTCGGCGCATTTTCGAGCGGCGAATGGGCGCGTGCAAATCGCGCGCGGCTATAGTTTAGTGCTATTGGTTTAGGGCTGCGGGGCGATCTCGGCCTTTCCAATGGAAGAGCGACGCGTCAACCGCGCGATGTTCGGGGTGTTTGCTTTTGATACATCTTCACGGACGGAAAGGCAGACTGAAGACGTGGCTGCTTGCGGCGGCGGCTGCGACGGCGTTTGCGGAAGGTCGCGCGGAGGCGCAGACTTACACTTATGTCGATCAGCCGTTCTTGCCCACCGCTTCGAACTATGGCGGCGTGGGTCTGCTGGACATGCGCAACGCGCGTTTCATGCCTGACGGTTATCTGTCTCTGACAGGCGTGCTGAAATCGCCCGACGATCGAATCGCGATGACGTTCGAGGCGTTGCCGTGGCTTGAGGCGACAATCCGCTACACGATCGACTACGCGCTGCCGCCGCCCGACCAGCGCGCGCTATATTCCCGCGAATTCGATCTCAAAGCCCGGCTGTTCCAGGAGACCACGTACACGCCGCAGGTCGCGGTGGGGCTACAGGACATCATCGGCACCGGCCAGTATTCCGCAGAATACATTGTCGCATCCAAATATGCCGGCCCCTTCGATCTCACGGCCGGTCTCGGTTGGGGCGCTCTCGCGCAGCGAGATACGTTCGAGAATCCGCTATGCGCGATCTCTGTGAAGTTTTGCGACCGTCCCCCGTTCTCGGGCCAGGGCGGCACGCTGACATTGGACTATTTTCGCGGACGGCAGGCGGCCTTGTTCGGCGGCGTTGAATACCAGAACTCCCATCCCCAAGCTGACGTTCAAGGTCGAATATTCGACCTACGCCTACCGCCTGGAAAGCCAGGTCCAGCATATCGACTACGAACGGATTCCTGTAAATGTCGGACTGTCATACCGTTTCTGGTCGGACGTCGACGTCGGCGTGGAGTTCATGGGCGGGCGAGAACTGGCCTTCACTCTCTCCATGGCCCTCGACCCCACAAAACCGAATTTTCCCTCTCGAATCGACGAACTGCCGCCGTTTACGGCGCGCACTGAAGCCGAAGCGATCGCGGCGCAGACGGAAATCGATATCGCATCCGGAGGTCCTGCGCCGACGACGCGCGCGGGCGCCCGCCGCCCGGCCGGGCCCATCACAACGCCGAGCGTCGTCGCAAATCAGACGGGCGCTTCCTCGCCGACGACGCAGCCGGGCGACGAACCGTGGCGCGTGCATTTTGTAGATCTGACCGCGCCCGATCCCGCGCCGGACATTCGTCCGCCGGATCCCGCAATGTCGAGCGCCGCGACCGCAGACGAGAACATCGGCCATCTTCTCCACGATGCGGGGCTGCACGTCACCGACAATTGGATCGACGGGCGCACGCTTGTGGTGCAGATCGACAATCGGCCCAATCGCGATGCCGGTTCGATCTGCGAGGCTTTGTCCGGTCAGGAGCGGTCGATCCCAGGCGTCCGGGAAATCGCCTTTGTCGGATCCGACTGGAACCCGATCAAGTTTTGCGACAACACCGGGCCGCGCGCTCAGCTGCAGTCCGTTTCCGCCAGCGTCGATTCTTTCATGACGGTCTCGAAGCCCGACCTGATCCGGAAGATGCGCGCCGCCATCATGGGGCAAAAATTGATCGTAGAAGGCATCGCCATCAACGGCACGATCGTTGACGTCGAGATCGAGAACGAACGCTATCTCCGCGATGCGGAAGCGATCAGCCGCGTCGTGCGCGCCCTGTCCGCCGTGGCGCCCGCCGACATCACGGCATTTCGCATCACCACAAGCATCGACCAGATTCCCTTGACGACGGTCACGATATCGCGCACCGAGATCGATGCGTTGGGGACCTCGGCGGCGACCCCCGCAGAGGTGTGGTCTTCCTCTGTGCTGGCCGATGCGAGTCCATCCATAGATTACGGCCATGCTCAGGCATTCCCGAGATTCGGCTGGTCTATTTTCCCTTCGCTTCAAAAGGAACTGTTCGATCCGAACAACCCGATCTACATCGGAGTTGGCATATCGGGCAGCACGCATACGGAGCTGTTGCCCGGGCTCGCGCTCGACGCCGAAGCGACCTATAGCGTCTGGAGTAATTTCGGCAGCATCACGCGCACCAGCAACAGCGTATTGCCCCATGTGCGCAGCGACGCTGCGCTCTATCTAAAATACGGCGCCTCCGGAATCGACGATGTCACGCTCACCTATTACGCCAAGCTTGCGCCGGATGTGTATGCGCGAGCGACGGGGGGATATCTCGAAACCATGTTCGGGGGCGCGGGAGGCGAGGCGCTCTATCGTCCGTTTGGTTCGCGTTGGGCGATCGGCGTCGATATGTGGCAGGTCTATCAGCGCAATTACAACGATCTCTTCGGCTTCCAGAACTACAATGTGGCGACCGGCCATGTGTCGCTTTATTGGGAAACGCCCTGGTATGACATCACGACGGTCCTGCGCGGCGGCCGCTACCTCGCCGGCGATTATGGCGGCACATTTGAGGTTTACCGTCGCTTCGATACCGGCATTCTGATCGGCGGCTGGTTCACCTTGACCAATGTGCCGTTCAGCAAATTCGGCGAAGGCAGCTTCGACAAGGGAATCCGCATCGAGATCCCGCTGGAGTGGGTGTTGCCGTTCGGAACGGCGACGCAAGAGAATCTGGACCTGCGTCCCGTCGAACGTGACGGCGGCCAACGTCTTGTCAACGACACCACTCTTTTCGACATGACTCAGTCTTCGAGCGCGGGCGACCTGCAACGACAATGGCCGAGCGTGTTCAAATGATGCGGCAGGCGCGAAATTTTGCGATCGTAATCTTGCTCGCGGCTTCGCTTGCGGCGTGCGGCGAGGTCCAGGACGACTCCGATCTTCTGAAAATGGGAGGACTTCTTCTCCAGCAGACGGGTCTTTTCGGCGCCGCGGACGACAGCGTCACTCGCGAGAAGGCGGCTTCCGTTCCCTATGCTTCGGTCGGCGTTCGGCTTGGCTCCGGCCAGGAGGCGATGCTTGTTCTTGCGACATCGCAGGGCGAAAACCTGCGCTGGCAGGCGGGAACGCAATACGTGATCAGCACGCGCGACGGACACGTGACGCTCACCGCGGGCTTCGTCCACAATCTTGACGGGCTTCAGGGTCCGATTTCGGATTCGCCGTCAGTGCCGCCGGAGCGAGGCGGGCCGTACCATTATCTCTTCGATATGGTCGACATGGGAAAGTACGGCGTTTTCGCAATCTGCACCCAACACGACGTGGGCGCAGAGCGGATCGTGATCATCGGGGTCCCGCACGATACGCGGCATATCGTGGAAGACTGCAAGGCGAAGCAACTGCATTGGCGCTTCGCCAACGACTATTGGCGCGACGCCGCGACCGGTTATGTCTGGGAGAGCGTTCAGAACTTTCGCCCCGACATGGATGCGCTGACGCTGGAGATTTTGCGGCCGGAAAAGTAGTCGGGCAGCACGCTCCAACCCAAAATTTCAGCTCAAAACCAGCAGATGTGACTTAAATGGCACGCGCGGACTTTCACGAGCATATCCGCGGCTTTGGTTAATCGGCAAAGCCGGGAAAATGCACCATCCGAAGTGGGGCCCCCTACATTCTTTTTCGCCAAGTTGAGCATTCCTCGGGACGGCAATTCACAATATCTCCTTATGAAATCGGGGTGATTCTTCGATGGGAGACGATTCAGGGGACGTTGATCGCCGAGGCGGCGGTTCGGTCCGTGGAATGCTCCCAGGCGCCGCCAAGCTATTCAAAATCCGCCTAATTCTTCAATTCTTGTCTTGGACAACCAGCTAACGGTTTGTTAAGCTGGCCAACAAGCGGTTGCTTGGCAAACAACAGACTCAAGGGGGCAGGTTCGATGGGGACGGCGCGTGTCGAAGCCTTCGCCAATGTCCCAAAAGTCGCAGCCGTAGGTTGTGGATTGTGGGGCCAGAATATCGTCCGCAATCTGGCCGAACTTGGCGCGCTTTCCGCCGTTTGCGACATCAACCTCGAAGTCGCGACCGAATTTTCCAATAGATATGGCGTTCCGGCCCTCAGTCTCGCCGAGATTCTGGACGATCGGACTTGCGACGGCGTAGCGGTCGCGTCGCCCGCCATATTGCACGTCAAGCATGCCGGAGCCGCGTTGAGGGCCGGCAAACATGTGTTCGTCGAAAAACCGCTCGCTCTGACGGCTTCGGAAGGGCATGCGCTGGCGCACCTTGCGAAGAACGAGCGCCGAATTCTGATGGTTGGGCACCTGCTGCAATATCATCCCCTCGTGCGGAAGCTGTTCGATCTGGTTCACGGCGGTCATCTGGGCGAGGTCAAGCATATCTCTTGCAACCGGCTACATGTGGGGCGGGTGCGCAAAGAAGAAAACGTGATCTGGTCGCTGGCGCCCCACGACATCTCGGTGATCCTGACGATATTGGGAGAGCTTCCCACGCGCATCTCCGTCAAAGCGACGAATATTCTCGATCCCGACATTGCAGATATCGCCAGCATCCATATGGAATTCGCCAGCGGTCTCGGCGCCCAGATCAACGTATCCTGGCTGAACCCCTACAAGGAACAGCGGCTTACCGTCCTGGGAAGCAAGGCGTCTGTCGTCTTTGACGACGCAGCGGAATGGGATGACCGGCTGACGATTTACGATCGCCAGACCAAACCCGGCAATTCCCGCCCCTGGAAAAAGCGCAGCGACGGCGAGCGGGTTCTGGTGACGCGGCAGGAGCCGCTCCGCGAAGAATGCTCCCATTTTCTGGACTCCATCCTCACGGGCGTTTCGCCCCGCACAGACGCTCTGGAAGCGCTGGGCGTGCTCGCCGTACTTGACGCCGCGACAAGGTCGCTCAAATCTGGCGCACCGGAATCCGTCTGACGGGCGCGTGGGCGTCCGAGCGGGGTTGAGCGACGCTCGGCTTTTTTCGCCCAACTTTATGGCGCGCCGGGCTGGACCATAGCGCACGGCCCGTTCGGATTTGCGGCCCCGCTCGAAACCGGAGACGTTCGCCGCCATGAATATCTGCATGGTCGTTTGCAACAACCTCGCACGGGACAACCGTGTGCTTCGTGAGGCGCAGACCCTGCAGGCCGCCGGCCACAAAGTCTCGGTCGTGGGAATCTCCACCGCAGATACGGATAAATCCGTCGAAGCCATGCCGGACGGCGTCAGGCTCTATCGAGTTCGACGGGCGCGCGGCATCGCGTCGAAGGTTTCGAATTCGCGCCCTCCCCTGGGCGGCTTTCGTTCTGCTTCTGCTTTGCGTCGCCGCCTGGGCGGTCGCCAGGTTTTCGGCGCCGCTTCTGAATGGGCTCTTGTCGCTTGGCGGCGCCTCGCTGCGGTGGGCAGCGACGATTTCTCCCGCGTCCTCGCAGCAGAAAATTCAACTCATTTTCGTTTGCGCGCTTTTGGCTGGGGCAATCGTCCTCCTGACGTATGTCGCCTATCATCTGCGCCGCGCGTCAATCATGCGCGCCGATGCGGCTCGCGTTAGGCGAAATGCAATGCTTCGCAAGGCCAGCGCGTATTTCGGTCAAGATGCTTCACGCGGCGCCGCCTTTCCTCAGCCGCGCAGCAGGATTCCGCGCTGGGCGCCGCTGTCTTTGATCGGAGAGCTGGCCGTCCCGCTGGCGATTCCCGGCCGGCAATTCAGAAAGTTTGTGCTGGCGCAGGAGCAGGCGCGCCAGATGGCCAAGCTTTGCGTCGAACTGAAACCGGACGTCCTCCACGCCCATGACTGCACAGCCCTCCCAATTGCGGCGCTCGTCAAGAAGGCTTTGAAGATTCCTGTCGTTTATGACGCGCATGAAATTTATGCGGAAGCGGCCACCCCATCGCGCGCCGTGGTCGACTATTATATCCTCCTGCATCGCCGATATCTTCCGATCGTCGATCGTTTCATCACCGTCAATCAGAGCATCGCGCGGTACTATCGCCAGGTTCATCCAAAATTGAGTCCGGCCGTCGTCATTCGCAATGCTGCGACGCGAATGCCCGATTGCGCGTATGATGGGCGGCTCCACAAGGCCGCAGGGCTTCCGCCGTCGGAGAAGATTCTGCTTTATCAGGGCGGGTTCACCGCGCGACGCGGCCTGCAGGATTTGGTGCGGTCTGCGTCCGGCCTGCCGGCGGGCTGGACCCTGGTGATGATGGGGTGGGGACCGCTGGAAGACGAACTGCGTGCCGTCGCCGAACAATCGGAGCGTGCGCCGGTTGAAGGCGCAGCGCCGTCGCACGAGCGCAAGAAGGTCATATTTATTCGGGATGCTCCGCGCACGGAGGTGCTGCTCTGGACCGCCGGGGCGTCGCTGGGGATCATCCCGTATGACGGCGACGTCCTCAATCACTGGCTCTGTACGCCCAACAAACTTTGGGAATTTCCCAGCGCCGGCGTCCCCCTCATCGTTCAACCTTTTCCCGAGCTGCGGACAGTGATTGAAAAATATCGGTGCGGCTGGATTCTCCCCGAGGTCTGCGCGCCCGATACGCTCGCCGACATGATCCGGGGCTTGACCGAGGAACAGTTGCGGGAGGCGCGCGAAGGCTGTCGGCGATTCATCGAAGAGGATTCCTGGGAAGCCGCTTATGTCGGCCCCCTGACCGGGCTGTATGATTCGTTGAATCGGGCGGCCAGGCCGCTCGCCGCGCGCGTCCCCGCGAGCGCGGCGCAAGTCGAGGCGGAGTCCGCGCGGATGGAGAACTCGACCAGGGCTGCGCGCCGATGACGATGACCTTCTTCGCACATAAGAGCGCGGTGATCGACGAAGGCGCCGTCGTCGGCGACGGCACGAAGATCTGGCATTTCTGCCATGTGATGACCGGCAGCGTCATAGGCGAAAAGTGCGTCCTGGGCCAAAACGTGGCGGTCGGACCCGATGCGAGGATCGGCAACGGGTGCAAGATTCAGAACAACGTTTCGATCTACAAGGGCGTCACGATCGAGGACGATGTCTTCTGCGGTCCGAGCGCAGTGTTTACGAATGTGCGCACCCCTCGCGCCTTTGTCGAACGGAAGGATGAGTTCGAGCCGACCCTGGTGAAGCGCGGCGCTTCGATCGGCGCCAACGCCACGATCGTCTGTGGCGTTGTGATCGGCGAATACGCCATGATCGGGGCGGGCGCTGTCGTGACGGCGGACGTTCCGTCCTATGCCCTTATGGTGGGGGCGCCCGCGCGATTCGTCGGCTGGGTCAGCCGCACCGGCGAACGGCTTGGCCACGATCTGGTATGCCCGAGGACCGGCGAGCGGTATGCTTGCGATAACGGGATTTTGCGGGCGCTCTGAAGCTGCGGCCCCCTGTCGTTGGTGTGATCAACTACCGTTGCATTGATTGCCGATATTCGTCGCTTCTGGCATGTTTCTTGCTGAATTTATGGCGATCGATAAACGAGGTTGGTAATGGCGTTGGAACCTGCGACGACGTCCGATCTTGGGACGACAAACATCGAGCATTGCGTCGCGCGTATCGAAGCGCGCCAGGCGCTGGTCGGGGTCATCGGCCTTGGCTATGTCGGCCAGCCATTGGCCCTCGCCGCCAACAGCAAGGGCTGTCACGTCATCGGATTTGACATCGACGCCCAACGGGTCGCCGCCCTCAATGAGGGGCGCTCGACCCTGCGCACCGTTTCCGACGAGCAAACCGCGGCGATGTGCGCCAGCAAGCGGTTTCGCGCGACGACCAATTTCGCCGAACTGGCCTATGCCGACGTCATCGTCATTTGCGTGCCGACCCCGCTCAGCAAAAACCGCGAGCCCGATTTGTCCTTCGTGAAAAATACGGCCGAGAGCGTGGCGCGTACGCTTCGCGCCGGTCAGCTCGTTTGTCTGGAGTCCACTTCCTACCCGGGCACGACCGCCGAGATTCTCACGCCGATCATGGAAGCGACCGGGCTTAAAGTGGGACGCGACGTGTTCCTCGCTTTTTCACCCGAACGTGAAGATCCGGGCAACCGGAAGTACAACACCAAGAGCATCCCCAAAATCGTGGGCGCGGACGACGCGGCAAGTCGGCTGCTGGCCGAGGCGTTCTACCGAACGATCGTCGATCAGGTCGTTCCGGTTTCATCGACCGCGACGGCGGAGGCGGTCAAGCTCACGGAAAACATATTTCGCTCGGTCAATATCGCGCTCGTCAACGAACTGAAGCATGTCTATGGAAAAATGGGCATCAATATCTGGGACGTCATAGACGCCGCTTCGACGAAGCCGTTCGGTTTCATGCCGTTCTATCCGGGCCCTGGACTGGGCGGGCATTGCATCCCCATCGATCCGTTTTATCTGAGCTGGAAGGCTCGCGAATTCGAAGTCCCGACCCGCTTCATCGAGCTGGCGGGTGAGATCAACACGGCGGAGCCCGGGCAGGTCGTCAACATGCTCGCCGGCTCGCTGTCCGCGCGAAAGCAAATGAGCATCAACGGCGCGCGCATTCTCCTGCTCGGAATGGCCTATAAGAAAAATATAGACGATATGCGCGAGAGCCCCGCGCTGGCGATCATGCGCCTTCTTGAAGACCATGGAAGCCAAGTGGCCTATTTCGATCCCTGGGTGCCGGAAATTCCGCCCACGCGCGAATACAAGGAGTTTTCGGGGCGGAAATCCGTGCCGTGGGAACCGGCCGCATTCGCCGGCGGGTTCGACGCCGCGTTGATTGTGACGGATCATGACGCGGTCGATTACGACACGCTGGTGGAATCGATAGATTTGATCGTCGATACGCGAAACGCGACGCGCCATGTCCGGAACAAGCGCGAGCGGATTGTCATGGCCTGAATTTCGTGACAAATTCGAGCGTTGCTGAACCGGGTGACCGAAAGACGGTTACTCCGGCGTCGTCGGCCACGCAGCGACAGGGCGTACAGGTTTTGGAATCCGTAAGCGCGACAACTCCGAGTATCGGCGAGTCTTTCGCGGCCCATTTGCGGGTCGTGAAGGCGCTTACTGTTCGCGAAATGCAGGCCTCGAACTCCAGCTATGTCTACGGTTATGGGTGGGCGATCGCCGAAGTGTGCATTTCAATGGCGGCGCTCATCGTGCTGAAGGTGTTCATTCACGCGCTCAGTCCACCGGGCATGCCGCCGGTAGTGTTTCTGCTTCTCGGCGGCATTCCGTGGTTTACATTCCACAATACCGCAGGCGGCATGCTTATGGTCGTCTCGACAAAGCGAAAATTATTGCAGCTTCCGCAGGTGACGCCTCTGGACATCATGCTCGCCAAGGCGACGTCGGTTCTTTGTACATATGGTTCGGTATTTTTCGTCGCCGTGATCGGCGCCGATTACATTGAGGGCGCCGGAGTTCCACGCTCATTGGCCGGTCTGGTGCTGGTCTATTTGATGTCTTGGATACTGGGGATCGGATTCGGACTTTGCCTTATGCCGCTCATTCGGGTATTCCCGCCCACTCTCAAGCTGCTGTCGATCGTTTGGCGCTTCGGGCTGATCCTGTCTGGAGTGTATTTTACGATTTCGACGATCCCATCGAACTATTGGATTTATCTGACCTGGAATCCGATGTTGCACGTGTCAGAGCTGATGCGCACCTATTGGTTCAGCACATATCAGACGCCCATTGGAAGTCCGTTTTTTGTCGGAATTTGCGCGGGGGGGCTGATGATATTCGGCCTGCTGCTCGAGCGCTATGTCCGTTACCGGGTGCCGGCGTGACAATGGAACTTCGAAATATTCGAAAATATGCCGGTCGCGGCGACAGCGCGCGCATGTTGTTCGATAATCTCAATTTGCGTATCGAAGCAGGCCAGCTGATAGCGATTTTCGGGCTGCCAAAATCCGGCAAAACCACATTGCTTCGCCTGCTTTGCGGAACCGACCACCCCGACCAAGGAACGAGCGATAGGGGGTCGAGCGTCTCATGGCCGCTGCCGTCAAATGATTTTCTCGTGTCCTTTTCCACCGTGGCTACGAACATCAGATTTATGATGCGTCTCTACGGCATCGATGATGAAAACTTGTTGCGCGAGATCGCCGCTCTTGTGGAGATTTCGGAATTCCTGAACAAAAAGCTTAACGTTTGTCCCAGACATGTGAGGGCGCGGCTTGCGTTTGCGTTGGGTGTGGGCCTGGGATTCGACATCTGCCTTTTTGACGAGCGCGTCTCGGCCGTCGACAAGGACTTCAAACAGAGGGCAATCGAGATCGTAAGATCGCTGAGCCCGCGGAAGGCGGTCGTCGTGGCCACAAGCTCGCCCAAGGAAGTGGCCGGGCTCTGCCAAACGGGGTACGTCTTGGAGGAGGGAAGGCTTACGCCGTTCGAGAATATCGAAGGGGCGATCAAGCATTTCAAGGCGCTGTTGGCTAAGAACGAAGACAACGCGCCCGAGGAGACGGAAACCGGTCCGGAATTGCTCGAGGACGAATTCGCACTTGAAGTCGGCGTCTAGGGTCCGCGAATCTTGCGCCTCGGATCCAACCGCAAGTCGTTGATTGCCATGCCGGTTCTCTGCTAGCACTGGTGCAGCCGAAGGAGATCGAAGTGCCGTCAGCCGGGCCTACCACGCTGGGACAGATGCCGACTCCAGTCGGCGCCGCCGCCGATGTCGCTTTGCCGCCTGCGGTGGGGGTGCGCGATTCGGTCAGCGCCAAACCTGGGCTCTCCTGGGATTGGGTTGGCCGGGTGTGGAATCTGTTGACGTTCTGGAATGTCGTTCCGATCGTGGGCTTGATGGGGTTCGTTTACCTCTATGGCTTCGCGGATTCGTTCTATCAATCGATATCGATCGTCAATCTGCAGAACTCCTCGTCGATGAGCACCAGTCTCACCTCGATGGTCGGAAGCAGCCTCCTGGGGAGCAGCGGCGGATCGACCGAGAGCGGCGAGGTGATGGCCTACATTCAATCGCCGGAGATGTTAAGAAATCTCGACAGGAAGTTTCACCTGCGCAGCATCTATTCGTCGCCGTCTCACAGCCCGTTCTGGCGGTTGGCGCCGAATGCCAGCGACGAAGACTTCTTGGCCTATTACCAGCAAATGGTGACGGTATCGCAGGATTCCACGACGCTTCTCATTACCGTCAATGTCCTCGATTGGGATGCGAAGCGCGCGCAAGCCATAAATAAGGCTGTCTTGGCGGGGGCGACGGACTTCGTGACGATGCTCACGAGGACGATGCAGGATGCAACCATTAAGTACGCGAGAGATCAGCTGGCGTTTGCATGGCATGCCGTCGAGGTTGCGCAGCCGATCGACCGCCCCGTCGCGGAAGCCGAGTTGTCCTCGGCGCAACAGGCGATGGCGTCGGCGGAAAGCATGGCTTCTCAGCAGGTCGTGTTCCTGATCCCAGTTTCCAATGCGACGCTGCCGACCGATACGGCCGTGCCGGATGCATTGCTCGACGAAGCGGGCATCTTGCTCTTGGCTTCGGTGGTTTTCATGATCCTGCATCTTCTTGCTTCCAACGTCCGGGACCATCGCAAGATTTAGATTGGACCAAGATTTAGATTGGACAATGTCGCGGACAAGGCCAATCCGATGCGGAATCCCAGAGGCATTCCCGGAGCCATTTTGGGCGGATTGCGCGGGTTAGCCAGCCTTATCCCATACGCGCCCCGGGCGTTGCGCCGGCAAGGCCATAAGCTTCTGGTGAAGTTGAATATCGCCACGGGGGATAGGCTTGCCGGTCAACTTTCCAGAGTCGATCCTCGACGCGCCACCTATCTGCGGGGCGCGGTGCTGGCGCGCTCGCAGCCTCATCACGATCACACGGAATTTTGGTCGAAGGCCGCTGCGCGATTTCCGGTCGAGACGAATTTTGTGCGCAAGACGATCCATGCGGCGTTGAAAGCTGGAAATGCGCAAGTGGTGGAGGCCGGGATCCGCACTCTGATTGAGAGCCGCCGCACCCAATGGAGAGACAGCAATTTTGTCATAGGATTGGCGAATATCTACGCTTCGCAATCCGACGGTCCAAGAATTCGAAAGCTGGTCAGGCAATTCATGCGAAGCCTGCGCCGGAAGCCCGATTATAGAATGGCGGCGGTCCGGCTCAGCCGACTTATATTTGCGTATTTCCCGCGCGCGCCTTCAACGGCCGGTCTGCGCGACGGCCCTGGATTTGACCAGAAATTTCTCAAAATGCTTGAGCGATCTTCCGTAAAGCCACAGCCGAAATCCATCTTGCGCCGCGTCGTCGCACTGGAAAATGCGCTTGCGGCCTCGGCGTCGATGGCGTTGTTCGACACGGACATATCTGCGGCTCAGTGCCGCAAATTCGTCGCGTCGGCTCTCGACGCGCTGGCCGGCGGCAACGGCTTTTCGTGCATCCGGCTGGGTGATGGTGAGAGCAGCTGTCTTTCGTACGAGCCGCATCTCGCCGATTTCGCGCAAGCCGACACGGCCGACCGGGAAAGAGCGTGGTGGGGCGCCGAACTTGACGCCTCCGAGAGACTCAAAATCTCGCGCCAAATCGCGTCTGCGATCTGGAACGCCGACTGGGTCGGCATTCCGACGGTTTCCCGCATCTTGCGGGACATCAATCTCTCCGAAAACGATCGACTTGAAGGCGGACGCACGGGTCGCGGACTGCGGTCCGTCTTGCACACATTCGAGCATATGGATCGCTTCCGGCCCGGTTTTTCGAACTTGCAACAGTTCACCTCGTGCCATGTGCACCAGGATCTCATGCGTTGGGACGCCTATTCCGAACTCTTCGAGCGGGCGGGAGAAGTCGTGCTGATCTCCTGCCATCCCGGTCTGCCGGACGTTTTGGAACGGCGGTATGGCGCGCGCATAGCAGCCAGCATTGTCGTGCCGCCGCGCCACGCCTCGATCCCGCTGCTTCACGAAAAGCCCGCCGCATCCGCCCCTTTGCCCGTTGTCATTGAGGACGTGTCGGAACAGCTCGGCGAACTTCCGCGAAACCGATTGGTCTTGGTGGGCGCCGGCTATCTGGGCAAATCGCTGGTGGATCTGGCCAAGAGGCGAGGCGGGGTCGCGCTCGACATAGGAAGCGTGTTCGATCATTGGGTAGGGGTTAACACGAGAAGTTACTTGGATTTGGCGCGCCACTGACCAATTCGCCGATGCGTTTCGACAACGCCGCATGCTAAGTAAGGCCTCGCGATATGAGTTGCGGCCGATTGGGACTTCGGCCTGGAGACGTTTCGTTGTGCTGGAGCGCTAGGCTAGATGCAAATTCAGCTACCTCAATTTTTTGAGGACTTCGAACGAAGGAGTCGTGACGTTCGATTTGTCTTTTCTGCAAAGAGTCGGGCGCGCGACTCTGGCGGCAGGGGCGCCGGCCACAGTCGAATTCGAAATCGAACCCGGCAAAGCCGGCTACATTGTCGAGCAAGGAAACGGCTTGTTCTTCCGGTGGGGCCCGAGGCGATCCGATCTCAAGCTGGCGCGGAATCAACAATTGGTGGTGGAGCTGGCGGCTCGAATCGTCGGCGGCAGTCCTATCCTGAAGTTGTACATCATTCACTATGGTTCAAACGGACTTCGTTTGCGACAATCGACGTTTCTGCATGTGCGGGATCGATTTCGCGGCGCGTTGACATTGGGGCGCGACGTCGCGTCTTACATGGTCGCAATTCGGCTGGCCGGCCACGGCATCGTCGAGTTTGGCGAGTTTCATACGCTCATGGACTCGTTCGATCGCGCTTCTCACGGAGGCGCGTCGCCCGCAATTGCTGGATCGACGCCGGTCGTTCGGGTTCCGGGAGAATACCTTGTCGCGCGCGTGGCGGATACGATCAGCAACCTCGACCGTCGTCGTTTGGCGAGAGGCGTTCGAACTCGTTCGACATGGCGCGAGACGGATGAGATCGAAAGTCGCCGCATTCGCGGAGATGACGCCACGGGGCGCCCGCGCCGCTGAGCGAGCCAGTAGGAAGGCCGCTGCGCTCGCGACGGCCAAGAACCACGCGCAGCTCAAACTGCGCAAACTCAATGACGATTTGGCGTTGCGCGGAAAGTCGGACGCGCCGGCATGGCTCGCCGAAGCGCTCAAATTCGCAGCGAACATGGAATGCCCGGAGACCGCGGAGAGGATGGCTTTGTACGCGCTCGCGATTTGGCCGCAAATCTCTCTCCCGCGTCAAAAGGCGATGCTCGCGCCGCTCGTCGAAGCGCTGATCGCCGCCGGCGACGACGAAGCTGCGCGTGGGCTATTGGAAACGAATGCGGCTCTCGCGCGCCTGGACGACAGGTTGACGACTTATGCCCGCTCGCTGGGCGTTGATCTGAATCTGGCGGATTTTGTGCTTCCGTCCGGAAAGCTGGATGCATTTTCGCTGTCGCGCGCCAGCGCCGACAGGATCGGCGCATTTTATGAAGCGAAGAAGCGTCTGTTCCGGGCCGATCCGCAATTCTATCTTCTGCTGTGCAATATGGAATTGGGAAAATCTGAGGCGCTTTATTGCAAGCATCTCAACAAATGCCTCGCGCCCCACGATGTCGGTCAAGCGTCGTCTGTGACGTTTGGCCCAAATGTCTTGCATAACATTGAGTTTCGTTGCGATTCGCCGGTCTCGAGCGGACCATGCGTGTCGGTGATCATGCCCGCCCGCAACGCGGCGGGCACCGTGAATTACGCAATTCGATCCGTGTTGCGCCAGGAACATCGGAATATTGAACTCCTGATCTGCGACGACGCCAGCGATGACGGCACATTGGCGGTCATCAGACGGGAAGTAAGCGGGGACCAGCGGGCGCATATTTTCCGATCCGAGAACAGACAGGGCAAGTTCAACATTCGAAACGCGTTGTTGGACATTGCGCAGGGCGAGTACGTCGCTTTCCAAGACGCCGCAGACTATGCCTTGCCATCCCGCATAAGATTGCAACTCGGCGCGCTGCTCGCGCGGCGGTCTCGCGCCGTGATTGGGCGTTCGGTCCACTTGCGACCTACTGGGGCCTTCGTCTTTTCAATGGACCAGTCGGCTTCGCACGATTCGCCAGAAAGCCTCATGGCGACAAGGGAGGCCCTCAAGATCCGCGAACCGTCCGGTTCTCCCCGATTTGCGAGCGATGTCAAATTGCTGGAACAAATCCGCGAGTCCGGGGGCGATAAATCGGTTCACCGGATGGAGCACCCGCTGCTTCTGAGTTTGCGGAACGAAAATTCGCGCGCCCCCCATTCCAAGGTTGAATTGTTCGAGGACGGTCATCGTGAACGCGGGGGACGGCGCGTTATGGAGCTTACTGCGCGTCAGCGGCTCCTGGGTTCGAAAATCGTACCGGAATTCGAAATCGTCGCTGCACTTGCGGCAACCGGAAACGTTTTCGAATCCAGCGCTATTTCCGCAGTTGAGCGGGGTTAGCAATTGATCGTCGCATGGCTTATCGCGCCTGTGGGACACGCGTCCTTGCTGACGGATATTGTCGCGCGCATCGGCGACAGCGTCGATTCCATCAATCTGGTGTGGCGAAAGGGACCGTCGCGAGAGCCATGGATGGAGCAGGCGAAGAATCTCAAACTGCCGCCGACCAACAACCTCGACGTGTCGCGATTGCGCCGTGGAGACTATTGCGTGGCGCTGAGGGAAGGTTGGGTCTATCCGGCGGGTTTCGTCCGCAGAATGATCGCTGCGTATGACGACATCGCCATCGAGAGAAAGATCGTCGGTGCGTCCGGCGTCGTCTACTCCGATTTTTTCGACGGTCGGCCGGGGTCCATGCTCGCCTACAAGCCCGACGATCCGCTTGATATCGCCTGTTTGGTCAATCAGCTTGGTCTGGAAGCGATCGTGTTTCGTCCCGGCGATATCGCCGATTTTCCGAACCTCGATCTCTTGGCGCCGCTCGCAGATCTTAATCTTGCCGCTCAATGCGTCCGAAAAGGCGTCCCGCAAATATGCATCGCGCATGGGCAAAACTGGATCAGGCGGCAGAAGGCGAATCTTGAACGCGCCGATCCCTCCACGAACGACGCATTTGTGCGCGACGCGCAGGAGGTTGCAGGTTTCGGACGATTGCCTGTCTGGTGCTTGAATGAGGAAGGGATGGTTCCAACGCTCGCGCCCAAGTCGTCGGGCCGACCGGTCACCAACGAAGATTTCGGCGATGTGTTTCCCAGCGTCAACTCTCTGGAGAGGATGGGGCAGATCGCGCCTCATTGGTTCGTCGATTTTCTCGGGAGTTCCCACGAATTCGCGGTTTCCATATCTCAAGGCGGAGACGAGGGCGGGATCCTGGTCGCGATCGATCGCGCGCCGCGCGCGATTAGACTGCTTACTCCGCTTGATCCGTCCACGATCGGATCCCGCAATCTCCGAGCTGAAATTACGTTGAAGGGGTCGAGCCAGGATGAGATATCGCCATTGGTGGATGGCGCCTATCTGGTGGCGATGAGCCCGTCAAGAAAACCCGAGATCGTTTCGCGTATCTTTGGACCGATCGCCAATGAAGACGCTTTCAAATTGCACACGACGGAACTCAAGACGCCGCGGATCGATCCCCAACTCGACTTGTTCTTCTGCATCCAATTGAGCACGGAATGCAAATCAATCAATCTCGCGTCCGCCCGCTTGTTTGAGATCGATGCGCCGCCGCGACCGCGAAATTCCAAAGCTTCGCGCTCCGCGGGACCCGTGCGGAAAGCTCTTTCCAGTTCTCCAACAGTCAAGCCGCTTCGGCCTCTGAAAGCGCCTCCGACCTTTGCGCTTCTCAATGCGGAATCGGCGGTCGTTGATGGGGCGAACGGCAAACCTCGAATGGCGGTCATCTGTTGCAACTTGGGTCAAAACGCTCTGGGGCGAGCCCATACCATCGGTGAGATGGCGTCGCAGGATTACAGTGTGGAGGTGTTGGGGTCCCTGAATCCGCAGCATGAATCTGAGATTTGGTCGCCGCTGCGCGACACATCGATGCCGATCCGCGGGTTTGCCGCAAAAAATATGGAGTCATATCTTTCGGGTCTGCGCGCGCTCCCTGCCTCCGAGCCGTATAACTTCGTCTATGTCAGCAAACCGCGAATACAAAGCCTGCTTCTTGGAATGGTTCTCAGCGCTCGGGACAATTGTCCGCTCGCGCTTGACGTCGACGATCTGGAACTTGCGTTTTTTCAAAACCAGACGCCTTTGCCATTCGATCAGTTCGTCGACGAATTGCAGAGTGGAACTGCGGAAGTCGACAATCCCGCCGGCGAGATATGGACGCGTTACTGCGATACGCTGGCGCGTGGCGCCGACGCGATAACGGTGTCGAACGAAATTCTGAGGGGCTGTTTCGGGGGCGTGGTTCTGCGGCACGCTCGGGACGAAAGCAAGTTTTTTCCCGACGAAAGCGTTCGTGCGGACATTCGCCGTTCGTTGGGCATTCGTGACAGGGAAAAAGTCGTTTTGTTCCTTGGTTCGCCCCGTGACCACAAGGGCCCGGTCCGCGTCGCCGAGGCGATCGTTCGACGTTCCGACCCGGATTTGACGATGTGCGTGATCGGCGTCGACAACTCCAACAGTTCGTTGGCGCTGCTTGCCGAGCGGAATCCCGCATTCATCAAGGTGTTTGGATCGCAACCTTATGCGCGATTGCCGCATCTGATTCAATGCGCTGATGCAATCTGCCTGCTTCAGGACGCTTCGAGCGCAATATCGGCGTTTCAGAGTCCGGCAAAATTGAGCGAAGCGCTGGCGATGGGGCTTCCCGTTCTGGCGAGCCGTGTTGCGCCGTTCTCGGACTTGATTTCGTCCGGCATCGTAATCCCGGTCGATAGCAATGCGGAGTTGCAAATCGCCTTGGATGGAATTCGCGATGGCCGGCTTAATCTCGCGACGGATCGCAAGAAGCGCATCTCGTATTTTATGTCCGAACTGAGTTTCGCCGGCAACGTGAGACGGCTGCGCGAAGCGCTGGAGTTGGCTTCTGCGAATTTTCCTTCGACCTCTCCGGCGAGGGTTGCAACCCTTCAGAAATTGGCCAAAGCGCTCCAGTCGCGTTTTGGAGTTGACATTATGGACTGTCGCAACGACAGGAACGTGCGCTCGCAGGCCGAAGAGGTGGCTTGATATGGGAGTCGCGCGCGAAAATCACGATCGAAGGGTGACGCTCCGGATGCCGATAGGAAACTTCGCGTGCGCGTGCTGATTTTCGGCAAATCGGGCCAGGTGAGCCGCGAACTCGCGCGGCTGACATGGCCTGAAGAAATCGAGGTCGTCCAACTGGGGCGCGACGCCTGCGATTTCTCGCGTCCCTCGACCATTGCCGCGACGATCGAACCGGTCGCGCCCGATTATGTGATCAATGCAGCGGCGTACACGGCGGTCGATCGGGCGGAATCCGAGCCGGAACTCGCGATGGCCATCAATGGCGAGGCGCCCCGGGAAATCGCGCGGGTCTGCAACCGTACGGGTGCGGCGCTCATTCATATTTCGACCGATTATGTCTTCGACGGACGCAAAATCGGCGCCTATTCGGAGCGCGACGCCGTTGGTCCGATCTCGACATATGGTCGGACGAAGGAAGCCGGCGAGGCGGGGATCCGCAGCGAACTGGCGCGGCATCTGATCGTCCGAACGTCCTGGGTCTTTGCCGGTCACGGCGCCAATTTCGTGAAAACCATGTTGCGGCTCGGCGCAGAGCGGCCGGAATTGCGTGTCGTGGCCGACCAGCACGGCGCTCCAACGTCCGCCCGCGATATCGCGGTCGCATTGAAGAACTTGGTCCTTGCGCGTGCCCGAGGCCACGGCGTTTGGGGTACGTTCCATTACACGAGCGACGAACCCACCACCTGGTTCGGGTTTGCCAAGGCTGTCATCGAAGGGGCGGCCTTTGCGTCGCCTCCGAAGGTGACCCCGATCATAACGGCCGAATATCCGACCCCGGCTGTCCGCCCCGCCAATTCCGTTCTCGATTGCTCCCGGATTTAGCAAGAGTTCGGAATTCTCCAACCTTCGTGGCGTGACGCTCTTTCGGATGTCCTGACCGAGGTTAAGATGGATTAACCCCGGGGGACGGATAAAGGTTAATGCCCTCCTCGGGGGATCAGGCTAGAGCGATCATATGGCGATAGAGGTTGAATCTTTTTTCATCAGCGGCGTTCTTCACGTCACGCCGCCGCGCTTCGGCGACGTTCGCGGTTATTTCTCCGAGACCTATAACCGCGAAGCGTTCGCTGCGGTCGGCATCGATCGGCTTTTTGTGCAGGACAATCAGTCGCTGTCGCGCGAGAAGGGCGTCATACGCGGGATGCATTTTCAGATTCCGCCGTTCGCGCAGGCGAAGCTGGTGAGGGTCTTGCGCGGTTCCATTTACGATGTCGCGGTGGACATCCGAAAGGCCTCGCCGACCTATGGAAAAAGCGTGGCGGTGACCCTGAGCGCGGACAAGGGCGACCAACTCTTCGTCCCGGATGGCTTTGCGCATGGTTTCTGCACGTTGGAGCCCGACACGGAGGTTCTGTACAAGGTCGATGCGCCCTATTCGCGGGATCACGAACGGGGCCTTCTTTGGAACGATCCGGCGCTCGGCGTGCGCTGGCCCATCGGGGAGCCCAACGCAGTCGTCATCGAACGCGACCGCAGCCACCCCAGGCTCGCTGGCCTTCCCGAATTTTTCTGATAGGCTGGGGACTTAGCTGTTTTCTGGCTTGGGGCGCGGCAATGTCTTCTGCGATCATTGTAACAGGCGGCGCCGGATTTATCGGCTCGGCGGTGATCCGGCATCTGCTTGCACAGACGGACGATGTGATCGTCAATTTGGATAAGTTAACCTACGCGGCGAATGTTGACGCGCTGGCGGAGTTCGAAAAGCACCCGCGCTATCGGTTCGTCAAAGCGTGCATCACGGATACCGACGCGTTGCGCGCGGTCCTCGATGCGCACAAGCCGCGCGCCGTCATGCATCTGGCGGCCGAGAGTCACGTTGACCGTTCGATCGATGGCCCCGCAAGTTTCATCACGACCAACATCGTGGGCACCTATGTCTTGCTCGAGGCGGTGCGGAACTATCTGGGGCGCTGTCCGCGGCAACTGGCCGAGCAGTTCCGGTTTCATCACATCTCGACCGACGAAGTATTCGGTTCATTGGGTCCCGATGGCCTGTTTCACGAGCAGAGTCCGTATTCGCCCAATTCACCCTATTCGGCGTCGAAGGCGAGTTCCGACCATCTGGTGCGCGCCTGGCACGCCACCTATGGCGTGCCTGCCGTCATGTCCAACTGCTCGAACAATTACGGGCCCTGGCAGTTTCCGGAAAAGCTGATCCCCTTGATGGTCCTCAAGGCGCTCGCCTGCGAACCGCTGCCGGTCTATGGCGACGGCGCGCAGATTCGCGACTGGCTCTATGTCGACGATCACGCTCGCGCGCTGGAGCTGATCCTGTCGCGGGGCAAACTGGGCGAGAGCTACAATGTCGGCGGCAATTCCGAACGCAAGAATATCGAAGTCGTGCAGGCGATCTGCGATCTCGTCGATGGACTTGTCCCGCCCACGGGGGGCGTCTCGCGCCGCAAACTCATCACGTTCGTCACCGATCGTCCCGCGCATGATACGCGCTATGCGATCGACGCGACGAAAATTCGCGATACCCTGGGATGGCGTCCGCGCGAGGATTTCACCTCGGGCCTCGCGAAGACCGTGAGTTGGTATGTCGAGCAAAGCGACTGGCGGAAAGGCGCCGGCACGTATCGTGGGGACCGGCTCGGTCTGGCTACGGTGGCCGCTGAAGCACGGCAATGAGAGGCATCATTCTCGCTGGTGGAGCAGGCACACGGCTGCACCCGCTGACCCAGGTCATCAGCAAGCAGCTCCTGCCGGTTTACGACAAGCCGATGGTCTATTATCCGTTGTCGACCCTGATGCTGGCCGGCATTCGCGAAATCCTCGTGATTACGACCCCCGAGGACAGCGCCAATTTCATCCGGCTTCTGGGGAACGGAAGTCAATGGGGCCTCAGCATCCAATATGCCGTTCAACCCAAGCCGGAAGGGCTGGCGCAGGCCTTCATCATCGGCCGGGAGTTTTGCCGCGGCGAGCCGGTGGCGCTGGTGCTCGGCGACAACATCTTTCACGGGGCGGGTCTGACGACGCTGTTGCACGCGGCTGCGGCGCGCGCCGGCGGCGCCACCGTGTTCGGCTATCGCGTTCACGATCCCCAGCGGTTCGGCATTGTCGAATTCGATGCGACCGGGAAAGTGTTGTCGGTGGAAGAAAAGCCGGCGTCGCCGCGGTCGGACTGGGCGCTGACAGGGCTTTACTTCTTCGACGGCCGCGTCGCGGACTTCGCCGCCGGCCTTAAGCCTTCGAAGCGAGGCGAACTCGAGATCACGGCCTTGATGGACCTTTACCTGCAGCGCGGCGAATTGCAGGTGGAGCGGCTCGGCCGGGGCATCACCTGGTTCGATACGGGCACGCACGAGGCGCTGCTGGACGCCGCCATTTTCATTCGGTTGATCGAGCAGCGGCAGAAACTCAAGATCGCCTGCCTGGAGGAGATCGCTCTTCAGCAGGGCTTTATGTCCGAGACGGAATTTCGCGGACTTCTCGCGACTATCAAACAATCGGCCTATCGTGAATATCTTGTCGGCCTGCTCGAATAATTTCCGGCAGCCGGCGACCGGGTGGAAGATGAACGAGATTATGCGCATCGCGCCGTTAACACATGGGCTGCCGATATGGCGGGGATAAGACCGCGCGGATTTTCGGGCGTGCTCGCCGCATTTTCCGGGCGGCAGGCCGCGGATGCGCGAAATAACGATGCGTCGGGCCGCTACGACGACGCCCGCCCGGAGCCGGACGTGGTCGATGAGCTTGGTCTGCGGGCCCTCAGCGAAGAGAGCGAGCACTTCGGTCATTTCTTCATTCAAAACAAGATGTTCCTGCGCGGCTGGGCTTCGGCGCGCAGCAAGCCGTCCGAAAGTCTGCGCGTTTCGGTCCTCATTGACGCCGCCGAAATAGGCGCTTTTGTCGCCGACCGTCCGCGCGCAAACCTGAAGCAGCTTTTCGGAGAAAATATCCACCACGGGTTCGAGGTTCTGATCCCGTCGAGATATTATGACGGGAAATCGCATCAGATCGCAGTTCTCGCGCCCGACGGCGGCGCGATTGCCCCAAGTCGCACGTTCACGATCGCTCCGGAAACGATTTGTCCGGAGATCAAAATCGTCGAACTGTCGTCCAGTGAAATCTCCGGATTGCTGCGAACTTCGCCGGATACCGTCGTCGGCCGCAATCTCATCAATGTCTGGCTGCGCGGAGAGCGCCTGCCGCCGAGTGCGGTCCGGCTGAACATTTCAGACGACGGAGACAGCCTGAAAAGTTTCCGTCTGACGTTTCCAAGGCTCACCGTCGCTGATTTGCTGCGCGACGAAGCGCATATCGCCATAGCGGGCGGCTTCGAAGTCGGCGCCAGCATAAGCCTGCGCGACGCGCTCGGAATCGCGGTTGTGAGAGGCTGGAACAACGCCCTGACGGTCTCCTCGCGCGTGCTGCTTCCGGAATCGCTCGCGCTCGGCCTGAAATTGGCCGTTTATTTCGGGACGAAATCGGGGTCGCCGGCCCTGGTCGCCGATTTGGATTTGACGCTCGGAAGCGACGAAGTCGTACTCGAGCGCGCACCCGAAGGAGATATCCATGTCGCGGTCGTCGCCGATGGCGACGAAACGCCATGGAAGGAGCCCGAATGCCTGTCTCGGCGCTTGGGCGAACTCGTGGCCGATCCGACGTTTCACGACTGGAACGATGGCGCCCCCAGATCGTGGGCGGTCGGCGGCGCCATCGCCGAAGTCTTTCAATCCTACTACGCGTTCAGCCATGAAACTTCGCGCCAATATGGTCTGTCGGGAACCTTGATCGCGCTCAAATGTCCCGCGGGCCGCTGCGATCGCGTCGAAATATTGCGCCAACCCATCTCTTCCGAGGCGGTGGAGCAGGTTGGGGCAAGCCTTCTGTTCGGACTTGCGGCTCGCGCAACGGCGCCTCTTGAAGTGATAATTGAGCTTGGCGACAGCAACGGGCCGATCGCATCGGCCGCGTTTGGCATTGGAATGGATTGGAGCTTTTTGGCGCGCACGGCCGTAGCACGCGAGGGCCGCCCGCCCGCGCAGGATTGCTTCGTCCGGGCCTTGGTGACTGGAGAGGTGACCGGCGGCGACGTCTGGTGCGAGTTGGCGGGATTGGCGTGCGGCGAGCAGGCGGTTTTTCGCAGAAAGCCGATCGCGGCGTCGCAAACGAGCGCCTCCGAAAATCTGATCGAGAATGCGCAATTGTCGTCCTGGCCGAACGGCCTGGATTTCAGCCAGGCGATGGGCCGCTTCCAGACGGCTGCCGGCTGGTTCGTCTACAACAAGCGCGCCCATGGCGTGCCGTCCGTCATGCTTCGCCCCGCAAGGCCGTCGCCGGCGCAATCGCCGTCCGCGCCCGCCCGCTACGCTTACGGCATCTCCGCGACGGAGGTTCCCAATTACTGCCGCCTGGAGATCCGGTCCAAACGCGTCGTGCTCGAGGAGTTGGCGGACTACACGCTCAGTTTCGTCGCAAGCGCCGACACGAGTTCGGCTGCGAGCAAGGTCGAAAAACGGCAATGGGCCACGATCGACCGCATTTTTCTCCTGCGGCGGACGACCCATCTTGTCGATGGCGGCAAGGAAGCGCGCGACGCGCGCCTTGCAGCTATCGCCAGCCGCGTGCTGGTCACCAAGAGCCCGCAGAGATTTCGCATTCGGTTCATGGGTCGACGTGCGCGACGAGGCCGCCGCAGTTCTCGACGAAGAACACGGCTCCTCCGAAGACTTCATCGTGATCGAATTCAACGAACCCTTTTCTGTGAATTTGCAAGATGTCGAACTCATCAAGATCCCCAAACTCGAAACCGAAACCGGATTCGGCGAATTGAGCTTCGAGGACGGAAATATCACCGCGCAAATTCCCTATCTCGAAGACGGCGCCTATTTGCGGGCGCTGAAGGGAGCAGGCGACGACAGCACGGAGCTTAAGAGGCCCTCCGCGGCCGCCGACGGCGACGACATTTCCCGCTGGTCGTGGCGCTACCGGGAATTCGGTTCGATCGACGTGATCGTGTGCGTCCACAACGCCGTCGAGGAGACCCTCGAGTGCCTCAGATCGCTGTGTCGCGCGTCGTCCGTGCCGCATTCGGTCTGCGTGGTCGACGATGCGTCTTCGATCATCGCCCATAACCGCATCTGCGAATTCATGCGGGACAAGCCCTGGATGCGGATCGTCCGGAATGCGGAGAATTTGGGGTATACGAAATCCGCCAATCGCGGGATTTTCGCGTCCGAAGCCGATTGGGTCATTCTTCTCAACAGCGACACGATCGTCACCAATGGATGGATCGAGGGTTTGCTCGAATGCGCGGTGAGCCATCCCAACACCGCCTGCGTAGGCCCGGTTTCGAACGCCGCGACCTATCAATCCGTGCCCGAAGTTCACGACGTCAGCGGCAAATGGTGCGTAAACGAGTTGCCGCCGAATATGACCCTCGAGGAGCTCAACGTCTTCCTTCGCGCCAATTCCCAGAAGGCGTTTCCATCCGTTCCCCTGCTCAACGGTTTTTGCACGTTGATCAAGCGCGACGTCTTCGTCGAATTGGGCGGCTTCAACGAAGCGGCGTTTCCGGCCGGCTATGGCGAAGAAAACGATTGGTGCGCGCGCGTCACCAAGTCCGGCTACCGCCTGTCGGTGGCTGATCATGTCTATGTCTATCACCACAAATCCGCGAGCTTTGGCGCGGGCCGGCGGGCGGAGCTCGCCAAGGCGGGATCGAAGGCGCTTCGCGATCTCCACCCCGACATCGATTTCGCGGCGCTGGGCCGGCGTCTGGGCGACACCGCGGCGCTGGCGCATCTGCGCGATCGCCTGCGCGCGCTCTACAAGACGGCATGAGGGCGCGCGCATGAACGTCACCTTTATCCTTCCTGGGCACGGCGGCGGCGGCGGCGCCCATTCCGTCGTTCAAGAGTCCGTGGGCCTGAAGCAATTCGGCGTACGGCCCACGATCGCGACCACGGAACACACGATGGACGTCTTTCGCGCGAACTATCCGGAACTCGACGAAGCGGGCGTGGATATCGCCGCCTTCCAGGACGCCAAGGACCTGGCCGAGGCGCTCGTCCGCTGCGACTTGGTCGTCGCGACGACCTATGAATTGCTCCATATCCTGCGCAACGCAAAGCCGTTGTGCAGCAACAAGAAGCTGCGCACCGCCTATTACGTCCAGGATTACGAGCCGTTCTTCGTAGCGCCCGGCACGCCGGAATGGACGCGCGCCCGCACCTCCTACTCGGCCATGCCCGACCAGCTTCTGTTCGCGAAGACGGAATGGCTCTGCGATATCGTGCGCGCCAATCACGGCCAGCCCGTAACGAAGGTGAGCCCGAGCATCGATCACAAAACCTACTATCCCGGGCCCGAACACACGGGGCGTCGCCCCACCATCTGCGCGATGATCCGCCCCAAGACGCCGCGCCGCGCGCCGCGGCGAACCGCGCGCATTCTCGAGCAGATCGCCGAAAAATTCGACGACAAGGTTGAGCTTCTAGCCTTCGGCGCGTCGCCCGAGGAATTGATCCGCAACGGCATAAGGCCGTCCGAGCGCATCACGCAAAGCGGGCATCTCAGCCGCGAAGGCGTGGCGGCGATTTTACGGACGTCAGACATCTTCCTGGACCTGTCGGACTATCAGGCGTTCGGGCGCACGGCGCTGGAGGGCATGGCGTGCGGCTGCATCCCCGTCCTGCCGCATATCGGCGGGGCCGACGAGTTCGCCCGCAATTTCGTCAACGCGATGGTCGTGGATACGCGCGACGAGGAAGCGATCCTGCGCGCGATCTCGGACCTCCTGTCGCTGGATGAGAAAACGCGGCGCATGATGCGAAACGCCGCGATCGAGACGTCGCTCGAATATTCCGTGGAGAAAGCAGCGTACACGGAATATGCGGCGTTTTCGGAATTCGTGGCGGTATAGTTCGAAGCGACGGCGACGTGCGAAGGACGGTTGGCGCTGCGCCAGTTCGACAGCGGATTGCCGCCGAGCGGGTTTACGATGACAGCTTTGGCTTCCGCCCGGCCCGGCAATAGGCTATCAGTTTCTTATCTGGCTCATTTGTGGCGCGCCTGCGTGGAGCATTCGCGGGCTTGGTTCAAATGGTTGCGAAATTTTGATTGGATTAGTCGATGGCCGAAGTCAAGACGCCGCTGGATCGGATCTCTGGGTTGCTGCAACTCCGGCAAGGTAAATTCGATTTTCTCGATTTGGGATGTAGCCGCGGCGGCAGCATGGATCAAGCCAAGCACTTGTTCAAAGCCAAACGGGGGCTGGGCATCGATATCGACAAGGCGAAAATCGAGCAGGCGGTCGCCGCCGGCCACGACGCCATGGTCTGTGACATTAATGAGATTCCGATGCGCGCATTCGTGCGCTTCTGCACTCTGGTTCACTTCCTCGAACATGTTCCGAACAGGAAGGATGTCGGCCTCTTCATACGGCGGGCGATAGCGGTCTCTCGCGAATTTGTCTTTATCCGCCAACCCTATTTCGACGCTGACGGCTACCTTTTTCGGCGCGGCCTCAAGCTCTTTTGGTCTGACTGGCATGGTCATCCCAACACGATGAGCTCATTGGACTTTCATACCATTCTCGCCCCATTGAAAAATGCAGGGGCAATCGGAGACTTTTCGATTCATCTGCGCGGCCCAATCACTAGTTCGGCCCACGAGGCGGTGCTTCCGGTGGGGACGCCATGCGATCAGCCCCAATACGATCCTGCGATACATCCGCCGAAGCCCATGGACATCGAATTGGACGAATGCGCATTCGAAGAGATCGTTGTCTTCATCACCAAGCCTGGCGTCGAGCATTACAGCCCATTTGGCGACATTAAGATCGATCGGACGATTTTTGACTCCAGCGCGTTGCAAAAGTCACCGGACATTGGCAGCCCTTCAGCGCGCAGCCCAAACGCCGGATCGTCGAACGAACTGTTGCCCGGCTCAATCGCCGCCGCAGCCTCACCAGGAATTTCGAATGTTCCAATGGCAAGGCGGCAAGCGCCTTCCTCAAGCGCGCCTCCATCCACCCCGCACCACGAAAGTTCTGCATCCCCCGATGGACGTTCCGGGTCGACTCTCGGAACGAACAACAAACTGGATTTCGTTATCGTGACATTTCCGGTAGAGATTGAAATGTTGTATCTGCAGCTTAAATCCATAGAGAGATTTGTCGATAAAGGAACTATGGGGAGGCTTTACATTTTCTGGAATTCAAGCACCGCAAAAACATCGACCTATATCGGAGATGTGCGCGCCTACATCGCCGGCCGTCCCGGTTTGCGCGATAAGACGGAATTCTTGTTGAGAGACGACATATTCGGACCGGATGATCTGTTTGACTCAAATGGCTGGCGCTCGCAGCAGGCCCTGAAGATTGCGTGCTCGCGATTCATCCGGGAAGATTTTGCCGTAGTACTGGATACGAAGAATCATTTTATACGTAGCGTAAGCTACAACGATTTTATATCCGCAGAAGGAAGACCGTATTCTCATTTGGTCAACTATACTCGTGGCGACCCCTCTTTTCTGCGCTTTCTCAAAAGCTGCTGCGCTTATTTCGGGACTCCATTCGACGTCACGCTTAGCCGGGCCGGACTTCCAACCACCACGCCGCTGACGATAAAAAAATCAACTATGCTGGCGATGTTAGACTTGATTGAGCGCAGGGAGGGGACAGACATACTGAGGGCCTTCTTTAGTTCAAACGATCTGAAGGAGACGACAGAATTTCTTTTGTATTACGCGTTTGTCTTGAAGGAGTTTGGAAACGCAAGCAACCTGTACGATCGATCCTCTCCGATGGCGGCTACTTTTTTTTCGGTATCTCCGAAAAACAGGCCTGGAATTGTCGATTTGCTTGGGCGCCTTGACAGTGAGGAGATCAAGGTGCTCGGCATACACCGGAAACGATTCAGGCGCCTTGGCGAGGAGGAGAAGGAGAAATTCAGAGAGATCTGGATTTCGTCCGGATTGTTCGCGGACACGGTCGAATGTAACCGCTTCCTCGCGGCCATGCAGGCGCCGTGAGAGCCCTGCCGGGAACAGGCCCCGGCGCGGCAAGCAGCGCTATCTTCACGTTCGATCTCGGGCCGAACCGCCCAGCTTGGGTCACGATCGCCAATGTCAAATTGGTCCAGCGGCGATCGGCGCGGATGTGAAACCGTCGCGAATTATGAGGCAGGCCCTTGGATTGCGTAATGTTTCTCAAAGGCCGCCAATGCGGAAGGGTTTTTTGCATCGATCATTGTCTTCAGCGTGCCATACTCCCTTCGAACGACCGCAAGTACCGCGCTTTTATCCCAAATAAATTCGTTGTCGGCTGAATCATCCGATTTGACGGCGTTCTGAAGGAATTTTCTGAAGGGCTTCCTTTCTTTCGGCCGCAACTCGTTGGCTATCAACGCCGCGAAACGACACTGCCGGGCTGAGAAACCTTCGTTTATACGAGAAGGAGAAACCGAGACGGTCCCGTCGATGCCGCAAAACTGGATGAATTCTCGAAAATAGTGACCGGCGCCCTCATATATCGACTCATATGGAACAATCGACAATTCGAACCCATCGCTCTTCCGGGTCCAGGGTGCGATGATCTCACTCCAGGCATAACCCCTGAGATCCTGCCTTGCGATGAAGTCCTCCAGGCTGAGACCGCCAATGAGCTTCGCGATATAGTCCTTGTAAGAGGACTCCAGGAGGCTGTCCTGCCTGCGAATGTAAAGTCGCACCTTGATTTTGTCGAAACCCTTCAGCGCGGCGAACGCTTTGGCCATGCCGCCGGAGCCCGGGTACAAGGTTGAGACTTTGCGGATCGCATGGCCCGGCGTGGCCCCGAACAAGTTCTCGTCCGAAAGAATAACATTGGAGTGACTGCATGTTTCGAAAAGCGCATTCAATTTTTCCGTTAACGACGCCACTGCGCCGCGTCGCTCCGTTGCTCCACTGCGAACCAACAATGTGTTGCGATCATGGGAATAGGCTCGTCGGAACTCGTTGAATGCCGCATCGGGGGTATGAACGCTGAAGAACCTACAAGGGGTGAGATTATCCGCGTTCGCTGCGAAACTCTTTTGCAAAAACGTGGTGGCCGTCTTGTGAGCGCCGAGATGCAGAATCAGAGTCCTCATATGGATCGAACATTCCCCTATTGCCGAGAGCAATTCTGCTTTTCAACATTGTGCGCCATGCGCGAATTCTTGCTCTGCGCGTCGAGCCGCCCACCTCACCACGATAGCACGGGCCAGCGCCCCTGCAACAATTGGCTGTCCTTGGAGGCGTATTAACGGGCCACGGACGCAAAATAGAGGCCGGCATATCATGAGCGACAAAGCTCATGCGCCGGCCGCGATCGACTTCCAAGGCGCCGTTCGGCGGTGTCAATCTGAAGTGCAACCAAGTGGTCCGTATACGGAACGCACGCTTGTGTTCATTTGAGCGTCGTGTCCGCAGCCGTCAAGGACGCCGTCGGCGCCGCTGAAGCGGCCGCTTCGCAATCCTTGACCGCCGGGAAATGCAGAACCGATAGACCGGTCGTGCCAAAAGACGCAGCCAAGCCGCTCGCCAGAATGCCCAAAGGGGCTTATTGAAAGATCCGGAAGGGTTTGAGGTGGTTCTTGACCGCTTCCTGGGAAATGCCTCGCAAGGGGAGGACAGGCCAGTGAGTTCTCGCTGTTTGCTGCGTGTCGGGTTCTCGCTTCTGGCTGCCGCGCCAATTTTGTCCGGAGCGGCCTGGGCGGCCCCCCTTTCGGATGCGGCAATATCAGATGTCTATGCGCAAATGGCGGTCCGGCGCACATCCATATTGCAGGCCGAGGCCGACAAGCCGTTTCCGAGCCCCCTGTGCGACCGATCGAATGCGACGTCTACGTGCTTTATGGGAAAGCTCAATCGCGCCCTGGCCTTATTGGCGTTAGGTCGCAGCGCCGAGGAAATTGCCGGCGGCAACGCGGATATAGAGGCAGCGATCGCCACGCTTCCAAGCGCTCCAGGGTTTAACATGGAAGAAGAATCCGCGGGCGGTGAGGGGGGTGGGCAGCCCTTTCATTTCATGCGATCGGGCATTCTTTATCGTCTCATCCGCTATTTTGGATCCGCAGGCAGCAAGGCGAAAGGCCGGCTTACCGCGGCCAATGAAAGCACGATCGACGCCGTCTTTTGGGACTGGGCCAACAGCGATTGCCGGCTGAGCGATACGGGAGCGGCGCATATTTGGACTCCCTGGGGGAGCGAGAACCACGATGCACAACACGACGCGACATGTTGGGAAGCCGCCGACATCTTTCGTCAGAAGCCGGAATATGCCGGTCGAACCTACGATGATCATTCCTCGCCAAGTGAGCAATATGCCCGCTGGACGGCGTATCTCAAGACGTATCTGAGGGAGCGCGCGCGTTGGGGACTGGTGGAGTATTTCTCGCCGACTTACGCGCATTACACGCTCGAAAACATCTACACCTATGCCGATTTCAGCGAAGATGGCGCGCTACGGACCCTCGCTCATAGTTTTCTGGACCTGTGGTGGGCCGAGTGGGCGCAGGAGCAGGTGGACGGCGTATTCGGCGGAACGGCGACGCGCGTCTATGCGAAAACCATTCCCAATGGCTACGCGGGCCAGGGATTAGGATGGATGTATTTTGGCAAGGCCGGCAATGCAGACGACGGTCGCGGGCCGGGAATATTTCCCGAGACCATGAGCGGCTATGTTCCCGCGCCCGTCATCGCGGATATCGCGCTCGATATGGCGGGCCGCGGTTCGTTTGAGGTCGATGCCCACGCACCGGGGCTCGCGGCCGAAGCCGGCTGCCGCAATGTGGGCGGCATGATGAAGGGTGCACATCAATGTACTGTAAATCCGAGCGCAAATGTCATCCGGCGCACGGCCTACGTCACGCCTCAATATGTCTTGGGATCGCCAATTGTCGCCAAATTGCCGGCCCAACAGTGGTTCGCAGGCAGCTCCCAGGATCGCGATGCGGGGCTGATCATGGCCGGAGGAGATCCGCGTGCCCGCATCACGATCTTTCCGCTGGCGATCGCCGGGGGCGGCAAACATTATGATGGGATCTGGGCAGTCCAGAGCAAAGCGACGCAGCTCGTTGAGGCCGCTCCTCCGCCTTTCGGCAAGAATATCGCCGCCATGCGGGTCTGGTTCGGGGCGCCGCTGACCAAAGTCGAAAGCAACGGATGGGTGTTTGTTCGCGGCGCGGCCTACGCAGCGGTGCGCCCCGCATCCGGCGGCTATCATTGGGATGCGCAAGATCCCGGCTGGCTCGTCGCCGACAACGCGGCATCGCCCGTGATTATTCAGGCGGCGACGACAGACGAATATCCCAATTTCACTGCGTTCCAGACTGCTGTGCAGAACGCACAGCTGAGCGTTAATGGCGATGGCGTCGAATTCGCCGGTCTCGATGGCGCGGGCCGCGTGGCGCTTGCGGATGGTGTGGGCCGGATCAACGGGGTGGTCGTCGATATCGCTTTCGGCGCGAGCCTGCGAAGCCCGTTCGTCAACCAGGCCTCGGGGAGCAACCAAGTTGTCGTAACCAAAGGGAGCCGGAAACTGACCCTGGATTTCTGATTCCCGGCTGGAATGCTGCGCTCCCACCCGAAAGCGCGTTTCAGTCCGCCTCAGCCGTCGGCGGAGCGACCATGCGCAGCAGGAATTTCAGGTTTTTCGTGACTGCGAAAAACGACTTGTTGCGTCCGGCCAGACCCTGCGGAAATTTGTCGGGTCCTTCGTCGAGCAGCGTTTGCAGTTCGACGTTCATGCCGTCCAGTCGAGTCTGGCCGTCGGGCGCCAGCGCAATCATTTCGGAAGCTTGCCCGGCGACGAGTCCGCGTGACTTGAGCTTATCGACGATGGTCTTGATGCGCGGCTGCGCGATGCCGAGCATTTTGGCCAGTTGCGGAATCGTGGGTTGACGCCTGGTGAGGGTGTTGAGCACCAACCAATCGGCGACCGCGACCTGCGAATCGGTGAACGGCGTCAGGCTTCCAAGGCGCGAAAGAAACAGGTTCATGTCCGCCACCAGGGCGGCGACATCCGCGATCTGCATTTCCTTGGGGGCCGGAGGGGCGGCCGGTTCGGTAATGGCGGGTTCGGGGGTGTTTTCTTCTGACATAAGCGTCCCGTCCAGAGTGGTTCAATATCCGGTCGCGCAAAGAATTGACCGGAAGAGCTCGGCGTCTCGACTATCGAGGCAGGGCAAAATGTTAGCGGGTCGACGGACCTCCAGCAAGCAGGCGGTCCCAGAACGGTTGCAGAGCCCAAGCTATGTCGTCGGAGCTTCGCTGTCGGTTTTGTGCGACGCAATCCTGCCCAGCATCAGATCGGCGATCACATTTCTCAACTTTATATTTTCGGCCTCCAGTTCCGACAGGCGGCTTTCGGGATCGGTTGCAGGCGCCGCGCCGCCCTCCTGAACCTTTATCGCCAGTTCCACGCGCTGCCGCAGAAGCGCATTCTTCCGCGCCAGCCTGCGCAATTCTTCATGGGACAGCACCATCACGCGGACGCTCGTACGCGCCGTGATCGTTTGCGCGTAGACGGCCTGATGGTGCAACGCTTCGGGACCGATGATCGCGCCGGCCTGCAAAACGTCGTCCCCATCGTCTCCATCCACACGCGCAGTTCCCGAGACGATGAGATACATCGCGGCCGCGGGTTCGCCGGCCAAGGTGATCTGCCCGTGCTCGGGCACGATGTCGGCCTTGACGGATTCCATGAGATCGCCCATCGCGGTCACATCGAAGCCTTCGAACAGGGGCTGTTGCTTGAGGGTGCTCCATGTGATGGCGAAGCGACGGCGATTGAGGCCGCTGACAAATCCGTTGGCGATGATGCCGATCGGCAATGCAAACAACAAAAGCCCGAGCACCATGGTCACGCCTGCGATGAACTTGCCGAGCGGCGTGATGGGCGTGATGTCGCCGTAACCGACAGTGGTCAAGGTCGTGATCGCCCAGTACATCGCATCGGGCAGAGTCCCCAGCACCTTGGGTTGGACCCCGCCTTCGGCCAGATGCATCACCTCGCCGGCCACGCACATGGTGGAGATGAGAAGGATGCCGGAGGCGAAGAGCGCGGAGCGCTCGGCATAAAGCACGCCGAGCAAAGCGGGCAGGGCGTGGGAATAGCGCGCCAGCTTCACCAGCCGGAACAGGCGGAAAATGCGCAGGACCCTCAAATCGATCGGAAAGATGAAGCTCAAATAGCTCGGCGCAAAGGCGAGAAAATCCACAATCATCAACGGTCTGAACGCAAACGAGATGCGGCCGTTGACAGGGCCGCGCGCCGCGATGCGGGGGTCCTCCACCGACGACCACATGCGTACGATGTATTCGACGGTATAGGCGCCGACCGAGAATTTTTCGAAGTCGCTGAAGAACGCGTGCCAGCGCCCGTAGATCGAAGGGATGGTTTCAAGCGCAACCGCGACGACATTGGCGATGATGAGCGTAATCAGCAGCGCCTGGGCGAGACGTCCCAGGATACTGGTCAACTCGCCTTCTTCGAGCAAGGCGAAGGCGGCGGCCCGCAGGGGGGACGGACGGACGTCCGGCGGCTTTGCCTCAGGCAAGATGGCCTCGTTCAATACATCCCTCCAGGAATCGCCGCCAACTCAGCGCCCGGCCGTCGAAATCAGGCGTACCGCTTTGCAGTCGAGAGAGGAGATCGTCAATGGCCTGGACGCGGCTAAAGCCCCACGTCCTCAGTGTCGCATAATTCGGCCCGGCGGCGCCACATATTGCCCCCTGCTCGGGGGTACGGAACCCGGCCTAAAACAGGCCCCTCATGCGAACGCCAGGCGTCGCAGGGACCGGAAGGGTAAACAAAGTTTCATTGCGACTTTGAGCTGATGGGCGCCCCTTGGCCCGCCGTCGGGAGGGGGCGGGGGTCTGCAAGGCCGTCTGCGGCGTATGACATGGGAGCGCATCCTGTCGCGAAAGACTTGCAGCGAGAATCAAAAAAAGCACACTGGGATCTCATGGCTCGGCGTGGCCCGCGGTGCGTAGGGAGGTCTCCCAGATTATGCGCCGCGGTTTGGAAGTTTCCGGATAAAGTCCCCTGATGGTCTCCCAGTCCTCGGAAAAGCGCACCGCCTTGGTTGTGCTTGGAATGCACCGTTCGGGCACATCGGCTCTGTCGCGGGCGCTGACCTTTTTCGGGTATGTCCAGCCATCCGATCTGATGCGGCCTATGCCGGACAATCCCAAGGGTTTCTGGGAGTCGCGCGCAATTGTGCGGGTCAATCGGAACATGCTCGACGCTCTGGGCGGCACCTGGAGCAAACCGGGCCCTTTTCTTCTGGAGGGCCAGGGGTCTCGGGAGAGCCGCGAGCCCATCGAAGATGTCCTCTGGAAACGCTTTGGCGACGCCGCGATCGCGGTCCTGAACAATGTCTATCCCGACGAAAGCCCGATCGTCCTGAAGGACCCGCGCATCAATCTGTTCCTGCCGCTGTGGCGGCGCGCGCTCGATGAAGCGGGTTACGCGCCCAAATTCATTCTCGTCCATCGCAATCCTTTGGAGGTCGCCGCATCGCTGCGCGAGAGAAACCGTCTGGGGCTTCGCCAATCGCTGCTCCTGTGGGAACAGTACAATTTGGCGGCGATGGAGCTGTGTCGCAACAACGCCCCGCTCGCGGTCATGGGATTTGACGAGTTCCTGCGGAATCCGCAAACGACTTTGGACACGGCGCTCACGCGCCTGGGTGTGCCGGCGCCGCTGCTGGGCGAAGACGCGGCTCGGCAGCTGCGAGAGTTTGTCGCTGTCGCCGATCAACATCACATTGCGACGTCCGAAGATCTGGCCGAAACGCCGCGTGTCGCCAACTTGATCAGGGACACATGGTCTTTGCTTCAGAGATGGGACAGGTGCTCGCATGCGGAACAGGCCGTGTCGGTTCTCGAGATGCGGGAGACGTTCGACAACTCCATTGTGCTCGCCGGCTCTCCGACAATCGTGACCGAAGCAAAATTGTATGCGCTTGCCGATCAGGCCGAACAACGAGCGCGCGCGGCGGGAAACGACGGGCGTACGCTTGTCGTTCATTATCACTTGTTCAAGAATGCGGGAACTTCGGTCGACGAACTTCTGAAGCGGAATTTCGGTGGGCGATGGGCTCAGGCGGAATTCGAAGGAGGCCCCGGTCGCGAAAGAAAGTCCGTGCAGTTGGTGAACTTTCTCATGGAGAGGCCGAATTTGCTGGCGTTCTCCTCCCACACCGCGCAACTGCCGGCGCCGGTCCTGGAAGGCGTGTTGGTATTTCCGATCGTCTTTGTTCGCCATCCGATCGACCGCTTGCGCTCGGCTTACAGTTTCGAGCGCGTTCAGAAAGCGGACACGCTTGGCGCGCAGATCGCGAAGGAGAACGACTTCGCCGGATATTTGCGCGAACATCTGCGCCTGCCGCTGAACCGGTCCGTTCGAAATTTCCAGGCCGGGCGTCTCGCACGCAACGAGCCCGTAATGGCGGGCACGGAGCTTGAGCGCGCATTGCGCGCGCTCAAGGCGCTCCCGTTTGTCGGTCTTGTCGAGGCTTATGATCAATCCATCGAGCGGCTGGAAGTTTTGTTGAGGCCGCGATTTCCGCGCTTTCAGGCCGTGACGGTGCACAGGAACGCAACGCGCGCCGAGCATAGTTCGCTGGAGGATCGGCTGGCTGCGGTGGAAAAGGAAATAGGGGCCGAGCTTTTCAAGACGATCTGCACGGCGAACGCCGACGATCTCGAAGTTTACAGCGCCGTAAAGGCCTGCTATTAGGCTGCCGTATTGGACGTTGTGCGCTTGCGAAGCCGGGCTGCCGATATGCGCCGCCGCTAGGAAGTGCTTGAGCTGTCAATCGGGAGGTCCACATGAAGTTTAACGAATTGGCGGAAGTTATCAGCAAACAGACCAAGGTGGATGAAATCACCGTGCGTAGGACATTGAGGGCCACAATCAATTTTGTGAAGGAACAAATTGTGAAGGAAGAACGCTTTGCTCTCCCCGGACTCGGAGCATTCGTTCATAGAGAGGGCAAGGAGCCGGGCCAGTCCAGAATCATCCTTAGGCTTCAAAAGGAGAAACAAGCCGAAGATGCCTAAGATAAATGCGCGATCTGTATATTCACTGTGGGCTTGCACGAACCGGCACCACCGCGATACAGCGCTATTTTTCGGCCAACCGACATAATCTGCGCGAGCTTGAGATCGAGTATCTGGATTTCGGCGTCAACTTATCCAGGATCGCTCACCATAATATCGCAAACGAAATACTGAACCATCGAGATTTCAACAGCGCCTGGGGCACGGTGGACGATGTGCTGGGATATCTTCGATCGCGCGAGCGGCGGCCGAGGGTGGTTCTTTCGAGTGAAGGTTTCGTCAATTGCTTGTTCAACAAACGGACCCAAGACCAATTCCTGGGTTTCGTTCGCTCTTGCATTGAACTAAACGAAAGCGTTTTCCTTGTTTTTACGGTCAGGCAGTTCTCGCAATTTTTTGACTCCTGGTACATCCAGCGGCTCAAGGTCGGCTCCGCGCCGCTGGACACGGGCGAATATCTCGATGAATGCAAGCGCTGGCTAAGAAGATTTTTTCGTAGCCTTAGGGCGTTGAAAAGCGCATTTGGCAGCGAACCCATAGCTGTCCTTGACGTAAGCGGCGACCATAGCAATTCGGTCTCGGCGTTTCTTTCCCTTTTGGGCATTGCGGAGAGAATGCCCGAGGTGGCCGGAGAGCGGCCAAACGAGCGCATGGGTCTCAAGAAGGCGGCCCTTGTCCACCAATTGCAGGCATTGGCGAATTCTGGCGGCCATGAAGAGGTCAAGGTTTTTGCGCCGCTGAGGGCCGCTATTGTGAGAGCGGGGGATTTTCCGGAAGAAGTGTTTCGCTACCGAATTATCCCTTATGACGATGCCAACAAACTCCAAACGGTGGCGCGGAATCGCATTCCGCCCTTCCTAAAGTCCGCATTCAGCGGCGCGCTACGCCGTGAATACTCGTCTTACGAAGCGGTTTCCTTGGCGACGACAAGAATTTCCGTTGGAGACTTCGAAGTTTTCAAGCGTCGCCTACCGCCGGACTTGCAATCCAATCGCCTGTTCGATCATTGGCTCACGAAGGGGCCCGACGATGGCGACGTGGCTGCGTTCAACAAGGTCAAGCAGCATCATGACTTGTCCCGGCTTTGAAGCGACTGATCGGTCATCGTGCATGGGGCGCGTTTCCCTCGTAGAACCGGCCCTTCAGATCGGACAAGAGCGGAACACTCTTGTCCGGCGCATCTCCAAGAACGCGCCTCGTCCCCCAAAATTGAACTTTTTGAGACAATTTGGTAGGCAACTCATCCAGAGGCATCTACGATCTTCCAGACCGTAAATCCGCGGTGTCTCTCGCACAGCGAGCTTCCACAGTTCTAACAGTGTTGAATTAGAATAGAGTTAAGGAAACTCATGACGCTTGTTTCATTCTGGCACAATTTCGTTTTTGTTTCGAGCACAAAAGCTGCGTCATCAACGATTCACCATTTGACGTTCCCGAAGGCAGATCTCGTTTTTTACCGACCGACATTCGGCAAGCACCTGCAGATTCGACAGATTTCGGCAATGACAGAACGGGTCGCTGGGCGGCACTTTTCCGAAATGTTCAGTTTTGGGATCATTCGCGAGCCGGTGTCGTGGATGCAATCGTGGTTTCGTTTTCGCAAGCGGGCGGGCCTTTCAGCGCCTTCGCACGACGATTACGTTAATCATATTCCTGCGAGTTTGACGTTTTCCGAGTTCATCGAGGAGACCGTTGGCGCCAATCCAAAGCCATTTGCAAGACTGGTTCCGCAGTCGCGCTACTTTCGGAACCCACGCGGAGAAGTCGTCGTGAAATACGTTGCGACTTATGAAAATCTGTCCGCATGCGCCCGCGAAATCTCAAGTTATGAGCCGTTGTCGGCATTGTACAATATTGATCGTCTCGTGCTCAATTCGACGAAAAATGGAACCCAGGAATCCGCCGAATCGGAAACCGCGGATTCGGGCTTGTTGAGGAAATTGCGGGCGTTTTTCGAGGCGGATTTCGAACTTCATGCGGTCGCCTCTCGAAATGAGCTCAAAACTATATTGCCCTACGCCAAGCATGCCGCGCCATCGATCTCGTTGACGCCGAGGGAGCGCAAGGAAAATATTGTGTCCAGATTGTTGCTGCACATCTCGTTGGAGCAGTATAATGAAGCCTTGGCCTGGGTTTCGCTACTGGATGCTGCATCGTGCGAGGAAAGCAGCATCAAGCAGATTATAGCGCGGATCGACTCCAGGGCTGTATGTGTGAGGGCGGCCAAATGACTATCGCGACCGATATCGGCATTCTCAGCGACGAACTGATCGGCAATATCGACGATTACCGCACCAAGTTCGATAACGCGCAGCCATTCCGGCACGTGCTGATAAAGCCATTTTTCAAACCGGCGATCGCTGAGGCGATGCTGAAAGAGTTTCCGGTCCCCGTCGAAGCCGAAATGAAAAATGAGTTTGGAAGAAAAAGCCGCAAATACGCCTGCCACGACGTGCGCTCGATCGGCCCCACTTACCGCCTGATCGACGACTATATTTCGTCGCCGAAATTTTCCCAGGAAATGCAGCAGCTAACCGGGATCGAAGGCCTCCTTTATGATCCCGAATATCATGGCGCGGGAACCCACGACAATTTCTCCGGTCAGGGAATGGACGCCCATGTGGACTTCAATCTGCATCGGACGACCGGCTATCATCGCCGGTTCAACGCCATTATTTATCTGAACAAGGAATGGGACGAGAAATGGGGCGGCTGCCTCGAGGTTCACAAAAATCCGTGGGACTTCGAAAACGATACGACGCTCTCGTATGCCCCTTTTTTCAATCACTGCGTACTGTTCGAAACCAATGAATATTCGTGGCACGGCTTCGAGCGCGTTCAAAAGCCGGAAGGAAAGGAGCTGTCCCGGAAGTCGTTCACAATTTACATGTATACAAAAGAGCGGCCCAAAGAAGAGATCGCTCCAAAACATGGCACGATATACGTCCCCGCGGGACCGCCGAAACGCCTGAGAGCCGGTCATACCCTGACGGGCGGCGACGTTCAGGAATTGACCGGGCTGTTTAAGGCCCGTAACGCGTATTTGCAGGGCATGTATGAGCGCGAATCCAAATTGATGGAGCAAGTCGAGGCTTCGAAGCGGCTTCGGGCCAAAATGCGCATTCCGACAATCGGCTACGTCAGACAAGAGGGGCCGGCCGAAGGCGTGGAACCCGGCAACAACGCCGTCGCGGGCGCCGCCGCGATGTCGTTCAAGGCGCTGCGTCCGATCCATTCCGCCGTGCTCCGCGGCCGCCTGGCGCACCATGTCGCGCGCGCAGTGATTGAATATACTGTCGGCGGACAGTCGCAGGTGGTCGAGCATTCCGGGAACGGGCGGCCGTTCGAAGCGTCGTTCCGGATCGATGCGGCCGCCGGAAAATCCGTCGAAATGCAGATCAATGTCCAAAACATCGAGCGCAATCCGGGCTTCGGCGATGAGCGCCGGACGGCTCTCTTCATCGACGAAATTCTGTTCGATTGATCAAATCCGGGTCGAGACCGGCGCCTATGCGGGAGATAGGACGAATCTTTGATCGAGAATCTTCTTGAAGGCGCCGAACGGCGCGTTTAGCGCGATGTAATGCCGCCTTGCCGAAGTGAGAGCGTCGCCACGCTGTTGTTCGAGTTCGGCGGATTTCTCGATGGTCCTTTTATACTGGGCTTCCACCTCGGGGACGACCTCAAGGCCCAATTTCGCAAACAGCGGCTCCAGATTCACTGGCCGCAGATAAAGCTCTTCGTAGCTAATGATATGCACACGGGATTTCACATTGGGTTTCTCTACGAACTTCAAAGTGGCGTTGAGCGAAACGCGCCAATCCAGCACCGCGCGCTTGTAGTCCCTGGCCTCCTTCCAGCTACCCGTGTCTGCGCGTCTTTGATAAGAACCTGCGACATCGATGATGTTGCGCACGATATATATGTAATGGGCGTCCGGAAAAGCTGCATCGACTTCGTTATATTTCTGATACAGATTTGGAATTTTGTCGCCCACCCAGTTCGCGTCATCGAAACGTTGCCGCGCGATTTCGTAATAATCCGGGGGGCTCAGCTCCTTAAAGATGGTCTCCCGTGGTTGAAGGTTGAAGAACCTATCTTTCTCGAACAATCGAGGGGTGAACCCTTTCCGCTTTGGATTTGCGAGCAGGACATATCGCTCGACGCCCAGTACGATTTTCGGATGCGCCACCATAAGACGCCAAAGCGCTGTCGTGCCCGAGCGGGCGCATCCACAAATGAAGAGAATCTTCTTCGCCAACCTCAACGCCCTTTGCTAGCCGGATCCATAACCTTTGGTGATCGGCGTTCTTCCCGTTTGCGCGCCTTATCGGGCCGATAGCCAGGAGAGGTCATATGGCGGGGCCGTATCAACGCCGCAATCCCCCTCGACATTGCGAAGCGGCCAGAAGTAAATCGGCGCTCCGGCCGGATCGTAAGGCGACAGAAATGACGAGATCGCCGCCACCGCGCGAGGGTCGCCATAAGCGGCTTCCCCGATCACGACCGGAAGCCGCGTTCTCGCGGACCGCAGCGCGTCGCCTATTTGGGCGAGGCTCGCTGGGTCGGATTGATAGATGTGGAAATCGAGATAGGACGGCTCCAGGCCGGCTTCTTCATAGACTTTGAATACGAATGCGCTCCTGTCGCCCGTGTTCCGGCCTTGAATCGATATCGTTGTGAGGTCGTGCGGAAACTGCTGCGAATACGCTTTCACCAGCGTCGACAGATAGCGATCCATATTTCTTCCCAGCTGCTGTTGGGCGTTCGCGCTGGTCATCGCCCCCGAATTTTGCAGATCGACATAGAGCGCTGGGTGCGGGCTCGCATCGAGGGCTCCCCGCACCTTCAGTATGAAGGCGACGGATTTTCCGATCTGCTGGGGATCGAAGCAGTCGCCCCAGGTCTGCTTCCGGCACGTGACCTTGGCGTCACCCTGGGGGCCAAACGCCAGATAGAAATGCGAATAACCCAATGACTGCAGATCCGAGGCGAATTCGGAGACGTTTTTCGCGGCCAAACTTGGGTCGTCAATGTTGAAGAGATTGGCCCTCGCATCATTCTGGTGGCCGAACCAAACAATAACGCGGACGCCCGCAAAGCCGGCCTTCTTCATGTTCGTGAGCGCCTTCAAGACGGTCTGCCGAACTCCCGGTTCTTGGTATCGTACGAGGAAAGCGTGGCCCTTGACGACGGCGGCTTTGCCCTTTTCCGAACCGCATAGCGACACCAGGGTTTTGTCGACGTTCAGGAAATCGTAGTTCATGCCGAAACTGGGACTCGAAGGCGCGGCCAGTGTCGCGTCGCCGACCGACACCAAGGCCGCAAGCCCGATTGCCGCCGCCAGCCACAGGCTGTTCTGTCGATCTCGCGCGATCCCGCGCAGACCGACAAACCATTGGTTCAAGAGCTGCATGCTGTTCTCCGGTAGCGATTTCGGCTCGCGCGACCCTTCCTGAACCTTCTAACTTCCATAATGTTGCGGGCGGGCATGTTGATAGACCAGGGCCCAATCCTTCCGGCCATAGATATCGATCTTTGCGAGAGCCTCCTGGAACATGTCGATCCCCGTGGAAAACGAAAACCTGGCCTGGGCAAGGTTCAATGCGTTCGCGGCGATCCGCCCCCAGAGTTTCTTGTCCGTGTAGAGCTTCACGACGGCATCGGCCCACTCCTGGGCGTTCCTCGCCACGAGACAATCGTTTCCGCTGGTCAGGCCGGTCCCTTCGACCGCGACGGGCGAGAGAACGGAAGGCACGCCGCGAGACATCGCCTCAAGCACTTTGCCCTTGAGGCCCGCGCCGGCCAAAAGGGGCGCCACAAAGACCCTGTGCGCTGCAAAGGCTTCGTCCAAATCGGGGAGATAGCCCAGAATTTGCACCGAGTCCGAAGCGAGAGCCTTGATGGATTCCGGCGCCCCACTGCCAATGACATTGAAGCAGGCGTCGGGTATGCGGTCGCGGATGAGGGGCAGCACCTCTTTCACGAAGAATTTGACGGCCTGTTCGTTGGGCGGGTGTCCGAATCCGCCCAGGAACAGAATGTCCTTTGTGCTTTCGAAAGAGCGAGTTCAGGCTCTTGGTCTCCACGATCCATGGCATTTTGGCCGTGACGGCGCCGCTGCTGATGTGGCTTTCGAGAACGGCGAGTTCGATTTCGGAATAGCTGAAGGTCAGGTCGCTGGAGCGCACGACCGCCAGTTCGGCGGTTCGGGTCGCCTCGGCATGCTGAAGCGAATAGTTCGGGTTGCCGGCGGCAGCTTCTCGAAGTTCGCGGAGAAAATGGAGGTCGGCGACGTTCAGCACGACTTTGGTGTTTGGCGCGACGGAGCGGATCAGCGGAATGACCTGTTCGCCGATCTTGTATCTCGTGACATACACGACATCGTATTCCGCGGCGTGTTGTCTGATATAGCCGGCGAAATCCATCACGAATGGCGCATAGATGCATTCCACGCCGATCCGCTGGAGCGCCAGCGTATGGCGGTCCATCCAGGCGAGGTTCCGCGGCAAGAACGTCACTTTCGCGCCCTGGCTCTGGAACAGCCTGATTTCCTGGAACGCGGCATAGCTGCCGGCGTCATTGTCGACAAACGGGACATGCTGGTCGACGAAAAGAACTCGAAACGCAACGTTCCGGTCTTTCTCGCGATCCGCGCGGACTCCCTCGGCGCCGTGATTGCCGTAGGCCGTCACCCATTTGCGCTTGAATTTTGGCCGGTTCACTTCCTGGAAGCGCTTCATACCGGATGTTACGTTTGTGCCGGCCGATTGACCCTCATAGTGGTAGACGGTCGAGGCCGGAACGTACACGACGCAATGACCGGCCGCGCGGACCTTCATAGCGAGGTCGGTGTCCTCGAAATAGGCGGGTGCGAATTCTGCGCTGAAGCCGCCGAGCTGTTTCCAGAGTTCGGTCGGGAGCATGATGGCGGCGCCAGAAACATAGTCGGTCTGCCGAAGATAATTGTAGGAAGGGTCCGCGGCATTGGCGTTGCGTCCGACATTCCACGGATTGCCGGAACTCCAGACGATGCCGCCGGCTTCCTGCAGGTGGCCGTCGGGATAGAGCAGTTTCGAGCCCGCAAGGCCGACATTGTTGAAATTGCGAAAAGCCGAAACCAGTTCGTCGAGCCAGCGGCTTGTGACTTCGGTGTCGTTGTTGAGCATCATCACGAACTCGCCTCTGGCGGAGGCGGCGCCGTCGTTGCAGGAATTCACGAAGCCGAGCGCGGTCGTATGGCGAACGACCTGAACGCCTTCCACGAATTCGGCGATGTCGGCGGTCTCGTCGGTCGAGCCGTCGTCGACAATGATGACCTCGAATGTCGTTTCGTCGAAAGCGAACAGCAGAGAGCACAGGCAAAAATAGGTGATCTCGAATTTGTTGTGGACCGGAATGATGACGGAAACGGTCGGGTTTGCGACTGCCGGGAATGTCAGGCGCGGATAGGTCTTTCGCTTGCGAAAACCTCCGAGCAATTCGTCGTAAACGGGCGGAATTCGCACGGACGGATCCGCCTGAATCTTCTCAAACCATGCGCGGAATGAGCGCAAATGGTGGTGCGCCGCCGGCGCCAAGGTCCCGTCGAGCGGGGCCCCCGCATAGACTTGAAGCGCCGACCACGGCGTGATCTGCATCGGCAGAATTTCATAGGTGCTTGCGAGCGCCAACATCTGCGGCATGCGGCGGAGTTCGACGAGGTGGGCGCCCCCGTCCAGATGTTTGCTGTTGATGGATGCGACGCCGGAAAACACCTGTCCGCTCGTTTGGATAACGCTTGAACTGCTGAGATCGCCGTCCACAAAAACGCCGAGCGTCACCTGGTCCGGCACCACCGCCTTGAACCGTCCGGCAAATTCCACCCGGGCCGCGTCGACCGAAAGTTTTACGATATCCAAATCGGACTTGTTGCTCAGGACAATGTTCGGGATCATCGCCGAGTCGCCGTCAAAGTCGACGCACAAATCGACTTTCGCGATATTGTCTTCAAACAGTTCGACGGGAGCCTGCAACCGAACCTGCGAAACCTCCAAACCATTGCTCGAACGTGCTTGTTCGAGGAGTTTCCGGGGCAACGTGATCGCTTCTTTGGCCGGAGCCGCGCGGACGTCCCGAAGGAGGGGTTTGGCGAAAAAGAGATAGCTCGTGGATTTCTGTTCGGTCTGGCCTTTGTCGAACTGCACGCAAAGAAATCGCGCACTCGCGGGCGCAACGAATTGCATTTCGATATGATCGTAATCTGCCGGCCCCGTTCCACCCTTCGCCGCGCGGTCGATTTTCCGCGTGGGTCCTTCGATGATTTCGCCATTGGCCGATTTGAACGAAAGCCGAAGAGTCGCAGTGCAACGATGAGTCGCTGCAAAAATGTCGAACCGGTACCGCGCGAGCGCGTTTATCGGAACATCGCCTTGGGCGATCGGATCGAGAAAAGTCGCCGTCGCAATCTCTTCGGCCTGGCTGGCCTCAGATTCCGACACGACATAGAAGGTGTCGCCTTGCTCAAGCATCCATTCGGGCTTGAGATTCTTTCCCAGACGGGTGTGCTCCGGAGCGGAGGTCAAAGACCATTGCTCGCGTTCCTGGTCCGAACCGACGAGGTTGATGTCGTAAAGTCGGGCGGCTTTGATTTCGGAAGGTCCGACGATATGCGCGTTCCCAAAGCGATCTCGAAGCGAGAAGGTGGGGGCGGCGCCGACTCCGGTCGCGAACGACAGCGCTAAGCCGCCTATTTCCTTGCTGTAGTCGAATAGGCGAACCGCACTGCGCGTAGGCTTCGCCCTATGGGGCGCCGCTGCTGAATCGTAATCCTCGTCCGCTGTTTCTCCCGTGGCGGCCTGTATGGGAGATTCCGGAGCGGATTCGATGTCCAGGCCGACGCCATCATCGTCGGCGGTCACGAGCGACAATGTCTCGGAAGCCAATATCGGTTCGGCTACGATCGAACCGGTTTCCGCGCCTTCGATCTTCGCCTTTTTTGAACTGCTCACGTTCACTCCTTCATTCCGAATGGTGTGCGACGAGCGATGCTCGAATTCGGATTTCGTCACTGTTACACCTGAATTGCGATACTGGCATGTTGCGTTCGTCCAGCAGTGTGCACGAGCGGCGTGGCCATGCCTGCCGATCGGGAGGCGCGCGTGAGGTCCTGCGGGGCTTCACGACCCGCCGATAAGACAATAGTCCTCCAGCCCCGTGATGGTCCTGGCCCTCGAGAAGGCGTGAATATGTGATTTCAAACACGCCCTTTTCCATCCCGCGCGGCCGCCCCGCGACGGCCCTCTGATATCCGGCTTCGCACGGTCTTTCACGGATTGCGGCCCCAGGTTGGGCGCCTTTGGACCCCGCACCCTGCCGAGCGGCGCGACACCCGGTTTTGTACGAATTTCGGGCTGGAGTATCTTATGAATTCGCGCCCACTGGCAACATCAATGCCGCGATCCGGGCCGGCCTGCAGAGGCCGCGGCCCGGCGTTAACGATTGTTCGGATGCCCTAAATGCGCTGCAGGCGGATGGGAACGCTCTCAAACTCGTACCAATCGCGGCTCGGCCGCAATGCGGCGTCTCCGGCAGGGAATACGGCGTAGTTCCGTAGCAGGTGGTCGATGAGCACCTTGGCTTCCAATCGCGCCAGCGTGGCGCCGATGCAGGCATGTGCGCCGACACCGAAGGCGAGGGAAGGCGGTCCCTCCCGGGCTGGGTCGAAACGCGCGGGGTCGGGATAGGCGTCCGGGTCGTGATGCGCGGCCTCGATGTCGATGATCAGGGCTGCGCCGGGCGGGATCGTCACTGTCGAGAGCGTCAATTCGCGCGCGGTTCTGTAACCGAGAATGCGTCGCACCGGCGGACAGCATCGCAACGTCTCATTGACGAAGCCATTCACGAGCGAAGGGTCTTTGCGCAGTCGATTCTGGAGTTCCGGCGCCCGGGATAGTTGATCGATCGCGCTTCCCAGCAGACCGCTTGACGTCAGCACGCCGGCGAGCGTCAAAAACGCCAAACCGGCAAATTCTGCGCGCCGGTCGCCGCCCCATCGGGCCGCGAGAATCTGCACGATCGCTGTCGCGCTTTTTTCCATAGCGGCCAGTTCGCGCAGCGGGAACATGTCGCGCGACCAGATCGAGATGATATCTTGGCCCAGTTCGCAGAACCGATAAAGGTCCTGCAATTCCATTCCGAGCGCATCGGCGACAATTATCGCCGGCATGGGCTTCGCCAGCAGCGGAATGGCGTCGACGCATTCGGCGTCTCCGGCCGCCGCAAGGAGCTGGCCCACGAGTTCGTCGATCTTGCCGACAGTCCAGGAGCGCAAGATTCTGCTCACGATATTGCCAAGCCAGGCGCGCGCGGGGCCGTGCGCCGGCGGGTTTTGCAGCGGATGGGAGGAGCCGAGCAGCAGGATCGTATTGGCGAACGCGCCGTTCATGCGGTCGGAAAGCTTCTGGATATTCTTTGCGACTTCGACCAGAGAAACGTGTTCGCTCTTCAGAAGACGCGCCGCATCGTCGTACCGCGTGATCTGCCACGCGCGTTCCGCGCTGCGCCAGCGCGGCGGCTGGGTGGATTGGCGCTGAACGACATCAGCGCACACGCGACCGCGCCCCTTCATTCAAACGATTGGCGGCTATACAGTCGTCTTTTCGAACGAGCATGCAGCGGAGCGCGCGTTGGCATTCGAGCATTTTGAATCGATCGATCGACTTGTTTCAAGCCACGCGCAGCATCGCGGCGCGAAGGACGCTATCATTTTTTTGGCAAGGGGCGAAAGCGAAACCGATCGCATCTCGTATCGTGACCTGGATACACGGATTGACGGCTTCGCCGGATGTTTGCTCGAAGCAGGCCTCGGCGGGGAGCCGATCATGATCGCGTTGCCGGCCGGATTGTCCTTCGTCGCCGTGTTTATGGCATGCCTCCGAATTGGCGCCGTCGCTATTCCAGCGCCGTTTCCGGATACAGACAGGAGCGTCGATCGAATTGCGGCGATTCTTGCGGATTCCCAGCCATCTGCGATCGTGGCGGATGGCGTCTCGGCGTCCCGCCTGTCGAAAGCGGGTCATGCCGTACGAACATTGATGGTGGACGAGCTACGCGGTGTATCCTGCTCAGTGACTGCGCCTCCGGGCGATCCCCGCCGACCGGCTTTTGTGCAATACACGTCCGGTTCGACCCGGGCGCCCAAAGGCGTCATGATCACGCACGGAAATCTCGTCGCCAACAATCGCATGATTCAGTCGGCTTTTGGCGTGGATGACACGGTCGTGGGAGCCAGTTGGCTGCCGCACTTCCACGACATGGGCCTTATCGGCGCGATTCTGCAGCCTTTGTTCCTCGGCGGCACGGCCGTTATCATGCCCCCCAAGGTATTCATTCAGAAGCCGCTTCGCTGGCTGCGGGCCATCGAAAAATACGGTTCGACGGCGGCGGGCGGTCCCAGTTTCGGCTACGAGCTTTGTGTGCGAATGATTTCTGCGGAGCAGGTGCGCACGCTCGATCTGTCATGCTGGCGGGTCGCCTATTGCGGCGCGGAGCCCGTGCGGGCATCCGTGCTCGCGAAGTTCGCGGAACATTTTCGACCCGCCGGATTTCGCAGCGAAGCTTTTCTGCCTTGCTATGGTCTGGCGGAAACGACGCTGATCGCCTCTGCCGTCGGGCCGGGCGTCGGCGTTTCGCAACGGGAGATCGCCGTTCGAGGTTCGGGCGCGAACGCCTTGCGCCGGAAAATCGTTTCATGCGGCGGCCCTGTCGAAGGCAGCTCGATCGTTCTTCGCGACGAAAACGGATCGGTGTGCAAAGAAGAGCAGGGCGAAATCTGCGTTAGCGGTCCGCACGTTTCACCGGGCCATTGGGATGGGACCAACCGCTCCGTGACTCCCTTCGCCGATGTGTTTGCGCATGAAGGCGCGAATTATCTTCCAACAGGCGACATTGGATTGATTGTGGACCACGAACTGTTTCCGATCGATCGGATCAGCGACATCATCATCCTGTTCGGAGCGAACATCCACGCGTCGGATGTGGAGGCGACGGTATTGGACGATCCGCTGTCCGGTGAAATCCGCGCCGCCGTGGCGTTCGCGGTGGATGACGGGAGCCGGGAGAGGCTTGTGCTTCTTTGCGAATTGGATCGGCGATCCGCCAAAACCGTGGATCACACGGCGTTGGCCGAACATCTGCGTAAATGCATCGCCGAGGAACATGGCGTTATCCCGTTGGTCGGTTTTGTCCTTTACGGGACGCTGCCGCGGACGTCGAGCGGCAAGGTGCAGCGCATGGCGAGCAAGAGAAAGCTCTTGTCCGGACAATTCGCGATGACTAATGTCGATCCGGAAATGGAAACCGCAATTGTGAAATTGCGTTCGAACGCTGAAGACCATGCAACCCACCGAATATGATATCGATCCCCAGGTTCTGCGAAACTGGATGGTTAACTACATTTGCAGTCTGCTGGGCCTGGAAGCGGCGACGTTCTCAACCAGCGACAGGTTCGACGTTTACGGCCTCGACTCCGTCGAAGTCGTCATCATGGCCGGCGTCATGGAAGAGGAATTCCAGGTGCTGGTCGACCCCAACCAATTCTTCGAAGCGCCCAGCGTCGATGAGTTCGTGGCGATGTTCGCGCCCGGAGCGTCCGTCAGCTGAGCGGCGCGCGCGATCTCGCAGCCTCAGCGCCGCCGCGCGTTTCACTGGTCGTCATTTCCTACGAAATGAAGCGGGAGTTGCCGCGGACGCTGCTGTCGCTCTCGCCGCACTATCAGAACTGCGCGGCGAACGATTGCGAGATCGTCGTCGTCGACAACAATTCGCGCGAAAAGCCCGACGCGGCGTCGTTCGCAGAGTTGAACGCCAATCTGCAAATTCTGGCCTGTTCGAAGCCTTCCACGTCTCCCGTAGGCGCGATCAATGAGGGGATCGCACATGCGCAGGCGCCGTTGATCGGCGTTTGGATCGACGGCGCCAGAATGGCGTCGCCGGGTCTCGTCAACGCCTGCCTGGCGGCTTCCCGGATGCACGAGCGACCGGTCATCGCCACGCTCAACTATCAGCTCGGTCCAAACGTCCAAAGGATCAGTTGCGAACAGGGATACGACCAGGCGGTGGAGGACGCGCTCCTGGCCTCCATCGGATGGCCGCAGGACGGCTACCGCCTGTTCGAGATTTCGACTCCGGAAATCAAGGGCGGACCGACCGGCGCGATGCTCGAGAGCAACGCGCTATTCCTGCCGCGAGCCCTGTGGGACGAACTGGGAGGCTATGACGGGCGCTTCGCCGAACCCGGCGGCAGCGCGGCGAACCCGGATGCATTGCTGCGCGCGCTTGGCTTGCCGGGGACGCAACTTATACGCATCTTGGGCGAAGGCACGTTCCATCAGGTTCACGGCGGAATCACCACAACCTCGCAGCGTGACGCGATGGCTGCCGTGAAGCAGGCCAGCCGGACCTATCTGGGTCTGCGCGGCAGGCCCCTGGCGCCGATCCGATACGGTGGGTGGCTCTACGATTCGCGCACCGGAGAAGTGACCCGTTAACCGCGCCGCGCGCGCAGGATGCGATATTCCCAAGCTCCCGAGCGCATCCGTTCGTAAACGTCCGAACCGGGCACGGCGAGAAATTTGTCGATGCCTGCGTTCTTCTCGCCGAACGCCTTCGCCCGCAGAGCGGCGACGGCATCGCAAGATGCAAGCACATTGGCCGTGATGTTCCGGTCGCCAAACTGCTCCAGGCGCAGCGAGTCCAACAGGACGCGAACGTCCGCCCAACATAGCGCCGGAAGGAAATCCGCATACAGGAATGCGCCGCCGGGTTTCAGAACGCGTTCCACTTCAGCGAGAAATCCACGCAGATTCGGATAAGCATGCGACGATTCGATGTTTACGATGGCGTCGATCGACGCGGCTTCGACCGGTAGATTCTCCGCATCGCCGACCTCGAAACGGACATTCGGCTGAGCGTGCCGGCGCCGACAGAATGCGATCGCCTCGGGAGACAGGTCGATGCCGATCGCTTCGGCGCCGAACCGATCGGCGAGCAACGCGACGGCGCCGCCCCGGCCGCAGCCCACGTCCAGCACGCGTCGGCCGCGAAGCTCCATTGCGCCGATCGACTCGCAGACAAGACGCATCGAGTGCGGATTGAATCCGCGGCCGACGTCAAATGGCGCCTCGTCGTCTTCACCGAGGCTGACATAGCCATAATTGAGGAACAGCGACGCATCTCCCAGCCGCGATTGACCGAGGCGGCGCGAAATGCCGTCATACAAGTCGCGGACGCCTTCTTTCGTAGCCGGCCCCAACAGATTGTTATCCGGCATCGCAGCCTCCACGCCAATTGGCCGTGTTTTTTCAATCGTGCGAGGCGGCGCGGCGGTCGTCAAGGAATGGACAGTCTCTAGGCGGAGACGAGTTCCTCGATCAAGGCGTCAAAAGAACCGTCGCCGATCATGTGATGCGCGATGAAGTGATCGCCGATGCCGGGCATGGGAAACAGAGTCACGCCGGACAGGCGCTCAATTCGACGCGCCTGCTGCGCGTCCGCGGTGGCAAGTTCCCCAAAATATTGGCGAAATTTGGTCCGCGTTGGCTTCGACAAGACGGGGACCAGGTCGTGGGGCAAATCCGTCTCTCGCGCCAGCCATGTTTTGATGAAGAAATCCTGATTCCAGATGGAAGCTCTGGTGCTTTCGTAGACAGGCGACAAGGCGGTCGGCCCCGCGAATGAAACGGCGACATCACCGTTTAATAGGGCGGCATATCGAAGTGCGGTGAACCCGCCGGCTGAGGCGCCCATGAATATCGTGCGCTTGGCGCCGAGTTCGGCGATCAGTTTTGCAAGCCCGATAAGCGTGCATTCATCGGTGGCGCCCATGGCGGCAATACCGCGAAGAAACGCGCGCTGTCCCAAGTCTCTGAGATAAACCACGTTGAGCCCGTGCTCCGCGAACAACGCGTCAACCATGGCGAGAGGAAGATTTCCGAATTGAAACGTCGCCGGAACGACAATGGTGGCTCGTGCGCCTTCGGCTCTCACAATTTGAACTTCCCGAGTCCGATCGTCCAATAGGCGCGAGCCTGCCGTCCAGGCTCGCGGCGATCTCGCGCCCAGCGCCTTCACTATGTGTCCCGCCGTCGACGCGGTCGGCTCTTCAAATCGCGCCGTAAGATGCTCGTATCCCCGTTCAACGTGTCCGTTGTGCAGACATGCAAGGCCGAAATGGAATCGGCAGCGATCGTTCCTGTCCTGCATGTCATCGCTTGCGCGGGAAATCGCATCGAAGATTTGCGCCTGACGACCAGGTTTTATCGAAAGACGATTGAAACGATAAATGAGCAACCAGTCCTGGGGCCATCGCCTGATGGCGATTTCGAACACGTCGACCGCTCGCTCGAAATCGCCGGCCCGTTGCAGCATATGGACCAGACGTCGATAGATTTCCGGGTGCTCGGGATGTTGCTCCAGCAACTCGTCCAGCAACGCCACGGCCTCGGAAAAACGCGAGCTGACCGCATAGAGTTCGGCGAGCAAGAACGTCGATGGTTCCGAACTGCGGCCATTCCGGCGCGCCGATTCAAGAATCTCGATCGCAGCATCGCATTCGCCTTTTTCCGTCTTTTGGACGGCCGCTTTGAATTCATACCTGAAAATGCTGGAGTGACGCCCCAGAACATCGAGCAAAAGCTCGCGCTCCCGCGGATCGCCACGGTCTAGCAGTCGATCCAGAATTTGGGCTTTGAGGCGTGTATCTTCCCGCGCGTCGCAAACGCGCTTGACGAGAGCGATGGCCTCGTCAAGCGGCAATGACTTATCGCGAACAATTTGAAAAAGACGTGGGGCGGCCCATTGCGCAACCGTTGGGTGGGCGAGCAATTCGGCGTAATGCATTGCGGCTTGATACAGGCCCGCCGTTTGCGCCAGCACATCGCCCTTCAGCAGAAGTAGTTTCGAGTTTTTGGGCCAGCGTTCAATGGCGCGGTCGAATAGATCCGCGGCCCGCTCGATTTCGCCGTGCCGTAGCATCCGGGCGACAGCCGCGCTGGCCTCCAAAACCGGATCCAACTCACCCGCAACCAACCCCCGCCCCATACAAGTCCGCCCCCAAGCCGCGTCGGCAATCTTAAACGGCGACGGAAATTGTAACGCGCCACGGTCCCCGAGGCAAAGCGATTTGCCTCACCGCCCATCGACCATCGGCGCGGCGCTCTCGGCTTGAGACAGTTCCCGGACGACGGCGTTTCGTGGCGATTTAGGTCTATTCCTGGTGCGCTGGTTCGACGGCCTGCTAAGATCGTTCGCTCGTGTCGGGGATAGAAGATGCCGCTCAAAATCATCGGCGCGGGTTTCGGCCGAACCGGAACGATGTCTCTCCGTTTGGCGCTGAACCAGATGGGCTTTGCCTGTTATCACCTGTTCGCAGAGTTGCGCGAAAACACGAAGAGGCCGAATCTCGATTTTTGGAGGAGAGTCGCCAACGCCCCGGAGGGAAGTCAGCACGAATGGGAGAAAGCTTTCGCAAACTATACTGCGAGCGTCGACAATCCCGGCTGTTGCGTTTGGAGAGAGTTGGCGATCGCCTATCCCGACGCCAAGGTAATCCTGACAATTCATCCGAAGGGAGCTGAGGCGTGGTACGAAAGCACCAGGGACACCAGCTACCGCTTTTCCTCCGGAGACAATTGGCAATTTCGCGTGTTGGAAATTGCGACGCCGCTTGGCAGACAGATAGGCGATATATCGCGGAAGCTCGTCTGGGGGCGTTCTCTGGGCGATGCCATGCCTCAGCGGGATAAGGTCATCGCTCGTTACGAACGGCACATCGAGTTGGTGAAAGCGACCATACCTGAAGACCGGCTGTTGATATTCTCGGTTGATCAGGGTTGGGGACCACTGTGCAGCTTCCTCCGCACGAATGCGCCGCCGGGCGAATTTCCGCACGTAAATGCGCACGCAGAATCTCTGGACGCCGTAGCCGCATTGATGAAGCAGGAGATGGGCTCTCTCGATCCCAACGTGATTTTCCAATCGTCAAACGAAAAAGATCTGCTGGAAACAGTCAAGAAAGCTCTTCCGCGAATAAATTGGGAAAAGGAATACGAGGATTTCTTGACGGCCCGCCGGAACAGGCGATAGACAAGCCGGTGAAGGTCATCTCGGCAGAGGTGCGGCCGCCAATGAAAATCTCGGTCCTGGATTCGACGCTGAAGGCGCCGGTGGGACCGGTTGCGCCGAGTCTTGTCGATCAGGCGGCGGCCCGCGCCAGCATTTTTCGCTTTCTGCTTTCCGGTGCGGCGAAACCGGGCTCCCGCGTCGTCGATCTGGCGGCCGGCCCGTGCCTCTTCGCGATGATCGCGCGCGACGAAGGGTGCGTCGTCACCGCCGTCGACGCCCGTGTGGAGCGCAAGCCGTCGGATGAGGCATTGGGATCTATCCGCTTTATCCAGTCGGATATCCGTAATTTCGACCTGGCGGGATTCGACGTCATCGTGTGTCTGGGCATGCTGTATCATTTCGATATGGAGGACCAGGTGCGGTTTCTGGAAAGATGCGCGCGATCCGGGGCGCCCATGATCCTGGAAACGCAAATTCATGTCGACGCTTTGGTCCCCGAGTCGGAAACCGGCGCATGGGCGCGAAGCGTCGTTCGCAGGGGAAAGTACGAAGGCGTCATTTTTCAGGAACAGAACAGTCTCATGGCCTCGGTCGGCAATCCCCAATCGTTCTGGGCCACCGAAGCGTCGTTCGTGCAAATGTTCGGCGACGCCGGATTTGAGACGACCGCCATCGTCGATCCGATATATCAGTCGAAATACGGCGCTCGCCGCTATTTCCTGCTCAACTGCGAGAAGTTCGTTCCGAATCCGGCTGTCGTCGCGAATATCGCCCGGAGCGTCGAGCGCGCAGAATTTTCCGAGCTTGTGAAGCAAGGCCGTTTCGAAGATGCGCGCGCGTTGTTGGAGGGATTGCCGGCGCTGTCCGGGGACGCCGACGATTCGACCTTCAGAATAGCATTGACGAGAATGCGAATGCATTTCGGCGAACCGGAAAAAGCTATCCAGGAAATCAAGGTGCTTCGCGACCGCGCGTTGCTCAGCGGCGATCGGTGGAGCGGGCCATTGCTGCGTTGCGCCGACTTCTTCGAATTGGCGGGTGACCCGCTCGAAGCCGAAAAGACGCGGGCGGCGGTGTACGACAGCATTCGCGATCCCGCACAGCTAAAGGCGCTGCTTCGACAATCAGCGATAGCCGGGACGGAGAGCCTCAAGCGCAACCTGCTGACGCTAGTGGAAGAACGATTTTCGAGCGACGTCGATTTGCTCGGCTTGTCCTTGAACGCCTACTACGCACTCGAGGATTTTGCCGCTGCGGAGCGCGTCTGTCGTCTGGCATTGGCGGTGGAGCCGGAGAACGCCAAGCTGCACGCGCGTCTCGGCCACTTGACGTTGCGCCGGGGCGATAAGCCGGGCGCGGCAGCCAGCTACGAGCGCGCGCTGGCGTTCGATCGCGGAAATCCGGAAATTCTGGAAAGGCTGACCTCGATCTATCTTCGGTTGAAAAACAAGAATCGGGCGGAGAATTTCGCGCGCAAACTCATCCGCGTGGCGCCGCTCAATCCGAAGGCTCACTATTACCTGGCGCAGGCTCTTCGTGGCCGCAATCGCAAGGCGGAAGAACTGGAACATGCAGCGCGCGCGGCCGAACTGGACCCCGGCAACGAGCGCTATCGCGAATTTGTCAAGGCGCTTTCTCAACGGTCGACGGAGGTGCGGGCCGAACCCAAGTGAGCATCGCTCCCGGGCTGCCTTGTCTCGGTTGATGCATCGCCCGATCGCGCATCCCGCAGGAGGGTGGGATATCGGGCCAACCGAATCCAGGCCGCACACGACGATGCCGCAGACAAGCGATCGACCGGGCTCAACGAAGGCGCCTCGTTCCGTCGGCGGCATTGGTGCCTGCTGCGCTCTATGCGACGTCAGCTCTTGCACGGTCGAGGATTTGACGGACCATCAATTCGCCAAATCGAACGTTCATATGCACAAAATCGTCTTCGCGAAGGAGCTGATGCTCGAAAGTGACGGCGCCTCTCGAGTATTCCTGTCGCGTAAATATGTGGGTGTCGAGAGTCTCGGACGGCTGCTCGAAAATAACATCTCCGCCGGGGGATAGTGCAGCACGCGCGGCCGAAAAAGCGGCGTCCAGAGATTGCTCGTCATGCCATTTGGCTATTTGCCTGAGAGCGGAAAGCCTCTTTGTCGCCAAGTCCGACTTCTGTGCCGGTGCGGCGTCAAGGACCGACCGGCATGGCATCGGTTCGGGATAGATCCAGATCCTGGCGGGCCGCGCGCCGCCATTGCTTTTTATTTCGCGCCGATAGCGAATGGCCATCGTTCGCCCGAGGCGGGCCTTGGCGATTTCATGAAGATATCCCGTAGAGACGAGCTCATAGTCGCCTTCAGGATTGTTCTGATCGCCCCAGCGGAACTTGTCGTATAAATCGAGCAAATTCCACACACCGAACTCCAACCCGAACAGCAGAACGACGTCATATTCTTCAAACACAGCCGTGTCGCGACCGCCGGATGTCAAGATGAAGGATTGTTTCGCCTCTTCCGATTTGGCCACAAGTCTGCCATTTTCGATCGCGCTACTCGCGAAGATGCTGGCAATGGCTCCGAAGAAGGATGCCTCGACCCACGGGTAGTCGGCGGCGACGGCATCCCAGCCGATCTTCGCAGTCGCAAGGTGAGAATTGCTGACGAAACAGATGCGCATTACGGGGCGAAAGCTTCAAGAAGCGCGTCCTCGCACGCGATGTCGCTGTCCTCGCGCGACGCTCCGGAGCTTTTCGCCGGCGACGATCCGGCTGCCGGGCGTTCCGCGGCCGGGGACGCACCGTGCGCCCGAAAGAAAACGCTCATGACTGTCTTAACGCCGGCGTCCGAAACCGAACGCATGTCGCTCTCGAAGAAAACGCCCCGTGAAGAAGGGGCCGCGACGATTTCGTAGGAGGGAAAATAATCCACATCATCGTACGTTTTGTAGAGCTCGCCGGCGACTCCGCGCAACACGGACTTGGAATACGTGTTGGCAACCAAAACGTGCTCACCGGACGCCGTGGCGGCCAGCGGGACAGGCGATACAGTCAGCAGAAATTTTGCGGCCGGATTTCGAGACTTGATCAGTTCGCGAAACGCCGAAAAGTCTGCGAGAACTTCAGAGAAGGAAAAATTGCGGAATTCGTATATTTCCGGATCGAAATCGCCGGCGATCGTGCCGGGAGCCGTCGGATACACGGTGCCGGACCGGCGTTCGGTCCAGGCTTCCGTGAGACCAAACGTGAATACAAAAACCTCGACAGTGCTGAATACGTCTCTGACTTTCTGCAAATGACGTTGACGGTGCAGCCGCACCCGCTCCGCAGTTCCCAAACCATTGGGTTCGACGGATGGCCGCATCGCGTCAAAAAACCGATCGCTGCGTCGCCAGACGGGGTTGGTGGGTGAAAAGCTGCCAAATGCTTCGCAGGCGAGCTGATAAAGCTGGCGAGCAGTATATATATTCCCATATCGGGCGGAAAACAGGCCATAACCGTAACGCGCCGCAGTTTCCACAGGTAAGCCGCGCGCGGGCGGCTCGGCATCCATGATGTTGAACCCCCTTCGTCGAAGATGTCGACCGATGTGCTGCGCAAAACAGCTGCCTGCCGTCGCGATTTTGTCCGTCTGCTTGATCTCGAAGCGTTTGGTGTAAAGACCTGCGGTCGTCCGGTGACGCTCTTGGAATACGGCCGACTTCCAGAACCGGTTTGAAGGTAATCCCTGGTAGGGTGAACGCATCGAATGCACCTTGCCGAATGCCGCAAACCATAAATAATTAGCCAAATATCGAACCCAACTCAAATCGGCCCTCGTGGCCGCCACCTGACGCGCCTCTCTTGTTCTCCCGGGGGTTTATCATTCTTGTCCACGATGCCTCCCAACTCTCGAACGGTGGCGAAGGTTCCGTGCGACCGGCCGATACGGAAATGACGTCGGGGCGAAGTCGCAAACAGCAAATGGAGCATGGGTGCGAAATCCGCAACGAACGCCGGACCTGGCGTCTGCTTCCGAGCGAAACCGGCAAGGATCAATCAGGGCTCACCGTCGCCCGAGACGCCGCTCTTGTTATCCTCGGGCTTATCGTTCTTATCCGCCGGCTTCGCGAGCGCGGCGGCGATGGAATTCAAGAGAGCGGTGACCTCGGCATAGTCCCAATGGAAAAACAGCGCGTCGTCGATCCCCGCGGTTTCGGGGTGAAGCCAATTGCTGTCTATGGAAAGGGTGTCGGCGAGATAGGCCGCTTCTTTTTCAAGGACAGGCCGCATGTGCCGCAGCACGCTGTCGGGGATTTGAAATTCGGGCCCGGCGATTTCGAGAAGCATTCCCCGCAGGCGTTTCGACCGCTCCGGGCTTTCGCCCCTGAACGACTCGTTCAATGCGAGAAGCGCTTTCGCGGCGGTGAGGCTGATAGAGGAATTGAGCATGCGTTCGGGCTTATTCGAAGGCGCAATGTCGACTCCGAGATCGCAAAGCCAGTCGCGGAGTTGCGCCACTACATCCGTGCCAAACTGACGCACGACAACGCGTTCGCGCCCGAAGCGTTCGAACCACGCGTCAAGTCTGCGAAAATCGATCGGAATCTTTCCGCTGAACCGGATTCCGAAATCGCCGATGGCGAGCGTCGAGCGACAGAGCTGCTGCGCGTTGGTTCTCAGGAATTCCGCCGGCGGACGTATCCAGCAGAGAACGAGAACCTGAGCCTGCCGTTCCCGAAGATAATCCGCTAGGTTGCGCACGTCGTCCGGCCCGAAGGTCCACAGCGCCTCACCGGATACAAAACCGATGCGGTCTCCGAGCCCGGACAAAAATTGGTCGAACGAATTTCGGCTGACCGCCGAGTCCAATTTCGGCGCCGCCGATGCGCGCTGGAACCACATCGTTCCTTTGTCAATGCGCTTCTGCGAGGCAAAGGCCATGAAGGCCGCTTCGGAGTGATTTTCCGCAATCGACCAGTAATCGAGTCCCGCGCTTAAGGCCTCCTCTCGGTTGCTCGCTAGCCAGTGTTGAATTGAAGTCGTGCCGGATTTTGGCATGCCGATGTGAAGGATGAGCTTCGGACCCGGGCCGGCAAAGAGGTCGCGCGTATTTTGCACGGGAATTTTGGGTTCACTGTTCTTATCCAAGGTCGGCGCTTCGGGATCGCGCGCTTTCGTGCGGCGGAGTCGCGGCCGGACGTGATGGAAAATCGTGTGTCCGCTGATCCCCGACAATGCATCTTCCGGCACCGCCGCGGCCTTCATCTCGGCCGGAGTAAACAGCTCGAGCGGCTCGACATTGTGTTTCGCCTGCGCTCCCCAGACGCGATCGAGCATTTCGGGCAAACTTCGCATTCCGAACAGCCGGTAGTGATCGGCCTGACCGAATTGCTCGAGTTGCTCGGCCGCCGACAAATCGTCGGACAGGTCCTCGCGGGTCTCGTCGCCGCGGACCGGCACCGAAAAATAGTGGTGCCCGCCCGGAGCGAGAACCCGCTCGAGTTCGATCAACGCGGATTCGACGTCGCATCGGATGTGCTCGAGAACGTGGTTGTGGATAATCAGATCGAAGCTGCAACTGGGAAGCTTCACGAGATCGGAAGTGAGGTCGAAAGGCCTGACGGTCGCGTGTCTGCTCGCGTAACGCGCGGGATCGATGTCGCATGCATAATAGCGATCGCTCAACAGATCGGTAAATCGTTTGATCAGCGGAGCCTCCGGCGCAATATGCATCACGCGGAGCCCCCGCTTGAACTGTCCGTGCTTTTCCAGCACGAGCCACAAAAGCCGCGTGCGCTCCATGGCATGGCAACTCGCGCAACGGGCGTTTTCGCGCCCGTTAAATGGCAGAAACTGGTCGGTCTTGCAGATCGGGCAAAGCAAAGCTGCGCCGGTCAAATTGGGATCTTTGTCAGCAAGAACGTCGGACACCGCTTAGGCCATGGTCTGGTTTATCCGAGGTTAGCACAGATCGAACGGCGTCCATCACGCCGCGATGCCCTCGCTGGTCGATGTATGCCGCGCGTGAAACGCGTCATCCATGCGGAGGAGAATTTCTGCGGCGCGGCTCTCCCAGGAATAGGCATGCATGAGTTCCGGCGCCGGATAGACGCGGCCCCGCCGTCGCCTTTCCGCGATCGCCTCCTCCAGTTGGGAGATGAACTGATCGGCCGTATCCGCGACCCGAACGTCGCCGGCCAGATCGTCGAGATTGGCCACGGCGGTGGACACCACGGGCACGCCCAGGCCTCTGTAAACGTAGAGCTTCAGCGGGTTCATGTTTTCCGATATGGCGGAGTGCGCATGCGGAATCATGGCGACGTCGAAATGCGCGATGTAGCGCAGCGCCGCTTCGTATGGGATCACGCCCAGCGGATGAACGTTCGGCCGCGATGCGATCCGGCGGTAGGGTCCCTTGGCCGGCGGTTCGCCGATGATGACGAACGACCAGTCCGGCCTGGCCGCCGCAACGGCGTCGAGCAATTCCCAGTCGATCCGATGGGAAAGATTGCCGGCGTAGCCGACGATGGGCCGCGTCAGGCGCTGCAGCTCGGCCGGCATTTCCCAGTCGTCCGCACCGCGTCGGACGTCCATGCCGTTCGGGACGACGAAATTCTTCAGGCCCTCTTGCTCAAGCCATTCCGAAACCGGTCGGCAATTGGCGAAGGCCATGTGCGCGTATGCGAACGTCTCGCGATAATTCGTCTCGATTTGAGTCCGCCACTCCAGGCGCATGGGCCATTGGCGTTGATCGTCGATGACGTCGGCGACGACAAACGAAAAACCCAGACGCTTCTGAACTTCGGGAAAGCCGGGAACGACCGGACATACCCATGCGAGAAGGTTCTCCGTCATATCGAGCTCGCGCAACCAGGCTTCAACGGCGTTCGGAAATGACTGAATGTCAGGCAATTCACCGCCCAGAAATGTGTTTTCCTTTCCACGATAGATAAACGACCGTCGACTGACCCGATCGTCGTCGCTGGTCCGAAGATGCCGGGCGATGGTGTTGGCCGCGATCAACCTGCCTTGGTCGAGACTGCGCCCTCTGTTCGAGGCGCCGGCCGCATTGAGCTGATCGATCGATATGGGGGCGTCGATATGCAGAATTTTGCCGATATGCGGCATGGCGGCGAATTGCCTGAGCAGCATGTCCTGACGCCGTCCAAAAATGCCGGAGTCGTTTTGCTTCCAGAAAATCACCAGGTTCAGGTTATCGTTCAAATTCCGCAATTTTCCGACGCGCGGGCTTGTCTGCAGCGCGCCCTTGGTGAGGTCGGTGCACGCGCGCGGCAACTGCCCGGGCATTTGCTCGTCGATGTGCTCCAGCAAACGGAAAATGTCGGCCGGCACAGGTCCGTTTTTGCTTAAGGCCGCCTGAATTGCGTCTAGCGCCCGGACAGAATTGACCTGCGTCGTGAGCTCAGCCTTAAAAAACGCACGGCGGCTCGCGGCCGCTTCGGAGCCGCCGAATTCGCCCGTAATGGCGCGGCGGAGCGCATCGACAAGGCCTTCTCGTTGCACAGCGACGATCCGGCCCGGCTCCACCATATCCGCCAGGGGCGGAACAGGCGTCGCCAGCACGACTGTTCCGGCGGCCAGCGCGTCGGTGAGCTTCGCCGGCGTCTGATAGGCGGCGATCGGATCGGCGGAGTCCTGCAGGATGCAGACAATGTCGGCCATCGCATTCAGGTCGGCGACGCGGGAAAACGGTTGGTTCTCGTGGAGCACGACCCGCGTAGATTGAAACGCCTCCAATTCCTTCTTGAACGCCGGATCGGCTATAGCGCCGATGACGCACAACACCGCGCTTGGATCGGCGAGTTCTTGGAGCGCCTGGGCGATTTCGAGAACGCCTTTGTGCCTTCGCGGCGTTCCCAGAAACAGGATCACCTTGTCGGAATCCGAGAAGCCGAATTCGGCGCGCAACGTCGCGCGCTTCGCAAGCGCCTCGTCGAATGGCTGCGAATTGCGGGCATGCCGCACCAAAGTTCCGCCGAACTTTTGCTGAAGGACGGGATTGCAGACCGTCACGGCGTCAGCCAACCCGATCATCGATCCCGCAAGCTGGGTCCAGCGCTTCGCGAACGGTTCCCTCCAGTCCGAGGGCGCGCATTTCGCAAGAAAGGAATCCAGGGAGAGAGGCTCGTCGGCGTCGACGAAGGCCAATTCGTCGTCATCGATGTCGAGCAGCACGCTCGCCCCGTGAATGAGTTTGTACAGGAAGCCGATCAGGAGACTTGGCAGGCGCGGCTTCGACACCCACGCCACGTCGCACGGTTTTTCCGCCACCAGCCGGATGGCGCCCTCCATGAACGAGGTGAACGAGTGCGCATGAAAGCCGCGAACATCGAACGGTCGCAAGCTCTCGCGAAGAGGCTGCCACAGATCCTCGCCATATTTGGGAAACATGGGCCCGACGATTTCACATTCGGCGTTCGGGAACGCGACCTCGGCCAATGCGAGCGCGCGACCGACGGGATTATGGGTCAGGTCCCAGGCGACAACGGCCACAACCGGCCGGGAGCTTTTGGCGCCGGGGTCGGGATCAGGGCGCACATTGGCGGCCCAACGCTTGATTTGAACGCCCTTGATGCGTTCGATTTCCAGTCGCCGCTTTCCGCGGATGGATTGAATTCTCTCATGGGCGAAGCCGAGCGACCCGTCCAGCGCGACTGCAAATTCGAGCGCATGGATGGCTGCGTCATATTCGCCTGACGCTTCCAGGATTTCGGATAGCCCCACATGCGCCCAGTGAAAATTTCGATTGGCGGCGATCGCGCGTTCGAAGTAAGCCCGCGCCTCCGCGATGCGGCCCAATTCGGCGGCGATTCCACCCAGCTTGCAAAGCAGCGACGCGCCATTGGGTTCGCGGACGAGCAAGTCGCGGTAGATGGCCTCCGCTTCCTCGAGTTGGTGACTGGCCGCCAGTTGATTGGCCTGCTCGAAGCTCCGGAGAAATTCGGCGCGTTCTTCTTTCGACTTCGCCAGCCGTTTTGCGTTGGCAAGCCCATTGGTCAGCACTGCGATCCGTTCGACGAGTACGGCCAGGTCCGGCGCCAGCTCCTGCGCGCGCCTATAGTGATCGAGCGCGGCTTCCGCGTCGCTCACCTCCTCGGCAATCCTGGCCAGGCCCATATGCCCCCAGGGCAGCTTCGGATTGATCTCGATCGCGCGCGAGAAGAAATCTTGCGCGCCGGGCCGGTCTCCCAACTGAAGCCGGATGTCTCCGATCCGGGACGCCGCGGAAGACGAAGATGGGTCTTCCTTCAGGAGTTCAAGATAGATCTGCTCGGCTTCCTGCAATCGGCCTTCCGCCCACAGAGCGTTGGCGCCTTCAAAGCGCTCGCGAAACGACGGAGGAGAGGCAGTGCTTTGCGACAAACCGAAATCCGCTCGGGAAAGTAGGCCGCCCCATGGGCTCTCCGGGAGGCTATAGGTCGCCCCGCTGGTCATCAACAAAAAACCCCGCCAGGTCGCTTTCGAGAGTCGCCTGAATTCGGGAAAACTTGCTTAAGGGCGCCCTCACAATTGGGGCGCTTGAGCGTGACCTGCTGAGCTACGTGTCGCTTGGCGCCCACTCGGCTCGCGCCGATGGACGAGGACCCAACACGTCTCTTGGATTTACCAATCAAATCCCTTATTTTATTCGGGCGTCGGCAGTGCGAGGCGCGTCGACCGTTAGGCCGCGCTATCTGTGTTTCGGAGGCATCAGAAAAAATGAACGACGTTCGCAACCGATATATTTTGCTGGCGCTTGTTGTCGGCGCGACATGCCTGCTGATGTATCTCATCGGAATTTTCTATCAGAAATTCCTGAACAGCCCCTACGACCTGGTCGCTCTCATCTTCATCGTCGCGTTCTATGCTGCGACGCTCTACCTTCACCTGCAACGGCCCGGGGGCGAGAGCTGACCGACACGGTTCCAGCGCCAGATACGGTCCGCTTGTCGCACCTACAGAAGAGCGCCCTGCCGAAATCTGCGCCGCAGGCGCATCCCGAAGATCGAGCCCCGCACAGCCCTCCGCGCCGCAGCCTGCGCAAGAGAATTCACGCGGTCATGGAGGCCGGACGCGGCTCGGGTCCCGTCGGGCTGGCTTTCGAAATTTTCCTGATCGTCTTGATCATGACCAACGCCTTGGCGGTGACCTTCGAAAGCATTCCCGAAATCGGCGATACATATCGTGCGCTCTTCAACGCGTTCGAGGTGGTGTCGGTCGTGATTTTCACGATCGAATATCTCCTGCGGATTTGGACGGCGCCGGAGGACCCGCGCTACTCCGGCGGCCCCGTCATGGGCCGCCTCCGCATGATGCTGCATCCCTATATGCTGATCGATCTGATTGCGATCGTTCCGGCCTATGCGGCGATTTTTGTGCCGACGGTGGATTTGCGAATTCTGCGGCTGTTCCGGTTGTTCCGGCTCCTGAAGATTGCACGCTATTCGCCCGCCGTATCCACGCTCATCCATGTTCTGTCGTCGGAACGCAGGGCGCTGTTCGGCACGCTGCTTTTGACCCTGTGCGTGATGAGCATCATGGCCGAGTTCATGTACATCGCGGAGGGCAGGGTCCAGCCCGGCGTCTTCGGCAATCTGCCGGAGTGCATGTATTGGGCGATCGTCACGCTGACCACCGTGGGTTACGGCGACAAGGTCCCGATCACGGCCGTCGGCAAACTGATCGCAGCGATCACGGCGATTTTCGGGCTGGGGCTCTTCGCCCTGCCGGTCGGCATCATCGCGTCTGGCTTCATGGGCGAAATTCACCGTCGCGATTTCGTCGTCACCACGGCGATGCTGTCGCGAATTCCGGTCTTCTCCAATCTGGATACGGAAGTCCTCGGCGAACTCATGATCGTGCTGCGTTCGCAGGTGGTGACCGAGCACATGCCGGTCGTCGAGGCGGGCGAAAACGCGACCGCGATGTATTTCATCGTTTCAGGCCAGGCCAAAGCGGAGGGCGGAGCGCGATCGGCGATCCTGGGCCCGGGGGAGCTATTCGGCGGCGATGCGGTCCTCAATTCCCAGGCCCACGAGAACACCATTTTCGCCCACACGCCGATGAGGCTGCTCGCGCTTTCGCGCCAGGATCTGATCATCCTGCTGCGCAAATTCCCGAAGCTGAAGCGCCATCTGGAGCGGGCGTCGGCGCGCGTCGAGCGCAAGATCGCGGCCCGCCACGCCCGGGAGCGCGAGGCGGCGGCAGCTCGCGCCGCCGCGGAAGACTGAGGTGACCGCTTCTCAGGTCAAATAAGCCCAGCCCAGCAGCGTAAGGCCGATCGCGCCGAGGCCAAGCGCGCCGTACCAGGCCACACGCCGCTTGGTGATGATGGCGACCGTCGAAATGGCGATTCCGATTTCCGTGATCGTCGCCGAACCCGTGAGCCAGTCGTGCCGCCCCTCATGCGCGCCGCTCTCCTTGATGAGAGCGTCGCGCTCGGTTTCCTTGTCCTTCGCCTCGGTGCGAACTTTGTCCTGCTTCTTCCCGTTGTCCAAGACCGCCTTCTTGTAGTCGTCGGCATGCGCTCCGCCGGCATTGGCGGCGATTGTGTACATGTGCCGCTTCAAACTGTCGGCCTCATATTCGGTCCAGGAATTGGTCGCCTGGTCCTGACGCAACACCGCTTCGGCCGAGGCGGTGATCGCCTTGTCGCCCTCGATGGATTCAAGGCTTCCCGCGGCTGCCGCCAAAACGGCCAGGACCGCGATGGTGATTGACACATTGGAGATGAACGGATCGCGCCCGTGCGCAGCTTCTTCCGCATGCTCGCTGTGTTCGTGCGCGTCGAGCGCTGGATCGGTTGCCATGGATTCTTCACTCCTCGAAGCGACGATGCGCTCAATTGTTTGTGATCGGCGCCGCAAGACGGCGTCTTATATGAAACCTCTATTGTTTGTACGCGCGATTGAAATGGATTTTCTATGCGACCTGAACGTATGACCTCCCCTGGTCACGGCCGCGGGGGGCAGGCCGGCGCCAGGAACGGTTTTGGAGCGTCTGATGCGTGGTTTTGACATTCCCCACCTGCAGCTGTCAGGGCTGAACGAGGTCGAAGATTTCCTCCGGCGCGTGGAAGCGCTTCGTGGCCGCGACGCTCATGGCCTCGGCGGCTCTTCTGCTCTGCGCCGTCCTCGTCGTCATCCTGGCGCCATTGCTGCCTCATGTCGCTTACGTCACACGCGCCGCCGGCATGGACGTGCAGCCCCTGGCGGCCCAGGCCCGCGTCTAGCACGGCTTCACCAATAGTCTTTCATGATCTCGGTCGCCCAGGCCGGTTCATGAACTTCGCCGCGCGGCAAAAAGCCCGTCATGACGGGTTTGATGTCGAGAACAGGCGTTCCGTCAATGGCGTCCAGCCCGCGGACGTGGAGCGCGAGCCCGTCGATTCTTTCGAGCCTGCAGACGCAGACGCCGATCCGGTTGGGTCGTCCTTTGCCGCGCTGGGCGAAGATGCCCACTTCCGGCCAGTCCTCGCGGCTGCGCGGACGGCGCGCGCCGCTGCGAATTTCCTCGTCGGGAACGCGGTCGAAGTGGAACACGACTTCGACGTGCGAAAACGCGTCCAGGCCGGCGAGGGCGTCCGGCTTGAATTGCGCCGAATCGAGGATGATCGCCGATTGAACGCTGTCCCACTGGTCGTCGATGGGGTCCTTTCGCCCGCCTTGAACGCGCGCGATCGGCGTCAGTGAGATCGAAGCGGATTTGACCATGGACGGACGCTCCGGGAGTGCAGGGAAAATTCAGTACGCAGTTAAGACTTTGTTTACCATCGTTATGACATCGTTATTTTGTTGTTGTTTCGTTCTTCGAGTTCCAAGCCCTAGCGAGTTTCGATAAGCGAATCCTATGGATTGTGGCTCAGTAGTTCTACCAACCCCCTAGTTTTCCTGGGTTTTTTGTTGACGGACCATAGATTCCCATAATAGCCTATCCTGTCCCATGAAACTCCCGTAAGGGAGTGGCTTCTGTCTTGGCGAGCGACGCCGAGCGGTACAGCCGGGACCTGAGGGCAGGGGAATCTCATGGGCGCGGTGGTGCCGCCGTTCATCTCAACGATGACGGGCACGCTCGATGGAAAGGGGCGGGTCTGCATTCCGTCCGTCTATCGCCAGGTGCTGGCCGCCCAGACCATGACGGGCGTCTACGTGTGCCCGTCTTTCTACGAACCCGCCCTGGAATGTTTCGGGGAAGACGTGCTGCAGGCGTTTCACCAGCAGCAGGCGGCGCAGGACCCGTTCTTCGCGGCCGAGGGCGACGACAAGACGTTCGCCATTCTCTCGATGACCCAGCTTCTCGCCCATGACGAGAACGGCCGCGTTCGTCTGCCGGAAGAGTTCATCGCGCATGCCGGGCTGAAGGACAAAGTCACCTTCGTCGGCATGGGCCGCAAATTCCAGATCTGGGAAAGCGATCGCTTTGCGCCCATCCAGGCCGAACGGCTGGCGCGCGCCCGCGCCATGCGCGACTCCCATCGCGGAAATGGGGGCGGCCTGTGAGCGAAGGTCACGCGCCGGTTCTCCTTCAGGAGATGCTGGAAGCGCTCGCGCCGCGGAACGGCGCCCATTACATCGACGGCACTTTCGGCGGCGGCGGCTATTCGCAGGCCATTCTCGATTCGGCGGATTGCCGGGTGCTGGGAATCGATCGCGATCCCGACGCCATCGCGCGCGGCGCGCATCTCGTTGCGCGCTACGCCGGGCGGCTAACCCTGGTCGAAGGCCGCTTCTCGCAGATGGATGCGCTGCTCGAGAGCCAGGGTGAAAAAAGCAGCGACGGAGTCGTTCTCGATCTCGGCGTGTCGTCATTCCAGCTGGACCAGGCCGAGCGGGGTTTTTCGTTCCGCTTCGACGGTCCGCTCGACATGCGCATGGGACGTGACGGCGCTTCGGCTGGCGATCTTGTCAACACGGCCGACGAAGAAACGCTGATCGACGTCATCGGCACGCTTGGCGAGGAACGTTTTGCGCGCCGGGTCGCGCGCGCCATCATTGCGGCGCGTCCGATCGCGCGCACGGGCGAACTCGCAGCAGCCGTCGCGCGTGCGCTTGGCCCCGCAGCCATGCGCCAGCCCATTCATCCTGCGACGCGCACGTTCCAGGGCCTCAGGCTTTATGTGAACGACGAGCTTGGCGAACTGGAGCAGGGGCTGAAAGCGGCCGAGCTCGTTCTCAAGCCGCAAGGCCGGCTTGCAGTCGTGGCGTTTCATTCGCTGGAAGATCGCATCGTGAAGCGGTTTCTGGCCGAACGTTCTAGTGCCGCGCCGCAAGGCTCGCGTCACGCACCCGAACGTCGCGACCACCGCGCGCAGACGTTCCGGCTTCTCGGTTCGCGCCCGCGCATGCCAAGCGCCGCCGAAATCACCCGCAATCCCCGTTCGCGTTCGGCCCGGCTCAGGGCGGCCGAGCGAACGTCTTCACCTGCCGCCGCTTAGGGAGAAACCAGGATGGTCCGCGTTCTCAATTTTTGCTGCTTCGCGATCACCGCATTCGCCTGTCTCGCGCTCTACCACATTTCGGAGCAGACGCGCGTTGCGCGCGTCGAGCTTTCTTCCGTGGAGCGACAGATCACCGGCGAGCACGCTGCGATGAAGGTTCTCGAAGCGGATTGGGAGCGCGTGGCCGATCCCGCCCGCATCCAGGAATTGGCGCAGAGAAAACTGGGCCTCGGCGATACGCCGACCATGGAATTGTCGTCGCTCGAATTGCTGCCGCGCCGCGGCGAAGCCTCGCCACTCAACGATACGCAGCTCACGCAGGCCAGCGTCACGGTGGCGCCTCAACCGGCAGATCCCCGTTTTCACCTCGCCGCCTTGCATGACGGCAACTGAGCTGTGACGGCTGGGGCGCCCGATACGATCATCCAAAGGCGCATCGCCATCGCGGCCGGACTCTGCGTCATGGCGTTCGCGCTGATCGGGCTCAGGCTCATCGACGTGATGGCGTTCAAAGGCAGGGTCACCGGCGCGGTCGCGACGGCACAGGATCGCCTGCCGGGCGCACGCGCCGATCTTCTCGACCGCAACGGCGCGCTCCTGGCGCGCGATCTGCCGGTTTACGATCTCTACGCAAGGCCGCACGCGTTCTGGGACAAGGCTGAGGCGGCGCACGATCTGGCGGCGACGACCGGGGCTGCGGAAGCGCGTCTCGATCGGGTGTTCGCGAGTTCGCATGATTATGTGCTGGTCGCGCGCCAACTGACCCCCGACGTGCAGGATCGCGTGATGCATCTGGGCCTTGCCGGGCCTCGAATTCGAAGCCGACCGCCAAGCGCTACTATCCCGAAGGCGACGCTGCGGCCCAGGTGCTCGGCATGACCGATCCCGACGGTAAAGGCATTGCCGGCCTCGAACTCGGCCTGAATGACCGGCTTGCCAATGCGCTGCCGGGCGCATCCGTGGCGCTGTCGCTCGACATGCGGGTGCAATATGCGCTGGCGCATGAAGTCGAGCAGGCGCGCGAGAAATTCACCGCCCGTGCGGCCGGCGGCATCGTGATGGACGTGCGGACGGGCGAAATTCTCGCCATGGCGTCGCTGCCGGAAGCCACGGTTGCGAGCGAGCCGCTCCCCAACGGCGTCGATCCGCGCCGCAACAGGATGGCGCAGGACGTCTACGAGCTGGGCTCGGTGTTCAAGATCTTCTCCTTCGCGCTCGCGATGGAAGACCACACGACGCGCATGGACGAAGTGTTTCCGATCGGCAACGGTTTCAAGATCGGCAAGTTCACCATACATGAAGCCGAACACATGCCGGCCGACGCTGGCAGCGCGCGATATCCTCGCGCAATCCTCGAATGTCGGCACGGCCCAGATCGCGCTTGCGGTCGGGTCCGGATCGCCAGCGGGCGTTCCTGGGAAGCCTGGGTCTGCTCGATGCCGCGCACTCGGAACTGCCGGAAAGCGCGCGCCGCTCATTCCCCGCCATTGGGGCCAAGTCGAAACCGCGACGATCGGCTTCGGTCACGGCATTTCGGTCAGCCCGCTCGCTTTCGTCGCCGCGGCTGCCATCATCGTTAATGGCGGGCGCCGGATCACACCCACCTTCCTCAAGCGGACTGGCGACGCGCGCGGCGAACAGGTGATCAAGCCGGAGACCAGCGCCGACGATGCGCGAACTCCTGCGCTATGTGGTGACCAACGGAACGGGCAAGAAAGCCGACGTTCCCGGCTACGATGTGGGCGGCAAGACGGGCTCGGCCGAAAAGGTCGTGGGCCGCGGCTACCTCGCGCACCATTTGCTTACGTCATTCTGCGCAGTATTCCCTATCGACAATCCGCGCTATCTCGTGTTCGTCATGCTGGACGAGCCGCATGGCACCAAGGAAACGTTCGGACTTGCGCTGGCGGGCTTCACCGCCGCGCCGCTGGCCGGAAAAGTCATCGCGCGCATAGCGCCGATGCTGGGTATGCCGACGACGACCCCGATCGTCGCGCCGACCAAAGAGAATTCATAATGGGACCACAATCGGGGGCGACCGTAGCGACGGGTAAGGTGGGCGTCAGTCCCATGACGGGCATCGAGGAACTTTTCGGGACTCGCGAGCGACAGCCGCGAGGTGAAGCCCGGCTATCTGTTTGCGGCGCTTCCCGGCACGCGAGCGGATGGGCGCGCATTCATGTCCGATGCGGTGAAGCGCGGCGCGGTTGCGGTGCTGGGCACGCCGAACATCCGGCCGACGTCGCCGAGGCGCTTGGCGTGCGCTTCATCGCAGACGAAAATCCCCGGCTTCGACTTGCGCGCATCGCCGCGGCAGTATTTCGGCGCGCAGCCGAACGTGATCGCGGCCGTCACCGGCACCAACGGAAAGACTTCCGTCTCGGTTTTCCTGCGACAGATTTGGGCGGAGCTGGGCCACAAGGCCGCCAGCATGGGCACGATCGGCGTGGTGGCGCCCTCCGGCGAAATCCCGCTCAACCACACCACGCCCGATCCGATCGAGATGCATCGCGCTGCTCGCGCAACTGAAGCGCGAAGGCGTCGAACATCTGGCCATCGAAGCGTCGAGCCACGGGCTCGATCAATATCGTACTCGACGGCGTCGAGATCGCGGCCGCTGCGGCCTTCACCAACATCACGCGCGATCACCTGGACTATCATCCGACATTCGAAGCATTACCTTGCGGCGAAGCTGCGCCTCTTTTCGCGAAGTCGTGCGCGCCGGCGGTGTCGCGGTCGTCAATGCCGATACGGATCATGCGGAAGCCTTCATCGCGGCGGCGAAGGCGCGCGGCTTGCAATTGATGACGGTCGGCGAACGCGGAGACACGCTCAAGCTGATCGCGCAGAGCCCGAGCCCCGGTGGACAGGTGCTGCGCGTCGTATATGCAGACAAGACATTCGAAATCGAGCTGCCGCTCGCCGGCGACTTCCAGGCGTCGAATGCGCTGGTCGCCGCGGCCTTGCCATCGGACTTGGCGATACGGCCGAGAACGGTTTTTGCGGCGCTCGCGAAACTCAAGGGCGCGCCGGGGCGTTTGGAGAAAGTCGCCTTTGCCGCAAGCGGCGCGCCCATCTATGTCGATTATGCCCATACGCCGGATGCGCTGGAAACGGTGTTGAGGCGCTGCGTCCGCATATCGCCGGACAAGCTTGCGTGTCGTGTTCGGCTGCGGCGGCGACCGCGACAAGGGCAAGCGGCCGCTGATGGGCGCAATCGCGGCGCGTCTCGCCGATGACGTGATCGTCACCGACGACAATCCGCGCAGCGAAGATGCCGGCGCAACATTCGCAGCGAGATTCTGGCCGCGTGTCCCGATGCGCTGCGAGATCGGCGATCGTGCCGCGGCGATTCGCGCGAGCCATCGCGGCGCTTGACGTCGGCGATGCGCTGGTGATCGCAGGCAAGGGCCATGAAACCGGCCAGATTGTGGGTCGGAAACGCATCCCTTCTCGGACCGGAAGAAGCCGTGAAGTCGGCGGTAGCTCTCGGCGGACGCCCGCGGGAGCGCGGCATGAGCGCGCTGTGGACATCGGCCGAAGCGAAGGCCGCCACGCTCGGGAGCGAGACGCGTGCCTTCGAAGTGACGGGTCTTTCCATCGATACGCGCACGCTCAAGCCGGGCGATCTGTTCGTGGCGCTCAAAGGCGACGCTCGCGACGGCCATGATTTCGTGCGTGCCGCCTTCGACGCCAAGGCAGGAGCGGCGCTGGTCACGCACGCACCGATAGGTGTCGCCGACGAATCTGCTTTGCTTCTCGTCGCCAACACGCAGCGCGGGCTGGAAGATCTCGCGCGCGCCTCGCGCGCGCGGTCGCGGCGAAAATCGTGGCCGTCACCGGCAGCGCCGGCAAGACGACGACCAAGGAAATGCTGCGTCTCGCCTTCGGCGCGCTGGGTTCAACCCAGGCGTCAGCCGCCTCCTACAACAATCATTGGGGCGTGCCCCTGAGCCTCGCCTCGATGCCGCGCGATGACCGAATTCGGCGTGTTCGAAGTCGGCATGAATCATTTCGGCGAAATCCGCGCCTGGTCGGGCTTCGTGCGTCCGCATGTGGCGCTGGTCACCACCATCGCGCCGGCGCATCTGGAATTCTTCGGAACCTGCGAAGCGATCGCCGACGCCAAATCGGAAATCTTCGAATCGATCGCTGCCGGGCGGCGCGGCGCTGATCCCGTCCGACAGCCTCTACGCCGAACGGCTCAAGGCGCGCGCGAAACAAGCGGGCGTCGGCCGCATCCTCACTTTCGGCATCGGCGGCGGGAAGCGATGCGCGTCTCATTGCCATGTCCGACAGCGGCGAGAGCATGAGGATCGAGGCCGAGATTCTCGGCCGCCTCTATCAATTGCCGCATCGGCGCGCCTGGCGCGCATATCGCACAGCAACGCCGTCGGCGCGATGCTCGCGGTCGCCGCGCTGGAAGGCGATGTGCTCAACGCCGGCGGCCGCGCTCGCATCGTTTTCGGCGCTCAAGGGCCGTGGCGCGCGTTTCGCATTACGGTCGGCGACGGCGCAGCGACCATCATCGACGAAAGCTACAACGCCAATCCCGCCTCGATGGCGGCGGCGCTGGCGCTGCTCGGAAGCACGGAGCCTGGCAAGGGCGGCCGCCGCATCGCGGTTCTGGGCGACATGCTGGAAATGGGTCCGGAGGGCGCAGGCGCTGCACGCCGCTCTTGCGCGCGACATCGAAGCCGCCAAAGCCGATCTCGTTTTCGCCAACGGCGCGCAGATGGGCGCGCTGTGGGATGCGTTGCCGGCGTCGCGCCGAGGCGGATACGGCGCGACGTCGCGCGACATCGTCGATCAGGTTTCCGAAGCGGTGCGCGGCGGCGACGTGGTGCTCGTGAAGGGTTCTCTCGGCAGCAAAATGGCCGTGATCATCGACGCGCTCAAAGCGCGCGCGGCGTAGGGGGAAGCGGTGTTTCATTATTTTCTTGTTCCTCTCGCCGATCACATCAGCGCGTTCAATGTCTTTCGCTACATCACATTCCGCGCGGGTGGCGCGATCATGACGGCGCTGCTGATCGCGTTTCGTGATCGGGCCCGCCTGATCCGCTGGCTGCGGCTGAAGCAGGGCAAAGGCCAGCCGATCCGCACCGACGGCCCGCAACGCCACATCATCGAAAAGCAGGGCACGCCGACCATGGGCGGCCTGCTGATCCTCATCTCGACGATTGTGGCCACGCTTGCTCTGGGCCGATCTCACCAACCGCTATGTCTGGATCGTGCTGTTCGTGACGGTGAGCTTCGGCGCTGCTCGGCTTCGCCGACGACTATATGAAGGTGACGAAGCGTTCGTCCGACGGTGTGGCCGGCCGGATGAAACTGTTCGTCGCAGTTCGCCGTCGCCGTCATCGCGAGCTACGCCGTCATGAAGCTCGAAGAACCGGCGCTGTCCGGCGTTCTCGCGTTTCCCTTCCTCAAGACGCGCGCTGTTGCCGCTCGGCTGGGGCTTTCTCGTCTTCGGCGCGCTTGTCATCGTGGGCGCGTCCAATGCGGTCAATCTCACCGACGGTCTCGATGGCCTCGCCATCGTGCCGGTGATGATCGCCGCGCTGACTTTCACCCTGATCGTCTATCTCGTCGGCAATGTGAAATTCGCCGACTATCTGCGAGCTCCACTATGTGGCGGGCACCGGCGAACTCGCGGTGTTCCTCGCCGCCCTGATCGGCGGCGGCCTGGGCTTTCTCTGGTACAACGCGCCGCCCGCCATGGTCTTCATGGGCGACACGGGATCGCTGTCCCTGGGCGGCGCGCTGGGCGCGGTCGCCGTCGCCGGTCAAGCATGAGATCGTGCTCGGCCATCGTCGGCGGCCTGTTCGTGCTGGAAACCGTCTCGGTGATCGTGCAGGTGGCGTCGTTCAAGCTGACCGGCAAGCGCGTCTTCAAGATGGCGCCCATCCATCATCACTTACGAGCAGCTGGGCTGGAAGGAGCCCACCATCGTGATCCGGTTCTGGATCATTGCGGTCGTGCTGGCGCTGGTCGGCCTTTCCACCCTGAAGCTGAGGTGAGCGATGATCCCGGCCCGCTCCTTCGCGAATTGCGACGTCGCCGTCTTCGGGCTGGCGCGCTCGGGCGTGTCGTCCGTCGCGTCGCTGAAGGCGGGCGGCGCGCGAGTCTATCGCCTGGGACGACAACGAAGCGCGCGCGAAGCTGGCAGCGCAGGCGGGCGCCGCAGTTCATGCCGTGGCAGCGAATGGCCGTGGGAACGCATCAAGGCGCTGATCCTGAGCCCCGGCGTGCCGCTTACCCATCCCAGGCCGCATGACGTCGTCGTCATGCGCACGCGCGGCGCGGCGTCGAGTGATCGGCGACGTCGAATTGTTCGCGCGCGAGATCCGGCCGCGATCCGGCGAAGCCGGGCCGCGCGCCGGTGATCGCCATCACCGGCACCAACGGCAAATCGACCACCACGGCGCTGATCGGGCACATCCTCGCGTCCGCGCGGATTCGACGCGCCAGATCGGCGGCAATATCGGCAAGTCGGTGCTGGATCTGGCGCCGCCCAACGGCCGCACCGATCTATGTGCTGGAAATGTCCGTCCTATCCAGATCGATCTGGCGCCGGGCCTCGTGCCCGATGTCGCGCGTGCTCTCCAACATCACGCCCGATCACATCGACCGCCATGGCTCGCATGGAGAACTATGCCGCCATCAAGGCGCGGCTGCTGAACCAGACGCGCCAAGAGCGGCCAGGTCGTGATCGGCGTGGACGATGCGCATACTCGGCCGCGATCTCATACGCGCTTGTCGTCGAGTGGCGGCGCCGAGGCGATTCCGGTCTCGGTCGGCAAGGTGCTGGGTCGCGGCGTCTTTGTGGTCGACGGCGCGCTCTATGACGCCTGGGGTTCGCGCGCCGCCAAGGTGATGGATCTGGCGGCGGCGCGCGCATCTGCCCGGCGCGCACAACTGGCAGAACGCGGCGCTCGCCTATGCCGCGACCAAGCCCTTCGTGAAGGATCCGCGCGCCATCGCCGCGGCGATCGCCGAGTTTCCCCGGTCTCGCCCATCGCATGGAAGATGTGGGCCGCATCGGCAAGGTGCGCTTCGTCAACGATTCCAAGGCCACCAATGCCGACGCCGCGGCACGCGCGCTGGTCTGCTTCCCGATATTTTCTGGATCGCCGGCGGCAAGCCCAAGGAAGGCGGCATCGAAAGCCTCGTGCCGTTTTTCGCCCGCATCCGCAAAGCCTATCTGATCGGCGAGGCGGCGCAGATTTCGCCCGCACGCTTGGACGGCAAGGCGCCGTATGAGATCTCCGGCACGCTCGATGAGGCGGTGCGCCGCGCCGTCGCCGATGCGCGCGCGTCTGCCGTCGCCGCGCCGGTCGTGCTGCTGTCGCCGGCCTGCGCCTCCTTCGATCAGTTCCACGATTTCGAGGCAGCGCGGCGATGCGTTCCGCGCGCTCGTCGCCGAAGCTCGCCGCTCAACCCGTGCGGGAGGCGTCATGAGCCTGTCGCGCGCGGACAAAAGCGGCTTCGCCGACTGGTGGTGGACGATGGACCGGGTCGCGCTGTTCGCCATGCTGGCGCTCATCGCGCATCGGGCTGATGCTGGCCTTCGCCGCCAGTCCTGCCATCACCGGCGGCCCGCTGACCGCGGGCGATTTCCGCTATGCGGCGAAGCAGGTGGTGTTCGCGGTCATCGCGGCCGGTCATCCTGGCCGGCGCGTCGCTGCTGTCGCTGCGCGCAGATCAAGATCTTCGCGGCCATCATCTTATGCGCTGCGCCCTGATCGGCTCGTCGCTGGTGCTGTTCCTGGGCAGCGAAGTGCTGGGCGCGCAGCGCTGGATCGATCTCGGCTGGCATGACGCCTGCAGCCGTCGGAATTCCTCAAGCCCGGCTTCGCCGTGCTGGCGGCCGCGGTCCTGGCCGACCGCGAACCGATGATCGCTGCCCAAGGCAGCTCGTCACCTTCCTGCTGATCCTGCCCGCGCTCATCATTCTGCTGCTGCAGCCGGATGTCGGGCAGACCGGCCTGCTGCTCGCGCTGTGGGGCGCGATGCTGTTCTTCAACGGCGTGCTCGTTCATCTGGATCGGCGCACTGGCCGGCGGCAGCGCGGCCTGGGCGTGGCCGCCTATGTGATCTTCTCCGACATGTGCATCATCGCGTCGACCAGTTCCTCAGCTCCAGCCGACAGCGGCTATCAGACGGGACTGGCGCTGAAGGCGTTCGCGCATGGCGGGCTTGCGGGCGTGGGCCCGGGCGCGGGCACGATCAAATATCGCATCCCCGACGCGCATTCCGATTTCATCTTCGCGGTGGCGGGCGAGGAATTCGGCCTCGTGCTGTGCGGCGTCGATCGCGCTGCTGTTCTGCGTTCTCACGCGTGCGGCTGCTGCTGCGCTCGGCGCAGTGCGCGCGATCGCTTTCGCCAGCTGGCGGGCGCGGGCCTGGCGATGGTCGTCGGCGCTGCAGGCCTTCATCAATATGGGCGTGGCGGTCAGCCTGCTGCCGGCGAAAGGCATGACCTTGCCGTTCATCTCCTATGGCGGCTCGTCGCTTGTTCGCCGTGGCGCTGACGATGGGCTTCGCGCTGGCGGTGACGCGCCAGCGGCCGAAGATCGGCGACGCGCGATGATTCCGTGTTCGGCTTCCTTCGGGAGGCGCGCGCATGACCGACGCATCGTGCTTTCCGCGGGCGGCACAGGCGGGCATCTGTTTCCGGCGCAGGCGCTGGCGGGCGAACTGGCGCGCCGCGGCCGCAAGCATCGTGGTGATGACGGATGCGCGCGGCACGCAATATCCAACCTATTTTCCGGGCGCGGCCATCGAGATCGTGCCGGCCGCGGCGTTCTCCGACCGTTCGAAATTGCGCTTGATGACGGCGCCGTTCGAGATCATGGCCGGCATCGTCGTCGCGCTTGGCAAACTGTTGCGCGATCAAGCCTGCGGCGGTGGTCGGCTTCGGCGGCTATCCGAGCCTGCCGGTGATGCTGGCGGCGCGTGTTTGGCGCGCTTCCCACCGTCATCGTCGCGCCCGAATGCCGTGGTGGGCCGCGCCAACCGGCTGGTCGATGAATTATGTGCGCGCGATCGCGGCGGGCTTGCCGCTCACGCGCTTCCTGCCGAAGGACATGTCGAAGGTCGTCTACACCGGCAATCCGCGTGCGGCCCGAAGTCGTGGCGCTCGAGGGCGCGCCTTACGACACGCCGCAGCCGAACGGTCCGCTGCGCCTGCTCGTGTTCGGCGGCAGCCAGGGCGCGCGCGCCTTGAGCGAAATCGTGCCCGCGGCGATCGCTTCGCTTGCCCGCTGCGCTCAAATCGCGTCTCGACATCGTGCAGCAATGCCGCCCCGAAGATATCGAAGCAGGTGCGCGCCGCTTATGCGCAACGCGGGCGTCAAAGCCGAGCTCGCGTCCTTCTTCAACGACCTGCCCGCGCGCATGGCGAAGGCGCATCTGGTGATCGGCCGCTCCGGCGCCGGCACGGTCGCCGAACTGATGGTGATCGGCCGTCCCGCGATCCTCGTGCCGCTGCCGCATGCGCTGGACGACAACCAGACCCCCAATGCCGACGTGCTTGTGCCGATGCCGGCGCCGGCTGGCGCGTCGCCGCAGAGCGACCTCACGCCCGCGAAAGCTCGCCGAGATGCTGACAGAGCGCGTTCGCCGATCGCCGGACGATCTGGCGCGGCGCGCTGCGGCGGCCCATGCGCTCGCCAAACCCGACGCCGCGCAACGTCTCGCCGATCTCGTCGAACGCATCGGGGGCGGCATGATGGCGCAGCATCCGTCTCCACCCGCGTGCCGTTCGATATCGGCACCATCCATTTCATCGGCATCGGCGGCATCGGCATGAGCGGCATCGCCGAGATCATGCACAATCTGGGCTACAAGGTTCAGGGCTCCGACGCGGCCGACAGCGCCAATGTCAAACGCCTGCGCGCGCATGGGCATTCCCGTCGCCGTCGGCCACGACGCCGACAATCTCAAGGACGCGCATGTCGTCGTCTATTCCTCGGCGGTGAAGCCCGGCAATGTCGAATTCGATGCGGCGCGCGCTGCGCAAGCCTGCCGCTGGTGCGCCGCGCCGAGATGCTGGCCGAGATCATGCGGCTCAAGAACTGCGTCGCCATCGCCGGCACCAACGGCAAGACCACGACCACGACCCTGGTCGCGGCGCTGCTGGATGCGGGCGGCCTGGATCCCACCGTCGTCAATGGCGGCATCATCAACGCCTATGGCACCAATGCGCGGCTGGGCGCGGGCGAATGGGTGGTGGTCGAGGCCGACGAAAGCGACGGCACCTTCCTGCGCCTGCCCGCGACCGTCGCGGTCGTCACCAATGTCGATCCCGATCATCTCGATTATTACGGCACCTTCGAGCGCATGCGCGACGCCTTCCAGCGCTTTGTCGAGAATGTGCCTTTCTACGGCTTCGCCGTGCTGTGCCTCGATCATCCGGAAGTGCAGGCGATGGTGGGCCGCATCGACCGACCGCCGCATCATCACCTATGGCTTCAGCCCGCAGGCCGATGTGCGCGCCGTCAATGTGAGTTTCTCGGAAGGCGCGTCGCATTTCGACGTGCGTCTTCACCGACCGCCGCAAGGGCACGCGAGACGCGGCTCGACGGCATGCGCCTGCCCATGCCGGGCGAGCACAATGTCCAGAATGCGCTGGCCGCCATTGTGGTGGCGCGCGAGCTGGGCGTCGACACGACGACGTGATCCGCAAGGCGCTGGCCGAATTCGGCGGCGTCAGTCGCCGCTTCACGCGAGTCGGCGAATGGAACGGCGCCGCCATCATCGACGATTACGCCCACAATCCGTTCAAGATCGCGGCCGCGCTGAAGGCCGCGCGCCAGGCCTATAGCGGTCCCGATCGTCGCCATCGTGCAGCCGCATCGCTACACGCGCCTGCGCGACACGTTCGAGCAATTCTGCCACCTGCCTCAACGATGCCGATGTCGGCGATCATCGCGCCGGTCTATGCCGCCGGCGAAGCAACCGATCGACGGCATCGATCGCGACACCTATGCCGAAGCCCTGCGCGCGCATGGCCATCGCAATGTGATCATCATCGACGGCGCGGACGATCTGCCTGCGATCGTCGCCGATCTCGCGAAGCCGGGCGGCGCCGTCGTGTGCCTCGGCGCGGGTTCGATCACGCAATGGGCGGCCGGGCTCGAAGCCGCATTGAAGAGCGGGAGGCGCGCGCGTGATGGCGACCCGCTTCCGCGACTGCTTGCCTCAGGTGCGCGGCACCTACGCCGAAAACGCGCCGCTGAAGGATCTGGTCTGGTTTCGCGCCGGCGGCCCGGCGGAAGTTCTGTTCCGTCCCGCCGATGTCGACGATCTCGCGGCGTTTCTTGCGGCGCAAGCCCGACGGATCTGCGCGTCACGGTGATCGGCGTGGGTTCCAATCTTCTGGTGCGCGATGGCGGCATCCCCGGCGTGGTGATCCGGCTGCCCGCCAGCTTCGGCAGGATCGAGACCGATGGCACGCGCGTGCGCGCCGGCGCGGCCGCGCTGGATGCCGCTGTGGCGCGCGCCGCGGCGGACGCCGGCATCGCCGGTCTGGAATTCCTGCGCGGCGTGCCCGGCACGATCGGCGGCGCGCTGCGCATGAACGCCGGCTGCTATGGCCGCGAGATCAAGGACATTTTTGTCGAAGCGACGGCGCATCGACGCGCAAGGCAACAAGATCGTGCTCGACGTCCGCCGACATGGGCTTTCGTCTATCGCAAAGCCAGTGCGCCGCGACGATCTCGTCTTCGTCGAAGCCGTGTTCGAGGGCACGCAGGACGATCCCGCTGCCATCCGCGCGCGCATGGATGCGCTGGTCGAACAGCGTGAGGCGTCGCAGCCCGTCAAGTCGCGCACCGGCGGCTCGACCTTCAAGAATCCCGACGCCGCACTCGGGCAACGAAAGCCTGGCAATTGATCGACGAAGCGGGCTGCCGCGGGCTCATGCACGGCGCAGCGCAGGTCTCCGAGAAGCATTGCAACTTCCTCATCAACACGGGCGACGCGACCGCCACCGACATCGAAGCGCTGGGCGAAGACGTGCGCGCGCGGGTGAAGGCGAAATTCGGCGTCGAACTGGAATGGGAAATCAAGCGGGTGGGCGTGCCATGACGGCGTTCAAGAAAGTGGCCGTGTTGCTGGGCGGGCGTTCCGCCGAGCGCGAGGTCAGCCTGGTCTCCGGACGCGGCGTGCGCGAAGGCGCTGCGCGACGAAGGTTTCGATGTCGATCGAGATCGATCGCGGCGACAATCTGGCCAGCAGCTGTTCGAAGCGGCAAAGCCGGATGCCGTGTTCAATGCGCTGCATGGCCGCTGGGGCGAGGACGGCTGCGTGCAGGGCCTGCTGGAGCTGATGCGCATTCCCTACACGCATTCCGGCGTGCTGGCGTCGGCGCTGGCCATGCACAAGGAGCGCACCAAGGACGTCTATCGCGCGGCGGGACTTGCCGGTCGTGCGACAGCATCGTGGTGGACCGTCGCGAGGCGAGCGCCGCAGCATCTGATGGAGCCGCCCTATGTGGTCAAGCCGGTCAACGAAGGCTCCAGCGTCGGCGTCTTCATCATCCGCAAAGGCGACAACCGCCCGCCCGGCGAACTCGGCAGCGACAAATGGACTCTCTGCGACGAGATGATGGTCGAGGAATATGTCCCCGGCCGCGAGCTGACCGTCGCGGTGATGGGCGGCAAGGCGCTCGCGCGTCACCGAGATCACTGCCGAGTTCGACCTTCTACGACTACGAAGCGAAATATGCCGAAGGCGGCTCGATGCACATGCTGCCGGCGAAGATTCCGCCGTGCCGTCACCGAAGAAGCGATGCGACTGGCCGAGCGGGCGCATGCGGCGCTGGGCTGCCGCGGCGTGACGCCGCACCGATTTCCGCTATGACGACACCGACGTCGAAGCACCGCCTGATCCTGCTCGAAATCAACACCCAGCCCGGCATGACGCCCACCTCGCTCGTGCCGGAACAGGCGCTCCATGCCGGCATGGATTTCACGCAAGCTCGTGCCGCTGGATCGTGGAGGACGCGTCATGCGATCGGTGAAAGCGGAGCGCAAACCGCGTCGCAACGCTGTCAAGCGCCCTGGCCGCCGGGGCGCGACGGCAGTGCGCGTGTCACCGGAGCGCGGTGGTCACGGCAAGCGGACGCATGATCGCGATGGCGTCTTCGCGCGCGTCTTCGGCGCGGTGAAACGGCGGCTCACTTTTCGTCATCCCATGCTTGCGCTGACCCTCGCACTGCTCGTTCTGGCGGGCATTGCCGCGTTGTTTGCGGGCGGAAAGGTCCATGCCGCCATTGTTTCGGCGGAGAACGGCGTCTCCTCCATCGCCGCCGATGCGGGCTTCGGCATCTCCGACCGTCCATCTCGCCGGCAATCGTCGCGCCCAGCCGCAGATGATCCTCGCCGCGCTCGGCATTCGAGCCGGGCCAGTCGATCTTCGCCGCCGATGTCCAGTCCGCACGCCGGCGGCTGCTGGCGCTCGACTGGGTGGCGGATGCGGAAGTGAGCCGGCAATATCCGGACTCGATTTCGGTCAGCATCGTCGAAAAGTTGCCCTTCGCGCTGTGGCAGGCCGCCAATGGGGTTGACGTGGTCGAACGGTCGGGCCGCGTCATCACGCTCGCCAGACCCGGCCGAGTTTCCGCACCTGCCCAAGCTGATCGGCGACGGCGCGCCGCAGGACTCCGCGGCCGATCTGGTCGACGCCGTCGCGCAGCATCGCGCCGTCGTCGGCGCGCGTCGCGCGCCTACGCAGCGTGTGTCGGATCGGCGCTGGAACCTGCATTCTTGAAGACGGCGTCGTCGTTCAGCTGCCGGAAGACGGCTGGGCGAAGGAACTCGATGTGCTGGAGCATCTGATCGTCGACAAAGGCGTGCTCGAGCGCGATATCACCGAGATCGATTTGCGCTCGCGCGACAACTATCTTCTTCGTCCTGAAGAACGGAGACAAGCAGCAGGTGGCGCGGGGGAACGAGACCTGATGGGCGAGACGATCCGCATGCGGCGAGCACTGCCGAGCGGCCGGCCTATCGCACCGGCCTGGTGGCGGCGCTCGATGTCGGCTCGTCCAAGGTCGTTTGCCTGATCGGCCGCGCCGAGCCGGGCAGCCTGAAGGTTCTGGGCGCGGCGTTGCGCGAAGTCCCAGGGCATCAAGGCCGGCACGGTCACCAGCCTCGAGCTGGCCGAGGAATCCATCCGCGAGGCGGTCGCCGCCGCCGAGAACCATGCCGATACCCGCATCCAGAATGTGCTGATCTCGGTCAATTGCGGCCGCCCGTCCAGCGTGACCGCCCGCGCCGTGATGGCGCTGGACGGCGCGCTCGTCTCCGACGCGCATCTGCGCGCGCTTCTGGCCGACGGCCGGGCCCACTGCCGGCTCGAAGGCCACGAGATCATCCAGTCCGCGCCCACCTCCTATGTGGTCGACGAGGCGCGCGGCGTGCGCGACCCGAGCGGCATGTTCTGCCAGCGCATCGGCGTCACCATGCATGCGGTGGCGGTGAAGCCGTCGCCGCTGCAAAATCTCAAGCTGGCGGTCGAGCGCTGCCATCTGAATGTCGTGGGCACCCTGTTCGCGCCTTATGCCAGCGGACTTGCCGACCTTGACGCGGGACGAAATGCAGACTCGGCGCCACCGTGATCGACATGGGCGGCGGCACCACCTCGATCGCCGTGTTCCTCGAAGGCGTCTCGTCCATGCCGATGTGGTGCCGATGGGCGGCGCGCCGGTGACCTCCGATCTCGCGCGCATGCTGGCTGCGCCGCTGTCGGCGGCCGAGCGCATCAAGACGCTCTATGGCGCGGCGCTCGGCGATATCGAAAGCGGCACCGATGTCGTGGCCGTGCCCCAGATGGGCGAGGACGGCGACGACTACGCCGTGCGCGTGCCGCGCTCCATGCTGACGCGCATCATCCAGCCGCGGCTGGAAGAGATTTTCGCCGAAGTGCAGACGCGCCTGCGCGCCAGCGGCTTCGATGTGGCGGCCGGCCGGCGCGCGGTGCTGACCGGCGGCGCCTGCCAGCTCGCGGGCATGCGCGAACTGGCGCAGCGCATGCTGAACAAGCAGGTGCGGCATCGGCCGGCCCCAGACCTTCGCCGGGCCTGCCGGCCGCATCGGCCGGGCCGGACTATGCGACGGCGATCGGACTTCTGATGGCCGGGCGCGACAATGCCGCCCGAGGTGCTCAATCCCGAATTGGCCGATCGGCGGCCGCAGGACCGGCCAAAGCATGGATCTTTCCGCCGGTTGACCGGCAGAGTGGCTGGGTAATGAATATGAACAAGACAAGAGCGAATCAAAGTTTGGGTGATTCCGGGTGCCGTAAGGTGATCAGACGGCACTGAGGAGAGTGCACAATGAGCGATCAAACTAAGAGCGCCCGAAGACGAAGGAATTGCGGCCCGCGCATCACCGTGCTGGGCGTGGGCGGCGCCGGCGGCAACGCCGTCAACAACATGATCGCGGCGAAGCTCGAAGGCGTCGACTTCGTCGTGGCCAACACCGACGCGCAGGCGCTGGCCCAGTCCAAGGCGCAGCGGCGCATCCAGATGGGCGCGACAGCTGACCGAAGGCCTGGGCGCAGGCGCCCAGCCGGATGTCGGCCGCGCCGGCGCGGAAGAATCGCTGGAGGAAATCCTCGAGCAGCTCTCCGGCTCGCATATGGTGTTCATCACCGCCGGCATGGGCGGCGGCACCGGCACAGGCGCGGCGCCTGTCATCGCGCGCGCGGTGCGCGAAGCTGGGCATGCTCACCGTCGGCGTCGTCACCAAGCCGTTCGCCTTCGAAGGCGACAAGCGCATGCGCGTGGCCGAACGCGGCATCGAAGAGCTGCAGGCCTATGTCGATACGCTGATCATCATTCCGAACCAGAATCTGTTCCGCGTCGCCAACGACCGCACCACCTTCTCGCCAGGCCTTCGCCATGGCCGACGATGTGCTGCATGCGCGGCGTGCGCGGCGTCACCGACCTGATCGTGATGCCGGGCCTCATCAATCTCGACTTCGCCGACATCAAGACCGTGATGTCCGAGATGGGCAAGGCGATGATGGGCACCGGCGAAGCCGAAGGCGAAGACCGCGCGCATGAAGGCCGCCGACATGGCGATCTCCAATCCGCTGCTGGACGACGTGTCGATGAAGGGCGCCGCGCGGCGTGCTCATCAACATCACCGGCGGCCCGGACATGATGCTGTTCGAAGTCGACCAGGCCGCGAACCGCATCCGCGCCGAAGTCGATCCCGACGCCAACATCATCTTCGGCGGCACCATCCTGGAAAACATGGAAGGCCGCATGCGCGTTTCCGTGGTGGCGACCGGCATCGAAGCCGAAGGCACGGTGCGGATGCCGCAGAATGTCGAGCCGCTGCGTCCGCGCATGAAGGCGCAACCGCTGCCGCCGAGAACCGAGACGCGCGCGCAACCCGTCAATGCGGTGCGTACGCAAATGGAGTCCATCGCACAGGAATTGAATGCGCAGATGGAGCCGCCGCGCTCGGCGGTGGAAGAGATGATCCTGGGCGAAGCCGAAGCGCCGATCATCGAAGAAGAGCTGCCGCCCATTCCGGCGTCGATCCGTCCCAGCCAGCCGATGCGGCCTGCGCCGCAACCTGTTGCGGAGGAAGCGCCGCGTCGGGGTGGAATAGGCCGCTTCTTCAGTCGGGCCGAGAAAAAACCCGAGCCGCAACGAGTTGAACCGGCGCCGCGGCAGGCCGCTGCTCAACGCGCGACAGCCCAGGTGATGACGCGCAACGCAACTCAGGAACCGCAGCGCACGACGCAGACGCCGCAGTCTGTCGCGGACGATCTGTTCCCGGATCACAAGAAGGACGATCAGTTCGAAATCCCGGCCTTCCTGCGCCGCCAGACGAACTGACGGGAGTTTGAAGGCTGACACGGCGGACGATCGCACAGGAAATCGCAAGCGAGGGTGTAGCGCTTCATGCCGGACGCAATGTCCGCATGACGCTCGCCCCCGCCGCCGCCGGCGCCGGAATCGTCTTTCGCCGCAGCGATCTGGGCGGCCGTGAAATCCCGGCGCTTTATGACAAAGTGGGAGAAACGCGTCTCGGCACCGTCATCGATGACGGCGCGGGCGCCAGCGTCGGCGTCATCGAACATTTGATGGCGGCTGTGGCTGGCGCGGGCGTCGACGATCTTCTCGTGATCGTCGATGGGCCGGAACCCCCGATCTTCGACGGCGATGCGCTCAGCTATCTCGCGCTGATCGAACGCGCCGGTTTGCGCGATGTCGAAAGCCCGAGACGCGGTTTGCGCATTCTCAAGCGTGTCGAAGTGAAAAACGCCGACGCGAGCGCAGCGCTTGCGCCGGCTTCGGACCTTTGTTTCGATTTCGAGATTGTGTTTGCGTCACCGGCGATCGGCGAGCAGCGGATGCATTGGGCGTTTTCGAACGATGGTTTTCGAACGGATATCGCGCCCGCGCGCACATTCGGTTTCGTGCATGAGCTCGAAACATTGAACAAGATGGGCCTCGCGCGGGGCGCGTCCCTCGAAAACACGCTCGCCATCGAAGGCGACGCCGTCGTCAACGCCAAGCTGATGCGCTTTCCCGATGAATTCGTGCGTCACAAGATTCTCGATGCGCTAGGCGATATGGCGCTGGCCGGCGCGCCCATCATCGGCCGCTTCGAAGGCCGCCGCTCCGGCCACGCGCTCAACAACGCGCTGCTGCGCGCGGTGTTTGCGGATGCGGAGAACTACGAATGGCTCAAAACACCTTAATATCCCAAGCAGCGATGGGCCTTCCTTCCAGTGTTCGCGCTTGACAGGTCAAATTCCTGGCCTAACCTTGATTTCATGCAGATAACCCTGACTCCAGAGCAACAGGATTTCATTCGCCAGGCGATTGCTGCGGGCCGTGTTGGCCACGCCGAGGATCCACTTCAACAAGCGCTCGATCTGTGGGTCGAGCGCGAGCGACGTCGCGCCGAGATACTTGCTTCCGTCGACGAGGCAGTGGCTTCGATCGCACGCGGCGAAGGCATCCCCATAAGTCGGGAGTCCATGCACGAGGTAGCCGATGACATAAAGCGTCGCGGACGGGATCGCCTCGCGGCGCAGCAGCTTCCTTCCCGCTAATGGTGCATAGCCTTGCGCCACAAGCTCGCGGCGATCTTGATGAAATATAGAATTACGTCGCACGCGAGGCTGGCAGCGCAGAAATCGCCGACAATTTAGTTGACTCCATCATAGACCGGATTGTGCTCTCGGCGAGCGATCCTCGCCTGGGACGCACTCGCGACGATTTGCGGTTCGGCCTTCGAAGCTATCCTGCCGGCCAATATCTGATCATCTATCAAATCGATGGCGAAGACGTGTTGATTCTTCGCGTCTTGCATAGTCGGCGCGACATCGACGCAGCTTTTGTCTAAACCGGGTCCGTCACTCCGCCGCAATGCCTCTCGCCTGCTGATCGTGCAATGCGCGCAGCAAGGTTGCGACCGCGTTCCGCAAAGACTCGTCCCTGAGATCGAGGAAATTTCGAACCAACTCGATCGCCGCTCGATTATGGCCGCCATGGGGAAGCGTCAAAGCGGGTTTCGCGCCATCATAGCCGTCGAAGAAATAGGATACGTCGACGCTCAGGGCGCAGCCGACCTCGAACAGGCGACCTGCGCTGATTCGATTGGCCCCGGTCTCGTATTTCTGAATCTGCTGGTAGGAAATCTCCAGGACCCGGCCCAGATCCTCCTGCGTGAGCCCCATTTCGGCGCGCCGGCGCCGGATGCGTTCGCCGACATGGCGGTCGACGCTGAGGCGGTCCGGTCTTTTTGACGAAATCGTTCCCATCCGAACCCTCGCGGGCGTATTCCTTCGTTTTGTTACGCTCGCGGGTTGTGGACTGGATCACCCGCGGACCCGATTATTTACGACGCCGACAGTTCAATCTATAGTTGTGACGATGCAAGCCTCGGTAACAGCTGGGTTTTCGGCAAAATGGCGCGCCTGGCGGCATGTTACAGGGCTGGACCGCGCTTCCCGGGCAATGGCATAAGGTGCGCTGGCGTTGGGGCTTGGCAGATCGCGGCCCGTTCCCGGAAGCGGAAGAACATATGTCCTTGAAAGAGATGTGGAAGCCGGCGCAGGCCGCAGGTCGCGCGTGTCGTCCGGCGTTCATTGCTGCGGCTATCGGGTTGGCCCTCCTGGGCGGCTGCTCGCTGTTCGACAAGAGCTCCGACGAGGACAAGGACGCTCAATATGTCGAACGACCCGTCGAGCAGATCTACAACGACGCCTGGAAGCAGATCGAAGGCAACAATTGGCTCGCCGCCGCCAAGCAGTTCGACGAGGTCGAGCGCCAGCATCCCTATTCGGTGTGGGCGCGCCGCGCGATGCTGATGTCGGCCTTCTGCTACTACCAGGCCAACAAATACACCGATGCGATCAGCACGGCTGACGAATATATCCAGCTCCACCCCGGCAGCCACGAAGTGGCTTATGCCTTTTATCTCAAGGCGATGTCGCTCTACGAGCAGATCACCGATATCGGGCGCGACCAGAGCAACACCGAGCAGGCGTTGACCGCGCTGCAGGACGTCGTGCAGCGCTTTCCCAACACCGAATATGCGCGCGATGCGAGCCTGAAAGTGGACCTCACGCTGGATCATCTGGCGGGCAAGGAAATGGCGGTCGGCCGCTATTATCTCGTTCGCCGCGAATATATCGGCGCGATCAACCGCTTCCGGGTCGTGGTCGAGCGCTACCAGAAGACGTCGCAGATCGCAGAGGCCCTCGAGCGCCTCTCCGAAGCGTATTATGCGCTGGGCATCTACGACGAAGCCCAGACGGCGGCGGCGGTGCTCGGCGCGAACTATCCCGGCAGCCCGTGGTATCAGGATTCCTACGACCTCCTGAAAAGCCACAACATGAAGCCCCAGGAAAACAAGGGCTCATGGATCAGCCGGGCGTTCTCGAGCCCGCTCTAGATCGCCGCCATGCTCGCGACGCTCAAAGTCCGCGATCTGGTTCTCATCGAGGACGTCACCCTCGATTTCGCGGATGGCCTGAACGTGCTCACCGGCGAGACCGGCGCGGGCAAATCGATTCTCCTCGACGCCTTGGGACTGGCGGCTGGCGCGCGCGCCGGCGCGCGGTCGAGCGTGCGCAACGGCGCACAGCAGGGCTCGTCCGTCGCCATCTTCGAGCCCGCGCCGGACCACGCCGTGCGCGCATTGATCGCAAGAAACGAACTGCCGTCCGAATCCGAAATCATCCTGCGCCGCACGATAGCCGCCGACGGCCGCACGCGCGCTTTCGTCAATGACGAGCCCGTCGGCGTGGCGCTGCTGCGCGATCTGGGTTCGATGATCGTGGAAATTCACGGGCAGGCCGACGATCGCGGGCTGTTCGATGCCGCAACCCACCGACGCTTGCTTGATGCATTCGGCGGCCACGAAGCGCTGGCGGCCGAGACTGCCGAGCGTTTCGTCGAACTCGACCGCAAGCGCGCTGAAGCAGCCGCGCTGAAACGTGCGGCTGAGGCCAATGCAGCCGACGCCGACTATCTGCGCCATGCCGTCGAAGAATTGTCGGAGTTGGGCGCCGAGTCCGGCGAAGAAGCGCGCCTCGCGGCCGAGCGCGCGCTGCTGATGAATGCAGGCCGCATCGCCGAGGATATTTCCGCGGCCGTCGAATCGCTGTCCGGCGACAAGCGCGCCGAAGCGTCTTTGGCGGCAGCGCTGAAGCGGCTCGCGCGTCTGAACGAGGAAGCGCGCAAACGGACGACAGGCGCGGAAGCCGCTTTGGAGCAGGCTTTTGCGCTGATCGAAGACGCCCGTCGCGATCTGGAGGCGTTGCTGTTGCAGCTCGACGCCAACCCGCGCGAATTGGAACGCCGCGAGGAACGCTTCCACGCCCTGCGCGACGCCGCGCGCAAATATGGCGTTCCGACGGATGATCTGCCGCGCGTGTTGTCCGAGTTCCAGGCGAAACTCGGCTTGATCGATTCCAGCGACACAAGGCTCAAGGCGGCGGATGCGGAAGTCCGCATGGCCCGCGACGCCTATTTGCAGACCGCGCGGAAATTGACCGCTGCGCGCAAGGCTGCAGCGCAGAAGCTGGAAACGACCGTCGCAAGCGAGCTCGCGCCGCTCAAACTCGGCCATGCGCGTTTTCGCGTGGCGTTTGAAGAGGTCGGCGATGAGGGAAGCGCCGCCGGCCTTGAAAAGGTGAGTTTCGAAGTGGCGACGATCGAAGGCGCTTCCTTCGGGTCGCTGGTGAAGATCGCTTCGGGCGGCGAACTCGCGCGGTTCTCGCTGGCCTTGAAAGTGGCGCTGGCCGGCGCCAGCCCGCCTGCGGCGCTTGTGTTCGACGAAGTCGATCGCGGCGTTGGGGGCGCGGTTGCGGATGCCGTGGGCGAGACGACTGCAACGCCTCGCGCGCACGACGCAGATACTGCTCGTCACCCATTCGCCCCAGGTCGCCGCGCGCGCCGAGCGGCATTTCCGCATCACGCGCAAGGCCGATCGCACGCGCGTGGAATTGCTGGGCGACGAAGAGAGGGTCGAGGAGATCGCCCGCATGCTGTCGGGCGCGGCTGTCACCGAAGAAGCGCGCGCCGCAGCGCGCCGCCTGCTCGATGGGGCCGCGCCCAAAAGATCCACGAGGAAACGGGCGTGAGCGCGAAGCCGGTCGAGAAACTCTCGCAAGGAGAAGCGAAGCGGGAACTCGCATCTCTTGCCGAAGAACTCGCGGCGCATGACCGCGCCTATTATCAGGACGACGCGCCGAAAGTTTCGGACGCCGAATACGATGCGCTCCGCAAGCGCAATACGGCGATCGAGGCGCGTTTCCCCAACCTCGTGCGGCCGGACAGCCCCAGCCATCGAGTCGGCGCCAAGCCCGGCGCAAAGTTCGCGAAGGTCGTGCATCGCGTGCCGATGCTGTCGCTCGACAATGCGTTCCGCGACGAAGATGTGGCCGATTTTGTCGCCCGTGTGCGCCGCTTTCTGGGTCTGAAGGACGACGACGAACTCGACGATCACGGCCGAGCCCAAGATCGACGGGCTGTCGGCGTCGTTGCGCTATGAAGACGGTCTGTTCGTGCAGGGCGCGACGCGCGGCGACGGCGTGGAAGGCGAGGACATCACCGCCAATCTGCGCACCTTGAACGACGTTCCGCTGCGGCTGCATGGGCAAGCGCACCGAAAGTCCTGGAAGTGCGCGGCGAGGTCTATATGACCCACGCCGATTTCGCGGCGCTCAACAAGCGACAGGAGAAGGAGGGCAAACCCGTCTTCGCCAATCCGCGCAATTCCGCCGCGGGTTCGGTGCGCCAGCTCGATCCGGCCATCACCGCGTCGCGGCCGCTCCATTTCTTCGCCTATACCTGGGGCGAGACGAGCGACATGCCGGCCGATACGCAATGGGGCATGCTGGAGGCGTTCAAGGATTGGGGCTTTCGCGTCAATCCGCTGATCCGCCGCTGCCGAGACGGTCGAAGACGTGCTCGAATTCTATCGCGATATCGAAGTGAAGCGCGCCACGCTCGGCTACGACATCGACGGCGTAGTCTACAAGGTCGACCGCCTCGATCTGCAGGAGCGGCTGGGCTTTGTCTCGCGCAGCCCGCGCTGGGCCATCGCCCACAAATTCGCCGCCGAGCAGGCCGACACGATCCTGCAGGACATCGACATCCAGGTCGGCCGCACCGGCAAGCTTGCGCCGGTGGCGAAGCTCAAGCCCGTCACCGTCGGCGGCGTGGTGGTGCAGAACGCGACCCTGCACAACGAAGACGAGATCGCGCGCAAGGATGTGCGCATCGGCGACACGGTCGTCGTGCAGCGCGCCGGCGATGTGATCCCGCAGATCGTGCGCGTGATCCTCGAAAAGCGGCCCACGGGGCGCCAAGCCCTATGAGTTCCCCGACAAATGTCCCGTCTGCGGCAGCCATGCCGTGCGCGAAGTAGACGAGAAGACCGGCAAGGTGGATGTCGATCGCCGCTGCACGGGCGGGCTGATCTGCCCGGCGCAGGCGGTCGAACGGCTCAAGCATTTCGTCGGGCGCGACGCCTTCGACATCGAAGGGCTCGGCGGCACCTATATCGAGCTGTTCCACGAGAAGGGACTGATCGAGGAGCCGGCCGATATTTTCCGGCTGACCAAAAAGCCCGAACTCGTCAGCAAGACCCTGAGCGCGCATCGCGCGGCCTTGAGCGCGGAGCGGCGCGCCAAGGAAGGCAAGGGGGAGCCCGTCAAATCGAAGCGCGACGACGACAAGGAAGACAAGGTGGTCGAAAATCTGGTCGCCTCGATCGACGCGCGCCGCAACATTTCGCTCGACCGTTTCATCAATGCGCTGGGCATCCGCCATGTCGGCGAAACGACGGCCAAGCTGCTGGCGCGCAATTTCTCGCACCATCGACGCGTTTGTGTCCGCGATGGAAGGCGAGCACGCGGTGGAAGAACTCGACGCCATCGAAGGCATCGGCGAGACGGTGGCCGAAGCGATCAAGGATTTCTTCGACGAGAAGCACAACCGCAGCGCGCTCGAGCATCTGCTGAAGGAAGTGAAGGTTCAGAAAGTCGCCGCGCCCAAGGTTTCGGGTTCGCCCGTCGCGGGCAAGACCATCGTGTTCACCGGCACGCTGGAGAAGATGACCCGGCCGGAAGCCAAGGCGCGTGCGGAATCGCTGGGCGCCAAGGTCGCAGGCTCCGTGTCGAAGAAGACCGATCTCGTGGTCGCCGGCCCCGGCGCCGGCTCCAAGCTCGCCGAAGCGGAGAAACATGGCGTCAAAGTGATCGACGAAGACGCGTGGCTCAAATTGATCGACGGCGCGTAAATCTTTCGGGAGAAACGTCATGACGCCTGCGCCGATCAAGCCGATCATCACGTCGGAGCTGCTGGACCAGATCGATGTGCGCGTGGGCACGATCCTGTCGGTTTCCGATGTGGCGGGCTCGGACAAGCTTGTGGCGCTACGCGTGTCCTTCGGCGATCACGAACGGACCATCCTGACGGGCATGAAGCAAGAGCGCGCCGATCCGCGCGAAATCGAAGGCCGCCAGGCGCTCTTCGTCGTCAATCTCAAGCCGCGCAAGATGGCCGGCGTTCTTTCGGAAGGAATGCTGTTCGATATCGGTTATGCGGACGGGATTATTCCGGTGCTCGCGATGCCGGAAGCATCTGTACCGGACGGCAGCCGCGCAGGCTGAGCGTCGCCGCCCTATGTCATCTTCTTCGTACAGCGCCAGTTGGTTGTGTCGCCGACGGAATTGCACCAGGTCCACTGCAATTGCGGCCATGAGGGAATGTAGTGATAGGCCAGCGAGCCGTCGTTGGAATTGTATTGCAGCGCGGGACCGTCGGGCAGCGACGGCAGATAGGCAGGAACGAGCGTCTGCAGATCGGGCGGGAACGCGCCTTTTTGCTGATGATAGGTTTGGATCGCTTCCAGCACATGATTGGCGTCGCGCCGCGTCTTCAGGCTGTATGGGTCTTCGCCGACGGGCCACACCGTACACGCCGAAAGCGCGGCGAGCGATGCAAGCAAAATCAGGTTGCGCAGCATTCTCATGTGACCACCTTCAATTGCTCAACGCTTTCGCAAGGATCGGCAGGCTGCGATCCATCCGGTAGTCGACGGCGGAATGATCGTCCGGGAATTCTTCGTAGATGTGCGGCACGCCGAGTCGCTCCAAGGCGCGGTGATAGCGCCGCGCGCCATAGACGAGATTGTATTGATCGATGTCGCCGCAGTCGACATAGATCGCTTTCAGCTTCCTGAGGCCTGCGCCATGGCTTTCGACGAGAGTCAGCGGATCCCAGGCCACAAAATTCTTCCAGCGCTCGGGAATGATCTCGCAGGTTTCCGGATCGACGGGCAGCCGCACGCCATAGGGCGCGGATGGGTCGGGATCGTAGGTCGCGCACATCGCCAAGGTCATCAAATCGTGGATATCGCTGTCCTTGGGCTTGGGCGCGGCCCAGACCGCTTCGAGCCATTTCGGAATCGAGCCGCCATACTTCGCGAGCGCGCGCAACAGCCGCGGGAATTCAGTGGCGTAGACCAATTCGAAGCCGACATCGCCGGAATGCGAGGCCGAGGCGCTCCAGAAATCGGGATAGAGCAGCGAATGCACCATCGCGCCGTAACCGCCGGAGCTTTTGCCGAACGCGCCGCGCTTGCCTGCGCCGCCGCAGCGGAATTTCTCTTCCACGAAAGGGATCGCTTCCTGCAGCAGGAAATCCGCCCAACGTCCCATCGTGGCGCTGTTGATATATTGATTGCCGCCCAGCTTGGTGAAGCAATCGGGAAACGCCGTCACGCAGGGCGGCATCGCGCCGGACGCGATCAGCCGGTCGAGCCGCTCGGGAACATTCTCATTGAAGTTCTTCCAATTGGTGTGCGCGGGCCCGCCGGCCGTGAAGCCGACGAGATCGACGAGTAGCGGCAAGCCGTCAGGCTTATGTCCCGCAGGCACATAAACATCGATGACGCGCGTGGTGGGATCGCGCAGCACATTGCCCTTGAGCACGTGGCTCTCGAGCGTCAGCCTATGCACCTTGCCTTCGCGGAAGGACGTATCGCGCTTCACCAACTTTATCCCTTCAAAACAACTGAGGGCGGCTAGTTCCTCACACCGCCCGTGTCGCGCGCTCCAGCCAGCTCCGCGTCTCGCCATCCACCAGCGGCGAAAGCGTCTCGCGCACGCGGGCGTGATAGGCGTTGAGCCAGTCGCGTTCCTCGGCGGTCAGCAGTTTCGGCTCGACCAGCTCCACATCGATCGGCGCCAAGGTGATCGTTTCGAAACTCATCATCTTGCGGTCGCCGCCCTTTACCTCTTCGTAGTCGGACACGACGATCAGGTTTTCGATGCGGATGCCGTATTCATTCGCCTTGTAATAGCCCGGCTCGTTGGAGCAGATCATGCCGGGCTTGAGCGTCTGCAGGATCGGCTTCTTGGAGATGTTCTGGGGGCCCTCATGCACCGAAAGATAGCTGCCGACGCCATGGCCCGTGCCGTGATCGTAGTCGAGGCCGGCATCCCACAATGGCTTGCGCGCGAAGGCGTCCAGCGCCGCTCCGGTCGTACCTTCGGGAAAGCGAACGGTCGCGAGCGCGATATGACCCTTGAGCACGCGCGTAAAACGATCCTTCATTTCGGCGGTGGGCTCGCCCACGATCATGGTGCGGGTCACGTCCGTGGTGCCGTCGGGATATTGCCCGCCGGAATCGATCAGGAAGATTTCGTTGCGGTTGATCTTGCGGTTCGACGAGCGCGATACGCGGTAATGCGGAATGGCCGCATGCGGCGCGGCGCCCGAAATCGAATCGAAGCTGAGGTCGGAAAGCGAACCCGTTTGCCGGCGATAGCCTTCCAGCGCTTCAGCCGCTTCGATCTCGGTCAGATGTTCCTTCGGCGCTTCGCGGGCGACCCAGGCGAGGAAGCGCGTCAGCGCAGCCCCGTCGCGGATATGCGCCTTGCGCATGCCCTCGATCTCGACGGGATTCTTGCAGGCCTTGGGCAATTGGCAGGGATCGCTGCCGCGTTTCACCTTCGCGCCCGCGGCCGTCAGGCGATCGAGCAAGGCGGCGGCGCCCATCGTAGGATCGACCAGCACGGATTTGCCTTTGAGCGCATCGAGGGCAGGGGGAAAATCTTTCGCCTCGTGCATCCGGACCGCATTTCCCAGATGCTGCACCAGCTCGGGCGAACTCTTGCGCGAGTCCATGAACAGATCGGTCGAGCCGTCGGCATTCAAGATTGCGAAGGAGAGCGCAAAGGGCGTGTGGGGCACGTCGCCGCCGCGGATGTTGAGCAGCCAGCAGATCGAATCCGGCAAGGTGATGACGGCCGCATCCGCGCCAAGCCGCTTGATGTCTTCGGCGATGCGCATGCGCTTGGATTCGGCGCTTTCGCCGGCCAGCGCGAACGCGTGCGGCACGGCCTTGGCGAGCGGCGGTCCAGGCTGGTCAGTCCACACCGCATCGATCGGATTGGTGGGACAGGGAACGAGTATGGCGCCCGCGCGATCCACCGCGATGCGCAATGCGTCGAGGCCGGCAATTGTGTGCAGCCACGGATCGTAGCCGATGCGGGCGCCTTTCGGCGCGTTGGTCTCGAGCCATCCCGCCATGCCTTCGGTGACCAGGTCGCGCGGATCGAACAGTTTGGTGTCCGTCTGCTGGCGCACCTGCAGCGTGTAGCGGCCGTCGACGAAGATCGCGGCCTTGTCCTTGAGCACGACCGCCGAGCCTGCGGAGCCGGTGAAGGCCGTCAGCCAGGCAAGGCGCTCGGCGCGCTTGGGCACATATTCGCCCTGGTGCTCGTCCGCGCGCGGGACGAGGAACCCGTCCAGATCGCGCTTGGCGAGTTCGGCTCTGAGGGAGGCCAGTCGGGGCGCCACGGTTGCGGCGTCGGATTGGTCGTCGAAACTTTGGAAGGGGGCGTTTTTGTCCATGCCGGACGTTAGCGCCCGGCCATTCTTCTCTCAAGGCTGGGTCTCTCAAGCACCAGCGCCGTCCACGGACCTGCGCGGCTGATATTCCTGAGGATCAAGCCATGCGGCCGATAAAAGGCGAGCACGAGCTGCTCCTGCCAGCGCAACAGACCCGAGAGAATGAGCGTGCCGCCCCGGGCCACGCCGCGGGCGATCGACGGCGCCATGTAGGTTAGGGGACCCGCGAGGATATTGGCGACGATCAGGTCATAGGGCGCGCGGGCTGCGAGCAAGGGATGATCCATGCCGTCGGCCACGACAGCGCGGACGAGGGGCGCCTCGCGGTTGGCGCTTGCGTTTTCGCGCGCGACCTCGATGGCGATGGGATCGATGTCGGACGCCAGCACGCGCCTGCGCCACAGCTTGGCGGCCCCGATCGCGAGCAGGCCCGTGCCGCAACCGAGATCGAGCACGTTGGTGTAGCGCCGGCGCTTCGCCAGATCGCTGAGCGTGCCCAGGCACAGCGCCGTCGTTTCGTGATGCCCGGTGCCGAACGCCATGCCTGCTTCGATGCGAATGGGAATGACGGCGGACGGAATTTTGCCTGCATCATGCGCGCCATAAACAAAGAAGCGTCCCGCGCGCACCGGCGGCAAACCTTCCTGACTCAGCTTGATCCAGTCGATATCCGGCAGCAGCGCCACATGCACCGCGCGCCCCGCAAGTTTTTCCAGCAGATCGCCATCCGGCATCTGCGAATAGAGCGCTTCGACCGTCGCATCGTCGCGAAATGGCTCCTCGCTGACGAGCACAGCCTGCGGACGCGGCGGGGTGAGCTCGAGCAGCGCCGCAAGATCGGCCGCATCGGCCTTCGACGCGAGAATGGTCGCTTTCCAGAGGGGAGGGGCGTTCATGAATGGCGATGCTCGGTTGAAGATGCGCGCGACTCGCGGAGCTGCGCGAAACCATTTGGCTCTTGACCTCGGTTGAAAACAAATTAGTAGCATCCTGTGCAATAGTCATCCCGAACGGTCCATTTGGCGCCCGACAGAGCCGCTTTTCCGAGTCGCCGACATCAACATGAAAACCAATGACCGATTCCTGCTCTGTAGACCTCTCGGGGGCTGGAACGACATGTTCTGCCAAATTGCCAGATGTCTGGCGCATGCGCAAAGATTTGGCCGGCAGGTGGTTGTCGATACAGACCACCACATGGGTTCGATTCGCGACCGCTTTTCCAACTACTTTTCGTCGGTGCAGCCTAATTTGGTTCTCGATGTAAAGGGCGCGCCGACGCTTTCATTCAACGCGCCTTGCTTGCCCCGTTTTATATCGGGGAGAGTGAATGACTACGATTTAACCTACAGCGACGATCTGGGGACTTACGTCGAAAGTCTGACCGGGAAGCCCATCAAGTTCAATTTTGACAAAGACCAACGAGCGCCCCTTCTGGTGCATCATCGTGGTGGAGGCGGGACCGGCTCGCTCGACGCATTGAAATTCCTTCGCATTACGCCGTTGGTCGCCGCCCATATGGCCCGTCGCATGTCCACGCTCTCTGACCGATATTGCGGAATTCATATTCGAGCTACAGATTATCAAACAAATTATGAAATCGGGTTACGCCAGATCTCCGCGGGGCTTTCCGGCCCCGTATTTGTTGCGACGGATAACATCGCAGCCCTGGAATATGCGCAGAGCGTTCTTGCCGCGCATCAAACGTTTTCTTTTACGCAATTGACGGCTGCCGGTGGAAAACCTCTGCACCAACTGCAATTGACGGACCCGTCTTCCGTTCTTCAAAACAATCTCGACTCGCTGGCCGATCTTTTGATGTTGGCCTTGGCGAAAAACGTTTATTCATTTGAGATCATAGGTCAGCAAGGCAAAAGCAAACATCCAAAATATTCCGGGTATTCAAGGCTTGCCGCAAATCTTCATCGGTCGGGCGATGCCTTGCGCGCACTTCTTGGTTCGCACGACGATCTCGATAGACAATTGGAAAGATTGGATATCTCGCCTGGCTTTCCTCGATCGCCGCCTCCAGGTCCGTTAGACGGCATTCTGGCGTCCTGATTCTGGTGCTTTCTTACGATCAAATCGTCGCTCTCCACTGCGACCTGCCTAGGTGGTGAGCCTTGAGCGTCCCGCCCTAAGCCCGCGTTACGAAATTGTCGATGACGCGCTTGGCGCCCGCCTTGTCGAAATCGACCGTGAGTTTGTTGCCTTCGACATTCGTCACGCGGCCATAGCCGAACTTCTGGTGGAAGACGCGGTCGCCGTTTTCGATACGTCGCCGCCGACGGATCGTTCGTCTGCACCACATAGGCCTGTGCTTCGATCAGGGGCGCCCGCGTGCGCGGCATGCCTCCTGCGCGGTTGGCCTGGGCGCGTTTCCAGCCGGGGCTGTCATAGGTGCTGGCGAAGCCCTTGTCGGCTGCGTTGTCGCGAAAGCCGACATAGCCGCCGTAAAAGCCTTCGTCGACGACGGACTCGACATGATCTTCCGGAATTTCGCTGATGAAGCGCGAGGGCAGCGCGCTCTGCCAGCTGCCGTGGACGCGCCGGTTGGCGGCGAAGCTAACGCGCGACGCGCTTCTTCGCCCGCGTGAGGCCGACATAAGCGAGGCGGCGTTCCTCCTCGAGGCCCGCAAGTCCGTTCTCGTCCATCGTGCGCTGTGAGGGAAACAGGCCTTCTTCCCAGCCCGGCAGGAACACGGTGTCGAATTCGAGTCCCTTGGCGGCATGCAACGTCATCAGATTGAGCGGTCTTCCGTTTCGTTCTGCTCCAGCTCCATCACCAGCGAAACATGTTCGAGAAAGGCGGCCAGCGACTCGAACTGCTCCATCGAGCGCACGAGTTCCTTGAGATTGTCGAGCCGTCCCGGCGCTTCGGCCGATTTGTCGTTCTTCAGCATGTCGGTGTAGCCGGATTCGTCCAGCACCATTTCGGCAAGCTCCGTATGCGGAAGATGTCGCGCGGTCTCGCTCCAGCGCGCGAAGTTGGCGGCCAGTTCGCCGAGCGCCTTGCGCGCCTTGGGCGGCACTTCGTCGGTGTCGGAAATCTCGCGCGCCGCCGCCAGCAAGGGGATGCTACGCGCGCGGGCGAACAGATGCAGCGCCTGCACGCTGGCATCGCCGATGCCGCGCTTGGGCCTGTTGACGATGCGCTCGAAGGCGAGATCGTCGTCGCCCTGCGCGATCAGCCGCAAATAGGCCATGGCATCGCGGATTTCGGCGCGCTCGTAGAAGCGCGGGCCGCCGATCACGCGATAGGGAATGCCCAGCGACAGGAACCGGTCTTCGAATTCGCGCATCTGGAAGCTCGCGCGCACCAGCACTGCCATCTTGGCGTATAGATGGCCCGTCGCGATGCAGCTGCTCGGCGTCGGTCGGCGACGGCGCGCGCTTCCTCTTCGGCGTCCCACACGCCCTGCACCTTGATCTTCTCGCCGGGATCGCCTTCGGTCCACAGCGTCTTGCCGAGACGCCCCTTGTTGGCGGCGATCAGGCCGGAGGCGGCGCCGAGGATGGCCGGCGTGGAGCGGTAATTGCGTTCAAGTCGAATGACCTTGGCGCCGGGAAAATCGCGTTCGAAGCGCAGGATGTTTTCCACTTCCGCGCCGCGCCAGGCATAGATCGACTGGTCGTCATCGCCCACCACGCAGATATTGCCGGCGCTGCCGGCCAGGAGTTTCAGCCACAGATACTGGACGACATTGGTGTCCTGATATTCGTCCACCAGCATGTAGCGGAAGCGTTCGCGATATTCGGCCAAGGATCTCCGGCTGTGTGCGCAGGATCGTCAGCGTGTCGAGCAACAGGTCGCCGAAATCGGCTGCGTTCAGCGATTTCAGGCGCTGCTGATATGGCGGCATAGAGCGTGCGTCCCTTGCCGAAGGCGATAGCCCTGCGCTTCGCCGTCGGGAACATCGGATGGCTGCAGCCCGCGATTTTTCCAGCCGTCGATGAAAGACGCGAGCGTGCGCGCGGGCCAGCGTTTCTCGTCGATGTTCTCGGCTTCGATCATCTGCTTCATCAGGCGCAGCTGATCGTCGGCGTCGAGAATGGTGAAATTGGATTTGAGGCCGGCCAGCTCGGCATGACGGCGTAGCATGCGTGGCGCCGATGGAATGGAACGTGCCGAGCCACTGCATGCCCTCGACCACGCCGCCGATCAGAGCGCCGATGCGCTCCTTCATCTCGCGCGCGGCCTTGTTGGTGAAGGTGACGGAGAGCATCTGGCCCGGCCAGGCGCGGCGCGTGGCGAGGATGTGGGCGAGGCGCGTCGTCAGCACGCGGGTCTTGCCGGTGCCCGCGCCCGCCAGCACCAGCACGGGCCCGTCGACCGTCAGCACGGCCTCGCGCTGTTCGGCGTTGAGGCCAGCCAGATAAGGCGGCTCGCGCGGAACCGGCGCCGCGTCCGGTTGCTCGTCGAACGCGGCGTCAAGGGGATCAAGAAAGCGGTTCGGTCCGGTCATGGGATGATCGTTCTCGCTTGCCACTTATTGACGGCGTGGGCCAGAGCCATTTGCCCATCCCAAGAAGCCGACCGGGCCCCACAGTTCCGAATCCGCTGGAACCTTGCAAAATGTACGCATTGTGCGTAATATGCGCACTGTGCAGGAGTTCTTCAATATGCCCTTGGACGAGACTGTCACCGTCAGCGCCGCCGAGTTTCACCGGAATATCGGCCGCTATCAGGATATCGCGCTGACCAAGCCTGTCACGATCACCAAAAATGGTCGCGAGCGCACCGTCCTGTTGTCTGCCGAAGAATACCACCGCCTCAAGCGGCGCGACCGGCGTGTGATTCTTACTGCTGATCTCACCGACGAGCAGGTCGAAGCCATTCGAAATGCAAAAGTTCCTGACGAGTACGGTTACCTCAACGAAGAACTTAAAGACCGGAAGCCATGAAATTTTAGCGCCGCTCCCTAAACTCACCATGGGCGGGCTTGACCCGCCCACCCAGCCGGCGAGCGTCCGCGAGCCGAATTGACTCTGCGATAGGCGTCAGCAGCTGTTTTGCTTTTTCACGCATTCCATGTTTCAAGTAGGTCATCCCAATTCGGATTCGTTTTTTCGATCAGAGCGATTTTCCAGGTGCGCTTCCACCTCTTGATGTTCGTCTCCCTCTGAATCGCCGAAGAGTAAAGTGGATGTTCTTCGTACCAAACGAGCCGCGTGACGTTATATTTCTTCACAAATGCAGAACCTTTACCGGTCCGGTGCTGTTCCATACGCGCCGGAATATCCGCCGCAACGCCGGTATAAAGCGTTCCGTTGCGTTTGCTCGCGAGCATGTAAACGAAGCCGCTGGACATCTCGCATTCTCTCGCAGTCATTGAAGCGAGAAGAGTCTATCCGCCGCGCGGACGCGCGGCGACTGGGTGGGCGGGTCAAGCCCGCCCATGGTGACCGGGGGCGATCGCTATTCCAATCCCAATTCCTTCAGTATCTCCGCGCGATCCGCATCCAGATCCGGCGCGGGCGCACGCGTTGTCGGGTCGTCATAGGCCGACATTTTGATCGGGTTGCCCTGCATCTTGAGCGGGCCGAGTTCGGGGTCGAGTGCGGTGACGATCATGTTGCGGGCTGCCACCTGCGGATTGACCATCACATCGGCGACATCGTTGAGAGGCGCGCAGGGCACACCTTCTTCTTCGAGAGGCCCGAGCCAGTCCGCTGAATTGCGTGCCGCAAGCGCGGTTTCGATTTCGTGCTGCAAATCCTGCCAATGCGCGACCCGATCGGGATTGGTGCGGAAGCGCGGATCGGCCGCGAGTTCGGGCCGCCCGAGAACTGTCACCACGCGCGCAAACAACAAATCGGTGCCGGCTGCGATCACGATATGGCCGTCCTTCGTCGCAAAGGCCGCGAAGGGCGCAATCGACGGATGGCGGCTGCCGAGAGGTCCGGGCACATCGCCTGTCGCCACATAACGCGCAATCGCGTTCTCCAGGATCGCCACCTGGCAATCGAGCATGGAGATATCGACCTTCATGCCGCGGTTGGTTTTTGTGCGGTCGTAAAGCGCGGCAGAAATCCCGCCCAGCGCGAACAATCCCGCGGTGAGATCGCCCACCGATGAGCCCACGCGCGTGGGCGGGCTTCCCGGGTGTCCGGTCAGGCTCATGATCCCGCCCATGGCCTGCACGACCATGTCGTAGGCCGGGCGCTGTGCATAAGGGCCCGTATGGCCAAAACCGGAAATGCCGGCGTAGATGAGCCGGGGATAGCGCGCCTGCAGCGTCTCCCAGCCGAAGCCGAGTTTTTCCATTGTGCCGCCGCGGTAATTTTCGATCAGCACGTCGGCGCGGGCCAGCAGCGCATCGAGGATCTTGCGGTCGGCTGGCGCCTTCAGGTCGAGCGCGATGGATTCCTTGCCGCGATTGATCGACAGGAAATAGCCGGATTTCGTCTTCCCCGATTTCGATTTCATGAAGGGGCCGACCATGCGCGAGTCGTCGCCGTGCCGCGGCGGCTCGATCTTGATCACGCGCGCGCCCAACTCCGCCATCAGCAGCGCGCAATAGGGCCCCGCAAGCACGCGCGTCAGATCGACGACGAGAATGTCGGAGAAGGGGCCTTTCGGCCTTGTGTCATTCATCGTCGGTCAATCGGTGCGCGTCGACATCGTGTTTCGCCTTTTCTTCGCGCACCTTGGCGAGATCATGCGTCTTTTTTGCGATGCCGTGTTTCGTGCGATTGGCGGCCGCAACGCTTTCTTTTTCGCTGCGCGCTTTCGCTTTTCGCGCGCGCTTGAGATTGACGATGTCAGCCATTGTCTTTGGCCAATGCGCGCTGTCTGGCCGGGCGCGCCGCCAGCCGCGCGACATAATCGTCATAGGTTTTGCGGGCCGGGAGAAGTGTACCCTTGAAGAATTCGACCGTGCCGCCCACGAGGATATCGGCCGCGGTGAATTCGTCGCCGACAATATAGGGATGGGCTTCCAGCGTGCTCCCCAGATAGGCATCCATGTCCTCAAGCGTGCCGAAACCGGTCGGGCTGTCCTTGTCCCAGCCGCGAAAGCGCGCCGATACGATGGGGCCTATTGCGCCGGCGTAGTACGCGATCCAGGTGAGATATGCGGCGCGCTTTCGGTCGCCGATGGGGGGCGCAAGCTTCGCCTTCGGAAACGCATCGGCGAGATAGAGAACGATCGCGGCGGATTCGAACACGACAATTCCGTCATGATCGATCGCGGGCACCTTTTTGTGCGGATGGATCCGGCGATAGGATTCGGGCGCCGGCGCGCCGTTTCCATTGCCGTAGACGATAGGTATGAGTTCGATTTTGTAGGGCTCGCCCAATTCCTCGAGCAGCCAGACGATGCTGGACGAGCGCGAGCGCGGGGCGTGATAGAGCGTGATCATGGGGCCGTTTCCCTTGCAGCGCGCAACGCTAGGACGCGCGCCCGGCGGCCGCAAGCGCGTGAATCCGCAGCGCGCTCGCAAGCGGGCGAGGCCCGCGCCCCTCATCGACCGAGGCGACAAAGGCGGCGAGACTCGCGCCGGCGTCTTGCGCTTCTCGTTCCAGCACGGCCCAGAATTCCGGCTCGAGCGCGACGCTGGTGCGGTGGCCGGCGATTGTGAATGAGCGTTTCTTGAGCGCGTTCAACGAGGCTCACGCCTTGGGATGGATCATGTCCTCGGGGCGGACGATGCGGTCGAATTCTTCTTCCGTGACCAAGCCCATGCCGACCGCTTCTTCGCGCAAGGTCGTGCCGTTCTTGTGCGCGGTCTTGGCGACCTTGGCGGCGTTGTCATAGCCGATCTTGGGCGCCAGCGCCGTCACCAGCATCAGCGAGCGTTCCATGAGCGCCGTGATATGCGCGCGATTGGCGACGATGCCGTTCACGCAGTGGTCGGTGAAGCTCAATGCCGCATCGCCGATCAGCCGGATCGACTGCAGCAGATTGTAGATCACCACCGGCTTGAACACGTTCAGTTCGAAATTGCCCTGACTACCCGCGAAGCTGATCGCGACGTTGTTGCCCATCACCTGGGCGCAAACCATGGTCAGTGCTTCGCACTGCGTCGGATTCACCTTGCCCGGCATGATGGAGGAGCCCGGCTCGTTTTCCGGCAGGCTTAACTCGCCGAAGCCGGAGCGCGGCCCCGAGCCCATCAGGCGGATGTCCTGCGCGATCTTGAACAGAGACGCCGCCAGCGTGTTGAGCGCGCCGGACATTTCCACGCACGCGTCATGCGCCGCCAGCGCTTCGAATTTGTTGGGCGCCGTGATGAAAGGCAGTCTCGTGAGCTTTGCGGCTTCGGCGGCGAACCGTTCGGCAAAGCCCGGCGGGCAATTCAGGCCTGTGCCGACCGCCGTGCCGCCCTGCGCCAGCATGCAGAGCCGCGGCAGCGCGCCTTCGACGCGCGCAATGCCATATGCGATCTGCGTCGCGTAACCGGAAAATTCCTGGCCGAGCGTAACCGGCGTCGCATCCTGCAGATGCGTACGGCCGATCTTGATGATGTCGGCGAATTCTTTTTCCTTGGCTGCAAGCGCCGCATGCAGATGATGCAGGCCCGGCAGCAGCACGCGATGGATTTCCATCACGGCGGCGATGCTGCATCGCGGTCGGGAAGCAGTCGTTGGAAGACTGGCTGCGATTGACGTGATCGTTGGGATGGATGGGCTTCTTCGAGCCCATCTCGCCGCCCAGCATCTCGATGGCGCGATTCGAGATCACCTCATTGGCGTTCATGTTGGACTGGGTGCCGGAGCCGGTCTGCCAGACGACCAGCGGAAAATGGTCGTCGAGCTTGCCGTCGATCACTTCCTGGGCTGCCGCCTCGATGGCGTTTCGCCAAGCTTCGGGATCGAGCTGGCCCAGCGCCACATTGGCGATCGCGGCCGCGCGCTTGACGACGCCCAGCGCATGCACCACCGGCGCTGGGCATCAGCTCGCCGCCGATCTTGAAATTCTGCAGGGAACGCTGGGTCTGCGCGCCCCAGTAGCGGTCGGCCGGAACTTCGATGGGACCGAATGTGTCGGTTTCCGTGCGGGTCTTGGTCATCTGGAGCGCGAGCTTACTTTTTGCGGAACGAATTGAGGCTTACCACTTCGCCGGGCGCTGCGGCAGGTTTTTCGGCCTCGGGCTTTTCCGCCTCGGCCAGGGCGGGCGGGGCGTGTTTCGGCTTTTCGGGGGCGATCATCGGCGTGGGCTGCAACGCGGAGTCTTCGCGTTTGAGCCCGCCTTCGGGCTCGTCGGTTTCGCGGAACTGCAGGCCGAACTGCACGCCGGGATCGACGAAAGCCGTGAGCGCTGCGAACGGAATGGTGAGCGTCGCCGGCACTTTTTTGAATGACAATGTCACCTCGAAGAGATCCTCCTTCACCTTCAGGCCCCAATATTGGTGCTGAAGGATGATCATCATTTCTTCGGGATATTGCTCGAGCAGGAATTCGGGAATCTCGACGCCGGGAAAGCGCGTCTTGAAGGTGATGCGGAAATGATGCGCCGCGATCAGGCCCTGTTTCTCGACGCGCTTCAGCGCTTCGCGCACGACGCCCCTGCAGCGCCGCGTCGGTGATCGCTTTGTAGCCGATATAATCTTTCGCCATGAATTCCGGGCCCGATTTATCCAGAGACTAAGCGACGCGCATTGCGAGTCAATGCGTGGGATTACGTTCGGGCCCGAACTGTGACAGCTTAAACCAGCGTTTCCAGCGCCGCGGGTTCATAGGCGACCAGCCGATCGAAATGGCCTTCGCGCATCTTGTTGGCCCAGTCGGGATTGGCGATCAGGGCGCGTCCCACGGCCACGAGATCGAAATCCCCCCGCGCCAGCATTTCAAGCAGCCGTTCGATTCCGACCGGTTGCGCGCCCTTGCTGCGATAGGCCGTGATAAAATCCTCGTTGAGACCGACGGAGCCGACCGTGATGGTGGGCAGGCCGGAAATTTTCTTGGTCCAGCCCGCGAGGTTGAGGTCGGAACCCGTCTCGGGGAATTCCGGCTCCCAGAAACGGCGCGTCGAGCAATGAAACATGTCGACGCCGGCGCGGGCGAGCGGTGAAAGAAAGCGTTCGAGTTCGTTCGGATCCTTCGCGAGCTTGGCGGTGAAATCCTGCTGCTTCCATTGCGAGAAGCGCAGCAGGATGGGAAATTCTGGTCCCACCGCGGCGCGCACGGCTTCGACGATCTCGACGGCGAAGCGGTCGCGCTTTTCCAGCGAGCCGCCATATTCATCGTCGCGCGCGTTCGTTCCCTCCCAGAAGAACTGATCGATGACATAACCATGCGCGCCGTGGAGCTCCACGCCGTCGAAGCCCAGCGCCTTCGCGTAACCTGCGCTTTTCGCAAAGCCTGCGATCACGTCGTCGATGTCGCGCTGCGTCATTGGCTCGGCGACTTTCTTGCCGGGCTTGGCGAGTCCGGAGGGGCTCATGCTCGGCGCATCGGGATAGGGACCCGCGCCCGGATGACGCACGACGCCCTGGTGCCAGAGCTGCGGCATGATATGGCCGCCCACGGATCTCACGTCCCTGACCACGCGCGCCCAACCGGCCAGAGACGCTTCGCCGAAGAAGGCTGGCACATTGGCGTCGTTTGACGCCGAGCGATGCTCGGGCGAAGTCCCTTCCGTGAGGATCAGGCCCACGCCGCCTTCGGCCCGCCTGCGATAATAAGCGGCCACGTTTTCGCCCGGCGCCTGATTCGGCGATTTCGAGCGCGTCATCGGGGCCATGACCACGCGGTTGGGCAGGGTGAGCGATTTGAGCCGGAACGGCTGAAACAATACGTCGATGGCGGCCATAATTTTTCGTCTCGGGATTGCGATTGCTGTGACGGGAGCACGAGGCGCGTGCTAATGACAAGCCGTCAGTTCGCCCCATGAACAACGCCACGCCCTCCGACGACGCGTCAGTCCTCCAGCCGCCCACGGCGCTGGCGTTGCTGCGCGTGTTCCGTCACCGCAATTACCGGCTGTTTTTCGTGGGCCAGCTCGTCTCGCTGATGGGCACCTGGATGCAGTCCGTCGCCCAGGGCTGGCTGGTCTACACTCTTACACACTCGCCGTTCCTGCTGGGGCTGACTTCCTTCTGCGGCCTCGTGCCGGTGTTTTTCATGTCGGCCTTCGGCGGCACGATCTCCGACCGGGTCGACCGGCGACGCATGCTGGTGGTCACGCAGAGCCTGTCGATGCTGCAGGCGGCGATCCTGGCCACGCTCACACTCATGCATATCGTTCAGGTGTGGGAAGTGATTGTGCTGGCGGCCAGCATGGGCCTGATCAATTCCTTCGACGTGCCGACGCGGCAGGCCTTCACCATCGAGATGGTGGGGCGCGAGGACCTGCGCAATGCGATCGCGCTCAATTCGGTGATGTTCAATCTCGCGCGCATTGTCGGCCCCGGCGCGGCCGGCCTGCTTGTGGCCTTTGCGGGCGAGGGCGTCTGCTTTGCACTCAACGCGATCTCGTATGGCGCAGTGCTGACGAGCCTGCTGCTCATGCATGTGGAGCCGCGCGTCATCCGCAAGCAGGGTCATCCCTTGCGCGAATTGCAGGCGGGCGCCGTCTATGCCTGGAACACGCACGCGATCCGCGTTTCGCTTTTGCTGGTCGCTGTGTCGTCCTGCTTCGGCGGGGCCTATCTCGCGCTGATGCCCGCTTTTGCCCGCGACGTGCTGCATGAGAATTCCGTGGGACTCGGCATGTTGATGGGATCCGTGGGCGTGGGCGCGCTCTGCGGCGCCTATGCGTTGTCGCGCCTGCATGAACGTCATCTGACGCTGGCGCCGATACTGGCCGCGGGCGGATTTGGCCTCGGCCTGATCCTGTTCGCCCAGTCGCATTCGCTTTATCTCTCCATCGCGCTGATCCTGCCGACCTCGTTCTGCATGATGCTGTTGGGCGGCACGACCAACACCATCATCCAGACCGTCGCCGACGATCATTTTCGCGGCCGCGTCGTTTCGTTCTACGCCATGTCGTTCATGGGCATGATGCCGTGGGGCGCGCTGCTGCTTGGCACGCTCGCGGCTCATATCGGCATCGGCGAGGCGATCACGGCGGGTGGCGCGGTCTGCATCCTGGCCGCGGTCGCGGCGTGGTTCGACAATGCGCGGCGCGCGGAGATCCTGCGCGCCGTTCCGGGGGAATAGATGGCGACGCCGGCCGACATATATGCGGGCATGAGCGCGCCGGAGCGCGAGGCGGCCTATGAAAGCTTCATCTGGCGCAACCTGAAGCGCAACTACGCGGGCCATTATATTCACGGCATGCTCGGGCTGACGGGTTTCCGGCTCGTCAACACGCCCACTTTCGTGCCGGCCTATCTGCATCTGTTGTCCGGCTCGAACGTCGTGGTGGGATTGGGATTGGCGCTGCAGCAACTGGGCGGCGCAATCTCCCCGGTCGCGGGCGCGGCTTACATGGAACACCGCAAGCATGTCATCGGCGTGTCGATGTTCCTCGGCACGATGATGCGCGTGCAGATTCTGGGCATGGCTCTCGTGGGCTATCTGCTCCGAGGCACGCCGCTGCTCGTGGCCGTCATCGTGTTCCTGTTCCTGCTGGGACTGTTTTCGGGACCGCAAGGTGTCGCGTTCCAATTCCTGCTCGCGAAGATGATTCCGATCCGGTTGCGCGGACGCCTGCAAGGATTGCGCAACGTGACGGGCGGGCTGATCGCGGCGGGGCTTTCCTATCTGGCCGGCAAATATCTTGTGGGCCAGAATGTGTGGGGCAACGGCTATTCGACGACGTTTCTCGCCGCCTTCGTGTTGACGAGCCTGGGGCTCACGATGTTCCGCCTGCTGGTGAAAGAGCCCGAGCCGCCCACCTTGCGCCCGCGCGTCGACATCCGCGAACGGGTGCGCGACGTGCCCGCGATGATGCGCGACAATCCCGCCTTCTTCTGGTTCATGATTGCGCGCACGCTGGCGGTCGCCAATCGCGTCGCGTCGCCGTTCTACGTCCTCTATGCGAGCCAAATCCTCTATCCGAGCCAAACGGTCGCGATGTCCGGCGCCACCATCGGCGAACTGTCCTTCGCCTATCTGATGGCGGATACCGCGACCAACCTCATCTGGGGTTATCTGTCGGACAAGACGGGCTTCCGCTCGACGTTCCTCGTCGCGCTGGTGCTGTGGATCGGATCGACCGGGCTTCTGATGGGCGTGCACACTTTGCCGATGTTCATGCTGGCGTTCTTCGGCCTGGGCGCCGCCAATTCCGGCTATCAGATGAGCTCGCAGAACATCGTTCTCGAATTCGGCCACCGCGACGACATCGCGATGCGGCTCGCCCTTTCCAACACGGCCGAAAGCGCGATGGCGGCGGTGGGCCCGTTCATCGGCGGCTTGATCGCGGCCTTCATCGGCTATCACGCGGTCTTCTGGGTCGCGATGATCTGCGAAGCGATCTCGCTGGGTCTGCTGCTCGCCTTCGTGGAAGAGCCGCGCACAAAACGCCTCGCGCTGGAAGCCGAACGCGCCGCGGCGCTGGGCGCGACGGCGACAACGAGCCTGGCGGAGCGGGAAGCGGAAGAGGGTGGCGCGGCGGGGCGGTAGATACCCTTATGATCGGGCGAACGTTATTAGCAGTTCGAGATCATGTTGATCAGCCGCGTGTAGTGCGTCGACATATGTGCGGCGCGTATCGCCAGCTGCTTGAAGATTGGTGCGGCCCCAGGTGAAGCGTGGGCGGCCGCTTTGGACAATGAGAATATCGGCTGCGAGGCGCGACCACCGGCCGTTTCCGTTCGGAAACGGATGGATAGAAACGAGTCTGTGATGAAAGCGGATCGCAATCTCGTCGAGTTCATAAGTTTTGTGTTCGATCCAATATCTGGCGTCGTCAAGAAACTGTCTGAGTTCCGGCTGAATTCGGTAGTTTTCAATCCCTAAATTGCGTTCCGAAGTCCGGTATTGTCCGGCCCAGCGCCAGACGTGGTTGAACATCCTGCGATGCAGGCCGCGCAGGAATGCTTCGGAGAGCACATTACGCTTGCGGCCGAACGCCCATCGCTCGGCTTCGAGAATGTTCTGCTGTTCAAGCTCGTTGAGTTCGTGGCGCAGAGCGACATGCGTCGGTATCAAACCTGTGCGTTCTTCCGGCGCGAGCGGCGTTGCGTCGTCGCTTGGTTCGAACGGATCGCTCAAGCATCGTCCCACAGGCGGGCGGGGCGGAGCAGCAATTGTTCGATCTGGCGATTGCGTTGCTCTTTGCGAACGGCTTTGTCTTCGACGGCCTGATCTTCAAGCTGCATGGTGTGCGATACTGCTGCGATCTGGCGATCGGCGATACGTTCGGCTCGCGCGCGCACCACATCGACAAGCGGTCGCTCCGGCACGAGTGCGTACACAACGCGGCAGCCCATCGCTTCCGCGGCACGCTCCAGGGATTTGAGCGTGATGTTTCCGTTCACTTCGGCCTGTTCCAGCTCGGGGATGCGAGACTGCGAGACGCCGATGCGTTGGGCGAGTTGTTGGGTCGTCATCCCAAGCGCGTCGCGTATCGCGCGCACCCATCCCTTCGGTGGACGCGCGCTCGCAATGAGCGGGCGGATCGCGTTGAGACGGCGGTCGAGTTGTCGGGTGGCGGTCTTCATGCCATAAGATATATCAGATAATATGTGACCATTTCAATAAGATATATCTGATTGTAATCGCGCAATCGTATCAGATATTTCTGATAGAATTCGACCGCTCCCACGCGGGAAGCCCACTGCGGCCGGATGCAAGCTGTACGATTAAAGTGGGGGGCTTCTGTTGCCCGGCGCCCCCCGAGCCGCGCTTACCTATTAGGCAGCGAGGGCCATTTCATTATCGTTGGCACCTGTACGAATAGCCCGATAACGGCGGATACCATACCGAGCAAAAGGACAGCCTTTACACGTCCGTCGATCCTATTTCGCCCCCACAGATACCCGCCGAAGTCCCAAAAGGGAGGCGGGCATGTGGTGGAGGCGCCGGGTACCGCCCCCGGGTCCGGTCCGCTTATTACGAAGCCGTTTATTGCCATAGCTGGTCGCCCAGCACCTCCTATATAGGCTCTGAAAGATGAATAGAGAAGGCACCGGTTCCGGCCTTTAAACACGCTAGACTGGGAACCGGAATCGGGCGAAACCGCAGCCATGCGCCAATATCACCACCTGATGGAGACGGTCCTCAAACGGGGCGTGGAAAAGCGCGACCGCACCGGCACGGGCACGCTGTCCGATCTTCGGCCATCAGATGCGCTTCGACCTGGCCGAAGGATTTCCGCTGGTCACCACCAAGAAGCTGTTCACCAAGTCGATCATCTACGAGCTGCTCTGGTTCCTGCGCGGCGACACCAATGTCGCCTGGCTGCAGGAGCATGGCGTCTCCATCTGGGACGAATGGGCGGATGCGAATGGCGAGCTCGGGCCGGTCTATGGCCAGCAATGGCGCTCCTGGCCGGACGGCCATGGCGGCACAATCGATCAGATCGCGAACCTGATCGCCGACATCAGGCGCAATCCCGATTCGCGCCGGCTTATCGTGACGGCCTGGAATCCGGCCGATGTGCCGAAGATGGCGCTGCCGCCCTGTCACTGCCTGTTCCAGTTCTATGTCGCGGACGGCAAGCTGTCCTGCCAGCTCTATCAGCGCTCGGCCGATATTTTCCTGGGCGTGCCGTTCAACATCGCGTCCTATGCGCTGCTCACCCTGATGGTGGCGCAGGTGACGGGCCTGAAGCCCGGCGAATTCGTCCATTCAGTTCGGCGACGCGCATCTTTATCTGAACCATCTCGACCAGGCGCGCGAACAGCTCGCACGCAAGCCCTATCCATTGCCCCGCATGCGCCTCAATCCGGCGGTGAAGGATATCTTCGCGTTCCGCTACGAGGATTTCACGCTGGAGAATTACCAGGCGCATCCGCACATCAAGGCCGAAGTGGCGGTGTAAGCGCGCAAACAAAAACCCCGGGTGATGAGCCCGGGGTTTTCGCCTCTAGATTGTCGATCGTTCAGTAGAACACGCCGTATTCGACCTGGATGATTTCACCCGTGTCTTCATCAATCAGCACGGCGTCGGGCCCATAGCGCACCCAGACGTAACCGTCCGGCGGCGCGATCAATCCGAAATTCAGGAAATTGCCGATCCAGTAATTCTGCGCCCAATACTCGCGGGGCAGGTTATCGCCATAGTTCCAACGATGATAGGAATAACCCGCCGGACCATGGTAGTCGCCGTAGTGATAATGGTTCGGGGAGTCGAAGGCCTTGCGATAGGAACTGACGTCCACATTCGTGCGGTGAACGGTCGTGCGATTGATCACCGTCGTATTGTGGGTCGTGTTGCGCGTCGTGCTGTAGTGAGACGTGTGATGATAGGTGTGATGGGTCGAACCCGTGCCCCCCGTCGTGTGGTGCACCGTCATCATCGTGTCGTGATGGGTCCCACCCGAAGGCGTTCCGTGCGAGGCGCCGCCCGTCGAGCCGTGAGGCGTGCTTTGGTCTTTGTGATGGTCGTCCGCCAGCAGGGCCGTCGGAGCGGTCGCGGCGAGGCTGAGGGCGAATGCCGAAATCAACAGGTTTTTCATGGGGGATCTCCTACGCCTCCATGAAACCATCAAAAGTGAATTTGGTTCCCGCCGTTTACCAAGAAAAAGTTCCCCCCTATGGTCCGGCGCATCAATAGGGGACGTCATGGAACTGACAATCAGAGCGGGCAGGGCGGGCGACGAAGAGGCGATTCTCGGGCTTCTCTACGAACTCGCGGAATATGAAAAACTGACCGACAAATTCCATCTCACCCGCGAAATCGTTGCGCGCGATTTCTTAGGCGCAAACCCCGTGTGCTGCAGCGCGCTTGTGCATTTGGGCGAAGAGGCCGTGGGCGTCATCACCTGGTTTCCCACCTACGCGAGCTTCAGCGCGGTGAGGACGATCCATCTTGAAGACCTCTACCTTCGGCCCACGCGCCGCGGCAAAGGGCATGGCAAGAAGATGCTGGCGTGGCTCGCCAGGCATGCGCGCGACACGGGCGCCGCCGGCATCAGCTGGTTTGTGCTCGACTGGAACAAACCCTCCATCGCATTTTACGACGGCCTGCGCGCCGAGCCGGCCAGCGACTGGCTGAGCTATCGCCTGTTCGGCGATGCGCTGGCAGATCTGGCGGATCAGGCGTGAGCCCGATCGTGTTTGTTTTTGCGATGGCGGAAAACGGCGTCATCGGCGACCGCGGGAAAATTCCGTGGCGCATCGCCGACGACATGCGCCATTTCAAGGCGGTGACCATGGGCAAGCCGCTGATCGTGGGACGCAAGACCTGGGACAGTTTTCCCACGAAGCCGTTGCCCGGTCGCACCAACATCGTGGTCACGCGCGATCGTAGGTTCGCCGCGGAGGGCGCTGTCGTTGTGCATTCGCTTGAGGATGCGCTTGCGCGCGCGCAAACCGAGAACCCGCCCGAGATCGTGATCGGGGGCGGCGCCGATATCTACGAAGCGCTGCGCGATCGCGCGGATCGAATCCATCTGACGGAAGTGCATGCCGCGTTCGAAGGCGACATCAAGCTCGCGCCGTTCGAGCCTACACATTGGCGCGAATCCTCTCGCGAAGACCACGCGACGCCGGAAGGCCTGCGCTACAGCTTCGTGACCCTGGAGCGCGCTACCTGATCTCTTGCGAAATGCGCGTCACGCGCTAGCCTCACGTCGAAAAGCCATGAAGAGGAAACATTCCATGTCTCTTCGCGAAGTTGCCGCCGGTCTCAAATTTCCCGAAGGGCCCGTCGCGATGGACGATGGTTCCGTCATCGTGGTCGAGATCGAAGCGGGCCGCATCCCGCGCGTGAAGCCTGACGGCAAGACGCAAACGGTCGCCAAGCCGGGCGGTGGTCCGAACGGGCTGGCGATCGGCCCGGACGGTGCACTCTATGTGTGCAACAACGGCTCGAATTTCGAATTCCACAAGCGCCAGGGCCTCAATATTCCCGGTCACACGCCCGCCGGGCACAAGGGCGGCCGGATCGAGCGCGCGAACATTTCCACGGGCAAGGTCGAAGTGATTTACGATTCCTGCGACGGCGAGCAGCTGATCGCACCCAACGACATCGTATTCGATACGCAAGGCGGCTTCTGGTTCACCGATCACGCGTCGAACAACGCGAAATTTCGCATGCATGGCGCGCTCTATTATGCAAAAGCCGACGGCTCGAAGATCACGAAGGTCTTGCGCGAACTGACGACGCCCAATGGCGTAGGCCTCTCGCCGGACGGCATGACGATCTATTACGCCGAGACGATGCCGGGTCGCTTGTGGTCGCTGCCCCTGGTCAAGCCGGGAAAGCCGGGCAAGGTGGAAGGCTTCACGCCCGCGAATTTTGTGGGGGCGTTTCCGGGGCTCGCCTATTTCGATTCGCTGGGCGTGCAGGCCGATGGCGGCGTGTGTTGCGCCACGATCCTGGCCGGCGGCATCACCACTTTCTGGCCTGGCACGAAAAAAGTGAAGCACACACCGGTCCCGGACCCGCTTGTCACGAATATCTGCTGGGGCGGAAAGAACATGAAAACGGCTTATATCACCGCGTCCGGCACGGGCAGGCTTTACGCCATGCCGTGGCCCACGGCCGGCCTGCGCTTGAATTACAACGCATAAGAATGATTCCACATAGTCATAATTTGCGGCGCCCGAGACTTTCTTGAGCATCGGGGAAGTATTACCTTGGGCTCTCACGAGGGGCATCAGGGAAGGCCCGTCAAAAGGGGGAAATCATGCAATATGCGAAGCTTGTTGCAGCAACAGCTGCGCTTGGACTCAGCGTCGTTTGCGGCGCGCAAAACGCCGGGGCCGGAACGACGCCGCTCGATTCGACGCTATTCGCCACCTACAACTTCTCCGCGGGCGCGACCAGCGTCCAATTCGTGGTCTGCGGTTCATTGCCCGGATCGGAGGGCTGCTACGGAAGCGGAACGCTGACTCCGATCGGCGGGGCTTGCGGGGTGCTGGAAAATGCCCCGAAGACGAAGGGCGATGTGGTGCGCCGCGATATTTACGTGCTGGACAGGGGTACGAAATACAACACTCCGTTGATGCTCGACGTATTCCAGCGCACAGACACAATTTCGGGCAGCAATGATTCTGTGCACGTTACGTTTTTAAAGTCGGTGAGTCTTGGAATTGCCGGTGGGCCGACCGCCAAATGCGCCCTGGCCGGCAATGCTACGGCTGTTTACGCGGGAACCGATCAGGACGGTACGGTTGTAAGTGTCGACAAGTCGACATTCATCCCTTTGCGGGTCGTCCCACCGGGCCGCTCCGCGCGATCCACATCCGTGCTTCACCTGACGGCTGACGCTCGCGGTTATATTGCGGTCAGCACAGCGAGCGGGTTCTATGTCGTCAACCCGCAAGGCGGCGGCGAAGAGGATGGCGGTGGTTCTGCATACATGGTGAACACACTTCAGGGATTTATCCCGTCTCCCTAAAGTACGAATTCCAGGCGCCCAGTCCTTTTCAGGATGAAGGCGGCGTCTGTTCGTCCGATGTCCTGGTCGGGGTACGGTGCGCGCTGAAGACGAATTGCTGTTATTACCTCGGCGCCTGCTGATACCTGAATATGAAAACGGCGGCCATCGTGCCGCCGTTTCCGTTTGTAGAATACGCATTCAATCGGGGTGACGGCTGGCCGGTTGTCGATGCTAAGACGCCAATGCGATCTTCTTGAGCGGGACCAGCCTGGTGCGCGGCAGCCAGACCGTGACGCAGGTGCCTTCGCCGAGCCGGCTTTCCATCGTGACGCGTCCGCCATGCGCTTCGATCAGGCCTTTGACGATGGGCAGGCCGAGGCCCGTGCCTTCGTCGGCGCCGGCGACGTCGTGGCGGCCTTGTCCGAAACGCTCGAACACGCGCGCCTGGTCTTCTTCCGCAATCCCGATGCCGTCGTCCTTCACGCCGAAGGCGAGTTCGCCCGCGTTCGTCTGGCGCGCAAACATTTCGACGGTCCCGTCGCGGCGGGTGAACTTGATCGCGTTGGTCAGGAGGTTGAGCAGGATCTGCTTGAGCGCGCGGCGGTCTGCGAAGGCGTGCGGCAGATCGGGCGCGATCCTGTGCATGAGCCGGACGCCCGATTCGCGGGCGCGCATCTCGACGGTCCGCGCGCATTCGTCGATCAGCTGTTCCAGGCTCACGCTTTCATCGTGCAGTTCGAATTTGCCCGCCTCGATGCGCGCAAGATCGAGAAGGTCGTTGACGAGGCCCAGCAGATGCTTGCCCGAGCTGTGGATCAGGTCCGCATATTCGCGGCGCTTGGCGGCGAACGCGTCGAGCGCCAGAAGTTCGGAGAACCCGATGATCGCGTTGAGCGGCGTGCGCAGCTCGTGGCTCACATTGGCGAAGAACAGGGTTTTCGTCTGGTTGGCGTTGACGGCGATGTCGCGCGCCGCGGTGAGTTCGTCTCGCGCATGCCGCAGTTCGATGCGCCCGCTGACGAGCGCATAGGTGACGGGCAGGCTGACGATGACAGCCACGCTGAGCGTGATGAACGGCGTATAGGACTGCCAGGCATGCAGCAGCAGGATCGTGATCGCATAGTCGGCCAGCATCGCCCCGGCGATGGGAACCGCCGACCAGAGAAGCGTCGTGAGCAGCTTTTCTTTGAACATGGTGCGGCCGGAACCTCGCCGCGAATTTATGCCTTCGTCATTACCATTCCGTTGAAACGGCCCGCAAAGCGTCAACGAAAAGTTAAAAGGTTCTTCGGGAAAGGCCTTGCATTTAGCGTTTGCGCAGCTCGATTAAGAAACCGCCCAATACGTCCAAATCTTACCGATGCCCTCAGGGCGTCTGGATGACGATGTCGGGGCCGGACTTCGTTTTCTTGTGGACTTTCCCGATGCTGTTCGGTCCCTGGAGGTCGATGCCGGTATTGGCGCTCACATCGAGCACATTGGCCGTGATTGCGCCCGTTCCATAGACTTCGCCCTGGACCGCACTGAGGCTCATCGTTCCCGCCGTCAACGCGACGTTGGCGACGAGATTGCCTGCATTGACACGCAAGGTCATATCGTTCACGCCGGCATTGACGTCTCCGACAATCGTCAGCCCCTCATTGTTGACCAGGACCAGTTTGCCGTTGGTGGCGAAGTCTCCCAGATTTGCGATCAGATTTGTTCCCATGAGTTCGGTCTCGCCACGCGAACTTCCCGTCAGCGTCGCGGCGGTGATGGCGCCGGGAGTCGCCGGTTTCTTGCGTTGCTCCGAACTGGTCTGTGCGGCGCCCGGACGTTCCCAGATCGAGCCCCACGCGTTCAGCGCCACGGTTGCCGCGCTTGTCAGGCTGCCGTCGATTTCGATGTCGCCGAGTTCTTCTCTGGCGCTGTCTCCTGCAGCGCGCTTTCCAAACATCGTGGTCAGCGAGAGATTTCCACTTCCGGCATTGACCGCCCCGAGCACAACCAGCCGCGTGCTATTGTCCGTCAATGCGAAGCCGTTCGCGGAAAAGTCGCCGAGGTTTTCGATCAGATTGAATCCGTCGAGAGTTGTCGCGCCGGATGATTGTCCCGTCAGCGTTTTGGCGAAGATAGAGCCGCCGGGAAAAGGCGGCGCTTTGGTCTCGTTTTTCTGCGTCGAACCCATCTCCGAAATGGCGCCGGCGGCAAACAGTGAGACCGTTCCGCCGGATATGAGACTGCCGAAAATATCGATGTCGACCGGTTTCAGCAGGGTTGGCGGACTCGACCCAGCGGCAGTGGCGGCGCCGTACTGAGTGCCACCCGTCCTCAGCGTCAGATCACCGGTTCCCGAACTGACCTGGCCGTCGACAAACAGCGTCTCCTCGTCCGTCAGCGAAAACCCTCCGGCGCCCTGATTGAAGAAACCGCCGAGCGCATGGATGTCGATCGGCCCGTTCAATGCGACGCCGCCGGCGCTATTGCCGTCGAGCAGGCCTGCGTCGATGGCGCCGCCGTTCTGCGCGATCGAACCCGCGACGTTGAGACTGAGAACATTGGCGCCGACATCGATCGTGCTGTCGATCGTGAAGGCGGACGCGGCGTCGTCGATTGCGACATTGTCCTGCGAATAAAGCGTTTGTGCGATATTCGAGCCGGCTGCGCTATCGATGTCGTTTTCGACCGTCTGGCTGTCGGATGCGTCGGTTCTCACGCGCAACCAGTTTTCTTCGACGGGGAGATTGGCGATCGAATTTGTGGCGGCCGTATAGGAACCGCCCGGCGTGCTGCCGGCCAGCGACACAAGCACATTGCTGCCCGTGCCGGATATCGAGCCGGGCGCCAGCAGCATGTAGTAATAGCCGTCGGCGCCCGAAGCTGCATTCACCAGCGCCGAGGGGGCCGTCCCATCAATCATCGCGGTGACGCCAAGGCCCGCTTCCGGAGTCGTGCTATTGTCCGCGAAGATGTGGCCCGCGATCACCTGCGGCGCGCCCGTCGGCGCCTGCCACAGCAGATAGGGAAAGCTGGTTTTGGGCACGATGGCCCAGACGCCGGTGTCCCACGTGCCGTCGAGCGCCGTCTGCAAGCCTGCGGTCGTCGCGCCGGTGATGCCGGTCGGGTTGCCGTTGTCGCCCGTCGCCTGGGCGGCGCCGCTCGTGCCCGTATCCCAATAGTCGGACGCATACGCGCCGCTTTGATCCGATCCGACGAGTCCTCCGGAATATTGCGCCCCGATTGCGATGCCGGTCGAATAGCTGGCATTGACCGTGCCGTAGAAGTTGACTCCCACAAGCCCTCCTGCGTAACCGCCACCGGATACCGGACCCATGGCATAACTGTTGGAGATCGTCCCAGAAGAATTGCCGCCGACCAGGCCGCCGGCATATGTTCCGGCGGCGGCGTCTGTCACCGTAGCCGTCGAGAACGACCCTGAAATCGTGCCGCCGCTTTCGTTTTGTCCAACGAGGCCGCCTACTGTGCCGCCGGCTGCACCGGTAACGGTCCCCGCGCTATGAGAATTGGAGATCGCGCCATAGTTGAAAGCCGCCAATTCGCCGGCATTATTGTAGTAATTCAAGGAAACCGATGCCGATGCGAAAGAGTCTGTGATTGTCGCGTTGTTTAGTCCCACAAGGGCGGCGGCGCCGTAGTTGCTGTTGAATGTTCCCCCGACGATTGCGATGTCGCGGACTGTTCCATCATTCTCGTAGAACAGGCCGGCCGATCCGTTTGGCGCAGTGACCGTAAGATTGGAGATCGTGTTTCCGAGGCCTTCAAACACCCCGCCCGCGCCGAGATCGTACACGGGCGCTGCAAAATAGGTGCCGTCGCCCGAGGCGTCGTAAGAGTTGGCGAGCGCGACGATCGCGCTGCTATTGCCTGCAATCGCGGTCTGGAGCTGGGCGACGCTGTTGACGAGCTGATAGGACGCGCTGTTGACCGTGAGCGATCCAAGCGTGTTGCCGTTGATGTCCTCGTCGGTGAACGCGACATGTCCGCTTCCGCCGTCGATGGCGCTGAAATTGAGCGTGCCGTCGGCGCCGGCGTCGTTGTATTGCAGCACGAGACCGCCTGCGCCCGCGATCGTGATCGGCGCATTGATGTTGAGCGAATGATAGGCGTCTAGCGTCAACGTCGCCGTCGTGTTCCACGACAGGCCGCTGGCGACGATGATGTCTCCCGCGCCGGTGTTGCGCGTCTGCGCGGGACTTGCCGGCGTTGTGCTTTCGGTGACGTTGGTCCCGGCGTTGAGAGAGTCGTCAATAGTGGTGGCTGTGGCGGAGCCTATGACAAGGTTCGCGGGATCGACGGTCCATTTTCCGCCCTGGCCGGCGGTGATATGGCCCGAGATGTTGGCGGTATTTCCTGAGGTCTCAATGCTTCCGCCGCCCGTCGTTCCGGCAGCGTTCAATGTGCCGCTCGTATTGAGCGCGCCGTTGCCCGCATCGAGCAGGATCGTGCCGCCGACGTTTTGAACGCCTTGCGCGAGAATCGTGCCGCTCATGTTCACCACGCCCGTCGCCAATCCTTCGGCGGCATGCGCGGTGAGCGAAACATTCGCGCCGGACAGCGTGCCCATGTTGGAAGCGGAAGCCTTCGCGTTCACATCGCCCTGTGTGGCGAAGGAGACGAGGCCGTCGCCCGCGAAATCGACCGTGAATTTGTTCGCGGCGCCCAGCGCCACAGTGCCGAGCTTGGCATTGACGATGCCCGTGTTGGTCACCGACGGCGCGACGAGCGCCACCGTGCCCCCCGAAGCGGCATTGATCTGACCCTGATTGATGATTCGCGCATTCGCATTGCCGGCGTTCGTGAACTTGCCCGAGAGCACGTCGGAATCGCTTCCATCGGTCGATGTCGCGATCAACGAGCCGACATTCACCTGCGCGCCTTTGCCGAACAGCACACCGTTGGCGTTGATCAGAACCACGCGACCATTGGCGTCGAGCGTACCCAGGATCTCGGAGCCGTTCTTGCCCCCGATCCGATTAACGGCGATCGCCTGCGCGTTCGGCTGGACGAACTGCGTCGTTTGGCCCGCGCCGACATTGAAGCTGGACCAATCGATGACCACGCCTTCGCTGGTCTGGTTGATGGTTGTGCTGCTCGACGAAGGGCGGCTGACGGTTGCGCTGCCGCTTGTCACCGCGCCGCCCAGGGGAGCGGCTAAGGCCATGCCCGGCAAGGACAAAACCGCCGCGGACGTCAAAAGAAACGCGCGAACCGCGCGTGTGTGCGAATTCATTGAAAATCCCCCAGGATCGAATCGAAGGGTCGGCGACCGCGCGCCCTCGCGCTCCACCCTCTACTGACGGATCGTGTGCCGCAACGACCAAATTTGGTACGCTTTGGCGGGGGCGCCCCTCACTCTAGATTTTTGGTGCCTGACTTGAACCTCAAACGCTGGCATTCCCCTCTGGGAGAGCACATTCCGGAAGAGATGATCGCCGATATGCGGTCCCAGCCGCGATTCGTGGAAGCGCTGCACCAGAACGCGCGGGAATTGCTGACCAGACACTACAACGATCCCGCGTTGCACCGGTCGTTCGTCGACGGCGGCAGGCAGGTTCTCGCGGTTTTGGCGCTCTATCTGGGCGCGACGGGCGGCGTGACGCATCGGCGCCTGAGAGATCTTGCCGGAGAAGGCGCCGTCTTGAGCACGGGACGGGCAACGGCGCTTCTCATGCAGATGCGTTGGATGGGTTACCTTGAACCGGTTGTCGAGACGAAACGCGGTGCGGCGAAGCGTTATTTGCCGACACCGCAACTCGTCGCGGATTTTCTGTTCCGGTTGCGCATCGATCTTGCCGCGTTGGAATTGGTCGCGCCGGAGATTGCCCTGATGACTGCGCAACTCGACGATCCGCAATTCGTGCAAGCGTTTGTCGCGGATTTCGGCGCCAGCGTTCTCTCCGCGTCGCGCATGACGCATGTCCCCACGGCGCCGATTTCCGCGTTTTATCTGCGGAGCGCAGGCATGGCGACGCTGTTTGCGCTCTATGAATACGCGGCCGGTGAGGACTATCGCAGCGCGCGCAATTCACCTGACGTGTCCTCCACCGGACTCGCCAAGCTCTTCGGCGTCTCGCGAACCCAGGTCGTGCGGCTGCTTCGAGACGCCGAGCGCGCCGGTTTCATCCGGCAGAATAAGAAGCAATCCTCGCTCGAGGTCGAGCCTAGGTTCGTGGACCTGTTCGAGACGTTCTGGGCGATCTATTTCATCGGCCTGGTGTCGTCGACCTGTCGCACTTTTGATGCAATTTCTGCGGGCGCACTGGAGCGGACCGGCTAGCGGCGATTCGCGTGAGGCCTGGTTCTTTTCCGGTTTTGACACGTTATGGCAATGTGCCGGGCGGGGCAGCCGAATTATTCAAATTTATCAGAGGGTTTCATGAGCGATAATCACGCGGTCCACGAAGAAGTCCACAATCACGACAACATCGAGCGCATCGAAACGACCAACGGGTCGACGCCCTGGGGCGTGCGGCTGGGATTCGGCATTGCGGGTTTCCTGCTTCTGGCGGGCGCGTTCATCGCCTGGCGGTTCGCAGGATCGCTGGGCGGGCCGGTCGGCGAGGCGCTGCCCTGGATCATCGCAGCGGCGGTTCTGCTCGGCGCCGGCGCCATCATCGAATCGGTGACGGTCGAGATCTGGCTGGCGCTCATCATCGGCGCGTTCGCGGTGGCGATCACGTTCCTGGTCGTGGGCCGCGTGCAGACTTATCCCTCGATCGGGCAATCGGTCTTCGTCGTCGACCGGTTTTCGGGCGAGGTCGAGTTGTGCACCGCGCAGGGCTGCAACGTGCTGCCGCGCAACGGCACCTTCCTCACCACGCCGCCTTTGCCGCAGCTCCCCGCAATGCCGCATCCGAAGTGAAGCGAGGAAGAGGCGGCGCCGCGAGGGCTGTTCGCAGCCATCGACAAACGCACTGACAGAATACGCTGGCCCTTTTGGCCGACTTCGCTAAAGCTAAGGCGGAGTTGCGCCCGCACGCCGGAGCTATCAGCTGAAAAATGACGCCACTTCCGGCCGCCGCGGACGAGGAAGCGTATCAACGGCTTGAGACCGAGACTCATCTCGTCGCGTGGCGCGGGTTTCTCTTCGTGCGCGGCTGCGCTGCGGGAGCAGAAAGCATCCTGCGATTCCTCGAAGTCCTTCAGCGCGACGGACGGGAAATGGCGTTCCCGCTCGCGAAGGGTTCCTACGCCATATTCGTCTATGACAAGAACTCGCGCGAAACGATGTGTGCGGTCGATCCTTCGGGGCTGATGCGCCTGTTCATCTCGGGCGATGCGGTTTCCGACGATCTGTTCGGTCTCACGCGACGCATCGGTTTCAGCAACGAAGAACTGGACCGCGCCGGAATCGCATCTTTTCTGAGATTCGGTTGCTACAATTTTGGGCGAACGATCGACCGGCGCATCCGGTATCTCGACGGGCGCGAGATTGTCAGCGTGTCCGGCGACGGAACGGTTCAATGCGCTCTCAAGCGTTCGCCCGCCGCCGCGCCATTCGATTTCGAGCTCTATATGCGCGATATCTTGACGGCGATTGCCGCCGACGCCGTATCGCTGGATTTGACGGGCGGCGGCGACACGCGGCTGCTCGCCGCTTGTCTGGCCTCAAGCCGGCCTGCGGGCGGGCCCGCGATCAGGGAGTTCGCGACGTCGGGCCAGGAATTCAGCGTCGACGTCCGGATTGCGCGTCGCGTCGCCGCCGCGCTGAACCTGCCGCATTTCGTGACCGAGCATCGCGCGGACAATCTGGAATCCTGCATTCGCCGGACGCTGAGATTGACGAACGGCCAGATCGGATTGATCGCATATGATCGCATGCATCAAATTCTGTGCGAGCGAAAAGCGCGGGGAATCTCGCTCTCGATCTCGGGGTTGGGCGGCGAGTTGTGGAAAGATTTCTGGTGGATGCAGGATTTCCCAAACCTGTTCGGCGCGCCCAATTTCAACCGGCTCTATCGAATGCGAATCGAGCCGAAGCCGCCGCTGACGGGGCATTTTCACGACTCGTTCGTCCGCGAATTCATTGACGCAAAGCGCGACTATCTGGACGCGATGCAGGCGCAATTTGGCCAACTCCCCAAGACGCGCGCCTATGACGGCGTTTACGAATGGTTGAGGTTGCCGGCAGTCGCGGGCCCGGTGGTCACGGCGTCGGTGAAAGAGGGCGTGCCCATCTTTTGCCCGCTTGTGGATCCCGACGGGGCTTCCGCGCCGATGTGCAAAGCCGACCGCCTGTTCTCGCGTTGGCATCGCCGGATGATCAGCAGGCATTCCCCTCAGGCGGCCGCGCTGCGAAACTCAGAAGGGACCACCGCGCGGGCCGGGGCGGCCGGGCTGCTCGACCTGCCCGGCTACGTTTCCGACAAGGCGATGCGGTTGGCGAACAAGATCGCACAGCGGCTCGATCTTGGCGACATCATTCGGCACGATGTCGACGATCCGGGCGCCGAAAAGATCGGAAAGGCGATGGCGATCGGCGCGCCCGCAATCGAAAGCATGCGCGACGCGAACATTCTCGCCGGCGATCCGTATTCGCTTGGTCGTACGGCCTATGACAGGCTGCTGACGACCGGGCTGTCGATCATGGAAGCGTCGGGGCAGGCGATCGAATAGCGCCGAGTATTCAGCGTTAAAAGTCGTCGCCGCGTAGCTAGCGCGTCATGGTCTCGAAGGTTCGACTGAGCGCGGCCAGCGCCGCCGGTTTCATGATCATGTCGACATGGTCGAGCCCGGGCACCAGCTCCACCGTCAGGTCCGGTTTCGCGGGCTTCAGAATCGCCGCATAGCGATCCGCGTAAAACTGGTCGTCGGCGGCGCCTGCGATGAGCGCCATCGGCTTCTTGGTGCGCTCAAGTTCGCCGACATAATCGCCGCTGTTGAGGTTCATCGCCAGGCGAAATGAATAGACCCGCGTCATGCTCGCATTGTTCGGCGGCGCGGCGAAGACGATGGCGTCGAGACCGTCGAACAAGTGAATGCCGAGCTTGTTGAGGATGACGAGGCCCACGATGCGCGGCAGATAGGGCGTCGCCCAGCCGCCGGCGTTCGGCCGCGCGAGCGGCGAGGGATAAACGATGGCGGGATCGATGAGGATATAGCGGTCGAAGAGCGCGCCGTAAGGTCCGCCCGCAATGCGCATGACGAAAGCGGCGCCGCCGGAGAAACCGATCAAGGTTATCTTCGCGCGGGGGTATCGGGCGCGGATCGTCGCCACGAGGTCCGCGAGGTCGTCGTCGAGCTGGCCGATATAGTCGATGTCGCCGCGCCGTCCCGAGCTTCCGCTGCCGCGCAGATCGGGCGTGTAAACCGTGACGCCTGCAGCCCGCAGCGTTTTCGCCGCCGCGTTCATCACGCTGCTTTCCGTGCCCGTGCCATGGATGAGCACGACCACCTGGCCGTCGCCTCCGGGATAGACGCGATAGGCGAGATGCGAACCGTCGCGCGCCACGAAGCGGCTAAGGGGAGGAAGCCCCGAAAGATCGAGATGCCGCGCCGGCATCGTGTGCTTCGGCGCGGGCGCCGTGCCGAACGCGATCGCGGCCGCCAGCGCTGTGACGACCACGAGCAGAAGGCCCGCAACGATCATTGCGATGCGTCGGGCCCATTGCGGCGCCCCCATCACTCCTTCGTCACGGTATAGCTGCCCGCCTTCGCGGCCGGCGCGACCGTCCATCCCGGCGCGAGGTCGAGCGTCCAGCCGGGGCCTTCGATATGCGGGCCTTTGACGTCCGCAGGCGCTGCGACTGTTGCGCGGCTGAAATCCGTCGGCACCAGCGCGCCTTCTTTCTCGTCGAGCGTGCCCCAGCCGGAGACGACGTGAAAGGTGGGATAGACCGTGCCGGAATCGCCCAGCGAAATGAGCGTGCTCGGGTTGAAGCTGAAAGCGAATTTTCCCGCGCGCGGCAGGAGAAGCGTCGGCCCATCGACAAGCAGCGCTCGATAACGCGCCTTCTCGGCGTCGGCTTTCCGGGCGCGATCGGTTTCAGCGATGCGGATGGCGGCGGCGCCGTAAACATCGGCGCGCGCCTCGGCGTCGTCCGTCACGCGGCCCTTGAGCGTCGACGCCAGAAGATCGCCGAGATCGGACTCCTCGGTCAGTTTCGTGCGCCATCCGGGCAGACGCTCGTCCAGCAGCAGCCCGTAAGGCGGCCCGGAAATATAAGCGAAGAAGCGCACATAGGTGGCGCTCTGATCGGGATTGGTGAGCCTTCCGATCGTGTGCCAGCGCGCGGACGCGACATCGGGATCGCCCGCGACCGTGCCCGTATATTCGGGAATGCCTTCCGCGATTTCGAGCCCGTTCTCGATTTTGGCGGACCCCGGAAACATCGCGCGGCGATGGGCCCGGAAGGCGAGCGCATCGCGGACGGCTCGCGTTTGCGCGGGCCCGGTTTGCGCAAGCGCCGCCGCAAGCGCACGCCATTCAAGCTGCATCCAGAGCCGGCCTTCCTGCGTGTCGAGATGCAGGCTCGGCGTATCCGGCGCCATCAGATGGAGCGCGGGCTGGATGCGATGAAAGGATTCGTGCTCGAACATGATTCGCCGCACGACCGCGTCTTCCGGGATGGTGGGCCAGATCAGCATCGTCCAGCGCTTGCTTTCCCATTCGGTCGGCGCGTTCGAAACGATGACGCTTTGAGGCAATGTGCCGACATAGAGGTCGCCGTCCGCGTGCAGCACGCCCTCAGGATCCGGCTCGTTCGCGACGACAAAGCGCGTTTCCGGTTCGACGAAGAACATGGCGCCGTAGAGTTTCGTCCCCCACAGCCGGCCGCCCTCCTTGTCGGAATAGGCCTTCGCTTCGGCGAAATAAGCTCGCGCCTTCGCGTAATCGATCGGCGGTGGGGTCTCGGCGGACGCCGCGAGCGATGCGAGCAAGAGAAACGCAATTTGCGCCGGCCAACGGAGTGCTTTGAGACAGAACGTCATTGTTTCTCCCCGGTACTTCCTCAAGTGATATTGCTATGCGGCGTTCGAAGCGTCGCGGACGCTATCGTGCCAATCGCTGCGGCGCGAGAGATATTCGGTCGGCGTCATGCCCGCGAAGTCGTGGAAATCGCGGATGAGATGCGACTGGTCGAAATATCCGAATCCGGCCGCCGTCTCCGCCCAATCGACGGACAGTCGCGGGAAGATGTCCCGCAACAGGCGCTCGAAGCGCGCCATCCGCAGATAAAGCTTCGGCGTCATGCCGACTTCCCGCGTGAACAGGTCGATGAACCGCTTGCGGCTCAGATCGGCGGCCTGGGCGAGGGATGCGACGCTCGTCCGGTGCGGCGCGCGCTCGGCCTGTTCGAGCGCGAACGACACCGCCGGGTGGTTGGCCATCGGACGCGACGCGGCAGACGCCAGAACGTCGCCAAGGATGCGAAACATGTCGGCTTGCGTCGGCGCCTGCACAAGCCGCTGCTGCAGCCGCTCGGCTTCGGCGCCCCAGATGTCTTCCAGGGAAATGGCCGTATCGCGGAAGTCCGCGGCCGGCGGACCGAAGAACGGATAGGCGCCGCCGGGGCGAAAAATCACGCGCAAGATTCTCGGCTGACAGGCGTCGATCCCGAACGCCCGCGTCTGCACGCCGCTGAGGGTTACGCCTTTGAGCGCATGGCGCCGGGACAGAGCTTCGCCGTCGTACCAGCACAGCTCTGTGTCATGAAGATCGATCTGAAGCGACATCGCCCGCGACGACATGATGGCGAAGCGGGCGTCGGAGGTTCGCGCCTCTTCCGCCCAATAACTGAAGGCTTCAATATGCCTGCGCAGATGGGCCGGTGGGCTGACGCGACTATAGATCATGCACGATTTTGGGATATCCGATTGAACGGCTCAAGGGCTTTGTCGCGCGTCGGAATCCCGACGGTGAGGTAACATTCGTACAATCGCCGACATCCTTTCGGTCGTTAGGTTGGCCCCGCTCGCGCAATGATGCGCGAAGGGCGCCGATTAACGATGAACGTAATCCGCAACATGCGCTGGATAAAAAGGATTGTGCTTGGGATTCTGGGCCTCGTCGTCGTGCTCCTCGTGGCCGGCTACGCTGCGCTGCTGCGCCCGGACATCTCCTACGAGGTGCTGGAGCGGAAATATGCGAATCCCGAATCCCGCTTCGTCGATCTTTCCGGCGGTTACCGCTTGCACTATCGCGATCAGGGCGACCCGAAAGGCCCGACGCTCCTGTTGATCCATGGCTTCGGCGCTTCACTCATGGATTGGGAACCCTGGGTCTCGCGGCTTGGCGGCCGATACCGCCTCGTCAGCATCGACTGGCCCGGCCACGGCCTCACGCGTGCGCCCGACGACTTTGTTCCGTCCAGCGCGAACGACGCCGAGCTGATCGAACGCTTCGCGCAGGCGATCGGGCTGGGCCAAGTCACCGTCATCGGCAATTCGAAAGGCGGCGAAATCGCCTGGGTTCTGGCGCTGCGCCATCCGGAGCGGGTCGAACGCCTTGTGCTCATCGATGCGTCGGGCTGGGAATGGCAGAAATACAAACCGTCCGACGGCATCCTTCTGGCGGCTTTGGACAGCGCGCCTGTCGCCTATCTGCTTCGCGGCCTGGACAAGTCCCGCATCATCCGCGCGCTGCTGACATCGGCGTTCTTCGATCCGCATCTGGCCACGGATGCGATGATCACGCGCTATATCGAATTCTCCCGCGCGCCTGGGCATCGCGCCATTCTGGATCGCACTTTTGTGGAAACCCTACGAGGGCTTGATCGCGACGGCTGGGCGACGCGCGACAAGCTCGCGAAGATTCACGCGCCGACGCTGATCATGTGGGGCGACCACGACAAGCTCGTCGATCCCGGCGACGCCAGGAAGTTCGCCGAGGCGATCAATGGCTCAAAGCTGATCGTCTATCACAATGTCGGCCATGTCCCGATGGAAGAGGTTCCGGCGCAATCGGCTGCAGACCTCGACAGGTGGCTTGAAAGTCACGGCGGCGCCACCTGACGACATCCGTCATCTCCACCGGGTCGCGATGAAAGCAGGTGTCGACGCGTTCCGATCAATTTCTGATTTCCGGCTTTTCATGCAGAACCAGATTCAACAGGGAACGGCGGACCTCAATTTGACCGTTGTATGTAATCAGGCCCATTCGCCGAAATTTGTTCATAAAGAAGCTGACGCGGGATCGCGTAGTGCCGATGATCTCCGCAAGCGTCTCCTGACTGATTTTCGCCAGGACCGGCTCGGGGGCGCCTTCCTTTCCGAAATTCGCAAGAAGCAGGAGGGTCCGCGCCAGCCTTTTCTCGCTCGAATTGAACAATTGATCGACCAGGTCCTCCTCAACACGGCTGTTGCGCGCCAGGAGGTGCGAAATGAACAACTCGGCAAACGCCGGTTCTTTGTGAATCACGCCGAGAATCTCTGACTTTGTTATTCGCGTGATCGCACACTCCGTCAGAGAGCGCACTGTCGCCATACGCAGAATCTGTCCGGCCAGACATCCCTCGCCGAAGAAACTACCGGCTCCCAGAACGGCGACCACCGCCTCCCTGCCCAGATGGGAGACAACGCTGACCTTGGCTTTGCCCGCCTGAATGTAAAACACCGAATCTGCAGGATCGCCCTGCCGATAGACCACTTGACCGGCCCGGTATTTGGTTGTGGCTCGTCCTCCGTTCACTTTCGAAAGAAACGCTTTGGGATCGAACGGCAGATTTTTCTCTTTACGTTTCATGGCAGCCCCACGTTTCCACGAGATGCAAGGGATCGTCTTCGTGCGTGGCGGCAGCCCGCGCACCCATTCCGATGACGGGGCTGATCCCCGGCGGCAAGAATACGATCTTGCCGAAGGGCTCACGCCGGCTTCCCGCCGGCGTCGTTTGTAAGCTTATCGGCGGGTGTTGTCGGTAATGTACATTACCGATTTGGCGTTGCGCGCCTTTTTACGTGTACGTCTTGGGAAGGTGAAAGGCGATGCGCGCCCGGACCAGCAGATAGCATTCGCAAGACGCCTCCACGAGCCCCTGACGATCGAGGATCGTGACTTCCCGTCGGCCGCGCGCGATCAAGCCGGCGCTTTCAAACTCTTGGGCCGCATTCGTGATACTTGGTCGTTGAACACCCAGCATTTCGGCGAGCAGGCTTTGAGTGATCTGCAGTGCATCCTCGTCACCGCGGTCGCGCATCATGAGGAGCCAGCGCGCCAGCCGTTCCTTGAGGCTGTGGGCGCCGTTACATGCCACCGACACCATGACCTGCTCCAGAAAGGCCTGAACGTAAGCGTACATGAGATTTCGGAAGGCCGGCATCGACCCCATGGCTCGCGCGAACGCCGCGCGCGACATCTTTGCTGCGCCCCCCGGAATCTGAACGAGAAGCCGGACGGAGGAACTCTTGGCGCCGAAAATGGCTTGCGAACCCGAGCAACCCTCACTTCCGATCGTCGCCATCTCAATGATGCTGCCATCCGCATAAACCGCGACCACGGAGATGACCCCGTTATCGGGAAAGAATACATGGTCAAGCGGACTATCGGCATCCATCAGGACCTGGCCGCGTTGGCAGCGAATATGTTCAAGCTCCGGCATAAGCCGCTTAAGATTGGAAGCCGGCAGGGCGAGCAGGAGCCTATTGCGGGGCCATTTTGATTCAGCACTCATACGCTCTCAACGTCCTCTGTTTGCTTGAGTTACACGAACGACGGTTTCGCGACGCCATTCCATGGTTCGCCCGTTCAGCGCCGAACCGCTGGGATGTGGCCGGCAGAGCTGAGCAGCGGTCTAGACCGGACCACCGTTTGGATGTGGTCAAAACTGACCAGCCGGTGTTTTGGGGCGGCCTATGATTCGAGAGTCGCCGGCAGGCTATTGGCGCCGGCGGGGAGAGACCTCGGTAGCATTTTGCATGAGGGGCTGCACTTCCGCTCTATTATGGATAAGGAGGCAGCGATGCCTGACTATCGATTGTTTTTTCTGACTGCCGAGAATCACATCGTTGACCACCTCGTACACAAGTGCAGCGACGATCTCGATGCGTTGGATAAAGCCCGGGGGTTGGCCATAAATCATTCAATCGAGATTTGGCAGGCGAAACGACGCGTCGCGCTCGTTACGAGGGGTGACATGCCTTTGAACGCGAGCGACGCTCGCTCGCTCTAAGCGCTGACCAAACGAGCTTGCGCAAAAGCCCGGGCGCGCTTCGATCTCAAATAACGGCGACACGATACGAATTCACCCCGGGCAAAACGCGGCTGGTCGGTGAGGCGGCATGCAGAAGGTATGGCGGCTGCCCTCCAACTCCGGGCCGAACCGAGCGCACTAGGATCGCACATTTCTGTCGACCGAAATTCCCGAGTTTTATGTTATGCGCCACCGACAACCACAACGGCACCTGGCGAAGCCGTTTCGAGCGCACGCAGAAAATCCGGCACGAGCGGCTTGAGGTCCATAAGGCGGTTCGATTTCGCTCTCAGGACGATAACCGCAATAGGAAGGACGCCGATATTCTGCTGAAAAGCAAGATTACGGTCGACGGTAACAAAGACATCGAAGTGTGCCGACACGAGCGCCAGCAACTCGCCGTTTTTGATCGCCGTCCATCCCATTTGCCGCGCGGTTTTCACGTCATGCGCCGCGAGGTCGCGGGACAAGCGCCAATCGACGCATTCATCAAGAAAGATTCTCACGAGACCGAATCGACGAGGCGGTCCCTGGCTTGCTCAAGAAATTCGATCGCGAGCTCTCGTGTGACCGTCGGAAATCCTTCAAGGAATTCGTCGATCGAATCGCCGGCTTCAAGATAGTCGAGCAAAGTCTGCACGGGCACCCGCGTTCCGCGGAACACCGCAGTACCACCCATGACGTCTTTGCTGCGCGATATGGCCGACTTGCTCATAATCTCAATATAGCACCGTCCACTGGCGTAACAAAGACCATGTTCGGAATGCTCGGTCAGGTGAGCCGTCCCGACAAAGATTCGACGGATGCTTTCCAGATTTCGAATTCGTCGGATTCCTGCCAAAGCTCCAGCAGTTCGGAGGGTTCCGTCAAAACCCTGCTTACGGTCCGGCGCGCCTTATCGATCAACTGACTGCTTGGCGTGATTTTGACTTTTCTGACCCACGCATCGATCTTCTCGCTGTAAGGCGTGTCGTCGCCGGGTCGACCCAGCAGACAGGCGATCATATCGGCAGCGGCCAATGCCTCCGAACTATCCGGCGCTTCGAGATATCCTGTTCCAATTGCAAGAACCCGATCCAATGTGCGTTCGAGTACGCCAGTGTCATGCCCGTCGACAATGGTATTTGCGTAATCGCTGGCGTCGTCATTCTCAAAAATGCCAGTCCCCCATGCGCCCATGTTCGCCTCCTCGCCGATTTTCGTTACAGTGACGTGCGCAATAGTTCCCTATTATTCGTTGTAGCGCGTTCGGGTTTTATAATTTGTGGCACTGTATTCCGCCCTTGAAAGGGATGAAAGCATGGACAGCGAAAAAACTTCATTCGATCGTTTGGTTAACCTCCTGATCGGCCAATAAATTGGCTCGCAAATTTCACCAAAGATTCGAGTTTTGTTCCAACTTTATTTTCGAGATTCGATTTCGCGCGATTGCGCGCGCGAATTTGCATCGCCATGTTGAGGGCTTCGTCCGCGAAGGAGCGCGTGTGTGGAAGAGAAACGAGACGACATCGAAACGCGCGACACGACGCGAGACGAGCGTGCGGCGAAAGTCGCGCGGACAAGATTTGCGTGCACGCGCCTCCTGCAGCGGACGATCGCGCGCGCGCCTTCGCGTGTGACGGCACGCGAAACACGTTCCATTGAATCCGTATCAGGCGGCGGACGGCGAATAACAGGCGCCTGTTGTTGCCTGTTATCGTTTCGTGAAGCCCATGATTTGGCTGGAGATTCGGGGCGATAACAGGTGAGATTTTTTTCTGCACGAAATGGTTCGCCAGGCGCAGCAAACATGCTGTCGACCGGGAGCGACATGCGGCCGGGAGAAAACGCGCTTGGCATTCCGAACCGGTTGCTTGCGCCGTTTGAAAACGAGGCGCGTTCGCGCCGTTTTTGCAGGCCCGATCCAGGGGAATCGGCAGGGCCTGAACGCCCTGCTCGCGCGTATCAAGCAATTGATTTTGTTGGATATTTCAGAGCGAAAATATTTTCGCGAGAAATTGAGGCACAGACTCCGTTGCGCGTGAACCAAGTGGGTATGACCGAGACAGGAAACATGGCGTCCCCCCTTCCCCCGGCTTTGCCGGGGACTTCCCCCGTAAACGGGGAAAGAAAGTGGGGAACTGCGTTCGCGACGCCCTTACGGCACCGCGAGATCGAATTCGATCGTCACGCGGTGGTTGGCGGCGTCGTAGCGGCGTTCGCCGCGGGGTTGCCACGAGGGATGGAGAATGATCATGCCCATTTGCGGGCGGATCGTTTCGACCATGCCGGCCGTCACGCCGCCGGGAATGCGGAACGCGAGATGCGGCGCGACCATCGCGGGAAGCGCGCCGCGCGGATCGGCGAGTTCGCATTCGCCGCCCAGGGTTTCATCGTCGGATTTGCCATAACCGTCATCGACATAATAAACGCCGGACCACAACGCGCCCGGTCGCGCCACGAGCTCGCTGTACTCGCCCTTCTGGCGAACGGCCGCGACGGCTGTGATTTTCCATTCCAGATTCACGCGTCCGCCGGAGCGCGTCGCCGTAAGGCCGTCCGCCTGTTCGCGCAACACGCGGAACAAAGTCTCGGCTGCGCCGCCGCCCCAGCTCGCGAAATCGGGCGACGAGCGCCAGCCTTGTCCGTGCGCGTCCATGACGCCGACGCTGGCCATTTTTTCGAGAATGAGCGGGCGCAATTCCGTATTCACTTCCTGCGCGACGGGCAGGAAGTGCACGCACACGGGCGTGGCGAACATGCTGCGGATTTGTGGTTTGGGCGTAGCCATTGCTGTTTATACCGGTGTCTTTGTTATTGTAATTTTTGGGACGTTTCGACGAACGCTTCTCTCAACTCATTCCATCACGATTTGGGGCGCGGCGCGTACGGGCTCCGCGAGCTTACCGGCCACGGCGCGGGCGAGAGCAAGGAATGCCTGTGCTTCGGGGCTATCGGGCGCAAGCGCCACAATAGGGGTTCCGGCGTCCGATGTCTCGCGAATTGCGGGCACCAGCGGAATTTCCCCCAGGAACGGCGCGCCCAATTCCTCGGCTGTGGCGCGCGCGCCACCATGTCCGAAAATATGGCTGGCCTCGCCGCAATGCGGGCAAATGAACACGCTCATATTTTCCACGATGCCGAGCACGGGCACCTGCGTCTTGCGGAACATCGCGAGGCCCTTTCGCGCATCGATCAGCGCGAGGTCTTGCGGCGTGGACACGATGACGGCGCCTTTGAGCGGCACGCGCTGCGCGATGGTGAGTTGCGCATCGCCCGTGCCCGGCGGCATGTCGACGACGAGCACGTCGAGCGGCGCCCATGCGACGTCGGCGAGCATCTGCGACAGCGCGCTCATCACCATCGGCCCGCGCCAGATCATCGGCTCGTCTTCCTTGATCAGGAATCCGATCGACATCACTTTCAATCCGAGCTTCTCGATCGGCTCCAGAATTTTTCCGTCGCGCGATTTCGGTTTCTCGCGAATGTCGAGCAGGCGAGGGACCGAAGGCCCGTAAATATCCGCGTCGAGCAATCCGGTTTTGAATCCGAGTTTGGAAAGTCCCAACGCGAGATTGACTGCGACCGTCGATTTGCCGACGCCGCCTTTGCCGCTCGCCACCGCGATGATGTTCGTCACGCCGGGAATGCCCATCGGCTGCGGCGGCGCATGCGGCGCGGCGTCCGCGCGGGCGGCCCGCGAAATGCCGGGGCGGTGTGCATGGCCTTCCGCGGAATCCTGATGCGCCGTCAGAACCGCCATGACCGAAAGAACGCCCGGCAGGGCCGCGACCGCATCTTCGGCCGCCTTGCGCAGCGGCTCGGCCTGGGGGCCGCGGGCAGGCGGCACTTCGACGGAAAACCCCACATGGCCTTCACGCAGAACCAGCCCCTGAATCAGGCCCGCTTCCGTCACGCTCCGCCCGGTGGCGGGGTCGATCACCCGGCCCAGGGCCTCCAGCACATTTTCTCGTGTTGGCTCGCGTGTGGCTGCCGCCATCCCCGAAATCCTTATCCTCCAAGGCCTTATAGCAATCCCCACTTGGGAGGGTTGTGCGTAGTTTCGTTGCACCTTGGGGAAGATGACCATATAACCGCGCGGCCTCCGGAAACCAAGCAATCGGGGATTTGGCGGGCGCCCTGGGGCGCTTTCCCTCGCATTTCGGCACATCGGACAACACATGCCTTGGAACAACCAGTCTGGCTCGGACGGTAACGGACAAGGTCCGCAACGCGGACCCTGGGGGCGCGGGACGGGGAGCGGCGGCGGCGGCCAGCCGCCCGATCTCGAGGAATTGCTGCGCCGCAGCCAGGAGCGCCTGCGCCGGCTGCTGCCCGGTGGCTTCGGCTTCACGGCCGGTAGCATCGCCGTCATCGCGCTCGGACTGCTGGTCGTCTGGCTCGCCACCGGCTTCTATATCGTCACTCAGAGCGAGCAGGGCGTTGTGCTGCGTTTCGGCGCGGTCGTGGCGCGCACGGGTCCCGGACTCAATTATCATCTGCCCTGGCCGATCGAGACGGTGTTCAAGCCCGAAGTGACGACGTCGAACCAGATCGACGTGGGCTACAAGCCGATCGATTCCTCCGACTCGAATGCCGCGGATGACGCGAGCCGTTCGGGTTCCGTGGAAGACGTTCCCCAGGAAAGCCTGATGCTGACGGGCGATGAAAACATCGTCGACGTGAACTTCACGGTCTATTGGGTGATCAAGGACGCCCAGGCCTATCTGTTCAACGTGGAAAATCCCGATGCGACGATCAAGGCCGTCGCGGAAAGCGCAATGCGCGAAGTCGTGGGCCAAAGCCAGGTCGAGCCCATCATCACGCAGGACCCGCGTTTGGCGGCCAGCGTGCGCGAGTTGATGCAGAAGACGCTCGATCGCTACGGCGCAGGCGTCACCATCACCAGCGTCAAGCTTCAGAACGCGCAGGCGCCGCCGGAAGTCACCGAATCCTATCGCGACGTGCAAAAGGCCATCGCCGACCAGGAAACCGCGCGCAACGCCGCGGAAGCCTACGCCAACAAGGTCATTCCGGAAGCGCGCGGCAATGCGTCGGTCATCGTCAACAAGGCGCAGGCCTATCGTCAGCAGGTGATCGCCGAAGCGGAAGGCGAGGCGCAGCGTTTCACGCTCGTCTATGACGAGTATCGCAAGGCGCCCGAAGTGACGCGCCGGCGCATGTATCTCGAAACCATGTCCAATGTGCTGAAGCCGGCCAACAAGATCATTCTGGACGAAGGCGCCGGACACAACGTCGTGCCCTATCTGCCGCTGCCTGCGCTCGACAGGAACCGTGCGGAAAGCGTGACCGTGACGGCGCCGTCGTCCACCTCCGCGCCGGCTTCGGGAGCGTCGCAATGAACCGCATCATTCTCACGCTTGGCGGGATTACGGCGGCGATCGTCGTGATCATTGCGCTGAACTCGGTGTTCACCGTCGATCCGACGGAGCAGGCGATCGTGCTGCAATTCGGCGCGCCCCGCGAAGTGGTCACCGAACCGGGACTGCACACGAAAATTCCGTTCACCCAGACGGTGGAATATATCGATCGGCGCGTGCTGAACGTGGAGGCCCCGGCCGACGAGATGATCGCGCAGGACAAGAAGCGCCTCGTGGTGGACGCCTTTGCGCGCTGGAAGATCATCGATGCGCTTCGCTATTACCAAACCTTGAGCGACCGCGACCGCGCCAACGAGCAATTGACCCTGATCCTCAGTTCAAACGTGCGCGGCGTGCTGGGTGCGCAGAACTTCTCGGCTGTGTTGTCCAGCGAACGCGCGCAATTGATGCGCGACATTCGCGACAATATGAACCGGGAAGCGGGACGATTTGGCGTCGAGATCGTCGATGTCCGCATTCGCCATGCCGATCTGCCGCCGACCAACAGCCAGGCGATCTACGAGCGCATGAAGCAGGAGCGCATCCGCGAAGCGAACGAATATCGCGCCGAAGGTTCGGAAATCTCGCAACGCATTCATGCCCGCGCCGACCGCGAAGTGACCGTGCTGACGGCCGAGGCCACGCGTGAATCCGAAATCCTGCGCGGCCAGGGCGATGCGGAGAAAACGAAGATCCTCGGCGAAGCCTACGGACAGGATCCCGATTTCTTCGCGTTCTATCGCTCGATGCGGGCCTATCAGGAAGCGCTGCCGCCCGAAACGACGTCGATCGTGCTGTCGCCGAACAGCGAGTTTTTCCACTATTTCTCGCAACCCGGCGGCGCGGCAGCCGCGGTGCCTGCGCGCAAGAAGCGTTAATTAATAGGGCGTCGCGATTTCGCATGTGCGAAATGAATTGAGCGAAATCGTGAAGTGCATGACGGGATTTGTCACTCGACTTAACGTGGGTTGAAAGGCAAAAGGGAACCGTTGCTGGGGGGCATCGTTCGCTCATAGGAGGAACCATGCCGAGCTACGAAATCTGCTACCTGAATTCCGACGGGTCGCTCGCCTGCACGCTTGCGGCCGATTGCGCCGACGACACGCGCGCCCGGGTGCTCGCCCATGCGATGAAGCTCAGCGAATACAAGCGCTTCGAAGTGTGGATCGGCAGAACGCTCGTCTATGAGCGCCCCATGCATTTTGGCGACGGGGCGCCAGTATTTAGTTCCGTGGCGACGCCTTGAGCATGTTGCGCAGCATCTGGGCGATGCGCGCGCCCGGGCCGCATTGGCCCACGCTCTGCACATTGATGCGCGCGCCTTCCAGCAGCAGGAAAATCTCATCCGCAAGCAGTTCGGGTTTCGCGAATCCGGCTTCGCGGCAGAGCGCGGCCAAATGATTGCGCTGATGCGTTTTGTGCTCCTCGATGACGGCGCGGGCCGGATGATCTTTTTCCGGTAGTTCGACGGCGGCATTCGCCACCGCGCAACCGCGGTCGCCCGCCTTCGCCAGCATCTCGCCCGTCAGGTCGATCCACATCTCCAATTGCGCATTGGGGTCGCCGGGGTGGGCGCGGGCGAGGTCGGTCCAGCCGGCCTCGGCCTCGGCCGAAAGCATGCGCAGATAGTCGGCGACCAACAGATCCTTCGACACGAAATGCCGATAGAGCGTCATCTTGTTGGTTTGCGCCGCAGCCGCGATCTCGTCGACGCTCACGCCCCGGATTCCATGCGCATAGAACAGCTCCCGGGCTGCCTCCAGGATGCGCTCTCGCGGTGATTTTTCCGTGTTGCGGGCCGGTTTTCCGGCGGTTTTCAGAATCTCTGTCATGGCCTCTTGACGTGGCACTTACCGGTAAGTACCTATTTGATGTTACTAACTAGTACCACGGCGGCGAACGAATGTCACCACCGGGTACAATCGAGGAGGCAGCCGCCATGTCCCAGCTTTTATATGTGTCGTCCAGCCTGTCGGGCGCAGGTTCGAAATCGGGCCAGATCGCCCGGGAGTTCATTGCTGCGTGGCGTGCCCGCCATCCCGGCACAAGGCTTGTCGAGCGCGATCTCGGCGCAAGCCCCGTTCCCCATCTGACGGGCGAGCGTCTGGGCGCAGTCTTCACACCCCAGGACAAACGTTCGGCGCATCAGCAAGCGACCGTCGCGGAGATCGACCCGCTGATCGAAGAGATCGAAGCCGCCGACGTGCTCGTGATCGCGGCGCCCATGTACAATTTCACGATCTCTTCGACCTTGAAGGCGTGGATCGACCACATCACGCGCGCAGGCCGCACGTTCCGCTACACGGCCGACGGTCCCGAAGGTCTCCTCAAGAACAAGCGCGTGTTTGTCGTCACCGGACGCGGCGGCCTCTACAGCGGCGACAGCCCGATGAAGAGCTACGATTTTCAGGAGCCCTATCTGCGCACGATGTTGGGTTTCCTCGGCCTCGACGATGTCACGTTCATTCACGTCGAAGGACAGCAGATCAGCGCGGATGCGGCGGCCGAAGGATTGTCGCGCGCGCGCAACGAGATCGCCAGATATTTTCCTGCCGAGCAGGCGGCCTGATCGCCTGCTCAAAGATTGGGCCGAAGCCGTTTCCTCTCCCCGGCTTCGGCCCAATTCTTTTTTCTCTGCACAAATATAATGCAGGCGATGAATCGTTCGCCTTGGCCGTTCGCGCGGTCATGTCCGTTCGGCGTTGCACAATGTGCAGCGCCAAATAACGGCGCGACCGTGAAATCGGATTCACATATATTATTCATCGCTCCCAAATTTTTCTGTCACCGAACTATCGCGCAGCACTCCTAGGGTCGATTTCGCGGCGGGGGTAAGTCGCGATCGTCCAATTGCCGCGCGCTGTCATCGGCGCGCGCGATGGCGCTCGATTCCCCTCGCGTGGGTGTGGGCTGTCGCTTTCCGCGACTTTTGGGGAAAAATCATGAAAGCCAAATACAAGATTTCGTGCGCCGTTGCGGCATTGCTCAGCGGATATGGCGGGCCGGCCGTGGCCGATCCGGTTATGGCGACCTCGAACACCTCGGCGACAGGTATTGAAGAAATCGTCGTGACGGCCGAGCGTCGCGATGAGACTGTCCAGAAAACCCCGATGACCATCCAGGCGTTTACGGGTCAGACGTTGGCTGACCTCAACGTGCTCACGGTCAACGACCTCCTGAAATATACGCCGAACGTCACTTACGGAAATAACGGCCCGGGTCAGGGCGAACTCTTCATTCGCGGGCTGAGCAACGGATTCCGCGGCGACCAATCGACGGGAACGGTCGGCCTCTACCCGAACACCGCCATCTATCTCGACGAACAGTCGATGCAGTTTCCCGCACGCAACGTGGACATCTACATGGTGGACATGCAACGCGTCGAAGTGCTGGAGGGTCCGCAAGGCACGCTCTTCGGCGGCGGCGCGGAAGCCGGCGCCGTTCGCTACATCACGAACAAACCCGATCTGACGCAGTTCAGCGCAAATGTGGACGCCATGTACGGCGTCACCTCGGGCGGCGCTCCCAATACGAGCCTGGACGCCATGATCAATGTTCCGATCATCCAGGACAAGCTGGCCGTGCGCCTTGTGATCTATGACGATCGCGAAGGCGGCTACATCAACAACGTCTATAGCCAATTCACCCGCAACGACGCCGATCCCGGCAACGTCGTGCTCGGCATCCACCCGAACGGGAGTGGCAAATGCCCGGACGGCGGGACCAATCCCTTCCAGCAGGGCGGCCAGGGCTGGTGTACGTTGAACGGTTCGCCGATTGGGAACAATTCCGCAATGGTCGGCAACGCCCAGAATCCCACCACATACACGGGCGCGCGCGCAGAACTATTGTACGACATCAACAACGACTGGAACGTGCTGATCGAAGAAAGCGTACAGATGCTCGATGCCGAGGGTCTCTCGGTCGAATATCCGATCGGTTCGAACCTCTATACCGATGCTCCGACTTCGACGAAGCTGCAAACCCTCGCGCCGCTCGAAGTGACGGCGTTCTCGCCTTCCTATGACAAGGACAGCTACGGCAACACCGCCTGGACCGTGAACGGCAAGATCGGCGATTTCTCGGCGATCTATACGGGCGGCTGGATGGTGCGTCACATCGATCAGCAGATGGAATACTCGAACTACACCCGCACCTATTACGGCGTGTATTACTCTTGCTCGGGCGGCGGCAGCTCCAAATACAGCGTGATCGATCAGGGCGGCCCGCAGAAGTGCAATTCGCCCATAACGAACTGGCACGATTCGGTGAAGAATACGCATTTGAGCCAGGAATTCCGTCTGAGCACGCCTGATGACTGGCGTCTGCGCGGCATCGCCGGCGCGTATTACGAACAGTTCCGAATCTACGACGACATGAACTTCAACTACAGAACCATCCCGAGTTGCACCCAGGCGCTCCTGAACCAGCAGGTCGGCGGCGAACCGGTGTGTCTCGGCCTCGTCGAGCCATATCCGGGCGCTCCAGGCATCCCTCCGGCGACCTCGAACGATCCCAATCCGCGCGGCGACAACACCGCGTTCGGCGAAGATACGCAGCGCGGCTACGACCAAACGGCGTTCTTCGCTTCGCTCGATTTCGATATCATTCCCAAGGTGCTGACGGTCACGGCCGGCAGCCGGTGGTTCCAGTATAATGAGTACGAGGTGGGCTCGGTCTACACGACAGGCACGCGTTGCGAGAATATCCTCATTTGCACGTCGAGCTACCCCAAACACGACATCAACGCGCATGACGACAACAAGGCGTTTGAAGGCATCAAGAGCAAGTTGGGCGTCAACTGGAACGTCACTGACGACATCATGGCCTATTACCTGTTCTCGCAGGGCTATCGTCCGGGCGGCTTCAATCGGTACAACACCAACGAAGTGCTGAACTACCTTTCGGGCTCCGAACCGCAATATACGACGCCGAACAGCTTCAAGCCCGACTCCCTGACCAACCAGGAAATCGGCATCAAGTCCCAGTGGTTCAACGACAATCTGCAAGTGAACCTGTCGGCTTACGACATGAATTGGCGCAATGTGCAGTTCCTGTTCTTCCAGCCGCTTTACACCGGCAACGTGACCTTCGCGACCAACGGCCCCAGCTACAACATCAAGGGAAGCGAGCTGCAGTTCGTCGGCCGTCCCATGGATAGCGTCACGCTGACGGGTTCTTTGACCTATAACGACAATTCCGAAGCCAGCGCGCCGTGCCTCATCAGCAACGTTGTCGGCAGCCCCACCTTCGGGTCGTGCATCACCCAGGCCAATGGCGGCAACTATCCCAATCCGTACGGCGAGACGGGCGGCGTGGCCGCATTCTCGCCGAAATGGCAGGGCGATTTCCGCGCTCGCAAAGACTGGCAGATGGGCGAATACCTCGGATTCGCGACAGTCGGCGCCAGCTATACGGGCGGCATGTGGAACCAGCCGGCCAACTATGTTTCCGGGACCGGCGTGCTTGTCCCCTCGACGACCTATCTGCGCTACTACCAACCGGGCTACACGACCTTCGACGCGTCCTTGGGTGTCGATAGGGACAAGTGGAGCTTGCAGCTCTTCGGCGAAAACCTGACCGACTCCCATGCCAGCACGTTCACGTCATCGGCGCAGTGGATCAAATCGGAAGTCCCGCTGCGTCCACGGGCCCTCGGCGTCAAGCTCAGCGTCAAGTACTAAACGGTCCGAGCAATCGTGATATGCTTCGGCGGGCGCAACGCCCGCCGAAGTCGTTTTGTGGATCATGATGGATATTCCTTCCGCCGGCGCCGCGCCATTTGAGCAGAACATTTCCCGGCTGCGCGGACTTCAGAAACAGAACCTGCACGAGGAGGCGCTCAGCGACGCCCGCGGATTGCTGGCGGACGCGCCGGACAACCGCGATCTCCTGCTCATCGAAGCCGTCAGCCTCAGACATCTCGGCCGGATAGAAGAAGCCCTTTCGGCGCTCGACCGGCTGGAGCAGGTCCATCCGCGCTACAGCCTTCTGCATCAGGAACGGGGCCTGTGTCACGTCGCGCAGAAGGATGCGCCGCGGGCGATTGAATCCTTGCTTCTCGCCGTCAATCTCAACCCAGCGCTGCCCATGAGCTGGCGGATGTTACAGGGGGTCTATCGAATCTCCGGCGACGTGAAGAACGCCGCCACAGCGGCCGACCACCTGGCCACGCTCAAGCATTTGCCGCCGGAGGTCGTCACGGCGACTTCGCTGTTCTCCGACGGCGATCTGGATCCGGCAGAGTCCATCATCCGCGCGTTTCTCATCAAGAATGGGAACCATCCCGACGCGATGCGGTTGCTCGCCCGGATCGGCATGGAGCGGGACGTTCTCGACGATCCGGAAACCCTGCTCGCGGGCGTGCTTGCTCTGGCTCCGGATTACGACGCTGCCCGGTTGAACTACGCCCAGGTTCTGATACGGCGCCACAAATATGCTCAGGCGCGCATGGAGCTGGAGCGTTTGATGCCGTTGGACGCATTCAACTTGGAGTGTCGCAGACTTTCCGCCACTGTCGCAGTCGGTCTGGGCGAACACGAAAAAGCGATCGCGATCTATCACGAGCTGCTGAAAGAAACGCCGCAATGGCCGGAGGCGAATCTCTGGCTGGGCCATGCGCTGAAAACGGTGGGACGCGTTCCCGAAGCCATTTCCGCCTATCGCGGGGCGGCCGCGGCGCGACCGGATTTCGGCGATGCGTATTGGAGTCTCGCGAATCTCAAGACGTATCGCTTTCTCGACGAAGAAATCGCGCGCATGAAGACGGAAGAACGTTCGGCTTCGACGGCGTTGGCCGACCGCTACCATCTCTGTTTTGCGCTGGGCAAGGCGTTCGAAGATCGCGGCGGCTTCGCCGAATCCTGGGGTTGTTATCAGCGCGGCAACGCGCTTAAGCGCGAAGAAAGCCGCTACCGTGCGGAGGTCATCGAAGGAAACACGCAGCGGCAGATCGCAATCTGCACACGCGATTTTTTTCGGCAAAGAGCGGACTGGGGATCGTCGCAACCGGACCCGATCTTCATCGTGGGCCTGCCGCGGTCCGGCTCGACGCTCCTCGAGCAGGTTTTGGCGTCCCATTCGCAGGTGGACGGGACCCACGAACTATCCGACGTTCAGAACGCGGTCACGAGCCTGCAGGGGCGCGACGCCGATTCCGACGCGCCGCGCTATCCGGCGGCTCTGGGCGAACTCTCACGCGATGATTTTCTCCGCTTCGGCGAGAAATACCTGGCGGATACGCGTGCGTATCGATCGGGCAAGCCCTTCTTCATCGACAAGATGCCGAACAATTTCCGGCACATCGGCCTGATCCATCTGATGCTGCCCCAGGCGCGCATCATCGATGCGCGGCGCGAACCGATGGCCTGCTGTTTCAGCAACCTGAAGCAGCTCTTCGCGCAAGGCCAGGAATTCACTTACAGCGTCGAGGACATCTCGCGCTATTACTGCACCTATCTCGAACTGATGCGTCACTGGGACGAGGCGCTGCCGGGCCGGGTCTTGCGCGTGCATCATGAAGACGTCGTCGCCGATCTCGAAGGCAGCGTGCGGCGGATGCTGGATTTTTGCGGTCTGGAATTCGAAGCCGCCTGCGTCGATTTTCACAAGACGCAGCGCAGCGTGCGCACGCCGAGCTCCGAACAGGTGCGCCAGCCCATTTTCCGCGACGGCCTCGATCAATGGCGGAAATTCGAGCCCTGGCTTGGTCCGCTCAAGCTCGCACTCGGTGATGCACTGGAGCGCTATCGCGATTTGAAATTTTCTCCCTCTCTCCCTTCGGGAGAGCATCTGTGTTTGGCGTCAAGCGATCTTTGGAGCGGTTGACTGCCAGGTTCGATTTTGCGCGATGAGAGTGTTAGCTAGGACAAGGAGCTTTCTGGCGACTGCGATGAGAGCAGCTTTTGGGACTTTTCCATTGTCGATGAGGCGCTTGTAAAAGATTTTCATGTCGGCGTTGCATCGGCTGGCCGAGACGGCAGCGAGGTAAAGGATTTTGCGAACGATCGCTCTGCCACCCCATATGGAGCGTACACCGTGACGCTGACCGGAATCGTCAGCGACCGGAGCAAGACCGGCCAGTGAACCGGCCTGTTTGTGGGTGACAGTTCCAAGCTCTGCCAGGCATGCGATGAGCGTTTCGGCGACGATAGGGCCAAAGCCGGGGATCGAAGTCAGAATGGCGTAACGTTTGGCTAGACCTTCATCGGCCTTGATGCGCCTGAGGGTCTCCTGCCTGATCGCAGCGACATGGCCAGACAATTCCTGGATCCGACATGCGAGCTGGCTCTTCAGGAATGCGCTTTCGGCCGCAACGAGCTGGTTCTTGAGCGCGGTCCGTTCGGCTACGGCGCTATCCTGGGCAGTGACCAATTCTTTCAACGATTCCAACGATTGCGGCGTTGGCGGGCGTACCGCAGGCGCCATCGCCGCGGCGAACTGCGCCAGAATGCGGGCATCGAGCTTGTCGGTCTTGGCCAGGACGCCTTGCGCTTTGGCGTACATGCGAACCCTGTAGGGATCGGTGACCGCCACGGCGATCGCCGAAGCGTGCAGGCTGCGGCAGAGTTCGCGATGCCATTTGCCGGTGGCCTCAACCGCCACGAGTCTGGGCTCGCGGAGAACAAGCCAACGCTTGAGCTTTCGAATGCCCTCACGCGTGTTGGTCACGCGTAACGATTTGTCTGCGGGCATGACATGAGCATCGAGCCAGTCCTTGCTCACGTCGATACCTGCGGTACAATTGCGGGATTCTTGTTCGGACGCTTCCTTGCCTTGCATGCGGGACGTGCTCCCAATCATCTGTTGAGGACAAGAGTTGAAGACGGACGGACCAAGCTCTCCCACGGTCCTATAACCAAGAGGGTTACGGTCCCGCCCATCCGCATCAAGGCCGGCGGCCGCCGGCCTTGATGCGCCTCACAGCTTGCGCCGAGTTCGGCCTCCTCAACATGCAAGAGGGCAGGGTGAGTGGGTGCACGTGCAGTGCGTTGCTCCCGAAAGATTTGACCATGCACGCGCACCCACTCATCCGCCTTCGCCAAGGCTTTGGCGGACACGAGCAATGAATGAACCCGCCGAAGCTTTAGCGTAGGCGGGCCCTCGGATGCGCAAGCATGCTTGCGCATCCTCGACCTCTCTCCCGGTGGGAGAGAGGTGAAGCAAAAGTAATAGCACTCAAGCGCCCGATAGCGCCGGCGCCGCCGCACGCGCGCGGCCGTTGAAATAGAGCAGCGACAAGGTCACGAGAACGAGGCCGGCCGCCGTCGTTCCATAGATGGCGAACCGGAACACCTCCAGCCACGCGACATGCTGCATCCCGAAATTCCGCCACAGCAACAACACACAGCTCCCCGCATAGCCGGAGGCATCGGCGACATAGATCAGAAACCCGGCGTTCGCCACCCGGCCGCTCACGGCCACCATGCGGTCGAACAGCATGGCGTTGAATGGCGTATAGACGACATAGAGCCCGGCGCCGCTGGCGATCATCCAGGGCAGCGGACCGATCATGTGGGCGTCGAACGCCAGGGTCGACCCGCCCAGCAGCACGAGGCCTGCGAGCAAAAGGACATGAATGACGGTCAGCGCGCGCACATTGCTGCGCACGACGACAATGCTGCTCAATGCGACGAGCGCCACAAACGCCACGACGAGTTCGGTGGAGGTGAAAACGCCCGCGGGATTGGAATAGCCCAGCGCCGTCCAAAGCTCCGCCGCGAAATTGTCCCGGAAATCGCGCAGCGCCGTCACGAACACGTACAAAGTTACGAGAAGCGTAAGGCCGAAGCCGTAGTCGCGAAGAAATTCGCGCACCTCCCGCCCGGTCATCGGCGCACGGCGCACGCGCGCGGCCTCGTCTTCGGGCGTGGGCGGCGGCAGCTGCGTGAGGCCCCATACGGAAATAAGCAGCAGCGGCACGAATACGAGGCCCGTGGTGGCGGGCATCCAGAACACCGGCACATGCAGGAACTCCACGAGCAATATGCCGACGGATTTCACCGCGCCCGAGGAGACGATGAAGCTTGCGCACAAGACCGCGCCAAGAATTTCGGAGGTGCGCCGGCCCTCCATATAGGAAAACACCAGGCCCCAGATCATGCCCAGGCACAGCCCGTTCACGAACATCGCCGGCACTTTGTAGATGGCGGGCACGACCGCAAACGCGATCAGCGCCAGCCAGGAGGCGCCGATCAGGCCCAGAATCATCTGCGCCCGGTAAGTCCGCTGCATTTCGGCGATCACCTTGATGCCGATGAATTTCGAGGCGGCGTAGCCGATGAGTTGCGCCAGCACCAATGCGATCTTGAAGTCCAAGGTGAAATGCCAGCCCTCGACAGCGCCGAAGGTCGCCGCCGCAAAGGGCTTGCGGAACGCGTACATCGAGAAATAGGTGGCGAAGCCCGCGAGCGAAGCGAAGGTCGTAAACACCAGCGGCGACGCGTTGCTGAGCCAGTTCGGGGAGGTTCTCGGCATCGGGACTCGGGAGAGGGGCAAACGGGAGGCCACTAAGCAGACGGCGTGTAACAGCCTGATGACAGCGCCTCACCAGCGCAGCAAAGCGCGGCCCAATGCGCCGCCCAGCGCGCCGATGGCGGCGATGCCCAGCGTGTACCAGATGACGACGAAGGGCGCCGCGCTTTCGTCGCAATGAAAGGCGTAGATCCAGGCGCCGAACGCGCCTGCGAGCAATCCCGCCATGGCCCCCGCAACGACGAGCCGCGTCGGCGCGAGTTTGCCGAGCGCCCAGAACGCGCCCGCGAAAACCGGCAATGAGAGGATGGCGATCCGCCACGGACAGACATTCGCGGATGCGCCCATCATCAGATGCATGCGGGTCGCGCGCGATACGCCGTCGATCTGGATGAGCGCCAGAATGAAAAGCACGAGAACGGGAATCGTCAGCAAGGTCATCTGCAGGCGCGAGCCTGCGCCCGGCCGTGCGAGGCGCTCGACAGCCCAGAAGGCGAGGCACGCCAGCGAAAGCGTGTAGAAGAATTTCATCCAATAGGCGCTTGTGGCGGCGGCGCTTGCGAGATCGGGCCTGATGCCGAGCCACAGCCACATCGCAATGAACGAAACGGCCGCGCCCGCGCCGAGCCCGAGCGCCAGCGTCCGCGGCACGTCTGCGGGAGACACCGGCGCAAGCTCGCCGGTCAGCCGATCGATCAATTCATCGGTCTTCACGGCTTCGTCCTTCGCGCAATCTGTCGCTCAGCGCTTTCAATCCCCGGTGGATGCCGACCCGCACGGCGACTTCGGAACGGCCGCTGCGCGCTGCCGCTTCGGCCGTGGTGAGGCCCTCGATTTTCACCTGCCGGATCGCCTCGCGCGTCGCCGCAGGCAATGTCTCGAGCAGCAGATCAAGGTCGCGCCGCGCCAGCGCCGCCTCCGATTCGTCCTCCGCGAACAGATCGCCCGCGTCGTCGAGCGGGATCGTGGCACGCACGCGCCCGCGACGCAGATGATCCAGCAACTTGTAGCGCGCCACGGCGTAGAGCCAGGGCGTGAAGGGCAGGCGCGGGTCATAGGTCGCGCGTCGCGTATGCACGGCGATCAGGGTCTCCTGCACGAGATCTTCGGCGCTCGCCGAATCCTGAAGCCGGCGCGCATAGTACCGGCGCAGCAATTGGCCCAGCGCCGCGAGCAGAGCGCGATAGGACGCGGCGTCGCCGGCGAGCGCCGACAGCATCAACGCCTTCAATTGCGCTTCCGCGGCGAGCAAGCCCGACCTCTCTTTATGGATACGCACGGACCGGTGCGAATGTTACGCGAGGCGGGCCGTGCGAGAAATGTCGCCTTGAGTGTAACCGAATGGGGCCCGCCGTCGAACTAGGCATTGAGGTCGGCCGATGCCGCCCGAAACCGCCGGACCCGCCGGCCCACCCCAGGAGACTGCCCATGAAAACCTTCACCACGCGCACAGCCGCTTTGGCGATCATGACGCTTGCCGCTACTTCTCTCGCCGGAACCGCATTCGCTCAACAGTCGGGCGGATCGATGTCCGGCCCATCGACGCCCGCAAGCTCCGGCACGATGTCGGGAGGATCGATGTCAGGCGGCAGCATGGCTTCGCCGTCGACCGGCAACACGATGTCCGGAGGATCGATGCAGGGTCAGAACACGAAGAACAAATCCAAGACCAAGCCGGCCGCGACCGGCGCAATGGGAACGCCCGCGCAGTCGTCGGGCGGCATGAGTTCTCAAGGTTCGATGGGAACGACGCCGCACTGAACTTTCGCGAGACTCCAACAAGCAAAACGGCCGGCGGGCTACCGCCTCGTCGGCCGTTTTGAGATATTTTGCGCGTGAAGGAAATCGGTGGCGGTCTCAATATTTCTTGCGTCTTTTCATCAGACGGCGCGATTCCGCCATGGCGGCTTGGGTTTGCGCGTTGGGGATTTTCAACTCCAAAGGCATTGCCCGGTCCTTGGCCACGCGGGTCAGCGTCATCCGCACCACGTCGGACACGGTAAGCCCGAACTCCGCCAGCACGCTGGCGGCTTCATCCCGCAACGCTTCATCGATCCGGGCGCGCACGAAAACGGTGGAAGCCATGATGGTATTTCGCGTCTGCGATTTGCCCTTCGGAATTTAGGTATCGTGTCAACAGATTAGAACAGATTAGTCAAAATTTCTCAGTTTTTTTGTAGTAGACGGTCTCCCCGGTTGCCGTCCAAAAATCTGGAGACGCAACGTCCCAACCGGCTTTTTTCACGTATCGAAGCAAGATGTCTCGTGTGAGACGCTTTCGTTTTTGAACTTGGGCATAGAGTTCCGGTTCCTCAAAAGGCTCGGCGACACCTCTTTCGTAGAATACCCATTTATCGCTGTCTCGCATAACCATTACCGAGCGCGCACTTTGACCGTTTCGCCACAGTTCAAAACGGTTCATAGGATATCTGACATCTTGTTCCGAAGAGATGACGAGCAACTGCTCGCTTCGAACGATTTTCGAAACGAGGTATGACAGCGAACTCCAACTGTCTGCGAGATTTGTCATGATCAAAGTGCAATCTGGGGCAATGCACGGAGAATAAATTGCAATTTTGTAAAGGTGTGCACCGCCGGGCGGAGGTGCCGTCTCATAGAGATTGAGCAGTTGAAGTTTGCCCAAATGCCGACTGAACCTATGGGGAGCAATTCTGTCGAGTTCGGTCTCGATCGCTTTGTCGACCTGGGGCAGCGGCGACTGAACCAACGTAAACGCCAGGAAGCGATGTGTATCGAAGGGGTGGCCGCTAAACATCGCCGTGCTTCGCCAAAGGTTCTATTCCCGGACCGTATTGAGAATACGCCACAAGCTGAGCTACCGCAGGTCAGTTCTACAAGCAGACGAACAACCGTCCCTCAAAACAAAACGGCCGGCGGGGCTTTCGCCGCGCCGGCCGTTTCGCAAATCCATCGGCGCGTTCAGACGGCCTTCAGATTCGTGGCCTTCGAGCCGCGCGCATCCGGCTGGATGTCGAACGAAACGCGTTGGCCTTCCTGAAGGCTGCGCATTCCAGCCGCCTCGACGGCAGTGACATGGACGAACACGTCCTTGCCGCCGCCTTCAGGCGAGATGAAACCGAAACCTTTGGTGGTGTTGAAAAACTTCACTGTTCCGATGGTCATGATAGTTCCTTGGCATCGATTTCCGCCGGTGCGACATGCACAAGCGGTGCGAGATGACGCTAATCAGACAAGGAAGTTCAGGCTGTCTCGTCCAGGCGCGCACTTCAGGCGAGTCGGATTCTACAGGTGCGCTTCATCTGACGGACGCCGTCGCGGGGGAACAAATAGCGCGTCTGGCGTTAATTTACAATGGACCGGGAAACCCGGCTGATTCGCTGGAGAATCGGGTGCGCAAATCGGGCGACGATCAGCTTTTGGGCGCGCGCCGGGGCTTCAGGGGCTTCTTCGGCGCCTTCGCCTTGGCTTCGGCCTTTTCGGCAGCGACGCGGTCGGCTTCGACCTTTTCGACCGCTTCCTTGGCGAGGCGTAGCGCGCGCAGCTTGGCGATTTTCGCGTCGCCGGCGACGCGTTCTTTTTCAAGCTCCTGGCGCACGAGTTCGTCGCGGCGCTCGGTCTGCGTGAAGTAATTCTGGGCTTTGCGGCGGGCCGCATCTTTGGGCTGTTCCGTGGAACCGGACATAGGCAATCCTTCAGAGGTGAGCATGTCGCCCGCGAATGTCCGCGGGGCGGCAATGGGAGATCGGACAGAAGCAGAGGAACTCGGCGCTGCTGGCCGGACGCCTCAATCTAGCAGATCATAAGGGCGTATTGCACGAATATTGGCACGCCGGGCCGCTATTTCAGAATGACACCCCAGGCAAACCGCGGCAAATTGAGGAGAATCGGGGGCTGCTGCGGCGAAATGGAGGGGCGATTGTGACAACGCTGAAGAAGGCCTTCGAGCATATCCGCCAATTCGCGCTCGCCTACCCCGAAACGCGTGAGGACCATCCCTGGGGCGAAAGCGCCATCAAGGTCAAAGGCAAGACCTTCGTGTTCATGGGACTCACGGAGGGGCGGTTCGGGCTTTCGGTGAAGCTGCCGCGTTCGCGCGATTTCGCGCTGGACTATCCCTTCACCGAACCCACCCATTACGGCCTGGGCAAGAGCGGCTGGATTTCGGCGAGTTTTACGGGGAAGGACTCTCCGCCGCTGGACGTGTTGCGCTTCTGGGTCGATGAGAGCTTTCGCGCGATCGCGCCCAAGAAACTGGTCGCAACGGCGCCGGAATTGTCCATGCGATCGCCCGCCGCGAAAGCGTCGGCAAAGAAAAAGAAGCCCGCCGCACGAAAGCCGGCGCGCAAATAGCAATCGCTGCCCGTGCAGCCCTCTTACAGGAGATCTTATGAGCAATTGGGCCTTCGAGCGCCTCTATCACACCATCATCAACGCAAAGAATCTCGACGAGACGCTCGCCTTCTACCGGCTGCTCGGCTTCGAGGTGCTGCATGACAGGCGCCATCTCGATTGGCCGCCCCATGTGGGTCAGATGTTCGGCATGGATCGCGGCAAGGGAAAGGGCGTACTGATGGCGCTGCCCAGTGATCCGAATGGTCCCATGCTCGATGTCGTCGAATGGATCGAGCCGCATCCGCGCTTCGACGATCCCGCCGACCGGGGCAATGTTCCGCGCGTGCTGGCGTTTCGCGTCCGCAACGTGCTCGCAGCGTACGAAGACCTGAAACAAAAGGGTGTCATCTTCACCGGCCCGCCGAACGAGCCGCGAAAGGCGGCGCCCAACGCCAACGTCATTGCCGTGTGCTGCTGCCGCGATCCCAACGGTTATATTATTGAAATGATCGAGCTCGTTCCCGGAGCGCGGCATTCGCAGGACACGCCGAAGCGCTAGGTTCGCGACAGACGAGGTCACGATGGCTGATCCGAACGACGACGATTATGACGGGCGCTCGCGCGCCAACATCATGGTGCTGGTCGCCGTCGTCGTGGTGGTCGTGATCGGATGCATCATCGCCTGGAAAATGAAAAAGGAGACGGCGCTGGAGGATTGCTACGCCGCGGGCGGCCGAAACTGCGCGCCGATCACGACACCAAATCAATAGAGCTCATACGACCTCAGCATCGGCGCTTGCGATCAGGTGTTTCGGCGCCACCAGGATGACCGGAATGATCAGGGCGTAGACGATCGTCGTGGCGATCACGCAGGCGACGAAGCCGCCGTGATATTGATAGATGTTCGTGCCCCAAAAATTGCCGACATTCACCGCGAGCGCATACATGCTCCAGGAGAGCATCATCATCGTGCCCTCCAATCCTTTGGGACAGGCGCGGATCAGCAAGTCCATATAGGCCGCCGTCGCGAGGCCGCCCAACAGGCCCATGGCGACGGCCGCAATGAGAACCTCATTCGCAGAATGAACGAACAGCAGCGGAATCATTTGCGGAATGCCGATCAGCGTTCCCCACCACAAAAGTTTCGCGAGCGAATATTTCCGGCTGAGATAGCCAAAAAGAGCGAACATGGGCACCGAAAAAGCGAAAGATATCGCGTTGTAGTCGCCCCATTGCGCGTCGCTGGCATGAAGAATGTTCGACATATAATACTGCAGAACCGTCTGCGTGCCCGGCGAGAAATTCCACAGAAGCCACGCTGCGAGCGCGGGATAGATCGGCCAATGTTTTGCGAGGCGCACGATATCGGCAAGAAAGTCGCGCCGCTGTTCGCGTCGCCCGTCGAGATCGGCAAAAACCACGCGAGGTTTCCAGAGGCCCAGAGCCGCTATCGCCGCCATCAGCAACGCTGCGATCAGAAACAGAATTCTGACGGCGATATTGGCGCTTTGAATTTCCAACATCTGGCTGAGCGCGCCGCCGGCGAACAATGCCGCCACGATCGATGAGGTTCCGGCGAAATTCCAGATCGCGCTCATCTGGCCGGACATCGCGTGCTGCTGGCCGATGGTGGATGCGAGACCGTTCCATGCGCCCCACAGGAACAGGAACGAAATCGTCATCACCATGGCGCAGGCCAACAGCATCGGCTCGCTGACGTTGATGAACGCTAGGCCCGCAAGCAGCACCGCCGCGGTCGCGCCGAACAAAATGAAATACCCGCGATCACCCCGGCCCAGCGGATTCCAGAAGTCCCGCACGATGCCGAATACAAAGGACAGATAGGCCGGAATGGCCGCCCACAGCCCGAAGACCGCGAGCTCATTGGCCGACAGGTGCAGCTTGTTCTTCAGCACGAAGGATAGCGGGATGATGAAAAGGCCGGTGGACGGATTGATGAAGCTCAGAGCGACGATCATCACACCGGCATAGATCAGGATCGTGTTGCGATCCGCCGCCGTGATGCGCAGCGTATCGGGCGCGGCTGGGGCCTCTGCCATGTCGGGAACCAGTTCGGTCATCCGGCTTTATCGCGCAGCGACGCGCCAGATGATATTCCCGGTGTCATCAGCCACCAGCAGCGCGCCCGTGCGATCCATGGCGACGCCCACGGGGCGGCCATAGGCGATGCTGTTGTCCTTGTCGGCCATGAAGCCGGTCAGGAAATCTTCCGGCATGCCGCTGGGCATTCCATTCGCGAACGGAATGAAGATCACCTTGTAGCCGCTATATTGGCGGCGGTTCCAGGAGCCGTGCTGCCCCACGAATGCGCCGCCGCGATAATGGGTGGGGAACGCGCTCGCCGTGTAAAACGCCAGACCCAGAGGCGCGGTGTGCGCGCCCAGCGCGTAGTCGGGAGCGATGGCGTTGGCGACAAGATCCGGTCTCTGCGGCGTCACGCGCGCATCGATGTGCTTGCCCCAATAGCTGTAAGGCCAGCCGTAGAAATCGCCGTCGCGCACGCGCGTGAGGTAATCCGGCACGAGATCGTCGCCCAGCATGTCGCGCTCGTTGACGACGGTCCACAGCACATGGCTTTGCGGCTCATAGGCGAGCCCGTTCGGATTGCGCATGCCGGAGGCGAAGACGCGCAAGCCCGACCCGTCCGGATTGATCTCCAGCACATTGGCGCGATGGAATTCGTTCGCGATGCCGTTCTCGCCGACATTGCTGCCGGAGCCGACGGTCACGAAAATCTTCGAACCGTCGGCGCTGACGAGAAGATTTCGCGTCCAGTGATTGTTGTAGCCGCCCGCGGGGAGATCGAGAATTTTCTGCCCCTTGGCCGTAATCTGCGTATCGCCCGCATGATAGGGGTAGCGCCAGACGCCGTCCGTGTTGCCGACATAGAAATTGTCGCCGATCAGCGCCATGCCGAATGGCTGGTTGAGTCCGCTGAGAAATGTCGTGCGCAGGTCGACGACGCCCGACCCTTTCGAGTCGCGCAGCAAGGTGATGCGGTTGGCGCTCGGCATGACGGAGCCATTGTCGCGCTCAAGCCATGCCTGCAGGCGATCCACGACCGACTTGGGGGCCTTCGGCGCGGTCGCCGATTCTGCGACCAACGCGTCGCCGTTCGGCAGCATGTAGATCCAGCGCGGATGGTCGAGCCCGGCGGCGAACCGCGTCACTTCGAATCCTTCGGGCGCCACGGGCTTGGCGCCCACGGGCCACGGGATGGCGGTGGAGAAATTCGCTGTCGGCAAGAGGCTCTTGTCCGGCGCCGGCAGCACCGGATGCGGCCCATAGCTCGATTTGGACTCCGGCTGGCCCTTCTCGCAGCCTGAAAGCAGGAGCGCCAGCGCAAGAGTCGTTGCGCGAAAAATGGGCTGGCGGCCGTGTCGCAACGAAATCGTCTGAGTCATGAAGATTGGTCTCGTCTGCATATAATTGCCTGCGCGGGTGTAGGCCGATTTGCGTCCTGCGTCTGTAATGCAAAACTCGTAGCGAATTATGAAGCGACGGATTTCGAATGGCCACACTATTTTAACCAAGCTGCGGCATCCTCGGGTGAATTGATTTCGGCCCCGGGGGATTCACGTGACACGTATCGGCTCGCTCGCAGTTTTGGCTGCGCTTTTCGTTTCGGCCGTCATGGCGGCGATGCCTGTCTTCGCCGACGAACCCACTCCATCGTCCGGCGGCGGCTCGATCGTCGACCAGGGCATGGCCATGTTCGACGACGGCAAACTCCTCGCGACGGGCGGCGTCAGCGATCTGGAAGGCGCCGGCGGGGGCGGTCTCGCGACCTGGGCGCTGACGACGGGTTACGGCACGCGCGACGGCGTCGGTCTCGACGGCCATTTCACCTATATCGCGCTGCCCAATTACTCGTTGTGGACGGAAGGCGTGGCCGTGGGGTTGTGGGATCGCGTGGAGCTTTCTTACGCCCATCTTACCTTCAACACCGAGAACGTCGGCGCCACGCTCGGCCTCGGCAAAGACTTCGAGTTCGATCAGGATGTGGTCGGCGCGAAAGTGAAGGTCGTGGGCGACGCTGTCTACGACCAGGATTCCTGGATTCCCCAGATCGCCGTCGGCGCGCAGTACAAGAGCACCGATCACGCCAATATCCTGCACGCCGTGGGCGCCAAATCCGCAGACGGCACGGACTTCTACATCGCCGCGACCAAGCTGTTCCTCTCCGAAAGCCTGCTCGTGGACGTCACCTTGCGCGAAACCAAAGCCAATCAGTTCGGCATTCTCGGTTTCGGCGGCGACAAGAATGCCGGCTATTCCACAGAGTTCGAAGGCTCCGCCGCCTATCTGTTCAGCCGCGATTTCGCGGTGGGCGGCGAAGTGCGCACCAAGCCGGACAATCTCGGCATTGCGAAGGAAAACGACGCCTGGGATGTGTTCGCGGCGTACTTCATCAACAAACATGTGTCGGTCACGCTCGCCTATCTCAATCTCGGCAACATCGTGATCAAGGACAATCAGCAGGGCGCCTATCTCTCGCTCCAGGTCGGGCTCTAGGAGACTCATCATGCTTCGCAAACTTGTGCTTGCTTCCGTAACGGCGTTGACCCTCTCGACTTCGCTCGCGCTCGCCGACGATCCGCTGTTCCAGGATCTGGGCGGCCGCGACGGCATCGCGACCATCGTCAACGACGCCACTGCGAATTTCCTCGCCGATCCGCGCATCAAGGCGACGTTCGACCAAACGGATATGGTTCGCTTCAAGACCAATCTGACCGACCAGCTTTGCGTGGTCGCCGGCGGACCTTGCGTCTATAAGGGCCACACGATGAGCGAAGCCCACAAGGGACTGCATCTGACCAACGCCGATTTCAACGCGCTGGTGGAAGACCTGCAGGCCGGCATGGACAAAGCGGGCGTTTCGTTCGCCACGCAAAACCGGTTGCTGGCGCGGCTCGCGCCCATGCATCGCGACGTTGTGACCAGATGAGATTCACCCCGGCGGTGACATTTGCGGCCGCCTGCGTGGGAATCGCCGTCGTCGCCTGGGCGGACGATACGCATACGATCGTCCAGAACGGGCGCGCCTTTCACCCGGGCGACATCACCATCAATCACGGCGAGACGCTGGATTTCAGCAATCAGGACGAGTTCATCCACCAGATCTATGTCGACACGCCCGGGTTCAATTACGATTCCGCCGAGCAGCCGCCGGGCGAAACGTTTCATATCGCGTTTCCGGACGCGGGAACTTTCGCCGTCCGCTGCCATATCCATCCCAAAATGCTGCTGACGGTCCACGTCAAATAGGCTTTTCCGTCAAACGGTTAAGCCCAAATCAACTCCGATTGCCGCATTCTTCCCTTTGTACAAGGGTTATCGGAGCCGAAAGGGAATGCGGGCCCCGTTCAAATTGAACTCGATCGGCGCGAGGATTTTCGGGGCCTTCTTCGTGCTGAGCGTGATCGTGGGCGCTCTCGGCGCCTATAGCTACGGCGTGCTCAACGCGGCGGGCGGCATCGTCGTCAACACTTATGACGGCCCGCTGATGGCGATCAATTATGCGCGCGCGGCCAGCCTCGATTTCAGCGAAATCCAGAACGCGATGTTGCGCCGGAAGCTTGCGCCGCCTCGCGGGCGCCCCGCCATCGACAAAGAGATCGACGATCTGGCGTCCACATTTTTTTCCGACCTCGACGTCGCCCGGGAACGCTCGGACTTTCCGGACGAACTCAAGACGGTGCGCGAAATCAAGGCGCTCGTGCAGACGTGGAATGCGCAGCGGCTCAAGGACGGCGCGCGAACGGATGATCCAAAGCTCGAAGCGCTGGAGTCCCGGATTCTCGATCGCTTCGATCTCCTGACGGAATTCAACGCCGATCACAGTTTCGTCGGCAGGCGAAAAGCCGTCTGGTCGATCGGCTATTACGAATATCTCAGCATCGCCATGACCGGCTTGTCGTTGCTGCTGGCCGTCATCATCACGATATTCCTCGCGCGCCGCATCGTGCGGCCGCTGGCGTCCGCGGCCGCCGTCGCCGACCGCATCGCCGCGGGCGAGCTGCAGACCCCCATTCCGGCGGGCGGCGGCGACGAAACCGGCGCCCTGCTCAAATCCATGACCGTGATGCAGGACAATATCCGCGAGATGGTGGCGCGCGAAACGGCGCGCGCGCGCTCCGCGGAAACGCGGCTGGTGCACGCGTTGGAGACTTCGCGCGAAGGCGTCATGCTGGTGAACGCCAATGGACGCATCCTCGTCGCCAACGACCAGGTGCGCGCCTTCTTTCCGCAATTGTCGGAGCAGCTGGCGGCCGGCCGCGATTTCGCGGACATCGCACGCGAGATGCAGGCGCAATTGGTGGAAGGCTCGATCCTGCCCCGCTTGAGCGAAATCGGAATCGGGCGCAGCGGCGCGCCGGGCGCCGAGCGGCAGTTGAAAGACGGGCGCTGGGTGAGGGTCACCGGCAGCCGCACGCGTGAAGGCGATTTCTTCATTTTCCTCAGCGACTTCACGGGCATCAAGGAGCGCGAGGAAAGCTTCAAGCGCGCCAAGCATGCGGCCGAGGCCGCAAGCGCCGCGAAGTCGCGCTTCCTCGCCAATATGAGCCACGAGTTGCGCACGCCGCTGAACGCGATCATCGGCTTCTCGGAGATCATCTCGGGCCAGCTGTTCGGCGCGATCTCGAATTCGAAATATGTCGACTACGCCACCGACATCATGCGCAGCGGGCGGCATCTGCTCGACGTCATCAACAGCGTGCTCGAAATCTCGCGCAGCGAAACGGGCAAGATGGAGCTACAGGGCGAGACGGTCGATCTGCGCTACATCCTGCTCGATTGCGCCAAGATCGTCCGCGAGCAATGCGACGCCGCGAGCCTGACGCTCAACACATCCGGTCTCGACGATGCGCTCCCCGTCTTCGGCGAGAAAGCGAAGCTGCGCCAGATATTCCTCAACCTGCTCTCCAATGCGGTCAAGTTCACCGAAGCGGGCGGGACGGTTTCGATCCTGGCCGAAGCGTCAGACTCTGCGATCACGATCGACATCGCCGACACGGGCATCGGCATGTCGCCGGAAGACATCGACATCGCGATGACGCCTTTCGCCCAGGTCGACAGTCGCCTGGCGCGCCGCTACGAAGGCGCGGGCCTGGGGCTGCCGCTCACGAAGACCTTCGTCGATCTTCACAACGCCGAACTCGTTCTCGACAGCGCGCCCGGGCAGGGCACGCATGCGCGGGTTCGTTTCGCGCGGGCGGAGGCGGGCGAAATGCGGGAAGCGGGGTAAAATTTTTTCCCTCTCTCCCACCGGGAGAGAGGGCAGGGTGAGTGGGTGCTCATGCTGTGCGCTGCTCTCGAAAGATTTGGCCCTGCACGCGCACCCACTCACCCTCAGATGCGCAAGCAAGCTTGCGCATCCTCGACCTCTCTCCCGGTGGGAGAGAGGTAAAATGGAATGCAATTCAATTCACAGACAGTATGATCACCCGGTCACCCAGCACCGAGCCCCCGTGCCCGAAATCTTCGTCGACGCCGATGCGTGCCCCGTCAAGCAGGAAGCGATCCAGGTCGCGGAGCGCCACGGGCTTGTCGTGCACATCGTGAGCAATGGCGGGCTCCGGCCGAGTGCGCATCCTCTCGTCAAGCATGTGATCGTCGAGCAGGGCGCGGACGCGGCCGACGACTGGATCGCGGAACGCATCGGCGCCGGCGACATCGCAATCACGGCCGATATTCCGCTGGCCTCGCGCTGCCTCAAGAATGAGGCGATCGTGCTCGGGCCGACGGGCAAGCCGTTCACGGCCGAGAGCATCGGGCTGGCGCTCGGCATGCGCGACCTCCATCGGCATTTGCGGGAAGCGACGGGCTCGCAGACCTACAACGCCGGCTTCACCAAGGCCGACCGCTCGCACTTCCTGGGCGCGCTTGAAAATGCCGTCCAGGCCGCCAAGCGGAATACGCCCAAACCGGGCGCCTGACCGCGGCGGGGCTGGACTTTCCGCCCATTCTCGGCTTTGAGACGGGCGAGCGGACCAGAGAGAACGGACAGATCGCCGACATGAAGGGCTTCAAGGAAAAAAGTCTCGCCGACCGGATGAGCGAAGCGGCCAAGGCCAAGCAGGCGCAGCTCGAGCGGGCGCGCGCGAAATCGCCGGCCAACGATCCGAACTTCGCCGCACGCCAGGAAGAGCGCAAGAAGGTCGCCGAAGCGCGCGAGATCCGCGCGGCCGAACGCGAGAAGGAAAAACTCGCGGCCAAGATTCGCGACGCCGAACGCCGCGTCGCCGAGGAAGCCGCCCGCATCGAAGCCGAAAAGCTCGAAGCGGTGCGCCGCGAAGCCGAAGCCGCCGAGCGCAAGATCCGCGAAGCCGCCCTCGAAATCGAACGCAAGGCCGCCCGCGACGCGCGCTATGCGGCGAGGAAGAACAGGAAGAAATAGGTTTTCCGGAGCGCGGGCTTCCAGCCCGCATTTTCCGCAGCTATGGCGGGCAAGATGCCCGCGCTCCGATTTCGTTCGTGTTGTAAAACCGACCGCATCAGGGAGCCGGCTCGTGAGCCCCATAGAAATCACTCTCCAATTCATGGACGTCATCAACCGGCACGATGCGGACGCGCTCGCCGCGCTGATGACCGACGATCACGTGTTCGTCGACTCACTCGGCAATAGAGTGCAGGGCCGCGAGAGAATGAAAACCGGCTGGCAAGCTTATTTCGCATTTTGTCCGGACTACTGGGTCACGCATGAATCGATTTTCGCCGACGGCAATTCCGTCGCCGTGTTCGGCGCCGCCGGCGGCACCATCGCGGCGAACGGCAAACTCCCGCCCGAAAACAAATGGCGCACGCCCGCCGCGTGGCTGGCCGTCATGGAAAACGGGTTGGTGAAAGAATGGCGCGTCTACGCCGACAACAAGCCGGTTTACGACATCATGGCGAAGTCGGGCCATAACTGACGCTGCTCACGCGGTCTACGCTGCCTTAAGTGCCGCGATCCGCATGACCTGGACGGCGTTGCCGATGACATCGGCGGGGCGTTTCTGGCCTTGGGGTCCCTTGAGCACGGGGGTAGTATGGCGCCTATAGGGGCTGAGCGGGAGGACCAAATGAAGCTCTCATCCGTAGTGTGTGCAGCTGTCGTGGCGTTTTCGGGATTCGCATTGACAGCCGATGGCGCACTTGCCGCCTCCAAGGTCTGGCAACATTCGAACGGGAATAACAACGACCGAGCCGTCAACTGCCCCGCGGGCCAAACTGCCACCGCGGATACCGCGCCCAGAAACAGCCATCAAGACATGTCAATCAGCAAGAACATGCAGTCTGATTCTTGGCGACAATCGGGATCAGACACTTCCTGCGCAACGCCCGGCAATGGTGCAACCGATCTAACGAGAACAAGATCAGACAACTCGAATACTGGGTATAGTGCAGCGCCGGCCCCAACCAGTGCGCTGGCAGGTACGCCCCCGAAATAGCTGGGCAAAGCGATCCATCATAGCGAAGGCCGCCGGAATCGTTCGGCGGTCTTTTGCTTGCACAATTTCAAACTGTAACAGTGCCAAATCCGCCATGGGTTGACTTCTTAAGCAATTGCGGGATATACGCCCCCATCCTCGCAGTCGCACGACGGCTGCCGTTCAACTGGCGCCTGTCACGGCGAGGCATGATTTCAACATACCGTTCGCTCCAGATGTGCGTGGAAGACGGCAACTTGCCGCCACACGCGCGCGCATTTTGCGCCGCACTGGTGCTTTTAAGGAACTACACGTGACCAATGTAACTTTTGCCAGCCTCGGCATCGCCGAGCCGCTTTTGCGCGCGCTCGCCACCGAGAACTACACCCAACCCACCCCCATCCAGGAGCAGACGATTCCGTTGCTTCTCGCCGGCCGCGACGTGCTGGGCCTCGCCCAGACGGGCACCGGCAAGACGGCCGCTTTCGGGCTGCCGCTTCTGCAGAGACTCGCCGCCGACAAAACGCCCGTGCAGCCGCATGGCGTGCGCGCGCTGATCCTGGCGCCGACGCGCGAACTCGCGATCCAGATCGACGAGAGCCTGCGGTCCTATGGCCGCAATCTGAAACTGAAGCACGCCGTGATCCTCGGCGGCATCAATCAGAGCCGCCAGGTCGCCGCCATGCGCCCCGGCGTCGACGTGCTCGTCGCCACGCCGGGCCGTCTGCTCGATCTCATCCAGCAGAAATTCGTGCGCCTCGGCGCCGTGACGACTCTTGTCGTCGACGAAGCCGACCGCATGTTCGACATGGGCTTCATCCGCGATGTGCGTCGCATTGTCGGCCATCTGCCGGCGAAGCGTCATTCGATGCTGTTCTCGGCCACCATGCCGGCCGATGTCGTGCATCTCGTGAAAGAAATCCTGCACGAGCCGGTTCGCATCGATATTTCACCTACGACGATCGCCGCCGATAACATCGACCAGCGCGTTTATTTCGTGGAAGCGAAAGACAAGCGCGCTCTGCTGCAGGATCTGCTGCGGGACGCATCCATGTCGCGCGTGATCGTGTTCACCCGCACCAAGCACGGCGCCAACAAGGTGGCGGAGACGCTGGAGCGCAGCGGCCATGCGGTCGAAGCGATCCACGGCAACAAATCCCAGAATGCGCGCCAGCGGGCGCTGGAAAGCTTCCGCAATGGCGAATCGCGCGTGCTCGTGGCGACGGATATCGCCGCGCGCGGCATCGATGTCGACGGCATCAGCCATGTGATCAATTTCGAGCTGCCGGACGTGGCCGAAAGCTATGTCCACCGCATCGGCCGCACGGCGCGTGCCGGCGCGGGCGGCGTCGCCATCGCGTTCTGCGATCCGGGCGAGCGCGGTTCGCTCAAGGCGATCGAGCGTCTGGTGAAGCAGGAGCTGACCGTCATCGGCGGCGTGAGGCCGACGGGAGACGTGAAGACGGATGCGAAACCCGCACGCCACGAAAATCGTCCGCACAACCAGCACAATCGCGCCCGCAATCGCCGCCGCGGCGGTCAATCCCGCCGCGCGGCCTAAATCTTCCGTTCGAGAGAAAGGTCCGTCCGATGAGAAAGAACAAAACACCGCCCGGCCCCTTCGCCGCGCTCACCAAGGACATGCGGTTCGAAGGCACGTTCGAAGTTCTGATCCCCGTTCCCGATCGCGTGCGGCCGCACCGCGTTCCCCTGCAATTCCCCACGCAGGAGAAAGCGGAATCCTGGCTGCACAGCCCCGAAGGCAAGGACATGATCGCGGAGATCATGGAGAAGGAGCAGGGGTAGGCTAAAATCATCGCGGCCCCCCTTCCGTCGCGCGGCTCGCGCCGCGCGACACCTTCCCCCACGAGGGGGGAAGGTCAAAAGAACAAGCGAAGTGCGGTCTCTTCTTGGCCTTCCCCCCTCGTGGGGGAAGGTGCCGAGCGTAGCGAGGCGGAAGGGGGGCCGCATTATTTCCCTTCAAGATAAATCCACGCCGCGAGCGTCGCGAGTTTCTGGTCTTCGCTCCAGGGCGGGCCGAGCGCCTCTCCCATGTCGCGCAGCTGCAACTCCAGCCCGCGCTTGCCGCCGGGCAGCAACTCGGCGGCCAGCAGCGTAAGCTCGCGCTCGATCACGCGATGCACCTTGAGTCCCGTGCGAGCGCAAGCCCCGGCGATGACGTCGCGATAGAACGCGCCTTCCGCGGCGTGGATGCGGGAATGGACGGAGAGAATCTCTTCGAGCTTTTCCGGCGACGGCTTGCGTGACGTCGGCACGGAAGCGGCGCGCACGGTCACGCCCTTGTCTTTCAATTCCGTCAGCAGCGTTTCAAGCGCACGCGTCGCCTGAAGTTCTGCGGCCGAACGAATCTTTGCGATCGCCACGGCCGCCTTGGCCACGGGTCCTTCCGCCGCGCGATGAAACACAAAGCGCTCCTCGCCGGGGGGTCCGAATTCGATTCGGCGCCGGTCGAGCAGGTTTGGATTGGCGGGCGCGCCGCCCAGCGCGACCGCGACCGTCCATCCCGTATGCGGACGGAATCCCAGAACGGCTGTGGCTTTGCTTTTCGGCACCGCGCGCCTCGCGGCCGCGATCATACGCGGAGAACGGAATGGCAAAAAGCCGGCTCACCCGAAGGGAACCGGCTTTCCGCGGCGAGCAGCGCGGATACGACGGTCGGTCCGTAGACCGATCCGCCGCTCCGCCCGCTAACGATTCGGCGCTTGGGCCGAGATCCGGGAAAAAGCCTGCAGCCGAGGCTTTTTCCGGGAACTCGTCGGGGCAAAATGCAGCGCGCCCGCGCGTCGTTCGCAGCGGGGTTTTGCCGTGCCGTCGGGAGCGGCGATAGCTCGGAATCGCACTTAGGAAAACTACATATGCGCGCGCATGTCAGGCTGTTGTGGCGGCGGCGGACTGGACGGGGAGGGTGAACGAAAACGTCGTTCCGGACAGATCATTGGGCCGCGCCCAAAGCCTGCCGCCATGCGTCTCCACGATGTCGCGGCAGATCGAAAGACCGAGACCCATTCCCGTGCTTTTTGTTGTGACGAAGGGCTGAAACAGGCGAGCTGCAACGGATTCGGAAAGGCCCGCGCCGGTGTCGGCGATGTCGATCTGAATGAACTTTTCATCTTCGGCGCGCGCCATTCCGATCTGCAATCGCCGGATTCGGCTCCCCTCCATCGCTTCCACCGCGTTGCGCATCAGATTGGTCGCCACCTGCTGGATCTGGATTCGATCGACGACGGCGTGGGGCAGGGGGCGTTCGACGTCGAACACGGTGCGCACGCGCGCACGCGCGGTGATGGGCGCCACGAGTTCGATGGCCTCCTGCAGGACCTCGTCGATCGCTTCGGATTGCCGGTGCGATTCGCCGCCCGCCACCTGGTTGCGCAGCCGTTCGACGATCTGGCTCGCGCGGCTGCGCTGCTTCAGAATCTTTTCGAGCACTTCGTTGGCGGCGGCGTCGCCTTTTTCCTCCACCATGCGCTTGAGCGCGCTCGCGTAATTTGCGATGGCCGCCAGCGGCTGGTTGAGTTCGTGGGCCAGGGTCGAAGCCATCATGCCCATCGTGTTCCAGCGCGACAGATGGATGAGTTCCGACTGAAGGTCCTGAAGGCGCTCCTGCGAGCGCTTGCGTTCGCCGATGTCGCGCAGGATCTTGGCGCCGCCCAGAATGCGCCCGACGGCGTCGTATATGGGCGAAACGGTCAACGACACATCGACATCGGTTCCGTCTTTGCGCCGCCGGCACGTTTCGTATTCGTGAATATATTGTCCGGCGCGCAATTGTCTGAGAATCCTGGCCTCTTCCTCCAGCAAATCGGGCGGGAACAGGATCGCCACCGGCCGGCCGATGATTTCCTGGGCCGTGTAACCCAGCATTTTTTCGGCCGCCGCATTCCAGCTCAGCACGACGCCGTCGAGCGTCTTGGCGATGATCGCGTCATCGGAGCTTTCGACAATGCTGGCGAGCAGGAAGCGGTCGCGCTGCAATTTCGTGTTTTCGACGATCTTATCCGCAAGCGCCCGGTTCGCCGTGCGCAGTTCCGAGACGATGCGATGCTGTTCGCGAAGTTCCCGCAATTGGTCGTGGTCCGAACGCCCGCGCACAAGTTCGGTGACGTCTTCGACGCGATGGATGATCCATTTGAGCTTGCCGGCCTCATCCACAACCGGAGAATTGAGCGGGCTCCAGAAGCGCGTTTCGAAGCCGCCGCCTTCGGATTTGGGCCGGCGGATGTCGTATTTCTGCAGCGCCATTGCGTCGGGGCGAAGATAGGCCTGCACGCGCGCGAGAGACGCCCGCAGATTTGTGCTGCCCGTCGCGTCGGGGTCGTCCGGATTGTCCGGGAACACTTCGAACAGACCGCGGCCGACGATGTCCTCGCGTTTGGTCATCGTCGCGGCGCAATAGGCGTTGCTGACTGCGACGATTTTCAGGGCGGGATCGAGCACAAGATAGAGCCCCGGAGCGTCTTCGAACAACGCCCGGAAATCCGGTTCGGGTGTGGCCCTGTCCAAGATGCCGGCTCCGGCGGTTGGGACGGCTCAGTCTGCAAAAAATATTGTGCGAAAGCGCCGCCCCGGAAGTCAACACTGCGCAGGCCGACATAAGATGTCCAGCATTACGAATACCTACGACGCGGCCGCGCAATCGGCCGATGGGTTTGGCGGAGGCAGGCAATGGTGAAGCTGGGTCATTTGACGATCGGGGTGCGGGACTGGCGCGCTTCGCGCGACTGGTACGTCGCGAATATCGGGCTGAAGCTCGAATTCGAGGCGCCGCAAGGCGGCCGCGAAGGTCTTGGCGTAGCGGCGTTGCAGGACAATTCGAGCTTGACCCTCTTTCTGGAGCAGTCGGCATCGGGCGGCGCCAATTGCCGTTGCGTTCACACCTTCCAGGTCACCGATGTCGAGGCGACGCATCGCGCGCTGTCTGCGAAGGGCATCGGCTTTCTGGCCGCGCCGTCCAGGCGCTATTGGGGCTACGGCGCCGAGCTCGCAGATCCCGACGGGCGCGTGCTTTATCTCTGGGACGAACGCAGCATGCGCGACAAAGGCGGCTAGCTCTTAGCCGCGCTTGTCGTTCGCCGCGCGCGCCGCATCGTTGTCGGGCTCTGCGTTAAAGCCCGACTGCGTGATCACGACTTTGTATGCCGCGCCGTCTGCGAGCGGCATGTAGTTGGCGGAGCCGAAGCGGCGATCGACCGAATAGGATTGGTCGGAGAGCCAGGCGAGCCAGCCTTGCGGCACATATTGATTGATCGCGGGCGGCTGCCCGCCGAGATCGCAGGAAGTGATCGGCTTGCCGGTGGCGCGCGCGGCCGTCAAATACATGTTCGACAATTGGTCGAGCGAATAGGTGGCGTCGAGCCCCAGCACATTCGCCCACGGTTTCCATTTCTGCACGCGTCCGCTCAGCACCCACTCATCGCCTTGGATTATGCAAGGAGGAGTGGGATTGGATCCGTCGAGGCGATGAACCGTCACAAGGTAGCGCGAGGTTGCAGGATCCTCGCTTTTCACCGTCACTTCGGCGACCGGCCCTTCATGGCTGAGGCGCGAATAGGTTTGCGTGTTGAGGCCGAGCAAGCCCGCCGCGAGACCCACCACCGCCATGGGCGCGCCGCCGACGAAATGGCCGGCCGCGCGGCCCACGCGTCCGCCGACCAAATGACCGAAACCCATCAGAAGCAGAAGAATGCCGAATGCGCCCACCGCCAACGGCGCCGCCAACCACCACATCCAGCTCATATTCGCTCTCCCACCCGCTGCCCCGTACGCACTGTACCACGCAGATTATGTCCATAGAACGGCTGGGGGCCGGAGAAGTGCCGCAGCGTTAAGATTGCGGCGAAAATGGGCGCGGATGTTCGGGGCGCACGCCGATTCCCACAAGACGCGCGGGAATGCGCCGCAAGACGGGAAAAATCTGAAGCAGCCTCAGCGGCAACGGAACTTTGAGGTGAACGTCTTTGCCGAGAATGCGGGCGATGATGCGGTTTTGGATCAGCACCTGCGCCCATTGCGTCGCGCGCGTGGGAAAATCGCGGCGTTTCTGCACGGCGCGCAAATGAACATATCTGGGTGAACCTGCGCGAAAAACCGGGACAAGAATATTTGCGGCCGCGACCGCATCCTGGATCGCGAGATTGATGCCCACGCCTCCGATAGGCGACATCGCATGCGCGGCGTCCCCGATGCACAGAAGCCCGCGCCGCTGCCAGCGCACCATCCGGTCGACGGCGACGGTCAGGAGTTTCACATCGTCGAAAGATTTGAGTTTGTCCAGCCGGTCGCGAAGCTCTGTCGCGATCATGGCGATGTCGCTGCGAAAGGCGTCGAGCCCGCGCTTCTTGATGGCATCAAAGTCGCCCTTGCGGATCAGCCAGGCGCATTGCCAGTAAGTTCCCCGCGCGATCATGATGATGATCCGCCCGCGCTCTATTTTGCCCAGCGGCTGCGAAACATCGCCCTCCTTCCGGGAAATCCGGAACCACAGCACGTCCATGGGCGCGCCGAAGGATTCGACGTCGAGGCCGCTTTGGGTGCGAAGGGTGGAGTGGCGGCCGTCGGCGCCGATCGTCAGCTCGGCACGAATGGAAATTGCGCCGTCCGGCGCTTTCGCCTCCACGCCCATGACGCGTCCGCGTTCGACGATCAGGCCGGTCGCCTCCGTTTCCGTCAGCAAGTGAAAGGTCGGGAATTTCTTCGCTTCTTCGGACAGGAAGTTCAGGAAATCCCACTGCGGAACGAGCGCAATGAATTTGCACCGCGTCGGCAGATGTGTGAAATCGGCGATGGTGACGCTCTTGCCGCCGATCTCGCCGGACAATTGCCGCGCTTCGTCATGCGGCAGCGCGAGGAAGCGATCGAGCAATCCCAGTTCGTACAACACCTGCAGCGTGGAGGGATGCACGGTGTCGCCGCGGAAATCGCGGAAGAAATCCTTGTATTTCTCCAGCACCACGACATCGACGCCCGCACGCGCCAGCAGATACGCCAGCATCATTCCGGCGGGCCCACCGCCCGCGATGCAGCAGCGTGTCTTGATTTTTTCGGCCGCCATCAGCCGAGATTTCGCCCGATCCAGATGGCGCGCCCGACGACCGCGATGTCGGCCGGCTTGATGTTGTCATAGGTGGGGTAGGCGGGATTGTCGGACTTCACCGTGAGAAGCTTCTTCACCGGATGCATCGAGAGCCGCTTGACCTGCAGCATGTCGTCGATGCGGATGACATAAAGCCCTTCGCGCCGCGGATTGTTCTGCGACGGATCGATCAGCGCATGGTCGCCGTCGTGCAGGGTTTCCCACATGGAGTCGCCGGAGATTTCGAGCACGAACAAGGTGCTCACGCTGGTCGTCATGCGCTTGAGCCACGGCTCGCGGAACAGGAGATGCCCCGTCGGCTCGGCGTCCGTGGCCAGCGCGCCCGCGCCGGCCGATGCGCGCAGATCGAACATCGGCACGGAAAAATGTTCCGGGCTCTGCCAGGCGTCGCCCGCGATTTCGGCGATGCCGACTTCGAAGATTTTCGCGAGCCGGCGGAGCAGGGGGAGACTCAGTCTCTGGTCCTCCCGCTCGTAGCGGCCGATCGAGACGGCGGTGGTGTTCAGCTTTTCGGCCAAAGCCTGCTGGGACATGCCGCGTTCGCGGCGGAGTTTGGAGAGATTGTTCATAGCACACCTTAACCGGGACGGTTTCTGTTTAACCACAACCAATACAGTTGACATTGATACCATAATGGTCATATACGGTCAAGAGAACAAACAATGTACGAAAGGAAATCCCATGAATGAGCTGGAAACGGCCGGCGTGGTGCTGGCGACGATCCTGGGTGTGGCGGGCTTTTGCGTGTCGGTCTCCGCGCTGGCGATGCCGCCTGCATTTAGCGGCGCGCGCCGGGCCGCGTGGCTGATTGCGCTTGCGGCGCTGGCGACAAGCATCGCGCTGATCTCGTGGTCGGCGGGGAGCGTGGCATGAGTCCGCTGACCAAAATGCAGCGCGCCTGCCTCGACGCCATCGCGTCCTATCGCGCGATGAACGGCGTGATGCCGAGCATGGAAGATCTGCGCATCGCGCTCGCGCTGGCGTCCAAGAGCCAGGTGTTTCGTCTGCTCAAGGGGCTTGAAGGCCGCAATGCGATCCGACGCAGGCGTAAAAAGTCGCGCGCGATTTCGATTGTGATCGACAAATGCCCGCATTGCCGCAAGCCGCTGGATGCAGCGCGCACACAAGGAAAAACGCCATGAGTAGGAAAGCCCGCAAGCGCAAGCTGCCCGATGATGCGCCGCACGAGGCGCGCTACCGGCCGAAGGCGGGGCCCGGTTCCGTCTTCGTAGAGGAATTCGTTTCGGCCAGGACGGGCGGCGGGAAACGCCTGCGCAATGTGGGCGAACATCCGCTGACCCTGGCGCATGCGCGCGGAAAAATTTCCGACGAGCAATTCGCGGCGGGCGAAGAAGTGTGCCGGCTCTATGAATTGCGCGGCGCCAGCGGACGCGACAGCACGGCGATGAATGTGGGCGGCGGCGGCGCGTTGAGCATGCCGTTCACCCAATCGCAGGTCGACGCCATCCGGCGTCTCGATCATTTCCGTTCGCGGCTGAAATCGCGCGACTGGATCATCGTGGAGAAATTCTGCGGCGAAGGCTGGTCGATGGCGGAAGCGGTGCGCGCGGCGACTGCGTGTCATCCCTCCGGCGTGCTGCTGCGGCTGCAGGAGGCGCTGGACGAACTGGTCGCCGCGCGCCGCGGGGGCGTCAAAAGCCCCCAGATTGATTCACGAGTGAGTCTGATGATCGTCGAGCTTCGGTGCCCGCAGGTAATCCGAGCCTCTTGAGAACATATAACGAACCGCTAGGGTGGCCCTATGAATGGTCTGTGGAAGTTCCTTCTTTTCTTTTCGTCGTGGTCGCCTGCCTACGCAATGGTGGGCCTCATTGCCCTGGATGAATCCGGCTGGGTCGCTGTCACCTGCTTTGTGCTCTCGATCGTGAGCATCGCGGTCTATTTCTTGATGGAAAGTCTAATTTTTCGTGGGGCGACTAGAAGTTTAGTATTGAAGGAGATATCAAGAAGAGACGAAAATATACTAATGTACGTAATAGCTTATCTGCCACCGTTTCTTTCTCTTGATTTGTCTAAGGGAGGGCCAGTAGCATCGCTGGCTTTGTTCTACATAATATTCTCATATACTTACGTTAAACTCGATCTGTATTACCTTAATCCGATGTTTGTTTTTCGATCTTATCGGACCTACACAATCAAGTCCGACAGCGGACACGGTCTTCGCGATTACGTCGACGCTCACAATGTTAGGGCCATCGATTTCGAACACGAGGGCGTTCCGCTAGGCCGCGCAGGAAGGCGCCACTTTTGGATACCTTTCTTGTTGGAATTCGACGGTAAGAGATTTTTTGCGTTCATCGATCCGCGCCGCGAACGCAGACTCACATGGGACGCAAGGCGTTTCGTATTCTCAATAATGCACACGTACCTTCGAGAACAGAACCCCAATAAGTACGGGAACTATGGCCTTGTCATCTTCCAGTTTGCGGATACAAGAAAAGGTCCGCGCAAGGTCGAACCGCACTTTGCCGATAGCATTAAATTCTGGAAATACGAAGAGATCGGCAAAATGGTAGATGCGGTTTACCGCATCCTTGACGAGCTTGCCGGAAGCAAGAAGGCCGCCTAGCTCGGGAGTGGCTTAGTTAGAATTTCAATTGGTCAATTTCGGCCAGTGGCCGTAGCCACTTTCGCCTAATATAGAGCTCGTGATGCCCACCTATGTTCCTCCCAACGCCCTCGTGCTCGACGCCTCGCTGATTGTTGCGACGCTGGAGCGATTGCGGGTGCGCGTCACGGAGCGCTTTCCCAAATCGAGCCTGGCCAAACTTTGCGGAAAACTTGTCATGACCGGGCGCGCCACGGCGGCGCAGGCTGATGAGCTTGCCCGGCCCTATCTCGGGCTACGGGCGCTTGGCGCGTTTGTCGCTATTGGGGCGCTCATATTCCAGATCGTGCTCGCGAGCCACATCGACTGGTCCGCGATCCGCAAAAGCGCCGACGTGCTCAGCATGTCCCAGGCGCTCGATGCGACGGTCAATCTTCTGATCCTCGCCTTCGGCGGGTTGTGGTTCATGCTCACTTTGGAGCAGCGGCTGAAACGCAGGCTGATCCTGCGGGTGCTTTATGAATTGCGATCTTATGCGCATGTCGTCGACATGCATCAGCTCACCAAGGATCCCACCGTCGTTCTGGGCGGCGGGGGCATGGCGACCTCGTCGTCGCCCGACCGCCGGATGAGCGAATTCGAATTGTCGCGCTATCTCGATTATTGCTCGGAAATGCTGGCGCTCATTGCCAAGCTCGCAGCCCTCTACGCCGCGCGCACGCAGGACGAGACCATCATCGAAGCGGTCAACGATCTGGAAGACCTGACCTCGAATCTCGGCCGCAAAATCTGGCAGAAGATCATGATCATCAGCCAGTTGGATGAGCGGCGAACAAAGTGAGTCCCACCCGCTCCTTGAGGGCAGGTGGTAAATTAATCCCCGATCGCAATTCCGTCCCGCCGCGGATCGGCGCCGCCGAGATAGCCGTCTTTCGTGCGCTCGATGATCTGCGAGCCGCTGCCCAACGAATGGATCACGACCTGATGGCCCATGGCCTTCAGCTTGGGCGCGAGCGCTTCAAGGCTCGTACCCTGTTCCAGCACGGTGTAGGCGTTGGGATTGAAGACATGCGGCAGCGCCGTTGCGGCCTGTGGATCGAGATTGCCGTCGATCATGCCGCTCAGCGATTCCGCGACGTAGGAAATGATCACGGGGCCACCCGGCGAGCCGGCCGCGATCCAGAATTGACCGTCGGGTTTGAACACGATGGCGGGCGACATGGCGCTCATGGGCCGTTTGCCCGGCTCGGGCGCATCCGCGACGGGCTTGCCGTCGATCATGGGCTCGAGCGAGAAATCGGTGAGCTGATTGTTCAGGAGAAATCCTTTCGCCATCACCATTGCGCCGAAGCCGGATTCGATCGTCGTGGTCATGCTGACCACCTGGCCGCGATCATCGACGACGGAGAGATGGCTCGTGCCGTGGCGCTGCGGCGTGCGCTGCGGCGCGTAGTCGAACGGCAGATTTGGAAGCACGCCGGCCTGCGCCGTTCCCATGTCATGCGCGGGATCGATCAGCTGGGCGCGCGCCACGAGATAATTGTGGTCGAGCAGCCCCTGAACCGGAACGCGCACGAATCCCGGATCGCCCAGATATTTGGCGCGGTCGGCGAAGGCGAGCCGGTTCGCTTCCGTGAACAGATGCACGAAGCTCAATGTCTCCGGCTGAAGGTCTGACGACGGGAAGCGTTCCAGCATTTCAAGAACCTGTAGGATGGCGACGCCGCCCGAGCTTGGCGGGCCCATCGAGCAGATTTTATTTCCCCGATACGAACCGCAGACGGGCGCGCGTTCCACCGCGCGATAATTCGCCAGATCGGCCAAAGTCATGCCGCCCTGATTGACGGGCGCATGCTGCACGGCATTGACGATCGCCGCCGCAATGGCGCCGTGATAAAACGCCTGCGAGCCATGCGCCGCGATGGCGCGAAACGAGTCGGCGAGGGCGGGGTCCTTGAGAATCTCGCCTGCAGCCAGCGGCGTTCCGTCGGAGTGATAGAAATAGCGCTTGATGTCGGGCATTTGCGCGGCGTCTTTTTCTTCGACGATGGTGCGCGCGAGTTTGGGACCCACGGGAAATCCGTCGGCGGCGAGCTTGATCGCGGGCGCGAACAATTTCGCCCAGGGCAAGCGGCCATATTTCTTGTGCGCCATTTCCAGCATGGCCACGTCGCCCGGCACGCCGACCGACAATCCGCCGGGGATCACTTGCGATTTGGGTTTGGGCTTGCCGTCGGGCCCGAGAAACATGTCCGACGTCGCGGACGCCGGCGCCGTCTCGCGGCCGTCGAAGGTGGTCACCGTTCCGGTCTTGGGATCGTAGAGCACGAGGAACGCGCCGCCGCCGATCCCTGAGGATTCGGGCTCGACCAATGTGAGCACCATCTGCGCCGCGACGGCCGCATCCACCGCCGAGCCGCCTTCGTGCAACATTTCGAGCCCGGCCTTCGCGGCATAGGGATTGGCCGCCGCGATCATCTCGTGTTTTGCGAAAACGGAGTCGGCGTGCGCGGGCAGCGCAAAAATCACAAATGCGATAGCAGCGAGAGTTCGAATGTTGATCACTTGTCGGGTTCCCTAGGGACGTGTGTACCTGCGAGAAGTCATAACGGGCGGTGTCGACCGTTTCCAGCGCCGAAGTCATGTTTCTCACCTCACCATGGGCGGGCGTGACCCGCCCACCCAGTCGGCGAGCGTCCGCGAGCCGAATTATGCAGACGCACCGCCTTTGAGGAGTCATTTGCCGCGCGGACGCGCGGCAGCTGGGTGGCCGGGTCAAGCCCGGCCATGGTGAGTTTCGTTGATTTGGCTCACGATGCGATTAGAAAGTGAGAGGAACGAACCCATGCCATCCCGTGAAACAATCGAAGGCCTCGTCGCGCTGGTGGAGCAGGGGCGCTTTATCGACGCCCTCGAAAAATATTACGCCGACGACGCCGTCACCACTGAAAACATGGGCGAGCCGCGCCGCGGCCGCGAGAAACTCATCGCCAACGAGCGCGGCGTCATGGCGGCGTTTCCCACGATCCGCTCGCATTGCGTGCGGCCCATCTTCGTGAATGGCGACCGCGCGGTGATCCGCTGGCAATTCGAATTCGAGGCCGCGAGTGGCCCGGTTCGCCGCATGGACGAGCTGGCCTATCAATTGTGGAAGGACGACCGGATCGTGGAGGAGCGTTTCTTCTACGACCCCGCGCAGATGCGGGCCTAGCGTTATTTGCCGGCCGCGTCGTCGCCATCCGGGTAACCGCCCGAGATCTGCGCCGCGCGGAGCTGACGATAGGCGCTGCGCGCCGTGACATAGGGATCGAGCGAACTCTTCTGCAGCTCCTGACGCAACACGACGTCGCGCGCATTGGTCTGGAACGGACTCGCGGAATGCAACCCGATCGTCACGCCCGCGCGCATATAGAACGGCGCGCCCGTCGGCAGATATGTGACCGGATCGATGGCGAGATCGAAGATGTCGCCTGCCAGATCGCGCGGCGGATCGGGGCCGACGATCGGCAGCACGAGGAACGGTCCGTCGCCCACGCCGTAGAGTTTCAGCGTCTGACCCATATCGGCGTAGTGATAAGGCAAGCCGTGTTTGGTCGCCGGGTCGAAAAAGCCGGCGAGACCGAGCGTGGTGTTCACGGTGAAACGTCCGAACGTCTGGCCGGCGCGCGTCACCCGTCCTTGCAGGATGTCGTTCGCAAAAATGATCGGCAGGTCGAGATTGGTGAGGAAATTGTTGAGGCCCTGGCTCAACGGCCTTGGCATCCAGAGAAGATAGAATCCGGCGATGGGCAGCTCGACATAGTGATCGAACTTCTCGTTGAACGAGAACACGGAGCGGTTCATCGGTTCCAGCGGATCGTTCGCCGCAATCGATTCCGGCGTGCTTGCGCAACCGGCGAGCAAAAGCCCGCACATCGCAATCGCCGTTGCGCCTAATCCCCGCATCGCCCTTCGGCGCGTCCGCGCCGTATCTCCTTGATGAACGCCGCTTTGATCGGCTTCCCCAACAGGCACAGCTTGGCATATTCCGCGGGGGCCGTCATAGGCGGCTGAACCGTCGGATTGGTTACGCTCAGGCTCAGCCCAGCCGGTCGCTGAGCGCGGCGAAGGCGTCCAGCCAGTTCGGCAGATGCGCGAACGTCACAGGCGCGAAGCCTGCGGCAAAGACGCCCAGCGCGAGCCAGCGGATGTTGCGCCAGCGGATGTTCAGGCCTTCGAGCTTTTCGTTGAGCCAGAGTTCCATCTTGTCCCGGCGCGCGGGATCGTCCGCCCATTGGGCGCGCAGGTCGCGCTTCAGCACATGGAACGACCAGATCAGCGCCAGCAGAATCGCGGACTGGAAGAACAGGTCGGCGGAGAACTGGATGATGTTGTCGCGCCCCAGCGTGAGCGGAAACGCGACGATCTGATAGAGCAGGAACAACAGATAGAAAAACAGCACGGCGCGCGCCTGCTGCACATTGCCCGCGCCGATGCCGCCATCGGGAAAATCCGGCAGCGGCGAGGTCGCGATCATCTGACGATAGAATGCGCGCACGCCGCGAATGCTTCTTGGCAAGGTGAGGAACGCGAAGATCAGAATGCCGCCCAACGCCAGCAGCCGGTTGCGTCGCGCGTTTTCGGAATAGTTCGAGACGGTGACAAAGCCGCCCCGATGCGCGCGATAGGACTTGGCGGCGGATTTCAGGCCGGTCGTGACGGCTTGCGGCAATTTGATCGAAGATGCGCCGGCGGGAACGGAGTTGGCCGTCGCGATGTTTGCGGAAGCCGGGTTCGACGTCGGCGCGGCGTTAGCCGAAACCGTGATCATCCCGAACAGCGCTGCAGCCAGAATGATGAATTTGCGCATTGGCCACCCCCGAGGCAATTGTACGCGAATTCGGGAGTTTTTGCTACGCCATCGCTAGTGCGCCGTATGCACCGTGAACGGCGCGTCGGCTTTGAGGCCCCAGAATGTGTAGTGCAGCATATAGTGGCCGCCGTCCCGGTATTTGTCGTAGGAGAGCGGGACTGTCTGCGAAGTTGTAAAAACGCCGTGCGCCGCCAGGGACAGTTTGACCGGCATGAAGATCATCGGGCAGATCGCGCGGTCGTCGATCGTGGCGCCGCTCGCGTCGCTCACCGTCCAGACATGCGCCTGACAATCATTGGATGTCTGCAAGACAAGGGGTGAGGAGGAGGTGTTGGCGAGCGCGAGTTGGGCCATTTGCGGCGGCGTCTCTACGATGGCGTTAAGCGGCATGACCGTGACATCTGCGGGAAACGACATCGTCAAAGTGACCGCGGTCGCCGGCGTTGGAGGCGTTTGTGCGCCGGCCGCGCAGCCCGCCGCGACCAAACATGCAAGAATGACGGCAATATTCCGGCCCCGAAATGCGGATTTCATGGAAAAATCTCCCGAGCAAATTTGAAAACTGCGAGAAGAACTTAGCACGCTTTCGATGCGGAAAGATTCGACTTTCGTTCCAACTATTTTCGCGCTCGCGCCAATTTCCTCTTGCGCAGTTTGATCAAACCGCATATCGATTTCCCTACAACGAGAATTTGCGCCCGGGGCTCGAAACGAACCGCCGGGCTTTTTGTTGGGAAATCCAGACCATGAACACGACGAAAAGCGGCGCTTCGCCGCTCGAGGAAAACGCTGCCGAAAATCCGGAAATCGCGGACGAACCGGCCGAAGCGAATGACGCGCCGGCGTGCACGAAAGCCCGCGTAAAGACCGGGCTAATCGAGTTCGAAGGCGAGCTCATGCCCGTGGATTACCTCCTGGGCGTGATGCGCGATACGACCGCCAGCAACACGCGCCGCGACAAGGCGGCGACAAGCGTATTGCCCTATGTCCATCCGCGCGTGTCGCCGATTGCGCCGGTGGTGGAACAGGATACGGCGGCGCAGCGGCGCATGAAGGAGGCCAGCAATTCCCTCATTCAAGCAATGGCTGACTTTAAAGCCGAAGAGGAAGGAACGCTTCCTGAGCCGACTGACGGCAGCGCAACATGACGCTGTGTCGAGCTGCTGGGCGTTCCATGTCCGCGATGAACAGCGTCCGCCGGAAGGCGATTGGACGACGTGGATATATCTCGGCGGCCGCGGCGCGGGAAAAACGCGGGCCGGCGCCGAATGGGTGCGCGCCCGTGTCGAGAACGGTTGCCGGCGCATCGCCATCGTCGCCGCCAATGCCAATGACGCGCGCTATGTGATGGTGGAAGGCGAGAGCGGGCTGTTGTCCGTCGCCTCGCCGTGGCTGCGCGCCAAATACGAGCCGTCAAAACGGCTGATCACCTGGCCCAACGGCGCGATCGCCACGCTGTTTTCGGCGGAAGACCCGGACATGCTGCGCGGCCCGCAACATGATGTCGCTTGGTGCGATGAACTTGCGAAATGGACCCATCTCGAGGCGGCGTTCGACAATCTGCAAATGGGCTTGCGGCTCGGCCAGCGTCCGCAGCAGATGATCACGACAACGCCGCGCGCGCTGCCCGTCCTCAAGTCGCTCATGCAGCGATCGGATACGGTGATCACGCGCAGCACCAGTTACGACAACCGGGACAATCTCGCGCCGGCCTTCTTCGCGCACGTCATCAGCCGCTATGTCGGCACGCGCTTCGGGCGGCAGGAAATCGACGCGGAGATCCTGGACGAGATTCAGGGCGCGTTGTGGACGCGCGCGATGATGGACGAGGCGCTCTGGCCCAGCAATGTCGAGCTGCCGAAAATGGTGCGTGTGGTGGTGGGCGTCGATCCGTCCGGCACGCGCGGTCAGGACGGGCGCGACAGCGTCGGCATCGTGGTGGCGGGCAAGGCGGTCGACGGTCGCGCCTATGTGATGGACGATTGGACGTGCTCGCTTTCTCCTGCCGGCTGGGGCCGTCATGTTGCGGAGGCTGTTGCGCGGCACCGGGCGGATTGCGTGGTGGCCGAAGAGAATTTCGGCGGCGCGATGGTGGAGTCCGTGCTAGTCGCGGCGCAGGTCGGCACGCGCGTCAAGATGGTGCATGCCTCCCACGGCAAGATCGCCCGCGCGGAACCGATCTCAGCGCTCTATGAGCAGGGCCGCGTCGGTCATGTGACGGGGCTCGTGGCGCTGGAAGACCAGCTCTGCGCCTTCACCGTCGACGGCTATCTCGGCAAAGGTTCGCCCGACCGGGCAGACGCCGCGATCTGGGCGCTGACGGAGTTGATGCTCGCAGGCGTCGCCGAAGAAGGCTGGCTCGGACTCGCGGCAGAGGTAAATGCGGCGAAAGCAACGAACTTGAATTAAGAAAAAGGTTTTAACGCAGGGGTCGCGGAGGATGCGCGGGGGACGCTGGGGAAACCGAGGTGACCGTGCGCCTGACCCGAATGGTTTCATTTCTATTGCGCGCGAAGCGCGCGAAAAGAAAATCGGGGGACGACGTTTGACGCCCATCAAGAGCGCACAATCCTCCACTGCGCCCCCTGCGCATCCTCCGCGCCCTCTGCGTTAAGAATCTCGACAGCGTACGAAAGCTCGACCGAGGAAATACGATGCCCGATACCTCGACTGCACGCGTGACTGCGATTCCGCCGTCGGTGTTGGCGCGGGCGGCGCAGGCGGTGCGGTATGTGATCACCGGCGTCACGCCCCAGACCTGGTTCGGGCCGAGCCAGCCGCTGGCGCCTTTCGCGCCGCCGGAGACGGCCGGTCGCGCCTTCGATTATCCGTTCGGGTTCAATCTGCAATATTCGCCGCGCTCCTACGAGCCGACGAGTTTCGCCGACCTGCACATGCTCGCCGACAATTGCGACATGATGCGGATCATCATCGAATCGCGGAAGGACCAGATCGAAGGCCAGGAATGGGAAGTGCGCCCGCGCAAGCTGGCCGACGGCACGCATCCGATGGCGAGCCAATTCGCGAACGAGATCCGGGAAGCCAAAGCGTTCTTCGAATATCCGGACAAGGAACTGGCGCTGCCGCAATGGTTGCGCGCCATCGGCGAGGAAGTGTTCGTCACCGACGCGACCTCGATCTATGTGCGCCCCGACCGCAAGGGACGGGTGTTTGGTTTCGAAGTGCTGGACGGCTCGACCATCAGCCCTCGCATCGACGCCAACGGCCGGACCCCACGTGCGCCCGATGTGGCGTATCAGCAGATTCTGCATGGTGTTCCCGCCGCGGATTTTTCGACCGACGATTTGATCTATTTCCCGCGCAACCGGCGGCCGGGTCATGTCTACGGCTATTCGCCTGTCGAGCAGGTGATCGTGACGGTGAACACGCTTGTGCGCCGCTCCATGCATCAGCTCGCTTATTACACGGAAGGCAACCTGACCGACTCGATTTTCACCTCGCCGCCGAATTGGGCGACGGAGCAGATCAAAGGCTGGCAGCAATATTGGGATTCGCTGTTCGCCGGCAACCTGCAGGCGCGCCGTCGCGGCACCTGGGTGCCGAACGGCGTCGACGTGAAGCCGCTCAAGCAGCCGGACCTCAAGGATCCGTATGACGAGTTTCTCGCGCGCATCATCTGCTTCTGCTTCAAGGTCTCGCCCCAGCCTTTCGTCTCGATGATGAACCGGGCCACGGCCGACACCGCGCATGACGCCGCAATCGAGGAAGGCCTCGTGCCGATTTTGAACTGGTATGAGGATTTGTTCCGCAAGCTGTTCGATCGGCTCGGCTGGCGCGACATCGAGATGGTGACGGTGGACGACCGCGAGAGCGATCCGCAGACCGCGGCGCAAATCGACGTGGCCGACGTGAAAGCCGGCATCCGCACCATCGACGAAGTGCGCGCCGGCCGCGGTCTCGATCCAATCCCCGGCGGGAATGTGGCAATGGTGGAAACGGGCTCCGGCTACGTGCCGATCGACGCGAACATCAAATCGAGCGACGAGCCGAACGATCCGCAAGGCCTGAAAACAGGCGAAGGCGCCGCGGCCGAACTTCGTTGATCGTTCCATGCTGGACAAACGCTTTCCACCGCCATCCGACAGCGTTCTCAACGCAGTTTGTCTGCTGATTCAGGCTGTTTGTGAGGCGGCGAAGGTCGCTGATGACAGCGACGATCCTGCAGGCCTTCGGGTCGCCAAGACCCAATACGAATATCTGGACCAGGTCTACGAAGCGATGCTGGAACGCCGGCGCGGCGCGACGGTGCATTGAATTTCCAAAGGAGTCCTCGATGGACATGACGACGTTGAATATCTTCGTGCCGTTGACCAAGGTCGATGTCGAAAAGCGGCTGGTCTACGGCACGATCGCGGAAGAGATCGCGGACCGGTCGGGCGAGATCATGGATTACGCGAGCGCCAAACCGGAATTCGCGAAATGGTCGTCCGATGTCGCCAAGGCGAGCGATGGGCGCAGCGTGGGCAATCTGCGCGCGATGCACGGCAGCGTCGCGGCTGGCAAGCTGGAATCGATCGCGTTCGACGATGCGGCGCGGCGCATCGAGGCGTGCGGCAAGGTGATCGATGACGTCGAGTGGAACAAGGTGCTCGAAGGCGTCTACACCGGCTTCTCGGTGGGCGGGAAATATCTGAAGCGCTGGCGCGACGCCGAGGCGCCGCATCTGACGCGCTACACGCCGCAACCGGCCGAAGTGAGCCTGGTCGACAATCCCTGCATCCCCACCGCGACCTTTGAAGTGGTGAAAGCGGACGGTTCCACGGAGTTGCGCAAATTCAAGACGCTCACAAACATCACCCCGGATGTGGAGCAGGGCTGGCGCTCGAAAGACGGCTCGTTCCATGCCACCAAGGCCGCCGCGCTCAAACACAACGCCGAAGGCGGCGTGCCCAACCTTTCCAAGATCGGCGCGCGCAATTCCGCGGCGGATCTGTCGTTGATCCAGAAACTGCATGATCTGGCTTGCGAGCTGGGCGCGAATTGCGCGACCGGTCTATCAGACGACGATATGCCGGACGATGATGCGACAGACACCGCAGACAAGCTTGCATCCGGCGCGCTCGCCAAATTCGCGGCCGAGAACGTCGTGCTGCGCAAAGCGCTGAGCGACATGGCGCCGAAGCTCGACGCGATGCTCGCCCGCATCGCCGAGCAGAATGCGCGCATCGCGGCGCTCGAAGCGCAACCCGCATCCGGCGGCCCCGTCGTCAACGGCACGCGGCTGGTATCGAAAGGCCGCGACGCGGCCGAAGATCCCGCGCGGGCCTTCGAAGAACATCTCGCGAAACTGTCGCCCGAAGAACGCACGCTTGTGCTGATGAAAATGTCTCTCGCGCAACCGCTCGCGACCGCGCCCGCGCCGTTGGGGAAGAGGATTTAGCGCACTGCCCTCACTTTCCTCCCACGCTTGCGGGGGAGGTGGATCATCGGCGCGTAGCGTCGATGAGACGGAGGGGGCCCCCTTCGACGCGCTACGCGCGCCACTTCCCCCGTGAACGGGGGAAGAAAAATAGGAAATCGCAACCGATCGACCGGGCTGCCGGGAGATTGCGCGCACGCATCCGGGACGCTGCACCGGACGCGCGAAGACTCCGCCGCTTCAGCAACGGCGTTCCCACTCGAAAAGGGTATTCCCAATGAACGTCACCAAAGAAACCATGGACCTGATGCGGGCCGCGCTCAAATCGGGTTCGGCAGACCTCGCGAAAGCCATCTCCGTCAGCTCGGGGCTCACTTATTATGACCTCCAGGCGCCGGCGAAGAATCTCTATCCCACCATCACCAAGCTGCGGAACATGACGCCGCGCGTCGGCCGTCCCTCCGGTTACGGCACGCAGGCGAACTGGAAAATCGTCTCCGCGCTCACCGGCTCCGGCTTCGACGCCATGGGCTGGATTCCGGAAGGCCAGCGTTCGGGCGCCATGTCCTACACCACGGCCAACGCGTCGGCGCCTTACGTCACCATCGGCGAGGAAGACTATCTCACCTTCGAAGCAGAAAGCGCGGGCGAAGGTTTTGAAGATCTGAACGCCACGCTGTCCATGCGCCTGCTGCAGAAGACAATGCGCAAGGAAGAGAACGGCCTCTTGGCCGGAAACGGCACGAGCTCCGGCGGCATTGCGCTGGGCACGCCTTCGACGCCGTCGCTATCCGCCATCGCCGACACGACCTCGACGCTGCCGTCGGCGACCTACTCCGTGATCGTCGTGGCGCTCACTTGCGAAGGGTATCTGAACTGCAAGGGCAACGCGGCCGTGGGCTTCACGCCGTCCAAAACCATCACCGGCATGGACGGCCAGACCTATACGCTGAATGGCGGCAACTCGAACAAATCCAGCAACGCCACCCAGGCGACGGTTTCCGGCACGTCCGGACTCGGTTGCTCGGTGGCGGTGGTCAACGGCGCGGTCGCCTATGCCTGGTTCGTGGGCACGGCGGGCAATGAAACCCTGCAGGCGATCACGACCGTCAACACCGCCTATTTCAATGCGGCGCTTGCGAGCAGCCGCCAGGCGGCGACCACCGTCAGCGCGGACAATTCGCAGAACGCGACAGCCTTCAGCGGTTATCTGTCGAATGCATTCTCGGGAGGCACGGTGCAAACGCAGACGACGCAGGCGATCACCGCCGCGAACGCCGGCGTCGGCACGCCGCTCACCTCATCGGGCCATGGCTCCGTCGTCGAGATCGACAACATGCTCCAGACGATGTGGGCGAATTATCGCCTGGGACCCACCGTGATCTGGGTCTCGTCGCAGGAGCAGAAGAACATCACGGCCAAGGTGCTGAACGGCGCCTCAAGCCCGCTGCTGCGCTACGACGTGGATGCGTCCGGCGATGCGGGCTTCAGCCTCACCGCGAATGGGCAGATCCGCTACTACTACAATCCGTTCACTGGCGGCGGCACGGATATCGAAGGCGGTGGCGGCGACAAGATCCCCGTCATCGCGCATCCCGACATGCCGCCGGGCACCCTGTTCGCACACTGCGCGAAGCTGCCCGAATGGTATCAATCCAACGAAGTGCCGAACACCGCGGAGGTGATCACCCGCCGCGATTACTACCGCACCGATTGGCCCTTACGCACGCGGCGCCGTGAGTACGGCATCTATGCCGAGGAAGTGTTGGCGGTTTACGCGCAGTTTGCGCTGGGCGTCATCACCAATATCGGAAACGGCTAAGTCGCGGTTCGCGGGACTCGGCCGGGCGCGCAAGCTCCCGGCCGATCCGACGGACAACACAAACTCACCATGGGCGGGCGTGACCCGCCCACCCAGTCAGCGAGCGTCCGCGAGCTGAATTATGCCTGCGTGAGCTGAAGAGTCATTTGCCGCGCAGACGTGCGGCAGCTGGGTGGGCGGGTCACGCCCGGCCATGGTGATTTTTTTATTTGGCTCCAGCCGAAATCGGAAAAGAAGTATGGCGTTGAATGATCTTTGTCAGCTCGCAGACGTCAAGCTTTGGCTGGGGCGGACGGATTCGAATTCCGATTCGCTGCTGGCGAGCCTGATCACGCGGGCGAGCCGGGACATCTACACCCATCTCCAGCGTCCGTTGCTGCTGCCACACACCGTCACGGAAATCCGCGACGGCAATGGCGGCACGTCGATGATCCTGAAGCAGTGGCCGGTGATTTCGGTTGCTTCGGTTGTTTCGTGCGGCGAAACGATCCCGGCCGGTTCGACGGATTTCGGCGCGGGCTATGTGTTCGAGCAATGGGACGGCGCGCCGCCCGGACGGCCGCAGGCCTTGTCGCTCAGAGGATATTCCTTTCCGTGCGATGCGCAGAGCGTGACGATCGTTTATCAGAGCGGCTATCAGATGACGGCCGAGCCGCAGACGGTTTCCGGCGGCGCGGCGACGGTGAATGCGACGTATGGGAAATGGGCGTCGGATGTCGGCGTCGCTTACGCGAACGGTGCGGCGTTGACGAAAGTCGCGAGCGCGCCGGCCGTCGGGCAATACGCGCTTGGCGCCAACGCGGGAACCTATGATTTCAATGCGGGTGACGATGGCGCGGCGGTTCTGATTTCCTATGGCTTCGTTCCGTCCGATCTGGCGGACGCCTGCATCGAACTTGTGTCCGAACGCTTCAAATATTCCGAGCGCATCGGCGAGAAGACGCATTCCCTGGGCGGCAATGAAACGGTCGCGTTCGATGCGACGCGCTTCACGCCGCTGATCGCCGCCATGCTGCAGCCTTACAAGAATCTGTTGCCGATCTGATCGCGATGGACATTCAAGTCGACACGAGCTCCGCGGCTGCGAAACTGGCCGCGCTGCCTGACAAGGTGCGCGCGAGCGTCCGCCAGGCTGTCCAGGCCGGCGCGCTCAAATTGCTCTCGAAGGCGCAGCAGAAGGCTTCCGGCGACGTGTTGCAGGTTCGCAGTGGCGCGTTGCTGAACGGCCTGCGCGAGAGCGGGCTTTCGGCCTCGGGCGACGCGATCAGCGACGGCGTCACCACAGATGCGGCGCTGAAATATGCGCGCATCCAGGAATATGGCGGCCGGATCGAAATTCCCGAGATCGCGCCGGTCGCTGCGCGGGCGCTCGCGTTTGAATATGGCGGAAAGGTCGTGTTTGCGATGAAGACGGTGGCGCACGTGGTGGAGATTCCGGAGCATTCGTTCCTGCGGTCGTCGCTCGCGGAAATCGCGCCCGACATCATCGACGACATCCGCAAGGTGGTCGCGGAGGCGGCGAATGGGTGAGCCCGGCTTCGTCCGCGAAGAGATCTATGCGGCGCTTTTCGCGCTCGTCAGCGCGGCCGCGGATTTCGAAACCGCGACGCGGCGGATCAAGGTCTATTCCGCCGTCGCATCGGGCCAGCAGCCGGCGCTGCTGCAGGTGGAATTGGGCGAGAAATGGCTCGCGCCGCCGGGCATGCCGCCGGTGGTCTCTCTAAGTTGCGCGGTCTTCATCTATTGCGAACAGGCCGATCCGACAGCCGCGGTCTCGAGCATCCTCAATCCGCTGCTTGACGCGGTGACCAATGCGATCGCGCCCGATCCGTTCGCCGACGAATACCAGACGCTGGGCGGCCTGGTCACGCATTGCCGCATCTCCGGCGACGTAAAGATCGCCGAAGGGCTCGGCGGCCAGTGCGAAGCCGTGATCCCCATCGAAATTCTCGTCAATCACTGAAGGGAGCAGCCCATGCCCAACAGCCAAGAAATCGCCGACCTGATCGACGCCTGGTTCAACGAAAATTTCGCGAACGGCGCCATCGCGCGCGACACAAACGCCTTCAACCAGGCCTTTGCGGCCAGGGACGATCTGAAGAAGCGCTTCGCCGCGCTTGAAACCGCTCTCACCACTTCCAAGGAGTAAAGCCATGACTGCACCTCTCAACGGCAAGAAATTGTTCGGCGCCGGCCAGGCCTTCGCCACGCTCAATGCGAGCAACCCCACGCCCATCCGCTTCGGGCTGGTCCAGGATCAATCGATCACGTTCAAGCGGGGCGCCAAGGAGATATTCGGTCCCAACCAGCTCGCAGCCGACGTGTCGAGCGGCGAAATGAGCGTGACGGGAAAGGTGACGACCGGCACGACCAACGCCCGCATCTTCACCGATTTGCTGTTCGCCGACGCCGGCGCGACGGGCCAGATCGCGGAATCCGACAATGAACTCGGCACGGTGGCCGGCACGACGCCGTTCATCATCACCGTCGCCAATTCGACGACCTGGACGCAGGATCTGGGCGTGATCGACGTCACGACCGGCAACCGGATGGTGCGGGTGGCGTCGGCGCCTGTCGCCGCGGTCTCCTATACTGTCGCGGCCGGCGTTTACACCTTCGCATCCGGCGACGAAGGCAAGACCAAGAAGATTTCCTATCTCTATTCCGTCACAGCGACGGGCGAGAGCGTGACGCTCTCGAACCAGCCGATGGGCAAGGTCGGCAACTTCACCGCCGCGATGGTGTTTCCCTGGACGCCTCCCGGCGGCGCCGTCGAGCAGGACGTGCTCACGCTCAATTCCTGCCTCGCGACGGATTACGAGATCTCGACCAAGACGGGCGACTACGGCAAACCGCCCTTCAGCTTCTCGGCAGGCTGCGACACGACGGACACGCTGGGGACGTTCTCGTTCGCGGAGGCGGCGTAAGCGCTAACGCGAGCGAATAGCGAATAGGGAGTGGCGAATGGTGAAATCTGCAGTCCATTCGCTATTCGCCATTCGCCACTCGCGTAAGGCACAGCCATGAACGAACCCCACTCCCTCGGCTCCGAGCGCCGCATGATCTTCGAAAACGTCGCCAATGGCGTGCCGATCGAGACCGTTATGTCGGCGTTCCGGCGGTCGCGGCTGGAAGTGCAAAAGGAAGTCGAGTTTGTCGCCAAGAAGATCACGGAATATCGCTTCCGCCGACTGACCGACGGCCCGACGAAAAAGGGCGCCCCGGCCACAGCGCGGCCGCTCGTGCCTTGCAGCACCTATGCCGATATCCGGCTGCACCGCACGAATTTGCTCGAAACCTTGAGCAAGCTCGGCGACCGCTATCTCTCGTCGCCGCTGCTGTTACCGAAGGTCACGATCCAGAAAGTGGATTCGCCGGATGCGGTGCGCGAAGTCAGCCACAGAGTGAACCATTCATGATCTCACCTGCCGAGTACGATTCCCGGAAAACGCCAATCATCGTCTGGCGCGGCCAGGAGTGGCCCATTCCGGAGTTGGCCGCGCGCCAGCTGATCGAGGCGAGCGAGCGCATCGAGCGCATCACGGAGGTGCTGCGTGCGCTGGATAAAGCGGCCGGCCTGCCGGAGAATTATTCGGAGTTGTCGGACGAGGCGAAACGCGCCGTCGACGCCCGGCGTGGAACCGCGACGCTCGAACGGCTCTACAAATTCACCCGCGAGCAATTCGCCGATCTGTGCGAAGTCGTCTATATCGGCCTGACGCGCGCACACCCGAAGCTCACGCCCGAAGAATTCTACGACGCGCCGACCAGCCCGGCGGAAATGCTGCTGGCCTTCTATGTCGCGCGGCGGCAATCGCGCATGTATGAGTTCGCGCCGCGAAGGGGCGCGCCGCCCCCGGGGGAAGACGACGCCCGCCCGACTGGGAGCATCTGATCGCGCGGGCTTGCCGCTATTTCGGCGGAACGCCGGATTACTGGCTCGATGCACTGACGATGACGCGCCTTAAGGCGCAGAACAAAGAGCTCGGGCTGCGCCCGCCGCTCGAAGAATTCGCGGCGTCCTATTTCGGCTACCGGCCGCCGGAACATCGCGACTCCGGCGCGCCCGTCGATGTCGCGGAATCCGAATTGCCGGAATTCGAGCCCTAAGGCCGCAGACGACGCGCCGTGCGTCGCTACCCAGGAGTTTAAACGATGAAGCATTCCGCCGTCGCGGCGATCCCGCCATTGCGCAAGGCGCTGGCCGAACAGATTAAGCGCATTGCCGATTTGCAGTCGTGCATCGAAGCGCTCTCAGCCGGAGCGACAAAGGACCCGGTCGGCGAGCGCAAATCGCATACGACAGGCGCGCAGCGCGCGGAAATCGACCGCACGGCCGAGCAGGCGCGCCTGCAGCAGGAACTGGCCGCAGCGATCGCGGCGCGCAACGACCTCCTTGCGAACATCGTGGTCGAGGAAGAGTTGCCGCGCCGCATCAAGGCCTATCAGGATCTGGTGCAGGACGTGAACAAGGCCTGGAACGAAATTCTCGCCTATGACGGCATGATGCGCCGCCGTTTTCCCGGGCGTGCGTCGGTCTTCAACACCGCCGGCCCGCACGAACGCGCGGTCGTTGCGCCTTCCACAGATCGCTCGCCCTTGCCTGCGCTCGAAATCGATTCGCGCGCGTTGTTCGCGACCGCAAGCCGCGAGACCGAGCGCTTCGTCGAGGCGCTGGCGCAGGATGCCGAAGCGCAGTTCGGAAAGATCTGATGGCCGACGACAGCACAGTTTCGATCAGAATTACGGGCGCCGTCGATTCCTCGCTCACGTCGAGCACGGCTGCGGCGCAATCCGCAATCGCGGGTCTCGGGACGTCGGCCGCCGGCGCCGTTGCGCCGCTGCAGACGCTTGGTTCCTCTCTCGGTACGGTCAATGAAAACCTGAATGGAACGTCGGGAAACTTGGAGCGTGTCGCGCCCGCGGCCAAGGGCGGCGGCGCCGGATTTGATCTGATGTCCCTCGCCGCAGATGGGCTCAAGTCCAGGATGGAATCTCTTCCCGGCGCGATCCTCGGTTTCGGCGACAGCGCGTTTCGAAGCGCGGCGGCTTTGCAGGATCAGTCCGAGATGCTCGGTCTCTCGACAAGCGCATTGCAGGCTTACCAGTTCGCTGCCCGGCAGTCCGGCGTCGGCACGGAGGAAGCGGACGCCGCGCTGAAGCAGTTTCTCTCGGGCCTGGACCAGATCGAATCCGGAACCGGACCTGCGGCCAAAGCGATTCAGGAGCTTGGGCTCAATACCGAGACGCTGCGCGGAGGGCCGGCGGAGGCGCTGCAGACGTTCGCCTTTGCGCTCGATCGCGTCACGGACGCGCAGAAGAAAGCCAATCTGGAACGCGAGGTTTTCGGCAGCGATGGTCAGGACATCGATACGCTCGTGCACAGGCTGGCGGGAGGGCTGGACGAACAATACAAGGCGGCGGTCGCCGCAGGCGAGGCCCTGGACCCCACATTGACCGGAGCGGCGAAGGAATCCGCCATCATGGTGGACAGTTTCGGCGCCAAGCTGAAAGTCGTCGCCGGCACGGTCATGATCGGCTTTATCGAGACGGCGCGCGAACTGGGCGGAGCGCTCGCGGCGATCGATTGGGGCGCAAACTCTCCGGCGGCGTCCTTTCTGAGCGTCAGACCGGCGGCGAACAAGCCGCCGCCGCAATTTGGTCCCGAAGTCACCAATCCGGCGATGGTGAAGCCGCAAGCGCCGGACATTGCGCCGCCGAACATTCAGATCGACGACCCGGCGAAGAACGCGGCAAAGGCCCAGGAAGAAGCCCAAAAGATCATCTCCATCGACAAGCAGATCAGCGAGGCGATTCTCGCCGGCCAGGAACAGCTCAACGCGTCCAAGCTGGCGCTCGGGCGGGAATCGCTCGCGGATTTCGTCAAGCAGGAAAAAGACCTCGCCCAGCAGAAATACGACGCCGACAGGAAAGCGCTGGAACAGGAGGCTGCGACCGGCAAGATTTCGCATGCGGAGCTGACGGCCGAGCTGGCGCTGCTGGACGCGCAATACGCGAACAAGAAAGCGGCGATCGACGATCGGGCGGCCGAGAAGCAGCGCGAGAACGACAACAAGGCGTTCGCCGATCACGAAAAGGTGGAGCAGGAGCAGGTCAAGACGACAGAAGACGCCGATGCGCGCGCGTTCAGGTCCGGCCAGATCACGGCGCAGCAGAAAGATGCGCTGGATCTCGCCGCGATCCAGACCGCGAAACAGAATGTCGATCAGGCTTTCGCGATCCACACCGCCGGTTGGGATCAGGAGAGCCAGGCTTACAAGGACGAACTGCAGAAGCGGCTGGATTTCGACAAATGGTACGACGAACAGCGAAAGGGCGTCGAGAAAGCCTCGGCCGATGCGCAGGTCGCCCAGTGGAGAACGACGGATCAGCAGATCGAGAGCGCCGAGTCGGAGCTTGTCAGCGATATTTTCTCGAAGCGCCAGGGCCTGGGCGCGGATTTGCGCCAAATCGGGTTGAAGATGCTCGAAGACGAGATCACGAACGATCTGAAGGCGTTGACCGAACACGAGCTGGTCAATCTCGGGATGCTCAACGCCGACAAGGTGACGGCGCAGGAGGGCATGCTCGCGCATGCCGCATCGTGGCTGCTGCAAACGGCCTTCGCGAAGCAGCAGGTGGCCGCGCAGACGGCCTCCATCACGGCCGGCGTGACGGCGCAAAACGCGGCGCAGTCGGCGGGGAAAGCGGCCGGCATGGCGGAAGCGGTCGCGATGGGTTCGGCGCAGATCAGCAACGACGCGATGGTCGGCGCGTCCGGCGCCTATTCCGCGTTGGCGTCCATTCCCATTGTCGGACCGTTTCTCGGCGCGGCCGCTGCGGGCGTCACGTTCGCGGCGATCATGGGATATGACGCGCTCACTTCGGCCGAAGGCGGCCAGCTCTCGGTTCCTTTTGACGGACAGCTCACGGAATTGCACCGCGATGAGATGGTGCTGCCGGCCTCGATCGCGGGCCCGATGCGCGACGCGTTCGCCGGCGACGGCGGCGGAGCGAAAAGCGGCGATTCCTACAATCTCGGCGGCCTGCACATTCACGGCTTCGATCTGCCGTCCATCGCGCACAATCCGGCGTTCCAGCGCGACGCCATGAAGGTCATACGCAATATGCATCGCAATGCGGTGCGGCGGTGAGCAACGCCATTTTTCCGAAGCTGCGGGGCCGCGGCTGGAGCGTCAGGGAAACGCCACAGACTTCGACGCGGCTTTCGAAGCACGTGTCGGGGCGCACGGTTGCGGCGTCGCTCTTCAAATATCCGCTCTATCTGTTCGAGCTTGTCTATCCCGGCCTGACTTCGGCTTCGGATCCCGCCTTCAGCAATCTGGGCGCGCAGTCGCTGCAGGCGATCGAAGGCTTCTTCCTCGCCCGCGCGGGCGGGTTCGATACATTCCTGTTCCGCAAGGCCGACGCGACAGGCAACCTCGCGGATTCCTGGATCGAAGGTCAGCAGCTTGGCGTCGGCGACGGCTTGACGACGGCTTTCATCTTTCTGCGTGAAGTGCCGCTCGCTGCGCCGCAGCCGCCCTATATCGAGCCGGTGGGGCAAGTCGAGCCGAACGGATTGAATGTTTATCTGAACGGCGCCTTGCAGGCCGCGTCGTCCTACGCCGTCACCTGGCCGAACCAGGTGACGTTCGGCGCACCGCCTGCAGCGGGCGCGATCGTCAGCGCGGATTACGCCTATTATTTCGTCTGCCGCTTCAGCGAGGACACGCTGGATTTCGAGAACTTCGCGCATCTGCTGTGGAAAATCGGCTCTGTCAAACTGCAGACGGTGAAGCCGTGAAGAAAGCGAATAGCGAATGGCGAGTGGCGAATGGGGGAAGTCGCCGCCCAAAAGCTCTCGTTCCCTATTCGCCATTCGCTACTCGCTATTCGCCCCTGTCCCGGTAACTCCAAATGCGCTACTCCACAGGCTTATTGGCGGCGTACTTGGCCCTGCGCCCGACGCAGGTCATCGCGGTCGATTGCTTCACGCTCACGCTCGCGAACGGCAACCAATATCGATACTGCAACGCCGACGTGCCGGTCAGCTTCTACGATTACGACACGGCGAACTTGGACAGTTCTGTTCTATGCTTGGGCAATCTCGGAGCGATGGTGCTGGGCGCGGCCGGGGATGGGCCGATCGCGACCTTCGCCGCCAATGCGATCCGGATCAGCGGCCTCAAATATTCGGTGAAGATCGGCATGGATGTCGACGAGCAGGATGTGACGATTTCCTGTCTGACGCCGCCGACCTTTCCGCAATCGGCAAGCGCTGCCGCGAGTGGCGACCTCGGGACCGGCGAACTGGGCGACATGCTGCTGGCGACGGATGGCGTCGCGTCGGCGCAATTTGGGGCATCGGCCGAGCTGATCGAAGGCGTCCCGTTCCTGCAAGCCTTGCGGCAGGGCCTGTTCGACGGCGCCTTCCTGCAGCGGGACCGTGCCTTCCTCTATGCCTGGGGCGCGCCGCCGATCGGCACGGTCACATTGTTTCACGGCCGCATCAGTTCGATCGACAAGATCGGCCGTGTCGAGGCGCAGGTGAAGGTCAAGTCGGACCTTGTGCTGCTCGATATCGATTTTCCGCGGAATATCTATCAGGCGGGTTGCATCCATATCCTGTTCGATAGCGGCTGTACGCTGGTGAAATCGACCTTCGCCATTGCGGGAACGGTCGGCGCAGGCAGCACGAACCTCATCATCAACTGGGCAAACACTGCGGACTATTTCAACGAGGGCACGATCACGTTCACGAGCGGAGAGCTGAACGGCTATTCCGCCAATCTGAAAACCTCGGGCGGCGCGACGCTGACTCTGGTGGATCAATTGCCTGTCGCGCCGCAACCGGGCGACACGTTCAACGCCTATCCGGGCTGCAACCATACGACCGGAGCGGGCGGCTGCGCATCGTTCAACAATCTCGTGCATTTCCGCGGCTATCCGAATGTGCCTCCGCCCGCGACGGCGTTTTGAAGAAGCGAATAGCGAGTGGCGAATGGCGAATAGGGAAGACGCGCGGGTGAATTCTTCCCCACTCGCCACTCGCCATTCGCTACTCGCCGCGAGCGAAAGCGAGCAACGCGCCGCCATCGTCGCGGAAGCGCGAACCTGGATCCGGACGCCCTATCAGCATATGGCGGATCGCAAGAAGGCCGGCGTCGACTGCGCGATGCTGCTGGTGCGCGTGTTTGTCGATATCGGGTTGGTCGAGCCGTTTGATCCCAGGCCCTATTCGAAGACCTGGTTCCTGCATCGCGACTGCGAACTCTATCTCGGTCACGTGCTGCACTACGCCAGACAGATTTTTACGGATCCGCAGCCGGGCGACATCGTGCTCTGCCGGATCGGGCGGCTGTTCGCCCATGGCGGCATCGTCTCGCAATGGCCCAAAGTCATTCATGCATTTTCGCAGGCGCGCATGGTTCTGGAAGACGACGTCTCGCGTCAGGGCAAATATGAAGCGGTGGAGAAACGCGTGTTTAGTTATTGGGCAGCGCTCTAATGGGCATTTTTGGCGGAGGCGATAGCGGCGGCAATAAATGGCCGACCTATACCGGCGTGCAGCTTAACGTCGCCGTCAACACGATGCCGATTCCTATTCTGTGGGGCGCGGGAAAGCTCGGCACGAACCTGATCGAATATGTCGATTTCAGCGGCCACAAGGTTTCATCGGGCGGCAAGGGCGGCGGCAAAGGCGGCAGCACGGATTACACCGCCACGCTCGAGCTTGCGTTGTGCGAAGGGCTTGTCGACAGCGTGCCGCTCGTTCTCGTCAATACAAACCAGCAGGAGACCCTAAGCCAACTGAAGATGACCCTGATTCCGGGAACCTACCCCGAGCAGGAGCCATGGTCCTATATGGTGTCGGCTCATCCGGGCGATGCGTATGGCTATCCCGGAACGGCCATCATCGCGGTGGAGAATTACGATCTCGGCGAGAGCGCCAGCGTTCCCAACCAGAACATGCTCGTGGTGCGGCAATGCCTGACGACCCAGGGCGACAATTACTTCCAGGCCTCCTGGTGCATACCGAACGCGATCCAGCCGGGCTATCCGATCGTCGCGGAAGCGTTTCTGCATGGCATTCCCACGGCCGACATGGCGCTTGTCATTCAAGACATGCTGACGAACGCGCAATATGGCGTGCCTTGTTTTCCGGCCGGGTCGATCGACACGGCGACGCTGCTCTCGGGGCCGAACGCCGTCTCGACCGGTGATATGGCGTTGCAAACTTATCTGCGGGCGCTCGGCATCGGCATGTCGCCCGTGCTGGACAGCCAGGAGACGGCGCAGAGCATTCTCGACCGCTGGATGCAGATCACCAATTGCGCGGCGGTGTGGTCGGGCGCGTCGCTGAAGTTCATTCCCTATGGCGACGAGACGATTTCGCGCAACGGCGTCATCTATCTGCCGAACCTTTCGGTCGTTTACGATCTGGACGACGACGATTATCTGGGCGACGCAACGCAGGATCCGGTCCAGATCACGCGGACGGATTTCAACGACGCCTATAATGTCGTGCGCGTGGAGGTGACGAGCGCCGACGGTTTCTTCGCCTATCTGCCGGTCGAGGCGCGCGACCAGAATGCGATCGAACTGGCCGGCGGCCCGCGTATCATGCCGACTGTCACGGCGCACGAGATTGTGGGGGTCGAGGTGGGCGCGATCGTGGCGCAGCTCATCCTGCAGCAGGGCCTCTATTGGCGGAACACCGCCACCTTCAAGCTGGACGAGACGATGTGCCTGCTCGAGCCGATGGACATGGTTACGCTGACAGACGCGAATCTGGGCCTGACCCGCACGCAATATCGCATTCTCTCCATCGAGGAAGACGACAATGCGGAGTTGACGGTTACGGCGCAGGAATTCCGTCAGGGCGTTTCGAGCGCCATCGCCTATTCCAAGCAGGTGAGCGCGTCCGGCGTGCCGAATCCGTCGGCTGCAGCCAGCAGCGTGAACACGCCCGTGATTTTCGAGCCGACCGACGCGTTGGTCGACCAGGCCCAGGTCTGGATGGCGGTCTGCGTCGGCGGGGGCGCGTACGATCCGAACTGGGGCGGTTGCCAGGTCTGGATCAGCGTGGACAACGACAATTATATCCAGGCCGGCACGATCTACGGCCCTTCGCGCATGGGCGTGTTGACGGCCAATCTCGGAACTTATACCGGAGCGAATCCGGACAATACCAATACGCTTTCTGTCGATCTGAGCGAAAGCGACGGCGTGTTGGCGTCCGGCGCGCTGAGCGACGCCCAGGCCGGCCGCACGCTTTGCTATGTCGATGGGGAGTTGATTTCATACGTGACAGCGACGCTCGCCGACGTGACGGCAAGCGGAGAATTGCATCATGTTCCGGCGACGGCGCCGTACAATGTCGTCGTCAACAACGCCGCGACGTTTCTTTCGGCCGGGCTCGTAACAGATGGCTTCCACACCTATACGCAAGTCTCTTCGAACCCGAACGATTTTGAATACGTCCTGATCGAACCGGGGGTTTACGAATTCGGCGGACAGCCGCCGTTCAATCCGGGGATCCAATTCAACTATACTTACGGCAATTCCTATCACTATCAGCTGACCGAGCTGGAGCGCGGAATGTATGGAACGACGATCGCCTCGCATGCGATGAACGCCCAATTCGCCAGGCTCGATTCCGCGATCTTCGAATACGATCTGCCGGACGACTATGTCGGCGTGCCGATCTACATCAAACTGGTCTCGTTCAATATCTTCGGGCTGGGCCTGGAAGACATCTCGTCGGTGGCGCCGTTCAATTATACGCCGACGGGCGCCGGCCTGCCGGGCGGCATCGTCAAGGGCGGAACCTATGCCGCCACCTCCGCCGATGCGACCGCCGGCCATCTGACGATCGTCACGACGTTGTCGTCCGTCGATGTGGCGCAGGTCACGATCACGCGGAGCGGAGTAAACGTCACGGCCGACGCCGTCGTCACCACGCCGGGCCCCGACATCGACGTCGCCAATGGCGCCACGACCTATGTGATTGCGGCAGGCGACGCCGTCGCGTGGATCGCGATCGGTTCCTAGTCGAACGGGACCGTTAGATTTCGCCGAATTTCATGCCGGGTTGCACACAACCCAATGCTGTGCGCCTGGAAGCACGATCTTCTTGATCGACCAGCCCGCGGCTCGCGCGAATTTGCGGACCGCGCTTTCGCGGTACAACGCCATGTACAGCGGTTGCTCCGGGTCGTTGTCCTTGAAGTCTTCCGGGATTTTGTCGTCGATGAAACTGGTGAAGACCAGCGTGCCGGAGGGGGCGATATAGCGTCGCGTCAGTTCGAGCATGGCCTGAAAATCGGGTGGGTCGAGATGCGTAAACACCGAGAACAGGCAAATCAGATCAAATGTCTCGCCTTCGGCGCCAATGTCGGTGTCAGCGGACAGACGCTTGCCGGCGACGTAGTAACGCGCGTTATACACGTCGATATGTTTGTAGGAGAATTGTTCGTCTTTCACTTCAGAGGACAGAAAATCGATCATTTCCGGGTCGACATCGACGCCGTGGTACCGTTTCACCGGGATCTTGCGGCCGTAAAACGCCTGGGTAAATTTCGTGCCGCAGCCGATGTCGAGAACCGAAGTCCGTGAAAGGTCGGGCACGCCCAATTGCCGCGCCGTCAGGTTGATCATGGCTACGGCAGAATCGACCCCGGCTTTTTGATCTTTCGTCAGCGCGCCCCGCCTGAATCGGGTCGGGACGTCGAACGCTTCATCGGAAGCGGATTGACGCGGCCAAAACGCTTGTTCGATCTGACGCTCGAATTCTCGAAGCTCTTTTCGCGCTTTGGAATTGGGCGCATTCGTCGATTCGAACTGGAATTGGAGAGCGAGAAGCCGAATGAGATAAACCTGAGGATTCTCGATGGATCGCTCCAGCAGCTTCTTGCCGATAGCCGGCGGAACGCCCGCCCTGGTGAACAGCGTCTTGACCGCCGCCAGATCTTCCTTTTCCCCCCGGGAATGTCCGACGAACAACTTGGCCAGGGAGCCGATATCGGGCCGATCCGGTTGCGATGTCACGATGTGGAATTCCTGCTCGATTGCACAAAATTATAGCACGGCGAGTCCGGCCGCCTAGCTTCGGCGATCCGTGTTCCTCCGCCAAGGCAAAATCTGGAGACATGCATGTCAAATCCGCCCCCTCCCGCCGCGGCGTATCCCGCCATGGGAATGCGCGTCGGCTATTCCGACGGCAATCCGCTCACCACGGCGTTGCTCAACCAGCTGGCCGTCTATCTCACGGCGCAGGACGGCAACGGCAATGTGCAGCAGCTGGCGAGCGTGCGCATGGGGCCCAGCGCTTTCGTTTATGCCGATCCCGCAGGCGCGCTCTGGCTGACCTACAACGCTTATTACGATCCGGGCTCCGCGCAATGGTGGCCGCTCAATACGGGGCTGGCCTGTTTCGCCATCGAGATATCGCCATCGGGCGTCAACTTCGCCACAGCGCCTGCGAATACGACGCCCTTTGCATGGAAGTCGATCGACAGCTTCGGCGCCAATGGGCTGGCGAGCGTTCTTGTCATGGCCGGCGAGATCGCAGTCATCGACGCCGAGCTTGCAGGATTGATGGCGGCGCTCGCCAATGTCGGCGCGCCCATATTCGCCACGACCGCGGCGGCGCAATCGTCAAGTCTCGCAAACAATGCGTTCTACTATATCGCGCCCTCCGGCGCTTCAGGCGGCGCGCTGGACCTCTATCAGAAAATCAGCGGTTCGGCGTCGACCTTCATCGCGACCTTGCCGAGCCTCAGCTCCGCCCTTAATACGCCTTCGAAGCTTCAGAATTCCGGCGAGACGGCGTTCACGCTCAACCTGGCGCTGCCGTTCGGAACGCAATATGCGAGCGGAACGCTTGCGAGCTATACGCTCAATCTTCCGGGCTCCGCGCCGGACGGCGCGCTCGCAGGGTTCATCTGCAACCAGGCGATCCTCGCGCTCACAGTCGCCGATCCCAACTCGACGACGATCTATGGCGCGCCGGCGGCGACGCTGGCGAACCAACCGGTGCGCTTCGAGAAGAAGGCGTCGCCGGCAGGCTGGTATCCCACTTCGAGGTAATGAGCGTGCTTCGTGCTTCGGGGCTCGGCCTTCGGCCTCGCGCCTCAGCATGACGTGGTTCGAGGCTCGCTCGCGCTCGCACCTGACCATCAGCGCACGTCATCCCGAGTTGCGAGCGCATCGCGCGAGCCCCGAAGGACAGTTTTAAAGGAGACCCCATGCGCAAGTTTCTATTTGCGGCTGCTTCCGCGGCCACGCTCTCGGCCGCTCTTTCGTCCGCGCAGGCTCAAGATTTGAGCCAGCCGCTGCCGTTCACGCTCAAGACCAAGCCTTCGGCCAGCGGCGGCGCGAGCGTCAATATTCCGCCCGGCGCGGCGCCGACAAGCCCGAACAATGGCGATCTGTGGACCACGCTCACGGGCCTTTGGGCGCGCATCAACGGCACGACGGTGCCGATCGTGTCAGGGCCCGCGTCGTCGACGACGGGAGACATTGCGACGTTCACCGGCGCGAATGGACAGACCATCGCCGATAGCGGCTTCTCGATTGCGACGATGTTTCAGCAGGCTTCGACGGGATGCTGGGACCTATTGCATCGACAGCGTTCACGGCAGCGACTCCAACCCGGGCACGGCGGCGGCGCCGTTTCAGACCTTCGCTCCCATCGGGTACGGCGCGAGTTCTCACGGCAAGCCAAAGCGTCGGCCTCGCCTGCGGATCGATCTGGAAAGCGACGCTCGCGTCGACAAACCAGTCGGTGTTGGGAATCTCCGCCGGCGGAGGTTCGGCCACCGCCTACAACACCGTTGCAGCTTACAACTACGGCGGCGCCTGTTCCGCACTGCCGATTCTCGACGGCTCCGCGATCATCCCGAATTCGGCGTTCACAGCGGTCGGCGGCAGCTATCCTAATTTGTATTATGCGGGCGCCTCGTTCACCGGTTCGGGTTTGGGAACCACTCTCACTGTCTCATCCTCAGGTCTCGCTGGCGTCATCGAGCCAGGCTACACACTCGCGGGCAGCGCCTGCGTGCCGCCGGCAACGGTCATCCTGTCCGGACCGTCCGGCGGCGGCGCGGGAACCTATGTCACAAGCGCGGCGACGACGTGCTCGAGCGCGTCTCTCACGGCATCGCCGACGTTTCCGGCTCTGGCCGCCAACAAAATTTTCGTCTGGGAGACCGGCGCGCCCGGGGACGATCCCACCGGACAATTCATGTCGCTTCAGACAACCGAGTCGGGCGCGAACTCTGCAGCTGGCAGCTATTACATCGCCGGCTATTCTTCCGGGTTCAGCACTAACACGCCGCCGACTAGTGGGTTCGTCTACGTCCATCCTTACGACGGCAGCAACGCGATCACAAACGGGTACATTTACGAAGTGTCGATGCAAATCCCGTTCACGTCGAATACTCTATTTGATCACGTGACAGGCATTGAGGGCCGCAAGACGGGCAGCAACACCGGCGTCTTCAACTTCGAGGGCCCAGGCGGTTCGGTGCAGCTCAACAATTGCATAGCTCGGGATGGAGGACGGCACAGCGCCCTTCTTGAGAGCGGTTCTACCGTCAGTAACTGCGTGTTCGTCAACGGATACGACAACGAGTCTTCCATCGGTGACAACTTCTTGGTGTTCCATGAGAGCAGCACCGGCGCGATCGGAGCGCTTCCCCTGACTGTCAACAACAGTGTATTCCAGCAATCTCAAGTCATTTCGGGTAATGGCAGTGCGACGGGCATCATCTCTCACACGGATGACACGACATTGATGGGGAATGTGTCCCTCAACGACGATTGGTTTATTGCGAAAAACGGGACGGTACTAGAGGGCTTTGGCTTCGCGAATGTCGGGGCCGTCATAGTCAATCGGCAATATGGATCGCAGATTGGGAGCCTAGATAGCATCTACCAGAACACGGCGGTGACGAACAGCCAGGTCGTAACCGCGGCTTCGGCTAATGACATCTTCCTGTTCTCGACGAACGGCACGACGCTCACGGTCGATAACTCGAAATTCTGCGGTACGAATATGGGGCAGGGCGTTTTCCGATGGGTGTCGTCAAACAATAATACGCTTAACCTAACGAACAGCCTTGTCTATGGCCGTTACCCGAACGCCGCCAATCCGACCCTACAATTTAATGGTGGTTCGGGCACCACGTACTATTTCTATGGCGATGATTTCGGATCCAATGTGCAGTATTGGTCGCCTCTCGAAGATCAGGGCTCTGGCAATATCTATTCGACAGCCAGCGACTACAACATCTACGAGAGCCAGGGGGGTTATGCACCTCAATGGTTTCTTAATTCGACGAACAAATCGACTCTCCCGACATGGCAATCTCTGACGTCGGCCGATTCTCATTCCACTGAAAACGGAGGAGCGGCGGCCATCGCTTGTGAGTTGCCGGATTCGATGCCGGAGGTTCAATAGGCTATCAAGGGGCCCACTCGTGAGGCCGTTGACTCTATCGGCCGCTCCTCTTGCCGCAGGTCTTTGTGCTTGCGCATTCAGTGTACTTGAATGGCATTAGTGGGACGACGTCAGACGAGCCGGGCGACAATCGATGTCGGCACGAGGAAAAAGTCGGGGCCAGAAACTCGCGCGATCATCTGTGCTTCCAAGTACAAAAACCGTTACGAATAAAAGGTGCTCATAGCGTCGCCATCACTTCGTTAGGCGGAGTTGATTTTGTTTCGCATGTTTGCGCGCACTTCGACACTATCGTTGCCCAAGCCGAAACTCTACCAAGCGCCATTCATAACGGTCCGAGCCTATGCACTCCGTTCCGGCTAGCTACACGATGCTGGATTTGTGGCGACAATCCGGAGTTGGGTCAGTTTGGGACGCGAATAGGCATAGAACCGGCATGCAAGGTTGCAGATGGTCCGACCGAACAATTTGTCGATCAACGCTATCTTGGGCGGCCAGCGGTGTGCGTAGCGTTTGACCTCTTTAACCTCAAAGCCGGCATGTCGAAATAGATTGCCGAGATTGATAGCGCTCCATGTGTATAAATGCTGATCTATGTTGTCCGGCTTATACGCGGTGTCGTACCGCTCTGACGGGACCACAACGACGATGGTCCCACCCGGTTTCAGTTTAGTTCGTAACTCCCTGACAACAGCAAGCGGTGCCTCTGTGTGCTCAAGCGCATGGTTGGAAATTACAACATCAAATGAGCGATCGGGCGCTGCGGAAAGCGTTGGCACGGCGGGAATGCCGAGATTGCCCGCGCCGGTTCGAGCGACGTCATTAATTTCCACGCCGAGTTTCTTGGAGGCACGGAGAGATGCCAGTAGATATCCGCCGCCGCAGCCGAAATCCAGAATAGCGTCCTGCGGCCGTATATAAGCAGAAAATTTTTCTGCATTTAGTTGGCCACCAAGCATTCCAGCATCAGATTGCCATTTAAAGTAGTCGGCATCGTAGTGGGCCTCCACGGTCGATTTAGCGTTGGCCACTGCCGGTCCTCCGCAACTAGTTGCTACTCGAGATTTAGCAGGTTCGCCGACACCCGTCATCGCCCTTTTGTCGCAAGTAAAGACCACGCAACAGGAAGCAGAACGATGACGGGTAGCGCCTGCATTTTTCTGCAAAAAACCGATCCATGCGCAACAGTTCCTAATGAGAAATTCGCAATTCGCCGCAGCACATGGACCTTGCTATTGTTGCAGAATTGCAATCATCGATTTTGCCAGAGGCGGGATGCGTCCAACCAGTTCAAACCGAATGTCGGATGCGCCTGCTTCTCTCAATAGTTTGTCAAGTGTTTTGACGGAGAAAAATTTGATGTGCCCATTGGGCCATAAAGCCGTGAAGTGACCGTCCATTTTCCCCGACAGGGCTAGAGCGACATTCTTGAGATATCCGTGGTACGGAGTGGAAAGAACGCCAATTCCGCCTGGCGCAATCAAACTAATAAATGTCTTGGCGAACGAATGCGGATCGAAGCAGTGTTCGACGACTTCAAGGCTGATAACGAGTGGAAAGGCTCCATACTGACCGGCGAGATTGTCGTACACATTTCCGATGCTTGTTTTGACCCGTGGGAATGCTCGTTGCGCGATTTCGATACCACTCTCGGAAAGGTCAACGCCGGTAACTTCGAACCCGAGTGTAGAAAGAAAATTACCAGTCGCACCGTTTCCGCAGCCAAGATCAAACGCGCGTCGTTCCCCCCACTGGCGACTGCGAACGATCTTTTCCAACGCTGGCCAAAGCTCAGCGTTCGCTTGCGTCGCGGAAGAGTCTGAGTATCCGTATGTCGGCACGCCAATCTCCAAGGAGCGCACTGTTTTCTAAAACGCGCTTCGAACAATTACCAGTTCTACCGATCCTCGTCATCACATCTCGTAAAAGGTGTGACGGTGTAGGTGGAACATTCAATTCGACGTCCGGTGGGTGGCAACCTTTCGACCATGAAATCGACGCGCCAAGACTCAAGATGGATGTCGTCGGGGACAATAGCATAAATCTAGCGCCGGCCGGGGCGTCGACAAGGTCAATCCCCGTTCGACCGCGGTTGTCTGGAGTTGTGCAAATCAAGTGTAAAATAGGCGAAGAAGACTGACAAATCGAATTTTCGCGTAATGCGTTCCGGTGCTATCTTGCCATTGATTTGCGCCTACTACATTTCGAGTCCGGCATCCGGGGAAGAACAAATTCAAGGAGCGCTCCGACATGATTGATTGGTCGTTTATCGGGCAGCTTGAGGGGTATGTGCTGAAGGGGTATGTGCCCAACCCCGAGACGAGCAATTCGGGGGTGACGATTGCGAGCGGCGTCGATCTAGGCCAGATGCAGGCGTCGCAGCTCATATCGCTGCCGCAGGATCTGCAGGCGCTGCTGGCGCCTTACCTGGGGCTCAGGAAGCAGGCCGCCGTCGCGGCGCTGCAGGCGACGCCGCTTACGGTCACGGCGTCCCAGGCCGATGCGCTCGATGCGCTCGCGCGGGGGGGAGCGCTGACGTTCATCCAACAGCTTTACGATCGCGCTGCCTCGACCGGCGCATTCAATGGGTTGCCTGGTCAGGCGCAGACGGTGATCGCGAGCGTGAGCTTCCAATACGGCAATCTCGCCGTGCGCTGCCCGAAATTCTGGGGCGTCTGCGTCGCCCAGAATTGGGCCGGCGCCATACATGAATTGCAGAATTTCGGCGATGCCTATCCCACGCGGCGCAACAAGGAAGCCGCCTACCTCGCGCCGCTCGTTTCGAATCCCTGATCCTTCGGGGCGCGCTTGCCGCGCGCACCTCAGGATGACGTGGTTCGGGGCATGCTTCGCGTGCGCCTCACCATGACGAGGCGGTGGTCGCGTCATGCTGAGGCGCGAGCATAGCGAGCCCCAAAGCACGATTGACACCCCCCGCGCCCTATCGTGGAGCGGTTTCGCATAGAGCGTAGCGCTCTCGACCTCTTCGGGGTCAGGGCGAGCGCCTCTCGCGGAACCTCTCCGCGATGCGACGCGATTTTGCGTCCCATCGAATCCGGAGAAATCGAACATGTCAGAAGGCAACACCGCGTCGTCCGTGGCGGCGGCGAGCCCGTTCGCGCAAGCGTGGGCGCAATTGAAAAGCTGGGCCGCGGCCGAATGGTCCGCCGTCGAGGGCGGCATCGCAGCCGTGATCCAGGATGTCGAACCCGTGCTCGAGAGCGATGTGATCGCGGCGCTCGAAACGTTCGGCGAGGCCCTGGTCGAGGACGCCGTGCAGCTGTTGTCGGGCGGCCTGCCGTCCGGCGAAACCATCAGCCAGGTCGCCGACAACCTCGTCGAGAAAGTCGAAACCCAGGGCCGGTCGATCGCGCAAAGCACGGCGGTCGCTGCGGCAGGTCAGGTCGTGTCGGCCGCGCAGACACAGCTCGGCGCAATGGCGACGCCGGCCGCCAGCGCGTAATCGCGGCCGCAGGAAGACGGCTGCGATTCCCCCGGGTCGCAGCCGGCTTTCATCTTTCAATCACGTCAATTCATGGAGCCGGATATGTGGGCATTTCTGATTCCCCTGATCGAAAAACTGGCGGTGGGCGTCGCGCCGTCCGTGCTGTCGTGGATCGGCGACGAGGCGTTGAGCGTCATCACCGGGCGCGTGAACGCGGAAAATGCCGCGCGTGCCGCACAGGCGCAGAGCGCTCTCAAGGCCGAAACCGCCATCGCGCAAGCCGAAGCCGCCGCGCCCAAGACGGACGACGCCGTCGATGCGCGCCTGAAGGAACATTCGATATGAAAGAAAAATGGAGCGCGGCCATCTTGGCCGCATATTATTTTGGAAGCGGGCAAGATGCCCGCGCTCCACTTCGCCGCGTTCTCCGCGCCTTCCAGCTTCGCGCTATGCGCTTCGCCGGACAGGCCGCGCTTGTCCGCCATAGCCTTGGCGTAGGCGGATGCATAACCTTTCTCGCCGGTTGCACGACTGTCGCCTCGCCATTGCCGGCCCAATGCATCCCGGTTACGGCCTGGACGTCCGTGCAGCAGGATGAGATGCGCAAGGAATATGATGCGCTGCCGAAAGATGCGATTCTGCGCACGGTGTTCATGGATTGGGTGGGCATGCGCGATGCCGATCGCGCCTGTCTCAGCGCAGGAGGCAAATGATGGCTGCGCGCGCCCAGACAAGCCTCGACCTCGCGCAACAGATCGGCCGGATGGCCGCAGCTCTCGATCGCGTCGCGGAAGACCGCAGGGAATTCCTCGCCCAGATCGACAAGCTCGATTCCAGCATCGCCGCCATGAGCGGCATGCTGGCGGAAATGCGCGCCGCCTTCGGCGGCATGATCCGGCGCACCGAAGCGCTGGAAAAGGACGGCGAGCGTTGCGAGAAGCTCGAGGCGCGGGTCGGCGCGCTCGAAAGCTGGCGCGTCAACCGCCGCCGCACCGTGACCGCCATCGCCGCGGCGGCGGGCGCCGGCGGCTCGGCGTTGCTGCAGGTCATCCTGCAACTGGCTGGATACATCCTTGCCGCGCACTCATAGAAGTCATCCGAAAAGCGCGCGGCGGCGTTCGTAGCTCGCCGCGGGCCACAGTGTCTTGCGGTCGTAAAAGACTTCGAAAGCCGGAACACCCTCCGGCAGCGTCACCCAGGGCAGCTTCGAGCGGGTGAAGATGTGCACGTCCGGCGGGCATTGCGCGGGATCGTCCAGGGTTCCCACGCGCACGTAGCGCGCCTCCCGGCGGCCGCCATATTCGCTCCATATGGCGGTCTGGCATTTGGGGCAACGATAGATGAGATGCGGTTTGCCGCTGTCAGTCGGCATCGAGATGGGGACAGTTTCGCCCGAAAGAACCTCGACCCGGTCCGCTTCGATCAACGCATTGAGGACGAAGGCCGAGCCCGTCTGCCGCTGGCAATCGTGACAATGGCAGCAATGCACGAACATGGGCGCGCTCTTGAGCCGATAGCGCACCACGCCGCAGGCGCAGCCGCCCTCCAAATCCTTCGCCATCTGCGTCTCCTTGACGATGCGGAAGGCGCGAACTGTCAGGCGAGGAACCGGCTCCGGTCAAGCGAGAGATAGCGGGTGCGGTTGACGTCCAGCGGATTGTTGACCCAGCCCTTGACGGCCGGCGATACGAGGTCTCGCGCGACGCCGAAATAAATGGGTGCAATCGCGACATCGTCAAGCAGGGTCTGCTCCGCCGCTTCGAGGATGCAGGCGCGCTGGGCGGGATCGCGTTCGTGATCCGATTGATCCATCAACCGGTCGAATGCCGGACTCGAATAGCGCCCCAAATTCAGTTCCGTGCTCGAAGTCTGGTAGACGAACAGATAGTCCTTTGCGTCGCGATAATCCGCCACCCAGCCGGCCCATGCGGCCGTGAAAGCTTGGCGGCGCAGGAGATTGTAATGGTTCTTGGTGTCGGACGGCGTGATGCGCACATCCGCGCCGATTTCCTTCCACATCGCCTGCATCGCGACGGAAATGAGCCGTGAGTCGGACTGATCCTCGATGTTGTAGTCGAAGGTCAGCGGATTGGCCGGGCCATAGCCCGCTTCCTGGAGCAGCGCCTTGGCCCGCGCGATGCGCGCCGCCATCGGCTGGTCCCTGAAGCGCATCTGCGCCTTGCTCGGATAGCCGGGCATATAGGGCGGCACATAGGCATAAGCCGGCTTCTCGCCCGCGTGCAGGATTTTCGTCGCAATGATCTCGCGATCGATGGCGAGCGACAGCGCCGCGCGTACGCGCACATCGTTGAAGGGCGGCTGCGTGCAATTGAACTGCACATATTCCGTCAAAATATAGGGCGATACATGCAGCGCGCCGGGCAGGTTCGCGCGCGCCCAGGTGATCTCCTGTGACGGGACGCCGTTCTGGATATCGAGCTCGCCGCCACGGAAACGCTTGAGGGCGGCCGAGAAATCCTGCGTCGGATAGAAAAAGACGTTTTCGATCTTCACGTTCGCCGCATCATAGAAATGCGGGTTCTTCACCAGCTGAATGTGATCGTTCGGAACCCATTCCTTCAGCACATAGGCGCCGTTGGTCACGACGTTCTCCGGCTCCATCCAGCGGTCGCCGTGAAGCTCCACCACATGCTGCGGCACCGCGAAGGTGGCGTAGTGCGTCAGCAACTGCCCGATATACGGCACCTGGATGTTGAACGCGATTTCGAGAGTCTTATCGTCGACCGCGCGGACGCCGAGCTTGTCGGGCGGAAGCTTGCCGCCATTGACGGCCTGGGCGTTCACGATGGGATAAAGCAGGGAGGCGTATTGGCTCGCCGTCTTGGGATCGAGAATGCGGCGCAGAGAGAAGACATAATCCTGCGCCGTCACCGACACGCCGTCGGACCATTTGTGATCGCGCAGCTTGAACGTATAGATCAGTCCGTCGGCGCTGGCGGAATAGCTGAGCGCAGCGCCCGGCACGGCGTTGGCGGCTGCGTCTTCCGTCATCAGGCCCAGAAACATGTCGCCGATGACGTTGTTTTCGTAGGATGCCGAAGCGAGATGCGGGTCCAACGTGTCGGGTTCGGCCGCGTTGCCGCGACTGAAAGTCTTGGCGTCGGCGTCAGAGCGATGACCGGCGCCGGAGCCCCGCAGCGCGAACGCCGCGCCGCCGATCAGCACCGCAGCACTCGCCCCGCCGAGCAGCAGTCGTCGGGATAGTCTCCGTTCCGATACAGCCATAACTTGCCTTCATCCTCGCCCTGTGGACTCTTTCGAGCGCCCGATTTTCGATGCGCGGCCGTCTCGCCGGACTTATCATTTGGGGACCGGGCGCCGCGAGTCGTCCAATTAAGCCACAAGGGACTAAACGAGACATGAACCGATTGCTCTGGGGCACGGCCGCCGCCGCGCTTTTTTTCGCCGTTCCCGCCCTTTCGGCCGACCGAACCCAGGTCCTGGAGGCGTTTGGAAAATGCGCCGGGCTGGCCGACGACAAGGCGCGACTCGCCTGCTACGACGGGCTCGCTCCCCAGGTGAAGGACGCCCTCAGCGCGCCGTCCCCCGCGGTCGCTTCGGCGCAACCGGCCGGGCCGCCCACAGAGGAACAGCAGAAGTCCTGGTTCGGCTTCGATATCGGCAATATTTTCGGCACGGCCCCCGCCCAGCAGACCACCCCACAGCAATTCGGCAGCGACAAGCTTCCCGCGCCACCCCCGCCGCCACCCGGCACAGCGCCGGCCCAGCCGCCGGAGGTAGACAGTATCTCGGCCGGCGTGACGGATTACGCCCTCAACCCGTTCGGCAAGTTCATCGTATTTCTCGACAATGGCCAGGTCTGGAAGCAGATAGAAGGCGATTCCGACCATGCGCTGTTCCGGAAAGACCCGAAGGACAACAAGGTCACGATCTCGCGCGGCTTCATCGGCAGCTACAACCTGACGCTCAACGACAGCAAGAAGATCTTCAAAGTCACGCGCGTGAAGTGACTAGGCTTGGTCGTATTCCGCCACGTAGTGCCCGCGGGTCACTTCCTGGAGTTTCGGACGATATTGCTCGACGTCGGGATCGTCGATCACCTTGGATTTCAGGAAGGTGAGCGGCGCGCGCGTGTCGAGCGGCGAGGGCAGGTCGCTGGGCAGCGGAACGCGCGCCTTGGCGCGTTCGGCTTTCGGATCCGGAATCGGAACGGCCGAGATCAGCGCCCGCGTATAGGGATGGCGCGGGTCCTCATAGATCGTGTCGCGGTCGGCCAGTTCCACCACGCGCCCCAGATAGAGCACCATCACGCGGTGGGACACCTGGCGCACCACCGAAAGGTCGTGGCTGATGAAGATCAGCGACATGCCGAATTCTGCCTGCAGCTTCAGGATCAGGTCGACGATCTGCGACTGGATCGAAACGTCGAGCGCGCTGACCGCTTCGTCGCAGATGATGAGCTTGGGCTTCACGATCATGGCGCGCGCAATGCCGACGCGCTGGTTCTGGCCGCCGGAGAATTCGTGCGGATAGCGATTGATCCAGGCCGGATCGAGGCCCACGCGAGCCATGATCGCGCGCACTTCGACCGTCACCTGATCGCGCGACAATTCCGGCTGCGAGCGAGTTGAGCGGCTCGGCGATCGACTGGCCGATCGTCATGCGCGGATCGAGGCTCGCGAGCGGATCCTGGAAGACGATCTGGAATTCTTTGCGGAGTTTGCGGACCTCGCTGTTGCGCATCGGGCCAAGGTCGCGGCCGCACCACAGCGACGACGCCATCGGTCTTCGGCAAAAGCTTCAGCACGGCGCGCGCGAGCGTGGACTTGCCGCAACCCGACTCGCCCACGATGCCCAACGTCTCGCCCTGTTTGAGTGTGAAACTGACGCCGTCGACCGCGCGCAGCGTTTTCGACTGGGCGAAGGGAAACCCGCCTATGCGCACGGGAAAATAGACTTTCAGATCTTCGACTTCGAGGATGTTCGGCGCATTGGAAAGTTCTTCGAACGGCCTGAGAGGCACGTGCCCTGGGCGCGAGGGCTTGTCGATGCGCGGCATCGCGTCGAGCAACGTCTTGGTATAATCGTTCTTCGGCGCGTAGAAGATGTCGTCGACCGGACCCGATTCCACGATCTCGCCTTCGCGCATCACCTGCACGCGGTCGGCCATGCCGGCGATCACGCCCATGTCGTGCGTGATCATGACGATGGCGGTTTTCAGCTCTTTCTTGAGCTCGCGCATGATCTCGAGGATCTGCGCCTGCACCGTCACGTCGAGCGCGGTCGTCGGTTCGTCGGCGATCAGCAGATCGGGCCCGCACGACCGTCGCCATCGCGATCATCACGCGCTGGCGCATGCCGCCGGACAATTCGTGCGGATATTGCGTCATGCGCTTGCGCGCTTCGGGAATGCGCACGAGATCCAGAATCTCGACGCGCGCCGTTCGGCTTCGCCATAGGGCACGCGTTGATGGATGCGCAGCGCCTCGATGATCTGGGCGCCGATCGTCATATGCGGCGTCAGCGAGGTGAGCGGATCCTGGAAGATCATGGTGATGCGCGAGCCGCGCAAGCGGTTGAGCTTGATCTGCGGCAGGCCCAAAATTTCCTGGCCGCGAAGATCACGCTGCCGGTGGCGCGGCCATTGGCGGCGAGGAGGCCGATCGCCGCGAGGAACAGCTGGCTCTTGCCCGAGCCGGATTCGCCCACGACGCCCAGGCATTCGCCTTCGCGGATACTCGAGGCTGACACGTTCTTGACCGCATGCACTTCGCCGTCGTGCGTGGCGAAGCGCACGTCGAGGTCTGTTGATCTGGAGAATCGGCGCTGCCATGGCCTAGCGATCCTTGGGGTCGAGGGCGTCGCGCAGCCCGTCGCCGATGAAGTTGAAGCAGAACAGGGTCACCGCCATGAACAGCGCCGGAAAGATCAGCAGCCCAGGGCGCGGTCTCCATCTGGTCGGTGCCGTCGGAGATCAGCACGCCCCAGGATGGTGAGCGGTTCCTGAATGCCGAGACCCAGGAACGACAGAAAGCTTTCGGTGAGGATCACGGCGGGGACCGTCAAGGTGACATAGACCATCACCGGACCCACCACATTGGGAATGATGTGGCGGCGGATGATGGCGAAGTGGCCGACGCCGGCGGCGCGCGCCGCCTCGATGAATTCCTTCTGCTTGATGGAAAGCGTCTGGCCGCGCACGATGCGCGCCATGGTCAGCCATTCGACCGCGCCGATGGCCACGAACAGCAGGAAGAAATTGCGGTCGAACATCACCATCAGGATGATGACGAAGAAGATGAAGGGCAGCGAATAGAGCATATCGACGAAGCGCATCATCAACTCGTCGAGTGCGCCCGCCGAAGAAGCCCGCGATCGCGCCATAGGCGACGCCGATCACGAGGCTCACCAAGTCGCGACCAGGCCCACCGCCAGCGAAACGCGCGCGCCGTACAGCACGCGCACGAAGAGGTCGCGGCCCAGCGCGTCGGTGCCGAACCAGTGCGCGCCGCCGGCGTTGCAGAGCACCGTCTTGTCCGGCCACCAATCGGGCGAACAGGAGATGATGTCGTAATTGACCCTGTCGAAGGCATAGGGCGACAGCAGCGGCGCGAAGATCGCCATCAGGGTGATGATCGCCAGGATGATCATGCTGGCCACGGCCGCGCGATTCTTGAACAGGCGCGCCGCGCGCGTCGATCCACAGGCTGCGGCCCTCGGATGGCGACTGCATGCTCCAGCGTCTCTTCGGCGGCGGCGTCGAGCGGCTGCATGCTCATTGCTCGTACCTCACGCGCGGATCGAGCACGGCATAGAGCAGGTCGGCGACCAGATTGAGCACGATGATCAGGGCCGCGTAGCAGATGACGACGCCCAGCACGAGCGTGTAATCGCGGTTGAGCGCGCCTTGCACGAAATAGCGGCCGATGCCGGGCATGCCGAAAATCTGCTCCACGACCAGCGAGCCGGTGAGCAGGCCGGCCACGCGCCGGTCCCAGATAGCTGACCAGCGGCAGCAGCGCCGCGCGCAGCGCATGGCGCATGACGATCAGGTGGTCGGGCAGGCCCTTGGCGCGCGCGGTGCGGATATAGTTGGAGCGCAGCACTTCGACCATGGTGCCGCGCATCAGCCGCGCGATGATCGGCGATCTGCGGCAGCGCCAGCACCGTCACCGGCAGGATCATGTTGGCGAGCGCGCCGTCGTTCCAGCCGCCCACCGGCAGCGAAACGTCATAGCCGAACAGGTGCACCCCATAGACGCCGAAGATCAGCGTCAGGATGGGCGCGGTGACGAAGGTGGGAATGGTGATGCCGATCATCGCGACGCGTCATCACGGCGTAGTCGAGCGATTCTGTTCTGATTGAGCGCCGCGACAGGTGCCGAGCGAGATGCCGAGCATCAGCGCCAGCACCATGGCGCTAGCGCCGAGTTCGCGCGCTGACCGGCAGCCCGTTCGCGATCAGCTGTGCGACCGTGAAATCCTTGATCTTGTAGGAAGGACCGAGATCGCCATGCGCCAGCCGGTCGAGATAGATGAAATATTGCTGGTAGACCGGCTTGTCGAGGTTATAGGCCGCTTCGATATTGTGCTCGATCTCGGGCGGCAGGCGGCGCTGGCTGTCGAACGGACCGCCGGGCGCGATCCGCATCATGAAGAACGCGATGGTGACGATGACGAAGAGCGTGGGGATCGCGCCCAAAAGTCGCCGTGTGGCGTAAGACAGCATCGGGACGCCTTATTCTTTCGGTCTTGTTCGGGGAATCGCGCGTTAACGACGACGACTTCGCTCCCCGAAGCCTCTCTGAAACGGTGCGAGGCGAAGCTTGCATGAGGAGGGTCAACGATTCCCTAATTTGGGAGCATTTGACTTAATATGCGGGACTGCCGCGGACGCTGGACGGCCCGATTAACCTGCGTCAACTGCATCGTGCGCGATGCGCGCGGGCAGTGGCGGATTGGAACGCGTTTACTTTTTGGTAACGCGTTTGCCCCGGGGCGGTTTGGCCTGCGCAGCGCTTTTCTTCGCGACGATCAAGCTTCGAAGGGCAGAGCGGGATCCCAGTCTGAGGTCGAGGGCATATCCCGCCAGCGCCGAACTCACGGCCAGCCCGAAGAAGCTCGACCGGTTCATGCCCAGTTCGCTCGCATACTTGTCCGCCCGCTCGATCAGCTGTTTCGGCAGATAGACGTTCACCCGCTCGGAGACGTCGGGCCACTCGATTCCGACAACCATGACGGCGATGAAGTCGCAGCCCGCCGGAATTTCGATCTTCTCGATGGGCGTGGGATCGGGAAGCGGTTTGTCGCGCTCGGCGAGCGTGACGACTTCGCGCGCCAGCGCGCTTTGCGCCCGTTCCAGCGTTTCCTCCTGCGACGTCCCGCCCGCCACGCAATGCGGAAAATCGGGAAACCAAACCCCGAACGCGCGCTTGGAGCCACGCTCGAGAACGGCGGGGTAGAAGCGGCGGGTCATGTCGCGGCGCTCATTATGCGATATCACACAATTTCATCTCGTGTGTCAATCCGCACAATTACGTAGTTGACACCACAAACCGTTCTGCTAGTATTTGCCCTATAGAACGGGATGACGGCCATGGGCAAGAACATTTTCGCAGCGAAGCACTTCCACAACGAAGAAGTGGCTCGCGCTTGGTTTGAGGCTGCGCGCTGGAGTGGCGCGCCGAACTGCCCGAAGTGCGGCTCACTCGACCCCTACACGACGAAAAAGCCGGGCGTCTATCGCTGCCGCGCGAAGGAGTGCCGCAAGGATTTTACGGTCATGACGGGCACGGTGATGGAGCGCAGCCACGCGAAGCTGACACAGTGGGCAATGGCCTTCTGGCTTGGCGCTTCGTCCAAGAAAGGCTTCAGCGCCCACCAGTTACACCGCGCGCTCGGTTGCCAGTACAACACCGCTTGGTTCCTGCATCACCGCGTCATGGAAGCGATGCGGATGGGCGGGCTCGATCTCCCGCCGATGAGCGGCCCGGAAGGCATTGTCGAGACAGATGAGACATATTTCGGGCCGGTCAAGGACCCTTCAGAGACGCGGCGCGACGGTCGCCCATACAAGATCAAATCGAAGCGCGCCCGGACCAAATATGCAGGCCCCGCCAATAAGCGCGCGATCGTCACGCTGATAGAGCGTCACGGCAAGGTGCGCTCGTTCCATGTTCCCCGCGCCGACAAAGCGACCGTGAGGCGGATCGTTGCCGACAACATCGCGCACGAAGCGCGCCTGCATACTGATACAAGCGGACTCTACAAGGGCAAGGACATTCACCCCGGCGGCCACGAGAGGGTGAATCATTCGAAGAAGGAATATGTCCGCTACGACGGCAATCGCCAGCCCATCCATATCAATTCGGCGGAAGGCTACTTCTCAATCTTCAAGCGCGGCATGAAGGGCGTGTATCAGCATTGCAGCGAAAAGCATTTGCATCGCTATCTTGCTGAATTCGATTTTCGTTATAATCACCGTGAGGCGTTGGGCTGCGATGACGAAGCCCGCTGCATAGCCGCGATCCGCGGCGCAGAAGGCAAGCGCCTCACGTACCATCAACCTCGTGAAGCCTGATTTTAGCTGGAAGGCCGCCCAGTTTTTGCGCTGGCGCGAGAAACAGAGGCGCCGTTTGCCCTAGGTTTAGGACGGTGCGCGCGCCTCTTTTTCGGAATATCCTTGAGGGGCGTGGGCGGTCCTGAGAACGCCCCCCGCAGGATTTTGTGCAGCCGTTGCTCGGTCTCGGCGGGGCTGAATTGATCTGGCTTCGATTTATCTGCCATGGGGGCAGTATGCCAAAGTCTCAGGGATTTTGCATCTTCTGCGATGGTCCTGGTCTCACCAAGGAACATGTAATTGCCAATTGGACATCGGCATACATTACGAAAAATGTCGCCGATCACGGGAAAATGTCCATCCAGATCGATAACCCGGGCTCGCGTGAGATCGTCAGACCGCCGGTCCTCAAGAAAGTGTCGGGCGACCCCCGCAGTCGGCAGGTCCGCCGAGTCTGCGGCGAGTGCAACGGTGGCCGAAGCGGCGGCTGGATGGGGAAGCAGCAACAACTCGCGAAGCCGATAGCTCTGCCGCTGATCCTCGGGAAAAGGACTACCCTGTCTTATGCCGATCAGAAAACGCTCGCCATCTGGATCATGATGACCGTGATGGTCTCGGAATTCAGCGACCCGGACTTGGGCGGGATTCCCAAACAAGACAGGCATTTGCTGCGCATTTTTCAGCACCCCGTTCCCAACTGGAAAATATTCATCGGGCGCTATCCCGAGGGAATGACGAAGCCCTATCTGCACCACGAATCGGCTTCATTCGCCTTGGAAGACGGAAGTCGTGAAGATGCGCTCAACACGCAATGCACGACCTACAGTGTCGGGCACCTCTATGTACACGCCATCAGTTCCAAGAATGCCGGCTGGATCAACCGAACGCGCACTGGCCTCGGGAGCACCAGTTGGCTTCGGCAACTCTGGCCCGTGATCGATGCCCCCCTCATCTGGCCGCCGCCACTCAGTCTCACGGAGGCCGACGCCGAAAGCATCCCGGGCGCTCTGTACCGCGCAGGGGCCGCGATCAATCGACGAATTGAGGAAGCGACGAAGGGCCGCGAGTCCTAAACTCGGGGCACTCACGACACACCCCGCGTCGGCCTGTCGGCCAGCATACTAGATTTATCCATTGTGGTGTCAACTACGTAATTGTGTCAATCCGCACACGCCGGTTGGGATTCGAGTTGATTCTTCAGGCGCGCAACAGGCGCGGCGCATTTTGTAGGTAGATTTTCCTGATGGCGGGAAAGGCAATTTGGTAAGATATAGACGGGTGTAACTTCTTAAGTACAGCCGCCGCGCCGAAGTCTCAGGACCTCCGGCGCGGCGGCTTTATTATGCGATCCCCAAGAAATCAGACATCGCAAGCTGGATTGGTCGAGCCTAAGGCTGCGGCCGATGCATGGGGTTCCGGTGAAGCGCGGTCTCCGTAACAGCCGCAGCAGTCGAGCGCGTCCCGCCCGGCGAACTCGGCGGCGAGCTAGCGATCGCTCGTGCGCCAGGTCCTGTGTTCACAAGCACGGACCACGGCGCCGATGCAATGCCGTTCGCGACGACCTGCAACGTGCTGGGACCGGATTCCTGGCCGGCCGGGACGTCAAAGGTGGTCGACACCGTTTTGGACGACGCGACGGCCATGCTCGAGTGATCGTGCGTGCGGCTGTAGAAGACATGGCCGGTTGCAATATTGGTGATCCGCACCAGCGGATAATTCGTGGCGCATTGCTGCTCGTCGCCAAATGCACAGGCCTGCGACCAGCCATTGAATCGCGTGCCGTGGGCTGTGTACGACACGCCCGGCGCGACCGTGGTCGGCGCGCTCAGAATGACCGGCTCCCAGCCCAAGACAGGTTTCTTCGGCGCAGGCGTGTAGATCTCCACATCGTTGGTGCTGTCGACCGAGAGGACCTGCCCGTTCGGCAGGGGCAGGAGACTGACCGACCCCGACTGATCGTTCGCGGCATTGGGGATTGTCGGCTCCGGATTCAAATTCGTTCCATCGAATTCGAAGAACGCAACGGGTGGATCGGAATAGTTGCCGCTGACCTCTTGGCCGCCGCTGGCTGCGAAGAGAACATTGCCGCTTGGCAGCAACACGCCCGGCGAGTCCTGTGCGGTATATTGATAGCCCTGCGGGCTGATCGGAAGTTGCGGGCCAACCGACCAAGTCTTCGTGCGATAATTGTAGATCGATGTGAACCCCTCGCTCCCCACCGCGAAGACCGTACCATTGGGCCTGAGCAGCGCGGGGCCCATCTCATCGAGATTGGGGTCAGTGAGCGTGTTGATGGTGCTGCCGGCGCTGGACCAGGTTTTCGTGGCAGGATTGTAGATTTCCGAGTTGGTCGGGTTGGAAGGATAGGGTGAAGTCACTACTCCGAAATAGTAGTCGGTGTAGCAGTCGATGGTGAGGATCTTGCCGTCGGGCAGGAGCGTCCAACCTTCCTCGTCGTTCATGTCCGACTTGGTGGACGCGCCAACAAATTCCCATTTGAGTTTGGTCAGGTTGAGCATCGCCTGCTGCCTGCTCATTTTGTCGCCGAGCATGAATTGGCCGTCGGCGAACACGACATTCGGGGCGTCTCCGATCGGACTAGGCGCAAATGATGCGCGCGGTGGATACAAATCGACAAATTCCGATGGCCGCGGAACCGAAGTCCAACTGTTTGCGACCGGGTCGTAGATGGCGCCCTGATTGGTCAGCGTAAAATAGTAGAAACTGGTGTATTCTCCGCCTTCGATGATGACGCGCCCGTCGGCGAGAACGGCTTGGGATGCGCCGATCGGCGCATAGGGCATCGGTGCAACTTCCGTCCAGGTTCCGTTGACGTAGCTGCCGCTCTGATCGGGCGTCAGTTTGAAAACGCGTCCGTTCGAGCCCCAGTAACCGACATCGAAAACCAGGACCGAACCGTCGGTCATCAGCAGCGGCGCTTCCGCCCCGCCGGGACCGAGAATATTGCTTCCGTCTACAATGTTCGTTGAAGGAAATTGGTTCGTGAGCGGCTGCCAGGTTCCCGCTTCCGCAGCGGAAGCGAACATCGACATGCAAGCTGCGGCCAGCAAGAGCGAACGCAGTACGCGCGCAGTCCGTTGGTTATTCATGACACCCCCAAGAAAAAGATCTTACCGACAGCCCTTGTCAGATTGAACCCTAACACCTTTATTCGGCAGACGGCAGCTTAAATTGAGGCGTTATCAGCGCCTCGAATGCGCGCGCCGTCACCAGTTCCCGCGCCGCGGCGATGGCGGGGGCGAAGAAGCGGTCGTGATCGAAGCGCGGTACTTTTGCGCGCAGTTTGGCGTGGGCGTCTTCCAGCGCGTGCGAGCTCTTGAGCGGGCGGTGGAATTCGATGCCTTCCGCCGCCGCAAGCAATTCGATCGCGAGGATGTTGCTCGTGTTGGCGTTCATGGCGCCGAGCCTGCGCGCGGCGAAGGTCGCCATGGACACGAAGTCCTCCTGATTGGCGGAGGTGGGCAGCGAATCCACGGATGCGGGATGGGCGAGCGATTTGTTTTCGGAGGCGAGCGAGGCCGCCGTCACATGCGCGATCATGAATCCGGAATTGATCCCGCTATGGCTCGCAAGAAACGGCGGCAGATCGCTCAGCGACGAATCGATCAGGAGCGCGATGCGCCTTTCGCTGAGCGCGCCCATCTCGGCGATGGCGATCGCCAGCGCATCGGCCGCGATCGCCACTGGCTCCGCGTGGAAATTGCCGCCTGACAATACCGCGCCATCGTCGAACACCAACGGGTTGTCGGTTGCCGCATTCGCTTCGATGGCGAACACGCCCGCCGAATAACGCAACATGTCGAGGCAAGGTCCCAGCACCTGCGGCTGGCAGCGGATGGAGTAAGGGTCCTGCACGCGGGTGCAGTCGGCATGGCTGCGGCGGATGTCGCTGTCGGCCATCAACGCGCGCAGGGCGTTCGCGGCTTCGATCTGCCCCGGCTGGCCGCGCGCGGCATGGATGCGCGGATCGAACGGCGTGTCGCTGCCTTTGACGGCGTCGGTCGACAGCGCGCCTGCGATCAGCGCGGCTTCCAGATTCGCTTCCGCCGCAAACAGATTGACGAGCGCGAGCGCAGTCGAAACCTGCGTGCCGTTCAGAAGCGCCAGGCCCTCCTTCGCTTCGAGTTCAAGCGGATGGACTCCGGCATGTGTCAGCGCCGCTCGCGCCGACATGGATTCGCCCGCGAAACGCGCATGGCCTTCGCCGATCAGCACCGCCGAAAGATGCGCGAGCGGCGCGAGGTCGCCCGACGCCCCGACGGAGCCCTGCTCGGGAATTTCCGGCAATACGCCCTTGTTGAGAAGGTCGAGCAGGCGTTCGACCACCACACGGCGCACGCCGGAAAATCCGCGCGCGAGACTCGAGACCTTGAGCGCGAGCACGAGCCGCACCACAGCGTCGGGCAATGGCGCGCCGACGCCGGCCGCATGCGACAGCACCAAATTGCGTTGCAGCGCCTTGAGATCGCCCGGCGCGATTCGAGTCTGCGCGAGTTTTCCGAACCCTGTATTGACGCCATAGATCGGCTGACCGCTGGCGAGCGCATCCTCGATCAGCGCGCGCGAGCGCTCGATGCCGGGCCAGGCGTGGTCGGCCAGAGTCACCGGCCCCGCGCCTTCCGCAATACGGCGCCACAAGGAAAGCGGCGCCCGGCCGGGAACGATTTCGAGCTTGCTCATGGGATAACCTCGAAGCGGGCCTTCTTTTCGTCTCTCGCGCGATTCGTCGCAAGTGGTCCCACGCGCGACCATCTTGACGCCTCCCGCCACGCAAGGATCAGTGCGCGTGACCCGTCATTCCTGAAAGGAATCGCCATGCCCTTGCCGAAAGTGCTCGAAGGCCGATTGCGGCTGCCGGTGATCGGCTCGCCGCTGTTCATCGTCTCGGGGCCGGAACTGGTCATCGCCCAGTGCAAAGCCGGCATCGTGGGCGCGTTTCCCGCGCTCAATGCGCGGCCCGCGCCTGTGCTCGACGCATGGATCGTCCGCATCAAGAGCGAGCTTGCCGCATTTGAGTGGGAGACGGGCAGGCGCGCCGCGCCTTTCGCGGTCAACCAGATCTGCCATTCCTCCAATGATCGGCTTGCCCAGGATATCGAGACCTGCACGCGCCACGAAGTCCCCATCATCATCACCTCGCTGCGCGCACCGAAGGAAGTGGTGACCGCCGCGCATTCCTATGGGGGCGTGGTGCTGCACGACATCATCAATGTGCGCCATGCGAAGAAGGCGATCGAAGAGGGCGTCGACGGGCTCATTCCTGTTTGCGCGGGCGCCGGCGGACACGCAGGCGTGTTGAGCCCGTTCGCGCTCGTCTCCGAGTTGCGTAGCTTCTGGGACGGAACGATTGCGTTGTCCGGCTCAATCGCCAATGGCTGCTCGATTCTTGCGGCCCAGGCGTTGGGCGCCGATCTCGCCTATATGGGCACGCGCTTTATTGCGACGCAGGAAGCGAACGCGCCCGAAGCTTACAAGCGCGCACTGGTGGAAGCGGCCGGCGGGGGCGAGATCGTCTATTCGAATTTGTTCACCGGTGTTCACGGCAATTATCTCCGCTCGTCCATCATTGCGGCGGGCCTCGATCCGGAAAACCTGCCCCAATCGGACAAGTCGAAGATGAATTTCGGCTCCGGCGGCAACACCGAAAAGAAGGCGTGGCGAGACATCTGGGGCGCGGGGCAGGGCGTGGGCCAGATTGCGGACGCGCCGACCGTGCAGGAACTGGTCGACCGTCTCGCCGCGGAATATGGCGAAGCCAAACGCGCGCTGGCGGCCTGAGTGCGTGGCGGCTTCACTCATACTATGATCTGCGCATGACGGGGACGCCGGGATTTAGAGCATTCTTGCGCGAGCGCGACGCCTTGACGGCATGGCTGCTCAAGGACGCGCTGCCGCTATGGTGGAGCGTCGACGCGGATCGCGTGGCCGGCGGATTCTTCGAACAGATCGGACAGGATGGAACGCCGATCGACGGGGTGCGCCGCGTACGCGTGCCTGCGCGGCAAGTCTATTCCTTCGCGACGGGGCGCGACCTGGGTTGGGACGGTCCGTTCGAGGCGATCGAACATGGGCTGAATTTTCTCGTGGCCAAATGCTATTCGCCGAAGGGCTATTTCTGGTCGAACGTCACTTCGGACGGCGCGCCGGTCGGCCGCGAGTTCGATCTCTATGACAATGCATTCGGACTGTTCGGACTCGCGGTTGCGTTCGGAGCGGACACGGATCGTATATTGCTCGCCACCCTTGCCGACGCCGTGCGCGACAATCTGATCGAAAACTGGGCGCATCCGCTTGGAGGTTTCGAGGAAGCCGTGCCGCGTGTGCTGCCGCTCCGCGCCAATCCGCACATGCATCTTCTGGAAGCCGCGCTCGCCTGGATCGAGATCGATCCCGTGAGCGAAGAGTGGAATCTGCTGGCCGACGAACTCGTGGAACTGTGCCTCGCGAAATTCCTGCATCCGAAAAACGGCTGCGTGCGCGAATTCTTCGACGGCGACTGGAATCCGATGCCGGACGAAACGGGTCGCGTCGCGGAGCCCGGACATCAATTCGAATGGGGCTGGCTGCTGGCGCGCTGGGGACGAATGCGCCGGCGCGCCGACGCGCTTGCGGCGGCTCAACGGCTGGTGCTGATTGGCGAACGCCATGGCGTCGATCCCGCGCGCGGCGTGGCGTTCAACGAAATCTGGGACGATTTGAGCCCGAAGGATTTGAACGCCAGACTTTGGCCGCAGACGGAGCGCATCAAGGGCTGGCTCGCCACGGCGTCGCTTGGCGAAACCGAAGTCGAAATCGACGCGGCGTTCGCGAAAGTCGCCGAAGCCGCCGCCGGCCTCAGGCGCTATTTCGAAACGCCCATTCGCGGGCTTTGGCGCGACAAGATGGATGAGGCGGGCCGCTTCGTCGAGGAGCCTGCGCCCGCAAGCAGCCTCTATCACATCGTTTGCGCGATCTCGGAAATGCACGCGGTCGCGCCGTGATCACGGTTCACCTCATTCTTAATGCGCATATCGATCCTGTCTGGCTGTGGCCGTGGCAGGCCGGCGTCGACGAGACGATCGCGACGTGTCGCTCCGCATGCGACCGGCTCGACGCCAATCCCGACGTCGTTTTTACGCGAGGCGAAGCGTGGGCTTATCGAATGGTGGAAACCATCGACCCCGAACTCTTCGCGCGCATTCGCGCCCACGTCGCGGCGGGCAAATGGGAAATCGTCGGCGGCTGGTGGATCCAGCCCGATTGCAACCAGCCGAGCGGCGCCGGACTCGAAATGCAGATCGCGCTGGGCCGCGATTATTTCCGGAGCCGGTTCGGGCAATTCCCGCGCATCGCCTACAATGTCGATACGTTCGGCCATGCCGCATCGCTGTCCGGCATCATGCGGCGCTTCGGGCAGGATCGCTATGTGATGATGCGCCCACAAGAGCACGAGCTGGCTCTGCCGGCGCGGCTCTTCCGTTGGCGCGGGTTCGATGGCGAAGAGGACGTGACGGTCTTTCGCATCGCGCGGGCTTACGGAACGGGCAGGGTGCGCGAAGAACATATTCTCGCCGCCCTCGAAGGCTTGCCTGAGGGCGTCTCGCACACGATGTGCTTTATCGGTCTCGGCGATCACGGCGGCGGACCGACGGAGAAGCAGATCGCGTGGTGCCGCGAACATGCGAATGCGATTCCCGGCTGCCGTCTCGTATTTTCGTCGCCTTCGCGGTTTTTCGACGCGGTTGCGAGCGGACCCGCGCGATTGCCTCTCGTCACGGGAGAACTGCAGCATCACGCGGTGGGTTGCTATTCCGTCGCGCGCGCGCTGAAGGTCGGCGTTCGCAAGGCCGAGCATCTGCTGGCGCAGGCCGAACTCGCCGGGGCCGAACCCTCCAGCCTGACTTCGGCCTGGGAATCCGTCTGCTTCAATCATTTTCACGATACGCTGGGCGGCACCTGCATCCCGTCTGCGTATCCCGCGCTCGAAGACCAACTCGGCGGCGCGCGCGCCGCCGCGGACGAGATGGTGCAAATGGCGCTGCGGAAGCGCCTGGCAAAACTGCCTGACGACGAACGGCAGCGAATCGCGCTGTGGAACCTGTCCGGGCGCAGCTGGCGCGGCCACGTCGAACTTGCGCCCTGGACGGAAGCGAAATGGGAAGCTGGTTGGCGGATTGTCGACGTGGATGGCGCAAACGTCCCCTATCAATTGACGCACGCCGAAGCGGCGACGCGGTTTCCGGATCAGGTTCTGCTGCCGGTCAATATTCCACCCGGCGAAGTCAAGAGCCTGTTCATCGAGCGCAACTCCGATACTGATGCATCCGCGACGATCGAAGCCGGCGCCCTGACGGCCAATGAGCGCGAACTCGCATCGATGGATGCGCGCGTCGTCTTCAAAGCGGACGTGACGTTGCGGTGGAATGATGGTTTTTCGGCGTCACCGCGCCTTGAACTCTTCGACGATCCCACTGACACCTGGTCGCATGGCGTCGATCGCATCGGGGCGTCGCATGTCGCGTCCGCGACATGGCGCGAAGTACGAATTGTCGATCGCGGCGCGTTGATGGTCTCGGCTATCCAGCAGGGCGCAATCGGCGATAGCCTTCTGTTCGCCGAATGGCGGCTTTACGCCGGCGATCCCGGCGTCGAACTGTTCTTGCGCATCGATTGGCGCGCGCGGCGTCAGGCGTTGAAACTCGTTATCCCGCTTCCGCAGACGCTCATATCGCATACCGATGGCATCCCGGGACGCGCGCTTGTCCGCGCGCCCGAACCGCGCGAGCGGCCCGTGCGGGATTTCACGCTCCTGCATCTGGATGACGGCCGCGCATTCGGGATCGTGTGTCCCGATGTGTTCGCGCTCGAGGCCGAAGCGCATGCGCTGTCGTTCACGCTGTTGCGAAGCCCCTATATGGCGCATCACGATCCGGCCCGGGCGGAAGACACGCCGCGCGCGATCCTGGCCGATCAGGGCCCACACAAGTTCCGCTTCCGATTCCTGCCCGGCGCGACCGTTGAAACGCTCGAAGACGCGGCAATGGCGTGGAATCGGCCGCTTGTGACGGCGGATGGGACTAAGGGAATGACGGCGCGGAGCGCCCTTTGAGGGCCGCTTGCTTTTGGGGGTGGAGGCCCCTAATTTCCGCGCCCTTCGTGCAGTTGTAGCTCAGTTGGTTAGAGCGCCGGATTGTGGATCCGGAGGTCGGTGGTTCGAGCCCACCCAACTGTACCATTCTTCAACATTGTCGCCATACCCATCGAGTATCCCGCACAGTTTGCCGGCGCTGGTCTGCCGCGCTGGTGGGAAGCCGGTGGTGTCAAGATAAACCCAAATCGGAATATTCGGTGTACTCGGCATCACGGCGGTCGTCATGATCGCGATTTCGTTTCTTTGCGCTATTTCACCATGACCGCTGAACATCGTTTCAGAAAACCTGTGCGAGTCTCGCATTTATCTCGGAACGCGAAACCGAGCACAGCGCCATACCGAAGCAGACTATAGTCATAACCTTTTCAATACCTTCGGTTGCTTCAGAAATTGGAAACGAGACCTTGCAAGGCCATTTTGTTCATGATATGTTCTGGTTCTTTGTTGAGGAATGCAACCATGAACATGCCCATACGCCACTATCGGCTTTCCGCACGCAAAGGTGAGGGCATTTGGTGCGGCGCCGAAGGTGCGTTCGTGGGTGACGCGCCGTTGTTGAAACGGTCAGATGGCAGGTGGGATGCTCGCGACAACGACGAACTTTCCGAACATCTGAGCGAGACCTATGGGTTGCCCGTCGACTTCATTGGGAAAAGTGCAGGATTATCCGCGATTGCCCGCGCTCTGAACGATGGAGATATTGCTCGCGCGCAATTGATCGGCCTTCATCTGCGCCTCCCGGAACCGTTGCCGCTTACAAAGAATGCACCCTCGCAAAATGAGATCGGTGAGCTTGCCGGACTTTTGGAATATGCAGGCGTCTTAAAGCACAATGACCGGCATTACCCCGCCGGAACGCCTGACCATAAGGGTGGTCAGTTTGCGCCAAAAGATAGCGGCGCTGCGTCGACGTCCGGGTCGGATCAAAAGGACGGCGATGATCCAACAGACAATTTGGGCCCGCTTGACGATCCGAGACAGGCTGCACGGCGGCTCTCTGGTTCTGAGAACCAAGCGGCCGATGAAAATGCAGCGTCTGCAGAAACTGATGCGGTCGGCGTCGCAGAAGAACGTGCGGCCAGAGGCGCCGAGGTTCGGGCGGCGGTCCGTGCAGTTGCTATGTCGACTGAAGCGGAGGCGCTTCGCAAAGCAACTCGCCGGCTCTTTCGCGAGGCGGCACTTGAGGCTCTTCAGAGGATCGGTTCGAAACTTGTCCTCAGCGAAATTCCGATTGTTGGTTTGGTCGCCGATCTGGCGACCGTGTACGATGTCTACAGATTCGTTCGAGAGTTCGCCAAATTGCGAGCGGAGATAAGAGCTGCCACGCGTTTCGTGAACGCGGGCGCTCATACGCTTGAGCAGTTGCGCGTTTCCTCCGAGTCGCTCAGTTTTTCAAACTACGATGCGTTCCTGAAGCTTTGGGATGCGGTGGTGGCGCAAATCGAACTGGAAAAGCGATTCGGATCGGCGGGAGAGGGGTTCCAATATCATCATATAATTGAGCAAGAGTCGGGAGAAGCAGAAAACATCACCGAGAGCACGGACAACATCATCAAGATTCCGGCCATCCTTCACGACGAAATCAGCGCGCGTTATGCGCGAAATCAGGCTCAGTTCGGCGGACTGTCGTTGCGTAAATGGTTGCTGACGCAGCCTACGAATGTGAAGCGGCAGTGGGGAATTCGGATTCTCAGGGAAGTAGGAATTATCGTAGGGGATTGACATGTCGAACGATGAACAAACGAAAAAAACACCGTCTTTCGTGAAGGACGTCAGGCAGAACCTCATCGATGAGTTGATCGCCGTCTCCGACAAATGGAAAGTCGGCGAAGATGGGACGAACTTTGAGAAAATGCAGGAGGAACGGCGCGCCGTCCTGAACAAGTATGAGGAGCAGGCCGAAAGTGCGGAGCAGATTCTTGGTCAACTGGCGATCGAGATGAAGGCCGTGCACGAATTTACGGAAGCCGCACCCTATAAGCTAAACGATCTGCTGGTCAGTAAGGATTCATGGCCTTTCGAAGATTTGTCTCAGGTTGATGCGCATTTTGGTGCCCTGCGAGAAGGGTATTGCTATCGCAATCTGGTTTCTCATTCGTTTGGCATATCGCAAGCAGAAGCGAACAGCGCAAACAATCTTATTCGCCTGCCTTCGGCGATTAGTTCTCTAATGGATGAGGATATGAATCTGTCAGGCGATGGGATACCTGATCATGACCTTTTCACCTGGTTGGACTCGCAATCTGGAGCGCTGAATCGCTTGTGGAATCTGAGAGAACTTGCGCATCTGGGGATTATCGAAAGCAGTGACCTTCCGGTCGTTGGGGTCCAAAAAGGCGCCGCTCTGTGGGGCAGAGCTGCCGCAAGCGAGCCAGCAGGCGACCTCGAGATGACCCAGGAAATAAAGAAATGGGTGGACGATTTCGTCGATTTTTGTTTGCTCCATTACAACGGCCAGGAGGGGGAAAACGATGTTGATGTCTTAGGCGCCGTGGGTGCCAAAAGGAATGCATTCAAGCGTCTGAAAGAAATTCCCAGCGGCCACGCTGTGCTTCGGTCGCTCTTAGTCCACGCCGAAATTGCTGTGCGTGTCTCCGCCGCAATCTATCTTCTCGCTTCAGAGCCGCAATCGGCATTGCCCGTCTTGCAGCGGGTGGCCGCGACCTGGCCCGGCGATAGAACAAAAAAGTATAGCCGATCCGCCTGTGTGAATGCGCAGCGGGCATTGTGGATGCACCAAGACGGCAAGCTCTCATACGACGCCTTTTAGCCGTCTCCGACGGAAACGGCTAAACTGGCGCACCGACATTTCGCGATCTCTCGTTTGGGCGCCGCGCCTACTGTACGATTTCCACCGTTTGCATCATGCCCTTATCCTCGTGCGGCAGGATGTGGCAGTGCAGGACGAACGCGCCCGTGTAGTCCTCGTAGCGACTCAAAACGACGCGATACTTCTCCGGTGAACCTTCACGGATCATCAGTGTGTCCTTCCACACTGTCTCGTCCCTGCCGTCCGGCCCCAGGCGCACCACCTCGAACGGATTTACGTGCACATGGAAGGGATGAGCCTGGGCTTCCGATGAACGGGGGATCGAGATCGTCCAACTCGACGCCGTATTGAGCTTCAGCTGGCGCGTGGGCCCATTGGGGAAGACATACCAGTCGACCATGAATTTGTTGGTGCAGTCCGGATCGTCGTCGCCTTTGGGCGTGCACGGCTTGCACTGCCCGGTTCCTTGGCAGATCGCATCTTCAGCCGCGAACTCCACCTTTTGCGGTTCGCCGGTCAGTTCGTTCCGCGTGATCGGCTTGTAAGGAGCGAGCGGCTTGAGCTGGGCCTCCGTCGGCAGGGGCATGTCGTTCACGACGTTGGTCACGTTGATCGCCACAATATATTTCGTCGGGGTTCCCTTTATATCGCCCGTTTTCAGCGCGCCCGGATAGTTGAGGAACAGCAGGCTTTTCTCGGCGGACACCGCGCCGGTGAACAGATAATAGCGACCGGGCCGCATGGGAGCTTTGAACAGCACATCGCTTCTGTAACCGGGCTCGAGTTCGAGATTCTTGTGCCAGGCATCGATGCGCCCGAGCGCGTTGCCGTCGGTGGCGATTTCGTAGAGTGGACCACCGGTCGTACCCAGGTACAACGACTGATCGACGCCGGCATGGATCAGGCGCCAGCGCTGGACTTCGCCCTCGCGCATTTGGATGAGCGGCACGTATTGGCCGTTCACCATGGTGTTTTCGCCGGTCCGCTCCCAGTCGTCATACATTTCGTTCGCGTCTACGATCTTTCCGTCCTGATTGTAGGAGATCTGCTGCAGGACGAAGATCTGATCGGCGGCTTTACTGATCTGGGGCACGTTGTCGAGCCCGCCCTTGACGATGATCGCGCCTTCGATGGTGCTGGAGACCTGAAGCGCCGTCGAGCCGTGCACATGGGCGTGATACCAGAATGTTCCGGCCGGATGGTTGGCAGGCACGTGAATTTCATATTCGGCGGTCGTTCCCGGGCAGATGGTCACGAAGACGTTGTCCTGGTGCGTGCCGTTCGGGTTGTTGCTCGGTGAGACGTGCAGACCGTGGGTGTGAAGATTGGTGACGTCGTAGATCTCCGGCGGCTCCATCATATCCATCTCGTGCGCGCTGCCGTCGTTGTTCTTGCACTTCGGGTTGATGGGCAGGAGGTTGTTCTTCACCGTGATTTTCATCAAATCGCCCGGACTGACTTTAAGCGTGGGCCCGACGATGCCGCCATTGTAGCTGCGCAGGGTGAGGCCGCACCCCGCGATTTTCGTAGTCGCCGGGTCCGTGTAGTGGATGTCCAGCGTGGCGGTGAGAGTGGTGCCCACAGATTCGATGGGCTTTGGATTCTGGAAATCCTTCAGGCCATCTACTTTGTAGTCGAGCTTCTTGGTGCAGGGATTGGGCGACTGCGCCATGGCAGGAGACACAAAGCCCGACGGAGTCGCCGCCAGCGTCAACGCGGCCAATGCCAGAGCGGCGACGAAGCTCGAGACTGAAAGATATGAGCGCATGATATTTCCCCTGCTTTGGTTCCCGGCCAGATTGGTTTATCGAATGATTGCAGCCGCTCGATTCACGGCGTTCGTCACGCAACGTCCTCAATTGCTTCCGTTTTAATTGCACAGACTTCGAGTTCCGCCCGCATCCTGGGTCCCATTCGCATCGTGGATCGGGAGAAATGCTCGAGAAGCGGCACGACCAGTCGCACGACATGAAGCGGCCCTTCGGGCGGCGTGTAGATCACGCGCCAGATCGGCCGATCGACGACGCGGCGCAAACAGCCGACGGCCGCGTTCCATTGCGCGGAAAGTGGGGATGCGACCGCTTGACTGGGCACGTCCTCGAACCGAATCGTGGGCGTCTTCTTTGAAACCGCCTCGATCTGCAGCCGGATGCGATCGGCTTCCGCAACGGAATCGTCCCAGCTCTCCGGCTTGCGTGCGCCGTGCAGGAACACCAGCCGGCTTTGCGCGACTTCGGTGACGGCGCGCGTGAGCGCGATGCGACGCTCGGGATGGCATCCCCAGCCGCCGTTGAAGAAGCGCTGTTGGGGTTTTTTCGGATCGAATAAAAACGCAGCGAAGAACGGGACGCCGTAGTCATTGGGAACCGTGTGGATCACCAGTCTCAGCCCGTTGCTGGCGGCGGTCTCGACGATATCGCCGATCTCCCGCGGCAGGCTGTCGCCGACGATCCTAAGCGCGTCGTTGCGGACGAATTCGAGTGACCAGATATCGCGTTCGACCAGTTCGTAGAGCGCGTGAACGCTCGCTTCCAGCACGGAGTTGCCTGACGCAAGCCCGTTGCTCGACGCGCCATAGAGGATCATTCCCACATCCGGCGAGGGATTGAACACCAGCTCCGCCGGAATCCAGCCCTCGGCGCCACGCTCCACGTCATGCGCGCGCGCCAGCAGCAAGGGCTGATCGGGACGGGCGCGGCGATCGAGCATCGGCGCGAATTCAAAGATCGCGTCGCCGTTCGCGCCGGCGTCGGAAAGGTCGCGCGGCGTACCCCATCTGGTCTCCACCCAGCCGACGCCGGGCTCCGCGAAATGGGATTCGATCGCTTCCATATAGGCGCCGACCTCCGATTCGACCGGAAGCGAGCCCTTGCCGAACGCGTAGGCGTCGGTAGCCGACGGCCGCCTTTCGCTGACGAAAACCGGAACGCCAAGGCAATCCAGCGGTGTGATGTCGCGAACCGAGTGAATCCGCGCCATTGCCGCCCAAGCCTTCGCATGACCGAGCGTCGCTTGCGGTGAAACAGTGCGGATGCTGGTGTGCAATCGCTCCAAGCGATTTGCCCCCGGTTCAATGTCTCGCCGGCGGCCCGCCGAACCAAAGGAAGGCCGACCGATGCACGATCGGCCTTTCAATGGCCAAAGCGACTTCTCGCAAAGACGCTTCGTTCATTCGGCTTTTCAACAGCCGCCAGTCGACAAACGATTTACTTTTTGCAGTGAGCGCCCGCCGCTTCGACGCGGGAGACGAGAAGTTTTTGCAAAAATGCGATTGCTTTCGTTGACATCATTTTCTCCATTTTGAGCCAAGTTGCACGATTCGACTTCGAGGGGATGCGCTGATCAAATCAATCCGTCAGTGGTCACCTCTTTGGCTGAAGTAAAATCCGTGCCTGCGAAGATCATGTGCATTTTGGTGGGCATACAGGGATCGAAGCTCTGAATTGCCCGCACAAGATCAATTCCGTGAAAACTGCTGGGATCCGTCCAGTTGGATTCAATGATCGGCGTGTTCAGCACCGCCTGCTCGCACGCGCCCAGATCTCCCCAGGGCGCGCGTGGACCGGCATTGATGCGCGACGGCACCGATATCTGGTAGTTGCTGAGTTGCGCGCCCGAAAGCACCGCCCAGTGCGCGAGAAAACCGCGACCGGCGCCGCCGAATCCCACGCCGTAGCGTCGCCCCTCGGTCGGAATTTCGAAAGGCGCGGTCATTTCGCATTCGCCGCACGCCAACAGTTTTTTCGCGCGACGGCAATTTTCCAGCGTCACCATCAGATTGAAGGCGACCGCATAAGCGCGCGCGCGGTTGCGTTCGAACGCGTTCCAGATCGGAGGGACGCGCCACTCCAGTCGCTCGGCGGGAAGGTCCCCGGCAGGAACATGGAACACCAGGCTGTCTCCGGTGGACTCGATAAAAGTGCTGGCCGGCGCCTTCCGCGCCAGTGCGCTGATATAGAGTCGCGCATAGGCGCCCACTTCGAAGACGTTGCCGTTCCACGTCATCGCCGTGGCCCAGCTATAGGGCGCCGGATCGGAAGCCTTTGCCGGATTGCGATGGATCGCTTTGTTCCACGGATGATGCAGGCTTAACGGATTGCCGGCCGGATCTTCCTGGTGGAGATAGCCGGACCAGGAATCGTAGAAGGAATGGTCGACGAACTCCTCGATCCCGCTGTTGATTTCGGTCAGGCGGGTCGTGAGCAGTTCTCCGCCGATGACCGCTCCCGGGGTCGACCATCGCTTCTCGCCCCAGATGTCGCAATTCTCGTACGTCGCGTCGTAATAGTCTTCGTGGTCCCACTGGCCGAAGTCGATCATGTTCGCCGGCGCGCGGCCCAGATCGCGAAACGCCGGCTCACAGGCATAGAAGAAATCGAAGATGTCGTCCCAGAGGCGGGCGCAGCGCTTGGCGTAGTCGATGAAGGGTCCCAGCTTGTTCGCAAAGGCGTCGAGCTGTTCGGCGCGAAGCGTGAGCGACACGCCGCCGGGACAAATCGATTCGGAGTGCGGATATTTGCCGCCCAGCAGCGCATAGGCCGAACGCGCCAGCCGCATCATGTCGAGCGCTTCGGCAAACAGCTTGCCGCCGGGCCGGTTCAAATCCGACATGATTGCGGAAATGGTCTTGTATCCATGAATTGAGACGTGCGCGGCCGGCGCGCTTTGGGCCTTGGCCCAGATTTCCGGGTTCGTCGCCCGCACAACGTCCTCGGAATAATCCGGGCCGGCGAGGACGAACAGATGCATTGGATTGTCGTTCAGATATTGGCAGCTCAAGAGCAGGTTGCGCGCGACGATCGCCAATGGCGGCGGCTTGATGCCAAGCGCCATCTCCAGGCATTGGGCGGACGTCGCCGCATGAACGCCGCCGCAAATTCCCGATGCGGTGGAGCTGATCAGGCCCGCGTCGCGCAAGTCCCGTTTGACCAGCAGGGATTCATAGCCGCGAAACATCGTGGCCACGGAGGCGACGTCAGTCACCTTTCTCTCGCTCAGATCGACGCTGCAATGGAGTGCGAGGCCGCCGCCAACGCGCCGAAACGAATCCGTGGCGTCGGAATTTTCAGCCCCGTTCGAACGCGCGATTTGTTCCAACAGGTCTTCGCAAGGGCCGATGCGATCCGGCGCATAAGTGCAAGAGCCGACTGCGACGTGACGTTCGTCCTGCCTATCCGGCTCATCCAAATCGGACGGCATCGGGAGCGTCAGACTTGTCATTATCGGCACCCCCTCCGAACCGGCCAAGTGGATCATCCGACTCCAAACACGCGCACGCGACGCTGCTGTCCAAGCGGACGCGGCTCCAGCCATTGGAGCCGGCGATACAACCGGACGCGATATTTACCCTATCATTCTATTTGTGGTTGTGCAATGCTTTATGCCGAGACAGATCGCGTGGAATCCAAGCAAGCAAGACGAACAAGCGCTTTCGAAGAATAGATTGGCGCAGAGCGAAGTATCCGGTCCGGCGTATATATGTACAAGTCGAGGGTGCATGTACGAAATCGCTCCCAATACTCTAGGGAAGGGGCCGCAGCAAAGCTTCCGGACCGTTGAGATTCGTGTGCGCGGCACCGTCCAGGGCGTCGGTTTCCGGCCCACCGTCTGGCGTCTGGCGCGCGAAAACGATCTTGTCGGCCACGTCCTGAACGACAGCGCCGGCGTTCTCATCAGGGCCACGGGTGAGCAGGCGCGCATTGCGCGTTTCCTGCGGTGCCTGGAGACGAATCCTCCGCCGTTGTCGCGCATCGAAAGCCTCGACGTCCGGCATCTTGCGGAGGTCATGGCGTTCGAGGACTTCACCATCGCCGGCAGCGTCGGGGGCGAAACGCGCACGAATGTCACCGCCGACGCGGCCACTTGTCCGGAATGCCGGGCCGAAGCGCTCGATCCGTCCGAGCGGCGCTATCGCTACCCCTTCACGAACTGCACGCATTGCGGCCCGCGCATATCGATCGTTCTCGGCGTGCCTTATGACAGGGCGCGCACGACCATGGCCCCGTTCGTCATGTGCGGCGCCTGCGCCGCGGAATACAAAAATCCCGCGGATCGCCGGTTCCATGCGCAGCCGATTGCGTGTCCGGATTGCGGACCAAAAGCGTGGCTCGAACCGCTCGACGGCGCTGCGCCGACGGCAGAAATGTTGCGCGCGCCGATCGAGGCGGCGGTGCGGCAACTCAAGCACGGCAAGATCGTCGCCATCCGCGGGCTTGGCGGATTTCACCTGGCGTGCGTTGCGACCAATGAGGCCGCGGTTGGCGAATTGCGCGCGCGCAAACGGCGCTTCGGAAAACCTTTCGCTTTGATGGCGCGCGATCTTTCCGTCGTGCGGCGCTTTGCGTCTCTGTCCCCGCAGGAGGCGGAGCTTCTGCAAAGTCCGGCGGCGCCGATCGTTTTGCTCAACGCCGACGGCGTGGAGCGGTTGCCTGAAAGCGTCGCGCCGCGGCTCGGCACGCTGGGTTTTATGCTGGCTTACACGCCGCTGCATTTGCTGATCCTGGAGGAATTCGATGTGCCGCTGGTTATGACCAGCGGCAATATTGCGCATGAGCCCCAGGTCACGGACAATGCCGAAGTTTGTTCCAAGCTCGGCGGCATTGCCGACAGTGTGCTGCGTCACGACCGCGAAATCGCCAACCGGATCGACGATTCCGTCATTCGCGTGATGAGCGGGCGCCCGCGTCTGTTGCGCCGTGCGCGCGGCTTCGCGCCCAGCCCCATCGCATTGCCGAAGAGTTTCGCCGACGCGCCGGAAGTATTGGCGTTCGGCGGCGAACTGAAGTCGACGTTCTGTCTGATCAAGAATGGCGCAGCCGTGATGTCCCAGCATCAGGGCGATCTGGAAGATGCCGCTACGTTTGACGACTATCAGAAGAATTTGCGGCTTTACAGCGAACTTTACACGCACCGGCCGCGCGTGTTCGCCGCCGATCTGCATCCGGAATATCTCTCAAGCAAACTGGCGAGGGAGCGCGCCGCCAATGATGGCGCGATCCTGCACGACATCCAGCATCATCACGCGCATGTCGCCAGCGCCATGACGGAAAACGGCCGCGAACTGGACGCGCCTCCTGTTCTGGGCGTGGTGCTGGACGGCCTGGGTTTTGGCGCGGACGCCACGATCTGGGGTGGAGAATTCCTGCGCGCGGATTATCGCGGTTTCGAACGGCTCGCAGCGTTCAAGCCGGTCGCGATGATCGGCGGCGCGCAAGCCATTCGCGAACCCTGGCGCAACACCTATGCCCATCTGACGGCGGCGTTGGGTTGGCGCGAATTCGAAGCGTGTTTCGGCGGCCTTGAACTGGCCGGCTATCTCGCCGGCAAGCCGCGTCCGATCATCGATCGCATGCTGGCCAATGGCGTCAACGTACCCGTCGCCAGTTCCTGCGGCAGGTTGTTCGACGCGGTCGCGGCTGCGCTTGGCCTTTGCCCCGACGTCGCGCTGTTCGAAGGTCAGGCCGCGATGGAGTTGGAAGACTTGATCGATGATGCGGCGCGCACTGCGGCGCAGGCGGCCGGCCTCTATCGGTTTGGAGACGAAAAGCTGTCGGCCAACGGTCTGCGCATCGTCGAGCCGCGCCCGATGTGGCAAGCGTTGCTCGAGGATTTGTGGGCGGGAACGGCAGCGCCCGTCATTTCCGCAAAGTTTCATCTCGGCCTTGCGATGTCCGTCGCCGACATGGCGGCGCTGCTGGCGCGCGAAGCCGGCGACGGCGCGATCGACACCGTTGTCCTCAGCGGCGGATGTTTTCAGAACAAGGTGCTGTTCGAGGCGTGCCTGACGCGCCTCGAAGAACACGGTTTGAAATGCCTAAGCCAGTCCCAAGTCCCCGCAAATGACGGGGGGCTTTCGCTGGGGCAAGGCGCCATCGCGGCGGCGCGCGAGATTGCAGCACGATCAACCAACTGAACCCGCGCATCTGCGGGATGGGAGCAAGCCATGTGTTTGGGAATTCCTGGTCGGATCGTCAGAATCACGGACGCCGCGCGCAAACTCGCCATGGTCGAGGTGAGCGGCGTGCAGCGGGAAGTGAACGTCGCCTGCGTCATCGAAAACGGCGCGCCCGTGGAGGACTGCATCGGCTATTGGGTGCTGGTCCATGTCGGCTTCGCCATGAGCCGCATCGACGAAGACGAAGCGGCCGCAACACTGCGCGTGCTCAACGAACTCGGCGAGGTGCAGCAGGAGCTGGCCGCAATGTCCGCCACCGCGTGAATCGGATCGCATCATGGCAGCCGACAACAACACGCTGAAGTCCCTCTACCCATTTCTGCATGGCAGGAAGCAGGAGCCGCGCGCCATGAACGCGGCGCTGATGGAAGCGATTGACGAGAAAGTCGGCCGCCATCGCGACGTCATCGGCGCATTCTTCGCCAAGAACAGTCAGGCTGTCCTGGACACCGCCGGCGCCATCGCGCGCATGTATCAGCGGCAGGGCAGGCTCTTCACGATGGGCAATGGCGGCTCGAGCTGCGATTCCGCCCACGTCGCCGTGGAATTCCAGCATCCGGTGACGGCGGGCAGGCCCGCTCTGACGGCTATCGATCTCAGCGCCGACCGCACCATGCTGACCGCCGTCGCCAACGATGTGGGCTTCGATCACATCTTCGTTCGCCAGGTCATCGCCCAGGGCAGGGCCGGCGATGCGCTGATCGGCCTGTCGACCAGCGGCAATTCGCAGAATCTCGTGAAGGCTTTCATCAAGGCCCGCGAGATGGGGCTGACGACCATCGGACTTGCCGGAATGAGCGGCGGCGAAATGGCCAAGATCGGGCTCGACCATTGCCTGGTGGTGGACTCCGACAGCATCCACCGCATCCAGGAATGCCACGTCACCATCTATCACATCCTTTGGGACCTCGTGCATTCGCTGCTGGCGGATGAGCGGGGATCGCTGCCGGCGGCGGCGTGCGAATGAGGGAAGGGGAATAACGTGAAATATGTCGACGAATTCCGGGATCCTGAAAAAGCGCGGAGCCTGCTGAAGGAAATCACGGGCCTGTCCGCCAAGCTGCAAGCCGGGAAGGGTAGGCCGCTGCAGATCATGGAAGTGTGCGGCGGGCATACCCACGCGATCTTTCGCTACGGCATCGAAACCATGCTGCCTGACGAAATCGAGCTGGTGCACGGCCCGGGTTGCCCGGTTTGCGTGCTGCCGATGGGGCGAGTCGACGATTGCGTGACGCTGGCGGAAATACCCGGCGTCATCTTCACCACCTTCGGCGACGCCATGCGCGTTCCCGGTTCGAAGAAAAGTCTGCTGCAGGCCAAGAGCGAAGGCGCAGACGTCCGCATGGTCTACTCGCCGCTCGATTCCCTGCGCGTCGCGCGCGAGAATCCGGACAAGGAAGTCGTGTTCTTCGCGCTGGGCTTCGAGACCACCATGCCAAGCACGGCGATGACTGTGCTCAGGGCGGAAGCGGAAGGCATCACGAACTTCTCGCTGTTCTGCAACCACATCACCATCATCCCGACGGTGAAGGCGATCCTGGATTTGCCCGAGCTGCAGCTCGATGGTTTCCTGGGGCCGGGCCATGTCAGCATGGTGATCGGCAACGCGCCTTACGAATTCATCGCCAAGCAATACGGCAAGCCGATCGTGGTGGCGGGATTCGAGCCTTTGGATGTGCTGCACGCGCTTTGGATGGTTCTGAAACAACTCGACGAAGGACGCTCGGAAGTCGAGAACCAATACGCCCGCGTGGTTCCCAGCGACGGCAACGCCGTCGCGCTGGACGCTATCGGGCGGGTGTTCGAGTTGCGCGAATTTTTCGAGTGGCGGGGCCTCGGCTCGATCGATCATTCGGGCGTGCGCATGCGCAAACCTTACGAGATGTACGACGCCGAGAAGAAATTCGCCATTCGCTCGGTCAAGATCGCCGATCCCAAGTCTTGCCAATGCGGCGAGGTTCTGAAGGGCGTCATCAAGCCGTGGGAATGCAAGGTGTTCGGGACGGCGTGCACGCCGGAGACGCCGTTGGGCGCATTGATGGTGTCTTCGGAAGGCGCTTGCGCCGCCTACTACCAATTCGGCGACGTGGAGAAAATTCATTCCAAACGCGCCGAAATCAAACTTGCCGAACCCAAAGTCGCGGGGACCAGATCATGAATGTCGTCCAGCTCACACCCGCTTCGCCCAAGACCCGGCGCCGGTTGGGAAGCGTTCACGTCCCCAAAGTCACGATGGCGCATGGCGGCGGGGGCAAAGCCATGCGTGACCTCATCGACGACGTTTTCGTCGCGGCCTTCGACAATGAGGCGTTGGCGACGACGGAAGACCAGGCGCGCTTTCGCCTGTCGGATCTGGCGGCGCATGGCGACCGTCTGGCGATGACGACGGATTCCTATGTGATTCATCCGCTGGTGTTCCCCGGCGGCGACATCGGCAAGCTGGCCGTCTGCGGCACGGTGAACGATCTGGCGGTCGGCGGGGCGAAACCTCTCTATCTGAGCTGCGCCGTCATCATCGAAGAAGGATTGGATGTCGACATTCTGCGACAGATCGCGGCGTCGATGGCGCGCACGGCCGCTGCGGCGGGCGTGACGATCGTGACCGGCGACACCAAAGTCGTCGACAAGGGCGCGTGCGACAAGCTCTTCATCAACACGACCGGGATCGGCGTCATTCGCGCAGGCATCGAGTTGGGCGTGGGCCGCGTGCGGCCGGGCGACGCCATCCTGGTGAACGGCTTGTTGGGCGACCATGGCGCGGCGATTCTAAACGCGCGCGGCGACATGGCGTTGTCCACGCCGCTTGAAAGCGACTGCGCGGCGCTGCACGGATTGATCGACGACCTGCTCGCTGCGGCGCCGGGCACGCGTTTCATTCGCGACGCCACGCGCGGCGGCATCGCCACCGTTTTGAACGAACTCGCGGACGCGTCTCAGGTCGGCGTCGAAATCCACGAAGACCGCACGCCGCTTCGCAGCGAAGTGCGCGGCTTCTGCGAGATCCTGGGACTGGATCCGCTCTATCTCGCCAATGAAGGCAAGCTCGTCTGCGCCGTGCCGCCGGACCAGGCCGACGCGGCGCTCTCGGCCCTTCGCAACCATCCGCTTGGGCGCGACGGCGCGATCATCGGCCATGCGACAGACGGGCGTCCCGGAAGGGTCGTCATGCACACCGTGTTTGGCGGACGTCGGATCGTCGACATGCTGGTCGGCGAGCAGCTGCCGCGGATTTGTTAACGCCGGCGAAAGGCATTGCAAAAGTTCGAACGAAAAAGGGATGCAGGACATGGCAAGCGATAAAGACGACAGCATGAATCCCGTCGATGCGACGGTGGTGCGCATCAAGGACCACGGCGAGCTCAGGGAGCTCGACTACAACGGCGCCATGACCGAGCACATGGGCTCGTTGTGGTGGGGAACGGCAGTCGGCTACCGCGCGATGCAGGCGGCGGCGCAGGCGCTGTCGAAAGACGGCTTGTGGAGCCGCGACGATCTTTACGTCGTTGGCGCGCATCCCGGTCCCGGCGTCCGCGACGCCATCGATTATGTGACGGGCGCCGCCAAGCGGGACCGCTACAAAGTGGTGCTGGAAGCCGATTGCGGCATGAAATGCAACAGCTCGATGAAGTTCCAGTGGTGGGTCAGCGATGGCCGCAGGACCGCCGCTGTGAAACTGCGCGAGGATTTCGTGCCGCTCGCGTTCTACGAACTCTCGGACCGTCTCGGCACCGATGCGGAGACGGAAGAAGATGAACGCCTGTTCGAGATTTCCAAAGTGACGCTGTCGACGCGGATTTGGGCGTCGCCATTGGAGCGAAACTTCATCGTCGAGGTGATCGATCGACCGCTCGCGCCGGGTGAACTGCCCGCAGAAGTCCTGCGCACCGATTACTGGAACGATCTGAAGACCAAGCAATCTGAAAAGGCCGACGCCTGAAGCTCTCGGGGGGAAACACCATGAAACTCGAATTCCGGAAATTCGTGCTCGTGCCGTTGTTGGCATTGGCCGGCGCAGCCGTCGCAGCTACGCTCGTCACAGGGTCCTTCACGGACGCAAGCTTCGCCGCGCCCAAGAAGGCGGTCCCTCATCGCACGGCCGCCGTGGCGACGCCCATCGTGGTCAGCCCCCAATTGCCGCCCGACATTCCCGTCGGCGCCGGTAAAGCAACGATCACCGATGCCGCGAACTTTGCCTGGCAGGAATTCATCGCGCTGAACTGGCCCGCCTCAGTTGGGCCGCAATACACCGGGCCCAACCAACGTGGCGTGCCGAATTCTGCGCTGAAGTTCGGCGACGACATCGCCGGCGCCAACGCCAACAACCAGCCTGTCGTGTGGGAAACCTATCGCGGCAAGGTCGAGACGTTCCCCGGCACGGGACAGCCGACGGGTTATCCGGGCCAGGGCAACTCCAACAATTACGGTTTCAGCGCTGATCCCGCCTATGTTTATAGCACCGTGAGCAAGACGAACCCCGCGGGCTATCCGAGCGGCTTGGTTCCCGCTTGCGATTCCGGGCAATCCGGCGATGCCGTTCCGTGGATCAATCTCGATGAAACATCGCAGATCGGTCTGGACTTCATGTTCTCCGGGATCCCGTCTTCGGCTAAGCAGAGCGACAACGAACAGCCACAGCTGATCCGCTTCCTCGCGAAGGGCAACGGCACGTTTTACAATTATGTATCGACCTACCAGCTCTGGTCGCACGCTTCCGGCTCCAATTTCTTGAATGCGCAGGCCGCGTTCGCAACTGCCGCGGCGAACAACACGTACAGCGCCGCCGTGGACAATACGTTTCCACCGAATCCGTTGCCCTCGGCAGCGCCGAACGTCCTCAGCCTTCCGGCGGGCACTGTCCTCGTTAAGGCCGCGTGGCGCGAGCTGACTTCGTCGGACGATCCTTCGAAGTTTCACGTCAAGACGGTGCGATACTATGAACAGAGCGCACCGGGCAGCAAAACGGCCTGCTATCGCGACGAGACGTGGGGGCTCATGGCGCTGCACATCATCCAGAAAACGCCCACCGCGCCATATTTCATTTTCGCCACCTTCGAGCAGGCAGGCAACATCGTGACGACGAGCGGTGCGTCTGTCGAAGACAACAACGGAGTGGAAATCAACGCGCCGGCAGGTTCGGCGATTTCGCCGACTGTGAACTATTACGACGCAACCTACAGTGCGGGCGGCCAGAACCTGCCGCCGGGTAAGTATTACAGCACGGCCTATCCGGCCGGCATCACGCCGCCGCCGACGCCGCCCGGCAACGCAACCGGGATGCAGGATCCGAACTTTCCCTATGCCCAACTCAATCCGGGAGATGCCTTTTGCGCAGTGGGTGGGGGAACGACACCGAAAAACAATGCGCGCCTTTACTATCAGAACTCATTCCAGGGACCGCCGCCAAACGCGCAACCCTATTCATCGAATGTGAACGAGGGAATCTGCGTCAACAAGCGGTATTTCCAAATTCCGAAACAGGTTGTGGCGGTCAATGCCGCGGCGCATGCGGCCATCGCAGCCTATGGCGCGCAGGGGCCATGGCAGAATTACAAGCTTGTCAACGTGCAGTGGCAACCGTTTGAAGCCGCCAGCATCGACACGACAGGCGCCAACAGCAGCAGGCTCGTCTCGACCTACTATCTCGCCAACAGCGTGGTGGAGACCGACACCACGCTGCAGCAATTCTTCGGCGCCTTGAGCTATGACGGCCTCAAGACCGGCTTTGAAACGCCGCTCCCCCCGAATGCTCCGCCTCCACCCCCGCCGCCGCCAGAAGTCTCGACGAGCACTCCCGCCTACAACATCTACCTGACGCCGGGAGCTGGCACTCCGCCGAACCAGTTCACGCGATACACCATGGGCGGCTGCATGGGATGCCATGGTCGTGCCGAGCGTGCCGGGGGCGATTTCAGCTTCACGCTGAACGAGGGGCCGGTCTCGGCGCCGGACTTCGCCACACTGCCCAACATCACGCTCTCTGCGAGCGCGCAGCCGGCGCACTCCCAGCCTGGCGTCGCGCAAGATCGCATCGATGCGATCCGCAGGGCGCTGATCGGATCGCAATAGCGGCGCGAATTCCGATGCACCCTCGATCGTGTGGAGGGGCGCATCGGTCCGATCGGCGGTTTGCGCGTGCGTTGACTCAAGATGCGCCTGGAGGCGAGCGAGATTTGTTATCGGCTCTTCATACAATCCGGGATTATCCGTTCGCGCTGAACGACCCGATCTTCGCGCATTATCCGGCGATGAAGCTTGGCCATATCGAGAGCGCCGATCACTTCGCCGAATTGCTGGCGCCGATGGTCCGGCACTGGATGGTCGAAGCGCCGTCCGCCGATCGCGACTGGGTGCTGACGTCGCCGCCGCTGTGGGGTTTGCCCTGCGGCGCCAATCTGGTGTGCTGCGCGATCTACGAAATCCTCGTCAACACATTGCCGCACGAGTTCGTCTTGACCCTTGATACGTTGGAGGTGCGCGGAAGCCGGACGCCGATCGGCAGTCAAACCGATTTCGAGCGTTACAACGACTACAGCAAGCAGGACCTGAAGGCGCGTCAGGACTTCCACCTGGAAAGCGACGACGACGGCACCACGCAGGACCTCACCGCTTTCGAGGGCCGCCGCGCCATTTTCGTGAACGACATCAATGTCACCGGCACCCAACTCGAACTCGATTGAGAAGTTGTTGCGTGGGGCAGGCGTCAAAAGCCTCGATTGCTTTCTCATCCTGAATGTCGACGGGCGCATCGGCCGCAGATTTCCGCAGCTGGAGAGCGAAATAAACATGTCGCGGATTTCCAGCCTTGAAGAATTCACGTCCTACCTGCGGGTCTCTGAATTCCGATGCACGGGAAAATTGATCTCGAGGCTGCTGTCTTACGACGCCGAAAGTCTCGCAGGCATTTTCGCCAAGCTCGACCAGGAAAAGCGGGCGCTGCTCCACCGCGCGATCCTCGAAGAGGGCCTCTATAGCGGCGCCTTCTTCGAGGAGAAGACAAAAATCGCGGAGCTCGCCGCCCTGAATGAAAGATAGGACGCTCAATGGAACCCGCGAGAGACCTGCCAATCGTGACGCCGCTTTTCGAACTCGATCATGTGGTCCCGATCATCGAACCGGAAGTTTATGCGGGGGATTACACAGTGCTTCCGTTCGACGCGACCGATCCGCGGCGCAACGAGCCTTTGGTCAGGTTGGAAACGGTGGGCGTCGCCTATGAATCCCACCACGCAAGAACCGACGGCGGCAACTGGCCCTATTTCGGGCCGGTCCCGGGCGCGCGCAAGGATGTGTGGATACGCAAAACCGTCGCCGGCATGCTTGCCAAGGTCAACGACAGGCTGCGGCCGTTCGGCTTCGAGCTGATCGTGCTGGACGGCTATCGCACCGTCGCCTGCCAGCGGGGGATGTGGGACTTTTTCTATAGCCAGGCGGTGCGGACGATTCCAAAAGGCACGCCGGAGGATTGGCGCGCACAGGCGTTGGAAAGCGCGGTCGACCCCAGCGATTTCGACGAGAACGATCCCGCCACCTGGCCCACCCACGCCACGGGCGCCGCCGTGGACTTGTCGCTCCGCGACCTCGCGACCGGGGAACAATGCGATCTGGGCGGGCGGTTCGAAGACATCAACGACATCGCCGCCACCGACTACTTCGAACGCAAATTGAAAGCGGGCGAAATTGCCGGCGATGACGAGCGTCTATGGCTCCGCCGGTTGCTCCATTGGGCGATGCAAAGCGAAGGCTTCGAAAACGACCCCTTCACGTTCTGGCACTATGACTGGGGCAGCCAGCTTTATATGAAAATGATGCGCGCCCTTCGCCCCAACCCGCCGAAGGCGGCGTGGTACGGATACATTTCTCCGCCGGGAACGACATGACAGGAAACGCCCTCGCAGCCTTCAATTCGCGCCTTTGAAGACGTCGCCGCGGGACATTACGAAGCTGACGCGCTCCAGCACCGATACGTTGTCGAGCGGGCTCGAGTCGACCGCGATCACGTCGGCGGTTTTGCCGGGCGTGATGGTTCCCGCTTCATTGGAAATATCAAGGAGCTTCGCGGCGTTGATGGTCGCCGCGTGAATCGCTTCGCGAGGCGACATGCCCGCCTCGACAAGGAATTTGAATTCGCGCGCGTTCTGTCCATGCGGGCCGACGCCCATGTCGGTGCCGAACGCGATCGTCACGCCCGCTTTGTGGGAGCGCGCAAGCGCTTCCTTGATCTTCTTGCCGACGGTCCGCGCTTTGTCAGCCATGGCGGGCGACAATTCGCCTTCGCGCTCCGCCATTTCCGACGCCGTGACGCCGGCGATGATGGTGGGAACATGGAATGCGCCTTTGGCGAGAAACAATTCGAGCGAGCGGTCGTCGAGGAAACTGCCATGCTCGATGGAATCCACACCCGCTTCGAGCGCCGCGTTGATGCCCGCCGCGCCATGCGCATGGGCCGCCACGCGCCGGCCGAGAGTGTGCGCGGTCTCGATGATGGTGCGGATTTCGTCATTGGTGAATTGCTGGTCGAGGCCCGCCTTGATGTCGGAGAGCACGCCGCCGGTCGCCACGAATTTGATCGCGTCCGCGCCCTGGCTCACCTGGCGGCGCACCGCGCGGCGGCATTCGTCGACCCCGTCGCAGATTCCGGACGTCGATTGCACACAGGCGCACACGTCGTGGCGATAGCCGTAAGTCTGCCCGTGCCCGCCGGTGGGCGAAAGGATGTCGCCGACGCAGAGAACGCGCGGGCCCGCCACTTTCTTTTCCGCAATCGCCGCGCGCAGCGCGAAGATCACATCGGGATTGCCCAGCGCGCCGACATCGCGCACGGTCGTGAAGCCCGCGGCCAAAGTGAGCCCCGCATTGTGCGCGGCGTTGAATCCCACCTTGGGGTCGGAATCCTCCACCATGCGCATGCGGTAGCCACGGTCCATCTGGCCCGTCAGATGCACATGGCAATCGATCAGGCCCGGCAGCACGAATTTATCGCTGAGATCGATGAGCCGTGCGCCTTGCGGCGGATCGATGAAGCCGGCGGAGACCGCTTTGATCTTGCCGCCTTCGATCAGGACGCTTTGCTTGGTCTTGGGCGCTTCGCCGGCGTTCGCGAGCAAAGCACCTGCGTGAATGACGGCATTGTGAGAGGTCACTTGCGGACTCCTTGACGATCGAAGAGATCAGTTTCCCAGCCAGCGTTTCATCCACGCCTGGACGGTCGAATACCACATCACGGAATTCTGCGGTTTCAGAACCCAGTGGTTCTCGTCGGGAAAGTAAAGCAGTTCGCTCGGCACGTGCCGCAACTGCGCCGCGCCATACGCGCCCATGCCCTGGTCGAGCGGCACGCGGTCGTCGGTGCCGCTGTGAACGACGAGGATCGGCGCGGACCAATCCGCCACGTGATCGATCGGGTTGAATCGTTCCACAGCCTCCGGAGATATCCATGTCGGCGCGTCGTTCTGCGCCTGCTGAAAGCCGGGAATATCCGTCGAGTAGGACATCAGTCGGATATCGAACACGCCGTCATGATCGACGAGGCATTTCCACGGTTTGGCCCAATTTCCGGCGATCCAGTCGATCATGTAGCCGCCATAGGAACCGCCCAGCGCGCAGGCATGGTCGCCGTCCAGGAAGGGATATTTCGCCAGCGCCGCGGCCCAACCTTTCTGCAGATCTTCCAGCGGCCGGTCGCCCCAATGGCCGATGATCGACTTCGCGAACGCCTCGCCATAGCCACTGGAGCCATGGAAATCGATCATCACCGCTGCGTAACCCATTCCGGCCCAGACTTGCGGATTCCAGCGATAGCTCCAGGCATTGCCGAACGAGCCATAGGGTCCGCCATGGATCAGGAATGCGACGGGATATTTGTGGCCGGATTGGAAATCGGCGGGCTTCATGACAAAGCCGTGCACGGTCTCGCCGTTCCAGCCTGTGAAGCTGAATTGTTCGTAGCTCGACATCGGCGTTTGTGCGAGCGCGTCTTCGCCCACATGCGTGAGCTGATGAAGTGCGCCATTGTCACCCAGCTCGTAGGCCTGGGACGGTGAATCGAGCGCATCGCGGCTGTAGATCAGCGCAGATTTGCCGACATCCAGTCCGCTGACATGCCCGTCGCCGGTCAGCGGTTTCGTGGCTCCGGTGGCCGCGTTGATCGCGAAAATACGCGTTTGTCCGATATCGTCGGCAGTGGCGTAGAGTGTTGCGCCGTCGACGGACCAGACGAGCCTCGTGGGCGAGCGATCGAAGCCCGGCGCTGCATCGCGAGTCTTGCCGCTTTTCATATCGCGAAGCATCACATGCGCGCGCGGCGCAGCGAAGACGGAACCCGTTTGCGAGAGATACGCAAGCTGGGCGCCATCGGGCGAGATGGCAGGGTCCTCGTCCGAAGTTGCCGCAGTGGAATCAATCCGTCTCAAGGCGGCGCCGCCGTCGATGGGGACGATATAAAGACTGCTCGGATCGCCCATGCCTTGCGCCGAGCCGGACGGTCGCGCGCCAAAGATCACGTTCGCGCCATCGGGGGTCACAATGAAAGACGAGTCGTCGCCCTCAGGCCGGGACACAATATCGGCCTGATAATTGCGCGTCAGCGCTTTGGCGTCCGTCGCTTGTGCATCGGCGGCCAGCTTGATCGCAAACAGATTGAGGTAGCGTCCGTCCAGATACGTGTCCCAGAAGCGCGGCGTGGCGGACGTGTATATCGTGCCGGTCGCTTTGACTTTCGCTTTCGCCTCCTGCTTCGCTTTGCTGCAGGCGAGCGTGTCGCAATCCGGATAGACATTGATTGCCGCGACGATTGTGCGGCCGTCCGGGGCAAGCCGGTAGAAGGCGACATCCAGCGGCAGATTGGTCACCTGCTTCGCCTCGGCGCCACCCGCAGGCACGCGCCACAGCTGCACGGATCCGGATCGGTTCGACAGGAAATAGAGCCACGCGCCGTCTTCCGACCAGCGTGGTTGCGTCGATGTTTTCTCCTGGTCGCGGATCAGGCGCGGCGGCGATCCCGTCGATGCGCGCTCCGTCACCCAGAGCGCATTGACGCCTTTATTGGCGTCCCAATCGGTCGAACGCACATTGTAGGCGATGAAGCGGCCATCGGGCGAGATGTGCGGATCGGACATCCGATCCAATGTCGCCATGTCTTTCGCCGTGAACGGCCGCGCCTCAACAGGACCAATCATTGCCAACGCGAACAAAACGCACGCCGCGAGCCGCAGAAACATCCGACATACTCCCCCAAGGACGCGCGAGCCTAGAGGGTTGCGACGCCGATTTCGAGGGTCGTTGTCCCTACTTTTTTGCAGACCACTCCGCCGGAATGGGCGTGGCGCGCTGATTGTAGAGCAGCCCGGCGCGGCGCGCCTTTTCGGCGTCGGAGAGTTGGTTCGGGTCTTCCTGGTTATCCACGCTCGTGGCCATGCCTTTGATCACGGCCGGCCGCTGCTCGAGCTCTTCCATCCAGCGTTTCACATTTGGGAATTCCTCGAGATCGATCTTGCGCAGCTTCCAGCCGGAAGCCCACGGATAACAGATCATGTCCGCGATGGTATATTCGTTCGCGGCCAGATAGCGCTTGCCGAAGAGGCCCAGATTCATCACGCCGTAGAGCCGATGCACTTCGTTGCCGAAGCGCGTATTGGCGTAGGTGAAGTCGCCGGCGTTTTTCGGGTCTTGCGAGGCGCGGAAGAAATGTCCCTGTTCGCCGAATTTCGGCCCCTGGTTTCCCATCTGCCACATCACCCATTGAACGACATCCCATTTCCCGTGGACGCCCTGCGGCCAGAAGCGTCCGTATTTTTCCGCGAGATACATCATGATCGCGCCGGATTCGAATTGTGTGACGGGCGCGCCGCCGCCCTTCGGTTCGGTGTCGACAAGAGCCGGCATGCGATTGTTGGGCGAGATTTTGAGAAACTCCGGCGTGAACTGATCGCCACGTCCGATATTGACGGGCTTGATCGTGTACGGGACGGCGAGTTCCTCAAGCAGGATCGTCACTTTCTTTCCGTTAGGCGTGGGCCAGTAATAGAGGTCGAGCATCGTCATATTCCGAGGGTTGGCGTCCCCGTCACTCTAGCAAGACCGATCGCGCCGCGCCACGAAGGGCTGGCTGGTGGGCCGTAACTGCAGTCTAGGGGCCTGGGCCCACGCCATGATATCGTGGCGCCGCCAGTTTTCGGGAAGCGCCATGATATCCAATCGCATGCGCGCCTTGCGCGATGCCGCGGTCGCGCTGCTGTCGTTCGGGCTCGCCTTTTTCGCCTCGGCGGAAGCCGCCGACGCGCAGACTCTGCTCATCGCAGCGAGCCCCACGAACAATGTGAGCTGCTCCGCCGGCGTCTGCGCGCCAACCGGGCCGAATCCCGTATTCAATGTCCAGACATTGCAGAGTTTGCTCGCGACATCCGACGTCACGATGGCGACCGGCGCATCCGCCGGCGCCTTCGATATCCGCGTCGTCCATGGGCTTACCTGGGCCAGCGCACACAAGCTCACGCTTGACGCCTACCACGCGATCGAGATCGCCAAGCCGCTTACGGCAGCCGGCAGCGGCGCTCTTGCTCTCGTGACGAATGATGGGGGCACAGGCGGCACATTGTCGTTCGGATCGAAAGGCGACGTGACGTTCTGGAATCTCGGAAGCAAGCTGACAATCAACGGAACGGCTTTCAAACTGGTCGGCGATCTCGCTGACCTCGCCGCCGCTATTGCGGCGCGCCCGAACGGCGATTACGCGCTCGCGAACGATTATGACAGCGCCACAAATTATTCGACGGCGCCGATTCCGACTCTCTTCAAGGGCACGTTCGAAGGCCTGGGCCACACGATCGCAAACCTCTACGTCAATACGACCACCGATGGTGAGACGGGGCTGTTCGCCGTTGTCGGCAAGCGCGGAATTCTGCGCGATATCGGACTCGTCAATGCCGGCATCTATAGCGAGAACAATTCCTTTTCGATCGCGGGCGCTTTGGTGGGGCTGAACGAGGGAACAATTCTCCAGTCCTGGGCCGCCGGCCTCGTCCGCAGCGATTTCTGGGTCAACGCGGGCGGATTGGCGGGTGAAAACGCCGGGCTGATTGCGCAATCCTATGCCGACGTCAATGTGTCCGGCGCGAACGACTCGGAATTGGGCGGCCTTGTCGGCAACGCGCATGGTCGGGTCGAGAATTGTTATGCGATGGGTCCTGTCGCCGGTGGGGACGAAGCAAGCGTGGGCGGATTGGTCGGCTACGATCTCGCGACGGCAATTGCATCCTACGCGACGGGAGCGGTGACGGTCGGTCAGGGCGGCTGGGCCGGCGGCTTCGCCGGTCAGGATTCCGGTCGCACCAAAGACTCGTATTGGGACATCACGACAAGCGGAACCACGAACGGCGTCGACAACACAAATCAGCCTGGAATCGTCGGCCTGACGACGGCCCAATTCCAGGCAGGTCTGCCGGCCGGATTCGATCGCACGGTTTGGCGCGAGAACGCGGGCATCAACAACGGATTGCCTTATCTCGTCGCGCGGCGGCCGTCCTAGCGTCGCAAGAAGCAGCCTCGCCGTCCCGCGCGCGCTTTCGCGTTCTCGCGGCGGCATTTATCGTGTCATTCGATTTTGTCCCATCGACGCGGGTATGAGATTGCGCGTTTCTTTCGTTTTCCTGCAATCCGGATTTCATGGAGCACGGTTGATGATGCAGCCATACCGCACAGCGGCAGCGGCAAAACTATTCGGCGCGTTATGTTTCTTCGCTGCGACCGGGTTCGCATTTGCCGCCGATTCTACGAAATCGCCCGATGTCGAATGGCGCGGCTATAACAACGCGTTCGATTCACAACGCTATTCGCCGCTTGCCCAAATCACGCCTTCCAATGTCGCGAGCCTTCAACAGATTTGCGGGATCAGATTGGGCGACGACGGCGCGTTCGAGTCCGGGTTGGTGATGATTGGCGCCACGCTCTATGTGACGACCGCGCATACAACGGTTGCGCTCGATCCCACGAATTGCGCGCAGCGCTGGCGGCACGTCTATGTGCCCGAGGAAGCCGAATCTTTTGTCATCAATCGCGGCGTGGCCTGGCTCGACGGCCGGCTATTCCGCGGCACGGCAGACGGCCGCTTGCTCGCGATCGAGGCCAAGACGGGAAAGGAACTCTGGCGGGTGCGGGCGGCCGATCCAAATAAGGGTGAGGAATTCACCGCGGCGCCCATCGCCTGGAACGGGCTTGTGTTTCTCGGTCCTGCCGGCGGCGACTTCGGCATTCGCGGGCGCGTGGCCGCATTCGACGCCAAAACGGGCAAGGAAGTCTGGCGCTTCAACACGATTCCGGAAGGCAAAGAAGCGGGAGCCGAAACATGGAAGATTCCCGCCACCGTCAAGCACGGCGGCGGCGGAACATGGACTTCCTATACGCTTGATCCGGCGACAGGAGAATTGTTCGTGCCTGTCGGCAATCCGGCGCCGGGCTATCTTCCGGAAAAACGGCCGGGCGCCAATCTCTATACCAACTCCGTCGTCGTCCTCGATGCTGAAACGGGCAAGCTCAAATGGTTTTATCAGCTCGATCCGAACGACGGTTTCGATTGGGATCTTGGCGCCGCGCCGATGTTGTATCAGGGCGGTCCGGGGCGGACCCGCGTCGCTCTCGGCAGCAAGGACGGACACGTCTATGTCCTCGACCGCCAATCTCACAAATTGCTGTTCAAGACGGAAGTCACGACAGTTTCAATCAACAACGCAAAACTTTCGTCCAAGGGCGCGCGCGTATGTCCGGGCGCGCTCGGCGGCGTGGAATGGAACGGGCCCGCTTACAGTCCGTCGTTGAACACGATCTATGTCGGCGCGGTCGATTGGTGCTTCACGGAGTCGAGTGGAAATCTGCCCGACTGGAAAGCTGGCGAACTCTATATCGGCACCGCCGCGTATCCTACCGTCGATGGGCCCAAATCGGGTTGGATCACGGCGATCGACGGCCGCTCTGGCGCGGTCAGATGGCGCTACCACTCGCCGACGCCTGTCGTCGCCGGCGTCACGCCAACCGGCGGCGGGCTCGTTTTCGCGGGCAATCTTGGCGGCGATTTTCTTGCTTTCGACGCGGCCGACGGCAAGGTTCTTCTCTCCAAGCCATTCGGCGCCGCGTTCGCAGGCGGAATCGTCACCTATCAAGCAGCCGGGAAACAATACATCGCCGCCACGACGGGAAATGTCAGTCGCCTCACATTCGGCAATGGCGGCACGCCGAAGGTCGTCATTATGACGACGGGAGTCGCCGCAAATTATCGGGCTGCATATCTGGTCGTGAAACTGCCTGAAGGAGAAGTAGGCAACGCAGGCCCAGCGCACGGCAAAAATCTCTTTGCGCAATTCTGCGCAGCCTGTCACGGCATGCGTGGCGAAGGCGGCTTCACGAGCGGACCGAATATTCAGAATTCATCGCTTCTCGGAAACAGAGCGGCGCTGATCGCGTGGATCAAAAATCCGAAATCGCCGATGCCGAAACTCTACCCTTCGCCATTAAGCGACGGCGATGTCGATGCGGTTGCCGGCTATGTAATGAGTTTGAAAGCGAGATAAAAGCGCTTGGTTCAGTCGCCACTCTCCGGCGCTCAACGGCCCGGCGGCATGGTTTCGGCCCATAATTTGCGGTGGTCTCCGACCACGATCAGGTGATGCGCATCCAGCACATCGAAGGTGGGCTGGCCCGTCCCGATCAGCACGTCGCGGTCGACCAGCACGGCCTGGTCCCGATTGCCCAACTCCTGCCAGAGCCGGCCATCCTTGCCGAGAACGAAGACGAGATTCATATCGGCTGCCCGGAAGGCGGCAACGTCATGGTCGACCTGTTCGGCCTTTTGTTTTCCGGTTTGTCGCCACAATCCATCGTCTGTTCCGATGACATATATCGTGTCGCCGTCCGGAACGTGTTGGAATGCGCGAATGGCGCTTGCCACAATCGCACGTGAACCGTCGGATTCGCGCCAGAGCTTTCCGTCCGTACCCAGCACGAAAACTGTGTGCTGATCGATCGCCTGAAACGCCTTCACATTTGCGTCGATACGCAGGCGGCCGGAACCGTCAGCGCCCTCGCGCCACAGGCTCCCATCGGCATGGCGCACATAACCCGTGTTTCCAAGAATTTGGAAATCCGCCACGGTTTGATCGACCGGAAGGCGGTTCGACCCATCCGCATTTGCGCGCCACAACACGCCGTTGCGGTCCAGGACGAACAGGCGCCCATCGCCCGTGATACGAAACGCCGCCGCAGACGGCGCCACAACGTTGGCATCCTTGGTTCCGACAGTCGAGCGCCAGAGCCGGCCATCCGCCCCGGTGGCATAAATGACCTTGCCGTCGGTGGTTTGAAATGCCTGAACCTGCTGGGCCAGATTGCTTCTTGTATTGCGCCCGAATCCCGGCGGCGGCGCCGCGTTCAAGCGATCGACGATGCGCGGCGCACGTACGCCGCCGATGCCATTGTCCCTGCGGATTTCGTTCAGCGGGTCATGCGTGCTGAGGCAACGCCGGAACGCTGCCATGCCGCCGGGCTCGGTCAAATCTCCGCTCAGTTGCACGCAGAGCAGACGCAATTGCTTCATGCGCGCGCTGTCATCAGCCTCGGCAGGCAGCGCCGTCAGTAACGCCGGAAGCAGGAAAAGCGCCGCCAACGAGACAATCGTCCGTCGGGTCCAGATTCTTATGGAATGGAACATGGTCGCCCCCTTTGACCGTCACAGGACGGCAATCTAGCAGGCAACGGGCTCTATGCCAGTGAGCGGCGGTTCTCGACCTGGCCGCGACGCCTGGCGGAATTATTCTTCGACCTTCGGCGGCAGGTCGTCGCCGGCGACCGCAGGCGTTTCGCCTCGAGCCGCTTTGCGACGGGCGGATTTCTCGGCGCGGCGTTCCGCCTTGGCGTCGTTCTTCGCATTCTGCGCGCGCTCGCGCTGGGATCGGTCGTGGGAATAATTCGGGGGACGGGGCGCCATGAGGTTTCCTTTGTCTGCGCGCGATGCACGCCGGTCTGCAATTCAGCCGGCTCGTTTCGCGCCGCCGCTCTTGTTTTTCTCATGCCATTTCTTCTTGAGCTTGTGGTCTGCGCGGTCGGAAGGACGATAGGGCTTTTCGGCAGCGTGAGGCGCGTCGGGCGCCCGAGCAGGTTGACCGGCAGACAGGCCGGTCTCTCCGTCAGGCGCAGGAAAGATGCGCACGCCGCCCTTCTGCCGCGCGCCGACAAGGGCCGCGAACTTCTCTGCGATCTCCGGACTGACCTCAAAGCGCGTTTCCGTGTCGTAAACGCGGATCGCGCCAATATCCTTCTTGCCGACCTCGCCCTGACGACAGATTTCCGGCAACAGCCATTTGGGGTCGGCGTTCCGTTCGCGCCCGACCGTGACCTTGAACCACACGCCGCCCACCATCTGGTTGCGCGGCGGCTTGCCTTTTTCGCGAGGACGTTCGTCTCGGGGATTGCGCGGACGGTCTTCACGGGAACGTTCCGGGCGCGGCGCGTCTTCACGCGGTTTCCGGTCGTGCTGCCGTGGGCCGCGCGTGTCCTGACGGATTTCCGCGACGTCCGCAATATCTTCCGATGCGGGCAATTGGGCGCGATAGAGTTTCACAAAGGCCGTTGCGATATCGCGCGGAGCATGCGCGGCCAAGAGCGCATCCGCCATGGCCAGATCGTCGTCGCTGCCGGGCTCGGTCAGAATGGGGTTCTGCAGCAGTCGTTCCTGGTCGAGCTTGCGGATGTCATCCGCCGATGGCGGTTCCGTCCAGGTGTAGTTGACGCGCGCCCGGTTCAGCATCTCCTCCGCGCGGCGGCGGCGCGAATTTGGCACGAGAAGAATGCTGACGCCCTTGCGGCCGGCGCGACCGGTTCGCCCGCTGCGATGCTGCAGGACTTCCGCGTCATTTGGCAGATCGGCATGGATGACGAGGCCAAGATTGGGCAAATCGATGCCGCGCGCCGCGACGTCGGTGGCGACGCAAACGCGCGCGCGTCCGTCGCGCAGCGCCTGCAGCGCATGATTGCGCTCGCTCTGGCTCAGTTCGCCCGAGAGCGCTACGGCTGCAAAGCCGCGCTCGCGCAGGATCGCTTCGAGATGGCGCACGGTCTGACGCGTGCTGCAGAATACGAGCGCGCTGGGCGGATCGAGAAAGCGCAGCAGATTGACCACCGCGCTCTCGGCCTTGTTGTGGGCGATGCGGATGGCGCGATATTCGATGTCGGCATGGCCGCGGGTTTCGCCCAGCGTTTGAATCCGAAGCGCATCGCGCTGGTAATGCTGGGCGAGCGAGACGATGGCTTTGGGGAGCGTCGCCGAAAACATCAAGGTGCGGCGCTCGGCCGGCGTTTTTTCCAGAATGAATTGCAGGTCCTCGCGGAAAGCCGAGATCGAGCATTTCGTCCGCTTCATCGAGAACGACAGCCCTGAGCTCCGAGACCTTGAGCGCGCGGCGCTCGAGATGATCGCGCAGTCGACCGGGCGTTCCCACCACGACATGCACGCCGTCTGCAAGTTGCCGGCGCTCGCGGCCGGGATCCATGCCGCCGACGCAGGCGATCACGCGCGCGCCGGCATATTGGTAGAGCCAGCTCAACTCGCGCTGGACCTGCATCGCGAGTTCGCGTGTGGGCGCAATGATCAGCGCGCAGCGGCGTCGTCGGCCGGGCCCATCGTGTCCGCGCCATCCAGCAGCGTTTCGGCGATCGCGATGCCATAGGCCACGGTTTTGCCGGAGCCGGTCTGCGCCGAAACCAGAAGGTCGCGCTCGTCCGCTTCGGCTTCGAGCACCGCGGCCTGAACAGGCGTCGCGTCCGTATAGTCGCGCTCCGCCAATGCGCGGGCGATCGAAGTCGGGGTTTTGTGGAACGCCAAGGGGTCGCTTTCGGAAAGAGCGCGTTGTACGCGCTCCAGTCCCCCTTTGTCCCGCGCTATTTGGGCGGTTTTCGCGCACGGCGCGGAATTAATCTAAGCTATTGATACAATTATGGTTTATCGCCCTCAGTCACGAGGCGGAAGCGGCCAATGCCTGCAGGCGACGCGAATTGTTCGCGGCCGCCAATCTCTTTTGGGCGCGCGCGGGGCTGAGCAATCGAACGCAGCCAAGAATTCCCAGCGCGAACAACGCCACCATGACGGCGAACCAGCTTCCGGCCGCGGCGACCGTGCCTGTCGCCGCCCAGGCGATCGAGGTGAACGCCTCCGAGAATGTGGCGATGCGTGACGATGTGTGGCGGCGGCGGAACTGGCTTCGCTTCGCCTGCGATCGGAACCACAATTGGATGCTGGCCGTGGACATCGCCGAAGCGAAAATGCCGATTGCGGCGACGAGAGCTTTTTCGGGCGAGATCAGCGCCAGTGCGACCACGAAAGGCGCAAACACGATGCCGATGCATTCCAGAACCGCCGCGATCTTCGCGCGCAGCAGACGCGATTTTGGAATTGGCGCCGTTTCGACGAGGTCCGGCGCGTCTTCGCCCGAAACGGTCAGCCAGGCGAGGCCGCCCGCGAGCTGGCCCGCCGACATGATCAGCACCGGCACAAGAATGACGGCCACGCCGCCTTCGAAAGTGAAACTGCGCCACAACAGCACCGTGGGCGGCAGAAGATAGAGAAGCTGCATGAGCGATTGCGACACCAGCCACGGATCACGGATCAGAAGCAGCAGTTCCTTCCGCCGCAACGTCGTGGCGGGCGATTCCACGCGGAACGGCCGGTCCTTTCCGTTCTTGCGGACGGCGCCCTGGGATGTTCCGGCCGCCGCAATTGCGCAATCGGCGAAACGCGGCGCGTAGATCGCGGTGACAATGAGATACAGCGCAACGCTCGTGGCGACAAAAGCCGCCAGATACCCCAGATCGCCCAGCGCGCCGCGTGCGGGCCACCAGAATGGGCTGTGGATGTCCGGCATGTGCGCCACGACGGCTTTCGACTGCAGGAAGGCGAGGCGCGACATCGTTCCGGTCGAAAACATCGCGGCCATTTGCAGGCCGATCACGAACAAGCCGCCGATCACGGCCGCCGCAATCTGGGCCGCGAGACGCGTGCGCTTGGGGCCGATGGTCTGAAACAGCGTGATTGTGAGGATGACGGCAAGCGCCGTCGCGATGAGCGACACGGCGATGATCGCGCCATAGGCGCCCAGCCATCGCGCGCCGCCCCGCCAGGCCAGCACATCGATGAACGGGCCGATCAGAAACAGCGACATCGCACTGACGGTCAGCGCCATCGCGCCGATGCGCACGGCAAAGAGCCGGCTCGCGTCGATGGGAGAACTCAGGATCAGTTCGAGATCGGAGCGCGAATAGAAAGTGCGCGTCACGCTTTCCATCGCCTGGGACAGCATGGCGGAGCCCGACAGAAACGCGGCGGCCGTGACATAGATCAATGTCTGCAGACTGGGAGACATGCCCACTCTGCCCAGGCGCCCGAGCGCGAGAAATGCGACAACGTGCATGAACGACGCGAAGACGACGACGCCGAGCGCGACGATCCGCTCGCGGTCGCGGCGGCCGGCCGTCATCATCGACAGCGCGTCGCGCCAGGCGAGCCGCATTTCGTGGCGCGCGAACCAGACGAGCGAACCGGGCGTGCTCATGCCGTGGCGAGATCCTGCTCGACGATGGAGAGGAACATCTCTTCCAGCGTGGCGTCTCCCTGGCCGACGCGATCACGCAACTCGCCCAGCGTTCCTTCGGCGATCAGCTTCCCGCTCGAAATCACGCCGATACGGTCCGCCATGCGCTCGGCGATCTCCAGAATATGCGTCGTCATGATGACGGTGTTGCCCGCGCGCACGCGCTCGGTGAGCACATTCTTCACCAGGCGCGCGCTCCCGGCGTCGAGGCCGGTGAGCGGCTCGTCGAGAATAATCAGTTTGGGATCGTGAATCAGCGCGCCTGCGAGCGCCACCTTCTGGCGCATGCCGCGCGAGAACTGTTCGCAGCGCTCATGGGCGTGCTTCTCCAGTCCCAGCCACGCCAGCAGATCGCCGGCCCGGTTTTTCGCGAGCGTGGTTTCGACGCTCCAGAGCCCGGCCACGAATTCGAGATATTCGATGGGCGTGAGCTTGTCGTAGATCATCGGCTCGTCGGACAGCCAGCCCATGATCCGTTTCGCGGCGACGGGATCGGAAAGTGCGTCGATCCCGAACACGAAAATGGCGCCGTCGTCGGGCTGCAGCAAGCCGCTCACCATGCGCAGCGTCGTGGTTTTCCCGGCGCCGTTGGGACCCAGCAGCATGTAGAATTCGCCCGCCCGCACGCGAAGGTCGAGCCCGTCGACGGCCGGCTGCTCGAACCGCTTGCGCAGGTTCTTGATCTCAAGCGCTGGGGTGATCTTGTCCTGATACATCGAGAGACCCTGCAGACGAGCACGCGCCGCCAGCCGGCGCCGCCGCAGAGTACTAACGACAGGTTATCGAAGAAATAAAGGAATTGGCCGCTTTTTGCGCCGTTCCGCTAGGGCATCCGACGCGACTCAGGCCCTCCGGCCAGCGAAAGCTTGCTCTCGTCGATGATCTCGCCCGCCTTCATCACGAAGATAATCGCCTTGCAGTTGTTGATGTCCGCCGTGGGGTTGGCGCTCAGGAGGACGGCGTCCGCGATCTTGCCTTCTTCAATGCTGCCCATCTGCTCCTGCTTGCCCAGAAAGCGGGCGCCGTTGAAGGTGGCGATCTTGATGATTTCGAGGTTCGGAATTCCCGCTTGTGCGAGCAGTTCGAGTTCCCGCTGGGTGCCCGCGCCGTTCGTGCCGTCTGTGCCGGCCGCGATCACGCCGCCGGCGGCATCGATGCGCCGGATGTTGTCCTGCAGGATGGGAGTCTGCGTCTTCATCCACAGCCGCCAGCTGCGTTGATAGAGGGGAGGGCTGGTGGTGAGCGCGGTTTCTCCGCCTTCGGCCGATATCTTCTTCAGCCGTGCGCGCTCGGCCGGCGCCATGGTCGCGACATAGAGCGGCTGATCGAGAAATTCGGGATGCTCGTGAATGCGGCTGTAATTGTCGCCGATCATCATGGTCGAGGCCATGGGGATTTGTTTGGCGGACGCCATCTTCACAAACGCTTCGGTGACCGGCCCCTGGATGGGCGTATGCGCCAGCGTATCCACGCCGGAATAGATCGCTTCGAGCGCGCGGCTTTCGTTCGAGATATGCACCGTCGTGCGCACGCCATGCAGATTGTAGAACTCGATGATATGCTGCAGCAGGTCTTTCGGCAGGATCGGGATCATCGGCCGGGACCCCCAGCCTTCGTCGTCATAGGTGATCTTCTGGATGTCGGGATGCTGGCTGGCGAATTGCGCCTGTAACTGCGCTTCGGCCTCGGGCCAGGACGAGACATTGATCGCGATGTCAGTGCCGTGACTTCCGGGATAGGTGACGAGATTGCCCGTCGCGAAAATATGCGGCGCGAGAATCTTGCCCGCGCGTTCGTCGGCGCGCAGCGGCAGGATGTTCTCCGGGATATTGCCGACATCGAGAACGGTCGTGACGCCGGCATAGAGAAAGCTCGCCAGAGCCTGCTCGCCCGTTTTGCGGTCGACCACCCATTTGCCGGTTGTCGTAGTCTTTGTGCTGGGAACCCAGGATTGTCCGGCGCGTGAAAAACCCGCCAGATGAATGTGGATATCCATCAGGCCCGGAATCAGGAATTTTCCGCGCCCGTCGATGCGACGGCCGGGAAGGCCCTGCGCGAGGATGCTGGGTCCCACCACCGTGAACCGGCCGCCGTCGATCACGACCGACATGTCCTGCCGCGGCGTACGTCCCGTGCCGTCGATCAACGTTGTATGGTCGATGATGATGGGCTCGGCCTGCGCACCAAAGGCGAACAACAGGCAGATCGCCGCCAATGCCGGCGAAAGTGTTTTCCTTGATTCGGTACCCATCGCTCGCCACCGTGGGAGATCGCGATCACTGATCGAACGGCCTCCACTCTTGCCGCGATGCTACTTCGGGGATCGCGTCATGCCAACGCGGTTGTGGGGGAGCGCCTCTTTCTGCGGCGCCGGGCTTACTCGGCAGCAAGCGTCTGCGCCATCCGCGTCGAATCGGGTGTCTGGCGGCGCACGGCATACCAGTAGATCGCTGCCGAAATCGCGATGGTGATGGCGGCCCGATAGAGCCCGCCGATGATCAGCGGGAGCGGAAAGGGCGGAAAGAGCCCGGAGCCAAGCGACAACTCTCCGTGAAGGCCGTTGTCGGACCAGTTCAGCACCTGAAAAGCGCCAAGAACGCAGGCGATGGTGATGCCGGTGAAAATCCACGCCGCCGACATGCGTTGCCTCAGACCCATGACGCACAACCCGACGGCGATCGCGAGCGGCGCCGCCCAGGTCGCGAGCCAATTCCACCCGAAGACGATCGAAACGAACCACTCGGGCGGCAGATGACCCGCCACCTTTGGCCGGTGGACCAGCGCACTGACCAGATCGAAAACCGCGGCTTCGACCAACACGGCGCCGAAGAGCGCCGCGACAACCATCGCGACCGGCGCCAGTCCGAAAACGGCCCAGGGATAGCGGGCGGAAATGGATCGCATGCCCGGCCGCGCCAGCATCTCCTGCGCCAGTGCGTCGTCACCGCCCAGTCGCGAACGGGCTTTTGATTGCGCCAATGCCGTTGCGGCGCCTGCAGCGGTTTCTTCGCGCACCAGATCGTCGAAGTGATCGCGCAATTCGGCGATGTAGCGGCGAACGTGGCGTGGCGCGACGCCGGCGCGCAGCAGGCGTTCGCGCAACGGGTCAAATCGTGACTGGGACATGGCTTGTCTCCTTGATTGCGCGGCTCACGCTGCCGGTGATGTGGGTCCATTGGCGCACAAGTGCGGACAGGCGCTTTTCGCCCTTGTGCGTCACTGCGTAATAGACGCGCGTCCGGCCGTTCACGCTTTTGCGGCGCGATTTGAGCGCGCCTTCGCGTTCGAGAGCGTGCAGCGCCGGATAGACCACGCCTTCGCCCAGGCTGATCGCATCGCCTGTTTTTGCGCGGATGGCGGCTACCAGCTCGTAGCCATACATTTCCTGCTCTTCGAGCAGACGCAGGATCAGAAGCTCCGGCACGCCGTTCATGAAACTGGGATTGACCATCGGAGACCATACATCGAGCCGCGATGTATGATACCTTCCACCGAAAGGTATTGGCTGTCAAGAGGCCTTTCGGAGCGCTTCTCGCTAATTGCCGCCGGCGATTTTCTTCAGCGCGTCGCCGAACCGTTGAATCTCTTCCTGCGTATTGTAATGGACCAATGAGACCCGCACTGCGCCGCGGTCCATTGCGAGGCCGAGGCGCCCCATCAGCCGTGGCGCATACATATGCCCGTCGCGGATGCCGATACCGGACTCAGCCATGCGCTCCACCACTTCGGCTGGATGCTTGTGCGGGAGGTTGAAACACACGGTCGGAACGCGCTCGTCCGCGCGGGTTCGTTCATTGACGCCATAGACCGTCGCGCCCGCTCGCGCGAGCGCGTCGAGCAGGCCGCGTGACAAGGATTGTTCATAACCCCGGATCGCCGTCATCGCCGTGACGATGTGGTCGCGCGGCATCTGACTGGCGGAAGGCGGACTGAGGTCGCGTCCCAGAGCTTCAAAATAATCGACAGCCGCACTCATGCCGGAAACATTTTCGAAGATGAACGTGCCGGCCTCGATCTTGTAGGGCGGTTCGTCCGGAATGAATTCTTCCCGGAAGGTCGGCAGCGCCAGAAGCTTTTCGCGCTTGCCCCACAGAAAGCCCATATGCGGCGCAAACGCTTTATATCCCGAACATACAAGATAATCGCAATCCCAGGCCTGCACGTCGATGAGCGCGTGAGGACCGTAATGCACGCAGTCGAGGAACATCTCCGTGCCCACGCTGTGCGCGGCGCGCGCGACCGCGGCCACGTCCACGAGCGAGCCGAGCGCATGGGAGACGGCCGTGCAGGCTACAAGTTTTGTTTTTGGAGAGAGCAGGGGCAGCAAGTCCTCGACATGAAGCCTGCCGTCGTCGCGCATCTTCCACCAGGCGAACTCGGCGCCGTAGCGCTTCAATGCGAGCCACGTCGCGACATTCGCGTCATGGTCGAGGTCCGTGATGACGAACTGGTTGCGTTCCGGCGCGATGGTCTGGGCGATGGCGAGGCTGACGAGGCGAATGAACGAGGTCGCGTTCATGCCGAAGGCCACTTCCGAAGGGTCTTTTGCATTGAGCCAGACGGCGACTTTTTCGCGCGCTGTGGCGATCATCCGGTCCACGTCGCGGCTTTTTTCGTAGCGCCCGCCGCGCTGGACATTGATGTCGAGCAGGTGGCGCGCGACGGCGTCGAGAACATTTTGCGGCAGTTGCGCGCCGGCCGCGTTGTCGAAATAGACGAAAGGCTTGGCGCGCTCAAGCGCGGGAAATTTCGCGCGGACCTCTTCAATGGGAAATTCGGCGGTCAAGGGATGCTCGCAGGGCGGAGGGTTCCGGCGATCAGTCCAGCACGCCCCTTCGGTTGATGCCAGAGATTATATCTCTACAGTCTTTCACGCGAAGCTGTCCGTGCGGTCGATATCGATCGGACCGCGAGCTCATGGGGCGGGCATGGACGAGACGGCGATCGTCGAGCGCGAAAAAGGTCTCCACAAAGAGCTGACCCAGGCCCAGATCGTGATGATCGGGCTTGGCGGCGCCATTGGCACGGGCCTCTTCATGGGCAGCGGCATCGCCATCGGCTATGCCGGACCGTCTGTGCTCGTCAGTTATGCGATCGCGGGATTTGTCGCGCTGGTCATGGTGTTCAGCCTGTCGGAGATGGCGGTGGTGCATCCGACCGCCGGCTCGTTCGGCACTTATGCGGAAACCTATCTCAATCCCTGGGCGGGGTTCGTCGTTCGCTACACCTATTGGTTTGCGCAGGTGATCGCGGTCGGCGGCGAGGCGGTCGCGGCCGGCGTGTACATGACCTATTGGTTTCCGGGCGCGCCCATCTGGCTGTGGTCGCTGGGGTTTGCATCGATCCTGCTCTATGTGAATTCCCGCTCCGTGAGCAATTTCGGCACGGTCGAATATTGGTTCGCGTTCATCAAGGTGACGGCGATCGTTCTCTTCATCGTGCTGGGCGCGAGCGAAATCCTGGGCTTCGGGCATCAGGCGGTGGGCTTCCGCAACCTCACGCAGCTTCCGGGCGGCTTCTTCCCCAACGGCCTCTTCGGGACGTGGATGGCCGTGATCATGGGCGTGCTGTCCTTCAACGGCATCGAGGTTATCGCGGTCACTTCCGGCGAAGTGCCCCATCCTGAAATCGCCATCCCACGCGCCCTGCGCACGATGATGGTGCGGCTGTTCCTGTTCTATATCCTCGCGCTCGGCATCGTCGTCACCATCATTCCGTGGACCGAGACGGGCGCCAAAGTGGTTTCGGAAAGCCCGTTCGTGCGCGTGTTCGCCCATACCGGCATCGCGCATGCGGCGGGCATCATGAATTTCGTCGTCATTAGCGCCGCGCTCTCCAGCATGAACACCAACGTCTATCTATGTTCCCGCATGCTGTTCTCGCTGTCGCGCGGCAGCTATGCGCCGAAATTTCTGGGCCGGCTGAGCCGGGCCGGCGCGCCGACCGCCGCCACGTTGTTGTCGGGTGGGTTTATCCTCATGGCGGCGGGCGTCTCGAAATTCACGCCCCTCGCATACAATTATTTGCAGGGCGTCGCGCTGTTCGGCGCCATGATCGTCTGGATCATCATCCTGTTGAGCCATCTGAGCTTTCGCCGCTTCCATAAGGCGGCCGATCTTCCCGTGCGCATGCCCTTGTTTCCCTTCATGCAGATCGCAGGATTGATCCTGCTGGTCGCACTGCTGATCACCATGGGTCTCGACACGGCGTTCTGGAATGTTTCGTGGATCGTCGGCGTGCCCTGGCTCGCGCTGCTGAGCGGAGCCTATTTCATCTGGAAGGCGCGAAACCGCCGCGCGAATTGAGTTGGCGCGGCTTTTCCTTACCTTCTCCATGGCCGGCCCCCGAGCCGGCCACCCAGTCAGCGAGCGTCCGCGAGCTGAATTATATCTGCGCAAATATGCAAGGAGTCATTGGCCGCGTAGACACGCGGCCGCTGGGTGGCCGGGTCAAAGCCCGGCCATGGTGAGAATTTGTGATTCAATTTAACCCCAAACCGTCAATAGCTGATCGACGGATTGTCGCCGGGACAGATCACGCCCACGACATCGAAGCCGCCGTCGACCGTGCATTGGACGGAGTGGGAGAGTTTGCGAGGCAGGAACAGGACGTCGCCGGGACCTACCTCCGTCTTCGCATGTTCGGTCCACACCACGCCCGCGCCATTGAGGAATATCAGCGCTTCCTCGTAGAGATGGCGGTGCGGCTCGGCTTTCGAGCGGGGGATATTGCCGATGAATTGCGTCATATGCGTCGAGCCATGCGCGCGATTGACGAGAATCTGGAAGAACCGCTCAGCCATCGCGTGACGTTGCGACGGATCGATCTCGGCGCACCGATCCCGAAAGGTCTCGTCGAAATCGGCCGGCATGTCGTCGTGAAACGTCAGCTCTTCCTGACCGGGTCCGCATGAGATGAACAATTTCACCGGCGTCGGGCCGGAATTGACAATTCGATAGGCCTCATTCGGCCGAACAGAGAGGCCTGTCCGCGGTCCGAACGCGAAACGCCGGCCGGAGATTTCCGCTTCGCCGCATCCCGCCGTCGCGAACAGAACGGTCTGTCGGCTGTCCGCGCCGATGATAGGTGACGCGCCCGTTTCGATTTCGGCATAGAACTGCGACTGATGTTGCGCGCCCGTGGAGGGCGTGACGATCGCGCAATAGCTCATCGCGCCGTGTCGCGTAAGCTTCGCGCGTTTGGTGGAGAAGACGTAGCACGCGTCGTCAAGCGGAACGCGCGCATCGACGCCATGTGGGACTGCCGCAATCGCGCGATTGGCGGCGCTGTCCGGATCGTCTTCGGCGTAACCGCCCGGCAGATTGTTGTGTGCGCCGTCGCAGAACGGCGCCGTTCCCGTCCGCTTGCAGCCGCAGAAGATCACGTCTTCGTCGAGCTTCGCTTCGAACAGAACCGGCTTGAATTCCGTTCCTGCATGCGAACCGTCGCAGAACGGTTGCTTGGCCGACCGACCGCAACTGCACCACAGATAACGCTGCCCCGCTTTGACTTCGTAATAGAAGCCCTTGGGACTTGCGATTCTGGGGGAGGGTTCTGCGGTCATCGTTTCTTCATCATACAGGAACTGCGCCAAGGCGGATCGCGCCAGAAATGGGGACGTTATCTTGATTTTGGTGGAACACAGGAAACTTGAACAAGCCAGTCCGTCGTTTCAAGGAACATCGAGTCGGTTTTTTGCTGTTGCAGTTGCGCGCGTAAATAGGTTGCAGCCGTGCAGGCATGCTTGAGCCGTTCTTCAGTTGACAATTTGTTAGGATCAACCCGTTGAGCGGTAAAGATTATCTCCTCGTGCGTATTGCTGTGGGCTGCCGGACTTTGTGCGAGTGACTGCGTGGCCGAGGCCGCAAACGCCAGTCCTGCAAATATCCCAGTCGCGATCTTCCGGCCCTGGTTCATGTCACTCCCCGCTGGGCGATTGTGATGCATTATACTGCATCGTTTAGATCGGCTTGCCTTCGCTGTTCGCCCAGGCGGCCATCAGCGTGTTGGACGGCAACGTCTTGTCGACCAGCTTGCGCGCGGTTTCGATGCCGGCGACCGGCAACTTCGCCGGATCGAGCTTGCCGATCTGCACCAGCACGGACGCCTGATCCCAATAGATGTGCTCGTTGTAGAGCTTGCCGTCGCGAAAGCAGACGATCGCGATCAGAGGCACTTCGACATATTTTCCCGTCGGCGGCACGCCCGGCAGCATCCAGTCGATCTCGCGGGTGTGCGTGAAGCAGAACAGCATCTCGTCCACCACGCGGTCCGTGCCGACGGTGCGCGAGATGGGGACGAGCTTGGTGTCTTCCGGGTTCGAATTGACGAAATGATAGGTGTAGAAGCGCTTGAGCTGGTCGTGACCCACGTCGCCGGTCATGGTCGGGATGTGGTTGACATAGGGCTCGGGCACCATGGTCTTCATGGTCGCGTCGACATCGCGGTGGCCGAACTCGTATTCGCAATGCTTTTCCCAGAGGGCGCTGAGATCGTAGGACGGATGCTCGGTCGCCAATGGCGCCTCCTGAAAGTTCCTTTATCCGTGAGCTAACCCCGCATTGCACGCCATGACAATGTGTTTTCGTGCGCTTCCGCGGAGCCCTCGATCGTGCGATACAGGAAACAGCGAATTTTCGGAGGTCCATCATGAACACGGCACTCGTCATCGGCGCCTCGCGCGGCCTGGGTCTGGCGCTGGCGGAGGAATATCTGAAGCGGGGCTGGCAGGTGATCGCCACGGTGCGCGGCGAAACGCCGGCCAAACTGAACAATCTCTGGGAGGCGCATAGCAAGAGCCTCGAGGTCGAGCAGCTCGACATCAACAAGCCGGACCAACTGGCGGCGCTGCGCGCGAAACTGGAAGGCCGTAAGATCGACCTCCTGTTCGTCAATGCCGGCGTCGGCATCGATCCGGCAAAGACGATCGGCGAAGTGAGCACCGAAGATTTCCGGCACGTCATGGAAACCAATGCGTTGAATCCGATGCGCACGATCGAGGCGCTTCAGCATCTGGTGCCGCAGACGGGCGTCATTGCGGCCATGTCATCGGGCCTTGGCAGCGTGGCGGGCAACGAAATCGGTGGCTTTGAGATCTACCGGGCGAGCAAGGCGTCGCTCAACACTCTCATGCGCAGTTTCGCCGCGCGCCATCAGGGCGACAAACGGGCCATTCTGGTGATCGCGCCGGGCTGGGTGCGCACCGACATGGGCGGTCCCGGCGCGCCGCTCGCGATCAGCGACAGCATTCCCCGCGTCGTCGACGTGATCACGAGCAATACCGGCAAGCCGGGCGTGCGCTATCTTGATTATCAGGGCAACACAGTGCCGTGGTAGGGCGCTGAAGCGCGTCTGATTTTGTTGCAGGCCGTCGTGCAAACATCTAAACATGACAACGATTGTCATGTTTAGATGTTGATGCGCAAATGCTCGCGAGCCGACTTCTCTCCATCCTGATGCTGCTCCAAACGCGGGGCCGCATGAGCGCGACCGAACTGGCGGAGCAGTTCGAGGTTTCGGTCCGGACCATCTATCGCGACATCGATCAATTGAGCGCGGCGGGCGTTCCGGTTTTCGCGGATCGCGGCCGCAGCGGCGGTTTTCAACTGGTGGACGGCTATCGGACGAAACTCACGGGCCTCACCCAATCGGAAGCCGAAGCGCTGTTTCTCGCCGGGCTGCCGGGGCCGGCCGCCGAGCTGGGCCTCGCGGAAATCCTCGCCACGGCGCAGCTCAAGCTGATGGCGGCGCTTCCGGCCCATGTCCAACCGCAGGCGGATCGCATCGGCGCGCGCTTTCATCTGGATCCCACAGCCTGGTTTCGCGGGTCGGATCCGCTTCCGGCGTTGCAGGTCGTCGCGCGGGCCGTATGGAGCGGGCGCTATCTCAATCTGCAGTATCGCCGCGCGGGTGAGGTCGATGCGCAGCCCTACAAGCTTGGGCCGCTCGGCCTCGTGCTCAAAGGCGGCGTCTGGTACCTCGTGGCGCAGAATGGGAAATCCATTCGCACATATCGCGCGGCGAACATCCGCGAAGCGCAGATCAGCGATGAGGATTTCACGAGACCCGCAAAATTCGATCTTGCGGAGCACTGGCGCAAGGCTTCGAGCGACTATGAAGCCGGCGTCTATCGCGGGAGCGCCGATGTGCGCCTGTCCCAAAGCGGGTGGGCGAAGCTCGATCTGCTCGGTCCCTATGTCACCGAGGCGGCGGCCGAAACCGCGCGGAAGCCGGATCGGCGAGGGTGGGTTCGTTGCACCGTGCCGATCGAATCCCTCGATTACGGCTTGCGGGAATTGATGCGGCTGGGCGAGGACGTGGAAGTGCTCGGTCCTCCCGCACTACGAACCGCCATGGCCGCAAGACTTGAGGCGATGGCGAAATGTTATCGGCGCCCGGACGCGCAATCCATACGTTAACATCAGCCATGCCCAAGCCCGAAAGCATCCTCTGCCTGTCGCCCGCCGGTCTCTATTGCCCGCCGGGAGATTTTTATATCGACCCGGTGCGTCCGGTGGATCGCGCCGTCATCACACACGGACACTCCGATCATGCCCGCGCCGGCCATGGCGCCGTCGCCGCCACGGCGGAAACCCTCGCCATCATGGCGGCGCGCTATGGCGAGAAATTCGCCGGCGCGACGGAGACCTTGCGCTACGGCCAGACGATCGCGCGCGACGGCGTGGAGATCACGCTCGTGCCGGCAGGACATATTCTGGGTTCTGCGCAGGCCGTGGTGCGCCACAAGGGGATGACCATCGTCGTGTCCGGCGACTACAAGCGCCGTCGCGATCCCACATGCCCCGCCTTCGAACTTGTTCCCTGCGATGTGTTCGTGACGGAAGCGACGTTCGGCATTCCGGTCTTCTGCTTTCCCGACGATAAAGACGAGATCGCACGCCTTTTGAAATCCGTTGCGCAATTTCCCGAGCGAACGCATCTGGTGGGCGCCTATTCGCTCGGCAAGGCGCAGCGCATTGTCCGGCTGTTGAGGGAAGCGGGTTACGACCAGCCCATCTATATGCATGGGGCGATGGACTCGATGAACGCGCTTTACGAGCGCTTCGGAATCGACCTTGGACCTCTTGCCGCCGCCACCACCGACAAAAAGAAAGGTTTTTCCGGCGCGATCGTGATCGCACCGCCATCCTCCATCGACGATCGCTGGTCGCGGCGCTTTGCCGATCCGCTGCCCGCCTTTGCGTCGGGCTGGATGCGCGTGCGGGCCCGCGCGCGCCAGCGCCAGGTCGAATTGCCTCTCGTGATTTCCGATCATGCGGATTGGAACGAACTGACAAGCACGCTTTCGGAAATCAAGCCGGGTGAGGTGTGGATCACCCACGGCAACGAAGACGCGCTCCTGCGCTGGTGCGCGCTCAACGATCAGAAGGCGCGGGCGCTGTCGCTGGTGGGTTACGACGCGGACGAGGGCGAAAGCTGATGCGCGCCTTCGCCAATCTGCTCGATCGTCTGGCCTTCACACCGCAACGCAATGGCAAGCTCACTTTGGTGCGCGAATATCTGCGCGAAGCGCCTGATCCCGAGCGCGGCTTCGCGTTGGCGGCGCTAACCGGCAATCTCGTGTTCGATGCCGCCAAACTCGCGATGATCCGTAAGGCGATCGAAGCGCGTATGGACGGCGAATTGTTTGCGCTGTCCTATGACTATGTGGGCGATCTCGCGGAAACGATCGCGCTCGTATGGCCGGCGAAACCCGGCGCCAATCGCGAACCGGAACTGTCGGAAGTGGTTGAAGCTTTGCGCAGCGCGAAACGCGCCGATGTGCAGGCGTTGCTCGAACGCTGGCTGGATGCGCTCGACGCGGACGGCCGCTGGGCCCTGCTGAAATTGCTGACGGGCGGGTTGCGCGTGGGCGTCTCTGCGCGTCTGGCCAAGCTGGCGCTGGCGGAACTTGGCGGCGTCGACGTTTCCGAGATCGACGAGGTCTGGCACGGCCAGCATCCGCCTTATGAAGACCTGTTCGCCTGGTTTGAAAAACGCAGCGAGAAGCCGACGGCCGATACACCGGGGCGTTTTCGTCCCGTCATGCTGGCGCAGGCTATCGACGAGGCGGATTTCGCGAAGCTCGATCCGGCGGATTATGCCGCGGAATGGAAATGGGATGGCATCCGCGTGCAGGCGGTCCACGAGCGCGGCGAACGCCGGCTTTACAGCCGAACGGGCGACGACATCGGGAAATCGTTTCCCGATGTGCTGGACTTCCTCAGCTTCGAAGGCGTCATCGACGGTGAGCTGCTGGTGATGCGCGACGGCGGTTTGCAATCCTTCGGCGATCTCCAGCAAAGGTTGAATCGCAAGGCCGCGGACGCCAAATTGCTGACGGCATTTCCCGCTGCGATCCGCGCTTACGATCTGCTTCTGGACGGTGACGAAGATTTGCGCGAGCGGCCGTTTCGGCAGCGGCGGGCGCGATTGGAAGCCTTCGTGGCGCACGCCCGTTCGCCGCGAATCGATTTGTCGCCGCTGCAGAACTTTTCAACCTGGGAGGAGTTGGCGGGGTTGCGGGCCAATCCTCCGGAAGGCGACGCGCGACTGTCCGAGGGCCTCATGCTCAAGCGCTGGGATTCCATCTATGAAGCGGGACGACCGAAAGGCCCGTGGTTCAAATGGAAACACGATCCGCATCTGATCGACGCCGTGCTGATGTATGCGCAGCGCGGCCATGGCAAGCGTTCAGGTTTCTATTCGGACTACACGTTCGGCGTCTGGCGCGAGGACGGCGCCGGCGACCGCGCGCTGACGCCGGTCGGCAAGGCCTATTTCGGATTTACCGATGAGGAGATGAAGAAGATCGACAAATTCGTGCGCGACAACACGGTGGAGCGCTTCGGACCGGTGCGATCCGTTCGGGCCGACAGGGATTTCGGGTTGGTGCTGGAAGTCGCGTTCGAAGGGCTGCAGCGCTCGACGCGCCACAAATCCGGCGTCGCCATGCGCTTCCCGCGCATCAACCGCATCCGCTGGGACAAGCCGGCGCGTGAGGCGGACGAACTGCCGACATTGGAGAAAATGTTGGAGGGTTGAGCGGCGACTTCGATTTCGTTCACGTCAGGCCGAAAACGACGCCGTGTTGACATAGGCGGCCAGGCGCGCGCCCGCGATGATCATGCTCGAAAGCGCGATCATGTCGGCCGGCATTTCCGGTCGCCATACATCGAGCAGCAGCGCGATGCGAACGTCTTTGGTGGCGTTCAGGACTTCATGCGTGAAGGTGTCGTCCCACAGCAACGAATCGCCATTCGCCAGGCGGTGTTCCTCGCCATCGACCCACAGGACGGCGCCAAGTTCGCCGTCGTCGCCGCGCGGCATCGCCAGGCCGAGATGGAATCGCAACACGCCGCGAAAGGGCCCGCGATGCGGCGGGATATGTTTGCCGGGCGCCAGGAACGAATAGGACGCCGACAGCACGGAGGGGCAGCGGCGGAGCAGCTCGGCGGTCGCCGGGCATTTTTCGAGGTTCTGCCGAACGTCATGGCCATAGGCCTTGAGGACGAAGACGCGCCAGTCGCGACCGTCATTGGCGGAGATGGCCCGTTGCGCGCTCATCAATTCGTGAAATCGGGGCACCGATTGCAAGCCGCCGGCAATGGTCAGCGCCTCGTCGCGAACGCGTTCCCAGGATTGGGCGAACTCGGCGCCTTGGGGGAAATACCGATTCCCATCCAGGACGGCAGGCGTATGGATGCGCCGGTCAAAGATGTTGCGCACAATATCCGCGGTATGGCTGTAAATATCAGGCATTCCCCACCGAAAATCGGAAAATCGGCCAATTCGCAGAGCCTACAACGTTCGAAACGCCCAAGCGACGCCGAATTGGGTCCGTCGGCGACAAACGCGAAGCCGATCCTAGAGGGCCGTGGCCGGCGGCGGCGTTACAACATTTTCATTTGGCCGGCCGGCCGTTCAGCCTTCATTCATTTTGTACAAAAGCGCCCGCATGCCGAAGGCATAGTTCTCCCGAATCGCCTCGATGGCGCCGTCGAGGTCGCCCCGCTTGAAGGCGTCGATGATGCCCCGATGCTGCTTCACCGAGACGGAAACCAGGCTCCTGTCCGCCATGTAGAAATGCTCGTAACGCTCGATGGCGCGGCGCAGCCTTTCGATCATGGCGCATAGGCGTTCATTGCGGGACTGGCTGGTCAACGCCGTGTGCCATGCGGCATCCAGCACGAGCGCCCGCTTGGGCGTGGACGCGCGGGCGAACGCGGCATTGATCTTTTCAAGTTTGGGCAGAACCGCCGGGATCAGGCTCGCGGTCGAACGGACGGCGAAACATTCCAGCTCGGCGAGCAACGGGTAGGTCTCGCGCACCTCGCGCGACGACAGCGGTTCGACGGTGAAGCCACGCCGCTGGTCGGAGCGTACGAGCCCTTCGCGTTCGAGATGGAGGAGCGCCTCCCGCAGCGGCGTCCGGCTTGTCTTCAGAAGCCGGGACAGCGCCAATTCGTTGAGTTTTTCGCCGCCCTTGAGCTTGCCGGTCACGATCAGGTCGACGAGGCCCAGGCGGACGTCGTCCCTCATTCGGCGTCTTGGAGAGGGTTCGGCCGATTTTCGCATGATTCGAGTTGTATACAAAACATCGCATATTGTATATGTAGAAATGTAGCCGGGGAGATCTGCGCATGTCCACCGACGACAAAATTGTCGTGCCGCCGTTGAACAGGGGATTGTCGCTGGCGGAATTCGCGCTCGGCAGCTTCATCGTGATCGGGCACAACGTTTTTCACATCGTTCCCAACGAAGTGCCGATCCTGTTCGTTCTTGGCCTTGTCTCGACGCGGCTGCGCGAAGGCGGATGGGCGGCGCTCGGCCTCCGGCGGCCGTCGTCCTGGACCGTCACGATTCTCTTCGCGATCGGAGCCGCCGCAACGAGAATTCTCTTGGGAAGCTTCGTGATCGATCCGCTGACGGCGCACATTTGGCCGCCGCAGGTAGCGCCTGCGGGATCGGAAAACATCGCGCACAATCCCCTCGAGGCGTTGCAATGGCTTCTTCTGGTCTGGACGTTTGCAGCCTTCGGCGAGGAGATCAGCTATCGGGGTTATCTCACCAAGCGTGGCGCGGATATCGGAGGGGGATCCCTATTGGCGTGGTGGCTCGCCACGATTGCCGTCTCGGTGCTGTTCGGTTTCGGCCATTACTACAAAGGGCCGGCAGGTATCCTCGATTCGGGCATGGCGGGGCTGATTTTGGGTGCGACCTATCTCCTTTCGAAGCGCAATCTGTGGGCGACGATCCTGGCGCACGGGCTCATCGACACATTTGGGATCGTCTTGGTGTTTTTCGGCTTGGACAACTGAGCGGCGCTGACAGGCGGAAGCGTCGAAACTGCGCTATCCTCTCGCGCGTCCAAGCAAGGAGCGTGCGATGGAATTCGAGATGCCGGTCTGTGCAAGACGACAATTTCTTGTCGGGGCGGCTGCTTCGTTGGGCGTGCTTGCGCTGAACGCAGGCAGTGCATCTGCCGCGGCAGTCATTTTGGACTCCTCGGACGCGACAAAAACCTTTCTTCACCAGGAAGCGTCGTTCAACGCATCTCCCGCGCGCATCTACGAAATATTCCTGAGCTCGAAAGAGTTCGCAGCGATGACGAAATTGCCGGCCGACATCAGCCCCGATGTGGGCGGCGCGTTCTCGATGTTCGGCGGCGTCATTGTCGGGCGCAACATCGAACTGATCCCGGCGCAACGGATCGTCCAGGCGTGGCGGCCGAAATATTGGGACCCCGGGGTTTATTCGATGGTGAAATTCGAGCTGGTCACCGATGGGGCGAAGACGAAGATCGTGCTCGATCACACGGGCTTCCCGCAAGGAACATATAAAGGTCTCTATTCAGGCTGGCCCGAGCGATACTGGGACCCGCTCACGAAATATCTAGGGTGACCTATGCAACGACGCTCCAGTTCTGCGCGAGCCCGATGATCGTGAGCGCCAGCAATCCGAGAATGCCCAGCATACCGATGCCAATTCCGGGCAGGCGCTTTTCCGGGTCCTTCATGTAACCCTGCATGAACAGGATCCGGCCGATGACGAACACAAGGCCGAACGAAGCCGGCAGCCATGCCGGTCCGCGGAAGAAGATCGTTGCGAGCCACAGCAGCGGCAGGAACATGAGCATCTGTTCGACGGTGTTCATATGCACGCGGAAAGCGCGTTCGAACAGCGGATGGCCGGACGTCGCCGGCGCCTTGACGTCATATTTGGCGCGCCAGCGGCCGACACGATTGGCCATAAACACGTAAACGAACAGCATCAGCACCGTGACGATGGCGGACAATTCTTCGGCGGATGTCGCGAGCATGGTTTCCTTCCTGGATGACCAATGTAGTTTGGGTCCGATTAAATCGTAACGGCCCCCCTTCCGCCTCGCGTAGTTTATCCTCCGGCCGCGCTTCGCGCGGACCGGGGGGCTCGGCACCTTCACCCACGAGGGGGGAAGGCCAAAAATTGAAACGGAATTTCTTCTAACCTTCCCCCCTCGTGGGGGAAGGTGGACGCCTCGCAACTTCTGCGAGGCGGACGGAAGGGGGGCCGCGCAGATCCAATTCCAAACCATTCTAACCCGTCTTCATCCGCTTTCGCGCGGGCTCCAGGTTCGGCAGGAACGCCGTGAGGAGTCCCAGTACGGGAAGGAACGCGCAGACCTGATAAACAAAGCCGATGCCGGTGAGATCGGCAAGCTTGCCGAGAATGGCGGCGCCGAGGCCCGCCATGCCGAACGAAAACCCAAAGAACAGCCCCGACACCATGCCGACCCGGCCCTGCAGCAATTCCTGGCCGTAAACGACGATCGCGGAAAACGCCGACGAGATCACAAGGCCCACGATCACGCTGAGCACCACGGTCCAGAAGAGATTCGCGTAAGGCAGCGCCAGCGTAAACGGCAGCGAACCCATGATCGAAAACCAGATCACATATTTGCGCCCGAAATGGTCGCCCAGCGGTCCGCCCGCCAGCGTTCCGATCGGCACGGCGGCGAGGAACACGAACAGCAAAATCTGCGCGCTCTGCACCGACACGTGAAACGTATGGATGAGATAAAACGTGTAGTAGCTCGTGATGCTCGTGAGATAAAAGAATTTCGAGAAGATCAGGGTCAGCAGGATCGCGAGCGCGATGACGATCTCGCGCTGCGGCAGTTTCGGATGGGCATGGTGATGCGCCGCTGATTTAAGTCGCCGCAGGCCATGCGTCTTGTACCAGGCGCCCACATTCCACAGAATGAAGATCGCGAGCAGCGCGACCAGCGAATACCACGCGATGCTTTTTTGCCCATAGGCGAGGACGACGAAGGCGGCGGTGAGCGGGCCGAGCGCCGAACCGATATTGCCGCCCACCTGGAACATCGCCTGCGCGAGCCCGTGCCGTCCGCCCGACGCCATGCGCGCCACACGCGAGGATTCCGGATGGAAGACGGATGAGCCGAGCCCCACGACGATGGCCGCGAGCAATATCGTGCCGTAGCTGTTCGCGACAGCCAGGATCAGAAGTCCCACGAAGGTGAACACCATACCGAAGGGAAGCGAGTAAGGCATCGGCCGCGAGTCGGCGAAATGGCCGACAGCAGGCTGCAGCAGGGACGCCGTGAGCTGGAACGCGAGGGTGATCAGTCCGATCTGCGCAAACGTCAGGTGATATTCGACCTTCAAGGTCGGATAGATCGCCGGCAGCAGCGCCTGCATCATATCGTTGAGCAGATGGCAGAAGCTGACCGCCAGCAGAATGGCGAAAGTCGTCTTTTCGGGTGTCGGCGCCGCGACCAGTGTCTGTTCCTTGTCCATTTCCGCCCGCCTCTGCTCCGTCCGGCTTACACGCGTGTCCGCCCCCACGCCATGCCGCGCTCGCGCATGGCCGCACTGACATATTGTCGGCCCAACTTGTCGACTTGGAGGAAACTCCTCTACCTTGGCCGGCAAAGTCCCCGCGGTTCGAACGGGGATCGTCAGGGGCAGGAACATGAACATTCGGAAGCTCTCCTTGGCCGCGGCCATGCTGGCTGTCGGCGGTCTCGTCGCCGCGCCGCTCGCGGTCGGAATCTGCGCGCCGGTTGCAGCCGCGACCGCCAAGGCGAAGCCGCATCCGAAGCCCGCGCCAAACGCGCCGGCGAACGCGGTGGCGAATGTCGACGGCGAGAAGATCACCCATGAGCCCGATTCCGACTGGCTCTCGAACGGCCGGACCTATTCAGAGCAGCGCTTTTCGCCGCTCACACAGATCAACCGCGACACAGTGAAGAATCTAGGCGTCGCGTGGGAATTCCGCACCTATTCCACCCGCGGCCTTGAAGGCACGCCCGTGGTGTCGAACGGCGTGATGTATGTCACAGCGCCGTGGAGCAAGGTGTGGGCTCTCGATGCGAAGACCGGCAGGCAGCTTTGGGCCTATGATCCGCAGGTGCCGGGCGCCTGGGGCCGTTATGCCTGTTGCGACGTCGCCAATCGCGGCGTCGCGGTGTGGAAAGGCGCGGTCTATGTCGGCACGATCGACGGCCGCCTCGTCAAACTCGATGCCGCGACCGGCAAGCCCATCTGGGATATCAACACCATCGATCGCAATCGCGCCTACACGATCACCGGCGCGCCGCGCATCGTGAACGGACTCGTGGTGATCGGAAACGGCGGCGCGGAATATGATACGCGCGGCTATCTCACCGCCTATGAGGCCGATACCGGCCGCCAGGTCTGGCGCTTCTTCGTCGTGCCTGGCAATCCGAAATTGCCGCCGGAAAACGCCGCGATGGCGAACGCGATGAAAACCTGGACCACCGACGGCAAGGACAATTGGTGGGAGCTCGGCGGCGGCGGCGCGCCGTGGGATTCCATGGCCTACGATCCGGAACTCAACCTGCTCTATGTGGGCACGGGCAATGGCGATCCGTGGAATCGCAACCTGCGTTCGCCCGGCGGGGGCGATAATCTCTATCTCTCCTCGATCATCGCGATCCATGCCGATACGGGCGAGATGGCGTGGTATTACCAGACGACACCCGGCGACACCTGGGATTTCGATTCCACGTCGCACATGATCCTCGCCGATCTGACGATCGACGGCGCCATGCGCCACGTGCTGATCCAGGCGCCGAAAAACGGCTTCTTCTATGTGATCGATCGCGCGACGGGAAAGCTGATCTCGGCGAAGCCGTTTGCCGTGATGAACTGGGCCACCGGCATCGACGCGAACGGCAAGCCCATCGAGAATCCCGATGCGCGCTATAAGGACAAGCTCGCCGTCGTGATGCCGCAGGAAACCGGCGGCCACAATTGGCAGCCTATGGCGTTCAATCCGCAAACGGGGCTTGTCTATATTCCGGCCGCGGACGGCTCGGCCATCTTCGCGCCCGAGACCGAAAGCACCTTCGTCTATAAGCCGCGCGCATGGAACACGGGCAATGATTTCGCGGCCGTCACGCAGGCCGTGCTGGACGCGATCAAGAGCGGCCATCCGCCGCCGCCGGCCGTGGGCTACATCAAGGCCTGGGATCCGGTGACGCAGAAGGAAGTGTGGCATGTGCCGATGGCCGGCTCATGGAATGGCGGCTTGCTGACCACGGCCGGCGGTCTCGTGTTCGGGGGCGGCGCGGACGGCATTCTCGGCGCCTATGATGCGAAGACGGGCGAGAAGCTGTGGTCGATCGATCTGAAGACCGGCATCCTCGCGCCGCCCATGAGCTTCGCCGTCGGCGGAAAGCAATATGTGGCCGTGCTGGCGGGCTGGGGTGGGGCCGGCGGGCTCGCCGCGTTCAAGGATCCCACGATCGCGATCTCGAAATACAAGACGAACCAGGGGCGTCTGTTCGTGTTTGCGCTGGGCGGGCGAAAGGATGTCGCGCCGCTGTCGCCCGAAGGCGCGCCGCCCAGCGAGCCGCCGCCGCAAACCGCCGATCCTGCGACCATCGCGAAAGGCTTCGACGCCTATCATAGGAATTGCGTCGTGTGTCACGGCTTCTTCGCGCAATCCGAAGGCGTCATCCCCGATCTGCGCGAGGCGCCCATCGAAATCTGGAGCCAGTATGACGACATCGTGCTCGGCGGCGCGCTCGCCGACGGCGGCATGGCGTCGTTCAAGGATGTGCTCTCGAAAGACGACGTGACCGCGATCCGCGCCTATGTCCTTGATCAGGCGCATCAAGCCTGGGACGCGAAGCAGAAGGGGAAGTGACGCGGGGGCAGTCTCTGCGAATCTTTGGACTCGCGCAGAATTAGTGGGGCAAACGAGCAAGTGAAGAAATGAACGACGACCGGCCGGTGCAATGGGTGAGCGAACCGTGGCGCGCCACGAAGTCCTATCAGTGCCCTTGCTGCAAATTTAAGACTTTGCAAGGACGCGGCCATTTTGAGATTTGCCCGGTCTGCGGATGGGAAGACGATGGACAGGATGAACCCGACGCTGAACGCGTTCTTGGCGGACCGAACGCCAAATTAAGTCTTCGCGACGGGCAGGAGAACTTCAAACGATCCGGCGTGGCTCACGAAAGGTTTCGCAGCAGAGCGCGGCCGCCGATGCCGGATGAATCGTGAGAATTTCAAATCAGGACACCGCTCGGAATTCAAATCGATGAAAGCGTTCCCTCCCCCAGCCGATGCGCGAAAGCGCAGCGGCGACCGTGGGGAGGGTCAGGGTGGGGGTAATTAAAAGAGTCTTCGCGCGCGGACGCGCGCGCCCCACCCTATCCCTCCCCACGCTCCGCGGGGGAGGGGATTACTCGCGTCAACTCGATCCGCAACTGCTCAAAGCCCTTTCCTTGCCCGCTCGGGCCCGACCCGCTATCTAGGCCGTCCTTTGGCGGGTTCGAGGTATGAGCGGAGACAAGGTTTCACGCCCCAAGGCGCGGCTGCCGCGCGGTTTCCGCGATCGCGGCGCGGCCGAGATCGCGGCCGAGCGCGCTTGCCTGGATGTTATCCGCGAGGTCTATGAATCCTACGGCTTCGAGCCGCTGGAGACGCCCGCCTTCGAATACACCGACGCGCTGGGCAAGTTCCTGCCCGATGTCGACCGGCCGAACGAAGGCGTGTTCTCGCTCCAGGACGACGACGAGCCAATGGATGTCGCTGCGCTACGACCTGACCGCGCCGCTCGCCCGCTATGTCGCCGAGAATTTCCAGAACCTGCCCAAGCCCTTCCGCCGCTATCAGGTGGGACCGGTGTGGCGCAACGAAAAGCCCGGCCCCGGCCGCTACCGCGAATTCACCCAATTCGATGCCGACACGGTCGGCTCCGCATCGCCGTCCGCCGACGCCGAACTGCTGATGATGATGTGCGATACGCTGGAAGCGCTGGGGCTGAAGCGCGGCGAATACATCGTCAAGCTCAACAGCCGCAAACTGCTCGATGCGGTTCTGGAAACGCGGGCGCATCGATGCGTCGCGAACGCGGCACCGTGTTGCGCGCCATCGACAAATTCGACCGGCTGGGCGAACAGGGGCGTCAGCTGCTTCTCGGTGCCGGCCGCAAGGATGAGTCCGGAGATTTTACCAAGGGCGCGGGTCTGGATGCGGAACAGATTTCGCTCGTGATGGAATTGCTGACCGGCAAACGCGATCGCTACGAAGCAACGTCGGCTGTCGCAGGATATGAATGCGATCATCGCCACTCTTCGCGCGGCCGGATATGGCGACGATCAGGTGGTGATCGACACGAGCATCATTCGCGGCCTCGACTATTACACCGGCCCCGTGTTCGAAGCGCAGCTGACATTCCCCGTCACCAACGAAGCGGGCGAAACGATCGTGTTCGGCTCGGTCGCCGGCGGCGGACGCTATGACGATCTCGTGGCGCGCTTCACCGGCCAGCAGGTTCCGGCGACGGGCATCTCCATTGGCGTGAGCCGCCTGCTTTCGGCGCTCCGATAGCCGCGGCAAGCCCGCGCTCGCGCCGCTGGTCGTCGTGACTGTCGCTGGACAAGCCGATGCAGCGCGAGCTTTCGCATGGCGGCGGAATTGCGCGCCGCCGGGATTCGCGCCGAGACCTATGTCGGCAACGGCAAATTCGGCGACCAGCTCAAATATGCCGACAAGCGCGGCGCGGCCATCGCCGTCATCGAAGGCGGCGACGAGCGCGCGAAAGGCGAAGTGACGCTGAAGGACTCTAGCGCTGCGGCGCGGAACTGGCGAAAGTCGGTCGAAAGCCGCGCCGACTGGGTCAAGGATCGTGAGGCGCAGATCTCCGTTCCGCGCGCGCGAACCTCGTCGAAAAAGTGCGTGCCATGCTGCACGCAAAGGCGGCTGAGATGGCCGCGTTTCCCGTTTACGATGAGGCGCGCATTGCCGCGCTCGACAACGCAGGCCGACGCAATCCTCGGTGTGCTGCGCGGGCGCGGCTATGAGCGCGACGAGCCTTCCGTGCTGCAGCCCGCGGAAATCTTTCTCGACCGCTCGGGCGAAGAAATTCGCCGCCGCACCTTCATGCTCACCGATCCGGCCGGGCAATGAATTGTGCCTGCGGCCCGATCTCACCATCCCCATCTGCCGCATGCATCTGGAGACGAAGGCGCAAATTCCCGGCGCGGCTCTGCTACAACGGCCTCGTCTTCCGCCATCAGCCGGCCGAGCCGGAACGGCCGACGCAATTCTTCCAGGCAGGCGCGGAACTGCTGGGCCTCGAAGATCGCGCCGCGGCCGAAACCGAAATCCTCACGCTTGACGGTCGAAGCGCTGCACGCGGCGGGCCTCGACGCATTTCGAGATGAAGATCGGCGATCTCGGGCTCTTGTTCACGCGTTCGTGGATGCGCTCGATATGCCCGCCGCAATGGCGCGGCGCGCCTGAAGCGGCATTTCTGGCGCGCGGGCTATTTCGAAGCGTTGCTGCTGCGCCTGTCGCGCGGCGCGGCCACGGATGCGCAGCGTTTGCTGGCGCATCTGGGCACCTTGTCCGAAGCGGAAGCGCGGCCCGCCTTCGAAGGCCTGATGGACATGCTGGGCGATGCGCCGCAAGGCGCGCGCACCCGCGAGGAAATCGTCGATCGCCTGATCGAGCAGGCGGCCGACGCGGCGGCGCTGCGTCTCGATCCGAAAATTGCGCGGTGCTCATCGCGCGGCTGCTGGATAGTGTCGGGGCCCGCCGCCGACGCGATCGAACAGATTCGCGCGCTGACGAAAGAGGCGAACGATTTCGCTGGAAGCGCCGCTCGCGGCGATGACACGCGCGCTTGAAGACGCTCGAAATCCTCGGCGTCGCGCCCAAGCGCGTCAGCTTCGCGGCCCGCTTCGGCCGCAACATGGAATATTATACGGGCTTCGTGTTCGAACTGTGGTCGCGCGATGCGGAAGGCCCGGTGCAGATCGCGGGCGGCGGCCGCTACGACACGCTGCTCGAACGCCTGGGCGCGAAGAAGCCCGTCCCCGCCATCGGCTGTCGCCATCCGCACCGAGCGCGTGCTGGCTGCGCGCGCGGCGCAGAAAGGCGGCGAATGATGAGCGCCGTTCTCACGCTCGCCGTTCCGTCGAAGGGCCGCCTGCAGGAGCAGGTGCAGGACTATTTTGCCGACGCCGGCTTGCGACTGGAGCAGGCCGCCGGCGCGCGCGGCTATCGCGCGACGCTCTGCGGGCTTTCCCGATATCGATGTGAGGCTGCTGTCGGCGTCGGAAATCGCGGCCGCGCTGCATCGCGGGCGACGTGCATCTGGGCATCACCGGCGAAGATCTGCTGCGCGAGGACGCTGTCCCGAGCTCGACAAGACGCATCGCGCTCGTCAAGCCGCTGGGCTTCGGCTTCGCCGATGTCGTTGTCGCCGTGCCGCAATCCTGGATCGACGTCGCCGACCATGGCCGATCTCGACGATGTCTGCGCCGCCTTCTTCCAGCGCCATCGCCGCCGTCTGCGCATCGCGACCAAATATGCGAATCTGACGCGCGCGTTCTTCGCCAAGGCCGGCATCTGGGATTACCGCATCGTGGAAAGCGCCGGCGCCACCGAAGGCGCGCCGGCCGCGGGCACGGCCGAAGCGATCGTCGACATCACGACAACTGGCGCCACCCTCGCGGCCAACGGTCTCAAGACTCTGGAAGACGGCACGATCCTCGAAAGCCAGGCGCAATTGGCGGCAAGCCTTTCCGCCGACTGGAGCGCAGACGCGCATACGGCCTGCGTGACGTTGCTTTCGAGATTGGCGGCACGCGAACGTGCGAGGGCTTCGCTTGTGTTGCGCGCGCGGCTCGACGGCAAGCCGGATGCGGTTCTTGCGAAATTGACGAAGACAACGGGCGCGTCCGTTCTCTCGCGTCCCGCCACCGGAAACACGGGCGGTGAATTTTCGCTGCTGTGCCCGCGCGCAGAGCTGATGACGGCGATGACATTGCTGCGCGCCAATGGCTGCGACGGCGCCGTGACGGCGCAGGATGCGGATTACGTGTTCGTGAAGGACGATCCGCTGGTCGCGGTGTTCGAGAAGGCCGTGGGGAAGTAGCCACAATCGCGCGGCCCCCCTTCCGTCACGCGGCTGACGCCGCGCGACACCTTCCCCCACAAAGGGGGGAAGGTTAGAAGAACAGGCTAGGCTCGAATTCTTTTTTTAGCCTTCCCCCCTTGTGGGGGAAGGCGCCGAGCGCAGCGAGGCGGAAGGGGGGCCGCGGCGAAGCTGCCTACAGCGCCTGCGCCACGCGCACGGCATCCTCAGTCTCATGATAAATCCCAAAACCAATCCGCAATCGGTCGCCGCGGGAATCGACGATGATGTTTTGCTTGCCCAATTGCTCCGCAATCGCGCCGGCGTTCGGCGCGCGGAAGGCCAGGAAGCGGCCGCGGCGGGACTCGTCGGGCATCAGCAGCATGGCGCGCGTGATAGAAGCGTTATGCTGATCGAGTTCGTTCAGGAACGCGCGCTCAATTTCGCGCACGTGAGAAAGCATGCCCTCGACCGACAAACCCTCTGACGCCAGCCAATCCTGCACCGCATTGAAGCGATAGAGCCCCGAGACATCGAAGGTGGCGCCGAGAAACCGGCTGCCGTCATCGGCAAAGGGCACGTCTTCGAACGCGGCTTCCAGCGAACCGAATCCCGCATACCAACCCGTGTCGCGCGGGCGCGCGCCGTAGCCGGGTGGACAATGCAGAAAGCACGCGCCTTCGCCCGCCATCGCATATTTGTAGCCGCCGGCCAGATAGAATGCGCGGTCCGCAATCAAGCTCACATCCGTGGGGATCGCCATGAAGCCGTGATAGCCGTCAACGACGACGAGCGTCTCCGGATCAGGCGGGGCCTGCACAATCGATTGGAGATCGCCGACCGCAAAGCCGGAATCGAAATAGACCTGGCTCAGGAATACGAGGTCGTAGCGGTCCGTGCTCGCCTCATCGGCGAACCGCGCTTCGAAACTATCGAACGGTTCCGTCGGAACCCGCGTCACATGAACGAGCTCGTCTTCTTCCAGTCGCGCAATCTGGCGCGAGAAGCTCATGAATTCGGAACCGGTCGTCAGAATGCGCGGCGGCCGTTCGGGGGGCAGGCAAGACAGCAAACGCAACACGAAAGAATGCGTGTTCGGCCCGAACGCGATCGTTCCGGGATCGGGCAGGTTCAGTTGCCGCGCGATGTGCTTCTGCGCCGCCGGAATGATTTCCTCGAAAACATGATCCCATTTGCGGTCGAGCAGGTGCGCGGCGTCAGCCCACGCAGCCTGTTGCGCCGTGAAGCTCACATCCGGCCAGGGATGATGGCTGTGCGCGGCCGCATGAAGCGGCGCGCCTTCGCGGCCCACGCTGAGATCGAATCCCTTCATTGCGGCGAGACGGGCCCGTCCTTGATGTCGGGATCGTTCAGATGCGCCGCCTTCCACCGCATCGCGGTCCAGATGCGCGTGTGGCCGGACGGATGATCGTAGAAAATGAACTCTTCCCATGGGCCGGGATCGAGCTTGCGGTATTCCGAAAGCTTCAGCGTCACGGTTGCGAAACCGTCGGGCTGACGCGCGGTGTTCACGCCGAAGATATCGGCCTGCGCCTCGGCCGTGCGCGTGATCGTGTTCTGCACCGGCGTCCCCACCATGATGAACACCGCCACCAGCGCCATGATGACGGGCAGGCCGGCAGGATCGTCGATCGTTCGCACGTCCCAATTGCCGCCGAAAATGTCGACCAGCACATGGAAACCCCAATTCACGAACACAAATCCGACGAGGAAAAACAGGCCGAACCAGGTGAGCAGCAACGCCGAGTGGTTCAACACGTAGTGTCCCATCTCGTGACCGAGAACGGCTTCGATCTCCGCCGGCGAGCAGCGTTTGATCAGATTGTCGGTCATCGAGATTCGGGTCGTTCCGAAGAGGCCGGAGACATTGGCGCTGATCCGTTTGCTTTGCTTGGAGGCGTCGAACTCATAGACGTCCGTCGCGGGAATGCCGTTGCCGCGCGCCAGCGAGAGAATCTCCTGCTTGACGGGGGCGTCTTTCAGCGAGGTGTAGGTATTGAACAGCGGCGCAATGAACACGGGCGCGATCATCAGCGCGATGGCCATGAACGCGACCATCACGAGCGTGCCCCAGATCCACCACATGCGCGGCGCCCCTCGGATGATGGCGTAGATGACGGTGAGCACGATCGCGGAGCCGATCACATTGAGCGCCAGGCCGATGCCGAAGTCGCGAAACCATTGCAGGAAGTTCTGGTTCGAGAGGCCGTAGGCGTGTTCGCGGATGAACCCCTCATAGACGTCGAGCGGAAATGTCAGCACCGCGACCAGCGCCACATACATCACGGCATAGATGGGAACCTGCCAGAAACGCGAACGCGTCACTCCTTGCGCGATATTGCGCATGCCGGCCGAGATGCGCAGCCACAACAGAAGCGCAGACACCGCGACGGCATAGAGCGCATCCACCAAAATCAGATAATAGCCGCCCTCGAAATAGGAATCGGAGCGCGCGCGCGCAGCCCCGCTCACCTGGTTGAGATAGGCGTTTGTCGCCTTGACGGGATCGAATTTCTGCATGGCCGTGGGGCCGGCGGGCGGCAGGGAATGAACGGCGATGGTGGAGGTCGGCGCGGGCGCCGGAGTCGCCTGCGCGTTCGCCGCGCCGGCAAAAATGACCGCTCCAAGCAGCATCGCCATCGCGGCGACTCTCAATCCCAAACGCATTCGTTCCTCCCAGCGCAGATGTTGGAGCCTAGCAGATCGCGCAGCGCAGTCACCCCGCCAGCAGCATGCGGTAGACCGCGATCGTGTCCGCGCACATCTTTTCGATCGTGAAATGCGCCGCGATGTGCGCGCGGCCTTTCATGCCCATGGTGAGGAGGCTCGTGGAATCAAGCGACAGGAGCTGCGCCAGCGCGCTCGCGAGCGCCTTCGCATTGCCCGGTGGAATCAGAAGGCCGGTGACGCCCGGCAGCACAATCTCGCGCGAACCGCCGTGATTCGTCGCGATCACCGGCCGCGCCATGGCACTCGCCTCGGCGGAGACGCGGCCGAACGCTTCGGGATCGGTGGAAGCCGACACGACGATGTCGGAGGCGAGATAGGCGGCCGGCATGTCGCTCGTGTGACCCGGAATTGCGACACTGTCTTGAAGGTCGGCCTCGGCGATCGCTTTGCGAAGTTCGGTTTCATAGTCGGTGCGCCCTTGCGCGTCGCCGGCGAGCACGGCGCGCACGCCTGTGAGTCTGCCCTTGCGTTTGAGTTCCGCCAGCGCCGCGATGAACACGGTCTGGCCCTTCCAGCGCGTGAGCCGACCCGGCAACAGGATGACCGTGTCGTCGTCCTTCGCGCCCCAGGTCGCACGGAGCGCTGCGGCCCGCTCGGGCGGAACGCCGGCCGGATCGAATTGCGCCAGGTCGATGCCGCGCGGGATGACGCTCAGATGCTTCGGCGCGAAGCGGTATTGCGACTTGATGTGATCTGCCGTCCATTGCGAATTTGCGATCACGGCGTCGGCCCGCGCCATCACGGAATTGTAGAAACGTTTGAGCGGATTCGAAGCGTTGTAGATGCCGTGATAGGTGGTGACGAAAGGCACGCGCGCCATGCGCGCCGCCCACAATGCGCTCCAGGCGGGCGCGCGCGAACGGGCATGGACCAACGCAATATTCCGTGTACGGATCAGGTCGCGCAGGCGATAGGCGTTGGCGATGAGCGCGTGCGGCGCCTTGGTGTCGAGCGGCAGTTGGATCAACTCGCCGCCGGAGACCACAAGCTCCGTCGCCATCCTGCCGCCGCGCGACGCCACAAGGGCCTGGAAGCCTTCGCGCGCCAGCGCCGCCGCCACGTCGACGGTCGTGCGCTCCGCGCCGCCGGCATCGAGCGCGGGAATGACCTGAAGGATCGCTGGGCCCTGTGCTGGCAGCCCGGGCGCGTTGCCTTTATGCTGGGATTTGGTCGGAATGGCGAAACCAAAGGTCGAGAGAGTGACGGACAAAATCGACGAGACCATCGCCTATTTGCGCCGCGCCGGGAAGCGCCTCTCCTTCATAATGGTGATCGCGGCGGCGACGTTTCCGGCGGCCGCGGCCGATGTCTCGGTTCTCGACAACAAATCGCTGATCGGCGACAGCCGCTATGCCCGTTGCCTCGATCTCGTGAAGCGCGATCCCGGCCGCGCGCTGGAAGGGGCGGAGGCGTGGCGCGGCGCGGGCGGCGGGGCCGCGGCGCTGCATTGTTCGGCCCTGGCGCTCACATCATTGCGGCGTTATCCGGATGCGGCGCAACAGCTCGATGAGGCCGCGCATGACGCCATGGCGGGCGACGCGTCCATACGCGCGCAGCTTCTCGATCAGGCCGGCAATGCCTGGATGCTGGCCGGACGCGCCGACAAGGCCGTGGCCTCGCTGTCCGGGGCGCTGGCCTTTGCGCCGAACGACGCCGATCTGATGTTCGATCGCGCCCGCGCGAAAGCGATGGCGCGGGATTGGGCGGGCGCCGAAGCCGATCTCAGCGCGATCATCGCGCAGGATCCCAATCGCGCCGATGTGCTGGTGCTGCGGGCGAGCGCAAAGCACGCGGAAGGTCGCAAGGCTGATGCGCGCGCCGATCTCGAGCGGGCGCTGGGCGTCTATCCCGATTATCCCGAAGCGCTGGTCGAGCGCGGCGAAATGAAACTCGAAGCGGGCGACAGCGCCGGCGCGGCCGCGGACTGGCGGCAGGTCTTGCACGACGCGCCGGACAGCGACGCCGGCGCCGCCGCGCGTGCGCATCTGGGGGAGATGGGGCACACCGGCGGGCATTGAGCGCAGGGTTCGGGATTGAATTCGCCCCCCCAAATTCACCATGGCCGCCCTTGAGGCGGCCACCCAGCCAGCGAGCGTCCGCGAGCTGAATTATTCATGCGCAAATCTACAAAGATTCATTCGCCGCGCAGACGCGCGGCGAGCTGGGTGGCCGGGTCACGCCCGGCCATGGTGAAATTTTGGGATTTGATTCAATCTGAATCGCACTGCGTGTAACTGTTCAAGCTATCAACTCGTGCTTCAACTCTCGCAAGACTTCCACATCGGTCTCATTCCCGAGGCAGCGTTTTATCAGTCGTTCAAACGCCCCTGCATCCAACAATCGTTTCAGCGCCCACACGGCTGCCGCGCGAACGAGCGGTGAGGAATCGCTTAGCAACCGCTCAGCTTCCGCCGCGAGCTCCGCGTCTTCCGAATTGCCGATGGCGATCAACACGTTCCGCACGAACCGGTCGCGGCCGATGCGTTTGATGGGCGAGCCTTTGAAGATGGCGCGGAATGCGGCGTCGTCCAGGCGCACGAGATCGGCGAGGCGAGGGTTCTGCAACTCGGCGCGGGCATGCAGCCGCGCCTCATGCGCCACGCTGGCGAATTTGTTCCACGGGCAAACCGCCAGGCAATCGTCGCAACCATAGATGCGGTTGCCCATCGCGGCGCGGAATTCGCGCGGGATGTGCCCTTTATGCTCGATGGTCAGGTAGGAAATGCAGCGCCGCGCATCGATGCGATAGGGCGCCGTGAACGCATTCGTGGGGCATGCGTCGAGGCAGCGCCGGCATTCGCCGCAATGATCCTGTTCCAGCGCATCGGGCGCGAGTTCCAATGTCGTGAACACCGAGCCGATGAACAGCCACGAGCCGAATTCGCGCGAGACAAGATTGGTGTGCTTGCCCTGCCAGCCGAGACCCGCTTCCTGCGCGAGCGGCTTCTCCATCACGGGCGCAGTGTCGATGAACACCTTCACGTCAGCGCCGAAGCGCTCGGCGACGAAACCGCCGAGACGCTTGAGCTTCGTCTTGAGCACATCGTGATAGTCGTCGCCTTGCGCGTAAACCGAAATCGCGCCGTTGCTTTTGCGGGCAAGCTGCTCGCGCGGATCGATTGTGGGTCCATAGTTCGCGCCCAGCACGATGACGGACTTGGCTTCCGGCCAGAGCGCCGAGGGCGCGGCGCGGCGCTCCGCGTTTCGCGCCATCCAGTCCATCGTGCCGTGACGGCCTTCGGCGAGGAATGTCGCGAGATGTTCGCCGGCGCGCTCCGCGGCTTCGGCGCGCGCAAACCTTGCGGCATCGAAGCCGCAGTCACGGGCAAAGGCGCGGATGGAATCGCGCGGGTCCTCAGGCGTCGAGCTCGGCATAATGCGATACGGGCGGCTGGCCGGGCACGCGATCGGAGAGCAGGGTGCGGAAGGAGGGCCGCGATTTCATTTTCACATACCATTCCGCGGCGATGGGGAATTCCGCCCAGGGCACTTCGCCGAAATAATCCAGCGCCGAAATATGCGCCGCCACCGCGAGATCGCCCAAGGTGCAATCGCGGCAGGCCAGATAGCCGTTCAGTTCGCCCAACCGGCCGATCATGGCGAGAGCCGTCTTCAACGCTTCGCGTCCGCTGCGCACGACCGCCATGTCGGGCGCGCGGTGAATGGGGGTGCCGGTGAAACGCTGCGACGCCTTTTCGAACACGATCTTGCGCGTCACCGCTTCCTGGAACGGCCCCATCGCCCAGTCGAGCAGGCGCAACGCCTCCGCGCGGGCGGTTGCGTCTTCGGGCATGAGAGGATTGTCGTGGTAGGTCCCTTCCAGGTGATCGACGATCGCCCAGAGGCCCTCGCGGCGCGCGCCGTCCAGATCGACGAACACGGGGAGATGGGCGAACAGGTCCTCGGGCGCGGCCAGATCGCAGGCGAGCCGTTTTTCGGCGATGAGCAGCCGGGCGAAACGCGATGGCGGCGAAAGCAGGAGCTGTACGAGACGACGCATATCCGCAATCTAGAGAAGCGGCGCGCGACCTCCTAGAGGCTCGGGGCAAATCGTTCGCATTCTGTACCCGATGGAGGCTGTCTTTCGCGCGTCAGGCGCCGACGATGGTGGCCTGCCGGACGATGCGCTCCGCCGGAAAATGGGCTGTGAGCGTCGTGCCTTCGTTCGGACGGCTCGTCACGGTCAGGTCGCCGCCATGAAGCTCCATCAGCGATTTGCAGATGGGCAGCCCGAGGCCGGTGCCCTGATGCTTGCGGGCGAGCTTTGAATCGACTTGCCCGAACGGAGACAGGGCCACCTGGATGTCGGCCTCGCTCATTCCGATGCCGGTGTCGCTCACGGATACGCTCAGGCTCCGGCCCGGATGGACCTCTGCGCACACCGTCACCCGGCCGCCGGCCTGGGTGAATTTCACGGCATTCGACAGGAAATTCAGCAGCAGCTGTTTCACGGCCCTGCCGTCGGCCAGCAATAAGGGAAGGTCGGGAGGCAGTTCGGAGCGCAAATCGACCCCGCCTTCCAGGGCGCGATTGCGCAAGAAGAGCAGGCATTCGCCGACCAGTTCGTGCAGGCACACATCGCTTTCGCGCAGTTCGAGTTTGCCGGCTTCGAGCTTCGCGAGATCGAGCACATCGTTCACCAGCGCCAGGAGATGCTGGCCGCTGCGATGAATGTCGTGGGCGTACTCGACATATTTCGCCGAGACCGGGCCGAACATCCCGCAGCCGATCATCTCGGAGAAACCGAGGATGGCGTTCAGCGGCGTGCGCAGCTCATGGCTCATATTGGCGAGGAATTCCGTCTTGGTGCGGTTGGCGAACTCGGCGGACTCCTTGCTGCGCATCAGCTCCGCTTCGATCGCCTTGCGGCGGGAAATGTCGCTGAGCCATGACAGGGACGCCGCCTGCCCGTTCCAGTTGACGAGGGCTGCGTGCGCCTCGACCCAGACAGGCGAGCCGTCGCGGCGCATCAGGCGGATTTCGTAGCTCGAAACGGTTTCCTCGCCGGCGAGCCGCGCCTTCACGCGGCTCTGCACAAGTTCCAGATCGTCGGGATGGATCATGCTGTTGGCGTTTTGCGGCGCTATCGCCATGCAATCGCGCGCCGACGGGTAGCCGACGAGATGCGCAAAGGAATTGTTCATGTAGAGGACTTCGGTCTGGGTGCGCACGATGATGCCCTGCGCCGAGCCTTCGACCACGCGGCGCATCTGCGCTTCGGAGCGCCGCGCGATCGTCGCCTCGTCGCCGGCCAGCACGAGCCGGATCGTGCCGTCGTCCTGACGGCCGATGGTCGCTAAGAGTTTCGTCCAGCGATCCGGACCGCGCGCCCAGCGAATTTCGACGGTGACCGTGCGCTCGACGCGCGAAGGCGCAAGCGTGCGCAGGAGTTCGAACACATCGGCGTCTTCGGGGTGGATCTGGCTCAAGACGCTTTCGCCGATCGCGAGAGTCTGGATGAAGCGCTGGCCGAGACTGTCGCCATCGGCATGCAGAACCGCGCCGTCCTGATCCAGAACGACCGCCGCATATCCCGTCAACGCTTGTCCGTCCTCGCCCAAATCCCTGGTCCCCGCCGCGACTGTCGCGCGGTCTGCCGCCGTTTCCACGAGCATGTTAAGGATACGCGATGCGCGTTAAGCCGGTCTTACAGCAAGGCGCTGCGCGCCGGCGCTCGTGTCGCAACGATTTGCTAACTTTAAATCGGCCGGGAATGGGTGATCTATTTGTCGCGCACGCACGCGTCCAGATCGTCGCGCGCGACTTCGCCGATACGCGCAACGATTGTATCCGTTCGCCCGGCGACATAGGGGCCCGGATTGTCGGCCCGCCATTTCTCCGGATCGGGCAGCACCGAGGCGAGGCGCGCCGCTTCGGCGGCGGTCAGTCGGGCGGCCGGTTTGTGGAAATAAGCCTCGGACGCCGCCTCCGCGCCGAAATTGCCGTGACCCCAATCGACGAGATTGAGATAGGCCGTGAGGATTCGCTTCTTCGGCCACAGCGCTTCGATGAGCACGGTGAGATAGGCCTCGACGCCTTTGCGCACCCAGCTTCGCACGGGAAGGAGAAACATCGTGCGCGCGACCTGCTGATTGATGGTGCTGGCGCCGCGGAGTGGCCGTCCATGTTTGTTCGCCTTGATCGCCTTGTCGATCGACTTCCAGTCGAAGCCATTGTGCGAGCAGAAATTCTGATCCTCCGACCCGATCACCGCGCGCCCGAGCGCCGGCGAAATGTTCTCATAAGCCGCCCATTGGTAGTGAACGGGATCGCCGACGATCAGCCAGGTGAGCATTTGCGGCGTGCCGGGAAGCGGCACGAAGCGAAACAGCAGGATCAGCAGGATCGGAATGGGCACGAGGAATGCGAACACAATGGCAAGCGTGCGCCGGACCCAGGGCGTGTGCTCGCCGTCGCCCCGCCAGAGCCAGATTGCGAATGCTTTGATATGGTCGAGCCAGCGCCCCAAAATTTCGGCCAAGTCTCATCCAATCAATTTGAGAAGCCACGCAAGAACGATCAGCGCGTAAGCGTTCACCAGCGCGACCCGGATCCAATGCGTCCGCAGGATGCGCGCCAGAAGCGGGCTTTCGGGGCCCAAGGGGTCGCGGGACAATTTTCCCTGCCACGGACCCCACATCAGGATCGTGAGAATGAGCGAGAGCCAGACACACGCCGCGCCGCCGTAAACACCCCAGGCTGGCGAGTTCGCAGGATGATACCAGACGAGCGCCGTCGCGCCCGCGATCTCCAACCCCCAGGGCATGAGCACCCAATAGGGCAGTTTCTTCCAATGCGCCGCGTGGATTCGCGGAAATTCTTCGCGCCCCACGAGCCGCCAAGTCGGGAAGATATCGAGATGGTTCGCCCACACGGTCCCGACATTGTAGAAGGCGACCGCAAGATTGAGCGCGAGGAAGACCAGCGGGTTCATGCGGTGTAATATAATGCATGAGGGGACCGGGTCGAGTTTGGTCGGCCTGTTCGAATATGGTGTCGGGAGCCGGGATCCTGGCGGGCGCCGGTTTCTTGAAGAGGGGGTTTCATGTCCTGGAAATCGATTTTGGCTTTTCAGGCTCGCCCGATGGGGCGTTCCCGTCGACGCGTCGCGCGATTGGCGCTTGCGGGTTTGTGTGCAGCCGGGCTGACCGCCTGCGCCGTGAACGCGCTGCAATATGCCGAGCCGCCGGCCGACGACGCCGCCGAGCTTCTGGTTTCGACGGACGGCCCCATGGCGTTGCTCTTTTATGGCGATGCGGCCCGCTGCACGGATGCGCTTCAGGTCCCGCAACCGAAAGTGGGCGTGACCGCCTACCGGATTCCGGCGAACCGGGAATTCGCCCTCAAGTTCACTTACTTTGCGGGAAGCGATCGCTTCTGGACGGCATGCCCCGAAGAGATCCTGAGCTTCACTCCGCAGAAGGCCGGGCATTATCGGCTGCGTTACACACGGGTCCCCGACCAGACGGAGTGCCATTGGACGCTCACCGAAAACGAGGACGGGCGGGAGACGCTTGTCAAAGCCTGGGAACGCGAACCCGATCCGAACTTCACAAGCTTCGCCGGCGCCGGCGCATGGTGCAAACCGAAGGCGATGTGAGATGGCGTCCACCACAATGAAGTCCGGGCGGTCCGGCCGCGTCGGTTCGGCGCGTATGTTGATCGGCGAACTGGCGCGGCTCGCGGGCGCGAGCGTTCAGGCCGTTCGGCTCTATGAACGCCGCGGCCTCATGGGCGAAGCCGAGCGCACCGCGAGCGGGTATCGCGTGTACCAGCCGCTCGATCTGGACATTCTGAAGGCGATCAAACGATGCCAGAGCCTGGGGATGACCTTGGGCGAAACCAAACGCATCACGCGCATCCTGGAAAAGACCCGGCGCAGTGGCGGCGCGCCATCCCCGGCCCGCGACCGCGAATGCCTTGAAGAGATCGAGCAGATCGGACTGCAGAAACTCGCCACAATCGATGCGCGACTCCGCGAATTGTCGGCGACGAAAGACGAACTGCGCGGCACGCTTCGGCAAATTCGCACGGCGATTACGGGCGGCGTTCAAAAGGCCTCTTGACCCTCTACCTAGGTAGAGACTGCAAGCTCGGAGTCGCAAACCGGGAGTACGGTTCATGAGCCGAGTTGTCACCGCGTTGTTCATCGTCTTGTTGAGTTGCGCAGGCGCGAACGCCGCAGCGCCGATGGGGGCTTCTTCCGAGAGCACCGAAGCGAACAAGGCGACGGCGCGCCGCGTGTTCCTCGAAATCTTCAACCAGGGGAAATACGATGTGGCGAACGAAATCTATGCGCCGGATTTCGTCAATCACGGTCTCACGATGGACGCCAACCTGGCCCAGGATCAGGCGGCGGTGCATGGCTGGCGGGACGCGGCGCCCGATCTCGCGATGACGGTGCTCAACGAGATTGCGGAGGGCGACTACGTCACCGTGTTGTGGACGGGCACGGGAACGAACACCGGCGCCGGCAACGGCTATGCCGCCACCGGCAAGCGGAAGAGCATGCGCGGCATCACGATCTGGCGGTTCGCAAACGGAAAAATCCAGGAAGAATGGTCGGAGTTCAGTAAGCCGGTCGGGGCGCGGTGAGGGGGTGCGAGAGAATGATCGACAGAAGTTCACAGACGTGTGCTCGGAATTTTTTGGGCGATTCGGAATGGTGTCGCCGTAACTTTCTAGGCAGCAGGAAGATGGGTCAACAATTTAGCGATACATCCGACGTACGCTCGACAAACTCGAACGTGAATCCGTATCGCGTCGCTGTAGCTCCCTGTCACCGCATTTCGGTGAAATCAAAAGAAAATATACGGAGCTAACTCGCGCTTCTGGCAGCCTCGCGGATCGAAGCAGTCAATTTGAAAACCAAGGTATAAGGGCGACCCAAGGGATTCCCCCCTTCTTCAATTCTGCGCGCCAGTTGCCTCTCGGCCAATTTCTCCGCTTCAGAAACTTTAACGATAAGATCGTCAAAATTCAGCGTCTTAGTGTCTGGATCGTAGTCCGGTCTAAGTTTCTTCAGCAGCTTGCAGACGGTCTCTCTTCCGTCCGGCTTATTTTAATCCTGGACATGAAGTATGAGCCAAACCTCAAAACATGGGTTCGAATTTCCGCGTGCGAATGTCAGTTAGTGGATAAATGTGACTTGCACCGTAGTTGTTCTTTTCCACAAACCAAATTTGATCTCGACGCAGAATGGCGGACCGCAAAAGATTGGTATCGTGCGTCGCGGCCAAAAGCTGTGCCCCGTGCGGATTGCTTGTGCGATTGCAAAAGAGGCCGACAAGCATTTCACACGCCTTAAGTATCACAATGATAACGGGTGCCTCCGGTTTGAAAGAAGAAAGATTGGGGGTGTCCGTCTTTCAGCGGGAACATATAGGCGAAGCAATAGCGATGCCTTCCCGTTTGGTTTGGCCCGCAAGGTCGGAAATATGTTGAATGGCCGCCCCCGTTTGGATGGCGCTTCCTTTCATTTCGTCCAATTGAGCGCCGACGTAGTAAACATTCCAGACCGTGGCACCAGCGATAACGACCGTGGCAATCAGCATCAAAACATCGGTTAACCGTCCAGCGGGAATTCCGGCTCTTGCCAATCTTGGTCACGGTCCCGCGCGCTACGAAGTTTCGCAGGACCGGAAACAGCATCCCCATAACGGCTTCCTGCGCGCTGTCCGATAGGCCCTTGGCCCGGATCGCGTGCAAGGCAATGTCGCCCAACGATACCGGCCCCTTAGCCTCCCGGAGCGCGTCCAGCGTGAGTTCGGGGCAGTTCCTTCCGGTCGAAATACTTGGTCCGCCGATAGTCGCGGCGCTTCGGAATCCCGTCTGGATGGTCCGGGGTTAGCAGGATCATCGCAGCATCCAGGTTGGCCAAGGCCGCACGGAGTTTCGACACCTTCTTTTCGGTGTCATGGAGCTGGGCGGCAATATCCAGCCGTCTAGCCCGTAACGCTGAAATCACATGGGTTTCGCTCATGCCCTAGAATGTGGGCGGGAACTGGACTAAATTCTTGTGGCGCTTGCGCCAACATACCGAGAAATTCCCTGTTTTTCCCTGCTAGGAGGGAATTTTGCGAGCGGGGATCGAGCCGGAGAGCACACCGGAACAGCCAGAACCAAGAGTCGGAACAGGCTGATAACAGGCCCCTGTTATTGCCTGTTATGCCTTTTGAAAGGCTTTGTTTTTGTTGGATTTTTCGAGGAATAACAGGACGAAAATTTTTTCTGCACGTGAAATGGCGTACGAGTGTCTTCGTCGCGTCGACGGTGATGAGTTCAGCAAGTCGGGCGGGACGCCGCGAAGTCTCTCCGAGTGCACAAGCGACAGGGATCGGGCTGGGTTTTTGCAGGGCCTGCAAAGCCCTGCTCGGCGGATCTAAGCTTTTGTTTTTGTTGTGTTTTTCCCGCTTGAAAAAATTCTCGCAAATTTGGAGCGCGGGCTTCCAGCCCGCTTTTCTGAGTTCTTCGACGTCGATGCGGGCTGGAAGCCCGCGCTCCAAGTTAAGCCCTTGCCGCCGCGGGTTCGTCGCTCAGGGGATGCGCGATGCGGCTCAACATCTCCTTCGGCACCACCTGCCAGAAACGGCCCAGCTCCAGCTCCCATTGGTCGAGCAGCTGGCCCGCGAAGACCGAGGTCGACTCCTTGCGATGCTCTTCGACCAATCCGCGCAACACGCTTTCCCAATGCGCGCTCGCCACGCGTTGCCAGACGATCGTGTCGGGATTGATGTGCTCTTCGAAGCGGCCGTCGGCGTCGTACACAAACGCCATGCCGCCCGTCATGCCGGCGCCGAAATTGTCGCCGACGGGGCCCAGGATCGCGACCACACCACCCGTCATGTATTCGCAGCCATTGGAGCCGCAACCTTCGATGACGGCGACCGCGCCCGAATTGCGCACGGCGAAACGTTCGCCCGCCTGTCCCACTGCAAACAACTTTCCGGCCGTCGCGCCATAAAGCACCGTGTTGCCGATGATGGTGTTCGCGTTCGCCACGAACTTCGCCGATGTGGCAGGCCGCACGATGATGGTCGCTCCGGAGAGACCCTTACCGACATAATCGTTGGAATCGCCGGACACTTCGATCTTGAGGCCTTGCACGGCAAATGCGCCCAGCGATTGTCCGCAGGATCCCCGCAGCCGCAACGTCAGATGCGCAGGCGGCAGGCCCGTCATCCCCCATTTGCGCACGATGCGCGACGAGATGCGCGCTCCTATCGAGCGCATGGTGTTGCGCACGCTGTAGACGAGCTGCATCTTTTCGCCGTCGCGCAGGAAGGCTTCCGCGTCTTTCTCCACTTGCGCATCCAGCGTATCGGGTACTTCGTTGCGGCCCTTCAAGGTCGAGAAGCGCGCATGGCCTCCCGGATCGGCCTGCACCAGCAGCGGATTGAGATCGAGATCGTCGAGGTCTTCCGCGCCGCGGCTCATCTGGTAGAGCAAATCGGTACGGCCGATCACGTCTTCCAGCTTGCGGAATCCCAGCGAAGCGAGAATCTCGCGCACCTCGTCGGCGATGAAGCTGAACAGATGCACGACCTTGTCCGCGCTGCCGGCGAATTTCGCCCGCAGCTTTTCATCCTGCGTGCAGACGCCGACAGGGCAGGTGTTGGAATGGCATTGCCGCACCATGATGCAGCCCATGGCGATGAGCGCCGCGGTGCCCACGCCGAATTCCTCCGCGCCCATCATGGCCGCCATCACCACATCGCGGCCCGTGCGGATGCCGCCATCGGTGCGCAGCACAACCCGGTGGCGCAGATTGTTCAGCGTGAGAATCTGGTTGGCTTCGGTGAGCCCCATTTCCCAGGGCACGCCCGCATATTTGATGGAGGTCTGCGGCGAAGCGCCCGTGCCGCCGCTGTGGCCGGAGATCAGGATCACATCGGCTTTCGCTTTCGCGACACCGGCCGCAATCGTGCCGATGCCCGTGGCCGCCACGAGCTTCACGCACACGCGCACATCCGGATTGATCTGCTTGAGGTCATAGATGAGCTGGGCCAGATCCTCGATCGAATAAATATCGTGGTGCGGCGGAGGCGAGATCAGCATCACGCCGGGCGTGGCATGGCGCAGCTTTGCGATCATCTCGGTGACCTTGAAGCCGGGCAGTTGTCCGCCTTCGCCGGGCTTCGCGCCCTGTGCGATCTTGATCTCCAGCTCGCGGCATTGATTGAGATATTCGGCCGTCACGCCGAAGCGCCCCGAAGCCACCTGCTTGATCGCGGAGTTGGGATTGTCGCCATTCGGCTTGGGGCGGAAATTCGCAGGGTCTTCGCCGCCTTCGCCGGAATCCGATTTCGCGCCGATGCGGTTCATCGCGATGCTGAGCGCTTCATGCGCTTCCGGCGACAGGGCGCCCAGCGACATGCCGGGCGTGACGAAGCGCTTGCGGATCTCCGTGCTGGATTCCACTTCGTCCTGCGGGATCGCTTCGCCGGGGCGGAACTGCATCAGATGGCGCAGCGACACAGGCGGCAACGACCACACGGCTTTCGAATACTCTTTGAACGTCGTGTAGGAGTCGTTCGAGACCGCGCTTTGCAGCAGGTGAATAAGCTTCGCTTCGTTGGCGTGCGTCTCCCCGCCCTGGCGCGATTTGTAGAAGCCGCCGACCGGCAGCACCGCCGCATCGTCGTCGAAGGCGCGCCCATGAACGCGGGCGATCTTGGCCGCAATGCCGTTCAGTCCGATGCCGGAAATGCGGCTCGGCATGCCCGGGAAAATATCGGCGACCATGGAGCGCGACAGGCCCACCGCTTCGAAATTGTAAGCGCCGCGATAAGAGGAGATCACCGAAATGCCCATCTTGGACATGATCTTCAGCAGGCCCGCGCTCACCGTATCGAGATAACGCTTCACGCATTCGCCGAGCGTCATTTTGCCGAAGAGGCCGCGCGCATGGCGGTCGGCGATGCATTCCTGCGCCAGATAGGCGTTGACGGTCGTGGCGCCCACGCCGATCAGCGCCGCGAAGTAATGCGTGTCGAAACATTCGGCCGAGCGCACATTGATGGATGTGTAGGTGCGCAGGCCCTGGCGCACGAGATGGGAGTGCACCGCGCCTGTGGCCAAAATCATCGGCATGGGCGCCAGATCGCGGTCGACGCGCTCGTCGGTGAGGATCAGGTGATTGTAACCCTGGCGCACGGCGTCTTCCGCTTCCGCGCGCACGCGCTCGATGGCCTGGCGGAGCGCGCCGTCCTTCGGTTCGCCGTTCTTTACCCGGAACACGCAATCGATTTCGTAGAACGTTCCTTCCAAATGATCCTTCATGCGGGCGTACATGCCGGTCGAGATCACCGGGCTTTCCAGCACGAACACTTCGGCCTGGGATTCATCCTGCGCCAGCACGTTGCCGAGATTGCGGAAGCGCGTCTTGAGGCTCATCACGCGCCCCTCGCGCAGCGAGTCGATGGGCGGGTTCGTCACCTGGCTGAAATTCTGCCGGAAGTAATGCGACAGCGGGCGGTATTGTTCGGAGAGCACGGCCAGCGGCGTGTCGTCGCCCATCGAACCGACCGCTTCCTTGCTGTCCTCCACCATCGGATGAAGAATCAATTCCAGATCTTCGATGGTGTAACCGGCGGCTGTCTGGCGGCGGCGCAAGGTCTCCTTGTCGAACAGGCGCGGCTCGGGTCCCGGGCCGATGATCGGCTCCAGCTCGACGATCTTCTTCGTCCAGTCCTGATAGGGATATTCGCCTGCGAGCTTGTCCTTGATCGCGCGGTCTTCGTAGAAGCGGCCTTCTTCGAGATCGAGCGCCAGCATCTGCCCGGGACCCACGCGGCCCTTGCGCGTGATGCGTCCTTCGTCGAGCACCACCATTCCCGTTTCGGAACCGACGAAGAGCAGGCCGTCTTCCGTCACCGCATAACGCTGCGGCCTGAGGCCGTTGCGATCCATGCCGGCGATGACCCAGCGGCCGTCGGTGGCGGCGAGCGCGGCCGGCCCGTCCCACGGCTCCATCACGGCGTTCGCGTAGGAATACATGGCGCGATGCGCTTCCGGCATCGTGGACGCTTTCTTCGACCACGCTTCCGGCACGAGCATTGTCTTCGCGAGCGGCGCCGTGCGGCCCGCGCGCACCAGCACTTCGAACACGGCGTCGAACGCCGCGGAATCCGAACTGCCGGGCTGGATGATCGGCTTGATGTCGTCGCCATGCTCGCCGAAGAGCTGCGACGCCATCTTGAACTCGTGGTTCTTCATCCAGTTGACGTTGCCCTTCAGCGTGTTGATCTCGCCATTGTGCGCGATCATGCGGAAGGGTTGCGCGAGCCGCCAGGTGGGGAAGGTGTTCGTCGAATAACGCTGGTGGAAGATCGCGAACGCCGAAACGAAACGCGGGTCTTTGAGGTCGGGATAGAAATTCGAAAGCTGCTCGGCCAGGAACATGCCCTTGTAGATCAGCGAGCGCGACGACAGCGAGCAGACATAGAAATCCTGGATGGCCGCTTCGCGCACGCGCTTTTCGATGCGGCGCCGGCAGAGATAGAGCCGGCGTTCGAGAGCCTCCATGTTCGTGTCGCCCAGATCGAACATGATCTGCTCGATCTCCGGGCGCGTGGCGTTCGCTTTCTCGCCGATGATGGAGATATCCACCGGCACCTGCCGCCAGCCATAGAGATAGAATCCGAAATTCAGGATTTCGGATTCCACGATCGTGCGGCAAGTTTCCTGTGCGTTATAATCCGTACGCGGAAGAAATATCTGCCCGACCGCGATGCGGCCCGAGCGCAATTTGTGGCCGGTCTGCTCCACCTGCGCGCGGAAGAAATCCTGCGGCACCTGCAGATGGATGCCCGCGCCGTCGCCCGTCTTGCCGTCCGCGTCGACGGCGCCGCGATGCCACACGGCCTTGAGCGCTTCAATGGCGCGCGTGACGACTTCACGCCGCGGCTTGCCGTCGATCGCGGCGACGAGGCCCACGCCGCAAGCGTCATGTTCCTGATCGGGCGAATAGGCATGTCCGTCTTCCAGTTTCTTCGCATTGGCGAGGAAGCGGGCGATTTCGATTTCGCCATCGTTGAGCAAAGTCATCGTCGTCACTCCGCCGCTTCCAAAGCGGCCGTTGCGGCCTTCGTTTCGAGATATTTGTGGATCGATGCCGCCGCATCGCGGCCGTCCTTGATGGCCCACACGACCAGCGACGCGCCGCGCACGACGTCGCCCGCCGCAAATACGCCATCGAGATTGGTTGCGAGCGAAGGTGGGTTCGCTTTCAGCGTGCCCCAGCGCGTGACGGCCAGATCCGGCGCCGCGAACAGCGCGGGCAAATCTTCGGGATCGAAACCCAGCGCCTTGATCACCAGATCGGCATGCAAGATGAAATCCGCGCCTTTCACTTCCTCCGGCATCTTGCGGCCCGTCGCATCGGGCAGGCCCAGCCGCATGCGCGAAATGCGCACGCCTTCGACCGCGTCATTGCCGAGAAACGCCTTGGGCAAAGTGAGCCATTCGAAGACGATGCCTTCCTCTTCGGCATTCGCCACTTCGCGCAACGAGCCCGGCATGTTGTCGCGATCGCGGCGGTATATGCAGCTCACGGATTTTGCGCCCTGGCGCATCGCGGTGCGCACGCAATCCATCGCGGTGTCGCCGCCGCCGATGACGGCCACGTTCTTGCCGTTCGCATCAAGCGCGCCGGAATCGAATTCGGGAACGTCATCGCCCAGGCCCTTGCGATTGGATGCGATGAGGAATTCCAACGCCGGCACGATGCGGCCAAGTCCCACGCCCGGCGCTTCGATCTCGCGCGGTTTGTATGCGCCCGTCGCGAGGAGCACGGCGTCATGCGCATCGCGGAAATCGGCAAGCGAGGAATCGCGGCCGAGCTCGAAGCCCAGCCGGAATTTGATGCCGCCGTCTTCCAGCCGCTTCACGCGGCGTTGGACGACGTCTTTCTCCAGCTTGAAATTCGGGATGCCATAGATGAGGAGGCCGCCTGCGCGATCATGTCGATCATAGATGGTGACTCTGTAGCCCTTGCGGCGAAGCTCCTCGGCGGCGGCGAGGCCCGCGGGACCCGCGCCCACGATGCCCACATGCTCGGGACGCAGCCGGCGCGGCTTCAACGGCTTCACCCAACCCTGCGCCCAGGCGGTGTCTGTGATGTATTTCTCCACTGCGCCGATCGTGACGGTGCCGTGGCCCGACTGCTCGATGACGCAATTGCCTTCGCACAGCCGATCCTGCGGACAGATGCGGCCGCAAATCTCCGGCATGTTGTTGGTCGATTGGGCGAGTTCATACGCCTCTTCGAGGCGTCCCTCCGCCGTCAGCTTCAGCCAGTCCGGGATGTTGTTGTGGAGCGGGCAGTGGACCTGACAGAACGGCACGCCGCATTGCGAGCAGCGGGAGGCTTGCGCGGCCGCCTTCTCGGTCAGGTAGTCGGCATAGATCTCGTGGAAATCCTGTGCGCGCGTCTCCGCAGGCCGCTTTTCGGGCAGCTCCTGGTCGAGCGAGATGAAACGCAACATTTGGTCGGCCATGGCTTCTTTCGCGCAATGCTCTGTCTTACCGATTTCGCATACGAGATTCCCATAGGGTGAGCTAGGGAAAAGTGAATGATAGGTCATCATTACTGTCTAAAATGCCGTGTACGTTCCGCAGCGACGGGTGGGTATATCGTTTGGATTGAAAATTCTGACAGTAATTATGTCTTAATTGAAATTCTTGTGCTTTTACGGGTACTTATGCAAACTGCCGATCCGGCTTGAGGGGGATTCGGGATGATCGCGCAGCATTGCCATAGCGCCGTGGACACGAGCTTCGCGGCTCTCGGGCCCGCCAAGATCGCTTTCCTGGGCGTCGTCCAGGGAATCACCGAGCTCCTGCCGGTGTCGTCCAGCGCCCATATGCGGGCGATTCCGGCCCTTCTGGGCTGGCCAGATCCGGGCGCGGCCTTCTCTGCGGCCATGCAGCTCGCGGCCTTGGCGGCCGTCGTCACTTACTTTGGCGGGGAGATCCTGTCGGTCACCACGGGTTCGGTGCGCGCGCTGGGCGCCCGGGAGTGGCGCAATCGCGACCTCATTTTCGCCGCCGGCGTGATCGTGGCGACCATCCCCATCGCGATCGTCGGCGCCTCGCTCGCGAACATCCTCAACGCCTGCGGCTCGCCACTGCGGACTCCCATGATCGTCGGCATCGCGTGTTTTGCGATGGCGCTGCTGATGGGCGCGGCAGAATTGTTCGCGAAGCACACGCGCCCGGCCGAACGCATGACGTTGCTCGATGCATTGCTGATCGGCATCGCGCAAGTCGGCGCGCTCATCCCCGGCGTCTCGCGCTCCGGCTCGACCTTCACCGCCGCGATGTTCCTCGGCTTCAATCGCGAAGATGCGGCGCGCATTTCATTCCTGCTCGGCGTACCCGCCATCGCGCTCGCGGGCGGCAAGGAGCTGTGGGTGCTGCATCAGGCGCATATCGATCCCACGGCGTGGAAGATGCTGGGAATCGGATTGGTGGTTTCGAGTCTATCGGCGTTCGTCGCCGTGTGGGGATTGATGCGCTTTCTCAGGCACTCGACGACATGGGCGCTCGTGATCTATCGCGCGGCGTTCGGTCTCGTGCTCATCGCCGGCGCCGCGATGGGCTGGATTTCATAAGAGCGACGATGCGATCAGGATTTCGGAGCGGCCGCGATCTTGTCCTGCACAAAGACCTCGAACTGCCCTTCGGCGCGGAAACGCCACAGATAAGAGGGCAAAATGGCTTCCACCGAATCCGGTTGAACGCCAAGATCGGCGAGGGTGAGCGCGCCGCTCGAAACCACATTGTCGTATTTGAGAAGTTTGACCTGATCGCGCGTGAGAAGCGGCTTGGGCAACATTTGCAGAAACGTGGCCTTCGCCATCGCAATCCAATACGGCACGGCCAGGAGCAGACGTTTGCGCCCCGTCTCGCGCAAGATCAGTTCCATCAGCTCCTTGAAGCTGTAGATGCCCGGGCCGCCGAGTTCGTAGACATGTCCGCGGGTCGTCGGATCCTTCGCGCACTTCACGATGGCCGCAGCGACATCGCTCACATAGACCGGCTGGAATTTGGTCAGGCCGCCGCCGATCAACGGCAGGAAAGGAAGCATCCGCGCGAGCGCTGCGAAGCGATTGAAGAAGTTGTCTTCAGGCCCAAACACAATGGACGGTCGGAGAAGCGTCGCATCCGGAAACGCCGCGCGCACGCGCGCTTCGCCGTCCGCCTTGGTGCGCGCATAGGCCGATTCGGACTCCGCGTCGGCGCCGATGGACGAGATCTGGATGAATGAATGTGCGCCGGCAGATTTCGCGGCCGCCGCGATCGCGCCCGCGGCCTCCGCATGAATGGATTCGAAGGTCTGATGTCCGCTCTGATAGAGGACGCCCACGAAATTGACGACGATATCCGCGCCACGCACGGCGGCCGCAATCTGATCCGCATCTTCGACATTCGCCTTGACGACCTGGATTTGCCCGACGCTGCCCATGGGCGGAAGGAAATTGCCGAGATTGGGATGCCGCACGGCCACGCGAATGCGATAACCCGCTTTGGCGAGGGCGCGAACCGTGTGCCGGCCGACGAAGCCGGAACCGCCAAAGACCGTAACGAGAGAGGCCATGGAATCCGTTCCAAAGTGGAGGCGTATCAGTTGCTGCGGTTCATACGCGATGGCCAAGTCCGCGAACAGCGCGCAATTCGCCGCTCACTCCTGGACATATTTCCGTTCGCCGGATTGCGGCTGGATGTACACCGTGACGGGTTTTCCCGTCTCGTCATCGATGAACCGCTCGGTTGTCCGTTCCCAGCCGGCGCCGGGACGCACGGCCTCGAGCGGTTTGTAGCGGTAGCGCTCGAATACGACGCCAAGGACAAGGATGGCGCCCCAGCAAACAAACACGATCGAAGGCGGAACGCCCGTCGTTATGATCACCGCAATCCCGAGTGCGATCGCGGCGACGCCGATGCCGATGAGCCAGTTACGCAACATTGGGATCGCCCGGCTCCAGGATCACCGCGGTCCCATAAGCGACGATCTCGCTCATGGTCTGCCCGATCTCGGAGGAATCAAACCGCATCATGATGATCCCGTTCGCGCCCATTGCGGTCGCATTCTTCACCAGCCGGTCGACGGCATGGCGGCGTGCTTCCTCGAGGAGCTGTGTGTATTCGGTGATCTCGCCGCCGACGATCGAGCGCAGACCCGCCATGATGTTGCCGCCGATGCCGCGCGAGCGGACGACCACGCCGAAAGTCTGCCCCAGCGTTTGTTTCACCCGGTAACCGGCTACCCGTTCCGTGGTTGCGACAAGCATCGATGCCTCTCCCTTGCGACTCGTTTGCCCAGCTTGCCTTATATGGGGGGTAAATGACGGGAATTTGAGGGCTCGAAGGCCGATCCGCACGCGGCGCCCCCCGTGCGTTGACAGGCTTTGGGGCCGACCGTAAACATCCCCGCCCCAAGGCTTAAATCTTGGCCCAGATGGCGGAATTGGTAGACGCACTAGTTTCAGGTACTAGCGCTGCAAGGCGTGGAGGTTCGAGTCCTCTTCTGGGCACCATCCTTGGTCGGGACGCGGCGGAAACGCCCGTCCATTCAAGAAACAGACAGGCAAGGCCGCTTTGAAAATTCAACTTCACAAAGGTGACTTGCCGGACGGGCTCGATCTGGGAGCCGCTGTCGCGATCGACACTGAAACGCTTGGGCTCAATCCTTTTCGCGATCGACTTTGTCTTGCGCAGCTTTCGGCAGGCGATGGGGTTTGCCACGCCGTGCAATTCGCAGCCGGACAATATCAGGCGCCGAATTTGAAGCGCCTCTTGTCGGATCGCGACGTGACCAAAATTTTCCACTTCGCGCGCTTCGATGTGGCCATGTTCCGCCGCTACCTGGGCGTGGTCACAGCGCCCGTCTACTGCACCAAAATCGCCTCCAAGCTCGTGCGGACCTATACCGACAGGCACGGGCTTAAAGACCTCGTGAAGGACCTTTTGGGCGTCGATCTCTCAAAAGAGCAGCAAAGTTCCGACTGGGGCGCGGCCGATTTGTCGGAAAAGCAACTGGCCTATGCCGCCAGCGATGTCGCCCATCTGCATAAGCTTCGCGACGCGCTCGACTCGATGCTGGTCCGCGAGGGGCGCGCCGGCGCGGCCAAGGCCTGTTTCGATTTCCTCCCCGTTCGTGCGGAACTGGATCTGGCGGGCTGGGCCGAAGTGGATATTTTCGCCCATTAAGCGCGTGGTTTCCGCGGTTTAACGTTCATCGTCGGCTGTGCTTGAACCCCGGCCGTCGCCCGCCCATAATTCGGCTGCGTATTTTTGGCATGAATTTCGCGTCTGGGTCGCGCTAATATGGCGCTTGCGAAATAGGTGCGGCGTCCGGGCGGGGCTGGGGCCGGTCTGATAAGGGTGTGTTGATGCGTCCAGCCGACCCCATTTCGGCGTCCACTATCGGCGTGCGTAAGCTCTCGAACGGGCATAGCGGCGATCTGGCCGCCACAAGGCGCGTTCTCGAATACGCATCGGCTGCGATCGAGGCGTTGGGCGGGTCGCTGAACGGAGACTTCACCCGGGCTGTGGAAGCGATTTTGGCCGTGAAGGGCCGGGTCATCGTCAGCGGTATGGGGAAATCCGGCCATATCGCCAGAAAGATCGCCGCGACCCTGGCTTCGACGGGAACGCCGGCCCATTTCGTCCATCCGGCCGAAGCGAGCCATGGCGATCTGGGCGCGGTCACGCGCGCCGACGCGTTGCTGATGCTCTCCTATTCGGGCGAGACGCATGAGCTTTCCGACCTGATCACGTTCGCCAAGCGCTTCTCCATTCCGCTGATCGGCATCGCGAGCAATCCCGATTCCACGCTGCTGCAGGCGGCGGACATTCCGCTGCTGCTGCCCAAGTCGCGCGAAGCGTGCCCTATGGGTCTGGCGCCGACGACGTCGACGACCCTGATGCTGGTGCTGGGCGACGCGCTCGCCGTGGCGCTGATGGAGCGGCGTGGTTTCACCGCCGATCAATATCGCGAGTTTCATCCCGGCGGGTCGCTCGGCAAGGCGCTCATCCGGGTCAGCGACATTATGCATGTCGGGGAAGAAGTGCCTCTGGTCGCCGAGGATACGCCGTTGGGACAGGCGCTCATCGTCATGGCGCGCGCCCGCTTCGGTTGCGTCGGCGTGGTCGACAGCAAGGGCGCGCTTGTGGGCATCTTCACCGATGGCGATCTGGCGCGTTGGATGAATCCCGGCTTGCTGGATCGCACGATCGGCGAAGTGATGACCCGCACGCCGAAGATCGTGGGCCCGCGTCAACTCGCGGCCGAAGCTCTCGCGACGATGAACGAAAAGAAGATCACTGTGCTGTTCGTTGTCGATCCCGGCAACAAACAGCGAAAACCCTTGGGCATTCTTCACATGCACGATTGCCTGCAAGCGGGGCTTCAATAGATGGCCCGCCGTAGAATCGCCAGCGAAGCCGTGGTCCAGGAATTGGGACCGGCGCCGGCGCGATCGCGGACGGAATGGGCCACGCAGCGTCGCGCCAGCGCGACGGAGGTGCGCCGCTATTCGCGCTTCGTCGTCATCATGAAACGCATCCTGCCTTTGGCGGCTGCGGCGATTGTGGCGGCCGTCGTCGCCTATTCCCTGCAATCGCGGCAACCCGATCAGGCGAAAGTAACCCTCACTTTTGCGCAACTCGGCATCGTCAATAACGATCTGGCGATGGTCAAACCGAAGCTCACCGGCACCGACAGTTCGGGAAATCCGTTCGTCGTCACCGCGGACAAGGCCGTTCAATACGCGCACGACACCAACAAGGCGTTATTGGACAATGTCGAAGCCGATCTGACGCTTCGCGACGGCAATTGGCTCAACGCAACGGCGCCCAAAGGGCTGCTCGACGCGCCTCACGCCGCCAGTCAGAAATGCGCCAAGACGACCTGTCCGGCGAACCAGATGCTCGACATGTGGGGACCCATCGCCGTGTTTTCAGACAACGGCTACGAAATGCATACGACTTTTGCGCATGTGGACATGGGCAGCGGCGTCGTGCGGGGCGACAAATTTGTCCGGGGGCAGGGTCCGTTGGGTTCGTTTTATGCCGACAGCTTCGTGTTCAAATTTCAAGGGCATGTCCCCGGCGCGCCCAAGACTCCACGGACAGCGAAATCCACCGGCAATGCCGACAAGAAAATCTTTCTCTATGGAAACGTTCACATGACCATTTATGGGCGCGGGATGAGACAGTCATGAGACCGATGCTCGCTTTCGCGGCGTCGATCGGAATTCTTGCCGCGCCCGTCCTGACGTTCGCCCAGGAAAATCAGGTCCAGACGACGCTGACGGCGCCTTCGCATACGACCAAGCCTGCAGCCCAGAGCACCTTGAGCAAGTGCGACTCCAAGGCGCCGCTCAACGTGTCGTCCGATGCATTCGAGGGCGATTTCGAGACCAAGGTCGGGACCTATACCGGCAATGTGATCGTCATACAGACCGTGTGCAGGCTTCGCGCCGACAAGGTCAATGTGAAAATCGTGTCCGGCAAACCTGACGAGATCACGGCGGATGGCAACGTTGTGTTTGCAACCCCATCGGGCACGGCAACGGGCGATCACGGAGTCTATGAACTCGAAAACAATCCGCCGACCATCACGCTGACCGGCAAGGTCGTTCTGACAAAGGAAAAAAATGTGATGCGTGGAACGTTGCTGGTGGTCGACACCGACTCCGGGGTCGCGCATCTGACCTCGCATGGTTCGCAAAACGGACGGGTCCAGGCGATTTTGCAGCCGACGCAGAAAACGGACAACAAACCCAAGAAAGGCTCTGGAAGCGACACGCCGCCATCGGGCGACTAGGATCAGGGTTAGTACGGAGAAATAGCCTTCACGATTCCTTAAAGACGAATAGGCACAGTTCTTGCCATGACAACGACCCAGGACAACCCTCCGGCGAATGACGCCAAGCGCGACGGCGAACGGGCGATTCCGCGCGTCGTCGAAGGCAGCCAGGGTCTCGTGGTCACTCGCATCGGCAAGAGCTTCCGCAAGCGCCCCGTGGTGCGCTCCATGAGTCTCACGCTGAGGCGCGGCGAGGTGGTGGGGCTTTTGGGTCCCAACGGCGCCGGCAAGACGACCTGCTTCTACATGATCACGGGCCTGATCCCCGCCGATTACGGCACGATCGAACTCGACGGCCACGACATCACGAAATTGCCGATGTATCGCCGTGCGCGGCTTGGCATCGGTTATCTACCCCAGGAAGCCTCGATTTTCCGCGGCCTGACAGCCGAGGAAAATATCCGCGCCACCGCCGAACTGGTCGAGCCCGATGCGAGCCGACTGGAAGCGATGGTCGAAGAGCTGATGGCCGAGTTCGGCATTACCCATGTGCGGGACACGCCCGCCATCGCGCTCTCGGGCGGCGAACGCCGGCGCGTGGAGATTGCGCGCGCGCTCGCCACGCATCCGTCCTACATCCTGCTCGACGAACCGCTCGCGGGCATTGATCCCATCGCGGTGTCGGAAATCCGCGATCTCGTACGTCACCTGAAAGACCGGGGCATCGGCGTTCTCATCACCGATCACAATGTGCGCGATGCGCTGGACATCATCGATCGCGCCTACATCATTCACGAAGGTCAAGTGCTCAAAGAGGGACTGCCGAGCGAAATCGTCGGCGATCGCGACGTACGCCGGGTCTATCTCGGCGAACGCTTCTCGCTATAGGGCCGGAGCGGGGCGCGGGTCATGGCATTGACGCAAAGGCTGGAAATACGCCAGGGCCAGTCGCTGGTGATGACGCCGCAGTTGCAGCAGGCGATCAAACTGCTGCAACTCTCCAATATCGAACTCACGCAATATGTCGAGCAGGAACTCGAGCGAAATCCGCTCCTGGAGCGCGACGAGAGCGAAGCCGTCGTGGGGGAAGAGCGCGATGCTCCGGAAGCCGCAGCGGCCAGCGAAAGCGAAACGCTGGATGCGGCGCTCGCCCGCGAAGATTTTTCCAAGGGCGAGGACATGGACGCCGAGCGCGTCGATCTCTACGCCGAGGATTCCTCGACATCCGCAGGCTCCAGCACGCCTCTGTCCGATTGGACCACGCTGCGCGCGGGACCCAGCGGCGACGGCGACGAAAACGCGCTGGAGCGCACGCTCGCCCAGGCCGCCTCGCTAAAGGATCATCTGCTCGATCAACTCGCGATCGCCGCTCTCGATCCGGAGAAGCGCCTCATCGGCGCGGCGTTGATCGACTCAATCGACGAAGCGGGCTATCTGCGCGCCGACCTCGACGATATGGCGGCGCGCCTCGGCGCAACCTGTGACGAGGTCTGCGAAGTTCTCCACGCCGTTCAGGGTTTCGAGCCGACGGGGGTGGCCGCGCGCAGCCTCGCGGAATGTTTGGCGCTGCAATTGCGCGAACTTGGGCGGTGCGATCCCGCCATGGAAGCGTTGCTGGCGAACCTCGAACTGGTGGCGCGGCGCGACATCGCCGGCCTCTGCGTTCAATGCGGCGTGGATGCCGACGACGTCGCGGAGATGATCGCGGAGATTCGCGCGCTCACGCCCAAGCCGGGCCTCGCATTCGGCGCGGAGCCCGTGCAACCTGTCGTGCCCGATGTTTTCGTTCGCGAAGGTCCCGACGGGCTTTGGCACGTCGAATTGAACGCCGATACGCTGCCGCGGCTTCTGATCAACAACCGATATTCCGCCAAGATATCGTCGTCGTCCCGTGACAAGGACGCGAAGAACTACATCGCCGATTGCTTGAACAATGCGAACTGGCTGGTGAAAAGTCTCGATCAGCGCGCTCGCACCATCCTCAAGGTCGCCAGCGAGATCGTTCGCCAACAGGATGGCTTCCTGACTTATGGCGTACGCCACCTGCGTCCGCTCAATCTGCGCACGATCGCCGACGCCATCACGATGCACGAATCCACCGTGAGCCGCGTCACGTCGAATAAATATATTTCAACCCCGCGCGGCGTCTTCGAATTGAAATATTTCTTCACGGCGGCGATCCAGGCCATGAACGGCTCCGAATCCCATTCCGCGGAAGCTGTTCGCGACCGTATCCGCGAGATGATCGACAACGAAGCCGGGATGGAGGTGCTGTCGGATGATCGAATCGTGTCGCTCCTGACCGCGGATGGAGTCAATATTGCGCGCCGCACCGTTGCGAAGTATCGGGAGGCGATGCGCATCCCGTCTTCGGTGGAAAGGCGCAGGCTGAAACAGCCGGAATATGCGGCCGCCGGAAGGTGATTTCCGCAATTGACAGGTGGGGTACCCAGACATATGTTCCGCCGCCTTTTTCACACGGATTGTGCTCGGAACATGGAGCGAAGCCGCGGCGAGTACGTTAGGCTACGCAGGCAGTGTCCATGAAAGTTCGAGTTTCAGGAAAGCAAGTTGAGATCGGCGAGACCCTGCCGGGGCAGGTTCGCGCGCGGCTGGAAAGCGCGGTAACCAAACACTTCGATGGCGGCGCGGAAGCGAATGTTGTAATCTCCAAAGAAGGTGCGACGTTTCACGTAGATTGCAGCTCGCATCTCGACAGCGGTGTGATGTTTCGGGCCGAGGGGACTGGAATGGATGCATATCGAGCGTTCGACGCAATGCTCGTACATCTCGAAAAACAGATTCGCCGCTACAAGCGCAAGCTCAAGAATCATCACGAGAAGGCCAAGCCGCCGAAAAGCGCGGAAGCCTGATCGCAACAAGAAGGTTCACATGGACATCGTCGATCTCCTGGCGCCCGAAGCCGTGATCGCATCGCTTAAGGCCCAGAACAAGAAGCAGCTCCTGCAGGAGCTGGCGGATCATGCCGCGCGCCTGACGGGCTTGCCGGAGCGGCGCATCTTCGAAACGCTGATCGAACGCGAGCGTCTGGGCAGCACGGGCATGGGGCAGGGCATCGCCATTCCGCACGGCCGCCTCGCCGGCCTGCCGCGCATTGTGGGCCTGTTCGCGCGGCTCGAGCAGCCATTGGCTTACGAAGCGGTGGACAACCAGCCGGTCGATCTCGTGTTTCTGTTGCTCGCGCCGGAAGGCGCCGGCGCCGATCACCTGAAGGCGCTCGCGCGCGTGTCGCGCCTGCTGCGCAATCAGGCGACCTGCGAAAAGCTGCGCGCCGCGTCCAGGCCGGAGGTGCTTTATGCGCTTCTGACGGAGAAGACGAACGGCGCGACGAGTTCGCAAGCCGCCTGAAACGCCGAAAGGCCGTCGCCAAATCGGCGACGGCCTCTCCAAAAATTCTCACGACAGGTTAAAGGCTGCGTTCGCCCAAGCGCTCTTCAATGCACGCTGACGGGCGTCAGTTCATTCTGCACTGCCGCGCCATAGGCCGAGTCCCACGCATCCGTGAAGCCCAGCACGCGCCCATCGACGGCATGCAGCACGTAGAGCCTCGTTCCTTCCGGCAGCTTGATTCCTTCCGGAATGATGCCCTGCCGGCGCGCTTCTTCAACGCCGGTCGGCTTGATGTAGGCGATGCGAGAGGGATCCATGGGGCGGAAGTTCCCGTCGTCTGCCTCGAAATTCTCGTTGTTAAAGTCGCTCATGATGTTCTCCTTCCCGGTTACGCCTCGTGCTAGAGCCCGCTCCCGTTTGAGTTCGATTTAATATCGATCGTCCGGACGACCGCTTCGGCTTTCGGCCGGGCGAGCTCGATGGACAACAATCCGTTTTCCAATTCCGCACTGGTCACGTCAATTCCTTCCGCAAGGACAAAGGCGCGCTGAAACTGTCGCGCCGCGATCCCACGGTGAAGAAACGTTTTGTCGGTCGATTCGGTTTGACGACCGCGGATCACCAACTGGTTGTCTTCGACCGTCACGCTGAGTTCGCTCCGGTCAAATCCGGCCACCGCCAGCGTAATCCGGAGCCTGTCAGGGCTCGATTCTTCAATGTTGTACGGCGGATAGGCGTCCCCCGCGCTTTTCGCGGTCCGTTCCAAAAGCCGTTCCAGATGCTCGAAGCCCAGCAGGAAAGGGCTGTTGAAATAGGCGTTCCTGGTCATGGTCCAAAGCCCTCCTTGAGCGGCTTTGCCGGTCTTCCTTCAGATCTGCGGCCCATTCGGGCGCCGCGTCTGTCGAGCATGTGGGGATTGGGCCGGCCGGATCAAGTGTCCCCCTTTTGTTCACGATTGCGTGCACTTTGGAGTGGGGGAACTTTCAGGCCGCCTTGGCGGCCAATGCGCAGAGATCGGCGAGGGTCTGCGGCAGGATCCAGCCGCGCACTTCGATCACGCGGTTTTCGGTCAAATCGGCAGCCATCGCGTCGGCAAGCGGCATCGCGGCCAAGCGTAACGCACGCGCCCTTTGTTCAGCGTTCAAGTCGGGCGTCTCGGCGATAACAGCGGCTCCGACCCGGCCGGCACTTTCCCGGTCCGGCAGCTGCGCAAGCAGATCGTCGAACGGGCTTGGCTTGTAACGCCGCAGCGAAAAACGGGGCGCTTCATAGGCGACGCCGCCTGCGACCGCGATTCCGAGCGCAGCGAGAATGCCGCTCAGTACAGGCCGCCGCGAAATCGCCGATTTCCAATCCCGCGTCATGCTTTGAACGCCGTCTTCAAATGATCGGCGAGCCTCAAGGTGAGCGCAATCAGGTTCAAGGTCGGGTTCGACGCGCCATAGGTCGGAAAGACCGAACTTCCGGCGACGTACAGGTTGGGGACGCCGTGCACTTGTGAATTCGCATCGACCACGCCCTGGCGCGGATCGGCGTGCATGCGCGTCGTGCCCATGTGGTGGTTGCCCCAGTCCATGACGCTGAGCCAGCTCTCGCGCGACTCATGATTGATGCGAATCATGCCCGTGCGCGCGGCGAGCAATTGGCGCCCCAGTTCTTTCAGCGTGTCGCGATAACGCGCGAAATCGGAATCGGAAATGCGCATATCGAGCTGCAGCCGCGGCATGCCGAGCGCATCGCGCTCGTTTGTCAACGTCAACCGTCGATCGGGATCGGGCGCAAGCTCCATGCCGCAGCCCAGCGTGAACGCGCGCATGCCCGCGGCGTCGATGCCGAGCGCGCTCGCGGTCGCAGCGACGGCCGCCTGTCCGAGGCCGTCCAACTGCACTTCGCCTTCGATCGTCGCCAGCGAGCACAGCACGGCATGCCTGCTCTTGAATGCGTCATGCGGCGTGAGGGCCGCACGAAAATAGGCGCCGAAGGCCGGCTGCGGCTGCTGATAATAATTTGCGATCGCGCCATTGAAGACGACCATCGTCGCGGTGTCGCCGGGAATGGGATGATCGGCAAAGAAACGCCCGACAAGATCGTGGCTATTGCCGACTCCGGCTGGCATGACGTCATTGGAAGCCAGCAGCATCCGCGCATTTTCGATGCCGCCCACCGCCAGCACCGTGTATTTCGGCCTTACCGTGAAGCGGCCGCCCTGCAAGGTCGAGACGTCGAGGTGATCGAGGTTTTTGGCATTCGCCGCCAGGCCCAATCCGGTCACATTGGCATGGAGCATCACATTCAGATTCGGCACGCGCTTGAGATCGTCGCCATAGCGCTCGCCGAAATGCGTCGGCAGATAGCTGTCGCGCGTCTTGCTGAACTGCATATAGGTCGTGTAGACGCCGCCTTCGCCCAGCGGAATCGAAGCGCCGAAAGATTGCGTCCATTTCTCCGGATCGTCGTAGATGAAAGGCCCTGCCTCGCACATCGACTGCGCGCGGGCGAAATAGGGCTCCAGTTCGGAGCGCGCAAACGGCCAGCCCGAATGTGGCAACCAACTGCGCTGTTCGAAATCGATGACGTCGAGCGGCCGGCACCATCCGCCCCAATGATTGCTGCTGCCGCCCAGATAGCGCAGCCGGGAGTTTTCGAGTTTCAGGTAAGGCGTGCCCGTCTCGCTTCCGGCATAGAGCGATTGGGTTTGCGGCTCGAACGCCTCTCCGCCGCTTTCGAGCATCAAAATCCGGATCGGGGTATTTGCGAGCGCGAGCGCAAGCGCAATCCCGGCGGGCCCGCCGCCGATGATCGCCAGATCGGTGTCGAGGATTGTGCCCGCAGGAATGGAGCGGGCGTCGAGGAACGCTTTCAAACCGAGCCTTTCGCGATGGCTGCCCCCATGACTAGAGGCTTGCCCCATCGACCGCAATGCCCGAACGGAGCTACCCGTTGCACCTTAAGTCAAAGAGTCGCTGTGTTGCGCGAAGAGAGATAATTTTGACCTGAATTCTTCGTCATGAATGACGGCGGGGAGCCGCTGTTGTCGCCCGCGTATAGGAGCGAAGACTGGCTTTCCGGGCGTAGCCCGCGGCAGGCAGCCCGGCTTCGCCTTTCAGGCTGCGCCGGGCAAGCTCGCGCCGCTTCGCGGGCGGAGGGTGGCTTGCCAGTCGTAGCTCGCGGCAACAAACCCGGGCTTCGCCCTTTGGGCTGCGCCGGGCAGTCTTCGCACGCTTCGCGAGCGAAGACTGGTGGAGCCAAGCGGGATCGAACCGCTGACCTCTTGAATGCCATTCAAGCGCTCTCCCAACTGAGCTATGGCCCCATTTCCAGATTGGAGTCCGCAATTGGGAAATCGGACCCCATGAAAATCTCAACTCCGGCTTAGCGTTCGTCGTCCTTGATGTCCGCGTCGATAATGCCGGATACGTCCTCTTCGTCTTCTTCAACTTCCGCCAGCAGCGTGTCGTCGGCCTCCTCTTCGTCGGCTTCGTCCTCGACGATGTCCTCGAGTTCGACGCCTTCGGCGTCGGCTTCGACGACCGACATGCCGGCGTCTTCCGGAGTCGGTTCTTCGGCTGCTGCGGCCGCCTCATCGTCTTCGTCGTCGGCGACGATCAGAACGGGTTCTTCTTCGATAACTTCCTCTGCGGCCTCGCCATCGACCTCCGCGTCCTCCGTCTCCTCTTCGGCATCCTCGTCATCTTCGTCGCGCACGACGCGCACCGGTTCGGCCGCGACCGGCTCGGGCTGTCGCGGACGACGCTGCTTGTAGAGCGCCTCCGGCTCGAAGCTGAATGCGCATTTCGGGCATTCGATCGGCCGCTTCTGTAGGTCGTAGAACCGCGCGCCGCAGCTGGGGCATACGCGCTTGATTCCGAGATCCGCCTTGACCAAGATTGTGCTTCCCGCGTGAAGTCTGGTTTCGAAGGTCGGGTCGTTTGCCACGGTTGCCCCGGCCTGTCAAAGCTTCTTGAGGAACTTCATGCACGTGTCCGATTCCCCGCAACCGCTTGAGGCGCGACGTTCAGGCCCGCTGGGCGGGATTGCGGCCATTCCCGGGGACAAATCGATTTCCCATCGAGCGTTGATCTTGGGGGCTCTGGCCATAGGGGAAACGCGTATCTCCGGGTTGCTGGAGGCGGAGGACGTGCTCAACACCGCAAACGCCATGCGCCGGCTGGGCGCTCAGGTCGTGCATGACGGGCCGGGCGCCTGGCGCGTGCGCGGCGTCGGTGTGGGCGGCTTTGCCGAACCCGACGACGTGCTTGATTTCGGCAATTCCGGCACGGGTTCGCGACTTGTGATGGGCGCGGTGGCGACGACGCCTGTAAAGGTCGTGTTCACCGGTGACGCATCGCTGCGGCGGCGGCCGATGGCTGCGTGTGCTCGAACCGCTCACCTTGTTTGGCGCGGAGTATTCCGCGCGCGAAGGCGGGGTCATGCCGATCACGCTCACCGGCGCGGCCGAGCCGATCTCGGTCGATTGCGAAATCAAGGTTGCGTCCGCGCAAGTGAAGTCGGCGATGCTGCTCGCTGCGCTGAATGCGCCCGGCCAATCGCGAATCGTGCAGCGCGTGCTCACCCGCGATCATACCGAACGCATGCTCAAGGCGTTCGGTGCACGGATCGAAGTCACGGCATTGGCCGATGGCGGCGAAGAAATCCGCATCATGGGCGAAGCGGAACTCAAGCCGGCCATGATCGACGTCCCGCGCGACCCCTCGTCGGCTGCGTTTCCGCTCGTCGCCGCCCTGATCGTTCCGGGTTCGCACATCTCGATTCCCGCCGTGTTGCTCAATCCGCGCCGGACGGGGTTGATCGAGACGCTGTTGGAAATGGGCGCCGACGTCAAAATCGAAAACGCACGCGAAAGCGGCGGCGAAAAAATCGGCGATCTCGTCGTGCGTGCGTCTTCGCTCAAGGGCGTTTGCGTGCCGGCCATACGCGCGCCATCGATGATCGATGAATATCCCATTCTGGCGGTCATCGCGTCGTTCGCGGACGGCCGGACCGAGATGCGTGGGCTCGAAGAGCTGCGCGTCAAGGAAAGCGACCGGCTTGCCGCTATCTGCGCGGGCTTGAAATTGTGCGGCGTTCGCGTTGAGGAAGAAGCGGACGGGATGATCATCGAGGGTTCGGGCGGAATGTCAGGCGGCGCGCGCATCGCGACGCAAATGGACCATCGCATCGCGATGTCGTTCCTCGTCGCGGGTCTGGCATCGCGAGATTCCATCAGCGTCGACGATGTGTCGATGATCGCGACCAGTTTTCCGGAATTCGAACCCTTGATGCGCGGCCTCGGCGCGGACTTTAAAGTTCCGAACCGATGACGGCGCCTGTCGTCATCGCGGTGGACGGCACGGCGGCGTCGGGCAAAGGCACGTTGGCCAAGAAGCTCGCGCGCCATTTCGGTTTCGCGCATCTCGATTCCGGATCGCTCTATCGGCTGACGGCGCTGGCAGTGATCCGATGCCGGCGGCGACCCGAAGAATGAGGCCGATGCCGTCGCCGGCGCCAGCGGCATCGATCCCACGCGCAGGACGATCCGGACATCCGCACGCGTCGGTCGCGGCAGGTGGCCTCGATCGTCGCCGCCATCCCCGCGGTGCGGGAACGCCTGCTGGAGTTCCAGCGCAGTTTCGCCGCCAATCCGCCCGGCGGCGCTCAGGCTCGGTGATAGACGGGCGCGATATCGGCACGGTGGTTTGCCCTGCGGCGACGGCCAAGCTGTTTGTGGATGCAAGGCCGGAAGCCCGGGCGCATCGTCGCTGGCTCGAGCTCAAAGCCCTGGGGCAGACCATTGAAGAAGCCGCCGTCCTTGCCGATATTACGAGCCGTGACGCCCGCGATAGCCAGCGCGCCGTAGCGCCCCTCAAGCCAGCCGCCGATGCGGCCTTGCTCGATACCACCGATTTGGATATAGACGCGGCGTTCGCGGCCGCCCTTGCCTTGGTCAAACCCAAGGTCGAGGAGGCGCTGAAAGCCCGCCCCAGGGGTTAAGGAGACCCGGCGGCGCTGTTCGGCAAGCTGCGCATCCCGATCTGCAATCAACCCGCCCTCGCGGAGGCCGATCCTTTGCGCGGGAAGACCGCCGGTTCTTGCCGGTCGGCATAAATCCGTTTGAACAGGAGTTTTCATGGCACGAACTGCCGTTGCCGAAGTCCATCTCTACCCCGAACCGCGATGATTTCGCGGCCATGCTGGAAGCAAGTTTTGAAACCCGCGCGCCCGCCGAAGGGTCCGTCGTGCGCGGCACCATCGTCGCGATCGAGAATGATTTCGCCGTCGTCGACGTTGGGCTGAAGACCGAGGGCCGCGTGTCCCTCAAAGAATTTTCGATGCCGGGCGTGCCGCCGACGGTCGACGTCGGCGACGAGGTCGAGGTCTATCTCGAGCGCGTCGAGAACGCGATGGGCGAAGCGGTTCTCTCGCGCGACAAGGCGCGCCGCGAGGAAAGCTGGATCAAGCTGGAAAGCGCCTTCAACGAACAGACCCGCGTCACTGGCGTGATCTTCGGCCGCGTCAAGGGCGGCTTCACCGTCGATCTCGACGGCGCCGTTGCGTTCCTGCCGGGCAGTCAGGTCGATGTGCGCCCGATGCGCGATGTCGGCCCGCTGATGAACCAGCCGCAGCCGTTCCAGATCCTCAAGATGGATCGCCGCCGCGGCAATATCGTCGTGTCGCGCCGTGCCGTTCTCGAAGAGCGCCGCGCCGAGGAGCGTTCGTCGCTGGTCGCGAGCCTGGTCGAGAAACAGGTCGTCGAAGGCGTCGTCAAGAACATCACCGATTACGGCGCATTCGTCGATCTGGGCGGCGTGGACGGGCTCCTGCACGTCACCGACATCGCCTGGCGCCGCGTCAGCCATCCGACGGAAGTCCTGTCGGTCGGCCAGACGGTCACGGTGCAGATCATCAAGATCAACCAGGACACGCAGCGCATCAGCCTCGGCATGAAGCAGCTGCAGACCGATCCCTGGGAAGGCGTCGCGGTGAAATATCCGCCCGGCGTTCGTTTCAAGGGCAAGGTCACGAACGTCACCGATTACGGCGCCTTCGTGGAACTGGAGCCGGGCGTCGAAGGCCTGGTCCATGTCTCCGAAATGAGCTGGGTCAAGAAGAACATGGCGCCGTCGAAGATCGTGACGCCGGGTCAGGAAGTCGACGTTCAGGTGCTGGAAGTCGATTCCAACAAGCGCCGCATCAGCCTTGGCCTCAAGCAGTGCATGGACAACCCCTGGCAGGCGTTCGTCACGGCCCATCCGCAGGGCAGCACCATCGAAGGCGAGATCAAGACGCATCACGGAGTTCGGTCTCTTCGTCGGCCTCGACAACGAAATCGACGGCATGGTGCATCTGTCCGATCTGTCCTGGGACAAGCAGGGCGAGCAGGCCGTCGCCGATTACAAGAAGGGCGACATGGTCAAGGCGAAGGTGCTCGACATCGACGTCGAGAAAGAGCGCATCAGCCTCGGCATCAAGCAGCTCGCCGGCGATCCGATGGACAAGGTCGGCCCGCTCAAGAAGAACGAGCATCGTCACCGTGCACGGTCACGGAAGTGAACGACGGCGGCATCGAGGTCAGCCTGGCGGACGGCGTCAAAGCCTTCATCCGCCGATCCGACCTCGCGCGCGACCGCGCCGACCAACGTCCGGAACGATTCGGCGTGGGCGACAAGGTCGACGCCATCGTCACCAGTGTGGACAAGGCCAGCCGCAAGATCTCCCTCTCCATCAAGGCCCGCGAAGTGGCCGAAGAGAAGGAAGCCGTGGCGCAGTTCGGCTCGTCCGATTCGGGCGCTTCGCTGGGCGATATCCTCGGCGCCGCGCTCAAGAAGCGGAAGGCTGGGGCCAAGGACGACGACAAGGACGACAAGGACGGCGAGGAGTGACCGGACGCCTCAGTCCTGAAAAAATGCTGTTTCTTCAGTGACTTCCCGTTGACGGCCCGAAGCCGCTCTGACAAGTTAACTTTGTCGGAGCGGCTTCGTCCGTTTCCGGGGAATTGCCCTTGGGGGCAGGGGGATGATCAAATCTGAACTGGTTGCGCGCTTGGCGCAGCGATATCCGCATCTCTACCACCGTGACGTCGAACGCATCGTTTCGACTGTCCTGGATGAGATCATCAAGGCTTTATCCGATGGGCATCGCGTGGAGCTGCGTGGCTTTGGCGCGTTTTCCGTCAAAGTCCGCCCGTCCCGTCAAGGCCGCAATCCACGCACCGGCGATCCCGTTGTCGTCGATGAGAAACGCGCTCCCTTCTTCCGCACCGGCAAGGAACTGCGCGAGCGGTTGAACGGCGGCTCGCAACCCGGCGCGTGAGGCTCTCAACCTATGTGATGGGCGTTCCCGCAGTGGTGATCGCTGTGGTTGTGGCCGTCGCCAACCGGCAAAATGTGATCTTCAGCCTCGATCCGTTTTCGCGAGCGGCGCCCGCGCTGGCGCTGCGCCTGCCGCTTTTCGTGTTGGTTTTCGTCGTGCTTGGCGTGGGCGTTTTGCTTGGCGGTCTTGCGAGCCTGTTGTCGCGCCGGCCGCCTTCGCCGGAAGACGGCGCGACCGATCAAAAATCGAAGTCGGGCCTATTGCCGGGGCGCAACTCCGGGTCTAAGACGCCGTCTCGATGAGCGTTATGCCACTCGAAAACCCCATTTTTGTCGCCCTGGACACGCAGGATTTGTCCCGCGCGCTCGAGCTTGCGCGTGTGGTCGGCCCGCATGTGGGCGGATTCAAGGTCGGGCTTGAATTCATCTCGGCGTTCGGACCCGAAGGCATACGCGCCATCGTTGCGATTGGCCGGCCGGTTTTCGCGGACGTGAAATTTCACGACATTCCGAACACAGTGGCGGGCGCCTCGAAAGCGCTCGCGACGCTTGGTGTATCGATCTTCAACATTCATGCGTCGGGCGGCGAAGCGATGATGCGGGCGGCCGTCGACGCCATATCGGGCGCAAATCCGAAGCCGAAGATCATCGGCGTGACCGTTCTCACGAGCTTGGACAATTCCGTTCTCGAAACTGTCGGCCAGCGCACGCCGGCGGCTGAGCAGGTGGTGCGTCTGGCGCGTCTGGCGAAGGCGTCGGGCCTCGATGGCGTCGTCTGCAGCCCGCAGGAAATCGCCATGGTGTGCGCGGCTTGCGGTCCCGAATTCCTGATCGTCACGCCCGGCATCCGGCCCGCGGGCGCAGACTTGGCCGACCAACGGCGTGTGACGACACCCGAGGACGCCGTTCAGGCCGGCGCGGACATCCTCGTCATCGGACGGCCTATCACGGGCGCGGCCGACCCAGCGCAGGCCGCCAAAGCGATCGCTCAATCGCTTCACCTTGAAGAAGCGTTATAAAACAACACATTAGCCACTCAGTCAGGCGTTGCTTGCAATCGTTGCGCGCCGTGGCCATAAGCGGCGGCCCATGAGCATCCAGGTCAAAATCTGCGGGATCACCAGCGCTGACGCGGCCGACGCCGCGATGCGCGCCGGCGCCGATTTCGCGGGCCTCGCGTTCCACCCCGGTTCGCCCCGGAATCTGACTCCCGAGCAGGCGCATTCGCTTGCGGCGCGCATCCGCGGCCGCAGCCGATTGGTCGTGCTGCTCGCCGATGCGCGCGACGAGGATATCGCCGCAGCTATATCCGCAGCCAAACCGGACTTCATCCAACTGCACGGCCGCGAGACGCCGGAACGCGTCGCCGCTGTGCATGTGCGTTTCGGTCTCCCGGTCATCAAAGCGATTGCGGTCGCGGACGCCGAAGATCTTGCGGCGGTTTCCGCATTCGAGAAGGTCGCCGACATTCTGCTGTTCGACGCGAAGGCGCCTGCGAATGCTTTACGTCCGGGCGGTCACGGGGCGGCGTTCGACTGGCAATTGCTCCGTGGGCGGACGTTTACGCGGCCATGGCTTCTCGCCGGCGGCATCACGGCTGAAAATGTCGGCCGCGCTATCCGCGCCGCCGAAGCGCCAGGCGTCGACGTATCGTCCGGCGTGGAAATTTCGCCGGGCGTCAAAAGCGCAGACATGATCGGAGAATTCGTCGCGGCCGTACGCGCGGCAGAGTTCGCGAAGGAGCCGCAAGGATGAGCGGCGTTCCGCCCAACAGCTGGCGCACCGGTCCCGACATGGCGGGACATTTCGGCGCCTATGGCGGCCGTTTCGTCGCCGAGACTTTGATGCCGCTCGTCCTCGATCTCGAGAAAGCCTATGAGGCGGCGAAGAAAGACGATGCGTTCAAGGCCGAACTCGACGGGCTTTTGAAGCATTATGTCGGCCGGCCCAGCGCGCTTTATTTCGCGGCGCGTCTCACCGAAAAACTGGGCGGCGCAAAAATCTATCTGAAGCGTGAAGATCTCAACCACACGGGCGCGCACAAGATCAACAATTGCCTGGGGCAGATCTTGCTCGCGCGGCGCATGGGCAAGACGCGCATCATCGCCGAGACGGGCGCAGGCCAGCATGGTGTGGCCACCGCCACAGTCGCTGCACGCTTCGGTCTTCCCTGCATCGTCTATATGGGCGAAGTCGATATCGAGCGGCAAAAACCGAACGTGTTCCGCATGAATTTGCTGGGCGCCGAAGTGCGCGCAGTGACCTCCGGTTCGCGCACGCTCAAGGATGCGATGAACGAAGCGTTGCGCGACTGGGTCGCCAATGTGGAGGACACGTTCTACATCATTGGCTCGGCGGCGGGCCCGCATCCCTATCCGCAGATCGTGCGCGATTTTCAGACCGTGATCGGCGACGAGACCCGCGCTCAAATCCTCGAGATGGAAAAGCGGTTGCCGGATGTGATCGTCGCCTGCGTGGGCGGCGGCTCGAACGCGATCGGCATGTTCCATCCGTTTCTCGACGATCCCGAGGTGGAAATTCACGGCGTGGAAGCGGCCGGCGACGGCGTCGAAACGCAGAGGCATGCCGCCACGCTCACCAAGGGTTCGCCCGGCGTGCTGCATGGCGCGCGCAGCTATCTGCTGCAGGATCGCGACGGCCAGATTCTGGAAGCGCATTCGATTTCGGCTGGCCTGGATTATCCGGGCGTCGGTCCCGAGCATTCCTGGCTCAAGGACCAGGGCCGCGTGAAATATTTCTCCGCCACCGACAGGGACGCGATGGAAGCGTTCATGGCGCTCGGCCGCCTTGAAGGGATCATCCCGGCGCTGGAGCCGTCGCATGCGATCGCGCATGTGATGCGGATCGCGCCCCGAATGGCGAAGGATCAGATCATCGTCGTCACACTCTCCGGCCGCGGCGACAAGGACGTCTTCACGGCCGCGGCGGCGCTGGGTGAGAAGCTATGAGCCGGATCGCGGCGCGCTTCGCAGAGCTTCGCAAGGCCAACCGCGCAGCCTTTGTGCCGTTCATCACCGCCGGCGATCCCGATGCGGATACGTCCTTCGCCATTCTTGAAAGATTACCGAAGGCGGGCGCTGACCTGATCGAACTGGGCGTGCCGTTTTCCGATCCCATGGCGGATGGTCCTGCAATCCAGGCATCTTCGCTTGCGCGCGCTGAAGGCGGGCATGACGCTCGCCAAGACGCTCGATCTCGTGCAGCGTTTCCGCCGGAAGACATTCGGCCACGCCGATTGTGCTGATGGGCTACTACAATCCGATCCATCGTTACGGCACCGCGCGCTTTGCGAAAGACGCCGCCGCCGCGGGAGTCGACGGCCTGATCACCGTCGATCTGCCGCCCGAAGAAGACGAAGTGCTCCGCGCGCCCGCAGCCGCTCAGGGGCTCGATGTGATTCGACTCGCGACCCCGACCACGGACGCCAGACGGCTGCCGGTGATTCTCGATGGCGCGAGCGGGTTCCTTTACTACGTGTCGATTGCCGGCGTGACGGGCACCAAGACCTTTGCCGCAGCCGTTGTCCGCGAGGCGGTTGCCAAAGTGAAGGCGCGTGCCCAGATACCCATGTGCGGTCGGTTTTGGAATCAAGACGCCGGAACAGGCCGCCGAAATCGCCCGCTTCGCCGATGGGGCGGTGGTGGGTTCCGCGATCGTCACACTGATGGCCGAAGCCGCACATTCCGGGCCTGCGAAGGCCGCACTGGTTGAAAACGTAGTGAATTTCTGTGCCTCCCTGGCGGATTCAGTGCATGCAGCCCGCCAAGAGCCCGTGATAGAGTAGACACATGAATTGGATCGCCAATTTCGTCCGTCCGCGCATCAAGAGCCTGATGGCAGGCCGCGGCACGCGATACGCCCGAGAACCTCTGGAAGAAATGCCCCGCCTGCGGGGACATGATTTTCCATCGCGATCTCGAACTGGCCCAGTATGTTTGCCCGCAATGCGGCTATCACATGCGCGATCGGTCCGCAAGGAGCGGTTCGCGACGATCTTGCGACGCCGGCGTGTTCGAGGAAATGCCGCAGCCCGAAGTGATCGCCGATCCGCTGCGTTTCCGCGACGAGCGCCGCTATTCCGACCGGCTGAAGGACGCGCGCAGCAAAACGGGCCGCCAGGAAGCGTTGTCCGTAGCGCGCGGCACGATCGACGGCTTGCCGGTGATGATCGCGGTGCAGCCGTTCGATTTCCTGGGCGGTTCGCTGGGCATGGCCGTGGGCGAAGCCCTCGTGCTCGGCATGCAGGCCGCCGTTGCCGAGACGTCGACCGTTCATTCTCTTTGTGTCTTCCGGCGGCGCGCGCATGCAGGAAGGCATTCTCTCGCTCATGCAGATGCCGCGCGTGACCATCGGCGTCGATCATGCTGCGCGAAGCGGGATTGCCCTACATCGTCGTGCTCACCGATCCCACCACCGGCGGCGTCAGCGCGTCCTATGCGATGCTGGGCGATGTGCAGATCGCGGAACCCGGCGCGCTTATCGGCTTCACCGGCCAGCGCGTGATCGAACAGACCATTCGCGAACGTCTGCCCGACGGGTTCCAGCGCGCGGAGTATCTGCTCGATCATGGCATGGTGGACATGGTCGTCCATCGCCATGAGTTGCGCGCGACGTTGTCACGCCTGTTGCATCTGATCATGAAACGACCGCGCCCCAAGATGCGCACCGCGCCGCCCGTCATCAGCGCAAATGCGACAAGGCCGGCCGCGCCCAAAACAAATGGCAGCGGCAATGGCCGCGCACAGACAGGTACATGAGCGTCGACGCGAGAAGCGACGCAATCCTCGAACGGCTTCTGGCACTACATCCCAAACGCATCGATCTCGTGCTCGACCGCATCGAGCGCCTGCTGGGTCAACTCGGCCATCCTGAACGCAAGCTGCCGCCCGTCATCCATGTGGCCGGCACCAACGGCAAGGGATCGGTCTGCGCCTTTTCGCGCGCCATGCTGGAGGCGCAGGGGTTGCGCGTTCATGTCTACACCTCGCCCCATCTCGTCCATTTTCACGAGCGCATCCGGCTTGCGGGCCAGTTGATCAGCGAAGGCGAGTTGTCCGCCACGCTCGAAGAATGCGAGCGGGTCAATGACGGCGCGCCGATCACCTTTTTCGAGATCACCACGGCCGCGGCGTTCCTGGCGTTCTCGCGCCATCCCGCCGACGCGCTGGTGCTGGAAGTGGGGCTGGGCGGCAAATACGACGCGACGAATGTGATCGCACGGCCGCGCATGACCGTGATCACGCCCGTCGGCCTGGATCACCAGGAATTCCTTGGGACATCGATCGCCGACATCGCGGCCGAAAAGGCGGGCATCATCAAGCCAGGCGTTCCGATCATCGTGGGGCCGCAGGAAGATGTGCCGCGCGACGTGATCACGCGCCGCGCCGATGCGCTGGGCGCGCCGCTTTATGCGTTCGGCCAGGATTTCTTCGCGCATCAGGAGCACGGCCGCATGGTCTATCAGGACGACGGATGCGCTGCTCGATCTGCCATTGCCGCGACTCGTCGGTCGGCATCAGATCGAGAATGCGGCCGTGGCGATTGCGGCGCTGCGCCGAGCGGGCGGCGGATGGGGCCCGGACGACGCGATCGAGCGGGGGCTTGCGCAACTGTCGAATGGCCGGCGCGCCTGCAGCGGCTCACGCGCGGACCGCTGATCGACGCGGCGCCGAAAGGCGCAGAAGTCTGGCTCGACGGCGGCCACAATCCGCATGGCGCGCGTCGCCGTGGCGCGCGCCGATGGCCGATTTCGAAGAACGGGCTGAGAAGCCGCTCTATCTCATCTGCGGCATGCTGAAGACGAAGGACGCGGTCGGATTTCTGTCTGCGTTCAAGGGCCTGGCGCGGCATGTGACGACGGTGCCGATCGAAGGCGAGGCCGCAAGCCTCGGCGCAGGCGCGCTTATACGACGCCGCGCGCGCGAGCGGACTCGATGCGAGCCCGGCGGACGATCTCGAGGACGCGATGATGCAGGTGGCCGCCTGGTCGCGCGCGCGTCCCGGCGAGGGGCCGCCGCGCATCCTCATCTGCGGCTCGCTCTATCTCGCGGGAATCGTGTTGGCGGAAAACGGCTGAATTGGTCTGAGAAATTTCTGTCCAAGGCGGAGCGCGAACATGAGGAGATTTCTGAAATTCGGCGGAATCGTGCTGGGAATTGTCGTGCTCCTTGCAGCGCTTGGAGGCGGGATGCTCTACGCGATGATCCTGCACTTCAATCCGTCAGCGCCGGCCGCGCATTATGACAAGCCGCAAAATGCGCTCGAAGCGCAGCGGCAGGACGTCGACTATTTTGCGAAACTGCTTGCGCTGGACAGGGCTTTTTCGCTGCAGGCGCGAACGGAGGCGGAGCGCCGCATCGCAGCTCTGATGAATTCAAAGACGGTCTTGCCGCGGCCGAGCTTGCGGGTTGCGCTGATGGAGATCACAGCGCTTGCCGATAACGGGCATACGCGCCTGGGTTACGATCCGGGCGCCGATCCGATGGAATTGCCGGTGCGCGTCGCGGCTTTTTCCGACGGCGTCTATGTGATGCATGCGACCAGGCTCTATGGCGACCTTCTCGGGGGCAAGCTCGTCTCGATCGATGGCCATCCGATCGATGCAGCCTTGACGCGGCTGGAAAAGCTCCGAGGCGGCACGCCGCAATGGCGCAAGCTTTATGCCGAGTTCTATCTGAGCTGGCAGGACGTGTTGGTGGGCGCCGGCATTGCGCCCGACATGGGGCATTCGACATTGACGGTCACATCGCCGTCCGGCGCGACCGTTACGCGCATGCTGACGCCCTATTTGCCCGACAAGGACGAGCCTTTCCTGTTCGTGAAGCGCATCTATTCGAACATTCCACTCAAGGCCCTAGGACGCGACTGGATCGCCTATCAGCCGGACCGCCCGCTGCCGTCCACATTTGCGGATTTCGATACGCCGTTCCGGCGGTTTCGCCTGCCGCATTCCTGCGTCATGGTGATTCAGATCAAGTCGAGCGAGGACGAAGGGGGCGCCCGCATCGGAGATTTTCTTACGGCCACGAAGTCCGACATGCAGGCGAACAAGCCGTGCCAGCTCATATTCGACAACCGATTCAATGACGGCGGCAACTATGTCAATCTTGCGGGTTTTTCAGCAGACCTGCCGAAGCTGATTGCGCCGGGCGGCCGCATCTACCTTTTGATTTCGCCGATCACGTTCTCGGCCGGCATCACGACAACGGCTTTCATCAAACAAGCGGGCGGCGATCGCGTGACTCTGCTCGGCGAGCCGGTCGGCGATCGGTTGGCGTTTGTTGCGGAAGGCGGACGCGGATGCCTGCCGAACTATCATCTCTGCATGGCCTACGAAACCGGCAAGCACGACTACGCTCACCCATGCAGCGATTGGGACATTTGTTTCTGGCCGGATTGGATCTTCCCCGCGCGCGTGAAAACGCTTCAGCCGGACGAAACGATCACGACAAGCTTCGCCGACTGGCGGCAGGGCCACGATCCGGTTTTCGAGCGGGCAATTGTGCTGGCGACAGCAAACAATTAGGTGAATTCAAACCGCCGGCGAAAGCTCAAACCCTGCTGCGTCCGTCTGCTGCGGTGGAACTGGAGGAACCGATCGAGGATTCGATCCACTCCTTGATCTTCGATTTCGGCAGCGCGCCGACTTTGGTCGCCGCAACCTGGCCCTGATGGAAGATCATCAAGGTGGGAACGCCGCGTACGCCGTATTTGGTCGGAATGTTCGGGTTCTCGTCGATATTGACCTTGGCGACGGTCACCTTGCCCTCAAGTTCGCCTGCCAGTTCTTCGAGCGCCGGCGCGATCATGCGGCAGGGGCCGCACCATTCCGCCCAAAAATCCACGACGACTGGATTTTTCGAATTGAGGACGTCGGCTTGAAACGACGCATCCGAGACCTTGATGGGCGCTGACATGAAATCATCCTTCGCAACGAGGTGCCTTGTCCGAGTGAATCTAGGAACCGTGCCCCCCAGGGTCAAGGCGTGCGCGTATATGCGCCGTTTCCGCGTCGAGAAGCGCATCGGGGAGCGCCATCAGGCGGGGACCTTCGGTCCAGATGAGCGCACAGGCGATTCGACGGCCAGGGAACACCTTTGCGAGTGCGGCGCGATAAAGCGCCATCTGAGTGCGATAAAGGGTCGGGACGTCCTCCAACCGCTCAGGAGGCGGTCGATTGGTCTTGAAATCGATCGCCAACACGTCTTCCGCCGAAACCGCCAATCGGTCGATCCGCCCGCTGGCTCGGGCGCCAAAGCCGAGCGCCGGCAGATCGGCGACAATCGCCACTTCCGCGCGCGCTGAGGGCGCGAAAGCCGCCGCGAACCGGGAATCGGAGATCACCGCCAAAGTCTCATCGGCAAGCGCCGCCGCTTCTTCGGGCTTCACGTCGCGCGCCGCCAGAAACGCGAGTGCGATGTCGCGGCGGAGTTCAGGCGCGATATCGGGAAGCCGCGCCAAAAGCGTGTGAACAAGCTGACCGCGCCGGAAGCGTGCGGCGGCTTTCGGACCGGCGGGCGAAAAGACCCCGGGTTCCTCCAATCCCGCTGCGTCGGAGGGGCGGATCAGTCGAGGCGCGGCGTGTTCGGGCCTGGGTTCGGCGGTCGCCCAATCGGGCAAAAGGATCCGGGGAGATTCAGGGCTCGCCGACGGCGGCGCTGTTTCCGTCTCGGCGTCGCCGATGACACGCAATGTGTCGTCGCCGCGCACCACCGCCTTGCCGAGCGATTGCGCCGCGCGCTGCGCGAGTTCGTACCACGAGCCAGGCTTGACGCCGTTCTTGTTCTCGAAGCCGCAAACATAGAGACAGTCCTTCGCGCGCGTCAGCGCCACATAGAGGAGTCGGCGATGCTCTTTCAGAGCCTCGTCCGCCGCCCCGGCTTTGGCGAGTTTCACGGCCGCCGGCGCTGCGCTGTCCGTCACCGGATAGATCACGCTCTTGTCTGTATACAGAAGATCGCCGCGCTTGCCCGGCGGATCGGGTAGCGAAGTGGTGTCCGGCAGGATCACGATATCGGCTTCAAGGCCTTTGGCGCCGTGGACGGTCATCACGCGAACTTCGTCGCGTCCGCGCTCCATGTCGCGCTTGATCTCGGCGTCGCCCCGCTCGATCCAGTGCAGAAAACCCTCCAGTGAAGGCGTGTTGAGCCCTTCATAGGCGAGCGCCAGCGAGAGGAATTCGTCGATGGCGTCGTTCGCTTCGGCGCCGAGGCGCGCGAGCAGGCGCTTGCGCATGCCGCGCGCAGCCAGGACATGGGCATAAAACTCAAAGGGCGGCGCGAAATCGGCGCGTGACAGGCACTCGGACAGGAATTCGTGGGCGAACGCGAACGACGCAAGTTCGTTTCGACGCTCCGTAAGCTCGCGCCACAACGGGCCCTTGCGCGACGCGCTGAGCGCGAACAATTGTTCCTCGTCGATGCCGATCAGCGGCGAGCGCAACAGCGCCGCGAGATTGAGATCGTCTTCCGGTAAAAGCGCGAAGCGCCCGAGCGCGACGAGGTCCATCACCGCGATCTGGTTCTGCAGTTTGATCCGGTCGGCGCCGGCGACGGGCACCCCGCGCCGCTTGAGCTGTCGGATCAACTCGCTGGCGAATGGTTCGCGCCGCGGCATCAACACCATGATGTCGCCGGGACTGATGGGCTTGTTGTGACCGGGCAGCTGCGTGCGGCCGTCGGTCCAGGTTTTGATCTGACCCGCGACACGATCGGCAAGGCGCACGACGGGGCTCGCTTCGGACTCCACATCGACCGGCAGCCAGTAATCCGGTTCGGGGACCTTGGACGGACTCAGCGCAGGCCAGAACTCGACACGGCCCTGGGCGTCGGCGCGGTGAGCCTGATGCGCAACATCGGCGCCCCCGGAGGTGACGCCCTCGCGCGCGGCCGGATCGGCGAACACTTCATCGACGAATTGCAGGATTTGCGGCGCCGAGCGGCGCGAAACGGGAAGCTGCACGTCCACGAAGGAATTCTCCGCCGCGCGCCCCTCGAAAAGCGTTCGGTTGATGTCGAACTGCGCCGGGTCGGCGCCCTGGAAGCTGAAGATCGATTGCTTTTCGTCGCCCACGGCGAAGATCGTGCGGGGACCCCGCGCGTCGTCGCGCGCGCCTTTGCCCGCGAAGAATTCCTCCGTGAGCCGCCGAACGATGTTCCATTGTTCGGGACTGGTGTCCTGCGCTTCGTCGATCAGGATGTGATCGAGGCCGCCGTCGAGCTTGTAGAGCACCCAACCGGAAGCCTCCTCGCGGTCAAGCAGCCGCAGGGTTTCGATGATGAGATCGTCATAGTCGAGAACGCCGCGGGCGCGCTTGGCCGCCGCATATTCGCGCAGCGCGGCTCCGGCAAGCGTCAGGGCCGCTTCCGCCAGCGATGCGGCATGGGCGGCGCGGTGACGTTCCTCGGCGGCCATGAAGCAGTCGACGATCGCTTCAAAGGACTGCAGCAAGTCGGGCCGGGCATCCGCGAGCTTCTTCGTCGCGAGGGTTGCGTATCTCGTTCCTTTGCCGGTGAGGAATGCGTCGCGAAAGCTTTCGAACGAGCCGGTTTCGATCGCACGGAGCAAATCTCGGGCGTTCTTGATGTCGGTCTTGGTCCCGGCGGATAGCCAGCTTGCGATTTCGCGCAGCCGCGGTTCTTTGGCCTTCATCGCGGCGCAGAATTCGGCGGCGACGCCTTCGCAGGTGTCGTCGGCGTTTGCGCCGTGCGCAGCGCGCACCGCTCGGGCCATTGCGCCGTCCGCCTCGGGCAACGACGATAGAAAGCGCTCGAATTTGCGTCGGTCGCCGCCGAGCGCGCCGTCGAGTATCTGTTGCAGCCGGGATTCGCTTGCGTGAGTCACGAGATGGGCCGCGGCTTTCGCCAGCGCTTCGTCGCCGGAGCCGGCGCGTTCCAGCACGCGCTGGCGCGCTTCGTCGCGCAGTTCGCGTGCGGTTTGATCGTCGAGCACCCGGAACGAGGGCGGCACGCCCGCTTCCAGCGGAAACCGTGCAAGCAGATATTGGCAGAACGAATGGATTGTCTGGATCTTGAGGCCGCCCGGTGTTTCCAGCGCTTTCGCAAACAGGCGGCGTGCTTCCTTCAAGCCTTCCGTGTCGCATGGCGGCGCCCCGATATCCGCAATGCGCTTGGCCAGATCCGTGTCGTCCGCCATCGACCATTGGCCGAGCTGCTCGAACAGCCGCCCGGCCATTTCCGCTGCCGCAGCTTTTGTGTAGGTGAGGCAGAGGATTTTTTCAGGCGGAGCCTTCGCGAGCAACAGCCGTGCCACGCGATTGGCGAGCGTGTAGGTCTTTCCGGCGCCCGCATTGGCCGACACCCAGGCCGAACGTGTTGGGTCGGAGGCGGCGCGGGAATCGAGCGACGCGCTCATTCTTCCGGCTCCCATCCTGCGAGCGACCATTCGCGCACGCGCGAAAGATGGTCGTAGTCGCCGGAAACATCGGCGCGATACGGCTTGATACGCGGCAGGTAGGGCGTGTCGGAATCGTCGAAATAAGTGATGCGGCCGATCAGTTGCTGTTCCGCCTTTTGCACGAGCGCGATCGCATCGTCGGATACATCGCGCACCTCGCCCGGCTCGTCGCCCCCGCCGAAGCGGATGTAAAGAAGTTCCGACGGCGCGAGTTTGCCGATTTCCGCGAAGCCGCCTTCCGCCAGGATCGCCCCTTCGAGCGGCAATTGCGGCGCCAGCAGGACGCGCACCTGTTTTTTGGTGGGTGGCTCGCCCGTCTTGTAATCGACGATGGAGCCGCCGCCGGATGTCAGAAGATCGATGCGATCCGCCCGGCAGCGCAGGGTGAAATCGCCGACGGGGCCTTTGAATATTCGCCTTCCGCCAATCTCGACAAAAGATTGCCGGATGTTCATGCGACGCCCGCGCTCGACGCCGATGAACCAGTTGGCGGCGCGCAGGAAGCGCGGCCACCACAGGGCGAGCGCAGCTTTCGGAATCCCGGAATCGCGAAACACAGTGCGCGCAATCGAAACCAGCCGCGTCTCGGCGTCTGCAGGCAGAGCCGTTGCGTTCTCGATCAGAAATTGTTCGAGGACGGCGTGAATGGATGTGCCGCGTTCGAGCGGTCCGATGGGGGCGTCTAGCGGATCGAGCGGCCTGAGCTGCAGAACATGCTTCGCATAGATCGCGTAGGGATCTCGCAGCCAGGTCTCGATCTCGGTGACGGAAAGATTGCGCGGTCGCGACTCCACGGGCGGACGCGGCTCGGGCCGGCTGATGCGTGTGACGGCGTCCGGCGTCGCCATGGCCGAGGCAAGCGCGTCGTAACGCGTGGCGCTCACAAGCCTCGCGTCGAGCCTCAAGCCCTTGGTCAGTTGCAAGAGTCGCTGCAGCCAGCGCGATGGGGTCGTGGGTGAACCTTCCGACTTGAGTGCGCGGGTGAGCACGACTTGTGGACCGGCGGCAAGCGTCGCGAAATCATGCGCGCTCAATCCGATGGCGCGCTCGGGCGACTCCAGCCCCAGTTTTGCGCGCATTGGACGCGACAGCCAGGGATCGGCCGCGGCCGCGCGGGGCCATGCGCCTTCATTGAGACCGCCCAGCACCAGCACATCAAAGCTTTGCAGCCGGGCTTCCTGCGTTCCGAGGATGGCGAGGCGCGGATGCAAACCGTATGCGGGCCGCACCGCGCGTTCTTCGGCAAGCGCGCGAAACAGCACGGGATACGAACTGGGTTCGATCGTCGGCAGGCCGGCGGACTCATCTTCAAGCGCTGCGATGAGGGTCGCCGCCGCAGTACCGGCGTCGCCGCGCCAGAGTCGCATCGCCCCCGGTTCAGACTCCGTTGCGGCAAGCGCTTCCGCGACGGCGGCATGCACCGCCGCAACGTTGGCGATCGAGACGTCGTTTGCTTCGAGAACAAAGGCCAATGGCGTCAGCGTCGTTGCGATTTTCGCGAACCAGGGCGCGAGCGCTACGACTGTTTTCTCATGCGGCTTTTCCCGCGCCTCGCGGGTTGCGCTGGCGATCGCGTTTGCGATTCCGTCGAGGCCGGGATCCGGCCGCGGCCCGCGCAGGCAGAAACGGTCGAGCTCACGGACCTTGCGACGGAAATCCGCCGGCGCCTCGCTACCGGCCGCAAGGGGGTGCTTGAGCAACGCGAGCAAAGACACAGGCGCGAAAAGATCGGTGGCTGCTTCGGCGAGGAGCGCGAGAAACGCGCCTGGAGGAGTGTTGGCCAGCGGCCGGCCGGCGGAATTGTCGATGATGATATTCCAGCGTCCCATCTCCGCCGCCACACGGCGCGCGAGATTGCGATCTGGCGTCACCAGCGCGGCAGTGCGCCCGGGCGTGTCGAGCGCTTCGCGCAAGACCAGCGCAACCACAGCGGCTTCTTCTCCGGGATGCGCAGCGCCGACCAGCGAGAGCCCGTCAAGTCCTTTTTCGATTTCGCCGCTACCGCGATCCGCGATGTCGCGCCACGCATCCGTGGTCGGCGCCGGCCGCAGGGTTTCGCGCAGGAGAGTTGTGCGTGCGGAATTTGGCGGCGCACTCGGCGTCCAATCGGTCACGTCGTGACGCTCGACGCCAATGCGCGTCAGCAATTGTCTCATGCCGTATTGCGGATGGCCGGGATCGAGCTTGCCCCAACTTTCGTCGTCGAGATCGCGATCCAGTCCCGGCAACACCACGGCCCCGCGTTCCAGGCGCGCGATTACGCCAAGCAATCTCGCGGTGGCCGGAATGCTGCCGGTGGTGCCGGCAGCTATCACAGGGCCGGCCGGCGGATGCGTCCCAAGCCGATCGGCAAGCGCGCCCAGCAGCGCGCGGCGGCGCACCGCAGGCGCGATCCGGCCTTCCGCCGCGAGCAGCTCCGGCCAGCCGTCGCGCATATATTCGAGGAATTCCTTCACTTCGGCCCAATGGGCGGCGAGGGAGTCGGGCGCGAGCGAATCGAAGATTCGAGAGATCGGCCTCCTGCGTTTCGACTTCGTCGAGAAAATCGCCGAGTCCGCGCGCGAGCGATGCGGCTTGGGCGAACGTCAGTCGGGCCGCAGAGCGGTGCTGCGCGCGATCCCAGCGTTGCACAAGCGTGGCCATGAGCAATCGCTGCCGCACCGGCGCAATGGCCGGCGGCAGCGCCATATCCTCGCCGGCAGGATCGAAGGCGAATTCGTCGTCGTCCGCATCGCCCAAGGGACGGATTTGCGGCAACAGCGCCGCACCGCCTAGCACGCGCGCGAACGCTTCGGACAATGTGCGCGCCGCGCGCCGTGTGGGCAGGAAGATCGTCGCGTCGGCGAGCGCCAGCGGATCGTCGGCGCCGCCTGTTCGCGCGATCACGCCGCGCGCGAGCGTCTCGGCGAAGGCTGCGCCCGCCGCGATCGTGAAGACGTTGGCCGGCATGGATTCAGGCCGGTTCAAGGTCGGCGAGATACGCTTCGGCTTCTTCCACCGCGTCGGGTGTTCCGACATGAATCCACACGCCGTCGAGCCGGATGCCGTAAAGCCGGCCAGCCTCGATGCTGCGGTCCCACAACGGATTGATGGAGAACGAGCCCGGCTTGCAGCCTTCGAACAGGCGCGACGTCGTGATCTAGACGCCCGGATAGGCGAAGGGTGAAATCTTTTTTTCCGGCACACGCGACAACCGGCCGTCCGCATCCATCATGAAATCGCCCGGGCCTTCATAACCGATCGCCGTCACCAGCGAGGCCATCAGCAACAGACCGTCCATTTGCTCGGCGTCCCAGCGCGCTTTCAGGCGATCCAGCGCATGACCATATCCTTCGACCCAGATCGAATCCGAATTGTGGACGAAGAACGGTTCGCCCTCGAAATGCGGCAACACCTGGAAGATGCCGCCGCCCGTGTTCAGAAGTTCGTCTTTCTCCTCGGAGATGCGGATTTCCACATCGCGGCGTTTGGCGAGATGCTCCCGCAACATGTCGGCGCGGTAATGCACATTGACCGCGATCAAGGTGACGCCGGCCGCCACGAGACGGTCGATCGCGTGATCGATCAGCGCCTTGCCGCGCACTTTAACGAGCGGCTTCGGCCGGTCGTCGGTGAGCGGGCGCATGCGCGTGCCGAGGCCGGCGGCCATGATCATTGCGCGGGTGGGGCCTTTGACGCTCAAGCCGACATTCCCTTTTTCATTGGTCTTTTTCCATCGGATTGCCGCGCGCGGCGCGCGGAATCACGCGTTCATACCATGCTTTGAGCGGGCCGAGCGCAGGATGTTCGAGGTCGCGATTGAGATAGCCCCAGACGCGCGGCAGATAAGAAAGATAGCGCGGTTTGCCGTCCCGTTTGTAAAGGCGCGCGAAGATACCCGCGATCTTGGCGTTGCGCTGCGCCGCCATCACCGCCATCTCCGCGCGGTAGGCTCGTTCATCGAGCGGCCGCCCCTGCGCGCGCATGGTGTCGAGATAGCGTGATGTCATCGCTTCCGCGAGCGCGGGATCCACGTCTCGGCGCGCATCTTCCACGAGAGAGATCAGGTCGTAACCGCGCGCGCCCGCCACCGCATCCTGGAAATCGATCATCCCGACGCGCGCGACGCCTTCCCTTTCCGGCAGCCAGATCAGGTTTTGCGCATGGTAATCGCGGTGCACGAACACGGACGGCGAGGCGAGCACAGGCGCGAGGACGGCGCGCCACAATGCGCGATGTTCAGAGATTTCCGCCTCGCTCGCGCTGCGCCCCAGCGCGACGGGCATGAACCATTCCGTCATCAGATCGGTTTCGGCGACCAGGGCGACGTCGTCATAAGCATGCAGCGGTTTGTCGGACGGCAGCATTGCGGGGGCGCTTTCCGCATGGAGATTCGCGAGCGCATCGATCGCCGCTCCGTAAAGCGCGTGCTCATCGCCGCCGTCCGCCAAAACATCGGCATAGAGCCCGTCACCCAAATCCTCGATCAATGCGAAGCCGGTTTGCGCATCCGCCGCATATATTTGCGGCGCACTGAGGCCGCGTGCGCGCAAGAACTCCGCGGTCGCGATGAACCGCCCCACATCGGCGCCGGCCAGCCGCGCGATCGCGTTGTAACCCATGGCGCGACGCTGCTCTTCCGTGGCGCCGGGCGGGCAGGCGGGAGTCTCCGCGCCTTGCGGTTGGTCCATCACCATCGCTTTGTGGCCGTTCAGCCGCGCGCGCACGTAACGCCGGGTCGACGCATCGCCGGGCAACGGATTCAATTCCGCGTCCCTCCATCCGGCGCTCGCCAGAAAATCACGCATGGCGTCAGCGCGCTCGGTCATGACGGCGTCGTCTCAATTTCTCGCGCCCACCGGGACGGGCCGGTGAGATAAGCGCGTCGCGCATTCTCCCCCGCGGTTTCGAGGCGCACATGCAGCGCGTCGTTGGGGATGTACGAGGCCGCCCGTTCGGGCCACTCGATCAGGGCGGCGCCATCGTCCAGCGCTTCGTCCAGCCCTAGTTCGTCCATCTCGGACGCATTTTCGATTCGATAGAGATCGTAATGGCGAACCGGCAATTTCCGGGTCTCATAGGATTGAACGAGCGTGAAGGTCGGGCTCGGCACGTCTTCCTCGACGCCCAGCGCACGCAGGATCGCGCGCGCCAGCACCGTCTTGCCGGCGCCAAGATCGCCTTCGAGCGCCACCGCTGTGCCCACGCGCAAGCCTGCGGCAATGCGCGCGCCGAGCGCTTCGGTGTCGGCGAGACCGTGCAGCATCAATTCGCGCCCGAAAGCTTGGGAATCTTCATCCATTCGAGGCACTTGTAGCCCGGGAAGGCGTCAGCCCGGAAGCGGGGATTTTTCGTTGATTCCGGGGGGCGCGTCCGACATGTTGCCCGCCCGGACAGGGGCTTATTCCAGATAGGGCATGTCGGAACGCATTGTCATCATCGGCGCCGGCCAGGCCGGCGCGCAGGCCGTGGCCACGCTTCGGGCGGAGGGCTTTACGGGCAGCATCGCCATGGTGGGCGACGAACCCTTCGCGCCTTATCAGCGTCCGCCGCTCTCCAAGGCCTATCTGTCAGGCGCGCTGGAGCGCGACCGTCTGTTCCTCAAGCCGGATGCATTTTACACCGAAGCGAAATGCGAACTGATCCGGGGTGTGGCGGCCAAGTCGATCGATCGCGCGCGTAAGGCTGTTCTGCTGGGCGATGGACGCGCGCTGGGATACGACAAGCTTCTGATTGCGACCGGATCGCGCGTGCGTCGCATTCCCGTGCCGGGCGCAGACCTCAAGGGCATTCACTATCTGCGCGGCATCGCGGATGTCGATGCGCTGCGGCCTGCTTTCGTCAAGGGCGCGCGGTTGGCGGTCGTGGGTGGCGGGTATATCGGATTGGAAGTCGCGGCCGTCGCCGTGAAGCACGGCCTCGATGTGACGGTGTTTGAATCGCTCGACCGGGTGATGGCGCGCGCGGTGTCGCCGCAGGTGTCGGCTTTCTTCGAAGATGTGCACCGCGCTGCCGGCGTTCGCTTTCTGATGAACACGACGGTCGAAGCGTTCGAGGGCGCCGACAAGCTCGCAGCCGTGCGCGCAGGCGGCGCGACGCATGCCGCCGACATCGCGCTCGTCGGCATCGGAATTGTGCCGAACGTCGAACTCGCGAAAGAAGCAGGACTTCGCCTGCACCGACGGCATCGTCGTCAATCACTTTGCAGAAACCGAAGACAAGGCGATCTTCGCGGCGGGAGATTGCACGCGCCATGTGGGCCGCGAAGGCGATCCGATCCGGCTCGAATCCGTGCAGAATGCGATCGACCAGGCGAAGCATGCGGCCCTCGCCATGGTCGGCAAGCACACGCCTTACGGCGAAGTGCCTTGGTTCTGGTCCGACCAATACGACCTCAAGCTGCAGATTGCGGGCCTCGCGAAGCATGGCGACAAGATCGTGGTGCGGGGCGCGCCCGCCTCGCGCAAATTCGCCGCGTTCCATCTGCGAGAGGGGAGGGTTGCGGCCGTCGAAGCCGTCAACGCCGCCCCGGAATACATTGTCGGCCGCAAATTGATCGCGGACCGGGCTCATGTCCCGCCCGAGCGACTTGCGGACACCGCCATTCCCATGAAAAACATCGTCTGACACGGCGTCTCGAGGAGTACCCATGCCCAAGATCAAATATATCGAGCACAACGGCAAAGAGCATGAGGTGGAGGTGGCCGCGGGCTGGTCGGTGATGGAAGGTGCGGTGAAGAACCTCATTCCGGGCATCGACGCAGATTGCGGCGGCGCCTGCGCCTGCGCGACGTGCCATGTCTATGTCGATCCGGCCTGGACCGACAAAATGCCGCCAAAGCAGGACATGGAAGAGACCATGCTGGATTTCGCGCAGGAGCTGGAGCCCACGAGCCGCCTCTCCTGCCAGATCAAGGTGACGCCCGAGCTCGACGGCCTCGTGGTGCGTATGCCGAAGAGCCAGCATTAACGGGTTGGCGTTATTCCCGCGAATTCCACCTAGACTGACCTATTCCGTGCAACTGGGGGAATTTGAATGACACTTTCGGATATTGCATCCATCGGCAGCCTTGTGAGCGGCGTGGCCGTGCTGATCTCGCTCATCTATCTGAGCATCCAGGTGAAGCAGGCGGAGCGCAATCAGCGCGCGCTCATGCAGCAGGGTCGCGCCGATCGGGTGAGCGACAACAGCTTGAGAATGGCTGATCCGGAGCTTTCCGATATTTTCCGCCGGGGCCGGTCCGGAGATGAAGGCCTGGATCCTGCGGAACTCCATCAATTCGCAATGTTGTGCCGATGCGGTTTCGTGAGCGGCGAAGACTCGTTTCTGCAGCATCTGTCGGGTCAGCTCGATGACGCCGCCTATCATAGCTATGTCGCCGGCGTCCGGAGCATGCTCACTTCGCCCGGGCTGCGCGCGATGTGGCGCTTGATTTCGCAGGACTACGGCGACGAGTATCGCAAGTTCATGGACGAAATTCTGAGAGAGACTCAAGCAGCGCCGGAGTTGAATCGCCTGGCGCGGTGGGTTGAAACGGTGCGCGCCGAAAAAGAAGGTGTTCCCATCGCGCAATAAATCCGGCCGGCGCTTTCGAATGGGAGATATTCTCTCATTGATTGTATGGTCCCGCGCGAGTCGTTACCCAGGCCTCACAAGGCGGGAATAGCGCCATGGATCGGAACAATATCGACGCAACGAAAGCCGCGCAGATCCCGCGCGTCGTCATTGTGGGCGCTGGTTTTGGGGGATTGACCGCGGCGCATGCGCTTCGGGACGCGTCCGTCGAGATCACCATCGTCGACCGGCACAATTATCACCTGTTCCAGCCGCTGCTCTATCAGGTCGCCACGGCCAGCCTTTCGCCAGCCGAGATCGCCCAGCCCATTCGCAGCATTCTCAAGACGCAGAAGAATGTGCATGTGATCCTGGCGGAGGTTTCCGCCGTGGATGCGGCCGGCAAAGCCGTTCGCACGCATTGCGGCCGGACGATCCCCTATGACTATCTCGTGATCGCGACGGGCGCGCGGCATTCCTATTTCGGTCATGACGACTGGGAGGCGAGTGCGCCGGGCATCAAGAGCATCGACGACGCAACGCGCGTGCGCGCAAAAATACTGCTCGCGTTCGAGCGCGCGGAAGTGGAGGCGGACGAGGGCGCGCGTCGGGCGCTTCTCACCTTTGTCATCGTCGGCGCGGGACCGACGGGTGTCGAGATGGCCGGCGCCATTGCGGAACTCGCGCGCAACTCCATCACGCGCGATTTTCGCGACATCGAGCCAAGCTCTGCGCGCATCATTCTGGCCGAAGCGGGGCCGCGCGTGCTGCCGGCTTTTTCCGAACCCTGCTCGCGCGAAGCCGAACGCGTCATCGAGGCGATGGGCGTTGAAGTGCGTTTGGGAACGCCCGTCACGGCCATTGACGACCACGGCGTCACAATTGGAACCGAAAAGATTGCAGCGCGGACCATCATTTGGGCAGCGGGCGTCGGCGCGTCGCCCGCCGGGCGCTGGCTCGGCGCGGCGGTCGATCGGGCGGGCCGCGTCATCGTGCAAGGCGACTTTTCGGTGGCCGGTTCAGATGGCGTCTTCGTCGTGGGCGACGTAGCCGCGTTCAAGATGAAGAGCGGATCGTTTCTTCCCGGCGTCGCCCCGGCGGCGAAACAGGCCGGCGCTTACGTCGGCAAACTGATCAAAGCTCGCGTGACAGGCCGCTCTGCGCCCAAACCGTTTTCATATGCAGATTATGGCAGCCTCGCCACCATCGGCCGCAAGAACGCCGTCGTCGATTTTGGGCGCGTGCGCGTCTATGGATTCATCGGGTGGCTGATCTGGTCGATCGCGCATGTCTATTTTCTGATCGGATTCCGCAACCGCTTCGTCGTGGCGTTGAGCTGGGCATGGTCCTACGTCACCTATCAGCGCGGCGCGCGGCTGATCACTGGCACGGACGGCGATTTAGACACATAAGCGTCGTGTTCGAGCCCGCTGCCGAGTGGCCAATGCCCCCGGCTTCTGCTAGAAGCAGCGTTAAGCTGGACGTCACAAAAGCCTCGGTGCAGCGACCGAGTGGGGGGTATCATGGGTTTCGGCATCCGTGGATTATCGACCGCGTCGTCACAATCCGGAAAAATGAGGCTGGATGCGCGCCTGCTGCTGAGCACGGCGGTCATTGCGCTCATCGCGGCGCCCGCCTACGCAAATCCCAAGAACGGTTCGGTGACAACCGGCTCGGCCACGGTGTCCGCATCTTCGTCCAAGACGACGGTCGATCAGTCAAGCGAAGACGTCGTCATCAACTGGTCCAGCTTCAACATCGGCAGCGGACAAACCACACAATTTGTCCAGCCCAATGCGCAGGCTATTGCCGTCAATCGTATCGGGGGAGCGAGCGCAAGCCAGATTCTCGGAACGCTGGACGCGAACGGGCGCATTGTCCTGATCAACGGCAATGGCATGCTGTTCGGCAAGAACTCGCAGGTCAATGTCGGATCGCTGATCGCGACGTCGACTGACGGCTCGGATTCCGACCTGCTGGCGGGCAAGTTCACCCAGGCGGGCAAGCAAAGCGCGAAAATCGTCAACCAGGGCCAGATCGTAGTGGGGACGAATGGCGTGGTGGCGCTTGTCGCGCCAAATGTGACGAACGCGGGCACAGTCAACGCGAAACTCGGCACCGTCGCGTTGGGCGCCGCCAACAAATTCACGGTCGATTTCACCGGCGACGGTCTCGTGTCCTTCGCCTCGCAGGGCGATGTGAATGCGCGCGCGTCCGCGATCAACAGCGGGCTGCTCTCCGGCGCGAATGTGTCGATGACCGCGCATGCCGCGAACGGCATCGCCACCGGCGTCGTGAACATGAGCGGCGTGATCCTGGCGCAGGGCGTTCGGAATGTCGGCGGGACAATCTATCTCGACGCCGGAAACGGCGCGCTCACGACGACGGGCACTTTGAATGCGGCGGGGGCGACCGGCGGCGGACAGATCGAGACTTCGGGACAGACGGCGAATATTTCCGGACACATCACGGCCGGCCAGGGCGGCCAATGGAAGGTCGATCCGGAAGACCTCACCATCGATTCCGCTGCGGCCAACACGATCGACGGCGCGCTCAACGGCGGGACGAGCGTGCTCGAGCAAACGACATCCGGCGCGGCTTCCGGCAGCGGCAATCAGACCGCGGGCGAAGGCGACATCAATGTCGAAAGCGCATTGTCGTGGAACACGACCGCGACGCTGACGCTCGATTCCTATCATTCGCTCAATATCGATGCGCCGATCACCATCACAGGCGCGGGCGGGCTGGTATTGCTAACCAATGACAATGGCGGCTCCGGCGGCGCATTGAACTTCGCTTACGGTCCTGCAGGCTTCACGGGCAATGTCGCGTTCACCGATGAGGTCGGCAGCACCACGCAGGGCAGCCTCTCGATCAACGGCAATTCCTACACGCTGGAAAACAGCACTCCCGGGTTGGAAAGCGATATTGATCTCAATCCGGGCGGCTACTACGCACTGGCCAATTCCTACAACGCATCCGGCGATAATTACGCATCCGCGCCGGTCCCCACCACTTTCACCGGCACGTTCGAAGGCTTGGGCAACACGATCTCCAATCTCACAATCTATTCCAACACCGCGCCCGGGGACGAGGCCGTCGGCCTGTTCGCAAGCGTTACGGGCAACATCTCCGATCTCTTACTTTCGGGCGGCAGCGTGACCGGCAATACGGACGTCGGCGCCCTTGCCGGTCTCGACACCGGCAATGTCACCAATGTGCATTCCAGCGCGGCCGTGACGGGATTCTACCAGGTGGGCGGCCTTATCGGCGATTCGCAAGGCATCGTCAGCAACTCGAGTTCGTCCGGAACAATCACGGGCGAAATCGTCGATGCATCATCAAGCGGCGAGCCCGGAGCGATCGGCGGTCTCATCGGCGAGGTTGATTCCGGTTCAGTGACGGGCTCCTACGCCATGGGCAACGTGACTGCGCTCGGCGGCGATTCCATCGGCGGCCTGATCGGCTACACCCTCGGCAACAACAACGTCACGGTCAGCAATTCTTACGCGACCGGGAACGTCAATGCGGGAGTGGATTTGACGTTTACCGCCGGCGTCAGCGTCGGCGGATTGATCGGCGACAACGCCGGCGCAGTGATCGATTCCTACGCCACCGGTTCCGTTATCGGCACACAGAACGTCGGCGGATTGATCGGCATCAACGAAAACGACGCGCCCGGAACCAGCGTAAGCAATCCCACCGGCGACGGCACGGTTGTTAATTCCTTCGCGACCGGCGCAGTGACGGGTTATGTCGACACGTTCGGAAACGAGGGCGTCGATGTCGGCGGTTTGATCGGTTACAACGAAGGCGCCGTCGCCAACGCCTATTCGATGGGCGCGGTCACCGGCGGCGACCAGCTCGGCGGTCTTGTCGGCACGAATACCGGATCGCTCTACAGCGTTTATTCGACGGGCCTCGTGCAGGCTGCCGCCGGCGCCACGCCCACGGAAATGGGCGGCCTGATCGGCGAAGACGACGGCCTCGTAAGCATTCAATACGCCTATTGGGACACCGAAACGAGCGGCATCACCAATCTCGGCCAGGGTGCAGGCAATATCACGAACGATGCCGGCATCACGGGCGAGACGACGGCGAACCTGCAGGGGACCCTGCCCACCGGATTCGACAACACGGTATGGAGCACGGGCCCGAATCTGTTTCCGTATTTCTCCTGGCAATATCCCAGCGGCACGCCACAATCGATTTCCGGCACCGCTTACACCGATACCGGCGTCACGCCGGATGCGGGCGATACGATCTTGGGGTTGCTCGACGGCAATGCGATCGGCACGACGTTGACCGGCGCCAACGGCTATTATTACTTCCTGCTGGCGCCCGGTTCGCTCATGGGGACCGACGCCGTCTATGTCCAGTCGGCGACCGGCGCCACGGTCGCCGACGATCTCGGCGCATCGCGCTCGGGCGTCGATATCTGGGGCAACTATTTACGCGACCAGACCGGCGAGAGCTACCTGTCGATTGCCGGAGAGAATATCGTCTATGCGATCGGCAACAACGTGGCGGCCGGAAATTTCGCCGGCAATCTGATCAACCAGGACATTGTCAGTTCGGCAACAAGTTTCTCCGTCGACGCCGAACTCGGCGCCGTCGGCGACACCACGGTCAAGACCACGAACGGCGATCTTTATGTCACTGCGTTTCAGGATTGGACGACGTCCGGCACACTGACCTTCGATTCTTCTGGAAGCATTTATGTGCGTCAGCCCCTCGAGATCGATTCCGGCGCCAATCTGTCATTCATCACAAGCGACGGTGGAAGCGGCAATCTCGTCTTCCAGGGTGGCAATGTCTTCTTTACCGATCCTGCGAACAGCGCGCTCACGATCAACGGTCAGGCCTACACGCTGGTCACGGACATCGCGACGCTCGCGAACGATGTCGCCGCGACGCCATCCGGCTTCTACGCGCTTGCCGACAGCTACGATGCGAGCGTCGACGGCACATACGCGCAAGCGGCGGTCCCGACGGCCCTGACCGGCGCGTTCGAGGGCCTCGGAAACACGATCAGCAATCTGACGATCGACGACACGGGAGGCGGTTCCATCGGCCTTTTCTCGCAAATCGGCGCGACAGGCGCGGTGCGCGATATCGGCCTCCTTAATGTCGCATTCACGGGCGGCAACGGCAATTTCGAAGGCGCGCTCGCAGGCGTGAACTACGGAACGATATTCGGATCTTTCGCGAACGGCTCCGTCGCGGGCGGTTTCGGCACGAGAACGGGCGGCCTTGTCGGATTTAATTCCGGCGGCACGATCAGCCAGTCCTTCGCTAACGATTCGGTCCAGGCGCAAGCGGGCAGCGATCTCGGCGGATTCGTCGGCTATAATTCGGGAACGATTTCTCAATCCTATGCCAGCGGCGCCGTCACGAGTGAGAACGCCTCTGACGTCGGCGGGTTTGTGGGTTTCAATCAAGGCGCGATTGCTGCGTCCTATTCCACAGGCGCGGTTAGCGCGCAGGGCACTTCCACCTCCACGCAAATCGGTGGATTCGCGGGCGACAACGCCACGGGCGGCACGATCGATGAATCCTATACGATCGGCGTCGTCAGCCACGGCTCCGCCACCACATTCGGCGCGTTTGTCGGCGCCAACGACGGCACAATCGGCGGCACGACTGCAGACTATTACGACACGGGCGTGAATCCCGGAATGGCGGCAGTCGCCAGCGGCGGGTCTGGCACGGCTCCCGGGCTTTCCGGCCTGACGCCATCGCGATTGCTCAACTCCGCCAATTTCACGGGATGGACGTTCGGCACGCCCGGTTCGGGCGCCGATTGGGTCAACATCGATAATAACGGCACGCTGAACAACAGCGGCGGCGCGACCGGCGGCACGTTGCCGTTCCTCACCATGGAATATTCCACCGCCATCTCGAACGAGCATCAGCTGCAACTGATGGCGCTGGATTTGACCCAAAGCTACGGGATGATCGACGACGTCGCCTATGACGGTGCGATGTGGGGCGCCAAAGGCTTCGTGCCGATCGGTAGCGGCGCGAATCCGTTCGAAGGCGCCTTCGACGGCGGAAATTTCACCATCAGCAACCTCACAATAAATCGGCCGACGCAGAACTATGTCGGCCTGTTCGGCGACGCCTGTGGCTGCACCGAAATCGGCGACGTGGATCTCGTTGGTGGCAGTGTGACCGGCGCGGACTATGTCGGCGCGCTGGCCGGTGCGGATGACGGCGCAATCGGTGATGTCCAATCCTCGATGAACGTCACCGGCTACTACAATCCTGCATCCCCCACCACGGGGACCTATGTGGGCGGACTTGTAGGCTATTACGACGGCAGCGGTTTCTCGGAGTCCAGCTCCAGCGGCACAGTGCGCGGATATGGCGATGTCGGCGGTCTTGTGGGCAACGCGGATTATTCCTCAATCATTCAAGATGACGAGGCGACTGGAGACGTGCACGGCGTCTTAATGGTCGGAGGATTAATCGGATACAATGACGGGATCGTGGAATCTGGCTCCGCGACGGGCAATGTCACCGCGACAGGAGGCTATGTCGGCGGTCTGGTCGGCTCGAACGACATTGACGGCGAAATTGGCCTATCTTCCGCGAGCGGCATCGTGAACGGCGCGATCGATGTCGGCGGATTTGTCGGTTCCAACTCCGGCCTTATCGCGCAATCGTTTGCGACTGGTTCGACGAATGGGAGCTATCAAGTCGGAGGCTTCGTTGGCGACAATGCAACGGGGAGCGAGATCGACGATTCCTATGCCATGGGCGCCGCTACCGTATCCGGCAACTTTCTCGGAGCGGACGGCGCCGTGGGCGGTTTTGCCGGCGAAAATGCGGGCGATATCGATCACGCCTATTCCACGGGAATGGTCACCTGCACTGCCGGCGACACCTGCACAGGCACGCTGGGAGGCTTCATCGGCCAGAACGACGGCACAATCGATTGGAATTCGTTCTGGGATACCCAGACGAGCGGCATTCAGACCCAGGGCATCGGCACGGACAACACGGGCGCCGGCGCCAGCCTCTTCGGCGAGACGACGGCCACGCTCCAATCCGCGCTCCCCAGCACATGGGATACGACTGTCTGGGGCATCGTGCCGGGCGTGAGTTATCCCTATCTGCAATGGCAGACGAACGGCTTCACGCCGCAAGTTATCTCCGGCACGACAGTTGCCGCCAATGGCAACAGCGTTTCCGGCCTGAATGCGGGACTGCTCATCGACGGCAGCAGCGTAACGCCGCTTGTCGACATGAATTCCGGCGCCAATGGCTACTACTATATGCTGCTGGCGCCGGGTACGATCTCTCACTCCCAGGTGCTCCTCTATCTTACGAATGGCTCCGCGGCGGCAGACGCGTATGTGCAGAACGACAACAAATCAATTGCCGGGCTGACGCTGAAAGAAGGACAGCTGCACGTGCGCAGCTTGGCCGCAGACACCGCGGCGATCCTCGCCGGACTCGATACGGCGCTTGGCAGCGCGAGCGGGCCCGAGTTTCTTTACAGCGCGGGCGGCGGTTTCACGCCAGGCGCCAATTTCCAGATCACCGACAGCGCCGCCGCCTTCACGGTCGATTCCTCGATCGATCTGGGCTCGGGTCAGTTGACGCTTGCCACGACGGGTTCGGACACGCAGACGAGCGGCGTCATCACCGCCGGTTGGCTTAGAGGCTCAAGCGACGGCGGCGCATCGTTCGACGACGCCAACGAGATCGGCGCGCTCGGCGCGTTCGCCAATACAGGCTCCGGAGGCTTTGCGCTGACCGATGGCGAAACGCTCAAGGTCAATGGCGCGATCGGCGCCGGCACGGGCGATCTTTCGCTGACCACGACAGGCGCCGGAAGCAGCATCGCCATCAATCGGGCCATCACCGCCGGCGGGACTGTCACGCTGACATCGGCGGGCAGCATTTCCCAGAGCGCCGCGTTGGGCAGCATCACCGCCGCGACTTTAACTGGAAGCGCAGGCGGAGCGGCCTTGCTCAAAGGCGCCAATCAGGTTGCAAACCTCGACAGTTTCACCACAACAGCCGGTTCCTTCGCGCTGACCGACGGTCAAACCCTGACGATCGACGGCGAAGTGAACTCCGGAACCAGCAGTCTCGCGCTTTTGGTGACGTCCGGCGATCTCGACATCGACGACGCGCTGGACGGCAAAAGCGTGACCTTGGGTTCGACGACCGGCGAGGTGCAAGGCGCAGGCGCGATCACGACCGGCTATTTGAGCGTGAGCGCAAACACGGGAATTGATCTCACCGGCGCGAACGACATCGGCAAAATCGGGCACAATCACACCAATTCGGGATCGGATACGATCAACAATCCGTAGGAGCGCGGGCATCTTGCCCGTATTTTCAAGAGCTATTACGGGCAGGATGCCCGCGCTCCGGCCTCGTGCCGCGGATAATGCGTATTCACGCCACCTTGCTCTCGCCCGGCGCTTCCGGTTCGTGGAACCGCCGCGGCAGATGGCAGCGCACGAGTGTGCCGGTGTCGGCGCCGCTTTCGATCTCGACCCAGCCGTCATGCAATTCGACAAACCGGTTGACGAGCGCGAGGCCCAGGCCCGCCCCTGCGCGCTGACCGGAACGGCCCTTCGCCGAGAACCTTTCGAACACATTGGCCTTCACTTCCGGCGCGATGCCGGGGCCGGTGTCGGAGACGAAAATCTGCACGTCGTCGCCTTCGATGCGCCCGCCCAAAGTGATGTGGCCGCCGCGCGGCGTATATTTGAAGGCGTTGGACAAAAGGTTGAAAACGACCTGGCGGATGCGCCGCGGGTCGACCACGACGATGCCGACATCCTCCGCGCAATCGAGCGTGAACGCGATATCGAGGCTTTCGGCATGTTTGCGCAACGGTTGCGCCACGCGCGACAACAGATCGAACAGATCGACGCGCGCGAGCTCCAGCCGCAACGCCCCGGAATCGATCAGCGCGAGATCGAGAATGTCGCTCGTTACTTCCGAGAGATTGTTCGAAGCGGCGAGAATGTCCTGCACATATTCCGCCTGCTTTTCCGTCAGCGGCCCCGCGTGTCCGCCCGCCATCATTTCCGCAAAACCCTGCACTGCGTTGAGCGGATCGCGGAACAGGAACGACGCATGTTGGACGAAATCCGATTTGAGCTGGTCGGCCGCTTCCAGAGCTTCGTTGCGGTCGCGCAGCGCCGTTTCGATGCGGAAGCGATCGGTGACGTCGGCGAAGGTCGCAAGCGTGGCGCCGTCCGGCAGCGGCGCCAGCGACAGCGCGAGGATGGTCTTGTCGCTGCGCTCGATTTCGCCCCAATCGCGGCGGCGTTCGGCGCCGGACGCGATGCTGGCGACAAGCTTGTCCCACATCGGTCGCTGCGCCGAATCGCGCGATGGACGCTTCGGCGATTTTCTGCACATGCGGTTCGTCGGCGAGGTCGGAGGGCTCGAGCTCCCAGATGCGCGCGAAGGCCGCATTGTGCAGCTTGAGCCGCGCATCCGGACCGAACACCGCCACGCCTTCCTGCAACGTGTCCAGGGTCGCGGACTGGACCTTGATCAGCGTGTTGTAGGAGCTTTCCAGCGCAAGCTTCTCGGTCACGTCTTCGTAGAGGAATGTGAGACCGCCGAAGGGATGCGGCTGCGCCACGACGCGCAAGGTTTTGCCGCCGGGCAGATGCCAGAGATCTTCCGGCAAATATTCCTCGGGTTGGCCGTAGAGCGCCAGGCGTTGACGCTTCCACGATTGATAGTCGCGCTGCTCAGGCAGCTTGCGCGCCTCGCGCAATTTGTCGAGCACTTCGCCGTCGGTCGGTCGCGTGTCGAGCCATTTTTCGGGCAGTCCCCACAACTCGACAAAGGCGCGATTGTAGAAGCTCAGCTTCTGTTCCCGATCGAAGATGGCGACCGCCGTCGCCAGCTTGTCGAGCGTGTCGGCATGCGCGTCGATATGTTGCTGCAGACGCGCCTCGGCGTTCGACACGTCGGTGACGTCGATGGCCGTGCCGACAATGCGGCCGTCTTCCAGCGGCGCATGCGTGAACGCCAACGCGCGCCGTTGCCCCGCGACGACGGCGAAGCGCTTGGCCTCGAGCATTTGACCCTCCGCCCGCGCGGCCGCCGCCAGATCGCGTTCGGATTTTTCAAGCGTGAGGTGCTGCTGCGCCGCCGTTTCGATATCGGGCGCGCCGGCGCCCGCGAGAAACGCGTGATTGCCCCATAGAAGCGACAACGTCTTGTCGCGCAGCCAAACCGGAATCGGCAGCGCTTCGAGCATGGCGCGGAAATCCGGCGTCAGCGCTTTCAAAGCGTCGGCCGCGACGGGCTCCAGCCACATGGCCGCAAGTGCGCCGACCGCGCGGCCGCGCAACGCGACCGCGCGACCTTCGCGATCATGCGCCGTCATGGCGAACGCGCCGCCGCGTTCGCTGAGGCCGTCGAGCGCCTTCGCAAGTTCCATCGCATCGGGCCCTTCGAGGCAGGCATCGAGCAGCGCGTCCGCGGCGCCGTAAGATTGCGCCGGCGAGCCGTCGCGCCCCCACACAATCATCGCTTCGCGGCCGGCCGCGATGAGCGCGTCGCGTGCGCCTGTCGCCGCGCGCGCCCGTGCGTCCGCAGTGCGGAGCGATCGGCGCAGGCGGCGCGCTTCGAATTGTTCGGCCAGCGCCCAGAGCCCCGCGGCGATGGCGAGGCCCACGGATCCGGCTGCAATGGCGGCGGCCACGATCGCCACCTGGGCGTCGGCACCAACCGCTGCGAAGGCCGGCATCGGGGTCACAGCGGCCGCCAGCGCGAGCCCCCCGGTTTCGTATGCGCGCCTCGCGCTTAAGCCTCCCCCCAACCTCACGGCCTTCCCTGTCCCACTTTGGGACGCATTTATCGTCGCCCCTTTGTTCGCCGAATCCGGACGAATCACTTTGGAATCAACATGATAGGCAGGAGAGGTGAGTCCGCATAGGCAATGTGGTTAAGAAAGTGTAAAAATCTAAATCTGGTGGTGAGGGCAAAATCTGGCGGTCGGAATCGGCTTGTTGCCAATTAACGAGTCTTATCAAACCGTTAACCAATCGGTGTACGGACCAAACGTGTCACCATAGGCGCGGGAAGGGGCGGGAATGAAAATCACACGGCGGAGGGTTGTCGGGCAGGCAGGCGCGCTCGGCGCAGTTCTGGCGATGGGCGGTGGACCCGCGTTGGCGCTGCCGGTGTCGCCGGTGCGCATGTCGCTTTCGGATTTCGCTCGAGACTCTGCAAGGGTCGACTCGCTGCGGCGGGGCGTGGCGGTGATGAAGGCGCGCCCCGCTTCCGACCACCGCAGTTGGTTCTTCCAGGCCGCCGTTCATGCCTATGACGATGCGCAATATGCCGACGCGTTGGCGCAAGATCCGAATGTCGCAAGGGTCGATCGCACCCGCTACTGGAACAAGTGCACCCATTTCGGCCAGAGCTCCGCCAATTTCGTCATCTGGCATCGCGCCTATCTCTATTATTTCGAGCAAATCCTGCGCGACGCGGCGGGCGATCCGGGTCTGGCGCTCCCCTATTGGGACTACACGAAGGAACAAAACAGAGGTTTTCCCGAGATCTTCGCGCATCAATATCTGGATCGGGCGAAACAGACTGCCAACCCGCTCTATCACTCCAATCGCGATCTCGCATTCGTCATCGGAACGCTCGGCCTCAGCGACGCGGTCGGACGCGCGGCCACCACGCTCGACAGCGACATCTTCTTTTCCGATATCGGCGTGACGGGCTTTGCGGGCGACATTCTGGGCGAAGACGAGACGCAGGTGGGGCTTCTCGAACAGCGGCCGCACAACGACATTCATCTCGCCGTGGGCGGTGTGGTCGGAACGGCCAATGGCGCGATGGCGGATGTGCGCACGGCGGCGTTCGATCCTGTCTTCTGGGTGCATCACGCCAACATCGACCGCATGTGGGTCGAGTGGTCCTCTACGCACGGCAAGAGTTGGGGCGCGCTGCCGCCCGACGAATGGCTCGACGAACAGGCGTGGATATTTCTCGATGTCGACGGCAAGGAGAAGTCGAACAGCCGGCGCTTCTATATCGACCGCGCCAATCTTCCGGTTCGCTACGATGTGGACGGTTCGCTTGGGACTCCGCTTGCGCTGCCGGCTCCGCCACCACCCCCGCCGCCGCCGACAGAAACGGCCAATCAATCTTCCGGCGAGACGGTCGTTGCAACGGCCGCCGTGAAATCGTCGGCGCCCAGAAGGACCCGCACGCTTCTCACCGAAAATATTTCCATCGACGTGTCGCCGTCTTCTCCCGGCGCGCGCGTGCTGGGACTCGCCGCCAATCCGACAGAAGAACGCGTAGGGGCCGCGCCGCCGCAACAGGGCATTGAAGCGCCATCGGCTGTGATGGCGGCGCCGCCCGTATTGAACGCGCCGGTGATCGCGCCGAATGAGCGCGTGCTTCTCGAATTGTCCGATATTCGCTTCAACCGCGTGCCGTCATCGGGTTTTGCGGTCTATTTGCTTGAGCCCGGCAGGGCGGCGCCGAGCGAACCGGTCGGGCTGCTCAATCTGTTCGGCGCGACGCATATGCAGATGCCCGGCATGGCGATGAAGGCCGCGCAACGCTTCGACGTCACGCGCATCGTCGCGCATTCGGCCGGCCCTTTCGCATTGCGGATCGAGCCTTACGATCTGCTGGTGCGCAAGTCCGGCGCGCCCGCGCCGACACGCGCCGACCAGGTGCATATCGGATCGGCCAGGTTCGTGGTCGTCTCGTAAAGCTCAGTAGCGATATTGTTCCGGCTTGAACGGGCCTGCCTGGGCGATGCCGATATAGTCGGATTGCTTGTCGGTAAGCCTGGTCAGTTTCGCGCCGACCTTTTCGAGGTGCAGGCGCGCGACCTTTTCGTCGAGCAGTTTGGGCAGGGTGTAGACCTTCTTCTCGTATTTGCCGGGATTTCCGAAGATCTCCATCTGCGCCAGCGTCTGATTGGTGAACGAGGCGCTCATCACGAAGGAGGGATGCCCCATCGCGTTGCCGAGATTCACAAGGCGGCCTTCCGACAGGAGAATGATGCGGCGGCCCGTGGGGAATTCGATCTCGTCGACCTGCGGCTTCACATTGTGCCACTTGAAATTGCGCAGCGCAGAAACCTGAATTTCGGAATCGAAGTGACCGATATTGCAGACGATGGCGCGGTCTTTCATCGCGCGCATATGGTCGATCGTGATCACGTCGAGATTGCCGGTGGCGGTGACGAAAATGTCGGCGCGCGGCGCGGCGTCGTCCATCGTGACCACTTCATAGCCTTCCATCGCGGCCTGCAACGCGCAGATGGGATCGACCTCGGAGACCATCACGCGGCAACCGGCCTGGCGCAGGCTCGCGGCGGAACCTTTGCCCACATCGCCGAAGCCCGCGACCATCGCGACCTTGCCGGCCATCATCACATCGGTGCCGCGGCGGATGCCGTCGACCAGGCTTTCGCGGCAGCCATAGAGATTGTCGAATTTCGACTTGGTGACGCTGTCGTTCACATTGATGGCGGGGAACAGCAGCTTGCCGTCCTTCTCCATCTGATAGAGGCGGTGCACGCCGGTGGTGGTTTCTTCCGTCACGCCGCGAATGTTCTTCGCGAGTTCGGAATACCAGCCGTGCTTGTGCTTGAGCCGGCGCTTGATGGAGGCGAAGAGCACTTCCTCTTCTTCGTTGGACGCCTTGTCGAGGAACGCGGTGTCGCCTTCTTCGGCGCGTTTGCCGAGATGGACGAGCAGCGTTGCGTCGCCGCCATCGTCGAGGATCATGTTCGGCGTGCCGCCGTCGGCCCATTCGAAGATGCGATGGGTATATTCCCAATAATCTTCGAGGCTTTCGCCCTTGATCGCGAACACGGGCGTGCCGCTCGCCGCAATCGCCGCGGCGGCATGATCCTGCGTCGAATAGATGTTGCACGAAGCCCAGCGCACATCCGCGCCCAGCGCCTTCAGGGTCTCGATCAGCACGGCGGTCTGGATGGTCATGTGGAGAGAGCCCGCGATGCGAGCGCCCTTCAGCACCTTCTGGGGACCGAACTCCGCCCGCGTGGCCATCAGGCCGGGCATCTCGATCTCTGCGATGTCGATTTCCTTGCGGCCCCAATCGGCGAGGTTGATGTCCTTGACGACGTAATCATGGGGCATGGGGGCGGTCTTTCGTTGAGGCGCGCGGGGTATAGCAGCGCCCGCCCAAGGGATCAAGAAGCATATAAAGAAATATGCATGTCTTTATCTGATATCGAGCGAAAAACCAGCAATCTCAAGGGCCCTGGACCTGAAAACCCCTGGCGCGCAGGAGCGCCGGCACGCCGTGGGGACCGACGAGATGCCCGGTCCCGACGGTGATGAAATAGGTGTGGCGCTCCCGAAGCATCTTATCGAGCTGCGCCATCCAGGCGTCGTTGCGATTGTCGATAAGCTCTTTTTTGGCGCCCGTTTCCTTGTCCAATTCCTTGTTCATCAGCCGTCCCACGAGCGCCGCATCGCCATGCGACCAGGCGTCGACCAACGGACCGAGAGAATTTGCGTCCGATTGAAACTGGCGCAGTCCGGCGTCGAACTCCTTCACTTCCATGTCCCGGTCGGGCGGCGCCAGCATTTCCAATTGCTGCTCGTCGGTCTCGAAATAGCGCAACGACTTTTTCCGCGCTTCCGCGAGCGTCAGAATTTGCCGGTCGACGCCGCTCAGCGGCGAGTAATGCTGTTGCTCCATATAGGACGTCTCGATCACGATGGCCGCCAGCCACGGCCGCATTCTGTCGAGGCGGTCGCTCTGCAGATTTGTTAGCGCCAGCGCTGCGCCGTAATCCTTGCGCCCCTGTTCGTCGAGCAAAGACGGCAAAGTCGTGCCGGCAGGCAACATGCCGTGCACGCGGATGAATTCGACGATGGCCGTCCTGCCGGCGTCGTCGAGCGGCGCTTCGAACACGAATGTGTCGGAGGCGTCGATCGCGGCGTCGATCTTTGGCGTATGCCACATCACATTGGGCGGCAGGATATGGATGGCGCCGAGCAGATAGGCGGTGGCGTTTTGCGAGTGCACCGTCCACAGCGCGGGATGCGCCTGGATGTTCGCTTCGACCACGGCCGCATCGGCGGCGAACGCGCCGGCGGGCGCCAGCAGCGAAAGCACGAAAGCAAATGCGGCGAGAATTCTTTCAGTCTTCACCGAATTTCGCCTCCGCCAGGGCGAGGATCGCGACCATCGCCTCTTCCGCATCGGGACCTTCCGCTTCGATTTCGACTTCCGATCCCATGCTCGCCGCCAGCATCATCAACCCCATGATCGAGCGCGCATCGACGCTCTGGCCGTCCTTCGACACGGTGATGCGGGATTGAAAACGCGCCGCCGCTTCGACCATCTTGGCGGAGGCGCGTGCGTGAAGTCCTTTCTTGTTGACGATCTTGACGGTGGCGCGCCGCGCAACGGGCTCGTCCATGCGCTCACGCTCCGCCCACGAGATCGGCCGAACCTGCACGCATATATTTGCGCCCTGCGTCGATGGCTTCCTTCACGGCCTGATCGAGCGGCAGCTTGGCGCGCACGTCGATCAGCTTGATCAGGCTGGGCAGGTTCGCGCCCGCCAGCACTTCGATCTTGCCGCGCTCCAGAAGCGTCAACGCAAGGTTGCACGGCGTGCCGCCATACATGTCGGTGACGATCACGACGCCGCGACCGAGATCGACGGATTTGGCCGCCGCTGCGATTTCGCGCTGGCGTCGCTCGACGTCGTCCTCGGGTCCGACACAAACGGCGCGCAGATGGGTTTGCGGGCCCACCATGTGCTCCATTGCCGAAATGATTTCCTGCGCCAGACGGCCGTGCGTGACGATGACGATGCCGATCATGATCCTTGCGGTGGGTTAGAGCGGGCGAAAGATAGCAACCTTGCGGCCCGAGGGAAGCCCCTACCTATATGGGCTTGCGTTCGTCGGTGTTTGGTGGGCCAAGCAGTGGGTTTGCGAATGCGGCCGCGGCGGCCGCAATCTTGGCGACCGCCGAGTGATCGAACGGCGCGAGCCGGATGAGGTGCGGCATCAATCCGGCCGCGAGAGAGGCGGGCGCTTCGAAACGTTCGGGCGCGGGCATGCGCGGCATCTTCGCGCGCGGCACGAGCTGGACGATGAGACCGATGCGCGCCTCCGCTTCGAAGGGCAGCGAGAGGATGCCGACGCCGCGGGCTTCGATCAGGCCGGCGAGAGTCCTGGGCGGTTTCGCCCACAGCGCGCCGTCTCGCATGAACAATTCGACGCGATCGTCGGCCACGAGTTGCGCGCCCTCGGCGATCAGCCTGAGCGCAAGATCGGATTTTCCCGCGCCACTTTCGCCCAAGAGCAACACGCCGCAATCCTCCGGCGCGCCGAACACATCGCCCGCTCTCCGCAGGACGACGCAACTCGCATGGATGTTCACGGCGTCCATCTATGCGCTCCGGGTCAGTGGAAGTTCGACGATGAAGCGCGCGCCCGTAACGTCGCCGGAGACTCCCGTCTTGTTTTCGGCCCAGATGCGCCCGCCGATTCCGGCTGCGATCTGTCGCGCGATGGAAAGGCCGAGGCCGGAATTCTTGCCGAAGCCGTGCTCGGCGGGCCGCTCGGTATAGAAGCGGTTGAAAATAGCCTCGAGATTGTCAGCTGGGATGCCGGGCCCCTCGATCTTCCACCGCGACGCGCACGAGATTGCCGTCGATTTCCGCCGAAATCGAAACCGTGCCGCCATCCGGCGTGAACGAGACGGCGTTGTCGATCAGGTTGCGGAAGATTTGTCCCAATCTTTCATCGCGGCCCTTCACGACCATGTCGGTCGGCATGTCGGTGAGGGTGATTTTGACCTCGCGCGGCAATTCGATCAGCCGATAGACCTCCACAATGGTTTCGAGCAGATGGGCGAGGTCGACTGGCTCGTTCGCCTCGCGGCTCAGCTCCGCGTCGAGTCGCGACGCATCGGAAATGTCGGTGATGAGCCGGTCGATGCGCCTCACGTCGTTCTTCACGATCGCCGTCAGCCGTTGCCGCGCGTCGTCGTCCTTGGCGCGGGCGAGCATCTCGACTGCGCTCTTGAGCGATGTCAGGGGGTTCTTCAGTTCGTGCGCGACATCGGCCGCGAAGCTTTCGATCGCGTCGATCCGGTCGTAGAGCGCCTGCGTCATGGTCGAGAGGCTGAGCGCAAGATCGGCGATTTCGTCGCCGCGGCTTTCGAATTGCGGAATGGATTCGCGCCCCGCGCGCATGCTGCGAACGCGGTCGGCGGCAGCGGCCAATTGGCGCACGGGTTCCGCGATGGTGCCGGACAGGTAAAGCGACGACGCGACCATCACGGCGAGCGCCACGAGCGCGATGCCGATCAGGCCCGCGCGCTCTTCGCGCAGGATGCTGTCGATGTCGCCGCCTTCGGTCGAGAGCATCAGCACGCCATAGATTGTCTTGAACCGCTGCACGGGGACCGCCACGGAGAGCACGAGCTTGTTCTGATCGTCGACTCTTTCGGCGTCGCCCGTGTCGCCGTTGAGCGCCCTGTTGACTTCGCTATAGACTCGCCCGTCGCTGCCGGCTTCGAAGTAAGGCGCCAGCTGCGAAAACGGACGCACGCCCATCACGCCGTCATATATGCGCGCGACCCAGCCCTTGAACCGGCTCCAGGCATCGAGAGGGGGAAGCTCGCGCGTCTCCACCACATCGCGCGCCAGAAGGTCGCGCGTGTCGATGGCGAGCTGTCCCGCCGGATCGTAGAGCCGCGCGCGCAGCGGCGTCGGCGCAATGAGCTGGCGCAGCAACGGCTCTGCGACGCTGTCGTCGATGGTGCGGTTTTTTTCGTCGGTGGAATATTCCGCAAGCGTGCCCGCCACGATCAGCGCTTCCTGCCGGATGCCGGCCATGCGCTCGTCGACGAGGCCCACGCGGCTGTTCTGGATGAACAACGTACCCGCGATCAGAATCGCGAGCGCGGCCGCATTGAAATAGATGATCTGCCAGGACAGCGTCGAAAAACGCGCACGCCGCAACGCGCCGATGCCGCTCATGGTCGCAACGGGGGCAGGGCGCCGGGAAAATTATTTCTTTTTTCCACACCCATTGTTGTCACGGCCCGCGACTGCGGGCCGCCCAGGTGAAGCCTGAATATCGTGAAGGCAATGCTCAAACACTTTTTCTCGGACAGCGCAGACGTGTCACCTGGGTGGCCCGCAGTCGCGGGCCATGACAAATAAAGAGGGTGCGAGTTGAACGACACCTTCTTCTTTATCACGCCTCGCGATAGCGATAGCCGACGCCATAGAGCGTTTCGATCGCGTCGAAATTGTCGTCGGCCTGCTTGAACTTCCGGCGCAGCCGCTTGATGTGGCTGTCGATGGTCCGATCGTCGACATAGACCTGGTCGTCATAGGCCGCGTCCATCAGATTGTCGCGGCTCTTCACGAAGCCCGGCCGCTGCGCGAGGCATTGCAGGATCAGGAATTCCGTCACGGTGAGGCGCACGGGCTTGCCGTCCCAGGTGCATTCATGACGCTGCGGATCGAGCGCGAGCTTGCCGCGCACCAATGCTTCCTTCTTGACCTCGCCGGGCGTGGCGGGACCCTTGTGCGTCTCGTTTCGCCGCAACACCGCTTTGACCCGCTCAAGCAGGAGCCTCTGCGAAAAGGGCTTGCGGATATAATCGTCCGCGCCCGCATTGAGCCCCATCAGCTCGTCGATCTCCTCGTCCTTGGAGGTAAGGAAAATGACGGGCAGGTCCGCATGCTGGCGTAGGCGGCGCAACAGTTCGAGCCCATCCATGCGGGGCATCTTGATGTCGAGAATGGCGAGATCGGGCGGAGTGGCCGTCAGCGCGCCCAGCGCCGCGGCGCCGTCGGAATAGGCGCGGACGTGATAGCCCTCCTGCTCCAGCAGCATGGTCACGGATTCCAGGATATTCTTGTCGTCGTCTACGAGTGCGATGGTCGCCATGATTCCAGCCCGAAGCGGCAGGGGCTAATATAAGGGTGCGCAGCCCAAAGCAAAGCACGATGGCCCAACCGCCCAAAAATCAGGACTCAACCTACGAACCGCGCCGTTTCCGGACCACGGCGCCCTATTATGCCCGCTTCCGGCTGGGCTACCCGGCCGCTTTGATCGACCGTGTCATCGAGATTGTGGGGCTCACGCAGGGAGACCGCGTGATGGATTTGGGCTGCGGACCAGGGTTGCTCGCCATTCTGTTCGCCCGCGCCGGGCTGGCGGTGACGGCCGTCGATCCGGAGCCCGAGATGCTGGCGGCGGCGGAAGCGGGCGCGCGCGAGGCGGGAGTCACGCTCGATTTGAGGCAGGGCAGTTCGTTCGATCTTCCGGCGGACATCGGGCCGCTCAAGCTGGTCACGATGGGCCGCGCGTTCCACTGGATGGACCGCGCCGAAACTTTGGTAGCGCTCGATCGCATCGTGACGAAGGGCGGCGCAGTCGCGCTGTTCGACGACGATCATCCGCGCACGGCGGAGAACAGATGGCGGCTCAAGCTGCACGAGATCGGCAACAAATTCGGCCGGGAGGAATCGAGCCATGTCGTGGCGCGCAACCGCGATGATTATCGCACGCACGAATCCTATCTTCTCGATTCGCCGTTCTCGAAGCTTGAGCGCACGGGATTTGTCATCCGCCGCGAATTGACCGCGGACCAGATCGTGGGGCTCGCCTATTCCCTGTCGACCTCTTCGCCGGAGAAACTTGGCGATCGTGCAGGGGCGTTCGAACTGGAGCTGCGCAGCGAACTCGCCGCATTTTCGCCTGACGGAAAATTCGTCGAAATCGCCGAAATGGGCGCGCTGATCGCACGGAGATAAGAAACCTGTGCAATTGCTTATGGACCGCGGGCGTCCCGCCCGCATTCGTGAAATGTCGGGGTCCATGCGGTCCGGCTACGCCGAGGCTTCGCCGGGCTGCGTGTCTTGTCCGCCGAAGCTTTAGCGTAGGTGGATGCGGGCGAGACGCCCGCGGTCCATCAACATTCGAGTCTGCTGCGATCTCTGTTACGACAATGGTCCCGCCAATATCGCCACGGGGAGCGCGGTCATCAGCAATATGCCCAGGACGGCATACGCATAGCGCCCGCGATACAGCAAGATCGCGATCACGGCGAACAATGTGAATGCGGCGAATGCGAAGCCCCAGATATGCGTGTGGGGGATCACCAGAAACACCGCCGCGAATCCCAGCGGGATCGCGATCGTGCGCAGCGTGGCGATCGCGTACTCATTGCCGCGGTAGATTTTGCGCAAGACTCGCGGGCTGAGCGCGTGAAACGCGGTGAAAGCTGCAAACAGGGCCGCCAACGCGTATCTGACGGTGTCGGAAACAATTTCCATGTCGAACATCTTTGCTACTCCTGTGCTGCCGGTCCATCTCCCGCGGACCAGGCGTTCTTTGCCTCGGTTATTTCAATCCCAGATCTTCGATCAGCATCGTGTCGGCCCCGACGCTGCCGCGATCGACATGGGCGAAGGACGCTGCAATTTCCGCGATGCGGTTGAGCACCATGTCGGCTTCGCGCCTGCGATCGAAGCGTTGCAGCTCCGCCATGACCACATTGCTGAGTTCGCCGATCGATACGATGCGTTCGGCCCTGTCGTCGGGAATCTCGATGATGAATTCTTCTTCGACGGCCATGATCAGTTCAACGGTTTCCAGGTCCATGTCGTTCACTCCTCCAGCAAAATCCCGCGCCCCCTTCAATGTCCTTCTATGCTCATCGATACCGGACCGGCCGGTTTCGGCATCAGCCAGATGCCGGCGGCCGTGATCAGCAGGATCACGCCGACAAACTGGAAGATGTGATCGGTGGCCAGCATCACGCTTTGCGTCTGCACCATATTGTCCAGCGACTGCAGCGCCTGTTGTGCGGTCTGACCCGTCGCGCGGATTTTGGCGAGCACGCCTTGCGGGTCGTTCACGACTCCCGACAGATCGACGCGGCTTCCCGTGGCGCTGTTGTGCCAGGCGAAGGTGATGATAGCGGTGGCGAAGGCGCCCGACATCGTGCGCAGAAAATTGATGAGGCCGGATGCGGACGCTGTTTCCTCGGGCCGCACCGATCCCATCGCCAGACTCATCATCGGCACGAAGAAGAGCGGCATGCCGAGGCCCAAAGCGAGCTGCGCCGGGATCAGTTGTCCGAACGTCATGTCGGTGTTGAACGTCGTGCGATAGAGCGTGTCCGACGCGATGATGAGAAGCCCCGTCGACATGATGGCGCGTGGGTCGACCCTGCTGATCAGCATCGCCGCGATCGGCGCCATCACGACGCCCAGCACGCCGTTGAACGCCATGACCTCGCCGGACGATGTGGCCGTGTAACCCATGTTCGTCTGCAGCCACAGCGGAATGAGCACGATGGAGCCCATGAACGAGCCGAATGTGAGCAACATTGCGGCGGCGCAAACCGCGAAGCCGCGATGCCGGAACACGCGCAGATCCACGATCGGATGTTCGGCCGTGAATTCCCAGATGACAAAGGAGAGGAATCCCAGTAGTGCGATGATCGCCAATGTCACGATGAAGTTGGAGGCGAACCAGTCCAGGTCCTCGCCATTGTCGAGCATGATCTGCAACGCGCCCACCCACACGACCAGGAGCGAAAGACCGACATAGTCCATCGGGTTGCGCACGCGGGCGCCGTCGAACTTCGTGAGCAGCCGCCAGGCGAGCGTGGCGCAGGTGATCGCGATCGGCACGTTGATGTAAAACGCCCAGGGCCAACCGATCGAATCCGAAAACACGCCGCTCACGAGAGGTCCTGCGACAGGCGCCAGGATCGTCGTCATCGTCCACAGGCCGAGCGCAAGATTGCGATGTTTCGGGGGCGCCACTCGCAGCAGCAAGGTCTGCGACATCGGCATCAAAGGCCCGCCCATCACGCCCTGGAAAACGCGACACATCACCAGAAAGGGGAGCGATGTGGCCAGTCCGCACAGAAGCGAGAACGTGCCGAAGCCGAGCGCTGCAATCGTGAACACGCGCACGGCGCCGAACCGCGCCGCAAGCCAGCCCGTGAGCGGAACCATGATGGCTTCCGCGACGGCATAGGACGTGATCGCCCAGGTGCCTTCCGTCGTCGAGATCGCGAGGCTTCCCGCGATATGGGGAATCGCGACATTGACGATCGTCAGGTCGAGCACCGACATGAAATTCGCCATCGCGAGCACGAGAATCGCCACGACCAGCGCTGCGCCCGCGAGATGCGGAAATTCTTCCTGGCGACCGGCTGCGGACATCGAGCCCACTCCAAACTTTAAGAAATCAATCGGCGATCTTGATCACGGCGTTCATGGAAAGGCCGACGCGCAGCGGATGGGCCGCAAGCTCCTTCGGATCGAGCGCGATGCGAACGGGCAGGCGCTGCACGACCTTGATCCAGTTGCCGGTCGCGTTCTGCGCCGGGATGACAGAGAACGCCGCTCCCGTTCCGCCGCCGATGCCGACGACGCGGCCATGGAACACGACGGAAGAGCCATAGAGATCGGACGTCAGCGTGACAGGCTGGCCGATCTGCACACGCTCGAGCTGGCTCTCCTTGAAGTTGGCGTTCACATAGGCCTGCGCCACCGGCACGACGCTCATGAGCGGGGCCCCCGGCGCAATATGCTGGCCGATCTGGGCTGTGTTCTGCGCCACGACGCCGTCGATCGGCGCGCGAATGATTGTGCGGTCGAGATCGAGCTGCGCCTTTTCCAGCGCGGCCTTCGCGGCCAGCACTTCCGGATTGTGCGCGGCGTCGCCGCCCGTGATGAGCGCGCGTTGAGACGCCAATTGGTTGATCGCCTGCAAAAGCCCGGACTGGGCGGTTTGCAGATCGTTGCGCGCGGTCGTGAGTTCATCGCCCGACACGGCGCCGGTCGACGCCAGCGAGGCGCGGCGTTGATAGTCCATTTGCGCGCGCGCGAGATCGCCGCGGCGCGCCGTCACTTGGGCGCCGGCCGCATCGACATTGGCGAAATATTGCGCGACATGCTGCTGCGCCTGCGCGAAATTCGCTTGCGACTGCGCGAGCGCGACTTTCGCATCCGTCGGATCGACGATGGCGAGGATGTCGCCCCGCTTGACGTGCTGGGTGTCGTAGGCCGGCACGCTCGCAAGCGTGCCTTCGATGCGCGGGGTGATCTGCGCGGTGGAGGCGTCGACATAGGCATTATCCGTCGAGGCGTAATGGGAGCCCACGAAATACCAATAGCCGCCGATCGAGGCCGCTATGACGACAACGAGCCCGCCCAACAGAGCGAATAATCTTTGCCTGAGCAGCGCGCGGCGCTCGGCCGGCGTCAATGTGGGCGCGTGAACCGCCTCGCGGTATCGCCCGCCCGGTGTATGCGCCGTATCCTGAAGAACATGCGTGCTTGCCATTGCCCACTCCATCGCCGCTGTTCGCGGCATCAATCTTTGAAAACGAATCCGCCACCCAGCGCCTGAACCAGCGCCACGTCCTGCGCGAAACCCTTAGCTTGAAGATCCGCCACCGTCTGACGCTGCTGCACGAGCGTGTCTTCCGCCGTGAGCACGTCGAGATAGCGCGAGAGGCCGGCCTTGTAGCGCAGCGACGCCACGCGATAGGCGTCTTCGCTGGCGGCCAGCGCATCGCGGGAATGCGCGAGTTCCGCGGCCAATTCGCGCTGGTTCACCAGCGCATCGGCGACGTCGTGCAATGCTCCCGTCAACGTCTTGTCGTAGGTCGCGACCGCTTCGTCATATTCGGCGCGCGCGTTGCGATAATTGCCTTCGATCTTGCCGCCGTCGAAGATCGGCAGGCTGATGGCCGGACCGAACTGGCCGATGGCCGATGCGGGGCTGATCAGATTGGCGAGGCCGAAGGATTGCTGGCCGATATTCCCGGTCAGATCGATGTCGGGATAGAACGCGGCGTGCGCGACATCGATGCGCTTCGACGCCGACTCCGCGCGCAACCGCGCCGCAACGATATCGGGCCTGCGACCCAGCAGATCGGCCGATAGTTTCGCCGGCACGCCGAACGGCGCGATCTTCGGATTGGCGGGCAGCGCAATATCGAGGCCGCGATCCGGACCTTTGCCCAGAAGAGCCGCAAGCTGGTTGCGCGCGAGCGCAATCTGTCCGTCGACGCGGTCGAGATCGGCTTGCGCGGACCCGACGCGCGATTTCTCCTGCGCGAGCGTGCCGGTATTTTCCAGTTGCTGGCTCAGCCTTTGCCCGATGAGATTAGCGCTTTGTTGGCGCACGCTCAATGCATCCTGCGCGGCCTTCCGGTCGGCCGTGAGTTCGACGAGATTGGCGTAAGCATTCGCGACGGCGGCTGAAAGACTTAACCGCGCCGCCGCGAAATCGACCTGGGCCGCGATCGCATCGGACGTGGCCGCTGCAAATGCCGCGCGATTTTTTCCGAACAGGTCGAGGTCGTAATCGACATTGAGAGTGGACGCACCCTGGCTGTGCCAGCCATGCGGCAGGAAGGATTCAAACTGCTTGGGAAATCCCTGGTTCCGGCTTTCCTTTGTTTCCGAAGTCGACGCGTTGCCGGTCAGTGACGGCCACAGGCTTGCGCCCGCCACGCGCGCCAGCGCATCGGCTTCGCGCAGGCGCGCTTCGGCGATTTTGAGATCCGGCGAACCGGCAAGCGCCTCCTCCATCAGCCCGTCGAGCTGCGAATCGCCATAGGGCTTCCACCACTCGGCTTGCGGCCACGACGCTTCGGGGGCCGTAAAGCTCTTTTGCGTCTCGAAGGACTGGACGGAAGCCGGCTGCGGCTTGGGCCCGAGATCGGGGGCACAGGCGGCGAGCGCGAGGATGGGGGCCAGCAGCGCCGCCGCCTGTACCGATGACCGGAACGACCAGCTCTGACTCGAAAGTGGGGGCGTTCTCATCAGAACTGTACCGTACGGTCATATTGCATTGCGAGAAATAAGGGTTCATATTGAGCTTGTCAAGAAAAACTGTACGGTACGGTCATGGAATCAGAGATTCTCGAACTGCCGCCCAAAACGGGACGCGACGCCAGGCGCGACGCGATCCTGAAAATCGCGCTCGAGGCGTTTCTGACCGACGGCTATGCCGCGACGTCGATGTCCACGATTGCCGCCAAAGTCGGCGGGTCGAAAGCGACGCTCTACAATTACTTCTGTTCCAAGGAAGAGCTGTTCGCCGCCGTGATCGCGGAGAAATGCCACGACGTGCATCAATTGTTGTTCGAGACGAAGCTCGAGCATGGCGACTTCCGCGTCTCGCTGACCCGTTTCGCGGAACGCTTTCTGGAGCTTGTGCTGTCCGACGAGAAGATCGCGGTGTTCCGGTTGATCACGGCGGAGACCGCGCGTTTTCCGGAGCTCGGCCGAACATTTTATCAATCGGGTCCCCTGCAAGGGAAAAAAATGCTGGCGCAGTATTTCGATCGCGCGGTCGCCGAAGGCAGCCTCAAGCCGGGCGACACTTCCGTCATGGCGAGCCACTTCTTCGCGCTCTGCAAAGGCGAGGTTCACCACCGCAAATTGTGGAACGTGAATTCCAACCCCAGCGACGAAGAAATCCGCGCTACGGCCGGCGAGGCGGTTGCGATGTTCCTCGCCGCTTACGGCAGCGAAGGCGTTTAGGCGGTCTCATCCGGCCAACTCTTGACTATTTTTTGGAACTCGTTCGTCAAACTAAACAACGAGGATCCGTCCAACCTTGTGTGCTTATCTATCCGCGGCACCAGGTGTGAATTCGTTGCGACCACACGCTCGGCGACAAATACCATATCAAATTGGTAAAGAGCCCCCGCCCTATATGCCAAATCGACAACATCCCAAAGTCGAAATCCATTGGCCACAGCGAAGGCCATGCGCTCCGGAGCCTTAGTCGAGGGTTTCCTCGCTATTGTGCTGCCCAAGTACCGCACGAAGTAGCGCTAACGCGGTGGTATTCGGAATCTCGTGAAACACTTCAGCGGTTATCAGATCGCGCACATTTTGCCCATCGGAAATCAGCCCGGAGACGGATCGGCGAAGAATTTGACCAAATGATTTCGCGGACTTCATCGCGCCTACGTGAGAGACGATAATTTCCAACGATGCTCGATGGTTGTTTTCCTCCAGATGGGTTGTGCAAACCTGAATTAGTGCGGCGGGGTCGTTATTGGATCGAAGATAGAGTAACTCCCACTCGGCACGGGCCCCAGGCCAATCGAGGCTGGCCATAAGTGTGCGGGCATTTCCGCTAATTGCAGCAATTGGCATTCGATTCAGAATCTCATAAAACTTCCGCTCGCGATTCTGCAACCAATTCACGCTCGGAAATGCGGTTCGCAAGAACCGCATTTGCTTTTCAAACCGCAAGTAACTTTGTTGTTTGAGATAAATCCTGGCAACCCGAAATTGCGCCAGAGGATTGACGCCCCGCGACTTGGCCAGTTCGTGCCAGATCGCGATCGCCCCTTGGTAGTCCTCAACCGTTTCTGCGTGCATTGCTCTGAGTCGCAGGATTTCCGGGGAACTCGGCTTTACGGCGAGTAATTTGTCCAGGCAGCGGGTAAAGGAGGGGAAATTCCCCGCGATCAGGTACGCCTCGCACGTATTCACCGAGCTATCGATATTCGGGTCGCTATCGAAGCGCTTTTCGGGCAGGTGCAGAAACGCCTTCCACTGATCGACCTTTCGCAATGGCACAACTGCATCAGACGCCATACGATACACCGGTTAAACCCAAAAAATGTTGGTCGATTTTACCCGCAACAAGCCGCGCCCCTATACACACTGCGCCCTTTTGCCTCCGTAGATGCAGAGTACGATGAAGCAGCATGAACCCGGATCTGTTTAGTCAGAGTGGGGGCGTTGGGTTCCTTGAATTTGTTGCACCGTATTCGGAGTAGACGCTCTTGCGATGATTTCAACGGACCGTCTGAAAAGCCTGGACAGTTCCTGGGGATCGTTGATTTTCCACTGCCCATTCACCTCGCGCTTTCCCTCGAGAACGGCAAGTTCGACGAATATTTTGTAGACTAGATCGTCATTCATTCCGTTCTCCATCGTCAGCCGGACACTTGGACCGTTGGTGCACGACAATCCATGCAACACCAATTCCAGCAACTTGACATATTTTTGGAGCCCGCGATTGTAGTGAGACGTTTAACGAGGGTCAAGCATAGGGAACGAGAGGCGGTCTAAGACATAGGGGACGTTGAATGACGGCCGATGGTTCGTCATGGAACGTTGGCCTGTAACCCACGTCAAAATCTGATATCGCTGCGAACGTAACTGTTCGTGCGCGTCCATGCTGCGGTCGAACGTAGCATCGTATCGATTTTCAATCTAGATCCGGGACCGAGCGGCGCGTCAGTCCTCGCAACCAACCGGGTACGATTCGGGCTGGTGGCAACCTCTAAACCTCGTTCTGCGCGCAAAGCCGACGTTCGCCATGGCAACCGCCAGGGCGCGCTTAAATCTTGCGCACGCTCTGCCGTTCGGCCGATATTACTTCTTTACGGGTGTTGCCTTAGAGTCTGTCCGGAAACATCATGCGGGATTGCAGAGTTTTCGCAACATGAGGCGGATTGAGGCGAGGCGCAAGAACGCGAGTGCCTTGCGATTGAGATTTTCCCAATCCTTGGCAAGTCTCCGGCAGCGGTTCAGCCATGCGATTGTGCGCTCGACGATCCATCGTTTTGGCAGGACGACGAAGGTGTGCAATTCGTTGCGCTTGACGATTTCGATGACCCAATCTCCGCTCTGCGCAGCCGCCATTGCGGCGTGCGCCCCCTGATAACCGGCGTCGGCAAAGATGCGCAGGATGAACGGGAACAGCGCGCGCGTTCGCTCATCGAGAACAGATGCAGCGCCGTCGCGATCCTGGATATCGGCAGAATGAACCGCGCCGCTCAGCAGCAGGCCGAGCGTATCTACGAGAATGTGGCGCTTTTTGCCCTTGATCTTTTTTCCTGCATCGTAGCCATGCGGGTCATACGCCCCCCTTTTTCTGCGCTTTTGACGCTCTGGCTGTCGATGATAGCGGCAGTGGGACTTGCCTCCCGCTCTTCGCGTTCTCTGCATTTCACGTAGAGCTCGTGATGAATGCGCTCCAGCGTGCCGTCCCAACTCCACAGATCGAGATAGTCGAACAGCGTGCTGCGCGGCGGAAGATCTTTCGGGATCGCTCGCCACTGACAGCCGGTACTCAAAATGTACATCAACCCATCGACCACGTTGCGCATGACAACCGTCCGCTTGCCGCCGCCACGCTTGCCGGGCGGAATCAGCGGTTCGACAAGCGCCCACTCATCGTCGGTCAGATCGCTCGGATAACGCAGCTTGTCGCGGTTGTAGCGGGAGCGATTTTCGGCGGTCCACATCGGCACCTCCAAAACGATTCGGTGCCACATAAGGAATCACAACAGATTCCTGCCTTGCAAGCCGACGCCTCCGCTAACCGATTCTCGCGACTCGCAAAGTCGCCGGACGGACACTTAGGTGATTCACTCTTTACTCGGAATTCAGTTAATTGCTCCGATGACCTTAATTCTCTCTCACGGACAACCCAAATCTGGCAGCACCTTCTTGTTCCAGTCGGCGCGGCTCGCTGTCGATACAGCCAACGGGATGGATTTAGGGACATTCAGGGATCGCTTCTTCTCATCCCATCCATTCTTAAAAGACGATCACCGCAATTTCATTAATGACGCGACGGACGACATCATCGAGCGCCTCCTAGCAGCAATCCCGCCGGAGTATTACTACCTTATCAAATTGCACGGCGACATCGGCGATTTCGCTAAAAGGCAGATTGAAAACGGTCGAATACGGGCATTCACTTCGATTCGCGATCCCCGCGATGCAGCGATATCAATGTTCGATAGCGGAATCCGCGACCGAGAGGTGAAAGGGAATCGATGGTTCTCGGAACTTACGGAATTGTCACGGACCATCAACGCCGTGAAGTCCCATGTTTCGAAGATCCGCAAATGGGTATCTTGCCGTAATGTCATGGTGTTTCCTTATTATCTCACATCAACGCATCAGGACGTCGCCGTTCATCATCTTTTGAAGCATCTCGGCCTGTCCCGGCACGCAGAAATTGTCACCAATCACTTTGCGACGAACAAGACAGAGAGAATTTTGGAGTTTCACAAAGGAATCGCAGATCGTTTCCTGGAAGATATCTCGCCGCAGGAGGTCGGGATGCTGACCGAAAAGCTTTCGCCGGAAATCACTCAGATTGATATGCTCACCGAGCGATGGATGGCGCATCACGGCTATCGCGTTCTCTTCCATATGCTCAACTACAAACGGCAAACGCGGTTGGCGGAAATATTGGGCGGTGCACAGGCAGAAGTTGCGAATTAGTCCTTGATCTTCTTGCCCGTATCGTAGCCGTGCCGAGCAAGGAAGGCGGTCGGGGCGTACACTTCAAGCGTCCCTCCAACGCTCGCTAGGCTGTCGGGCGCGCTGTTCGGCGCCATTCACGCCGCCAATCCCGGCGCCACGCTTGCGAGCTCCGCGGCGATCGCCGTCGAGGCGGGCGTCCTGCTCGCGGCGGCCTATGCGCTCACCCGCTCGCTGTGGATTCCCATCGGGCTGCATTTCGCGTGGAATTTTACGGAAGGCGGCGTTTTCGGCGCCGCCGTTTCGGGCGGCAAGATCAAGAGTCTCCTTGTGGTTCCTCTGCACGGGCCGGATTACCTGACGGGCGGCGCATTCGGTCCGGAAGCCTCGGTCGCGGCGGTGGGAGTCTGCCTCACGGCCGCCATCGTGATGCTGGTCCTCGCGGCGCAACGTGGGGAGGTGCGGCCGCTGCGTTTCCGGCTGCGAACGTCTGGCGATTGAGCGGTATTGGATCAGGACGGGAGAGGACGCTTATCCTGTCGCCTGACTTCCGACGGCGGCCGCAATGCACGCGCGACTTCAAGGCTGGACGTAAAATTCGCCGCACTCGGAACGACGATGCCCATGTTCCGCAACATCGAACTTGTTTGCGGGTTCAGCTCTGAGAGAACGATGGTCGTTCCTCTTGAATTTGCGCTCTTGACGAAGCGTTTGAGCGCTGCCGCGCCCGTTGAGTCGATCAACGGAACGCCGGCCATGCGCAGGATAAGAATTTCCGCGAGACCGCCGCTGCGCGACAACAATTCCTCGAATTCGACGGCAGCTGCGAAGAAGAACGGTCCGTTCAATTGAAATACTTCGACGCCGGCGGGCAACTCCGTCCGGCTCATGGCGGTCCGGTTGGGATCCGCAAATTCGTCCACGTCTTCGGGCGCGAAGGGCAGCACCTGCCTCGCTTCGGCGGCGCCCGCCATGTTGCGGGCAAACACAAGCGCGGCCATTACGACGCCGGCCGCAATCGCAAAAGAAAGATCGACAAAAACCGTGAGCAGAAATGTCAGGATCAGCACGGCCCGGTCGCCGGGCGAACTTTGCAGAATCTGACCGAACACGCGCAACTCGGCCATGTTCCAGCATACGACCGCAAGGACGGCGGCAATCGACGCCAGCGGAATGTAGGAACCCAGCGGCGCAAAGAGCACGATCATGGCGAAGATCGCTGCGGAATGAACGATGCCGGAAAACGGGCTTCGCGCACCGGCGCGAATATTCGTCGCCGTTCGGGCGATTGCGCCGGTCGCAGGTATCCCGCCCATGATGGAAGACGCGATGTTGGCCAGACCCTGCGCGACAAGTTCGCAATTGGAACGATGGCGGCGTCCGGTCATTCCGTCCGCGACTACGGCCGATAGAAGCGATTCAATTCCACCGAGCACGAAGATGGTGAAAGCGGCGGGAAACAGGATGCGAACACCTGCAACGCTGAAGACCGGCAAATGCGCTGCAGGAAGCGCCGAGGGAATTCCGCCGAACCGCGATCCGATCGTGGTGATCGGCAGTTTGAAAAGCCAGACCACGAGGGCCGCCAAAACGATCGCCGCCAGGAATGCGGGAAATCGCGGCGTAAATTTCTGAATCAGCAGAATTGTACCGAGCGCACCGGCGGCAATTGCAAGCGCAGCCGGACTGGAGGTGCCGATGGCGGCCGCGTCGGCGATGAGCTTGCCGACCACATCGGCCGGTGCGTGATGCACGCTGAGGCCGAGAACATCGCCAACCTGGCTTGAGAAAATCACCACCGCGATGCCGGCGGTGAAGCCGGTGACGACCGGAAAGGGAATGTATTTGATGTATGTGCCGAGCCGGGCAATGCCCGTAACGATGAGAAGCACGCCGGCCATAAACGTCGCCGCGGCGAGGCCCTCATAGCCGAACTGCTGCACCACCCCGGCGACGACGACAACGAATGCGCCTGTCGGCCCCGCGATCTGATAGCGGCTTCCGCCAAGCGCAGATACGATGGCGCCCGCGACAACGGCAGTGAACAGGCCACGGCCGGGCGAAACGCCGCTTGCGATCGCCAGCGCCAGCGAAAGAGGAAGCGCCACGACCGCAACAGTGAGGCCCGCGAACAAGTCGGCGCGCGCCTCAGCCAAGCCGTAGCCTTCCCGCAGCGCGGTCACCAGCTTCGGGACGAACAGATGCCAGCCCGCCAGAGGCCGAGTTTGAGCCATTCCGATGGTTTTCATATAACTAGGTATGACAAGAACATATATAAATACGTTAAATACTAAGAAATCAATAGATTTTATATATTTATACATGTAAAAAGCATCATACGATGATAATGGCGAAAGTTATGGGAGTGGAACATGGATAACCAGCAGCTGGTGCATTACGGGCCGTCGATTCTGATCGTCATCATCGCGGTGTCGTTGTTCGCGCTCGGCCATATCCTCGCGCGCGGCCGCCGCGCGGCGCCCGCTTTCATCGAGCGCAAGTGGATCAGGAAAATGTTGCCTCTTATGGAGGCCGCCGCTTCTGTTTGCGCCGCCGCGAAGCGCGAGCGCATGGTGATCATGACGGTTGCCGAAAAAGCAGACGGCGGCCCGGTCGCGTGGTTCGCGCAGAGTATCGCGAGCGTCATCCCGGTCTATCGGATGGGCAAAGCGAATGCGTTCCAAAAACTGCAGGGGGGAACAAGCGTTGGCGCCGAATCGCGATCGCTTTACATACAGAAGCGCGACTATCGGACCTATGCGAGCTGGGCCCGCGCGATGCAGTAGCGGCGCGCACAGCCGGCGGGGCCCATGACCTGTTTTTCGACAATACCGATGACGGCGCCGTGATTACGGCGGCCCAATTGCGCGCTGCCCGCGCGCTTGCCGATATCGATCAACGCGAGCTCGCCGAGCGGTCGTGCCTGTCGGTGCCGACCATCCAGAGAATGGAAGCAAGCGATGGCGTTATCCGCGGCAATGTGGATTCGCTGATGAAGCTGATCGGCGCACTCGACGCGCTCGGCATCGTTCTCATCCAGGAAGATGTTTCGAGCAGCGATGGCGGTCGCGGCGTGCGTCTGAGACGCCAAACAAGCGCGAGCTAGAACGCCGGGGGAGGCAGGGCGGCGCTGTTACGTTTTTCGCGGGCTGCGCGCTCCTTCAGTTTGGGAAACGGGTCACTGCGAGTCTCGATCCCCAGAAAGGGACAAAGCCGGTCCCATCCTTCACCTTCCGCAATGCGGAAGACCAATAGGTCGCCGGGCCTCTCAGAAAAATATGCCAGCACATCTTCGTTGTGCCGGTCGTAGACCTCGCGATAGCGGGCCTCGTTGCCGGCCGGCGCGCCTGCCAGTTCCCCATAAATAAACTTGCGCATCTCGGTGGGGTTCTTTCGGAAATGGGAGACGGCGCTTCGAATCCATTCGTCGGTGGTGCGCATCGTCAGGATGAACTTGCTGCCAGGAAAATGCCGGTCCATTTCCCTGAAGACGAGCGGCCAGGGATTGTCCTGAAATGCGTCATGCGTGTTTGCGCGCTCCAGCGCGCCCAACAAAATGTTCCGTCTTACGTCGGGATCCTGCACGCCGAACGGGCCGCACACCTTGTAGCCGAGCAGTCGCAGCGCCTTAGCCAGCGACGTCGTACCGGTCTTGTGAAATCCGATGCCGAAGACTTTGACTTCTTTCAACGTTCGACGTCCCTCAGGTCGGGCGAGGCGGCCAGTCCGGCGTTTCCCGGATGATTCTCGGTTGAAAGCGACGGAAGGATTTTTCCTTCACGCCGGAGAGAAATCAAGTAAGTTTCATCGGAAGCTTCGCCGTCCTGTGACGCGTATTCGTTCAAGTCGGAAACAATACGGCTGTCATCGGAATTTCCGGCGGGGGTTGCAGAAATGACTCCTCTTGTCCTGCAGTACTGGCACAACGAACCTCCTGGGGAGGTTCGGGAATTGATGGAAAGCTGGAAGGCCGAAGAAGGGTTTTGCTATAAGCTGTTTGACGACGCCGCGGCGCTGGCGTTTATCGACGAACATTATGACGACCGTACGAGGTCGGCGTATTTGAGTTGCGCGGTGCCGGCGATGAAATCGGACATCATTCGCTTGTGCGTATTGCTGGTCCGGCCGGGAATCTATGTCGATGCGGACCTTCGCAGGCACTTGGCTGCCCGCACGCCGCTGATGCCTCTTTATCGGCGCCTCGAGCGTGGACTCCTTTACAAAAAAGATTTTCCGTCGCGCCCGCCCAGAATTACGAACTCTTTCATCGCCGTAACCGAGCCTGGGGATCGCCTGCTGCAAGTTCTGCTTGAAACGGCCGTCGACAACATTGAACGACGGATATCCAATAGCGTGTGGGAAGTCACCGGACCCGGGATAGCGACGCAATTGTTCAGAGATCTCGGGCATGAGCATGAATTGTTCAGCGGATTCGAGCTTTGGAACTACGAGGCGCTGGGGCTTTATGTGCGGCACATGAGCAAACTCAGCTATAAATCGACCGAAGACCACTGGCTTCTAGCGCAGGCCGCGCGGTCCATATTCACGTCCCAGAAACCGGAATGACGAGCGCAATCCGCAACGATCTTGAGTTGCAGCTGTTTGGGCTGCAACGCAGCGGCAACCACGCCGTGGCGGCATGGCTGTTTCAGCAATTCGATGCGCCCGTCATATTCTTCAACAACGTCTCGCATTTTTCCGATCCGGTCCTGCACTGGCATTCCGGCGTGGTTCCCAACACCGCGCAGTTTCCGAAAGCCCCGTCGGGCCGGGCGATTCTCGAGGAGGTCCGGCTGATGCGCAAAGCCGTCCTCGCGATCAGTTACGAGAACCTCGATCTGCGGAAGCTGACCGGACGCGAACTGATTCCCAACCGGCTTGAGACGATCGGGCAAAGCCGGGCGATAAGGCGCGTCGTGATTTTCCGGGAATTCTATAATTGGTTCGCCAGCCGTCTGCGCCTTGTCGAGATCAAGGGGGCCGATTCCGAAGTCGCCGCCGACAAAATCTTGCGGCAGGTCGCGCTCTGGCGGGTTTACGCCCATGAAGTGTTGGGCAAGACGCGATTCCTCTCGCCGGAACCCGTTGCGCACATCCTCTTCGACAAGTGGGCGGGCAATGCCCAGTATCGGCGCGCGATTCTGGACGAATTGCAGATCGCCTGCCTGGACAATGCGATCGACCACGTGCCGCCAGTCGGCGGCGGCAGTTCCTTCGATGGCACGTCCTTCGCGGGCCGTGGCGCGGACATGCAAATCGGCCAGCGTTGGAAATACCTGCTCGCCGAGCAATGGCGCGTTCTTCGGCCGATGCTGAAGCGGCACGCAAACGAGATCGACGATCTCAATGCGTCGACGTTCGGCGAATTCGCGCTTTCGGTCGCGGTTCTGGACGAAGCCTGACCGGCGCCGCATTCGGCCCGGAAGCGTCCACAGCTGCGGTGGGCGTCTGCGGGCGCGAGGCCGCCGCCGCCAAAATTTTACGGTCGGTGCGGAACATGAATGCCAGGCGCGCGTTCACCCTTCGGTGGATAATCGGAGACGGGCATGAATACGACAGCCAACCTATTCGAAAACCAAAATTATCGGCTCCGGCTGGCGAAAATTTCTGCCCCCTCGCGCGTACTGCCTTGGACGGTAGCGCTGGCGTTAAGCGCGGTCGTCGTTGGTTCGACGCTCGCATTCATCGTTTAGCTTCAAACGTTTAGTCGCAAACGGAGCGCGGGCATCCTGCCCGCATCCGCCTACGCTAAAGCTTCGGCGGACAAGGCACACAGTCCGGCGAAGCCTTGGCGTAGCCGGACCGCAAGGTGGGCGACGTTTGCACAAAAGCGGGCAGGGCGCCCGCGCTCCGTTTCTAAACGAACTCCACCTTCAAAATCTCGTACGACCGCGCGCCGCCGGGCGCCGCCACTTCGACCGTGTCGCCCTTGCTCTTGCCGATCAGTGCGCGCGCGATGGGCGACGAGATCGAGATGCGGCCGCGCTTGGCGTCGGCTTCGAGATCGCCCACGATCTGGTATTTGCGTCTTCGCGTCGGTGTCCTCGTCGACCAGCGTCACGGTCGCGCCGAACTTCACGTGGTGCCCGAGAGCTTGGAAATGTCGATGACGTCGGCGCGGCCGATCTTGTCTTCGAGCTCCATCACGCGGCCTTCGATGAAGGCTCTGGCGCTCCTTGGCGGCGTGATATTCCGCATTCTCCGAAAGGTCGCCATGGGCGCGCGCTTCCGCGATCATCTTGATGATCGCGTGGCGTTCCACCGTCTTCAGATGGTTGAGCTTCCTCTTCGAGGGCCTTGAAGCCCGCGGCGGTCATCGGAATGTGTTCCATCGTCAGTCCTGCCAATAGCGAATAGACTCCCGCCGGCCTGCCTCCCGGCGCGGCCGATTGCGGAAGTTTCACGCTTTTTCTTTAAGCCCTTGTTACGCCTAGACTTTCTCTTCCTTGGTCCGGCGAAAGCCTAGAAAGAGTAAGACTGGAGGGGCGCGACTTCAAGGGAGCCCTCGCGCAGCGCCGCGATGGCCTGGGTTGCGGCCGCCGCGCCCGCCATGGTCGTGTAATAGGGCACTTTCATCTGCAGCGCCGTGCGCCGGATCGAGAGCGAGTCGGCCAGCGCCTGCGCGCCTTCGGTGGTGTTGAACACGAGCTGCACTTCGCCGTTCTTCAGCGCATCCACGACATGCGGCCGGCCTTCCAGCACCTTGTTGATCACGCGCGACTTCGAGGCCAGCCGCCTGCAGGCATTTGCGCCGTGCCGCGCGTGGCGATGATCGAGAAGCCCATCGCCAGCAGTTCGCGGGCGGGCTCGATGGCGAATTCCTTGTCGGCATCCTTGACCGAGATGAAGACGGTGCCGCTCAGCGGCAGCTTGGTGCCGGCGCCGATCTGGCTCTTGGCGAAGGCGCGGCCGAAATTCATGTCGAGCCCCATCACTTCGCCGGTCGAGCGCATCTCCGGGCCCGAGGATCGTGTCGACGCCGGGGAAGCGCGCGAACGGCAGCACCGCTTCCTTGACCGCGATGTGCTTGAGGTCGGGTTTCTTCGAGCTTGAGCGAGGCGAGCGTCTCGCCTGCCATCACGCGCGCGGCGATGCGCCGCCACGGGCAGGCCGATCGCCTTGGCGACGAACGGCACCGTGCGGCTGGCGCGCGGATTGACCTCCAGCACATAGATCTCGCCGCCCTGCACGGCGTATTGCACATTCATCAGTCCGCGGACGTTCAGCGCCGCGCGCGAGCGCCATGGTCTGGCGTTCGATCTCCGGCGATGGTTTCGGGCTTCAGCGAATGGGGCGGGATGGCGCAGGCCGAGTCGCCCGAATGCACGCCCGCTTCCTCGATATGCTCCATGATGCCGGCGATGAAGACGTCGCCCGTGCCGTCGCAGATCGCGTCGACATCGACTTCGATGGCGTGATGCAGGAAGCCGTCGATCAGAACGGGATTGTCGCCGGAGATGCGGAACAGTTCGCCCGATTGCACGTGTCGTCTTCAGCTGCGCTTCGTCGCGCCACCACCACCATGCCGCGCCCGCCGAGCACGTAGGAGGGCCGCAGGATCACGGGATAGCCGATCTCGCCGCCGCGGCGACGGTTTCATCCGCCGTCATGCGCGGTCGCATTGCGCGGCTGCTTGAGGCCGAGCTCGTTCAGCAGCACCTGGAAACGCTTGCGGTCTTCCGCGAGATCGATGGCGTCGGCGCTGGTGCCCAGGATCGGCACGCCCGCATCGCACAAGCCTGTTGGCGAGCTTGAGCGGCGTCTGGCCGCCGAACTGCACGATCACGCCGGCCAGCGTGCCGTTCTCCTGTTCCATCGCGCACGATCTCCAGCACGTCTTCCACGGTCAGCGGTTCGAAATAGAGCCGGTCGGACGTGTCGTAATCGGTCGAGACGGTTTCCGGATTGCAGTTGACCATGATGGTCTCGAAGCCGCGCTCGGACAGCGAGAAGGCCGCGTGGCAGCAGCAATAGTCGAACTCGATGCCCTGGCCGATGCGGTTGGGCCCGCCGCCCAGGATGATGATCTTCTTCTTGTCCGTGGGATTGGCTCTCGCATTCCGACGGCGCCGCCGACCGGCGTCTCATAGGTCGAATACATGTAAGGCGTCAGCGCCGCGAATTCGGCGGCGCAGGTGTCGATGCGCTTGAAGCAGGGGCGCACGCCGAGCGCGTGGCGCGCGTCGCGCGCACCTTCGCTTCCTTGCGTCCGCGTCAGCTTGGCCAGCCGCGCGTCGGAAAAGCCCATGGATTTCAGGCGGCGCAAGCCCGTCGGCGTCTTGCGGCAGGCCGTTGCGCGCGAACTCGCGCTTCGATCGTCGAGGATGGTTTCGATCTCGCCCAGGAACCACGGATCGTATTTCGGTGATCTCGGCGATGTCTTCCAGCGGAAAGCCGTGGCGCATCGCCTGCGCCGCGATGCGCAGGCGATCGGGCGTGGCGCGGGCCAGCGCGGCGCGGATGGCGTTCGGGTCGTTCGGCAGATCGATCTCGTCGAGGCCGGTCAGGCCCGTCTCCAGCGAACGCAGCGCCTTCTGCAGCGATTCCGCGAAGGTGCGGCCGATCGCCATCGCTTCGCCCACCGATTTCATCGAGGTGGTGAGCAGCGGCTCGGCGCCGGGGAATTTCTCGAAGGCGAAGCGCGGGATCTTGGTCACGACATAATCGATGGTGGGCTCGAACGCGGCCGGCGTCACCTTGCGTGATGTCGTTCTTGAGTTCGTCGAGCGTGTAGCCCACCGCGAGCTTGGCCGCGATCTTGGCGATGGGAAAGCCGGTGGCCTTCGAGGCCAGCGCCGAAGAACGCGACACGCGCGGGTTCATCTCGATGACGACCATGCGTCCGTCCGCGGGGTTGACCGCGAACTGCACATTCGAGCCGCCGGTCTCCACGCCGATCTCGCGCAGCACCGCGATCGAGGCCGAGCGCATGCGCTGATATTCCTTGTCGGTCAGGGTCAGGGCGGGGGCGACGGTGATGGAATCGCCGGTGTGCACGCCCATGGCATCGATGTTCTCGATGGAGCAGATGATGATGGCGTTGTCGGCGCGTGTCGCGCACGACCTCCATCTCGAATTCCTTCCAGCCCAGCACCGATTCTTCGATCAGCACTTCGTTGGTGGGCGAGGCGTCGAGGCCCTGTTCGACGATCTCGAAGAATTCCTCGCGGTTGTAGGCGATGCCGCCGCCGGTGCCGCCGAGCGTGAAGGAGGGGCGGATGACGGCCGGCAGCCCCACCTCGTCCAGCGCCGGCAGCGCCTGGGCGAAGGCTTCCGGCGACAGCTCCATGATCGGGTTGTTGCTGCCGTCGTAGAGGAAGTTGCCGCGTCTCGTCCTTCTTGTGGCGCAGATAGCCCTTGAGCGTGATGCCCTTGCGGCACGTCGAGGCCGATCTTCATCATCGCCTGCCGGAAGCAGCTCGCGGTCTTCCGCCTTGTCGATGGCGTCGGCGCTGGCGCCGATCAGTTCGATATCGTATTTCTCCAGCGCGCCGAGCTTGCGCAGCGACAGCGCGGTGTTGAGCGCGGTCTGGCCGCCCATGGTGGGCAGCAGCGCGAAGACCTTGCCGGCGCGGCACGTTGGGCCGCTCGCGCGCGATGATCTTCTCCACGAATTCCGGCGTGATCGGCTCGATATAGGTCGCGTCCGCCAGCTCCGGATCGGTCATGATCGTGGCGGGGTTGGAATTGACCAGCACCACCCGATAGCCTTCCGCGCGCAAGGCCTTGCAGGCCTGCGCGCCGGAATAATCGAACTCGCAGGCCTGGCCGATGACGATGGGTCCCGCGCCGATGATCAGGACGGTGTGGATATCGTGGCGTTTGGGCATTTTTCTCGCACGCAACCGCGCACGCGCAAAGCGTGTGGGTTCCCGATGGATTGTAGGCTAAGCGGATCGTTTAGCGGGGAGTCGGACCCGGGGCAACCCTTTCGTGTCCCCTGCTACAATTTGGCGGGGGACTGCGCTTTTTTGGGCCCGAATCTTCGGTCTGATTGCCTTGATCGTTTCCGAACGGCCGAAACCTGACGCTTCGAACTCAATTGCACGTCGTTCTCGGCGTTGTCCATGGTGGCGGCGAGTTTGGGCACCTTGGGGCGGATTTGATCTGCGACAGCATGGGCCGCGATTTGTTCCAACTCAATTCATTGACGCTGCGTGCATTTACGCAGGGCGCCAATCCGATCAATTCGATCCTGAGTGTCTAGGCTGTGGGCGCATCCATGCAAAATTAGGCGCGGCAGGCGCGAGCCGCATCTGCCGCCGCTGTATCAGCCATAATTTTCAGACGATGATGATCTGGCGCGCGCTTCGATAGTCCGTCAAAAATATTGTGAGCCTCTGTGAACAACTGGCAGGCTTGCTTTAGTTCGCCCCGTGCTTCGGCCGTTTGTGCCAATTTGGCGAGACTAACGCCTAGATCAATCAGGCGCTCGGCGTTGGTGTCATCGGCGGCGGCGAGCTTGCGCCGGATGGCAAGGCCCTCCTCATAGGCCTTCAACGCGCCGGTCAGGTCGTTGCGGGTGCTGAGCACGTCGCCGATTTTATTTAGGCTGACGGAGACATCGCGCAGGCGCTCGGCGTTGGTGTCATCGGCGGCGGCGAGCTTGCGCGCAATCACCAAGCCCTCCTCATAGGCCTTCAACGCGCCGGTCAGGTCGTTGCGGGTGCTGAGCACGTCGCCGATCCGGTCGAGGCTGACGGAGACATCGCGCAGGCGCTCGGCGTTGGTGTCATCGGCGGCGGCGAGCTTGCGCCGGATGGCAAGGCCCTCCTCATAGGCCTTCAACGCGCCGGTCAGGTCGTTGCGGGTGCTGAGCACGTCGCCGATTTTATTTAGGCTGACGGAGACATCGCGCAGGCGCTCGGCGTTGGTGTCATCGGCGGCGGCGAGCTTGCGCGCAATCACCAAGCCCTCCTCATAGGCCTTCAACGCGCCGGTCAGGTCGTTGCGGGTGCGGAGCACGTCGCCGATTTTATTTAGGCTGACGGAGACATCGCGCAGGCGCTCGGCGTTGGTGTCATCGGCGGCGGCGAGCTTGCGCGCAATCACCAAGCCCTCCTCATAGGCCTTCAACGCGCCGGTCAGGTCGTTGCGGGTGCTGAGCACGTCGCCGATCCGGTCGAGGCTGACGGAGACATCGCGCCGGCGCTCGGCGTTGGTGTCATCGGCGGCGGCGAGCTTGCGCCGGATGGCAAGGCCCTCCTCATAGGCCTTCAACGCGCCGGTCAGGTCGTTGCGGGTGCTGAGCACGTCGCCGATTTCGTCGAGGCTGACGGAGACATCGCGCAGGCGCTCGGCGTTGGTGTCATCGGCGGCGGCGAGCTTGCGCCGGATGGCAAGGCCCTCCTCATAGGCCTTCAACGCGCCGGTCAGGTCGTTGCGGGTGCTGAGCACGTCGCCGATTTTATTTAGGCTGACGGAGACATCGCGCAGGCGCTCGGCGTTGGTGTCATCGGCGGCGGCGAGCTTGCGCGCAATCACCAAGCCCTCCTCATAGGCCTTCAACGCGCCGGTCAGGTCGTTGCGGGTGCTGAGCACGTCGCCGATCCGGTCGAGGCTGACGGAGACATCGCGCAGGCGCTCGGCGTTGGTGTCATCGGCGGCGGCGAGCTTGCGCGCAATCACCAAGCCCTCCTCATAGGCCTTCAACGCGCCGGTCAGGTCGTTGCGGGTGCTGAGCACGTCGCCGATTTTATTTAGGCTGACGGAGACATCGCGCAGGCGCTCGGCGTTGGTGTCATCGGCGGCGGCGAGCTTGCGCGCAATCACCAAGCCCTCCTCATAGGCCTTCAACGCGCCGGTCAGGTCGTTGCGGGTGCGGAGCACGTCGCCGATTTTATTTAGGCTGACGGAGACATCGCGCAGGCGCTCGGCGTTGGTGTCATCGGCGGCGGCGAGCTTGCGCGCAATCACCAAGCCCTCCTCACAGGCCTTCAACGCGCCGGTCAGGTCGTTGCGGGTGCTGAGCACGTCGCCGATCCGGTCGAGGCTGACGGAGACATCGCGCAGGCGCTCGGCGTTGGTGTCATCGGCGGCGGCGAGCTTGCGCGCAATCACCAAGCCCTCCTCATAGGCCTTCAACGCGCCGGTCAGGTCGTTGCGGGTGCTGAGCACGTCGCCGATCCGGTCGAGGCTGACGGAGACATCGCGCAGGCGCTCGGCGTTGGTGTCATCGGCGGCGGCGAGCTTGCGCCGGATGGCAAGGCCCTCCTCATAGGCCTTCAACGCGCCGGTCAGGTCGTTGCGGGTGCTGAGCACGTCGCCGATTTCGTCGAGCGCAACGCCTCGTTTGCGGGCATCTTGTGCAAGGGCTAACGCCGAGCGGGCGAATTGCTCGCGCCGCCCTGTTTGCCCGGCCCATGCGCAGAGGCGTGCTAAGAAGATATATGACCAGAAATCGGCGGGAGCGAGGTCGGCTGCGTGCGTATAAGCCTCGATAGCCAGCGCGATATTGATAGCGTAGGCCATTTCGCCCAATCTGCGCCACCGCGCCGCCGCAGCGGAGGTTGCGGCCTCGGTTTCCGCCTTTGTCTTTGTTGCAGCGATCTCGGCTTCGGCCAGCGTTGCCCGAGCGCGCAAGAGTGCGAATGCCTGCTGCACCTTGCCTGCGGCAAGGAGCGCAGCTGCGTCGGGGTCTACCTGCAAGGTTTCGCGAGCTCCGTCTTCGCGTCGCACGATTTCTTCCGGCGTCGGGGTCGGAGCACCGACTGCTCGCTGGTTCGCGAGTTGGGCCACCATTGCTTCTAACTTCGCGAGTTGGCGATCCTGCGCTGCCAATTTCCCATGTATTCCCTCACCAACATCGTGCAAATCACCCTTAATCGCATTCTCGGCCGCCTCGATGCGAGTGAGCGATTGCGCTTGTGCGTCGCGGGTGGCGGTAGAGAAAAAGATTTGGAAGATGGTTCCGACGGTGCCGATAATGCCCAATAAGGCGGTCACTATTGCAGTTGCGGCGGAGCGAGGGTCCGTGAAGTACCAAGCTTGCCAGCTCGACCAGTTCAGGGGATCGACCGGAGGTCGCGCACTGTTGATTATCAGATAGACCGCCAACGCGCCGGCGAGCCCAGAAAATACAAGAAAGAGGGCAGCACGTTTGATCGCGCCAAAAATTCGTTCCGGCCATCCACGCCGTTTGTCTGTCATAGCCCAGCCCGTTTGGCTGCGTGGTCAACCACAGCCGAAATGAAGAATTGGATAACGTGATATTGCCATTGAGTACAACACAGCAGCAAGTACACTTACCTAACTCTCTCGCCGTGCAGAGTCAGGGCAAAAGGCCAAATTGGGAATATTGCACATTCCTTCGGGGGGCTCTACTCACCCGCTTTGGCGTGCGTCGCCGAGCCGCAAGCTTCCCGATCGAAGGCAACCATCCCTTGCGCGCTCGCTTTGCCGAGAATCGCCACTATGTGAAATCGCAGCCGGTGCGAATCTCAGCTTCTCCAGCGCAGCGTACGTTCTTTGACGGGATTCACGAAGGGCGTGCCGTTTGCGGCCGCTTCGGCCCAGGCTTTCTTGAGGCGGTGGTACCACATCGCGGGCACGTCCGAATCCTGGATGAGCATCAGCGCGGGATTGAATTCGAGACCCTGCTTTTGGAGTTCCACCATGCGGCGGTCGTCGCTTAGGAAAATCGGGCCCAAGATCATGAAGAAGGGTTTGAGGAATCCCAGCCATGCGGGCCAGTAGAATATCTGGGTGACTTGCGTGTTGTTTTCATCGATCGGCGTGCAGACGGTGAGGCCGGAGACATCGACCTGACGGCCGAAGACCGTGCCGCGGATGTTCTCGAAGCGCGTCGACGGCAGCTCGAACGTGATCTCGGTCGAGACGTTCGCGCCGCCGATGATCTTGTAGGCCGTCTTGCTGGGCGCGTGGCGCGTCATCACGAAACCGGTGGGCAGCGGTTCGTAATGCTTCTCTTTTATGCGCGGGGCGACTTTCCACCACCAGCGGCCATGCACATAGGGCGCGTGCGCGGGGTCCATCAAGCCGACGACGGCATGGTCGATGGCGCAGGTGAAAGTCTGGCTTTCCACCCAGCGCGGTTTCGCATTCGGCACCGGCACGCGCGGCGGTTCGGTTTTCGGTTCCTCGCGTTCGTTGGCGGCGAAATAAACCCAGATCAAGCCGTCCTGCTCGCGTGTGGGATAGGCGCGCACGCGGATTTTCGTCGGGTCCATATCCTGGCCTTCGACCAGCGACGGAATCGCCGTGCAGCCGCCATCGGCCTTGAACCGCCAGCCGTGATAGGGGCATTCGACGGTGTTTTCCGCCATCACGCGCCCCGCCGAAAGCGGCACGCCGCGATGCGGACAGATATCGCGCAAGGCGAACGCGCGTCCGTCGCGCATGCGCCCGATCAGGACAGGTTCGCCTAAGAGCATCTGACGCCGCATTTCACCTTTGCCGACGGTGCGCGACAGAGCGGCCATATACCAGAGGTCGCGCAAGAAGACGGGCGCGTCGTCGGCGCCCGGTTGCGCGGTGGGTAAGGCGGTCATTGTTGCGGTGGAGTTTGCGCCGGAGCGGGCGGCGCGCCGCCGACCGGCTTCAACAGGCTTTCCACACTGGCCATGAACTGCTGTCCCTTGAACGCCGGCAGCTTATAGGCCCAGCCGAAGGCATGCGAATCGATCTCGCGCGCCTCTTTCTGCGCGTCGGATTTGCCGGGCGCGCCATCTGCGGAAACCGTCGCCCAATAATCCGCGCCCTGCTGGATCGCTTCGACTGTGATGGTGAGGCCGTCGAAGGTCTTCGTCGTCACGCGCGTGGGATGGCCTGCGTCGGAGAGGTCGAAATTCTTGGACGGCTTGACGTCGTCGAAGGTGAAGCCCGTCACCGCCGAGGCGATGCCGTCGGCGGCGCCGTCTGCCGCCTCGCGGCCTTTGGGAACATCAGTCAGCTTGAAATCGGGCTGGCTCGGCGTATCGCGGCGAACGGTGTAGGACGCGCCGGCCGCGGGGTCGACATCGACTTCCTGGATGCGCGCGCGATCGATGCTCATCACCGTCTTGTCGAACCAGTCGCCCAGGTCGGTCTTGAACTCATACGGGCTGCGCACGAGCAAGCTTTGCGCATCGTCCGGCTTGCGCACGAAGAGGCCGATGGCTCCGCTGGGGTCGCCGATGTCCTGCGTCTTGCCGACGAGCAGCGACGCCAGGTTGCCGCCGTGGTCGTCGCTCAGCGAAATCAGCACACCGTCGCCATGCGGAGGCGCATCGAGGCCGACATAGTGGAGCCAATCGGCGCGCGCGGTCGCCGGCTGCAAGGTGAGCAGCGCCGCCATCGCCACGACCGTCTGGTGCACCTGGTCGAACGAGGCGGGATAGTCGTCGTGATTGGCGATCACCCATCCCGCGCGCTTCAGGGCGAGATCGATCTCGCCCGCTTTCGATGCGATCCTGATATGGGCGACGTCGCCCGCATGCGAGGCGAGTCCGGGGAAGAACGTCTCCTCGCGATAATGCGGCGCCGTTTCGCGCGCCTGCTGCATGAGCGTCACGACCGCCAGCAGCGACGTGACGACGGCCACAAGCGCAAGGATCGCGAGATTGCGGCGGCGGGGGTCGTTGCGGATCGAGTTCAAACATCGCCGAACCTCATACGACGACCGCACGCGCGCGGCGCCGGCGGCGCAGCACGGCGACGATGATGGCGAAGATCGACACCAGGATCGGCACGAGCCAGATATTGATGAAGGCGAGGATGCTGCCCAACAGGTCGATATTGCCCCGCAGATTGCTTTGCACGTCGCGCAGATCCGTGCGGGTCTGGACCAATTGCCGCTTGAAGCGCTCGATCTCCGCCTGCTGATCGGGCGTCAGAGAAAGGCTGTTCGTCGGTTGCCCGTTGGTCGAGCCGCCCTGTTCGAGCGCGTGCAGACGCGCTTCCGTATCGGTCAGCTGCTGCTTCAGCGCATCCGCCTGCTGCTGGAATTCGGCTTGCGCTTCGGCTTGCATTTTCTGCACCACGACGAAGGGGCGGTTGTTGGCGGCGCGCGTGCGCAGGGAAATCAGATCGTCGGAGCCGGTGAGGTTTTCCACTGCGTTGAGCACGAACGCCGCGTTGTCGGCGAAAGGCGCGGCCATTTTCTTGCCGTACAGGTTTTCGACATGCACCCAGAATTTGTCGTCGAAGATGTCGCTGTCGGCCATCACGATCACATTGATCGGGCCTTTCGACGCCATCAGCCGCGGACCGGTTGCGCCGGGCACGCCTTTGGGGAACGCCGTCTTCACGGGGCCGGAAATGCGCGCGGCGATGGCGAAGCGCTGGCCCGTCGGCTCGATCTGCTGCATCAGATCCTGCGGCCGCGGATTCATTTTCACGTCCATGGAGTCGAGCAAAGACGCTTCGTTCGACGAAGTGATAAGGGGCGTGAACGTGGTCGTCGCGCCTTTGGCGGGCGAAAGCGCGCCGACGCTCGCAAGATTGAGCGTCTGCAGATTGGCCGTCACCTGATCCTTGCTGTCGAAATCGCCTTGGGTGAGTTGCAGCCAGACTGGATAGCGCACGACGGCGGGGCCGTTTTCGCTTTGCATCTGTACGGCCTGCGCGCGCAGACGGTCGCCCAGAACCTTTCCGGGATTATACGCAACGCCCCAGGCGCGGAACAATTGGGGCAGGTCGGATGCTGCGGGTCCTGCGGGTTCGCCGCCCGGCTGTTGTGATGCGCCCATCAATTCGGAGTTCGGGTCGACGAACACAAGCGCGCGTCCGCCGCCCAGCACGAACTGGTCGATCGCATAATTCTGCTGCGGCGAGAGGTTACCGGGATGGGCGATCATCAGCACGTCGACATCGCGGGGAATGCTCGTGAAGCCCTGGTCGAGCATCTTGGTCGTGTAGGTCTGGTTCAGCTCCTGATAGATCATAAAGGGCTGCGCCTGACCTTGCAGCGCGGCAGCCATGCCGCCCGCGCCCGTGTCGAGCGGCAGGCTGGTGATGATCCCGACCACCGGCTTCTTGGGCGTCGACAGGCGATAGATCAGCGACGTGATGTCGTATTCGAGATAAGGCTCGCGATCCTGCGAGAAGAACGGAATGATCTCGCGCGCCGTCGATCGTGTTGGACGCCACAAGACCGAAATAGACCGTATCGCCCGATTCCGTGGGCGCGCCGGAAAGCCCGTCCGCCGACGCTTCGTCTTCCGCCGGCGTAAAGGGCTCGGCGTCGACGTCCTCGAGGATGATGTTGCCGTGCGAACGGGCGACATATTCCTCCAGCAGATCGTGCACGCGGCCTGGCATAGGCGTTGATCTGCGAATAATCGGCCGCGATCTTCTTCGAATAGAAAAATTTGAGCGTGATCGGCTCCTGCACCTTGGCGATGATGTTCTTGGTGCCGTGCGCCAGCGTGAACGCGCCCGTCTGGGTCAGGTCGAGGCGCTCGGTGGTGAAAGTGGCGTCGGCCGCGATGTTGACGCCGACAAAGATGATGGCCGCGAGCGCGATTGCGGCGAGGGCATAGGTGCGGCGGGACAGCGGGCTCATCTGCGCTCAACCCGTTTTCTTCAGGTCGATGATCACGACATTCGCCGTCAGGAACAGCCCGATCAGCGAGAAGAAGAAGATCACGTCGCGCAGATCGATCACGCCGGCCGAGATCGCCGTGAAATGGGTGAGGAAGCTGAACGACGAGATCGCATTGACGAGCGCCAGCGGCGCCCAGCTGCGGAACACGTCGAGCACCAGCGGCGCGCCGGAGACCGTGAACAGGAAACACACGACGACGCTGACGACGAAGGCGATCACCTGATTGCTGGTGGAGGCCGAAATGCACGCGCCGATGGCGAGATAGCCGCCCGCCATCAGCAAGCTGCCGATATAGCTGGCGAAGATCACGCCATTGTCCGGGTTGCCGAGAAAATTGACCGTGATCCAGATGGGGAAAGTGAGCGCCAGCGCCACGCCGGTGAACGCCCAGGCGGCGAGAAATTTTCCGGCCACCGTCGCCCACAGCGGCACGGGCAAAGTCAGCAGCAATTCCATCGTGCCGGTGCGGCGCTCCTCCGCCCATAGCCGCATCGAGATCGCGGGCACCAGAAACAGATAGAGCCAGGGATGGATAACCGAAGAACACGGCGAGATCGGCGACGCCGTTCTCGTAGAAATGGCCGATATAGAACGTGAATGCGCCCATCGCGAACAGGAAGATCACGATGAACACATAGGCCAGCGGCGTCGCGAAATAGGTCGCGAATTCGCGCTTGAAGATGGGCCACACGTAATTCATGTGCGGCTCTCCCGCGCGCGCGCCGCATCATGGGTGGTGACGGCGCGGAACACTTCGTCGAGGCGGCCCGCTTCCGCGTAAAGCTCTTTCACGTCCCATTTTTCGGCGACGACCAGCGCGCTCACCAGTTCGATCAGCAGGGCGCCGGCTTTCGGGAACGCGGTCAGTTCCGCGAGGCTATCGGCGCGCATTGTTTGTTCGACGGTGGCGACGCCCGTCAGCGCTTTCAGTTTCGCTTTGGCGATTTCGGCCTGCGCCGGGGGCAGCACCAGCGTCACCGCATTGTGGTGGCGCGAGCGCGCGAGCAATTCGCCGGGCGTGCCGTCGGCCACGATGCGGCCGCGATCGATGATCACCGCGCGGGTGCAGATCGCTTCCACCTCTTCCAGCAGATGGGTCGAGACGATGATCGCTTTTTCCTTCGCCATCGCGCGGAGCAGTTTGCGCACGGCATGTTTCTGGTTGGGATCGAGACCGTCCGTCGGCTCGTCCATGATGAGGACCGGCGGGTCGTGCAGGATCGCCTGCGCCAGACCGACGCGCCGCTTGAAGCCTTTGGAGAGCGTATCGATGGGCTGGTCGAGCACCGCGTCGAGTTCCGTTTTGGCGACGGCTGCGTCCACGCGCGCTTTCACGTCGGCGCCTTTGATAGCCGCGCACTTCGGCGATGAAGCCCAGGAACTGGCGCGGGGTCATGTCGCCATAGGCGGGCGCGCCTTCCGGCAGATAGCCGATGGCGCGTCTGCGCTTCGATGCGTCTGGATTTCCACGTCGTGGCCGCAAACCCGCACCCGGCCGGTCGTCGGCGCAAGGATAGCCCGTAATCATCTTCATGGTGGTGGATTTGCCGGCGCCGTTCGGCCCCAGAAAGCCCAGCACTTCGCCTTTCTCGACCTTGAGATCGATTCCGGCCACAGCGGCGATCGGGCCGAAGCTCTTTGTCAGTCTCTCGATTTCGATCATGGCCCGAAGGGATGGCGCGTGAAGATGAACGGGCTTGCCCATTAGAGAAATCGTGCGAAACCCGCAAGACCGGGGAGGTTAAGTGTTGGTCATCGCCTACAAATTTGTGTGGGCTTGACTTAGTTGATCGTTCAATCAAGTATTCGGTATGGGTGACGACACGCGGGACCGGTTGGTGTTCACGGCCATGCAGCTTTTTGCCGAAAAGGGCTACGGCTCGACCAGTGTCGCCGACATCCTGAAGGCGGCCGGGGCCAATAGCGGGAGCCTCTACCATTTCTTTCCGACCAAGCAGGATCTGCTGCTGGAAGCGCTGACGCGCTACCGCGACGGCATCGGGCCGATGCTGCTTGAGCCGGCCTGGGCGGGCGTGGCCGACCCGATCGAGCGCGTGTTTGCGCTGCTCGCCGCGTATCGGGGAATGCTCGCGCGCAGCGATTGCCTCTATGGCTGTCCCATCGGCAGCCTCGCGCTTGAGCTGCACGAACCCGATCCGCCCGTGCGCGAACTTCTCGCTATCAATTTCGACGGCTGGGTGGCGGAGATCGAGCGTTGCTTCAGCGAAGCGGGCGCGCGGCTGCCGCCCGAACTCGACAGGAAGGCGCTCGCTGTTTTCACGCTCACCACCATGGAAGGCGGCGTCATGCAATCGCGCACGCAACGCAATCTGGCGGCGTTCGATCAGTCGGTGGCGATGCTGCGGGATTATGTGCGGCGTCTGGAAGACGACGCGAAAGATTCAAAAGGGAGGAAAACCATGAAAGCGAAATTTCTCGGTTGCGCGCTCGTCCTGGCGTGCTGGACGACGCCTTTGCTCGCCGCCGATCCCGTGAAGATCGAAGACACGTCGTTCCGCGACGCGGACGGTCATCGCGTGCAGCAATTGAAAGTCGTCATCGACGCGCCGGTGAAAGACGTGTGGGACGCCTTCACGACCGACGCGGGTTTCGAGCGCTGGGCCGTGCCGGTGGCGCATGTCACGCTCGGCAATGACGGCATGCTGGAATCCTCCTACCGGCTCTCGGCGAAAATCGGCGATCCCGACAACATCAGGAACCGCATCGTCGCCTATTTGCCGGAGAAGCTTCTCGTGATTCGCAACGAGCATGTGCCGAAAGGCGCGCCGTTCGATCCCGTGTTGATCGCGACCATCCGCACCGTCATGCAGTTCGAGGATCTGGGCGACGGGCGTACGCGCGTGACGGAATTGGGCGTCGGTTACGGCGAAGGCGCGGGCTACGACACGATGTATGCGCATTTCCGCGACGGCAATGCGGAGGAATTCACCGAGCTCGCGCAAAGCTTTTTGACGGGCCCTGTCGACTGGAAAGCGGAAGCCGCGAAGATGGAGGCGTCCGTCCACAAGCCTGTTGCAACGCGGGGGTCAAAACCATGATCGACCGAAACGCCTTGCTGCGCGCGACTTTCGTGGGAACGGTCATTCAGGTCGCCATGGTCGTGATCGGCCGCTTCGTGCCCTGGGTGGCGCTGCACGTGTTCATGTTCGGCGGCATGATGATTTCGGCCACCGTCGGCTATCTCTATGCGCAGGATGTCGCAAAGGGTTATGGCCGCGGCGCGCTGGGCGGCGCGATCGCCGGCGGCGTGTGCGCGCTCCTGGGAATCGCCGTCTCCGTCATCCTCGGCGACACGCAGCCGAATATCCTCGCGCTGGGGACTGCGATTTCCACGTTGACGGGCGCCGTCGGCGGCGTGTTCGGTCAAATGTCTGCCGGCATTCGCGCGTTCGCGCGCAGAAGGTCGTAAGCCTCACACGCGCAGCATCAAGCCGCCGTCGACGACGAGACCATGGCCGGTGACGAAGCCGCCATCGTCCGATGCGAGGAACAAGGCCGCGCGCGCCAGATCGATCGGCTGGCCCAATCTTCGCAGCGCGGATTTCTTCGCCCAGATGTCGGCGACATCGGGGCGCGTATCCCACAAGGGTTTCGTCATGCCGGTTTCGATCGCGCCGGGTTCGAGATAATTCGCCGTGATCCCGAACTTTCCCAATTCCAGTGCCAGGGTGCGCGTGAGTCCCGCAACGCCCGCCTTCGACGCGCAATAGGCGGCGAGCCCATAGCCGGTTCCTTCCGCCATCACCGACGCCACGTTGATGATGCGTCCCGCCGGGCTCTCCTTGAGATGGGAAATGGCGCGCCGACAAATCCGCATCTGCGCAGACAGATTGATGTTCAGCGTGTGATTCCAGGCGTCGTCGGTCAGCGCCTCGACGAAAGCGTTTGACGCGACGCCGGCGTTGTTCATAACGATGTCGAGGCGTCCGAAATGCTCGACCGCGGCGTCGACGATCAGGTTAGCTGCGTCGGAATCGCCAATATCCTTTTCCAGACAGACGATTCGACGGCGATCGTTGTGTGCTTCCAGCAGTCCTTTGCCGGGCAGGTCGACAGCCAGAACCTGCGCGCCTTCGGTCGCGAAAAGTTGTACAGTGGCCCGACCGATGCCAGAGGCCGCTCCGGTGACGATGGCGGCGCGCCCGTCCAGTCTCATGCGTCATTCCTCCGATCAATCCCGGGACTTTGGGACAACTTTGCAGACGCCAGAGCCTTCGTAAAAACGTGCTCCTTTTAGTATTACGCTTTACGAACATACAACTACCATCAGATTCCGTCTTGCCAGTCTTTTTTTGTTAAAAGATAAGGATTACTCGGCACCGATTCGAAATCTGAGGTTTGGCAGAAATGATTCAGAAGACCGAAAGTCCGGCGGCGGACAGCGACGAGCTCATGCGATCCGCCTGTCGGATCATTGCGGCTTATGTGAGCAAGAATCCGATTTCGGCGTCGGAAGTGCCGGAAATGATCAAGAGCATCTATGGAACGCTCTCGGGATTGGCGGGCGGCGGGCAGGGCGAAGCGGCGCCCACCAACCAGAAGCCGGCCGTGCCGATCAAGAAATCGATTACACCGGATTACATCATCTGCCTCGAAGACGGCAAGAAACTCAAAATGCTCAAGCGCTATCTCCGCACGCGCTACAAGATGACGCCGGACGAATATCGCGCGAAATGGAATCTTCCCGTCGACTATCCGATCGTGGCGCCCAATTACGCGGCGCGGCGTTCCGAATTCGCCAAGAAGATCGGCCTCGGCCGCAGACACCCGGCGCCGAAGAAGCGGGCGCGTCAGAAGAAATAGTCACGCAGAAGAAATAGTCACGCGGAGCCGCGGAGAACGCGGAGAAGAAGTGAATCGCGCGCGAACGCACGCAAGAAAACTTCTTCTCCCTTTTTCTCTTCCTGCTCCGCGTTCCCCGCGGCTCCGCGTGCCACTCTAGAATCCCAGAAACGTAGTGAATTCGTCGAGGCTCGCACGCTCGGTTTCGAGCTTGTTCACCGCCGCATCCGGGTCGGCATAGCCGATCGCCATGCCGCAGAAGAGCATCAGCTCGGACGGCGCATTGGTGAATGCGCGCACGACCGCGTTGTACATCGACCAACATTCCTGCGGGCAGGAATCGAGGCCGTGCTCGCGCAACAACAGCATGACCGTCTGCAGATACATGCCGAGATCGGACCATTGCGGCGGGCCCATGCGCTTATCGATGTAGCAGAAGAGCGCTGCGGGCGCGCCGAAGAAATCGTAATTGTGGCTGAACCAGCGCAGCCGCGCCGCCTTGTCCTCGCGGGGGATTCCGACCAGCGCGTACATCTGTTCGCCGACGCGATAGCGCCAGGTGCGATGCGGCTCCCACAGATCCTGCGGATAGACGTGATATTCGAGGCTGTCGGGTGAAGGATTGATCGCAAAACGCTCGCGCATTTTCTGCCGGAATTGCGCCAGTGGGGCGCCCGTCAGCGCATAAAGCCGCCAGGGCTGGAGGTTGCCGCCCGACGGCGCGCGCGCGGCCGTCTCGAGCACGTCGCGCAGGACATCGCCGGGCACGGGTTTGTCCAGGAAGGCGCGGATGGATCGTCGCGTCCTGGCGGCCTCGGAAACTTTCATCGCTTGCCCCTGCAATGCATTGTATCGGATAGGTTGCCCGGTAACATCTGTACGGTCCGGCAAAGGAAGTCCAGCCGGGCCAGGGAGCGGCAGCGTGACAACGCCAGGCGACGACACTTTCCCCGAAATCCGCGACTCCGTGCGCAAGCTTTGCGCGCGCTTTCCCGGCGAATATTGGCGCGCGCTAGACCGCGACCGCGCCTATCCGAGCGCGTTCGTCCGCACACTGACGAGTGAAGGGTTCCTCAGCGTGCTGATCCCCGAGGAGTTCGGCGGCTCGGGATTGGGCCTCGGCGCTGGGCTCGCCGTGCTCGAAGAGATCCATCGTTCCGGCTGCAACGGCGGCGCTTGCCACGCCCAGATGTACACGATGGGCACGCTGCTCCGGCACGGCAGCGCCGCGCAGAAGCAATTCTATCTGCCGAAAATCGCCAGTGGCGAATTGCGGCTGCAGGCGTTCGGCGTCACCGAACCCACCAGCGGCACGGACACGACCCGCATTCGCACGTTTGCGAAGCGTGTGGGCGACAACTATGTCGTCAACGGCCAGAAGATCTGGATCAGCCGGGTCGAGCATTCCGATCTGATGGTGCTGCTGGTGCGCACGGCGCCGCGCGAAGACAGCGCCAAACCGAGCGACGGCATGACGGTGCTGCTGGTCGATCTGCGCGACGCGGTGGGACACGGGCTCACCGTTCGTCCCATCCGCACCATGATCAATCACGCGACGACGGAACTGTTCTTCGACGATCTCGAAGTGCCGGTCGCGAATCGGATCGGCGAGGAGGGCAAGGGCTTCCGCTATATCCTTGACGGCATGAACGCGGAACGCATCCTCATCGCCGGCGAATGCATCGGCGATGGACGCTTTTTCATCGACCGCGCCAGCGCCTATGCGCGCGACCGCTCCGTGTTCGGCCGCACTATCGGCGAGAACCAGGGGGTGCAGTTCCCCATCGCGCGCGCTTATGTGCAGGTCGCGGCCGCGTCCGAGATGGTGAAGAAAGCGGCGGCGATGTTCGACGCGGGCCAGCCCTGCGGCACGGAAGCGAACATGGCGAAATTGCTCGCCTCGGAAGCGGCGTGGTTCGCGGCCGATATGTGCATCCAGACCCATGGCGGCTTCGGCTTCGCGGAGGAATTCGACATCGAACGCAAATTCCGCGAGACGCGGCTCTATCAGGTGGCGCCGATCTCCACCAACCTGATCCTGTCGCATGTCGCGACCCATGTGCTCGACCTGCCGAAGTCGTTTTAGGCGCACACCATGGACATCGACCGCCTCCGAACATGGATCGGCCGTGGCGAGACGGTCGAAGATGTCGCGAGCGAGGTTCCGCTGGCGGGGCTGGCGGCGCTGCTCGATCGTGCGGCGCCGTGGAAAGATGTCATGCCGCCTTTGGCGCATTGGCTTTATTTCCTGGGCCACGCGCGGCAATCGGAAATCGATGTTGATGGCCATCCGCGCCGGGGCGGATTTCTGCCGCCCATCGATTTGCCGCGCCGCATGTGGGCCGGTGGGCGCTTGACGTTCGAAGCGGAAATTCCCGTCGGAGCATCTATCGCCCGGCGCTCCACTATTGCCGACGTCACCGCGAAATCCGGCTCCAGGGGCAATATGGTGTTCGTGACCGTGCACCATGAAATCGTGACGAAAGCGGGCGTTGCGATCCGCGAGGAGCAGGACATCGTCTTTCGCGAGGCGCCCAAGCCGGGCGCGCAGAATTTCGCAAGCAAAGGCGGGCCGGAACCCGCAGAACATGCGCGGCGCGTGGTTCCCGATCCCACGCAATTGTTCCGCTTCTCGGCGCTCACTTTCAATGCGCATCGCATTCACTACGACCGCGACTATTGTTGCGACGTGGAGGGCTATCCGGGACTCGTGGTGCAGGGACCGTTCACGGCGATGTTGCTGATGGACCATCTGCTTGCGAGCGTTCGGCACGCGCGCGTACACAGTTTCAAATTCCGCGCCCAGAGCCCGCTGTTCGATACCGCGCCGTTCGATCTCTGCCTCAATTCCCGCGACGGGGGCGCGGATTTATGGGCGCAAGGCCCAAGCGGCAAGGCGATGGTTGCCGAAGCCCAGTTCGCATGATCGTATCCCGTCGATAATTTGGAGTGACGCCATGAGCCGCCTGATGAACGTGACCGAAGATCTGATGGCCTATATCAACAAGGTGGGCGTGCGCGAGCATCCCGTGCAGGTGCGCTGCCGCGAGGAGACCGCGAAGCTTCCCATGTCGATGATGCAGATCGGGCCGGACCAGGGCGCGTTCATGGCGCTGGTGGCCAAGCTCATCGGAGCGACGCGTTATCTCGAAGTGGGTTCGTTCACGGGTTACAGTGCGCTTAGCGTCGCGCTCGCTTTGCCGGCGAACGGCAAGGTCGTGGCGCTCGACGTGAGCAAGGAATTTACGAACCGCGCACGGGTTTACTGGAAGGATGCGGGTGTCGATTCGAAGATCGATCTGCGGCTCGGGCCTGGCAAGGAGTCGCTCGACGCCATGATCGCGGCCAAGGAAGCGCCGTTCGATTTCGCCTTCATCGACGCCGACAAATCGAACTACGACGCCTATTACGAGCGCATCCTGAAGCTCCTGCGGCCGGGCGGCCTCATCGCGCTGGACAACATGCTGTGGAGCGGCGCAGTCGCCAATCCCGCAATCACCGACGCCGACACGAGTGCCTTGCGCGCGCTCAACGCCAAGATCCATGCCGACGACCGGGTCGATATGGCGCTCGCGGCCATCGGAGACGGCGTGATGCTGGCGAGGAAGAAATAAGAGTTGCGATGAGTGTTGCGCTCAACCGGTATCTGCTTTATTCGCTGATCGATGCGACAATTGCTATTGGGGCGTTCGTAATTGGCGCAAATGGACTTTTGTTCAACACGTACATTTGGATATGGATTTGTTTTCGAATAGGCCTTTATGCCAGTGCCGTCTGGGTTGCGATGGTCGTTGTCGCCTTTATCCGCTTTCGATCCGCCGCAGTCCGGTTGTTAATGGGTGCACCGCTGGCCTTGTGGTTCCCCACTTTGCTACTCGTCGCGTGGATCGAGACCTATAGGCAATCGGGTATTTGGCCGCCTTAAGCTGATTATGGCCTTGTCTACGGTCTCAGAGGCAGTCACAATTCTGCAATGGCCGAGGAACCCATAGCGTTCCTCCGCGCGGGCCCCCGCCCGGCCGCGCGGACTGTATCCTGGGGCGCGGTCGCGCAAGTGCGCTTCGATCGGCGCGAACTCGCCGATATTCTCAATATCTACAGCCGCATGGTCGCCGCCGGCGAATGGCGCGACTACGCGATCGATTTCCTCGACGATTGCGCGGTGTTCTCCATCTATCGCCATGCGAGCGAAGTGCCGCTGTTTCGCGTCGAGAAGCGTCCGAAGTTGCGCGCCAAGCAAGGGCAATATGCGGTCGTCGCCGCCACTGGCCTCGTGCTCAAGCGCGGGCATGAATTGGTCAATGTGCTCAAAGTGTTCGAACGCAAGCTGATGAAAGCGCTCGCGGACGATTGAACGGATCGATCTTCACCTCTCTCCGTCGGGAGAGAGGTCGAGGATGCGCAAGCTTGCTTGCGCATCTGAGGGTGAGTGGGTGCGCGTGCAGGGTCAAATCTTTCCAGAGCAACCCACTGCATGAGCACCCACTCACCCTGACCCTCTCTCCCGGCGGGAGAGAGGGAAATCCTATCTCTCCGCCGCCCACTTCAACGCTACGATCTCCGTCGCCTTGATCCAGTCGTTCTTCTCGGCGTTGTAATCGAGCGTGTTGTCGGGATGCAGCGCCGCCGCGCGGATTTTCTCCGCCTCGTATTCCTTCGCCTTCGTCGGATGCGCGCGCAGATAATCGCGGAAGGCGAGGTGGCGGGCGATTTCCGGCGAACCATCGGCATAACAATGCAGCTGGAACTGGCGCTTGCCCGTCGCCGGATCGTTCTTGCGGCAGTAGCGGCGGCCCGGCAGGCCGAACTCGCCGAGGCATTCGTAACCCAGCGCGGTGACGCACGGTATCGCCGCATCGAGCGCCCCCACGCTTGTCACGATCGGAATCAGATCGACAATGGGTTTCGCCACGATGCCGGGAATGGCGGTCGAGCCGATGTGATGGACGGTCAGGAGCACGTCGCCCAGTGCGCCTTTGAGCGCGCGGGCCTCGGCGGCCGCTATCGGCGCCCACAGCGGCGAAGGTGGAACAAGCTCGACCGGGATCGTGTCGACCATCCGAAGCTCCACAAAAAAGGCCCCGATGTTTCCATCGGGGCCTGGTATTCGTCAGCCGCAGATCAGCGGCGGTTGCCCATCAGCTGGATGAGGAACAGGAACAGGTTCAGGAAATCGAGATAAAGCCTCAGCGCGCCGAAGATCGCCTTGCGACCCGCAACCGTGCCGTCTTCATTCTCGACATAGCTTTCCTTGATCGACTGGGAGTCATAGGCCGTGAGACCGGTGAAGATCAGCACGCCGATGATGGAGACGACCCACTGCATCATCGCGGATTGGAGGAACATGTTCACGACCATAGCGATCATGATCCCGATCAGACCCATGAACAGGAACGAGCCGAAGCCCGAAAGATCGCGGCGCGTCGTGTAGCCGTAGAGGCTCATCGCGCCGAAGGTGGCGGCCGTGATGAAGAACACTTCCGCGACGCTCGCGCCGGTATAGACGAGCAGGATGGGCGCGATGCCGATGCCCACTACGGCGGCATAAATCCAGAACGTCGCGCGCGCGGCGGCCACGCTCATCCGGTTGATCCGGAACGAAAGCAGCAGCACGAAGCCGATGGGCGCGAACAGCGCGATGAAGCCCAGCAGCGTCATGCCGATGCGGCCGGTCGCCGGGTTGATCTGGTAGAAAAACTGACCGAAGGCGGTGTGGGCCGTCACCCAGGCGGTGGCGCCTGTGAGCGCCAGACCCACCAGCATGTAATTGTAGACGCGCAGCATGTAGGCGCGCAGGCCCGCGTCGATCGCGGCCGTGCCGGTCGCGACAGAGCGCAGGGTACGATTGTCGTAGTCTGCCATGTGGCAAAATCCTCTAAAGCCCAAATCGGGCCGGTGTCGCGCCTAATATCGGCTTTGGGAGGCGCCCAATCAAGGTGTTGGGGCGCCTATTGGGAGCCCCGCCCGATGCTGTTATGACGCGGGCCGCACAGGGAAGAGCTTGCCGTCATGAAAATGGCCGAAATCGGGACGGAACACTGGGCTGCGATTCACGGCGTCGTGAGCGCGGCGTTCGGGCGGCCGGACGAAGCCGAACTGGTGGGGCAGCTGCGCGGCGACGGCGACGTGGTGCTGGAGCTGGCCGCGTTCGAGGGCGAGGCCATTCTCGGGCATATCCTCTTCAGCGCGCTCGCGGTCGAACCCGCCACGCTCCGCATTGCGGCGCTGGCGCCGGTTTCGGTTTTACCCGAGCGCCAGAACCAGGGCATCGGCTCCGCGCTGATCCGTGAAGGCCTCACGCGTTGCGCCGGCTTCGACGCCTGCGCCGTGCTGGGCGAACCGGAATATTATTCGCGCTTCGGATTCGGCCTCGACACGGCGCGCACGATTCAATCGGTCTATTCCGGCCACGCCTATCAGGCGCTCGAATTCAAACCGGACGCGCTGGCGGGAGGAACGTGGCGGGTCACCTATCCCAGGGCATTCGGGTGATTGTCGATTTCGCCCGGGAACGCAAAGCCCGGAAGCGCCAGCAAATTGAAATTTCTCGAAACTTCTGCTAAACCATTGGCGTAGAGAGGATTTTCCGATGCAACCCGAATTACGGGAAGCTTTGATACGGCAATATGCCGGCGGCGAGATCACTTGGCACGAGCTGCGTGAGCGCGGCTTTGACGATTATGTGCAAGTGCTCGCAGGGCTCGGAGAATTCGGGCTTCGTCCGCCCGTGGCCCCGATGGAAGGCCCGAACCTCGCGGCACGTGAGCGCGGTCGGGCGCTTATCCGCGAAGCGTTGCGTGCGCTTCCGTGAAAGGGCCATTCAGCCTCATCGTTACCGACACCTCGCCTCTATTCACTCTGGTTCTCGCGGGTTCGCTCGATGTTCTGCTTCGCCCCGGAATTGCAGTGAGCATTCCGGATGCAGTTTACATCGAAGCGACGCGGGTGCACGGCGCACCCGGATCCCAGCAAATCGTCGAATGGATCAATGCCCATCTCGAAGCGGTGCGGATCGTACCGACAGACATAGGCATCGATCAGCAGAGGCGGCTCGAGGAAGGTCGCTCGATTCGCGGGCTTGGCGAACAGGCCGCGATCGAGACGCTTGAGCGGTTCCTCCGCAGCGGCCCGGCAGCGGAAGCGCTCTTGTTGTTCGAGGACAGCGATGTCGGCAAGCGGCGTGCAATCGTCGACCAGCGCGTCAGCTTGATCAGCACGGGCGATTTCCTGCGTGAGCTGGAGACAGCGGGGTTGATCCAATCGACGGACCACATTCTCGATCTCGCCGCCGCGCAAGGCCGCAATGTCGAGCGGCAGCGCGAAGCTAATGAGGACGCCACAACGCGGGAACGTTTGCGCGGGCAGCTACATCGAAATCGCGATGGGGCCTGAAACGCCAACGCTATTTAAATGCCTGGCGGCCTGTCACGGCAACGCATCATCTACGGTGAGCGCAACAACCCCGCCGGTTTCGCGGCCAGTGCGGCCCAGGCGGCGACGAGGCCGAAGGCGAGGGTGGCTGTGCCTCCGCCCACAACGATCAACAGGACTGCGCGAACGTCGAATTCGAGCGGGACATCGAAGATGTTCTGGGTGACGAGCCAGGCGGCGAGCGTTCCCGCGCCGAGCGCGAGCAATCCTGTCAGCAGGCCGATCACGCCGTATTCAATCGCGTAGACCGTCGCGATCTGCGCGCGCGTGGCGCCGAGCACCTTGAGCACCGTGGAATCGTAAAGCCGCGCGCGCTGGCCCGCGGCGATGGCGCCGGCGAGGACGAACAAACCGGCGAGGATCGTGATCAAGCTTGCCGCGCGCACGCCGTCGCTTAATTCCTGCAGCAGGCCGTTGACCTGAGCGATCGCGTCTTTCACCCGCACGGTGGAGATGTTGGGATATTTGTCGGTGATGGCGCGGTAGAGCGGCTCCTCGTCGCGCGGCTCCACGCGCACGCTCGCAAGGAAGGAATGCGGCGCCTTGTCGATAATGCCGGGCGACAGCATCAGAATGAAATTCTGCTGGCCGTTGGAGAAATTCACCTCGCGGAAATTGGCGATGCGGCCCGTGATTTCGCGACCCAGCACGTTGAGCGTGATCGTGTCGCCGAGCTTGAGCCCCATGCCTTGCGCGAGCTCGGCGTCAAAGGAGATGAGCGTAGGCCCCGTGATAGTTCGCAGGCCACCATTTGCCTTCCGTGATGTCCGCGCCTTTGGACGGGGCGCTCGCATAGGTGATGCCGCGGTCGCCGTTCAGTGCCCAGCGCGCGCTGCTCGCGACCTTGGCGTCCTTCGCAGCCACGCCGTTCAGCGCGGTGATCCGTCCACGGATCATCGGCGTGCGCTTGTAGCCCGTGGCGGTCGGAAAGCGCGCAATGTCTTTGTTGAACGACGCGATCTCGTCGGGCTGGATGTCGACGAAGAAGAAGGTGGGCGCGGTGCCGGGCAGGCTGTCTTTCACCTGCGCGGAAATCGTGCGGTCGAGCAGCGTGACGGTCGCGAGCAAAGTGAGACCCAGCCCTAGCGCGACCACCACGGAGGAGGTTGACGCGCCGGGCCGTGTGAGATTGGCGAGCGCAAGACGCAGATTGGGCTGCCTGGGCCGCGGCAACGCATCAGCACGCGGCGCAATATTTCGGCCGCTACGCGCAAGACGACGAGTGCGCTAGCGACGCCGGCCAGAAAATAGGCCGCGAAGGAAAGCGACGGCGCCAGCGCCAACGCCAGCGCGATGACAATGAGCGCCGCGCCGGCAGACAACAGCAGATAGGGCAGGCGGCCGCGTGCGTTGACCGGCGCGACGATATCGCGGAACAGGCTGGCAGGAGCGATCTCGCGCGCGCGGGCGAGCGGAGGAATGGCAAAGGCCGCAGCGGAGAAGAGCCCGAAGATGCCGCCGAGGATCAGCGGTCCCGGATAAATGTCGAACGCGGCCTGATCGGCAGGTCGTTGCCGAACGCCGCCTCGACGCCAAACGGCATCGCCGCGCCGCAAGCGAGTCCCACGATGACGGCCGCCACGGCGATCGCCATCACCTGCAGGAAAAAGACGAGAAAGATCAGCCCGCCTTCTGCGCCCAGCGACTTGAGGGTCGCGATCTCGGCGCGCTTGCGGTCGAGGAAGGCGCTCACCGCTTGGCCCGCGCCGACGCCGCCGACGGCGAGCGCCGTCAATCCTACCAGAGTAAGGAACATCGTCACCTGCTCGACGAATCGCCTGATGCCGGGCGCGGCGTCGTTGCGGTCGTGGATTTCCCAGCCGCTGTCGGGAAACGCGGCCTGCGCCTGATCCTTGAAGTCTGCGATGGAGGCGTTGGCGGGCATCGCCACGCGATAGGAATATTCGATCAGGCTGCCGAGCATCACGAGCCCGGTGCGCGCGAGGCCTGTATCGGAGACCAGCACATGCGGCCCGAGCGTGAAGCCGCCGGAGATGCGATCCGGCTCATTGTCGAGTATGGCTGTGATGCGGAAATTCTGCGAGCCGATGCGCATCAACCCACCACGAGAAAGATGCAGCCGGTCGAGCAAGCGTTTGCTCGACGACCGCGCCGCAAATGGTTTCGCTGCCTGATGGCGCGCAGGCGAATGCGTCGCGCAATGCAATCTGCGGGGCCAGAGTCGACCGCGCCATAGAGCGGATAGGCGCCATCGACCGCTTTCAGTTCGATCAGTTGACGATCCGCTTCCGCACCGTTCTTCAGCGCATACGCCATCGCGCGCATCGAGATCGCTTCGGACACGCGCCCGCGCGCGGCGAGGAACGCGTGTTCCTGCGGCGTCGCCTCGCGATGCACGAGATGCACGGAAACATCGCCGCCCAGCAGCACGCGGCCCTGATCGGAAAGCCCTGTCAGCATCGCCTGCGCGACCGAGCCGACGCCCGCAATCGCGGCCACGCCCAGCACCAGGCACGCGAAGAAGATGCGAAAGCCCGACAGCCCGCCGCGCAGCTCGCGGCGCGCCATCCTGGCCGCGAGTACCGCGCGGTTCACGCGGCAGCCCTTCGCTCGTCGGCCACGATGCGGCCGTCCTTCAAACGCACGATGCGCTGGCAGCGCCGCGCTAGCGTCTCTTCATGCGTCACCAGAAACAGTGTCGTCTGCGTGCGGCGTGGAGTGCGAACAGCAAGATCGGCGACTTCCGCGCCTGTCTGCCCGTCGAGATTGCCGGTGGGCTCGTCGGCGAACAAGAACGGCGGCCGCGGCGCCATCGCGCGGGCGAGCGCCACGCGCTGCTGCTCGCCGCCGGACAATTGCCCCGGATAATGATCGCACGCGCGCCGACAGACCCACCGCATCGAGTTCGGCGCGCGCGCGGTCGAAGGCGTCTTTCGTCGCCCGACAGCTCCAGCGGCACGGCGACGTTTTCCAGCGCCGTCATGGTGGGGATCAGATGAAACGATTGAAACACGATGCCGACTGGCGCCGCGGCGGAAGCGGGCGAGCGCATCCTCGCCCAGCTTCGTGATGTCGGTGCCCGAGCCACTGATACGCGCCCGACGGTCGGCGCTTCGAGACCGGCCGCCACCATCAGGAGCGACGATTTGCCGGAGCCGGACGGTCCCAGCAGCGCGACGGTTTCGCCGCGCGCGATTTCGAGCGAGACGCCCGCCAGGATGTTGACCGGCCCCGCCGCGCTCGCCAGCGTCAGCCGCACATCGTCCAGTCGGATCGCGGCGGAAGGTGGTTGCATCCGAAGGGGGCCAATTACGAGAGGATTGCGGGCGAGGGACGTGATAGGCGATATGGCATGAACGGCGCGCGATTCAAGCACATTCTGGCCCTGATTCTCGCTTGTCTTTGTCGCTTGCTACGGCGGCCGACGCTGCGCCGGTCAAGATTCTGGCGCTGGGCACCAGCCTGACGCAGGGCTATGGCCTGCCGCCCGGCACCGAATTCACCGCGCTGCTGCAGGCGCGGCTGAAGCGCCGCCGGCGTCGACGCGACAGTGATCAATGCCGGCGTCTCCGGCGACACCTCGGCCGGCGGTCTGTCGCGGCTCGACTGGTCGCTGGCCGATCATCCCGATGCGGCCATCGTCGAACTGGGCTCCAACGACACGCTGCGCGGCATTGATCCGGCGCAAACCGAAAAGAATCTCTCGCGCCATTCTCGACGAGATTGAAGGCGGCGCACATTCCCGGTGCTGCTGCTGGGCATGAAGGCGCCGCGCAATCTGGGGCCGGAATATGCCGCGCAGTTCGATCCGATCTATCCGAAGCTCGCGAAGGACTTTACGGCGTGATCTTTATCCCTTCGTGCTGGACGGCGTGGCGCTCAATCCCAAGCTCAACCAGGCCGACGGCATCCATCCCAATCCCGCCGGCGTGAAGATCATCGTCGACCGCATGCTGTCCTTTGTGAAGAAGCTCGTCGCAGAAGCGGGTAAACACTAGATGTTCGCGCGGCTTCTCTCCGTCGGCGGTTTCACGCTTCTGTCGCGCATCACCGGTTTTGCGCGCGACATGCTGATGGCGTGGATTCTGGGCAAGCGGCATTCTGTCGGACGCCTTCATCGTCGCCTTCCTGTTTCCCAACTATTTCCGCCAGATCTTCGGCGAAGGCACGATCAATCCCGCCTTTCTGCCGCGCTATGCCGCGCTGCGGGCGAAGGGGCGAGCATCACGCCGCGGCCCTGTTCGCCGATCGCGTCTTTTCCTGGCAGATGGCGGCGCAGCTTGTGCTGCTCGTCGGCGCGACTGTTTCGCATGCCGTGGATCGTGCAGGTGCTTGCGCCTGGCTTCGCCGACAATCCCGCCCAATTCGCGCTGACCGTCCATCTTGCGCGCATCACCTTTCCCTATCTGATCCTCACGCTGGTGGCGGTCCAGCTTTCGGCCATGCTGAACGCGATCGAGCGATTCTGGGCAGCGGCCGCGTGGTCGAATTTCCTCAATCTCGCGATGATCGCGACGTTGCTGGCATCGCACTGGTTTCCGAATGCGGCTTATGCGGCCGCATGGGGCGTGTTGCTGGGCGGCGTGGCGCAACTGGTCTTCATTCTGTGGGCGGGCGGCGCGCGAAGGATTGTCGTTGCGCATTTCCTGGCCGCGCTGGACGCCCGAGATCAGGGAATTCTTCGTCGCGTTTGGGGCGGTGACGGTCGGCGCGGCCAGCGTCGTGATCGCGCCGTTCATCGACACGATGATCGCCAGCTTCCTCGCCACCGGCAGCCGGACGGCGCTTTATTATGCCGACCGCATCAACCAATTGCCGCTCGGCGTGCTGGGCATCGCTGTCGGCACGGTGCTGCTGCCGGAAATGTCGTCGCGGCTCGCAATGGACGATCGCGAGGGTTCCGATTCGGCGCAGAACCGTGCCGCCGCGTTGTCGCTGTTTCTCACATTGCCCTTCGCGGTCGTGTTCGTGCTGATCCCCGACACGATCATGCGCGCGATCTTCGCTCACGGCGCCTTCGACAAAAGCGCGGCTGAGCTGTCCGCCGTGGCGCTGGCGGCTTATGGCGTGGGGCTGCCCGCGATGGCGCTGGTGCGGATCGTCGCCTCCACCTTCTATGCGCGTCACGACACGATGACGCCCGCGCGCATCACGGTTACGGCCATCGTCGTGAACATCGCGCTCAAGATCGTGTTCGTGTGGGGGCTCAATCTGGGCATTGCCGGCATCGCGCTCGGCACGGCGATCGGCGCCTGGATCAATGTCGGCACACTTCTTTATCTTGCGCGCAAGCGAGAGTTGTTGCAGGTGAGCGACGGATTCAAACGCGCGCTCTTGCCGATATTCCTTGCGGCCATCGCGGCGGGCGCCGGGGCCTGGTTCGGCACGCGCATCGGCGCGCTGCTTGTGCCGCACGGCGCGTGGCGCGAAGTCGTGCATGCTCGCTGTGGCGATCGCGCTCGGTGGCGTCGCCTATCTCGCGGTCATGTTTATGTTCCGCAACACGCTTCCGCTCGGGCGCCTAACGCGGGCGAGCGCGGCATGATTCGGCTCTTCGTCGCGCTCGCTTTGCCCGATGCGGTGGCGGCAGGCCTCGCCATGCTTCAGGCGGGCGTGCCGGGCGCGCGCTGGCAGACGCGCGATCAATTGCATCTGACTTTGCGCTTCATCGGCGAAGTGGACGGCCGCGACGCCGCGTCCATTGACGATGCGCTGACCGCCATCGACGCGCCGCGCTTTGAACTCGCGCTCAAAGGCGTGGGCGAATTCGGCGGCAAGAACCCGCATGCGCTGTGGGCGGGTGTGCGCGATCCAGAACCCGTAAAGTTTCTCGCGCGAAAAATCGAAACGGCGCTGCAGCGAATCGGATTGCCGGCCGAGGAACGCAAATTCCAGCCGCACGTGACGCTCGCCCGCCTTCGCGGCGCCTCTCGCGGCCGCGTGATGGACTTTCTGACGGACCACGCGCTCTATGCGAGCCCGGCCTTCGATGTGGGCGCCTTCATTCTTTATTCGAGCGTGCTGACGACCGACGGCAGCCTTTATACCGCGGAGCGGGCCTATCGGTTGCGCTAGTCCGCGGCGCCTTCGATGCCTTCCATCTCGTCGTCGGAAAGGCCGAAATGGTGGCCGATCTCGTGGATCAGCACGTGGCGCACGATATCGCCCAGCATCTCGTGGTGTTCGGCCCAGTAATCGAGGATCGGGCGGCGGTAGAGTAGGATCATGGTCGGGTCCGGCGCGCCGGCATTGCTCTCGCGCGCGGCCAGATCCGGCCCCTGGAACAGGCCCAGGATTTCGAACTCGCTTTCGAGTTCCATGTCCTTGATCACGTCCTCGTCCGGGAAGTCCTGGACGGCGAACACGATGCCGTCCACCAGCGCACGGAATTCCTCCGGCAGGCTCGCAAAGGCGTCGCGCGCGAGCAGCTCGAAATCGTCGAGCGAGGGGGCGGAGGCGGTCGACCAGTCCATGGGAACTAGATCGCACAGGCGACCGTTGGTTCGCAATCGGCTAAACTGCGCCGCCCCTCTCAAGGTATGGTCCCATGAAAAAGCTCGAAGCAAACGCCCGCGCCGCCGCCCTCAAGGGTCTGCCGCACTGGCATGAAGTCAAAGGCCGCGACGCCATCGCCCGCAAATTCGAATTCAAGGATTTCAACGAAGCGTTCGGCTTCATGTCGCGCGCGGCGCTGTTGGCCGAAAAAATGGACCACCATCCCGAATGGTTCAACGTCTACAACAAAGTCGATGTGACGCTCTCCACCCACGACGCCGGCGGCGTGACCGAGAACGACATCAAGATGGCGACGGCGATGGAGGCGTACGCGAAGAAATGAAAATGCACAGTTGCCGATGGACCGCGGGCGTCCCGCCCGCACTTCTTCGTTGCCGAAACCACGGCAGAGATGAGCACCAATCTCTCGACGCCCGAGTAATTTAGACAGCTAGTTGCGGGCGAGGACGCCCGCGGTCCATCCACGTCGGTGCTCACACCTCGAAGCGATAGCTCGCGCCGTCTTTTTTGATGCGGCCGGCGGTCGGGCCTGAGAAATGCGTGCCGATGATGAGGATGGGTTGGTCGGCCCAGTCCTTCACGAGCGCGCGGCGCGTGAGGCTCGCCGCCTCCGCATCGCCGTCGAACGCAGGCGCCCATTCCGGATGCGCGATCTGGCAGGGATGGTGCATCATGTCGCCGGTGATGATGGCGGTTTCGCCCTTCGAACTCTATCACCACCGAGACGTGACCGGGCGTGTGTCCGGTGGACGGCATCAGCCGGAGTTCCGGCGATATGCGGTGGTCCATCTCCACCATCTCGGCCAGGCCCGCATCGAAGATCGGCTTCACGGAGTCGTCCAGGATCTCCTTCTGCTCCTCGTCGTTGTCCTGGCTCCAGTGCTCGTATTCCGCACGGCCGATCAGGTATCGCGCCTTCGGGAAGGTGGGAACCCATTTGCCGTTCTCGCGCATCGTGTTCCAGCCGACGTGGTCGACATGCAGATGCGTGCAGACGACCGCGTCCACCTCGTCGCGGCCGAAACCGGCTTCGGAAAGATGCTTCACAAAAGGCGTATGCAGTTCCTGTCCGCGCAGCAGCTTGCGCGCCTTGTCGTTGCCCACGCAGGTGTCGACGATCAGCTTCATGCCCGGCGCCTCGACGAGGAGGGCGTGGATCGAAAGCAGCAGCGCGCCGTCTTCCGTCACAAAATGGGGATAGAGCCAGGGCATCGAGCGCAGCACGTCGGGCTTGGCTTCCTTCAGGAACGAGTATTTTTCGTTGTAGGGAACCGGGATTTCCAGCTCCACGAGGCGACTCACCTTCACGTCGCCGATCTTCCAACTTAGCATTTGCTTCCCCCACACGGTTTGCGCTCTTCCGGGATGCTAGCCGAGGAACCGCGCCGCGCGAAGGCCGTTCTCAATTTAGGTTTCTGTTTGGAGAACGACATGCATGACGACGCGAATGGTGTCGGTGGGACGAGCGTTCTGTTGGCTGTCGTTCTGGCCGGCCTCGTGATCGTCGTCGCCGTTCTTGGTTTCCTGATGTTTAACGATCACCGGGGCGGTCATTGGCATGATCGCGCCTTCGAGCACGCGATGCCCATTCACTGAGCCGGGCGCACGAGCCCCCCCAACAGGGCGCGAATTCCCCCTGAAAGTTCCTTCGCCAGCTTCTTGGGGTGTTCCGACGTGGCGCACATCAGCGCCGCCTCCATGACCGCGCCCATCAAAAGATGCGCCAGCGGTTCGATTTCGCGGGGCGACACCCTGTCGCCCAAAACGCCGGCGAGGCCTGCTTTGGTTAAAGCGCCGAAATAACGCATGTCGATATCGCGCCAGCGCTGCCAGCCGACGACGGCCGGTCCGTCGATCAGGAGGATGCGTTTGACGTCCGGTTCGGAGATCGCCAGCAGATAGCGCAAGACGCCGGCGGACATCATGTCCAGCGGATCGCGGGGCTTTGCCGACGCGGCGGGGATCTGCGCGGACGCAAGTTCCGCCTGGATTGCTTCAAGGACCCGGGTGAAGATTTCCTCCTTCGACGAAAAGTGATGATAGACGGCGCCTTTGGCGACGCCGGCGCGCGCGGCGATGTCGTCGATGGTCGTGTCCGCGAAGCCGCGCGTCGCAAAAAGCTTGCGGGCCGCGTCTTCGATGCCGCGTACCGTGCCGGCGCGCCGCTCCGCCTGGCTCACCATGCCGAATTTCCCATGCTTGACGAACAGACTTCGGGTCTGTATTTACAGACTCGCAGTCTGTTTATGGAGAGGTCCGTGACGCGCGACGAGATCATGAAAATCTACCGGACTCATGTCGAAGCCGAATTGGCCCATGACTCGGCCAGGGCCGCAAGCACTTATCTGCCGGACGGCACATACCGGCACATGCCGACGGGGCTCTTCTTCCGCGGCCGCGATCTGGTCGCACTCCAATATGCGGCGTCCTACGTCAATTTCCCCGACCAGACCTTTGAGATCGAAGGCGAAGTGATCGAAGGCGACACGCTCGTCCATTGGGCGACGTTGCACGCGACAGCCAAAGGCCCGTTCCTCGGCCTGCCGCCCACGGGAAAGCGTATCGCGCTGCCTTTCGTGGCGCGCATCGAATTCCGCGACGGCGCCATGGCCGGCGAAACGCTTTGGTACGACATGCTGAGCCTGTGCGAGCAGGCCGGTTATTCGCCGGACGCGGTGCGCAAGGCGAGCGAAGCGGCCCGCGCGCGCTTTGCGGCCTGAAGGAGATCGCGATGGCTTCCAATCTTGGCGCACTTCTCTGTCAGCGCGGCGTGCTGCTTTTTCTGCTGGGGCTGCTCACGGGCCTGGGGCAGGGCGTTTATCGTAACCCGCGCGTGGGTCTTTCGGCCCATTTGACGGGCGTCCAAAGCGGCACGGTGCTGATCGCGTTCGGCCTCTTGTGGCCGCATCTGGGAATCGCGGCCGGGTGGGCGCAGCCCGTCGCGCAAACACTATGGTTGTCGTTTTATGCCATCTGGTTTGCGCTGGTGCTCGCGGCGGTCTTCGGCGCGAGCAAGGTTCTGCCCATCGCCGGCAAGGGATTCAGCGCCAAGCCTTGGCAGGAGGCCGTGGTCACGACCCTGATGATCGCGGGCTCGCTCGCCTGCATCGGCGCGGTGGGCGCGGTGCTTGCGCTCTGGCAGTGGACGAGAACCGCCTGAGAGACGATATTGCAGGCCGGGATCGGAGACGCCGGCCATGACGCAAATGGGAAATCTTCAGATTGAAACGGTGACGCCCACCATCGGCGCCGTTGTGCGGGGCGTCGACCTGTCGCGCGAACTCGACGACAAGACGATCGGCAATATCCGTGCGGCGCTTCTCAAACACCAGGTGATTTTCTTCGAAGACCAGGATTTGACACCCGCACAGCAGCGCGATTTCGCGCGCCGTTTCGGCGCCTTGCATATCCATCCGCTTTATCCGGAAATCGAAGGCGTGCCCGAGGTGCTGATCCTCGACAATCACGCGAACAACCCGACGGACAACGACGCGTGGCACACCGACGTCACCTTCATCGAAACGCCGCCGCTGGGCACCATCCTGCATGCGCGCGAACTGCCGCCCGAAGGCGGCGACACGATGTTTTCCAGCATGACTGCCGCTTACAACGCGCTGTCGCCGCGGCTGCGCGAGTTTCTCGGCACGCTCGACGCCGAGCATGATTTCCTGCGCGGTTTTTCGCCCAAGCGGCTGGTGGCGCAGAACGCAGGCGAGGATCGCTTCGCGAAAGCGCGAGCGGAGAACCCGCCCGTCATCCACCCGGTGATCCGCACCCATCCCGAGACGGGCGAGAACGGGCTGTTCGTCAATTTCGGCTTCACGACCAAAATCCTGGGGCTTTCCGGCAAAGAGAGCCGGCTGCTGCTCAAATTCCTGCATGAGCATATCCAGGAGCCGCAGTTCACTGTGCGCTGGCGTTGGACGAAGGGCAGCGTGGCCTTCTGGGACAATCGCTGCACGCAGCATTACGCCGTGAACGACTATCTTCCGCACAGGCGCGTCATGCACCGCGCGACGGTGCTGGGGGATAAGCCCTTCTACCGGGCGCGGCAGTCGGCCGCCGCCTGACGCCTTGCGCTTTTGGAAGGTCCGGGCTGCGCACAAAATCGCGCGACTGCGGCTCTGAGGCTGTTACGGCTGCCGATCCGTCCGCTAAGCTGGGTCCCGGAAAAGCGGCGCGACTCGGCCCGCGGGGTTTTCTGAGGGGATTTCATGAAGAGCGTTTTTGCTGCGATCTCGGCGGTTGCGCTTGGCATCGTTGTCGCAGCCGCGGCGCCGTCGCCGCCGAAGGTCAAGCACGCGGCGAAGGAGAAAACCGTCGCCAACCAGAAGCCCGAAACGCCGGGCGGCAAATATTTCAAGCCCGAAGCGAGCATGAGCCATGGCTCGGTGACGATCGAAGGCCGCGGCGTTTCCTATGACGCGGTGGCGGGAACCATCGTCGTCCATCCCAAGGATTGGGACGACGCGGCGCAAGCCGTCACGACGGAAACGGAGACGACCGCCAGCGACAAGCCGGCGGCCAAGCCCGCGACAGACGAAAAGAATCCCGATGCGGAAGCGTCAATCTTCTATGTCGCCTATTTCAAGCATGGCGAAGCGGGCAGGCGGCCGATCACCTTTCTCTACAATGGGGGACCCGGCTCCTCGACCGTATGGCTGCATATGGGCGCGTTCGGCCCGCGCCGCGTAATCACCGCGGACAACACCCATTCGCCCGCCGCGCCTTACAGACTGACGGGCAATGAATACAGCCTGCTCGATGCGAGCGATCTGGTGTTCGTCGATGCGCCCGGCACGGGCTTCAGCAGGCTCGCAGGCAAGGACAAGGAGAAGGCGTTCTGGGGCGTCGACGAGGATGCTCGCGCCTATGCCGATTTCATCACCGGCTTTCTCTCGAAATACGGCCGCTGGAATTCGCCCAAATATCTGTTTGGCGAAAGCTACGGCACCACGCGGTCGGCGGCGTTGATCGATGTGCTCGAAACCGATCGCGACGTGGATTTCAACGGCGTGATCCTGCTGTCGCAGGCGCTCAATTACGACGTGGGTCCGGACGATCCACAGTTCAATGTGGGCGTCGACCTCTCCTATATGCTCGCGCTTCCGACTTATGCGGCGACCGCCTGGTATCACCACAAGCTGCCGGACTATCAGGGGCCGTTGCAGCCCCTGCTCGACGAAGTCGAGCACTTCGCGCTGCACGACTACTTGCTCGCGCTCGCGCAAGGGTCGGCGTTGCCGGACGATCAGCGCCAGGCGATCGCGGAGAAGCTGCATCGCTATACCGCCTTGCCCGTCTCCTACATCCTGAAGGCGGATCTGCGGATCAGCGGCGGCGAGTTCGAAAAGAACCTGCAGGGCGACGCCGGCACGACCACGGGTCGCCTCGACACGCGCTTCTCGGGCCCGGACCTCGACCCGCTCGCCAAGGAATCCCAATACGATCCGCAATCGGCCTCCATCAGCTCGGCCTATGTCTCCGCGTTTAACGATTATGTGCGCAAGGATCTGAAATTCGGTGAGGCCCGCACCTACAAGCCCGAAATCGACGTAGACAAATATTGGAGCTACAAGCACACGCCGCCGGGCGCGCAGATTCCGTTGGCGCAGGCGCCCAATGTGATGCCCGATCTGGCGGAGGCGATGAAATACAATCCCAACCTGAAGGTGATGCTGAACACGGGCTATTACGATCTCGCCACGCCGTTCTTCGAAGGCGTCTATGAGATGAAGCACATGCCGATCCCGCCCGAGCTGCAGAAAAACATCCGCTTCCGGTTCTACGAATTGGGACACATGGTCTACGCGCATGAGGCGGCGCTGAAGGAGCTCCACGACAATGTGGCGAACTTCATTCGCGAGACGGACAATTTGAAGTAAGGCAAAAAATCATTTCCCTCTCTCCCTTCGGGAGAGAGGGCAGGGTGAGTGGGTCTCCATGCGGCGTCAAATCTTTCAAATCTCGCGCGCTTCATAGGCGCCCACTCACCCTAACCCTCTCTCCCACAGGAGAGAGGGAATTGTATGTTTTGAATTTCCAAAGCGGAGGTATTTCATGCAAGCTCTCGCCATTCCCGCCGTCTCGGCCTTGACGGCCGGCGTTCTGATCGTGATGCAGATGTTGCTGTTGCTGACCGTCGTGTTCGCGCGGGTACGCAATAAGCAGTCTCTGGGCGATGGCGGCAATCCCGGAATGCTGCGCGCCGTCCGGCGTCATGGCAATCTGGCGGAGAACGCTGCGATCTTCATTGTCTGCGCCGCGCTGCTGGAGATGCTGGGTGAAAGTCGCACGACGATGGAAATCCTTTGCGCCGCCTTCGTGCTCGGACGCCTGAGCCACATCATCGGATTGAGCCTCGGCCGCACAATCAATGTTTTCCGCCTCATCGGCATCGTCGCAACGGTGATTGTCGGAATCAGGTTGGGCGTTGGTCTGGTTCAGATCGCGTGGCCGCTGGTCCATCCGATGACGCTATTCCACTAGGCGCTTCCGCGGGCGCTGCAAAGCCCGCGCCCGCCTTCCCGACCTGCTGCCTGTCGGTTGCGAATTGTGCTATGTCTTGCGCGGGAATGATTGGGCAGGGTGAACAAATGGGCAAGATTCCGGTGGGCCGAACGATCGGCCAGGCCTATGGCTTCGCGTTCGGACGCTATCTGCCCGTGCTCGGCGTCGTCTGGCTGCCTTTGCTGGTGATGGGCGCGCTCACGTTTTTCATCTTCATGCCCTTTTACCAGCAACTTCCCGACATGATAGAGACGATCGCACGAAATCCGCACGCTATGCAGCCGTTCCCGCCGGAGATGAACGGCATGCTCCGGTGGTCCGGATTGCTCGACATTATCATCCTGCTCGTTTTCGCCATGATCGCGATCGGCGTCACCAAGGAGGCGCTCGGGCTCCGAAAGGGCCCACGTTTCGTTTATCTCTCGTTCGGCGCCGACGAGTTTCGCGTCATCGGCGGCTATTTCCTCATATTCGCGTTGATGATCGCCGTATTCATAGCGCTGGAAATTGTCGTTGTGATTGTGGTGATCGCAGGCGCCGCCATGTTCGCGTCGGGGGCTGCCGGTCATCTTGATCCCAAATCAGCCGGACCCGGCGTCCACCTGGCTATTCTGCTGGTTGTTTTGCTCGTCACGCTCGTCGAATTCGCTTTCGCTTATTTTTTCGTGCGTCTCTCCTATCTGATGGTGCCGGTCACGGTCGCGGAACATCGGTTTGGCGTCTGGCGCAGCTGGGAACTTACGAAAGGCAATTTCTGGCGCATTTTCGTCATATCTCTGGCGGTCATGATCCCGATTCTGATCGTCGAATTCGTGGCCATGGCGTTCGCCTTCGGTCCGTCGCTCGCCGGCATCCTGTCGGCGGCGCAAAAATCGCCGGCCGATATGGCTCATCAAATGGCCCAACTCATGCGCGGATTCGTGACCATCCTGCCCTACACCTGGGTCATCGGGTTTATTTTTTCGCCCATCATCTACGGCCTGTGGATGTCTCCTTCCGCGTTCGCTTATCGCGCGCTCGTGCCGGCCGAGCCGGAAGGCGGCGCAACGCCGGCGGCGCAGCCATGAGCGACGCGGTCGACGCCCTGATCCTCGACCTTCTCGAATATGTCGCGAGCGGCGAGAAGGATTATGCCGACGTGATGGAGGCGTGGCGGACGTCCTGCCCGCGCCTGCCGGTGTGGGAAGAGGCGAATGATCGCGGGCTGGTGGCGCGCGGCAATGCGGACGGGCGCGCTGTCGTGACGATCACGGCTTCGGGACGCGCGCTGCTGCGGCAGCGCGGCGCCGCTGGGGCGGCGCGTTCGAAATGAAGGTTTCGATTCTCGACGATTATCACGACACCCTACGCACGCTCGCCTGTTTCCAAAAACTCCAAGGTCACGACGTCGAGATCTGGACCGATCACGTGCAGGATGTCGATGCGCTGGCAGAGCGCCTGAAGGAGACGGAAGCCCTCGTGCTGATCCGGGAGCGCACGAAGATCGCCGCGCCGCTTCTGGACCGCCTCGACAAATTGAGGCTGATCAGCCAGCGCAGCGTCTATCCGCATATCGACATTGCGGCATGTACGCGCCGCGACGTGATCGTGTCGTCCAACATGCATTCGGACACGCCCTCTTATGCGGCGGCCGAGCTGACCTGGGCGCTGGTGCTGGCCGCCATGCGCCAGATTCCGCAACAGGTCGATTCCATGAAGGCGGGCCGCTGGCAGATGGGCGTGGGCGACAGCGTTCGGGGTAAGACGCTCGGCATTTTCGGCTATGGCCGCATCGGAGGCGTGGTGGCGGGATATGGCAAAGCGTTCGGCATGAAGGTTTTGGTGTGGTCACGGGAAGAGTCTCTCGCGCGGGCCCGCGCCGATGGTTATGCGATTGCCGTGAGCAAGGACGCGTTCTTCGAAAGCTGCGATGTCGTTTCGCTCCATATGCGCCTGGTCGATGCGACGCGCGGCATCGTGACAGCAGACGATCTTGCGCGCATGAAACGCACTTCGTTGATCGTGAACATGAGCCGGGCCGGCCTCATCGCGCCGGGCGCGCTGGTGAGCGCCTTGGGGGCAGGGCGACCCGGCATGGCGGCCGTCGACGTCTATGAAGAAGAACCGGTGATCGATCCGCACTATCCGCTGCTGACGATGGAGAATGTCGTCTGCACGCCGCATATCGGCTATGTGACGCGCGACGAATACGAGCTTCAATTCTCCGACATCTTCGACCAGATTGTCGCCTATGCCGCCGGCAAGCCGATCAATGTTGTGAACCCGGATGTATTGTCCAGGCCATAGCTGCGTGCTGAACTGCCGTCATGGTCGATCGCAAGGTGGTGCGAAAACTGGCGTCGGCGTTGCCTGACGTAACCGACGAATCCGGTCCCGACACGCTGCGGTTCTCGGTCGGCGGCAAGGGATTTGCCTGGACATATTTGGAACGAGTCGGTCCCAGGAGTCCGCGCGTGGCGCGTCCGGAAGTTCTCGCGGTGCGTTGCGCCATCGAGCAGAAGGAAACGTTGATCGATGTGGAGCCGGCGACGTTCTTCGACGACGACCATTATCGCGGTTATCCGGCCGTGCTGGTGCGGCTGACGGCCGTCGACCGGAAAACGCTGGCGTCGCTGCTGGAAGGCGCGTGGCGGATTCAGGCGCCCAAACGCCTTCTAAAACCCCAGCCGGACAAGCCGCGCAAAAAACCTCGCTAGGCCATCGCTTTGGCGCGATAGAGCTTGCCGCCCAGGAAGCTTAGCACCGGCAAGGAGGTCAGGAACGTCAGGTGATACCAGATGGGGAAGCGGCTCCAGATCGAATAGTGCTCGGGAATGAACGCCGCAAGCAAAATGGTTCCCGCAATCAAGGGCGCCCAACCGCCCTTGCCGACGAGCGCCGCCACATAACCGCCGACAAGCGAAGCGACCGCACTCTCCGACAGCCGCGCGATCATCATGGGAAGCGTGAAGGCCATCGCCTGTTCGACCGCGGCGTATTCGTGCCAGCCATAACGCATGCCGCGGTTCAGCAGCGAAACGACCACAATCCAGGTGGCGAATCCCGCAAGTACGCCGCCGAACTGCCTTAACATATTTCATCCCCCGTCATACGATTGGCTGCAGGTTAGGCCTTCTTCGCGTTCTTCACCAGATCGTCGACCACGGACGGATCGGCGAGGGTGGACGTGTCGCCGAGATTGGAAATGTCACCTTCGGCGATCTTGCGCAGAATGCGGCGCATGATCTTGCCGGAGCGCGTCTTGGGCAATCCCGGCGCGAACTGGATCACGTCGGGGCGCGCAATCGCGGACAGATGCTTCGACACGAATTTCTTGAGCTCTTCGGCGAGCGCGTCGGATGCCGCTTCGCCAGTCTTGAGCGTGACGAAGGCGTAGATGCCCTGGCCCTTGATGTCGTGCGGCATGCCGACGACGGCCGCTTCCGCCACCTTGTGATGCGCCACCAGCGCGGATTCCACTTCGGCTGTGCCCAGTCGGTGGCCCGACACGTTGATCACGTCGTCCACGCGTCCGGTGATCCAGTAATAGCCGTCTTCGTCGCGGCGGCAGCCGTCGCCCGTAAAATATTTGCCGCGATAGGTTTTGAAATAGGTGTCGACGAAGCGCTGATGATCGCCATAGACCGTGCGCATCTGTCCCGGCCAGGATTGCGTGAGTACGAGATTGCCGCTGGCGGCGCCTTCGAGCACCTTGCCGTCTGAATCGACGAGCTGCGGCACGATGCCGAACAGCGGCTTGGTCGCGGAACCGGGTTTGAGATCGGTGGCTCCCGGCAGAGGCGAGATCAGAATGCCGCCCGTTTCCGTCTGCCACCATGTGTCGACGATGGGGCAGCGCGAGTCTCCCACATTGCGGTAATACCATAGCCACGCTTCCGGATTGATCGGCTCGCCCACGGAGCCCAGCAGGCGCAAGGATTTGCGGCTGGTCGCCTTCACGGGCGCTTCGCCTTCGCGCATGAGCGCGCGGATCGCGGTGGGCGCGGTGTAGAAGATGTTGACCTTGTGCTTGTCGATCACCTCCCAGAAGCGCGAGGAGGTGGGGTAGTTCGGCACGCCTTCGAACATCAGGGTCGTGGCGCCGTTGGCGAGCGGGCCATAGACGATATAGCTGTGCCCCGTCACCCAGCCCACATCGGCCGTGCACCAATAGACGTCGCCGTCGTGATAATCGAACACATATTGATGGGTGAACGCGGCATACATCAGATAGCCGCCGCTCGTGTGCAGCACGCCTTTGGGCTTTCCCGTCGAGCCGCTGGTATAGAGAATGAACAGCGGATCTTCCGCATTCATTTCTTCAGCCGGGCACTCGGCCGATGCTTTCGCCGCCGCCTCGTGATACCAGACATCGCGTCCCGCTTTCATCGCGATTTTCGCGCCCGTGCGCTTCACGACGATCACGGTCTTGACGCCGGACATTCTCCACGGCCTGATCGGTGTTGAGCTTAAGCGGGATCGGCCTGCCGCCGCGCACACCTTCGTCCGCGGTAATCACGATCGTGCTCGTGCAATCCGCGATGCGGCCCGCGAGGCTGTCGGGCGAGAAGCCGCCGAACACCACCGAATGAACCGCGCCGATGCGCGCGCAGGCGAGCATCGCGTAAGCCGCTTCCGGGATCATCGGCATATAAATCGTGATGCGGTCGCCCTTCTTCGCGCCATGCGCCTTCAGCACGTTGGCGAAGCGGCAGACATGCGCATGGAGATCGCGATAGGTGATATGCCGTGAATCCTTCGGGATCGTCGCCTTCCCAGATGATGGCGGTCTGCTTGGCCCGCGTCTTCAGATGCCGGTCGATGCAATTGACGGTGACGTTCAGCGTGCCGTCTTCGAACCATTTGACGGAGAGATTGTCCGGATCCCAGGAGACGTTCTGCACCTTGGTGAACGGCTTGATCCAGTCGATGCGTTTGGCTTCCTCGCCCCAGAACCCGTCCGGGTCTTTGAGCGACCACGCATACATGGCGTCGTATTTCGCGGCGTCGATATAGGCGCGCTTCGACCAGTCTTTCGAAACGGGGATCAGGCTGTCGGACATAGGCGGTTCCTCGATGTTATTTTCCACCCGCCCCCTTAGGGCGGGTGGAAGGCTTTCTTTGAGCGTCAGCGAAAAGAAAACTTCGGGGCGGGGTATTGGATCGATATTACCCCGCCCCGAAAAATCCTCGCTGCGCTCGAATTTTTCGACCCGCCCTCAAGGGGCGGGTGGGGTTCTCTTCAATTCTGCTTTCGCCACTACGTTCCCTCAAGCAGATCCAATCATTGACTCGGTGATTTAGTTTGAAATTCATGCGCGTCCATTGCAATTGATCCAGACCACCCGTTTTGAGTCAGGATCATAAAGAAGGTTTATGATACTGCAGCCGCCATCCATTATTTCCGGAAGGACTTTTTCTGAAACGATCCGTACCCCGGTCGGTGTGCCCAAGAGGAGTACTCCACGGATCATTCGCCGCCCGCTGATCGTGACCCCAGCATATAGGCGGCTATAGCTCGATAGCGCCGCGGGCGGTTTCGAGCCTGGTGGTGGTAGCTTGGCGCTCGATAGGTTTACTACGGATTCCAGCTTAGCGATTTCCTTAGTATTGGGCGTCCATTCGATATCCGATGCCCTCGCTGCGACGGACAGAGCCATCGTCATAGAAATGCTTAGCGCAAAGAACCTCCGCATTCGCAGCCTTTCAATCCTTCCAATCGATCGAATCCGTATCCTGGCCCGGCCTCGGCGGATCTCTGCGGATCGACGCCGGCGTCTTCGAGAATTTGACCGGCGGTTTCATCGCGCGCCAGCCGCCTTCCGTCGCATGCTCGCGCAGCTGGAAGAAATTGACGGCCTTCAGATGCGGATCTTCGAGCACTTCGTCCAGTGTGTTCGCCCGCATAATGGGCACGCGGTTTTCTTCGCCTAGCCGCATCCACTCTTCCGTGGTGTGGGCCAGCGCCGCCTCGCGCATCATCTCGTAATAGACCGCGACCTTCGCCTTGCCGCCTTTGGCGCTGGTGAAACGCTCGCTTTCGTAACCGTTCGCAATGCCGCCCAGCTCCATGAACTTCGCGGCCGCCGTGCGGCTCACCGGCTGAATCGCGATATGTCCGTCTTTGGTCTTGAGCGGACGGCGATCCGCGGCGAGCGCCGGCGTGTGGCCCAGATGCGAAACGGGCGGCTCGAAAGTCGCGCCCCACAGATGCTCCGCCAGGATAAAGCTCGTGAAGCTTTCGAACATGGGCACTTCCACGAATTGCCCTTCGCCCGTGCGCTCGCGATGGAACAGCGCCGCCAGCACCGCATAGATCGCGTGCATGCTCGATACTTTGTCGGCGATATAAGACGGCAACAGCCGCATCTCGGGATTGCCGTCAACGCGCGGCAACAGGTCCGATGCGCCGGACGCCGCCTGCACGAGATCGTCAAACGCCTGTCGCCCCGCATAGGGTCCGTCCGAGCCGTAACCCACGCAATGCACATAGACGATGGATGGATTGAGCTTCGCCACTTCGTCATAGCCGAAGCCCAGCCGCGCCATCGCCTCGGCGCGCACATTGTGGATGAACACCTGGGCGGTGGGGATCAGCGAGCGCAGCCGCGCGCGGCTCTCTTCCGTCTTAAGGTCGAGCGTCACCGAACGCTTGTTGCGGTTGAGCGTCATATAGGTCGCGCCCATATCGGCATTGACCGCCGACTTCGAGCCGCCGCGCTGGCGGTCGCCTTCGGGCCCCTCGATCTTGATCACGTCCGCGCCCAGATCGCCCAGGGTCTGGGTGCAATAGGGCCCGAAGATATATTCCGTCAGGTCGATGACGGTGACGCCGTGAAGCGGTCCATGAGGCATTGGGCGGGTCCTTGTCGCATGCTTAGAATGGCTGGCCGGACGGGAGATTAGGGCATGGCGGGCAAGGGGCAAGCGGGCGCGTACACGCCTTCGATGAGCGACGAGGCCGTGAAGGCCAAAACGGGCAAAACCTGGCCCCAATGGTTTGCCGCTCTCGACAAGGCCAAAGCCGCGACCCTCGGCCACCAGGAGATCGTCGAGGTTGCAGGCAAGCTTGGCGCCGGCCGCTGGTGGGGCCAGATGGTGACGGTGGAGTATGAGCGCGCCCGCGGGTTGCGCACCCGCCACGAAACGGCGACGGGTTACTCGGTGAGCATCTCGAAGACGGTCGCATGCGATTTGTCCGATCTTTATGCCGCGGCGTCCGACGAGAAATCCCGCAAGGCCTGGTTCCCGAAAGGCGCGTTCGTGGCGTCGTCGCAGACAAAGGACAAATATCTGCGCGGAAGCTGGAACGGCGCCGCGCGGCTGGAGATCAATTTCTACGCCAAGGGCGCGGGCAAGTCGCAGATCAATGTGCAGGTCAACAAGATGAAGAAAGAGGCCGACGTCGAAACCGAGCGCACGGCGTGGAGGACGGCGCTGGAAAAACTCGTCGCGAAGGTGACGAAATGACCGCTCTTCGGATCAGCGCAATCCTTTCGATCCTTGTTGCGGCGTTCTATGTACACGGTGTGTACCTGGCCGTCAGGTTTGGCGGGCCGTTCGACAGCGCGATATGGGCGTTGTTGGTTGGCATTGCGGTCCCGCTCGTGCCGGGCGTGCTCGCGCTGTTCAATCGCGCCACATTTCTACTTCCCGCCGCCTGGGGTTGGACGCTTGGCGTGCATCTTCCAAGACTTCTGGTGCCGCGGCCTCCGCTGCCAATGGACATGATCAAACAGATGCTCAAGAACAACGGCGGCGCATTTTATGCCGTCGGTCCCGATTATTTCGGAATGGCGCTGGCAGCCGTGGCGATCGTCGGCCTCGCGCTATACGGATATAGCTACTACCGCGAACGATCACCCGCCCCTTGAGGCCCGGCTACGCCGAGGCTTCGCCGGACTGCGTAGCACGTCCGCCGAAGCTTTAGCGAAGGCGGGTGAGTCTATTACTCACGCTCGGCGTAAGCGCGCGCCTGACCGATCGCGGCATCGGCCCGGTACATCGCCTGATCGACGGCCGTTCTGTAGCAGGGCGGGTTGTCGTCGGCGCTGATGGGATACATCGCGTCCAGGCGTTGGCACAGCGCGTGCGCGGTAAATCTGACGCGGTTGCGCAATTCGTGCGCGCCCCAATCGGTGCGGAGATCGAGATCGTCGAAGCGCACGGCCCGCGACAGCGCAACGTTCTCGATGGGCGTCCCCAGATCGCCGCGTTCCACATGCCGGCGCGGCCCATAGATGGTGATCGATTCCGGGGGGCCTGAGGCGGGCCCGTAACTGGGCGGCGGCGCCGAGTTCGGATCGTAATCCTGTGCGTTCGCCGAGGACGCAGCGAGCGCCAGTCCGAGCGCGCCGGCGGCCACCAAAAGTCGAGTTCGGGGCATGGTCGTGTTCTCCCAAATCATGCCCCTGACGGACGTGAAAACGATCTGCGTCCCCAAGAGGTTCCGAATGGAACCAACGGTTGACCGGAACTGCGCCGCCTTCAGCCCAGATGCACATCCTTCTGCTGGCTGACGTCGCGGCCGTCGCCGCGTTTCAGTCTGTAAAATGTGGCCGTCGACAGAATCGTAAAAACGCCCAATACGAGAAACGCTTCGTGCAGCCCGCGGATCATCTCGTCCGGATTGGCGCGAATGTTCGCGGGAACGAAAAACGCCGTGGTGAGTCCGGCGACTGCGACGCCGAAGCTGATCGCCATTTGCTGCATCGTGCTGGCGATGGAACTCGCATTGCTCGTCTGGCTCGGCTTGATGTCGGCGTAAACGAGCGTGTTCATGCTGGTATATTGAATCGAGGTGAAGGCGCCATAAACGAACGCCAGCAACACGATCGTCCACAGCGGCGTTTCGCGCCCGATCGCGCCGAAAGCGATCAACAGCACGCCGAGCAGGATCGTGTTCGAAACGAGCACGCCGCGATAGCCCATGCGCTGCAATATCTGGTTGATGACGAGCTTCGTGCTCATCGCGGCCACCGCCTGGGGCATGATGAGAAGTCCCGATTGCACGGGCGTATATCCGAGACCCACCTGGTAAAGCAGAGGCAGGAGAAACGGCACGCCGCCGATGCCGAGCCGCGTGATGAAGCTGCCGCCGACGGATGCGGCGAAGGTGCGGATGCGGAACAGGCTCAATTGCAGCAGCGGATATTGCGTATGCGCCGCGTGGAGGCCGTAGCCTCCGATCAACGCAATCGAAATGGCGAGCAATCCCAATATCTCGCCGGTCCCCAGCGTGTGATCGCCGAAAATCTCCAGCACATAGGAGAGCAGCGCGACGCCCGAGCCGAACAGGATGAGCCCTTCGACATCGAGCGGCTTCACACTGGGTTCGCGATAATCCGGCAGATGCGTGTAAACGAGCACCAGCCCGACCAACCCAATCGGCAGGTTCAAGAAGAACACGAAGCGCCAGTGGAGATAGCCGACAATCAGCCCGCCGGCGAGGGGACCCAACATCGGCCCGATCAGCGCGGGGATCGCAACGAAACTCATCGCGCGCACGAGCTCGGACTTGGCGAAGGTCCGTACCAGCGTGAGCCGCCCCACGGGAACCATCATCGCGCCGCCGCAACCCTGCAGCACGCGACAGGCGATGAGCAGATGGATATTACTCGACAGCCCGCAGAGCGCGGAGCCGAGCGTGAATATTCCGATGGCCGAAGCGAACACGCGCCGTGTGCCGAACCTGTCGGCCATCCAGCCGCTGATCGGGATGAAGACCGCAAGGCTCAACGTGTAGCTCGCCAGCACCGACTTCATGCTGAGAGGCGCCACGCCGAGCGCTTTCGACACGACCGGAACGGCCGTGTTCAGGATCGTGGTGTCGAGCGATTCCATAAAGAAGGCGACCGCGACCAGCCACGGCAGGATCCGCTTGACCGCGGCCGCCAGCGGCGCGCCCGCTTCTGCATCCACCTTCGCCATTTGGGCCTTTCGCAATGCAATGCCTATTAGCAGTCACGGGCCGCCGACTACAATCAAGCCATGCCCCAAACGCGTTGCCCGCTTGCCAGGCGGGCAGGGGCGGGATTTGTTACGCAGCCTATAATCCCCACGGCCCGCAGACAGGACATCCCCCATGAAACTTCAGAGCTGGTGGCGCATCGCGCTGGTCGTGGCGAGCCTAGTCGGATTGGCGCAAGCGAGCGCCGCAGACGAGCACACGCTCATGCGGTTCCCCACGCTCTATCGCAACACCATCGTGTTCGAAGCGCATGGCAATCTCTGGCAAGTGCCGCGCTGGGGCGGCATGGCGAGCCGGCTGACGGCCGATCCCGGCTACGACCTGATGCCGCGTTTCTCGCCCGACGGAAAATGGATCGCGTTCACGGGCGCCTATCAGGGCAATCAGGACGTCTACGTCATTCCGGCCGGCGGCGGCGCGGCGCAGCGGCTGACCTATCACTCCGATGTCGTCGACAGCGCGCCCACGCGCTGGGGCCCCGACAACATGGTCGTGACCTGGACGCCGGACTCGAAAAACATTGTGTTCCTGTCGCGCCGCATGGCGTGGAACAGCTGGTACGGGCGGTATTTCTCCGTGCCCGTCGGCGGCGGATTGCAGACGCCCTTGCCGCTCGATCGCGGCGGACTAATGACCTACAGCCCCGACGGAAACTCCATCACGTACACTCGCATCTTCACGAATTTCCGCACCTGGAAGCGCTACAATGGCGGCCTCGCGCAGAAGATCTACACCTATAATTTCCCGACCAAGCAGCTGACGCAGATCGGCAACTGGATCGGCACCGACACGGCGCCGATGTGGTACGGCAACCGCATCTATTTCCTCTCGGATCGCGATTCCAACCGCCGCGAAAACATCTGGGTTTACGACCTCGGCACAAAGCAATTTCGCGAGATCACCCATTTCACCAATTACGATATCGATTTCCCCAGTATCGCAACGGGCGCGCCGGGCCATGACGGGATCGTGTTCGCGCAGGGCGGCTCGCTGTGGGTGATCGATCTGCCGAACGAAGCGATCCACCACATCGGCGTGGGCGTGCCGGACGACGGGACGCGCACAGGCCCGCGCTATACCGACGCCAGCAAGGCGATCCGCGAACAGGACACCTCGGGAACGAACGATTACGCGATCGCGCCAAACGGCAAGCGGGCCGTGTTTTCCGCCCGCGGCGATCTCGTCACTGTGCCGGCCGAGCATGGCGCGACACGCGACATCACGCAAACGAGCAACGCCGACGAAGACCATCCCACCTGGTCGCCGGACGGCAAGACAATCGCCTACACGACGGATGTGAGCGGCGAGCAGCAGATCGCAATCCGCCCCGCGCAAGGAGGCGCGGAAAAAATCCTCACGCATTTTCAGAACGGCTTCTATTACAGCCCCATCTGGTCGCCGGACGGGAAGCATCTCGCTTTTGGAGACGGCAATCATCGCTTGTGGCTGCTTGAGATCGGAAGCGGGCGCGTGGCGCAGGTGGCGCAGGACACCTATAACGAAATCCACGATCAGGCGTTCTCGCCGGACGGGCGCTGGCTGGCCTACAGCATCACGGGCGCCAACGAGCAGCGCGCCATCTGGATCGACAATATCGGCAGCGGAAAACCGACGCGTGTGTCGGGGCCGTTCGCCAATGATTTCTCGCCCGTGTTCTCGCCGAACGGCAAATATCTCTATTTCGTCTCCACGCGGCACGAGAACCCCACGCTCAGCGAAACCGAATTCAACGTCGCGACGCTGGAGATGAACGGCGTCTATGTCGCGACCTTGCGCAAGAACGAGCCTTCGGCTTTCGCGCCGCGCTCCGACGAAGGCGCGGTCGAACCCGACAAGGATTCGAAACCCGCGGCCTGGAAGCCGGGCGCATCGGCGGCCGTCAATATCGATTTCGACGGGTTGATGGCGCGCGCGGTGCCGGTGTCCGTTCCGGCCGCCGATATCGCGCAACTCGATGCGCGCGACGATCTGATCTACTACCTGACCACGCAGCCGCAGATGATCGACGGACCTCTTCCCGGCGCGAAATCGACGCTCTATGCCTATGATCTCGGCAAGCGCAAGAAATCGACCATCGTCGAAGACCTGAACGGCTACAGCATGTCGGCGGATGGCACGAAACTGCTGTTCAAGAAAAGCGGCGAGGGCGAAGGCGGCGGGTATTCCATCGTCGACGCCAAACCGCAGGACGGCGACAAGAAGGCCGATCCCAAAGCGCTCGATCTGTCGCATATGAAAATCCAGATCCAGCCAGTGGCCGAATGGGCGGAGATGTTCAACAACGCCTGGCGGCTCGAGCGCGACCTGTTCGTCAATCCGAAGATGAACGGCGTGAACTGGCAGGCCGTGCACGATTCCTATGTGAAGCTTCTGCCGCTTGTGGGTTCGCGGCAGGACCTCACTTACCTGACCGGCGAAATGCAGGGCGAACTCGGCAATTCGCACACCTATGCCGGCGGTGGCGACGAAGACGATCCGGTCGAGGCGTTGCCGACGCCGCTGCTCGGCGTCGATTTCGCGCTGTCAAACGGGCGCTACCAGTTCGCGCATATCTATCCGGGCGACAACACGCGCGACGCCTATCGCAGTCCGCTGACGGAACCGGGTATCGACGTGCACCAGGGCGATTTCCTGCTGGCGGTGAACGGCCGCGAACTGAAGGCTCCTATGGATCCCTACAGCCTGTTCGTCGGGGTCGATGACCAGCCCGTGACATTGACCGTCTCGAACAGCGCGAACGGCGCGCGGCGCGACGTGACGGTGAAGCCGATCAAGAATGAACTGTCGCTGCGCGAGCAGGACTGGATCGACCACAATCGCGAAATCGTCGACCGGCTGTCGGGCGGCAAGATCGCTTACATCTACATGTCCGACATGGAATCGCTCGGCATGCAGCAATTCATCCGGCAGTTCTATCCCCAGATGGACAAGGCTGCCCTGATCATGGACGACCGCTTCAACGGCGGCGGCAATATCGACCAGATCGTGCTGGAGCGTTTGCGGCGCATTCTCGCGGGGCTCACGACCAATCGCGAGCAGGCGGCGCAATCGATTCCGCAGCAGCTCATCGTCGGGCCGAAAGCATGCCTGATCAACAATTACTCCGCGTCGGACGGCGACATCTTCCCGTTCTTCTTCAAGAAATACGGATTAGGCCCGCTGATCGGTACGCGGACCTGGGGCGGCGTGCGCGGCATACGCGGCAATTGGCCGTTCCTCGACGGCGGCTACATCACCGTGCCGGAAGATGCGCAATACGGCCTGCAATCGGAATGGGTGATCGAGAACCACGGCGTCGATCCCGATATCAACGTCGACACCGACCCGGGCCAATTGCTCGCGGGCCATGACGCGCAGCTCGAGGCCGCGGTCAATTATCTGATGCAGAAACTGAAGGCCCAGAAGAGCGGCCTGCCGCCCGCGCCTCAGCCGCTCCCAGCCTATCCGCCCAACGGCCAGGTGCCGGGGCCGAGTTTGTGAGGGACGTGAAAAAGAAGAAGGCTTAGCGCAGGGGACGCGGAGGATGCGCAGAGGACGCAGGGAAAGATGTCGATGGACCGCGGGCGTCTCGCCCGCCTGCGCGCAAAATGCGCGCGCTCCTTTGTTCTACTCCGCGACCTCTGCGCATCCTCTGCGTACTCTGCGCTAGAATCTTTTTTTGCCTATTTCAGCTTCACCGCATTCGCGAGGATGATCTGGTCGCCGCTTTGCGACGCCATCGCGGTGTTCGGACGCGCGGCTTTGAGGAACGCGCCGAAGGGCGGGAAGGCGTAGCGGCCTTCGGCGAAGGCGAGGCCCGAAGCTTCGCCGGCCATGGTCAGCATGATCGTTTCGTCGCGGCAATCGCGGCTCACGCAAGCGAACTCCGTGTCGCCGGACCAACCGGCAGGCGGCACGACATGCTGTCCCCGGAAACCGACCGCCTGAAGTTTCGCTGCTTGCGGGATTCGCAGCAGCATTTCATCGGCGTCATCGGAGCCTTTGAGATTGAGCGTCACGACGCGGCTTGCGCCATTCCGCGTGTCGCTCACGACTGTCGCAGTCGGCAACGGATAGCGCGGCGCGCCGGCGGGCGCGGCATAGGCCGTGTGCGGGTAGAGGCCCGCATAGGCGTCCTTTGTTAGTTTCAGATTGCCGGCCTTGATCAGCGAGGCGGAGATCGGCTCCGCGCCCAATCCTTTCCACGATGTATCGGCGATCCAGCGCGCATCGCCGCGTCCGCTCTCGAAATAGACAAGATCGACGCGTTGCGGCGAGGCCGGTTTGTAGGGCGGCTGCAAACCCGCCGCGACCGCGAAGCCGAGCGACAATACGAACGCCGCGGCGGCGCTCGCGCCCCAGGCGGCGCGCGACATCGGCCGCGCCGATAGCAACGGCACGATGGTCATCAATGCGAAGGCCGCCGGAACCGTGAACAGCGGATGGAGCCGCAAGCCCATCAGCGTTTCACCGCTCGCGACCAGCGCAATCCAGATAACAAGAGCCGCCAGCGACGAAACGAACAACGCGACCTGTCCCGCCGTTCCATTCCATCCGCCGGGCGCGCGCGCTGTCGCGAGCAGCAGGATGGCGGCGACGGCGCCGGGAAATACAAAATAAGGACTGAGGCCCGGCAACAGCGCGGCGATGACGACGCCGAACCCTGCCATCCACAACCAGCCGCTCGCCGCCGCGCCATGCACGTTCGTCATGCGCGACACGTCAAGCGCGATCGCCCACACCGCGAAAGCGAGCGCAGTGCGAAGGGCAAGCGGATAGGCGTAACTGGGATCCGGCGCGCCCGAGATCGTTTGCGCAATGAACGACACGAGCCATCCCATCAAACCACAGCCGACAAGCAGCGCGAACGGCATGACGGCTGCCGTGAGCGTGGAGCGCAAACCACTGGGTTCACCGCGCGCAAGCCACGCGGCGATTGCCAGCAGGATGAACACGACAATCGCAAGCGGGAGAGCCCAGCTCGCGGGAATGCGCGGCAGGAATTTGCCCAGCACGCTCAAATAAACGTCGTTGCCCCCTTTGAGCGCGGCGTAATCCGTCTGCTCGAGCCCCGTCACCACGCCGAGCAGATTGTCGCCATGCATCTGCAGGGTGTCGCGGCTTAGATTGCGGCGCAGATCGAACGGCGAATGGTAATAGCGGACATTGTCGGCAAACGCGAAATTGAACGACGGGAATCCATCATGGATGAAGAGCGTGAGGTCGGTGTCGTTGGGCAGGAATTTGTAGATTTCGGCATAAAGCGAACTGGTGCCGTAAACGGGCACGTGCGCAGCGTAGAGATCGATCAACCTGCCGTCGCCAGGGCTCGTCTGGAACAACAGGCTCGGCCCCTTGGTGCCGCGCGCCTCCACATTCACCACCACACCCACGCGCGCTTTGAGCGCCGGGTTCTGCAGGAAAGCATTGGCGCCCAGCAGCCCTGCTTCTTCGCCGTCCGTGATAAGCGCCATGACGGGATGAATGCTCTTCGAACCTGCTGCCTTGAGCGCGCGTGTCGTTTCGAGCACGGTTGCTACGCCGGATTCATCGTCGGACGCGCCGGGCCCGGCAGGCACGGAATCATAGTGCGCCATCATCACGATGGCCTTGCCCCGGCCGGGGATAACTTCGGCGATGATGTCGGTGACGGTTGCGCAGGCGACGAAGCTCAGCCCGCGCCACGGATTGCAGGTGAACGCCTGGTAGGTGTGCGTGGGCACGCCCAGGTCGGCGAATTCCTTGAGAATGCGGGCTCGCACGGCCGCATTTTCCGCGCTCGAAACCTGATGGGGGATTTCGGGACCGAGCACGCGGGCCAGAGTCGCGTCGGCGCGCGCCGAAGAAAACGATGTCGCGGGCGCAGAAGCGTCGGCCCTGTGGTGCGGATTGCCCTCATATACGCTTAAGAACCAGAACTCCGACCGCCAGCAACCCAAGAGCCCATGCACGAACAACAGCACCCATCGCCCAAACCCCCCTGAAGCGGCGCGGATGATAGCGATTTTGAGAAACGGAGAAAGGGCGCGAGATGCGCTAGGAGCCCGCGGCTTCCTTGACGATTGCGGCAAGTCCCTTTGTCATCGCCTCAATCGCTGCGGCGCTGGCAGGACCGAGGCCGTGGCGTTGCGCGATCCACGCGGGGTCGTTGTAGGTAAGCCAGACTTTTCGGTCTGCGTCTTCCCAGGCAAGTGTCTTCAACGGCAGATCGATGCCGGCCGTTTGGGTTTCCTGCATCAGCGGCGTACCGCCTTTGGCGTTTCCGAATATGACCAACTGGGTCGGCCGCAAACTCAGCCCGGCAATTTCCGCGCCATCGCCATGATCGACAACCGCAAAGATCGTCATGCCCTTGGACGTGACGCCGGTGATGAGGCGCGTGACTGTTTCGCTGACGGAGAATTTGCTTTGGACCGTGATCAAGCCGTTGTCTGCCATTCAAGACTCCACCATGAAGTGACTTCGCGTTCGTTGACTAGCGTAATGCGTAGTTCCATCAAGATGAATCACAAAAACTCTCCATGGCCGGCCTCCGAGCCGGCTATGGAGAGAGGAGGGTATGGTTGGCAGCCAGATTTCATCTCGCCAGCTGAAATTTCTCGAAGCGGTGCAGCGCCTCCTCGATCTGCTTCTTACGCGGCCCTCGCGAAGTTTTTTCGATCCACGTCCATTGCTGCACCAAAAGCTTTTGCTCCGCACGATCCGTCTTGAGATCGATCACGGCCACGATCCGGTCGCCCAGAAGAATGGGCAGGGCGAAATAGCCGAATTTGCGCTTCGGCTTCGGCACATAGGCTTCGAACACGTGATCGTAGCCGAAGAACAGCGAAAGCCGCTTGCGCTGGATGATCAGCGGATCGAAGGGCGAGAGGATGTGCACGCGCTCGTCGAGCGGCGCGAGGTCCCGGGCCAAAGTCTCGGGCCGGGCCCAATGCTCGTGCTTGCCGATACGCTCGAATTCCACCCGCACCAATTCGCCCCGACGCATCCGCGCTTCGATCGCACGCCGCATGCCCGGCTTGCTCGGCGCGTCAAGGTGGCAAATGGAATCGAGGCTCACCACGCCCTGCGAGCGCAGCGCGCGATCGAGCAGGTGATTCAGCGTTTCCTTCTCCGGCGCAGGTTTTGGCGGCTTGTCCCAGCCGAAATGGCGGGTCGTCAACTCAAAGGTTTTCAGGATCCCGGTACGCTGGCTGACCGTCAGCGCGCCGCTGTAAAACGCCGCCCGCAACGCCCGCTCCGAAGGCTTGCGGCTCGCCCAGGCGTGATCCTTCTCCACCGGCACGTCGTCGTCGATATCGCGCAGCGAAAGCGCGCCCTCTCGTCTGATGCGCGCCAGGACCTTGCGCACGTCCTTGCTGCTGACGGCGCTCAGCCCTTCCGTCACGCGCCGGCGATGCTCCCGCATCTTGGCGGTATAGAACCGCATGTCGCTGGTGGGCAGATAGGCGAGCGCGTGCGCACGATATTCGAACACCGTCTTGTCGACGCTCTGCGCACGCTGCAAATGCTCGCGCCGGTAGCCGGGAATGCGGGTGAACAGGATGTGATGGTGGCAGCGCTCGACTACATTGATCGTGTCGATCTGCACATAGCCGAGATGCTCGATGGCCGCCTGCGTCGCGGCCGGCCCTTCTCCGAACGGCGCGTCCTCATCAAGCCTTTGCGCGTGCAGCCAGATGCGCCGGGCCTGGGCTTTGCTGATTGCGATGGGTTTTGCAGGCATTCGGGGACCAGAATCGGGACAGGAAAGATTAGCTCACATTTAATCCCGAACTCGACAAGCCGGCTATTCGCGGCTTGAACGGACGGCTCTTTCGTCGTTCAAATGGAACGCGCGCAACAGCAGGCACCCATATGCAACTTCATCTGTCCACCTGGCCCGAGGTCGAGGCCTATCTCGCCAAATCCCGGGCGATCCTGATCCCCATCGGCTCGACGGAGCAACATGGCCCGAACGGGCTCCTGGGAACAGATGCGCTGTGCCCCGAGATCATCGGCAAGATGGCAGGCGACGAAGCGGGCATTCTTGTCGGGCCGACTTTCAATGTCGGTCAGGCGCAACATCACATGGCGTTCACGGGCACGATCACCTACCGGCCCTCCACCATGATCGCGGCGATGCTCGATTGGGCGCAGTCGCTCACCCATCATGGCTTCGAGCGCATCTATTGGCTGAACGGCCATGGCGGCAATATCCAGACGATCACCGCAGCCTTCTCCGAAATGTATCACGGCATCACTTTTTCGAAGGATGAGAGCGTGGGCGCGAACCATCAGCCGCTGCGCTGCATGTTGCGCAATTGGTGGGAACTCGCGGGCGTGAACGATGTCTGTCGGCAGCTGTTTCCGGTGGGCGAAGGCCATCACGCGACGCCTTCGGAGGTGTCCGTCACCTATTACGGCTATCCCGAAGCGCAGAAGAAAGTGGAGATGCATCCCAAGATCGCGCCGCTGGGGCCGATCTACGACGCCGCCGACTATCGCCGCCGCTTTCCCGACGGCCGCATCGGCTCCGATCCCAGCCAGGCGAGCGTCGAGGCCGGCGAGAAGATCGTGAAGGCCGCCGTCAAAGCGGTCATCAACGAGTTCCGCCATTTCTCGGAGTCGTGAAGAGTGGGCATCGACTGATTTTCAGGTTTACCCCCTCGCAGTCGCGGGCCATGACAATTGATTGAGTTAAGAGTCAAGCTTACGCCCGCCCTTCTTCCATTTCTGCGGAGATGGTCTCGGGCCGGAAGCGCAGCCACACGTAAAGCCACAGAGCCGCAATGGCGGGATACATCAGGACGCTTGCTTCCGTGCCCAGCACGCCGCCGGTAAGCCATGCGGGACCGTCGAAATGCGCGTCCAGCAATCGCCCCACCGGAACGCGCGCGCCGTTGGGCGTTCCGATGACGAAGAACTGCATATAGTCATACGCAATGTGAAAGCCGACGGCGAACCATAACGTGCCCGTCTTCCACACCGAGTAGCACATGACGAGGCTCAGCGAGACCAGCGTGATCACATCCCAGATATTCTCGCCGGCTTTGAAGAAATAGTGCGCCGCCGCGAAGATCAGGGCGATAACGATTGATGCAGGCCAGAAGCCGATGCTCTTCCACAGCGTCTGCAACAGATAGGCGCGGAACCAGGCTTCTTCCGCCACGCCCACGCAGACATTGGCGCCCAGCCAGGCGAACGCCGAAAGCGCCAGCGCGCCTCCCGTGGTGGCGAATCCCCGAATCTGCATGCCGCCGAGCGCGTACATTCCCGCGGCGACGGCCCCCGCCATCAGCAGGCCGACCAATGCGCCTTCCCATGTCCGTGAACCCAATGCGCGGGCCACGGGAAGGCCGTAGCTGTCGAGGCGGCGGCGCTCGTAAAGTGCGAACAATCCCGTGCAGATAAGCGCGATCGAGAAGTTCTCCAGCTCGCCGAGCGCGGTGTTTGCGGCCGTCAATCCGGGCGCCAGGTGCAGCCATTCGGCGAGGGAGCCGAAGGCGTCATCCATGATGGCGCCCACGGGCCATATGCTGAGCCCGACGAATAGCGCCGCGCGCCAAAGCGGCCGTAATTTTCCGTCGGGGCCAATCAGGAGATTTCCGGAAGCAGGAGGCATGGCGTTTCTCGCGTGACGGCCTTCGCCGCCGGGTCTCTCAATCCTGAAGATAGAAGATGCCCGACCGGATATCGACCGCGCCGCGCAGTTTCTCTTCGCGATCGCGGTGGTCGACGCAGCGTGCGAGATAAAACCGCAAATTCCGGGACCGGCGATCACGGCATCGCGATTCGGTGCGAGTTCGCGCCCAATCCGACAGCAGTCGCCGTCGTTCGTGCTCCATAGTTCGGCATTTTTCCGTTTGTTGCATTTTTGCCAGTGGATTGGCGGCATCGGTCACCGCAATTTGACCAAACGCGTGCGCGCGAATGCAGTCTCCGACTTTTCAACTGCAGATGAAGACGTTACAATTCCATGACTGAATTGGGCTAGCCGCCCAGTAGGGGAATACTGGCTGGCCAGCATCGTAGATTGGGCGTTTCTCCCCGCACTCGAGATAGAGTGCGGTCGAGTTTGTCCCATGGCATTTCGATGTCGGCGCGTTGTGCCGCCGTCGCCACACAAGCGGGGGTTCGCATGTCAAAGTCTTTTTATTCCGGCCGTAGTCTGCGCTCGGCTCTTCTTTTCGGCGCGGCAACTGTGGCGACAATCGCCGCGTCCGCGCCCGTCTCGGCGCAGAACGCCTCTGGACAGTCGATTGAAACGGTCGTCGTGACCGGCACGATGATACCGCGGCAAAACTACGATACGCCCTCGCCGATTCAGGTGATCGGCGCCGCCCAGATACAGTCAAGCGGCCTGACCAGCATGGCCGACGTGCTGCAAGCGATTCCTGACAACAACAGCGGCGCGGTCACCACGAGCTTCACCGGCGCGCTGGCGTTCGGCGGATCGGGCGTTTCGCTCCGCGGACTGCTGGAAGATTCCACGCTCGTCCTGATCGACGGCCATCGGACCTCGGACTATCCGCTCCCCAGCGACGGCGAACGTTCCTTCACCGACCTGAATACGATCCCGCTCGATGCCATAGACCAAATCCAGGTGCTGCAGGACGGCGCCTCGTCGAGCTACGGCGCCGACGCGATCGGCGGCGTCGTCAATATCATTCTCAAGCACGAATACCAGGGCGTGGAAGGAACCGCCGAATGGGGCGCGTCGCAGCAGGGCGGCGGCATGATGAACCACGAGACCGCGACATTGGGCACAGGCGATCTCGCCACCGATCACTACAATTTTTATGTCAATTTCGAATTCGAACACGACGACAACATCAAGGTGGGCCAACGCCCGTTCCCGTTTGATACGAACGATCTTTCGTCGATCGGCGGAATCAATAATATTGGCGGCCAGCCGCAAAACGGCAGTGGCTCAATCTATGGCTCGGTCGCACCAACCATGGAGATGGTCGGCGGGAATATCCTGACGGGCGCTCCTCCCTCGGGACCATACCAAGTCCTGGCTCCGGGCGGCTGCGGTCCATTGGGGAAACTCACGACGACAGTGGGCGTCGGATCGTATTGCACCCAAGACTTCGAACTGTATCAGGACGATCAGCCCTCGACCACGCGCATGGGCGTTTATACGCGAATGACGGTTGATCCCAATCCGCATTCCGAAGTGTATCTCGACATCAGCTATTTCCAATATCAGGATTCGTTCACCGGCATTCCAACGCCGCCGCAAGGGCCTTCGCAGATTCAAGCGAGCTCGCCGAACAACACCGATTCCATCGTTCTGCCGGCGCGGCTTGCGGGTATCGGCGGACCGGGGACGGGCGCGCTCAATCCCAACGATCCGTTCCCGAACTCGCCGACTTGCATTGAATCGGTCAACTGCACAGACGCGCTCGTCAACTATGCGTTCGGCGACATTCCGGCCTTCACGAATGTGACCAACCACAACTTTCGCGCCACGCTGGAAGCAAAGGGCGATTTCTGGGGCTGGACCTACAACGGCGCCGTGACGGTGGCGCATTCCTGGGTGGATCTGGCCATTCACGGCGCAATCAATTTCCCGCAGCTCGTGACGGATGTGAACGATGGGGCCTACAATTTCCTCAATCCCTCGTCCAACACGGCCGCCGTTCGCGCCGCGCTGTCGCCGGTCATGAGGAGCACTTCGAGCAGCGACAATGACGAGCTCGATTTGCAGGCGAGCCACGACCTCATCGGTCTTCCGGGCGGAGAGGCGCAGTTCGCTGTCGGCGCGCAATACCGCTATGAAGCTTTGAACAGCCCCAGTTTCAACGCGAACCTGGAAGGGCAGGCCTATCAGAGCTCGTTCGCAACGGGCAACAGGACCATCGCGTCGGTATTCGCCGAAGTGGAACTGCCGATTCTGAAAACCCTCGAAGCCGATTTGTCGGCGCGGTTCGACCATTATTCGGATTTCGGCGACACCACGAATCCGAAGGCCGGCTTGAAATGGACGCCGATTCCCGAAATTTCATTCCGCGGCACGGCGTCGAGCGGCTTCAAGGCTCCCGGTTTTGCGGAAAACGGAAATGCCCAATCCGCGGGATTCGTCAACGCAGTGGGCGCGCAATATTCCTCCGCGTGGGCGGCGACGCACGGAAACGACGCCTATGCTACGGGCACCTACCCGCTGGAAGAGATATCGACCTCGTTTCCCGGCATCAAACCGGAAACCTCGCAGAACTATACGGGCGGAGTGGTCCTGAAACCGTTCGACGATTATAATCTCACGGCTTCGGTCGATTACTATTACATCCAGAAATGGAATACGATCCAGTTCCCGAATACCGCCTTTGCGATTGAGCAATATCTTAGTGGCAATCCTTTGCCTCCCGGCTATTCGATCACGCCGGACTCGCCGGACCCGGCGCACCCCGCTGCGATACCAAGACCGGTTATCGTCGCCGCGCCCTACGCCAATAACGGCACCATCATCACGGACGGTCTGGATGCTTCGATAACTGCGTCGTTTCAGCTGACCGACGAGTTGAACTACTCGACCCAGTTCAACGCGACGCATATCTTCGAATATGCCTACATCAGTCCAACGGGAGGGAAACTGGAATATGTCGGGACCGAAAGCCCCTGCGAATACACGTCATGCGAGGGCACGCCGCAAGACCGGTTTTCATGGTCCAACACGTTTGACTTCGAAAAATGGTCCGGGACGCTGACAGTGATCTACACGGGCGGCGAAAAAAATATCGAGTCCGACTTGGCCGGACCGGGCAATACCGTCTATCCGTTCCCCGGCGGTTCCGCATTCTGGAACGTCGATCTCCACGGCTCCTATCAGGTCACGGATATGGTGCAGGTCTTCGGGAACGTCTTCAACGTGTTCAACACGCTCCCGCCCGTCCAGCCCGCGCAATATGGCGGCGTGAACTACAATCCCGCCGCCTATCAAGCCGGCATTGTGGGACGGTTCTTCCAGATCGGTGTGCACATCAAGACAAACTAGAGCTGCTGTTTCGATCCAGAGCGCGGCGGACAGATCGTCCGCCGCGCTCTATTCTTTTGCAGCTTCCCACACATATCTCACATCCGGCAGCTGCTCTTCGTTGCGGCTGCCGTCGGTGAATTCGGCGGCGACGCAACCATGGCGCTCGTAGAATCGCCGCGCGCCGGCATTGGCCTGGAACGCCCACAGCTGGAAGCCGTTCGGTCGCTCGCGCTTCACCTGATCGAGCAACGCCGTTCCCGCGCCGCGGTCATGCCAGAAGGGATCGACATAGAGATGCGAAAGCCAATTGCCTTCGAGGCAGGCGAGTCCGATGACGCGGCCGTCACTTAGGGCGACCCATGTCTCCGCCGATTCGATGAAGCCTCGTACGAAGTCGCGATCTTCCAGATCGGTGTGGAGCTTCGGGAAGAACGTCATACTCCTGAGCGCCGCGCTGAAAACGGTGGCCGTTTCGAAAGCATCGGTCGGCGTGGCCCGGCGGATTGAAATGTTCATGCCCATCGCGGGAACTATAGCGGTCTCCTTGACTTGTCGCGAGCCGAAGCCATGATCCCGCCATCCCAGGGGTGCCCTCCTATGCCAAGGCTTCGGAGGGCTGAGATCGCAATACTGCGAGTCCCTTTGAACCTGATCCGGTTCGCACCGGCGTAGGGAGAGGCGAAAATGAACAAGCCCATTCTCAATCCCGTCACCAACGATGTGGTCACGCGCGGGAGCGCTGCCCGGTTCGCGCAAGGTCTATGTCGAAGGCGTGCCGTTCCGCGAAGTGGCGCTGTCGGGCGGCGAGGCGCCGGTCCGGCTTTACGACACATCCGGTCCGTATACGGACGATGCGCAGAAGATCGACATCGAAAAGGGCTTGGCGTCGCGGCGCGCGACTGGATTCTCGCGCGCGGCGATGTCGAGGAATATGACGGCCGCGCGCGCCAGCCGCGAGGACGACGGGTTGAAGCCCGGCGAGCTGCTGTCGGTGCCGCAATTCGACCGCGCCGGGCGTGCAAGCCGCTGCGCGCCAAGCCGGGCAGGCACGTCACGCAGCTGCATTATGCGCGCGCCGGCCTCATCACCGAGGAAATGAAATTCATCGCCGCGCGCGAAAATCTCGGCCGCTCGGCGCTGCGCGACGGCAACAGCTTCGGCGCGGCGATCCCCGATCGAGATCACGCCCGAATTCGTGCGCGACGAAATGGCCCGCGGCCGCGCCATCATTCCCGTCCAACATCAACCATCCCGAAACCGAGCCGATGATCATCGGCCGCAATTTCCTCACCAAGGTCAACGCCAATATCGGCAACTCCATCGTCACCTCGGGCGTGGCCGAGGAAGTGGAGAAGCTCGTCTGGTCCATCCGCTGGGGCGCCGACACGGTGATGGACCTGTCGACCGGCCGTCACATCCACACCATCCGCGAATGGATCATCCGCAATTCGCCGGTGCCGATCGGCACCGTGCCGATCTATCAGGCGCTGGAGAAAGTGGGCGGCGTCGCCGAAGACCTGACCTGGGAAATCTATCGCGACACGCTGATCGAGCAATGCGAGCAGGGCGTGGATTATTTCACCGTCCATGCCGGCGTGCGGCTGGCGCATATTCCGCTGACGGCCGAGCGCGTCACCGGCATCGTCTCGCCGCGGCGGCTCGATCCTCGCCAAATGGTGCCTCGCGCATCACAAGGAGAATTTCCTCTACACGCATTTCGAGGACATCTGCGAACTGCTCGACGCAATATGACGTGTCGTTCTCGCTGGGCGACGGCCTGCGTCCCGGCTCGATTGCCGACGCCAACGACGCGGCGCAATTCGCCGAGCTCGATACGCTGGGCGAGCTCAACCGATCGCGCAGAAGCACGACGTGCAGGTGATGATCGAAGGCCCCGGCCATGTGCCGATGCACAAGATCAAGGAAAACATGGACCGGCAGCTCGACGGTCTGCGACGAGGCGCCGTTCTATACCCTGGGGCCGCTGACCACCGATGTGGCGCCGGGCTACGACCACATCACCTGCGCCATCGGCGCGGCCATGATCGGCTGGTTCGGCACCGCGATGCTTTGCTATGTCACGCCGAAGGAGCATCTGGGCCTGCCCGACCGCGACGATGTGAAAGCGGGCGTGATCGCCTATCGCATCGCCGCGCATGCGGCCGATCTCGCCAAGGGCCATCCGGCGGCGCGCATCTGGGACGATGCGATGTCGCAAGGCGCGCTTCGAATTCCGCTGGCGCGACCAGTTCGCGCTCGCGCTCGATCCCGAAACCGCGCAGGCCTTTCACGACGAGACCCTGCCGGCCGACGGCGCCAAGGTCGCGCATTTCTGCTCGATGTGCGGGCCGAAATTCTGCTCGATGAAGATCAGCCAGGAAGTGCGCGACGCGGCGCGCGGCAGCAACGACACGCTCTCCACCGCCGAAATCCGCGCCGCCATGGCGAAGAAGTCGGACGAATTCCGAGAGGGCGGCGGGGAGATTTATGTGACGAAGACGGCGGCGGAGTAAACGGGGCGACAGAAATGCGAACAAACCCACAAAGGGTGCACGCTGATACTTTTCGCGCGGCGCTAAACCAACAGTTCGACACTGCGGAAAAGCTTGGTCGCGATTATGTAGACATTCTGTCGGGCGATTTGCATCGAGAGGTTGGAGGTTATCCCGGTCGGAGCCACGCAATGCCAAATTGCTGTAGCGTACTGCGCCAAGCTATGAGTTCCGGCGACGAGATACTTAGTGAACCGCTGAAGGGAAAAGGCGCGACATTGAAAATTCGTTACCGACTTCCACGTTCAAAATAATACTGAGGGTAAACTTAAGTGAATTTGCGCAAGCTTGCCGTTTTGATGGGTATGAGCGTGCTTTGGCTTGCCAACATGAACCGCGCAGATGCAGCGTGCACCGGACGACCTGTGGACGAGAAAATAGCTACGGCACTTTCGGAGGTTTTGGCTGCGACAGGCCCTAAATCTCGCTCGGCCAAAATCAAGGCGATATTCGGAAGCGATTGCAACAATCTTACGATCTTATTTGATGAGCCTGGACTCCGAGAGACCTTCTTTGAAAAGGCAGCACTCATCCACGCGGACGACGGTAAGTGGTTCGTACTTTATCCAGGTAGCGATTTCAGGGGTGACGGCGTCGAGGTCAAGTGATGGCCGATCGATGCGGTCTATATGCCTTCGGATTCAGCGCTGACTCGTTCAGCCACAATAACGATATCTGCTGGCATCGGAAACTCTGCCGCAAATCTCTTTTGCATAACATTGGCTATTTGACTTTGAGCTTCCTTGAGTAGGTCACTCGCACGGCGGCATGAAGCGGACCAGTGCCGAAAATCCCTTTCTCCGACTGGAAGATCGTCGCGGAAGATTTCACGGTTGCGCGGGCCAAATTCATTCGCGAGAGTTCCGATGGCCGATTGCACAGATAACGCCAAATCAATTGGGAATTTGGCAAGCGCCGGAAGTCGAGCAATGGCCTCGTCGGGTGGAATTGGAAAGAAGTGCATTCGGAAATTGCCAAATGTTTGTTCCATTTGAGGGCGTTTGCCATCGCGCACCGCGTCGGCGAACGCGTCTAGGCGGTATATGTTTCGCTCAAGCCGAGTGACACAGCTATCTAGCCAAAGAAAAAGTAGCTTCGCTTCTGAGATGAGATCGGCTTGTCGCAATGCGTCATCGTGTTTCCGCGTCAGTTCGGCCTGATAGGTTGCCGCAACAAGTATGGATATAGCAGCAACTATGGCAGCCGAAAACGCACCAAAGAATTCGGCAGCTTTTTCGGTATTCCAAAGGACGAAAGGCAAGACGAGGACGCCTGCAGACATGCTTCCCAACAGCACAATTGCAACGGGGCTTTGTTTTGCCTGCTTCCAGACGCTGTCTTGCATTCCCCGAGGATATCCCGATTCGGGGCGTTGCTACTTGTGTCCTGCACGCTTCGTTGCGCGGGCGACGCCCGTCTTGGGCCGACGCAATGCTGCCCGCTTTTCAAGCCGCGCGCCCGCCTCGCGCGAAAATGCCAAATGTGCAATCGCACCCGATCTGCTGAGCGACAGTTCCTTCGCCGTCCGATCCAGTGCCGCGAGGGCTGATGCGGGCAGGGAGATGTTCACCCGGACTGCTTCGTTTCCGGTCTCGACGGGAACCAGAACACGCGCTTTTTCCTTCACGCCACGTTCCGTGGGAATGCGATCGAGCGGGCGGGGCGAAGGCAATGTATCGCCATATTCCTCGCTCAACGCGACATGCGCCTGGGCGGCGACCAAAGCATTGGCAGCCGCGTCCTCGATGGTCTCCCCGAAGCTTGTGCAGCCGGGCAGGTCGGGAAAGAAAACGCCGAAGCCATGCGCCGCTTTTTCGATGATGGCTACGTAGAACTGTTGCATTCGCTTACCTCAATTTCACGCCGCTTTGTCTTTCGATGCTTCTCAGCGTTCCCGGCGGCATATCCTTCACAGGATGAGAAACCGTGACCGTACCGGGCCGGACGGTATGCCGAAAATGATGGTGGCTGCCTGTGGTCCGTACCAGGCGCCAGCCGGCGGCTTCAAGCTTCCGGATGATTTCGCGGCTTGAAAGGCTCGCAGTCAAGTCCGCTCCAGATACACACTTTATGTGTATGTGCAACGTTCGTCAAGACGGTTCGCTTGCCCCGGGCCATGACAATTTGGAGAATTGGTAAACCAGCTAGTTCAGGCCCATGCGGAAATAAAGGGGGCCGACCAGCGCAGTAGGTAATGCTCCTTTTCGGCTGCATTAAGTGCGCACGCCATTCCCTAACCCTGTGGATTTCCCGCCGCACTTCCGCCAAAGTTCCGTCCGGTACTTGAACCGCGCCGTCTTTACCCCCATTCGTCTTGAAACCCACCGGTACAAACCCGTGAACGACATGCACGCCGTTCCGAAACCCGACCAGGCGCTCGCCGCGCGGCTGGGAATCGGCAGCAAACGCAGGCGCCGCCGCTGGTGGCTGTGGCTTGGCGTTTTGGCCGTTATTTTGGCCGGGGGCGGGTGGTTCGCGATGAACCGCGGCGCCGCCCATACCTATGTCACCAAGCCGGTCACGCGCGGGCTTCTGGCCGTCAATGTGAGCGCCACGGGAACGCTCGCGCCGCGCGACCAGGTCGATGTCGGCGCGGAAGTGTCGGGCCGCATCGACAAGCTTGAAGTCGATTTCAACGACCATGTGAAGAAGGGCCAGGTTATGGCCCGCATCAATACCGATCAGTTGGTCGCCCAGCTGCAGCAGGCGCAGGCGACTCTCGATCAGGCAGAAGCGACGCTCGACCAGATGACGCAGACCCATGAGCGCTATGTCACGCTGGAAAAGAACAATGCCGTTTCCCGCGAACAGCTGAATTCCTCCAACGGCGACTACGAACGCGCCAAAGCAGGCGTGGAGCTGGCGCGCGCACAGGTGCAGCAGGATCAGACGCTGCTCACCAAGGCGACGATCTATGCGCCGATCGACGGCGTCGTGCTCGACCGCAAAGTATCCGCCGGCCAGACGGTGGTGGCGGCGTTTGCGATACCGGTCTTGTTCACGCTCGCCAGCGATCTCAATCAGATGGAGCTGGACGTCGACATCGACGAAGCCGATGTGGGCGAAGTGCGCACGGGCGCCAAAGCGACGTTCACGGTCGACGCCTATCCCGCGCGCAAATTCGCAGCGACATTGATCTCCGTGCACAACGCGCCCAAGACGGTGCAGGGCGTCGTCACCTATCAGGGCGTGTTGCTCGAGAAGAACACGGACGGGCTGCTCAAGCCGGGCATGACGGCCACCGCCGAAATCGAAGCGGCCACCATCAGGAATGCGCTCTTGGTCCCCAACGCGGCGTTGCGCTTCGTGCCGCCGGACGACGTCAAGAAGGGTGCCCCGCCTGCGCCGCCGACGCTCAACGGCGTCAACGCCGCGCGCGTCTGGACGCAAAACGGCAAGACGCTCAAGCCGCACGACGTCAGGCTCGGCGCGACCGACGGACGCTCGACGGAAATCCTGTCCGGCGATCTGAAGCCTGGCGACGAGGTCGTGACCGACCTCGCGGACAAACCGACCAAACAGCCTGGCTCCTAGTGCCGGACGATCAAACTCTCATCGAGCTGCGCGGCGTCACAAAGATCTACGGATCCGGCGATGCTGAAGTCGCGGCGCTGGCGGGCATCGATCTTGTCGTGCATGACGGCGAATTCGTCGCGGTGATGGGACCGTCCGGCTCGGGCAAATCGACCTGTATGAACATTCTGGGCTGCCTCGATGCGCCAACGGATGGGCATTATTATTTTCGCGGCGCCGACGTCGGGAGCATGACGCGCGAGCAGCGCGCGTTGCTGCGCCGCCACTATATCGGTTTCGTGTTTCAGGGGTTCAATCTGCTCAAACGCACCACGGCGCTGGAGAATCTCGAACTGCCGCTGATCTATCGCGGCGTCCCCAGCGGCGAACGGCGGCGGCTCGGCATGGAGACTTTGGCGCAGGTGGGCCTTGCCGATCGCTGGCATCACACGGCGGCCGAATTGTCGGGGGGGCAGCAACAGCGCGTCGCCATTGCGCGCGCGCTTGTCAGTTCGCCATCCGTCATCTTCGCCGACGAACCGACCGGCAATCTGGACTCGGTGAAAAGCCACGAGATCATGCAATTGCTCAAATCGCTCAACACCGAGCGCGGGCTCACCATCGTGCTGGTGACGCATGAAGAAGACGTCGCGTCTTATGCAGGCCGCCAGGTGCGATTTCATGACGGGCTGATCGCATCCGACACGGGAGCGCGCAGATGATCTGGAATGCGTTGCTGCTCGCGCTGCGCGAAATCCGCAACAATCTTTTGCGGGCGGGTTTGACCACGCTCGGCATCGTGATCGGCGTCAGCGCCGTCATTCTGATGGTGACGTTGGGCGCAGGCGCCAATCAGAAAGTCACCGGCGAATTCGCCTCGCTGGGCAACAATCTTCTGGTGCTGCTTCCCGGCCAGCCGAACGGTCCGCCGACTGCGACCGTTCCGTTCGACATGTCCGTCGTCGAAAAAATTCAGCGCGAAATCCCCAATCTGCAGGAAGTCGTGCCCGAGCTCGCCGTCCAAGGCGTGGTCGTCAACGGCAATCACAATCACGCCACCCAGGTCAACGGCACGACGAACGCCTATATGCACAGCCGTAACTGGGCGCTCGTGGAGGGGCGCGAATTCTCGCCGGCCGAAATCCTCGCCGGCAAATCGGTGTGCATCATCGGTGAGACGAACCGGCGGGAATTGTTCGGCGACCAGTCGCCTGTCGGCGCCCGTATCCGCGTCAACAAGATCAGTTGTGAAGTGATCGGCCTGCTCGAACCCAAAGGCGTCAGCACCTTCGGGCAAGACATGGACGAGTTGGTGCTGATGCCGCTGAAGGCCGTTCAGCGCAAGCTGGCCGGCAACACTGAAGTGAATGTCATCCGCGTCTCCGTGGACTCGCAGGAGGACATGCCGCACGTCAAGGACATGATCCAGCGTCTGATGCGCGAAATCAGGCACATCATTCCGGGGCAGGTCGACGATTTCGACGTGGAGGATTTGCAGGAGATCACGCAGATCGTGCAGAGCGCGACCCTGATCCTGACGGCGTTTCTCTCGGCAGTCGCCGCTGTCAGCCTGCTCGTCGGCGGCATCGGCATCATGAACATCATGCTGGTGTCGGTGACGGAGCGCACGCGAGAGATCGGCATTCGCCTCGCCATCGGCGCGCGCGAGCGCGATGTGCTGCTGCAATTCCTCATCGAGGCGGTGGTGATGAGCGCGCTGGGCGGCGTGTTGGGCGTGCTGATCGGGCTGGGCGGATCGGCGGCTATCGCGGCCGCGCTTAAAGTCCCGTTCGTGTTTCAGCCGGCGATCATTTTCATTGCGGTGGGATTCTCCGCAATCGTCGGCGTGGCGTTCGGGTATTTCCCAGCGCGCCGCGCGGCGCGCCTCGACCCGATTGAGGCGTTGCGGCACGAATAGTAGCGCTACTTTTCGCCCCCCTCGTTGTCATGGCCCGCGAATGCAGGCCATGACAAGTTAGGGAAGAGCGAGAGTGGGGTAGAGCGCTATCGCAACGTCCGCCTGCCCGTCACCGCGTGATAGAGGAGCAGCACCACGATCGCGCCGACGATTGCGACCAGCATCGAATAGAGATTGAAGCCGGTGATGCTCGTCCCGCCGATGGTCGAGAAAATGAACCCGCCGACCATCGCGCCCACCAGCCCCAGCGCGATGTTGAGGAAGCAGCCTTCGCCCTGGCTGTTCACCACCTTGCTGGCGATGAAACCGCTGATCAATCCCAAGAATATCCAACCCAGTAGTGACATTCGGCGCTTCTTCGATGAACTCAGTTCGTCAATTTTATCCCCGCCAATGTCCGCGGCAGAGTTTCGTCGATGAGGCGGGTTAGATCGGTCGAGAGCGATGTCTGTTGGGCGGGCGTGAGATCGTTCGGCGTTTTGGCCCACAGTGACGGCGGCGTTTGCATCCAGGGCAATGAGCCATCCGGCATCACCGCTTCGCGCGAGGCGAAGATCGCGCCCGTGTTCGCGTCGATCACGACGATGCGATAGCTGGCATAGACGCCTTCGGAGCTTTCGCCTGATGCGGTATCGCGCCGATAAAGGCCGAGGCCCTGGAGATCGTGCACGCTGTGGCCGATCGCGTCGTAATGCCAGTCGCGCAGGATCAGGACATAGGCGTCGATGCCGGGATCGCCGTTCAGCTTGAAGATGTTCTGGCGGAGTATGGCGTAATTCCACGTCCCGAAATCGGCGCGCTGAAAAAAAACCTTCTTGATCGTCACGCGCTTCGACAAGGCCGCCGTGACTGCGCGCGTCACATCGTCGTCGATCTTCCAGTCGGAGATTTCGAGATACTTCGTGTCCGGCGGCGCGAACCATTCGAACGTCGACGGGCGCACGCGCTCGAACGCAAAGCTCTCGCCCACCGCCGAAATGATCGCGACTGTCCGGATGCGCGCGAGGTCCGGCGGCGAGAGCGCGCCCATATATGGGCCGGATGCTGAGAGACCCAATAGCAGAACGAGAGAAAATACTGCGCGCGCCGCGAAGCCCCCCACCCTATCCCTCCCCACGAGGGGGAGGGGATTCAGGTTTTTCACCTCCCCCTCGTGGGGAGGTCGGAATGCGAAGCATTCCGGGTGGGGGGCCGCCACGCGCAAAAACCTCACGTCACCACGACCACCTTGCCCTGCGCCTTGCGGTCCATGAGGAGACGGATCGCTTCGCCTGCGCGGGCGAGCGGGATGCGCTGGGACACGTGCGGCTTGAGCTTGCCTTCCGCGATCCATTTGGTGATCTCGGTGAGATTGGCGAGGCCCGTCTTGGGATCGCGCGCCATCGATGCGCCCCAGAACACGCCGACAATATCGCAGCCCTTGAGAAGCGTGAGATTGAGCGGGACCCGCGGAATGTCTCCGGCCGCGAAGCCGATGACGAGATAGCGGCCTTCCCAGTTCATCGCGCGCAAGGCGGGCTCGGCGTAGTCGCCGCCGACGGGATCGTAAAGCACGTCCGCGCCATTGCCCCCGGTCAGCCGCTTGATGTCTTCGGACAGCGCCTTCTGTTGCTCGCGCGACAGGGCGCCGGTCGGATAAACGAACCCGTCATCCGCGCCATGTTTCTTCGTGAGGTCGACTTTTTCCTGGCTCGACGCGGCCGCGATCACGCGCGCGCCCATCGCTTTGCCCAGCTCGACAGCCGAAAGGCCGACGCCGCCGGCCGCGCCCAGCACCACCAGCGTTTCGCCCGGCTTGATATGCGCGCGATCCTTGAGCGCGTGATAAGACGTCCCGTAGGTGACGAAGAACGACGACGCCACATCGAAATCGAGATTGGCCGGCATGGGCACGCAACGCGCCGCGTCGGCGACCGCTTCTTCCGCGAAGCCGCCAGAGCCGATCGACACGATCACCCGGTCGCCCGGCTTGAATGCTGTCACGCCTTCGCCCGCTTCCTTCACGATGCCCGCAATCTCGCCGCCGGGCGAAAAGGGGAGCGCCGGCTTGAACTGGTATTTGTCCTGGATCATCAGCACGTCCGGGAAATTCACGCCGCAGGCTTTCACGGAAATGACGACCTGGCCCTTGCGGGGCGAGGGGCTCGGCACATCCTGGACGACCATTTCTTCCGGCGGGCCGTAATGGGTGCAAAGGGCGGCTTTCATGAGGTTCTCCCAAGGCTGACAATGACGATCGGGCGGACCTTAGAGAGGGCCGCCGTCCGCGCCAAGCTGCGCGCGACCGGGGTGGTCACGATTTTCTGTGAACCCGCAAGGCCGTGAAGCAGTTATAATGGCCGGGTGAGAGGCGCATCTATTCAAAGGATTTGCAGGATGAAAACGCTCTTGCTGGCCGCCTTGGGCCTTGCGGCCGTGACGACGATGGGTCCGACTTCGGCGTTGGCGGGTCCGGCATGCCTGGAAGTCGGGCGCATCTGGAGCTGGAAAGTGGTCGACGACAAGACGCTCATTGTCGAGGACGATACGCATCAGAAATTCAAGATGAGCTTGATGTTCAATTGCCCCAATCTCAGTTTCAAGGAGCGGGTCGGATTCAAATCGATCGGCGGCAGCGAGCTCAGTTGCCTGAGCAAGGGCGACGATGTCCTCGTGCGCGACATCGGATTCCCCAGTCGCTGTCCCATCACCGATATCGCGCCATACACGCCCGCGATGGAAGCGGCCGACAAGGCGGCGGCCGCAGCCAAAGCGCAGCAGGACGGCTCGAAGTGAGAGGCGCGTCATGAAGACCGGGATAGCCGCGACGGCGCTGTTGGCCTGCCTTGCGGCGGCGCCCGCGATGGCCGACCCGTCGTGCCTGATGATCCGGCAGATCTACAACTGGAATGTCGTCGACCCGCGGACGTTGATCGTCGAGAACATCGCTCACGACAAGTTTAAAGTCAGCTTGACCATCCCGTGCCCGCATATCGAATACAACATGGACGTGAGGTTTAAATCCCTAGGACTCGGTGGCCTGGACTGCCTGCGGAAAGGCGATGAGCTCGTTCACAACGGCGCGGGCATGGGCAGCATCTGCCCCATCAAATCCATCGAGCCGTACACCGCCGCGATGCAACAGGCCGACGAGGCCGCGGCGGCTGCGAAGGTGAACGACCACTAGCGACCAGGAATTGCCGCATCCCGCAGCGCCGCAGCCGGACACCGTTCACCGACGACCGCGTTGCGCGTGTTGATGACGGGCGCGCGGAGCATGTCGTGCGCCAGCTTGTCGTCGCCGAGCAGGCCGAATTTGTCGAGGATCGCCGCCATCGTCGTTTCGGAGGCGCGACCTGCGCCGTCATCGATCTTAAGCGCGACGCCGAAACCGAGCTCCGGGATCATCGCCGCGAAGAAACCTTCTGCGCCGGTCTTCACGGCGACGCGACCTTTGGCGGCGCGCATCAGGATCGCGCAGGCGCGTCCGGTGCCGGACACGAGTTCGGGATGCGCAGTCATCGCACGCACAATCCGCTTGGCGGCCGCCGCGCGCGGCGCGGGCAATGACGCAGGCGCCGCAAGTTTCGCCAAGGCGCGCGCGAAGCCCGTAAGCGACAAGGCGAAATTGGGCGCAGCGCATCCGTCGACGCCCCAGGGCAACTCGCCGCCGATGCTGGACAATTCGCCGAGCGCTTTCGCAACCGCGCGCTGCACGGGATGATCGTGTTTTTCGTAGCCCGCCGTCGCGATATCCCAATGCCGCGCGACCGTGAGAAACCCCGTATGCTTGCCGGAGCAATTGTTGTGGATGCGTGTCGGCGCTTCGCCGCGCTTCACCATCGCTTCCCAGACCGGCTCGTAACGCACCGGGTGCGCCCCGCAAGCGAGATCGTCCGCCGTGCAGCCAATGCGCTCGAGCCAGGCGGCCACGCGCGTCGTGTGCATCGGTTCGCCGGAATGTGAGGCGCAGGCGAGCGCCACTTCTTCGTCGCTCAATCCGAACGCTTCGGCCGCGCCCGATTCAAGCAGCGGCAGCGCCTGAACGGGCTTTAACGACGAGCGGGGATAAACAGGCGTTTCGACATCGCCCAGCGCAAACGCAATGGCGCCGTCGGTATCGGCAATGGCGATCGCGCCGCGATGGACGCTTTCCACGAGGTCGCCGCGGGTGATTTCGACAAGAACGGGGTTGGCCAAGCCGGGCTCCGGGGTCTAAGACGCGTCACTCATAGCGCAAAGCAGGGGAGCCATGCGCGGCTATTTCGCAGTCGGGGTCGACGGGATATCCAAGCCGATGAACCTCGGCAATCTTTTGCGCATCTCCCATGCGTTTGGCGCAAGCTTCTTCTTCACGATCGACGGCAAGGTGCGGCTATCCGACGCCCAATCCGACACTTCGCAGGCGGAAGGCCATCTGCCCCTCTACGACTTCGCCACGGCTGCGGATTTCCGGTTGCCGCAAGGCTGCCGGATCGTGGGGGTGGAGATCACCGACGATGCGGTCGACCTGCCGCGCTTCCGGCACCCGCTGCGCGCGGCCTATGTCTTTGGCTCGGAGCGCATGTCGCTGTCGCCGGCCACGCTGGCGGCTTGCGAATTCGTGGTGAAAATCCCCACAAAGTTCTCGATCAATGTGGGCATGGCGGGCGCCATCGTGATGTATGACAGGCTCGTAAGCCTGGGCGGCTATCCGGCGCGGCCGATCCGCCCCGGTGGCGGCGAAGTTCCGCCGCCGCACAAATGGGGCGCGCCAAAGATGCGCACGCGGAAGAGCTAGCAGAATCCTTTTGAAATCTGGCCCGGTCTGTATAGTGCGCGCACCCCGAGATGATTTGAAATGACCCCCGCTTTATCGATCTCCCATCTGACCAAGCGCTATCGCCGCGGCACGCTCGCGGTCGATGATCTGTCGCTGGATGTGAAGCCCGGAGATTTCTTCGGATTTCTGGGACCGAACGGCGCGGGAAAGTCGACCACGATCAACTGCATCACGGGGATCGCATCGCCGACCTCCGGCACGATCGAAGTGTTCGGCGTCGACACCGTGAAGCGTTATCGCGATGCGCGCCGGCTGATCGGCATGTCGCCGCAGGAGTTCAATGTCGACACCTTCGCCAGGGTTTACGACATCATCGACTGGATGGGCGGCTATTTCGGCATGAAGGCGGCCGAGCGGCATGCCAGGGTCGACATGCTGATCGAGAAATTCGATCTGGTGGCGCATGCCAAAAAACAGTTTCGGGACCTTTCGGGCGGTCTCAAGCGGCGCGTCATTCTCGCGCGTTCTCTTGTGCACGATCCGCAGCTTCTGATCCTTGACGAGCCGACCGCCGGCGTGGACGTCGAACTGCGCCGCGACCTGTGGCGCTATCTCCAGGAACTGAACAAGGAGGGCAAGACGATTTTTCTCACCTCCCATTATCTGGAAGAGATCGAGCGGTTGTGCCAGACCATCGCCATCATCTACGAGGGCAAGATCGTGCGGCATGGGCCGAAGAAAGAGTTCGTCGACGAACCGGGCGGCCTCGAAGCGGCGTATTTGCGCGCGACGGGCGCCGAGCCAGACCACGCCATGGTGCCCGCCCAATGAGCGATAATACCGTGAACGAGGTCGGGCCTCTCATCAACTGGATCGGGTTGTGGACGATCGTGCGCCGCGAATGGTCGCGGCTCATGCGCGTGCCCGTGCAGGCGTTCATCGCGCCCTGGATTTCCGCGCTGCTGTTCATCTTCATCTTCGGCTTCGTGGTGGGCGGGCGCATCGCCCTGATCGGCGGCCATCGCTATCTCGAATTCGTGCTGCCCGGCATCCTGATGCTGAACATCGTCAACGCCGCGTTCCTGCAATCCTCGTCGCAGATCTATTTTTCGCGCTTCCTGCGCTATGTGGAGGAATCGCTCGTTTCGCCCTTGTCTTACGCCGAAATGATCGCAGGCGTGCTCTCGGTGGTGATCGTGCGGTCGATCATCACGGCGCTGGGCATCCTCGTCATCGCCTCGCTGTTCGGCGTCCACTCGATCCAGAATATCTGGGAATTCCTCCACTGGGTGATTTCCGTTTCGGTCGTGTTCGGCCTGCTGGGGATCGTGATCGGGCTGTGGGCGAACAATTTCGAGCAGCTCACGATCCTCAACGTGTTCTTCATCGCGCCGCTGTCGTTCGTGGGCGGCGTGTTCAACACGGTGAACATGCTGCCCGGCTGGATGCGCTGGATCGCCTATGGCAATCCGTTCTTCTATTTCATCAGCGGCCTGCGCCACGCGATGATCGGATTCAGCGAAGGCAACGAATGGCTGGGCGTGGGCGTCACCCTGGGCCTCGCGGTCATCATGTCCGTAACCGTGTGGCGGCTGTTCTCGATCGGGTATGGCTTAAGGGAATAGACTCAAATTCGTTGCAACAGCGCGTCAAACTGCTACTCTCAATCTCTCAAAATAATGTGTCATGGCCCGCGAATGCGGGCCACCCAGGTGACGCTGGCAAATGTCAAAAATATACTACGTCTACATTTGCGCTAGCGCACGCAACGGAACGCTTTACGTTGGCATAACGAATGATATTTGCCGGCGCGCGTGGGAACATCGCGAAGGGCTGGTGCTCGGTTTCACGAAGACATATGGCGTGAAGATGCTGGTCCACTATGAAGAATTCAGCGATGTCGGAGTCGCGATTCATCGGGAGAAGCGACTCAAGAAATGGAAGCGGCAGTGGAAGATCAATCTCATCCAGTCGCACAATACCGAATGGCGCGATTTGTATGAAACCTTGAACGCTTGAGTAGCTTCACCTGGGTGGCCCGCATTCGCGGGCCATGACAACAGGAGAGAGCAGGATCGGGAGGCAATTGCCATGCAACAACGCAACGCCACGGCGGCGATCATCGGCGCGGGCGATTTCATCGGTTCGGCGATCGCGAAGAAATTCGCGCGCGAGGGTTACATCGTCGTCGCTGGACGCCGCACGGTCGACAAGCTCGCAACGCTCGTCAAGGAGATCGAAGCCGAGGGCGGGCGCTGCGTCGGTCGCGCTCTCGACGCTCGCAAGGAAGAAGACCTCACGCAGTTCCTGAAGGCGGCCGACGACATCGCGCCGCTCGAGGTGTGCGTGTTCAACCCCGGCGCCAATGTGAATTTCCCGATTCTGGAAACCACCGAGCGCGTGTTCCGCAAGGTGTGGGAAATGGCGTGCTATGGCGGGTTCCTCGCCGGCCGCGAGGCTGCACGTCTCATGCTGCCGCACGGCAAGGGCACGATCCTGTTCACGGGCGCGACAGCCAGCCTGCGCGGCGGCATCGGTTACGCGGCATTCGCGAGCGCCAAATTCGGCCTGCGCGCGGTGGCGCAAAGCATGGCGCGCGAGTTGGGGCCGAAGAACATCCATGTCGCCCATCTGATCATCGACGCCGGCGTCGACACCGCCTTTGTGCGCGAGCGCATCAAATCGCGCGGCGGCGAAGAGGCGTTGGCGCGGCTCGAGCCCGATCAGCTCATGCATCCGGAGTCTGTCGCGAACGCGTATTGGGCGCTGCACACGCAGACGCGCGACGGCTGGACCTTCGAGCTCGACCTGCGGCCCTATCGGGAGACCTGGTGATGACGCGCGTGGAATTTCTGTTCGATTTCGGCAGCCCCAACGCCTATCTCTCGCACAAGGTGATCCCGGGGATCGAGGCGCGCACGGGCGCCAAGTTCGAATATGCGCCCGTGCTCCTGGGCGGCGTGTTCAAGCTCACCAACAACAAGCCGCCCATGGTCGCGTTCGGCGGCATCAAGAACAAGATGGAATATGAGCAGCTCGAAATGCGCCGCTTCATCGCGCATCACAAGCTCTCGAAATTCCAGTTCAATCCGAATTTCCCCGTCAACACGCTGGCGATCATGCGCGCTGCCGTGGCCGCGCAGTTGGCCGGCGAGTTGCCGCGCTATGCCGATGCGGTATTCGGCTTCATGTGGGAAACGGGACGCAAGATGGACGATCCCGAAGTGATCCGCGCCTCGCTCGCGGAAGCGGGCCTCGACGTGGATCGGCTGATCACCGCGGCGCAAACGCCCGAGGTGAAGGACCAACTGATGCGCAACACTTCCGAGGCCGTCGACCGCGGCGTGTTCGGCAGTCCATCGTTCTTCGTGGGCAAGGAACTCTTCTTCGGCAAGGACCGCCTGCGGGATGTGGAGGAGGAGATCGTGCGGGCGAAAACGGCTGCTTAACCTCGCTCCCACATTAACCTCTCCGCCATGGACGGGGGCCGCGCGGGCCAGTATTCTCCGCCCGCTCGCGACCATATAAACGCCGGAATTCGCTTGGAAAATCCCGCTTCGTCGCAACCCTGTCGTTGAGGTCCCTCATGCTTGCTTTGTCACGACGCCTGACCATTGCCGCCTTGATCGCCGCCGGCGCCGCCATCGCCCCGCTCGCCTCCGCGCAGGCCGACGATCCGACCCTGCTCGGCGCTTTCAGCGCCTGGTCCGCCTTTTCGAACGGCACGGGCGACGGCAAGGTCTGCTATGCGCTGTCTTCGCCGACCTCCAAGCAACCGGCCAAGGTCAAGCGCGATCCGGTCTATTTCCTGATCAACGATTGGCCGAAGCGCGGCGCCAAGGGCGAGCCGGAAGTCGTTCCCGGCTATCAGTACAAAGACAACAGCAAGGTGACGGTCCAGGTCGGCTCCGACAAGTTCGATTTCTTCACCAAGAACGAAGACGGCGTGGGCGGGGCGTGGGTCGAGCAGCAGGCCGACGAGGTTCGCCTGATCGATGCGATGAAGTCCGGCCAACAGATCATCGTCACCGGCATTTCCAAGCGCGGGACGATGACCCACGACACCTATTCGCTCAAAGGGCTCTCGGACGCGCTGGACAAGATTCACGCGACTTGCGGCATGATGTGACGGCGTGAGCGCTTCCCTGATCGGCCTCGATTCCGAAGGGCTTGCCGCCGCGCTGGGCGAGGCCGGCGTCGAGGGCAAGGCCGTCGCCATGCGCACGCGGCAGCTGACGAACTGGATCTATGTTCATGGCGCGCGCGACTTCGCAGCGATGACCAATCTCGCGAAGGATTTTCGGGCGGCGATGGCCGAGCGCTTCACGCTCGCGCGACCCGAGATCGTCACCGAGCAGATTTCGAATGACGGCACGCGCAAATGGCTGCTGCGGTCGGGGCCGGGCATCGAATTCGAGGCCGTGTTCATTCCGGAACCGGGACGCGGAACCCTGTGTGTGTCGAGCCAGGTGGGCTGCACGCTCAATTGCCGCTTCTGCCACACGGGCACGCAGAAGCTCGTGCGCAACCTGACGCCGGGCGAGATCGTGGGCCAGCTGATGGTGGCGCGCGATGCGCTGGGCGACTGGCCGTCCACCGCCGAGAACCGCCGCGTCACCAATGTGGTGATGATGGGCATGGGCGAGCCGCTCTACAATTTCGAGAATGTGAAGGCGGCGCTGGCGCTGGTGACGGACGGCGACGGGCTGGCGCTGTCGCGCCGGCGCGTGACGTTGTCGACGGCCGGCGTGGTGCCGATGATCAAGCGGGCGGGCGAGGAGATCGGCTCGTCGCTGGCGATTTCGCTGCACGCTGCGCGCGACGAAGTGCGCGACGTGATCGTGCCGCTCAACAAGAAATATCCGCTCAAGGAATTGCTGCAGGCGTGCCGCGACTATCCCGGCGCATCGAATGCGCGGCGCATTACCTTCGAATATGTGATGCTCAAGGGCGTGAACGACAGTCTCGTCGATGCGCGCGAACTCGTGCGCGTCATCCGCGGCATCCCCGCCAAGATCAATCTGATCCCGTTCAATCCCTGGCCCGATGCGCCTTACGAATGTTCGGAGTGGTCGCAAATCGAGAAATTCGCCGAGATTGTAAATCGCGCGGGTTATGCGAGCCCCGTCCGCACGCCCCGCGGCCGGGACATCATGGCCGCATGTGGGCAGCTCAAAAGTGCCAGCCTCAAGGAACGCGCGAGCGCGCGGCATGCAGAGATGCGTTCAAACGAACTGGCGCGGATGCCAGGATAGGGTCCCCCCACCCTAACCCTCCCCACAAGGGGGAGGGGATTTCTTCAGCACCTCACCGAAAGGTTGCGCACATTTTTCTCAATCCCGGGAAGATGAAGAATGCGTGCGGGGCGATATGACGTATACGGAACAGTCCCCTCCCCCTTGTGGGGAGGGATAGGGTGGGGGGCGAGCCTTGATTGTTCTTTCAGAAACATCTTCACCCGTGCGAGGACATCGCGATGACAACAAATTTCGATCTCACCAACAAAATCGCGCTCGTCACGGGCGGCAGCCGCGGGCTGGGGCGGGCGATGGTGCTGGCGTTTGCGAAAGCCGGCGCGGATGTCGTGATTGCGAGCCGCAAGCTTGACGCTTGCGAAGCGGTCGCGCGCGAGGTAGAGGCGTTGGGGCGGCGCTCGCTGCCCGTCGCGGCGCATGTCGGCAAATGGGACGACAACGACATGCTCGCGGCCCGCGCCTATGAGCATTTCGGGCGCGTGGATATTCTCGTCAACAATGCGGGCATGTCACCGCTGGCGCCGTCGCTTCTCGACACCACCGAAGCGTTGTTCGACAAGATAATCGACGTGAACTTCAAGGGACCGTTCCGGCTTTCGGTGCTCGTCGGCGAACGCATGATGGCGGGCGCTGGTGGGGCGATCATCAACCTCTCCAGCACCGCCGCGTTCAAGCCGGAGCCCAACACGGTTCCCTATGGCGGCGCCAAAGCCGCGATCAATGCGATGACCGTCGCGCTTGCCAAGGCGTTTGGGCCCAAGGTGCGCGTCAACTGCATCGCGCCGGGGCCGTTTCTCACCGACGTGTCGGGCGCGTGGCGCGACAACGAAACCTATCGCAAATCGCTGGGATTGCAGCGCTTCGGTGAGCCGGAGGAAATTGTGGGCACGGCCCTTTATCTCGCGAGCGACACTTCGAGCTACACGACCGGGGCCATCATCCGGGTTGACGGCGGCACATGGTGAGTTACGAAAAGTGAATCCGCGAGACATCCATCGCCCAATTGATGGCTTCCTGCAGCCGGTCATTGCCCCAGAACAATTCGTCGCCCACGGTGAAGGACGGCGCACCGAACAGTCCGCGCGATGCCGCCTCGTCGGTCTGCCTCCTGAGCTTCTCCTTGTTCTCCGACGCGTTCGCTGCGGCAAACGCGGCAGCAGCATCGACCCCAAGCCTCTCCAGGATCGCGGTCAACGCGGCCTCGTCGGAGATGTCTTTCTGTTCGGCGAAATTGGCGGTGTAAACGGCGCGGGTGAAATCTGCGATCCACCCGGCAGCCTCGCCGACTAGCGCGAGCCGTGCCGCTTTCAATCCGTTTTGTGGGAAGCGCAGCGGAGGCAGCGTGAGCGGCAGGCCTTCCGCCCCGCAGATCCGTTCCATATCGCGCCACATATAGCGGCCCTTCGTGGGATAGATGTTGAACGGTGAGTCCGTCCAGCCTTGCGCGCCGAAAATGGGCGCGAGCAGGAACGGCCGCCATCGCACAGCCACGCCCGCGCGGTCGGCCAGGGCTGCGATGCGCATTGCCGCGGGGTAGGAATAGGTGCTGGCGAATTCGTACCAGAATTCCAATTCCAGCCTGTCTGCCATGATTCGCCCGCGCTTGCCCGTGTCGGCCCTTATCCTATAGTCCCTCACGAAATTGCGGGAGACCAAGGTGGCGAAGAGCAGCGTAAAGAAGGTGGTGCTGGCCTATTCGGGCGGGCTCGACACCTCGGTCATCCTCAAATGGCTGCAGACGGAATATGGCGCGGAGGTCGTGACCTTCACGGCCGATCTGGGGCAGGGCGCGGAGATCGAGCCTGCGCGCCAGAAGGCCGAGATGCTCGGCATCAAGCCCGCGAACATTTTCATCGAGGATGTGCGCGAGGAATTCGTCCGCGATTATGTGTTCCCCATGTTCCGCGCCAACGCGGTCTATGAAGGCGTCTATCTCTTGGGCACTTCGATCGCGCGGCCGCTGATCGCCAAGAAGCAGATCGAGATCGCCGAACAAACTGCGCGCCGATGCGGTGGCCCATGGCGCAACCGGCAAGGGCAACGATCAGGTGCGCTTCGAGCTTGCCTATTATGCGCTGAAGCCCGACATCAAGGTGATCGCGCCGTGGCGCGAATGGGATCTCGACAAGCCGCACCAAGCTCATCGAATTCGCCGAGAAGCACCAGATTCCCATCGCGAAGGACAAGCGCGGCGAAGCGCCGTTCTCCGTCGACGCAAACCTGCTGCATTCGTCGTCGGAAGGAAAAGTGCTGGAGGATCCGGCGACGGAAGCCGACGCCATCGTCTATCAGCGCACCCTGAGCCCCGAAGAAGCGCCCGACAAGGCGACCTATATCGAAGTCGGCTTCGAAAAGGGTGATGCGGTATCGATCGACGGACGAGAAGCTGTCGCCGGCCACATTGCTTGCGAAGCTCAACGATCTGGGCCGCGCCAACGGCATCGGCCGCCTCGATCTGGTCGAGAACCGTTTCGTCGGCATGAAATCGCGCGGCGTTTACGAGACGCCCGGCGGCACGATCCTGCTGCACGGCGCATCGCGGCATCGAATCGCATCACGCTCGATCGCGGCGCCGGCTCACCTGAAAGACGAGCTGATGCCGCGCTATGCCGAGCTCATCTATAACGGTTTCTGGTTCGCGCCCGAGCGCGAGATGCTGCAAGCCGCCATCGACAAGAGCCAGGAATTCGTCAGCGGCACGGTGCGGCTCAAGCTCTACAAGGGCAACGCAATCGTCGTCGGGCGTTCCTCCGAGCAGTCGCTTTATTCGAAAGACCTTGTGACCTTCGAGGACGACCAGGGCGCCTACGACCAGAAGGACGCCGCGGGCTTCATCAAGCTCAATGCACTGCGCCTGCGCACGCTGGCGATGCGCCGCCGCAAGACGGGGAAGTGACATGGCCGCATCGAACGCGCAGCAGATCGAATATTGGAACGGCCGCACGGGTCAGCGCTGGGCGGAGCAGCACGAGCGCATCGACTGGAATCTGGCGGAAATCACCGAGGCGGTGATTCCGTTCGCCGCCGCCAAGCCGGGCGAGCACATCCTCGATATCGGCTGCGGTTGCGGCACGGCGACATTGATGCTGGCGCGTGCGGTGCGGCCCAAAGGTTCGGTCGCGGGGGTGGACATTTCCGCGCCCATGCTGGCTGTGGCGCGGGCCCGCGCGCATTCGGGGCAGGCGGACATCCCGTTCATCGAGGCGGATGCGTCGACCTATGATTTTCAGCCGACTTTCGATCTCGTATTTTCGCGCTTCGGCGTGATGTTCTTCGCCGATCCCTTTGCGGCGTTCGCGAACATTCACAAAGCGGTCGCGCCGAAAGGCCGGCTCGCTTTCGTGTGCTGGCGTGGGATGCCGGAGAATGCGTGGGCCGCCGCGCCCTTCATGGCGGCGAAGCACCTGTTGCCGCCGCAGGAGGCGCCCGATCCGCATGCGCCTGGCCCGTTCGCTTTCGCCGACGGCGCACGCCTGACGGACACATTGACCCGCGCGGGGTTTCGCGACGTTAAACTCACGAAATTCGACGGCGCTATGAATATGGGGGACACACCGGCCGAAGCCGCCAATGAAGCTCTCAATATCGGTCCGCTGGCCCGCGCCGCAGCGGAACTCGACGACGCGACACGCGCGAAGATTATGGATGTCGTCGCGACAGCCATGCAGAAATTCGCGGCTCCCAGAGGCATCACGCCACCCGTCGCCTGCTGGCTCGTCAGCGCGAAGGTGTGAGCGCGTCGGTGCCCCCCACCCTAACCCTCCCCACAAGGGGGAGGGGACATAGCGAGTGTGGCCCCAACGCAAGCGCGCGCTTTTCAAAGTTACCGTTGTGAGTGTCGAAAGGTATTCGCAAGTCTTTGAGAAACGCGCCGACAGAATCCCCTCCCCCTTGTGGGGAGGGTTAGGGTGGGGGACTCTAGCCTTCACACATCCAACGCCGCGTAGAGCGCGTTGTCCTGGATGAATTCGCGGCGGGGTTCGACGACTTCGCCCATCAGCTTGGCGAACAGGTCGTCGGCGGCGTCGGCGTGTTGCACTTTCACCTGGAGCAACGTGCGCGCATTGTCGTCCAGCGTGGTTTCCCACAGCTGTTGCGCGTTCATTTCGCCAAGACCTTTGTAGCGCTGCAGCGCAAGACCCTTGCGGCCCCATTCGAAGATGAGATCGAGCAATTGCGTGGGCGAGCGCACTTCGCTCACTTCGTCCTTGCGGCGCATCGTGCCGAATTTCAGATAGGTCGCCTGCAACTCGGGCGCCATCTTGTCGAGCTTGCGCGCATCGGCGCTGGAGAGCAGCGCGCCGTCGATGGCGACGGCCTCGCGCACGCCGCGCACTTCGCGCCAGAATTTGAGGCCGCCGTCCGGCGTGGGCTCGCCATGCCAGCCGCGCTCGGTTTCGTCGGACAGGAGGTCGAGCCGGCGCGCGATATATTCCGCCGCCGCGGCGCCCTTCACTTTGTCGGTCAGGATATCGGGATTGAGCGCGCCCGCGATCGCCGCCTGCTCCAGCATGAAGCGGGGGTACTGGCGCGGGAAACCGTCCAGCGCCGCCACGGCCGTGCGCGCTTTCACGATGGCCGCGTCGAAATCGGCGCCCGCCAGGGTTTCGCCGGTGTGCAAGGTGAGCGTCGCCCCCGCCGAGCCTTCGCGCACGAGATAATCGGTCAACTCGCTCTCATCCTTGAGATACTGCTCGGACTTGCCGCGCGTCGCCTTATAGAGAGGCGGCTGCGCGATATAGATATGCCCGCGCTCGATCAGGTCCGGCATTTGCCGGAAGAAGAACGTCAGCAGCAGGGTTCGGATATGCGCGCCGTCCACGTCGGCGTCGGTCATGATGATGACCTTGTGGTAGCGCAATTTGTCCGCGTTGAATTCTTCGCGCCCGATGCCGGTGCCGAGCGCGGTGATCAAGGTCGCGATCTCGGCGTTGGTCAGCATCTTGTCGAAACGGGCGCGCTCCACATTGAGCACCTTGCCGCGCAGAGGCAGCACCGCCTGGTTCTCGCGGTTGCGGCCCTGCTTGGCGCTGCCGCCGGCCGAATTGCCCTCCACGATGAAGATTTCGCATTTGGTGGGATCGCGTTCCTGGCAATCCGCAAGCTTGCCTGGCAGCGAAATGCCGTCCAGCGCGCCTTTGCGCCGCGTCAGTTCGCGCGCTTTCCGCGCCGCCTCGCGTGCCGCAGCCGCCTCGATCACCTTGCCCACGATCTGCTTGGCGTCCGCCGGATGTTCTTCGAACCAGCGGCCCAGCTGCTCCAGCACCACGCCTTCCACGACGGGGCGCACTTCGGAGGAGACCAGCTTGTCCTTCGTCTGCGAACTGAATTTGGGATCCGGCACCTTGAGCGACAGCACGCAGGTGAGGCCTTCGCGGCAATCGTCGCCGGTCAGCGCCACCTTCTCCTTTTTGCCGAGCGGGGATTCATCGGCATATTTCGTCACCACGCGGGTGAGCGCGGCGCGGAAGCCTGCCAGATGCGTGCCGCCGTCGCGCTGCGGGATGTTGTTGGTGAAGCACAGCATGCTCTCGTGGTAGCTGTCGTTCCAGGTGAGCGCCGCTTCCACCGTCGTGCCTTCGCGCGCCGCCCCGATCAGGATCGGCTGCGCGATCAACCCCGTCTTGGCGCGGTCGAGATATTTGACGAACTCGACAAGTCCGCCTTCGTAGTGAAGCGTGATTTCCTTCTTCTCCACGCCGCGCAGATCGGAGAACACGATCGTGACGCCGGAATTGAGGAAGGCGAGTTCCCGCAGGCGATGCTCGAGCGTCGCGAAATCGAATTCCGTCTTGGTGAAGGTCTTGGTGCTGGGCAGGAACGTCACTTCCGTGCCGCGCTTGTCGACATTCTCGGCCACGACCGTCAGCGGCGATGTCGCATCGCCGTCGCGGAAGCGCATGTAATGCTCTTTGCCGTTGCGCCACACGCGCAGATCGAGCCATTCGGAGAGCGCATTGACGACCGAGACGCCCACGCCGTGCAACCCGCCGGACACCTTATAGGCGTTCTGCTCGAATTTTCCGCCGGCATGAAGCTGGGTCATGATCACTTCGGCGGCCGAGACGCCTTCGGAATGCATGTCGGTGGGAATTCCACGCCCATTGTCGCGCACGGTGCAGGAGCCGTCGGGGTTGAGGATCACGTCCACACGGTCGGCATAGCCGCCGAGAGCCTCGTCGATCGCGTTGTCCACGACTTCATAGACCATGTGATGCAGGCCAGAGCCGTCGTCGGTGTCGCCAATATACATGCCCGGCCGTTTGCGCACGGCGTCGAGCCCCTTCAACACCTTGATGGAATCGGCGTCGTAGGAATTGTCGTCGGGCGGGATGGGCGCAGTGGACATGATTTATTCCTGACGGGCGAACACGCCCGCATTGACGGAGAAGATATCGGCGCGCGCGCCAAGGGATTCGAACAGCGACAGGTCGGTGCCCGTCATCCAGGCCTGCGCGCGCAATGCGAGGATTTCCTCGAACAGGGCTTCGCGGCGGCGCGCATCGAGATGAGCGGCCACTTCGTCGAGCAGGAGCAGCGGCGCGTGGCCGTCACGCGCCTGGGCCAGCTCCCACGCATCGGCCAGCACGATGGAGATCAGCAGCGCCTTCTGCTCGCCCGTGGAGCAGTCGCGCGCGTCCATGCGCTTCTCCGTGTGGCGCACGGCGAGATCGCACAGATGGGGTCCGATGGTCGTGCGGCGCACCTGCGCATCGGTAATGCGCGCGGCCGTCAGCATCGCCTTGAGCGACGCAATGGCTGCATCGCGATCGCTTTCGGCCGGCGGCTCGCCCGCGAGAGACAGTTGTGCGCAGGGGAACACGCCGGCGGCTTCGCGCGCGGCAAGCGCTGCATTGAGCCGCGCGATGGTTTCGACGCGCGCGGCCGTCATGTCGACGCCCGTCTCGGCCATTTCCGCTTCGAGGCCGTCGAGCCAGGCGGGATCGCGCGGGCCGAATTTGAGCAACCGCGCGCGTTCGCGCATGGCGTGCTCATAGCGCAGCGTGCGCCGCGCATGGCCGGGATCGAAGCCCAGCACGAGCCGATCGAGGAACCGCCGCCTCCCGCTGGCGCTTTCGATGAACAGGCGATCCATCGCGGGCGTCAGCCACAGCATCTGCACGATCTCGCCCAGGTCGGCGGAGCTTTGCGCCGGCGCGCCGTTCAGATGCACAAGCCGGCGTTCGCCGCCTTCCGCGCCAACGGCCAATCTCGTGCCGATCTCATAACTCTCGGAGCCACGCGCGACGGTCGCCGCCACGGTCCACAGCGCGCCTTCTGAGACCTGCGGACCCTTGCGGATATGATCGCCCAGCTTCGCGCCCCGCAGGCCCTTGCCGGGCGACAAGAGCGAGATCGCATCGAGCACGTTGGTCTTGCCCGCGCCGTTCGGTCCCGCCAGCACCACGGGCCGCCCGCTGGTCAACAATTCGCCTTGCACATATGAGCGAAAATTGGCCAGCAGCAGCCGCGTCACCGCAAGCCGCGGTTCCGCGAATGCTTCGGGAGCGCCCTGGCGGCGCGGATCGATTGCGCTCGCCAAAACTCACACCCGCATGGGCATGAGGACGTAAAGCGTGCGCGGGTCCTCGGTGTCTTCGATGATCGTGGGCGAGCCCGCATCGGACAGCAGGAAGCGAACTTCCTTGCCTTCGATCTGGCTGGTGATGTCGAGCAGGTAGCGGGCGTTGAAGCCGATCTCGATGCCGCCCGCGCTATAGGTCGCGCCCAGCTCTTCCGTCGCCGTGCCGGAATCCGGGTTGACGACGGTCAGGGTCAGCTTGTCCTTCGCGATGTTGAGCTTCACCGCGCGCGTCTTGTCGGCTGAGATGGTCGAGACGCGATCCACGGCCTGCGCGAATTCCTTCGCGTCGAGCGAAAGGGCTTTGTCGTTGGCCGACGGGATCACGCGCTGGTAATCGGGGAAGGTGCCGTCGATCAGCTTGGAGGTGAGCTCCACGCCGTCGGTGACGAACTGGATCTTGGTGTCCGACAGGGACACATCGATCGCGCCTTCCGCATCGTCGAGCAACCGGCGCAGCTCCGTCACGGTCTTGCGCGGCACGATCACGCCCGGAATCTCGGCCGCGCCGTCCGGCAGGTCGAATTCGTAACGCGCGAGCCTGTGCCCGTCCGTGGCCACCGCGCGCAGCGCCTTGGTCTTCGCCTCTTTCACGGCATGCAGATAGATGCCGTTCAGATAGAACCGCGTCTCCTCGGTGGAGATGGCAAAGCGCGTGCGGTCGATCAGCTGCTTGAGATCGTCCACCTGCATGCGGAAGCGATGCGGCAGCGCGCCGGCAGCCATCTGGGGGAAATCTTCCTTGGGCAGGCACGCCAGCTCGAAGCGCACCGCGCCGGCCGAAACCGCAAGCCTGCCGCCTTCGGAGGTGAGCAACTCCACCTGCACCTGCGCGCCGTCCGGCAGCTTGCGCACGATGTCGTAGAGCATGTGGGCGGGCGCGGTGGCGGCGCCGTTGCGCAGCACATCGGCCGGCAGCGACTCCACGATTTCGATATCGAGATCGGTGGCCGTCAGCTTCAGCCGGCCCTTGCCCGCATCGATCAGCACGTTCGACAGGATGGGGATGGTGTTCCGGCGCTCGACGACGCTCTGGACATGGCTGAGCGCCTTCAGAAAGGCGCCGCGTTCGACTGTGATCTTCATGGGTCTCGTACTGGGTTCCGGATGCTTCGTTTGCTCGATTTCAGCCGCCCGGATTCGCCCCCACCGCGCGGCCGTTAACATATTGATTTGCTTGGGTTTTTTTGAGGCAATCGACTCAAGCAAAGGAGTATATCAGGGGTGGGTGCGGGGGCATAGGGAAAAGGCGCGGAAAGGCAGGGTTTTGGGGAGCTTTTCGGGATGTGCTGAGGGGGTGACGTCCACGGCCAAGGCTAATTGCGGCCCGAGCGCCGAGCGTCTTTGAGGAGCCGAAATTCTTTGGCGGATTGCTTTGGTACCAAGCGCACGTCCCAACAGCACCACTTGCAATCACGCGTTCATGACCAACTCGCGCATTTTGGCCCTGTAGCGCATAAGTGATTGATTGACCTTCAGCAGATCATCTTTGAGTTCGTTATATCTTGGAAACTCTGACTGAATTTTTTGCGGCTCGATTACGTCGTGAGCGCTTTTTGCATCATGCTTTTTGAGTTCGCGCTCGTACCAATGCCGAAATCGAGCTTGCCAATGCGTAAGATGCGGGCGCAACCCTTCATTTAGTACCTCGATCGAAAGGTTGATAATTGCCTGCGTACTCTTTTGTTTCACTTTCGAGATAGGAACTTCCTTCAGCAAGTCGCGCGTAATCAAGAAAAACGCATGCCACGAGTCATAGATTTCGCTGATTACGTCGTGATCCAGATCGATAGGGAGTCCGATCTTTCGCGTACTAAGTTCGACCCAGATTGCATATGCCACCTGGCGGTCGGTAAGGTTCGGTCGAAAGCTAAATTTGCTGTTCCCAACGCCGAATTCGGCTTGGTCTATTTCGAATTTAGTGAATGAAAAGCCCTGACGCGAGCGCAGCGCTAAACCGACAGCGAATATGGCGAATATGAAAAGTCCGAACCAAAAACTAACGGTGATACCAATAGTCCAGCTAGTCCTATCCCAACTTACAGCTATTAGGTTTAGTACGCTGTCATCTGTTAAATCCATGAAAACCTCGCGCTAGTGCCTTGAAGTAACTTAAATCAACTGTATCATCTCTACACTCGAATCAATAGGCGTGCTGGGATTTGAATGAGCGACCAAGTCAAGAACGTATTCATCAGCCACGTTCACGAGGACGACGAAGGACTGGGCGCGCTGAAAGACCTTCTCTCAAAGCACGGGATGAGCATCCGGGACGGGTCGATTAGCAGGGTGTTGAAAAACCCGTAGCGAATTCGCCGTCTTCATGATTCTCTCGATTTGGAATTGTGTCGAGAGGCAGTGATGCGCGGATCGGATGAACGCTCGGGGTCGCTGTTTTCCTATGTAAATCTGGAAACAAGGGTGCCGAAAGGCCACCCGCTTCGGGCGATCCGCGAGATTGCGAACGGCGCGCTATCGGACCTGAGCGCGGATTTTGAGGCGATGTACGTTCCGTTTGGGCGCCCGTCGATCCCTCCGGAGAAGCTGCTTCGTGCATCTCTGTTGCAAGCGTTTTATTCGATCCGCTCGGAACGCCAGCTGATGGAGCGGCTGGAGTTCGACCTGCTATTCCGCTGGTTCGTTGGGCTGGGCATCGACGATGCGGTTTGGGATCACTCGGTGTTCTCGAAGAACCGTGACCGTCTGCTCGAAGGCGAGATCGCCGCCAAGTTCATGGCGGCGGTTCTGGCTCAGCCCAACGTCAAGCAGCTTTTATCGTCAGATCACTTCTCGGTTGACGGCACATTGGTGGAAGCCTGGGCCAGCATGAAGAGCCTCAAGCCCAAGAACGAGGATCGCGATCCGCCTGCGGGCGGTGGGCGCAATGAAGAGGTCGACTTCCGGGGCGAGAAGCGGAGCAACCAGACGCATAGCTCCACCAGCGATCCCGACGCCATGCTCTATCGCAAGGGGCCGGGCATGGAAGCCAAACTCTGCTTCATCGGTCATGCGCTGATGGAGAACCGCCACGGTCTCTTCGTCGATACGCGGCTGACCCGTGTCTCGGGCCATGCCGAGCGGCTATCGGCGCTGGATATGGTTGAACCGCGCGCCGACAGGCCTGAGGCAATCACGCTGGGCGGCGACAAAGGCTTCGATGCGGCCGACTTCGTGATGGAACTGCGCGAGATCAACGTCACGCCTCACATCGCACAAAACACAACCCGCCGATCCGCCATAGACGGACGGACGACCCGTCACCCCGGCTATGCCATCAGTCAGCGCATTCGCAAGCGCATCGAAGAGGGCTTTGGCTGGATGAAGACTGTCGCAGGCCTCAGAAAGACGAAGTATCGAGGAATCGAAAAAGTCGGATGGGCCTTCATGTTCGCAGCTGCGGCCTACAACCTCATCCGGCTGCCGAAACTCCTGGCGCAACCGGTATGAGCACCAAGGCTGGATGCCAGCTCATCGGCAGATGGCGGATTGTAGAGGCCGATATATGGGATCGCGACTATCTCGACCTGGTCGAGCCGGCCCATATCACCTTCGACCGAAACGGCCAGGGAGAGTTCGCCTTCGGTGTCGTCAACGCCACCATGGAACTCGAGTACGCGAGCCGCATCGTCTTCTTCACATGGACCGGCTTCGACGAGGGAGACGAAATCTCCGGTTCCGGATCGGCCGAACTCGACGATGACGGCGCCATCGAAGTCGAGATATCATTCCTCAACGGCGACGACGCCATCCTCAAAGCGCGCCGCGCCTGACTTCTTCAACAGCCTGTTAGCTCTGATAAACCGAATGAGGCGAAGTCACCTGATTACATCAAAAACGAGATTCTCGCGCCTCGAATTCAATGGGCAAGCACGCTTATTCGAAGCGCGATTTCGCCAAGCTCGAAAAGTGGTTTGCGCCGGATTATATCCAGCATAGTCCGTTCATTCCGGCCGGCCGCGACGGCTTGCGCGGCTACATTGAAAAGCTGCCGGCCGAACGGCGCTACGAGGCGGGGATCGCTTTGGCCCAGGGCGATATCGTGATGGTCCACGGCCGCTATTCCGGCGGCGACAGAAAAACCTTCATCGCGGTGGATATTTTCCGGTTCGAAGGCGACCGCGTCGTCGAGCATTGGGACGTGCTGCAGGACGAAGTGCCGGTCGAGAAAACCGTCGCCGGCAATCCCATGTTCACAAAACCCGGGTGATCGGAACCTTGCGTGTTTTTGCGATTTGGCCAGCTGCGAAAACGCTCCAACGCACTCCTTGTCGATTGGGTGCGATCGCTATTTTCTGATGGCCGTTCCGTTATTGGCGCAGTGGCTTGCGTCGATCCCGGCAAACACCGCGTTCGCTGCGATTCCAGTCGTGCCGACCGGCCCGTAGTAGATGTTGTACGTGCTGGTCACGCTCGATCTTGTCAGCGACAAAGTCGTCGCCGTTTGCGTAAACGTGAAGCTTTCGGTTCCCACGTTTTGGTTCATGGGCGAGTCATCGACACCGGATTCGTTTCCAGCCTGAAGGTAGGGGCTGCCGGAGTCGTTGGTGAGAGATATTCTGGCCGTGCCGGCGCCAGGCGTGCTCCCTTGCGTAAACGAGATCGTTCCTGCGATCAGCGCGTTGGAACCGGGCCCCAGCGCGTCCTGCGCGATCGCGCCGTTCGCCACATTGACCGTCACGGTCGGCTGACAAAGCGTGTTGATGGTGACCAGATAGGGGCCGGAAAGAAGCGGCAGCGTAGCCGCGGCTGCAGAATTTGCGGTTGCAGAGAGCGCCAACAGCGGCGCCAGCAAGAACGTCGCTTTCGCGACGACGGATGATCTCGACATCGAATAATTCCCCCAGATAAGTCGCCCGGTTAATTCCTGGCGGCGGGAACTCTACTACAGATTCAATTTCCTCCAAACGCGGGCGTTCTCGCCCGCGATCGTCGTTTCCGTTCATGCGCCAGACGGGCCCGCACAATTAGATGCGGGCAGGATGCCCGCGCTCCATTGTTCTCCGCGTCCACCCCATCTCCGCGTGATAAAGTCCTATTTACCTCGGCTCCAGCAACATCCGCATGCCGCCTTTGGGGCGGAGCGTGATGCGGGCCTGGAGTTCGATCTCCGGTCCCGGCGCCAGGCGCAGACGGAAACGCTGCGCCAGGGTCGCGAGAATGAGCGTCGCCTCGATGGTGGCGAGCTGCGCGCCGATGCAGATATGCGGGCCCCCGCCGAAGGGAAGATAGGCATAGCGCTGCCGTCCCGCGCTGCGTTCGGGCGAGAAGCGTTCGGGATCGAAACGCAACGGATCGTCCCACAGAGTCTCGTGGCGATGCAGCACCCACGGCATGATCGCGATCATCTGGCGCTTCTTGACTTCGTGCCCGCAGATATCGCCGGCTTCGACCGCCTGTCGCATCGCGAGCGCAGGCGCCGGCGGATAAAGCCGCATCGACTCTTCGATCACCATGCGCGTGTAGGGCAGGTTCGCGATATCGGCATGGGTGGGCGCGCGACCGCCGAGAACTTTCGTCAGCTCGTCGTGCAGCTTCGCCTCGACATGGGGATGCTGCGACAGCAGATACCACACGAAGGTCATCGCTACCGCGGTCGTCTCGTGCCCGGCGAGGAAGATGATCACCACCTCGTCGCGCACTTCGCGTTCGGTCATGCCGACGCCGGTTTCGCTGTCGCGCGCGGCGACAAGCCGGTCGAGCAGGTCGCGCGGCGCGCCGCCAACCGCTTTGGCGGCCGCCTTCGCGCGACTCTCGATCAACGGATACATCGCCGTGTCGAGCGCGGAGAACGTGTGGCGCACACGCTTCATCATGCGCCCGAGATGCCACGGCCCGATGAGAGGCAGGAGGTCGACCAGCGAGAACACGAGCTGTTCCTGGCCGCGATGCAGCGTATCGCCGACCATGTCGCCGAAATCGCCCGCATCGGCCGAGAACATCGTGCGCGCGATGATCTCAAGCGTCAGCCGCGTCATCTCGTCGGCGACATCGATTTCTGCGCCGGCCGCGCGCCGCTCCCAGTTCTCCCGCAGCACAGCCGCGCGTTCGGTCATCGCGGGCGTGTAGGCGACAAGACTCTTGAAATCGAATGAAGGCGACATGATGCGGCGATGGGTGCGCCATTTCTCGCCTTCGCTGGTGAGAAGCCCCTCGCCGAAGGCCGCGGAAAGCACGTCGCGCTCCATATCGGCCTTCGGATAATTGGCCATATTGTCGAGCAGAACATGTTTCACGCCGGCGGGATCGTTGACCAGAAGGGCGCCGTCATAAAAGGCTTTGGCATGCCAGATGGGTTCGCGATAGGCGATCCGGGGAATCGTCGCCATCGGATTTTGCTGCGCGAGTTTGAAGGCCTCGAAGAAAGGCAGAGATTTTTCGGGAACCTCGGCGCCGATCAGGCGGGGCAAATCAATTGGTTGTTGCAGATTCATACGCTGGCCCGGTACGCCGCCTGTCTGAATTGGTCCCGAGCCGTGTGCTTGTCAACGCCGTTGGAGGCTGTCCCGCCCCCCAAATTGCTTCAAATTACCGATTGGGTTTGATAAAGTACCTTGACGGTGTATTCTTGCTTTGCGCCGCGCACAGCCGTTTTCCAACGGGCGCTCCGGCAAACCCAACAGGCCGTGCGCGGCGCAAATTCCCTGCAGATTTCCCTGCTGGCAGGGAATTTTCAAAATCGGGCGCCGCCCTCCGAACGCGCTCAATTCGTCCGGCCCAGCACCTGCTTGAGGAAATCCACTTCCTGCTTGAACAGCGGGTCCGCGGCGCACAGCTCCACGATGCGGCGGCAGGCGTGCAGCACCGTCGTGTGATCGCGGCCGCCGAAGCGGCGCCCGATTTCCGGCAGCGAGCGCATCGTCAATTCGCGCGACAGATACATCGCCACCTGGCGGGGACGCGCGACCCGGCGCGAACGCAACGCCGAATGGAAATCGCGCAAATCGACTTTGTAGAACTCCGCCGTCTTGCGCTGGATGTCCTCGATGGAGGTCTTGCGTCCCGGCGAGCCCGCGTGGCCGGCCGCTTCCGCCGCCGCTTCCAAAGTCATCGGCTTCTTCGTCAGATCCGCATAGACCGCAAGCTTGGTGAAGATGCCGATCAGGTCGCGCGGGCTCGCATCTTCGCGGTCGGCGATCTTTTCCAGCACTTCGTCCGGCATCACGGTATCGGGACGGCGGCGCGTATATTCCGCGGCGCGCGCTTTCAGGATGGCCAGACGCGTCGCGCGGTCGGGCTGTTCAAGCCCGATCACGAGTCCGCCCGCAAGGCGCGAGCGCACATCGGCCGTCAACGATTCCAACGCAGCCGGGGCCTTGTCGGAGGCGATCACCAGCTTGCGGCGGAGATCGGAGAACGCGTTGATTGTGTGCAGGAATTCCGAGACCGTATAGGTGCTGCGGCACAGATGCTGGAGGTCGTCGATCAGCAGCATGTCGGCCGCGCGCAGCTCATCCTTGAAGCTGAGCGTGTCTTTGTATTTCAGCGCGCCCAGGAACTGGCGCATGAAATCTTCCGCGCCGAGCAGCAGCGCGCGCCGGCCGCGCTTGCGGGCCTCCAGCGCGATCGCGTTCATCAGATGCGTCTTGCCGTTGCCGAAACCGCCATGGATGTAGAGAAGGGCGACGCCGCTCTCATCGCCTTCGGCGACCGCACGCGCGGCCTGGAAGCCGAATTCGTTCGAGGGCCCCGAGACGAACATCTCGAAAGTCTGCATCGGATCGAGCATGCGGCTGTTGAGCACGCGGCGCGGCTCGCCCGGCCTCTCGCGCTCGGTGCTATTGAGGCGCGATACGGCGTTCGCGTTTTCGCGAGGTTCCGGCGCACGCGGCGCCAGCGGAGCATTGGTTTTCGCCGGCGCCAGCACGATCGAAACCGAAGCCGGCTCGCCGCCTTCCGCCTTCAGCGCGCGCTCGATGCGCGAGGCATATTGATTGGCGACCCAGTTGCGCGCGAAGGGGCGGGGCGCGCCGATCTTGATCTCGCCATTGGCGAACTCAACCAGACTGAGCGACGAAATCCACGCGTCGAACACGGCATCGCCAAGATCCCGGCGCATGCGTTCACGGGCGGCCGCCCAAATCGTCGGCCAATCGGTTTCCGAAGCTTTTGTCACAGTCTGAGCCATCTTTCCCTTGCCTTCTTTTGTTGTCCGTCGCCGCGTTCGGCGTCCGGTCACCCCGTTCTTGTTTCGCAGTCGATGTTCTCGGCGCCGTCAACTTCGGCGCGTTGTCTCACCTCCTAAGATTTTGGCCCAGATTTTGGCCATGTTTCTCTCCTATCAGCTCTGTTTCCACGGCAGACCGCTCGCCTTCCAGCCGTTGCGATTGCCGCGATGACGTTCCTGGTCCATGTCGCCTTCGAAGCCGCCTGCGATGTTGTAAGCGTTGTGGAAGCCCGCGCGTGTCATGGCGATGGCTGCGGCGCGCGAGCGCGCGCCCGAACGGCACAGGAACAGCACGGGCGTTTCCGCCGCAGCGCCAGCCTGGCGCAACGCCTCGGCGGCCTGGCCCACGAATTCCGGATTGAGGGCCATGAGCGGGAAGCTTTGCCATTCCACGCAATGCACTTCGCGTCCGACGCCGGACAGATCCGGTACGCCCACGAAAGACCACTCCGCCATGGTGCGGACATCGACGAGCTGGGCGGCCGGATTGTCCTTCAGCAACGCCCAAGCCGCGTCGCTGGTGAGATCACCCGCGTATTCGGACGGGGGATTGGAAGAGGACATGGCGCACTCCGATAGGGACGGCTCCGCACACCGGGGCCCTCGCGGCGTCCGGCCGAAGCATAGATTTGCGATTATTATCTGTTATATTTGAATATTAACCTGTCGAAACAGGTCGTTAACCCAGAAGACTTACATTTGTTTTTTGTTTTGTTGGTCATGTCTCCGCCCCACCAGCAGGCAACAGGACGTTACTCCAGCCGTTAACTCTCTCCAATAGCAACGAATCACGAACAGATGCGATTTCTTCAAAAATATGAATGCCGCTAAGCCTATGTACCGTATACGGAAAACAGAATTTTCCAGAGAATCAGTGACTTAGAGCGAACGGCGTTCATCGACGTGACATATTGGTAAACTCCGTCTACGGAGCAATAAAAATGGGCCCAAGACTTGGTCCGGGCCCATTGAAACGGATTTCTTCAAGAATTCAGAGACTTGGCTCATTTGCCGAGCTTTGCCACCCGCTTGGTGAGGCGCGAAACCTTGCGGCTGGCGGTGTTCTTATGTGTCACACCCTTGGAAACGCCGCGCATGATCTCGGGCTCCGCCGCCTTCAGGGCGGCCTGGGCCGCGGACTTGTCTCCTGTGGCGAGCGCTTCCTCGACCTTGCGGGTGAAATTCCGAATCCGGCTCTTGCGGGCATGATTGATCGCCGTGCGCTTGGCGATGGTGCGTACGCGCTTCTTGGACGAGGCGATATTGGGCATGTTTGGTCCTAGCACTATTCCACGGGAAGGCGGGGCTTTTAGCCCGCAAGCCCTTGCCGGTCAATGCGCGTGCGCGGCGTCCGGATTGGGCAATGATTTGAGCGCCTTGAGGGGCGACAGAAGCGCGATCGCCGGGGCCAGGAAATAACCGAACGCCGCGATCAGCAAGGTCTCGCGCACGCCCACCGCGCTTGCGATCGCGCCCGCGGCAAGCGCGCCGATCACGCCGCAAAGCCCCGCGGCCGCCTGGAACACACCGGCCACGCGACCGAGGACGTCGTTCGGCAGGACAGTCTGCCGGAGGCTCGCCGCCAATATGATGACGACGACCATCACGGCGTCGCCGCAGAATTGCGCTGTCATCAGCATCCCGGTCGCCATGACGACGCCGCCCGAGGCAAGCGGGACAAGCATAGTGAATGCGGCTCCCGCAAAGCTCATCGTCACGATCGCGGGCCCAAGTCCCAACCAACGCGAGACGGGCGAAGCGAGTGCAGCGCCCGCCATGGCGCCGATGCCGCCAACGCCGATGGTGATCCCGAGCAAAGTGGGCGAGAGATGCAGATCGCTAATGGCGAACGGCACATAGAGCATGAAGAACGAGCCGAAGAGCGGCGTGGTCGCGCTCATCCAGAACAGCGGCTGCACGAAGCGATCCCGAAAGATGATGGACGCGCCGGTCGAAAGATCGCGCCGCCACGAAGCGCTCTCGGCTTCCGGCTCTGCGATGGTCTCCCGCGTCGCAATTTGCGACAGAAATAATGCGGAGATGACATATGTGACGGCGTTGGCGGCGATCGCGATCGGCGCCGTCAGCAATTGCACGAGTACGCCCGCGATCGCCGGGCCGCCGATTTCCGCCACGGAGTCCGTCACATTGAGCTTGGTGTTGCCTTCGACCAGATGCGCCTTGCCGATCAAGCTCGGCAGATAGGCGTGGTCTGCGATGTCGAAGAGCACCGTGAGCCCGCCCGTGATGGCCGCCACCAGATAAAGTTGCGGCATGGCGAGCAGGCGCCACCATGCGGCGATCGGGACCGTCAGCAGAACGGCCGCGCGCAGCACATCGGACGCGATCAGAATTTGGCGGCGACGCGACCGATCGACAAAGCCCCCCGCAAACAGCCCCACGATTAGGCCCGGTCCCAGCGACAGCGCCGTCAGGATCCCGAGCGCGGCAGGCGAGGCGTGAATCGTGAGCACGGCCGCCAGCGGCAGGCAGGTGCGCGTGATCCGCGCCCCGAACGCCGACACGGATTGCGCCGACCACAGCCTTAGGAAATCGGCATGGGACCAAAGCGCGCCGCGCGCCATCGGAATGCGCAAATCGTCTCCCCCGAAAGCGCATTCCGGTCCGCGTCAGCGGTCCTTGAACTGCGGCTTTCTCTTCTCGCTGAAGGCGGCCATGCCTTCTTTCTGGTCTTCCGTCGCGAACATCGCGTGGAACAGGCGGCGCTCGAAGCGGATGCCTTCCGCCAAGGTCGTCTCATAGGCGCGGTTCACGGTTTCCTTCGTCATCATCACGATGGGCACGGACTGCTCGGCGATCTTCTGCGCCGCCTTCATCGCTTCCGGCAACAGATCGACCAGCGGCACGACACGGCTGACGAGTCCCGTGCGTTCCGCTTCCGCCGCATCCATGTTGCGGCCCGTCAGGCACATTTCCATCGCCTTCGACTTGCCGACGAAGCGGGTGAGGCGCTGCGTGCCGCCGATCCCGGGCATCACGCCCAAGGTGATCTCCGGCTGGCCGAATTTTGCGTTGTCCGCAGCGATGATGAAATCGCACAGCATCGCAAGCTCGCAGCCTCCCCCCAGCGCATAACCCGCAACAGCAGCGATGATGGGTTTGCGGAACGCGGCGATGCTGTCGGCGGCTTTCGCGAAGAAATTGTTCTTGAACATGTCCATATAAGATTGCGGCGCCATCTCCTTGATGTCCGCGCCGGCGGCGAAGGCGCGATCCGAGCCGGTCAGCACGACGGCGCGCACGTCGTCGCCCGCATCGAAGGATTCGAGCGCGGTGACAAGCTCGCTCAGCAGCTCCGAATTGAGCGCATTGAGCGCCTTGGGCCGGTTGAGCGTGACCAGCGCCACGCCCGCTTCGATCTTCACGATGATGTTCTGGTATTCCATGGCCGAACCTCCAATTCCCGCGCCATCCCTCGCGCGAAGAAGGGAAGAAGGCAAGTCCCATATTTCACCATGGCCGGGCGTGACCCGGCCACCCAGTCAGCGAGCGTCCGCGAGCTGAATGATGTGTTCGTAAGAGAGTCATTCGCCGCGTTGACACGCGGCGGCTGGGTGGCCGCCTCGGAGGGCGGCCATGGTGAAGTCTGGAGATCCAGTTCAATTCGAAATCGTTCGGAAACGTCTTCAATCGTCCAGCGGCCTCTGCCGGATTCTCTAAGAGCCGAGTGTTTTTTCTTCTTCTCCTGAATCCGCTTCTTGCTGGCGCGCGACGGTTTGGTCGGACGCCGCGGAATCGGTGGAATGGCGGCTTCGGCGATCAAGTCGATCAGGCGTGCGCGGACATCGGCGCGGTTGCGTTCCTGGGTACGCAAGCGGCGACCGTCAAGAACGAGCACGCCGTCTTTGGTGAGGCGCCGTCCCGCCAGCGCAGTCAATCTTTCGCGCACATCATGCGGCAGAGACGAACGTGCGACGTCGAAACGAAGCTCTACGGCCGTCGCGACTTTGTTGACGTTTTGTCCGCCGGGACCGGACGCATGAACGAAGCGTTCTTCGATTTCGCTTTCGTCGATCGCTATGCGCGGCGTGATCTGGATTTTCGGCATGGCGGGCTCAGCGTTGGCATTTGGGACAATAAAACGTGGAACGTCCGGCCTGCACGATACGGCGCACAACGCCCTTGCAGGTCTTCCGCGTGCAGGGTTCGCCTTCGCGATCATAAACCGCGAAACGATGCTGGAATTCGCCCAGTGCGCCGTCCGCGCCTGCATAATCGCGCAGGCTCGAGCCGCCCGCCTTGATCGCGTCGAGCAGAACCGCCTTGATGTCGCGCACCAATGCCGGCGTTCGTTTGCCGGGAATTGAGGAAGCCATCCGCTTCGGCGAGATGCCGGCACGGAACAGCGCCTCGCACACATAGATATTGCCGAGCCCCGCGATCACGCGCTGATCGAGCAGGGCGGATTTGATGGGCGTGCGTTTGCCCTTGAGAACGCGGTCGAGATAGGCGGCGTCGAATTCCTTCGACAGTGGCTCGACGCCGAGCCCCTTGAACAGCTTGTTCTCGTCCAGCTTGTCGGTCTCGACCAATGTCATCAGCCCGAAGCGGCGATGATCCGTGAACACGATGCGCGCGGGCGCATCGGTCTCCATCACGACATGGTCGTGTTTGCCGTGCCCGGCATCCGCCGGCGCCTGTTCGTAGCGATAGACTCCGAGCTTGCGCTCCTTGCCCTCGGCATAGACGCTCATGCGCCCTGACATGCCGAGATGGATGACGAGCGTTTCGCCATTGTCGAGTTCGGCCAGGAGATATTTCGCGCGCCGCCACAGCTTCTCGATTTTCCGGCCCGTCAGCCGTTCCGCGAAATGGGGCGGGAAGGGCACGCGCAAATCGCCGCGACGAGTCACCACCTTGGTGAATTGTCGACCTTCCATGGCCGGCACGAGGCCCATCTTCACCGTCTCGACTTCGGGCAATTCAGGCATGGTGATCCGGGGGCGGGCTAGCTGCGCCATGCTGACCATAGAAGCGGGTCGCATCGCAAGCTATTGTGAGCGCCATGAACGACGCCCCGAAATCCAGCTTCGGCTTTCGCGAAGTGCCCGAGACCGAGAAGGAAGGTCTCGTGCGGCAGGTCTTTTCGTCCGTCGCGCACCGCTACGACATGATGAACGACCTGATGTCGGGGGGAGTCCACCGGCTGTGGAAAGACGCGATGGTGGAGTGGCTCAATCCGCAGCCGGGCCAGCGCGTGCTCGATGTGGCGGGCGGCACGGGCGATATCGCATTCCGCATTGCCGCGGCGGCGCGCGCCCATGGCGGCGAGGCCGCGATCGTCGTCTGCGATATCAATGCGGACATGCTGAACGAAGGCGTCGCCCGCGCCGATGGCGAGAGCGCGATCGAATGGGTGTGCGGCGACGCCGAGCGGCTGCCGATTCCGGATTCCAGCATGGACGCCTACACGATCGCCTTCGGCATCCGCAACGTCACCCATATCGATGCGGCGTTGTGCGAGGCGCGGCGTGTGCTGAAGCCGGGCGGGCGGTTTCTCTGCCTCGAGTTTTCGCGCGTCGAAGCGCCGGGTCTCGATGCGCTGTACGAGCGTTATTCGTTCAGCGTGTTGCCGCGCCTGGGCGAGATGGTGGCGAAAGATGGCGAGGCCTATCGCTATCTTGCGGAAAGCATCAGGAAATTTCCACCGCAGGCCGCGTTCGCGAAGATGATCGAGCGGGCGGGGCTGTCGCGGGTCAAAGTGCGCAATCTCACCGGCGGCATCGCCGCGATGCATTCGGCCTGGCGGATCTAACCATGTTCCGATCCTTCCGCGACACGAAACGTCTTCTGCATGCGGCGCGGGTGCTCGCCCGTCACGACGCGCTGGTGCCGAAGGAGTACGCCGATCGCGCGCCGTTCCCGCTCAAAATCGCGCAATTCTTTTTCGGCGGTCCGCGCAAACAGGATATCGATGTACCGCCGGGCGTCCGGCTCGCCCGCGCGCTGGAGAGTCTCGGCCCCGCCTATATCAAGCTCGGTCAGATGCTGGCCACGCGTCCCGACCTGATCGGCGACGAGATCGCCGGTGCGCTCGAATGCCTGCAGGATCACCTGCCGCCGTTTCCGGACGATGTCGCCAAGGCCGCGATCGAGAAGGAACTGGGTCGCCCGCTGGACGAAATGTTCTCGATCTTCGGCGAAGCTGTCGCCGCCGCTTCGATTGCGCAAGTGCATCGCGCCATGACGACGGAAGAAGAGCCGCGGCAAGTGGCGGTCAAAGTACTGCGGCCCGGCATCGAAATGGAATTCGCCCGCGATCTGTCCGCCTTCGCGTTCGCTGCGCGCATGGCGGAGCGCGTTTCCGCCGAGGCGCGGCGGCTGCGCATGATTGCGGTGGTCGATACGCTGGCCGCATCCGTTACGCTCGAGCTCGATCTGCGGATGGAGGCCGCTGCCGCTTCGGAACTCGCGGAGCTCACGGCCAATGACCGCGATTTCCGCGTGCCCTCCGTCGATTGGCCGCGCACCGCCGGGCGCGTGCTCACAACGGAATGGATCGACGGCACGCCCATTCGCAATCCGGCCGCGCTCGTGGAAGCCGGCCACGATCCCAAGCGCATCGCCGTGCTGGTGATCCGCAGCTTCCTCACCCAGGCGCTGCGCGACGGCTTCTTCCATGCCGACATGCATCAGGGAAATCTGTTCGTGGATGCGGAGGGCCGCCTCGTCGCCGTCGATTTCGGCATCATGGGAAGGCTTGATCCTGCCATGCGGCGCTTCATGGCGGAGACCCTTGGCGGCTTCCTCGCGCGCGATTACATGCGCGTCGCCAAGGTGCATTACGATGCGGGCTTCGTGCCGCGCACCCATGCGATCGAAACTTTCGCGCAGGCCTTGCGCGCCATCGGCGAGCCGATCTTCGGCCGGGCCGCGCTGGACGTCTCGATGGCGAAACTTCTGCAGCAATTGTTCGACACCACGCGCCGGTTCGACATGGAGCTGCAGCCGCAGCTTGTTCTCCTGCAGAAGACGATGGTGGTGGTGGAAGGCGTGGCGCGCAGCCTCGATCCGGAATTCGACATCTGGGAAGCGTCCCGCCCCGTGGTCGAGCGCTGGATGATCGAGAATATGGGACCGGAAGCGCGGCTGCGCGATGCGGCCGACGGCATGAACGCGATCGGCAGGCTGGCGCGCGAGCTTCCGACCATGCTGCGCAATGCGGAAGTCGTTTCCGCAATGCTGGCAGAAGGGGGATTGCGGCTTCACCCGGATACGGCGCGTCAGATCGCCGAAGCGCAACTCGCGCGCACGCGTCACGTCAGAATTGCGATCTGGATTGCGGCCGGCGCGTTAGGCGTGCTGGCGATAGCCCTGTTGTGACTTCGCGATTGCGGAGTCCGTGATCTTCAGATGGCCTGCGTCGCACGACGTCGAGCCCTGCTGATCCACGACATAGACATTGAGATTGACCGTGTGGTCCTCGAGCTCGGGCACGGTTGGGATGCGGACGCGCACTGCGCCGTACGCGACATGCTCGTCGGTCGCGAGAACTTTTTTGTAGCCGGGCGGCGTCTCGCCGGGGATGGCGGAGATCGTCAGCACCACGCGTACATCGGAACCGGCGTTGCTTTTGGTGAGCGCATCGCAGGCGATGGAAATGCGATCGCCCGGCGTGACCTGCGGCACGATCTCGACATCCGCATCGGGCGGAAGCGTCGACCCTGTCGTCGCAGACGCAGCCGACGGAATCGTCTGACTCTGCGGCGCGGCGCCGTTTGCAAATGCAGGAGCAGCGACCGCAGACGCAGCCAATCCAACTAAACCGAGAAGCAATATGCGCATGGTATTCGCTCCCCTCCCACCGCAGCGGGTTCCTCAGAGCCGACTCTAGTTTACCTGTCTATCGCGCCCTTCCCAATAGGGTTTCCGCAATTCCCGCCGTAATACTTTACCGGTCGGGTTGCGGGGCAGGGCGTCCACAAAGTCCACGGATTTGGGCAGTTTATAGCCCGCGATCCGCTCCCGGGCCCAGGCGATGATCTCGGCCGGGGCGGCGCTCGCGCCCGGTTTTTTGACCACGCAGGCCTTCACCGCCTCGCCCCAGCGCTCGTCCGGCACCCCGATCACGGCCACATCGGCCACGGCCGGATGGCCGAAAATCGCGTTCTCCACTTCGGCCGGATAGATGTTTTCCCCGCCCGAAACGATCATGTCTTTCACGCGATCGTGAATGTAGAGATAACCGTCCGTATCGAAATAGCCGGCGTCGCCGGTAAAGAACCAGTCTTCGACGATCGCTTTCTTCGTCGCCTCTTCTTTGTTCCAATAACCCTTCATCACATTGGGCGCCTTGATCTGGATTTCGCCGACTTCGCCGGGCGGAAGCGTGCGGCCTTCGCCGTCAACGATGCGCAACTCATGCCCCGGCAATGGCTTGCCACAGGAACGAAGTTTTCCCCGCGAAGGATCGTGGTCCGCGGGTATGAGGCAGGTTCCGCCACCGGTCGTTTCGGTCAGCCCATAAAGCTGCAGGAAATCGCAGCCCATCAAATTCTTCGCGGTCAGCAGGACTTCGTCGGAGATGGGCGACGCGCCGTAGCTGATCGCCTTCAGGCTTGCGAAATCGATATCTTTCGCATTCGGCTGCTGGGTGAGGAACAGGATGACGGCGGGAACAAGAAATCCCTGCGTAACCTTTTTGGTTTCGATGAGACGCAGGATTTCCTGGGGATCGATGTCGCCGAGAATGACGCCGTAGGAGCCGGCCGCAAGACTCAAGAGACCGATATTGACACCCGCCACATGGAAGAACGGCATCGCGATGAGGATCACGTCTTCGGGCCCGTAGTCGGCCACTTTGATTTTCTCGAACGACTCGAACAGCGTGAGATAATTCCTGCTCGTCAGTTGCACGCCCTTGGGATGACCGGTGGTGCCGGAGGTATAGAGCTGGATCACGTCGTCGTCCGGGGCGACGGGCAACATGGGATCCTTCGCGGGCTGCGCATCGCGCCAGGAGTCATAGGACAGCCAGCTCGGATGTCCGCCGTCCATCGCAATGACGGTCTTGAGCTTCGGACATTCGACCAGCGCCTTTTCCATCGCGGCGTAATAGTCCCTACCCACGAATGCGATTTCGCAAGCCGCATCGTTGAGCACATAGGCGATCTCGGGTACAGCCAATCGCCAGTTCACGCCCACCACCACGCCGCGCGCTTTGAAGCTGCCCAGCAGCACTTCGAAATAACGATCGATATTCTTGCCCAGATAGCCGATGCGCCCGCCCGGTTTGAGCCCGAGTTCCAACAGCCCCTGCGCCACGCGGCTCGCATGTGCGTCAAGTTCGCCGAAACTGGTGGTGCGCCCTTTGAAATCGAGCGCCACCGCGCCTGGCCGATGGACGGCATGAATGCGCGGAATATCGGCCACGGACTTGAGCCGCGAAAAGTCCAGCATGAGCGTGCTCCCGGAGTGTTATTTTGGGGCACTTTAGCGGCTGGCCCAAAGAGGACAACCAGGGAGGACAAATGGGTGCGCGGGCGCGTGTTTCTGATAGTCTGGCGGCCGCACCAACACGCCCGGAGTACCCATGCCCGACAAAGCCAGACTCGCCGAGATCGACGAAGAGATCGCCGCCGTTCGCGCGAACCTGCTTGAATTGACGGAACAGGCAGCCGCCCAATCCGGCGCCGCCGACGAAGAACTCGCCGCCGAACGCATTGCGAGACAGGAAAGACTGCTGGCGTCGCTACTCAAAGAACGGGAGGGATTGGCTAAGTAAGGCGCCGTCAACTCAACAGTTGCGGCCTTGTGGCTGTTGACAGCACCAGCCCGGTTTTTTGCATGATTGCGTCGGGGCAGGGCGTGTCAGGCTGATGAAACGAACAATCTTTGGTGCTGCGATATTGCTCGTGCTCACGGGCTGCAATCAGCCTTCGCGTCCGACGGCCGAGCAGCTTGCGACGCTCAAACCCGCCGATGCGCATCTGGCGACGCTTTACACGCAAAGCTGCAAGGCCTGTCACGCCAACGAGAATTCCGGCGCGCCGCTCGTGCACGATCATGCGGCGTGGGATGTGCGTTGGGACAAAGGCCTGCCCATGCTCGTCGATCATGCGATCGTCGGTTTCCAGGCGATGCCGGCGGGCGGGCAATGCGCCGCCTGCACGAAGAAAGATTACGAGGGACTGATCCGTTTCATGGCCGATCACGAGGACTCCCAATGAAGATTTCCCGGCGCGCCGCCATCGGCGCGGGCGCAGGCGCGGCCGCTATCGGCACGGGCGCGGTTGGTTTCGAAGTCGCCAATCGCGACGGGCCGGAACCGCCGGCGCCTCCTGCCACAGATGCGCAGGGCCATGTCGTGTGGCGCAACTGGTCCGGCATTCGTCATTCCTATCCGCAATTGCGCGCGGCGCCGTCCACTGAAGACGAGATGGCGCATATCCTGAAGACGGCGCCCGCGCCGATCCGCGTGGTGGGCGCGGGTCATTCCTTCATGCCGCTTGTGCCGACTTCCGGCACGCTTGTGTCGCTCGATACGCTGGCGGGATTGGTGAAAGTCGATGGCGATGTGGCGACGGCCTGGGCCGGCACGCGGCTGGGCGATCTTGGCCCCGCGCTCGCCGGCAAAGGCCGCGCCATGGCCAATCTGCCGGACATCAACAAGCAATCCATCGGCGGCGCGCTGGGCACGGCCACGCACGGCACGGGCAAACATCTGCCGGCGCTGCATGGCGATGTGACGTCGCTCCGCCTTGCGACGGTCAATGGCGACATTGTCGAATGCAGCGCGGAGAAGAACGCGAATTTGTTCAATGCCGCGCGTGTCTCCCTCGGTTCGCTGGGCACGATCACGCAGGTGCAGCTCACGACCGTACCCAACAAACGGCTGCATCGCCGCGTCTGGCTGGAATCCTTCGACGAGACGCTGGGCAAAGCCGAAGAGCGCTGGAACACGCATCGCAATTTCGAATTCTACGCCGTGCCGTTCACAGGCCTCGCCGCCAATATCACCCATGACGAAACAGACGAGCTCGCAAGGCCGCGCGGACCGGAAACGGATTCGCAATTCCTCGATGTGCTGAAGACATTGCGCAATCTGTTCGGCTTCTCGAATACGTTGCGAAAAGCGGCAGCGCGCGTGCTGCTTGCTTCGGCCGAAGCCAATCCCGAAGAAGCGGTGGATGAGGGCTGGAAACTGCTGTCGACCGAACGGCCCATCCGCTTCAACGAGATGGAATTTCACCTCCCGGCCGACGCACAACTGGCGGCGCTGCGCGAAGTGGTGGACACGATCGAGGCGAAGCGGCCCGATGTGTTTTTCCCCATCGAGGCGCGGCGCATTGCGCCGGACGACGCGTGGCTGTCGCCGTTCCAGGGCGGACCGCGCGGCTCGATCGCCGTCCACACTTATTATAAGGACGACTACGAATTCATGTTCCGCGTGGTGCAGCCGATCCTGCGCCGGCATGGCGGGCGGCCGCATTGGGGTAAGCTTAATTCGCTGACGGGCGCGGATCTCGCGGCGCTCTATCCGCGCTGGAACGATTTCCTCGCGCTGCGCAAGCAAATGGACCCGCAGGGCCGCCTGCTCAACGATTATCTCAAGGGCATTTTCGGCGTCTGAGCGTCAGGGTTTCGGGCAAGCCGCCAACGCAGCCGCAACGACTTTATCCGCGCCGTTCGTGTCGAACACGGCTTCGACGCCACTCTGCTGCAATCGCGGCGCATCGATCACGAGATGTTTGGCGCCGGCGAGCCTTGCCGCAAATTCATAGGGCTTCGGGCTGAATGTCGCGGTTCCCAACACCGCCCCTGTCCAAATTTCGTCCGTGGCGACGTCGGCATCGAATGTCCATCGCACCGGGCGATCCTCGTCGCCCATGTCCGGCGGCCAGGCGACATAGACGTTCAACTCTCCGTCTTCGCATTGCACAAACAGCGTCGCCGCTTCCAGGGCGCCGACGTTATCGCGCAGCCTATTGGTGGAATCCAGAACGGCGGTGACGCTCCGCGCATCCTCGATTTGGGAAGGCGAATTTTCTATGCGCCATTTCGATGTGGAAGGCGAAGCGACCGGCGCCTGCGCTATCGCCGCTGCGGCAGCCAGGATTGCAATCGTCCACATGGCCGCTCCATTCATCGCAACAGCGGACAGGCTATCGTGAAGGCGCCCGGAAGGCCACCGCGGGTGGCGTCAGCCCAGATATTCGTTCGCAATCACCCGCTTCGCAGCGCGCCGGTGTTTGGGCGAGCGGTAGGGGTGGTCGTGGATGTGGGCCGCGAACATGCGGTCGATCCATTGCGTGTTCTTGAAGACGCGGCGCGAACGCAGCAGCGTGAAGGGCGCAATTTTTCTCAGCGCGTTCTCCGCATTGAACTCCGCGATCGCGAGAAGCTCGCCGTTCCACGGATTGGAGCCGTCGACGCCGATGTCGTCGAGATAGACGGGAACGAGCGGCAGGTAGTTCTCCGGCGCGCCCTCCAGGATCGCCATCGCGGCTTTGGCGGCGGAGTAGTAATCAACGTCGACGGCCACAAAACCGAGCGGCATGTCTTTCGTGAGAGTTCTGGCGAAGGCAGGCGCCGTTTCCGCGACATCGCCGATGATGAGCTCCGCGTTTGACGGCAGCGCGCGTTTGAGGCCCACAAAATCCGTCATGGGAAAATCCCCGACCTGGAAATGCTCCGGCAGGTCGCGGTAATCGATGGCCGGCGGCATGCCCTTGCCGCCGTCGAAGCCGACGATACGGAAATGAACGCCGGTCGCCCGTGTCGTGCGCTCGGCGGCCCGGCACATATTGAGCAGCCCCGAGCCGCTCGCCACGCCCAGCTCGACCAGGGTGACGCAATCATAGCCATAGCGCTTCGCGGCGTCTGCGGCGTAGAGAATGGGAAAGGCATATTGCTGGCGCACCACGAGGTCGAATGCGACCTTCATGCGATAGCTGCCGAAGAGCGCGACCAGCGCGGAGAGCGCGTTCAGGTGTAGCGGCTCGGTGAGGCGCTCGACGAACACTTTCGCGAGCTTTTCCTTCTGCGCGAGGCGGCGCAACACGTACCAATTCGATCCAGACGCGCGTCTGCGCGATCCCAAATTGGTCTGAAGCCGGACAGTTTGCGCGGTCATGGTCATGGCAGGGGCGACGGAGCAAGCCCCGTGCCTATGGCTAACGCGGGGTTAACTATATCGCGATAAACAAACGCGTAGCGTCTCTGCACCGGCCGACCGCATGCAAAGGACATTGCTGCTTCCCTGCGCGGGAAAATCCTCCCGCTATCCGGGCGTGCGTCCCAAATGGATGCTGACGCTTCCGGATGGCGAGCTTGCGCTTGCCCGCGCGGCCGCCAGCGTGCCGCGCGACTCCTATGACCGCATCGTCATCGCCGTGCGCGCCGAGCACGAGGCCAAATATCAGGCGACCGCGTTGTTGCACCGCGTCTTCGGCTCCGATGCGGATGTGCTCGTGCTGCCGCGTGACACGCGCGGACCAGCCGACACCGTCGCCGAAATGATCCGCCGCGCATCCGTGAGCGGAGCTTTTCTGGTCAAGGACGCCGACAGCTTTTTCGATCCCGCGGCGGCGCCATCCGGCAGCTTCGTGGCGCTGAGCGACGTGCGGACCGCGCCGCACATGACCAATGTGGGCGCGAAAAGCTTCGCGGTCCTCAATGAAAACAATCTCATCGTCGAAATGGTCGAGAAGAGCTTGATCTCCAACTATGTGAGCGTCGGGCTTTACGGCTTCGAGAGCGCGGACTCTTATCTTCATCTGTTCGACCGCCTCTGCGCCGAGCCGGACGTCGGCGAATTGTTCGTCTCCCATGTGATGAACCGTGCGATCGCCGGCGGCATGATGGTGGCGCCGCTGCTGGTGTCCGGCCTCATCGATGTGGGAACGCTGGAGGACTGGCGCCGTCATGTGCGCGCCCGCGGCACCATCGTCACCGATCTTGACGGCGTGGTGTTCGAAAATCACAGCCGCTATTTCCCGCCTTTCTGGGATGACGACGATATTCCCATCGACGACAATGTCGCGGCCTTGCGTCTCTGGCAGGAGCAGGGCGCCCAGATCGTGTTCATGACTGCGCGGCCCGAATGCCATCGTGCGAAAACGGAGCGGACATTGCGGTCCCTCGGTCTTGCGCCGCACGCCCTGGTCATGGATTGCCGCCACGGCCGCCGTTTCCTGATCAACGATCACGCGCCGTCCAACCCCTATCCGTCGGCCGTCGCCATCAGCACCGAGCGCAACAGCCCCGACCTGGCGGAATATATGAAAGACTGGCTGTGAGCGCCGCGGCGCGCGCGCGGCGCGCGGTCGCCGCCAGACCACCGGAAGCGTCAGCGCTTTCACAACGCATCCTGATCGGCCACTCTGGCGCCAGCGTCGTGCTGCACAATCGCGGCCTTCACAGTTTCGTGCGCAAGACCGCCGCCAGCACGGCCGTCAGCGCAAGGCTGAAAGCGCAGGCCGACAAGCAGCATTCGCTTTGGATGCTGGGAATGTCGTTTCCGCGCTTGCTGGCGCAAGGCTTAGACGAATCCGGGCGCGCGACTTTCGATATGGAATATCTGCCGGGCCGCACCGTCGCCGACGCCGTCAAGGACGCCGCGACCTTTGATCGACGGGCGCTTGTGCAGGCTGTTGCGCGCATGATGTGGCTGTTCCGCGAGTGCCGCGGCGCTGCGATTTCGGCGGCGCGATTTCTCGGCAAGATCGACGATATCGTCGTCGCGGCGGCCGGCCGGCCCGCGGCGGATTTGAATGAGATTCGCGGCTGCGCGGAGCGTCTGCGCGCCTGCGATTGGAGCGACATTCCGGAATCGCCCTGTCACGGCGACCTCACGCTCGAGAACATCCTGGTGGCGAAAGAGCGGGGCATTGTTTTCATCGATTGCGACGAACCGTGGGTTTCGTCTTATTGGCTCGACCTGGGGAAGCTGTTTCAGGACGTGGCCGGGCATTGGTGCATTCGCGGCCTTTACGATCCGCAAGCCTCGACGGTTCGTCGCACCAACGCGATCCTGAAGCTGGACAGGCTGGCGCCTGAGTTTCGCGCGCTTGCAGCCGAGATCGATCCCGCGCTGCCCGCGCGGTTGCCGCAACTTGCGGCCCTCAATCTCTTCCGCGTGCTGCCTTATGCGCGCGACGATGCGCTGCCGCGATTTGTCTGCGCGCGCATCGATCGGCTTCTGGGATAATCGCGATGCCGCAATTCGCCGACGCGATCGTGACGGGATTTGTCAAATCCCCCGCATTGCTGCGGCGGAGCCTCGCGCCGCTGCTGCAGCTCAAACAGGAAGGCGTGCTGCGCAGCATCGCGTGCGTCACCTGGGACTCCGCCGAGATCGATCCCCATGTCGCGCCGCTTGCAGACATGCCGGAGGTTTCGCTGGTGCGCGTCCCCCAGCCGCTGGTTCAGGGCACGGCCAATCAGCGCGGCGTGGCCTACCAGATACGAAATTTGGACGTGGCTTTATCGCATATTCCCGGCGAGGACCCGCTCGTTCTCAAGTCGCGACCGGATTTTGTCGTGGACGTGGATTTCCTACGCAGCAAGATCGCGAATTTCGATGCGCTCTGCAAGGTCGCCGATGGCCAAACGGCGTGGGGCGTGAAAATGCCGAAGCCCGTTCTGCAACACAAAATCTGGATACCCTGGGCGGATTCCAATCAGCCCTTCTTTTATGAAGACGCGATGTTCCTCGGCAGGAAGAAGGATCTGCGCAAGCTGGTGACGCCGCTGACGCGCGAAGATATCGACATTCTGGGGGATCCTTTCTGCGGCCAGTTCGCGCATATCGTCCGCTATTCGAAAATATTCGTTCCCCGCTATCCGCTGTTCGCGGAGTATCTGCGCAACTATCGGTATTTCGTGAACGACGTCGACTATCGCCTGCAACTCGTGCCGCATCTCACGAATGACGGCTTCTTCTGGCACGTCCTCATCGCGCATGCCTGGATCCTGCACACCCAGTTCCACATCGACGCCGGCCGGCAGGGGGAGATTTTGTTCTACGCGAACAATGTCAACCAGAACGCCGATTGGTCGAATCCGGAAAGCCTGCGAAACGCCACGCCTTATGATTATATCGACACGTGGCGAAAAGGGACCAAGCCCGAAGCGGTTTTGCCGAGCGTAAGGCGCTCCTATGGCCGCCTGGCGGACGACGCCTGGCCGACCGCACTTTTCACCCGCGAAGCGCCGGATTTTCCGCGCGCCACATTGAAGAGAATTTTGGAGAACGTCACGGCGTGCCGGGACGGCCGCCTGAAGGCCATCGAAAACGATTTCTATCGCAACACCGCAGCCTTTCATGCGCGGTGCTGGACGGCGAAGAACGGAAATTTGGCGTCCGCGCGAAGCGCGTAAACAAATCTGCAATATGGCGCAGGGACCCCATCCACCCGCCCTCAAGGGACGGGTGGCAAATAATTTCACGTCGTCATCAATCACCTCAACCGCGACAGATACCGGAACCGCGCGAACATTGCGGCGGCCGCCACGAACAGGCCGAAGGCGAGGCCGATCCAGATACCGAAGCCTTTCATGTGCAGGCCGAAGGCGAGTGCGATGCAGACGGGAAAGCCCGCGAGCCAATAACTACCCGCCGCGATCCACATCGGCGCGCGCGCATCCTTAAGCCCGCGCAAACTCAGCGCCGCGACGACTTGCAACCCATCGACGATCTGAAACGCCGCGGCGACATGCAGGAACACGGCGGCCAATGCGATCACGTCGGCGTTGGCCCCGGGATCCGAGAACCACACGCTGGCGATTTGCGTGGGGAATATCCAAAGGAATATTCCCGTCACGCTCATGAAGCCCACGCCGATGATCATCGCCACATAGCCCGATCGTTGCGCGGCCTCGGGATCGCGCGCGCCTGCCCCGAGCCCCACGCGCACCGTGGCCGCCATGCCGATTCCCAAGGGCACCATGAAGGTGATCGAGGGAATGATCATGGCGATCTGGTGCGCCGCGACCGACGCCGTTCCGAACGTCCCCATGATCAGGGTCGCCGAATTGAACAGCATCGCCTCGAAGATCATCGTCAGCCCGATGGGCATCCCCAGCCGATAGACCTCGATCAGCTTGCCCCAATGGGGAAAGTGGAATCGGTGGAAGATTCGAACTTCCCTGAGCTTCGGCGTCAGCCAGATCACCGCGACCATGGCGAAGAAAGTGAACGCATAAGAAGACGCGCTCGCAATGCCCGAGCCGACAAGCTCCAGTCTCGGCGCGCCGAAATGGCCGAAGATGAGCGCGTAGTCGCCGATCGCATTGAACACGACGGCCAGCCCCATCACGATGAGCGATGCCGTCGGCCGCGACAGCGCGGTCGAAAAATTGCGCAGCACCTGAAAGCCCAGTGAGAAGGGCAGGCCCCAGCACAACATACCGACAAAGCGTCCCGCGCCTTCGGCGAGGGCGGGCTGCTGCCCAAGGAACAGCAGGGTGTGTTTCGTGAACAGCAGGAACACGAGCAGCGGGATCGACATCATCATCACCGACCAGATGCCCATGCGCACCACTGCGCGCACGCCAGCGCGATTGGTCGCGCGTTCGCCCAGGATATGCGCAATCATCGGCGCGATCGCGGAGACGGGTCCGCAGCCGATCAGCCAGGTGAAGAAGAACACGGTGTTGCCCAGCGCGGCCGAGGCCAGCGCCGTCTTGCCCAGATGGCCCAGCATGAACGTGTCGGTGCTCATGATCGCCATCTGGAACAGCTGGGTGAGCGCAAGCGGAATCGCCAGCCGCAGCAATTGCCCGGCTTCGGCGAACCATGCGTCCAGGCCGTGTCCGACGACGCGTTCGCCGGCCTGGGAAAGATCGATATCGACAATGTCAGTCATGACACGGGCTTTTCTTTAGTGCCCGAACCCGACGGATGCGCCCAAAGGAAACAAAAAACCCCTCCGAAGCGCCAGTCGGGCTCGGGAGGGGTGAACCATCAGAACGGACGCATACTTATGCGGCGTTCTCCTCGCGAGCCGATGCGGCACGAACGCCGCCCGTAAGGGCGGTCGGTACGGCCGAGAAATCCGGGCAATTATTCATTCTTGGGCTCGCTCGAATCGCGCAGGCCTCATGCCCGCAAGATGGTCCGTTTGCTACGCCGGAGATGGCGCAAAGTCAACGCGAACAGTGTGAATATCTGTTGCGCGGAGCGCACATATTGCAACGCACCTATTTTGGCTGCGCATAAGCGCCTATATTCCCACACATGGGAAAGACCCAACTTTTCGCGGACGGCCGGCTTGCCGTGATCGACTATCGCTGCGAGGCGAAGCCGCATGAGCGGCCTTTCCTCGAGCAGCATGAACGCTATTCGGTCTCCTATGTCCGCAAGGGGAGCTTCAGCGTTCGCGCGCAGGGCGAGGAATTCGAGCTCGTCGCCGGTTCGCTCTTCGTAGGGTTTCCCGGCGATGAATTTGTCTGCGCGCACGACCATCATGTCTGCGGCGACGAATGCCTGTCCATCCAGCTCGAACCGGAACTGGCGGAATTGATCGGCGATCGCGCGGCCTCCTGGCGGGGCGTCGCCATTCCGCCGCTGGCGCAGATGATGGTGCTGGGCGAGCTGGCGCAATCGGTCGCCGCCGGCAAAAGCGATATCGGCGTCGAAGAAATCGCGCTGGTCCTTGCGGCGCGTTTCGTCGAAACGGTCGAAGGCGAGACGCGGAAGGCGCCCGCGGTCCAGGCCCGTGATCGCAGGCGCGCCGTGGACGCCGCGCACTGGATCGACTCGCATTCGCGCCACGAGATCGATCTGGGCCGGATTGCGCGGGAGAGCGGCCTCAGCATGTTTCATTTTCTGCGCATCTTCGCGAACGTGCTGGGCGTGACGCCGCATCAATATCTTGTCCGCTCGCGCCTGCGCCACTCAGCCCGGCTGCTGGCCGATGCGGAACGTCCCGTCACGGATGTCGCGCTCGACGTCGGTTTCGCCGATCTTTCGAATTTCGTGCGCAGTTTCCACCGTGCAGCTGGGGTCTCGCCCGGCGCGTTCCGCAAGGCCGCCCGCGGCGACCGCAAGATTTTCCAAGAACGGATCGCCGCTTTCGCCGCAGGATGATCTTCGTCAACCACGGAGACTGTCATGTACGATCATATCGGACTGAAGACGAAGAACGTCCCGGCCAGCACGCATTTCTACAAGGCGGCGCTGGCGCCACTGGGGCTTGTCCCCGACGAGTCCGGCACGGGATTCGGTCCCAAGGGCGCGCCCGCGCTCTGGCTCGGCGAGGGTGCGCCATCGAAGAATGTCCATATCGCGTTCGCGGCGAAAAACCACGAAGCCGTCACGGATTTCTACAAGGCCGGCCTCAAAGCGGGAGGCCGGGACAACGGCCCGCCGGGACCGCGTCCCGATTACGGCCCGAAATACTTCGCCGCGTATCTCCTCGATCCGGACGGCAACAATATCGAAGCCGTCTGCCTGAAATAGGGGCAACGTTTCATGGCGTCGATTTACATGGAACTTGAGATCGGAACTGCGCCCGAAGCCGTGTGGTCGGCCATCCGCGACGTGGGCGCCGTGCACACGCGGTTCGCGCGCGACTTCGTCGTCGATTGCCGGTTGGAGGAGGGCGCCCGCATCGTGACCTTCGCCAACGGCGCGGTGGTGAAGGAATTGATTGTCGATATCGACGACAAGGCTTGGCGGCTTGCTTATGCGGTCAGTGGTGGGTCGATGACCCACCACAACGCATCGTTTCGAGTGATTCCTGCAGGCGGGGCGGCCACGAAACTCGTCTGGCGCGTCGATCTCCTGCCCGATGGTGCGGCAGACAACATGCGCATGATGATGGAGCAGGGGTCGAAAGCTATCTGCAGGACGCTCGAAGGTGCGCACAAATGAAAAAGGCGACGGCAGCTTTCGCCGCCGTCGCCTGATTCAACCTTTTACGCAGACCACTTGCCGAAGCGTATGGACGATGTCCACAAGATCGGCCTGTGCGGCCATGACGGCGTCGATGTCCTTATAGGCCATGGGCGTCTCATCGATGACGTCCGCGTCCTTGCGGCACTCGATGCCTTCGGTCGCCTTCACGTGGTCCTCGACCGAGAAACGCCGCTTGGCCTCGTTGCGCGACATGGCGCGGCCGGCGCCGTGAGAGCAGGTGTGGAACGAGTTCGCATTGCCCTTGCCGCGCACGATGAACGACCGCGCGCCCATCGACCCCGGAATAATCCCGAGATCGCCTTCGCGCGCCCGCACGGCGCCCTTTCGCGTCAACCACACATTCGCGCCGAAATGATGCTCGCGCGCGACATAGTTGTGATGACAGTTGACCGCGACCGAACCCCAGGCGAACGACCGACCCAGCGCCGCCTCGATTGCTTGCATCGTTGCCGCGAGCATCGTGGCGCGGTTCTCAAGCGCGAAGTTCTGCGCCCACTCGACCGCCTCGACATAGTCGTTGAAGTCGGCCGTGTCCTCCACGAGATAGGCGAGGTCCTTGTCGGGCAGGGTGATGAACCAGCGGAGCATCTGCTCCTTGGCCCGCTCGATGAAGTACTGCCCGATTTGGTTGCCGATGCCGCGCGAGCCCGAATGGAGCATCACCCATACCGCATTCTCCTCGTCGAGACAAATCTCGATGAAGTGGTTGCCGGTGCCGAGCGTTCCCAAATGATGCGGCGCGCGCTTGGCGGCGCGTGCGATCTTCGGGTGCTTGTCGCAGATCGCTGCGAGCCGCGCAGCGAGGCCCGAGTCGACTGCGCCGGTCATGGTCTGCGAGATGCTGTCCGGAACGTCGTGCCAGGCGCCGCGGTCGTTGGCGCCGCCATTGTCGGTACGTCCGTGTGGCACCGCCGCTTCGATCGCCGAACGGATCGCCGAAAGATTGTCGGGAAGATCGTTCGCGGTGAGCGAGGTGCGCGCCGCCACCATGCCGCAACCGATATCGACGCCCACGGCCGCCGGGATGATCGCGCCCTTGGTCGGGATCACGCTGCCGACCGTCGCGCCCATGCCCCAATGCACGTCCGGCATCGCCGCGACGTGCTTATGGATGAACGGAAGCGACGCGACGTTGGCGAGTTGCTGGCGCGCGGCGTCCTCAAGCGGAACGCCATTTGTCCAGGCCTTGATGTGAACGCCCTTGCTCTCGATAACCGAATACATGAAACGAACCGGGGCGCGTTGTTGGCGCGCCCCGGCCTCCTCTTTGTGTTGATACTCCAATGTCAGTGCATCGTCTCCTCCGATGCCGCGATCCACGCGATCACGGCCTCGGAGAATCCGTCGACGCGTTGCCAGTCGCGCGTGCCCACGCCGTGGATATACGCGGCCACATTGACCATGGTGCCGAGCCCCTTGGGCGCGGGCACTGTGTCGTGCGCCTGCTCGTCCGTGAAGACGATGAGGCGCGCGCCCTTGCGGTCGATTTCCTCACGGCCTTGCCCAACAGGGTTCCGCCATGCGGCTGACTGCGCACGATGGCGTCCCGCAACGCGAAGCCACGTCGGGGCGGAACCTTCGCGACCTCGTTGGAGAAGGTGAAGATCTCAACCTCGTCGCAGACCTCGCGCGCAAGGATGGCGAGACCGCAGGCGGCCTCCATCCGTGTCATCTCCGATTGCGCGGAGAGCGGATAGTCCATCGAACCCGACACGTCGATCAGAAGCCGCGTTTGGCCCTTGAGCCGCACGTGATCCTTGATCGACTTCAACATCGCAGCCTCGAGCTCCGGCTCGAAATCCGGCGCATAGCGCGCGGCCGTGATGAAGCGGTAGGGCAACACGCGATCGGTACGCATCGCGGAGATCGCGTCCGCGATCGTCGCGCGCTCGACGCCGGCGCTCTGCATGAGCCGCAGATTGCGCAGGAGCGCGAGCCCGCCCAGCTTCTTGTCGGCGATGAGCCGCTCGAAGCTGGCGCGCTTGTCCTTTCCGGCCGAGAGCGAAACCTCCCAGGTGTCCGGCGAGGCGAGCGTGCCGTCGACAAGCTCCTTCCACACTTTCTCCTGGGACGCGTCTTTCGGCTTGGCGTGGACCAGGAACAGCACATCCCGGATCCGCACCGCGCCGTCGCGGTCGTATTTGGCAAGCTGATACGCGTCGAACTTGGTCAGAGCGCGCGCAAGACCTTTCTTCACCTGGGCGGAGACGGGCTGGCGTTTGCGCTGCTGCATGGGACCGAGCGCATCGGCCCAATAGATCGCAAGGAACTCCGTGAGCTCGTCGGGGCGCTGTACGATCCGTGCAAGCGTATCGGCGACAAGCACGCGGTGCTTCTCGTGACGCGCCATCTCGCGCACGATCAGAAGCGGCGCATGACGCAGCTTCATCTGCTCGCGCGCCTCGATGGCGAGTTGCGCGACCTTCTCGGGCGCGACCAAAGGCACAAGCGCCTTCATGCGGTCGGCGATGGAGACGCCGTTCTCGTAGAACTGGTCCTCCCACAGGAGGCAGTTCATCAGCGCGCGCTTCAGCTCCTGCTCGGGCGTGAAGCGAACGCCGCGTGCGCCCTCATGGGTGAACGCGCGCAGGATCTTGTTCAGCTTGACCATGATGGCCTCCTCTTGGTTGGGTTGGAATGGAACACATTGGCGGGGAACAGGCGACGCTGGACTGCCCGAAGGCTGAGCTGAACTACGACATTGCTGCCGGCGGGAATTGAACCCCGCGACCTCCGAACGCTGACGCGTCCGGCGCTCTATCCGAAGTACCAGCCATCTTCACCACCGCCCTCCGCCTGCGCAGGAGAAACGATCTCCTGCGCAGGCCGAATGGTTTGCCGGGGAACGGACGAGACCGTGTTTCTGCTCTACCGCTGAGCTACGGGCATTACATTTTGGCCCGACGGGGCTCGAACCCGCGACACGAAGTATCGGCGCTCTTCACCACCGGCGAAGGTCTTTGAACAAAGTTGGCGGGGAACGATCGAGACTGTACTGCCCTTGCGGGCTCCGATACTCTATCGCTGAGCTACGGAATGCGATGTCGCACTCCGGAAGGAGTTGAACCTTCGACCCTCGGCTTCCAAGAAGTAACAGGTCTCTTCACCACCGCCGTGGTTTGAGTTCCGGGGGAACAGGTGAAAACGGATCGACCTTGCGGTCATCGTTTAACAGACGAAGCATCCGATTTCTTCACCACCCGGAATTTGACGAACGGAAAAAACTGCCGGGGAACGGGCGAGCCTGTACTGCCCTTTCGGGCGATGATGCTCTACCGCTGAGCTACGGCGACGCTTGCACGTCTCCGGACGGATTCGAACTGTCGACCGTCACCTTAGCGAAGTAACAGGACTCTTCACCACCGGCATTGGTTGCGCCAAATGCCTTGAGAATAAATTTCCCGGGGAACTGTCGAGGCGGGCGCCCCAATGTGGGACGAAGTAACCGACCCTCTTCACCACCGGGAATGCGATGCCGCCAGGCGCGGCGAAAATTTCAAAACGAATGAGTTGCGGCGCTCTCGAATATGGCGCGCCGCCTGAGCGGACCTTGAATGCGTCCGCCCCGCCATCGGTGGACCGCGACGATCGTCGCGCCGTTCCCTCCGGCAGGCCCCGCGCTTCGCTTGCATGTGCAAGCCGGGATCCGGGTCTCCCGTCCCGGCAAAGCCGGGCATCGTCGGTTGTGAGCCGCACGGGAAGGGAAAAACAAAAACCCCTCCGGAGCGTCAGCTCGGGAGGGGTCCGATAACCGGACATCTCGGTTCCGTCAGTCGGAACCGCTCCCATGAGCCATGCGTGCATCGGCAACTGGCCTGAAGCCATTTTGCAGAGTCGCCTTGCGTTCAATTGCTGTCAGCATTGATCGGCTCATGTCGTTCGCGCGGCACGATTGCTCGCGAGGGCCGGGCAAATACGCCGGGCGAATTTCAAAGTCAAGAGTGATTTCGATTTTCCTGATGCGTTTTGCAATCTAGCCGTCTTGCGAAGCGACCCGGCCGCGATTGCGAACGCCGCGGGGCGACTCGCCGAAATGGGCGCGAAACGCGCGCGTGAAAGTCGACAGGTCGCCGAAGCCGTATTCCAGCGCGATTTCGCCGATGTTCTTGTGCCGCTGACGCTCGTCCATCAGAGCGCGCTGGACCAATTCCATTCGTTTGTGAAGCACAAAACGCGAAAATGTCCGGCCATCGCTTTCGAACAGACGCTGAACCTGCCGCGGGGACAGCCCGTGTCGGGCCGCCACATCCTGCACCGAAAGGCCGTGACGGCGGAGATTGCGCTCCACAAAAATCTTTATTGCATTCAGCCGGCCGTTGCGCAGACCTTCCTCGCTTGTCTCGTGAATGTTCTCTCTCGTCGGATTGAGGGCCAGCGCAACGAGATCACAGACATGCGCGGCGACAGTGCTGCGGAGCTGTGGATCGACAAGCGACAGATCGTCCAATGTCCGGAGGTAAGCGAGAACCAGATTCACGACCTCGCGATCTTTCGGGATGCGGCGCGCGACTCGATCGTAGAGGTCCGGCACGCGCGCATTCAACGCGCGCGCGGGAAACCTTATGCAGGTCAGTTCGCCGTCCGTTTCCCGGATGAAATTGCCGGGCTCCGCGCACGCCATCAGATAGGCGTCGCCTTCGTCGAGCTCCAGTTCGCGTCCGCGCTGCATGGCCGAAAACTTGCCCTTCAGATTGACCATGAGAACGAAATCGTCGTCGCCTGAGGCGACAAGTTGCTTGGTGCGATTGAACCGCGACGCCGCGAAAGCGCCTGTGCCGGTGCGCAAACCAGGAAGGATACGCAGCCGCGCATTCGCCCAATAGGGTTCTTCGGCGATGGGGTCGCCGCTGACCTGAAGCAACTTGCGGCAGAGGATCTGGCGCCAGGAGTCGAAGCGGGCGCCGGGGTGGAGCGACTTCTCGGAGATCTTCATCAGACCGAAATCGTCAGGCGGTCCGTCCATGATCTCGGCTACTCCCTGTCGCGACGCACTACCTGACCCCGGCCATAAATCGTTGCGGTTGCGCGTTCGTCAAGGCGGAGATGTCGCTTTTGGTCAATTCATGACGTTTGCGCCCAAGTATTCCTTCCGCTGCCGGGATATCCATCTCTCAACGCGTTCAGGCCGCCTTGGTGAAGCGCCTTCGGCGCTCCTCGTTGCGACGGGCATTTGACGGCATCCCGGACGCAGGGGATGGGCGGCAAGAACCCGCCACATCCCCCATCAGACACCAACGGAGACAGAAAAATGGCGAACCATTTGGCCAATTCTTTGGACGCGACTGCCGCCGGGGAAATTGTCCCTTCTCTGTCATTGGACGCCATCGGCATCGGGCTACTGCCGGACACCACCATCACGGGGCCGAACCTCTTCGTCCTCGCGACAACGAATTATATCGGCGATGCGATCGACGACGTGACGGCCATCGACTTCGACGCACCCGGCGCCGCGACCGCGACATTTTCGGCGGCGCAATTCGGAAACGGCGCGATCGCGCTCGATACGACGATCACGGCCGGCGGCCATGTCGACATAGTAGCTGTCCGAGTTGCAAACGGTGAAACTTTTGACGGCTCGCAGCTGCAATTCGCCAATTGGGGCACATTGGCCAAATTCGAAATTGTAGCGACGGGCGACAACGCCACCATTACGGGAACCAGCGTCAACGACATCATCAACATGGGCTCACATTTCGACGCGACAGACTCAATAAATGGCGGAGCGGGCTCGAACACATTGCAGCTCGACGGCAACTATTCCCCCACCTATCTGGCTGTTTCTCCGTCAATGCTGCAAAACGTACAGACCATAGCCCTCGAGGCAGGTCACATCTATTCGCTGAGCATCGAAAATGGGGTCGTCGGCGCAGGCGAGACGATGACGATCGACGCCACAAAACTCGGCTCGGGCGACCAGGCAAATCTCTATATGATTGGTGACACGACGGGCAGCTATGTCATTAATCTGGGAGCGGGCGAAAATAGCGTCGAATTGAACAATGATCAGGTCGACACCGTTCATTGCGGCGACGGAAGCAACAACATTGAGATTTTAGGAGTGCTTCCCGCCCTGGACAGGATCTTCGGCGCAGGAAATACGGCCGTCTCGCTCTATGGCGATTATTCCGCGGGCTACACATTCGGACCGCATCAACTAAGCGGAGAGTTGGCTCTCTATCTGCAAAGCGGATACGGGTACAAGCTGACGATGAGCAACGCCAACGTCCCGGCGGGCGAATCAATGGTGATCAATGGTGAATCTGTCGACGCCGCGCACTCGTTCATCTTCAACGGCTCACATGTGACCGGCGGCGGGTTCGATGTTTTTGGCGGCGTCGGCTACGATCAGCTGACAGGGGGCGCCCAAAACGACGGATTCCAATTTGTCGGTTCGGCCATGTTGACCGCTGCGGATCGCATCGACGGCGGTGGAGGCGACTCCAATGCCATCACCCTCGACGGGGATTATTCGGCGGGCCTGAGGCTCGAGAATGCGACGATCCGGAATATTCAGCAGATTTATTGCGATTCCGGTTACAGCGTGAAGCTGGCTTTGGCCGCGGGAAATGTCGCCGCCGGACAGTCGTTCCAGGTATATGCGGGCAATCTCTCCGCCGCGAACACGCTCAATGTCAATGCGTCAGCTCTGAACGCCAATCTTTCGCTTGTCGGCGGAGCGGGAAACGACACGCTCATCGGGGGCAGTGGAACGAATCTCTTCCACGGCGGCGCCGGGGCCGACGTCATGACCGCACATGGCAGCGCCAATACCTTTGAGTATTACACCGTACGCGAATCGACGAGCACAACCTATGACTCCATCATCGGGTTCAACGCTTTAGTCGATAAATTTACAGTCGACTTTGGAACCCCTCAAGCGATCGACGCGGCTGTCACGAGCGGCCTCCTTTCCAGCGCGCATTTCGACGCCAATCTTGCCGCTGCGATTGGCGCGAATCAGCTGCATGCCCACGACGCCGTTTTGTTCACGCCCACCTCGGGCAATCTTGCGGGAGATGTCTTCCTGATCGTGGACGGAAACGGGACGGCCGGTTACCAGGCAGGCGCCGATCTCGTCATCGAACTGACGAACGCCACCAACCTCTCGCATTTCGGCATATCGGATTTCACCTGATTTGATCTGCCGCCAACCACTGTGTGGCCGGCCTTGCCGGTCAGAGCCCGGCCGCCTTTCGATTTGGAGGACCCACATTTGTGGGGTGTTTCGCTCTGGCGCTATCGGGCGTTAAAGTCCCGACCCCGCCATTAACGAGGAAACACCCCATGGACTTTGCGATCCCCAAAGAGATCACCGACCTTCTCGTGCGCATCGACGATTTCATCGAGCGCGAAATCAAGCCGCTGGAGCAGCAGGACGACAATATCCGCTTCTTCGACCATCGCCGTGAATGGGCGCGCACCGATTTCGAGCACGGCGGGTTGCCGCGCAAGGATTGGGAAGCGCTTCTGGGCGAAATGCGCCGCCGGGCCGACAAGGCGGGATTCCTCCGGCTCGCGCTGCCCGAAGAATTCGGCGGCAAGAATATCGGCAATCTCGCGATGGCGATCATCCGTGAACATCTCGCCGCCAAGGGTCTTGGCCTGCATAACGACCTGCAGAACGAAACCTCCGTGGTGGGAAATTTCCCCCAGGTGCTGATGTTCCGCGATTTCGGCACGGAGGAGCAGAAGAAAACCTATCTCGCAAAAATGCTCGAGGGCAAAGCGCGCATCGCGTTCGGCCTCACGGAGCCCAAGCACGGGTCCGACGCGACCTGGATGGAAACGCGGGCCGTGAAAGACGGCGATGGCTGGCGCATCAACGGCGAAAAGATGTGGAACACGGGCGTGCATGTCGCGACCCACGACATGGTGTTCGTGCGCACCAGCGGACCCGACGGCGACGCGCGGGGGCTCACCTGTCTGATCGTGCCGATGGATGCGGAAGGCGTGAAGATCGAAGAATATATGTGGACCTTCAACATGCCGACGGACCACGCGCGCGTGTCGTTCACGAATGTCTGGGTGCCGGATAGCGCCGTGTTCGGGCCCGTCGACAACGGCCTCGTGCTGGCGCGGCACTTCGTGCATGAGAACCGCATCCGCCAGGCAGCGTCCGGCGTGGGCGCCGCGCAATACTGCATCAACGAAAGCATCGATTACGCCAACACGCGCAAGCCGTTCGGCAAGCCGCTCTCGCGCAACCAGGCGATCCAGTGGCCGCTCGTGGAGCTGCAGACGGAATGCGAGATGCTGCGCTGGCTGATCTATCGTACGGCCTGGGAAATGGATCGCATGACGGGGCCGGAGATCCAGCTTTATCTTTCCGACAAGGTTTCTATGTGCAACTACCGCGGCAACCGGCTCGTCTGTGATGCGGCCGACCAGGCGATGCAGACGCATGGCGGCATGGGCTATTCGCGCCACAAGCCGTTCGAACATATCTACCGGCATCACCGCCGCTATCGCATCACGGAAGGTTCGGAAGAAATCCAGATGCGCAATGTCGCCGGCCACATGTTCGGCTACATCGGAAAGAACCGTCCGAGGTAGTTAGGGGCGCACGCGGAGCCGCGGAGACGCGGAAAAAGGAAAAGACTCACCACTGAGCTACGGAGAAGAAGTGAGGCGCGCGCGAACGCGCGCAAGAAACTTCTCCGTGTCCTCCATTTTTTCCGTGGCTCCATGGTGAGCCTTCTTAACCGCGTCCTCCGCGGCTTCGCGCGCCAAGCTTTTGTCGCCGGGTCCATCCGATTGTCGATCGATATTTACAAATTTATGAAATCCTTCCGAAAATGCCGCCAATTTAATTAGGTTCCGCGCAATGCGCACTCGTGTAGGAACCGGGCGCCATCAGCGAGGGCCATCTCGCTCAAGAAGAACAGGAGCGCTCATGCAAGCGCTTGGACTGGTGTGGGACGCCGTCGATCCCCTGACCGCCGACCTCAGTGAAACGGCCACGCAGATCCCGGAGCCGGTTCACTTCGGCGCGCGGCTTCTATTCGAGCGCTGGCGGGAGTTGCAGGGCGGCGACGGCTTCGTCGTGGGCCGCGATGTGCCGGCCCGACAACTCGGCGGAATCCTTCGCAATCTTGCGGTCTTCGAACCCCTGGACGATTGCCGCGATTTTCGTGCGCGACTGGCTGGCACCGCGTTTCTTCGGCGTTTCGGGCGGGACATTACGGGCTTCAAACTTTCCGAGATTTTTCAAGAGCCGATCCTGGAGGGCTACCGCGCCCAGATGGCTGAGGTCGTAAAGTCGGGCGCGCCTCTGGCGCTCGACGTCAAGCTGCAACGCGGCAAACGCGCTTTCCTGCACGCCGAATTGCTGCGCCTGCCCGTGCAATCCGCGGACCGAACCAGCACCTGGGTTCTCAGCGGTTTATTTTATTACGAATAAATTTCTCTTCGAATGTCCCGCGCATTTGGCGGCGGCCTCGGCGCCGCGCTAGAACGTGCCCGCCCCTATGAGGGCGGATGGGAGACATCATGCATCCCTGGAACATCGCGCATCGCGGCGGCGCCGCGCTGAAGCCGGAAAACACATTGGCCGCTTTTGCCGATGCTGTCGCACGCGGCGCAGACGGCGCGGAGCTCGACGTGCAATTGACGCGGGACCGCGAGGTCGTCGTGTTTCACGACCATCGTCTCAAGCCCGATATTTGCCGCGATCGCAAAGGCGAATGGCTTTTGACGCCCACGCCCAAGATCGTCGATCTCACTTTGGCGGAACTGCGCAGCTACGATGTGGGACGCGCGCGGCCGGGCAGCAAATACGCCGCGGCGCATCCCGATCTCGCGCCGGTCGACGGCGAGCGTATTCCGCTGTTGTCGGACGTCATCGAAATCGCCCAGCGCGCTGCAAAGCCGTTTTTTCTGTTCGTCGAACTGAAAACGTCATTCGCCGATCGCAGCCTGTCCGCGCCGCCCGAGGCGCTTGCGGCGGCGACCGTCGCTGTTTTGAAAGCGCATGACTACCTCGATCGCGCAATTCTGGTCGGCTTCGACTGGCCGGGCCTGCTGCATGCGATGAAGATTGAGCCCGGCGCGCGCTGTTGGTTCACAACGCTGGCGCAAAGCTGGTTTCGCGATGGTCCGCCACCTGCAGAGGACGATCCGCCCGCGCAGCCTGCGCTCGACATGCTGCGTCATCTCGCGCGCACGGGCCAGTCGCCCTGGGCCGGAGGATTCGATGCCGTGAACTATGGCGGCTCGATATTGAAAGCGATCAAGGCGGCGGGCGGAGAGGGATGGTTTCCCTATTATCCCGATGCCACCGATGAGGCCGTCGCCGAGGCGCGTGCGTTTGGCCTCAAGGTTGGCGCGTGGACGGTCGACGAAGCCGCCGATATGCGCGCGCTCATCGCGCGCGGCCTCGACGCGCTCTGCACCGACAGGCCCGATATCCTTGCGGCAATCGGCGGCTGACACGCCCAGTTTCTCGATCATTCTCCACCCGGTTTGACTCTTGTTTGGTATTTCGGTAAATACCGAAATATGAGCGATGTATTTGACGCCCTGGCGCATCCGGTCCGCCGCAAAATCCTCAAGCTGTTGCGCAGGCGCGCCATGAGCGCGGGCGAGATTGCGGACAAGATCGATATTCCGAAGCCGACGCTGTCGGGCCATTTCGCCGTACTAAAGGCGGCCGATCTGGTGGGCACGGAGCGTCAGGGCACCACAATCATCTATCGCCTCAACATGAGTGTGCTCGAAGAGGCGCTGGCCGCCATGATGGACATCGCAGGCACGCGCGGCGCGATATCGGGAGAGAAATGACATGAATTTTCGCACGCCTCTGATCGTCAGTTTTGTGTTGATTGCAGCCATGGCCGCCATCAGCGCGTGGGGCTGGGTCGCCGTGCCGGACCATGCGCAGATGGCCGTTCATTGGGGCGTCGACGGGCGGCCAAACGGATTCATATCCAAGACGGCCGGGCTCTTGATGCTTCCTGCCATCGGCATCGCGCTGACCGGCCTGTTTGTTCTCATCCCAAGAATCGAACCGCGACGCGCCAACCTGCTCTCAAGCCGTAAGCTTTATTTTGCCGGCTGGTATGGCGGCCTCGCGATGCTTGCTCTGTCGCATCTTCTAACCGTGATGAACGCGGCGGGTCTGCGTGTCGACACGCCCCGCTGGATTGTTGCGGCCCTCGCACTGCTGTTTCTCGCGATCGGCAACTTCATGGGGAAATCGCGCTCGACGTTTTTTGTCGGCTTGCGGCTGCCGTGGACGCTCACAAGCGAAGTCGCCTGGGAGAAGAGCAGCCGCATCGCCGGGCGAGGCCTGGTGGCCACCGGCCTTGCGACTCTGCTGACGCTGATTTTCGCGGGCACGATGTACGGCGCCGCAATCTGCGCGATCGGCGCGGCTCTCAGCTTCACGATTGGCGGCGTTGTTTCCTACGCTGCCTGGAAACGCGACGCGCACCGCAATGACGGGGATTCCGTTCATGAGTAGCGGCGCGCAATCGCGCTCGGCGAAGGGCGTCGCCCGGCGCGCTGCGCCCGTGGAGCAATCGCCGTGAAACCAAGAATTTCGATGATCACGCTTGGCGTAAGCGATATTGCGAAATCGCTCGCCTTTTATCGCGACGGTCTCGGTTTTCCCACGCACAACTATAAGCCCGGCGACGACAACGTCATGTTCCGTTTGTATGGAAGCTGGTTGGGCCTGTATCCGCGCGACAAACTGGCGGAGGACGCGACGGTGCCGCGCGAGGGCTCCGGCTTCCGCGGCGTCACGCTTTCGCACAATGTGAGTTCGAAGCTCGGGGTGGACCGCCTGTTTCAGCAGGCGGTCGCCGCCGGCGCGACGCCCATCAAAAAGCCGCAGGATGTTTTCTGGGGCGGCTATTCGGGATATTTCGCCGATCCCGACGGGCATTTGTGGGAAGTGGCGTGGAACCCGTTCACCGATCTGACATGAGCATCAGAATTTGATGCGCACGCCGCCGAAGGCGCTGATCGGCGCGGCCGGGCTCTCAAAACGATTGTTCACGCCCGGCCCATTCGTCACGGCGCCCGGCGGTATCCCCGGCGCGCCGATGCCGGTGGGATCGCCGAGCACGCCGAAGGTCGCGTATTTGGCGTTCAGCGCGTTGACCACATTGGCGAACAGTTCGATGCGGTCGGTCACGTCGTATTTCGAATGCAGATTGACGGCGGTGTATCCGGCCAATGGTCCCATCTGGTTGGATTCGTCGCCGCGGAAGACCTGCGAGCTTTCGTAGACGACATCGACGCCGATGCTCCAGGCAGGTAGGACGCGATAATCGGCGCCGGCCTTGATCCGGTGCGCGGGAATGCCGGGCAGCACATCGCCCGGCTCGACCTGGATATTGCCGTTCGTATCTGCAAATGCGTTCTGTGCCGAGTTCAGCAGAAACGCGGATTCGAACGTCGCGGCGACATAGCTGTAGTTGAGAAACGCGGTGAGGCGATCGTCGCGATATTGCAGGCCCAGCTCCGCGCCTTGCCGGCGCGTGCCGCCGATATTCTGGAAATATCCGGTGCTGAGCGATGTCGCCACGCCGTAGATGTCGTCGTCGACATTGGTGCGGAACAGGCTCGCATTCCACGCGAATTGCCCCGCTCCAATCTCGCTCGCGGAAAAATGCCCGTGCAAACCCGCTTCCCAGGTGTGGGACACAACCTGCCGCAGATTGGGCGGATCGCTCGACAGGCTTGAAGGCAGGAGGCATGGCGCAGTCGGATTCGAGCATTCGATCTCGCCCGGCGTGGGTGCGCGGTTGCCTTCCGAATATCCGGCATAGGCGGTGAGATTGTCGGCGAGCTTTTCGGTCAGCCCAAGCGCGGGATTGAAACGCGCGTACCGGTTGTCGCCGCTGAGCGCCGTGCCCAGCCTGTCCATCAGATCGACCTGCGCGAGGTTGTAGCGACCGCTGGCCGTCAGTGCGAGATCGCCGGTGACGTTGAACGTGTCGGTGGCGAAAAGTCCGTAATAGCTGTTCGTGGTGTTGAGGCCGACCGGCGTCGCCGTCCAGGGCGTATTCTCTTGTGTATCGACGAACAACCCTGAATACGAAACCTGAAGCGCTGCATTGATCGTGCCCAGCTCCGCACTCGACTGGAAATTGGTCCTGGCGTGGTCGATGCTGCCGCCGACGGACAGTTGATTGGCGTGTCCGAACAATGCGGCGGTTTCCGTCGCCTGCAGCGAGCCGCCCAGTCCGGCGGTGTGAATCGTCTCGAAATCGTTCTCGCCGATAGTGACTGCGCCGCCCTGCGAGATGTCGGGCAGAAAGCCGCCCGAGGAATTGGTGAGCGGCGTCGCGCCGTCGGACTGGCACATATCGCCGATATAGGCCGCAACCGTGCAGGCGGTGTAATCGGTGGTGTTGCCGTTGACGACGTTCTGCCAATAGTCGCGGAAATAGACATTGCTTTGAATCGAAAGATCGTCGTTCACCGCATAGCCGGCATTGAGCGTGACGAACGCCAGTTTGTCGGCGTTGTCCTGCGGGCTCGTGAAAATCAAGGACCGATTGATCACCAGTTCCTGCACGGGAGTCGGCGATTCGCCGGACAAGAGATTGTTCGCGCCCGAAAAACTCAGGTCGAGCGTCAGCCCATGTTCGCGATAGCTGAGATCGGCATAAAGCTGTTCGAGCGTGTCGGGCGAGAGTTCGCGCCAGCCGTTTTCCTGCATCAGGCGCCCGGCGATGTAGAAACCGAAGGGCCCGGAGTTCGTACCATATTCCGCCGTCACGCCCCGCTGGCCCCATGTGCCACCTGACACTTCGATGTCGCCGCCGTCGAAGGTGAAGCCATTTTTCATGTTGACGATGACCGCGCCGCCCAGCGCATTGAGCCCGTAGACCGGGTTGGCGCTCACCACCGTGATGCGGTCGACGGCGATATCCGCGATCAGGTCCCAGTTCAACGAGTTCCCGAACGCTTCGTTGATGCGCACGCCGTTCTGATAGACCGCAAGCCCTTCGGGAGTGCCGAGCACGGGCGACGCCTCGAAGCCGCGGAACAGAATGTCGGGCTGGAACGGATCGTCCAGGTCGTCATTGATGTTGACGCTGCCGAGCTCGTCATTGAGCGCGGTGGTCGCGCTGGCCGATCCTTCGCGGGTCAGGTCGCCGGCCGTGATGGTCCGGACATCACCTGGAATCTTGTCGATATCGATTCCGGTTCCGGGAAGCGGCGTCGTGCCGATGACGGTGACGGTTTCGATGCTCGCTTGGTCTGCAACTTGCGCAGTTGCCGTCGTCGCCAATCCAATGGAGGCGAACGCGGCCGCGAGGTGGCCGGTGAAAAAGCGGCGCCGTTTTCCGCCGACCAGCCATGTCGGCAAGTCATGGCGCGGCGGCCAACGGCGCGCCGCCCCGTCACTTCGCACTCGTGAACCGTTTCGCAAATCAAATCCCATTCCGGCGCAAAATGCGCCACGCTGCGACGACGGTCTACGGGACTTTTTTGCGATTGCGAAATCATCAGGGCGTGGTGTGGCCCTTGTGCCCCACCTTGTGCGCGCAGGGCGAATGGCCAATCATCCCGCGCCTCGCGGGGATTCTGGGGCAGGCCGGTCGGCCTGGCTGAACATTCCTGCATTTCATTGCCGGAGATTTCCCTATGCGGTCACGCCTGCACTTCACCACCAGTGTCTGCGCCATGGCGCTTTGCCTGCTCACATCTGCGCCGCTGTCCCACGCGGCCGGAACGGCCACGGCTGCAACCGTGGATCAAAGCCGGTTTCAGGCGCTGCATTGGCGGGGGATTGGGCCCTATCGCGGCGGACGCGTGCTGGCGGTGACGGGCGTGCCGGGTGAACCGAACGTCTATTATTTCGGCGCGGTTGCGGGCGGGGTGTGGAAGACAACCGACGGAGGCGTGTCGTGGACGCCGCTGACCGATCACACGGCCGTCTCATCGGTCGGCGCCATCGCCGTTGCGCCCTCCAATCACAACGTCATTTATGTCGGCTCCGGCGAGGCTTCGCCGCGCGGCGACATGACCTATGGCGACGGCGTGTTCAAATCCGTCGACGCCGGCAAGACATGGCAAAGTCTCGGGTTGGTGGACACGCGCCAGATCGGCGCGCTCGTGATCGATCCGAAGAATCCCAACATCGTTCTGGTGGCGGCCTTGGGTCACGCCTTCGGACCCAATTCCGAGCGCGGCGTCTATCGCACGACCGACGGCGGCAAGAGCTGGACCAAAGTGCTCTCGAAGGACGATGACACGGGCGCCATCGACGTCACCTTCGATCCGAACAATTCGAAGATCGTCTATGCGTCGTTGTGGCAGGCGCGGCGCCAGCCGTGGAATTTCTCGAGCGGCGGACCGGGCAGCGGGCTTTACCGCTCGACCGATGGCGGCGCGACCTGGGCGCATATCACGGGCAACGGTCTGCCGACGGGCATTCTGGGACGCATCGACATTACCGTCTCCGGCGCTAATTCGAAGCGCGTTTACGCGATGGTCGAGGCGAAGGACGGCGGGCTTTATCGTTCCGAAGATGGGGGCGCCCACTGGAAGCTGATCAACGACGACGGAAGACTTCGCCAGCGCGCCTGGTATTTCTCGAAAATCTATGCCGATCCGAAACACGCCGACACGGTTTATGCGCTCAATACCGGCGCCTTCAAATCGACGGATGGCGGCAAGACTTTTGAGCTCCTGCCGGCGCGCCATGGCGACCACCATGGCCTCTGGATCGATCCGGGCAACCCCGACCGCATGATCAACGGCAGCGACGGCGGCGCGATCGTGTCCGTCGACGGCGGCCAGCACTGGACGCAAGCCGACAACCAGCCGACGGCGCAGTTCTATCACGTTTCCGTCGACAACCAGTTTCCCTACAACGTCTATGGTGCGCAGCAGGACAATTCCAATGTCGGCATCGCGAGCTATGACGATTTCGGCGCGATCGACGAGAAGGATTGGTACATCGCGGGCGGCGGCGAATGCGGCTTTGTGATCGCAGATCCCCGCGATCCGCTCATCGTCTATTCCGACTCCGAAAACGGCATCCAGCGCTTCGATCGGCACACGATGCAATCCGAGACCATCTCGGTGTGGCCGGTCGACGCATCGGGACACCCGGCGTCGGAACTCGAACATCGCTTCAACTGGACGTCGCCCTTGATGATGTCGCCGCACAATCCCGACACGCTCTATTGGGGCGCGGAGCGGCTGTTCAAGACGACCGACGACGGCAAGAGCTGGACGGCGGTAAGCGGCGATCTCACCCGCGACGACAAGTCGAAGCAGATCGCCTCGGGCGGCCCGATCACCAAGGACATCACCAGCGTCGAATATTACGACACGATCTTCGCCATCGCGGAATCGCCGCTTGTGAAAGGGCATCTCTGGGTCGGCACGGATGACGGGCTGGTTCAGGCGAGCGCCGACGACGGCGCGCATTGGACGAACGTCACGCCGCCCGACATGCCGGAATGGGGCACGGTCGGCATGATCGAGCCGTCGCATTTCGACGAGGGCACGGCCTATGTCGCGGTCGACCGGCACAAGCTGGACGACAATCATCCCTACATCTTCAAGACCGCCGACGCCGGCAAGACCTGGTCGCGATTGGGCTCGGGCATTCCCGACGGCGCGGTCGTACATGCGGTGCGCGAAGACACGGTCAATCGCGATCTGCTTTATGCAGCGACGGAGACCGGCGTCTATGTTTCCTTCGATCGCGGCGCCGACTGGCAGACCTTGGAGCTCAACATGCCGCAATCGCCGGTGCATGATCTTGTCGTGAAGGGCGACGATCTTGTGGTCGCCACCCATGGCCGCTCGTTCTGGATTCTCGACGACGTCACGCCCCTGCGCCAGATCGCATCGGCGACGACGGATGCGGATGTGCTGCTCTACAAGCCTCAGACCGCCATCAGACTTTACTATCCCGATGCCGTAGACACGCGCAGGCCCGTGGGCACGAACCCGCCGGCCGGAGCGCTCGTGGACTATTATTTCGCAAGCAAGCCTGCGGGCGAAGTGACGATCGATATTCTGGACGCCGACGGCAAGCTAGTGCGCCATCTGTCGAGCAAGGCTGAGGCCACAAAGGAACAGCCGCCCGAATGGCCGGACCAGATCTATCCGACCAACACCTTGCCCGCGGGGCAGGGTATGAACCGTTTTGTGTGGAATCTACGCTACGACGATCCGGTGCAGATCCCGGGCGCGTTCTATGAAGGTCTCGCGCCGCGCGGACCGATCGCGCTGCCGGGTCACTACATGGTGAAGCTCGCCATCAACGGCGAAACGCAGACGGCGCCGCTCGACATCGTTCGCGACCCGCGCGTCAAAGGACCGGAAGACGGCATGCGCGCGAAATTCGCGCTGTCGGTCGAAGCGTGGCATGACCTCGACACACTGCATCGTGCGGTGAAGGACATCCGCGCCGTGAAGGCCGATGTCGCGGCGTTGCACAAGAAGCTTGACGGCAAGCCGGGAAGCGCGGCGCTGCTCGCCGAAGGCGACGCGCTCGTTGCGAAAGCGAAGACCATCGAAGGCACGCTGATGCAGGTCAATCTCACGGGTTCGGAAGGCAATCTCAATTTCCCGGACATGCTGAACGAGCAGATCTATGCGTTCGCCGCCGGCCTGGAAGACGCCGACACCTCGCCCACGAAGCAGGAACTCGAAACCTACGCCAAATTTCACGCCGGTCTGCAGACCCAACTCGATGCCTGGGACGCCGTGAAGAAGAGCGATCTGGCGGCGTTCCATGCCGACGAGCAGAAGATGTAGGACGGCGCGGAATTTTCCTCCCCCGCGAATAGCGGGGGAGGTGGATCGCACGCGATAGCGTGCGAGACGGAGGGGGCCCCCATCGACCCGCTTCGCGGGTCACTTCCCCCGTAAACGGGGGAAGAAAATCACGGACCTTGCTTCCGGGGTTATGTGAAGTCTGGGCCGCCGCCGCTTCTGTGGCATCCCTGCAACTTGCGACTGATTTCTACTCGCAACTGGCCGTTAGACCAAAACGTGAGTGGCGCGCCGTAATGCCAGTGCCTAGGGATGGACAAATATCGTCGGCTTTCCCCAGGGGCGTTCCATGAGATATGCGAGTTATCCGGTCATTGCTTTGACCTGTTTGTTGTCGACCGCGGCTTCGGCGCAGAGCCAATCGCCCCTCGAGCAGGTGGTCGTGACGGCGACACGCGTGCCGGAAGCCAATGACCGTGTTCCGGCGAATACCTCGGTCGTCTCGGGCAATGAATTGCGCGCGCGCGACGCATGGGATTTGCAGACGGCGATGAGCCTCGTGCCGGGCGTCGAAGCGCCGGCCGGCGGCGATGCGGGCCCTTCGAGTTCAGTGCCTTCGTTCTGGGGCTTGCATGAGTTCGACGCGTTTCTGCTGGTCGTCGACAACATTCCATGGGGAGGCGCTTTCAACCCCGCGATCTCTACACTCGATTTGAACGACGTCGACCGGATTGAAGTCCTGAAGGGCTCGGCGCCCGTGATGTATGGCGCAACATCTTTCGTCGGTGTCGTCCAGGTCCTGCATTATCCGGCCGGGCAGGCGGCCCAGCAGATCGATATTGCTGGCGGCAGCTACGGTTCGGCCCGCGGGGATCTCTCGATGGCGTTGCCCGGCACGGACCATTTCCGCGAGTCTGTCGCGCTCGACGGCGAGAGCATGGGCTTCGCGGACAAGCGCGAGAATGTTTCCGACGGACAATTTCTCTATCGCGCCGCCGACGACATTGATTCCGGCACGTTGCGCTTCGATGCCGACCTCACATTCGTAAAGGATGCGCCGCCGAGCCCTGTCATCAATGCGGGCACGGGTTTGACGACGCTCACGCCCACCAACGCCAATTTCAATCCGGCAAACGCCGAAATCGCCGAGAACAAATACCAGGGCGACATCGGCTGGACGCAACCGACCGCGATCGGAACATGGGACACGCTTCTGTCTTATGCGCATTCCGACGTCCGCTATATCGCCGCGTTCCTGCACGCCGATCTCAGCGGCACGGCCGATACCCAGGACCAGAGGCGGCTGGTCAATGACGGCTATTTCGACACCCACATCACCAACGAGCAGCTCGCGAACGTCACCATCATCGGCGGCGCGGATCTGCTTTACGGCTATGGCCGTCAGTCCACGCTCAACGACAACGGCGCCTATACAGTGCCGCTGAACGGCTCGGTGGTGCCGCCGGCCACGACCGCGCTTCCCGTCAACGAAATCGGCAGCGTCAACGACAAGCGCTGGTTCATGGGCCAGTACCTGCAAGCCGACTGGAAGCCGGACGACAGTTGGGACGTGATGGGCGGTGTGCGGCTCAACGAGACGTTCGAGCATCAATTCTCAACGGATGACCTTCTGTCGCCGCCCGCGTCGTATACGGCGGTCACCTCCAGCCGCAATGTCGTGCGGCCTTCCGAAACCATCGGCGTCAGCTATCGCGCCTGGCGCGACGGCGGCGACGAAGCCGTGCTCTTTGCGGATTATCGCAACGCCTTCAAACCGTCGGCGCAGGATTTCGGTCCCGACTTTCAGCCGACCGTGCTTTTGCCGGAAACCGCGCAGAGCTACGAAGCGGGCGTCAAAGGCGCGCTGGCCAATGGCGCGCTGACATACGATCTGGAAGGCTTCCTGCAGAATTTCCAGAACCTCGTCGTGCCGCTGCCGTCCGGTTTTCTCACCAACGCGGCCGGAGAACGGCTCGAGGGCGTCGAACTCGAGACGCGCTACCAGCTTGCGCCCGATCTCGCGGTGGCGGCCAATGTCGCCTATCACAACGACCAGTTCACGAATTATCTGTTCTTCAATGGCGTGAGTTCGGTGAACGTCGCAGGCAACCAGCTCACGCTCTCGCCGCACATCCTCGCATCCGGCGGCATCCTCTACACGCCGCCGACGGGCTTCAACGCGACAATCGTCGTGAACTATGTGGGCCAGCGTTATCTCGATGAAGAAAATCTGGCGCGCGTGCCCGGCTACACGACGCTTGCGGCCACGCTCGGATACAAGTTCGGCAAATACCAGGTATCGCTCGAAGGCACGAACCTGACGAACCAGCGCCCGCCCGTCAGCGCCAGCGAATTCGGCAGTTCGTCGTTCTATCTCCTCAATGCGCGGATGTTGTGGCTGAAGTTGGGATACGCGCTTAATTGAGAGTTCGCTGAGCGCATCAAATCTCCAAATCTCTCCATGGCCGGGCGTGACCCGGCCATGGTGAAAAAGGGGAATTGCGCCAACGCAATCCAACCAGCCTACTTCACCAATCCCTCCGCCTTCATCGCGGCGTGCACCTTCGGTCGTGCGAAAACCTTGGCGAAGAAGACATGCAAGTTGGAATAGGGCGCCAAATCGAGCTTCAGATGATTGGCCCAGGTGAGCATCACGAACAGATAGGCGTCCGCGACGGTGAAATTCGCGCCCAGCAGATAATCCTTGCCGGTCAATTCCTTGTTCACATAGTCGAAACGCTTGGCGATCTTCGCCTTTGAGTCGGCTTTCACGTCTTCGGACGCCGCGCCGAACAGCGGGGCGAAATTCTTGTGGATCTCCGAATTGATGAAGGTCAGCCATTCCTGGAGCTTGTAGCGCGCGAATGTGCCGTTCTCGGGCGCGAGATGGCTGGCAGGCTTCTGGTCCGCGAGATATTGCACGATGGCCGGGCCTTCGGTGAGGACCGAGCCGTCATCCAGCTTCAGAGCCGGCACATACCCTTTCGGATTGACGACGTAATAATCTTCGCCCTTCTCGGTCGTGTGCGTCTTGAGATCGACCTTTTCGAGATCGAGCGCGATGCCCGCCTCTTCGGCCACGATATGGGGCGAGAGCGAGCAGGCGCCGGGCGCATAATAGAGCTTCATGTTTCAACTCCTGATGTTTGCGCCGGTCGGCGCGATGTCGTTCAAAGCCCTTCGAACAGCGCGGTCGAGAGATAGCGTTCGGCGAAGGAAGGGATGATCACAACGATCATCTTCCCAGCCATGTCCGGCCGCGTGCCCACTTCAAGCGCAGCCGCGATCGCCGCGCCCGATGAAATGCCGACGGGAATGCCTTCGAGCCGCGCGGCCTTGCGCGCGGTTTCGAACGCGGTCTCGTTCGAGATGGTGATGATCTCGTCGATCACCTTGCGGTCGAGGATCGCCGGGGACGAAGCCCGCGCCGATGCCCTGAATCTTGTGCGGACCGGGCTGGCCGCCGGAGAGCACCGGCGAATCCTCGGGCTCCAGCGCAATCATCTTGACGGAAGGCTTTTTCGCTTTCAGCACCTGGCCCACGCCGGTGATCGTGCCGCCGGTGCCGACGCCGGAGATCACGACATCGACCGCCGCCCTTGGTGTCGTTCCAGATTTCTTCGGCCGTCGTGCGGCGATGGATTTCGGGATTGGCGGGATTTTCGAATTGCTGCGGCATGACCGCGCCGGGCGTCGCTGCGATCAATCTCCTGCGCTTTGGCGATCGCGCCGCTGCATGCCTTTCGCCGCGTCGGTCAACTCGATTTCGGCGCCCAGGATCAGCAAGCATCTTGCGCCGCTCGATCGACATCGATTCCGGCATCACGAGGATGAGGCGATAGCCTTTCGCCGCCGCGACGAAGGCGAGCGCAATGCCCGTGTTGCCGCTGGTGGGTTCGACGAGCACCGATTTGCCGGGCGTGATGATTCCCTGCTGCTTCGAGCGTCTCGATCATCGAGACGCCGATGCGGTCCTTCACGCTCGAAAGCGGATTGAAGAATTCGAGCTTGAGCAGGATGTCGGCCTTGGCGCCGGCTTCCTTCGGCAGGCGGTTTAGCCGCACCAGCGGCGTGTCGCCGATCGTGTCGATGATCGAATTGTAGATGCGGCCGCGGCCTTCGGTTCTTGGCAGTGTCATGTGCGTTACCTCGTTTTGCGCATCCCTGCCACGGTTGGCTGACAATGCCGTGACAGGATGCAGATGGTGTCTCGCTCGTTAAAATCAAATGATGAAATCGGCCGTGCTTTTGCCCGCCGCAATCGACGCCGGCCGCACGCGCCCGCGTGCACAAATCCTCGATGGAGATGGCGTCGAGCCGCGCCATCACTTCTTCCTGCAGGGAGTGGATGAGGGGCGTCACGATGCGCGCGCCCAGTTCGGACAGGCGGCGTCGGATTCGAGCCCTCCTCGTCGTCGATGCTCTCGGCCACCCGCACGACGTCGCCCACCGAAATGCGCCGGCGCTCCTGGCGAGGCGATAGCCGCCGCGCGGCCCGCGCACGCCCTTGAGGACGCCCGCGCGCACGAGCTGCTGCATGACCTGTTCGAGATAACGCTGCGGCACGCCCTGGCGCGCGGTGATTTCCTTCGCCTGCACCGGTTCGGGCCGCGCATTGAAAGCGATGTCGATCACCGCTTCGAGCGCGAGCAGGGTTTTGCGGGAGAGTTTCAGCATGGTCTATGACGCCGGAGTTGAGTTGAAGCCGGTGGAACCGAAGCCGCCCTGCGCCGCGCGCGCTGTCCGGCAATTCGGATGCTTCGATCAATTCAGCGCGTTCGGCCCGCGCGATGACGAGCTGCGCGATCTTCGTGCCACGCGAGATGCGAACGGCGCGTCCCGAAATTGACGAGGATGGCTTTCACTTCGCCGCGATAATCGCTGTCGATGGTGCCGGGCGCATTAAGCACGGTGACGCCGTGATTGAGCGCCAGGCCGGAACGCGGCCGCACCTGCGCTTCATATCCTTCTGGCAACGCAATCGCGATGCCGCAGGGCACGGCGAGACGGCCGCCCGGAAGGATTTCGATGTCGGCGTCATTTGCGGCCACGAGATCGAGGCCCGCCGATCCCGGCGTGGCATAACGGGGCAAAGGAAGATCGCGCGCGTGATCCAGCCGCATCACGGACAATTTCATGCCGCGCGTCCCTTGAGCGTCTCGGCGATGCGCGCCGCCAACCTGCGGGCGACTTCGCGCTTGTCGAGCGTGGGCCAGTTTTCGACCGCGTCCGCCGTGATCAGATGCACCCGGTTTTTGTCGCCGCCAAAGACGCCCGTGCCGGGGCTTACATCGTTGGCGACGATCCAGTCGCGATCCCTTATGTTGCGCGCTTGGCTTGCGCCTGCGCGACCACGTTTTCGGTTTCGGCGGCAAAGCCGATGACGAGGGCAGGGCGCTTGGCGCCGTGCGACAAGGTCGCGAGAATGTCCGGGTTTTGCAATCAAGGCGACCGTTGGCGCCGCGCCATCTTCCGTTTTCTTGATCTTGCTGTTGGCCAGCGCGTTCGGCCGCCAATCGGCGACGGCGGCGGTGCATACGGCCACGTCGACCGGCAGCGAGGATTCGCAGGCCTTCAGCATCTCGAGCGCCGTCGTGACTTTGAGCAGTTTGACATTCGAAGGCGCTGCGATCTCGACCGGACCGGAAACGAGCGTCGTCTCCGCGCCGGCCTCGGCGAGCGCGCCGGCGATCGCATAACCTTGCTTGCCGGAGGAATGATTGGAGATGAAGCGGACTGGATCGAGCGGCTCCTGCGTCGGCCCTGCCGTCACGAGCGCCTTGAAACCGGCAAGTGGGCCATTCGCGCTCGCTGCAAGCGCCGCTTCGATCGCATTGGCGATCTCGGTGGGCTCGGACATGCGCCCCGGACCAAACTCGCCGCAGGCCATTTCGCCGTCATTGGGTCCGACGAACAACACGCCGTCGGCTTTGAGCGTTGCGACGTTCCGTTGCGTCGGCGGAATGATTCCACATCCGCACATTCATCGCCGGCGCCATCAGCACGCGCTTGTCGGTGGCGAGCAGCGCCGTCGAAGCGAGATCGTTCGCGTGACCGCTTGCGAGTTTCGCGATGAGATCGGCCGTGGCCGGCGCGACGACCACCAGATCGGCCGAACGCGAAAGCTCGATATGACCCATCTCCGCTTCGTCGGTGAGGCTGAACAGGTCCTGGAACACGCGCTCGCCGGCCAGCGCCGAAACCGAGAGCGGCGTGACGAACTCGGCCCCCGCTTTGGTGAGGATCGCGCGCACGCCCACGCCCCGTTCCTTGAGCCTGCGGATCAGTTCAAGGGACTTGTAGGCCGCGATGCCGCCGCCGATGATGAGGAGAACTGCTCTTGCCGCGCATGGGCGCACCTTAGAGGGGCAGGGATGATAATGTCCCGCTTCGAGAGGTTATATATAGCGATTAACGCACCCGAAGTGTAGTTTTTCGCAGCCAGGGACGTAACGCCATGAATCTACAGGTAAAATCGGCCGACCTGCCGCCCTTCAAGCCACTGCCGCAGAAGCCGCCTTCGGTGGAAACGACCCGGAAGCCCGACGGCACAATCTATATCAAGCAGAGCTATTCGCTGGGGCAAATGCACCGCTCGATCGCGCATCTGCTGGAAGAGCGCGCCTCGCAACATCCCGACGCGCAATTACATCGGCGAGCGCACGCCGCTTCCCGGCGGCAAGCTGGGAGACTGGCGCTACATCACCTATGGCGAAATGAATGCGCGCGCCTCGGCCGTCGCGCAATCGCTGCTCGATCGCGGGCTCGGGCCCGACACGCCGCTGATGGTGCTCTCGGGCAATTCGATTCCGCATGCCGTGATGATGCTGGGCGCGATGAAGGCGCGCGTGCCAGTCGCGCCCGTGTCGGTCGCCTATTCGCTGATGTCCGGCGACCACAGCAAGCTGCGTCACGTGTTCGAGACGGCGAAGCCGAAGATGATCTTCGCGGAGCAGGGACCAATGTATGCGCGAGCGCTGGCGGCGCTACCGCTGGACGGCGTTGAAGTGGTCACCGTCATTCCGATTCCGGATCGCGCGACGACGGCGTTCGAGGATCTGCTGAAGCGTGAATGTCGGGCCGAAGGTCGCCGAATCCGTCGACAAGATCGATCACGAGACGGTCGCCAAATATCTGTTCACCTCCGGCTCGACCGGCATGCCCAAGGGCGTGCTGCAGACGCACGGCATGATGTGCGCGGTGATTGCGGCGCAGGAAGCTTTGCGCACCGAGGAAGCCGATCCGAACGAGATTCCGCAAAGCCTGGAATGGATGCCGTGGAATCACATCTCGGCAGGAAACATCGGCTTCAACGGTAATCTGAATGCGGGCGGCACCGTGCACCTTGACGCCGGCAAGCCGCTGCCGGGCATGTTCGAGGAAACCATTCGCAATTTGCGCGAAGTGTCGCCGCTCGTGTTCGGTTCCGCGCCGATCGCGTTCGGCTGGCTCGCCGACGCTATGGAGCGCGACGAGGCGTTGCGCGACAAGTTCTTCTCCAAGATGCGCTATGTCGGCTATGGCGGCGCCACGCTCAGCCAGGACATCTATGAGCGCTTCCAGAAGCTTTCGATTGCGTCCACCGGCAATCGCATTCCCCTCACCACCATGTATGGCGCGACGGAAACGCAGGGCGTGACAGTCGTGCACTGGATCACGGAACGTGTCGGCCTGATCGGCCTGCCGCTGCCCGGCATCACGCTCAAGCTCGTGCCCAACGGCACCAAGCTCGAAGTGCGCGTGAAAGGTCCGACGGTCACGCCGGGTTATCTGAAGCGGCCCGATCTCACCAAGGCTGCATTCGACGAGGAAGGCTATTACAGCCTCGGCGACGCGGCGAAATTCGTGGACGAGAACGATCCCGAAAAAGGCCTCGTGTTCGACGGCCGCGTGACGGAGGATTTCAAGCTCAATTCCGGCACCTGGGTGTCGACGGGCACGTTGCGCGCGCAAGCTGTCGCGGCGGCCTCGCCGCTGGTTCAGGATTGCGTGGTGTGCGGGCAGGACAAGGAATTCGTGGCGCTGCTCGCCTGGCCCAACATGGCGGCCGCGCGCGAAATCTGCGGCGACAAGCGCCATGAAACGCCGGAAGAGATTCTGGCGAGCGCGAAGGTCGTGGCGTTCGTGAAGGAGAAGTTCGCTGCGTTCAACGCCGCCAGCGGCGGATCGTCAGGCAAGGTGAAGCGCATCCTCCTGATGACCGAGCCGCCGTCGGTCGACGGCCACGAGATCACCGACAAGGGTTATGTCAACCAGCGTGCAACCCTCGAGCGCCGCAAGATTCTCGTCGATCTGCTTTACGAGAATCCGGCGGCGAAGGGCGTGATCGAAATAGGCTGACGATGGCGGGGCGATTGATCGGAATTGCGCGTGTCGCCGAGAAGCGCGGCCCGCTCGAAGAACTCGGCCATGCCGAGGTGAGCGTCGAGCGCGGCATCGCGGGTGACCGGCGCGGCGTGAAGCCGGGCCGGCAGATCACGATCCTATTCCGCGAAGGGTGGGACGATGCCTGCCGCGAACTGGGCGTGACGCTTCCCTGGATCGCCCGGCGCGCCAATCTGTATGTCGAAGGCCTGGATCGTCCGCGGCGCATCGGAGCTGCGATCCGCATCGGCGGGATCGTTCTGACGGTCGTGGAGGAGACCGATCCCTGCAATCTGATGGAGCTTGCGCATCGCGGGCTTCGCAACGCGCTCACGCCCGATTGGCGCGGCGGCGTGTGCTGCAATGTGCTTGCCGGCGGAGCGATCCGCGTTGGCGACGCGGTCGCGTTGACGGAAAATTAACGCCGCTCGAACCGCCGAAGCCTTCCCGTCGCGACATTAACGGCGTCCTTACCTTAGTGCGCGGATACTCCCGTTCATGGAGAACGTGGAATCCATGCGGGCGGACGATTTCTGCCATTTGGCCGCGGAGCTCGCCTCCGAGCATGGCGACATGGCGCTCGCCTATGCGCGTCGCGCGACCGTCGAATTTGCGTCATCCGGCGCGCTTGACCGCGCGCAATTCTGGTATGTGCTGGCGCTCTTCCTCGACGACATCATGTCCGAACGCATCGACCCGGAATTACCGCTTGTGATGCACTGAGCGTCGCCACGCTGAGCCAATCCAAATTTTCTCCATGGCCGAGCCTGACCCGGCCACCCAGTGACCGCGTGTCAACGCGGCGAATGACTCTTCGCCATTTAAGACCAGCTTAAATCAGCTCGCAGACGCTCGCTGACTGGGTGGCCGCCTCAAGGGCGGCCATGGTGAGGTCGAGAGTTGCATTCTCCGCCCGCTTGCACACACGCCCGGCCCCTGCGCAAACTTGCTTATCAACACCCGGATAGAATCCCATGCCGCTCGATCCGATCATGAAGGCGTTTCTCGACCAGATGGCGGCCCAGGAAGGGCCGCAGATGTATGAGCTGCCGCCCGTGGCGGCCCGCGAGATGTTCGCGGCGCTGATGCAATTGGCCGGGCCGAAGGATGTGCCCATCGGCAAAGTCACGAACCTGACATGTCCGGGACCGGGCGGCGAAATTCCGTTGCGCATCTACACGCCCGTGGCGGCCGGTCACGAAGCGTTGCCTGCGCTTGTTTTCTTCCATGGGGGCGGCTGGGTGATCGGCAATATCGAAACGCATGACGGCCTCTGCCGCATGTTCGCGAACGAGGCGGGAATCGCGGTGATCTCCGTCGATTATCGGCTGGCGCCGGAGAATAAATTCCCCGCCGCAATCGAAGACGCCTACGCCGCCGTCGCATGGATCGAAGCGAATGCGTCGGATATCGGCATCGACGCCAATCGCCTCGCCGTGGGCGGGGATTCCGCCGGCGGCGGGCTGGCCGCGTCCGTCGCGCAGATCGCGCTGAAGAATGGCGGACCGACCATCGATTATCAGATGCTGCTGTTTCCCGTGGCCAAGATCGGCAGCAACACCAAATCGATGCGCGATTGGGCGCAAGGCTATTTCCTCGAACGCGCGACGCTCGACTGGTTCTTCGCGCAATACCTGCCGGTCGACGCCGATCGTTCCGATCCGCGCATGTCGCCGCTCGCGGCGACGGATGTCGCGGGCCTGCCTGCTGCCTACATCATGGTCGCAGGCTTCGACCCGCTGCACGATGAAGGCGTGGAATACGCCGAAAAGCTGAAGGCGGCGGGCGTGTCTGTCACGGTCGCGGATTATCCCGACCTCGTGCATGATTTCATCTATCTGCAGGGCGTGTTGCCACAGGCGCCGGAGGCGGTGAAGGCCGCCGCGGCGGCCCTCAAGGGCGCGCTCAAGAAGGGATAAGTTTTCCCGGATTGAGAACGCCGTTGGGATCGAGCGCGTGCTTGATGGCGCGCAGCACTTCGATGCCCAGCGCGCCCTTCTCGCCCGCGATCCAGGGCAGGTGATCTTCGCCCACGCCGTGATGATGGCTGATCGTGCCGCCATGCGCGGCGATGGCGTCCGACGCGGCCTTCTTGATCGTTCGCCATTGCGCGATCTCGCGATCGAGCGCGCGCGGAAAGATGTAGGTGAAATAGAGGCTCGCGCCGCTGGGATAGACATGGCTGATATGGCACATGACGATGCCGCGCGCGTCCGGCATGGGCGCCGTCTCGCGGATGGCGTCTTCCAGCGCCCCGCGCACCGCCGCATAGAGCGCGTCAAGCTTCGACCAGCTTGTCGCCGTCTCCAGTGTATCGACGCCGACGCCGCGATCCATCAGCGGATCGCGCAGATAGGGGCCATGGAAGCGGCCTTCATACCAGCGCTGTCCGGGACCGTTCCCCAGCGAAAGCGCGCCGAGCTTTTTGGCGATCGCGCCGAAGCGGCCGCGCGCGGACGCGACTTCGGCGGCGCTTCCTTCGAACCCGGCGATCAGCGCGCAGGCGCGCTTGTCGAATTTGCGCATGTCGAGATAGGCGTCGGCCAGCCGGCTCGAAAGGTTCTTGGGTTTTCCGGCATTGCCGAAGGCGCGATAGAAGCCGTTTCTTCCGCATCGGAGAGCCTCAGCATGGCGATGGGAATTTCGTCCTGCGCCGCTTCGCGCAATGCCGCGATGCCGCCGGCATAGTCGCGGAACAGAAAGCCGCGATAGTCGCTCTGCTCCGGCCATTTGCGGACGCGGACGGTCGCTTCGGTGACGATGCCGAACGCGCCTTCGGAGCCGACGAGCAAATCGGTGAGGCGCGGGCCCGCGGCCGACGCAGGAAATGCGTTCGTCGTGAGAATGCCTTTCGGCGTGGCCACGCGCGCGGCCAGCAGCCAATCTTCCGCCTTGCCATAACGCAGCGATTGCTGGCCCGCGCCGCGATGCGCGATCCAGCCGCCGAGAGTCGAAAACTCGAAGGATTGCGGATAGTGGCCGAGGGTGACGCCTTTGGCGTGCAGCGATTTTTCCAGCGCCGCGCCATAGATGCCCGCTTCGGCGGTCGCGGTTTCCGCCACCGTGTCGATCTCGCCCACGCGATCCATACCCGTGAGATCGAGCGTGACGACGGAGCGGAACGGCCCATTCGCGGCGCTCACGCCGCCCACCACGCTCGTGCCTCCGCCATAGGGCACGACCGCAATGCCGTTCTCGCTTGCGAAGGAGAGCGTTGACAGAACTTCCGCTTCGCCGCGCGGATAAAGCACCGCGTCGGGCGCCACGGAGAGATCGCCCGCGCGCAGGCGCAACAGATCGAAATAGGAGCGGCCCCGCGCGTGGAACGCGCGCTCGTAATTGTCCGTGCGCACGCGATCCGCGCCGAGGATGGCCGCGAAGGCCTGGCGTTCGGCGGGATTGAGACGAGACTCCGCGACCTCGATTTCTTCCAGCGGCCGCGCCGGTGTCGCGAGCAGGCTCGGCATTCCAAGTTGTTCGGCCAGCCATGTCCACAAATCGTCGCGGCCGGCGAACGGATCCTTATGCGCCGCCCAACCCCAGCCGTTCCATTTGATCTTGCTGCGCTCGATGCTCATTTCTTCGGGAGCGGCCCCCCTTCCGTCCGCCTCGCGAAGTGCGAGGCGTCCACCTTCCCCCGCAAGGGGGGAAGGCTAAAAGGAAAGGTGCACGCGTGCTCTTCTAACCTTCCCCCCTCGCGGGGGAAGGTGTCGCGCGGCGATAGCCGCGGGACGGAAGGGGGGGCGGTGAAACGAGTCATGCTCATCGACCGAACGCTAGCAGAAACTGAAACTCCGCATCCGCACGACTCCTCAGCATCGTAAATTCAGCGCGCGGGGGAGGATTTCGAAGGTGGCGGGGAGGCGGCCGGCGCTTTCGCCGTCCACTTCGATCAGCACGGCCCGTCCCTTCGTTTCGGCCACGGGCGCGGCCGTAACCTTCCGGCCGCGCACCACGCGCACGGCCGGGTTCTTCAGATGGTCGCCCGTGTAAATCTGCTTGAGTTCGGCCAGCGCTTGGCCCTTGGGCGCGCCGCCCATCACGACCACGTCGAACAATCCATCGTCGGGCCGGGCGTTGGGCGCCACATGCATGCCGCCGCCGAAATATTGCCCGTTCGCCACCGCGACCGTGGAGATCGAAGCGATCTCGTCATAGTCGCCGTCGATGCGGATGCGCACGGTGCGGTCGCGATAGGTAAGCAGGCCCACTGCGCTGTGGAAGGCGAACGCAAACGACCCGCCGAACAGCTTGGCGATGCGCGCGCGGTTGACCGCGTCGACGATCACGCCCGACATGCCGAACGAACCGATATTGATGAAATGGCGCAGCACCGGTTCGCCGTTGCGGCTCACGCAGGACAGCCGGCCGACGTCGATCGCCCGCACCGGCGCTTCCTTGAGCCGCGCGATCGCGGCCGCATATCCCGGCGCAATGCCGAAGGTCTTGCGGAAATCTCCGCCCGTGCCGCTGGTGACGAAGCCGAACACGGCGTCCGATGCGATCGGCCCTTCGGCGTCGAAGAAGCCGTTCATCGCTTCGTTGATCGTGCCGTCGCCGCCGACCGCGATGATTTCGAGGTGGCCGTCATTGAGCGCCTCGCGCACGAGCGTCGTCGCCTCGCCACGGCCGCGCGTGATGGCCAAGGTCATATGCGGATAGGCGGCCCGCAGGGTGCGCTCGATCGCGGGCCATTCGCGGGCCGTGCGCCCGCCGGCGGAGCGCGGATTGACGACGACGAAGCCCGTCATGCGCCGCTCACGGTCTGGAAATTCGGTTTGAGGGATTGAATTTCGCTTTGCTTGCGCGCGTCGCTCCAACCGAATTCCTCAGTCATCAGCGACGCCACGGCTTCGATGCAGGCGTCTCCCGGATAGCCCAGTTGGCCGATGCCCGTGCGGCGCATGACGACGTCTTCCAGGGTCAGCGCCATTTCCTCGCGCATTGCGAACAGGATTTGCGCGCCGACATCGCCTGTCGGAGAAATCGCGGCGCGCAGTTCTGGCCGGTTGTTGGCGACGGACATCATCGCATCGACCTGCGCCCCATAGAGTCGAACCAGGTGCTCGGCGTTCGGAACGTTTGGCGATTGCCGCTTGAGGAATTCGCTGAAGCGGTCGATGCGTCCGCCGGGCAGGGGTTCGAAGCCCGTGACGCAGGGCTTTCGCTTCGCGCCCAGCTTGGCCATGACCGCATCCACCGTCTTCTGCGCGAGATCGCGCGACGTTGTCCATTTACCGCCGATGGCCGACATCAAATCCTGCACGCCATCGTCCTTCCCGTGGTCGATCAGTTCGGCGCGACGGCTTGCGTCATAGGTGTCGCCCGAGCCGTCGTCGACGAGCGGGCGCAGGCCCGCATAGAAATGCTGCACGTCGCTGCGCTTGAGATCTGCGTTCGGCAGATGCGCGTTGACGAAGCCGAGGAAACCTTCGATGTCCGCTTCGCTCACGCCGACATCGTCCGGCGCGCCGGCGTAAGCGGTGTCCGTTGTGCCCAGGATGGAATGGCCGCGCCACGGCAGCACGAAGAAATGCCCGCCGCCGGCAGCGACCGTCAGCGCGTCCTTGCGCGTCATCGCGGGCAAGACCAGATGGATTCCTTTCGAGCGCATCAATTTGTGCGATGCGGCATGTCCGAGCGCGCGGGCGAGAAAAATATCGGCCCAGGGCCCGGCCGTCAGCAAGGTCAGCCTGGCGCGCACGTCGAAGCTCGCGCCGGCATCGCGCAAGGTGGCGCCTTCGACTTTGCCATCCCGGATCAGAAGCGCCGACGCTTCGAGATGGTTTGCGGCCGCTGCGCCGTTGTGCGTCGCATCGAGAATGCATTCGAGCGCGAGGCGCTCCGGCGCGTACATTTGCGCATCGTAATACAGAAACGCGCCTTCGAAATTGCGCGCCGTCAAGCGACGGCTCGCGATCCAGCGCCGCGTCCTTGCCGAACCAGGCATGGCCGGGCAGGCGCTGATCCGGATCGTCGAGCCAGGTGCGGTCGAACGACAACATATCGTAGAGCGAAAGGCCGGCCGCGAGCGTCGCGCGCGCCGCGAAGCCTGCGCCGTAAAGCGGCACCAGGAACGGCAGCGGCTGCACCAGATGCGGCGCGATGCGCTGCCAGATGCGTCGCTCCTTCAGCGACTCCCGCACGAGAGCGAGTTCGAGATTGCGCAGATAGCGCAGGCCGCCATGCACAAGTTTCGAATTGTGCGCGCTTGTCGCATGGGCGAAATCGTTCTTCTCGACCAGCGCGACCGAAAGACCGCGCAGCGCCGCATCGCGGGCGACGCAGGCGCCCGTCACCCCGCCGCCGATGATCAGCAGGTCGAAGCGTTCATTGGCGAGACGTTCGAGATCGCGGCGCATGTGCGGAATGACAAGGTTAAGATCGCCGCGGGCGCGGCCTGTGTCCCTCTGCTAAGCCCGACCGCGAATGAGGTCAAATCCAAGCGCGCTTTCGGAAGCAAAAAGCCTTGCTGGCACACGACTTGCTCCGTTTCAGGCGGATCACGAGCGATGTGCCGGATTTGGGCCAGATCGAACCAGGATTCGCGTGGCGGCGCCGAAGCCCGCGAGCGGCATCGCCCCAAAACGGCACGGCGACCGTAGGAAGCCATAAAGCCTTAATGGACTAGGATCGCCCCATGCGCATAGCCAGAGGTCTTCAAATCGCGGCGCTCATCGCCGCCACAATGTGCTGGGGCGCGGTCGCCGTCGCGCAGTCCGGCGAGCCGTTGCGCATGGCCGACGTGGCTCCCGACATGGCAGCCGGCGCAAATACCTATCAGCTGGGATCCGGGGATCAGATTCGCGTCATCGTCTATGGCGAGGACGATCTGGGCGGGCAGTTCACTGTCGACGGCAATGGCTATGTGAGCCTGCCGCTGATCGGGCAGGTGAAGGCGTCTGGTTTTGCGGCGTCCGATCTCGAAACCCAGATCACCAACAAGCTGGCGGACGGTTACGTCAACAATCCGAAAGTCAGCGTCGAGGTCACGACCTATCGTCCGTTTTATGTCATCGGCCAGGTGAACAAACCCGGCGAATATTCCTTCGTCAACGGCATGACCGTGCTCAACGCCATCGCGCTTGCCGGCGGCTATTCGCCCGAGGCGGACGACGATGTCGTCTATGTGCGGCGGAACGGCACGACGAAAGAGCAGGATGTCCCGGCTGACCAAACGACGCACATCTATCCCGGCGACGTCGTGCGCGTGTCACAAACGACCTTCTGGAAGGTTGTGACCGTCCTGTCGCCCGTCGCCCAGGCGGCGGCCCCGCTGGCCTATCTGACGGTTCACTAAAAGCCCGTCCAGCATTTGCGTTCTTAGCGCCTTCGTCTAACCTTGAAAAAATTGTCACGACGGAGAGGGGCATGGCTCAGGCGCAGGCGAACGGCATCACGCTCGAATATGACAGTTTCGGCCGGGCAGGCGATCCTACAATCCTGCTGATCATGGGGTTCTCGGCCCAGATGATCATGTGGCCCGTCGCGTTTTGCCGCGGGCTCGCGGAGCGCGGCTTCCGCGTCATCCGGTTCGACAATCGCGATGTCGGCAAGTCGACGCATCTGACGAATCTCGGCGCACCGAACGTGCCCGAAGCGATGATGAAGATGATGTCCGGACAGACCGTCACGGCGCCTTATCATCTCGAAGACATGGCGCAGGATTCTGTGGCGCTGCTCGATGCGCTTGGCGTTGAAAACGCGCATATCGTCGGCGCGTCGATGGGCGGCATGATCGCGCAGATCGTGGCCGCCAAACATCCGAAGCATGCGCGCAGTCTCGTCTCGATTATGTCGACGACGGGTAATCGCAGCCTGCCGCAGGCGAAGCCCGAAGCGATGGCCGCCATCACCACGCCGCCCGCAAGCGACTCGCGCGAAGACCGGATCGCGGCAGGCGTAAAGGCCTTGCGTGTGATCGGAAGTCCGGGTTATCCGGCGACCGACGCCGAACTGCGCGAAGCCGTGATCGCGAACATCGACCGCGTCCCCTATGACCCGGCCGGGGTCGGCCGCCAGCTTCTCGCCATCGTGGCGGCGACGCCGCGAAACGACATTCTGAAAAACGTGATGTGTCCTGCGCTCGTCATACATGGCGCAGATGATCCATTGATTCCCGTCGAAGGCGGCAAGGACACGGCGGCGAGCATTCCGGGCGCGAAGCTCACGATCGTGCCCGGCATGGCGCATGATTTTACGGATGCGCTCGTCCCCATCTATCTCGAACATGTCGGCGGCTTCGCCGCCCAGGTCGAACGCGCAAGAAAGGCAGCCTGATCATGAGCAAAATCAACGCGAACGGCGTCGAGATCGAATATGAGGACATCGGCCCGAGGAACGGCGCGCCGCTCCTGATGATCATGGGCTTCGGCACGCAGATGACGAGCTGGCCGCGCGAGTTTCGCGAGGGCCTCGCGGCCGCGGGCCTGCGCGTGATCGCATTCGACAATCGCGATGTGGGTCTTTCCCAGAAATGGGACGGCGTGTTTCCCGATGTCAGGGCTGCGCAAACGGCGCTCGCGGAAGGACGCAAGCCCGACGTGCCCTATACCCTATCTGACATGGCGGCGGATGCGGCCGGTCTGCTCGACGAACTCGGCATCGCGAGCGCGCATATTGCGGGCGCCTCCATGGGCGGCATGATCGCGCAACTCGTGGCGCTCGATCATCCGGCGAAAACGCGTTCGCTGATCTCGATCTTTTCGACCACGAGCGATCCGTCGCTGCCGCATTCGAGTCCGGAAGCGCAGGCCGCCCTGATGACGCCGGCGCCTTCCACCGATCGCGAGGCCGTCATTGCGCATTCGCTCAAGGGACGGCGCAGCTATGCCTCGACCCGCTTTCCGTTCGACGAAGCGCGCCTCTCCGAGTTGATCGGGACAAGTTATGACCGCTCGTTCTATCCTCAGGGACCTCTGCGGCAGTGGGCGGCGATCATGGCGAGCCCGCCGCGCACGGAGCGCCTGAAGACATTGCACACCCCGACATTGGTGCTGCACGGCACGGCCGATACGTTGATTCCCTGCGCCGCAGGCCGGCACACTGCGCGCTGCATTCCGGGCGCCGAATATCACGAGCTCGAAGGCTGGGGACACGATCTGCCGCTGGGCATCCTGCCCGAACTGTTCGACCTGATCCTGCCGTTCGTGGGCCGGGTCGAGGCGCAGCGGAAAGACGCCTTCGCCGATCCGTCGTTCCGCTACGACGTGGCGGCGGACTGAGCGCGGATTGCGCAAAGAAAAACGCGCCACGCGGGTGACCCGCGGGCGCGTTGAAAATCACAGGCCGGAAGGTTGGCCTATTTGATCTTGCCTTCCTTGAACTCGACATGCTTGCGCAGGACGGGATCGTATTTCTTGACCGTGAACTTCTCGGTCATGGTGCGGGTGTTCTTCTTCGCAACATAGAAGAAGCCCGTGCCGCCCGAGCTGTTGAGCCTGATTTTTGCCGTAGTGGGCTTCGCCATGGGCGCCGCTCCTTAAGAATTTCGCCGAAGGGCCGGTAAACTAGCCAGACGGCCCGCGAAGTCAAGAAGGGCTGGATTCGGGCATTTTTGCCCTGCCGGCCGCGCGATTTCCCGCAAGGATCGGGCTGAGGCTTGCGGACAGGCCGGCTATTTCACTGTTCGAGAATTCGAACAGGAGAAAGAACATGTTGTCCCAGCAAACATCTGAGAGCCCTCGTTTCGCGATCGATTCGGACGCGGCGAAATGGGCCGCCGTTCAGCGGCGCGACCGCGCGGTGGACGGAACATTCTATTATTCGGTGCGCACGACCGGCGTCTATTGCAAACCCTCCTGCGGCGCGCGGCCGCTTCGGAAGAACGTCGCGTTTCATGCGAGCGCGGCCGAGGCGGAACGCGCGGGCTTCCGGCCCTGCAAACGCTGTCGCCCGAACGAAGCGGTAGTCGAGATCGGCTACACGATCGCCAAGAGCGCGCTCGGACCGATAGCGATCGCGGCGACGGACAAGGGCGTCTGCGCGGTTCTGTTTGGCGACGGCGCCGCCGAACTGCGGCGCGACCTTCAGGCGCGTTTTCCGAAGGTCAGGCTGAGCGAAGGCGGCAAGAACCTCGCACAGGCAAGCGCGGATGTGCTCGCCGTCATCGAAAATCCGAGGCGGATTCCTGGCTTCGCGCTCGACCCCACCGGCACGGAGTTCCAGAAGAAAGTGTGGCGTGCGTTGCGACAAATTCCCGTTGGAGAAACCGCAAGCTATGCCGAGATCGCCAAGAAGATCGGCGAGCCCAGGGCGTCGCGCGCCGTGGCTCAGGCCTGCGGGGCCAATCCGATTGCGGTGGCGATCCCCTGCCATCGCGTGGCGCGCAGCGATGGCTCGCTGTCGGGCTATCGCTGGGGCGCTGAGCGCAAGCGCGCTTTGCTCGCCCGCGAAGGGGCGGCATGAAGGCGAAGCTCGATTGGAAGCGGATCGATGGCGAACTCAGCGCGCAGGGATGCGCGCTGACCGGCCCGCTATTATCTCCAAAGGAATGCGAGACGCTCGCGGTCGCCTATGCGGACGACTCTCAATTCCGCAGCAAGGTCGTGATGGCGCGGCATGGCTTTGGTCGCGGCGAATACAAATATTTCTCCTATCCGTTGCCGAAGATCGTGGCGGAGTTGCGTGAGGCGCTTTATCCGCACCTCGCTGAAATCGCGAACGGCTGGAATGAAGCGATGGGTAAGCCGGAACGCTTTCCGCCGGCCCATCGCGATTATCTCGCGCGTTGCCACGACGCGGGCCAGACCCGACCGACGCCGCTGCTGCTGCAATATGGTCCGGACGACTACAATTGCCTGCATCAGGATCTCTATGGCGAGCTCGTGTTTCCGCTGCAGGTCGCGATCCTGCTGTCGCGGCCGGGCGAAGATTTCACCGGTGGCGAGTTCGTGCTCACCGAGCAGCGCCCCCGCATGCAGTCGCGCGTGGAAGTCGTGCCGCTGGCGCAAGGCGAGGGCGTGATATTTCCCGTCCATCACCGCCCCGTGAAAGGCGCACGTGGAACCTATCGCGTCACCATGCGCCACGGCGTGAGCCGCTTGCGGTCAGGTCGCCGGCACACGCTGGGCATCATTTTTCACGATGCAAAGTAAGTGAAAGAAGTACCACCCGCCCCTTGAGGGCGGGTCGAAAAATTCGAAGAATTTTTCGGGGCGGGGTGATGTTGATGCAGTACCCCGCCCCGAAATTATCTTTTTCGCTAACGCTCAAAGACAATTTCGACCCGCCCTCAAGGGGCGGGTGGAATAAGCAGCGTGGCTAGTTCGCTCTATTCCGTTCGTCTCTGCATCATCAGAAGCACCACATACGCCGCGCAAATCGCGCCGAGCACGACGAGAAGGCCGTTCGGATTCCAGGCGTCCAACGCCGCGCCTTCGGCGCTCGGGCCGAGCAGCAATCCCATGCAATAGAGCAGGATGAATGCGGCGTTCGCATTCACCAGTTCCGGACCTTTGAAGCGCTCGCCGATCAAAGTGAGCCCGATGCTGTAGACGCCCAGGATCAAGCCGCCCCAGACGAATAGCACAAGATACATCAGTACCGGCGTGTGGATGACGAAAGGCGTGAGAACAGTCCCGAAAATGCCGGTCGAGGCGCAGAGCGCGAGCAGATGTCTGCGGTTCATGTGATCGGCGAGCCAGCCAATGGGATATTGAAACGCGATGCTGCCCAGCGCGATCGCCGTGACCGCCAACGCCGCGTTCGCCTCGGTGTAACCCGAGCGCACGGCGTAAACCGGAAACAGGCCTGTCAGCCCCGCATCGATCGCGCCGAACACGAAGGAAGCCGTCAGCGCGGCGGGCGCCGAGCGGATCACGGAGAAGACGCTCGACGCGCGGCCTTCCTCGATGCGCGGCGCCGTTTTGCGTGCAAGGAGCACGGGAATGAGCGCCAGCAACATGAGGCCGGAGCCGGCGGCAAAGGGCGCGATGCCATGCGTACCAATGATCTTGAGGATACCCGGCCCGATGCCGAAGCTGCCGGCGAAGCAGATCGAATAGATCGCGATATAGCGGCCGCGATTGGTTTCGTCGGCGAGCCGGTTGATCCAGAATTCAGAAACCACGAACAGCCCGTTCAGCGCGCTCGACAGCACGAAGCGTACGGGAAACCACACCCAGAGGCTCGGCGCTTCGTAGATGGCGAGCATTGCGCCGGCGGCGACGACCAGCGAGGCGGCCAGATATTGCGCGGCGCCGAAGCCCGCAATCCAGCGTGGAACGAAGGGCGTGATCGCGAGCGCGGCAAGGCCGCCTGTCGCCAGGTTGAGGCCATTGATGCTGCCGGGAACGCCTTTGCGTTCGAGGATCAGCGCCAGAAGGGGCAGCGTGAGCCCCATCCCAAGACCAAAGGCGACACAGCTCGTGAGGATCGCGAACAGGCTGGCGCGGTGTTCGCGTGCCGCGCTCACAGATAGGTCAGGCCGGACTTGCCGCGGGTGAAGCGGAAATAGGGAATGGGCCGCGCAGCGTTTGGTCCCTCGGCAATCCGTGCTTCAACTTCGTCCAGCACATGGCGGGTGATGGTCATCAGGTCGAGGGCGCGCGCTTGGGTCAAGGTGAGCCAGGTCGGCGTCAGCAGCTCTTCGGTGTGCGCGGCGTCCAGCGTGTGTGCGATCGCGTTGCCGTCCACCATGAAGAAACGGGCGTCGAAACGGCGCGTGCGGCCCGGCGGCGTCACGGCGCGCGCGACAAGATCGAACGCGTCCAGCCGCGGCACGATTCCGTGTGCGAAGAATTTCTTCCAGGCCGGCGCGCGCGTGCGGGGCGTGCTCGCTACGCGTTCGCCCAGCAACACGCCTGTTTCTTCGAAGGTTTCCCGCACGGCGGCAAGCGCGAGACCGCGGGCGCGCGAAGGCGTCGTGCCGATGGAGGCTTTCGCGAGAACTTCGGGCCGCAAATCGCCACCCACCGCGATGCGCTGGTCGCCGGGATCGATGCGCCCGCCGGGGAATACGAATTTGTTGGGTTGAAACGCCATGCCGGCATGCCGCTGCCCCATCAACACGCGCGGGCCGTCTTTTTCGCGGCGCACGATCATCAAGGTCGCCGCATCCTTGGGCCGCAATGCCGGCCCCGCGACGAGTTTTTCGTCTTTGTCGAACAAAGCTTGAGTCATGCGTGGAACTTAGCGCGACCGCCGCGGTTTGTGCGAGGGGCGTTTGCCGATATGCGGTTTCGGTGCGCCACTCTGGTTTGCCTTCGCAGTATCGACCAGTTCGAAACGCAAACCGCCCGTGAGAGGCGCCGCCTCCAGAAGCCGCACCGTCATGCGATCGCCCAGGCTGTAGGCCGTCTTGCTGCGCTCGCCGATAAGCGCGTGACGGCGCTCGTCGTGACGGAAATATTCCGTGCCCAATGAGCGCGCGAGGATGAGCCCTTCGGCGCCGGTCTCCTTCAACCGCACGAACAGGCCGAAGCGTGTCACGCCTGTCACCCGCGCCTCGAAAACGGCGCCGACACGATCCGCCATGAAGGCGGCGACATAGCGATCTGTCGAGTCGCGCTCCGCCGCCATCGCGCGGCGCTCGCACATCGAGATATGTTCGGCGATTTCCGGCAACCGCCCCATCTCATCGTTGCTGAGGCCGTCATCACCGAGCTTCAGGCCGCGGATCAACGCGCGATGGACTATCAGGTCGGCATAGCGGCGGATGGGCGAGGTGAAATGCGCATAGCGCTGCAGATTGAGTCCGAAATGTCCGACATTGTCGGGAGAATAGACGGCCTGCGATTGCGTGCGCAGCACCACATCGTTCATCACTTCGGCATGCGGTCCGCTCTTCACCTGCGCCAGGATGCGATTGAAGATGCCGGGTTTGACGACCTGGCCCTTGGCGAAGCTCACATTGATCGTGCGCAGATAATCGGAGAACGCGAACAGCTTTTCTTTCGAGGGCTCTTCGTGAATGCGATAGATGAGAGGCTGGCGGGCTTTTTCGAGGCTCTCGGCGGCCGCGACATTGGCCTGGATCATCATCTCTTCGATGAGGCGCATGGATTCCAGCCGGTCGCGATAGGCGATGGACTTGACCTTGCCGTCTTCGCCGATGGTCACGCGGCGTTCCGGCAGATCGAGATCGAGCGGTTCGCGCTTGTCGCGCGCCATGGCGAGCGCTTTGTACGCGGCCCACAGAGGCGCCAGCGCGCGCTTGTGGATGTCGCGATGCGCGGCGTCCGGCTCGCCGTCAAAGGCGCGTTGCGCCTGCGCATAAGTGAGGCTGGCCGCAGACCGCATCGTCGCGCGCAAAAATTCGTGGCGACGTTTGGCGCCTTGGGCGTCGATGACCATACGCACGGCCACGCAGGGTCGGTCTTCGTTCTCGCCCAATGAGCACAGATCGGCGGAAAGACGCTCCGGCAGCATCGGCACGACGCGATCGGGAAAATAGGCGGAGTTGCCGCGCTTCAATGCCTCGCGGTCGAGCGCCGAGCCCGGCTTCACATAATAGGCGACATCGGCGATTGCGACGATCACGATATGGCCGCCCTTGTTGGCGGGATCGTCGTCGGGACCGGCCCACACCGCGTCGTCGTGGTCGCGCGCGTCCTCCGGATCAATGGTGACTAGGGGAACCTTGCGCAAATCCGTGCGGCCCTTGAGATCGGCGTAGGTCGCGCGTTCCGCTTCGTCGAGCGCTTCCTTGGGAAACTCGGTCGGGATGCCATGCGCGTGGATAGCGATCAGACTGACGGCGCGGGGCGCATCCATACTGCCCAGCCGCTCGATCACGCGCGCGCGGGGAAAACCGGACGCGCGGCCCGACAGCGGCTCTGCCAGCACGAGCTCATTCGACACCGCGCCGCCCCGGTCGCGCGCTTCGACGACGAATTCCGTACGCGATTTGCGATCGATGGGTTCGATGCGGCCCTGCTGCGCGGTGACGCGATAGACGCCCAGCACCTTGTGCGCGCTCGCGCCCAGCCGCTTGATGATGCGTGCTTCGTAGCCTTCCTTCGTTTCGCTGAGCCGCGCGAGCACCCTTTCGCCACGTCCAAGCGCCGGGCCGGGATCGGTTTCGCGCCCGGGCAGCACGATGATCTGCGGGGGCGCTTCGGGCTTGTCCCAATGTTGCGGACGTCCGAGCAACTCGCCGTCGGGGTCCTGGCCGGTGATTTCGAGGACAGTCACTTCCGGCAGCGCGCCGGGCGGGGCGTAGCTGTGCTTCGGTCCGCGCTTCAGCGCGCCTTCGTCTTCCAGTTCCTTCAGGATGCGTTTGAGCGCGATGCGCTCGGAGCCTTTCACGCCCAGCTTGCGCGCGATGTCGCGCTTGGTGGCATGCGGTTCGGTGGCCAGAGCTTCGAGAACGCGGGCTTTGTCGAGCGACTTGTTTTCGGGTCGCTTGGATTTCAAAGCGTCACCCGCCATCCACCGGCGCAGGCTTGCGCTTGGGTTTCGCTTTGGCCTTCGGCTTCGCCTTCGCCTTCGCCTTCGGTTTGGCGTCCGCCGCTTTGGCTTCGGAAGGTTCGGCCTTTTTGGCTTCCGTCTTTTTCGCCGGCGCTTTCGGCTTAGCCTTCGGTTTCGCCGCGGCTTTCGCTTTCTTCGGTTTCTTGCCGCCGCCTTTGGCGATGCGCTCTGCGATCAGAGCCACCGCCTGATCGAGCGTGACGGTCATCGGGTCCATTTCGCGGGGCAGGGTGGCGTTGACATCGCCGTCGGTGACGTAAGGTCCATAGCGGCCCTTCATCACCTTGATCATCGCGCCGGATTCCGGATGCGCGCCCAATTCCTTCAGCGCCTCGGGCCCGCGCGGACCGCGGCCCTTGGCTTTCTTCTCGGCGAGCACGCGTGACGGCGCGGTTCAATGCCGACGGTGAAACACTTCGTCTTCGGAATCGAGCGAGGCGTACATGCCATCATGTGTCACATAAGGCCCGAAGCGGCCGAAATTCGCCGTGATCGGATTGCCCGTCTCGGGATGCAGGCCCACTTCGCGCGGCAGCGACAGCAGCTTCATGCGCCATCTCGAAATCGACTTCGGAAAGGCTTGTGCCTTTCGGAATGCGAGGAGCGTTTCGGTTTCTCGCCTTCGCCCAATTGCACATAAGGCCCGAAGCGGCCGCTGCGCAATGAAATGGGTTCGCCCGTTTCCGGGATCATTGCCCAGCACGCGCGGCTGGCCGTCGCCCGCTTCGGCCGCGGTTTGCGCCGATCTGTCGCGTGTACCGGCATTCGGGATAGTTCGAGCAGCCGACGAACGAGCCGAACCGGCCAAGCTTGAGGCTCAACCGACCCACGCCGCAATTGGGACATTTGCGCGGGTCCGTGCCGTCTGCAGCGCGTCGGGAAAATATGCGGGCCCAGAATCGCGTCGAGCTCGTTGATCACATGCCGTGATCTTGAGATCCTTCGTCTCGCCGATTGCCGCCGAGAAATCCTTCCAGAAATCGCGCAGCAATTGCTTCCAGCTCAGCTCGCCGGCCGAAACCTTGTCGAGCTTTTCTTCGAGGTCGGCGGTGAAGTCGTATTCGACATAGCGGCCGAAGAAGCTCGCGAGGAATGTGGTGACAAGCCGGCCCTTGTCCTCCGGGATGAAGCGGTTGCGGTCCATGCGCACATAGGCGCGGTCGCGCAGGGTCGAGAGGATCGACGGCATAGGTCGAAGGACGGCCGATGCCGAGCTCTTCCAGCTTGCGCACCAGGCTCGCTTCGGAATAGCGCGGCGGCGGTTCGGTGAAATGCTGCGCCGGCGTGACTTTCTCGACCGGCGTGGCGTCGCCGGCCGCGACCTTCGGCAGCTTGCGCGCCGTCCTCGTCGGACTCGTCGTCCTTGCCTTCCTGGTAGAGCGTGAGGAAGCCGTCGAACAGCGTCACGGTGCCGGTGGCGCGCAACGTCATCTGCTTGTCGGCGGACACCACGTCGACGGTCGTGCGTTCCTGCTCGGCGCTTTCCATCTGGCTCGCCACCGCGCGCTTCCAGATCAGCTCGTAGAGTTTGCGCCGCGTCGGCATCCAGATGCCGCGCGACATCTTCCGGTCGTGCGCGAGAAGCTGGTCGGCCGGATCGCCTCATGCGCTTCCTGCGCGTTTTTCGCCTTGGTGGCATAGATGCGCGGCGCGCCCGGCACATAGCGCGCGCCATAGCGCTCGCCGATCATGCTCGCGCGCTTCGGTGATCGCTTCACTCGCCATCGTGCACGCCGTCGGTACGCATATAGGTGATCAGGCCGACCGTTTCGCCGCCGATGTCGACGCCTTCATAAAGCTGCTGCGCGATCTGCATGGTGCGCTTGGCGTTGAAGCCCAGCTTGCGCGCGGCTTCCTGCTGCAGGGTCGAGGTGATGAAGGGCGGCGCGGGATTGCGCTTGACGGGCTTGGTCTCGACGGTGCCGATCGTTGAACCGTCTGTGCATTGATCGCGTCGACCGCGCGCTTGGCGTCGGCCTCGTTCGCGAGCGAAAGCTTTTCCAGCTTCTTGCCGTCGAGATGGGTGAGATGGGCGCTGAACGTGCCGCCCGGCGCGCGCAGATCGGCGTCGATGATCCAATATTCCTGCGCCTTGAAGGCCTCGATTTCGTTTTCGCGCTCGCAGATGAGGCGCAGCGCCACCGATTGCACGCGGCCCGCCGAGCGCGCGCCCGGCAGCTTGCGCCACAGAACGGGCGAGAGCGTGAAGCCCACGAGATAATCGAGCGCGCGGCGCGCCAGATAGGCGTCGACCAGCTCCTCGTTGATCTGGCGGGGATGGGCGATGGCGTCCAGCACCGCCGATTTGGTCACCGCGTTGAACACGACCCGCTCGACCTGGGCGTGGCCCAGCGCCTTCTTCTGCTTGAGCACTTCCAGCACATGCCAGGAAATGGCCTCGCCTTCGCGGTCGGGGTCGGTGGCCAGGATCAGCTTGTCGGCGCCTTTGAGCGGCGTCGGCGATGTCCTTGATCTTGCTTCTGGGCCCGGGCGTCGACCTCCCAGATCATGGAGAAGTCGTCGTCCGGCTTGACCGAACCGTCCTTGGAGGGCAGATCGCGGATATGGCCGAAACTCGCCAGGACCTTGTAGCCCGAGCCCAGATATTTGTTGATCGTTTTGACCTTGGCGGGGGACTCGACGACGAGAACGTTCATGCCTGGTTTTGCGCTTTGGTTGCGTTGCGGATGGCCCGCCGGGGCGGGTTTCGGACCCTTTATGGGGGGCTGAATGCGGCCGGACACTGTCGAGGGTGCTCGACTCTGTCAACGTCGGCCGACCGATTTCGCATATGTAGTGTGATCTGGTTGATTTTCCACCATATGCGGATACACCTGCGGCCGACCGGAAGACCGACACATTAAATAGCGTCGCCGACAGAGGTTCGGCGGGGTCCCTAGCCGAGGCTCACGCGGTTGCCGGAATGGCGATGCAGGCGACCGGCAAGTTCCAGCTCCAGAAGCACCGTCAGAACGACCGGCACGGCCGCGCCGCATTGCCGGATCAGCTCGTCGATCTCGACCGGCGAGGGTCCCAGCAGCTCCTCGATCTGGCGGCGGATGCGGTCCGCATCGGCATCATCCGCGCCGAGCGGTTCGGGCGATGCGTCCGGCTCGCGGAACATGCGTCCGGCCGGCGTGCGCAATCCCGAAACCACATCGTCCGCGCTTTCGGTCAAAGTCGCGCCTTCCCGGATCAGCCGGTTGGCGCCTTTCGCGCGGGGATCGAGCGGCGATCCCGGCACGGCGAACACTTCGCGCCCCTGCTCGAGGGCGAAATTCGCGGTGATGAGCGAGCCCGAACCTTCGGCAGCCTCGACGACCACCACGCCGCGCGCGAGGCCGGAGATGATCCGGTTGCGGCGCGGGAAATGGCGCGCCTGGGGCGCTGAGCCCGACAGGCATCTCCGACACGATCGACGCCTTGGGTTTTCGATGCGCTCGTAGAGGCCTGCGTTTTCCGGTGGATAGATGATGTCGACGCCGCCGGCGACGACGGCGCAGGTGCCCGATGCGAGCGCGCCTTCATGTGCGGCGGTGTCGATGCCGCGCGCCATGCCGGAGACGACGACGAACCCGGCGCGGCCCAGATCGCTCGCGATCTGCGCCGCGAATTTGCGACCCAGCGCGGACGCATTGCGCGCGCCCACGATCGCGACCATTTCGCGCTTTCAGGAGATCGCTGCGGCCCAGCAACCGAAATGACGGGCGGCGGCGGATCGAGCGCCGCGAGGCCTTGCGGAAAATCCGGTTCGCAACACGCGATCAACCGTCCGCCGAGGCGTTCCAGCGCTTCGAGCTCGCGTTTGGCATCCGCATCGCTCGGAATGCGCAATGGCCCATCGCCGCCGCCGCGCTGCGCGAGCCGCGGTACTTCGGCAAGCGCCGCCGCAGCCGACCCGAAACGCGCGAGCAGACGCGGCGAACGTTGTCGGCCCGACATTCTGCGTGCGCGCAAGCCGGAGCCAGGCGCGCCGTTCCGTGTCGCTCGAGCGCTCATGCGAAGGCGCGTGCGCTGCTTTGCGCGCCGATCTTCGGTTCCTGGCCGCTCAGGATACGCTGGATGTTCTCGCGGTGCATCGCGAAGATCAGCAGCGCCAAGACCAGTTCGAACATGGCGAAAAGCGGGTGGTGGAACAGCGCCATATAAAGAGGCGTGAGCACGGCCGCGATCAGCGCCGACAGCGACGACATGCGCCAGATGAGCGCCGCAACCAGCCATGTCGCCATCGCGAGCAGGCCCACGGGCCAGTAGAGCGCGAGCGTGACGCCCAGGAATGTCGCCACGCCTTTGCCGCCCTTGAAGCCCAGCCAGAACGGAAACAGATGGCCGAGAAATGCGCCCAGTCGCCGCGAACACTGCGACGGCGTCGCCATGGAATGCGCGCGCGATCAGAACGGCGATGGCGCCTTTGCCGCCGTCGCAGAGAAGCGTCGCGGCTGCGGCCCAGCGCTTGCCCGTGCGCAGCACATTCGTCGCGCCGATATTGCCCGAGCCGATCTTGCGCACATCGCCCGCGCCCGCGAGCCAGCGAAAAGATCAGGCCGAACGGAATCGAGCCCAGCAGATAGCCGAACACGATCGCCGCGGCGAAATAGGGTCCCAGCGAAACCCAATCGAGATCGAACATCAGTGATCTGCGTCCTTCGCGCGATTGAAGACGCAGGCGCCGCCGACGAACGTCATCTGCGCGCGGCCCTGGAATTTGCGGCCTTCGAATGGCGTGTTGCGCGCGCGCGAATGCAGCTCATCGGCCTCAAGCACGAAAGGCGCTTCAGGATCGAACAGCACGAGATCGGCGGGCGCGCCCTTGGCGAGCGTTCCGCGCATCGAGACCCAAGATGCGCGCAGGCGCGGTGGTCATGCGTCGCCAGCAGATGGAGCAGCGTGGCGCGCCCATCGTGATGAACGCCGAGCGCTGCGGGCAGCAGCGTCTCAAGTCCGATCGCGCCGAACGCGGCTTGCGCGAAAGTCTGGCGCTTGGTGTCGGCGCGCTTGCGGATCGTGGCTCGACACGATGACGTCGATCGTGCCGGACGCGACGCCTTCCACCATGGCCGCACGGTCGGCTTCGGAGCGCAATGGCGGCTTCACTTTGCGGAAGGTGAGATAGGAACCGACATCGAGCTCGTTGAGCGCGAGATGATGGGCGGAGACGCCGCAGGTGATGGGCAGCCCGCGCGCTTTCGCATCGGCGATCGCGTCGAGCGAGGCGCGGCAGGAGATCTGACCGAAGTGGTAGCGCGCGCCGGTCAGCTCCACGAGGCGGATGTCGCGCTCGACGATGATGGTTTCGGCCAGCGTCGGGCGCCGCGGGAAGGCCGAGCCGGGTGGCGAATTCGCCTTCGTTCATGGCGGCGTCCTTCGGACAAGTTCCGGGATCTTCGGCATGGCCAACCACCAGCGCGCCGAAGGTCGAGGCGTAAGCGAGCGCGCGGCGCATCACGCGGCGCATTGGCGATGGTGCGGTCGCCGTCGGTGAAGGCGATGGCGCCCGCTTCCATCAGAAGCCCGATCTCCGTCATCATCTCGCCTGCGAGGTCGCGGGTCAGCGCCGCCATGGGCAGCACGCGCACGGAGGCCGTTGCCGCCGCGCGGCGCTTGATGAAATCGACCAGCGACGGCTCGTCGATGATCGGATCGGTGTTGGGCATGACGACGATGGTGGTGACGCCGCCGGCCGCCGCCGCTTGGCTGGCCGACGCCAGCGTTTCGCGATGCTCGCTGCCGGGCTCGCCCGTGAAGACGCGCATGTCGATCAGGCCCGGCGCCAGCACCAGGCCTTTGCAATCGACGATCTCCGCATCGGCCGGCTTGCGCGTCGTGGAACAGCCGCGGCGCCGAAATCGGCGATCTTGCCGTCTTCGACCAGCAACGCGCCCGGCGCATCGAGGCGCGATTGCCGGATCGATCAGCCGCGCGTTGACGAAGGCGGTGCGCTTGCCCGTCATGGCGCGTTCCGCCCTGGCGGCCGCGAGGCCGCGCGCCAGCGCATCGAGCACGGCCATGCGGATGGCGACGCCCATCTCGACCTGTTCCTGGATCACGCTCACTTCGATGTCGTCGGCGATGACGGAGTCGATCTCGACGCCGCGATTCATGGGGCCCGGATGCATGACGAGCGCGCCGGGCTTGGCCAGCTGAGCTTTTCGCGGTCGAGACCGTAGAAGCGGAAATATTCGCGCGTCGACGGCACGAAGGCGCCGGCCATCCGCTCCAGCTGCAGCCGCAGCATCATCACGATGTCGGCGCCTGCAAGCGCCTCGCGCATGTCGGTGAAGATTTCGACGCCGAACCGGTCCGCATCGGCGGGCAGCAGCGTGCGCGGCGCGACCAGCCGCACGCGCGCGCCCATCTTGGAGAGCAGCCCGATATTCGAGCGCGCGACGCGGCTGTGCAGCACGTCGCCGCAGATGGCGACGATCAATCCCTCGAAGCCGCCGCGCCTGCGCCGGATGGTGAGCGCGTCGAGCAGCGCCTGGGTGGGATGCTCATGGCTGCCGTCGCCGGCATTGACGACGCAGCAATCGAGCTTGCGCGAGAGCAGTTCGGCCGCGCCGGAATCCTGGTGGCGCACCACGAGGATGTCGGGCCGCATGGCGTTCAATGTCGTCGCCGTGTCGATCAGGGTCTCGCCCTTGGAGACGGACGAGGTCTTGACCGACATGTTGAGCACGTCCGCGCCCAGCCGCTTGCCCGCCAGTTCGAACGAGCTTTGCGTGCGGGTGGAGGCCTCGAAGAACAGATTGATGAGGGTGCGGCCCTTGAGCAGGCCCAGCTTCTTTTCGGCCGAGCGGCCGAGGGTGACGTAATTGTCGGCCAGATCGAGAAGGGCGGTGATTTCCCCGACGGAAATTCCTTCGATTCCAAGCAGATGGCTTGTCTTGAGAATCGAGCTGTCGTCGCGACCGGGCATCAAAGATGGGCTTATAGGGGGAGGCGGGGCGGGGGGCAAGTCAGGCAGACAGTGGGTACCAGCTGCAGCACATTTCCTACCTCGCCATGGGCGGGCTTGACCCGCCCACCCAGTCAGCGAAGGCGGGCCGCGAGCTGAATTATGTTTGTGTCGTGTTGCGCCGAGTCATTCGCCGCGCAGACGCGCGGCGGCTGGGTGGCCGCCTCAAGGGCGGCCATGGTGAGGGTTGTGTGTTTTCACGTCGACGGTTTTTCGGCCACCACCATCCCATCCTCCCCATGGCTGATCTCTTCCAGCTTCTTCTGCGACGTCTCCGGCAGGAACAGGATCGCGATTAGTGCCAGCGGCATGGCGGCGATGAAGATCAGAATCGCGGGGCCGTGGGCGCCGAAGCGGTCGTAGAAGACGCCTTCGAGCGCGAGCGCAGATGCGCCAGTGAGCGTGCCGACCACATATCTGAGTGTGCCGGTCGTCGCGCGATAGGCGGTGGGGAAAATCTCCGCCGCGTAGCCCGCCAACAGCATGTCGCTAGCGAGATAGCCGAAAATCGCAAGAATCCAGGCAACAGCCACAGACCATCCCTCGCGCCCGCTATAGAGATAGAGGAAGGAAAGCGCGCAGATCACGGCGCAAAAGAGCAGCACGCGCTTGCGGCCGATGCGATCCGAAATGCGCCCGGCGGTGACATTCCCCGCCACGGAAAGAAGCCCGCCGAACACATAGAGAAGCGTGATGTTGTGCGGCTGGTAATGCAGCGTCTGCTGCAGATATTTCGACATCAGCACGATGGCGGGGCCGATGGCGAAATAGAACAAGCTAACCGATCCGAGCATCGCCGCGAGCCGGCCGGGATATTCGTGGAGGAGTTGCGCCGCCGTCCGCCAGGCCGCGCGCGATTTGGAGCCCAGCCGTGCGATCTCCTGGCGATGCACTTCGAAGCGCTGCGTCTCCGGCAACCAGCGCCGGTAATAGGCGAGGATGAAAAGCGTGCAGCCCCCGATCACATAAAGCGCACGCCAGCCGAACGGCAGCACGTTGACGAGCGCAAACACCAGCGCGGCCACGCCTGCGCCCGTGGCGCCCAAGGCGCCCAGCGTGCCCGTCGCCCAACCCCGGATGCGCGCGTCCATTTCTTCGGCGATCACCACGAAGCACAGAAGTTCTTCGCAATAGCCGAACACGCGCGTCAGAAACTGCATCGCGACGAATTGCGGATAGGTTGCGGTGAAACCGCTCGCCACTGTGAACAGCGCTTCGCCGAACACCGTGATCAGCAAGAGGCGCCGTCGACCGAAAATGTCGGCGAACGGCGCGACGACCAGCGCGACGAGCGCGGCCAGGCGGAAATATGTAAGCGTGAGCCCGACCGCGTCTTCCGGGATATGCAGGTCGCGCTGGATCTGCGGCAGCGCGAGACCAAATACCTGCAGATCGTAACCGCTGAACAGAAGAGTTGTGCCGACGAGCAGCAGCACCAATTCCTGGCGTCGCGGGATCGCAATTTTCGGCCGCGCGCCCGGCGGCAGCCACAGGAAGCGGGCCATGCGGTCCGCGGGCGGAATATCGGTCATCGCGACTCGCTATACCGGAGCGCATCGAGCGCGCCCTGAAGAATGTAGGCCGCCGCCATCTTGTCGACCACTTCCTTGCGCCGTTTGCGCGAGGCGTCGGCGTCGATGAGTGTGCGGGTCACCGCGGCTGTCGAAAGCCGCTCGTCCCACATCACGATCGGAATTTCGCTCTTGGCGCTGAAATTGCGCACGAAGGCGCGGGCGGATTGGACAGACGGACCTTCGCTCCCATCCATGTTGAGCGGCAGGCCGACGACGAGCCCGCCCACGCCGTGCTCCGCGATCAGCGCAAACAACGTCAGGACATCGACGCTGAATTTTGTCCGTTTGAGGGTTTGAAGCGGCGTTGCGATCGTTAGACCGGTATCGGACAGCGCAAGCCCGATCGTCTTCTCGCCCAGATCGAGACCCAGCAGTCGCGCGCCGGGCGCAAGCATGCTTTTCAAAGCCGCGGGATTGACAAGCGCCAAATGCGGTTACCTTTGGCCGATCTCGATGCGGTTGCCGGCCGGATCGCGCACGAAAAAGCGGTGCAGCCCCTCCGCGACGCCTTCCTCTTCGATCACCACACCATTGGCGACAACGCCCGCGCGCGCTTTCGGAAGGTCGGGGACGAGGAAGCAGACATGGCGTTTGCTTTTCGGGAATGGCTCGGGGTCGACGCCGATATGGAATTGGGTCGCGCCGACCTGAAACCAGGCGCCTCCGCGGCCCCGCAACTCCTCCGGCTTGGGGATTTCGGCGAGGCCCAGAACCGTACGGTAGAAGGCGAGGCATTCCGCTTCCAGCGCGCGGGGTACGCTCATTTGCACATGGTCGATGCCGGTAATGCCCAAAGACATATCTATTGCCCCGTTGGCGGCTCTCATTGCTTGCCAGCGTGCCCCCCGGTTGCTAGCAAGACGCGCACATTTACCACAGAGCCACCCTCATGTCCGTGGACAAAGAGACCGTCCGGCGCATCGCCAAGCTCGCCCGCCTCGCCCTCGCGGAGGAGAGAGTCGAGCCCATGATGAACGAGCTGAACCAGATCCTGGCCTGGGTGCAACAACTCGAGGAAGTGGATGTCACGGGCGTGCCCCCTCTCACCAGCGTGGTCGCGCAGAAGCTCAAGATGCGCGCCGATGCCGTCACCGCAGGCGGCGATGCGGATGCGGTCGTCGCCAATGCGCCCGAAACCGAAGACCATTTCTTCGTCGTGCCCAAGGTGGTGGAGTAGGCCATGCCGCTTCCCGCCAACCCCACGTCGTTCACGCTCGCCGATGCGCGCGAGGCCGTGCGCGCGAAAGAGATTTCGTCGCGCGAGCTGACGCAGGCGTTCGTGTCGGCGATCGAAGGCGCGCGGCCGCTCAACGCCTTCGTCACCGAAACGCCGGACAAGGCGCTTGCGATGGCAGACGCGTCGGACGCGCGCATCGCCAAAGGCGAGCATCGGTCCGCTCGAAGGCCTGCCGCTCGCGATCAAGGATCTGTTCTGCACCAAGGGCGTGCGCACCACCGCGGGCAGCAACATCCTGTCGAATTTCGTGCCGCCTTATGAATCGACCGTCACCCAGAATTTGTGGGATGCGGGCGCGGTCATGCTCGGCAAGACGAACATGGACGAATTCGCCATGGGCTCGTCCAACGAGACGAGCTATTTCAAGCCGGTGTTCAATCCCTGGCGCGCGCGCAATTCCAATCGCAATCTCGTGCCGGGCGGTTCGTCGGGCGGCTCGGCCGCCGCGGTTGCGGCCGATCTGTGTCTCGGCGCCACCGGCACCGACACCGGCGGCTCGATCCGCCAGCCGGCCGCCGTCACCGGCACGGTTGGCCTGAAGCCGACCTATGGCCGCTGCTCGCGCTTCGGGCATCGTCGCGTTCGCCTCGTCGCTCGATCAGGCGGGTCCCATGACGCGCACGGTGCGCGATGCCGCGATCCTGCTGAAGGCGATGGCGAGCGTCGATCCCAAGGATTCCACCAGCGTCGACGTGCCGGTGCCCGATTACGAAGCCACCGCTCGAACGGCGGCGTCAAGGGTCTGCGCGTCGGCATCCCGAAGGAATACCGCATCGACGGCGCGCCGCCGGAGATCGAGGCGCTGTGGGCGAAGGGCGCGGAATGGCTGAAGGCGCAAGGCGCGGAGATCGTCGATGTCTGCCTGCCGCACACGAAATATGCGCTGCCCACTTATTATATCGTGGCGCCGGCGGAAGCTTCGTCGAACCTCGCCCGCTATGACGGCGTCCGCTTCGGCCACCGCGCCAAGGGCGTGCACGACATCATCGACCTCTATGAGAAGAGCCGGGCCGAAGGTTTCGGCGCGGAAGTGCAGCGCCGCATCCTGATCGGCACCTATGTTCTGTCGGCCGGCTATTACGACGCCTATTATTCCCGCGCCCAGAAGCTGCGCACCCTGATCGCGCGCGATTTCAGCCGCGCCTTCGAGAAATGCGACGTGCTGCTGACACCGGCAACACCGGGTCCGGCTTTCGCCGTCGGCGAGAAGACCGCCGATCCGGTGTCGATGTATCTGAACGACGTCTTCACCGTGACGGTGAATCTGGCCGGCCTGCCGGGCATCTCCGTGCCGGCCGGGCTGACGCCGGAACGGCCTGCCGCTGGGACTGCAGCTGATCGGCAAGGCGTTCGACGAAGCGACGGTGCTGCGCGTCGGCCGCGCGGTCGAGCAGGCCGCCGACTTTACCGCGAAACCCGCAAGCCTGGTGGAGGGCGGCATGAACGCACCAGATGCAAGCTCATCAAGGGCCAGACCGGCGACTGGGAAATCGTCATCGGCATGGAAGTCCATGCGCAGGTGCTGTCGAATCTCCAAACTATTTTCCGGCGCGTCGACCGAATTCGGCGCCGAGCCCAATGCGCAGGTCAGCTTCGTCGATGCCGGCATGCCGGGCATGCTGCCGGTCATCAACGAAATATGCGTCGAGCAGGCGGTCCGCACCGGGTCTCGGGCTCAAGGCGCAGATCAACCTGCACATCGGTGTTCGACCGCAAGAACTATTTCTATCCCGATCTGCCGCCGGGCTATCAGATCATCGCAGTACAAGAACCCGATCGTGGGCGAGGGCGAGGTCTATATCGACCTCGCGGCGGCGAGACCGCGCGGGTCGGGATCGAGCGGCTGCATCTGGAGCAGGACGCGGGCAAAAGCCTGCACGACCAGCATCCCGACCAGTCCTATGTCGATCTCAACCGCGCCGGCATCGCGCTGATGGAGATCGTCACCAAGCCGGACATGCGCTCGAGCGAGGAGGCGGCTGCGTTCCTGCGCAAGCTGCGCGCGATCGTGCGCTATCTCGGCACCTGCGACGGCAATATGGACGAAGGCTCCATGCGCGCGGACGTCAATGTGTCGGTGCGCAAGCCGGGCGGGCCATTGGGCACGCGCTGCGAGATCAAGAACGTCAATTCCATGCGCTTCATCGCGCAGGCGGTGGAATATCGAGGCGCGCCGGCAGGTCGATCTCATCGAAGGCGGCGGCACGATCGCGCCAGGAGACACGCCTGTTCGACGCGCAAGCTGGGCGAAACGCGCTCCATGCGCTCCAAGGAAGACGCGCATGACTATCGCTATTTCCCCGATCCCGATCTGTTGCCGCTGGAGCTGGATGCAGGCCTGGGTCGACGACATCGCGGCGTCCCTGCCGGAATTGCCGGACGAGAAGAAGGCGCGCTTCATGCGCGACCTCGGACTTTCCGCCTATGACGCGGCCGTGCTGGTCGCCGAACGCGAACTCGCGGACTATTTCGAGGATCTGGCGCAGGGGATCGGATGCGAAATCGGCCGCCAATTGGCTCAACAACGAAATTCTGGGCCGTCTGAACCGCGACGGCCTGCACAATCGTCGATTGTCCGGTCAGCGCGCGCGCCAACAATGCGATCCTCAAGATGATCGCGGACAAGACCATCTCCGGAAAGATCGCCAAGGACGTGCTCGACATCGTCTGGAGCGAGGGCGGCGATCCCCGCGGAAGTCGTCGGAGGCGCGCGGATTGCGTGCAAGTGACCGACACGGCGCCATCGAAGCGGCGATCGACGCCGTGATCGCCGCGAATCCCGACAAGGTCGAAGAGGTGAAAGCGAAACCGAAACTGGCCGCATGGTTTGTCGGTCAGGTGATGAAACAGACCGGCGGAAAAGCGAATCCGCAGGTCGTCAACGCGCTCCTCAAGGCCCGACTCAATCTGCCCGAGGAGGGGTGATTCGCACATTTTCAAGTTCTTGACGGCCGCGGCCGCTTGATGCAGGATTTTTCGTCAGTATGCGGACGAAGCGATAAAACCCAATAAAACATTGGCTTTCGTGAAGTTTGCGATCTCCGGGCCCTGCGCCGCCTAGGCGTCAGTATTGCGTCATGCGCGCAACCCACTCATATTATTGGCGTTTTGGGGGGTGCGAGTCGCATTACCTCAAACTCTAGAGGAGTCGTTTCACATGCCAATGACAGCGAAGAAGAAGAAGAAGACCAAGAAGAAGGCCAAGAAGGCCACCAAAAAGCGCAAAGCGAAAAAAGGTAAAGCGAAAGCGAAACCAGCGAAGAAAGCCCGCCGGAAGAAAAGGCGGGCGAAGAAAGCTGCTGCTGCGCCTGCGATGTAGGCCAGGCTTTCGACCTAGGTTCAGGCCGCGGCTTTCGGGCGCGGGCGTTACGCTCCACCCGAATAGCCGCGGTCAGGCCCTCCAAAGGGGCCAATCGCCCGGAACCCGGGCCAATTTCAAAACATTCCCCTCGATGTCGTAACCGCCGCTGCCGAGCGCTTCCAATTCGAAGCACCGGGTTAACGATGTCTGAATTTTATCGTTAACCCGGATTTAGGCTATCGCCCCCCACGATCCTTTCCGCGCGCAGGAGAAACTTTGCGCGAGGTGGAAGAAGGGCCCCGTTCTGGCCCGTGTCCAAGGGGAAGTGTGATGGCCTGTGTCGACGTTGATGCGCTCAGCCAGTACGAGACCGAAGCCAAGCAAGGCCGGGCCGACGCGCTTTACAATCTGGGGCTTGCCTATTCCACGGGTCAGGGCGTCGTCGTCGACTACGTGGCCGCGCACAAATGGTTCAACCTGGCGGCGATGAAGGGCAGCGAAATCGCAAAGTCCTGGCGCGCGCAGATCTCCAGCGAAATGAATTCCAACCAGATCGCCGAAGCCCAAAAGCTCGCAAGAGAGTGGCTGTCGATCCTGCGCTGAACGGTTAGAGGCTCGCCGCGCTGTTGCCGGCGGCGGGTTTGGGGACGGGGACCGGCACGGCGCTTGGCGCGGCCGAAGGCGGCGGCGGGGTGTAGTCCAGTGGTTTCGTCTGCGGCGCATTCGGCTTGTAGAGATCGGCCAGAATGCGCAACGGCTCGTCACGGCCCGCAAGGCGATTGCGGTAGACTTCCGTGTTCTCCAGCACGCGCTGCACATAATTCCGCGTCTCGCTGAAGGGAATCTGCTCGATCCAGTCGACGGGATCGACGCGGGAGTCGCGCGGATCGCCATGCGCGGCGATCCATTTCTTCACATTGCCGGGTCCGGCGTTATAGGCGGCCGTCGCCAGCACCAATGACCCGCCCCAATCAGACAGATGGCCGCCCAGCTCCGCCATGCCGAGACGCATATTGTAGACGGGATCGTCCATCAGGTCGGAGGGGCGATAGTCGGCGCCCGCGAGCGCCGAGTCGTGCCGCGCCGAATAGGGCATGACCTGCATGATGCCGCGCGCGCCCGCGCCGCTCACCGCATCGGGATCGAATTCGGTTTCCTGGCGGATGATGCCGAGCACATAGGCGGTCTCGGGCGCCGTGCCCGACCCGGAGTAGCCGGGCACCGCAATCATAGGATGCGAATAGGCCAGCAGCTTCACGTTGTTGTAGCTCGCCTCTTTCGCCACGCGCAGCGCGATCTCCTTGAAGCCCATCTTGGTGAGGTCTTCGGCCAGCAGCTTGATGTGCTTCGGGTCGGTATAGGCGTCCGCGTCGTGCACCGCGAAACTGCGCAGCAGGCTTTCGAGCCCCAGATCGGCCAGCACGCGGATCGCCTGCGTCTGTTCTTCGCGTTCGAAATCGGCCCTGCGCGCGCCTGCGTCGACGATCGTTTCCGTCAAATGCAGATCGGCCGCGGGCTCGATATGGGCGAGGGCGAGCTGGCCGTAGAAGGTGTCGGATTGCTGCGCCGCCAGATGATATTGCTGCCAGGCGGCGGCGAGTTCGCCCGCATCCTCGTAGCAGCGGCCTTCCCAATAATGCGCGCGCGCGACGCTGATCGGGCGGGTGACGGCATGCGCCAGGTTCTGGAAATGCGTCAGCGCGGTCTTGGGCTCCTTGAGTTCGCGCAGCGCGATCCAGCCGGCCAGGAATTCCGCTTCGGAATATTCTGTGCCTCCCGGTTCGAGCCCGGTGTTGGAGGCCAGGAGATAGGCGTCGTGATAGCTGCCCTGGTCGAGCGCCTCACGCGTATCGATGTTGATCTCCGCCCACCAGCGCGTGGGCGCGATCTTCGCCATCTCGCGCGTGGGCGCGCGCTGCAGCAGCGGCGCGACTTCCGCGACCTGGCCGCGCTGCCGCAACAGATGCGCCTGGTCGAAGATCACGCCGGGATCGCCGCGCGAACTGTCCGGCAGGCTGTCGAGCAGGCGCTCGCCCGTCGACGGCGAGGTGCGCAGCGCTATGCGCGCGGCGCCTATGCGTTGCGCGTCCGCAGTGACGCGGGAGATTTCGCGGCGCGCATCGGCGAGCAGGTTGTGCCACAGCAGGTGATCGAGCCGCTCGCGGTCGACATCAGGCGTGAGAATGTCGCCATGGCGCTGCACGATCATAAATTCCTGGTCGGGATCGAAGTTCGACTCGATCCACGCCCGGCGCACGAGATCGCGCCCGCGTGCGGCGTTTCCCGTCGCGATCAGCGCTTCGCCCAGCCTTACCCCGCCGATGCCGGATGCCGGATCGCGATCGCCGAACCACGCGACGACGGCGCGGGCGTCCATGCCTGGGTCCATCGCCTTCTCGGCGCGCGCGAAGAGGACGTCGCGATCCGGCCAGTCGGCATTCTCTTTCAGGAAGCGGTCGATCTCGCCGAAGGAGGCGCCGCTGTTCTTGTCCATCAGGTAGCGCCACTCGACGAGCTTCTTCGCGACCGGATCGTGGCCCTGGTCGGCGAGCCCGCGGGCGGCGGTCCAGTCGCCCCGATCCGCCGCATCGAAGGCGCGGACGAAGATGTCGTGATCCGCAGGCGCGAGGATGTGGACGAGGCCCACGCGCCGCTCGCCCGTGATCTGCAGTTCCGGCGGTCCGCCCGCATCGGAATCGCCGATGGGCGCCATCATGATCACATTGCCTTGGCGTACGACGCCCGATGGAAGCCGGCTCGAAGGCGGCGCAGTTGTCGCAGGCACAGCCGGTGCCGGCGTCTGCGCCGCAACCCCAACCGCGCACAAAGCAAGTGCGACAGACGCGAGCAAAGCGGTGCGGAACGCGGTCATATCCCTGCCTGAATCAGTCGCCCAAACGGGCATTCTCAAGAATAACGGCCATGTCGCGTGGCGCCTAGGCAATCGCGCCTTGTGGCCCCCGCGCCCCGCGCTTATTTTGCGATGGTGTGACAATCGCAATTCGGCTTCAACGTCTCACAGCAACCCTGACGGATAATTCACCATGCGCGATGCGCGCGAACGTCTCAAAGGCTCGATGCCCGCCCTGATCACGCCCTTCCGCGATGGAAAGGTGGACGAGGCCGCATTCCGAAAGTTCGTGGCGTGGCAGATCGAGCAGGGGTCGCACGGGCTGGTGCCGTGCGGCACCACGGGCGAATCCGCGACCCTGTCTCACGAAGAGCATATGCGCGTGGTCGAGATCTGCGTGGAGGAGGCGAAGGGGCGGGTGCCCGTTATCGCCGGCGCGGGCTCGAACTCGACCACCGAAGCGATTTCGCTCACCCGGCATGCAAAGCAGGTCGGCGCCGACGCCGTGCTCTCCGTCACGCCCTATTACAACAAGCCCACGCAGGAGGGGATTTACCGGCATTTCGCCGCCATCGCGGAAGCTGTGGATATCCCGATCGTGGTCTACAACATCCCCGGCCGCAGCGTGATCGAGATTTCCGTCGAGACGATGGGCCGGCTCGCGAAGATCGCCAACATCGTGGGGGTGAAGGACGCGACGGCCAATCTCGCGCGGCCCTCCCGCGAGCGCCCCGTCTGCGGCAAGGACTTCCGCTATCTCTCGGGCGAAGACATCACGTCGCTGGGCTACATGGCCCATGGCGGGCAGGGCTGCATCTCCGTCACCGCCAATGTCGCGCCGAAGCTGTGCGCCGATTTCCAGAACGCTTGTATGCAAGGCGCCTTTGACGCTGCACTCGCATTGCAGGACAAGCTTGCGCCGCTGCACGACGCGATGTTCTGCGAGTCGAGCCCCGCGCCCGCGAAATTTGGCGCGTCGCTGCTCGGGCTCTGCACGGATGAAGTGCGCCTTCCCATCGTGGCCGCGACCGAGATGGCCCGCGCACGCGTGCGCGAGGCGATGCGCCACGCCGGCATTGCTCTGATGGCGAAGCGCAAGGATCCCGAAAACAAGGTGGTGGCCGACAATCGCAAGGCGCGCTACGCCTATGCGATCGAGTCCACGCTGGAGGCGGGGATCGTTCTGCATGGGTTCGGAGGTGAAGGCGCTGCGCGGCGGCAAGGCGACCATCGCGGAATCCTATGCCCAGGCGAAGGACGGCGAGATCTTCCTGATCAACGCCTATATCCCAGAATACAACCAAGCGAACCGCTTCAACCATGAGCCGCGCCGCGCCCGCAAAGTGCTTGTGCGCAAGACGGAGGTGCGCCGGCTCTCCGCCGCCATCCAGCGCGAAGGCATGACGCTCATTCCCTTGCGACTTTATTTTAATCCGCGCGGCATCGCCAAGCTCGAACTCGGCATCGCCAAGGGCAAGAAGCTGCACGACAAGCGCGAAACCGAGAAGCAGCGCGACTGGCAGCGCGACAAGGCGCGGCTGATGCGGGCGAAAGGCTGACGCCGATGGCCGGCGAGGAAGACGACAACCCTGCGCTCAAAGGCCAGATCAAGGAAAAACTGATCCGCTCCAAGCAGCAATGGGCGGAGCAGGGGCGGCTTCTCACCGGCCGCGCGGACGCGAAGCACGCGAACCGCCTGCCGCCGGGACAGAAGGAAGTGAAGAACTGGCCGGTGCTCGATCTCGGCGTGCAGCCCGATATACGCCCCGAGAAATGGCGCCTGCGCGTGACGGGCCTCGTCGAAAATCCGCTCGTGTGGACGCTCCCGGAATTCACCGCACTCGCGAACGAGACATTCGAAAGCGACATCCACTGCGTCACCGCCTGGAGCCGCTACGACAATCACTGGCAGGGCGTTTCATCGCGCACGCTTCTTGATTTGGTGAAGCCGATGCCCGAGGCGCGGCATGTCATCTTCCACGCCTATGACGGCTACACCACCAATGTGAAACTCGAAGTCTTCGCCGAGCCCGACGTGCTGCTCGCGATCGGCTGGGAAGGAAAGCCTCTGCCGCGCGACCACGGCGGCCCGGTCCGCGTGGTGATCCCGCACTGGTATTTCTGGAAAAGCGCCAAATGGGTGAACCGGATTGAATTCACCGCCGAAGACCGGCCCGGCTTCTGGGAAGTCCGCGGATACCACAATGAGGGCGATCCGTGGAAGGAGGAGAGGTATGGGTGAGGGGACGCATTTTCTCAAAAATGGCTCGACCAGATAAGCGAATGCTGTTCATGGACTGGCGCAGCCGCCGGCTCGACAGTACCTGCTCCGTGGATACCCCAGCAGGACGTGAGAGGCGCGTCAGCTGCTAAGAGTTTGTCCGGAAACATCATGCGGGATTGCAGAGTTTTCGCAACATGAGGCGGATTGAGGCGAGGCGCAAGAACGCGAGTGCCTTGCGATTGAGATTTTCCCAATCCTTGGCAAGTCTCCGGCAGCGGTTCAGCCATGCGATTGTGCGCTCGACGATCCATCGTTTTGGCAGGACGACGAAGGTGTGCAATTCGTTGCGCTTGACGATTTCGATGACCCAATCTCCGCTCTGCGCAGCCGCCATTGCGGCGTGCGCCCCCTGATAACCGGCGTCGGCAAAGATGCGCAGGATGAACGGGAACAGCGCGCGCGTTCGCTCATCGAGAACAGATGCAGCGCCGTCGCGATCCTGGATATCGGCAGAATGAACCGCGCCGCTCAGCAGCAGGCCGAGCGTATCTACGAGAATGTGGCGCTTTTTGCCCTTGATCTTTTTTCCTGCATCGTAGCCATGCGGGTCATACGCCCCCCTTTTTCTGCGCTTTTGACGCTCTGGCTGTCGATGATAGCGGCAGTGGGACTTGCCTCCCGCTCTTCGCGTTCTCTGCATTTCACGTAGAGCTCGTGATGAATGCGCTCCAGCGTGCCGTCCCAACTCCACAGATCGAGATAGTCGAACAGCGTGCTGCGCGGCGGAAGATCTTTCGGGATCGCTCGCCACTGACAGCCGGTACTCAAAATGTACATCAACCCATCGACCACGTTGCGCATGACAACCGTCCGCTTGCCGCCGCCACGCTTGCCGGGCGGAATCAGCGGTTCGACAAGCGCCCACTCATCGTCGGTCAGATCGCTCGGATAACGCAGCTTGTCGCGGTTGTAGCGGGAGCGATTTTCGGCGGTCCACATCGGCACCTCCAAAACGATTCGGTGCCACATAAGGAATCACAACAGATTCCTGCCTTGCAAGCCGACGCCTCCGCTAACCGATTCTCGCGACTCGCAAAGTCGCCGGACGGACACTAAGAGGGTTATGGTTTCGGATTCGTCGAAAGTCCGATCAACTCAGCCAGTGCAGTTTTACCGCCAAGCCAATCAGCAGTTCAGACGCCTTCCAGATTACACCGATGGCTCCGGTAACCGAACTAACAAGGACGAGCCAAGGCGGTAACACTTTAATCCACCCGCGAACCTGTAGCGCGATGCTCGGATGCCAAGACTGAAGCCTCTCGAGTCCATCCGCAGTGAGTTCGTACGATTTTCCAGAAGGCCCTATATACTGCTTCAGCAACGCATCCGGCGCCTGTGTTTGCCGAATGTAATTAATCGCCTCCAAGTTCATCAGAGCTATGTCTGCGTCGCTCATCTTCAAAAGCCAAAAAGTTCTCGATAAACCTTCGCATAGCGCGGAATAAATTGTGAATACGGGGACTTCGGTTCGGCGCACTTTGAGGCGTTCGTCATAGAAGCATCGTCCCAAGATTGCCGCTTCAACCTTGCCAAATTTCAGTTGGAGCATGCTATCTCTGATGATGTTTTCATTGCGCTGAATCATCGAATGAATCAAATTATCGACCATATTTGCGCCCTCCGACGGTCAACCAGTAAATTGAGAGGTTAGTTCATCTTCGCTCTGGATTTCTAGCTTTGTTCTTCGCGATCGGCGCGCTCGTCGTTATACGGCCGCAGGGGCAGGGCATTCGTCCAAAGGACCGGACCGCCTGGATACCTTGTGGAAGACGCAGTGGGGAATTTCTACGGCACGACCGCCTATGGCGGCCCAAACGGTAGGTGCGACGTGTTCAAGCTCACCTACAAATAATCGCGCCGGATTGTCGGCGCGCTACGCCGCCGCGTCCACGACGGCGCTTGCGAACTGGTTGTCGCTTTGCTGGCTGTCGGCGAAATCGGTGCCGCGGCACTTGCCGTTCAGCAGCTGAAGGATGCGGATGTCCGCCTTGTCGAATCGCGCATGGGCGATGTTCGCGCCGCGGAAGGAGGCGCCGCGCAGATCGGCGCCCGAGAAATTGGCGTCGCGCAGGTCCGCGCCGTCCAGTTTGGCGCCCTGAAGCGCGCAGCCGGAGAAATCCACGCCGATCGCGATGGCGTGGCGGGCGGAGAGCCCCGTCAATTGCCGGCCCACGAACTGCGTGTGCAGCGGGCGCAGATCCATGTCGTCGAGCACGGCCGCTTGCTCCTGCGCGCCGCCGCTCGCGATCCATTGCTGATGCTGCTCCAGCCTGGGCCGCAGCACCGCGAGCGTGGCGCCGTTGTCTGCGGAGACGTCCGCAATCGCGCCTTTGAGCGCTTCGGAGGACACGTTCAGGTCTTTCACGCCGCTGATGACGGCGCCGACAAAGCTCACATCGGCGAGTTTCGCGCCCTTGAAATTGGCGCCGTTGAGCAGCGCGCCGTTGAAGTTCACGCCTTTGAGATTGGCGTTCGCCAGACAGATGCCCTTCATCGAGCAATTCGAGAAGTCGACGCCGCGCTCGCCGCCAGTGGCCGCCTGGTCCGACAGATCGCCGTGATCGATGACCGTCACCTTTCCGCCGCCCATCTGCATCATCATACCGGCGCGCAGATCGGCATGGTCCATCAGAGCGAACGACAAATTCGCGCCGCGGAACGAGGCCCCGCGCATGTCCGCGTGGCGCAGATTGGCATGGCGCAGATCGGCCTTACGCAGGTCGGCGCAGTAAAAACTCGCCCGCTCAAGATTGGCGCGCCCAAGGTTCGTTGCGATCAGCGAGGCGCCTGCGAAATCGACCTCCGCGAACTGATAGCCGGCCATCTGCAGGCCGTCCAACGTCACCGAAACGAACCTTCCGCGTGCGCCGCCCTGCTTGGTCAGGTAACGCTTGTGCGCGGCCGCAATGACGTCGATCTCCCGCTGCGTGCAGGGACTGCGCTGTTCGTTGTAGAGATCGCGCAACATGGCGGGGCTCACCGCGGCTCGGCGGCAAAACGGATCGGCGCTCGCGCGATTCCGTTTTCGATTTTCGGTAAAGTCTTCACGCCCGAACCCACCCCATTCGGCATCAGCAAACGAGAAGCTAACCTATGTTGGTTAAGGGATTGTTCGGGTGTTCGGCCTTCGCGCCCGCGCGAATACCTTGCGTGCATTGATTTACAATGCCCGGCGGATTGTCGGCTCTTTTACACTCCTACTTGCAATTGTTGCGCTTCAGCTCCACCCGCCGGTTCTTGAATCGGTTCGCATCCGTCGTGTTGGGCACGAGCGGGCGTGTGTCGCCATAGCCCTGCGTGGTAAGCCGCGCGGCGGCCACGCCGTGGGCCACCAGCCATGTCTTCACCGCGGCGGCGCGCACACCTGAGAGTTTCATATTGTAGCTCTCGGTTCCGATATTGTCGGTGTGGCCGCCCACTTCCGCCGCATAGGCCGGATCGGCGTTGAACAGCGCAAGCACCTGCTGCAGCACCGTGTCGGATTCCGGCCTGAGCGTCGCCTTGTTGAAATCGAAATTCACGCCATAGATTTCCAGCGTGCAGGTCTTGGGCGGCGGTCCGCCGACCTGGACGGTGGTGAGCTCATAGCTGCCCGTCGCCTCGTCGTTGCCGCTCGAGTGGCTGTAAATGTACCAGAATTCGCCTTGCGCTGTCGTCTGGCTGAACACCGCGCGGTCCTTGTCGTTCGGGTCCGAGACGAGCGCAGCGCCGATTCCCTGCAGAGCATTCAGATAATTGCGGTAGACGTAAAGCGCCGTCGCGCCCTGGTTCTGGTCCGACAATGTGAAATCGGTCACCAGGATGCGGCCCGCCAAAGTCTTTTTGCCGGAGGGCAGGACGATATCGATGGAATCGAAATCGCGATAGCTGCATTGCGAGATGGTGAAATAGGAGAACTGCTTCACCAGCCAGGTCGGGTTCTTGCAGGGCGGCTTGTTTTGCGGTTCGAGACCGTTTGGCATCGCCTGCGCCACAACCACCTGCGGGAACGGCGTGATCTGGACGGTCGTCAGCGTGTAGGTGCCGGTCGATTCGCTGTTACCGCTGCCATGCTCGTATTTCATCCAGAAGCCGCCGGCGGACGTTTTTTCGGCGAACACCGCCAGATCCACGTTGGCAGGATCGGAGGCAAGCTGAATCCCGATGGCTTTGAACGCTTCCACATAGTTCTTCTGCACGGTCGCCGCCGTTTCGTTCTTCTTGTCGTCGGTCAGCGAATAGGTGACGGAGGTGCGCGCGCCTTCGAGCTCCTGATGGCCGCCGGGAAGATCGATGGGCACGACATCCCATTGCCGCGCCTCGCAATTGTCGACCTTGTATTGCGGGAACTGTTTCACAAGCCAGGGCGGATCGGAGCATTTCGTCGGCATCGCGAGCGCGGCCGTCATCGGCTGCACCGTCACTTCCTGGTCGAACGCCGTGATCTGGACCGTTGTCAGCGAATAGCTGCCTGTCCCTTCGGAATTGCCGCCGGTGTGGCGATAGATGTACCAGAATTCGCCTAGCGGCAATTTCTGCGTGGCGACGACCGTGTCCGCGTTGTCCGGATCGGAGACGATGGTCGCGCCCATCGCCTTGAACGCGACAAGAAAGTTTCGCTGTGCGCCAAGCTCGGTTTCGACCTTCTTGTCGTCCGCCACGTCATAAGAGACGGTCATGCGCGCGCCTTCGAGCGTCTTCGATCCGCCCTTGATATCGACGGAAACGGAATCGCGCCCGAGATTGTCGCAACCCGATCGCTTGTATTGCGGGAACAGCTTCACCGCCCAAGCGGGGTCGTTGCAGGCGGTCGACTGCGTATCGAGCGCCGCCTTCGGCGTTTGCAATTGCACGAATTGGAGATCCGGCATGGCCTGCACGGTCGTCAACGCATAGCTGCCAGTGGTGTCGTCATCGCCGTAATGCACGACGCGGTACCAATAGACGCCGACAGGTGTCTTCTGCGTGGCGACGATGTCGTCATGCGAGGCGGGATCGGAGACGACCGTCGCGCCCATCGCCTTGAAGATGGCGACGAAATCGTTCTGGAGTTGAATGTTGGGCCGGCCGTTCACATCGGCGTCGAGCGTGTAACTGACGGTCGTGCGCGCGCCTTCCAGCAACTGCTGACCTTTGGCCGTGTTGACCGGGAAGGAATCCCAGATGCGGGCGTCGCAACTGTCGACCTTGAAATGCGACAGCGGCTTCACATACCAGGGTGGGTTTCCGCAGGGGGCTTGCGTATCGAGAGCCGCCTTCATCGCCACACCCTGGCCTTCGAGCGGCATGGGCTGCACCTGAAGCGTTGTGAGCGTGTAAGAGTTCGTCGTCTCGTCCGGCCCGAAATGCTGCATGATGTACCAGACGTCGCTTTTGGGCGTTTTCGCTTCGAGCGCGATGTAGTCGGTTTTTTGGGGATTGGAGACGAGCTTCGCGCCCTGTTTCTGTGCGAACTGGATATAGAAGGCGCGCGTGCGCGCGGCGGGCGAAATCTTCGTCTGATCGACAAGCGTGAAGCTGACGATATCGCGGTGACCGAAAATCGTCCGCGCCGTGGGCGTCAGGTCGAGGTCGACTGTCGCAAAATTGCGAACGCTGCACGAATCGATGTCGAAGCCGGGCAGGCGCGGCTGCGCCCAGCCGGGCGGCTTGCAGCCCGGTTTGTCGGCGGCCAGCGCGCAACTCGCCGTCAGTCCCAGGGCGGCAAATACCATCGCCGCTATCAGCACGATCCGGGTTTTCATGGGCTCTCCTATATGAGCGACGCCGGGAACGAATGACTTCGGACAAGGAAGGACCGGGGTGAAATACGCCCCGCGGACCGGCTCGGCGATAGTAGTCGATGGGTTCAATTTTTGCCACCGGCGCCAACGAGGGTCCGCGCCAGCGCCGGTTAACCCGTGATGTGCCCTTGCGTCGGCGCCGGTCTGTCCCTGCCCGTGCCGAACCCGCCGCGCACGATCTCGTAGAACAGCGGGACGAAGAAGATCGCAAGCGCTGTGGCCGACAGCATGCCGCCAATGACGCCCGTGCCGATGTCGTTCTGGCTGGCGGCGCCGGCGCCGTTGGAAATCACAAGCGGCATGACGCCGGCGATGAAGGCGAGCGACGTCATCAGGATCGGGCGCAGGCGCAGTCTGGCGGCTTCCACCGCCGCCTTGTGGGGAGAATATCCGCGCGCCTGTGCGTCCACGGCGAACTGCACGATCAGGATCGCGTTCTTGGCCGACAGGCCCATGGTGGTCAGCAGGCCTACCTGGAAATAAATGTCGTTGTAGAGGCCGCGTAAGGTCGCCGCGAGAATGGCGCCCACGATGCCCAGCGGAATGACGAGCATCACGGACAGCGGAATCGTCCAGCTTTCATAAAGCGCTGCGAGCAGCAGGAACACGACGAGAACCGAGATCGCGTAAAGCGCATAGACCTGCGAACCGGATTGCTGTTCCTGATACGAGAGCTCCGTCCATTCCAGGCCGATGCCGTGCGGCAATTGTGTGAACAGCTTTTGCACTTCGGCCATCGCCGTGCCCGAGCTTTGCCCCGGCGCGGGCGCGCCGTTGAATTCCAGCGATCCATGGCCGTTATAACGCTCGAGATCGGCGGGACCCAGAACCCAATGCGCCGATGCGAAAGACGAGAACGGCGCCATCTCGCCCGAGCTGCCGCGCACATACCAGCGATCAAGGTCTTCCGGCGTCATGCGATAGGGCGCGTCGGCCTGCATGTAGACGCGCTTGACGCGGCCGCGATCGATGAAGTTGTTGATGAAGGTTCCGCCCCAGGCGGCGTTCAGCGTGTTGTCGACATCGGCGATGGCGACGCCCTGCGCGGTCGCTTTTTCCTGATCGATGTCGATATGCAGTTGCGGCGTGTCGTCGAGCGACCCCGGCCGCACGCCGGACAGCAGCGGATCGCGCGCGGCGAGCGCGAGGAATTGCCGGCGGGCCTTCATCATGGCGTCGTGACCGAGCCCAGCGCGATCTTCCATCTCCACGTCGAAGCCGGAGGAATTTCCCAGCTCGCGCACCGGCGGCGGCACGAGCGCGAACACCTGCGCATCGCGGATTTTCGAGAATGTCTGCATCGCCTTGCGCGCAATGGCTTCCGCGTGGTCGGCCGCGCTGGTGCGTCCGCTCCAATCCTTCAAATGGACAAAGCAGATCGCGGTGTTCTGCCCTGCGCCGGAAAAGCTGAAGCCGGCGATCATGAAGGCCGTCGCGACATTGTCCTTCTCATCGACCAGGTAGAAATGTTCGACCTGCTTGGCCACCGCCATGGTGCGCGCCTGCGTTGCGCCCGAGGGGAGCGTGATTTGCGTGATGATCAGGCCCTGATCCTCTTCCGGGAGGAATGCGGTGGGCAGCCTGATGAATAAAATCGCGAGCAACACGACAATGCCGGCATAGATCAGGAGCGCCGGCCGCACCCAATCGAGAAAACGGTCGAGCGCCGAGCGATACCGATTGACGCTGTATTCGAACGTATTGTTGAACCAGGTGAAGAAGCGGCCGTGCAGCTGCGCGCCGCCTTTCGGGATAGGCTCCAGCAATGTCGCGCACAGAGCAGGCGTCAGAATCAGCGCCACCAGAACCGACAGCACCATGGCCGACACGATCGTGACCGAGAATTGCCGGTAGATGACGCCGACCGAGCCCCCAAAAAACGCCATGGGCAGGAACACGGCCGACAACACCAGCGCGATGCCGATCAGCGCGCTGGTGATCTCTTCCATCGATTTGCGCGTGGCGTCGCGGGGCGAGAGGCCTTCCTCGCGCATCAGGCGCTCGACGTTTTCCACCACAACGATCGCGTCGTCGACGAGCAGGCCGATGGCCAGCACGAGCGCGAACAGGGTCATCGTGTTGATCGTATAGCCGGCCGCCGAGAGCACGCCGAACGTGCCCAGCATCACGACGGGAACGGCGATTGCGGGGATCAGGGTCGTGCGCCAATGCTGGAGGAAGATGAACATCACGATTACGACAAGAAGCGTCGCTTCCACGAGCGTCTTGATCACATCGCGGATCGACAGACGAATGAAGGTCGTGTTGTCCACAGGGAAGGAGAGTTTTACGCCGGGCGGAAATGTGGATGAGAGCGCTTCCGCCTTGGCTTTTACGGCATCGGCCGTGGAAAGAGCGTTGGCTCCGGGGGCCAATTGAATTCCCATTCCCGAAGCCGGCAATCCGTTCAGGCGGCTCTTGTTTGAGTAGGAATCCGCGCCCAGTTCGACGCGCGCCACATCGCGCAAACGCACCAATGCGCCCGTCGTGCTGGTCTTCAGAATGATGTTCGCGAATTGCTGGGGCGTCTGCAGCAGCGATTGGGCGGTGACGGTTGCGTCGAGTTCCTGGCCCGGAATGGTCGGCTGCGCGCCGATCTCGCCGGCGGACACCTGCGCATTTTGGGCCAGCACGGCGTTCTGCACATCTGTGGTCGTCAGCGCGTAGCTGTTGAGCTTGTAAGGGTCGAGCCAGATTCGCATCGCGTAGCCGGTCCCGAATGTCTGCACTTGTCCGACGCCCGGAATGCGCGCGATCGGGTCTTGCAGATTGGCGACGAGGAAATCCGACATGTCGACGTCGGTGTAGCGGCCGCTCTCGTCATAGAGCGCCACGAGCAAGAGGAAGCTGGTCTGCGACTTGGTGACGACGACGCCCTGTTGCTGCACTTCCGCCGGCAATTGCGGCGTCGCCTGCTGCACCTTGTTCTCGACCTGGACCTGCGCGATGTCGGGATTGGTTCCCGGCGCGAAGGTGGTTGTGATCTGCACGCCGCCGTCCGAGCTGCTCGACGAGTCGAAATAGAGCAGGTTGTCGACGCCCGTGAGCTGCTGTTCGATCACCTGGGTGACGGAGTTTTGCGCGGTTTCGGCCGACGCGCCGGGATAGAACGCGCTGATCGTCACCGCGGGCGGCGCGATGGTGGGGTATTGCGTGATCGGCAGCGTGTAGATCGCCAGCATGCCCGCCAGCGCGATCACGATGGCGATCACCCAGGCGAAGACCGGCCGGTCGATGAAGAATAGCGAGAGGCGCATTAGCTCTTGGATCCGCCGATCGCAACCGCGCGCACATGCGCCCCGGGCACGACGTTCTGCAGCCCTTCCACGATCAGCCGGTCGCCCGGCTGCAGACCGCCCGTCACGAGCCATTTGTCGCCGATGGCGCGGGGCGTGGTCAGCGAACGAATCTGCGCAGTTCCCTGGGTATCGACCACATAGGCGATGGGATCGCCCTTTTCATTGCGGCTCACGGCCTGCTGCGGCGCGAGGATCGCGTTCTCCTGCACGCCTTCGATGATCGTCGCGCGCACGAACATGCCGGGCAGCAGCACGGTGTCGGGATTGGGGAAAATCGCGCGCAACGTCACTTCGCCGGTGTTCTGATCGACCGTCACTTCGCTGAACTGCAATGCGCCCGCTTGCGCATATTGCGCACCGTTGTCGAGCAGCAGCATCACGCGCGCATCCGCGGGGCCGTTGCGCGTCAGATGTCCGCCCTGCATCTCCATTTTGAGATTGAGAAGCTCCGAGCTCGATTGCGTGATGTCGACATAGATCGGATCCAGCGTCTGGATGGTGGCGAGCGCGGTGGCCTGATCGGCCGTGACAAGCGCGCCTTCGGTGAAGGCCGAGCGCCCGATGCGGCCCGAGATCGGCGCCGTGATGCGGGTGTAATCGAGATTGATCTTCGCGGTTTCCACATTGGCAAGCGCCTGTTTGTAGGCGGCTTGCACATCGTCATTGTCCTGCGGCGCGACGGCGTTGGCCTTGATCAGCATGTCGTAGCGCGTAGCCTTCGCTTTGGCGGTGGCCAGCGCCGCAAGCGCATTGTCGTACGCCGCGCGATAGAGGGCAGGGTCGATCTGATAGAGCGGCTGTCCGGCTTTGACGGCGTCGCCTTCCTTGAACAGGCGCGCCTGCAGAATGCCGTTCACCTGCGGGCGGATGTCGGATGTCGCAAAAGGGCTCGTGCGTCCCGGCAATACGGTCGTGAGTTGAACGGCCGTCGCCTGGATCACCACAACGCCCACTTCCGGCGCAGGGCGCGCAGGCTGGGCCGTCGGCCCGCAACTTGCCGCAGCCAGGCATCCCAAGAGGACAAGGAGCACAGTCTTTACACTTTGGGAACGCATGGGGATCCGGGCGCGGTTGATCTGGGCGGAGTCTAAACGGGGGACGGTTTACCGAGGGTTCCTACCCTTCGCACCCGCAACAATCTAGGAAGAAAACGCCGAATTGCAGCTACGCGCGGGACGCAGACCGGGAAAAACCCGTGAAATACAGCTGTCTCGCGGGGAATTGATGCTTTTGAGACCGAAATACAGGGTTTGGCGTCGCGCCCTCACACCTCCAGCCGGTCCTCCGGACGCGCAACAATTGTGTAAAGCGCGGGCATCAGGAAGACGCTGATCAGGAGCCGCGAGAACAGTCCTGACACAATCACCAGCGCGAATGGCCGCTGCGAATCCGTGCCGACGCCTGTGGCGAGCGCGGCGGGCAACAACCCCAGCGCCGCGACCAGCGCCGTCATCATGATGGGACGCAGCCGCAGGATGGCGCCTTCGCGGATGGCTTCGGTGACGCCCGTGCCGTTGCGGCGCAATTCGTTGACATAGGAAATGTAGACGATCGCCGTCTGCACCGAGACGCCGAACAGCGCGAGGAAGCCGATTCCCGACGAGGCCGAGAACGGCGTGTCCGTGATCCACAATGCGACGATGCCGCCGACGGGCGCCGACAACAGCACGCCCAACACCGTGATGAACGGGAATTTGAAATTGCTGTAGAGCGCAAACAGCAGCAGGAAAATGAGGAACAGCGTCAGCGGCAGGATGACGTTCATCTGCGCGCGCGAGGCGGTGTATTCCGTGTATTCGCCGCCCCAATCGATACGATAGCCCTGTGGCACAGCCACCTTGGCTTTGACCTGATCGATGGCGTCGCCCACCGCGCCGGCCAGATCGCGTCCCTGCACGGAAAACTGCACGCCGATATAGCGAGAATTGTATTGGCGGTAGATGAACGAGGCGCCGTTCTCGACCTGGATGTCGGCCAGCTCCTTTAGAGGAATCTGCTGACCGCCGGCTGTCGCCACCGGGATGTTGGCGATTTCCTCCGGCGTATCGCGATATTTCTGCTCGAGGCGGACGACGAGATCGAACTGCTTTTCCTGCTGCACCACTTCGGTGGCCACGTCGCCGCCGATCGCGGTCTGGATCAGCGCATTGACGTCATCGACGTTCAATCCGTAACGGGCGATCTTGGCGCGGTCGATTTTGATGTCGAGGCTCGGCTGTCCGAGTTCCTTCACCAAAGTCACGTCGCGGATGCCGCGCACGTTCTGCAGGATTTCTTTGATCGCTTTGCCCTTCACCTGAAGCGTGTTCAAATCGGGGCCGAAGACTTTGACGGCCAGCGCGCTTTTCAGGCCCGACTCCGCTTCGTCGACGGCGTCTTCCGCCGGCTGCGTGTAGTTGAAGATGATGCCGGGAAACGACTGCAGCTTCTTGTTGATCGCCTCGATCAGTTCGGCCTTGGTGCTGTAGGCGCCGTTCCAGGACGAATAGGGCCTGAGCCCCACATAAAACTCGACATTGAAGAAGCCGGTGGAATCCGTGCCGTCGTCCGGGCGGCCCAGTTCGGATGCGACCGTCGTGACCTCTGGAAAGGATTTCAGGATTTCGCGGATCCTGGGCGTGATCTTGGCCGATTCATCGAACGAGATCGTGTAGGGCATCGTTGCGCGCACCCATAGCGCGCCTTCGTCCAGCTGCGGCATGAACTCCGCGCCAATAAATGGAATCAGCAGCAGCGAGCCCGCCAGCACGCCGGCTGAGATCAGCGTCGTCAGCCACGGCGCGGCGAGGCAGATGTCGAGAATGCCCGCATAAAACGACTTGATCCATTCGAAGATGGCGTTGCGCCGCTCCTTCACGCCGTCGCGCATGAACCACGAACACAACACGGGAAGCAGAATGAGCGTGATGATGAGCGAGCCCACCAGCGCGAACACCATCGTATCCGCCATGGGTCGGAACAGCGTGCCCGACGGCCCGGACAGGACATAGATCGGCAGGAAACTGACCACGATCACAGCCACGGCATAGAACAGCGGCCGGTCCACTTCCGCCGCCGCGTCCTTGATCACTTCGATCACGTCGATCCGCTGCCCCTCGCGCGCGGCGAGTTGTCGGAAGATGTTTTCCACCATCACCACCGCGCCATCGACCAGGATTCCGAAATCGACGGCGCCGATGGAGAGGAGGTTTGCGGAAGCGTGCTGCAGGTCGAGACAGATGAACGCAAACAGGAGCGCCAGCGGAATGGTGGTGGCGACGATCAGGCCCGCGCGGAAGTCGTAGAGAAAAAACACGAGAACGACGATGACGAGAAAGATGCCCCGCAGGAGATTCTTTTCAACAATGTCGGTGGTCAGATCGATCAGGTCCGTGCGGTCGTAATAGGGGACGACTTTGATGTCCTTGGGCAGCAGTTGTTCGTTCAGCTCCTTCGTCTTCGCCTCGACCCCCTTCAGCACATCCTGCGTCTTCTCTCCGGTACGCAACAGGATCACGCCCTCGACTGCATCATCCTGCTTCTCGTAGCCGAATTCGCCGAGCCGCGGCGCGATGCCGATCGCCACGCGTCCGACATCCTTGAGCAGCACCGGAGTGCCGTTGTTCACCGTCAGAACGACGTTGCCGATGTCCTCCGGTGTGACCATGCGGCCGATGCCGCGCACGTAATAGAACTGGCCGCCCTGCGAATAGAATCCGCCGCCGGCGTTGCTGTTGTTGGCGGTGAGCGAGGCTTCCACTTGCGCCACCGACAGGCCGGCGCCCGCGACTTTGATCGGATCGAGCAGCACCTGATATTGCATCGTGCCGCCGCCGAATCCGGAATCGTCGGCCACGCCCGGAACGGATTTGTATTGCGGCTCGATGGTCCAGGCCTCGAGCGTCTTGAGCTCCATCGGCGAGCGGTCGGGGCTTTGCAGCACATAGCGATAGATAAGCCCCGACGGCGAGGAGAGCGGAGACACCGACGGCGTCACGCCCGAGGGCAAAGTGAGATCCGGCAGCCGGTTGAACACTTCCTGGCGCGCGAAATTGTTATCAGTGTTGTCCTGATAGGTGATGATGACGTCGGACAAGCCGTAAAGCGAAATCGAACGGATATTGTCCGTCTTGGGAATGCCGTTCATGTCCACTTCGACGGGAACGGTGATCAGCCGCTCTACTTCCTCGGCGGCATGTCCGGGCCATTGGGTGATGATCTCGACGATGGCCGGAGACAGATCGGGATAGGCGTCGACCGGCAGGCGCTCCAGCGCCCGGATGCCCGCGCCGATCAGCACCAGCGTCATCATGACCACGAGAAAGCGCTGGCCCAGCGAAGACGCCACGATCCGGTTCATGATCGACGGCGCACGCGGCGGCATGGGAGGCAGTTCGTCGGTCATTGCGCTTGCATGAACTGAATGAAGAGCCCGCCATCGACCACGATGCGGTCGCGCGCGTGGAGTCCCTCGGGGATGTCATAAAGGTCGCCGGCGCGTGTTCCCAGCGTCACGTGTTCTCGCGCGAAGCCGCCATCGGGTTGCACCACATAGACGAACGGCAAATTCTCGTCGTCGCGCAGGATGGCGGAAACCGGCGCGAGCAGCCCGGTATATTCCTGCCGCGACTGAATCTGTACGTGAACATACATCTGCTTTTTCAAGAGGCCCGCCGGATTGTCGACCGTCACGCGCACATTCACCGAGCGTGTGTCGGGATCTACGAGGGCCGGGATGTTCGTGACCGTTCCCGAAACGGTGCTCGCGCCGATGCCGGTCGCAATCTCGGCCCTGTCGCCCACGGCGATGGATGAGATATCGGCGTCGAAAACCTGCGCCAGCACCCAGACGCGCGAAATGTCGGCCACGGTGAAGCACGCGGTCGATCCCGCCTGAAGCAGTTCTCCCGGCGTGATCAGTCTCTCCACCACCGTGCCTGCGATGGGCGAGCGAATCGTTCCCTCGATATGCGCGAGCGTGTGGCCACGCTCGACTTCCTTCAGGTCATGCGGGTCGATGTTGAGGGAGGCCAACCCGCGCAGGGCCGCATAGCGATCGGCCTCCGCGCTGACGGCGTCGGTCTCCGCCTGATCCGCCTCGCGTTGCGACACGCCCTGATGCTTGAGAAGATCCTTGTCGAGATCGGCCAGCTTGCGATTGGTCGCGGCCGTTGAAACGGCTTTGCGATAGGCATCGACGGCCGCCGCAAAATCGGGGGACTCCACCACTGCCAGCGGTTGGTCTTTCCGGACCTTTTCGCCCGGCGTCACGAGGATGCGCGTCACGGGTCCGGAGAACGGCGCGAGCACGCTCGTCGCCTGATCGTTGTCGAAATCGACCGCGCCTGTCGCGTCGATGGTCTTGCGCCATTTGGTCGGCGCCACGGTGTAAAGCCGGATGTGTTTCAGCTGATCGTCGGTTAGCTTCACATTGGCAGCGGTCACAGATGCGGCGTCGGACTTGTCGTTCTTCGGCGAGCAGCCCGCAGCGAGCGACGCGACAGCGATCGCCGCGAAGATAAATATTCGTTGCAGCGATCTATTTGTCATGTTTTCCCCCGGCCAGATCGGCGCGATTCCACCAGCCGCCCCCCAATGCCTGAAACAGCGCCGCCGTATCGGAAAAACGATTGGCCTGCGCCTGCAGGCGGTTGACCCGCGCCTGCTGATAGGTCTGCTCGGCGTTCAGCACCGCGATGTCATTCGCATAGCCGTCCTTCAATTGGCGCTCCGACAGATCGAGCGTCACCTTGGCGGCGTCTTCGGCGGCGGCGGCAGTCTTGAGCGCCAGTGCGTCCTGCTCCAGCGCCGCCAATGTGTCGGCGACATTCTGAAAGGCCGTCTCGACCGTGCTGCGATATTGTTCAAGCGCCTGGACGTAAGCGTCGCGCGCGCCGTGCTCCTGGTGCATCAGATTGCCGCCGTCGAAAATCGGCGCAGCCAATTGCGCGCCGATCTCCCAGAAGCCCACGCCGGGCGCGAAGGTCTGGCCGATCATCAGGGCTGTCGTGCCGGCGTCCGCCGTCAATTGGAGATTGGGCAAGCGGTTCGCCACCGCGACGCCGATCTGTGCGCTGGCGGAATGAAGGTTTTCTTCGGCCTGCAAAACGTCGGGGCGCTGCGCCACGAGCTTGGACGGAAGGCTCATGGGAATATCCTGTGGCAATGTCAGGCTCGCCAGCTCGAATTTCGTCCGCCGGCGCCTGGTTGGGAAACCGGCCGACCAGCACGGCGAGCAGATCGCGCTGTTGCGCCATCTGCTTCACAAGCGGCGGCAGCGCGGCCCGCGCCAGTTCCAACTGCGATTGCTGCGCCGCGAGATCGAGCCCGCTCGCATAGCCTTTTTTGAGTTGATATTTCAGGATTTCGACCATGCGCGAATTCGCGCCGATCAGATCGTTGGTCGCGTCGATCTGCGCCTGCGTCGCGCCCAACTGAATGGCAGTGACGACCACATTGGACGTCAGCGTCGTGTAGGTCGCGACCATCTGAAAGCGCGCCTGCTGTTCCTGCGCCTGCAGCGACTCCACGGTCCTCTGATTCAGGCCGAACACGTCGGGCGTATAGGAAACGCTCACTTCCGGCGTGAACAGATTGTACTGAAAGGTGCTTTCGTTGGGCGTCGGCGAAATCAGATCAGACTGTTTCTGACGGCTGGCGCTGTATCCGGCGGTGACGCTCGGATAATACGCGCCCTTCTGCGCCAGCACGTGTTCGCGCGCGACCTTGATCGCCGCCTGCGCCGCCTTGAGATCGTGATTGTTCTTCAGCGCTTCGTCGATCAGGTCGTTGAGCGGTCGGGAATGGAACAAGGTCCACCAGTCGCCGGAAAGGTCGCCGCCTTCGACGAATCTCTGCGTATCGCCGCCCACGACGTTCGGCGTCGCGGCGGTTGTCGACAACGGCTGCGGTGTGTACGCGCTGACGTCGGGCGGCGCGGGTTTCTTGTAGTCCGGTCCCACGGCGCAACTGGCGCCGAGCAGACAGAGCGCGAGAACGGGCAGAACGCGCGCGCGTGACGGCCGCGAACTCGCCGGATTGCAGGTGTCCATGATTTTGCGGTTTTTCAAACGGCTTACGCCCTGGGGCTAAGCGAAGAACAGGCGCAAGCGCTCGGGCTCACGCAACTCGAATTGTTGTGGGATCAGTGGCCCGGAGGCGCCCGGCTCTGCCAATCATGCGCGGCGGAGCTGGAAGTCGCGACTGCGGTGAAGACGAGGGCCAGGGATTCAACCCATGAAAAGGGCAAGCGTAAAAGCGGCGGCGACGAAGCGACGACAGATCCGACATGGATAACGGCCTGGCAGAACGGACAATCCGCCTGGCTGTGATCGATGGGCGCTTTGCTGGCTGGAGACGTCGTCGCGATCTTGACGATGCCTGCGAGAGATTCAGCGTGGATGTGAGTCTGCGCGATAAAGGATTGCAGTGCGAATGCGAACACAGCGAGAAACACGACAAAGCGCCGCGCCGGTTCAAAGCGCAGCATTCCGAACAATTCCTTCGATGATCCCTTCACAGAGCCTGCAATCGCCTGAATCTTCCGAGTTTATGCCGTATCGGGCGCCCCTCCGCAACCGCACCCCCTACACGAAGCTGAGATTTGCTTAAGGAACCTGTCGCTCAGTTTCGCCCTGCCAGCGCTTCTTCGACGGCTGTCACGAGCGCCGTTGCCATTGTGCGGTAACTCTCGAGTCCCTCTGGGGCGCTCGCGTGGCGGGGGAAGCCGAAATAGGCGTTCGGCCCTCCCGCTTCCTCGAAACTGCGCGCGCCTTTCGCGAAAGCGTCGGTCAGGCTTGCGGGGTTATCCGGCAAAGCCAGTCGCGCCGAATCGTCCACGAGGTCCGGGCGCGCCGCCAGGACAAGGCTCGTTTCGAATTGGCCCGCGTGACACGCGCATGACTGGAATTCCGCCGTCAGAGTCTTCGCGAGTTTGCGGCGCGTGAAATCGGGAAACGCCACAGGCAGGCCAAGCGCGCGAATTTCATCGACCGCCTCGCGCAGCATCGCGACATTGGCGGGATCGAAGTGGGAGTTGGCGAGCGCGAGGCATGCGAAGCCTTGCGTCTTCAGGCTCGCCGCAATGTCGAGCAGCAGCGCCTTGGCGGTTGCGGCGCGCACAGTAATCGTACCCGAAAACGCCTCCGCATATTGTGCGGGCATATAGGCGAGGGGTGGCAGGATCGTCGCTGCAATGCCGCGCGCAGCAAGCAAAGGCAACGCGTGCGTCGCCATAGTCTCGCTGATGATGACATCGGTGTTCAGCGGCAGATGCGGGCCATGCGCTTCGGTCGCGCCGCAGGGCAGGATGGCGACGATCGGCTTGCCGCTCTGTAATGCGTCGCGCAGGCCGGGCCACGCATTCGCGGCGAAGTCGGCTTTCATGCGTGCGCGGCCTTGAGCTTCTTGCGGTCGATCTTGTCGCGGTCGTTTCGGGGCAGCGCTGTGTCGACGAAGACCACCCAATGGGGCGCCTTGTAGCGCGCGAGCTTGCTCTTGGCGAAGGCGATGAGGCTCGCTTCCAGTGCGGGAGCGGCAGCGAAACCGTCCTTCAGCGCCACGATGGCGAGTGGCTTCTCGAGCCCGTGTTCGTCCTTGCGACCGACAACGCAGCATTCGCGCACCGCCTTGTGCTGGATCAGACAATTCTCCACTTCCAGCGGGCTCACATAGATGCCGCCGCTTTTGAGCAGATCGTCGCCGCGGCCTTCGTAATACCAGTAGCCGTCGGTATCCTCGCGGAATTTGTCGCCGCTGACGATCCAGCCGCCGCGCAGATGCTCCTTCGATTTCTCATAGGCCGCGTGATAATGCGTCGCCGCCGAATCGCCCTTGAGCCACAAGGTTCCGACGTCGCCTTGCGCCACCGGATTGCCGTCGTCGTTGACGAGCTTTGCTTCGTAGCCCGGCACGAGCTTGCCCAGGCTGCCGGGACGCACATCGCCCGGCCGATTGCTGATATAGATGTGAAAACTTTCCGCGCTGCCGATGCCGTCGATGATCGGCACGCCGAAGGCGCGGTTCCAGCGATCGTGCAGATCGAGCGGCAATGCCTCGCCTGCGCTCCACATCAGCCTTACGCTGGAAATATCGCGGCGTTGTTCTTCGGGAGCCTGCAGCATCTTGTTGATCAGCGTGGGCACGCTGGTGAACACTGTCGCTTTGTGTTTTGAAATCTGCTCGAACAGCAGCGCCGGCGTCGGCTGCTCGCGAAACAACGCGGTCGTGGCGCCGACGGCGAACGGAAACATCAAATTGGTGCCGGTCGCGTAACCGAAAAACAGCCGCGCGCCGGAGATGGTGATGTCGGTTTCGCGGATGCCAATGAAGTCCTTCGCATAAACTTCCGTGTTGAACGGAAAATGCGTTTGGCTGTGCACCGCGCCTTTGCTTTGTCCGGTGGTGCCGCTGGTGAACAGCCACACGGCGGGATCGTCCTTGCGCGTCGGCCACGGCTCGGCGTCGGTTTTGCGATCGATCCATGCGTCAAAACTTTTGTGGTCCGAAGCGTCGCGGCTGACGACGATCACGTTGTCGAGTCCAAACTCGCGACCGCAATGACGCGTCGTCTGCAGCGCCTTCTCGAATTCGGGCAGGCTTTGCTCATCGAGAAACGCAAATTGCGGCTTCACGTAGCTCAGATAATATTCGTAGTCCGCAGACGGCAGCAGTGGATTGATCTGGGTGACGACCGCCCCCGCTTTGATCGCGCCGAACCAGGCATAGGCGAATTCGGGGCGATCCTGCATGCAGACGAGCACGCGCTGCTCCGGCAGCAATCCGTCGGCGACCAGATTACGCGCCACGCGCATCGTCTTGTCGGCGACCATGCGATAGGAAATCGTCTCGCCTTCGAACAGGATCGCGGTCTTGTCGCCGCGCCCGGCCGCGATGTTCGAGAACAGAAAATAATCCGCCAAGTTGAAGTCGTCGGGAAATGAAGGCGGTTGGGAAGTCATGGGGTCGCCGTCACGAAACTTCGCCGCCGGCCACCGGCAGCGCGATGCCGTTGACCGCGGCGGCTTCGTCGGACGCCAGCCACAGCACGGCCGCGGCGACTTCCTCCGGTTTGACGAGCCGGCCTTGCGGGTTGGTCGCTGTGAATGTCGCGAGCGCTTCGTCCGTCGAACGATTGCTCGATTTGGCGATGGTGGCGACGGCGGACTTGATGATGCCCGTGTCGGTGAATCCGGGACATACCGCATTGACCGTGACGCCGGTTTTCGCAAGTTCGAGCGCGAGCGCCTTCGTCAAACCCACCACTGCATGCTTCGCGGCGACATAGGCGCTGACATAACGATAGCCGACCAGACCCGCCGTGCTCGCGATGTTGACGATGCGGCCGGCGGCGGCCGCTTTCATGCCGGGCAGCACGGCCTGGATACCATGCACCGCGCCCATCAAATTGAGGTCGAGCGATTCGCGCCATGCCTTGAGACTCGTCTTCTCAAATGGCGCGGAGCTGACGCCGCCCGCATTATTCACGAGCAATCTGATCGGTCCGTTCTGCGCGATCGCTGATCGCACTGCCGAATGGACCGCCTCTGCATCCGTCACGTCGACAACGGCGATGTGAGACGCGCTTGTTGCGGCCTGGGCGGTCAGAAGTTTCGTTTTGTTGCGGCCCGCGAGCGTGACCGTCCATCCCGCTTTGACGAGAGCGGCGGCCGTCACAAGCCCGATGCCGCTGCCCCCACCTGTGACCAGTGCGTGTCTGCCGTCTTGCGCCAATGGGGCTGTCTCCCTTGCCGCGGAAAATAGTCTACACTTCAGGGCAAGAGCAAACCGCGTCGCACCGGGAGCGATCATGGACCCCCAGAGTTTTGCACCTCGCCATTTCCAATGGGCGTTTTCGGACGGCGTCGCGACCGTCACGCTCAACCGCCCAGAACGCAAGAATCCGCTGACCTTTGAGTCCTATGCCGAGTTGCGCGACATGTTCCGCGCGCTTGTTCATGCGAAAGGCGTCAAGGTGGTGGTGCTGCGCGGCGCGGGCGGCAATTTCTGCTCCGGCGGCGATGTGCACGAAATCATCGGGCCGCTGGTCAAGATGGACATGACGGGTCTGATGGCGTTCACCCGCATGACGGGCGATCTGGTCAAAGCGATGCGCGCCTGTCCGCAGCCGATCGTGGCGGCGGTCAACGGCGTCTGTGCGGGGGCAGGCGCGATCCTCGCGATGGCGTCCGACATCCGGCTGGCGGCGCAGGACGCCAAGACCGCGTTCCTGTTCAACCGCGTGGGTCTTGCGGGTTGCGACATGGGCGCCTGCGCGATGCTGCCGCGAATCATCGGCCAGGGCCGCGCCTCCGAGCTTCTGTTCTTTGGCCGCAGCATGAGCGCGGAGGAGGGCGAGCGCTGGGGCTTTTTCAACAAGGTCGTGGCGGCCGGCGAATTGGATGCGGAAGCAAAAGTCTGGGCGGCGCGGATCGCGGCCGGCCCGAGCTTCGCCAACGGTATGACCAAGAACCAGCTCAACCTGGAATGGAGCATGAGCCTCGACATGGCGATCGAAGCCGAAGCGCAGGCGCAGGCGATCTGCATGCAGACGAAGGATTTCGAGCGCGCCTACAATGCGTTTGTCGCCAAGCAGCAACCCGTGTTCGAAGGAAACTGAGATGCGCATCTTGCAGCCGGAAGGGTGGCCAAGGCCGCGCGGCTATTCCAACGGCATCGAAGCCGAGGGCCGCATCGTGTTTGTCGCGGGACAGATCGGCTGGGACGAGACGGAGAAATTCCGGGCGCGCGATTTCGGCAGTCAATTCCGTCAGGCGTTGGCGAATACGCTTGCGGTGCTGAAAGAGGCGTCCGCGGGGCCCGAACATATCGCGCGCATGACCTGGTTCATCACCAGTCGTGAGGAATATATGTCGTCGCTGCCTGCGCTGGGCGCCGCGTGGAAGGAATTGATGGGGCGGAATTATCCCGCGATGGCCGTCATCATTGTGGCGGGGCTGGTCGAGCCGGAGGCCAAGATCGAAATCGAAACCACAGCGGTCGTTCCGCATTGATGCGCGCACTCAAGATCGGCATCGTCGGCGGCGGCCCGGGCGGATTGTATCTGGCGCTCCTGACCAAGAAGGCGCGTCCGGACTGGCAGATCGACGTCTATGAGCAAAACAGCGCCGACGACACGTTCGGTTTCGGCGTGGTGTTCTCCGACGAGACCTTGGAAGAATTTCTCAGCCGCGATCCGTCATCTTATGCCGCGATCACTGATGCGTTCGCCTATTGGGACGATATCGTCATCCGCTACAGGAGGTGCGAGATCCGCTGCGGCGGCAACGGCTTCGCCGGCTGCTCGCGACTGGCATTGCTCAGGATATTGCAACAGCGCTGCGAAGAGCTCGGCGTTGCGATCCACTACCGGCACGCCATCGAAGGCGTCTCGCAGCTTGGCGATTGCGACGTGATCGTCGGCGCGGACGGCATCAACAGCCGCATCCGCGAGACGTTCAAGGAGCAGTTCAAGCCGTCTCTCACGCTCAAATCGAACAAATTCACCTGGCTGGGCTCCACGCGGCCGCTCGCGGCCTTCACCTATTTCTTCAAGCAGACGGAGCATGGGCTGATCTGCGCCCACACCTATCAATACGAACCCGGCCGCTCGACCTGGATTTTCGAAATGAGCCCTGCCACCTGGGCCAGCTTCGGGTTTGACCGCATGGGGGAAGACGAAAGCGCACGGGCTCTCGAAGAAATATTCGCCGACGAGCTGGAAGGCCATCCACTGATCACCAACCGTTCGTTGTGGCGCAGTTTCCCGCGCGTGTTCTGCGAGAACTGGTGGCACAAGAACATCGTGCTGCTGGGCGACGCGAAAGCGACGGCGCATTATTCTATCGGCTCCGGCACCAAGCTCGCGATGGAAAGCGCCATCGCGCTGTCCGATGCGCTGCTGAAGCATGGCGAAGGCTCGGTCGAGGCCGCATTCCGCGCTTACGACAAAGCGCGGCGCACCGAAGTGCAGATCACGCAGCACAATGCCGATGTGAGCCTCGCCTGGTTCGAGCATATGGAGCGCTCGAACGACATGAAGCCGATGCAGTTCGCGATGGTCGTGATGTGTCGCGCCAAGGCCATCACCTGGGACAATCTGCTGGTGCGCGACGAACACTTCGTGCGCGCCTTCGAGGACGAGTGGTATCAGACCTATTTCGAGGAGACGGGCATCGATTGCCGCGACAGCCGGCCCACGCCGATGTTCACGCCTTTCAGGCTGCGCGGGATGATGCTGGAAAACCGCGTGGTCGTGTCGCCCATGGCGCAATATTCCGCGATCGACGGCATGCCGAGCGATTGGCATTTCGCGCATTACACAGCCCGCGCAATGGGCGGCGCCGGGCTCTTGTACATAGAAATGACGTGCCCAACGGCCGATGCGCGCATCTCGCTTGGCTGCACGGGACTGTGGAACGACGCGCAGGAACGCGAATGGAAACGCATCGTCGATTTCGTGCATGCGCATTCGGGCGCGAAAATCTGCATGCAGCTCGGCCATGCCGGGCGCAAGGGCTCAACACAGCTAGGGTGGGAGGAGGCGGATCATCCGCTGCCCGCCGACAACTGGCCGCTCTGGTCGGCGTCTTCGCTGCCTTATTTCGAAGGGATCAGCGCGGCGCCCGCCGAGCTCGATCGCGGGGCGATGGATCGCATCAAGGCGGAGTTCGTCGCGGCGGCTCACCGCGCGGATCGCGCCGGCTTCGACATGCTCGAATTGCATTGCGCGCACGGCTATCTGTTTGCGAGCTTCCTGTCGCCGCTGACCAACCGGCGCCGCGACGAATATGGCGGCTCCATCGGGAACCGGTTGCGCTATCCGCTGGAAGTGTTCGAAGCCATGCGCGCCGCGTGGCCTGAACGAAAGCCCATGTCGATCCGCATTTCAGCCAGCGACTGGGCGCCGGGTGGCATCACCGAAGACGACGTGCTCGCAACCGTGCGCGCGTTCGAGGCCGCGGGCTGCGATCTCGTGAGCACCTCGTCCGGCCAGACCGTGCCGGAGCAGAAGCCGGTTTATGGGCGCATGTATCAGGTGCAGTTCTCTGAAAGCATCCGCAATGTCGCGCGGATGAAAACGATGGCCGTCGGCGCGATCACGGAGCCAGCGCAGATCAACACCATCATCGCCTGTCGCAGAGCCGATCTCGTGGCTCTCGGGCGACCGCATCTCGTCGACCCCTATTTCACGCGTCATGCCGCGGCATGGTACGGCGTGAAAACGCATTCGACGCCGTCGCAATATCTGCCTGGCGCCGCCCAGGCGCTGCGCGAAGCCGAACGCACAAGGCAAAAACAGATCGAACTGCAGAAAAAGGCCAAGCCGAAGCATCGAAAATAGAGCGCTGTTGGAGGACTGCAAAAAGGCGGCGCAGGCGGACGATGGGCCGCGACAAAGTAGAGAAGATTTCGAACGCGTCAGGGCTGAGAAGAATCGGATTCCTGCGCCGAACAGGCTAAACAGGCTCTCCCAAGCGAGCGATTCGGACCGTGTTGAAGATGAGTATGCCTGTTCCGCCCACGAAGCAGCAGATCCTGCGCGACGTGTTCGGCTTCGATGCGTTCCGGCCCGGGCAGGAACAGGCGATGGAGGCCGTTCTCGGGGGACGCAATGTCCTTTCCGTCATGCCGACCGGCTCCGGCAAATCGCTGTGCTTTCAGGTGCCCGCGCTGGTGCTGGGCGGGCTCACCATCGTGGTGTCGCCTCTGGTGGCGCTCATGCAGGATCAGGTCGCAGCGTTGCGGTTGGCCGGCATCGCCGCGGACACGATCAATTCGTCGAAGGATCGCGAGGAGAATGTCGCGGCGTGGCGGCGCGCGGCGTCGGGCGAAACCCGTCTCTTATACCTCTCGCCCGAGCGGCTGATGACGGGCCAGATGCTCGCGGCCCTTGCCAAACTTCCAATCCGGCTGATTGCCGTCGACGAGGCGCATTGCATTTCGCAATGGGGTCCCGCGTTTCGTCCCGATTATGAATCGCTGTCGCGTCTGCGGGAGGCGTTTCCCGCGCGTGCCGATCATGGCGCTCACAGCCACCGCCGACGAAAGCACGCGCGCCGATATCGCCATGCGGCTGTTTGGCGGCGCAGTCGAGCAGATTGTGCTGGGGTTCGATCGCCCCAACATCTCGCTCACGGTGGCGCCGAAGCAGAACTGGAAACAGCAGCTGCTCGATTTCGTCAAGGCGCATGCGGGGCATAGCGGCATCGTCTATTGCCTGTCGCGCAAGCGGACGGAAGAGGCTGCGGCCCTTCTCGCGGCGCAAGGCGTCAAGGCGCTCGCCTATCACGCCGGCATGAGCAAGGATTCGCGCGACGCCAACCAGAACGCGTTCATGACCGAGCCCTATACCGTGATGGTCGCGACCATCGCGTTCGGCATGGGCATCGACAAATCCGATGTGCGTTATGTGTTCCACACCGATCTGCCGGCGAGCCTCGAAAGTTATTATCAGGAGATCGGCCGGGCAGGACGAGACGGCGAACCGGCGGAAGCGCACATGCTGTTCGGGCTGGGCGACATCCGCATGCGCCGCATGTTCATCGATCAGGAAGAATCGAACGAGGAACGCAAACGGCGCGAGCATCAACGGCTCGCGGCGCTCGTCGCCTATTGCGACGCGTCATCCTGCCGCCGACGCACGCTGCTGGGCTATTTCGGCGAAGAGGCCGCGACTTGCGGCAATTGTGATGTGTGCTCCAGCCCCGTGGAATTGTCGGACGCGACGCCGGAAGCGCGCCAGATCCTTCACGTCGTCGAGCGAACCGGCGAGCGCTATGGTGCGACACACATCGTCGACGTGCTGCGGGGCGCCGAGACGGAAAAGATCACTGCCAGCGGCCATCACCGTCTTCACGCCTTCGGCTCGGGCGCCGCGCGCAAGAAAGAGGAATGGCGCTCGTTGGTCCGCCAGCTGGCGGCAAACGGGTTCCTCAACCATGACGTCGCGGGGTTTGGCGGACTGAGCCTTACGGAAGACGGTCGCGCGTTGTTGCGCGGGGAGAAGCCGTTCCTGTGCCGCAAAGATGCGGCGCGGATTCTCACGCGCAAAGACCGGGCTGCACAGACGGCCAGCGCTCTCTCCGATGAGCAGGCCGCCTTGCTCGCGGCGCTCAAAAAATTGCGGTTCACGCTGGCGGCGCGCCGTCATCTGCCGGCCTATCTGATCTTCTCCGACAAGACACTTATCGAGATGGCGCGCACCACGCCGCGCAACCTGCATGAATTCGCCATGGTGAACGGCGTCGGCTCGTCGAAGCTGAAGGATTTCGGGCAGGTGTTCGTGGACGCCATCGCCGCGCATCGCGCATCCACATAAAGAAATCGGCGCCCGCTTGCGCGAGCGCCGATTCGAGAAGGCTTATGGAACTGGCTTACGGATGGTCGTGATCGCGATCCCAGCCGCGATGTTCCCAGTTCCAGCGGGTGTCATGCCAACGATCCCACTGGTGCCAACCACCGCGATACCAGAACTCCGGATGATCGTTGTACCAGCGATAGTAGTGCGGGCCGGTCACCACGGTGCCGTCGAAGTCGACGTCGCCGCTATAAACCGGATAACCGCAATCACCGTTGTAGTAGTAGTTGTAGCCGGCGCACGGGCCCGGGGGGTAAAACCCTTCATTGTAGTAGTAAGCGGGGGCCGGACCGCCGATTCCCACGCCTACGCCCACGCCACCGACACCCACGCCGACATGCACGCCGTCGGCGAACGCAGGCGCGGCAAACGCTAGACTCAAACCGACCGCCGCGATGGCCGTTGCTGCTGTAAGGCTCTTACGCATTTCAATTCTCCTTCGTATAAGCCCCAGCGCGTGGACACGGCCACAGCGGCCGTTTCCGAGAAAAGGACAACGCGGGGGTGCGCGTAAGGTTTCCCGGCATCATATGATGAGGGATGGGCGCAACAACCTATGTTGGGAATCAGTGGGCGGCGCCTATGGGAGCGCCGCCTGTTTCGCCGCGCCCACCACCGCGTCGAACATCTCTTCCGTCAGGACGCCCGTATTCGTGTTGTAGCGGGAGCAGTGATAGCTGGCGATCAGGGCGATCCGATCGGTGTCGTGGCGCGCCCCATGGCCGAACGGGTGGTCCTTCTTGGGGATCGCAAGCGCCGACAGCACGCTGTCATGCGCGACGCGGCCGAGCGTGAGGACGGCTTTCAAATTCGGCATCGCGGACAATTGCGTGGAGAGGAACTGGCGGCAGGTGTTGATCTCGACGGGCAGGGGCTTGTTCTCCGGCGGCACGCAACGCACCGCATTGGTGATCGCGCAATCGACAAGCTCAAGGCCGTCATCCGGGCGCCGGTCATAGTTCCCCCGCGCGAGACCATGCTTGTGCAAAGTCGCGTAGAGCAGATCGCCTGCATAATCGCCCGTGAAGGGACGGCCCGTGCGATTGGCGCCTTGCAGGCCCGGCGCGAGACCCACGATCAGGAGCCGCGCCGTCGCCTCGCCGAACGAGGGCACCGGGGCGTTGAAAAAGTCCGGATAGGTCCTGCGATTGGCGCTGCGGAATACCGCGAGCCGCGGACAAAGTTTGCAATTGTGCGGCGGTTCGCCTTCGGTCACGTGCGATATCAAACCAGGACGCGGCCGGTTGCGCGTTCCAGAACGCGCAAGGGGGATTTCGTTTCGTCGGCCATGGCGTGGACCGGAAGGTAGAACGTCTGCTCGAACAGATGTTGTCCACCCTTGGCCGCATGCGAAACCTGATCGGTGAAGACGATCCAGGTGGAGCCGGGCGGGAAATGAAATTCGTTCTGCACCACGTCGCGCTGGTAATCGTCGCGACTTTTCATCGTGTCGTGGATGTTCAGCATCAGGTGATCGTAAGGCGTGCGTGCGCCCTTTGTGATGCCGACGCTCTTCATCAGCCACGCGGCTCCGGGGAGAGGCTTCGAAACCGCGGGCACGAATTGGCGCGCCACATTTTCGAACCGATCGCCCAATCGCCAGTGCCGGGTTTGCGCGCCCGGGTTGACGTTGGTGAACACGCGCAGGATGCGGCGTTCGCCCACGGGCGAGGAGGGGAAGGCGTCGACATGCAGGCGCGTGTCGTCCTTACGCGGGCTCGTTTCCCGTCCGTTGATCTCGACCGGGCGAAAGCTTGTGCGGCCATGGACAAGCGCTTGTGCGTAATGTGGAAAGAGCCGGGTCACGAGGGCCGTCGCGGCGTCGCTGTAGCGCTGCATCATGGCAGCGATGGCCGCAACATCCGCCTCGCTTCCGCGCGCATGCTTCACCGCGCCGGATTTGGAATCGAAACTCACATTTTTCGCGCCCGGCTCGACGGAGGCGGGCGACAGAAAGCGCGTCTCCTCTCCCGACAGCGCGAAAGCGAGCCGCGGGAAATAGAGCACCTTGCCGTCTTCCAGCGCGTCAACGGGCGCCGCGGCCATGTTCGTGCGTGCGGGCTCATCCCAGGACACAAGGTCCAGGGTCTCGACGATTTCGGAAATCTCGCGCTGCGGCGGCATGGCGCCCTCGGTTTCGAAGCGCACCATAACGTGTGAACCGCGATTGCGAAATGTCTCTCCACCCGCCCTGGGGCGGGTCGAAAAATTCGGAGTGAAACGGAGAATTTTTCGGGGCGGGGCGTTGCATCAACATTCCCCCGCCCCGAAATTCTCTTTTCGCTGGCGCTCAAAGACAATTTCGACCCGCCCTTGAGGGCGGGTGGAGTCTATCAAGCCGACTGGGCGTATTGCTGATGGGCGGCTGCGGCGGGCGCTGCCTGCGTCGAGCGGGGTCCGCCTTCGCGCATGATCACGGCCTTGAGCTCCTCGAGCTCGATGAAATTGTCGGCCTGGCGACGCAATTCGTCGGCGATCATGGGCGGCTGGGTGCGGATGGTGGAGACCACGCTCACGCGGCGGCCCTTGCGCTGCACCGCTTCCACCAGCCGGCGGAAATCGCCGTCGCCCGAGAAGATCACGATGTGATCGACCATTTCGGCCATCTCCATCACGTCGATGGCGAGTTCGATGTCCATGTTGCCTTTGACTCGGCGCCGGCCCTGGCTGTCGGTGAATTCCTTGAGCGGTTTCGTCACCACGGAGAAGCCGTTATAGTCGAGCCAATCGACGAGAGGGCGCAGCGGCGAAAATTCCTGATCCTCGGCCACAGCCGTGTAATAAAACGCGCGCACCAGCAAACCCTTGCGTGCGAAAAGCTCCAGCAGTCGCTTATAGTCGATGTCGAAGGCGAGGCCCTTGGCGGCGCCGTAGAGATTGGCGCCATCGACGAACAATGCGAGCTTTTCCTGAGGGTAGAACAACATGCAACTCTCCATGTCTAATACGGCACGCAAAATCGCGGCCAATCCGGTAATCCCCCCGACGGCCCACACGCGTTCTAGAATAATCGGGCGCCAATGCAAACGATCATTTTGGAGCATCGCGTGATTTTGATCGCGTTAGGCTCAAATCTCCCGTCGCACGCCGGTAGCTCGCGCAAGACATTGCATGCGGCGTTGGACGAGTTGGCGCAAAACGGCGTCGTGCCGCTGCAGGTTTCAAACTTTTACGCGACGCCGGCATGGCCGGATCCCAATGATCCAACTTATGTTAATGCTGTCGCGCAGGTGGAAACGACTCTCGCGCCGGACGCGCTCATGGCGCGCCTGCACGCCATCGAACGCAAATTCGGTCGCGAGCGCGGCGCGCGCAATGCGCCACGCACGCTCGATCTCGATCTGCTCGATTATGACGGACGCATTGAAGGCGGCCCGCCCGTGTTGCCGCATCCGCGAATTGAGCAGCGCGCGTTTGTGCTCGTGCTGCTGGCCGATGTTGCGCCTTCGTGGAAACATCCTGTCTCCGGCCGCAACGTTCGCGCGTTGATCGACGCGCTGCCGGAGAATGAACGCAAGCTAGAGAGGTTGGAATAGCGTGGACGCTGGTGAATTCCCTCAGGCCGGCGCGCCCTCTCGAATTTCGGCCCCGAAACGGATAACTTGTCCCGACTTCCAGTGAGATATTCGCATGCGCCAGATATTGCCGTTAATCGTTCCGCTCCTGATCGTCGCGCTGATCCTGCGTCGCAGCATGAGCACCCGCAAAGTGCGGGTTAACCTGATGTGGATCAGGCCTGCGGTCCTCCTGGTGTTGGCCGGCGTCACGCTGGCCGCATCGCCAATGCCGGGACCGATCGCGCTGGCCGCCTTTGTCGCCGCAGCCGTCGTCGGCGCCGGTTTCGGATATTTGCGGGCGCGCCATCTCGAATTGTCGGTGGACCCGGCGACCGGCACGGTCACGAGCAAGTCGACGCCGATCGGAACGATCCTGATTGTGGGGTTGGTCGTGCTACGCCTCGGCTTGAAATATGCGTTTCCGGAAATGGGCGCCCAACCGGGCGGACATCTCGCGGCGCAAGCGGTCGTATGGACGGAGGGAGCGCTCATCTTCTCCGTCGCGATGGTCGCGGCGCAGGCCGTGATGACCTGGCAACGCACCCAGCCGCTTCTCGCCGAGCACGCCGCGCGCAGCCTGCCTCCTGCCGGACCGCAATAACGACGCCCACCTCTTCCCGCCAAACTCGGCCGCCTTGGGCCGCCGGTGGAAAGCGTATAAAGTGAGCGCACAGGGGCATTGCGGGAGGCTGAAATGAAACTCTCATCCACAGTGTTTGCGTCTATTGCGATGTTGGCCGTCACTGCCGGCGCGTCTGCCGACCCATCCATTAACTACAACGCCAGCAAGTCCAATACAGGCAATACGACCGTCGGCCAGACGACGACTTGCGCGGCGGGTCAGAGTTGGGATGCCACGACCAAGAAATGCGTGGCGACATCCGCCGTCAACTACAACAGCAGCAAATCGAACAGCGGCAACATGATGGCGCCCGCGACACAGACAAGCAATGTGCACAAACCAACCGACACATCATCGACCCCGCCGAAATAGACGTGGCCTGGCCTGAATGCCGGCGGCAGTCGCTCAAGATTGTCGCCGGTTTCCGCGCGCTCGCGAATTGTGACAGCCCTTATATGAAACCATCATGGCCCGGCTTAGCGTGAACCGGGGCTGTTTGATTCGGGCGGATCCGGCAGAGGTTCGTAAACACCCTATCTGTGTCGTGAACTGACGATGTTGTTCGTTAAGCGCCCGAACAGCCGCCGAGGAACTATGGCTATGGCGCAAGCAGACATAAGCTTCCCCGTCGATGGTGCCATGCTCATCGGCACGCGACCGCGACCTGAAAATCCGCCGAAGCGGAGTGCGCATTGAATTGGTCGCCCCCGCATAGCGTCGAGATTGACCGGTCCGCCGACTGGCCGAACGTCTTGTCGTTTGTGCGCGACTACTGGCTTGCGAAGCGCGGCGCGCGTTCGATGCCGAGCCGAAGCGACATTTCGCCGGCGCAGTTGAAATCGCAATTGCCTCACATCCTGCTCGCCGACGTGATCGATGGCGGCCTCGATTTTCGTTATCGCCTGGTGGGAACGGAACTCCGGCGGTTCTTCTTCGCCGAACCGTCGGGGAAGCTGATGAGCGAAGCGCTAACGCCCTTTGGACAGGCGACCGTCGAGGCGACGCTTGCGACGTATCGCAGCGTCATGGACCGGCGCGTTCCCGTGCGGATCACGGGCGCGGGCGCCGCGTTCGGTCAGGAGCCCAAGCTCTTTGACGCCTATCTGGCGCCTCTGTCGGGCGACGCGGCGACGGTCAACATGATCCTCGGAACCTTCATCTTCGAGTGGGATCACGAACACCAATTCCGGGCGCCGGCGGGTCCGCAATTGGCGGAACGCGGCCGACAATAGGTCAGATCCGGCTCCCAAGCCTCTGCAAAGACGAAGGAATTCCGAGCGGCATCATTGGCGACGGAGGCAGCTTGCGACATTGGCACTCCGTGAAAATGTGTTAATCTTTGTGGGCTCGCCTGTATTCCCGCGCGGGCATTCGGGGGAAATCATGAAAACGAATTTGGTTCGCGCGGCGCTCGCCTGCGCGGTTCTTGCTGTCAGTGCTGGCGCCTCATCATCCTACGCAAGCTTGCCTTCCACTGTTGAAGACGGCGACGGCAACGGCAACGAGTTGCCGGGTGTTCATGTCGTTGTAAAGCAGGTGGACGGCGGCACCGTCCTATCGGCTGCAACCGATTCGAAAGGGTACATCGCGGTCGATAGTCTCCGCCCGGGACGTTATGAGATATTCGTTGACGGCCCGAGCCTGATGGCGGCCGTGGACAAAATAGCGCCGCCGCCGAAGAAAAGCAGCGGCTTGAACGTGGGAATTGGCGGCGGATTTTTCGGCGGATCAAGCCACTCCTCTTCGAGCCATCAGGGCGCTGGGCCGGCGCAGGGCACCTCCCATCCGAGCGGCACCACGACCAACAGTGGCGACTCCGGTGTATCGGTAAACCTCAACCAGATGGTGGCCAGAGATAGCGATTCTGGCTCGGCCAACGGCAATGTGCCGATGATTACATTCACAGCTACCGTCAACCCATCTTCGCCAGGCAGCAGCGCACCGACCGGTACCGTCAGTTTTCTGAGCGAGACGCCTTATTGCCGCGACACCGCCCTTCAGGGTATGCGGATCGGCTTCACCGTTCCGGAAGGCGCGCCAGTCGCGTTCAAGTCGAACCTGAGGGTCACTTGGTATTCGCCGAGCGACTGAGCCAGCGTAAAGACTTCAACTCGCCGCCGTCGGGGCAAACCGACCCTTGCCTCGGCTGGCGCGTTTCTATAAGGTCCGCCGCCTTCTTGATATTTGAGGCCGGATTCGGCCCCTAAGCCTCTGGCAAACCCAAGGAATCCCGAATGGCTCGTGTCACCGTCGAAGATTGCGTCGACAAGGTCTCCAACCGGTTCGATCTGGTGCTCTATGCGGGTTACCGCGCGCGCCAGCTTTCCGGCGGGGCGGACCCGCTGGTGGACCGCGATCGGGACAAAAACCCGGTCGTCGCGCTGCGCGAAATCGCGGCCAAGGAGATCAAGCCGGACGAGGTGAAGGAAGAATATATCCGCAGCCTCCAGAAGCACGCCGAAGTCGACGAGCCGGAAGAGGCCCGTTCAGACGAAGATCTGGGCCGCGAGGACCCGCAATATCGCGCGGTCACCGAGGAAGAGCTGCTGCGTGCGCTCACGACCGAAGCGCAACGCCGCGCCGAACCCCAGCCGGAACCGGAAGCGGATTACGAAGAGTAATCTAATCGCGCGGCCCCCCTTCCGCCTCGCTACGCTCGGCACCTTCCCCCGCTAGGGGGGAAGGCTAAGAGAAAGATTTGCACTTCGCCCTTTTTCTAACCTTCCCCCCTCGCGGGGGAAGGTGTCGCGCGGCGATAGCCGCGTGACGGAAGGGGGGGCACGCCGTGCCCGCAACTCTTTCGATTTCCCCGTCAAAGCAGGCGAAAAGCTCGGGGAACTCTATATATTAGAGCGACGATGAGTTCTCCGACGCAGCCCGCCGAATTGCACGGCCCGGGGCAGGTGCAGCCTACCCCGGCGATTGCTGCTGTCCCGTTGGCAGACCCCGACCTCGGGGCCTCTCGCCCCAAACCGCCGGCCAAGCGCAAGCTCATGCGCCAGACCGAGCTGGTCGACCGGGTGAAGGCCTATGATCCGGACGCCGACGAGGCGCTTCTCAACAAGGCCTATGTCTACGCCATGACGGCGCATGGCAAGCAGTTCCGCGCCTCGGGCGATCCCTATTTCGCCCATCCCCTGGAAGTCGCCGCCATCCTCACCGAGCTCAAGCTCGACGTGCCGACGATCGTCACCGCGCTTCTGCACGACACGATCGAGGACACGCTGCGTCACCTATGAAGACGTCAAGGAGAATTTCGGCGAAGAGATCGCCGGCCTGGTCGACGGTGTCACCAAGCTTTCCCAGCTCGAGCTTTTTTCCGAGCGCACCAAGCAGGCGGAGAATTTCCGCAAGCTGATGCTCGCCATGTCAACGACATCCGCGTGCTGTTGGTGAAGCTCGCCGACCGCCTGCACAATATGCGCACGCTTGGTTACATCGACAGAACCCGGAGAAGCGCCGGCGCATCGCGCAGGAGACGGTCGACATCTACGCGCCGCTCGCGGGCCGCATCGGCATGCAGAACCTGCGCGAGGAGCTCGAAGACCTGGCGTTCGCCGAACTCAATCCGGAAGCGCGCAATTCCATCGTCACCCGTCTGGCGCGGCTCGACTGCGCGAGCGGGCGACCGCATCGGCCGCATCGCCGATCAGCTCAAGCGCAAGCTGGCCGAGCATGGCATCGACGCCTGGGTCTATGGCCGCGCCAAGCGGCCCTTTTCGATCTGGCGCAAGCTGAAGGACAAGCAGCTCAATTTCGAATCAGCTCTCCGACATTTTCGGCTTCCGCGTGATCGTGAAGACGGAAGAGGATTGCTATCGCGCGCTGGGCGTCATTGCACACCAACTGGCAGATGGTGCCGGAGCGCTTCAAGGATTTCATCTCCACGCCCAAGACCAACGGCTATCGCTCGATCCACACCACCGTGATCGGCCCGGAAAAGCAGCGGGTCGAAGTGCAGATCCGCACCCAGGAGATGCATGACGTGGCCGAGCGCGGCGTCGCCGCGCATTGGCGCTATCGCGAGCATGTCGACGACACGGACCGCACGGCCGAACGCGCCTATGAATGGCTGCGCGACATGGTCGATCTGCTGGAGCGCGGCGACAGCGCCGAAGAGTTGCTCGAGAATTCCCGCCTCAACATGTATCAGGACCAGGTTTTCTGCTTCACGCCCAAAGGCGAGCCTGATCTCGCTGCCGCGCGGCGCGACGCCGATCGATTTCGCCTATGCGGTGCACACCGATCTCGGCAACACCGCCGTGGGCGCGAAGGTGAATGGCGGCCATGTGCCGCTGCACACCCCGCTGCAAAATGGCGACCAGGTCGAGATCATCTCGCACCAAGGACCAGACGCCGTCGCCGCTGTGGGAGCAGTTCGTGGTCACCGGGCGGGCGCGCGCCGAAATCCGCCGCTTCCTGCGCCATGCCCAGCGCGACGAGCATGTCAAGCTTCGGGCGCAAGATCCTGGAAAAGGTCTTCGCCGACGCAAGGCGCGAGCTGACCGACAAGGCGATCGACGAAGTCGCCAAGAAGCTCGCATCTGGCCAAGGCCGATGATGTCTATGCCGATGTCGGGCGCGGCGCGCTGCGCGGCCGACGAAGTGCTGCAGGCGGTCTATCCCGAGATCAAGCGAAGCGCCGACCGCGAAACGCGCCGGCCACCGCGGCGGAGCGCACAAGCCGATCTCCATTCGCGGCCTGACGGAAGGCATTTCCTATCACCTCGGCCAATGCTGCCATCCGCTGCCGGGCGACCGCATCGTGGGCCTGATGGTGCCGGGCGAGGGCGTCGTCATCCACACCATCGACTGCGACGAACTCGACAAGGCGCAGGAGCATGGACGACTGGCTGGATGTGAGCTGGGGCCGCAGCGCCGCCGAAGCCGGACCTGTCGGTCGCGCGCGTCGCTGGTGCGCGTGAAGAACGAGCCGGGCTCGCTGGCCGCGGTGATCGACCGTCATCGCCGCCAATGGCGGCAACATCTTCAACATGAAGGTCGCCGACCGCAATCCGCTGTTCTTTCGAATTCCTGGTCGATATCGAGGTGCGCGACGTCGCGCATTTGCAGAACATCCTGGGTGCGCTACGCGTGAACGCGGCGGTCGAATTGGTCGAGCGCGTGCGCGGCGCCGCAGATCCGGGCCACGGAGGTGGAGTGCGTGACGCTCGAACAGGTTCTGGACGAATTCAGAAAGGCCGGCGCGCTTGCTGGAAGGCCATTTCATCCTGTCGTCCGGGCTTGCATTCCGACAAGTTCCTGCAGAAGGCGCTGGTGTTCCAGGATGCCAAGCGCACCGCCAAATTGTGCAAGGCGCTGGCCGCCAAAGTGCGCGAAGAAGTGAAGGACGAAATTCACCGCCATCGTCTCGCCGGCGGTGGGCGGCATCGTGCCGGGCTATGAAATGGGCCGCCAGCTGGGCCTGCCCGCCATGTATGTCGAGCGGCATGGACGGCAAGTTCCAGCTGCGCCGCAATTTCACGCTGAAGAAGAACCAGCAGGTGCTGATGGTGGAAGACATCGTCTCCACCGGCGTGTCGTCGCGCGAATGTCATCGCCGCGATCAGAGCGGCCGGCGGCAAGGTCGTCGCGGCCTGCTGCCTGATCGACCGTTCCGGCGGCAAGGCCAAGGTGGGCGTGCCACTGATCGCGCTGGCGGAATGTGAAAGTGCCGGCCTGGGCAGCCGACAAGCTGCCGCCGCATCTGCGCAACATTCCGGCGTGAAGCCCGGCAGCAGGGGGCTTGCATGAATCGTGAACCGCTGCGCCTCGGGCGTCAATATCGATCACGTGGCGACCATGCGCAACGCGCGCGGCGGCGACAATCCCGATCCCGTGCGCGCGGCGAAGCTGGCGGCAGACGGCCGGCGCCGACGGCATCACCGCGCATCTGCGCGAAGACCGCCGGCATATCTCCGACGACGATATCGCGCGCCTCAGCGCGCGAGATCGATCTGCCGCTCAATCTCGAAATGGCGGCGACCGACGAGATGCTGGCGATCGCGCTGAAGGCACGCCCGCATGCGGCCTGCATCGTTCCGGAGAAGCGCGAAGAGCGCACCACCGAAGGCGGCATCGATGCGGCGGGCCAGCACAATCGCGCTCGCAGCCGCATCGTGCGCGCTGCTCGGCAGGCGAGCATTCGCGTGTCGCATGTTCATCGAGCCCGATCAGCGCCAGCTCGACGCCGCGCAGATCGCTGGGCGCGCCGGTGGTCGAACTGCACACCGGCGCCTATGCCAATGCCGCCGGCGAAGGCATGCGCAGGAACGCGATCGCTGCTCGAAGCACATCCGCGAAGCGCGCCGCGTTACGGCGCCGTCATCGGGCTCGAAATTCATGCCGGTCATGGTCTCGCCTTCGACACTGTCGAGCCCGATCGCCGCCATCCCCGAAATCCGCGAACTCAATATCGGCCATTTCCTGTCGGCGAGGCGATCTTCTGCGGCCTCGACGCCTCGATCCGGCGCATGCGCGCCTGATGGATGAAGCGCGCGCGAGAACAGACGGGCGCAACACCGCATGATCATCGGCCTCGGTTCCGACCTCATCGACATCCGCCGTATCGAAAAAACGCATCGAGCGCTTCGGCGATCGTTTTCTGTCGCGCATCTTCACCGATATCGAGCGCGCCAAATCCGACGGCCGCGCGCCAGCGCGCCGCCAGCTATGCCAAGCGCTTCGCCGCCAAGGAAGCCTGCTCCAAGGCGTTGGGCACGGGCCTGCGCAAGGCGTGTTCTGGCGCGACATGGGCGTGGTCAATCTGCCGGGCGGCAAGCCCAGCCTGACGCTGACGGGCGGGGCATTGAGACGGCTTGAAGACATCACGCCGCCGGGCCATCCGGCCCAGATCGACCTTGACCATCACCGATGATTTTCCGCTGGCGCAGGCGATTGTGATCATTTCGGCTGTGGCCGCGGTGCCGCAGGCGTCGCCGAATGCGTGAATTCGTGAGCCCGCGCTTGACCTGGAGCCTTCGCTCCCATTCTCTGCCAGGTAGATGGACCCGAATGCCGATATCGAGACTGACGAACCGCTCGACGAACGCCGTTCGCCCGAGCCCGACAGGCGATCGACCGCAGGCGAGGCCGCTCGCGTCGCGTCGGATGAAGGGCCGATGCGCAGAGCCGGAGGCCGTCGCGGTCGACGACGCCTGCGCGCCGCGCCGGAACCGGTGACGGTCGCCGCCGCTCCGACGAAGGCCCAGAAGCCAAGAAGACAACGACTCGCTGATCGAGACCGTCAAGACGATCGTCTATGCGCTCCTGATCGCGCTGGTGATCCGCACCTTCCTGTTCCAGCCGTTCAACATTCCGTCCGGCTCGATGGAGGCGACGCTGCTGGTCGGCGATTATCTGTTCGTCGAGAAATTCGCCTACGGCTACAGCCGCTATTCCTTCCCGTTCGGCGGCTGGCCGTTCGGCGATTTTGCAGGCCGCGTGTTCGGCTCGCAGCCGCAGCGCGGCGACGTGATCGTGTTCAAGATTCCCGCAGCGACAATTCGACCGACTTCATCAAGCGGCTGATCGGCCTGCCGGGCGACCGCATCCAGATGATCAACGGCCAGATCTATCTGAACGACAAGCCCGTGCCGCGCGTGCGCGTCGCAGGATTATGTCGAGACCGACGAGTCGGGCATCGAGAACCACGTGCCGCAATATCGCGAGACGCTGCCGGGCGGCAAATCCTATCTCATGCTCGACCGCGAGCCCGACGGTCCGGTGGACAATACCGATGTCTTCGTCGTGCCGCCCGGCCATTATTTCATGATGGGCGACAATCGCGACAATTCCGACGACAGCCGCCCGATGTGGGCTATGTCCCGGCCGAGAATCTGGAAGGCAAGGCGGAGTTCCGCTTCTTCTCGATCGATGGTCGCGCTTCTGGGAAGTCTGGAAGTGGCCGTTGGAGCGTCCGCTTTCGCGAATGTTCACCGCATCGATTGACGTGAATTGCAAGAGCCGCACTCGAGACCTCGCTCGGTCATGTCTTCACGGACCAGGCTCTGCTGGGGCGCGCGCTGACCCATGCGAGCGCCGAGCGCGACGCGCTCCAATGAGCGGCTGGAATTCCTGGGCGACCGCGTGCTGGGGCTCGTGATCGCGCGAAAAGCTGCACGATCTCTATCCGGATGACGCCGGAAGGCGCGCTTGCGCTCAAATTCAATGCGCTGGTGCGACGGCGAAGCCTGCGCCGCGCGCTGCGGAGGCCGCGGGACTGGCCGACCATGTCATTCTGGCCGCGTCGGAAGCGGCAAGCGGCGGACGGCGCAAGAGCGGCGATCCTCGCCGGCGTCTGCGAAGCGGTGATCGCGGCGCTTTATATCGACGGCGGCTTCGAAGTCGCGCGCGCCTTCATCGAGCGCTATTGGGCGAACGATGTTTGACGATCGCTCGGCGCCGACATGCGCGACGCCAAGACCGCGTTGCAGGAATGGGCGCAGGGCGCGCCCGCGGCCCGCGCGACGCGCCGGTCTATACAAACTTGTCGGCCGCGAAGGTCCGGATCATGCGCCGCGCTTTCGTGGTGGAAGTGTCGGTTCCGGGTCACGGCGCGGAGACGGGCGAGGGCGGTTCCAAGCGCGAAGCCGAACAGGACGCGGCGGGCGCGATGCTCGCCCGCCTGCAATCATGACCGACAACATGACCACGCATTGCGGATTTGTCGCCATGATCGGCGCGCCGAATGCGGGCAAATCCACGCTCGTCAACGCGCTGGTGGGATCGAAGGTCTCGATCGTCACGCCCAAGGTGCAGACCACGCGCATGCACGGTGCGCGGCGTCGCGATGCGCGGGCGACACGCAGATCGTGTTCGTCGACACGCCGGGCATTTTCAGGCCGCGGCGCAGGCTCGACCGCGCCATGGTGAAATCCGGCCTGGGCGGGCGCAGACGATGCCGACGCCGTGCTTGTGATCGTGGATGCCGCCGACCTGGCGGGCGAACCCAAAGGCCTGGCGCGCACGCGATACGCAATGCCATCATCGAGGGCCTGAAGCGAATCCAAGCGCAAGGCTGCGCTGGTGCTCAACAAGATCGACGGCATGAAGCGGGCGGAGCTTCTGCCGCTGGCCGAAAAGCTGAACGCCGAAGGCGTGTTCGAGGATGTGTTCCTGATTTCGGCGCTGAAGGGCGACGGGCGTCGACGATGTGGCCGCGTGGGTGCGTGGCGCGATGCCGGAAGGGCCGTGGCTTTATCCGGAAGACCAGGCCGCCGATATTCCGATCGCGCCTGCTGGCCGCCGAAATCACGCGCGAGAAAACTCTATCATGCGCCTGCATGACGAACTGCCCTATGCCAGCGCGGTCGAGACCGAGAAATGGGACGGAGCGCAAGGACGGCTCGGTCAAGATCGACCAGGTGATCTATGTCCAGCGCGAAGGCCAGAAGGCGATCGTGCTGGGCAAGGGCGGCCGCGACGATCAAGACGATCGGCGAAGCTGGCGCGCGACGAGCTGGAAGAGATGTTCGGCCGCCGCGTGCATCTGTTCCTGTTCGTGAAGGTGCGCGAGAACTGGGCCGAGACGCGCGAGCACTACGGCGCCATCGGCCTCGAATTCCCGGAAGAGTAACGCCCGCATGGAATGGAGCGACGAGGCCATCGTGCTGTCGGTGCGTCCCCATGGCGAAACCTCCGCCATCCTGGAGACGCTGACGCGCGCCATGGCCGCCACTGGGGATTGTGCGCGGAGGCGCGTCGCGCAGCCGCAAACCCACGCTCCAGCCCGGCAACACGTTGCACGTGCATTGGCGCGCACGGCTCTCCGAACATCTCGGAAATTTTTCCATCGAGCTGGTAAGATCGCGCGCGGGCGACATGCTCGACAGCCGCGATGCGCTGGCGGGCCTCAACGCCTTTGCGAGCGTGGCGGCGGCGGCGCTGCCGGAGCGCGAGCCGCATGAGACGTCTACCACGCGGCGGAAATCCTGCTCGATGCCATCGCGCAGGACGATTTCGCCCATTGGGCGCCGCTTTATGTGCGCTGGGAAGCGGGGCTGCTTGAGGCGCTGGGCTTCGGCCTCGATCTTTCGCGCTGTGCGGCGACCGGAAGCCCGACGACCTGATCTATGTGTCGCCCAAGAGCGGCCGCGCGGTCTCCGCCGGCGCCGGCGAGGCCTATCGCGAGCGGCTGTTCGCGCTGCCGCCGTTCCTGCTGGGCTCGCAGAACGCAACACCGTCTCGCGCCGATATCGCGGCGGGCCTGCGCCTGACGGAATATTTCCTGCTCGAACGGGTTCTGGCTCCGCACGACCGCGAAATGCCGGCGGCGCGGCTGCGGCTGGACGCGCTCGCCGCGCGCGAATCGGAATAAACGGTTCCCGCATGAGCTGCTCCTGTCAACGCGATAAGAGCGCTCATGGGCGAATTGCCGATCAAGGACGACATCAGGCCGGAGCAGCTGAGCAAGGCGCTGAGCGAGCGCTATCTGGCCTATGCGCTTTCCACCATCACGCAGCGGGCGCTGCCGGATGTGCGCGACGGGCTGAAGCCTGTACATCGCCGCCTGCTGCATGCGATGCGGCGAGTTGGGGCTCAATCCCGCAGGCCGGCTTCAAGAAATGCGCCCGCGTCGTGGGCGACGTGATCGGCAAATTCCATCCCCATGGCGACCAGTCGCGATCTATGACGCGCTGGTGCGCCTCGCGCAGGATTTCGCGGTGCGCTATCCGCTGGTCGAAGGGCAGGGCAATTTCGGCAATGTCGACGGCGATAACGCCGCCGCCATGCGCTACACCGAAAGCCGTCTCACCGAAGTCGCGCAGTCGCTGCTGGAGGGGCTCGACGAAAACGCGGTCGATTTCCGCCCCACCTATGACGGCGAGGACGAAGAGCCGGTGGTGCTGCCGGCCGCGTTTCCAAATCTGCTCGCCAATGGCTCCAGCGGCATCGCGGTCGGCATGGCGACATCCGATCCCGCCGCACAATCTGGGCGAGCTGTGCCAGGCGATCGTTGCGCTGATCGAAAATCCCAACACGCAGGACCGAACGCTGCTCAAATTCGTCAAGGGCCCGGATTTCCCCACGGGCGGCATCATCGTCGACGACGCGGCCTCCATCGCCGAAGCCTACAAGACGGGCCGCGGCGGATTTCGCGTGCGGGCGCGCTGGTCGAGCGAGGAAGCCGGCGCGCGGCATCTACCAGATCGTGGTCGACCGAAATTCCCTATCAGGTGCAGAAATCGAAGCTGATCGAGCGCATCGCCGAATTGATCGAGCAGAAGAAGCTCGCGCTGCTCGACGACGTGCGCGACGAATCCGCCGAAGACATCCGTCTCGTGCTCGTGCCCAAGAGCCGCGCCGTCGATGCCGGAATTGCTGATGGAGCAGCTGTTCCGGCTCAGCGATCTCGAAACGCGCATTCCCCTTAACATGAACGTGCTGGACGGCGGGCTCGTGCCCAAGGTGATGAGCCTGCAGCGAGGCGCTGCATGGCCTTCATCGCCCATCGCCGCGAAGTGCTGGAGCGGCGCACCAGCCATCGCCTGCAGAAAATCGCGGCGCGGCTCGAAGTGCTGGAAGGCTATCTCGCTCGTCTATCTCAATCTCGACAAGGTGATCAAGATCATCCGCACCGAGGACGAGCCGAAGCCCAAGCTGATGAAGGCGTTCTCGCTCTCACGAGGTGCAGGCCGACGCGATTCTCAACATGCGGCTGCGCTCCCTGCGCAAGCTTGAAGAGATGGAGATCCGCGGCGAGCATACCGATCTCACCAAAGAGCAGAAGGAGCTCAAAAAGCTGCTCGGCTCGGAGACGATGAAATCCGCCCACCTGATCGAGGAGACGAAAGCGATCGACGCAAAATTCGGGCAGAAGACCAAGCTTGGCAAGCGCCGCACCTTGTTCGCCGACGCCCCCGCGATCGCCGACGAAGCGGCCGTGCTGGAGCAGATGGTCGAGCGCGAGCCGATCACCGTGGTCTGCTCCGAAAAAGGCTGGTTGCGCTCGCTCAAGGGCCATCAGGAGCCCGGCGACACGATCAAATATCGCGAAGGCGACCGTCAGCGTTTCTGGCTGCATGCCGAAACGACCGACAAACTGATGCTGTTCGCGACAGACGGCCGCTTCTTCACGCTCGATTGTTCCAAGCTGCCGGGCGGACGCGGCAACGGCGAAGCGATCCGCACCTTCATCGACCTGCCGCCGGAAGCCGATCTCGTGTCGATGTTCGTCCATCGCGACGGCCGCAAGCTGTTGCTCGGCGCCACGTCTGGTCACGGTTTTGTCACCAGTGAAGACGATGCAGTGGCGCTCAAGCGTTCCGGCAGGCAGGTGATGAATGTGTCCGTGCCCGCGGAGGCAATCGCCTGCGCCTTCGTGGACGGCGATTTCGTGGCCGTGATCGGCGAGAACCGCAAGCTCGTGCTCTTCCCGCTCGCCGAAGTTCCCGAACTCGCCCGCGGCCGCGGCGTGATCCTGCAACGCTACAAGGACGGCAAGCTGCTCGACGCGGCGGTGTTCACCTGGAAAGACGGATTAAAGGACCAGAACAACCGCACCTGGACTCCCGCCGAACTCAAAGACTGGAAAGCCGCACGCGCGCAAGCGGGGAGGCTCGTGCCGCGCGGGTTCGCGAAGAGCGGCAAGTTTGGGTGAAGGGAGACAAACGAGCGCGGCCTCACACGAATTGACCGCCGCTCCCTAAACTCACCATGGCCGGGCGTGACCCGGCCACCCAGCCGGCGAGCGTCTGCGAGCCGAATGGACTCCCGCAACACGCCAAGCGGTTGTCGCGTTGCAATCACATATTCCACTTCTCAAGCAGATCGGCCCAGTTTGGATTGTCCTTTTCGATCAGCGCAATCTTCCACGCGCGTTTCCATCGCTTGATGTTCGTCTCGCGCTGAATTGCCGACGCGTAGAGCGGGTGCTCTTCGTACCAAACGAGCCGTGTGACCTTGTATTTTTTTACGAACGCCGATCCTTTTCCGGTTCGGTGTTGTTCCATGCGCGCGGGATATCGCTGGTGACGCCGGTATAAATCGTCCCGTTGCGCTTGCTGGCCAGCATGTAAACAAGGCCGCTTAGCATCCGCTCGCCGCCTGCACCCAGAAGTGGTTATTCGCCGCGCAGACGCGCGGCGGCTGGGTGGCCGGGTCTTCGCCCGGCCATGGTGAATAGGGGGTGCGTGTCGCGAGAGTTTGTCGAGAATAACGCGGTGTATGTTCGATAGTGAAAATCGCATCCCGCGTAGGTTGGTGCCGCGCGGGTTTGCGAAGTCGGGCAAGTTCGGGTGAGGTAACGCAAATCATCGCGAACTTTGACGGCTTGCGGCTCTGTTACGCGGTGTAGATGCGAAGCGAGTCTTAATTCGTGTGTTCCTGGTTGATTCTGATTGCCGAAATGACGTTTTGGCCTGAGTGGAAAAGTGCGGAATAATCGCTCCTTCCGTTTCCAAGATCGTTTTCTAGGTATTCTGCAGAACGATAGACGCCATGGTTTGTAAGAATGTAGAATCGAGTGTAATCGGTTCTAGGCAAGGGGAAGTCGGAAGATTTTTCCATTTGACTCAAATATTCTTGAGCGTTGCGCACAAAGTTTGCTGCAGCAGCGCGAACACTTTCGTGCGCAGCCCCGCTGCCGATGAGTCCTCCGCCATTACCAAAATAGATACTTGCGTCGCCAGAAATGAATGCAACGAGCGTAACCGCGGCCCTTGGATAGCCCATCTCCATCAAAGTTCCGTACGCGACGATTTGATCATTATCGAGATTGAGTTTGAGATCCGTTGGCGAGGTTTGCAAAGCTAGCGCTCGCAATCCCCTATAGGTCTCCTCGCCTGTCGTCATGCCGCCAACTCCCCTGATCGAAGTCCGGGTGAGGCCGTTGCCCCTACTGAATCCCCGGCGCCAACGTGATCGTGCGGCCGTTCATCGTCCAGCTGTCGCCGACCTTGTGGGCGGTCCAGGGCGTGCAGAGCGGGTTGGTGACGCCGGGCGGGGGCGTTTCGTAGGTACGGCACAGCGTGCCCTTGTCGTCGAGCGCCCAGGTGCCCTTGAGCGCCATCGATCCCATCATGCTCGTTCCGTTGCCGTCGAAAGTATGATCGGCCTTATAGTGCATGTGAATCTCGCTCATCGCATTTTTTGCGATGATGGTGTTGCCGTACAAACCGGCCATCATGTCGTCCGCGAAAGCCAATGACGTCGACGCTAGCAAAGCGGCAGCGCCCAGGATGATTGCACGCATGATTGTTCTCCCCATAGTTTATGTCGCGCGGAGGCTAGAGCAAAAACGGGCCAACGAGAAGCCGCTTCATTCGCGCCGCAGCTTCGCCAGCGCATCGGGAAATCGCCGCGAGAGGGGGACGGTCAATGTCTGCAGCTCGATCGCGTAATCCCCCCAACCTTCGGGCTTCAGCGAGGTGACCTGATCCGCATTGACCAGCCACGAGCGGTGCGTACGGACGAAGCCGCGCGCGGCGAGCTCAAGCTCGAGCGCTGACAGCGGCGAGCGCATCAGAAGGCGTCGCCCGTCGCGCATCACGAATTCGACATAATTGCCGGCCGATGCGATCGCCAGAATCTCTTCCAGTCTGACGCGCGTCAGCCGCGCGCCGTCGCGGATATCGAAGGTGCGGACAAGGGCCGGCGCGTCGATCAGCGCCTGCTGGCGCAGCAGGTGATCGACCAGCGTGAAGCCGGCGACGAACAGGGCATAGCCCAGCGCGTCCTTGCCGAATTCATAGAGAAAATGGGACCCGAAATGCCCAAATTGATAATGTGCGCCGGCCATCCAATACGCCAGTTTTCGGATGAGCACGAAGCCGCCGACATGGGCGAGCGAAAAAACCAACGCCACCGGGATATGAATCAGAAGCTTCCAGCGCGGCCGCACGAGCAGCGGCGCCAGCCGCCAGCCGAGCCAGGGCATCCAGAAGAACAGCATGAAGGTGATCCAGCTCGAGCCCTCCCAGATCACGGGCGCGAGGAGGCCGTCCTCAGGCTGTTCGTGCCAGATGGTCATCACATTGATCACGTTGACCGCGCCCACGATCGCGGCCGCGATGGCGAGCGAATAGAGGAATGTGCGCCGCGCTCTCGTCCCGGAAACATCGCCGCTCGTCACAAGCCATTGCCGCACAACACTGATCACGGGCAGCCTATCCCGCGGTGCTTCACCCGGCGGCGGCGATTTGGCAGAAGTTTCGACGGTCACGGACACGCGGGGCCTTAAATCGGCTAGCGCGGCCAGCATAGCGGCAGGAGCAGGAAAATGAGAATGCACAGGCGGACATTGTTGAAAAGCATGGCGGCGGCCCTGGCGCTGCAGCCGCTCGTAGCCGCGCCGTTCTCCGTGAAAGCGGCCGGCCTTGCGGCCCGCGTGCGTCCCACCGATCCCGCGTGGCCCGGCGCGGCCGCCTGGGCGAAACTGAAGGAGGCCGTGGGCGGCAATCTGATCGAAGCGCCGGCGCCTTTCGTTTCCTGCGCGACCGATGCGAAAGGTCCCGTTTGCGCCGATGCGCTCAAGAACATGGGCAATCCCTTCTGGGTGGGCGACCAGCCGGGCGGTACGCAAGTGTCCGGCTGGTATAACGCCTGGCTGCCGGCCCCCAGCGTCTACGCCATCGAGGCGCGCAACGCGGCCGACATCGTGGTGGGCGTGAATTTCGCGCGCACGAACAATCTGAGGCTTGTCGTCAAAGGCACGGGCCACTCATACCTCGGCACATCGAATGCGCCGGACTCGCTGCTGATCTGGACGCGCGGCATGAACAAGGTGACGGTGCATGACGCATTCGTGCCGAAAGGGTCGAGCGACGCGCCCGTGCCGGCCGTCAGCGCGGAAGCCGGCGCCATCTGGATCGATATGTATCATGCGGTGACTCTGGGAGCCGGCCGCTACGTTCAGGGCGGCGGTTGCACGGATGTGGGCGTGGCGGGTCTCGTGCAGGGCGGCGGCTTCGGCTCGTTCTCGAAAGGCTTCGGCACTGGCGGGGCGAGCCTGCTCGAAGCGGAGATCGTCACGGCCGACGGCGAAGTGCGGATCGTCAATGCGAACAGCGAGCCCGAACTGTTCTGGGCGCTCAAAGGCGGCGGCGGCGGCACATTCGGAATCGTCACGCGTTTCACGTTGCGCACGCATGAGTTGCCGGAATTCCTCGGCTTCGGCGGCGGCAAAATCAGGGCGCATTCGGATGACGCCTATCGGCGGCTGATCGAACAGTTCCTCGGCTTCTATCGCGCGGACCTGTTCAATCCGCATTGGGGCGAGGAGGTGCATTTTCACCCGGACAATGTCTTTGAGATTTCGATGGTATGTCAGGGGCTCACGCCCGATCAGGCGAAAGCCGTGTGGCAGCCATTCTTCGATTGGGTGAATGCGGCTTCAAAAGACTACAGCATCGACGGAGGTCTCCGTGCGAATGCGTGGCCTGCAAAAGAATGGTGGGACGTTCCCAACAATCCCTCAATGATCCGCGATCTGCGGCCGGGGGCGCCCAGCTGGCATGGTTGGTGGCAGGGCGATCAGGGTCAGGTGGGCGCCTATTTGCATGGATATGAATCCCTGTGGCTGCCCAAGGCCCTGCTGCAGGACGACCGCAAGGCGCAGCTCGCCGACGCGATCTTCGCTGCGAGCCGCCACAAGGAAGTGCAGTTTCACTTCAACAAGGGGATCGCGGGCGCCACGCCGGCGGCGATCGCGGCGACATTGGATACGCCGATGAATCCCGCGGTGACGGACTCCTTCACGCTCGCACTCATCGCCGACGGCGAAGCGCCCGCTTATCCGGGATTGCCGGGCGCCTCCGTGAATATGGCTGTCGCGAAAGAGGACGCGCATCAGATCGACCTCGCCGCCGCCGAGCTGCGCAAGGTCGCGCCGAACTCCGGCTCCTATTTCAACGAAACGAATTATTTCAACACGAACTGGCAGCAGGATTACTGGGGGGCGAACTATCCGAAACTGCGCGCGATCAAGAAGACATACGATCCGACGGGATTGTTCTTCGTGCACCACGGCGTGGGGAGCGAAGAGTGGAGTGCGGATGGGTTCATGCGGGCTGGTTAGTGGCGAAGCTCACTATGCCCTGGTCGCGAGGATGTTACTTGCAAATCGCAAGCAGCAAAATAATACGATCGCGCCAGCCCGCCGGAAAATCGGCGGCGACGAAGCGCATGGGAGCAATCCTGACCATGAAACGGCTTTTATATTTGCTTCAAGTGTTCGTGCCGGTCGGAAGGCGCGGTCTTGGCGCGCTTGCCGTTATTGCATGTGCGCTCATCGTTGTTTCGCATGCGGTGAAGGCGCAGCCTGAGGCCGGGCCGACCGCGGCAAGCGCTCTTGCGGCAGACGACGATTTGTCGAAGGCAATTCGGGAAAACAATGCGGATGGAATTGCGCGTTGGCTCAACAAGGAGTGGGGTGTTGTTTCGGCAAAGGGCGGCATGGGCGAAGGCCCGTCGATCTTTCCGGACGGAATCCGGCAGGGCGTACTGACGCGCACGACATTCGAGACCTCGGAACCGCGGGTGCGCATATATGACAATGTCGCGCTCGTGACGACGAAAGTGGCGACGTCGGGAATGTTTGGCGGCAAGCCCTTCGATGTCCTGGAGCGTCAGACCGATATATGGCTCTGGAAAGACGGCGCGTGGACATGCGTCCTCACGCACGAAACGCTGATCCCTGCCAAAACAGGTTGAGGCGGTCATCAATCATCTTGCTCTCGCGCCGATGCCGATTTGCCTTTGCATGCGGATCTCCGCTTTGCCCGCAGGGCTTCGACCTCGCTCTTCAGCGCTTGATAGTGTGCGTCGATGCCGTCGCGCCGAGCTTTCGTCAGCGATGTGATAATGTCGTTCAAGGTGCGGCCCATATCACTTATCTTTCTTGTCCAATCGACGTGAGGCACACCCCCACTTCACCATGGCCGGGCGTGACCCGGCCACCCAGTCGGCGAGCGTCCGCGAGCCGAATGAAGGCGGTGCTTTGCATAGCAAATATTAAGCACTCACGCATTCCATTTTTCCAACAGATCATCCCAAGTCGGATTCATCTTCTCGATCAAGGCGATCTTCCAGGCGCGTTTCCATCGCTTGATGTTCGTCTCACGCTGAATTGCTGACGCGTAGCGAGGATGTTCCTCGTACCAGACGAGCCGCGTGACATTGTATTTTTTGACGAACGCCGAGCCTTTTCCCGCCCGGTGTTGTTCCATACGTGCGGGAATGTCAGAGGTGACGCCGGTGTAAAGCGTCCCATTTCGTTTGCTCGCCAGCATATAGACAAATCCGCTTGGCATATTTTCTAACTCGTCGTCGTCCAGCGTCATTCGCCGCGCAGACGCGCGGCGGCTGGGTGGCCGGGTCACGCCCGGCCATGGAGAATAAGGGGTGAGTGTCTCGCTTGTTTCGCGAATGTTTCGCAAACTTAAGCAACGGCATGTGCCCCGATATCCTGAGCGCTTGACGTATCGGGATCAGAGCGGACTTTCTATTTCTCGTTCGGCGCAAACGCTTTCGTGATCTCCGGCAAGCTCTCGAGCGAGGGAAGATAGGCGGGCGTCCGCCGCGCCGGCATCGCTTTCTCGAACGCGAGCCCAAGCGCCAGCAATTTCGCTTCCGACCACGCCGGCCCGATGAACGAGATCCCGACCGGCAATCCGCGCACCGCGCCCATCGGCACGGTCAGATGCGGATAGCCTGCCGTCGCAGGAAAGAACGACGCCGAACGCCCGCCGCCGTCATGCGAAACGGTATCGATGCGCGCCGCCGGGTCCTCCGTGATTTCCACCAGGGCATCGACATGATTGTCGGCGAACAGCGCATCGAGCGTGCGGCGCGAGAACGCCCGCAACCGGTCGCGCGCTGCGACATATGCCGGGTCGGAGAGATCGCCGAGCGCCTGGGCTTTCTCGAAAAACTCCTGACCGAACAGCGCAGTCTCGCGGGGGCTGGCCTTGTTGAACGCGATCAATTCGGCGAGGCTCGATGGCTGTCGCCCTTGCGGCAGTCCGGCGAGATAGGCGTTGAGATCGTGCTTCAGCTCGTATTCCAGCACGGACAATTCGATCTCTTCCATCTCGGGCGGCGCGGACGGAGCCTTGATCTCGACGACCACGGCGCCGGCAGCCTTCAGTGCGGTGATCGCCTTCGCATAAATCGCGTCCGCCTCCGTCGCGCCAATGATGTCGCTTTCAGGCGCCACGACGGCCAGCCTGCGGCCCTTGAGAGACGCGACTGCGAGAGCGGCAAGATAATCGGCTTTGTGTAAATCGGCGCCGGACGTCGCAGAATTGGCGGGATCCGTTCCGGCCATGACGGACAAGAGGATCGCGGCGTCTGCAACATTGCGCGTCATGGGTCCCGGCGTGTCCTGGCTATGCGCAATGGGGATGATATGCGTGCGCGACAGGAGCCCGACCGTCGGCTTCAGCGCCACGATTCCGTTCATCGAGCCGGGACAGACAAGCGAGCCGTCCGTTTCGGTGCCGATGGCGGCGGCCGCAAGATTCGCGGACACGGCCACCCCGCTTCCGGCGCTCGAACCGCAAGGGCCGCGATCGAGCACATAGGGATTCTTCGTCAGCCCGCCGATGGCGGACCAGCCGCTGATCGAATGCGAACTCCTGAAGTTCGCCCATTCGCTGAGATTGGCTTTGCCCAGGATGACGGCGCCGGCCGCGCGCAGTCGCGCGACGATAGGCGCATCGCGGTGGGTGACGTTATCAGCCAACGCCAGCGAACCGGCGGTGGTCGCGACCGGATCGGCCGTTTCGATATTGTCTTTGATGAGGATGGGAACGCCATGCAGCGGCCCGCGTGGCCCTTTCGCCTTGCGTTCGGCATCGAGCGCGCGCGCATCGGCCAGAGCGTTGGGGTTTATGGAAATCACGCTGCGTAGCGCCGGCCCGTGGACATCGATCGCATCGATGCGTGCGAGATAGGCGCGCACGAGCTGTTCCGATGTGACGCGTCCGGCCGCCATGTCCGCGTCGAGCGCAGCAATGCTTTTCTCGGAGACATCATACGGCGCGGCAGAGGCGGTGCTAGCCATGACGAGCGAAGCCAGAAAGAGGATGAACCATCGCATGCACCTTTTCCCCCGTCCGCGAAATGCCGCGGTTCGATCTTAGCCCATATTCTCTCCCTCGACACAGGTCTTGCGGGGAAGGAGGATAGGGGACTGCCCTCCGGAGTCTTCGCGCATGACCTTCAAGGACATTCTCTACGGGGTCGACGGACCGCTCGGCGTCATCACGCTCAACCGGCCGGAATATAAAAACGCGCAGAGCTATCGCATGCTCGATGAGATCGATGCGGCGTTTGCGCTGGCTGAGAGGGACAAAGCCGTGCGCGTGATCGTGGTGCGCGGCAGTGGCGGGAATTTTTCCTCGGGGCACGATCTCGGCACGCCGGACGCGCTCGCCTATTGGGAAGCGCTGGGCGCGGCGCCCGGCATCGAAACCTACGATCAATTCAAGACATACAATCTCGATCTGCTCGTGCGCTGGCGCAATTGCGCGAAGCCAACCATCGCGATGGTCGAAGGTTATTGCATCTATGCGGGCTGGATGCTCGCCGCCTGTTGCGACATCGTCTTCGCGGCAAGCGATGCGTCGTTCCTGCCGGGCTTCGTGGAATATATGTCGATCCCTTGGGATATCGGAATCAAGCGGGCGAAGGAGATCGTGTTCGAAAGCCGGTTCCTGTCGGCGGAGGAGGCTCGCGAGTTCGGCTTCGTCAATCGCGTGCTGGCGCCTGCCGAGTTGGAGCGCGAGACGCTGGCCTATGCGCGCCGCGTGGCGGAGAATTCACCTTTTGCGCTGCGCTTCGCAAAAATCCAGATGAACAAGGCGCAGGACGCGCAGGGCTTTTCGCAAGCGCTGGAAGATTCCTTCGGCGATTACGTCGCGATGAAGGACATGCGCGGCGAAGACATGCGCGTGAAAGGCGAGCGGCGGCTGGCGACGGTCGATCTGGCCGTGAAGGGCCGGCGCGGGGAGAGGTTCGGGCAGAAGAAGGCGTGACGCGCTTTGCCAATCCCGCATTTCTGTTACGGTGCGCGCCAGAGGAAACGCCCGAAGAGGCTTCATGACCGACCAGGCCCCCGCCGCTCGCGCGGGAGAACCCACCATCATCGACGCGCCCGGGCCGACCGTTCTCGGCGCGCATTTCTCGAATGGCTACCGGACTTACGTTCTCGTCGTGATGGCGCTGGTCTATGTCGTCAATTATCTCGACCGGCAGATCCTCGGCATTCTCGGTCATCCCATCAAGGTCGAGTTTCATCTCTCCGATTTCGAACTGGGCATATTGGGCGGGCCGGCCTTTGCAGTTGTCTACGCCGTTCTCGGCATTCCACTTGCGATTTTCGCCGACCGCCTCAACCGCCGCAACGTCATCGCCGCGTCGTTGGCGGTGTTCAGTTTCATGACGCTGATGTGCGGACTGGCCATGCAATATTGGCAATTGGTGTTGGCGCGGTTCGGCACAGGTGTGGGCGAAGCGGGCACATCGCCCTCGATCAATTCCGTGCTGGCCGATCTGTATCCGCCCGAAAAGCGGGCATCCGCGCTCGCCTTCTATTCGGCAGGACTTAATGTCGGATTGCTGGTCGCCTTCTTCGGCGGCGGCTGGATCGCGCAGCATTACGGTTGGCGTCTCGCGTTTCTCACAGCCGGCATTCCCGGATTGCTGTTGGGAATATTGGTGCTTGTAACGGTCCACGAACCGAAGCGCGGCCAGGTCGAAAACCTGGTCGACACGGCGCAGACCGCAAGCCTGTGGGTGGTCATCCGCGTGTTGTGGGGGCAGCGCTCGTTTCGCTGGATCGCGTTCGGCACCGGCATGAGTTCGTTCGGCGGCTATGCAGGGATTCAATTTATTCCCTCTTTTCTCGTCATCTCCCATCACATGACCTTGTCCGAGATCGGGGTCGCGTTGTCGTTGCTCACGGGGGCGGGCGGCGCGATCGGAACTTACATGGCGGGCGTCTTCGCCGATCGCTATGGCAAGCACGACATCCGCTGGAACATGTATGTGCCGATCGCCGCGACGTTCATCGCCATCCCGTTCGCCCCGATTTTCTATCTCGCGCCGAGCACAGCGGTCTCGCTTCTGGGCGCGATCGTGCCGGCGATGATGGGGGCGGCCTATATCGGGCCGGCCTATTCGATGACCCAGGGGCTCGTGCCGCTCAGGATGCGGGCGCGCGCGATCGCGATCCTGCTTTTCACCCTCAACATGATAGGGCTTGGGCTCGGGCCTCCCGGCGTGGGCGAGATCAGCGACCTGCTCAAGCCACTCCTCGGCGCGGATTCGCTGCGCTGGGCGTTGATGACCAGCATCATCACCGGTCTGGTCGGCGCCTTCTGTTATTGGCGCGCGTCGCGAACTCTGAAAGCGGACCTCGCAAAATATGCGGCGTGATTCTTGATGCGCACAGGGGCATAATCATTCCATGCTCACACGCAAGCGAGGAAATCTCCGGCTTCGCGAAGCGCCTGCGCCGAAGGCGTCGAAACAACTTGAGCGCAACGGTTTCGCGCTGATCGAAGGCGTTTTGAAGAAGAAAGAAGTGTCGGCCCTGCGCGCCGAGATCGCGGCTGTGTTCGACGCCAGCGAACCGGATCGCGTGCGGGACGCGCACAACGAATTCCGCCACGCGATGCTCAATCGCTCGCCGCTGTCGCAAAAGGCGATCGCCAGCCGGGCGATCCTCGACGTGATCGAACCGTTGCTGGGCGAGGATTGTCATGTCATCGCCAACACGGCCTGGCGCAATGTGAAAGGCCATCAAGGCGGCGCATGGCACATCGATGCGGGGCCGCATGTTCCGCGCGCCGAAGGCGTGGATTGGCCGGACGAGATTCCCTATCCGGTTTTCGCCATCGGGATTCACATCTTTCTCAAGGACTGTCCGCTCGAAGCGGGTCCCACGGCTGTCGTGCCGGGCTCGCATCGCTCCGGCCGCCTGCCTCCCCGGGACAGACTGGACGATCCCGCGCTCACCTACAGAAGAAGGAAGCCGGTCTATCTCGCCGCAAAAGCCGGTGACGCGTCCCTGTTTGTGTCCGATGTCTGGCACCGCGGCACGCCGGCGCAAAAGGGGTATGGCCGCTTTTTCCTGCAGGCCCATTATGGCCGCCGCGATATCGCGCAACGCCTCAGGCCGACGGCGGACGTGAACCATCTCTCGGCGGACGCCATCGCCCGGGCGCAATCCGATCGCGAGAAGACCTTGGTCGGCCTGCATCCGATCGGGTTTTATGACGGTTGAGCAGGTCCGGACCGATAAATGGCGCGGCCGTTAACAATTTCCCCGTTGCCCGGGAACGCTTTTGCGGCGATGCTGTTAACCTCGATGTGCACCGGAATGGGACGGGGAGGGCGTAAGGGCCTATTCTCCCTCGGTTTTCCGGCAGTTGGTCAGTGCGAGCGGCATGGGTGCGTTACGGCAACTGAGCGGGTTGTTCCTGCTGACGGCTTCGGCCTTCACAGTCGCGATCGCTTTGCAGGATCATCCAACGCTGCGAAGCGGCGTTGAGGAGACGGCCAGCTTCACCAAAGTGCATGGCATCGAAGCCGCGGTCGCGCTGAATCAATATGTGATTCAGCCCGGCTGGAAATTCACCCGCGCCGAGAGCGTGGCGCTGGGCGAGAAGATCGCGTCCGAGTTCAGCTCAACTCCGAAGCAAGTCGCGCAAGTCCAACCGACACGCGCGATTCCGCATCCGATCCCGCGGCCTGAAATTCGCGTGGCCAAGGTCGCGCCGCCGGCAAAGCCCATCATGCCGCAGATCGCGAAATTGCAACCGCCGCCCGTGATCGTCGCGCCGCAACAGGACGAAGCGCCTGCTGCGCCCGCGCTGCGCCCCAGTGTTCCCGAGAGTGCGCCCTCGCAGCCATCGCAGACGCCACAGGTCGCAACTTTGCTGCCGCCGAAGCCGTCGATGGAGCTTGCGCCGCAGGCGACGACCCCCGCTGCGCCCGCGCCAAGCGTGACGCCGGAAACCGCGTCGCCGGTGCCCGACCTGCCGGCGCCGAGCCCAGCCGAACTCGTGCGGGTGGAGCAGCGCCTGAAAGACAGCCTCACCAGCGAGATGCTCGCGAATTTCGACCTGTTTCTCTATGTGAGCAAAGCGGATAGCGGGCCATGGTCGCAGCGCATGTTCGTGTTCCAGAAACAGGCGAATGGCGATCTCGTCTTGTTCAACAATTGGCCGGTTTCCACGGGCCGCGAGAAAATCGAATTCAACGCCGCCGGCGCCAAGCTCCCGAGTTTCACGCCCGGGGGGTATTACGAGCTCGATCCCAAACGGTTCTATCCGCATTACCGCTCGATGCAGTGGAACGAGCCGATGCCCTACGCGATGTTCTTCAACTGGGTGAAGGACGGCGACCAGACCGGGCTCGCAATTCATGCCGCTTCTGGCAATGACGTCGCGATGTTGGGCAATCGCGCCAGCGCGGGATGCGTTCGCTTGCCGCCCGAAGCTGCACGCCAATTGTTCACGCTCATCAAGACTTAATATCGCGGGCTCGCGCCCCGCTTCGCGATGGATCGCCGCACGGGCACCATGAGCAATGAAGGCATCCTGCTGCACGATCCCAGCGGCAAGCTGCAGCTCGCGGAAGGCTACAAGGTTCTCGTGTTCATCGAGAATTACGGCGGCGAAAACGTCGTTGCCGCGTTGTTCTGATCGACGCTGATACGGCAGGCGATCAGAAATGGCCGGTGAGCAGCCCGATCAGGATGACGATGGGGATGGGCACGCCCAGCAGCACCAACAGACACGATCTCATTTGCGGACCTTTTGCGACGCACCACGGGAGACAATGGGCCACCCGAGCAGGGGTTCCCGCAAGGGGGCTGCTCTGACATTTGGGTGAGTAAAGGGGCGCAAAACCGACTATTGACACCCTAGCGCAATTGCCCGATATCCGCCGGCCGCGGCCGAAAAAGCACTGGAATTACCGAGATTTGGGGGAATGTCCCGAGTGGCAAAGGGGGCGGACTGTAAATCCGCTGGCTACGCCTTCGTAGGTTCGAGTCCTACTTCCCCCACCATCGTAAAGTCCGGAGAGCGGATCTGGCGTCGATCCTGTACTGTGCTCTCCGAATGCGGGTGTAGCTCAATGGTAGAGCTGTAGCCTTCCAAGCTACTGACGAGGGTTCGATTCCCTTCACCCGCTCCAGCCTTCGCTCGCGAAGCGAGAAGGCTGTCGCGCCGGAGCCCGCAGGGCGAAGGCGGACTGGTTGCCGCGAGCTCCGGCTCGGCAAGCCAACCTACGCTGCGCAGCAGCGAGGGTTGCCCTCCGAAACTCGTCAGAGCGCGGGAGGGCTGTCGACTGGCTCGCGCAGCTTCGGTCCGGCAAGCCATTTATTTCTATTTGGGCCCATTTCCAATTGACAAGATATTCTATTATGTATAGTAACAAGATATACATTACACCAGATGAGACAATGGCTGGCGCTAATGCCGAATTACCACAGATTGTTGCGGTCGCATCACATCCTGCGGATGCAGCGGATCGCGCGTTTTGTTACGGCGGCGACAGCTTCCGGAAACAACGCCGCGCTGAATTTACGAGGAATCCCAATAGTTTGTTTGGCTTTGGCGCATCCTGTTTCTATCCGGCAACAGGCGGCGTCCAAGAGTACGGCGTCATGAATATGTCATCTAACCGTTACATGACCGAAACAGTATCTGACTACGACACCGGAAGCTCCAGTGGGTAGTGGAGTGGGCGCCGCGCCTGTGCGGCAGCGTTTTTTTTGCGAGCGGGGAATAAAAATGAATTTGAAGACCATTTTGATGGGTGCGGCTGCGTGCGCGTTGTTGACGGGCCCGGCCTTCGCCCAAGCGAGCACTGCGCCGGCGGGAACACCTCCGCCGCCGATGCACAAGCATCACCACCATGATGCGGCTATGACGACCGGCAGCGATCGTCTCGATCTGCTCGAGAAGCGGGTCGAAGAGCAGGCGGAAGAGATTCACGAGCTGAAGTCTCAACTGAATGGCGGTGCGGCGGCGCCGTCCCAGGTGACTTCTTCGCAGTTCGAAGCGCTGCAGAACCAGGTTTACGAGCAGGCGGCTGCGACAGCCACCGCGGCCAAGACGAATGCGGTCGCCCAATTTAAGCCGCAGACGGCGTTCCAGCACTCGAAGGGGCATCTGACCATCTCGTCGCCAGACGGGAAGTGGACGTTCTCGCCGGTCGTTTTGGTGCAGGGCGATTGGGCCGACTACAGCAAGAGCCAGCCCTTGACTGCTGCGCCCACAAAAGACGCTCTCAAATCATCCGGCGAAAACCTCCGCCGCGTACAGCTCGGATTCCAGGGAACCTTCGCGGGCGACTTCGGCTACAAGTTTGTTTACGACTTCGGCGGCACCAACGGCGACGAGACCTATCAAGGTTTCGCGGGCCCCAGCAGCAGCTCCTGCACGGCTGGCGGCACCACCTATTGCACCAGCACGGGCGCCGGTTCGGGTCCGCACGTTCAGCAAGCCTGGGTGAGCTACAAGGGCTTCCTCGATCCGTTCACGCTTAGGATCGGCGCAATGGCGACGCCTGCGAACTTGGCGGACATGACGTCGTCGGACGATCTCCTGTTCAATGAGCGGCCGTCACCCGCGCAGCTGTCTCGTGGCCTTGACGGCGACGACGGCCGCGAATCGGTTGGCGTCATCGGCAATGGCTCGATCTGGCAAGCTTCGCTGTTCCTGACCGGCGACACCTATGGCAAGGGTTCACTGATTGCGCCACAGACGGTCTCCGGCGGCGGTCAGGAAGCCATCGTGGGGCGCGCAGCTGTGGCGCCGTGGTATGATCCGGTCACGAACTTCAATGTCCATCTCGGCGGCAACTTCGGATACGTTATTCATCCGCAGGAAACGACCAACACGGCCAGCCCGGGCGTAACCACCTACAATATCGCCTTCTCGGATCGGCCCGAATTGCGCGTCGACAACGTCACGTACCTGAGCACGGGCAATATCAACGCGAAATCCGCTTACTCGGCCGGCGTCGAAGGCGCGCTAAGCTGGGGACCGTTGATGGTCCAAGGCGAAAACTTCTGGTATGGCGTTTCGCGCAACAATCCGGCCGTCGGCGTCACCAACCCGAATTTCTCGGGCTGGTATGTCGAAGGAAGTTGGGTCATGACCGGCGAGTTCCATGACTACAATATGGCGTCGGCCTCTTATGTTCGCCCGAGCCCCGACCATCCGTTCAATCCGATGAACGGCGATTGGGGCGCCTGGGAACTGGCCGGCCGCTACAGCAGCACCGATCTCAACTACGACATCGGTTCGGCCGTCTCGGGTGACCGGGTGTTCGGCGGCCTGCAGAATATCTGGACCGCAGGCGTGAACTTCTATCCCAACGACGTCCTGAAGTTCATGTTCGACTTCCAGCACGTCGATGTGAAGGACATCGGCGGGGCCGGCGTCGACGGTCAGTACGACACGTTCAATATCAGGACGCAGGTTTCGTTCTAAGCCTCGCGAATCACTTTCATCTCACTGCGCCGCCGGAGGAAACTCCGGCGGCGTTTTGTTTTGGAAGACGCCGAATTGCGAGACGCGATGCGGAACGCGACGTCAACGCGATGGCGTCGAATTCGCGGCGAAGTTTATCGCGTCGCGCACCGGTTCGAATTCCGCCGCGGCTTTGTCGAGCCATGCGAGACCGCGCGCGATCTCTGCGCCATGCGTCGCGCGCGCTTCGTTCAGAACCGAACGGCGCAACGCGGCGTCATAGGCGTGCTCCGGCGCCTTGGAATAGCGCCGCATCTCCGGCCCTTCGAGAATTGCTTCGACCTCGCGGTCGGTCGCGTCGACGTCGAGATGGCGGAACGCGGCCGCGAGATTTGGTTTCGGGTTTTCGAGAAATCCATCGAAGTCGAGACGGAAAACCCGTGTTCCTGCCGATTGCGCCGCGTCGGCGAGGGCCGATGTCTCGCACGCCCAGCCGAGCGCAATCGCTTCGCCTTCGCTGAGGGATGCGAGACGCCAGGCTTCGCGGCCGACGCGCCGGTTGAGGCGCCGTAGCCGGCCGGGCGTCAGGACTTTCATTTCCTGCCGCGAATTGGGACCGCCGAGGATGGTCGCGAGATAGCTCTCCGGCGACACGAACATCATGATCGCTTTTGGCAACGAAGGGCCGGCCAGCATCGTGGCGGCGAGTTCCGACACGAAACTCGTCGCCTTGACCAGAGCGGTCTGGTCGACGTCGAACGTGCGGGACAGCAATTTCAGGCATCCGTCCAGCCGGTGTTCGAAATCGCCGTCGCTCCAGACTCGCGCTTGGGTCTCCGGCTCGCTGCGGATCTGTGCGAACAGCCGCAGGATTTGCGGTTCACGCAGCGCAAACACGCTTCGATTCGCGCCGAGCAGCCGAGAGAGGAGGGTCGAACCCACATGGCCGATGTGGAAGATGAAGCTGCAGCTTTGGGCAAGCTTCGCCGCCTCGATGGATGCGGCCACCTGGCGCCAGGGAAGCGTGCGCCCGATCGTGCGGGGCGTGAGGATGCGCGCGTCGAGAAAGCTGGCATTTTGGTAGTCAGACCGGCTCAGGCGGATCAGCGACAACGTGTCCTTGCCCACGTCGAGCACATAAGGAAACAGCTCCGGGGAGCGCCCTAACGATTCAGCCAGCCCATCCATGAAGGTCGGTTCCGGTCCTGCGCGAACCATGCGGTGCTTATCACAGCCCGGTCCCACGGAACCAGTCACGTCGTAAATATTTGATAGATCAAGGCTTTTCCGTCCGGCAGGAGGGGCTTTGGATAGTGGTGCAGAATGTGCTAATCCTGCTTGCTTCGCTGTTTCTCCACTGCTAAACCCCCGCATTCCTGGCGAAAGCTGAGGCGCGCTGGCGGGCAGAGGGCTCCCCGGCGCGTTGGCTTTTGTGTCTAGGAGTGTAGCTCAGTTGGTAGAGCGGCGGTCTCCAAAACCGTAGGCCGTGGGTTCGAGTCCCTCCACTCCTGCCAAGTAGCGAAGAAACGGATTCACGTGGTCGACGCGACGAAAAAGACTGCGGACAGCGCGGGCAAAGAGCGTGCCCGCCCCGGCGCCGGTCCGGCGTACGGGCGTAGCGCAGTTCTTTCGGGAAGTTTGGCGCGAAGGCATCGAGAAGGTCACCTGGCCGACCTGGAAGGAAACCTGGCTCACCACGATCATGGTCTTCATCATGGTCGGCCTGACGATGGTGTTCTTCTTCTTCGTCGACTACCTCCTGGCCATGGGCGAGCGCTGGATCATCGGAGCCGCAGGCTGATGTCGGCATTTAGAAAAGGCAATTGCGAAGGTCTTTACGCATGACCGAAGCGAACGTAGCGACCAAGTCGGACGCCAAATGGTACATCGTCCACACCTACTCGAATTTCGAGAAGAAGGTGTCGGAGGAGATCAAGCGCCAGGCGGAGATCCAGGAGCTGAAGGACTTCATCGAAGAGGTGATCGTGCCGACCGAGGAAGTGATCGAAGTGCGCCGCGGCCAGAAGGTCAATGCGGAGCGCAAATTCCTGCCGGGCTATGTGCTGCTGCGGGCGAAGCTGACGGACGAAGTCTATCACCTGGTCAAGAACGTGGCGAAGGTCACGGGCTTCCTCGGCCAGAACAACAAGCCCATGCCGCTGCGCCAGAGCGAAGTCGACCGCATCCTCAACCAGGTGCATGAAGGCGCGGAGCATCCCAAGTCCTCCATCATGTTCGAAATCGGCGAGCAGGTGCGCGTGGCCGACGGTCCGTTCACGTCGTTCAACGGCGTGGTGGAAGAAGTGGACGAAGACCGTTCGCGCCTCAAGGTCGCCGTGTCGATCTTCGGTCGCGCCACGCCGGTCGAACTGGAATATCACGCAGGTCGAGAAAGTCTGAGTGCCGAGGCCGGTTCGGCGTAACAGTCGCGGGAGGGCCAGCCAGGTCCGCTTGAACCGCAAAACCGCAAGGAGGAGGTTCGCGAGAATGGCAAAGAAAGTACCTGGTTACATCAAATTGCAGGTGCCCGCGGGCGCGGCAAATCCGTCGCCGCCCATCGGCCCGGCGCTGGGTCAGCGCGGCCTGAACATCATGGAGTTCTGCAAGGCGTTCAACGCCAAGACGCAGGACCAGGAAAAGGGCATGCCGATCCCGGTGACCATCACCGTGTTCTCGGACAAGTCCTTCACCTTCGAGATGAAGACGCCGCCGGCGTCCTACTTCCTCAAGAAGGCGGCCAAGATCGATGGCGGCTCGAAGGCGCCCGGCCGCGATTTCAGCGGCACCGTGACCAAGGCGCAGGTGCGCGCAGATCGCGGAAGCCAAGATGAAGGACCTGAACGCCAACGATGTCGAGAACGCGATGCTGATGATCGAGGGCTCCGCGCGCTCGATGGGCATCCAGGTGAGGGAGTAACGGCCATGGCAATCTCGAAGCGATTCAAGAAAGCCGTCGAAGGTCTCGATCCGCGACAAAAGCTATACGGTCGAAGAAGCGGTGAAGCTGGTCAAGGCGCGCGCGACCGCCAAGTTCGACGAGACGATCGAGATTGTCGATCAATCTGGGCGTCGATCCCCGTCATGCCGACCAGATGGTGCGCGGCGTCGTCTCGCTGCCGAACGGCACCGGCCGCAAGCTGCGCGTGGCCGTGTTCGCCAAGGGCGCCAAGGCCGACGAAGCCAAGAAAGCCGGCGCCGACATCGTTGGCGCCGAAGATCTGGCGGAGAAGGTGCAGAAGGGCGAGATCGATTTCGACCGCTGCATCGCCACCCCGGACATGATGGGCATCGTCGGCCGACTCGGCAAAGTGCTGGGCCCGCGCGACCTGATGCCCAATCCGAAGGTCGGCACCGTGACGATGGACGTCACCACAGGCGATCAAGGACGCCAAGGGCGGCGCGGTCGAATTCCGCGTCGAGAAGGCGGGCATCGTGCAGGCCGGCGTCGGCAAGGCGAGCTTCGAGCGAAGACGCCATCGTCGCAAATGTGCAGCGCCTTCATCGACAGCGTCATGAAGGCGAAGCCGCACGGGCGCCAAAGGCACACTATATGAAGAAGATTTCCATCAGTCCTCGACGATGGGCCCGGGCGTGAAGATCGCGCTCGGCCAGCGTCGGTAGCCAGGCGGGAGCCTGAACGCATTGAAGAATTCCGGCGGACGATCGCCGGAACTGTCCGAGACTGCTGGAGCGCCGCAAGGGCTTAATCATCGCCAGCAATAGACAGGGAACGAACCGTTTCGCATTTCTTCCGTGTACGGAAGGCATGCAGGTCGGGTTTGGACCCTGGGGCAGAAAGACCTTTGCGCGAGCAACGGGGATGTCAACAGGGCGGCGGCCTGATCGTCACGGTCGCCGGTTGTGAAGGAGAGCAAAGTGGAAGGAAAGACCAAAAAGGCGGAAGTCGTCGAAGACCTCAATGGCGTTCTTCGCGGACGCCGGCTCCGTGGTGGTCGCCCACTATACCGGCATGACGGTGGCCCAGATGGGCGACCTTCGCTCGCGCATGCGCGCGGCGGGGGCGTCGTTCAGTGTGGCCAAGAACCGTCTGGCGTGCGCGCTCTGAAAGGAACGGCCGTCGAGGGCATCGCCCATCTTTTCAAGGGTCCGACGGGCATCGCAGTCACGATGATCCGGTCGCAGCTTCGAAGGTGGCGGTGGCCTACGCCAAGGAAAACGACAAGCTCGTGATCCTGGGCGGCGTGGTCGGAGGGACGGCACTCGATGCGAACGGCGTGAAGGCGCTCGCGGAACCTGCCGTCGCTCGATGAGCTGAGGGGCAAGATTTGTGGGCTGCTTGAGAGCGCCCGCGACGAAGATGGCAGGCATCGTCGCCGCGCCCGCCGGTCAGCTTGCCCGCGTCATCGGCGCATATTCCAAGAAGGAAGCCGCGTAACCGGACGACGCCACATCAACGTTCAAACCCGAATGAAGCTAAGGAACTAGGAAATGTCGAAGATCGAAAAACTCGTTGAAGATCTGTCGGGCCTCACCGTCCTCGAAGCCGCCGACCTCGCGAAGCTGCTCGAAGACAAGTGGGGCGTCTCGGCGGCCGCGCCGGCGGCAGCAGCGGCTCCGGCCGCGGCGGCGGCGGCGGCTCCGGCTGCGGAGAAGACCGAATTCACGGTCATTCTCATGGAAGCCGGCGACAAGAAGATCAACGTGATCAAGGAAGTCCGTGCGATCACCGGCCTGGGCCTCAAGGAAGCCAAGGACCTCGTCGAAGGCGCTCCCAAAGAGGTGAAGGCCGATGTGAACAAGGACGAAGCGGCAAAGATCAAGAAGCAGCTCGAAGACGCAGGCGCGAAGGTCGAGCTGAAGTAAGGAGGACTCGCCGGGGTTGAAAAACGGCGAAAGCGTACATATTTGGTTCACCCCACCCCCTCCGGCGGAATCCCCGCCGGAGGGCCGGTGGTGTGCGCCATTGTTTGAATCTTTTTTGGCGGCAAGCGGCCCATTTCGGCCGGCCTGTTAGGCAAAGGATCGCGGAATGACTCTCTCCTTCACCGGACGCAAACGGCTTCGCAAGTTCTTCGGCAAGATCGAAGAAATCGCGCAAATGCCGAACCTCATCGAGGTTCAGAAGACCTCCTATGACCAGTTCCTCCAGGTGGTGAAGCCCGAAGGCGGGCGCAAGGACGAGGGGCTGGAGGCGGTGTTTTCGTCCGTCTTCCCGATCAAGGATTTCTCCGAAGTCCTCGCTGCTCGAATATGTCGATTACCATTTCGAGGATCCGAAATACGACGTCGAGGAGTGCCAGCAGCGCTCCATGACCTATGCCGCGCCGCTCAAGGTGACGCTGCGCCTCATCGTGTTCGATGTCGACCAGGAAACCGGCGCCAAGTCGGTCAAGGACATCAAGGAACAGGACGTCTATATGGGCGACATCCCGTTCATGACCGAGAACGGCACCTTCATCGTCAACGGCACCGAGCGCGTGATCGTCTCCCAGATGCACCGTCAGCCCGGGCGTCTTCTTCGACCACGACAAGGGCAAGACCCATTCGAGCGGCAAGCTGCTGTTCGCCGCCCGCGTCATTCCCTATCGCGGCTCGTGGCTCGATTTCGAATTCGACGCCAAGGACATTGTCCATGTGCGCATCGACCGTCGCCGCAAGCTGCCGGCGACGACGCTGCTCTATGCGCTGGGCTTGGACCAGGAAGACGATCCTCGACTATTTCTACACCAAGATCGCCTTCAAGCGCGCCAAGGAAGGCAGCTGGACGACGCCCGCTCGAGCCCGGCTGGATGCGCAACGCCAAGACCAATTCCGACTGGAAGAACGCCAAGACCGGCGAAGTGATGCCGAAGCCGGCACCAAGATCACCGTGCGCACGCTGCGCAAGCTGCAGGAAGAGGGCATCAAGACCGTCGCGTTCAGCGACGACGAGCTGATCGGCCGCTATTCCGCGCTCGACATGGTCAATCTCGAGACGGGCGAGATCTATGTCGAAGCCGGCGACGAGCTGACGGCCGACAACCTCGCGGCGCTGCAGGAAGCCGGCTTCAACGAAGTCGACGTCATCAATGTCGACGGCATCACCATCGGCGCCTATATCCGCAACACGATGGCGGTGGACAAGAACCACAGCCGCGAGCAGGCGCTGATCGACATCTACCGCGTCATGCGTCCGGGCGAGCCGCCCACGCTCGACACGGCCGAAACGCTGTTCGGCCAGCTGTTCTTCGATTCCGAACGCTACGACCTTTCGTCGGTCGGCCGCGTGAAGATGAACATGCGCATGGGCCTCGATGCGCCCGACACCATGCGCGTGCTGCGCAAGGAAGACATCCTCGCCATCCTCAAGGCGCTGGCGGATCTGCGCGACGGCCGCGGCGAAATCGACGACATCGACAATCTCGGCAATCGCCGCGTGCGTTCGGTGGGCGAGCTGATGGAAAACCAGTTCCGCGTCGGCCTGCTGCGCATGGAGCGCGCGATCAAGGAGCGCATGAGCGCCGTCGATATCGACACGGTCATGCCGCACGACCTGATCAACGCCAAGCCGGTGGCGGCCGCGGTGCGCGAATTCTTCGGCTCGTCGCAGCTGTCGCAGTTCATGGACCAGACAAACCCGCTGTCGGAAGCTCACCCACAAGCGCCGCATGTCGGCGCTTGGACCGGGCGGTCTGACGCGCGAACGCGCCGGCTTCGAAGTGCGCGACGTGCATCCCGACGCATTACGGCCGCATCTGCCCGATCGAGACGCCGGAAGGCCCGAATATCGGTCTGATCAACTCGCTGGCGACCTATGCGCGCGTGAACAAATACGGCTTCATCGAAAGCCCGTATCGCAAGGTGATCGAACAAGCACCTGACGGACGAGGTCATCTATCTCTCGGCGATGGAAGAGGCGAAGTACACGATCGCCCAGGCCAACGCGACGATCGACAGCCGCAAGCGCCTGACCGACGAACTGGTCTCGTGCCGCAAGGGCGGAAACTTCGTGATGACCACGCCCGACCAGGTCGAGTTCATCGACGTGTCGCCCAAGCAGCTCGTGTCGGTGGCCGCGGCGCTCGTGCCGTTCCTCGAGAACGACGACGCCAACCGCGCGCTCGATGGGCTCGAACATGCAGCGTCAGGCCGTGCCGCTTGCTGCGCCCCGAGGCGCCGCTCGTCGGCACCGGCATGGAAGAAGTGGTCGCCCGCGATTCCGGCGCCGCCATCGCCGCGCGCCGTTCCGGCATCGTCGACCAGGTCGACGCCACCCGTATCGTCGTGCGCGCGACGGAGGAAACCGATCCCACCAAGCCGGGCATCGACATCTATCGCCTGCGCAAGTTCCAGCGCTCCAACCAGTCGACCTGCATCAACCAGCGTCCGCTGGTGAAGGTGGGCGATGTGGTCCAGAAGGGCGACATCATCGCCGACGGTCCGTCGACGCAATTGGGCGAGCTGGCGCTGGGCAAGAACGCGCTCGTCGCCTTCATGCCCTGGAACGGCTACAACTTCGAGGACTCCATCCTCATCTCCGAGCGCATCGTGCGCGACGACGTCTTCACCTCGATCCATATCGAGGAATTCGAGACCATGGCGCGCGACACCAAGCTGGGGCCTGAGGAAATCACCCGCGACATTCCGAATGTCGGCGAGGAAAACCTCAAGAACCTCGACGAAGCCGGCATCGTCTATATCGGCGCCGACGTGCAGGCGGGCGACATCCTGGTCGGCAAGGTGACGCCGAAGGGCGAAACCCCGATGACGCCGGAAGAAAAGCTGCTGCGCGCCATCTTCGGCGAAAAGGCCGCCGATGTGCGCGACACCTCGCTGCGCGTGCCGCCGGGCGTCACCGGCACCATCGTCGAAGTGCGCGTCTTCAACCGCCATGGCGTCGACAAGGACCAGCGCGCCATGTCGATCGAGAAGGCGGAAGAAGAACGTCTGGCCGAAGACCGCGACGACGAGCTTTCGATCCTGGAGCGCAACATCTTCTCGCGCCTGTCCGAGATCCTGCTCAACAAGACCGCGGCGTCGCGGTCCGAAGGGCATGGCGGCCGACACCAAGATCACGCAGAGCGTGCTCGACACGATCGCCGCGTCATCAATGGTGGCAGATCGGGCTTCGCAACGAAAAGGCGATGGCCGAGATCGAAGGTCTGCGCCAGCAGTATGACGAAGTCCAAGCAGCGCCTCGACAAGCGCTTCGCCGACAAGGTGGAGAAGCTGCGCCGCGGCGACGAACTGGCGCCGGGCGTGATGAAGATGGTCAGCGTGTTCGTGGCGGTGAAGCGCAAGCTGCAGCCGGGCGACAAGATGGCCGGCCGTCACGGCAACAAGGGCGTGATCAGCCGCATCGTGCCGATCGAGGACATGCCGCATCTGGAAGACGGCACCGCGGTCGACGTCGTGCTCAATCCTCTGGGCGTGCCTAGCCGCATGAATGTGGGCCAGATTCTGGAAACCCATCTGGGCTGGGCCTGTGCAGGTCTCGGCCGGCAGATCGGCGACATGGTCGACAAGGTCAAGCGCGACGGCAAACACGAGCCGCTGCGCCGCCAGCCTGAAGCACATCTACGGCAATGACGAGCGCCTGGCGCGAGATCGACGACGAGCGGCTTGATGGAGCTGGCGGAAAATCTCCGCGACGGGCGTGCCGATCGCGACGCCCGTGTTCGACGGCGCCAAGGAAAAGGACATTGTCGAGATGCTGGAGCAGGCCGGCCTGACCGCAGTCGGGTCAGGTGACGCTCTATCGACGGGCGCACCGGCGAGGCGTTCACGCGCTCCGGTCACCGTCGGCTACATCTACATGCTGAAGCTGCACCATCTGGTGGACGACAAGATCCACGCCCGTTCGATCGGTCCGTACTCCTCGTCACCCAGCAGCCGTTGGGCGGCAAGGCGCAGTTCGGCGGACAGCGCTTCGGCGAAATGGAAGTCTGGGCGCTCGAAGCCTACGGCGCGGCCTACACGCTGCAGGAAATCCTGACCGTGAAGTCCGACGACGTGGCCGGCCGCACCAAGGTCTACGAAGCGATCGTCCGCGGCGAAGACACGTTCGAAGCCGGCATTCCGGAAAGCTTCAACGTGCTCGTCAAGGAAATGCGCTCGCTCGGCCTCAACGTCGAACTGGTGAACGGACTGACCGTACGCCGGCAACAGAATCAGCCCCATGCTTCGGCGAGACGATGACGAAATTGCTGAATTAGCACACCTTCTCGTCCATAGAGAGGAAGCTCGAATGAATCAAGAACTGTTGAACGTCTTCGAGTACGGGCAAGGAAGTCCCCGCCTTCGACCGGATCAAAATCTCGCTGGCCAGCCCGGATCAGATCCTGCGCTGGAGCCATGGCGAGATCAAAAAGCCCGAGACGATCAACTACCGCACCTTCAAGCCGGAGCGCGACGGGCTGTTCTGCGCCCGCATCTTCGGGCCCGGTGAAGGACTACGAATGCCTGTGCGGCAAGTACAAGCGCATGAAGTACAAGGGCATCGTCTGCGAGAAGTGCGGCGTCGAAGTCACGGTGCAGAAAGTGCGCCGCGACCGCATGGGCCATATCGAGCTGGCCTCGCCCGTCGCGCATATCTGGTTCCTGAAGTCGCTGCCGTCGCGCATCGGCCTGATGCTGGACATGACGCTGAAGGATCTGGAGCGCGTTCTCTATTTCGAGAACTACATCGTCATCGAGCCGGGCCTCACGCCGCTCAAGGAGCGTCAGCTCCTGACGGAAGACGAGTTCTACAAGGCGCCAGGACGAATACGGCAATGACAGCTTCACCGCCGAGATCGGCGCCGAAGCGATCCGCAATCTGCTTGCAGGCGATCGACCTCGAAAAGCTGCGCGATCAGCTGCGCGTCGGACATCGCCGGCTCGAACGGCGGCGAAAAGCAGAAGAAGCTGGTCAAGCGCCTGAAGGTCGTGGAAGCCTTCATCGATTCCGGCAATCGCCCGGAATGGATGATCCTGACGGTCGTGCCGGTGATCCCGCCGGAACTGCGTCCGCTGGTGCCGCTGGACGGCGGCCGCTTCGCGACGTCGGATCTCAACGATCTCTATCGCCGCGTCATCAACCGCAACAACCGCCTGAAGCGGCTGATCGAGCTCAAGGCGCCCGACATCATCGTGCGCAACGAAAAGCGCATGCTGCAGGAATCGGTGGACGCGCTGTTCGACAACGGCCGCCGCGGCCGCGTCATCACGGGCGCCAACAAGCGTCCGCTGAAGTCGCTGGCCGACATGCTGAAGGGCAAGCAGGGCCGCTTCCGCCAGAACCTGCTCGGCAAGCGCGTCGACTATTCGGGCCGTTCGGTGATCGTGGTCGGTCCCGAACTCAAGCTGCATCAGTGCGGCCTGCCCAAGAAGATGGCGCTCGAGCTGTTCAAGCCGTTCATCTATTCGCGGCTCGAGGCCAAAGGCTTCTCGCAGACCGTCAAGCAGTCCAAGAAGCTGGTCGAGAAGGAAAAGCCGGAAGTCTGGGATATCCTGGAAGAGGTGATCCGCGAGCATCCCGTGCTGCTCAACCGCGCGCCGACGCTGCATCGTCTCGGCATCCAGGCGTTCGAGCCCGTGCTGATCGAAGGCAAGGCGATCCAGCTGCATCCGCTGGTCTGCACCGCGTTCAACGCCGACTTCGACGGCGACCAGATGGCCGTGCACGTGCCGCTGTCGCTCGAAGCGCAGCTGGAAGCGCGCGTGCTGATGATGTCGACCAACAACATCCTCAGTCGCCCGCCAACGGCAAGCCGATCATCGTGCCGACGCAGGACATCGTGCTTGGTCTCTATTACCTGAGCCAGGAACGTGACAAGGAGCCGGGCGAGGGCATGGTGTTCAACGACATCGGCGAAATCGAGCACGCGCTCTTCTGCGGACGCGGTGACGCTGCACGCCAAGATCAAGGCGCGCTACAAGACGGTCGATGCCGAAGGCAAGCCGATCACCCGGCGCGTGAAGTCCACGCCGGGCCGCATGATGATCGCGGAAATCCTGCCGCGCCATCCCGAAGATCCCGTTCGAGCTGGTCAACCGCCTGCTGCGCAAGCAGGAGATCAGCCAGCTGATCGACGAGGTCTATCGTCATTGCGGCCAGAAGGAGACCGTGCTGTTCGCCGACGCGATCATGGCGCTGGGCTTCCGCGAAGCCTGCAAGGCCGGCATCTCGTTCGGCAAGGACGACATGGTCGTGCCGGCCACCAAGGCAGAAGCTGATCGACGAGACGCGTCATCGCGTGCGCGAATACGAGCAGCAATATCAGGACGGTCTGACGACCGACAAGGAGAAGTACAACCTCGTCGTCGACGTCTGGTCGAAGTGCACCGACCTGGTCGCGGCCGAAATGATGAAGGAAATCTCCGAGCCGCAAGATCGACCCGGAAACCGGCCGCGTCGATGGAGATGAACTCCATCTACATGATGTCGCATTCGGGCGCCCGCGGTTCGCCGCAGCAGATGAAGCAGCTCGCCGGCATGCGCGGCCTGATGGCGCGTCCCGTCGGGCGAAATCATCGAGACGCCGATCCTTTCGAACTTCAAGGAAGGCCTCACGCGTGATGGAGTACTTCAACTCCACCCACGGCGCGCGCAAGGGTCTGGCCGACACCGCGCTCAAGACGGCGAATTCGGGTTATCTCACCCGCCGTCTCGTCGACGTGGCGAACGACTGCATCATCACGACCGAAGATTGCGGCACCAAGCACGGTGTCACCGTGCAGGCCGAAATCGACGGCGGCCAGGTGGTGTCCTCGCTCACCGAACGCATCCTGGGCCGCACCACGGCCGAAGACGTGAAGCATCCCGACACGGGCGAAATCATCGTCAAGCGCAGCAAGGAAGTGACGGAAGACCTGGCCGAGAAGATCGAGAGCGCGCATGTCCAGAAGGTGCGCGTGCGTTCGGTGCTGTCCTGCGAACTGCCGGACGGCGTGTGCGGCAAGTGCTATGGGCGCGACCTGGCGCGCGGCACCATCGTCAACATCGGCGAAGCGGTCGGCGTCATCGCCGCGCAATCGATCGGCGAGCCGGGCACGCAGCTCACCATGCGCACCTTCCATATCGGCGGCGCGGCGCAGGTGGCGGGCCAGTCGAAGATCGAAGCGTCAGCTATGACGGCAAGATCAAGATCGTGAACCGCAACATCGTCAAGAATTCCGACGGCGAGCTGATCGCGATGGGCCGCAACATGCAGATCGTCGATCACCGACCATAAGGGCCAGGAACGTGCGGCCTACCGCATCACCTATGGCGCGCGGCTGAAGGTGGACGAAGGCGCGATGGTCAAGCGCGGCGATCGCCTCGCGGAATGGAATCCGAACGCGCTGCCGGTCCTGACCGACGTCGAAGGCATCGTGAAGTACGAAGACCTGGTCTCCGGCGTCATCGCTGCGCGAAGTGGCGGACGAAAAGACCGGCGTGTCGAACAAGGTCGTCATGGACTAGCCGCGGCACGGGCTCCAAGAATGCGCAGGAACTGCGTCCGACCATCGCGATCGTCGACAAGAAGGGCAAGCCCGTCGCGCTGCCGGCGGCGGCGAGGCGCGTTATGCGATCTCGGTCGACGCCATCTCTCGGTCGAAGACGGCGCGGACGTCCAGGCCGGCGACGTGCTGGCGCGTATTCCCGACGGAAGGCGCCAAGACGCGCGACATCACGGGCGGTCTGCCGCGCGTGGCGGAGCTGTTCGAAGCGCGCAAGCCCAAGGAATGCGGCGGTGCTGGCGGAAACCGACGGCTTCGTCGAATTCGGCAAGGACTACAAGAACAAGCGCCGCGTCATCGTGAAGCCGAAGAGCGACAAGCATGAACCGATCGAATACCTGATCCCCAAGGGCAAGCATATCAGCGTGCGCGAGGGCGATTATGTGGAGAAGGGCGACTATATCGTCGAAGGCAATCCCGTCGCCGCACGACATCCTGCGCATCAAGGGCGTGGAGGAACTGGCGACCTATCTCGTCAAGGAAATCCAGGACGTCTATCGGCTGCAGGGCGTGAAGATCAACGACAAGCACATCGAAGTGATCGTGCCGCCAGATGATGCAGAAGATGGAGATCACCGACGGCGGCGACACCACGCTGCTCGCCGGCGAACAGGTCGACCTGCATCGAGACTGGACGAGGCCAACAAGAAGGCGGCCGAGCCGAGCGGCCAAGCCCGCCGAGGGCCGTGCCGATCCTGCTCGGCATCACCAAGGCGTCGCTGCAGACCCGTTCGGTGTTCTCGGCCGCCTCCTTCCAGGAAACCACGCGCGTCCTCACCGACGCCGCGGTCAACGGCAAGGTCGACATGCTCGAAGGCCTGAAGGAAAACGTGATCGTGGGCCGTCTCATTCCGGCCGGCACGGGCGGCGCCATCGCGCGCCTGCGCCACATCGCGACCGAACGCGATCGCGTCATCCAGGAAGAGCAGGCAAAAGGCGATCCCCGCCCAAATCGAGGGCCCGCCCCAGGCCGCCGCGGAGTAACGTCGGCAGCTGGAAATTGAGAAACCCGCTCGGCCATCACGCCGGGCGGGTTTTTCTTTGGCGGTTTCGGGCCTATATTGCCGATGCGGTGCCAGTGTGCTGCGGTTCAGTTTTGGACGGAAGAAAGCGCCATGAGATTTGCGCGTATCACGATCGAACCGGAAAAGATGGGTGGGATGCCTTGCATCCGCGGCCTTCGCATCCCTGTGGCAACGGTCGTCGGCTTGATTGCCGACGGAATGACGCAAACGGAAATCCTCGCCGCTTATCCCGACCTGGAGCAGGAGGATTTTCCCGAAGCTTTGCGTTACGCCGCGGAAGCCGTCCGTGAACGCGAGATTCCGCTGACCGTTCCGTGAAGTTTCTCGTGGACAATGCCTTGTCGCCCACGCTCGGCAAGCGGTTGCGAGATGCCGGTTACGACGCTGTCCACGTCCGCGATCTCGGGTTGCAATCCGCCGCCGACGAAATGATTTTCGAGCGCGCCCAGGCCGACAATCGGATTGTGATATCGGCTGATACCGATTTTGGAACTCTTCTCGCACTGCGCCAAACACGAAAACCGTCTGTTGTTCTTTTTCGACAGACCCAAAATCGATCTGCAGAAAGGCAAGCTAATTTGCTGCTCGTGAATCTGCCAGCGATCATCGAGTCGCTTGAGGCCGGCTGCGTTGTTGTATTTGAGGACACACGAGTTCGAATCCGTACCCTTCCCATTGGTAATATAAGTTCTGGCCGCAATGGTTAGGAAGTGTCATGACACCTACTGCATTTCCGCACACGCGTTTTTTCGGTTCCGCAGCGAGTTGGGAAATGTAGTAGCTGTCCCGGAATGCTCAGATGCGTTGCCGTTCGTCAGGTAGGTCTGGATGGCAGTTTGTGTGGCTGGTATGAACGAGGGCATGAAGAGCGTTTGGACGTTTTCGGCCACACAATCCGTGCTCTCATGGTCTTATGTTGTGTGGATTTTTTTGATGATGGACAGGCCGGTCAGCGATTGCGAACAGCTTTGATGTAGGTGCAACGATGCTAAGCCCAATAGAGACGCGAATTCTGGAACTATGGTTGGATGAGCTTGGGCTGGATAAGTTCGTCGATGCGCTTAGAGAGATATGCCGTTCCAGAGCGGAATACTTGTTCGAAAAACTCCCGCCTACAGAGCAATGTGAGCTTGAGAAGCTAGAGAAGCTAGAGAAGCTAGAGAAGCAGTGCGAACGTCAATCGTTCCGGCTGTTTGAACCTAAGTCGCTTATGCCTTCATCGCGGGAAGGGAGAATGGCTGAGATGTGGCGGAACGCCGTTCGCGGTCTGAGCAATCTAAGTCGTGTCGCGTCAAGGAAATTCAGAATCACACTAGTAAGTTTGCCCTTCAAGGATTGCTATGATGGCGGCCTAGATCAAACTTCCAGAACGATCATCCGGCGTGAACTTAAAGCCGCTGCTCGAATTGTGGAGTTAGTAGTGTTGCCGGAAATTTACATCGCAAAGGGACGTGACGCGAGTGCATTTGCCGATAGCAATAGCGTGCGAGAAGCTTACGCGCGCCTGAAGGATGCGATGGCGGTTTATGACGCAGTTCGGGATGGTGCCTAACCACCACGATTCATTTTTGCCAACAAATCGGCACCTGTTCTAAGTCGCTCATCGCGGTCGAGATATCGCGCATGTTGGGCCGCCTGCCGAATTGCTTCCGCCGTGAGGTCATTCGCGCCCTTGGCTATCATGTTGGGGTGGCAAGCGCCGAACCAAGTGAGAAATACGACCATCGTTGGCGTCGTAGCGTTGCCGAGATCGCGATACCACTTGATGGCGAACAGCAAGACGTACTCCGTCTCTTCTGGTTTGAAGTCATAGGTTGCTGAGCCGTCGTGGTCAGCGTGTTTCAAGAAGCTTGCCAACTCGTTGAATTTCCGCCAGTAGTCCTTGAGATGTTCTGGTTTGATCCAGTCTTTGAATTCCTGAAAGCCGGACACATTGGCAGCTTCGCATAGGTCGCGCATAATCTGACTACCGGCAGCGGCCAGCGTATGCGCGGCGATGGGATCGTCATTTGCAAACAGGACTCGGATTGCGGCTTCGATTTGACGTCTCGCAACCTCGATCTTTGTGAGCTTGATTGTAACCATGTCAGATGCGCTCCTTCGCGCTGTAGTGCCCCGTGATGGTCGACTTTTGCTGCATGAAGGTGTGATCGCCGAAGTGCTGATGCGGCATGGGGTTAACTACCATAGCTGGATTCCTACGATGCGCACGAAGACGCAACAAAATGAATTTGTTGTGCAACAATCTTGCGTAGCGAAATTTTCGGTCTATATTAATCGGTGAGGGCGACAACCAAGGAGTACGAACATATGACCCTCCAATCCGAGTACAAAGACACGCACTACACCGTCAAAGCCAGAGGCGGTATGTGGAACTGGCAGGTCTTTTATCCCAAGAAACTGGGCGAATTCACTTCAAACGGATGGGCCACAAGCGAGGCAAGCGCTGATCGCGACGCCAAGGCGGCCATAGACCAAATTAGAAACTGACGCCAAATGCGAACCCCAATACTGAGTGTTGGGGTTTCGGAGGAAGTTTGCCCCGGAAGAAGGAGCCTCATCCGGTGACAGCTACCACGTTTCCGCAATCTGCTTTTGTGTTTCAGTGCCGGCCTTCCGGAATCGTAGTAGCTATCACCGAATTCACCGTATTTCCGCGCGCGACGCGTCGGCGGCCGGTTTCTTCGTATCGTTTTGCGAAATCAGTGACAGGACCAATGTTCACCGTCGCACAAAGCCTTTTTCCAATGGACGGGCGAACGCTGGTCCTGTCACCGGATTTGCGATTGCTGCACCGTTGGGGTTGACAAGAGAACCGGGTGGGTCGTAACGTTCGGAGGAACATTTCATGAACGAAATAGATGAATGGTCGTTCGAAATTTGCGCTGCCGTCGATGGACCGCGGGCGTCCTCGCCCGCTTGGAAGTCGACGCCTGCGCCGGCATCGGTCTGCCTGCGCGAAGCCAAGGCTTCGCTTCGGTAGATGCGGGCGAGGACGCCCGCGGTCCATGAACGTCGGCGTACGTCTTCACGATTGCCTGTCGAAATTCCCTGTTATTCCCCGCTGTGAGGGAATTTCATCGAACGCGGATCGAACGAATTGCGGTGGGCGCGCGGTTCCTTTTTTTCACGCGAAGAACAGGCGGATAACAGGCGAAATAACAGGTGGAATAACAGGCAAAAGAACAGGCGAAAAAGCTCTGTTCCGCAATGTTAAACGGTTGAATCAGATGGAAATTTTTCTGCCAGAAAAGTTGCGAGAAAAAATTGCGAAGAAAACGATTCGGTTGCCGCGGCGCAAAGGACTGCACGCATGCAGATCAAACGCAGGGAATTCCGCAGGGCGCAAAAGCCCTGCTCCGAAGGATCAAGCGATTGAATCTGCGGCAGATTTTGGAGTGAAAAAATTTTCGCACATGAACCCGCCGTCCGGCCGCGAATCCTCGGGGCGCCGGGAGGACGAACGTTGGAATTGGGAGGCGCGGGCGAGAGCCACGCGCTAGCATGAGTCCATGTTGCCAAAACCATTCTCCTGGGACTTAGACGCCGCGCGGGCGGGCCGTTATGACGGCAAGTTCATCATCGGCGTGAAGACGACGGGCATCTATTGCCTGCCGTCCTGCCGGGTGCATCCGCCGAAGCCCGAAAACGTCCGCATGTACAAGACCGAAGAGGACGCGAAGGCCGCGGGCCTGCGCGCCTGCAAGCGCTGCCGTCCCGATCTCTTTTACAAGGGCGAAGATTGGAACGTTTCGCTGTTCGAGGGCCTTGCGGAACGCGTGCGCGCGGCGCCGGAATCCTTTGCGGACGCCTCTGCGCTGGCGGCCGCCTGCGGTGTCAGCCAGACGAAGCTGGGGGAGTTGATGCGCGATCATGCGCATCTGGCCCCTGCGACATGGCTGCGGCGCGAGCGCGTGAGGGCGGCGAGCCGGTTGCTGCTCGAAACGACGGATCGCATCGCCGATATCGGCTTCGCCGTGGGATTCGAAAGCGAATCCGTGTTTCACCGCCAATTCCTCGCGCTGACCCGCATGACGCCGGGCGCCTATCGGGCGCTGTCCGGCGCATCCGTGTTCACGCTCCATCTGCCTGCAGGCTGGCGCGCGCAGGAGATCGTCGCCTATCACGGCCGCGATCCTGAAAGCCCGTGCGAGAAAGGCGAGGGCAACAAGATCTGGAAGGCGCTCGCGACCGCCGAGGGCGTCGCGGTCCTCGAAATCTCCCTGGAAAGCGACGGCGCGTGGTGCCGCGTGCATGCGGCGAAGAAACCGAGCGGCGAGAGCATGGCGTTCATCCATGCCGGCGCGCTCAGGATGCTGGGCCTCAACAACGAAGCAGCGCCGTTCGAAAAGCGCATGTCGGAAGATCCGAAGACGGCCTTGTTCCTCCGCCGCAAGGGCCTGCGGGTGCCGTCCATCCCGACAGGGTTTGACGGACTGTGCTGGGCGATCATCGGCCAGCAGATCAATGTGAAATTCGCCGGCGCGCTCAGGCGCGAGATCATCCAGCTGGGCGGCGAAAAGGCCGAAGGCGGCATGATCGCCCATCCGTCGCCGGAGCGCGTGATCGATATCGGCGCGGCCGCACTCACCAAACGCCGGTATTCGCGCTCGAAGGCGGATTACCTGATCGGCGCGGCGAAGGAGATCGTGGCCGGCAACCTCGATATCGAGCAGTTGCCCGAGGGCTCGGCCGTCGCCGCGGAGAAGAAGCTCACATCCATTCGCGGCATCGGAACCTGGACGGCGCGCTATGTGCTGTTGCGCGGCGGGTTTGCCGACAGTGCGCCCGTCGGCGACAGCGCGCTCGCGACGGCGCTGCAGCGGCTGCACAAGCGCGAGGATCGGCCCGATCACGATGAAGTGCACGAGATGATGAAGGCGTTCGCGCCCTATCGCAGCCTTGCTACGATGCATCTGTGGAACAGCCTGAAAGACGCGGCATGACGGGCAATCTGCATTACTGGGGCAAGATCAGAAGCCGGTTCGGAGAATTCGCGGCCTGGGTTGACGGCAAGGGCCGGCTGTTGCGATTCAGTTTTCGGATCAAAGGCGCGGCCTCGATCGAACCCGATGCGATCCATGACGAGAAGGCCGTCGCCGACGTCCAGCGCCAGATCGACGAATACGATTCCGGAAAGCGCCAGACATTCGATGTGGTGCGCCAGGCGCAAGGCACGCCCTTCCAGCAGGAGGTCTGGGAAGCGTTGTGGCGCATTCCGTTCGGCGAAACGACATCATACGGCGCGCTTTCGAAGAAGCTGGGTTACCCCAATGGCGCACGCGCCGTGGGCCTTGCGAACGGCGCCAATCCGATCGCGCTCATCGTTCCCTGCCATCGCGTGATCGGGTCCGATGGCAGCCTGACGGGCTTCGGCGGCGGGCTGCCGCTCAAGAAAGCGTTGCTGGAACACGAAGCGCGCGTGGCCGGACACCCGCTCGATCTCTTCAGCGCGGCCACGGGAAAATAGCTTATGCCGCCAATCCGGGCATCGAGACTTGGTGCTGCTTCGAGAGAGCCTGCAACATCAACCCGCGCGTCGGTTCGGGCGCCGTCGCGAGCGCGCGCTCGAACCAGACATTTGCGCCAAGTTTGCAACCGTCCCTCGCCAGAAGGGTCGCGTAGTTGTAGCAACCGCGGAAGTAACCGCCTTCGGCCGATTTGCGATACCACGCGCGCGCGCGCTTCGCATCGCGCACGACGCCCCAGCCTTCCTCATAACAACGCGCAAGAAGATTCATGGCCCGTTCATGACCTTGATCGGCCGCGCGCGCGTACCAATGGAATGCTTGCGACAGGTTGCGCGGCGCGCCATTCCCGTCGAGCAGCAGATGGCCGAGATTATATTGCGCCCAGGCGCAGCCCGCTTCGGCGGCACGCAGATAAAGTTCGGCCGCGCGGGTCGCAGACGGCGAAGCGCCCCAACCGTTCTCGTGACAACGCCCCAACATGTTCAGGGCGTCGGCATCGTTCGAACGCGCAGCGCGTTCGAACCAGGCAAAAGCTTCAACGTCGTCGCCGCGTTCGAGCAGCATGCGCCCCAAACGCAATTGCGCGTCCACAAATCCGCATCGCGCCGCGGCTTCGATCCAATCGGCCGCGTCTTCGCCTGCGAGAACGGCGTGCAGTTTTTCCGGCGGCATTTCGCACAGCGCCGCGACTCTCCAGGCGTCGATGTTCTGCGGCGCGTTCACATCTCGGCCCAGCGGCGCAGCAGATTGTGGTAGCAGGAGGTGAGCCGGACCAGCGCCGGATCGTCGGGAAGTTTTTGGCTCAATTCGACAATCGAACGATCCATGTCGAACAACAGCGCGCGCTCGCCGTCGTCCTTGACCATGCTTTGAATCCAGAAGAAGGCCGCGTTGCGCGCGCCGCGCGTGACGGTCGCGACCCGATGCAGGCTGGTCGACGGATAGGCGATCAGGTCGCCGGCCGGAAACTTCGCGCTGTGTGCGCCGTAGGTATCTTCGACCAGCAATTCGCCGCCGTCATACTCCGACGGATCGGAGAGAAACAGCGTGGCCGAAACGTCCGCCCGGATTCGCAAGGGCGAACGTCCCACCTGGCGAACGGCATTGTCCACATGCGCGCCGAAATTCATGCCCGGTTCGTAGCGATTGAAATTCGGCGGATAGACATGGCGCGCCAGGGTGGCGGACATGAATTGCGGCGTGCGTTCCAGCGCGCGGATCACGATCTGGCCAAGCTCGCGCGCGATCGCATCGTCTTCGGAGAGTTGAAGATTTTCCTTGACCTTGGCGGACTGAAATCCGGCCGTCGCCCGGCCGTCGATCCAGCTCGCCGCCGCCAATTTTGCGCGACACGTCGCCAGTTCGTCCGGCGTCAAAATATTCGGGATGCGTATCAGCATGATCAGAGGTCCAGTTTCGCCGTTAAGGTGATGGTGCGGCCTGCGCCGGGAACGACATGGTTTTCCGCGACCGAGCTCAAATAGAGATTGGCATAATAGAGCGTGTTCGTCAGGTTGTAGCCGTTCAGCTGCAGCGAAATATGGTCGTTGAGTTTGTAGCCGGCCATCGCGTCCCAGGTGGCGTAGGCGGGAACGGTCGCGGCATTCTGCGGATCGGCGAAGCGTTTGCCGAGATAATTGGCCCCCGTGCCGACCTCCCAGTTGTCGTCGCATTCGTATTCGAGCCACAGATTGGCCTGGTTGTGCGCCGTGTTGGGCAGCATCCGGCCCACCTGCGTCGGGTCGGTGGATTTGACTGTGCGCGGATCGATATAGGTATAGCCGGCCACGATCTCGAGGCGCTCGGTCAGATGCCCGGTCGCGCCGAGTTCGACGCCATTCACCACTTCCTGGCCCGCGAGCGTCTGCAACAGCGGATCGTCGGGGTCTGCGACCCGCGCATTCAGCATTTCCGTGTTGAAGACCGCGGCGTTGAGGCCGAGCAGCCCGCCCAGCCACAGCGTCTTCGCGCCGGCTTCGAAGGTGCGGTCCTGTTCGGGCGGCAGCTCGGCATTGTGCGAAGAGAGCGAAAGATTCTCCGCCGACGGATCGAACGATGTGCCGTAGGACAGATAATAGGTCTGTGTGTCGCTCGGCTTGTAAAGCAGCGCCGCACGCGGGCTCCATTCATTGTCGACGTGATGGAACATCGAGCCCGAGATCGGCTCGTCATAGTGCACGTCAAAACGGTCGAACCGGATCGCGCCGACCGCGCTCCAGCCGCCGCCGAAATCGACGGTGTCGAGCGCGTAGACTCCAGTCGTAAACGCCGTTGTGTCTGGTCTCGAGCTGAGCGCAGTCTGGCGCGTGACTGCTTCATAGGGATCGGGATCGAGCAGCGGAGTCGGGGTAATCTGATCGATCTGGTTTGCAAACCGGTTGAGGCTGTCTGTCTCGCGGTCGATTTCCACGCCGGTCACCAGCGTGTGCGCCACGCTGCCTGTCGTGAATTTATAAGTCAGATCGCTCTCGTTCATGGCCGTCGTTTCGACGCCTTGCACGCTCGGCCGGTCGCGCAGCACAAGAATCGTATCGAGCGGTTGGCCAGGAACGGGCAGGGGAGGTTCGCCCGCACCTCCGCCGTAATGCGGCGCCGTGATGAGGAAATCGAACCAGTAATTGCCGTAGCGGGCCGTGTCCTGAAAGGCGAGGCCGCCGCCGAAATCATGTGTCAGATGCGCCGTGCCGATATCGACATGCGTGATCGTGCGGTCGTCGTTCACCAAACCATAATAGGCATCGCGCGGAACGGGCGCGGGTTTTCCGAACAGGAACGGAATGCCGTAATCCGGGATGTTGTTTTCGTCCTGATGAAAATAACTGAGAGTCAACGTCGTCGGCTTGTCGATGCCGAACGCGATGGACGGGGCAATACCGTAGCGTTGATTGAGCACGTCGTCGCGCTCCGCCACGCCGGCCCGCTCGCCCATGGCATCGATGCGAAGGGCGCTGGAGTCGCCGATCACATAGTTCACATCGGCCGTCGCGCGCAGCAGGTCGGAGGAGCCTGCCGTCAGCACCGCCTCGTCGATCGGGGAGAGTTGCGGCGTCTTGGAAACCTGGTTGATCACGCCGCCGGTCGAGCCGCGCCCGAACAGGGTGGAGGCGGGGCCTTTGTAGACTTCGACCGCGTCGAGATTGAAGGGATCGCGGTCGTAGAACCCGGTATCGCGCAGCCCATCGAGGAAGAAATCGTCGCTCGCGGTAAATCCACGCAGATTGACGGCATCGCCATGCGCGCCCCCTTCGCCGGCGTTCAGGGTGATGCCGGGGACATTGCGCAAAGCCTGCTGGAGAGATGTCGTGCCCTGTTGCTGCATGACCTCCAACGGAACGACATCGATCGACTGGGCGGTGTTGCGGATTTCCTCCGGCAGCTTGTCGAGCTGGCTCCGCCGCGCGGTGACGGCGACGGTCTCGATCTGATCGTCGTTGCTCGCCTGGCCGAGCGCCGCGCTGCAGGCTGCGAGCGAACCGAGCCCGAAGGCCGTCATGCCGAGCCCGCGATAGGCCAGGCGCTCGTTCGGCTTTCGAAAAACCGGCATAGGGGCCCCAAATTCTAATAATGATAATCGTTCTCAATATGAACTTGGCCGAATGCCGAGGAATCGTCAATGAGAATGACTTGCAATAGCGCCACAGGCGGGCAGACCTTATTCATGTGAGGCTGTCAGCAGGGATGCGGCCGGCGGGGGCCGGATGCCTCCGCCGCGAGGCCAAGGAAAGCCTGGGTTCCTGCTGCGGCGCGAAATAACATTTCGCAGCCCTTGACCACCCAAAACCCCGCCGATATATAGCCGCACCTTCGCGGACAGGCCGTCGACGCTTTAGCGGCGAAACGCTGTCGGGAAGCCAGTTTTTAATAGCGTTGACGCGCGACTTGGGTCTCGCCCAAGTCCTCCGCATCGCGGGGCGGGCCATAAGGGGCCGGCTCCGGATTTTTGTTTCATCGCGCGTATGCGCAAGCGTTACGGGAAGAACGAATGCCGACGATCAATCAGCTGATCCGCAAGCCACGCGGCGAAAAGCCGAAGCGCAACAAGGTTCCGGCCCTCACGGGCTGCCCGCAGAAGCGCGGCGTCTGCACGCGCGTCTACACGACGACGCCGAAGAAGCCGAACTCCGCGCTGCGCAAGGTCGCCAAGGTGCGCCTGACCAACGGCTACGAAGCGCTGAGCTACATCCCCGGCGAAGGCCACAATCTGCAGGAACACTCGCGTGGTGCTGATCCGCGGCGGCCGCGTGAAGGACCTTCCGGGCGTTCGCTATCACATCATCCGCGGCGTGCTCGACACGCAGGGCGTCAAAGACCGCAAGCAGCGCCGTTCGCTCTACGGCGCCAAGCGTCCGAAGTAAGGAGAAGCGACAGATGTCCCGCCGCCGCCGCGCAGAACGCCGCGAAATCATCCCGGACGCCAAGTTTGGCGATCTGGTCCTCGCCAAGTTCATGAACAGCCTGATGTATGACGGCAAGAAGTCCGCCGCCGAAGGCATCATCTATGGCGCGTTCGACACCATCCAGTCGAAGACCAAGCAGGATCCGCTGGTGGTGTTCCACGAAGCGCTGCGCAATGTGAGCCCGGCGCATCGAAGTGAAGTCCCGCCGCGTCGGCGGCGCCACCTATCAGGTGCCGGTCGAAGTGCGCACCGACCGCAGCCGCGCGCTCGCCATCCGCTGGCTGATCACCGCCGCGCGCGGCCGCAACGAACCGACCATGACCGGGCCGCCTGTCGGGCGAACTGATGGACGCCGCCAACAATCGCGGCTCGCGCCGTCAAGAAGCGTGAAGACACGCACAAGATGGCCGAGGCCAACCGCGCCTTCTCGCATTATCGCTGGTAAGCGTAGGACCGCCGTTATGGCCCGCACCACCCCGCTCGAACATGTATCGCAACATCGGCATTGCCGCGCACATCGACGCCGGCAAGACGACGACGACCGAGCGCATTCTCTATTACACCGGCAAGAGCCACAAGATCGGCGAAGTGCATGACGGCGCCGCCACCATGGACTTCATGGAGCAGGAACAGGAGCGCGGCATCACGATCACGTCGGCCGCGACGACCTGCTTCTGGAAAGACCACCGCATCAACATCATCGACACGCCCGGCCATGTGGACTTCACCATCGAAGTCGAGCGTTCCATGCGCGTGCTCGACGGCGCGGTCGCCGTGTTCGACGCCGTCGCCGGCGTCGAGCCGCAGTCCGAAACCGTGTGGCGCCAGGCCGACAAATACCATGTGCCGCGCATCTGCTTCGTCAACAAGATGGACCGCACCGGCGCGGACTTCCAGCGCTGCGTCGACATGATGATCGACCGTCTGGGCACCCGCCCGATGGTCATCACCTGGCCGATCGGCGCGGAAGCCGAATTCAAGGGCATCGTCGACATCGTCAAGATGAAGGCGCTGATCTGGCACGACGAGCAGCTCGGCGCGAAGTTCGACGAAGTCGAAATTCCGGCCGAATATGAAGGCCAAGGCCGCACGAGCTGCACACGCAGCTCGTCGAAATGGCGGTCGAAGAAGACGAAGAAGCTTCTGGAAGCCTATCTCGAACGGCAAGATGCCGACGCGTCGAAGAGCTCAAGCGCTGCATCCGCAAGGGCGCGATCGCGTTCCAGTTTCGTGCCGGTGATGTGCGGCTCGGCCTTCAAGAACAAGGGCGTGCAGCCGCTGCTCGACGCGGTCGTCGACTATCTGCCGTCGCCGCTCGACATTCCGCCGGTCAAGGGCATCGATCCCGGGCACCGACAAGGAAGTCGCGCGTCCCGCCGACGACAAGGCGCCGTTCGCCGGCCTCGCGTTCAAGATCATGGACGATCCGTTCGTCGGCTCGATCACCTTCGTGCGCGTCTATTCCGGCACCGTCACGTCGCGGCACCGGCGCGCTCAATTCGGTCAAGGACAAGACCGAGCGCGTCGGCCGCATGCTGCTGATGCATGCCAACTCGCCGCGAAGACGTCAAGGAAGCCTATGCCGGCGACATCGTCGCGTTTGCGGGCCTCAAGCTCACCACGACCGGCGAGACGCTGTGCGATCCCAACAATCCGGTGATCCTGGAGCGCATGGAATTCCCCGATCCGGTCATCGAAGTGGCGATCGAGCCGAAGACCAAGGCCGACCAGGAAAAGATGGGCATGGCGCTGGTGCGCCTGGCCCAGGAAGATCCGTCCTTCCGCGTCTCGACCGATCAGGAATCCGGCCAGACCATCCTCAAGGGCATGGGCGAGCTCCATCTCGAGATCAAGGTCGACATCCTCAGGCGCACCTACAAGGTCGACGCCAATGTCGGCGCGCCGCAGGTGGCCTATCGCGAAACGCTGTCCAAGCCGGTCACGGTCAAATACACGCACAAGAAGCAGACCGGCGGTTCGGGCCAGTTCGCCGAAGTGACGATCGAATTCGAACCGCTGCCGCCGGGTTCCGGCTTCGTGTTCGAGAACGACGTGGTCGGCGGCTCGATCCCGAAGGAATTCATTCCCGTCGGTCGAAAAGGGCCTCAAGGCGCAGAAGGAATAGCGGCCTGCTGGCCGGCTTCCCGGTGATCGACTTCCAGGCGACGCTGATCGACGGCAAATATCACGAAGTCGACTCCAACGCGCTCACCTTCGACATCGCGGCGCGCGCGGCGTTCCGCGAACTGGCGTCGCAAGCGGCGCGGTCAAGCTGCTCGAGCCGATCATGAAGGTCGAAGTCGTGACGCCGGACGATTTCCTGGGCGGCGTCATCGGCGATCTCAATTCCCGCCGCGGCCAGGTGCAGGGCACCGACAGCCGCGGCAACGCGCAGGTCGTCACCGCGATGGTGCCGCTGGCCAACATGTTCGGCTACATCAACACGCTGCGCTCCATGTCCCAGGGCCGCGCGCAATACTCGATGCAGTTCGATCACTACGAGCAAGTGCCGCAGGCGATCGCGGACGAAGTCAAAGCCAAATACGCCTAATCAAACGTCAGATACGGAGAACAACGATGGGTAAAGCAAAGTTTGAGCGGAACAAGCCGCACTGCAACATCGGGACGATTGGTCATGTCGATCATGGCAAGACGTCGCTGACGGCGGCGATCACGAAGGTGCTGGCGGAGACGGGCGGCGCCACGTTCACGGCCTATGACCAGATCGACAAGGCGCCGGAAGAGAAGGCGCGCGGCATCACGATCTCGACGGCGCATGTCGAGTACGAGACGAAGAACGCGCCACTACGCCCATGTCGACTGCCCCGGCCATGCCGACTATGTGAAGAACATGATCACCGGCGCCGCCCAGATGGACGGCGCGATCCTGGTGGTGTCGGCCGCCGACGGCCCGATGCCGCAGACCCGCGAGCACATCCTGCTGGCCCGCCAGGTCGGCGTGCCGGCGCTGGTCGTGTTCATGAACAAGTGTCGACATGGTCGATGATCCGGAGCTTCTGGATCTGGTCGAGATGGAAGTGCGCGAGCTTCTGTCGTCCTACCAGTTCCCGGGCGACGACATCCCGATCGTGCGCGGTTCGGCGCTGATGGCGCTGGAAGACAAGAGCCCGAAGCTCGGCCATGACGCGATCCTGGAGCTGATGGAGGCGGTGGACGCGTACATCCCGCAGCCGGAACGTCCGATCGACAAGCCGTTCCTGATGCCGATCGAAGACGTGTTCTCGATCTCGGGCCGCGGCACGGTTGTGACCGGCCGTGTCGAGCGCGGCATCGTGAAGGTGGGCGAGGAAGTCGAGATCATCGGCATCAAGTCCGACCTCCAAGACGACGGTCACCGGCGTTGAGATGTTCCGCAAGCTGCTCGACCAGGGCCAGGCGGGCGACAATGTCGGCTGCCTGCTGCGCGGCATCGAGCGTGAAGGCATCGAGCGCGGCCAGGTTCTGGCCAAGCCGGGCTCGGTGACGCCGCACACCAACTTCATGGCGGAAGCCTACATCCTGACGAAGGAAGAGGGCGGCCGTCACACGCCGTTCTTCGCCAACTATCGTCCGCAATTCTACTTCCGCACCACCGACGTGACGGGCATCGTGAAGCTGCCGGAGGGCACGGAGATGGTGATGCCGGGCGACAATGTCTCGATCGAAGTCGAGCTGATCGTTCCGATCGCGATGGAAGAGAAGCTGCGCTTCGCCATCCGTGAAGGCGGCCGCACCGTCGGCGCGGGCGTCGTCGCCAAGATCATGAAGTAAGTCCGAAGCGACGCGGTCGTGAGCCGAATCGGAGAACAAGAAAATGCAAGGTCAGAATATCCGCATCCGGCTCAAGGCCTTCGATCACCGCATTCTCGACAATTCGACGCGGGAGATCGTCAACACGGCGAAGCGCACCGGCGCGCAGGTGCGGGGACCCATTCCGCTGCCCACCGGCATCGAGCGTTTCACCGTGAACCGTTCCGCCGCATGTCGACAAGAAAAGCCGCGAACAGTTCGAAATCCGGACGCACAAGCGTCTGCTCGACATCATCGATCCCACGCCGCAGACCGTCGACGCTTTGATGAAGCTCGACCTTGCGGCCGGCGTCGACGTCGAGATCAAGCTGTAAGGAGTACGCGCGATGCGCACAGGCGTCATCACGCAGAAGATCGGCATGACCCGCCTGTTTCTGGCAGGACGGCACGCCATGTGCCCGGTCACGGTCCTGAAGCTCGACGGCTGTCAGGTCGTGGCGAAGCGCACCGAGGAGAAGGACGGCTATACGGCCGTTCAGCTCGGTTCCGGCTTTGCGAAGACCGAAGAACGCTCAACAAGGCCGAGCGCGGCCATTTCGCGAAGGCCGAAGTCGAGCCCAAGAAGAAGCTGGCGGAATTCCGCGTCGACGCGGCGAACCTGCTCGATGTGGGCGACCTGCATCCAGGCCGATCATTTCGTGCCCGGCCAGAAGGTCGACGTCACCGGCGTCACCATCGGTCGCGGCTTCACCGGCGCCATGAAGCGCTGGAATTTCCGCGGTCTGGAAGCGAGCCACGGCGTGTCGATCTCGCACCGCTCGCTGGGCGGCACCGGCGGCCGTCAGGATCCGGGCAAGACCTTCAAGAACAAGAAGATGCACGGCCATTACGGCGTCGACAACGTCACCACGCAGAATCTCGAAGTGGCCAAGGTCGATGTCGAGCGCGGCCTGATCATGATCCGCGGCGCGGTGCCGGGCTCCAAGGGCGGCTGGGTGATGGTGCGCGACGCGGTCAAGCGCCCGCACAAGGATGTGCCGATGCCGGCTTCCGTGAAGAAGCGCGAAAGACGCTGCCGCGGCTGCCGAGCCGCCGAAGAAGCGCAGGACGGAGGGCTGAGCATGAAAACCAAAGTCCTCAATCTCGACAACAAGGCCGCCGGCGAGATCGAACTCAACGACGCGATCTTCGGCCTGGAGCCGCGCGCAGGATCTGATCCAGCGCGTCGTCGTCTGGCAGCTCGCCAAGCGCCGCGCCGGCCAGCACAAGGTGCTGACCCGCGCCGAAGTCAATCGCACCAAGAAGAAGGTCTACAAGCAGAAGGGCACCGGCCAGGCGCGCCACGGCGCGCGTTCCGCTCCGCTGTTCGTGGGCGGCGCCAAGGCCATGGGCCCGGTGCAGCACAGCCATGAATTCGACCTGCCCAAGAAGGTGAAGGCGCTGGGCCTGCGGCACGCGCTGTCGTCCAAGGCCAAGGACGGCGCGCATCGTCGTGCTCGACGAGGCGAAGTCCAAGGACGATCAAGACCGGCGCGCTGGCCAAGCAGTTCGGCAAGCTCGGCTCGGCAGCGCGCTGGTGGTCGATGGCGAGTTCGACAAGAACTTCCAGCTCTCGGCGCCGCAACCTGGCCGCATGTGGCGCTGCTGCCGGTGGCCGGCCTCAATGTCTACGACATCATGAGGCGCGACAAGCTCGTGCTGACCACTGCCGCCGTCAAAGCGATCGAGGAGCGGCTGCGCATGAGCAACAACTACGACGTCATCCTTTCGCCGGTCATCACCGAAAAGGCGACCAAGCTGACCGAGGCCAACCAGGTCGTGTTCCGCGTGACGCTCGACGCGACGAAGCCGGCGATCGCGAAGGCGGTCGACGACCTCTTCAAGGTCAAGGTCAAGGCGGTCAACACGGTCGTCGTGAAGGGCAAGAAGAAGGCTCTTCCGCGGCAAGCGCTTCACACGCAGCGATTTCAAGAAAGCGATCGTGACCCTGGAAGAGGGCCACCAGATCGACATCACGACGGGTCTCTGAGCCATGGCGCTGAAACAATATAAACCCACGACGCCCGGCCAGCGCCAGTTGGTGCTGGTCGACCGTTCGCAGCCTGCACAAGGGTCGGTCCGGTCAAGGCGCTGACCGAGGGCAAGCACGTCCAAGGGCGGCCGCAACAATACCGGCCGCATCGTCGTGCGCTGGCAGGGCGGCGGTCACAAGCAGCGCTATCGCATCGATCGATTTCAAGCGCCGCAAATTCGACATCCCGGCCGAGCGTCGAGCGGCTCGAATACGATCCCAACCGCACCGCTTTCATCGCGCTCGATCAAGTACAAGGACGGCGAGCTCGCCTACATCCTGGCGCCGCAGCGCCTGGCTGTCGGCGACACGGTGGTCTCGGGCGAGAAGGTCGACGTGAAGCCCGGCAATGCCATGCCGCTCGCCGCGCATGCCGGTCGGCACCATCGTCCACAACATCGAGATGAAGCCGGGCAAGGGCGGCCAGATCGCGCGTTCCGCCGGCACCTATGCGCAGTATCTCGGCCGCGACGCCGGCTATGCGCTGCTGCGCCTCAATTCGGTCGGAAGTGCGCCAGATTCCGCTCGACCTGCATGGCGACGGTGGGCGCGGTTTCCAATCCCGATCACATGAACGAAGTCATCGGCAAGGCCGGCCGCAATGTGTGGAAGGGCAAGCGCCCCCCGTGCGCGGCACCGCGATGAACCCGATCGACCATCCCCATGGCGGCGGCGAAGGCCGCACCAAGGGCGGCCGTCATCCGGTCACGCCGTGGGGCAAGCCGACCAAGGGCGCCAAGACGCGCAAGAACAAGCGCACGACGAAATTCATCGTGCGCTCGCGCAAAGGCAAGGACGCAAGGGTAACAGATGACCCGCTCCGTTTGGAAAGGCCCGTTGTCGACGGCTATCTGCTCAAGAAGGCGGAAGCCGCGCGCGCTTCCGGCCGCAAGGACGTGATCAAGACCTGGTCGCGCCGTTCGACGATCCTGCCGCAATTCGTCGGCGTCACCTTCGGCGTCTACAACGGCCACAAGCACATTCCCGTGCTGGTCACCGAGGACATGGTCGGCCACAAGCTCGGCGAGTTCTCGCCGACGCGCACCTTCCACGGCCATTCGGCGCGGCGACAAGAAGGCGAAGAGGGCCTGATGGGCAAGGAATCACGCGCGCGCGTTCTCGAGGACACATCAGGCGAAGGCGATCGGCCGCAAGATCCGCGTCTCGCCCGCGCAAGCTCAACCTCGTGGCGCAGTCGATCCGCGGCAAGAAGGTCGAGCAAGCGCTCAACGAGCTGACCTTCTCGCCCAAGCGCATCGCCAGCGAGGTCAAGAAGATCCTGCAGTCGGCGATCGCCAATGCCGAAAACAATCACGACCTCGACGTCGACGATCTGGTCGTCAGCGAAGCGAGCGTCGGCAAGAACCTGGTGATGAAGCGCTTCCATGCGCGCGCCCGCGGCAATCGCCGGCGCGCAGTCGAGAAGTTCTTCAGCCAGATCACCATCGTGGTCGAAGAGAAGCGCGAAGAGAAGAAGGCCGAGCCAAGAAAGACGCACCAAAGCGAAAGCGGCAAACGCAAACCGGCGGCGCAAGAAGCCCGCGCGAAGAAGCCGGCGGCAAGAAGGCAAGAAGGAGACGGCCTAATGGGTCAGAAGGTCAATCCGACCGGGCTTGCGCCTTGGCATCAACCGCACCTGGGATTCGCGCTGGTACGCGGGCAAGAAGGAATACGGCAAGCTGCTGCAGGAAGACATCAAGATCCGCGAGTATCTGAGCGACAAGCTGAAGCAGGCCGGCGTCTCGCGCATCGTGATCGAGCGTCCGCACAAGAAGTGCCGCATCACGATCCATTCGGCGCGTCCCGGCGTCGTGATCGGCAAGAAGGGCGCCGATATCGAGAAGCTGAAGAGCGACGTGCAGAAGTTCACGAACGACGAAGTTCATCTGAACATCGTCGAAATCCGCAAGCCCGAAATCGACGCCAAGCTGGTGGCCGAGAACATCGCCCAGCAGCTCGAGCGCCGCGTCGCGTTCCGCCGCGTGATGAAGCGCGCCGTGCAGACCGCCATGCGTCTGGGCGCGCTCGGCATCCGCATCACCTGCGCGGGCCGTCTGGGCGGCGCGGAAATCGCGCGCGTGGAATGGTATCGCGAAGGTCGCGTGCCGCTGCACACGCTGCGCGCCGACATCGATTACGGCGTCGCCACCGCCATGACGACCTATGGCACCTGCGGCGTGAAGGTCTGGATCTTCAAGGGCGAGATCATGGAGCACGATCCGTTGGCCACCGAAAAGCGCCAGGCGGAAGCTGCCGATGCCGCAACCGTCCGCCGCGCGAGCGCGCGCCCGCACCGGCCGCCGAGTAACGAGAAACGAACCATGCTGTCAACCCAAACGCACCAAATTCCGCAAGCAGTACAAGGGCCGCATCCACGGCGCTGCGAAGGCCGGCACCATGCTCAACTTCGGTGCCTATGGCCTCAAGGCGCACGGAGCCGGAGCGCCTCACCGCGCGCGAGATCGAAGCGGCGCGCCGCGCCATCACGCGCCAGATGAAGCGCGCGGGCCGCGTCTGGATCCGCGTGTTCCCGGATGTGCCGGTGTCGAAGAAGCCGGCCGAAGTGCGCATGGGCTCGGGCAAGGGCGCGCCGGAATTCTGGGTGGCCAAGGTCAAGCCGGGCCGCATCCTGTTCGAGATCGACGGCGTCGATCGGCGACCGCCAAGGAAGCGATGCGTCTCGGCGCAGGCAAGCTTTCGATCGCGACGAAATTCGTCGCGCGCTTGGCGTCTGAAGGCAGAGAAACGACATGGCAGCGAAGAAAAAAGACGGCCAGAGGACTACCGCGGCAAGAGCCGCGGACGAGCTGGCCGACCAGCTCACGAAGCTGAAGAAGGAGCAGTTCAACCTGCGCTTCCAGCGCGCGAACGGGCAGCTCGAGAAGACCGGCCGCATCCGCGTCGTGCGCCGGACATCGCGCGCATCCAGACCGTTATGACCGAGCAGCGCCGCAAGGCCGGCTAAGGGATAAAGGAAAGAATACATGCCGAAGCGCATGCTGCAGGGCGTCGTCGTCAGCGACAAGAACGCCAAGACCGTGGTGGTGAAGGTGGAACGCCGCTTCATCCATCCCGTGATGGGCAAGACCGTGCGCCGGTCGAAGAAATATCACGCCCATGACGAGACAGGGCGAGTTCAAGATGGGCGATGTCGTTCGTATCCAGGAATGCCGGCCGATTTCCAAGCTCAAGACCTGGGAAGTGGTCGAGCGCGTCAGGCAAGATAAGGGCGCGGTTCGCGTCAGGAGTTTAAGTCATGATTCAGATGTCCACCGAGCTCGATGTCGCCGACAATTCCGGCGCCAAGCGCGTGATGTGCATCAAGGTGCTGGGCGGCTCGCACCGCCGCTATGCCGATGTCGGCGACATCATCGTGGTGTCGCGTGAAGGAAGCCATTCCGCGCGGCCGCGTGAAGAAGGGCGAAGTGCTGAAGGCCGTGGTCGTGCGCACCGCCAAGGGCGTGCGCCGTCCCGACGGCAGCCTGATCCGCTTCGACAGCAATGCCGCCGTGCTGGTGAACGCCCAGGGCGAGCCGATCGGCACGCGCATCTTCGGGCCGGTGACCCGCGAACTGCGCGCCAAGAACCAGATGAAGATCATCTCGCTCGCGCCGGAGGTTCTGTGATGAGCGAAGATCAGGAAGGGCGACCGGGTCGTCGTCACCACGGGCCGCGACAAGGGCAAGAAGGGCGAAGTGATCAAGGTGTTCCCGAAGGAAGACCGCGCGCTGGTCTCCGGCGTCAATGTGGTCAAGCGCCATCAGCGCCAGACGCCAGACGCAGCAGGGCGGCATCGTCAACAAGGAAGTCGCCGATCCATCTGTCCAATCTCGCGCATGTCGATCCGAAGTCGGGCGAAGCGACGCGCATCGGATTCAAGATGCTGAACGACGGCCGCAAGGTCCGCTTCGCGAAGAAGTCCGGTGAGGTCATCGATGTCTGAGGCAGGCGCAAAAGCCGCAAGGCCGCGAAGGAAGCGCCGCGAAGGCCGACAGCGCAAGGCGCGCGCAAGAAGGCGAAGCGCCGAGCGGTCAAGGCCGGCACGCAGGTCGGCGATCGGTGAGCGCCGACGCGCGATCCGAACTACGTGCCGCGCTTCAAGAAGCGCTACAACGAAGTCATCCGCCCGAGCTGATGAAGAAGTTCGGCTACACCAACGTGCATGCAGGTGCCGCGCATCAACAAGATCGTGCTGAACATCGGCGCGGGCGAGGCGGCTTCGGACGGCAAGAAAATCCAGCAGGCGCTGAACGACCTGACCGCGATCGCCGGCCAGAAGGCCATCGTCACGAAGCGCCAAGAAGGCGATCGCGACCTTCAAGATCCGCGAAGGCCTGCCGATCGGCGTCAAGGTCACGCTGCGCGGGACCGGATGTACGAATTCCTCGACCGCCTGATCACCATGGCGCTGCCGCGCGTGCGCGACTTCCGCGGCGTCAATCCGCAAGAGCTTCGACGGCCGCGGCAATTATCGCCATGGGCCTCAAGGAGCACATCGTGTTCCTCGAAATCGACTACGACAAGACCGAGACGGTCTGGGGCATGGACATCATCGTCAACACCTCTGCGAAGACCGACGAGGAAGCCAAGGCGCTTCTCGAAGGCTTCCAGTTTCCGTTCACGAATTAAGGCGATAGAAATGGCGAAGAAGAGCCAGATCAACCGGAACAAGAAGCGCGAGAAGATGGTGGCGCAATATGCCGCCAGGCGCGCGGCGCTGAAGGCGAAGGCCGAAGACATGAAGGTCGCCGCCGAGGAGCGCTTTGCGGCGCGTCTGAAGCTGGCCAAGCTGCCGCGCAATTCGTCCAAGATGCGCATCCATCACCGCTGCGAGCTGTCGGGCCGCGCCAAGGGCTATTACCGCAAGGTCAAGCTGTCGCGTATCGCGCTTCGCGATCTGTCGAATTTCGGCCAGATCCCCGGCATGACCAAGGCGAGCTGGTAAGGAAGGAACGATCATGGCGATCACCGATCCCATTGGCGATCTTCTGACGCGCATCCGCAACGGCCAGATGCGCGGCTTGGCGAAGATCAAGTCGCCCAACTCGCGTCTGCGCATCCGCCTGCTCGACGTGCTGCAGGCCGAAGGCTTCATCCGCGGCTATGCCGAAGTGGAGTTCAAGGGCCACAAGGAGCTCGAGATCGAGCTCAAATATCACGAAGGCGAGCCGGTGATCCGCGAACTGAAGCGCGTCTCGACCCCGGGCCGCCGCGTCTATTCCTCGCGTCAGCGACTTGAAGCCGCATCGCAGCGGCCTGGGCGTGTCCATCCTCTCGACGCCGCAGGGCGTGATGACGGACACCTCGGCGCGCGAGAAGAATGTCGGCGGCGAAGTCCTCTGTCAGGTGTTCTAAGGAAGCGGATCGATGTCCCGTATCGGCAAAAAGCCAGTCGCGCTGCCCAAGGGCGTCACCGCCTCGGTCGATGGCCAGACCGTGAAGGTCAAGGGCCCCAAGGGCGAGCTCAGGTCAAGCTCGTGCGACGAAGTCGTCGGCGACGGTCGACGAGCATGGCATCACCGTCACGCCCGAGGAAGGAGCGGAACGCGGCCGCCAGATGTGGGGCCTGTCGCGCACGCTGGTGAACAATCTCGTCGCCGGCGTGACGCAGGGCTTCACCCAGAAGCTGGAAATCCAGGGCGTCGGCTATCGCGCCGCGGTGCAGGGCAAGAACCTGCAACCTGCAGCTGGGCTTCAGCCATGACGTGCCCTATCCGATCCCGGCCGGCATCAGCATCGTCTGCCGAAAAGCCGACCATGATTTCGGTCTCCGGGCATCGACAAGCAGCTGGTCGGCCAGGTCGCCGCCGAAATTCGCGGTTACCGTCCGCCGGAGCCCTATAAGGGCAAGGGCGTGCACTATGCAGGCGAATATGTCCGCCGCAAGGAAGGCAAGAAGAAGTAAGGCCATGCACGCAGACAACACTCTTCGACCGGCGCAAGCGCGCACCCGCTACCGCATCGCCAGACCACGGCGCGGACGGCCGCGGCTGTCGATCTTCCGCTCGGGCAAGCACATCTATGCCCAGGTGATCGACGACATCGCGCGGCCGCCACGTGGCGTCGGCCTCGACCAACGAGAAGGAAGGCAAGGCGGCCAAGACCTGGAACGTCGAAGCGGCCGCGAGCGGTCGGCAAGAAGATCGCCGAACGCGCGCTCGCCAAGGGCGTCAAGCAGGTCGTGTTCGATCGCGGCGGCTACATCTATCACGGGCGCGTCAAGGCGCTGGCGGAGGCCGCCCGCGAAGGCGGCCTCGAGTTCTAAGGCAAAGGATCGACATATGGCGCGTGAACCCGAGGCAACGCGGACGCGGCGACCGCGAAGAGCGCGACAACGAATTCATCGACAAGCTGGTGCACATCAACCGTGTCGCCAAGGTGGTGAAGGGCGGCCGCCGTTTCGGCTTCGCCGCGCTGGTGGTCGTGGGCGACCAGCGCGGCCGCGTCGGCTTCGGCCATGGCAAGGCGCGCGAAGTGCCGGAAGCCATCCGCAAGGCGACCGACGCCGCCAAGCGCGCGCTGATCCGCATTCCGCTGAAGGACGGCCGCACGCTGCATCACGAAGTGCGCGGCCATCACGGCGCCGGCAAGGTCATCGTGCGTCCGGCGCCGGCCGGTACCGGCATCATCGCCGGCGGTCCGATGCGCGCGGTGTTCGAAGCGCTGGGCGTGGGCGATGTCGTGTCGAAGTCGCTGGGCACCTCCAATCCCTACAACATGGTGCGCGCCACGTTCGACGCGCTGAAGCATCAGCAGATCGCCGCGCATGGTGGCCCAGCGCCGCGGCCGCAGCGTGAGCGGAAATCATGTCGCGCCGCGAAGGCGCGCCCAAGGGCGAACAGGCGTACGGCAGGAAACTAAGTCATGAGGCCGAGAAGAAACCCGCGGCCAAGCCAGCGGCAAGACCGTCACCGTGCGCCAGATCCGCAGCGCCAACCGCAAGCCGGAGATTCAGGCCGCGACGTTGCGCGGGCTGGGCCTCGGCAAGATCCGCCGCACGCGCACGCTGGAAGACACGCCGTCGGTGCGCGGCATGATCCGCGCCGTGCAGCACCTCGTCGAGATCGTCGAAGAGACGCAAGTACATGAAGCTCAACGAGATCAGCAACAATCCCGGCGCGCACAAGCGCAAGACGAGGTCGGCCGCGGTTCGTCCTCGGGCCTGGGCAAGACGTCGGGACGCGGCGTCAAGGGCGCCAAGGCGCGCACCGGCACGAAGGTCTATGGCTTCGAAGGCGGCCAGATGCCGCTGCACATGCGCATGCCCAAGCGCGGCTTCAACAACATCTTCGCCAACGATTTCTCGGAAGTGAATCTCGAGCCGTCTGCAGAAGGCGATCGACGACAAGCGCCTCGAAGACTCGGCGGCAAGATCACCGAGGAAACGTCCTGCGCAAGGCCGGCCTCGCCACAAGAGCCGCGACGGCGTCCGCCTGCTCGGCAAGGGCGCGATCACCGCCAAGATCGAGATCGAAGTGGCCGGCGCGTCGGCACGAGCGCCAGCGAGGCGGTCGAAAAGGCCGGCGGCACCGTGACCACCACCTTCAAGAAGACCGTCTACATGAACAAGAAGGGCGAGCCGGGCAAGCGCCAGAAGCGCCGCGCCGAAGTCGGCCGAAAAGAAGGCCGCGCGACCAGCGCGTCAAGGCCTAAATAGTGGGCACAGGCCCGCTCGCAAGCGCGGGGCCGGACCCTATATAAGATCGGCGCGTTTTCCGGCCGAGTGGAGCGAATGGCCTCTGCAGCCGAACAATTGGCCGCCAATTTCAATTTCGATTCAATCTCGGCAAAGCCACAGGAGCTGCGGCAGCGCATCTTCTTTACGCTGGTCGTCGCTGATCGTCGCGCGTCTCGGCACCTATCATCCCGATGCCGGGCATCGATCCGGCGGCGCTGGCCCAGCAGATCAATCAGCAGCAGGGCGGCTTGCTCGACGTGTTCAACATGCTGGCGGGCGGCGCGGTGCAGCGCATGGCGATCTTCGCGCTGGGCATCATGCCCTACATCTCGGCCTCGATCATCATTCAGCTGATGACGACGGTGTTTCCCGAGCTTGAAGCGCTGAAGAAGGAAGGCGAGGCGGGTCGCAAGATCATCAACCAATATACCCGCTACGGCACGGTCGTGCTGGCCGCGATGCAGGCCTACGGCATCGCGATCGGGCTGGAGCATTGGGGCAACGTCGTCATCGATCCGGGCTGGTTCTTCCGCATCACCGCCGTGATCACGCTGACCGGCGGCACCATCCTTTTGATGTGGATCGGCGAACAGATCACCAGCCGCGGCGTGGGCAACGGCATTTCGCTGATCATCTTCGCCGGCATCGTGGCGCGCTTTCCCCACCTATATCAGCCAGATGTTCGAATCGGGCCGCACCGGCGCGATCAATCCCGCTCGCTGATTGTCGCCATCGTGTTCGGCGCCGTCGGCGCTCGTGCGGCTTCATCGTGTTCATGGAGCGCGCCCAGCGCCGGCTGTTCGTGCAATATCCCAAGCGCCAGGTGGGCAACCGCATGTTGGCGGCGAATCGCTCGCACCTGCCGCTCAAGCTCAACGTGTCGGGCGTCATTCCGCCGATCTTTGCCTCGTCGATCCTGCTGCTGCCGACGACGGTCGCGGCTTCAACGCGCCAGAATCTTCCGGGCTGGCTGCAGACGTTGCTCACCTATGTCGGCCGCGACCAGCCGCTCTATCTCATTCTCTATGGCTGCTGATCATCTTCTTCGCGTTCTTCTACACCTCGATCGTCTTCAATCCCGAGGAGACCGCCGAGAATCTGAAGAAATATGGCGGCGTTCATCCCCGGCATCCGTCCCGGCAAGAAGACGCGCGGAATATCATCGACTATGTGCTGACGCGCACACGGTGATCGGCGCGATCTATCTGGCGATCGTCTGCCTGATCCCGGAATTCATGCGCCGGAGCGTGACCTCGCTCCTGCCGCTGGGCGGCACGTCGATCCTCATCATCGTCAGCGTGACCATGGACACGATCGCGCAAATCCAGAGCCATCTGATTGCGCAGCAATATGAAGGGCTGATCAAGAAGTCCAAACTTCGGGGAGCACGACGTTGAACCTCGTGCTGTTCGGACCGCCTGGGGCAGGTAAGGGTACGCAAGCCAAGATCCTCACCGAGCAGCGCGGCCTGCCGCAGCTCTCGACGGGCGACATGTTGCGCGCCGCCATCGCGGCCGGAACGGAATTGGGCAAGGCGTCCAAGGCGATCATGGACCGGGGCGAACTCGTCTCCGACGATATCGTCATGGGCATCATCGCCGAGCGCTACGATCAACCCGATTGCGCCAAGGGCGCGGTGTTCGACGGGTTTCCTCGCACGATTCCGCAAGCCGAGGCGCTCGACGCCATGTTGGCCACGCGCAAGAAGAAAATCGACCTCGTCATCGAGCTCAAAGTCGACGACAAGATTCTGATCGATCGCGTCGAACAGCGCATCAAGCAGTCCGGCGGCACGACGCGCTCCGACGACACGCCGGAGACGCTCAAGGCGAGGCTTGCGGTCTACTACAAAAACACGGCGCCTTTGCTCGAATATTACAAGCGCCAGGGCAAGCTGGTGTCGGTCGACGGCATGCAGCCGATCGGGGACGTCACCCGCCAGATCGGAGCGGCAATCGATGCGAAGGCTCCGCGCCGATCGTGGCTGCCGCTTCGTGGACTGATTGCGCCTCGTAAACGTCAGCGATGATGTAAAGCGGTCGGCCTTTCGCTTCGATATAGAGGCGGCCGAGATATTCGCCGATCAACCCCAGGCAGATGAGCTGCATGCCGCCGAGAAACATCGTCACCACCATGATCGACGCGTAGCCGGGCACATCGACGCCGAAAATGATCGTGCGCAAGGTGAGGAATGCGGCATAGATGAAGCCGAGAATGGAGGCGGTGACGCCGACCAAACTCGCGACCCGCAATGGCGCAATCGAAAAACTGGTGATCCCGTCGATCGCGAAATTGAACAGGCGCAGATAACTCCAGCTCGTCTTGCCAGCGACCCGCGCCTCGCGCTCGAACTCGACGCCGGTCTGGCGGAAGCCCACCCAGGAAAACAATCCCTTCATGAACCGGTTGCGTTCCGGCAGCTCGAGCAATGCGTTGACGGCTCTGCGGTCGAGCAGGCGGAAGTCGCCGGCTCCCGGAGGGATCTTCACGTCCGTCACTCTGTTGAACAGTTTGTAGAACGCGTTTGCTGTGAAGCGCTTGAAGAAGGTGTCGGACGCGCGGGTGGAGCGCACGCCATAGACGACGTCATAGCCCTCGCGCCATTTGTCGACGAATCGCGGAATCAGCGACGGCGGATCCTGTAGGTCGGCGTCGATGACGACGATCGCATCCCCACGCGCATGTGCAAGGCCGGCAGTCAGCGCCGCCTCCTTTCCGAAATTGCGCGCGAAGTTGACGATGCGGATGCGTGGATCAACCTGGAGTTTTTCGCGCAGGGCGTCGAGCGTGCGGTCGCGGCTGCCGTCGTTGACGCAGACATATTCCACCCGGCACGGCGACGCCGCGGCCACGAGATCCAGCTCCTGAAACAAGGCGTCGATGGTGCGCTCTTCATTGTAGAACGCGACGACGATCGACAGCAGCGTATCTTTCGTGGTGGTGCGTGCGAGATTTCTTGTTTGCTCTGCGATCATCGGTTTGCGGGCGCCGCGAATTGAATCGGTCGCACAATACCCCAGCCGATACGCAAAGGCTCGACCTTGTTCGAGTGCGGCCAAGCGATATCGAGGGACCCCATTAACCGAATGCCGGGACGCATCAGATTGGCCCGGGGGCGGCGGCGTCTTTCTTGAGACCAGTCAAACAATGAGGGCGCCGTCCCGGCTGAGTCTTTGCGGGTTGGCCCAGGGAGCGTACCGATAGTTTGCGTCGATGAAGACCGAAGGCCTCGGATGGCATTGAGTCGGCATATTCGGGTTGACCTGGACTTGTAAAATATCTTGCCCCACATGCTAAGGTCGCGTCGCTGCTATCAATCTCGCAAAACGACAACGCCGTCGCAATAATCCGCCAATGCGGGTCGACTTCTTCTTAGGAAGATGTTCGGCGCCGGACCGGACAAACGCCCTGGAGTTCGTAGCATCCATGCCTTTTCCCCAGGTGACAGCTCTCAGTCCGTCGGATGGGTCGACAGTGAAATGGACTTTCATAGCCGTCTGCGGACTGACGGCGCTGCGTTTCGTTCTTGCCGGTTGGCTGCCGCTTGCGTTCGACGAGGCCTATTTCTGGCTGTGGTCCAAACATCTTGCGATCAGCTATTACGACCACCCGCCCCTGATCGCGCTCTCGATCCGGGCGGGCACGCTATTGTTCGGCGATACCGAATTCGGCGTTCGTTTCGTTTCGTTGCTCGCTTCGATCGGCGCGAGCTGGGCCGTCTGGCGGAGCGGCGCGCTGTTGCTGGGCGACGAACGCGGCGGCGCTTTGGCATGTCTGTTCTTCAATCTCACATTGATGTTCGCCGCCGAGTCGATGTCTGCGACCCCGGACGCGCTGATCCTGGCCGCCTCGTCTTTCCTTCTATTCGCGATGACCAAGGTGGAAGCGACGCAGGACGGAAGATGGTGGATCGGTGTGGGCTTGGCGGCTGGCGTGGCGCTGTTCTCCAAGTACACGGCTTTTTTTCTCGGCGCGGGGATCGCGCTATGGCTGATTGCGACGCCGCAGGGACGGGCTTGGCTGCGCACCGTCTGGCCTTACGCGGCCGCCATTCTCGCATTGGCGTTTCTCGTTCCCAATCTCATTTGGAACGCCCAGCATGATTGGATCTCGTTCAAATTCCAGTTCGGACGGATCACCGAAGGCGGACAGCCGGTCTGGCGCTTTTTCGTGGAGTTTCTCAGCAGCCAGTTCGGTCTGGCGTCGCCTTTCATTCTCATATTGGCCGCGATGTCATTTGTGCGCGAATCGAACTTCCTGCGCACGTCGAGGCCACTCGCCTATTGCGCGGCGTCCGTCTGGCCGGCGTTGCTCTATTTCGCCATTCATTCGCTCCATAGCCGCGTGCAGGGCAATTGGCCGTCATTCGTCTATCCGTCGCTCGCGGTGCTGGCGGCGGCGGCAGTGCGCTTTCCCTGGACGAGCGGCGTCGCACAGCGCAGCGCCAAGGTGTCGCGCGTTCTTGCGATCCCCCTGGCAGCCGCCATCCTTGTGCTGGTCTATGCGCAGGCTTTCTTCGTCGTATTCCCGATGGGACGGCACGATCCGATCGCGCGGATGATGGGCGTGGGGTTCGACAGTGTGGCCCAGGACATTTCGGCTGTCGCGAAGTCTCGGCAGGCGACCGCCCTGGTCACGACCAAATATGTGATGACCGGCTGGCTGTCCTTCTATCTCCATCGGCAAATCCCGATCATCCAGCTGAACGAGGATTTCCGCTGGCTCTCTTCACCGCAGGCCAGTCCGGCCGATCTCAATGGCCGGCTTCTTTACGTCACCCAGGAGCCTGACAAGGAAATGCCGTTTCTCCGGGGGCACTTCACCGGCGTCGACAAAATCGCCCAGTTCGAGCGCATGAGAGGCAAGGCGCCGATCGACCCCGTCTACGTCTATGCTCTCTCGGGGTATCGCGGGCCTCCCATCGGCCGGCTGCCCTAGAGCGTCCTATAGCTCTGGCCTTGGCGGCGGGGCCGTGTTAGCCCTCCGCCCGGCTTCGGCCACAGTCTCGCCCGCCCCGGAAAGGCTTGGAAAATCAGGCAGTAACGGGAGTTGACTGGCGGGTCTGCATAAATATAATCCGCGCCCTTGCGGCGACTCCACTCTGGAAAATTGGCTGTTTCGGCCCATTTTTGGGACTAGTCTCGGTGTTGCCGTTCGGGAAAACGTTAACAAATTCAGCCTCTTAGATCGAAGGAAGCTTCTGTGGCCCGTATCGCCGGCGTCAACATCCCGACCCAAAAGCGGGTCGAGATCGCCCTCCGCTATATTCACGGAATCGGTCCGGCGCACGCCAGGCAGATTTGCGAGAAGGTGGGCATCGCGCCCGAGCGTCGCGTGAACGATCTCACCGACTCCGAAGTGATTCAGATTCGCGAAATGATCGACCGCGATTTCGTGGTCGAAGGCGATCTGCGTCGCGAAGTGGCGATGAACATCAAGCGGCTGATGGATCTCGGGTGCTACCGCGGACTGCGTCACCGCAAGGGCCTGCCCGTTCGCGGCCAGCGCACCCATACGAATGCGCGTACGCGCAAGGGTCCGGCCAAAGCCATCGCGGGCAAGAAAAAAGTCACAAAGTAAGATAACGGAAGCAGATAGATGGCGAAGCCTGCCGCGCGCGCGCGCAAAAAAGAAAAGAAGAACGTCGTCGTGGGCGTGGCCCATGTCGCGGCGACCTTCAACAACACGATCATCACGATCACCGACGCGCAGGGCAACGCGATGTCCTGGTCGTCCGCCGGCATGATGGGCTTCAAGGGTTCGCGCAAATCGACGCCCTATGCGGCGCAGATCGCAGCCGAAGATGCGGGCAAGAAGGCCATCGAGCACGGCATGCGCACCCTGGAAGTGGAAGTGACCGGTCCGGGATCGGGTCGGGAATCCGCGCTGCGCGCGCTGCAGGCCGTGGGTCTGATCGTCACCTCGATCCGCGACGTGACGCCCATTCCGCACAATGGCTGCCGGCCGCCGAAGCGCCGGCGCGTGTAACGAGTTTCGAGTTTTATCAACCCGTCGAACGAATGGGCGTGCTTCGTGCGTCCGGGAAACGATGAGGCAAGACATGTTTCAGAAAAACTGGCAGGAACTGATCAAGCCGCAGAAGCTCCGCGTCGAAACGGGGCATGATGCGGGACGTTCGGCGACGCTCACCGCGGAGCCGCTGGAGCGCGGCTTCGGCCTGACGCTCGGCAACGCGCTTCGGCGCGTGCTGCTGTCGTCGCTGCAGGGCGCCGCCGTGACCTCGATTCACATCGAAGGCGTGCTGCACGAATTCTCGTCCATCCCGGGCGTGCGCGAAGACGTGACCGACATCGTGCTCAACGTGAAGCAGATCGCGCTGCGCATGCATGCGGAAGGCCCCAAGCGCCTTTCGCTGCGTGCGACCGGTCCCGGCGAAGTGACGGCCGGACAGATTCAGGCGGTCGCCGACATCGAGATCCTCAATCCCGATCTCGTGCTCTGCACCCTGGACGAGAAAGTCGAGTTCCGCATGGAGCTGACCGTCGCGACCGGCAAGGGTTACGTGCCCGCCGACCGCAACCGTCCGGAAGACGCGCCGATCGGCCTGATCCCGGTCGATTCGCTGTTCAGCCCGGTGAAGAAGGTCAGCTACAAGGTCGAGAACACCCGCGAGGGCCAGATCCTCGACTACGACAAGCTGACTCTGACGGTCGAAACGAACGGCGCGGTCACGCCGGACAATGCGGTGGCCTATGCCGCGCGCATCCTGCAGGACCAGCTCCAGGTCTTCATCAATTTCGAAGAACCGCGCGAGCGCGTCGCCGAAGAGGCGAAGCCCGATCTCGCCTTCAATCCGGTGCTGCTCAAGAAGGTCGACGAGCTCGAGCTTTCGGTGCGTTCGGCCAACTGCCTGAAGAACGACAACATCGTCTATATCGGCGACCTGATCCAGAAGACGGAAGCGGAGATGCTCCGCACGCCGAACTTCGGCCGCAAGTCGCTGAACGAGATCAAGGCCGTTCTGGCGGAGATGGGCCTGCATCTGGGCATGGAAGTGCCCGGCTGGCCGCCGGAGAACATCGAAGACCTCGCCAAGCGTTACGAGGACCAGTACTGAGTTCGCCGTTCGCCGAGAGGGGATCGACGACAGGGGAAGAAGTGAGACCACGTCATGCGTCACCGTAATCAGGCCGCAAGCTCAACCGCACCGCTTCGCATCGCACGGCGATGTGCGCGCAACATGACGGCGGCGCTGATCAAGCATGAGCAGATCAAGACCACGCTGCCGAAGGCGAAGGACCTTCGTCCGGTCGATCGAGAAGCTCGTGACCCTGTCGCGCCGCGGCGCCACCGATCTGCACGCCCGCCGCCAGGCGCTCGCCCAGATCAGGGATGTCGACCAGGTCAGGAAGCTGTTCGACGTGATCGGTCCGCGCTATGCGGCGCGTCCGGGCGGCTATACCCGCGTGCTGAAGGCCGGTTTCCGCTATGGCGACAATGCCGCCGATGGCGATCATCGAGTTCGTCGACCGCGACGAAGACGCCAAGGGACTGGATTCCGGCCCGGTTGCCGGCGATGAAGATTCCGACAGCGAGGAGTAATCTTCGCGACATGTTGGACAATTAGAATAAGGGGCGGCCGCAATGCCGCCCTTTTGCGTATGTGTTGAAGGAGCGATCGATGAAATTGAATCTGTTTTTCGCTGTCGCATTTGCCGGGCTGATAGCACTGGCGCAGTCACCGGCCGCAGCGGAATCGCGCATCGCGCGCCGTTCCGCAATCGATGCCGCAAATGCAGCTGACTTTCGCGCCGGTCGTCAAGCGCGTGGCGCCTGCTGTCGTCAACGTCTATGCGCGCAGCGTCGTGCAGGCGCCGATGAACCCGCTGTTCAACGATCCGCTCTTTCAGCGCTTCTTCGGCGTATCGCCGGAGTTCCGTCAGCGCGTGCAGCAGTCGCTGGGTTCCGGCGTGATCGTGCGTGCCGATGGCGTCGTTCTCACCAACAACCATGTGGTCGAGGGCGGTCAGGACATCGTGGTCGCGCTCGCCGACAAGCGTGAGTTCAAGGCGCGGGTGCTTCTCGCCGATGCCCGCACCGATCTGGCGGTGCTGAAGATCGACACCAAAGGTGAAAAGCTTCCGACCGTCGATTTCGGCGACAGCGACAAGCTTGCAGGTCGGCGATCTGGTGCTTGCGATCGGCGATCCGTTCGGCGTCGGCCAGACCGTGACGATGGGCATCGTGTCCGCGCTGGCGCGCACGCAGGTGAGCGCCAGCGACTATCAGTTCTTCATCCAGACGGACGCCGCCATCAATCCCGGCAATTCGGGCGGCGCGCTGGTGACGACCGACGGCAAGCTCGCCGGCATCAACACCGCGATCTATCTCGCAATCCGGAGGTTCGGTCGGCATTGGCTTCGCGATTCCCGCCAATCTTGCGCGGCGTGTGGTCGAAGGCGCGCTGGGCGGCGGCGCCGTCAAGCTCGCCTGGATCGGCGCCGACGGTCAGCCCGTCACGGCCGAGATCGCGCAGTCCATGGGCCTGCCGCGACCTGGCGGCGTGCTGCTCAAAAGCGTCTTTCCGGGCGGTCCGGCGGCGAATGCAGGATTGCGCTCGGGTCAGGTGATCGAGTCGGTCGATGGCACGGAAGTGGACGATATGCAGGGTCTGAACTACCGCATTGCGACACACAAGGCGGGGGACGTTGTTCACGTGCATGTCGAGGGCGAGGGAGCGGCGCACGACGTCGCCGTGACGCTCGGCTTCCCGCCGGAAACGCCGCCGCGCCAGCTCACCGCGGTTGCAGGACACAATCCGCTCACGGGCGCGAAAGTCGAAAACCTTTCTCCCGCGGTCGCGGTCGACTTGCAGCTGGATCTTATGGAAAAGGGAGTCGTCGTCGCCGCCGTCGCCGAAGGAACAATTTCCGCCAATCAGGGATTCCGGACGGGCGACATCATCCGGACCGTGAATGGCGCCGCGATCGGCAGCGTTGGGCAACTCCAAGGCGCGCTGAACAATGCCGGAGGTCACTGGGACATGATCGTGCAAAGGGGTCAGCAAAAACTGACATTGTCAGTGAGCGAATAAGGGCGCGAGTAGCGAATCTGGATTTCAGGCTTTTCTTCCCTATTCGCCATTCGCTACTCGCCATTCGCTCGGCCGATGCGCCAAAATGGGACATGCCGCGACGGGAACCTGTCCCGCTGCAGGGGCGGCCGCGTAAACACTCCACTCACACTGCCGCGGTAGAATTCCTGTCGCCCAAGCAAAGGGGACAGGGTTGGAAAGTGAAACCTGCGCGCAAGGTTTCGACCGCGCCGCAACACAAGCACTGATTGCCGGTCTCGATCTGACGCCCGCAAATCGCGGGGTCGCGGAAACCTGGCTTTCGCTCTGGCGCGGCGGCCAGTTTCCGGATCGACGCCAGCTCAATCCCGCTGTTCTGAAACGAAATCTGTCGCATCTGGCTTTGTTTGATGTCGTGCCCGGTGCGAGCGTGACCGTACGACTTGCAGGTACGAGCTTTGGGTCGATGCTGGAAATGGAATTGACGGGACAGGACTGGCTTGCTCTGGCGCCCGAAAATCATCGCGCCGCTCGCCTTGGTGTCTTTACAGACATCGCCGCCGGCGCGCTGTGCGTTGTCACGCGGCGCGTCGAGACAGGCCTGACGGATTTGACCTTGAGCGAGGAAATATTGCTTCCGCTGGCTGTCGATCCGACGAACGGCGTTTATCCCGTGCTTTGTCATGCCGACTGGAAGCCAGCGCCTCTTGGCGTGAAGATCAAATCGCGTGCGCAAGCGGTAGGCGCGCCGGTCTCCTTCGACGTGATTCCCCTGCCGGCCCTCGTCGCGGCGTGAACGCGCAATACTGTCCGTCTGGAGTGGACGCATAAGGGCGAACAGGGGACAAGAAATACCCTGCCAAAATCCCGATTTCCCTACTCGCTATTCGCCATTCGCCGCTTACCTGGGCTAATCTTCGATTATGTCCGATCTTTTCGAAGCCGGCGGTTTGCCCGAGGACGCGCCGCGGCCGCTGGCCGACAGGCTGCGGCCGAAGTCGCTAGGCGAGGTTGTCGGCCAGGATCATTTGCTGGGACCGGAAGGCCCCATCGGGCGCATGGTGGCGCAGGGCCGGCCGCATTCGATCATTCTCTGGGGACCGCCTGGCACCGGAAAAACGACGATTGCGCGGCTTTTGTCGACCGCGTTCAAGCTCCATTTTGAACAATTGTCCGCCGTGTTTTCCGGCGTCGCCGATCTGAAGAAAACTTTCGACGCCGCGCGCCAGCGCCGCAAGACGGGGCAGGGCACGCTTCTGTTCGTCGACGAAATCCATCGTTTCAATCGCAGCCAGCAGGACAGCTTCCTGCCCGTGGTCGAAGACGGCACGGTCGTACTGGTGGGCGCCACGACGGAAAACCCGTCCTTCGAACTGAACGGCGCTCTTCTCTCCCGTGCGCAAGTGCTCGTGCTGCGCCGCCTGGACGATGCTGCGCTCGAAACATTGCTTGAGCGAGTCGAGAAGCACTATGGCGAAAAACTTCCGCTGACGGACGACGCACGCACAAGCCTGCGTGCGATGGCCGATGGCGACGGGCGCTATTTGCTCAATCTCGCCGAGGAAGTCGCGGCGCTGAAAGTCGTCAAGCAGATGGATTCGGCGGCGCTGGTCGCGGCCGTTCAGCGGCGCGCGCCTCTCTATGACAAGAGCAGAGAGGAGCACTACAACCTCATCTCCGCGCTGCACAAATCGATCCGCGGCTCCGATCCTGACGCGGCGCTTTATTGGATGGCGCGCATGCTGGCGGGGGGAGAGCAGCCGCTTTACATCGTGCGCCGGCTGGTGCGCGCTGCGGTCGAGGATATCGGCCTCGCCGACCCACAGGCCGTCGTCCAGGCGCTCGCGGCGAAGGATGTCTATGATTTCCTCGGAAGCCCAGAAGGCGAGATCGCGCTCGTGCAAGCCGTCCTCTATCTCGCAAGTGCGCCAAAATCGAACGCGGTTTACAAAGCGCAGGGCGCAGCCATGCGCGCGGCCGAGGAGCACGGCTCGCTGATGCCGCCTGCGCATATCCTCAATGCGCCGACCAAGCTGATGAAGAATCTTGGCTACGGCAAAGGCTACGAATACGACCACGAAGCGGAAGGCGCGTTCTCCGGCCAGAATTATTTCCCGGACGGCATGAAGCGCGAGGCGTTCTACCGGCCCAACGACACGGGATTCGAGCGCGAGATCGCCAAGCGGCTGGAATATTGGGCGAAGCTCAGGGCGAAGAAGGAGGGCTGAAGCCTCTCCCCGGCGCGCCGGTTTCTGCTATAGCTCGCGCCAGATCATCGATGGTTTGTCGTCATGCAATTGGGAATCCTATTGGCCGTGGCGCTGGGCGGGGCGCTGGGCTCGCTGGCGCGCTATTTCGTGGCCGGAACGGTCCAATCCGCCGCATGGCCCGGCTTTCCGTGGGGCATCTTCGTCGTCAACATTTCGGGCGGCTTTATCATGGGGCTGATCGTCGAATTGAGCGCGCTCAAGCTCAGCCTGACGCCGGAGGTGCGGGCGTTCCTCACGGTCGGCGTATTGGGCGGCTACACCACGTTCTCGACCTTCTCTCTCAACTCGGTGCTGCTGATCCAGCGCGGACAATGGGGCGCTGCCGCTGCCTACATGGTGGGATCGACCGTGCTGTCAGTCCTGGCCCTATTTGCCGGCCTCTGGCTCGTCCGCGTGGCCTGATATGAGCAACGTTGAATCCGCCCGCGTCGATTTCGAGGAAAACGACATCCGGCTGGACCGCTGGTTCAAGCGCCACTTCCCGGCGCTCGGCCATGGCATGCTCGAGAAGCTGTTACGCACAGGCCAAATCCGTCTCGACGGCAAACGAGTCAAAGCCAGCGCGCATATATCCACAGGGCAGATCATACGGTTACCGCCCCAACTTCAGACGATCAACAAGGAAGCCCACAGCCCTGTGGAGCGTCGTTCCACAGATTCACAGCCCGCTCGTCCACAGATCAATGGCGATGAGAGGATATTTGCCGAAAGCCTTGTCATCCATAAGGATTCCGCCGTTCTGGTTCTCAACAAGCCGTCCGGGCTTGCGACGCAAGGCGGCAGCGGGATCACACGCCATGTGGACGGCCTGCTTGAGTTCCTCACCTTCGGCAAGAAGCAGAAGCCGCGGCTGGTGCACCGCCTGGATCGCGACACTTCCGGCGTGTTGGTCGTAGCGCGAACAGCGCCGGCGGCGGCGGCGCTCAGCGAATCGATTCGGCGGCGGGATGCGACGAAGATTTACTGGTCTCTGACCAAGGGCGTGCCGCGCCCCCATCGCGGCACGATCAAGGGAGCTATCGCCAAAGAGGGCGAAGCGGGCCATGACGAAAAGATGGCGATGGTGGAGCGCGACGTCGACGGCGCAAAGCACGCGATTACGGACTATGCGGTCCTTGGTCAGGCGAGCCAGGAGTTCGGTTGGGTGGTGGCGAAGCCCGTAACCGGGCGTACCCACCAGATCCGTGTGCATCTGGCGTCGAAAGACACGCCCATCGTGGGCGACTTCAAATATGGCGGCACGGCAGCGCGCCCCAAGGGCGAAATCGACGACAAGCTGCATCTGCACGCCCGTTCGATCGATATCGCCCATCCCGATGGCGGGCGGCTGAAGGTCACTGCGCCTTTGCCGCCGCATATGTTGAAAACCTGGAAACTTTTGGGCTTCGATCCGAATTCCAAGGAGGACCCGTTTCCTGTGGAGCGCAAGCGATGAAACAGAGGCCGCATTTCATCCGGAACTGGCGCGAGATCGAGCCGAAAGAACAGGTCAAGCCGCCGATGATGGACGAGGCCTTTGCGTTCAGCACGGCTTTGGGCGCCGCCTGCGATCTCGCGCAACTTCAACTATTGCATGGCCGCCTGCCGCCCGGCGTGCGCTCCAATCCTCCCGTCGCCTCCCGCGACGAGGAGGAATTTCTCTTCATCCTCGAAGGCGCGCCCGATCTGTGGCTCGACGGTTATCTTTTTCGCCTGAAGGAAGGCGGCGGCGTTTCGATGGCGCACGGCACGGGCTCGGCGCGCGCGTTGCTGAACAACAGCAATGGAGAAGTGCGGTTCATCTTCCTCAGCGAAGGTTCGCGCTACGCATCGAAGTTTTTCCATCCCGCCGCGCTCGACCTGAAAGCCAATGAGTTCCTCGCGAATATCGGGAAGTCATGGACCGATGCGCCGAAGAAAAAGCTCGGGCCCCATGACGGGCTGACGGACAAGAGGCGCGGCAAGGCGAGTCCGGGGGATTCACGGAAATCCGGAAAGGCCGCTATTGTCCTGCACTGGAAAGATATTCTCGAAAGAGACGAAAACAACAACTATCCCGGCAGCGACGAGAAGCACAGCGTCTCGGCCCGCTTCGGCCGCAAAGCGCGCTTCTCCCGCATCGGCGTGCATTTCGAAGTCCTGAAACCGGGCCGACGCACGTCCTGGCCGCATGCGGAGCGCGACGAAGAAGAATTCGTCTATGTGATCGCGGGTGAGGTCGACGCCTGGATTGACGGCCACATCCATAAGATGACGGAAGGCGATCTCGTGGGCTTCCCGTCCGGCACTGCGATCACGCATGCGATCATCAACAACAGCGGCAAGGACGCGCATCTCCTCGTCGGCGGCGAATCCTCAAAAGTCTACAATCAATATTTCTATCCCTATCACCCGAAGCAGAACGAAGCTGTCGGCAAGGCCTATTGGCACGATCATCCGAAGGTGAAACTCGGGGCGCATGACGGCATGCCCGACGCTTTGCGCACCAAAACCTCGAAACCGCGCAAAGCCAAGAAGGTCGCGAAGAAGACACGCAAGTGACCGTGCGCACCGTCTCGCGCTTCTACAAGACCGTCGCTGTCGCCGAAGATGGCGGCCGCTTCGTCGTGCATCTGGACGGCAAGTCAGTGAAGACGCCGCATCGCGCCGTTCTCGCGCTGCCCAATCGTCGTCTTGCGGAAGCTGTCGCTGAAGAATGGGCCGCGCAGCGCAACAAGATCGATCCCAAATCCATGCCGTTGACCGAACTCGCGCATACAGCGATTGCGCTCGCGCCGGAACACCGTGCGAAGGCGGCCGAACGGATTCTCGCCTATGGCAAATCCGATCTTCTTTGCTATCGCGCGGAGGCGCCCGAGGAACTTGTCCGGCGGCAGGCCGCGCAATGGGACCCGCTGCTCGACTGGGCGGATGCGACGTTGGGCGCCCGGCTCGCGATTGGGCACGGCGTCGCCTTCGTCGACCAGCCCGCCGCCGCCCTGCTCGCGTTTGAAAAGGCGGTGTGGAGGTATGATTCGTTCGGGCTCGTGGGGCTGCATGCGGCGGCCACGATCACCGGTTCCTTGGTGCTGGCGCTCGCATTGGCCGGGGGGTGGCTCGCAGCCGGGGAGGCGCTGGAACTGGCCGAGTTGGACGAGATCTGGCAGGCCGAAAAATGGGGTATGGACGCGGCGGCCGAGGCGCGCATCGCCAAACTGCGCAGCGATCTCGACGCCGCCGAGCGCTTTCTGCGGCTCGCGGCCGCTTGACCGGGTAGCCCGAGCCCCACAGTCTGCGGCTTCCCTTCCAAAGCAGAGCCTTCCCATGAAGCACATTCTCCAGGAGCTCGAAGAGCGGCGTAACCTCGCGCGGCTGGGTGGCGGCGAGGCCCGCATTGCCGCGCAGCACGCGCGCGGCAAGTTGACGGCGCGCGAGCGCATCGAGCTCCTGCTCGACCCGAATTCCTTCGAGGAGTTCGACATGTTCGTCGAGCATCGCAACACCGAGTTCGGCGCCGAGAAGAACCGCATTCCCGGCGACGGCGTCGTGACCGGCTGGGGCACGATCAACGGCCGCATGGTCTATGTCTTCGCCAAGGATTTCACCGTCTTCGGCGGCTCGCTCTCCGAAACCCACGCCCAGAAGATCTGCAAGATCCAGGACATGGCGATGCAGAACGGCGCGCCGGTGATCGGCCTGCTCGATTCCGGCGGCGCGCGCATCCAGGAAGGCGTCGGCAGCGCTCGCGGGCTACGGCGAAGTGTTCAAGCGCAACGTGCTGGCGTCGCGGAGTGGTGCCGCAGATTTCCGTGATCATGGGGCCTTGCGCGGGCGGCGACGTCTATTCGCCGGCGATGACCGATTTCATCTTCATGGTGCGCGACACGTCCTACATGTTCATCACCGGTCCCGACGTGGTGAAGACGGTGACGCAGGAAGACGTGACGCCCGAACAACTCGGCGGCGCGAAGGTGCACACCACAAAATCCGCCGTCGCCGACGGCGCCTTCGAAAACGACGTGATCGCCATCGAAGAGATCCGGCGGCTTTACGATTTCCTGCCGCTCAACAATCGCGACAAGCCGCCCGCATTGGCCGACGGACGACGATCCGCGCCGCCAAGAGATGTCGCTCGACACGCTGGTGCCGGAAAATCCGAACAAGCCCTACGACATGAAGGAGTTGATCCACAAGGTCGTCGACGAGGGCGATTTCTTCGAGATCGGCGAGGCCTTCGCGCGCAACATCATCACCGGCTTCGGCCGCATCGAAGGCTCGACGGTGGGCTTCGTCGCCAATCAGCCGATGGTGCTGGCGGGCGTGCTCGATTCCGACGCGAGCCGCAAGGCGCGCGCGCTTCGTGCGCTTCTGCGATTGCTTCAACATTCCGATCGTGACCTTCGTGGACGTGCCCGGCTTTCTTGCCGGGCACGGCGCAGGAACATGGCGGCATCATCAAGCATGGCGCGAAGCTGCTGTTCGCTTACACCGAGGCGACGGTCGCCCAAAGTGACCGTCATCACGCGCAAGGCCTATGGCGGCGCCTATGACGTGATGGCGTCCAAGCATATGCGCGCCGACGTGAATTATGCCTGGCCCACGGCGCAGATCGCGGTGATGGGGGCCAAGGGCGCGGTCGAAATCATTTTCCGCCAGAGCATCGGCAACAAGGAAGAGATCGCCGAGCGCACGAAGGAATACGAAGACCGCTTCCTCAACCCCTTCGTCGCCGCCGGCCGCGGCTATATCGACGACGTGATCCGCCCGCATTCCACCCGCTGGCGCATCGCGCGCGCGCTGCGCATGCTGAAGAACAAGCAGGTCCCGCAAATCTGGAAGAAGCACGACAATATTCCGTTGTAAGAGCTTGCGACACGTTCTGAATGTTTCGCGAAACTTACGCCACTCCGACGTAAGCTGCATTTCTATTGATGTCACTTCGTCTCGAAACTCGCCGTGCATTCCATTTCCACCGCGGCGCCGAGGGCGAGGGCGCTCACGCCGAAAGCCGAGCGGGCGGGCAGGCGGCCGGGCTTGAAATAGGTGACGTACACTTCGTTGAACGCCGGCCATTGCGACATGTCGGCCAGCATCACGGTGCAGCGGATCAGATTGTCGAACGACAGACTTTGTGCATTGAGGACGCGGGCGATATTTTCCATCATCTGGCGCGTTTCGGATTCGATCCCGCCGGGCACGATGTTCCGCGTGCCGGGAATGTTGCCGAGCTGGCCTGAAAGATAGAGCACCTCGCCCACACGCACGGCGTCGGAGAAGGGCAAGTTGGCGGCTTTCGTGCCATGCGAGACGATGTGCTCCAAGCGGCTTCTCCCAGGTTAAGAATTACAGCCAAGCTACAGCCGCAATGGGGCCTGGAACAGGCTCGGTCCCGCGACATTTCCGGGCCAATTCATCGTTGCATGAGGCTTCCAAGCTCTTAGGATGCGCCCCAAAATCTGGGGGACCGCGTATATGGGCAATGTTGGCCGGTTTGGCGTTTTGTTGGGCGGTATCGTCGCCGCAACCTGTGTTCTGGCGGACCCTTATCCGGGCCATCCCGTCACGACGCCCGATATCAATTCGGCGGACCTGTCGGCGCGCGACAAGGCCATTTCGGACGACGCGTTCCAGGGGCGGGGTCCCGGAACGGTGGCGGGCGAGGCCGCCTCGCAATGGATCGCCGACGAAATGAAGCGCATCGGGCTCAAGCCCGGCAATCACGGCAGCTATTTCCAGCCCGTGCCCGCGGTGAACATCACGCTGCGAGCCGGCGCAATCGCATCCTCGTCGTTCGACACGCAGCAAGGCGCGCTCACGCCGAAGTTTCCCGACGACGCGGTCTATTGGACGCCGCGCTTCAAGACGAACGACGTGAAGGTCGCGAACGCGCCGCTGGTCTTCGTGGGCTATGGCGTCATCGCGCCGGAATATCACTGGAACGACTATGCCGGCGTCGACGTGAAGGGAAAGACCGTCGTCATCCTGATCAACGATCCCGGCAACGAAGACGCCAATCCCGATCCGAACTTCTTCAAGGGCAAGGCGATGACCTATTACGGCCGCTGGACCTACAAATACGAAGAGGCGGCGCGCCAGGGCGCCGCCGCCGCCATCATCGTGCACGAGACGACGCCGGCGGCCTATGGCTGGCAGGTGGTGCGCAATTCGAATTCCGGCAACAAGTCCTGGCTCGACGCGCAGGACAAGAACATGAGCATGCGTCCGCCATCGAGGGCTGGATCACGCTCGATACGGCGAAGGATCTCTTCAAGCGCGCAGGCCTCGACTACGAACAGTTGAAGGCGGCCGCGAACAAGCCGGGCTTCAAGGCGGTCGCCGATGACGGGCGAGGCGCTTTCGGCCGATGCCCACTCGACGATCACGCATATCAAGACGCGCAATGTCGTGGGCGTCGTACGCGGCAGCAAGCATCCGGATCAATATATTCTGTATACGGCGCATTGGGATCATCTGGGCGTGAAGCCCGACGTGCCGGGGCCGGACAAGATCTACAACGGCGCGGTCGACAACGGCATGGGCGATTCCAGCATCCTCGAAATCGGCGAAGCGTTCGCGCATGACAAGCCGCGCCGCGCGCTCCATCGTCATCATCTGCTGGACGATGGAAGAGCAGGGGCTTTTGGGCTCGCAATATTTCGCGGAGCATCCGCTGTGGCCGCTGTCTCATATCGTGGCCGGCGTCAATCTCGACGCCAATCTTCCGGAAGGCCGCGCGCGCGACATGGTGGTCGTCGGCAGCGGCGCGTCTGAACTGGAGGACATGCTGGCCGACGTCCTGAAGACGCAGGGCCGCATCATCACGCCGGATCCGGAGCCGGAAAAAGGCTACTTCTACCGTTCCGACCACATCAGCCTCGCCAAGGTCGGCGTGCCGATGCTCGATCCGGGCGGCGGCTACGATCTGATCGTCGGCGGCACGGATGCTGGGCAGGCGGTGCGCGACGATTACCTGCTGCATCACTATCATCAGCCTTCGGACGAATGGAATCCGGACTGGGACCTGTCCGGGCCCGTGCAGGACCTCGACGCGCTCTACACGCTGGGCGACGAGCTCGCCAACAGCGACAAATGGCCGAACTGGTATCCGGGCAACGAGTTCCGCGCCGATCCGCGACAAGACGATGGCTGCAGGAAAATAAGCAGGTGTATGGTGAATCATGTAAGCAGGCGTAACGCAAAGTGAAGTTGCGCCTGCGCATGAGACGTTCAAGCCGCGATCGGTTCCGGTAAAATCCGAACCAGGGGGAGACGTGTTCAAGAAAATTCTGATCGCCAATCGCGGCGAGATCGCCTGCCGCGTGATCAAGACGGCCCGCAAGATGGGCATCAAGACGGTCGCGGTCTATTCCGACGCCGACGAGGATGCGCTGCATGTCGAGATGGCGGACGAGGCCGTGCATATCGGGCCGCCGCCTTCCGCGCAGTCCTATCTCCAGATCGACAAGATCGTGCAGGCCTGTCGCGACACGGGCGCGGAAGCCGTGCATCCGGGTTACGGATTTCTCTCCGAGCGCGAGGCGTTTGCGGAAGCGCTGGCGAAAATCGGCGTCGTCTTCATCGGGCCGAACGTCAAGGCCATCGCGGCGATGGGCGACAAGATCGAGTCGAAGAAGCTCGCGCAAGCCGCAAAGGTCTCGACCGTTCCCGGCTTTGTCGGCGAAATCCGAGACGCAGCGCATGCGCGCGCCATCGCGAAGGACATCGGCTATCCGGTGATGGTGAAGGCGTCGGCCGGCGGCGGCGGCAAGGGCCTGCGCATCGTGCATCGAGGAAAAGGACCTCGCGCAGGCGATCCAGTCCTCGAAGCACGAAGCGAGCGCGAGCTTCGGCGACGACCGCCTCTTCATCGAGAAATTCGTCACCGAGCCGCGCCACATCGAAATCCAGGTGATGGGCGACAAGCACGGCAATGTCATCTATCTGAACGAGCGCGAATGCTCGATCCAGCGCCGCCATCAGAAAGTGATCGAGGAAGCGCCGTCGCCGTTCCTCGACGCCGCGACGCGCAAGGCCATGGGCGAGGAGGCCGTCGCGCTCGCGAAAGCCGTGGGCTACGACAGCGCCGGCACGGTCGAGTTCATCGTCGACAAGGACCGCAAATTCTATTTCCTCGAGATGAACACGCGCCTGCAGGTGGAGCATCCGGTGACCGAGCTGATCACCGGCCTCGATCTCGTCGAACTGATGATCCGCTCGGCCGTCGGCGAGAAGCTCCCGCTCAGACAAAGCGACGTGAAGCTCGACGGCTGGGCGGTCGAAACGCGCATCTATGCCGAAGATCCCTATCGCGGCTTCCTGCCGTCGACCGGTCGGCTCGTCGCGCTATCGTCCGCCGGCAGAAGGCAAGCACGGCGACATCATCGTGCGCAACGACACCGGCGTCTATGAAGGCGGCGAAATCTCGATCTACTACGATCCGATGATCGCCAAGCTCTGCACGCATGCGCCGACGCGGCTCGCCGCGATCGACGCGATGGCGACCGCGCTCGACCAGTTCCACATCGAAGGCATCGCGCACAACATCGCGTTCCTCTCGGCCATCATGCACACCACGCGCTTCCGCGAAGGTCGTTTGTCGACGGCTTTCATTGCGGAAGAATTTCCGGACGGATTTCACGGCCGGCCGCTTGACGAAGCGCTCACGCTTCTATTCACCGCGGCCGCCGTCGCGGCCAAGCTCGCGCGGACGGAACGTGCGAGCTCCATCTCTGGCACGCTCAACGGCGCTCATCACGGCGGCACGGAATATCAGGTGACGTTGGGAGAGTCTCCGATCGAAGTGACAGACGCCTATTTTCTCGACGGCCGGTTCCGGGCTCGCATCCACGGCAAACCTTACGAAGCCCGGATCGACTGGGAGCCCGGCGAGACGACGATGTACATCACTGAAGGCTCCCAGCGCAGCGCCGTCCAGATTGTGCGCCTGCAAGGCGGCTATAAGTTGAGCCATGGCGGCGCCCAGGTGATTGCGACCGCGCGGAGCAGGATCGCCGCATCGCTTGCGGCCTTGATGCCCAAGAAAGCGCCGCCGGACACGTCGCGGCTGTTGATGTGCCCGATGCCGGGTCTGGTCGTATCGGTGAATGTCGCTGAGGGCCAGGACGTGAAATCCGGCGAGACGCTTGCCGTCGTAGAAGCGATGAAGATGGAAAACGTGCTCCTCGCCGAACGCGATGGGATCATCAAGAAGGTCAACGTCAAGAAAGGCGACAGCCTCGCGCTGGACGACGTAATCCTCGAATTCGCCTGATCCAGGTTCTTTGCGTGGCCGCGGAAAAGCGCCATGATGATGCGCGTTCCGGAGCCGCGCCGATGACGTCAGACGACATTACCTCGCTCAGACTGCGCATCGAAGGATTCGTGCAGGCTGTCGGCTTTCGCCAATATTGCATCGAAGAAGCGGGCAAGCTCGCGCTCGACGGCTGGATCCGCAACCGTTCCGATGGCACGGTCGAGGCGCTCGTCTCGGGCCCCACGCCGGCGGTCGAAACCTTCGTGGCGCTTGCGATGCGCGGGCCCGAGGGCTCCAGGATCAAGAACGTCGAGCTTCACAACACCGAGCCGCCGACGGAAAAAGGATTTCACCGGTGGCCGTCGGTGTGACGCTATCGCACTGCGCCGAACACCTCTTCGAACGCGACCTTCATGGCGACATCGACATCGGCCATCGAAACCGGCAAGCCCAGATCGGCGAGACTCGTCACGCCGTGCTCGCTGATGCCGCACGGCACGATGCCGGTGAAATGTCCGAGATCGGGCTCGACGTTCAGCGACACACCATGGAACGTCACCCAACGGCGTACGCGCACGCCGATGGCGGCGATCTTGTCTTCACGGCCGCGTCCGCGCGCGACCCAGATGCCGACGCGGCCTTCGCGCCGCTCGCCCTTCACATTGAATTGCGCGAGCGTGCGGATCAGCCATTCCTCGAGATCGCGCACATAAGCGCGCACATCGGCTCTACGGCGCTTGAGATCGAGCATCACATAACCCACGCGCTGGCCCGGGCCGTGATAGGTGAACTGTCCGCCGCGCCCGGTCTTGAACACGGGAAAGCGCGCATCAATCAGGTCAGTGTCCTTTGCGCTCGTGCCGGCCGTGTAGATGGGCGGATGCTCGACCAGCCAGACGAGTTCGGGCGCACGTCCCTCCGCGATCGCGGCAGCGCGCGCTTCCATGGCCGCCACCGCTTCCGGATAGGGCAGCAACCCGGGACGCACGTCCCAGTCGGGCAGGACCTCGGCGGCGAGCATCGGCGGCGTTAACTCCACGGAAAGCATAATCGCGGAAGGTCTCGTTCGGTCATCTTCAGGCGAGCCTCATGTCCTCGAACATCGAAAGCGTCAAGGTCGAAATCTCCGTCGTTCTGGGCCGCTCGGTCATTCCGATGCACCAGCTCCTGCGCATGGGCCGCGGCGCGGTGATCGAACTCAATTCCTGCCAGGACGATCCCGTGATGATTCTGGCCAATGATCGGCCGGTGGCCAAGGGTGAGATCGTCATCCAGGGCGACAAGATTGGCGTCTCCATCACGGAGCTCCTTCGCGGTTATCAGTGATATAACACACATAGTTACGCGTATAATTTTCTATTTACCACCACATTCTTGCATTTAATCCGGTCAGTGCGTACTTCTGTGTAGAACCCGGTTTGGGCGGGAACAGGAGCACGGCTTTGCTTCCCATCGTACTCAACGAGACGGCCATCAAAATCGGGCTCGCCGGGGCAGGCGAGGCGCTGGCGCGCCGTCTTGGTGCCCTGGCCGAGGCCGGCGTAACGCCGGTCATCGTGCCGCTGGAAGGCTCTGCAGACCTGACCGGCCTCAAGCTTCTTTATGTCGTCGGAATTCCCGGGGCTGAGGCCAGCAGGATCGCCGCAAGAGCGCGTGCCGCCGGCATCCTGGTCAATGTCGAGGACTTTCCCGAGCTTTGCGACTTTCATGCGCCGGCGACGGTGCGGCGTGGCGATCTGCTGGTGACAATTTCGACCGGCGGCCGCGCACCTGGCCTTGCCCGGCTCATGCGCGAATGGCTCTCGGCAAAACTTGGCGGCGAGTGGAGCCGTCAGCTCGATGTCGTCAGCGACCGGCGCGCGCAATGGCGAGCGGAAGGTCTTCCGCCCCAGGACGTGTCGCAACGCGTGCGCGAATTCGTCTCCGAAAGGAACTGGCTGTCATGAGCGCGGCAGCTGTCACCGTTCTGGACGTCAAACGCGGGATCGCGCCGCGTGCGTTCGACCGTGTCGGCGGCGGAGCGACCGATCCGCGGATCGCAGCCAGGCTCACCGAACTGCAGGCCGCTGCCGAAGGTCGCGATGCGCTGGGCATTCTGAAGCTGGCACTGACCGAGGCGTTCGCGGGCCGAACGGCGGTCGTTTCATCCTTCGGCTCGGAATCGGCCGTGCTGCTTCATCTTGTGGCGCAGATCGATCCGACCACGCCCGTCCTTTTCCTCAACACCGGAAAGCTGTTCGGCGAGACGTTGCGCTATCGCGACCGGCTACAGGATCTTCTGGGCCTGACCGACATCCGCACCATCGGTCCGCATCCCGGCGATCGCATGCGGCTCGATCCCGAAGGCGCGCTATGGTCGCGCGACACCGACTGCGTGCTGCAACTTCCGCAAGGTCGTTCCCCTGCGACGCGCGCTCGAAGGCTTTGACGCGCAGATCACGGGCCGCAAACGCTTTCAGACAATTGCGCGATCGATCATGGCGCCGGTCGAATATTTCGAGGGTCGTTTTCGCTTCAATTCGCTGGCCGACTGGACCCTGGCCGACCTTGACGCCTACACGGCGAAACACGAATTGCCACACCATCCGCTCGTCGGATGACGGGTATCCCTCGATCGGTTGCATGCCCTGCACGCGCCGCGTCCAGTCGGGCGAAAGCTATCGCGACGGTCGCTGGGCCGGGCTCGACAAGGACGAGTGCGGCATTCACACCGGCCTCGACGGCGAAGGCATCTAAAGCCGCCCTTCCCAAGCTATCCCGCCTTTGCTACACCCCGCCCCCTCACGTGCGGTCGTGGCGGAACGGTAGACGCGCTAGCTTGAGGTGCTAGTGGGGCAACCCGTGGAAGTTCGAGTCTTCTCGACCGCACCAGCCTACGCTGCGAAGCAGCGGAGGCTGCCGCGCCGAAGCCCGCAGGGCGAAGGCGGGCTGCTCGCGCATCCCGCACCCTCAGTCGACTGGCCTTTGTATCACCTTGGCAAGCTGGCCAAGCTCCGCGCTATAAGACGCAGCCACACCGCCCCTCAGGCCCGGATGATCCCGAACGCCTATCCCTCTCTCGATTTCGACCTCGGCGACACGACCGACATGCTGCGCGACAGCGTTCGCAGTTTCGTCGGCGACAAGGTCGCGCCGCTGGCGGCGGAGATCGATCAGACGAATATGTTTCCGCGCCATCTGTGGCCGCAGATGGGCGAGCTCGGTTTGCTGGGCATCACGGTCGAGGAGGAATTCGGCGGCACGGGACTGGGCTATCTCGATCATTGCATCGCAATGGAAGAAATCAGCCGCGGGTCTGCTGCGGTGGGTTTGTCCTATGGCGCTCATTCCAATCTGTGCGTGAACCAGATCCGCCGCAACGGCACGACCGAGCAGAAGCTGCGCTATCTGCCGAAGCTGATTTCCGGCGAGCATGTCGGCGCGTTGGCGATGAGCGAATCCGGATCCGGTTCCGATGTGGTCTCGATGCGCCTGCGCGCCGAGAAGCACGGCTCGCATTATGTGCTCAACGGCACGAAGATGTGGATCACCAACGGTCCGCAGGCCGACACGCTGGTCGTCTACGCCAAGACGGACACGAAAGCCGGACCGCGCGGCATCACCGCGTTTCTCATCGAAAAGGGCTTCAAGGGATTCTCGCACCGCGCAGAAGCTCGACAAGCTCGGCATGCGCGGCTCGGACACGTCGGAGCTGATCTTCGACAGACTGCCATGTGCCCGAAGAAAACGTGCTAGGCCGCGAAGGCGAGGGCGTGCGCATCCTGATGAGCGGCCTCGATTACGAGCGCACGGTGCTCGCCGCGGGCTCCATTGGGATCATGCAGGCCTGCATGGACGTCGTGGTGCCCTATGTGCACGACCGTAAACAATTCGGCGCGCCGATCGGCTCGTTCCAGCTCATGCAGGGCAAGATCGCCGACATGTATGTGACGCTCTCGGCGGCGCGCGCTTACGTCTATGCCGTGGCGCGTGCCTGCGATCGCGGCCAGACCACGCGCAAGGATGCGGCGGGCGCCATTCTCTATGCGGCGGAAAAAGGTGTGTGGATGGCGCTCGAAGCGATCCAGTGCCTGGGCGGCAACGGCTATATCAACGATTTCCCCACGGGCCGCCTCCTGCGCGACGCCAAGCTCTACGACATCGGCGCGGGCACGGCGGAAATCCGCCGGTGGCTGATCGGGCGGGAGTTGTTTGAAGAAACATCTTGATAGTTACTGTCTATATGACTTATTGACAACAAATATTAGATATGGTTGAACTACTTCTCGCGCCAACGGGAGGTAGATCATATGTCTGTTGAGAAATCTGAGATGGAGCGACTTGTTGTCGGTCTTCCGACGAAGTCCGCGAAGATTCGAACGTTAGGAAGAGCGGGCTATTCGCGGAGCCAAATCGCCGACTTTCTGGGAATCCGTTACCAGCATGTTCGAAACGTGCTCGTAGATGCAGAAAGAAGTGCAGGCCCAAGTCCGGTTAAGCCTGTCGGAGACGCAGTCGCGGCGACAGAACAATTCGGTTCGACTTTGAAAGTCCGCATCGGCGCTGGTGGGCAATTTACCCTTTCCGAAGAGGCTCTACGATCGGCTGGCCTTCGCGAGGGCGACACGGTGTTCGTTCATGCGAGCGAGGGCGAAATTCAGTTGCTCTCTCCGCGGATCGCCATGGAGCAGGCGCAAGCGATGGTGCGCAAGTTGATCCCTGAAGGTGTGAGCCTCGTTGATGAATTGATCGAACAGCGTCGCCGCGAGGTTGGCCGTGGCTAAAGTCGTTCTCGACGCATCAGCAGTGCTCGCCTATTTGAACGGAGAGACGGGTGCAGACCGCGTCGCTCCATTCATCGGCAATGCACGTATCTCAACCGTCAATGTTGCGGAAGTGGAAGCGCATCTGCTGTCGCGTGGCGGAAAAATCGATGATGTTCGTGCGGTGCTCGAACTTGTAGCTCTGGAGATCGTGGACTTTGATCGCGAGCAGGCGGACACAACAGCGAATTTCGCGGCGCCAACGCGAGCGCTAGGGCTTTCCCTGGGCGACAGAGCCTGCCTGGCGCTTGCATTGCGTGATGGCGTACCAGCCGTGACGGCCGACCGCGCTTGGCAGCATGTGAAACTCGGCGTCAGTATAGAACTGATCAGATAAGACGCGTTACCGTCCGAGGATCGTTCGAAGAGACGGCTTGGTCTGCTCGCTCAAGGTTTCGCTCATCAGATCGCTGAAATTGACGAGGCCGATGGGGCGGCGGTGATAGCCGCGGCGCAGCACGATGAGGCGCCGGAATCCGCCCGCCATCTTGACGATCGCTTCGGAGATCCTGGCTTCGTCACTGATGATATCGGACTTTCCCGCGCCTTCGATCTGACGCAGATTGACGCTGTTGTTGTCGTCGGCGAACACGTCATTGATGAATTTTGCAATCTGGACTTCCGCGTTTGCGCCCGTGAATTCCCGCTTGGCATAGAAGCCCGGAATGTAGCCCACGAATTCGCCGTGGCTGTCGAGCAGAACAAGATGAATGAATCCAGGCTGATCCTTGAGCGCCACGAACAGGCGCTTGAGCTCGACCGGATTGAATTTGATCGCGCCGGAATTTTTCAGCGTGACCATGATGTCGCGCGTGATGCACTTGCCGGGATCGGCGACCACTTCCAGCCGGTCGATCAGCGTGTCCGGCTTGATCGAGAGCGAAACCATATCGCCGCCGCTGGGGAACTTCGCGATGAGCTGGCCCGCTTCCTTGAGCTGCGAGGAGAGAAGGACGTCTCTCTTGGATTTGCCGATGGCTTTGTCTGCCACCGTCCGGGTGAGCACGGCGACGGCGGCGCCCACCGACAGGGCGGCGGCGATCATCATCATCTGAACCGTTGTGATGTGCACGCCGGCATATGGCGCAGCCATCACGGCCCCCGCAGCCGCGATGCCCAGCACGGCCGATATGATCACCTTACCCATCGTCTATCCCCTCCGGCCGTGGCCGGATATGCCGTTTGATGATAACTCAGGCGCGTGCGGCGGTCACCCCTTGTGCCGCGCCGGGACAGGCTGCATTTACCAGCATCCCTAAGATTGGCAGGAGACACAGATGGCAGCGGCGGAAACGGTGATTCTGGCAGGTGCGCGGACCCCGATGGGAGGGTTCCAGGGCGATCTCGCGGGACGTGCAGCCCCCGAACTGGGCGCTGCCGCCATAAGCGCCGCCGTGACACGAGCCGGGCTTCAGCCGACCGATATCCGAGAGACCGTGATGGGCTGCGTACTGCCCGCGGGTTTGGGACAGGCGCCCGCGCGCCAAGCGTCACGATTCGCCGGGCTCCCCGACGACGTGCCCTGCACGACAATCAGCAAGGTCTGCGGCTCGGGCATGAAGGCCGTGATGATCGGCGCGGATCAGGTTGCGCTGGGCCGCGCCGAGATCGTCGTGGCGGGCGGTATGGAGTCGATGTCGAACGCGCCTTACCTGCTGCCGAAAGCGCGCGGCGGCTATCGTCTCGGCCACGGCGAGATCAAGGACCACATGTTTCTCGATGGCCTCGAGGATGCCTATGAGCATCGGCTGATGGGGACTTACGCGGAAGATGCCGCGCGGCATTATCAATTCACGCGCGCCGAGCAGGATGCTTACGCGACGGAATCGCTGATGCGAGCGAAGCGGGCGCAGAGCGCAGGCGAATTCGCAGGCGAGATCGTGTCGGTGAAAGTGCCGGGCAAGGGCGGCGAAACCGAAGTCGCGCTCGACGAGCAGCCGCGCAAGGCGGACCCGGCAAAAATTCCAACCTTGAAACCGGCCTTCGCGAAGGATGGTACGGTGACGGCCGCCAACTCGTCGTCGATCTCCGATGGCGCGGCGGCGCTGGTGTTGACGCGCAGTGACATCGCGGTGGCGCGTGGATTGAAGCCGATCGCGCGCATCGTGGCGCAGGCGAGCCACGCCGGCGAGCCGCGCTGGTTCACCACCGCGCCGGTCGGCGCCATCCAGAAGGTGCTGAAGGCGGCGGATTGGCGCGCGGAGGATGTCGATCTGTTCGAGATCAACGAAGCATTCGCCTGCGTCGCCATGATCGCGATGCGCGATCTCTCGCTACCGCACGAGAAAGTGAATGTGAATGGCGGCGCCTGCGCCTTGGGCCATCCGATCGGCGCAAGCGGCGCGCGCATCATGGTGACCTTGCTCGCCGCGCTCGAGAAGCGCGGCCTCAGGCGCGGCGTCGCCTCGCTCTGCATCGGCGGCGGCGAAGCGACGGCCGTAGCCGTCGAGCGTCTATGACCGCTCTCAAATCGCTTCTCAGCCCGCGCGACGCTGCGTTCAAATCGAATGCGGCCGCAATGGCCGAGCTCGTCGAGGAACTCAAGTCTCGACTGGGTGTTGCGGCGCTGGGCGGCGACGAGCGCTCGCGCAAGCGGCATACGGAGCGGGGCAAACTTCTGCCGCGCGAGCGCGTGGAAAGATTGATCGATCCGGGTTCGCCGTTTCTCGAGCTTTCGCCCTTGGCGGCATTCGGCATGTATGACGGCGATATCCATGCGGGGGGAATCATCACGGGCATCGGCCGCGTCTCAGGCCGCGAATGCGTGATCGTATGCAATGATGCGACGATCAAGGGCGGCACGTATTATCCGATGACCGTCAAGAAACATCTCCGGGCGCAGGAGATCGCGCGCGAGAACCGTTTGCCCTGCATCTATCTCGTGGATTCCGGCGGCGCCAATCTGCCCAACCAGGCGGAGATTTTCCCGGACAAGGAACATTTCGGCCGCATCTTCTTCAATCAGGCGAACATGTCGGCGCAGGGCATTCCACAGATCGCCTCGGTGATGGGCTCGTGCACGGCGGGCGGCGCTTATGTGCCGGCAATGTCCGACGAAACCATCATTGTCAAAGGGCAGGGCACGATTTTTCTGGGCGGTCCGCCTCTGGTGAAAGCCGCGACGGGCGAAGTGGTGACGGCGGAGGATCTGGGCGGCGCGGATGTGCATGCGCGCACCTCGGGCGTCGCCGATTATCTGGCGAATGACGACGCGCATGCGCTCGCGATTGCGCGGCGCATCGTCGCCGGATTGAACACGAAGAAGTCGCCGAACATTCCGCTCGCGACGCCGCGACCGCCCGCCTTCGATCCCTCCGAACTCGACGGCGTCGTGCCGCCTTCGCTGACGGTGCAATACGACGTGCGCGCGGTGATCGCGCGGCTGGTCGACGGATCGGAATTCGACGAATTCAAGAGGCTCTACGGCACGACCATCGTCACGGGTTTCGCGCATATCGAAGGCATGCCCGTCGGCATCGTCGCCAACAACGGAATCCTGTTCTCCGAATCCGCGCTGAAGGCCGCGCATTTCATCGAGCTGTGTTGCCAGCGGAAAGTGCCACTGCTTTTCCTGCAGAACATCTCCGGCTTCATGGTCGGGCGAAAATACGAATCGGGCGGCATCGCCAAGGACGGCGCCAAGATGGTGACGGCTGTCGCCTGCGCCAACGTGCCCAAGATCACCGTCATCATCGGCGGCTCCTATGGCGCGGGAAACTACGGCATGTGCGGGCGCGCCTATGGCCCGCGCTTCCTGTTCACCTGGCCGAATTCGCGCATCTCGGTGATGGGCGGCGAACAGGCAGCCAGCGTGCTCGCCACCGTCAAGCGGGACGGCATGGAAGCGCGCGGCGAAAGCTGGAGCAAGGACGAGGAAGACTCGTTCAAGGCGCCCATCCGCGCGCGCTACGATGAGGAGGGCAGTCCCTATTTCGCCACAGCGCGGCTGTGGGACGACGGCATTATCGCGCCGGCCGATACGCGCCGGGTGGTGGCGCTGGCGTTATCGGCGTGTCTCAATGCCGAGGTATCAGAGACTCGCTTCGGGGTTTTCCGCATGTGACAGTGGGAAACTCAATCTAAGTTAAGCGTTGTTAACCGCGACGCCTAACTTCTCAAGGGGGATGTCATGCACGACGTTATGAATTATGTTAATGAAATCATAGACTTCCTAAAGGCCGGCTTCCGCGACGGCTTCGCCCACGTGAACGCCATCCTGGGCCTGCTCATTGCCCTGGTCGCCACCTACACCCTCAACAGCTGGAAACGCCTCTGGGCGGTCGCGCTGGGCGCCACCCTCGTTCACCTGGTCGCCGAGGTGATGCTGCCGGTCCTGGACAATCGCGAACAATTTCACCTTCCGCCGAACATGGTCGAGATGTCCTATTGGCGGGACGCGATCGCGCTCTATCTGGGCTATCTGATCGTCATCGCCATCTTCTTCGTCATCAAGACGCGCGTGCTGCCAAAGGGCGGCGGCGGGAAGCACTAAGACGAACGAACCACCCAAGCTCGTCAGGCTTGGTCGGCGCTGAAAAACCGCCTAAGCATGGGCGCGACAACGCTTGCGCGCGCCCATGGACCAGCTTCCCGAAACCCGTATCTATTTCAATCCGCCGCCTATCGTGCGCGGCTTTGGCTGCGCGGGGTGCCTGATCGCGGTCTTCGTCGTGGGCGGAATCGTCGGCGTGCTGCTGTTCGGCTGGAAAACATTGCTGGGGATGTGAGCGCGCCATGATGTTTCGCTCCTTGCTCGTCGCCAATCGCGGCGAGATCGCAATCCGCGTCATGCGGACGGCCAAGCGCATGGGACTGCGCACGATTGCCGTTTATTCCGACGCCGACGCCAATGCGGCGCACGTCGCCGCCGCCGATGAGGCCTATCGCATCGGCCCGGCAGCGCCGCGCGAAAGCTATCTGAATGTCGATGCGATCCTCGCAGCCGCGAAAGAAAGCGGCGCGGAGGCGATTCATCCCGGCTATGGCTTTTTGTCCGAAAACGCCGCGTTCGCCGAAGCGTGCGCCCAGGTGAAGATCGTTTTTGTCGGACCGCCGCCGGAAGCGATTCGCGCGATGGGATTGAAGGATCGCGCCAAGGCGCTGATGGCGAAGGCCGGCGTGCCAGTGGTGCCCGGTTATCTGGGCGAGGATCAGTCGCCTGCGGTGCTTGCCGTAGAAGCCGCGAAGATCGGTTTCCCGGTCCTGATCAAGGCGGTGGCCGGTGGCGGCGGCAAGGGCATGCGCAAGGTCGAAGCAGCGGGTGAATTCGCCGCGGCGCTCGATGGGGCCAAGCGCGAAGCCAAATCGGCTTTCGGCGACGACCGTGTGCTGATCGAGAAATATGTTTCGCGGCCCCGCCACATCGAGATGCAGGTCTTCGGTGATATGCAGGGCGGCGCCGTGCATCTGTTCGAGCGCGATTGCTCGTTGCAGCGCCGTCACCAAAAGGTGATCGAGGAAGCGCCAGCGCCCGGAATGACCGCAGCGATGCGCGCGAAGATGGGCGAGGCGGCGGTGAAAGCTGCGAAAGCGGTCGGCTATGTCGGCGCGGGCACGGTGGAATTCATCGCCGATGCATCGGAGGGCCTGAAACCTGATCGCTTCTGGTTCATGGAGATGAACACGCGGTTGCAGGTCGAACATCCCGTGACCGAGGCGATCACGGGGCTCGATCTGGTCGAATGGCAATTGCGCGTCGCAGCGGGCGAGCCGATACCCAAGCGCCAGGCGGAAATTCATGCACATGGTCATGCCATCGAGGCGCGGCTTTACGCCGAAGACCCGGACAAAGGATTTCTGCCATCGGTTGGGCGGCTCGAGATATTACGGCTGCCGGACGCGCGAGACGGCATTCGTGTCGATGCCGGGGTCCGCGAAGGCGACGAGGTGACCATCTTCTACGATCCGATGATCGCCAAGGTGATCGCGTGGGACGAGACGCGCGAAGGCGCCGCGGCGAAGCTCGCCGATGCACTTGCTGAAACTCAGGTTCTTGGAGTTCGCACGAATGCCAGCTTCCTTGTCCGAACGCTTCGACAATCGGATTTTGTCGCGGGCGAAATAGATACCGGCTTTATCGAACAGCATCGCACAGAACTTCTGCCGCCGCGAACTGTGCCGCCCGCGCGCATCGTCGCGATGGTGGCGGGATCAATACTTGCCATGCGAACCAAGCGACAACATGGTTGCGATCCCTGGGACGTGCAGGACAGTTTTCGCCTTTCGGGCGAGTCAAACGAAACGCTTGAATTCGTTGTCGATGGAAACCGGGTCAGCGTGCCAATATCGCATCCGCGCGGCGGCATGACCAAAGTGCCCTCCGATGTCGGCACACTGGACCTGGAGGGCGGCGGGAGTGTCCTGTTCGCATCCGACGATATCGTGGTGATGAAGGGAGGTGAGACCTGGACATTCTCTCCCTACGATCCGTTCGCCGCCGCAGACGCGGTCGGCGCCGCAACGGATCGCGTGTCGACGCCCATGCCGGGCAAGATCGTGCAAGTTCTGGTGAAAGCGGGGGACAAGGTCAAACGCGGCCAGCCGCTCGCCGTGCTCGAAGCGATGAAAATGGAGCATACGCTGTCGGCGCCGACCGACGCGCAGGTGGCGTCCGTCGATGTGACGCCCGGCGATCAGGTCACGGACGGCGCGACGGTCGTACGATTCGAAAAGGCCGCCTGACAATCATGACGTTGCATCTCATCAAGCTTTGCGTCGGCGTGGAGTCGCTTGAAGACCTCGCCCGATGGCAGAAACGCCGCCTCACGGACCTCAAGAAAAAGGGCAAGAAGCTCGAATTGATGCATGTCACGCGGCAGACGCCGAAGCGCGCCGACGACCTGCTCGATGGCGGTTCGCTCTACTGGATCATCAAGGGCCAGATCGCGGCGCGGCAGAAGCTGATCGAGTTGCGGCCGCTGACGCGCGAGGGCGTGCCTCATTGCGGGCTCGTCTACGAACCCAAATTGATCGCCACCCTGCGCCGCTTCCACCGCCCGTTCCAGGGCTGGCGTTATTTCGATCCGAAGGATGCGCCACAGGACGTGCGCGACCTCAAAGGCGGCAAGGGCATGCCGCAAGCGTTGAAAATGGAACTGGCGGAATTGGGATTGTTGTAGCCGCGTTCACACGTTGAGATTGTCAATCAATCTGGTCACCCCAATTTTTGCGGCCGCCAGAGCGCGCGCGGGCCGTGAAGGCGAATTGATCGCTGCAAGTGTCTCCGCATCGCGGATCGCGACGTAGTCGACGGAATTAAAGCCGGCTTCGAGGAGCGCGGCTTTGCCGGCGATTTCGGCAATTGGAATTGTCTCGCCGTCACGTACACGCGCCGCAACATCCTTCAACACGAGATTGAGCTGCCCGGCGATTTTGCGCTCTTTGGGCTTGAGATAGGCGTTGCGCGAGGACATCGCGAGACCGTCTGGCTCGCGCACGATGGCGCCGCCGATGATCTCGATGGGCAGGCCCAGATCGGCGGTCAGGCGCTTGATCACGAGCAGTTGCTGGTAGTCCTTCTCGCCGAAGATCGCGATATCGGGCTGAGCTGCGATGAGGAGCTTGGCGACCACGGTCGCCACGCCCGCAAAGAAATGCGGCCGGAAATTGGTTTCGAGTCCGGCCGATGGTCCACCCACCTCGATCTTGGTCGCGAATCCCTGCGGATACATCTCGGCCACGCTGGGCGCGAAAACGAGATCGGCGCCTGTCGTTGCAAGCTTGGCAAGATCGTCCGCCTTGTTACGGGGATAGCGGTCGAAATCCTCATGCGGCGCGAACTGGGCGGGGTTCACGAAAATGCTGACCACGACGCGCTCCGCGCGCACCTTCATCTCGCGCACCAGCGACAGATGCCCCTCGTGCAGCGCGCCCATGGTCGGCACGAGGCCAATCCGGGCGGACTTCGCGATCGCGCCAATCAGCGACGCTGGCGCGGAGATTTGCAATGGTTTCGACGACAGGGGGCATCGGCATGGCCTGAGAATAGGGCGGACCCGACGGAATTGGCATCGCGGTCCGGCGATCTCAAGCCCCATCTCCACGCAATTTTGCGGCTCAATTGCGTAGTTGCCCGACATTTCCCGAAATCCGCGCAAATCCCGTCTTAACCCACTGGAAATTGCGCGCGATTCCGGCCATGACCCTGCCCATGATTTCTTCCCGCCAGGCCATTTCCAACGCCTATCTCGCCGACGAAGAGACCGTGACCGCGGCCCTCATCGAACGCGCGCGCCTGTCGCCCGGCGAGCGCGCCGGCACGGAGGCGCTCGCCCGCGAGCTCGTGCAGCGCATCCGCGCCACACGCGACAAGCGCAGCGGCGTCGACGCCTTCACGCAGGAATACGCGCTCTCAAGTGAAGAGGGCGTGGTGCTGATGTGCCTCGCGGAGTCGCTGCTGCGCGTGCCGGACGCCGCGACCGCCGACAAGCTCATTCGCGACAAAATCGGCGGCGGCGATTGGGCCCGCCACCGCAACAAATCGGAGTCCGTGTTCGTCAACGCGTCCACCTTCGCGCTGATGCTGACGGGCCGCATCGTGAAGCTCGACCAGGCGTCGAAATGGGATTTCGAGGGCATCTGGAAAAAGCTGGTCGCGCGTTCGGGCGAACCCGTCATACGCCAGGCTGTCACCCTGGCCATGCGCATTCTCGGCCGCCAGTTCGTGCTCGGCCGCAGCATCGACGAAGCGCTGAAAGAAGCGCGCGGTTACATCAAGCAGGGTTATCGCTTCTCATTCGATATGCTCGGCGAGGCGGCCTACACACGCCATGACGCGGCGCGGTATCTCGAATCCTACCGCAATGCGCTGGCGGCGATCGCGCGCGCCGAGCCGGACATGGAAGCGCCCGTGTTCGAGCGCCCCAGCATCTCGGTCAAATTGTCCGCGCTGCATCCGCGTTATGAGTGGATCAAACGCGAACGCGTATTCGCGGAATTGCTGCCGTCGCTGGTCGCGCTGGGCGCCGACGCGCGAAAGGCCAATCTGGGCCTGACGGTCGACGCCGAAGAAGCGGAACGCCTCGACCTGATGCTCGATGTGTTCGAGGCGATGGGCGAGGCGGAGCCGTTGCGCGGCTGGAACGGTTTGGGCCTTGCGGTCCAGGCCTATCAGAAGCGCGCATTGCCCGTCATCGGATGGCTGGGCGAACTCGCGTGGCGGCAGAACCGGCGGATTCCGGTGCGCCTCGTGAAGGGCGCCTATTGGGATACGGAGATCAAGCGCGCGCAGGAACTGGGGCTCGCCGACTATCCCGTGTTCACGCGCAAATCGGGAACGGATGCGTCCTACCTCGCCTGCGCCCGATCCCTGCTCGCGCGGCGCAACGAAATCTTTCCGCAATTCGCCACGCATAACGCGCACACGTTGTCCGCCATCCAGGTGTTTGCCGGCGGGCGCGCTGATTTCGAATATCAGCGACTGCATGGCATGGGTGAAGCGCTTTACGAACTCTATCGCGATGTGAAGAAGCCCGAATATGGCGGCGCGGGAACGCGCATCTATGCGCCGGTCGGCACGCATGAGGACCTGCTGGCCTATCTCGTGCGCCGCCTGCTGGAAAACGGCGCGAACACCTCATTCGTGAACCGTATCGCCGATGACGAAGCGCCTATCGACGAGATCATCGCCGATCCGGTCGAAACCCTGGCCGCGCAACATCCGCGCCGCAGCGCGATGATCCGCAAGCCCGTCGATCTTCTGCCCGGTCGGAAGAATTCGAGCGGTTTCCTGTGGAGCGATCCCGTGATCAGCGCACCGATGATCGCCGAAATGGAATCGTCATTGGCGACCCCACAACGCGCGGCGCCTATTGTGGGCGGCGCCGAGCGGCAGGGAACCGGCACAGCCGTCCGCGACCCATCCGATCGTCGCAGCATTGTCGGCGAAGTGATCGAAGCGAGCGCCGCGGATGCGACAGATGCGCTGGCGCGCGGCCATGCGGCATTCGAGAGTTGGGACCGTTTGGGCGGGTCTGCGCGCGCGGCCGTCCTCGAACGTACCGCCGATCTGTTCGAGAAAAACCAGGCGCATCTGATGGCGCTGGCGGTGCGCGAAGCGGGCAAGACGCTTCCCAATGCGCTGGGCGAAGTGCGCGAAGCGGTCGATTTCCTGCGTTATTATGCCGAACGCGCGCGCGCTTTGTTCGACAAGCCCGTGGCGCTGCCCGGACCGACCGGCGAGGAGAACGAACTTTCGCTGCATGGTCGCGGCGTATTCGCCTGCATCTCGCCCTGGAATTTTCCGCTGGCGATTTTCACGGGGCAGGTTGCCGGCGCGCTTGCGGCCGGCAATGCCGTGCTCGCCAAGCCCGCAGAACAGACCCCTCTGATAGCCGCAGCGGCCGTCAAGCTGATGCATGAGGCAGGCGTTCCCACGGACATTCTCCATCTGCTGCCCGGCGATGGCCCGCGCATCGGCAATGCGATGTTCGGCGATGCGCGGCTTTCCGGCGTTGCATTCACCGGTTCGACGGAAGCGGCCACCGCCATCAATCGCGCGCTCGCCGCAGCGCAATGGTCCGCTGGCGACCCTGATCGCGGAGACGGGCGGTCAGAACGCTATGATCGTCGACTCCACCGCGCTGCCCGAACAGGTGACGCGCGATGTGATTGCGTCGGCCTTCGACAGCGCTGGTCAGCGCTGTTCCGCTTTGCGCGTGCTGTTCCTGCAGGACGATGTCGCCGACAAGATGCTGGAATTGATACTGGGTGCGATGGACGAGATCAAGATCGGCGATCCGATGCGCCTCGACACGGATATTGGCCCGGTGATCGACGAGGAAGCCCGCGCCAATCTCGAAGCGCATGCGACGCGCATGACGCGCGAAGCGAAACTGCTGCGCAAACTTGCAAGTGTCGCCGGAACTCGCCAACGGCGTGTTCTTCCCGCCGCATGTGTTCGAGATCGCATCGATCGTCGCCTTGCAGCGCGAAGTGTTCGGACCGGTGCTGCATGTCGTGCGCTATGCCTCGGACAAGCTCGGCGAAGTGTGCGACGCGATCAATGCGACGGGCTATGGCCTGACCCTCGGCGTCCATAGCCGCATCGAGGAAACGGTGGACTTCGTGCGCGCGCGAATCCATGCCGGCAACATCTATGTGAACCGCAACCAGATCGGCGCCGTGGTCGGCGTTCAGCCTTTCGGCGGCGAAGGCCTCTCGGGCACGGGTCCGAAAGCTGGCGGCCCGCATTATCTGCAGCGCTTCGCGCTGGAACGCACTTACACGGTCAACACGACAGCCGCCGGCGGAAACGCCGCGCTCCTCTCCAGCGAGCAGGACGGGATTTGAGAAATTCCGAAATCGCGGGTAAACCCGCTCGTACTAATTCGTTTTTCCCACCTTTGACCAGTACGCGATTCTGGCCAGTGTCTCGTTTTTGCCGGCAGCCGTAAGATCCGTCACAGCCATGAGTTGTCCGTCCGAGACTCCCAGTTCCATTTGGATTCGCCGGAAAATCGCGAATTCGAGCGGCGCATATTGCCCCGCTTGTTCCGCCAAGCGTTTCGCAAATACTTTATGCGGATCGCCATGATACATCTGGATTTCGATGTCTTCCCACAGCCATGCTTGGAAATGGAGCCCCAAAGAGAACGGCCTGTACGCCGCCTGCGCCTGCGTATTTTTGGAGTCCGCTCGCGTGACGCATCCCGTATAGCTGAGCGGATCGAAATTGTTGTCGTGCAGGAAGTAGCAGTCGGTCGCTGCGCCAATTCCGCGATGAATTTCCGACCCCAAAGTTGGGGTGTTTTGGATCGGAGCATTAAGGTCGGCTGCAAGAAACGCGCTTGGCCATATCAGCGCGAGCAACCCGGCAGCCAGGGTGATTGTACGCACGATCCTCTCCTTCGACAGACGAACAAACTAGCATTTCCCGAGCCGCTTGTTGAGCCCAGGCAACGATTCGACACATTTAGACATGGGCGCTGATTCTGGTAGACAATAACTCATGGCAGATCAGCGCGCGCATATCGTCGTCTTCGGGAATGAAAAGGGCGGGTCGGGGAAGACCACCGCCGCCATGCATGTGGCTGTGGCGCTCGCGCGCGCTGGCAAGCGCGTAGCCGCAATCGATCTCGATACGCGGCAGAGGAGTTATTCGCGCCACCTGGAGAATCGGGCCCTCTGGCGCGACAAGAGCGCGAAAGCGCTTGCCATGCCTGAGGTTCTCGCACTCCCGCGCTCGCAACTGAAGTCGCTCGATGCGGCCGCGGAAGAAGAGGGCAAGCGGCTGACGGCATTGCTCGCCGAGGCTGAAGCGAAGTTTGATTTCATCGTGATCGATACGCCCGGCGCGGATACGCAATTGTCGCGGCTGGGCCACGCGTCGGCGGATACGCTGGTCACGCCGCTCAATGACAGCTTTGTCGATTTCGACCTGCTCGCGCGCATCGATCCCGTGAGCTTCGAGATCAAGACACCGAGCCTCTACAGCGATTTCGTGTGGGACTGCCGCAAAAAGCGGCTGCTGGCGCGCAAGCCCGCGCTCGATTGGGTGGTGATGCGCAATCGCATCGCGTCGACGCAAGGCCGCAACAAGAAGCGGCTGACGACCGCGCTCGATGCGCTGGCCCAGCGCATCGGCTTCCGCGTAGCGCCCGGTTTCGGCGAGCGCGTCATTTTCCGCGAATTGTTTCCCATGGGCCTGACCATGCTCGATTTGCCCCAGCCGGGGCTCGAAATCTCGCTGACCATGTCCCATGTCGCTGCCCGTCAGGAGGTGCGCGAACTGCTCTTGACCCTTAAGCTGCCCGGGCTGGGCGCAAAGGCGGCTACGGCGTGACGCCCTTGGAAATGGCGCCGCCGCTCCCAACCTAGGGAGAGCAGCGCGGAGAAGGGCCTGACATGGCGGACAAGAGCAATCTTCCTTCGAATCGCTCGTCCTCGGGCGACATCGCCGCGTTCCTCCAGACGGCCGCCCGCACACCCGCGCTGAGCCAGGTCAAGGGCCGTCTGATCTTCGCGGTCGACGCCACGATGAGCCGCCAGCCCACCTGGGATCGCGCGGCCGAGATTCAAACCGACATGTTCGAGGTGGCGCAGTCCATAGGCGGGCTTGGCGTGCAACTCGTCTATTTTCGCGGACGCGGCGAATTCGACGTGAGCGAATGGACGACATCCGCCCGCGGGCTGGCGCAACGCATGTCCGGCGTCACCTGCAGGAGCGGCTTCACGCAACTTCGCCGCGTGCTCGCGCATGCGGGCGAAGAAGCGCGGCGCACGAAAGTCGGTGCGCTTGTGTATATCGGCGATTGCGTCGAAGAGAATGCGCAAGCCATCGCCAGGGAAGCGGGCCTTCTCGCATTGCTGGGCGTTCCGGCTTTTATGTTCCACGAAGGTTATGATTCGAATGCTGAAGCCGTGTTCCGCGAAGTGGCGCGGCTGACTCATGGTGTTTACGCGCATTTCGATACGGGATCCGCGAAGCAATTGCGCGAGTTGCTGCAGGCGGCGGCCGTCTACGCTGCGGGCGGCGCGCCGGCGCTCAAGGATTATGGCGACCGTCTTGGCGGCGACGTGCTGAGGCTTGCGCGGGCGATGCGCCATGAGGGGTGAATGGGCGCGCTGATCCTCGGCGCGCTTGCGCTACTTCTGATTTTGGTTTTGCTGCGCGGTTTTGTCGGCGCAGATCCGAAGCTGCTTGCGCGCAGCCTGCGATATTTTGCGGCGGGGCTGCTGTTGCTGGCGGCGATCGGTCTCGCCGTGGTGGATCGCGTCAGTCTGGCGATGCTCGCGGGCAGTTTCGCCTGGGCGATCTTCACCGGCGGGAAGGTTTGGCATATTCCCGGGCCCTGGGGGTTTCTGCGAGGACTCGGGCATCCCGGTGGTCGCGCGGGATCACAGGGAAAATCTTCGGGTTCCACACGCGTCAGCACGGAATGGGTGGAGATGACTCTCGATCACGATTCCGGCGCGATGAGCGGCCGCGTGTTGAAGGGGCGTTATGCGGGCAAGAACCTCGATGCGCTCGCGCAAGAGGATGTGATCGATATCTACGTCGAAGCGGGCAGGGGCGACACGGAAACCGCCAATCTGCTTTCGACCTATCTCGATCGCCGCTTCGGCCCGGATTGGCGCGCGCAGGCGGCACACGCCGATCAATCGACGCACGAGACTCATGCACGACCCGATTCCGGAATGTCGCGCAACGAAGCCTATGCGGTGTTGGGGCTTAAGCCCGGCGCCGACGACGACGCCATCCGCGCCGCGCATCGCAAACTGATGTTGAAAAATCACCCCGATCTCGGAGGCTCCAGCGAAGCCGCGGCCCGGATCAATGAGGCGAAAGACGTGCTTTTGCGCGAGTAGGCGTCAGCGCTGGGCGACGGCTGCGAAGCAGGTCTGGCCGCGTTCCGTCAGGCGTTCGCACACTTCACGCGCTTCACGCTCGACAAAGGGCCCAAAGCGGGCGCGGAACAATGTCTGCCCCTCGACGGACTTGAACGGCACAACCACGCGTTGGGCCTGTCCCAGAACGTCCATGGAATGCTCCGCGTAGGATGCGAGCTGCGCTTTGGCCGACGCCATGTCGACAAAGGCGCCTATCTGGATAGTCCAATCCTTGTCGCCGGCGATGGCAGGCGGCGGACTGGCGGCGGCGATCTTCGCGGGCGAACGCGCGACATGCTCGATCACGTCGCCGATATCGCCTTCACCCAGCGCTTCGGCGCGCGCGCGCGGCGTCACGAGCGGGCGGCTCTGCGGTTGATACGAGGCAAGAATGATCGGCGATGAAGGCCGCGGCGTGGGCGTTACGTGGATGTTGCTGGCGAGGCGAACGGCCAGCGGCGCAACCGGAACAGGGTGCTGTGCGATAGCCGGCGGGGGAGCCGTGGCCGGAACCGCTGCAGGCAGATGCGGGAAAGGCGCCGGCATCGCCGCAATCACGTTGGTGTTGGGCGCTGGCGGCGGCGCGCCTTGAGCATCATCGTTATCGGGACGGCTCTCCGCTGCGTCCTCGTCATCCGGATCGGCGGGAGCATTGGTCGCGCGGGGCACGGCAGCCGCTTGAGGCTGAATGCCCGCGCCGCCGATCTGGAAGCCGGCGAGGACCGGGCCCGAGCGCGTATTTTCAGCGACGGTCTGCCACGGGACAGTGGCGCGCGCCACGAGACGCGGATTCTGGTCGATCTGCGCGAAGGTGTCGTTGAGCAAGCGAATCATTTCGCCGTCGCGGCGATGCGCCGAGCGACCGCCCATTACGATGCCGATCACATGAGCCCCGCCGCGCACCACGGACGAAACAAGGTTGAAACCGGAAGCCTGCGTGTAGCCGGTCTTGATTCCGTCGGCGCCGTCATAATTGCCGATGAGGTTGTCGTGCGTGTTGTAGTACGCGCCGCGATACGCAAAGGACGGCGTCGAGAAATACGGGAAATATTGCGGGAAATCATAGGCGAGGTGGTGTGCGAGAAGCGCGAGGTCGTGCGCCGTCGTGATCTGCTGTTCGTCGGGAAGGCCCGAGGCGTTGTGGTAGAACGTATGTTCCATGCCGAGTTCGTGAGCCTTCGCCGTCATCATTTCGGCAAAATGCGCTTCGGTGCCGCCGATCGACTTCCGCAATCGCCACGGCGACGTCATTCGCGGAAAGCACGACGACCGCCTTGATCGCGATGTCCGTCGGGACGGTATTGCCGGGGCGGACATGAAGTTTGGTTGGGTGCTGGCTGGCGGCGTGCTCGGAGACGGGAATCGGCGTCGCCAGGGTCATCTGGCCGCTCTTCAACTGCTCGAACAGCAGGTAGAGCGTCATCATCTTGGTCAGTGAGGCAGGATGGCGCAGGGCGTCGGCATTGCGCTCGTAGAGGGGCTTGCCGGTCGCGCCGTCGACGATCAGGGCTGCGTCTTTGTCCGGGTCTGTCGGGCTGCCGCCTGTGCCGCCACCGAGCCAATGATGGTGCCGAATCGAAGCGTCAGCGGGCAGGGACATCAGGCAGGGGGCAAGCAGAATCGAGACGGCAAATGCCGTCCAGGCGATCGCGCCGTTCAGAGCACGCGGTCGTGCGGACATCCTGTACCCCTATTACTCGTTACGCGTTCCGCCCTTGCAACAATGAGACCAAATTGTGGCCTGAGCCGCAAGCGGAAAAACAAATCCACTTTGTCTTACGGGCGTTTACGAGTGGTTAACTGATGGCAAAAAGCGTCGTTCCGACAGCTCGTAAATGTGCCTATTAAAGTTTCATGGTGCAGTGCAACATTTTCCCTTGACAAGGAATACGCTGCACCGCATATAAGCCATGTTGCACTGCAATAGGGCGATTGGCCGGTTGGCTAGGGACCCGGCACGCGGTGCGTTCGAAGCGAAAGGAACTATCACCATGGCTACGAAGGCAAAAGCGGCCGGCGAGAAAATCAACGGCGCTGAAGGCATCGAAACGGCAATGAAGAACGGCTCGGAAGCCCTCAAGGCTGGTTTCGAGAAGGCCGTAAAGAGTTACGACCATCTCCTCGGCTACAGCAAAGAGACGGTCGAAGCCTACATGAAGTCGGCCAATGCGGCCGGCAAGGGCGCGGAAACCCTTCACAACGAGATCTATTCCTTCTCTAAGCAGTCGGTCGAAGATTCGATCGCGGCGGTGAAGGCGGTTCTCGGCTCGAAGTCCGCCCATGAGGTGTTCGAGTTGCAGACGGAGTTCGCGAAGACGGCGTTCGACGCATATGTCGGCCAGATGACGAAGCTCAGCGAAATCTTCACGTCCACGAGCAAGGAAGCGATCCAGCCGTTGCAGGGCCGCGTCCAGGCGTGGGTCGAGATCGTTCAGAGCTCGCGCGCTGCGTAATTGACGAGAAAGATTCGTCTCGCGGGCACCCCTCCCCCCTCGCTCGCGGGACGGCATTGGAAGGGCCTGGAGCTTGCTCCGGGCCCTTTCGCTTTGCCCGGCGCGTTGTTTGACGCCGGATGGGTGCGGAATTGCCGAATTTTGAAATCGCCATGTCCGTCCCCACATTCGTAAACCTTGCGGCAATCCACGATTGCCAAACTGGGGTGGGTTTCCGGTAAGCTGGCGCCGCGAAGCGTCGGCAATCCGGCGCACCGTGCACAGCCCAACTGGCGGCGATGAGCGACAAGAAAGACGGCAATGGCCAGTCCGGCCAGGGAAATGGGACCGGAAACGTCACCGGGAGCGGCATCGCGACCAAGACGCGGCCGAAGACCAAGAAGCCCAGCCTCTACAAGGTGCTGCTGCTGAACGACGACTACACGCCGATGGAATTCGTCGTGCTCATCCTCGAGCGGTTCTTCAACAAGAACCGGGATGAGGCGGTCGAGATCATGCTGCATGTCCATCGTCACGGTGTGGGGATTTGCGGCGTGTTCACCTTCGAGGTGGCGGAAACAAAAGTGGCGCAGGTCATTGAATTCGCCCGCCGCCATCAACATCCTCTACAGTGCACCATGGAGAAGGAGTAGGTATTCGATGCCGTCACTTGTCGCGGAGCCTGGAACAGGCCCTGCATCGCGCCATCAAACTCGCGAGCGACCGGCATCACGAATACGCCACTCTCGAACATCTGCTGCTCGCCCTGATGGACGATCCCGACGCCGGCCAGGTGATGAAGGCCTGCAATGTCGACATCGATGCGCTGCGCCAGTCGCTCGTCAGAAATATGTCGACGAAGAGCTGATCACCCTGGTGATCGAAGACGGCGAAGACGCCAAGCCCACGACCGGTTTTCAGCGCGTCGTACAGCGCGCCGTGCTTCATGTCCAGAATTCCGGCCGCGACGAAGTGACGGGCGCCAATGTGCTGGTGGCGCTGTTCACCGAGCGCGAGAGCCACGCCGTCTATTTCCTGCAAGAGCAGAACATGACGCGGCTCGATGCGGTGAGCTATATCAGCCACGGCATCGCCAAGCGCCCGGGCATGACGCCAGCAGAAGCCCGTGCGCGGTGCCGAAGAGGAGGAAGAGGGCGAGAAGGCCGACAAGCAGGGCACCGAAGCGCTCGAAGCCTATTGCGTCAATCTGAACGAAAAGGCGAAGTCGGGCAAGATCGATCCGCTGATCGGCCGCGACGCCGAAGTCGAGCGCACGATCCAGATCCTGTGCCGCCGCCAGAAGAACAATCCGCTGTTCGTGGGCGATCCCGGGCGTGGGCAAGACGGCGATCGCCGAAGGCCTTGCGCGCAAGATCGTCAAGAACGAAGTGCCGGAAGTGCTGCAGGGACAGCGTCATCTATTCGCTCGACATGGGCTCGCTGATCGCAGGCACGCGCTATCGCGGCGATTTCGAAGAGCGGCTCAAATCCGTCGTCAAGGAACTCGAAGCGATCAAAGGCGCGATCCTGTTCATCGACGAGATCCACACCGTGATCGGCGCTGGCGCGACCAGCGGCGGGGCGATGGACGCCTCGAACCTGCTGAAGCCCGCGCTGGCAGGCGGGCACGCTGCGCTGCATCGGCTCGACGACCTACAAGGAATACCGCCAGTATTTCGAGAAGGACCGCGCGCTCGTTCGCCGCTTCCAGAAGATCGACGTGGCCGAGCCCACGCGTGCCGGACACGATCAAGATCCTCGAAGGGCTGAAGCCCTATTACGAGGAATTACCACAAAGTCCGCTACACCGCCGACGCGATCAAGGCGGCGGTCGAGCTGTCGGCGAAATACATCAATGACCGCAAGCTGCCGGACAAGGCGATCGACGTGATCGACGAAGTCGGCGCGTCGCAGATGCTGCTGCCCGAATCCCGCCGCAAGAAAGTGATCGGCGTCAAAGAGGTGGAAGAGGTGATCGCCAAGATGGCGCGCATTCCACCAAAGTCCGTTTCGCAAGGACGACGCCGAGGCGCTGCGCACGCTCGAAGCCGATCTGCAGCGCGTGGTCGTTCGGCCAGGACGCGGCGATTCATGCGCTGGCGTCGGCGATCAAGCTGGCGCGCGCTGGCCTGCGCCAGCCGGAAAAGCCCATCGGCTGCTATCTGTTCTCGGGGCCCACCGGCGTCGGCAAGACCGAAGTGGCCAAGCAGCTGGCCTCCATCATGGGCGTCGAACTCCTGCGCTTCGACATGAGCGAATATATGGAGCGCCACACGGTGTCGCGGCTGATCGGCGCGCCGCCGGGCTATGTCGGCTTCGACCAGGGCGGGCTTGCTCACCGACGGCGTCGACCAGCATCCCCATTGCGTGCTGCTGCTCGACGAAATCGAAAAGGCGCATGCGCGACCTGTTCAACATCCTTTTGCAGGTGATGGATCACGGCAAGCTGACCGATCACAACGGCAAGAAGATCGACTTCCGCAACGTCGTTCTGATCATGACGACCAATGCGGGCGCTTCGGACGCCGCCAAGGAAGCCATCGGCTTCGGCCGCGGCAAGCGGGAAGGCGAGGACGAAGAAGCGATCAAGAAGTCTGTTCACGCCGGAATTCCGCAACCGGCTCGACGCGACCATCGCGTTTGCGCCGCTCGGTCGCGACACCATCGACCGCGTGGTGGAGAAGTTCGTGCTCGAACTGGAAGCGCAGCTGACCGACCGCGACGTGACCTTCGATCTCACGCCCGAAGCGACGCGCTGGCTGGGCCAGAAGGGCTATGACGATTCCTTCGGCGCCCGGCCGCTCGCGCGCGTGATCCAGGATCACATCAAGAAGCCGCTGGCCGACGAGATCCTGTTCGGCAAGCTCAAGGACGGCGGCACGGTGCGCGTCCTGCTCGACCGCGAAGCCGACAAACTTGTGTTCGAATTCGTCACCGCAGACGACCTGCGCCCCAAGGCGTTGCCTCCGCCGAAAAAGCCGAAGGCCGAAGAGAGCGTTTAATTCTGCTCGTTCGATTTCGCCAACAACGCAAGCGTTTGCGCGACCGGATCGCCGGTAATCGAACCGTGGCCGGGGATCGTCAATTTCGCGAGCGGATATTGCGCGTGGGCGCGGTGCACGCTGGTGGCCCAGTCGGGAATGTCGGCATCCGCCATGTTGCCGAGGCTGTCGCTCGTCACAGATTTCAGGAAGCAGCCGCCGAACAGGATTTGATGTTTCGGCAACCACGCCACGATGTTGTCGCGCGTATGGCCGGCGCCAGGGAAGAACAGCTCGCAATCGGCGGCAAGGCGATAGGGCGCATCGCCGAATTTCCTGATCGGATCGGGAGCGGGAAGCCCGTGCACCTGCGCAAGCGCGCAGGTGAGCGGAGCAGCCACGGTTCGAATGCGGTGCGTGCGCAGGCTGTCGATTCCGCCAGTGCGGTCCCGGTGAAAATGCGTCGCGATCGCCGATGAAATCGGCGAGGCAAGATTGATGTTCGACCATTGCAGCAACAGGTCGGACTGGTCGGGCGCATAACCCGTATCGATCAGAAGGCTGCCTCTCGGGCGTTCGACAATCAGCCCGTTCGCTGGAAACACATATCCGCCTTCAATCGTCGCCGTTGTCGTGTGAAGCCAAAGCTGTGGCGCGATTCGCGCAACCCAGACGGTCTCTCCGATTCGTGTCATCGGATCGGCGCCGAGTTCGAGCAAGGTTGGCAACCCTTCGCCGCCGAAAGCGCCGACGCTTGCGGGTGACGTCGCCGCCGCCGACCGTCCAACGACGCCCATGCAGCAAGCGCAGGCGCCTGCCGCAAGAAATGCGCGCTTGGTGTAATGGGTCATGGCAGGCTTCCCCCGATCGCCGGCACAGTCCTTCATTCCGACGGCGGAAATTATAGTCCCGAAAGCGATGTCGGAACAGGACTCTTCCACCGTTGCGGCGCAGAAATGTCCCGTCGGGCGCCGGTCAATGCGCGCCCGCGCCTCGCGCTATCTATTCGGTCTTCGACGCGATGATGCGCCGCGCCCGGCGCTCTTCGCGGGCGTTGTTGATCGTCAGCACGGCATGCAGCACGCCGATGCCCCAGAGCAGAAAGCCGACATGGTGAAAGATGATCGTGATCCAGAAGACGATCGACAGGATGTAGAGGATAAAATTGAACAGGGCCGAAATCGGCTTGCCGGTGAACAGCAACGCCAGCGGCGAACAAAAAAAAGCAAGCAGATAAATCATGGGGCCAATGTCCAAGCCGACAGCGTAGAATTAGTGCGGAGACGGCCCTGCGACAAGGGTGGCCGCTTAGAACCTAGAAAAAAAGCGCCTTTTTCAGTCGGAGCGCGGGCATCCTGCCGGCAACTAATTCTGCGCCGATTGATGCGGGCAGGGCGCCCGCGCTCCGGATCAAAGCGGCGCGCCGTAGTGCTGCACGGTCGGGAAGGGCTCGTAGAAATGGTGCAGCGCCGCACGCCATTCCTCGAAGCGCGGCGACTGGCGGAACCCGACCGTATGCGCCTCGACCGAACTCCACCACACTAGCAACAGATAGCGGTCGCTCGTTTCGACGCAGGGGCGAATCTCCATACGCTGAAAGCCTTGTGTTGCTTCAATCAGCGGACGGGCTTTCGCAAGCGCCGTTTCGAATTCGCGCGACTGGCCTTTGCGGATGTTGAGGATGGCGTGTTCGAGAATCATAGTGCAGCCCGTATTTTTGCGGCGATGGGTTCGAGCGTGTTGGCGTTCGCCATCGCGCGGCCGTGCAGCTTGAGATCGAGCCCGCCCGCGCGCGGCAGAATGTGGAAATGGATATGCGGAATGCTTTGGCCGGCCGCTTCGCCGTTGAGCTGGATGAGCATCACGCCCGGGCAACCCAATCCCTTTTTCACAGCCTTGGCGACTTTCTGCGTGGTCTTGATCAACGCGGCCGCGCCATCCGGCGACAGATCGAGAATGCCCTCCGCCGGCTCCTTCGTGATGACGAGGGTGTGCCCCTCCGTCGACGGCATGATGTCCATCAGCGCCAGCGTCAGATCGTCTTCATAGACGGCGATTTTGGGCAGTTCGCCCCGCAGGATTCGCGCGAAGATGTTGTTGGTATTGTAGGCCATGGCGTTTGCTCCGTTTACAGGCGGCGAGCGTAAAGATGCGCGGCGGCCGCGCAAGAGAAGAATTCATGCCTTCTTGAACGGCCCATGCTCGGCGAGTGCTTCGATGTGCTCGGCGACGGCTTCGCGTTCGCGGGCGAGATAATCAGCCACTGCGCGGCGCAAACCGGTATGCGCAATGTAATGCGCGCTGTAGGTCGGTGTCGGCATGTAGCCGCGCAGCAGCTTGTGTTCGCCTTGTGCGCCCGCTTCCACCTTGCGGAATTTCTTCGCGATGGCGAATTCGATCGCCTGGTAATAGCAGGTCTCGAAATGCAGGAACGGCACGAATTCCGTGCAGCCCCAGTTGCGGCCATAGAGCACGCCGCCGCCGGAGAAATTGAGCGCGCCTGCTATTGCGCGGCCGTTCAGCTTTGCGACGATCAGCAGGATTTGTCCCGGCATGCTCGCGCCCACGCGGCTGAAGAAATCGCGTGTGAGATAGGGATGGCCCCATTTGCGCCCGCCCGTGTCCATATAGAATTCGAAGAATTGGTCCCAATGCGCTTCGGTGATGTCGGAGCCCGTCAGCCAGTCGAACTCGACTCCGGCGTCGCGCACCGATTGGCGTTCCTTGCGCAGATTCTTGCGCTTGGACGACGACAGCTCGCCGAGGAATTCATCGAAGCTCGCATAGCCGCGATTTTCCCAATGAAATTGCTGATCGGTGCGCTGCAGATAGCCGGCCGCGCCCGCTGCGTTCCACTCGTCTTCCGTCATGAACGTAATGTGCAGCGACGACGCTTTCAGCTCTTTCACGGCCGATGCGCCCGCCGCCATCAGCGTGCCGCGCGCTTCGTCTTCGTCGGCGCCGGCCGCAATCAGGAACCGGCGCCCGGCAACGGGCGTGAACGGCACGGACGCCTGCAGTTTCGGATAATAGCTGCCGCCCGCGCGTTCGAAGGCGTCGGCCCAGCCGTGATCGAACACATATTCGCCTTGCGAATGATCCTTCAGATAGAGCGGCAGAATGCCTTCGACACGGTCGCCGCGCTCGACCACGAGGTGGCAGGCCTGCCAGCCCGCATGCGGCGCGGCCGAGCCGGATTGTTCGACAGCCGCGAAGAACTCAAAGCGCGTGAAGGGGTGCGGATCGTCCGACGCTTCCGGATTGGCGCAGGCGTTCCACGCCTCGGCGCCGATGCTCGACGCCGGCCCGGCCAAACGCGCCGTGAGATTTGGTTTCTTCACGCGAGTTCGAACACCGCCTCGACTTCGGTCGCCACATTGCGGGGCAGGGAGCCTGCGCCAACGGCCGCGCGCGCATGCTTGCCCGCGTCGCCGAACACTTCGACGAACAGATCGGATGCGCCATTGGCGACTTCCGGGTGCTGGGTAAATCCGGGAACCGCATTCACGAAAGCGCCGACTTTGACGCAACGCTTCACGCGATCGAGATCGCCCTCGCACGCCACCTTCAGCTGCGCCAGCACATTGATGGCGCAGAGCCGCGCCGCCGCCCTGGCGTCATCGAGGGTGATCTCCTTGCCGACCGTGCCCACATATTTGAGGCCGTCGGCCGCGATCGTCACCTGACCGGAGATGAAGACCAATTTGCCCGAAATCACGAAAGGCACATAGCTTGCGACAGGCGCAGGCGGGGTCGGCAGAGTAATGCCAAGCTCCCTCAGGCGGGCGTCGATCTTAGCGGTCATGATGTTCTCCTTGAATGTATCTAACCTAATCGGCCTTCGCGCGCCGCGCGAGGGGCTCCCGCGTCGCGGCGCGAACCGCTATAGAGAACCATGACCAAAAGGCTCGACGCCGACGATCCTTGTCCGGTGCGTGACGGTTATGCGATGCCCGCGGAGTGGGGGCCGCATGAGCGCACCTGGATGTGCTGGCCGTGCCGCATGGATGTGTGGGGCGGTCCGGAAGGTCTGCTGCGCGCCAAGCAGGCCTATGCGCGGGTGGCGCGCGCGATTTCGTCCTTCGAACCGGTTGTGATGGCGGTACGCCCGCCGGATGGACCGGAAGCGCGGCTGGCCACGGCGGGCAAGGTCGAAATCCTCGATGTCCCGCTCGACGATTCCTGGGCCCGCGACATCGGCCCGACATTCCTCGTTGGGCGCGACGGCGCACGTGCGGGCGTCGCCTGGCAGTTCAACGCCTGGGGCAACAAGTATCATCCGTACACAGAGGACTCGGCCTTCGCGGGACGCATCTTGAAGGCGGCCGATGTGCGTTGCTATCAGGCGCCGCTGATCTGCGAAGGCGGTGCGATCCATTCGGACGGCGCGGGCACATTGATCACGACCGAGCAATGTCTGCTGAACACCAATCGCAACGCCAATCTCGATCGCCAGCAGGTGGAAGAGCGTCTCGCGCTCTATACGGGATCGAGCCGCGTGATCTGGCTGGGCGAAGGCTTCTCGGACGAAGAGACGGACGGGCACGTGGACAACATCGCCTGCTTTGCTGCGCCAGGCCGGGTGATCGTCGGGATACCCTCGGCGCGTTCGCATCCCGATTATGAACCTGCGATCGAAGCGCTGAGGCGGCTTTCCGAGGCGCGCGATGCTCACGGTCGGAGGCTCGAGGTTGTCGAGATCGTCCAGCCGAAGAAATCGCGCCACGATTGGCGCGGACGTCCGTTGCAATCGAGTTATGTCAATTTCTATCTCGCCAATGGCGGAGTGGTGATGCCGTCCTTTGACGACCCTCATGACGAGCGCGCCCGCGGCGTGATTGGGGATTGCTTTCCCGGCCGCGATATCCTGCAGCTCGATGCGCTCGACATCGTGGAGGGCGGCGGGGGAATTCATTGCATCACGCAGCAGGAGCCGGCAGCCCCATGAGAAATGTCGTTTTCGCCGCCGCGCAATTCGCCTGCAGCTGGGACAAGCGCGCCAATGTCGCGAAAGCCAAAGACATGGTCCGCGCTGCCGCCGCCAAAGGCGCGAACGCGATCCTCATCCAGGAATTGTTCGAGACGCCCTATTTCTGCCAGGACCAATCGGCGGAACATTTCGCGCATGCAGCGCCCTTCGAAGGCAATCCGCTGATCGCGGAAATGGCGGAGCTGGCGAAATCGCTGGGCGTGGTGTTGCCGGTCAGCTTCTTCGAGCGCGCAGGACACGCCTATTTCAATTCGCTGGCGATGGTCGATGCGGACGGGCGCGTGCTTGGCCTTTATCGCAAATCGCATATTCCCGATGGGCCCGGCTATCAGGAGAAATTCTATTTCACGCCCGGCCATACCGGCTTCAAGGTATGGAATACGCGTTTCGGCAAGTTCGGCGCCGGCATCTGTTGGGATCAATGGTTTCCCGAATCCGCGCGCGCGATGGCTTTGATGGGCGCCGAAGCGTTGTTCTATCCCACGGCCATCGGCACCGAGCCGCCGCCTGCGCCGCCTGTCGACAGCCGCGATCATTGGCGGCGCGTGATGCAGGGCCATGCAGGCGCGAATTACATGCCGCTGATTGCGTCCAACCGCATCGGCACGGAAAAGGGGCAGGCGGGCGAGATCACCTTCTACGGCTCGTCTTTCATCGCGGGACCCACCGGCGAGATCGTGGTCGAGTTGGGCCGCAAGGACGAAGGCGTCATCACTGCGGGCTTCGACCTCGACGAAATCGCGAAGATGCGCGCGTCATGGGGATCGTTCCGCGATCGCAGGCCGGAATTGTATGGCGCGCTGGGCAGTCACGACGGAACATCGGAATGATGCGGGCGACCGCGCTGTTAGCCCTCGCGGCTGCCGGAAGCGCCGCCGCCGCGCCGGTCGCGCTTGCGCCCAATCGCGCGATCTATGAATTGTCGCTGGCGCATACGAGCGCCGGCGGCGTCATCGCCGCGCATGGGCGGATCGTGATCGAGTTTCGCGATGTCTGCGACGGCTGGACGACCACGCAGCGCATGCTCGCCGATATGACCGACGCCGACGGCAAGGTCGCGCGCGACGATTTCCTGGTGACGGCGTGGGAAAGCAAAACGGGTCGCGAAATGCGCTTCGACATCACCAATTCCGTCGATGGCAGGTTGATCCAACGCCAGCGCGGCAGGGCGAAGGAAGACGCGGACGGCAGCGGGACGGTCGAATTGGCGGAACCCAAGGTCCTGCAATTCGCGCTGCCGAATGGTACGGAATTTCCGACCGGACAGGCGACGGGCATTTTGCAGGCAGCGCAGGCCGGACAAACAGCGACCAAGGCCTTCGTGTTCCAGGGCGGCGATGAATCCGCGCTCTATCTTTCAACCGTCCTGATCGGGAGAAGGACGCCGGAGCAGCAAGGCGAACATCCGGCCGACAAGAGCGGCGTCGTCAAGAATGCCGCCGCATGGCCCGTGCTGGTCAGCTATTTTCCGAAGGATGCGAAAAGCGAAACGCCTGACTACGAAGTGGCGTCGCGGCTCTATGCCAACGGCGTCATCGGCTCGATGTCGCTGATCTATTCGAACTACACCTTGAAGGCGGCGCTGACACAGGTCGAACCGTTGCCGCCGGCATGTTGAGCATGAACTCCGTCCGAAGCCGGGCTGTGGCAGGGCCAAGGGGCGGCTGTCTGCGAGACGAAGCGTGATCGCGCGCGTGGCCCATCGATTGCCGAATTTGCTTGTGATCGGAGCGCAAAAGTGCGGCACGACATGGCTGTATGAGCGGCTGCGCCGTCATCCAGACATATATCTCTCCGAGACGAAGGAATTGTCGTTTTTCGGCAAGCAGGACGCGCATCGCGATCTAGAGGCCTATGCCGGAAATTTCGTCGATGCCGGAAGCGTCCGTTATGTCGGCGAGGCGACGCCGGGCTATTTCTGGGCGCGCGACCACAGCAGGATTTTCTTTGGATCGGGACCAAGACAATTGCAGCTGCACACGCCGCTGGCCGTCCGGAATACGCTGGGGCCGGATGTCAAACTGATCCTGTTGTTGCGCCACCCCGTGCATCGCGCTGTATCGGCCTTCATGCATCATTTCAAGCTGGGCCGGATCAAGCCCGAGGACAGAATTCTCGATCTTCAAAAAAGGCTTGTCGATTTCGAGTTCCGGTTCGGAATCCTCGACATGGGCTTTTACGCGCGACATTATTGGCCTTGGGAGCGCATATTCGGCGCGGACAAAATGCTCGTTCTGTTCACCGAGGACATCCGCCTCGATCCCGTCGGCGCGCTCGAAAAGGTGACGGCCTTCCTGGATGTTCCGCCGCTCGACGCCGGAGGCGCCGAAAGGTTGATTTACAGCGGCCTTAAGTTGACGATACTGGACGACGCTTTGACGATCGACGCCGCCGATCCCAAAACGCGCGAGACGGTGCTCAAGTACGGCCTTGACAGGGCGAGGTTTCCCTGTGTGCCTCGGGAAGATATTCTCGAGCTGCAGGACATCTATGGCCCGGATATCGCGTTTGTCGAACGCCGGTTCGACCGCATGGATCTCGGCTGGCACAGCACGCCGCGATTGGAGGACTTCTCCAATATTCATGGCGCGATACGATAGTGGTAGCGATAGCTCTCCGAAAATCCAAATTGACGATAGAGCGCGATCGCATTCGTGTTGGCATGAATCACGCTGAGCCAGGCCGTCTCCGCGCCTTGCGAACGCCCCCAACGCAACAATCCGCTCACGAGTCTGCGAGCCGATCCACGACGTCTTTCGTTGGGCGACGTGACGATGTCGAACAAGCCCAGCCGACCGCGCTCGATAACGCCAAGACCGAAGGCGACGGGCCGGCCGTTTTCGCGGATTGTTGCGAACGCCGTCGGCAACGGCGCGATCGATTTGAGGATCGCGCGATGGCCCTGGCGCTGGAGGAGGTCCTGCGCATGCGCCGCGGCGTAGCCGTCTTCCCATTCCTCCGTGCAGGCCGCGCTGATCGTAAAGCCGGAATTCCGCTCCAGATTGTTTGAAATCCCTGCTTTCATCACCAGCGTTTCGTCCACTTCCTGAAAGCCCAAACTCGCGAGAATGCGGTCCGGCTCGGGGCCCGCCAGCGGCGTCAGGCGAAAGATCGTGGGGCAATCGAACGACCCGTAGAATTTGCGCGCGTTCTCGAGCGTCGGTGCAAAGTCGCCGCGCACGGCCATCGCATTCGCGGAATTGGCGCGCTTGGTGTAGCCACCCGCCTGTCGGAACGCCCAACCGTTGCAGACCATCGTGCGCAGGCTCGGCCACGCATTCATCAGGTGCTCCTCGGTCTCCCGGACCGCATCGAGATTTTCCATCGTCCTTCTCCACAAACAAAAACCCCGCCGATTTCTCGACGGGGCCGGTCATTCGCGCATTTCGTGCAGCTTCAGCGCACGCGCAATCCTCTCGCCCCATCGCAGATGCGGCGGCGTCGGCTTGAACTGATGGTCGCGAAGTTCATAGGGGCTCTCTACGCGAGGATTTGCGGCGCCGTCAATAGCGGCAGCTATGAACGCCGCCGCGCCGGCCGTTCGAAGCTGCGGCCCTTGTTGACCGATTCTTCGCCGAATTTGGCGCGCACTTTGTCGATGGCGCGTTCGGCAGCGGCACGCTTGTCGGCGCCGCGATCGACCAGGTCCAGCGGATCGCATTCGGACGCCGCGCACAAATTGCTGAGGCCCACGCCCAACAGACGATAGGCCGTTCCATCGGCTTCGTGCGCAAGCGATGCGCGTGCAGTGCGGAAAATGCGGTCGGTCAGTTGTGTCGGCGATTCCAGCGACACGCTTCGGGTTCGGATCTTGAAATTCGCCGTCTTCAGCTTGAGTACGATCGTGCGTCCGCCCAGGTCGTAGGATTTCGCGCGGGTCGAAACGCGCTCCGCCTGATTCCACAAAATGCTTTCGAGGTCGGAAAGCCTTGCAATGTCCCGGTCGAATGTCGTCTCGGACGAGATCGTTTTCATTTCTCCGGAGGGATCGACATTGCGCGCATCCTCGGCCTGCGCGAGGCGATAAAGCCACAGACCGGTGTTGCCGTATCTCTGCGCAAGTTTTCGGACCTCCATATCCTGCAACTGCCCGATGCGGGTGATGCCGTCCTTCGCGAGACGCGCCTGCAGCGTTTTACCCGCGCCACGGATGAAGCCGACGGGCTTGTCGCGCAGGAAGGTCTTCGCTTCCGCGTTGCCGATCACGGCGAAGCCGCGCGGCTTGTCGAGTTCGGAGGCGAGCTTGGCGAGGAATTTGTTGTGGCTGAGGCCGATGGAGGCCGTGATGCCGATATCGCTTTCGATTCGCTTCGCCAGCTTTGCCATGGTCTTGGCGGGCGTGACTCCGTGCAGCCTCTCGGTTCCGGAAAGATCGAGATAGGCTTCGTCGAGCGACAGCGGCTCGACGAGCGGCGTGAGTTCGCGCATGAGCGCACGCACCGCGCGGGCGGCCTCGGCATATTTCTTCATATTGGGTTTGACGATCACGGCGTCCGGGCACAGCTTCCGCGCCTGGAACATCGGCATGGCCGATTTGACGCCGAAAGTGCGCGCCACATAGCAAGCCGTCGACACCACGCCGCGTGTCCCGCCGCCGATGATCACAGGCTTGTCGAGCAGGTCAGGATTGTCGCGTTTTTCGATGGAGGCATAAAACGCGTCGCAATCGATATGCGCAATGCTCAAGGAATCGAGCTCGGCATGCGAAACGACGCGTCGGCTGCCGCAAGGCTTGCAGCGCGCGGCGCCATTCACGACGTCGGCAATGCAGTCACGGCAGAAGGCGCTCATCCGGCGAGGTTATGGGCGATCTCGTCTTCGCGCCACAGCCATGCCGCGCCGCGGACGCCGCTCGAGTCCCCATGCAAGTTTCGGACGATTCTCGTGGGGCTTTCGGGCGTGAACGCATAGCGTTCGACGCGCGCCGGCAATTCTGTGTAGAGCGCGCCGATCTTGGAAAGCCCTCCGCCGAACACGATCGCGTCGGGATCGAGAATGTTGACGAGGCAGGCAATCGCGCGCGCGAAGCGGTCGTAGAACAGCTCCATCGTCGCGCCTGCATCGGCGTCGCCTGCAACTGCGGCTTCCGCGATCTCGGTGCCCGAAAGCTCGCGCCCAGTGCGCCGTTCGAACTGCGCCATCAACGCCGGCCCGCAACACCAGCTTTCGATGCAGCCGATCTTGCCGCAATAGCAGACGGGTCCCGGCAGCTCGTCGTCGCGCGGCGAGGGCAGGGGATTGTGTCCCCACTCGCCAGCGATGGCATGGGCGCCGGTGAGCACGCGACCGCCGACGCAAGCGCCTCCGCCCACACCTGTGCCCGCAATGATGCCGAACACGATATCCGCACCAGCCGCAGCGCCGTCCGTCGCCTCCGAGAGCGCAAAGCAATTCGCGTCGTTGGCGACCCGCACCGGCTGGCCGATCGCAGCCGCCAGATCCTTGTCGAGGGGGTGGCCGATCAAGTTGGTTGAATTTGCGTTCTTCACAAGGCCCGTGCGCGCGCTGATGGTGCCCGGTATCGCCACGCCCACGCTCGCCTTGCCCGGCAGCCGCGTGCGCGCGGCAAGCACGAGATCGCGCATGGCGCGGATCGTGTCGGCATAGCCCGTCTTCGGCGTAGCCGTGCGCTCGCGGAGGATTACCGCGCCGTCGCGGCCCAGGGCCACAATCTCGATCTTCGTCCCGCCGAGGTCGATGCCGATTCTTAAGTCTTTGTTATTGCTCATCGTTCTGTCTTTGGTCCACGTCGCTCACATTCCTGCTGCGATCTGCAGTACATCCCATCTCATTGTGCGATCACCGACAAGCCGCTCGAATTCCCGCAAGAATTGACAGGCCGAATACTACAACCTAGCGTCGTCGCCACTGGGCCGCGACTTCGCCAAGCCCTGCGTTTGGGTGGTTGGATCGGATTAAAACGAAGGGTGCCTCAAATGCGATTCCGCAATGTTTTCATTTTAGCATCACTGTCTGTTTTCCTTAGAGTTTGTCCGGAAACATCATGCGGGATTGCAGAGTTTTCGCAACATGAGGCGGATTGAGGCGAGGCGCAAGAACGCGAGTGCCTTGCGATTGAGATTTTCCCAATCCTTGGCAAGTCTCCGGCAGCGGTTCAGCCATGCGATTGTGCGCTCGACGATCCATCGTTTTGGCAGGACGACGAAGGTGTGCAATTCGTTGCGCTTGACGATTTCGATGACCCAATCTCCGCTCTGCGCAGCCGCCATTGCGGCGTGCGCCCCCTGATAACCGGCGTCGGCAAAGATGCGCAGGATGAACGGGAACAGCGCGCGCGTTCGCTCATCGAGAACAGATGCAGCGCCGTCGCGATCCTGGATATCGGCAGAATGAACCGCGCCGCTCAGCAGCAGGCCGAGCGTATCTACGAGAATGTGGCGCTTTTTGCCCTTGATCTTTTTTCCTGCATCGTAGCCATGCGGGTCATACGCCCCCCTTTTTCTGCGCTTTTGACGCTCTGGCTGTCGATGATAGCGGCAGTGGGACTTGCCTCCCGCTCTTCGCGTTCTCTGCATTTCACGTAGAGCTCGTGATGAATGCGCTCCAGCGTGCCGTCCCAACTCCACAGATCGAGATAGTCGAACAGCGTGCTGCGCGGCGGAAGATCTTTCGGGATCGCTCGCCACTGACAGCCGGTACTCAAAATGTACATCAACCCATCGACCACGTTGCGCATGACAACCGTCCGCTTGCCGCCGCCACGCTTGCCGGGCGGAATCAGCGGTTCGACAAGCGCCCACTCATCGTCGGTCAGATCGCTCGGATAACGCAGCTTGTCGCGGTTGTAGCGGGAGCGATTTTCGGCGGTCCACATCGGCACCTCCAAAACGATTCGGTGCCACATAAGGAATCACAACAGATTCCTGCCTTGCAAGCCGACGCCTCCGCTAACCGATTCTCGCGACTCGCAAAGTCGCCGGACGGACACTTAGCGCGTGTGCGTCGACGAGTGAAATTGATTTATCGTACCAGCCTGCCAAGGGTTCGATGGTTGATGTGGCCAAATGCGCGGCCCGAATGAGCGGCTGGGCAGTCACAACAGCAGATCAACAGGGACTCTCAGCTACGAGAACAGTGGGTATGGACAACGTCCCGCTGACAATGAATGCAATTACTCAGGCTGGCCCGAATAGATTGGTGGTTACCGTGGAGAGCCCGCGTGGCGCCGATGAAAGTTATCTTTCCGATTTCGCAAATAAGGGACTTCCCCGCTGCGGCGCGAACAATCTGCAGCGCGTAGGACCCTAGCATAGAGTATTCCAACGCTTGGTCTGCGAAGCCTGCTACCTTCAATTCAGCGAGGACTGGCTATGAAAATAGCTGCTGGAATAATTGCGCTGATATTCGGGATATCGTCGCTTGGATACGTCGGCATTTTTGGGGGAAGTTTAGGTTTTGCTTCGTCTTGGCTCGGTTCGCAATTCGGTAGCACCGGAATGCAGAACTGGGGAAACGCGGTGCAGCTACTTTGTTGGGCTGCGCCCCTCTTGGCGATTGTTGGCGGCGCGCTCGCATTTTCAAGTCCCGGCTTCGCGAGTCTCCTTCTCGGCGGAAGCGCGGCTTGTCACTGGGCGCTACTCGGAACGTCGAGCTACGGGAATCTATTTGGCGGCGCTATGGCTGTCGCTGCGGTATTGGCATTGATCGGTGCTAGCATTGAAAAGGTCGCTCCGTCTCGCGCGACCAGCCCGTCCCGTGCTGGGGTCCCTCCCCACGATGATTACGATCGAGCGAAGTGGAGCGCGTTACTTCAATACGATCCCGAAATTGCTGCTGCCGTGGAGAAAGTCCGGCCTCTTGGACGAAAGTGGGTTGATGAATTTGCGCGAGCGTATCTAGCGCTTGGCGATAAAGCATACCTTCTGGAAATCGGTTCCAAGATTACCGCACGAGCTCAAGCACAGACGGAACACGCCGCACAACTGCGCGCTCAAGCGCAACAGCAGGAAGCCGCGGCCCGAGAGCGACGCAAAGAGCAATTCCAAAAGTTTGTAACACTGGCCTGGGGCACGCGTAACGCGAAAATCGTGGCGATAACAAGCGTTGTGTTTTTAATATCATTGATCGCGGTTGCTATTCGACTTCTTCTGGCTCCAAATTTCGATGAACGGGTGACTTGGAAACCTGTCGATGCCTCGCTCGGAAATTTAAACTGCTATACAAACTCTAGTCCTGATTGTCTCATCGACTACATGCGTGCCAATGGCGCAACGTCTCAAGCCATCATATTCACGCGTTTGATTCGCGATCAATTATCAAGAGGTACGTTTATACGACATGGGTACGCAGAGAAATATTTCGATTTCGGCACTGTCAACATGGTAAAGGTGGTTTTTCCGTTTGAAAGCCAAGGCGTTGAAAACGAAGATTTTTTGCTTGTGAACCGAAAAAACCTTTTGAATGATCCAAACGACAGAGCCTATTTTGGTCCTAACTCGTTCCTTGCGCCCCAAACTCAACCAGCATTTAGCCAGGTGTTGGCTTCGTATCCGAATGCAATTGTTTGGCCGGTTCCAGATTTTGACCATGAAGAAAACTTACCGAGTGGCGGACAGCGATTTGTGTTTAAGTACAATATTCTTAATGGGTGTCATGCATGTGACCTTGTTGGAATAGCGCGATTTGCTTTCATTTTTGATTCCCATGGCGACTATGCCGGCGCATCGGTCTTGGACGCAGTGCTGAGATAGCAAGCGCTCATAGCATTCGAGGAGTTTTTCAGTCAGTAGCGTAGTTGATGAGGGCCGGAATAATTCGACTCCAAATTGGCTAGCCGCGCGACAGGAAAAGCAAAAAATAGAATATTTTTTGTCGAATGTGTTGAAGCAGCGGTGGCTCGCATGGATGGTTGAGATTTGCGTCTCTGTCGGCGTTATCCTACTCTTTGATCAATCCTTGAGTGCGAATTTCTCGCGGATAAACGCGTCCGCTTCGCGCCAATTATCGGCGCGGAGATGGGCATGGGGCGATAAGGGAAGCAGCGCCTTCAGCCGCTCGTCGCCGATCAGATGGATGCGGAACACTTCGGGCGCTGCTTCGGCGACGGAGGCGAGGTGCTGCGGAATGTCGTCGACGAAAAACGCAGGCTTTCCGCCCCGCCGCGCCAGCGTCTTCACCGCGGGGCCTTTCGGACCGCCATTGATCACCAGCGGCATGTCGAAGCCAAGAGCCGCGAAATTGCGCAGTCGCGGCAACGCCTGCGCCTGGTTCACATTCGACAGCACGACGGCATCGAGTTGCGCGCGCAACCCGGCGATGACATCCACCGCATATTCGACCGCTTTGAGCGAATCGAGGTCGCTGCGGAATTCGTCGAGTAGCCCCGTCACCTCGATATCGAGGATCGGCGTCTGGTCTTCGCGCCGCTTCACATTGCCGTGCAGCCGATAGCTGACGAGATCGAGATAGAACCCGCGCGCCTGCAGGAAGCGGTCGAACCCTTCCGCAAAGCGCAGCAGCACTTCGTCGGCATCGACAATCAGGAGCGGCCGCGCCGGATCGAGCGGAACGGTGGCGGCATCCGCGTAATATTGCGGCTCACGACTCATATGCACCTGGCAGCGCGCGCCGCGCGGAATGGATGTCCCTGGGATCGAGGCCTTCCGAGTCGCTGAATCCGGTCAGAAGCTTGTCGTCGGCCAGCAGGAAATCCATCACGGCCGCGAGAAACTCCGGCTCGCCGGCCCGCGCGCGCAATTCGCCCGAATCGGTTCCCGTGACATTCAGGAACCGGCCGATATCGTCCGGCATCGCCGCAAGCCAGGCGAGAGCCTTGAGGGCCAGGGTTTCGGCTGCTTCCTGTGTGAAAGTTCCGCGCATCGCAAGGTCCTTTTCGCCCGTTTTCGACTGCGGCTCAAACGGGGCGGAAGGGAACAGCTGAAAGTTCCCTCTCCCCGCGCGTTTTCCCTTCAGTTTCAAGGTCATTTGGCCTGCAAGAAAGGGCCGACAAACCCCATATCGTCAAGGGAGCGTTAAGACATCGCGCCTAATACTAGCCAACGCAAAGGCCGCCTCCGGCGTTCTGCTTGAGGCTGGTTGCGCCAGATTGGGTATGGCCGGGTCGTGGAGAATCGCACAATGGACGCGAAGGCGAAGACGGTCCTGATCGTGGAGGACAATGAGCTCAACATGAAGCTCTTCCACGACCTTCTCGACGCGCATGGCTACAACATCCTGCAGACCAAGGACGGCATGGAAGCGCTCGACATCGCGCGCGAGCATCATCCCGACCTGATCCTGATGGACATCCAGCTGCCGGAAGTCTCCGGCCTGGAAGTCACCAAATGGCTCAAGGAAGACGATTCGCTGAAGGCCATTCCCGTCGTCGCGGTCACCGCCTTCGCCATGAAGGGCGACGAGGAAGTGATCCGCCAGGGCGGTTGCGAAGCGTACATCTCCAAGCCGATTTCGGTGACGAGCTTTCTCGATACCGTGCGCCGCTTCATCGGCTAGCAGCCATGACCGCGCGGGTTCTCGTCGTCGATGACATCCTGTCCAACGTCAAGCTGCTCGAAGCGAAGCTGACGGCCGAATATTTCGAGGTCGTCACCGCGTTCAACGGCATGGAGGCGCTTGGCAAGATCGAAGAGTGCGATCCCGACATCGTACTGCTCGACGTGATGATGCCCGGCATGGACGGCTTCGAAGTCTGCCGCCGCATCAAGTCCAATCCCAAGACCGCGCATGTTCCCGTGGTGATGGTGACCGCGCTCGACCAGCCGTCCGACCGCGTCGCCGGTCTCGAAGCGGGCGCCGACGATTTCCTCACCAAGCCGGTCGACGATTCCGCGCTGTTCGCGCGCGTGCGCAGCCTGGTGCGGCTCAAGATGATGACCGACGAACTTGCGCATGCGCGAGACGACCGGCCAGAGCATGGGTCTGATCGATCCCGCCGAGACGCTGATCGACGCCGACGCCGCCGGGCCGCATCCTGGTCATCGAGGACCGCCCCGAATCCGTGGCCTGGTTTCCAGCGGCGCTGCAGCCAGCGAACGAAGTTTCCGCGGTCGATACCTTCGAGGAAGCGCTGGTGCGGGTGCGCGGCGGCGATTTCGACCTGATCGTGGTGAGCCTGGGCCTGCGCGGCTTCGACGGCTTGCGCCTGTGCTCGCAGCTGCGCTCGCTGCCGGAAGGCCGTAACGTGCCCATCCTCGTGGTGGTGCAGCGACGGCGACCGCCGCAAGCTGACCCAGGCGCTCGAAATGGGCGTCAACGATTATCTGACGCGCCCGGTCGACAAGAACGAACTGATCGCGCGCGTGCGCACGCAACTGCGCAAGAAGCGCTATGCCGACCGCCTGCGCCACAATGTGCAGCTGAGCCTCGAAATGGCGATCACCGACCAGCTCACGGGCCTGCACAATCGCCGCTATATGAGCCGCCATCTCGACACGCTGATCGCCGGCGCGCAGAAGATCCGGCAAGCCGCTCGCGTTCCTGATCTTCGACATCGATCATTTCAAGGCGGTCAACGACACCCACGGCCACGACATCGGCGACGAAGTGCTGCGCGAATTCGCCGGCCGCATCGCCGCCAATGTGCGCGGCATCGATCTCGCCTGCCGCTATGGCGGCGAGGAATTCGTGGTGGTGATGCCCGACACCGATGTGGAATTCGCCTATGCGGTCGCCGAGCGCCTGCGCCAAGCGTCGAGACGACGCCGTTCACGATCAGCCGCGCGCCGCACAAGCTCAACATCACGATCTCGCATCGGCATCGCGGGATCGGAACGGCGCGGACGACACGGCCGACGCGCTGCTGCATCGCGCCGACCAGGCGCTCTATCGCGCCAAACGCGACGGCCGCAACCGGGTCGTCGCCGACGCGGCGTAATTTTACGGACAGCGTCAAGCCGCTTCTTCCACGACCTTGTCGATCACGCGCACGATCTTGTCCGCGTCGTGTGCGCCCGAAATCATATATTTGTTTTCGAAGATGAAGGTCGGCACGCCGGAAATTCCCATCCGGTGGGCGAGCGCGTCTTCGTGTTCGATCGTTTGACGGTCGTCGTCGCCGGCCAGGAGGTCGCCGACAAGGTCGGCATCCATGCCGGATTCCGCCGCGATCTCTTTGAGTACATGGGGATCGCCGATGTCGCGCGCCTGCTCGAAATATGCCGCGAACAGCCGCTCCACGATGTCGTTCTGCTTGCCGGCCGAAGCCGACCAGCGGATCAGGCGATGGGAATCGATTGTGTCGGGGCGCTTCTCGATGCGGTCGAAGGCGAATGCGATGTCCACGCTCGCGCCGGCCGTGCGTAGCGCATCGCCCATCGCGCTCGCATTCGGATTGTCGCCGAATTTGGCCTTCATATAGGCCTTCCGGTCCACGCCTTGGCGCGGGATCGTGGGGTCGAGGCGGAAGGCGCGCCAGCGCACATCGAAGGAAATGTCGGGCCGCAGCGCCAGCGCGCGCTCCAGCTTGCGCTTGCCGATGAAGCACCACGGACACACGGTGTCGGAGACGATGTCGATCTGCATGACGCGAGCATAAGCGAGCATGGGGGCGGAGAAAAGACGCCGTCAGCGCAGCGCCGCGAGCAGGTTGGAATAGTCGTCCGTCCACAGCCGGACCTTGGGATCGGCGATGCGGCGCGTCCAATGGCCGTCGGTCGCGACCGCGCCCAGATCGGCGGGCGCGCGCGCGAGCACGATCCAATGCGACACGCTGAGGAGCGCGTAATCGGTTTTCGGCGGCGGCTTGAAATCCCAGTCATAGGCGACGAGGCCGGCTTCCTTTGCGACGCGCGCAATGATCGGCGCCAGATCGAAATAGCGGTTGGTGATGTGCAGCGCGATCGCGCCATGCGGCTTCAGCGCGCGCACATAGCTCGCGAACGCTTCGCGCGTCACGAGATGGACCGGAATCGCGTCCGACGAAAACGCATCGAGGATCAGGAGATCGTAGCGGCCGGTCGGCCCGCGTTCGAGGCTCAGCCGTCCGTCGCCGAGAACGACTTTCGCCTGCGGGGCGCATCCCGGCAATTCGCGGAACAGGCCCGACCGCGCGGCCACGTCGGAGACCAGGCCGTCGATCTCGAAGAAGGTCCAGGACTGGTCGGGACGCGCATAGCACGCAGCGCTGCCGATGCCGAGACCGACCGCGCCGATGCTCTGTGCATGCGGGCCCAGCGTACGCATCACATCGCCCAGCGGTCCGCCATGGGCGTAATAGGTGAGCGGCTGCGGCGGAGCTTTGAGCAGCTCGACGCCGTGCAAGGTCGTGCCGTGGAACATCAGGCGGTAGCCGCGCGTATCGTCCTGCGTCACGACATAGGCGCCGTAGAAACTGCGTCCGCGCCAGATCACCGTCCCGTCGCGGGTGTAGATCGTATGACCCACGAAAGATATGAGCAGCAATGTGAGCGCCGCGAGCGAAGCATTCTTCTTTTGGAACGCGAACAGCGCGACCATCGCAATCGCCCACAGCGACAGCGAGACGGACAGCAACTGTCCGAAGCGCGCGGCCGGTTCGACAAGCACGACAAGCGCCGCCGCCGCGAGCAGCGCGATTTGCGCCGTGGTCAATTTCTTGTCTTCCGCGCGCTGAGGTTGGACAAGGCAGGCGAGGCCCAGCACCAGCGGATATTCGATGATGCCGTTGAACACGAGCGGCGAGACAAGCGCCGTCAGCGCGCCGCCCACCACGCCGCCCAGCGACATCCAGAAATAGAATTCCGTGAGCCGGTCGACTTGCGGCCGCAGGCGCGCGAGTTCGCCGTGACACGCCATCGCGATGATGAAGAAGGCGGTGAAGTGGGCTGCAATGGCCGCAGCCAGCGAAATGGGCGCGAGCCAGAAGCCGAGGGCTGCCAGCACGACCGCGCCGGGCAGCGCGCGGATCATCCAGCGATGGGGAATGGGCGGCCGCGCGGCGAAGATCAGCACGAAGGTCAGGAGGTAAAGCGCCAGCGGCGCGATCCACAGAAGCGGGATCGACGCGATGTCCGTCGTCACATAGCCGGTGACGCCGAGCAGCAGGCTCGACGGAATGGCGGCATAGACGAGCCAGGTGAGGCGCAAACGCCAACTGACTTCGCTCGTGTAGGTCGCCAGCTGCGTTTGAACCGATGCGCCGCGGGCAAGCGCGGGAAATGTTCCGGCAATGGCGATCATCGCGGCGAGCGCGAAGAAGCCGACGGACCACAGCGCCGATTGCTGGCTCAGGGTGAAATGCGGCTCGAGCAGGAACGGGTAGGCGAGGAGCGCCGCGAGGCTGCCGGCATTGCTTGCTGCGTAAAGCACATAGGGATTGGCGGATTGTTTGTGCGCGCCGAATGCGAACCAGTGCTGCAGCAGCGGCGCGTTCGCCGACAATGCGAAGAAGGGCCAGCCGAGCGTCACCGTCAGAAGCGCCAGCAGCGGCAACACAGGCGAGCCGTCGGCCGGAGGCGCCCATCCGGCGCGCATCGCGATCGGCAGGAACGCCGCGCCGATGGCGAGCACCGCGAGATGCGCCAGCACCTGCGCCCGCAATGACAGATGGCGCGCGATCAGATGGGCGTAGCTGTAGCCGAGCAGCAAGCTCGCCTGGAAAAACACGAGGCAGGTGTTCCACACGCCCTGCGAACCGCCCAGCCGCGGCAGGGCCATGCGCGCGAACAAGGGCTCGATCCAGAACAGCAGGAACGCCGAGGAAAACAGCGCCGCCCCGAACACGACGAGCACGAGCGCGCCCGCGCCGCGGACCGCAGGCGAGATCGCGCGCGAAGGAGTTGAGACCTCGAGGGACATGAAAGGACTTTGGCCGGAAAGCCCTAAACAAACGGTTCGGGGGGCGCGGACAGCGCTCATTTTCCTCCCCCGTTCACGGGGGAGGTGTCGACCGCGCGATAGCGCGGGAGACGGAGGGGCCCCCCATCGACCCGCTGCGCGGGCCACTTCCCCCGTAAACGGGGGAAGAAAGTGCTCGCTCGGGTTCGCAATTTTCGCTGCAAAAAAAATCGCGCCTGTTTTTCGCTCGAAAAACCCAGGCAAACTGCGGCTTCCTTGCCGGCATAACAGGCAGGAGCCTGCCTGTTCTTTGCCTGATAATCCGCCTGATATTTCGCCTGTTCTGGCCTGTTATCCGCACGATATTTTCGGGCGGCGGCCACCGCGTGCTGCGTCCGCCGCCCGTAGATAGCGGGAGAAGCAGTCGACACGCGTTTCATCGGCAGGCCGTTGTGGTGCGGCATCTTTTCGTTCATGATACGTTCTAATGAAGGTTAGAACCCAATCGGTCCTTCTGTCAACCCCATTGGTCTATTGCGGGAATGAGCGCCGCGGCGCGCTCCCTGTGGCCTGATAATCGCAAAACCGGTACTGACCCGCTGCCAGCAAGGGGCTTCTTCCATGCCTGCACTCGACCTGAAAGGCCGCACAGCCTTCGTCACCGGCGCGAGCAGCGGGCTGGGGCGGCATTTTGCGAAAGTGCTGGCGGGTGCGGGCGCTTCGGTCACGGTTTCGGCGCGGCGCAGCGATAGACTGCAAGAGGTCCGCACGGAAATCGAAAAGCTCGGCGGACGGTGCGCGGCCGTCGCGCTCGATGTGACGGAGGCGGCGCGCATCGCGCCGGTGTTGGACGAAGCGGAATCCGCGCTGGGGCCCATCGACATTCTCGTCAACAATGCGGGCATGAATGTGCCGGGGCCTTCGCTCGATCTCGCGGTTGCGGATTTCGACCGGATCATCGCCACCGATCTGCGTGGCCCCTTTTTGCTCGCGCGCGAAATTGGACGCCGCATGATTGCGCGCAAGCAGCGCGGCCGCATCGTCAACATCGCGTCGATCGGAAGTTTTCGCGTGTTGCCCGGCATGACGACCTACTGCATCGCAAAGGCGGGGGTAGCGATGATGACGCTATGCCTCGCGCGCGAATGGGCACGGTACGACATCACGGTGAATGCGATCTGCCCCGGCTATATCGAAACCGAGCTGAACGACACATGGTTCAATTCGGAAAAAGGCAAGGAACAGAATTCGATCCTTTACGCGACGCAGGCTCCAACAGCCGGAAGACCTCGACGGATTGCTGCTGTTGCTCGCATCCGATGCTTCGCGCGCGATCACGGGCTCGGTTCTGACCGCGGACGACGCACAGTCGCTATAAGAATTCGTCTGCAGGAGACAAGTCGCGACCGTGAGAGATTAGTGATATTCTTGATGTGGTCGACAATTGGAAAGCAGCGCTGTGAAATACGTTATTGCTTGGGGCACGGGCATTGCTGTTTGGCTGATTGCGGTCGGGTCATACTATTGGCTGGCTTGGCACTGCGGCTGGGGCATTAAAATTTGGTGTCCAGCAACACGGGGCGGTGACTACGGTCTCAATGCGAGCGGGCTTGCTGAGCGGATTCTGACAGCTGGTCTCGGCGTTCCGGTGGTCGCCGTTGTCGTGGTCGGTACTTGGTCCGCGCTTCGACGTTGGCGCTTGAAGCGGAACCGCGATTCAAACTGATCCACTCCCTAGAATTCCCTCTGTTTACGACCGCCCGACGCCCCGCTAAGACATTTCCCGACGCTATTTACGGAGCCGGTCATGGGTCCTTTGCAGGGCATCAAAATCGTCGAATTCGCGGGCATCGGGCCGGGGCCGTTTGCGGCCATGCTGTTGTCCGACATGGGCGCGGAAGTGATCCGCATCGATCGCAAGGGCGGGCGCATTCCCGGCAAACGGGAAGTCACCTATCGCGGCCGTCCGGCCGTCATGCTCGATCTGAAGAAACCGGAAGCGGTTGAGACGGCGCTGAAGCTGATCGCGCAGGCTGACGCCGTGATCGAAGGCTTTCGTCCCGGCGTGATGGAGCGGTTGGGCCTCGGCCCCGATGTGTGCCTCAAGCGCAATCCGAAGATCGTTTTCGGCCGCATGACGGGCTGGGGCCAGACGGGGCCGCTCGCGCTGGCGGCCGGTCACGACATCAACTACATCGCGCTCACCGGCGCGCTGCACGGCGATCGGCAACGCGGGCGGCAAGCCGGTTCCGCCGTTCAATCTCGTCGGCGATTTCGGCGGCGGTGCGCTCTATCTCGCCTTCGGCGTCGTGTGCGGCATTCTCGAAGCGCAAAAATCCGGCAAGGGTCAGGTGGTCGACGCCGCGATGACGGATGGTTCCGCGTCGCTGATGGCGATGTTCTACGGCATGATCGCGGGCGGCAACTGGGCGGACGAGCGGGGCGAGAACATGCTCGATTCCGGCGCGCATTTCTACGACACCTACGAAACCAAAGACGGCAAGCACATCGCGCTGGGCTCCATCGAACCGCAATTCTATCGCGAGCTGTTGCAGAAGACGGGCATCGACGATCCGGCCTTCGAGGAACAGCTCAAGCATGGCGGTTGGCCGGAACTGAAGGCGAAGCTTGTGGCGGTCATCAAAACAAAAACACGCGATGAATGGGATGCGATCATGCTGGGCAGCGATGTGTGTTACGCGCCCGTGCTGTCGCTCGAAGAAGCGCCGAAGCATCCGCACAATGTCGCGCGCAAAACATTCGTGGAAGTGGCCGGCGTCGTGCAACCCGCGCCCGCGCCGCGCTTCAGCCGTACAGAACCGGAAATCCAGGGACCGCCGGAAGAAGCGAATGCCGAACGCGCGCTGTCGCGGTGGGGCTTTTCGCGGGACGAGATCAAAAAGCTCGAAGACGTCGGCGCGGTCTGAGGATCATCCCATGAGCATGCTGCCCGGCACGACGGGACGCCGTCGCATCTATCTGATGCGCCACGGCAACGTGGATTATCTTTCGCCGGAAGTCGTGCGCTCACGTTCGACGCGCGATGTGGTGTTGTCGCCGCGCGGCCGGCAGGAAGCTTCCGCGGCGGGCCGCGCCTTTGCGCAGGTTCCGTTCGATCGCGCGATCTGCTCCGGCTATCCGCGCACGCGCGAAACCGCGGAAATCGTTCTGTCTTGTCTGGAAGCTCCGCCTGCGCTCGAAACCGAACCGGCGCTCGCCGAAATCCAGGGCGCGCATATGACGGTCAAGAGCCGCAAGGAATTGATCGCGACAATGTCGTTCTATTTTGCGAAAGCCGCCGAGCCGGGCGCGACGATGCTCGAAGGCGGCGAAGCGTTTGCGGCCGCGCAATCGCGCGCCGTCGGCGCGATCAAAAAATTATTGGGCGAACCCGATTGGAAACAGGTCCTCGTCGTGGCGCATGAAGGCATCAATCGCCTGCTGTTGAGTTGGGCCACCGGCGCGGGCCTTGCCGCCACCAACGCCTTCGAGCAGGACACCGGCTGCATCAATGTGCTCGATTTCGACATGGTACGAGGTGAAGGCGCCGTCCCGGAGATCGTCCGTACCCTGATCAAGGCGGTGAACCTCACACCGTACAATTATTTGAAGCACGGCATGAACCTGACAAGCCTGGAAGCGATCTTCTCGCGCGAAGATGGGAGAGATCAGATTTAGGCGGCATCCCAAGCTTTAACGCCCCCCACCCTAACCCTCCCCACAAGGGCAGGGCTATCGCATATGTCGGATGAGTTGGAAGAGGAAGCCCTCATCCCAACCGGCGCGCATAAGTTTCAGATTGAGCGAAGTCTTTTTGTCGGGGTGTGCTCTGGCGATGTTGAGCGCCATTCGTCTGAGCACGGCGAGGTTTTGTGGGCCATAATCTTTGCGGTTGCGCGCGAGGTCTTCGTCGAGGACGACGTCGAGTGTCCAGTGAAGGGTGTTTTCGATCGTCCAGTGGGTGCGCACGATGCGCAGCAGTTCCTCCGGCTTGTAGTGTCGGCTCAAGAGGAAGTAGCGCTCGAGAGGCTTGTCCGTCCCGCGACGGCTGATGACGCGCGCGACGGCTTTGAGACCCGGGAAGTCGTGCTTTTCCGCCATCCCTTTGGCGGAGGTGACGATTGCGCTTCGCGTTTCCTTGCGGCCATGGCGGTCGTCTTGGGTCGTGGCGGGTTCGACAACATCGGGTATCGGGGCCAGAGCAGCTTTCGCATCGCGCAACAGGCCGGGCTGGTTGTTCTTGACCGCCAGGACATAGTCGCCGCCACGATCCACGATGGTCTTGGCCATCTCGCGGTGGCAGTGCAGCGCATCGGCTGTGACCACACAGCCTTTCAACGCCACAAGACCGATCAATTGCATTGCCGCGTCGGCTTCGTTGTTGTTTTCCGCCAGGGCGTTCGCCAACACCATACGGGTTTGCGCTGCCCAGACGCTCACCATCATCTTCGGCATATGGCTTTGACCGGCTTCGTAGGCGCGCCGCAGCGACTTGCCGTCTATCGCAACAACACCCTTGGTCGCGCCGGTCCCTGCGGCTTCGCCAAAGGCTTGCATGAACTCCCGGAACTTCGCTTCGAACGCTTTGGGATCGAGCATCCGGAACAGCGCGCTGAACGTATCGTGGCTCGGAATGCCGTGGGTGAGGGTCAGAATCGTCCGCAGCAACGCCTCTTTCGAACGGCCAAATTCCGCCATCGCGCAGCAGTCTTTTGCCCCGCACAGCGACGCCAGAAGGGCGATAAACACGATCTCCGACAGCTCATGCCGGGCATTGTCCGCACGAGGATCCGGCAAGTCCCCAAAACATTCGTGGAAACGGTCCATCGGTCTCTCCTTCCGAATCGGGAGATACCTTCAGAATCCACCTCTATTCCACGCGCAAGCCGCAAAGTCCCATATGCGATTCCCCTGCCCACAAGGGGGAGGGGATTGTTCCGTGTACGTCATGACCGCTTGCGTACGAACTTTCGCTTTCTGTTTTCGAGATCGCGCAACGGCGTTGATGAAGCGCTCGCTCAAGTCCCCTCCCCCTTGTGGGGAGGGTTAGGGTGGGGGGACGCGGCGCGTTTACACCGCCAGCTCGCACCACACCGGCACATGATCCGACGGTTTCTCCCGCCCGCGCACATGCTTGTCGATGCGCACAGGCTTTCAAGCGATCCGCCGCCTGTGGCGACAGCAGGATGTGGTCGATGCGGATGCCGTGATCCTTCTGCCAGGCGCCCGCCTGGTAATCCCAGAACGTGTATTGCTGCGGTTCGGCGCTGCAGGCGCGGAAGGCGTCGGTGATAGCCGAGATACTCGATGCGCCGCAGAGCCGCACGCGATTCCGGCTGGAACAGCGCGTCGTTCATCCATGCTTTCGGATCGTAGCAATCGTCGGGCTTGGGGATCACATTGATAGTCGCCCATCAGCGCGAACGGTTCTTCCTGCGCCAGCAAGTTCGCGCGCGTGTCTTTCCAGCCGCTCCAGCCAGGCGAGCTTGTAGCGGAACTTGTCGGTGCCGATGGGATTGCCGTTCGGCGCATAGATGGAGGCGATCCGCATCACGCCGTGATCGCCCGGCACGACCGCCTCGAGATAGCGCGCATGATCGTCGCCGTCGCCGCCGGGCAGGCGCGGCGTCACGTCTTCCAGCGGGCGCTTGGAGAGGATCGCCACGCCGTTATAGGTTTTTTGTCCGTGTACGGCGCAATTATAGCCCAGCGCCTCGAACGCGTCGGCGGGAAACGTTCTCGTCGGTGCTTTTGATCTCCTGGAAGCACACGACATCGGGCTCGGCTTCCTTCAGCCACTGCACGCCGTCTCCAGCCGCGCCTTCATCGAATTCACGTTCCAGGTGGCGATTTTCATGCGCGGAGCTAAACCGAAAACGACGTGCCGCAGCCGCAGGACGAGGTGGCGTTGGGGTTGTTGACCTTGAACGCCGGCGCCGATCAGGTCGTCGACGAAATCGATCTCCGCGCCTTTGAGGAAATCGAGCGACACGGGATCGATCAGCACGGTCGCGCCGTCTTTCTCGATGACGAGATCGTCGTCGATGCGGGCATCGTCCAGCGCGAAATTGTACTGAAAGCCCGAGCAGCCGCCGCCCGTCACCGCCAGGCGCAGCATCATGGGCGCGGGCTCCGCCTTGCAGGATCTCGCGCGATCCGCTTGGCGGCGCGGGCCGAGACGGTCACAGGCATGGCAACTTCGGTGCTCATCGGCATTTGCCAGGTGCTCGACTTATGTAGTCGCCCTTATGTAGTCCTAGTGGGGGCAGGAGCAAAGACCTTGGACAAATTGCCGGCCGCCGGGCCGCCTGATCGGGCCTTTATTCGAGGCCCCGACAGCCGCATGCGCCCTATGCGACCATGCCGGCCACCAGCCGCGGCCGCTTCTATCCCGAGCCGGAAAGCGCGACGCGCACCTGCTATCAGCGCGACCGCGACCGCATCATCCATTCCACGGCCTTTCGCCGGCTCAAGCACAAGACGCAGGTCTTCGTGCAGCATGAAGGCGATTATTACCGCACGCGGCTCACCCATTCGCTGGAAGTGGCGCAGATCGCCCGCTCCGTGGCGCGGCGTGCTGGCGCTCGACGAAGACCTGGCCGAAGCGCGTGGCGCTGGCGCACGATCTGGGTCACACGCCGTTCGGCCATGCCGGCGAGGAGGCGCTGAACGCGGCCACGCGACGAATTCGGCGGCTTCGACCACAATGCCCATGCGCTCAGGCTCGTCACCAAGCTCGAACATCGCTATCGCCGATTTCGACGGGCTCAATCTCACCTGGGAAACGCTGGAAGGCCTCGTCAAACACAACGGCCCGCTGTCGAGCGGAGCGCATCGTTGCCGGGCCCGATCGCGTCGCTTCGATCGCGCTGGCCGCTCGATCTTGCGACCTGGCCGGGGCTGGAAGCGCAGATCGCCGCGCTGGCCGACGACATCGCCTATGTGAATCACGACATCGACGATGGCCTGCGTGCGAACCTGTTCGCGCTGGACGATCTGGTCGACGCGCCGCTGGTCGGGACCGCATGTCGTCGCCGATCGCGAAAGCGATATGGCGACACTCGAAGTCGGGACGGCTGATCGGCGAGATCGTGCGGCGGTTGATCGAGCGACGTTGATCGACGATCTGATCGGCGAAACGCAGCGTCGCATCGCGCAAGCGCGGCCGGCGAGCGTCGCCGAAGTCCGCGCGCAGACCTGATGCGCTCGCGGCGTTCTCGTGCGCCGATGGCCGACGAGATCGTCGCGCTTAAGAAATTCCTGTTCGCCCGCATGTACCGCCATCCCCGGGTCGTCGCCTCGATGAAGGCCGCCCAGGGCGTGGTGACCGACCTTTTCGAGGCGTTCAGCGGCGACCCCGCGCTTCTGCCGCCCGACTGGGCCGCCGCCTGCGGCCGGCGCGGGCGACGCCTTAACCGCAAGCGTCGTGCGCGATTACATCGCGGGCATGACCGATCGTTACGCCCTGCAGGAATACAAACGGGTCTTCCACACGGAAATCTCGCTGTGAGAGCCCCGCTTTTCCGTGATTCGGCCCAATTGGGGTGCTAGAAAGCTTTTCCAAGATTCGCCGGGAGTCCCTGATGCCCAGTTTCGAACGTGGCGCTTATGAGCCGCCGACGACGTTCGCGTCTTCGACGGCGCCGAGGACGATGAGCATGAAGAGGAGGGCTCGCGCCTTCCGCTTCTGATCGTCATCGGCCTTCTCGTGTTCGCGATGTTCGCGGGCGTGGTGTGGCTCGCCTACACCCAGGGCGTCGCCAAGGGGCGTTCCGATGCGCCGCGCATGATCGTGGCGGAGACCGGGCCCGTGAAAACGGCCCCGGCCAATCCCGGCGGCACGCAGACGCCCTATACCGGCCTCAAGATCTATCAGGCGCAAGCGCCGGCGGATGATTCCGGCGATTCGGACTCCGTGCCGCCGGCACCGACGCCGGCCGGTTCCGCGGCCTCCGCGCCCGCGATCTCGCCGTCGCTTGCGCCGGTCATTCGGCCGGCGGCGGCGGCTGCCACAACGAATAAGTCAGCTCCACCGGCGGACGTAACGCCGAAGCCCGCGGCGACAAAACTTGCACAAGTTGCAGCGCCGACCCCTGCCGCAATGTCGAACGAAACACCTGCGGCGAGCGCCGCGCCGCTGCCGACGGAAAATCGCGTCGCGACCAAGCCGCCCGCGAAGCTTTCGCCCGTGGTCCAGTCGCCGCCGAAGCCCATCGTCGTGCCGGCGCCCAAGGCGCCTCCGGCCGAGACCGCAGCGACACCGACCGCCGCGCCTGCCGAAACTCTCAAGCCCACAGCGAGCGGCTCATATCTGCTGCAGATCGGCGCGTACAAATCGGAAGAAGAAGCGACCGCCGCGTGGAAGAGCTATCAGGCGAAGCATCCCGTCGTGGGCGGCTATGAGTCCGATATCAAGAAGGTCGATCTGGGCGACAAGGGCGTCTGGTATCGGCTCCGCGTGGGATCGTTCGATGACAAGACGGCCGCAGCCGCGCTTTGCGACAAGCTGAAGGCCGACGGGGGAAACTGCTTCCTGGCCAAGTAGCGCGGGAGCAGGCGAGCAGCATATGCGCACACGGGTCATCTATGGCTGTGCCGGGCAGGCATTGAGCGCGGACGAGCGCGCATTCTTCGCCGATGCGCAGCCCTGGGGGTTCATCCTGTTCGGCCGCAACATCGCCGATCCCGATCAGGTGCGCGCGCTCGTCAGCGAATTGCGTGGCTGCATCGGCGATGAATCGGCGCCCGTACTGATCGATCAGGAAGGCGGCCGCGTGGCGCGCCTCAAGCCGCCGCATTGGAAGACGAGCGGCCGCCGGCGGCCGCATTCGGCGCGCTCCACAACGATGCGCCGGACACCGCGCATGAAGCGGCCTATCTCAATGCGCGGCTGATCGCGCACGATCTGTGCGAGCTCGGCATCAATGTCGATTGCATGCCGGTGCTGGACGTGCCGGTGGAAGGCGCCCATGACGTGATCGGCGACCGCGCGCTTCGCCCACGACCCCGACCACCATCATCGATCTCGGCCGCGCCGTGATCGAGGGCCTGATGGAGGGCGGCGTGCTGCCGGTGATGAAGCACATGCCCGGACATGGCCGCGCAATGGCCGATTCGCATCACGCTTTGCCGCGCGTGACGACACGCGCCGACGAATTGCGCGCCACGATTTCGTGCCGTTCCGCAGCCTTAACCATTGCCCGATGGCGATGACGGCGCATGTGGTCTATGAGGCGATCGATCCAGAGCATCCTGCCACCACCAGCGCCCGGGTCGATTCGCGATATCATCCGCGGCGAGATCGGATTCGACGGGCTTTTGATGTCCGACGACCTCTCCATGAAGGCGCTGGAAGGCTCGCTTGGCGCGCGCGCCAACGCCGCCCAGTTCGCCGGCTGCGACGTGGTGCTTCACTGCAATGGCGGCATGGACGAAATGGGGGATGTGGCGGCGGAAGTGAAACCCCTGGACGACATTCACCTCAAACGGGCCCAAACTGCGCTGGCGCATCTGGTCGCGCCGGAGCCGTTCGATGTCGAAGCGGGCGAGGCGCGCCTGGTGGAACTCCTAGGAACGAAAGCATGAGCGAGATCGGCGACACGTTCGACGAAATGGAAGCGGCGGCGGCGAGCCTCGCTCGAGGAGGCGCTGGTCGTCACGGTCGACGGCTTCGAAGGCCCGCTCGATCTTCTGCTGGCGCTGGCGCGCAACCAGAAAGTCGACATCGCGAAGATCTCCGTCCTTAAGCTGGCCGACCAATATCTGGAATTCATCGAATCCGCGCGCAGCGGCTCAATCTGGAGCTGGCGGCCGACTATCTCGTGATGGCGGCGTGGCTCGCCTATCTCAAATCGCGGCTGATCCTGCCGCAGCCGCAAACGGCCGAAGGCGAACCCACCGCCGACGAAATGGCGACGCGGCTGCGCTGGCGCCTGCAGCGGCTGCGACGCGATGCGCGAGGCGGCCGCCCGGCTGATGGCGCGCGACCGGCTGGACCGCGAAGTGTTCGGCCGCGGCGCGCCGGAGCCGGTCAATGTCATCAAGCTTCGACCTACAAGGACACGCTCTACGACCTGCTGACCGCCTATGCGACCGAGCGGGTGCGGAAGATGGGCGGCAAGACCTACCGCCCGGCGATGGCGCCGGTGCTGCAGATCGAGGAGGCGCGGGAGCGGCTGGAACGCATGCTGGGCCGGATCGGCAACTGGAGCGGTCTGACCAGCCTGTTGCCCTTCGAATGGTCGGGCGGGCGCGCGCCGCCGCTCGGCCCTTGCGAGCACCTTGCTCGCCTGCCTGGAACTGGCGCGCGACGGCAAGGTCGAGATTGCGCCAGATGAAGCCCTTCGACGAAATCTATGTGAAGGATCGGGCGCCCGTGTTGGAGGCCGTGTCATGAATCGCGTTGTGAGATTGGTGGAAGTGGCCGAAGTGGAACGAGGTGATTGAAGCACGCGAAGACGAGACCGCGGCCGGCGTACGGGCGAGGCGCTCAACCCCGAGCATCTGCGCATGGTCGAAGCGATTCTGTTCGCGGCTTCGCGAGCCGCTGGACGAGAAGGCGCTGGCAACATCGCTGCCGGAAGGCGCCGATCTGATGCCGATCCTGATCGAGCTTCAAGCGATCTATGAGAAACGCGGCGTAAACCTCGTCTGTGTCGCGGAAAAATGGCAGTTCCGCACGGCGCCGGATCTGGCGTTCCTGCTGCGCAAGGAGCAGCCGGAGCAGAAGCGGCTGTCGCGCGCGGCGATCGAGACGCTGGCCATCGTCGCCTATCACCAGCCCGTCACGCGCGCCGAGATCGAAGACATTCGCGGCGTCGACGCTGTCCAAGGGCACCATCGACGCGCTGATGGAAGTGGGCTGGGTGAAGATCCGCGGCCGCAAGCGCACGCCGGGCCGCCCGGTCACCTATGGCACGACCGAAGCCTTCCTCGTCCAGTTCGGGCTCGAGAATGTGAACCATCTTCCGGGTACGGACGAACTGAAGGCGGCCGGCTTCCTCGACGCCATTCCGCCCTCCGGCTTCGACGTCCCCAACCCGCAGCGACCAACTCGCCCCCGACGAAGACCCCTACGAAGGCGACGACCTCGCCACCGGCAGCGCCGATCCGCACGATGCGGGGGAGTTGTAGCTTGCGCAACCGGCAAACCCGCTAGGGCATGGCCGCGTAAGTGGCGAGGAACAGCGCCTCCAGGCCGAACACGAAGAGTCCGGCGCTCCATTGCAGCCAGAGCGGTTTCGCCCAGCCGGCAATCAGCGTGGCGACAAGCATCAGAAAGATTGGAAGCTCCGCGCCGACCCAGGCCCACGTACCGGCGCCCGCCGAATTGTTCCGGTCGACATAGCTTTCGATCATGGATGTGACCATCATGAGCGAAAAGGCGGTGAAGATGGCCGGCCGCTGTAGCTCGTAGAACGCTTTCATGTCCATTGCTTCGTCGCCTTCACGCGTCATCGAGAGCAGCGAACAGGCGAAGTACTGAACGATCGCGGGGAGGAACTGGAAAATGATTTCGAACCCCGTCCAGCGCTTGACGGACGTCAACTCCCAGATCAAGAGCCAATAAATCAAAAGGCAGAGCATCGCGCTGACCATCCAAAGAGCGTGCAGTGCGTAAAAGCGGACCGTGCGGCGGTTCCAAACGAGCTCGGTCGCGCTCGCCAGAATATGCGTCATCGCCAGCGCAAATATGATCGAAAGAAGAACGGTGATATGATCGAACACTCAGGCAGCCCCGCAGCGGATTATTCCGCCGGACCCTAGGCCGATTGGGTCTCGTACCATAGGCAATTGCAGCGCCGCCGGCCTTTATTTGCCGAGTTTCGGTACAGTATGGCGATGGGCGTTGATCAATATTGATCTGCAAATTTGACTGCCTACCGGGCTGGATTTGTAGTAGCTTGCGGGAATTCCGGGGAAGGGGCCCATTTCCAAAAAGGGACGAAATGCAATGAAGCGAATAACGATTTCGGCATTTGCAATGTGTATCGCCATGGCCGCGCCGACGGCGTTATGGGCGGACGATCACAAAGATCAAGGCGCCACGCACGGCACGCCAGGTCAAACCCAGGGCAGCCACGGTTCGACGGGCGGAACTTCGGGCGGCGCGATGGGTGGTTCAACGGGCGGCACGACGCACACGCACCATTCGACCCTGAGCACGGGCGGTACGTCAGGTTCGACCTACCACTCCTATCAATATCGCAACACGAAGAATACGGCCGGTCATATGACGACGGGCCATCACCCGGTCGTCGACGTTTCGCATTTTCGCAGAAACGTCACGGCCGAACGCCATTTCCATTTCCGCGATTATCATGGACCGGCGGACTATGCTTATCACCGCTGGGGCTATGGCGATAACCTGCCGCGCGAATACTGGGTGCAGGATTACTGGATCACGAACTTCCTGAACTTCGGCCTTGATGCGCCGCCGGACGGTTATGTCTGGGTGCAGTATGGCAACGACGCGCTTCTCATCGACGAAGACACCGGTGAAATCATCGAAGTCGAATACGGCATTTTCTACTGAGACTTTTTGGGTGTCGTCAGGCGCGTCAACGCCTGACGACATTCAAATGCAGTCGTCAGATGCGGCGGTTGCAGTTCGGTTCGCGCTACTTCGCCATTGCGGCCTGAAACGCGGGCCGTGCCTGCAGGCGGGAAAAATACGCGCGTACGCGCGGCGGATAGTCGGCGTCCAGGCCCAACACGGCGCCAAAGCCCAGCGACCAGCCTACAGAAATATCCGCCGCGGTGAATTCGCCCGCCATGTGGTCGCCTTTGCCGAGCTGCGTTTCCACGTCCTTCACGCGCAGGCGAAAGATGGCCTTGGTCGCGTCCACCGTGAAGTTCTGTTTCTGGTCTTCCGGCGCGGAGAACAGCGTGCGGATCACCGGATTGAGCGGCGCGGCCATCGAAGCTTCGCCGAAGATGAGGAATTGCACATAGTCGGCATAGCGGGTGTCTTGCGGCGTCAATGCGAGCGGAGTGGGGCCGTATTTCTGCGTCAGATAATGCATGATCGCGGTGGACTCGCTCATCGCAGTCGCGTCATCGAGGATCGTGGGCAATTTTCCCGACGGATTGGCCGCAAGAAATTCCGCGCTCGGCTTGCCCAGCGTCTCCGCCTTGATCTCATAGGGCAGGCCCATTTCCTCGGCCAGCCACACGATGCGAAAGGATCGCGAGCGGGGGTTGTGGAATATCTTCAGCATCGCAAGAAACTTCCGATGTGAATTGTCAAATTTGGCTTTGTAGTTCGTGTCACCCTAACCAAAATTTCTCCATGGGCGGGTCGAGGCCGCCCATGGTGAGGGGAGGGATCACGCCGCCTTCGCCAATTCCGCCACGCGATCCCAGGTCGTCGCCTTCATGCTCGGCCGTTCGTTCATGCGCGCGAGCCAGGCGACGAGATTGGGATTGGATGCGGTGAGCGCCGCCCATTCCGGGGTTTCGGCGAGGAAATCGAGATGCGGCGCGATCATCAGATCGGCGAGCGTGGGCGTCTCGTCGGCGATGTATTTCTTCGATCCCAAAAGGCGCGAAAGCTCGTCGAATGCGACATGCGCCTTCGGCATCGCGCTTGCGATCGCCGCTTCATCGGGCTTCAGCCCCATCAGGCGCGGACCGACCACGCGCTGGAATCCGATCACGGCGTTGACGCCCTGAAACAGATACCAGTCGCAAATGTTCATCAGTTGATCCATGCGCGCGGCGGCCTTCGCATCAACCGGCGTCAGCGCCGGCGAGGGCAGCACGCGATCGAGATAACGCAGGATCGCCTGCGTTTCGTAAACCGCGAAACCGTCATGCTCGAACGCGGGAATCCGGCCGAAGGGATGGCGGGCGAGATAAGGCTGCTGCTTGGTCGTTCCAGGCGCCACCCCCACGAAACGGCAGCTTGCGCCTTTCTCTGCGAGCGCAAGCAGGACTGCGCGGCCGTAAGGGCTTCCGGGAATGCTGTGCAGGATGAAGTTCGACATGGGTTTCTCCTTTCAGGATTGGTTGTCGGTGTATTTGGCGAAATCGGCGAGCAAAGTGGGCCAGCCGCCGTTGAGCGATGCGGCGTGTTTTTCCGCGTCGGCGCCGAAGCGTTCGAGATTGCGGTGTTCGAGACGCACCGTTGTTCCGCCGCCGGCGACGGGTGCGAATGTCAGCTCGACTTCCGTGAGAAAATCGGGATCGAACGTCCACTGGCTGTTGAGCTGCCAGCCCAGCAACAGCCGCGAAGGCGGCTCCCAGGCGAGCACTTTGCCCCAATGCGTTTCATGACCTTCCGCATCGCGCTCGAACCATTTGCCGCCGACATGCGGCTCGGCGACGATCGCGACATGCGGATTCTTGCCCACGGTTTTTCCCGCTGGCCACCAGTCCTGCATGCGGCTGGTGAAGATCTCGAAGGCGCGGGCCGGCGGGGCTTTCACCTGCACGGTATGCACAATCGGTGCGATGCTCATTTGGGTTTCTCCTCTTCGGTTTCGGATTCGATTTGTTCATCCGCAAACGCCGCGAAGGCGTGGAGCGCCGTCGACCAATATTGGTCGAGCCAGTCGCGCATCACGGCGATGCCGCGCGGATCGAGACGATAGATGCGGCGCGTTCCATCGGGGGTTTCGGTCACAAGCCCGGCCTCCTTCAGCACCTTCAGATGCTGCGATACCGCGGGACGGCTGACGGGCAGCCCGCGCGCCAGATCGCCCACGGCGGCGGGGCGGGCCGCTACGCGCTCGAATATCTTTCGCCGGGTCGGATCGCCCAGGGCGGCAAGGCTTTCGGTCGCGGAGTAATGTTTAGCCATAACTTACCGTAAGTGTAAACTTACTCATATGTCAAGTGGGAGCGCGGGCGTCCTGCCCGCACTAAATATCAAGAAGAGCGGGCAGGATGCCCGCGCTCCGATTGCCGGCGTGTTACGAGTGCAGATAAGTGAAGGGGGGGACGAGTTGCGCGTTTTCGATTTCGACCATGCGATCGTTCGCGCACCCGGCCGCAGCGTGGTCGATGGCATCCGCAGCGATGCGCGCGCCGTGCCGTCATTCGAGAGGATCATGCAAGAGCACGCGATCTATGTCGCCGCCCTGCGCGACGCGGGCCCCGCCGTCGACGTGCTGCCGCCGCTGGAGCGCTATCCGGATTCCATGTTCGTCGAGGATCCGGCATTTGTGATTCCGGAAGGCGCAATCCAGCTGCGCTCGGGCGCAGAAGCGCGCCGGGGCGAGGGCGTAGAGATCGCAAGCGCATTGCGACGCCATTTCGAGACCGTGCTCGTTCTCGAGGGCGACGAATATGTCGATGGCGGCGACGTTCTGATCACGCCCGAAACCATCTTCATCGGTCTGTCGAAACGCACCAATCGCCAGGGGGCGGAAGCATTGCAGGCGAAGCTCGCGCAATTTGGCCGCAAGGCGCGCATCGCGCAGACGCCGGACACGATCCTGCATTTCAAGACGGCAGTGTCGCTTCTGAGCGAAGACACGGTCGTCGCTACGAAGGCGATGGCGGCGAGCAGGATATTCGCCGACCTCAAAATCCTGGTCGTTCCCGAAAGCGAAGAAGCGGCGGCCAATCTGCTGCGCGTGAACGATGTTGTGTTCGTAGGCGAGAATTTCCCGCGCACGATCGATCTGATCGCGAAAGAGGGCCATAGAGTGATGCCGCTCCCGGTGACGGAGATCGGCAAGCTCGACGCGGGCTTGTCCTGCATGTCCTTGCGCTGGAGCGCCGCGTCGCAGCAGATGCATTTGAAGGAAGGAGTATCGCCATGAAAACATTTTTGATCTGGATCGGCGCCGTCGTCGGCGTGTTGCTCGCCGTCATTCTCATTGCGACGGGCATCGGCGCGATGCTGCCCGTGAAGCATGTCGCCTCGCGCACCGAAGCGTTCACGGTTTCGCAGCAGCACTTGTGGGATATGGCGATCGCGCAATTTCACAAGACGAATGACGGCAACTTCGCGATCGTCGAGCAATCGCCTCCCAACCGTTTCGTCACCGCGATCGTCAAGAAAGATCTGCCCTTCGGCGGCACATGGACGTACGAATTTGCCCCATCGCGCGCCGGAACGTCACTGACCATCACGGAACGCGGTGAAGTCTATAACCCCTTCTTCCGCTTCGTTTCGCGCTATGTGATGGGCCACACCAAATCGATCGACGAATTCATGGCGGCGTTGAGAACGGCGAGTGAAAAGTAGAGACGCCATACCTAAATTTCACCATGGCCGGGCGTGACCCGGCCACCCAGCCGGCGAGCGTCTGCGAGCCGAATTATGAAGTACGACAAAGCAAAGAGTTATTGGCCGCGTTGACACGCGGCCGCTGGGTGGGCGGGTCACGCCCGCCCATGGTGAGTGGGGGAAGCGCCGCTAATCTTCCAGCTCCACCACCACCGCTTCGCCTTTTTCCAGCGCGAGCGCGAGTTTGCCGTCCCGCAGCGCGCGCGCGTCGTCGCCGAACACTTTCGCGCGCCAGCCATGCAGTGCGGAGACGTCTTCGTCTTCATGCGCCGCCAGCCGTTCGATATCTTCGGCATTGGCGATGAGCCGTGGCGCCACGCCAGCTTCCTCGGCGCGCAACCGCAGCAAAGTCTTCAACAAATCGACGGCCGATTGCGTTGGCTCGCGCTTGCGGCGCGGCCGCTCGGGTTCGATGCCGTCCGGCGGCGCTGCCGTCTTGCCCGCTTCAATCGCTTCGAGCAGCGACTTGCCCATGCGCGAAGAACCGAAGCCTTTCGGCACGGCGCGATTGTGATCCAGCGCTTCGGCGGTCTCGGGCGGATGAGACGCGATCTCCAGCAGCGCTTCATCCTTCAGGATGCGATTGCGCGGCTGGTCGCGCGTCTGCGCTTCGCGTTCGCGCCATGCGGCAATGGCCGCGAGCATCGCGAGGAAACGCTTGTTGGTCGTGCGCGGCTTCAATCGCTTCCAGGCGTTGGCGGGATCGAGTTGATAAAGACCCGGTTCGCGCAACGCCGCGATCTCTTCTTCCACCCATTCCGCGCGGCCGGTCTTTTCAAGTTGTTTTTTCAGCGCTTCATAGACGACGCGCAGATGCGTGACGTCGGCCAGCGCATATTCGAGCTGGCGCTTGGAAAGCGGACGCCGGCTCCAGTCGGTGAAGCGCGCGGACTTGTCGATTTCCACATGGGCGAGTTTGCGGGCCAGCGTTTCGTACGACGCGGAATCTCCGAAGCCGCACACCATCGCCGCGATCTGCGTGTCGAACAGCGGATCGGGGATCACGCCGCCCTGTTGATGAAAGATCTCGATGTCCTGCCGCGAAGCGTGCAGCACCTTCACGATGTGGGGCGATTTGAGCAGGTGATAGAACGGCTTGAGATCGATGCCGTCCGCCAGCGGATCGATGATGGCTTCGACGGTCGGCGAGGCGACCTGCAGCAGGCACAGCTTCGGCCAGTAGGTCTGGTCGCGCATGAACTCGGTGTCCAGCGCCAGGTACGGCGCGGGTTCGAGCAGGGCGATCAGGGATTTGAGCTCTTTGGTGGTGGTGACGACTTCCATGCCCCGCCTATAGCGGATTCGCGGGGCGGCCGCCCTGAAATTCCCCGTCTGCGACGATCAGCGGGGCTCAAGCCCCACAGCACGTCCCGGGAACCCGGCCGCATCGAAATAGACCGTCGGCCCCACGATTTGCTCGTCGAGGATGGTCTTCAGGCCATTGGTCGCCGGAAGCGCACTCAGCACCTTCCGGGAGATCCTGACCGGCTTGCCGCCGACGAGGGCCTCGGCCGCCACCCGGCCGGTCATCGGGCCACCACCCGTCAACGGAAGGCCGAGGATGTGGGCGAGGGTGGGCGCGATATCGGCATTGCCGACGGGCGCGGTGTCCTTGAAGCCCCGTTTGAAGTCCGGTCCCATCGCGGCCATGAAATTGCGGGTGTCGGCCCGGCTGAAGCTGCCATGCATGCCTTGCCCCATGCCCAGTGAGGTGTCCGCCAGTTCGGCGGCGCAAAGCTGTTCGCCCAGAGTGCAATCCCTGGCGTCGAAGGAGCGGAACCCGATCACGATCGAAGGCTGCGGCACGGTCGCGCTGCCCGAGAGGCGGATCGCGCTCAGCGGCAACGCGCCGGCAAAATCTTTGGCGCCTGCGCCCTTCATCAATTCATCATTGACGAACAGCGCGCCCGCATAAGGCGCCTCCAACAGATGATCGAAGATCTGCTTGGCATGCGCATGCGCATCGGCGCCCAGAACATAGATGAAATCGGAACCGCCATTGGCCGCGACGACGGCGTCGGGCGCATGCGCGTCCGCGCCGATCACGCCATTGCCGCGCGCGGAATGTTCGCCGCTCGACATATCCAATTCGGAGAACGCCACATCCGGATCGAACAATTTTTCGCCGAGCCATGCAGCGACATCCGCCGCGACGAATCCTTGCGGATGGGAAGCGGGTCCGGCATTGCCGGCATCGTCGGGAATGCCCTTCGAGATCGTCGAGAAGCCGTGATCGGCCGTGACGAACACATCCGTCGTCTTGTCGAGGCCAAGCTGATTCAACGCGTCGAGCAGCGCGGCGAGACTGGAATCGGCGTTGGCGATTCCCGCTTTTCCGGTTGGGCCATTGATGCCCGGCGTGAGCGAGCCGAGATTGTCCTGCTGGGCATGCTGTGTGCCGTCCGGGTCGCGGGACCAGAAGAGCAACACGAAAGGTTTACCGCTGGATTTGAACGACGGCAGCAACGCCTTCTGGACGGCCGCGACGAGCCATTTTTGTTGCGCGACATTTGGAACGGCGCCCGCCGGCGGCGCATCGCTGCCGGCCGCTGTCTTTATCGCCGCGGCCAATTCCGCGGGAATGGAAATCGATCCGGTCGGCGAACCATCGGGATAGGTCGGCCGTCCGAAAACGTCATCGACGACCGGCGTTCCCTCCAGGCAATCGATCGCCTGGATCGCCGAAGGTCCGACTTTACCGATCACCGCAGTCGTGAACCCGTGCGCATGCGCCGCGCAAAGCAATGGTTGCGGGCCCATATAGCCGGCGCCGAAATGCGACTTCAGTTCCTGCAGCACGCCGTCGTCTTCCAGAAACGGGACCGTCGATCCCTGCTTCGATGCGAGCGGAAAGCCGGTGTAGAGAACATTCGCGTAGTCGCCGGTGTCGCCGAGATAATGGCCCGTCGCGATGGCCGATGCGTTGGCCGTCGTCAGCGTGGGATACATCGCGTGGCTATTGACGAAGTCGACGCCGGTCGTTTTGAGCTTGTAAAGCGTGGGCGCGGTCTGCGGCGTCACGCTCTCATAGCGCAGCCCATCGGCCACGAAGATCACCACATTGTGGGGCGCGGCCGCCGCAGGGACGGCGAGGGCAAGATAGAGGCAGGCGGCGAGGGCGGCGCGGTGCGCGATGGTCATGGCGTGTTCCTTGTTCCGGCCCGGAGAATAGGCGGGAAATGCGACAATTGAAGCCCGAATTGCCGCCCTTGACTTGAGGCCGCCCCCCTCGCCACATACCGCGCTTTTTCCGGGAATCAGTCCGATGCACGCCTATCGCACCCACACCTGCGGCCAATTGCGCAAGGAGCATGTCGGCTCCCGCGTTCGCCTGTCCGGCTGGGTGAACCGGCGGCGCGATCATGGCGGGCTGTTCTTCATCGACCTGCGCGACCATTACGGCATCACCCAATGCGTGATCGAGCCGGGCGACGCCGCCTTCGCCGTGGCGGATCGGGCGCGCTCCGAATGGGTGGTGACGGTCACCGGCCCGGTCGTCGCGCGCACGGCCGAGACGGTCAACAAGGAGCTTCCCACCGGCGAAGTCGAGATTCGCATCGAGGAGATCAGCGTCCAGGGCGTGGCGCAGGAGCTGCCGATGCCCGTGTTCGGCGAACACGGATTATCCCGAGGAGACGCGGCTCAAATATCGCTTGCTCGATCTGCGCCGCGAGCGGCTGCACAAGAACATCACGCTGCGTTCGAAAGTGATCCAGTCGATCCGCCGTCGCATGATCGACCAGGGCTTCACCGAATTCCAGACGCCGATCCTGACGGCGTCGAGCCCCGAAGGCGCGCGCGACTTTCTCGTGCCGTCGCGCCTGCATCCGGGCCAGTTCTATGCGTTGCCGCAGGCGCCGCAGCAGTTCAAGCAGCTGATCATGGTGGCGGGCTTCGACCGCTATTTCCAGATCGCGCCCTGCTTCCGCGACGAAGACGCGCGCGCCGACCGCAGCCCGGGCGAATTCTACCAGCTCGACGTCGAAATGAGTTTCGTCACGCAGGACGATGTGTTTGCGGCCGTCGAGCCGGTGCTGCACGGCGTGTTCGAGGAATTCGCCGACGGAAGCGCAGGTTTCGCCGGCGCCGTTCCCGCGCATTCCCTATGACGAGTCGATGCTGAAATACGGCACCGACAAGCCGGATCTGCGCAATCCGATCGTAATCGCCGATGTCAGCGACATGTTCGGCCGCGCCGAAGTCGAGTTCAAGGCGTTCAAGAACAAGACCGTGCGCGCGATTCCTGCGCCGGGCGCCGCGACGCAGCCGCGCTCCTTCTTCGACAAGCTCAACGATTGGGCGCGCTCGGAAATGAATGCGCCGGGGCTCGGCTATGTCGTGCTGCGAAGACGAGGGCGGCGCGCTGGTGGGCAAAGGGCCGATCGCGAAATTCATTCCGCCGACGGTGCTGGCGGACATGGCGCAGAAGGCCGGCGTGCGCGCCGGCGATGCACTGTTCTTCGCGGCTGACGCCAAATCCGATCGCGCCGCGACCTTGGCGGGGCAGGCGCGCCTGCGCATCGGGCGCGAGCTCGGTCTGATCAAAGAAGGCAAGTTCGAGTTCTGCTGGATCGTCGATTTTCCCATGTATGAGTGGAACGAGGACGAGAAGCGGATCGACTTCTCGCACAATCCGTTCTCGATGCCGAATTTCGACCGCGAGAAATTCTTGGCGCTCGACGGACGATGACAAAGAGACGATCCTCGGCATCAAGGCCTTCCAGTACGACATCGTCTGCAACGGCAACGAGCTGTCGTCAGGCGCTATCCGCAACCATGATCCCGATGTGATGCTGAAGGCGTTCGAGATCGCGGGCTACGAGCGCGAAGAGACCGAGACCAAGTTCGCCGGCATGCTCAATGCGTTCCGCTACGGCGCACCGCCGCATGGCGGCACCGCGCCCGGCATCGACCGGATCGTCATGCTGATCGCGGGTGAGGAAAATCTGCGCGAAGTGACGATGTTCCCGATGAACCAGCAGGCCCAGGACCTGATGATGAACGCGCCGTCCGAAGTTTCGGCCAAACAGCTGCGCGAGCTTCACATCCGCGTAGTGATGCCGGAGAAGAAGGCGGAGTAGGAGGCGAGCGGCCCCCCTTCCGTCACGCGGCTGACGCCGCGCGCCACCTTCCCCCGCAAGGGGGGAAGGCTAAGATAAAAATTCGCGCTTTGCCTTCTTTTTAGCCTTCCCCCCTTGTGGGGGAAGGTGGACGCCTCGCATTTGCGAGGCGGACGGAAGGGGGGCCGTGCAGCCGGGAAAGATCTCTAATTCAGCTTCGCCGGAAGCTCGCCGAGGCTTTGGGCGATGAGGGCGCCCGCTTTCTGATCGTCGATCCGCGCGACGATGATCTTCTCTGCGGCCGCTGCGGCGGCATCGGCTGCCAGCGTGCGGATTTCCGACAGCGCCTGGCGTTCGGCCTGTGCGATGCGGTCTTGCGCCTGCTTGGCGCGGCGTTCGAGCTGGGCCTTCAGCGCCGCGCGCGCTTCTTCGGCAAAGCGTTCGGCGTCGGCTTTCGCGTCGCTGAGAATGGCCGCGGCTTCCTTGCCGGCCGCTTTCGCCTGTTCGCGATATTTGGTGAGGACGACTTCGGCTTCCTTGCGCAGCTGCAGCGCCTGGGTGAGTTCGGCTTCGATGTCTTTCGCGCGCTTGTCGAGCGCGCCGGTGATCATGCCGGGCACGCCGATATAGAGGAACCCGCCGATCACGATCAGAAGGCCTAGGCCTTCCCAGAAATCCGGCTCCTGCAGAATGGTCTTGATGAGTTCCATCGGCGTCAGCCCTTGACTGCGTTCTGTACGGCGTCTGCCGCTTCTTGCGAGGAGACCGTTTCGCCCGTCAGCCGGCTCACGATTTCGATCACCGCGTCCTTCGCGACATCCGCGATGTGACGGCGCGCTTCGGCCTGGAGCGCCGCGATGCGTTCTTCGGCCTTGGCTGTCACAGTGTCGGCTTCCTGATCGGCCGCGGCCTTGGCGGTTTCGGCTTCCTGCGCGAATTTGTTTCGCGTTTCTTCCGCGGCGCCGCGCGCCCGCTCGCGCGCTTCGATCAGCGGCGCTTCATAGGCCGCCAGCGCGTCTTCTGCGCCGCGACGGTTTTGCTCGGCCGCGGCCAGCTCGGCATTGATCTTGCCGCGCCGCTCCGCGATCGCGCCCTGGATGCGCGGGCCCGCGAAACGCCACAACACGACGAACAGAAACGCAAAAGTTATCGTCAGCCAGAACAACTGGCTCGGATAGGTTTGAGTCTTAAACGGCGGGAAACCGCCGCTTGCGGACTCCGTCGTTTCCGTCGTGCTTGGAGCAGGCGCAGCCATATCAGGTGTACATCAGGATGAGCGCGATCAGCAGGCCGAACAGTCCCTGCAATTCGCAAAGCGCGTAACCGATATAGAGGTTCGTGAACTGGCTCTGGGCCGCGCCGGGATTGCGAAGCGCGCCGGAGATGTAGTTTCCGAACACGACGCCGATGCCGATACCGGAGCCCACGAAGGCGATGGTCGCGAGACCGGCGCCGATGAACTTTGCTGCGTGAATCATATCCATGTGGGAAGTCCCCTTTGTTCGTCAGTGGTTGTCGTGAAGATGCAATGCTTCGCTCAGATAGATGCAGGACAGGATCGCGAACACATAGGCCTGCAGGAAGGCGACGAGGAATTCGAGACCGGTCAGGCCGACGATCAGCACTTCGGGCGCCGCCGCCAGAAGCGTGTAGACGCCGCCTGCGCCGCCCAGCGCGATCACAAAGCCCGCCATCACCTTGAGCATCGTGTGGCCCGCCAGCATGTTGGCGAACAGACGCATCGAAAGGCTCATGGGCCGCGCGCAGAACGAGATCACCTCGAGCGGCACGAGAAAGAGCAGGATGTAGATCGGCGCATTGGGCGCGAAAAGCTTGAAGAAGCCGATGCCGTGTTTGATGAAGCCCGTAATGATCACGGTCAGAATCACCAGCATCGTCAGCGCGAAGGTGACGGCGATCTGGCTTGTCACCGTGAACGAACCCGGCAGCAACCCGAAGAAATTCGACGCGCCGATATAGAGGAAGATCGAGAAGATGAGCGGGAAAAACCTCAGCCCGTCTTCGCCGGCCGCCATGTTGATCATGTTGGCGGTGAACTCGTACGACATCTCCGCCATGGATTGCATACGCGTCGGCACCACGCTGCGCTTCGAAAGCGCCAGGAACATGAACAGCGACACGCCGCCCGCGACGAGGCACATCCAGACGGACTGATTGGTGAACGAGATGTCGTAGCCGCCCAGATGAATCGGGATCAGCGTCTTCACCTCGAACTGCTCCATGGGGCTTGCGGCCATGGATTATTTCTCCTCATCCGTCTTTTGCGCCGATCCGGACGAAGCCGCGATCCGCGCGTTGATCTCTTTGGCCGCGACGATGACGTTGCGAACGCCGGCCGCCATGCCGAACACACCCAGTATCAGGATGAACGTCGGGCTCGTTCCGAACAGCCGGTCGAGCCCCCATCCCATCGCCGCGCCCACGATCAGCGCAGCGAACAGCTCCGTCGCAAACCGGAACGCCATACCGAGTGACGTGGGCGGTGGCAGATTCTTGCGCGCGCCGTCACGTTGCCGAACCTTGTCGAGCCGCGAGCCGAGCGCGCGCAGTTCATCGTGGTCGGGATCGTTTTTGGACATTTCATCCCGGTAGGCCGTCAATTTCACGCCGTTTGGAGCCATCGCGGCGCAACCGAAGGCGGGCGGACCATAGGGTTCGCGGGTCGAATATGTCAAGAATGCAAGAAGGCTGTTAAGTTGTTGAAATAAAAGCAGAAAGTGGCCCGCGGCGAAATGCGCGCCGCGATTTCCCAAGCGGTCGGCGCAATTTTATTCCGCAGCCGCGACGCGCTCCGCTTCGGCCAACGTCACCGACACCAGCTGGCTCACGCCGCGCTCGGCCATCGTCACGCCGAACAGCCGGTGCATCCGCGACATGGTGAGCGCGTGGTGGGTGATGACCAGGAAGCGGGTGTCGGCCAGCTTCGTCATCTCGTCCAGCAGATTGCAGAAGCGGTCCACATTGGCGTCGTCCAGCGGCGCGTCCACTTCGTCGAGCACGCAGACGGGCGCGGGGTTCACCAGGAACACCGCGAAGATGAGCGCCATGGCCGTCAGAGCCTGCTCGCCGCCGGAAAGCAGCGACAGCGACTGCAGCCTCTTGCCGGGCGGGCGCGCGAAGATTTCCAGACCGGCTTCCAGCGGATCTTCCGATTCGGTGAAGGTGAGCTTCGCTTCGCCGCCTTCGAACAGCTTCGTGAACAGCTGCTGGAAATTGCTGTTCACCTTCTCGAACGATTCGACCAGACGTTCGCGGCCTTCGCGGTTGAGGCTCTGGATGCCGCGGCGCAGGCGCTCGATGGCGCCGTCGAGATCGGCGCGGTCGGTGGTCAGCGTGTTCGAGCCGCGTTTCGCTGTTCGGCAGCTTCTTCTTCGGCGCGCAGATTGACGCCGCCCAGTTGCTCGCGCTCCTGCTTCAGCTTCTCGACACGCTTTGTCGGCGTGTTCGAGATCGGGAAGCTCCTCGTCGTCCTTGATCTCGGCGCGTTCGGCCAATTCGTCGGGCGTCGCATCCAGTTCGTCGCGGATGCGCGTGCGCAATTCGTCGATGCGCGCGGCGGCGGCTTCCGATCAGCGCCTGCGCGCGGGCGCGTTCCTCGCGGGCCGCGGACAGCGCCGCGTCGGCCGCTTTGGCGTGCTTTGTCGGCTTCGGCCAGACTGCGTTCGGCGTCGGCGCGGGCGTCGCGCGGCTTCGTTGCGCGACGCTTCCGCGCCGGCGATCGCGTCGAGCAGCGCGCCGCGCTTGAGGCCGATCGCGTCCGGCACCGTTCGAGCGCGGTCAAGCTCGCCGCGCATTTCGTCGAGGCGGCGATTGAGTTCCGCGATCTGCTGGCGCCGCCGCATCGCGCCGGCTTTGCCAGCGCGTGGTTTCGTCCGGCGATGGCGGCGAGGCGCTGCGTGCGGATTTCGCCTTCGCGACGGAGCGCATCGAGCGTCGCGCGCGCTTCCGCATGTGCGCGCGCGCGCGTCGGCCGCGCCGCTGCGGGCGTCGGCTGCGGATTCGGTCAGCGCCGCGCCGTCGCCGAGTTCGGCGAGCCCGGCAATCGCTTGTGCTTCGGCTTCGTGCGCCGCATCGCGCGCCTGACCGAGACGGCGGATTTCCGCTTCGAAGGTGGCCAGCTGCGATGCGCGCTCGGCGGCAGCGCGCGCAGCTTCGGCCGCGTGATCCTGGGCTGCGATCAATGCCTGCTCGGCGCGGCGTTCGGTTCTGCTCGGCCGACCGCGCGATTTCGCGCGTCTGATCGGCGAGCGTCTTCGCTTCGGAATAAGCGCGCGAACGCTGCGGCGCGGGTTTCCTTGGCTTGTGCAATCTCGATTTCGAGCGCGGCAAGCCGGTTGCGCTGCGACAGCCGCACGGCGGCGGGCGAGGGCGCATCGGCCGAAGCGGCATAGCCGTCCCAGCGCCACAGATCGCCGCGCTGCGTGACAAGGCGCTGGCCGGGCAGCAGCGCGGCTTGCAGCGCGATGCCTGATCGTCCGAAACAAGACCGGTCATCGACAGGCGGCGCGCCAAAGCGGCCGGCGCGTCGACGAAATTGGCTCAGCGGTGTTGCGCCGCCGGGCAAAGGCGGGGCCAATTCAAGCGGCGCCCAGATTCGCGCCAATGATGCGGGCGACGCTTCGTCAAGCGGCGCCTGCAGATCGTCGCCCAGGGCGGCGGCGAACGCCGCTTCGTAACCCGATTGCACCACAACGGCGTCGACGAGCGGCGGAAACAGATCTTCGCCCTGCGGGATGCAGCAGATCGGCGAGCGCCTTGGCTTCGGCCGAAAGCGCCTGCACATGCGCGTTCCGCAACTTCCAGCGGTTCGCGCACGTCCGCTTGCCGGGATTCCGCGTCCTCAAGCTTCGCGCGGGCTTCAGTCAGCGCTTCACGCGCTGTGGCGGCAAGCGTGCGCGCCTCTTCGGCCGCCGCTTCGGCGGCGCGCACGTCCGGCATTTCCGCTGCGCGGGCGATGGCCTGGTCGAGGCGGGACTGCGCCGCATCGAGTTGCAGCATGCTCGTTTCCGCCAATGCCGCCGCGACTTCGCGCGAACGATCGAGGCTGTGCTTGCGCGCGTGCCATTCGGCGAGTTCGGACGTCAGACGTTCCAGCAACCGTTCGGCTTCGGCAAGCGCATCGGTCAGTTCGGCCGAAACCGACTCCGCCGCCGCCAAATCTTCGGCGGCGCGCGCAGACATGGCTTCGAGGCCCTTGCGATTCGCTTCCGCAAGTTTGGCCAGCGCGGTTTGCGCATCGGCGTCCAGCGCCTGCTCGCGGACGATGTCCTGCCCGGCTTGTCCGATGCGCTGGCGCAAGCGCTGGGCGGCCTCGCGGGCGCGCGCTTCTTCGGCGTCCAGCGCGTCGCGCTCGACGATCAGGCGATGAAGGGCGGCGCCTTTTTCCGCTTCGATCTGGCGCAGGGCGGCAGATCGGCGCTCGCGTTGAGCTGCACCGTCGCAGCCACTGCGGCAGCGCTCGGTGCATTCCGCGACGGCGGCAGCCGCGGACTCCAGGGCCGCCTCGGCCGCGCGCGTCTGCGACAGCCGACAGGGTCCAGCGCAGATAATAGCGCGAGTGCTTCGGCCTTGCGGATGATGGCCGGAAAGATTGCGATAGCGCGCGGCCTGGCGCGCCTGGCGCTTCAGGCTTTGCAACTGGCCTTCGACTTCGCGGATCACGTCATCGAGGCGCGACATGTTGGTTTCGGCGGCGCGCAGACGCAGTTCGGCTTCATGGCGGCGCTGATGCAGCCCGCCGATGCCGGCGGCTTCTTCCAGGATGGCGCGGCGCGCGAGCGGCTTCTGGCTGATCAGAAGACCGATCTGGCCCTGGCGCACGAAGGCGGTCGAAGCCGCGCCCGACGAGGCGTCGGCGAAGAAGATCTGCACGTCGCGCTGGCGCACGTCGCGGCCATTGATGCGATAGACGGAGCCGGCCTCGCGCTCGATGCGGCGCGACACTTCGATCGTGTCGTATTCGTTGTAAGGCGCGGACGCCGTGCGGTCGGCATTGTCGATGAACAGTGATGACTTCCGCCGTGTTGCGCGCAGGCCGCCCGGCGCTGCCGGCAAAGATCACGTCGTCCATTTCCGATGCCGCGCACGGAGGTCGGGCGCGTTTCGCCCATCACCCAGCGCATGGCGTCGAACAGGTTCGACTTGCCGCAACCATTGGGCCCGATCACCGCCGTCAGGCCGGGCTCGACGATGAGCTCCGTCGGTTCGACGAAAGATTTGAAACCGGAAAGCCTGAGCCGGGTGAACTTCAACGAATACGCGCCGTCCTGCCGCTGTGCTGCCACACTATTTCTTCGACAGCATCGGGCTGATGAAGTCCTGCAACTCCGTGTAGTCCACAAACGGGCCATGCACTTGCCCGTTGATGAGGAATGTCGGCGTACCCGAGATATTGTACTTTGTCTGCGCATCTTGACCGACCTGTGCAACCTGGCTCGCGACGGTCTGGTTGCCGATGCAGGCGTCAACCTTTTCCGCGCTCAGCCCCGCCGTCTGCCCCATTTGCACGAGGGCTCCATGCACGTCAGGGATGTCGTAGCCGTCCGGGTCCCACTTCGACTGATTCCGGAACAGAAGGTCAATGAACTGGAAATAGTTATCCTCAGGCAAACAGCGCGCGATCGATTCGGCGGCAACGTCCACTGCGCCCAGCGGGAACACGCGAAACACGTAATAAACCTTCCCGGTGTCGATCATCTTTTGTTTGAGCTGGGGAAATATATCCATGTCGAAATGGGCGCAGTGCGGGCAGCTTGGCGCAGCGTATTCGACCATCAGGATGGGCGCCTTGGGCGAGCCCAAAGTGCGGTCGCGTGCGGTGATCTGGATGCCGTACTTCTCGCCTCCCGTGGGCAACGCGGCGTCGCTGGAACCACCCGAAAAATACAGGAAATAGGCCGCCACGCCGATTGCCACGACGGCAAGCGCCACCAACCCGATCAATAACTGTTTGCGGTTCACGCTCGACACTCCGCCGTCTGCCAATGTGCTTGTGGCAGAGCCGCGCGCGCCGTTCAATCGGCGCGCAATTGCCGCGGACGCTGCCGGGCGCGCGCAAGGTTAATGAGGGCCTCCTTGAGCCGCTCCGGGCCTTGGAATCCGCGGGCTGGATCGGCAGCCGGCGCTTCGGCCGCGACTCGGGGAAGCGGAGCGGAAGGGTGCCTTACAGCGATTTCACCCTGCACGAATCGCAGCCGCGAGATCGCTGCGCGACCGAGATAGGCATTGATTCGCTCGCAGAGGGTTCGGCTCTCGTGTTGCAGGAACACAGAGGCGCCCGGTTCCGACTTGAGGGTGAGAACGCCGCCCGATGGGCCTTCGCTGAGCCTGATGGGCCGCGTGTAGCGGGCGACGTCGGCCCCAACGATTTCCGCCCAGCGCAAAATGAGGGTGGGATCGCGAAAACCTGCGCGCTCAAAGGCGGTGGCCGCAATGGCGCTCACGCCGCGATCCACGGCTTCCGTCCGGTTGCGCCGCGGCGGCTCCGGCGGCGATGTTCTGTCGGTTTGGCCTTGCGCCATGCCTTATCTCTCTGCTTCCTCGCAACTATTCTCTCTGCTTCCTCGCAACTATGACCAAACCTCGCCGCGCAATGCAAAGGACCGCTTCGCCGGCGGCGCGCCTGCTGGCCTGGTACGATGTGCATCGCCGGGCATTGCCGTGGCGCGCGCGTGAAGGCCAGACCGCCGATCCGTATCACGTGTGGCTCAGCGAAATCATGCTGCAGCAGACGACCGTCGTGGCGGTGGCTTCCTATTATCGCGCGTTCCTTGCGCGCTGGCCAACTGTCGAAGCGTTGGCGGCGGCGCCTCTGGATGATGTACTCGCCGCGTGGGCCGGCCTCGGCTATTACGCGCGGGCGCGAAACCTGCATCGCGCGGCGCAGGTTGTGGCGAAAGAACTCGGCGGCGAATTTCCGAAGACGGCGGAAGGTTTGCGAGAACTTCCCGGCATCGGGCCTTACACGGCAGGCGCCATTTCCGCGATTGCCTTCGATGCGCGCGAGGCGGCCGTCGACGCCAACGCCGAAAGGGTGCTCGCCCGGTTCTTTGCGGTCGAGGAGCCGCTGCCGTTCGCCAAGCCGAAGCTTCGCACGCTGGGTCAGTCGCTTGTGCCCGAGAAACGCGCCGGGGATTTCGCGCAGGCGTTGATGGATCTCGGCGCCGTCATCTGCACGCCGCGCCGACCGGCCTGCGCAGATTGTCCGTGGACGGATGATTGCGCAGGCCGCGCCCGCGGCATCGCCGAAACCTTGCCGCAGAAGGCTGAACGCGCCGTGCGCCCTCTCAGGCGCGGCGCGGCGTTCGTCGCCAGCGACGCGAAAGGGCGCAGTGCTGCTGACGAAACGGCCGGAGAAGGGATTGCTCGGCGGCATGCTGCAACCGCCGCTGGGACCATGGGCGGAAAAATTTCCGTCAGGGAAGGCGGCGCTGGCCCAGGCGCCGTTTGACGCCGAATGGCGCAAGCGCGCCGGAATCGTGCGCCACGGCTTCACGCATTTCGAGCTGGAGATAGAGGTTTATTCCGCCACGCTCGTGAGACGACCGAAGGTCGAGGGACGCTGGGTGCCGCAAGGCGAATTGCGGGCCGCAGCCCTTCCCACCGTCATGCGCAAGATCGTCGCGCATGCGCTGGACGAGGGCGGACCACTGTTTTCTCAGGCGAGGTCGGCCCGCAAGCGCTGACGCAGCACGTCGATCGGCACGAGCTTTCCATTCAATTCAAACTGCCAGAACGTCCAGCCGTTGCAGGCGTCGAGTCCTTGCACCTGGGCCGCAATTTGATGGATCGAGCCGGTCGCCTTTTCGCTCGCAATCGAACCATCGGCGCGCACCTTCGCGCGATGGTGCTTGCTGATGCCGTGCAGGATTGAGCCGGGCGGCAGCAATCCGCGCTCGACCACCCAGCCGAACGGAATGCGCGCTTCGGCGCGTTTCGATTTCGTGATTGCGATGGCGTCGTCGTTTGCGGGTTCGATCGCCGCGATGCGCGAACGCGCAAGTCTTGCATATTTCGGATCGCGTTCGATGCCGATGAAACGGCGGCCGAGCCGGCGCGCCACCGCGCCCGTCGTGCCGGAACCGAAAAAAGGATCGAGCAGCACGTCGCCGGGCTTGGTCGACGCCACGACCACGCGATGGAGCAGCGCTTCCGGCTTCTGCGTCGAATGGGCCTTTTCCCCCGCCTCGTCCTTGAGCCGCTCGCCGCCGGAGCAGATGGGCAAGGTCCAGTCCGACCGCATCTGAAGTTCGTCGTTCAGCGACTTCATCGCTTCGTAGTTGAAGGTGTAGCTCTTCTGTTTGCGGTCCTTGACGGCCCAGATCATCGTTTCGTGGGCGTTCGTGAAGCGCCGGCCGCGGAAATTGGGCATGGGGTTTGTTTTCCGCCACACGACATCGTTCAGGATCCAGAAGCCGAGGTCCTGCAGGGTCGCGCCGACGCGGAAAATGTTGTGATAGGAGCCGATCACCCACAGCGCGCCGGTGTCCTTGAGCACATGCCGGGCGGCGCTCAGCCAGTCATGGGTGAACCGGTCGTAGTCCGCGAAGCTGGCGAACTGGTCCCAGTGGTCGTCGACAGCATCGACCTTGCTGTTGTCGGGACGGTGCAGGTCGCCCTCAAGCTGGAGGTTATAGGGGGGATCTGCGAAGACGATGTCCGCGCAGCCGGCCGGCAGGGACCGCATGGTCTCGATGCAGTCGCCTTCGAGCACGCGATCGACCGCATCCTCGAAATTGATCCCCTTCGCCATCCCGCCGCCCCTTTATCCACAATGGACGGGGACAGTGATTTGCCGGAGTCCACAGGTCAAGAGTCTTTGGAATCAAAGCCTTAGATTAGAGTCTCTGAGGATTCGCACCGTACAAGATGTTGTGCACAGGGGCGAAGCTGCGACGATGATGCAGGCAGGGGCCGAGGCGCATTAGGGCTGTGAGGTGCTCGTCGGTGCCGTAGCCCTTGTTGGTGAACCAGCCATAGCCGGGGTGCTCCTCGTGCAGCGCCCGCATCATCCGGTCGCGCGTGACCTTGGCGATGATCGAGGCCGCGGCGATGGACACCGAGCGCGCATCGCCGCCGATGATCGTGTCGCAGGGGCAGGGGAGAGCCGGCGCATCATTGCCGTCGACCAGCGCGAATGTCGGCGCCGTGCTGAGCGCACGAATCGCCCGCGCCATCGCGAGATGCGTCGCCTGGCGGATATTGATGAGGTCGATCTCGTCGACGCTTGCCTCGCCGACGCCCACGCACACCGCCCGCTCCATGATCGCGACATAGGCGTTTTCACGCGCTTCCGCCGTCAGCTGCTTGGAATCGTTGAGGCCTTTTGGAATGCGCTTCTTTTCGAAGATCACCGCCGCGGCGACGACCGGTCCCGCCAACGGGCCCCGTCCGGCTTCATCCACGCCGGCCACCGGTCCGGTCCTCTGCGCAAGGATTTTGCTCTCGAACGCATAACTGGGCATGGGCGCGAGTGTGGCAGAGTCGGCCCGGTACTGGAAACCAGAGGCGCCGACCTATCCACAACCCAGCACGATCCCATGCGACGATTTCGAAATCGACTGGATGGCGAGGATCGTGAACCCGGCTCTCTCGAAGGCCGCGCAGGCGGCCGAAATCTCGTCCGGCATCCGGCTCAAGGGATTGGGCACATTGCGCCGCGCCATCCGGCCGTGAAGACGTAACACGATCACAAAGCGGCCTTTGGGCGCCAGCATCGAACGGATGCGCTTTAGAGTTGCTTCGGGATTCCACCAGAACTGGAACGAATGGACGGCGGTGATCGCATCGAAGGCGCCAGCAGGAACGGAATTGTCGTCGCCGAGCTTGAGCTCGATGTCGGCTTTCTTGCGATATCGTTTCAGTTTCTTCATCGCCGTCTCGAGCATGAGCGGCGAGGGATCTACTCCGAATGCTTTTTTCAAATTCAATTTTCGAATGGCCAGCGCGATCTGTTCGCCGGTGCCAAATCCGATCTCGAGATAACTTTCCGGCGATGCCGGCTTCAATTGATCAATGGTCCATCGATAAGCCTTCTTGTTAAGGCTCGTCATCAGCCAGCCGAACACGCGGCCGACAGAACCGCTCGGTCGCATGGCCTGCGATAGTCGTTCGTTGTCCTGCGTCACGAGTTCTGCCATGCGCGGCGTCCGAAAGGCGGCGGCGAAATCCTACATGCCGCCGCGCCGCACTCAAAACCTGCGTTGCGACAGCGTTAAGATGAGAACCTGGTGTCCCCCGGAGCGCGGGCATCTTGCCCGCATTTTCAACAGCTATTGCGCGCAGGATGCGCGCGCTCCCACTAGAGCAGCGCGAGCTGATCGCCGATCTGGGCCGGCTTGCGGAACTTTGTCAGCGTCAGCGGCGACGAACCCCGATTGAGGCCCAGGCGCTTGACCACCATATGGAACCGACGCGCGATCATTTCGGCGTAAGGTCCGGTTCCCCGCATGCGGGTGTGCCAGGTGCTGTCGTAATCCTTGCCGCCGCGCATCTGACGCACGAGCGACATCACATGCTTGGCGCGGCCGGGCGCATTCGCCTCAAGCCATTCACGAAACAGATCTTTGATCTCAAGCGGCAGGCGTAACAGCACATAGCCCGCCGTTTGCGCGCCGGCGTCGACGGCCGCTTCAAGAACGGACTCCAGTTCCTCGTCATTGAGGGCGGGGATGATGGGCGCGAACATCACGCCGGCCGGAATGCCTGCGGCGCGCAATTCCTTGATCGCCTGCAGGCGACGCGGCGGCGTGCCGGCGCGCGGCTCCATCTCGCGGGCAAGCTTGCGATCCAGTGTTGTGATCGAAAGTGCTGCCTTCGCCAGTCCGAGCTCGGCCATCGGCGCCAGGATATCGAGATCGCGCAGGATCAGCGGTGACTTCGTTATGATGCCGACGGGGTGGCGAAACTCGTAAAGCACTTCGAGGATCGAGCGCGTGATACGCAGGCGCCTTTCGATCGGCTGATAGGGATCGGTATTGGTCCCCATCGCGATGACCTTCGGCACGTAGCCGGGCGCGGACAATTCGCGGGCCAGCAACTCCGCTGCATTCGGTTTCGCAAAAATCTTGGATTCGAAATCCGCGCCGGGCGACAGCCCGAGATAGGCGTGCGTCGGCCGCGCAAAACAATAGATGCAGCCGTGCTCGCAGCCCTTGTACGGGTTGATCGATTGGTCGAACGAAATGTCCGGCGACTTGTTGCGCGTGATGATGGTGCGTGCGGAATCGAGCAGCACCTCCGTCTTCACCGGCGGCAATTCGTCGTCCGCATTCCAGCCGTCATCGACCAGCACGCGCGTTTCGCGCTCATAGCGCCCCACGGCGTTGGAGAGGGCGCCCCGGCCGCGGAGCCGCCGCGGATCGGCTGTGAGGTCCAGAACTGTGGTCATGGATCCATCCTACACGGAGAATGGAACAAAGCAAGAACAAAATGGTTCCCGTCAGCCTCCGGCGAAGGCGTTGGCGAGGATGATCTCGTCGCCGGAGACCACCCGGTGCTCTGCCATTTCCGGTCCGCGCACGACAGCATCGTCGTGAATGCAGATGATGTGATGCCGGACCCGCCCGGCTTCGTCGAACAGATGGAGCTTCAGCGCGGGAATGCGGACCGCGGCGTCGTCGAGCGCTTCCCGGATTGTATTGCCGGAGGCTTCCACGTCGCGCGCGCCGTTCGTCGCCGCGCGCAGCACGGGCGGAAACCTGACGCGCACATTCGTCACGTCACATAGGCCTCGACGCTGCCGATCCGGGGCAGGCCGCTGGCGATTTCCGACCAGTGGCCGCCGAGGTCGGGCGACGCGTAAACGGCGCCGGAACTCGTTCCGAAATAGACACCGCCGGGGTCGAGCTGATCGGCCGACATCGCGCCGCGCAAAACGCTGACGAATGCGTCGGCGGGCAGACCATTGTTCAACGCTTCCCACCGCCCGCCGCCGTCGCGCGTGCGATAGACGGCGAGCTTTCCGTTCGGCGGCATGCGGAAATTGTCGCCTTCCAGCGGCACCGCGAAAACGCTTTGCGTGCGCTTGTCCATCACGATGGGGAAGCCGAACGAGCAGCGATGACCGTCGGAGAGATCGCCCACGGGCAGGCCGGTTTCGATGACGCTCCAGCTGTCGCCGCCGTTTTTCGTCATATACATGCCGCGATGATCCTGGCGATACATGACGTCCGCGTTGTTGGGATCATGCGTCACGCGATGGACGCAACTGCTGCCGATCGTCTGGTTCACGCCGTCATTCTTGAGCGCCCAGGTCTTGCCGCCGTCATCGGTGCGAGAGAACCCAACGGACGAAACGCCGACCCACATGCGATTGGGATTCTTCGCATCCGTCAGGATCGTGTGCGCGCACAGGCCGCCGAAGCCTGGCGGCCATTCTTCCCGGCCGGGCTGATTGTTGAATCCGTCGATGCCTTGCCAGGATTGTCCGCGATCGCGGCTGACGAAGACGCCTGCTTCCGAGACGCCGGCAAAGACCGCGCCATGCGCCGCATGCAGGGTCCAGATCTGGTCGACGAGGCGCGGCGCCTCCTTGTAGCGGCCCATGAAATCGCTGCTGGCCTTGATGCGGATGTGTTCGGGATTTCCCTTTTCGCCCGGCTGATAGCGCGGCGCGTTTTCGAGCTGACGCCATTCTTTCAGATCATCGCTCACCATGATGGCCGCGCCGAACACGTCATTGTCGATCGCCGCGTAATAGCGGCCGCCGTCGTCGCGCGCCGATGCGGTGACGTTCCATCCCTTCAGGACAAATTCGTGCGACCAGCCTTTGCGCGATTTGTCGGACGCGAGAATGGCCGCGCCCTTTTTGGTGCCCACGATGACCGCAACGCCCATGGTTCCTCTCCATTGATCGGCCCGGCGAGGCTAGCACTGAGCCCGCCGGGGGAAAATGCTATTGTCCTCGCCCATGCCTTTGAAGGAGACGGCGATGAAACTCTGGCCTCACTTTTGCGTCATCGGACTGCTGGCCGCCACGCCGGCTTTCGCCGCCGACAACGGCCTCGAGGCATTGCTGCACAGCGGTCCCGTCACGACCGGCAATCCGGCGCCGGACCCCACCCATGTGCCGATCGTTTTCGGCAAGGACATTCATTGGCAGGAGGGGAACGGGATGCGCCAAGCGGCGCTGTTCGGCGATCCGAACAAGCCCGGCATCTATGGCGTTCTCATCGAATGGCTGCCCGAGCACTACAGCCATCCGCATTTCCATTCCACGGACCGTTACGCCTACGTCGTCTCCGGCACATGGTGGGTGAGTTCGAGCGCCGCCTGGGACCCGAGCAAAGCGTATCCCGTTCCGGCGGGAAGCTATGTGCGCGACCTCGCCAACCAGGTGCATTGGGACGGCGCAAAAGACGAGCCGTGCCTGCTCATGCTCGTGGGCGAGGGACCGATGGTGACGACGCAGCTTCCGCAGAGAGAGAAGTGAGCAATCTGTTTATTCGTCGAACAAATCTGAATGCGTTCCCGTGCGGGCGAGCTGGATCTCGTCGCCGGCGACTCGATACAGCAAGAGCCAGTCGGGCTCGAGGTGAAGATCGCGGAACCCTTTCCAGTCCCCCTTCAGGGGATGGTCTCTATAAGTGGCAGGTAGCGGTTTTTCTTCAATGAGAATAGACAAAACGATTTTGAGCTTTCTCAAATCCTTGCCGCGTTTCTCCGCCCGCTTCACGTCCTTCTTGAAGCGCCCGGAAACGACCGGCGTCAGCACTAGAGGCCCAGATTCTTGAACAGCGCCGCGCGGTTCGCCAAGCGTTTGCCTTTGCCGGCGGCGAGTTCCGCCATGGCGCGGCGGGTCGTTGCGTTCGGCGCCTTCACTTCGAAGGGCAGACGCTGCTCGTCGGCAACGCGCAGCATCAACAAGCGAATCGCGTCGGAAATCGACAGCCCCATCGCCTCAAGCGCTGCGGCGGCCCGCTTTTTGGTGGAGCTGTCGATTTCGGGCGCGCACAATGCTATCGGTGGGCATGACGGGATCTCGCGGAGCTGTGGTCCTATTGTAGCTACAATCGATCGAAATTTCAAGGGCGCGGCATGCGCTCGATTCTCCACTGGTACGTGGGCGATCGCCCTGCGGCTTTCAAAGCCCTCTGAAGGTTATTTCCTATGCTCTTCCAGCCGCGGCATGATCTCGACGAAGTTGCAGGGGCGATGACGGATATCGAGCTGCCATTTGAGGATGCCGTCCCAACCGTCCTTCACGGCGCCCGTCGAGCCGGGTAGGGCGAACAAATAGGTGCCTTTGGCGATCCCCGCGCAGGCGCGGGACTGGATGGTGGATGTGCCGACCTTTTCGTAGCTGATCTGATGGAACAGCACGGAGAAGCCGTCGATCTCTTTCTCGAACACCGATCTGAACGCTTCGACCGTCACGTCCCGGCCGGTGAGCCCCGTGCCGCCGGTTGAGATCACGACGTCGACCTCCGGATCAGCGATCCACTGGCGCAGCTGCGCCGCGAGTTGTTTTTGATCGTCGCGGATGAGCGTTCGCGCGGCAAGGATATGTCCTGCGTCCGCGATGCGCGCCGCCAGCGTGTCGCCGGACGTGTCATTGGAAGCGTCGCGCGTGTCCGACACCGTCAGCACGGCGATGCGGACGGGAACGAAGGTGATGCTCTCGTCAATTCGGTGCGGAGGCATCGCTGACGAGCGTGTTGGCAGGTTGCTGCGGAGCCGTGGTCGCCATCGGCGCATTGGCATTGCGAGGCGTATAGCGCGGCCATTTGCCGGAGGCGGTATCGTCCAATGTCGGCGCGCTTTCGCCCACGCGGCGCGAATACATCCAGTAATAGGTAAGAACCTCCTTCACATAGGCGCGCGTCTGCGGGACGGGCATGCTTTCGATGAAAAGCAATGGATCGTTGAGCTGGTTCGTATGCGTTCCCATCCAGCGCGTCAGCGCGCCGGGCCCGGCGTTATAGGCCGCCGCGAGATGAACGAGATTGCCGTCCACTTGATCGAGCAATTCGCGCAGATAGCGCTGGCCAAGGCCGAGATTATAGGAGGGATCGTTCATCTGATCGGGCGAAGGCGTCGTGCCTTCCATATGCGCAGCCGTACCCGGCATGATTTGCATGATGCCGCGCGCGCCCGCATAGGAAATGGCGTTGGGCTGAAAGCGGCTTTCGGCGCGCGCAAACGCGAGCACCAGCGACGGATCGATATTGTAACCGCCCGGCGGCTTGTATTGCGGCACGGGGAAGAGACCCGTCAGCATCACGCCCCGCGAGGCTTGCGTCTCGCTGGCGCGCAATTCGAGGTTCGGCAGATCGAGGCTGCGGGCGAGCGCGGCATAAGCCTGGCCCTGACGCCCGAGATCGATCGTCGCCAGCGCCCGATTCATTTCTGCGTTGAGGGTCTCCGTCTCGCCGATCTGCGACAGCGCGACAGCGCGGTGGGCGGCCGGCACGCGCATGAGCGCATCGAATGTGTCGCGGTCGAGGACGGGATCGGAAAATCCGGATTGCGTATCCTGCCCCAGCATGCGTTCGGCCAGCATGCCGTAGAAGGTGGGCTCCTCGCGCGCTGCGGCCGTGAGCAAGGTCACCACGCGCAGCGGTTCGCCCGCCTGGATATGCGCGCGCGCAGCCCAGAACGCGGCGGCGCTGCGGGTGTAGTTCGGCATCGCGCCGGACTCGGCCAGTTCCTCGAAATGCGTGGCGGAGTCCTGGTAATTGCCCAGGCGATAGGCGGCCAGCCCCGCGTCCCAGTCGAGGAGCGGCGCGATGGCGAAGTCGGAGCGCGTCACCTCGGTCGCTACGCGATAGGCGTCGGCGTCCATCCCTTCGGCGAGATAGGAAGCGGACACGCGGCGCGTCAGATGCGCGATATCGGACTCGTCCACATTGGCGCTCAAAACCGTCTTCAGGACATCTTCCGCCTGCGCGGGCTGATCGGCCTTCACGAACGCCTGGATCTGCGGCAGCGCGGTGCGTGACGCGTCGGACACAAGAGCCGGATCCGGGATATCGGTGTCTTCGTAACCGCCGCCACGGCGCTTGACATATTCCGGCGCCGCGATCTCGACGCGATGACGCCTGTTGCGCTTTTCGTTGTTGCGTTTCTCGGCCAGCGCGCGCACGCGGTCGGCGATCGGCAGATCGTTATATTCGTCGAGCCAGGCCGCCAGTTGCACAACGGGCGTTCGCTTGCTGTGCGGCGACAGGAGGTGCTCGGCTTCCGCGTAACCGATCAGGCAATGGTCGTCCAACCTCGCGACATCCTGCTGGGCGTCTGCGAAGTGACCTTCGCGCTCGTCTTTGAATATCTCGCGGTAGAGCCTCGCATCTTCGGATGAGAGTACGCGCGGCTCGAACGCGCCGCCGGATCCGGGCAAGTTGTCTTGGTCCGCAAATGCCGGCGACGCGGCGCTCAGCAACGCAGTGAGTGACGCCGTCAGAAGGAAGATGCGCTTCACTTCAACTCCAATCGTTCCGTCCGAAGAGGCCGGCAAACTAGCTGCGCGCGAGCCCGCGCTCAAGCAATCCGAGAGATTTAATCTTTTCGTCGATCTCCAGCAGGTCGCGCCAGGCAAGTTTTTTGTCGATCGCGCGCCGCAGCAGATACGCAGGATGTAAAGTCGGCATCACGGGAACCATGCGTCCGTTCACGTGGTATTCGAGCCACTTCCCCCTAAGCCGCATGATTCCATCGGTCCTGCCCATCACATGACGTGCGGCGACGGCGCCCAGCACGACGATGATTTCCGGCGCAACGAGTTCAATATGGCGCCTCAGGAAGGGCAGGCAGATCGCAGCTTCTTCCGGTGACGGATCGCGGTTCTCGGGCGGCCGCCAGTTTATCACGTTTGTAATGTACGCATTCGACTTCCGGTCGAGTCCGATGGCTGCGAGCATCTTGTCCAGCAATTTCCCGGCGCGCCCAACAAAGGGAAGTCCTGCCAGATCTTCTTCGCGTCCGGGAGCTTCACCGATGAGCATGATGCGATAATCGGGCGTTCCGTCGGCGAAGACAGTGTTTGTCGCGAGCTTCTTGAGGGCGGAGCCTTCAAACGCCTCGAGTGCGGCTTTGAGCTCACCAAGAGAATTGCAGCTTGCGGCGATCTCCGTGGCGCGCCCGATTGAATCGGTATCGGCTGCGGGCGCAGCGGCTTTGGCCGGCGAAGTCTTGGGAAACTCCGTCTTCGCCCGAACGGCCTCCGGCGCGGGCCGCGGCGCTTGTGGTATCGGCGCCGGAGCTTTGGGAGCGGTGAACCGGTCGACCGGATCATCCTGCAATGCCTCATCTGCGCCGGCTTCGAGGAGCCAGGCGAGGGCGGCGAGGGCTTCGGATTTGTCGAGAGGCATGACGGCAATGATAGGCCAGCGAGCACGGCCGCGCGACCCCAACCTCTCGCCGCGACCCCAAGCCGTGACTTTGCCGCCGTTGACCCTGGCAGTATCGCCGCCCCATAAACCTTACAGAGGATCGACACCAGGATTTGCGATGGCGGAGACCGTCGAGCGCGAAAGCATGGAATATGACGTCGTCATCGTCGGGGGCGGGCCGGCGGGGCTTGCGGCGTCGATCAGGCTGAAGCAGCTCGCAGCCGCGGCAGGACGCGAGGTCAGCGTTTGCGTCTTGGAAAAGGGCTCCGAAATCGGGGCCCATATTCTTTCCGGCGCAGTGATCGATCCCATCGCCATCAACGAGTTGATTCCGGACTGGAAGGAAAAGGGCGCGCCGATCGACACGCCCGTCACCGACGACCGCTTCTATTATCTCGGCCCGGCCGGCGGCATTCGCATTCCCAATTTCATCATGCCGCCGCTGATGTGGAATCACGGCAATTACATTGTAAGCCTCGGCAATCTGTGCCGCTGGCTCGCGACGCAGGCGGAGGCATTGGGCGTCGAGATTTATCCCGGCTTCGCCGCGGCGGATATCGCCTATGGCGACAAGGGCGAAGTGAAAGGCGTCATCATCGGCGACATGGGCGTGGCGCGCGACGGGCATCACAAGGATTCCTACACGCCGGGCATCGCGCTCTACGGAAAATACACCTTCTTCGCCGAAGGCGCGCGCGGCTCGCTGACCAAGCGCTTGCTGCCGAAATATCATCTGACGGCAGGCCACGATCCGCAGAAGTTCGGAATCGGTCTCAAGGAGCTTTGGGAGTTGCCGCCCGATAAACATACGCGTGGGCTCGTGATGCACACGATGGGCTGGCCGCTCGACAATCGCACCGGCGGCGGTTCGTTCATGTATCACTTCGGCGAGAATCTGTGTTCCGTCGGATTTGTCGTGCATTTGAATTATTCAAATCCGTACATTTCGCCGTTCGACGAATTCCAGCGCTACAAAACGCATCCGCGCATCCGCGAGATGCTGGAAGGCGGCAAGCGGCTCTCCTATGGCGCACGGGCGATCACCGAGGGCGGCTTCCAGTCCGTTCCGAAGCTGGTGTTTCCGGGCGGCGCGCTGATCGGCTGCTGCGCGGGATTTGTGAATCTGCCGCGCATCAAAGGCAGTCACAATGCGATGAAAACCGGGATGCTTGCGGCGGAAGCCGCCTTCGCCGCCCTGGGCGAAGGGCGCTCCGGCGACGTGCTCGACAGCTACGAAGCGGCCTATCGCGAAAGCCACGTCTATACCGACCTCAAGCGTGTACGAAACGTTAAGCCACTGTGGTCGAGACTGGGCACCTTCCTGGCGCTCGGCATCGGCGGAATCGACATGTGGACGAACCAGCTGTTCGGATTCAGCCTTCTTGGCACGCTGAAGCACGGCAAGGCGGATTATGCGACCTTGCGGCCGGCGGCGGACTTCAAGCCGATCGTCTACCCCAAGCCTGACGGCAAAGTGAGTTTCGACAAGCTGTCGTCCGTGTTTCTATCGAACACCAACCACGAAGAAGACCAGCCGATACACCTGGTTCTGAAGGATCCGTCCATTCCGATCCGGGTCAATCTGCCGAAGTTTGACGAACCGGCGCAGCGTTATTGCCCCGCCGGCGTTTACGAGATTGTGGAGGAATCCTCCGGTCCCCGGTTCCAGATCAATGCGCAGAACTGCGTCCACTGCAAAACCTGCGATATCAAGGACCCGGAACAGAACATCAATTGGGTCACGCCCGAAGGCGGCGGTGGTCCGAATTACCCGAACATGTGAGGTTCAAGTTGCGTTTGCGTAATGCTGTTGCCCCGTTCGCCGCCATGGCTTTGGCCGGCTCATTGTCGGCCTGCGCCGACATGGGCGGTATGTCGATGACATCGCCGTCCGCCGGGACGAATGCCGAGGCCGCCAGCTATGGCGACTATATGTCGGCGCGCCTCGCGGCGACCCAGCACGATTTGAGCGATGCGTCCAAGCTCTATCAGGAGAGCCTTTCCGACAATCCGAGCGATCCGGATATTCTCGACCACGCATTTCTCTATACGGCGGCGAATGGCGATGTCGGGGACGCGGCACGACTCGCGAGTCGCGTTGTCGTGAGCCAGGCGGACAATCGTGCGGCGCGGCTGACCCTCGCAATCGCGGCGTTCAAGCAGGGCGACTATGCCGATGCGCGCATGCAGATCGCACAATCCGGCAAGGGGCCGTTTACGGAACTCACATTGTCACTGCTGGACGCCTGGGCGGCCGCCGGGCAGGGCGACACCAAGGCGGCGCTTGCCGATCTCAAAATGGTTCCAGCTCAGGGCGGAACGGACATTCTGGCGGCCTACCACCGCGCGCTCGTGCTCGATCTCGCAGGGCAGAATGACGACGCCGATGCAGCCTATCGCGAGGCGCTGAAGGGGAGCGACAGTCCGCGGACCGTTGACGCCTATGGCCGCTTCCTCGAGCGCATCGGTCGCACGGCCGACGCGCGCGCATTTTATGCCAAGCTCGCGACCGAACAGGCCGTGGCTCCCATCGCTGCCGAAGGTCTCGCGCGGCTTGACGCCGGCACGAAACCCGAACGTCTTGTTCCCACGGCGGCGGACGGCGCGGCGGAAGCCCTGTTCGGCATTGCGGCCTCGCTGACCGACGAAACCAGCGCCGATATTGCAATCCTCTATCTGCGCCTTTCGCTTTATCTCGATCCGCATCTCGATCTGGCGAAGATCGTGCTGGCGGATCGCTTCGAGGCGCTCGACAAATATGACGACGCGATTGCGATCTACCGCACGGTGGATTCCGATTCGCCGTACAAGGCGGCTTCATCGGTCCAGATCGCCATCGACGAGACGCACCTCAACCGGAACGACGAAGCCATCGCGGAATTGAAGGCGATTGCGGCGTCTCAACCCGGCGAAATATCGACCTGGACAGCGTTGGGCGACGCCTATCGCAGCGCCGAGAAATGGCCTGAAGCCGAAGACGCCTACGACCACGCCGTCAAGCTGCTCAATCCGGTGACGGACAAGGACTGGCCGCTCTTTTATGCGCGCGCCGTCGCCGAGGAGCGCGCGCATCACTGGGACTTGGCGGAGGCGGACCTTCAGCACGCGCTGAAGCTGAGCCCGGATCAGGCTCAGGTCCTCAACTATCTCGGCTATAGCTGGGTCGACCAGGGGCGCAACCTCCCGCAGGCGCTCGCGATGCTTGAGAAAGCCCGTTCGCTGAGCCCCTTCGACGGTTACATCGTCGACAGCGTCGGCTGGGCCTATTTCCGTCTGGGACGCTATGCGGACGCGGCGAAAACTCTCGAGAACGCCGTATTGCTGGTGCCCGGCGATTCCACCATCAACGCGCATCTGGGCGACGCCTATTGGAAGGTCGGGCGCAAGCTCGACGCGCATTTCCAATGGAGCCATGCGCTTGCCTTCGGTCCTGAAGCCGAAGACAAGGCCAAGCTGGAAGAAAAGCTGAAGCACGGGCTCGATGTCGCCGGAACGCCGTCCTGATCGCCTGATCGTTTTCGCCCCGGCGAAGATCAATCTGTGCCTTCACGTGGGCGATAAACGCGCCGACGGATTCCACGAGCTGGAAAGTCTTGTGGCATTCGTCGATGCAGGCGATGTGCTTCGCATCGCGCGCGCGGACGATCTGTTGCTGACCATCGAAGGCCCCTTTGCAGACGGGCTTTCAATTGGCGACGACAATCTTGTGCTGAAGGCGGCGCGGCTTTTGTCGGCGCGCGCGAAGAGCCGCCGGGGCGCCCGCATCACCTTGCAGAAGAACCTTCCCGTTGCGTCCGGAATCGGCGGCGGTTCGGCGGACGCAGCGGCGACACTCCGCGGACTCGTCGATTTGTGGGGTCTCGATCTATCGCCCTCAGAACTCATTCCGATCGCCGCCGAACTCGGATCGGATGTTCCCGTGTGCCTCGAGTCCGCGCCGGCTTGGATGGAGGGGCGGGGTGAGGCGATAACGGCGATATCTGATGTTCCTGATTTTTGGATGGTGTTGGCCAACCCGGGCGTTTCGGTTTCGACAGCAGAAGTTTTCCGCAAATTGGGCCGCCCTTCCCACCCGCCCCTTGAGGGCGGGTCGAAATTATCTTTGAGCGACAGCGAAAAGAGAATTTCGGGGCGGGGTATTGTTGATGCAGCACCCCGCCCCGAAAAACTCTCACTCCGTTCGAGTTTTTCGACCCGCCCTCAATCCGCCTCCGCTGAAGCTTCGGCGGATAAAGCGCAAAGTCCGGCGAAGCCTTGGCGTAGCCGGACTCAAGGGGCGGGTGGGGTTATCGACGTCGCTTCGTTGGTCGGGTTTCTAAATTCGACAACAAACCACCTCGAGGTACCGGCACGCCAGATCGCGCCGGAAATCAACGAGGTTCTGACCGAAATCGCGCGCGAGCCGGGCATCTTGCTCACGCGCATGTCGGGAAGCGGCGCGACCTGCTTCGGGATTTTTGCCGACGCAGATGCAGCGCGCTCCGCCGCCGCATCAATACGCGTGAAACATAAGGACTGGTGGGCTGTTGCGGCGAAGCTGGTTTCGCCCGAACTGTGCAAGCCGCAGCCCGCTTAATAACCCCGACCGACGCAGAACTCCGCGACGGCGATCAGCGACTCCCGCAATTCATTGTCGGGCAGCGGCGCCAGCGCAAGGCACGCCTCATCCACATAGTGGCTCGCGCGGGCGTGGGTCTCGCGGATGGCGCCCGTTTCTTCCACATAGAAAATCGCACGCTTGAGATCGGCTTCGTGTTGCGGTCCGACCTCGATCGCGCGGCGCCAGAAGCGGCGGGCTTCCTCGTCGGCGCGTTCATAAGCGATGATGACGGGCAAGGTCACCTTCGCTTCGCGGAAATCGTCGCCGACGGATTTTCCCATCTGGGCCTGACGGCCCGAATAGTCGAGCGCGTCGTCGATCAACTGGAAGGCGATGCCGAGATTCTGGCCGTAGTCGCGCATCGCCGCGACCATCTCCGTCGATGCGCCCGCAATCGTGGCGCCGGCTTCCGCTGACGCCGCGAACAGCGCGGCGGTTTTTGCGCTGACGACTTCCAGATAATCGAGCTCGGTCGTCGCAAGATTGTTCGCGGATTTGAGCTGCATCACTTCGCCTTCGGCGATGATAGCCGAGGCGGAGGCGAGAATGTCGAGCACGCGCATGCTGCCCGCATCGACCATCAGCTGGAAGGCGCGGCTGAACAGGAAATCGCCGACGAGAATGCTGGGCTTGTTGCCCCAGACCATGTTGGCCGTGCTCTTGCCGCGGCGAAGCGCGCTGGCGTCGACCACGTCGTCATGCAGCAGCGTGGCGGTGTGGATGAATTCGATGGCCGCGCCCAGCTTCACATGCTCGAAACCGCGGTAGCCGCAAAGGCGCGCGGCGGCGAGAGTGAGAAGCGGGCGCAGCCTTTTGCCGCCGGAATCGACGAGGTGGCGCGCCAGATCCGGAATGAGCGCGACCGCGCTGCCCATGCGCTCGTGGATGAGCCGGTTGACCGCCTCCATATCCGCATCGACAAGCGCATGCAGCCGGTCGATCGGCGATGCGTCCGTCGCGGTCTTGGTGGCCTCGGCTACAATCATACGCGAGGGTCTCGTGGCTTACTTGCGGGTTGTACCCGGTCCCTGCGACATTAGGAACGGCCCTGAAGGCGGGTCAAGCTGGCCCGAAGCGGGACGGAACCAAAGCAACCCGGTGTTGCAGGAAAAGCGATGCGCGACGTCCTGAAGACAAACAATGCGGTGCTGCTGAATTTCGCGCAGGTGCTGCTTGCCGACGCGGGCATCGAGGCCATTGTGTTCGACGGACACATGAGCGTGATGGACGGCAGTTTGGGCATTTTGCCGCGCCGCCTGATGGTGGCCGATGACGATTTTTCGCAGGCCGAGCGGTTGCTGAAGGAAGGCCTTCCCGACGACGCGCAACCGGCGTGAGCGAATTGACCGAGGATAGATTTCTGAACGGGCGCGTGATCTTGCGTCAGCCGGCGCGCGGATTCCGCTCGGGCCTCGACGCAGTGATGCTCGCGGCTTCCGTGCCCGCGTCCTCGGGCGACGAAGTCCTGGAACTCGGTTCGGGTGCGGGTGTGGCAAGCCTGTGCCTCGCTGCGCGCATTCCCGATTGCGCCGTCGCGGGCATCGAAATCGATCCGGCGCTTGCGGAGATCGCGAACGCCAACGTGCGTTCGAGCGGCGCCGAAGCGCGCGTTCGATTTATCGTCGGCGATGCGCTCGCGCCGTCGGACGCATTGCGGCGCAGTTTTGCGCATGCATTCTCCAATCCTCCGTTTCACGGCGTCGATGGCGAAACATCGCCGGATGCGTCGCGCGATCTCGCATTGCGCGATGACGGGCGCCTCGCCGATTGGCTCGCGGCGGGCATGAAGCGCGTTGCATCCGGCGGCACGTTCACGGCGATCATTCGCGCCGACCGCCTCGCGGAAGCGTTGACTGCATTGCCGGAACGCGGCGTTACGATCTTTCCGCTGTGGCCACGCGCGGGCGAAGCCGCCAAGCGCGTGATCCTGCAGGCGACCAAAGGTTCGCGCGCGCCGACCGCTTTGCTCGCGGGTCTCGTCCTTCACGAAAGCGACGGGCGCTACACGCGTGAGGCGGACGCGATTTTGCGCGACGGCGCTTCGCTTGCCCTTGCGAAACCTCGCCTGTAGGGTCCCGGCCCGCCGCAAACGGACGCCCGAATCGTGCCCAAGGCTCGCACATTCCAGGACCTCATCCTGACGCTTCAGAATTTCTGGGCGGGGCAGGGCTGTCTCATTCTGCAGCCCTATGATGTGGAAATGGGCGCGGGCACGTTCCATCCCGCCACGACTTTGCGCGCGCTGGGCCCGCGGCCGTGGCGCGCAGCCTATGTGCAGCCGTCACGGCGGCCCAAGGACGGCCGCTATGGCGAGAACCCGAACCGGCTGCAGCACTATTACCAGTTCCAGGTGATCCTGAAGCCGGCGCCCGACGACATCCAGGACATGTATCTGAAGAGCCTGGATGCGATCGGCGTCGATCCGGGACTGCACGATATCCGCTTCGTCGAGGACGATTGGGAAAGCCCGACCCTGGGCGCGTGGGGTTTGGGTTGGGAAGTGTGGTGCGACGGGATGGAGATTTCCCAGTTCACCTATTTCCAGCAGGTGGGCGGCATCGATTGCGATCCGGTTTCGGCCGAGATCACTTACGGCCTCGAGCGGCTTGCGATGTATGTGCAGGATGTCGAGTTCGTTTATGACCTCGCCTACAACGAACATTTTCGTTACGGCGAGGTGTTTCATCAAAACGAGATCGAACAATCAGCTTACAATTTCGAACTTGCCGATACCGAGATGCTCAAACGGCATTTCGAGGATGCGGAGAAAGAGTGCAAGGCGCTTCTCGGCGGAAACCGCAACATGGCGCTTCCGGCTTACGATCAATGCATCAAGGCGAGCCATGTCTTCAATCTGCTCGACGCCCGCGGCGTGATCAGCGTGACGGAGCGGGCCGCCTATATCGCGCGGGTGCGGGCGCTCGCCAAGGCATGCTGCGAAGCGTGGCTTGCGAGCCCGATGGGCGCGTACACGGCGCGTTATCCGGCGCATGCGGAGAAACGGAGCTGAGATGCCCGATTTTCTGCTGGAACTGTTCTCCGAGGAAATCCCCGCGCGCATGCAGGTGGCGGCCGCGAAGGATCTCGAACGCCTCGTTGTCGGCGGGCTATCGGATCGCGGTTTACTGTTCGAAGGCGCCAAGTCGTTTTCGGGACCGCGGCGGCTGACGCTGGCGATCGCGGGCCTGCCGGCCAAGCAGCCGGACACGCGTGAGGAACGCAAAGGCCCCCGCGTCGGCGCGCCGGAGAAGGCGCTGGAAGGATTCCTGAAATCTGCCGGCGTGACGCTCGATCAATGCAGCAGGCAATCCGACGCCAAGGGCGAGTTCTATGTCGCCGTGATCGCACGCGACGGTCGCCCGACTGCGGATGTGCTGGCCGAGATCGTGCCCGAAGCGATGGCGAAATTGCCCTGGCCGAAATCGATGCGCTGGACGGCCGGAACCACGCGCTGGGTGCGCCCGCTGCACGGCATCCTCGCGACCTTCGACGGCGAAGTTGTGCCGTTCGAGTTCGCCAATATCAAAAGCGGCAACACGACGTTAGGTCACCGATTCCTGTCGCAAGGCGCGATCCATGTGCGTCGCTTCGAGGACTACGAGAAGAAGCTGCGCGACGCGCATGTGATCCTTGATGCTGTTGAACGCAAGGAAATTATTCTTCACGAGGTGAAGCAGAAGGCTTTTGCGTTGGGCCTCGAACTTGTCGAGGACGAGGGCCTGCTCGACGAAGTGGCCGGCCTGGCCGAATGGCCCATGGTCCTGATCGGCCATATCGAAGAGAATTTCATGGACCTGCCGCCGGAAATCCTGCGAACCTCCATGCGCACGCACCAGAAATACTTCGCGCTGCGGACGCCCGGCAAAGAAGGCCTCGCCAATCGCTTCGCGGTTGTTTCCAACATGCTTGCCCGCGACGGCGGCAAGGAAATCGTCACCGGCAACGAGCGTGTGTTGCGCAGCCGGTTGTCCGACGCAAAGTTCTTCTGGGACCAGGACCGCAAACGCACACTGGAAAGCCGGGTCGACGATCTCAAGAACATCGTCTTTCACGCGAAGCTTGGCACGCAGTTCGAGCGCGTGGCGCGTATAGAATCAATAGCTGGCGAAATCGCCAAAAAGATTCACGCGAATGTCGCAGATGCAACTCGCGCTGCTCACTTATGCAAGAGCGATTTGACCGCTGGTGTCGTTGGTGAATTTCCGGAGCTTCAGGGCGTGATGGGGCGATATTATGCACTTCACGACGGTGAGAATCCTGTAATCGCCAATGTCATTCCGGATCATTACAGGCCGGTAGGACCTAGTGATGACGTTCCGTCAAATAAGGCGTCCATTGCCGTCGCACTAGCGGATAAGTTGGACCAACTTGTTGGTTTTTTTGCCATCGGGGAAAAGCCAACCGGTTCAGGTGATCCCTACGCGTTACGACGTGCGGCGCTAGGTTTGATTAGAATTCTTCTCGAAAAGAATATTCGTATTTCGCTGAGTTACTTCGTCTTAGGCACTTACGAAATTCGCCTGAAACAGTGGTCGCACCGCAACGAGCTAGCTTACGAAGAAATTGGAGAGAGAAATATTCCGGCGGAAATTAACGTCGAGCACGAGGGTATGGGTTGGCTGAATGTGGAAACCGTGCCTCTTCAAGCGCTGTTTCCTAATAGCCCGTCTATTTCCACAAACGTGATGGCATTGCCGAAGGGGTCGGAACTCGCGATCGGCCTTTCAACATTTCTCGCCGATCGCCTGAAAGTGGTACTTCGTGAAAAAGGTACGCGTTACGATCTTGTTGACGCGGTGTTTTCTTTGGGCGACGAAGACGATCTTGTTAGACTAGTTGCGCGCATAGAGGCTCTTCAGTCATTTCTCAAATCCGACGATGGCGCGAATTTATTGGTGGCCTATCGGCGTGCGGCAAATATCCTGAAGGCCGAAGAAAAGAAGGATAAGACGAGTTATGATGGCCAGCCGAACGCTAACTTGCTGGTCGTGCCCGAAGAAAAGGCACTCGCCGAAGCGCTAGCGAAAGCGGAACCGCAAATCGCCAAAGAGATCGCCGCCGAGCGCTTCGCCGAAGCCATGGGCGTGATGGCGAAACTGCGGCCGCCCGTCGATGCGTTCTTCGACAAGGTGGTCGTCAACGCGCCGGAACCGGAATTGCGGCGCAACCGCTTGCTCCTGCTATCGCGCCTGCGCGCGACGCTGCACCTGGTCGCGGATTTGTCGAAGATCGAAGGATAGATAGTTTCGGATCGCGTTGACGCGACACCCCAACTTCACCATGGCCGGGCGAAGACCCGGCCACCCAGTGGGCGAGCGTCCGCGAGCCCAATAAACTTATCGACGAATCCGCATTGCTGACGCGAGTTATTCGCCGCGCAGACGCGCGGCTGCCGGGTGGCCGGCTCGGGGGCCGGCCATGGTGAGTTTAGTGGTGCGGTTCAGTGCAAGTCGCCCTAACCGTCGCGCTCGGTGGTGGGATCGATCATCTTGCGCACTTCGGTGATCTTGGTCGCGGGGAAGCCGCTCATCTCGGAATGTTTGTGGATGATCGCTTCGTCTTTCGCGAGATAGACGCAGAAGGTCTTGTCTGCGGCGACATAGCTTTCCTGCCACTGGATATCCGGCCCAAGCGCCTTCAGCACTTCATTGGATTTGGCGGCGGCCCCGCGCAGCTGTTCGCGCTCGAATGAGCCCACGGCCGGAATGTCGCGTTCGATGATGAATTTTCGCAGCGTCATGGCGTTCCCCAATGCAGATCACGGAAAAAGGCTAACAGGAAATCGACGGCGGGTCAGTATGCCGAGGCGTGCCTGCGCCCCTTTGACATTTCCCTCCGGCCGGTCCGGAAGGCTACCTTGAGCGTTCTACAGGTCGGTTCGGACAGGAAATCCTGATGACACAATGGGTCTACACCTTCGGTAATGGCTCGGCGGAAGGTCGCGCGGACATGAAGAACCTGCTAGGCGGCAAGGGCGCCAACCTGGCGGAGATGAGCAATCTGGGCCTGCCGGTGCCGCCGGGCTTCACGATCACGACCGAAGTCTGCACCCAATTTTACGCCAACAACGAAACCTATCCCGCCGATCTGAAGCCGGCCGTCGAGGCCGCGCTGGCGCGCGTGGGCGAACTCGCAGACGGCAAGCTGGGCGATCCGGCAAAAGCCGTTGCTCGTTTCCGTGCGCTCGGGCGCGCGCGTCTCCATGCCCGGCATGATGGATACGGTTCTCAATCTCGGCCTCAATCCTGTCACGGTTGAAGGCGCTGGCGAAGCTCACGGGCGATCCCCGCTTTGCCTATGACTCCTATCGCCGCTTCATCCAGATGTATTCGAACGTCGTGCTCGGGGTGGAGCATGCGCTGTTCGAAGAAATCATCGAGACGGAGAAGGAATCGAAGGGCGTTGAACTCGACACCGATCTGGATGCCGACGATCTCAAGCGCATCGCCGCGCTGTTCAAGCAGCAGGTGAAAAAAGAACTGGGCCAGCCGTTTCCGGACGACGTGCATGAGCAGCTCTGGGGCGCGATCGGCGCGGTGTTCGGTTCGTGGCAGAGCCAGCGCGCGAAGACCTATCGCAAGCTCCACAACATCCCCGAGAATTGGGGCACGGCCGTTAATGTGCAGGCGATGGTGTTCGGCAATCGCGGCGACACGAGCGCGACCGGGGTAGCCTTCACCCGCGATCCCGCGACGGGCGAGAGATTGCTCTACGGCGAGTTCCTCGTCAATGCGCAAGGCGAAGACGTTGTCGCCGGCATTCGCACGCCGCAACCGATTTCGAAAGTGGTGCGCGAGCGCAGCGGCGGCAAGAAGCCGTCCATGGAAGAGGCGATGCCGGCGGCCTTTGCCGAGCTTCATCGCATCACCGAGCAGCCTTGAAGCGCATTACCGCGACATGCAGGACGTCGAGTTCACGGTCCAGGAAGGCAAGCTCTTCATGCTGCAGACACGCTCCGGCAAGCGCACGGCGGAAGCTGCGCTCAAGATCGCAGTCGACATGGTGGACGAGGGCCTCATCGACAAGCAGCATCGCGGTGGCGCGCGTCGATCCCGCGGCGCTCGACCAGCTTCTGCATCCCACGCTCGATCCCGCAGCGCCCAAGGAGTGCATCGCGACGGGCCTTGCGGCCTCGCCGGGCGCGGCGACCGGCGAAATCGCGTTCACGGCCGATGAAGCCGAAAAGCTCGCCGCCGACAACCGGGCCGTCATCCTCGTGCGCACGGAGACGAGTCCGGAAGACATTCACGGCATGCATGCGGCGAAGGGCATCCTCACCGCGCGCGGCGGCATGACGAGCCACGCGGCAGTGGTGGCGCGCGGCATGGGCCGGCCCTGCGTGTCGGGCGCAGGCACGCTCAAGATCGATGTCGCCAAGGGCGCGATGACGTGCGGCGGCGTGACTCTCAAGCGCGGCGACATCATCACCATCGACGGCGCGCACGCGGCCAGGTGTTCAAGGGCAGCGTGCCGATGCGCCAGCCCGAGCTGACGGGCGATTTCTGCGACCCTGATGGGTTGGGCCGATTCGATCCGCACACTGAAGGTCCGCACCAATGCCGACACGCCCGCCGACGCCGCGACCGCGCGCCGTTCGGCGCGGAAGGCATCGGACTCTGCCGCACCGAACACATGTTCTTCGAGGCGGACCGCATCATCGCCGTGCGCCAGATGATCCTGGCCGATGCGGTGGATGACCGCAAAGCGGCCCTCGCCAAGCTGCTTCCCATGCAGCGCGGCGATTTCGAAGCGAATCTTCAAGGCGATGGACGGCCTGCCGGTCACCATCCGCCTGCTCGATCCGCCGCTGCACGAATTCCTGCCGCACAAGGACGAGGAGATCGCCGAAGTCGCGCGCGCGGCCGGCGGCGATCCTGCGAAGCTGCGCGCAGCGCGCGATCGCTCTGCATGAATCCAATCCCATGCTGGGTCATCGCGGCTGCCGACTCGGCATCACCTATCCCGAAATCTACGAGATGCAGGCGCGCGCCATTCTGGAAGCAGCGCTGAATGTGGAGGCAGCCGGGCGGCAAGCCGGTGCAACTCGAAATCATGATCCCGCTTGTCGGCTTCAAGAGCGAACTCGACATGCTGAAAGCGCGCATCGCACGCCGTTGCGGACGCCATTAAAAAAGAACGCGGAAAAGTGCCCGACTATCTGATCGGCACCATGATCGAACTGCCGCGCGCGGCGTTGCGCGCCGCCGAGATCGCCGAAACGGCGGAATTCTTCTCGTTCGGCACCAACGATCTGACGCAGACGACACTGGGCGTGAGTCGCGATGATGCGGGAACGTTTCTCACCGAATATCTGTCCAAGGGCCTGATCGCGCGCGATCCGTTTGTCACCATCGATACGCGATGGCGTTGGGCGAACTCGTCAGAATCGCAGCGGAACGCGGGCGCAAGACGAGCGCCAAATCTCAAACTCGGCATCTGCGGTGAACATGGCGGCGACCCGGATTCCATCCGATTCTGCCACCAGGTCGGCCTTGATTATGTTTCGTGTTCGCCATTTCGCGTGCCGATTGCGCGGCTTGCGGCGGCGCAAGCGGCGTTAACGAATGCGCCCGAACGCGACTGATCGATAGAGTCGCGAAACAAAATTTCCGGCATGAAATGCCAAAAGGCGCGCGCCGTCGTCCGATTTCGCGTGCGCGCGAATCTATAGAAATCGTATATTCCGTGTACGGACGATGCAGGAAAACCCTGGATTTTTGCGGGTTACATGACGCCGTGTCATGAATTCAAACTTTGTGATTTGACGATTTGGATTTTTGCGGGCAGAAGGCGCGACCGCTTGGGGAGGCGGGAACTGGTTCGGAACACGAACTCGAAGACGTAACTGAAGCCGCAATCCGAAAGAGTATCGAAGTCCCAATGCTGAAAAAAACGAGTGACGCTCTGCGATGCGCCGACTATGCGCTTGCAGGAGCCTTTCTGTTGACCCTGGCGACAGCCGGCGGCGCGATGGCGATTAATCCGCATACGGATCAAGCGCCGAAGCTGAGGCCGTCCATCGTCCAGGAGGTCGACAGTGCGCCGATCATGCCCGCGTTAGCGCCTTCCCCCGCCGCGACTTTTCCGGTGCTCGTGAATGCGCCGACGCCGCGGGAATTGGCTGTGGCGAAAATTCTCACCGAGCAGAATTGCCTTGCGGAGGCGATGTATTACGAAGCGCGCGGCGAAGGCGTCGAAGGCCAGGAAGCGATCGCCGAAGTGATCTTCAATCGCATGCACGCGCCCGGCTATCCGAGAACCGTCTGCGGCGTCGTTTATGAAGGCTCCGAACTCGCGCATGGCTGCCAGTTCTCGTTCACCTGCGACGGGGAGCGCGACCGTGCCAAGAGCTTCAGTCCCTGGCTGAGGGCGCGCGTTCTCGCGGCGAGAATTCTCGCCGGCTATGTTCAGCTGGGAAACACAACCGGCGGCGCGACGTCGTTCCACGCGAGCGAAGTGGCGCCCGACTGGGCCGATCAGATGGACCCGACAGTCCAGATCGGCAATCACCTGTTCTACCGCCCGCTGGGCCGCACGCAAGCGAGCTGACGCAGATTATTTCGGCTTGCCGAACAGTCCTTCCGCGATGCGTTTGCCGATCTGCTTGCGGATGAAGTTCGGCGCGAAGCCCTTGATGCGGTCGATCCAGGCAATGTCTTCCGGCACATACCAGTGGAGCTTGTCGCTCCCGTAAGCGCGCCAGACCGTCTCGGCGATGGATGACGCGGGCATCAGCCGGAACATGCCCTTCTTGGGCGCATTCTCGTAGAACTGCTCTTCCGTCGGCTTGGCGGCGTCGTTCGAGCGGTTCGGCGTCGCGCGCAGGATGTTGGTGTCGATCAGGCCGGGCAGGATGTCGGCCACGCGCACGCCGAAGCGCGCGAATTCGATCGAGAGCGCTTCCGTCAGCCCTTTCACCGCATGTTTGGTCGCCGAATAAATCGCGATGCGCGGCATGCCGTAAGTGGCGGATGACGACGAGGTGATGAAGCAAAGCGAATTGGGCGTCGCCTTGAGCAGCGGCAGCGCCGCGTAGATGCTCGTCACCACGCCGATGAAATTGACCTGGATCACGCGCATCGCGGATTCGAACGGCACGTCTTCGAACCAGCCGCTTTCGCCGATGCCCGCGTTGCTGAACAACAGATCGAGCTTGCCGTCCGTTTCCGCGCCGAAAGTGGCGACCGTCGCTTCAAAGTCGGCTTTGTCCGCCACGTCGAGACGGCCGATCAGACAATTGTCCGCGCCGATTTCCTGCTCGAGCGTCTGCAAGCCGTCCATGTTCACGTCGAACGCGCCGACGAACCAGCCGTTCTTCGCGAACAGCTTGGCCGTTTCTCGGCCCATGCCGCTGGCGGCGCCTGTGATGAAAATGGATTTGCGCCCGCGCGCTTTGTCAGCCATTGCGCTCTCCGATGTCAGAAATTCACGCGCCGCGAGATCGCGCCGTCGACGAGGAGATTGACGCCGGTGGTGAACGACGACGCGGGACTCGCGAGAAAGACAGTCGCATTCGCGATTTCCTGCGGCGTCGCCATGCGGCCTGTGGGGTTACGCTCGATGGCCTGCTTGAAATAAGCGGGAGCGTTCGCCTCAACGGTGGCCCACACGCCGCCCTTGAAATAGACGGTGCCGGGCGAGACGACGTTCGTGCGGATGCCGCGCTTGGCATGTTGCCGCGCGAGGCCTTTTGCGAAATGGATCAACGCCGCCTTGATGGGGCCGTAAGAACTCGCATTGTCGGTTTCCGCGGCCGACACGGACGAGATGATCACGAAAGCCGCATCGCCGTTCGCGGCCGCCGCTTTTTCCAGCGACGGACGCGCCGCGTCGAACGCGTTGACGGCGCCCAGCACGTCGAGCCTGAAATTCAAATTCCAATCCGCTTCACCGGGACCTTGCGCCATCGCGCCCGCATTGGAGACGAGGATGTCGATGCCGCCCAGCTCACCCGCGGCCTTTTCGATCCAGCTCTTGAGCGCGGGCCCATCTGCGATGTCGACCGAAGCGCCCGCGGCGCGCACGCCTTTATCCTTCAGCGCCGCAACGGTTTCCTTCACCTGGTCCGCATTGCGCGCGCAGATCGCCACATCCGCGCCTTCGGCGGCAAAGGTCTCGGCGATGGCCCGGCCAATGCCGCGCGTGCCGCCGAGGACGATAGCTTTCTTGCCTTTGAGATGAAGGTCCATTCTCATTCCCCCTGATAGTGTCGAGAGCACTCTAGCCGCTCGCGTGGCCGGCGCAATGCGCTTCGTGCTTCGGGGCTCGCAGCGCTCGCGCCTCAGCATGACGAGGTCGGTGCGCGCCATGCTGAGGTGCGAGGCCGAGGGCCGAGCCCCGAAGCACGACCATTCAATCCATCGCGGTTGGAAATATGTGGCTTTGAGATACAAAGATCGCGGCAATAGCGCTGCGGCATGGAGTAGTCGGGGATGAGACGGCCGCGGCCTGCTCGAGCTTGTTGCGCGCATCGCACACTCTGAGGCGACCGATGATCTCAACAAATTGCGGGCCGGCATCCAGTTTCCGCATGGTCTCGTCCTTCCAGTAGAGACCGAGAGCCGATGGCGGAATGGCCGCCGTTTTCTGATTTGGCAGCGTCGCTGCGTCTCTCACCAGAACGCGGAAGCTCGCGAGCCCTTTCACGCGCACGCACTTGTCGGCAAAGAGCTGCTCATTTCCGGCAAGTTTTTCGAAATCGACGGACGCCGCATTCGCGCGTGTGCAGGTGAAATCGCTCGCGGACGCCTCGGCGAGAATCTGCGCCGGGGTCGGCGGTGGAGGCGGCGGCGCGGAAGGCGTCGTCGAGCAACCGGCGACGAACGCGCACGCAATGGCCGCGGCGGCTGAACTGCGAAGCCTCAACACGTGTCCCCGTGTGACCCGTTCTTAACCTAGGCCTAAGGCGACTAGAAATCGAGCGCCACGTCGAGATTGGGCGCGCTGTGGGTAATTGCGCCGGAGGAAATGTAGTCGACACCCGTCTCGGCAATGGCGCGCACCGTCGCCAGGGTCACATTGCCGGAGGCTTCCAGCACCGCGCGCCCCTTCGCGAGCGCAACGGCGCGCGCAAGCTGGTCCGGCGTCATGTTGTCGAGCAGGATCGTATCGACGCCAAGTGCTGAGCGCGGTTTCGAGCTGCTCCAGCGTATCGACCTCGACTTCGATCTTGAGCATATGCGCCGAGCCGGCGCGCGCGCGCTCGATCGCGGGCGCGATGCCTCCAGCCGCCGCGATATGATTGTCCTTGATCAGGATCGCGTCATCGAGACCGAAACGGTGGTTGAAGCCGCCGCCGCAACGCACCGCATATTTTTCCAGGGCGCGCAGCCCGGGAGTCGTCTTGCGCGTGCAGACGATGCGGGCGCGCGTGCCGGCGACGGCGTCCACAAGCGCGCGTGTGACCGTGGCGACGCCGGAAAGATGGCCCAGGAAATTCAGCGCAACCCGTTCCGCGGTCAGCACGCTGCGCGTGGAGCCAGCGATCACGGCCAGCTTGGCGCCCGCATCGACGCGCGCGCCGTCCGACGTTTCGGAAACGAAATCCAAATGGAGATCGACGAGCTTGAACGCGCACTGCGCCGCGACCAGCCCGGCGATTGTTCCGCTCTTGCGCGCAACGAGCGTTGCACGAGACGATTGTGTCGGAGGCACGATCAGATCGGTGGTCAAATCGCCCGCGCGGCCCAGATCCTCTTCGAGCGCATGGCGCACAACCGGCTCAACGATCAAAGCGTGCGGCGGGTGGGTGAAGGGGAGGGCGATTTCGGTCATGCGGCGGGTTGCAACTCAATGCGCCGTGCGAGCCGCATTGCCGTTCTCTGCTTCCGGCAGCCGCGCGATCCGTTCCGCGTCCGCCAGGGTGAGGAATTTGCGTTGGCCGGCAGCTTCGGTTTGCGGGTGGTCGAGGCGGAAATGCGCCGCCGCGGCTTTCCTGGCGTGAGAGCGCAGCCGCCGTCACGAGCTTCGCCGCGGCAATCATGTTGAGCAAAGCGGGTTCGCCCGCGCTCGCACGCTCGATCGCGCCGATGGTGGCGAGCGCCCGCGTAAGGCCCTCGGCGTCGCGCTCAAGTCCGACATGACGCGTCATCGCGTCGCGCAGGGCTTGCGGCGGGGGCGTAGGCGTAAAGCGCAGAGGCGCCGGCGGAAGGCCACGACCGCTGCCGTGCGCCACATTCGACTTGACGTCTTCAGCCGCGCGCGCCCCGAACACCAGTGCTTCGAGCAGCGAATTCGAGGCGAGCCGGTTGGCGCCATGCAAGTCCCGTCGAGGCGCATTCGCCGACCGCCCACAGGCCTTCGAGCGAGGTGCGGCCGCGCGCATCGGTGGCGATGCCGCCCATGTGATAATGCGCGGCCGGCGCCACCGGGATGGGCGCGCGCGCGGGATCGATGCCGGCAGCGAGGCAGGCGGCATAGACGGTCGGGAAATGCGCCGCGAATTTTGCGCCGATGGCCTCGCGGCAATCGAGGAACACCTTGTGGCCTTGCGCGATCTCGCGATGGATGCGCGCGCGCCACCACATCGCGCGGCGCGAGTTCCGCCGATCGGGATGCACGGCCGGCATGAAGCGCTCGGCCGGTCTCGTCGATCAGGATCGCGCCTTCGCCGCGCAGCGCTTCGGTGGCGAGCGGCGCGGGATCGCGGCCGATGGCGATCGCCGTGGGATGGAACTGCACGAATTCGGGATCGGCGATGAGCGCGCCGGCGCGCGCCGCCATGCCGAGGCCTTCGCCGCGCGCTTCCAGCGGATTGGTGGTGACGCGCATAGAGCGCGCCCAGGCCGCCGGTGGCGAAGATCACGGCCGGCGCGCGGAACAGCACCAGTTTCGCATCGGCGCCGCTGCCGTAGCGTGCGAACAGGCCGATGACGCGGCCGTCTTCCATCGCCAGTTCGACGGCGTGGAAACCTTCCATCACTGCGATGGAGGGCGTCGCGAGCGCGCGCTCGGCGAGGGTGCGGGTGATTTCCGCGCCGGCCCGATCGCCCGAGACATGCACGATGCGGGCGCGCGAATGCGCGGCTTCGCGTGCGACAGCGATGCGGCCGTTCGCGTCGCGGTCGAACGGCGCGCCGATGGCGACGAGATCGTCGATGCGCGCCGGCGCTTCGCGCGCGACCAGTGCTGCGATGTCCGGATCGCAGAGCCCCGCGCCCGCTGCGATCGTATCGGCCGCGTGCGACTGCCAGGTGTCGCCTTCGCCAACGGCCGCGGCGATGCCGCCTTGCGCCCAGACGCTCGAGCCCGTCGTGCCCGGCCGCGCGCCTGCCAGCACGAGCGCAGGGAAGGGCGCCAGCTTCAGCGCCGTGAAAAGACCGGCAATGCCCGCGCCCAGGATCAGCGCGCCCTTGGTCTCGATGACGTTGTCGATCCGGCGCGTCATTTGCACGCTCACGCGGCCGCGCGCTGTTGCGGCTTGCCACTGCGAGCATGCGGTCGATGGCGCGCTTGCGCGGGCCGCGACCTCCGGATCGACGATCACTTCCGTCGGTCATGGTCTGCAGCGAATGAAGGATCTTCGCAGCGTGATGCGCTTCATGTGCGGGCAGAGATTGCAGGGCCGCACGAAATCGACATCGGGATATTCGACCGCGACATTGTCGCTCATCGAGCATTCGGTCACCATCACCACGCGGGCGGGCGATGCTTGCCGACATAGCCGATCATCGCCGACGGTCGAGCCCGCGAAATCGGCTTCCGCCACCACTTCCGGCGGGCATTCGGGATGGGCCAGCACGATGACGCCGGGATTGGCATCGCGATAGCCGCGGATATCCGCGGCCGTGAAACGCTCATGCACTTCGCAGGCGCCCTTCCAGGTGATGACCTTGACGCCGGTCTGCTTGGCGACGTTCTGGGCCAGATACTCGTCGGGGATCATGATCACGGTATCGATGCCGCATTCGCGCGCGATGTCCTCCACCACCTGCACCGCATTCGCCGAGGTGCAGCAGATATCGCTTTCCGCCTTCACCTCGGCCGATGTGTTCACATAGGTGACGACCGGCAGGCCGGGATATTTCTGTTTCAGCAGGCGCACATCGGCGCCGGTGATGGAGGCGGCCAGCGAGCAGCCCGCGCGCGGATCGGGAATCAGCACGGTCTTTTCCGGCGACAGAATCTTCGACGTCTCGGCCATGAAATGCACGCCGGCCTGGACGATCACTTTCGCATCCGTGCGCGCTGCCTCACGCGCCAGTTGCGAGCGAGTCGCCGACGAAATCGCCGACGCAGTGGAAGATCTCCGGCGTCATGTAATTGTGGCCGAGGATGACGGCGTTCTTCTCGCGCTTCAGATCGTTGATCGCCTTGATGTATGGCGCATGTACCGCCCATTCGATCTCCGGAACGACGTGGCTGACCCTGCCGTAGAGGTCGCGTGTCGCCCGCGCCACCGCCGGCGTGAAGGCGGGCGCCTCAGTTCCGATCCCCAGTTCTCCCATCGCCGTCTCCTTAATGCTCTAGTTGAGCATATATGTAGGACGAAAATGCCGGCCTTGAAGGGGGCCGGTCGGTCTTTATGCTACTCATCAGCATAAATCGGTCAAGGCCTATTTGCCGGGCGCGCTCGCGCCGTGCTGGTAAGGCGGGAAATTTCGTGTAATTTCCGGGCCTTGGGGAATTTTGGGGAGCGTCCCGATGCAATCGGTCAGGGTTAACGCGCTGGCGTTGGCGACCCTCGCTTTAAGCGCGGCACCCGTATTTGCCCAGGGCGATATGCAATTCGCCGGCACCGTGGGGGTCGGCTGGACCTACTATCTGATGCCCGGAGAAAAGCTGCATCCCAATGAATGGCAGGCCAACGGTTCTGCGGTATTTACGGTCGCCAATCCCGGTTTGAACGTCCAGGCGAATGTCGACAACGACGCCGACCAACTGCCGAAGCGGGATCTGAAGGATTTCTGGTCCTATGGCGGCGACATCTACTGGCGCGATTACGCCGGCAGCTTCGGCATCAATGCGAATTGGTCGAAAGCTTCCGACCTGGGCGCTTTGAGCCTCAAGGCGACGCCCTATTCTTATTCCGTTCAGAGCTACGGCTGGTTCGGCCAATGGTTCGCCGAGCCCGATCTGACGTTGGAACTCAAGGCCGGCCGTATCGAAGGGCATGAGGAAGGCGCGTATGGCGACGGCGCCGTCGTGGTCTATCCCTATGAGGACATGGCGCTGAGCCTGACCGCCGATTACGCCGAAGCCCAGCGCACGCGCGAGCAAGTCCGGGATGCGGTTCTTACCGTTGAATATCTGCCGGTGCATGACGTGCCGGTCTCGCTCTATGTCGGCTACGACTACGCGCTCGTGAGCCAGTTGCCGCATGAACAGGTCAGCGTGCTGCTCGTGGGCGTCAGGGCCTATCTGGGCGGCGGCGGCCGTAGCGGCTCGCTGGTCGAATACCAGCGCAACGGCACGACCAACTGGGACGCCGCGCCACGGACGGCCTTCGAACTGGGCTTCTGAGTCGCCGCGGCGCCTAAAGATCCGGCATATCATTAATAAACATTAAGCATGTGTCCTATTGGTCACTTGCCACCGATTTAGGCAGGTCGTCTCCATTTTGCGCTCCGTCATCCAACCACCACGGGCTATGAGGGGACTCACAGACGGGCAAAACACCCGCGGGCGAGAAGCGGAGGTTTCATCATGTCGTTGCGTTCTACAATTCTTGGGACGGCTTGTGTCGTTGCCGTTGCTGCACTGTCGGGTCCGGCTTTTGCGGACATGGGCGGCGGCTTTTCCGGCACGTTGCAGGGCCAGTATTCGAACATCAACGCCAACATCGGCGGCGGCAGCGGCAACGCGAATTCGTGGGGCGGGGCCGGTTCGGGCGCGTTCGACACGGGCTGGGGCGGACTGAAGCTGCAGGTCGATGGCGGCTACCAGGGCGTCAGCCTTTCGGGCAGCGGCGCCATCGATGACTGGAATGTCGATGGCGCGGCCTTCTGGCAGGGTCATCAGGGCCGCATCGGCGGCACGGTCGGCTACAACGGCATCAGCGGCAGTGGCTTGAGCGGCAACGCCACGAACTATGGCGGCTTCGCGGAATGGTATGCGGCCCCGATGTTCACGGTTGGCGTGAAGGGCGGCGGCGCATCGTTGAGCGGCGGCTTTGGCGGATTTAGCGCCAGCACAACCGCAACCTATGTGGGCGGCGAAGCGGTCTTCTACGTGATGCCGAATTTGGCGCTCAACGCCAATATCGACTATCTGAGCATCAGCGGCGGCAATCTCACTAGCTACGGCGGCACGGCGGAATGGCTGGTTTCGGAATCGACGCCGATTTCGGTCTATGGCGGCTACACCTATTCCGATCTCTCCAACGGCGCCGGACATGTGAGCACGTGGATGGTCGGGTTGAAGTTCTATTGCAACGGCAATGGCGCCGCGACGCTTGCGGATCGCCAGCGCACCGGCAATGCCAATTGGGGAACGCAGACCAATCTCATCAATACCGTTTTCTGATCCGAGCATCTAAAGCGTTCGGAAACCCCGCGGGAGCGATCCCGCGGGTTTTTTTTGTTTGGTCTAGCCTGCTGCCCGGCGCGAACCGAGACGCACGCCGGGGGCTGGGCGTTCGCCCAGCACTTCGCGGCGGAAGCGGAACAGTTCCGCTGGACGCCCGCGTGCGATGCGCACGGATTTTCCTGTTCCTTCGACCAGGCCCTGATCTTCCACCAGCCGGCGGAAATTCTGCTTGTGCAGGCGGACGCCGGAGATCGCTTCCACCGTGCGCTGCAGCTGAAGGAGCGTGAAGGTCGGCGGCATCAGTTCGAACACCACCGGTCGATATTTCATTTTTCCGCGAAGCCGTGCGATGGCCGTCGCCAGGATCCGGCGATGATCGAAGCTCATGCTCGCGCCAAGAGGATGCGTCGGCAACCCGTCCGGCGAGGCGCGCCCATCGCGCACCGCTTCTTCGACCAATCCCGCCTCATAGAGAAGCTCGTAACGCTCCAGCACTTTCTCTTCGTCCCAGGCGAAGCCTTCGAGACCGAAGGCGAGGCGCACGCGCTCGCGCCGGCGTTCCGCGTCGCTGGCCGAAGCCGCGCTTTTGGCGAAGGCCGCCAGGGCCGGCACGATGACGGAGTCCACCAGCGCGGGCTTCGCGTTGCGCCAGTCTTCCCACGGGAAATAGAGATGCCAGTCGCGCCACAACGTATCGGGCGACTTCAGTTCGCTGCCCGCGCGCATGAGCGCGAGATATCCGACCGACACCACGCGCGGGCCCTCTCCCGATTTCACTGAATGCCGCCCGCGATCGCCGAACGTGTAGAGCTGTTCCGCATAACCGAGATCGAGATGCGTCTGCTCGCGCACCCAGCTTCGCAAGCCGCTTTCAAGCGTGCGATGTCCCAAAGGATCGAACGGGCCGAAGGGGAGGGCGTCGGGCGCATTCGCATGATGCACGACCAGCACGCGCGGCCGCTCCTCCGCCACCGACACGATGGCCGCGCTCAGCCCGATGCGTACGACATTCTTCGGCGACGCGGCGCTCATAGATCCGCCAACGGGAGCTCGACGCATTCGCCTTCGGCGACGATGCGCCCGCGCCCGATCATGTTGATGGCGTGGATCATGCGCCCCTCGCGCCCGAGCGCGCGATCGGCGAGGCTCACCATCAGCGAATTGGGATAGGCATGCGGCGCGCGAAAGCGCAGCGCCTGCGCAATCGGCGTTTCGGAGCCGGACCCAAGCCGGTCGCACAACGCGATATAGGCCGCGGCCATCGAGCGGCTGATGCCGGCCCAGCAATGCACGAGAAGCGGCGCGTCGGCCGGCCATTCGCGGGCGAAGGCGATGATCTGCGAAACGTGATGCTCGGACGGGGGCACATCCGCCGCTTCGACCTCGCTCACATCGTTGACGCCGACGCGCAGATGGTGCGCGGCCTCGATGCCCGCGGGCGTTTCGATCATGTGCTCGGGCGACAGCAGCGTCATCAGATGTGACGGCCGGTAGCGACGGATCGTGTCCTCGACCGCGGAAAGCGGCGTCACGAGGATCATGGTCATCGGCAAAACTCCTGGGCGCCTTGCTAGCCGAGACCCGGCGGAAGGGGAAGGCTCGCGCGACCGCCGGCATCCGAATTCGCGCCGCTGATCTTTGATGACCAACCGGCTCGGTTCGGCAATTGCGCTCGCGCATCTATGATAGCGTCGTCTCGGTGAACCGAAAGAGCTCTCGTGAAAATCGCAATGTGGGTGGGAATTCTGGCCGCGCTTGCGGCCGCACCGGCGCTTGCCGCCGACGATTCCGGCATCGAACGTATGGCGACCTGCCGGGATTCCTGGTTCGACTGGCAAAAGGGCGATCCCGCCCAATTGAAGCTGCTCGGCGCGCACATGCGAACTGCCTTGCGGGGAGACGCGAGCGGTTCCTTCCTCGTTCCCACGGCGCGCATGTCGATCGCGGGGCTTCGCGTGTTGCAGGTCTATCCCAACAGCGTGGGCATGGGCGTGGGCTTCTCGGTTCTGGTCGATGCGACGTTCGCCGATGCGAAGCGCACAATCGAAAAATCGCTCGGCAAACCGCTCGGCAAATGCGAGGTGAGCGACGACATGCGCACCTGCGGCCTCCAGATCGCCGACAAACGCACCGTCATGATGATGGCGCCGGATCCCGAGAAGAAAACCGGCACGCTGGTCGGGTGTTATTATTTTTACGAGAAGTGAAGGGGGATGCGCCTACCGCGCCCCAGGCAGCGCCGCGAGAATCGCCGCGAAATGTTTGTCGCGGTCGAACTCCGCCGAGCCTGTCGTCCAGCCCAGGCGCACGATCACCGTATGGCGCGAGGGGAAGATCTCGACGTATTGCCCGTTATGGCCTTCCGCCGCGAAACAATCGGCAGGCAGATGGGGCAGCTGGTGTTTGCCGTTCTCGATGGCGTTCAGCCAGAATTGCGCGCCATAGGCTTTGTGCGCGTTGGCCGGCGCGGGCGTGCGCACGAACGCGGTCCAACTGGCGGGCAGGATGCGCGCGCCGTTGATCGTGCCGCCATTGAGATAGATGAGCCCAAACCGCGCCCAATCGCGCGCCGTCGCATAGAGATACGAGCTGCCCACGAAATTGCCGGACTCGTCGGGCTGGAAAACGGCGCTCGTCATTCCGGCCGGCGCGAAGAGATGGGCCTGCGCATAGGCTTCGTAATCCGCCAGCGTTCCGCCCGACAGTTGAAAGGCGATGCGCGAGAGAAGATTGGCCGTGCCCGACGAATAGGCCCACACCGTTCCCGGCGGATGGGCGAGCGGCCGCGACGCCGCATAGGCGCCCATGTCGGGACTTCTCGAACAGCATCGCCGTGCTGTCGGTGCCGGGAAGATAAGGTTCGCGGAATTCGAGTCCGCTCGACATGTTCAGCAATTGGCGCAGCGTGATCTTGCCGCGCGGGTCGTCTTGCGCCTTCCATTCGGGGACGGGCGGCGGCGCATCGAGGGCAAGCCTGCCGCTCGCCACGAACGTGCCGACGAGCGTCGCTTCCACACTCTTGCTCGCCGACCAGCCGAGGAGGCGCGTGTCTTTGGTGAAGCCCGGCGCGTAGCGCTCGGCCACGATGCGCCCGTCAGTGACGACGACGATGGCGCGCGTGTCGATCGCCTTGTCTTGCGTGTCGTCGGCGAACGAGTCCGCCACCGCTTTGTCGAGCGCCGCACGGTCGACGCCTTGCGGCGGCGGATCGACCGTATCGCCCGCGGGCCATGGCGCGGGACGGAAGCCTGTCGCCGGCGCTTTGATTCCTTCCGCCTGGCGGCGCAATTGCTCGGGCGTGGAATCGACGAGCAGGGTGCAGCCGATGTCCGGGCGGTAGAGCGCCGTGCGCGTGACGAGCCCGAACGCGGTGACGGCGACGGTCTGGTTTGCCCGGTCGAGCGTATAGCGATTTCCTGACGTCAGCGGCGACAGGCGCTGCGCATCGCTCATCGCGTCGTCGAATGGCCGCTGCGAAACGAACGTGCCCGCACAGGCGATTTCGGCGGAGACGCCCGCGCTCACGGACGGCAAATGAACGAGGAAAGCGCCGATGGGGGAGAAATAAAGGCCGGCAAGGATCAGAACCAAAATCCCGCCGACCCAGGCCCCGCGCCTGCGCAGCCAACTCTTGCGATCCGACACGCCCATCCCCGCCCATTTGTTTGAGCGCACTATCGGGGTTCGCGGAGCACGGTCAAGGCAGGCGCGGCATTCCGGGTTTTGGTGCGCCGCGCGCCGCTGTCAGCGATTGTTCGATGACGCTGCTTCCTTCTGCAACCGTCCTTCCTGGCGCCGCCGTGTGGCGGGCGTGCTTCGCGCTGCGGTCTCCGCCACAAGAGGATCGACGCCCGTCAGCGGCGCGATCGCCGCGTCGGTGTAGGGGCGGCGCGCGCGGTGGCGCGCGCGCGCGCGCGCCAGACTGACGCGAAGGCGCCCGTAAGTCAGGGCGTAGTTGGCGAGCCTGTAGATCGATTGGGCGGCCAACCGCGGATAAAACACCATAGGGTTTTCGATCGGCAGGCCGTGTCGGCGCTGCCGCCGCCTTACGATGCGACCGACGCCGAACTCGGAAAACGCCACGCGCTCCAATCGCGGACCTTCCCGATAGATAATGAGGCTCTTCAGCGTCGTGAACGGCTGGTTGGTTTTCATCTGCATCATGCGGTTGAAGATCCGCGCCATGTGCTCGTGCGTGTAGAACCGCCGGTGCGCGGCCCAATAAGACTCCTGCCACTCGGAATCGGACATCAACGGGTGATGCGAGACGCGATGATTGAGATCGTATTTGTTGAAGTCGGGGTCCATCCATCCGCCGGCCGCCCGCATGACTTTGTGATCTTCACAGCCCGGCAGGGGGGTCAGAACGTTCAGATACAGAAGATCAATCGGCAGTTCGCGCTTGATGATATCGATATCGCGCAGAATCGATTCTTTGGTGTCCCGCGGAAACCCGATGATGTAACCGCAGATCAAGACAACGCCATATGTTTTCCAGGCCAAAAGCATTTCCCGGTATTCCTCGATGCGATTTTGGCGCTTCTTCGCGGCTTCGAGGTTGTCGGGATTTATGTTTTCCAATCCAATAAAAATCAGATGCGCGCCAGCCCGGTACATCTTGTCGATAAATCGCGGAATACGGTGCGCCAGCGCGTCAACCTGAATGATGAGCCGCAGATATATGCCGTCGGTCTCCTGCAATTGGAGCAGGCGATCGGCATAGGCCTCCCAGTTGCGGTTTCGGGCCAAATTGTCGTCCGTGACGAAGAAGCGATGCACGCCGTTTGCGTGGTTTTCCCGAACAATCCGCTCCAGGTCGTCGGCGTCGCGGAAACGGCTCTTGCGCCCCTGGACATTGATGATCGTGCAGAATGAGCACTCGAACGGACACCCTCGGCCAAGATCGAAGCTCGACCAATTCTCGATCGACCGCCCGACGATCTTGGGCGCGAGGATGGGCGCCGGAGCGTTGGCGAGCGACGGCATATCCGCGAGGTGGTTGTAAAGAGGCTTCAAGGCATGCGCGAAGCCATCCCGCAAGACCTCGTCGATTCGTTCTTCCTCCGCTTCGCCGGCGAACATACTGACGCCGAGTTCTCGCGCGAGCAGCAATTCCTCCGCATCCTCTCCGAGCATCGCGACGCTGCCCGAGACGTGAAATCCGCCGATGCAAACCTGAACTCCCGCGGCGCGAAGAGGCCTGGCCAAATCCATGGCGCGCGGAAACTGATTGGTCTGCACGCCGATCAGCATCACCAGACAATGGGCGCCGGGCTTCCGGGACTGCGCGACAATCGCCTCGGTCGACACTTTGGCGTTGCACTCGTCGACGGCATGCACGACGATTTCTACATCGTCGCCGAGAGCCTTGCGGTTTGACGCATCTTCCACCAGCGCGACGACGCAGGCCAGCGAGTTCGATGGAATGATCGAGCGCCACCACTGAATCGGATAGCCCTCGTCGTCGTAACGCGTCGGCTTGATCAGATAGACGTCGAACGTCTGCATGGTCGGCCCCATCCAGTGGTCCGCCCGGAAAGTTAATTTAGAAATCGCATTTGCGCCATGGGGTCGGAGGAACGGCTCGCCTGCCTGCCGCCGACCGCCTTCAAAATCGTCCGTCCGGCATTCCCCCAAAGAGCCCGGATTGGAGCGGCGCTTGGACGAAATGGCGCGCCGACGCCAATGCCCCCTGTCGGCGCTTAACTCATGCGCGTCAGGACGATCGTCTTGCCGAGAAATGCAACAGCCACATAGGCGTGCACATGCAGCGTGCCGTCGCTCGCGACCGACAGGGTTGCGCTGTATTGGTTGCCGTCGTCGGGATTGTAGATGGTTCCGTTTTCCCAGGTGTGGTCGTCGACCTGCCTCAGGCCCTGGAGAACGGTAAGTCCCAGCATCGGGCGGGCGCGCAGCGTCGGGTCCGGGTTCGCGGCATCGACGCGCGGTTGACCTTGCGCATCTGCGGGCGATTTGAGCCACGCGATCTTTCCGCACAATTGCTCGCCGCATGGAACGATCTCCACCGCGAACCGCTGGTTCGGGTACAGCCAGACTCCGGTCGGCCCGGGTTCCTGGGCGATGGCGGACAGGGGCGCAAACGCGAGCATGAGCGCGGCGAAGAACACGTTCTTGATGGCATGCTTCATTCGGAGAATTCCTTTTTCTCGAAGTGATGTTTCCGGTCCCGCGTCGATGCGGCTATGAGGCGCCAGCATCACGCAATGAAACGACCCTCGGCTTCGCTTCCAATCCAACGATTTGCGGATCGCGTCGGCGTGACCTTCGATCCATCGGGATCGTGCGGGCTCATCCGGTGTCAGGATTTAGCCGCTTCAGTCGTCGCGAGTCCAGCGGTCGTCGGCAAAAAATTCGCGAGCCGCGCTACGGCATAAGTCCTGCCAATCTCGGCCGAACTATGCGCCTTTTGTGGCGCAAAAGTGAAAAATTCCGCGACACTTGATACAAGCTAGAGCGACGCTTGCTTTAAGACGAGATGCTCCGACGCCGTTCCAAAGCTGAGGGGACATAGTGCTTTATTCGAACGCAAATCTCCTACCCCGCCAACTTCCGAAACCTCTCCAGGAACAACGCCTCCGCATCCGCCACCGACAGCGGCGTCAATCGCGGCGTGCGCATGCCCTTCGGCGGGACTCCGAAAAAACTCCGCGCTTCCTTCTGCTCGAATCCCGCAAGCTGCGTCGCTTCGAAATAGGCGGCGATCAAGTCGGCACGTTTGATGATTGTCTCCAGCTCGCCGCCTGTCTTCGGCGGCAGGCCGAAGCGGATGTGGATGGCGGCCAGCAGGCGCAATTCGAAATCCTTGTAGTCGATACCGACCGCCGCCTTGAACGGGCTGATCAGGTCGCCGATCACATATTCGGGCGCGTCGTGCAGCAGCGCGGTCAATCGCGCCTCGCGCGCGAGACGCGGGCGCAGCTCGCTCGCCAGCCGCTCGACCAGCACGCAATGCTGCGCCACTGAGAACGCATGCGCGCCGGAGGTCTGGCCGTTCCATCGGGCCACGCGGGCGAGGCCATGGGCGATATCCCCGATCTCGACATCGAGGGGTGAGGGGTTCAGCAGGTCCAGCCTGCGACCGCTGAGCATGCGCTGCCAGGCGCGGGGTGGGTCTTTGGGGGGCATTTGGGGAATATCTCGAAAGGTGGACGGGTTTACCTTATCGAAGGTTCGCGAACAGCCACCCGCCCCAGGGGCGGGTCGAAAAATTCAGAGGCGAGAGCCGAAGAATTTTTCGGGGCGGGGTGCTCGTTCAACAATTCCCCGCCCCGAAATTCCCTTTTCGCTGGCGCTCAAAGACAATTTCGACCCGCCCAGAAGGCGGGTGGTTTCGGTCGCGCGTCCGTGACCACCGAACCCTGTCCCATGGCGCGGGCCTTGCTATAGTGAGCGCATCGAAGGGTTAAACCGGCAGGCTGTCCCAGGATCAACGCGGATGGCCCAAAACGGGGCGTGTGGGTATGACGGTAAAGCCGCTGTCAGCGGAAAAGCTGCGCCTGAAGACGGATCCGGCGCGTCTGCCGTTCGAGACCACGGCCAATCTGCCGGAGTCCGACGGGCCGGTGGGCCAGCAGCGGGCCATGCGCGCGGTGGCGTTCGGCGCCCGTATCGCTCAGCCGGGCTACAACATCTTCGTCGCGGGGCCGCAAGGGTCCGGCAAGCACACCTCCATCCGGCGCGCGCTCGAGAAGATGGCGGCCGCCATGCCGGCCCCGCCCGACTGGTGCTACGTCCACAATTTCGCCGCCCCCCATCGCCCGCTGCCGTTGCGCTTTCCCGCCGGCCAGGGCGCGCAGTTCAAATCCGCGATGGGCGAGTTCGTGGAGACCTTGAAGGCCGCGATGCCGCGCCTGTTCGCCAGCGAAGATTATCGCCGCCGCAAGAGCGCCATCGAAGAGGAATTCAAGCAGACCGTTCAAGGCGCGCTCGACAAAATGCGCGGGCTGGCGGAAGCGCAGGGCTTGGCCCTGATCGAGCGCGACGATGGCGGCTTCGATTTCGCGCCGCAGCGCGACGGGCTTGCGCTGTCCGAAGACGAATACCGCAAGCTGCCCAAGGCCGATCGCGAGCGGCTCAACCAGCGCACGCGCGAATTGCGCGAGCGAACTCGACAAGACGATGGAAGCGCTGAGCTCGCTGCGCGACAAGACGGTGGAGCGCGTGCGCGCGCTCGATCGCGAGCTGGGCGAAGCGGAAGTGCGCAAGCTGATGCGCCCGCTCGCGGCGCGCTTCGATTCCAATCGCGAGGCGCATGGCCATCTGGAATCCGTGTTCCAGGATGTGATGGCGCATATCGATGCGCTGCAGGCGACCGCGAAAGCGACGGGCAAGGACGAAAACCGCAACGAGGTTCCGTTCCACCGTTACGAAGTGAACCTGCTGGTCGACAATACGGGCCTCGCGGGCGCGCCGGTGGTGTCGCTGGCGCTGCCGTCCTTGTCGCAACCTCGTCGGCAAGGTCGAGCATGTGCCGCTGCTCGTCACCATCATCACGGATTTCATGTTCATCCGCCCGGGCTCGTTGCACAAAGCCAATGGCGGCTTCCTGCTGATCGATGCGATGGATCTCCTGCAGCAGGATGTGTCGTGGGAGACCTTGAAGCGCGCATTGCGCGAGGCGTCGATCAAGATCGCAGAACCTCGCGGAGATTCTCGATCGCAGCAACACTGTGACGATCCAGCCGCAGCCGATTCCGCTGGACATCAAGATCGTGCTGTTCGGCGAGGCGTGGCTTTACTATCGCATGCGCGAGCTCGATCCGGACTTCGCGGATCAGTTCAAGGTGCATGCGGATTTCGCGACCTCGGCCGACCGCGACGACGCCAATTGCGGCGCGCTGTTGCGCCTGTTCTCCAGCGTCGCGCGCGCCGATGGCCTGAAGCAGCTCGATCGCGCAGGCGCCGCGCGCATGATCGACGAAGCGGCGCGCCTGGCGGGAGACGCGGAAAAGATCAGCGTGCGCACGGGCCGCCTCACCGATCTGTTGCGCGAGGCGGATCATTTCGCGGGGGCAGGCGGGCGTTCCTTGATTTCCGCGGAAGATGTCGGCCAGGCCGTCGCCGCGCGCGAGGATCGCGCCGGACGCCTCAAGGCGCTGGAGCACGAACTCGTCAAGCGGCGCATCATCTTCATCGATACCGAGGGCTCCAAGACGGGCCAGGTGAACGGCATCACGGTGCTGAGCACGCCCGGTTTCGCGTTCGGCTTGCCTGCGCGCATCACGGCGCAGGTGCGGCCCGGCAATGGCGGCGTGACGGATATCGAACGTCTCGCGGAATTCAGCGGACCCACGCATGCCAAAGGCGTGCAGATTCTTTCGGGTTATCTAAACGGCCACTATTCGATCAATCGTGCGCTGTCGCTCAACGCCAGCGTCGCATTCGAGCAATCCTATGGCCCGATCGACGGCGACAGCGCGTCGGCGGCCGAGCTGATCGCGATCCTGTCCGCCATTGCGGACGTACCGCTCAAGCAGGGCGTCGCCATCACGGGCTCGATCAACCAGCACGGCGCGATCCAGCCCATTGGCGGCGCGACGGAAAAGGTCGAAGGCTTCTTCGACATCTGCGCCATGCGCGGCCTCACAAAGGGCAACGCCGTTATCGTGCCGAAAGCGAATATCGCAAACCTCATGCTGCGCGATGACATTGTCGAAGCCGTGCGGGCAGGGCGCTTCGCCGTCTATGCGGTCGAGACGGTCGATGAAGCGATCGAAGTTCTTACGGGCATGAAAGCAGGCGCGTTGCGCGCCGGCGGCGGTTTTCCGCGCGGCACATTCAACCGCAAAGTCGCCGACCGCCTCACCTGGTTCGCGCGCCCCCGCATCCTGCGCCCCATCCGCCTCGACGGCTGGTGGCCGTTCTAGCTTGGAGCGCGGGCATCTTGCCCGCATAATCGCGAAACATTCGCAGTGGCGGGCAGGATGCCCGCGCTCCAATCAGAGGCACGATCGTCATGACCATCGGAAAAATTCTGGCGCCGCTGACAGGCGGCGCGCGCGACGCGACCGTGCTGGCGAGCGCGTTCGCCGCGGCCAAACCGTTCAACGCGCATGTCGTGGCGCTGTTCGTGCGGCCGGATCCCGCGGAAGCGATGCCGTTCTTCGGCGAAGGCGTCTCCGGCGTGATCGTGCAGGAGATCGTCGATGTGGCGAAGGACGCGGCCGACAAGGCCAGCGAAGAGGCGAAGAAATCGCTGCGGCTGGCGGCCGAAGCGGGCGGCATTCTGGTGCTCGATGCGCCCGCGCACAAAGATGCGCCCAGCGTGTCCTTCCGCGACGTGCAGGGAAACTTCGCCGATCGCGTGACTTTGGCGGGGCGCCTCGCCGATCTCGTCGTGTTCGGCCCCCTGAAGGAAGGCGACAAGCCGGGACTCACGGAAGCGTTCGAAGCGACGTTGCTGGAAACGGGGAGGCCCGTGCTCCTCACCGCGCAAATTCCGCCGCGCGACTTCGCCCGCAATGTCGCGGTCGCCTGGGACGAAAGCCTCGCCAGCGCGCATGCGCTGAGCGCGGCGCTTCCCTATCTTGCGAAAGCGGACGCCATTGAGATCCTCGCGGTGCGCCGCGGGGGTACGAACGAAATTCAAAGCGCGGAGATCGTCGAATATCTCGCGCTGCAGGGCCTTTCTTGCACCTGCCGCACAGTCGACGCCGGGTCGCGGCCTGTCGGCGAAGCATTACTGGAGGCCGCATCGAGCGCGGGGGCCGGTCTGCTTGTGCTCGGCGGTTACGGCCACAGCCGGTTACGGCAATTCTTCGCCGGCGGCGTCACGAGGCACGTCGTCAGCCACGCGAACCTGCCGCTGTTTCTCGTGCACTGAGGCGTCAGAAAAACCAGAACCGGGCGCAGACCAGGAGCAAGGTCACGCCGAGCGTGATGCGCACCACCGCGTCGGGAACGCGGGCGGCGAGGATGCTGCCGGCGACGATGCCGGGCAGCGATCCCACCAGCAGCGAATCCAGCACCACCCATTTGATCGAGCCCAGCACCAGCCAGTGCCCGATGCCGGCGACAAGAGTGAGCGGCACGGCATGCGCGATGTCCGAGCCGACGATGCGCGACGCGGGCATCGTGGGATAGAGCAGGATCAGCGCCGTGACGCCGATGGCGCCCGCGCCGACGGATGAAATGGAAACCAGCACGCCCAATACGGCGCCTGTGAGAATGGTCAGGTTTCTGACGAGTTTGGGTTCGAGTATGCCGACGCGCCGGTTGTAAAGCCGCATCATCGGCTTGCGGAAGAACAGCGTGACGGCCGTGAACAGCAGCGCCCCGCCGAGAACCTTGGTGATCAGGGCCTGCATCGCCGGGCTGTCGAGGTTGAGCCGGGACAGCACAAAGATCGTCAGCGCCGTCATCGGCACGCTGCCCAGCGCAAGGCGACCCACCACGCGCCAGTCGATGGTCCTGTTATAGCCGTGGACGAATGTGCCCGCGGTCTTGGTGGCGGAGGCATAGAGCAGGTCGGTTCCCACCGCAGTGGCGGGATGGATGCCGAACAGGATGATGAGGATCGGCGTCATCAACGATCCTCCTCCCACGCCCGTGAGCCCCACGAGCATGCCCACGACCAGGCCCGAAAGCACGTAAAGCGGCTGGATGGAGTGCAGGAAAGCGATGATCTGCGCAGCATTCATGATCGATCGTTCTCGTATCGTGCGAGGGAAATCTGCAGGTCTGGAATGGAACGCAACAAAGGGTCATTTGGGTACGCTAGCACGCGTTTCGCGCAGCCTGCCATATGGGCCCCAAAGGGGTTGATCAATTGTCAGCCGCGCGTCTTGACAATCGCGTCCCGGGTCGCGCAACCCGCGGCGCAGATGCCGGGGCGGTACGGAGCCATCGCCGTCATTAAGCAGCCAGCGGTTCGGCGCCGCCGGAGGGAACCGCAAGAAGGGGCAGTCTTACCCTGATGCTGGTTCCCGCGACATCCGGCCCCGACGCGGTGAGCTTGCCGCCAAGTTGCCGTACGAAAATCGCGACATAGTCGGAACCACGTTTCTCGGGAATCTTCGTGCAGAATCCTTGTCCTTCATGCCCACACCGTCATCGGCGACGGTCAGTTCCATTTCATCGCCGATCTGCTCCACGCTGAGCAAGATATGCCCGGTCCCGCCGGGAAAGGCATGCTTGATGGCGTTCGTCGCCAATTCATTGACCAGCAGGCCGAACGGCACGGCCCGATCGGGATCGATTTCCAGCTTCTGGGCTTCGACCTTTATCTGGATGCCCGACCTGTTTCCGATGAGGCTCGCCGACATGACGCTGGGCGATTTCCTGCAGATACGCGTCGACGGCGATTGTCCGGCCCCGGCTGGATTGGGAGATCAGGTCGTAAAGCTGGGCGATCGCGCCGATGCGCGACTGCATCGCCTTGTAGCCCTGGACGCAGGGCGCGGCCGTCGAATCGGACTTCATAGGCGATCAGGCCGACGACAAGCTGCAGATTGTTCTTGATGCGATGGGAGATTTCATTCGTCAGCATCTGGGCGTCCCGCTCGCGCTGCTTGCGGTCGGTGATGTCCTCGAATACGAGCAGCATCCGGTGGGCATGATTTCCCGGTTGAGAGATTTTCCGGGCGTTCAGGTTGAAGACGCGGCGGCCGAGACCCGGAAAATCATCCTCGATCTCGAAGCTTTCGATCGGCTTGTTTTCCGGAAGCACTTTTTCCATCAGATGGCGCAGCGCCGGCACGTCCCATTGATGCTGGCCCAGTTCGGAAACGCGCCTGCCATGCGCATCGGCCTGCGGTGATGCCGAATATCGTCAGGAACGCCTTGCTCGCGGTCACGATGGTCATGTCGCTTTCGAGCACAACCAGGGGATCGCGGATCGTGTCGACGATGCTCTGGGTCAGCTGCCAGTTGCGGTTGCTCTCCTTGCGCGCCGCACGCTCCTCGCTGACGTCCTCGATCGCGAGCAGGATGAATCCGTCGTGGTCGCCGGGACGAAAAATCTTCCGGGCGTTGACCAGCATCGTGCGCCTGCCGATGGTCGGGAAATCATGCTCCACCTCGAATCCTTCCACCGACGCCCGATGGGGGATCACGCTCTCAAGCAGCGTGCGCAGGGCGGGAATGTCCCACTGCCGGTTTCCGAGATCGTAAATGAGGCATCCCTCCGTCTCCTCGGCGCTTGTGCGAAAGGTCTGATAGAAGGCGCGATTGGCGGACGTAATGATCAGGTTTCTGTCGAGAATGATGAGCGCGCTGGGCACGGTCTCGACGATATCGCTCGCGGCGATATCGGATACCGCTTTCTTGCCGGCGGCTGTATCGGGCATGACTTCGTTCCTTACGGATTACGCGAATAGAGATTACGCAGCGAGCAGGCGTTCGACGGATTCCTGCAGCTGATCTTCCGCGTAAGGCTTGCAAAGGAAGCGGGAGCCCTGAACGAACAATTCCTTCATTTTTTCCGTGACGAAATTGCCGGTCGTGTAAAGCACGCGCAGCCCCGGCCGAAGCTTCACCGCCTGCTGTGCGAGATCGCAGCCGCCCAGAACGGCGTCCTTGAGATAGATGTCGGTGAAAAGCGCATCGATTTGCGCCGGCGAACGCAAAATCGCCATCGCCTCGTCAACATCGTTCGCCGAAAGCGTCTGGTGGCCCCAATCCCGAATCATCAACTCGGCGATCTGGCGGATGAACGCATCGTCTTCGACAATCAAAATCACGGCCACCGGGGCTCTTTCTGCCGTGACGACGAGACGTACTGCCTACCTGGGCTCTCGCTGCCGCATCACGGCTCAAAAGACCCTCCGGCCACTATCAAGGCACAACACATAACCCCCATCGGGGAAGATGGTTCCACAGACATCGATAAATATTTTCAGGGCCGTTCATCTGCCCCGGAAAGGGGGCTTCAGCGCCGTCAGCCGCGTTTCTTGAGGATGACGCTGCCGGCGGTATAGCCCGCGCCGAACGAGCACAGATGGCCGAGATCGCCCGGCGCCAGATCGGCGCTGTATCTGTGAAAGGCGATGACCGAGCCTGCCGAACTCGTGTTGGCGTATTCGTCGAGAACATTCGGCGCCTCATGCCTTTCCGGCACGCGGCCCAGAACCTTGCGGGCGATCAGGTCGTTCATGTTGATATTGGCCTGATGCAGCCAGACGCGTTTGAGCTCGGACGGCTTGATGCCCATGTCGTCGAGGTGCTTCTGCATGAAGTTCGCGACCATGGGCACGACTTCCTTGAAGACCTTGCGGCCCTTCTGGGTGATCAGCTTGTCGGGCAGACCCACGGTCGACGGATCGAAGCGGTTGAGCGGGCCGAAATTGTTGCGGATGTTGTTCGAGAATTGCGATTCGAGCCGCGTACTGACGATCTCCCAGCTGTTCTCGCCGTCGGCCTGGGCGGCCGGTTCGAGCACGCAGGCCGTCGCCGCGTCGCCGAAGATGAAATGCGTCTCGCGATCGCGCAGATTGAGATGGCTGGTGCAGACCTCGGGATTGAGCACAAGCATGGCGCGGGCGTGCCCTTGCGCGATCATGTCGTGCGCCACCTGAATGCCGAACGTGGCCGAGGAACAGCCGGCCAGCATGTCGAAGCCGAAGCCCTTGATGCCCAACTCGTTCTGCACTTCGATGGCGATTTGCGGGTAATAGCGCTGGGTGACGGACGCCGACACGATCACGCCGTCTATGTCCGCGGGTGTACGGTGGGCGGCGGCGAGCGCATCGCGCGCGGCGGCGATCGCAATTTCCGCGGTCAGTGAAACCTCTTCGTTCGGACGTTCGGCCAGAAGCGGCGCCATGATCTCGGGATCGAGCATCCCCGTCTTGGCGACCACATGGCGCTTCTTGATGCCGGAGGCCTTAACGATGAATTCGTCGCTGGATATGAAGAGCGAGGGCATTTTTCCGGCCGCGATTTCGGCCGCATGCGCGGCGTTGTGGCGACGCACGAACTCGTTGTAGGCCAAGACGAGCTCGGCATTGGTGATGCTGTCGGGCGGCGTATAAAGCCCCGTCCCGCTGATTGCGACGCGCGTCACTAGCCCCGGCCTTTCGACGTCCATTGGCTAGGCTGTCGTAGCGCACCGCCAAACGCAAGGAATTATCGCGGTCCGCCGAGCTTCTTAACGATTACGCTGCCTACGGAATAACCAGCGCCGAATGAGCACAAAAGCCCCATATCGCCGTGCTTCAAATCGTCGCTGAACTTGTGAAAGGTAATGATGGAACCCGCGGAACTCGTGTTGGCGTATTCGGCGAGCACGTTGGGCGCTTCTTCCGGCGAAGGGTCTCGACCCAAAACCCGCCGAGCAATTAACTGATTCATGTTGAGGTTGGCCTGATGCAGCCACAGGCGTCTTAACGAGTCCGGTGCCACGCTGTTATCGGCCAGATGGGCGACGATCAGCTCGGAAACCATCGGTACCACTTCCTTGAAGACCTTGCGGCCCTCCTGGACGAAGAGCTTGTCCGTCGTACCGATGCCTTCGGGGGCGGCGCGATTGAGGAAACCGAAATTGTTGCGGATGTTGTTGGAGAATTTGGTCTTGAGCCGGGTCGAGACGATCTCCCACGCATTGGCGCCTTGCGCCTTCGCAGCGGGTTCGACGACGAACGCCGTCGCCACGTCGCCGAAGATGAAATGACTGTCCCGGTCGCGGAAATTGAGATGACCCGAGCAGATTTCCGGATTGCACACCAAAATCGCGCGCGCATGGCCTGCCGCAATCATATCGGCGGCGGCTTGCAGACCAAAGGTGGCGGACGAGCAGGCGACATTCATGTCGAAGGCGAAGCCGTCGATCCCCAGCGCGTCCTGCACCTCGACTGCGATGGCCGGGTAGGCGCGCTGCAGATTCGAGCAGGCGACGAGTACGCCGTCGATATCGGCAGTCGTGCGGTCGGCGGCCTTGAGCGCGTCGCGCGCCGCGGTCACCGCCATCTCGGCCAGGATCGAAATGCTGTCGTTCGGGCGCTCGGGAATGCGCGGGCACATGATATCCGGGTCGAGGATGCCGGCCTTGTCCATCACATAGCGGTTCTCGATGCCGGAGGCCTTGGTGACGAATTCCGTGCTCGATTCCACGAGCGCCGCAACCTTGCCTTCGGCGATCGCTTGCGCATGCGCCGTGTTGTGGCGGCGGACATATTCGTTGAAAGCCGCGACCAGCTCGTCGTTGGAGATCGATGCGGCCGGCGTAAAAAGTCCTGTGCCGCTTAAAGCCATTGCCGCCATTGGCGCGTTTCCTCTGTTTCCGGACAGGCTGTCGCAGGGGCTGCGCAAACGCAAGCGCCTGTGCGTTGCAGGCTTGGCCGGAGCGCATCGTCCGCGTATGGAGGGGATATGTCCGACAGAGATACCGCACTGGTGCTTTTTTCCGGGGGACAGGATTCGACCACCTGTCTCGCCTGGGCGCTTGATCGTTTCGGGACGGTGGAGACCGTGGGCTTCGACTACGGCCAGCGCCATGCGAGCGAACTGGCTGCGCGCCCGCGCGTGCTGAAGCTGCTGCGCGAAAAATTTCCGGATTGGCGCGATCGGATGGGCGCCGATCATGTGCTGTCGCTCGATGTGCTGAAGGCAGATCGGCGGCAGCGCGCTGACGGACGACGTGAAAATCGAAATGGGCGCGAACGGCTTGCCGACGACCTTCGTGCCGGGACGCAATCGTGATGTTCCTCACGGCCGCGGCGGCGCTCGCCTATCGCCGCGGCATCGCGCGAGCTCGTGGGCGGAATGTGCGAAACCGATTATTCCGGCTATCCCGATTGCCGCGACGACACGATCAAGGCGACCGGCCGGGCGCTTGTCATTGGGCATGGACGCGCATTTCACAATTGCACACGCCTCTGATGTGGATCGACAAGGCGGCGACCTGGTCGCATGGCGGAATAGCTGGGCGGCAAGCCGCTGGTCGATCTGATCGTCGAAGAGACCGTCACCTGCTATGAAGGCGACCGCGCGCATCGTCACGCCTGGGGCTATCGGCTGCGGCGGATGCCCGGCCTGCGACCTGCGCGCCAAGGGGTATGAGCGTTACGTTTCGCGATGAGCTATGCGGTCAAGGAAATCTATTACACGCTGCAAGGCGAAGGCGCACAGACCGGGCGCGCGGCCGTGTTCCTGCGCTTCGCCGGCTGCAATCTGTGGAGCGGGCTCGAGCGGGATCGCGCACGACGCGGTCTGCAAATTCTGCGATACGGATTTTGTCGGTATCGACGGACCGGGTGGCGGGAAATTTCGCGGATGCAGGCTGCGCTGGCGCGGCGGTCGCCGCGCAATGGCCCCGAGATCTGCGCGCGCAGGCCTTATGTCGTCTGCACCGGCGGCGAGCCGCTGCTGCAACTGGACGAAGCCGTTGATCGCGGCGCTCCACGCCGAGGGCTTCGAGATCGCCATCGAGACCAACGGCACGCTTCTGCCGCCGCCGGGCATCGACTGGATCTGCGTCAGCCCCAAGGCCGATGCGGAGTTCAATCTCAAGCAGGGCCACGAATTGAAGCTCGATCTATCCGCAAGCGAACGGCGCGCCCGAGCGCTATGCGGGCCTGCTCTTCGACCATTTCTTCCTGCAGCCGATGGACGGCCCCGACCGCGAAGCCAACACCAAGCTCGCAACGGACTATTGCCTCGCGCATCCGCAATGGCGGCTGAGTTTGCAGACCCACAAACTGATCGGGATTCCGTAAGAGCAGGATACCGCGCTGCTTGCCCCACCCCCTTCCGACCGCCTCGCGAAGTGCTCGGCGTTCACCTTCCCCCATCAAGGGGGAAGGTTAGAAATATGTAAGACGCGCACCTCCTTATAACCTTCCCCCTATGTGGGGAAGGTGGATCGCGGCGTCAGCCGCGAGACGGAAGGGGGGCCGCAGAATTAAACCGCCGCGACGCGTTCCAGTCGTGGCGCGCGCGGTTTCGGCTTGCGGGTGCGGAGGTCTTCGAGCAAGTCGCGTTTCATGGCGGCGGCGGAGGGTTCGTTCCACAAATTGCGCCATTGGCGCGGATCGTTCTTGAGATCGTAGAGTTCGCCTTCGCTGCCGTCATAGATCGACGATTTGCCATAGGCGGTGACGATCCAGCCGTCGCGATACAGCGTGCGCAGGCTGATGGTCAAACCACTGAATTCGGAATCCCATTCAGTGAAGACGGCTTCGCGCTTGTTCGCTTCGCCGCGCGATAAGGGCAGGCTTGAACCCTCCATCCAGTCGCCGGACCCGATGCCCGCGATGCGGCAGAAGGTGGGCGCGAGATCGACCTGGCCGACGGGCGCATCGCTCGTCATCGGCGCGATCTTTGCCGACGGCGCGGGGCGCCAGATCATCGGCAGGCGCATCAGGCTTTCGACGTGATGCGGGCCCTTGAACAGCAGGCCGAAATCGCCCTGGAATTCGCCGTGATCGGTCGTGAACACGACATCGGTGTCGTCGTTCCAGCCGCGCGCTGCGATGCGCGCCATCACGCGGCCCACCGCTTCATCGATCAATTCGTTTTTCACATGGGTCAGCGCATCGATTTCGCGCAGCTGATCGGTCGTGAGCGTGGAGGGAACCCATTCGGGCGGCGCTTCGTAGCAAGTCGTGCGCGTGCCGTTCCACCATTCCAGCCAGTGCCGCGGCTTTTCCGCCAGAATCTTTTCAATTTTCTCGCGGCTGCCGGGGTAACCCGCAGGCACGTCGAGCTCGCGCCAGTTGACGCGATGCGTTTCTTCCGCCGGCGGATCCCAGGGATGATGCGGATCGGGAAAGCTCATCCACACGAACCAGTCTTCGTCCGCAGATAACGAGTCGAGATAGGCGATCGTGCGGTCCGCCACCCAATCAGTGTGATAGAGCCCGCGGGGGGTTGCGTTGCGCTTGACTTGCACCGCGCCGGTGTCGCCTTCGCCGAAGGAATTCTGGGTCATCGTGTTGTTGAGGACGGGATAGAAATTCTCCGCCATTGCCGGATGGTTCTGCATCAGCCAGCGGGCGTAGTGCGTGGGTCCGCGTGCGCCATGCGCGGCAAGCTCCATGTGATCGAAGCCGCGATGCGGCCCGAAGCTGTTCTCGATCCCCATGCGGTTTTCGGCGAACTGCAACTGGAAATCGAGGAACGGCTCGAAATGCGCCTTACCGAGCAGCGCCGTACGATAGCCCTTCTTCTCTTTCAGATGCCGCGCAACCGAAGGCGCATCGATCGGCAAAGGCACGCCGTTCATCCACACGCCATGCGTCGACACATATTGTCCTGTGATCATCGTCGCGCGCGCCGGCATGCAGACGACATTCTGCGCATGGCAGCGCGAATAATTGATCCCCTCGCGCGCGAGCCTGTCGATATGGGGCGTGCGCGCGATCCTGCCGCCATTGCAGCCCAGCGCGTCGAAGCGCATCTGGTCGGTGGTGATGAACAGGATCTTGCGGCCCATATTCAGCCCTCGAATCTGGTGATCAACGCGTCGGGATTTGGCCGCACGCGCTCTTCAAGCGGCAGGGCGCTGCTCCCGATATAGATGAAGCCTGCGATGCGCTCGCCGACTTTCAATCCGAGACGTTCGCGCACGCGCGCATCATAGGCGCACCATTCCGTGACCCAATTCGCCACAAACCCAAGCGAATGCGCGGCGACGAGGATGTTCTGGCAGACGGCGCCGGCGGACAGCTCTTGTTCCCACACGGGAATCGGAATGGCTTCACGCACGCGGCTCACGACTGCGACCACGACAGGCGCGCGCGCAAAGCGGTTGCGTTCCATGGCGAGACGTTCCTCGCTTGCCTGGGGCTCGTTCTCGCGCAGACATTCGACCAGGAGGCGTCCCATGCCGTGGCGCGCTTCGCCTTCAAACAGAATGAATCGCCAGGGCGCGAGCTTGCCATGGTCTGGCGCGCGCATGCCGGCCGCGAGAATCCGGCGCAGCTCATCGGCGTTCGGTCCGGGCGCGGTCATCGCCTTGGCAGAGCCCGAGCGGCGGGTGAGCAACAGCCCAAGCGTGCCGGAGGAGGTGTCGTTCAGCTTGTCAGCCATGGAGGCGTCTCATGCGTTAACTTCCGCGGGCGGGGTTGGTGATAGATTTGCGCCAGCCTATGTAACCGGTCGAGTCTTCTGGAGCGAGAGCCATGGCGTATGACACCACCGATGCGGAAGTTCATCGCGTCCGGTCGGAAGTGCGCCGGTTCAAGGAGCATGTCCTCGTTTTCGTCGCCGTGATGGCTGTGCTCGTTCTGGCCAATATTATCGCCGGAGGAATCTGGTACGCGCATTTCTGGCTGTTCTGGATCGCGCTGGTGTGGGGCGTTCTGATCGCGCTCCAGGCTATCAGGCTGTTCGGCCATGATTTCGGGCGTGACTGGGAAGATCGCATGGTCAATCATGTGATGGCGGCCCGGCGTAATGAACCGCGACCCCCGCCGCCGCGGCAGCCCGGGTCCCCAAGGCCCCAACCCGCTCCGCCGCCACGACCGCCCACACCGGCCTGGCCGCCATCGTCAGCCCAAACCCCAGCGCCGATCGTCACCCCGGCCCCGCCGCATAGTACGGTGGTCGTCGCGGACGCTGTACCGCCCGCGCCACAGCCCGAATCGCTATCCGGTCAGGAACCCTTGATAACTCCGCCGCCAGATCCACCTAAAGATCCGGCCACCTAAGGAGGCGGGCGTTTAAGTGGGCTATGTGGGAATTGCAACAAAGCCCGGGTAGAATGGGACAAACGGAGCTTTCGATGTCGGCTCAAGCCGAGAGATTAGACCTTTGCGATCCCGTGTGGTCGGCCCTGCATGCACAGGCCGATGAACTGGCGCGCGTCGAACCGTCGCTTGCGAGCTTCGTGCACGCCACGATCCTCACGCATGAGAAACTCGAAGATGCGCTCTCCTATCATCTCGCCCGGAAAATCGGCGGCGACGATGTGAGCCCGATGCTGGCGCGCGAAATATTCGAAGAGGCGATGGCCGCCGATCCCGCCATCGGCGATGCGGTGCGCTCCGATCTTTCGGCCGTGTTCGAGCGCGACCCGGCGTGCCACTCCTATCTGGACGCGTTCCTGTTCTACAAAGGTTTCCTTGCGCTGCAGTGCTATCGGGTGGGGCATTGGCTGTGGCAGAACAATCGCGAGCCCCTTGCGCTCTTCATGCAGGGCCGCATCTCGGAGCGGTTCGCCGTCGACATCCATCCTGCGGCGCGCATCGGCCGCGGCATCATGATGGATCATGCGACGGGCATCGTGATCGGCGAAACGGCCGTGGTGGAAGACGACGTCTCGATGCTGCATGGCGTGACCCTGGGCGGCACCGGCAAGGAAAAAGGCGACCGCCATCCGAAGGTGCGCCGCGGCGTGCTGATTTCGGCGGGCGCGAAGATCCTCGGCAATATCGAGATCGGTGAATATTCGCGCGTGGGCGCGGGCAGCGTCGTGCTCAAATCGGTGCCGGCCGGCTGCACGGTCGCGGGCGTGCCTGCGCGCGTCATCGGCTGCGCCGGCTCCGAACGGCCCTCGCAAACGATGAACCAGCTTATCGAAAACTTCGAGCCGGATTATCAGATTTAGGAAATTTCCCCTCCCACTTGTGGGGAGGGTTAGGGTGGGGGCGAATAAACGAGTCTTCCGCGCGCGGACGCGCGCGCCCCACCCCGACCCTCCCCACGCTCCGCTATCGCTACGCGGGGGAGGGACCACTCGCATCGATACCAATCAGAAACTGCTCTAAATCGCGTCCATCAGCTTGTAGGCGAACAGGCCGGCGGTGATGAGCGGCTTGTGCAGCCACGGTCCGCCGGGAAATGGCTTGATCGGCACGCGCGCGAACACGTTGAATTTCTGCGGATCACCCCGCACAGCGTCCGCCATCAACTTGCCTGCGATCGCAGTCAGCGCGACCCCCTGGCCGGAATAGCCCTGTGCAAAGAGAATGCGCTCCGACAGGCGACCGAGATGGGGAATGCGCGACATCGTAAGGCTCACAGAGCCGCTCCAGCCGAACTCGATGGGAATGTTCGCCAGCATGGGAAAGACCTTCAACATGCGCGGACGAACGAGCCGCGCAATGTCGGCGGGGATGCTGAAATAGGCTTCGCGCCCGGCGAACAGCAGGCGCCCGTCGCTGCTCTTGCGATAGTAATCGAGCACATGGCGCGTATCGGCGACAGCCGCATCGCAGGGAAGAATTTGCGCCGCGAGGTCCGGCGGAAGCGGCGCGGTCGCCGTGATGAAGCTTTCGACATGGCCGATCGTGCGTCCCAGCTCCGGCGCGATCGACGTCATGTAAGCGTCGCAGGCGAGGATGACGTGATCGGTCCTGACATCGCCCGCGGCGCAATGCACGGTGACGCTGTTCAGGCCGCGCTCCAGCGACAGCGCTTTGGAATGCTCGAATATCGCGACGCCGGAGGCCTCTGCCGCCGCGGCAAGCCCGCGCACATAGCGCAAGGGATGTAGATGCCCACCGCCAGAGTCGAAGCGCGAAGCGGGATAAACCGACGTTCCCAATTGAGCGGTGGTTTGCGCGCGATCCATCATTCGCGTCGGATAATTGTAGTTTTTCGCCAGGTGTTCGGCATCGGCCACGAGCTCGTGCGCTGCGCGGGCGTCGTGTGCTGCGATGACGAGGCCGGGTTTCAAATCGCAGTCGATGCCATGGCGCGCGATAAGCCCGCGGACGAGAGTTCTTCGAAGTCTTCGGTCAGAGCCCACAAATCGCGCGCATGAACGACGCCAAGCCACTTCTCGAGTTCTGCCTGCGTCTGACAGAGGCCGGTGTGAATCTGCCCGCCGTTTCGCCCCGACGCACCGAAGCCCACAGTCTCGGCCTCGAGAACGGCGACGCGCGCGCCCGCTTCCGCCAGATGCAGCGCCGCCGAAAGGCCCGTGAAGCCTGCGCCGACGACGCAGACATCGACCGTCAGGTCGCCACGCAATGCGGGCCGGGACGCCGCCGGCGGAGCGCTCGCGGCGTAGTAGCCTTGTGGTTGCTTGGCGGGCATGAGGAACCCCTGTGGCTGGGAATGGCGTGCCGCTCGCGCCCGTTTTCGTCAAGCGTTGCCCCGCCGCTTGACCGTGGGGGCGGCGCGTGCGAGTTCAACTTTCGGCCGAAACGGAGAGCCTGACTTGACCCGCAGCGAAATCTGGCGCCTGGAAAAATACCTGCGCAACCTGTTCCGCCTGGACACGATCACCCTGGTGGAGCGGCCGAAACAGGCGGATTCCGTGGAAGTTCACGTCGCGGGCGAATTCATCGGCGTCATCTTCAAGGATGAAGAAGACGGCGAGACCTCCTACGCCTTCAATATGGCGATCCTCGAAATGGATCTTCCAGAACCGCCGCCATCGCGCACTTAGGTGACGGCAGGCCGGGGGCGGACGACCGATCGGCGGGTGTGTTGCAGGGCGTATTCCAGTCACGCGTCATTGTCCTGGCTCTGCTGGCGGGAGTCGCTGCGAGCGTCGTCGCTCTCTATGCAATGTTCGGACATGCGCTGTCGCTTCGCGCGACGCTGGCGCTGGCGGCGATCATTGTCGTCTCATTCTCGTTTGCATTCCTTCACTTGCGGCATGCGGGACTGGCGCTCGCGGCGGCGTTCGCGCCCGTACCGGGACTCGTCGCATCGGCGTCGCTTGGCGCGACGGTTGAACCTCTGGCGCTCGCTTTTCTCGCCGGTCTGACCATCGCCTTGTTTCTGGCCGATGACATCTCATTGCGCGTCGTCGAAGGCGCCGGCCCCGCCGATGCGGCGACCGGGACATTGCGGGAGACGGCGTTGGCCAGTGCCGCAGCCGTGATCGCCGCGTCTGCGTTCGCGGGTTTGCTGCTTCTGGCGGGGCATCATGCGGGGGCGCCTCTGGCGGCTGCATTGGCGGAGTTCGCCTCCGGGGCGAGCGCGCTGATCCTATTGCCGCTTGCCGCATCGCAGCTGCCGTTCGGCGAAGATTTCGTGGCGCGCGCCAATCGCCTGCGCGAATTGCGCGGACGCAGGATCGAAAAAATCGCCGCCGTCACCGAACCCCGCTGGGGCTGGAGCCTGACGGGGATCGGCGCCGTGTTCTTCGCCTTGGCGTTTTTCGGTTCGCGGTCGATTCATGCGACGGCGTCGGTCGCGCATTCGGCGCTGGAAGTGTGGCTCGTGGCGGCGGTGGTCGTCGCGGGCGCTGCGCTCGCCGTCACACGCGACTGGCGGCGCTCCCTCGCGGTCATTATCGCATTGGGGCTCGCGGCGTTGATCGGATGCTGGGGCTATGCCCGCGCCAGCGTTTTGTTGAACGTCGGTTCGTGGCTCGCGCTGATGCAGGCGCTGGGGATCGGCGTTGCGGTGATTCTGTTGGTCGCGAACGCGGCGCATCCGGACGCCACCGAGGACATGGCCGCCGCCGCAGTGCGGTCGCTTCTGGGCAAGACCGGCGCCGCGGTGACGTCATCGCTATGCGCGGTTGTCGTTCTGTTGGGTTTGTCGCTGAATATCGGCGGCGCAGCTATCGCGCTGGCTGCCGCAATCGTGTTCGCCGCGGTCGGCGCCGTCTTGTTGCAACCCGCACTCACAATCGCGCTCGAAACAGTCGCGCCGCGGCGCAGCACCATCGAAGCCCGGTACAAGGTGAACTAGAAAGCGTTGAAATAAGCCAATCCAAAAACTCACCATGGCCGGCCTCCGAGCCGGCCAACCAGCCGCCGCGCGTCCGCGCGGCGAATGAACTTCCGCGCCGCGAACACAATTCGGCTCGCAGCCCGCCTTCGCTAAAGCTACGGCGGGTCAGAAGATTGTTTTCGTCCGCCGAAGCCTTGGCGTAGGCGGAACGCTCGCCGACTGGCTGGGCGGGTCAAGCCCGCCCATGGTGAAAAGGGGAGGACTAACCCGACTTCGGCCGGCGGAACGATTGCACCAGCACGCTGATCCCGTCGGCGATCTCGTGCCAGTTCGCCAGATGCGCGCGCTTGAAGCGATAGCTGAGCGCCACGCCGCGCTTGAGCCGCACGTCGCGCAGGCAACTGGGGCTGGGCACTTGCTGGCTGAAGCGCACGCAAAGCATGACAACCACTCCGCTCGTGCCCTGGCCGACGAACAGGTCCTCGCCGCGATAGCCGGAATCGTCGCGGAACGCATATTCCGTCAATCCGAACGGGCCGGGCTTGCCGGCCGGATCGGCGACGTAAGAAAGATAGATGCGCTGCAGCTTGTCGGCTTCGCTGAGGTCGAGGTCTTCCTCGCGGATCAGCATGTAGATGACGGGCGAGTCGGCCGCGTTGCTGGTGAAATTCGAAGCTTCCCAATCGGAATAGCCGCGGAAGTCGGGGAAGGTGGTGAACAGCGCCACATCCTTGCGCGGTCCGCCCTGACGCGCGCTCGAATAGATGATGTAGTTCGCCGGAATCTTGAGCGAGAGCGTGTTGACCGACAGGTCGATGGAGTCGGCGCGTGAGGTGGGCGAGGGGTGCTCCTCGATGAACGACGCGGGCGTCGGCGCCAGATAGAGCAGCAGGATCACGGCCGACAGCACGGCGGTCACGACAAAGACCGCAATCGGAATGAGCCATCCCGAGCGCTGCTTGACAGTCTCGTCCACTTGATCGCGTCGGCTCATGGGCAATGTTGCGGGCACAATCCGTTCCTCGGCCCTCTTTAACATGCCACTTCGATTCGCCCGCAACGAGGTTAAGACCAAAATCGCGTTAATTCCCCTAAGAGCGGGGGACACCTCGCCGCATGGCGGGTCGAATTAACGAGGATGCTGCCCGAAATCGGACGGTGGGCTGAGCGGGCGGGGCCGTCCGGCGCGCGTCTGGTCCGGAATGAAACAAATGAGGCCCGCCCGCACCCGATAAACGGGCACACGGGCTGCAGTCTCAGGTCTGTCGAGACCTGGGACCCGCGCATGATTCATGATCTTTTGGTGGTTCTGTTCGCCACCACCGCCGGCTTCACCGCCTCGGGCATCATCGCCAACATCTATCGCCTTCTGACCAAGAAGAAGGCGGAGAAACCGCTCGAGAAAATTTCCTATTGGGCCGTGATGGTGGTCGCCGGCCCGACCGTGTTGTTCGACAACGCCGCCCGTTCCTGGAAAACGAAATCCTGCACCGCCATGGCGTTCTGGCTCGCCACTGCGATCTCGGGTTACTGGAGCTTCGCGCTCGGCCTTTTCGTCATCCAGCTCGCATTGGCGATTTAGGGCTCAAATTCTGCTGCGCCGGTGGCATCTTTAACGCGGTGGTCGCGGAGGATGCGCGGAGGCCGCAGAGGAAAGCAGTGGACCTGCTAACCGCCATTCGCAGATGGAAATTTCTTGCGCGCAAAGCGCGCAAAAAAACCAACCATAGGGTAAGGCGCGAAGCCACGTACTCGCTGTCCTCAGCGTCCTCTGCGCATCCTCCGCGACCACCGCGTTAAAAATGCCACCGGCGTTGCCCCAAACTCGGGCTTGAGCGGTCAGAGCACCGTCAACATGCTCGCCACCAACGGGTGGCGCACGATGTCGCCGTCGCCCAATCGCACGACCGCGATTTCCGGCACGCGTTCCAGCCGCGACGCGATCTCGCCCAGGCCCGAGAGCCCGCTCAGGAGATCCGTCTGGTCGGGATCGCCCGTCAGCACCATGGTCGAACGCCAGCCGAGCCGTGTCAGCAGCATCTTGAGCTGCCCATAGGTGCAGTTCTGCGCCTCGTCGATCACCACGAAGCAATCGTTGAGCGTGCGCCCGCGCATATAGGCGACGGGCGCGATTTCGATCGTGCCTTCCGCCAGCAACGCTTTGAGCCGTTTGGTGCCGAGCCGCTCGGTCAGCGCGTCGTAGAGTGGGCGCAGATAGGGTGCGAGCTTGTCCTGCAGATCGCCGGGCAGGAAGCCGAGGCTTTCTCCCGCTTCGACCGCCGGACGCGACAACACGATGCGGCCGATCTTGTTCTGCTCCAGCGCTTCGACGGCCTTGGCGATGGCGAGATAGGTTTTGCCTGTGCCGGCGGGCCCAAGAGCCGCCACCACGGAGCGCTCGTCGATCGCGTCGAGCAGCTTCTGCTGCGTCGGGCTCATCGCCCGGATGTTTTTGACGTATTTTCGATCGCGGCCGTCCGCGTTTAGCGGATCATAGCCGGAATTCGCCGGGAAGAGGGGGTGAACGTTTGCTGGTTCGTGGTACTCGCGGATTTTGTGACGCGCGGAACGCTTGGCCATGGATGCTCCCTGGTCAAAAACGAATCATGATGTGGATGGAGAGTGCGCTGAGAACGATTGCAGCCGTGTGGCGGGCGAAGCGAAGGGGCGAGGTTAAGGATTGCTCGAAACGGCGTTCTGACTGCCAACGCGCTATCCCGCAACGGATAAGCCCCCCAAGCCCGACTCAATCGGCTTGCAGAAAGCGTAACGCGTTTTTTGGATTTCGTCGCGAAATTGCGAAAATCGGTAGCGGCCTAATTTGACTGCTGCGACCCCAAGTTTCTTTTAATCTCCCTAAAGTCAGCAAACTTTTCGTTCGCTGGGATATTGATAGCTTCCGGATAGTTTGGGGGCTCCCCTACCAGGTGTGCTAAACGCACATGCACCTGCCAATCGTCCGGCCCTAGTTGCGCGTCACAACGCATCAGATGGCCGGCCGGCGAAGTAAAAGTATGAAAGAACCAACCGTCCATTTTGGCCGCCAGTTCACCAACGCCGGTTAAGACCATTTTTTGTGTCTGGTCGAGTTCATTGGCGCACGCCTCGAACGCCGCCATTGACCAGAGTGTAATGAGCGGCTTTGCCATTATCTCGATACATTCTGCATCTTATTTCGAGGCTGCTCCACCAATTCCTCAAGCGTCCAGACCCTATCAGAGGCTCCCGCCATCACGGCAGGAATTGTTTAAGTCAAACGCCAGCTTTGACGTAACTCCACACCGACGCGACAGCCCCGAAAATATCCACCAGCCGTGCCGCGTAATGCTCGCGCACCTCCAGCCGCGCGTCGCCGCCGAGGAAGCCGTCTTCGAGGGTGTCGAGGAGGGCGATCAGGCGGCGGTGGTGAATACCCAGCGCCTTCTGGATGGGATCGGTGACGACGCCGGAGAAGGCCGATGCCGCCGCTGTCGCAAGCAATACGCTGCCGCCGGCTGCGAGCGCGCCGGCTGTGCCGGCGGTTTTCATCGCAACTGCGCGCGCGATGGCGGGACCAAGCGTCAGAATGCCTGGAGTGGCTTCATGCAAGAGGACAACTCCCGCACCTAAGGTCAGCACACCACTCGTGATTTCGTTCACGGCAGCGCGGCCGTTCAGATAAATCGACAGGTTCTCGGAGAGCAGCGCTTCGATCCGGCTGCGCTCGTCTTCGCCCCAGGGACCTTCGAGAACGGAGAGCGCGTCGGTGAGCCTCCGGTCGCCCATGATCTCGATGGCGAGCGCATCCTTGAACGAGGTCTTTCCGGGTCCCGAATAGGGCAATTCCAGCAGATCGACGACGATGCGTCGCTCGATCTCCTGGGCCACCGTCGTGCGCACAAACAATTCGCGCGACTTCAGCCATTGGGCGTCGCGCTTGCGGCCGGCATATTCAAGCGTATAGGCCGCGGCCGTGAGGCCCAATTGCGGGCCCGCCATTAGCGCGTTGAACGGCGCGCGCCACAGATCGTGCCCGATGGCGTGCTTGTGCAGGCGCATCGAACCCAGCACGGAATAAGTCTCGTCGACAAAGCGCGGCACGCGCGAGCGGCGCTTGCGGAAATAGATGCGGATCGCGCTCTCGACGATCGAGCGGGCCAATTCGTGATTGATTGCGGGCGGTTCCCCAGCCATGGCGCATTATGAACCCCCGCATCGTGTCGGAAAAGCGGCGCCTCGCCAGACGGCGCGCGAACGGCCAAGATGGCGGCACACAGCCACCTGGAATCGCCCATGCCCATCTACAGCCTCGCCGGCGTCTCGCCGGAACTCCCGCCCGAAGGCGAATACTGGATCGCGCCGACGGCCGTCCTGATCGGCAAGGTGCGGCTGCTCAAGAATGCCAGCGTGTGGTTCGGCTGCGTGCTGCGCGGCGATGTCGAGTGGATCACGGTCGGCGAGAATTCGAACGTGCAGGACAATTCGGTCATCCATGCCGATCCCGGAGATCCGACCACGATCGGCGCCAATGTGACCGTCGGTCACCGCGTCATTCTTCACGGCACCACCATCGGCGACAACTCACTCGTCGGCATGGGCTCGACCCTGCTCAACCGCTCCAAGATTGGGGCGAACTGCCTGATCGGCGCGAACTCGCTGATTTCCGAAGGCAAGGAATTTCCGGACGGCTCGTTGATATTGGGATCGCCGGCCCGCGTGATGAAGCCATTGAGCGAGGCGCAGATCGCCTACCTCAAAATATCAGCGGATGTTTATGTCCACAATTCCAAACGCTTCCGGGATGAACTGAAGGAAGTGGCTTAGAGGTGTTCCGGTGTCGCCCCCCTTCCGTCACGCGGCTCACGCCGGGCGACACCTTCCCCCGCGAGGGGGGAAGGCTAAGCAAAAGGCGCGCGCCAATTCTTTTTTCTAACCTTTCCCCCTCGCGGGGGAAGGTGGACGTCTCGCACTTGCGAGGCGGACGGAAGGGGGGCCGTGCGGAAGCGCTCAACCCGTGGCGCTGCGATTGCCGGGCGCATCGGGGGTGCGCGCCCAATTGCGCCTGATGCGCGTGTCCGCTTCGGGTCCGAAATTGAACCACGCCGCCTTGTCGCGTGTCGCATCGACCACGAACAGCACATCGAGTTTGCCGAGTTGTTGGACCAGCAGGTTTCGGATCGCGTTGACCGGCAGTTCAGTCGACAGAAGCCACGCCTGCGGCAGGAACGCGAAGGCGGGGCCGAGCTTGAAGATTTCCTCCTCGAGCCCGTCGATCGAGCGGGATTTCATATCGGCGATGATGATGACGTGGGCGCGCTCGCCGGGCTTGTCGGTCTCATCCTGACGCCCAAACTTGGTGGGAGACTCCGCGGGCTTGATGGGCGTGACCGTCGCAGTAGACGCCGGCGTCGCCGGTTCGGGCGCCGTTTGCCTGGCGATGCCGAAGAAGGCGGCCAATGCCGGTTCGTCCGACGCCGGACGAAAATGCGTCTCGCCATTGCGCGCCACAAGCGACTGCGGCGCGAGCCGGCCCTCGGATGCGAAGGCCTGCATCTGCGCATCCGTGTACGGCCCGTAGGCACGTCCGGCGACGCTGACGATCCAGGAGGCTGGCATTGATCTTCGATTCCGATGCGGGCGCTGCGAGTAAAGCTACGGTTAAATGGTTACCCAAGCCTTGCGACGTGCCGCTCCAAAGCGCCAATCTGGCGCCCAAACGCCACCAGGGAGCCGAATAATGACCGATCTCCAGTTCTGCAAGGTCGAGCGGGAAGGGCCGCTCACCATCGTGACCATCAACCGGCCAGAGGTGATGAACGCCGTTCATCCGCCGGCGCATTTCGAATTGGCGGGCGTATTCGACGATTTCGCCGCCGATCCCGCCCAATGGGTCGCCATCGTCACCGGCGCCGGCGAGCGGGCTTTCAGCGCCGGCAACGACCTCAAATATCAGGCGGGCGGCGGCAAGATGTCCGCGCCGCCCAGCGGCTTCGGCGGTCTCTCGAGCCGCTTCGATCTCGACAAGCCCCTCATCGCCGCCGTCAACGGCATCGCGATGGGCGGCGGATTCGAAATCGCGCTCGCCTGCGACATCATCGTGGCGGCGGAGACAGCGGTGTTCGCGCTGCCCGAACCACGCGTGGGACTCGCGGCGCTCGCCGGGGGACTGCATCGCCTGCCGCGCGTGATCGGCGAGAAGCGCGCGATGGGCATGATCCTCACCGGCCGGCGCGTGAGCGCGAAGGAAGGCGTCGAGCTCGGCTTCGTCAATCAGGTCGTGCCCGCAGCAGAGCTGATGGCGTCTGCGAAGAAATGGGCCGCGCAGATTCTCGAATTGTCGCCGATGTCGATTCGCGCCTCGAAGCAGGCGGTGCAGAAGGGATTGACGGAGTCTTCCATCGAACAGGCGCTGAAGAACCAGTCGAAATATCCCGCGGTCGCTGCGATGTTTCACAGCGAAGATTTCATCGAAGGCCCGCGCGCCTTCGCCGAAAAGCGCGCCGCCCAATGGAAGGGGCGGTGAGGAAGCTTCCTAGTCCTAGCGGCTGCCGCCTTCTTGATCGATTTTCACGTTGTTCAATTGGATCAATTCCGCGGCGGCTATAAGCAGTCGCTCCTTCAAACCGTCCCAGGACGGGGCTTCCCTTACGAGGCCGGGAATATCGTCGGAGAACGCTGTCCAAACGCCTGCTTCGGAATCCCATTTTGCATAAACTGTAAATCGGCTCATGGTCGTCCTTCGCCCGTGAGGCAGGTTCGTCGATGTACTATAACGCCTCGCCGCCGCAGAAGCACACGCAGGCATATCCCGCCGCCAGTTCGGCGCGCGGCCCAGTCGGTCCTCTGAATTTTTTTGTCCCTCGGGGAAATTATCTCTTGCATCTCGCGCGAATGGGCATATATCGCCCCTCCCGCTTGCAAAATGTTTCTGTTCCGCAAGCTGGGCCACGCCAACGATCGGCGCCGCGAACGTAGGGACCAGTGAGATGAGACCGCGATCGAGTATGTGGGCCGTCGACAGCTCCAGCAGACAAATGTCTGCGCGCCTGTCGCCGGTCACGAATTTCCCTCGAGAGGTTTTCGTCCTGATGGCGAGGCTGCTTCGGCGCTGAGCCAAACGGCGGCGAACCTCCTGGACGCCTGACGAAGAGGAGGTTCCCATGTCCTACAATTTCGATCTGCGTTCCCTGGGGAACGCCATTGCAGTGCCCTTCAAGTTCGCCCTGGGTGGTCGGTCGGCGTCTGCCGACAATCGCGCTTCGCGCCCGCAGCTGGTTCAGCGCTGGCAGAAGGACGACAACGGCCGTCTCAGGAGCAAGTGGGAGCGCGACGGCCGCAAATAGACGGCCTTCGCTACGCGGCCCCCCTTCCGCCTCGCTACGCTCAGCACCTTCCCCCAAAAGGGGGGAAGGTTAGAAAAAAAGCGAACCGCGAATCTTTTCTTAGCCTTCCCCCCTTGTGGGGGAAGGTGTCGCGCGGCGTGAGCCGCGTGACGGAAGGGGGGCCATTTCCGAGTTTGGCGTTCGCTGCAGCTTCTTGAGCGCCACCATGCGCCACGCCGCTTCCAGGAGATCCCGCAGCTCCGCCGGATCGAGATCTTCCACCCGGACAAAGGACCAGATCATCCGTCCGGCGGTCATGGGTCTGAAGGTTTCCGGCCGCGCATCAAACAGCATCATCTGCTGGTGGTGCGGCAGCTTGAAGATCCAGCTCTTATCGTTGTCCGAATAGAGCGCGAACGTCTTCTTGCCCACGATGAACCAGGGGCTTCCGTGCCAGATAACCTCATGCGCGCCTGGAAAACCGAGCGCGATGGATTTGATCTTCGCGTATTTCGGCGGCTTCACGCCGGGCGTTGGGGCCACGTTCAGCGGAAATGCCAGTTGCCGTCGTCTTCGCGGCAGGCCATTCCGTTGTGCTCGTGCCAGGCGCCGTGTCGCCACGTCTGGACGTAGAAGTCGCGGCACAGATAGGGACCGTCGTAATATTCGCGGGTGGGCGTGAAGTAGCCATAGTCGCCTTCGCCGTCGTTGCGCCATTCGTAGCGCTGACCGATCGGTCCGTAGAAGCCCTGTTGATAGACCCTGAACGCGTAACGGCGGTCGTCGCAGTCGATATCGCCGGCGATCGCGCCGCCCGCAGCGCCGCCGAGGAACACGCCTCCGACTGTGGCTGCGACTCGGCCGCCGCCATGTCCGAACTGGTTGCCGATGATGCCGCCCGCGATGGCGCCCAGCACGGTCCCGGTCGTGCGGTTCTGATCGCGGCAATCGTCGCCATAATAATAATCCTGGGCGGATGCGTTGCCCGCGCTGGCGCCCAGAACAATGACGGCCGCCACCGCAATTCTTTTCAGACCCTTCGACATTCGCGCTCTCCTTTGCTTGACGCGGCGCCAGACTCGCCACAGTCGCCTGAACCGCGTGTGAACGATATCGCAGCCCGGCGTTCAAGGGCAGCCATAAACGCCCCAGGAAAGCTGGCCCTGGCGGAAGCCGGGCGGTTTTTGGCGGGAACGGCAGGCGCCGGAGGCCGGCCGGACGGGGCCGCGTTGAACCATTTGAACCCGGCCGGGTTCGACTAATGTAGTCGTCCGATTCCCATTTCGAGAGCCCCGCCATGTCGCGATCCCTCGCAGTTTTCGCCTCTTTCGCGCTCGTTCTCTCGGTCGCCGCCTGCGGAAAGACCAATCAGGCGCCTGCGCCCGGTGAGGCGTCGTGGCGGCAGGCGGCCGCGCAGGCCGGCCCGATCCCCATGGCGATGCTGCCGCGAACCGTCGCGCCGCAGCACTACCGGCTTTCCTTCACGATCGATCCGACGAAAGCGCGGTTCATCGGGCATGACGAGATCGACGTGAAGTTCGCGGCGCCGCTGCGCGCGATCTATCTCGACGGGCTCGATCTGAATGTGACGCGCGCGGTTGTCCGGCTTGCATCCGGGCAGACGATCGCGGCGCGCTATGCGCAGGTGCACCCGTCCGGCATTGCGCGATTGCTGTTCGCCGATGTCGTGCCTGTGGGCGCGGCCACATTGATCTTCGACTACGACGCGCCCTTCGGCCAATCGCTGTCAGGTCTCTACAAGGTGGCGGATGGCGGCGAGCAATATGCGTTCACCCAATTCGAATCGACGGACGCGCGCCGCGCCTTTCCATCCTTCGACGAGCCGGGATTCAAGACGCCGTTCTCGGTGACGGTCATTGCGCCGGTCGCCGACAAGGTGATCGCCAATACGCCCATCGTCTATGACAGCTTCGCGGGCGCCGGCATGACCAAGACCGTGTTCCAACCCACGAATCCGCTGCCGACCTATCTGGTCGCGCTGGCCGTGGGGCCGCTCGATATCGTCGACGGGGGAGACATTCCGGCGAACCCGAACGCGCATCGCACGGTTCCCATTCATCTGCGAGGCATCACCACCAAAGGCAAGGGCGACCAGATTCGCTACGCGCTGACCTTTACGCCCAAGATCATCCTCAATCTCGAGAGTTATTTCGGCATCGCCTATCCGTTCCAGAAGCTCGATCTTCTGGCCGTGCCGGATTTCGCGGCGGGCGCGATGGAGAACGCGGGTGCTGTGACATTCCGCGAGCGGCTCCTGCTGCTCAATGCCAATTCATCCCTCGACCAGAAGCGCGCGACGCTCGACGTGCAGGCGCATGAACTGACCCATCAATGGTTCGGCGATCTGGTGACTCCCCGCTGGTGGGACGACATCTGGCTCAATGAATCCTTCGCCAACTGGATGATGAACAAGGCCTCCGCCGCGGTCGAACCCGACTGGTCGTTCGATCGCGAGCGGCTGGACAGCGCCATCCGCGTGATGGACGTCGACGAGCTTCCGTCGGCGCGGCAGATCCACCAGCCCGTGAATGGCCCGGACGACATCGAGAATTCGTTCGACGGCATCACCTATGACAAGGGCGCGGCCGTTCTCACGATGTTCGAAAGCTATCTCGGACCCGACGTGTTCAACCGCGGCATCCACGCCTATCTCACGAAATTCGCCGGCGGAAACGCGACGGCCTATGATTTTGTCGGAACGATCGCGCAAACGACCAATCACCCGGAGATCGTCGAGGCGTTCAACAGCTTCATTAATCAGCCCGGCATTCCCGATCTTCAAACGACGCTCCAATGCGCGCCCAACGCGGCGTCCGCGGGCGTCGCGCAGACGATGTACGTGCCGCTCGGCCGGACGGCGCCGCAGCGGTCGTGGAAGACGCCGATGTGCCTGTCGACATCCGCGGGCGCGCGAAGCTGCCAGTTGATCGATGCGGGCTCGGCCACCGTGACGCTGGGCGCGGCGTGTCCCACCTATGTGCTGCCCAATGCGGAAGGCAAAGGTTATTACCGCTACACGATGGACGAGAACGGTTGGGCCGCGCTGATCAAGGCGGCGCCCACGCTATCGCCGGCCGATCAATTGACGCTGTTCGCCAATGTCGACGCGGCGGTGCATGCGGGGCAGGCGTCCGCGGCGGATTTGTTTGCCGTCATTTCGGCCGTCGCGCCCAGCGCGCAATGGGACCTCATCGCCGCGATGCGGGAGTCGCTGCACAATCTACGCCAGAAAATTCTCGCCAATGAGGATCTGAATTCCTATCAGGCGTTCCTGCGCGCGCATTTCGCGCCGCGGCTGGCCGCGATCGGCTATACCGAGGCGCCCAACGAAACGCCCGACGTCACGCTGGCGCGGCCGCAACTGGCTGCATTGCTGGTGGAGGAAGCCCGCGATCCCGCCACAATCACCACGTTGACCAATGCCGCAAACGCTTACCTGACGGCCGGTACATCAACGACGATCGCGCCCGATCTGCTGCGCGAGGCGTTGCGCGCCGGCATGCTTTCGGGCGACGCGACCTTCGGCGATCGGCTGGTGGCGGCGTTCCAGGCCTCGCAGGACGAATATTTCCGCAGCAGCGCGATCTATGGAATGGCGGGCTCCGAAGATACGGCCTTCCTCACCAAGGCTCTCGCGCTGACGGATCAGATGCGCACCGGCGAACTGCGATATGTCTACCAGTACCTGCAGGCGGAGCCGGTCGCCCGCGTGCAATTGTGGACATGGTTCAAAGCCAGCTACCCGGCGCTGCTCAAGCGGTTGTCTCCGTTCGGCATGTTGAGGGCGCCCTTGATCCTCGCCGGCGCGTGTGACGGCGGTTCGCGAAACGAAGTCGAAACCTTCTTCCGCCCCAAGGTCCCGCAGCTTCCCGGCACGCAACGCTCGCTGGCGTTGTCCGAGGAGCAGATCGACCGCTGCATCGCGTTCAAAGAGGCGCGCGCTGCGGAAATCGAATCCGCGATCCGGGCGGCGAAATAGCCTCAGTGCCCGAACACGACGGCGTGCATGATGCGTCCGGGCAGGAGCGTGAGCGATCCCGCGATCAGGATCGCGCCGATATAGAGGCTGATCATCGCTCTTTTGTGAGCCGCGATATTGTGCGTCCTTGCCCCGTAAAGGCCGCCGATGACGCCGAACAGGGTGAGCGGGATGAGCAAATGGACCGGACTCAGTCCGTAGAAGGGACTGTTGGGCATCAGCTGATGCACAAACAGCGTCGTGATGGCCGTGACGGACATCAGAGTCAGATAAATATAACCGACGGCGCGGTGGAGCGGCGAACCCTTGCGGCTGATGAATATCTGCCACGTGCCTAGCACAAAGGCCGGAAGGACCGTCGCGACATGTATCTGCACGGCCAACGGCGCATGCAGCAATGGTTCTAAAGTCATCCTTCCGCCCCCGAAAGCAAGTTATCTTATGCGCTCGGCGTGAAATACGGAAACATCCCGCACGAGCGGACGATCCCACCCGCCCTTTGGGCGGGTGGACTTTTGCTTAATACGTCCTTGCCTTGGGCGGGATGTATTCGACGTCGTTGGTGAGCGTGTAGGTGTGCACGGGGCGATAGTCGATCTTCGCCCAGCCGGTTTCGGGGTCAAGCCAGGCGAGCGTGTGCTTCATCCAGTTCTCGTCGTCGCGCTTCGGGAAATCTTCGCGCGCATGGGCGCCGCGACTCTCGGTGCGGTTGGACGGCGCCTTCGATGGTGACGATGGCCTGCTGGATCAGGTTTTCGAATTCGAGCGTCTCGACCAGATCGCTGTTCCAGATCATCGAGCGGTCGCTGACGGAAATGTCGCCCATGCCCTTGTAGATCGCGTCGATGCGCTTCTGGCCGCTCTTGAGCGTTTCGTCGGTGCGGAAGACGCCCGCGTCCTCCTGCATCGCCTTCTGCATGTCGCGGCGCATCTTGGACGTCGGCGTGCCGCCTTTGGCGTAGCGATATTTGTCGAGGCGGGCGAGCGCGGATTCGCCGGCGTCCTTCGGCGAGATCGGCGTGGCGTTCGCCGGGCGTCATGGTCTTGGCGCAGCGCATGCCGGCAGCCTTGCCGAAGACACGAGATCGATCAGCGAATTCGAGCCCAGGCGGTTCGCGCCGTGCACGGAGACGCAGGCGCCTTCGCCCACCGCCATCAATCCGCGCACCGTCGTGTCGGGATTGCCGTCTTTCAGCGTGAGCGCTTCGCCCATATAGTTCGTGGGGATGCCGCCCATGTTGTAGTGCACGGTCGGCAGCACGGGGATCGGCTCTTTCGTCACGATCGACGCCTGCGAAGATGCGCGCGCTTTCCGTGATGCCGGGCAGGCGCTCGTGCAATGATCTTGGGATCGAGATGCGACGAGATGCAGGATAGATGTGGTCCTTGAGCGGGCCCACGCCGCGGCCTTCGCGGATCTCGATCGTCATGGCGCGCGAGACCACGTCGCGCGACGCGAGGTCTTTCGCGTTGCGGCGCATAGCGCTCCATGAAGCGCTCGCCTTCGGAATTGGTGAGATAACCGCCTTCGCCGCGCACGCCTTCGGTAATGAGCACGCCCGCGCCATAGACGCCGGTCGGATGGAACTGGCACGAACTCCATGTCCTGTACGCGGGAGGCCTGCGCGCAGCACCATCGCGTTGCCGTCGCCGGTCTGCGTGTGCGCGCCCGTGCAGGTCGCATAGATGCGGCCGATAGCCGCCGGTCGCGAGAATCACCTTATGTGCGCGGAAGCGATGGATCGTGCCGTCGTCCAGATTCCACGCCATCACGCCGCGCACGACGCCGTCTTCCATGATCAGGTCGAGCGCGAAATATTCGATGAAGAAATTCACTTCGTGCTTCACGCATTGGCCGTAAAGCGTATGCAGGATCGCGTGGCCGGTGCGGTCGGCCGCGGCGCGGTGCGCTGCGCGATGCCCTTGCCGTAATGCGAGGTCATGCCGCCGAAAGCGCGCTGATAGATCTTGCCGTCTTCCGTGCGGCTGAAAGCGGCACGCCGAAATGCTCGAGTTCGTAGACGGCTTCCGGCGCGTTCCGGCAGAGATATTCGATGGCGTCCTGATCGCCCAGCCAGTCCGACCCTTTGACGGTGTCGTACATGTGCCAGCGCCAGTCGTCCTCGCCCATATTGCCGAGCGCGGCCGCGATGCCGCCCTGGGCCGCGACCGTGTGGCTGCGCGTGGGAAAGACCTTGGTGATGCAGGCGGTGCGAAGTCCGCTCGCCGCGCATTCGAGCGTGGCGCGAAGGCCAGCGCCGCCGGCGCCGACGACGACGACGTCGAAAGTATGATCGGTGATGGGATAGGCGGTCATGCTGATCGATCATCCGGCAAGCTGAGACCGCGATCTCTGATGAGCGCGAAGACACAGGCGGCGCCGACCAACCACGCGAAAAACTTGTTCAGCAGGAGAAGGACGACCTTGCCGCCTTCGCCATGCGCATAATCCTCAATGACCATCTGCAGCCCGAGCGCCATGTGCACAACCGCCGCAATCACGAACAGCGCCATCAGGACGGCGTTGATCGGTTCGTGCAGGAACGCCATCGCCATGTCCCGATCCGCACCGATCAGCCGGAACGCCGACAGGGCGAACCAGACGGCGAGCGGGACAAGCGCCACGGCCGTCACGCGCTGGCGAAAGAAATGCGAGGTGCCGCTATGGGCGGCGCCCAGGCCTTCGACGCGCGCGGCGGGCGATCGCATCGCTCATAGGTGCACGCCTTTCGAGACATAGGCAAAGACGAACACGCGCGATCGCGACGAAGATCGAGAGCGTGAAGACCAGTACGCCGGTGCGGTTCGCCGTGTGCACGTTGAAACCGTAGCCCACATCCCAGGCGAGATGGCGGATGCCGTTCAGGAGATGGTAGGCCAGCGACCAGACGAAGCCGAACAGGACAAGCTGGCCGAGCGGCGAGCGCGCCACTGTCGAGAAGAGGTCGTATTGCGTCATCACCCATGACGATTGCGATGAGCCACCAGGCGACGAGCAACGTTCCGGCCGAAAGCGCCAGACCCGTTGCGCGATGGACGATCGAAGTCGCCATCGTCACGGGCCAGCGATAAATCTGCAGATGCGGCGAGAGCGGCCGTGGCCTGCCCCGCGCGCTTGGCCTGTTCCGGCATGGAAATCACCAGATGAAATGCGAACCGGGCCGGAGTGTAGGGGGGGAGCCCCCCATGTCAACCGCGGGATTCGGCCCATTTGTCGCGATGGAGGACGAACAGAAGGCTGGGAAATCCTTCTTCCACAAAAGGCCCGACCAATTCGAATCCGACCGCGCGGGAACACGCGATTGCCGCGCGATTTTCGACCTCGTGCGCGGCGCCGTTACGGCTGCTACTTGGATGGCCACGCCCGCGCCATCCATTTCAGCCGGTCGGCGAAAAGAAACTCGTCGCCGCCGGAGAGAATGCGTACGCAGTGCTCGTAGAATTCCGGCGTGAAGTGCGGCATGTATTGTTTGACGTCGCGCATCGCGCCCTGCGCTTCATCGATGCGATCCTGGGCCGCGAACGCCAAAGCGAGCGTGATCCAGGCCCAGGGGTTTTTGCCGCTGCCGGCGATCGCTTTGCGCGCGCTGTCCTCGGCCTCAGCGAAATTGCCGGCCCCGATTTGGATGTCCGCCCGCGCCAGGTCGTAAACGCTGCGATACACGTCGTGCAGGCCGCGGCGCTCGAGCTGATCCATTTCGGCCAGCGCCTGCGCCGCGGAGCCGCTATGCAGCAGCGCGTAAGCGAGATTGATGTGCAACGGCACTTCGTTCGGAAGCTGGGCGAAGGCGCGCCGCAGGACCGGCACGGCCGCCTTCGGATCGCCCGTCCACAAGAGACAGGCTCCCTGGGCTGCGACGATCGACGGATCGTTGGGCGCCAGTTCGAGCGCCCGCTCGATGCAGCTGCGCGCATGTTGGCTGAGCTCGGTGAAATTCACGTCCGGATCGTAGAGCCAGCCGAAGGCGAGGCCGTGACCCATCTGCGCCCAGAGATGGGCGGAATCGGGATATTTCTCCAGCGCTTCCCCAAGAATGCGTATGGCGGATTCGCCATCCTGGCTTGTCGCCCATTTGACGGCCGAGCGGGCGAGCAATTCCCAGGCCTGCAGCGATTCCGTTTTCGCCGCGCCGGACGCTTCCTCGCGGAAAAAATGCGAGGTGAGCGCGGTTGCGATGCTGTGGCCGATTTCATCCTGCGCTTTGACGGCGTCGGCGAAATCGCGATTAAGCGTCTCCGCCCAGACATGCGCCCCGCTTTGCGCATCGATCAGCTGGGCGTTCACCCGCAAGGCTTCACCGACGCGGCGAACGCTGCCCTCGAGCACGAAATGCACGCCCAGTTCGCGGCCCACATCGCGCACATTGGGCCTCTTGTCCTTGTAGGCGAAGCTGGAATTGCGCGCGATGACGAATAGCCTGCGGTCGCGCGACAATTCGGTGATGATGTCCTCGCTCATGCCGTCGGCCGTGAAGGCGAGGGCGCGGTCGTCGGACAAATTGTCGAAAGGCAGCACGGCGATGGAAGGTCGGTCCACGACGACCGCTGGATGCGCCGTGCTCGCTGCTTGCGGTCCGTGACCGGGTTGCCGGCGGCGCGCGATGAGCATGCGCAGGCCATGCCCCAGCGGCGACACGATCACGCCGATGAGGACAACCAGCGCCGCGAGGCCGGACAGCAATTGCTCCCGGCCCTGAACCCAGTTGAGGAGTGCATCGAGCGTCGTCATGCCTGAGCGGCCGATGGATATATTTCAGGGACAGTCGGCCCAAATGCGGCCGTTATCGAATCATGGAGCAAACGCGTGCGATTGCAACCCGGGGTCGCAATGCCCGCCCACCTGTTACGAATTCAGATAGGCAAGCGCGCGCGTGGCATAGCCTTCGAGGGATTCGTAATCGACACATTCGCAATAGCCGGCGCCGGTGAGCGCCTTCCCGCGGCCGGAATTCGAGTTCTGCGGCGCCCGGTCGACGAGAGCCACATTCACCGGCGTCTCCAATTGAACGGCAATATTGCCGTCAAGATAGCTGCCGTCGGGATACCAGGGCGTCGCCAGCAATCCGATGTCGGCCGATCCTCCTCCCATATAATCCGTCAGCTCGTAACTCCAGTCCGTCGGCAGTGAGAGGCTCGCGAGCATAGGTATGAAACGCCCGAGTTTCATGCGCCCCGAAACCGGGATGGCTTGCCAGCCGGTCGGGAGACGCTGAACATAGAAGCCATAAGAGACGGGCAGCTCAGTTCTGATCGTTCCAACCTGGAAGCCGGCCGCGGTCACCGCGTCGCCATTGTCGAGATTGAACTCGCACCACGACCAGGCGCCGCAATGCTGCACCGGAACCCAGCCCGATTGCGGCGGCGGTGGAAGCGGCGGCGGCGGCGCGACGGGCTCCGCTGTGGTTTGCATCATCAATTGGTGGTCGAGCCAGCCCGTGCCTTTCACCGCGTAGGTCTTGCCGCCCACCGCGACGCTGCCTTTCACCGACAATTGCGGCCAGCTGTAATAGCGGCCGGGCAGGGGCGCCGGGGTGATGCCGCCGACGCCCTGCAGGAAGAACGCGTTCTCCGGCGCCAGATCGGAATTCATCTCCAGATTGATCGTCATGTTCGAGCCGTCGTTGATCTGAACGACCAGCGGCAACACGTTCATGAAGCCGGTGTAGGAGTCCGGACCGCAGCCGAGCATGAAAGGTTCGTTGCCGAACGTCGCGGCGCCGCCCATGACGGGCCATTGCGCGTTTGGTCGCCGCCGCACGATCAGGGAGTCCTCGCGCGTGGCGACAGTGACGGTCGTGACGCAATCGACCACCTGGCATTCCAGATCCGTCCAGCCGGCTTGTTGCTGCACGGAAGGCGAGATTGCACGGTTTCGCGTGATGGCCGAGAGCACCGCAATGCGATCGAGCCCGTTCGAACCTTCGACTTCGAGATTGCAGCTGAGCCAGTACCATTCCGTTCCCGAATTGAGGTGCAATTCGTGATCCCTGGGAAACTGGGCCGTTGTCGGAACGTCCAGCCCGTACGACGATGCCGATCCCATGAGTTTCAGGATGATGGCCGCGTCCGTCGCGCCGCGCACTTTCCCGGCGGCGGCAAGCAATTGCGGCCACAGCGGCGATTGCAGATATTGCGGGATCGAATTCAGATAAGCGGTCAGCGCTGCGGCCGGCGTCATCTTGGCGGGCATGGCGGTCTCCAGAATGTTGATGCACCGGGATCGAAGAACGCACGCCCTGTCGCGCAGATTGCAACGGCAAAGGTCAAACGGGCAAGCGCGCATCGTCGCCTGGCGACCCGTAGCTGGCGGCATGTCGCAGGCCGGTTCTTCGCCATCGGCCTTCGCACGATGTTAGATAGCGGCGTGGATGGACTCAGCGGCCGAATGTCGGATACCGGAACGTCAGCATTGCGAAGGGCTGCGGCGCGTTTCGCGCATGTCAGTTCGGCGTCGCTCCAGAACCCTCTGTCGGAAGCCGCCGCCATCGTTCTTCTGTGTCCGATCCTGTTGTCGGTCGCGATCTGGAACGGCTTTCCCATCATCTATTACGACACGGGCGCCTATCTGCTGGAAGGATTAGGCCACGCCTTCGTCGTCGAGCGCTCGCCCGTCTATTCCATTTTTTTGTTCCTCGCCGGCGGCGGCTGGAGCTTGTGGACCATCGCAGTTCTCCAGGCGCTGATGACGGCGTTTGTGATGACGGAACTGGCGCGGGTGTTCGCGCCGCGCCTGAAGCTTTGGGCGCTCCTGCTGATCGGCGTCGCACTCGTGATCGCAACCGGGTTGCCCTGGTATGTGGGCCAGATCGAGCCGGATTGCCTGACCGCGCTGGTGATCCTCTCAGTCTACCTGCTCGCGTTTCATGCAAGACAACTGGGAACGGTTCGAAGCTGGCTGCTCGTCGGTGTCGGCGCGTTCGCGACGGCCGCGCATCCCTCGCATCTCGTATTGACGGCAGGTCTCGCGCTTTCACTGGGCGTCTATCGCGGCGCGCTCTGGCTCGCGCGCAACACATCATGGCCCAAAGCGCATCTGGGATCCGCCATACTGTGCTTTGTCCTGGCGCTAGCCATGATCGTCGGGAGCAATTTCGCTTTGACGGGGCAGGTGTTTGTGACGCGGGCGGGTCCCGCCTTCCTGTTCGCGCGCATGCTGCAGGATCGCATCGTGATGCGGCTGCTGGACGACACGTGCCCGCAATCGGGTTACAGGCTGTGCGCCTATAAGGACATGTTGCCGCGTACGGCCGACGGCTGGCTGTGGGGCAGGGACAGTCCGTTCTTCCGGCTGGATCGCTTTGCGGGCACCAACGCGGAATCGCAGCGCATCATCTGGGACAGCATCAGGCGTTATCCGCTGCTGCAGATCGAAGCGGCGATAAGCGACGCCGCCAATCAGTTCGTCGTTTACAAGACAGGCGACCAGATCGAGCCGCAGCAATGGGCGTTGGAACCCACATTCCAGCGCTTCATTCCGGCGCAGGTTCCGGCTTATCTCGCCGCAAGGCAGCAGCGCGGAGAAATCCGGTTCCAGACCGTCAATCTCATCGATGTTCCTGTCGCGGGCATCATGCTGGTGGGACTCGCCATCATGTTGTTTCAGGCGCTCGTGCAGCGGCGCAAGAAATCTGCCGTGCTTCTGGGCTATGTGCTGGTCGCGCTGCTCGGCAACGCGTTCATCTGCGGCGCGCTGTCGAACCCCCATGCGCGGTATCAATCCCGCATCATCTGGATCGTGCCATTTGCGCTGGCCCTCGCCGCTGTGGATTGGCGAATCGCCTCCTTGCGGGGGGTGGTAGAATCCGGCACTTAATGGGTCCTGATGACAGCCCCCGTCCGCATCGCCCCGTCGATCCTTTCGGCCGATTTCTCGCGCCTCGGCGCTGAAATCGAGGCGATCGAGCGCGCGGGCGCCGATCTGATCCATGTCGACGTGATGGACGGCCATTTCGTGCCCAACATCACCATCGGGCCGGGGGTGGTGAAAGCGCTCCGGCCGCATGCGAAGAAGCCTTTCGACGTCCATCTGATGATCTCGCCGGCCGATCCCTATATCGAAGCGTTTGCGGCTGCGGGCGCGGACGGCATCACGGTGCATCCCGAAGCCGGCCCGCATGTCCATCGCACCTTGCAATTGATCCGCTCGCTGGGGAAAAAGCCCGGTGTGGTGCTCAATCCGGGCACGCCCATCGACGCGGTCGACAATCTGATGGATCTCGTCGACCTGATCCTGATCATGACCGTCAATCCGGGGTTCGGCGGGCAGACCTTCATCGCGAGCCAGCTTAAGAAGATCGAGGCGGCGCGCGAACGCATCGAGAAATCGGGTCGCAATATCGCATTGGAAGTCGATGGCGGCATCACGCCCGAGACGGCCAAGCAGGCGATCGCCGCAGGCGCAAATGTTCTCGTCGCCGGCACATCCGTGTTCAAGGGCGGCGCATCCGCCTACGCGGCCAATATCCAAGCGTTGCGCGGGTGACGGACGCGGCTCCAAAGCGGCATTGGCCGCCGGTCGCCCTTTATCCGGAGATTTTGGCCGCGCTGCTTCATCGCGCGTGGCGCCCGTTTCGCGTTGCATGGCGCCGCAGCTGGATCTATCGCGGATTCCTCAAAGGGAAGATGCCGGATCGCGTCCTCTATTATCCGCAGGACACGCTTCCGAGGCGCCTGGCGGACGCCGACGCATTGCTGCGGGGTCGTTTCCGCTTCGGCAACGAAGCCGTCGAGATGCGCGAAGGCTCGGTCTTCGACAAACGACCGCCGTCCCGCGCCTGGGCCGAGGACCTGCACGGCTTTTCCTGGCTGCCGCCTCTCGCGGCCGCGGGCGGCGAGCCGGCGCGCACGCTCGCGACCAATCTGATCACGCAATGGGTCAAGCGCAATGCGCGCTATTCCGAGCCGGCATGGCTGCCGCATGTCACGGCCGAGCGGCTGGTGCATCTCTTCGCCGACGGCAAATTCGTGCTTGCCAATTCCGACGTGCTGTGGCGGTCGAAACTGTTCGTGTCGATGCGCGAGCAGTCGCGGCTGCTCGCCCGCACGTCGAAGGCCGCGCCCGATGGATTGCCGCGGTTCGAGGCGGCCGCCGCGCATGTTCTTTCGGGCACGTGTCTCGACGACAGCGCCAAGCGGCTGCAGTCGGGGCTCCAGCAGCTTGCGCTCGAAATCGGACGGCAGATCCTTCCGGATGGCGGGCACGTTTCGCGTTCGCCGGAGGCGCTGCTGCACGCCTACCGGCACATCGTCATGGTCGTGGAGTCCCTTGAGGCGACAGGCCATCCGGTTCCCGGCGCGATCCGCAACGCGCATGATCGCATGGCGCCCATGCTGCGGTTTTTTCGCCTGGGCGATGGCGCGCTCGCGCTGTTCAACGGCGGACGCGAATGCGACGCCAAGATGATCGAAGATCTCCTCAATCGCGACGAAGTGCGGGGACAGCCATTCGTCTTTGCGCCGCATTCCGGATTTCAGCGCCTGGCCGCCGGAAAGGCGCTGGCGGTGATGGACTGCGGCACGGTTCCCAAGAGCGCATTTTCCAACGACGCGCATGCGGGTTGTCTATCGTTCGAGTTCAGCGCAGGCGGGCAACGCCTCGTGGTCAATTGCGGCTCTACCCCAGCCAATCAGACAAAGTGGGACGGCGCGCTGCGCGCGACAGCCGCGCATTCGACGATCACCCTGGCCGACACGACGATGGCGAATGTCCTATCACCTGGACTGGCGCGCGACCTGATCGGTCCGCGTATGTCCGGCGGCCCGACAAAGGTCGAGACATTCCGTCAGGAAACGCCGAATGGCTGGAGCGTCGATGCGAGCCACGACGGCTACCTTTCAAACTTCGGCATCGTGCATGAGCGTCGCATCACCTTGGGTCCACGCGGTGAATCGCTGACCGGCAGCGACCGGCTGGTTCCCGAAGCGCGCAGCCGCCGCGGCGACGTTCCCTTCACGGCTCGCTTTCATGTGCATCCGGACGTGCGCATGTCGCCCTCGCAGGGCGGCGACATCCTGCTGAAGCTTCCCAATGGCGACGGCTGGCGGTTTCGTGCGAGCGGCGGCTCGGTTGCGCTGGAGGAGAGCGTTTATCTTGGCGGCGACGCCATCCGGCGTACGGAGCAACTCGTGATCTCGGGCGCGGTGCGGGGCGAACCGGTCGAGATCGCATGGCTGTTCGAGCATATCGGCGCGTAAGGCGGAGCGCAATTTGGCGCCTGTCGCGCGATAGCCGGAATCGGGCGCATGCATTCCTCGGTTTGGATTGGTGGACGAGGCCACGCGCGTGCCGCTAGGATCACGCCAACTTAGCGGAAGTGACGAACCGTCCGGCGTCCAGAGGTTCGCAATATCCTTCACGGGGAACAAATGATGCAAGTTGCGCCCAGAAGGGCTTCCACGCTCGGCGACATCTATTGGCGCACCGTCGTGTCCTTTCGGTACATCACGAGTCGTTTCAGTAAGTCGCCGAAGCGCTTCCCGCGCGAGTGCAACATTTGCGGGTATCAAGGCTACTTCGGCCCCGCCGAGGGCGGGCGTCGAATCGAGGCCAGATGTCCGCGCTGCAAGTCTGTCGAGAGATATCGCTTGATCAAGCTTTGGCTCGATCGCGGCGGCGACGCGGTGCGAGGTTCGGATGTGCTGCATTTCGCGCCTGAAAAGAGTCTGAAACCGCTCATTGAATCGGTCGCAGGAACCTATTGCACCGCCGATATTCAGCCGGGCCGCGCCGACAAGGTGCTGAACATCGAAGCGCTGGATGTGCCGGAGGCCTCATTCGATTGCGTATTTTGCCTGCACGTCCTCGAGCATGTCGACGATCGGAAGGCGCTGGCGGAAATCTATCGCGTCCTGCGTCCCGGCGGGCTCGCGATCATCATGGTGCCGGTGGCGGAGGGTCTGGTTCGGACCTATGAGGACCCCGCAATTGTTTCGCGCGAGCAACGAATGCTCCACTTCCACCAATACGACCATGTTCGCTACTACGGTCCGGATATCCGCGATCGCATTCTAGGCGCGGGTTTCGCTCTCTCGGAGTTCACAGCCGAGGGGCCGGACATCGTGCGTCACAAGCTGCTGCTCGGGGAAAAAGTGTTCGTGGCCGCCAAGCCCAAAACCGCGGCTTAAGCCGTCGGCATAGGGGCCGGCGGCGGCGTGCCGCGATCTTCGCGCAGGCCCGAAATGTTTGCCCATGGGCGGCGCGCTTGCTATGCACAGACCAACTCGGAGCGTGAGGGCGATATGGTCCAGTTCAATCTGCCGAAGGGAAGCCAGGTCAAGAAGGGAAAAGTGTGGCCCGGACCGCTGAGCGCCAACGGCAAGAAGCCCAAGCGGACGAAGGATTTCAAAGTCTACCGGTACGATCCCGAGACCGGCGAAAATCCCCGCACCGACATCTATCGCGTCGACCTGGAAACCTGCGGTCCGATGGTCCTGGACGCTCTCATCAAGATCAAGAACGAGATCGATCCCACATTGACCTTCCGACGCTCCTGCCGGGAAGGCGTCTGCGGCTCCTGCGCCATGAACATCGCCGGCGGCAACACGCTCGCCTGCACCAAGGCGATCGCCGACATCTCGGGTTCGGTGAGCGTCTATCCCTTGCCGTCGCATGCCCGTGGTCAAAGACCTCGTGCCGGACATGACGAATTTCTACGCGCAATACGCCTCAATCCAGCCCTATCTGCAGACGAAATCCGCTACGCCGGAGACCGAGCGCATACAGACGCCGGAAGAACGCGCCAAGCTCGACGGGCTTTACGAATGCATCCTGTGCGCGTGCTGCTCCACCTCCTGCCCGAGCTATTGGTGGAATCAGGATCGTTATCTGGGGCCGGCGACGCTGCTGCAATCCTATCGCTGGCTCGCGGACAGCCGCGATGAAGCGAAGGGCGAACGGCTCGATGCGCTGGAAGACCCGTTCCGGCTCTATCGCTGCCACACCATCATGAACTGCGCCGATACTTGCCCGAAGGGTCTCAACCCCGCCAAGGCCATCGGCGAGATCAAGCAAATGATGGTCAAGCGGAGCATGTAGAGGGCGGCGATTCCGAGAGCGTTTGGCGCTTCGGATGTCGCTGCATTGGAGGACGAGGGGCGCATGAATTCCGTAGCTCATTGGCTGAAGGACATCCGCGGCAAGCACCCGCTGCGGAACACCTATGTCGACACGATGTCGAGGCTCAGCCCGCTCGACCGGCTTGCCGTGTGGATCACGGACCATGTCGGCAGGATGGAGTTTTTCATCCTGATCTTCGTCTGGACCGTCCTGTGGCTGGCATGGAACCTCCTGGCGCCGGTGCGGCTCCAATTCGATCCGGCCATGGGTTTCGTATTGTGGTTGTTCATTTCCAACCTGATCCAGATTCTGCTGATGCCGCTGATCATGGTCGGCCAGAACATCCAGGGGCAACATGCCGAGGCCCGCGCCGAGCACGATCTGCAAGTGAACGTCAAAGCGGAAGAGGAAATCGAGCTCGTCCTGCATCACCTCGAGCAGCAGAACGACATGCTGATTGCGATGCTGGAGAAGCAGGGCATCAAACTGGAGGAAGCGCTCGGTCGCACCGCCCGGGCCAATCAGGCGAAATCTGCGGACACATCAGGCTGATTCGAGTCCGGTATTACAAAGTTCCCACAAAGTCGTACGATGTCGTGAATTGCGTTTCGGCGGCTCAAACGTTCATTGTCTTGGACCCGCAGGATTTCAACGATGCCCCCCAATAATCGATCGATCTGGCGCCAGGCTCTGGCCGCCGTCTTGCTCGTTCTGTTTGCCGGAACCGCGACCATCGCGGCCCGCCACCACCACGCCGCCGCAAAAGATGATGTATTACGCGCAACGCTCTCCAACGGGCTGCGCGTCATCATCGTGCGGAACACGCTGGCCCCAGTGGTGGCGACGTCCGTCAACTATCTGGTCGGTTCGGACGAGGCGCCCGCCGGGTTTCCCGGCATGGCGCATGCCCAGGAACACATGATGTTCCGCGGCAGCCCGGGCCTCTCGGCGGATCAGCTTGCCAATATCGGCAGCGTCATGGGGGGCAATTTCAATGCGAACACCCGCGAAAGCCTGACGCAGTATCTGTTCACCGTGCCGGCCGAGGATGTCGATGTGGCGCTTCATATCGAGGCGGCGCGGATGAGCGGCGTGCTCGACACCAAAGAAGGCTGGGATCAGGAACGCGGCGCCATCGAGCAGGAAGTGGCGCAGGACCTCTCCACGCCGACTTACGTTCTCTACCAAAAGCTTCGCGCGATCCTTTTCGCCGGCACGCCTTATGAACACGTCGCGCTCGGCACGCGCCCGTCTTTCGATCTGACGACAGCGGAAATGCTGAAGACGTTTCACGACACCTGGTATGCGCCGAACAACGCCATCCTGATCGTGGTCGGCGATGTCGATCCTCAGACCACGCTCGGGAAAATCAAGCAGCTGTTCGGCGGCATCAAATCGAAGAAGCTGCTGCCGCGCCCGAAATTCGCTCTCCATCCCGTCAAGGCCGCGCCGCTCACGATCGACACGGATCGGCCGGAAGGGACGGAACTGATCGCCATCCGCATGCCCGGCCTCGACAGTCGCGATTTTCCGGCGCTCGAGCTGTTGGGCGATGTGTTGAGCAGCCACCGTTACGATCTCTACGGCCTCGTTCCGCAAGGCAAAGCCGTCGATGCGAGCTTTGCGCTCGATCCCCTGCCGAAAGCGGGCCTCGGCTATGCGGAAGCGTCGTTCACGGCGGGCACGGACCCGAAGCTGCTGGAAACAGATATTCGCGCCATCCTCGAGCACGCCGCGCGCGTGGGCGTGCCGGCGGAGCTGGTCGCTGCCGCGAAACTGCAGGAAGAACGTCAGGCGGAGTTCGAGAAAAACTCGATCTCGGAACTGGCGTCGATCTGGTCGGACGCGATTGCGCTCTACGGCCTGCACGCGCCGGACGACGATCTCGTCCGGATGGAGAAAGTGACGCCGGCGGAAGTGAACCGCGTCGCGCGCAAATATCTGAAGCTCGATGACGCCGTCGTCGCGATCGCGCTGCCGAAAGGGTCGGGCAGACCCGCGCCTGCCGGCGCCGGCTTTGGCGGCAGCGAAACCATCACGCTTGCCGAAGTGGCGGGAACGAAGTTGCCCGATTGGGCGACGGCCGATCTCAATCGTCTCGTCGTGCCGCCCTCGACCCTGAGCCCCACCGTCAGCAAGCTCGCGAACGGCCTGACCCTGATCGTGCAGCCGGAGACCGTGAGCAAGTCCGTCAGCATCGTCGGACACGTGCGGAACCGGCCGGAAACCGAAACACCGCCCGGCCAGGAAGGCGCCTCGCTGCTTCTCGATCAGCTGTTTCCTTACGGCAGCGAGAAGCTCGACCGCCTCGCGTTTCAACAGCAACTCGACGCCATCGGCGCGGCCGAAGCGGCGGGCCCCGACTTCGCCATCGAAACACTGGCGCGGAATTTCGACCGCGGCGCCGAGCTCCTTGCCGACAATGAATTGCATCCTGGCTTGCCGCAGGACGCGATGAACACGCTTCAAGGCCAGATTGCGCAGCTTGTGGGCGCGCGCAACGCAAGCCCGAGCCATCTGACGCAGTTCGCGTTGCGCAGGGCGATCTACACCGCTGCGGACCCCAGCCTGCGCGATGCGACGCCGGAGACGATCAAAGCGCTCACGCTGGACCAGGTGCGCGCCTATTACAAAACCGTGTTTCGTCCCGATCTCACCACCATCGTCGTGATCGGAAACGTCACGCCTGCGCAGGCGCGCGCCGAAATCGAGAAATATTTCGGCGGCTGGCAGGCGAGCGGCCCCGTGCCGCCGACGGATTTGCCGGTGGCGCCTCCGAACAAACCCGACGCCATTGCGGTGCCGGACGACAGCCGCGTGCAGGACAATGTCGTTCTCGCGCAGGACATGGCGCTCAATCGCTCCGATCCGGATTATTATGCGCTGGAACTCGGCAACGCCGTGCTGGGCGGCGGCTTCTATTCCACGCGCCTCAGCATCGATCTGCGGAAGAATTCGGGTCTCGTCTATTCCGTGTCGTCGTCGCTGCAGTCCGGCCGCACACGCAGCGCCTATCTTGTTTCTTATGCCTGCGATCCGCCGAATGTCGGCAAGGCGGCCGGCATTGTCGCTTCCGAGCTGAAGAAGATGCAGTCGGCCGCAGTGGGCGACGACGAGCTGGGTCGCGCCAAGGAATTGCTGCTGCGGCGCATTCCGCTTGGCGAATCCAGCATCGACGATATCGCCCGCGGCTTCCTGGACCGCGCCGATCTGGACCTGCCGCTCGACGAACCGACCATCGCGGCGAAGAATTATATCGCGTTGACCCCCGCGCAGGTGCAAAGCGCATTCCAGAAGTGGATCCGCCCGGGCGATCTCGTCCGCGTCAGCCAGGGCCCGCCGCCGGGATAGGGCGCGAAGGTGAATGGGGGGACGTCGAAGGATGAAACGCAAAGTCGCGTACAACGAGCTGGAAACCCGCATCAGGGACCAGTTTCCTGCCGTCATCATCACATTGGTGAGCGTGCTCGTCGGCCTCACGCTTGCGGATCTCGTCTCCGAAGCGCGCGCGCGGATGGTCTTCTGGCCGATCAATTTGCACAGCCTGCGCACCTGGTTCGAGTTTGCCGCAAACCTGTTCTCGGCGTTGAGCGCGTGGGTTGTGTACTCTCACATCGCGATTTCGCGGCGGCGAATCCCTTCGCTTGCAGATGCCCTCACCGCCTTTACTCTCCCGCTCTGTCTTCTGTTCGGAAATTCGTTCGTAGGGACCGACCCGGCATGGCCTTGGTTCTATTTCGCGTCCGGCTTCCTTGCGTTGTCTCTCGCCACCACTCTTTGGACTTTTCGCATACTGCATTCGGAATCCGAGCTGGCGACTTTTCGACATCTCGCCCGGCCCACCGGGTACATGTCGATTTTCGCCTCAGGCATTCCGTTTTATGCGCTGGCCGGCTGGGCCGATCAGCACAATTTTCTTTCCCCGCTGGTCGAGGACATATGCGTGGCGTCTGCCACGCCCTCCGCCCTCATTATGTGTCACATATTCCTGCGCGACTGGCGCCAGGCCATCAGCAACGCGCACGTGCCGAATCCCGAATAAATCGAACTGTCACCGGAAGCTGAACTCAAGCGGCTTGCGCGACCGGCTTGCGGGTGAGGCCGGCTCGCATCCGCAGCACGCGCCACAGGACCGCGCTGGCCGCCGCCGTCATCCGGCTCTGCGGATTGGCGCCGACGGCTTTCGCCACCATCTGCACCATCTTGTTGATGTGCTGGCGGCGATAGAGCGTCATCGCTTCGGCGTGCGCGGCGCGGGCATATTCTTCGCGCACATAGGGTCGCACAGCTTCCTGCGAGGCGGGCACATTGGCGGCATAGAACGCGAACGACAATTCGTCGTCATCGGATTCGTTCACGCGCGTGACCGCGACCCAGAGCTTCCGCAAGAAGGGCAGGTCGGGCTCATCTTGCGCGTGAAGAGTCTCATAGAAGAGCCTGTAATGACGGAATTCGTCGGCGGCGATGCGGCCTGCGATTTCCTTCAGCACCGGCTCGTCGGTCGCATCGCGGATGGCGCTGTAGAACGAGGATGTGCCTGACTCCACCACGCAGCGCGCCACCATCTCGCCGCGCCGGCTGCCGCGCACCGACAGCGCATCGTCGCTGGCGAAATGCGGCGGCTTGTAGCCGGCGTGAAAGCGTTCGAACGCCTCCATGAAATTGAAGCTGGGGTCCGCCATTTCGGCCCAACGGCCGAGCGCCTGGCCGTGTTGGACTTCTTCGCGGCCCCACAATTCGATGGATGCCGCGGTCTCCGGTCCGGAGTCCTTCAGTACGCGCTTGAGATAGGCGACGTAATCGGCGGCGTTGTATTCGACCAGCGAAGCGGCCTTCATGGCAGCCAGCAGGTTCGGCTCGACCTTGGATGGATCGAACCGCGACCATTGGACATCGTCCAAGGTCCAACCCGCACTATAGACCGCGCCATCGGCCATCAGTCCGCGCATCCCTTCGAAAAAGCGTCACATTCCCCAAACGTCTTATAGCAAGACAGGTTGCCCCGAAGGAACCCCGGAGCCGGCGGTCCGTGGATTACAGTCCGGAAATGGCGCGAAACGGCCACAGGTTCGGCGATTCGGCAGGCAGGCGGGGCTAGAACGCGGCCCGAACGAGGCGCAGGTCGGCCAGGATGTCAGCTGCCTTGGCCCGTCCCGTCGGGGTCGAGGCCGCGATCAGGTTCTCTTCCGCATCGTGGATTCGCTGATCGAGCGCCGCGATGTCCATCTCGGTCATGGGGACCGCTTCTTCGGCGAGAACGGTCAGCTTCGTGTTGGTCATTCCCGCGGTGGTCACTTCGGCGAAACCGCCGAGAATGAAATACTTCGCATCGCCCTGATCGCCGCCTTTGACGTCGATCATGCCCGGCCGCAGCGTGGAGATCAGCGGCATATGTCCGGTCAACACGCCGAAATAGCCGTCGCTGCCGGGGACAGTCACCATCTCGGCCTGCTCGGACAGAAGCAGCCGTTCCGGAGAGACGAGGTCGAAGGAAATCTTGTCCGCCATTACGCCGCTTCCGCCGCCATCTTCTGGGCCTTGGCGACCGCGTCTTCGATCGTGCCGACCATGTAGAAGGCCTGCTCGGGCAGGTGGTCGTAGTCGCCGCGCACGACCGCCGCGAAGCTCTTCACCGTGTCTTCGAGCTTCACCGTGACGCCGGGCACGTTGGTGAACACGGTCGCCGCATAGAAGGGCTGCGACAGGAAGCGCTCGATCTTGCGGGCGCGGGCGACGATGATCTTGTCGTCTTCCGACAATTCGTCCATGCCGAGAATGGCGATGATGTCCTGCAGCGATTTGTACTTCTGCAGCATCTGCTGCACGGCGCGCGCCACGCGATAATGCTCTTCGCCCACGATGCGCGGATCGAGCAGGCGCGAGTTGGAGTCGAGCGGATCCACGGCCGGGAAGATCGCCTTCTCGAACTGCGTGCGCGAGAGAACCGTCTGCGCGTCCAAATGGGCGAACGAGGTCGCCGGCGCCGGGTCGGTCAAATCGTCGGCGGGCACGTAAATCGCCTGCACCGATGTGATCGAGCCCTTGGTGGTCGTGGTGATGCGTTCCTGCAGCGCGCCCATGTCGGTGGCGAGCGTCGGCTGATAGCCCACCGCCGAAGGAATGCGGCCGAGAAGCGCCGACACTTCGGAGCCGGCTTGCGTGAAGCGGAAGATGTTGTCGACGAAGAACAGCACGTCCTGGCCCTGGTCGCGGAAATATTCGGCGACGGTGAGGCCCGAAAGGCCGACGCGCTGCGCGCGCGCCCGGCGGCTCGTTCATCTGGCCGTACACCAGAGCGCATTTCGAACCTTCGGTCGCTGCCCGATTTCGGGTCCTTGTTCACGCCGGACTCGATCATCTCGTGATAGAGGTCGTTGCCTTCGCGCGTGCGTTCGCCCACGCCCGCGAACACCGAATAGCCGCCATGGTTCTTGGCGATCGCGTTGATCAGTTCCTGAATGAGCACGGTCTTGCCCACGCCCGCGCCGCCGAACAACCCGATCTTGCCGCCGCGGGCATAAGGCGCGAGCAGGTCGATGACCTTGATGCCCGTGACGAGAACCTGCGCTTCCGTCGACTGGTCGACGAAGGGCGGCGCATCCTGGTGGATGGCGCGGCGGCCGGTGGCGCGCACGGGGCCGGCTTCGTCCACCGGCTCGCCGATGACGTTGATGATGCGTCCGAGAGTGCCTTCGCCGACGGGAACCGTGATCGGCTCGCCGGTGTCTTTCACCTGCTGACCGCGCACGAGGCCTTCGGTGATGTCCATCGCCACGGTGCGCACGGTGGATTCGCCCAGATGCTGCGCCACTTCGAGCACAAGCCGGTGGCCGTGATTTTCCGTTTCGAGCGCGTTCATGATCGCCGGCAGATCGCCTTCGAACTGCACGTCCACGACGGCGCCCATCACCTGTGTGATGCGGCCGGTTTGGTTCGGTAATTCTTTATCCATGGCTTCCTCCACTCAGAGCGCTTCGGCGCCCGAGATGATTTCGATCAGTTCCTTGGTGATCATGGCCTGGCGCGTGCGGTTGTATTGCAGCGTCAGACGGTCGATCACGTCGCCCGCGTTGCGCGTGGCCGCATCCATCGCCGACATCTTGGCGCCGAATTCGCCGGCCACATTTTCGAGCAGCGCGCGGAAGATCTGGATGGTCACATTGCGCGGCAGAAGCTCGGACAGGATTTCGCCTTCATCGGGTTCGTAATCGTAATATTGCGACGAGCCGGCTTCTTCCGGAAGCGCCGCGGGGATCAGCTGCTGCACGGTCGGGACCTGGCTGATCACCGAGCGGAAGCGCGAATAGATGATGGTGGCGACGTCGAACTGATCCGCGCCGAACATCTCCAGCACACGCTTGCCGATAGGCGCGGCATTGCCGAAACCGAGGCGCTTGACGCCCATGAAATCGACCGTGTCGAGGATCATCTTGCCGTATTGGCGGCGCAGCTGGTCGCGTCCCTTGCGGCCGACGCAGAGGATTTTGACCTCTTTGCCGTCTTGCAGGAGGGGCTCGATATGCAGCTTGGCGCGCCGCACGATATTGGTGTTGAAGCCGCCGCAGAGGCCGCGATCGGCGGTCGCCACGATCACCAGATGCACCTGATCGCGACCGGTTCCTGCGAGCAGTGTGGGCGCATTCGGATTGTCCTTCACGCTGCCCGCGAGATTGGCGATCACCGCATTCATTTTTTCCGCGTAGGGACGGGCCGCTTCCGCCGCTTCCTGCGCGCGGCGCAATTTCGATGCGGCGACCATCTGCTGCGCCTTGGTGATCTTGCGGATCCCCTTGACGCTCGCGATGCGGTTGCGGAAGCTTTTTAAGCTAGGCATCAGGTGAAGCTCTTCGTGAACTCGTCGAGGATGGTCTTGAGCTTGGCTTCGATCTCCGGCGTGAGCTGCTTGCCGGTGCGGATCGCATCGAGCACGTCCGCATGCTTGCCGCGCATCAGACGCAGGAAGTCGCCTTCGAAACGCAGCACGTCCGAAACCGCGAGCTTGTCGAGATAGCCTTTCACGCCGGTGTAGATCGACACGACCTCTTCTTCGACCGGGTACGGCGAGAATTGCGGCTGCTTGAGAAGCTCCGTCAGGCGCGAACCGCGATTGAGCAGGCGTTGCGTGGCCGCATCGAGGTCGGACCCGAACTGCGCGAACGCCGCCATTTCGCGGTACTGCGCGAGCTCCAGCTTGATCGAGCCCGCCACCTGCTTCATCGCTTTGATCTGCGCCGAAGAACCCACGCGCGACACCGACACGCCGACGTTCACGGCGGGACGAATGCCCTGGAAGAACAGATCGGTCTCGAGGAAGATCTGGCCGTCGGTGATCGAGATCACGTTGGTCGGAATATAGGCCGACACGTCGTTGGCCTGCGTTTCGATGACGGGAAGCGCCGTCAGCGAGCCGCCGCCATTGGCGTCGTTCAGTTTCGCGGCGCGCTCCAGCAGGCGGGAATGCAGATAGAACACGTCGCCCGGATAGGCTTCGCGGCCGGGCGGGCGGCGCAGCAGCAGCGACATCTGGCGGTAGGCGACGGCCTGCTTCGAAAGATCGTCATAGATGATCAGCGCATGCATGCCGTTGTCGCGGAACCATTCGCCCATGGTACAGCCGGAGAACGGCGCCAGATATTGCAGCGGAGCGGGCTCGCTCGCGGTGGCGGCGACGACGATGGTGTATTCCATCGCGCCGGCGTCTTCGAGCGTCTTGACGATCTGCGCCACCGTCGAACGCTTCTGGCCGATGGCGACATAGATGCAATAGAGCTTCGTCTTTTCGTCGGTGCTCTTGTTGACGTTGCGCTGGTTGATGATCGTGTCGATCGCGATGGCGGTCTTGCCGGTCTGGCGGTCGCCGATGATCAGTTCGCGCTGGCCGCGGCCGATCGGGATGAGGCTGTCGATGGCCTTGATGCCCGTCTGCATCGGCTCGTTGACCGATTTGCGCGGAATGATGCCGGGCGCTTTCACGTCCACGCGGCGGCGCTCTGCCACATTGGCGATTTCGCCCTTGCCGTCGATGGGATTGCCGAGGCCATCCAGCACGCGGCCCAGCAGGCCCTTGCCGACGGGCACTTCCACGATGGCGCCCGTGCGCTTGACGGTGTCGCCTTCCTTGATGCTCGAATCGTTGCCGAAAATCACGACGCCGACATTGTCGGACTCGAGGTTCAGCGCCATGCCCTTGATGCCGCCGGGGAATTCGACCATCTCGCCGGCCTGCACATTGTCGAGGCCGTAGACGCGCGCGATGCCGTCGCCGACGCTGAGCACCTGGCCGACTTCGCTGACCTGCGCTTCGGCGCCGAAATTCTGGATCTCGCGCTTGAGGATCGCGGAAATTTCTGCGGGCTGGATATCCATAGTCACTGTCCTCTCATGGCGGCGCGAAGCCCTTCGAGCTTCGTGCGCAACGACGAATCGATCATGCGCGATCCAACCTTCACGATGAGGCCACCGAGAAGGGACGGATCGACTTTGGCGTCAAGCCGCACATCGCGGCTGAGCTTGGCTTTGAGAATGCTCTTGAGTTCGGCGACCTGGCCGTCGGTCAGGGGCCGGGCGGACGTCACCTGCGCGTCGGTTTCGCCGCGCATCTTCGCCACCAGCAGTTCGAAACCGCGGATGATGTCGGTCAGGATGAACAGACGGCGCTTCGCCGCGAGCGTCAGCACGAACTGCACGGTGAGCGGGGCGGCTTCGATCCGCCGCAGGATGGCGTCCATCCCTTTTTTCTGATCGTCGCGCGAAAAAACCGGCGCTTTGACGAGGCGATAGAGGTCGGGGCTCTCCGCGATCAGCGCCTTGATGGTCTTGAAGTCTTTTTCCAGCGTCGGGATGGATTTCGAATCCTGCGCCAGCTCGAAAATCGCGGTCGCATATCGCCCGGCAAGTCCTGAAATTACGGGTTCGTCGCTACCCACGTTCGTCCTTCGGCCAGTTGCGCGCGAGACCGCCGCGCGGGTCGCCTAACTATTTGAATTCGTTGAGAATTTACATACGCGAGCGACTCCCGAAGCGCGCGCGACGGTCAGTTAGCATGGGGTTGACGCAGGTGCAACATTGTTGCGTGGGGTGCGGTGTCGCGGGCTTGTGGTAGTTTATTCCCTTGGGAAAAGTCCCGGCTACCTTGCAACCTTGACGGGTCGACAGGGGCGGCGCGTCTGTCAGGATGCGTGCTGGCCAACGAATGGAGAATCCCATGAAACGACTTCTCGCCGGTCTTCTGCTTTGCGGAGCCGCTTTGGCCGTGCCGGCCTATGCCACGCTGTCCGTCGGTTCGATGGCGCCCGATTTCACGGCGCAGGCCTCGCTCGGCGGCAAAGAGTTCACCTTCTCGCTGGCCGACGCGCGGAAGAAGGGGCCCGTGGTGCTTTATTTCTATCCTGCCGCGTTCACGCCGGGCTGCACCATCGAAGCGCATGAATTCGCCGAAGCCACCGATCAGTTCGCCGCGATGGGCGCGACGGTGATCGGGGTCTCGCATGACGCCATCGACAAGCTCGACAAGTTCTCGGTGAGCGAATGCCGCAGCAAATTCGCGGTGGCGGCAGATCCCAACGGCACGGTGATCAAATCCTTCGATGCGGTTCTCCCCGATCATCCCGACTATTCCAACCGCACCTCCTATGTGATCGCGCCGGACGGCAAGATTCTGGTGGAATACACCGATCTCAATCCAGACATGCACGTCCAGATCGCATTGGCCGCGGTCAAAAAGTGGCGCGAGAAGCACCCGCAGTGAGTCAAGAAGCATCCCTCCCTTCACCATGGCCGGGCTTGACCCGGCCACCCAGCGAGCGACCACGTGTGGCCGGATTTAATCCGGCCATCCCGAGCCCAATAAATTGCTCGAGGATTGTTTGATGGCGAAAAGTCATTCGCCGCGCAGACGCGCGTCGGCTGGGTGGCCGGCTCGGGGGCCGGCCATGGTGAGTTTGGGTAGTCCGATTCAACCTGAATCTGAGGAACTGCGTCGGGCGATCGATGAATCGCTGGCCGATCCTCGGCCAAATATTCCTGCAAGCGAGGTTTTCAAGGATTTGCGCGCGCATCACGCGCGGCGAGTTCGCGGTGAAGAAAAATAATGCCGCGCAGCTCGCTGACCCAACTCGGCCGCAAGGTCGCGGTGCCGCAATCGCCGGAGGAGGCGAAGCTCGAAGCCGTGCCCAATCCGCATGGCGATGTGGACTATGTCGTGCGGTTCACGGCGCCGGAGTTCACGAGCTTGTGCCCGGTGACGGGACAGCCGGATTTTGCGCATTTCGTCATCGATTATTGCCCGGCGAAAGCGATCGTCGAGTCCAAATCGCTGAAGCTGTTTCTCATGAGCTTCCGTAATCATGCGGCGTTTCACGAGGACTGCACGATCCTCATCGGCAAGCGCGTCGCCGCCGCGATCAAGCCGAAATTTTTGCGCATCGGGGGCTACTGGTATCCGCGCGGCGGAATTCCCATCGACATTTTCTGGCAGACAGGGAAATTGCCCAAAGAGGTTTGGCTCCCGGACGCCGGCGTTGCGCCCTATCGCGGACGAGGCTGAACCGGCTTGTTGTTTGAACCTCATCTGATAGATTTGCCGACGCGCGCTATCAAGATCATCCTGGACGCTCGAAACGCCTGGTTCGGGTGGGAGAACCATCGTGTTCCAAAGTGAAGCGAAGTGGGTTTACGCCCAGATCGTCGACGCGGGCGCGACGGAAAAATCTCCTATCCTGAACATCGGCTCGTCGACACTTGAATTTCGCACCGAACAGCAACCGTGGATCGAAGCTCTGTTGTTCAAACCGTTACGCGAACGCGGCGCAGTGGTCTATCATATCGATGTGCGCGAGGGTGAGGGTATCGATTTGCGCGCTGACCTCATGGATGATGCGGACAGAACCCGCATCCGCGCCTTGAACGGGCAATCGGTGTTGCTGTGTAATTTGCTGGAGCACGTCGAAGACCCGAAAACCTTCATAGGGAGAGCTTTCGAATTGCTTCCTCCCGGCGGTCGGTTAATCGTCACGGTGCCGCGAAGCTATCCGTATCATCGGGACCCCATCGACACCATGTTCCGCCCCGCGCCGGAGGAGGTCGCTGCTCTTGTTCCGGATGCGCGCGTGATCGCATCCGGCGTCATCGACACGGGTTCCTATTGGGACGAGTTGAGACGCCGGCCCTGGGTCATCCTGCGCCAGATATTCTTTCTTCCATTTCCGTTTTTGGGCTGGACAAAATGGAAACGTTCGATGAAGAAGTTTTACTGGCTCGTGAAGCCGTATCAGGTCACCGGTGTCGTTCTCGAGCGACCCGTTGCGTCTGCCGCGAAAAACTAAATCGAGCGCAGTGGGTTCCGTTCGAGGCCGCTGAACAATGAGGAACAGGATGTTCGACGGTATATTTCGAAAGACGCGGGACAAGGAAGCGCTAGCGGATGTTTCTCCCGACGAACGCGAAATTTGCGCGTTTGTGGCGCCCTATACGAAAACCAGCATCGAACGACGACTGACCCTGATGCGCGCCATCGCGCATGTGGTGAAGACCGGAATTCCCGGCGCCGTGGTGGAAACCGGCGTCTGGCGGGGCGGCAGCATGATGGTGGTCGCTCGTGCGCTGATGCGCGCAGGCGATACGTCGCGAACGCTCTATTTGTACGACACTTATGCCGGAATGACTGCGCCCAGCGACAAGGACCGAAAATTCGACGGCGCCAGCGCGCAAGACATCCTGGATCACACCAGAAAAGGCCATGGCGTCTGGTGCGAGGCCGGCCTCGAAGACGTCCGGAGAAACCTGGCGTTGACGGCTTATCCGCAGGAGCGGTTGGTGTTCGTCGAGGGAAAAGTCGAAGACACCATACCGGGGATCATTCCGGATCAGATTTCCATCCTGCGACTGGACACGGACTGGTATGAATCGACCAAGCACGCTTTGCATCATTTGTACCCCCGTTTGTCGTCTGGGGGCTTCCTGATTCTGGACGATTACGGTCATTGGCAGGGCGCGCGCTACGCTGTCGACGAATTCTTCGCCGCGCAGTCTCAACCGCCGTTTCTGCATCGCGTGGACTACACCTGCCGCCTGGTTGTGAAGCCATAAACGCAGAATTAGGTCTGCCTCGAACCCCCGGCGCGCATTGACGATCTCGCGCCGTTTCGCAGGGCGGGACGCCGAGGCTTCCTGCTCAACGCCTCGCAGGCTTTGTGGCGGTCGCAGGCCACGATGTGGTCGTTGACCATGCCGACGGCCTGCGCGAAGGCATAGACGATCACGGGCCCGCAGAAATTGAAGCCGCGCTGCTTGAGTTCCTTCGCCAGCCCCTCGCTCATCGGCGTCTTGGCCGGAACCTGCTTGGTCGATTTGAAATGATTGGTCTGCGGGCGACCGTCGACATGCTTCCAGATAAATTGCGTGAAGCCGCCCGGTTCTTTTTCTTCGATCTCCAGCCACAGCCTCGCGCCTTTGATCGCGGCCACGATCTTGGCGCGGCTGCGCACGATGCCTTGGTCGTTCAACAATCGCCCGATCTGCTTCTCGCCGTAGCGCGCGACCTTGGCCGGATCGAAATTGTCGAAGGCACGGCGAAAATTCTCCCGCTTGCGCAGGATCGTGATCCAGGAAAGGCCGGCCTGAAAGCCGTCGAGGACCAGCTTTTCATAGAGCGCGGCGGAATCGAATTCCGGCACGCCCCATTCCTCGTCGTGATAGGCGACGTAAAGCGGGTCCTCGCCCGGCCAGGGACAGCGAACGATGTCTACGCTCAACGCCTCTTCGCCTTGCGCTTCGCAGGCTTGGCGGCGCGCTTGGCTTTTTTCTTCGCGGGTTTGCGGGCGGCGGCTTTGACCTTCTTCTTCGCCTTGGCGGACGGTTTCGCCTTCGCGGCTTTCGGCGGGTTGTGCACCGTCGCTTCGATCCTGTTGCCGTCGATGTCGATCACGAACGCGCCGTAATATTCCGGACCGTAATCGGGACGCGGACCCGGCGCGCCATTATCGGAACCGCCATGGGCCAGGGCCGTGGCGTGGAATTTATCGACAGCAGCTTTGCTGCGCGCCGAAAAACCGACATGCGCGCCATTGCCGACGCTCGCGCTCTTCTGGTCGTGCGGCAGCCCGATCCAGAAATTCGGCGCGGTTTCGCCATAAGCGAGCGCATAGGGCATGAATTCCATGACGCGCTTGTAGCCCAGCGCGCCGAGAACGGCGTCGTAGAACTTCGCCGCGCGCTCGACGTCGGCGACGCCGACGGAAACGTGATGAAGCATGATTGCAATCTCCTTGGGGGGCCGGGGAATCTTACCTATTCGCCGCGCGCGTCAAGCGAAAAGCCATGACGGTTTCGTCAATCGCACGGGCACGCCGCCCGCGTCGATCGACGCGCTCCCGGCTTCATCCAACCGGTCGAGGCGGACCAGCGCAAAACCGCGTGACCCATAACCGGTTGTAAGCGTTCCAAGTTCGCGGCTGCCCGCCGTCACGCTTGCGTCATTGGGCGGCAGCGTTGCGCCGCCCAGTGCGGTGACGGGGAGAAGCCTTTTCCTCGCCGTTCCGCGATGCTTCATCCGTGCGGTCAGTTCCTGGCCGACATAGCAGCCCTTGTCGAAGGCGACGGCATGAAGTTCGTCCAGACCGCCGTCCAGCGCGAAGATCTTGTCCTGCCCGAAATCGGCGCCTTCCGGCACTCCCAGATCGAGACGAAGCTCGGTATAGGCTGCGCCGTCCGCCGTAGCCGGCAGGCTGTCTTGGGAAACGACGGCGCGATATCCCAATGACGTAAGCCTCGGATCGCGCACGAAGCCCGGGGCCGCAGGCTGGTCGCGCGTCCAGACAATGGCGAGGTCGCCGCGGGGGGCGATGTCCACCTTGGCCCTCAACCGGTAAAGCGAAAGCCGTTTGGCGAGCGCGTCTCGCAAGGCGGTCGCGCAGTCCAGCAGCAATGCGCCATCGCGTTCGAAAATCAAAAAATCGAAAAGGATTTTTCCTTGCGGCGTGAGCAGGGCGGCATAAAGCGGCGATGCTTCAGCCACACGGGCGGCATCGTTCGTAATCAGGCCGCCGAGGAAAAGGCGCGCATCGGGTCCGGACACGGCCAATACGGCGCGATCCGGCAGGACGGCCGCTCCGTCCGCTCCCGGCATCTAAAGTCCCTCGCCGATCGGGCGCCCGGCCGCAACATTGGACAGCGCGCTCGCCAGTCGCCTGCCGATCGAGTCGACGCCGTAATTGCGTTCCACCAAGGCCCTCACATTCCTGCCCAGCCGCTCGCGAAGGGCAGCGTCGCCGCTCAGTCTCTCAAGCGCATTTGCATGCGCCGCCGGGTCGTCGGCCGGAACAAGCAACGCGGTCTCTCCATCGACCAGGAAGTCCTTCGGTCCGTCGATCCGGCTTGAAACGATCGGCAGCCCGCAAGACATCGCTTCGAGCAGCGCCAACGGGAAATCCTCCAGAACCGACGGAAACGCAAAAATGTCGGCGTCCATCAGGAAGCCGGCCGGCTTGTCGATCCATCCCGGTAACGTCACGTCGCGTTCGAGGCCGCGATCGGAAATGGCTCGTGTCAGCAGGTCGCGCGAGGGGCCCTCGCCTGCAATGGCGCACGTGAACGGGACTTGCCGGTCGGCAAGGATGCGTAGCGCCTCAATCAGCACCGGGAAGCCTTTCTGTTCGTGCAGCCTTCCCAGACCCGCAATCTTGATGGGCGCGCCCGGCTTCGTGTCGTAGGATTGCTTGGGCGTGGGCGGCAGCGGGACAGCGTTCGGCACGACGACGATTTTTTCTTCCGACACGCCGTCGGCGATGAGAGAGCGTCGCCGATGCTCGGCCACGACAATCACCCCGGTATGGGGCAGATTCCTGTCGAATCTCGGTTTGTGAACCATCGCAACAATCGGCAGCCTCTTCCCCATCGCTCGGGCGAACACCTGATGCGCCCTGCGTCCATGGCACAGCAAAAGGCGTGGCGCGTTTTGGCGCACGACGGCTCGAGCGCGATGAAGGGAAAATGCATCCCATTCGGACAGGATGGTGATCTCATCGCAGGGCAAGCCTGCCTCGGCGGCGCGTTGCGCCGAAGGGCTGCCGCGTTGCGCCACGCCCCGCACCATCGTTCCCGCAGCCGGGAGCATCGTAAGCTGGTCCAAAAAGACCTGTTCCAGGCCGCCAAAACTTGTTCCAAGCATGCAGTCGAGAATCATCGGGGCATCCGGGTGAAAGGGCTTGCGGAATGAGCGCGCGCCAGACAGCTTGGACGATATAGGAACGGTCACGCGATGGTCGAGAGCTACGATCTGCTAATTTTATCCGGCTTGGTCGCCACGCCCTCGGGCATCGCGCCGGCGAATGTGGGCGTGAGGGACGGGCGCATCGCGGCGATCGGCTCGCTGTCGGGCGCGCGCGCCGCCGAAACCTTCGACGCCAAAGGTCTGCACGTGTTGCCGGGCGTGATCGACACGCAGGTTCATTTCCGCGAGCCCGGCAACGAACACAAGGAAGATCTGGAAAGCGGCAGCCGCGCGGCGGTGTTGGGCGGTGTGACGGCGGTCTTCGAGATGCCGAACACGAACCCGCCGACCACAACGCGACTCGCCATCGAAGACAAATTCGCGCGCGCGAAGAATCGCATGCATTGCGACTACGCGTTCTATGTCGGCGCCACGCCGCAGAATGTCGGCGCGTTGGCCGAGCTCGAACGCATGCCGGGGGTAGCTGGCGTGAAAGCGTTTCTCGGCTCTTCGACCGGTACGTTGTTGCTGAGCGAAGAAGAGGCGATCCTCGCTGCCCTCAAAGGTGGGCGGCGGCGCATGGCCGTTCATTCGGAGGACGAGGCGCGTCTCAAAGAGCGCAAGCATCTGACGGTTAGCGGCGATCCGCGCAGCCATCCGGTTTGGCGCGATGTGGAGACCGCAAGGCTGTCCACCGAGCGTGTGCTGGGATTGGCGCGCAAGGCCGGCCGGCGATTGCATGTGTTGCATGTCACGACGGCCGACGAATTGCCTTTGCTGGCGGCGGCCCGGGATCTCGCAACCGTGGAGACCACGCCGCAGCATCTGACTCTTGCGGCGCCCGAATGCTATGAGCGGCTGGGAACCTATGCGCAGATGAATCCGCCCATCCGCGAGGCCTCGCATCGCGACGCGTTGTGGCAGGCCGTGCGCGAAGGCCTGATCGATGTGATCGGCTCCGATCACGCGCCCCACACGCGCGAGGAGAAAGACAAGGTCTATCCGAATTCGCCCGCGGGCATGCCAGGGGTGCAAACGCTCGCCACGCTCCTGCTCGATCATGTGAACGCCGGACGGATGACGCTGGAGCGTTTCGTCGACCTGACCAGCGCGGGCGCCGCGCGCATTTTCGGAATCGCCGGCAAAGGCCGTATCGCGCGCGGCTTCGACGCCGATTTCACGATTGTCGATCTGAAGAAGAAACGCCGCATCGAGAACAGCTGGATCGCGTCCACTTGCGGCTGGACTCCCTTCGACGGCATGGAAACCACCGGCTGGCCCGTCGCCACGATCATCCGTGGGCGGACGATCATGCGCGATCACGCGCTGGTGTTGGGCGGGCAGGGCGAGAAGGTGCGCTTTGTCGAGACAATTCCAGGCGAATGACAGGGTGCGGTGGCTTTTTTAACGCGGTGGACGCGGGGGTTTCGCAGAGGACGCGGTGGAAACGAGGTTTCGCGGCGATCTCGTCTCTGTTTTGTTGGCGCGCGAATGCGCGCTGAAAAGATCGAACTTCGAAAGCGACACGCCGAAAACGCGGAATCCACCGCGCTTCCCCTGCGGCCACCGCGTTAAAAAAGCCACTGATGTCTCAGTATCAGGAGCGATAAATGAGCTTTTTCACCGACCGCCTGGATGATCTCGTGAAGGAGCGCGGCGAGCTGCCGCCTGTCGTGCGCACGTTGCAACTCGGCACGCTGGACGAATGGTCGGAGGGCCGCGCTTTCAAACGCTGGACGCCGAGCGAAGAGGTGCTCAATGCGGACGGCTCGATGTTCGGCGGCTATATCGCGGCGCTCGCCGATCAGATGTTGGCCTTCGCCGCCATGACGATCGTTCCGGAAGGAAGCGCTTTCCGCACGATCAATCTCAGCGTGCAGTTTTTCAAAATCGGCGGCGCGCATCCGCTTCTGATCGAAGCGCGCGTCACGTCGGCTTCGAAGGCCCTGATCGCCGTCGAAGCCGATTTCGAGCGCGACGACGGCGTGCTCATCGCGCGCGCGTCGGCGCAGCAGATGGTCGTCCCGTTCAGTGCAACGTGAATTCGGCGCCGACGCTTTTCATTTCCGCCGGGGATATCAGCCCACGCGCGGCCACGCGCACCGAGTGCAGCTTGCCTTCGATATTGTCTTCCCAGAAACGGAGGAATTTGTTGAGCACCGGAAATTTCGGCGCGAGATCGAGTTCCTGCCAGAGGAAGCTCTGCAGCACTTTGGGATGGTCAGGCATGTGATAGAGAATCTCGGCTGTGGTCAGCCGGTAACCGCGCAACTGCATGTCGATCTTGTACATGACGCTCACCCGCTCTTGTTGTCCTCTGGTACTGCCCTTCTCAATGCTCCTCCCGGAATCTTAAGAAAAAGCTTGTGCAAAGGTTCCCTGCTTGTCGAGTGGGCGGCCCCGGAAAACGGTCGCGCTGCAGTCTCAGCTTGACGGGAGCGCCCGAATTTTGTGCTTTGTGTTCCGTCGAAGACACATTCCCCTAACTGGCCCGCCCAACTGGCAGCAGTCCTCAACCGGAAGTGCCAACATGAAAAACCGCTTCAAGGCCATCCTGATCACCAAGGACGGCACGACGCAGACGGCCAAAGAAACCGAACTCGGTCGCGACGATCTGATGGAAGGCGACGTCACCGTCGCCGTTTCGCACTCCACGGTGAATTACAAAGACGGACTCGCCATCACCGGTCGATCTCCCGTGGTGCGCAAATTTCCGATGATCCCGGGCATCGATCTCGCCGGCGTCGTTGAGACGTCGTCGCATGCGAATTTCAAGCCGGGCGACAAGGTTCTGCTCAACGGCTTCGGCCTCAGTGAGACGCATTTCGGGGGCTACTCGGAGCTTGCGCGCGTCAAAGGCGATTGGCTCGTGCCGTTGCCGAAAGCGTTCTCGGCCTCCGACGCAATGGCGATCGGCACGGCGGGCTACACGTCGATGCTGTGCGTGCTTGCGCTCGAAGACGCCGGCGTGACTCCGGCGAAGGGTCCGGTGGTGGTGACGGGCGCTGCGGGCGGCGTCGGCTCGGTGGCCGTCGCAATCCTCGCGAAGCTTGGCTACCGCGTGATCGCGTCGACAGGTCGGCCGGAAGAAGAAGGCTATCTGAAGGAATTGGGCGCCGCGGAGATTATTCCGCGCAGCGAACTGGGCGGCAATCCCCGTCCGCTTTCCAAGGAACGATGGGCGGGCGCCGTGGACAGCGTGGGCTCGAAGACGCTCGCCAATGTGATAGCAGCGACCCAGTATGGCGGCGCGGTTGCGGCCTGCGGCCTGGCGCAGGGGCTCGACCTGCCGACCAGCGTCGCCCCCTTCATCCTCCGGGGCATCTCGCTTCACGGGATCGAATCCGTCTATATGCCAATGCCCCGCCGCCTTCAGGCCTGGGAGCGGCTTGCCCGGGACCTCGACGTGAAGAAACTCGCTTCCATGACGCAGACCATCAAACTGGCGGATGTGCCCAAGGCGGCCGCCGACATCCTGGCGGGTCAGGTGCGCGGCCGGCTGGTCGTCGAGATCGCGGCGTGATCGGCGCCATGCTCGCGAGCGCGTCCTAACGGCATGGAATATATTCTCCTCATCGCCTCGGGCGTGGTCATCGGTTTCATGGTGGCCGCCCCCATCGGTCCGGTGAACCTGATCTGCATCCGCCGAACTTTGACGTTTGGTCCGGTCAATGGACTGGTGGCAGGCGTGGGCGCCGCGATGGGCGACGGCATCTTTGCGGCCGTCACGGCGTTCGGGATGACGGCGGTGTCGGAGCTGATCAAGGGGCATTCGACCGTGCTGCAGATATTCGGCGGCGTATTGCTGATGTTCTTCGGCATCAGCACCTACATCTCCGATCCCTTGCACGGCCGCGGCGTGGAGCAGGCGGCGGCGCGGCCAGTGAGCGGCGGTTCGCTCGTGCGCACTTTCGCCTCCACCTTTGCGCTGACCGTCACCAATCCCGTCACGCTGTTCGCGTTCGCGGCGTTGTTCGCGGGACTGACAGGCATCGCCGGATCGGCCGCGACGTTCGTCAATGCGGGCTTGCTCGTGTGCGGAGTCGTGGCCGGCTCGATGGTGTGGTGGTTCACCTTGACGACGGTCGTCGGATTCCTGCATGCGCGCATCGACGCCCGCGTGATGCGCATCATCAATCACGGCTCGGGCATTGCGGTCGCCTTCTTCGGCATCGGCGTGTTGCTGAGATTGCTCGTCGCGCAGTTCGTTTAGACGCCTTGGGCAGGTGTCCTGACTCTGAAGTTCGCAATATTGACTGAAGTGGTCACGCGGAGCCGCCGAGAACGCGGAGCAAAGTCGGAGCGCGGGCTTCCAGCCCGCATTTTCAACAGCTATTGCGCGCAGGATGCGCGCTCCAGAAGAGGACTATTCTCCGCGTTCTCCGCGTGAAGCCCGCTAGCGCGTGACCCGCAATGTCAGGTCGGGATGCAACGACGAAATGGGGGGCGGGACGGGGTGTTTCGCGGCTGCCGTGCCCCCCAGCAATCCGAAGGCGTAGGTCTTGCCATTGAACGCATTCAGATACAGCACGCCATCCGATACAGCGGGATTTCCGATAAAGGAGTAGCCTACGTCTGCGGTTCCCAGCACTGCGCCGCTTGTCGCGTTGAGCGCGTACAGGGTGCCATCACGCGCGGTGACGTAGACGATCTGATTGGCGATGATCGCGCTGCCAAGGATGCCACCGGTTGTCAAAGACCAGCGCTGTGCTCCGGTATGGGCGTCGAGCGCGTAGAAGTTGCTGTTTTGCGACCCGACATAGACGGTTCCGGCCGACGCTGCCGGAGACTCGTAGACGTCATTTCCGGTTGAGAACTTCCACAGCAGGGCGCCCGGGGTAGACCTGGTCCGCAACGCATAGACGTACCCGTCATCCGAACCTTGATAGAGCACGCCGCCGGCCACCGCGGGTGAGCCCTCGACGGTGCCGCCGGTCGCATAGCTCCAGTTCACGGCGCCGGTAAGGGCATTCAGCGCATAGATCGTGGTTCCAGACCCCACATACACCACGCCGTCGACGACAGCCGGCGATCCTTCACCAGTGGCGCCGATCGCGGTTTTCCACTCGATCGCGCCCGTGGATGCGTTGAGCGCATAGATATACGTGTCTAGGCTGGCAATGTAGACGTTCCCATCGGCGACGATCGGGGAACTCAGCGTTCCAGCGCCCAGGGTCTGCGTCCACTTGATCGCCCCGGTCGTCGCGACCAGGGCATAGAAGGTCGGGCTGCCGCTGCCCACGGTATAAATGAGGCTCGCGGCCACAGCCGGCGAGCCGTAAATCTGCGTGCCGGACAGCGCCGACCAGAGCACTGCGCCCGTCGTGGCAGAAAGAGCCTCAATGTTGGAATTGGTCGTGACATAGACCTTGCCGTTGACGACGGCCGGTGCGCCTCCCAAGCTGTTTGTCGGCGCCGACCAGATCTCGCCCAGCGTCGCCGCATTGGCCGTTGAAATCGTGTTCTCATACGGGTTCCAGCCAAGATGTGCTGCGCCATATCCCTGCTCGGCCCAGGCTGTGGTCACATTGAACGCCGCTTGCGCTGCGCTGCCGCTGTGCCGCCCGATCGCAGTCAGATAATGCACTCCGGGTTGCTCACTGGCCGGAACGGTAAGGGACACAGCGAGTGCGCCGGTCGAACCTGACACCGTCAGCAGCGTGTCCGTGGTGTCGATATACACATCGACGGCCTCGCTGGCGCCGAAGCCGGTCCCGGTCAGACTGACCGAGAGCCCCGGATGTCCGCCGACCGGCGATGCTTTCAGCGTTTGTGCCTGTACAGGCAGGGACAGACATGCCGCCAAGGTGAAAACTGAGAAGTTCAGCGCGTGCCGCATGTTTCCCCCAAGGGTACAGATTGTTGTCCCGGGGAGCCTGACAGTTGCCCAACTTACGAGTCAATTGCGTTGAACGGGCGAGCGTTTTTTTTGTCTTTAGCCCGCATCGCGAATCGCACCAACCAATGAAGACGGCAATTAGAACCCCTGCTTGTCCAGTTCGGCATAATTCCCCAAATCAGGACACCATTGGCGCCCGCGTTGACTCCCAAACCTTCCCCCTTATGATGCAGTGCAACGATCCCGCCCGCCGTGAGGTGCGCGTGCTCGGCCATCAAACGATCCCTCGCGGGAGAGTCCCGTTTCGAACGGGCGCCGAAGGAGCAACCACCCCGGAAACTCTCAGGCACAAAGGACCGCGTGGGGAGATGAACTTCTGGAAAGCAGGGCGCCCGCAATGGCCGTCCTCACCGAAGGGGTAAGCCGGTTTCCGGCGAAATCTCTCAGGTCCCATGACAGAGGGGTGCGCGTGCCGGTCCGTCGGCATTCGCGAGCCTCAACCCCTTGTCCGGACCGCCATGGCCGATACACCTAACGATTTGCTTCGCCGCACGCCGCTTTACGCGCTCCATCTGGAGCTCGGCGGCAAGATGGTGCCGTTCGCCGGCTATGAAATGCCGGTGCAATATCCCGCCGGCGTGCTCAAGGAACATCTGCACACGCGCGCGAATGCTGGGCTTTTCGATGTCTCGCATATGGGGCAGGCGTTTCTCTCCGGCGACGATCCCGCCCGCGCGCTGGAGCGCGTCACGCCCGCTGATGTCGTGGGACTCAAGGAAGGCATGCAGCGTTATGCGCTGCTCCTCAGCGACAGCGGCACGATCAAGGACGATTTCATGGTGGCGCGCCTGGCCGGCGAGGCTGCGCTCTATCTCGTCGTCAATGCGGCGTGCAAGGAAAGCGACTTCGCGTACATCGCCGCAAAACTGAAAGGCATCGCGACGCTCGCGCCGCAACCCGACCGCGCGCTGCTTGCCTTGCAGGGACCCGCCGCTGAAGCCGTGCTGGCGCGTCATGCTCCGGAAACCGCGCAACTCACCTTCATGAAGATCGCCCGCGTCACGGTGGCCGGCGCGGCCGCCATCGTCAGCCGCTCCGGTTATACGGGCGAAGACGGGTTCGAAATCTCCATCGAAGCGAAAGATGCGGATCGCGTGGCGCGGGCGCTGCTGGGCGAGCCGGAAGTTCTGCCCATCGGATTAGGTGCGCGCGATTCGCTGCGGCTCGAAGCCGGGCTCTGTCTCTACGGCCACGACATGGACGAGACCACCGATCCCATCACAGCCAATCTCGCCTGGTCCATCGGCAAGCGCCGCAAGATGGACAAGGATTTTCCGGCCGCGGACATGATCATGGGCAAGCTGCTGGACGGCACGTCGCAGAAGCGCGTCGGCATCCTACCGGACGGCAAAGCGCCGGCGCGCGACGGCACGGCGATCGCCGACAAGACGGGCCGCGTCATCGGGAAAATCACCAGCGGCGGTTTCGGCCCCAGCCTCAATGCGCCGGTCGCGATGGGTTACGTCGACACGCCGTTCGCGGGCGACGGCAACGAAGTGATGTTGATGGTGCGGGGCAAGGCGATGCCGGCGCATACGGCGCCCATGCCCTTTGTGCCGCACGGCTACAAACGCAATTCTTGAATTCGAACCCACGGAGTACCAGATGAGCGAAACGCGATTTACCGATCAGCACGAATGGGTCCGCATCGAAGGCGATGAGGCGACCGTCGGCATTACCAAATATGCCGCCGAACAATTGGGCGATGTGGTGTTCGTCGAACTGCCCGAAAAAGGCCGCAAAGTCGCCTCGGGCGGTGACGTGGCCGTCGTCGAAAGCGTGAAGGCTGCCAGCGAAGTCTATGCGCCGATCGCGGGCGAGATCACGGGCTCGAACGATGCGCTCGCCGCCGATCCCGCAAAGGTCAACGCCGATCCGGAAGGCGAGGGCTGGTTCTTCAAGCTGAAAATCGCCGACAAGAGCGAGTTGGGCAAGCTGATGAGCGAAGCCCAATATGCGGAATTCGTGAAAGGGCTTTAGTCGCATGCGTTATCATCCGCTCACTCATGACGACCGCGCCGCGATGCTGGGCAAGATCGGCGCGCGCGATATCGATGCGCTGTTTCGCGATGTGCCGAAAGAAGCCGTGGTCGGCCGCAGCGCGTTCGATCTCCCGGATCACCAGGGCGAACTGGAAGTCGAGCGTGCGCTGTCGAAACTTTCGGCGAAAAATGTGTCGGCCGGAAGCGTGCCGTTCTTCTGCGGCGCCGGCGCCTATCGCCATCATGTTCCGGCGGCCGTCGATCACCTGATCCAGCGTTCGGAATTTCTGACGTCCTATACGCCCTATCAGCCGGAAATCGCGCAAGGCACCTTGCAATATCTGTTCGAATTCCAGACGCAGGTGGCGCTCCTCACCGGCATGGAAGTGGCGAACGCGTCCCTCTACGACGGCTCGACCGGAACCGCGGAAGCCGTGCAGATGGCGCAACGCATCACGCGCCGGCCGAAGGCCATTCTTTCCGGTAGGCTGCATCCGCACTACGCCGAAACGGTCGAGACGGTCGCGTCCCTTTCGGGACAGGTCGTGCGTTTGCCGACGCTGCCGCAGCTCGTCGAAGACCTCGTCGCGCAGATCGACAACGAGACGGCGTGTGTTGTCGTGCAGAACCCCGACGTGTTCGGGCTCGTGCGCGATCTGCGTCCGATCGCGGAAGCGGCGCATGCGAAAGGCGCGTTGTTGATTGCGGTTGTTACCGAAGCTGTGTCGCTGGGCTTGCTGGAGTCGCCGGGCGCGATGGGCGCCGATATCGTCGCCGCCGAAGGCCAGTCGATCGGCAATGGCCTCAATTTCGGCGGGCCTTATGTCGGGCTTTTCGCCACGCGCGAAAAATTCCTGCGCCAGATGCCGGGGCGGCTTTGCGGCGAGACGACGGACGCGGACGGCAAGCGGGGTTTCGTGCTCACGCTGTCCACCCGCGAACAGCATATCCGCCGCGAAAAAGCGACGAGCAATATCTGCACCAATTCGGGGCTCTGCTGCCTGGCGTTCACGATCCATCTTTCGCTGCTGGGCGAGGAAGGTTTCACTCGGCTTGCACGCGCCAATCACGCGCGCGCTGTGGCGCTGGCGGACAAGCTCGCACGGGTGAACGGCGTTTCGGTCGTCACGCCTGCGTTCTTCAATGAATTCACGCTGAAATTGCCAAAGCCCGCGGCGGAAGTCGTCGATGCGCTCGCGGCGAAGGGGATTCTCGGCGGCGTACCGGTCTCGCGACTGTTGCCGCATCAGAGCAATGTGCGCGATCTGTTGATCGTCGCCGCCACCGAAACCGTAACTGACGAAGATTGCGACGCCTACGTCAAGACGCTCGCGGAGGTCGTATGACGATGAACAATCAGGGCCGTCCCTCCAGCGCGGGTGGCAACGAGCCGCACAAGCTTCAGACGATTTCCGGCGATCGCGGACTCGATCACGAAGAGGGATTGATCTTCGAGCTGGGCCGGCCCGGCATGACGGGCGTGGATATCCCCGAAGTGCAATTGTCGGAAACACGTCTCGCGGGCTTGCGCCGCAAGACTCCGATTGGACTTCCCGGTCTCTCCGAGCCGGAAGTGATCCGGCATTATGTGCGGCTATCGCGCATGAACTACGCGATCGATGCGGGCATCTATCCGCTCGGCTCCTGCACGATGAAACACAATCCGCGCCTCAACGAGAAGATGGCGCGGCTGCCGGGCTTCGGCGACGTCCATCCGCTCCAGCCGCAGCAGACCGTGCAGGGCGCGCTCGAGCTGATCTCGCAATTGATGCGCTGGCTGACGACTCTGACCGGCATGCCCGCCGTCGCGATGAGCCCGAAGGCCGGCGCGCATGGCGAATTGTGCGGGCTACTCACCATCCGCGCCGCCCTCGAAGCCCGCGGCGAGAAGCGCCCGCGCGTTCTCGTGCCGTCATCGGCCCATGGCACCAATCCCGCGACGGCCGCGTTTGCGGGGTTCACGGTCGATGAAGTCCCCGCGAAAGACGACGGCCATGTCGATGCCGATGCGCTGGAGGCAATGCTCGGTCCTGACGTCGCGGCGATCATGCTCACCAATCCCAACACCTGCGGACTGTTCGAGCGCCGCATTAGCGAAATCGCGGACGCGGTGCATGCGGTCGGCGCCTATTTCTATTGCGACGGCGCGAACTTCAACGCGATCGCGGGGCGCGTGCGGCCCGGCGATCTCGGCGTCGATGCGATGCATATCAATCTGCACAAGACATTCTCCACGCCGCATGGTGGCGGCGGGCCGGGCGCTGGTCCGGTCGTGCTGTCCGCGGCGCTTGCGCCGTTTGCGCCGCTGCCGCTTGCTCGTGCACGACGCGAAAGGATTCCGTTTCATCGAAGATCGCGCGGCGGCGCCTGAAGGCGCGCAAGCCGTTCGGCCGCCTGTGCGGCTTTTCACGGCCAGATGGGCATGTTCGTGCGCGCGCTCGCTTACATGCTGAGCCACGGCGCGGACGGCGTGCGGCAGGCGTCGGAAGATGCCGTGCTGTCGGCGAATTACATTCTCGCCTCGCTCAGCGATGTGATGAGCGCGCCGTTCGGCGGACCCTGCATGCATGAAGCTTTGTTCGACGATTCCTTCCTCGAAGGCACGGGCGTCACGACGCTCGATTTCGCCAAGGCGATGATCGACGAAGGCTTCCATCCGATGACGATGTATTTCCCGCTGGTCGTCCATGGCGCGATGCTGATCGAACCCACGGAATCCGAATCGAAGGAAAGTCTCGACCAGTTCATCCATGTGCTGCGCGAACTGGCCAAGGAGGCGAAAGCCGGCAAGCGCGAGCGCTTCGAAGGCGCGCCTCATCTGGCCCCGCGCCGCCGGCTCGACGAGACGGCTGCAGCCCGCAAGCCGATCCTGCGCTGGAAGCCCAAGGATTTGCCGCAGGCCGCGGAATAGTCGGTCGCGGCCCCCTTCGTCGCGCACTTCGTGCGCGCCACTTCCCCCGTAAACGGGGGAAGAAATAAATTGATGCAGCTCATTTTTCCTCCCCCGTTTACGGGGGAGGCGCCGAGCGTAGCGAGGCGGAGGGGGGCCACGCTCGCAAATCCCTTTGCGCCAGAAAAAGAAAACCCCCGTCCGGTACATCCGCGGACGGGGGCAAGGAATTTCCCAGGCGGAGAAAATCAGGAGCAGGTCTTCACATGGAGTCCTGCCGGAGAAATCGTGGCCGCGTCGCCGCAAGCCTGATCGAGTTGCTTTTGGGTCAGCCCCTTGGCGCGGCTGAGATCGGTTCCCTTGAAACTGGTGATGGTGAGCTGGGCGCCGGAAAAATCGGCGCCGTCGAGCTTGGCGTGCGCCATATTGGCGCCTGACAGATCGGTGCCGCGGAACGATGCGCCCCGGAAATCGGCATACGACATGCACATCAGGAACAGCTTGGCGTGGCTGAAATCCGCGCCTTCGAGATTGCCGTTCTTGACGCAAGTGTTGGACAGGTCCGCGCCCGCCAGATGGCAGTGCGGGCAGTCATGATGACCGGCCTTGATGCTCGCCACCGCGCTCGGATCGGCTCCCGACGACAGCGCATGGGCGGCGCTGAAGGCGGCGAGGCTGAAGAGGAGGGCAAGCAGGAATTTCACGGCTCTGTCTCGGTTCGATACACGCCTGTCCATCGTCGCAAGCGCCGTGCCGCTTTCCGCAAGAACCGGGTCGAGCGTTCCCGGATCGCGCGGCACAAGAGCCTCGCAACACATTGAGCGAGGCCGCCATGCCGTTCCGATTCCGGGGACTATCCGCAGAACCCTTCATGCCGCTCATGGCGCTCGACGACGGCGAACTCGCGGTCCGCGGCATGCGCCGCATGATCGCCGATGAGAAGCCGGGTTTTCCCTGCCGCGTGAGCCTCGAAGACGCCGAACCGGGCGAGCGGCTGATCTTGTTGCCGTTCGAGCACCAGCCGTCGCATTCGCCCTATCGCGCCGCGGGGCCGATCTTCGTGCGCGAACGGGCTCGAACAACCTATGATCGCTTGGGCGAACTCCCGTCGGTGCTGCTCGGGCGCATGCTGTCCGTGCGCGCCTATGACGAGGACGGCATGATGGTCGACGCCGACGTGGTCGAAGGCGCCGGAGTCGAACCGCTGCTGGCGCGGCTGTTTGAGCGCGCCGGGACCGATTACGTCCACATCCATTTCGCCCGCCGCGGCTGTTACGCCTGCCGGGCGGAACGCGCATAAGCCGTCGCGCGATGGAATGACGATTGCCCCTGCGCTAGGCTCCGCCGGGCAGCAGCACGGGAGCCGCAACATGATGTTGGATTGGGCCGCATATCGCGACCAGATCGGCGCAACGATCAAGGAAATGTCGGACACCAACCCCGACATCGTGAAGGCCTATGCGGCTTTCCACCACGCCAATTCCAATTCGAAACATCTCGACGCCAAGACGCGCGAGCTGATCGCGCTGGGGGTGGCGGTTTCGCTGCGTTGCGACGGCTGCATCAACGCGCACACGGACGCCGCGATCAAGGCGGGCGCCACGAAGGAAGAAATTGTCGACGCGCTGGGCGTCGCGATCATGGTCAATGCAGGCGCGGCGCTGGTCTATTCGGCGCGCACCCTCGATGCTTACGATTCCAAAATACGGTGACGCGATGATCCTGCTTGAGGGAAGAGACCGCGATCTCGGCGACGGCTTCATGGTGCGCCGCATGCTGCCTTCGGCGGAGCGCCGGTCGGTCGGTCCGTTCGTGTTCTTCGATTATTTCGGACCCGCGCGTTTCGCGCCGGGAAAAGGCATCGACGTGCGGCCGCATCCGCATATCGGGCTCGCGACCGTCACCTATCTGTTCGAAGGCTCGCAGGTGCATCGCGACAATATCGGTTCGGTGCAGACCATCGAACCCGGGGACGTGAACTGGATGGTGGCGGGCCGGGGAATCGTCCATTCGGAACGCACGGGGCCGGACGTACGCGCCGCCGGTCACACAGTGCACGGCATCCAGACATGGGTCGGCCTGCCGCAAGCCAATGAGGAAGCGGCGCCGGCGTTCGAACATTACGCGATGGCGGAATTGCCGGTGCGTGACGAAGGCGGAGTCCGGTTGCGCGTGATTGCGGGACATGCCTATGGCCTCGCATCGCCCGTCAAAGTCTTTTCGGGCACGCTCTATGCCGACGCGCATTTCGCACCAAAGAGTTCGCTGCGCCTCACCGACGAACATGCGGAACGCGGCGTTCTCGTGATCGACGGCGCGATCGCCGCGAATGGAACGACGTTGGAAAAAGGCGCCATGGTGATTTTCGACGCCGGCGAAGACGTCACGCTCGCTGCCGCGCAAAGCGCGCATGCGATGCTGTTCGGCGGCGCGGCCCTGGACGGGCATCGCCATCTCGACTGGAACTTCGTGTCCAGCTCGATGGAGCGCATTGCGAAGGCGCGCGACGACTGGCAGGCGCAACGCTTCGCCAAAATCCCCGGCGAAACGGAATTCATCCCGCTGCCGGTGCGTTAGATGCGCGGCCCCCTCCGTCTCGCGCGCTATCGCGCGCGATCCACCTCCCCCGTAAACGGGGGAGGAAAGCGACTGATGCAGCCTATTGTTTTCCTCCCCCGTTTACGGGGGAGGTGCTGAGCGACAGCGAAGCAGAGGAGGGCCGCGACCAATTCAAAACCGGTCTAAGCGCTCAAACGATCGCGATATCGTTCTGCACCGCGATCACGCCGGGCTCCGCCCAGGCGGTGGCGGCTGCCACCTGGCGGTCGTGCGGCGAATGAACGGTCCCCGTCAGGTGCACCTTGCCGTTGTCGACGGTCACCGTGATCGTGCTGGGATCAAAAAACCACGAGCGATGCAGCGCATGCATGATGTCGTCGCTGATGCTCTCGGCCGTGACCCGCGGTTTGATGACGATCTGGTTGGTCACACCCGCGATCCCGGCGAGCTTGCGGATGTCCTGCTCGGCCGCGTCCTTCTGGAAGAACCATTCGACCTGGCCCGTCAGCGTGACCTCTCCGTTCGAGACCGCCACCTTCACCGCATCGCGCGGGACGGAGGCGTTCCACGCCAGCCGCTCGATCGAGGCGGCGGCGATGTCCTCGTCCGTCCGCTTCGAGTCGGAGGGAACGCGCACTTCGAGTTCGTCGGCCACGGCCTTGACGCCGCGCACCCGGCTGGCCGCGGTCTCGGCAGCGTGTTTCTGCGTGAGGGTCTCGACATGGCCCGTCAGCGTCACGATGCCGTTGTTCGCCGTGACGCCGATATGGGCCGCGATCACGCTGGGCTCGCGTCCCAACTCCGCGATCACCGCGCTTTGCAGATGATGGTCGTTCAAGCTGGCGCCCTCACAGAAGACGGTCCATGACATGGTAACGCAGCAGAACCCAATAGAGACCGCCTGCCAGCCCCATGGCGGCCGGCAACGTCAAAATCCACGCCGACGCGATGCTCCAGATCGTGCCCCATTGCAGACCCGAGCGGTTCGCCGCCATGGTTCCGGCGACGCCGCTCGACAGAACATGCGTGGTGGAGACGGGCAGGCCGTATAATTCCGCGCCGCCGATTGTGATGGCCGCGATGATCTCGGCGGCGGCGCCTTGCGCATACGTCAGATGCGTCTTGCCGATGCGCTCGCCCACCGTCACGACGATGCGCTTCCAGCCGACCATGGTGCCGAGACCGAGCGCGATGGCGACCACGATCTTGACCCAGTCGGGTATGTAGCGCGTGCCTTTCTGCAGATTGGTCTGATAGGTCTTCAAGGTGGCCGTTTCGGCTGTCGAGAATTTGGCGCCTTCCGCCGGCAGCAACCGCACCGCGTCCGCCGCATATACATCTCATTGCGCACGCCCGGCGTTGCGGCGGCCGGAACGTGGCCCACGGAGCCGTAATTCTTGACCTGGCTTGCGATGTCGCCGGAGACAAGCGCGAGCGCGGCGAAAACGTCCGGCTTGTTGAGGTCACGGGCGCGCAGCGCATCGCCGACGCGCTTGCGCGCCGCTTCTGCAGTCAAAGCCGGCGTATTGCCCGCATGCTGCGTGAACACGGATTGCGCCGCCGTGGTGGAACTGAGGAACGCGGGTGTCGCGCTTTCCGGCATCGCGCGGTTGAGCGCATAGGCGGTGGGCGCCACGCCGATCAGGATCAGCATGATCAGCCCCATGCCCTTTTGTCCGTCATTGCCGCCATGCGCGAAGGAAACGCTGGTGCAGGTGAGGATGAGGATGCCGCGAATCCACCAGGGGGGAGGCAGGCGGTCCTTCGGCTCCTCGTAAAGTTTCTTGGAGCGGATGAGGAATTTCATCACCCAGAGGAGGAGCATGGCGCCGACGAAGCCGACGAATGGGCTGAACAGCAATGCTTCGCCGACATTGGTCGCCTGTGACCAGTCCACACCGGCCGTCTGCTGGCTGGCAGGCGCCATCAGCTGGTTCGCAAGACCCACGCCCATGATCGAGCCGATGAGCGCGTGCGAGGAGCTGTTCGGAATGCCCAGCGCCCAGGTGCCGAGGTTCCACACGATCGCGGCGATCAGGAGCGCGAAGATCATCGCATAGCCTGCCGTGCTGCCGACCTGGAGGATAAGGTCGACAGGCAGGAGCGTGATGATGCCGTAGGCGACTGCGCCGGTGGAGGTCAGCACGCCCAGGAAGTTGAACACGCCCGACCACACCACGGCGACCGTCGGCGCCATGCTGTTGGTGTAGATCACGGTGGCAACCGCATTGGCCGTGTCGTGGAAGCCGTTCACGAATTCGAAGCCCAGCGCGATCAGGAGCGCGAGGCCGAGGAGGCCGAATGCCCCCAGCGCCAGGGTTTCGTGGACGTTCTGGATGTCGTGGAGGAAGCCATAGGCGCCGTAGCCGATGCCGCCCAGAAGCAGCAGCAGGAAGACGATCACGGTCGCCGTGCTCGTCTTCTGATCAAATCTCGGCTTGTGAGCGGCCGACGTCATAGCGTCGGGCGCGACGGCAGCGTCGGCCATAAAAAATCCCCCTAGGTTACCCGAGGGGCAACCTAGAGGGAGTTTTCGAAGGATTGATGACAACGAAAGATTATTAGCTGCACCCGCTCGTGCTGCCGCAGGTGTTGCACTTCATGCAGGTGCCGTTGCGGACGAGGGTGAAGTTGCCGCAAGTGCCGCAAGCGTCGCCTTCATAGCCTTTCATGCGGGCTTCGGCGGCGCGCTTGGCGTAGGCTTCGCGGCGCTGACCGGATTTGTCCGCCGCAGTCTGTGCGGCTTGCGTGAAACGATTGCCCAGCGCGGTCATCACGTCGCCCACCGGATTGCCGGCATTGGCCTGCGCCGCTTCCAGCACGCTGGCGCGAATTTCGCTCAGCGCGTCTTCCATCGGCGAATGATCTTCGGTGCCGAGAAATTCCGGAAGCACATCTTCATGGACATGCGCCGTCATGTGATCGTGGTCGTGCTCCGCCAGCATCTTGGGCTGGGCGCCGCCGCGCACGACGGCCAGCGATTTGAATTGTCCGCGCACGAAACCCGTCGACGTCACGCGCGAGATCGTCTGCGCGAATTCCTTCGCCGCTTCCGGCTGGTTTTTCGCGTCGCCGCCATGGCCGAGATCTTCGTCCTTCGCGGGCGTGACATGGGCGAGATCGGTGCGGCCGAGATAGGAGACGGCCAGCTCGCGGAAGATATAGTCGAGCACGCTGGTCGCGTTCTTGATGGAATCATTGCCGATCACGAGGCCTGCCGGCTCGAAGCGCGTGAAGGTGAACGCCTCCACGAATTCCTCCAGCGGCACGCCATATTGCAGGCCGATCGAGATGGCGATGGCGAAATTGTTCATCAGGCTGCGGAAGGCGGCGCCTTCCTTGTGCATGTCGATGAAGATTTCGCCGAGCGCGGCCGTCTTCATATTCGCCGGTGCGCAGATAGACCTTGTGGCCGCCGACGACGGCCTTCTGCGTATAGCCCTTGCGGCGCTGGGGCAGGCGTTCGCGCTCGCGGCTCACGCACGCGCTCGATCACCTTCTCCACGATGCGTTCGGTGACCACGGTCGTGCGCGCGGCCTGCGGCGCGGCGAGCGCTTCTTCCAGCTCGTCCTCGTCGTCGTCGAAGCGCGAAGATCTGGCTGGACAGCGGCTGCGACAGCTTGGAGCCGTCGCGATAGAGCGCATTGGCCTTCAGCCCCAGCTTCCAGGACAGCATATAGGCCTCGCCGCATTCCTTCACGCTGGCGCTGTTGGGCATGTTGATGGTCTTGGAGATGGCGCCCGAGATGAAGGGCTGCACCGCCGCCATCATGCGGATATGGCTCTCGACGGACAGCGCCCGCTTGCCGATGCGGCCGCAAGGATTGGCGCAATCGAACACCGGCAAGATGTTCGTCCTTCAGATGAGGCGCGCCTTCCAGCGTCATGGCGCCGCAGACATGCAGATTGGCGGCGTCGATGTCGGCCTTGGAGAAGCCGAGCGTCTTCAGCATGTCGAAATCGGGCGCGTCGAGCGTGGCCGCATCGAGCTTCAGCATCTCGCGTGCAGAACGCTTCGCCCAGTGTCCATTTGTTGAAGACGAAGCGGATGTCGAAGGCCGATTCCAGCGCCGCTTCGATCTGGCCGATCTGCGTCTTCGCCGAAGCCCTTGGCGCGCAGCGCGTCGTGGGTGAGGCCGGCCGTCGAAGCTCTTCCAGCGTGCCGTGGCCGACCGCATAGGCGACGATGTCGTCGATCTCGGCTCTGGTCGTAGCCGAGGCTGGCCAGCGCTTCGGGCACGCAGCGGTTGATGATCTTGAAATAGCCGCCGCCCGCCAGCTTCTTGAACTTCACCAGCGCGAAGTCGGGTTCGACGCCGGTCGTGTCGCAATCCATCACGAGGCCGATGGTGCCGGTGGGCGCGATGACGGTCGCCTGCGCATTGCGGAAGCCGAAGTCCTTCGCCGAGCGACAGCGCATCGTCCCAGGCGCGCTTGGCGGCGTCGGCCAGCGTCGTGATCGCTTGATGCGCCGTCAGGTCGAGCGGCACGGGCAGCGTGGCGAGACCTTCATAGCCCTTCGTTTCGCCATGCGCGGCGCGGCGATGATTGCGCACCACGCGCAGCATCGCATCCTTGTTGGCGGCATATTCGGGGAACGGCCCGAGTTCGCCCGCCATCTCGGACGAGGTGGCGTAGGAGACGCCCGTCATGACGGCGGAGATGGCGCCGGCGATCGCGCGGCCTTCGCGGCTGTCATAGGAAATGCCGGCCGCCATCAGCAGCCCGCCGATATTGGCGAAGCCCAGGCCCAGCGTGCGGTAGTCGTAGGAAAGCTGCGCGATCTCCTTGGACGGGAACTGCGCCATCAGCACCGAGATTTCGAGCACGATGGTCCACAGCCGCACGGCATGTTCGAACGCCGCGACGTCGAAGTTCCTTCCGGCCGTCCACATCCTTGCGGAACGCCATCAGGTTCAGCGAGGCGAGATTGCAGGCCGTGTCGTCCAGGAACATGTATTCGCGAGCACGGATTGGAGGCGCGGATTTCGCCGCCCGCCGGGCAGGTGTGCCAGTCATTGATGGTGGTGTGGAACTGGATGCCGGGATCGGCGCAGGCCCAGGCGGCGTAGCGAAATCTTGTCCCACAGTTCGCGCGCCTTCATGCGTCTTCGCGACCTTGCCGTCGCCGCGATAGGTGAGATTCCAGTCGCCGTCTTCCAGCACCGCGTGCAGGAACTCGTCGGTGACCCGCACGCGAATTGTTGGAGTTCTGGCCGGAGACCGAGAGTATAGGCCTCCGAATCCCAATCGGTGTCATAGGTGTGGAAGTCGATTTCCTTGTAGCCCTGGCGCGCGAAGCGAGATCACCCGCTCGATGTAATTGTCGGGGATCATCGATTTGCGGGCGGCCTTGACCTCGCGGCGCAGCGCCGGGTTCTTCTTGCGGATCGAAGCAATCGTCGCCCGAGCCTTCGCAATTGACGCAGGCCTTCATGCACGGCCTTGAGATGCTTCTCGGCGAGCTTGGAGCCGGCGACCAGCGCCGCGACTTTCTGCTCCTCGATCACCTTCCAGTCGATGAAGTCCTCGATGTCGGGATGATCGATATCGACGATCACCATCTTGGCGGCGCGCCGCGTGGTGCCGCCCGACTTGATGGCGCCGGCCGCGCGGTCGCCGATCTTGAGGAAGCTCATCAGGCCGGAAGACTTGCCGCCGCCCGACAGTTTCTCGTTCTCGCCGCGCAGGCTGGAGAAATTGGTGCCGGTGCCCGAACCGTATTTGAACAGACGCGCTTCGCGCGTCCACAAATCCATGATGCCGCCTTCATTGACGAGATCGTCCTTGACGCTCTGGATGAAGCAGGCATGCGGCTGGGGATGCTCGTAGGCCGAAGCTGGATTTCGTCAGCCGACCGGTCTTGTGGTCGACATAATAGTGGCCCTGGCTCGGGCCATCGATGCCATAGGCCCAATGCAGGCCGGTGTTGAACCATTGCGGCGAGTTGGGCGCGCGCCTTCTGCGTCGCCAGCATGTGGCAGAGCTCGTCGATAGAAAGCGCGCGCATCGGTCTCGCTGTCGAAATAGCCGCCCTTCCAGCCCCAATAGGTCCAGGTGCCGGCCATGCGGTCGAACACCTGCTTGGCGGAATGCTCGCCGGTGCGCTCTTCGCCGTCGGCCTCGCTGGCGCCAGAGAAATTCCGGGACGCCTTCTCTCGGCCACGGCCTTCAGGTGGGCTTGGGCACGCCGGCTTTGCGGAAATATTTCTGCGCCAGCACGTCGCACGGCGACCTGGCTCCAGCTCTGCGGGCACTTCGATATCGTCCTGGCGGAAGACGATCGAGCCGTCGGGATTGCGGATCTCGCTGGACAGCGTTGCGGAATGCGATGCCTTCGTAAGGCGAATGACCTTCGACCGTGAACTGACGGCGTATACGCATGCTGGCCCCCAAGCCTGAATTGCTTCCAAAAAGCTCTCTTGGCGCCGTTTTGGGGACAGTTTTCCGTCCGCCGGGGTCCAGATTTGTCGGAGAGGACCGCCGGCGGCTAGGCTTGGTAGCGTCCGCCAGATTTGGTGCCGCGATGAGCGACTGATGCCAAGTATGGGCATGCGGGGGAGGAGCGTGCAAGCGGTAAGTGGTTAATCAAAGATTACCCACCATATATTGTAGCTTAAGCCTTGCCCAAAAAGCCGCGAGTCAAGCGGGGTTTCAGAATTACGCGCAAAAAAATTTTTCACCTTGATGACGGTGGATGGTTTGTGGATATCGCGGTCCGGCCGCGTCGCGCGCAAATTTTGACCCTGGGTGCGCCATACCGTTGCGTGGCGCCGGCGCGAGGAGGCGCCTATAGTGCTTTTCGAATCCCTCTCCGGTCGCCCGTCGATGATGTCCATCTTGCGTATGTTGTTCATCTGGTGGCGCGGGCCCACGCTGGGCACGGTGATGACGACGTGGTTCTCTGGCCATGCGGTCGGCACGGACAAATTCGGCAATCGCTATTACCAGAACAAGACGGGCGTGCGTCGCTGGGTCATCTATAACGGCACCGTCGAAGCCTCGCGCGTGCCGTCCGAATGGCATGGCTGGTTGCATCACACGTTCAAGGAACCGCCGACGATCGCGCCGATGAAGCCGAAGTCCTGGGGACTCGAACACCAGCCGAACCTAACGGGCACGGACGGCGCTTATCATCCCGAGGGCAGCCTCGCAGCCAAAGGCGAGCGCCCGCCCGCGACGGGCGATTACCAGGCCTGGAAACCGGAATAGGAAAACCATGCAAAACAACACGGTCGAAACGCTGATCGGCGCAATCGTTATTGCGGTTGCGACGGCGTTTCTGTTCTTCGCCTACACGACGACGGGCAGCGGCAGCATCAGCGGCTACGATGTGAAGGCGCGTTTCTCCAGCGCGGACGGAATCGTCACGGGCACCGATGTGCGCCTGCACGGAATCAAGGTCGGTACGGTTTCGACCCTCGCGCTCGACCCGAAGACCTATGCCGCGATCATACATCTGAACATCCGCAGCGACGTTCCGATCCCCGATGATTCGTCGGTCAAGATCACCTCGTCCGGGATCCTGGGAAATTCGTATCTCGCCATTCAACCTGGCGGCAGCGACAAGATGCTGGCGGCGGGCGCGGAGATAACCAATACGCAAGGTTCGGTTGATTTCATGAGCCTGATCGCGCGGGCGATCTACGGCAATTCGAGCGGCGGCAAATGACGATGCGGCGTCTTCCTCTGGCGGTTGTGGGCTTGGCGGCTCTAGCCGTGCCGGCCATGGCCCAGAACGACAATGTGACGTTCGGTGTGGCGGGATCGAACCGCGCCTATTCGGTCGCCGATGCGACGCCGGGCAAGGATGGCGTGAAGCGCCTCGTGGTGCTCAAGGGCCTCGACAAGATCACGGGCCGGGCCGTCAACATCTACGCGCCCATCGGCGTGACGGTGAAATATGCGACGCTCTCGATCACAGCGCGCTATTGCTATTCGACGCCGCAAATCGAAACGCCGGAAACGACCGCTTTCGTCCAGATCGAGGACGACCGCCCCGACCAGCCGCCGCGCAAGGCGTTCTCCGGCTGGATGCTCGCTTCAAGCCCGTCGCTCAACGGCATGCAGCATCCGATCTATGATGTGTGGGTGATCAGCTGCATCACGAACCAGCCGGGCCAGGTGGCGCCCGCGGTGGCGTCGACGGCGCCGGTCAAGGTCGCGTCTCCGGATGCGGGCACGAAAGAACAACTGCCGACCTTGCCCGAAGGCGCCGGCCAGTAAGTTTTCAAACAATTGCGTCATACGACGAAGTCCGCAGCTGTTGATGGACCGCGGGCGTCCTCGCCCGCATCTGCCGTAGCGAAACGAGAGCTTCGAGTAGGCAAACCCGTCTCGGCGCAAACGGGATAAACGGGTTTTCGCATGAATTCCGCCTGATATCGCCGCCTGTTTTCCGCCTGATATTTTCGATATTATGGCGCAAACGCCCCAAGGCCTCCCCGGCAAGAATATAACAAAAACAGCTACTTAGGCGACAAAAAGGGAAAATCACGTCTCGCACGTATAGCCGCCCCCAAAGGCGAGTCACGGCTATGCGCGCACCATATTTGTTCTCATTACGTTCTACTGCTATCCCAGCCTTCAAAAGTGAGTCTTTACCGTTTCGGACACCGCCATGGCCGCCACGTTGCAGCGCCCGGAACCCTTGGTTAGCTTCATGCAACCAAGGGGTGAAGGGGATGGATGTCACACTCTGGCATGGGATCGAATACGATGTAGATGCGCCGGTCGCCGTCGAGGATTTGATCAAGTCCCTCGAAGCGAACGCGAAGCTGCTCCATCGAAGCGCCGATCTGCTGGCGGATTTATTCCCCGGCCTGAAGTTCGAACCGAAACAGATTTCAGTCGTGCGGCTCTCGCAGGAAAGCCCGCTCACTGAGCTTTTCGCTTATGCGACCGTTATGGCTTATCAGAAGGAATTGGAGAAGGAAGTGCCGCACCTGATTGAGCAGCTAACGGGCATCCATGTTTCCGGCGATTACTCTACGCTGGTTACTGTGGTTGTTATGCTGATCGCGGTGCACGGGATCGCCAAAGCTTTCGATGCGCTCTTTCCGGGCCGCGACAAGACTGCGATCACAGAAACGCACGAAAGCTTAGTGCAAAAAGTCGCGACGATGACGGGCGTCGCGGCTTCCCGAATCCGAGACGCTCTAAATGTGCTTTTTACGGGCAGGCAGCATCGTGGAACGATTCTGGCTTCGCAAAAAGTGTTTGCGCCAGCACGCGGCCAGGTACGCGCTTCCATCCGCACTCGGGAAACTCACGACATTCTTGTTCCGCCAGAGGCCGTTTCATTGGCGCAATCTGCGGCCGGCATTCCCTACGAAGGGTCTCCGGCAGACGAGACGCCAAAGACGGCCGCCGAATTTCATCGCAACGTCAAAATCATCCTTCATGCGATGGACAAAGACCGCAAGAAATTGGGATGGGCAGGACACGTGCCGAGCGTGTTTGATGATCGAATCCCCATGCACTTGGAGAAGTCACAAAATCCCGAAACCATTTTCGGGAAAAGCGAGATCACTGGCGACATTCTTCTTACGCGAGAAGAAGACGAGAACGGCGACATGCAGCCGAAAGAATTTTTGTTGGTTCAGACTTATCTCGGCTAATTGCCCCTATAGGTCTTCCAGCCTCAGCTCTTCTTTTTCCAAGGCTGCGAGACTCGCAACGAAGAACGTTGCCGGGAAGCCGCGCAAACATTGGCTTTTTCATCCGTGCTGCACCTGCCGCGAAAAATTTGCGGTCGCGCAGCTCACTGGAGGCATCCTGCCTATCGCGCGATCAGCCGCATCGCGACTGCCCCCGTCGAATGAGACTCGTCCTGCGACCACTTGGCCTTTCGCGCGATCGCGTCCTCCAGCCGCTTCAGATAATCCTCGCGCGGAATTTCGACCGCGCCGAAGCGCGCAAGATGCGCGGTGAGGAATTGCGTGTCGAGCAGCGCGAAGCCGCCCGCGATCATGCGCGCGACAAGATGGACGAGGGCCACTTTGCTCGCATCGCGCTCGCGGGAAAACATGCTCTCGCCGAAGAAGGCCGCGCCCAGCCGCACGCCATAGAGCCCGCCGACCAGCTTGCCGTCGCGCCGGCATTCGACGCTGTGCGCGTGACCCCTGCGGTGCAGCGCGGTGTAGACCTCGGCGATCTCGCCATTGATCCAGGATTCGTCGCGGCCCTCCGCCGGCGCGGCGCAGGCGCGGATCACATCGGCGAAGGCCGTGTCGACGCTGACTTCGAAGCGATCGCTGCGCACGGTTCGGGCAAGGCGGTGGGGCACATGAAAGCGATGGAGCGGAATGATGCCGCGGCTCTCGGGCGAAACCCAGAACAGCAACGGATCGTCGCGCCGCTCCGCCATGGGAAACACGCCCTGTGCATAGGCGCGCAGCAACAATTCGGGCGAGAGGCGGGTCGAACCATGCATCGTGCAATCCTCCCCCGGCGTTGTAGCGCAACGCGGAGGAGGATGCATGGTTCGGGCAGGTTACTTTCGGTCGATGCTCCAGGGACCGGGTCCGGCCGCTGCGATGAACAGGAACACGAAGCACAACAGGATTGCGCCTTCGCCGCCGTTGAGAAGCGGGAACAGGCCGCCGCGCGGGACATGAGCCATCCAATAAGCCACCGCCATCTCGCCCGAGCAGATGAATGCGACGATGCGCGTGAAAAGGCCGATTGTGATCAGGAAACCGCCGACAAGTTCGATCGCGCCGGCAACCATCATCAGCGGCGGAAGTGGACCGTCGAACATCGCGACATGCGGAAAGTGGAACAGTTTGGACATGCCGTGCTCCAGAAAGAGCAGGCCCACGACGATACGCAATACGCTGAGAAGCTGAGGTTCCCATTTGGCAAGGAAGTTCATGAGCATTTCCCCTGGTCCGATTGTCGCTGCAAGCTTAGCCCGAGTTGATCAACCCCGTCAGGGTCGCTCAAGCGCTGTGACTGGGCCGCCACGGCAGGATTCTTTAGCGATCCAGGGCGCATGGCGCTGACCCGGGACCGCGACGGCGGCGCTGCATCTCGATAGGCTCGCTCGCGAGGCGGCGAGGGCTGGGCATGCGAAACGGAATGATCGTTCTGGCGTTGGCCGGTGTTTTGGCGGCGCCGGCTTTTGCCCAGGATGCGGCGGCCCCGCGCGCGCCGGTCGAACTCATCCGTGACCACATCTCCTATGACGTCAGCTCCGACGGGGGCTTCACCCGGAAGGCCGAAGTCATTTTTCGAAATCCTGACGCCGGCGGGGCTCGAGATATTGCGGCAGGCCGCCGTTTCCTACACCGAAGGATTCGAGACCGGCGATATCGACGAAGCCTACACGCTGAAGCCGAACGGCACGCGCGTCGACGTCCCGCGCAACCGGATTCTTTATACCTCCGGCGCGACCAGCACGCCCGGCTTCAGCGACATCAAGAACAAGATCGCCGTGTTCGAAAATGTGGAGCTGGGAGACGAGGTCGGCTTTACGACGACGCTCAAGCAGAGATATCCGTGGTTTCCGGGTCAGTTTTACGCCGCGTCGTCGTTTCCCAAAGTCGTGCCGGCGAATGACGTGCAAATCGTGTTGACCGCGCCCGCGACCGGATTGCCTCTGCAGTTCGACGCCGCGGAACTGCAGGGCGGCCAACCGGCGACGCAGGACGGCAAGACCACCTGGACATGGACCTATCAGAACACGGCGCCCATTCAACCGGAACAGGAAAGCGTCTCGGATTTCGACGCCGGCGCCCATTTCGTCGTCAGCTCGTTTCCGGACTATGCGGCGGTCGCCAAAGCCTATGAGGATCGCGCGAAAGACAAGGTGGAGCAGACCGACGAAATCAAGGCGCTCGCCGAACAGCAGACCGTCGGCGTCACAGATCGGCGCGAGCAGGCGCGGCGGCTGTATGAGTGGGTTTCGGCCAACATCAAATATGTGGCGATCTATCTGGGCAATGGCGGTCTCGTTCCGCACAAGGCGAGCGAAGTTTTGAAAAATCGCTACGGCGACTGCAAAGACCATGTCGTGCTGCTCAAGTCGCTGCTCGCCGCGAAAGGGATTCCCAGCACCGGCGCGCTGATCAACGCCACCAACACCTACAGGCTGTCGACCGTGGCGTCGCCCGCTTTGTTCAATCACATCATCACCTATGCGCCCGAATTCAATTTGTTCCTCAACTCGACGGCCAAATACGCGCCGTTCGGCGTCTTGCCGAGCGCCGACGTCGACAAGCCGGTCTTGCTGACCGGGACCGGGGTCATCTCCCATACGCCGATCGTGACGTCGGCGAACTCGACGGCGCGGATCGTGACCTCGATACGGATTCACGCCGACGGTTCCGCCGATGGCGACACGACGGCGACCATGACGGGGGATATCTCGACCAATTTTCGCGCGATCATGGCGCAGGTGCTTCCCGGCGCCGAAGGCGAGTTTCTGCGCAAGGTCGTGACCGGCGGCACGGATGGATCGATCGCGAAAGGCGATCCGTTGAATCTCACGGAGCCCTATACGTTCTCGAGCCATTACGAACTCGCCAACGCCGCCTCGTTCCCCGGACCGGGCGCCGTGTCGTTCGGGCTCGGCATGCATCCGCTTCCGTTCGCTCCGCTGATCACGCCAAACCTGCCGGAGCGGCACAGGGATTATTCCTGCTCGTCTTTGACGGCGGTCGAAGAGACGACTTTGCAACTGCCGGGCACTGTGGAGGTGACGTCGATCCCGAAGCCCGCGGACACGAGCGTTGAGGGCGTTACGCTTCATCTCGTTTACGAGCGAACCGGTCCCAATACGATCAAAGCGACGCGGACGCTCACGCTCGACCATCCGAGCCTGGTGTGCTCGGCGGCGTACTACAATTCCAATCATCCCCAGTTGACGAAGATGATCGGCCTGTTGGGCGGCCAGGTGCTTTACAAGGACGTTCCGGAAAGGCGCGGACGCTGACAACGGCCAACGCGGGCGGATTTCGTCAAAACTGAGGACGCGCGGCGTCATGCGCGGGATTTACGCTCGTCGCGAAACGACCGAGTGTTTGGCGATCGCGTTTCGGTATTCGGGCTATGGATTACGATCTCATCATTCGCGGCGGCAGGGTGCTCGACGGGACCGGCGCGCCCGAACGGACGGCCGATGTGGCCGTGCTGGGCGACCGCATTGTCGAGATCGGCGAGGTGTCGGGTTCCGCCCGCGAAACCGTCGATGCGAGCGGGTTGATCGTCGCGCCCGGCTTTGTCGACATCCATACGCACTACGATGCGCAGGCGTTCTGGGATCCGGCGCTGAGCCCGTCCTCGTTTCACGGCATCACGACAGTCGTCTGTGGCAATTGCGGTTACAGCATTGCGCCGCTGACGGGCGATCCAGCCGACAGCGATTATCTGATGCGCATGCTGGCGCGTGTCGAAGGCATGCCCATCGAGAGCCTGGCCGCCGGCGTGCCGTGGAACTGGCATTCCTTCGGCGAATATCTCGCGGCGCTGGACGGCACGCTGGCGCTGAACACCGCTTTTTTCGTCGGCCACTCCGCGCTCCGCCGCGCCGTGATGGGGCCGCGGGCGGTGGGCGAGGTCGCAAGCGAAAGCGAGATTGCCGCGATGCAGGCGTTGCTGCGTAAGTCGCTCGGCGAGGGCGGTTTGGGGCTTTCGTCCACTATCGCGAAAGGCCATCTCGACGGCGACGGCAATTCCGTACCGTCCTGTCATGCGGATGACCGCGAACGCATGGCGCTGGCCGGCGTGCTCAGCGAATTCGAAGGCACCGCACTGGAATTCCTGCCCAACATCTTCGCGGAATTCGACGAGAGCGAACTGGCGCGCATGACCAACATGTCGCTGGCGGCGAAGCGTCCGCTCAATTGGAATCTTCTGCTGCCGGATTCCGCGGCGCCGTCGAAACATCTGATGCAGCTGGCTGCCAGCGACTATGCGGCCGCGCGCGGCGCACGCATCTACGCGCTCGCGTCGTGTCAACCGCCGCGGGCGCGCTGCAATCTGATCAGCGGGCAGGTGTTCGAGATATTGCCCGAATGGGCGGAGTTGCTGGAATTGCCGCTCCCTGAACGCACGCGCCGGCTTCGCGATCCCGCGATCCGAAAACTGCTCGGCGCCAGCCGCCACGAACATCTGCCGGAAGCGATGCGCGTATTCTTCGAATGGGACAAGTGGACCATCGCGGAAGCTTATCTCGCGCTCAACAAGCATCTCGAAGGCAAGACGCTGGGCGAGCTCGGCCGCGTGCACCACAAGACCGCGCTCGACGCGCTGATCGACCTTGCGCTGTCGGAGGAATTGAAGACATCTTTCTCGCCGCCCACGGCCGGCGAAGACGAGGAAAGCTGGAAGCTCCGTGGGCAAAGTTGGCGCGACGACCGCACGGTCATCGGCGGCTCGGATGCGGGCGCGCATCTCGACATGCTCGATACGTTCGCCTTCACCACGAAAGTTTTGGGCGAAGGCGTGCGGCGGCGCGGGCTGCTCGATTTGCCGGAAGCGATCCGGCAGATGACGCAGGTGCCGGCGGAATATCTCGGCCTCAACGAACGCGGCGTTCTTCGCGAAGGCTACAAGGCCGACATCGTGGTGTTCGACGCGGACAAGGTCGATTGCGGGCCCATCTACACGCGCTACGATCTGCCGGCCGGCGCGCCGCGGCTCTATGCCGATGCGATCGGCATTGCGCATGTGTTCGTGAACGGGCGCGAGATCGTGCGCGGCCGCGAATTCCTCGGCGATTTTCCGGGGCGCGTGCTGCGCTCGGGCACGGACACGCACACGGTGCATATCCCCGGCGCGCCGGGATAACGGGACATGACGGAGACAAATGTGACTCAGGCTGCCGGAAAATTGTCCGTGAGACCGATCTCCGCGGATTCGCATGTCACCGAACCGCCCGGCTGCTACGTCGATCACATCGAGAAGAAGTATCGCGACACGGCGCCCCGCATCCAGCGGCGCGACGACGGCACGGAGATGTTCGTCATCGACGGCATGGCGAAGCCGGTGCCGCTGGGGCTGATTTCGGCGGCCGGAAAACCGCCTTTGGCGGCGAAGCAGGAGCTGCCGTTTTCCGAACTGCATCGGGGAGGCTGGGATCCGAAAGCGCGCATCGCCGATCAGGATCGCGATGGCGTCGCCGGCGAGGTGCTTTATGCGTCCATCGGCATGGTGCTGTGCGGCCATGATGATCCGCATTACAAGCAGGCATGTTTCGACGCCTATAATCGCTGGCTTTCCGAAGAGTTCGTGGCTGGCGCGCCGGACCGGCTTTACGGCATGGCGCAGACGGCGATTCTTTCTGTCGAAGATGCGGTGCGCGATTTCCGCAAGTTCAAGGAGATGGGATTTAAGGGCGTGATGATGCCGGGCGAGCCGGCGACGGATGTGTCTTACGACCATCCGGATTTCGATCCCTTGTGGCGCGCCGCCGTGGAACTTGGGCTGCCCATCGGATTCCACATTCTTACCACGCGGCAGGATGGGCTTTCGGCGCTGAACGAAATCGGCAAGCGCAGCGGGTCGTTGTCGCCGATGATCGCGGGCTGGCAGCGCGGCATGTCGCTCGTGGGCGCGATCCAGAACATCATCGCGCAATTCATCTGGGGAGGAGTGTTCGAGCGCCATCCCGGCTTGAAGATGATCTGCGTCGAGGCCGATGCGGGCTGGGCGCCGTATTTCGCGCATCGCATGGATCATGTCTACAACGGCTATCGCCATCTGCTGGGCGGCGAGAAGATGGCGCGATTGCCATCCGAATATTTCTTCGAGAATGTCTATCTCACGTTCCAGAGCGACCGCATCGCATTCCAGACCGCGCATCTCGCCAATCCGCGCCGCTTCCTGTGGGCCAGCGATTTCCCGCATGGCGATTCGACCTGGCCGAACAGCATTCAACAGATTGAATCAATGACGTCGAATCTGTCGGACGAATTGCGCAACATGATCATCCGGGAGAATGTGACGGAGTTGTATGGGTTGAGTGCATGAAATGATCTCGCAACAGTAGGCGTATTTGCACATTTTAGTTGGCGTCGTTGCCTTCCTGGCAGGGATGGACAGTTGGAGTGCTCGGACCTTCTAATCCCAAAAAATCGCCAGCAACCTTGTATTGAAAATTTACCCAGCGGGCGGCGTCAAAAGCATCCCGATATTCCAACCGACCGAACAGAAACAAAGTCCAGGGAACTGGAGTGTCGCTGGGAAGTTTTGCGGCCAACTTGAGCATGTCGGTTTTTACGCGAAAGAGGAGCTCACCGCCTGGCAGAACATAGGTGTTCTGACCGAACACCTCGGTTGTTTCGAGCCATTTTGGGTTGAAGGATGAATCGAGTTCAAGACCTCCTCTGCTTCGCACATTGTACGCTGGAGTTTGGCCGCTATTTTTGATCGTAAGAACAGCACGCATTTCCAAACCTTCGAACAGCGGCGGAGGCTTCGGATTGGATATACTTTGAACCGTTACCTTTGTCGCCGCTATGCCGATGTAGGCACGCAATTGCCGTTCGTTGCTGCGCCGGTTATCCCGATTTTGGATAAATGCTAACAGAAGCAAGCCACCAGTGAAAATTGTAGCGGCAAACACAGACCAAGTTTCTAGCGCCGACAATAGTTATCTCACTCCCTCACGCCCCGTGTGCGGCGAGGTAATGTTCCAGCCAGTGGATGTGATAGTCGCCGTTTAAGATATCCGGATCGCGCACCAGTTGCTGGAACAGCGGGATCGTCGTGTCGATGCCGCCCACCACAAGTTCGTCCAGCGAACGGCGCAGGCGCATCAGGCATTCGTTGCGGTTCTTGCCGTGCACGATGAGCTTGCCGACGAGGCTGTCGTAATAGGGCGGGATGCGATAGCCGGAATAGATCGCGGAATCGAAGCGCACGCCCAATCCGCCCGGCGCATGGAACTGCGTGATGGTGCCAGGTGACGGCTGGAAGGTGAACGGGTTCTCGGCGTTGATGCGACATTCGATGGCATGGCCCGAAATCACCACGTCTTTCTGCTCGAACTCGATCGCGCCGCCGGCCGCGATGCGGATCTGCTCGCGCACGATGTCGATGCCGGTGATCGCTTCCGATCACCGGATGCTCGACCTGCAGCCGCGTGTTCATCTCGATGAAATAGAAGCGCGCCGTCCTCAAACAGAAACTCGACCGTGCCGGCGCCCAGATAGCCGAGCTTGCTGAGCGCATTCGGTGACGATGTCGCCGATCTATTCGCGTTGCTGCGGCATTGAGCGCGGGCGAGGGCGCTTCTTCCCACACTTTCTGGTGGCGGCGCTGCAGCGAGCAATCGCGTTCGCCCAGATGCACGACCTTGCCGAAGGAATCCGCCAGCACCTGCACTTCGATGTGGCGCGGCCGTCTCGAGATATTTTTCCATATAGACCGTGTCGTCGCCGAATGCGGCTCTTCGCTTCGGCGCGCGCCGTGGACAGCGCAAAGCTCAGATCTTCCGGCTTTTTCGCGACTTTCATGCCGCGCCCGCCGCCGCCGGCGGTCGCCTTGACCAGCACCGGATAGCCGATTTCGTCGGCGATGCTCTGCGCATCGCGCATCCGAACTCACCGCGCCGTCGGAACCGGGCACGGTCGGAATGCCGAGCGCCTTCGACCGTCTGCTTGGCCGTGATCTTGTCGCCCATCATGCGGATATGTTCAGGCCGCGGACCGATGAAGGTGATGCCGTGCTCGGCGACGATCTCGGCGAAGTGGGCGTTCTCCGAAAGAAAGCCGTAGCCCGGATGGATCGCTTCCGCGCCGGTGATCTCGCAGGCCGCGATGATCGCGGGAATGTTGAGATAGCTTTGCGCTGCGGCCGGCGGCCCGATGCAGACGCTTTCGTCGGCAAGCCGGACATGCATCGCGTCGGCGTCGGCGGTGGAATGGACCGCCACCGTGGCGATGCCCATTTCCTTGCAGGCGCGGTTGATGCGGAGCGCGATCTCGCCGCGATTGGCGATCAGGATCTTTTCGAACATCTCAGGAGATAATCATCAGCGTCTGGCCGAACTCGACCGGCTGCGCGTCTTGAATGCAGATTTCAGCGATCGTGCCGCTGCGCGGCGCGAGGATGGGATTCATCGTCTTCATCGCTTCGACGATGAGAAGCGTGTCGCCTTCCTTCACCATGTCGCCCACTTTGACGAAAGGCGGCTTGCCGGGTTCGGGCGCGACATAGACGGTGCCGACCATGGGCGAGGTGACGGTGCCGGCGGCGTGGCCGTCGCGTTTCGGCGCAGGCGCATCCGCGGCGGGCGCGCTCGGCGCGGGCGAAGGCGCCGTCGTTGCGGGCGCATGCCCTTCGACATGGGCGATCGGCGACAGCTGGCGCGAGACGCGAATGCGCTGCGCCGTTATGCTCGATCTCGATTTCCGTCAGCCCGGTCTCGGTCAGCAGCTCCGCCAGCTCGCGCACTGCTCCCGCATCGATGGCCATGGTCGCCTTCGATTTCCCGCCATTGGAAAGCCTGGCGCCCAACTGCTTCACGTCCTTGATGTTCATTCCGATCGATCCTTGAGGAGACCCGCCAGCGCGTCTATCGCCAGCAAGTATCCCGTCGCGCCAAGCCCGCAGATCACGCCGGTGGCGGCCTCGCTGACATAGGAACGCCTGCGATAGGGTTCGCGCCGATAGGGATTGGAGAGATGGACCTCGATAAGCGGCTTGTCGAGCGCCCGGGCGGCGTCCAGCATGGCGACGGAGGTATGGCTGAGGCCGGCGGCGTTGAAGATGACCGCGGAACCCATGGTCCGCGCCTCCTGCAGCCAGTCGATCAGGTCGCCTTCATGGTTTGAGTGGCGGAACGTCGACCGAAAGCCCATGCGTTTTCGCCCGTGCGGCCACGGCTTTGCCGATCTCGGCCAGGGTGGCGCGGCCATAGACTTCCGGCTCGCGGCTCCCCAGGAGATTGAGATTCGGTCCGTTGAGGACATATATCGGCAGGGCCCCTTTGGTTTTGCTTGGGGTTTTGCGGGCCACGGAGCCTCCGGTTAGCGCTGTGCTTCGGGCCTTATAATGGGCCTTTGCGGCCACGGAAACATCAAAGCGGGAAAAGGCTTTATGGCGCTTCAGGTGACCATCAACGGCGAAGACGCGGCAGCTGGACGCGCCGGTGAACGTCCGCGAGCTCGTGTTCGGGTCTGGGGCTCGACCCCGCCAAGATCGCGGTGGAGCGCAATCTCGAGATCGTGCCGCGCTCGGCTTACGCGGCCGTGATCGGTGGCGAGGGCGACCGGCTTGAGATCGTGCATTTCATCGGCGGAGGCAATGCACCCGTGGAAACGCCGCGCGCGGACAAGCCGTTCGTCATTGCGGGCAAGACCTTTCGTTCGCGCCTCATCATCGGCACGGGCAAATACAAGACCTATGCCGAGAACGCGCGCGGCGCTGGAAGCCTCGGGCGCGGAGATCGTCACGGTGGCGGTGCGCCGCGTGAACCTCACCGATCCCAACCAGCCGCAAGCTCGTCGATTTCATCGATCCGAAGAAAGTCACCTATCTGCCCAACACGGCCGGCTGCTTCACCGGCGAAGAGGCGGTGCGCACGCTTGCGGCTGGCGCGCGAGGCGGGCGGCTGGACGCTCGTGAAGCTGGAAGTGCTGGGCGAGAAGAAACTGCTTTATCCCGACATGATCGAAACCCTGCGCGCCACCGAGATGCTGACCAAGGACGGCTTCCAGGTGATGGTCTATTGCAGCGACGATCCGCTGATGGCGAAGCGGCTGGAAGATATGGGCGCGGTGGCGATCATGCCGCTCGCATCGCCCATCGGTTCGGGCATGGGCATCCAGAGCACGGTCAACATCCGCATGATCATCGAGGATGCGAAAGTGCCGGTGATCGTGGATGCGGGCATCGGCACGGCGTCCGACGCGGCGGTGGCGATGGAGCTGGGCTGCGACGCGGTGATCACCAACACCGGCATCGCCCATGCGAAGGATCCGGTGATGATGGCGGCGGCGATGAAGCATGCGGTGGAAGCGGGTCGGCTCGCCTGGCTCGCGGGCCGCATGCCGAAGAAAGCCTATGCCGATCCGTCCAGCCCGCTCGCGGGATTGATTTGACGACCGAGCGCGCGGCGAAGCTTGAGGCTGCGCTCGACAATATCTCACATGTTCTGCTGCGATCGCCGAACTCTCTCCATCTCTTGTTCGAGAAGGCGCGGCTGCTGACATTGCTCGGTCGGGACGCAGACGCAGAGATGGCCTATCTTCGGGTGTTGCGGCACGACGAGACGCATTTCGGCGCGCTGACGAATATTGCGGCGCTCGCGCTTTCATCCGGCCGCCGCTCCGCAGCGTTGACCGCGTATCGCCAGGCGGCGGAGACGCACCCGAAAAATCCCACGGCGCTCGTCAATTACGGGGGCGCTTTGCTTGACGACGGCAACGCGGCGGAGGCGCGCGGCTACTACGAGTTTGCGCTCCAAATCGAACCCCCGCATGCCGAGGCGCATCAGGGCCTGGCGCGCACCCTGGAAGCGTTGGGCGACAGCGAAGCCGCCGCGCCGCATTGGCATGCGGGTTTCGCAGGACACAACATCGTCGAGCGACCCTATCGCGGGCGCGGCGCCGCGCCGCGCGTGTTGCTGCTTGTCTCGGTGCGCAGCGGCAACATCCCGACGGGTTTGATCCTCGACGATCGCATGTTCGCGGTGACCGCGCTCTATGCAGAATTCTTCGATGCGGCTGCGCCGCTGCCCGAGCATGACGTGCTGTTCAACGCGATCGGCGACGCCGATCTGTGCGACGCGGGGCTCGCGAATGCGCGGGAAATCGTGTCGCGAACGCGCGCGCCCGTGATCAATCCGCCGGCGCGTGTCGCTGCCACCGGCCGCAGCGAGAATGCGCAACGGCTTGGCAAGCTCCAGGGCGTGATCGCGCCGCAGGTCGGGACGTTCGCCAGAAGCGTTCTGATCTCGGAAGCCGGGCCTGCAAGTCTCGCGCGAGCCGGCTTCGCATATCCGCTCTTGTTGCGCGCGCCGGGTTTTCACACCGGCCAGCATTTCGCGCGTGTCGCACAGGCGGACGAGCTTGCGTCGGCCGCCTCGCAAATGCCCGGCGAGAGCGTGTTTGCCATCCAATATCTCGATGCCGCGGGACCGGACGGACTGGCGCGCAAATACCGCGTGATGTTCATCGACGGTGAATTCTATCCCGTGCACATGGCGGCTTCGCGCGACTGGAAAGTGCACTACGTCACCTCCGACATGGCGGACCGGTCCGATCTGCGCGAAGAAGAAGCGAAATTTCTCACCGCCATGCCGGAGGTTCTGGGACCTCGCGCGATGGGCGCGCTCGAACGCATTCGCGATGCGCTCGGCCTGGATTATGGCGGCGTCGATTTCGCGGTGGCGCGCGACGGCAGTCTGTTGCTGTTCGAAGCCAACGCCACGATGACGATCCTTCCGCCGGGCCCGGATCCGATGTGGGACTATCGCCGCGGGGCGATCGCATTTGTCCTCCACGCGGCGCGACAGCTTGTGATCGACCGCGCGGCGTTGCGCTGAGAGCACAGCGAAAAATGCGTTCCGAAAATCGAGTGCAGAAAAGCCAGCAATTCCAAGGCTTTTCGCAAAAATAACAGGCAAGGTTCGCCTGTTCTTTTGCCTGTTATTTTGCCTGATATCCGCCTGTTCTTCGCCTGTTATCTGCGTGCATTGCGCAACAGCCACAGCGATGCAATCGCGCCACAGTTTCGAGTCTCGTTCGACACTCTCCCCTGTTAAACAGGCGAAATAACAGGGGAACTCTCTAACGCTAACTCTCAACGACCTCACTCAAACGTAGATGGACCGCGGGCGTCCCGCCCGCATTTCTTCATACGTCATTGCAGATGCGGGCAGGATGCCCGCGCTCCCGTCATCAATGGAATAACGCTCATCGAAACGAAATCAATGCGGCGCGCAAAATAAACTTGGAACAAAACTCGCACGATTTCGACGAATCTTCCGACGGATCAATGCGATATTGCGCGTTCACGCCACGTCGAACTTGTCCTGCAATTCGCGGGCGATGGCGAAGGCGCGGCGGCAGGCGACTTCGTTGCCTTCCGTCTTCCACGCTGCATCCCAGTTCTGACCAAGCGGGCGAATGATGGCGACGCTAATGATGTGATCGCATTCCGGAATCTTGCCGACCTCGGTCATGAGCAATTTGACGAGCTCGGCTTCTGTCTTCTTTTCCTTGGTCGTCATCGTCGATCCCGGGCAGAGCTGCGGCGGCAATATACAGCTTATCGTCCTCGATCAATTGAGTCGGCCACGATCCATGCCGCGCCCACCAGCGCGAGGTTCATTCCGTTCATCACCCAGCTCAGATGGCTTGTCGGCGCGGCCATGAGCAGCGGCGCGTGCACGAGCGCCTGGAACACCAGGAACATCGCCGTCAGCAAATAGGCGGCTAGGCGCGAGAGAATACCGGAAAGAATTGCGAGGCCCGCCGCGATGTGCGCCGTGCCGGTCGCATAGGCCCAAAAGAGCTGGTTCGGCGGGAGCCATTTCGGAACATAGGATGCGGTGTCGTCCGGATAGTGGAAGTGAACGAGGCCGAACCATATGGCGCAGACGCCGAACGCCATTCGTCCGATAAGGGCGACGCGCGCCGCCAACGCGTCATCGAGTTTCGCTGTGGACGCGATTGCAATCAGGCCGCCGGCCACCAGCGCAAGTTGCTCGGCCACGCCCGAATAGGGGCTGAACGACAAGGGATGCGCGACGACTTTCGGCACGTGAAGCAACAGCACGTTCAGCGCGTAGAGCGTCGTCAGGGTTGCGGCGCCGAGCGCGGCCGATCGTTTCCAGAGGAGCGCCGCGCCGCCAAGGAGGAGCAGTGCGCCCACCACATAAGCGAGCAGCGCGCGGCCCGGAACGCCTGCGGGCATCGGCTGCCACACCAGCGCGAAATCGTCCCAGACGAGGCCGACAACGCCAAGCCAGATCGCGGCCAGCGCGTAAACGCGAATTCCGAATTTCATGGCGCACCCCCGTGGCGCGAGCATAACGCGCCATCGGGAGCGTCAAACCGCCGGCGCGTTCACTTCTGCGAGACTTTGCCGGGAGGTTTTTGCGCCGGCGCAGGCGGCGGCATTGCGGGTACGAACTCCCACGCGTCCTCGCAGCCGGATATGTAAGGATAGTAACCGGCCGTCTTCGTGCAATAGAGCCAATAGGGTATGGCGGCCGTTTGCTGCAGCATCGCCGGCGCGCCGATCGCAATCGCTTTCCAATGTTTTTTGCAGCCCGCGATGTAGGGATAATAGCCGTTGGGATCGGCGCAATATTCCCAGCTCGCGAGCGATGGCGGCGCGGGCGCATTCGGCGGCGGTGGACCGATCGGCATGTCGCGCCACGCGCTCGCGCAAGTTTTCACATACGGAAAGAATCCGCGCGGGGTATCGCAGAAATGCCAGGGCGGCATTGTGGACGTGTCGCTGGGCGGATTTTGCGAAGCATCCGCCTGGGTCGGCGCGGGCGATTGCGAAGGCGTATCGCCGCCGGTGTCCGGATAGGGATACGTATCGGGGTAAGGGGCGGGGTAAGGATACGGATAGTTCCCGCCGCCCCAGGTTCCGCCACCCGAGCTGCCGCCGCCCCATGGCCCGCCGCCGCCATCCGGCGAATGATCGCCGCCATGGCCGCCGCCATGGCCGCCGCGATGTCCGCCGCCGCCGGAATGCCAATCGTCGTCCGCAAGCGCGGGCGCGGAAATCGCCAGAAAAACTGCAACGCCACAAGCAAAGATCGCACGCATCGTCGACACCTGTCTCGAAGCGCCCGACGGCCTCGCGGCGACGAGTCTAGACCCTTCCGAGGCGCGCTACGAGCGGCGCGGCGGTCACGCTTTGTCTCAAGTCTTCGCCATTTTGGCGAGGAGCGCGGAATCGATCGCGCCTTCGCGGATCTTGCCGTTGACGATGAACACGGGCGTTCCCGTGACCCCCGCCGCGTCCGCCAGCGCATGCGCCGCCGTCAGCGCCATGTCGATCTTGGGGTCGTTCATGTCGGCTTGGAGCTTGCCGACGTCGAGGCCCGCTTTCTTCGCATCGTCAAACAGCAGGTTCTGGTCGACGACGTTCTCTTCGTTCATCAGCATGAAATGGAAGGCGAGATATTTGTCCGGCTGCTTGCGCGCCGCCATCGCCGCGCGGGCGGCGAGAGTTGAGTCGTTGCCCTTGATAGGAAACTCGATGAACGCAAAGCGCGCATTCTTGTGCGCCTCGTAGAAGGTCTTCAGCGCCGGCACGGATTGGCGGCAATAGGGGCAATTGTAGTCGAAGAACTCGACCACGCTGGTCTTCGCGTTCGCGGGGCCGGTGACGAAAGCGACGCGCGGATCGAAGAACGCCTTGAGCCCGATTTTGTTGACGGCGGCCTGTTCCGCATTCGCCGTCGCCTGATCCTGCTCGAGTTGCAGCTTGTTCTGCATATCGACGAGGATGGCGGGGTGCGCCATCAGATAGTCGTGCATCGCAGAGTCGCTGCCGGGTACGACGCCCAACCGGATGGCCCCGAACAGCACGACGACCGCAATGGCCGCGCCGCCGAGACCGCCCCAGGCGGCCGATTTCCATTGATCCGTCATGAAATCTCCGAATCGGCGATCAGCCGCCGTGTTTGGCCTGCGATCCCGCGACCGCCAATATATCGTTGGCGCGTTGCCAATCGGTTGAACCTTTGGGCAGTTTCCGCGCGGCGAGAGCTGCAAAATGTGCGGCACCCGGCATCGCGCCGTCCTGGTAATAGCGTTCGGCCGTGGAAAGGTCCGCCATGGGCTGGTTGCCCAGCGCGCTATAGGCCTGCGCCGCCTCATACCAGGCGAAGGTATTGTCGTTTTCCTGTTGCAGCGAAACCTTGAGATTCTGCAACGCGGGCTGCGCCAGTGCGGGCTTTTCGGTCGCGAGCTGCGCGGCCGCGAGGCTGACCCGCAGAAGCGGCGCATCCGGCGCGAGATCGACGGACTTCTGATAGGGGCCCAGGCCTTTTTCCGGCTGCGCCATGTCGACATAAATCTGCCCGAGCATTTCCCAGAAATAGGGATTCTTCGGGCTCTTCCTTGACGAGGCTCTCGGTCTCGGCCAGCGCCATCGGAAGATCGGGCTTGCGGAAATAGGCCATGCCGCGCGCGTAGCGCGCTTCTTCGCTGGTGTCGGATGCGGGATAACGCGCGAGAACGCCATCGACATGTCCGAGATAGCCGATGAGCTTCGCCTGCATCATGTGGAATTCGTGAACCGTCTCGGGACTGTCCTTCACGTCCTTGTAAGGCGAGGCGTCGACGAGCTGCTGCAACAGGTCGATGCGCTCGCGGTCCGCCGGGTGGTCCGAGATGAACTCCTTGGCGTACGAGCCGGACATCGCATCTTCCTGGGCGAATCTCTGGAACACCTCGAGCATGCCGTTGCCGGATTGATGCGTGGCGCGCAGATACTTCTGGCCGCGCTGGTCCGCCGTCCCTTCCTGCGCGCGACTGAACTTCAAGAATTGCGACTGCGCCGCCTGCTGGCCCAGCGCGATGGCGGCCATGCCTGCCTCGCCCGCGCCCATCGCCATCGCGGCGACGCCGACCGCCATGCCGATCAGCATGGGGATCATGGCCTTGCTCATCACGCCCGAAAATTTGGTCATGTCGCCGCCTGCGATGTGACCCGTTTCGTGCGCGAGAACGCCGATGACCTGATTCGGCGTCTTGAGCTGGATCAAGAGGCCCGCATTGATGAAAATGTCCTCCTGCTCGTCGTCAGCCGGCGATTGCGTGGCGAAGGCGTTGATCTCCGGATCGTCGACGATATAGAGCTTGACCGTCGTCGGATCGACGCCGGCCGCGACCATGAGCGGCACTTCGTAGCCGCGCAGCACGCGTTCGATCTCGGTGTCGCGAATGATGCTGATGGCTTGCGCGGCCGCGGGCTGTACGCTCAAATTGAACGACAGCGCAATCGATATCGCCAGGACCGCGCCGCGGCCGAGCTTGGCGCGCAATCCGGCAAGCCTCCCGGCCGGTCGAGCAGGGTGCAGAAACGTCAAGACTTGACTCTCCTCTAACCCCGACCCCTCATCTCGCCCGAACGGTAGGTGTGCACCGCACGGGCGTCAACGCGAGAAGCCCCGTTACGGTAACCATTCTAGAACATCGGACCCTCATCATGCATCGCTTTCCCGCCGCATTGCCCGCAGCATTAATGGCCCTTGTTTTCGTTACAGGATGTTCATGGATCGGCGGCGACAAGGCGCCGACGCCCACGAGCGGTTTCGTCGTCGGCGACGAACCCTATGCCGTGCGGGCGGGCGCGGATGTCCTGGCCGAGGGTGGGAGCGCCGCGGACGCCGCGACGGCGACCTATTTTGCGCTCGCTGCGACCTATTCGGTGGCGGCCGGACTCGGCGGCGGCGGCATCTGCATTGTGCATGAGCAGAAGACCGGCCGCACGGAAGCGATCTCGTTCCTGGCGCGGGATGCGGCCGGCGGCGGAGCGTTCGGCGTGCCGGGCGCCGTGCGCGGTTTCGGATTGCTGCAGGCGACCTATGGCCATCTGCCATGGCAGCGCGATGTCGCGCCGGGCGAAGGTTTCGCCACCACGGGCTTTCCGATTTCGAAGGCGCTCTCCGTACGCATCGTCGCCAGCCAGGATGTGATCCGGCTCGATGCAAATCTCTCCGCGGAATTTTTGAGCGAGGCCGGATTTGTGAAGCCGGTGGGAACCGTGGTGTCGAATCAGGCGCTGGGCGCGACCTTGTCGGCGATCCGCGAAGAGGGACCGGACGGATTTTATCGCGGCCCGGTCGCCGCCGGGATCACGAAATATTCGAGCGCGCAAAACGGCGCGATCACGCTGGCGGAACTGGCTTCCTATGCGCCCCAACGCAATCGCGCAGCGGCGACGACCATCGGCGGCGAGACCGCCTATATCTCGCCGAACAATTTGGGATCCGGCGCTTTCGCAGAGTCGTTGCTGTCGCAACTCGTGGATGCGCAAGGCGCGGTGATGCCCGCCGAAAATCTGACCGCGTCGGTCGCGAGCGCGACGAAAGCGACGCTGGACAAATTCAACATCGCAAGCCTGCCGCGCGATCTCGGCGCGACCGGGTTCGCGACCAGCGATGCGAGCGGACAATCGGTGGCGTGCGCGGTCACCATGAACGGGCCGTTCGGATCGGGTCATACGGCCGAGGGCACGGGGGTCACTCTCGCCAAGGCGCCGTCATCGGGTCAGGCGGGACTTTCGGCGGCGTTCCTCACGCCGGTCGTCGCGACCACATCGGACGGCTCGCTGTCGCTTGTGGGCGCCGGCGCCGGCGGACCGAACGGCAGCGCGGCGATCGCCTTCGCGCTGATCCGATTGGCGGCCGGGCAGGACATCACCAAACCCGGCGAAATGCATACGACCGGCATCGCGCCCTACGACACGATCAACGTGATCGCCTGTCCGGAAGGCGTGTGTTCGGCTGTTCCCGATCCGGGCGCGAACGGCCTCGGCGCGGCCGGGGGATAATAAAGGCTTCGGGGCGACGCTCTCCGGCGCGACGACATTAGCTGTCGCCGATCTTCGAACGACAGCAGCGAGCGCGCCGCGGCGCAAATCAATCGGCGCCGCCCTACCTGGACGTGTTTCTGGTGTTGATGATATTGGGTCCCGAGTTTGTCGTGTCCGTTTTGACGTGTTTGATGCTGTTGGTCGTGCCGTCGAGATCGATGCCGGTGTCGGCGGAGACGTTCAAAACCGTGGTGTCGATATTGCCTGCGCCATAGACCTCGCCAAGCGAAGACGTGAGGTACACCACATTCGCGTGCAACGCGCCGCTGTCCACGAGATCGCCGTTCGTGGTTTCCAAGGTTATCACATTGGCGCCCACGGTCCCCGTGACCGTCACGGTTTGGTTGTTGGTCAGAACGAAATTCGCATTGTCGACGTCGAAATCGCCGATGTCGGTGATCAGATTGGCGCCCTGGACGCGCGTCGTGCCGTTTGAGCTTCCGGCGAGGGTCTGCGCTGTAATGATGCTGGATTTCGGATTTTGCCAAATCGCAGTGCCGGCCTGGAGCGTGACGATGCCGCCCGCCGTCAAGTCTGCATCCAGGGCGATGTCGTTGGCCGTCGTGGTGAGCGACAGATCGCCCGTTCCCGCATTGACGGCGCCGACAACCTCGAGCGCATTGCCGTTCGTCAGCGAGAATCCGCCGCTGCCGGTATTGGTGAAGCCGCCCAATGCTGTGATCTCGTTCGCGCCATTGAGTGTGACGCCGTTTTTCGTTGTGCCGCGCAATACGCCCGCGGTGATCGCGCCGCCTAACGTGCCGCTGCCGCTTTCGGAGATTGCTCCATTCGGATCGTAGAGCCAGACCGTGCCGGCGCCCGCGCTGAGCGGGGCATCGATATTGAAATTGGCAGCCGTGTCGTCGAGGAATAAGTTGGCGTTCGGCTCGCCTGAGAACAATGAAATGTAGAGACCGAGATTGGCGCCGATAGCCGAATTAAGACCCTCGGTGAGCCCCGTAACGCTGCTCGCCCCGCTCCTGATGCGCAGCTCGTCTTCCACGATTTCGAGATTGCGGTCGCTGCCGGTCGCGTTCGCGACATAGGACGCGCCGGGCGCCGTGCCCTGCACATAGGCTAACAGCGGACTGCCGGAACTCGAAATCGTGCCCGGTGCGAGCAACAGATAATAATAGCCGTTCGCGCCGGACGTCATGTCGACGGCCGGCGTCACGATTTGGCCGGCCACAAGCAGCCCCGTGTTCAGACCGGTCACACCGGTCGTGCCGTTCGGCGCCAGCGCGAAGCCCGCCACGACTTCCGGCGTGCCGGTGAATTGCCACGAGAGATAGGGATAGCTTACGCCGGGAACGATGGACCACACCGTGTTGTCGAAGCCCGTCGGCAGCGCGGCCTGCAACTGCGTCGTCGTCTGGCCCGTGATGCCGCTGTCGTTTGCGATATTGCCCGCGCCTTGCGTCGCGCCGATGCCGCTCGTTTTCATGTCCCAGTAGGAAGATGTGATGCTGCCCGCGCTCGCATTGTCCGTGCCGACCAATCCGCCGGCATTGATTCCGCTTCCCGGCGCGACATATCCGGCTGCATAGGTTTGCGCGATGGTCGCGCCGAGGACGTTCAAGCCGACGAGGCCACCCACTTCCGCAGCACTTGTGCCGCCGACAGCGCCGGTAGCGTAAGCTTCCAGGACCGACGCGTCGTTCTCTCCTGCGAGCCCGCCGACTTCGCTGGCGCTGCCGCCCGTCACCGCGCCGGTGGCGAAGGATTGCTCGATCGTGCCGTAGTTCGTGCCCACAAGACCGCCGGCAGTGTCGCCGCTGCCCGCGGTTACGGCGCCGGTTGCGTAGGTGTTCTGGATCGTCCCCTCATAGAGATAGCCGAGAAGGCCGCCGGCATCGACGCTGCCGTCGCCTGCGGTCATCGCACCCGTAGCGTAAGAACTGGTTATCGCCCCTTCGTAGTCGTAGCCGGCGAGTCCGCCGATTTCGGCGTACTCAGTCCCGCTCACGGCGCCGGTGGCATAGGAGCCCGCGATCGACGCCTCGTAGTCGTAACCGACGAGACCGCCCGTGTCGGCGTCGAACGTTACGCTCGCCGCGCCGGTGGCGTGGGACCCGTTGATTGATCCCTTGTACAGGTAGCCGACGAGGCCGCCGGCATCCGCGTTGTCCGTCATGGTCACCGCCCCGGTCGCCCAGGAATTCGAGATGACGCCGATATAGCTGTATCCCACAAGGCCACCGGCCTCGGCGTCGAATTGGGCGTTCGCGGCGCCGGACGCTGACGAATTCAGGACGTTGCCGCCATAATTGTAGCCGACGAGTCCGCCCGCGTCGGTGTTGACATCCCCGGTCACGTTGCCGGATGACGACGCGTTCTCGATCGTGCCTTTGAGATACCCGACGATGCCGCCGATATTGGTCCAGGTGCCGGAAACCGGAAGGTTCGATTGCACGTTCAAGATGAGGCCATCGGCTTCGCCCGCCAGCGCGCCGACATCCGTGGTCTTGAGCGTGCTCGTGACGCTGCCGCCCGCCAGCGCGACATCGCGCACTACGCTGCCCGTGCCGGTTTGCCCGAAAAGCCCGACATAGCTGTCGGCGCCATCATTGATGGTCAGGTTCGAAATCGTGTTGCCGAGGCCTTCGAAGGCGCCGGTGAAGATCGTGGAGATGGGCGACGACGCGTAGGCGCCGTCTCCGCTCGCGTTATAGGAATTGGCGAGCGCAAAATTGCCGCTGGCATTCGACGAAATATCGCTCGCGAGCGAGGAGAGGCTGTATTCGAGCGTGTAGGGCGTGCCGTTGATCGAAAGCGTGCCGCCATTGTTCGTCGAACCGTAGCTCACGCCGCCGGCGAAGCCGGAAGACGTGAGGCCGAAGCTGAGATTGGTCGGCGCGCTTGAATTGTAGTCGAGCACAAATGCGCCGGCGCCGGAGACCGCGATCGGCGCGTCGATGGTGAGCGTACCAAAGGAATCGAGCGTAAGCCCTTCACTGCCGGGAAGCGTCAGCGCATCGTCGACGGCAATATTGCCGCTGGTTGTTTTGACATAGAGCCCGTTCGACAGCGTAAGCGGCTGGTCGATCGTGAAGCCGCTGCCGGTGGCGATGTAGCCGTAATTGGTGAGGCCGGTTGTCGGATCGGTATTGGAGCCGACGGCTTGCGAGATGAGCGCCGCGTCCTGCGTTTGCAGGCTCGTTGCACTCGCGGCCGAATAGGTCGTGTCGCTGGTGGGCGCGATGAGGGTGGCGCCCCACACATCAAATCCGCTGACATTGTTGTTGGCGTCCAGCGCGTCTGTAGGCGTGTCCAAACGTGCGCCATTGGCCGAGCTATACGCCAGCAGCGCATTGTTGCTATCCGAGATCGTTCCCGGCGCCACCAGCAGGTAATAGTACCCGTTCGCGCCGGTAGAGACCGTGCCGAGCGCGTTGCCGTCGAGAAGGCCCGACACGGCGCCGCCCTGCAACACGGAGCCGCCGCCATTGCTGTAGGCGATGCCGGAAATCGCCTGTGGCGTGCTCGTGAACTGCCAGGAGAGGTAGGGGTAGAGGCCGGCGCCCGTGCTCCAGGTCGGGCCGGAGAGTCCGGAGGGCAGCGCGCCTTGCAGCGCCGATGTCGCTTCGCCCGTGATGCCGGAATCATTCGAGATGTTGCCGGCGCCGGCGCTCGCGCCGTAGCCGTTCGTATTCATATCCCAATAGGAATTCGTGATGCCGCCCGTCGACAAATCCTGGCCGACAAATCCGCCCCGATCCGTGCCGCCGGGAGCGCCAAAATAATTCGTCGAATAGGAGTCGGCGATGCGGCCGCTCGACTGGTTGGCTCCCACGAAGCCGCCAATCATATTGCCCAGGTTTCCTGCGATATCGCCCATGGAATAGGCATTTTCGATCGAGCCGTAATTGTCGCCCACGAATCCGCCGACTCCGCTGACACTGCTGAGCGCGGTGCCGACCTGGGACACGGTATAGGAATTGGAAATCTGGCCGGCGGCGGCGTTGGTGCCGACAAAGCCGCCCGCTCCTCCTTGTGATGCTGTAACACTGGCATCGGCATAGGAATATTCGGCCGTGCCGCCGTTGGCGCCGATCAACCCGCCTACAACGTTTTTGCCGTACACTTGCCCGGTTGCATAGGCGTAGACGATCGTCCCGGTATTATCGCCTGCGACCGCGCCCACCTCGCGGTCGCCACGCCCGTTCTCGTCGACGTTCACCATGCCGAGATCGCGGATCAATCCGTCGGATGCGCCGAACAGCCCGACAAAGTCCCCGGCTTCTCCAAACGCGAGATTGGAAATCGTGTTGCCGAGGCCTTCGAAGGCGCCGGCGAACCCGTTGCCGGAGTTCACAATCGTGCCCGCGCCGTTCGTGCCCAGCGAAATCCAGCCCGACAAAGCGGAAGCATTGAGGGAAGTCGCCAGCGCGAACTTGCCGTCGAGACTGTTGTTGATGTTCTGCACGTCCGTCATGGAATAGAGGAGCGTGTAGGGCGTGCCGTTGACGGTCAGCGACTGCCCCACGATGCCTTCGCCGGTGCCGACGGCGTAATTGACGCTGCCGCTGAAGCCCGACGAGGTGAGGCCGAACGAGAGCACGCCGTTGGTCGCTTCGTCGTTGTATTGCAGCACGAGACTGCCCGCGCCCGAGATTGTGATCGGCGCCAGGATATTGAGCGAGTGATAGGCGTCGAGCGTGAGCGTGGCGCTCGTGTTCCACGACAGCGCGCTTTCGACATTGATGTCGCCGGCGCCCGCAGTCTGGTTGCCGGCGCCGGTGGCTGCGCCGGAGGTTGTCTGTTCCAGCACGCTGGTGCCGCCGTTGAGCGCACTGTCGATGGTGCTGGCCGCAGTGGAGTCGATTGTGAGGTCTTCCGGATCGACTTTCCAATGGCCGCCTTTGCCGGCCGTGATCGTGCCCGAAATGTTGGCGACATGGCCGGAGGTTTCGATCTGTCCGCCGCCCGTGGCGCCCGCGGCGTTCAAGGCGCCCGTCGTCGTCAGGACGCCGTTGCCGGCATCGAGATAAATGCTACCGCCGACATTCCGGACGCCTTGCGCCGTGATCACGCCGCTCATGTTGACGATGCCGGTGGCGATGCCGTTGGCGGCGTGCGCCGTCATCGAGACATTCGCGCCGGACAGGAGGCCGCTATTGATCGCCGAGGCGCGCGCGTTCACATCGCCTTGTGCGGCGAACGACACAAGTCCGTCGCCCGTGAAATCGACGGTGAATTTGTTCGCGGCGCCCAGCGCAACCGTGCCGAGCTTCGCATTGACCGCGCCCGTGTTCGTCACATTCGGCGCGACGAGGGCGACCACGCCGCTGCTTGCCGCTGTGATGGCCCCGTTGTTGATCACGGATGCGTTCTGCTTGCCGGCTTGCGTGAACTTGCCGGACAGAACGTCGGAATCCGACCCGTCCGTCGTCGTGGCGATCAGCGAGCCGACATTGACTTGTGCGCCCTTGCCGAACAGCACGCCATTGCCGTTGATCAGCACGACGCGGCCATTGGCGTCGAGCGTGCCGAGAATCTGGGAGGCATTTGCGCCGCCGACGCGGTTCACGGCAATCGCCTGCGCATTCGGCTGCAGGAACTGCGTTGTTTGTCCGGAACCGACATTGAAGCTCGACCAGTCGATGACGACGTCTTCGGATTTCTGGTCGACATTCGTCTTGTTCGACGATGTCGAGATCGAGGCCGACCCGGTCGTCACCGCGCCGCCAAGCGGATTGGCGAAGGCCGGCGCGACCGCGAGCGGGGACGCCGCCAAAAGACCGATTCCGCACGCGACAGCCAGTGGCAGGCGAAACGCGGCGGAAGATTTCAACGCAACACGCAACGGAACGGTTGATGGCATGACACCCCCCATGCCAGGGCGTCTCGTCTCGGCAAGTTCCCTAGGCGAAACGCTCCTGTGGTCAATTCTGAAACGGGATGCGCGGCCCCGTCCGCGCGAGGATCGATCTCAACCCGTTTTGCCCAGAACTTCAACCCCCGCCGCGCTTGTTCCGCCCGAGGCGAAGACATGTCTTGAAAACGTCGCTTGCGCTTAATCCCGCAGGCGGAACGGACGCTGCCACCAGCCTTTTTTCGTCGGTTGATCCGGGGCTTGCGGCGCAACGGTTTCCGATGCGGCGACAGAAATGGGCGCCGGCGCTTCTTCGATCGCCTTCGCTCCGTTCGACGCGACTTCGATCTTCGTTTCGACAGGCGTGTGCTCGGTCGCGTGCCCGAGAGACCACACGGGTGCGGACGGCGCATTCGGAGTCACGATGGGCGCGTTGATGGCGGCGCCGACGTCTTCATGCGCGTTCTCGCGATGCGCATCCGTCTCTTCGAACATGTCGCGGGATTCGGCGGTCCCATCGGCGGGACCGCTTTCCAGACGCTGCGCGCCGCCGTCATTCACACTGAAGGGCTGTCCTTCGAAGGATTGGCCTTCGCGCGGGCCGCGGCCGCGCCTGCGACGGCGGCGTTTGCGCCGACCGCCTTCGCCCAAATTTCCCGGAGATTGCGCGCCAAGAGGTTGCGGGCCTTGCAGCTGTGCGCCATCGCGGCGCGGTTCTTGAGGCATGGCGCCGGCGCCATTGAAGTCGTTTGCCGGCAATGTTGCGCTTTCGCCTTCGGCGAACTGTTGGGGCACGGGCGCGCCGCCGTTTTCGGACGCCGGACGATCGCGGTCCCTGCCGCGACGACGCCGCCTGCGTCTGCGCTTGCCGCCTTCGCCTTGCGGCTGTCCGTCTGCGCGAGGTTGCCCCTCGCGCCCGTCGCCGCGAGGTTGCGTGTCTTCGCGCGCGTGCTGCGGCCGCTCTTCCACGGAATCGTTCTCTTCGTCGTCGACCTCTTCGGCTTCGATCAATTCCGCTTCCTCGATGACTTCCGGCTCGAACACGGGTTCGGGCGGCGGCGCCAGTTTGGGCCGCTCGTCGGGCGCGCGCTGGCCGATGCGCTCGATCTCGAAATGTGCCGGCGCATCTCGCCGTCCTTGGGCTCGAATGGATGGTCGATGCCGTATTCGGCTTCGATGCGCGCCAGTTCGCGGCGCTTCTGATTCAGCGTATAGATCGCCACGTCGATCGGCGACCTTGACGATGAGCGCGTTGGCGCGCTGGCGCTGGCCTTCTTCCTCGAGCGCGCGCAGCACGCGCAGCGCGGTGGATTCGACGGAGCGCACGATGCCGGTGCCGCCGCAATGCGGGCAGGGCACGGTCGAACCGGCGATCACGCCGGCGCGCAGGCGCTGGCGCGACATTTCCAGAAGGCCGAACTGGCTGATCTTGCCGATCTGGACGCGGGCGCGGTCGTTCTTCACCGCATCGCGCAGGCGCTTTTCGACATCGCGGTCGTTGCGGCCGTCTTCCATGTCGATGAAGTCGATCACGATCAGGCCGGCCAGATCGCGCAGGCGCAGCTGGCGGCCGATTTCGTCGGCCGCTTCGAGATTGGTCTTGCGCGCCGTTTCCTCGATCGAATGCTCGCGGGTGGCGCGGCCGGAATTCACGTCGATCGAGACCAGCGCTTCGGTCTGGTTGATGACGATATAGCCGCCGGATTTCAGCGTGACGGTGGGCGAGAACATCGCATCGAGCTGGGCTTCGATGTGCATGGCGCTGGAACAGCGGCACCGTGTTCCTTGTACTGATGCACGTTCTTGCGCATGGCTCGGCATCAGCATGCGCATGAAGTCCTTGGCGTTGCGGTAGCCCGTCTTCGCCTTCGACCACGATCTCCTGCACATCCTTGTTGTAGAGATCGCGGATGGCGCGCTTGATCAGGTCGCCTTCCTCATAGACGCAGGCCGGCGCATTGGACGACAGCGTCTTTTCCCGGATCGTGTCCCACAGGCGCAGCAGATATTCGTAGTCGCGCCGTGATCTCGAGCCTTGGTGCGGTTCTCGCCGGCGGTGCGGATGATCAGGCCCATGCCTTCGGGCAGTTCGAGCGCCCTGCGCCGCGGATTTCAGGCGCTTGCGGTCGTCGGCATTGGTGATCTTGCGCGAGATGCCGCCGCCGCGCGGCGTGTTGGGCATCAGCACGCAATAGCGGCCGGCCAGCGACAGATAGGTGGTGAGCGCGGCGCCCTTGTTGCCGCGTTCTTCCTTGACCACCTGCACCAGGATGATCTGGCGGCGCTTGATCACTTCCTGGATCTTGTAATGGCGCTTGCGCATCCAGCGCTGTGGCGGCCGCGGCGATTGCAGAGGCTGGGCCGACTGCGGCGAATTTTCATCCGCATTCTCGCCCATCGACGAATTTTCGCCCATCGATTCTGGCGACGATCCCGCTTCCGCCAGGCGGTTGTCAGGCACATCGCTTTGCGATGTATCGACACGCGACGAACCATTCTCGGACTCGCCGTTTTCAGACGGCGCGTTGCTCTCGCTGGAAGCTGACTCGCCGCCGCCGCCCGATGCCTCTCGTGTCGGCTCGCCGGACGACGAATATTGGTCGACAGACGAGTACGTCGGGAACGGCTGCTTCTTCAGGGTGATTTTCGAACGTCTCGTGGCGGTCTTCTTCGTCGCGGTGCTGACCTTCGTGCACATGCCCGTCTTCGCGGTCGTACTCGCCTGGATCTTCGTCGCGGTCTTCGTGTTGCGGTTTGCGCGGGCGCGTCTGTCGGAATCGCCGTCTTCTTCCTCGACCGCGCTATCCTGCGCGGGACCGCTCGTCGATCTCGAAGCATTCGATATCGTCTTCCTCCGGCGCGGCGCGCTTCGGCTTCCTGCTTCGGCGAGGAGCGCCTGCGGTCGGCGATGGGGATCTGGTAATAGTCGGGATGGATTTCCGAGAAGGCGAGGAAGCCCTGGCGATTGCCGCCATATTCGACAAAGGCCGCCTGGAGCGACGGCTCCACGCGCGTCACCTTGGCGAGATAGATATTTCCCTTGAGCGGCCGCTTGGTGGCGGCCTCGAAATCAAATTCCTCGACTTTGTGACCGTCGAGAACGACCACCCGGGTTTCTTCCGGGTGGCTGGCGTCGATGAGCATGCGCTTGGGCATAAGGGTCTCCGTGCGCCGACATCGCGCACGAGTCCGCGCCGCGCGAACGCGGCGACGGCAGACTCAAGGGGGATGCGGGTCGCATTGTTGGGCGCCGGAGCGTCGCCGCCTGCGGCGGGGCCGCTGGATCGGTCGAAAAGGCTCTGGCGACGTTGAACATTGAATAAATCACATGAGGGACGACGGAAATCCATCGTCCGGAAAACCTGCTTTTTGCCGGGGCACCGCTAGGCTCCGGGAGCCTGGGGAGTTCGGGCGACCGGATGTCAACCCGACGAATATTGCCGATCACCTTGCGGCGCAGCAGGTATGGTCCTTTTAGGCAGCAAGTAACCGCGCGGCAAGGGCAAAAGCCGGATTTCATTGTAAATTCGGAACCTGCTAACGAGGCGTAAACGGTTTAAGACCAGTTTTCGCAAGGGGCTTGGTAAACGCCGCTCATGAAAAGCTCGAAGTTCATCGCGACGGGACTGGGGTTTGCCGCGTTCTGCGCCACTGCGGCGGCTCAGGATATGCCCACGCCGCAGCCCAATCCCACGCGCCCCGCCATCTATAGCCCTGACGCGGCGCCGGGTTCCGGCGCACCCGCAGCGCGACCGTCGAATGACGGGGCGCCGGCGAATCAGCTCCTCCCCGTCGTCATCGGGGCCCGCATCGGCGAGCACGAGGACCGCACCCGCTTCGTGATCGAAATGTCCGATCCGGTGAAATTGCGCGTCTTTACGCTCGCCAATCCGAATCGGGTGGTGATCGACTGCCCGAAGTGCTGTGGCGACTGTCGCGCCGCGGACAAGCCGTCGGGCGCCGGCGTGGTCCGCAGCTATCGCTATGGCCTGTTCCGGCCGGGCGATTCGCGCTTCGTGATCGATCTCAATCGCGCCGGTCCGGGCGGCCGACCCGGTGATCCTGCCGCCCGAGGGCGGCTTCGGTTATCGCGTGGTGCTCGATCTCTTCCCCATCGCGCAGGACAAGTTCGAACAGACAGCCGGATGGCCGGCCGATCTCAGGGCCAAAGAGGCGGCGGCAGAGAAGTTGGCGTTGCTTACGCCCGCAGCGCCAACAACGGCGTCGACCGCCGACTCCAACGGCATCACCGCGCTTCTGGCGCAGCAGAACGCGCACAACCGTCCCAGCCTCCGCGGTGCAGAAGAAAATCATCGTCATCGATCCCGGACATGGCGGCATCGATTCCGGCACGGTGGGTGTCGACGGCCTGATGGAAAAGAATGTGGTGCTCGCCGAAGGCCTCAAGCTACGCCGGACGCTCCAGCAGGCGCGGTTATACCGTCTTCATGACGCGCGACACCGACATCTTCATTCCGCTGCCGGAACGGGTGAACATTTCGCGCGCGCATGGGGCCGATCTGTTCATCTCGCTGCACGCGGATTCCAATCCCGATTCCAGCGTCAACGGGGCGTCGATCTACACTCTGTCCGCATCCGGCTCGGACAGGGAGGCCGCGGCGCTGGCGCGGAAGGAAAACCAGTCCGACATCATCGCCGGCGTCGATCTGTCGGGCGAAAACAGTCCGGTGGCGTCGATCCTCGATCGATCTGGCCCAGCGCGACACCATCAACCGGTCCTCGCGCTTCGCCGAAACGGCGGTGTCGGCAACTCTCCCGCGCGACGGACATCCTGCCGCGCGAACCCCATCGTTCGGCCGGCTTCGCCGTGCTGAAGGCGCCCGATGTTCCGGCCGTCCTGATCGAGCTTGGCTACCTGTCCAATTCCCACGACGACGGGCAGATGGACACGGAACGCTGGCGCGACGCCGTGGCAAGCGCTATTGCCAGCGCCGTGGACCGGAATTTCGCTTCCGGACCGTCCCCGGCTTGCCGAAACGGCGGTTCAGGCCGATAAGTGACGGACGGCCTTGCGGGCGTCATAATCAGGCGGCATGAAGCGGCAACGGAAAGGGCCGTAAGGGTATGTGGCGGCGGTACTTCTTTATATAGCGGCTGGCGTTTGCTGTTCGTCGTCGTGGCCGGCGGGCTGGCTGCTGCTGTCTACATCTATTCGTTCACCCGCGACCTGCCGAGCGTCGAGGCGCTGCAGAACTACCAGCCCCCCATCACCACCCGCGTCTATGCCGGCAACGGCACTCGTGCTGGGCGAATATGCCCGCGAGCGGCGCATCTTCGTGCCGATCTCCTTCGTGCCCAAGCTGGTGATCAACGCCTTCACGTCGCGCCGAAGACAAGAACTTCTACAGCCATCCCGGCATCGATCCGAGCGGCATCATGCGCGCCGCGGTCAAGGACGTGTTCAACGTCCTGCAGCACAAGCGGCCCGAAGGCGCGTCCACCATCACCCAGCAGGTGGCGCGCAACTTCCTGCTCAACTGCGACGTCAAATTCTCGCCGCAAGATCCAGGAAGCGATCCTCGCGATCCGCATCGACGCGACCTATTCGAAGGACAAGATCCTCGAGCTCTATCTGAACGAAATCTTCCTCGGCGAGAACTCCTATGGCGTGGCGGCCGCGGCGCTGAACTATTTCGGCAAATCGCTCGACGAGCTCGACGTCGTCGGAAGTGGCGTTCCTGGCGGCGCTGCCCAAAGGCCCCAGCAATTACGATCCGCGCACCAACACAGGCGGCCGCGCTCGACCGCCGCAACTGGGTGATCGGCCAGATGGCCGACAACGGCTACATCACCGACGAGCAGGCGCGCGCCGCCATCGCCGAACCGCTGGTGACGCAGACGCGGCCGCTGGGCAGCCAGGCCGTCGACGTGGATTATTTCGTCGAAGAAGTGCGCCGCCATGCTCTACGCGCAAGTATGGCCAAGCGGCGCTTTACGACGGCGGCCTTGCAGGTGCGCTCCACGCTCGACACGCGGCTGCAGAACTATGCGGTGAACGCGCTGCGCTCGGGGCTGGTGCGCTATGACCGCCGCCACGGCTGGCGCGGCGCCGTCAGCAACATCGACATCGATGGGCGATTGGAAAGACGCGCTCGCGAGCGCCGGGCAATCAGTCGGGCATCGACACCTGGCGGGTCGCCGTGGTGCTGGGTTTCGATGCCGACAAATCGATCCGAGATCGGTCTCGACGACGGCAAGCGCGCGACAGATTCCGTTCAGCGGAACTACCAATGGGCGCGCAGCGAATTGCAGGACGCCTGGTTGGCGCGGCGCCCACATCGCCGGACGAGGTCGTCAAGGTCGGCGACGTCATCTATGTCGAACCGGTCGACACCACCGGCGATTACGGTCTTGCGCCAGGTGCCGGAAGTGAACGGCGCCATCGTGGCGATGGACCCGCACACGGGCCGCGTGCTGGCGCTGTCGGGCGGCTTCAGCTACGCGTCCAGCCAGTTCGACCGCGCCATGCAGGCCGAAGCGGCAGCCGGGATCGTCCTTCAAGCCGTTCGTCTATGCGGCGGCGCTCGACAACGGCTACACGCCGGTCAGCAAGGTGCGACGACGCGCCCATCTCGCTCCAGCAGGGCCCGGGGCTGCCGCATGTGGTCGCCGAAAAATTTCGACAGGCAAATTCTGCGGGACCGACCACGCTTGCGGCGCGGCCTCGAACTGTCGCGCAACGTGATGACGGTGCGGCTGGCCGCGCAACTCGGCATGGACAAGATCATGCCCTATCCGATCCGCTTCGGCGTCTATGACAAGCTGCCGCCTTATCTGTCCAATGCGCTGGGCGCGTAGGAAACGACGCTTGATGCGCATGGCGACCGGCTATTCCGAATTCGTCAATGGCGGCAAGAAAATCAACGCGACGCTGATCGACCGCATCCAGGACCGCAACGGCACGACCATCTGTCGCCACGACACGCGCGCCTGCGACGGCTGCAATGTCGCTGCGTGGGACGATCAGTCCGAGCCGCTGCTGGCCGATACGCGCGAGCAGATCATCGATCCCGCGCACGGCCTTCCAGATCGTCTCGATGCTGGAAGGCGTCGTGCAGCGCGGCACCGGCGTTGCGGTCAAAGCCGTCGGCAAGCCGCTGGCCGGCAAGACGGGCACGTCGAACGATGCGAAAGACGTCTGGTTCATCGGCTTCTCGCCGGACCTCGCTTGCGGCGTCTTTGTGGGCTTCGACAATCCGCGCACGCTCGGACGGCGCGAGCAGGGCGCCACGGTCGCAGCACCCATCTTCCGCGATTTCATGAAAGGCGCGCTGGCCGACGAGCCGCCGACGCCGTTCCGCGTGCCGCCGGGCATCGATTTCGTTTCGGTAGATTTGCATTCCGGCGCGCTTGTGAGCCCCGGCGCGCCCGGCGCAATTCTCGAAGCGTTCAAGGCCGGCACGGAGCCCGGCGTGGCGATCACCGACTCGACCGATCAAAACCAGGCTGTTCCGACAAACACGCCCGGTTCCACCGTCAGCCAGGGCACCGGCGGCCTGTACTAATCTCAGCCAACGTCGCGGCGATCGGAAGACTGCGCCGGACTGTAAGGCGCTTGTGATGACCGAGTTCAGCGCCGCCGCCAAGCCGCATCTCACGGGACGCGCCGGAAGACTCGCGCGCCGGTCCCTGATCGCGCTTACGCAGATCAGGCGCGGGCTGCGGTCCAGCGAGGTCGCACAGATATTCGCCTGCGCGTTGTTGGGAACGGCGGTCGGCGCCATCACGGCCGCACTGCGCGGCGGGGTGGAGTTTTTTCACCGCGTCGACTTTGCGCTTTCGGGGACGACGCTCCTGAGCGCAGGCCTTGGCGTCGATCGGTGGCGGATTGCGGTCGTCCCGGCCCTTGGCGGACTCTTGCTCGGAGCGATGGCGTTGCTGACGCGGCGGTTCCGCGGCGGCGATATCGTCGATCCCGTGGAAGCGAATGCGCTTTACGGCGGACGCATGTCGTTGGTCGACAGCATTCGCCTTGCGCTCGCGACCTTTGTGTCGAACGGCAGCGGCGCCTCGCTTGGAATGGAAGCGGGCTACACGCAATTGGGTTCGGGAATTTTCTCGGCCATGGGCGCATATTTCAGTCTGCGCCGCGCCGATCGGCGCATTTTCGTGACGGCCGGCGCTGCGGCCGCCATCGCCGCCGCCTTCAACGCGCCGCTGGCGGGCGCATTCTACGGTTACGAACTGATCCTCGGCGGCTACACGTTGAACGCGCTGGCGCCCGTCGCCGTGGCCGCCGTTTGCGGAACGCTGGCGCAAAGCGCGCTGGGAGGAGATCAGGCGCTTTTTGCGGTCTCCGCGGCGCAACACTGTCGATCTGCGCAGCTACGTCATATTCGGCGCCATGGGCGTGTGCGCCGCCGGGCTCGGCATCGCCGCCATGATGTGCGTGACGTGGACGGAGCGCATTCTGCGCCGCGGGTCGATCCCCGATTGGCTGCGGCCGTTCGTCGGCGGCATCGTGCTCTCCGCCGTCGCGCTTTACGATCCGCAAGTGCTGGGAAGCGGTCACGGCGGAATCCAGTATCACCTCGACATAAAGTGGGCGCTTGCTGCCGCTGGTCGTTTTGCTCCTGGCGAAAGTGCTCGCTTCGGCGTTTCCGTCGGTTCCGGATTTCGCGGCGGGTTGTTCAGTTCGTCGCTGTTCATCGGCTGCCTGTTCGGCGCCGTGGCGGCTTTGATCGCAAGCGCTTTCGATCCGTCCTTCGAAGCGCAGCGCACCGCGTTTATCCTGGTCGGCATGGCCTCCGTCGCGGCGGCGATCGTGGGCGCGCCTTTCACAATGGTGTTCCTCGTGCTCGAGGCGACGGGAGATTTTCCCCTCACCATCGGCGTGCTCGTCAGCGTCATCACGGCGGCCACGATCGTGCGCCTCACTTTCGGCTATTCGTTCTCGACCTGGCGCTTCCACGCCCGCGGTCTTGGACTGCGCGGCGCACACGACATCGGCTGGATCGCCGATCTCAACGTCGCACGGATGATGCGGTCCGATCCGAAGCTCGTGGCGAGCGACATGTCGCTCGCGGAATTGCGCGCCAAATATCCGCCGGGGAGCGCCAAGCGCGTGTTCGTTGTTGCGCCCGACGGTCACTATGCCGGCTGGGTCGATATGGCGGCGGTGCACGATCCGCAGTTCGACGATGTCGTGGATGACGCGGCGGTGGCCGATATCGTCGGGTCCGCCACGATGTATCTATTGCCGTCGGAAAATGTGCGCACGGCCCTGGCGCGGTTCGAGCAGTCGCAGTCCGAAACTTTGGCGGTTCTTTCGGCGCGGGCCGATCCGCGAGTGATCGGCTATATGACCGAAGCCTATGCGCTCAAGCGCTACGCCCAGGAGCTCGAGCGCCGCCGAAGCGCGGAATTGGGGGAAAAGGACCTGTTTTCGCTCGGCCAGATGCCGAATTCCTGAGAATTTCGCGCGCCGTTGCTTCGATCTGTCCTCGTGGCTAAGCTTGGCCGCCGCTCAGAGGAGCAATGGACAATGATCAAAGGTCTTGGACAGCTGGGAATGACGGCAGGCTTCGCGGCAGTTTGCCTTGTTGGCGCCTTCGCCATGAGCGCGCAAGCCCAGAATTCCGGCTACTCGTCGCCCCATGTCGACACGTCCGGGGTGAATATGCAGCCCGCTTACCCATCGACCGCATTAGCGAATTCGGAGCAGGGCACTGTGGCGGTCGAAGTCGTTGTCGATGAGCACGGCAAGGCCAGCCATCCGAAGCTCGCGAAATCGAGCGGCTTCGATGACCTGGACAATGCTGCAATTTCGGCCGTTTTGAATTGGAAATTCATTCCGGCAATGCGGGGTGGCGCTCCTGAATCGGATCGGCTGACGGTCGCAGTGAATTTCCAGCTGCCGAATAACGTCCCCGCTTCAAGTCCGCAGGCGCCCCACTAACGGTCCAGCTCTTTACAAGCCTCCTCAACCGACCCATATCGGGTCGCTTGCTAGGACTTTAGCCATGCGCCCCGAGATCGAACGGACCGTCGAAGACATCAAGCAGGCATTGTCCTGCTGAGGAGGCATCTTTGACTGGGACAAATCCCTTCGCCGCCTCGACGAGCTGAACGCCAAAGCCGAAGACCCGGCGATCTGGAACAAACCGCAGGAGGCCCAGAGCCTGATGCGCGAGCGCCAGAAGCTCGACGCGTCTCTGTCGGCCGTGCGCGGCGCTCGAGAACGAACTCGCCGACGCCGAAGGCCTGATCGAAATGGCCGAAGCGGAGGGCGACGCGGGCATGGTCGCGGATGCCGAAAGGTCGCATCGCCGCAGCTGCATGCGCGCGCCGAACAATTTGCGCCTGCAATCCATGCTGTCGGGCGAAGCGGACGCCAATGACAGCTATCTCGAAATCCATGCGGGCGCGGGCGGCACCGAAAGCCAGGATTGGGCGGAAATGCTGTTCCGCATGTACACGCGCTGGGCCGAACGGCACGGCTACAAGCTGCAGCTGATCGAGGAAAGCGAAGGCGAGGGCGCCGGGCTCAAATCCGCGACGCTGCTCGTCAAGGGCGACAACGCCTATGGCTGGCTCAAGATCGGAAGCCGGCGTGCATCGCCTGGTGCGCATCTCGCCCTTCGATTCCAATGCGCGCCGGCACACGAGCTTCGCCAGCGTCACCGTCTTTCCGGTGATCGACCAGACGATCGAGATCGACATTCCGGAAAAGGATGTGCGCATCGACACCTATCGCTCGTCCGGCGCCGGCGGCCAGCACGTCAACAAGACCGACAGCGCCGTGCGCATCACGCATCTGCCGACCGGCATCGCGGTCGCCTGCCAGACCGAGCGCTCGCAGCACCAGAACCGCGCGATCTGCTGGGACATGCTGCGCTCGCGGCTCTACGAGATCGAGCTGGAAAAGAAGAAGGCCGAAACCGACGCCCATATCGGCGAGAAGACCGATATCGGCTGGGGCCACCAGATCCGCTCCTACGTGCTGCAGCCCTATCAGCTGGTGAAGGACCTGCGCACCGGCGTCGAAAGCCGCACGCCGCAGGACGTGCTGGACGGCGACCTCGATCCCTTCATGGCGGCGGCGCTGGCGCAGGCGGTCGGCGGCAAGCCGAAGGAAGAGATCAAGGATATTGATTAGAGCACAGCGGATTATTTGTTGTGAAATAAGCAGTTGAGCGCCGTTTCCTGATTTTTTGGATGAATGATTGCGTCCGCCGCCTCTCCGGAGGACAGCCCGCCGCCGCGCAACCAAAAGTTTCATTTTTGCGGTCACTCTCTCTTGACGGGTAGCGCCGCCGGCGCATCATAACCCCGGTTTCGCGACGCTTCGGTCGCGAGTTCCTGGGGGATGACATGAACAGGATCTTTCTCGGTCTCGCGGCCGTCGCGTCCGCAACGCTGCTCGCGATTCTCGCTCTCTTTCCGTCCCACCCCGCCGCGCAAGAGGGCCTCGCCTGTCAGAAGCCCGTCATCCAGGTCAGCGCGACGCTTCCCACGCCGCAGACGGATGGCAGCACCGGCGGCGTCGATCTCGCATGCGGTGCTCAATATGCGTGGAATGCGTTCATCGCGGTGAACTGGCCCGCGCAGTCCGGCGCACGCGGCGTGCCCGATACTTCGAAGCCTTTCGGCCAAGGCGCACCGACCGTGTGGGAAACCATGCGCGCGAAAGACGAACTCTATCCCGGCAACGCATCGCCGACCGTCGGGCCGCATGGCGCCAAGATCGATCCTGTCTCGCACAAGGCGACCAATCCACCGGATTACGGCTTCGGCGATCCTGCCCGATATTTCTATTCGCCGTCCGCCGTCAAGACTCCGGACGGGCAGGCGATGGCGTGCAAAGGGCAAGCGCCGGTCGCGAACCCTTCGCTGATCCCGCTCGATGAGACGACGGAGATCGGCAACAACCAGACATTCGCCGGCGCAGCGCCGGCGACCGATCCCAGCGGCTACAACACCAAGCCGCAACTGATCCGTTACGCCGTCAAGATGAACGAGAACATCTATGTGACGGTCGTGAACGGGCAGTACTGGGACGGCAACGGAACGCCGCTCAATCAGTCCGAGCAGAACTACATCGCGGCGCTGGCGAAGGGGCAGACAGCAAATCCAACGCCGCCTTATGTCGATTTCCCGCCGCCCCCGCCGTCGCAAAGCCAGCCGCAATATCAGACGGGGATCGAAGTGAAATCGGCGTGGCGTCCGCTGAGCGCGGCGGAAGCTTCGTCGGGACGCTTCTTCACGTCCACGGTGCGGTATTTCGAAGAGGATGCAGCGGGAACGCCTTGCTACCGCGAAGCGGTGTGGGGCCTCGTCGGCATGCATCTGATCACCTTCACGCCGTCCGCGCCGTGGGTGATCTGGTCGACCTTCGAACAGGCCGACAACATCCAGTCGGCGAACGGCAAACCGGTCGAAGACGCAAACGGCGCTTTGATCCCCAATCCGAAACAGGTCGTCCTGCCGCCCACGAGCCCGTCGCTCTCTTCGGATCCTTCGCAGCCGGCGCCGACCGTGAAAGCGGCGGGTCCCTATTGCGCCCAACCCGGCGCGCGCCTGTATTTCCGTGAGAACCCGGCTTACGGAACGCTGCCGTCGGCAGGCAATATCTGCGTCAACCGGCGCTGGCATGCGATCCCGTCCGGCATCGTCACAGTCAACGTCGCCGCGCACCAAGCGATCGGCGCCTATCTCGCAAAGAGCGGCGGCAAGTCGCCTTGGCTCTATTACAAGCTGGTCAATGTGCAGGCGACGCCGGTCGACGTCACCGAGATGAACAACCCGCGCTTCAGCACGACCCAATCCTATTACATGGCGAATTCCGTGATCGAGACGGATTACTCGCTCGGGCAATTCACGGGCGATCTCGTGAACGGCGCGCCGTCGAATGTCGTGAAGAACGGCGATCTCATCAGCCCCTATTACAACGTTCGCCTGCTGCCGTTTCAGGCCTCGAAGCTGAGCTTCCTGGAACAGCCGTTGCGGATGGGCGGGTGCGCGGGATGCCACGGCTTCGCCGCGTCGGTCGGCCAGAGTTCGAGCTTCGCGTTGGGCGACAATGTCGCGAAGCCGGAATCCACGGACGCTTTCAGGCCGGGCAAGCTGTTTCGTGAATATTTCCCGGTGACAATCAAACTGAACCGTAAGCCCATCAGCGGACCGAAATGAAAAACCCCGCCACGCTTGCGCGGGGCGGGGTTCGGGAATTTCGAAACTGATGAGCCTCAGCCGCCGGTCTTGAGCGGGGCGAAGGTCGCGGCCGGGCGCGGCGCCGGATCGGCGGGACGCGCCATCGGCTGGGCCGGAGCGACAGCCGCGACGGCGACGGGGGCCGGAGCGGGCGCCACGGCGGCGGGTTTGAATTCGGTCGTCTTGCGTCCGGCTTCTTCGGACAGCGGGTTGTCCGAGTGACGGCAATTGCCTTCGAAGAACGCGCCGGCTTCCACGGAGAACGCTTCGTGCAGAATGTTGCCCTCGACATGGCAGGTCGAGCACAACAGGACCTTGCGGGCGCGGATGCTGCCCTGGATGCGGCCGCGGACCGTGACGTCGTCTGCCAGCACTTCGCCTTGAATGAACGCTTTGTCGCCAACGACCAGGCCGGTGCTGCGAACGTCGCCTTCGACTCTGCCATCGATCTGGATGTCGCCGGTCGAGGTGAGTGTTCCACTCACGACCAGATCGGCGCTGATGATGGACGGCGCCGACGAACGGCCGGCGCGCTTCTGTTGGGGAACCGGCGGCATGGGAACAGATGCCGTCTCGGAATTCTTACTCTTACTGGAGAACATGGCGCCCTGCCTCGATGAACCTGCTCGGATCTCTCACGACGTCGGCCAGCCACACCTCGTAGTGCACATGCGGCCCCGTGCTGCGCCCCGTCGACCCGAGTTTTCCGATGGGCGAGCCTTTTTCCACTCTAGCGCCAACTCTCACCAAGATCGATGACAGATGACCGTAACGGGTGTGAAATCCGTAGCCATGGTCAATTTCCACCATATTGCCGTAGCCGCCCCGATCGCCGGCCCACACGACGACGCCGGGAGCGGTCGAGGCCACGATTGAACCCCACGGGCCGCCGAAATCGACGCCGGGATGGAATGCGACGCGGCGCGTGAACGGATCGACGCGGGCGCCGAAGCCGCTGGTGAATTCGAACTGTTGACCATGGACGGGCGTGGTCAGCGGAACGTGCTGCAGAGCGGCGAACAGCGTATCGAGTTCTTTGACGTGGGCGGTGACACCGGCATAGGCGCCCGTAAATCGCTGGTCTGCGATGCCGTCGATATGAAACGCACTGATCGGAAGCAGAGGCCCGCCGATGCCCTCATCCGAAGAGGCCTTCTGTTCGAGGCCGTCGGGATCGACGCCGACATGACGAAGCACGGTCTGCAAATCGCCGATGCGGCCCGCTACCTGCCGATCGACACCCACCAGCAGGGCCGTTTCCGCGCCGCTCATATGCGCGATGCGGTCGGTCTGTTCGGCCAAAACCTTGAGGGCCGGCGGATCGACGAATTTCGTCGTCGCAGCTTGCGCCAGCCGCGGGTGGAACAACGCACTGGCGAACTGGGTCACCGCATTGTCCAGGAAACTCGCTTTGGTCGATTTGCCCGTGCGTGGTTGCGGCTCGACCGTTTGCGGCATGACCCCAAGCTGGGAGCCGCCGCCCGCGGCAGGAGGCGCCACGGGGGCGCCGGGAACGCTCGTCATGGGCGCATCGACGCCGATGCTGTCGCTCGCAGCGCCGACTGCGCCGGCCGCAACGGGAATGTCGCCGTCGCCGGCGCCCGCTTTCACGTCATGGGCGACGCCATCCGAATTCAGGCTGTTGAGCGTTTGGTCGACCGCCTGTTTGCGGCCGAGAAGCTTGGCGACGGTTTCCTGTTTGCGTTCAAGCTCATCGGCCGTCGACTTAAAGCGGTCTTCGGCGGCGACAAGCGATCCGTTCAGCTCGTCATAGGCGATTTGCTGATCCGCGACCCGGTTCTCATACGTAGACTGCATCTGCTGGTAACGGTGATCCTTGGACGCGATGATGCGGTCTTTGAAGATCACATTGACGGACGCAAACGCGACCCAGCCCAGGAAGATGAGAGACAATCCGGCGAGCGTCGCCTGGAGCGTCGGACCGAAGGTGAAGAACTGAACGCGGCCATCGCTGCGGATGTACACTTGACGCTCAGGGAACGTCGCATGTAGCCACGCCCACGCACGCTCGACGAGCGTATCGGCCATGCCGGAACTTCCCTTTTGGGCGTCTTTCGCGCCGACCCCTGAAGGTCTCATTTCACCTAATTCCGGCCGTTTGATCAAGCTCTTAGTCCAGAATAAAGAACTTGAGGTTAACCGTGGCCGGACGGGCAAATCCCGGCGGCTCAAAGGGATTTCGCCGCGACGAGAACGGCCTCCACATGGCCCGGCACCCTGACTTTTCGCCAGATTTGCCGAATAACGCCCTTGGCGTCGACCAGGAACGTGGCCCGGTCCATGCCCATGTATTTTCGGCCGTATAGGCTCTTCTCGACCCAGACGCCATAGGCATTTGCCGTCACTAGATCGGCGTCCGATGCCAGCGTTATCTTCAGTTTGTGTTTCGTGCGGAATTTCTCGTGAGACGCCAGGCTGTCCTTGGAAACGCCGACAATAGTGATATTGGCGGCGTCGAATTTGCGTTTGGCTTCCGAGAACTCGATCGCCTCCTTGGTGCAGCCGGAGGTATCGTCTTTGGGGTAGAAGTAGAGGACGAAAGTCTTGCCCTTCAGGGACGCCTTCGAAATCTCCTCTCCTGAGTCCGTCTTAAGCTTGAACGCGGGCGCCCGATCGCCGGGCGCGAGGTCTGTTGCCATCTGGGTCTCCGGAAGGCTTGAAAAGGTCTGGACGAATGCGCGTTTACCAGTTGCAAGCATTAGGCGATAAGCTGATGCGCGATCCGGCGCAAGTGGCAGGATGCCCCGCGCCCGCCAACTCTAGGCCTAGCGTTAGTACGGTGAAAAAGGTGTATATCCGTTGAACTTTGTCGTGTTTCGAGCCCATCACTTTCGCCGCGCCGGCCTGGCCGTAGCTGTTTTCTGTGCGGCGTTGGCGTTTTTCGTCTTCGGCATCGTGATCCGGGTGATGCTTGGGCCCGTCTCGCTGGGTCCGTTTACGGGAAATCTCCGCGCCGCCCTCGATCAGACATTGCCCGGTCTTGAAGTTCGTTTCGACCACGCGGCCATCGAATGGTCTCGCGAAGAGGGCCGGGTCGATCTGGTCATATTGGGCGCGCGCGTGTTCGACAGCAATCAGCGCATCATCGCCCAGGCGCCGAAGGCCGAGATCGGATTGGCGGCCGGCCCGTTCATCCGCGGCCACATCGTGGTGCGAAGAATAGCGCTCGTCGGCGTGGAGTTGACCCTTGTCCATACGAAGGACGGCCAATTGCGACTGGGCGTGGAGCGAGACCGCAATCAGAGCGACGTGTTGGAACGTATCCGCGAAGCGCTCTCGAAAAACGGAAGCAGCGCGTCCTCGCTCAAGACCTTTGCGATCCATCAGGCGCGTCTGGCTTTCTACGAAGAGGAGACGGGATTGTTTCTCGTCTCGCCCGAGGCTGACCTGGAAGTCTCAACGGGACAAAACGACGTCGCGCATCCGGGCGAGGCGATCGTCGCCAACCTCAATGCGCGGGTCGAAGTTTCCGGCCGCGCAACGCACATCGTGGCCAACATCAATATCCCGCGCGACACCAGCCATGTGACGGGAGATTTGAGCGTCACCGGTCTCAGTCTCGGCGGGCTCGCTGCGAACGCAAAATTCTATTCGTTCCTGGCGCCCTTCGCGCTCACCACCGATATCACGGGGTCGTTCGCGCTCGATCATGGCCGGCGTCTGACATTGTCCGATTTCGGCATCGACGCGACCGGCATCGTGAACGGATTGGGCAAGCCCCTGCATGTCAAAGAATTGCGCGTCGTAGGCCGTTACGACGGCGCCACGGGGCGATTATTGGTCGACGACGCCACCTTGCAGGGCGACCAGGCGCACGCGCATTTGCAGGGCTTCGGAAATTTCGCTTTCGACGATCACGATGCTCTGTCGAAAGTCACGCTCGACCTGACCATGGACAAGATGGGCATGGATTTTCCGGGCGTGATGAAGCAGCCCGTAACCCTCGGCCGCGCCGCGCTGACGGCGAGCTACCTGCCGGGTCAAGGCCTGATATCCATCGACAAGGCGCTCGTGTTCGGCGGTCCGTTGTCGGCGAATTTTGCGGGCAGGATCGCGCTTGCCGGATCCCAGTCGCCCGGCGTCGACCTCGACGGCAAGGTCAACGCGATCGATGTGCGCGATTTGCTGCACTACTGGCCTCTGCAGATCGGCGACAGCGCGCGCGGCTGGACCGACGCCCATGTGTCAGCCGGCCGCGTCGGACCGATCGTGCTGCATACCCACATACTGCCGGGCGCGCTCGATCTTCCGGCGTTGCCCGAGAACGCGGTGGCGATGACGTTTCCCATCGCGGGCGCGACAGTATCCTACATGCGCGGCGTGACGCCGCTCACCCGTGTCACGGGCTCGGCGACGCTGACCGGAGATACGTTCAAGTCCGATATCGCTTCGGCCGCCGTGGGATCGCTCGCGATGTCCAACGGCCATCTGACGATTCCCAACCTGCACGTGGCCGGATCGACCGCCAGCATCGCGGCGCATGCAAACGGCTCCGTGCCCGATGTGCTTGCGCTGATCGACGAAAAGCCGATGCAATATCCTTCTCGCTTCCATGTGAAAACACAGGGCGCCAAAGGCAATGCTTCGATCGACATGGCGTTTCAGGTGCCGACGCGAAACAGCGTTTCGATGGACGACATCGGCGTGTCGGTCCATGCAGAATCTGACGAACCTGGCGCTGCAGGTGGGCGACCATACGAAGTTCACCAACGGCACCGCCAATCTCGCCATCGACAACGCGTCGCTGCAGGCCGTGGGAACCGTGACCCTCGGTTCGACCAATGTGAGCGTCGACTGGACGGAAGCGTTCAAGAGCCAGGGTCCCATCACGACCCGCATGACCGTCAAAGGAAATCTCGACGAGGCCGCGCGGGCTGCGATCAATCTCCGCACCGGAAATTATCTCACAGGGCCGATGGCGGTCGTGGCCCAGCTTGAAGGCCGCCGCGGGTCGATCCAGCGCGCGATGCTCACGGTCGATCTGACGCAGGCGGCGATCAATCTCGACCTGATCAATTACAGGAAAGCGATTGGCGTTCCAGCGTCCGCGCAGATCACGGCGCGCCTCGATGACGTTGGCAATCTGCGATCGGAAGATGTTTCGATCGCCGGCGCCGGGCTTGTCGCAAAAGGCACGGCGAGCGTGGGACCGAACGGCGACCTCGAGCATCTCGATATTCCGGTCGCCCGCATTGGACCGCTCAACGATTTCGCTTTTACGATGACGCGAACGCCGCTGACGGGTCTCGATCTTGCGGTCACGGGCCATTCGCTTGATGGGACGGCGCTGGGGCATCGCGATCCGAACGCCAACGATGCGCCGTCGAACGCCGGCGCGGCGATATCGAGCAACCCGTTTCACGTGGCGATCCATGTTGACAGGCTTGTGCTGCGCGAAGGCGTGACGCTTTCGCCGCTTGCCCTCGATGTGGTGGGGCAGGGCGACCGGCCCCGATCGCTATCGCTGACGGGGACATTGTCGAAAGGCAATCAGGTCACTGCGGGAATTGTGGAAAGCGATGCGGGCCGGCGCGTCGCCATCGACACTAACGACGCCGGGCAGCTGTTGAAGGGGCTGTTCGGTCTCGATGCGATGAAAGGCGGAAAACTCAACGTCGCCGCAACCATGCCGGCCATGTCCGCGGCGGTCGGCAGGGATCCCAATGTCATCGAATATACGGGCGCCTTGACGATAGACAATTTCACGATCGTCGACCAGCCGTTTCTGGCGCGAATGTTTTCCTCCGGATCGCCGGGCGGCATATCCGATCTGCTGCAGGGGCAGGGCATCGTCATAGACAAGTTGCAATTGCCCTTCGCCGTTCACGGCGATGTTTTCGACATTCACGACGCGCGGGCGTCGGGACCCTCGATCGGCGTGACAGCCGATGGGTACGTCGACCGTCGCAGCAATCAGCTCGCGCTGAAGGGCGCGTTGGCGCCTCTCTATGGCCTCAACAGCGTGTTGGGCGCGATACCGATTGTGGGGCAGGTGCTCGTGTCGAAAAAGGGCGAGGGCATCATCGGCATGACCTACAGCGCGACAGGCGCCGCGGACCAACCGCAAGTGAGCATGAACCCGCTTTCGGTGCTCACGCCTGGAATCCTGCGGCGTATATTCCAGGGCTCGATGCCCACCGCGCCGATCCAGGCGAACACCGCGCCCCCGCCGGGCGATAAGGTGCAGTGAGGCGGTTCAGACCGGCTTCACCAGCGCGTGCTTTTTCTTGCCGACGGAAAGTTTGATTGCGCCATCGGCAGTGAGATCGGACAGGCTCACACTCGCTTTGACATCGGTCACGACGGCGTCGTTCAAACGCAAACCTCCGCCCTGGATCAGTCGTCGCGCTTCGCCGGAAGATGAAGACAGCCCCGCCATCTGCGCGAGGTTCGCGACGAGTACGCCCAGAGCGAGCTTGTCGCGGGGGATTTCGAACGTCGGCAGACCTTCCGCAAACACGCCTTCCTCGAAGGTGCGCCGCGCCGTCTCGGCCGCTTCGTCCGCCGCCGCGCGGCCATGCACGATGGCGGTCGCTTCAGTCGCGAGAATCTTCTTCGCCTCGTTGCAGCTCATTGCCTTCGAGCTTTTCCAGGCGCGCGATTTCGTCGAGCGGCATATCGGTGAAGAGACGCAGGAAACGGCCGACATCGCCGTCTTCGGTGTTGCGCCAGAACTGCCAGTAGTCATAGGGCGAGCGCATGTCGGCATTGAGCCACACCGCGCCCGAAACCGACTTGCCCATCTTCGCGCCCGACGACGTCGTGATCAGCGGCGTCGAAAGACCGAACAGCTGCACGCTTTCGACGCGCCGGCCGAGATCGATGCCGCTCACCACATTGCCCCATTGGTCGGAGCCGCAGGATTGCAGGCGGCAGCCATAGCGTTTGTAGAGCTCCACGAAATCATAGGCCTGGCAGACCATGTAGTTGAATTCGAGGAACGAAAGCGCCTGCTCGCGCTCGAGCCGGATCTTCACGCTTTCCATCGTCAGCATGCGATTGACGGAGAAGTGCCGTCCGATGTCGCGCAGGAACGGAATGTATTCGAGCTTGTCGAGCCATTCCGCGTTGTCGACCATGATGGCGTCGCTTGGGCCGTCGCCGAATTTCAGCAGATGGCTGATGCCCGCCACCATGCTTTGCTTGTTGGCGTCGATCTGTTCGGGCGAGAGGAGCTTGCGCACTTCGTCCTTGCCGGAGGGATCGCCGAGCTTGGTCGTGCCGCCGCCCATCAACAGGATCGGCCGATGCCCCGCCTGCTGCAGCCGCCGCAAGGTCATCAGCTGCACCAGATTGCCGATATGCATGTCGAGCTTGCCGTGCAATCGAAGCCGATATAGGCGGTGACGCGCTCTTTCAGGAACAGCGCGTCGAGGTCTTCGGGCGCGGAGCAATCGAAATAGGCGCCGCGCTCCACAAAGGTGCGGAGGAACTCGGATTTGAATTGGGCGCCGGTCATATTACGATCTCGTGAAGCGAAGGAGCGGGGTGTAGCACACATGGCGCAAGCGCAAAAAGCGGGGATCGGCGGGATATCCGCCGTCGTCCTGGTGCTCGCATGTTTGGGGACGGCTTTTGCGGCCGATCTGCCCCAGCCGCTCGACGGGACCAATCGCATTTTTCAGGACGATCTGCTCGACCATATGACCGGGAGCTGGACGTTGACGGGCGCTATTGTCGGCGCCCCGGTGAAGCACCAGGTCGACGTCCATTGGATCCTCAATCACCAGTTTCTGGAAATCCACGAGCGGGACACCGCGGCGCCGAAGCCCGGCGAACCCGCTTACGAAGCGATGCCGCTCATCGGCTACGACAATACGAGCGAGCGCTATGTCGCGCATTGGATCGATGTCTATGGCGGGCGGTATTCGGAAACGCTGGGTTACGGCAAGCGCACGGGCGATACGATCGAATTCGTGTTCGAATATCCCGACGGTCCTTTTCACACGGCCTTTCGCTGGCTGCCGGACCGGCAGCAATGGCAATGGCTGATGACTCGCAAGAACGCCGCGGGAAAATGGGTGGGATTTGGCGATATGACGCTGACAAAGCGAACCTCGGATTGAGGCTTAATCCTCTTCGCCGGTCTTGATCCCCATCGCCTTCGACACATAGGCCTTCACGGACTCGACGACTTCCGCCTCGTGCTTGTCGAAGAAATGGTTGGCGCCTTCGATCTTGTCGTAGGTGACTCTTGATGCCGCGCTGCGCGGTCAGGCGATCGACGAGCTTCTGCACGTCCGCCTCCGGCACGACCTGATCCTTCGTGCCATGCACGATCAGGCCGGATGCGGGGCAGGGCGCAAGAAACGCGAAATCATACATGCTGGCGGGCGGCGCAATGGAAACGAAGCCCGGTGATCTCGGGCCGGCGCATCAGGAGCTGCATGCCGATCCAGGCGCCGAAGGAAATGCCGCACACCCAGACAAATGATGGATTGGGATAGAGCGTGTTCATCCAGTCGAGGATGGCCGCCGCATCCGACAATTCGCCGGCGCCGGAATCGAAGGTGCCCTGGCTGCGCCCCACGCCGCGGAAATTGAAGCGCACCGTCGTGCAGCCGAGGCCGTGGAACATGTGAAACAGGTCGTAGACGAGGGGATTGTTCATCGTGCCGCCGAACTGCGGATGGGGATGCAGCACGAGCGCCATGGGCGCGCCGGGCGCCTTCTGGCGCTGATAGCGGGCTTCGATGCGGCCGGCCGGGCCGGGAAGAATGATGTCAGGCATGGAATTGGGTTCTCGATCTGGCTGCCGTTTGGGGCCCGGTCCTGTTCCGAGCGATTAACTCAGGTATAGGAACGGCCCGTTGGGACAGAATATCCCTTGTTTTCAGGGTAATTTCGGCTGGACAGAAGGTAGCGGCGCGCAATTCTTGACCACGTTAGTCGGAATATCTATATCCGGCAGGATGACACCCGCAGCGCCGGCGGCGCGGGGGCCTCGTTTCTACACCGAAGCGACCCCCAAGAAGCAAGCACGGAATTGTTGGGCATTGAGGAGTGACGAGCTGTGAGGCTGAGCACAAAAGGCCGCTACGCGGTGATGGCGATGGCGGATCTGGCCGGAAATGACGGCGGAACCCGCTCCGTTTCGCTGGCCGAGATCGCCAAACGCCAGGAGATTTCGCTGTCCTATCTGGAACAGCTTTTCGCCAAGCTGCGAAAAGGCGGCCTTGTGAGCAGCGTGCGCGGCCCCGGCGGCGGCTATCGGCTGAGCCGTCCGGCGGCGGAATTGCGCATCGCCGACATCATTCTGGCGGTCGACGAGCCGATTGCGGCGACGCGCTGCAAGACGGGCAGCCCCAAGGGCTGCACCGGCACGACTACGCGCTGCGTGACGCATGACCTGTGGGAAGAACTCGGCCGGCAGATCCACGTGTTCCTGTCGTCCGTGTCGCTCGCCGATGTGATCGAGAAACGCGTGCTCGGACGCGCGCGCCCCTGCGAAGCGAAGTCCGACGCGCGCGAAGCCGCCTGAAGTTCAAGCCGATGACCTATCTCGATCACAATGCGACGTCGCCGTTGCGCCCGGAAGCACGGGAGGCGATGTCGCGTGCGATGGGGATGGGCGGCAATCCATCGTCCGTACACGCGAGCAGGTCGCGCGGCGCGCGCGATGGTGGAGGAAGCGCGCGAGCAGATTGCGGCGCTCGTGCATGCGCGGGCTCAGGATGTGATCTTCACGAGCGGCGGCACGGAAGCCAATGCGCTGGCGCTGTGGGGCGCAGTTCAGGGCGCTTTGGACGCCGAAGCGCGGATCACGCGGTTGTTCGTGTCGGCCATCGAGCATGATTCCGTGCTGCGCCAATGCCGAAGCGATCGCCGAGCGCGTACCGGGCGTGCGTTCGCAGACGATCCCCGTCACGAGCGCCGGAGTGGTTGATATCGAAGCTCTCCGCGTGCTGCTGCGCGAAGGCAAAGGCCGCGCGCTCGTCGCCGTGATGGCTGGCGAACAACGAGACGGGTGTCATCCAGCCGGTTGAGCAGGTGGCGAAGCTTGCGAGAGAAGCGGGCGCGTTGCTGATGGTCGATGCGGTTCAGGCGGCCGGCAAGATTGAGATCGATTTCACGGCGCTCAGCGCCGACTACCTGACACTTTCGGCGCACAAACTCGGCGGGCCGCAAGGTGTGGGCGCAGTGATCGTGAAAGATGGCGCGCCGCTTCGCCACACAAATTCTGGGCGGCGGCCAGGAGCGCGGCAAGCGCGCCGGCACAGAGAATGTCGTTGGGATTGCAGGATTTGGCGCGGCGGCCGAAGCGTCGTTGCGCGATTTGGGAGCGGTGGCGCGGATCGCATTGCTGCGCGATCGCTTTGAGCACGGCCTCAAACGGATTGCGCCTGAGGCGATCGTGTTCGGGCGAACGCCCGCCTCGGCAACACATCGAATTTCGCACTGCCGGGGATCGCCGCGGAGACCGCCGTCATTGCGCTCGATCTCGACGGCGTGATGATCAGTTCCGGCGCCGCATGCTCGTCCGGTAAGGTGAAGCCGTCGCATGTGCTGAGGGCGATGGGCGTGTCGGAAGATATCGCACGCTCCGCGCTGCGCGTCAGCTTCGGCTGGAATTCCACGGAGGTGAACGCCGATGCGGCGCTCGCATCGCTCCACAAACTCGTTTCGCGCGCGTTCGCGCGCCGCGGCCTGAGGCAAACATGTCCGCTATCCGCGAAACCGCAGACCAGGTCGCCGCACTCGGCGAGAAATACAAATACGGCTTCGTCACCGACATCGAGATGGAGCGCGCGCCGAAGGGCCTGAACGAAGACGTGGTCCGCTTCATCTCCGGCCAAGAAGGACGAGCCGGAATGGATGCTGGAATGGCGCCTCGGCGCGTTTCGCCGCTGGCAGGAGATGACAGAGCCCGAATGGGCGCGCGTGCATTATCCCAAGATCGACTATCAGAACGCATCTTACTACGCCGCGCCCAAAGCAAACGCCGAAGCAGGCAAGCCTCGACGAAGTCGATCCCAAGCTGCTGGAGACCTACAAGAAGCTGGGCATTCCGCTGCACGAGCAGATAGCTGCTCGCGGGCGTGGCGGTCGACGCCGTGTTCGATTCCGTCTCGGTCGCCACCACCTTCAAGGAGAAGCTGGGCGAAGCGGGCGTGATCTTCTGCCCGATCTCGGAAGCGATCCGCGAGCATCCCGAGCTGGTGAAGAAATATCTGGGCTCGTCGTGCCGGTGACCGACAATTTCTTCGCCACGCTCAATTCGGCGGTGTTCTCCGACGGCTCGTTCGTCTATGTGCCCAAGGGCGTGCGCTGCCCGATGGAGCTTTCGACCTATTTCCGCATCAATGCGTCAGGAGACGGGCCAGTTCGAGCGCACGCTGATCATCGCCGACGAAGGCGCTTACGTCAGCTATCTCGAAGGCTGCACCGCGCCCAAGCGCGACGAGAACCAGCTTCACGCCGCGGTGGTCGAGCTGGTCGCGCTCGACAATGCCGAGATCAAATATTCCACGGTGCAGAACTGGTATCCCGGCGACGAAGAAGGCGAGGGCGGCATCTTCAATTTCGTCACCAAGCGCGGCGATTGCCGCGGCCGCAATTCCAAGATTTCGCTGGACGCAGGTGGAAACCGGCTCCGCCATCACCTGGAAATATCCCAGCTGCATCCTGCGCGGCGACAATTCGGTCGGCGAATTCTATTCCATCGCCATCGCCAACAATTATCAGCAGGCCGACACCGGCACCAAGATGATCCATCTGGGCAAGAACACGCGCTCGCGGATCATCTCGAAGGGCATCAGCGCGGGCCATGCGCAGAACACCTATCGCGGGCTCGTGAGCGTCCATCCGCAAGCGCAGAGAACGCGCGCAATTACACGCAATGCGACTCGCTGCTCATCGGCAGCAATGCGGCGCGCACACCGTGCCCTATATCGAAAGCCGCAATCCGTCGGCGCGCATCGAGCACGAAGCGACGACGTCGAAGATCGCCGAAGACCAGCTGTTCTATTGCACCTCGCGCGGCATCGACCAGGAAGAAGCGGTGGCGCTGATCGTCAACGGCTTCTGCAAGGAAGTGCTGCAGCAACTGCCGATGGAGTTCGCGGTCGAAGCGCAGAAGCTGGTCGGCATCAGCCTGGAAGGCAGCGTGGGATGATGACGGTTCACACATCTTTTCCCTCTCCCATCGGGAGAGAGGGCAGGGTGAGTGGGTCGCAGAGGCGATACACTCTTGCCTGGCAACTCTCAGCCCTTCGTCCAACACCCACTCACCCCAACCCTCTCTCCCGATGGGAGAGAAGAGAGATTCTCCATGCTTGAAATCAAAAACCTTCACGTCGCGGTCGGCGGCAAGGAAATTCTCAAAGGGTTGAACCTGTCCGTGAATGCGGGCGAAGTGCATGCCATCATGGGGCCGAACGGGTCCGGCAAATCGACCCTGTCCTATGCGCTGGCGGGTCGTGCGGGTTACGAAGTCACCGAAGGCTCGCATCCGTCTATAAGGGCGAAGACCTGGCCGCGATGCCGACCGGAAGCGCGCGCCGCAAAGGGCATCTTCCTCGCGATGCAATATCCGGTCGAGATTCCGGGCGTCACCACGATGAATTTCCTCAAGACGGCGCTCAACGCCCAGCGCCGCGCGCGCGGCGAAAGCGATCTCGATGCGGTGAGCGTGCTGCAGGCTGGTGCGCGGCAAGGCGGCGAACCTTGAAGGTGCCCGAAGAGATGCTCAAGCGCGCGCTCAATGTGGGGTTTTCCGGCGGCGAGAAGAAGCGGCTCGAAATCCTCCAGATGGCGCTGTTCGAGCCGTCGCTGGCGATCCTCGACGAAACCGATTCCGGCCTCGACATCGATGCGCTGAAGCTTGTGGCCGACGGCGTGAACGCGCTGCGCGCGCCCGACCGCGCCATGCTCGTCATCACGCATTACCAGCGGCTCCTGGACTACATCGTGCCCGATCGCGTCCATGTGCTGGTCGGCGGGCCGCATCGTCAAGCGAAGGCGGCAAGGAACTGGCGCATGAACTCGAAGCCAAGGGCTACGAGCAGATCATCAAGGACGCGGCATGAACGCCGTCTCGCCACTCGAGATCTTCCGCGCCCAGGGCGTTCCGCACCGGCGGGTCGAGGATTGGAAATACAGCGACCTTCGCGCGGTTCTCGACGCGGAGATCGTAGAGCATCCCTTTGGCGTCGTGATGGTCATCTCGCATCCGTCGCCGCAAATCGAAACGGTCATCAACGACGACCTTCCGGATTGGGCTTCGTCCGGCGTGCAAAGCCTGGGAATTGGTGGGGCGATGGAGGCGGCCGCCAGGGCGTTTTCGCCCAATGTGGCGGCCATTCGTGTCCCCATTGGTTTGCAGGTCGCCGAACCGCTGCGCATCGAATTTCATGCGGACGGCCAGGGGCAGATCATTCTTCGCCTTGAGAAAGGCGCGTCCCTGACTTTGATCGAGACCCATCATGGCGACAGCGAAGCTCTGCGAAATGTGTCTCTTTCGATCATTCTCGAAAACGACGCGACGCTGACGCACATTCGACGGGAACATTTTGCGAAGACGTCTGTTGCGGTGGAAACGATAGGCATATTGGCTGACAGAGGCGCCCATTATCGCGGACATTTCGCAAGCCTCGGCGCCAGGCTTTCGCGCACCGAGCTGAATGTGATGTTGGTCGGCGAAGGCGCCGACGCCGATCTTTCCGGCGTGAGCGTGTTGGGGGACGGGGCCCATGCCGATGTAACCACGCGCATCGACCACAGCAATGGGCCACACGCAGAGCACGCAACTGTTCAAGAAGGTCGCCGGCGGGAAGTCTCGCGCCGTCTATCAGGGCAAGATCACCGTCAGCGAAGGCGCCGATGGCTCCGACAGCCGCCAGACCGCCAAAGGCGCTGCTGCTGGGCGCCGCGCGCGGAAGCCGACCTGAAGCCCGAACTCGAAATCTTCGCGGACGACGTGAAATGCGCCCATGGCGCGGCGGTCGGCGATCTCGATGTGGAGTCGCTGTTCTATCTGCGCTCGCGCGGCATTCCCGAGCCGGAAGCGCGCGCGCTCCTGATCCGCGCCTTCCTGGAAGAAGCCGTGGACGGCATCGCGGACGAAAGCGTTCGTGCGGACACATGGCAATTGCGTCGAGCAGGGCCTTGCGCGCGCCATGGAGCCAACGCCATGACCGCGCAGCCAAAGACCATCAAGGCGGACTTCGATCCCGTCGCCGCCCGCGCCGATTTTCCGATCCTGTCGCGCGAGGTCTACGGCAAGCCGCTCGTCTATCTCGACAACGCCGCGTCGGCGCAGAAGCCGCAACAGGTGCTCGATGCGATGGCGCGTTTCGCCACGAGCGAATACGCCAATGTCCATCGCGGCGTGCATTTTCTGTCGGCTGCCGCGACCGATCGCTATGAAGCCGCGCGCGAAACGGTGCGTAAATTCCTCAATGCCGCGCATGAGGACGAGATCGTCTTCACCAAAGGCGGCACCGAAGCGATCAATCTGGTCGCCTAGTTCCTATCTCGCGCCCCGCATCCAGCCGGGCGACGAGATCGTGCTCACGGTGATGGAGCATCATTCCAACATCGTGCCCTGGCATTTCCTGCGCGAGCGCCAGGGCGCGGTGCTCAAATGGGTGGATGTGCGCGATGACGGCTCGCTCGACGCGGAGGCCGTCGACTGCCGCGATCGGGCCGAAAACGAAGCTGGTCGCGCTCACCCATATGTCGAATGTGCTGGGCACGGTCACGCCGCTGAAAGAAATCGTCGCCCGTGCCCATGCCAAGGGCGTGCCCGGTGCTGGTCGATGGCTGCCAGGGTGCGGTGCATGAGATTGTCGATGTGCAGGACCTGGACGTCGATTTCTATGCCATCACCGGTCACAAGCTTTACGGCCCCACCGGCATCGGCGCGCTTTATGGCAAGCGCGCGCATCTCAAAGGCATGCGACCTTACAATGGCGGCGGCGAGATGATCCGCGAAGTGACGCGCGATCTCGTCACCTATGCCGATCCGCCCGCGCGGTTCGAGGCCGGCACGCCGCCCATCATCGAAAGCGTGGGGCTGGCGGCCGCGCATCGATTACCTGTCGTCGTTCGACCGTGCGGCCGTGGCTGCGCATGAGCATCGACCTGCTCGCGCGCGCGACGGCCGCGCTGGAAGACCTCAACTGGGTGCGGATCATCGGTACGGCGCCCGGCAAGGGCGCGATCCTGTCCTTCGAGACCGAAGGGATGCATGCGCACGACCTCGCCACCATATTGGACCGCGAAGGCGTGGCGGTGCGCGCGGGACATCATTGCGCGCAGCCGCTGATGGAGCGCTTCGGCGTGGCCTCGACCACGCGGGCCTCTTTTGCGCTCTACAACACGCGCGACGAAGTGGATGTGCTAATCGCGGCGCTCCACAAGGCGCGAAAGATTTTGGGTTGATGCGTGATGGATGAATCTTTACGCGAGCTTTATCAGGAAGTGATCCTCGATCATCAGCCGCCATCCGCGCCATTTCGGCGTGCTGGAGGGCGCGAACCATGTGGGCGAGGGGCACAATCCCCTGTGCGGCGACCGCGTGAAGGTCTATCTGCATGTGGGCGATGGCGACGACCGCATCGCCGACATCTCGTTCGAAGGCAAAGGCTGCGCAATCTCGCAGGCTTCGGCCTCGATGATGACCGATATGCGTCAAGGGCCGCACGGTGGCGGAAGCGGAAAAGCTGATGGACGGATTCCTGCATCTCGTCAAAGGCGAGGATGCCAGCGCGATATCGGCCCCGACGACCGCGAACATCTGGACGTGATGGCGGGTGTGTCGGCGTTTCCCATGCGCGTCAAATGCGCGACCCTGGCCTGGCATACGATGAAATCGGCTCTGGAGGGCGGCGCGACCGCCAAATCGGAATGAACGCGGAACCGCTCAAGATCGAAGTCGTCCCGCAGGGCTCAGCGCTTTCGCCGGAGGAGCTGGAGGCGTTCACGCAGAAGCTCGTGACCGCGCTGAAGACCGTGTTCGATCCGGAGATCCCGGTGGATATTTATGAACTCGGGCTTATCTATAAGGTGGACGTGGCCGACAACAAGGATGTGGCTGTGGACATGACCTTGACCGCGCCCGGCTGCCCGGTGGCCGGCGAAATGCCGGAGATGGTCAAGTCCGCGCTGGAGACGGTCGACGGCATCGGCGAGGTCACCGTCAACATGGCGTTCGATCCGCCCTGGACGCCGGAGCGGATGAGCGAAGAAGCCAAGCTCGAACTGAACATGTTCTGATGGGCGCTGCGATGAACACGATGCCGACGAAACCCAGACGCGAACGGCCCAAGGCGATCAAGCTGAGCGACGCAGCGGCTGCGCGCATCCGCGAGATCATCGCCGCCGCCGACGGCAAATATGCCGGCGTGCGGGTGGGCGTGACCAATGGCGGCTGCGCCGGCATGAGCTACACGATGGATTATGCCGACGAGGCCAAGCCGCTCGAGGAAGTGGTGGAAGACAAGGACGTGAAAATCTTCATCGACCCCAAGGCGATCCTGTTCCTCGATCGGCACCGAGATGGATTTCGTGCGCGACAAGCTCGCGGCGCGCTTTGTGTTCAACAACCCGAACCAGACGGCCGCCTGCGGCTGCGGCGAGTCGGTGGCGATCACGCCCGCCAAAGCGGATTGACCATGCCTCGGGCGAAGGTCGCGACGAAACCCGACGGGCGCCACTTCGACGATCTGTTCCAGGAATTCGGGCCCGTAACCTTGCGCCGTTTTTTCGGCGGCGAGGGCATCTGCTCCGGCGAGATCATGCTCGGCATGGTCTTCAGCGATACGATCTATTTCAAGACCGATGAGATCACGCGCAAGGCGTTTCTGGCCGAGAAGACGAAGCCGTTCACATTCCTGAAGCGCAGCACGGGCGAAACGATCGTCACCACATGGTTCGCGCTGCCCGACCGCCTCTATGACGACCCCGAAGAACTCGCGCAATGGGCGCGGGCGGCGTATCAGGTTGCGCTTGCATCGCCGACGGTCGAGAAGAAACGCCGGAAAGCGACGAAGAAAAAGCGCACGTAACTTCGGAGCGCGGGCATCCTGCCCGCTTTAACTATGCGGGCAGGATGCCCGCGCTCCAATCATCTCAACAATGGCGGTAACTTCTTCGCCGTCCAATTCGTGGCCTTGTCGTAAGCAAACGCCAGTCTCAAACAATCCATCTCGTGATGCACCGGCGCCACGATCTGTAATCCCATCGGCTGGCCTTGCGGCGAGAACCCGGCGGGAACGGCGAGGGACGGGCAGCCCGTCATGGTGATCAGGCACACCGCCTTCATCCACTCGTGATAGGTCTGCATTTTCCGACCGGCGATTTCGTGGGGCCAGGTTTCGCTCACATCGAACGGGAACGTCTGCGCGGTTGGCGCTACGAGGTAATCGTAGCGCTCGAATAGCTTGTTGACGGCATTGAACCACGCCGAGCGCGTGACGGACGCCGCACTAATGTCGAAGGCGGAAACCTTGAGCCCGTTTTCGATTTCCCAGATCGCTTCCGGCTTCAGCAGCGTCCGTTTCGCAGGGGCATTGTAGTATTGCACAATTTCGGCACCTTGCTGCCAGGAGCGTAGTTTCATGAAGGCTTGCCACACCGGCTCGGGCGGCATGTCGGGAACGGCGTCTTCGACGATGCAGCCGATCTGCTCGAAACTTTTCAGCGCGGCGTGGCAGAGGTCGAGCACGCCGGGCTCATAGGGTGCTACGCCGCCGAAGTCTCCCAGCCACGCGATCTTCTTGCCTTTCATTTCGGCCGCGAGCGGCCCGCGGAATCGGTCGCCGCCCTGCGCGACCGACAGCGGCGCGCGGGGATCGTAGCCGGCCTGCACCGACAGCAGCATCGCCAGGTCCACGACGTTGCGCGCCATCGGGCCCGTGACGCCCATCGACGGTGTCCACACATCCCTGCCCGCGACAGGGACCACGCCGAAGCTGGTGCGAAAGCCGAACACATTGTTCCAGCCGGCGGGATTGCGCAGGCTGCCGCCATAATCGCTGCCGTCCGCCACCGGCAGCATGCGCATCGCCAGCGCGACTGCAGCGCCGCCGCTGCTGCCGCCCGCGGATTTCGTCTGGTCATAGGCGTTGCGTGTCGCGCCATAGACGGGATTGTAGGTGTGCGAGCCCAGGCCGAATTCCGGCGCATTCGTCTTGCCGATGAAAATCGCGCCCGCGGCGCGCATGCGTTCCACCGGAAGAGAATCTTGCGTTGGTACAAAATCTTTCAGGATCGGCGAGCCGGAGGTGGAAACGATTCCTTTGACCCACGCCAAATCTTTCACGGCATGGGGAAAGCCGTGCAGCGGTCCCATGATCTCGCCGCGCGCCACTTGGGCGTCGCGCTCGTGCGCCTGAGCCGTCAGGCCCTTGCGATCCTGCAGCGCCACGATGGCGTTAACTTTGGGATTGATCGTCTCGATGTGATCAAGATAGGCGGTCATCACTTCGACGCAGGAGACGGCGCGTGATGCGATAGCATCGGTCAGCGCGCCGGCATCCATCATCACGATGTCCGAGATTTGCGGCGCGGCTACAGCAGACGTACCGGCGAGCACGGTGCCTGCGGCTGCGCCTCCGGCCAACTCCAGAACTGTCCGTCGATCCATCATGGAACCCGCCCGACTAGATCGGGCAAGGTGCCCGCGCTGCAGATTACCACATATGCACGCGCTGGTCCGGCGGGAGGTAATATTTGTCGCCGGGCTTCACGTCGAAGGCCGCATACCAGGCGTCCTGGTTGCGCGTCGTGCCGTCGGCGCGGAATTGCGCGGGGCTGTGCGGATTGGAAAGCACTTGCGCCCGCATCGCGCCGTCGCGCTGTTTCTCGCCCCAGATCTGCCCATAGGACAGGAAGAAACGCTGGTCGCCTGTGTAGCCGTCCAGCACCGGCGCGTCCTTGCCGCCCAGCGCAATGTGATAGGCCTTGTAGGCGATCGCGATGCCAGAATTGTCGCCGATGTTTTCGCCCATCGTGAGTTTGCCGTTGACGAAAAAGCCGGGCAGGGCCTCGTAGCTGCTATATTGCTTGCCCAACGCCGCGGTGCGCTCTTCGAAATTCTTGCGATCCGCGTCCGTCCACCAGCTTCTGAGTGCGCCACTGCCATCATATTTCGAACCCTGATCGTCGAAACCGTGGCTGATTTCGTGGCCGATCACCGCGCCGATGCCGCCATAATTCACCGCATCGTCCGCATTGGGGTCGAAGAAGGGCGGCTGCAGGATCGCGGCGGGGAAGAAGATCGAATTGAAGTTTGGCGTGTAGTACGCATTCACCGTCGGCGGCGTCATGTTCCATTCATTGCGATCGACCGGCTGGTCGATGCGGTCGAGCCGATACTTCCACTCGAAAACGTCGCTGCGTTCGACATCGCCGATCAAATCGTCGCGCGAAATTGTTAGCGCGGAATAGTCGCGCCATTTGTCCGGATACCCCACATGCTGCACAAAGGCATGCAGCTTGTCGAGCGCCTTCTGGCGCGTGGCTTCCGTCATCCAGGTGAGCGTGCGGATATCCGCGTCATAGGCCTTGAGGATGTTGCCGACGAGGGCTTCGATCTTCGCCTTCGATTCCGGCGGGAAATATTTTGCGACATAGAGCTTGCCAAGCGGGTGTCCGAGGCGCCGGTCGAGCACATGCACGCCGCGGATATCGCGGGGCAGTTGCGCCGTCTGGCCGTTCAGGACTTTGCCGTAGAAATCGAAATGCGCGTCGTCGACGGCTTTGGGCAGATAGTCCGCCATGTTGTCGAGATAGTGGACGGTCAGGTAGTCCCGCAGCACCGGCACGGGCGTCTCGCCGAAGACTTTCGCCATGGCGGCGATAGCCGTGTTCTCGTGAAGCACGATGATGCGCTCGCCGGACGGACCTTTCAATGAAAGCCCTTCGGCGGTGAAGAATGCAGGCCAATCGAATCCTGATGCATATTTCGAAAGCGCCGAAATCGTCATCGGGTTGTAGGTTTTGTCGGCATTGCGCTTTTCGGCGGCCGGCCACTGGGCGTCGGCCAGCGCCGTTTCGAAATTGAAAACCGCGTCCGCCCTTGCCTGCGCGTCTTTCGCGCCGGCCAATGAGAGCATCGTTGCGATGTGCTTGCGATAGGCGTCGCGCGTGACGCCAAGCGTATTGTCGGCCCGCAGGTAGTAGTCGCGATCCGGCATGCCGAGGCCCGCCTGCACGACATTCATATCGAATATGCGGGGATCCTTGGCGTCGGGCAGAACGCGCGTTCCAAAAATGCTTGTGGCTCCGCGATCGGGCGTGCCCATCGCGCGGGCGACATCGGCGCGCGTCTGCAAGGACGCAATATCATCAAGATCCTTTTGCACGGGCTTCAGCCCGCGCGCCTCGATCTGCGCTGTGTCGGTGAACGCGTCATAGAGGTCGCGTAGCTTCTTTTCTTCATCGGTCAGCTGGGCCACGGGTTTGGCCTCGATCAGCCCGATGAGCTCGATCATGCGCTTTTCGCTGAGGATCGCCAGATCGTCGAAGGAGCCCGTGCGCGGGCGGTCCGCCGGAATGACTGCGGTTTTGTACCACGTGCCGTTGACGTACATGAAGAAGTCGTCGCCGGGCTTTACGCTCTTGTCCATCGCGCTGAGGTCGACGCCCCAGGCGCCTAAGGCCGGATGGGCAGCGGGAGTTTGGGCGATAGCCGCGGCCATGAATGCGGCGCACGCGACGCCCGTTAAACCGATGACGATCTTCTTCATCGTTTTCTCCCGCTGCTTTGATCCAGACTACCAGAGATGTACGCGGCTCTCCGGCGCAAGGTAGTATTTGTCGCCGGACTTCGCGCCGAACGCCGCGTACCAATCGTCCTGGTTGCGGGTGGCGCCGATGGCGCGGAATTCCGGCGGGCTGTGCTCGTTGGAGAGCATCTGCTGCCGCAGCGCGCCGTCACGCAGCTTGCCGCGCCAGATCTGGCCGAATGACAGATAGAACCGCTGATCGCCCGTATAACCGTCCATCATCGGCGCCGCCTTGCCGCCGAGCGAGATGTGATAGGCCTTGAGCGAGATCGCGATGCCGGCGTTGTCGGCGATGTTCTCGCCCATCGTGAACGCGCCGTTGACGTGCAGCCCGGGCAGCGGCTCGTAGCTGCTATACTGCGCGCCGAGCGCCTTGGTCTTCGCTTCGAATGCCGCCTTGTCGGCGTCCGTCCACCAGTTCTCCAGCTTTCCGGTCGGGCCGAACTTGGCGCCCTGATCGTCGAAGCCATGGCTGATTTCATGGCCGATCACAGCGCCGATGCCGCCATAATTCACAGCGTCGTCCGCATTGGGATCGAAGAAGGGCGGCTGCAGGATGGCGGCCGGGAACACGATCTCGTTTACCTTGCGGATTGTAGTAGGCGTTGACGGTCGGCGGCGTCATGCCCCATTCGGTGCGTCCACGGGCTGGTCGATTCGCTTCGAGCTCGCGGTTCCAGTCGAACTCCGCCGCGCGTTGGATGTCGCCCAGGAGATCGTCGCGCTTGATCACGAGCGCGGAATAGTCGCGCCAATGATCGGGATAGCCGATCTTGAGTCCGAAATGATGCAGCTTCTTCAGCGCCTTTTCGCGCGTGGCCGGCGTCATCCAGGCGAGCGTGCGGATGTCCGCGTCATAGGCCTTGAGCAGATTGTTCACGAGCTCGACCGCCTTGGCCTTCGCCTCGGGCGGGAAGTATTTTGCGACATAGAGCTTGCCCAGCGCTTCGCCCATCGTGTTGTCGAGCAGATGCGCCGCGCGCGCCGTGCGCGGGAGTTGCTGCGTGTTGCCTTGCAAGGTTGTGCCGTAGAAGGCGAAATCTTCCTTGTCGAAGGCGGACGGCAGATACGCCGCATAAGTGTGGAGATAATGGGCCGTCAGATAGTCGCGCCACACGGCGACAGGCGTATCGGCGAATATCTGGGCCAGTTTCGGGAAGGCGGATTTCTCGGCCACGATGACCTGGCGCTCGCCCGCAGCAGTGGTGGTCGAAACGCCCGCGGCCTTGAAATAGGCGTCCCACGAGAATTGCGGCGTCAGCGCCTTGAGTTGCGAAAAGGACATCGGATTGTAGACCTTGTCCTCGTCGCGGCGATCTTCGTTCACCCAATCGGCCTGGGCCATCTTGGTTTCGAGCTCGAAGACGCCCTGCGCGCGTTTGTCGGCGTCGCTGTAGCCGGCGAGCGTGAACATCGCGGCGAGATGCTTCTTGTAAGCGTCTCGCGCGGCGGCCAGCGCGGGATCGTCCTTCAGATAATAGTCGCGATCGGGCATTCCGAGGCCCGATTGGCCGAGATCGATCGCGTAGGCGTTGGGATCCTTTTCGTCGATGCCGATGCCGCCGCCCATGGGCCCGTCCAGCTGAAGGCGCGGATCGCCCATCGCCGCCGCGACATCATCCCGCGTCTTGAGATTCGCGATGAAGTCGAGGTCTTTCTTGGCCGGAGCCAGCCCGTTGGCGTCGATCTGCTTCTGATCGAGAAACGCGTCGTAAAGATCGCGCAACTTCTTCTCGTTGTCGGCCAGCTGATCGTAGGGCTTGGCGTCAAGCGATGCTGCGATCTCGTTCATCCGCGTTTCGCTGAGGATTCGAAGATTCTGGAACGAACCTGTGCTCGCGCGATCCGGCGGGATGACGGCGCTCTTGTACCAGGCGCCATTGACGAACATGAAGAAATTGTCGCCCGGCTTGACGTTCTTATCCATTCCGCTGAGTTCGACGCCCCAGGTCCCGTACTGCGTATGGTTTTGGGGGGTATCGGTGAAAGCGGCCGTGGCGCTGAGAACGATGCACGCCGTGCCGAGAAGGCCGGCGAGCGCGATGTGACTGCGTCGCATTGGTTGAACTCCTGCTGTGAAATCTAAGCCGCTATCGCCGCGAGGAACGGGCCGGGCCGGTAACTGTGCGGGCGGGATTGGGCCGCAGTTTGCCGCGCCGCGCAAGTCACGCTGCCGCGACCCCATCATGCAAACCCGCGTTTTGTTGGTTAATGAAGAATTATTTCCCTTTGAACTTCGCCGGGCGCTTCTGCAGAAAGGCGGTCACGCCTTCGAGGAAATCTTCGGTCTTGCCGGCCCGCTGCTGCGACTGCCGCTCGAGGTCGATCTGGACCTCGAAGGAGTTGTTCGGGCTCTCCCAATAAAGCTTGCGGATGGCGCCAAGCGACTGGGTGGGGCCTTCGGACAGCTTTCTGGCGAGCGCAAGCGCTTCGTCCATCAAGGCCCCCTCGTCATAGACGCGATTGATCAGACCCCAGGACAGCGCCGTTTCGGCCGGCAGCTTTTCGGCGAGCATCGAAAGTTCCTTGGCGCGGGCGAGACCAACGAGGCGCGGCAGCAACCAGGTCGAACCGCCATCGGGTATGAGGCCGATGCGCGCGAACGCCTGAAGGAAATAGGCGGTGCGCGCGGCGAGAATGATGTCGCCCATCAGGGCGATGCTCATGCCCACTCCGGCGGCTGCGCCGTTGACGGCTGTCACCAGCGGCATTTTGAGATCGCGCAGACGGCGAAGGAATGGGTGATACGCCGTCTCCAGGGCTGAGCCGACGCCTCGGGGAGATGCGCCTTCTTCGGGAACCTCGGACAAATTTGCGCCCGAGCAGAAGCCGCGACCTTCGCCGGTCAACACGATCGCGCGGAAGCCGCTATCCGGCTTTTCGATGTAATCGATCGCGGCGATCATGCCATGAACCATCTTCACCGACGCGGCGTTCATCACCTCTGGATGATTCATGGTCAGCACGGCGACGCCGCCATGAGCTGCGACGTAGCAACGTTCGAAATCCTTGCGCATGCGAAACCCCTGTATAGCGAGGGGCCAAGCATAGAGCGGGCTTTGCGGGAATGGAAAGCGCCTCAGATCAGGCGAAGTTCAGGCCCAAGTTCAGGCCGCCACGACGTCCTCGGACATGGTCCTCGGGGCCTCGCTCATCACGCGATTGCGCCCGGCGTTTTTGGCGGCGTAGAGGCAAGCATCCGCGCGCTGGACAAGGGACGAAGGCGGTTCCCCGAGCCCGAGCTGGGCGACGCCGATCGAGATCGTGATGGTGCCGAGAATATCGCCGGTCGAGCGTTTGACCAGTTTCTTGCTTTCGACGTTGGCGCGAATCTGATTGGCGAGGCTCACCGCCGATTCAAGTCCGGTCTGGCGCAGGATGACGGCGAATTCCTCGCCGCCGTAACGCGCGGCCGTGTCACGGCCTTTGACGTTCTCAGACAGGCAGTGGCCGACGAGGCGGAGCACCTGGTCGCCCGTCTGGTGGCCCCAGGTGTCGTTGAACACCTTGAAATGATCGATGTCGCACATGAAGAGGCTGAGCGGCTCGCCCTCCTTGCGCGCCTGCTCGACGGACTGCGCCAGTTCCTGATCGAAGGCTTTGCGGTTGTGGATTCCGGTCAGCGGATCGGTGAGGCTTTCCTTGCGCACGTCGTCGAGCTTCGCTTTGAGATCGTTCACCTCGTGCGACGACCGCTGCAGTTCTTCTTCCAAAGCCTTCGTGCGCTCTTCCATCGCCTGGGTGGCGCCGAGAAGCCCGTCGACCAGCTTCTGCATGTCGGCGGGCGTGTGACCGCCGCCCAACTCCCCGCTGGCGGCCGACAATTTGCGCCCGTATGCGACGGTGTCCTGCTCGGCGCTCGCCAATTTCTGCAAGACGGTGTCCATCGCGCCGGTGATTTCCGCGCCGATGTTCTCAACGGCGGCTTCGAGGCGCGCCGTTCCGAAAAAGCGTTCGCGAAGATCATCGAGCACGATGGGCGAAAACGCCTGCCGACCGGAGATCATATCGCCCATGACGCGCGATGCAGCCGGATTGTCGCCCGAGGCATAGGCGTAGAAGAGCTGGAAATTTTCGGGCGTCGGCGAGACTTGCCGCTCCGCCATCAGGGCGAGCGCGGTTTTTGCCAACGCCTGCACGCGTTCGTGCTGGTTCACCACCAAACCCCCGAGCCGGGCGGGCTTTGATCGGCCCGCTCACAGGTGGAATTGTGCCGCCAAGGTCGGTAACAAACCCTTAAGTCGGTTGAAGCACGCGAGACGGGCTGCTCTAATTGACAAATCGTCATCATTCGGCCGCGGCGCGGTCGCGGACAGGGAGATTGCCATGAGCGTTGCCGAAGCGAGGCCCGAGAGCACGAACCGGACCGCCCCCGATGCGGCCGCAGACTGGCGCGCGTGCTCGAGCGTCAGCGTCAAGCCCATATCAAGGAAGGCCCGCCGAGCGCCGAGAAGCGCATCGAATGGCTCGACCGCGCGATCGGACTGATCGTCGGCCACAAGGACGCGATCACGGACGCGCTGCGCGAAGATTTCGGCCATCGCTCGGTCCACGCCACGCTGCTGACGGATGTCGTCGGGTTCGATCGGGCCGCTCAAGCATGCCAAGGAAAATCTGCGCGGCTGGATGAAGCGCGAGAAGCGCAAGGTGTCGCCCGCATTGCTGGGCCTGTTCGGCGCCAGGGCCTATGTCGACTATCAGCCGAAAGGCGTGGTCGGCGTGATCTCGCCGTGGAATTTCCCCGTCAATCTCACCTTCTCGCCGCTCGCGGGCATTTTCGCCGCCGGCAACCGCGTGATGATCAAGCCGTCGGAGTTCACGCCGCGCACCTCCGAACTGATGGAGCGCATGTTCCGCTCGGCCTATGACGAAACCGAAGTCGCGGTGTTCACGGGCGGCCCCGAAGTGGGCGGCTGCGTTCAGCACGCTTGCCTTCGATCATCTGCTGTTCACGGGCGCGACCTCCGTCGCCTATCACGTGATGCGCGCAGCGGCGGAAAACCTCGTGCCCACGACCCTGGAGCTCGGCGGCAAGTCGCCGGTGGTCATCGGCAAGTCCGCCGACATGAAGCTCGTGGCCAACCGCGTGATGATGGGCAAGACGCTCAATGCCGGGCCAGATCTGCCTCGCGCCGGATTATGTGATGGTGCCGAAGGATCGGGCGAAGGAATTCGTGAGCGCGGCGGAAGAGCGCGGTCGCGACGATGTTCCCGACCCTGAAGGACAATCCCGACTACACATCGCGTGATCAATCAGCGGCATTACGATCGGCTGATGGGTTATCTCGACGACGCGACCGCAAAGGGCGCGGAGATCATCGTGCTCAATCCGGCGAAGGAAGATTTTCGCCAGCAGCCGTATCCACAAGATTCCGCCGACGTTGGTGCTCAATCCCACCGACGACATGAAGATCATGAAGGACGAGATCTTCGGGCCGCTGCTGCCGGTGAAGACCTATGACACGGTGGACGATGCGATCGGCTACGTCAACGATCATCCCCGGCCGCTCGGACTCTATTATTTCGGCGCGACTCTGCCGAGCAGGACCGCGTGCTCACGCGCACGACGTCCGGCGGCGTCACCGTCAACGATGTGGTGATGCATGTGAGCATGGAGGATTTGCCGTTCGGCGGAGTAGGGCCGTCCGGCATGGGCTCCTATCACGGCATCGACGGCTTCCGCACTTTCAGCCACGCCAAGGCCGTGTTCCAGCAGGCGAAGATGGACGTCACCGCCATGATGCGCCCGCCTTACGGCGAGAAGATCCAGAAGATGATGGACGGGCAGATCAAACGCTGATCGTTCGGCGATTGCGTATTTTGTAACAGTTGTTATAAAAAGAACGTCCAACGGGACGGCGCTCATTTGTGCCTTCGTAAGGCGTCACACAGCGGAATCGAGCATGACAGAGAAGCGCATCGCGCTGGTGACGGGAGCGAATAGAGGCATTGGACTGGGCATCGCCCGCGAACTTGCGCGTCAGGGTCTATCTGTGGTGATCGGCTGCCGGAATATGGCGCTGGGCAATGCCGAATCCGAACGGATATGCGAGGAGGGCGGCGAAGCGAGAGCGATTGCGCTCGATGTCACGGACGCGAATAGCGTCGCTGCGGCCGTCGCCGAAGTGGGGCGCGATTTCGATCGGCTCGACATTCTGGTCAACAATGCGGGCGTCGCACGCGAGACGGCGAATCCCAGCGAATACAAACTCGAAGACATTCGCTATGTGTTCGACACGAATTTCTTCGGATTGGTCGCCGTCACGCAGGCGTTCCTGCCGCTGATCCGGAAATCGAAGGCGGGCTGCATCGTCAATGTCACGAGCGATATGGGATCCATGACGCGCAACACCGATCCCGCGCATCCCTATTCGGGGCTGACGGTTCTCGCCTACACGGCGTCGAAAGTGGCGGCCAACGTTGCGTCGCTGTTGTTTGCGCGCGAATTGAAAGACAGCGGCATCAAGGTCAATGCCGTCAATCCCGGCTACACCGCGACCGACATGAATCAGTTTCGCGGCGCACAGACGGTGGAAGAGAGCGCCGTCGCGCCCGTGCGTTATGCGCTGATCGGCCCGGACGGTCCAACCGGCGGGTTCTTCGACAAGGATGGTCCGCTGCCGTGGTGAGTTTGGAGCGCGGGCGTCCTGCCCGCATTTCTAAACTTGTGCTGAAAGCAAAAAGAAGGCGGGCAGGATGCCCGCGCTCCACTTGTCAAACTTCCGCGTCGGCGTCTTTGCGTTTGGCGGGGCGCACCGGCTTTTCCGTTTTCGGGAGATTGATCGGACGCAACAGGAACGCGGGCAGACGATTGATGTCGACGACTTCAGGCTCTGCTTCGCGCGGCTTTGCGTGCTGACGTTGCTCTTGCGGCTTGTGCGCAGGCCTCGGCTGGTGTCGCGGCTGACGTGGTTGATGTTGCTGCGCTTGCTGCACTTCGGGCTGCGGCGCCGGCATTTCGACTGAACCCGCTTCGCGCGGCGCGACCGGCGGGGCGGCATGCGTCGCCGCATGCGGCCGCGAATGAGGCTGCGGCCCGCGATGGCGATCCTTGGGGCCTCTGCGATGCGCATCGCGGCCCTGGCGCGGGCCTTCATGGCGGTCTTCGCGCACTTCGATGCCTTCCATCACGCGCTTGTCGATCGGCCTGCCGATCAGTTTTTCAATCGCATCGACGGAGCGCGTATCACGGCTGGTCGCCAGCATATAGGCGTGGCCCGAGCGTCCGGCGCGGCCCGTGCGGCCGATGCGGTGCACATAGTCGTCGGGATGGAACGGCACGTCGAAATTGAAGATGTGCGACACGGCGGGAATGTCGAGACCGCGCGCAGCCACGTCGCTCGCCACGAGGAAGCGAATTTCGTCGTTCTTGAAGCCTTCGAGCGTGCGCGTGCGCACCGACTGGTCGAGATCGCCGTGGAGAGCCGCGGCAGAGAAACCATGCTTCTGCAGCGACTTCGCCACCACATCGACATCGCGCTTGCGGTTGCAGAACACGATCGCGTTCTTGACCGGATTGTCGCGGATGAGGCGGCGCAGCGCTTCGCGCTTCGCCCAATCATTGTTGGGGATTTGAATGATTTCCTGGACGATATTGTCCGCCGTCATCGCGGGACGTGAAACTTCCACGCGCACGGGATTGTGCAGGAACTGGTCCGTCAAACGCTGGATTTCCGGCGGCATCGTCGCCGAATAAAACAATGTCTGGCGGGTAAACGGGATGAGCTTGCAGATGCGCTCGACGTCCGGAATGAATCCCATGTCGAGCATGCGGTCGGCTTCGTCGATGACGAGCACTTGCACCTGGCTCAGCATCAGCTTGCCGCGCTCGAAATGATCGAGCAGGCGCCCGGGTGTCGCGATCAGCACGTCCACGCCGCGATCGAGCTTCCGATCCTGGTCTTCGAACGAAACGCCGCCGATCAGCAGCGCCATCGAAAGCTTGTTGTATTTGCCGTAGCGCTCGAAGCTCTCGGCCACCTGCGCCGCCAGTTCGCGCGTGGGTTCCAGGATCAGCGAGCGCGGCATGCGCGCCTTGGCGCGGCCGCGGGCGAGCAACTCGATCATAGGCAGCGTGAACGAGGCGGTCTTGCCGGTTCCCGTCTGTGCGATGCCGATGATGTCCCGTCGCTTGAGAACATGCGGGATGCCCTGCGCCTGGATCGGCGTGGGCGTCGTGTAGCCGCTTTCGCCAACGGCTTTCAGGATCTCCGGGCAAAGCCCGAGGTCCTCGAAACGCGCATCCGTGGCAAGTGTCGTCGTGATTGGGGAAGAAGTGTCCTGAGAGGCTTCTTCAAGACCGGCTTCCGCGCCGGCAGTCGTGTCGTTCGTCATACGCTCCTAAACGGGGCGCATGTTTCGCGCCCACTCGGCTGCCCGGATCGGCTGCCGACTCTCGATGCACTGCAACATAGGGTGGAATTATTTCCAGTCAATGACCAAACCGCGCCGCATGGCCGATTTATGCCGTCCGTGGCGCGGAAACGCCCATTTTGGCGGGATCAGATGTCCACTTCCTTGGCGAATTGCGCATTTTCCTGAATGAACTGGAAGCGCAGTTCCGGTTTCTTGCCCATCAGCCGCTCGACCAGGCTCTCCGTCGCCTTCGATTCGTCCTCCGCGATATCAACCCGGATCAGGGTGCGCGCGCCCGGCTTCATGGTCGTTTCCTTGAGCTGCGCCGGCATCATTTCGCCCAGTCCCTTGAAGCGTGAGATTTCGACCTTCGAGCGCGCCTTTGAACGTCGTCTTGAGCAATTGTTCGCGATGCGCATCATCGCGCGCATATTCCGATTTGGCGCCGTGCGACAGGCGATAGAGCGGCGGCATCGCGAGAAACAGATGTCCATGCGCGATCAGGCGCGGCATCTCGCGATAGAAAAACGTGAGCAGCAGCGACGCGATATGCGCGCCGTCCACGTCGGCGTCGGTCATGATGATGACGCGTTCATAGCGCAGATCGCTGGTCGCGGAATTTGCGCGCCGGTGCCGCAACCCAGCGCCTGCACGAGATTGGCGAGTTCCTGGTTCTGCTCCAGCTTGCCCGCGCCGCGCGCTCGCGACATTGAGGATTTTTCCGCGCAACGGAAGGATCGCCTGCGTCTCGCGATCGCGCGCCTGCTTGGCCGAGCCGCCGGCGGAATCGCCTTCGACAAGAAATATCTCCGTGCCCGCCGCCGCATCGCGCGAGCAATCGGCAAGCTTGCCCGGCAGGCGCAGTTTGCGCGTGGCGGCTTTGCGCGAGACTTCCTTTTCCTGCTTTGCGCTTCAGCCGGTCTTCGGCCTGATCGATGACGAAGGCGAGGAGCTTGTCGGCTTCCTGCGGATTTTCCGCCAGCCAATGATCGAAATGATCGCGCACGACATTTTCGACGAGCCGCTGCGCGTCCGGCGTCGATAGCTTGTCCTTGGTCTGGCCCTGGAATTCCGGTTCGCGGATGAAGACCGACAACACCGCGCAGGCGGCGGCCATGATGTCGTCGGGCGTGATCGAGCGCCGTCTTGCGGTTGTTGGCGCGCTCGCCGTGATCGCGCAGCGCCTTGCGTCAGCGCGTTGCGCAGGCCCTGCTCATGCGTGCCGCCCTGCGGCGTGGGGATCGTGTTGCAATAGGAATGGAGGAACGGCTCGACTTCCGGCGCCCAGGCGACGGCCCATTCGACCGCGCCCTTGCCGTCGCGGTTTTCGGTGCGGCCGGAAAAAGCGCGGCTGGTGACGGTTGCCTTGCCTTCGATTTCGCACGTCAGGAAATCGAGCAGGCCGCCGGGAAATTTGAGCGTCTCTTCGGCCGGCGTGGCCCGTCCGGCTTGACCAGCGAGGGATCGCACTTCCAGCGGATTTCCACGCCGCGGAACAGATAGGCCTTGGAGCGCGCCATGCGGTAGAGCCGCGCCGGCGAGAAATGCGCATCCTTGCCGAAAATCTGGGTGTCCGGTTTGAAGCTGACGATGGTGCCGCGCCGGTTGACCGCACCCAGGTCCTTCAGCTTGCCGACGGCTTTGCCGCGCTCGAAGCGCATCTTGTGGGCATGCGCGGTCGCGCGCGACATCGACTTCCATCCATTCCGACAGCGCATTGACGACCGACGCGCCGACGCCGTGCAGGCCGCCGGACGTGTCATAGACCTTGCCGCCGAATTTTCCGCCGGCATGCAGCGTCGTCATGATCACTTCGAGCGCCGACTTGTTCTTGAATTTGGGATGCGGGTCGACGGGAATGCCGCGGCCATTGTCGCGAACGGTTAGCACGTCATGTTCGAGCAATTCCATCTCGATGCGGTTGGCGTGACCGGCGACCGCTTCGTCCATGGCATTGTCGAGAATTTCCGCCGCGAGATGGTGCAGGGCGTTCTCGTCGGTGCCGCCGATATACATGCCGGGCCGGCGGCGCACGGGCTCAAGGCCCTCGAGAACTTCGATGTCCTTTGCCGTGTAGCCCTTGGATGGGGCGGACGGCGCGTCGAAAAGATCGGGAGGTTCCGGTTTTTTTGCCATACGACTCTGCTGATGCCTGCACTCGCGCGACTCAAGGATAACGCAACGTTAACGAAATCGGCGCGTTGGCGCGACGACTCGCTTCGCCGCAGTCATTTCTTAAGGGGCGCTCCCGTACATTAACCGCGTAACGGCGGCAAGTGGCGCTGCCCGGCGGAGGATGACACCCGGATATGACCGCGCAAGCGATCAGCTCCCCCACACGGGCGAACACGGAAGAAACGCGCATGTTGCGTGCGCGCTTGAACCTCATCGTGTCGTCCGTTCCGATCGCCATCTGGGTCAACCCGGCATGGGCGCTGCTTTCGATATTGCCGTTCGCCGGCTTCTTTCCGATCTTCGGCGCCATCGCATGGTGGCGGCTTGCGGCCGTTATGGCGATGCACATCGGCAACAGTTTCATTGCATCGGCGCTTTATCGCGGCTATCTGCGCGACCCGGCCAATTCCCAGAAATGGTTGTGGGCGGTGGCGGGCTTTCAGGGGCTCATCGGCACGGCATGGGGATTGATGGCGTGGCTCCTGTGGGTGCCGGGAAATCCCATCAACAATGTTCTTGTCACGCTCGTGATCGTCGCCATCCTGTGGGCTTATGCGTTTTCGCGCGCGATGCACACGATCGTCTATTTTGCCGGCGTGACGCCGACCGTCGCGCTCACATTGCTTGCGCTCGCCTATGGCGGCGGCCCGGTCGCGTTGCCGCTGACCTTCGTTATCGGCGTGACCTTCGCATTCGCCTATGCGTTCGCGTTCATCGTTCGGCGGCAGGTCGAAAGGCAATTGCGCACGGGCTTCGCCAATGAAGATCTGGCGGTCGAATTGCGCGATACGCGCGACGATGCGCTGAGAAAGCGCTTTGAGGCCGAAGCCGCCAACGCCTCCAAGACGACATTCCTCGCCAATATGAGTCACGAACTGCGCACGCCGCTCAACGCTATTCTGGGTTTCTCCGAATTGATCGCCAACGAGACCCTGGGGCCGGTGGGGACATTGCGCTATCGCGACTATGCGGGCGACATCAACGCGTCCGGCAACCATCTCCTGAGCCTGATCAACGACATTCTGGACATCGCGAAGATCGAGGCCGGCAAAATGGATATCGAGCCCGTGGCGCTCGATCCCAAATCCGTCATCGAAAAAGCCCTCACAGTTGCGCTGGCCCGTGCGCGCGAAAAGCGCCAGCGTGTCGTGACGGATATCGACGCCGGCGGCGCCAATCTTGTGGCCGACGAACGCGCGGTCAAGCAGATCGTCATCAATCTCGTTTCGAATGCGGTCAAGTTCACGCCCGACGGCGGCAACATCGCCATTTCGGGAATTGTGACCGGCGACGGCGGCTTCCAGCTTTGCGTGGAGGACGACGGCCCCGGCATTCCGGCGGCGCTGCTCGACCGCATCTTCACGCCGTTCAACCAGATCGACAATCGTTACAGCCGGCAGGCGGGTGGGACGGGTCTCGGTTTGTCGCTGGTGCGCGGCCTCGCCGAGTTGCATGGCGGGCGCGCCTGGATCGAAAGCGACGTCGGCGCGGGCGTGCGCGCATTTGTTTACTTTCCGAAAGCGGCCCGAGCGACTGCGCCGCAGCGCGCGCCTGCCCGTTTGAGGGCCTGAGAGCTCTTCTAAGTAAATTTTAGGAGAGCGTCGACTAATGTTCCCCTGCTCCGACTTGGGGCGAGAGGGTCAACGAGGAAGCGCTGTGGGGTACGGCCAGCGACTGCGCGTGCAGAAGAGCGCGGACGTCCGCGTCCTGAAGGCGCAGCTCGACCTCATTGCCGACGTCATCTGGCTGGCGCGCTTTATCGGACCGTTCTGGGCGCTCGTCATGGCGTGGCTGGGCTCGGCCGAATTCGGTCGTTTCGGGCATGCGCCGTTCCGCACCTGTCTTCTGCTGCCGATCGCCGTGGTGATCGCCACTGCGGCAGGATCGCGGTTGGTGCTGCAGTACAAGCGGGACGCATCGCGGCGCGCGAACTCCGAACAACTGGAAGCCTGGTTTCCGCGCTTCATCGCCATCCAGGTCGCCATCAGCTCCGCCTGGGGATTGATGCCGTGGGTGCTGTGGGATTCGAGCAACCCGCTCAATCACGTTTTCCTGGTCGCCGCCGTCGTTTCCGTGTTGGCCAGTCTGTTGATCAGCCGCGCGAGCCATATCGACATGTTCGTGGCCTGCATGCTGCCGCTCGTCATATTTTCGGCAGTGCGGTTTGTGCTGGGCGGGTCCCTGATGGACATCACGCTGGCGGTCGCGCTGCCGATTTTCGCCGCGCAATCCTTCTACGACGGACGCAGGCTCACCTCGCGGCTCGACGAAGACTTCCGGTTGCGCTTCGAAGTGGAAGATCTTGCACGCGAACTCGAAGAGGCGCGCGACGAGGCGTTGCGCAAGCGCTTCGAGGCCGAAACGGCCAACGCCTCGAAGACCGCGTTCCTCGCCAATATGAGCCACGAACTGCGCACGCCGCTCAACGCCATTCTCGGTTTCTCCGAAATCATCGCCAAGGAATGCTTCGGCAGCGTCGGCTCGCCGCGCTACAAGGAATACGCCGGCGACATCCATTCCTCCGGCGCGCATTTGCTGAGCCTGATCAACGATCTTCTCGACGTGGCGAAGATCGAGGCCGGCAGGATGGAAATCGAGCCGCACTCGCTCGACGTGCAACGCACGTTCGATACCGCGCTCAAGATCATCGGCGCCAAAGCGCGCGAGCGCCGGCAGGACCTCGTCATCGACATCGATCCCGATGCGCCGACATTGTGGGCTGACGAACGCGCGCTCAAGCAGATCCTCATCAATCTCGTTTCGAACGCCGTGAAGTTCACGCCGGAGGGCGGGCGCATCACTGTGATCGGTTCGCGTGCGCGCTGCGGCTCGTTTCAGATCATGGTCGAGGACAACGGACCCGGAATCCCGCGCGAGAAACTTGACAAGATTTTCAAACCGTTCAGCCAGGTCGACAATCGCTACGACCGCCAGGGCGGCGGCACCGGTTTGGGGCTTGCGCTCGTGCGCGGCTTGACCGAACTCCATGGCGGGCGCGCCTGGATCGAAAGCGAGCAGGGCAAAGGCTGTCGCGCCTATGTGGTCCTGCCGACCGACGCGTCAGGCATGCCGTCTGAAAACGCGTCTCGCGAACCGATGAGCGCTGCGGCGGCCTAATTGGCTTCCCACCCGCCCCTTGAGGGAGGGTCGAAAAATTCAGAGCGTAGCGAAGAATTTTTCGGGGCGGGGTGCTGCATCAACAATACCCCGCCCCGAAATTTTCTTTTCGCTGACGCTCAAAGACAATTTCGACCCACCCTCAAGGGGCGGGTGGGATTTCATCGTTGGCGTCGAACGCCGCAAGCACCGCTTCTACCGGCAACAACACACACCGATGACGGCTGGGATATTCGATCGTGCCGTCGAACACGGCGTAAGCGTGGAAGGGCGGCGAGGGCGCCTCGCTGCTTGCCGTGAGCATTGCGACAAGCGTGCCGCGCAATTGAAACACGTCGTCACGTGTCTTGCCCTTCAATTCATGTCCAAGAATGGACGCCGACGCCTGTGCAAGAACGCAGGCTTTCGTGTCATGCGCGATTTGTGCGATATGGCCATCGGCAAGTTCCAGATCGACCGTCACTTTGTCCCCGCAGGCTGGGTTGTGTGCGTGCCCGGTGACACGAGGCCCGCTCAGTCGTCCGGCGCAATGCGCATCGGCGGCAAGCCGCAACAGTTCCTTGCGATAGAGCGGATCGCTCATCGATTGCGCGCTGCATAGACCGCGAGCGCCTCGGGCGTATCGATGTCGATGAGAGGCGCATCGTCTGCGGCTTCGACTTCGCAGACGAGTTCGCCGTTCGTAGCCATGAGATGTTTGGCGCCGACATCGCCTTCCAGCTCCAGCATGTCGGAAAAGAACTGACGCGCCCACAATACGGGATTGCCGCGTTTGCCCTTGTAGGTCGCAACGCAGATCGCCCGGCCTTCCGCTGGGTCGAACGCGGCGACGAGCTTGTCGATCAGTGCGGGCGTGACGGCAGGCATATCGGCGAGCAGGACGAGCACGCCATCGCAATCGTCCGGCAGCGCGCGCAACCCGCATTTGAGCGATGTGCTGAGGCCGTCGCGAAAATCCGGATTCTCCGCGACGACGACGTGCAGGCCGGCCAGCGCCGACGCCGTGTCCGCCGCCGCATTTCCGCTGACGACGATGATGGGATCGACGCTGCTGGCCGCGGCCGTCTCCGCCACGCGGCGGACCAGAGGTTTGCCGTCGATGTCGGCCAGAAGTTTGTTACGTCCCATCCGCGAGGAGAGACCGGCCGCGAGCACAATCCCTCCGATCCTCGGCGCACGCGGGCCCCTGATCGGGCGCTGGTCGCGCGGCTGCGGTCGCGTATGAATTTCTGTGAGCAATCCACCCACGCCCATGGCGGCGATGTCTGTGCGCGTCGCGGTCAATCCTGCGAGCACGCGCTGCAGAACGAAGTCGAACCCGTTGAGTTTGGGAGAACGCGCGCAGCCGGGCAGGCCGATGATCACGGCGTCCTGCAGCCGTCCCAGCAGCAACAGATTGCCGGGATCCACCGGCATTCCAAAGTGCTCCACGTTGCCGCCGGCAAGCTCGATGGCGGCGGGGATGACGTCGCGCCGGTCGGTGATCGCGCTCGCGCCGAACACCAGAATCGGATCGGCGCCGGCCGCTTTTGCTTCTTTGAGCGCCGCGGCGACCGCGGCTACCTTATGCGCGACACGCCGCTCGAAAGCGATCGTTGATCCGAGCGCATGCAGCCTGCCGTCTAGCGCTGAACGATTTTTGTTCGAGCAGGGAAGGCTTCGTGGCGGGTGTCGCGGTTGAGATCAAAGCTGCTCGCCGGGGCTGGAATGGGGCAATGCGAATGACGGGGCCGCGCTTCAGCGTGCGCTCTGCTTCTTCAACCGCAGCGCGCGGTACGGCAAAGGGAATGATCTTGATGGTGGCCAGCATCTGGCGAATGTCGACCGCGGCGTAAGGCGCAAGCGTGGCGATGGTGATCGCTTCGTGGATCGCGTTCAGCGCTGCAATGCGCGCGGCGTCCACCACCGCCACGCCAAGCGCGTCGGAGTAAAGATTGGCTCGCCCGGTAAACGCCGCGCCCACGCGCACGCCTTCGCCGGCGCAAACTCGGGCGATACGCGCGGCCGCTTCGTCTTCGCCGACATCATCGATTTCAAGACGCGCGACGGTCACCTCGCGAATATCCGCTGCGCGTAGCGCATCGATGTCGGCTCGCGCGAGGATGCGGCCCTTGCGAAAAACCCCGCGCGCGGTTCGCACCGCGTGCGCCAAAATCGCGCCTTCGGCATCGGAAATGGGACAGGGACCAAATTGCATGCGATCAGTTTACGCGGCGGCGGGCTCGCGCGGCAAACAAAGACGCACGCGTAACCCCCTTTCGGGCAGGTTCTCAAGATCGACGCGGCCGCCATGGCCTTCAGCGATGGCCTTGACCAAGGTGAGTCCAAGCCCGGACCCGCCCGTTTCTGCGCTGCGCGACGCCTCGAGGCGCACAAAGGGATCGAACACCCGCACGCGATCCTCCTCGGGGATACCGGGACCTTCATCCTCGATCACAATCTCATAGCAGGCCGGATTGTCCATGAGCCGAACATCCGCCTTTTTGCCGTAGGCGATGGCGTTCTCGATCAGGTTGCGGACCGCGCGACGAATCTCATTGGGCCGGCAGCTCAATGGCGCTGCGCCATGCACCTGCCACGACACCGGCTCGCCCCGTTCGTCCAGATCGGTGCAGAGGCTTTCGACCAGCGCGGAGAGGTCGATCTTGCGCATCTGCTCCCAACCGACCCCGCGCGCAGCGGACAACACGGCATCGGTCAGCTCTTGCAGTTCCTGTAAGTTCTTCTGAAGATTTTCGCGCACCTCGGCGTCTTCGACAAACTCCGTGCTGATGAACATGGCCGTGATCGGCGTGCGCAAATCGTGGCCCACGGCGGACAGCAGGTGACGCTGGCTTTCAAGCGTGCGCTTGACCTGGTCCGTCATTGCATTGAACGCGTGCGCGGCGCGTCGCACGTCGTCCGGCCCTTCCTCGGGCACGCGGGCTGCGGGGCCGCCGCGCGCCGCTTCCGATGCCGACGCCGCGAGTTGCGACAATGGCCGCGCCACGCGCCTGGCGATGAATGCTGCGGCCGCAGAGGTCGTCAAAAGCGCGACCATGCCGGCGATCAGCACTTCTGTCGGCCACGGCGCGGGCAGCGGGCGATAAAATGTCGTGAGGAGTTGCGAATTGCGAACGACGGGAACGGTGACTTCGATGATGGGCCCGCTGGTCATCCCCGCGCGCGATTGTCTGACGGCTTCGGGCAACGGTCCGGTGTACATTTTGACGGAGACGGGCTGCTTGGCGCGTTCCGCCGGCAGCAACGCGCGAACGCGCGACGCAAGCTTGGCCTCCTCGTCGGTCATCGTCTGCGGCAGAGCCTTGCCGTAGAGCACTTCGAAGTTCCATGGACCGGAACTCATGGTCCGTGCGACGGCCTCGCGCTCGCGCGCCGGAATGCTGCTCAACAGCGCGGCTGTGGAGGCGGCGCGGTCCAGCAGGCGCTCCGTGATCGAGGCTTCGGTCAAGCTTGCTTGCGTGGTTTCGAACCACAGTCCCACGGCCGCATTGGAGACAATCACTGCCACCGCGGTGATCACGACCAATTGCGCGCTGAGCGTGCGCGGCCACCAGTTAAGCGGCCAGGACTTCATGCGGGTTCGGGGTCAACGGCGAAAATATATCCGCCGCCCCAGACCGTCTTGATGTAGCGCGGATTCTTGGGATCCGGCTCGATTTTCTTGCGCAAGCGGCTCACATGATTGTCGATGCTGCGGTCAAATAGCTCCGCATCGCGGCCTTTGGTCAAGTCCAGCAGCTGATTGCGGGTCAGGGCGATCTTCGGCCGTTCCAGCAACGCGCTGAGCAGCCGGAATTCGCCGCTCGACAGGGCCGTCGCCATGCCGTCGCCGCCGATCAATTCGCGCTGGCCCGTGTCGAGCGTCCAGTCGCCGAACCGCACCAGTTCCGCTTCGGGCGGCTTTTGGCGCGGGGGCAACGCCTGCGTCCTGCGGAGAACGGCCGCGATACGCGCGATCAATTCGCGCGGGCTGAAGGGTTTTGCGATGTAATCGTCGGCGCCCATTTCGAGGCCGATGATGCGATCCACTTCCTCGCCCCGCGCTGTGAGCAGGATGACGGGAATCTGCGAACTCTCCCGAATGTAGCGGCACAGGCTGAGTCCGTCCTCGCCCGGCATCATGATGTCGAGCACGACGAGATCGATGGCCGCGCCCTTCATCACCTTGCGCGCCGCCAATGCGTCGGCCGCCGTCGTGGTGCGATAGCCATGCTCGCGCAGATAACGCGCCAGAGGTTCGCGAATGTCGCGCGCGTCCTCGACGATCATCACATGCGGCTTTGTTTCTTCCTTGCTCATCGGAGTCGGCCGTTCTGTTGCGGCTTCAGGATGCTTCGTCCCGGCGGCCGCTGCAATTCGAAATTGTGTCAATTCTTCGCAGACCGCCGGGAAATGACCGCACTTTGAGACGAGAATCGTAGGCTCCCGACAAATATTCGCGACGGGCGGCCTTTAGCAATCCAAGAATAGCGGGAGCGCCACTTGGAGGGACTTCAATGAAACATCCACTTCGTTACGCTTTGTTGTTCGGGGCCGCATTGATCGTGGGCGGCGGCGTCGCCATCGCCCAGATGTCGGGCTCGAACGATTTGCCCGGGACCTCGTCGCGGACGAGTTCGGACTTCGGCGCGAGTTACGCCCGCGGGCGTCTGGCCGAGCGATTCCTCGCCGAATTCGACATCAACAAGGACGGCAAGGTCACCCATGACGAACTGAACCGGACATTGGCGACCCAGTTCATGGCAGCGTCCGGCAATGCGCCGACCATGACCGAGGACCAGTTCATCAACGGCCATCTGAAGGATCTGCGCCAGCGCGTGACCGAAATGTTCCATCGCATGGACTGGAACGGCGATGGCAAACTGTCGCCTGAGGAATTCGCCGCGCCGGAACATGCCCGTTTCGAAGCGATGGACCGCGACGGGACGGGCGTGGTGTCGTGCCGCTCTTCGTCGCGCAGTTATGCGCAGGACGACGCGGCGCCGCCGCGTGCGAACAATGCGCCCAATGCGAACAGCTCCGGTGGGCGCCGCCGAAGCAGCAGCAACGGCGGACGCGGCAAGAGCGCGTTCTGTCACGAAGCCGATCTCAACAATGATGGCCAGGTGACGCGCGCCGAACTGGACAAAGCCATCGCCCAGGAATTTGCGGGCGCGTCCAAGGGCGGCTTTATGACGTTCGATCAGTTCTATGCGTTCGAACAATCGCGGGCGCGGGACATTTATGGCCATGTGTTCGACCGTTTGAACGCGAGCCATTCCGGCAAGCTCACCTTGCAGGAATATGCGGCGCCGGACGAGAAACTGTTCGCGCGTCTCGACAAGAACCATGACGGCACGGTCACCGCGGACGAGATGATGAGTTCGCGCGGGTCCCGTTACGCGTCGAATGCGAGATCGGGGCGCTAGCTCCGTTAGGCTGTCGTGCGGGCGGCGAGATGCTCCCACTCGCCGTCCGTACGCAGCCGCAACGTCATTTCCGCGAGAATCGAGATGGCGATCTCCGCGGGCGACCGCGCGCCGATATTCAGTCCGATCGGTCCGTGGATGCGCACAAGCTCTGAATCCGAAAACCCTGAAGCCTTGAGCCGGGCGAGACGTCCCGCATGCGTTTTCTTCGAGCCCAGCGCGCCGATATAGAAACAGGGACTTCGAATTGCGATCTGCAATGCGGGGTCGTCGATCTTGGGATCATGGGTCAGCGCCACAAGCGCAGAGCGGGTTCCAAGCGGACTTTTCTCGAGCGCTTCGTCGGGCCAGTCGTGCGAAATCGCGACATTGGGAAATCGTTCGGCCGTCGCGAACGCCGTGCGCGGGTCGATGATGCGCACGCCATATCCGGCCAATGCCGCCATCTGCGCCAGCACCTGCGCGATATGCGCCGCGCCGACGATCGCGAGATCGAGGGGCGGATTATAGACGGCAAGAAACCAGTTCTTGCCGTCGCTCTCGAACGGCGCGCTTTTGTCGGTGCGGGCGGCTGCGACAGCCGCGCGTTCCAGTGGGGAATCCCCGGCCTTGGCGATGTCGATCAGCCGCTCTTCGCCGGACGCCAGATCGACCGCGCGCACCACGGCGCGTTTGGCGCGGCGCGCATCGTTGATCGCATCAAGCATCGCGCGTTTCATGTTTCGCCCAGCGGTTCGACGAAAATCTCGATATGCCCGCCGCAGGCGAGTCCCACCGACCAGGCTGTTTCATCGCTCACGCCGAATTCGAGGTTTCGCACCTTGCCGTCGCGCATCGTCTCCTGCGCACTTTCGATGACAGCGCCTTCGATGCAGCCTCCCGACACGGAGCCTGCGAACGCGCCGTCGTCGCGCACCGCGATCTGGCTGCCTGCCTGCCGCGGCGCCGAACCCCACGTTTTTACGACCGTGCCGAGCGCGACTTTCCGGCCCGATGCGAGCCATTGCTGCGCTGTATCGAGAACGTCGTCGGTGTCCATGGAATGATTCCTAAGACTTCTGCGGCAGCCTTTACCGCACGAGTGGCCATCACGCCGACCAGATGGGCGCGGTATTCGGCGGAGGCGTGGATGTCGGAGTTGAGGCCGTTGGCGTCGATCCTGACGCCTTTGATCGCGTCGGCGGAGAATGATTTGGCCAGTGCGTTTTCCATCGCGGGCACGCGGAATACGGACGGACCAGCTCCGGTCACCGCGACACGAACGCCGCTCTTGTTCTTCGCCACGAACACGCCGGCCAGCGCATAACGCGAGGCAGGATTGTCGAATTTGGCGTAGGCCGCGCGCTCGGGAATGGGGAACGCTGCCTCGGTGATGATCTCGCCGTCATCGAGCGCAGTCGCGAACATGCCGACAAAAAACTCGTCCGAGGCGATCGTGCGCCGCGTCGTTTTGATCGAAGCGCCTAGCGCAAGCGCAGCCGCCGGATAGTCGGCGGCCGGATCGTTGTTGGCAAGCGAGCCGCCCAACGTACCCATATGGCGCACCGCGGGATCGCCGATGTCGCCCGCGAGTTTCGCGAGCGCCGGGATCGCCCGCATCACCTCGGCGGATACGGCGACATCGTGATGTTTCGTGCCGGCGCCGATGGTGAGCGTCTGGCCGTCGACGCGGACGAAGCTCAATTCCTTGAGGCCCGAAATGTCGATCAGCTCCGGCGGATGGGCGAGCCGCATCTTCATGGTTGGGATCAGCGTTTGGCCGCCTGCGAGAAACTTCGCCTCCGGAGACTTCGCAAACAGCGCTTGCGCCTCCGCCAGCGATTTCGCGCGGCGATAAGCGAATTGATAGGAGATCATTTCGCGCCTCCCGCCATCCGCTTCGACGCGTCCTCAATCGAACTGACGATGTTGTGGTAGCCGGTGCAGCGGCAGATATTGCCTTCGAGTTCGTGGCGGATGGTTTCGCGATCGAGCTGCGGCTTGCGGCGGATCATATCGACGGCCGTCATGATCATGCCCGGCGTGCAGAAACCGCATTGCAGCCCATGGTTTTCGCGGAACGCTTCCTGAACCGGATGGAGTTTGCCGTCCTGTGCGAGGCCCTCGATGGTTGTGACGTCCGCGCCTTCGGCCTGCACCGCGAACAATGTGCAGGATTTAACGGCGCGGCCGTCCACATGCACGACGCAAGCGCCGCACTGGCTGGTGTCGCAGCCGATATGCGTGCCGGTCAGCCGCAATTGCTCGCGCAGGAAATAGACGAGAAGCGTGCGGTCTTCGGTCTCGGCGGAAACGGCTTTGCCGTTCACCGTCATGGAGACGACGGCCATGTGGAACTCCCTTCAAGCGTCGGATGATGAAAGCCAAAGTGTCTGCATCGCGGGCGTTGCGTCAAGCGGTTAGAGAACCAGGCCGAACAGCAACAGCAGGATGACGATCACGCCGATCAGTCCCACCACCCAGATCTCCGGCGCGAGTCCTTCGCGCTTGACGTCGGAGGAGGGCACGATGGCGGGCGCCGAACTGAATTCCTCGACGCCTTGTTCTGCCGTTGCGACGCCGGCCTCGGCGGGCATGGCGCCGACTGCCGCCGAAAATCGCTTAAAAAAATCGTCGGCGATCTGCTTTGCCGCGCCATCGATCAGCCTTTGTCCGATCTGGGCGAGCTTGCCACCAATGGCGGCTTTGGCGGTATAGGTGAGAGCGGTGCCGCCACCCTCGGGCGTCAGCGTCACCTCCGCTTCGCCGCGCGCAAAACCCGCCACGCCGCCCTGGCCTTCGCCCTTCAGCGTGCAGCGCCGCGGCGGATCCATGTCCGCCATTTCGATCTTGGCTTTGAAGGTCGCCTTGACGGGGCCGATCTTGAGCGTCGCCGCCGCTTCGAAATGCGTTGCGTCGGTCTTGTTCATCTCCTGGCAGCCGGGAATGCAGGCCTTCAGGATTTCAGGGTCGTTCAGGGCCGCCCAGGTCGTTTCAATGGGGGCAGGGACGAGGTATCGGCCGGTAAATTCCATTGATTCGAGTGCTCCGGATTGCGGGAATGGAAGGCAGCGCAAGGGTTTAGGCGTATGAAGTAACTGGTGCGCCAATATTTCACACCTGTGACGGTCGATCTACTTCCCCTTCGATGACGGTTGTGTTAACCTTATTTTTACTATCTTGAGTTTTCGGGGTAGAGGGGATGGAAACGAGTATAATGGACCCGATGGGTCTGAACGATAGTGCGCTTGAAATCAGCGGTCTCATCAAGTGGTTCGACATAGCCAAGGGCTATGGATTCATCAAACCGTCTGTGGGTCCGCAAGGGGACGTTCTCCTGCATCAAACCTGTGTGCGCCAGTCGGGCTTCAAGGCGGCCTATGAAGGCGCGCGCGTGGTCTGCGAGGCGGTTCAGGGGCCGAAGGGCCTGCAGGCGCGGCGGCTGCTTTCATTGGACAATTCCACGGCCACGCCCCAGGCGGCGACTGTGCAGCGGACATCGCGTTATCTGACCGAACCGCGCGGGCCGGCGTTCGAAGCGGTCGTCAAATGGTTCAACCGCGGCAAGGGCTATGGTTTCGTGTCACGCGGCGCCAATACGCCCGATATCTTCGTCCATATGGAAACGCTGCGGCAGGGCGGCATTCGCGAATTGCGGCAGGGCCAGAAAGTGCGCGTGCGCACGGGAGACGGCCCCAAAGGCGAGTTGGCGGCCGAGGTCGTAATTCTCGACTCCTAGCGAGGACGTGAGTTCACAGAGGCAATGCGCCGCGCGCAGTTTGATGCTGGCGCGGTCCCCAAGCCGTGGCACACTCGCCGTGCATCACGCGTTGGGGTCTCCATGCACCGCTTTTTCGTCGCCGCCGCCGCGCTTGTCGTCTTCGCCGGCTGTTCAGGTGCGACGCCTCCAGCCGCGCCGTTGCCCGTGACGACCGTCACCATCGATTCCGATCATGGGCCGGTCAAATTCAAGGTCGAGGTCGCGGGCGACGCGCAGTCGCAGGAATACGGCCTGATGAACCGCAAGACGATGGCCCCCGACGCGGGCATGCTGTTCGATTTCCACCGCTCGGAATGCCAAATCTTCTGGATGAAGGACACGATCCTGTCCCTCGACATCATCTTCATCCGCGCCGATGGCGTGATCTCATCCATTGCGGCCAATGCGGTTCCCTATTCGACGACGCAGATCCCGTCGATGGAGCCCGTTCGTGCGGTGCTGGAGCTCAATGGCGGCCGTTCCGCTGCCCTCGGCATCGTGCCGGGGCAGAAGGTTCATGGCGCGATCTTCAACACACCCATCCCCAAAGACGCCCCGTTGCTGGCCTGCCAGTGACCGTGTAAGGGACGGAACCGTCCGGTGTGAAAGCGCCGGAAGCAGCCGGCGGATGGAAAAACGGGGCGTGGCGCAGTCTGGTAGCGCATCTGCTTTGGGAGCAGAGGGTCGCGTGTTCAAATCACGCCGCCCCGACCAACCGGTGGGTTAGAAAGTTCGGGCAGGAGTCACGGAGAACGTCATGCGAGCGCGCATCTATCAACCGACGAAATCCGCCATGCAGTCGGGCCGCGCCCTGACGAAGCGCTGGCTGCTGGAATACGAGCCCGAAAGCCCTCGCAAAATCGACCCGCTGATGGGCTGGACCAGCTCGGCCGACATGCTGAGCCAGGTGCAGCTCGAATTCGACACCAGGGACGAGGCCGTCGCCTATGCCGAGAAGCACGAGATTCCCTATCAGGTGTTCGAACCCCACACCCTGAAGCCGCGGCCGAAGTCTTATTCCGACAATTTCAGATTTGACCGCAAAATCCCGTGGTCGCACTGACTTGAATTGAATTCGGTCCACATCGGTTGGAAGATGCCGCCCGTTCCGGAAACCCGATTCCCATTTTCCCATCGACCCCGTAGCTCAACCGGATAGAGCACTTGCCTTCTAAGCAAGGGGTTGCGTGTTCGAGTCACGCCGGGGTCGCCACTTCGCTCGCCTGTAACGAAAGCGCTCGCAAACGCGAATAGCCGAGCATCGGCCGGCTAGGATGGAGATCGAGATGCTGCGATATGCCGTTTTGGGTTTGCTCGCGATTCTGAACGTCGCGCCATCTCTCGCGGCGGACCGCGACCATCCGACCGTGGTCGAACTGTTCCAGAGCCAGGGCTGTTCGTCCTGCCCGCCGGCCAATGCAAACATCATTGCGCTGAGCGGCAGGCCGGGTCTCCTGACCCTGAGCTTCGAAGTCACCTATTGGGACGCACTCGGCTGGAAGGATACTTTCGGCTCGCCGCAATATACCGCGCGCCAGTGGGACTATGCGCATGCTTTTCATCACACAGAGGTCTTCACGCCTCAGGTGGTGGTGAATGGACGCGCCGATGTCGTGGGCACGGACCGGAGCGAGCTTGAGGCGTTGATCGGCCGCCAGACGCGTCCGGCGACAGCGCCGGGGATTGCGCTCGCGAACGGCATGGCGACCGTCGGCGCGCAAGCGGGCGGCAGCGCCGAGGTCTGGCTGGTGCGCTACGATCCCAACATCGTGCAGGTGGCGATCGCGCGGGGCGAGAACGCCGGACGTACGTTGCCGCACAAAAATATCGTTCACGAACTGGTTAAGCTGGGGACATGGTCCGGTCAGCCGCAGACCTACAAACTGCCGGCGCCAACGCGCGGCGGCCTGCGCGAAGCCATCCTGCTTCAGCAGGGGCCGGGCGGCGTGATTCTGGCGGCCGCGCACGACTGAATGCGTCACCTTGCGCAATTTTTCTCGCCATCCGGAAACAAAACGTTTTCGAAGCGTTCCGATGCTGAGGGTGGGAGCGAGTGCGCGACATGTTCAGCATCAGGTTCAAGCGACGCGCCGCCCAGTTTGCGATCTCAGCCGTATTGGCGGCCGTGACCCCTGCAGCCGCGGCGGGGTTGGTGGAAGGCGTTCAGGTCGCCGCAACGACTGTCGACCAGGCTGCCGGTCTTCCGAGCGTCGCGTCCAATGACGGCCTCACCCCGGCGCCTCAGCCGGTCGTCGTTCCCGTCGCGACCCATGAGCCGACACCGCTCGGCCATCCAGCTGGACGCCCAGCGACCCTGGACAACGCCAAACCGGCGCATCATCCGAAAATTCACGATCCGGCGACTTGAGAAGCCGGTCACATTGTCAGCGCCGGCTGGAGCGTGCCTAGCACGCTCACGACAGCCAGGACGAGGATGCCCAGCGCTTGCTCGGCAATGACGTGCAGACGCAAGCGGCTGAGCCGGCCGTCAGAACCATCCCGATTCAATCGCGGCATAATCCAGAAGCGATTGGCGATAGCGAGCGAAACCATCAGCAGGAAAAGTGCGATCTTCGCCAGAAGCAACCTTCCATATGTCGTCGCGACAAGCGCGCTCGGCGAACTCGACAAGAAACCAGGCATTGACCAGACCTGAAGCAACAAGGATTGCCACGGCAATCGTGCCGATGCCGGAGAACCGGCGCAGAGTTTCCCCCATCGTCGCTTCGCTCTCCCCACGTTTGCCCCGCAGAGAAGCTGCAACAGCAAAACCGAGGGGCCACAATCCGCCGAGCCACAGGCCGGCCGCGAGGAGATGCGCCGCGTCGGATGCGACGTGCACCGCGCCGCCTTCGCTCGCGCGTGCGTGACCGGTTCCTGCGAGACTGGCCAGGAGCAGTGCGGCCAGCAGGGGAACGAGCCAGAGGGCAGGCTTTGATGGCCAGCGCACAAGAAATCCCGCGATCAGGATTGTCAGGACGAACCGAGCGACCCATAGCGGGCCGAAGTCCGTCGCCAGCATCATCGTTTGCAGGACAGACATATCGACGACCTTCGACATGTCTCCCGCCATCGACGCGGTCGTGAACACAAACCAGCCAAGGCCGCTGACAAGCGCCAGAAAGGTTGCAAGAACGAGACCCCGACGCAGCTGCGCCAGGAGAACGGAATCCGCCTCCGAAAGAATTGAATCCCCTCTGCGGAAAGCGTAGAGCGGAAACAGCGCTCCGCCGAACAGCGACAAGACCGCGATGTAGTGCAGGAAGCGCGACGCGATGAGCCCCGCGTCGAGCATCAGGGCTGCACTTGAAAGCTGTACTGCCCGGAAACGTGGTGCGTATCGTCGCCCACGGCATGCCACTTCACGGTGTAGACGCCGGGCGCCAGCTTCGCCTTGATCGGCACGCTCAGTTCCTTGCTGTCGTTCGGGTTGACGATCGCGGCGCCGGTGGCCACCGGGGCGCCATTTCGATCGTCGACCTCAATGCCGGAGAACGCTGCGACCAATCCTTCGCTGAAACCGATGCGAACTTCCATCGGACTTGTCGCCAACGCCGAATTGGGTTTGGGCGACACGGTTTTCGGCAGAGGATGCGCGTTGGCGATTGGGGCGACGCATGCCAACGCGGCGGCCAGAAGAAGTCTGCTGAAATTGCGCATGCGTGTGCTCCTAATCGATCTTCAAACGGGTGGACAGCATGTACGAAAGCGGACTTGAGCCATAGGCGGGCTGAATGGCCGAAGGCAAGGCGTAAACGCTGCCCATCGCGCCAAATCCGAGTTTCAGATGCGCGACGACGGGAATGTCATACACATAACCGAGCGACAAAGTGGAAACGCGGAACACATCGCCTGCCAATGGGCTCGGCGGCTGAAACAGTTCATCCTTCTGGACGTTCTCGGCGCGGGCGAAGATCGTGTGCTCGTACCAGGAGACGGCGGATTCCAGCAGGAAGGCGTCCAGCATATGGCCCGGCGCGTCGTCGTTGCGGCCCCAGGCGAAAGTCGTCTGCCAATTGCCGTGCTCGAGCGGCAGGTTGTAGCTCGCGGACGCCGTGGCGCGATGCTGATTGACGCCCGGCTCCAACTGTTCCGGGCTTTTGATAAAGCCGTAGCTTGCCTGCAACGCCCAGTTGGATGACGGATTCCAACTGAGGCGCGCCGACGCAGAATCGAGGCTTATGGGATTGAAACCCCAACGGTATTGGTCCGGCTCGCGACCCCGAAATATCGAACCTTCGATTTTCCAGTCGCCGTCGACGAATCCCGCCGTCACCACGCCAAAGGTGGTGTGAGTGGAATCCAGCCAATGATGCGTGATCGGCGCGGCCGGATCGTCCATGCCGGAGAAACGATGCATGAAGGCGGGTGGACCCAGCGCAGGCTCGCCCGGATAGCCGACATAACCGAAGACCGACATGTCCTTGGCGATGGGGACGCTGTAGATGCCCGCCAACTCCATAGACAGATTGTGCGGATGCTGGCGGTCGATCAGAGGCGTCACGCCGTTTGCGGTCTCGCCGGTCTGAAGGAGCAGGGGGTAGCCGCTCTTTCCCATGAGCGGATCGAGCGACAGCATGGTCCGCAAAGTGAGCGTGCCGATGCCGACCTGTTTCTGCACCATCCCCATCAGCATGCTTTCGCTGAAGGATTTGTCGCCGCCGCGCGGTCCGCCCTGGTTGTCGTCCACGCCATTGATGTAACCGTGCAGCATGGCCGACCAATCGCCCAGCGCACCGTGCAGGCCCTCCATCGGCGTCGAGTCCGGCTGCCACGCGGTGCCGGACGCATCGCGCGTCATGGGATAGGCGCCGGTTTCACCCGCCATCATATGATCGCTCATGCCGGACATATCGCCCTGCATGTCCATGCTATCCATAGTCATGCCTTCCATGCCGCCGCTAACTTGTCCGGCCGGTGTCGCCGTGTTGGAGTCCTGTGGCTTGGTTGGCGTGGAGTTCGGGGTCTGCGCCGGCATGTTCTTTTGTCCGTCTTGCGCCAGGGACACCGTGGAATACGCCACGACCGCAAGCGCTGTCGCGCAGGCAAATGCGCGAATGCCTGTCCGATCGCTCGACGCTCTCATCACGAGTTTCTTTCCAGAAGTTCGATCAGCTCCCGGCTTTCTTGTGCATCGGGCCAAACCGATCATCTCGATATTTTGTTCAACGGCCTTTGAAATCGGGCTCGCGCTTGGCGAAAAATGCGGCCACGCCCTCGCGCACGTCTTCACTGGGATTGGCGATCATCACGGCGAACGCCGCATCGTTCAGCGAGTGATCGAGCGTCGCGTTGAGCCCGTGCCGCATCATGCTTTTGGCGAGACGCACCGCGAGCGGCGCCTTCTTCGCAATCGCGCGCGCGAGATCGAAGGCGCGCGTTTTCAGTTCGGCGGCCGGCACGACTTCCGTCACCAGGCCCAGCTTGAGCGCTTCGGGCGCGAGATAGACTTCGTGCAGCATCGTCATCTTGAGCGCGCGGTCGAGACCCATGGCGCGGGGAAAAAGCCACGCGCCGCCTTCGTCCGGCAACAAACCGAATTTGCCCGATGTGTCGCCCAGTTTCGCCGTATCCGCCGCGATGCGAAAATCGCAGGCCAGCGCGAGCGTGAGACCGCCGGCGACGGCCGCGCCATTGACCATCGCGATCACGGGCTTGTCGATGCGATGGAGCGCGGCGATCACGCGATGCATGCCCACGCGCATTTCATGGCCGTAGCCGAGCTGCTTGTTCTTGTAATCCGGCCGATCCGGATCTTCGCCGCTGATATCGCCGCCGGAGCAGAAGCCGCGTCCGGCGCCCGTGATCACAAGACAGCGCAATTCGTCGTCCTCGACGTAGTGGGCCAGCGCCGCCACGAGATCGTCGCACATCGCGCCCGTATAGGCGTTCATATGGCCGGGACGATTGAGCGTGATCTGGGCGATGCGGGGCTCCGGCGTTTCGAACAGAATGTCGCGATACTTGCTCATGATCGTTCCTCCCGGTCTTGATGTGCTGCGCGGATATGGGAACATGAGAGCCTCGATATACGCAACAGGCCGCGGGCTGCGCGGCGGGAGGACGCCATGACCGAACAACCGGACGTTTTGTACGAGGTGCAGGATCGCATCGCGACGATCACGCTCAACCGGCCGGAGCGGCTGAACGCCTACAACGCGCATATGGCGGAAAACCTGAAACTCGCAATGGCGAAGGCTGCGAGCGACGCCGATGTGCGCGTGATCGTGTTGACGGGCGCGGGCCGCGGGTTTTGCGCCGGCGCCGACATGGAGGTGTTGTCGGGCGATTCCGCCGCCGGCCGCTCCACCTCGCGCGCGGTCGACGTCGATCTCGATCGCAAGTTCGAGTCCGCGCTGGGCCCGGAATTGTCGCCGCATTTCAAAGACAGCCAGCGTTTCGCCTATTTCGCGCGCACGAAGAAACCGATCATCGCCGCGATCAACGGTCCCGCCGCCGGCATCGGGCTGGTGATGACGCTTTACGCCGACATGCGCTTCGCAGCGGAGAAAGCCGTGTTCACGACCTCTTTCGCGCAACGCGGATTGATCGCCGAACATGGCATCAGCTGGCTGCTGCCGCGGTTGGTGGGGCAGGCGCATGCGCTCGATCTGCTGATGTCCGCACGCAAGATATCCGCGGAAGAAGCGCAACGGATCGGCCTCGTGAATCGAATCTTCCCGCAGGAAACGTTCATGGAAAATGTCCGCGCCTATGCGCGGCACATGGCCGAGACCGTCTCTCCGCGCTCGATGGCCGTGATGAAGGCGCAAGTCTGGAAGTCCAACTTCCAGGATTTCAACGAGTCGCTGGCGACGGCGGACGCCGAAATGAAGACGAGCCTTGCCGGGCCGGAATTCAAGGAAGGCGTGGCCCATTTCCTTGAAAAGCGGGCGCCCCGTTTCGCGGACATCTGACCGCTGCTCCGTGGTTGACGCCCGCGCTACCGGCGCTACAAGACCGCCGCCGAGCGGGGCTCGGCCAGCGGAGAGCACGGGATGAAGATCGTCGGCGGCAAATGGTCGAACTGGTCGGGCGGGGTGACCTGCAAGCCGAAGAAGGTGATCGCGCCCCGGGACGAGGTGGAGCTCGCGGCCGCCATAAGGTTGGCGGAAAGCACCGTGCGCGCGCCGGGCGCGGGCCATTCGTTCACGCCGCTGGCAGGGACCGACGGCACGATGGTCGATCTCGCGGCCTTCAAGGGCGTCAAAAGCGTCGACAAAGAGCAGATGACCGTGACCTGCGCGGCCGGAACGCCGCTCTGGGCGCTCGGGCCGGCGCTCTACGCCAAAGGCGTGGGCCTCAAGAATATGGGCGACATCGATCGCCAGACTTTGGGCGGCGTGGTCGGCACCGGCACGCATGGTACGGGCCGCACGCTCAAGGGCTTCTCGGGCGAAGTGGCGGGCTTTCGTATCATCCTGGCAAGCGGCGAAGTGTTGAATTGCACACCGACCGAGAATGCCGAAATATTCGCCGCGGGCCGCACATCGCTGGGCACGCTGGGCGTGATGACGGAAATCACCATGTCCGTGCGTCCGGCCTACAAACTGGTGGAAGAGAATTTCCTGCTGCCGCCGAATGAATTGTTTCGGAAACTCGATCATCTCGTGGCGAACAACCGGCATTTCGAGTTCTTCTGGTTTCCCTATGCAGACCACGCGATCTGCAAGACGTTGAACGAAACCACCGAGCACGCGCCGCATCCACGCAGCGCCGAAGACATGCACAAGCGGGGTGAGAAATCGAGCGGCGATATGCGCGCCTTCACCGCGATCAACGAAGCTCTCCCCTATCTGCCCGCGATGCTCAAGCCTGCCCATGGCCTGTTCTCGCGACTGATGCCGACGAAGGGCAAAGTCCGCTGGAGCCATGAATTGTTCCCCAGCCCGCGCACCGTGCGTTTCAACGAAATGGAATATGGCGTGCCATACGCCAAAGGGCCCGATTGCGTTCGCGAAGTTGTCGAAACGATCCGTAAAAAGAAGATCAATACGGGCTTCCCCCTCGAATATCGCAGCGTCGCCGCCGACGATGTGTGGCTGAGCCCGTTTTACCAGCGCGAAAGCGCCACCATCGCGGTGCATCAGTACCACAAGGTCGATACGACCAAGTTGTTCACGGCCTGCGAGGCGATCTTCCGCAGCTATGACGGCCGCCCCCATTGGGGCAAGCGGCATACGCGCACGGCCGCGGAGTGCGCGGCACTCTATCCGGAATTCGATCGCTATCGGCAATTGCGCAAGAAACTCGATCCAGCCGGCAAATTCCTCAATGCGCATTTGAAAGCGATATTCGAGTAGCGTAAAATCGGAGCGCGGGCATCCTGCCCGCAACGGATATAAAAGGCGGGCAAGATGCCCGCGCTCCGGAAAACATTCTTCAGAGATTCTTGCGATACACCACAAACCCTGAACGCTCCGCCACTTTGTCATAGAGCTTCATGGCGGTTTCGTTGGTTTCATGAGTTTGCCAGTAAACGCGCGAGAGGCCCGCGCGCTTCGCCTGTTCGTAGACTGCGTTGATCAGCGCTCGGCCGACGCCGAGGCCGCGGGTTCCCTCTTTCGTGAACAGGTCCTGCAGATAGCAGTTGGGCTGAATCGAAATCGTGCTGCGGTGAAAGAGATAGTGCACAAGGCCCACCAGGCGCCCACGGTCCTCGGCGACCATGCAAAACACAGGCTCATAGGCGTCGAAAAAACGCGTCCAGGTGATTTGCGTGATCTCGTCGGGCAACGCCGTGTGGCCGAAGCGGCCGTAGAATTTGTTGTAGCCTTCCCACAGCGGCAACCATTCGGCGTAATCCGCCTGCGCGACGAAGCGAACTGTCGGCGGCGAGGGTTTCATAGCGCTGCCTTTCGGAAGAAACAGGCGGGGGCGCCGGTGTGGCAGGCGGGTCCCGTCTGGTCGACCTTCAACAGCAGCACGTCGCCGTCGCAATCCACCCAGGCTTCGACGAGGCGTTGGGTGTGACCCGAGGTTGCGCCCTTGCGCCAGATTTCATTGCGCGAGCGCGACCAATAGGTGACGTCACGAGTCTCGAGCGTCAGCTTCAGCGTATCGCGGTTCATCCACGCGAACATCAGCACCGCGCCGGTCTTGTGATCCTGCGCTATCGCGGGCACGAGCCCGTCCGCGCCGAACGCGACGGCAGCCATGAACGCCTCGGCCGAGAGCGCCGCGTCGGTCATCCAACCCCCGCGATGCGTTCCAACCCGGCCTCCAGGTCCGCGATCAGATCGTTCGCGTCTTCCAGTCCCGCGTGAATGCGGATCACCGGGCCCTCGGCTTTGAATTTGTGCACGGTGCGCGTGATGCGCGCGGGCACGATGAGGCTTTCATAGCCGCCCCAGGAATAGCCGATGCCGAATTGCGTGAGCCCGTCGAAAAAAGCGGCCAGCGCGCGTTCGGGCATCGGCTTGAAGACGACGCCGAACAGGCCCGACGAACCTTTGAAATCGCGCTTCCACAGGAAATGTCCCGGATCGTCATGCAGGGCAGGGTGCAATACGCGCGCGACTTCCGGCCGCGTCTGCAGCCAGCGCGCGAGCTTCAGCGCGGTTTCCTCATGACGCTTGAGGCGTACGGGCATGGTGCGAAGCCCGCGCAACGCCAGGAAGCAGTCGTCGCCGCTGGCATAGAGGCCAAGCTGGTCATGCGCATCGACGAGGCGCTTGGCGTGGCTTTCGTTCGCCGTGACATAACCCATCATCAGATCGGCATGGCCGCCGACATATTTGGTGACGGCCTGGATCGACATATCCACGCCATGGGCGATTGCTTGGAACAGAAGCGGCGTCGCCCAGGTGTTGTCGATGAGAACCGAGGCGCCGTGCGCATGCGCAACGCGCGCAATCGCAGGCACATCCTGCACTTCGAAGGTCAGCGAGCCCGGGCTCTCGCAAAACACGGCTCGGGTATTCGCGCGAAAGAGGCTTGCGATCTCGCCGCCGAGACCGGGATCGTAATAGGTCGTTTCGACGCCAAGGCGCGCCAGCATCTTGTCGCAAAAGCTGCGGCTGGGTCCGTAGCAGGAATCGACCATCAACAAATGATCGCCCGCGCGGCACACCGCGAGAATCGCGAAGGTGATTGCGGCGAGCCCCGAAGGAACAACCTTCGTGCGCGCGCCGCCTTCCAGTTCCGTGACGGCGTCTTCGAAGCTGGAGGATGTGGGCGTGCCGTGAAGTCCGTAGGTGTAAGGCGCGTCGCGCGATTCCAGCGCCGCGAGATTGGGATAGAGGATCGTGGACGCGCGATAGACCGGCGTGTTGACCACGCCAAAATGCTCGCGGCTCATGCGCCCGGCATGAACCGCGAGTGTGTCGTTGTTTTGCGGTTTCTTCTCATTCGCCACGGCAGTTATTGCGTCCTAATCGTGCGGTTTCGGTTCGATGTGTGGATCTGCTTGCGGTTCAGCCGCCAACGGCGCCTTGACCGGGCGCGCCTCCAGGATGGAGCGCAACGGGCGTTCAAAGAGCCACGTGATCACAGCCGCGGTTCCGCCGACTGCCGCGCATAGAAGAAAGAAATGTGGCTTGTCGAGCACGCTGAAATAGGTGCCGATATAGCCCTGCAACTGGTTGCCCACGAAACTGGTGATGAACCAGAGGCCCATCATCGCGGACAGGATTTGCGGCGGCGCCACGCGTGCGACGAGCGCAAGACCGATCGGCGAGAGATAGAGCTCGCCGAGTGTGATGATGGCGAAGAATCCAAAGAGCCATAGCCAGCTCGCATGGCCAAGTCCGGTCGTGTAAGCCGCCGCCGCCATCACGATATAGGACATCGCGAGCAGGAAATTGCCCAACGCCATCTTTGTGACGGTAGATGGTTCACGGTTGCGCTTCGACTGTCTCGTCCAGAGCATCACGACCAGTGGCGTGAAAGCGAAAATCATGAACGGGTTGAACGACTGGAACCAGGTTACGGGGATTTGCCAATTGATCAGGCCCGGGATCAGTCGCCGGTCCGTAAAATCCTGCGCCCACAGGCTGATCGTGTTGCCCTGCTGTTCATAAACGGCCCAGAACAGGCTGGTGGGAATGCAAAGCAGAATGAGAGCGATGACGGCCTTCCAGTCATTGCCGGTCAGCGGCTTCTTGACTTCCGTGCTGTTCTTGAGCCGGCCGACGCGATCGGGCGGCAAGGAGCGCAACGCGAACATGTAGATGATCTGCCCGAGCACCATGCCGACGCCGGCGGCGAAGAAGCCCCAATGATAGCCATAGCTCGGACTTTCTCCAAGGCTGCCGCAAATGAGCGGCGAAAAGAAAGCGCCGATATTGATGCCGACGTAAAAAATCGAATAGGCGCGGTCGATGCGCGAGTCGCCGGCCTTGTAGAGATTGCCGACCTGCGTGGAGATGTTCGGCTTGAAGAAGCCATTGCCGATGATGAGAAGCAGGAGGCCCAAGAACAGGAACTGCGGAGCCATCAAAGTGAATTCGCCGATGGCCATGATCACGCCGCCAATGATCACGCTGTAGCGTTGGCCGATCCAGTTGTCGGCGATCAGGCCGCCGAAGAAGGGCGTCAGATATACGAAGGCCGTATAGTTGCCATAGATCAGGGACGAAAACGGTTGCACGCCGAGCGGATGGCCGCCGTTGAAGATCGTTTCGAACAGGCCCTTGATCGCCTGATATCCGATGACGTGATCGACAGTCGGATGGAGAAGAAGATAGTTGGTGAGATACAGCACAAGGATGGCGCGCATCCCGTAATACGAGAAGCGTTCGGCCATCTCGGTCGTGAAAAGCCAAGTGAGTCCGAGCGGATGCCCGAACAATTGCGGCCCCCGCCGTTCCGGTGCTGCCGTATCCGTCGTCGTCATCCCACTATTCCCCCGACTGTCTCTTGGCGGCGCGGAGCATGCCCGGTCCCATCCGCAATTGGAATGGCCTTCGCGCATAAGTGTTGAGGGTCAAGGGGTTAGCAACGGCCGCGTGGCGCCGCCCCTAAGGCAGCTCGATATAGCGGCTCTCGCGGCTATACGGCACGAAGCCCACCCTTTGATAGAGCGGCAATGCGCGCGGATGATCGAGCGTGCAGGTGTTGACCAGCAGCTTCGAGATCGCATGCGACCAGGCGTTGAGCGAAACCTGATAGAGAAAATAATAGCTCAGCTTGCGACCGATATAATCCGGCAGCAGGCCGAAATAGGCGAGTTGCCCGACGCCCGCCTCGCGAAAATCGAGTTCCGCCATTCCCGCAGGGCAACCGTCGAAATAAAGCGCAAAGAGTTCGACGCGCGGATCGTGCACGATCTGCGCCAACGCTTCGTCGGTCAGTTTCTTGCGATCGACCCACTTATAGTCGCGCCCAACCGCATCGTAGAGATAGCGATAGAAATGCACGGGCGGATGCTCGGCTTTCACGATCGCAACCTTGCCTTTCGGTTGCGGCGGCGGCAGCGCGGGCGGGCGCGTGGTGAGTTCGAGGAAGGTGACGACGGTTGGAATGCGGCGCGGTTTCTTCGTCATGAGATCTCGACCGGCACTTCGAGGCGCGCGCCCCATTCCGCCCAGGAGCCGTCATAAAGCGCCGTCTTTTTCGCGTTCACCAGCGTCAGGCCCAGCAGCGCGATGGCGGCCGTGATGCCGGAGCCGCAGGTGGTGACGCAAGGTTTTGCGAGATCAACGCCGTGCTCCGCGAAGACGCGCGCGAGCTCGGCGGGCGATTTGAACGTTCCATCGGCCTGGGTGAACTCCGTATACGGAACATTGAGGCTGCCTTTGATATGTCCGGGGCGGACGCCGGCGCGCGGCTCGGGCTCGCGGCCGGCGAAACGCGCGGCCCCGCGCGCATCCACAACCTGCTCCTCATGCGTTTTGAAGTTCGCCTGCATCTGGGCGAAATCGCGCGCCAGCGCATTGTTCGGCCGCGGCGTGAAATGGCGAGGATAGGGCTGCGGGATCAGGTCTTCCGCCGGCCGCCCTTCGCGCTTCCATTTTGGAAACCCGCCATCGAGCACCACCACGTCCTCATGCCCCATCGTGCGCAACATCCACCAGGCGCGCGGTGAAGAATACACCCCTGCGCCGTCATAAACGACGATCAGATTGCCGTCGCCGAGACCCAGCTTGCGCATCCGGCTGGCGAATTTCGGCGCCGGCGCGAGCATATGCGGCAGATCGCTTTTTTCGTCCGACAGATCGTCGACATCGAAAAAGACGGCGCCCGGAATATGCGTGGCCGCATATTCTTCGCGCGCGTTGCGGCCCGCCTGCGGCAGATACCAGGAGGCATCCGCGATGCGGATGTCCGGCGCTTCGAGATGTTCGGCGAGCCAGTCGGTCGAGACGAGGGGAAAAGCAGGTTTCATCGGATGAAGGGCAACTCGATGGGTTTTCGCGGTTCCGCCAGCCAATGCGGCACGGGCAAACCTTTCTGGCGCAGGAACTCGGGATTGAACAGCTTCGTCTGATAGCGGTTCCCAAAATCCGCGAGGATCGTGACGATCGTATGACCCGGACCAAGCTGTTTCGCCAGCCGAATCGCGCCCGCCACGTTGATGCCGCTCGACCCGCCCAGGCACAGGCCTTCATGCTCCAGCAAATCAAAGATGATGGGCAATGCCTCTTCATCAGGAATCTGGAACGCATCGTCGATGGGTGCGCCTTCAAGATTGGCGGTGACGCGACCCTGGCCGATTCCTTCCGTGATGGATGAACCTTCCGATTTCAACTCGCCCATCTTGATCCAGCTGTAGATCGCGGCCCCCATCGGATCGGCCGCCGCGATTCGAATGGCTGGATTGCGCGCCTTCAGCGCGAAGGCGATTCCCGCGAGCGTGCCGCCGGAACCGACCGCGCAGGTAAAGCCGTCGACCTGGCCTTCCGTCTGCCGCCAGATCTCGGGCCCCGTGGTTTCGATATGGGCGCGCCGGTTGGCGACGTTGTCGAACTGGTTGGCCCACACGGCGCCGGCCTTTTCGGACTTCGCCAATTGCTCTGCGAGGCGGCCGGAAAATTTCACATAATTGTTCGGGTCCTTGTAGGGAACCGCGGGCACTTCGATCAGCTCGGCGCCCAGAAGGCGCAGCGCGTCTTTCTTTTCCTCGCTCTGCGTGTCCGGGATCACGATCACGGTGCGGAAACCCAGCGCATTACCGACAACGGCGAGTCCGATGCCGGTGTTGCCGGCCGTGCCTTCCACGACCACGCCCCCGGGTTTGAGAGCGCCGCGCTCGATCGCGTCGGTCACGATGAAGAGCGCGGCCCGGTCCTTCACCGACTGGCCAGGATTCATGAATTCGGCCTTGCCCAGAATCTCGCAACCGGTCAGTTCCGACGCGTGTTTCAGGCGGATGAGGGGCGTGTTGCCAATCGCGGCCAGGGCGTCGTGTTTGATGTCCATATGCCTGGGGGATGCCGGTGTTCGGTACGAACCTAATGATCCTATCGCGGACCTTCAAGCAAACCGCGGCGCCGCGCGGCGGCCTTCAAGGCGCCCGCTGTCGCAGCCATTGGGAAAACACCCATTTTTCTCCCGAGGCGGGCGGTCGGCCGGCGTGCAGCGTTCGCGTGTCGGGATCGCCGGACGATGCGACGCTCCAGAACAACAGCGCATCGCCCTTGCGGCCCTTGTGGCGAAACCCGAGTTTCGGGAAATCGGTCTCGCCGCCTTGGTAATCGTCGTTCAGATAGAGCAGAAAGGTTGCGACGCGCTGGCCGTTTTCAGCCACGTCGCTGGCGTAGCCGGGAATATCGAGGTCGAGAAAATCGTAGTGCGGCTCGAATTGCTGGCCGGGCGAATAATGCAGCACCGCCTTGGCGGCGCTGTCCTTTGCGCAAGTCACGCTGCCAATCTTCTTTTGACCGGCCCGCCTTCCTGATATGTTTTCAGGGTTCGAGGGGTGGAGCGCATAGCATCTTTCGACAACATGACGTTTGAGAAGTCGCCCGCGGCGCCGGCGCCGTTACGGGCGAATGAATGCTTGCGCGTGTCCGGTTTGCGAAGAGTCCAACATAGATGCTGATCAAATAACCGGCATCCGGATTTCGGGAGGCGTACATGGCGTCATTCAATTGGTTGGGCGGGTCGATGAGCGACGCGTCGAGCTGGTCGCAGCCGGACCCGAAAAATCCGACCGAGCCCGGCGTCAACGACGACGTCACTTTTTTGATGAATGGCGCACTGATTGGCTCGCTCGACGTGGCGTCGGCGACATGCAACGCAAGCCTCGTACTCGAAGGCAGCATCACAACGGCAGTCCTTCTTGTGAACGGCGGCACGTTTGACTTTGCGAGCGGAACGCTCTCGGTCGGCGCCCAAAATGAGTACATCACCGAGGCGACAGGCCAGACGGCGACTTTCAGTCAGTCTGGCGGGACGCACACGATCAATGGCGATCTCGCAGTCGGTTATGGCGGCGGCGTCGGCACATATACACTGAGCGGGGGCGAGCTTTCGAGCGGCGCCGAATATATCGGGCAGAATTCAATCGGCACATTCACGCAAACCGGCGGAACTCATACCGTCAGCGATCGCATCGTTCTGGGAATCAATATCACTGCCGGCGCGCTGGGCACCGGCACTTACACCCTGGGCGGCACGGGCAGCCTGAGCTTCCAGGAAATGTTCATCGGCTCCGATCCCAGTTGCCACGGTACATTCAACTTCAACGCCGCGGTGGGCGACACCGCCACGCTGACGGTGGGCGGCGCCGGCGGCTATCCCGGGTTGATTGTCGGCGGACAGGGCATTGGCGTCATGACCCAAGGCTCGGGCAGCGTTTCGTCAACGATCTCCGTCGGATTTCGCACAGGCGGACAAGGAACATACAATTTCAACGACGGTCATATCACTTCGAGCAGCGAAACCGTCGGCGATTCCGGGACCGGCACGCTGACACAGAACGGCGGCACGAATGACGTCTCGGCGAACGATCTTGTGGTGGGAAACGCTCCGGGCGGCAACGGCGCCTATAATCTGCACAGTGGAAGTCTGACGATCGATACGGGCGATCTGACGATCGGCGCGCAGGCAAATTCCATCGGCGATTTCCAATTCGACGTGGGGGCGAGCGATGGCGGCACGCTCACTCTGACCAAAGGCATGATCACGGTGGGTGACGGCGGAACTGGCAGTTTCACGCAAGGCGGCGGAACGCTTGCGGCGGATATCGTGCTTGGGGCGCAGACCGGCAGCGAAGGCACGTACACGCTCAACGGCGGGAGCCTGACGGCGTCGACCGGCGAATCCGTCGGCGATTCTGGCACGGGCACGTTCACACAAACCGACGGCACGAACGAAATCGAAAACGGCAACCTCTATGTCGGCAATGACGGCGTCGGCACTTATACGCTCGGCGGCTCGAGCTCGCTCACCGTCAATGGCGGCGACTTCGACCTCGCCGTCGGCGGAGACTCGTCCGGTACGTTCAATTTCAATACGTCCGCGGGTGATGACGCGACGATCTCGACGGACTCAGGTCTGATCACGGTTGGCGTGCATGGAAGCGCGACATTCACGATGGGGGACGGCACGCTGGACGTGAAGCTCGTCGTGGGAGGGCAGGTGGGCAGCCACGGGACGTTTGTGCTCGACGACGGAACGGTGGAAGCCGCAGGTCAGGTCGTCGGCAACGACGGCGGCGGAACGTTCAAGATGAATGGAGGGACCGACGACATCACAAGCGGGGGCGACCTGATGCTGGGCGCATTTGCGGCCGGTGGCGGAGCTTTCGATCTCGCGAATGGAACGCTGAAGGATGGCGGCGAACTCGTCGGTTATGCGGGCAAGGGCACGTTCTCGCAGTCCGGCGGCATGAACGAAATTTCCGGCGCCGGTTCGCTGTTGGATTTGGGGACCGAGTCGGGCGCGAAAGGAAGCTATCTGCTTACGAGTGGGTCGCTGTCGGCTCTTGAGGAAATTATTGGCGATGCCGGCAAGGGAACATTCACGCAGAACGGCGCGTCGTCGAAGAACACCATCAGCGGAACCGCGGCGAAACTCGATCTAGGCGCTCAAGGCGCCGGAAACGGCGCCTATGTCCTGGATGCGGGCACGTTGAAAACCGTGCTGGAGATCGTGGGCGACGCCGGAACCGGCGCGTTCACGCAAAGGGGTAAAAGCGTCAACACGATTTCGGGATCGGGCGCAGAGCTGGACATCGGCGCCCAAAAAACGGGTCATGGCGCGTTTTCGCTGGTGGGCGCCACGCTTGCGGCCAAAATTGAAATTGTCGGCGACGCGGGCATGGGAACATTTACGGAAAACGGCGGCAGCAACACGCTCTCAGGCAGTGGATCCAAGCTCGACGTCGGCGTGCAGAGCGGCAGCAACGGCGCCTATGTGCTGACCAAGGGCGCGCTGGCCGCAGCGCTGGAAATCGTGGGCGGCGCCGGCACAGGGCACTTCAATCAGTCCGCCGGCGCGAACACGATCAAGGGCAGCCTCACAATCGGCAGTGCGGGGACCGGCGTTTATGCTCTGTCAGGCGGTTCGCTCACCGTGGACGTCGTTGCGGGATTGAACGATGTCATCACGCTCGCCGCCAAGACCGGATCGAACGGCACGCTCTCGATTTCGAATGGAAAGGTGACCGCGCCGAATATCGTCGTCGGAGCCGGCACCGGCGCGATCTCCGTCGGCACGGGCGGCGTTCTCACGGTCGCGCAATCCGTCAGCCTCTCAACAGGCAGTTCGCTCAATTCCACCTCGGGCGATGTCGTGATCGGCACGGGCGTGAAAGCGACCACCGGGACGATCGCAGTCGGCGCCGGCGGATCGTTGATCGGCGCTGGCTCGGTGACCGGAACGATCGTCGACACCGCGCATGGCAAGATCGAAGCGCATGGCGGCGTGCTGACGCTTGACGGGGCGGTTTCGGGCGGCGGCGTTCTTCTCATCGATAACGGCGCAACACTTAATCTGGACGGCGGCGACGCCAACGCCGCAAAGTTCGAGGGCGCCAGCGGCATACTAAAGCTGGACGATCCTTCGGCGATGAAGGGCGGGCTGACCGGCATGCAGATTGGAGACACGATCGATTTCGCAAACATCATAGTGACGCACGTCAAGCGCAGCGACCACACCCTGACGGTCACGGAAAAAGGCGGAACGATTCTGACATTCCAAGCGAGCGGCGCCTTCGCCAATACGAAATTCGTCATTCAAAGCGACGGTCACCGTGGGGACGACATCGTCCTCAGCGCATTGTCCTCATCGGCCGGAATATCCACGAACTCGACGCCGCAAAGCGCAGCGCTTGCCGCGATCGATGCACATCTCTCCGCAAATCATGAGGACGCATTGCGGCCATCATCCGGAGATTTCGCCGATCATTCGTTTCTGGTTGTCGATGCAACAGGCGCCGTTCACTACGAGTCGGCGCAGGGCATGATGTTCGAGCTGCACCATCACCACGGCTCGCTTGGCGCGATCGATTTCGTGTAACGCCCCAATCAAAGGCAAGGATTGGCTCCTGGGGTCGGATTCGAACCGACGACAACTCGGTTAACAGCCGAGGACTCTACCGCTGAGCTACCCAGGAACAACACAAACTCTCTTATGAAACCGGCCATGAGGCCGGGGAGCTTGGGGCGCGTTGTTAGCGCATCCCCAATCGCATGGCTACAGCAAAAACTCCTGAATAATCGCCTGATTTGGCGGCCTATTTCGTGCGAGCGAAGATGCGGCGGGTCGGCAAGCCTCGCGGGCGCCCGCAGGATCGAATCACCGCCTCGCGCCGGCAGAAAAAAAGGGCCGGGTGTTAGCCCGGCCCCAAGGCGTTGGGTAATGGTGGGGTGTCTTCAAGGGAAGACGACGCAAAGGTGCCATCATAAGGTTAACGAATGCTTAACGGGGAACCCCAGCATTTGTGTTAATCGCCGGCCGCCCCATAGGAATTGGAGGCCACGCCCGGAATTGAACCGGGGTAAACGGTTTTGCAGACCGCTGCGTCACCACTCCGCCACGTGGCCAGGCGACGGGCCCTATAACAGAAGGATTGCGCACGGAGCAAATGCAGCCTGCTGCAAAAGCTTTGCTGAAGTCTTTCCTCTCGCGTTGTCAGCGCCCGAGCGCCGACGTATAAGCGCCGACCGTCGAAACCAATCGAATCGCGCCGATGCCGGACTACGCAGCCCAACGCACGCACATGGTCGAATCGCAGGTTCGCGCCAACGACGTGACCGACGTCCGCATCCATGACGCGATGCGGGAGATCCCCCGCGAGCGCTTCGTGCCGGCCGTCAAACGCGGCGTCGCCTACGCCGATGGGGCCATCGAAGTGGTGGCGAACCGCTACCTGTTGGAGCCGCGCACTTTCTCGAAACTGGTCCAGCTGGCGCAGATTGCGCCGACCGACAAGGTTCTGGATGTCGGTTGCGCCACCGGGTATTCGACGGCCGTGCTTGCGCGTCTCGCCGCGAATGTGACGGGCCTCGAGCAGGACGCGGACCTTGTGCGTGTCGCATCCGACATGGTTCCAGCCGTGGGCGCCACCAACATCGTGATCGTCCAGGGATCGCTCGCGGAGGGTCATCGCGCGGGCGCGCCTTACGATGCGATTGTCGTCAATGGCGCGATCGAGTCGGCGCCTGAAGCATTGCTGGGCCAACTTACCGAAGGCGGCCGGCTGGTCGCTGTCGTGCAGTCGGGCGAACAGAGCAGGGCGCATCTGTATCTGCGGCAAAACGGCAGGATCGGAAGCCGCGTGGCGTTCGATGCCTGGGCGCCGTTGCTGGCCGGTTTCCGGCAAAAGGTTGGATTCGTCTTCTAGAATACCCAGATCAGCGCCCAGAGTACGGGCAAGGGCGCGCGTAAGCGGGGTGACGTGATGAGGGCAGTTCGGGGCGCAGCCTCCGCGCTGGTGTTGGCGGCGGCGATGACAGCATGCGGCGCGGCCACTGCCGATACCTTCACGTTGAGGGACGCGCTCGGCGTCGCCTACGAGACCAATCCGCAGCTCGACGCCGACCGCGCAAGCTTGCGCGCAACCGACGAAAATGTCGCCCAGGCCAATGCGGGCTGGCGGCCCACGCTGAACGCCGGCGGCACGTATGGCTATCAGGAGTTGGGCGAGCCCGGTTTTGCAGAACACACTTATCCCATTACCGGACAAGTGACCCTGTCGGAGCCGATTTTCCGTGGCGGGCGCACCTATGCCGAGGTCGGCCGCGCCAAGGCGCAAGTGCGTGCAGGCGAAAACGAACTCCTGAACACGGAGCAGAACGTTCTGTTGAATGCTGTCACCGCCTACATGGATGTCGTGCGCGATGAATCGACCTTGAAGCTGCGCCAGAACAACGTGACCGTGCTCCAAAAGCAGCTGGACGCTACGCAGGAGCAGTTCAAGGTCGGTGAGTTGACCCGGACAGACGTCGCCCAGGCGCAGGCCCGTCTTTCCGGAGCGCAGTCCGACGTTATTACGGCCCAGGGCCAGCTCAATGTGAGCCGCTCGAACTTCGAGCACTATATCGGACGGGCGCCGGAAACTCTTGAGGAGCATCCCGCGCTGCCGGCGGTGCCCGGCAACGAAGACGGAGTCATCGCGCTCGCAATGAAGCAGAATCCGGCGCTGCGGCAGGCGCAGGAAAATGTGAAAGCCGCGAATTACGCCATCGACGACGCAGCAGGCGCCCTGGCGCCGCAGGTGTCGATTCAGGGGCAATATCAGTTTGTCGAGAATTCGCCGCTGTCGGGCATTTCGGGGGCAGGTCACATCACGTCCATCACCGGCAATGTGACTGTTCCGATCTACCAGGGCGGGGCGGATGAGTCCCTCGTGCGTCAACAGAAGGAGTTGCGGGAACAGGCGCAATTGGCTGTGGCCGACATCGGGCGCCAGGTGGTGGATGCCGCGCGCAGTTCCTGGCAGAGCTTCACGGCGGCGAAGGCGACGATCGTCTCCAACCAGAGCCAGGTGCAGGCCGACGAGGTCGCCTATGACGGCGTCAAGCAGGAGCAGCAGGTGGGCTCGCGCACCATCCTGGACGTGCTCAATGCGGAGCAGGAACTACTCAACTCCGAAGTCGCCGTCGTGATTTCGCAGCACGACGCCTGCGTGGCGGCCTATCAGGTGATGTCGGCGACCGGACAACTGACCGCGAAGGGCATGGCCCTCAATGTGCGGCTCTACGATCCGCGGAGCTATTACAACGACAACGCCTCCCGCTGGTTCGGCTTTGGGGATTAAGGTTTTGTTCGGACAGGGCACAAAAACCTGCGCCGCCGTTAACTCGACCTTTCCTTCTTTAGGTAACTGTCTTAGGGTCTTAGCGCGGTATCCTACGCGCGTGTCGGAGTAAGATGATGGCGAGCCCTTCAAGCCCCCAACATGAACCCACCATGGAGGAAATCCTTGCCTCCATTCGCAAAATTATCTCCGAGGACTCGCCTGAAGCGCAGTCCGCGCCGGCGCAGCCGGCCGTGCAGGCGCTGGCGGAAGCCGAACCCGAAGTGCTCGAGTTGACGCAGGAAGTGCATGAAGAGCCCGCGCCGGCGCCGGTTATGGCGGCCCCTCCGCAACCTGTCGTCGCGCCGCATGACGATGTGATCTTCCAGACCGTCGAGGAGCCCAAGCCGGCTCCCGCGCCGAAGTCGTCCGACGGTATTTTTTCGGACACGTCCCGCAAGGCGTTCGATGACGTGCAGAACAAGTTTGTGCAGGTCGAGCAGCCCAGGCCCGCGTCGCGCGACCCGGTCGCTCCGATCGCACCCCATGACGGCGCCACGCTCGAGGCGGTGTTCGACCGCGCCGTGCGCGAGACCTTCGAGCCTGTTCTCCAGGAATGGATGGGCGCCCATGCCGATGCGATCGTCGAGCGGATGAAGCCGCTGATCGCCGAATGGATGGACAAGAATTTCCCGCCTCTGCTGGCCGCGGCCGTAGAAGCCGAGTTCGTACGCTCGCGCAAGGCGCGCTGACCCCGATTTTGTAGTCGCAATCCGGGGCCGGCCTGCCAGCCGCTCCGGACCAGCCTCTTGACGCGCAGGCCTCCGGACGGTTTGACAAACCGGCGGCCGGCCCGCTCAAAAGGCACATGACAATGCTCGACAAGAATTTTGCGCCTGCGGACGTGGAGCAGCGCATTTACGCCCAATGGGAAGCCTCGGGCGCCTTCCGCGCGGGACGCCGGCCGAACGCCGAAACCTTTTGCCTCGTCATCCCGCCACCCAATGTCACCGGCCGGCTCCATATCGGTCATGCCCTCAACAACACGCTCCAGGACTCGCTCGCGCGCTTCGAACGTATGCGCGGCAAGGATGTCCTCTGGCAGCCGGGGACGGATCACGCAGGGATTTCCACCCAACTTGTCGTCGAACGCGATCTCGCGCTACGGCAGCAAAGCCGCATCCAGATGGGGCGTGAGAAATTCCTCGAGGCGGTCTGGAAATGGAAAGACGAATATGGCGGCGCCATCGTGCAGCAGCTGCGGCGCCTGGGCGCCTCCTGCGATTGGTCGCGCGAACGCTTCACCATGGACGAGGGACTTTCGCGCGCGGTTCTGAAAGTGTTCGTCGAGTTGCACAGGCAGGGACTGATCTACAAGGACAAGCGGCTCGTCAATTGGGATCCGCGCATGCAGACCGCGGTGTCTGATCTCGAAGTCGAAAATATCGAGATGAAGGGTCATCTCTGGTACATCAAATATCCCATCGACGGACAGATGGGCCATTTCATCACGGTGGCGACGACGCGGCCCGAAACGATGCTGGGCGATGCGGCCGTGGCCGTGCATCCCGACGACGAACGCTACAAGGACCTGATCGGCAAATTCGTGCGGTTGCCTCTCGTCAACCGCCTGATCCCGATCATCGCCGACGAACATTCGAACCCTGAGAAGGGCACTGGCGCGGTCAAGATCACGCCCGCGCATGATTTCGACGATTTCGACGTGGGCATGCGCCACAGCCTGCCGCTGATCAATATTCTCACGCGTGACGGCAAGCTCAACAACGAGGTGCCCACGGCTTATCGCGGACTCGATCGGTTTGAAGCGCGCAAACAGATCGTGGCCGATCTCGAGGCGCTCGAACTGATCGACAAGATCGAGCCGATCACCCACGCAGTGCCGCATGACGAGAAGACGAAGACCGTCGTGCTCGAACCGTATCTGACCGAGCAGTGGTATCTCGATGTGCGGCCGCTGGCGGAAAAAGCCGTCGCAGCAGTCGAAAAAAGCGAAACCCGCTTTGTGCCGGAGCAATGGACCAACGTCTATTACAACTGGATGCGCAACATTCATCCCTGGTGCATCTCGCGCCAGGTGTGGTGGGGTCATCAGATCCCCGTCTGGTACGACACGGACGGCCACACTTTCGTCGCCGAAAGCGAAGCGGAGGCGTTTGCGGACGCGCGCAAGAAGCATGGCAAGGACGTCACGCTGACGCGCGATCCCGATGTGTTGGACACGTGGTTCTCCTCCGCACTCTGGCCATTCTCGACCCTGGGCTGGCCGGACAAGACGCCGGAGCTGGCGCGCTTCTATCCCACCAGCGTACTCGTGACGGGCTTCGACATCATCTTCTTCTGGGTGGCGCGGATGATGATGATGGGCCTGCATTTCATGGGCGACGTGCCCTTCAGGACCGTCTTCATCCACACCCGCGTGCTGGACGAAAAGGGCCAGAAAATGTCGAAGACGAAGGGGAACGTGGTCGACCCGCTGACGCTCATCGACGAGTTTGGCGCCGACGCGTTGCGCTTTACGCTGGCGCTTGCGGCGGGGCAGGGCCGCGACATGCGCATCGGCGCGTCGCGCGTCGAAACCAACCGCAATTTCTCCACCAAGCTGTGGAACGCGGCGCGCTTCTGCGAGATGAATGAGTGTTTCGGCTGCGCAGATTTCGATCCGGCGAAAGTTTCGCTGACCGTCAATCGCTGGATCATCGCCGAAACGGCGAACACGGCGGCGTTCGTCACTAAAGCGTTCGAAGCGCTGCGCTTCAATGACGCCGCAAACGGCCTCTATCAGTTCGTCTGGTCCGTGTTCTGCGACTGGTATCTGGAACTGATCAAGCCGGTGCTCACCGGAAGCGACGAATCGGCGAAAGCCGAGACGCGCACAACGGCGGCCTGGGTGCGCGACCAGATTTTCAAATTGCTGCATCCCTATATGCCGTTCATCACCGAAGAACTTTGGACGCGCACGGAAACTGCCGAGGATCCACGCGCCACGATGCTGATCGAAGCGCCGTGGCCGGCTCTGTTCGATCTGCAGCAAGACAAGGTCGCCCAAGATGAGATGCACTGGGTCATCGATCTCGTGACGGGCGTGCGCTCGATTCGCGCCGAGATGAACGTGCCGGCCGCGGCGAAAGTCGCCCTGATCCTGAAGGGCGCTGCCGCCGACACACGCGCGCGCCTGGAGCGCAATCGCGATGCGATCACGACTTTGGCGCGCCTTGCCAGCATCGCCACGTCGGACGCGATCCCGGCGGGCTCGGCGCAATTCGTCGTCGGCGAGGCGACGGCCGCGCTTCCTTTGGGCGACGTGATCGATTTCGCCAAGGAACGCGTGCGGCTCGAGAAGGAATTGAAAAAGGCGCAGGAGGAAATCGCCCGTTTCGACGCCAAGCTCAACAACGCGGATTTCGTCGCGCGTGCGCCCGAAGATGTGATCGACGAGCAGAAGGAAAAGCGCGCCGATGCGCAGGCGATGGCCGCACGGCTGACGGAAGCGGTGGCCCGGCTTGCGACTTAACGTTGTGACGGAGCGCGGGCATCCTGCCCGCCTTTTTTGAAAGTTTAAGGCGGGCAGGATGCCCGCGCTCCTTTTTTATTGCGTCGACCTGTCTGAAAGGCGATGAAGTTCCAACCGATTTATGGGCGCCGCACCATGACCAAATTCGACAAATCCAAACTCCCCTCCCGCCATGTCACTGTGGGACCTGAGCGCGCGCCGCATCGCTCCTATTATTATGCGATGGGGCTCACTGCTGAAGAGATCGACCGGCCGTTCGTCGGCGTCGCGTCGTGCTGGAACGAAGCTGCCCCCTGCAACATCGCACTGATGCGCCAAGCGCAATCCGCCAAGCGGGGCGTAAAGGAAGCGGGTGGAACGCCGCGCGAATTCTGCACCATCACCGTCACCGACGGCATCGCGATGGGGCATGAAGGGCATGAAATCCTCGCTCGTCTCGCGCGAGGTGATCGCGGATTCCGTCGAGCTCACCATGCGCGGTCACTGCTACGACGCGCTGGTTGGCATCGCGGGCTGCGACAAGAGCCTTCCCGGCATGATGATGTCGATGCTCCGGCTCAATGTGCCGAGCGTCTTCCTCTATGGCGGCTCGATCATGCCGGGAAAGTTCAAGGGCAGGGACGTGACGGTCGTCGATATTTTCGAAGGCGTGGGTCAATTCGCGGCGGGCAAGATGAGCGCCGAGGATTTGCTCGATCTCGAATGCCACGCGTGTCCCGGCGCGGGCGCCTGCGGCGGTCAGTTCACCGCCAACACGATGGCCTGTGTCGCCGAAGCGATCGGCCTGGCGTTGCCTTATTCGTCGGGTCCGCCGGCAGAGATTCTAGCGCGCGACGATTTCGCGCTGAAAGCGGGCGAGGCCGTGATGGCTCTGCTCGCAAGAAATATTCGGCCCCGCGACGATCTGCACCCGCGAAGCGTTCGAGAATGCGGCCGCCGTGGTGGCGGCCACCGGCGGCTCGACCAATGCGGCGCTGCATCTGCCCGCGATGGCGAACGAGGCAGGCATCGAGTTCGACCTGTTCGATGTCGCGGCGATCTTCAAGCGCACGCCTTATCTCGCGTCGCTGAAGCCGGGCGGAGAATATGTCGCCAAGGACATGTGGGAAGCGGGCGGCGTGCCCATGCTGATGCGCACGCTGCTCGATGGCGGCTATCTCCATGGCGATTGCATGACGGTGACAGGCAAGACCGTCGCCGAAAATCTCAAGGATGTGGCGTTCAATCCGAACCAGAAGGTGATGAAGCCCTCGAGCGCAACCGCTCGCGCCGACAGGCGGCGTTGTCGGCCTCAAAGGCAACCTCGCGCCCGAAGGCGCGATCGTGAAAATCGCGGGCCTCAAGCATCTCAAGCATCGCGGGCCGGCGCGCGTGTTCGATTGCGAAGAAGACGCCTTCGCGGCCGTACAGGCGCGCGCCTACAAGGAAGGCGATGTGCTCGTCATTCGCTACGAAGGTCCCAAAGGCGGACCCGGCATGCGCGAGATGCTGTCGACGACGGCGGCGCTGTACGGGCAGGGCGTCGAGAATATCGCGCTGATCACCGATGGCCGCTTCTCCGGCGGCACACGCGGTCTCTGCGTGGGGCATGTCGGACCGGAAGCAGCTGAGGGCGGACCAATCGGCCTGCTGCGCGACGGCGACATGATCACGATCGACGCCGACGCCGGCTCAATGGATGTGGAGTTGTCGGACGCCGAGCTTGCCGAACGCAAGAAGGCGTGGAAACCGAAGGCCCCGGCATTCGGCTCCGGCGCGCTGTGGCGTTTCGCGAAGAATGTCGGCCCGGCCCGCAACGGCGCCATCACTACCCCAGGTGCCGCCAGCGAAGTGCGCTGCTACGCGGACATCTAGCCACAATCCCGACACAGGTGCGGCGTCCTGATAGCGTTCCGCTCTGGGGACCGTACATCGCATGGAACATTCGCTGCGTAAGCGCAGTCATCGCAAGGCGATGATCTGGGTCACGGTACTATACGGCCTCGCGCTTCTGCCGACCGCATTCCTGGCGTTGATGTCGCCCATGGCGTCGGACGCCGGAGTCAACACCAAGGTCTGGACATTCATGATTGCGATGGCGACATGGCCGCTCGGTTTCATCCTCGCCATCGTGCTGGGTTGGCTGTTCTTTGGGCTCAGATCGTCGCGCGGCGTTTGGTTCGCCATTGCGCTGCCCTGGTTTTGGCTCGTGCCGATCATATGGTCCGCTGATTTGGGCCGTTAGGCGCTTCGCCTGCGTCGCTGTAAGATCGCGCACGCGCCATATTCCGGGGCGATCCCAAGAGTCGGAGACTTTCGATGGCAGATCCTATGCCAGGCACGGTGTCTTTTCTCGAAATCGGTTCCACAGACATGGCGGCCACGCGGAAATTTTTCGGCGCGGTGTTCGACTGGCGTTGCCACGACGAAATGTGGTTCCAAACTCCGACGATCAAAGCGGGGCTGCACGGCAACGAAAAGACGCCGCAGATGTATGTCTACTTCCACGTCGCCGATCTTGCTGCGTCCGCGGCGCGCGTGAGGGCGGCAGGCGGCGAAGCGAGCGAGATCAAAGACGAGGGCGAATTCGGCCGTTTCGTCAATTGCAAGGATCCCGGCGGAATCCAGTTCGGGTTGCACCAAGCGCGCGGTTAGGTGGGCTAAGATAATGTACCGCGCCGCCACGCACGGGAGATCGCGCGTGGCGGCTGCGATCAAGGCGTCTTACGAACCGTTTTGGCACACGCCGGTCAGCAGATGCTGATTGTCAAGCCAGCTGTTGGCCGAGAAGTTTGCCGGCGAACCGAAATACTGCATGAACGCCAAAGCTTGCGGATGCCAGGTCACGCCGTTCGCCGTTACGGAAAAGTCGCCATAATTCGGCAGATTTTCAAGCGGGTCTCCCACTTCAAGTATGCCACACGGCGAATTGCTCGTGGTCATTGGGTCGTCGTACCACTCGCCGAGTTCATGCGAAAGCGCGGAGATATCCTGGGAGAACGAACCCGTATAGGTGACGTAGCTCGCATACGAGTAAGTTTGTCCATTCGTGTCCGCCGAATGATACCCGCCGATACAGCAACTGGCGTTTTGCGTGAGATAGATATTGTCCGTGACGAACAGCGGCAGGACCCCCGGATTGATCTGGGCAAAATGGGACATAAAGGTCTGCAGTTGGGAATCGAAAGCGTTGATGCCCATCGTTCCCACCTTTCCCGCGCCAAACGGGTTTGACATCACCCTTCCCTGCAACCTGGAAACGTTGATGGTGACCTCGCTCAACACGACAGGCGTGGCGAACACGACATGATAATTCGAATTTGTCTGAACGCTGCCCCAGAACGAACCCCGCTGAAACGCATCTTCATACTGGGCCGTACCCACATCGGTGCTGCCCCACTTCCAGTCCATCGTATTGAAGAGGGGCGAGTTCAGGACATTTTGTGTGATCGAAACTCCATTGGCCGTATTCACGTTCGGGTCGAACGTCATCTTCCCGTTCAGCGACCCGTAGACCATTTTTATTGGGATCACATAAATCGTCAGGGTCGTCGTCCCGTTCGATGTGGCCGGATTGGTCCCAACCATGCTGAAACTGTAATTGCTCCCCTGGTAGCTGATCGAGCCATTCCAGGTCGGCAGCACTCCGGCGGCCGGGAAGTGAACGCCAGGATGAATATTGCCGTGAGACGGCAAGACTTTGAACATCGGCGATACGGCTGTGTCAGATGCACGAGCTAAAGGCGCAAGCATGGCGAATGCCGCGACTGCGCTGAGAACTGCAAGGCGTGATGTCATATCTGGAGCTCCCGAATTTGGGTGGTCGGTTTATGCCGAAATCCCCAGGGCCCCCTAGTAGGAAAGTAATCTAGCGTTTTTCTGGAATGCATTAAAGCCGCGAGCGCCGAATTTCGGCGCCGCCGGCATACAAATTCATGGCGAGTCGTACCGATTCGATCGACGCCGCCACGCGCATTCCCGTGACACCTGCGTCATTTACGGAATGTCGGTTAGAGTCTCTCCAGTTCCGCAACCGTCCGCTCATTCGCGACGTTGCCGGTGTTGAGAGTCGTCTTCGGCTCCAGCAACAGAATTTCGCATTCCTCGGGCGCGACCGGCATGTGCTCGACGCCCCTGGGCACGATGATGAATTCGCCGGGATCGAGCCAGACGTCGCGATCCCGGAATCGCATCTGAAGCCGGCCGCGTATGACGAGGAACAGCTCGTCTTCGGTGTCGTGATGATGCCAGACGAACTCGCCCTGCAGCTTCACCAGCTTGACGTAGCTATCATTAAGCTCGCCCACGATCTTCGGGCTCCAGTGGTCGCTGAAACGCGCGAAAGCCTCGACGAGATTGACCTTGTTGGGCTCAGCCAATGATTTGTTTCTCCTGTCCGAAGAACAAGGGCGAGCGGGCGAGATCGATGAACTTGCGCTCGTCTTCGAGGAGCGCGAGGCCGGCCGCCTGACCGGCCGGAGTGGCGCTCGCGGCCCGCATCTCGTCCAGACTGTCCCACCACAGTTCGGCTATGCCGTCATACATTTCCGGCGCATTGCGGCCAGCGCGAATCACGTCGTTGATGGGCGTGGTCGCAGAATGCATCTGGACGTAACGACGGATGCGCAACGCCTCCTTGTGATTTGCGACCAGCGGGGCATGCGTCTCGAACCAGTAGCGCTGGAAGGCTTCACGGGTGAGGCTGGGAAGCCGGTGCAGGCAGAAGCTCAACTTGATCATGAAGAGTCTCAATTTTGACTGCGGAAACAATGGGCTGGGTTCCAGTGCTCGTCCAGCCAATTAACCGCAATGCGGCCATGTCTCGACTTGGGACGGGGCCTCCGGCAAGCTTCGGCCGCGGGAGGGACTGCCATGAATCGGCGCTATGGATGGAGCCTGGAGACGTGGTTCGGTCAGTTTGTGACCACGGCAACCCTATTGATCGCGGTGGCGACGCTCAGCATCTCGGTGTGCGACTACCTGATCGCTCGCTACCAGTGGAAACTTGCGCATGGCGAGATCGCGCATCCCGCCGTTCTCGCCCAATTCGACTGTCCATTTGCGCTCGCGTCCCCTGTCGCCGCGATTCCGGTCGCCGGCCAATTGCAGTTGCGCGCAAGAACTGCCGCTGCGCCTGTCGCCCATCCTGCCGCGCATGATTGGGCCGATCGCGCGCAACCATCGGCGAAAATGCTCTGGCTTTCTGGCGCATACCATCCGGGTAGCGCGGGACTGGTCGATGTCGTTGCGGCCGGCGATGTGATGATGGGCACGAAGGATGTGGGCCTCAATCCGGCCATCCGCCCGGGCGCGGATGCAGCCGGACTGGTGGGCGGCGATCTCGCCGGCGTCTTCCGTCATGCGGATATCGCCTTCGTCAATCTGGAGGGGCCGCTTTATGACGGTCCCGGTCCTTCTGCGAAAAACTGCGGCAGCTGCTTCGCATTCCACAGCCCGACTTACTACGCGGGCGTCCTCCAGAGCCTGGGCGTGGGCGTCGTCAGCATGGCCAACAATCACAGCGGCGATTTCGGCGAAGACGGCCGCAATTCGACCATGGCGGCGTTGCGCGCCCACGGCATCGAATTCGCCGGCCTCGATCGCGAGGGCGCGCGGTTCGCGACGCTCGCGCTGCCCAACGGGAAGAAAGCGGCGGTCATCGCCTTCGCGCCCAATAGCGGCACGTTGAATCTCAATGACATTCCTCGCGCGCAGGCGCTCGTCCGCGACCTCAAGAAAACGCACGACCTCGTCATCGTCTCGTTTCATGGGGGCGGCGAGGGCTGGAATTTCGTGCATGTCGCCAAGAGCAGTGAATTTTTCGACGGCGAGGATCGCGGCGACGTCACATCCTTCGCCCACGCCGTGATCGATGCGGGCGCCGATCTCGTCATCGGGCAGGGGCCGCATGTGCCACGCGCCCTCGAAATCTATCGCGACCGCCTGATCGCCTACAGCTTGGGCAATTTCTGGACCTATTCGGGCGTGATGACCTATGCGGTGTCCGGGCTGGGGCCGGTGCTGGAAGCGTGGCTGACGCCCGAGGGAAAGATCGCGGGCTTCACAATTCATTCGAGCAGACAAGCGGGCCTCGGCGTGCCACATATGGATTCGATGGATGAGGCTGCGCGGTACATGCTCTATCTCACCAAGACCGACTTTCCCGAGACAAGCGCCAGGCTGTCCGGCGCCGGGCGCCCCAGCCGCCTGATGGCGGGAGGTGGTGAGGGCGGGGAAGCGCGCGCGATGGCGGGACCCGGCTCTTAATGTTCTTTCGATGGACGATGGTCGCAGGCGCGACGGCGTTGCTGCTCTCGTTGGGCGGTTGCGCCTGGGTGCAATCCGGTCTTTCGATTGTCGCCGGCTCAAGCAATGAAGAGTGCCTCGTGCTCACGACGGCGCTCGACAAACTCTCCAATGATTGGCGCACCAATCCCGGCAATGAAAGCCTCGTCATCGACACTTACGCAATCTCCGCCGATCGCATTGACAGCGACTATGGATCCAAGCTGTCCGGCCTGCTGCCGCCGAAAGGCGTGCAGCCGATCGATGTCGGAAACTGCGGAACACCGCTCGCGTCGGTCTCCAACCGCGTCGATTTCGTCGCGCCCACGCACGGCATTCCGACAGGTGACCGCAAATTATGCTGGAAAAGCGACGGCGGCTGGATCTCGCGCGCCGCCATCGATGCGAATGACGCTCAGGCCGCGGTGCTCTATACCGACGACGTCTGCGGCGAGCGATCCTGGCTGGTGCGGCTGGAAAAGGATTCCCGCGGCATCTGGTATGCCGAAGCTCCGATGCGGGTGGAGCGGACAGCGATAGTTCCACCGCAGAGTGGTTGAGTTCGGGTTTCACATAATGGCGGCGAGGACCAGGTTCCCATCTTTGTGAGAATGCTGGGGCCGCGGCACGCTGGGTTTGGAACTGTCAAAATCGCATACATGCGATAGTGGCCGTCAGGTCGCGAGGATCGCGCGGACCTTCTGGCCGGTTTCCAGGCGCTCGGCGCCGCGTACGATCACGCGTTCTCCCGGCGCAAGGAGGCCATGGACTTCCACCAGTGAGCCCTCCTCGGAGCCCGTCTCGACGGCCACGCGTTGGGCGACGTTCTTGCCGTCGACCTTGAAGACATAGGTGTTGTCCTCGCGCAGCACGAGCGCGTCGCGCGGTACGGCCAGAACGTCATGCGGCGGCGCGGAGGGCACATAGACCTTCACGGCATCGCCAACGAGGCCGGCGCCGGGCGGCAGGGTGATACGCACTTCGAGCGAACGGCTGGCGATATCGCCGACAGGAACAATCGCGCGTACATTCGCGATCACCGAGCGGTTCTCGATGTCCAGCGTGAGGGGCAGCCCTTCATGAACATATCGCGCCGCGTCGATCGGCGTCTGCACGCTCACTTCCATGGATCCGATATCGACGAGGCGCACGATGTCCTTGCCCGCCGTCGCATATTCGCCGGGGTTGATCAGGCGCTGCACAACCCGACCGGGAAACGGCGCACGGATATCGCTGTGGTCGTATTGATACTGGCTCTTGCTCGCCGCAGCGCGCGCCTGGGCGAGCGCTGCGACATCCATGTCCCGCGTTGAAATCGCCTGATCGCGCGTGCTGGTCGCGATTGCATTCTGATTGAACAGGTTTTGCAGCCTTATCGCCTGGCTCTTGTCGTATTTCACCTGCGCGACCAGACGCGCGACATTGGCCTTGTCGGAAGCCAGCTGGAGACCTGCGACGCTGCTGTCGATCTTGGCCACGATATCGTTCTGCGCCACGACCGTGCCGACATTCGCCACCCAGGCCACGCGGCCTTCGACTTCGGACGCCAGATGGGAGTCGTTGAGCGAAACGACTGTCCCCGGCAACGCCATCTTCGGCGCCATTTTCATGACCTTGGCTTGTACGACGCTGACGGACAGCGGCGCGCCCGGCGCCTGCTGGGCGAATGCGGCAGGCGCCAGCGCCACGCCGATTGCTGCGGCGAGCCCTATCCAACGCGGGAACATAATCCTGGTCATGCGGCCAATCTTTCCGGACTCGGCGGCGCTTGCCGAAGCGCCTGGGCTTTCTCGCCAAGCCTTAGCATGGCTGGCATTAAAACAAGCGTGAAGACATGGCTGACCAGGATGCCGCCGACGATCACAGCGCCCAGGCCGCGGTAAATCTCAGCGCCAGGGCCGGGAATGAGCACAAGGGGAAGCATGCCGAAGACGGCCGTCAGGGTGCTCGAGAAGATCGGCCTGCAGGCGCGTTTCCAGACTCGAACGCACGGCATCCACGCGGCTCATGCCCTCGGCCTCCGCCTGGCGCGTGCGCGCGACCAGCAGGATCGTGTTGTTGACGACGAGGCCCAGCACGATGATGAAGCCGATCATGGTCAGAAGGTCGAGCGGCTGGAAAACGAACAGCCCCAGGATACGCAACGCGATCACGCCGCCCACCATGCCCAGCGGCAACGCGATCGTCGCGATCGAAGAAGTCCCAGACGGACTTGAACAAGGCCGCCATGATCAGAAACAGCAGCAAGACCGCCAAACCGAAATTCTTGCCCATGTTCCACAGCGCGTTGTCGAGGTGGTTGGCGGCTGCGCCGTAATTCACGGTTCCGTCGGCGGGCAGCGCCTTGCGGATTTGCGGCTCGACGTCGCGTTTGATTTTTTGCAACGCGTCCTGAAGCGCCATGCCGCGCGGCGGCTGGAAATTGATCTGGAAGGTGCGGCGGCGTGCGAGGCGGTAGATGCCGCTTGCGGCCAATGTTTTCTGCATCGAGACCAGATGCCCGAACGGCACGACTGTGTTGCTGGGCGTTGCGACAGGAACATCGATTCAACGCCTGGGGTGAATCGAGCGGCTGCGATTTCAGAATAAGAAAGAGCTGCCGTTCGCCGTCATAACGTTGCCCGACATAAAGCCCTTCGCCGAAGGCCTGAACGAGGCTGCCGACATCGCCGCGCGTCCATCCGGCCTCGGCGATAGAGCGGTCGTCCGGGATCATCTTCAATTGCGGTTGATCGATATCCAATGACGGATTGCTGTTGATGGACGCTTCGGGAAACTCATTCGTTAAAAGCGTCATGCCCTTCTTGGCCGCGGCGCGCGCCGCGCCCTGATCGTTGGACTGGACATTGATCGAGATTCCGCCGCCCTCGTCGAAGCCGCCGAACAGGCTTCCCATCTGCGCAAAGGCCTGGGTATCTGGCAGATCCTTGATGATCTCATTGCGCACGATTTTTTCGAGCTTCGGGAAATCCGCATCGTTCGGCACGCGCACGCCGAGGCCCATGGCGCCGGGACCATAGGTCTGGATGTAATAGTTGAGAAGCTTCGGCTGTTTTTCGCCGGACATGTAAGGCGCGAGCCGCCTGACCATCGGCTGCGCGATCTGCTTATCCGCAAAATCGACCGTGGCGCCTGTCGGGTATTGAATGAACCCATCGATGGCCGCGCGCTTCACCTGCGGCAGATATTGCAGGCTCGGAATAAACAGCCATGTGCCGAGCAACGATCCCGCAATCAGTCCTCCGATCCAAAGCTGACGCTTCCGCGGCGTATCGGTGAGATTCATCACCACATCGGTAATGCGCCGCCACGTGCTTGCAAGCTCCGCCACTTTGGGTCGCGTCTTGAGAAACAGCACGGACGCGACGGGCACCACGGCAACTGCCACGACGAGGGAGACGAACACGGCAAACGCGATGGTGAGTGAAAGGTCCGCAAAGAGCTGACCTTCTACATCTTTTAGAAAGATCACGGGCACGAAGATCGCGACATTCGTGGCCGTCGAAGCAAGCAACGCCCCCCAGACCTGATCGGTGCCGGTGATCGCTGCTTCGCCGGCCGGCATGCCGCGCTCGCGCAATCGCAGGATGTTTTCGAAGGCGACGATCGCGGCGTCCAGCACCATGCCTGTCGCAAAGGCGAGCCCGGCCAGCGACACGACGTTCAAGGTGCGCCCCGCGGCGTCCAGCAGCAGGATCACGGCGAACAGGCAGATCGGAATCGCCGATGCGATGATCAGCGTGCCGCGCCATTCGCGCATGAAGAACCACAACACGCCTACGGCAAGCAGAATTCCCACGATCAGGTCCGAGGTGACCATGCCGACGGCCTGATAGATGAAATGCGATGGGTCGAAGGAGTAGGCGAGGGTGACGCCTTGCTCCTTGGCCGGACCGTCATTGATCTTCTGAAGTTCGGCCTTCACCGCATTGACAGTTGCGAGAACATTGGCGTCCTGCGCCCGGAATATGTCGATGCCAAGCGCAGGATTGCCGTCCTGATAATCGAATGCCTGCCGCTTGCCGCGGCCGATCTTCACATCGGCGATATCGCCCAGGCGAACGGGATTGCCGTTGCGCCATTCGAGGATCATGCCCTTGAGGTCTTCGACCGAGAAGCGGCCGCGGAACGAAAGCTGGTACTGCCGCCGTCCGACGTCGATCGAACCGCCGGAGATGTCGTCGGAATTGCTGATCTGGCTGGCGACCTTCGGAATCTGGATGCCGAGTTGCGCCGCGCGCATCGGATCGAAAATGATCTGCAGTTCTTCGTTGGCGCTGATGCCATTGACCTGGGCGCTGCCGACACCGGGAACGGATTCCAGCCGCGGCACGACGACATTCTTGAGAAACTGCTCGTAGCTGTTCACATCGTGCGGATTGCCGGGCAGCTTCTGCATGAAGACGAACAGCAAGGTCGCGTTCGAAGTCCTGCGTGCTTGCAAGCTGCACGATGGGCTTCAGCGCATCGGCCGGCAGCGGCGGCAATCGATTGAGGCGCCCGACCACGTCGATCAGCGTGTTCTTCATGTCGGTGCCGAGCGCGAATGTCAGCGTGATGTAGCCGCCGCCCGTGTTGGCGTAGCCGTCCATCTCCTGCAGGCCCGGAATGCCCTGCAGCACGTCTTCTTCCGGTTCGACGAGTTGGGCTTCGACCTCGCGCGGCGTTTCCGAGCGCCAATCGGTCTCAATGCCGAGCTGCGGACGATCGATGTCGGGGAAAAGCTGAACGGGCAGCGAATTCAGCGCGAAGATGCCGAAGAGAATTGTGACGGCAACGCCGACCGCGACCGCGGCCGGGCTCTTGATGCCCGCCTGCGTGAGCGCACGCATTCAACCCTCCCGAGATTCGCTCCAGACTCGCATTCAATGCGAGTTGGACAACATATAGAGTCACATCGCTGTGAGGCGATATGCGCATTTCGCGGAGGTCGCCCCTCTTTCCGGCTGGGGTTCCAACTAGTCTAACATGACGAATTTGTTAGGTTTTTCGCGATCCCGCATGTTGAGCCAAGCCCCGCTTGGAGTTTTTGCAGCACGTCATGCAGGCGGCGCGCGAGCATGCTAGAAGAGCGCGCTGTTGTTGGGGGTGAAGGATGACTTTCCAGCTTAAGGTAAACGGCCAAACGCACGAAGTGGACGTCGAAGCCGACGCGCCGTTGCTGTGGGTGCTCAGGGATGAGTTGGGCCTGACCGGCACGAAATTCGGCTGCGGGATATCCGCCTGCGGAGCGTGCACCGTGCATGTGAACGGCGAAGCGACCCGCAGCTGCGTGACCGCCGTCAGCACGGTCGCCGGCGCCGACATCACGACCATCGAGGGCCTCAGCGCCCACGGACTCACGCCCGTGCAACAAGCCTGGATCGACCACCAGGTTCCGCAATGCGGTTACTGCCAGTCCGGCATGATCATGGCGATCAGCGCGCTGCTCGCGAAGAATCCCTCGCCCAGCGACGACGATCTTGCCGCATCGATCACGAACATCTGCCGCTGCGGCACCTATCCCCGCATCCGCGCCGCCGTGCATTCGCTGGCCAAGGCGTAGGGGAGGCCATCATGCCATCACGCAGAATGATCATCCTGGGCGGTCTCGGCACAGCCGGAGCCCTTGTCGTCGGTTACGCCCTGTGGCCGAGCCATCGGCTCGAACGCGCCGACAAGCTCGCGGCGAAATCCGGCGAACGTTTCGTCGCCAACTGGATCAAGATTGCGCCGGACAACACCGTCACGGTCGTCGTGCCCCATTGCGACATGGGCACGGGCATCTACACCGCGCTGCCGCAGATGGCGGCGGAAGAACTCGATGCGGACTGGAGCACCGTGCGTGTCGAAGCCGCGCCGGCGGATTCGCTCTTTGCCAATGGCGCACTGGCGGAAGGGTTCATCCTCGCCAGCCGGCACATGACGGCCGATCAGCTTCCCGCTTTCCTGCGCGGAACTGTGGCGAACACGTTCCGTACGATTGCGGGTTTCATGAACCTGCAAGTGACCGGCGGATCGTCAGCGGTGCGCGCCACGGGCGTCTACGGCATGCGCGTGGCCGGCGCAGCCGCACGCGAGATGCTGGTGAAAGCCGCTGCCGCGCGCTGGAACGTCTCGACCGACGAGTGCACCACGAAATCGAACCATGTGATGCATGCCGCAAGCGGCCGGAGCCTCGGTTACGGCGAACTGGTGGCCGAGGCCGCCGCTTATTCACCCTCATCGACACCGACTTTGAAACCCAAAAGCGAATACACGTTGGTCGGCAAGCCGATTCCACGCGTCGATATTCCGAAGAAGGTCAACGGCACGACGAATTACGGCCTCGACGTGAAAGCGCCGGGCATGTCTTATGCCGCGATCAAGATCTCGCCGGTGTTCGGCGGTAAGCTGAAAGCGGTGTCGGTCGGCGACGTCCTGAAGATGCGCGGCGTCCAGAAAATCGTGCAGCTCGAAGATGCGGTTGTTGTCGTGGCGGATCGCTTCTGGCGGGCGCGTGATGCGGTCGCGGCCCTCAATCCCGTGTTCGACAATGGCGCGAATGGCGGCGTCACTTCGGCGCAGATCACCGCGCGCCGAGTTTCGGCGCTCAAAAGCGCCGATATCAAATCCGATCTCAAAACCGGCTCAGGCGCGGATGCTTTGTCCGGCGGCCGTCTGGTGGAGGCCACCTATCAGGTCCCTTACCTGTCCCATGCGCCCATGGAGCCGATGAACGCGACGGCGCTCTACAAGGACGGCAAGCTGGAAGTGTGGTCCGGCACGCAGGACGGCCTCGGCGCGCGCGCGCAATGCGCCAAGACCGCCAAGCTGGGCATGGACGATGTGACCTATCACCTGCTCCCGATGGGCGGCGGATTCGGTCGCAGGCTGCCGGGCTTTTTCAACTTCCTCGACTATGCCGTGCAAACCGCCATGGCGATGCCCGGCACGCCCGTGAAACTGATCTTCACGCGCGAAGAAGACATGCAGCACGATTTTTACCGGCCGAATGTGAGGAGCCATTTTCGGGCCGCGCTTGACGCGAAGGGCGCGCCCGTCGCGTGGACCAACGACTACACGACCGACGGCGGCGCGGACACCGAAGCGCATATCGATTACGGCGTTCCCAATCAGGACATCCGCTACGTCAAGGTGGAAACCCATGTGCCGACGGGCCCGTGGCGCAGCGTGGAAGCATCGTGGCACGGCTTCTTCATCGAATTCTTCGTCGACGAACTGGCGCACGCCGCCAACATGGACCCCGTCGCCTATCGACTGCAGCTTCTCGCCGACAAGCCGCGCCATGCCGAAGTGATCCGGCAGGCTGCCGCCAAAGCGGGATGGGGCACGCCGATGCCGAAAGGCAAAGCGCGCGGCATCGCGATGTTCGAAAGTTTCGAAACGATCGTCGCCCATGTGGTGGAGATCGAGGTCGCGCCGGACGGCACGCTCAAGGTCGACCGCGTCGTCTCGGCCGTCGATTGCGGCATGGCGGTCAATCCCGACGGCCTGAAGGCCCAGATCGAAGGCGGAATCATCTATGGTCTGTCGGCCGCGCTGTTCGGCGAGATCACCATCGACAAGGGCGCAGTTGTGCAGCAGAGCTTCCCGGATTACGACGTGGTGCGGTTCAAGGAATGCCCCGCGATCGAAGTGCATATCGTCGAAAGCGGCGCGGCACTTGGCGGAGCCGGCGAGCCCGGCACGCCGCCCATCGCGCCGGCCGTGGCGAATGCGATCTTCGCTGCGACGGGCATCCGAGTCCGTGAATTGCCGCTCAAGAATGTGTCGTTGGCGGCGGCAAGGCCTCAGTCTGCAAGACTTTAACGGAGCGCGGGCATCCTGCCCGCAATGATCGTGACGTTTGGGAGAAAGCGGGCAGGATGCCCGCGCTCCGCTACTTTCCCGTCGCGAGCCAGCGGGCGCATTCGTCGCCCAGTTCGATGCGAGCGGTTTCTTCGTACCAGCGGGAATCCTTTTCCGTCAGTTCGTCGCGCCAGTGGCCGTTCGTGCCCAAATGCACGAACACTTCCGCGCCCCCGTCCCAGAACGCGCCGCCCAGCGGCACGCTCTTGGTTGCGTTTTTCTTCATGTAGTCGAAAGTGCAGTGCTCGACGATCGCGGGCCATTTATTCTCGTCGATCTTGATGTCGAGGAATTCGGCGATGCGCCGAATGCCGCGCGGCATATCTTCTTTCAGTTCTGCGAAATGCAGCATCATGACGTTCGGCAGATCGCGTATAGCCCGCCAGGAACGCACATTCTCCCAGAGCGGCCAGAAGGGATGTCCGTCGCGCTCCATCCAGTCGATGAAATATTCGCGGCGCGAGGCCGGCGGTTTTTCGATCGGGGGGCCGACGCGGCCCGGCGTGTCGTTCAACGCGTGATACCAGACCTCATTGGCTTTGATGTGATGGTTGTGCATGCTCCACACCACATCGCGCCCGTCGCGGCCGATATAGATGTATTTGGCCTTGGGCGAAAAGACGAGCGCATCGACGGGCAGATGCGTCTTGATGAAGCGCCGATGCGTCTGCGCTTCGACCGCGGGAAGCTTGATTTCCTTCGGCGGCACGCGAAGGTCGAGCCAGGGCGACATGTCCGCCACCTCCAGACCTTCCTCGCCGTTGAACAAAAGCTGGGACACGATCTGCTGCAGCCATGTGGTCCCGGATTTCGCATATGTGGCGATGATGATGTCGTCATCACGGAACTTGAAATCGTTCCAGATCGTCGAGTTGAAATGATGATTGTGAAGTTCGCGCGTCTTGATCGGTAAACTCGGTGCCATTTCCCGTCCCCATGCGCGGCGGAAGCAAACTAACAGAAGTCCGCAGGCACGGCGAGTGACGCCAGCGACTGCTTCGTGTAATGTCTCACCCAGGGCGCTTTCAAAGTGCGTGGGGGAAGAACATGCGTTGGGTTTGGCGGGGATTGTTGCTGCTTGTCGTCGTGATCGTCGGCGCGGGCGTCTGGTGCTACTGGGAAATCATCGGACGGCCCTTCAGCTTCAATGCGATGCTGAACACGCAAACGCTCACGCGCGTCCTCGACTATCCCCAGGAATTGACGTCGGTCGGCGTCGTCGACGGCAGCCCGCTCGACTTTCACAGCGGCAGGCTCGATCCCTATTCGCTGGATTTCCAGCGGCGCGAATATGACGTCACCGAAGCGGATGAAGCCCGGATGAGGAGCTGGGATAGATCCGCGCTCTCCCCTCAGGAACGGCTTTCCTACGACATCGTGTTGTGGGCTGACGACCGCGCCCTTGCCGACAAGAAATATCGCTGGCTTGCCGCCGACGGGCAGGCCTATCCGGTCAACCAGGCGTTCGGCATCCAGAAAGGCCTGCCGAATTTCCTGTTGTCGCAGCACCAGATCACGAACGCCAAGCTGGCGCGAAATTACGTTGAGCGCCTGAAAGCGATCGCCGCGACCTTGGGTTATGTCGACGCCGATGTGGCGCGCCAGGCGAAGCAGGGCATCGTGCCCCCCGACTTTATCGTCGACGACGACATCGATCAGATGCGGTCGCTGATTGCGTCCAGGCCTGAAGACAATGTGCTCGTGACAAATCTCGCGACAAAATCGGCCCATCTGTCCGACCTCGATGCGGCGACACGGGCGCAATTGATCGCCGACGCGACTGCCGCAGTGCGCGACGGCGTTTATCCCGCTTATCGCCGGCTGATCGCGCGCATGCTGGAGCTGCGCAAAATCGCCACGCATGACGCCGGCATCTGGCATGTGAAGGGCGGCGACGCCTATTACGCCGATCAGCTCAAATTCCTGACCTCCACCGACATGACGCCCACGGAGATTCACCAATACGGTCTCAGCGAAGTGACGCGCATCACGGCGCAGATGGATGCAATTTTGAAATCGGTGGGCCAGCCGGACGGAACGGTGGGCGCGCGGATGGATGCGCTGGCCAAAGACCCGCGATTTGCGTTTCAAAACACGGATGCGGACCGCGCCAAAATGCTGGCCGGCTACAAGCAGCTGCTCGGTCATGTGAAGACGCTCTTGCCGCAATATTTTTCGTTCATCCCAAAACAGCCGCTCGAGGTTCATCGCGTGCCGCCCTTCGCGGAGAAGGGGTCGGCAGGCGCCTATTATGAGCCGCCGTCGTTGGGCGACGGACGTCCCGGCGTGTTCTTCGCGAATTTGCGCAATGTGGGCGAGACGCCGCGCTGGGCCATGCCGACTCTCGCCTATCATGAGGGGATTCCCGGACACCATCTGCAGATCGCGACGGCGATGTCGATTCCCGATCTGCCCTATGCGCGGCGCTTCAATTTCCTGCCGGCGTTCGGGGAAGGCTGGGCGCTCTATGCCGAACATCTCGCGAGCGATATGGGTCTCTACAAGAACGATCCCTATGGCGATCTCGGCCGCCTGCAGGCGGAACTGTTCCGGGCGGTGCGGCTCGTGGTCGACACCGGCATGCATTCGCAACATTGGTCGCGCGAGCAGGCCATTGACTACATGCAATCGACGACCGGCATGGCGCAGTCCGACGTGACCGCCGAAGTCGAGCGTTATGTCGTGTGGCCCGGCCAGGCCTGCGCCTACAAGATCGGCATGAAAATGATCCTGGGTCTGCGCGAACAGGCGAAGGCGGAACTGGGGCCGAAGTTCAATCTCAAGGAGTTCCACGCAGTGGTGCTCGAGAACGGCGCCATGCCGCTGTGGCTGCTGCAGAAAAATATCGATGGGTGGATCGCACAGAAGGAAGGACTCACCGCGCACTGAAGGCCGCCCTGGGTTTTGGAAAGCTTCCATCCAAAGTGAATTGTGGGCGGTAACCCATTGGATTATCACGGATTGTCTGTTGCAGCGACAGCTTGCCCGGCCTGTCGCACGGCCCTATGATCTCTTTTGGGACAGTCGACCGCCATCCGCGGGTCGGGGGACAAATGAAACATGCAATCTTCGGCGCTGTGGTGCTGTTCGGCATGGCGGCTTTCTGTGGCGCCGCCCAGGCCGGGGCCGCGACGCGCCCCTCCGACGATGAAGTCGCCTATTTCCAGACCAAGAACATTTTTCACTCCGGGCTGGTCGGCACGCACACGATCGCGCTGACCTTCGACGACGGTCCAAACCAGAACACGCCCGCAGTGCTCGAAGCGCTGAAGGCGGAGGGCGTAAAAGGCACGTTCTTCATCGTAGGCCGCATGGCGCGCGCCTATCCCGACACGCTCGCGCGCATCGCCGCCGAAGGTCACCTGCTCGCCAATCACAGTGGCACGCATCCGCTGCTCGGTCGGCGTTACGTCAATCATCCCGAAATGCTGCTGGACCAGATCCGTCAGGTCGACATTCTGATCACGCCCCTGATGGCGCCGGGTTCGAAATTCTATTTCCGCGCGCCCTATGGCTCATGGCGCACGCCGCATGCCGCGGTGCTGAATGCCGATCCCGAACTTAAGAAGTATGTCGGCCCGATCTATTGGGATGAAGGCGGTGATATCACCAAGGATTCGGACGGCTATATTCTGAGTTCGGCGGATTGGGATTGCTGGCATCGCCATTGGGACGCCGACACCTGCGCCAAAGGTTATCTGCGGGAAATTCGTCGCCATGACGGCGGCGTGGTGCTGATGCACTGCATCCACAGCCAATCCGCGGCGTTGGTCGAAGCGGTCGTGCCGCCTCTCGTGGAAGAGGGCTATACGTTCGTCCGTCTCGATCAGGTGCCGGAATACAAGCAATACGAAACCCCGCCCACCTCTGAGCCGGTCGTGGCCAGTGCGGGCGGCGGGGGCTCCGGAACGGTGGCGCGGTAAGTCGCGCTACCGGCCCGCGGTCAGCGTGGTCGTATAGGAATTTCCCTTCGGATCGTTCTCGGTCCAGGTATCGCCGACGGCATGCGTGCCGGTGATCGCGCGACAGCCGCTCGATTGTTCGCCGGGCTTCGGCGCCGGATCGGTCACCGTGAAACAGACCGTGTGATCGTCCTTCCAGGCGAATGTACCCTTCAGGATCGTGCCGTCGGGCAAATGACGTTCCCATGTGCCGTCCGCGTTGACATAGGACACGATCTTGCCGCCGTTCGGCGCCGTCGTCGTCAGGGTATTGCCATAGGCGGTGGCGAAAGGGTCGGCATAGGCCGAGGTGGACAGCAGGACGGCCGCCGCGGCGACGAAGAACAATCGCGTCATCTTCGAGACTCCAAGATTGGCCGTGCAACCTATCGCAGCACGCGGATTAGGACAAAGCCGACTGCGCGAGCTTTTCAAGATATTCTCCGCCAAGACGATAGATCAGCCATTCGCCCGCGCGGCGCGCCCCGAGGCTTTCGTAAAATTCGATCGAGGGTTTGTTCCAATCCAGTACTTCCCATTCGAGTTGGGCGGCGCCTTCCGAAACCGCACGGCGGGCGAGATGCGCCAGCAGCGCCTTGCCGAGACCCTTGCCGCGCCGGGACGGTTTCACGAACAGATCGGCGAGGTAGATCTTCCGCGCGGTGGCAAAGGTCGCGTAGCTGTAGAACCAGTTCGCGATTCCCACGGGCTCGTCCGATTCAAACAGCAATTCGCAGTGACAGCGCGGCTGCGGGCTGAAGAAATCCCGCTCGATCGTCTCCGGCGTGATGTGGAAGATGTGCGTGAGCTTTTCGTATTCCGCGAGTTCGAACAGAAGCGCGAACATTGCGTCTTCGTCGCCCGGTCTTGCCGACCTGATGGATATCGTCACGCCCATTTCCCTCGCGCCTTGGCAAGCAGCGAGCCTCCAACGGTCGCGCTGCAAGATCAAGGCCTCGCATGCGAGGCCGATTGGCATTACAGTTCGGCGGGATATCGGGGGCGCGAATCAGATGCTACGCATCGCCTGTGTTCTGTTGTGCCTGGCTGTGCTTGCCGAACCTGCACGCGCTCAACCGCAATGGCTGACCTTACCGCCCACGCCGACATTGCCGGCGGCGCTTCACAGCGGCACGGCGCCCGTCAACGGCGTCAAAATCTGGTACGCCGAATTCGGCCAGGGCGAGCCCGTGATTTTGCTCCACGGCGGGCTCGCGAATTCGAACTACTGGGGCGAACAGGTTCCGGTTCTCGCCGCGCACTACCGCGTCATCGTGATGGACAGCCGCGGGCATGGACGCTCGAGCCGCAACGCGCAGCCCTTCGACTACGATCTGATGGCGTCGGACGTCATCGGCCTGATGGATTTTCTTCACATCCGCAAAGCGGCCATCGTCGGCTGGAGCGACGGCGCCATCCTCAGGCTCGATATTGCAATCCATCATCCGGAAAGGCTCACGAAGGTGTTTGCGTTCGCGGCCAATTCCGATCCCAACGGCGTCGCAGACGTCACGAACAGCACCGTATTCAACGCCTACATCGCGCGGGCCTCGCATGAATACGAAGCGCTATCACCGACGCCTCATGAATATGCGGCGTTCCTCGCACAAATCGAAAAAATGTGGGCGACGCAACCCCATTTCACGGCGGCGCAACTTGAGAGCATTTCCGTGCCGGTCTGGGTCGTCGACGCCGATCGCGACGAAGCAATCAAACGCGAGAATACGGAATTCATGGCGGCGCATATCCCTGGCGCGGGCCTATTGTTGCAACCGGAAGTGAGCCACTTCTCCTTCATCCAGGATCCGCAGCAGTTCAATGCCGACGTGCTGCATTTTCTGGAGCACGTGAAGGGGAACTAAATCCCCGCCCACCAGGTGTAGCCGTTGTCTTCCCAATAGCCGCCGCTGCCGCCGTTGATGTGGTCGAAGTTTTCGACCAGTTCGAGGCGCTGCACATATTTCGCGTGCTTGTAGCCAAGTTGGCGTTCGCAGCGCAGGCGCACCGGCGCGCCGTGCGGGACAGTCAGCGGGCCGCCGTTCATGTCATAGGCGAGGATCGTCTGCGGATGGCAGGCTTCGATGAGGTCGAGGCTTTCGTAGTAATATTGCGGATCGGTTGGATCGTTCGACATCGGATCGGCGCAATAGAACACGACATAGCGGGCGTTCGCGCGCGGAGCGGCGAGTGCAAGGATGTTTTTCAGCGGGGCTCCCGTCCATTCGCCGATGCAGCTCCAGCCTTCGACGCAATCGTGGCGTGTGATCTGCGTGCGCGAAGGCATCGCGCGCAGCTCGGCCACCGACAGTTTCAATGGATGTTCGACAAGTCCTCCGACTTCGATCTTCCAATCTTTGAAATTGTTCGCCACCGCCGCGTTGTAATCCGCGGTGCCGGGATTGAGCGTGCCGTTCGCCTTGAAGAAGGGCGAGACATCGGCCTTGGTGAATTCCGGCGCGAGCGTTTTCGAGCCTGCGAACAGGCGTTGCACGCTTTTCGTCAGGTTTTCGGCGCTATCGAGCACTTTGGGAAACCAGGTTGTTTCCGATGGCCCCTTGCAGGCGCTGAGCGCAAGCGCGCCGGCGCCGACCGCTACGCGCGTGAGGAAATTGCGGCGATCATGCGCCATGGGCAGGCTCCTCGGGATCGATGGCGTAGCGGCCCGTGATCATCGAGCGGATTTCATTCCAGGGTCCCGCTAGCAGCACCATCACGACGTGGATGATGAAGAAGCCGAGGAACGAGAATGCGCAAATGAAATGGATCGTGCGCGCGGATTGCCGCCCGCCGAACACCCACAACAGGAACGGAAACACGCTGTCCATCGTCGGCGACATGGTGAGGCCCGTCAGCACAACCAGCGGACCCAGGATGAATACGACTGTGAAATAGGCGATCTTCTGCAGGACATTGTATTGCTTCGCCGCTTCGCCTTTCGGAAAACGCAAGCGAATGTGATCGACGATATCCTGCCCCAGATGGCGAAGGTCGGATGCCTTGGGCAGCAGATCGCGCTCAAAATGCCGGCTCCAGAATGCGTAAGCTACAAACAGCAACCCATTGATCACAAAAATCCATGCGAAGAAGAAATGCCAGAGTCGGCCCATCGCGAGCCATTGCGGGCCGGGCAGGGTGACCCATGACGGAAAACCGCGTTCGGTCATCTGGCCATCCACAGTCGATGCGCCCAGCCAGCCTGTGGTGTCGAAACGGGTTGTGCCGATCTGCGTGACGCCTTTGAGATGGCCCTGCGCATCCTGCTCGGATGTCAACCAAAGCGCGGGGTGATCGAAATCGGAATAGCGGCCCCAATAGAGCGCCGGATGCGCATTGAAAATCTGCAGGCCGCTCATGAACATGATCGCGAGGCAGATGGCGTTGATCCAATGCAGCACGCGCACGGAAATCGTGTGGCGGTAGAACATCTCCTGTTTGGCGCGCCGCGCCTGGCGACTCTGCCGCCAAGCGGCCCAAACTGCGCCTAGCTTGCCGCCGAGGCCGGCTGCGCTTGCGGCTGGAGCGCTGTCTTGCGTCGTCATGGAAATTCCTTGAATCGATCCGGGCAGCTTACACGGCTTGTGGGTCCCGCGCGCGGGGCTATCCTGTCCTGAGCTTATTCGCGGGCCGTCCCATGAATGTTACACTCCAGATACCTTTCTCGGGCCATTGCGATCCCCGTTTCGAGCCCGTGCGACAGGCCTTCCTTGACAATTTTACAACTCGCAGCGAGCCGGGCGCCGCCGTCTGCGTGTCGGTCGGCAGGAGGGTTGTTGCCGATCTGTGGGGCGGGTGGTCCGATCGCGCCAAGACGAAGGCGTGGGAGCCCCACACGCTTGTCAACGTCTTCTCGGTCGGAAAGGCGCTCACCTCGATTTGCGCTCTACGGCTTGTGGAGCGTGGCCTCATAGATCTCGGCGCGCCTGTCGCACGCCTGTGGCCCGAGTTCGCCGCCCGTGACAAGGACGAAATCAGTTTGCGCGATATGCTCTCGCATCGCGCGGGCCTTCCCGCATTGCGCGCGCCCATCCCCGATGGCGCAATGCTCGACTGGGCATTCATGACGCATGCACTTGCAGCCGAGACGCCCTGGTGGTCGCCCGGAACGGCGCATGGTTATCACGTCAATACGTTCGGCTATCTGGTGGGCGAGGTGCTCCGGCGCGCAAGCGGCAAGACTGTCGGCGCCTTGTTGCGCGACGAGATCGCCGGACCTCTCGGCGCCGATGTGCATATCGGTTTGCCGGTCAACGAGCATCACCGCGTCGCCGAATTCCTATGGCCCATCGGCAGCATGCCGGTGCACGCCGAACCCACCAACGATCTCGATCGGATGCGCGCGAACGCCTATTGGAATCCGCCGGGCTTTTCCGGTTCTGGTTGGGTCAACAAACCCGAATGGCGTAGCGCGGAAATCCCATCGACCAACGGGCAGGGCAACGCGCGGGGCATTGCGCGCATCTACTCGGCGCTGGCGCACTGGGGCGAGGTCGACGGCGTGCGGATTCTGTCGGAACCCATATTACGGGCCGCGACGACCGAGCATTCGGCTGGGCTTGATCTGATCACGCAACGGCCGAGTCGCTTCGGCCTCGGATTCCAGTTGACGCAGAAAGAGCGTCCGCTTGGCCCGAACCCGCACGCTTTCGGCCATTTCGGCGCGGGAGGCTCGCTCGGCTTCTGCGATCCCGATGAGGGCATGGCGTTCGGATATGTGACCAACGATATGGGTCCGCGCTGGCAGAACCCTCGCAACGGCGCGCTGATCGACGCCGTCTATGCCGGCTTGCGCGCATCGGCGTGAACCCACAAGATCGCGCAAAAGCATCCAGAGAAGGTTTTTTCCGTTCATGTCCGAAGTTCAACAACAAGAAGAACTGATCTCCATCGGCGCAGCGTTGGCGCGCGAAGCGGCGCGTCAGGGCCGCGCAACCGCCGTCGAGTGCGAGGGCGATTCGCGAAGTTGGGAAGAATTGCACCGGCGCACCAACCGTATCGCGCGCGGACTGGCCGCAAGAGGCGTGCGCGAGGGCGATTTCCTCACCATCGCATTGCCGAACGGCGTTGGGTTTGTGGAGGCGTGCTATGCGGCGTGGAAACTGGGAGCTGTGCCCCAACCCGTCTCGTTTCGCCTGCCGGCGGGCGAATTGCGGGCGATCGTCGAGTTGGCGAATTCGCCCGTGGTCGTCGGCGAGGCGAATGCCGATGCGGGCCGGCCGATTGTTTCCATTCCCGAATTGCTCGCAATGTCGTCCGACGACAGCGATTTGCCCGATCGCATTGCGCCCGCCTGGAAGGCGCCCACGTCGGGCGGCTCGACCGGAAGGCCGAAGCTGATCGTCGCGGGCCAGCTCGGTGTCGCCGTAGCGCAGATGGCGGAATTCTGGCAAATCGCGCCGGACGACATCGTGCTGATGCCCGGGCCGCTTTATCACAATGGACCCTTCGTAACGGTTTTTCCCGCGCTGCAGATCGGCGCGCGTGTCATCGTCATGCCGAAATTCGACGCCGAAGCGAACTTGCGCGAGATTGCGCGGCATCGCGCGACCTGGGTCTATCTCGTGCCGACGATGATGAACCGCATCTGGCGGCTCCCCGAAGAGGTGCGTGCGCGTTACGACGTCTCGTCGCTCAGAACCGTCTGGCATCTGGCCGCGCCTTGTCCTGCCTGGCTCAAGGAAGAATGGATCAAATGGCTGGGGCCGGAAGTCGTCATGGAGCTCTATGGCGGCACGGAGGGGCAGGCGCGCACGATCATCACGGGCGCGGAATGGCTCACGCATCGCGGCTCGGTGGGGAAAGTCTATCCCGGCGGCGAGATGAAAGCGGTCGGACCCGACGGTAACGACCTGCCTGCAGGCGAAACCGGCGAAATCTATATGCGACGCGCGGCGGACGTCGCGCCGACCTATCGCTATGTGGGCGCGGAAGCGCGCACCTTGCCGGGCGGCTGGGAGTCGCTCGGCGATATCGGCTGGTTCGACGCGGAAGGTTATCTCTATCTCGCCGATCGCCGCACAGACATGATCCTTGTCGGCGGGGCAAATGTTTACCCCGCGGAAATCGAGGCGGCGATCGACGAACATCCGCTGGTGCAGTCGAGCTGCGTGATCGGCCTGCCGGACGAAGACCTGGGAAACCGGATCCACGCGATCGTGCAGGCGCGCGCGGAGGTTTCCGCTGACGACCTTGCGATGCATTTGGCTGATCGACTTGTCACTTACAAACGCCCGCGTTCGTTCGAATTCGTGAATGAGCCGCTGCGAGACGATGCCGGAAAAGTCAGGCGCTCCGCGTTGCGGGCGGAGCGGATCGAAAAGGCGAAAACGGTTGGAGCATAAGCATGAAGTACTCCGTTTCAATTGACGTTCCGCAGCTTGATGACGGCCTGCGATTTTATCGCGACGCCCTGGGGCTTGCCGAAATCGCTCGGCCTGTCGCGACATACGTCATCCTCGCATGTGGAGACTCCCAGATCGGATTGATCGAGAAACCGGCCGGAAGCAAACCGGCCAAAGGAGCCGACGACGTCCGGCGCTATGAGCGGCACTGGACGCCCGTTCATATCGACTTTCACGTCGACGATTTTGAAGCCTTCCTGGCGAAGGCCGTGAACGCGGGCGCGAAATGCGAGCAGAAATACGAAGGTGGCGAGCGCCCGCCCATCGCATTTTGCAGCGACCCCTTCGGCAATGGTTTCTGCGTGCTGGGGCCGGCCAAGTGACGCACTCAGTGCAATTTCGGATCAGGCGCTACGATTTCTCCTGATCGACCATGCGCATCACGTCGCTGGACGCATTCGTTGGCGCGGCGACTTCCACAATACGGTCGTCGACATCGTCGAATTCGAGACGCAAGGCCTTCGTGATTACGGCATGCATGTCGTACATCGCGACTGTGTAGGTGAATTCGAAGATTTCTTCGTCCGACAGGTGCGCCTTGAGAACCACAAAAATGCCGTCGGACACCCGGCCTCCATCATAAACAAGTGCGTCGGTATAGGCGAGTAGGGCGCGTTCGATGTCGGTGTAGCAGCTCGCGGTCTGCCAATGCGGGATTGCTGCGATCTTTTCCTCGGAGAGCCCCACGCTGCGCGACGCCTTGCAATGCTGCGAATAAACGAACTGACTGCCGCGCGCCCAGCCGACGCGCGTCTGCCCCAGCTCGCGATATTTGGGATCGAGTTTTCGCTTTCCACGATAGAACTGGAAGCCAGCAACGGCGTGGTCGAATGCGTCCGGCACAAGCGCGAACACGGTCCACCAGTTGCCCGGCGTCCCCGTATCGGTGCCCGGCGAGACGACGGGATCGCGATCGCCGAACAGCGATTTGTAGACGGTCTGGGCGAACGGATGGGCGGCGTCGCGGCCGACCTGACGCAGTCTGGGCATATGCATAGTCCTCGAATTTTACACTGATAGCTAAGGCGCAGGCTCCAGGTCTTGTAAAGCGGCTTGCGGTTTGCGTTTCACGCCGCCAATTTGGCGCGGGGGGACTTTGCGCGCATGTCGTTATTCAACGGGATCGTCATCGGCTGGATCGCCGTCGCGATCGTCCTTTTTCCAATTCAGCTATTCATCGCTGCACCCTATGGAAGGCACTTTCGTGCAGGCTGGGGACCAGGCCTGCCGAACCGCATAGGCTGGTTTGCGATGGAGATCGTGTCGCTTGCGATCTTCGCGACGCTGTTTCTCGCGGGCTCCGCGCCCAAGTCCGCGCCGATGTGGATCTTCGCTGCGTTCTGGGCGGCGCATTACACGAACCGCAGCCTGATATTCCCCTGGCGCGTGCGCACGACGGGCAAGACGATCCCGCTTGCGATCGTCGCGGCGGCGGTCAGCTTCAACGCGGTCAATGCCGGTCTCAACGGTTACTATCTGGGCTCGTTGGCCATCTATCCTGTCGGCGGGCTGTCGGATCCGCGCTTCATCGTGGGAGCGGCGGCGTTTCTGGCTGGCGCTGCGGTGAATATTTGGGCGGATGAAAAATTGATCGCGCTGAGGACGGGGGGAGCCGCAACCGACTACATCGTGCCGCGCGGCGGACTATTCGAATTGGTGTCGTGCCCCAACCTTCTGGGCGAGATCGTGGAATGGTCCGGCTTCGCGCTGATGTGCTGGAACCTGCCCGCGCTCAGCTTCGCGATCTGGACGGCGGCAAACCTTATCCCGCGCGCCCTCAGCCATCATGCCTGGTACCGGGACCATTTCGGCGACTACCCGCCTGCGCGGAGAGCCGTCATTCCGCTTCTGTTGTGACAGGCGTACTATTCATTGCCGTCAAATGAACGTTCGCGGGGAACCGGGCGTTATCGAATGACTTGAACGCGAGGAATTGTCCAACCGTGGCCACCAAGAAACTCGCGCCGTATCGCGCCAAACGCGATTTCAGCAAAACCGCCGAGCCCAGCGGGAAGAACAAGGTCGCCGCGTCCAAGCGGTTGCGTTTTGTCATCCAGAAACACGACGCCACGCGGCTGCATTACGATTTCCGGCTCGAACTGGACGGCGTGTTCAAATCCTGGGCCGTCACGCGCGGGCCATCGCTCGATCCGCATGACAAGCGCCTGGCCGTCGAAGTGGAAGATCACCCACTCGATTACGGCGATTTCGAAGGCACCATTCCGAAGGGCCAATATGGCGGCGGCACGGTCCATGCTGTGGGATCGCGGCTATCTGGGCGCCGGAAGGTGTCCGCCGAAGATATGCTGCGCAAGGGCGATCTCAAATTCCAGCTGGACGGCGAACGCCTGCATGGCGGCTGGGTGCTCGTGCGCATGAAGAGCGACAAATTCGGCGGCAAGCGCAACAACTGGCTGCTCGATCAAGCATCACGACGAATATGCCAGGGAAGGCGACGGCGACGCGCTGCTTGCGGAAGGATCGCTCCGTCGCGTCGGGCCGCACCATGGGCGACATCGCGGCGGGCAAAGGGCGCAAGCCCAAGCCTTTCATGCTGAAGGGCGGCCAATGCGTTTGAAGCCGATGCCGTGTGGGATTCACGGAAGGGCAATGTCGCCAAAGCGCGAACGGGGGCCAAGACCGGCGCGCGAAAGCGGGCTGCGCCGCTGAAGGCGAGCCCCGTGCCCCAACGCGGCAGGAAAGTCGCCGCAATACCGCGCTTCGTCGAACCGCAACTGTGCAAGCTGGTGGACCGACCGCCCGCGGGACGCAGGCTGGGTGCATGAGGTCAAGTTCGACGGCTATCGCATCCAGCTGCGCGTCGAAGACGGCAAGGTCGATGCTGCGCACGCGCAAGGGTCTCGACTGGACGGACAAATTCTCCGGCGATCGCGAAAGCGGCGAGCAGATTGCCGGATTGCATCCTCGACGGCGAAGTCGTGGCGCTCGACCACAATGGCGCGCCGGATTTCGCCGCGCTGCAGGCGGCGCTTTCGGACGGCAAGCACGGATCGAACTGGTCTTCTTCGTGTTCGATCTGCTGTTTGCAGGTGGCGAGGATTTGCGCGCGCTTGCCGCTGTCGGAGCGCAAGGCGCGGCTGCGCAGACTTGCTGGCGAGCGCCAAGAAAGGCCCGTTGATCCGCTTATGTCGAGCATTTCGGCAGCGGCGGCGACGCGGTGCTGCAATCCGCCTGCCGCATGTCGCTGGAGGGCATCGTCTCCAAAAAGCTGGACGCGCCCTATCGTTCGGGCCGCGGCGACGCCTGGACGAAATCCAAATGCCGCGCCGGCCACGAAGTGGTGATCGGCGGCTGGAGCGAAACGGACGGGAAATTCCGCTCGCTGCTGGTGGGCGTCCATCGCGGCAAGCATCTGATCTATGTCGGTCGCGTCGGCACCGGCTATGGACAGGCAACGATCGCCCGCATCTTTCCGCGGATCAAAGCGCAGGCGACGAAGGCGAGTCCGTTCGGCGGCATCAATGCGCCGAAACAGGAGCCGCGAAGTCCACTGGGTCAAGCCCGTGCTGGTGGCGGAGATCGAATTCGCCGGCTGGACCGGCGACGGCATGGTGCGGCAGGCGGCGTTCAAGGGCCTGCGTGAAGACAAACCGGCCGAGGAAGTCGAGGCCGAGAAACCGGCGAAGGCCGGACGAACGCCTCTGGCCATGCCAAAGCGAAAAATCCAAGGGCAAGACATGGCAAGCAAATCCAAACCGGGGAGCAGCGTGGTGATGGGCGTGACGATTTCCCATCCCGACAAGGCGCTATGGCCCGATGCCGGCGACGGAAGCCGGTCACGAAGCTCGAGCTGGCGCAATATTACGAAGCGGTCGGCGCCTGGATGATGCCGCATATCAAAGGCCGACCCTGCTCGATCATCCGCGCGCCGGACGGGATCGGCGGTGAGCAATTCTTTCAGCGCCATGCGATGCAGGGGACCTCGAACCTGCTGGAACTCGTGAAAGTTTCCGGAGACCGAAAACCCTATCTGCAAATCGATCGCGTCGAAGGCCTGGCCGCGGTGGCGCAAGTGGCCGCGCTCGAACTGCATCCGTGGAATTGCGAGCCGGGCCACCCCGATGTGCCGGGACGATTCGTGTTCGATCTCGATCCGGCGCCCGATCTGAAATTCGATTCCGTCGTCGCAGCGGCGCTTGAGCTCAAGGAGCGCCTGGAAGAGCTGGGTCTCGTGCCGTTCTGCAAGACGACCGGCGGCAAGGGGCTTGCATGTCGTCACGCCTTTCTCCATTGGTAAGAAGGACAAAATCGGCTGGCCCGAAGCGAAAGCGATCGCCCGCGAGATCTGCGCGCAGATGGCCGCGGACAGCCCGACGAAGTATCTCGTCAACATGGCGAAGAAAGACCGGGGCGGGCGCATCTTCCTCGATTATCTGCGCAACGATCGCACGGCGACGGCCGTCGCGCCGCTCTCGCCGCGCGCGCGCGAGGGCGCGCCGGTGTCGATGCCGCTTGCGTGGAGCCAGGTGAAGAAGGGGCTAGACCCAAAACGCTTCACCGTCCGCACTGCGCCCGCGCTGATCGGCAAAAGCGCTGCGTGGAAGGACTATTTCAAATCGGATCGCGCTTTATTCGGCGTATTTCAGAAAGTCGCAGCGGGGAAGAAAGCGCCGTGACGCGCTGCAACTATGCATGCGTCAGGAATGGTTGGCCACTTGCGTCTGCGGCGCTTTCGCCTTGACGGTTTCGAACGTCGCGTCGAGCAGGTCGACCATCTCTTCGTCGCGCTTTTCCGCAGTCAACCCGCCCATCACCACGCCGATCAGCCGCGTGCCGTCGCGCTCGACCGTGCTGACGAGATTGTAGCCTGACGCGTCGATATAGCCCGTCTTGATCCCGTCGGCGCCCTTGTAGTCGCGGATGAGATTATCATGGGTGTTGTAGTCGACGCCGCGCCAGGTGACCTGAGGCGTGCGGAAATAGCCGAAATATTCGGGATAGTCGTAGACAAGGTGGCGCGCAAGGATGGAAAGGTCTTCCGCCGTCGTCTGCTGCCGGTCGTCGGGCAGCCCGGTGGCATTGTGAAAGAACGTGTGCGTCATGCCGAGCGCGCTCGCCTTCGCGTTCATCAATTCGCTGAAATGCTGCTCGGTGCCGCCAATGGCTTCCGCGATCGTCACCGCTGCATCGTTGGCCGAACAGACGACAACCGATTTGATCGCCATATCGACGCTGATTGTGTTTCCTTCGCGCAGGCGCAGATGCGAACGCGGCTGCGAGGCGGCGTTCGCCGAAACCGTCAATTGCGTTTCGAGCGTGGTCTTGTGCTGACGCAATTGCTCGAACAGCAGATAGAGCGTCATCATCTTCGTGAGCGAGGCGGGGTGGCGCTCGGCCGTCGCGTTGCGCGCATAGAGAACGCTGCCCGTCTTTGCGTCGATTACGAGGGCGGCGTCCAGATCGGGGTCCGTGAGCATGCGCGAATGGTGATGGCGATGATGGTGAACCGGCTCATCGTCGGCGAACGCGACTGACAGGCAGAGCGCACAGGCCAGCAACGCGGATGATGCGCCGCGTATGGTCCTTGCAATTGAATTTCCACTCCCCAAACCCGCCCCCGCGTCTGGTCAACGACGTATTCAACCGCGGTTCCGCGATTTTCGCAATCGGGCCGAGCGGAGCCCGATTTCGCCCCAGGCGTCGAAAACCTTGTCGGTATCCAGGCGGGCAGCCCGCAATGCGCGGGTTTTGCGGAGGTCGTCGCGTCGGGCTTCGGTGGCGTAGGTGATGGACAGTGACGACGTCATGGTCTGTTCGCGCAGGATCTTCACAAAAATTGGGACGCAGTTGGCAAACTGTAATCCGTCGAAAGCCATACAAGCGTTGACGGTTCAAGCGCCGCCGATACAGTGAGCGGCACGTCACTAGGGCAGGGCGTCCTCCTCCAATGCGAAAGTATCTCGGCGGCGCCGTCGCTTTGTCGCTGGTATGGTCGCATTGTGCCCACGCGCAGACCAATCCGCCGTCGGGGTTGACGGAAACCGTCGTCGTCACGGCTCAGGCGCCTGCAACGCAGACGCTGATCGACCGCAAGGTTTATTCGATCTCAAAGGACCTGCAATCGAATTTCGGCACGGCCGCCGATGTGCTCAACAACATCCCGTCCGTGACGGTCGACACCGACGGCAATGTCAACCTGCGCAACGACAGCAATGTCACCATCCTCATCGACGGCAAACCGTCGACGCAGTTCTCCGGCTCGACCGGCGGCTTAAGCCTTCAGGAACTGTCCGCGAGCGACATCGACCGCATCGAGATCATGACGAGCCCGCCCGCGAGCGTGAAAGCGTCCGGCTCGGCCGGCGTCATCAACATCATCACGAAGAAGCATCGCCAGGCGGGATTCTCCGGCGATATTCGCGCCAGCGCAGGTGAGGAGGGCCGTTTTATCGCCGGCGCCGACGTCGCCTATAATAATGGGCCGTTCAAATCCTCGCTGAAGTCTTGGCCTGCGCGAGGATGTCCGGAACAGGCTGACGAAGGACAGCCGCCTCGTGATCGATCCAGTCCTGGGACAGACCTGGAGCGCCGAGCGCATCGACGAGACGATCCAGCGGCTGACGCCATCGGTGAAGGCGAACGTCTCGTACGACATTGACGGCGACCAGACGATCGGCGCGTCGTTCAGCCATCGCAATCTCGACGGAGCGCGTCATTTCATCCAAGAGGATTTCAGCGGCCCCACCGCCGACATGATCGACGGCATTTCCGACCGCTACAGTCAGGGACGCGAGTGGGACACTTACAGGGATGCTGGACTTTCCTACGACCGCACGCTCGGCAGCGGCGAGACGTTGTCCCTGAATCTCCAGCGCAGCATCAAGCGGGAAGACGAGAAGTACAATTATGAAAACACCTATGCGCTTCCCGCAGCCGCTCCAACGTTCGACACGCTGAGGCTTGGCCTCAATTTCGTGGAAATGGAATTCACCGCCGACTACGAGAAGACGCTGGCGGGGGGCGCTAAGCTCAAGCTCGGCTACGACCTCGACGCCAACAACAATCTCTTCGACAACGCCGGCGCCAATATCGTCGGCGGCGTCGCCGTGCCGGACCCCACCGTCACCAACGCATTCCGCTATCGCAACCAGGTTAACGCCGGCTACACCGAGTTCGAAGACGAGTTCGGCGCCTGGAATCTCGATGCGGGGCTCCGCTACGAGAACAACCGGGCGGCGACGCTTCTCATCACAGGAGACGTGCCGGGCATTAACAACGACAGCGGCTTTTATCCGAGTCTGCATCTCAATCGCCGTCTCGACGGAGGATGGAATCTGATCGCCAATGCGAGCCGCCGCATCACGCGGCCCGATGCGGAAGCGCTCAACCCGTTCACCGACTACCAGGACACGCACAACCTGCGCGCCGGCAACGACATGCTTCTGCCGCAGGACACCTGGCTCTATGAACTCGGATATGAGCACTCAGGCCAGACGCTCAATTTCGGCTCGACGGCCTATTACCGCTTCGACCGCAACAGCATCACCGATGTGGTTGAACCCGTGGGTCCCGATGTCGTGCTGATTCGGAAGGAGAACTTGCCCAAGATACATTCTGCCGGCCTCGAATTCGAAGCCGACGGCAATCTCACGCAACGGTTTTCCTATTCGCTGAGCGGCAACGCATTCTACCAGCAGATCGATGCGCGCCAGCTGGGCCTGTCCGGATTGGCCTCGACGGCCGGGGTCAATTTCAAAGCCCAGGGCGATTATCGCATCACGCCGGACGACGTTTTCCAGGCCACGTTCTCCCGCACGGCCGAGCGCCTCACGCCGCAAGGAACGCTCGGCGCGGTTGACCTGCTGAACGTCGGGTTCAAGCACAAGATCGATGCGGGGACCTATATCGTCGCCACCGTCTCGGACCTCGTGAACGGCCAGGGGCTGCATCGCGTCGTCAGTGCGCCGAACCTCGAGGACAATTATCTGAGACTCCAGCGGGGCCGCATCTTCTACATCGGCGTCGTCTACGGCTTCGGCGGCCCGCTCAGCACAAAGGCGGGAGAAATCACGTATGATCCATGACACTTGGCGGATGGGGTGAGATTCGAACTCACGGGACCCTCGCGAGCCCGCCGGTTTTCAAGACCGGTGCCTTAAACCACTCGGCCACCCATCCGCGTCGGGCGGATGATTAGCCGTTCGGCGCGAAGTCGGCAAATCGCCGATTTGGCCGGAATGCGCCAAACGCGGGCCGCCGTTTGGCGACCCGCGTTTGCTCACTTTAGCTCGACAGACCGGAACGCCCGGCGCCGATTTTACTGCAACACATAGCGAAGCCGCACGCCGAGCACGTCTTCGCTTTTGTTGCCGATCGAGTTGTTGTCGGCCGGAACCGTCGCATAAACGTTGTCGCTGCTGCCGCCGAAATCGTGCTGGTAGTACACCGATCCCACCAAGATGTTCGGGATGAAGTGATAGTTGAGCGCAGCATTGAGATTGGGCGTGCCGTGCACGTGGGTGTCATGATCGAGAAGCGTGGTTTCGTTCAGCACGTTCGCATCATGTCCGAAGGTGTAGCCGGCGCCCGCATTCACCGAAAACTGATCGCTGAAGCGCGTCTGGGTGGCGAGGCCAAGCGTGTAGAGCCAGGTGGCGCTGGTTCCGATTTTGTCGCCCGACGCTTCGCTCAGGCTGCCCCGCGACCCGAGATAGTTCGCGCCAAACGTGCCCGCGATCGTGAAGTCGCGCATTTCGCGACCGAGCGTTCCGCCGAAATTCCATTCTTGCCCGCCAAGCGCGACAGTGCCCTCATCGGTGTCGCTTGGCGATTTCGAGGGAAAGACGTTGGGCGAATAGCTTGCGTTAAAATCCAACGTCAGCGGATTGGTTCGCTGATCGAGAACGCGATAGACCGCCCCAAATGTTGGATTGGTCCAGCCCTGATCGGTGCGCACGGTGTTCGTGCCGCTGACCGGATTGATATGCGTGCTCGCCGAAGGGTCGAAGCCGATGGCTGCAGACAGCGCGAAATCATCGGTCACGCCATATTGGAACGTCTGGGTCAGCGGATTGGCGGTGATGCGCTCCGACTGGGTCTTGACGCCGGCGGCGTTGTACACGTCTTCGGTTGTCGTGGCCCAGTCATAGCTGGTGTTGCTGGAGATCTGGCCCTGAAGCGGAAGATAGAGCGGGTCGGAAAGAATCCGGTCGGAGGCGAGGCTGTAGTCCATCGCGTGGGCGGAAAATGGAATGAGAAAAGCGGTGGCGGCAAGATATTTGAGGGAACGCAAACGCATAGCAAAGACTCCTCCAGATGGGTGAACAAAACACGCGCCGGAAACACACAGCCGCCCCCGCGCCCCCACTCGGAAATGTCTTTCAGTCGCGAACAGCTCTTCCCGCGCTCCAGCCATGTGGCAACGCAACAAAGACCCGCGGGTTCCGGTTAGGGGATTTGCGATGAACCTCAGATGAACGGGCGTGGCCCGCGCGCGTCCCTGTCGCAATGGTCATGTCGAGCCCATAAACCGGTCACTGGAACGGAAACAATTGTTAAGGGGCCGCGGTTGAGCGGGCCGCGCCATTCCTTTAGTTTTTGCTCTTTCCGGCTGGGATTCGCTCGTGATTCGATATTGGCGGCAATATTTGGCTGTAGCGGCGTGCGCCGTTCTCGCGGCGGCATGCACAGCTTCGCCTGAGATCGAGAACAACACGGTCACCATCCCGCCGAATGCCGGGATTTACAAAGTCGGCAATCCCTATGAAACGGACGGCATTTGGTACTATCCGCGCGAGCAGCCCGACTATGACGAGACCGGGGTCGCCTCCTGGTACGGCGCGCAATTTCACGGCAAGCGCACCTCAAACGGCGAGATATTCGATTCGAACGCGCTGACGGCCGCCCATCGCACGTTGCCGATGCCCGTCAATGTGCGGGTGACGAACCTGGAAAACGGGCGATCGCTGATTGTGCGGGTCAACGACCGCGGACCGTTTGCGCGCGGTCGCATTATCGACGTGTCGAAACACGCAGCCGAGCTTCTGGGTTTTTACGGGGCGGGAACCGCCAAAGTGCGGGTGACCTATCTGGGCCGCGCAGATCAGACCAACGGGGCGCCGCCCGCCGACAACACGCCGGTCGCCATCGCAACGGCTGTCCCGGCCGCGCCCACGGGAAAGGTCGATACCGACGCGCTCAACATCGTGCCCGGCGCGGCGGTTGCGCCGCCCGTTCAGGTGGCTTCATTGGCGCCGACCACGGTTCCTTCGGCGCCCGTGCAGGCGCCTGACATCGAGCCGACGGGGCAGGTGGTCCACGTGCCGGTTCCAGCCGTCACCCATCTTTACGTTCAGGCCGGAGCCTTCGGTTCGCTCGCCAATGCCGACCGGCTGAAGGCGAGGCTTGCGGCTGCGGGCGGGCTTATCGTCTCGCCAATCGACAGGAACGGTCAGCGGCTTTATAGGGTGCGCATCGGCCCGTTCGACGACGTCAGCGCGGCCGACGCGGCGTTGGCCAAGCTGGTAGGACTCGGCAGCAACGACGCGCAGATCGTCGTCGACAAATAACGCGACCGGAGTTTCCGTTTATGCGGCGTTTCCGCCTTCTGACCCTTTTATTCTTCGCTTTCACCGCGTCCGTTTGGACGGCGACGGCCGCGCAGGCTGCGCTCGCAACGGCCGCCGAGCACGCCGTCCTGATGGACGGTGAGACCGGACAGGTGTTGTGGGCCAAGGACGCGTTCACGGCGACGCCGCCCGCATCGATGAGCAAGCTGATGACGCTGGAACTTCTGTTCCACGAACTCAAAGACGGCCGCGTGAAATTGACCGATACGTTCCCTGTTTCGGAGAACGCCTGGAAGACGCAGGGCTCAAAGATGTTCGTGGAGCTGGGCAGCCGCATCTCGGTGGAAAACCTGATCCGCGGCATCATCATCGATTCGGGCAACGACGCGTGCGTCGTCGTCGCGGAGTCGCTGGGCGGAACGGAAGACGCATTCATCGACATGATGAACAGCCGCGCGAAAAAGCTCGGTCTCGACAATTCGCATTTCGTCAATCCGAACGGTCTTCCCGATCCTCCGGGGCAGCTGATGTCGGTCGCCGATCTCGCGAAGCTCGCTTTTCATCTGATTCACGACTATCCGGATTACTATCACTTTTTCTCCGATCGCAGTTTCGTGTGGCACAACATTCCGCAACAGAATCGCGACGCGGTTCTCGACATGCTGCCGGGCACCGATGGGTTGAAAACGGGACACACGGATGCGGCGGGCTACGGCATCGTGGTCTCCACCGTGCAGCACGGGCAGCGCCTGATTCTCGTGTTGAACGGCTTGCGCTATCCGCAACTCGACAAGATGGATGCGGCCGCTCAGGACTGGCACGGCGTGCGTCTGCGCGCGGAAGAAGCCGCCCGCGTCATGAGTTTCGCGTTTCGCGAGTTCCGCCACTACGAGCTGTTCAAACAGGATGACGTCGTGGGCAGCGCCGTCGTGTGGCAGGGCGCCAGCGACACGGTGCCGTTGAGACTCGCGGGACCGCTCGCGGTGACCTTGCAGGTGGAATCGCGCCCCGGCATGAAAGTCGCGTTGACCTATAATGGTCCCGTGCAGGCGCCGATTGCGAAAGGTCAGCAGATCGGCGTGCTGAAGGTGACGGCCCCCGACTTCGCCAGAATTCACAGCCCCCGTCTATGCCGCCAACGCGGTGCCGAGCGCCGGATTGTTCGGCCGGATATTTCTTGGAATTCGCGCGCTGATTTCGGGCCGCAACGCCACGCAATGACGGGCCGTTTCATCACGCTGGAAGGCGGAGAAGGCGCAGGCAAGTCGACGCAGGCGAAGCGATTGGCGGCGACGCTCAAATCCCGGAGCGTCGATTGCATCGTCACACGCGAACCGGGCGGCTCGCCGGGAGCGGAGGAAATCCGCAAGCTTCTGGTCGAAGGCGCACCGGGCCGCTGGGACGCAGTAACGGAGACATTGCTGATCTTCGCCGCGCGCGCGGATCATATTGCACGCACCATCAAGCCCGCGCTCGCCGCCGACAAATGGGTGATCTCCGACCGTTTCACGGATTCGACTTATGCCTATCAGGGCGCCGGTCGCGGGCTCGATCGCGAAACCATCCGCCGCATCGAGGCGGCGTCCACAAACGCGTTCAGACCGGAATTGACGCTCGTGCTGGATCTGCCTCCGGAGACGGGGTTGGCGCGCGCGCAGGCCCGCAATACGAAAGAGACACGGTTCGAAGGATTCGATCTCGCATTTCATGCCAAACTGCGGGAGGCGTTTCGCGAAATCGTCCAGCGCGAGCCGGATCGTTGCGTGTTCATCGACGCGACGGGCACAGAGGACAGGGTCGCGGAATTGATTTGGCGCGCGGTCGCCGGCCGGTTCGATCTTTGACGGCCGAGAGGAGCGAGGCATGGAAAAAGCGAAGTTTTGTTCCGTCAGTCCGCTCGTGCCGACGGGAGGGAGCCTTGCCGACGCGCTCACATTCTACAGGGATCAGTTGGGATTCTCGGTACGGTGGCAGGATGAAAACGGGGCGGGCATTGCGCGTGACGCCGTATTGTTCATGCTCGTCGTCAACACCAACCGGGAATGGATCGAGAATTCGAGTTACAGCATCGGCGTGTCCGACCTTGATGCGCTCTATGAGGAATATCGCGGCATCCCTGCCAAGGTCGGCGCGCTGGAAACGAAGCCGTGGGGCAGGCGGGAATTCCACATGATCCTGCCGTCAGGCGTATGTCTGCAGTTTTATGCTCAAAGCTGAACGCGAACGCGACGTGATAGATTAGTCCATGGCCAGGCGCGCACGCACCGAAGAGATTGTCGAGACGGACCGCATCGAAGGCCGGGCGCATCCGCGCGAGACGTTTCGCCTTGTCGGGCAGGACGTGGCGCTGGCGCGCGCCGCCCGCGCAATCCGTTCGGGCCGCCAGCCGCAAGCTTGGCTCATCACGGGTGCTCCAGGCGTCGGCAAGGCGACGCTCGCCTATCGCATCGCGCGTTATCTGTTGCGCTTTGGCGCGACGGATCAAGGCCCGCAAGACCTTGCCGTGCCGGAAAACGATCCCGTAGCGATCCAGGTCAAGGCCGCATCGCATCCCGGGCTGCTCGTGCTCAAGCGCGGATTACACCCCGAAACCGGCAAGCTGATGACCGTGTTGCCGGTCGACGAGATCCGGCGGCTGGCGAATTTCTTCGGGCTGACGGCGGGCGCCGGCGGCTGGCGCGTGGCGATCGTCGATCCGGCCGACGAGATGAACGACAACGCCGCCAACGCTCTCCTCAAACTGCTCGAAGAACCGCCGCCTCGCGCGATGCTTCTCTTGATCTCGCATGCGCCGGGAAGGTTGTTGCCGACCATCCGCTCGCGCTGCCAACGGCTCAATCTTCGACCGTTGGATCAATCCGAACTCGAAGCCGAGTTGACGAAAGTCCTGCCGGAGCAATCGCCGGACGAGCTGCACGCCCTCGCGAAGCTCGCCGGCGGTTCGATCGGCGCGGCGCTCAGGCTCGCGGGGAGCGATGGGCTCATGATGGCGGAGCAGGCCGAGCGGATCATAGACCAGGCGGAAAATCCCGATTTCGCGGCCGCCTTGTCGCTCGCGGAAAAGATCGCGCGCATCGACGACGGCACGGATATTTTCGGGAGCTTCCTCGCACAGGCGCTTGCCGACCGCATCGTCGCACGCGCGGGCAGGGGCGGCGTGCGGCTCGACCGCTGGGCGGAGTTGCGTGAAAAGCTCAGCGCCAGTTTCGGCCGCACCGCGGCGTTGCATCTGGAGCCGCGGCAGACGATCCTGTCGGCCGTAAACGCGCTGTCGCTGACATCCCGCCGCGGCGCCCTGTGAGTCTGGCCGCGTAGATGCTTGTCGACAGTCACTGTCATCTCGATTTTCCCGAATTCGCGCCGCAGCTCGAGGCCGTGGTCGCGCGCGCCCTGGACGCGGGCGTGGGCGTCTGCGTGACCATCGGCACGCGGCTTTCGGGCTTCGCTCGCGTGCATGAGATCGCGGAACAGTTTCCCAATGTCTATTGCTCGGTCGGCGTACATCCGCACGACGCCGAGCAGGAGCCGTTGAAAGACGCTTCACAATTGATCGAACGCGCGCGCCTGCCCAAGGTTGTCGGCATCGGCGAAACGGGACTCGACTATTATTACGAACATGCGCCGCGCGAGGCGCAGATCGCCAATTTCCGCGCCCATATCGCGGCCGCGCGGGAGACAAAGCTGCCGCTCATCGTTCACACCCGCGATGCTGACGACGACACAATCTCGGTCCTGCGTGAGGAAATGAACGCGGGCGCGTTCTCCGGCGTCATCCATTGTTTCACCGGCACGCGACGGCTTGCGGAGGCCGCGCTGGAACTGGGCTTCTTCATTTCCGCGTCGGGGATCGCAACGTTCAAGAAATCCGACGAGCTACGCGCCGTGCTGCACGGTGTGCCGATGAACCGGCTTCTGGTCGAAACCGATGCGCCATTCCTTGCCCCGATGCCTCTGCGCGGCAAGACCAATGAGCCGTCCTTCGTTGCGCACACGGCTGCGGCCATGGCCACGCTCAAGGGCGTTTCTGCCGACGAATTCGCGCGAACCACGACGGACAATTTCTTTCGCCTGTTCGCGCGCGCCGGGCGGCCGGCATGAGCGATACGCTGGAAGTGACCATTCTGGGCTGCGGCTCGTCGACGGGGGTGCCGCGTCTCGGCGGCCCGGACGGGTCGGGCGACTGGGGCGCCTGCGATCCCGCCAATTCGAAAAACCGGCGTCGTCGCTGTTCAATCCTCGTCCGCAGGAAGTCGGACGCCGGCGAAACGACGCTTCTCATCGACACCTCACCCGACATGCGCGAGCAGTTGCTCGACGCTCACGTGAGCCGTCTCGATGCCGTGCTCATCACCCACGACCATGCCGATCAGCTTCACGGCATCGACGATCTGCGCGCCATCGTCTACGGCATGCGCAAGCGGCTCAATGTTTACAGCGATAATACGACCATGGCAGGCGTCAAGCAGCGCTTCGGCTATTGCTTCGAGACTCCGCCCGGCAGCGATTATCCGCCCATCCTGAACGCGAAGATCATCGCCGAACCGTTCGAGCCGTTTGTGCTGGAAGGGGCAGGCGGCCCAATCGTCGTCCAGACGTTCGAGCAACAGCATGGCCGCATCCGCTCGCTGGGATTCCGCTTTGGCCCAATTGCATATTCCAGCGATGTCAATGACTTATCCCAAAATGCTTTTGCAACGCTTGAAGGTGTCGAATTGTGGATCGTCGACGCATTGCGCCACGCCCCGCACCCCACCCACGCGAATGTGGCGACGGCTCTTGAGTGGATTGCGCGCATCGAACCGCGGCGCGCCGTGCTGACCAATCTTCATATCGATCTCGACTACGAAATCCTGAAGCGCGATCTGCCGCCCGGCGTCGAACCCGCTTATGACGGAATGGTGCTCGAGGCGCCGTTCTGAAGGCGTCGGCCGGGCGCGTTACGCCTTTCCGAATGGTTCGGTCGGCGTGCCCTGGTGGAAATAAATCTGCCAGCCTTGCGACGTGAGCGCCCAGATGGAGGAGCGCAGCACGTGCCGTTCGAGTGTTCCGTCGGGACGTTCGTGGGCCGATTTGTAGGTCAGAAGCGCATAGTTTTCGCCGAGGGACAGAACGGCCCAATCCTGCGCCCAGACCACGATGTTCGATGTGTCGAGAGGCAACAGTTCGAGAATATCAGCCCGGCTATAACTCTTGCCGCTGCTCCCAAATTCGAAGAAATCCGGATGTGCAAGCGCGTCAAGCTTCGCGCGATCACGGCGAGTTTCGGGCTTGTAGATCTGCATTTCCAGTTCCCGGAGCATCGCGAGAAGCGAATTCGGTTCAGTCATCGATGGCCTCAATCACTTTCTTCGTCAGCATATCGACCGGTTCGGTCCCCTCGAGCCGGAGAACCGGGCAGGGGAGTTTTGCGAGCCACGCCTCATGTCGCGCAAGATTGCGCCCGGCGATCGTGCCGGTATCGTAATCCGCCGACCACGCGATGAACGCTTCGCATTCCTTATGACGCGAACCTCCCGGTGCGATTGCCGCCGCGCCGTACCGTTGCGCTTCGCGGGCGCGCAGGCGCGCGATGCGAACATCCGTTGGCGTACGAAGGAACACGACCAACTTGAACAGCGGAATGAATGGCGCGCCCCAATCCCCGATGCTGCCGGCCAGCACCCAGCCGCGCGCGCCGGCTTCCTTGAAGGCGTCCCCGAGCAACCGCAGCATCTCCGGCACGGGCCGCGTCTCGGTGTAAGCCGGCTCGACCGGCAGCCAGTAGAAATCGTCCGTGTCGAGATGCGCGACGCCAAGCTCGGCCGCCAGCGCGCGACCCAATGTCGACGTGCCCGCGCCGGAGGCGCCTGTGATATGAATGGCGTGCCCCATCTCGTTCCCCACACTCGGCGCATTCTTAGGACAAACCGCAATGAAGATCGATATCGTCGCCGCGCCAGCGGAAGATTTCGCCGTCGTCTCGAATCTGTTCCAGCTTTACGCCTACGACATGTCCGAATTCATGGGCTTCGATGTCGGCCCGGCGGGTAGTTTTGGGTTGCCGCAGAGCCTGTGGAATTATTGGGGCGGGGCGGCAGGCACGGGCGAGCTCCATTGGCCGGCGGAGTGGCGCGGCCATCCGTTCCTCGTGCGCGCGGATGACAAGCTGGCGGGCTTCGCATTGGTGAGGCGGCTGTCCGAGGACCATCTCGACATGGGCGAGTTTTTTATCCTGCGGAAATATCGCCGGACGGGCCTCGGCGCGCATGTCGCATGTGCGATGTTCGATCGCTTCCCCGGCGCGTGGGAGGTTCGCGAGTTGCCGCCCAATCTTGCCGCGCAGGCGTTCTGGCGGAAGATCATATCGGATTACACGAACGGACAATTCGAAGAGGGGCGAAAATATTTCGAAGCCTACCGCGGCGAATTCGTGTTTCAGAAATTCTCATCGCGCAGCGCGAAATGACTCAGTGCGGCAACGGGCTTGGGTTCGTTTGAGGGGCCGCGCCCGGCATGCGCATGTAGTGGCCGCCGCAAACCTTGTTGCCGCTCGCATTCAGAACGACAGCGCCGCCATTGGCCGTGCAGGTTTTTTCGCCTGCGGCGTTCTTGATGGTGATATCGATCTGGCCTTTTGCGCAGTTCGGGCAGGGGCCGCAAGCGGAGGGATGATCGAGGCAGAAGGCCGCCGGCGCAGGGAGATTCTGAGCGGCTGCGCCGCCCGCATATGCGCCGACGACGGCGGCGAACATTGCAAACGATGCGCACAAATTCGGCAAGAGTCTCATGATCGTTTATCGCGCTCTCCGGCGCGGAAAATCATAAGCGCGAATCGCTGATTGCCCAACATGCTATCTGGCGCAAAAAAATGTGCGGCCCCCGATGCCGGCGACCGCACATCTTCCTCAAATCAGGCAATGGGCTCAGCGATAGCGCCAGCCGCCATTGCCCCGATACCGATGACCCCAATAGCGGTGGCCGTCCCAATAACCGTGTCCGCCGACATAGACGCCGATCGCCGGCCCGCCATAGCCGTATCCGCCGCCGCAAGCGCCCGGGTGATAGTAGCACCAGTGGCGATGATCGTATCCGTAGCCGTAGCCCGGCCCAGGCACGCCGATCCCGATTCCAACGCTGACGCCCGCTTGCGCGGGGGCGGCAGCAGACAGTGCAACGCCCGCGGCCATTGCAGCCCCAAGTGCGAGTTTCGCCAACTTGTTCATCGAATTGTTCCTTCGCGGTTGTGCTTCCGAATATCCGGGGGGCACTTACTTAACGCCTGCGATGATGAAACAACTCACATGAACCGGCGCCACGTGCCTTCATTCACCCCCGGTTCATCGCAAATCTCCTCCGCGGCGAAACAAGTTCTGCGGGATTAGAGCATGCTTACAAGGGCTTGACCCACCGGCTGCGAAGCGCGCAGCGGAAATGCGACGAGAAAAATTCGACAATAAAAAACGCGCGCCACCTCGCGATGGCGCGCGTTTGGAGAAACGAAACGCTGTCGCTCAGCGATAGCGCCAGCCGCCGTGCCAGCGGTCCCGACCGCCCCACCAGCGACCGCCATGCCAGTAACCGTGGCCGGCCCAATATCCGCCTTCGTAATATGGACCGCCATATCCCCATCCTTCGCAGGCGCCCGGATGGTAATAGCACCAGCGGCCGGGATGTCCGTGGTAATAGCCGCCCGGAATGCCAAGGCCGATTCCGATAACGACACCAGCTTGTGCGGGAGGCGCGGCTGACACCGCGATTCCCCCAGCCATCACTGCCCCAAGTGCAAGTTTGGCTAACCTATTCATGTTTCGGTTCCTTCAGTATGCGCGTCCGAACAGCCGGTCGCGCTTCGTTAACGCATACGACTATGAATCAGTACGAATGAACCGGCGCCCCGCGTGGCCGTTCATCTTGCGTTCATCGGGGGAATCGGCCGCCAAGTATTGTGCTAAATCGCCCGCCGGTCGAGCCAACCGGAATCGTGCGGCGATTATGACAGACAGGATGGCGGGGCCGGGCGCCGTGAAGAATTCATAAGTTCCCAGCCGGGGCGACAGCATTGATGGACGATCCGCCGATTTTGGGCTGTTTCCTTGGTCTTGACCGGCCCCTTCGGCAAATGTCCGCCTGGGTGATGCGCCTATCTGGAACTCTCCGGATATGCCATATTTCCTGCTGTTCCACCCAAGGGGAGTTTCATATGAAGCGTACAATCGGCATTCTCGCGGCTTCGACGCTGCTTTTGAGTCAGGCTGCGTATGCCGCTTCGGTGGCCACGCCCGTCCTGAGCGGCACCTATCTGATCACCTATGTCGAGACCTGCCAGGCGTCGTTCTCCTGGGGCACGGATCCCAGTACGGGCGACATCAACACCATCAACTCGGTCGACAATGGCAAAATCTCGACCACGACGGGCAGGGCCGATTTCAACGCAACGACGGGCAAGGTCCATATCGAGGGCTTTCAGGAAATCGGCGACCTGCTGATCATCCAGGAGCATGGCGGCAACGCGATGGCCGACCAGCCGTTCGATATGAATTTCGGCTTTCACACCACGCCGAACAGCATCATTTTCGGTGGCGTGAGATACCACGCGAGCTTTTCGCCGAGCACGGGCACGGCCAACCAGGTCGTATTCAGCGGTCTGACGGGCGGCGGCGGTGGTCCTGCCAATTGCGCCGTGACCGGCACAGGCACGCTGGTTTCGCCGGCGGCCGCCGCGACCGCCCGTTATTGAACGCCAGGACGCCGCCGCGCCGATCGGCGGCTCTTGGTTCAGAGGAGAGTCATATGAAACTCAAAATCTGCGTTCTGACGATCTCGACGATGCTGCTGAGCCAGGCCGCTTTCGCCACCACCACGTCATTGCCCGTCCTGAGCGGCACGTATCTGCTGACGTACAAAGAGACCTGCCAGGCATCGTTCTCCTGGGGCTCGGATCCCAGCACAGGCGATATCAATACGATCAACTCCGTCAGCGATGGCGGCATCACGAGCGCTTCGGCGACCGCGACGTTCGACGCCAGCAGCCACAAGCTTCATATTGTGGGCGGCAACACGACGGGCGACCTGCTGATCATCCAGGAGCACGGCGGTCAAGCGATGACGACTTCGCCCTACAACCATTTGGTCGGATATTTCGTTACGGCGCATGACATCGGCTTCGCCGGCGTCAAATATCACGCCGCATTCTCGCCGGCATCCGGCCAGGTGACGTCATTCGTCTTCAGCGGGCTGGCGGGCGGAAACGGCAACTGCGCCGTCACGGGCACGGGCGTTCAAGCGACGCCGTCGCCTTAGACCAACGCGATCTCGAAGGCAGAGGCCGCCGCATTGAACGGCGGCCTTTTGCTTTTGGCGCCTTGGCGTTCGGCGCGCCGCCGAAGGCGTTCAGCGACTTCGAAATCCTAAGGACACGGGTATGAAGCAATGAACGCGGTCGAGATCATCACCGCGGCCGGCCTGTGCAGTTCGGCCGGATGCGATCGCAGCCAGCCTTGTCCGACCAGGAAGAGCTGTTCCTCGGTCACGCCGGCCGGCAGGCAAACGCGTCCTGCCACCGCGAGACCGCTGGCAATGCCGGCGACATAGCCGTGGCACGCGCCGCGATGGAGAAACCCGCCGGTGAACGCATTGCCGCATTTTTTGTAGACGTCCATGCCGTGAGGTGGACCCTTCTGTTAGGACCACAGTAGCGCGGTTCTTAGTTGGAAGGCCGGCCGTTCCCTTCTTCTATCATTATCAAGCTGCGATTTCTGCTGTTTCGGCTGTGGGCATGTGGACAACGCCCTTCGCGTTGTCCAAGCGCAGCGTCATGTCCACAGCTTTTTCGGCGAGCGGCCCGGTCGTTGCTTCGCGCCACGCGCTCATCGGCGTCCTGTAACCGAGCGCCTGGTGCGGACGCCGGCTGTTGTAGAAGGCGATCCACGCGGCGATTCCTTCGCGCGCCTGGCGACCATCGGCATAGTGTTTCAGATAGATGTCCTCGTACTTGAGCGAACGCCACAGCCGCTCGATGAAGATATTGTCCATGTAGCGCCCGCGTCCGTCCATCGAGATTTGAATGCCGGCCCTTTCGAGTGTGGTCGTGAAAGCAGCGCTGGTGAACTGGCTGCCCTGGTCGGAGTTGAAGATTTCCGGCTTGCCGAAACGGGCGAGCGCTTCCTCAAGCGCCGAGACGCAGAACGACACATCCATCGTGTTCGACAGCCGCCAGGAAAGCACCGCCCGAGAGGCCCAATCCATGATCGCCACGAGATAGAGAAAGCCCGAGCCGACCGGAATGTAGGTGATGTCCGTCGCCCATACCCGGTTCGGCTTGTCGATCGTCAAATTGCGCAGCAAATACGGGTAGATCTTATGCCCCGGCTGCGGCTTACTGGCGGACGGCTTCGGCCCCAGCGCCTCAATGCCCATCATCCGCATCAGCCGCTGCACGCGCTTGCGGTTGGCTTTCAACTCAAAGGCGATCCGCCGCGAACCGAAGAACGGCCACTCCGTATAGAGCGCGTCGATCCGGGCCATCAGCGCCATGTCGCTCTCCTTCGCGGCCACCGGCCGGCGATAGACGCCGGAGCGGGCCAAACCCATCAACGCGCACTGCCGGCGCACCGAAAGGCTCTCATGGTCGTGGTCGAGCTTCGCTTTGCGATCCGGAGTGCTCATCGTCCGGACGCCTTCGCTAAAAAATCCCGCTCCACGATCAGCTGCCCGATCTTGGCGTGCAGCTTCTCGATCTCGCGATCCCGATCCGCTTCGCACTCCTTGCCCACGCCGGCATCGAAGGCACGCGCCGCCTGATCCTGAAGCTGCTTCTTCCAGGCGTAAATCTGGTTGGGGTGAACGCTGTAGCGCTGGGCCAAATCGACAACCGTCGTTTCGTCCCGTAACGCCTCAAGCGCAATCTTCGCCTTCAGCGCTGCGTCGATCTTCCGTCTCGTTCTCTTCGTCATGGTCTGCTCCGTTTAGCAACGAAACAGCCGCTTTTCCAACTAAGCCCCTGGTCCCAAAATCGGGGTCCACTTCACCGGTCTGGGCGTGGACGGGGAGGGCCCAGACCGCAATCAGCGACGCACACAGGATGGCTGAGAATTTCATGTGAGCTTTCCGTCGCGTGCGCGCCCCGCGCGAAACAGACTACTCTCTTGTCGGGCGCGCACCAAACGTCATAAGCCTCGGCGGCCAAAGTGATAGTCTCGCCGAGGCCTGGCATTGGAGAGCCGAATGAGCGATGTGCACACATGGGAACGGGTCTATTTCAACGTGAGTCATCAGGAGCACTACACGGAAAGCGTTTCCCGCTTCCGCGTGCCGGGAGGCTGGCTCTACGTCCATTCGCTTACGCGCGACGGCTGGTTCAAACGCGATCACATCGAGACGGTTTTTGTGCCAGATGCGGCGAGCGCTTAGAGGGAGCCACCCAGGGAACGCGTTTGATGTAGGCGCACGTAATTCGCGCGTCGACGAGTTTCATCGCTTGAACTTCCAAGGCTCAGCGTCCTCTCGGAAGCGAATCCCCAGCCAAATGACCCAGGCCAGAGCAGCGATCAGCGCAACCCAAAATGAAACGGCTGAATCCCATTTGGTAATTCGCCGCAGGAATTCATAACAGCAAATGCCTACCGCCAGAGTGCCAACGCTCGCGGCGACTCGCCAGACCGTCGTCATTTGTCGCTCTAGGCGCTTGAACTGCAAACGGATTGCTTCTCGCTCTTTGTTGTAATCGAAATCATTCACTTCGCAGTTTTCTTTCGCTTAGTTCGAATCGCCCGACTCGCCTTAGTTTTACGCGCCTTCAATGGCGCGTGGGGCTGCGGCGGCGTCTTGAGCATCCGCCTAAGAACCTCGTCGCGAGCGAGCGTGTCGGCAGGTTTCATTTCCAACCTCGGGAAGGCGGTTTGATGCCGAAAGATGACGGGACTGCTTCGCGGCAACTATACGCCAATCTCATGGACGAGGCGAAGGGGCGATTCAACGCGATTGAAGCGGCACTAAACGGCCGGCTGGGATTGCCCGACCTGTTCGCGGAAGAGTTCTGCTACCTTCAACTGCGGCTGCTCTGCGAAATAATAGCATTAGGCTGTGTGATCGCTCACGACAGCATGGGGCCAATCGAGATCAAGCGCCTTGCAAAACGGTATGACGCGGACGACATCATAAAGGAGCTAGAAAGGTATCATTCGGACTTTTACCCCCATCCCATCATACTAACGGTCACGAAGCCGTGCCCGGAAAAGCCAAACGGGGAAGCTCACATCGAGCGCAAGGCGGCTGGATTCCTGACAAAGGCAGAATTGCTCAAATTGTACGGTCGCACGGGCAATTACCTGCATCGCGGCAAGATCAAAGACCTCCAATCGCGTCCGCCATACAAGGCAATCGACAAGGCGATGATTGTCTCCTGGACGAACAAGATCGTGGCGCTGCTAGATGTGCATCACATAGCCGCGTCCGACAATCGGCAGCATTGGATCGTCATTTTGAGCAACGCTGATGATAACGGGCGCGTCCAAGTCGGTTTGGCATTGTCGCCACTTCCAGAGAATTGACCCCAAACAGTTGCTGACCTGGATCCACGGTTATTTTCGCGCCGGCGGGCAACGCGGGGGCGGAGTTAGCTTCAAAATATGACCTTGCGAGGCGCGGCGCGCCTGTCACGCAAATCGGCTTTAGTGCAAATAGTACGTCAAGCACACAATCGCCTTTATATTGGCGATTATATACTTGACTTAATGGCCCACGAAGCCTAAATTCATGGCCTAGGAGATAGGCCATGTCATTCGATCTAACCGCCCCGATGTTCACGAACGAAGCCGCCGCCGTCGCGCACATGGAGGCCGACAGATGGCCCCACGGCGCGATCTGCCCTCTCTGCGGTTCCGATAACGTCCACAAGATGGGCGGCGCTACACAGGCCGGAATGTTCGCCTGCTATGCCTGCAAGGGAAAGTTCACGGTTCGCACCGGGACCGTTTTCGAGCGGTCGCACATCCCGCTGCACAAATGGCTTCTGGCGACCTATCTCATGGGGGCTAGCAAAAAAGGCATTTCGGCTCACCAACTGCACCGGATGCTCGGGATTACCTACAAGTCGGCGTGGTTCATGGCTCACCGCATCCGCGAAGCGATGGCCCCGGCCAAGGACGCAGCCCCTATCGGCGGAAAAGGCAAGGTTGTGGAAGCCGACGAGACGTTCATCCAAAAAAAGTCCGGCAAGCGGAAGCACGCTGGCGCTGGCGGCTATGCGCACAAGATCGCGATCATGAGCCTGACCGAACGCGGCGGCGCGATCCGCTCCGGCATGATCGACGGCGCAAACACGATTGAAGTCCGCCGCGCGATCCGCGCCAGCGTCGACCCGGAAAGCGCGCTGCACACCGATGGCGCGCAATTCTATAAGAGTTTGTCCGGAAACATCATGCGGGATTGCAGAGTTTTCGCAACATGAGGCGGATTGAGGCGAGGCGCAAGAACGCGAGTGCCTTGCGATTGAGATTTTCCCAATCCTTGGCAAGTCTCCGGCAGCGGTTCAGCCATGCGATTGTGCGCTCGACGATCCATCGTTTTGGCAGGACGACGAAGGTGTGCAATTCGTTGCGCTTGACGATTTCGATGACCCAATCTCCGCTCTGCGCAGCCGCCATTGCGGCGTGCGCCCCCTGATAACCGGCGTCGGCAAAGATGCGCAGGATGAACGGGAACAGCGCGCGCGTTCGCTCATCGAGAACAGATGCAGCGCCGTCGCGATCCTGGATATCGGCAGAATGAACCGCGCCGCTCAGCAGCAGGCCGAGCGTATCTACGAGAATGTGGCGCTTTTTGCCCTTGATCTTTTTTCCTGCATCGTAGCCATGCGGGTCATACGCCCCCCTTTTTCTGCGCTTTTGACGCTCTGGCTGTCGATGATAGCGGCAGTGGGACTTGCCTCCCGCTCTTCGCGTTCTCTGCATTTCACGTAGAGCTCGTGATGAATGCGCTCCAGCGTGCCGTCCCAACTCCACAGATCGAGATAGTCGAACAGCGTGCTGCGCGGCGGAAGATCTTTCGGGATCGCTCGCCACTGACAGCCGGTACTCAAAATGTACATCAACCCATCGACCACGTTGCGCATGACAACCGTCCGCTTGCCGCCGCCACGCTTGCCGGGCGGAATCAGCGGTTCGACAAGCGCCCACTCATCGTCGGTCAGATCGCTCGGATAACGCAGCTTGTCGCGGTTGTAGCGGGAGCGATTTTCGGCGGTCCACATCGGCACCTCCAAAACGATTCGGTGCCACATAAGGAATCACAACAGATTCCTGCCTTGCAAGCCGACGCCTCCGCTAACCGATTCTCGCGACTCGCAAAGTCGCCGGACGGACACTAAGCACATGGGGCTCACGGCTTCTCATGAAAGCGTCGATCACAAGAACGAATATGTCCGCTATCCGCGCGGCGGTGAGCCGGTCCATACAAACACGCTAGAAGGCTATTTCAGCGTGTTTAAGCGCGGACTGGTTGGGACTTACCAACACATTGGCGAGCAACACGTAGACCGTTATTTGGCGGAATTCGACTTCCGGCAAAACAACCGCGCCAAGCTCGGCGTGACCGATGACATACGCGCCGCTCGCATCCTGAAAGGCGCAGAAGGCAAGCGGCTCACCTATCGACCTGCTCATAAAACTTCAGACACCGCGCCAGATGGCGACGGCGTTCATTCGCTGGCGTAAGGCACGCGGGTACAAAATATCCCCGTACAAGCGCCAATTCTGGGGCAGACACGCTTGGAAAAAGTCTAGGCTTTAGTCCGACTCACCCGACTCATTTTACGTTTCGCGCGCCGCTTCTTCTTGAGAGGTGCGTGAACCTTGTGCGGGGTTGCGAGCATTCGTTTTAGCGCGGCCTCGCTACGGCGCACAGTTTCGGCCTCGCTGTAGGTGTCGCTTGCTGCGGCAGGTTTCATTGGGAGTGCCTATCATGTCAGACAAAGGAAATATAACTGACGATGGCCCGCTAGGGAACCCGCGCGATTTCAAGCTTGATAAGCTTTGGGAGTTTTCAGTTTCACCAGCTCACATCGCACATATCGCGCCATCCTTGCAGCCAGTCAGCCGCGCGTTCACCTACAACGTCTTGGGCGTAAAGGCCCAACTTGTCTTCTTCATATTCGCGCTCAATTTCACGCGCGATATTGAGCGGCACGAAGCCATTGCAGAACTCGAACTTTATGGAAAAATTAATCCCGACGCATGCACAGGGGTGCGTTCTGAGGCCCTAATGCTTCGGATTCAGGAACTCTACAATCAGGCAAATCAGAGAATTTTCGAGCGCGATCGTTCTATGACTCTCGAAGCCCATAATGCAATTCGATTTCAGATGCATGACATGTTTATGAGGCTGCAACTCGTAACGCGCGGGATGCCCGATGAAGTGAATGTTGGCGCGGAACGATATATAGCCTCCATGCTACTTGGCGTTTGGACCGCATTTGAGACATTGGCTGGCGACCTTTGGGAGGCAGCGTTAAATGCGCATCCGCGTATATTGTCCGACCTGAAATCTGGCGAAAAAACCGTTCCCATAAATCAGGTGCAACGATTCGGGTATGATCTAAGAGAGAAGATGGGGACTATTCTCCGAAAGAAATATAGCTTCGACAGGCTGGATGGCATCCGCGAGGGGTTTGAAGACGCATTCAGCGTGGACGCAGAAAAGATACGCGCCGCATTGAGCGTAAAGGCCCTGGATGTTTTGAGCGCGCTCCGCAACGCAATCGTTCACAAGGCGGCAATCGCTGATAGTGAATATTTGAGCCGAGCGAAATCACTGCCGCTGCCGCAGCTCTCAGTCGGGGACAAAATCCTGTTGGACGGCGATCTTATCGTCCCGCCCATGAAAGAAGCTATCAAGGCAGGTGACGACCTTCTTTTCGCAGTTGATGAATGGATAACTCAGCATCCATCCTGATGAAGACGCCACTCGTGCTTTTTCAAAAACGACAAGAGTTTTTCGCCGATCTCCGTGGGTGCGGAACCGGTCCCGTTACAGGACCGGCATCGCGACCCGACACTTTCGCCGGTCCCGAGGCAGGCTTTACAATCTTCCTCAAGAGCAACGAAGAATTTTTTAGTCGCGCCCATAGCGCGCCTTCACTGGAACCGGTCCCGTCATGGGAATAACTGGCGACCACATTTCGGGACCGGTCCCGGTGGTCTTTAGCTCGGTCGGCCTGTCGGGCGAATCATAGCCCTTGGGCCTCACTAACTAAAGTATATAATCGCCTTTATATTGGCCATTGTGCACTTGACGTAGGACGCTGAGTTGCTTATGTTTGCTGCACAAGGAGTTAGCCATGGTTGCCAAGATTTACACCGATGAAGTCGCCGCCAGAAAGCACCTCGAAAAGCTGCTCTGGCCCGAAGGCCCTATGTGCCCTCACTGCGGCTCTCTGGACGCTGGTACGAAGCTCAAAGGCAAATCGACCCGTCCGGGCGTCTACTGGTGCAACGCCTGCCAAAAGCCCTACAGCGTGACCGTAGGAACCGTCATGGAATCCAGTCATATCCCGCTGCACAAGTGGCTCTATGCGACCGCCCTGCTTACGTCGTCCAAGAAAGGCATTTCGGCCCACCAGCTTATGAGAATGCTGGAACTGGGGTCCTATCGTTCGGCATGGTTCCTCGCCCATCGCATCCGCGAAGCCATGACCCCAAAAGCCGGTCAGGAACCGCCGATTGGCGGCGACGGCTTTGTGGTCGAAGTGGACGAAACTGAGATTTCGCCTTCCCGCAAATCCCGCCCGCGCAAGCGTGCCGACAACATGAAATTCGTGACGCTGGTAGAGCGTGACGGGCGCGTCCGCTCCAAGAAGCTGACCGGCAAAGGTCCCGGCGCTATCGGAACGCAAGTGCGCGCCATGATCCGCGACAACACGGACGAAACTTCTACTCTCCACACAGACGGCGCGCAGCATTTCGAAACATCTTGGCCGAAGGCGCAACGTGAAACCGTGAACCACAACAAGGAATTCGTGCGCTGGACCGAAGATGGGCCGGTCCATGTCAACACGGCAGAGGGCTTCTTTTCGATCTTCAAGCGTGGCTTGGTCGGAACCTATCAGCATATGAGCGAGCAGCATCTACACCGCTATCTCGCCGAATTCGATTTCCGCATGAGTAATCGCGCCAAGCTTGGCATTGATGACAATATGCGCGCTGAGATCGCGCTACAGGGCATCGTCGGAAAGCGCCTGACATATCGACCGACTCACAACGCACAAGACACCGCGCCAGATGGCCGCCGCGTTCATTCGGTGGCGTAGGCGAAACGGCTTCCCCGTTACGAAGCGGAAGCGTCCGCCATGGCGAAAATGGTTTAAGCCTCGCGGACCTTCTTAGCGCGGCTCACCCGACTCGGTTTAGCCTTCGCTTTGAGAGATGCGTGGGGCTTTGGCGGTGTTTTCAGCAACCGCAACAGAACTTCGTCACGCCGTCTTGCCGCCGATTTGGATTGTTGTTTCGTCATGTCAATGAGCGCCGGTCCTTTAGCCGATATGCTGCCACCGCCACGCCACCTTGCCGCAATTGGCAGGGTTGTGGCGGTTTGGGGCTACATCGAGAATAACATAGAAGCTGCGATCTTGGGACTTTACGAGATTGATCTCGGAAGAGGCCTGATATTCACGAATAGCCTTTCCTTTTTCGCACAGAAATCGATGCTTACGATCCTGGCAAAGGAAGGCGCGTTTTCGGACGAGGCTATCGCCAAGGAGTTCCTCGAAATCCTCCCGCGCCTAGAAGCAGCCAAGGGGCTACGAAACGACATTGTTCATGCCGCATGGAAGAGGAATTCGCCAGATGGCATCATCCGGCGGCTAGCGGTTCGCGTCAGGGCGAAGAAGATACAGCTATTCGACGAAACCTATACGGCGGGCGATATTCTCAAGATCGCGGACGGCTTGGAGGCCTTGGCAGTCGAGTTCGCCGATCTCTGTCGACGGGCCGGAGTTCTGGACAAGCTGGCGGCTGCGCCCAAGCATTCCAGCCATGCCGCCAAAAATTCCTCATAGCTCAACTCGCGGATGCGAGGGGTATTGGCCTGTCTCACTTTCTTTGTCATTGGCTGATTCCTACGTCAAGTGCACATAGGCCTTTATATTGGCGATAGTATACTTGACGTAGGACAGAGAAAATGACAGAGAGTCATGGACAGGCCGATACAAAAGCGAAGCGCCAGCCTAGCTCGCTGATTTCTTTCGGCGATGTTTCCCCCGAGATGCGAGCCGCTGGTGCTTCCGCTCTTTGCGCCGCTGCTGACGATCTTTTTGGGAACGGGTCAGTGGGATTTCGTCGCGCGGAAGGCTGCGCAGTCGCGGTATTTCTGGCGATGTCCAATGCTGTTGCGGAAAACGAATTTCAGAAGCCAGAAACCAAGCGAATTGAGACAAGGCCACAAGATCGTCGGTAAGACTGCGATGAAACTGTCTCAGGTCGGGCCTACCGAGCCGCTGCACCCTTTTGGGGTCTCCCGAGGTAGCGTCAGGAACGACTGCATTATCGCGCCGATAATTCTGGAACATCGGCGTATGCACAACATCGTTTCGGTGCTGCGCCAGCTTGCCCGTCACCTCTAAGAGCCATTCGACGCCCTCCGCGACCTCCGGGCGGATCGATGTCTGAAACGGCAACAGCGCGGCCAACATGTCGCGCTGGGCAGTATCAGTTTTCACGGCATGCCAAAGTGCCTGACCCGCTCTCGTCTGCCTTCTGTCCACGAAGCTTGCGAACATGACGGCAAAGGCTGAATGGATTCTATTCCATGCCCAAAGCAACCGTCCGATCCGCTGCGCGTAGGTTTTTACTTTGGGGAGCGCGTCACTTGGGATAGTCCTAGAAAAGACGATAGACACCTTTAGCCGCTGGGTATCTGCCATGCCGAAATCCCCCTCTCAGCAACGCGAAGACGAAGTGCTGCTGCGGATGCTGAAAACGCCGCCCAAGCCGCACGACAAAATGAAGGTCAAGAAGAAGCCGAGTCGGGCCAAGCGGACTACTAAAAAGGCTAGCGCGAAATGAGTTGGATTCAGCCGTGGGCCACGCCAATCGCAGTCTTACTATCTGGCCTGCTCATCGCTGGAAGCATCGTGTTCATTGAACGGTGGGAGGTTGCCGCGATTGGATACGGGTTCGCGGGAACTGATGGCGCGCAAGACACCGAAACCCAAGCCGTATATCGGCTAGATCGCTGGACGGGCCATATCGACGTGTGTTCGCCAGATGTAAAAACTGCTCAATCGGGTGGTTTCTATTACTATACTTGTCCCACCAAAGTGCCCTAAAATGCGAAACGGCGCAGGTTGCAGCCCGCGCCGTTGAAATTTGTTGCGACACCTGCTCGGGCCCGCGCGAAACATATACGCGCGAGGCTTTGCTATGTCCAACTCCATTTTCATAGCGGGTTGTTCTCGGCCTCTTCGGCCATTTTATCAATTTTTCCTTTCATCGATTCGGCCGCTTCCCTCACTTCGTCGGCGTACAGCGCAGTTAGAGCGGGATCGCCAAGCGCGGCCCCATACGCCCGATCAATTATTGCGACATTGGTATCAAGCCAGCCTTTTAACGCCCGCTGACTGTCTCGAAGCGGTACCCCGCGGAGCGTGGGGTCCAAAAGAGCATTCCGCAAAATGAGTTGCTCCATCAACATCACTCGCGCGCTGACTCGGAATATCTTCAGGTCAATTTCTTGGTCGTCCATTTTCGAAACTCCTTGGTCTGTCGCAATTCCAAGGATAGCGGGTCGAGGGCGGGAGAGTCATTTCCCGCCCTTTGGCCTGTACCATTTGCGCCAAGGCGGCCGCTTCTTGCCCGTGACGGGAATTCCTTGTGCGCGTGCCGCGCGTACAGCCTCGCGCGCGATCTGGCTAAGCGTCACGCGCTTCGCTAGTCCGCCGATAAGTAAGGCGCTTCCCGACAATGCCTTCAAGGGCGATATCGGCGCGCATATCGTCCGTGACGCCAAGGGCAATGCGGTTGCTCATGCGGAAATCGAATTCGGCCAAATAGCGCGCCAGATGTTGCTCGCTCATGTGCTGGTAGGTACCGACCAAGCCGCGCTTGAAAATGGAAAAGTAGCCTTCCGCAGAATTGATATGGACTGTCTCGCCATCTTGCGGATAACGGGCAAATTCTTTGCTGTGGTCCACGGCTTCGCGCTGCACGACCGGCCACGCGCTCTTGTAGTGCTGCGCGCCATCTGTGTGCAGCGTCGAAGCTTCGTCTACGTTATCGCCAAGGGCTCTTTTAACCTGAGTCATGATGCCCGGACCTTTTCCGGTCAGCACCTTGGAACGGACGCGACCGCTACGCTCCACAAGCGACACAAACCTCATGTTCGCGCTGCGCTCACGAGGGCGCGTCTTGCGGGAAGGGGCGATCTCCGTTTCGTCGGCCTCGACCACAAAGCCGTCGCCGCCCAGCGGCGGCTCTTGGCCCGCAACCGGCGTCATGGCTTCGCGGATACGATGCGCCATGAACCAAGCGGTCTTATAGGTCACACCCAGCATGCGGCTTAGCTGGTGGCTCGAAATGCCTTTCTTGCTGCTACAGAGCAGGTGGGTCGCGTACAGCCATGTATTCAGGGGCACCTTGGAACGCTCGTAGCAGGTCCCCACAGTCACGCTGAAAGGTGACTGACAGGCGTTGCACCAATAGACGCCCGGGCGGGTCGATTTGCCTTTGAGCAGGGTCGCTTCCGCGATCACGCCGCAATGGGCGCAAACCGGACCTGACGGCCACAAAAGGGCCTCAAGGTGTTTGCGGGCTGCAACTTCGTCGGTAAAGCGTTTCGGAAGGGGCTTAGGCATGGCGGTTCTCCTGATACCGCCAAATCTAGCCCAAAGCGTTTCCTACGTCAAGTATACTATCGCCTTTATATTTCCCATAATATAAATTATACGATACTTGGCACGTATCGCCTGGTTGGGCTTCCCTCGCCGAAGTCGCCAAAGTACCGCTTGACCTTGTCCCAAGGGACGGCCTCACAAGCGTTGGGGTCGATTGTGAGCAAGCCGTGAACGACAAAGACCAGCATCTCAGTCCGGCGGAAGCCGCGCGTCGCCTGGGCGTGACCCAGAAAGCGTTGCGGCTTTATGAGTCCCGCGGCCTCATAGCGCCTCTGCGCAGCGCCACGGGCTGGCGGACCTATGGTCCGGCCGAGATGGCGCGCCTGCATCAGGTTTTAGCCCTTAAGGGTCTCGGCCTGCCGCTTGCGCGCATTGCGGAGCTGATCCAGGGCCGGCTCAGCACGCTGGCCAAGGTGCTGGACCTTCAGGAGCAGACGCTGGCGCGCGAGAGTTCGCGGGTCGGCCGCGCGCTTGCGCTGGTGCGCGCGGCGCGGGCCAAGGTTGAAGCGGGCGAAGGCCTCACCATCGACGATCTGACCACCCTCACCCAGGAGACGACGATGACGACCAAAGCCAGCAAGGACGAGATGAAAGCGATCTTCGACCCCATCATCGAAAAGCATTTCACGCCGGAGGAGATCAAGGAACGCCAATCCGTGAGCTACGATCAGGACCAGGTCACGACCGAATGGGACGCCTTAATTGCCGAGGCGAAAGCCTTGATGACGAAGGGCGATCCCGCCTCGCCCGCCGCCCTCGATCTGGCCCGACGCTGGAAGACGCAGGTCGAGAAATTTACGCAAGGCAATGCGCAGGTCGACGCCAAGATCCGCGCCGTGTGGAACGACGCGATGTCCGATCCCAAGGCTGCGCCGAAATTGCCGATGAACCCGGAAATCTTCGCGTTTATGGGAAAAGCGGCGGCCAAGCTGAAGGACGCGGGCTAAAGCCCGCTGGCGAATAGCGAATAGCGAGTGGCGAATGGGGACGAAAATCCCCCTATTCGCTATTCGCCACTCGCCATTCGCGGTATGCACCGGAGCATGAGTTCGAGCCCGGACATCTCCACCCTCCTCGACATCATGCGCCGGCTGCGCGATCCGAAGTCCGGCTGTCCGTGGGACATCGAGCAGACTTTCGCGACCATCGCGCCGTACACGATCGAGGAAGCCTATGAGGTCGCGGGCGCCATCGAGGACGCGGATTGGCCTGCCCTGAAGGACGAATTGGGCGATCTGTTGCTCCAGGTGGTGTTTCACGCGCGCATGGCGGAAGAGCAGGAATTGTTCGCTTTCGGCGATGTTGTCGCCGCCATCGTGGACAAGATGACCCGCCGGCATCCGCATGTTTTCGGCGATGCGGCCGGCATCGATAGCGCCGATGCGCAGACCATCGCATGGGAGGAACACAAGCGACGCGAGCGGGCCGAACGGTCCGGCGGGTTGCTGGACGACGTGCCGACAGCCCTGCCCGCATTGCTGCGTGCGGTGAAACTTCAGAAGCGCGCCTCAACCGTCGGATTCGATTGGGATTCGGCGCCCAAGGTGGTCGAGAAGATCGCCGAAGAGGCGCTTGAGATCGTCGAGGCGCAAGAAGCCGGCGCCTCGGTGGAAAAGCTTGAGGAGGAACTGGGCGATCTGTTGTTCGCCGTCGCCAATCTCGCGCGGCATTTGAAGGTCGATCCCGAGGCGGCATTACGTATGGCCAACGCCAAATTCGTCCGTCGTTTCAAGGTGATCGAAGAGACTCTTGCCGCGCGCAGTAAGCCGCTCGCCGACGCTTCGCTCGACGAAATGGAAGCGATCTGGCAGGCCGCGAAGACGAAAGAGAAATAGGTAGATTGGTTTTCCTCCCCCGTTTACGGGGGAGGTGGATCGTGCGCATCGCGCGCGAGACGGAGGGGGCCACGCCGACGTCGGCCCCCATCGACGCGCTTCGCGCGCCACTTCCCCCATAAACGGGGGAGGAAAGATTGGAGCGAGTTCTTAGCCTGCGCGCTTAGCCGATTGTTCGGTCACGATTTTCCCGCCGTAGTGGTTCTGGAATTTTTCGACTTCAGCTGGATCGACCGCCACGCTCACGCGCACCGCCGTCTTGCCGTCGCTGCGCTTGAGCACGCGTCCGTGCGCATACGCCCAGGCGAGGCCTGCGCCGTCCGATTGATCGAGTTTCAGTTCGAGGGTCACCTGCCCCTGCCCCAGGATTTTCTCGATCCGCACGAGCAGATCGGGAACACCGTCGCCGCTCAGCGCCGAGATCGCGATCGGTCCGTCGGGGCGTCGGTTCTGCGCCAGCATCCCTTTGCGGATCGCCGGATCGACCAGGTCGATCTTGTTCAGCACTTCGAGCATCGGCCGGTCACCCTCCGGATCGATGCCCAGTTCGGCCAGCACCTTCAGCACGTCCGCCTTCTGTGCGTCCGTTTCGTCATGGGCCGCATCGCGGACATGGGCGATCACATCGGCTTCCAGCACCTCTTCCAGCGTGGCGCGGAACGCGGCGACCAGCTCGATCGGCAGGTCGGCGATGAAGCCCACCGTGTCGGACAGGATCACCTTGCGACCGCCCGGCAGCCTCAGCGCCCGCATGGTGGGATCGAGCGTCGCGAACAACAGATCCTTCGCCAGCACGTCCGATTTGGTCAGGCGTGTTGAACAGAGTCGACTTGCCGGCATTGGTGTAACCCACCAGCGCCACGATCGGATAAGGCACGCGCTTGCCGCGCCTGGCGATGCAGGCCGCGGGTGCGCTTGACCTCTTCCAGCTCCTTGCGTGATTTTCGCGATGCGTTCGCCGATCAGCCGCCGGTCGGTTTCGATCTGCGTTTCGCCGGGGCCGCCCAGGAAGCCGAAGCCGCCGCGCTGGCGCTCCAGGTGGGTCCAGCTCTCGACCAGCCGGCTTCGCTGATAGGTCAGATGGGCGAGCTCGACCTGCAACCGCCCTTCCCGCGTCTGCGCGCGTTCGCCGAAGATTTCGAGGATGAGCGCGGTGCGATCGAGCACCTTGGCGTTCCACGCCTTCTCCAGATTGCGCTGCTGCACCGGGCGTAAAGTTGCGCGTTGACGATGATCACTTCGGGTTCGAGCCCGCGCGCGTTCGCCGCGATCTCCTCCACCTTGCCGCTGCCGATGAGCGTCGCCGGCGCGGGCCGCGCCAGCGGCACGATCAATTGCGAAATGACCTCGAAGGCCGATGGCGGCAGTCAGCCCCACGCATTCCGCAAGCCGCGCTTCGGCGTCGCGATCGTAGCGGTCCTCCGCGCCGCGGCGCTTGGGCTCCACGTGAATGACGAAAGCTGTGCGCGCGTGCGCCCGCCCGTCCGATTTCTTCGAATCTGGACTTCAGGCGCTTTCCGTGCGCCGGCTCGATTTCCTGCAGCTGGATCGGACCCATCGGCATCACGGTCGAGATCGCGTGCTTGTAGACGAGCTGAGCCTGCCCGTCCCGGCGCAGAAGAACGCAGAAATTGTCGAACCAAGTGATGTTTCCCTGAAGCTTTACGCCGTTGACCAGAAAGATCGTCACGGCGGATTTGCTCTTGCGAACGGCGTTGAGAAACGTGTCCTGCAGGTTTTGTTGTTTTTCGCTCATGGGTTGTCCCATTTGTTCTTGCGCCAATGCTTCAGCCCCTGCGCCGAAGCGGCTTCAGCATAAGGTGATTTGCTGCGCCTGCGAATGGCCCTAAAGCCCTTTATTTCCTCTCGCCTTTTTTGCCGCAGCGGCCAGGTAGAGTTCCTGCAGCCGACGTGTGACGGGCCCAGGCTTGCCGTCGCCGACCGGCTTCCCGTCGATCGCGACGATGGGGATGATTCCGGCCGACGCCGCGGAGAGGAATGCCTCGCGCGCGCGCGATGCCTCCTCCGGCGTAAAATGTCGCTCAATGATGGGAATTTGGGCGTCGGCCGCCGCCGCCAGAGTCACGCGGCGCGTGACGCCCGGCAGAATCGCATGGCTGAGGTCGCGGGTGACAAGGCGGCCCTCCCCGTCCACGATCCAGGCGGTGGTCGAACTGCCCTCTGTCACATACCCGTCGCGATCGACCAGCCAGGCTTCATAGGCCCCGGCCGCGCGCGCCTCGGTCTTGGCCAGAATATTCGGCAACAACGCGGTCGATTTGATATCGCAACGCGTCCATCGTCTGGTCCGGCAATGTCACCACGCGTACGCCTTCGCGACGTCGCTGTTCGATGGCGTTCGCGTCCAGGCTGCGCGATGTGAGGATCAGTGTCGGTTTCGGCGATTGCGCGGGGATCGGATGATCGCGGCGGGCCGCGCCGCGCGTCACCTGCAGATAGATCAGTCCGTTCGCGACGCGATTGCGGCGCGCGATCTCGCGCAGCACGAATTTCAGCGAGCCGCGCGCCATCGGCATCGCCATGTCGAGTTCGCGCGAGCGAGCGTTCGAGCCGGTCGAGATGCTCGTCTTCGTCGAAGATGTCGCCGCCGACCACGCTCCAAACTTCATAGATCGCGTCGGCGAATTGCAGGCCGCGATCCTCGATATGCACGCCCGCATCCGCATGCGGAAGATAGCGCCCATTGACATAGGCGATGCGGCCTGCTGGCGCGCGCGGTGGGCCAGCCCCGCGAAAGTGAAGTGATCGTCATCAGGCGTTGTACGTCTGTTCGCGCCCCGTCGGTCCCACGCCCAGCGATTTGAGCTTGCGGTGCAGCGCCGAGCGCTCCATGCCGATGAACGCCGCGGTGCGCGAGATGTTGCCGCCGAAGCGGTTGATCTGCGCCATCAGATAATCGCGCTCGAAGATCTCGCGCGCCTCGCGCAGCGGCAGCGAGATCACGAGATCGCTCTTGCCGCTGTTGCTCCAGGCGGCGCCGTTGCCGAGATCGGACGGCAGCAGATCGGCCGAGATGGCCTCCTTCCGCGTCGTCGGTGGCGAGGATCAGAAGCCGCTCCACGATATTGCGCAGCTGGCGCACATTGCCGGGCCAGTCATGCGCCTGCAGCACCGCCATGGCGTCGTCGCCGATCTCGCGCATGGGCAGGCCGCGACGCCGCCGACAGCCGCTTCATGAAATGGGCGACACGAGATGCGGGAATGTCGTCGCGCCGTTCGGCCAGCGACGGCACGCGCACCGGCACCACATTGAGGCGGTGATAGAGATCCTCGCGGAACTGTCCCGCTTCGATCTCCGCGCGCAGATCGCGCGTCGAGGACGAGATCACGCGCGCATCGACCTGCACGCGCGTCGTGCCGCCCACGCCGCAGGAAGGTCTGATCGACCAGCACGCGCAGGATCTTGCCCTGCGTTTCCAGCGGCATGTCGGCCACTTCGTCGAGATAGAGCGTGCCGTTATGCGCGAGCTTCGAACAGGCCGATCTTGCGTGGGCCGTCGCCGGCTTCTTCGCCGAACAATTCGATCTCGATGCGATCGGGCGCCATCGTCGCGCAATTGATGGCGACGAAGGCATTGCCGGCGCGGCGCGAACGGCCGTGGATCAGGCGCGCGACCACTTCCTTGCCCGAGCCGGCGGGTCCCGTGATCAGCACGCGGCTGCCGGTCGGCGCGATCTTGTCGATGAGCTGGCGCACCTGCGAGATCGCCGACGACTCGCCGACGAGATCCGTCTCGTCGCCCGCCTTGAGCTTCAATTCCTGCACTTCGCGCTTCAGGCGCGCCGCTTCCAGCGCGCGCCCCACCACATGGATCAGACGGTCGGCCTTGAACGGCTTCTCGATGAAATCATAGGCGCCCTTCTTGATCGAGGCGACCGCCGTCTCGATCGTGCCGTGACCGCTGATCATCACCACCGGCAGATCGGGATGCTCGCGCTTCAGCACATCCAGCACCTGGATGCCGTCGAGCCGGCTCCCCTGCAGCCAGATGTCGAGCACGACAAGTTGCGGCCGGCGCGCGCGCACGCTTGCCAGCGCGCTGTCGCTGTCCGCCGCCACGCGCGTCTCGTATCCTTCGTCGTGCAGGATGCCTGCAATCAAGTCGCGGATATCCTCCTCGTCGTCGACGATGAGAATTTCAGACGCGATCAACGATCCGTTCTTGCTCATCCCCATGAACCCTTTTTTGTTTCACGCACGCTTTTTTGCCGGAGCGGGAAGGTCAGGCGCACTTCCGCGCCGTCTTCCTCGCCCCGCGTCCGACAGCGCGATTTCGCCGCCATGGTCTTCCAGAATCTTGCGCACGATGGCGAGCCCGAGGCCGGTGCCCTTCGCGCGCGTGGTGACATAAGGCTCCGTCAGCCGATGGCGATGCTCGGGCGGCAGGCCGATGCCATTGTCCGCCACGCGGAACGTCGACGCGCTCGCCATTCGCGTCGAGCGCGATCGCGATGCGTCCCGGCTGCTTCGTCGCCCGCCGCTTCGCGCGCGCCGATCGCTTCGCTCGCATTCTTGAGCACATTGGTCAGCGCCTGCGAGACGAGCCGGCCGTCGCATTCGAACTAGACCGGATTCTGGACGGCGCGCTGGTCTCGAAGGTGATCTGCGGATGGGCGACGCGCTGCAGGAACACCGCCTGCTGGATCAGCTCCTGCGCGTTCTCGCGCCGCATCACCGGCGTCGGCATGCGCGCGAAGGACGAGAACTCGTCCACCATGCGGCCGATATCGCCCACCTGGCGGATGATCGTGTCGGTGCATTGCTGGAAGACTTCCGGATCGCTGGTGATTTCGCTTGCCATATTTGCGCTTGAGGCGCTCGGCCGAAAGCTGGATCGGCGTCAGCGGATTCTTGATCTCGTGCGCGATGCGTCGCGCGACATCGGCCCAGGCGGCGGTGCGCTGCGCCGAGACGAGATCGGTGATGTCGTCGAAGGTGACGATGAAACCGCCTGTTGCCCTCTTCGCTGTCCACCTGCACGCTCAGGCTGCGAACCGTGCCGCCACGCTTGACGGTCGCTTCGCCGCTCGCGCGGCCGACGGGTTCCTGCAGCGCGCGCCGGATGAGCCCCGCCAGTTCCGGCACGGCTTCCGCATAATGCCGGTCTTCGATCTCTTCCGGCGTCGCATTCAACAGGCGCGCCGCGGCGCGGTTGACGATGGTGATCTTGCCCTCGCCGTCGAGGCCGATGACGCCGGCGCTGACGCCCGCGAGCACCGCTTCGGTGAACCGGCGCCGCGCATCGATCTGATGGCTTGCCTCGACCAGTTCGGTGCGCTGCACATCGAGCTGCGCCGTCATGCGGTTGAAGGCGCGGCCCAGCATCGCCGATCTCGTCATCCTCGCGATCGATCTCGACCTGCGCCTTGAGATCGCCTTCCGAGACCCGCTCCGCCGCGCCGATCAGACGCGAGATCGGATTGACCAGGCGGTTCGCGGCCCACAGGCCCAGCCAGATCGCGGCCAACAGGATGAGCAGCGACACCACCGCATAAAGCGCCGCGAAAACGAGCTGATATTTGGCGCGATCCCGGTCGAGCCGCTTATATTCGCCGACGGCGTCGACGGTGCTCTGGTAATAGGCGAACACCTGCGGATCGACCCGGCGCACGACCAGAAGATAGGCGTCGTTGAGCGCGTCGAGCCGCACCAGCGCGCGCAGCACGCCGATCTTGGAATTCGCGTCGATCAGAACGGGCCCGCGCGCGGCTTGCGCGATTTCGCTGGCGGACGGCGGCTGGAGATCGGGCAGCGAACGCAATTTGCTCGAACCCAGAACCTGCCCTTTCCCGTTGAGTATATAAGCCGCCTGCAGGCCGTGATCCTCGGTCAGCATCTGCAGCCGCGAAAACAGGAAGCTCACATCGGCCTTGCCGTTCGCATCGAACAACTGCGGATCGCGCTGGATGTCTTTTGCGATCTCGCGCGCGTCGATGACGATCAGGCCCTGCTTCTCGTCGCCATACCGATGGGTGACGTTGACGGCGCTCTCGAGCGCGGACCTCACATGGGAGGAGAACCACGCCTCGACGCCGAGGTTCAACGTCACGGCGGCGAAGATCGCGACGAGAATGGCGGGAATGATTGCAACAGCCGAAAACATCGCCACGAGGCGGACATGGAGGCGCGCGCCCGCCCCACCCGACCGCCGCTCGGCCCAGACCCGCGTCAGCCGCCAGGCGATCAGCGCCCCCAGCGCCAGCACCAGGGTCAGGTTGACGATCAGCAGGAAAATCAGCCCGCCACGATCGGGCGTGTACGAAATGAGGCCGGTCAGGCTCGCATAGGTGGCCGCACTGGAGATGATGGCCAAAAGGCCGATCGCCAGCGCAACCAGCGACGGCTTCGAGATCAGCCAGGTGGGCTTTGGATCGCCGCTGCCAAGCGGAACATCGACCGTACTGGTTGCTGCCATGCAGGCCCGCCGCTAGCGCCCCGAAACAGGCGCGGATGCCGGAAAATCGCGCGGGAGTGTAGCCGAGCCACAGCTTGTTGCAAGAATGCCGCGTTGCAAAATCGCATCAGGGTTAAGGCTGGCGGGCAACATGATGCCTTCTTCGAAAGAATATTTCACCTGTTAAACAGGCGAATAACAGGCGAGGGAACTTTCGGACCGGCCGCTTCGCCTGTTTATCAGGCAAATAACAGGTGGCGCCCATGCCACAGCAGATTCCGGCGCAGATGGACCGCGGGCGTCCCGCCCGCTCTGACAAAGCCTCGCTGCTCATACGGGCGAGACGCCCGCGGTCCACTAGACCCAGCATAACCACACCATGATACTGTTACGGACTATATATATACTGATACGGATTGACAATAACCCCCTTTGGGATATCTTACTCAAGTCGATTTCACGGACAAGGTTCATGCGCGAATCCGAATGCGAAGAGTTCTTTCAGCGTACGATTGCAGCACAGCAGATCCAGGCCCAGGACCGGCTCGCCGACTATCTGAGGCGCGGCCGACGGCTCGCGCCGTTCTCCCTTCTCCGCCTGCGCGTGCTCTACATCAAGGCTGAATACGAAGTTGCGCTCGCGGCGCCCCATTCGCGAATGTCGCGAGACGCCGAAGCTGAATTGACGATGCGTGGTGAACCTCTGCCGGAAGCGGAAATCGCGCCCGCGCGCGAACTGATGCGCAACGAAATCAGCGCCTGGTTCGACGCGCATCCCGAAGCGCTCAACGACGACACGCCACCGCCGACATACAAGCGGCCGAAGTGGGTGAATTGAGCGGCGTCACGGGAAGAGCGGACCGATTTAACTTCAATCTGGCGCGAAAAGACCAAACCTTCGAAATCCGCGAACAGGGCGCATGCGTTCCAGCATCTATTGTCCCTTCGGCAGATTGATCGCGGTCAGAACTCTCTTCGAATTGAACGTGAAGCTCACCATCACCCTTTGCTCCATGCTCACGGACGCGGCTGTGGGTGTCGGCTTGCTGTAGCTGTAGGTGATGTGGGTGACGCCGTTGGGTTCGGTGGTCCAGGCTTCGGGCCTGCCCAACGCCTTAACGATCTCCGCTTTGGTCGTCGCGCCCTCGCGGAAACGCGCAAACGTCCTGGGATCATAGGTGACGAGCATCGCTGAAGGCGTTCCCATCAGGACGCCGCCCGTGCCCGAATAGGGGTCGCCGGGCACGGCGCCCGCATTCGCAAGGCGCATTTCCTCCGCCCGCTTCTTCACGAGCATGTCTTCATTGGCGAGCAAATACGCTTCGAACTGCTTCAGCCCCGCGCGCGCATCGTCTCTCGCTTTGCCTTTGGCGAAATCGTCCGGATGGCTCGCATCCCAGGCGATGACACGATCGATGGTCTTCAACAAGGCCGGGATGTCGCCGAATGCATAGTGGTTGATGTCCGGCCCGACTTCCGAAAACAGCACCGCGAAATGATCCTGCTCGCCATTGACGATGGGTGGACCGCTCGCGCTCGCCATCAGGGCGCGCCAGCGAAGCTGCCCTTCGAAAAACCAGAACACGGCCTCGTCGCGCCGCCCGGCATCGAACAGGCGCTTCGCGAGAATGAACATCGCGGCGGGATGCCGGTGTTCGACGTCCTTCACCAGAGCATCGAGCGGCTCTTTGGCCGCTTTCGCGGCTGCGACGTCGATGGTCGTGGGGCCGAAAGGCGATCCCGAGGCGGGGCAGACCAGAATGAATGCTGTGAGACAAAGCGCGACCAGCGCCGTGATTTGATTCATGTTCCCGAACTTCCGGGCGGCGCGGCTGCCGGGCTGTTGGCCGGTCCGGTTCTGAGGTCGTCCAACGCCTCCGCAAATCGCGTTCGAAACGCCACCGGATCCGGAATGTCCGGCATCGTGTCGTGCGAACCGCCAGTGCCGGTGATGACGACCGAACCATAGTTCAACACGCGTCCGGAAATACCCTGCTGCACGCTCACGCTCTCGATCTTCTCAAGCCGGATTTCCACCGTTCGCAACGTGATGACGCCGATCCTGGCCACGACACGGCGATTGGTGAGAGCAAGCTCGCTGGTGTAATAGCGCAATATCGGCGCCACGATCAGGAACAAGGCGAAAGCGATAAAGACCCATCCGAACCGGTTCCGGTCGCCGACCAGCAAAAGGCCGAAAGCCATGACAACGCCGCCGAAAATGAACGACCCGATATAGCGTCGAAGCGCGATCTTCGTCTGGAGAAGGATGTGCTCATCCTTCAGGAGGGTTTGCTCGAGATAACTGGCCATGTGCGAGATCCTTCTAACTCCTCAAAGATATATCAGCCGCATTGTCCTCGGAAGCAGGATATCGGGCAGTTTAATAGCATGACGTGATAAGCGCCTGTCGCACCGTTCTAATTTTCGTCATCGCCATATGCGCACGAGCAAGCGCCGCCCCCCTTCAGCCGAACCAGGTCATTCCGTGGTCCGCCGAATCGAAATCGAGCGACTCGGAACGCCATGTGAAAATAGGGGCGCCTGTTCGGTTCTTAATCTCGATCACGTACAAACCTACGAAGCTAATCCACCTTCATCCCGCGAAACACTTCCAACCCCAGATCGCGGATTTTCTTGCGCAGCGTGTTGCGATTGAGGCCCAGCAGGTGCGCTGCGCGAATCTGGTTCCCGCGCGTGGCGGCCAGGCAGATGGAGATCAGCGGCCGTTCGACCTCCTGCACCATGCGATCATAGAGACCCGGCGGCGGCAGTTGGTCGCCATGGGTCGCGGAAATAGCGCGTCAGATGATGTTCGATCGAGCCGGTCAGCGACGCCGCTTCCCCGTCTTCGCCGCCATTGTCGTTTTGCGGCGGCTCGCTCAACTCGCCGGCGATGATCGGAGGCCGAAATCGTATCGCCCGAATGCAGCACCGCGAGACGGCGGATCAGATTTTCCAGTTCGCGCACATTGCCGGGCCAGCGATAGCGCCGCAGCAACTCGAGCGCATCGGCATCGAGCCGCTTGACGGGCAGGCCCTCGTCTTCCGCCTTGTGCAGGAAATGGCGCACGAGATCGGCGATGTCCTCGCCGCGCTCGCGCAGTGGCGGCAGGCGCAACGGCACGACATTGAGGCGGTAATAAAGATCCTCGCGGAACAGGCCCTGATGGATCAGCTGGCGCAATTCGCGATTGGTCGCGGCGATGATGCGCACATCGGTGCGGATCGGCGTGCGCCCGCCCACCGTGGTGTATTCGCCCTGCTGCAGCACGCGCAGCAGACGCGTCTGCGCTTCCAGCGGCATGTCGCCGATCTCGTCGAGAAACAGCGTGCCGCCTTCCGCCTGCTCGAAGCGGCCGATGCCGCGATTGGTGGCGCCGGTGAACGCGCCGCGCTCATGGCCGAACAATTCGCTTTCCACCAGCTCCTTGGGAATCGCCGCCATGTTGACGGCGACGAAAGGGCCGTGACGCCGGCGTGCCGTAATCGTGCAGCGCACGCGCAACCAGCTCCTTGCCCGTGCCGGATTCGCCCATGATCATCACGGTGAGATCGGTCTGCGTCAGCCGCGCGATGACGCGATAGATTTCCTGCATCGCGGGCGAGCGGCCGATCAGCGGCAGGCGCTCCTCGCTCGACTCCTTCTGCGCATCGCGCTTGCTGTGAGGCGTGGCCAGCGCCCGCTGCACGACCGAGATCAACTCCTTCAGATCGAAGGGCTTCGGCAGATATTCGAATGCGCCGCGCTCCGCCGCCGTGATGGCGGTCAGAATCGTGTTCTGCGCGCTCATCACCACGATCGGAAGATCGGGACGCACGCGCTTGATGCGCGGGATCAAGTCGAAGCCGCTCTCGTCCGGCAGCACCACATCGGTGATGACGAGATTGCCCTCGCCGCTCGACACCCAGCGCCACAGGCCTGCGGCCGTGCCCGTCGTGCGCACGTCATAGCCTGCGCGGCCGAGAGCCTGATTCAGCACGGTGCGGATGGCGCTGTCGTCGTCGGCAACAAGGATCGTTCCGGCCGCCATCTCAACCTCCTTCGGCCTTCGGCAACAGCACGCGAAACACCGTGCGCCTGGCCACGGATTCGCATTCGATCACGCCCGCCATGGTCGCCCACGATCTTGGCGACGAGCGCCAGGCCCAGCCCCGAACCGCGCGCCTTTGTGGTGACGAAGGGATCGAAAATATGCGGCATCAAATCCGGCGGAACGCCGGCGCCGTTGTCCCGCACGGTCACTTCCAGCGGCAGGCTGAGGCGCATGCCCGAAAGGCCGGCGCTCACCCGCATGCCGGGTCGATAGCCGGTGGTCAGCGTGATCTCGCCGCCCGATTCGGGCACGGCGTCGCTGGCATTGCGCACCAGATTCAGGAACACCTGGATCAGCTGATCGCGATCGCCGAGCACCAGCGGCAGCGAGGGATCGAACACTTCGACGAAGGTCACATGCCTGGCGAAGCTCGTGGCGGCCACCTTGCGCACGCGATCCAGCACTTCGTGGATGTTGACGGGGGTGCGCGGCAACGCGCGCGTGTCGCCAAACGCCTCCATGCGATCGATCAGCGCGCAGATGCGATCGGATTTCGGCGCAGATCAGCTGCGTCAGCTCTCGTTCTCAGTGTCGTGCAGCGCCTCTTCCAGCAACTGCGCCGCGCCGCGAATACCGGCCAGCGGATTCTTGATTTCGTGGGCGAGCACGGCCGCCATACCGTGTAGCGAGCGCACCGCGCCGCGATGCGAGAGCTGGCGATCGAGCCGTTGCGCGAAGCCGCGTTCCTGCAATGTCACCAGCACCGCGCCGTCCGGCTTCGCGACGGGTGTAACGATGACATCCGCAATACGCTCGCCGTGCCGCGGCGTGGTGAGATCGACGTCGTGCTCGCTGATGGAGGAGGCCCGTTCCCGCGCCTGCGCGATCACCTGGATCAGCGGGCTGGCAAACGGCGTGATGTCCTGCAGCCGCTGGCGGACCAGGAGCCCGGCGCCCATGTCGAAAAACTGTTCGGCGGCCGGGTTCACAAAGAGGATTTCGAGATGCGGGCCGATCAGCAGGACAGGCATCGGCAGGGCCGCCGCGATCAGCCCGGCAGCCGGACGCTCTATCTCCTCGACGTTGTTTTGCTGCCCCGAACCCATGGTGCCTATACTTTAATCAGTGGCTCGCCCTGACTATAGGATGGGCATTCCTGTTCGCAAAGCCCGTCAGGACGCTTTATCCGACTTGACGCACGGTTTGATTGAACGAAGTGTGCGAACAGGGGCTTTGGTCGCCTCAACCGCCTGTTTCCGGGACGAAAATGGCAAAAATCGCCGCCTTGATAGTGGCCGCGGGAAGCGGTGAACGCGCGGGCGGCGGCGTCCCCAAGCAGTATCGCCCCTTGGCGGGCGCACCGCTGCTCCGCCGGACGACCGAACTATTTGCGCGCTTTCCCGGCATTTCGTTCATTCAGGTCGTCATCGGGACTGGCCAGGCGGAGCAGGCCGGGGCGGCTTTGGACGGCACCCCCCACCTGCCGCCCGTGCCCGGCGGCAAGACACGCCAAGAATCGGTCCGAAACGGGCTGGAAGCGCTCACAGCGCATGCGCCAGACTTTGTTCTGATCCAGGACGCAGCGCGGCCCTTTGTGTCGCCCGGGCTGATCGAGCGGTTGACGGCGGCGCTCGAACGCGGCACCGATTGCGCGATCCCGCTCCTGCCCGTCGCAGATACTTTGAAACTGGAACGCACGCCCGGCGTTTGGACCACTGTGCCGCGCGACGGACTGATGCGCGCGCAAACTCCGCAAGGCTTTCGTTTCGACAAGATACTCGCCGCCCATCGCGAGCATGCGAACGCCGCGGTCACGGACGACATGGCGCTGGCCGAACTGGCAGGATTGAAAATCGCCGCGGTCGCCGGCGAAGAGGTCAACATGAAGATCACCACGGCGGAAGATTTCGCCACTGCGGAGCGGCTGATGGCGGGCGCCGCGGAATTTCGCACGGGCTCTGGAATCGACGCGCATCGCTTCGTGCCGGGCGATCATGTGTGGCTGTGCGGCGTTCGCATTCCGCACGATATGGGACTCGAAGGCCATTCCGACGCCGATGCGGGCTTGCATGCCTTGACCGATGCGATCCTCGGCGCGCTCGGCGCCGGCGATATCGGCTTGCATTTTCCGTCCGACGATCCGCGCTGGCGCGGCGCGCCGTCGTCGAAATTCCTCGCCCATGCGGCGGAGCTTGTGCGGGAGGCCGGCGCCGCGATAGTGCATGCCGACGTGACGCTCATCTGCGAGCGTCCCAAGGTTACGCCGCACCGCGAGGCCATGCGGGCGAAAATTGCAGAGATCCTCGGGCTCGATGTTTCGCGCGTCAGCGTGAAGGCGACGACGACCGACGGCATGGGCTTCACCGGCCGCCGCGAAGGCCTTGCGGCGCAAGCGGTGGCGACCGTGCGGTTTCCGTCATGAACCAAAAGAAAATCTACACCGCCATCGCGACAGTGTTCGGCGTGGGGCGCTTTCCCGTTGCTCCGGGCACCATCGCGAGCGTCATTGCGTTGCCGCTCGCGTGGCTGATCGCAACGGCCGGTGGAAATTGGGGACGCTTGTGGCTGTTGATGGCGGCGATCTTCGTCAATGCGCTCGGCTGCTGGGCTTGCGAACTCTATTCGAACGAAACGAAAGTGAAAGATCCTTCTGAATGCGTGATCGACGAAGTGGCGGGGCAATGGATCGCCTGCGCTTTCGCGCCCACGTCGCTGTTTGCCTATGCGATCGCCTTCATTCTGTTTCGTCTGTTCGACATTCTGAAGCCCTGGCCGGCCTCCGCGGCCGAGCGCCTGCCGGGCGGGCTTGGCATCATGGCGGACGATGTGGTGGCGGGCCTGATGGCGGGCGTTATCATTGCCGTGTTGGCGCATCTGCGCCTAGTGTGAGCGCATGTTTCCATCCCCTTTCCTCCGTCTTGCCGAAGTCATTCTTGCCGACGCCCGGGCGCAGAAACTCCGCATCGCCACAGCCGAAAGCTGCACCGGCGGATTGATTGCGGCGTTGCTGACGGAGATACCTGGCTCGTCCGACGCGTTCGATCGGGGCTTCGTCGTCTATTCCAACCGCGCCAAATCGGACCTTCTCGGCGTGCCGGGCGACCTGATTGCGGACGCAGGCGCCGTGTCCGAAGCGGTCGCGCGTTCCATGGCCGAAGGCGCGGTCGAGAATTCCAACGCGCATCTGGCCGTTTCAGTGACAGGCGTCGCCGGTCCCGGCGGCGGCACGAAGCTGAAGCCCATCGGCCTGGTGCATATGGCGGCGGCGCGCGAAGGCCGCTCGATCATTCACGAAGCGCATCGCTTCGGCGATATCGGGCGCGCGGAAATCAGGATGAAGGCGGTCGAAGCCGCGCTCCAGCTCCTACACCGCCTGCTTTGACAATTTTTGCGCGCGCGCCTCGAAGGCCTGGGTCATGCGGTTCATCACACGGCCGAGCGCTGCATCCGCGATGAGCGCGAGCACCTTGCTCTTGAACTCGAACTCAATCGAAAACTCGACGCGGCAGCTCTCGCCCTCCGGAACGAACCGCCAATGGTTTTCCAGCTGCCGGAACACGCCTTCCGTCTGCACGACGTCGATCTTGTAGGCCGCGGGCTCGAGCGTGACCCGACTCGTATAACGTTCGCGGAAATTCCGGAAACCCACGATCGTTTCAGCGATCAGCTCCTCGCCCGTCGGAGTTTTCTTGCGGCTTTCAATCCGCAGACCGGCGCACCAGGGCACGAATTCCGGGTAACGCTCGACGTCGGCGACAATGCCGTACATCAATTGCGCCGTATACGGAATAAATCGCGATTCAGAGTGGCTTGGCATGGACCTGTGCGGTGCGCGCGGCCTGCAACGCCGCAAAATCCGTGTCCGCGTGATAGGACGAGCGCGTCAACGGGCTCGCGGACACCATCAGGAATCCCTTGGCGCGCGCGATCTGTTCCAGCGCCTTGAATTCGTCCGGCGACCAGAAACGCACGAGAGCCGCATGTTTGCGGGTGGGCTGGAGATATTGGCCGATGGTGAGGAAATCGACGCCGGCCGCGCGCAAATCGTCCATCACCTGCATGATCTCTTCGCGGCATTCGCCGAGACCGACCATCAACCCCGACTTCGTGAAACCCGTCGGCACGAGTTCCTTCGCGCGCTCAAGCAAACGCAGCGAGGTGAAATAGCGCGCGCCCGGCCGCACCGTCAGATAAAGCCGCGGCACGGTTTCGAGATTGTGGTTGAAGACATCCGGCCGCGCCGCCATCACGGTTTCGATGGCAGCCGGGCTTGCGCAGGAAATCCGGCGTCAACACTTCCACGGTCGTGCCCGCGCTGAATTCCCGGATCGCGAGGATCGTCTGCGCGAAGTGCTCCGCGCCGCCGTCCGCCAGATCGTCGCGATCCACCGACGTGATCACCACATGCTTGAGGCCGAGCTTCGCCACCGCGCGACCGACATTTGCGGGCTCTTCGGAATCGAGCGGCCCCGGCAATCCCGTTTTGACATTGCAGAAGGCGCAGGCGCGCGTGCAGGTGTCGCCCATGATCATCATGGTGGCGTGCCTGTTCGTCCAGCATTCGCCGATATTGGGGCAACCCGCCTCCTCGCAGACCGTGTGCAGCCCATGCTCGCGTACGATCGCCTTGGTCTCGGCATAGCCGCGGCTGACGGGCGCCTTCACCCGGATCCAGTCGGGTTTGCGCTGCACGGCCGAGTCGGGCCGATGCGCCTTTTCCGGGTGTCGGGCCGCCCGGAGGTCGTTCATATTTTGGTCGAAAACGATGGCCATGGTCCCTACATATAGGCATGGCCCCGGAAAATCACGGGCCAAAATCAGGCGCAGCGGGCCGCCATTTGCCACAACCCTCGCCTGCGTTAGCTTGGGCCGCAAAGAGGGCGGGTCTTAAACGTTCCTCCAGACAGGGAGCATTCGGTTGAGCCTTGCAACCGTCGCCGCCGCCTCGGGCGAAGAAATCGTGCCTTTCGATGTGTTCCGCGCCCATAAGCCGCTGTTCAAAGCGCTGGCACAGGCCCGCAGCAAATTCGGCGGCAAGCGCGCGGCGCTGGTCGATGGCGACGAGCGAGTGCTCACCTATGACGACATCATACGGGCGTCTCTGGCGCTCGGCCATGCGCTGAAGGCGGGCACCCATGCGGGCGAAGCGGTGGGCGTCATGCTGCCGTCCGGCGCAGGCGCGGTGATCGCGTTCTTTGCGGTTTCGGCCTACGGGCGCGTGCCCGCGATGCTCAATTTCAGCGCGGGAGCCGCCGCGATCAAGGCCGCGCTCCACATGGCGAAGGTCAAGCGCATCGTCACCGCGCACAAATTCATCGAGCTGGGCAAGTTCGAGGCGCTGATCGACGAGCTGAAGGAATCCGCCGAGATCGTCTATCTCGAGGACGTGCGCGAGAAGCTCACGATTTTCGACAAGGCCTTCGCGGCCGTAGGCCAATTCCTCCCCGGCATCGTGACCGCGCGGCCTGCGCATGCCACGCCGGCGGTGATCCTGTTCACGTCGGGCACGGAGGGCGATCCCAAAGGCGTCGCGCTTTCGCATCTCAATATTCTCTCGAACGTCGAGCAGGTGCGTTCGCACATTGCGCTCTACGAATCCGATATCCTGTTCAACCCGCTGCCGACTTTTCACTGCTTCGGATTGACGGTCGGCGTGGTGATGCCTCTCCTGTTGGGCATCAAAGTCGTGCTGCATCCGACACCGTTGCAGCCGCGCGAGATCGTGCGACGAATCAAGACCTCCGGCGCGACGATCCTGCTTTCGACCGACACCTTCATCTCGCAATATGCCCGTGCGGGCGATCAAGGCGATCTCAACAGTCTGCGTCTGGCGGTCTGCGGCGCGGAACGCCTGCGCGACGAAACCCGCGCGCTGCTGCGCAAGAAATACAATATCGAGTTGCTGGAAGGCTACGGCGTGACGGAAGCGGCCCCCGTCATCGCCGCGAACCAGCCGGGCGCCAATCGCGCCGGCACGGTCGGCCGGCTGGTGCAGGGCATGGAAAGCCGGCTCGAACCCGTCGAAGGGATTCCCAACGCGGGCAGGCTTTATGTGCGCGGGCCGAACGTGATGCTGGGCTACATCAAGGCGGACAATCCCGGCGTGATCGATCCGCCCTATGGCGGCTGGCACGACACGGGCGATGTCGTCGCGATCGACGACGAAGGCTTCATCGCGATCAAGGGACGATTGAAGCGCTTCGCCAAGATCGGCGGCGAAACGGTGTCGCTGTCGGTGGTGGAGAGTTGCGCGTCTGCGCTGTGGCCGGATTATGCGCATGCCGCCGTCGCGGTTCCCGACGGACGCAAAGGCGAACAGATCGTCCTCGTCACGACCTGCCCCGACGCCAAGCGCACCGATCTCATCGGCTGGGTCCACAACCACGGCGTCCCCGAGCTTTCCGTTCCGCGCCGCATCATCCAAGTGGAGTCAGTGCCCGTCCTCGGAACAGGCAAAACGGACTACACCAAGGTGCAGCGGACGGTGAAGGACAGCATGGAATATGCGGCGACGCCAACGGGCGAGACGTAAACTTTTTCCCTCTCTCCCGGTGGGAGAGAGGGAAAAAGATTCGTAGTTTCGTCCTCTTACTTCCCCACCGGCGTCATGCCCTGGAAGCTGACCTGGTCGCCCATGCCGTCGATGAGGGATTTGATGTCGATGGGCGGAGGTGCATCGATTCCGCTGCCGGCGTGATGATGCTCGAGGTCTTCAAGCGAAAAGTTCATCGTCACATCATAGGTGCGGTCGGGCTGGTTGCGCAGGCGCTGTTCGGCCTCATACCACTTTCCTTTGTCGTGCCCCTCCGGGCATGACGCGCGCTCGTCGCCCTCCGCGCCCCAGCGCATTTCGATGCAATGGAACGGATCGAACGACATCTTGTACAGGCGATGCACCATGTCGTCGAAGGTCATCGCCACGGGCCGCTTGCCGGTGCTCAGATAGGTGATGGTGCAGGCCTGCGATTGCTCGTCATACGCCTTTTGCAGATCCTGCTTGAGGAATACCCCGTCATAGACGATGCGCGGATCGCGGTGGACCCACATATCGATCATCTCGCCCATGTCTTTATAGAACTGCACGAACGCGGCCTTGATGCGCGCGTCGCGCGACGGCGTGGAATAGGTCTCCCACTCGACATTGCTGGAGCCGTAGATGTTGTCGGGCAGGCGCGCGGGATGCGGCTTGTTCTGGAAATCCTCCTGGATCGCCTGATCGACATATTGCGCGCGATCGTTGAGATCGTTGCACAGGGTTCCCATCGTGGCCTTCAGCTCGTAGATGGGGTTGTAGGTCATCTTGCCGCCCGAAACGGCCACGCGCACATATTCGTAGAAGCCCAGTTCCGCGCCGTTATATTTGAAGCGCGCCTTGGTGACGTCCTGCTTCGGATTTGGCTCTGTGCCGACATACTGGGTCAGCGAGTAATCCGCGATCTGATCGTTCTCGGCATAGGCCATGTGACCGCCGAGCAGATGGCCTGCGCTATCGCGATGCGCGCCCACCAGCTTGAACGGCCGCCAGTTCTTGAACCCGCCGCCGAGCCGCATAGGGCTCTGGCCGAATTGCGCGCCATAGACGCTGCGCGAAATCGTGAAATCCGGATGCGCATCCATGTAATAGACGCGCCCATCCTCATCGACCTTGTAAACGATGCCGACATGGCCGTTCACGTCATAGACGATGGTGCCGGGATGGATGGAGCCCGGCTGCAACGCGGGCGAATAGAAATCCGACAGCACGCCGCGCTTCTCGCCGGCGTCGGTGCGGTAGGTTCCGGAGTAGACGGTCGAAAGGAGCCCGCGGATCGCCTCGGGCGCATTGATGCCGCCCCCGTGATCCGTGAAGTCGTGGCGCGATGTCGCGCGATTGGCGGTCTTGGTGTAGCGCAGATCGCCGCCCTGGCCGCTCAATCCATCGACGAAGCTGAACGGCAATCCGTTCTTCCACGCATAATAGGCGCGCAGCATGTAGGGCAGCTTGGCGCAGTCGACGTCGATATCGAGAAAGGCCTGGTCGCTTTTGCGATAGGGATTGGCTGCGTTGCGCAGACAGCTTTCCGAGGAGCTGCAATTGGTCTCGCCGAGCGCCTGGACGAAATCGCCGAAGCCCTTTTCATCGGCCTCGCTCCAGTGATCCTTGACGATGCGCCAGGACGCGGCATGGGCCGAACCGGCGCCGCCCAAGGCCGCAATCAGGATCAGAACAGCGGCAAAGCTACGCATCACATTCCCCACTCGCACGGGCCCTCGGCGAGCGAACCGGCGCCATCCGCCCAAGTCAAGAGAGGCTCCGGTAGTCGGTTAGCGGAGCCCGTTACGGCGTCATATTCCTGCGTCTGCCATCGGTATCCTGTTCAGAAATTGCGTGACAGGGCAACGAATTTATCATATGAGAACGGCCATAACGAATGTGAGCAGGCCGCCAAAGGCCAGGTTCGGGGAGCGCCAAGGCCGGGAAACCGGCCTTCGGCATTTCTGGTTGATCGTCGTTGGCGGCAGGAACCTGTTGGCGCCTCGCTCAAGCGAGGCAAGACCCGCCAGCGCGGTTTCATACAAGTGATACAGCTGCAATCTCGGTAGTGTTTTTGTTGGATTTTGGTCTTCGCACATTTCGCGGCTTCCGGATGCCGGGGAACAAGACTAGTGTCCAGTTCGACGCTGGTTTCATGGGGACTGTCGGCCAGCGTCTTTTATCCGCCGACGCTTCCGTCGGTGAAGGAGATTGGGGGGCCAACTCATGCGTCATTCGATTTATTTTGCTGTCTCATCGGCATTGCTGCTGAGCGCTTGTGCGACCGCCACGGTAAATCCGCCGTTGCCAGATGCCGCGCGCAACGGAATCTCGTCCACCGAAGTCGTGGCGCCGATCCGTCAGAGCGAAATCTACGTCTACGTGCCGCCTTCCACCGCCAATGCTGGGGGTCAGGGAGGCCTTCTGGGCGCGTTGGTCGTTGCGGCGATCAACGCCGGGGTCGACTCCGTTCGTACACAAAAAGCGGAGACGGCGGTCAAACCGTTGCGGGACGCGCTCGTGGATTACAAATTCGACTCGACGCTGCAGGACGACATCAAGAACTCCCTTGCAAAATTGCCCTGGCTGCACGCTTCGAACGTCCGCGTCGTCAAGGAAGTGACGCCGGCCAGCCTTGACTCGGCGTTGGAGCACTCGAAAGCCGCTGCCGTTCTATTCACCACTGCCGACTATCAGCTGTCGAACGACGCGGACGTCCTGACGGTCTCGCTCACGGCCAGCCTTTTCGGAAATACGGATACCCTCAATGCATTAAGGGCAAAAAAGACAAATTCCGGCGGGAACAGTTCGGACGCCGCCAACGCCATTTACTACAACACCTTCACTTTCGTCACGAAGGCGCCGGGCGTGACGAGCGATCGGGACCACAACATCGCAATATGGGACTCGCAGAACGGGGCGGTGATGCGCGCCGATTTGTCGATGGCGGTCGACAAGCTTTCGTCGATGCTGACGGCGGATCTGCAAACGTCGGCTGCGGATCGTATCGCCGGTACGCCCTCGACCTTGATGGGCGTCCCCGTCCAAGTCGTCGCGAATGACAGCGGCGGCGAGACCGTGCGACTCAAGGCCGGTGATATGGAATTTGCCGACAAATCCATGATCGCTCCCTGAGTTTGGCAGGCCCCACGTGACACGGCACGAAGGCTTTCGCCTCTGCGTCGCAGCCGCAACTGCGGCAGCGCTTTCTGGGTGTGGCGCCGCCCCCACATCCATGATGCTGTCGTCGGAATATACGCCGAACGCCCATCTGGCCCGCTCATCTCATGCGTCACAAGACGCGGGCACAGGCAAGGTTCCGCCGTGTCAGCTCCGCATCGGCGATATCCACGACTTACGCGATGACAATCTCTCGATGGGCGCGTACGGCGATTTTCCGCTCCGCGCCACGGATACCGCCGCGTGGGTGCGCGCGGGGCTTCAATCGTTGAGCCAGGATTCTCGCTTGCTCGTCGTGGACGGCTCCCACGATTCCGCGGTCGTTTTGAATGCGGATTTGCTCAAGGCCTATGTCATGGACAGCGCCCAGGAGGCGCGTGCGACCAACGTGGTGCTACGTGTTCACTTCGGCCGGGAAGGCGCCGTGCTCGGCGAAAAAATCTACCGAGGTGCCGACGCAGGCCTGAATTGGACCGGCAGCAAGGGTGAAACACAATCCTCCCTGAACGAAGCGCTTGGCCAGATTATCGATGCGGTTGACGCCGACGTTCTCGATTATTGCGGATCGGCAGCGCCTCCACCCACTTGATCGCGGCGCGGCTCATTTGCGCATCGGCTGAAACGCGGATTACAAATCCAGCACGTGCAGCAGGATCAGCGCGTAGAGAATTCCCCACAACACGACCGCGACGCCGGTCGCGATCAGCGCCTTCACCCCGAGATTGGGTTTGTACGGCGCGCCCGGGTCGGTTCCGGCCACGACGCTGTCGCCGCTTTCGTGGGGCGTCTTCACGCCCATCGGCATGACGATCTGCAGCGCGAGAAACCAGAAGATGAAGAACGCTCCGACGAGCACGATCCAATGCATGGTTACGCCTGTTCAAGCTCGACGAGGGTGCCCACGAAATCCTTCGGATGCAGGAAGATCACAGGCTTGCCGTGCGCGCCGATGCGAGGTTCGCCCGTGCCGATAATGGTCGCGCCTTCGGCGCGCATGCGGTCGCGCGCCGCGTAGATGTCGTCCACCTCGTAGCAGATGTGGTGCATGCCGCCGGACGGATTCTTCTCGAGGAACTTCGCGATGGGAGAATTCTCGCCCAGGGGCTCCAACAACTCGATCTTGGTGTTGGGCAATTCGACGAAGATGGTGGTCACGCCGTGGTCCGGCTGCGGCACAGGCTTAGACACTTTCGCGCCCAAAGTGTCGCGATAGACTTTCGCGGCCGCCGCAATGTTCTTCGTCGCAATAGCCACGTGGTTTAGCCGGCCGATCATGATTGTTCTCCGTATTAGCCTCTTCCCCTTTGGGGGAGAGGCAGCGAGCGACAGCGAGCGGTGAGTGGGTGCATATGCAGCGTCAAATCTCTCAAGCACTTCGCTCTGCATAAGCACCCACTCACCCTGCCCTCTCTCCCAAAGGGAGAGAGGGAAATAGGTAACGTAAGTCACCTGTTCTTCAAACCCACATAATCTCCACGCGCGTCACGGGCTTCTTGCCCCAGGCATCGGACGCGGCGCGCCGGGCGGCCCGGCGGACGGTTTCCCGCAGCACTTCGTCGTCGCCGCGTTTCGACCGGTGATGCTTAAGCACGCCCTCCACCGCTTCGCGTACCGACGCGTGAATCTGGTCGGGAATGCCCTCGAGGATGATGGACGCCTCGCCCGCCACCCGGCCTTTGCCGTCGAGCGCGACCGTGATCGCGATCAGGCCGGCAAAGGCGAGCGCGCGGCGGCCGCGGGCATGGCCCTTGCCCTCCTCCACCAGCACGCGACCGTCCAGATAAAGCCGCCCTGACGGAACCTCGTCGATGATCTCAGCCCGGCCGGGCGCCAGCCGGAGCATCTGACCGTTTTGGATCACCACTGCCTGCGGCACCTGCAGCGAAAGCGCGAGCCGCGCATGCGCCGTCATATGGCGCAACTCGCCATGCACGGGCACCGCGATCTGCGGCCGGATCCAGCGATACATCTGCGCCAGCTCATCGCGCGCGGGATGACCCGAGACGTGGACGAAATGATCTTGCTCGGTGAGCACTTCGACACCGAGGCCCGCCAGTTTGTTCTGCAGTTCGAAGATCGAAAGCTCATTGCCCGGGATGATGCGGGACGAGAAGATCACCGCGTCGCCCGTGCCCAACTTCACATTCGGATGATCGCCGGACGCGATGCGGGAGAGCGCCGCGCGCGGCTCGCCCTGGCTCCCGGTGCAGAGATAAAGCACGCGATTTGGCGGCAACTGCGCGGCTTCGGCTTCGTCAAGCAGCGTTGGAAATCCTTTGAGATAGCCCGTCTCGCGCGCGGCGCTTGAGATGCGGTGCATGGCGCGGCCGACGAGCGCCACTTCGCGGCCGTGGGCGCGGGCGGCGCGTGCGATGGTGTCGAGGCGCGCGACATTGGACGCGAAGGAGGTGACCGCCACGCGGCCCTTCAGCGTGCCGATCAGCTCCGTCAGGCTCTTGCGCACATCGGCTTCGGAGCCGGAACTGCCCTGCACCAGCGCATTGGTGGAATCGCAGACAAGCGCCAGCACGCCTTCGTCGCCGAGCTTCGTGAGCGCGCTCGAATCCGTCACCTCGCCCAGCAGCGGGTCGGGATCGATCTTCCAGTCGCCGGTATGGACGACCACGCCCAGCGGCGTGCGGATCGCGAGTGCATTGGGCTCGAGGATCGAATGGGTGATGGAAATGAACTCGATCGCGAACGGCCCAAGCTTCAGCTTGCCGCCCAGCGGCACGATCTTGATGCGCAACGTTCTCGATCAACCCCGCTTCTTCGAGCTTGTCTTCCAGGAGCCGCGCCGTGAACGGCGTCGCATAGACCGGGCAACGCAGTTGCGGCCACAGATGCGCGACCGCGCCGATATGATCCTCATGCGCATGGGTGAGCACGATCGCGCGCACATTCTCGCGCTGCTCGGCCAGATAGCGGATGTCCGGCATGATCAGGTCGATGCCGGGCGTGAGACCTTCGCGGCCGAACAGCACGCCGCAATCGACCATGATCCATTCGCGGTCGTCGGCGGGGCCGTAGCCATAGGCATTGAAATTCATGCCGATCTCGCCCGCGCCGCCAAGCGGCAGGAGGACAAGCTCGTCGTCGCGATTGGGAGCCGCCATCAAGCTTTGGCGGGCACGGCATTGCGCGCGTGGATCAGCACAAGGCCGCGGATGGTGAGATCGGGGTCGAGATGATCGATGACGGTCGTCTGCTTGTGGAACAGGTTGGCGAGGCCGCCCGTCGCGATCACCGTCATGGGCTTGCCATACTCGGCCTTGATGCGCGCGACGAGGCCTTCGATCAGGCCGACATAGCCCCAGAAGAGGCCGGACTGCATGGCCGGAATCGTGTCCTTGCCGATCACCGTTTGGGTGCGCTGGATCGGCGACGCGCGGCAGCATCGCAGCGCGCCTGGTGCAGCGCTTCGGCCGACAGATTGGCGCCCGGCGCGATCACGCCGCCCTCATAATCGCCATTTGGCGCTGACGATGTCGAAGGTCGTGGCCGTGCCGAAATCGACCACGATCAGCGCGCCCTTGTAGCGCTCATGTGCGGCGACCGTGTTCACGAGGCGGTCGGCGCCGACCGCCTCGGGACGATCGATGTGGACCTCGATGCCGAGATCGAGATCGGGATCGCCCACCACCAGCGGCTCGCATTTGAGATACCGGCGGCACAGCAGGCGCAGATCGAACAACGCGGCCGGCACGACGGTCGCGATGATGGCGCTGTCGATGTCGGCGAAGGTCAGCCCGTTCAGCGCCAGCAGCGGCGAGAGCAACACCGCATATTCGTCGGCGGTGCGCGTCGTCTCCGTGACCGCGCGCCACTCGGCGCGCACATCCTTGCCGTCATGAACGGCGAAGACGATGTTGGTATTGCCGGCGTCGATGGCGAGAAGCATGGGTTAGGCCAGAACAATAGCGATAACGGAATGGGCCGGTGCGGCCCCCCTTCCGGCCGCCTCGCAAGTGCGATGCGTCCACCTTCCCCCACGAGGGGGAAGGTTGAAAAAAGAATTGCCTCGCGCCCTTTTCTTCCTAGCCTTCCCCCCTCGTGGGGGAAGGTGCCGAGCGCAGCGAGGCGGAAGGGGGGCCGCGCCGACATTTCAGAAGAAAACCTCTCCGGCAGAGATAGTCCGCACGCGGTCCAGGCTTTCGCGCAGGATCAGCGCGCCGGTGTCGTCGATGCCTTCGAACACGCCCTGATGTCTCCTCGTTCTGCAGCCGGGCGCGGATGCGCGTGCCCAAACCCGCCGCGCGCGCCAGCCAGGCATCGCGGATGTCTGCGAAACCCTGCGTCATCCAGACGTCATACCATTTCGCGAAAGCGGCCGCGAGGCCGGTGAGCGCATCCTGCGGAGACGGCGGCGCAGACGCCGAGCGCGGCCAGCGAGGTGGCGGGAAATTCGGTGCCTTCGGGATAGATGGCGAGATTGACGCCGATGCCGATGGCGAGCCAGTCTAGACGTTCGCCGCCTGCGCTCGCGGATTCCAGCAGGATGCCGGCGATCTTGCTGCCGTCGCCAGAACGTCGTTGGGCCATTTGACCGCGATCGCGCGCTCCCGCGCGAAAGCGCGCACCATGTCGGACGCGGCGAGCGCCGCGACAAAGGACAGTTGCGCCATTCTCGCCGCGGGCTTGCCCGGACGCAGCAACAGCGTGGCGGCGAGATTGCCGGTCGGCGACTCCCAAGTGCGGCCGCGGCGGCCGCGGCCCGCGCTCTGGCGATCGGCCATGATCCAGACGGGCCCGCGCTCGCCCGCCGGCGGCAAGCCGGCGCGCTTCCTCGTTGGTGGAATCGATGCTTCGAAATGCTTGAGCGCGTAGCCCGGCGGCCACGCCAATGCTGCGTTCACGGCACCAGCGCTTTGGCGGCGGCGCTCGGCGATCGAAACGATCGGCGATGCCCGAAGATGAAAACCATCCACGAACGCGCTGGAGACCGCCAGGATCGCGCTTGAGATTCCAGGCCATATCGCGCGTCGAAGGCACGCGCCGGCTCGTCGAAATACATGATCTTCACCATGCGCAGATAGTAATAGGCGCCCACTACGCTCGCGAGCACGCCGATGCACGGCGGGCGAGTAGCAGATGCGCCTGGATGGCGGCGAGGAAGACATAGAACTTGGCGAAGAAGCCGGCGAAGGCGGCAGGCCTGCCAGGCTGAGGATCAGCACGGCGAAGACGAACGCGAGCTCGGGGTGGTTGCGCGCCAGGCCCGCCAGATCGGAGATCGTCTCCACCGCTTCGCCGTCGCGCCGCATCGCCTGGATGCAGGCGAACACGCCCAGATTGGTGAACGAGATAGATCGCCAGATAGATCAGCACGCCCGGCCGCGCCCAGCGCGTGCCGGCGGCCAGGCCCAGCAGCGCATAGCCCATATGGCCGATGGAGCTGTAGGCCATCAGGCGCTTGATGTTCTTCTGGCCGATGGCGGCGACCGCGCCCAGCGCCATCGACAGCACCGAGATGAAGATCGATGATCTGCCGCCATTGATGCAGATGGCGTGCGGGAAAGGGCACGATGATGGCGCGCAGGAACAGGCCATGCGCCGCCACCTTGGCGCGCCGTCGAAAAAGGCGGTGATCGGCGTGGGCGCGCCTTCATACACGTCCGGCGTCCACATGTGGAACGGCACGGCGGAGACCTTGAAGGCCAGGCCCGCGATCAGGAACACGATGCCGAAGATCAGCCCGATGCCGACGCCGGATGGCGTGATCACATGCGGCGATGGTGGAGAATTCGGTCGTGCCGGTGAAGCCATAGATCAGCGAAATGCCGTACAGCATCATGCCCGACGACAGCGCGCCCAGGACGAAATATTTGAGGCCCGCTTCGGTCGAGCGCAGATGGTCGCGGTTGAAGGCGGCCAGCACATAAAGCGCCAGGCTCTGCAGCTCCAGCCCCATATAAAGCGACAGGAAGCTGGACGCCGACACCATCAGCAGCATGCCCAGGGTCGGACAGCAGCATCAGCACCGGCAATTCGAAACGCGCGATCTGGTCGCGCTCGAAGAATTCGTCCGCCAGCAGGATGGAAAGCGCCGCGCCGATCAGGATCAGGATCTTGGCGAAGCGGGCGAAACCGTCGGCGACGAAGGCGCCGTCGAAAGCGCGGTTGCGCTGGCGCGGCGGCATCACCACGAACCAGCCGGCCACGACCAGCAGCAGGATCGCGCCCCAGGACGACAGCCGCAGGCGATCGTTCTCCGCCGCATGCGCGCCCAGCAGCAGCAGCGCCATGGCGCCGACCGCCAGGATCAGCTCGGGCAGAAGGACCAGGAGATCGTTGCGACAAGAGGTTCACCGTGCCCGACTCCCTGTGCCGCAGCGCACGGACGCGAGTTTCGGCGCGGACGCCCGGTCGATGGCGAGCGCCGTCTTGTTCTGCTGGATCAGCTTGGCCACCGACCCGGCGTGGTCACGTCCAGCACCGGCTTGGGATAGACGCCCAGCGCGATGGTGATCACCACCAGCGGCGCCAGGATGGCGATCTTCGCGCGCGCTGAGATCCTGGATGGTCTGCAGGCTCGGCTTGACCAGCGCGCCGAAGATGATGCGGCGATAGAGATAGAGCGCATAGGCCGCCGACAGGATCACGCCGGTGGCGGCGAAGATCGCGATCCAGCTGTTGCTGCGAAGGCGCCCAGCATGGTGAGGAATTCGCCGACGAAGCCGCTCGTGCCCGGCAGGCCGACATTGGCCAGCGTGAAGACCATGAAGCAGGCGGCATAGATCGGCATGCGATTGACCAGCCCGCCATAGGCCGCGATCTCGCGGGTGTGCATGCGGTCATAGACCACGCCGACGCAGAGGAACAGCGCGCCCGAGACCACGCCATGGCTGCAGCATCTGGAAGATGCCGCCTTCCACGCCCTGATGGGTGAGCGTGAAGATGCCCATGGTGACGAAGCCCATATGCGCGACCGAGGAATAGGCGATCAGCTTCTTCATGTCCTCCTGCGCCAGCGCCACCAGCGAGGTGTAGATGATGGCGACGATGGAGAGCGTGAAGACCAGCGGCGCGAACATCTTCCGACGCGGACGGGAACATGGGCAGCGAGAAGCGCAGGAAGCCGTAACCGCCCATCTTCAGCAGGATGCCGGCCAGGATCACCGAGCCCGCGGTCGGCGCCTCGACATGGGCGTCGGGCAGCCAGGTATGGACCGGCCACATCGGCATCTTGACCGCGAAGCTGGCGAAGAAGGCCAGCCACAGCCAGGTCTGCATCGCGAGCGGGAAATGCGCCGTCGTTGAGCAGCGTGGCGATGTCGGTGGTGCCGGCTACCAGTACATGCCATGATCGCGAGCAGCATCAGCACCGAGCCGAGAAAGTGTAGAGGAAGAATTTGAAGCTGGCATAGACGCGCCGCTTGCCGCCCCAGATGCCGATGATCAGGAACATCGGGATCAGGCCGCCTTCGAACAGCACATAGAACAGGACCAGATCGAGCGCGCAGAACACGCCGATCATCATGGTCTCCAGCACCAGGAAGGCGATCATGTATTCGGCGACGCGGGTCTCGATCGATTTCCAGCTGGCGGGGATGCAGAACGGCATCAGGCCGGCGGTCAGCACCACGAACAGCATGGAAATGCCGTCCACGCCCATGTGATAGGAGATGCCGCCGCCCAGCCAGTTGTGCTTCTCGACCAGCTGGAAGCCGGCGGTCGTGAGTGTCGAACTTCGCCCAGATCACCAGCGACAGCGACGAGGTCGACGATGGTGGTGATCAGCGCGATCCAGCGCGCGTTGCGCGTCTGTGCGTCGCCGCGCATCAGCAGGATGACGACGCGACGCCGAGCAGCGGCAGGAAGGTGACGAGGCAGAGGATGTGGAAGCGCCATCATAGCGCCAGCCTCCCGCCGCCATGAACCAGGTGGCGAGCGCCACCACGCCCAGCAGCATCGCCAGGGCATAGTGATAGACATAGCCGGATTGCAGCCGCACCGCGCCGCGCGTCGCATCGAGCACGCGGGCCGCAATGCCGTCGGGCCCGAGCCCGTCGATGATCGTGCCGTCGCCGTTCTTCCACAGGAAGCGGCCGAGCCAGATGGCGGGGCGCACGAACAGGAAGTCGTAGAGCTCGTCGAAATACCATTTGTTGTAGAGGAACAGGTAGAGCATGCCGCCTTGCGCGCGCGAGTCTGCGCGGCAGCTCGGGATGCAGGATGTAATAGTAGTAAGCGATCGCGAAGCCGATGATGGTGACGCACGAGCGGCGCCGAGCTCGACCCACATCGGCAACTTCGCCTTCCGCCGCCGATGGCCCGCAATGCGCCGATCGAGCCGTGCCAGAAGGCCGTCGCGCCGTCGCCGATGAAATGGTCGAAGAAGCGCGCCGGCGAACAGCGCGCCCAGCGCCAGCACGCCAAGCGGCACCAGCATCGTCAGCGGCGATTCATGGACTTCGGACGAGCGCGATGCTGTCATGGCCGTGCCGCCGTCGCCATGCGTGCGTGTCGCCGTGATCGACATGCTGCGTCCGCATCTGAGCGCCGCGATAGCGGCCATGGAAAGTCATCAGGAACTGGCGCCAGGAATAGAAGCTGGTCATCGCGCCGCGATCAGCAGCAGCGTGAAGGCATAGGTGCCGATGGCGGTGCGGACGCAGAAGGTGGCGTTGATGATGGCGTCCTTGGAATAGAAACCGGCCACGCCGATGCCGAGATAGCGGAATGCCCACGCCGGTCAGCGCCAGATTGCCGATCAGCATCATCGCCCAGGTGAAGGGGATCGCCTTCCACAGCCCGCCCATCTTCCGCATGTCCTGCTCGTGATGCATGGACATGATCACCGCGCCCGCGCTCAGGAACAGCAGCGCCTTGAAGAAGGCGTGCGTGAAGAGATGGAACATCGCGCGCGTCATAGGCCGACACGCCGGCGGCGGCGAACATGTAGCCCAGCTGCGAACAGGTCGAATAGGCGATCACCCGCTTGATGTCGTTCTGGAACAGGCCGACCGAGGCGGCGAAGAAGGCGGTGGTGGCGCCGATGAAGGTGACGAAGTCCAGCGCATGGGCGCCAGCTGGAACATCGGCGAGCAGCGGCAGACCAGGAACACGCCCGCCGTCACCATGGTGGCGGCATGGATCAGGGCCGAGACGGGCGTCGGGCCTTCCATCGCGTCCGGCAACCAGGTGTGCAGACCGATCTGCGCCGACTTGCCCATCGCGCCCACGAACAGCAGCAGGCAGAGCGTGGTCAGGATGTCGACGCTGATGGCCGGCGAAGATGAAGGTCTTGCCGACCATGGCGGGCGCGGCGGCGAACACCGCGTCGAAATCGAGCGTGCTGGAAGACGGAGAAGACGCCGAAAATGCCCAGCGCGAAGCCGAAATCGCCGACGCGGTTGACGACGAAGGCCTTGATCGCGGCGGCGTTGGCGGAAGGCCGCGTGTACCAGAAGCCGATCAGCAGATAGGACGCCAGGCCCACGCCTTCCCAGCCGAAGAACAGCTGCAGGAAATTGTTGGCCGTCACCAGCATCAGCATGGCGAAGGTGAAGAGCGACAGAAAGGAGAAGAAGCGCGGCCGGTGCGGGTCGTCGGCCATGTAGCCGATGGAATAGAGATGCACGAGCGAGGAGACGCCCGTCACCACCACGAGCATCACGGCCGTCAGGCTGTCGACGCGGATCGTCCAGTCGGCCGCGAACGTCGCCGGACATGATCCAGGGCAGATGCTGGATGATGCTGGGAATGGCCCGAGCAGCGCCACGTCGTTGAAGGCGAGCATCGACAGCGCGGCGGAAACGAACAGAAGGCCCGTGGTGACGATCTCGGTGGCGCGCGCGCCGATGATGCGGCCGAGAAGACCCGGCAATGCCGAAGCCCATGAAGGGAAGGAAGACGATCGCGGTGTACACGCCTCAGCCCTTCATCAGATTGACGTCTTCAACCGCGATGGTGCCGCGGTTGCGGAAATAGACGACCAGGATGGCGAGACCGATCGCGGCTTCCGCGGCGGCGACCGTCAGCACGAACAGCGCGAACACCTGCCCCACGAGATCGCCCAGAAAGGCCGAGAAGGCCACGAAATTGATGTTCACCGCAAGCAGGATCAGCTCGATCGACATCAGGATGATGATGATGTTCTTGCGGTTGAGGAAAATGCCGAGCACGCCGATCGTGAAGAGGATGGCGGCGACGGTGAGGTAATGGGCGAGCCCGATGGTCATCGCTCCATCATTAGCTCCCTTGGCCCGGCTTGATGTCGATCATGTCCACCGCCATGGCCGGCGTGCGCGCGTTCTGCGCCTGAATCGACTGGCGGCGCACGCCCGGCCGCTGGCGCAGGGTCAGCACGATGGCGCCGATCATCGCGACCAGCAGCACCAGGCCGGCGATCTGGAAGTAATAGATGTAGTCGGTATAGAGGATGCGCCCGAGCGCTTCGGTGTTGGTGACGTCCGCCGGCGTGGCATGCGCGAGCGACGCGGCCGAGCAGCGGCGCGGCTTGCCATGCAAACAGGATCAGCCAGCAATCCAGCTCGGCCACCAGGATCAGCCCGATCACCGGCGCCGAACGGCAGATATTGCAGGCGCCGCGCTTCAGCTCGGCGAAATCGATGTCGAGCATCATCACCACGAACAGGAACAGCACGGCGACCGCGCCGACATAGACCACGACCAGGATCATGCGCGAGGAACTCCGCGCCCAGCAGCACGAACAGGCCGGCGGCGTTGAAGAAGGTCAGGATCAGGAACAGCACCGAATGCACGGGATTGCGCGCGGCGATCACCATGACCGCCGAAGCGATCAGGATCGCGGAGAAGAGATAGAAGGCGATCGCTGTCAACATGTCCCCGTTGCCGTCCCTCAGTAAGTATCCTCAGGCGCGCCTAGCGATACGGCGCGTCCAGTTCCAGAGTTGCGGGCGATCTCCGCTTCCCAGCGGTCGCCATTCGCGAGCAGCCGGTCCTTGTCGTAGTAGAGTTCTTCGCGCGTCTCGGTGGAGAATTCGAAATTCGGGCCTTCGACGATGGCGTCCACCGGGCAGGCTTCCTGGCACAGCCCGCAATAGATGCATTTCACCATGTCGATGTCATAGCGGGTGGTGCGGCGCGATGCCGTCTTCGCGCGGCTCGGCCTCGATGGTGATGGCCTGGGCCGGGCAGATCGCCTCGCACAGCTTGCAGGCGATGCAGCGTTCCTCGCCATTGGGATAGCGGCGCAGCGCATGCTCGCCGCGGAAGCGCGGGCGAAAGCGGGCCCTTCTCGAAGGGATAGTTCAGCGTCGCCTTGGGCGAGAAGAAATAGCGCATCGTCAGAGCATGAAGCTCTTGATGAACTCCCAGAAGAAAATCTGGCGCGCGGTGCGATCCAGACTAAGCCATCGGCGCCTCAGAGGTGTGGCGGACGAAGAGCGACCCAGGCCGCCGTCAGCACCACCCAGAAAAGCGATGTCGGCAGAAAGACTTTCCAGCCCAGCCGCATCAGCTGGTCGTAGCGGTAGCGCGGCACCATCGCCTTCACCATCGCCATCATGAAGAACAGGAAGGACGAGCTTGAGCAGGAACCAGATCATGCCCGGCACCGGGATGTGAAGCGGCCAGATGTTGAGCGGCGGCAGCCAGCCGCCCAGGAACAGGATCGCTCATCATGCGCGCACAGCATGATCACGTTCATATATTCGCCCAGGAAGAACAGCAGGAACGGCGTCGAGGAATATTCCACGAAGAAGCCGGCCACCAGTTCGGATTCCGCTTCCAGCAGGTCGAAGGGCGGGCGCTGGGTTTCCGCCAGCGACGAGACGAAGAAGATCACCAGCATCGGGAACAGGATCGGAAAGAAATTCCAGTGCGTGAAGGCGAGAGCCAGCGATGCTGCTGCGCCTCGACGATGTCGGAGAGATTCAGCGAACCGGCGAACAGCAGCACGGTGATCATCACAAAGCCGATCGAGACTTCGTAGGACACCATCTGGGCCGCGGCGCGCAGCGCCGAGAGAAAGGCATATTTGGAATTCGACGCCCAGCCCGCCATGATCATGCCATAGACGCCGAGCGACGAGACCGCGAAGAGATAGAGAATGCCGACATTGATGTCGGCGATCACCCAGCCCTTGTTGAACGGGATCACCGCCCAGGCGACGAAGGCCAGCGTCACGCTGACCAGCGGCGCCAGACAGGAACATCACCTTGTTGGCGCCGGCCGGGATGATCACTTCCTTGAAGAAGAATTTGAGCGCGTCGGCGATGGTCTGCAGCAGGCCGAAGGGGCCCACCACATTGGGGCCGCGCCGCATCTGCACCGCCGCCCAGATCTTGCGGTCGGCCAGAATGACGGCGGCGACCGACAGCATCAGCACCAGCATCGAAGATCACGATGAAGCGTGACCTGGCTGAGGAACCAGCGCCCAGCCATAGGGCAGCTCGACGCCAAGCTGCGCGAACAGCCAGGTCCAGAAGGGGATCAGCGCCATCTCTATTCCGCCGCCATCTTGCTGGGGCCGGTGACGAATTCCTGGCTGCACTTGGCCATGGTCTCGCTGGCGCGCGCGATCGGGTTGGTGAGGTAATAATCGGTGATCGCGGCGGCGAGCGGCGCGTCGCGTCCAACGGCCTGCCGTCGCCGATGCCGTCCCAGGTCGCGGCAGTCGGCGTCGGCATGCGACCGGCGCATTGCCGGTTTCGGCGAAATGCGGCGCGTCGCTTGACGATCGCGCGCACGCAAGCGCGGCGCGATCGTCATAGGGCAGCTTGTGCCCAGCACCTCGGACAGCGCGCGCAGGATCGCCCAGTCTTCCTTGGCCTCGCCCGGCGGGAAAGCGGCGCGTTCGGCGCGCTGCACCCGGCCCTCGAAATTGACGTAGAGGCCGTCCTTCTCGGTATAGGCCGCGCCGGGCAGGATCACATCGGCATGATGGGCGCCGGCATCGCCATGGCTGCCCTGATAGACGACGAAGGCGCGGCCCAGATGGGCGACGTCGAATTCGTCGGCGCCCAGCAGATAGATAAAGTCGATCTCGCCCTTCTGCGCGCCATCGACAATGCCGGCCACATCGCGGCCGCCCGCGCCCGGCAGGAAGCCCAGATCGAGCGCGCGCCACGCGCGAGGCCGCGGTGTGCAGGATATTGAAGCCGTTCCAGCCGCCTTCGGCAGGGCTGCCGGCCGGGCCGATCATGCCGGTGTCGCCGGCGATCTTGCGCCGCAAGCTTCAGGATCGCGGCGCCGTCGGCGCGGGTGAGCGCGCCCGGGCCCAGGATGATCATCGGCCGCTTGGCGTCCTTCAGCACTTTGCGCGAAGGCATGGCTGCCGTCGGCGATCGCTTCCAGCACGCCGATATCGGTCGCCCAGCTGCTCGACCGGATAGGTCAGATCGACGGCCGGCGCCGATATTGGCGACCTTCAGCCGGCTGGCCAGCCAGGCCTTGCGGATGCGCGCATTCAGCACCGGCGCTTCCCAGCGCGGATTGGCGCCGACCAGCAGAATGGCGTCGGCCGCTTCCACGCCCGCGATGGTGGTGTTGAACAGATAGGTCTGGCGCGGGCCGCCTGCGAGCTTGGCGCCGTCCTGGCGGCAATCCAGATTCGTGCACGCCGAGCGCGCTCATCAGATCCTTGAGCGCCTTGATCTCTTCGGCGGCGGCCAGATCGCCGACGATGGCGGCCATCTTGTCTGGCGTGGTGGCGTTCATGCGTGGCGGCGATGGCGGCAAAGGCTTCGCGCCCAGCTCGCCGGCTTCGAGCTTGCCGTTCACGCGCACATAAGGGCGATCGAGACGCTGGCGGCGCAGGCCGTCACAGGCATGGCGCGCCTTGTCGGAAATCCATTCCTCGTTCACTTCTTCATTGAGGCGCGGCAGCACGCGCATCACCTGCGGCCCGCGCGTATCGACGCGGATGTTGCAGCCCTGCGCATCCATCACGTCGACGGATTCGGTCTTGCGCAATTCCCAGGGCCGCGCATTGAAGGCATAAGGCTTGGAGGTCAGCGCGCCCACCGGGCAGAGATCGACCACATTGCCGGACAGTTCGCGAGCGAACGCCTTTTCCAGATAGGTGGTGATCTCCATGTCCTCGCCGCGGCCGGTGGCGCCCAGATCGGGCACGCCGGCCACTTCGGTGGCGAAGCGCACGCAGCGCGTGCACTGGATGCAGCGGGTCATGATCGTCTTGACCAGCGGGCCCATATATTTGTCTTCGACCGCGCGCTTGTTCTCGTTGAAGCGGTGGAAGGCGGCGCGGCCATAGCCCATCGCCTGGTCCTGCAGATCGCATTCGCCGCCCTGGTCGCAGATCGGGCAATCCAGCGGATGATTGATCAGCAGGAATTCCATCACCCCTTCGCGCGCCTTGCGCGCATAAGGCGAAGTGGTGTTGATCTTGGCGGGCGTGCCGTCCTTGTTGGGGAAGATGTCCTTCACCTGCAGCGCGCAGGACGCCTGCGGCTTGGGCGCGCCCACCCATTCCACCAGGCACATGCGGCAATTGCCGGCCACCGACAGGCGCTCGTGATAGCAGAAGCGCGGAATCTCGGCGCCGGCCTGCTCGCAGGCCTGCAGCAGCGTGATCGTTTCCTCCGCCTCGATTTCCTTGCCGTCGACGATCAGCTTGCGCGTTGCCATCAGGCGCACCGTTTCTCTTGCCAGAGTTTCGCGGACGGAAGCTCGGCCCAGCCGAACGCAAATTCGCTCGCGCCATGCGCGACTAGATGATCGAGCCGTTCTTTCGCTTCCGCAACTGTTGGAATATGGCCGACCGCGAACCCACCACATCGCAACTGTCGGCGTCGCGGGCATCTCGAAAAACTCGTGCTTGCGCGCATAGATTTTCGTGTGCGCCGTCTGGAAGACGAATTTCTCCAGCGCTTCCGACGCTTTCCCACACCGACATGTTCACATTCATCGTCGGATCGCCCGGCCAGGGAATGGCAGTGGCGTTGCCGCTTTCGTCCTTCAGCCGCCAGACGAAGCCTGGCATGCGCTCGGCCATCGCATTGATGCGATCGAGATTGGCGAAAAAATCCGCCATGCGCGGATCATCCCGTCCGCCGCGGAACCTGCCCGATATTGAGTTGCGCGAGATGTTCCATCGCCTACTCCGCCGCCATCGGCGTTGCGCCCTTGCGCTCGGCAATGCGGCGTTCGATCTCCGGGCGGAAATGGCGGATCAGGCCCTGGATCGGCCAGGCCGCGCGCATCGCCGAAGGCGCAGATGGTGTGGCCTTCGATCTCCTTGGTCACTTCCTGCAGCAGATCGATCTCGGCGACATCGCGCATCGCCCTTCGGACCATGCGCGTCATCACGCGCCACATCCAGCCGGTGCCTTCGCGGCACGGCGTGCACTGGCCGCAGCTTTCATGCTTGTAGAAATAGGCCAGCCGCTGCGATCGCCTTGATGACGTCGGTCGACTTGTCCATCACGATGACGGCGGCGGTGCCGAGGCCGGATCTGCACGGCCTTCAGGCTGATCGAAATCCATCAGCATCGTGTCGCAGATGTCTTTCGGGCAGCAGCGGCACCGACGCGCCGCCCGGGATCACCGCCAGCAGATTGTCCCAGCCGCCGCGCACGCCGCCGGCATGCCGCTCGATCAGCTCGCGCAGCGGAATGCCCATCTCCTCTTCGACATTGCAGGGCTTGTTCACATGGCCGGAGATGCAGAAGACCTTGGTGCCGGTGTTGTTGGGGCGGCCGATGCCGGCGAACCATTCCGGCGCCGCGGCGCAGGATGGTGGGCGCGACCGCGATGGATTCCACATTGTTGACGGTGGTGGGGCAGCCATAGAGCCCGACATTGGCCGGGAATGGCGGCTTCAGGCGCGGCTGGCCCTTTTTGCCTTCCAGGCTTTCGAGCAGCGCGGTTTCCTCGCCGCAGATATAGGCGCCCGCGCCGTGATGGACATAAAGATCGAAATCCCAGCCATTGATATTGTTCTTGCCGATCAGCTTCGCGGCATAGGCCTCGTCGACTGCGCGCTGCAGCGCCTCGCGCTCGCGGATGAATTCGCCGCGCACATAGATGTAACAGGCATGCGCGCGCATCGCGAAGCTGGCGATCAGGCAGCCTTCGACCAGCGTGTGCGGATCGTGGCGCATGATGTCGCGATCCTTGCAGGTGCCGGGCTCGGATTCGTCGGCATTGACCACCAGATAATGCGGCCGCTCCTTCACTTCCTTGGGCATGAAGGACCATTTGAGGCCGGTGGGGAAACCCGCGCCGCCGCGGCCGCGCAGGCCGGACTTCTTCATCTGGTCGACGATCGCTTCCGGGCCCAGTTCGAGGATCGCCTTGGTGCTGTCCCACTGCCGCCGCGCTGCGCGCGCCGTCGAGACCCGGATCCTGGAAGCCGTAGAGATTGGTGAAGATGCGGTCCTTGTCGGCGAGCATCACGGCGATCCTTGTCGGCCGGAGCTTGGCGGGCTCTGCGCTTGCATGGCCGATCATCGAGCCGTCATAGAGCGGTTCGTCGATCGAGAGTGGTCGCGCCGCCTGCGGGCTCGGAGCGTGGCGGCGTTCTGCGGCCCGGCTTGATGGCGCCGGCGCGCAGATCGCGAGCATCTGTTCGGTGATCGGCCCGTCGAGATCTTCATAGAAATCCCTGCCGATCTGCAGCATCGGCGCGTTGACGCAGGCGCCCAGGCATTCGACTTCCATCCAGGAGAATTTGCCGTCCGTGGAGATCGTGTGCTGCGTGTCGGATGGATCTGCTTCTTGCAGGCCGCCACCACGGCGTCGGAACCGCGCAGCCAGCAGGGCGTGGTGGTGCAGACCTGCACCAGATAGGTGCCCACCGGCTCCAGATTGAACATGGTGTAGAAGGTCGCGACTTCCAGCACCCGGATGAAGGGCATGCCGAGCAGGCTTGCGACGCTTCGATCATGGGATGGGTCACCCAGCCTTCCTGCTCCTGGCCGCGCCACAAGAGCGGCAATCACCGCGGAGGCCTGGCGGCCCGGCGGATATTTCGCGATCTCGCGATCAACGCGCGCATTGCTCTCCGCCGAAAAGGCGAAGCTTGCAGGCTGTTCGTGGTGCAGACGGCGGGCGCTCACCGGTCCATCTCCCCGAACACGATGTCGAGCGAACCGAGCACGGCGGAAACGTCGGCCAGCATGTGGCCCTTGCACATGATAATCGAGCGCCTGCAGATGCAGAAATCCCGGCGCGCGGATCTTGCAGCGATAGGGCTTGTTGGTGCCGTCGGCCACGAGATAAACGCCGAACTCGCCCTTGGGCGCTTCGACCGCGGCATAGACTTCGCCGGCCGGCACATGAAAGCCTTCGGTGTAGAGCTTGAAGTGATGGATCAGCGCTTCCATCGACGTCTTCATCTCGGCGCGCCGCGGCGGGACGACCTTGTGGTCCATTGAGACCACCGGGACCGACGGCATCTTCTCGATGCACTGCTTCATGATCTTGGTCGGCTTCGCGCATCTCTTCCATGCGCATCAGATAGCGGTCGTAATTGTCGCCGTTCTTGCCGACCGGAATCTTGAAGTCGAGTTCGGTGTAGCACTCATAGGGCTGCGCGCGGCGCAGATCCCAGGCACGCCCGTCGAGCGCAGCATCACGCCCGACATGCCCCACATCTTCGGCGTCGGCGCGGCGACAGCACGCCGATATCGACATTGCGCTGCTTGAAGATGCGGTTCTCGGTGAGCAGGCCTTCGATATCGTCCAGCACCTTGGGGAAGTGCTCGCAGAATTTGTAGATGTCGTCGATCAGCTCGGGCGGCAGGTCCTGGTGCACGCCGCCGGTGCGGAAATAGGCGGCATGCATGCGGCTGCCCGACGCGCGCTCGTAGAACACCATCAGCTTTTCGCGCTCTTCGAAGCCCCACAGCGGCGGGGTGAGCGCGCCGACATCCATCGCCTGCGTGGTGACGTTGAGCAGATGGTTGAGAGATGCGGCCGATCTCGGAATAGAGCACGCGGATATATTGGCCGCGCTTGGGCACTTCGAGGCCCAGCAGCTTTTCGATCGCCAGGCAGAAGGCATGCTCCTGATTCATCGGCGCGACATAGTCGAGCCGGTCGAAATAGGGGAGCGCCTGCAGATAGGTCTTGTGCTCGATCAGCTTCTCGGTGCCGCGATGAAGCAGCCCGATATGCGGGTCGACGCGGGTGACGATTTCGCCGTCCAGGTCCAGGATCAGGCGCAGCACGCCATGCGCGGCCGGATGCTGCGGCCCGAAATTGAGGTGAGCTGCGGATCGTCGGTCGATGACCTTGCATGTGCTCGATCGGATGTTGCCGCTGTCAGTCACGGCTTCTTCCCCGGATCGCCGCGATGTGGCGTCCGGCGCCATCGCTGCCTTCTCGTCGCCCGGCAGGATGTGCGGCGCGCCTTCCCAGGGGCTCATGAAATCGAAATCGCGGAATTCCTGCACCAGCTGCACCGGCTGATAGACCACGCGCTTCAGTTCGTCGTCATAGCGCAGCTCGACATAGCCGGTGAGCGGGAAATCCTTGCGCAGCGGATAGCCGGAAAAGCCGTAATCGGTGAGGATGCGGCGCAGATCGGGATGGTCGGCGAAGGTGATGCCATACATGTCGAAGGCCTCGCGCTCGAACCAGCTGGCGGCGGGATAGAGCGGCGACGACAGGACGGCAATCGGCGTCGCCCTCGTCCATCTCGGCCTTGACGCGGATGCGCTGGTTCTTGGTCAGCGACAGAAGATGATAGACGACATCGAAGCGCTTCTCGCGCTGCGGCCAGTCGACGCCGCAAATATCGATCAGGATCTTGAACTCGCAGTCCGGATCGTCGCGCAGATGCTTCAGCACGCGCAGGATCTCGGCCGGCTCGACGTTCAACGGTCAGTTCGCCGCGCACCATCAGCTTGGTCCCGTCACCGCGCCAGGAAGCGCAGCTGCGATCTGTTTGCCGAAGTTCGCAAGTTCCATTAGGTCGCAGCCATCAGCGGTCGATCGTTCCGGTGCGGCGGATCTTCCGCTGCAGCAGCATGATGCCATAGACGAGCGCCTCGGCGGTCGGCGGGCAGCCCGGCACATAGATGTCGACCGGCACGATGCGGTCGCAGCCGCGCACCACCGCATAGGAATAATGGTAATAGCCGCCGCCATTGGCGCAGGAGCCCATCGAGATCACGTAGCGCGGCTCCGGCATCTGGTCGTAGACCTTGCGCAGCGCGGGCGCCATTTTGTTGGTCAGGGTGCCGGCGACGATCATCACGTCGGACTGGCGCGGGCTGGCGCGCGGCGCGAAACCGAAACGCTCGAGATCGTAGCGCGGCATGCTCGCCTGCATCATCTCGACGGCGCAGCAGGCCAGGCCGAACGTCATCCACATCAAGCGAGCCGGTGCGGGCCCAATTGATCAGCGCGTCGGCGCTCGCGACGAGAAAGCCCTTGTCCTCCAGCTCGGCCTTCATCGCCTTGAAATAGGGATCGTTGTCGGTGACGCGGTGCGCCGCCTTCGACACCCGCGCGTGCGCCCTCGCCGGCTGCGATCACTCCCATTCGAGCGCGCCTTTCTTCCATTCATAGATGAAGCCGACGGTGAGCACCGCCGAGAAACGCCATCATCGACCAGAAGGCGAAGACGCCGCCCGTGTGCGCCCAGCGTGATCGCCCAGGGAAACAGGAACGCCACTTCGAGATCGAAGATGATGAACAGGATCGAGACGAGATAGAAGCGCACGTCGAATTTCATGCGCGCGTCGCCGAAGGCGTGGAAGCCGCATTCATAGGCGGAAAGCTTTTCGGGGTCCGGCTTGGACGGCGCGATCACGCAGGGGACGACCACGATCAGAGCGCCGCGAGAACGCCCGCGATCCCGATGAAGATCAGGATCGGGAGGTACTCGAACAGCAGCCTTTCCATGACGCGTCCTCAAGGTCCGGGCCGCCTTTGCAGGCATGCCGCATCGCACAGCCGGACCGGGTTTATTTCGCGGGCGCAGTATAGGCAGCGCCGCCCCGCTGCAACGCGGGTTTAACGGAAGATTCGCCGCTTCACCAAAGGCTTTTTTTGGATAATTCGCCGTTCCCGTTGGCAGGGAATGGCGGGAGCGACGGGGCTCGAACCCGCGACCTTCGGCGTGACAGGCCGACACTCTAACCAACTGAGCTACGCCCCCGCGTACGGCCTTGTGAGGGGGGCCAAGCGCGAAAGAGGGCCGATGTACGGCTCGCCCCCCACCCTGTCAAGCAGAAGCAGGCTTTTTGCGGATTATTGGCCGCCGGGAGGATTTCCGTCGGGATTACCGCCGCCGTGATGGTGCCCCTGGCCGGTATCCGGATTTGCAGGTGTGGTCTTTTTGGGCGCGCCGGGATGCATCTCGTTGGGCGTCAGCTTGCCGTCGCCGTTGCGGTCGAGCTGATCGAACAAGGATCGCGCCGTCTCGGCATATCCCTGAAAATCGATACAACCCGTGTGTTTGAAATCGATCAGCGGCGAATAGGTCGAAGCGTCCAATTGCCAGCGGCGCTGATTTTCGGCGCGAACTTCGTCGTCGTTGAGACAGCCCGTGTGGCCGACGTCAAGACGGTCGAAATCGACCTTGAGTCCCGCCTCCATTGCGGCGCGGGTCACGACGTCGTCTTTGTCGGCATATTTCTCGACGATGGCGACCGCGGGGTGCCACGCTTCCTGCTGGTGCCGCCTGGGCTGGTCTGGCGTGCTCGAACACCCGGCGACAACGATCGCCAACCCCACGCCCACTATGATCCGCCATCGCTTTGACATGGCAGAACTTCGCCAGCCTCCCCTGCCCGCCGTCAAGGGGGTGGGCTCGCGGACATTCACGCTTGCCCCGCTGCCTCAGCTCTTGAGGTTCACTCAAGGCATTCCCAGGAGGTAAGGCAGACCACCATTGTAGCCCCAGATCGTGGCGCTGAATCCGGACGGCAGGCCGGACGTCAGCTGAGCGGTCGTCAGAGGCGTTGTGCTGTTCACGCCGCTACCCACACCTGTGGCCGACTGGTTGTTCGAGCTGTCCCAATAAATGGTGGTCAACGTAGCTCCCCCGTTGAGTCCGATAGACGCTCCGAGAGCGACGGGGGTTGAATTCGACGCGCTGGCAGAACCGTACGAATAGGCTTGGTTGACTGTTGCCCCGGAGCCGATCGAGCCGATCAATCCGCCGACATCGTCAAAGCCGCTGACATTGCCTGTGGCATAAACATAAGAGATCGACCCTTCTGCGAGACCGACCAGGCCGCCCGCATCAATACCGTCACCGGCCACCGCGGGATCCGGAGTCGCGGTCACCGCCCCGCCGGCTTCGGCTTTTTCGATCTGCCCGCCACCGTCATTGACGCCGACCAAACCGCCCACTTCATCGTTCCCCTGCACGGCGCCGGAGGCATAGGAGCGGATAATGAGGTCTCCTTGATTCTCGCCAACCAGTCCGCCGACAGCAAAGCTCTCCGTGCCGACTGCCGTCCCCAGGTTCGCAGTGACCGAACCGGTCGCATAAGAGTTCTCGATTTCGCCGCCATCCTGATTTACGCCGACGAGACCGCCGACATCGATCAATCCGCCCGTGATTTGCGACTCGGAATAGCTTTTGTTGATCGTGGCTCCCGAATTGTCTCCTATGAGGCCGCCGACGAATTGCGTGTCGGACGTCACGGTCACGGGATCCTGCGAATAGGAACCCGTCACGTTCCCCGAGTTTTCGCCGATCAATCCACCGATGGCGCTTGTGCCGGTGATTGACGCAGAGACGGAAACGATTCCGCCTGCAGCATGGGAATTGAGAATCGTGGCGCCGTTATTGCTCCCGACGAGGCCGCCCAGGGAATTGGCGTTGTTTCCGAACGCCTGAACATTTTCCTGGGCGTAGGAATTTGTGATCTCCCCCGAGTTCAACTCCAAAGCAGAACCGCTGTCACCGCCAACGAGTCCGCCCACCGACGTCGTGCCGATGACTGTTCCGTAGGCATGTGACGAACTGATGATCCCCTCGTTGAAGCCTGCGAGCCCTCCCGCGAATGAGGATCCTCCTGAATTGAATGGCTGCACTTCACCGGTGGCGTATGAAGACGTAATGTTTGCCTCGTTGTATCCCACGAGGCCGCCGTCGTAGAGGCCGCCAGCCGTTACCGCACCTGTCGCGTAAGAAGATGTAATGGCGCCGGAAGCCGAATTCACGAGCACATACTCGCCCACAAGCCCGCCCGCATCGGTGTCGCTCCCGGAAATCTGGTTCGACGTCACCGTGCCGCCGGCGTGGGAGGTCGCGATCGTCGTGTCCATGTCGTTACCGACAAGGCCACCCAACAGATCGAGACCCGACACATTTCCCTTGGCATAGGAACCCGTTATCGAGCCGCCGCCTTCCGCCAAACCCACAAGCCCGCCCAGATTGTCCGTCCCCGTCACTTTTCCCGTTGCATAGGATTGTTCGATGGCAGCGCCGTTATTTTCTCCGATGAGGCCGCCCAGATACTCCGAGCCCATCACCGTGTCGCTCGAGGACGACGTATTGACGGTGTCTGCGCTGTAACCTGCGAGCCCTCCCACATAATCGCTGCCGCCAACCGATCCTTTGGAGGAGTCGTATGCGACGAGCCCCGAACTCGCACCCACCAGTCCCCCGGCGTACTCGGTCCCCGTGACGGAGCCGCTCATCGAGCTGAATTCGATGGTGCCCGAGTTGGTTCCCACCAAGCCCCCCGTGTATCCCCCGCCATTCACGGTTCCGGATATTGAGCTTTGGGAGACCGTGCCGGAATTCGAACCCGCCAGGCCGCCCACATAGTTATCGCCTGTCACCGACTCGGCTGTCATCGTGACATCGCCGATATAACCACTGGCGCCGATCACTCCGAACAATCCGACATTGTTGATGCCGGAATTGTCGATAAACAAATGGCTGATCGTATGGCCATTCCCGCTGAAATCGCCCGTGAAAGGATTCGCTGCGTCGCCGATCGGCACAAAACCGGCTCCGGAGTTCCAACCGCTGGTCGCAGCCGCGTTAATCGAGCGCCCGAGCACATAGGAACCGGCAAGCGTCGTTGCATCCTTGCCGATCTCTTGCAAATCGGTGAGATTGTTCACGAGCATGTTGGTGGACAGAAAGGCGCCATTCGTCAGCGTCACGTCACCGGAGAAGTTGGTGGGTGTGTCGTAATTGACGGGATTATAGTCGATGAATACCGCGGTGCCATTCGCATCGATCGCGCCATTGCCCTTGAAATCTACCGTTCCGACGCCCCTGCCCGTGTCATCGGTTTCCAACAGGAGGTCGTAGGCGCCGTTTGCGCCGACGGTCACGTGATTGTCGATATAGATGCCGCGATAGGCATCGATCGTCAACGCAGTATCTGCCGACCAGGCGAAGCTCGCCGCAACCGTGATGTTACCCGGCTGACTGCCGGAGAACGCGGTCTGGAGCGTTACATTGCCGGCCGCCAACTCGCTTTCAAGCGTGGCAACCGATATTGCCGACGCTCCAGCCTCCGGGGCCGTGCCGCTGGTGTTGATGTAGAGGTCGGTGGGATCGAGCAACAACGTGCCGGCTTTTCCCGACAGCGACGATGTGTCGGCAAAACCGGTGAACTGCAGGACGCCTTTGGTCGACACCTCGACATTGCCGCCGGCTCCCGCGGCGCCGGCGCCCTTCGTCGAGATCAATCCGTCGAAGTCCGTCTTGTTCAGCGAGTCGATCTTTACACTTCCGCCATTGCCGGATTGCGTTGCATCAGCCGACAACACGGCGCTCTTCTCAAGCGTGACATTGCCTGCCAGAGAATTTCCGGAAATGCCGACGGCGATCGTGCCGCCGCCACTCGCGCCGGATGCGTTCAGCGAGCCCGAAACATCGACATTTCCGCCGGCGCCTGCATCGAGAATGATAGCGCCACCTTGCAGGCGCGCGCCTTGTGCGACAATCGTCCCGCCGGCATTGACCACGCCCACGGCCGCGCCCTCGGCCGAGCGCGCATCCATGGTGATCGTCGCGCCGGAGAGAGCGCCGCTATTGGTGACCCGACCTTGGCCCGCTGCGGGGGCCGCAAACGACACGAGACCGTCGCCGTTGAAATCGACGGTGAAGTTGTTCGCTCCGGCCAGAGTCGACATTTCCGAGCTTGGCCTGGACGGTGCCCCTGTTGGTCACGGACGGCGCCACAAGCGCGACGAAGCCACCCGGTGACGCAGTGATGGTTCCCTGATTGACGATCTGGGCGGCCGCATTGCCCGACTTCGCGAAATTCGCTTTGCCGGCGAGCATGTCGGCGTCGCTCGCATCGCTGGAAGTCGCCACCAGCGAACCGACATTCACCTGCGAGCCTTTGCCGAACAGAAGTCCGTTGCCGTTGATGAGCACGATGCGGCCATTGGCGTCGAGCGTTCCAAAAATTTGCGTGGCGCTCTTGCCGCCGATTCGATTGACGGCGATCGCCTGGGCGTTCGGCTGGACGAAGGTCGTCGTCTGCCCCTTTCCCACGTTGAAACTCGACCAATCGATAACGACGCCTTCGCTCGCTTGCCGAACCTCGGTTGTGGCCGATGATGGGTCCGCAATCGACGCGGAACCGCTCGCCACCATCCCACCCGCTGGATTCGCGAGCGCGGGGTTTGCGAGGTACGGCGCAGCCACCGCAAGCATGCTCACGCCGCTGAGCAGGAAGAACTTCGTCGATAACATGTCCTGTTCCTTTGTGTTCGCGGGCGCCGATGCGCGTTCGCAGGCCTTGCGGCGCACCGATGCCAACAGCGGCGTTCGTTCCGCGCCAAATGGTTCGTTTTCGGCCAAGAAGCCGGCAAACCGCCCTTCTAGCCTTGGCGCGACCGTAACAAGGGCTCAATCGCGCTTCGTGGGAGATGGCGACAGTCGAAGGTGAAATCGCGACAAAAGCGAAATCCTCAGACCGATGCGCGAAAATTTGAGCTTGCAACACAGGAGCCGTGAGTTCGGCGTGGCTAAGCAATTTCCCGGCGTCTATCGCTTTTCGTCGAATGCGGTGCCCGAACGTGACCGGCGCGGAATTTGGCGCGAGGTCGTGGCGCGGCAATATCTCGGAATGGACTCCGATGGAATCCCGGACGTCCCGTTTTTTGTGGAAATGAATGCGCGCGAATTGCCGGGCATGACGATCGGCGGAGTGCTGCTGTGCGGCACCCAGGAAAGCCGCACGCGCGAAACGCTCAGCGACGGCAAGGCTGATTTTTGCTTTAATATCAACCAGCAAGGCAGGTATCAGGTTTCCTGTCGCGGACAAGAGTCGGTCGTGGGGCCGGGCGAAGCCAATTTGCAATCATTTGCCGAACTTGGAAACTATTCACGCCCCGAACTGGGCGGCGGTTTCGGACTCAGGCTGCCCCGCGAGACCCTTGCAAACCTTGTCCCCCAACTTGACGACTTCGCCAACCGCGCCATTGCCGCGAACAACGCGGCGCTGCGCTTGCTGGCGGACTACGCACAGGCCGTAAACAAGATGGATCCCACGACGGATATGGTTATACAGCAGGCTGCGGTATCTCACCTGTTTGAATTGGTCGCGCTGACGTTGCGATCCGCATTCGGCGCGCAAATCGAAGCGACGCGGCAAGGCATGCGGGCCGCGATGCTGCACCGGATCAAGCTCGATATTCTTCGCAATCTCCACAAATCCGACCTTTCGCTGGGGTATATCGCGGAACGCAATGCTCTGACTTCACGATCGGTTCAGCGGCTGTTCGCCCAGGAACAGACGAGCTTTTCGGAATTCGTTCTGTCCAAGCGCCTGGAACGCGTTTTCGCCCGCCTGCGCGATCCGCAATGGGACGCGACGACGGTGACCGTATTGGCCCTCGAGTGCGGTTTCGGCGACATGTCGACATTTTACCGGTTTTTTCGCCGTCGTTACGGCGCTTCGCCGCTGGACGTGCGCGGCATTGAACGCCCATCCGGCTAGCGTACAGATTTCGGAACCACGGTCTGCCGCCAATTCCAGTTGTTCCACCGATTGTGCGCCTGCGAACGAATGGGCGCGCAGCACAGCGCATATTGACCAAACCCTGCGTATCGGCTTCTCGTTCGCTGCGCGCGGGCGTAAAACTCGCGCGCAGCGAGTTGAGAAAGGTTACTTCTTGGTGGATGCGCCGCCGTCGGACTATTCGCTGTGGCATTGGTCCAGCGAGCACACGCCTAAGCGTGCGCGTCTCGATGCGTGGCGCGATCTCGTATCGCGCAAATTGCTGCAGGTCGACGTGCAGCCACTTGGCGACCAACCCTTTCGCGCTGAAGTTCAATTGCGCGCCCTACCGGGTCTTCGCTTCGCCTGGGGCTCGATCGACGCATCGATCAACCGGCGCACCGGCGCAATGATCGCCGCTGACAATGACGATTTCATCGTCATGATGAATTTGGACGGCAATTTCGTCGCGACGCAGAACGGGCGCGAAGTGACATTGGGCGCCGGGGACGCGTGTCTCATGGCCTGTCCCGACACCGGAACATATAGCCGCCCGACTCTCGGCCGGCTTCTGTGCGTGCGGCTGCCGCGCAACAGCCTCGCGGCGCTGGTGCCGCATCTGCACGATCGCACCGCCCAGCTCATACCGCGCGACACGGCGGCGCTGCGGTTGTTGATGAGCTATATCCGCGTGCTCGACGACAATCAGGCTCTCGCCACGCCCGAACTCCGCCACCTCATCGTGACGCACATCCACGATCTCGCTGCGCTGGTTCTGAATCCCACAAAGGACAATTTCGCCGCCATGGAATCACGCGGCGTGCGTGCAGCGCGCCTGCGCGCGGTCAAGTCCTTCATTTTGAAAAATCTCGAGCGGCGCGACCTGACGGTAGGTTCCGTCGCCGCGCGCCTCGGCGTCACGCCCCGCTACGTCCAGAAGCTGATGGAAAGCGAGGGGACGACGTTTTCGGGATTTGCACTGAGCGCGCGCCTGGCGCGCGTACACAGCGCCTTGCGCAGCCCGCAATCGCAACATCGCAGCATCAGCGACATCGCGTTCGACAATGGCTTCGGCGACATCTCGCACTTCAATCACGCGTTTCGGCGGCGTTACGGCGCGTCTCCGTCGGATATTCGCGGCTGTCGTGTGACGGACTAAAGCCCGCTGGGGAGACGTGGACCGGCGCCGAATTCTTGCATGCGCTGCGCCCACGCCTTTCCAGACCTATTGCCCGTTATATCCATTGGATGGTTGCGTCTCGGCAAAGGCGCCATAGGCGACCTGCGCGATTGCGCCCGAACCGAGATTGACCAGCATCAGGTCGGGCCCGAAGCGAACCCACTGATAGCCTGGAGGCGGCGGCTGGAGGCCGTAGTCGGCCACGTCGTTGATGAAATATTGCTGCAACCAGAATTGCTGTGGAAAACTGTCGCCGATCGAGTATCGCATATAGCCGTAGCCTTGCGGCCAATAATACGGACCAGCCGCGAATTGCGGATGTGACTGACCGCCGATCGTAAAATAGTGTCCGTTCACGGCATGATTCAGCTGCTGCTTCGACGCCATTGGCGTGAAATAATGGTTGCCGAAGCTCTTGATCTTCTGCTGGCCGCTTTTCGGGGCAGGCTGAAGCACATTGACCAGTTTCTTGCCTCCCGCTGGTTGCTGCGGGTGCACCTCCACTTGCACGATCCCACCCCCGGCAAGCGCAAGATCGGTTGACAGGAGCAGCGCCATTGCCACCAGGTGAATTCGGATATTTCGTTTCATGATGTTGTCTCTTCCATTTTCGATACGGATGCCCCTGCACGAACATCCCGGGCGCGCATCGTTGCGCGCATCCGGAATGCGACTGCACGACTAACGCGTTCAAAAATGAAGGTCTTGGGCGCAAGCGCCACGTTTGTGCCGAAGCGCCCTGTACACTTTCGATTCGCGACTTAAGGCTTCACCGTCACCGCGCTTCGGAGAGCTCTGGTGAGAACGGTCCATGCGCCGACATTCGGTTGGCCGTCGATGTTGGAATTGATGAATAATACAGCTGCGACGCCGGGCGTCGGTGAACTGCCGCTGCTCGGGCAGCCGCCGTGTCCGCCGTATATGCCGACGGATGTCGTCTGGATCGCGCCGCCGTGGATTTGCTCCCCGTTCTTCTCCAGCCAACGCCGCGTGGGACCATCGGCTTTAACGTCCCAGCCCACCGGATGGCTGACAGGATTCGTTTCCATGTCGAAGAGTTGGCAATCGGTGAGGATGCGGTGATCGCCGGAATTCAAGCTGAGCAGGACCTTGGCGTAATCCTCGACCGACACGTACCAGCCCCAATCGCCGCAGGCGAGCGTCGTGTCTCCCCAATCGTATGAGACGCTGTCCCCCGGATATTGATAGGGAAGCGCGGCGGCCCGTGGATTTGCCGGCCTGCAACCGACGTCCTGCACGCCCACCGGCGCAAAGACATTGTCCCGAACCTGACGGACATAATTTTCTGCAAGCCCATACGGATCGTTTGTCGTGGCGCCGCCGGCGCGGGGAAGCGCAAGGCGCATGATTCCGAAATTCGCGTTCGAGTAACACGGCTTGTGATCCGACACGATCGGGTTTGGAACAACGATCGAATTGGCGTGATATCCCGGACAAATATTCGGCGCGTCGGGATTGGGCAGTTCCTGCGTGAAGAACCGTTCAAGCACGTCGGCGGTCGCAAAGAGCGTACCCGGGGAATATTGTTGAACGCCGCTCGTCTGGGACAGAAACTGCCGGAAGGTGATGTTCTTCACGATGCTGGTAGGCGGCAACCTCCAATCTGACGGAAAATAGCTATAAGCAGGAACCTCCATGCGGGGGCCGAGCACGCGAATACCCGCCAGCGCAGTCAGCACCTTGCTGGAACTGGCGATCTGCATCTTGGTGCTTGGCGAGAACCAGATTTCCGGCGGGGTGAGGCGCGTGCGCGCTTCGCCGAACCCGCCGAAGATGCCCCGCGAAGGATCGAGACCATCGCCGACAAAGAACGCATAGCCCACGACCTTGCAGCCGATCAGTTTGTAGATGCTGCGGGCGACATGGTGAATCGAGACGCATTGCTTGTCGTCGCAGATATTCGCCATGGGCACGGGATGACCCTCTTCCCATGGTTTCGAAGCGCCGTATCCGAGATAGAGATATTCCTGCTTACGATCGTTTGCTGGAGAAGCCGATTGCTGTGGGCCTGCCGACATCATGGCGGCCATCAGGTCGACGCCGCAAAGCGCGTCGTAGGCGCTCTTCCAGTCCGTGAATTGCGGCGTCCCGCCGGCCGGGGATTTCGGCGCCGGCATGGTGGCGGCAAGTTGAATTGTAATCGGACCCGAACTCTCGCCGGGTTTGAGCGAGTTGATCGCCTGCGCCGGCGTCGTCTGCTTCAACAGCGAATGGACGTCCGTAACGGAGACGAAGACGGGGCCGGTTGCGACGTCGCCGTTGTTGACCGCACGCAGTGTCACCGTGGCGGTGACCGCGGACATATCCATGAACGAACCGCGCCCGGAATTTTCGGCGTAGTGGACCAGCGCGATATCCGGGAAGCCGGCGCCCGCGACGGGCTGCGCGGCGTCCAACGACGTCTCGTCGATCTGGACTATCTTGCCGGCGGCGAGTGCAGCCTGTGGCGGCGCTGAAAATGAAAGCAGAACGACGCTAGCTGCAATCGACGCACACCGGCGCTGCAAGAATTTGGACGGCATAGCTCCCTCCGCAATAGCGAGGAGCTACCAACCATCCGTCGAAATAGCTTGGGCCCAAGCGCCCGAATTGTCTGAGAGCGCCACGTGAGGTCTAGTCATACGTCGCGTGGCCGAGAAAAACGCATTATCGCGCGCAGAACTCCGGCCGGCTGGTGGGCGGTGACGGGATCGAACCGCCGACCACTCCCGTGTAAAGGGAGCGCTCTACCAGCTGAGCTAACCGCCCCATTGCCAACGTCCCCGTCGCCGAAGTCCCTGCTGACCGGGCGATAAACTATAGCAGCCCGCCAAAGACAAGGCAGCTTTTGCAGCAGGTGGGATGGGACGACGAATTGCGCGGCTAGTTCAGCATGTCCTTGAGCTGCTTGCCGGCGCGGAACCGCGGCTGCTTGGACGGCTTGATGGTGATTTCCTCGCCGGTCTGCGGATTGCGTCCTTTGCCGCCGGCGCGCTGCGCCACGACGAATACGCCGAAGCCCGTCAACCGCACTTCGTCGCCTGCTTTCAATGCATCGGCAATGACATCAAATACGCCGTCGACCGCTTTGGCCGCATTCGTTTTTCCAAGACCGGTGCGGTCCGAAAGTTGCTGGATCAAATCATTCTTGTTCACAGGCGAGCTCCTTTGCGCAATTCGCTCTCAGTCGGCAGACTTTAGGGCCGCGGCCCTTGGGACGCCAAGCCAAAAACCGTGGAAAACCGGGGATTTTCAAAGAAAAAGGGCCCGAATCGGACGCGACTCGGGCCCCTGATGCTCAAATAACGGTTAGTGCGTCACAACGGAGTCCGCGTCGGCGTCCACGATGGCCGCTGCGGGCGCCACGATTTCCGTCTCGTTCCAGGTGATCGCCACCGGCTGACGCGACAGCGCCACCTTCAGCACTTCCTCGACCGTCGCCACCGGCACGATCTTCGAGATTGGACTTCACATTGTCCGGAATCTCCGCGAGATCCTTCTCGTTTTCCTGCGGGATCAGGACGGTCTTCAGTCCGGCCCGCAAGGCCGCCAGCAGCTTTTCCTTCAAGCCGCCGATCGGCAACACGCGGCCGCGCAACGTCACCTCGCCCGTCATCGCGACCTCGCGCCGAACGGGAATTCCGGTCAGCACCGAGATGATCGATATGGCCATGGCCACGCCGGCCGACGGTCCATCCTTGGGCGTCGCGCCTTCCGGCACGTGCACATGGATGTCTTTCACGTCGAACATCGTCGGCTTGATGCCGAAGGAGGTCGACTTGGAGCGCACATAGGAGCGCGCCGCATCGATCAATTCCTTCATCACGTCGCCGAGCTTGCCGGTCGTCTGCATGCGGCCCTTGCCGGGCAACATCACGGACTCGATCTGCAGCGTCTCGCCGCCGACTTCCGTCCAGGCGAGACCCGTCACCACGCCGACCTGATCCTCGCCTTCCATCTCGCCGTAGCGGTGTTTCCGCACGCCGGCATATGCGCCGAGATTTTCGCTCGTGATTTCGATCGATGTCGCCTTGCCGGAGACGATCTCCTTCACCGCCTTGCGCGTGAGATTTGCGATCTCGCGCTCGAGGTTGCGGACGCCGGCTTCGCGCGTGTAGTAGCGGATGAGATCCCGCAATGCGCAGTCGGTGATCCTCCACTCGGCGTCCTTCAGGCCGTGCGCCTTGACCTCTTTAGCGATCAAATGGCGCTTGGCGATCTCGACCTTCTCGTCCTCGGTGTAGCCGGGGATGCGGATGATCTCCATGCGATCCATCAGCGGCTGAGGCATGTTCAGCGTGTTGGCCGTGGTGATGAACATCACATCCGACAGGTCGAAATCGACTTCGAGATAATGGTCGTTGAAGGTGTGGTTCTGCTCGGGATCCAAAACCTCCAGCAGCGCCGAAGACGGATCGCCGCGCCAGTCCGCGCCCAGCTTGTCGATCTCGTCGAGCAGGAACAGCGGATTGGACGACTTCGCCTTCTTCATCGACTGGATGACCTTGCCGGGCATCGAGCCGATATAGGTGCGCCGGTGTCCGCGGATTTCCGCTTCGTCGCGCACGCCGCCGAGGCTCATGCGGACGAATTCGCGCCCCGTCGAACGTGCGATCGATTTGCCGAGCGATGTCTTGCCGACGCCGGGAGGACCGACGAGGCAGAGGATCGGGCCCTTCATCTTGCCGGCGCGCAGTTGCACGGCCAGATATTCGAGAATCCGTTCCTTGACCTTTTCGAGGCCGTAATGGTCCTCGTTGAGGATGTCTTCGGCGAGCTTGAGGTCCTTCTTGACCTTGGACTTCTTGCCCCACGGCAAGCGACAGCAGCCAATCGAGATAGTTGCGCACGACGGTGGCTTCCGCCGACATCGGGCTCATCTGGCGAAGCTTCTTGACTTCGGCCTGCGCCTTGTCGCGCGCTTCCTTCGACAACTTGGTCTTGCGGATGCGTTCTTCGAGTTCGTTGAGCTCGTCGCGGCCTTCTTCGCCTTCGCCGAGTTCCTTCTGGATCGCCTTGAGCTGCTCGTTCAGGTAATATTCGCGCTGCGTCTTTTCCATCTGACGTTTGACGCGGGTGCGGATCTTGCGTTCGACCTGAAGCACGCCGATCTCGCCTTCGATGAGGCTGAGCACACGCTCGAGCCGCTCGACGGTGTTGAGCGTCTCCAGCAGTTCCTGGCGATCGGAGATCTTCACCGACAGATGCGAGGCGACCATGTCGGCTCAGTTTCGCCGGATCGTCGATCTGGGCCAGCGACGCCAGCGTCTCGGCGGGCACCTTCTTGTTGAGCTTGATGTAGCTTCTCGAAATTGGCCTTGACCGTGCGCATCAGCGCTTCGGTCTCTTTCGCACTCGCCGCCGGTCTCGGGCATGCGTCTCGATCGTCGCCTGGAAGAAATCGGTGCGGCGGCACGAAGCCCGTCACGCGGGCGCGCGACTTGCCTTCGACGAGCACGCGAACGGTCTGGTCGGGCAGTTTCAGAAGCTGCAGCACCGTCGCCATCGTGCCGATGCGATGGAGGCCATCGGTCGTGGGATCGTCGTCGGCGGCGTTTTTCTGGGTGAGAAGCAGGATCTGCTTCTCTTCGTTCATGACCTCTTCGAGAGCGCGAACGGATTTCTCGCGGCCCACGAACAGGGGAACGATCATGTGGGGGAACACGACGATATCGCGCAGAGGCAGTACCGGCGCCAACAGACCGCCAGCCTCGCCCTTCGCCTTACCGCCAACATCGGACTCTGACATACACTCGTCTCCTTGCCGGGCGCTGGCGCGCCGGGCTTAGGAACCATGCCCCGAGTGGGCGCACGGAACCGGGTTATAGAGCCGCCCGAATGGGCCGACTCTCAGGCAGATAAAGTGGGCCCCCAGAGGGAAGCTTTCAAGATAGTTCGGAAGTCTGCCCGCATCTAGTGGCCGCGGTCCTTCGCCGGCCCCACATGAACGGCCGTTCAGGAGGCGCTCTGTTCGCGCGCTTGGCCCTTATCGGAGTAGGTGTATAGCGGGCGCGATTTGCCATCGACCACGTCCGAAGTGATCACCACTTCCTGCACCCCGTTCAGGGTCGGCAGTTCGAACATGGTCTCGAGCAGGAATGCCTTCCATGATGGAGCGCAGGCCGCGCGCGCCGGTGCGGCGCAGGATCGCCTTCTTGGCGATCGAATGCATGCGCCTCTTCCTGGAAGCGCAGCTTGACGCCTTCCATCTCGAACATGCGCTGATATTGCTTGGCCAGCGCGTTCTTGGGGCGCGTGAGGATTTCGATCAGCGCCGGTTTCCGACAGATCGCCCAGAGTGGCCAGCACCGGCAGGCGGCCGATGAATTCCGGGATCAGGCCGAATTTGAGCAGATCCTCCGGCTCGACCTCGCGCAGCACTTCGCCCGTGCCGCGTTCGTCCGGTGAGCGCACCGTGGCGCCGAAGCCCATCGACGTGCCGTGCGTGCGGCCGAGATGATCTTGTCGAGGCCGGCGAACGCGCCGCCGCAGATGAAGAGGATGTTGGTCGTGTCGACCTGCAGGAATTCCTGCTGCGGATGCTTGCGGCCGCCCTGGGGCGGAACGCTGGCGATCGTGCCTTCCATGATCTTGAGCAGCGCCTGCTGCACGCCCTCGCCCGACACGTCGCGGGTGATGGACGGATTGTCCGATTTGCGGCTGATCTTGTCGACTTCGTCGATATAGACGATGCCGCGCTGCGCCCGCTCGACATTGTAGTCGGCGTTCTGCAGCAGCTTGAGGATGATGTTCTCGACGTCTTCGCCGACATAGCCGGCTTCGGTGAGCGTCGTGGCGTCGGCCATCGTGAAGGGCACATCCAGGATGCGCGCCAGCGTCTGGGCGAGCAGCGTCTTGCCGCAGCCCGTGGGGCCGATCAGCAGGATGTTCGATTTCGCGAGCTCGACGTCGCCGTTCTTGCCGGCTGACATTGATGCGCTTGTAGTGGTTGTGGACGGCGACCGAGAGCACCTTCTTGGCGTGCTGCTGGCCGACCACGTAATCGTCCAGAACCTTGAAAATTTCGCCGCGGGGTCGGCACGCCGTCGCGTGGATTTCATGAAGGAGGTCTTGTTCTCCTCCCGGATGATTTCCATGCACAGCTCGACGCATTCATCGCAGATGAACACGGTCGGGCCGGCGATAAGCTTGCGCACCTCATGCTGGCTCTTGCCGCAAAAGGAGCAATAGAGCGTGTTCTTGGATTCGCCGCCGCTCGCCTTACTCATCGGAGACTCCTGGGACACCCTTTTGGCTCGGTCCGGGTTGCGCGGTTGCGATTCCCGACTTTCAAGCCCATTGCACGAACCGCGCCAGCCCATTCCGGCCTTCCCGACGTCATTCGACCATGATAGCCGGAGCCGGATCAAGAATTGTTTAAATTCGCCGGGAACCGGGCCGGAGCGCCCGGAGGACCGGTTTTCGAACTCGTCATCGGACCTCTTCCGGCTCGGGCCGGCGGGCCAGAACCTGATCCACGAGGCCGAAAGTCTTGGCCTCTTCGGCCGTCATATAAGTATCCCGATCGAGCGCCTTTTCAACGGCCTCGATCGGTCTGGCCCGTGTGCTTGGCGTAAATCTCGTTCAGGCGGCGTTTCAGCTTGACGATTTCCTGGGCATGCCGGGCGATATCCGCCGCCTGAGCCGTAAAAGGACGCCGATGGCTGGTGCACCAGAACCCGCGAATTGGGCAGGCAGAACCGCATGTCCTTCTTGCCCGCGCAGAGAAGCAGCGAGGCCGCCGAGGCGGCCTGGCCGATGCAGAAGGTCTGCACCGCGGGCCGGATGTATTGCATCGTGTCGTAGATCGCCAGTCCCGACGTCACCAACTCCGCCCGGCGAGTTGATGTACATCGGAATTTCTTTCTTGGGGTTTTCCGCCTCCAGAAAGAGCAACTGGGCCGTGATCAGGCTGGCGCCATAATCCTCGACCGGACCCGTGACGAAGATGATGCGTTCCTTGAGCAGGCGCGAATAGATGTCGATAGGCGCGCTCGCCGCGGGCGGTCTGTTCGACCACCATCGGAACGAGCGTGTTCATATAGACGTCGCGTGGGTCCTTCATGGGCCCCTTCTACTTGATGATTCGCCGCATTCAGACTAGGGCGCGATGCTGCTCTGTCAATCGCGGCCCCTACCTAATATAGGTTTAAGGCCGCCCGATGCGACCCTTGCAACTGAAGGGTTATTCGCCCTTCAGTTTTTCCGCGGCTTCGTCCGGATCGAGGAACAATGTCTCGCGATCGACCTTCTTTTCGGTCACCTCGGCGAGTTCCGCGATGAAATCGACCACCTTGTCCTCGAACAGCGGCGCGCGGATTTCGGCCTGGGCGCGCTGATTGTTCGCATAGAAATTGAACACCTGCTGCTCCTGGCCGGGGAACTGGCGTGCGCGCGTCATGATCGCGCGCTTGATTTCGTCTTGCGTCGATGCGTGATGCCGTTCTGCTCGCCGATGCGCGCCAGCACGAGGCCGAGGCGCACGCGGCGCTCGGCGATGTCGTGATATTCCTTCTTAAGTTCCTCTTCCGTCTTGCCTTCGTCGGCCGCGGTCTTGCCTTCGCGCTGCAGTTCGGCCTCGACGGCCTCCAGATCGCGTCGAACTCGCTTTCGACCATTGTGGGCGGCAGCGAGAAAACGAATGCGCTTCGTCGAGCGCGTCAAGAATGCGCCGCTTCAGATGCATGCGGCTGGCGCGTGCGAAATCGGCCTTCAACTGATCGCGCACGCGATCCTTGAGCGTGGCCAGCGAATCGAGCCCAAGCTTCTTCGCCAGCTCGTCATCGACCTTGAGCGGGTCGGGCTTCTTGACTTCCTTCACCGTCGCAGTGAAGACGGCGTCTTTGCCGGCAAGCTTCGCGTCCGGATAGTCGGCCGGGAACGTCACGTTGAGCTCGCGCTCCTCGCCTGCCTTCACGCCGATCAACTGATCCTCGAACCCGGGAATGAACTGGCCCGAGCCCAGCACGAGGTTGAAATCATCGGCCTTGCCGCCGGGGAACTCTTCGCCGTCCACGCGTGCCCACGAAGTCGATCTTGGCGGAATCGTCCTTCTCGGCCGCTTCGCCGTCGGCGCGCGGCGAATAGGTGCGGCCCTGTTTGGCCAGATTGTAGACCGCTTCGTCCACCTCGGCGTCCGTCACGTCGGCGACGAGCTTCTCGACCTTGAGCTTGGCCGGATCGGCCAGCTCGAAATCCGGCATCAGGTCGACCTTGACCGTAAATTCGAGATCCGACTTGCCGTCGACCACCTGCTGCATCTCGCTGATCAGGTCGATCTGCGGCGGGAAGGCCGGCTTCAGCGAATTGTCCGTAACGGCCTTCTGGCTCGACTCGTTGACGGCCGCCTCGACGATCTCGCCCATCATCGACTTGCCGAAGGTCTTCTTCAGATAGGAGACGGGGGCCTTGCCCTTGCGGAAGCCCTTGAGCTGGACATCGGGCTTCATCTCCTCGATGCGGCCCGCGAGCTTTTGGTCGAGATCGGTGGCGCCAATCACGATCTTGTATTCGCGGCGCAAGCCATCGGAGACGGTCTCGGTAATCTGCATGTCGATCTCACTTCTATGTCTTACTGACTACGGGCGGCACCCGAAGGGGCCGCAACTTACCCAGCCCGCCCACGAAGTCTAGCCAAGTTTCAACGGAACTGCTTACCCGGCCCAAAAGACCGAAATTCCTAGTGCAGGAGCCGAAGGGGCATTCCCAGTCTGCCCCAAAACGCCGCGCAGGGTGGCTTGCCAGCCGAAGCGGCGGAAACAAGCGCAGCCCGGAGCCATAAAAGGCTGGATATACAACCCTGGTCCGACCCGTCGCGAAGGCTGGTGCGGGCGGAGGGACTCGAACCCCCACGACTTGCGTCACTGGAACCTAAATCCAGCGCGTCTGCCAGTTCCGCCACGCCCGCGCCGGGGCACTTCCGGGAGGCGAGCACTCCCTCATCCCGCCGGAAGGGCGGCTCTATATCACAGTTTTTGGGAAGGGATAGAGGATGGCGACGGTCTGGTTCGGCTGGGCCGACCATGCGGGATGGCTAGTCGCCAGCGAGCGAAGCGAATTCCGGGTGCGTCTCTCAACCGCCTACGTCGGCAGCAGCTTCGTCGCCATCGCGTTCGCCGGATCCAGCATGTGGGCGTAGTAGGCCGGGCTGTGATTGTACATCGGATCGACGGGCGGGAATGGCGGAGCGCCCGGTGAACTGATCGGAATGACATGCACATCGTGCGTCGGTCCGCCGGGGTTCAGGGAGACAAACGGAGGCGAGCTCGGCAGCATCGGAACCAGGTCGGCCGCGAAATTGACGACGGTGTAGGTTCCAATCGCCTGCTGGTAATTGTCGGCGTAGTCCTGCGTACCCGGCTTCGGCGATGCGAAGAAGTAGGGCTCGACTGCGACGCCGCCTTTGAATTGCGCCACGAGATCGTGCGTCAGATACGTCGCGAGCGCCGCGCCAAGGCTGTGCCCCGTCACGAAAACCGTCGACGGCTTCGCCTTGACGATCGCAGCGATCTCGGCGGCGGGATTGGGCTTCGGGCTGGCGTTGGCCAGGTCGCCGAATGTCATCGTCGTGTAGACGTTCCAGAATCCCGTTCCGACTCCGCCCGCATTGCCCGACGCATAATTCGGAAATTCCGCGATCGCGTCATTGGCCCATTCGAGCGGATCCATCGTGCCGCGCACGGCCACGAGGTAATTCCCTACGGCAAACGGGCCGAACGCCGCCTTGCAGCGCAGCAGCAGCCCGTAATAGCAATTTTGCTGCTTGAGGATGAAGAGATCGTCGCAGCGCAACTGCCCCAGCACGTCCCAATATTGCGTCGTGACATAGGCGGTGTCCGGCGCGCCAGGATTGGGCAGGGTCGGATTGCCGTTTGGGTTGTTCGCATATTTCATCGCGCCCCAGATCGCGTCGACGTCGCCAGCGCACAGGACCAAGACGGCATAGTCGTCAAAAGGTTTCATGATCCGTCCTTTCGCAGGGGCGGTCGAATACAAAACTATGGCAAATATGTTTCAGGCAGTCGAGCGCTTTATTGAGATCTAATTTGAACTATATTTGAATTGATCGTGCTGCGCCTTGAGATTCCGCCTATCCCATTGTTTTCTCGTACCACGCCACATCCCAGAAGCGCCCGAACTTGCGGCCCACTTCCGAATATGTGCCGACGTGACGGAAACCCAGGGCGAGATGGACGCCGATGGAGGCTTCGTTGGGCAATGCGATGCCGCCGAAGCAGCGATGGACATCTTCCTTCGCAAGCGCATCAAACAGCGTTTGATAGAGACGCCGGCCTAAGCCCTTCCCGCCCTCGCCCGGCGCGAGATAGACGCTGGTTTCGACGGAGGTGTCGTAAGCGGCACGATCTTTGAAACGCCCCGACGACGCCCAGCCGACCGCAACGCCGTCGTGCTCCGTGACAAAGCATTGATGGCGTCCGGTTTCCGCAAAACTCTCGAACCAGGCGCGCCGCTGTTCGAACGTGCGCGGTTCGACATCGAAGGAAATATGCGTGGCGGCGACGTAGTGATTGTAGATGTCGAGCAGCGGCGCGATGTCACGCGCCTCGATTCTGCGAATGTTCGTCATCGATTCGTTCCTTCAGGGCGGCAAGGACGGCCGGCAGCAATTCCGGCAAATCCTCCGCGATCAATCCCGGCCCGAACCGGGACGCCGCCTCCCCGTGCAGCCACGTTGCTGCCGCGGCCGCGTTATAGGAATCGAATCCTTGCGCCAATAATCCGCCGATCAACCCCGAAAGAACATCGCCGGATCCGGCGGTCGCCAATGTCGGCGGCGCATTGCTCACGACTGCGACCCGCCCGTCCGGCGCGGCGATGGCTGTATCCGGGCCTTTGAGCACGATCGCGCATTTGGCGGCCGCCGCCGCGGCACGGGCTGCCTCGATCCGCGTGGGCGATCGTTTCAGCAGGCCGGGAAACACACGCTCGAATTCGCCTTCGTGCGGGGTCAGCACACAAGGCTCCCGCAACAGCAGGAACAGATCGTTCGGATTCTCGGAGAAGGATGTGAGCGCGTCGGCGTCTATCGCTGCAGCCGCTTTGCTGGCCAACACGGCCGCGACGAGATTTCGTGTGGCAGCGCCGACACCGCATCCGGGTCCCACCACGACGGAATTGAATCGCTTGTCCTTCAGCAATTCGGCAAGACCGGCCGCGCCCGAGAACGGCTTCACCATGATCGCGGTGAGCGCGGAGGCATTCACGGTCACGGCGTCGAGGGGACTCGCCACGCTCACCAATCCCGCGCCGACGCGCAACGCCGCGCGCGCCGCAAGACGCGCGGCCCCCGTCGCGTGTGCAGGCCCGCTGACCACGACCGCATGTCCCCGCGCATATTTGTGCGCGAGCGGTTTGGGCCAGGGATATTCGTTTTCCCAAAGGGTCGGACCGTTCTCGAACAATTTCGGATTGCCGAGCGCTGATTCCGGAATGCCGATGTCGGCGACGACGACATCGCCGCATCGCAGCCGCCCCGGCATCAGCACATGCGCGGGCTTCTTGCGGAAAAACGTCACTGTCAGGTCGGCGTCGACGCAGGCACCGTCCGCCGCATCGAGCGGACGTCCCAGATCGCCGTGCAATCCGCTGGGAACGTCGACCGCAACGACCGGGATGGGAGACGCATTGAGCGCCGCTACGATCTGTTTTGCAGCGCCTTCCAGCGGACGCGCCAATCCGGCGCCGAACAACGCGTCGATCGCGATTTCGACGCCGTCGAGCGTGTTGGGCGACAGCGGCTCGATGGGGCCGCGCCAGCGCTTCGCCATTTGCGCCGCGTCGCCCGTGAGCGACGCGCGCTCACCGAGCAGCGCCAGTCGCACGGGCCAGCCATGCTCCACCAGATGCCGCGCGGCGACGAAACCATCGCCGCCATTGTTGCCGGGTCCGCACAACACCACGACGGGCCGCGGCGTCCAGCGATCAAGGATCGCATCCGAAACCGCCACCCCCGCATTCTCCATCAGAATGAGAGATGGCACACCCTGCTCCGCCGCCGCCCGGTCGGCGGCGTACATCTCGGCGACGGTCAGAATCTCGGCGCTCATATCGCGAGCTTAACCACCACACGAAGCTGAGTCGAAGAGGTCAATTTAATCAAAAGCCTGGCGGTATTTTCTCATAAAGCAGGTGAGTGGCTTCATAGGCTGCCGAAGCCGCCAACACGCCCGCATCGTCGAACATACGGCCTACGATCTGCAGCCCGACCGGCAGGCCATCACTCGAAAAGCCGCAATTTATGCTCGCTGCCGGCTGCTGGGTGAGATTGAACGGGAAGCTGAATGGTGTCCACGCCATCCAGGCCCTGCCGTCATCGTCGAGCGGCGAAAGCTGGCCCACGTTGAAAGCCGTGGTCGCGACGGCAGGCGTCAGCAGGAAATCGAAGCCTTCCATGAACTGGCGCATTTTGCTGCCCAAGGCGCCGCGCGCCGCCGTCGCGTCGAGATACTTCTTGAGTGGAATGGCCTTCCCCTCCTCCGCCATACGCCGGAGGCCCGGATCGAGCTGTGCTTTCTTTTCAGCCGGCAGATCGCCAAGGAGGAATCCCGCGCCGGCCCACCAGAGAGTTCTGGAAGGTTTCGCTGGGATCGTCGATGCCGGGATCGACCTGCTCGACGTGGGCACCCATCTCTTCGAACCTCTTTGCGGCGGCCGCGACGAGCGCTTCGACTTCGGGCAGAACTTTCTGGACGTAACCAAGACGCGGGCTGAAGGCGATGCGCTTGCCCTTCATGCCCTCGCCGAGACGCGCGGTGTAATCCGCGCCGTCATAGGGAAGCCCGAACCAGTCGCGCGCATCGGGCTTCGCGATGACGTTCAGGAACATTGCGGAATCGCGCACGGTGCGGCTCATCGGACCCAGATGCGCCACCGTGCCGAAGGGCGACAGCGGATAGGCGGGTACGCGGCCGAAGCTCGGCTTGAGACCATAAACTCCGGAAAGGCTTGCAGGGATTCGGATAGAACCTCCTCCGTCTGTGCCCATCGCAAGCGGCGTCATGCGCGCCGCAAGCGCCGCCGAAGACCCGCCGGAAGAACCGCCGGGCGTCTTCGCCTTGTTCCAGGGATTGCGCGTGATGCCCGTGAGCGGGCTGTCGGTCGAACCTTTCCAGCCGAACTCCGGCGTCGTCGTCTTGCCGATCAGGACGGCGCCGGCTTCGCGCAAGCGGGCAACGCAGGGCGCGTCCTCCGTCCACGGACCATGAGCATCGACCGTCAATGAACCGCGGCGCGTGGGCCAGCCTTTCGTCAAGAGAATGTCCTTGATCGCGACGGGAACGCCGTCCAGCGGCGACAGCGGTTCGTCCTCCGTCCAGCGGTCTTCCGACGCCTGCGCCATCTCGAGCACGGCTTCCCGATCGACGACACAAAACGCATTGATCACCGAGTCGAGCGCCTCGATGCGCCCGAGACATGCTTCGGCTGTTTCGACCGGCGAGAGATCGCCATCGCGATAAAGCGCCGAGAGTTCGGCCGCGGTCATTTCATGCGGTTCGTGCGACATCGCTCAATTCACCTTCGTTTCCGCCTCGTGGCCGCGCTCGACGAGACGCAGCTTGCCGTTTTCCGCATCGAACACCGTCACCGAACAATTGTCCGGCCGAAACACCATCACCCGGTCGTCGCCCAGCGCCGCGCCTGCCGCCACATTGATCGCGATGTAATGCGAGAAAACCACTGTGTCTTCCGTCCGGTTCACCAGCGCGGCAATGACGTCCTCGCGCCATTGCGCAAGCTCCGGCGTCGCCGTCCGCCATGAGCCGGTCATCATGTAGGCGCGCAACCATTCGGCGCGCTCGGCAAAATTCATGTGACCCGGCGACGGGATTTCCGACACGGCGATTTCGATGACCGGCTTGCGCTGCCACAGCGCGGCGAGCGGCGCTGCCGTTTCCTGCGCACGCTTGAGCGGGCTGCTGACGATCGCCAGCGGCCCCAGCGGCGCAAGCTTTGCGCCCACAGCCTCGGCCTGGCTGCGGCCCAATTCGTCCAGACCAGGATCGGCCGCTTCGGCAAAGCTCGCGGCGGCGCGGCCGTGACGCACGAGATAAAGACGGGGCATTCAAACCTCTTTTGGCGAACCTCTGGACAGGCGTCGCCTCACCCTACCCCGCCGGTCTGCGATTTCACCTCTTTTCTTCATTTAGCAATCGTGCTAAATGTTAGCGCATGTCCCGCGGGATGAAAGAACTCGAAGATGTCGACGCCGTATTCGGCGCGCTCGCGCATGCCTCGCGCCGTCATATTCTCGTCGTGTTGAATGCGCGGGGCGGGCGTGTCTCGGCGGGAGATATCGCCGCACGGTTTTCCTGCAGCTGGCCCACCACCAGCCGGCATCTGCGCGTGCTGCTCGATGCGGGGCTTGTGAACGTCGAACGCAGCGGGCGCGAATGGCTTTATGTGCTGCAAACGGAGCGGCTGAACGCGGTGACGGGCGGCTGGCTCAAATGGTTTGATCCGAAGGAGGAAAAAAATGTCAGCGAAACCAAGAATAGTGTTCGCCTTGTATCGTCCGCACGCCGGTAAGGAGGCAGAAATGCTCCACGCCGTCGCAAAGCATTATCCGGTTCTGCGCAAACTCGAACTGATCACCGATCGTGTCCCCGTCGTCGCGCGGGCCAGCGACGGCTCGATCGTCGAAGTGTTCGAGTGGGTCTCCGAAGAGGCCGTTCAGAAGGCGCATGAGCATCCCGAAGTCGCAGCGGTGTGGGAATCGATGGGCAAGGTCGGTGATATCGCTGCGCTGTCAAGCTTGCCCGAAGTGCAGCACCCCTTCCCGCATTTCGAGCCCGTGGAATTGCCGCGACCCGCGCGCTAGCTTCGCGACGGTTTCTGCTCTGACAGGATTCGCGTAAGCTCGCCCCGACGAGTTACACGGGGCTGCCATGTCCGACGATTTTCCCACTGTCGAGAAGATGAATGAATGGAACAAGGGCAAACTGCCCGGGCTCCTGGGCGTCGAAATCGTGTCTGTCGAGCCCGGGCGCGTTCGCGGACGGCTGGAAGTCCGCCCCGATATCGTTGCGCATACGGGGTTTCTGTCGGCGCCGACCGTGATCGGGCTCGCGGATACGCTCTGCGCCTATGGCGTGAGCACGAAATGGCCGGACGGCGCCAACGGCTTCACCACGGCCGAACTCAAATGCAATTTCATGGGCACGGTGCAATCGGGCGCGATCGCCTGCACGGCCGAGCTGCTGCATGGCGGGCGCACGACGCAGGTGTGGGATGCTAAAGTCACCAATGAACAGACCGGCAAGCTGCTCGCCGCATTCCGCTGTACGCAGATCATTCTCTACCCGCGCTGAGCGCGCTCGCAACAATTTGATATGATCCGGTCGCTCCAAGGGGGGATTCGCATTTGTCGCTCAAGATCATCGGCGCAGGCTTTGGCCGCACCGGCACGATGTCGCTCTACACGGCTCTCAATCAGCTCGGCTTTCCCTGCTATCACATGATCGAAGTTCTCCAGAACAAGGAGAACAAGTCCCATCTCGATTTCTGGCTCAAGGTCGCCAATGCGCCGGAAGGAACGCAACATGACTGGGAACAGGTGTTTTCCCGCTACACGGCCGCCGTCGACAATCCCGCCAGCTGCGTGTGGAAGGAACTTGCGGCCGCCTATCCGCACGCCAAGATCGTTCTGACCCTGCATCCAAAAGGTCCGGAAGGCTGGTACGAAAGCACCATCGACACGATTTATTTCAGTGAGAACAGATGGCAGTTCAAGGTCCTTTACTACACGACGCCGTTCGGCCGGAAGTTCGGCGACATGTCGCGCAAACTGATCTGGCAACGCGCGCATCACGACACAATGAACGACCGCGCGAACGCTATTGCCGATTACAAGCAACACATTGAAGACGTGAAGGCTGCCCTGCCTCCGGAGCGCCTCCTTATCTTCTCGGCCGATCAGGGTTGGGGACCGTTGTGCAAGTTCATCGGCATGCCGGAGCCGGCGACCCCGTTCCCCAACGTGAACGACCGCGCCCAGATCAAAAAGGCGATCGCGGGCATGACGAAGGGGGCCTATGCGATCTTGGCAGGCCTCGGTCTGGCGGCCGCGGCCATCGTGGCGGGCGCTTGGTATCTTCTGGCGCGATAGCGATAATCCAGGACCTCACGGAGATCGAATGGCCGAAGACTTCGGAAAAGGCGGATGCGGGCGGCGCAAGTCCGGCCGCGATCTCTATGGCGATGGGCGCCGCCGCGCAGAACGAACGCGTTGCGGCAAAGGCCGAAGCGTTTCTCGAAGAACAAACCGCCGTCCTGCGCCTGCAAAAGGAGCAGATGCAGGAAGAGGCCGATATCCATCGCTGGTCCCTGCGCATTCGCCACTTCAGCGATGTGATGAAGGTCGCTTTTGAATTGTCGGTGGCGTTCATCGTGGTGGCCATTGCGATCGGCGTCGGCGCCACGATCTGGAACGCGGCAAGCGACAAGGGCCTCGTGATCGAAGCGTTTTCGGTGCCGCCGGACATGGCCGCCAGGGGACTGACCGGAGAGGTCGTCGCCGCGAAATTGCTGGACAGGCTGTCATCGCTGCAGGTGCAGACAAATTCCAATCGCGCCCCTTCGAGCTACGCCAACAATTGGGGCAGCGACATCAAGGTTCAGATTCCGGATACCGGCGTGTCGATCGGTGAGTTCAATCGCTATCTGCGAAGCTGGCTCGGCCATGAGACGCGAATATCGGGCGAAGTGTACCGCACAGATGCCGGTATTGCGGTGACGGCCCGCGCGGGCAGCGACACCAGCCCAACCTTTCAAGGCAAGGAAGGCGATCTCGACAAGCTGATCCAGCAGGCCGCTGAAGCCGTCTATCGCAGCACGCAGCCTTACCGCTATGCCGTCTATCTCGACAGCCACAATCGGGTTGCGGAAGCCAAAGCAATTTATGAGCAGCTGCTCGTCAGCGGTTCGCGAGAAGATCGCGCCTGGGCCTATATCGGGCTCGACAATCAAGTGGTGGCGAATGGCGATTTCGCGGGCGGGACCGAAGATTTGCGACGCACGGTCGCCATCGATCCGCAATCGCTTCTTGCCTATGAAAACATGGCCAACAACGAAGGCACGCTGCAACACGACGAACAAGCGCTGATTGCCGTGAAGCAGGCCGTCGCTATCGGACATGCCGGAGGCGATTCCAGCATGGATCCTGCAAATCTCCCCGTGCGCGTGCTGCAGGACAAGGCGAACCTGGCAGGTTCGCTGGGCGATTTTGGCGCCCAGATTGCGTATGACCGCGAGATCGAACAAATGCCGGATCGCAGTTCGCTGGAGAATGCGTATGAGAGCGACATCCAGGCCTGCGCCGCGCTGCACGACGCCGGTTGCGTTCAAATGGCGAGGGAATTGCTGCGGCCAACGCACGACGCTGTGCTGTTGCTGGGAAGAGCGGCCACTCTCCAGTTCGCCGATATATTTCTCGAGCATTGGCGGACGGTGCGCAGCGAAGGAGATGCGCTGCTGCCCGAGCTCGCGAAACTAGGCGGGCAGGGGCAGGTTTTCCTGCAACATACCGAATATCCGTTTCTGGCGTTCACCGATGGCAATCTGGGCGACTTCAAGGGCGCGCACGCGACGATCGACAAGACGGCGGCGGATTGTGTCGTGTGCCTGCGCCTGCGCGGCCGCATCGATGCAATGCAACACCGCTGGGCCGCGGCCGAATACTGGTTTACGCGCGCGGTCAATGCCGCACCATCCGTTCCGTTCGGCAAAACGGATTGGGGACAGATGCTGATGATGAAAGGCGACGCCGACGGCGCGATCGCCAAATTCACGCAAGCGCACGCGAAGGGTCCGCACTACGCCGATCCGCTGGAAATGTGGGGCGAAGCGCTGATGCTGAAGAACCGCTCCGACCTCGCGCTCGTCAAATTCGGGGAAGCCGACAAATACGCGCCCAATTGGGGGCGCCTGCATCTCAAATGGGGTGAGGCGCTGCTCTATTCAGGTCAACCGGACGCCGCCAAAAAGCAATTCGCCCGCGCGGCGCGACTCGATCTGTCCGTAAGGGACCGCACCGAATTGAAGAGATTCTAATTCGGAGCGCGGGCATCCTGCCCGCATCTTCTGAGAGCTTTAAAAGAAAAGCGGGCAGGATGCCCGCGCTCCAATCACCACGGCAAGCCACACAAGTCGATCGTGCCGCCTTCGGGCGACAATCGCAGCGGCAACACCATCGTGTGCATCATGTCGAAGTGGATACAGCCTGAGGGCTGCTTGCAATAAACCCCGCCGGGGAAAATCCGCCAACCGAGATGTTCATAAAGCGGCACGTTGTGCGGCTCGCAGAACAATAGCCCGAAATCGATCTCGTGTTCGCGCATCACATCGACCGCCAAACCCATCGCGTTGCCGGCGTGACCTGCTCGACGCACGCGCGGTGAAGTCATCACCCCACCGATGCCGGCAATGCGCACGGGCGCGCCATCCAGCGTGCCTTCACGAAAATAGATTCCCACGTGACAGACGATTTCGCCCTCGCCATGCACCACCACGCGCCTGTCCGCATGAGCCCAAACGATATCGCGCCAGATGACTTTTGCCATCGCTTCCGGCGGATAGCATTCGCGGTCGAGCGGTTCCGCAAGCGCCCAGCCCGTGTCACCGTCGACCACTTCGATTCGGTTAGTCAAAGCGGAACAGATTGTTGCGCTCCGTCGCGGTGACGGAGCCGCCGCGGCCGAGCATTTCTTCCTGCATCATCCAGTCGAGCGTTTTGACGTCGTCCGGCGTGTTGGCGAGGAACCGGCTGCCGTCATCGAGGCGGCCGATGACGATGCCGAAGCGCTTGCCTTTGCGATTGGCGACGACCGTGTAGGTTTCGATCGTCGCGCGGCCCTCCGGTTTTTCGATCACCAACGGATGAGGCTCGGCGTCGATGTCTTTCTGATAGGTCGTCGGGTCTTCGCGCTTCCACGGACCATCGGTCGGCGCCGTCGAATAGATGCCGGCGGAATGTTTCGTCACATACCAGCCATTGCCGGTACAGAGGCCGAATGTGCCGGGCTTCGCGCGCAATTTGGCCAGCATCGTCACGATGGAATGCATGACATAGTTGTTTCCGGCCCCGCCGAAATAGGGCAGCCCGCCCGTGATCGTGAGCCCGCGCGGATCGTCTTCGGCGATCCCCAGTTCCTGGCAACCCAGCTCCACGGCAGACGGGAAACAGGAGTAGAGATCGATGTAAGTCATGTCGGCGACGCTCTTGCCGGCCATCGCGAACGCCTTGCGTCCGATCGTGCGGATCGCAGGCGAAGAATGATAATTCACCCGCTCGGACACGAACCATATATCGCTCGCATCGCCGCAGCCATGCAGGAACACCCATTTGGATTCCGAAATGCCGAGTTCACGCGCCTTGGCGACGCTCGTCATCACCACGGCGGCCGCCATATCCACTTCGATCACGGCGTTCAGATATTTCGTATAGGGAAAGCCGACGAAGCGGTTCTTCTCGGAGGGTGTTGAGATTTCCTCCGGCGAACGAAAAGTTGGAAACCAAGAATAGGGATTTTCCGACGCCACTTTCGTGAACGGCGAAAAGAACTGCCCCAAATATTTGAGATGGGCCGCCATATCGCGGCCGCGGCAACCGCGGATTGCGTTCTCGAACAGCGGATAGGCGTTCACCGGAAAATTGAGGCCATAGGATTTTTCGTAAGCGCTTGAGCCGGCTCGCAGCTCGCCGATCTCGACGGGATCGCTGCCGGGGTCTTCCTTGTCGCCCCACCTCAGATCGAAGCCCTGCTTGAGGGCGGCCAGCATCGTCGCGATATATTCCGCGCCCACAAGCAGCGCCGCATCGCATTCGCCATTGGCGATTTCTTCGGCCGTGCGGTTGACCAGCCATTGCGGTGTGTTGCCGCCCGTCGAGGTGTAGAAACTGCGACGCGGGGCAGCGCTCAGCTTGCGGCTCAGCGACAAAGGCGGATTGCGGAACATGCGATGCGGCAACCGGCCGACGTCGGAGGAATCCGCGGTGAAGCGCACGACGGATACCGTATCTAGCGCATGTGTGAGCGCGTCGCCTGCGCCCGTGTCGGCCAAAGCCAGCCGCGAAGCATTTTCCAGCATCGCAATCGGATCAAGGCTCTGGTCGAGCTGACCTGCCCGCGCGGTGCGCTGCGTGAACTGACCGCCTCCGACGAGAATGGGCGTGCGGGGATCGATCATGATGCATCCTTGGAGAAAAAGCGCTCGAGACGGCCGAGCGCATCCTCGATCACGTCGCGTTTCTTGCAGAAGGCGAAGCGCACCAGATGATCGGGCTTGCCGTCGTCGAAAAACACGCTGAGCGGAATGAGCGCGACGCCGGCCTCGCGCACCAGCCGCTCGCAGAACACGCGGTCCGGCTCATTGGTGAGGCCGCGGATATCGGCGGTGAGAAAATAGGTGCCTTCGCAGGGCAGCGCCGTCAAAGCCAAGCCTACAAAGTCCCTCTGCCAACAGGTCGCGCTTTGCCTGCAGCTCGCGCGTCAGCCCGAGCGTGAATTCCATTTCGTGCTCCAGCGCGTGCGCGACGCCCAGCTGCAGCGCCGGCGATGTGGTGAAGGTGATGAACTGATGCGCCTTGGCGATGACATCGACCAGCGGCGCGGCGCCCGTCACCCAGCCAATTTTCCAGCCCGTCAGCGAAAACATCTTTCCAGCCGAACCCACACGCACAACCCGGTCGCGCCATACCGGGCAAAGTCATCAAAGGAATATGCGGGCGTTCGTCGAAGACAAGATGCTCATAGACCTCGTCGCAGATCGCGACAGCCTTCGATCCGCGCAGGACGTTCGCAATGCGCCTCAAGCTCTTCGCGATCGAACACGCGGCCGATGGGATTGAGCGGCGTGTTGAGCATCAGCACGCGCGTCTTCGGCGTGAACGCGGCCGCCAGCGCCTGCTCCGTCAAACGCCAATCGGGCGGCGAAAGTTTCACGGTCTTCACGATGCCGCCGGACGCCTATGCCATGGGTCGATAGGAATCATAGGCCGGTTCGATCAGCACAATCTCGTCGCCCGGGACCGACCAATCCCATGATCGATGCCGTCAACGCCTCCGTGCCGCCCGAAGTGACAAGCACTTCCGTATTCGGGTCGAACGACAGATCGTAGAAGCGCTTCGCATGCGCCGCGATCGCACTGCCGCAATTCGATGCGTCCGCGCGTGGGCGGATATTGGTTGGGTCCTTCGATCAACGCCTTGGCCGCCGCATCGCGGATGGCGCGCGGCCCATCTTCGTCGGGAAAGCCCTGTCCCAGATTGACGGCCCCATGCTCGACCGCCAGCGCCGACATGACGGTGAAGATCGTCGTGCCCATGCCGGCGAAGACGGGATTGAAGCGGGGATTCGCGGGATCCGATGCCATGATATTTGCCCTAAGTGATCGCTCGCGCGCTTGGCAATGATCCGCCGTTCCACGATGCACCTGCTGCCCAATCGTTCGGCCGAACGCCCAAATTTCAGGCAGTCCGGCGCGCAAACCCATTCATGGAGGTCCATAACCCCTTGAAATAACGTGTGGATAGTCCCCCGCAGGGCTGGCATAAGTCCTGCGAATTCGTTAATTGGGCGGACGGTCCGGCACGCTGCCCAGGAGCTGACCCATGAAGAAAATCGAAGCGATCATCAAGCCGTTCAAACTCGACGAGGTGAAAGAGGCGCTGCAGGAAGTCGGCGTGCAAGGCATCACGGTCACCGAGGCCAAGGGCTTCGGCCGCCAGAAGGGCCACACCGAACTCTATCGCGGCGCCGAATATGTCGTGGATTTCCTGCCCAAGGTGAAAATCGAAATCGTCATCGCCGGACGACCGGCTGGAAGCGGCGGTCGAAGCGATCCAGAAAGCCGCGCGCACGGGCCGCATCGGCGACGGCAAGATTTTCGTCCTCAATGTCGCAGGAAGCCATCCGCATCCGCACCGGCGAGACCGGCGCGGACGCCATCTGAAACGCAACCCGCGGGCCGGGGAGCTCGCTCAATTAGATTCGAAGGGAAGACGGAACATGGCCATGTCAAACGACACAGCACCATCCTGAAGCTCATCAAGGACAAAGAGGTCAAATTCGTCGATCTCCGCTTCACCGATCCGCGCGGCAAGTGGCAGCACGTCACCTTCGACCTTTCGCTGGTCGATGAAGATTTCCTCACCAACGGCACCATGTTCGACGGCTCGTCGATCGCCGGCTGGAAGGCGATCAACGAGTCCGACATGCTGCTCGTGCCCGACTGCGACACCGCGGTGATCGATCCGTTCTTCGCGCAGACGACGCTGATCGCTGGTCTGCGACGTGCATCGAGCCGACGACCGGCCAGAACTATGGCCGCTGCCCGCGCTCCATCGCCAAGGCCGCCGAGAAATATGTGCAATTCCTCGGGCGTCGGCGACACGGCCTATTTCGGCCCGGAAGCGGAATTCTTCATCTTCGACGACGTGCGCTTCGATGCGGCATGAACAAGGGCTTCTACTACGTCGACTCCGAGGAAGGCGCCTACAACACCGGCACCGAATACGAGACGGGCAATCTGGGCCATCGTCCCGGCGTCAAGGGCGGCTATTTCCCCGTTCCGCCGGTCGATTCCGCAGCAGGACATGCGCAGCGAAATGCTCGCCATCATGGGCGACATGGGCATCGAGCCGGAAAAGCATCACCACGAAGTCGCCACCGCGCAGCATGAGCTGGGCTTCAAGTTCAACACGCTGACCAAGTGCGGCGACTACATGCAGATCTACAAGTATGTGATCCATCAGGTCGCGGCCGCCTACGGCAAGATCGGCGACCTTCATGCCGAAGCCGGTCTATGGCGACAATGGCTCGGGCATGCATGTGCATCAGTCGATCTGGAAGGGCGGCAAGCCGCTCTTCGCCGGCTCGGGCTATGCCGATCTGTCGGACACCTGCCTCTATTACATCGGCGGCATCATCAAGCACGCCAAGGCGCTCAACGCCTTCACCAACCCGCTGACCAATTCCTACAAGCGGCTGATCCCGGGCTTCGAAGCGCCGGTGCTGCTGGCCTATTCGTCGCGCAACCGCTCGGCGTCGTGCCGCATTCCGTTCTCGTCCAGCCCCAACGGCAAGCGCGTGGAAGTGCGCTTCCCCGATCCGGGCGCAAATCCCTACCTTGCCTTATGCGGCGATGCTGATGGCGGGCCTCGACGGCATCGAGAACAAGATCCATCCGGGCGACCCGATGGACAAGGATCTCTATGCACTGCCGCCGGAAGAGTTGAAGGAAGTGCCGCAGGTCTGCGGTTCGCTGCGCGAGGCGCTCGAATGCCTCGATCACGACCGCGCCTTCCTCAAGAAGGGCGGCGTCTTCTCCGACGATTTCATCGACAGCTATATCGAGCTCAAGATGAACGAGGTCTACGCCTTCGAGCACACGCCGCATCCGGTCGAGTTCAAGATGTATTACAGCGTCTGAGTTCGACGTTCGTTGTGACTAGCGAAAAGGTCGGGAGCAATTCCGGCCTTTTCGTTTAGCGCTTCGCAAACCACGCTGCGTAGGGCCCGAGAGATAATGTTCCTGCGGCCACGGATATCTCGCCGCAGTCGATTGCAAGCGGTGCCACATGGGGCAGCGATGCGTCACGAAATTCGGCATCTTCCTTCGACATATTGAATACGCAGAGCGTCGTCTCGCTCGCCGTCTTGCGCGTGAACGCAAGAACTGGCGGCGCCGCGTCGAGGAATTCGATTTCGCCGAGGCGCAGCGATGGACTCGCCTTGCGGGCCGTGAGGAATTTGCGTGAATAAGACAGCGTCGACGCCGCATCGCGCTCCTGCTCCGACACCGCCAGCGCGCGGTGCGCCGGCGCCATCGGAAGCCAGGGCGTGCCGTCGGTGAAGCCGAGACTGTGCGCATCCGCGTTCCACGGCATGGGCGTGCGGCAGCCGTCGCGGCCCTTGCTGAACGGGTAATAGAGATCGCCAACCGGATCGCGCAGCTGCCGACGCGTCAGGTCGGCCTCGGGCAATCCCAGTTCCTCGCCTTGATAAACCAACGCGGTCCCCTTCAGCGACAGCAGCAACGCCAACATCATCCGCGCGAGCGCGGGCGGCGCATCGGGCCCGCCGAAGCGGGTCAAGGTCCGCATGATGTCATGATTGCAGAACGCGACCGACGGCCAGTGCGCGGGGTATTTGGCCAGCATCGCGAAATGCGCGCGAATGAACTCGGGACCAAGCTTGCGCGCCTCCAGCAGAGGAAAGCTGTATCCGGAATGTAGCCCCACATCGGGCGCGGCGAAGCAGCCGCAGCGCTCTGGCTCTTCCGAGAACTCACCCATCACGAAGCGGTTGGGATGGGAATCGACCGTGCGCCGGATTTCATCCAGCGCTTCAATGTTCTCGACCAAGTTACTGTCGTGAAAGTGATACTGCAGGTTTGGTGCGTGCGCCCAGTGGTGTCGCGTGCGCTTGTCTTCCGGCACGCCGGGATTGTCGGCCAGCGATGCATCGTGGAGATAGGCGTTGGCGACATCGAGCCGGAAACCGTCGACGCCCCGCGCAAGCCACAGGTCCAGAACTGCAAGCGCCGCCTTCCGCGCGGCCGGATTGCGCCAGTTGAGCTTCGGCTGCTGGCGCAGGAATTTGTGGTGGTAATATTGCCGCCGCGCCGGCTGATAAGCCCAAGCCGCGCCTCCGAAGGCCGACAGCCAATTGTTGGGCGCCGTGCCGTCGTCGCGCGGCGGCGCCCACACATACCAGTCGGCCTTGTCGCGGCCCTTGAGGCTTTCGCCGAACCAGGCATGCTCGTCCGAGGTATGCGCCAGCACCTCATCGGTAAGGACCCTCAATCCGCGTGCATGCGCGGCCGCGAGCAGCCGCTCGAAATCGAGCAGCGTGCCGTAATCGGCGTTGACGTTCTCATAGTCCGAAACGTCATAGCCCCAATCGCGATTGGGCGATGGATGAATGGGCGACAGCCAGATCGCATCCACGCCCAGCTTGGCGATATAATCGAGCTTCGATTTCAGCCCCGCGAAATCCCCGTAGCCGTCGCCATTGGAGTCGCAGAAGCTACGGACATAGATCTGATAGATGACCGCGCCCCGCCACCAGGGCTCGCTTTTGTCAGCGGCGTTCGGCAACGAGGCCCCCCACCCTAACCCTCCCCACACGGGGGAGGGGATTGTTCCGTATACGTCGTAGCGAAGTCGACCTTTCCTTCACCTTCCCCTCGTGGGGAGGTCGGAGCGCGGAACGCGCTCCGGGTGGGGGGACTTCACACCTCGTCGGCCCTATTCACGATCTTGCCGACCAGGCCATAAGTGAGCGCCGCCTCCGCACCCATCCAGAAATTGCGCTCGGTATCCTGCACGACCTTTTCATAAGGCTGGCCGGTCTCGCGCGCGATGGTGCGGTTGATGCGCTCCTGCATCTTCAGGATCTCTTCGGCCTCGATCGAGATGTCCGAAGCCTGGCCCTGGATGCCGCCGAGCGGCTGGTGCAGCAGGAAGCGCGTGTTGGGCAGCGCAGTAGCGGTTCGCTTTCGGCCGCCCAGATAGATATGCGCGCCGGCGCTGGCGACCCAGCCCGTGCCGATCATCTTCACCTTGGGGCCGACGAAGCGGATCATGTCATGGATGGTGTCGCCCGACTCCACATGGCCGCCCGGCGAATTGACGATCACGCGAATGTCGCCCTCGCCTTCGGCGGCGTGCGCCAGCAACTGGGCCGTCACGCGCTCGGCCATCTTCATGTCGACTTCGCCGAAAATGAGAACGGTGCGCGACTTGAACAGCGCGTTGGACGACCGGCGAGGATTGCGGCTCGGGCGGCGGCGTCTTGGACTTGTCGTCTTCTTCGTCGAGGCGGTGCAAAGCAAACTCCTGCAAATGAATTCGAATCCCGGCTCGCATACTAGCCAAGGCGACCCCGCCGTCCACCATGCCTACAAGGCGTTAACGGCCGCACTCAAAGTAGGGCCAATTTCGGCATGGATCACGAGATCGGCGATCATGTCCTGCTCGGTCGGTTCCCGATTGAGGATCGCGAGTTTCGCCCCGTGGCGCTTGGCGAGCAGCGGGAACCCGGCCGCGGGATAGACCACCAGCGAGGTGCCCAGCACGACGAAAAGATCGCACGCGACAGTCGCCTCATGGGCGCGGGCCATTTCCAGCTCCGGCATCGCCTGCCCAAACGAAATGGTGGCCGTCTTCACGATGCCGCCGCACGCAGAGCAGTCGGGCGGATCGCCCTTGGCCTCGAAATGCGCGCGGATGGGCGCGAGCTCGACGCGCGTCGCCGCAGTCGAGGCATTTGGCATAACGCGTGTTGCCGTGCAGCTCGATCACCTGCTCTTCCGGCACGCCGGAATCCTGGTGCAGATTGTCGATGTTCTGCGTGATGACATGTGACACGCGCCCGTGTAACACGAGTTCGGCGACCGCCATGTGGCCGGCATTTGGTCTCACGCTCGCGAAAGTTTCCTCCATCGCAAAGCGACGCCGCCATGCTTCCTTGCGCATGTCAGCAGATGCGACGAAATCCCGAAAATCGATCGGCGCCATGCGCGTCCAGATTCCGCCTGGCGAACGAAAATCCGGAATGCCGGATTCCGTGGAGATGCCCGCGCCCGTGAACACGACAGCGCGGCGCGATGCGCGCAGCAGTACAGCAAGAGCGGCGGAGTGTGAATCCTTCGTCGTCACGCAAACACTCCAGATGCAAAGGCCGAAGCGGACGTTATGGCAGATTTGCGAGCGTTTCCAATGGCCTGCCCGCGCCGCAAGAGTCTTCCCAACCGTATTTTGATACGCTAGCCTCAACCTGTGTTGACTCGAAGGGTCAGCTTCGGGGGTGCGTTGGCGTGATGTTTGAGGCGAACTGCCAAGCTGATCAAAACAGCGGGCAGTTTCCCGGACGTATTTAAACCGGCCATACTTGGGGGGATCCGATGTCATTCATCGTTCCGGCTTGCGCGCACCACACTGTCGTCACGAAATCCACGTCATTCCAAAAGAGGCTTTTGCTCGGCGCAGCCGCCATCGCGCTGGTCGCATCGCCGATGGCTTACGCCAATCCGCTCGGCGGCGCGGTGACGACCGGTTCGGCGTCAATCTCGGCGTCGTCGAACAAGACGAACGTCAACCAGAAATCCGAAGACGTCGTCATCGACTGGTCGAGCTTCAACATCGGCAGCGGGCAAACCACGCAGTTCGTTCAGCCCAATGCGCAGGCCATCGCCGTCAACCGCATCGGCGACGCCAACGCGAGCCAGATCCTCGGCACGCTCGACGCCAATGGCCGTGTGGTGCTGATCAACGGCGACGGATTGCTGTTCGGCAAGAATTCGCAGGTCAATGTCGGTTCGCTGATCGCGACATCGACGGACGGCTCGGACAGCGATGTTCTGTCGGGCAAGTTCACGCAAGCCGGCAAGCAAGATGCGCGGATCGTCAACCAGGGTCAGATTGTGGTTGGCACGAACGGCGTGGTCGCGCTCGTCGCGCCGAATGTCACAAATACCGGCACGGTCAACGCAAAGCTCGGCACCGTCGCGCTCGGCGCCGCCAACAAATTCACGGTCGATTTCGCGGGCGACGGCCTCGTGTCGTTTGCGGCGCAAGGCGATGTGAACGCGCGCGCCTCGGCGGTCAACACCGGACTCTTGTCGGGCGCCAATGTGTCGATGACGGCCCACGCCGCCAACGGCATCGCCACCGGCGTCGTAGACATGCGCGGCGTAATCGAAGCGCAGGGCGTTCAGAATGTCGGCGGCACGATCTATCTCGATGCCGGAAACGGGACCCTGACAACGACCGGAACGCTGAACGCGGCCGGCACGACGGGTGGAGGACACATCGAAACATCGGGGCAGGCCGCCAACATCTCAGGGACGATTACTGCCGGCAAAGGCGGCCAATGGAAAGTCGACCCGGAAGACCTCGAAATCGATTCCAACGCGGCCACGACGATCGACAATGCCCTCAATGGCGGAACGAGCGTCGTCGAACAGACGACATCCGGCGCCGCCAGCGGCTACGGCGAACAATCGGCCGGCGCGGGCGACATCGATGTCGACAGCGCAATAAGCTGGAATTCGACCGCTACTCTGACGCTCGATTCCTATCATGCGATCAATATCAACGCACCGATCACGGTCGCGGGTGCGGGCGGGCTTGTGCTTGTGACCGATGACGGCGACAAGTCTCCCACCGGAAATTATTTCTTCAACGGCGGCTATGTCACCTATACCGATGTCGAAGCCGGCAACACGCTGGGAAGCCTGACGATCAACGGCACATCGTTCGAGCTCGTGAACAACCTTTCGCAACTCGCGTCCGATGTCACCGCCAACAGCAATGCAAACATCGCTCTGGCCAATTCTTATAACGCCGCGCCCGACGGAACTTATGCGAATTCGCCCGTGACAACCATATTCGGCGGCTCGTTCGAAGGTCTGGGAAACACGATCAGCAATCTGAGTGTCGACGCGCCCGGGACAAGTGATATCGGTTTGTTTTCTCAGCTGACCGGAAGCGGGACTTTCTCCAACGTTTCGCTCACGAACGTGAATATGACCGGTGCCTACAATACGTCCGGTTTCATTGGCTATATCGGTGCCAATTCGACAATCCGCAATGTATCGGTCACAGGCACGATCACGGCCTCGGGCGATGAAGACGGAGGGCTGGTCGGCACCGATGAAAGCGGAACTATCGAGGACTCCCATACCGATGTGGCGATTTCCGGCCAGAATTGGGTCGGTGGGCTCGTCGGCGCGATGAGCGGCGCAATCGTCGACTCCTACGCGACCGGGTCGGTCACAGCCAGCATTGATGCGCCCGGCGGGCTTGTGGGCCAGCTGTTCGGATCCATTACTGGCTCTTACAGCACGGGGACGGTGACGTCCGATATTTATGACGCCGGCGGCCTGACCGGCGACATGGATGGCGGGACGATCCTCGATTCCTACAGTCTGGCCAAAGTGAGCAACGCCGGCTCCGAGTTCGGGCGGTCTTGTGGGCGGAGTCGAGGAGGGCACGAACACGATTACCGATTCCTGGGCGGCCGGATACGTGACCGCCGCCGGCGGAGAAACGGGAGGTCTGGTCGGCAATGTGGATGGCGGTTCGGTGACAGTCACCAATTCCTATTGGGACAAATTGACGACCGGGCAAACGACAAGCGCCAGCAGTCCCAGCGGCAACGGCCTGACCACGACGGCCTTGCAAGGCTCGCTGCAGACTGGGTTGGACGACGGCGCGTTCGGCATCGTCGCCGGTGTCACCTATCCCTATCTGACATGGCAGGTTCCTTCGGGAACGCTGCAGGTCCTGGCCGGCACGGTTTATGCGCCGAACGGCACCGCACCGGCGGCCGGCCAAAGCGTGTCCGCACTGGTGGCTGGCGCGCCAACCACGCCGCTTGTGGCGATGGATTCCGGCGCCGACGGCTACTACTATTTGTTGTTCCCGTCAGACACGATCGGCAGAAATATTAGGGGTGCGCGCGGCTTGCCTACTGAAGGCAGCTCGGTGTTTGCGTATCTGACGAGCGGCCTGCCGGGCAACAGCTACGCAGGCTATATGGCGGGGGGCGACGGCGCTCTCAATATCGACCAGGACCGCCTGACAGTGAGAACCGAGGCCGCCAACACCGCGGATCTCCTTACCGACCTCGATAATGCCGTGGGCAGCGCGAGCGGCGCAGATTTTCTTTACACGGCGTCCGGCGGCTTTGCTCCCAATACGAGTCTTTACATCGCTGATCAGACCGCGACGTTCACAATCAATACCGCACTCGATCTTGGGACGGGCTCGCTCTGGCTTTACGATCCGGCGGGAGCGGTCACGGAAAGCGGCAATGGCAGCATCACGGCGCGCGTGCTGCGCAGCACGACGGAGAGCGGCCTCACGCTCGATGGTGACAACGGCAACGCTATCGACATTCTCGATCGAGTCAGCAACAGCGGATCCGGCGGTATCTCTCTCCTGGACGACAACGGGATTACCGTCGCGGGTGCCGTCAACGCGGGTACAGATGACCTGTCGTTGACGACCATCGGAGCCGGCAATATCGCGATCACGGGAAGCCTGACGGCCGGCGGAACGGTCACGCTTTCGTCTGCCTCGGCCATTTGGGAATCGAACACGGCCTCGATCGCGGCAAATACGCTGACGGGAAGTTCGGCCAACGCGACACACCTTCAAGGGGTCAACACGATCGACAATCTGGGCGATTTCACGACCACTGGCGCAAATTTCGTTCTCACCGACAATCAGTCATTGACGGTCACAGGAACCGTGAATGTCGGAAGCAATGGCATAAACCTGGAAACGACGAGCGGCGATCTGGTCGTCGGCGGCGCGTTGGACGCAAATGTCGTCTCACTCACATCCTCGCTCGGCGAAGTGAGCGGCGCCGGCACAATTACGGCCGGCCTTCTTGACGTCGCCGCCGACACCGGCATCGATCTCACCGGCTCCAACGAGATCACGCATGTTGGGCGCGTGCGCACGAATTCGGGAACGATCTTCATCAATCGGTAGCGGGCGCCCGCGCAAAACCGGCGCGACTATCACGGTTCGGCTAACGCCTCCAGCCGCTTGGGATCGAGCAGCACGATGACGCCGCGATGCTCCTCGATCACGCCCTCTTTACGCCATTTCTGCATCAGCCGGCTGATGCTTTCCCGCGTCACGTTCATATGGTTCGCGAGTTCACGGTGCGGCAGGGTGGCGGCGAGCCTGCGTCCGCGCGGCGTATCGAAGCCGAAATGCCGCGACAGGAACAGAAGCCGCTTGGCGAGACGCGCGGGCAATTCGAGGAACGCGGCATCTTCGTAGCTTTCCGAAATCCAGCGGGCGCGGGCCGCCAGCGCCGCCATCAATTGCAGCACCACGTCCGGCTCTTTCTTCAGGAACGGGATGAGGTCACGGCGGCTGAGCGCCAGCAATTCGACCGCCTCGACCGCGATGACATCGGCCGTCCGTGGACCACCGTCCGCGAAAGCCAGTTCGCCGAACACCGCGCCCGGCCCCAGAAGATTGAGCGTCACTTCACGCCCATCGGCGGCGCCCGAACCGAATTTCACATGGCCGCGATGGATGACGAACAGATGCGATCCGGGCTCGCCACGCCGAAAGACAACGGCGCCCTGCGCCAACACACGCCATTCCGCGATCGCCGCAACCAGCTTCAGGGCGGTTTCGTCCAACCCGCCAAACAATAACGTGCGGGCAAGAGCTTCGATTTTTTGCTTGAGCCGTGTGTCGACTACGCCGGACATTGGCATCAATTCCTTCCCGAAGGCGGCTCAGTGCGCATGCAACCGCCAGGCGTCGATATCCGCGACGGGACATGGTTCGAGCGTGCGCGCCGAATCGGCATCGGCCGCAATCATGGACTCTCGCGCCTTTTCGCCGACGAGTATGTTTTTGTGCGCCGCGCGCGTCGCCCATTGCAACGAAGCGGCCGCATCGACCGCATCGCCCAGCACGAGCAACGACATCGTGCGGCCTTGCCCCACGAGGCCCATCTGCACGGAGCCGAATTCTACCCCAATTGCGAGGGGCAGCGCCATTTCGCCCGGCGAGGAGCGGGACCTCGTCCAGTCGCTCACGATGCGCCGCGCGCATGTCAGCGCTCGCTCCGCCGCGGTGCTGCTTGAGCCCGTCAGACCGAACGCCGCGACGACGCCGTCTCCCGCGTGGGACAGGATTGCGCCGTCCATCGCGAACACGGCTGCTTCGACGATGGCGCGATAGGATTGCAGCGTCGAAGCGACCTGCTCCGGCGACAGCGTCTCGGCCAGCAACGTGAAACCGACGAGATCGCAATCGAGGATCGTGACCAGCTTTTCCTGTGGGTTCAGCTTGGAGCCCTGCGCCGCGAGAATCGTATCGACGATCTGGGGCGAGAAATACGCGGTAAGAGCGCGGCGCGCGCCTTCGCGTTCGGACGTCACGCGGGCCAGCCGGCGAATGCGGTAGATGCCGAAGCCCAGCACGAGCGTAATCATCGCCGCCGCCGTGAACGCGCCCTTCAGAAGGTTGAAATTGAAATATTCCGGCTGGTTGACGGCCTGCAATAGCGATAGCGCGCTCTTGAACCGTTCCATGTGGATAGCAGCCAGCGTCAAGGTGCGAGGGTCTTCAAGAATGACCCGCCAGCCCACGATCCATAGGCAGGCCACCGCCGCCCCGGCGCACCAGACGAGCGCAGGCCGCGCGGCCGACGCGCTCGACGCGATGAAGCAAAGCAGCAGAATGAGCGAGGGCGTCTGCAGCAGCAGCAATTGCCGCGGCACATCCGATGCGACGCCGAACGGCGCCGGCGCCAGGAACAGAACGCCCAATATGCCGGCTTGCAGGAAAATGGCCGCCGCCTCCAGCGCATCTCCCTGCCGAAGAGTCCGGAGCCAGAACAAGCGCGCATAGTCGACTGCGACGAAAGCGATCGCCGCCATGCAAACGCAGGCGCCATCGGCAAGTCCGAAGCGCGCCAGACAGTAAAGCGCAGCGATCAGCGCGAGGCCGGCGCGGCCCCACACGGCCGGCAGATCGTCGAGGTTTGCTTCAATACGATCGGCGCGGCGCGAGATTGCTGGAGAATTCATCGGCGAATTCTCCAGAGATGCACTGGCGCATCGCGCCCACGCAGCTTGATTGCGCCCAGATCGACAGCCCGCGTGGTTGTCAAATTGGCGGCCAGACGAGCGAAGATCGCATCGGAGACGATTGTTCCGCCGTCTGCCGCCACATCGAGCATGCGGCGAGCGGTGTTGACCACATCGCCCACGACGCTGAACGTCCGGTTTTCGGCTCCTCCGACATTTCCGCAGACGGAGTCTCCCGCATGCAGCGCCAGCGCAGCCGGACGTTCGCTCGTCGCAAGCATTTCGCTCAGCGTCTGTGCGCAGGCGATCGCCTGCCCGACCGCGTCGCCGTCGGGACCAAGGGCGCCGAATACGGCCATGGCCGGCCCGCCTGAAAAACGATCCACCACGCCGTCATGCGCAAACACCGTTTCCTCGAAACGAAGATAATCGTCCTGGATGCCGGCAAGATCGCTTGTCGCCGGCATGCCCGCGAACAGAATCGCAACATGACGTCGCGTCGGCTTCAAATCGTCTGCGCTCGCGATGCGATTGGCCAATGCGGGGGGAAGGAAGCGTCGCAGAAACGCCGAATCCGCTTCCGCACGCACGCGCCGGGCGACGAATTCCCGGCCCTGATCGATCGCCAGCACGAGAAATCCGGCGAAAGCCCACAGCAGCAGGAGCTGAATCACAAAAAAATCGACCGGCAAGACTTCCGGATTCATGAACGTCCGCAGGCCTGCATCGCCGATCCCCGGGCCGAACGGCCCGACATAGAGCGAGCGGCCGGCATAACGCGCGTAAGCGTAAGCGATGCCCGCGGTCCAGACCGCAGCCATCAACGCCGTCGACCACAACGTCAGGCGTCGCGATAGAGGCAGAGAATAGATCGCGAGGAACATCAGAAACGCCCCGATATCCTCGTAGCGCACTTCGAGATAGATCGGGAGTTTGTCGACGCCCGGCGGCGCTGCGAACCAGAAGAATTTCAATTCCGAAACCCACAGGGTATCGAGAACGATGCAGACGACGCACCAGAACAAAGGGCGCTTCGAGCGCATGGCGATCAGGTAGAGGGGGATGCTGATCAGGGGAGCCGCAAGGTTCGCCAGCAGCAGGCTCACGGGATAGCGGAAAAAAGCGGGATATTGATGCTTGGTGAAGACGTCCACCAGCGTATTGAGAGTCTGAAAAGCGAAAAACAGCAGGCAACCGGCGATCGCCAGCAACGATCCTTTCCGCGTCTCCGCGGTCAACGCCTCGTCAAGCGCAACCGACAACGGGTCGCTGCGATACGTGTCGGACTGTATGGCCATCGTCCCCAGGGCGAATCTAACCGCGCTCGCCGAAATTCTACCCCGACAACCGCCGCCGGCGCACCCCTGGATCGCCGAACAGATTGGGAGTTGGGCGTCTCGATCACGCCGGCCTGCACACGACCCAATGCTGCATGCGATGCAGGAAGATGCGCTGCACCGCCCATCCGGCCGCCGCCACGAACTCGCACACCGCACTTTCCTTATAGAGAGCCATCAGCAACGGCTGCGATGGATCGAAGTCCACGAAGGAGTCTTGTATCGTTCGATCGATGGAAGTCGTGAAGAGAAGCGTTCCCGTGGGAGAGGTTATTTTCGGGTCAACTCCAGCATCGCCTGGTAATCGGCCGGTGCGAGATGCGTGAATATGGAGAACAGGCAGATGAAATCGAACGTCCGCCGCTTCACGCCGATGTCGGGTTTCGGCGGAAAGCGGCCTTCCCGCTCGATGATAGCGCGCATTGTAGATGTCGATATGCTTAGCGCCCCAGCTGAAGCTCGCGGATGCACAGGCGTCCGCCTACGGTAAAGCTTCGGCGGATGCGCCTTCACTCGCTCCGCGACCGAGAGTGGCGCGCACTCGCAGCTTCGCCGCTCGGTGGCGCTCAGTTTTTCCAAGTTCGCTTCGCTCACTAAGAAAAGCTGGTGCGCCCTAGGGGAGTCGAACCCCTCTTGCAAGAATGAAAATCTTAAGTCCTAACCGATAGACGAAGGGCGCAGGAACGCGCGGCTATAATGGGCCGCTGCGAACTTGGCAAGCGCGGGCCTAAGCGCCTGCCGGGGCGGCATCTTCCACCTGAATCTGAACCCGGCGCTGACCGTTCCAGTCGTCCGCCCGCAGATAGCCCGCCACATGGAGCGGGGCGCCGCGGGAGTGGAGAAGACCCTCGCCCAGGGCCGTATCGGCCGCCCGGAAGGCGATGGCGTCCGAGCTGGCCCCCATCGGCGCCCTTCAGACGAACGCGGACATGGCCCTTTCCCACCACGTCGGCGAAAGCCACTCGAACGTCGGATGCGACCATCAGGGGTTCGGGATTGCCCGCCCCAAAAGGCCCCGACCGGGCGATCTCCTCGGCGAGGCCAAGGGTCGCGCCGGAGGCGGAAATCGCGCAGTCGAGCAGGAGATCATTGGCGGCGGCGAGCGCCGCGCCGGCGTCGGCGAATTGCGCCGCGAGAAACGCCTGGAACGGCTCCAGCTGGTCTTGGCAAGCGAGAATCCCGCCGCCATGGCGTGGCCGCCGCCGGAAGCTCGATCAGCTCCTGCCTCGCGTGCGGCGCGCACCATGCGCGCCGATATCGATGCCGGGGATGGAGCGCGCCGAGCCGCGACCCATGCCGCCTTCGAATCCCGCGACGAAGCGCCGGCTTGCCGAAGCGTTCCTTCAGCCGGCCGGCGATGATGCCGACGACGCCGGAATGCCAGCCTTCGCCGGACGCCAGCACGAACGGCGCATTGTGCTGGGTCGCCGCCTCGGCCATCGCTTCTTCAAGGATCACGGCTTCTCGAGCGCCTGGCGCTCGCGATTGTGCAGGTCGAGCTCGGCGGCGAATGCGGCATCGCGTCGGCTTCGTTCGCGCGCCGTGAGAAGCTCGACGCCGAGGCTGCGAGCGTCCCACGCGCCCGCCGGCATTGATGCGCGGTCCGAAGACAAAACCGAGATGATAGGCCGTGAAAGGCGCCGCGATCTTCGCGATCGCCGCCAGCGCCGCAAGGCCGGGCCGCGTTCGCGAGCGAAAGCTGTCCCAGAGCCGGAGCGCACGAAGGCGCGATTGACGCCCTTGAGCGGCACCACATCGCAGACCGTCGCGAGCCCCACCAGATCAGACCGCGTCGCGCAGGTCGGGTTCCGCTAACGCCGTTCTGCGCGTACCAACCCGCTTTCGCGCAGATGCTCGGTTGAGCGCCACGAGAAACAGGAACGTCACGCCGGCGGCGCACAGATGCCCGAGGCCGGATGTATCGCCCGGCTGGTTGGGATTGACATGCGCGAAAGCGGGCGGAAGCGTTTCGACCGGCTGATGATCGAGCACGACCACATCAAGGCCGGCATCGCGCGCCGCGTCAGCGCGTCAGTCGCCGCGGCGCCGCAATCGACCGTGATGACAAGGCTCGCGCCTTCGTCTTTCAGCAGCAGCATCGCGCGCGGCGTTCGGGCCATAGCCTTCCGTCATGCGATCGGGAATGTAGATGCGCGGGCGGCGAGCCCAACGCCGTCAGAAAATCGCTGAGCAGCGCCGCCGATGTCGAGCCGTCGACGTCGTAGTCGCCGAACACTGCGATCCGCTCGCCGCGTTCGATCGCGGCGCGTGCGCGCGCGACGGCCTTGTCCATGTCCTTGAGGGACAACGGTTCCGGCAGAAGCCGCTTCAACGTGGGATTGAGAAGATCGACCGCTTGTCCGGACGTGACGCCGCGCGCGGCCAGCAAGTCGCGCCAGCATCGGCGAAATGTCGTGCGCCAACGCCAGCGCACGCGCCGCATCATCGTCGACTTCGCGCAAGCCCCAGCGCCGCCCCGAGAAAGAGCGGGCGACGCCGAAGGCCGGTCCAGCCGGCCTGATCGCCTCAGCGATTGCCATCCCGGCGCAGTGGCGGGCCTTGATCCAGCGCACGGTGCCGGTGCCGGAGCGCATCAGGATGCTTTCGGTGGTGATGTATTCGCCGTGCGAATGCACGCCCGACAGCATCGAGCCATCGGTGACGCCGGTCGCCGCAAAACACCACATCGCCCGACGCGAGATCGCATCAGCGAATATTTGCGGTTGAAATCGGTGATGCCGAGCCGTTCGGCGCGGGCGCGTTCGTCGTCTTTCTTGAACACGAGCCGCGTCTGCATCTGGCCGCCGACGCAGCGCAGCGCCGCCGCCGCCAGCACGCCTTCGGGCGCGCCGCCCTGCCCGATATAGATGTCGACGCCGGTCGTGGGATCGGTCGTGGCGATCACGCCGGCGATGTCGCCGTCGGTGATCAGCCGCACCGCCGCGCCGGCCTTGCGCACGCCTTCGATGATCGGCCGCATGGCGCGGACGGTCGAGCACGCAGGCCGTGATCTCGCGCGGGTCGACGCCCTTGGCTTTGGCGAGGCGTTGATGTTGTCGCTCGGGCTCGGCATCGAGATCGATGACGCCTTCGGGATAGCCGGGGCCGATCGCGATCTTGTCCATATAAGTGTCGGGCGCATGCAGCAGCGAGCCCGGTTCGGCCATCGGCCATCACGCCAGCGCATTGGCCATCGCCTTGGCCGTCAGGTTGTGCCTTCCAGCGGATCGAGCGCGATGTCGACCGCCACGCCGCCGGCGCCGACCTTCTCGCCGATGATAGAGCATCGGCGCTTCGTCGCGTTCGCCTTCGCCGATCACCACCGTGCCGTCGATGGGCAGCTCGTTGAAGGCGGCGCGCATGGCTTCGCACCGCCGCCTGATCGGCGGCGTGCTCGTCGCCGCGCCCGATCTGCGCGGCGGCTGCGATGGCGGCGGCTTCGGTGACGCGCACGGCTTCGAGCGCGAGCGTGCGGTCCATGGGCTGTGACATGTGAATATCTCCTTGCGACCCCGGATAGTCCGGTCTAGCCCGCTTCCATGGGAATCATGCAGGGCGCGCCCAGCACCTTGTCGGAGGCGGCGATGGCCTTCAAGGCGCGCTCGACGCGCCGTCTGCGGAACACTCGTGGGTAATCATGACAATCGCGACCGGCTCGCCGGGCGCGCGGCCGCGCTGGATCATGCTTTCGATGGAAACCCCGGCCTTCGGCCAGCTGGCCGGCGATTTCGGCCAGAACACCCGGCACATCCAGCACCTCGAAGCGCAGATAAAAGGCCGAGCGCCGCGGCATCTGCCGGGCGCAGGGCTTGCGCGGGCCTGAGGTTGCGCGCCGGGCGGCCGAACACCGGGTCCGACGCGCTGCCGCGGGCGATATCGACCAGATCGGCCACGACGGCCGAGGCGGTGGGCGCTTCGCCCGCGCCACGGCCTTCGAAGAAGAACGGACCCGCCTCGCCCGCATCCGCCACCACGCCATTGGAGGCGCCGTCGACATCGGCGAGCGGCGTGCCGAGCCGCACCATCGCGGGCTGCACGCGCTGGTCGATGCCGTGCGCGCGTCGCGCCGCGCGATGCCGAGCAGTTTGATGCGGCAGCCGAACTCGCGCGCGAAAGCGATGTCCTCCGGCGTGATATGCGCGATGCCCTCGATCGTCATGTTCGCGAGATCGGGCGTGATGCCGAACGCAAGGCTCGCAAGCAGCGCCAGCTTGTGCGCGGTGTCGCCGCCGCCGACATCGAGCGTGGGATCGGCTTCGGCATAGCCCAGCGCCTGCGCTTCGTTCGAGCACCTCGGCGAAAGGCCGCGCCCGTACGCTTCCATCTGCGTGAGGATGTAATTGCAGGTGCCGTTGAGGATGCCGCGTCACCGCGTCGACGTCGTAGGCGATCAGGCTTTCGCGCAAGGCGCTGCACGATCGGGAATGCCGCCGGCGACCGCCGCTTCGAAACGCAAGCGCCACGCCGCTTCTCTTCGGCGAGCATCGGCCAGCTCTGCGCCGTGATTGGCCAGCAGCGCCTTGTTGGCGGTCACGACATGCTTGCCGGCTTCGAGCGCGGCTTCGACCAGCGCGCGCGCGATGACCGTCCTCGCCGCCGATCAGTTCGACGACCACATCGGCGTCGCTTCTCGCCAGCGCCAGCGACATCGTCGGCCCAGGCGATTCGCCGAGACATCGGCGGCCGCGCTTCTTCGTCCGATCGCGCGCCGACACCAGCGACGCATTCGAGCGCGCCGGCCTGCGCGCGCCGCAAGCTCTGCGCCGCGCGCGGCCAGAGGCCTTGACCACGCCGCCGCCGACCGTGCCGAGCCCGGCGATGGCGATACGCAGCGGTCTCGTCATTTCGCGGCTTCCAATCTGCGGCGGCGGCTTGCTTTGACGCCGATGGCAGGAAATTTCTTCACATTGCGCGCCGCCTGGCGGATGCGATGTTCATTCTCCACCAGCGCCATCGCGCACATAGCCTTCGCCATATTCGCCGAAGCCGATGCCCGGCGACACCGCGACCTTGGCATGGATCAGAAGCTGCTTGGCGAATTCCATCGAGCCCAGCTGTCGCGGAATTTCTCCGGCATCGGCGCCCAGGCGAACATCGAGGCTTGCGGCGCGGGAATGTCCCAGCCCGCCCGCGCCATGCTTTTCGACCAGCACGTCGCGGCGCGATTTGTAGATGGCGCGGATTTCGTCCACGCAATCCTGCGGGCCGTTCAGCGCCGCGGCGGCCGCCACCTGGATCGGCGTATAGGCGCCATAATCGAGATAGGATTTGATGCGCGCCGAGCGCGCCGATCAGCTTCTCGTTGCCGGCCGCAAATCCCATGCGCCAGCCCGGCATGGCATAGGTCTTGGACAAGCGACTGGAATTCGATCGCGATATCCTTGGCGCCATCGATCTGCAGGATCGAAGGCGGCGGCTCGTCGCCGAAATAGATGTCGGCATAGGCGAGATCGGACAGCACCCAGATCTCGTGCTTCTTGCGCGAACGTCGATGACCTCTTTGTAGAAATCGAGACCCGACCACTCTGCGCCGTGGGGTTGGACGGATAATTCACCACCAGCGCCGACGGCGACGGCACCGAATGGCGCATGGCCGTGCCGATGCGGCGCAGATATTCTTCCGGCGATGTCGCCGGCACATGGCGGATCGCGGCGCCCGCCATGATGAAGCCGAAGGCGTGGATCGGATAAGCAGGATTGGGCACCAGCACCACATCGCCCGGCGCGGTGATCGCCTGTGCGAGATTGGCGAAGCCTTCCTTGGAGCCCAGCGCCGCGATCACTTCGCGTGTCGGGATCCAGCGTCACGCCGAAGCGGCGCTTGTAATAGGCGCCATGCGCCTTGCGCAGGCCCTTGATGCCGCGCGACGCCGAATAGCGGTTGGTGCGCGGATCGCGCGCGGTCTCGCACAGCTTGTCGACGATGTGCGTCGGGCGTGGGCATGTCGGGATTGCCCATGCCGAAATCGATGATGTCTTCGCCGCGGCGCGCGCGCCTGCGCCTTGAGGCGGTTGACCTCCTCGAAGACGTAAGGCGGCAGCCGCCTGATGCGGTGAAATTCGCTTTGCATGGGAAACCGGTTCTCGCGCCCGCAACATCAAGGCAAATTGCGCGGCGCGTCAACGGCGGGAACGCGACGCGGAACGCCGCCGCTCCGCCAATGACAGGACTGAATCCCTTAGCTCTGGAGGAAAATCTCGGCGCTGCGGTTGCCGTCTTCGCTTTGCGACGGCTGCTGATCGCCGACCGCTTCGACGAGCACCTTGTTGGCGGGAACGCCTTCGTGGATCAATTCCTGCGCAACGGCTTTGGCGCGCGCTTGCGAACGCTCGAAATTCCAGATGAGACGGCGTTGCGCGGTCATGCTTCCGCCGCCGCTTGAGGAATGCCCGACGACGCGAATGAAACCCTGGCCGCCATTCGCCTGATAGGCTTGGACGGCGGCGCGAACCTGTTCGCGCGCCTCCGCCGCTCAGAACAGTCGTGTCGTGCGGAAAGAGCACGACGGCTGTCGGAGGAACACCGGCCGCATCGGAATACACGGCGGGAGTCGACGGTGCGACGGATGCGGTTTGCAGCGAGTCGAAATTCGCGACGACCGCGCCGCTCATCTGTTCCGGGCCCCCCATCGCCACCGTGGTGTGAGATTTCGAATGCCGGCGTGTGGGCGCACTCGAAGCCGTCATCGCAGGCTGCTGAATTCCGGCGGAGCCGCTCATGGACGCCGTTTGCTGATAGCGCGCCATGACCGGCTGCGAAACGAACTGTCCGACGGAAGGGTCGAGCGCAGGCGCGCTGGAGCGTTGAAAGCCAAGATTGTCGGCCACGGCGGATTGCGGCATGGCGCCAAGCGTGACGGCGCCGCCTGCGTTGGCAGGCACAGCCGGAAGTGCGCCAGGTGCAGGCGTTGCGGCAGGCGGCGGCTCGGCCATCGCAACTTTTGTTTCAGGCGCTGCAGCCGGCGCTGCAGGTGTTGGTTCAGCCGGCGCCGGGGATGACGCGTCCGCGACCGCGGTCGGCGCAGTAGGAGCGCTCGGCGGCGGCGCGTTGGCTGCGACTGCCGGCAAGGTGCCGGGCATGCTGGCAACGGCTTGCCCAGCTTGTTGCGGCGGCGGACTCTTCTCCGGCGCCGGCGCGCCGAAATAGGCGGGACGCGCGCGCGGCGCTGCCGGCGGCGGCGCCTGATCGGTGTTCGAAGCGGTATCGGCACTAGCAGTTTGATCGCTTGCCGATGCGGCCGATGAATCTCCCTTGACCTGATTGGCGGAGCTCGTCGACGTATCTGCAACCTGATCTGCGGGCGCGGCATCCGGCGGCGGGGGCGCCGAAGCTTCCGTTCCGCCTCTCAATGCATCGCCGCTATATTGCGCGCGCGCTTTATCAGAGGCGAGTGAATCCGCGACTTGCTTCTGCTCGTCGGCAGTCGACGCCGGCGCAGGCTTGTTCGGAACGTCCGCGAGATCGGGGGTCTGGGTGTTTTCGGCGGTAGCTTCATCGGCCGGCGCGTTAGACGCCTGATCGTCGCCAAACCAGCTCGTCGGATCGACCCAGCCCGGCACGCTCGAACAGGCGCTCGAACCAGCGGCCATGATCAATACAACGGCGACCCGTGCGACAGACTTCGACAACCCGTCAAGCTTCAACGTCATAAATCAGCCTCCGCCACCGCGCCTCGCGAAGCATCCGCGATCGCAGGCCACGGTGACCATATACAAGCCTCGCCCCCGCGGGCCAAGTGAAACTAAGGGCCAAGGCCCTGATTTTTGCGACATATTCATCCCCAAGACCCCCGTCCGCGCGCCTTGCGGGAGGGCCGAAGCGGGCGTTATCTAGGCCTCGATACCGTGGACGGGAATCATGCAGAAGCCAACCGAACGGACAAAGGGCAAGGCGAGCGCCGGCTCGAACGCGAAATCCGCCAAGCCGGAAGCAGACGCGGGCAAAGATCGCGTTGCTCCGGAAGGTGTTAACGGCGACGACGCTTACAAAATGGGCGACCCGGGTGAATTCGCCCGCAACATGGTCAAGGTCGGAATTCAATCGCAGCGCCTCTTGTCCGATTTCATGAAGCGGCAAGCTTCCAAGTCCGGCAACGTGCCGCGCGATCCGCTCAATATCGGCGGCACGTTCATGGACCTCTTGCGCGGCATGGTGGCCGATCCCGCCGTGATGATGGAGGCGCAGTTCGAACTCTGGCGCGAGTATATGGGGCTGTGGGAGCGCACGGCGCGCCGCATGATGGGCGGCGAGGTCGAGCCGATGGTCTCACCCGCGGCCGGCGACAAACGCTTCAAGGACAAGGATTGGCAGGAAAATCAGGTTTTCGACTTCATCAAGCAGTCCTATCTGCTGACCGCGAACTGGCTGCAGGGAACAGTCGCCAAGGTCGAAAATCTCGATCCGAAATCGCGCCGGAAGATCGAGTTCTACACCAAGCAGTTCGCCGACGCGTTTGCGCCCACCAATTTCGTCCTGACCAATCCGGAAGTTCTGCGCGCGACTTTGCAGAGCAACGGCGAGAACCTGGTCAAAGGTCTTAACAATCTGCTTGAAGATCTCGAGCGCGGCGAAGGCCAGCTTTCGATTCGCCAATCCGCCGACGCCTTCACCATCGGCGAAAATATCGCGACGGCGCCCGGAAAAGTGGTGTTTCGCAACGAGTTGCTGGAGCTTCTTCAGTTCGAACCCACGACGAGAGAGGTCTACGAAAGGCCGCTGCTGATCTTTCCGCCCTGGATCAACAAGTTCTACATCCTCGATCTGAGGCCGGAGAATTCGCTTCATCCGCTGGGCCGTTGGCGCAGGGCTACACGGTGTTCGTCGCCTCCTGGGTCAACCCCGACCGCAAGCTCGCGAAGAAGACCTTCGAAGATTACATGCGCGAAGGCATCTTCGCAGCGCTGGACGCGGTGACGGACGGCGACCGGCGTCGAACAGATCAACACCATCGGTTACTGCATCGGCGGCACGCTGCTTGTCGGCCACCCTCGCCTATATGGCGGCCAAGGGTGACAAGCGGATCAACTCGGCGACCTTCTTCGCCGCCCAGGCCGACTTCAGCGAGGCGGGCGATCTCCAGGTCTTCATCGACGACGCCCAGCTCGAGGCGCTCGAGCAGCAGATGGAAGCGGCCGGCGGCGTGCTCGAAGGCAGCAAGATGGCGACGACCTTCAACATGCTGCGCGCCAACGACCTGATCTGGTCCTTCGTCGTGAACAATTACCTGCTGGGCAAGGCGCCGGTGCCGTTCGACCTGCTCTACTGGAATTCCGACACGACGCGCATGCCGGAAGCGACGCATCTGTTCTATCTGCGCCAATTCTACAAGGACAATGCGCTCGCCAAGGGCAAGATGGTCCTGGACAATGTGAAACTCGATCTCTCGAAGGTGACGGTGCCGATCTATCTGCAATCGGCGAAGGAAGACCACATCGCGCCCTACCGCTCGGTCTACAAGACGACGCATCTGTTCAAGGGGCCGATCCGCTTCATCATTGCGGGCTCGGGCCACATCGCGGGCGTGATCAATCCGCCGTCCGCGAACAAATACCAGTATTGGACCAACGACAAGCTGCCCCCGACGGTCGAGGAATGGCAGGCCGGCGCGACGGATCATCCGGGCTCCTGGTGGCCGGATTGGGATGCGTGGCTGTCGACGCTGTCGGGCCCGAAAGTGCCTGCGCGCAAAGCCGGGTGACGGCAAACTCAAAGTGCTGGGAGACGCGCCGGGAACTTATGTGAAGGTGAAGGCTCAGTAACCGTCGATCACTTCACTTCGATATGCGAGACATCTTTCACCGCGCGTCCGCCATGGACATCGCCCGGAACGATCAAGCGCAATCCATCTTCCGCACTGAGCGGCTTGCCGTCTTTGGCATAAGCGATGATGACCGACTTGCCTTCGAATTTGGGATCGACCTCGCCGATCGAAAACGCGACCGCATATCCATCCGCGCCGGAGGTGACGAGGATCGTGTGGCGGAGATGCTGTTTCGGGTCTGCATCGACTATCGAAGCGTTGGTCAGTAGCGTCCACAGCGGAACGCCCGTGTAAGTACCTGTTTCCTGTCCATGCCCCGTGACGAATGACACAGAAACGCTCGTCGGCGGCAGCGCCTGAAGGTCGCTCAACGAAATGCGTTCCGATTTTTGTACTTGACCGTCGATTGTGAGGCCGGCGTCCGCGGCGACGACATTTGTAGCGCCGGTGGCGCTCAAAATGAGCGTGAATGCCGCAAGCGCAAACCATCGAAGCATCGTCATGGCCTATTTCCCGATCATCACATCCGACGCCTTGATCACGGCGATTGCGTAGTCGCCCGCCTTCAAACCGAGATCCTCGACCGCCTCGTTGGTGATCGACGACGTAATCAACACGCCGTTACCGATATCGATGCGGACATGCGCGGTGGTCTGCCCCTTCCGGACTTCTACGATCTTGCCCTTCAACTGATTGCGTGCGCTCAGGTTCATCAAACACCCCCAGTTAGAAACTTGCCTTTAGTTCTTCTTTGCGGTCTCGCGGCGCGCCTTGCGCGATGCCGGTTTCGCCAAATCCGACAGCGTGCGCAACTCCGCATCGACAGAACATGTCGCCCGCTCCTCGATCTTTCGATACTGTTCAACCACCGCGCGGCCCAACTTGGTCAGCGATGTGCCCCCGCCTTTGACGCCACCTGTTTCGGCCGCAACGACCGGCGCGCCCATCGCGGCTTCGATGTCCTGCAGCAACAACCAGGCGCGGCGATAGCTCATGCCCATCGCGGCCGCCGCGCCCCGGATGGAGCCTTCAGCGTCGACCATCTCCAGCAGACGCGCCTTGCCGGGACCGAGCGCGGTCTCGCTCCCCAAATCGATCCGGATGCTCAATCTGACCATCGTCCGAGACTGCGCTGCGCCAAATTTCCCGTCCAGCCCCAACTTGTTGTGAGGCCGTCATGCGTGATATTTATATGGATATCACGCCTCTGGGGGAGACGCAGCAATGAGTTTATTTCGTAGAGTAAGGCTGGCCTTTCTCGCCGCGGCCCTTCTCCTCGCGCCGCTTGCGGCGCACGCAGCCGATCTGACGGTTTTCGCTGCCGCGTCGTTGACGGATGCAATGCAGGAGGTCGGAAAATCTTGGCAGGCGAAAAGCGGACGCACCGTCGTCTTTTCCTTCGCGGCGTCCAGCGTGCTGGCGCGCCAGATCGAGGCTTCCGGCGGCGCAGACATGTTCATGTCCGCCGACAGCGACTGGATGAACTATCTCGACACGCGCAACCTGATCGCCCGCGACACGCGCAAGGACCTGCTGGGCAATCATCTTGTGCTGGTCTCACCCGCAGGCGTGCCGGTTTCTCTAGTCATTGCGCCCCATTTCGATCTCGCGGGCGCGCTGGGCGGCGGACGTCTCTCGATCGCCGATCCCGCTTCGGTTCCGGCCGGAAAATACGGCAAGGCGGCGCTCATCTCGCTGGGCGTCTGGGATTCCGTTTCCGGCCACCTTGCGCCGGCCGAAAATGTGCGCGCGGCGCTCGCTTTTGTTTCGCGCGGAGAAACGCCTCTGGGAATCGTTTACACGACCGATGCGTTGTCCGATCACAGTGTGCGCATCGTGGGCACCTTCCCCGACAACACGCATGCGCCGATCGTCTATCCCGTGGCGCTGACGAAGGATGCGAAGCCGCTGGCGAAAAATTTTCTCGCCTATCTGGGCGGACCGCAGGCGCGCGCGGTTTTCGCCAAGGATGGCTTCGTCATTCTCGGCGGAAAATAACGAGTTCAGTCGCTGCTGCGGATGTGATCCCGCACGATCGGATAGATCTGCGCCTGCCAGCGCTTGCCCGCGAACACGCCATAGTGGCCGACGCCTTTTTGCAGATGATGCGCCTTGCGATCGGACCGGATGCCGGAGCATAGCGTGTGTGCGGCGTAAGTCTGGCCCGGCGCACAGATATCGTCGCGCTCGCCTTCGACAGTCAGCAATGAGGTGCGCTCGATGGCGGCCGGATCGATGCGCGTGCCGCGCCATTCGAAGATGCCGCGGGCGAGATGATGCTCCTGGAACACGCGTTCGACGGTCTCGAGATAGAATTCTGCCGGCAGGTCCAGCACCGCGAAATACTCGTCGTAGAAATCACGCACGGCTTCCGCGCCGGCCGCTTCGCCGCGCACGATATGCTCCATCAGGTCGAGATGGGCGCGCAGATGGCGCGCGGGGTTCATCGAGAGAAACGCCGTGAGCTGCAGGAAGCCCGGATAGACGCGCCGGTGCGCCCCTTTGAACTGGCGCGGCACGGTTGTGATCAGGTTCCGCTCGAACCATTCGATCGGATTGGAGTTTGCGAGCCGGTTCACCTGTGTGGGTGCGATGCGGGTGTCGACCGGACCCGCCATCAAGGTCATGCTGCGCGGCGTCGCCGGATTTGCCGACTGCGCCATGACCGAAACCGCGGCCAGCAGCGCATTGCAGGGCTGGCAAACGCCCAGCACATGCGCCCCCTCCCCCATCTTTCCGAGAAAACGAATGAGGTGCGCGATATATTCGTCGAGCCCGAAGCGGCCGGAGCCGCGCGGAACATCGCGTGCATTCTTCCAGTCGGTCACGAACACGTCGAACTCCGGCAGCATGGTGTGCACGGTGTCGCGCAGGAGCGTGACGAAATGGCCGGCCATGGGCGCCACAATCAGCACCCGCGGCTGCGGGCCGGCGTCGTGCTTGTGGAAATGGAGCAAAGTTCCGAACGGCGTGTCGTCCGCCACGGTCTCATCGACCGCGATGTCGCCCAGCCCGAAATCGGGCCGCTCATGGATCAGGCGCGCGCGCGCGACAGCCTCGGCGCCCGCCGAGAACGTCCGCAAGAGCAGATTGCCAAACGGCATCGCCATGGGCTTCTGCAATGTAAAGGCGGCCAGATCGGCAGCCCGGCGCCAGGGCGCAAAGAAATCATTGGTCGTCTGATACGCCTGATACAGCATGCGCCCCCCGCGGCCGGAATCGAGCCGAACAGCGACGCTAGTGCATTAAATGCTGCGACGCGAAACGAAATTTTGTCGCGATATTAACGATCTCGCAAAGGATCACTGGTTGATCACATCCGGTCCTGAATTGGTGGAGTTTGTGCCGATCCTCCGAATGTCGTTGTTCGTACCATCGAGATTGATGCCCGTGTCCGCAGTGACGTTGATCACATTGGCGGTGATCGCGCCTGTGCCATCGACCTCGCCAAGGGAAGACACGAGCGTCAGATTGCCGGCGTCAAGCGTGTCGTTGATGTTGAGGTCGCCGCTCGTCGCTTTCAGCGACATCACTTTCGACCCGGCGTTCACGGTTCCATCGACCGTCAGTGTCTGAGCGTTCGTCAGATAGAAATTGCCGCCGGTGTTGGTGAAGGCGCCGAGGTCTGTAATCAGATTGGCCCCCTGCAGTTTCGTCACGCCGTTCGAACTGCCGGTCAGCGCAGCTGCGGTGATGACGCTGGATGCCGCGTCCTGCCAGATCAAGCCTGCGGAGGCGAGCGTCAACGTTCCGCCCGTCGTCAGGCTGCCGTCGAGCACAATGTCGCCGGCTGTCGTCGTCAACAAAAGACCGCCGGAGCCCGCATTGAGCGCACCGCGGATCGCCAAGGTTTCGCCGTCCATCAACGAGAAGCCGCCGGTTCCCGTGTTGGTGAAACCGCCCAGGGCCGCGATCTCGTTGGCGCCGTTGAGCGTGACGCCGTTTTTCGTCGTGCCGCGCAGCAGGCCCGCGGTGATCGTTCCGCCGCCGCTTTCGGAGATCGCGCCTTTGGGATCGTAGAACCAGAACGTGCCCGTGCCGACATCGAGCTCGGCGTTGACGTTGAAAGTCGAGGTCGAATCATCGAGGAAGAGGTTCGTGTTGGAAGCGAGCCCGCCGGCCGATGTGTAAAGGAAATCCGAGCCGGTGTTGCTCCCCACGGCGGTATTCAGTGCGCGGAAGAGTCCCGTGACGCTGCTGGCGCCACTCCTCACACGCAACTGGCCTTCCTCGATTTCGAGATTGCCTTCGCCGCCGAGAGCGTTCCCGACATAGGAATTGCCGGGTGTGCCGTTCGTCAGATAGGCAAACACAGGGCTGCCGGAATTCGAAATCGTGCCGGGCGCGAGCAGCAGATAGTAGTAGCCGTTGGCGCCCGAGCTTGTGGCGATGGCGGGTGTCACGCTCGCGCCGTTGACGAGCAGCGACACATCGAGACCTGAAATGTCGGTACTACCGTTCGATGCGACAGTGAAGCCGGAGACGGCTTGCGGTGTGCTCGAAAACTGCCAGAGGAAATAGGGATAGAGGCGCGGTCCCGTGGCCCACACTGCGTTGTTGAAGCCGGTCGGCAGAGTTCCCTGCAGATTCGCGGTTGTCTTGCCTGTGATGCCGGAATCGTTTGCGGCGTTGCCGGCGCCTTGGCTGAGAGAGGTTATGCCGGTCGTGCCGATATCCCAATAGGAATAGGTGACGCTGCCCGGGCTCGCCACATCATAACCGAGCAGTCCGCCTACGCTGGCGCCGCTTCCGGGTGCGATGAAGCCGGTTGCATAGGCCTGCGTGATGCTGCCGCCGTTGTCGCCGACAAGTCCGCCCACGTCAGCCGCACTCGTGCCGCCAACGGATCCCATGGCGTAAGCTTCGGCGACCGATGCCTGGTTCAGCCCCACGAGCCCGCCGACATCGCTGTTGCTGCCGCCCGTGACCGCGCCGGTGGCGAAGGATTTGGTTATTGCGCTGCCGCCGTTCACGCCAGCCATTCCGCCGACGAAAGAGCTTGCCCCTCCGTTGGCGCCGCCCCTGGCGTTGGACTGGGTTATTCCGCCATAGGATTCTCCCGTCAGGCCGCCGACGTGGGAACTGCCCCCCGCGCTCGCTAAGCCCGCGGCATAAGAATTCTCGATCTCCCCGCTGTTGTAGCCGGTGAGACCGCCCGTATAGGAACTATCGCCTGCGGTCACGGCGCCGGTGGCGTAGGAATTCTCGACAAGCTCATTGGCATAGCCGGAGAGACCGCCGGCATCCGCCCCGCTTCCCACGCTCAACGAACCGGTCGCATGCGAGCCGGTGATGGAGCCGTGGCTGTAGCCCACCAGCCCGCCCGAGTCCGTATCGATCGTGGCGACGATGTTTCCCGTCGCATAGGAGTTTTCGATATTTCCGTCGGCATAGCCGACAAGACCGCCGATATCGGGGTTGCTGGTGGCGGTGACGTTTCCGGTGGCGTAGGAGTTTTCGACGTTTCCTTCGGCATACCCAACGAGACCGCCGATATCCGCTCCAGCCCCCGCCGTCACCGGGCCGGTGGCGTAGGAGGAAAGGATCGTGCCTGCGGTGTAGCCGACAAGACCGCCAGCGTCGGCTCCGCCTGTGGCCGTGATCGTTCCGGACGAAGATGAATTCACGATTTCCGGCGAGTCGCCGTCCATATAGCCCACCAGCCCGCCGAGGTCCCCACTGACGCCGTTGATCGCGAGGTTCGACTGTGCATTGGCGACAATGCCGAAGTCATAAGCCACGAGTGCGCCTTCATCTGCATAACCCGTGCCCGTGATGCTGCCTCCCGCGAGCGCGAGATCGCGAATCGTCGCGGCGCCGCCGGCATAGCCGAACAGGCCGACATAGGGCTCGCCGGGAAGATCGAGCGAGAAATTGGAAATGGTGTTGCCGAGGCCTTCGAAAATGCCGTTGAAGCCGTTGAAGGAATTCTGGACGCCGCCGCTCCCGTTCACGCCGAGCGGAATCCAGTTCGTGGCGGATGACATGTCGAGCGCATTGGCGAGCGCGTAATTGCCGTTCAGATTGTTGTTGATGTTCTGCAGATCGGTCGCCGAATAGACGAGCGTGTAGCTCGCGCCGTTGACGGTCAGCGACTGGCCGGAGATTCCTTCGCCGGAGCCGACCGCATAGGCAATGTTGTCGCCGCTGCCGAAGGAAAGCTCGAGCACGGAATTGCCAGGAACGCTGACGGTGTCGTAGGCGGCGTCGAGCACGACCGCGCCTGCGCCGGTGACATTGATCGGCGCGTCGATGGTGAGCGCGCCGGAGGAACTCGAGCGCGAGTCCTTCGCTGCCGGGAAGCGTCAGCGCATCGTCGACGCCAATATTGCCGTTGGTGGTTTTGACGTAGAGTCCGTTCGACAGTGTGAGCGGCTGGTCGATGATGAAGCTCGCACCGGTGGCGATGTAGCCGTAATTCGCGAGGCCGGTTGTCGGGTCGGTGTTCCCGCCGACCGCCTGCGCGATGAGCGTTGAGTCCTGCGTTTGCAGGCTTGTCGCGCTCGCGGTCGAATAGGTCGTATCGCTCGTGGGCGCGATGAGGGTGTTGCCCCAGACATCGAAACCGCTGACGTTGTTGTTCGTGTCGAGCGCATCCGTGGCCGTATCCACGCGCGCGCCATTGGCCGAGCTGTCCGCCAGCACCGCGTTGTTGCTATCCGAGATCGTTCCCGGCGCCGCCAGCAGATAATAATAGCCGTTCGCGCCGGTGGAGGCCGTGCCCAGCGCGGCGCCGTCGAGAAGCGCCGAGACAGTGCCGCCCTGCAGCACCGTGCCGCCGCCATTGGAGTAGGCGATGCCGGAGACGGCCTGCGGCGTGCCGCTCGGATATTGCCAGAGGAGATAGGGGTAGAGTCCCGCTCCCGTGCCCCATGTCGTGTTCGAGAACCCGGCGGGCAGCGCGCCCTGCAACGCGGATGTCGTCTCGCCCGTGATGCCGGGATCGTTTGCAGTGTTGCCCGCGCCCTGGCTGAGGCCGGCGATGCCGCTCGTTTCCGTATCCCAATAGGCATATTGAATGCCTCCGGCGCTGTCGTCTTCGCCGACGAGACCGCCCATTTCCGTGGGCGCTGCGCCGACGGCAGCCTGAACCAGACCGGTCGAGTAGACACTATATAGCGAGCCGGTATTGCTGCCGATCAAGCCGCCGAGTTGATCGCCGCCGGTGACCGTGCCCATCGCATACGCATTGGCGACGGCGCCCTCATTGTAACCGATCAGACCGCCGACATCGATGCCGTCATTTCCAAATGAGTCGAGATAGCCCGTCACCGCACCCGTCGCGTAGGAATTGACGATGGTGCCGTCGCCGGTTGGATTGCTTTCACTGGTTCCGCCTGCATCGTTCTCGTTGAGACCGATCAAGCCGCCCACATTCTGCGTGCCGAGAACCGACCCGGTCGCATAGGAGTCGATCACCGCGCCGCCATTGTCGCCGATCAATCCCCCGACGTTGTCGCCGGCAATGAATGTCGAGGAGTCGAGGCCGGCAGCGACATTGCCCGTCGCATAGGAATTGCTGACGGTGACGTTGTTGCTGTTGTTGGTGACGCCGATCAGGCCGCCGATCTGGTAACCGCCGGGCGCCGTGATATTTCCTGTGGCATAGGAGCCGGTCACGCTGCCCGTATCGACCTGCCCGATCAGGCCACCTATGGCCTCCGGTTCACCGGATGTCGTAAAATCGACGAGCCGGCCGGTGACCGTGCCGGACGAGCTGGAATTCGTGACCTTGCCCAGCGACTCGCCGATCAACCCGCCCACCTGGCCGAATCCGGTGACCGCCATGGTGGAATGCACATTGGTGACATTGCCGCTGTCATATCCCGACAGGGCGCCGACATTCGTGCTGCCCGTGATGCTTCCGGAGAGGGCCAGGTCGGAGATGTTGCCCGAGACGGTCGTGAACAAACCGATATCCTCGTCACCGGGGTAGGTATTGGCAAAGATTCCGAGGTTCGAGATCGTATTGCCGAGCCCCTCGAACACGCCGGTGAAAATGGTCGGAATCGGCGCAGACGAATAGGTGCCGTCGGCGGAAGCGTCATAGCCGTTGGCGAGAGCAAAATAGCCGCCGGGATTGAGTTGAATATCGCCGGCCAGGCCGGCGACATTATTTTCCAGCGTGTAGGAATTGCCGTTGATGGTGAGGCTGCCGTGCGTGGCGCTGCCGACCACATCGGTGAACGCGACGTTGCCCGTGAAGCCTGTTGCGCCATAAGCGAAGTTCAACGCCCCACCCGAGCCGCCATTGTCATTGGTGATAAGCACGAGCCCGCCTGCGCCCGAAATCGTCACCGGCGCATCGATATTCACCGACTGATGGGAATCGAGGGTGAGCGTATAGGCGCCGGACCAGCCGAGCGGTGCAATAATATTGATGTTGCCGGGAACGAAATTGCCCGGGCCGGTCACGAAATCGACATTGGCGGCGAGCGTGTAACTCGCCGTCGGGTCAAGCGCCATCAATTCGATCTGATGGGGATTGAAGATAGTCTGGGACCATTCGCTCAGCAGCATGGGGAGCGATGCGCCTGCGGCACCGCCGGCATTGTTGAGCGAATTGTCGGTATCGACGATGACCCAGCAAGCGCCGCCGCTCGAACAGGTCGAGCCGCCCGCATTGGCGCCGAAGCTGAAGCCGGTGAAATTGCTCGCCTGCAGGAATTGCGCAGTCGAGAGCCCCGTGATGCCGGGATCGCTTGCGACATTGCCCGCGCCCTGACTGGGATCGCTGATGCCGGTCGTGTCGGTGTCCCAATAGGAATAGGTGATGCTGCCCGCGCTCGCATTGTCTGTGCCGACCAATCCGCCGATACTGGTTCCGCTTCCGGGCGCGACATATCCGGTCGCATAGGTCTGCGCGATCGTGGCGCCGGAAACGTTCAGGCCGACGAGGCCGCCCACCTCCGCAGCACTCGTGCCGCCAACGGCGCCGATGGCGTAGGCTTCCAGGATCGACGCGTCGTTTTCTCCCGCGAGTCCGCCGACTTCACTGCCGCTGCCGCCCGTCACCGCGCCGGTGGCGAAGGATTGCTCGATCGTGCCGTCATTTGTGCCCACAAGTCCGCCGACAGTGTCGCCGCTGCCCCCGGTCACGGTGCCGGTTGCGTAGGTTTTCTGAATTGTCCCCTGATAGAGCTCGCCGAGAAGGCCGCCGGCATCGGCGAAGCCGCCGGCGCCTGCGGTCACCGCGCCCGTCGCGTAAGAACTATTGATCGGCGCTTCGAAATCATAGCCGGCGAGACCGCCGGCGTCCGCGTCGTACGATACGCTCGTCATGCCGGTGGCATGAGACCCGGTGATCGATCCCTCGTATTGGACGCCGACGAGCCCGCCCGCAGAGGCCTCGAACGTCGTGCTCACCAAGCCGGTCGCCCAGGAATTCGAGATGACGCCGATGTAACTGTATCCCACGAGGCCGCCGGCGTCGGCTTCGGACGTGGCGTTTACGATGCCGGACGCAGACGAATTCAAAATGTTGCCACTATCGTTGTAGCCGACGAGCCCGCCTGCGTCGGTGTTGATATCCCCGCTCACGTTGCCGGATGACGATGCGTTCTCGATCGTGCCAGTGAGATCACCGACGATGCCGCCGACGTTGGTCCATGTGCCGGAAACCCAAACGTTCGATTGAACGTTCAGGATCAGGCCGGCGTCGTCGCCCGCCAGCGCGCCGACATCCGAACGCTTGAGTCTGCTCCCGACGGTGCCACCCGCGAGCGCGAGATCGCGCACCACGCCGCTTCCGCCGATTTGCGAGAAAAGCCCGACATTGCTGTCGACGCCATCAACGACGTTCAGGTTCGAAATCGTGTTGCCGAGGCCTTCGAAGGTTCCAGCGAAGGTCGTGGAGATGGGTGACGACGTATAGTAGCCGTCGCCACTCGCGTCGTAGGAATTGGCGAGCGCAAAATTGCCGTTCGCGTTCGACGAGATATCGCTCGCAAGCTGGGTGATGCTGTTGGCGAGGGTATATGCGAGGCCATTGATCGTGAGACCGCCCTGCGTGTCGCTGCCTACGACATCGGTGAACGCGACGCTGCCCGCGAAACCCGTAGATCCGAGACCAAAGGACAAGACGCCGTCGGTCGCCGCGTCGTTGTATTGCAGGACGAGGCCGCCCCCGCCGGTGATGGATATCGGCGCCAGGATGTTGAGCGAGTGGTAAGCATCGAGCGTAAGCGTTGCCATTGTATTCCATGACAACGCGCTTTCCACATTGATGTCGCCTTCGCCGGAGGTCTTGTTACCGGTGCCGGACGCCGCGCCGGAAGTCGTTTGCTCCAGAACGCTTGTGCCGCCATTGAGCGCGCCGTCGATCGTCGTGGCCGCGGTCGAATCGATCGTGAGGTCTTCGGGATCGACTTTCCACAGACCGCCCTGGCCCGCGCTGATATGGCCCGAAATGTTTGCCGTCTCGCCGGAGGTCTCGATGCGGCCGCCGCCCACAGCACCCGCCGCGTTCAATGTGCCCGTCGTCGTGAGCGTGCCGTTGCCGGCATTGAGATAAATCGTGCCGCCGACATTCTGGACGCCCTGCGCCAGGATGACGCCGCTCATGTTTACGACGCCCGTGGCGATACCGTTGGCGGCACGTGCGGTCATCGAGACATTGGCGCCGGACAACAGTCCCGTGTTGATGGCCGACGCGCGCGCGTTCACATCGCCTTGCGCCGCAAACGACACGAGACCGTCGCCGGCAAAATCGACCGTGAATTTGTTCGCGGCGCCGAGCGCGACCGTGCCGAGCTTCGCATTGACGGTGCCCGCGTTCGTGACATTCGGCGCGACGAGAGCGACCACGCCGCCTGACGCCGCTGCGATCGCACCGTTATTGATCACGGACGCATTCTGCTTGCCCGCTTGCGTGAACTTACCGGACAGGACATCGGAATCCGAACCATCGGTCGATGTTGCGATCAGCGATCCCACATTGACCTGCGCGCCTTTGCCGAACAGCACGCCGTTGCCGTTGATCAATACGACGCGCCCATTGGCATCGAGCGCGCCGAGAATCTGGGATGCATTCGCACCGCCGACGCGATTGACGGCGATCGCCTGCGCGTTCGGCTGAACGAACTGGGTTGTCTGTCCGCTGCCGATGTTGAAACTCGACCAGTCGATGACGACGTCTTCGGATCTCTGGTTGACGTTCGTTTTGTTCGCAGACGTCGAGACCGACGCGGACCCCGTCGTGACCGCGCCACCGACAGGATTTGCCTGCGCGGCCGGCGACGCGATCAACGCGACAGCCGCGGCGCTCAAAAGAAGCGTCTTGTCGAAGGCCTTGCGGCGGGACTTGGTGTTGACGACAACGCACGCGCAATCAGACGCAACGAACGACATAGGACCCCCAGAGCTGATTGGTCCGTCGATGTTCCCTTCGCGAAAATCGACGCCTTTTGGCACTGCGCCCCGAGACGCTGCCCGGTCATTCCACCGACAAAAAAGCTTAACCCGTTCGAAGGCCGCTGTGAAGTGCAGGCTACCTCGGCTGGCACTGAAATTGCCCGGTTATCCTATATTGATCGATCGGGATGTGGGCCGTGACCGGTACGGGTTCGGACTAATCCCCCGCGTTGTGGGCGTTGATGACATTCGGGCCGGAGTTGGTTGTGCGGGTTCCGATGCGGTGGATGTTGTTGCTTGTACCGTCGAGATCGATGCCGGTGTCGGCGGAAACGTTCAACAGCATCGCGTTGATGTTACCTGTGCCGTAAACCTCGCCCAGCGAAGACACCAGCGTCACCGTATTGGCGTGCAGCGCGCCGCTGTCGACGAGATCGCCGTTCGTCGTATTCAGCGACATCACTTTCGAACCGGCATTCACGGTTCCGTCGACCGTCAGTGTTTGTGCATTGGTCAGATAGAAATTGCCGGCCGTATTGGTGAAAGCGCCGAGGTTGGTGAGCGCATTTGCGCCCTGCAGCCGTGTCGCGCCGGACGAGCTGCCGGTCAGCGTGTTTGCGGTGATGACACTCGAACTCGCGTCCTGCCAGATCGAGCCAGCGGATATGAGCGTCAGCGTTCCGCCGGTTGTCAGGCTGCCGTCGAGAGCGATATTCTCGCCATTCGTGGTGGTCAGAGAAAGTGCACCCGCCCCCGTATTGAGCGCGCCGCGAACCGTCAGCGTTTCGCCGTCGGTCAACGAGGTGCCGCCGCTGCCGGTATTGGTGAGGCCGCCCAGGGCTGCGATCTCGTTGGCGCCGTCGAGCGTGACGCCGTTTTTCGCCGTGCCGCGCAACAGACCGGCCGTGATCGTGCCGCCGCCGCTTTCGGAGATCGCGCCATTGGGATCGTAGAGCCAGAGCGTACCGGTGCCCACTTCGAGCGCGGCGTTGACGTTGAACGTCGCGGCAAAGTCGGCAAGGAAGAGGTTCGTGTTGGGCGTGAATCCGTCAGCCGATGTGTAAAGGAAGTCTGCGCCCGTGTTGCTGCCAACGGCAGTGTCGAGCGCGCGGAAGAGGCCGGTGACGCTGCTCGCGCCGCTCTTCACGCGCAATTGGCCTTCCTCGATTTCGAGATTGCCGTCGCGGCCCAGCGCATTTCCGACATAGGAATTGCCGGGCGTGCCGTTGGTCAGATAGGCGAACAACGGACTGCCGGAATTCGAAATCGTGCCCGGCGCGAGCAGAAGATAATAATAGCCGTCGGCGCCGGAACTCGTGGCGATGGCAGGCGTCACGCTCGTGCCGTTGACCAGCAGCGCCACGTCGAGACCCGCAACATCCGTCTTGCCGCCCGATGCAACCGTGAAGCCGGCGACGGCTTGTGGCGTGCCGCTGAACTGCCAGGAGAGATAAGGATAGAGTCCCGTGCCGGTACTCCATACCGCGTTGTCGAATCCGGTGGGCAACGTTCCCTGCAGGTTCGCTGTCGTCATGCCCCTGATACCGGAATCGTTGGTGACATTGCCCGCTCCTTGCGTCGAGCCGATGCCGGTCGTGTTCATGTCCCAGTAGGAATGGGTGATGCTGCCCGCGTTTGCGACGTCGTCGCCGACCAGTCCGCCCACACTCGTCCCGCTTCCGGGCACGACATAACCCGTCGCATAAGTCTGCGCGATGGTGCCGCCGAACTCGTTCACGCCGGCGAGGCCGCCCACGTCCGCAGCACCTGTGCCGCCGACGGCTCCCGTGGCGTAGGCTTCTTCGATCGAACTGGAATTCCCGCCCACGAGCCCGCCGACTTCGGAGTTCGAGCCGCCGGCCGCACCGCCTGTCGCGTAGGACTCCATGACACTGCCGCTCGAATAACCCGACAGTCCGCCAACCCAGGCTCCGCTGCCGGCGCTCACCAGACCCGTAGCGTAGGAATTGGCGATCCCGCCCGCATTATAGCCGGTGAGGCCGCCGACATCCGAATTCGTTCCGGTGGCGGTCACATTGCCGGTGGCATAGGAATTCTGCACATTGGCTGCGGCATAGCCCAGCAGCCCGCCGACATCCAACTCGGACCCGATCGTTACCGAACCTGTGGCGTGCGAACCTGTGACGGCGCTGCTGGCATAACCCGCGAGTCCGCCTGCATCTGCGTTCTGGCCGGCGCTCACGCTTCCGGCGGCATAGGAGTTTTCGATTCCACTCGCCGTATAACCGGCAAGCCCACCGATATTGGTGTCGTCGCCCGCCGAAACGTTGCCGGTGGCGTAAGAGCCTTCGATTTCTTCACTGGCGTAACCGACGAGGCCGCCGATATCCGTGCCGTTGCCCGCCGACACCGAGCCGGTCGCGTGGGACGAAACGATCGTGCCTTGCATGTAGCCGACGAGGCCGCCGGCGTCCGCATCGTCTGTGGCCGTGACTGTGCCGGAAGACGACGAGTTCGCGATTTCCGTCGAATCAAATTGCCCGGCGCCCACCAGTCCACCGACGTCGTCGCCCGCGCCATTCACGGCGAGATTGGACAGCGCATTGTCCACGACGCCGTCGGCTTCTCCCGCCAGCGCGCCCATCTCTGCGTCGCCGTTGCCGGTGACACTGCCGCCGGACAGCGTGAGATCGCGGATCGTCGAGGCGCCGCCGGCAAATCCGAACAGGCCGACATATTCGACGCCGGGAAGATCGAGCGAGAAATTGGAGATCGTGTTGCCGAGGCCCTCGAAAATACCGTTGAAGCCGCCGCCGGAATTCTGGATCGTGCCGCCGCTGTCGACACCGAGCGGCACCCAGTTGCTGACGGACGACGCATCGAACGCGTTGGCGAGCGCATAGTCGCCGTTCAGATTGTTGTTGATGTTCTGCAGATCGGTTGTCGAATAGACGAGCGTGTAGGGCGCTCCGTCGATCGTCAGCGACTGGCCGGAAATGCCTTCGCCGGTGCCGACCGCATAGGCGATGTTGTCGCCGCTGCCGAAAGAAAGTTCGAGCACCGCGTTGCCCGGCACAGTTGTCGTGTCGTAACCGGCATCGAGTATCACGGCGCCCGCGCCGGTGACGGAGATCGGCGCATCGACGGTGAGCGCGCCGAAGGAGTCGAGCGCGAGTCCTACGCTGCCGGGAAGCGTCAGCGCATCGTCGACGCCGATGTTGCCGCTGGTGGTTTTGACATAGAGACCGTTCGACAGCGTCAACGGTTCGTCGATGACGAAGCTCGCTCCGGTGGCGATGTAGCCGTAATTGGTGAGGCCGGCTGTCGGGTCGGTGTTCGAGCCGACGGCCTGCGCGATGAGTGCCGCGTCCTGCGTTTGCAGGCTCGTCGCACTCGCGGTCGAATAGGTCGTGTCGCTTGTGGGCGCGATCAGCGTGGCGCCCCAGACATCGAAACCACTGACATTGTTGTTGGTGTCCAGCGCATCCGTGGCCGTATCCACGCGCGCGCCGTTCGCCGAGCTATAGGCCAGCACTGCATTGTTGTTATCCGTGATCGTTCCCGGCACCACCAGCAGATAATAATAGCCGTTCGCGCCGGTGGAGGCCGTGCCGAGCGCGGTGCCGTCGACAAGCGTCGAGACGGTGCCGCCCTGTAGCACCGTGCCGCCGCCATTGCTGTAGGCGATACCGGAGATCGCCTGCGGCGTGCTCGCATATTGCCAGGACAGATACGGAAACAACCCCGCGCTTGTCGCCCATGTCGGCCCCGCGAAGCCCGGCATGTTGGCGAAGGTGCCCTGCATCTGCGCTGTGGTGAGCGGAACAGCACCAGTGCCGCCGCTCGATTGCCCGCTCGTCTCAGTGTCCCAATAACTGTCGGTGACGCCGCCGGTGTCGCTTTCCAGACCGACAAGTCCGCCCACCGCCGTGCTCCCGGTGACCCGGCCGATCGAATACGAATCCGTCACCGACGAGCTGGGATCGAAGAGCGCGCCGACGAGACCGCCGACCTGGCTGCTGCCGCTGACGGAACCCATCGCGTAGGAATTGGAGATGGCGCCTTCTTCGCTCTCGCCGACGAGACCGCCGACCTCGTACACGGCAGAGACGGCGCCTGTGGCGAAGGAAGCGGAAACGCTGCCGTTGTCCAGATAGCCTACGAGTCCGCCAACATAGTACGAGCCGCTGCCACCGCTGACAGCGGTGGCAGCATAGGAATTGTAGATCGAGCCCGCGTCGAACCCCACCAGCGCGCCGACCAAAGAGCTACCGCTGACGGAACCGCCGATCAGGCCGACATTCTCGATCATGCCGGCCGAAGCGCCGAACAACCCGACGCCACTGGACGACGGAAGGTTGATAGTGAGGTTCGAGATCGTGTGGCCCTGGCCGTCGAATATGCCGGTGAACGTGTTGTAGTCGCCGAGCGGCACGAAGCCCTGCGAACCCCAGACAGCGCCGCCGGCGGTGCCGGACGCATCGATGTCGGCGCCTAGCGTGTAGCTTGCGGATTCGTCGAGTGCGATCAGCTGGAGCTGATGCGCGTTCTCGATGGTCGTGGAATATTCCGTGAGCAGCATCGGCGTCGTGCCGCCCGCAGCGCTCGCGGAATTGTTGAGCGTGCCGTTCTGGTCGACGATCACCCAGCCGGACGCCCCGCCCGTCGTGCCGAAGGTCCAGCCGCTGAAATTGGACGCGGTCTGCATCGCCGCGAACAAAAGCCCGCCGCCTCGGCTGAAGCCTGCACCACCCCCGACGCCGGACCCGTTATTCGCGGTGCTATTGAAGTAGTCCGCCGTGGTGTAGCCGAGTTCTCCGCCGTTATATCCGACAAAGCCGCCGACATCGCTGCCGCCGCTGACCGCACCGGTTTCGTAGGATTGGTCGATATTGGCCGCTATGAAATTCTGGCCGACGAACCCGCCGACATAGCTGCCGCCGCTGACCGTGCCGGTGGCATAGCTGTCGGCGATCGTGCCTTCGACGTCGTTTTGTCCGACCAGCCCGCCGACATAGGAACTTCCCGCGCCGCCGCTGACCGCGCCGGTGGCGTAGCTGTTCGTGATCGTCTCCAGGTTGTCTCCCACCAGCCCGCCGACATAGGAACCGCCCGCGCTGCCGTTGACCGCGGTGGCGGCATAGGAATTGTAGATCGAGCCCGCGTCGAACCCCACCAGCGCGCCCACAAAAGTGCTGCCGCTGACCGAGCCGCCGATCAGCCCGACATTCTCGATCATGCCGGACGAACCGCCGAACAGCCCGACAAACTCGGCCGATGGCAGGTTGATGGTGAGGTTAGAGATCGTGTGGCCCTGGCCGTCGAATATGCCGGTGAACGTGTTGTAGCTGCCGATCGGCAGGAAGCCCTGCGAACCCCAGACATCGCCGCCGGCGGTGCCGGTTGCGTCGATGTTGTTGGCGAGCGTGTAATTCGCGCTCGGGTCCAGATTTATCAATTCAAGCTGATGCGCGTTCTCGATGGTCGTGGAATATTCCGTGAGCAACATCGGCGTCGTGCCGCCCGCAGCGCTCGCGGAATTGTTGAGCGTGCCGTTCTGGTCGACGATCACCCAGCCGGACGCCCCGCCCGTCGTGCCGAAGGTCCAGCCGCTGAAATTGGACGCGGTCTGCATCGCCGCGAACAAAAGCCCGCCGCCTCGGCTGAAGCCTGCACCACCCCCGACGCCGGACCCGTTATTCGCGGTGCTGTTGAAATAGTCCGCCGTGGTGTGGCCGAGCTCTCCGGCATTATATCCGGCAAAGCCGCCGACGTAGCTGCCGCCGCTGACCGCACCGGTTTCGTAGGATTGGTCGATATTGGCCGCTATGAAATTCTGGCCGACGAACCCGCCGACATAGCTGCCGCCGCTGACCGTGCCGGTGGCATAGCTGTCGGCGATCGTGCCTTCGACGTCGTTTTGTCCGACCAGCCCGCCGACATAGGAACTTCCCGCGCCGCCGCTGACCGCGCCGGTGGCGTAGCTGTTCGTGATCGTCTCCAGGTTGTCTCCCACCAGCCCGCCGACATAGGAACCGCCCGCGCTGCCGTTGACCGCGGTGGCGGCATAGGAATTGTAGATCGAGCCCGCGTCGAACCCCACCAGCGCGCCCACAAAAGTGCTGCCGCTGACCGAGCCGCCGATCAGCCCGACATTCTCGATCGTGCCGGACGAACCGCCGAACAGCCCGACAAACTCGGCCGATGGCAGGTTGATGGTGAGGTTAGAGATCGTGTGGCCCTGGCCGTCGAACGTGCCGTTGAACGTGTCGGTGATGCCGATCGGCGCGAAGCCCCCACCGGAATTCCAGCCGGAGGTTCCACTCGCGTCGATGTCGTTGGCGAGAACATAGGAAGCCGACAGCAAGGCCTCTGAAGAGCCGATACCTTGCAGCCCGTAGACGTCGGCAATCTGATAGGGAGTGTCGCTGCCGTCGCCGCCCGTGACGCGCAGGAACGAACCGCCGCTGAGGGTGAAATCCGTTGCCGAGAAGCCCGGCAAAGAGGCCGTGTTCTGTTCCCAGGCGCCGGCCTGCAGCTTGAATTGTCCGATGTCGACGGCCGCGCCGGCGCAGATGGCGCTGGCGGCATTGAGGATCAGCCCGCCGTCCGGCGCCGTGATCGAGGAATTGATGTCGATGTCGCGATACGCGTCCAGCGTCAGCGTCGCCGAGGTGCGCCAGGAGAGCGCGCTGTCGATGAAGATGTCGCCATTGCCGGGGGTTTGATTGCCGGTGCCGTTGGCGGCGCCCGAAGTCGTTTGTTCCAGAACGCTGGTCCCGCCATTGAGCGCGCCGTCAATGGTCGTGGCCGCCGCGGAATCGATGGTGAGATCTTCCGGATCGACTTTCCACTGGCCGCCCTGACCGGCGGTGATGTGGCCGGAAATGTTGGCGACGTGTCCTGATGTTTCGATCTGTCCGCCGCCCGTTGTGCCTGGAGCGTTCAATGTTCCTGTCGTCGTCAGCGTGCCGTTGCCGGCATTGAGATAAATCGTGCCGCCGACATTCTGAACACCTTGCGCCAGGATGATGCCGCTCATGTTGACGATGCCGGTGGCAATGCCGTTCGCGGCATGGGCCGTCATCGAGACATTGGCGCCCGACAGAAGTCCCGAATTGATCGCCGAAGCGCGCGCGTTCACATCGCCTTGTGCGGCAAACGACACGAGGTCGTCGCCGGTGAAATCGACTGTGAATTTGTTCGCGGCGCCCAGCGCGACGGTGCCGAGCTTCGCATTGACGGTGCCCGTGTTCGTCACATTCGGCGCGACGAGAGCGACCACGCCGCCTGACGCCGCTGCGATCGCACCGTTATTGATCACGGACGCATTCTGCTTGCCCGCTTGCGTGAACTTACCGGACAGGACATCGGAATCCGAACCATCGGTCGATGTTGCGATCAGCGATCCCACATTGACCTGCGCGCCTTTGCCGAACAGCACGCCGTTGCCGTTGATCAATACGACGCGCCCATTGGCATCGAGCGCGCCGAGAATCTGGGATGCATTCGCACCGCCGACGCGATTGACGGCGATCGCCTGCGCGTTCGGCTGAACGAACTGGGTCGTCTGGCCGCTGCCGATGTTGAAACTCGACCAGTCGATGACGACGTCTTCGGATCTCTGGTTGACGTTCGTCTTGTTCGACGATGTCGAAATCGACGCCGCTCCGGTCGAGACCGCACCGCCCAGAGGATTGGCGAGAGCCGGACCCACCAACATCACCCCGAACCCGCAGGCGGTGGCCAGCGGCAAACGAAATGAGACGGACGATTTCAATACAATTCGCAGCGACGAAGGAACGGAAAACGCCATGGAGCCCCCCACATGTCGGCGCATTTCTGCGACCTTCTGCAGAAACCGCTCCCGTCACGAATCTGACGAATCAGACGCGCACCCCGTCCGCGCGAAGGGCCATTTCAACTCTTTTTTGTGTCATTTTCAACCTTGACAGCGGGTCGGTTTCGGACATTCGCGCGCTCAGCTTGGGATAACATGACTTACTTGCTTACAGCCGCCGGCAGAAGCCTGGCGAACTCCGCCTTCTGCGCGTCACTGGTTGATCACATCCGGTCCCGAGTTGGTCGCGCGGGTTCCGATGTGGTGGATGTTGTTGCTCGTGCCGTCGAGATCGATGCCGGTGTCGGCGGTGACGTTTATGACGTTGGCGGCGATCGCGCCCGTGCCGTCGACTTCACCCAAGGACGACACGAGCGTCAGATTGCCTGCGTCCAACGCCCCATCGACGACCACATCGCCGGTCGTCGCTTTCAGTGACATCGCTCTCGACCCGGCGTTCGCGGTCCCATCGACCGTCAATGTCCGGTTGTCGGTCAGAAAGAAATTGCCGTCCGTGTTTGTGAAGCTGCCCAAATCCGTGATCGCGTTGGCGCCTTGCAACCGTGTCGCGCCGTCCGAGCTGCCGGTGAGCGTGTCCGCGATAATGACGCTCGATGCCGCCTGCCAGATCGAGCCTGCGGAGGTCAGCGTCAGCGTGCCGCCGGTCGCCAGGCTTCCATCGATGTCGATGCTGCCGCCATTCGTGGTGGTGAGCGAAAGGTCGCCGGAGCCCGCATTGAGCGCGCCGCGGACGGACAAGGTCTTGCCGTCGGTTATTGCAACGCCGCCGCTTCCCGTATTGGAGAAGGCGCCCAAAGCTGTGATCTCGTTCGTGTCGTTGAGGGCGACGCCGTTTTCTGTCGTGCCGCGCAGCACGCCCGCGATGATGCTGCCTCCGCCGCTTTCGGAGATCGCACCGTCGGGATCGTTGAACCAGAACGAGCCTACATCGAGAGTGGAATTGACATTGAAATTCGCGGCCGAGTCGCTGATGAAAAGATTGACGTTCGGGGTGACGCCGCTGGCCGACGAATAGAGGAAGTCCGCGCCGGTGTTGCCGCCCAAGGCGGTATTCAGCGCGCGGAAGAGGCCCGTGAGGCTGCTCGCGCCGCTTTTCACGCGCAATTGGCCCTCCTCGATTGTGAGCGCGCCGTCGCCGCCGAGCGCGTTGCCGACATAGGCGTTGCCCGGCACCCCATTCGTCAGATAGGCGAAGAGCGGACTGCCGGAATTCGAAATCGTGCCCGGCGCGAGCAGGAGATAGTAATAGCCGTCCGCGCCGGAGCTCGTGGCGATGGCCGGAGCAACACTTTCGCCGTTCACGAGCAGCGACACATCGAGGCCCGAAACATCGGTCTTTCCATTCGATGCCACCGTGAAGCCGGCAACGGCTTCCGGCGTGCCGGAGAACTGCCAGAGGAGATAAGGATAGAGCCCGGTGCCGGTGCCCCACACGGTGTTCGAGAATCCGCCCGGCAGCGCGCCTTGCAGCCCGCTCGTTGTCTTGCCAGTGACGCCGCTGTCGTTGGTGATATTGCCCGCGCCTTGCGTGGCGCCGATGCCGCTGGTCGATATGTCCCAGTAGGAATTTGTGATGCCGCCACCCGATGTGTCGTCACCGACGAAGCCGCCGATATCCGTGTTTCCGCCGCTTACCAGGCCCGTCGAGAAGGAGTTGGCGATAGAGCTGGCGCTTCCGATTTCACCACCCACGAAGCCGCCGACATTCTGGCTGTCCGACCCACCCTCGACTGCCCCCGTGGCGAACGAATTCGAGATCGTCACCCGAAAGGCGTCGCCCACGAGACCGCCGACATTCGAAACGCTGCCGGTGTCCGTGACGGCGCCTGTCGCATAGGAGCCGGTGATGGTCGCAGTCCTGCCTGTGCCAGTGCTTAATCCCACCAATCCTCCGACATTGTTGCCGGCCCCGCCGACCGCGCCTGTCGCAAAGGAGTCAGTGATCGCGCCGAAATCGTCGAGCACGCCGACGAGACCGCCGACATTGAGTGTACCGCTGACTGCGCCGGTCGAATAGGAGTCCGTGATCGCACCATCGTTACTAAATCCCGCCAACCCGCCGACCACTTCGGTGCCGGTGACCGCTGCCGTCGAGAAGGAATTCGCGATGGCGCCGCCGTCATTGTATCCGACAAGGCCGCCCACCTCGTCCCCCGTGCCGTCGACTGTGCCCGTCACATAGTCGTTCGCGATCGTGCCGTCGCTTTCGTTGTCCACGAGCCCGCCCATTTGGCCGGCGGAACCGCTCACGGAAACGGCCGTCACGCCGACGTCCCGGATCGTGCCGCTCGAAAGCCCGAACAGGCCTGAGTAGGTGCTGGAGCCATTGTCGACCGTGAAATTGGAAATCGTGTGGCCGAGGCCTTCGAAAATACCCGCGAAGCCTTGGCCGGTATTCAGGTTCAAGCCGTTGCTGGTGACGCCAAGCGGTGTCCAGCCGGTTACGCCCGAGGCATTGATCGAGGTTGCCAGCGCGTAGTTTCCGTCCAGCGCCATGTCGCTCGCGTTGATGTTCTGTATATCCGTCATGGAATAGAGCAGCGTGTAGGCCGCGCCGTTGATCGTCAGCGTTCCGCCGTTGTTCGTGGACCCGTAATTCACTCCGCCGGCGAAGCCGGACGAGGTGAGGCCGAAGCTGAGATTGGTCAGCGCGCTTGTCGAATAATCGAGCGTGAGCGCGCCGGCGCCGGTGATCGAGATCGGCGCGTCGACGGTGAGCGCGCCAGCGGAATCGAGCGTCAGCCCTTCGCTGCCGGGAAGCGTCAGCGCATCGTCCACGACGATGTTGCCGCTGGTCGTTTTGACATAGAGCCCGCTCGACAGCGTGAGCGGCTGGTTGATCGTGAAGCCCGTGGCGATGTAGCCGTAATTCGTGAGGCCGGTTGTCGGGTCGGCATTTCCGCCGACGGCCTGCGCGATGAGTGCCGCGTCCTGCGTTTGCAGGCTCGTCGCACTCGCGGTCGAATAGGTCGTGTCGCTTGTGGGCGCGATCAGCGTGGCGCCCCAGACATCGAAACCACTGACATTGTTGTTGGTGTCCAGCGCATCCGTGGCCGTATCCACGCGCGCGCCGTTCGCCGAGCTATAGGCCAGCACTGCATTGTTGTTATCCGTGATCGTTCCCGGCACCACCAGCAGATAATAATAGCCGTTCGCGCCGGTGGAGGCCGTGCCGAGCGCGGTGCCGTCGACAAGCGTCGAGACGGTGCCGCCCTGTAGCACCGTGCCGCCGCCATTGCTGTAGGCGATACCGGAGATCGCCTGCGGCGTGCTCGCATATTGCCAGGACAGATACGGAAACAACCCCGCGCTTGTCGCCCATGTCGGCCCCGCGAAGCCCGGCATGTTGGCGAAGGTGCCCTGCATCTGCGCTGTGGTGAGCGGAACAGCACCAGTGCCGCCGCTCGATTGCCCGCTCGTCTCAGTGTCCCAATAACTGTCGGTGACGCCGCCGGTGTCGCTTTCCAGACCGACAAGTCCGCCCACCGCCGTGCTCCCGGTGACCCGGCCGATCGAATACGAATCCGTCACCGACGAGCTGGGATCGAAGAGCGCGCCGACGAGACCGCCGACCTGGCTGCTGCCGCTGACGGAACCCATCGCGTAGGAATTGGAAATGGCGCCTTCTTCGCTTTCGCCAACGAGTCCGCCCACTTGGCTCGTGCCGGAAACGGCGCCGGTGGCGAAGGACCCCGAGACGTTCCCGCCGTCCAGATACCCCACAAGTCCGCCAATGTCCTGATGTCCAGTGACAGCGCCGGTTGCATAGGAGCTTTCGATGCGGCTTCCGGAATCGGCCTCGCCCACAAGTCCGCCCAATTCCGAGCCTTCCCCGGAGAACGCGGCGACGACGGAAATCGTCGCATAGTCATTGACGAGTGTTCCCTGCAGATCTCCCACCAGGCCGCCGGCATTGCTGACGATGTCCGTAATCTGACCCGTCGCGAAGGAATTCGCGATCACGCCGCTGCTGGTGACCTGGCCGACAAGTCCGCCGGTGAAGGTTGACGGATCGTTCTCGCTGCCTGACACGACGGTGCCGGTCTCGAACGTGTTCTCGATCACGCCGGCATCGAACCCGACCAGAAAGCCATCGTTTCCGCAGCAGCCGATAGAACCGCCGACCATCCCGATGTCGCGGATGGAGCCGGAAGACCCGGCAAAAAGACCCTGATCATCAGGCGGATTCAGGGTGTGGAAGGTCAGATTGCTGATCGTGTGGCCGAGGCCCTCGAACATCCCGGTGTATTCGTTACTGGGGTCGCCGGACCCGATTGCAATGTAATCAAATCCGCTCGCATCGAGGGAATTGGCAAGCGCATAATTTCCGGCGAGATTCTCCGCATTCGGGTTGACGCACAGCCCGGGACTGGGATCGTTAGAGCAGGCGAGGCTATCCACATCGCTCATCGAATAGAGGAGCGTGTAGGGCGTGCCGTTGATGGTGAGCGTGCCGCCATTGTTCGTGGAGCCGTAGTTCACGCTGCCGGCGAAGCCATTTGGTCCGAGGCCGAAGGACAGTTCGAGCAGCGGCGTGCCCGGTACCGTCGCGGTGTCGTAAGCGGCGGCCAGCGCGACGGCGCCTGCGCCGGTGATCGAGATCGGCGCATCGATGGTGAGCGCGTTTGAGGAATACAGCGTCAGGCCGTTCGCGCCTGCGATCGTGACGGGATCGGCGACGGTGAGATCGCCGTTGCGCGTCTCCACGAAGAGACCGTTGGCGGGCGAGAGCGATTGATCGATGGTGAAGCCCCCGCCGGTAGCGACATAGCCGAAATGCGTCAGGCCCGCGACGAAGGACGCATTCGAATCCGAACCGATCGCCGTCGCGATGAGACTCGCATCCTGCGACTGCAACGATGTGCCGCTGGCGCTCGAATATGTCGTGACGCTCGTCGGCGCGATGAGCGTGTCGCCCCAGATGTCGAAGCCCGCAGCGCTGCCGGAGAACGCTTCCACATGCGCGCCATTGTTCGCGCCCGTGGTGTAGGCAAGGAGCGGCTCGCTTGTCACGAAGGCGCCCGGTGCGACGACATCGTAGAAATAGCCGTTGGCGCCGGTGGTCAGCGTGGCGAAGGAACTGCCGTTCGCATCCACATATACGTTTCCTGCTTGCAACGGCGTCACGCCGTGATCGCCGAACACAAGCCCCGACAGCACCTGCGGCGTGCTGCTGAACTGCCAGGAGAGATAAGGATAGAGCCCTGCGCCTGTGCTCCAGGTCGCGTTGGAGAATCCGCTTGGCAGCGTGCCTTGCAACGCCGCTGTGGTCTCGCCCGTGATGCCGGAATCGTTGCTGACATTGCCGGCGCCCTGGCTCGGATTGCCGATGCCGCTCGTTTGCAGGTCCCAATAGGACGACATGATGTCGCCGGACGAGCCGGTGTCGCCGCCGACCAGGCCGCCAGACGTCCCGGCGATGACAACGCCCGTGGAATAAGACTGGGAGATCGTGCCGGAGGTCAGTCCCACCAGACCGCCGGCAGTCCCACCGCTGCCGCCTGTGATTGCCCCGGTTGCGTAGGTTCCGCCGATCGTTCCGCCATTGAATCCGGCCACTCCGCCCAGTTGGGCCCCGGAGGTTGAATTCGTGACCGCGACCGCGGCATGGGAATTCTCGATGGTGCCGACATTGTCGCCCACCAGCCCGCCGAACAAATCATTCGTCCCGGAGCCGCCGGAGATGGTCCCGGTGGCCCAATCGTTCAGAAAAGTGCCGCCCGCATTGAGGCCGGCGAATGCGCCCACGGAGAAACCGCTGTTACCGGGATCTGTCGCGACGATGTCGACATTGGTCAAACCGAGATCGCGCACCGTGCCGCCCGCGACGAGCGTGAAAAGACCGACCGATGAGGTGCTGCTGCTGTCGATGGAAAGGTTGGAGATCGTGTTTCCCAGGCCTTCGATGGCGCCGCTGAAAATGCTCCCAAGCACGACAGACGTGTAGGGCGTGCCGCCATTGTCGCCGCTCGCGTCATAGGAATTGGCGAGCGCGTAATAATGGGAGCCGGCAAAGTTGGCGATGTCGGTTTTGAGCTGCGCGATGCTGTTGGCGAGCGTGAAGCCCTGGCCATTGATGGTGAGCGAGCCTTGCGTGGCGCTGCCGACCACATCGGTGAAGGCGACATGGGCGCCGTTATTGAAGAAATAATCCCCGCCCGCGCCGCCATTGTCGTTGGTGATGAGCGTAATCCCGCCTGCGCCGGTGATCGTGATCGGCGCTGCGATGTTGATGGAATGATAGGAATCGAGCGTAAGCGTGGCCGCGGAATTCCACGACAAGGCGCTTTCGACATTGATGTTGCCGGCGCCGGATGTCTGGTTGCCGGTGCCGTTGGCAACGCCGGAGGTCGTCTGTTCGAGGACGCTGGTGCCGCCACTGAGCGTGCCGTCGATCGTGCCGGCAGCGGCGGCATCGATGGTGAGGTTTTCCGGGTCGACCTTCCACAGGCCGCCTTTGCCGCCGGTAACATGGCCGGAGATGTTGACCGCTTCGCCGGAGGTTTCGATTTGTCCGCCGCCCGTGACGCCTGCCGCGTTCAATGTTCCTGTCGTCGTCAGCGTGCCGTTGCCGGCATTGAGATAGATCGTGCCGCCGACATTCTGGACGCCTTGTGCGGTGATGATGCCGCTCATGTTGACGATGCCGGTGGCGATGCCGTTTGCGGCGTGGGCCGTCATTGACACATTCGCGCCGGACAGCAGTCCCGAATTGATTGCCGCAGCACGCGTGTTCACGTCGCCCTGCGCGGCAAACGACACAAGACCGTCACCGGAGAAATCCACCGTGAATTTGTTGGCAGCACCGAGTGCGACGGTGCCGAGCTTTGCATTGACCGTGCCCGTGTTCGTCACATTCGGCGCGACGAGGGCAACTGTGCCGCCGCTCGCGGCATTGATCGTCCCGTTGTTCGTGACGGCTGCGTTCTGCTTGCCGGCTTGCGTGAACTTGCCGGATAAAACGTCGGAGTCCGAGCCGTCGGTTGTTGTTGCGATCAGCGAACCGACATTCACCTGTGAATTCTTGCCGAACAGCACGCCATTGCCGTTGATCAGCACCACGCGGCCGTTGGCGTCGAGCGTGCCGAGAATCTGGGACGCATTCGCGCCGCCGATGCGATTGACGGCAATCGCCTGCGCATTCGGCTGGTAGAATTGCGTCGTCTGTCCGCTGCCGATGTTGAAGCTCGACCAGTCGATGACGACATCTTCGGATTTCTGGTTGACGTTCGTTTTGTTCGCAGACGTCGAGACCGACGCGGACCCCGTCGTGACCGCGCCACCGACAGGATTTGCCTGCGCGGCCGGCGACGCGATCAACGCGACAGCCGCGGCGCTCAAAAGAAGCGTCTTGTCGAAGGCCTTGCGGCGGGACTTGGTGTTGACGACAACGCACGCGCAATCAGACGCAACGAACGACATAGGACCCCCAGAGCTGATTGGTCCGTCGATGTTCCCTTCGCGAAAATCGACGCCTTTTGGCACTGCGCCCCGAGACGCTGCCCGGTCATTCCACCGACAAAAAAGCTTAACCCGTTCGAAGGCCGCTGTGAAGTGCAGGCTACCTCGGCTGGCACTGAAATTGCCCGGTTATCCTATATTGATCGATCGGGATGTGGGCCGTGACCGGTACGGGTTCGGACTAATCCCCCGCGTTGTGGGCGTTGATGACATTCGGGCCGGAGTTGGTTGTGCGGGTTCCGATGCGGTGGATGTTGTTGCTTGTACCGTCGAGATCGATGCCGGTGTCGGCGGAAACGTTCAACAGCATCGCGTTGATGTTACCTGTGCCGTAAACCTCGCCCAGCGAAGACACCAGCGTCACCGTATTGGCGTGCAGCGCGCCGCTGTCGACGAGATCGCCGCTTGTGGCATTCAGCGATATCACATTGGCCCCCACGGTTCCGGTGACCGTCAGGGTTTGGTCGTTGGTCAGCAGGAAATTTGCAGCGTTCACGTCGAAAGCGCCCAAGTCGGCTATCAGATTGGCGCCCTGGAGCCGTGTCGTGCCGTTTGCGCTTCCCGTGAGCGTCTCCGCTGTGATGCTCGAATTCGCATTTTGCCAAATCCCGCTTCCCGCGTTGAGCACGACCGTGCCGCCTGCTGTCAAGTCGCCGCCGATGACGATGCCGTTGGCTGTCGTAGTCAGCGACAGATCGCCCGTTCCCGCATTGACGGCTCCCGTCACATCGAGCTGGCCGGCGTTGGTCAGCGAGAAGCCGCCACTGCCGGTATTGGTGAACGGACCCAGTCGCGCGATGTCGTTCGTGCCGTTAAGCGTGACGCCGTTATTCGAAGTCCCGCGCAACTGACCTGCGGTGATCGCACCGTTGCCGCTCTCTGAGATCGCACCTTTTGGATCGTAGAGCCAAAGCGTGCCGGTACCGACGTCAAGCGCGGCATTGATGTTGAATGTCGCAGCCGAATCGTCAAGGAAGAGATTGACGTTCGAAGCGAGGCCGCCGGCTGACGTATAGAGGAAGTCGGCGCCGGTCGCGCCGCCCACGGCCGTATTGAGCGCCCGGAAGAGTCCCGTGACGCTGGCAGCACCGCTCTTCACGCGCAACTGGCCTTCTTCGATTTCGAGGTTGCCGTCGCGGCCCAGCGCATTTCCGACAAAGGAATTGCCGGGCGTGCCGTTGGTCAGATAGGCGAACAGAGGGCTGCCGGAATTTGCAATCGTTCCTGGCTGAAGCAGAAGATAATAGTAGCCGTTGGCGCCGGAACTCGTGGCAATGGCCGGCGTCACGCCGTTGCCGTTGACGAGCAGCGACACGTCGAGACCCGAAACACCAGTCTTGCCATTTGATGTGACCGTGAAGCCGGAGACGACCTGCGGCGTGCTCGCGAACTGCCAGGAGAGGTACGGGAAGAGACCTGTGCCCGTCGCCCATGTCGGTCCGGCGAAGCCCGGCATGTTGGCGAACGTGCCCTGCATCTCGGCCGTCGTGAGCGGTGCCGCGCCGCCGCCGTCGGTCCCGATGCCGCTGGTCTGCGTGTCCCAGTAGCCGTCCGTCAACACGGCCCCGGTCGTGCTTCCACCCACCAGGCCGCCGACTCCCGCGTTGCCGCTGACGGTGCCGGTGGCGTAGGCGTCCAAGATACCGCCGTCGTTAACTCCCGCCAGCCCGCCGACAACCCGGAATCCGCCGACGGCGCCGGTGGCGTAGGCGTCGATGATGCCGCCGTCGTTTCGTCCCACCAGCCCGCCGCCGTACTCGGAGATACCGCTGCCGCTGCCCATCACGGCGCCGGTCGCGTAGGCGTCCGTGATACCGCCGCCATCGTCGACTAGTCCCACCAGCCCGCCGAAATACTGGGACAAACCGCTGCCGATGTCGTCAACGGCGCCGGTGGCGTAGGCGTTCGTGATCGTGCCGATGTTGCTGCGTCCCACCAGCCCGCCGACATCCTGGCTGCCGCTGACGGCGCCGGTGGCGTAGGCGTTCGTGATCGTGGCAAGGAAGTCTAGATTTCCCACCAGCCCGCCGACCTCGCTATCACCGCTGACGGAGCCGGTGGCGTAGGCGTTCGCGATCGTGCCTTGGAGGTTCTCTCCCACCAGCCCGCCTACAAGATCGGCTCCGGTGAAGCTGCCGCCGACCACGCCGAGATCGCGGAATACGCTGCCCGTCGCATAGCCGAAAAGGCCAACACCGCTGACCGATGGCATGTCGACGATAAGATTCGAGATTGTGTTGCCGAGCCCCTCGAATGTGCCGCCGAAGCTGTTGCCGGCAGTGCCGATCGGCACCCAGCCGGTCGTACCCGTCGCGTCGAGCGAATCCGCCAGCGCGTAATTGCCGACAAGCGCGGCATCCGACGCGTTGATGTTCTGCATGTCGCTCATGGAATAGAGGAGCGTGTAGGGCGTGCCGTTGATGGAAAGTGTGCCGCCATTGTCCGTGGTGCCGTAATTCACGCGGCCGCTAAAGCCGGACGAGGTAAGTCCGAAGCTGAGATTGGTCAGCGCGCTTGTCGAATAATCGAGCACGAGCGCGCCCGCGCCGGTGACGTTGATCGGCGCGTCGATGGTGAGCGCGCCGGAGGATTCGAGCGCGAGTCCCTCGCTGCCGGGGAGCGTCAGCGCATCGTTGACGGAGATATTACCGCCGGTGGTTTTGACATAGAGCCCGTTCGATAGCGTGAGCGGCTGGTCGATGGTGAAGCCGGTGCCGGTGGCGATGTAGCCGTAATTCGTGAGGCCGGTTGTCGGGTCGGTGTTGGCGCCCACGGCCTGCGCGATGAGAGACGCATCCTGCGTTTGCAGGCTCGTGGCACTTGCCGTCGAATAGGCCGTGTCGCTCGTGGGCGCGATGAGGGTGTTGCCCCAGACATCGAAACCGCTGACATTGCTGTTGGCGTCCAGCGCATCCGTGGCCGTATCCACGCGCGCGCCATTGGCCGAGCTATAGGCCAGCACCGCATTGCTGCCGGAGATCGTTCCCGGCGCCACCAGCAGATAATAATAGCCGTTCGCGCCGGTCGAGGCCGTGCCGAGCGCGTTGCCGTCGACAAGTGTCGAGACGGTGCCGCCCTGCAGAACCGTGCCGCCGCCATTGCTGTAGGCGATGCCGGAGACAGCCTGCGGCGTGCTCGCATATTGCCAGGAGAGATAAGGATAGAGGCCCGTGCCCGTGCTCCAGACGGTGTTCGAGAACCCGGTGGGCAATGCGCCCTGCAGGGCGGATGTCGTCTCGCCCGTGATGCCGGGATCGTTGGCGACATTGCCGGCGCCCCGGGAGGAGTTGGTCACACCGCTCGTGTTCATGTCCCAATAGGAATTGGTGACCGTGCCGCCATCGTAGCCCACCAGCCCACCTGCATAGGCGCCGCCGCTCACCGCGCCGGTGGCGTAGGAATCCTCGACCGTGCTCACACCAACACTTTCACCAAGATTTTGGCCCACAAGACCGCCGACATAGGCGAGTTCGCCGCCGCTTACTGCGCCGGTGGCGTAGGAGTCCTCGATCGTGCTGACGTCACCAAGAGATGCAGGCGTGCTGGCATTGAGGCCCACCAGACCGCCCACAATGCCACCGCCGCCGCTGCTCGTCACCGCGCCGGTCGCGTAGGAATCCTCGATCGTGCCGGCATTATTGTATCCCGCCAGCCCGCCGACCTCGGCGTTACCGCCGTTCGCCGTCCCGGTGGCGTAGGAATATTCGATCGTGCCTGCATTGTCGCCCACCAACCCACCGACCTCGGGGACGCCGCCGCCGCTGCTCGTCACCCCACCGGTGGCGTAGGAATCCTCGATCGTGCCGCTGATATTGGAACCCACCAACCCGCCGGCCCAGCCGCCGCTCACCGCTCCGGTGTCATAGGAATATTCGACCGTGCCGGCGTTATTGTAGCCCACCAGCCCGCCAGCGTTGCCGCCGCTCACCGCGCCGGTGGCATAGGAATATTCGACCGTGCCGGCGTTATTGTAGCCCACCAGCCCGCCAGCGCTGCCGCCGCTCACCGCGCCGGTGGCATAGGAATATTCGACCGTGCCGCCATTATTGTAGCCCACCAGCCAGCCGACATTGGCGCTGCCAACCCCAGTCACCGAGCCGCCGACCAGACCGATATCGCGCACCACCCCGCCTGTGCCGAGCGCGGCGAACAGGCCAACATTGCCGGCCGATGGCGCGTCGATCGTCAAATTGGTGATGGTGTTTCCAAGACCTTCGAATGAACCGTTGAACGTGGTGGTTACGAGCGAGTTCGAATACGTTCCGTCGGTTGACGCATTATAAGAATTCGCGAATGCGATGCTGGCGCTGTTGTCGAAGAAGACGTCCTGATTGAGTTGAATAAAGGTGTTCACCAACTCGTAGGACGTCCCGTTGATCGTCAGGCTTCCCAGCGTGCTGAAGCCGGGGGAGAGATCGGTATAGGCGACGTTTCCGCCCTTGAAGAAATAATTTCCGCCCGAGCCACCATCGTTGGTGATAAGCGTAAGTCCGCCTGCGCCGGTGATCGTGATCGGCGCCGCGATATTGATGGAATGATAGGAATCGAGCGTGAGCGTGGCCGCCGAATTCCACGACATGGCGCTTTCGACGTCGATGTCGCCGGCGCCGGCTGTCTGGTTGCCGGTTCCGTTGGCCGCGCCGGAGGTCGTTTGTTCCAGAACGCTGGTGCCACCACTAAGTGTGCCGTCGATGGTGCCGGCCGCGGTGGAATCGATGGTGAGATTTTCGGGATCGACTTTCCACAGACCGCCTTTACCACCCGTAACATGGCCGGAGATGTTGACCGTCTCGCCGGAGGTTTCGATTTGTCCGCCGCCCGTGACGCCTGCCGCGTTCAATGTTCCTGTCGTCGTCAGCGTGCCGTTGCCGGCATTGAGATAAATCGTGCCGCCGACATTCTGGACGCCTTGTGCGGTGATGATCCCGCTCATGTTGACGATACCGGTGGCGATGCCGTTGGCGGCATGCGCCGTCATCGAGACATTGGCGCCGGACAGCAATCCGCTGTTGATCGCGGACGCACGCGCGTTCACATCGCCTTGCGCTGCAAACGACACGAGTCCGTCACCTGAAAAGTCGACAGTGAATTTGTTCGCTGCGCCCAGCGCAACGGCGCCGAGCCTCGCATTGACCGTGCCGGTGTTGGAGACATTCGGTGCGACGAGGGCGACGACTCCGCCGCTTGCGGCTGTGATCGCACCATTATTGACGACGGATGCGTTCTGCTTGCCAGCTCGCGTGAACTTGCCGGACAGGACGTCGGAATCCGAGCCGTCCGTGCTCGTTGCAATCAGCGAGCCGACATTGACCTGCGCACCTTTGCCGAACAGCACACCATTGCCGTTGATCAGCACCACGCGCCCATTGGCGTCGAGCTTGCCGAGAATCTGGGAGGCGTTGGCGCCGCCAACGCGGTTGACGGCGATGGCCTGCGCATTCGGCTGATAGAATTGCGTCGTTTGTCCCGAGCCGATGTTGAAGCTGGACCAGTCGATGACGACGTCTTCGGATTTCTGGTTGACGCTTGTCTTGCTCGACGAGGTCGAGACCGAAGCCGATCCGGTGGTGACCGCGCCGCCCGATGGATTGGCGAGCGCCTGCCCGGCCGGGCCCGCCAGCATCAGACCGAACCCGCAGGCGGCGGCCAGCGGCAGGCGATAAGAGGCGGACGATTTCAGCGCGATACGCAATGACGGCTGAGCGAAGAATGGCATAGAAGCCCCCACATGCCCGGCGTCTCTGCAAACGCCTGCAGAAAAACGCTCCTGCGATGGATCCGGTGAACTGGCCGCGCACCCCTTCCGCGCGACGCCGATTTCACCCTGCCTGCGGCTGATTTTCAACCCCGGCTTGCGGGAGTAGCGAACAAATATTGGGCCCTTACGCCCGCCGGCAACAACATTCAGGGTTTGTGGCTGTGTCCGATACCGTTCAAAAGGCGCGACCCCGCGGTCGCTTGCTATAGGTTAGTCGCCGCCAGCAAGAGTCTGACAAATTCCGCCTTCTGTGAATCATCGATCCAGCGCACGACCGCAACGATGTCGTGCTGGTAATCGATATACACGATGTTGTCGCCGTTGCCGATGAAGGCGAGAGAGTCGGCGCGTGCGGCGGGAAAGAGTTTCTGGTCCGTATTGAGAAACCAATTCATATAACCGTAACCGGGATTGGGTCCCGTCGGCGTGCGCGATAGTGCGATCCATTTCGGCGAAAGAATTTGCGCGTCGCCCCATTTTCCGAGATTGAGACCGAGCAATCCCATGCGCGCAAGATCGCGGGCGGAAATGAACATGCCGCCGCCCCAATGCCCGCCGCCTGGAACGGCCTGGATGCGTTTGCCGTCAATTGTGATCCAGGAATTGTCATAGCCTTCCCAGTGCCATGCATTCGAAGCGCCGATCGGGTCCATCACATATTGCTTGAGCACCTCCGGATGCGGACGCTTCCACAAATAAGTCAGCGCCAGCGACAGCGCATTCACGCGCACATCGGAATATTTCCACTGCTGGCCTACCGGCGGCGGACCCGCGGCAAGCTCGGTCCAGGGCTGCGCGCCGGGGCGATCAGCCCACCAGGGCTTGCCCCACATCGTGCCAGCCCAGCCGCTCGTCTGGCGCAGCATCTCGTCCCAGGTGATGGGCTGATTGTGCGGCGACATGAAATCGGGAGTCGGCTGTACATAGTCGATCACGCGATCGTCGACGCTTTTGATCATCCCCTTGTCGAATGCAACGCCCGCCACGGCCGACAAAAACGTCTTCGTCACCGAATTGGTGATGTCGACCGCATGCGTGTCGCCCCATTCGGCGACGATATAGCCATGACGGATGACAATGCCGTTCGCGGGCGCCCGCGGCGCAAGCGGGCCGATGGGACCGGAAAACGGTTCCTTCGCGAATTGCAGCGGAATGGAAATGCGCAGGTCTCGGATGTCGGCGACCTTGGCAAGTTCCGGCGGGAATTTCGGCTCATTGGCGATCGCGAAATCGATGGCCGCTTTGAGTTTTGCGCCGTCAAAACCTTCCCGCTGCGGCGAATGCGTGGCCCAAGCGTCGCCGGGCGGCGGAAGATAATCGGCGGCTGCGGCCAATGAGGATGCGAAGATCGTAGTGACAAAAACAAAAGCGAATACCCACCCGCCCCTTGAGGGCGGGTCGAAAAATCTGAGCGAAGCGAAGGATTTTTCGGGGCGGGGTGCTGCATCAAAATTGCCCCGCCCCGAATTTGTCCTCGCGCTTCCGCGCGACTCCAAATTCGACCCGCCCTCAAGGGGCGGGTGGTTTTTGTTGCTGGGTATCATCTCATCACCCTCCGCATCGCCGCTGCGACCGCCAAGCTCGCCGCATCGCCGCGCGCCTCGAGGCCTGCGATCACGCCGGCATAATCCTCCGGCTTCTTGTCTTGCGACAGCTTGAATTTCCCTTCGAGGCGTTCGAAAGAGAGCGAAAAGCCGACAATGCCGTTCAACAGCATCTCCGTGTGTTCCGGCGACACTTTATCGATCCGCCATGGGCGCTTTGGCAGAAGCTTTTCTTCCTCTTGCGCCGACAAGTCGACGACAAGCTGGCGCAACGCCTCGCGCGATGTGCGGCGCACGACGCCCTCGCCTTCCACCGCAATGTAATTCCACGTCGGAACGGTCACGAGGCTCGCATACCAATCGGGCGAGACATAAGCATCGGGACCCATCGTGCTGATCCACACGCGCGCGCCGTCTTCGAGCTTCGCGAGCGCGTTGCCGACCGCCAGATGATACCGAATGCCGCCGCGCGGGCCGCTTTGTGCATCGAGAATCGCGGGGGCATAGGCGAATGTCACAGCGCCATCGATGATCGCCGCCATTGTCGCGAAGACGCGCCGCCGGATCACATCGTGCAGAACGGGCATGTCGTCAATCGCGAACGCGCCCGGCCGATACATTGCTGCGCGGCCGCTCGTCATACGAGACCGGTGGTCTCGGCGAGCCCCAGCATGATGTTGAGATTCTGAACCGCTGCGCCGCTCGCGCCCTTGCCGAGATTGTCGAGCACGGCCACGAGCCGCGCTTGCCCGTATTTGTCGTTGCCGAACACATAGAGCTTCATGCCGTTCGTGTTCTTCAACATCTCCACATCGAGCGATTTGAGCGTCTCGGCCAATGGCGCGACTTCGATCAGCTTCTCGCCGCGATAGGCGTCCGCGATCGCCTGATGGATTGCAGCCGCCGTCGGCTTGCCCGGCAGCGCCCAAAGCTGCAGCGGCGTCTCGACGATCATGCCGCGATAGAAGCGGCCGACGCTCGGCGCGAACAGCGGCGGATGTCTGAGACCGGAGTGAATGTGCATTTCGGACACATGCTTGTGGGCGAGCGAAAGCGCATAAGTCCGCACGACGGTTTCGACGAAAGCGGGCGACGACTTGTTCTCGAACTCCTCGATCATCGCCTTGCCGCCGCCGGAATAACCCGACACGGCGTTGGACGTGAGGGGAAATTCGGGCGGAATCAGCCCGGCACGCACCAGGGGCCGCACCAGCGCGAGAAAGCCCGTCGGATAGCAGCCGGGATTGCTCACGAAGCGGGCAGAAGCGATTTTGGCCCGCTGGCCCGCCTCCAACTCCGGAAATCCATAGACCCAGTCTTGGGCGACCCGGTGCGCCGTCGAGGCGTCGATCACGCGCACGGCGGGGTTCTCGATCAGCGCGACGGCTTCACGCGCCGCCTCGTCCGGCAGGCACAGGATGACGGCATCGGCCTCGTTCAGGGCTTCCGCGCGCGCTCTGGGGTCCTTCCGATCGCGGTCGGCCAATTGCACGACCTCAAGGTCCGGTCGGGCGGCCAGCCTTTCGCGGATTTCCAGACCGGTCGTTCCGGCCGCGCCGTCTATGAACACTCTCGAAACCATAAGACCTCTTACGCCGCGCGGGTTGGCCGCGCCATCATTGACAGAAAGTTACGGGGCCAATTAGCTGACGGAGCCCGACAATTCTCCGCATAGCGGGAGTTTCGAAGGCCCGCAACGACCATTTGGGCCGCGGGCCGCGACAGCCAGCGGCAGGCCATACGCCTGCAGGAGGATGTGATGGACCAGGTCGATTTCAACAAGCTCTGGCAGAATTTCGTCGACACCGTGACCAACCATTATATGGACTTCAATGGGCGCGTGGGGCGCGCACAGTTCTGGTACTACGTGCTGGTGGGAGTTGTGCTGGGGATTGGCGTTGCGATCGTGGCCGGCATCGTCACACATCTGCTGTCGACGCTGTTCGCGCTGGCCCTCCTGCTTCCCAATCTCGGCATGACGGTGAGACGGCTTCACGATACCGGCAAGCCTGGAATATGGGCGCTGCTGCTGCTTGTGCCGATTGTCGTTCAGGTTCTGCTCGGCCTGATGATGTTTTCGGTCGGCATGTGGGGAGTCTTCGGAGTGCTGTATGGCCTCATCCAGCTGGTCTCGCTGGTGTCGCTGATCGCGATCGTCATCATCATTTATTTCTGCGTGCAGCCTGGTGACGCCGGCGACAACGCCTACGGACCACCGCCCGCTCCCTGGACGCCGCAGGGCGCAGCAAAGCCGACGACGCCGCCTTCCTCCTAGCACTCCCGCAATTTGCGATCACGAAACCGACGGCGCCATGCGCCGTCGGTTTTCTTTTGCGTGTCCGGGTTGGGCCGCCGGGCCCGTCGTGGGTTCGCGGGTGATGAGCCGCCTTTCTCGTCAATCCGAAACCACATAAAAAAACGCCGGGCAGGAATGACCTGCCCGGCGCTGTACTCGACTTTGTTGACGCTTACGGGTTTGAGACCGTCTGCGGTGTGCCGGCAGGCGTCGCATTCGCCTTGCCGATCAAGGTCGTGACGACCGGCGTACCGACGCCGACCGACAGGCTGTAGGTGCTGTTCAGTTCGGTCTGCACGAGCCCGTTGAAGCCGGGGATAGTGCCCGTGTGGAACGACGTCGCGCCACCGTTGGCCTGTTGTTTGGCCGCTTGATAGAGCATGGGGTTGAGATTGCCCATACGGCCGTATTTCTCGACCATCAGCGCCACCACCGAAGCGAACTGCGGCGAGGAGACGCTGGTGCCGATCAAGCCGTAAAAGTATTGCCCACCGTCGGACGGCGCCCCGATAGACACCCACACGAAGCTCCGCTGCGTGTTGCCCGCGCCATCAGCCGCAACGTTGTTGCCGTTGCAGACATTGCGATTGGGGTGATAATCCAAGGCGCCACCCGGACAACCGCCGACCTGCATGCCGACATCCGGCACTGCGCGTCCGCCGGTGGATCCTGTGGTCACGTTGTTCTGATAGTTGGGCATTGCATAGATCTTGCTGTAGCCGCCGCCCGCGCCCCACCAGCCATTCTTCAGACCGTAGTCGCCCGGCCACTGATCGGCCCAGGCATTTTCGCCGGCGTAGGCCGAGTCGAGCGAACCCTGAACATAGTTCGTGACCAGATTTGTTCCGCCGACTGCGGTGACGTTTGGATCGGACGCAGGAGTTGAAACGCCGGCGACATATTTGGGAGTCCCAACGCCAGTGAAGAGATTTGGGGTCGGGCAAATCTTGCCGGCGGAGTCGCCAGAGCTCGCAAGGAACGTAATGCCCTCGGCATTACCTTGCAGGAATAACTCGTGCTGTGCCTTAAGCACACCGAGATAACTCTGCCCGCCATTGTACTGCTTCGTGTAGAACAATTCGCATTCGCCGAACGACATGCTGACGACATCGGTGAAATTGTATTCGTCGACGTCGATATAGCCGGCTTGGATGTTGCCGTCGGACAGGTCGGGAATGTCGACCAGCACGACGTTTGCGCCCGGCGCGCCGCCGATTTCCATCTGGGTGTCGAGAGACGCTTCTGCGGAAGCGTTGCCGCCGAACCCTGCGCCGCCATTCACGTAGAACCGGCCCGCGAGGGTAGGATCGGGAGTGCCGGTGGTCGTCGACCAGTTGTTAAAATCGAACATGTTCTGGATGTCCGTGTTGAGCACGTCGCTCGACATCAGCGCGGCGATGGTGGCGCCGGTGCCGTTCATCGCCGTCGGAGTGCCGTGGACATTCCACATCGCATTGTTGGCGGGATAGGTGTAGGCCTCTTTCATGTCGTTGTAGAAGTACCCGCCCGTGGCGCTATAACGATTAAGCACCGACGACGGCGCCCTGTTGGATGCGTAGCCTTGCAGAGTCTTGCCTGCGTTGTCGGCATTGTGTGTCTTGCCGGACGGATGCCCGACATCGAGCTTCGTCGAAAACACCTTCGCGACATGCGGCGAGAAACTGAAGATCTGCGCACCGGCGCTCGCAAGCGCCGAAGGAAGCGTGAATGTGTCGTTGGTGACGATATGCGTCGTTCCTTCGTCACTCTTGGCCGCCACAAGACGCACGCCGAAATTCCTGGAAACCTGGTCTGTCGTTCCGGTCACGCGGATGCTGCGCGAGTGCACCTTCACGGAAAACCCGCGCGAGGTGAGGTACGACGCGACGCTGGCCAGGGTCGCCTTGCTGGGGCCAAACTGCGCGCCGAACTGAGCGGGCGTCAGCCATTTGTGATATTGCGAAGATGTCGAATCGCTCTGCGCCTTCACCAAAGCCTCAAGCGCATCCACATTGCGCAACGGCAACATCACATCGAAGTGCACCTGGACGCCGGACTGCGCCGCGCCGACCATCGTCAAATTGCCGACCCGTTCGGCATTTGCCGATGTCGTGGCTGCGATCAAGCAACCGGCCATCGCGGCGCCGTACAGCGCCGTCTTCAAACTTTTCATCATGTGGTTCCCCTGAATTGCCTCCAGCCAGCGCTGGGTTGGCGAATTTATAGACTATTAAGAACATCCTTGGAAGCCGCGTAACCACTTTTTGGTCGCAAATTTACAGTTCCTCTTAATGCCAACCCACTGATTTCAAACGATAGTATAATGTATGAGGGTGAAAGACGCCGGCCGGCGCGTCTGAACGGACTCTCGAGCCCGCCCCCGGGAATCTTCAAATGGTCCGACCCGTAGTGGTGGCGGCGGGTCATACGAGATTCCCTCTCCGCGAAGGCAAAATCGCCTCGCAAATGGATTTGCAGGGCGGCTAGACCAAGGCGATCGGGTGTTCCCCGGATGATAATTGGCGTTCTACGGGACGGGCCATGCGGGCCTCCTCCTCCATGAACGCGCCGACAGCAGCGACATCAGCGTCGCCGCGAAACTCTCTGTCCCCAAACACATGTCCGGCGCCGAAGCGGATGCCGGCCCGCCGCAACCGCTCGAGGCTCGCGTCGCTATCGACATGATCGACGCAAGACAGCGCGGTTTGGACTTCGCAGCTGCGCGCCAGCCAGTTCGAGAGTCCCGTGGCTGCAGCGGGCGTCGACCGCGGCGGCAGCGTCAGAACGAATCCGGTCGCGCCCAGATGGCCGCATTGATGAGTCGGAATCTCGCAGTCCGGCAGATGCACGAAGACTCGCTTCACCAATGGGCGAACGGACGAAATGATCTCGGCAATCCGCCCCGGCAAGGTTCCGGCCGGCACGTCTTCGATCTTGAGGATGAGAAATGGAAAATCGCCCGCTCCGATGGCGCGCAGCGCCTGACTGTAGATTTTCCGTCCCTGCGACCACGCGAGCGTTTCGAAATTGACCGAGGTCCCAACGGCGGCGACAATTCCGCTTGCGGAGAGTTTGCGCGCGAACTTGATCGCATAGGCAAGAATGGCGCGGTCGACCAACGGCCATTCGTGCCGATCGACGCCTTGAAACGCCCGGTAGCCATAAACGCGCGACGCGCCCGGCGCGCCTGAAACCGGCGAACAAAAAAATGCGGACACGCGCGAATGCCGCAGATCGTGCACGGGTACGAAACTGAGTTCGACACTTTGATCCGCAAGCCTGCCCTGCGAAGCGAACTGAACGAGCGCCAAGCGCCTCTCGGCGGACACGCTGGGAATGTCTTCGGCATCCGGGGCGGCGACCCTTGCACTGGGTTTCGCTGTGTTTCGAAAAATCTCGGAAGCCGGCGCGGATTTCGCCGGCCTGACCCCCTCGAACATTTTCGCCAGTTGGTAGGGAACCAGGTTGTCCGTTCCGAAGAAGAGCTTTCGAAGCGACAGGTTGATGCGGTTCGCAAGCCCCAACGCCGCTGCATCCGTGCAGGACTGCACCACGAGATAAAACCCGCCGCCGGAGAAGATGAGAACCTCGGATACAACGAGCGCCCCCAAATGTTGTTCGCAGACGCTGCGCAGGCGTTCGGGGTCGCGGGCAAGCGCGGAGCGGGTATGCGCCAGCACGGGCTCCAGATCGAAGAAATAGATCGGGAAACCGCAGAAGCGCGCGAGGTCAATGCTCCCGTCTACGCGACGGTCATCGATAGTAGCGGGAAACGACATGGGACCTTCCTTCATGCAGATCCCTTCGACATCTTACCTATACTCACAATTTCAATCGACTATGCATCGTAATCGAATACAAATTGAAATATTCATCGCCGATTTGTTAGGTATTTTAATCAACTGGGCGGGAATCCGCCGGGAAGCTGTCCGGGGCTCAACGGTGCTGGCCCCGCCCGTGACTCGGAATATAAAGTAAGCGGGGGTGCGCCCGATGGCAGATTCGTACCTATTCAACAAAGTCCATACGGCGCCGCATCGGCGCCGGCCCATTGCGCTGTCATGGGACAGGTCCGCGCAGGACATCGCCCTGCGCAACTCGGGCATTGATCCGCTGGGCAAAGTTCCCTGGGGCACGCATATCAGTCTGTTCTATGAGACCAAGAAAGATCTGCTCGAGACCAATATCCCCTTTTTCAAAGCCGCAATGGAAGCGAACGAATACGGCCTGTGGATGATTTTTGATCCGATTTCGCCGGACGACGCAAAAAGCGCCTTGCGACGGGGCGTACCGGATTTCGACCGGCATCTGGCGGCGGGCGACATGGAGATTGTCGTCGGCGCCGATTGGTTTGGCCGAGGCGGACGATTGGACTTTGGAAACGTCCTCCGGAGCTGGCACCGAAAGCTCCACGAAGCGTTGGCGACGGGGCATGAGGGCTTGCGGATCAGCGGCAACACGCATTGGCAGCAAACAGACCACTGGAAGGACTTCTGCACTTACGAACGCATGCTCGACAATTCGATCGCCGGCCAGCGAATGCTTATGATGTGCGCCTATTCGCTGGAAGCGAGCCGGGCCCGCGATATTCTTGACGTGGCGCGTTCGCATCAATGTGCGATCGCGCGACGCCGTGGCGCGTGGGAATTCCTTCAGGTGCCGTCTGCCGACAGCGCGCGGCGCGAGATTCTAACCCTGAATGGCGATCCGGACGTTCTTTCAAAACCATTTCCCGGCCGCGAACTTCTGACGCCCCGCGAACTCCTGGTGCTGGCTCAGATCGTCAAGGGCGCCTCAAGTAAAGCAGCGGCGCGCAAACTCGGAATTAGTCCGCGTACGGTCGATTTCCACCGCGCCAACGTCATGCAGAAGTTGCAGGCGAAGAACGCGGCCGATCTCGTGAGGCTGGCGCTCGCCTCTTAGACACGAACGTCGCGTTCGTCACAGGTAGAAATACCGGGTTTAGCGCACGATCTCGTGCACCCCGTAGTTTCGCCGGTTTTTTTGTCTCCGCGAAACGCCAAATAGTCGCCGTGTCAAGTAGTCGACAACGGAAAGGCGACCATGAGTGCACGCGTTCTTATCATTGATCACGACGTTGAAAGGCTCGAGGCCGTCAAGCAACTGTTGTCAGCGCGCGGTTACGACGTGACCACCGCGCACAGCGGCAGCCTCGGACTCGACGCCTTTCGCGCCAGCGAACCCGATATCGTCCTGACCGAAATCCTCATGCCGGAAATGGACGGCCTGGAGGTGCTTCTGGAGATCAAGCGGGCGAATTCGCACGCGAAAGTCATTGCGATGACCGATGGCGCCGGCAAGTTGAGCGGCGCTTACATCTTGGATGTGGCCGGCAGGCTGGGCGCCGACAGCGTGCTGTCGAAACCGTTCGCCGGCGATCAGTTGCTGGAGGCGATCGAGACCGTTCTTTCCGATCAGGCGCGCGCTCCGGACGAGAAGGGCAGTTGACCACCACCAACCCGAATGCGTCTGCGCAGACGACGCCTCCCCGCCCGGCATTCCGTCTTGCAGGGCTGTCGCCACGCTGCCGCGAAGTTCTCAACGGCGTCATCGCCGGACAATCGAACAAATTGATCGCGCACAATCTCGGAATCAGTCTGCGAACCGTGGAGACCTACAGATCGCGCGCCATTCGAAAACTAGGCGCCCGCGACGCCTCGGAAGCCGTTCGCCTCGCATTGGAAGCGATCGCGGCGGAGCCGTGGCTCAGGTAGTCGTCGCCCGAAAAACAAACAGCGGCCTGGTCAAACCAAGCCGCTGTTTCAAGGAAATACAAAATTTCGGTCTAGCGCTTCGAGAACTGGAAGCTGCGGCGCGCTTTGGGACGACCGTACTTCTTGCGCTCGACGACGCGGCTGTCGCGCGTGAGGAAGCCGCCCGTCTTGAGCGTGGGCGCTGAGCGCGGGCTCGTAGGAGATCAATGCCTTGGAGATGCCGTGACGCACCGCGCCGGCCTGGCCCGACAGTCCGCCGCCCATGACCGTGCAGATGACATCGAACTGGCCGTCGCGATTGGCCGCGATGAGCGGCTGGCGCAGAATCATGCGCAGCACCGGCCGCGCGAAATAGACTTTCTCTTCCTTGCCGTTGACCGTGATCCGGCCATGGCCCGGCTTGATCCAGACGCGCGCGACGGCGTTTTTCCGCTTGCCGGTCGCATAGGCGCGGCCTTTGGAGTCGCGATTGGATTTCGGCTGCTCGCCCGGCTCGGTCTTCTCGGGAACCTTCGCCTTGATCAGGGTCGACTTCAGGTCGCCGAAACTTTTGACATCTTCCGCCATGGTCAGGCCGCCTTCGTCATACGATAATTCGTGTTCTTGGGGTTCAATGCAGCGACGTCGAACTTCACCGGCTGCTGCGCCTCATGCGGATGCTCGGCGCCCGCGATACACGCGCAGATGCGACAGCTGCTTGCGGCCCAGCGGTCCGCGCGGCAGCATGCGCTGCACGGCCTTCTCCACGATCCGCTCCGGGAACTTACCCGCCAGAATCGCGCCGGCGGTGCGTTCCTTGATGCCGCCGATATAGCCCGTGTGGTGGTAGTAGACTTTCTTCTTCAGCTTGTCGCCCGTTAGCAGCACCTTGGCCGCATTCACGACGATCACGAAGTCGCCGCCATCCATATGGGGCGTGATAGTCGGGCTTGTGCTTGCCCCTGAGGCGCATCGCGATCAGCGAAGCAAGCCGGCCGACCACGAGCCCTTCGGCGTCGATGACGACCCACTTCTTCTCGATCTCGGACGCTTTGGCCGAGTAGGTTTTCATATCGCGGGACTCCGGGAGAAATTTCGATTGGGCCGCGCCGTTTACGTGGATGGGGCGCCAGTGTCAAGCGGAAAGGTCCATTCCAATTGGGATTTTTGAAGACGGTATTATGATACCGCATTTCTCGTTGACGATGGACCAATCCTCCATCCCGCGTTAACCTTGTTGGTGAGAAGGGGATTCTTGGCATTTCCCGGTTTTCGTCGAGGGCCGCTTCAACGCGAACGTTCCATACATAGGCAAGAGGAGAGTTTCATGGGTTTCGGAACTGCCGTCGCCACATGCTTCGGCAAATATGTCGACTTCCAGGGACGTGCGCGCCGCTCGGAATATTGGTGGTGGGTGCTGTTCACGCTTATCCTGGGCATCGTCGCCGGCGTTCTCGACGGAATTGTCGACCCCAGCCTTCCGGGAACGTTTCACGCCGGCTATATCGGCTCGATCCTGAACCTGGCGCTCTTCCTGCCCAGCCTTGCGGTGGGCGCCCGCCGGCTGCACGACACCGATCGTTCGGCGATGTGGCTGTTCCTGCTGTTCCTGATCCTCATCGGGTGGATCATTCTGATCATCTGGTATTGCCAGAAGGGGACGGCCGGGCAGAACAAATACGGCGCCGACCCGACGACCTGAACCGCTGCAATTTCAGGCATCAGCGGCCGGCGGTTGGGATGCCAATCGCCGGCGAAGGGGTTACAATTGCGCCATGACGACTGAACCCCTTGTCCTTGTGGAACGCTCCGGGGCGATCCTGCGGCTGACGCTCAACCGACCCGGCGCGCGCAACGCGCTCAGCGAAGGATTGATGGCTGCGTTGCAGGCCGCACTCGACGAAGCGGCCGACGACAAGTCACTGCGCGCAATCGTCCTCGGCGCAGACGGCCCGGCCTTCTCGTCCGGCCACGATCTCAAGGAAATGACCGCGCGCCGCAAAGACGCGGATCTTGGCAAGGCCGCCTTCGCCGCTCTCTTCGCACAATGCTCGAAGCTGATGCAGACCATCGTTCGCCATCCGCGACCCATCATCGCCCAGGTTCAGGGCATCGCCACGGCGGCAGGCTGCCAGCTGGTCGCAAGCTGCGATCTGGCAGTCGCATCGACGTCCGCGCGCTTCGCCACCCCTGGCGTGAACATTGGCCTCTTCTGCTCGACGCCCATGGTGGCGCTGTCGCGAAACGTTTCGCGCAAGGCCGCTATGGAGATGCTGCTGACCGGAGAAATGATCCGGGCCGAGGACGCGCACCGCATCGGCCTGATCAATCGCGTGGTCGGGCCTACCGAACTTATCCATGCCACAACAGCGCTTGCCGAGCTGATCGCGTCGAAACCGTCGCGAACCGTCAAGATCGGCAAGGAAGCGTTCTACCGCCAACTCGAAATGGGCTTGTCCGAGGCTTACGACTATGCGAGCGAAGTGATGACGAAAAACATGCTGGCCGCGGAAGCCGAAGAAGGCATCGGCGCCTTCGTCGAAAAGCGTGAGCCGAAATGGCCGGACTGATATCCTGATCTTATGCCCCAATATTCCGACGACCTGATCAAAAGCATCCTGCGCTCGACCAAGACCATCGCCATGGTGGGCGCGAGCGGCAACGACATGCGCCCGTCCTATTTCGCGATGATGTATCTGCTGGACGAAGGGCTATGTCATTCATCCCGATCAATCCGGGCCTGGCGGGCAAGCAGATCCTGGGACAGACCGTCTATGGCTCGCTGAAGGATGTGCCCGCGCCTGTCGACATGGTCGATATTTTCCGCGCGTCCGATGCCGCGCCCGGCATCGTCCGCGAAGCGCTGGCGGAGAAAGATCGCCTCGGCATCAAGACGATCTGGATGCAGCTCGGCGTGATCAACGAAGAAGCGGCCGCGCATGGCGCGCGAGGCGGGCCTCACCGTCGTCATGGATCGCTGCCCCAAGATCGAATATGGCCGGCTTTCCGGCGAGATCGGCTGGATGGGCATCAATCGTCGCGTGATCGACAACCGCAAACCGCTCCTGTTCTGCAAGGGCGGAAGCCTGAAGCGCGTCTAGACCATGCTGAAGATCTGGGGCCGGCGGAATTCCCTGCAACGTTCAAAAAGTGATGTGGGCGATCGGCGAGCTCGGGCATCGCGCACGAGCACATCGACGCGGGCGGACCCTTTGGCGGTCTCGACACGGACGAATTCGGCGCACTGAATCCCAATCGCCGTGTGCCCGTGATCGACGATGACGGCACTGTGGTCTGGGAATCGCATGCGATCGTGCGCTATCTCGCGGCGAAATACGGCGCAGGTTCGCTATGGCCCGAAGACGCCGGCGCGCGGGCGCGCTCCGATATGTGGACGGATTGGGTGCTGGCCGATCTGCAGCCGGCGTTCATCGGCGGTGTCTTCTGGAATTTCTACCGCACGCCGGAAGATCAGCGGAACTGGAACCTGATCCGCCAGGGCATCGCGCGGAGCGCGATCCTGTTCCAGCTTGCTGGACCGGCATCTGGGCGAGCATGCGTTCATCGCCGGCGACACGCTGACCATCGGCGACATTCCGGCAGGCGCGCAGCTCTACCGCTATTTCGAACTCGAGATCGACCGCCCTTCCCTGCCGAATGTCGAAGCGTGGTATGCGAGGCTGCAGGAACGTGAACGCCTATCGCACGCATGTCATGGTTTCGTTCGAAGATCTCAAGGGCCGGCGAGTAATTGATCGCCGCAATTCTCAGCCGTGGAGACGGACAATGGCCGACTATGGCTTCAACACGCTGAGCGTTCATGCGGGCGCGCAGCCCGATCCGGCCACCGGCGCGCGCGCCACGCCGATCTATCAGACGACGGCCTTTGTGTTCGAAGACGCCGATCATGCCGCGGCGTTGTTCAATCTCCAGGTCTTCGGCAACATCTATTCGCGCATCATGAACCCGACCAATGCGGTGCTGGAAGAACGCATCGCGGCGCTGGAGGACGGCCGCGCGGGACTTGCGGTGTCGTCGGGCCATGCGGCGCAGCTGATCGCGCTTCCACACCCTGATGGAGCCCGGGCGACGAGATCGTCGCGGCGCGCCAGCTTTATGGCGGCTCGATCAACCAGTTCAGCCAGGGCTTCGCCAAGTTCGACTGGCACGTGAAATGGGCCGACGCGACGCAATCCCGACATGCTTCAAGCGCCGCGATCGACGACCGAAGACCAAGGCGATCTTCGTCGAAAGCATCGCCAATCCCGGGCGGCATCATCACCGACATCGAAGCGATCGCCGGCGATCGCCCATGAAGCGGGCGTGCCGCTGATCGTCGACAATACGCTGGCCTCGCCCTACCTGATCCGGCCGATCGAATGGGGCGCCGACATCGTGGTGCATTCCGCCACCAAATTCCTGGGCGGCCACGGCAACTCCATGGCCGGCCTGATCGTCGATGGCGGCAAGTTCGACTGGGGCAGCGGCAAATATCCCGACCCTGTCCGAGCCCTGCCCGTCCTATCACGGCATGCGGATGTGGGAGACGTTCGGCGACATGGCCTTCGCCATCGCCTGCCGCGTGCTGGGCCTGCGCGATCTGGGGCCAGCGCTGTCGCCGATGAACGCGTTCCTGGTGCTGCACGGGGATCGAGACCCTGCCGCTGCGCATGCAGCGTCATTGCGACAATGCGCTGGCCGTCGCGCGCTGGCTGAAGACCAATCGACAAGGTCGCCTGGGTGAACTATGCCGGGCTCGAAGACAATCCGTGCTACACCCTGCACCGCACCTATTGCCCGAAGGGCGCGGGCAGCGTGTTCACCTTCGGCCTCAAGGGCGGCTATGAGGCGGGCGTGAAGCTGGTCAACAGCGTCAAGCTGTTCAGCCATCTCGCCAATGTCGGCGACACGCGCAGCCTCGATCATCCATCCCGCGTCCACCACCCATCGCCAGCTTCGAGACGACGAGCAGAGCAAGGCCGCGGGCGCGGGCGATGATGTGGTGCGGCTGTCGATCGGCATCGAGAACGTCGGAAGACATCATCGCCGATCTGGATCAGGCGCTGGCGGCAGCCTAAACCGTTCCGTCGCGGGAGAGTTCGTAGGCGTGCCAGACAGCGGAGCGAACAGCGCAACCGCCGTCACCTGATGCAGCGCAGCGAGCGCTACCGGCGCCTGGTGGAGCAGAGTGATGATGCCGAGAACGATCTGAAGCAGCGTCACGCGCCAGCAGCGTGTTGCTGCTCATGCGCGCGAGGCCTTGCAGCCTCGCGCGGCGGCCTGCAACCCATATCGCGATAGCGCGCAAGCGCGACGATGTAAGCGCCGATGCGATGATCGAATTGCGCGAGGCCGGGATTCTCGAAGAAATTGATCCACCACGGCGTTGAGAAGAACGGATTCTCCGGAAACACGCGGCCGTCCATCGAGGGCCAGGTGTTGTAGATCAGGCCGGCATGCAATCCAGCGACCAGCGCGCCCAGCAGCATCTGGAGATAGACGAGCGCGACAAGAACAAGTCCCACGACCCTAACCCTCCCCACGAGGGGGAGGGGATTTGAGCGCAAGCTCTTTGAAGCGCCGCGTATCGCGGAGATATTCCAGCGCCGTCCAGAGGATCGCGCCTAACAGGATGATCGCGACGCCCAGATGAATCGCCAGACGGTATTGGCTGACCGACACGCGCGTCTCTAGTCCGCTTTCCACCATCCACCAGCCGACGAAGCCCTGCAGTCCGCCGAGCGCGAACAGCACGAGCATGCGCGGCAGGCCTGCGCGCGATATGGCCCCGGTAAACGCGAAGAACAGAAACGGGACGAAGAACGCGAAACCCAGCAATCGCCCCAGCAACCGATGCGACCATTCCCACCAATAGATCGCCTTGAAGTCGCCGAGGCTCATGCCGCGGTTCTCGAAGTCGGTATTGCGGGATGCGCTGATACTTCGCGAATTCCGCCTGCCACGTTTGATCGCTCAGCGGCGGAATCGCGCCCGTCAGGGATGCCATTCGGTGATCGAAAGTCCCGAGCCGGTGAGACGCGTGAGGCCGCCCACCGTCACCATGGCGGCGATGAGCAGCGCCACCGCCAAAAGCCAAAACCCGACGGCTCGACGGCTGGGCGTGTAGCTCCGAAAGGATGAAATCGCGGTCGCCATGTGCGCCGTCATAGCGTCGGCAAAAGCCGGCGTCCACGAGGGGGCTGGCGACCGCGACCTCTTGCCGTCAGCGACCCGTGAGCCGGAAGTTCACCATGGCATCCATGGTGGTCGCGAAGGGTTTCCCGTCTTTGGTGGCGGGCTCGTAACGCCAGTGCGCGATCACCCAGGCGACCGCGGCGTTGTCCAGCGAATCGTAACCGCTGGATTTCTCGACTGTTGCCGCCACGACAGCGCCGTGCTCGTCGATCGAAAGCCTCAGCATCACATTGCCGGTCTGGTTGAGCCTCACGGCCAATGGCGGATAGTCCGGCGTGGAATGCGTGCCGGCCATGCCGCGTGCCGCGACGATAATGGGCGGGTTGTTGCTGATTGGCGGGTTTCCCGGCGGTGGATTGATGGTGTGCCCATCGTCTCGCGCGATATCGATGACCGGAATCGGGATTTTCGAACCTGTGGGGTGGACCAGCGTCACCTGGGGCTGATTTGCAGGCGTCGTCGGCGGCGGTTTCGTCGGGACGACGTCGACCTTGAAGGGGTCGCGATAAATGATTCTCGGCACTTGTCCCGTTAGTCCCAAGTACAACCCATAAATCACGACGACGTGAAGCGCGCCGACAATGGCGAGCGTGATGAAGCTTGGCCGGCGCGTTGTGCGCGCGGGCCGCAGGGCTTGAGTCGTTGACATGGTTCTCCTCCCCGAGAACATGAAACCCGCCGACGGGCCGAAGAGGGCAACTCACGCGTCCTGGATTCGGGCAGTCGCGGATCGGTATGGCGACGATGTGCGCGAATTCTGTCTCTATTGTGGCGCGCGCAGACCCGCTATGCTGAATTTGCACTGACCAAAAATCATCGAAGCGGAGTCGCATGAGTCCCAATCTTCCATGAGTCCCAGCATCAAGAAACTGATCGGCACGATCGTCATCCTGATCTGGCTGCCGATCTACGCGCTCATCGCGATGGGCGTCGCGGTTCACGTGCTGCCGCACGCGAATGGGTTCGTGGCGTTTCTCTATTACGCATTGGCGGGCACGCTGTGGACGATTCCCATCGGCATGATGTTTCCCTGGATGCAGCGCGAATAAGCTCTCTCACGCCTGGTTGAGCGCGACATGGGCTGCGATTAACCCGACTGTCGCCACCATCACGATCAAATGCGAACGCCGCAGCCAGAATCGCGCGCGCGCTTCACGCAGTTCGATTCCCAGCATGAGTTGCACGAGCAGGAGCACCAGCGCCGTCGTCGCGTACCACAGACCCGTCATGTCGACGCCGTGCAACCGACCGCTCGACATAGGCGCCCAAGCGTGGACGAAGCTGAGCCCCGCGATGCCGAATCCCAGCACATAGTGCCATCGCATCGCGCCGTTGCGTTCCGGCCCCACAATGCGCGCCCATCTCAGAACGAAGGGGAGCGCGGCCACGCCGACCAGCAAACCGATCGCGATCCAGCCCGTCGAAGCCGTCCACAGAAGCTCGAACATCAGTTCGCAGGCGCGACGTGGACATATTGGGACAGGATCACAAGTTTGCGCGCATCGGTCACGCGATCCGCGTCCAGCGAACCGACGATTTCGACCACCGAACCCGGCTTCAGGTCGTTGGCGAGGCCCATCACGAATTTCGTTTGCGCATCCCATTTGGCGCGAAGGGTCGTGCCGGTCGCATTGTAGTCGGCCTCCGTCTTCTTCGACAAAAGAGTCGCCGCGAAGGAAGAGCCAGCGAGCAAATCCACGCGCACGATAAGCTTCACATCGTCACCTGGTTTGAGCGCCTCGAACTCTTCCACGCCCGCGCCCGTGGGCTGCATCGCGTCGGCGCGATGCACGATGTTTTCTCCGATAAGGATCGCCGCGGTCGCCGCGATCGCCAATCCGCTCACGACGGCCAATACGCCACGCTGATTCATAGTGCGTCTCCGCATCGCGCGCGGGCCCGTTTGCGCCGCGCCATTCGGGCGACGCTGCACCCTGTACCCATGTAGAGGGTCAAGGGGATTTGAATGAAATCTAGGCCACCTTGAGCGTGCTGGCCGGACAGACCGCGGCCGAACGTCCTTCAAGCACGGTCACGACGGTGTCCATTCCGGCCTTCAGCTGCATGAGCACTGCGAGCCTTTCTTCGATCGCAGCAAGTCGCGCTTTCGCCGTCACAAGAAGATCGCGCTGCGCCTTGGAATCGAGCTTTTGCCGGGGCGACGACGCCAGAACGCGATGAAGCGTGTCGACTTCGCGCACATCGGCCAACGTGAATCCCAGTTGCTGGCATTGTCGTATGAAGATGACGTGCTCCAGATCAGCCGCCTCATATTCGCGATAACCCGCGGCTGTGCGCCCAGGCGGCCGCAGCAGGCCTTCGCGCTCATAGAAGCGGATGGTCTGGATATTGACGCCGGCCCGTTTAGCCAATTCGCCGGTTTTCATGGCGCGCCTCACGAATTGTTCCCCGAAAGGATTGGGATTCCCGCCCCGATGAGTCAATCTGAACGCCGCAGAATGTTGAAGATGGAGAGCTTCCATGGCCGTCAACAAGCAGTGGATCTATGCGAGCAAGCCCAATGGCGAAGTGGGGCCCGAGCATTTCGAGCCACGCGACGCGCCCATGCCCGAGCCGGGCCCGGGCGAAGCGCTGGTTCGCACGACGCTGCTTTCCATCGATCCGGCCAGCCGCGCCTGGATGGCCGGCCGGACCTATCGGGCGCAGCTCGAACCGGGAGAAATCATGGCCGGCTGGGGACTGGGCGAAGTCGTCAAGTCCAATTCAGATCGTCTCGCGCCGGGAGATCTCGTGAGCGGCGAGTTCGGCTGGCAGCAATATATCGCCCTGCCCGCCGGCAAGTTGATCAAGGAAAATAAGGCGCACAAGCCCGAACATCTCCTTGGCGTTCTGGGCATCACCGGGCTCACCGCCTATTTCGGCATGCTCGATGTCGGCCGGCCTCAACCGGGCGAGACCGTTCTGGTGTCAGGCGCCGCGGGGGCCGTCGGCTGCATCGCGGGTCAGATTGCAAAACTCGCCGGTTGCAAAGTCGTCGGCACGACGGGCGGGGCGGACAAATGCGCCTGGCTCACCGGCGAACTCGGCTTCGACGCCGCCATAGACTACAAGGCCGGCGGAGTTCACCGGCAGCTCAAGGCGATTTGTCCCGAAGGCGTCGACGTCTATTTCGACAACACGGGCGGCGAGGTTCTGGATGCGGCGCTCGCACGGATGAACCTGTTCGGCCGCATCGTCTGTTGCGGCAACATCTCGCAATACAATGCCACGACGCCGGCTGGCGGTCCCGCCGGCGTTCCTGGGTTTCTGGTCACCAAGCGCATCCGCATGGAAGGCTTCGTAGTGATGGATTTCTACAACCGCCGCCTCCACGCCGAAGCGATGCTGGCCAAATGGGTTTCCGAAGGCAAGCTCAAACCGGCCGTCGATATCGTCGAGGGTTTCGACAATATGCCGAGAGCCCTCGCCGGAATGTTCGCCGGCAAGAACCGCGGCAAACTCGCCGTGCGGGTTTAGCGCGTCGCCTCGGTCGGCTTCGATTTTATGTTTCTCGCGCCCGACGACCGGATCCGCGCCGACTATCAGTTCATCGAACCGTGATCGGAACGGTTTCCTTCGGCTCGACGAACCTCACATCGCGAAAGCGAACGAGCCGGAGAAGGCTCTCGTCCCACAGCGCCAGATTGCCGGCGCCGAATGCGCGGCGGAGCGAAAGCGGCTTCTCGGGTTGCAGCAGCGCATTGCTGCGATGGCATGCAGCCAAGCGATAATTCGGAACGCGGGGCGAGAGGTGATGAATATGGTGGTAGCCGATATTTCCGGTCAGCCAGTGAAGCACGAGGGGGATGGAGAGGTAGGACGAGCCCAGCAGGGCGGCGTCCATGAAATTCCATTCGTCGCGATGGAGCCAGCGTGCGTCCTCGAACCGATGCTGCACGGAAAACAGCCAGACGCCGATGACCGTGGTGACGATCACGATGGGCAAATGCACCATGACGACGGCTTCAAAACCGAAGACCACGCACAGCCCGGAGAAGACCGACAGCAAAACAAGATTTGTGGACCAGACCGACCGGCGTTCACGCGTCCAGGCCTTGGGCGTATCGAACGCCGTGCGATAGAGCAATAAGAACACCAGCGGCGGAAACAGAACATGCGCGATCAGGGGATGCCGCGGCAACCGGTGCAAGAAACGCTTCCACGACGATAACGCGCGATATTGCGCGACCGTCAAACAGGCCGAATAGATGTCCATGCCCGTGTCGCGATCCAGATTATTCCAGTTCGCATGATGCGCCGCGTGCTGACGGCGCCAATTCGCATAGGGCGCGAGCGTGAGAACGCCACATAGCGCGCCGAGAATGTCGTTGTTGCGCGCGCCCGCGAAGAACGAGCCGTGACCGCAATCGTGCTGGACAATGAATACGCGGACGAGCAGGAGGCTGGCGGGGACCGCAAGCAGGAGGGTCAGCGCGTATGACAAGTGGAGGGAACCGTACATCAGCGCCACGGCCGCGAGGTAGAACCCGATCGACGTCACCACCTGGTAGATCGCGAGGCTTTGACTGGGTCGTTCGAACGGCGCGACAGCCGCCCGTATCTCTGCACGATCGCTGTCGGACACGGGGCGCAGTCTCCCATTGCGAGGCGCCCAAAAGCGCCAAGCGCAAATATCCCCGCTTTGTCCCTCTAAACGACGCGAAACGACGGCTTGGGCGCTGGCGCCGGAGCGGGAAAAAGCGCGCTGATCAGAAATCCCAGCAACGATGCGCCGTTCTTGTTTCCCAGTTTCTCGGCTGCGCCCATCGCTTCCGTCAGCCTGCCGTTGAGCGCATTCTTGTCCGCGCCCATATCGATCAATGTCATGCCAAAGACGCGCACAGCGTCAAAAAGCGCGCCTTCGTGTTCAGACATCGGTCTGTCTATCGCCATAGCAATTCTCCGCGGTCTCGAACGACCGCTGATTTAGCCGGTCATTCCGAATTTGGTTGGAGCGTCGGACACGTCGCGTTGGTCGGCATTCGCCGGCGCGATGGACGTTTGCTGCAAATCCGCGCGCTCGCCCTTCAACCAGGTTTCCGCATTGTCGGCCAAAATCGCCCAGACCTCGCCGGCCTTTTCCTTGGGCTTGAAGAACAAGGCGGTTTCCTGCGGGCGGCCGCCATTCCTGGCGGGATCGGCGTCGACGCAGAACTTGCGGAACGCGCGCTCGACTTCGTCCTCGAATTTCTGCGGAATCGGGCGATTGCTGATCTCGCGGTTCCTGCGGATCGCGCGCATCACCGACCAGCGGCGAAGACCTGCGGGCTGCGCATGCAGCACCCGGATCAGATCCACCACATAAGGGATGTCGGAACGCGATCTTTCGGAGGCGCAGTCGGCCTCACGTTCCTGGAGAAGGTTTTCGAATTGATCTGTATACGTCATGGGGTTTCGCGCGCCTCATCTCGTGAGACAGTTCGTCGGTGAAAGCGACAGCGGGAGCTTACGCTCCCGCTGCTGCCCGTTCGATATTTAAATCAGGCTGCCGACAGGTTGACGGCCTTCGAGCCGCGCGCGTCCGGCTGAATGTCGAAATTGACGCGTTGGCCTTCCGAAAGGCTGCGCATTCCAGCCTGCTCGACTGCGGTCGCATGGACGAACACGTCCTTGCCGCCGCCTTCCGGCGAAATAAAGCCAAAGCCCTTAGTCGCATTGAAGAATTTTACTGTTCCCGTAGCCATGATTGCTCCTGATTGCATCGGGTTTCGCCAGAACGAATGTTCGGGCGCATGCTGCGGACTCAACCATCAATTCAGGAAGTTAGGCTGTCTCGTCCAGGCGCGCACAATGCGAGTCGGGTTTACAACAGTGCGCTTCAACTGACGGAACGCCGTCGCTGGGGTCCATATAGTCTCAGAAGCTTCAAAATGCAACCCGCATCGAAATCGCCAACAAATCAGCGGAGTTTTTGGGACGCGAACGGCTGCGACTCGATCTTGCAGACGGGCGCAATCGATCGATCTTCAGGACGCGATGTTTTTCTTCATGAAGGCGGAAAATCCTTCGCTCCATTTTGAGCGCTCCGGATCATCGGGATAGGGGTTGAGCGCCGCCATCTTCTGGGCGGTGAAATCGCTCGATTCTTCCGCCGTGAGTTTGTTGGCGACGTTCCAACCTTCGGCATAGAGGCGGCTCAATTGGAATGCGTTCGCGCTCACGGGGCTTGCGCTCCTTCGCCGAGCAATTCCTTCACGGTTTCGCTCGGGCGGCACAACTTCACTGCGCTCTCCGTAACGACGATCGGACGATTGATCAGAATCGGATTCGCCATCATCGCGTCCAGCAATTCTTCGTCGCCGGCGTCCAACTCATCGAGCCCAAGTTCCCGATAAAGAGGCTCCTTGGTTCGAACGACGGCTCGCACCTTAACGCCCATTCGCGCGATGAGAGATTTCAGCTCCTCGCGGGTCGGCGGCGCCTTCAGATATTCAATAATGACCGGTTCGTGGCCTGCGGCGCGAATGGCGGCCAGGGCGTTGCGGGACGTGCCGCAGCCCGGATTGTGATAGATCGTGATGTTCATGGCGTCAGCTCCGTTTTCCCAGCACGCGATCGATATCGAGAGCGTCGCGCTTGTTCTTGTGGTGCGCGACCTTCGCCTCCAGCGCGCGGGCGATCTCCGGTTGTGCGCCATCGCGCAACAACGCTCTGGCCAATTCCTCGGGATCGACGGGTACGAACTCCATCGCGCCAGCGCGCAGCAGATGAAGCGTCGTGCCCGTTCGTCGCCATACGGCGTGGGACAACGCATCGACCGTTTCTTCGTCCGTGTCGACGGCATATGTGCCGGCCGCCTGCAGAGCTTCGAAGCCGGCCAACAGAAAAGGCCGGCGAAACGTGACCTGCTTTGTCGTCGTGCGTGTCGCCATGCGTTACGTCCTACACGGGATGCCACCCGCGATCCAGTGTTGGCGGGCGGCAACGAAACCCACGACAGTTAAGCATCGCCGCTCCATCGCCGCCCTACCCCGACGCAAGTTCAGGTTCCGTCACGCATTCGCGTGGACGCTATGTGCGCCACGCTGCGCGAGAACGCTCAACTGCGCCAGAATATTTTCGCTGGTGGCCAATGAGCGCAGAGCGGGACGCGGTGGCAATGGCCCGGAGCTGTCAAGGCTCTTTGTCATTGCGGCGCGCGCACGCGCAACCCGGCTCTTCGTCGTTCCGACCGGCGTGCCGCAAATGCCGGCGGCTTCTTCGTATGACAGGCCACCCGCAGACACCAGAATCAAGGGCTCGCGTTGGCAATCCGGCAATGCATTCAGCGCCCGCACGGCGTCGGACAACTCCATCGCCCATTCCTGCTCGCGCGCCGGTCCTGGGATGTTGTCTCCCAGATCGTCGTCCCAATGCGTTTCGCGCCAGGCTTTCCGCGCATGCGAATAAAATTCGTTGCGCAGAATGGTGAACAGCCACGCCTTCAGATTCGTTCCGAGTTCGAAGCGTTCGCGCGCGCGCCAGGCCTTGGCGAGGGCTTCCTGCGCCAGATCTTCGGCAAGTTCGCGCCTGCCGCACAAGACCCGGGAGAACGCCCGCAGATGGGGGATCAGCGCGACGAGCTCGCGTTGAAATTGCGCCGAGGACTGGGCCGCAGACGCAGAAGAATTCGTTTGAATCTCAGGAGTCACGAACGCACCTCTATTCAAGGCCCCGCTGCGACCGCGGACTGATGCGCGGGAAGAAAGAAATCCTCCTTCCCGCATCACCGTCAGCGCACAAACCGTGCGCCGGGTTCGTAATTCATGCAGTCAATGGCGCCGGACGCTTAACGCTGCCAGCCCATGTCGTGATCGCGGTCGTGATTCCAGTCGTGATAGTTATTGCCCTGGTGATTGCGATAATTGCGATATTCGCCGTCGTTGCGCCAGCGATGCCACTGGTGGCCGTTGTCCCAATAGCCGTCGCGATATCCGAACGCGACCGTGCCGAAATCAATCTGGACGACGTCAGGGCCGCCGCCATAACCGCCCTGAACGCCGACCGCGGGCTGGATCCAGCCGTCGCCGCCGTCGCGGTCGTGATTCCAGTCGTTGTAGTTGGAGCCCTGCTGGCTACGATAGGAGCGATAATCGTGACGATGCCGCCAGCGGTTCCAATGATGGTTTCTATCCCAGTAGCCGTCGCGATAACCGACAGCGACATTGCCGAATTCGACCTGAACGCCGACGCGGCCATTGTTGTCATAGCCTTGCGCGTTCGCAGCGCCTGTCGTCGCGAGCGCAGCGCCCGCGAGAGCCAGTGCGACGACCGTGCCTTTTAGAATATTACGCATGCATCATTCCTTTTCTGGCGCCGCCTGCCGGGCAAATGCGCGGCATGGCGGCGAAGTCCGCTTCAAAATTCTTTGACGTTGTGTGATGTGGCAGCTGCTGCAAAAGAATATGTCTGATGCGACAGCGGGGGGGTCTCGGTCAGATAGGAAGAAACGATGAAATTTCAACCTCTGATCGCCTGGATAACATCACACCTCAGATTCTTCTGATAAGTCTCAGGATCAGCAGCAGCACAATGGCGCCGATCGTGGCGCTGATCACGACGCTCACAATGCCAATGCCCATGTGGATGCCGAGCCGCGGCAACAACCAGCCGCCGATGAAAGCGCCCAGGATGCCCACGACGATGTCGCCGATAAGGCCCATACCGCCGCCCCTGACGAGCGTACTGGCGAGCCAGCCAGCCACAGCGCCGACCACGAGCCAAATAAGAAGCGTTTCACCTTGCATGACGTACTCCCGAGAAGTTGCACGGAAGCAATGGCTTACCGTGTCGAGTGACTTTAACTGATTGGGTTGGATGAACGCCTGACACCCTTTCCCCGACGAATAACAACTCGCTCGTACGATATTCGATCCATCCCAGCCTCAACATATTGAGGTTCAGGTCGTTTCCGGCCCCCATTTAAGGGGTTTGGGCCTGCCCGCTCCGCGAAATGGGTCTTTGAAAGGCTGTTCGCGACCCAATCCCACGACGACCGGCAGATCGGCGCCAACACAGCGACGCTAAAGGCCCTGAACTTGAACGAATCTCCGCGGCGTCTGAAGGACCCTCGGCGCCATGTGACGTCGATCCTGGCGGTTCAGCGGATCGTTGTTTCGGCCGCGCATGCGTCTTCAAGATCGCGTTCTCTCATGCGAAATTGCGCCATCACCTCGCGAAATCGATCGCTGGTGAAAATCGTCCGGTGATGCTGTCCGCTATCGCCGGCTCCGCCGGCATATGCTCTCAATCACGCGCGTCGCCTTCACATCAGCTTTCCGAAGTTGCACGACGGCCGCCTGCGCACGCCCTGTGGGAATGTCCCTTTATATGCAATTTATATAATAATGGGGTATGTCAACACGATCCAATACTTCATTGACTGTGATCGGTTGCAGGCCGGTCGCCTTTTTTCCACGCGACCAACTATGCTAAAGTGACTTGTCCAGGGTGCGCGGCGATCGCGTAAATTCCGTTCATCGATTCGACTGCTTCGACCCGCCAAGCGAGCGGGCGAAATTGACAGGGATGCGAGCGCCGTGGTTCCAGCCTATTTGATCTTGGCGTCGATGCTCGCCTTTCAGATCAAGCATTATCTGTGCGACTTCCTCTTGCAGACCTATGATCTCATTCGTTTCAAGGGAAAATATCTGCACCCGGCCGGCCTCCTGCATGCAGGGCTTCACATGGTGGGTTCAATTCCAGCCCTTTACATCTTGACGCATGCGCCGACGACGATCGCGATTTTAATTGTGGCGGAATTTTTGATCCACTACCACACCGATTGGGCCAAAGCGCGCATCGACAGCGCCTTGCGCCTCAACGACCAGAATAGCCTCTATTGGGCCATCTTCGGCGGCGACCAACTGGTCCATCAGCTGACTTATATCGGAATGATCTACGCAGCGGTCTATCTGTTCTAATCTCAGCTGAGGCCGAACGCCTTCGAAAAGAAGTTTCGCATTTTCGCGAGGATGTCTCCTTCGACGGCGCCTTTATCCAGCCGCCGCGCGGCGAGTGATTGATTCTCCAGCTGTCGCTGCGCAAGCACGCGGCTGAAACGCTGCAGCAATTCCGGCGCCGCCTTGAACAAGTCTTCGATCGCCTGCTTGGTGATTTCGATCGCCCGCACGCGCGTCAGCGCCGTCACGGTCGCCGTGCGCGGCGCTCCGGTCATCAAGGACATCTCGCCCACCACATCGCCCGTGGCGCTGATCGCCACTTCCTGCTGCTCGGCGGGTTCGCCGCCGATGGTGATGCTGACGGCGCCTTCCAGAACGATATACATCGCATCGGCCCCACCGCCTTGCGTCATCAGCACATTGCCGGCCGGAAACTCCACGGCCTTGCAGCGCGACGCCAGCGCCTCGCGCTGCCCCTGATCGAGCGCATTGCGAAACAAAATGGCGTGGCTTAGCCCGTCGTGGATTTCCTGCGAACCCAGCGTGAACTCGATATTCGGCGGCTGCGTTATCTCGACCTGCTGGACAGGGGTCGGCAATTCGTTTTGCAGGAGAACATCCTGGAGCGCCTCGAGAACGATCGATTTCGCGGGCGTCGCCGTGATCTGGTCCGGATAATACCAGAAGCGAACGGCATAGACGACGGCGTCGTCTGTCAACGACGTCAGCAGGACGTCGGGCTCCGGCCGGCGCGCAAGACCGGGTTGGCGCACGGCCTTGAACGCCTCGCCCAGCAGCATGTCCATCACGCGGTCCGCCGGCACGCGCACATCGAGCCGGATCTCGATCGTAAGCTGCTTGGCGCCGCGCGGCCGGCTGTGATTGACGACAGGATTGGACGTGAACAGGTGATTGGGAATGCTGACCCGGCAGCCGTCTTCCAGGGTCACGAAGGTGCTGCGCCAGCTGAGCCCGCTGACCCGCCCGAAAACGGGCTCCTTGAGGTCCTGCGAATGAACGGTCACCCAGTCGCCGATGGCGCAGGTGTCCTCATAATTCATGGCGAGGCCCGAGAACACATCCTGGATGTCAGCCTGCAGCGCCACGCCGATGGCCGCGGCGACGCCGATGCTGGTGGCTGCTATGCCGGTAAGCGTCAGATCTTCCTGCCACCACAGGCCGATCGCGAGCGCAATCGCGATGATGAAGACGGTGACAAGATCCTGCACGAGACGCGGCGTATCGCGTCCGCGCCGCTTCTTGATGTGGCCTTCCCAATAAAAACGCCGGCCCAGGCGATCGAGAATCACCGCGGCGCAAATGATCAATGCGACCGTCAGCAGGTGCATGATCGCTTCGACGTGGCTCGGGGAATATGCCTTGATGAAGGGGGCGCCGAACAGGCGCGCCGCCAATAGGAACAGCGTGATGACAATCGTGGCGATCATTATTTCTCCGTCATCACCAAATCCATGCCCCGGAGGCCTTTGCGCAAATGCCGCACATGGTGTCGTATGCACGGGTCATCCGGCAACTCTACCGCCAGAGCTTCGAGCAACTCGAGCGCCTCACCCGTCGGTTCCTGCAGGCGCGAAAAGGCTTCCCGATAGCGCTCGAGCTGGTCCGGCGTCATCGCGCCCGGGTGGAGCGGCTCCCACACTTCGACGGATTGCGCCTTGCCTTTGAGGACGACCGATCCAATGGGCCGGAATTCGATTCCATCGCATAGGATTTTGGTGGACCCGCTGACGCAGATATGGGTGCCGAATTCCTTGTTGAGCCCCTCCAGGCGGGCGGCCGTGTTCACCGCATCGCCCTGGGCGGTGTAGTTGAACTTCGAACTGGAGCCGAAATTTCCGATGACAGCAGTGCCCGTGTGAACGCCTATGCGGGTGATGCCCAGAGGGATACCAGCGACGTTCTGCTCCTTGCGGAATTTCTCGCAGAATTCGTCGATCTCCAGCGCGCAGCGCACGGTATGACCGGCATGGTCCGCGAGATCGAGCGGCGCATTGAAGATCGCAAACACCGCATCGCCGATGAATTTGTCGAGCATGCCGTCATGGCGCAACACGACTGCCGTCACGCCTTCGAAATAGGCGTTCAACACGCGGGCCAGATCCTTCGAGTCGATCTTCTCCGACATGGTCGTGAAATCGGCGATATCGGTGAACAGAAAGGTCATCTCGCGGCGCTCGCCTTCCAGCGACAAGCGCGACGGGTCTTCGATCAGCGCCTCGACCACCTTGGGCGACACATACCGCGAGAACGCGCCCTGAATAAATTGCCGCTGCTTGCGGGCGTCGCGGCCGGTGAGGGAGTCCATGGCGGAAAAACTTGCAATCATCGCCACGCCGGGCGCCAGCAACCCGAACAGCAAGCCGCCAAAATGAAAGATATAGACGCACGCGGCCCAATAAGCGGCGAGGATCAGGGCCATGGCCGTCAGCCGCGGCAGAAGATGAAAATTCAGGATACCCAATACGGCGCCAATCAGCGCCAGCCCGAGCGCGATGAAGAAATTGATGCGCCACGTGGCATAGGGAGATTTCGCGCCGTCCAGCAGAGTCGAGAGCCCATAGGCATGGATGATGACGCCCGGCATGTTGCCCGCAGTCGAAACCGCTGTGAGCGGCGTGCGATGCAAATCGACGAGACTGAGATCGGAACCCACAAGAACAATTTTGCCACCAAATAAGGCCGACAAAACCAGCGGTTGCGCATCCATCACCTTCAAGGCGGACATTTCGAAATAATTGTATTTCGGTGCGACTCCATTCTCGTCTTTCGCGGGGATGCCCCAGACGATTGGAACCTGATAGGGCGGCGACTGGATATTTGCAGTTGCGGCGAGCGCGCGCTCGAAACTCAGAAGATATCGCCCGCTTCCCTCCATCATTCCCGGGTGGATAAACCGCACGGTGCCGTACTGATCGGTAGGCTCGTCGGGCGTTGCTCGCATCCCGTCGGGAACATACGAGCGCAAATAACCAAGTTGAGCCGGAGTCACGTCCACCGAATGCTCGGTATAGGCGATCACGAGCGGCGATTTCGCGCTTCGCAATTCGCGCTCTAGCGCGCTGTCCTTTTCGATTTGGGTTTTCTGGTCGAACAGTATGTCGATACCGATCGAACGGGGGTGTGCGGCGTCAATGCGCGCAAGCAGGCCGGCGAGCAATCCTCTGTCGATCGGCGAACGATAGGGATATCTGGATAGCGTCGCTTCGTCGATCGACACGACCCGGATTCGATCATCGGCGGCGGTTGGCGGCGTCTCCTTGGCGATTTCGAGGTCCTGGGCGAAATTGTCGGCGCTTTTCAAGACGAGGAAATTGTCGACGACAACGATTGAAACAAGCGCGGAGAGCAAGGAGATGACAAAAAGCGCCAGAAACGACGTGAACCGCCGGTCGCGCAGCAGACCTCGCGCGCGAGACTTGGCCGGTTCGTTCATTTCGAAGCGCGGAGCAATGCCTGGGCCTGCCGATCGCATCCCTTCTGAATCATCCACGCGGCGCGCATTTGATCGGTCGAGAGGACCGACGGCACCGAAGAGATCGTGATCGCGGATTCAGAACCGTTGAGGGAAATGAAATAGGACGCGTCGCCATGCACGCCGAGATTGCTTGTGAGCCTGATCCGCTCGGCGCCGGCGGACCACTTCGTCTGCGCGCGCCAGCTCCGATCGGACGGCGTGATGATCACGTCAACCGGCGAGACCGCGGTCGGCCGCCACAACACCGGCGCATGTCCCTCGAGCAGACAGGCGCTGCCCGAGCTCGTCGCATCGATCAGCCAGGGATCTGGAAGCGGCGCCTTCGGAATTGCGCCGCGGGTGGTTCCGATTTCGCCCATGCGCGCATTGCGCTCCGTGACGAGGCCTGTGAACGCCGCCGCAAGCTGCACGCCCTGCTGCGCCACCGGCGCCTTCTCATAGGGACCGTCGAGCTTGATCGTCTGGCCGCTATCCGACACCAGCGTGATATGTTGGCCTTGCTTGAGCACCAGGGGCTTGGTGGGGTCGACGATGCTGCCGACGGCGATCGCGACGCCGCGCGCCTCGACGACGACATATTGCGCGGCGTTCGCCGCCGATAGCGGCGCGAGGAGAAACACAAGTCCCAGAAATATCCGGCGCATGGTCATCAATGCCCTGCAGTGGTCAATTGCGCGGTGCGCGCGAAGCCGCCTTCGCCGTTTCCGATGATCGAGAACGCGGCCCAATAGAAGGGATGCGCGGTCGCGGGTTTTCCGATCAGCGCGAGCTGCGATCGGCGCAGGCCTTCAGCAAGGCCTTGCGCGCGATTGGCGGGATCGAACACGCCGATCATCAGCGTCTCGGTGGCGTTGGACGGCACTTCCCAATGGCTTGCGAGAACCGCCCGCGCGCCGGCGGCGAAGAACGAATCCGACAGGCCCTGCAATGCGCCGCCGCCCAGACCGTCCGGAGACTCCGCCGTGTTGCAGGCGGAGAGCACGACCAGATCGGCGTTGAGCTTGAGCTGCGCGATCTCGCTCGCCTGCAACAGGCCGTCCGTCGCAGTCGAAGAAGCTGGACTCGCGGGCGGCGACAGCGCCAGAGCCGGCTCGCCTTCGCAATGAAGTTCGCCGGGCAGGACGCCATGCGTGGCGAAATAGACGACTGCGAATTGATCCAGCGGCTGCGAACGGAAACTGGCTTCGGTCGCCTGCGGCCCAAGAAGAATGTCCGCCCCGCTTCCGCCGATGCGCGCGCCCACGGTCTGCACTTCATGCGCCGAACCGGGCAGCGGCGACAAGGCGCGAAGCAGGTCGGCGGAGATGGGTCCTTCCGTGCGGCACGACGCCGTCAGATCGGCCAACGCCTTCGCGCCGGCCGGCCCGTTGGCGCCGGTGAATGATGGCGCGCCGAGACCGAGGAACGGCCGCGGCGTCGGCGCATGGTGCGCGCTTTCGCTCGCCAGGGAGACGAAGGCGCGCGCCGACGGCGCTTCGCTCAGCGCATATTTTCGGATCAGCCACGCTGCATGCTGATAGTCGTGCGCTGCAGCCGGTTCCGTCACCAGCAATGACAACGGCAGGCTTGAAAGGACCGGCCCCGGAACCACGACCAGATGCGCGACGCCATCGAGGTGCAGCGGCGCAATCAACGATTGATAGAGCGCATAGGAATTCTTGAGATCGAATTCCGGCAGGCGGCCCAGCGCGGGCACGAAGGCGCGCCGCAAATCCGAGACGTCCGCTCCGAGCGCGTCGGCGCCGATCGCGAGCGGAACCGCTTCGAAGGCATGCGCGCGCACCACCAGCGCATAGCTGGAAGATTGTCCGAACACAAAAGAGACGAGCGCTTCATCGGGCGCCAGTTGCGCCTGCGCCGCCGCCAACTCGGCCGCGCCAGGATCGGCGAGACCGGCATATTGCGGGAAACTCTGGCGCACCTTGACCATCAGGCCGTCGGCATTGGCCGATGCGAGCTTGGCGTTGGCTTCCAGCGATTGTTCGAGTTCGTGGCTGCGCTCCTGGTCGGACTTCGCATATTCGGCGGCGAGTTGAACGCGCGCGAGATCGCGATTGCGTTCGGCCGTCTGTTCCTGCGCAATGAGATCGGAGAGCGCACCGTTGCCGGCGGCTTCGCGCGCCGCCACGCGCGCGATGGTTTGATCGGCGACGCCGGCCGACATGAGCTGGCTCGCACGGAAAATCTCGGCATCACGCGACGCCGCGTCGCCGGCTGCGAGTTCGGCAGTTGCGAAATCGACAATGTCGTCCGGCGCAATTTCGCTGCGCGCGACCGGATCGTTCGCGGCAATGGCGAATGCCGCACGGAAGGCGGTCAGCGACGCCAGATAAACCTGCTGACGGGCGTAGAACGCGCCGAGCTGCATATCGGCAAGGGCCGTGGGCGCCGTCGCGCCGAACAATTTCAGATTGAGGTCGCGCGCATCGGTGAGATCGTGCTCTGCGGCCACGACGCGGCCTGCCCGCTCATTGATCTCGCCCACCAGAGCCACCGTATCCGCGCGCCACCATAGCGGCAGCCCCGGTTCGTCGGTGACGATCCAGAGCGCTTCTTCGGCGGCGGCCTTGGCGCCCGCCAGATCGTCCAGCCTGAGCGACATTTCCGCTTCGATGCGCAACGCGTGGGCGAGTTCACCCTGGCTGACGGGAATGGCTGTCGCCGAATTGCCCGATTGCGCGTTGGACTGCGTCGCCGCCCCGATCTGCGCACGCCGTGCGGCTGTCGCCTGCTGCGCGAATTTGAGCGCTTCGACATAATGCCGCTGATTGGCGGCGTCGAGCGCGAGATAGGAATCGAGACGCGCGCGCGCGCCCTCGTCTGCTGCGCCTTCGATGATGGGGCCCGCGCGCCGGAATAGCGCCGCGGCCTCTTCGAAACGCCGCTGATTGCTCACCTGCAGCGCAAGATCCGCCAGCGTCTGTCCAACGATCATCGAGTTCTCGCCGAACAGGCGTTCCTCGACCGCCAACGCTGCGCGGTAATGCGATTCCGCCTCGGCGTAATTGTCGGCTGCTCCGGCCAGACGCGCGGCTTCGATGGATTTTCCGTAGGCCGTGAAATCGGACGCCGGCGCGTGCAGGACCGATGCCGGGAACTTCGCCTGAAGCGCCGCGAGCGCTCCGCTTGCATCGCCCGGCGCCATGGCTTCGTGCGAATCCTGCGCGATGGCAGCCTGCAGCGCCGGCAGCGAAGACGGCGCGCCTTCCGCGCGATACAGCTTTCCGCCCCTGGCGGCGCCGATCACGACCCTCGGCCAACCATTGCTCTTGAGCGTGCAAATTCTGAGGGCGGTCGCGCCCGTCCACTGCGTTTCGCCGCAATCGATGTCCTGGCTTTGCGATCGAACGTATTGAAGCAGCTCCGTCCGAGCGGCCGCCTGATCCGTTGGCGCGGGCACGTAGGATATCTGACCGACGGCGCCCTCCGCGCCGCCGCAAGTGATCGCGGCGGGTTGGTCGGGCGTGAGCGTTCCCTCGCTTTGGCAGGATTCGCCGGCGAGATTTTTGCCAAGATCAGCGGCCATTGCGCTGGATAGCGCCGCGCCCATCGCAGCGGAAAGCAGCGCGGCGGCAAAAATATGCGATCGACTCATCATTGCCAGAGGGCCTCGTTGCCCCAGCTAGAGTAATCCTCGTCCGCCGGCGGCACGCCATGCGGACCATGCAGGTCCTTCATCACCACTTCGGTCAGCACGCCCGGGATGATCGATTTCACGACCGTGATCGGCGCGTTGTGCGCGTTCGGATCGAGCGATTGACCGAGCGACGAAGTGAGATCGTCGGACGGATCGGTTCCTTCGCTGGCGCCATTGTCGGCCAATTGATCGAGCGGGCCAGGCGTCTGATTTGGCGGCGGCGGCGGATTGTTGGGCTGCTGATTTGAGTCATTATTTTCCGGCGTCACGGTGACGACATTGACGTCGGTGTCCGTGGGCGTGGTTTGCGTCTGGGATGTCGAAGCCACCGCGCCGTTCCCGCCCGGCGATGTGGTCGGGTTGGATGAGGGCGCTGTGTAACCGGTGATCGTTCCCGTGACCGTGCCGAATCCGGTGTCGTTGCCGATCGTCGTGCCGGCGCCCGGCGCGGTGCCGTTGTCGATTGTCACGTCGACGCCCTGTCCGATCGTCACGTCGCCGCTGACGTTTCCGGTGCCGGTCCCTGACGCATCGCCATTGCCGACCTGCGCGTAACCGTCCTGGCCGGTGTCGCTCCCCCGAAGCGTCAAATCGGCGACGGTGACGTTTCCGCTCACGTCGAATGTGACCGTGGCGCCTTGCGCGGGCGTGTTCTCGCCGCGGCCGCCATTGCCGATTTGGGCGTAAGAGTTGGCGCCGGTTCCGGCCGTCGCGCTGACCGGGTCGGGTGAGGTATGGTTCGATGCGTCGGCCACCGACACGTCGATGTCGCCCGAGATTGTGCCGGTCGTGCCATTGGCTGCGCCCGCATTGACGAAATCGCCGCCATTGCCGATTTGCGCGTAAGCGTCCTCGCCGTTTCCGGTCAGCGTCACCGAACTCGTCGCATTGATATTGATGTCGCCGCCGAGCGTCAGCGTGCCGGAACTGTTCTGGCCGGACTGATAGCCGCCATTGCCGATCTGGACGTAGCTGCCCTGCGACGAGCCGGCGGCCAATATCACGGATTGTCCGTCGACCGTGATCAGCCCGGTGTCGTTATAGCCTTCCGAATTGGAATTGCTCGCCGTGCCGCCGTGGCCGATCTGCGCGTAGGTTTCTTCTCCAGAGCCGCCGTTCAACGCGACAGTTCCAGCCGCATCGACCGTGATGTTCCCGCTCTCATTGCCGGATGTATTCCAACCGCCATTGCCAATTTGCGCGAATTCGTCCTTCGACGCGCCGGCCGTCAGCGTGACGTTGCCCGAGGCGCCGACGTCGATCGCGCCGCTGCCTGCGCCGTTATAGCCGATCTGCGCGAAGCCGTTCACGCCCTCGACGCTGACATTGTCGCCTTCAATCAGGGTGGTTCCGGATGCGCTCCCTACCGCAGCATTGCCTTCCGCACCCGGACCGCCGATGAGAATGCTGCCGTTATTATTGCCAAAGGCGCCCGCATTGGTGAGACCGGACGCGCTCGTCGTCGTGCCGTCCCAGCCCGCGACCGCGATGACCGATCCCCCGGCAATTGCAGAATCCGTGAACGTCAGGTTTCCCGTAGTCAGAAGCGTGAGATTGCCGCCGACGCCGGAGCCGGTCATCGTGAGATCGGTTGAGTTGTAGAGCGTTGCGTTGTCGTTCCCCAAGGTCGAAAAATTGCCCAACGTGATGGCGTTAGAGGCATTCGTCAGCGTAATGGCGCCATCCGAAGTGGAGACATATACCGACCCCGCGACGATCGCGTTCGTCTGCGAGACAGCTCCGACTGCCGCGAGATTCAATCCTCCCGTGCCGAGATTGATTCCGCCCTCGCCAGCGCCCAGTGAAACGCCCTGGGTCGAATAGACAAAGGCGCTTCCGTTGTCGGTGGACAGCGCCAGATCGTTCACCGTGACCCGCAATTCGCTGTCGGCGCCGATGCTGTCGCCCGCGCCAGTCAACGCGATGGCGAGCGAATTGCCGACAAAATCGACCGAATTCGAGGTCGACATCGAATTCGCGTTGACGACGACGTTGCCGCCGCCACCGCTAATGGAGTCAAACGCGGCGCCGTCGCCGACCTGGATGTAGGAGCCGGAGTCCGCGGCGCTCCCGCCGACCGACAACTGGACGCTCGTGCCTGCCGTCAGGTTTGTATCGCCAGTCTCATTTCCGACCGCAGCATTCCCGCCATTGCCAAGCTGGATGAAACCGCCATCGCCATTGAGCGTGGCGGCAATCTGTCCCGTCGTCGCCGTGATGCTGACGGTTCCAGTGTTGTCGCCCTGGGTTTGTATGCCGCCATTGCCGATCTGTACGACCGAATTTTGCCCCGCAGCTTCGAGCGTCACATTGTCCTGCGCCGAAACCACGATGTTGCCGGAGACATTCGCCGTCACGCCGTTCTGGATGTTTCCGATTTGGATCCCAGAACCATCTTCCGCGGCGTCGAGGTCGATCGAGCCGCCTGTCGATTTGACGGACACATTTCCGCCGACGGCGCCACCGAGATTGCCGATTAACGTGGCGCCGGAGCCGAATTCGCCCGGATTTCCAGTGACCGACAAATCGATGTCGCCCACCGCGGACACATCGATCGTGCTGTCTGCAGCCGCGCCATCGCCGATGCGCGTTTGACCACCATCGGTTGCCGCCATAGTGAGCGTACCGCCGGATTGCACCGTGAGACTGCCGCTGCTCGTCCCCGATCCGCCTTCGCCATTGCCGATGGCCGCGAGATTGGCGTCCGAGGCCGAAATCTGGATGTTGCCGGTCGTGACGATGTCGTAGTCGCCGACGACGTTTCCCGTTCCGCGGTTCGCGATCCGCGCCTCGCTTGTTTCGCTGTCGGATTCGTCAGCGACGATTTCGATCGTCGCGGCGTTGACGCCGATGTTTCCGCCCGTCGTGCCGGCGGACTTGAAGCGCACGCCGTCGCCCACAAAGGCGTCGGAACCGTCGCCGCTGGCGTCGATGCTCAAGTCTCCGGAGGTTATCCCGATATCGCCCGTGGCGCCGCCCGTCGACGCGACCGTCGACCCATTGCCAACAAACGCGTTCGAGACCTGACCTACGGAATTGATGTCGATCGTGGTCGCGCCCAGCGTGATGCCGCCGCTTTCCGACGATGTCGCCCCGCCGGTATTGCCTATGACGGCGTTGCTTTGCGTCGCATCGCTTTCGACAAGAATTGTCCCGCCTGAACTCACACCGATCGCGCCGCCGACATTGCCGGTCACAGCGCTCCCGCCATTGCCGATTTGTGCGTAACTGCCGGTCAGCGCGTCGACGGTGACGTTGCCGAGCGCCACGACATCGATCGCGCCTCCGCCCGCGCCCGAATAGCCCAGCTGCGCGATGCCATTGTCGGATTCGACATCAAGCGCATCCGTCAGCACGGTCATCGTGCCGCCCGCCGTGCCGATTGCGACGTCTCCGGGGGCATTCGCGCCGCCGATCGTGACGGCGTCGCCGTTCAGCCCATAAGCATTTGCCGTCTCGAGCTGCGACGCCGTTCCCAGCGTGGTTCCGTTCCAGCCCGCAACCACGGTGATGTCGCCGGAGCCGCTGTTCTCGATCGAACCTGCAACGTCGATATTGGACGCCGATAAAATCATCAGCGCGTTTGAACTGCTGTACTCCACACCGTGGCCGATATGGATCGTGTAGTCGGGATCGGTAAATCCGATTGTGACATCGCCGCCGCTGCCGCCGCCAGCGCCGAGGTCGGCTTCGATCATGTCACTGAAGCCGGTATTGCCGTCGTCGTTTTCGGTCCCGGTAATGAGCGTGAGCGCTCCGTGTTCGCTGCCCTCCGAACCCGTGCGATTCCCCAGCCATGCCGGCGAAGACGGATCGCCGCCGCTGTCGAGATAGGTTTCGCCGCCGGCCGTTATGCTGATGTCGCCGCCGACGGTCGCTGCGTTGACCTGCGACGCATCGCCGTTGCCGATCATCGCATAGGAACCGACCGTGTTGCCCGCGACCAGCGAGGTCTCGGTGACCGTCGTGCCGCCGCCGATCAGCACAACATTGCCCGTCGCCGCAACATTGATATTGCCGGACGACGTTCCGGTCATGCCGTAACCGCCATTGCCGATCTGCGCGTAGAAACCGGTCGTCGATCCGCTCGCAAGACAGACATTACCGGAACTCGTAAGGCAGGGCGTCGAATTCTCGTTGTAGATGGGCGCGGCGCTGCTGGTGGCGTAAACATTGATCGTGCCCGATCCGCCGGAACCCGGGAATCCGATCTGCGCATAGCCGTTGAATCCTGCGACGCCGACATTGGCGCCGGCGACAGTGGTGTCGCCGGTCATGCTGCCCACGGCGACATTTCCTTTGGCGTTCGGGCCACCGACGAGCACGCTTCCGTCGTTCAAGCCATATGCGCCCGTGCTGGTGAACACATTGGAGGGCGCAACGCTCGGATTCCAGCCGGCGACCATCGTGATATTGCCGGAACCGGAATTGACCACCGACGATTCCACATTGATGTTACCGACGCTCAGCAACGTCAGATTGTTGGGGCTGTCAAAGAAGTTGCCGCCGCTGTCGTTGATTTTGGCGTTGCCGCTGGTCTGAGCAATAGTGACGTTCCCACCGCTGCCCGGCTGGCTGGAGGCCCCGAGATCAGCAAAAATCATGTCGCCGAAATCGATCGGGCCGGAATCGGTTTCCGATCCAATGATCGCCGTGACGTCGCCGGCGGCGAGACCGCCGGCGCCTGTGCGATTGCCGAGCCACGCTTCCGATCCGGCGCCCGTGCTGCTGGCGAAGTTCAGCTGGCCAGCGACATTGACATTGATCGCGCCGCTGACGGTCTGCGCCACAGTTTGCGCGCCGTCGCCGTTTCCGATCATGCCGTAAGCGTTGGGGATTTGCGGGTCGTTGCCGCCGGAGTTGTCGTAGATGCCGCCGCCCGCGACCGAGACGTTGCCGGTCGCCGTGATATTGATGTTGGCCGACGCCGTGCCGGCGACGCCCAATCCCAGATCGCCGATCTGCGCATAGGAGGGATCGTTGTTTTCATCAGTCCAGCCTTGTCGGCCACCGATGACGCAAATGTTCGCATCGCCATCGAAACAGGCGCTAACGCCGGTCAGTCCGCCCGTGCCGGGAATGCCGTTGGCGAGGACATTTATCGCGCCCGTACCGCCGCTGTTGTGATAGCCGATCTGCGCGTAGCCGGAGAGACCTTCGACGTATATCTGCGCCGCGCCGATCGTTGTCACGCCGCCCTTGCTGCCGATGGCCGTTCCCAGGCCGGAGTCCCCAACGGAGTAAAGGTTTGGATCGCCTGGATTGTAATCGTTCAATTGACCGCCCGGAGCGCCAACCACCCAGACATCCGCCCCGGCAGCGTACGTTCCGTCGACGTTGAAAACATGATCCGTGGTCATGTTGCCATATGCGCCTGGCGTCGTGAGCACATTTGCGGGCGCCACCGAAGGATTCCATCCTGCGAGAATAGTCAAATTGCCAGCGCCGTCGTTCTGAATCGAATAGGGCAACGTGATATTGCCGGTCGACAGCAACGTCAGCGAATTGGGGCTATTATATTCGATCGGGTTTGCGCCGAGATAGTTGTTGATGAAATCGGTTTGGGGATTTGTCAGCGCGAATGTGACGTCGCCGCCGCTGCCCGCCGCCGACGTCGTGCCGAGATCGGCGACCAGCATCGACCCGAGCTGATCCCTGTCGCCAAAATGTTGGACATATCCCGTAATGAGCTGGACATTGCCGGACTCGATCGAACCCTCGTTCGCGAAATTTCCGATCCACGCGCTGCCGCCGCCTTCGCCAACATTGATGACTGTCGTACCCGCGGCATTGATGGAAATATTTCCCGTGATATTGCCCGAAGCGCCGCCATTGACGGAGCCGTTGCCGAATTGTGCATAATCGCTCTCGCCACCATAACCGTTGAGCGTAAGCGATCCCGTAAGGTCGGCGACCAGATCGCCGCCGTCGGCGCCGTGATAACCTGCTTGGGCGTAGCCGTTGTCGGATTCGATCGTGAGATTGGCCGCGGCGAATGTCGTCGTGCCGCCGGCGCTGCCCACCGCGACATCGCCATTGGCGTTCTGGCCGCCAATTGTGATCGTGCCGCCATTGTTGCCGTAGACGCCGGCATTGGTCAGTTGTGAGAGGCTGGTCGTCACGCCATCCCAGCCCGCAACCACGGTGACGTCGCCCGTGCCGCTATTTTGTATCGAACTTCCGAGATTGACGTTGTCGACGCTTAGGGCCGTAAAGTTGTGCGGCGTGTTTACGTTGCCGCCACCATTGTCAATATCGAAATCGCCGTTCGTGAATCCGATCAGGAAGTCGCCCCCGCTTCCCGCCTGGTTGGTGCTTCCAAGATCTGCGACGACATTGGCGCCAAAGTTGCCCAGATTCCCCGAGCCGGTGATCAGCGTGACATTGCCGGATTCGATGGAACCTTCGCTCGCATAATTCCCGATCCAGGCCGTGCCGCCCCCGCCCTCGCCCACATTGATTGTGGTCGTGCCTGCGGCCTTAATCGAAATATTCCCGGTGATGTTGCCTGTTACATCGCCGTTCAGCGAGCCGTTGCCGAATTGCGCATAATTGCCCTCGCTCCCATCGTAGCTGGTGAGGGTGAGGTTGCCCGTCAGGTCGGCGACCAGATTGCCGCCGCCTGCGCCGTGATAGCCCGCTTGGGCATAGCCGTTGTCGGCTTCGATTGTGAGATTGGCCGCGGCGAAGGTCGTGGTGCCGCCGGCGCTGCCGGTCGCCGCATTTCCGTCGGCATTCTCGCCGCCGATCGTGATCGTGCCGTCATTGTTGCCATAGACGCCCGCATTGGTCAGCGCGGACAGAGTCGTGGTCTTGCCATCCCAGCCCGCGACCACTGTGATATTGCCCGAGCCGCTGTTTTGGATCGTGCCGCCGAGATAGATGTTGTCGACGCTCAGAAGCGTGAAATTGTGAGGCGAGTTCAGGCCGGAAAAGTTCGCACCATTGATATTAATATCCTGGTTCGTAAAGCCGATCAGGAAATCTCCGCCGCTGCCCGGCTGACCTGTGCTGCCAAGATCGGCGACGATATTGGCGCCGATATTGCCGAAGTCCGGCGACCCCGTGATCAGCGTCACGTTGCCCGATTCGATCGAACCTTCGCCTGCAAAATTTCCAAGCCAAACATTGCCGCCGCCGCCCTCGCCGACATTGATCGTCGTCGTGCCCGCGGCGTTGATCGAAATGTTTCCGGTGATATTGCCTGAGACATCGCCGGCCAGCGAACCGTTGCCGATCTGCGCGACGCCGCCGCTGAGGTTCGAAGTCATCGTTAGATTGCCGGTCAGGTCGATGACGATGTCTCCACCGCCCGCGCCGTGATAACCCGCCTGCGCCCAACCCGACGCGGCGATGACGTCGAAATTATCTCCGGCGAATGTCGTCGTGCCTCCCGCGCTACCGACGGCGACGTTGTTGTTCGCGGTCTCCTGGAGCGTGATCGAGCCACTGTTGTTGCCGTAAACGCCGGCATTGGTCAGTTGAGACAGATTCGTGGTTTCGCCGTCCCAGCCGGCGATCAAGTTGATCGCGCCGGAGCCGCTGTTCTGGACGTTGGCGTTGACAACGATGTCATGGCTCGCGAGCAGGCTCAGCGTATTCGCGCTCGAATAATCGACGTCGTTGGAAACGGTGATGTCGTTGGTCGCTTCCAGCGTGACATTGGTCGAGCCGAGCGCGTCGATGACCGTGGTGGGCGAGATGTTCGATCCGCCGATGCCATCCGTGCCGCCGGTGACGATATCGATATTGGTGGGATCGAGCAGCCAGTCGCCCGTTTTGCCTTTCGCGGCGGAGGTGATGACCTTGCCGGCGACGCCGACCTGCACGCTGCCGCCCGACGTTTCGACCAGACCACCATTGCCGCCTTGCGCGCCGCCGGTAGCGCTGACCGTCCCGGCGAAACTCGTCGTGCCGTTCGACCAGATCGCAACGGTACCGCCATTGCCGGATGTGATCGCGTTGGCGCTGATCGCCGCGTTGCCGATGTTCGTCGCGTTCGAGTTGGCGATGGTGCCCTTGCCGTGCAAGCCGCCGCCGATCTGGATCGCGCCGCCGCCCGCGTCGCCCGACGCATTGATCGTGGCGCCGTTGGTCACGTTCACCGTGCCGCCCGCCACATTGATTGCGCCGCCGGTTTGGCCGGCGCCCGTCCCCGATGCGTTGACCGTTCCGCCCACATTGACGGTTCCGTCCGGGCCCGCGTCGAAATCGATTTCACCGTCATGCGAGGAGACGCTTGTCGCCTCGACTTGGCCCGTGTTGTTGATGACGTCGTCCTGGACGTTTTTCACCGCGCGCGCCGTCAACAGAATGCGTCCGCCTGCAGTCGCAATCGTCCCCGAATTGGAGACGAGCGCAGAACCGGAACCCGCCGCGCCCTTCGGCGAGGCGGTGACGGGCGCCGTGATCTGATAGCGAAGCAGATTGTCGCCATCGAGATCGACGGTGAAGGCGTTCGCGCCGCCCAATACGACCGTTCCGAGATTGGCCTGAATGACTCCCTGGTTGGAAACTTGGGAGCCGGAAAGCGTGACCGATCCGCCCGGCGCTGCCGTAATGGAACCCTGGTTCACGACCGACGCGCCGGGATTGCCCGGCTTGGTGAAACGATAGCGGCCTTTTCGGAAATCGTCGTCGCTGAGATCGGACGTCGTGGCCAGCAGCGCGCCTACATCCACTTGCGAGCCGTGGCCGAACAGGATGCCGTTCGCATTGATCAGCCAGATATTGCCGTTCGCAAGCAATTGCCCGTCGATGGTCGACGCGTTCGCGCCGGTCACGCGGTTGACGGTCAGCGAGGCTTTGTTCGGTTGGTCGAACGTGATCGACGACCCGGTCGGCAGGGAGAAGCTGTTCCAGTTGATGAGCGCCTTCTGACTCGTCTGATCGACGACGGTCTGCGTCGAGCTCGGATTCGTGATCGTCGCGCTGCCAACCGCCACCTTGCCGCCGGTGGGGCCTCCCGCCATCGCTCCGCTCGACGTGAGCAAGGTCGAGGCGACCAGCGCGCTCGTCGCCAGAAGCATCGTGTGCAGCAGTTCCGATCCTGTGCGGTTCATTGCTTCGCCTTTGGCCTCAAAAGGTTACTGCGACATCGACAAGGAACTTCGTCGCTTCCCTGCCGCCGTCGCTTCCGGGAACGGCACGCAAGGTTCTCGCGCCCTCCAGATCGACATAAATGTTGTAGGGGAACCAGAAACGCAGGCCGCCGCCCGTCGATGCGATCGAATAGTCATTGAGCGGGATGCCGGCCGCGGCAGGCCGCGCCATGTTCCATACCTGCGCGGCGTCGAAGAACGCATAAGGCTGCAGGTTCTGGATCGCGAATTGATCCACCCTCGCATCGTAACGCACTTCGAACGAGCCGCCTGCGCCGCTGTCGCCCGTGATGGCGCCCGGATCGTAGCCGCGCCCGATCTGCGTGCCGCCGAACAGGATTTGTTCGCCGGTGATCATGGGCTCGAACGCGTATTGCCCCGAGCCCGAAATGGCGAAACTGAAAGGCGCTTCGAGATTGTTCGTGTAATGCAGGAGCGCCGTCGCTTTGGTGAAATTCGTGCGTCCGTCCAGCGACAATTCGGGCGAATGGTTGGGCGTCGCACCCAGAATCGGAAGGCCCTGCGCGACATCCAGCGCCGAACTGAACACGCCTGCCAGGAAATTGTTGCTGGCGTAGCTCACGCTCATGTCGAGCACGCGCCATTGGTCGTGATTGATGCCGACGCCTAGGATGTCGACGTTCGCATTCTGCACCGTGAAGCCGCCATCCAGCGTCACAGTATCCGCGCGCGTGCGAATCAGCGGATAGGTCAGGCGCGGACCGACTGCCCAACTATCCGTGCGGATGTCTGCTGCGCCCAGCGATCCTCCCGGTACGCCATGCGTGACGGCGCCAAGCAATGTGCCCATCAATCCGTCGTCGCCGATTTCCGTGCGATAGCGCAACTGGCCGGCGTCCTGCTGGCTCAGATTGCCCGGTGTCGTCGTCACCGACGCATCGAGTTCATCGCCGCCAAAAATTCCCGCATATGCCGCCGTGCCGGTGACGGTCCAGATGCCGGAGAAATGCGAGCCGCGATTGGTCGCCGACAGGGTGCCCGCGAGCGGCGGCGCGGTGATCGTCAGGATGAGATCGGAAGCGCCCGCAACGCTCGGGGATGGGCGCAACACGCCGGTGGCCGCCACGCCCGGAATATCGTTCGACAAAAGCAGCGCGCGCTCGATCGTCTTGAGACGCAGCGGATGATCGCGCAGAACCGGTTCGAGATAGGCTTTGATCTGCCGCTGCAGGGCCGCGTCGCCGCCTTGCACAGATGTGCTTTCGACAAACCCTTCCACGACCTTGATCGTGAAGATGCCGTCCTTCACATGTTGTGGCGGCACATATGCCCGCACCAGCAGAAAGCCGGCCGCGCGATATTCGTTCTCGATGGCGTCGGCGACATCGTAGATGTCTTTCAGCGAAACATCTTTGCCGATCAGGCCCGCATAGAGAGGCCGAAAACTAACGGGGCTCAGCGACGACGCGCCCGTGATGCGAATGTCGGCGAGTTTGAAATGAATTTCGTCGACCGCGCGCGGCACTGGCGAGCGATGGGGCGCTTCGACGCTGAAATCGAAATTGGGCGGCGCTTCCGGTTGAGGCACAGGCCGGTCGTGTCCCGGCTGCACCGCGCCGGGCAGATCGATGGGCGGCGCCGCGAGCGCACTCATAGAAGTCAAACAGCAAACAGCCAGCATCGTAGTCGAAAGACCGATGCTCCCGCGAAGATCGCGAAAAGTTGAACCCTTTGACACCAGCTTCCCCACAAGCCCCAGAATGCGCGGAGGGGTCCTCCGAACATCAGCAGCCAACGTATCAGCGCGATATAATCTTAGGCAATCGGGCAGACGCCCGATTTGACCGCCTTCCTATTGAAAATGTTGAGGATTTTTCGTCGGCCGCGGAACTTTTCGCCCGGCGTTCAAGGCAGGAATCCCGCTAACTGTATGATTTTTATATGGATATTGGGCAAAAAAAGCGAGGGAATGGGTGCGGTACGGCGAAACCGACATTAATCTGTCATCCTACCTCCCTAGCGTCGGACACGCGTTCAATTTTCCGCAGGTGGCTATGTCTTTAGGGCTTTTGGTTGGCCGTTTCGGCAGTTTCGTGCGGGAAACCCATATTCCACAGGGGGAGGCAGCGCCCGCGCCGGCTTTTCCGGACGGCCTGAACCATTTGCGGGAAACGGTGGGCCATCACCTGATTCCGCTCGTGCTGATCGCCCGGTCCGACGGCGAATTCGAGCAGCGCGAGCGCGACGTCATTGTCACCCACTGCGTAACCTTCGCCCGCAGTCGCGGTCTGGATCTCGATGGTTCCGGCACAATCGAATTCGTCGAATATATCGAAAGCTATCGGCCAAGCCTGACGCAGCTGGATTCCGCGCTGAAGCTACTGGAGCACGGCAACCACGAGGAAATGGCGGCGCTGGTGGCGGCGGCTCGCGCAGTCATCGAAGCCGACGGGGTTATCCGGCCGGAGGAGACAAGATTCCTCGACCAGCTGAATGAAGATCTGGCGCGCCTGCGGGCTGTATCCTAGCGATCTCGCGATTGCGCCCTGCAGTTCAACTACTGTCTAAGATAGCTCCTACAATTTATTGAACGCATTGCGTTATTGGGCGAGCTAAGATTCAGAATGAAACAGGACCATCGCGTAGCGCGTCGCATTGTTCTGGGCGCGATCGGCGCTGCGGGCGCGCTCAGTGCGTTGCCGCCTGCTCTTGCTATCGCCAAGCCCGATTCGAAAGCTTTGGCCGGTTTCGATTGGCGCAAGCTTGCCCTGGATGTGCGCGGCGAGATGGCCTGGGCCTGGCGCAACTATGTCGAGCGCGCCTTCGGGCACGACCAGATCAAGCCTGTGAGCGGGAGCGCGGAAGAATTCCTCATTCCCAGCGGCCCGGGCCTTGGTCTCTCGCTTATCGAGGCGCTCGACACTTTATATGTGATGGGTCTCGACGCCGAACTTGAGGAAGGCGTTCGCTGGATCGAGAGCAACCTCCATTTCGACATCGACGGCGAAGTGCAGGTGTTCGAGACGAATATCCGCATGGTCGGCGGGCTGCTGGCGGGCTGGCTCGCCACGAAGAACAGACGCCTGCTCGACCTGGCCCATGACCTCGCGAATCGCCTGCTGCCCGCTTTCACGAAATCGCCGACGGGCATGCCCTACCGGTTCGTCAACCTGAAAACTGGCGCGGTGCGCGATCCGGCGAGCTATCCCGCCGAGATCGGGACCTACATTTCCGAATTCGGCACGCTCTCGCGCGCTGTGGGCGACCCGCGCTTTTACGACGCCGCGAAGAAAGCTGCGAAGGCCTGCTTCGACCGGCGTTCTGCGATTGATCTCGTGGCAGACAACATCGACATCGAAACCGGCAAATGGCTGAGCCGCCGCGCGAGCATTGGGCCGCCGTCGGATTCCTATTTCGAATACCTCTATGGCGGCTGGCGGCTGTTCGGCGATGCGGATTTCAAGAACTGGTGCGACGTGCACGCGAAGGCCGTCGCCGCGCATCAAATCGAGATTCTCGACGGCCGGCTGTGGTTCACGCAAGTGGATTTCGAAACCGGCGCGAGGCTCGACCGCCATCAGAGCGAACTTGCAGCGTTCTATGCCGGCCTGCTGGCGAAAGCGGGCGACATGGAACATGCGCGCGCCTATCTCAATTCCTGGGCGGATGTGCAGACGCGCTTCGGCGTGCTGCCGGAAGGATTCGACTACGGCACATTCGCTGCGACGCGCCCGACCAACGAATTGCGCCCGGAGTTCGTCGATTCGTGTCTCGCGTTATTCGTGCACAGCGGCGACGAACATTGGCAGCAGCTGGCGCGCATACACTATGAGAACATGAAAGCGACGAGCCGCGCGCCATATGGCTACACGATCATCGACGACATCACCGCGAAGCCGATGAAACAGGGCGATGCCTGCCCCGGCTATTGGTGGGCCGAACAGATGAAATATTACTACCTGCTTTTTTCAGGTACGGATCGATTCAACTACAAGCACAACTACCTTTCGACCGAAGGTAAAATTCTTGACGGCCTGAGATGACGCGGGCCGATCAAAGCAACCTCTCCAACCTCTCACGAATAATGCTCTCCGCCTGCGCCATGATGCGGTCGATCAGTTCCTTGCAGGTGGGCACATCGTTGATCAGACCGACCACCATGCCGCAGGACCACGCGCCCGCGCCCATGTCGCCGTCTTTCATGATCCTCGGATAGACGCCCGCCACTTCCGGGATGATGTCTTCGAATTTGATATTCGCGCCCAGCGTTTTCTCTTTCGCAAGCAATCGCTCCACAGCGGGATTGTCCAGCACACGCTCGGTGTTGCGTAAGGCGCGCATGATCAGGCGCGTGTCGAGCTCGGATGCGGCGACGATCGCCAGCTTCACATTCTCATGAATCGGCGCTTCCTTCGTCGCCATGAAACGCGTGCCCATGTTCATGCCGTCCGCGCCCATGGCAAGCGCCGCCACCAGCGAACGCCCGTCCGCCATGCCGCCCGAGGCGACGAACGGAATTTTGAGTTCGTCCGCCGCGCGCGGCAGCAGGATCATGTTCGGGATGTCATCCTCGCCCGGATGGCCGCCGCATTCGAAGCCGTCCACGCTCACCGCATCGCAGCCGATCGCTTCGGCCTTGAGCGAATGACGGACCGAGGTGCATTTGTGGATCACCTTGATGCCGTGCTCCTTCAGCCCCGGCAACCATTTGGCGGGATTGTTTCCGGCCGTTTCGACGATCTTCACGCCGCCTTCCACGATCGCGCGCACATAGCCCGGATAATCGGGGGGCGTGACGGAGGGTAGGAAGGTGAGATTTACGCCGAACGGCTTGTCGGTCATCTTGCGGCAGCGCGCGATTTCCTTGGCAAGCAGCTCCGGCGTGCGTTGCGTGAGGCCCGTGATGATGCCGAGGCCGCCGGCGTTCGAGACGGCGGCGGCCATTTCCGCGAAGCCGACGAAATGCATCCCGCCCTGGATGATCGGGTGCTGAATGCCGAACATTTCTGTGATGCGCGTTTTCATAATTGTCCCCTTCGAATGGCGATAGGGGACAGAATGGCTTAGCGGCTCGCGGCCGTCCACAGCTCAGCTTCATGCAAATTCGGAGGTCGGCGAACGCGACGACTGACGTCTTCTTCGGCGCTACTTGCCGATTCGGATGCCCGTGAGAGTCGACATCAATCCAAACACCTGCAGCAGCCAGAGCACGACTCCGATCACCACCACGGCGTTGAGAATGCCTTTGATCTTCCCGTCCATCGGAATGTAGGTGTTCACGAGCCAAAGCACGACGCCGACGGCGACGAGAATGAGGACGAGATTTACGAGCGACATGAAATATATTCCCCGGGCTTGTGCGGAGGTCAACGTGCCAAATGGGGAATAGTTCCGGACCTACGCGAACACATCTCTTCGCGGTGCATAGACCGCCGCGTTGAGGATGTGGTCGATAACGCCACCCTCGCCGAAGGGTAGATAGCAGGTCTCGAACCACGCGAACGCCGCATCCGGCGCGTCGCGGCCGATCAGTCCGCGGAACGCGTAGGCGCGACCCGTATTGCGCACGAGATCGTAGGACGCCTTGAGTTGTTTGCCGAAGCGCGGCGATGCGTCGATGACGTCGCGCAGCGATTTGTTCTGATAGCTCGTGCCATAGGCTTGCACATGGGCGTCGCCGATGATGCGGAATTCATAGTCGTCGCCCTCGTCCACGACGCGTGCGAGACTGATATGCGCCGCGGCGCGTCCCAGGTCGCGCGGAGCCAACCTGTCTCGCACCGGCATCGCATGCAGGCCGCGCCATTTGTTCCAGGCGGCCACGATGGTCGCCACCTCCGGGCTTTCGACGTCGGCGAGAGAAATCGCTTCGACGGATGTTTTTTCCGGCAATCGAGCCGGTATCTTGTCTGAGAGAGGCGCCGGCGCCGTCTTAGCCGGGTGCAGAAACGAGAGCATGGGCGGAGCCTATGGATGATGGCTCAGTGACAACGTGCCAGCTCCCGGTGAGCCCCAAGAAAGTTCGGGCTCTGGATAATGATCTGTTAATTTGATGAAAAGAGCGGCATTCAGGCAAGCAAAAGCTCAACTTAGGAAATGGTAGTCCGGCTGGTAGCCGTCTACAACTCCAGTTGTCGGCCGACTTCCACAACCGCGTTCGCCGGCAGATAGAAACGGTCAACGACCGTCTCTGCATTGCGAAAGAGAAACGCGAAAATCGGCAGGCGCCAGCGTAGCATGAGCGATCTCTTCGGGTCGGACACCACCACGTCCCGCGCGGCGAAAAATATCGCATGGTCGAGATTGACCGACGCATCCAGTCCATCGAGATTCTTCAGAGCGGCGCGCAAATCGGGAATTTCCACAAACCCGAATCGCAATGTGACATGCCACAAGCCGCCGCCCATCGACGCCACAGAGCCGCGCTTCTCTTCCTTTACCCGCGGCGTCGCCTCGAACCGGACCGACAGGGTGATGACATTGCGTTGCAACGCACCGACATGACGCACATAATCGATCAGTAGCGGGGGAATATTATCATAAGTGCGCGTGAGAAAGACGGCCGTGCCGTCAACGCGCGGAATTTTCCCGTCCCCAAGGCGCTTCAGGAACGCTTCGGCCGTCACGGAGCCGTGATCCTGACTGGCGCGCACCGCATCGACGCCGGACCGCCAGGTGAGCATGATGAAAAATACGATCGCGCCGATCGTGAGCGGCAGCCAGCCGCCGTCTGCGATCTTCAGAAGGTTGGCGCTGAAGAAGCCGAAATCGACGATCAGGAACAGTCCGGCCACGGGAATCGCGACAACGACCGGCCAGCGCCATACTTTGATCATGGCCACGAACAGCAATCCGGTCGTCAGCAGCATCGTGGTTGAGACGGCGGCACCATAGGCGCCCGCAAGCCTGTCTGAACTGCGAAAGGCCATCGTTATGGCGACGGTCGCAATCATCATCAGCCAGTTCACGGCCGGCGCATAAATCTGGCCGTAGATCTTGTCGGAGGTCTGTCGGATCGCGAAGCCCGGAAGCCAGCCCAACTGCATCGCCTGCCGCGTCATCGAGAATGACCCCGTGACGATCGCCTGGCTGGCGATGATGGTGGCGATCGTCGCCAACGCCACGAGCGGATAGATCGCTATCGCGGGCGCAAGCTGAAAGAAGGGATTGCCGGCGAAGACTCCCCCCTGCATCAGCAACGCCGTCTGGCCGGCATAGTTGAGCAGAAGCGCGGGCAGCACGATCGCATACCAGGAAAGCCGGATCGGCCCTTTGCCGAAATGCCCCATATCGGCGTAGAGCGCCTCGCCGCCCGTGATGCAGAGGAACACGCCGCCCAGCACGAGGAATCCCAAACCGCCGCTGTGAGCCAGAAAAACGATCGCATGGCGCGGATCGACGGCTGCCAGAACTCCCGGATTGCGAACGATGCCGGTCAGGCCCAGCACAGCAATCACGCCGAACCACACGAGCATGATCGGCCCGAATGCGCCGCCGATCTTTGCCGTGCCGAATTGCTGCAGGGCAAAGAACGCGATCAATATCCCCACCGCCATCGGCATCACATAGGGTTTGAGCGCTGCGGTGACGACGTTCACGCCTTCGAGCGCGCTGAGCACCGAGATGGCGGGCGTGATGACGCCGTCGCCATAAATCAGGGCCGCGCCCAACAGGCCCATCACGGCCATGATCTTCGCGCCGCGCGCAAAGCTGTTGGCGCCCACCAGCGACATCAGCGCGAGGATGCCGCCTTCGCCGTGATTGTCCGCACGCATCACGAACAGGCAGTATTTGATTGAGATCGTGATGATGAGAGTCCACACAATGAGCGACAGGATTCCCAATGCGCTTTCGGCGGTGAAGCGACCTCCCATCGTCTGAACGACGGTCTGCAAGGTGTAGAGGGGGCTCGTGCCGAGATCGCCATAAACGACGCCGAGCGCCGAAAGCGCGGCCCAAGGCATGGAACGCTGGGCCGGTGACACGGACTGTGAAGGCATCTCTGGATCAATTTTCGGATTGGAATCGGGGTAAAGTGAACAAGAACATTGCCGCACCCGTGGGCCGATTGACCACGTCTATCACGCCCGACAAGGCTGTGCGACCTCTGTGCAATTGGCTTTCCGGTCGGCGGCTATTGTTTACGCCCGAAGTCTAGGGCAAAGGTATCCGCACCCACATTCAAACGCGCGAGTCGGTGAAAACTATGCAAGGGGCGGCGGATTTGACGCGCTGGGCTCGCGCGTGAATGGGAGGGGAGTGTTCTTCGCATCCGTGTTCGCAGCGGCGTGGGCGCTGCTCCTCGCGCTGCCGGCCGTCGCCGATGACGGCCTGCAGGACTTGTGCTCCGATAGGCCGACAAAATCCACGGATCCTTGCAGCGTCGATATGGGCCACTGGCAGGTGGAGTCGGATTTCGTCAACTACTCCGAGGAGAAGGACAACGGACTCAAGACCGAGACGCTGGTCGTGGCCGATCCCACCGTCAAATGGGGTTTGACCAGCGACAGCGATGTGGAGATTTCGTTCACGCCCTATGAGTCTATCCGGCAAAGCTCGACCAAGACACACAATATTGTTTCGGGATTCGGGGATATCTATTTGCGCTACAAGAATGTGCCGGTGCAGGAGCCCGACGGCAGCTTCGCGTTGGCGATCGAGCCCTATGTCAAGCTTCCTTCGGCGTCGCCCGGACTTGGGAACGGCGCGCTGGAAGGTGGAATGTTGGCGCCCATATCTTTTGGGTTGCCGCTTGGCCTCACTCTGACGACGAATCCGGAACTGGATGTCCTCAAGAACGCCAGTGGTTCGGGCTATCATGCCAGCGCTTCGACGTTGGTCGACCTCGGTCGCCAGATCACGCCTACACTCTCCGGTGCGGTCGAAATTTGGACGAGCGAGGATTTCGATCCCGCTGGAACGACACGCCAGACATCTTTCGACGTGGCGTTTTCGTGGCTCGCCCAGCGCGAGCTGCAATTCGACGTCGGATTGAATGCCGGCTTGAATGCGGCGATGCCGAGACTGCAGCTATATACAGGCGTCACGTTCAAGATTTAGCCGACAGCATTCGAACTCCACGGCGTTCGTTGTGGCGGGGCCGTGGCGCGTAACGAAATTGAGAAGCGCTGGCTAGACCCGCCCGCCGGCCGCGAGCTTCGACTGGTAGAGATATTCGAGCGATTGGGCGAATGCGAGACGCGGATCGGCCACGGCAGGGCGGATGGCCGGTCCTTCGAGATAGCGGATGCCGGCGCCCATCGCGTTGATCGCCAGGCTTGTCGAAGACAGTCCGAGCACGAATGCGTCGAGGCCGGCGTCGCGCGTTTCGCGGCCGAGTTTCTTGAGGCGCTCGATTGAACGGATTTCCGCATCGGCGGGATCGATCGAAACGCCGACCGCCCGCACGCCCGTGCCGGCAAAGCGATGGACTGCGCCGTCGCCGGCGACACAGAAGATGTGGCGCGCGAAATTCGCAAGCTTGGGAAGCTCCTGACCCAACCGGATATGCGGAACGCCGGCCTCTATGCCGGTCACCACGCAGGCCAGATCGCGCAGCACCTCTTTCGGATTCCGGCGGCAGGTTTCGGCGTAAGCCGACCAAAGACGGGAGCGCGACAGGGTCGCGAAACTCACCGGCAGCGCAATGAGAACGCGGTGACCTTCCGCATGCAGGCGAATCGTTCGCGCCGCCAATTCATCGAGAATGAGCTTGTCGAGGGCTGCCTGATCATGCTCGGCTTCGCCGGTCCAAAAACACATGGGCGATGCGTCCGGCGGCGTGGAAGAGCGCGGCGCCGGCTGGCAGAGATAAGTCACCACGACCTGTTTGACCGTGTCCCAAACCGGCCGATAGAAATATTCGATCTCGTCGGTCGAAACGCGGCCAAAAGCGTCGTCGCCTGAAATCCTCAGAGACAGCGATTGCGCAACGATCACCGGCCCGTCGGGATTCCCGCGTGACACGATCGTCGCCCTGCCCACGCGCTCCATGTGCGCGTCCAGGACCGCTTGCGCCGGGATGTCTGGCGGCAGCGACGCGATGTTGACGCTCGCCACCAGATTGCGAAGGCTCACTTGCATGCCCTGCTCGCCAAACAGGCGCTGGCAAATCTCTTCCGAAATGGCCCGGCATTTGATCTCAGCCTCCTCGGGCGAAAGCGCGCGGAACAGCACCAGGTAAGAGAGTTCGTCGAGGCGCGAATAGGTGTCGCCCGGGCCCATGCTGCGTCTTATGGCGGTTTCGAAGAACCGTTCGACATGCGTCGCCATGCGCAGCCATTTGTCTCCGAGCCGTGTCTTGATCTGGATGAGATCGAGAAGATGAAGCTTGCCGGCGGAGTTGCTTTGGCTGGCGTGCATTCGGCAACTCCTCAAGGCGCGCGCGAGAGGGTTTCGGCTCAGCCTGCGCTGCTCTGGCGCGCGCTCGCATCCCGTCCGTCGATGAGATCGAACAGCTTTTGGGGTGCAAACGGCTTGCGCAGAATGGCGTCGGCCCCGAACTTGCTCGCAACGGTCAGGAAGTCGGTGGGCGTGTGGCTGATCCCGCCGCTCATCGCGAAGGCCCTGACCTGTGGGAAGCGCCGCTTCAGCTCGATGAGGGTCTCAAGCCCTTCTTTGTTCGGCATGAGAATATCGAGAAGGACAAGATCGACCGCCGTGGCCTCGACCAGCGCGATCGCGGCGGCGCCGTCTTCGGCAAGCAGAACGGAATGGCCGCGTTGCTCGAGCGCCGCCTTGTACGCTTCGCGCACCAAGGCATCGTCGTCGGCGATAACGATAGTTATAGTCTTGGCGGGCATGTGTTCCCCCAATTAGCGCCTATAGCCCTCGCACCCCGATACGCGATTGAGCCACATGGTAGCCGCGCTGGCTTAACGAAGCGCGAATAACATTTCGCAAGTCTCAGCCTAGAAACCACAATCCGGTTTCATTTTGCGACACTGGTTTCGGATAACAGGCGTTAAGCGTAACGACGGCCGACCGCGGCGGTGCGCCCGAATTTCACCGTGGTTTAAGAACTTGTCGTCCAATCTTGGATGCTCGATCGGCGGAGTATCCATGGCTCGGCAATTATCGTACGCGATCGCACGATTGAGGTCTCTCGGCCTCGGCGTCAACATCAGCACAGTCGCCATTTGCTATGTCGCGGCCGTCGCAATCGGCATCGCGGTCTTCGCGAAACTCGAAGTTTCGGGCGTTTTCTTTGCGGGATCCGCGTCTCTCAACCGCTGGTTCCTTGCATTTTGCGCAATCCTTTTCGTCTTGTCCTGCGCCACGGCGGCGCTTGGGTGGTCCGCCTTCCAGCAGCGCAAAACCTGGCAGAACGAAAGACGCAAGCTGGTCGAGGCGCACCAATCGGGCTTCGATTCCGCAAGCGACGCGATTGTCGTTCTCGACGTCGGCGGCCGCATCGAAACGCTCAACAGGGCGGCCGAAAAGATGTTCGGCCGGACGAGAGACGTCCTCAAGGACCTGGATGTGTCGGCGCTGCTCGATATGGCGTCGTCCGACGGTCCCGTGCCGGAACGACTGAAGACAACCTCCGACGACCTGAACGTCGGCATCCACCGCGAACTGGTGGGAAAGCGCGACGGTTCCGAAACATTCCCCGTCGACGTGACCTTCCGCGAGTTGCTGCAGCCCGGCGCCCGCCAGGTCGTCGCGTTTGTTCGTGACATTAGCGACCGCAAACGGGTCGAACGGCTCAAGGACGAATTCGTCTCCACCGTCAATCACGAACTGCGCACGCCGCTGACATCGATCGCCGGCTCGTTGGGACTTCTCGCCGGCGGCGCCGCGGGGGAATTGCCGCCGGGCGCAGCGCGCCTGATCGGCATCGCCCATGCGAATTGTCAACGCCTCATCCGCCTGATTAACGATGTGCTGGACGTCGAGAAAATCGAGTCCGGCAAGATGCGTTTCGACCTCGCGCCGCAGCGTCTCGCTGAAATCACCCATCGGGCCGTCGAATCCCTGCAGGGTTATGCCGACCAGCTCGGCGTGGGGATCGCGTATCGCGAGGACGGCGCGCCGCTCGATGTGCACGCCGATGCCGATCGGGTGGTGCAGGTGATCACCAATCTCATTTCCAACGCCCTGAAGTTTTCCGCTGTGGGTGGGCAAATCGTCGTGGCGACGGAACGGGCGGGTCGCGTGGCGCGCTTCTCGGTGAAGGATGACGGACCGGGGATTCCGGACGAATTCCGGTCCCGTATCTTCACGAAATTCGCGCAGGCCAATTCGTCCGACACGCGCCAGAAGGGCGGCACCGGGCTCGGCCTCGTGATCGCCAAGGAAATTACGGAACGTCATGGGGGGCGTTTGTGGTTCGAATCGGAACCCGGAAAAGGCGCAAGGTTTTTCGTGGACCTGCCGCTGATGGAACACAAAGCCGCAAGCGAAGCCTCTTCGGACGCGAATGGCGACGTCATCCTGATTTGCGAAGACGATCGCGATCTGGCGGCGGTCCTGCGAGAAATTTTGGAGCGCGACGGCCTCACCGTCGAACATGTCGCCACAAAACGCGACGCGTTAAGAACGCTAAAGCAGTCGCCCGGCCGCTACGTCGCGCTGCTGCTCGACCTCGTGCTGCCGGATGGCGACGGCGTCGAATTGATCCGCGAATTGCGCGCGGATGCGTCCAACCGCGAACTTCCGATCGTGGTGATTTCGGCGGAGGCCGATCGGGGACGCAAGGAAATCGGCGCGCATGCGCTCAATGTCGTCGACTGGATGGACAAGCCGGTCGATATCATACGTCTCAAAGCCGTCGTTCAGAGCGTCGTCTCTTCGACGGCCGGCGCCAAACCCGTGATTCTGCATGTGGAGGACGACGCCGACCTGCTGGAACTCACTGCATCCGTTCTTGGCGGGTGCGGGCAAATCTTATCCGCCGAAAGCCTCAAAGCGGCGCGGGCCGCACTCGCGCGTCGCCGACCCGACCTTGTCATTCTCGATCTCGGCCTGAAGGACGGCTCCGGACTCGATTTGTTGCCGGATCTCCGCGACGGCGAAGGGCGGTTGATCCCGGTGGTCGTGTTCTCCGCCCGAGACGCCGACAGAAGCGTTATGAACCAGGTCAAGGCCGTCATGACCAAATCCAGAACCCCTCTTCCGGAATTGGCCGACATGGTCAAATCCTTGCTCGAGGAACATCAGCCCAAGAGCGCTCCAAAGAAAAAGATCGCGGTATGAGCGTCCTTCGCGTTCTCTATGTCGATGACGAGCCGGATATCCGCGAAGTGGCGATCCTGTCGTTGCGTCTCGATTCCGAAATAGACGTCCATTCGGCGGAGTCCGGCGCGCAAGCTCTCGAAATGCTGGCGCGGGACGACTGGCGGCCGGACCTGATCCTGCTCGATGTCATGATGCCCGGCATGGACGGCCCGACCACACTGGCCACGCTGCGAACCCTCGCCGTCACGCAGAATACGCCGGTGATCTTTATGACGGCGCGTGCGCAGAATTTCGAGAAAGACCGCTTGTTGAAGCTGGGCGCGCTCGGCGTCATTCCAAAACCGTTCGATCCCATGGGGTTGGCGAGCCAACTTCGGGCCATGGTTCGAACCGCGGCCGCCGCATGAGCGAACTCACCGCCGCGATGGATGCGTTGGCGCAGAAATTTCTCGCGCGCTGTGGAACTGACCTCGCAAAACTGAAAGAGTTCCTGGCGGATTCGACGGACCGGCAGAGCGAAGTTCGACACATTGTCCATCGCATGTCCGGCAGCGCAGGAATATTCGGTCACGTCGCGCTCGGAGAACTGGCCTCGCAAATCGACGGCGAGTTGGCTGCGGGACGGCCGGTCAGGGCAACGACGTTGTCGGCCCTCATCGAGGCGCTCTCATCGCTTCTTGCTGATCCGCGCGACAAGCAGACCTGATCGCGCCGGCTGAGCGCGCTCATTGTAGCTGCTAGGGCGTCTTCGCCGATGATGAAGCGCCATCCGGTTCGTTCTTCAGGAACGAACTGTAGACCCAACCTTGCTGCGGTTTGCCGCCCTTCGCGTCGATCCGCACCAGCGTCCAGTTGGCGCGGGCGCCGATCATGGCGACTTGCATCCCGTGTTGAAGGGTCGAGACGATCGTCGCGGTCTTGGCCGGATCGGCGCGGACATTCGCGGCGCGAACGACAATCGCCATGTGTTGTTGAGGAACGGGCGCTGCGGCTGGCGCCGGCCGGCTGACGTGGGCCTCGGCGGTCACACTGCTCTCGGCCGTATTCGGCAACCAACCCGGCGGAATATAGGATTCCAGGCGCGGCCAGAAAATGATCGCCGATGCGGCCAGCGCCGCAACCACAACGACGTCGCGGACAAGGCGGCGCGGCGCTTGCGATTTCTCCTTGCGCGGCTCTTCGCTTTCCCAATCGTAATTCTCGCGGATGGCGATGCGCGGAGACAGCGCCTCGCGCGGTTCCGGCGCCGGTCGCGAACGAAGCAACGCGCCATCCCGATCGGCAAGCGCCGACTCCAATATCGCGATCTCCCCGCGCAGGCGGGCGACGGTTTCGCTTTCCGCCTTGCCGTGTCCGTCCCTTTTGACGCGGATCTGCGCCAACGCCGTTTCGGCTTCTTTGTAGCGCTGCGTCGCCTCGGCCAACGCGCTTGCCGATTGCTTGCGCAAATGCGCCTCCGTCGCGGCAATGCGTGCGGCCTCTTCTGCCTTCCAGCCGGCTTGCGCTTTCGCCAGCGCCGTATCTGCTTCCTGTTGAACGCGATGCAGCGCGCGCTCGGCCGTCAAGCGCGTCTGCGCCAGCGCCAAATCGCGATCGGCCAACACCGCATGGGCGGACGTCAGTTCGTCGCGAAGGCGGCTCGCCTCAACCTGGCTTTCTGAAGATGTCGCCGCCAAATCGGTTCGCGCCATCGTCAATGCCGCCTCAGCGCGCTCGCATCTGGCGGACATCTCCGACAGCGTTTGCTCCGACTGCGTCCGCCATCGCGCCTCGGCCGTTGCGAACCTTGCGGTCTCTGCTTCTTTCCAGCGCGCCTGCGCTTTCACGAGCGCCACCTCCAGCTCCCGGCGCAAGTCCTGCAACGATTGCTCCGCGTCCAGGCGCGCCTCGGCGAGCGCCTCGTCGCGGCTTGCCAGGGTCTCTCGAAGCGCCGCCAGTTCCTGGCTGAAACGAAGATCGGCTTCGTCCCTCGCGGACTTCGCGGTTGCGCCCGCTTGCGCACGCGTTTCCGTCAATGCCGCTTCAGCGCGCTCGTAGCGCACGCTCGCCGCCACAAGCGCGGCCGTCGACTGCTTGCGCCATTGCGCTTCTGCAGCGGCGATGCGCGCGGCTTCGGCGTCTTTCCAAGCGGCGCTTGCGTTCGCCAACGCCGCCCCGTGCTCGAGCCGCAGGCTCTCCAGTTCCTTTTGTGCCGCCAGTCGCGATTGACTCAGCGATACATCGCGTTCGGCCAGCGCGATGCGAAGCGTCGTCAGTTCATCGCGCAAGCGGCGGTTCTCGGCGTCATCGCGCGCAGGTTTCGCAGGCTCTCTGGCGCGGGCCTCGGACAACGCCTTTTCGGCGCGTTCGATTCTCGCCGTCGCCTCCGCCAACGCGCTCGCCGACTTTTCGCGCCAGGCAGTTTCGGCATTGGCGAATCGCTTCGCTTCGCTGGCCTTCCAGGCCGCTTCGGCTCGCGCGAGCGCCTCCCTTGCCTGGCGTTGCAATCGTTCCTGCGCCTCGGCTAATCGTTCATCAATTCGCACTTCGGACTTTGCGATGAGAGCGGTTCGTTCGGCGCGCCAACTTGCCTCGGCCTGTTCGAGCGTCGTGGCCGAGCGCGCCGTCGCGTCCGACAATCGCTGCTCAAGTTCGCGCTGCCAGCTTTCTCGCGCGGCGGCCAACTCGGATGTAAGTTTTTCCTGCGACGGCTCCTTTTCAATGCGTTCGGTCGTGCGCTTTGTATTCGCCAGTTCGGCTTCGCGTTCAGCGAGAACGGACTTCAAAGATTTCAATTCGTCGCGTTGTCGCTCGATCAACGCATCCTGGTCGCGCGCAATGGCGGTTGCCCCGCCTCCCGGCGCGGCGCCCTCTTTTTTTCCATCTGACGAGATCGGGACCTCAAGGATGGCGAGTGTCGTGCCGTCCTGATCCAGACCGATGATCCGGACCGACAGCGATTGCGCATCGCCCATGCCTTCCGGCGAAAGATATTCAAGATCGTCCAATTCATCGGAGGCGAGCGACCAGGAACCGTCGCCATTGTTGCGGCCGCGCGACAGGCGCGCGAGCTGCTGCATACGCTCGACCCTGAGCGAAAGCCGCCCTTCTTTCCTGTAAGGCTGCAGCAAAGCCGCGAGCCTGAGCGGAATGGCCCGCGCGGCGACGCCCGTCGCGCGCGCCGCGGACGGAGTTTTCGCCAGCCCATCTCTGGTAGCCGGCAGTTTGCCACGCTCTGCTGCGCGAAGCGCCATTGCGCCGGACTTCCTTTTGCCGTGGGGCGATTGTGCCCGAACCCGCGATAGCAGGGGCTTAGCCAATTTCGGACAAATCGATTCGATTTCGATTTAACCGCGGGAAGCAGTTCGCCGGCTCTGGCGTTATGCGCGTCCAACCGTGTAATCTTTGATAATTCGGCCACGGACCAACTTATTTCAGGGACTCTCATGCGCGCTTACCACAAGATCGTGCTTCAACTGGCGGCAGCCGCCGCCTGCCTCGCGTACGCTGACTCGGCCTCCGCCGCGTTGCTCACGGTTGTGCCGCCGGCGGTCGCTTATCATTTGACGCCTCTCGTAGGTTCGCCGGATCCGTCCCTGCAGCTGCATCTCGCGATCGCGCTTCCGATGCGCAACCAGGCGCAGCTCGATTCCCTGTTGAAGCAGATCTACGACCCCAAGAGCCCGCAATACCGGCGCTATCTGTCCGTCTCCGAATTCACCGCGCAATTCGGGCCGACGGCGTCGGATTATTCGACAGCCGTGAAATTCTTCTCGAATGCAGGCCTGCGAGTGACCGGCGTCAGCGCCAACCGCTACTTGATCGATGTCGTGGGAAGGGTCGCCGATGTCGAACGCGTGTTTCATGTGAAGATGGGCCTCTACAGGCATCCGACCGAGAACCGCAACTTCATCGCCCCCGACCGCGAGCCTTCCCCGGACCTTGCCGTTCCCATTCTGCATATAACGGGACTCGACGATTTCACATTGCCCGCGCCGCGATTGGTTCAGTCCACGGACGCATTCGCAAGAGCCGGCACCGGTTCCGGCCCGAACGGCAATTTCATCGGCAGCGACATTCGCAAGGCGTATGTGGGGAGCTCGTCGCTCACCGGCGCAGGCCAATCTGTCGGGCTGATGGAGCTTGAGGGGTACAACGTCTCCGACGTGGACAGATTTTTCTCGAAATTCGGTCCGCCGCTCACAGTTCCGGTCAACGGAATCTCGGTCGATGGCAGTCCCCTCACCTGCTCGGGAACGTGCACCGATGACGGCGAACAGACGCTTGACATCGAATATGCCATCTCCATGGCGCCGGGATTAAGCCAGGTGCAGGTTTATGTGGCGGCGCATGCCATCAGCGTGCTCAACCGCATGGCGAGCGACAACAGCTCCAAGCAACTGAGCACCTCCTGGGGTTGGGGCGAGAAATTCGCGCCCGACGACGCGCTATTCAAGGAAATGGCGGCGCAGGGCCAGACATTTCTCACCGCCAGCGGCGATTACTCGAGCCTGCAGAAGAGCGGTCCGTGGCCGGAAGAAGACGCCAACCTCACCGCGGTGGGCGGCACCGACCTCAAGACCAACGGCGCGGGCGGCACATGGGCCTCGGAAACCGGCTGGTCCGGAAGCGCCGGCGGCCCGTCGCTCGACGCGACGATCCTGATCGAAAGCTATCAGGTTCCTTTCATCAACGCCTCGAACGGCGGTTCGCACACCTTGCGCAATGTTCCGGACATCGCCGGCGACGCCGATACGGACAACATGATTTGCGCCAACGGCAAATGTCAGGGCGGCTGGGGCGGCACAAGTTTCGCGTCGCCCATCTGGGCGGGTTACATTGCGCTCGCCAACCAGCAGGCCGCCGCGAACAGCAAGCCGCCGGTTGGATTCCTGAATCCTACGATCTACGGCCTGGCGGGCCGTGCGACCTATCCCACGCTGTTCCACGACGTGACGAGCGGCAAGAGCGGAAAGTACACCGCCGTCAAAGGCTACGATCTGGTGACCGGTCTCGGCAGCCCACAAGGCGCGGCCCTGATCGACGCGCTGGCGAGCGGGAATTAGCGCTCAGCTATTCGAATTGGAGTAGCTCAGGAGCTTTCCTGACGAATCGAACTTGACGGTGATCACGCGTGATCGGGCGTTGGCTGCCGGCATGTCGGCGACGGGAACAAAAACATAGACGTCGACAATTGTTCCGTCGGGGCGCCACGTCGTCTCGTTCGGCTGGCCGAGCCTCGCGAACACTTCCGACTGCGTCGTCACGCCCGCCTCGAATTGCAAGGACCCCTGCTCCGCATCTTGCGGGCCCGACCACGCGCAGCCCGCAAGCGTTAAGGCGAGGAACGGAATGATGGCGGACTTCATGACTGCTCCGGCTCAAGCTGTTGCGGCGCTCCAGGACCCCGGATCCGGAAATCCCAAGCAGCGCGATTACATGCGATCGGCGTCGACATCCTTGAGAAACGTGACCAGCCCTTCGAAATAGCGTTCCTGATCGTCATACATCGCCATATGGCTGCCGTCGGGGCAATCGAGATAGCGGCCGCGTTTCATCGCGCGCGCCATCGCCTGCATATAGGCGGGGTCCATCGTGTCGTGGCGGGCGCCGATGGTGAGCGCCGGGACAACGATCTCGCCCAGCCGCGCGAAACGATCCCATTGTGCGAGCTTGCCGCTGGCGCCCAGTTCGCTCGGTCCCTGCATGGGCACATACACCTTCGCGTTCAGATGCTTGAATGCGCGCAACACCGGGTCCGGCCATGTATCGACCGGCATGCGCAGCACATGGTGCACATAATGATGCGGCATCAGGAGCTCCATGTAGCGCGGGTTTTGCGTGTCGCCCGCCCCTTCGAGGCGCTTGATCTCGGCGAGCGCGGCCTGGTCCATGGCCGGCATCAGGGCGCTTTCGGCATAGGCGTTGTACGCCGGAATGCTCGCCATCATGTTGGAGATCACGAGGCCTTTGAGACGCCGCGGATGGGCGAGCGCATATTCGAGCGCGAGAATGCCGCCCCAGGAATGGCCCAGCAGGAAGAAGTTCTCCGCATCGAGCCCCAGCGCTGCGCGCACCTGCTCCACCTCGTCGACGAAACGCGGCAGTTCCCACAGATCGTCGTGGTCGGGCTGGTCGCTGTAAGCGGAGCCGAGCTGGTCGTAATAGTAATATTCGATGCCGGCTGACGGCAGCCAGGAGTCCGCCGCCTCGAAATATTCATGCGTGCAGCCCGGACCGCCATGCAGCAGGAGCAGCTTGATGTGCGGATTGGCGCCCACGCGCTTGGTCCAGACGTTGAACCGGCCCCGCTGCGTCTCGATCGGGATCAGCCGCACGCCGCCCGAGAGCCGATCGGGACGGGAAGACGAATCAAGATAGCCCGCGAAATCCACTGCAGACGTCGCGTCGTGCGGAGGCATGTCGCGCGCGCCTACCGATCCGGCAACCACATTTTCGGGCTCTGGCGCGCGTGCTGGATCGCGACGGCGTGCATGACGCCCTTGTCGTCGATCTCGCCGCGCGCGAGCAGCGCCTTGCCGACGGAGGGTTGCGCCATCCGGTAGCCCTTCGCCGCGAGCGTGGAATCGACGGTGAGGGTTTTGCCGCCGCGCAGCGCGACCGAGATCATCGTGCCGGACATGCTCTTGACGATGCCGAACACCTCATGCTCGCCCGCGGCCAGCGGCGCGCGCATCGACACCGTCCTGACCTTGGGCCATGCCGCATCCGTCGCCGCGCCGATGCCGAAAATCGCCAGGGCCTGATCGCTCGCGACATATACGTGGCCATTGGCCACCGTCGGCACGGTGTTCGAATTGCCGCCCGTATTGGGCCATGTGCCTGCGAGCAGCCCGGTTCCGCCGGGAATGAGATTGTTGCCGCCCTCGTCGAAGGCATAGAGATAGATGTCGGCAGGATTGTTGTCCGTGGGTCGGCTGACCGCCCAGATCACCAGCGAGCTCACTTTGCCGGCGTTCGACGAAACGGACGTGAACACACCCGCATCCTGGCCGGTGGGGACGGTCACGTAATTCGGCGGCTGGTTGCTGGTCGATACGAGCGAGAGCGAGGGATTGCTTGTGACGTGCGTATCCAGCCGATAGAGATTGATGCTGGCCCCGCCCCATCCGCCGCTGGAAATCACGAAGGGCACGCCCTTCGAGTTCTGGAAATAGGATTGGCCGCACCAGCAACCGCCCGGATATTGCACATAGGCGCCGTCTTTGTTTTTGCTCAGATCATCCGCATCCAGCACATAGAGAATCCCGGCCTTGCCCATGGCGGTGGCGAGGTCCGGCATCGAACCGGATTGCGGCGGCAGCAGCATCACGCCGCCCGAACCGAAATCGCCGTCTTCGGCGTCGAGGTCTTGCCAGTCGTTATACCCCGGCGGCGGCGTGAAGAAGCTTTCGACCCTTTCGAGATTCGAAGACAGCTTCACCACGCTCTCGGAGAGGTTCCGCGACGTGTTGTAGGTCGTGGCGCTGGGATCGGAGTTGCCGGTGGCGAAGTAGATATAGCCTGTGGGATCCGCCGCGAGTCCGTATCCCGACATCCAGATCGATGTGAGGAAGAAATTGTCGGGCGATGCGGCGAGCGTGTTGTTCAGATGATTGGCGGCGAGCGGCGCAAGCGTGCCCGCATTCCAGCCCAGCACCCAGCCCCGCGACGTATTCGCATTGTAGTCGCAGAAGCTCGCAAAGCCCGCATAGATGTTGCCTTTGGACAGAAGCAAAGCGGAGCGCTGGCGGCTCGATGTCGGGTCGAAATTGTATGTGCCGCCTTTCAGAAGCGTGCCCGAGGCGCTGACGATGACGGACGGAACCTTGTCCGTCAACGTCGACAGATCGAGGGCGTGCAGGCGGAACGTCTGGGCGCTGCTCTCCAGCGTGTAGGTGATGACATACATCGTGCTCGTCGTCGGATCGATGACGGGCGTGGAATTGACGCCGACATTGGGGCCGTTATTGTTGCAATAGCCGGGCAGCGACGAATAGGGCACGGGCGATCCCAGGCTGACATGCAGGAGCACCGCGCCGCTCTCGGCGTCGATGGCATAGACGCTGTCGCTCTCCGTCGCCACGTAGACGACGTCATGCGTGCCCTGCCCCGTGATCGCCTGGTTCGGCACGACAAGCGGCTGCGCATCGACCTGGTCGTCCAGCGCCACCGTGTGGAGAAGGTTGAATTCGCCGCCGCTCACCTTGGGCGGCGTCAGCTGGACTTCGGAATTGTTCCAGCCCGTGCGGTAATTGTCGTTGTGGTAGGTGGTGACGCTGACCTTTGGAGCCGTCGCGTCCGCGCCGAACGCCAACACGGCGAATGCCGCCCCGATTGCGACCGCCGAAACTGCTCGCGCTATGCGATGAGATTGCATGATCTACGCCCCGTTCCTATGCCCAAACTGCATGATGCGCGATGGAATGCGGCAAGTCCAGACAAGGGCCGCCCTCGGACGCCATTTTGCAAAATTTTTTCATTCCGACATTTCCATACGATTCAAATGCTTAAGTCGACGGAGCAGGGCTTTCTCGCCCTGCTCACAGCCCTGCTTTCCGGCCTGCTTTTGCCCTGACATTTCGCATATTTTCCGCCTCCAATTTGGCCTGTTCTTTCGCCTGTTTTCCCCCTGTTATTTTGCCTGTTATTCCGCCTGTTATTCGCCTGTTCTTTCGCCTGATCCTTTCCGTTTTTTTGTGCCGCGCCAACGACTTGCGTGCGAAGAGTTGCGGACAATCGCGAAAACGCCGACCGTTTGAGCGCGATGGCGCGAGAGCCACACGTCTGTTGCACGCGCAACACATGCGCGAGCGCCATGCCCAATTCTTCCGGCGTCCGCAACGTCTCGAAGCAATCTTGCATCCGTTCCATCTGCGCTCTCCTTGCGCGCGGAAAACGCTCAACATGGCGACGCGAAAGCCCGCGCGCAATCGCAAAAAGTCAAATTTTTTAGACGCGATGCGAACAAAACTCAAATCTTTGCCGAATTTTTTTCGCGAAATTATTTGCGGGTCAGGAGGTTAGAAAGAGGGCGATTTTTGCGGATTAAATTTTGCATAGGAACGCGCCAACCAATGCGGTTCCGCGGCCACGCAATCGAGCGTGCAAGCACGTGTCGCTCACCGCAACCAGTTCTCGATTGTCAAAGATTTTATCCGCGAAAACTCCCGCTCATTGTCGGTGACGAGCGTGTGGCCAAGCGCGAGCGCGTGAGCCGCGATGAGAAGGTCGTTTGGACCGATAGGAGTTCCTGCGCGTTCGAGCTGCACGCGAATCTCGCCATAGACGGTATCCGCGGGCGTCTCGAACGGAAGCACGTCCAGCCGCGTCAGCAAACCTTCCACCAGTCCGGCAATTCGCGCAGAGGCCCTGCGCACGGCCCCATAGCGCAACTCCGCGGCGACAACGATACTCGTGCAGACATTATCCACGCCGACGGCATCAATCTGTGTCGCGACGCGCCCCTGCGGATTGCGAATGAGATCGGACACGATGTTCGTATCCAGCAGAAAACCCATCAGCCAAGATCCGGGGGTGGATCGAGCGGCAGCTCCTCTATCTCGGGAAACTCCTCATCGATCGGTTCGAGCGTCGCAAGCCATTCCAGCAGGGATGATTTTTTCGCGGGCTCGATGATGAGTTTGTCGCCTTCCTTGCGCATAATGGCGTCTTCGCCCGGCAGCTCGAACTCGCGCGGAATCCGCACGGCCTGATTGCGGCCATTGCGGAAAAGCTTGACTTGACGATCTATTCCCATGGCATATGCCTTAGCATATGCCGTCAAAAATGACAAGCTCAAACTCCAGATCTACTTCCCTACGTGGGGCTATAGCTCAAGTAGCCGCAATGCTAGATGTCAAACGGGTAAAAGAAGACTGACTCTGAGGGCGAAGGTTGTCAGAAACTCCCGAACAAAAGTCCCGCCGCGAAATTGATGCCGGCCTCTCGGCGGCCGGCTGGATCGTGCAAGACAAGGACGACCTGGACCTGACGGCCGGCCGCGGCATTGCCGTGCGCGAGTTCTCGATGAAGTCGGGCTTCGGCTTCGCCGATTACCTTCTGTACGTCGACCGCAAAGCTGTGGGCGCCATCGAGGCCAAAGCACAAGGTACGCTCACCGGGGTCGAAGAACAGTCAGCCAAGTATGCCGCGGGGCTACCGGATAACTTGCCCGCCCATCGGCGTCCGCTTCCCTTCCTGTTCGAATCGAACGGCTCGGTGACGTACTTCACCAACGGCCTCGATCCGGTGTCACGCAGTCGCCAAGTGTTCAACTTTCCGCGCCCGGAGACCCTTGCGGAATGGGTGACGCAAACAGCGCAACTTCGTGACCGCCTCAAGCACATGCCAGCGCTCGACGAAGCACGACTTTGGACTGTGCAAACACGGGCAATCCGCAAGTTGGAACAATCTTTCGCCCGGGCCGATCTGCGCGCGCTCGTTCAAATGGCGACCGGTTCGGGAAAGACCTTCACCGCAGTAAATGTTGCCTATCGTCTTCTCAAATTCGCGAACGCCAAGCGAATCCTGTTTCTCGTCGATCGCGGCAATCTCGGCAAGCAGACCGAGGACGAGTTCGCAAACTTTGAACCGCCGGACGACCCGCGCAAGTTCCCGACGCTCTACACCGTCCAGCGACTTAAGACGAACTCGATCAATCCCGCTGCGAAGGTGGTCATTACCACGATCCAACGTCTCTATTCCATGCTCAAGGGCGAACCTGAGTTCGATATTGGCAACGAAGAAGGTTCGGCATTCGATACGGCGAAGCCGTGGCAGGAGAAGCCGCCAGATGTTGTTTACAATCCGGGCATCCCGCCCGAATTCTTTGACTTCATCATCGTGGACGAATGCCACCGCTCGATCTACGAGCTGTGGAGCCAGGTGCTGCTCTATTTCAACTCTTTCATCATTGGGCTCACCGCCACGCCCGCTGGAAAGACGATCGGCTTTTTCAACCAGAACCTTGTCATGCAATATGGCCATGACGAAGCCGTCACTGATGGCGTCAATGTCGACTTCGATGTTTACCGCATCCGCACCCGCATCACCGAACAAGGCGCGACTATCGCGGCTGACGAGACGGGCATCTATGTGGACAAACGCCACAAGCTGACGCGCCGCGAGCGGCTGGAGTTCCTCAATCGGGATTTGACCTACACCTCAAACCAGCTTGATCGGGACGTTGTCTCGGAAAGCCAGATTCGGACCGTGTTGCAGCAGTTCCGCGACAAAGTACTGCCGGACGCATTCCCCGAACGGCGCGAAGTGCCAAAGACGCTGATTTTCGCCAAGGACGATTCGCACGCCGACGACATCGTGCGCATCGCCCGGGAGGTGTTCGCCGAAGGTAACGATTTCTGCCAGAAGATCACGTATCGCACCGGCTTCACCAAGATCACCAAAATGGTGAAGAACGACGATGGCAGCGAATCCGAAGTGTCCGAATGGGTGAAAACATCCAGCCTCACCCCCGACGAAATCCTCTCCAATTTCCGCAACAGTTTCTATCCGCGCATCGCGGTCACGGTGGATATGATTTCGACCGGCACCGATGTAAAGCCGATCGAATGCGTGTTCTTCATGCGCAATATCAAATCCGCCGGCTTCTTCGAGCAGATGAAGGGTCGCGGCGTTCGGGTGATATCCCCCGACAAGCTCCGCACAGTGACGCCCAGCGCGCGCGTGAAGGACCGTTTCATCATTGTGGACGCAGTCGGCGTTTGCGAACAGGACAAAACGGACTCGAATACGCTGAACCGCCAACCCTCGGCTACGCTAGAGCACCTTCTCAATTATGTGGCTCAGGGCGGCACCGATCCCGACGCATTGACCACGCTGGCCGGCCGACTTGCGCGTTTGCAGCGGGACTTCAGTAGCGAGCAGCTCGCCGAACTTTCGGAGCTTGCCGGGGGTAAAGCGGTTTCCTCTGCACCGTCTATCAATATGTGCTCGACCATTTTGATAAGGACCTCGACGCGGACGAAAAGCGAAAGCTGCGCGAAAGTCTTGTTGAAGGCATGGAGCTTTCTCCCAAAGTCGGGCGCATGTGCGCGATAAATCTTTACCTGCACGGCATTGGCAGCGAATCGGCAGTAGTGATCCAAACCGGCCATGACAGCCTCGCCGCGCCATGGAAGCGCGAATACTCGATGGTGCTGACAAATCCACCTTTCGGAAAAAAACAAAGCCTTCTGTTCGTTAATGAGCAGGGCGACACCGAGAAGGAAGATCAGGTCATCGTTCGCGAAGATTTCTGGACTTCGACAAGCAACAAGCAACTCAATTTCGTGCAGCACATCTATTCGTTGCTGAAAATTGACGGCTGCGCCGCGATGGTTGTGCCCGACAACGTGCTGTTCGAGGGCGGCGCCGGCGAGAAGGTGCGACGCAATCTGCTACAGAAGTGCCGCGTGCATACGTTACTGCGCCTGCCTACCGGCATTTGGTATTCGCCGGGCGTCAAGGCCAACGTGATCTTCTTCGACAAGAAGGAGGGCCGCGCCGAAGCTTGGACCGACAAACTGTGGGTCTACGATCTGCGCACCAATCAGCATTTCACGCTGAAGCAGAAGCCGATCCGGCGCAGCGACTTCGACGAGTTTATCGACTGCTACAAGCCGGGCCAAATGCGCGGGCGGGCCGAGACCTGGAGCGAAACGAACCCGGAAGGCCGTTGGCGCTGCTATGATTATTCCGAGCTCTTGAAGCGCGACAAGCTAAGCCTCGATCTCTTTTGGATTAAGGACAAAAGCCTGACGGATATGGATGCGTTGCCGGAACCAGGCATCATAGCCACTGAAATCGCGGATGATCTGGAAGCGGCGCTTGCTCAGTTCACCAAGATTGCAGCTCGTCTAGGCGCGGGGACGTGACTGCGCACAGTTCATTATCGCCCAGCACTTATGCTTTGAATTGATTTATTGGTCGGAGCGGCGGGATTTGAACCCACGACCCCCAGTCCCCCAGACTGGTGCGCTAACCAGGCTGCGCCACGCTCCGTACCGGTTTTGACGGCATCCGCCGTCGAGGGGCGCGGACTATAGTCGGCGGGTTCCGGGAGGGCAACGGGCGCGGGATGGGGAAATTGTGAAGGTTATTCCCTATTTCACCATGGCCGCCCTTGAGGCGGCCACCCAGCGGGCGAGCGTCCGCGAGCCCAATAAACCTATGTCATCGCCGTGAGTCATTCGCCGCGCGGACGCGCGGCGGCTGGGTGGCCGGGTCACGCCCGGCCATGGTGAATAGGGATGTGGTTTAAGCCGCCACGCGCTCGCGGGCTTTGCGCAACCGCGCTTTCAGTTGCTGCAGTTCGGCGAGCAGGAGTTCGAGATCGACTCGGCGTTGTTCGTCGAGCGTGTTGCGCACTTCGGCGTGGACTCTTGCGAGCAAGGAGAGCGCGCCGTTGGGTGGGTTCTCGATGGCCGCGGCATCCACCACCATATCTTCCATCTCTTCCACCGTCGGCACATGCGCGGGCGCGCCGAAGCCGGCGAGTTTGCCGCGTCCGATCTCCGCCACGTAACGCAGGCCCCGATCGCGCAGCACCTTCTGCACGCCCTTGATCGTGTAGCCGTCGGAATAGAGCAGCGAGCGGATGCCGCGCAGCAGATCGACGATCTTCGGGCCGGTAGATAGCGCCGCCCGCCGGCGCGCTTGATCGGCTTGATCTGCGTGAAGCGCGTCTCCCAGAAGCGCAGCACATGCTGCGGCACGTCGAGCTCGATCGGCCACTTCGCTGATGGTGCGGAACGCTTCGGGCGATTTCGTGGCGCGCGCGGCAGGCGCCGGCGCAAGTGCGGGAGCACTCATTCGTCGACGATCTCGAGGTTCGGCGTTTCGCCGTTGATCATGGCCTTGAGCACATGGCTCGGCCGGAACACCAGCACGCGGCGCGGCGCGATCGGCACTTCAGTCGCCCGTCTTGGGATTGCGCCCCATGCGCTGGGATTTCTGGCGCACCGCGAAGGTTCCGAACGAGGAAAGCTTCACCGTCTCGCCGCGGGCGAGCGCGTCGCAGACTTCTTCCAGCATGTCCTCGACCATCTGGGCCGATTCGTTGCGGGAAAGGCCCACCGCCTGGAACACGGCTTCGGTCAGGTCGGCCCGGGTCAAGGTGTTGGTCGTCATGGAGAATCGACTCCGTTAGCGCGACCGAAACCCTAGGCGCGGGGCGATTTAGCGGTCAATCTCAAAGGGATAGAGCGGTTTCGTTCAACTCCACGGACTTCACCAGCGGACGAGCGCTGCGCCCCAGGTAAATCCGCCGCCCATGGCCTCCAGAAGCACCAGGTCGCCCCGCTTGATGCGGCCGTCCGCAACGGCCCACGGCGAGCGCCAGCGGCACCGAGGCGGCCGACGTATTGCCGTGTTCGCGCAATGGTGGAAATCACCCGCTCCGGCGGATACGCCCAGCCTGTGCGCGGTGCCGTCCAGAATGCGCTGGTTGGCCTGGTGCGGCACGATCCAGTCGATGTCGGAAACGGACACGCCCGCGGCGCGCGCGGCCGCGCGTGATCGCAGCCGTCGATGTTGGTCACCGCGTGCTTGAACACTTCCTTGCCCAGCATGCGCAGCTTGCCGGTGGTCTGCGTCGGTCGACGGGTCCGCCGTCGACATAAAGAAGATCGTGCAGCCGGCCGTCGGAATAAAGCTGCGGTGTTGAGCACGCCGCGATCGGTGGTGTCGCCGCGGCCCTCGCCCGCCTGCAGCACCACCGCGCCCGCGCCGTCGCCGAACAGCACGCAGGTGGTGCGGTCGTTCCAGTCCAGCAGCCGCGACATGGTCTCCGCGCCGATCAGCAGAACGGTCTTCGCCTGCCCCGCCTTGATGAAATTGTCGGCGACCGACATGCGCATAGACGAAGCCCGAGCACACCGCCTGCACGTCGAAGGCAGCGCCGCGCGTCATGCCGAGCCGCGCCTGCACGTGGTGGCGACGGCCGGAAAGGTTTCGTCCGGCGTGGTGGTGGCCACGATGATCAGATCGATTTCGCCGACGCGCATACCTTCGCGTCCGTCAAGCGCGGCGTGCGCCGCCGTGAAGCGCGAGATCGGAAGTCTTCTCGCCGTCCGCTCGCGATACGCCGGCTCGCGGATGCCGGTGCGCTCGCAGATCCATTCGTCGGTGGTGTCGACGCGTCTTGGCGAGCTCGGCATTGGTGAGAACGGTTTCCGGCAGATACGCGCCGCAGCCGATGAACGTGGGAACGCACAATGCTCACGAAGCGGCCGCTCCAGTGCTGGCGACGGGTTGCAGGCTTTGGCGCGACCGCGGCGCGGTCGGCGATGATCTTGGGAATCACGTCGGCGCTGCGCCATGTCGATCGCCATGTCGAGCGCGCTGGCAAAGCCCATCGCATCGGTGCCGCCATGGCTTTTCACCACCACGCCGTTGAGGCCCAGAAAGATGCCGCCATTGGAGGCGCGCGGGATCGAGCTTGCGGCGCAGCGCGCTGAGCGCGCCGCTGCGCGAAGAACGCGCCGATGCGGCCCGGAAGCGAGCGCCGCAGCGCCGGCGCAGGAAATGCACCACCAGCTTGGCCGTGCCTTCGGCGGTCTTGAGCGCGATATTGCCGGTGAAGCCATCGGTCACGACGACATCGACCGTGCCTTCGGCGATGTCGTCGCCTTCGACGAAACCGCGAACTCCATCGGCAGCTTCGCGCCGCGCAGGATATGCGCTGCGCCGCGCACGGCCTCATTGCCCTTCTGGTCTTCGGAGCCGACATTGAGAAGACCGACCGTCGGCCGTTCGAGGCCCAGGATGGCGCGCGCGAACGCCTCGCCCATCACCGCGAAATCGACCAGCTGCTGCGCGTCGCGCTGGACATTGGCGCCGACATCGAGCACCACGCTCTGCCCGCGCTTGGTCGGCCAGAACGCGGCGATGGCGGGGCGATCGAGGCCTTCGATCGATGCCCAGCTGAAACATCGACATCGCCATCAGCGCGCCGGTGTTGCCGGCGGAGATCGCGACCTCGGCTTCCTTCTTCGCGACGCTCTCGATGGCGCGCCACATGCTGGTGTTGCGGCCGCGGCGCAGCGCCTGGCTCGGCTTGTCTTCCATGCGCGACGCGTTCGGCGGAGTGGCGGATTTCGACGCGCGGGCCAAGCTTGGGGCGCTTGGCGAACAGCGGCTTCAGCTCCGCCTCGTCGCCATGCACGAGAAACCTCACCGCCGGATGGCGCGACGATCGAACGCGCCAGCGCAGTCACGACAATGCCGGGGCCGGCATCGCCGCCCATCGCATCGATCGAAACGGTCAGATCGCGGGCTCACCCTGCCTCGCTTCCCATGAGACGGCCCAATCATAGAGCCGCTCCGGCGAAACCGGTTCAGCCCTTGGCCTTTTCGACCTCGCGCCCATCGTAATGGCCGCAAGAGCCGCAGACGTGATGCGGACGCTTCTGCTCGCCGCAATTGGGGCATTCGACATGCGTGGTCGGCGCGAGCGCATGGTGCGAACGGCGCATATTGCGCCGCGACGGCGACGTCTTTCGTTTGGGGACCGCCATGGCGGTGCAAGCTCCTTTTGGCCCTTCGCGGAAAGCGTCCGTAGCACGCCCGAAAGCGCGCCTGCTATCCGCGGATGGGGCGGGCAAAACAAGGGGCGGAGTGAAGCCGAAACGCTCCCGCGATTCAAGCGGGGAAAATCGAGGGATTCCGGGCCTTTTCGCGCATCAGCCCTGCCCTTTGAGCTGTTTGAGCACCGCAAAGGGGTTTTCGGGCTTGGCCGACTCGGGTTCCCGCGCGTTTTCCGGCAGCTCGAATGCGACGCCGGGAGCGCGGGGATACGGGTCGATCGCCAGCACAAATTCCTCCAGCAGCGGACCCGCCAGATCGTAGCGCGAACGGGCGATTTCCTCCGGCGCGTCGTCATCGGCCGCGTCGAGCGTCACGGCCCCGCCTTTGTCGGCGAAACGATGCACATTCGGGATCAGATGCAGCACGCGATGAAACTTGCGCGAGATATGCGCCTTCACGGGCTCGAGCGTCACCACGCAGGTCTGCACGATGTCGGCATCGAGTTGCGCCTCATACAGGAAACGATCGCGCCCCTGACGGCGCAACTCGACCACGCCTTCGAATTTTTCGATCCCCTCCACTTCCACCCATTCCGCCAACCGCGCGCGATCCTTCGCATCGGGCGCGATGCGGGCCTCGTAACCCGCTTCGGAAAGATCGGCGAGATCGTAGAGCCGCGCGATCGGCGCCGGCGTGTCGGCTGCGGCGGTCATATTGGCAGCGGGCCGAAATCGAGATCGGCGATATTCGACGACGCCAGATGCGCGCGCGCATGATGCGCATAGCTGGCAAGCCTGCGCGCTTCATCGCCGCAGCGTTCGTCGCCGCGATAGAGATTGCGCAAAATCGCCGTCGCCAATTCGCTCTCGTCCTGCGCGTCGCCGTAGGCCTTGAGGCGCCCGTAAAACGCATCCGCCATCTTCTTGACCCGGTGTCCGATCCCGATGTCGCCCACGCCCAGCTGGCGCAGGCTCTCGTCGAACTGGACGAATATGACGTCGGTCAGGCTCTGGGAAAGGTCGCGCTCGCCGCTCAGGCGCTCCAGCACCAGCCAGGCATGAAGGGTCAGAAGGTCGAAGCGTCCGTCGATCGTGTCGGGAACCGCCAGATCGAGGAAAAACAGGTGCTCGCGCGCACGCGCCGCAAGCCCGGCAAAGAGCCCGTCCGCCAGTCTTTTGCGGTCGCCCAAACGGCGCAGCGCCTTCAACATATTAACGCTCCAAATCGTCCCGACCTTGCAACGCCGGCCCCGCAACGCTAGCACATCTGCCGGGGACAGCAGGCTCGGGCGTAAGGACACATATATGAGAATTCCGGCGCAGATGAGAATGCCCGTGTTGGCGCTTGGCGCGGCCCTGATCCTCGGCTGCACCCCGATCATCAACACACGCGGCTACCTGCCCGATCCCATCGGCGAGGCCTCGATCAAGGTCGGCACCGACACCAAGACCACCATCCAGCAGCGCCTGGGCGATCCCTCGACCCAGGCCACCTTCAACGGCGACGCCTGGTACTACATCTCCAGCGTCGAAAAGCAGATCGCCTTTTTCGACGCCCGGACCGAGACCCGCGCCGTCCTCTCCATCCATTTCGACAAGGACGGTAAGGTCACCGGCATTCACCACTACGGCCTGAAGGACGGGCACATCGTCGCGTTCGAAACCCGCCAGACGCCGGCGCGCGGCCGCGAGCTGACGTTCCTGCAGCAGCTCTTCAACGCCACGCCGGGCGTTCCGATCGGCGCCGGCGGACAGGGTCAACCCGGCCAGGGCGGCCCTCCGGGCGGTGGATATCCGTAAGCCGAGCGAGGCGCAGCGCACAGTGATCGAATCCTCCTGCCATTGCGGCACGATCAAGCTGGAGATCGAGCGCGCGCCGGAAACCGTGACGGACTGCAATTGCTCCATCTGCCGCCGCTACGGCGTGCTGTGGGCCTATTACTCCCTGCATCAGGTTCGCATTTCGCCCGGCCCGACCGACATCTATATGTGGGATGACCGCGCCATCGAGTTCCACCGCTGCCGCAATTGCGGCTGCGTCACGCATTGGGCGCCGGTCGACAAGGCCGTGAACCGCATGGGCGTCAATGCGAGGTTGATGGCGCCGGATGTGTTGGCGCGCGCGCGGGTCCGCCGCCTCGACGGCGCCGACACCGGAAAATATTTCGACGAATAGCCCTTTGGCGTTTGCGCGAGACGATTCAGTTTCGCGTCTCGAGAATCAGCAACTCGTTGCCCCGCATATCCAGATCGAGTCTGCCGTTCTGCGGATTGATCTTGATTGCGGAATTTCCCGCCACATCGTGAAAGCGCAAGCCGCTCTTCACCGCAGCCACATAGGCGTCGCTTTTTCCATTCAGCATCTGGGCAAGGCGCTGCCGATCCACCGCCATACGATCGGGGTCTCCGGTGCAATACGGGCAACTGTTGAATTCGGGCTTCAAATTGTTCTGCGCAGCGAGGTCCGATCTGATTTGCAGGAAGACATTGTTGTCTTCCGAGTAACCGATCGCACGCAGCGATCCCAGATCCGAAGGCGCAAATACGCCGCCCACGTCGATCTGCAGGTGCGCGCGCGCGGGCGCGGAGGCAGGGTCGGAGGTTGCGACGATGATGGCTTTGCGCTGGCGGGATTGAAACGCGATCGCCATTGCTTCGACGCCGCCGCCGTTCGCTACGACGGGCAGTCGCGTCATGTCCATGCCAAGATAGCGATCGAGCGCAAGGTCCAGGAATCCCGTCCCGTTCAGCAATTCAACCGACGTTCCCGGCAGCACATAGAACGTCTTCCAGTGAAACACGCGCTGGGGATGAAGCTGCTCCCGCAGGCCCATCAGTACGATGAACTCCCAGGCCGCTTCGCGCGGCCCCTCTTCGGCTCCGTCGGCTTGGCCGCTCGCGAACGGCTGTCCGAGCAGTCCGAATTGATGAATCTCCGCTGTCGCGCGCCCAAAACGGCTGTAAGACGCGACGGCCCGGCTGATCGTGGCGGTGGCCGTGATGTTCGGTTTGAATTGAAAGGAATTCAGGCTCCGTGGAATATAAGAGGGTGGATCGCCCGCGGCGTTCGCCCGATCCACAAAATCCTTTTCATCGAAGACGCATTTGTCCGCATTCGCGCAAGTGCCGTTCCCGGTAAACTCCGCCGGAACGACCGCGCTGCCGGGAAACGCCTTGTGAAAGACCGCGTAGCCGATCGAATAATATCTGAGATAGTCGCTTTCGCTGCCGTCGAAGCTTTCGCGCGCGTCGTATTCGACGCCCATCTTGAAATTTGGGGCGGCAGAGGGACCATAGAGCTTCTTGATGTCGAGAGCAAAATTCTGAAGCGTTTGCTGCCATTGCCCCCAGTCGGCCGGTGGTTCGACTTGCCCCCAAACCCCTTCCTTGCCGCCATCGCGCGCGATCGCCCACGGCGTATTCTCGATCGACAACGTGATGTCGCTCAGTTTGTAACCGGCGTCCAAATACGGCTTGAGGCGCCGCGCAATCATATCGGACCGAAACGTCAACGCCCCATTGGCCCCCTTGACGACGTAGTCGAGCGACCCATTGCCGAGGGCGTCGCTCCAATTGCCATAGTTTTTCAGCCAATCCGTACGATAGCCGCCCAGGAACCTTGCAATATTGAATGTGTCGGCAAACGGCACTTCTTCATTGAGTTGCGGATTTTTGCGATATTTGAGATCGATATCGTTGCCCAAAAGGTAAGCGGGAATGACCTCGAGGCCTCCGCCAATAATATGGCCTTGCAGCTGCGTAGCGCGATAGAAAGGCGTGAGCTTGCCCAAGCCGCTCGCGCGATCGGCAGGGTCGGAACCGGCCGACACTGCGGTCTGCGCGAAGGCGCAAACGCCCAGAAGAGCGACGCCGATTGCAAGATATTTCCGCAGAGCCGGAACGCGAAACGCACTTGCGGGCGCAAAAAATGAATCTCGTAAAAATTCGATCATCGCTTCGAGCCTCTCCTCAAGACCGAAATATCGGCAAGTTCTCGAAGAGCGGCAACGCCGCAATTCGACCTGACGGCGGCCAGGACCGGCCGCTCAAACACATTCCTCCCGGAGGATGCTCCGGACTTTCTTGAACCGCGGCGAGTCAAAACTTTCCCGGGGATAGTCAGCGTAGATGCGATAAACCTGGCGCGCGAATTCTTCCAGACTCATGTGAGTGTCCGGGTCGGCGCCGCCTCGTTCGCTCAGTTTGAAAGACGTGCTCCCACCCAGCCCAAGTCGCTTCGCCAGCACAGGATAAACCGGTGCAATCACGCCCCGCATCAGGCGATCGGGCGCATTTTCCGCCGAGCCCTCGATCGGAATTCCCGCCTTCTTCGCGACTCTTGCAGCGATGTCCGCGAGCACCCTGATCGAAGGATGGACGGGCAAATGCATGAAAGGACCCGCCTTCCGCCATTCGTCAATTGAGGTCGAAAGATCATAGCCCAGTTTCGACGCGAATGAGAGTAATACCGACTTTGCAAGATCGTATTCCTCAAAATACCCGAGACGCGCGAAAATATAGGCGTTGAACAACCTTGCGGCGCGTTCCGGCGGTATGCCCAGCGCGAACGCTGCGGCCAGCAAAAGCGAGTGGCGGCCGCCGGCCGGCGAACCCAATGAGCGGCCTTCGTAGGGAAGGGTGGAATCGTCCGGATGGAAGCCGCCGAATATAATCTGCGGAAAGAAGACGACATTCGGAAACCTTTGAGTTAGCCGCTCCTGCGAAAACGGCCCATACCGCTGATGCGTCAACACATGTGAAATTATCAGGTCATATTTCTTCAATGAGCCCACGGCATCGAGACGCAAGCGGTTGGTCTTCAGAGCGGGTAAGGAAAAGCAATCGAATTTTGTTTTGGGCGAAAGCAGTCTGAGACAATCAACTATTCCGGCCAGTTGGCAGTTTCCGATAAGCGCGACAGAGTCAGGCATCAAGTATTTCCTCGTCGCAAACGACCTGATAAGCGTCCTCCATGCGCTGCCTGTCTCGTTCGACCTGCCCTGCACTTCTGCTTCGTTCGGCTTTCCCTGCAAGTTTGCGCTGGACGACGGAATCCGAAGGCTCCTTCCGGAATTCTCCGCTCAGATAATGGCGCTTGAAAACGGACATCACGTGAGAGACTCCCGCCGGAGTAACCTCTCGCAGATCATCCGCGTAATATCGGCCGCGGGCCTGGGGTCCCGTGATAATCTCGTAGGATGGAAAGTAGGCGACGTTTTCGAAGGCGCTCGTGACCATTTCCGCGACCACCCTTAAAGCGGCTTTGCTGTATGTGGTCGACAGCAGGACGTGGCGAGGTTCGTAGGTCGCGACAAGAGGAACCGGAGAGACCGTGAGAATGACGCGGACCTGAGGGTTGAGGATTCTCAACTTGGTCAGGAACAATGTGAGATCGTCAACCATGCCCTGTACGGCGAAATTCTCGAAAGCGTACTGGCCTTTCCCGAATCCGACCACGCCTGGCGCTGTCGGAAAGACCGCGCCGTCCTCGGTGGACTTCCAGCCTTCCGTCAGCCCGAGCGTAAACACAAAAACATCGCAGGACTCGAACATCTCCCGCACAGCCGCCATATGGGCCACACGATCGTCTTCGAGCGCGTCGATGGTCGAAAAACCGTCTTGCTGAATCTGGGGCCTGAACGGATCGACAAATGCGCCGTCCTTGCGCTCCCAGCAGATGTCCTTGGGAACATATAGGTCGTAGGCGCGATTGAAGAGCTGCAAGAGCTGGCGGACGGTATAGATATTGCCGAAGCGGGCTGTAAATGTGCCGAAATTCTCGTTTCGGGCTCCCGGCGTCTGCGGCGCCGCTTCGCTCACGAAATAATGGAATCCCTCGGCCGAAAGCATCCTCGAAATATGCTGCGCGAAACAGCTTCCGGCCGTCGCGATCTTGTCGTTCGCTCCGATATTGAATGGCACGTCGGTCACCGGATCGAACGCGCCTGGCGCAACTTTGCTGACCGCCCGACGCCAGAATGCGTAGTCTGGAAGATCGCTGTAAGGATTTTTTCCCGCCATTGGCGCGCCCAAAAATTTGCAGGAAAGCAGAGTATGATGGTCTCCACGGAAAGGCAAATTTCCCTGCCGTTTTCGATCATTTTCGCGTCTCTTGGGTCGAATGCCGTCGACTGAAATTCCATCTCGCCGCCAGCCGCGACGGCGCCGATGCCGGCGGAGATCCCTGCGAACGACGCCAATTTCCAACGGCGCGGGAACTCATCTATATGCGCTGCTGCGATCGCCGGCGGCGGCCGTCGCAACTGTGTTGTCCGGGTTTTTGGCGTCTCATGCCGCAAAAACTCCCAGCCGTGTCCATCGATCGCCGAGACGACTTCACGCACGAAGAGTTCGCTACGCTTGTGCGGTGGTCGGCGCGCCGGGCGATCAAGGTGGGCGAGCCGTGGGCGCAGCGGATGAGACATCCGAACATGCGGGTGCGATGACAAACCCGGCCCAAAAAAGACTCGTTCGTTTCGATTTTCTCGGCATTGCCCTGGAACCCGGCGACCGATAGGGTTTACCGTCAAGGAGCCAAACATGAAGAATGAAACGTCCGATAAAGAGAATTTCACGGCGCTCAAGATCAGCGAATTGTCGATGATCGTGAGCCGGCAAACCAAAATCAACGAAGCCGTCGCCCGCAAGGCGTTGCGGGCGGCTATCTCCGTGTTGAAGGAGCGCATTGAAGCAATTGGAGTGGGAGAGCGTGCGCGCGTCCAAGGTCTCGGAATATTCCTTCGCAGGCCCGGCAAGGATGACGCGACACCGCGAATCGTGTTTCGGGCCGCGACGAAGAAATCCGATGGGGCCGAAGAGAAAGAAGATTGAACGATTTTCCGGCATCGGATTTATGTCGAAATCGGAAGTTCGGCGACAGCCCGTCTCGCGATTCGCGCGACGAAGGCTGGACGCAATGACCCTCCAATTCCGCAAAAATGATCCATGGAATTGATCCTTCACATCGGCGCCGAAAAAACCGGTACGACGTCCCTTCAGTATTTTCTCGCTGCGAACCGGGAAAGACTGCGGCAGCAGGGAATCCTGTTTCCGGCGAGCGCGGGCGAAAACAACCACAAGGTGCTTTCGCTGGTGGCGCAAGCGGATCCCGGGTCCGATCGCATGCGCCAGATCAAGAAGATTCAGTTGGATCTGAAGGAAGACTTGGAAAAAGAGTTGAGCGCTGGGCGATACGATAGAGCCGTCATGTCGTCCGAATTTTGCGCGTCGCGCCTCGTGACGGACGCGGCCGTGCAAAACCTGCACGATTTCCTGTTCCAGATATTTTCCGACGTTAAGGTCGTCGTGTATATCAGGCGGCAAGACGAATTTCTGTTGAGCATTTATTCCACGGGCGTGAAGACGGGGCGCACGACCCCGCTGGGGATTCCCCGAAATTCGGGCGGCCGCTTCGACCACTGGGAATTGCTTGCGCGCTGGGCTCGCGTGTTCGGCCGAGATCACATTGTGTGTCGCAAGTTCGAGGCGGAGTCGTTGAAGAACGCCAATATTATCGACGACTTTGTCGAACTCGTTGAAATCGAGGAAACATCCTCGTTCGAGAGGCCCCCGTCGCAAAACAAAAAACTCGACGCAGAATGCGCCGAGTTTCTCAGGATTTTCAATTCATATTCCACCGACACCACGGTCGAAGGCGTGAACAAGCCAGGCGGCCTTGCATCGCTTCTTGGCGAGATTTCGAACGGCCCACCCGTGTCGTTCGCTCCCAGGAGGCTGGCGGCGTTCATGGAAACCTTTCGGGAATCGAATAAAAAGGTTGCGCTCGAATATTTCAATGGAGCCGATCGACCGGGGGCGGATGATCCGCTGTTCGCTCCGCGGACGAATTCCACGACGCCGCACGATCCGATTCTCACGGTCGAACGGGCAGTCGAAATCGCCGCACATTTGTGGCAGACGAGCAGGATGCGAATGAGGGCGGTTTCAAGAAGCCATAAGCGCAAGGCGATCGAACAATCCCAACGTCGACAGGCATTTGATCGGCAGCGGACACGATAGCGGCCTCGTTTGAATTTCAGTCGCTGCGTCAGCGTCATCGATCGATCACGCGCCGTCCGTTGGTGGATGTTTGGTTAGCAGCGGGCAAGGCCTGACGGTGGGGGCCAAAAGCGGACATTTCACCAGGCTGGCCGCCCAATTGGGGCACTGTAATATCCATGTAAGGAAAATGGGCCGCCCCGGCGCCGGCGTGAACACGCCGCCCCAGTGGCGCGAATGCCCCAAAACGCCGCTATAAATGATGCGGTCTTCCAACTCTTGGGAAAGTCCGCTAACGTCCCGGCATCAAGGGCGATTGGGGGAGCCCGGCTTATCAATTATTGATTTTGTGGATTTCTCGTGCCACCAAAGCAGCCCGCCCCCAGCGTCGAAGACCACGAAAGCGATTTCAACAGCTGGGAATTCGCCACGCTTGTGCGGTTGGCGCGCCGGGCGATCAAGGCAGGCGAGCCGGCACGGCGCGCGCTGCAGGATCTCCGGATCAACATCGTCCCGGCCACGTTTTACAGCGGCATCCCCACGCTCGCGGAGCTGGACGCCTCTTTTGAGTTCGATTGCCCGGACGGGCCTTACAACTCGCCGAAAGTGTTCGACCGGCCGACGATGGACAAGTTCCTCGCCGAGATCGGCGCCTATGCGGATGAATTCAATCCGCCGGCGGAGGGTGATCTCCAAAGCCCCAAGGCGTTCTTCTGGCAGAATCCGGCGTTCTCCTACTCCGACGCCATGGCCTATTACTGCGTGCTTCGCCATCTGAAGCCCGAGCGCGTGCTCGAAGTGGGTTCCGGCTTCTCGACGCTCATCGCCCTGCACGCGCTGGAGAAAAACGGCCGCGGCAAACTTTCCTGCATCGAACCGTTTCCCAAGCCCTGGCTCGCCGCGCTCGATGGGCGATTAAACTTGCTCGCAAAGCCTGTCCAATCCTTCGGCGTCGAATTCTTCAACGCGAATCTGGGTTCAGGCGACGTCTTCTTCGTCGATTCCACGCACACCGTAAAAGCGGGCAGCGATTGCCTGCATATTTATCTTCGCGTCCTGCCCGAGATCGCGTCGGATGTGACCGTTCACGTGCACGACATCCGTCTGCCCTTCGCATTGGAACGGTCGCAAGCGATCGATCGCCACGAATATTGGACCGAGCAATATCTGCTCTATGCCTATCTGCTGGAAAACCCCAGAACGAAGGTGCTGTTCGGCAGCCGGTACTATTACAATTTCGACAAGCCGCTGTTGGATAAATTCATGCACGGACGTTGGCGCAGCGGCGGCGGCAGCTTCTGGTTCAGCCAAAGCAGCCGGAGCTAGAGTTGCGTTGGGCGGAATCGCGCCGCCCCCTTTCGTCACGCGGCTATCGCCGAGCGACGCCGCAGACCCAATTCGAAACCGCTAGTCGTCGTCGGGCGGCGTCGGCTTGCTTTTGTCGTTCAGGAAATCATTTGCGTTCTGAATGGTGGGAATTGTCCTGAAAAACCGGGGCGGAATACTGAAATCGTAGAATGCCGACAGATCGTTTTGAGCCCGCTGATCTGCGAAAGTGAGCGCGCCTTCCGAAACGCCGAAATTGCTCTCGATCGTGCGCAGAATGCTGCCGAAATCGTAAAGCGTGTTGCTGATGAAGCGCGGGGGCGTATAGGCCGATACAAACAGGAATGGCACGCGGAACCCATATTGGTAGCCGCCCTGGTTCCCGGCCGGGATCGGCGGCGGCTCGTGGTCGTACCAGCCGCCCCAATCGTCCCAGACAATCATTATGGCCGTGGAATCCCAGTAGCTGCTGCCGTCGCTGTTCGTGCACGTGCTGGCGCCCACGGCGTTCACGATCGAAGCGACCCAATCTGGTCCGCCGCCCGTATTGACGCCGGCATGATCCGAATTCTGCCCGGTCGGAGTGACCCAACTCAAAGCGCGCAGATTGCACTTCGCGATGTCGCTTAAAATGTCCGCAGGCCTCATATCCACATTACCGGTGTAAAGATTTCCGGTGCAATTGCCGCCGCCGGCGACGCAAATATGCTGGATCGCATTCGGCGCATCCCAGATGGAAGTATTGGCGCCGCTGGCGGCGTAGTATCGCCAGCTAATTCCTCGGTCATCCAGCAGATCCGAAAGCGTCGTTCGCTCGAAGCACGGAAAAATCTTGTTTCTCGGCGCTTCCACGCCGGCGCTGTCGATAAGCTGCACGGTTTGGCCGGCGGGCGCCGCGCAGCCGGCTGCTTCGGTCGTCTTCGTGACGTTTTCGGAGGCGAATACGCCGTTATGATCGTCGTCCGCGCTCGGCGCGGATGAGCCGCCGAAGAGAAACTGGTGAGCCGGGAAGCTCGGTCCCTGGTTGGTCTGAAACATGTAATTGGCCCAACCAAAATAGCCGGCCAGGATAATATACGGGTTGAGGGTTCCATTCGAGTTTTCGACATAACTGAACGGGAATTTGGAGGGACAGGACACCTTTGCCGTGCAGGTGACGCCGTTCGCTCCGTCCATCGCACAGGCGCCCGCGTTGGCGTCGCACTCCGCCACGTATGGCGGGTGGCCGTGGTTCGGGCCCCATGAGGTCGCGAGCTCAATCGGCGATGGTTGAATGATTCCACCGGGCGACGTCTTGTCGAGCCAGTCGGCTGTCTGGATGTCGTATTGCGTGGCGGTCGGCGTCGTGCTGCAGACGACATACTGGCACAGGCTGTAGAACAGATTGTCGGGTGTCCGGTTTTCCTGCACGATCACAAGGATGTGGTCGAAATGGGTTGGAGTCGCAGCAGCAGCGCCGCACAAACAAAGCGATAAAGCCAGGCCCGCGATAATCCTCTTCATTGCATCCCCGATACTGCAACAACCCGTCTCGATCGTGCGCGATCGGCCGCGCTAAAAGCGCTGCTCCTGCTGCTTTCTCGCAGCGATTTTCGAATTGACCCGAACTTGGAATCGTAACGAAAATTACAATCTTGTGACGAGCATCACAAGTCGGGAATTTGCGTAGTCATCGGCTGCGGTGGTTAACGATTATTGGCATTCTGTAATCTGCCGCTGGTTTGAAATCCAAAATTTCGTCAGTCGTCGTCGGGCGCGGTCGGCTTGCTCTTGTCGTTCAGGAAATCCCGGGCGCTCTTCGTGGTCGGAATCGAGGTGAACGCCCTGGGCTTCCGCCCGAACCTGTAAAACGCCGACAGGTTGGTCGTAGCCCTGTGGTCGGCGAATGTGAGCGCGCCTTCCTGGATCCCGAAATTGCGCTCGATGGTGCGAAGGACGCTGCCGAAATCGTAGCGGGCATTGCTGACAAGTCCCACCGGCGTATAGGCCGACACGAACAGGAACGGCACGCGGAAACCATATTGAAAGCCGCCTTCGGGACTCGCCAGGATCGTCGGCGCTTCGTGATCGTACCAGCCGCCCCAATCGTCCCAGGTGATCAAGATGGCGGTCGAATCCCAGTAGCTCGAGCCGTCGCTGTTCTTGCATTTGCTGTTGCCGACGGCATTGACGATGGAGGCCACCCAGTCGGGACCTCCCACGCCAACGGTGTCGCCGGCGTGATCCGAATTCGGGCCGGACGGCGTCACCCACGTCACCTGGCGCAGATTGCATTTGCCGATGTCGGTGAAAACATCCGGCGGGTTCGCATCGGCATTGGCGGTATAGAGATTTCCCGTGCAGGCGCCGCCGGAGGCGACGCAAATGTGCTGGATCGAATTGGGAGCGTCCCAGATCGCCTTGCTGGAGGTGTCGACGAAGTAGTACCGCCAGCTGATTCCCTTGTCGTCCAGGAGGTCGGAAAGCGTGGTGTGTTCGAAGCAGGGAAATATCATATTGCCCTGAGCTTCCACGCCGTTCGCGTCGATCAATTGCACGCGTTCCTGCGCGGGCGCATCGCAGCCGGCGATCAATACATTTCCGGAGGCGAATGTGCCTTCGTGATCGTCCCTGGCGCTCGGCGCGGACGTGCCGCCAAAGAGAAACTGGTGGGCCGGATAGCTCGGCCCCTGATTGGTCTGGAACATATAATTGGCCCAACCATATGACGTGGCCAGCTGCAAATAGGGATTCAAAATTCCTGTCGTGTTCTCGACATAACTGAACGCCATTTTGGGGGGACAGGAGCCGGACGTCGCCGAGCAGGCGACTCCGTTTGCGCCGTCCATTGCGCAAACATGGGTGATGGAATCGCCATCGCATTCGGCGACATAATCGGAATGTTCGTGATAGGGGTCCCATGCGGTCGCGAGCGGATAGCCCGTCGGTTGCGTGACGCCGCCGGGCGCGGTCTTGTCGCGCCAATCGGCCGTCTGGATGTCGTATTGCGTGGCACTCGGCGTCGTGCTGCAGGAAACGGCCTGGCACAAGCTGTAGAACAAATTATCCGGCGTCCGGTTTTCCTGGATCACCACAATGATGTGCTGGAAATGGTTTTGCGACGCCGCAAAGGCGATCGCCGGGGACATCAGCAAAAAGGCCAATAGCGTGACCAGTTTCTTCATCGCACAACCCCCTGCCCCGTCCCGAGCGACAACGGATATCAACCGTGGCCCCGGGATCGGAATGTGCAACCCTTGATAATTGTTCGACAGACACAACAATTGCTGCGGATCGGGCGCCCAAATTCCAAAGCCGTAGATCGACAGGCTTATAAGCGCATTGCGCGAAATGCTGCAAGTGAAGGGTTTGCCGCTTGACCTAATCGTCGTCCGGCGGAGTGGGCTTGCTCTTGTCGTTCAAGAAATCCCGGGCGCTCTTCGTGGTCGGAATCGAGGTGAACGCCCTGGGCTTCCGCCCAAATCTGTAAAACGCCGACAGGTTGTTCGCGGCCCTGTGGTCGGCGAATGTGAGCGCGCCCTCCTGGATGTCGAAATTGCGCTCGATGGTGCGAAGGATGCTGCCGAAGTCGTAACGCACATTGCTGATAAATCCTTCCGTCGTATAGGCCGACACGAAAATGAGCGGCACGCGGAAACCGTATTGATAGGCGCCTTGGGGGCTCGCCTGGATCGTGGGCGGCTCGTGATCGTACCAGCCGCCCCAATCGTCCCACACAATGACGATTGCGGTGGAGTCCCAATAGCTCGAGCCGTCGCTGTTCTTGCAGGCGCTGTTGCCGACGGCGTTCACGATCGAGGCGACCCAGTCCGGCCCGCCAGTGTCTGCGAGGCTGCCGGCATGATCGGAGGTCGCCCCGACGGGCGTAACCCAACTCACCTGGCGCAGATTGCAATTGCCGATGTCGGTGAAAATATGCGCGGGCGTCGTATCGACGTTGCTCGTATAGAGATTCCCGGTGCAGGCGCCTCCGCCCGCCACACAGATATGCATTATTGAATTGGGCGCGTCCCAGATCGAAAGGCCGACATCGTCAAGAGCATAATACCGCCAGCTTATGCCCTTGTCGCCCAGCAGGTCCGACAAGGTCGTGCGCTCGAAGCACGGGAATATCTTGTTCGTCTTGCTTTCGAACGCCGCTCGCGGTGATGAGCTGCGCCCTCTGGTCCGCAGGGGCCGCGCAGCCGGCGGGCTCGCTTGCATTTGTAACGTTCTCCGACGCGAATATGCCGCGGTGATCGTCGGCCGCGCTCGGCGCCGACGAGCCGCCGAACAGAAACTGATGGGCCGGGTAGCTCGGTCCCTGGTTGGTCTGAAACATGTAATTCGCCCAGCCGTAATAGCCGGCCAGGCGCAAATAAGGATTCAGAATTCCCGTGGAGTTATCAACATAACTGAACGACGACTTGCTGGGGCACCCGGACGGGTGTTCGCAGCCGACGCCGCTCGCGCCATCCATCGCGCAAATATGGGTGGAACTGTCGGCGTCGCACATCGTCACGAAATTCCGGTGCGCGTGACCTGGTCCCCACAAGGTTGCAAGAGGAACCGGCGACGGCTGCGTGAAGCCTCCGGCCGCGGTGTTGTCGAGCCAATTCGACGTTTGGATATCGTATTGCGTGGCGGTCGGGGTCGTGCTGCAAACGACATACTGACAAAGACCGTAGAACAAATTGTCCGGAGTGCGGTTTTCCTGGACGATCACGACGATGTGCTGAAAATTCGTCGGCGCCGCGGCGGCTTCGGCGGACGCAATGCACAGAAGCAGCACAAAAATCATTTTCTTCAATGGTCACCCCCCCTCGCCGCCTGGTGCGCTCGCGCCGCATTTTGCGCAGGCTATTGCCATTGTGGGAAGGCGGCAAGACGCGGCCGCGCTCAAGCGCGCCTGGCGACGACCGGTTGTCTGGCGACAACGCGCGAACGGGGCAGCGACACGGTTACCGCAGTCCCTGTCCCGACGGAACTTTCGAGCGTCAACGCGCCGCCGTGCAGTTCCGCGAGAGAACGGGCGAGCGGCAGGCCCAGGCCTGTCCCCTGGTACTTGCGGCTGAACGCCGACTCCACCTGGCCGAAGGGCGCAAGGACCTTTTCCAGATTGTCCGCCGCAATCCCGATTCCGGTATCGCGCACGCAGAAGGAAAATCCCCCGTCCCCCTGAAGACCGGCCGAAAGCGTAACGGCGCCTCCGGCAGGCGTGAACTTGAATGCGTTGGACAACAGGTTGACGAGAATCTGGACGACCTTGCGTTCGTCGATGCGCAAATGAAGCGAATAATCGGCGACGTCGATGCGGAACACGACGCCCTTATGGGAATCGCCCAGGAGGGCGCGCGTCTCGGAGATCAGGCGTTCAAGCGGCACATCCGTCTCCGTGAGCGCTGTGCGGCCGGATTCGATTTTCGACAAATCGAGGATGTCGTTGATGATCGACAGGAGATGCGCGCCGGAATTGTGGATGTCGCGCGCGTAGCCGGAATAACGCTCGGAGGCGCCGTCGCCGAACATTCGCGTCGCAATGATGTCTGAGAAGCCCATGATCGCATTCAGCGGCGTGCGCAACTCGTGGCTCATATTGGCCAGGAATTCCGATTTGGCGCGATTGGCCGTTTCGGCGCGAAGTCTTGGCGTCGTTCAGAGACTGGGCGTCATAGACCTGCGCGGTGATGTCGGCGCCGATGCCGCGATAGCCGAGGAATTCGCCGCTCTGGCCGACATTCGGCTTGCCCGAAATCGCGCAATAGCCGTTCGTTCCTTCGGGCGTCATGAAGCGCAGGCAAAGGCCGCGAAACGGAAGTTGCTTCGCGAGGGCGTCCAGGCATTCGTCGCGATGCGCGGGATTGTCGGCGTTCTTGAGGATCAGGTCTCTGGTGTCGAAGCCAATCACGCCATCCGCCGCGCCGATAATCGAAAAGTAGCGCTCCGACAGATAGGTGATCCGATAGTCGGTATCCATTTCCCAATACCAGTCGGATGCGACTTCGGCATAGTCGCGGAAGCGGCTTTCGCTGGCGGCGAGCTGGCGGTCGAGCGCCAGCTGTTCGCGGAACAATCGCGTGGCGAAGAACATGCCAATCACCCACAGCACGATCGTGGCGACGCCCAGACCGACGACGATCAGCGCCGTGGCGCCGCGCGCGGCTTCGCCCATATGGGTGGAAAACGTGTTTTCGCGCGCCGTGAGCGCATCGTCGAGCGTGGCGATGCGCTGCATGGTCTCGACGCGTGTGCGACCGTCGAAGCTGTTGCGCACAATCAGGTCGTGCAGTCCTTCGCCCTCGACAAGCAATCCTGAGACTTGGGTGTCGGCGACGCGCCAGTCTTCGAGCGCCGCTGCGAAGGGCCGCCACCATCTGAACCAGCGGAACATGAAGATCAGCCCACCGATGTCATCTGGATGGTTCTGGCCGCGCAGCAAGCCGTCCTGCGCCGCTGCAAGGCCGGGAGGGGACTGTTCCAATGCGACACGCGCGGCATGATCTCCGCGCGGCACGGCGATGTCGGCGAGAAATGCGCGATAGTCGCGCTCGTCTTTCGTGCCGGCATAACGGTAAAGATCCAGGACCGCCATTTTCTCGGCCTTGGAATAGCGTCCTTCCCCGGTCGCATAGGCGCGCGTGTCGTTGACAAGTTCGATGGCGACCCAGCTCGCGGCGAGCGCTATGGCGAGCAGGCTGACGAACAGCGCGGCGATCACCACATAGCTGCGCCTCTTGGAGCGAGCGACGCTCGCCGGCGCATCTGTCGATCGCTTCCAGAAAAACACGCGCAATTTCGCCTCGGTAACCCGCCCCCGCGACAAGCAAGTGGGGCAATACCTAACAAATGTTCCCCTAATTTGTGATTAGCGTCATTCGCGCGCCCTGCAGCGGGGCCCGGCAAACCGGCCCCTAACAAATGGATTGGGGCCGAAATCTCGACCGCCTGACGCACGTAGAAATGCTTAACAGCCCCCTACCGGCGCAAAGCGCTTCTTAACCTGCGCGCGTTATCTTGCGGCTGCGCCCAAAGAAGCGAGGGCGCTGCATTTGCGCCGTCTTGACCAATGAGCACTCTGATCGAAGAACTGGAGCGATTGGGACTTGCCGCCGCTGCGCTCGATTCCGAGCGCCGCATCGTCGAAGCCAATGCGGAATTGGCCCGCATGCTCGGCGCATCCCAGGCGTCCCTGACTGGGGCCGCACTTGAAGAAATTCTGCCTGTCCTCGCGTCGAAGACCATCGCAACAGGTCCCTCGGCCGCCTATCGCATCGATCGCGGCGAAACACATTCCTGGGTCCGGCTGGATATGCGCGAGACCGCCGGCGGCCTCCTCGCGATCCTCACGGATGTGAGCTCCGAATGCCGCGCCCTGGAAGACATTCGTAATTTCTACGCCGTCCGCGATCGTCTTCTGCTCGATGGAAAGATCGGAACGTGGCGTTACGATCCCGATATGGGCCTGTATTATTTTTCCTCCGAGCTCTCGCTGGGGCACGAGCAGGCGGCGCAGCCCGTGCCTGTTTCGCTGCTGCAATTGATCCAGCATCCCGACGACCGCGAGAAGGACACCGCCATCCGCGAACGCATCACCCGCGAAGGCGGCGTCGCCAATGCGGAGATGCGCTATCGCGAGAGCAACGGCGAATGGACCCATCTCAACGTGCACTATCGCGCCGGAAACCGGTCGCCGTCCGGATCGTATGAAATTCTCGGCGTCAGCCAGAACATCACCGCCGTCGCGCGCGCGCGTGACGAGGCCGGCCAAATCTCGCAACGCCTCGCGCTGGCGCTGCGGGCCGCGCATGCCGGCGTTTTCGAATACAATTACAAGGAGGCGTCGTTTTGGACGTCTCCGGAACTGCTCGAACTGGTCGGCGGCGAAATCCTGAACGAGGTTGGGGGCGAATGGCCCCGGCTTTTCGTCGAAGCCGACCGCGACCGCGCACGGGTCTTCGTCGCCAATGCCGAAAGCGAATCTCACGCAAGCTCCATCGATCTGCGCGTGATCCAGCCCGGCGGCTCGCGCTGGATAAAATTCTATTTCGACGTGAAGGAAAAGGACGCGGACGGAAAGCCCCTCCTCGGCATCGGCTTGCTGATCGACGCCGACGAACTCAAGCGTCAGGAGATCGCGCTCGCCGACGCGCGGCGCGCGGCCGACTTCGCCAACCGCTCCAAGACGGAATTCCTGGCCAATATGAGCCATGAACTACGCACGCCGCTCAACGCCATACTCGGTTTCGCCGAGATGATCGAACATCAGATGTTCGGCGCAACCGCTCCCAAATATGTCGAATATGCGCACGACATCCATCGCAGCGGCGAACACCTGCTGGCGCTGATCAACGACGTTCTCGATCTGTCGAAGCTCGAGGCCGGCAAGCTCGAACTGCGGGAATCAATCGTGCATCTCCCGGACCTCGTCGAAGATTGCCTGACGTTGGTGCGCGGACGCGCCGAAGCGGGGCGTATCGCATTGTCGTCGGAGCTTGGGGCCGCCGTACCGGCGCTGCGCGCCGATGCGCGCGTGGTCAAGCAGCTGCTTCTCAATTTCCTGTCGAACGCCGTCAAATTCACGCCCGAAGGCGGCCGCGTCACGGTGCGCACAAGCTGCGATGCGGGCGGAAACATCTGCCTTTCCGTCGACGACACGGGCATCGGCATGAGCGACGCGGAACTGGCCGTTGCGCTTTCGCCCTTCGGTCAGATCGATTCGACGCTGAGCCGAAAACACGAAGGCACCGGACTGGGACTCCCGATCTGCAAATCGTTGATGGAGCTGCATGGCGGCGAGCTGCAGCTCGCTAGCAAGCCGAACCAGGGCACCACGGCGACTGCCCGCTTTCCGGCCGGCCGCGCCGTATGGGAACTCGCGCGCGCCGGATGATCTAGAATTCGCGGATGCGCAGTGGGCGTTCCGTCAAATCGCGATTTCGCGGCCGATTTCGACCACTGCATTGTGCGGCACGCGCAGATAATCCGTCGCGTGCGAGGCATTGCGCTGCATGAAGGCGAAGAAAGCTTCCACCCAGCGCGGCAGACCCATGGCCGGACCGCGGGCGATGACCGTTTCATGGCCGATGAAATAGGTCACGTCCTTGAGATTGATGTCACAACCGTCGATTTCCGCTTCGCGCAGCAGCGCGGGGACATCCGGCCGCTCCATGAAGCCGTAACGCGCCGAGCCGCGCCACATGCCGGGCGCGAGGGGCTCGATGGTCAAGCGGCCGGTATAGCGCGACCACGGAACGGATAGCGTATCGATACGCAGGATGAACACGCGTTCGTGCAGGGCGCGCGCATGGCGGACATACCAGATGAGAACGGGCGGCGTTTGCTCGGTAGTGCGCGTGAGGAACACGGCCGTGCCTGGAACGCGCGGAATTCCGCGCCGTGCGATCTCTGCGATGAAATTGCCGATCGGCTCCTGGGATTCTTTCAGGCGATCCGCAATGGCGTCAACGCCCATGTGCCAGATCGTCATTGTGCCGAAGACGGCGGCGCCCAGCAGAAGCGGCACGTAGCCGCCGGCAAACACCTTGGTGAGATTGGACGCGAAAAAAGTGGCGTCGACGAGGGCCAGCGGCGCCATCGTCGCCACGCACGCCCAAAGCGGCCACCGGCGGACCTGGCGCAACGCGTCGAACAGCAACAGCGACGTCAGCAGCATCGTGCCAGACACGGCTACGCCATAGGCCGAGGCGAGATTGTCCGAACTGCGAAAGCCCAATACGAGACCCAAGGTCACAATCATGAGAAGCCAATTGACCGGGCCGACATAGATCTGGCCATAGCCTTGCGCCGAGGTTTGCGTGATTGGCAGGCGCGGCATCCAGCCAAGCTGGATCGCCTGGCGCGTCATCGAATAGGCGCCGGTGATGATCGACTGGCTTGCGATGATCGTGGCGGCGGTCGCCAGAAGAATGAGCGGGATGCGATATGCCGCGGGACAGAGCTGGAAGAAGATGTTGCCCGCGGTGGGCGCGCCGGCCAGCACGATCGCGGCCTGTCCGGCATAGTTCAGCAACAGCGCAGGAAACACGATCGCAGTCCACGCCGCGCGAATGGGCCGCGGCCCGAAATGCCCCATATCGGCATAGAGAGCCTCGGCGCCCGTCACGCACAGGAACACGCCGCCGAGCACGAGAAATCCCGTCAGCCCCCCATGCAGCAAAAAGCTCAACCCGTAGCGCGGATCGAGCGCCCACAAGACTGCCGGATGGCGCAGGATTCCCCAAACGCCCAACGCGGCTATGACGAGAAGCCACAGCAGCATGATCGGCCCGAACGCGCCGCCGATGCGTTCCGTGCCCTGGCGCTGGATGACAAACAGCGCGATCAGGATCGCCACCGAGCCCGGCAATACAAAGTCCTGAAACACCGGCGAGACCATGTTCAGGCCTTCGAGCGCAGACAGCACCGAGATGGCCGGCGTGATCGCGCCGTCGCCATAGATGAGCGCCGCGCCGAACAATCCGCAGGCGATCAGAAACGTCCGCTTAACCGGTCCCTGAGTCACGAGAGACATGAGAGCCAGAATGCCGCCCTCCCCGTCATTGTCGATGCGCATCGCAAGGCCGACATATTTGACGGAGGTGATGACGATGAGCGTCCACACGATCAGCGACAGCGAACCCAGAACGGCCGCGGCCGTGGGATGACTGCCGGTGACGTCGAGCACTGTCTTGAGCGTGTAGAGCGGGCTTGTGGCGATATCGCCGAACACGACGCCCAGCGCCTGGAGACTCAAAGCGCCGAGGCTTCCCATGATCTGCGGACGGGCGTCGCTGGGCGCTACGGCGTCGGTCAAGTTGGGCTCCTGTCGAGAACGCGCCCGTGGAAGGGCCGACACTGAATGATGCGGCGAATAGAGCGAATGAAGCTGCGCCCGTCTACCGGGGTAAGAGCTTCGTCGCCTTATGCGCCAATCCTGTGAATGCGGACCGTCAGGATTTGAGAATGCGGGCGAGCTGGCCCGGCAGATTGCGGAAGGAATCTTCAAGGCCCCTGGCGTCGAGCCACGCCATGAAACCTTCCGGTGTGTAGCTGTCGGCGATCCATTGCCGTAGCGGCCGGCCCTGGGACTCCTCGCGCGCATAGGGTAGGAAGTGTCTCGCCCAGCGCTGCAGGCGCTTGGGCCAGTGCAGATAGGGCCAACCGGCGAATTGCCCTTGCGCCTGGGCCTCGGCGCTCCAGCCGAGCCGGTCGACGATATAGATCGCGGCCGCAAAGCTCGTGCGATCCTGGCCGCCGGAGCATTTGATCAGCAGCGGTCGTTTCGACTTGTCGAATGCGTCCAGGAGATCGAGCAGGGTTTGGCGCGCGGGAAGCGTGCGGGAGTTCACGCTCACGTCGAACCGCGAAACGCCCAGTCTTTCGCAAACTTCGCTTTCGTAGCGCCACCACCAGAAATCCGGGTTGGAGCCCCGCAAATTGATCACGGATTGAATTCCGCGGCCGCGCAGAAAGGGCGCGAGAAATCCGGCATAAGCCTGCGCCGAGCGCGCCGCTTCGCCCGGCATGACCCAATGAAAATTGTAGAGAACGTCCGCGGGTGAGCGCATCGAAATCCGAACTTGGCGGCGCGACGAAGCGGGAGGAGATCAATCGCCCCGCGATGCCTCGGTGAGCACGGCCGCGATATCTCCCTCGCAACTGAGCCCGAGGATATGATGGGAGTGCCATAGCGCATAGAAAAGCAGAACTCCAAGCCTGTTGATCGCGCTCGAGGCACTGATCGAAGACCTGCCTGACGGCTCCGGCGTCGACCGCCCGCGCCACGCCGGGTTGCATGCTCACAAGACGGCCCAATTCGTCGCGTCGTGGGTGCATCCATTTCGCCACCGGAACGCCGAAGCCGCGCTTCTTGGCATGGGGTTGCGCCTGCGGATAGGCATGCGCCAGCCAGTCCCGCAGAAGGCGTTTGCCCTGCCCCGGCACGGTCTTGAAGCGGCCCGGCAGTTCGCGCGCGAACGCGATCACCTCGCGATCGAGAAACGGCGTGCGGCCCTCGACGCCATTGGCCATCAGGGCGCGATCGAGCTTGATCAGAAGGCAGTTCGGCAGCCGTTCCAGAATGTCGATGGCCTGGAGGACTTCCAGTCGCGTCGACCACAATTCGTCCTGCGAAAGTTCCAGCGCATCGAGAGACCGGCTCCATCCCGCGAAACGGCCTGCTGCGACCTCGCTCTTGTCAAACACGCCGCGACGCCCCTGACGGCGGCGCAGCAAGGAAGGCAATGTCGCGCGTTGATAGCGGCTGTAGCCGCCGAAGATTTCATCGCCGCCTTCGCCGCAGATGGCCACTTTCGCCGCCTGGCGGTGCGTTTCACGCGCCAGCATGTAAAGCGGCAGGGCAGCCTGGTCGGCCATCGGATCGTCCATCGCGGCCGCGATCCTCGGCGCCAGGGTCCAGAAATCATCCGTGGTCATTTCGATGCGTTCGCAGGCGACGTTGGCGCCTTGCGCCAACCGCATCGCAACCCAGCTTTCGTCCTGATCGCTCTTGCCTTCATATCCCACGGTCAGAGCCTGATAGGGCGAGACCGCGACTTCGCGGGCCGCCAGCATCAAAATTGTTGAGTCGATTCCGCCGGAATAATAAAGCCGCCACGGCGCGTCGGTCCGCAGATGCACCATGACGGAATCGAACATCACGGTTTCGAATTTCTTGAGGAGGGCGGATGGCGGACGCAGAGCCATATGGCGCGTCCGCGGCGCCGCTTGAGCTTTCGCACAAGGCGGCCAGGATTTCCCCGCGCGTCTTTCCCGGATTTTTCCGTCTTCGACGACGATCGTTTCGCCGGGTTCGACCCGCCGGACGGCGGAATTGATCGTACGCGTGCCGCAGACATACTTGACCTGCAGAAGCTCGGCGAGCGAGACGTCGTCGACATCCGGCGCGACGAAGCCCGCCTCGACAAGCGCCGGCAATTCGGACGCGAAGGCGAAGAAGTCCTCGCCTTCGACATAGTAGAGCGGCTTGATGCCGAACTGGTCGCGCGCCAATACGAGCCGGCCGGTTTCCGGCTCGACGATCGCCACCGCATACATCCCGCGCAGGTGATCGACGAAATCGAGGCCGTGCGCTTCATACAGCGGCAACATCGGCTCGCAATCGGAGCCGGTGTAGAACGGATAGTCGGGAAGCTCTTTGCGCAATTCGGGCGCGTTGTAGATCTCGCCATTGGCGACGAGAACGCTTCCCTTTTTGGAAAAAAGCGGTTGGTCGCCTCCGGTCAGGTCGATGATCGCCAGCCGCGTCGAGACCAACCCCGTCTGTCCCGTGACGTACTGCGCCTGCGCGTCGGGTCCGCGGTGAAAAAGGCTGGACTGGAACCGGTCCAACGCTTCGGGGCGCGGCGCGGCGCTCTTGGCAACCTGAAAGCCCGCGATACCGCACATAAGAATAATCTATCCAGGCTGGCAAATGGGAGACGTTGCGGGGAATTGCCGACGCAACCGCGCGGTTCCATTGCATATCAACCTTACACAGGCCTTACAAGAAAAGATTCCCCAAAAAGAGCCGAGTCTCAATCATAGGAATGCATCTGCCGGCCGCCCAACAAATGCATGTGCAGGTGATACACCGTTTGCGCCCCTTGAGGGTTGGTGTTGATCACGAGCCTGAATCCCGATTGATCGATGTGTTTGTCGCGCGCCAGCTTCACCGCGAGGCCCACCATTTCCGCCACGACTTCGGGCGGCGCATCGAGCACCGTGTCATAGCGCTTCTTGGGAATGATCAGAATATGAACGGGCGCGTTGTGGTTGATGTCGTCGAAGGCGATCGTGTTCGCGGTCTCGCCGACCCATTTGGCGCGCGGGATGCTTTCGAATGGCGTCGGATGCGCCATGCTTTCGGCGCGGATCTGCGGCAAACGCCATTCGGCGATCTTCCAATAGACGAAACCGAGCGGATTGAGTTGCCCGATGACAAAGGCCGCAAGAATCGCGGCGCCGATCCGCCAATGCCTGAACATGTCGTGTCGTCCTCCATTCAACGCATATGCGGATAGCAGACGCTGGCGCCGCCGGTGCAAGACGGGTGGCCCTGAAGCTCGTGGATACGCTGTTCCGTGAGGCGGATTTCGCAATCGGCATGCGCCAGCCAGAAATTCTCGTCGCGGGATGCGCCATATTCGTAATCGCATTCCTTGTCCTTGTAGACGATCCAGGCGCGCTCGACGTCACGCAAACCGGCCGCCGTCCCGACATAGAACGGCTTTTGCGCCATCAAGCCTTTGTAGGTCTCATCCAGCGCCCTGTTCACGGCCGCGAGGTTGGCGGCGTAACATTGGTGGAACGCGGTCCCGGACTGCGCCGCGGCATCGCAGTTTTGTTTCGGATATGTCGGCGCGTCGGCCGCAAAAGCCGCGCCGGCCCACGCCGAGATCGCTGCCGCAAATATGACCGCCTTCATGATGTCCCTCCCCGAACAAAGCTTGAGGATGCCATCGACACGACGCGTAAGACAATGCGCCCCGCTTGCCTTTTGCGAGTCGCGCGGCAATCATCGCTGCGTCGATGGGGGCTGCCATGATTTTCGAGCAATTCGTCGTTGGCGGATGCCAATCCTATTTGATCGGTTGCCAGGAAAGCTCCGCCGGCGCGCTGATCGATCCCGAAATCAGCCTGATCGACCGTTACCGTGGAGCCGCCGCGCGCGACGGCGTGACGATCCGCTATATCATCGACACGCATACCCATGCGGATCATTTCTCGGCGACGCATCAGCTTGCGAAAATGCTGAACGTGCCCGTCGTGATGCACCGCGAAAGCCCTGCGCCCCACGCCGATCTCAGGCTCGATGACGGTTGCGGGCTTGCGATCGGAAATCTGAAGCTGACCGCACTCCACACGCCGGGACACACGCGCGACTCGATGTGCCTTGTGGCGCCCGATCGTGTCTTTACCGGCGACACGCTGCTGATCGGCGGCACCGGCCGCACGGATCTGCCCACGGGCGATCCCGAAGCGCTCTATGACAGCCTGTTCGGCCGGCTGCTGAAGCTCGATCCTGCCCTGATGGTCTATCCGGCGCATGAGTATAAGGGGCGCACCCATTCGACCATCGGCGCGGAGATCGCCGACAATCCCCGCCTGCAGAAAAAGGAACGCGCCGATTTCGTCGCGATGATGCGGACTTTGAATCTGTCCGCGCCCACGCATCTGACCGAAGCGCTGCGCATCAATATGAGCGGCGCAAAATCCGTGACCCAATTGCTCGCCGAAGCCGGCGCCACCGTGCCGTTCATCGCGTTGGGCGAATTGAACGCGCAAATCGCCAGGCGCCCGAACGATCTCGTGGTGCTCGACGTGCGCGAGAAGGACGCGTTTGCGGCCGGACACATCGCCAACGCGCGCCACTTGCCGCGCGGGCAATTGGAGCTGCGCGTCAACGAGGAATTTCCCGATCCCACCTTGCGCATCGTCACGGTCTGCGAATTCGGAAAGATCTCCACGCTCGCGGCCGCCACCCTGCGAGAACTCGGCTTCACACGCGCCGCAGCCCTCGACGGCGGCATGAAAGCGTGGCGGGAAACGGGGTTTGAAATCGAGACGAACTAGGATGCGATCCAGGCCATTTCGGCAATGACGCCATGAGCGGCGAACGCGTCGACACACTGAGATAGCCCGGACATATGCTCGCTTTTCAGTCTGGACCCGCCGATCATGAACGTCGAAGAACACACATCGCCTGCGCGACGCGCGCCGCTCGCACTGTTTGGTTGGGTCGTCGGTTGGGCATGGGCGATCGCAGCGGGCGGCGGCGGCGCATGGCTTCTTTGGACGAAAGGGCCGTGGCCATTGACCAATGGCTGGTTTGCGTTGACGTCCGGCATGGCCGCGTGTCCGCTGACGAGTTGGCTTCTGGGCCGATATGCGGGCCTCAAATTTCCGGCTTACGTGCCGTTCGCTGTGGCCGCACTTCTCTTCATCGCAGGACGAATTGCGCTAGCGGTTGGAATATGACCCGCCGCGTGCGAGGCGAGCGAGCAAATATTGGGAAAATGTAAGCTTAATGACAGTTTGGCCATTCGCCAAACGGACTACAGCAGAGTAGTGTCGCAGACATCGGGCGGAAATATTAATTTCTAGGGGGACATACATGCTCACATTGCGTAAGTCGGCGTACATGCTCACGGCATTCTGCGCAATCGGCTGGTGTTCCCTCTCTCCGGCACAAGCAGCGGCCGGTTGGCACCAACTCGCGAACGTGACGACAGCCGTTGGATCGCCGGCGGTTGGCGCGGTAAACGGAATTGTCTATGTGGTCGGGGGCACGACGACCAGCGCCCCAACATCGGCGCTGCAGGCCTACAACCCGGACAAGAACACCTGGGCGACTTTGGCGTCGCTGCCGGAGACTCTGTATCAGGGCGACGGCGCCGCCACGATCAACAGCGAGCTCTATGTCACAGGCGGCTGGAACGGTCCGCTGCCGACCGACACGCTCTATGTCTACAATCCCGATTCGAACACATGGACCGCGAAAGCGACCTTGGCGCATTTGAGCGCTTGCGGCATTTCGGGCGTCATCAATTCGATGCTCTACGTCACGACGGCGTGCAACGGAAACACCGGATATTCCAGCCTGCTGGACGTCTATAATCCCGCGACCAACGCTTGGACCAGTCGCGCGGCGTCGATTTCGGCGCATGCCTCGGGCGCCGGCGCGGTCATCAACGGCCAGCTGTATGTGGCGGGCGGCATCGACAACAGCAGCGCGGTGACCGACGTCACCGAGGTTTACAATCCCACGACCAACAAATGGAAGGCTCTCGCCACCATGCCGACACCCGTACAGGGCGCGGCGAGCGTCGAACTGGACGGCCTGCTTTATGTGATCGGCGGGACGAACGCCGCCAGTGCGGAACAGACGATCGTGCAGATCTACAATCCCTACAGGAACAAATGGTCGACGTCGCCCTATCCTTTGCCCGTTGCGAATTCGGGGTCCGGCGCGGTAGTGACCTACGGCGCCGTGTTCCTCGAAGCCGGCAGCGGCCCCTCGGCGACGAACGAAGATCTCAACGTGCTTCCTTCCATCCCCTGATGCACGCAGCGCAATCGATGCTTTCGGGGGCGGACGCATCCGCCACTTCGCTGTCGTCGGCGAAGGACGCCGATTTATTTGCGGGTCGCTGATGACAACCGCGACGCAACAAATGACGCCGGACAGACCAGCACGATTGGAAAACGACGCGCGCGAGTCCGCGCTCCGGAAGGATTGGGCGGCAGCCGAGCGCTGCTGGCGCGAATGCATCGCGACGTTCGAAGCCCAGGCGAATTCCGACTGGTATCTCGGACATGCGCTCGCGCTTGGGGGGCTCGAACGTCTGGACGAAGCCGGCGACGTCTATTCCACGATGCGAAGCCGGTGGCCGAGCAAGGCTACCGGATGGACCGAGGGCGCCCGCAACGCCGCCGCGCGGAAAGATTGGCCTCAGGCCGCCCGTCTCTGGCGCGAATGCATCGCGCAATTCGCGAACACAGGTCGGCCGAATTGGTGGCGCGATTTCGCCGACGCTTTGTGGCGGCAGAAGCTTTACGATGAGGCGGACCAAGTTTGTCGCGACGCGCAGGAACGGTTTCCTGCGGAAAGCATCGGTTGGGAAATCGTGGCGAAGGTCGCGGCGGCGCGCGAGGCGTGGGCGCCGTGCGGAAAAGCGTGGGAGGCCGCGTCCGAGCACGCGCCCGCGGATTCGGCTTTCGCACTTCAGCAGCGTGCCGTCAGAGCGTTCATCAATGCGGGCGCCTATGATGACGCTGCGCGGCTGCGCGACAGGCAGTCTCCGCGCACGCCAGCCGAGAAACGACTCTGGCTTCACGCCGGATTCGATCTTCACGCGGTCCAGGGCGACTATGCAGGAGCGTTGAATTTCTGGGACCCACAGGCAAAGCCCTTCGAAATCGCCCGGGCCGCGACAGCCGCACAAATGGCCAAAGCCGCTTTCGCGGCTGAACTCGAGCCGGCGCAGGCGATCGATTCCCTGGCCAAGTGGGCGCCTCGCGACGACGCGATCCGCGCTGTCGACAGCGTCTATGCGCGTACCGGAACGACGATGGTCGGGACGCGCATCGAAAAGCATGTGCGTTCCATACTCACACTCCGCGCACTGCGGCTCACACGGCGCTGGCCGGACTATTATCAGGAATTGTCGGACCTGATCGAAAGCTACTGGGTTCCCGCCGGTTTCACATGTCTCAACGCGATCGCGGCGTGCCCCGACGATTCCATTCGCACGACTTTTGTCGCGCGCCTGCGGAGCCGACTCGAAGAAATCGCGCCCGCGCTCTCCGGGCCTCAGGCGGAAACCTATCTCGGATTGCTGTATCGCGGCCGGTCGCCGGAGAAATTGGCGGCGGCCTATGGGCAATTGCGAGAGCGCCTGAGCGCGCCCGCGGCGGAGTTCTTCCGCCGCGCGATCGCAAGCGAAACGGAGCGTCGTCCGCCCTCGATCCTGGGGCTCGGGCTGTCGAAAACCGGAACCGAGAGTCAGCACCATTATCTCGAGCAGCTCGGCCTTCTCTCTGCGCATTGGTCCAACCCGCTGACGGGCCACATTCTCGAAGACGACGATCCGGATTTGTTCGATTCTGTGAACGACGTTCCCGTTACGATGCTGGCGATGAAGAACGGCGTCGATCCGGAACGGCGCGTCATCGTGACGACGCGCGAATTCGAGAGTTGGGAAAGATCGATCATGGCGCATTTTGCGCAATATTTCGATCGCCGGAATCCGAGCTTCGAACGCTATAAGGAGGAATTCTACCGCGGCGAACAATTCGGCTTCGGGCGTCCCTGGTATGACATGAATCACGAATTGTATTTTCGCTACGAATCCCTGCGCGAAGGCTATGACCGCCATCGGGACTGGATCGCCGGTCTGGAGAAACGCATGGTCGCGCCGATGCTGCATCTGCCCCTTGAGGCCGAAGACAAGGCCGAGCGGCTGTCCCGCTATCTGGGCGCGGCATTCCCGATCCGTGAATATCCCCGCGTGAACGTGCGCCGGAAAAGCGCGGACGTGGCCGCGTTCGCTTAGCAAGCGGCGTCGAAATTGGTATGCTGTGGCGGCAACGATGCCGATTTCAATCATGCCCATTCCCGGAGAAGACGCCATGTTCCGCATATTCGTCGCGATCGCGCTCACGTTCTTCATTTGCGCCCCGGCATTGGCGGCGCCGCCGAATACGCCCCCAAAAACGCCAGACGCCTTTCTGCAGGACATCTATTCGCATTATCGCGGCAGCGCCTCGAAGGGCGCGCCGCTCGACAAGGACGCCGATTGGCGGCGCTATTTCGCGGACGATCTCGTGGCGCTCATCGATGCGGACGAAAAGGCGGCGGCGAAGTCGGGCGATATTCCCACGCTCGACGGCGATCCGTTCGTCGATGCGCAGGATTGGGACATCACGCATCTCGCCATCCATATCGACACGCAGACCGCCACGGCGGCGACCGCGACCGTCAAATTCGACAACATCAAGGAACCCAAAACGCTTCACATCCAGCTCGTGATGACGCCGAAAGGCTGGCGCATCTCCGACATCGTCTGGCCGGGCACGGAAGGAACGTTTCGGGGGCTGTACAAGAAGAAATAGGACCCGGTGGACCGCGGGCGTCCTCGCCCGCGGTCCATAGACATTGTGCCTCGCAGACGAGTCGTCCTAAATTAAATTGCCGTCGGGGGAACTCAGCATGCACCGTTCGTGGGTAGCTGCCGGTTTGGCGGCGAGTATCTTGTTGTGCGGCGCCGCCGCGCCGGCAAACGATCCGCCACCCGACTGGGCCTTCGTGATACGTCGCGACGCGCATGACCCGCCGCCGCCGGGTCTCGTGACCGTGCCGGGCTCGAAGCTCAGGGTCACGCAAGCGGAAGCCGACGATCGATTCAACGTGCCGGACTGGTTCCCCGAAGATCACGCGAAGCCGCCCGCCGTCGTGCTGCATGGGCATGCGCCCGCGCTCGTCGCCTGCAGCTATTGCCATCTGCCCACGGGCGTTGGCAGTCCCGAAGACGCGGTGATCGCGGGATTGCCTGCGGCCTATATCGCAGAGCAGATCGACGAATTCCGCTCCGGGCGGCGGCAATGCGCCGTTCCGGCGGTTCTTCCCTGCGGACAGGCGATGGCGAAGGCTGCGCGCGCGGTGAACGAGGACGAGTTGAAACAGGCGGCCGTCTATTTTTCGCAAATCGCATATCGCTCGCGCATTCACGTGATCGAAGCCGCGATCGTTCCGAAAGCGGAGATCAACGGATTCAGCATGGCGCGCGTACGTGGCGGCGGAACCGAACCGATCGGCCACCGCATCCTCGAACTGGCCGACAATCAGCTGCGCTTCGAAAACGGCGACTGGCGCGCGACGATCACGGCCTTTGCACCGCCCGGCAGCGTCGCGCGGGGGCGCGCGCTGGTCGAAAGCGGCGCTGGCGCGCTGCCCTGCGCGTCATGTCATGGCGATCATCTGCAGGGCGTGGGCACGGCGCCGCCGCTCGCCGGCCGCTCGCCCAGCTATCTCGTGCGCCAGCTGTATGACATCCAATACGGCTTCCGCCGCGGTCCCGCGGTTGCGCCGATGCTTCCGGAGGTCGCGCGTCTCGACGCCGACGACCGCATTGCGATCGCGGCGTATTTGGCGGCGTTGAACTAAACGGCGCGCGAGCAAGATGCCCGCGCTCCGATCAAGCGGCGGATCTTGCTATGGACGGCAGACGGTCGCCCAGATCCCGACCAGGCCACCGGCGTCTTTCAGCTGAACGTTCGCAGCGCTTCCGCCCTGCACGCCGTTGCCTTCGCATTCCCAGCCGGTGACGGCACCGCCTTCCGAATCCGCATGCGGCCAGTTGCCCGAGAACGAACTATCCTTGAAACGGCATCCGCCGCCCATCACCGTGCCGCCCTGCAGCTGATCGGCGGAAGGCTTGAAGATATAGTGGCTGCCGTTTTGTTCGATCGTCTGGCCGGCGCCAGGGCTCACCGCCCGTCAATCTGCGTAAGCCGGCATCGCTTGCGCAGAGACAAATGCGAATATCGTTGCGGCCCCAAAAAGAAAATTCGTTTTCATAACCAACCCCCATCTTTTGAGGCCGGATTCGTCGCGCGGAGTTGCGTAGCGAAGCAATGTCGCTTGGTCTGCGATAAAATAAAGACGGCGTAGCGGATTGACCGACATTGGCCGCCACTGGGGACGGGGAAGTCTTCACCGCAATTCCGCAACGCCGGCGCTCGCCCATTCACGCTTTCCTTTTCGTAAATCGCCGCGTAGAGCTTGGGCTGAAACGATGGGGTGACTTCATGGTGTCGGACGTCGTTGCCCAGCTGGCGCCCACGGGCGTATTGCGCGCGGGCATCAACCTTTCGAATTTTCTGCTGGTGACGGGAAAGAGCCCCAACGGCGATCCCGAAGGCGTGGCGCCCGATATGGCGCGGGAGGTCGCGCTGCGGCTGGGCGTGGCCGTGAAATATGTGCCATTCGCGACGCCCGGCGAACTGGCCGATCAGGCGGGTAGCGGCGTCTAGGATATCGGGCTGATCGGCGCGGAACCGCAACGCGCCGAGACGATCGCTTTCACGGCGGCCTATGCCGAAATCGAAGCGACCTATCTGGTTCCGGCCCATTCGCCGATCAACGCCATCGCGGACGTTGACGCCGCGGGCGTGCGGATCTAGGATAGCCTGCAGCGCAGTCTGGACGCTTTGCGTATGCGTCGAGCGCGGTGCTGCACGCCTTAGCACTCGCATACCTTCATCTATGCCAGCGACTAACCACGGTTGTGTCCGGTGTTGCTCACGATTGCGGAACTCGGCAATCGATAGCTGGCCGCGCCAACTTGCGGAGGATCTGTTTACTAGGTGAATCCAAACTACACCGACGATAGCGAGGACTGCAATTAGCATTTTCTCGCTTAAGGACGCGGGTTGTGCCGCTGGAATTATGATTCCAAAAAAATGTGCGACGAAGGACACAAGACGCTGTGGCAGCCCTTCACTGGACGAGATTTGTGAGATGGCTGTGGCCAGCAAAGCGGTAACAGCGGTAAGCGATGCAAATGCAAACCGCTCTCGGGTATACTTTTGTTCGAACAATTTCGTCCATATCGTGTAACCAATCGACAGAATAAGCGCGACTGCGAGGCTGGCGGCAATATAAGTAGATATCGACATTCTTACCCCCTATCGTCGATGAATTGTCGGTTGTTACTCGCCGATTTGCAACCTTAGCGTGAAGTGGGTGGCAATTTTGCTTGGATTGCTCGAGGTTGATTCTTGGGTTGAATGTAGTCCCCCTCTTCGCGATGGATGCTTAGCTCACCCCTTCGCAATCACCGTGAACTGAATCTCCCGCCGCACCCTGAATCCGATCTTCTCGTAGACCACCTTCGCGCCGTTTTCGTTTTTGACGTGGAGGAACGGGACTTTTCCGGCGGCGAAGACTTCGCGCATCAGGGTCACGACCAGGTCGCGCGCGTAGCCTTTGCCGCGGAATTCCGGATCGGTGCAGACGGCGCTGATTTCGGTGAAGTCTGCCAGCGAGAGCCTCTGCCCGGCCATCGCCATCAGGCGGCCGTCGGCGTTTCGCAGGCCGATATATTTCCCCATGCGGATAGTTTGCGCGGCGAACGGTCCGGGTTCGGTGGCCGCGGTGAGCGCGAGCAAGTCGGGAAGGTCCGCATCGCCCAGCACAAGCGGCTGCACGGAGATCGGCGCCGGGGCGTCCGCGCAAACCATCTGCTCGATCGGCCGGTCGCGCAGCACCTGCCAACCGTCCGGAATTGCGTGGGGCTCGGTCGTGACGAACGCGACGCCGTCTTTGGGGCCGAGCAATGTTCTCAAATCGGCGAATGCTTCGAGGCTGGAGTCGCGCAGCGCCGCGAAAGGCGCAACGTCCGGCAGATACCGCATCGCGAGTCCGGCCTTTTGCGCGAGCGACGCGTGCGGGCCGGTGAGCGCATTGAAAATCGGATTGTCGAGTGCAGTGAAGTCGGTCATCGCGGCTGTATATCACGCCGGAGACTGGGACCAGCGGAGCGCGGGCATCCTGCCCGCCCTTTTGCAAACTTCACCGCTCCTGCGGCCCGGCTACGCTAAGGCGTCGCCGGGCTGTGTGGCTCGTCCGCCGAAGCTTTAGCGAAGGCGGATGCGGGCAGGATGCCCGCGCTCCAAGCAAAAAAGGCGCTCGTCGCCGAGCGCCTTTCTCGTTTCGTCGAACGCTGTTCAGCGCGCGAGAGTCGCGAGCAGGAGCAGCGCCACGATGTTGGTGATCTTGATCATCGGGTTGACTGCCGGGCCTGCCGTGTCCTTGTAAGGATCGCCGACCGTGTCGCCCGTCACGGCGGCCTTGTGGGCGTCGGAGCCCTTGCCGCCGTAATGGCCGTCCTCGATGTACTTCTTGGCGTTGTCCCACGCGCCGCCGCCCGAAGTCATCGAGATGGCGACGAAGAGGCCGGTCACGATCACGCCCAAGAGCATCGCGCCCAGCGCGTCGAACGCTTCCGTCTTGCCCGCGATCCGCCTGCACCAGGAAGTAGAGAACGATGGGCGACAGCACCGGCAGCAGCGAGGGGATGATCATCTCGCGGATGGCGGCCTTGGTGAGCAGGTCCACGGCGCGCGCATAATTGGGCTTCTGCGTGCCCTTCATGATGCCCGGCATTTCGCGGAACTGACTGCGCACTTCCTCGACCACGGCGCCCGCCGCGCGGCCCACCGCCGTCATCGTCATGCCGCCGAACAGATAAGGCAGCAATCCGCCGATGAAGAGGCCGACCACGACCCACGGATCCGACAGCGCGAAATCGGGAACGCCGATGCCCTGGAAATATCCGTACACGTCGGAATGGCCGATGAAGTAGTTCAGGTCCGCCGTATAGGCCGCGAACAGCACCAGCGCGCCGAGGCCCGCCGAACCGATCGCATAGCCCTTGGTGACGGCCTTGGTGGTGTTGCCCACCGCGTCGAGCGCGTCGGTCGTCTTGCGCACGTCGCCTTCGAGGCCCGCCATTTCGGCGATGCCGCCGGCGTTGTCGGTGACCGGACCGAACGCATCGAGCGCCACGATCATGCCGGCCAGCGACAGCATCGTCGAAACCGCGATGGCGATTCCGAAGAGGCCCGCCAGCGTAGTAGGTCGACGAACAATGCCGACGCAGATCGTCAGCGCGGGCAGCGCGGTCGATTCCATCGAGACCGCGAGGCCCTGGATGACGTTGGTGCCGTGGCCCGTCGACGACGAAGCTGGCGATCACGCAACCGGGCGATAGTCGGTGCCCGTGTAGTACTCGGTGATCCAGATGATCGCGCCGGTCACTGCGAGGCCGACCACGCCGCAGAAGAACAGCGATGTGCCCGTATAGGTCGCGCCGGTCGACGCCGTGAGCTCGGTGTTCATGTCGCCGCCCAGGATCCAGCTGGTCAGCGGCCACAGACCGATCAGCGACAGCACGCCCGTCGCGATCACGCCCTTGTAGAGCGCGCCCATGATCGACTTGTTGGCGCCCAGCCGCACGAAGAACGTGCCGATGATGGAGGTGATGATGCACATGCCCGCGATGGCCAGCGGAAGCAGCATCAATTGGTTGCGCTGGTCGCCCGTGAAATAGATCGAGGCGAGCACCATGGTGGCGACGGTCGTCACCGCGAAGGTTTCGAACAGGTCGGCCGCCATGCCGGCGCAGTCGCCGACATTGTCGCCGACATTGTCGGCGATGGTGGCCGGGTTGCGCGGGTCGTCTTCGGGAATTCCCGCTTCCACCTTGCCCACCATGTCGCCGCCCACATCGGCGCCCTTGGTGAAGATGCCGCCGCCCAGACGGGCGAAGATCGAGATCAGCGACGCGCCGAAGCCCAGCGCCACCAGCGCGTTGATGATGAGGCGACCCTGCGTCTCGTCCGAAATGTCGAGGCCAAGGCCGCGGGTGAGGAAGGTGTAGTAGCCGGCGACGCCGATGAGGCCGAGGCCCACGACCAGCATGCCGGTCACCGCGCCCGAGCGGAACGCAACCGAGAGGCCCTGCGCCAGACCGTGGCGCGAGGCTTCCGCGGTGCGCACATTGGCGCGCACCGACACGTTCATGCCGACATAGCCGGCGATGCCCGAAAGCGTCGCGCCGATCAGGAAGCCCAGCGCCACCTGCCAGCCGAACAGACAAGAAGGCGAGGATGAAGATCGACGACGCCCACGATGGCGATGGTCGTGTATTGGCGATTGAGATAGGCGCTGTGCGCCTTCCTGGATCGCGGCCGCGATTTCCTGCATGCGCGCATTGCCGGCGCTCATGCTCAGGACCGAACGGATCGTCCAGGCGCCGTAAACCAGCGCGAGTACCCCGCAGCCCAAGATCAGATAAAGTGCCATGTCCATGCGCTTCGTTCCCTATGTCGAAAATGTACGGATAACTCGCGTCGCGGCCGTGAGGAGGGTCGCGTCACCCCAATCCCTTCGCTCAGCCGCGGTGGGCCGACGCAAAAGGCGGGCGAACATGCCAAAAGCGGTCGCCTGAGGCAACGCTGGCGTTGGCCTGTTTTGTCGCGGGGGTTTGGGCGGGCCCTAGGGCGCGAGCTGACGCAACTGCATCTGGACGATCTGTATGCCGATCACCTTCTCCGTACCGACGACTCGCTTGGCGTCGGCCAGCATGCGGGCCGCCAGCGCGCCGGCGTCGACCGTCTGGGGATCGCTGGCCTTGCCGATCGGCGTGGCGTTCACGTCCCGCACATAGGCATCCTGGATGAAGGGCGTCTTGGCGCGAATGTCGACGGCCGCCGAGGGTGACGGGCCAATGACGATGCTGGAGACATAGGCATAGGCGAACAGCTTGTCCCCCACGACCACCGGGGCGATCAGATAGGGCATCACCACACTCGCCCCGGCCATGGGCTCCTTCAGGACGCCCGCGCCGATCAGAGGATCGGCCCGGACGGGAAGCGCCGCGAGGCAGGCGATCAGGCAAAGAGCGAAGGAAGCGCGCATGGCCCGAACGCTGGCAGATCATGCCTAACGGATCGTTACTGGTCAGAAATGGGTGAAGCCCCTGTTGGGGACGACGATCTGCCGGCCGGACGCGTCCAGCAGCGCCACGCCCCCGCCCGCCAGGACCCGGCCGATCTCGGTGACCGCGACTTTGGCCCCCATGGCGGCTTCCAAAACCGCACTTCGGTTCGCCTCCGGCGCCGTAAATGCGATCTCGTAATCGTCGCCCGAGATCGCCGCGCGGATGCGAGCCGCCTCGTCGTCCCCCCACAGCGCACGCAACGCCGACGAGATCGGAATGCGCGAAGCGTCCACGGCGATTCCCACTTTCGACGTCTCCGCGATATGCCCGAGATCGGCGATCAAGCCGTCCGAGACATCGAGCGCCGCGCTCGCGAGCCCGCGCAATTTCAATCCCAGCGACACGCGCGGCGAAGGCTCGCGATAGCGCGCGATCAACGCATTGCGGTACTCACTGGAAAGCGAACTGCCCTCGCCTTTCAGGATCGCGAGCCCGCCACCTGCGTCGCCGATCGTGCCGGAGACGAAAACACATTCACCTGCTCTCGCGCCGTTGCGCCGGATCATCGTGCCGCGAGGGATGGAGCCCAGCACCGTGATCGCAAGCGTGAGCGGCCCCGGCGTGCGCGTCGTGTCGCCCCCGGTCAGCGAGATTCCGAATGCGCGCTGATCTTCGCCAAGCCCGCGCGCGAACGCTTCCAGCCACGCCATGTCGATCCAGTCCGGTAAGGAAAGCGCAAGCAGATACGCCAAGGGCTTTGCGCCTTTGGCCGCGAGATCGGAGAGATTCACGCGCAGTGATTTCTTCGCGACCGTATCCGGCGGATCGCTGCGCAGGAAATGCACGGTTTCGACCAGCGCATCCGTCGTCACGACAATCTCTTCGCCGGCCGGCGGCGCGATGATCGCCCCGTCGTCCGTCAGACCGAATGCGCCCGGCGCTGAAATCGATAGAGGCGCGAAAAGCCGCGCGATCAGCTCGAATTCGCCCGGTCTGTCAGAACTGGAGCTCGTCATCGGGCGGCGTCTCTCCGAATTCCGGCGCGCGTTTGCGATGCGCGAGCCGGTCGAGCACGGCGTTGACGAAGGACGCTTCATCGCCGTGGGAAAACGCGTGTGCGACGTCGAGATATTCGTCGATCACGACCTTGGCCGGAACGTCCTTCTGCGCGATGAGCTCGTAAGTCGCGGCACGCAGGATCGCGCGCAGGATGGAGTCGATCCGCTGCAGCTTCCAGTCCTTGGACAGGCAGCTCGCAAGCGACTTGTCGATCTCCACCTGGTGATGCGGCACGCCGCGCACGATCTCGCCGAAGAACGCCTCGTCGGGCGCGTTCTCGATGCCGCGCACAAAACGATGCTCGACGAATTCGTCGATGACCGCTTCGGCGTCGCCGCCCGTCAATTCCATCTGGTAGATCGCCTGCACGGCCGCCAGCCGCGCCGCACTGCGTCGCCGTGCGATCGGTGCGTCCGTCCGTCATGGGAGGCGCAGTCACCGATGCGCGCCGAGCTTGGCGCGCACTGCGATCAAGGCAAGACACGCCCGCGCGGCGTCTCCACCCTTGTCGTGGCCGTCGCGCGCCGCGCGCGCCACTGCCTGTTCTTCGGTATCGACGGTGAGGATGCCGTTGCCGATGCACAGCGCGTGGTTCAGCCCGAGGTCCATCAGCCCCCGCGCGGATTCATTGGAGACGATTTCGAAATGATAGGTGTCGCCGCGGATCACGCAGCCCAGCGCCACATAGCCGTCATAGCTGATGCCGGCGCCTTCGCCGGCATGTGCCGCGAACAGGATCGCCGCGGGAATCTCGAGCGCGCCCGGAACGGAGATGCGCTCGAACTGTGCGCCCGCCTGTTCGAGCGCCGCCATCGCGCCGTCCAGCATCGCATCCGCGATATGGGCGTAGAACCGCGCTTCGACGATCAGGATGTTTGGCGTCATTTTCCCGCTTCCTTGCGGCCGCGAATGCCGTGCGTGCCCACGATGTTGAGGCCGTACCCGTCGAGCGCGACGACCTTCTTCTCCGGCGTGTCGGTCAACAGGATCATGTTCTTCACGCCCAGATCGAGAAGAATCTGCGCGCCCACGCCATACTCCTTCACGCGCCGGCGGTCGATGTCTTCCGCCACGCGGCGCAGCACGACGTCCGACACGAAAGTGGGCCGCGTCTGGCGCAGGATCACCACGACGCCGCGGCCCGCCTCCGACACGATCCGCATCGAGTTCCGCCAGCACATCCTGTTCGAACGGGCGGTATCCCAGAAGATCGCTGAAAATGTTGAGCGCATGCATGCGCACGAGCACGGGCTCGGGCGTGGTGATGTCGCCCTTCACGAGCGCGATATGCTCGGCATATTCCAACGTGTTCACGTACACCATCATGCGCCACTGGCCGCCATGATGGCTCTGGAAATCGGTTTCCACCGAACGCTGGATGAAATGGTCGTAACGGCGGCGATAGGCGATCAAATCGGCGATCGTTCCGATCTTCAGGCCGTGAAGCTGCGCAAACTGAACGAGATCCGGCAGCCGCGCCATCGACCCGTCGTCATTCATGATCTCGCAGATCACGCCGGCAGGATAAAGTCCCGCGAGACGCGAAATGTCGACGGCGGCTTCGGTGTGCCCTGCGCGCACCAGCGCGCCGCCATGTCGGGCCACCAGCGGAAACACATGCCCCGGCATCACGATGTCGCCGGGGCCCTTGGTCGGATCGATCGCGGTGGAAATCGTATGCGCGCGGTCATGGGCGGAAATGCCGGTGGAGATTCCCTCCTTCGCTTCGATGGAAACGGTGAAGGCAGTCTGGTTCGGCGTCCCGTTGACCTGCGTCATCATCGGGATCTGCAGCGCGCTGGCGCGTTCGTTCGTCAGCGCCAGGCAGATGAGGCCGCGGCCGTATTTCGCCATGAAATTGACGGCGGCCGGCGTGCACATCTGCGCGGGGATCACGAGATCGCCCTCGTTCTCCCGATCTTCCGCATCGCTGAGAATGAACATGCGTCCGTTGCGCGCGTCTTCGATGAGTTCTTCGATGGAGGAGATGTAATCGCGGAACATACGCTAACCCTTCACCAGCCGCGCGACGTAGCGCGCAAGCAGATCGATTTCGAGATTGACCTTGCTGCCCGGCTTCACCTTGCCGAAGGTCGTGACCTTGGTCGTGTGCGGAATGATGTTGACGCCGAAGCGCGAACCTTCGACTTCATTGACGGTCAGCGACACGCCGTCCAGCGCGACGGAGCCCTTGGTGGCGATGAAGCGCGCCAGCGAAGCCGGCGCCTGGAACGTCATGCGCGTCGATTCCCCTTCCGGCACGACGAGCACGACTTCGGCCACGCCGTCGATATGACCGGTGACGATGTGGCCGCCCAATTCGTCACCCACCCGCATGGGCCGTTCGAGATTGACGCGGTCACCTGTCTTCCACTGCCCCATATTCGTTTTCGAGAGCGTTTCGGCGGAGGCCGTGACCGCGAACCAGCGATCGGCCGAAGCGCCTTTGTCCACGACGGTCATGCAAACGCCGGAGCAGGAGATGGAGGCTCCTATATCGACCTCGGCCACGTCGTAATTCGTCGCGATCACGATATGCGTGTCGCCGCGCTTCTCGATGTGCCGGACCTGGCCGACATCCGTGACAATTCCCGTGAACATGTTTCCTTTCTAGGCCCTGGCTTCGAAGGATTCCAGCAGGTCCGCCCCGAGTTTACGGCGTCCGACGCACCGAAAGCGCGGCGTTTCGTCCAAACTTATCGCAGCCAGCGCCTCGACCGAAGGCAGACCCGAACCGCCCAGCAGCATCGGCGCGCGGAAAACTTCCAGCCTGTCAGCAAAGCCCCTATTCAAAAAAGTGGCATGCACCGATGCGCCGCCTTCGACCAGGAGCCGCGTCACGCCGCGATCGGCGAGCGCATGCAGAACGGCCTCGATGTCGGGGCGGCCTCGCGCATCGCGCCCGACCTCGACAATCTCGACGCCGGCCGCACGCAGCGCAGCGCCACCTGTCGAGGTTGTGAATACAATTGTCGGAATATCACGCGCGCTCTGCGCGAGCTTCGACCATTCGTTGAGGCGCAGGCTTGTGTCGAGCACCACGCGCAAGGGCGACGCGCTTTCCAGTCCCGGCAGGCGGCAGGTCAATTCCGGATCGTCCGCGAGCGCCGTGCCGATGCCGATCAAAATCGCATCGTGCCGCGCCCGCAACAGATGACCGAAGCGGCGCGCCTCCTCGCCCGTGATCCATTTGCTTTCGCCCGTGGCGGTCGCGATGCGGCCATCGAGGCTCTGCGCGAATTTGAGGGTGACGAGCGGGCGATGCTCCGCGATGCGTTTGAAGAAGCCTTCGTTGAGCCTGCCCGCTTCGCTCTTCAGCGTGCCGACGGTGACGTCGATGCCGGCATTGCGCAGCATCGCAAAACCGCCGCCTTTGACTCGCGGATCGGGATCCTCGATCGCGGCTACCACGCGCGCCACGCCCGCTTCAATCAAGGCGTTCGCACAAGGCGGCGTCTGGCCATGATGGGCGCAGGGTTCGAGCGTGACATAGGCGGTTGCGCCCCGCGCGGCGCTTCCCGCCTGCGCAAGCGCGACCGTCTCTGCATGCGGGCGGCCGCCGTCCTGCGTCCAGCCGCGACCCACAATCGTTTCGTCGGGGGAAACGATGACGCAGCCGACGGCAGGATTCGGCGCCACCCGCCCGAGCGCGCGCCCGGCCAGACCAAGCGCGTGACGCATGTGTCGTTTATCGTCCAACGGGGCGCGCGGCGCTCAATCCCGGTCGCCGCCCTCCATCTCGCCGATCAGGGCTTCGAAATCCTTGGTTTCGCGGAAATTGCGATAGACGGACGCGAAACGCACATAGGCGACCTTGTCGAGGCTCGACAGCGCCTGCATCACCAGCTCGCCGATGACGCTCGACTGGATTTCGTTTTCGCCCATGCTTTCCAGCCGGCGCACGATGCCCGTCACCATGCGGTCGATGCGATCCGCTTCCACGGGCCGCTTGCGCAGCGCATGCGACAGCGAACGCTCGAGCTTGTCGCGCTCGAACGGCTCGCGCCGGCCCGTCTTCTTGACGACGACCAGCTCGCGCAACTGCACGCGCTCGAAGGTCGTGAAGCGCCCGCCGCAAGCGGGGCAATGCCGCCTGCGCCGGATCGCAGAATTGTCTTCGCTGGGCCGGCTATCCTTGACCTGCGTATCGTCATGTCCGCAAAACGGGCAGCGCATGGGCGCCAATATCTCCTGTTACTGATAAATCGGGAAGCGCCGGCAAAGCGCCAGCACGCGTTCGCGCACGCTGGCTTCGACGGCGGGATCGCCCACTTCGCCATGCCTGGCGACCGCGTCGACCACTTCGACAATCAGCTTGCCGATGTCCTTGAACTCCGCCTGGCCGAAGCCGCGCGTCGTGCCGGCGGGCGAACCGAGGCGAATGCCGGACGTGATCGCCGGCTTTTCGGTGTCGAAGGGAATCGCATTCTTGTTCGTGGTGATGTTGGCGCGGTCGAGCGCCTTTTCCGCCGCGCGACCCGTCGCGTTTTTGGGACGCAGATCGACCAGCATCACATGCGTGTCCGTGCCGCCCGACACGATATCGAGACCTTCCGCATGCAGCGTCTCTGCGAGCGCCTTGGCGTTCTCCACGACCGAGCGGGCGTAGAGCTTGAAATCCGGTTTGAGCGCTTCGCCGAACGCGACCGCTTTTGCGGCGATCACATGCATGAGCGGTCCGCCCTGCAGCCCGGGGAACACGGCGGAGTTGATTTTCTTTCCGAGATCCGCATCGCGCGAGAGGATCATGCCGCCGCGCGGGCCGCGCAGAGTCTTGTGCGTCGTGGTGGTGACCACATGGGCGTGTTCCAGCGGATTGGGATGAACGCCTCCGGCGACCAGCCCCGCAAAATGCGCCATGTCCACCATGAAATAAGCGCCCACGGAATCGGCGATCTCGCGAAAGCGCTTGAAGTCGATAAAGCGCGCATAGGCCGAGCCGCCTGCGATGATCAGCTTCGGCTTGTGGGACTTCGCCAGCGACTCGACCTCGTCCATGTCGATGCGATGGTCCTGGCGGCGCACGCTGTACGGGATCGGCTTGAACCACTTGCCCGGACTGGTTGACCGGAGAGCCGTGCGTCAGATGGCCACCGGCGTCGAGGCTGAGGCCCATGAAGGCGTCGCCCGGCTGCATGAGCGCGAAGAACACCGCCTGATTCGCCTGCGCGCCCGAATGGGGCTGAACATTGGCGAAACGAGCAGTCGAACAGCCTCTTGGCGCGGTCGATCGCCAGTTCCTCGGCCACATCGACATATTCGCAACCGCCATAATAGCGCCGGCCCGGATAGCCCTCGGCGTATTTGTTGGTGAGGACCGAACCCTGCGCCTCCAGCACGGCCTTCGAGACGATGTTCTCGGAGGCGATCAGCTCGATCTTTTCCTGCTGGCGCTTTAGTTCGTCGGCGACCGCATGCGCGATTTCGGGGTCGGCCTGGGCCAGCCCGCTGGAGAAAAAGGGGACATTTCGTGGCCCCGCCGCGTTCGACATCGCTGCCATTTCACGCCTCACATCGCCCAACGCCTGCGGCCAGCCGTATACGGCCCACATCGCTCGTGTACTAAGCGCAATTCTTCACCAAATCTAGCGCGAGATCACGAGATTTTGCGGCAACCGATGCCCCATCGCGGCGTTCGGTTTCTGGGGGAGGTTCGCGCCGAGTTATGCACAAAAGACTTGTGAGCCAAGCAAACTCAAAACCCGAGCAGTAACAACTTATACGTGTGTAATGCCGTGCAATATTAACCTAGGCGAGCACAACAAAAGGTTGAAGATTGGGACGAAGTAATCAAGAAGCCGGTGTTTGCGTTACTTGCCGCTCCAATGAATGCCTATTTCCGATATTTACAGAACGTCTTGATTTTAGGCGTCGCCTCGGCAATACAACAGTCGAGTTTATATAGACCCACAATCCAGGATCGGAGTAGATGAACAAAATGAGTGATTCACTGGTTGGAAAATCGGACGATCTGTTGAAATTCGCCAGCGACATCGTTGCCGCCTATGTGAGCAACAATCCGATCCCGGTGTCCGAAATTCCCCACATGATCAAGAGCATTCACAACACGCTCGGCGGTCTCGCTTCCGGCGTGCCCGGCGACGTCGCCACCACCCAGAAGCCGGCGGTGGCCGTGAAGAAGTCGATCACCCCGGAATATGTGATCTGTCTGGAAGACGGCAAGAAGCTCAAAATGCTCAAGCGCTATCTGCGTTCGCGCTACGGACTTTCGCCCGAAGATTATCGCGCGAAGTGGGGACTGCCCGCCGACTATCCCATGGTCGCGCCGAACTACGCGGCCCAGCGCTCCGAATTCGCCAAGAAGATCGGTCTCGGCAGAACGGCGCCAGGAAAGAAATCGCGTCGTCGCTGATCGCGACAAATATAGCTAAGAATTCGACGCGGCGGAGCCCTCAGGCTTCGCCGCGTTGTTTTTTGAGGACGTAGAGCAGCTTCTTCGCAGCGTTGCTTTCCAGCACCGCGCGCGGCGCCGACGCCGGCCCGACGATGCTCGCCTCCGTGCCAGATTTGGGATCGATCGCCGTCACCTTGACAACGCTTCCCTGCACGATGAATTCGATCAGAACCTCGCCGCCCGCGCCGTCCGGTCTGCGCTCGGCCATGATCCGTCAGGCCGCGCGCGCCAGATGGTGCGCCGTCCACACCGTATCGAGCGCGCGCACGAGATCGCGCATCATCTCTTCCGTGTGAACCGGCGACGGCGTGAAGCGCAGCCGCTCCGTGCCGCGCGGCACGGTGGGGTAATTGATCGGCTGCACATAGATAGCGTGATCGCGCAGCAGCGCATCCGAGACGGCCTTGCAGATGGCCGCATCGCCCACGAACACCGGCACGACATGGCTTGGTGAATTCATAACCGGCAGGCCCGCTTCGGCCAGCATCTTCTTCAGGCGCGAGGCGTTTTCATGCATCGCCTTGCGTTCGACTTCGCTTTCCTTGAGATGGCGCACGCTCGCCAGCACGCCGGCGGTGATCGCCGGCGGCAATGAGGTCGTGAAGATAAATCCCGGCGCAAACGACCGGATGCAATCGACGAGCTCTTTGTTCGCCGCGATATAGCCGCCCATGAGGCCGAACGCTTTGGCGAGCGTACCCTCGATGATGTCCACGCGATGCATCGCGCCGTCGCGCGCGGCGACGCCCGCTCCGCGCGCCCCATAAAGGCCGACGCCATGGACTTCGTCGAGATAGGTCAGCGCGCCGTATTTCTCGGCGAGATCGCAGATGGCGGCGATCGGCCCGAAATCGCCATCCATCGAATAGACGGACTCGAACGCAATCAGCTTGGGCGCGGCAGGATCCGCGATGCGCAGCTGCGCCTCGAGATCGGCCAGATCATTGTGCCGGAACAGCCGCTTTTCCATGCCGCCGCGGCGCATGCCTTCGATCATGGAGGCGTGGTTCAACTCATCCGAAAAAACGATCAGCCCGGGCAACAGCTTCGCCAAAGTCGAAAGCGTCGCGTCATTCGAAACAAAGCCGGATGTGAACAGAAGCGCCGCTTCCTTGCCGTGCAGATCGGCGAGCTCGGCTTCCAGCTCCACATGGTAATGTGTCGTGCCGGAAATATTGCGCGTGCCGCCGGAGCCGGCCCCAGCCGCATCGATGGCGGCGTGCATCGCCGCCAGCACCTTGGGGTTCTGGCTCATGCCCAGATAGTCGTTGCTGCACCAGACGGTGATCGGACGCTTGTTCTGGTCCGTAAAGAAGTCGGCGCGGGGAAATTGCCCGCGCTGGCGGACGATGTCGGCGAACACCCGATACCGGCCTTCCCGTTTCAGGCCAGCCAGCGCCTCGCGGAACTTGGACACATAGGAGAATGCCATTCTTGCCGACTTGCACGTCAAATGGAGCCCTCAGGATGGCTCCCGTTCCCTAATAATTTAACATAGTTCCGGGGGCTCCGCGCTCCCACGCCAATTGCCACAGGACAGCCATGTTTTTTGCACTGTTACTCGCCCTTTCGGCTTTGACCCTGATGTGGCTTGTCAGCCTTGTGCTCCGGGACGTCAGCATTGTCGATGTCTTTTGGGGCCTGGGGTTCGTCCTGATCTCGGCCGCAGTGATCTGGCGCCGCGGGCCGCCCGGCCCACGTAGCGCGTTGATAGTCGGCATCGTCGCGCTTTGGGCGGTCCGGCTGGCGCTCCATCTGTTCCTGCGCTGGCGGCGTCTCGGCCATGAGGACCGACGCTACGCCGCGATGCGCCGCAAGGCCGGTCCCCGCTTTGCGATTCTGAGCTTGTTCACTGTCTTCTGGCTGCAGGCGGGAATCCTGTGGGTGGTGTCTCTGCCCCTCCAGGCTGCGTTCGCCGCCCTGCCGTCGACCTTAGGCCCACTCGACGCGATCGGCGCAGCGCTCGCCATTGCAGGATTTCTCATCGAAACAATTGCGGACTATCAGCTGACTCGCTTCGGCCGGGATCCCGCGAACGCCGGAAGGGTGCTGAATAGCGGCCTGTGGGCCTGGTCGCGGCATCCCAATTATTTCGGCGATGCCGCCATGTGGTGGGGCGTGTTCCTGCTCTGCGTTTCCGCGAGCCATGCCTGGTGGACGGTCATCGGACCGATCGTGATGACCTACTTCCTGCTGAACGTGTCCGGCGTCCCGTTGCTGGAACGCAAGATGGCGGATCGCAGGCCGGAATATGCGGACTATATCCGCCGCACGAGTTCGTTCATTCCCTGGCCGCCCAAACGCTAGGACGCAATCGCCACAACCGCATTGACCGCCATCGCGATCAGCACGGTGTTGAAAAAGAACGATATAACGCCGTGGCCCAGCGTGGCGCGGCGCAGCCTCGTGTCGCAGACCTGAACGTCAGACACTTGCGCGGTCATCCCGACGACGAACGAGTAATAGAGAAACTCCCACGGTCCGGGTTCGACGCAACCTGGGAACATCAACCGCGGCCGCGCGCGCGAGTCCGCCGATGAAGGCTGGGGCGCATAAAACAGATTGGCGTAATGAAACGCGGCGGTGACATGCAGCGTCACCCAGCCAAGAGGCGCGCAGAGAAGAACGAGCGCCAGCGTGGCTCCCGACGGCTTATTATGCCCCTGGTTGAGCATCGTGATGATGCCGGCGCAGCACAACGCGATGATCGCCAGCATGATGAGGATGACGAGGAATATCCCCTCGTCTTCTTCCATCGCCCGGCGGCGCAGGTCGTCCGACGTGAAACGGGCCACCAGCAGGCCGATCAGAAAGAGATAGACGACGAAGAACGAGTTGCCTGCTGCGATGAAGCGCAGCGGAACCGGAAAGCCATGCGTGAGAAAGAACACCGCCACGCCCGGCAGTGCGCAGGAGTAAAACCGCACATGTTGGCGCAGATGCGTGAGTGCGGACTCGAACAGGCTATGCTCCCCGGAATCGCGAATGGCGATCCCGAGCCTCGCACGAGTCGAGGGCGCCCGTCAGTCCGTTCGCAATCCGATCAGAGCTGGAACCGCACCTGGTCGATCCAGAAGCGCTCCATGCGCTTCAGGCTGATATTCAGGATTTCCAGCTCGCTCAGGCCGACATTGCCGACGGCCTCGAGCGACCCCAGATGCCGCTCGAACAATTCGCGCAGCATATCGCGCACGGCCTCGCCCTTGCGGGTGAGCCTCACCAGGACCGAGCGGCGGTCAACCGCCGAACGCTCGTGATGAATGTAGCCGCTCTCGACGAGCTTCTTGAGATTGTACGAGACGTTGGAGCCCAGATAATGACCGCGGGTGCGTAATTCGCCCGCCGTCAGTTCCTGATCGCCTACGTTGAACAGAAGGAGCGCCTGCACGCTGTTGATTTCGCGTTCATCGCGCCGGTCGAGCTCGTCCTTGATGACGTCAAGGAGCTGCCGGTGCAATCGCTCGATCAAAGCGAGAGACTCGAGATAAAGCTTGCGTAGTGGCTGTGCGCCCTCAAGCGCCGCAGCCGCTTGCGGCTTGGCTAGTGCTGTCATCGTCTTCACCCACCGAAGTTTTTCTTCGGACCCACCTATTTGATTCAAACATTAGGGCGGAGAAGTTAAAGACGCGTAAATCCGTTCAGATGTCACCCCTGAGCATTTTAATGATTCCGGAAAAATCGAGATTGCCGTGATTTTTCGCGATGAGCAGCGAATAAAGCTGCGCCGCTTCGGCACCGAGCGGGGTGACGGCGCCGGAGGATTGGACTGCCGTCTGGGACAGTTTCAAATCCTTCAGCATCAATACGCTCGCAAAACCGCGCGCATAGTTGCGGTTGGATAGCGCTGCAGGCTCCCCCGGTCCCGGGACGGGACAGGTCGTCGGCGACCGGTATTCCGTCCCGCGATATCAATTTGGTGGGCTTGGCGAGTCCGGACGCTAGTGAGCGTTCTTCTCGACATTCGGGTCGAGCGCTAGCGCATGTGAGCGGTCGCGATCCGAGGCGGCCAGTTCGCCCAGTGCTTTTTCAACGATGCTGCGTCCATAAAGCAAATTTGCGTTGTCGCCATCGAGATTAAGCGCAGATGTGAAATCTGCTTCGGCGGCCTGGTAGTTCTGCAGCGCGAAGTAGGCTTGGGCTCGGTAGTGATACGGTCGCGCGCCATCCTGATTCAGCTCGATGGACTTGGTAAGATCGGAAACGGCGAGATCGTATTCGCCTTTCTCCATGTTTACGTGACCTCGAAACGTAAAGGCCTCCGCACGGTTCACTTCTCTTGCTATGTAAGCCGAGAAATCTGCCATCGCCTTGTCGAAGTCGCCGCGCGCCTCATAAACGAGACCGCGGTTGAGGAGCGCAGGCATGTCGTCGGGATCGAGGTGAAGCGCAGAGTTAGCATCGTCGAATGCCTTGTCCATCTGGCCCAAAATACGCTCGGCATTGCTTCTGTTGTCGTAGACGAAAGCCTGATTGGGATTGAGCGCGATCGAGGCGTTTGAGTCGGCCAGCGCATGCTCGTAGTCGTTCATGTGCTCTTCATGGTAGCTGCGCGCAGCATATGCGTCTGCGCGCTGCTGCGCCGTCGCGTCCGCATTCTCAATAACCCACGAGCACGCTGCCACCGCTCGCGCGCTGAATTCGCCCTGGCAGGTTTGCAGATCGGATTCGACGGACTCTGCTGCACCGGTCCCCACCGGCATCAGACCAAGTGGGACGACCACTAGCCATGAATAACGCATTTCCTCTCCCGCTGGTGGCAGTGCGACGCTATCCTTTGCTAGGGCTACGATCAAATCGCTATAAATCCACCTGACAATGGCCGAAATGAGCGAGTCAAATCTCCCCTCTTAACATCCTGATGATGCCCGAGAAGTCGAGGCCGCCCTGGCCTTTGGCGGCCAGCAGCGAATAAAGCTGGGTTGCTTCCGCGCCCAGCGGCGTCGTGGCGCCGGATGATTGGGCGGCCGCCTGGGACAGTTTCAGATCCTTGAGCATCAACGCGGAGGCGAAGCCGCCCGCATATCCGCGATTGGACGGCGATGTTGGCACCGGTCCCGGGACGGGACAATAGGTCGTCAGCGACCAGCATTGGCCGGACGAGGTCGAGGCGATGTCGAACAAGTTTTTGCGGATCGAGGCCGAGCTTTTCGGCCAGCACAAACGCTTCGCAAGTTCCGATCATGGAGATCGCGAGCAGCATGTTGTTGCAGATCTTGGCCGCCTGCCCCGCGCCCGCGCCGCCTGCGAGCACGATCTTCTTTCCCATCTTTTCGAGCGCAGGCAAGCCGCGCGCAAACGCCTTCTCGCTGCCGCCGCACATGAAGGTGAGCGTGCCCGCTTCCGCGCCGCCGACGCCGCCCGAAACGGGAGCATCGAGGAAATCGAAGCCGGCTTTTTCGGCGGCCGCGTGCACGGCGCGCGCGGAATCGATGTCGATGGTCGAGCTGTCGATCAGCAAAGCGCCTTTTTTCGCGGCGCCAGAATGCCGCTGTCGAGATAGACGCTGCGCACATGTTGGCCCGCCGGCAACATGGTGACGACGATATCCGCGTCCTTCACGGCGTCGTTGGCTGTCGCGGCTTTCTTCGCGCCCGCTTTCAGAACGGGCTCGAGCACCGTGGCGCTCAGATCGAAGGCCGTCACGGCGTGCTCCGCCTTCAGCAGATTGCGCGCCATGGGCCCGCCCATATTGCCGACACCGATAAAAGCGATCGCACTCATAGCTTCAGCTCCTTTTCGCCCAGCGGCGCAAAATAGGCGTCGATCTCCGCATCCGTCACGTCTTCGAGCCTGGCGGGCCGCCATTTCGGCGCCTGGTCCTTGTCGATGATCGTGGCTCGCACGCCTTCGTAGAATTCATGACCCGCGATCACACGGTTCACCATGCGGAATTCCATGCGCATACAATCGTCGAATTCGAGCTTGCGCCCCTCGCGCAATTGGCGGAATGCGAGCTTCAGGCTGGTGGGCGATTTGGTGCGAATGGCGACTACCGTCCCGCGCGCCCACTCGCTTCCTTCCGCATCAAGCGACGATAGGATTGCCTCGACGGAGTTTCCTGCGAAGCAGCGATCGATCACTACCTGATGCTGGGCCAGCGGCGGCGCTCCTGCATTGCCGACGAGCGCTCCAATCACGGCGTCGGGCGCCTCGCTCGCTGCCAGGCGCTCGAGCAACGCTTCGGTGTTTGCCGCGGGAACGAAATGTGTCGCCACGCCGGAATTCAGAGCATCGGCACTCTTCAGCCGCGCGCCCGTGAGCGCGAGATACATGCCGGTCTGGCCCGGCAGTCGCGGCAGGAAATAGCTTCCGCCTACGTCCGGAAAGAGTCCGATGCCTGTCTCGGGCATCGCGAACATCGTGCTTTCGTCCGCCACGCGATGGCTGCCATGCAGCGATACGCCCACGCCGCCGCCCATCACGATGCCGCGAATGAGCGCGACATAAGGTTTCGGGAAATGCTTGATCGTCGCATCGAGCACGTATTCGTCACGATAGAAATCGAGCGCATAGGGCGTGCCGGCGCGGCCGGAATTCGTAAAGCGCGCGGATATCGCCGCCGGCGCAGAAGGCGCGCTCGCCCGCGCCGCGAACGACAACCGCATCGATGGCGGCATCGACAGCCCACGCATCCAGCTGCGCCTTCATGGCGAGGCACATGCCATGCGTCAGCGCATTGAGCGCCTTGGGACGATTGAGCGTGATCAATCCGACAGCGCCGCGGCGCTCGAATAAAACTTCGTTCTCCTCGGTCATTGCCGCGACATCTCGCGCGCGATGATCACGCGCATGATCTCGTTGGTGCCTTCGAGAATCTGATGCACGCGCAGATCGCGCACATGGCGCTCGGCCGGAAAATCCTTCAGATAGCCATAGCCGCCATGAAGCTGCAGCGCAGTCATTGGCGATCTTGAAACCCATATCGCTGGCGAAACGCTTCGCCATCGCGCAAAGCATCGTCGCCTGCGGATCGCGGCGATCGAGAGCGGAAGCCGCGTTGCGGATCATCAACCGCGACGCTTCCAGCTCCGTCGCCATATCGGCGAGCTTGAACTGCGACGCCTGGAACTCCGAAATTGGTTTGCCGAACTGCTTGCGGTCATGCGCATAGGCCTTGGCTTCATCGAGCGCCGCGCGCGCGGTCCCCACCGAGCACGCCCCGATGTTGATGCGCCCGCCATCGAGACCCATCATCGCGATACGGAAACCCTCGCCTTCGGCGCCAATGCGGTTGGCCACCGGCACGCGGCAATCCTCGAAAATCACTTGCGCCGTGGGCTGGCTGTTCCAGCCCATCTTGCGCTCCTTCTTGCCGAAGGAAAGTCCGGGCATACCCTTTTCGACAACGAGACACGAAATGCCCTTCGGCCCGTCCTCGCCCGTGCGCACCATGCACACATAGACATCGGACACGCCCGCTCCCGAAATGAACGCTTTGGCGCCGTTCAAGACATAATGGTCGCCGTCCTTCACTGCCCGCGCGCGCAAGCTTGCGGCGTCCGAGCCGGACCCGGGCTCCGTCAGGCAATAGCTTGCGATCTTTTTCATCGTCACGAGATCGGGCAGGAAGCGCTTGCGCTGTGCTTCGCCGCCGAAACGGTCGATCATCCAGGACGCCATGTTGTGGATGGAGAGAAACGCCGCGGTCGAGGTGCAGCCGGCGGACAATTCCTCGAAGATGATCGCCGCATCGAGCCGCGTCATCTCCGAACCGCCCACATCGCCTTTCACGTAGATGCTGGCGAAGCCGAGTTCGGCGGCGGCGCGCAGCACATCGACGGGGAAATGCTCCTTCTCGTCCCATTCGGCGGCATGAGGCGCGAGTTTCTCGATCCCGAAGCGTCGGGCTGCGTCCTGCACCGCCCGCTGGTCTTCCGTAAGCTCAAAATCCATGGATCGCCTTGCAAACGCTGATTTTCCCGGCCCGTAAATGAAGCCGTTGCCCGGCTTTTGCAATGCCCGAGTTCGGCGCCCGGGTCTGCGCGGCTTCCTCCCTTGCTTAGGACCCACCGGGGTGGTTAGACGGGCGAGCCGAAAACCGGGAACTCTCTGCAATGGCCTCGCAACCGACATTTCCCGCGACTCGCATGCGCCGGCTCCGCCGCCACGACTGGACGCGCCGGCTGGTGGCGGAATCCACGTTGTCGGCGGCCGATTTCATCTGGCCGCTGTTCGTGGTCGACGGCGAGAAGCGGCGCGAGCCGGTCGCCTCGATGCCGGGCGTGGATCGGCTGTCGACAGACCTCGTCGCGGGCGCGGCGGAGGAAGCGGCGAAGTTCGGCATCCCTGTCGTAGCGCTTTTTCCCTATACCGACCCAAGCCTGAAGACGCCGGACGGTCGCGAAGCGACCAACCCCGCGAACCTCGTGTGCCGCGCCGTGCGCGAGATCAAGCGCGCCGTACCGGAGATCGGCGTGCTGTGCGATGTCGCGCTCGACCCTTACACGAGTCATGGGCATGACGGCGTTCTTGTCGACGACTATGTGGCGAATGACGAGACGTTGGACATGCTCGTGCGGCAGGCGCTCATCCAGGCGGAAGCCGGATGCGACATCATTGCCCCGTCCGACATGATGGATGGTCGCGTGGGCGCGATCCGCGGAGCGCTCGAAGCCGGCGGCTTCAAGAACACGCTGATTATGGCCTATGCCGCGAAATACGCGTCCGCGTTCTATGGACCGTTCCGTGACGCCGTGGGCTCGGCGAAATCGCTGACCGGCGACAAGCGCACCTATCAGATGGATCCCGCCAATGGCGACGAAGCGCTGCGCGAAGTCGCGCTCGACATCGCCGAAGGCGCGGACATGGTGATGGTGAAACCGGGCATGCCCTATCTCGATCTCGTACGGCGCGTGAAAGATGCGTTTCACATGCCGACTTTCGCCTATCAGGTGTCGGGCGAATATTCGATGCTGATCGCCGCCGCCGAACGCGGCTGGCTCGAACGCGACCGTGTGATTCTCGAAAGCCTGATGGGGTTCAAGCGCGCGGGCGCATCGGGAATTCTCAGCTATTTCGCGCTCGATGCCGCGAAGCTGTTGAAGATCGGGTAGCGCCGCGAGTATAGCGACCGCAGGCGCCCGATCAGGAATGATCGTGCGTTTCCGGTTTGAGATAGCGCGCAAAGAAAGCCATTTCGCGCTTCCAAAAATCTTCCATCGCACTGCCGGCAAAAACGTGACCTTGCCCCGGGTAGCGGACGAACGTCACTTCGGTTCCGGTGTCCCGGACGGCGTTGTATATGCCGATCGCATCGACCAGCGCCGGGTCGTCGTCGCCGCATGCGATGAGCATCGGCGTGCTTGATTTGTACAGATTGAACACCGATGACATCTTCACGTAATCCTCGATGTCTCGGTCAAAATCAAACCCACCGGATAGCGTCGCCGCCACCTTGCGTTTACCAGTCTGCATCACCGGCCAGACAAGCCAGTTCGCTTCGGCCGGCGACACGACCACCGCGCATTTGAACCGCTTCGTGAGCGTCACCAGATAGCTTACCGCTCCGCCGCCATTGCTATGACCGTAGAGACACATTCGATTGGGGTCGATGATTCCGCGACGATCGAGCTCATTGACGCCACTCATGACATCATCAATCCCGACGTCAAATCCTTTCGGACCTTTCCCCGCGGCCCCGAACGCCAAATCAGTCGCGTTCATCCAGGCGTTGGGCGCACGTTCACCCGGCAGAAAGAGAACGTAGCCCGCTGCAGCCCATGTCTGATTGGCGGCCATGGACTCCATCCAGCCCTGGGCGTGCGCAAAAGGATAGGCATCGACAATAAGCGGATAGCGTCGCCCGGGCACGTAGTCGGGAGGATAAAGCAACGAACCATGCAACGCCTCGCCGCGACCGTTCTTCCAGGCAATGCTTTCCTCACGACCGAGAAGAAGATTGGTTGGTCGAAAGCTGAACATCTCACGCGGCGCCTTCGCGCCATCTCTCAGATATTCGACGCCTCCCTTTCCATCGATCCAGACAATGCCGCCACTGGCGTCCTCGGCCCACGCGATGACGTCGACATTCGTAGATCTATTGCTGCTTGGAACGGGCCTTTCAGGTTGTACGTCTGCGATATGGTCGCCACTGTCGGATCGACAAAAAACAGTCAGAGTGTCGTTGTCTTTGGACCAGCGGACTTCATCGGTTGGCGCGCTCCACCGCGTCGCCTCCATGCGACCCGACGCGAAATCGGCGACTTCGAGATGCGCCGGAGATATATAGGTGTTGCTCACCACATAGGCCATCCGTCTCCCGTCCGGCGAAAGCGCAAGGCTTCTTGCCGATCCGGCCGTGTTCAAAACGACGGCAGTGGAGCCTGTGCGAAGACCGATCCTGACAATTTGGCCGCGCGATGGGCCTGTACCGGAAAAAAGCGAATTCCGCACTGCGCCGGAACCACTTTCCAAAGTCATGGCCGCGGCCACGACCGCGGTCCCATCCGCCGTCCAGATTGGATCGTAGATTTCGCGTTCGCCGCTTGTGAGTTGCGTGACCGAACCCGAACGCGTGTCGACAAGGAACAATTGGCTGACCAAGACCGAATCCGGCTTCATCGGCGCAATAATGAGGTTTCTGCCATCTCGCATCTCGATGCCGGCGTCGCAGAATGCCGGCAAAGCGCAGACGCCTGACGTCGTCAGTTCCGGAGGCGATGCGTTTGAAAGAACCAGCGGCTCGTCCGCTGAAGCGGCGTCTCTTGCTTTCTCGACCCGGGACGCAAAAACGATGTATCGACCATCGGGCGACCATGAATATCTCAACGCATCGGTAGTCGGGCCCATAAAGCGCGTCGGAACGTCGGGATCGATTCCGCTCGGCAGATGAGTCATCTGTTTTGCGCCTGTAGCGCTGCTCCAGACCCACAATTGCGTCGATCCCGACCGGGCCGAATAAAATGCGACGCGGTCGCCAGACGCCGCCCAAAGCGGCATCAAGCCATCACCCAGATTGTACTCGACCCGGCCCGTTGGATAAGCGAGCACAAGAAGCCGGCCGTTCATCTCGACAGCAAGCGAACGCCCGTCGCGGGACAAACCCAGCGTGCTGCCGGGCCAACCGATTTCCAGATCATGGAGGACCGGCAACCGCATTGTGGCGGCGGCGCAATCCGCCGCGAGAAATATCGCCAGCGCGCCGATCGCCAGTGCAGCGCGGCACACGACACGTCGCAGTGATCCCGGATTTGTTCTCATATTGTATCCAATTTTTGTTCCAGGATCGTCGTCCGAAACGCGAAAGTTCGGGACGCGAAAGCCGCATCACCAATCTTTCGAGACCTGCGCGTACAGGAAGCGTCCGACCGGGCTTGCATTGGCGCCGTCGTAATTATACCCCGGCAAAATCTGGTTATAGACAAACGGCGGAGCGGCATCTGTGACGTTGGTCGCGCCGATCTGGAGGCGAAGCCCGTCGAGATATTCCTGCCCGCTCTTCAACGAATAGCTCAGAGACACATCGAGCGTCGTCCACGACGCCACGGGAGCTGCAGGTGTGACCGTGTTGTTGGTGTATGAGTTCACAAAGTTTACAAATGCGCCAAAGGTGAAGTCGTCGTAATTGACGATCACCCTGCCGCGCAAGCGCAGATCGATCGGATTGTACGCGGTATTCAGGATGCTCGTTCGCGGAAACGACGGCGTGAGTTGGTCGTTAAACTTGAATATTTTCGTGCCGTCGATTCCGAACTCCCATTTTGCCTCTTGCCAATCCGTCCGATAGGAGGCGCCAAAATCGAGTCCGTCTGTGTCTACAACTCCAATGTTTTGGTCTCGAACATCCACGATGGCGCCCACCTGGGAAGCGGGGATTCCATAGAAATTAACGAATGTCGGCAGGCCGTAATAGTGTTGCACGAGAGAGAGCGACGGATTGCGCTGCACGATTTGGGGACCCAGTTCGGACGCGTCCAGCAAGGCGTTAAAAAAATCGTAGCCCGCCTCCTGGAGATTCTCGATCCGATTCGTAAAGTGGACGGAATAGAAGGTTGCGTCGGCCTGCAGCCCTGGAACGGAATCGGAGAGATAATGCGCGCCGAAAGACCAGGTCGTCGCCCTCTCCGGCTTCAGGTCGGGATTGCCGCCAAAAATGAGAAGCGCGTTTGTAGTGCCTGGCGGCGTCGTGTCGGGAAGGGGAACAGGAACGACTTCAAACGGCAAGGGATTCAGTTGATCCAATTGAGGCGCCTTGAATGACGTTCCGTAAGTGCCCTTGAAAGTCAGTTCCGAATAGGCTCGCCATATCATGCCCAGTTTCGGATTATTTGTGGCTCCGAAATCGCTATAGTGCTCGTAGCGATCGGCGATATCGAGCTCAAGGCTCTCCACGCCTGGCAGCGTCACGCCGTTTCCCAATAACGGAACGTGCAATTCGGCAAATCCGGCCTCGACGGTTCGGTCGGGACTAAAGACCCCTCCGCCCAACAAATCGTCGCTGTAGAAGGTTTCGCTCAGATACTGCGCTCCGACCGCGTATTTCAGATCCCCCGTGGGGCCGGTCCAAAGAGTTCCGTCCATTTTGGCGTCAAGAGACAACATGCCCGACCTCGAATGCGTGTCCGTCGTCTCGCCCGCCCCGACTTCAAAGCCCGTTACGTCTGTCGTGGTTCCACTATAGGTGGCGCTCGCCTGAACCTCGGAGTTCGCGGACACATTCCATCGCGCCCCGAGAGTGCCGCCATACGTGTTCACGTTCGAATTGCCGTATTGGACAGCTCCGACTTCCGTAAAGTCGAAACTGGACCTTCGGTTCGAGAACATCGCCTGCGCGAACAGATCGACATCGGGGCCGATCTGCTGCTGACCGTTGGCGAAAACGCTTTGCCGATTCTCCGATGGCGTGATGTTGAAAGGCGGCGTGAGAGAGCTGGTGTAAGGCCGATCCTGGGCGCTGATCGGGAGCTGGTCGAAATAATCATAACTGAGAAGAGCGGAACCGCTGCCCCAGTCGCGACCGATCGTTTGCGAGGCGTCGTATTCGGTTCCGCCGCCGTCCGTCGATGCGCCATAACGCGCCCGCGTTTCCTGGCCGTCATAGTCGTTGCGGAGAATGAAGTTGACGACTCCCCCCACGGCGTCCGATCCGTAAATTGCCGACGCTCCGTCCGGCACGATTTCAACGCGATCCAGCGCTGCAACCGGTATCATCGAGACGTCGACAAAATTTCCAGTGGTATTGCCGGGCGCAACGCGAACGCCATTGATGAGGATGAGCGTAGCATCGTTGCCCAATCCCCTGAGGTTGATTCCCGCGCCTCCCGTTGCGTCGGCGGTCGTGCTGTCGCCCGAGAGCGAACCGATAGCGTTTTGCGAGGCGCCACCGCCAAAGTTCTGGGGCACCTTTTGCAGGAATTCCTGGACTGTCCCGGCGCCGGCAAGATCGATCTGGTCCCTGCTGTAGTCGGCCACCGGCGACGGCGTGTCGACCAGCCCGCGGATGTTCGTGCCGGTCACGATAACCGTTTCAATCTCGGGCTGCCGGGTTTGCGCCGCCCCCTCATTGGAGGCGGCTTGGGCGTTTTTTCTTCGGACCATGATGGCGCCTGTGGGCGAATGCTCGACGATAAGGCCCGTGCCGGCGAGGAGCTGGGCGAGTGCGTCGTCGGCGCTGTAGCTGCCGTGGAGGGAAGGCGCGTTCTTTCCCGCGACAAGATCGTCGGTGAAGATGATCTGTTGGCCGGAGACTTGCGCAAATGCGCGCAGGGATTGTGACAGCGGTTCTGCGGGGATGTTGAAGTTGTAGGTCTGCGTCTGCGCGGCGGCGCCGCACGCCCACATCACCAAGCACAAACTTCCCGCAAGCGCGCTCGTGCGCAGCAACGAGCTGCGCGCAGTCATCTTCGACATGAAAGCCCCCTTCTGCCGACGGTCATCCCGTCGCTATGGAAGACGCGCGGCCTCGCAAAACCCTCCTCAAATAATTTACAAAAAGTTCAATTCTTCGACCGCAGCTCCACGGCCCCGTTGTCGCCGTTCGCGGCCCGGACCGGAAGATAGTGCGTGACGACGTCGACGAAGCCCGCAATGTCGCCGGTGTTGAACACGCCGCTGATGCGCATCGCCGCCACTTTCGGATCGCGGATGACGAGCGGCGTCGCAGTGTAACGGTTCACGCGCCCGACCACCGACGACAAGGGCTCGTTGTCGAACATCAGCTGCCCCTCCTGCCAGGCGGTGACGCGCTGGATATTGGCGGGCGCGATCTCTGGCTGCTTCTCCGGCAACGCCGCAAGCTGCTGGCCGGCATGCAACTCGACGGAACGATGGTGCGGCGCCAGCGCGGGCGCCGACTCAATCGTCGGCGCCTTCTCGTCCAGCACCACGACATGGCCCTCGATCAACGTCACCAGAACCCTCGGCCCCGCCATGTCGATGTTGAACGCCGTGCCCGTGGCGATGACCTTCTGATCGCCGGCCAGCACCGAGAACGGCCGCTCCACGTCATGCGCCACGTCGAAGCGCGCCTGGCCATCTAGAAGCTGAAGCTCGCGGGCGTTCTTCGAATAACGCACGGTCACCTCACTGCTGGAATCCAGCGACACGCGCGAACCGTCCAGCAGGGTGATCACCCGCCGCTCGCCCAGCGCGGTCGCGTAATCGACGGGACTCTGGAGCCAGCGGATTGCGCCCCACGCCACGAGACCGATCATCAGCACGGCCGCGAGCGGGCCGGCAAGCCGTCGCCATCTCGCCGGCGCCCGCCGTTGCGCACGTGCGCGCTCTGCATCGCGCAGCGCCGCTTGCCGCGCCGCCATCATCTCAGGCTCGGTCGCCTGTTCTCCAAGCGCATCCCACGGACCTCGCACCTCCTCCCAGGCCACACGGTTCTGCGGATCGACCAGCCACGCCTCGAAAGATTCCGACGTTTCGGCTTCCAGTTCGGCCAAATGGACGCGCCAGGCCGCGGCTTCCGCAAGCCTGCGCCGCTCGGATGGCTGATTGCCGGGTTCCGTCATCGTCTCGCCCCGAAGCGCCAGGCGAGATGAAGCGTCGCCTTCATCACATGCTTCTCCACCGTGCTCGGCGAAATGCCGTACAGGACTGCGATTTCGCGCTGCTTCATCTGCTCCAGCCGGAAAAGGATGAAAATGCTCTTGGTCCGCTCGCCGAGTTCCTCCAGCGCCTTCAGCGCTGCGGCGAGGTTCTCCCGTCCAAGTAAGACGCGCTCGGGCCCGCGATCCTCCACCAAATCCTGTGTGAGTTCATGGATCAGGTCTTCGTCGAGAGGGCTCTTGTCGTTGAAGCGCCAGTGCGCGGCCTTGCGGGCGCGGTCGCGCAGTAGGTTGCTTGCGATCTTGAAAACGAACGCGTCGGCCTGCGCGATCTCGCCGATCGCGGCCGCTCCCAACAGACGCAAGAAGACCTCCTGCGTCAGATCCTCGGCCTCCGCCCGCGCACGGACCCGCCGCAGGAAAAAGCTCATGAGGGGACCACGGAAGCGCGCATCGAGCTCCCGTTTCAAATCGGCTTCGCGTTCCGCGTCAGTGGCCATCGCAACCCCGCGTCGAGCGTAGCGATCCCTCGGGGTGCGCGGAACCTGTATTTCTTTGGAGGATATCGCGGGCCCGGACGTCTTACTCAAACCTGGCCAGCGGGGAGTCACGACCGCGTGAAAAGCGGCCCGTTTCAACTTGAAGTGAACGGAAATGCCTCGATTCCCGCCCTGCAGACCTTGCTCTTGCCAGGCGGCGGCCCGAATAATTACGCCAACTTAAGAAAAGGGAACGCCATGCGCTCAACCATTCTTGCACTCGCCTGCGGTCTTGGCCTGGTTTCGGCAAGCGCCGCGCTGGCGGATCAGACCCAACAGCCTGCGCCGCAACCGGTTTCGGCCGCGTCGCAGGATTCCAATGCGGTGACCTGCCACATGATGTTGCACGAAGGCGAGATCCTTCGCGCCCGGGAGTGCCACACCCAACACGAATGGCAGGCGATCCTGAATCGCAATCAGGAAGGGATCCGCGAATTTCAGCTGCGCGGCCTCGCTTATCACCCGTAAGGCGCACGCCGCTCAAATATTGTGACGCTGCGAAGCCGTAAACAGGCTTCGCAGAATGATCTCGGCGCGGGACGGCAGCACGTCGAGTCCGGAGCGGCGTTGGCCAAGATCGATGACGTTCTCGAGGATGAGCATGGCGAGGCCGTGCACCGCGGCCCACACCGCAAGCCCGAGCGCGGTATCGTTCAAGGCGGCGCCGATTTCCGTTCCGACGGAGTCGGCTGCTGCGCCGAGGTCCGGAAACGAATCCCGGTTGGGCAGTTGCGGCCCGAACATCAATCGCGCGAGCGCCGGGCGGCGGGCCACAAACCGCATATAGGCCGCGCCGATCTCCGAAATGCGCTCGTCTTCGAGCCCGGGTCCCGAAGCGGCGCCTGCGATTTCTGCGCGCAGCTCGTCGAAGCCCTCGACCGCCAACTCCACAAGCAATGCTTCGTGATTGGAATAGTGGCGATAAGGCGCGGCATGGCTGACGCCCGCGCGACGTGCGACGGCCCGCAGGCTGAGCGCTGCGAGACCTTCCTCTTCCAGGATTGCGCGGGCGGCTTCGCGCAAGCTGTTTCGCAGATCGCCATGATGATACGCACGTGCACGCTCGTTTTCGCTCATGCGCTTCCGTCTCTGAGCTTTTCCATGCGCGCGAACAGGCTTGACGTGTCCCACCGGCGGCCGCCCATTTTTTCCACTTCGGCATAGAACTGATCGATGAGGGCCGTGACCGGCAATGGCGCGCCCGACCTTCGCGCCTCGTCCAGACAGATGGCGAGATCCTTCCGCATCCACTCGACGGCGAAGCCATGCTCGAAATGGTTCGCGAGCATCGTCTTGTGCCGGTTCTCCATCTGCCAGGATTGCGCCGCGCCCTTGGAGATCACATCGACGACGGCCTGCGGATCGAGACCCGTGGCGCGCGCAAGGCTCAGCCCTTCGGAAAGACCCTGCACGATTCCGGCGATGCAAATCTGGTTCACCATTTTCGTGAGCTGGCCGGAGCCCGCCGGACCCATCAGCCGGCATTGGCGCGCATAGACCGCCATCACGGGTTCCGCTTTGGCGTAGTCGGCCTCGCCGCCGCCGCACATGATGGTGAGCTGACCGTTCTTTGCGCCCTGCTCCCCGCCCGACACCGGCGCATCGACGAAACCGAAGCCCCGCGCCCGCGCCTCGTCGGCCAGCGCGCGCGCAATTCCCGCCGAGGCGGTCGTGTGATCGACAAACACCGCGCCCTTGCGCATCGCGCCGAACGCGCCTTGTGCGCCAAGCGTCACTTCGGACACGTCGCTGTCGCGGCCGACGCAAGCGAATACGATTTCGGCGCCGTCAGCGGCGCCCGCCGGCGTCGACGCCGATTTCCCGCCATGTTGCTCGACCCAACTCGCGGCCTTGGCGGTGGTCCGGTTGTAAACGGTCACTTCGTGACCCGCGCGCGCGAGATGCCCCGCCATCGGGAATCCCATTACGCCCAAGCCGATGAATGCCACGCGCATCGCCAATTCCTCTTCGCCAGGTTTTTCCGTCCGCTATTCCAACACTTCGATATGCGCAGGCCCGGGAACGGCCGCCGGTCGCTTCATCAGGAATACCACGATAATTGCCGGCAGACTGACGTAAAACATGAACAGGAAATCGTTTGCGTAGGCGACGACCGCCGCATTCTGCGTGATCAGCATATCGAGATTCTGCTGGCCAAATGGAATCTGCAAATTCCAGAACATGCTGGGCGCATTCGTGGCCAGGTTGCGGTTGAAAGGATTGGCGCTTTGGGCCATTTGGGAATGCACGATCTGCATGCTCGTCGCGAGCACGGTCGTGGTGATCGAAATGCCGATCGCAGCGCCGACATTGCGGATCAGATTGACGAGCGCAGCGCCATCGGTGCGGAAGGCCGGGGACAGTGTCGCGAACGCCACGAGGTTCATTGGCACGAAGACGAAACCCATGCCGATTCCCTGGATGAAGGTCGTGAAGATCAGCCACCACGGCGCGATGTCGGGCGTCCACCGCGACATCTCGAAAGTCGACCACAGGAGAAGCACCAGGCCCGCCGCCATCACGTGCCGGGGATCGAGTCGCGTCGCGAGCCGGCCCGCGACGACCATCGCGATCATGGTGCCGATTCCGCGCGGCGCCATCAGCAAGCCCGTATCGGTCACCGAATAGCCGCCGAGATTCTGCAGATAGGGCGGCAGCAGCGCGGAACTTGCCAGCATCACGAGGCCGATGACGAACATCAGAAACAGCGCCGAGACGAAATTCCGGTCCTGAAACATCTCGCGGGGAATGAAGGTGCCTTTGCCCGTGAGCAGGTGGACGATGAAAAGGTAGAGGCCGAGACCGCCGATCACCGCTTCCGCAACGATCTCCGTCGAGCCGAACCAGTCCTGCGACGTGCCGCGGTCGAGCATCAGCTGCAACCCGCCGAGGCCTGCGCCAAGCACGCCGAAACCGAACCAGTCGAAGCGCAGGGTCGAATCGCGATGCGTGTCGCGCAGGAACAGCGCGATGCCCGTCACTGCCGCGATGCCGAACGGAAGGTTCACATAGAACACCCAGCGCCAATTGTAGGAGTCGGTCAGCCAGCCGCCCAATGTCGGCCCCAGGATCGGGCCGAGCATGACGCCCATGCCCCAGATCGCCATCATCTGGCCGCGCTTCTGCGCCGGATAGAGATCCAGCATGATCGCCTGCGACAGCGGCGAAAGCGCCGCGCCGAAAACGCCCTGCAGAAGTCGAAATATGACCATCTGATCAAGCGTCTGCGCCGCGCCGCACATCATCGACGTGATGGTGAAGCCCGCGAGGCTGACCAGCGCGACGTTCTTCCGGCCGAATCGCGACGAGAGCCAGCCCACTGGCGCCGTCATGATCGCGGCGGCCACGATATAGGATGTGAGCACCCAGGTGATCTGGTCGCGCGACGCCGCGAGGCCGCCCATCATATTAGGCAGCGCCACATTGGCGATGGTCGAATCGAGGGCCTGCATCAACGTGCCGGCCATCGAACACAACATCACGATGCGGAGCTCGAACTTGCTCTCATAGGCTTCGGATGAAAGACCGACTGCGCGGGACATGGCTGATTTCGGCGCGCTTTAATGTCCGAACAACATGCGCCACCAACGGCGGTGGCCCGTATCGATCGACACATCGGTGCTCATGCCAGCGCGCAGCAATGGATCGCCGGGCTTTACGTCGAGCTTGATGCGCGCGGTCAGGCGCTGGGTCACCTTCACCCAATTGCCGCTGGCGTTTTCGGACGGCAGCACCGAGAAGTCCGAACCGGTGGCGGGGCTGATGGAATCGACATGGCCGCGCCAGGTGCGCCCGGGATAGGTGTCGATGGTCACTTCGACGGGATCGCCGATTTGGACATTGGTGACGTCGGTCTCCTTCATGTTGGCTTCCACCCACACATTCTTGGTGGACACCAATCCGACGGCGCTGGTGGTCGAAAACGACGATAGCGCGGAAATCACAAGCGTGCCCGGCTGAAGGGAATCGACCTGCGTGACGATGCCGTCGAACGGCGCGCGCACCACAGTATGATCGAGTTGGCGTTGCTGCTCGTTGACCTGTGAAAGGGCGGCCAGACAAGCGGGCATCTGCTCGACCGGCGTGTTGAGGTCGCCGCCAAGCTTGGCCAGCTGCACCTGCGCCTGATCCTGCAGCGAGCTGAGCGTGTTCTGCGCCGTGGCGAGGGTGAATTTCGCCGTATCGTATTGCGCCTTCGCGATGCTGTTCTCTTTGAGCAACGCTGCATAGCGATCATACGTCACCTGGTCGAGCGCCACCTGGGCCTGTTGAGCCGCCGCGTCGCGCAGCATGCGCTGATAATCGTCTTTCATCGAAATCAGCGTGAGCTTCTGCTGCACGAGATTGGCTTTGGCGTTGGCGAGCGCAATCTGGAACTGGAGCGGATCGATGCGGAACAGCACGTCACCCTGTTTGACGGTCTGACCTTCATGGACGTCCACGTCCTTCACAAGCCCCGACACATCGGTCGACACATTGAGCTGCGCGGCATGCACATAGGAATCGTCGGTGCCCACATAGCGCCCGCCCGTCAGCCAGACCGCCAAGGATACGACAACGACCAGAGCCACGCCGCCGATCATCAGAAAACGGCGCAGGAAAGCCCGGTCCGTCCGCAGGCGACTGAGCCAATCCCAAGCCTGCCCGCGCGACTCGCGAAGACCGGCTGCATATTGTGAGGTGTCTGTTTGCAACGCTGACATATTCCTACTCCGCGACCGCCATCTGCGGCGCGAGCGCGCCTTCGGCGTTCAGATTGCCCTTGATATGAAGAAGCGTATCGACAAGTTGCGAACGCGCGTGCTCGTCCACGCCCGAAAGGACCTCATCGCTGAGGAGTTCGCGATAGCTCGTAATCTCGTCGAGAATGGGCTGCGCCCCAGGCAGTAGATGCAGACGGCGGATGCGGCGATCGGCGGGATCTGCGCGGCGCTCGACGAGGCCGCGCGCCTCCAGGCGATCGATCAAACGGCCGACGGTGATCGGCTCGACTTCGCAGACCGCCGCCATTTCATTCTGGGAGATGCCGGGCTGGCGGCTGAGCCGCCCCAGAATCACCCACTGCGCACGCGTCATCCCGCGAGCCCGTGCGCGTTGGTCGAAGCGCGTCCGCATCATGCGGGCCACGTCGTGCAACAATATCAGCGGGTCGCGATCAAAATTCTGCATCTGGGACATCTCTAACAGACGATAATATAAGCAGCGTTATTATAAGCTGCAAGATATTCACTGAAATTGCTTTCCAAGATAATAATGCATTATTTCAATAGGTTAGGTTCGGTGAGCTCGCACTGCATACCAGCCCGTCGCCGGGAGCTTTGGCAGTCTTTTCAGGAGGATAAGACCTATTCCCTCAATCCGGCGATGCCGCCAAGGCGCCGTAACGGCCCCGGAAAAAGACCAGCGGCTCACCCGCCTCGCGCTTGGCGAAGCGTAGAACACGTCCCACGAGGATCGCGTGATCGCCCCCTTCATGGGCTGCCTCAGCCGCGCATTCAAAGATCGCCAAGGCGTCGGCCAGCGCCGGAGGGCCGAGTTCGGTCGGCAGCAGCTCAATCCCCTCCAGATGGTGGGCGCCCTGCTTGGCGAGCCGCGACGAGACCGCCTCATGCGCGGCGCCAAGCACGCTGATCGTGTAACCGTGCGCCTTGGTAAACGTGTGGTAACGGTCCGACCTGCGATCCAGGCACCACAGCACCAGAGGCGGATCGAGCGACACCGAGGTGAAGGAATTCACCGTGATGCCGAGCGGATGCTGCTCCGGCGGCGCGGCCGTCACCACGGCGACCCCGGTGGGAAAGCTTCCCAGGGCTTGCCGGAAGGCGCGTGCATCGAAAGTCATGGGAATGTTCCCCACTAAACGCTTGGTTAAGCCGCGGCGTGCATTCTGTCGTCAAGAAATTAGGCGAGGTGCGCGACCGGGGAAAGCCCGGCGTGGACGCCATCGCTCTTGGGTTGGGGTTTTGGACATGGCGAACGACGGCGCCATTATCATCAGGCGTATCAAAAAAGGCGACCACGGCGCCCATCATGGCGGCGCGTGGAAAGTCGCCTATGCCGACTTCGTAACGGCCATGATGGCCTTCTTCCTGCTGATGTGGCTGATCAACACCACGACGCCGGAGCAGAAGCGGGGCATCGCCGATTACTTCGCAGCCCAAAGCATTTCGCAGACATCGAGCGGCTCCGGCGGCGTGCTGGGCGGCAAGGTTCTCGGACAGCAAGGCGCGCGCGCGGCCGGCGTCACCTCGATCAACCAAAAGGACAGTCCGCCTGCGCCGTCCGACCCGACGCGCTCGAAGGACAATTCCACCAAGACCGGCGGCGCGACCGCAGCGCAAGGTCAGGCGCCCTCTTCGCTGGCGCAGAGCGACGCATCCGACCACTCCTCCGCATCGACCCGGGACGAACAATTCGCATCGGCGGCCGAATCGATCCGGCAGGCGATGCAGGACAGCCCCGACATCGCCGATCTTTCGCGACAGGTGATCGTGGATCAAACGCCGGAAGGTTTGCGCATCCAACTCGTCGATCAGGACGGCAGGCCCATGTTCCAGCCGGGTTCGACGGAACCGATGCCCTATGCGAAAAAGGTTCTGCAGGCGGTGGCGAAAATCATCGACCGGCTGCCCAATCGAATCTCGATCAGCGGCCACACGGGCGGCAAAGCGTCCGAGGGCGCGGTGTCCAATTGGGAACTTTCGGCGGCTCGCGCCAATGCTGCCCGCGCCATCATCACCGACGCCGGCGTCGATCCCGATCGCATCTATGAAGTCGTTGGGAAAGCCGGGTCGGATCCCCTGTTGCCGGAAGACCCCAACGCGTCCGCCAATCGCCGACTCAGCATTGTGCTCCTGCGCGAAGCGCCGCCGGTCCCGCCCGACCATAAACTTTGATCCCAGATAATGGTTGGTACGTACTGGCGCGGCGGCCCAATCCATAGTCATAATTCGCTCCGGCGAACGGCTGGTGGGACAGGATTGACCGATCAAAGAACGACGCGACTGCCACAGTTTTTCCTGACGCCGGGAGGACCGTGCCCTTATTTGCCCGGCCGCACCGAGCGCAAGGTGTTCGCCCGGCTGAACGGCTCGCTCGCGCAACCGCTGAACGAAGCTCTCACCCATTCCGGTTTCCGGCGCAGCCAGATGATCGCCTATCGCCCCGCCTGCGAAGGCTGTGCGGCCTGCGTGTCGGTGCGCATCGTCGTGGCCGAATTCGAGCCCTCGCGAAGCCAGAAACGGATCCGGCGCCGCAACGCCGACTTCATCCGCCGCGAAGTGGCGGCCGAAGCGACGCGCGAGCAATTTGCGCTGCTGCGCACCTATCTCGATTCGCGGCACTCCGGCGGCGGCATGTCGGACATGGGCCTGTTCGATTACGTCGCAATGGTCGAAGAGACGCCCGTGAACACCCACATCGTCGAATATCGCGAAACGGCCGCCATGGGCGGACAAGGCCGGCTGCTCGCCTGCGCGCTGACCGACGTTCTGCGCGACGGACTTTCGATGGTCTACAGCTTCTTCCATCCCGGCGAGACTTCGCGCAGCCTCGGCACGCAGATGATCCTCGATCATGTCGACGCCGCGCGCGCGCGCGGCCTGCCTTACGTCTATCTCGGCTACTGGATCGGCGGCAGCGAGAAGATGGATTACAAAATCCGATTCCAGCCGCTCGAAGCGCTCGGCGCGCAAGGCTGGGCGCGGTTGGTCTCGTAAAAGCGCGCCGACGTTTTCTGCAAACCGCCGAAAATTTTTCGCAATACGCGCAAGGCTCGCAAAAAAGCCAGGGATAGCGCGGAGTTTTGCCTGTAATTCCGGTGCACGTTTCGCCTGTTCTTCGCCTGATATTCCCGCCTGTTATTTCGCCTGTTATCGGCCTGTTCTTTATCTGAAAAAATGAACCGCGCGAGCGCCGCAATGCGTTCGATTCCTGTTCGATTTCTCCCCCGTTAAACAGGCGAAATAACAGGGGAAGACGGGAGGCTTCACCTTTCTTCCCCCGTTTACGTGGGAAGTGGATCGCGCGCGTCAGCGCGCGAGACGAAGGGGGCCCCCATCGACGCGCTTCGCGCGCCACTTCCCCCGTAAACGGGGGAAGAAAAAGAGAGACGCCACCGTTTATGGACCGCGGGCGTCCTCGCCCGCGTCCGCCTACGCTGAAGCTTCGGCGGACGAGCCACATAGCCCGGCGAAGCCTTGGCGTAGACGGGCCGCATGGGACGTCACATTTGCTCAGCGGTTGGTCTGCCTGCGCGAAGCTAAAGCTTCGCTCCGGCAGATGCGGGCGAGGACGCCCGCGGTCCATCGACAGCAGCGCAAATTTCGAACGACGATTTATCCTTTTTGTTCATGAAATGTTCTTTTTAAAACTACGGCCCATACGGTTCCTTTGTCAACCCAATTGGTCTGGCGGTAGTGTCATAATTTGAACCTTGTTGGCAAGGCTCAGGCCGGACCACCAGGCCGGTCGAAAAGAGGAAACATATGCTTTCGCGCGCTCCGCTCAGGACTGTCAAAGATCGCGTCCGCGACAGCAAGCACTGGGACCGTTACAAGCCACGGCCAGGTGATGTCGTCGTCGCCACCTTTCCGAAATCCGGCACGACCTGGACGCAGCGCATCGTCAGCCTGCTCATCTTCCAGTCCGCGACGCCGGCGCCGATTATGCAGCTCCATCCCTGGGTCGATTGCCGCAACCAGCTACCGATCGATGTGATGATCACCATGCTTGAAGCGCAGACCCATCGCCGCGCGATGAAGTCGCATTTGCCGTTCGATGCGCTGCCCATCTATGACGAGGTGAAATACATCCACACCGCGCGTGGCGGGCTGGATGCGTGCTTCTCGTTCCACAATCACTTCCTGAATTTCACGCCGCAATTTATCGGCAACATACAGCGGACCGCGCAAGAAGACGGCGACACAGGCAGCCCTCCACCGCCGCCGGAAGACCCGCGCGAATTCTTCCTGTCGTGGCTCGAACGACATGACGACGACGTTGTGCCGGTGGCCAATGCGTTCTTTGACATCGAACGCAGTTACTGGACCGAGCGTCAGCGCGGAAATCTACTGATGGTGCACTACAACGACCTGAAGGCCGATCTGCCGGGCGAGATGAAACGGATCGCGGCGTTCCTCGGGATCGAGACGCCGGCAGCGTTGTGGCCGGAACTCGTCGAAGCGGCGAGCTTCGAGAGAATGAAGAATGAAGGTGCGGCGCTCCTGCCTGGCATTGAAATGGCAGTCAGAGGGGGACATCAGACATTCCTCAACAAGGGCACCAACGGCCGCTGGCGCGACGTGCTCACGAAAGACGATGTCGCGCGCTATCGCGAGCGCGCCGCGGCCGAACTGTCGCCGGGATTGAACGACTGGCTCGAGCACGGCCGCAAAGGCAGCGATCCGAAAGCGATGAAGGATTGATATTCCCCTTCCCACTTGTTGGGACTGAGCGAGCGAAGGGGCGGGCCTTCCACGATGAAGTCGCGTCTGTCGCGTCCCGGCAAATCAGGACACTACCGGTCTGGCGTCCACTTCATGGGGAACGGCTGTAATTTCAGGCCCTAGTCGCTGCTCGACACCCCGCGCACCATGCTCAGCTCATCGTAATATCGCCCGTCGATAAGCAACGCGTGCGGCATGCGACCGACAACTCGGAATCCGTGGCGCTCGTAGAATTTGATCGCGCGCGCATTGTCCGCGTTGACCGTCAATTCGAGTTGCTCCACCTGCGCGGTCGCGTGATCGATCACGGCTTCGAAGATCGCGCCGGCCAGTCCGGTGCCGCGTGCCGCTTCGCGCACATACATGCCGCCCAGCTTTCCGGTGTGCGCCGTCTTGCTGGAATCGCCGCGCGCGAACGCGCAAACGCCCGAAAGCACATCGTCGACGAAGCCCCCGAACCATGCGCCCGATGCGAGGCGCGCACGCCATTCCTCAATGTCGCGTCTCTCGTCCTGCTCATAGTCGCGCGAAAACGCTCCGGGATGCAGTTTCAGGCCCTCGAGCCGGATGGCGCGCGCGTTTTCCGCGTCGTCCGCCGTCAACCTGCGAACGATCGCGGTCATGCCTGTCCACCGAAGCGCAGCTTCCAGTCCTCGACCTGCTCATCGGTGATCTTGGCGAACAGCACGTCCGGCGTGCCGATCGGCTGGCCGGCTTCGAGCTGATCGAGAAATTCCGCCATCGTTTCGTTCGGCCACGGAATGATCTCGGGCACGGGCTGGATCGCTTCGTGAATCTTCCGCGCCATCGTCGGCATGACCGGCCACGACAGATGCGCGAACAGATGCACCAGATTGAGCCCCATGCGCACGCCGACCGCGGCGCGCGCGCGGATCGGTCTTGATGGCGGTCCAGGGCGCGGCGCGCGTCAGATATTCGTTGCCCGCCACCCAGATGGCGCGCAATTCGCCCAGCGCCTTGCGGAATTCCGCGCCTGCGAAATAATCCGTATACGCTGCAACGCGGCGGTCGAGTTCGGCGCACAGCGCCTGTTCTTCCTCGCCATAGTCGCCCTCGCCCGGCACCTTGCCGTCGAAGCGCGCGACGCAGAATTTCGTCACGCGGTTGACGAAATTGCCCAGCACGTCGGCCAGGTCCTTGTTGATGACGCCCGGCGAAATGTTCCCAGGTGAAATTGCGAATCCGAACCTTCCGGCGCATTGGCGATCAGATAATAGCGCCAGTAGTCGGCGGGCAGGATCTCCAGCGCCGTGTCCATGAAGATGCCGCGCTTCTCCGAGGTGGAGAATTTGCCGCCGTCATAATTGAGCCAGTTGAAGCCCTTGAGCCGGTCGACCAGCTTCCACGGCTCGCCGGAGCCCATGATGGTCACGGGAAAGCCGACCGTGTGGAACGGCACATTGTCCTTGCCCATGAACTCCCAATAGGTGACGTCCTTGGCGGCGTCGCCGTACCACCAGTCGCTCCACGCATCGCCCTTGCCGTTCGTGTCGGCCCATTCCTTGGTCGCGGCGATATATTCGATGGGCGCATCGAACCAGACATAGAAGACCTTGCCCTTGAGCTTGCCGTCGGCGATGTCGTCCGGCACCGGCACGCCCCATTCCAGATCGCGCGTGATGCCGCGATCCTGCAGGCCCTCGTCCAGCCATTTGTTGGCGATGGAGGTGACGAGCGGCGGCCAGTCGTTCTTGTGGCTTTCGATCCAGTCGCGCAGCTGTCGGCACGAATTGCGACTGCTTCAGGAACAGATGGCGTCGAATCGCGGATCTCGATGTCCGTCGCGCCCGAAATCGCCGAGCGCGGATGGATCAGATCGACCGGATCGAGCACGCGGGTGCAATTCTCGCACTGGTCGCCGCGCGCCCGGTCATAGCCGCAATGCGGACAGGTGCCGATCACATAGCGGTCGGGCAGGAAGCGGTTGTCGGCGTTGGAATAGACCTGCTTGGTGGTGCGCACCTCCAGATAGCCGTTCTTCCACAGCTGCGCGGGCGAAATGCTGCGTCAGTTCATGGTTCTGCGGGGTGGACGAGCGGCCGAAATTGTCCCAGGAGAGCCCGAAGCGCTCGCCCAGCTCCTTCTGCACCGCGTGCCATTGCTGGCGCAATAGGCGGCGCACGGCGTGCCCGCCTCGAGCGGCGGCCAGCTCGATCGGTCGCGCCATGCTCGTCGGTGGCGCAGATGCGCCAGCGTGTCGATACCCGCGCGCGCGGCAGAAGCGGGCGAAGACGTCGGCCGGCAGCATCGAGCCCACCAGGTTGCCCAGATGCTTGACCCCGTTGATGTAGGGCAACGCGCTGGTGATCAATATTCTTGTCATATCCTGCCGCTTGCATGGGCCGTTAAGAGCCGGGAGATTAACCGAGCGTGCGAATCCGTCCAATCTGGCGGTGGCGCGCGAAAGGGGCGCCAGCCGCCATGCAGCAGGATTCGCCGCGAAAGAACGCATTCAGCTTCAATCTGCAGACTTACCTGATCGCGGGGCTGCTCACCATTACGCCTTTGATCGCGGTCTGGCTGGTTTTCGAGTTCCTTTTGGGAGTCCTGTTCCAGGCCGGCCACCCGATGGCCGCGGCGCTGGCGGATTTCATCGACGATCGGGTTCCCGCGCTGACGCCCGTGCTGGCGGATTACCGGGTCCACTGGATCATCGCCGTGCTCGTGGCGCTGCTCGTTCTCTATGCGATCGGCGCCGTCGCATCGCGCGTGATCGGCATCAGGCTGATAGGTCTGTTCGAGCGCATCATCGCGCGCATTCCGCTGGTCGAAGCGATCTATTCCGCCACCAAGAAACTTGTCGGCGTCCTGCAGCAGAAGCCGGAAGGCGTCTCGCGCGTGGTGCTGATCGAGTTCCCGCATCCGGGATTGCGGGCCGTGGGGCTCGTGATGAAAACATTTCGCGATGCGAGCACGGGCGAAGAGCTCGCGGCCGTCTACGTTCCCACCGCGCCCAATCCCACCTCAGGCTATCTCGAAATCGCGCCCACCTCGCAACTGACCGCCACCGACATGACCATGGACCAGGCGATGACCATGATCCTTTCGGGTGGGGCCATGGCGCCCGACCACATCTCGATTGCGCCTGCTGCCGCGTTTGGGGACAAGGTCGCCTGAGAGGCGCGCTGCGATTGAACGGGCGGTCAATTCAAGCTACGAAATGCGCGAAGCCAATTCGGGAGCTGACGACATGAGCCGGTCGAATTCCCTCGTCGCGATAGCCGTCGTTCTTCTTGCATCGGGCGGCGCTCTGGCCGCTTCGCCGTCGCTCCCGCTGCATAAGCCCGGCCTTTGGCAACAGACCATGACGCTGGACGGCGTGGCCAATCCCAATGCTTCGAGCCAGGTTTGTTACGATCCCGCTTCGGAGGTCAAAATCGCGGCCATGGGGGATCAGTTTTCGAACAAGAATTGTCCCTCCAAGCAGGTCACCCACAATCCGGACGGTTCGTGGAGCATGAGCGGGACATGCAACTTCCAGCAGGGCTGGAAGACGACCAGCCACGCGACGCTTTCGGGAGATTTCAACTCCGAAATCACGACGACGATCGACGCCACGACCGTCGGCGCGCCCGCGGGCCCCATGAACGGCGCGCACCATACTGTGCTGATGCAAACCTGGCTTGGTCCGTGCAAGCCGGGCCAGCGGGGCGGCGACGTCATCATGGAAGACGGCTCCAAGATGAACATGCTGGACGAACCACCGGCGGGCGCTCCGCAAAACTAGTGTTCCGATTCTGAAGTTCGCAATATCGACGTCACGCGGAGCAAAGTCGGAGCGCGGGCATCTTGCCCGCAATAGCTATTGAAGATGCGGGCTGGAAGCCCGCGCCCCGTAACGCCACTCGCATTTTTGCCGGTCGGCTGAAAATCCGATAGGATGGTTCGCCTTTACGGCCCTCGGGAGGGAATCGTCATGCGCATTTTATTTCAAATGCCATTGGACGCCGTTCGTTGAAACATCGCATGCAAGCAAATGGATAAGCCGCTGCCGAGCGTGAGCCGCGGCGGCATCGGCGGGGTGTTGCATCGCGCACGCCGGCCGGACAGGGCGCATATGGGCGAATTGCGCCTGCAGGTGCCGTTCTGGTTCGTGTTCGTATTTTTGTTGGGCTTCGCCGCCATCCAGATCATCCTGAATCCGTTCGGCTTCAGCGATCTCACCCAACGCTACACGCAGGACATCTCCAACCTCCTGATCACCGGGCCATACCTCTATCCGGAAACGGGCCGCGATCGGATTTCCGTTGCGCTGGTGGAGGATTCCACGCTTTCAACTCTGCAGATGCCCTGGCCGTGGAGCTATGGCGCGCAAGCGCGCGCGCTGGATGCGTTGCTCGCCTATCACCCACGCGCAGTGATCGTCGATGTCCTGTTCGTCGACCCCCGCAACGATACGACCTTGCCCGAACTCATCGACGAGATCGGGCGCTACAAAAAGGCGAACGTCCCCCTCTATCTCGTCGCGGCGACGGACACGCAGGCGGGACAGCCGCCGGTGCGCAAGGAAATCCTTGCGACGGGCGTCAAGCTCGTCGACCCGTCATTCCTGATCAATCAGGGCGTGGTGCGGCAATATCCGGTGACGGGCCAATGTTTCCATGCCACGCACCCGGCCGATGCAAACTGCCTTTCGCTTGCGCTTCAGGTGTACAAGGACCTTTATCCGAACGAGCCTCTCGCGCCGCTCAATGGCGTGATGGAAATCGTTTGGGGCACGCATCCCGAGAAGTTCAATTCCAAATGGATGCACGTCACGGACGAAAACGGCGTTGTCCATTCCTGCAGTCTCAACCAGAATATCAATTGGGCGAAACGGATCTATCTCGCATTTTTCGATCCTTCGGCCGTGCGCTCGCAGTGCCCCTATGAAGGCGTGATCCCCGTCGAGTCCCTGCTGCAGGGCAGCGACGACCCCGATCTCGCCGCACTCGCCCATGACCGCGTGGTCTTCTACGGCGCATCCCTTGAAGGCGTGCAGGACAAAGCTTTCACACCCGTCAATGGCATGATCGCAGGCGTCTTCACGCATGCGATGGCGCTCGACAATCTGATCGCGTTCCATGGTCGCCCGCAGCAGAATGTGGTGACGATCGGCGGCGTCGTTCTCGACAGCAACACCGTGCAGATGATCGCCATCGTGCCCGTGATCCTGATCCTGACCTGGCTGCATATGTTGCGGCTCAGGGGACGGCGCGCGCGCGCCACGGCGCCGGGCGAACGAAGCGCCGCGCTCGAATTCTTCTTCGACAAGGTGCTCGGATTCGTGTGGCACTGGCTTGCATTCGGACTGGCGCTCGCCGCGGGTCTCCTGCTGGCGCGCGCCGTCGGACTTTCGGTCGCCAACTGGGTCGATGTTGTATTCGTATCGGTCGCGCTCGCCGCCATGCTGCTGGTGGGTTTGCCCGATGCGATCTGGGGCTATCTGCACCACGTCGCGGCCCCGCGACAAAACGAGGAGCGCCACTCATGAGATGCGTCGTCCCCATTGCCGGATTGATCGGGCTCATCATGGCCGGATCGGCCGCCGCCTCCGACGATACGTGCAGCGCAGCGACCGGCGACGTCGCGATCGCCGCGCGCACGCCCCAGGTCGACCTCTATGACGGTCCCATGGGCAAACGGGTGCAGACGATGGACGGCGACAAATTTCCCGGCTGCACGCCGATCATCGGCCGCTCGCCTAACATGATGCTGCAGGTGAGCCTGAGCGGCGCGAAATATTGGGTGCCGCCGCACATGGTGAAGTATCACTTCGCCGGAAAGCTTCCGGTCGTCTGCCGCAATCTGGCGATGGGGTCCAATCAGCAAAAGGTCGGCGCCACCCGCGGACTTGGCGAAGGCTGTCCACAAACGGGAGGACATTGATGCGCGCGAAATCCCAACTCCTGTTCGCGGCGGCGCTCGCTGGCGCGATGACGGTGTTTTCTCCGGCCGCGTTCGCCGACGGTTATCCGAGTCACGGCAAAGCCATCGACAAGCTGGAACCGGCGACGGATTACAGCGACCTGCAGCCCGGGCGGCCGCGCGCGCTGGGCATCATGCGGGCCCGCGCGCAAGGCTTCGTGCCGTCGGCCGAACTGCACGATTACGTGCGCAGTGTGCTCCAGCGCGATCTCGCGGCGCTCAAAATGCCGGCTTCGTTCAATCCCGATGTGCATATTCTCGCGGCGCCCGAATTCGCCGCGCTGTGCACGCCGGACGGCACGATCATCGTCACCATCGGGCTCCTCGAACAACTCGAAAACGAAGACGAACTCGCCTTCGTGCTCGGCCATGAAGTGTCGCATTACATTTATCGGCACCACGATTCCGATTGGCTTCGAAAATCCCAATACTACATGGTGCTGAACGGCGCGGCCGTCGACAGCGTGGCGCAGGCCTCTCCCTTCAGCTTCGGCGCGCTCAACTCCGGCAACGTGGCGCGCGGTCTCGATGTCGCGCAGCATTTGTCCAAATTGAGCGCGAATGTGCTGGCGCCCCAGATGGAGCGCTCACAGGAAGATGCAGCCGATGCGCTGGGGTTCGATCTGATGGTGAAGGCCGGGTACGATCCCGAAGCGCCGCTCGCGCTCATGGATATTCTGGCGATCCAGGAAGAAGAAGCCGATCAGGCGGCGGCCCAGGCAAAAGCCGCCCAGCAAGCCAGCAGCAGCGCGAGTTCCGGGTCGAGCAGCGGCGGCGGGTTCTTCGGCGGAATCGGAAACGGACTGGGAGGTCTGGGCGCAATCAACATTCCCGGCATCGGCGGCGGCGGCGGGAGCAGCGGTTGGACGGACCTCGGCATCTTCGTGTTCGACACGGCCGTGGATTCCATGTCGGAGCAGGCCTCATCGCATCATCCCGCGAAAGTGCGCGAGGAATTGCTGAGCGCTTACGAGTTCCGGGAATATCGCGACGTGACCGCCACGGCGCCGACGCCGCTTCCCTGGAGCGTTGACAGCAAGTCGCCGCTCAAGGCCAAGCTGACGACGCTTCTCGCCCATTATGCCGCCGCAGAGGACGCGGCCGGCTTCGTCGCCGATCCGACGTCCATCGCCCCGCCGGCGGCGCAAGCGGCGGTCCAACGTTCCGTGGCGACGCCCACAAGCGATCACGCCTATACGCAATTCGTGGCCGCCGAATATTACGACGGCAAGAAGCAGCAGCAGCTCTCGGAAGCCGCATTGGTCAAAGCCGCGAACGGGCCCGAGCCGTCCTGGGAAGTCTATTCGCGCTTGTTGGACATCTATCTCGCGCGCAACGACTACCCGCACGCGCAGGCTCTGATGGCGCAGGCTGTGATCCGCTTCGACGATTCTCCCGTGCTGCTGCCGAAGCGGATTCAAATCCTGCATCTCATGGGCCAGCAGGCGGACGCCGAGCAGCTTCTTCCCAAATGCGACGCCTACGACATCAAGGAGCTCTATGCGGAATGCAAGAAGATGGCGGGAAAAAGTTAGGCGGCGCCCGGCCCGCTTGCGCCGACCGGCCGTGAAGGGTATCTCCCCGCCCGGGCCGGCTTAGCTCAGTTGGTAGAGCACGTGATTTGTAATCACGGGGTCGCGGGTTCGATCCCTGCAGCCGGCACCAGTTCCTCCGCACTTAGGAACAAGAGCCCTCCAGACGATTTCAAACTCCTTATGCAACCCTGATCGGCCAGGTCCGGGCGGCGCAATCGCTCCGACGACCATTGTGATTCAGATCACATACGGCCTGCGGTTCGGATGGCACAATCGCCGCTACTGAGTTTGGCGAGGTTGCGTCATGGCGTTCGATCGGAAAAGCGTGTTTCTGACTTCTCTGGCGCTGTCGCTTGCGCTGGCGGCCGCGCCGGCGTTCGCGGCGCATCAATTCACATCGCTTTACAGCTTCACCGGCGCCCCTGGCGATGCGGCTGCTTCGTTCGGCGCGCCTGTCCCGGCCGGAGGCTCGTTGCTGCTTGGCATGAGCGCCGAGGGCGGCAGCGGGTCATGCTCGGGCGGAGCGCTTCCGGGTTGCGGTACGATCTACACGCTGGTGACGCACGATACATCTGGAACAAGAACCGTCACCGAAACGGTCGTGGTGAATTTCCAGGGCGGCAATGACGGCTCCGCTCCGAAAGGCACGCTCGTCACGGGGCCCGGCAATGTGTTCTACGGCACGACTTCGCTGGGCGGCATGTCCGGCGACGGAACCGTGTTCTCCCTGACCAAGCAACGCGCCAGATGGATCAAGACGATCATTCACAACTTTACCGGCTCTGACGGCCACAGCCCGTCGGGCGCGCTATTGCTGGGCGGCGACGGCGCGCTCTATGGCGCCGCGGGCGGCGGGCAATACGGTCAAGGCGTCGTGTTCCAATTGAAACCTCCGGCGTCGGCAGGCGCGCCGTGGACCGAGACGCCGATTTTCAATTTCCCCGCGACCTATCCGAATGCTCAGACAGAACCGACGGCGCTGATCGGCGATCCTTCGACAGTCTTTTACGGCACGACCGAATATGGCGGCTCCGGGCCTTGCACGATTTACAATGGCGGCAATCCTCCGATCCCCTCGGGCTGCGGAACGGTCTACACGCTCAAGCAAACGTCACCCGGGAATTGGACGCAGACCGTGATCTACAATTTCCAGGGCAGCCGGAGCGACGGCAAAAACGCCGGCGCGCTCATCATGGGCGGCGACGGCAAGCTCTACGGAACCACCTATGACGGAGGTCGTGGACCGGCAGCAGATTGTCCGTTCGGATGCGGCATCGTGTATTCGCTGGCACCCGCGAGCACGCCGGGCAGCTGGACGGAAACAGTGCTGACGGCCTTCAATCAGCCCACACTGGGTTACGCCAATCCGACCGCCGTGACATACATATCGTCGACGCAATTGCTGGTCACGACGGCGCCCCGCGATCTCGATGCGTACAGCACCGTGCTCAGCCTGGGACCCGATCCCGTGCATGGCGGCTGGAGCGCGAAATGGTCCATCGGCGAGAATTTGGGATCGGGACAAACCAATCCGTTTCTCTTGCCGCTTCACGGCGGAATGCTGGGCGTCAGCGCGTATGGCGGCGCCCATGGCGACGGCTCGGTATTCCAACTCACGCTTTAGGGCGTTACGTGACCCAGCTTGAATCGAACGGCGTGACGCTCGGCAGCAATTGAACTTTTGTGCGCTCTGGCGGCTTGTTCTGTTCGCGCGCGACGATCCGGTCGAGAAGCTCCGAGACCACTCCGCGATTCCGCTCCGCATAATCGCGCTCGGCGCCCATGATCGGAAACACGCTGCGCTCCATGAAACAGCGCAAGTCCAGGGACCAACGCTCCATCGCGCCTTCATCGCCTTCGATGTACATGCGCGCGCGTTTGTGCGCGAGAACCGCCAGATGGGGCGCAATCAGTTCGGCGAGTTCGCCTTCGAACGCATAGCGGCCGCCGGGAGCGCCGTCGAACGAGTTGGCGAACAGCCCGGCCAACTCGCGGCACGTCGCATAGACGCGAACTCGGGATGCGGAAGATTCCGTATATGAGATCGACCAGAAAATCTTCGATCGCAAGGGCCAGATGTTCTCTCATGAGAAGAGCTTGCGCCCGACCCTCTTAACGCCCGGCTGACAAGACTGGTTATCGAAGGGTTCCAAAATGCCGAAGCGGCGGGCGCCCCGGCGCTTGCCGGCGATAAACGGCAGAATCGACAGTCCCAACGCACCTGGCGCACGATCTTCGCGCAATCTGGGAAGCAGCGGCGCCGCTTTCCTGCAATGGTCCGGCCGCACAAAGGGATTCAACAAAATGACCGATTGCGAAATCGCGGATTTCGTTATCCGCTTCTCTGCCGCTTGGAGCACTCGCAGCGGGCAGGCCTTTCTCGATATGTGGGAGCCTGACGGGCTCCTGCATTCGCCCCTCTACGATCGCCCCATCAGAGGCGCAGAATTCGGAGCGCTTACCGAATTGATCGTCAAGTTTGCGCCCGATCAGGTTTGGCAATTTCTGGGCTGGACTTCTCGCCCGACAGCGGACGGCGCGATCGTCGTCATCGAATGGCAGTCAACTCGCAATACGGATGGCGGACGTTTCGACTGGCGTGGCGTGGACAAGATCACCCTGCGGCGTGGAAAGATCATCGAGGAGATCGTCTATTTCGACACCGCCCCGCTTCGCGCCCGGCGAACCGGCCAGATGCTCGAACCCCTGGTGAAATTCTGACGCCGCCGGCGCTTTAGCGTCGGCAAGGCTCCGCCATATATCCGCCTTGAACCCTGCCTAAATCGCGGGCTGAGGCTCGCTGGTGTTCGGGGATGCTGAGACCGTTCGTCTTCATGGGCGCATCGCATGTCACGGCGATCGCGCTCACCTTCGCCGCGCCGCTCGCGCTCGCCACTGTGAGCCGCTCACGCAAGAGCATTCCCCTGCAGGACGCCATTCGCTGGACTCTGGCGGCGCTCGTCGCGGTCAACTGGATTGCGTGGATGTCCCTTCTCTACTTCAAAGGCTGGCTCAATATCGGCAATGAGATACCGCTCAATCTCTGCGACTGGGCGACCGTCGCGACCTTCGTCGCGCTTGTGCAGCCCACGCAGAAAAGTTTCGAGCTCGCCTATTTCTGGGGTCTGTGCGGAACATTGCAGGCGCTTCTCACGCCGGATTGCGTTTACGATTTTCCCGACGCGCAATTCACGCTGTTCTTCGTCTATCACGGCGGGATCATCGCATCGGTTCTCTACCTGACATTGGGCCTGAAGATGCGCCCCGTTCCGATGTCGTTTCCGCGCGTGATCGGCTGGACGTTGCTCTATGGCGCCGTCGCCGGCGCGGCCGATGCGATCCTGGGAACCGATTACGGATTCCTCAGATCGAAGCCGGATCATCTGACGCTGCTCAACTATCTTTCGCCCTGGCCCTACTACCTGCCCGAACTCGTTCTCGTGGCGGTGGTATTCATGGCGATTTATTATCTTCCGTTTTTTGTCGGAGACCTGTTGGCGCGCAACCAACCAGAATTGCAGGGTTCCGACGCAACATCCTGACGAATCTGTTTGTTGCGTCACAATTGCGCCAATTAAGCATCGAATTTGAAGCGCTCTGCCTACGCGTTAGTACCAACGTTCTCCAGATTCAATTGAGTGGTAACGATGGATGACTACCCTGTCGTCTGCAATCGCGCGCGTACTGCGCCAGTACAATGAGGGACTTTCGATGAGCAACACTATCAAATGTCTATCCGTCGCCGCGTTCGCCGTGGCCTTGTCTGCGTGCGCAAGCTCGCCGGAGAGCATCAAGGCGTCCAACATCGACTCGGCCCAATTCGCCTATCTCACCTGTCCTCAGCTCGCCGAATGGCAAGGCAAGCTGACCGCCGCTTACAACACGGCGGCGGACTCCCAGGATAATGCCCGCGCCATGGACGCGGTTGGACTCCTCGTCCTGGGCACGCCGGTTGGCTCGATGACGCATCAATATACGCCGAACCAAATCGCAGACCTGAAAGGGCGGCTGGCGGCGGTTCAGCAACTGCAGACGGCCGACCATTGCGACCAGCGCGTGGCGTCGACCGACGCGAAATAAATTATCCGCAGTCGGCCCGCACCATGCGTTGGCGGCGCGGGCCGGCGTCCGGATTGTGGATTGCCTAGCGACCAGCCGTGACCGAATAGGTCATGGCTTGCCCTTTTGGGCCTGTCTCAGTCCAGGTGTCGCCCGCCTTGTGATCGCCCGAGACCGGGCTGCAGTTCGACGACGTATCTCCCGGCTTGGGAGCAGGATCCGTCATCGTGAAACACACCGTGCCGGCGTCTTTCCAAGTGTAAGTGCCTTTCATGACTGCGCCGCCGGCCATGTGCTGTTCCCAGGTCATGTCGGCGTTGACATAGGCCGTCGATTTTGTGCCGTCCGGACCCGTGATGGTGACGGTGTTGCCGTACATCCCGGCGAACGGATCGGCATGTGCAATTCCAGCCGACATCAGTACGGCCGCAGCCGCCAGAACAAAGCGCTTCATAAAGTTCTCCCCTTTGAAAAAGACCCGCGAGACTAAGGCGGCGGGCCGCGCTTCGTCCAGCCATCGGCGCTGTGCAGGACCCACACGTTTTTGTGCGGGCCTCCATGCGTGCGCGTAATGGGTCTGCGTTACACAAAGTTCGCAATTCGAACGGATCGGGCTGCGCAATCGCGGCCGGCGAGACTTTTGGCGTCTCGAACGACTGCGCCATAATTCCCCGCTACACTTCAACGACGCCGACGATCGGCCGGGCGTCAGCATTCGGCGGACGTGACGTTGTATAAGGCAGCCGGGTACGACCACAAAGTCTCCGGCGAAATCGCCGTGGGGAATCGCACGCTCAATCGCACTAACGGCAAACAGGCGACGAAAAAAAGGCCGGCATCGCGAGATGCCGGCCTGAACGTTGCGGCCATTGTCGAAATTACATCGGATTCGGCAATGCGTTGATCTGATCCTGCGACAGCGGCGTGATCAGAACGTTGTTGTCGCGGTCATAGCTCAACTCGTTGGCGTCCACCTTTACGGTCTTCGGAGCGCCACTCGTGCTCTGTAACGAGACATTGACCGATATCGGTTTTCCGTCGGCGCCGACCGTCACTTTCTTGACCTCGCCTATTTGCTGACCATTCGCATTCTGGACTTTGGCCAAAGCCAGAGTCCGCTTGGGATTCTCGACGGAATCGAGCGGCATCTTGGCTGCGGTCTTTGTGCTGCTCGCCGAAGAATTGCTCGTCGACGGACTGGACGATGCGGACGAACTGGTCGATGGGCTCGTCATTTGGCTCGCGCTGCTGTTCGACGTGTCACCTGTCGGCTTCGACTGGTCTCCCGCCGTTGGCGTCGCTTGATCATTCATCGCCATCTGCGAAGTCGTTTGCGGCGTCTGGGCCGGCGCGGCGCTCGCCGTGTCGCCAGTCGGCTTCGACTGGTCGGCTGCTGCAGATGTCGATTGATCGTTCATCGCCGTCTGCGAAGTCGTTTGCGAGGTCTGCGCTTGTCCGGCGCTCGCTGTGTCGCCAGTCGACTTCGACTGATCTCCCGCTGCAGGCGTCGCTTGATCGTTCATCGCAGTCTGCGAAGTCTGGGCCGTCTGCGAGGCTTGGCCGGCGTTCGCTGCACTGGACGAACTCACTGTTCGTCGCCGCCTGGGCGCTCTGGTTTGGGGCGCTTTGGCTTGCCGCGGTCTGGTCGCTGGGGGCGCTGCTCGTCGTCGCCTGCGCCACCGTGTTGCCGCTCGTCTGGCCTTCGACTTGCGCAAGTTGCTGACGATTCAGATCGGCAGTTTGCCGCCGCTCAGTGGGCGTCGATTCGCTCGCGGTCTTCATGTGATGCCGCACGTGATGTCGAACTTGCTTGGCGGGCTGCGACGCCGCCGACGAATCGTTCGCGTTGCTCGTTGAGGCCGCGGGCGCAGATTGCGTTTGCGCAGGCGCGTTGCTGTAGGGTGATGTCGGGTTCGTCTGCGCAAATCCGCTGCTCGCGCCGATCATACCGACCAGCGCCACGATGGCGGCGCCGCCCAATGCTGATGACTTCAGCCTCATGATATCTCTCCTTGAGTTTGGCCTTGAATTGGATCGGCCGCGGCGGGAACAATCACGTTCCCCGTTCCGGGTTGGCGAGACCTCAGTCCCGCTTGATCGTTGACTAACGCATGTCAACAAGCCTCGTTCCCCACATCGTTACGCTCGCGGGCTTGATTTATGTTTGTCGCTTTGCAGGCCGCTGAAATGGGGAATTTCCTGCCTGAAATCCTGCGAAATTTCGCCGCCGATTAGGCCATTATTCGGCCATCTTCGTAAACGCATTCTCGAATTCGCCGTCGACCATTGCGCTTGTGATTTTGATCATCAAATGATCTGCGGAGGGGCGCCTGTTCATCTAAGGTTCAGCTTGAGGCGTATACCTCTCAAATGAAATTCCAACGGGTGTGACCATGAAGAATTCGATGCGCCATGCGCTGTGCGTCGCTCTGCTGGCGGGCAGCGCGACTTGTCTGAGCGCGACATCCTACGCTGACCAATACCACGGTTCATTTCACGGGCACGCAGCGCCACATGGCGCGCCTCCGCCGGGATCGGCGCCGCATTGGAGCGGCGCGCGTTATTCCGGGCCGCATATGTCTTTCACCCCGCACGCGGATTTTGCGCACTTCTCGCCGGCGCAACATTCAGCGTGGGTTGGCGGACGCTGGAATCACGGTTGGCGCCACGGTCATTTCGGCTGGTGGTGGTTCGCGGGCGGCGCGTGGTTCTTCTATGACGCGCCGATCTATCCGTATCCGCTCTATGTCTCCGACGAATATGTCGACGATTATTCGGACGGCGGCCAGTACTGGTACTATTGCCAGAACCCCGCCGGCTATTATCCCTATGTGCAGCAGTGCGGCTCGCCTTGGCAGCCGGTTCCGCCCACGCCTCCGCCTTCGGGTGGGTACGGCCCGCCGCCAGGTTACAATCAGGGACCGGGCGACCAAGGCCCACCGCCGGGATATCAGCAAGGCCCCGGAGACCAGGGACCAGGAGACCAGGGACCAGGCGATCAGGGGCCGCCGCCAGGCTATCAGCAGGGACCTGGCGACGAGCAGGGCCCGCCGCCGAACGACGATCGCTATCCGGATTACCAGGGACCACCGCCAGGTGGACCGGGCAATCAGGGACCGCCTCCCGGTCCCGGTGGAAATGGCCCGAACAATTAGCGAGCAACTAAGGATTATAAAATATGAAAATTCGCTCAGTTGTCGCCGTGTCGCTCACGGCCGCGCTTCTTGCCGGCTGCGTGACGCCGCCGATGGGTCCGACCATTCCCGTGATGCCGGGCCCGAACAAACAGACCGATGCGTTCGAACAGGATGACGCGGCGTGTCGGGACTTCGCCGGCAACCGCGTCGCCGGTGGCGCCGAGCAAGCCAACAACCAAGCCGTCGGCGAGACATTGCTGGGAGCGGCTTTAGGCGCTGGTTTAGGCGCTGCAGTGGGCGGTGGACGCGGCGCTGCGATCGGAGCAGGCGCCGGCGGCATCGTCGGCGCGGGCGCCGGCTCGAACACCAGCGGGCATGCGCAATATTCGCTGCAACAGCAATACAACATCGCCTATGCGCAATGCATGACGACCAAAGGCAACAAGGCCGCGTGGGGACCGCGCCGCCCCCATTATGGCTACGGCTATCCGCCGCCTCCGGGTTACGGTCCGGGCTATGGCCCTCCGCCGGGCGCGTATCCACCGCCCCCGCCGGGACCGCCGCCTCCGCCTCCTGGTTATTGAAAATCGCAGCTACGGCGCTCGGAAGTCATTCCGGGCGCCGTTTGCGCATCAGCTCTTCGGCAATTGCGCGATCAGGGGCGCCGCATTGGCGGACTGATCCATCGCATCCGGCGTAAAGCCGTTCGCCGCCTGCGTGGCGTTCGCGATGTCGTCCGCGTTCATCTGAGTCTTGAGAACGGCCAGGCGCGGCGGCGAGCCTTTGTCGCCCATCGCGGCCGCAATTGAATACCATTTGTACGCATCGAGCAGGCTTTGCGGCATGCCGAGCCCGCGCTCGTAAAGCACGCCGAGATTGAAGGCGGAATCGACATAGCCGAGGCTCGCCGCGCGCGAGAACCAGCGCGCCGCTTCCGCATAGTTCCGCACGGCGCCCCAGCCTTCGGCATAGGAAACGGCGAGTTGGTGCATCGCTTTGCGATTGCCCTGCATCGCCGCCTCTTCGTACCAGTGCATCGCCAGCGCCGGATCCGTTTTCACGCCGCGACCGTTCGCGTAAAGCGTTCCGAGCCACAATTGCGCGACGGCGTTTCCGCGCGCGGCCGACCGCGAAATCCATTGCGCGGCTTCGCCTTCGTTCTTCACGGCCCCCACGCCATCGAGATATTCGAGGCCGAGCAACAGCTCCGCATCGGCGTTGCCTTTGTGGGCGAGCGACGCCAGCCTAATCTGCGGCGCCATCGTCTGGCCGCTCTTGACGTGCGCGCCATGCGCGGTCGAGGCGAGCTGCACCGGCGTTTGCGCCTGCGCATCTGAGTCTGCGGCCTGTCGTTTCAGCGCGAGACCGGTACCCAACAGAACCACGAGCAACGCGATGCCGCCCGCAATCATGTAGCGGCTGCCGGACGAAGCGGTCTTGATCGACGACATGGTCGAGGCGAAGCGCTGCATCGAATCGTTCGGCTGCGCGACGGTCTGGGCTGCAGCCGCCATCGCGGACCGGCGCGCTTGCGACAGGTAGGACGTTTCCGAGACCGGCGCCGCTGCATTTTCGGGAGCTTTTTCCGCCGGCGTCTCGACGGCCGGAACGTCCGGCACGACAGCTTCGATGGCCGGAGCCATATCGAAGTGGTCATAACCTGCCCGCTTGTACGCCTCGCCCTCGACCGCATCCAGCCTGCTCGACGCCAGCATCGTCAGCGAGCGCAACTCTCCGAACATCTCGCGCAGACGCTTTTCCGATGCGTCCATCCGTTCGCCGAACGTCTTCGCGTTCGCGTCGAAATCCAATTGCCGGTTTTTCTCGACCGCTTCCATGCGCGCCTGCAAACCGCGCAAGGTTTCTTCGAACAACCCGCCGGCCGTTCCGGCGTTGCGTTCGTTGGCGCCCTGACGCTCTTCCAAAGACGAAATCATGCGCTCCAATTCGCGCAGACGGCGCTCGAGCCAGGCGTCGACCGGGCGCGCTTCCAGTTTGGCGACGCTCTCCTGCAATCGCACGAGCAGGTCTTCGCCCCTGCGATCGGCATCGGGCTGCAACGCCGATTTGTTTTCGACCGGCGGCGCGCTGGGAGCGTCCAATTCGGATTCCGCGGCGACCGCAGGTTTCACATCGGCCGTTTCGGACGCGGCGTTCTCTTCCGGTTCCGGATGGGATTCGGGCGGCGTCTCGATCTCTTGAGCCGAAGCAACGTGCTGCTCAATCGGTTCGTCGATCGGTTGCTCAGCGACCTGATCGGCGACGAGCGGTTCCTGCGGCTCGAGTTCAGCATTTGTCTCGGGGATGGATTCTGCCGGTGACGCCTCAACGGACTCGAGCGCGGGTTGCGGCTCCTCTTGCGGCTCAACCTGGGGAGAAACTTCGGCAACGGTTTCGACGATGGGATGATCGGCCGCCGGTTCTTCTTCTGCTGCGAGAGCCTGATCGGCTTCCTGCTGAAGCGATGATTCCGGCGCGTCGATTTCCTCGTCGCTCGCGGCCGGAGCTTCGTGCTCCTGGCTCCCCACATCTTCATTGGCCGGAAACACGTCGCGCATTTCGCGCGCGAGAGCCGCGAGATCCTCGGCCACGATGGCCAGCATCAATTCGCTCTTGTTGACGAAATACGCATAGACCGTGTTCGGGGAAAAATTCGCCTCGTCGGCCACCCGCGCCAACGTCACGCCGCTCGCGTCTTCGCGCGCCGCCAGACGGCGGGCCGCCTCGAGGATGGCTGCGCGCGTGCTGCGCTGTTGCCAGACTCGGGCAACCTCAGGCTTTGCTTCGCGTGGTGCTCTCTTCGCCATCGACCCGTACCGGGCAACGCCGTTCTCCGCGCACACGACGTGGGTGCTCTGGGCGGCTATTCCCCTTTAAAGCAAGGTTACTGACGAAGATTGAAGGAGCCGTGAAAAAGAAAGTTAGAACGCTTGGGAAAGGATATTTTGGCCGAAAGCGCATGCGTCCATGCGGACGCGGACTGCGCTCCGCGGCGCGGATGCCGCACGCGTTCCCCGCGTGTTAACCCAAAGTTTACCACGATTGTCGATGCGGAAGCGCTATGCTGCACGCGGGGCCGCCGGCGCGTTTACCGCATTCGGTCTTACCTCCCCTGACGCGAGCCCAATCGCGTCGACCTCGTTCTCAGCAAGGAAAAGATGTGACAGACAGCACGATGAATGCGGCTCCGGCCGTTCCACGCGGCATCAGCCATCTGGCGATCGTCCGCTTGCTCGTTCAACTTGCGGCCTTGATCGCCATTGTCGTCGCGACGGGGCTCGTTTCGAAGTTCGTGGTCCCGGCCTCCCCCGCCGATCTCCATCACAATCTTCTCATGCTCACGAATTTGCTGTCATCCCTGACTTTACTGCTGGTCTATGCGCTGACGATTCGCCTGATCGAGCATCGCAATGCGACGGAGATCAATCCGATAAGGGGCGCGCCACAATTTCTCGTCGGCGCCGTTCTGGGAGCGATATTGTTCGCAACGGTTTATGCCATCCTGTGGGCTCTGCATGTGGCCCATTTCGGCGCGGGCACGGGAACGGACGGCCTGGTCCGCGGCCTCGTCGTGATGTTCTCCGTCGCAGTCCTCGAAGAATTGATCTTGCGCGCTGTGGTGTTTCGCATTGTCGAGGACGTGAGCGGCACGACCATCGCCGTCATCGTCTCGGCGGTGATTTTCGGGTTGCTGCATGGAATCAACCCCGGCGCGACGACGGTCAGCACAGTCGCCATCGCGCTCGAAGCGGGTATCCTGCTTGCGGTGGCTTACGCGGTGACGCGGAATCTGTGGTTCGCGATCGGCATCCATATGGCGTGGAACTTCACCGAAGGCGATGTGTTCGGTGCGCAGGTGTCCGGCGGCGCGGGCGCGCACAGTCTGTACAAGTTTACGCTGACGGGCCCGGACTTGCTGACGGGCGGTTCGTTCGGCCCGGAGGCGTCGGTGGTCGCCGTCGGCGTATGCCTGTTCGCCGCCATCGTCATTGGCGTGATGGTGGTCCGTCGCGGCAATTGGCGCCCGGCGCATTTTCAACTTCGGCTGGCGTAGAGCGGTGCCGGACTGAGTCAAATCATTAAACCTCACCATGGCCGGGCGTGACCCGGCCACCTAGCGGGCGAGCGTCCGCGAGCCCAATCGATTCTCTTCGCTGCATAGTATCGCGTTATCGGCGAGGTGTTATTCGCCGCGCAGACGCGCGGCGGCTGGGTGGGCGGGTCAAGCCCGCCCATGGTGAAGAGGGGGAGTACGTCAACGCAATCCAAAACTGCTCTAATCATCCGGTCTCATCGGGCTTCGAAATGTGCAGCTGCTCCGAGGCGCGTTCGAATCCGGCGCTGGCATAGATTCGCTCGGCGTCGTCGCTTCCTGGCGTGAGCCAGGCGAGTTCTATTCCGCGTATAAAGGCTTCGCGCGCCAAGAACGAGGTCAACGCACCCGCAATCCCTCTGCGCCGATAGGCCATACGCACGCCGATGCCTGCCACTTCGCTCACGCCTTCCTGCGCCGGAGTCGCCATGCCGGCGCCGACGGTGAGTCCGCTTGCCGGATCACGCGCAATAGCGAGCACGCCGCCTTGGGCCACGAGTCGGCGCAGCGGGTCGGGATAGACAACTTCGTTATAAGCCTCCGCCCCGACATCGGCGGCAGCGATGATATCCGCGTCACTTTGCGCGAGCACGATATCGATGCCCGCCACATAGACGCCATGAACCATGCCGGGCGTGCAGACGAGAATGGGATAGCGTTTCTCGATCTCGAAGCCGCCCGCCAGCAGCGCCGCTTCGACCTCCGGCGCGGTGTCGGCGATATATTCGAGACGCGGACGACGATTGCGCTCCCGGAACGCGGCGTTCAGGGCGTCGATCTCCGCAACGCTCGGGCGTGCGCCCCCGTCCGGAACGGCATAGTTGCGATAGAGATTGTCGCTTCCCGCATCGAAGCCCGCGAGAAACGGACCTGTTCGCAGGCAGTTTTCAGAGCGCTGAATGGTCGCGCGAAGATAATTCTGGATACGACGATTGAGTTCGGTTCGTTCGGAATTCATTTGGTCCTCGTTCGCACAAGCGTGTGCAGGCCGGCGCGACAAGCGCGGCGGCGATGGATTTCACAGTGCGGTGGACGAAGCTACGGTTAGGCCAAACGGCGCGCACAGCTCCGCGTCACCGCATTCAAGCGGTGGATGCGGGTTGCGGTCAACATGGCGCCTCCAGAAAATGCGCGAAGGTTCGCGCTGGAAGTTTCCTAGTACAATTTGTTCAAAGATTCAATGTAGGCGGCACGACCAGTGGTTCATTTTGAGTTTTTCGCCTGAAACCATTGCTTCGCGTCACCGGTAAAAATGAAAAAGAAGGCCAAGGCCTCGGCGAGAAACGACACCAAGCCAGCAACAATCATTGGTCGATGATCAGGACGGAACAACAACGGGTCCAAAAATAGAATTGGCATCGGCGCAACAAACAGAATGAACAATAGCCACCGCGCCCAATTTTTTCGACGCCAAACTGTGAGCCAAAAGAACGGTAGGAAGATTGCTAGCATAACGACCATGACAACCGCCACCGCCACCTGTTCGACGGGGAGCGTGATCCCGCGTTTTACCAGCGTCGGATCAGGCGGTGGCATTAGGAAGATTTCGACCACCGCACTCAAAAATGAAATGCACCATAGCCACGCAAAGAGGCGAACATTTCTCGGCACTTTACGTCGCCTTCCTCTTGTACAGTCCGCGCATCGCGACAGGCACCTTCTGAGCCGCGATCACACCCCTACTCCGCAGCTGCCTTCTTCTTCGCCGGATCCTCAAGCGGGACGGCGGCGGTTTCGGAAAACTTCCTGGCATTCTCCGCCGCTTGGGGATCGGCCGGCTGCGTGATCATGCGGCCGAGCGCGATGACGTTGGGAATCTCGTCGTCGCTCAGTTCCTTCATGCGTTGCTTGCGGGCGAACGCTTTCTCGATATAGGGCGCAAGCTCTTCCATCTTGCGCGCCTGGCGCTGGGCCTCTTTTTCCTTGAACTCCGGCATCACATCGCGCGCGAACAGATCGAGCGCTTCGCAGATATGCTCGTGCTTGTTGCGGCCGCCCTGCTGGATGAACGCGACCTGATCGACTCCGGCTTCCGCGAATTTGCGTAAGTGCGTGCGCATCGTTTCGGGCGTGCCGATGCCGCCGGAACCGGCGTTGTTCGGCATCGCATCCTTCACCGCTTCGAAATTCTTCCAGATGTCGGTGCGGCCGGGCTTGTGCTCGCCGAAAATGTAGTGATGGCCGAGCGCGTAGCCGAAGAACTTGAAGCCGTCGAGACCGCGCCGCCGCGCTTCATCGCCGTCGGGATGCACCGAGAAGCCCGTCACCATGCAGATGTTCGGATTGACCGCATGGCCGATCGGCACGCACTCCTCCTTGAGGATGCGGTAGTAATCGTCGACCCATTGCTTGGCTTCGGCCGGATCGACGAAGGCGAACGTCAACGCGCCGATGCCCAGCCGGGCCGCCAGTTTGATCGTCTCGCGGTTCGAGCACGCCACCCACACGGGCGGATGCGGCTTCTGCACGGGCTTCGGCACGATGTTGCGGCAGGGCATCTCGAAATATTCGCCCTTGAATCCCGGATAGGGATTCATCGTCATCATGTTGAGGCATTGCTCGAGCGTCTCGCGCCACATGTCGCGCTTCTTTTCGACGGGCACGCGGTAGCCGCCCAGTTCCAGCAGCGCAGAAGATTCGCCAGTGCCGAATTCCGCGCGGCCGTTCGACACGAGATCGAGCGTCGCGATGCGCTCGGCGACTCGCGCGGGATGATTGTAGCCCGGCGGCATCAGCACGATGCCGTGGCCCAGCCTGATATTCTTGGTGCGCTGCGAACACGCCGCGAGAAAAACCTCCGGCGCGGAGGAATGGGAATATTCCTCCAGGAAATGATGCTCCACTTCCCAAGCGTGATCGATGCCGAGCCGGTCGGCCAGCTCGACCTGGTCCAGCGCGTCCTGGAACAGCTTCAGCTCGTCGCCGTCATGCCAGGGCCGCGGCAATTGGTGTTCGTAGAAGATCCCGAATTTCATGGGCCGCGGCTCCTCATTTATCTTTTTTCGTTCGACCTCGCCTTGAGCGCATCGCTGTGGGCGGCGACATCGAAGGCGGCCATGATGTTCTTGAAGCGGTTCTCGACGAATTCCTTCATCTCGGGATGCGTGAAAATGTAAAGCTCGTTCGCTTTCACCGCTTCGAGCACACGCGCGCCCACGATGTCGGGATCGAGACCGTGCATGACGTTTTCGGCCGCTTCCTGGCGCGTGGCGCCGACGCCGGGATCGACTTCGCCATGCCCGCCGTAGCGCTCCTGCCGCGCACGCCCGCTTTCATGGATGCGCGTGCGCACGAAACCGGGACACAGCACGGACACGCCGATCTCCAAAGGCGCAAGCTGCTGGAACCAGCCTTCGCTCATCGCGACCACGGCGAATTTCGTGGCCGTATAGGGCTCCATGCCGGGCGGGCTGATCATGCCTGCCATCGAAGCCGTGTTGACGACATGGCCGCCTTCGCCGTGGCTCTTGATCAGCGGCACGAACGTTTCCGTGCCGTAGATCACGCCCTTCAGATTGACGTCGATGATCCAGTCCCAATCGCGCTCGCGCAAACTGCCGAACGGGCCGCCGACCGCGACGCCGGCATTGTTGCAGACGATATGAACCTTGCCGAAGGCCGCCAGCGTATCGAGCGCCGCGCGCTGCACCGCGCCCCGCTCCGTCACGTCGCACTGCACGGGCAACGCCTTGATCTGTTCGTTCGCCAGCCGCTCGACTGCGCCCTTGGCCGCGCCGAGATCGATATCGGCGATGACGACGTTCATGCCCGCGCGTCCGAACGCGCGCGCCATGGCGAAGCCGATGCCGCTGCCGCCGCCGGTGATGAAGGCCGTCTTGCCCTTGAAGTCCCTGATCATGCGGCCTCTTTTTGTCCGATCGAAGTCGAAGCGCTGCTGCAATTCCCGGCCGTTGGATCGCTGCGAGAGCAATTCCAGGATCGCCGCGCGCGTCTGCTCGCGGTTGAATTCCGAATTGATGGCGCCGTGCCAATGCACCATGCCGCGCCACACGGGGTCGATCATGTCAGCGCCCGAGATGCGCTCCCGATCGAGCGTCTTGAAGGTGAAGCTGCGCAGCTCGGAAACGATCACCGCCAGATAACCCACATGCGGGGCCTCGTCCTGCCGGATGCGATCGACGAGTTCGGCGGCGTGCATGGCGACATCATGGCGGTCACGGAAATTCTGGGGATCGCGCATGACCTTGGTGCAGAAGGCGAAGAAATCCTCGGCGCGCACCTCGATCATCAGCACGTTCATCAGCAGAAGAATCCAGTCCTCATATTCTTTGGGGATTTGCGGCATGAGCCGGCCGACTTCAGGCCGCGTGAGGCTTTCGGGAATCGTGGGCAAGGGATACGCGTCCTTGCCGAACAGCATGTCGCGCGCGGCGAACCACATCCTGTCATGGCCGCCCTCGCCGCGCTCCTTGCTGCCGCCTTCATCGAGCCCATGCGCGACCAACAGGCCTTTGTTCAAATGGCCGACGGCGGTCTGCGAAATGTCGTCGACGATGATCGCCTGGAAGTCGGGCGCTACGGCTTCCGCGAGTTGGCGGCCGCGCGCTTCGATCACGCCGGTGACGGTGAGCGAATCCCACAGCGTCTGGCCCAAGCCAAGCTCGAGCAGGAATTTTTGCTGGGCGGCGGACGGAAAGGCCTCTCCCACGATCAATTGCGGCGAGGCGTCAACGACGTCGTGGCCTTTGGCGCGCAGCGCGCCCGACCACGCCTCGATGGCGGGCCAGCGGTTGAGCGTGCGGGGCGAAATGTATTTTCCGTCGGCGTCGAAACCGCCATGAAGCCGGTAGCCGGCTTCGGAATGGGGCTTGGCATACGGATGGTGGGCGAGAATTTCCTCGGTGGAATAGGAAAGTTTCGTCATTCGCTCCTCCGCAAATCAGTCCCGGACTGCGCCGGGTTGTTACTGATAATTTGTCAGTTCTGTCCCGCTGTCAATCGGGACGATTCGCTGCTTTCACAGGAGACCACGCCAATGTGGCGGAGGCGTTAATCCTTTCCCCGATTCTCAAGGCCTGAGCGCCCGCACAAGGAATTGGGTGAGATTGCGCACCACCTCCAACTGTTTGCGGCCGCTGCGATAGCCTTCGCTGGCCGCCTGGTGGATGGCGCCCAGAATGGCCTGCCCCACAATGTCGGCGTCGAAATCTTCCGAGACCTGACCCTGGTCTGCGAAGGCGCGCACGATCGCCCCCCAGTCGCTGCCCCAGCGTTGCAGCAGCGGAATCGCCTGCACGCCTTCCGCGTCGATGACCGCTTCGTCCGTCATGGCCGCGTTGAGCACGCCGGGATGGCTTTGGGAATATTCGTAGATCGCCTGCAGCGTGTTCGCGATCAATTCTTCCAGCGTCTGCTGGGCGCCCACACGCGCGCGCACGCAGCCGTCGAGTTCGGTCCGCGCATCTTCGACGAAAGCGAGAAAACAGGCGCGCTTGTCGGGATAGTGCAGATAGAATGTGCCGTGGCCGAGGCCGGCTTCGCGCGCGATGTCCTGCGGCCGCGTCGCGTGATAGCCGCGTTCCACGAACAGCTTGCGCGCCGCCTTCTTGATCTTGGCCAGACTCTCGGGCTTGCGCCGTGCGGGCCGGGGATCGTCGAGGGTCTTGTCGAGTATCGGTGCGCGCATGACCCGACTTTCGTATCGCCCGGGCCATGAAGTCAAATCCGCGTGATCCGCGGCCGAATTCCCGCGTCGCAGCAAATGGCGGGAATAAACTCGATCTGCAACCGTCTACCAGGAATGGTCCCGGCGCCGTCCGGCCTTTTCGCCAAGTCGTGTCGAACTTATCGCAGTGAGAATCCCCAGAGGAGGATGTCATGGGTAAATCGATCTTGTTCGGAGCAGTCTTGTTGGCGGCCAGCGCCGCGGTTTCGCCGCTTGCCGCCTCGGGCGGCTATGGCGGCATGGGTGGCATGGGTGGCATGGGCGGCTATGGCGGCACGCCTTCAGGCGGCATGGGCGGCGGCGCCCAGCTCGACGATTACTCGCAGGCGCTGCGGCTGATCCATCACGAGAAATATGCGGAGGCCATTCCCTATCTTGAGCGCGCACTCGCCAATCGTCCCCATAACGCAGACGTTCTGAATTATCTTGGATTCACAAAACGAATGGTCGGCGATTATCAGATGTCGCTCGTATTCTATCAAAAAGCGCTTCAGGAAGATCCCGACCACAAAGGCGCGCATGAATATCTGGGCGAACTTTATCTCAACATGCACGACCTTGTTTCGGCGCAGGGACAACTCGCGGAACTCGTTCGGATCTGCCCGTCCGATTGCGACGAACGCGACACCCTGACGAAGTCGATCGCTTCGTATGAGGCCGCCAATCCGCCGGCGGCCGCGCCGGCTGCGCAGCCCGCAGCGCCGCCATCCGGCGAGCATTAGCAGGCTGCGACGAGCGCCGGTGGTTTCTAAGCGCTCTGCATCGCGCGCCAGACCCGTTCCGGCGTTGCGGGCATATCGATGTGTTCCACGCCGATGGCGTCGGCGATCGCGCTCATCACGGACGGCATGGCGCCGACCGTTCCCGCTTCGCCGCAACCTTTCGCGCCCATCGGATTCGTCTTGCACGGAAACTGCTTCATAGGCGAACTGGAAATCGGGAAGATCGTCGGCGCGCGGCATCGCGTAATCGGTGAAGCTCGCCGATAAAATCTGGCCGGTCTCCGCGTCATAGACGCAATTCTCCAGCAGCGCCTGGCCGAGGCCTTGCGCCACACCGCCATGCACCTGACCCGCCACCAGCATAGGATTGATGACGCGGCCGAAATCGTCGAGCACGGCATAGGACACGACATCGACCTTGCCCGTCTCGGGATCGATTTCCACTTCGCAGATGTGGCAGCCATTGGGGAAGGTTGACGCGCTGCCCTGATAGAGCGCGTCGCTGTCGAGCCCGTCTTCGAAGCCGGGAAGCTTTTCGCGCTTCAACGTCACGGCCAGTTCGCTTAACGTCATCTTGCGCTCCGAACCCGCCACCTGGAACGAGCCGACGCCTTCGACAATGTCGAATGCGACGTCTTCTCCGCCCGCCTGCAGCACCTGCCCCGCGGCCGTCTTGCCTTTTGCGATCACCGTGTCCGACGCCATTTCCAGCGCGCCGCCCGCCATGTTGAGCGAGCGCGAACCGCCCGTGCCGCCGCCATTCACCCAATCGGAGTCGCCCTGCTTCACCATGATGGACTCGAACGGCACGCCCAACCGTTCGGCGACCACTTGCGCAAACGCCGTCTCGTGGCCCTGCCCGTTCGATTGCGTGCCGACATAAAGTTCCACCGCGCCATTGTCCGTGAACTTTACAGCCGCGGGTTCGCTGCCGGCCGCCGCGGTGATCTCGACGTAATAGGCGATGCCCAGCCCGCGTTTTTTGCCGCGCGCTTCGGAGGCCTTGCGACGCTCCGCGAAGCCCGCAGTATTTGCGCGCTTCATCGCTTGGTCGATCATGAAGGGATAATCGCCGGAGTCGAACGCGATGCCGGCCCAGTTTTTGTAAGGCAATTCTTCCGGCGTCGGCAGGTTGCGCTTGCGGATTTCAATCTTGTCGAGGCCGAGTTTCACCGCCGCGACATCCATCAGCCGTTCCATCAGATAGGCGGCTTCGGGGCGCCCCGCGCCGCGATAGGCGTCGACCGGCGCGCTGTTGGTGAAATAGCCTTTCACATTCGCGATAGAGAGACGGCACGCGATAAAGCCCGCCGAAAATGCGCCCACCCGCAAGCGTCGGGATGAACGGCGCATATTGCGAAAGATAGCCGCCCATATTGGCAGTGCCCGTGATGCGCATGGCGAGGATCTTTCCATCCGCATCCAACGCGAGTTCGCCCGTGGTGCGCATGTCGCGGCCTGCATCGTCGCACAGAAACGCTTCCGTGCGGTCGCCGGACCAGCGCACAGGGCGCCCCGTCATCTTTGCCGCCACCAGCACCAGCGGCTGCTCGGGATAAAGAAACCCCTTCATGCCAAACCCGCCGCCCACATCCTTGGTGACGATGTGCATTTTCTCCGGCGGCACATGCATCAGGTTGCGGGCCAATCCGCCGCGCAGATTCCCGGCGCCCTGCGAACCCGTATAAAGCGTGTAGCCCTCCGTCGCGGGATCGTAGACGCCGATCGCGTTGCGCGTTTCCATCGAGTTCGCGACGATGCGGTTCTGCACCACTTCGATCGAAACCTTGTGCGCGGCTTTGTCGAATGCGGCGTTGACGCCGGCTTCGTCGCCCTGGCCCCAATCGAATGTCAGATTATTCGGCGCGGTGTCCCAGATCTGGGGACCTGTCGCTGCGGAATTCGAGCGTGCCCGCCGCATCGAGCGGCTCGTATTCGACGGCCACGAGCTCGGCCGCGTCCTTCGCCTGCGCGTAGGTTTCGGCCACGACCATGGCGATCGCTTCGCCGGCGAAGCGTACACGGTCATTCGCGAGCAAATGCTTGGCGGATTCTTTCGTGCTCGTTCCGTCGCGGCTCGGGATCGGCGCGAGGCACGGCATGTCGCCCACGCCGGCCGCTTCCACATCGGCTTGCGTCAAAACCGCGATGACGCCCGGCGCCGCTTTCGCGGCCGAGATGTCGACGGACAGGACCTTCGCATGCCCATGCGGGCTGCGGTGAAAGCAGGAATGGGCTTCGCGCTTGAACCGCAGATCGTCCGTATACTGACCTTGTCCCGTGACGAAACGAATGTCTTCCGTCCGGCGGACGGATTGGCCAACGCCGAATTTCATGTGCCCACTTCCAAATCTTAATGTTCGAGCTTCAGTGCCTGTAGCTGGGATCGATGCGGTCGAGCTTGCGCAGGAGCGCGGGCCAGGCGAGCGCGCCCATCGGGCCGTCGAACGCCATCCGGCCCGTTTGCGCCGTCTTCTCCGGCACGCCCTGGTTCGGCCAGTTCGGCTTCGCGCCGCCGCCCAACGCCGCCACCTGCATCGAGCAGGCCCGCTCGAGATAATACATGCGCAGGAACGCGTCGGCGCAGCTTTGCCCCAGCGCCAGCGTCCCGTGGTTGCGCAGGATCATCACATGCTTGTCGCCGATGTCGTGCACGAGGCGGTCGCGTTCGTCGAGATCGAGCGCCACGCCTTCATAGTCGTGATAGCTGGTGTCGCCGCAGATCATCATCGCGTGCTGGTCGAGCGGCAGAAGTCCATCGGCCTGCGCCGACACGGCCACGCCGTCGGTCGTGTGCAGATGGATGATGCAATGCGCATCGTCGCGGTTCATGTGCAGCGCGCTGTGGATGGTGAAGCCGGCCGGGTTCACGGGATAGACCGTGTCGTCCACCTTGTTGCCGTCGACATCGATCTTCACCAGGCTGGACGCCGTGATCTCTTCGAACAGGAGCCCATAGGGGTTGATCAGGAAGTGATGCTCGGGCCCGGGCACGCGCGCAGAGATATGGGTGAAGATCATGTCGTCCCAGCCATGCAGCGCGACCAGCCGGTAGGTCGCCGCGAGATCGACCCGCAGCTGCCATTCGGCGTCGCTCACTTTGCCCTCGAGCGACGGAATCTCATACGCGTCCGGCACGCTGACCTTGATCTTTTCCAACACGTTCATGGCCTTGCTCCTGACCGATATCCGGGTCCGCCTAGAGTGACCCCGGGGGGCGATTGGTGTCAAACCTCACTGAAAATGCGATGCGTCGCCCCCTTCCGTCACGCGGCTGACGCCGCGTGCCACCTTCCCCCACGAGGGGGGAAGGCTAAAAAAAGAATTGGCGCGCGCCTTTTTCTCCTTAGCCTTCCCCCCTCGTGGGGGAAGGTGGACGCCTCGCACTTGCGAGGCGGACGGAAGGGGGGCGCTCGCACCCAATTGTCATCCCTCACCCGAACTTGAACGTCGCCACGATGCGGTCCATCAGCGCGCGCACCTTCTTCATGTCGAATTGCTTGAGCCCATACTCCGACGGATAGACGCCCAGCGACGTCGACGCGATCATGTATTCCACCGCCCAGCACTGGCCCTGATGAACCGCGCGCAAGCTTGTGATCTCGTGATAGTGGCTCATGCCGTCGTCGGAATCGCGGAAGGCGGAAAATTCCACGCCGCCGATCTTCTGCTTCCACGATTTCTCGTCCGGCGGCGCGCCGCTGGGGGCGAGACAATTGGCGACCGCTTTGGGATTGCTGCTCATGCCGATGGTGATCGTGGCGCCGGAGAAATTGGTTTGCGGCTCGATCGCGCGGGGCACGACGATCTCGTAAAGCACCTTGCCCGGATCGGATGAATTCCAGCGCCAGTCCGGCGCATCCTGCGGCGCGCCCTGGCCTACGAAATCGATCGGCGCGGAAATCGTGAACCCGAAATCCGGACTCACCGGCCACGCGTCGACATTGTGGTAGTAATCGGCCGCGCTCGCCGCCGTCGCCGCCAGCGCAGCGGCCATTCCCAGAACCCAGCTTCGCAATTTCATCTCGTGCCTTTCAAAAATTTCCAACATGTGCGAACCCCGGTGAAAGCACGGCTTTCCTCAAGCACAACAGGCGAACTCGGCCCTGCTGTTTCCGATATTATGGCGCAAACGCCCCAGGAAAATCGACCGGCCTGCGCCTGAATTCGGTACATGGGCGAGTCGACTCCCCATGTCATTTCGGCGATTAAGGCCAAGCAGGTCGAGATCGCGGCCCAAATCCAAGATGCCGAACGGAAGCCGGCGAAGCTCCGGGCCGCGTCGGCGAACCTGGATGCGGCGGCCGTGTCGCTTATCCCCGGCCACGACGGGCGTGGCGCGGCGATCGATTGCCGTTAATCCCTAAGTTTATTTAATGCCCCCGAAATACCGCCAAGAGACGAAGCCGGGATAAGGAGCTCGACGCTCCTTTCCTGCTGTCCTTTGGCGTCCAATTTGAAGCAAACGATCCGATGAACGTTGTTGTGACTGGAGATTGAAGAAACTCCATCGATAAACGCTATGGTTAACTCAGCCATGTCCAGATCCCCAATTTGTGGACGGCACCACGACCTGGGCCGCGCTGTGCCTCTGCCAATATCCCCTAAAATCGACGGAAGGTCCACGCTTCATCGCCAGCGTGGCGACGTTGCGGGTTTGATCGCCATTCAAGGAACGGCGATCATCTTCTCTCCAAGCCGCTTCCTGCGCATAGCAAAGCAAATAGGCGCCAGCGATGTGGTGATGATGACCGGCTTCGCCGCGACGCAATCTGGCGAAATAGCTTTCCGCCCAATTCGTGCAAGCGCCATTCAGTGAATACGCTTCCTGATGGCGCTCTCATCGGCGTTCAAGGTCGTGCCCGTTGCAACGCGCGATTTGATCCAACCGACCGCTGCGCCTTCCGAAGCGAACACGCCGGGGAGCGTTTCGCCGCCATCACTGCACGCGCTCGACCGCCTTGAGCCAGCCGGCATAGAGCCCGTCGCGGGCGCATTTCGCCAGGCCCGGTTCGAACCGCCGATCCAGCGCCCAGGCATTGGTGATTTCCGAAAAATCCCGGAACACGCCTGCCGAAAGCCCCGCGAGATAGGCCGCGCCCAGCGCTGTCGTCTCCGTGACCTTCGGCCGGTCGACGGTGAGGCCCGTGAGATCGGCGAGGCGCTGGCAGAACCAGTCGTTCTTCACCATGCCGCCATCGACTTTGAGCGCGCCAGGTGCGCCGAGCTTCGCCGCTGTCATATCGCGCGCCATCGCATCCAGCAGATCGCGGGTCTGGAAGCACACCGCATCGAGCGCGGCGCGCGCGATCTCCGCCACGCCCATGTCGCGCGTCAGACCGAGGATCGCGCCGCGCGCGTCCGGATCCCAGTAAGGCGCGCCGAGGCCGGTGAACGCCGGCACGAAATAAAGTCCTTCCGCGCGTTTTCGCGCGTGCGCGCCAGCGCCTCGATCTCGTCGGAACTGCGGATCACGCCCAGCGCGTCGCGCAGCCATTGCACCACCGCGCCCGCGACGAAGATGCTGCCTTCGATCGCATAGGCCGTCTCGCCCTTGGCGCGATAGGCCGACGTCGCAAGCAGCCGGTTCTGCGAGACGGGCACACGCGCGCCCGTGTTGACCAGCGCGAAGCAGCCGGTGCCGTAAGTGGTCTTCACATCGCCCGGCGCGAAACAGGCCTGCCCGAACGCGGCCGCCTGCTGGTCGCCCGCCACGCCCACGATGGGGATGGACGCGCCGAACAATTCCTTGGTCGGTGGCGCCGAAATCGCCCGCGCTGTCGCGCACCTCGGGCAGGATGGCGCGCGGCACGCGGAACAGCGTCAGCATCTCCTCGTCCCAGGCGAGCCGCTTGAGATCGAGCAGCATGGTGCGCGAGGCGTTGGTGACGTCGGTCGCATGCACCTCGCCGCCCGTCAGCTTATAGATCAGCCAGCTGTCGATGGTGCCGAACGCAAGCTCGCCCCGCTCCGCCTGCGCGCGCGCGCCGGGAATATGATCGAGCAGCCATTCCACCTTGGTGGCGGAGAAATAGGGATCGAGCAGCAGCCCAGTGCGCGCGGTGACGGCGGGCTCGCAGCCGTCTTCCTTCAGAACGCGACAGCGTTCGGCCGTGCGCCGGTCCTGCCAGACGATGGCATTGTGAAGCGACGCGCCGCTCGCACGATCCCACAGCACCGTCGTCTCGCGCTGATTGGTGATGCCGATCGCCGCGATGTCGCGCGCCGCCACGCCTTTCGCCGCCACGCGGCAACAATTGAGCGTCGCCTGCCAGATCTCCTCCGCGTCGTGCTCGACCCAGCCATTGGCGGGATAGATCTGGCGCAATTCGATGGCGTGCGACGCCACCGGCCGCGCCGCGGAATCAAACAGTATCGCGCGGGTCGACGTGGTGCCCTGGTCGATGGCGAGGATGAAGGGTGGTTCGGGGGTCATGCAGGACTCGAAAGTTCGATGATCGAACCCTAGCACGTGTTCGAGATTTGTGACGATTTGCGGCCAGGAGCAACAAACGGGACGCCCTCGTGTGTTCAAATACAAAAACTTCATATTTCTTACTAAAGGCGATGCGCTTTTCGGCTGATCGCGATCTCGATCAAGATATCAACAGCTTTTCACTATGCGAATACCTATCGACACTTTCACGTCGCCGATTGAGATGTCAGTCTGCTTTCATTCGTAGGTTGCATGGCCGCGTATTTGGCAGTTTGAACTCGACGCCGTTTGCGGGGGGAATGACATGCGCTTTCGGGGGCAACTGGCGGCTCGGCCGCTGATCGCGTTTATTGCGGCTAGTCTATGCGCGCTTGGGCTGAGCGCGTGCAGCTCGGGCCCGCTCGCAGACATCACATCGCTGTCGCCGGCCATTCAAGGCGATGCCGTCAACGACAACGACGCATTTGTCGAGGCATCGGATCAGATTCTCCTGACCAACATCCTGCGCGCGCGGGACCGCGCACCGCTCAATATGGGCGCGCTGGCGTCCATGAGCGGCGCGTTGTCGTTATCGGGAACGGCAGGATTCACGATTCCGTTTGGCTCAAAACCTGCAATGAGTTCAGGAAATTCGTTTGCTCCCTCAATCACTGGCAGTACGTCGCCAACATATACATTCACGCCCCTGAACACCGAGGGCTTCGAACTGAATATATTACAGCCGGTGTCAGCTACTTATGTGCTCAGCCGATGGAACGCGGGGATCTCGCGAGAACTCCTACTGCTTCTATTCGTGAAGGAAATCGATTTTCCAGTGAAGGTCCCGTCATCCGACCCTGATAATTCGAAAAAGGTGGTTCACTACGTTCGATATATCAACAATCCGGACGACCAGAGCCAGTTCGACACATATCTCCAATTGGTCAGACTACTTCTGCGATCCAACGCCGCGCTGAAGTCCTTCGACATCATGGACCCCGCAGGCCCAATGTTCGACATGTACTCTCCCTTGAACCTTTCTGCGCCTACCGGTGGTACAGCGCCGTCTAAGGACAATGACATGAGCATTCCGCTGCAACCCAACTCGACGGCGTTTGGCGCAATCACCGGAAACAGCGACGGCCAATATCACTTTGGAAATGTGCCGAATTCGCCGAACACAAAAAATTCGCCATTGAATCGCGGCCAAATCTACCGAGTCTACGCGGGGCAAGTCGCGTTATGCATTAACGCCCACAAGATGAAAGAAGTCGGATTTCGAATTCCGGTTGCACACGAGAACGATGTCCCCTCTTCAACCGACATGTCTTCTCTGATCGATGTGCCGACCGTGAAGAATGTCATTCCAGAGACGTCGACTCCCGCGGTGAGACCCAGGCACGAAACCAGACGCCAAACGAGCAACAATCCTGTTCCGATCCCATCCGGCACGCTTCCAAACCTGGAATTAGACGAGCAGTTCGATGGCGTACAGGTCATGCAGGCCTATGCAGCCAGCGCGCTGAGTTCACCCTCATCTTCGTCGACCGGCGGCGGCACTGGTACAAAATCATCAAGTCCTGCGTCCAGCTCTTCATCCGGCGGCGGGGCAAGTCAAGCCACAACCGCCGCGCTTCAGGCTCAACGCGTTTCGTCGATCATCAATGATGACGGGTGCGGTCCCGGGGAGATCGTCCTCAAGCAGACGAGCGAGGATAAATTCTCTTTGCAGTCTCAAGGGTTCGTTCACATTCAATGGCGTTCGATTGCGGAGATCTTCGAATATCTGGGGGCCGTGCTTCGGATGAACCGGTCGAATTCGGAAGCAGTACACTGGACAGAACCCGCCGACTCGTGGACCGCCGTCAATAATGAGGCTGCGAAGGATGTTAAGGCGCGCGCTGGAAAGAACTTCGACAATTTTTGTGGGCCTTCCGACGACTGTGCGGCGCATGTCCTGTTCGACTTATCCGAGGACGGGCCAGGATATCTGTCAGTGAGTTATCGAAATTCCACCTATCGTATTCCAGACGATTCCTTCAATGATGAGACGAAGACCGTTCTCTCGATGCTAAGCTCGCTCGTCAACATCGCGAACGTATCGAGCGGCATTACACCAACGACCCCGTTGCAACTGTTGCCGCTGCCCTAGTTGGGCGGCCGAAGGAGAGATGGGAAGGGCGTTTGGGATTCGGCTCGTTCGCGGGGTTGCTTAGTCCAAAAGCGGGCGGGACGCCCCCGGTCTCAGGGACTCAACTCGTATCGTTCCCGGACTCCATTACCTTAACACGCTGTTAACGCTGATGACCCTAGCATGGGAACTCGACCGCAAAAGGCGGTTCCGGGGGATGCAGAAGGGGCAATGCGGTGGGGTTGAGCGCGCACGACATGAGCGACATGGGCCGGCTGGTCCAGCTGGTCGCCAATCCGGGCGGCACCAGCCGCGACGACATCTATCTGGCCGTCGCCTCCCTCTACCAGACCCAGGCCCCGACGCTGTCCGAGCGCGAGCGCGGCCTGATGCGCGACATCCTCCAGCGCCTCGCCAAGGACGTCGAAATGGCGATCCGCATCGCGCTGGCCGAAAAGCTGGCCGACGATCCCGACGCGCCGCTCGACCTGATCCTGCTCCTCGTCGACGACAGGATCGAAGTCGCCCGCCCCATCATCCTGCGCAGCCGCCGGCTGAGCGACGCCGCAATCCTTTCCTTTCTCGATGAGATGGGCCTGGAGCACCAGGCCGCCTGCGCCGCCCGCCCCGAAATCGGCGAGCCGGTCACCGAGGTTCTCGCAAAGAGCGACGCAGAGCCCGTGCTGGTCGCCCTCGTCCGCAATGTGACGGCCAAGATCGGTCCTGCCGCCTTCGAAACCCTGGTCGAGAAATCGCGCCGCATCGCCGCCATCCAGGAGCCGCTCGTCCGCCGCGACGACCTGCCCGCGCCGCTGGCTACGCAGATGTGCGGCTGGGTCTCCGATGCGCTCAAATCCTATATCGTTCATAGCCACAGGATCGCGCCGGAAGCGGTCGCCTCCGTCATCGACCATGCGACCCGCGCCGTGCAACAGCCCGCCCGGGCGGGAGACGCGAGCGCGCAGAAGCTCGTCGACAAGCTCGCGACCGGCGGGCAATTGCGCGCGGGCTTCCTGTTGCGCGTGCTGCACCAGGGCCAGATGGATATGTTCGATGTGGCGTTCGCGAAGCTCCTGGGGCTTGGTGTCACGGAATTCCGCGCGGTCTTCTATCGCGGCGGTCCCCGCGCCGTCGCGCTCGGCTGCCGTGCCGTCGGCATCGACAAATGCGTGTTCCAGACCGTGTTCGACCTGTCCCGCAAGTCGCACGGGGTCTCCGCCGCGATCAGCAATGAAGAGCGTCACGACGTGGACGCCATCTTCTCGGCCGTCTCCAAGGCCGAAGCCGTCAGCCGGCTGCACTGCTCGAAGGCGGCGTGACCACCTTTTTCTTCCCCCGTTTACGGGGGAAGTGGCCCGCGAAGCGGGTCGAAGGGGGCCCCCTCCGCCTTCGCTTGCGCTCGGCGCCTCCCCCGTAAACGGGGGAGGAAAAACGCGCGCGAAACCTGCTAACGTGCCCCGCATGATCGATCCGTTCGGCCGGCACATCACCTATCTGCGCGTCTCCGTCACGGACCGCTGCGACTTCCGCTGCGTCTATTGCATGACGGAGCACATGACCTTTTTGCCCAAGCCGGAACTCCTGACCCTGGAAGAGCTGGAGCGGCTCTCTGCGGCGTTCATCCGCAAAGGCGTCGCACGCATCCGCATCACAGGCGGCGAGCCGCTGGTCCGGCGCAATGTGATGAGCCTGATCGAGGGGCTCGGCGCGCGCATCGGCGAAGGCGGGCTCAAGGAGCTCACGCTCACCACCAACGGCAGCCAGCTGCCGCGTTTCGCGAGGCAATTGCACGCCGCGGGCATGCGCCGGATCAACGTCTCGCTCGACACGCGGAACCCTCAGAAATTCCGCGACATCACCCGCTGGGGCGATTTGTCGAAAGTGCTGGCGGGGATCGACGCCGCGCAGGATGCGGGCCTCACGGTTAAGATCAACATGGTGGCGCTGAAGGACATCAACGAAGACGAGATCGCCGACATGCTCGCCTGGGCCCATGGCCGCGATATGGATTTGACCCTGATCGAAACCATGCCGATGGGCGAGATCGACGGCGATCGCGTGGCGCAATATCTGCCGCTGTCGCTGGTGCGTGCGCGGCTTGGCGAAGGCTACACGCTTGTCGAAGACGATTATCGCACGGGCGGGCCCGCGCGTTATGTGCGCGTGGCGGAGACCGGCGGCCGGCTCGGCTTCATCACGCCGCTCACGCACAATTTCTGCGAAAGCTGCAATCGCGTGCGCCTCACCTGCACGGGCACGCTCTTTATGTGCCTGGGCCAGAACGACGACGCGGATCTGCGCCCCCCTCTGCGCGCCTCGAACGACGATGCGGCGCTGGACACAGCCATCGACGCGGCCATCGCACGCAAACCCAAAGGCCATGATTTCATGATCGATCGCCGCCACAACGCGCCTGCGCTGGCGCGGCACATGTCGCTGACGGGCGGTTGAGCATGGCCCTGCATTTCGTCGCCTCGACGGCGCCCGATGCGCGCGCGGCGCTCGCCACGATGCTTCAGCGCTATCACGATGTGGGCCCGGAACAGGCCGATGTGATCGTGGCGCTGGGCGGCGACGGCTTCATGCTGCAGACGCTTCACAACTTCCTGGGCAAAGGCAAACCGATCTACGGGATGAATCTGGGCTCGGTCGGCTTCCTGATGAACGAATTCCGGGAGACGAGCCTCGAAGAACGTCTTGCCGCCGCGGAACCTGCGCAGATTCACCCGCTCAGCATGCGCGCGACCAACAGCCAGGGCGAAAGCTACGACGCGCTCGCCTTCAACGAAGTGTCGCTGCTGCGCCAGACGCAACAGGCCGCCAAGATCCGCATCATCGTGGACGGCAAACCGCGCATCCGCGAACTGATCTGCGACGGCGTGCTCATTTCCACGCCGGCCGGATCGACCGCCTACAACCTTTCCGCGCATGGGCCGATCCTGCCGATCGATGCGGCGCTGCTTGCGCTCACGCCCATCAGCGCGTTCCGGCCCCGGCGCTGGCACGGCGCGCTGCTGCCCCACCGCGCCAAAACCCGCTTCGAAATCCTCGAGCCGGAGAAGCGCCGCGTCAGCGCCGTCGCCGACGATTTCGAAGTGCGCGACGTGATCGCGGTCGATGTCGCCGAGGATCGCTCCATCGCCATGACCATGCTGTTCGACGCGGGCCACAGCCTGGACGAACGCATCCTCGCCGAGCAGTTCATCGACTGAACTCAGTCCGAATTCAGGATACAGCCGCCGTTTCGCGCGCCTCCGCGAGCTTTGCGCGAACCTTTTCCGCCAAAGACAGGTGCAACGGGCTGATTTCGATCTCCACAGTCGATGGGCGGTTGTCGAAATTGGCCGGCAGAGGAAAATCGAGCGTTGCGGCCGCGGACCTGGCGACGCTTTTGGCGTTTTGCGAAAGATCGTCGAGATCGACTCGCAACATCGGCCCGCGATGCGAACTCAGCCAATGCAGCAAGTCTTTTTCGTCTTCGATGAATCCGTCATGGATCGCCAGCACGGCGTCGACGTCTTCGGTGAAGTGCATCAGCTTTTCGTGATACGCGAACTTGTCCTTGTCCCACGCGTTCCCGGCGCCGGTTTCCCGCGCGATGTAATGGGAAACCGCCTGCGCAACTTTGTCCTTCCGCTCGAGATGGAGGATCGGCATTTCGCGAAGCTGCATGTCCATCCACGCGTGTTCGTCGTCCCTCATGCAGCGGGTCGCCTGCCGGTAGACGTCCCAGTGCACCTTTGTGGCGAATATGCCGTTCGCGGATGTCGCGAGCGTCAGCGTTCGCCACCATTCCTTCGGTTGAAAGGTCGAAAGGCTGCGGTATTCCAGAAGGGGGACGATGCATTCGCGAAAATGCTTGATCGGCCTGCCGGCGCCGATCGCGCCCAGCACCTGCCCCAGATACCCATCGCCAGATCCCGGCAACGACACGGTTGCGTAGCTCCTGGTCGGCGGCGCGGGATCCTTGTCCAGAAACTGCGGTTGCGCGCGCGCCGCCAGGCGCGGAATGACTTCGGAAAACAGCCCCAGCGTCTGGATGCGATTTTCACGCAACAGACGCCTGTGAGGCGCTTCCGCATCCGTCACGCAAACCACAGCCATCTTGCAGGAGACCGATTTGGCCCGCAGCGCTTCGGCCAGATCGTCGACAGACAGGAGCCGCGGCGCAGGGATGCCCCAATCGCTGAACAGCTTATGGAATTCCGCGTCGCAGACGAGCAGCCAGCCGGCGCGCAACAAAAACATATTCTGGATGCGCAGTTCGCCGAGCAATTCCAGAAGCTGTGGACGGTTCATGACTTTATGACGCTATTTGGCGACACCGGGCGACGATATCTAACATGTTTCGGGTCCTTCACCAATCGTGCATCGTGCCGTCTTCGAGCCGGTTAACCGGCAGATTGGCGCGACGGTAGGGATATTTCGCCGCGAGCGTTTCGTCGATCTCGACGCCGAGGCCCGGCGCCTCGCCCGGGTGCAGATAACCTCGCATTGAAACTGTAGGTATGCGGGAACACCGCATCGGTCTCAGCGGTGTGGCGCATATATTCCTGGATGCCGAAATTCGGCACCGACAAATCGAAATGCAGCGCCGCCGCAAGACAGACGGGCGACAGATCGGTCGCGCCGTGGCAGCCGGTCCGCACCTTGTACAGGTCGGCGAAGCTCGCCATGCGCCGCAGATGCGTGATGCCGCCGGCATGCACCACCGTCATGCGGATATAATCGATCAGTTGCTCTTCGATCAGCGTCTTCGCATCCCAGATCGAATTGAAGATTTCGCCGACTGCCAGAGGCGTCGTCGTGTGCTGGCGGATCAGGCGAAACCCTTCCTGATTTTCCGCCGGCGTCGCATCCTCGAGCCAGAATAGGCGGAACGGCTCGAGATCCTTGCCCAGGCGCGCCGCTTCGATGGGAGTCAGGCGATGATGCACATCGTGCAGCAGATGCACATCCCAGCCCAGCTCCGCGCGCGCCGCTTCGAACAGTTTTGGTACGGTCGGCAGATATCTGGCTGTCGACCAGATGTTCTCCGTGGGGTTCGCCGCGTCTGCGGGCTCGTAAAACAGCTTGTCGCGCGAGACGCCATAGGCGCTTTTCATGCCGGGGACGCCGGTCTGCAGCCGGATCGCGCGATATCCCATCGCAACATACTTCTTCGCTTCGGCGATCGTCTCCTCGATGGTCTCGCCATTGGCGTGGCCATAGACCATCACGCCCGTGCGGCTCGCGCCGCCTAGCAGCTGATAGAGCGGCAGCTTGGCCTGTTTCGCCTTGATGTCCCACAGCGCCATGTCGACCGCGCCGATGGCGGCCATCGTGATCGGCCCGCGCCGCCAATAGGCGCCGCGGTAGAGATATTGCCAGATGTCCTCGATCTGCTGCGCGTCGCGGCCGATCAAAGTGGGCAGCACGTGATCGGTGAGATAGCTCGCCACGGCCAGTTCGCGGCCGTTCACCGTGGCGTCGCCCAGGCCGTGAAGGCCGGAATCGGTTTCGATCTTCAAGGTGACGAAATTCCGCCCCGGACAGGTGACGATGACTTTGGCGTCGGCGATCTTCATGGCGTGTCTTTCGTGAGCGCATCGCGAAGCGCAAGCTCGGTGCGAAATGGATCGGGGAAAATCGCGCGATCGTCCAGCAACGCCGCGGGATTTGCGCCTGCCTTGGCCCAGGCGATCAGTCGCGCGGCCTGCGGGTCCTTGACGCCCAAGGTGTGGACGAAATCCATCCAGGCGCGGACGACGGCGGTCAATTTCGTGAAAGGCCGTTGCGCGCGGGCATTGGCGATGAGGATGGGAAAGATGCGCGCATTGAGCTTGACCGAACCGTCTTCCGCTATCTGCGCCAGGCTGTGATCCAGCATCGGATTGGAAAGCCGCGCGCGCACCTGTCGCCAATAATCCGCGACGGCCAACGGCGCGAGCGCGGGCGCAATCTCGCTCATCACCATGTCATGCGCGAAGCGCAGCAAATCCGGATCGCCGATCGCTTCCCGTGTGGTGCGAAACCCGCGCAGCAGGCCCAGATAGGCGAGCGCAGAATGACAGGCGTTCAGCACATGCAGCTTCAGCCGCTCATGCGACGCGACATCATCCACAATCTCCGCGCTGACCCCCGCCCAATCCGGGATAGCTCCGGCGAACCTGTTCTCGATCGCCCATTGCGCGAACGGCTCGCGCTGGACCGGCGCGCGGTCGTCCAGGCCCAGCGCCTCGCGCACGCGTGCGCGTGATGCGTCGCTGGCGGCCGGCACGATGCAATCCACCATCGTATTGGGAAAGCTCGCGCCGATCTTATGCAAATGTCCGGCCCGCTGCTTAAACGCGCGGACTGCGTTCTCCAGTTTCCGGCCATTGCCCGAAAGGTTGTCGCAACTGAGGATCGTCACCGGAGTTGCGCGCGTCTCAAGCGCCAGGGCGATCCAGCCGATGGCCGAATGCAGTTGTTCCGGCGAAGCGAGATCATGCGCGATATCGGGATGCGCGAAATCGAGATTTCCCTCCGCATCGAGGCAATAGCCTTTCTCCGTCACCGTCAGCGTGATGACATGCGTGGACGGCGCTGCGAGCAACACGAGGATTTCCGCGCGATCGCGCTCCGCAAACAGCGCCCGGCGAATCGCGCCGATCACGCGATAGGACGGTTTCGCGTCCAGGGTCTCGACCGTGTAAAGACAATCCTGTTGTGTCATCGCGTCGGGGGTTCTGGCATGACGCAGCGAGACGCCGGCGATGCCCCAGTCGCCGCCCGAGCGCGCGATGGCGTCGTCGGTGAATACCGCCTGATGCGCGCGATGAAACGCGCCCAGACCCAGATGCACGATGCCCACACCGAGCGCGCCGATATCGTAGCGCGGCCGCTTCACAGCGCGCGGGAGGCTGTCGAGCGTCGCAATACCCAGCCGGGCCGTCATAACCGGTACGCGGCTTTGGGAAGGCGATAAGCGAGATCGCGCGCGATCACGGCCGCCTCGTCTTCATCCAGCCGGTATGTCGCGACCAGCTCGGCCAGATAGGCGCAATCGATGCGGCGGGCCAGATCGTGGCGGGCGGGAATGGAGAAGAACGCCCGTGTGTCGTCGTTGAAGCCGACCGTGTTGTAGAAGCCCGCGATTTCCGTCGTCTCGCGCCGGAAGCGCATCATCGCGTCCGGCGCATCATGGAACCACCAGGCGGGGCCGAGCTTCACACAAGGATAGTGCCCGGCCAGGGGCGCCAGCTCGCGCGAATAGGCGCTTTCGTTGAGCGTGAAGAGGATCAAGGTGAAATCGGCGCGGTTGCCGAAGCGGTCGAGCAGCGGTTTCAGCGCCCCGACATAGTCGATCGTTCTCGGAAGATCGTCGCCCTTGTCGCGGCCGAAGCGGCGGATCAACTCGCGATTGTGGCCGCGCCACACGCCCGCATGCAGCTGCATCACCATGCGATCGTCGCACGACATCCGCGCCATTTCCGTCAGCATCTGGGCGCGGAACAGGTCGGCGTCATTCGCGTCGGCGCGGCCGGCAAGCGCGCGATCGAGCAAGCTCTGGCATTCCGCAGCCGGTAGATCGGCCGTTCGCGCCGTCGCGGGGCCATGGTCGGTGGCTGTCGCGCCGTGTTCGCGAAAAAAGACGCGACGATTTTCCAGCGCACGCAGATAGCCGCTCCAGCTTGACGCGTCTTCGCGCGTCAACGCGCCGAGCTTCGCCACATTCGCCGTGAAATCGGGATCGGAAGGATCGGTGACATCGTCCGGCCGGAACGTCGGGATCACGCGGCCCCTCCAACCGGATTTCGCGAGCGCCGCGTGATGCGTCAGCGGGTCGAGCGCGCCCTCGGTGGTGGCGATCACTTCGATGTTGAATCGCTCATAGAGAGCGCGCGGACGAAATGCCGGCGTCGCGAGCGCGGCGGAGATCGTGTCGAAGTAAAGATCCGCCGTCTCGGGCTCCAGCCGCACGTCGAGTCCGAACACGCTGACAAAGGCATGATCGAGCCACAATCGCGAAGGCGTGCCCGCAAACGCGCGATAATTCTCGGCGAACAGGCGCCAGATCGCACGCCGGTCGGTTTCCACGGACGCACCGTCGCGGGGTGCGACGCCCAGGCGCTCGAGCGGCACGCCCTGGCTGTAGAGCATCCGCAGCAGGTAATGGTCCGGCCACAGGAACAGGCTCACCGGATCCTCGAACGGCGCGTCGCTGGCGAACCAAGCAGGATCGGTGTGGCCGTGCGGGCTCACGATGGGCAGATGCTCGATGTCTGCGAACAGCCGTGAAGCCAGCGCCCGCAGAGCCGCGTCGGGCGAGAAAAAATCGCATGGGATCGAGATAAAGCGGATGCGCCATGGAAGCGGCCGGGGTTACAGTCTGATTCAACTTGGACCATGGGCGCCGCACGATCAATGGCCGGCGCGCCTTTGAGATTTTGAGGGAAGAACATTTGAACCGCGCGACGCTGGCCGCACCGCCCCTATTTTCCGTTTCGCGCAACGAAGGCGGGCGCATCGATCTTGCGGCCGACAATGGCGCGGCGGCGCACATCTTCGTTCTTGAAACTGACATCATTGGGGTCGTGGTGCTGCCCACCGGCGCTTGGAACTTCCAGACGAGCTGGACCGTGGCGCCCGGCGCCGAGGACATTGCGACGGAGGGGCGAGATCGTCTCGACCTCTCGGGTTTTTCGCTGGCGGATTATTCGTCCCGCGAGAGCGACGGCCGCCTCATCGTGGAGACCGGGCAGATCCGGTTGAGCATCAAGCTGCAGGGGTTCTTATGTGCGTGGGAATTGAAGCGCGGCGACGAATGGGTGCGAGTCGCGCGCGACCGGCCGACGCAAGCCTATAATTTCGGCTGGTGGGACGACCGCATTCATCACTATCTCGCGCGCGATCCAAGGGAGAAATATTTCGGCCTTGGCGAACGCAGCGGCGAGATGGACCGTGCGGGCCGAAGATTCCGCATGACCGGCGTTGACGCCATGGGTTACAGCGCGAAAACCTCCGATCCGCTGTACAAACACATTCCGTTTTACATCACATACAAGCCGTCCGCGGCTTTCGGCCTGTTCTACGACACCTTGTCGGATTGCACCTTCGATATGGGTTGCGAGCGCTCGAACTATCACGGGCTCTTTCGCAGCTTCGTCGCCGAGCACGGCGACCTCGATTATTATTTCATCGCGGGCGCGACCGTGGCGGATGTCGCGCGGCGTTTCACCTGGCTCACGGGAAGGCCTGCCTTCCCGCCCAGATGGAGCCTCGGTTATTCCGGCTCGACCATGAGCTACACCGATGCGCCCGATGCGCAGGCGCGCATGAACGAGTTCCTCGACAATTGCGAAGCGCACGACATTCTATGCGACTCGTTTCATCTGTCGTCGGGTTACACCTCGATTGGCGACAAACGCTATGTGTTTCACTGGAACCGGGACAAGTTTCCCGATCCCACCGCCTTCGTCGCGCATTATCGCGCGAAAGGCGTGCGGCTTATTCCGAACATCAAGCCGTGCCTGCTTCGCGATCACCCGCTGTTCGCAGAGGCCCATGCGCAGGGATTGCTGATGCGCGCCGAGAACGGCGAACCCGCCTGGGTGCAGTTCTGGGACGCGATCGGCGCCTATGTCGATTTCACCAATCCCCGCGCCATCGAATGGTGGAAGGCGCACGTGGATCATTCATTGCTCGCCCATGGCATGGCCGGAACCTGGAACGACAACAACGAATATGAAATCGTCTCGCCCCGCGCGTGCGCCAACATGTTCGGCAAGGAGCGCGCCGGCATCGAGGCGAAACCGCTGCAGCCGCTCCAGATGATGCGCGCCTCCCGCGATGCGCAGCGCGCGCATGTGCCGGACAAGCGGCCTTTCGTGGTGACGCGCGCCGGGCCCGCCGGCCTGCATCGTTATGCGCAAACCTGGTCCGGCGACAATTCAACCTCGTGGGAAACGCTGAAATACAATCTCAAAATGGGTCTGGGGCTTGCGCTCTCCGGCGTGTCGAACACGGGCCACGATGTGGGCGGTTTCGCCGGCCCAGCGCCCGATGAGGAGTTATTTCTGCGCTGGGTGCAGTTCGGCATTCTGATGCCGCGCTTCAGCATCCATTCCTGGAACGACGACGGTACGGTCAACGAGCCATGGATGCATCCGGAGATCACGCCTTACGTGCGCGACCTGATCAAATTCCGCTACCGCCTCATGCCTTATCTCTACGATCTGCTCTGGCGCTACCATCGCGACTATGAGCCGATGGTGCGCCCGACCTTTTACGACTTCCCCGATGATCCGCGCTGCTATGGCGAGAACGACGAAATGATGGTGGGTCCCGCCCTGCTTGCGGCGCCGGTGGTCGAACGCGGTAGCGCCTCCCGCACGCTCGATCTGCCTTCGGGCGCCGATTGGTACGATTTCTGGTCGGGCGAGTTGTTTATGGGCGGCGAGCGCGCAACCCTGCCCGCGCCGCCCGCACAGCCCGTATTGCTCGGCCGGGCCGGAAGCGCGATCGCGATCAATACCGCCGAGCAACATTTCGCGAAGCCCGCCGATGCCCGTGGCTTCAACATCTTTCCGTTTCCCGGGCGTGGCGCGTTCACGGCGACATCGTTCGAGGACGACGGAGAGTCTTATGCCTATCAGTCCGGCGCATTCCGCCAATGGACGCTTCAGGTCGATTGCGGCGAGCGCCTTCACATTGCGCTCAGCCAGAGCGGCGCGCGCAATGAAGGCGCCGTGCAACTCTTCCTGCCAGCGACAGAGACGCGCGCAATCACGCTTTCCGGCGCTTCATTTGTCAGTGACTCGCAAACCCCGGCAGGCCGGGTCGTCACTGCGGAACTGCAAGGCGCCCTTTCGTCTTAGCTCGTTGCCCGGGTCGATCGACTTGACGGCTCCACAATTGTGTCACACGTGTAGGCCCTCAACCGGCCCATGCAACTCGTCATGGCTTGTGGAATTCCCGAATGGCGAAATCTGCCGACCCGCGCAACCTGGAAGATCGACTGACGGCCATCGAAAATCGGCTCGCCGCTCTCGAAAACGCCGTGGGACAGGTCGACGCCCTCTTCACCACGAAGATTCTGGACTCGCTGGTCGCCGCCGCCGGAGATCTTCACGTTTCGGCGGATAGCGATCGCCTCGAGGGGTTTTACCCCGCCGAAACGCCGGAGAGCGGCGTGCCGCAGGCTTGGGTGCAATATGAGACCGGCGGGCGGATCGGATTGTTTCTGGTGCAGGGCGCCAAATACGACGCCGTTCTACGCATCGGAAAAACCAGGAACGCCGAAACCGCGGACTTCCTCATCCTGAAAGTCGGCGATCGCACGCTTGCGAAGCAATACAATTGCGAAGACGACGTGTACGAATTTTCGTACATCGGCGACTACACGGGCTGGCACTATTTCGAACTCAACAGCCGGGACCCGTTCGTGCCGTCCGAGGAAGGATCGAGCGACATTCGCATTCTCGGTCCGATGTTCCACTCGCTGGAGCTGGCGGCCAGGAATTTCTAGGCGGAGTTACGGCGCGACAAGGTGGAGATCGCCTGCGATCGCAAGGCGTTCGCGAAGCTTACCAGTCAATTTTTCGTGCAGAAGGCTCTTGGTCGGAGCGAATTTGAGCGGAACATCGTCGTACCCATCGGGCGGCGCGACGTCCAGTTCCCGCGCGAGCATCCTCACGGCGCGCTTGGGATTTCGCGTCAGGTCGTCAAATTGGATTTCTATGAGATCGCTGCCCAGAGATTTCAGCCAGGACTTGAGCTTGCGTTCCTCGCTCACGAATTCGCGATACGTCGTCAAAATCGCGTCGATATTTGCAGGAACGCGCGACAGCCTTACATCGTAATTCGCGATGTGTTGCGGCCAAAGATGCCAGACTTCGGTCTGCCGCGCGATGAAGTCCGAAACGGCCTGGCCGATCTTGTCGCGGCGCTCCAGATAGATGAGCGTCATTCGGCTGAATCGTTCTTCCAGCCAGCTGCGCTCGTCGGGCGTCATATGCTCCACCGCCACCCCGTAGAATTCCCAGACGACTTTGGTTCCAAACACGCCGTTCCGGGTTTGCGCGAGTTCGACGATCGGCCACCAATTGCGAATGGAAAAATTCGACAACCTTCTGTTCTGCAGCAGATAGACGATATGATCGCGAAAATGTTCGGCGGGCGCGCCCGCGCCGATCGAGCCCAGTTCGCCGGTCAGCAATGTGCTGCCGGTTCTCGGAAGGCAGAAAATGCCGAATAATTTTTCGGGCGGCGCATAGTTTTCGGCGGAAAATTCCGGCGGCGCGACGGCCGCCAGGCGCAACACCAGATTGCCGAACAGACCGAGGCAGGGATGGCCGTACTCTCGCAATATGCGCTTGTAGAGAGCTTCCTCGCCGGGGACGCACACGATTGCGAGTTCGCCGTCATATCTCCCGCTTTGAAGCGTCCGCTCCAGCAATCTCAGATCGATGATCTGATGCGCGGGAATATCCCAGGACGAGAACAGCTCGCGAAATGAGGCGTCGCAGACGAGCCTCCATCCGGGGCGGGACAACAGGAGTTCCCGCACGCCCAGTTCCCCCATCATATTCAGGAGGTCCGGACGGTTCAGTATCCCGGGCGCCTTCTCGGCAATCGCGGGAACGTCACCGCGCTCCGGTTCTTCCAAGGTCGGGTGAATTTTCAGTTGCGCCAAATCTAATCCGCCGCTGCGAAGGCAGGCGCCGGCTCCGCCTGAGGCCGCCATGTCGACAGACAGGGGATCTTGGACCGGTCGCAATTGTGCGCATATTTCCGCGCGATTTCGGTCACCTCCAGGAGAAGATTTTCCTTCAGCGCCATCGGGTTCAACCCGAGGCCCAGGAAATGGTCGTTGGCGACATGCAGGTCGTTTTCCTCCGCTTCATTGCGGGGATTGGGAACATATTCGATCGGCACGCCGCTGAGCTGGGAGATCATCAGCGCCAGCTCGCGGACTTTGTGGGTCTCCGTCATCTGGTTGAAGATCTTGACCCGTTCGCCCCGCCGCGGCGGATTGCGGATCGCAAGCTCGATGCAGCGGCACGTATCCTGGATATGGATGAAGGCGCGCGTCTGCCCGCCTGTTCCGTGAACCGTGAGCGGATAACCGATGGCGGCCTGCATCAGGAACCTGTTGAGCACGGTGCCGTAGTCGCCGTCGTAATCGAAGCGGTTGATCAAACGCTCGTCGAGCTTCGTCTCTTCCGTTTGCGTTCCCCAGACGATGCCCTGGTGCAGGTCCGTGATCCTCACTTCGTCGTTCTTGTTGTAATAGAAGAAGAAGAGCTGATCCTGCGTTTTCGTCATGTGATAGATGGAGCCGGGATTCGCCGGGTAGAGAATCTCCTGCTCCACCTGCCTGTCCGGCGTGACGTCCAGCTTCACCTTCAGATAGCCTTCGGGGATTTTCATATCCGCGTGGCCGTATCCGTAAACGCCCATCGTGCCCAGATGCACCAGATGCACATCCTGCCGCGACTCGACGATGGCCGCCAGGACGTCGTGCGTGGCGTTGAGGTTGTTGTTGACGGTGTAGCGCTTGTGCTGGGCGGATTTCATCGAATAGGGCGCCGCGCGCTGCTCGGCGAAATGAATGATCGCGTCCGGCTTTTCTTCTGCGATGAGCGACAGCAACCGGTCGAAGTCCTCGCCGACCGTGAATTGCTCGAGCGCAATATCGCGACCGGAGATTTCCTTCCAGGCGGCAAGGCGCTCCCCAATCGGCCGGATCGGCGTGAGGGAGGCGGCCTTCAGCTCGACATCGATTTTTCGACGGGAAAAATTGTCAACGATCGTGATGTCGTGGCCGCGCTGCGACAGATGAAGGGCCGTCGGCCAGCCGCAAAAGCCGTCGCCGCCCAGAACGATGATATTCGCCATTGCCCGAAATCGCCCCAACCAGCTGTCAACTTACACGCTGGATGCGATTAAGAGAAATCGGCCCAACCGGAGCGGCAAAACCTTGGCGTGCACTGCGGTTGTTCCAGGCCGTTAACGAATGCACCTTTTCCGAGTATCGGCTGACAGGGTTCGCAGCCGGCTTTTACCAAGGCGGAAATGGCGTAAACTGCAGGGATGAGCGCGACCGTTCGAAGGCAGATGCAGGAGCGTGGTTGGAGCGATCCTGTGGCCCTTCTCTCCGTGCAGGAAGGCGCGCAACTCGCGGAATTGGGCAAGGCCTGCCGGTCGTTTCTCCTCGGGCCGGAAACGCCGAAAAAGTGGCGCCCGACTCCGAACTTCGCCGCCAAGCCGTGGTTCAAAAGCCTGCACGCCATTTCGCCGGAATTTTTCGATCTGGCCGCCCATCCGGTCATCCTCGAGTCCGTGAGAGCTGTCCTCGGCAATGACATTCTCGTCTGGGGCGTGTCGGTCCTGAACCGGCGGCCCGGTCAGGTGCACCGCTGGCACATCGATGTCGAACATATCGCGTGGAAAGGCGTGTCGGTGTTTGTCGGCCTGTCGGGCGTGCGCCCTCTTCAGTCAAGCCTCAAATACATCTCCGGATCGCACCGGTTTCGGCGCGGCCCGAATTACGAACAGGGCGAGGGCGACGACGTCATTCTCGCGCAGGCCCGGAGCGTCGATCTCGAATGCGCAATGGATTACCCTGCGATGGGCGACGGGGAGTTCATCATGTTTGACGGCCCGATGTGGCACGCCTCTCACAACTCGACCAACGAAACGCGCTATGCCTCCATCATCCAATATACGACGCCATCGGAAACCGTCGCCGTACCGCTGACGTGGAACGACCCGATTATGTGGGCCAATCACAAACCACCTTGCATTCTCGCATCCGGCAAGGACGACTTTGGACGAAATGTCCTGATCGACCGTCCAAACCGTTCTCCGGTCGACCTGTAACCGCCTTGTGGGCGGACGATTGCGCGTACGCTTGCGCTGCATCGCAGCTTCTGTATCAAATCATCCATGAACGCGAACGATCCGCCAAAAGTCGACGAGTTTCTGGCGGCCGCCAAGGAGGCTTCCAGCCGCAACGATTGGACGCGCGCCAAAGAGCTCTGCGATTCCGCTCTTCACGCTTTCGCCGATCACCCGCTCGCGCGGTGGTTCACTTCGATCCGCGCCGCGGCCCTGACAAATCTCGGCCGCTATGCGGATGCGGAAAACGACTTGAATGTCGTTGTGAAGGTCATGCCGGACAAGCCGATCGGATATGCCGGGTTGGCCAGAGTTTCGCAGGCTCAACAGCAATGGAGCCTCGCGCTGCAGCGCTGGGACGAATGCATCCGGAGATTCCCTGCTGCGCCGGATGCGCTCAACTGGCGCAAATTGCGCGCGCGCTCTCTCGAAAAGCTGGGAGAGTGGCGCGAAGCATCCGATGCCTGGAACGCGCTCGCTGTGGAATTCGCGGGCGACAAGGAAACGCTCAACGGCAGTGCGCGATGCCGTCAGAAACTCGCAAATCCCGCGCCCGAAGCGGATCGGCCTTCCACCAAGACCGCGACCGCATCGGAACATTCCAAGCTTGCCATTGAACTCCAGAACAAAGCCAAGGCGGCGGCGCAGCGGCAGGATTGGGACGGCGCTCTCGCGTTGTGGGACGCCTGCCTCGTCGCCTTTCCCAACAGCCCAAACGCGCCCTGGTGGAAGGCCGCCCGCGCGTCAGTCCTGGCGGATGCCGGTCGCCACGACGAAGCCGAAGGCGCCTTCAACGCCCTGATCCAGGCGATGCCCGAAAAACCGCACGGATTTACGGGGCTGGCGCGGCTGGCGCAGACCCGGAGAGATTGGAACCTCGCGCTGCAGCACTGGGATTTCTGCATCGGGAAATTCTCGGACAATCCCGAAGCGCCGAATTGGCGGCGGTCGCGCGCAAGAACGTTGGAGAAATTGGGCGCCTGGCGGGAAGCTTTCGAGTGTTGGAGCGCGCTTGCCGGAGAACTCGGCAATGACAGGGAAGCGCTTGTCGCCGTGGCGCGCTGTCAGCTCAAATTCGCCGGCCCGACGCTCGAGGTGGAACAATCGCTGGAGCGCGCATTGCAGGCGTTCCCCCGGGAGCCCACGGCGCTCAGAATGCGCGCCGGTTTGGCGGCCCAGCAGAACGATTCCCGGATCGGGCTTGGCCGTTGGCTCGATTATCTGGAGCTGCGGCCCAAAGAGGATGTCGAGGCCTACCGAACGGGCCTGACCTATGCGAATTTGTGCGCGGATCGCGACGCCGCCGACCGCGTGATCGCATTGGCGCCCGAGAAGCTTGCGGCGACTACATCGTTTCGCAGCCGCGTGCTGCTTCCCTATCTCGAATTCCGACGGGACACAGACGCCGCGCTGGCGTTGCAGCGGGAACTCCAGAGCGAAGATCTCGATTGGCGGGACGGGATCGCCATCAGCGACTTTCTGCTCAAGGCGCTGAACTACAAAGAGGCGCTCGAATTCCTTCAGGTTCTGCTGCCGCGCTTTCCGGACAACCCCTCGCTGCTCCGCAATTATCTGCATACGGTGTTCTTTTCAGGCGGCCTCGAACGATTTGAGGCGGAGAAGAAACGCCTGCGTGCTGAGCTGGGTGACGGGACGGCGGGCGAATTCCTGTCCATCCTGCCGAAAAGCTGGCTCGCGCCTGCGGAGCTGAAACTCGTCATTGATTATTTGCTCCGATCCATCGATGCGAAATCCAAAGATGTGTTTCTCGCGCTTCAAATCGCCGACTCGAACGAGGGCGACGTCGTCGATTATCTCGCCCTTCGCCTGGAAGCGTTCGACGGACCGTACGCCCTCGCCGTTCGGCGCATTATCCAGTCCAAGATCGAAGATACGCGGAGAATTCGCGGGCGCGAGGTAAGCGGCGAAGACTGGAGCGAGATGAAAGCCCAATCCCGCTCTCTCAGCGCCGATCTCAATGCGCTTGTTCGCAAACAAATCGAAACGAACGCGCAGGCTCCTTCATTCGGCGACGAACCTTTCGCCGAAGCCGCATTTGCGCTGCAACGAATAGAAACGCGCGCCTGCGAGGCATGGTTGAATTCCAGCGCCAGCTATTACGACGCCGCGTCGCTTGCCTTGTGGCTGCGCGAGCGCGTTGCAAAGGGCGAACCCACATCCGTTTTGCGGCTGGGCGACGGTGAAGGGAATTTCCTGCCCTACGCTCCGTCCGCTGCGAGTTTCCAGAACTCGGATCGGCGCGAAATTCAGCAGCAGATGTGGGGCGAAGTCTTCTTTTCCGATTCCGAAGCCCAGGCGTTTACGGAAAATCTCGCGGCGGTCGCGCTTCGGGCCGACGCGGTGGGGATCAGCACTCTAAATCGCCTGTTGAAGGTTCACTACCGCACCCAGCAGTCATTTCAGCGGGTGGTGCGCGGCTGGCATAATGTGCTGCACTTCCTCGATGGCGTCGACCCGGACGTCGTTCGGAACAAGATCATCGTTTCCAGCAATCTCCATTCGGATTTGCACAGCTGGGATCTTTACAGGCTGATCTTTCAGCCCGTTTCGTCGGTGTCGGTCGTATCCTGCCACGACCTTTCGCCCTTCCTCGCCGAGCAGTTCGGGGTGGCCGTGCGGCGCTGGCACCTGATCCCCGCCCAGAAAAAGCACCTCGACATGTTCGGTCACGAGGAAACGCAGGCCGACGACCGGTTCTATCCCAAGATTTTCAACCGGATCATGGCCGAGCTTGCGCCCGAACCCGGCGAAGTCTACGTGATCGCGGCGGGCGTTCTGGGAAAATTCATGTGCGATCTCATCCGCGCGAAGGGCGGCATCGCGCTCGATATCGGCAGCCTCGCCGATTATTGGATGGGATATTCCACGCGCGAATACGGAAAGGCCCAGCTCACGCCCGGCGCGCCGGACTCAGCGGTCGGCGGGCGAAGCGAAGGCGATCGGCTCTGAACGCCGATAGCGGCGGGCAATTGCGCTGTCGCGCTGTGGGAACGTATATTCTGTTGGAGTGGACTGCGGAAACCTCGCGCGGCGAATTCGGAACGCGCAATTCAAAGGCGGGAACAAGCGACATGTTTTTCGTGATCACGGCGCTGGACAAAGAGAACTCGCTCGCCCTGCGCAAGGAAACACGCACCGCCCATGTCGACTATGTGCGCAAGACCGGCGTCGTCAAACTCGAAGGGCCGTTTCTGGATTCGATCGGCGACATGTGCGGAAGCCTGATCATGATCGAAGCGGCCGACATCGAAGCCGCGCGCAACTGGCAGGCGACCGATCCTTTCGCCGCTGCGGGCCTGTTTGCGCATGTCGATATCCGGCCCTGGAAGCCCGCGGCGAACCAAAAGGCGGTCATATTCGGCGAGCCGCCGGGCGGCGGAACGCACGCGCCCTAGCCGCCCCGGCAACCCGCCGCGCGCGCTTGGCGCCCCGCGAACGCAGTTCACCAACCCTTAATCCCCGTTAAGCTAAGTTTGTCGGCCTTACACGGGGGTGAAGGACGCGCGGGGTTCCCACCCGGCGCGGCCAGGACGCGCATGAGCGGCTACAGGTTCGATCGGCTGAAAATTCTCGTCGTCGACGACAATGTGCATATGCGCAAACTCGTCGTTACGATTCTTCAGGCTTTCGGCACGATCCAGATTTTCGAAGCGACCGAAGGCGAGCGCGCCTGGACGATCCTGCGCGACGCCAATCCCGATGTCCTTTTCGTGGACTGGATGCTCGAGGGCATGAACGGCCTCGACCTCACGAAGATGATCCGCACCTCGACCGCCAGCCCCAATCCGTTCGTGCCGATCATCATGCTGACGGGCTATACCAGCATCGATCACGTGCGCCAGGCGCGCGACGCCGGCGTCAACGAATTTCTCGCCAAACCCGTTTCGGTGAAGGCGATTCTGACGCGACTCACCGCCGTGATCGAACATCCGCGGCCCTTCGTGCGCACCAGAGCCTATTTCGGTCCGTGCCGGCGCCGGCGCGGACACGCAGAATATCAGGGTCCGGAGCGACGGTCGGACGCATCGATGAGCGCCGTCGAAGAAGATGTCGAAGCGGCCTGATCGGGGGACACATGGCGAAGCAACAACCTATTGAATTATTCATGCCGCCCAACATGCTGAAGGCGAAAGTCGGCGGCACGGGCCTGGGCCTCGATATGGCCGCCATCAAACGCGCCGAACAGGCCATGGACGGCCTCAAGACGGAATTCGCCGATTGGATCGCCGAGGGCGTGCGGAATCTGATCGACGCCCGCGACGCCTTCGTCGCACGGCCCGACGGCAAAACCCAGGACAGCCTCTTTCGCGTCGCTTTCGACCTCAAGGGCCAGGCGCTGACATTCGGCTATCCGCTGGCCGCCCGGGTGGCGACGTCTCTGATCCGGCTGCTCGAAGACGGAAAGCCCGCGGCCGCGATCCAACTGATCGGCGCGCATGTCGAGGCGATCCGCGTCATCGTGCGCGACAACGTCAAGCAGAACGCACCCGAGATCGCAGCGATGCTCGCGGCCGAACTGGAAGCGCGGGTCGCGGAAGTGGTTCCGGAATCGAAGAAATAGGCGTCGTCGCCGACCGCTCGTTGGTCGACAGAAATGCCGCCTGCTTAACCCAGACCCGATCTCCGAACGGAAGCCGAGCCGTCCAGCCAATTTCTGATGGCGTCCGAAGTGGAGAGGTTCGCGACCACCAACTCGGCCACCAGCGATTTCACCGCCTCGCCGTCATCGCTGTGGCATGCCGTATTCAGTCGCCGAGCCAGAGCGCACACCTGAGATGCGCCGATATTTCCCGCGGTGCTGACAATGACGTGGGCATTGCGCGCTATGCCGTCGAGGTCGCCCTCGGAACTCTGCTCACGAATGCTCGCGACGTGGCTGTCCGTGTCGAGGAGATAGAGCCGCAGCAGATCGCGGATCGATTCCAGGGGCAGGACGCCTTCCAGGCTTCTCAATTTTTCGAGGTCGAGCGTCGTCAGACTTTCGAGCTCTTGGCGGATATCGACGCCGGTTTCCGGAGCGACATCAAGAGGCGTCACCAGAGAACTGGATTCGGGAAGCGCCTCCTCGATGGCTCTCGCGACACGGGCAAGCTTCGTGAACAAGACTTCCGGCTGCACCGGCTTCGAGATGTAGTCGTTCATGCCGGCGTCGATATATTCCTTTTCGGCGCCCATCATTGCATTCGCCGTCATGGCGATGATCGCAATATTGCATTTGGGCGGCGTCAGCCCGCGAATCTCGCGGGTGGCGCCGATGCCATCCAGTTCGGGCATCTGGGCGTCCATGAGAACCGCGTCGTAGGTGTTTCGGCGCACCGCATCGACGGCCTGAAGGCCGTTTTCGACGACTTCGACGGCGTGACCCGCCTTTTGCAGAAGCGCCACCGCGAATTTCTGGTTTATCTTGTTGTCTTCGGCGAGAAGTATCCGCAGAGGACGGGCGGACAAGTCCGATCGAATCGATTGTTGCGGGCTTTGTCCGGAGGACTTGGCGACTTCGCCGGGCTGCGCGCTGTAAACCCTGACGAGACAGTCCAGCAATTCGTGCTGGCGGACAGGTTTGTCGACTTTGCCGTCGACAAGCGACAGGGCGGATTTTTTGACGCCATGTCCGCCCGCGGAGGAGACAAGCACCAATTTCGTTTCGCTGAACGAGGCGTGGGATCGAATGCGCGCCGCGAGTTCCGTGCCCGACATGCCGGGCATCATTTGGTCGAGAAACACGATGTCGTAGGGTTTGCCTTTGTGCCACGCGCGTTCAAGTTCCGCGAATCCTTCGAAGGCGTCTCCAACGCTTGTAACCTTGATGCCGTAAGCGTCGAGTTGGCGTCCGAGAATTTCAAGATTTATCGGGACGTCGTCGACCACCAGCACCTTCAGGTTCTTCAGATGGCTCGGCAGGCTGTGCAAATCCGGCACGCGGGCGCTTGAGCGCGCGAGCGAAAGTTCGAACCAAAAGACGGAACCGAACCCCACGTGGCTGGTGACCCCGATCTGGCCGTGCATCAATTCGACAAGTTGCTTGCAGATCGCCAATCCGAGCCCGGTGCCGCCGTACCGGCGCGTAACCGAGCTGTCGGCTTGACTGAATTTCTGAAACAGCCGCTCGCATATTTTGTCCGGAATGCCCGAGCCCGAATCCTTCACCTCAAAACGCAGATGCTCCACGCCGGTCATCGGATCGGAAACCCGCAATACCGTCACCTGGACGGCGACGCCGCCCTTGTCTGTGAACTTGATGGCGTTGCCGATGAGATTCAGGAGAACCTGACGAAGACGCGCCGGGTCTCCCCGGTAAATGCCGCGCGCGGCCAGATCGACGAACACGCAAAGGTCGACGCCTTTTTCTCTCGCCCTGGCGTCCATCAACGCGATGGCGCTCTCGACCGTATTCACAAGATCGAAGTCGATGCTTTCGAGTTCGAACTTCCCCGACTCCAGTTTGGAGACGTCCAATATGTCGTTCACAATCGCCAGAAGAGCCTCGCCTGACTCGCGGACGATCTCGGCATATTTGCGCTGCTCTTCGCCGAGCGGCGTATCCAGCAACAGGCCGGTCATTCCCAGCACGCCGTTCATCGGCGTCCGGATCTCGTGACTCATATTGGCGAGGAAGTCGGACTTCGCCCGGCTGGCCGCGTCGGCCTGCTCCTTGGCGACGACAAGCTCCATCTTCGTCGCCTCAAGTTCGGCGATGTGCCGCCGCAACCTTTCCGCTTCGCCAGTGGCCATGCGCTCCAGGTGGTTGTCGACAAGCGATCCCGCCAGTCCGAGAGCGATGATGAGGAACGCCACGGCGGCGATCGCGATGGCCAGTATGATCGGAGCGACCAGGACGTTCGGCACGGCGATAAGCGGGTCGGGCCGGTAGGTCACGGCCGTCATCGCCGTGAAGTGCATCGTGACGATCGCGATCGTGAAAAGTCCCGCGCCTGCTAGCATGCCGCGGGACGAACTGCTTCGAATGACGATCCTCATCGCCACGGCCATAAGCCCGACGCCGATGACCACCGACGCGACGACGTATTGAAAGCTCCAAATCGCTTCGGCCGGCAAGCGCACCGCGGCCATTCCGACAAAGTGCATCGCGCCGATCGCGGCGCCCGCAACGGCGCCGCCAACCAGCGGCCCCAGCCTGCCGAGCGCAATCCAGTAACCGACCGCACTGAGCACGATGGCGATGAGAGCGGAAATGATGGTGAGGTCGGCGTCGTATCCGACGGGCAGGCCCGTCTCATAAGCGAGCATGGCTACGAAGTGCGTGGCCCAAATCCCGCAACCCGCGACGATTCCCGCCGCGCCAAGCCAGGCAAGTTGAACTCGGCCCGTTGCGACGCGTGCGCGGCCGATCATGTTCATCGCCGTCGCGCACGCGAAAAAGCACAAGAGGCCCGCAAGCGCGACAAGCCTCAGATCGTGTTGTCCCGTAATGCAACCGATGACGCGCAGCATGCCGGTGAATGTACGAGAGGCTGAGTTGACCCTCCGTTAAGGGTGCAGCGCTTTGGCGGCATTCGCACTTAGTACGTATATTCATATGCGAAGAAAAAATGTAAGGACAAAGCTCAATGCGTGAGGCGCGTCTGACGGTTCTCTTGTTTGATGCGTTAAGGAATCATTCACGAATGGCGCATGTCAAAACATTGCAGCGTGGTGACGGCGCGGACGACGCCACGGCGTCGACTGTTTCCGCCGGCAAGCTGCACGTTCTTGGTCTGGCGCCCTTAAAGAACAAACTCGGACCGAAATGGGAGCGGCTCTCCGGCCTCGTGCACAAGCTGTTCGAGACGGCGATCGAACGCGCCCAAGGTTCATCGGATCGGTTTATGTTGCTTGACGAATTGTCCTACGCCATCGTGTTCGATAATTTGTCTCTTCCGGAAGCCGAGCGACTTTGCGGGGCCATCGCCAGAGAAGTGTGCCAGGCGCTCTTTGGCGAACAGATCGACGAAGTGTCGGTTCGCAGCATCGTCGCCGCAATCGCAGCGCCGCCTGAAACCGAAACGGCGAACGCCGGCAAGTTGATCGAGGCCGCGCTTGAGCGTCACGGCAGGGAAACGGTCTATACGCAAAGCGTGCAGTCCGGTTCTTCAGAACCGGTGGCGACGGTGCTCGGGAAGAAACTGCAACCGCCGCGTTCTTCCAAAGAGCAGATCAGGTTCGCGCACGCGTTGCTCGGAGAGACGGGCGCACGGCTGGGATTTTTTCCCGTTTGGGAGTTGCAACGCAACCTCAGCAGTTCCCTCTTCGCAGCGCCGTTCCTGGGAGCGACCGATCATCCCGCAACCATCGGCAGAGCGTCGCTCGACGGCATGGACGACGAGAAGATCGTCGCCGTTGAAATTGCGGCGCTCAATGCCGCCGTAGCCTATGCTTCGCGCATCGCCGACTGCCAAAAAATCTGCGCCGTCGGAGCGGCGGTCAGTTACAAAACTTTGTCGGTGTTTCGATCGCGCATTCGCTATATCACCGCGTTGCAAACAGTGCGATTGCAGCCATCCACGCCGTTGATCTTGAGAATCGAGCAAATACCGGTCGGCACGCCGGCCGCGCGCATCGGGGATCTCGCGGCAATGATGAAGCTCCCGAACATGCGGATAACGCTCGAATTCCAGTCTCTTCAAACAATTCCCGAATTCGACTTCAGTCTCAACGCGGCGGGATTGGGCGGGGCGATCCCGAAGCGCATAAATCGCGACGCCCTCGTTCGCCTTCTAAACAAGCTTGCGCATACCGCAAATTTGCAGAAAGCATTTGCCTTCGTGGACCAGCTGGAGTCGCACGATCTTGTGGAGACTGCGCGCCAATGCAACATCCGTTTTGGCATGGGGACGGCGTTAGGCATGCGCACGTTCTCTGGCGTCGAAGATATTCCGAATTTTCCGCTCGCTCTCGCCGATCGCGGGAGACCGGATTCGCTCAGTCGCGCTCACGGCATGACCGATCGTCAAGAACGCCTTCAGACCGGCGCCGACAGGCCGTAACGGCCTGGAATTACCATCCCTTACGGTCCCTCGCGCAATGACGCCGTCGTCTGCTCGTAGCCGGCGTCGTCGCGGATGCGCAGGACATTGCCGTTCGCCCCGGCTTCGATCCAGGGCGTGACCGTCAGCGGCGGCGCTGCGCGTGCGGCTTTGAGCGCTTCGGCGACGGTCTTCGATTTCGCCAGTTTCATCAGTTGGGCCTTGGTCGGGAAGATCACGTTCCATTTTTTTCGATCGGCGATCGCGTCGTCGGGCCTGATCCAGACGGAGTCGACGCTTTCACGGCCGTCATGGCTGCCCGCATGCCCCACAGGAGACGATGCGAGAAAGAAATGCGTGTCGAAGCGTTTGGGCATGTTCTCGGGCGTGATCCAATGCGCGAAGCGGACAAGCTCGTCGCAGGCGAGCCTCAGATTTTCGGCGCGCAGCATGTCGAGCAGGCTGATCTCGGCCTTCTCCAATTTGTGACGATAGGGTTCGAGCGTGGCGAGACGCGCCTCGCCGATAAATGCGCCTGTCGCGCCGTCGCGCGCCATCAGGATTCCGGATTCCTCGAACGCTTCGCGAATCGCCGCCGCGCCCAGCGCGCGCATCTCGTTCGACCAGTCGGCTGCGCCGTCGGCATGGCTCGCGAGTTTGGGATCGAAGTCGGACGCTTGCGCCTTGCCGCCGGGAAACACCAGGGCGCCCGCCACGAAGTCGATCTGGTGATGGCGCTTCACCATGAACACTTCCATGCCGCCGGGCGCATCGCGCACCAGAAGGATCGTTGCCGCAGGAATTGGCGCAGCAGCCGCTTTTGTCTCGGTCATGTTTCCTCGCTTTTCGGCAAGCCTAGCGGCTCGTTACGGCTGCGGCCACCGTGACGGCCAGGACTGCGGCGAGAAGCCCGAAAAAACTGATCGGACCCAGCATGGTCATGGCCCAGCCCGCGGCCAGCGGCCCGGCGATCGAACCCAGACCGAACAGCAGCACGAGCCCCGCGGTTGCGGCCACGCGGATCGTCGGCGCGACCGCATCGTTTGTGTGGGCGACAGCGAGCGCATAGAGCGGAAACAGGAACCCACCCACCAACGCCGAGGCGACGTAAAGCAGAACGATCCCCCTGCCCTCCGCCCACATGCCGAACAGCGACGCCGCGACTCCGGCCGCGCACATCAGCGCGATCGTGACGCGCCGTCCGACGGCGTCGGACAGCCAACCGAGCGGAAACTGCAACATGCCGCCGGCCGCCATCGCCGCACCCATAAAGATGCCGATTTGCGGAATGCTGAACTGTTCGGCGCGCGCATAGACCGGGGCGAAGGTGAACAGGATGCTCCACGACATTCCGGCGAGCGTCGTCGCCGTGGCGCCCAGCGGCGAAGTGCGGAACAGATGGACGAGCCCGAACGGTTCCGGCGGCGCAGAATGGGGCGCGGATTTCGCAAGAAAGATCACAGGCAGGACGCCCGCAAGAAACAAGGCGCCTGCCAAGGCAAAAGGCCAAATCGTTTTCGGATCGCCGGCCGCGAGAAGAAATTGCGCCAGCGTCATGCCCACCATCTGCACCACCATGTAAGTGCTGAAGACGCGGCCGCGCACGCGATTCTCGCTCCGCTCGTTGATCCAGCTTTCGCAGGCGACATAATTGGATGCGAGCGCAAAGCCGGAGACCAGGCGCAGAAGCGTCCAGGCGATGGGCGTCACGATGACGCCGTGAAGAACGATCATGACCGCGGCGAGCACGAGCGCCATCGCGATCGTGCGGACATGGCCGAGCCGGCGAATGATGGTTCGAATGAGCAGCGGCGCCGCGGAATAGCCGACATAATAGCCCGCCATCAGCACGCCGATGCTCCAGGGCGGAAACGCCTCCTGCACCGCGCGCACGCCGAGCAGCTCGGTCTGCAGTCCATTCGCCGTCTGGACGATGCCGCCCGCCAAAATGACGGCCCAGACGGCGGCAAGCGCAGCACGCATGAATGACCCTGTTTCCCTTGGCGCGTTTTGCGCGCGCGGGAGAGGATTAGGCTGCGATACGGTGGGATGCAATTCCCCTCTTTTGCTTCACCTCTCTCCCACTGGGAGAGAGGTCGAGGATGCGCTTGCGCATCCGAGGGTGAGTGGGTGTTCAAGCAGGGTCAAATCTTTCAGGCAGTTTGCTTTGCATTGACACCCACTCACCCTGACCCTCTCTCCCGGTGGGAGAGAGGGAAAAGGATTCAATTACTGCATCCGATGCGGATGGCCTGCCGGCGCGTGCATTTTGCCCAGCATTTCGACGACATCGGAGTTCACCGCGAACGGCGCTTGCGGCAGGCTCGCCATCGAGACCAGCGGCGATGCGCCAGTCGCGGAATAAAGCTGCAACGCGGCCCAATCGTCGGAACGGGCGAAGCCTGAATCGCCGCTCACCACCATCGGCGCGTTCGTGATCGGCGCGGCCGCTCGATCGTCGTTCGCCTGCGCTTCGAGTCCGCGCGAAACCGTGGGCTGCTTCAGCGCCCAGTCATAGACATCGCGCACGGTCTTGGGCGTACCATCGGCTTTGTAAAACACGCTTTTGTTCGAGTTCGCCGCCGCGGGGAATGCGTCGGGCGCGCTGGCGGCCGGCTGGTTCTCGCTCATCTTGATCAGTTTGCAAGCGGCTTCCGGCCCCAGAAAATGGGCGGCATAGAGTTCGCCGTTGCACACGCCCCGGCCCAGCGAGGATTCGAGCGTCGAGCGGGTCTCGTTGGCGTATTCGCCTTCCATCAGCGCCGACACTTTCGGGTCGTTGCGCAGGGCAAGAATTGCCTGGCGGTCGTCGTGATTGTCCGCCTCGTAGCGGCCGTCGGAATTCTGCTCGATGGCGTTCGCATAGGAGCCTAGGCCGAATTTGCCGCCGTGCTGCTTCATGAGGCCAAGCCAGGTCTGGTCGACGAACTGGAACAGGCCTGTCGCGCTGGAAGTGCTTGATTTTGCTTGTGGTTTCAGGCTGCTCTCGCGCATGGCGGTGCCGAGCAGATAGTCGAAATTGGACCCCGTTTCAGCGCTCGCCTGGTGAAGGGCGGCGATGACATCGCTCCGGGTCGAGGTAGCGGGTGCGGCTTCTGCCAGCATGACGCGCAATCTTCCGTAGGTTTCTCTCGGGGCTGAGAGACGCAACCCCCGTGCCAGTTTGGGCCACGCATTTGGACGAGCCTAAAGCGCGGCCCGCAATTGCGCGATGAAAGCGGCCTGGGCAGCCGGCTCGTAGTGTTGCGCTGGTCCCTGCCCCCAGACCGGTCCCGGCCAGGCGAAATCGCCGGGATTGCGGGCGACAATATGAATGTGAAGCTGCGGCACAAGATTGCCCAGCGCGCCGACATTGATCTTGGCCGCGCCCGTGAGCGATTTGAGCGCGGCGCTCGCGCGCGCGATCTCTTCCATCAGCACCGCGCGATCGGCGGCCGGCAAATCATGGATCTCCGTCAGGCCGGCATGGCGCGGCACGAGCACCAGCCACGGAGTGCGCGCATCGTTCATCGCCAGCACGCGCGACAGCGCCCAGTCCGCGACGAACGCCGTATCCGCTTCGAGGCGCGGGTGAAGAACGAATTGCGACATTGGAGACGGCCTTCGTCGTTTGCGCTTTGACCGGGCCCCAAGCGATCCTGAGGCGCGCGAGTCACTTTACCGCGGAGGGCGCTTTTGCGCATCGGCATCATCGGCTGCGGGATCGCGGGACAGGCGGCCGCCATCGCGCTCGCCCGGGACGGCCATGACGTCACCGTGCTGGAGCGCTTCGCCGAAGCGAAGCCCCTGGGCGCGGGGCTGTTGCTGCAGCCTTCCGGGTTGCAGGCGCTCGATCGTCTGGGATTGCTGGATTCGGCGTTGCGCTGGGGCGCGCCGGTCACGCGCCTCTACGGCAAGACAGTGCGCGGGCGCATGGTCATGGACCTTCGCTATGCCGATATCGGAGCGAACGGGATCGGCATCCATCGCGCTGCGCTGTTCGATTTGCTGCACGAAGCGTTGCTCGCGTCCGGCGCACAGATTCGTCTGGGCTTCGAAGTCCGTCGCATCGAGGATCTGCGTGCGCCCCGGCTCATCGCGCGCGACGGCCGCGACGATGGCCCGTTCGATCTCGTGCTGAATTGCGCCGGCGCGCATGATTCATTGCGCGAGACGCTGGGCGTGCGCGTGCGTGCGCCGCTCTATCCCTGGGGCGCCTTGTGGGCGACCTGCATCGATCGCACGGGCGCATTCGGGGGCGAACTGCGGCAGGTTTACGAGGGCGCGCATCTGATGATCGGCATCCTGCCCATCGGCCGCGCGCCAGGCTCCGGCGAAAACAGTGTCTCGTTTTTCTGGAGTCTGCGTCTTGAGGATTTTGCGGCGCAGCGCGACGCCGGACTCGACGCGCTGAAATCGCGCGTGCTCGCGGCATGGCCTGAGGCGCAACCCATAGTGGACGAAATCAAATCCTTCGAGGCGCTGTCGCTCGCGACCTATCGCGACGTGCGCCTGCGGCCTTCGCTCAAGGGGCGCGTGCTCGCCATCGGCGACGCCGCGCACGGCACAAGTCCGCAGCTCGGCCAGGGCGCAAACCTGGCCCTAATCGACGCCATCGTGCTTGCGAGCGTATTGCGTCGCGAATCCGATATCGACGCCGCGTTGTCGCGTTACGTGAAGCAGCGGCGCGCGCATCTGCGCTTCTATCAGATGGCATCGGCCGCGCTGACGCCCGCGTTCCAATCCGACAGCCGCGCTATCGCGTGGGCGCGCGACATGTTCCTCGGCCCGATGGGCCGCCTGCCTGGATTAAAGCACGTCATGCGCACGACATTGGCCGGAACGCGAAAGTTTCCATTGGGAATGTATCGGCTGCCGGAAAATTGATGGCTACCACGCCAGCCGCACAGGTATCGTGACCGTCACCGGCAAGCGGTCTCGAATTGCCGGCCTGAATTGCAGTGAAGTGGCGCAAGAAAGTGCATAGTCGTCGAGCGACTTGCTTTCGCTCGATTGCCAAACTCGGGGATTTGTCACTTTACCATTTTGTTGCACCTCAAGCACAAGCACAGTATCAGCTGCCGCCTTTTCGGCCGATGCCGGTTGATGACACGTATTGCTGGACTCGATCTCAATCGGCGAATAGATGAATTCCGATCGCGACATTTTATCTCCCGCGACGAATGGAATTCGGATGGTGGTCCCCCACAACATCTCCATGGGCTCACCATTTCGTAGTGGTGCTTCGTAACGCCATTGCGATATGCATTTGACAACCAATTGGTCGAGTGGGTCGCTGCCGCTCGAATTGCTCACAACGATATCGCGAATGCTACCGTCGGTCGCGATGTGGAAAAATACGCTTGTCGGCCGGCCGTTTGGCGCTATCGAGCCATCATTAGGCAGCAACGACGCCGGACAATTGTTCGTCCATCCTTCCGCCTCCAGCGGTACGCGACCCAGCGACCACGCAATGCTCGCCTTCCACGACACATCGACTGGCTGGCCGTTTTGCTTTGCCGGAATATACAGCCACGTCGCCGCGCAAATTATTGACGCGTCGTCCAGAATTTTAATGCCGCTCGATGAAGCTACTTTGGTGTTCGTCACTGTTCCTTGTGCCGTAATCGTGAAGCTGAGAACAGTGGTGCCCTCCAATCCCTCGCGAATGGCCTCCTTCGGATAGTATTGACGTGAGCAGGCGTGCGCTTTTCCGGTCGATGCCGGCGCAGCTATTCCTGACGGGCGGATCGTTGTCGCGGGCGGCGTAGCCGTCGATTGGACGGTGATCGTGTTGGTCGTCGGCGTCTGAGCCGTTGCGGCGGAATAGAACGACACGAAAACGGCAATAGCAGTGATCGCCTTCAGCGCATTTTTCATGAAATCCCCCACCCCGGCCGAGAGACTGTGAAACGACCAACAACGGTCAATTCATCCCATCCCCGGCACATGCGGTAGATGATAGCCCAGGCGCGAGGCGAGGAATACGCCGTAGCCGACGTAACAGAGGATAAGAAGGAAGCCGCGCGCGCGCGTCAGCCGCCAGGAGGACGCCAGCAATGGGATCAGCAGAAGCGCTGCGCCCGCCATCACCAGCGCATCCACATGGGCGATCATCGGCGCGAAGACGAGCGGATGGATGGCGGCCGTGAGGCCCAGCACGAACAGGATGTTGAAGATATTGGCGCCGATGAGTTGGCCGACCGCGATGTCGGAGCGACCGCGCGCGGCGGCGATGAAGGTGATTGCGAGCTCCGGCAAGGACGTGCCCAACGCCACGACCGTGAGCCCGATCGTGGCTTGCGGCACGTTATAGGCCTGCGCCAGTGCGACCGCGCCATCGATGATGAAATGCGCGCCGAAGAACAGGCAGACGAGCCCGAACAGGACCAGGAAAATCCCGATGCCGCCCGGCACGTTCCCGCCATGCGACTGCGCGCGGCATTCGGCGACGGAATTGTGGGCGGGCCGTCGCCAGTCGGTCGCGAAAGCCAGCACCAGATAGGCGACAAAACCTGCGAGCAGCATATATCCGAATTCGCGCGTGATCACGCCGGTTTGCGCGATAAGAAGAAGCGCGAGGCTGGCCGCAACCAACGTGCCGCCGTCGCGAAAGACGACCTTGGGCGGGCTCGGCATCGGCCGGATCAGCGCGCCCAGCCCCATGATCAGAAAGATGTTGACGATATTGCTGCCGACGATGTTGCCGATGGCGATGTCGGGCGTGTGGTGCTGGACGGCCTGCAGCGAGACGAAAAGTTCGGGCGCCGAACTCGCGGTCGAGATCACGAGCAGGCCCAGGAGCAATGGCGAAAGGCCGATCGCGCGCGACACGCCGATGGCGCCGTGCAACGCCGTTTCGCTGCCCAAAATCAGCAGCGCGAACCCGATACCCAGAAACCCATACACCATTACGCGCCAGCCCAGGGCCCCCCGCGAAAGCCCCCGCTAACATCTCGTTAACCGGTTGGACGGGCCTTCGCAAGCAATGCCTGATCCCGAAACCGTGAGGGATTGAATGCGGCGATGAGCGAAGGCGGCGAACGTCCTAGAACGAGACTTGAGAGAGCTTCCGCAATGGCCGGTGCAAAGAGGATACCGTTGCGGAATTGGCCGCTGGCGACGAACAGACCCTTTATCGCCGTCTCGCCCAAGATCGGCAGATTGTCGGGCGATCCCGGCCGCAAACCCGCCCAATGCTCCGCGATATCCCAGTCCGCCAGCGCCGGCATAACTGCGGACGCATGAGGTTTGAGCCAATCCGCGGCGCCATCCGTGACGCTTGTGTCGAAGCCCTCGCGGCTCACCGTCGCGCCGACGAGCAGCCTATCGTGTCGCGGCACGAGATAGACGTCATGACCCCAGACGATGCGTGTGGGGACTGCGTCCGCGTTCGCGGGCGCAAGCGCAATCATCTCGCCCTTCACGGGAACGACCGGCGGCATCGCTTCCGGCGGCAAGCCTTCGATGCGCGACGTCCAGGCGCCCGCCGCCAGGATGAAGGCGTCGCCATGATACGCCGCAAACGGCGTGACCGCCGCGGCGATGCGGTTCGCGTCGATCCGCAAACGAATAACCGCCTCATTGGATTGCAACGTTCCGCCGGTCCGCACAAATACGCTCGCAAGCGCCACACCCAGCGCGCGATTGTCGACCTGCGCTTCGCTGGGATCGTAAAGCGCGCCTGCGATGTCCGGCGAGAGCAGCGGCTCCAATTCGCGCGCATCTGCGGGCGCGAGATATTTAGACTGGCCGCCCGAGGCTGCGGCGCGCGCCGCCAACGTCGCAGCGGCGGCGTCGTCGCGCGCCACCACCATCGCGCCGTCCGTCCGAAACGCGATTTTGCGGCCGGAGCCTGCTTCGATCTCGGCGGCGAAAGCGGGCCACAGCGAAGCGGAATATTGCGCGAATTTCGCCTCCGGGGTCGCAGTGCTCTCGTGCTCCCCACTCACGGCGATCATGCCCGCAGACGCCCAGGTCGCGCCCTGGCCGGGCTGCGCGCGCTCGAGCACGACGACGTCCCATCCGGCCTGCAGAAGACGCCAGCCGATCGAGAGACCGGCGACGCCTGCGCCGATGACGATAACCCTCATCGGAAACTCACAACGGCTTCCGCGATCCGCATGCCGGCGGTCGCAAAACACAACGCGCCAAGCACATAGGCGATCACGCTGAACCACCCCGGAAGCGCGCAAGCGAGCGCCAGCGCGAGAAATGTTTCCGTGCTCTCGATAAATCCGGCACGGATCGACGTGACGCCGCGCCTTGCGGCGATCGCGACAAAAGCGAGCGACGCCGATCCCGCTGCGACGAGGGCAAAAATCAGGAATGCGGCCGCCAGCGCGCGGCTGGGATCGGCCAGCGCAAACGCAAACGCGACGCCGGCGGCGACCAGTATCCCGAACACGGTTTCAAAGAATGCTCCGAGATCAGTGGCGCGGGTCAGGCGAGCCAACGGCCCGTCCAGCGCGGCCGCGAGCCGGTTTGCCGCGACGAGGCCCAATCCCCACCAGTCGTGATGCGTGGCGATCGCAGCGGCGGCGCCCAGACCCGCGATGAAGCCCACAGTCGTCAGAATATTGGCGGACACATTCGCGCGCGCGAGATGGGTCGCAATCGGCGTCAAGACCGGATCGGAAAGCCTGCGAAAAGGCGCATCGAGCATGGCGCGACAAACGTTGACTGCGCCAATTCAATAGGTTGTCGCGCGCGGTGCGTCCAGACGCAATCGGCGGATACCGGCCCCGCGCGCCGCAACGCCGCCGCCGCCAGTGGCCGGATCTTGCGAGTACGGGAAATCGGCGCCGTTACCGTCAGCCGAAGTGAATGACGTTCACGTCTCGAAGTTTGCGGTGCTCAGAGACGCGAGGTTCACGCCGTGAGTCAGTTGAATGACAATATCCTGGTTTGCCTGATAACCCGCCACGCCGTTCTCGTCGATGATGAGAAACGTGTCGCCGGCAAGCCCGCCTGTACTCGGTGTGAACAGCACCGCACCGTGGGCCGACAATTGGGCAGCACCGATGTCATGGGCGAGAGCCCTGTCGAAGTTCGTGTTCGAAAGGTTTCCCGTCGTTACCGCGGTGTCGATGACGGCGACGCCCGACGGCAGATTGATCACATCCAGGCTCGTATTGAAGCCGTCGATGGTGTCGCGGGTCGTGCTGGTGGAATCGCTAACTGCGTTATAGACGAACGAGTCTGCGCCCGTACCTGCATAAAGTTTGTCGGCTCCCGCCCCGCCTGTGATGATGTCCGTACCGTTTCCTGCCCGGATGACATCGTTGCCCGCGCCGCCGGTCAGATTGTCGGTTCCGGCGCCGCCATCGATGGTTAGATTGCCCACGGCGGCCGAGCCGTCGATCGTCATGCTGTCGCCGGCGCCAAGTGTGCTGCCCCGGATCAGCAAGGTCTGGCCGCTGCCGACCGTGGCGGCGTTCAGCGTCAAATCGTAGCTGTGGCCCGCGTCCAGATCGAGCGTTTTGACATCGACCATTGTCGTGGCCGTGAATGTCAGGCCGCCCGAATAATCGCCGTCGAGGACGACCGTGCTCTTCCCGGTTCCGCCATTGATCTCGTCGGACGCCGTCAGATTGGCGCCCATATTGAAGACATTCGTACCCGCGCCGCCCGTCAGATCGTCCGCGCCGGCGCCGGCGTCGATGGTCAGAGTCCCCGCCGTCAACGCCGAGCCGTCGAAGGTCAGCGTGTCGCTCGAAAGCAGTCCCGAGGCTGAGACGGTCAGGGCTTGCCCAGTCGACAAGACGCCCGCATCGAGCGTGATGTCGTAATTGTGACCCTTGACCAGCAGCAGAGCCTCGATATTGGTCATCATGCTGGTGCTGATGGTGAGCGCGTTGCCGCCGGTGTAGCCGCCATCGAGCATCAGCGTGTTGGAGCCCGTGCCGCCGTCGATCTGGTCCGAACTCGAGAACCCAGTGCCGAAAAAGAACAGATCGTTACCGGCGCCGCCCGACGCGGTAACGGACGCTGCGGATTCAAGGTAGAATGTGTCGTTGCCGCTGGTGCCCGTGAATGTCAGGCCGGCGATATAGCCGTAAAAAATCTCCGACCCGTCGGTGTTGAAGTCGACAGTCTGCGTGAGCGTGCCGGAAGAATTGTAGTTGCTTTGATACGACGTATAGGTGTGCCCCGTCACGCCGGTCACAGACAGATCGTAGGGGCCCTGGACCTTGGCGAGCAGCGCGGCGTCGCTCGTCACCTGCGACTGGCCCAGATCGAGCGTCGGCGTGCCGCCGTCGGTGAAGACAACCGACGAGATGCTCGATGCGACGCTCTCCAGAGAATTGAAATTCCCCTGGATCGTTGAGAGGGTGTCTTTGACGACGAGATCATAGGACCCGGCGATCTTGCCGATCAGCGTCTGGTCGTTGAGGACTTCGGACACGGTCAAATCGAGATTTGGCGTGCCGCCATCGTTCAGCGTGATCGACGAGATGTAAGACACCGCCGAATCAAGATTGCCGAAATTCGCCGCCACATTCGCGGCGGAGTCCGTCACCGCATCCGAGAGGCCGGAAACTGCGGTGCCGGCAACTGAAAGAGGCTGGCTGCCGCTGTTCTCGATGCTGCCCGATGCGATTCCCGTGACGGTCAGCGCTTGCGGCGCATCGGTCGCGCTATAGGTAAAGACCAGCGTCGTCGTCCCCGACCCGGACGCGTAATCCGCCGTGCCGCCGTCGCTCAGCGACAGCGTGGTGCCGCCGGCGACTGTCACGCTCTGGCTCACGTCGATCGTGAGCGTAACCGTGTGCGCCGTGGCGAAGTTGGCGCTCGAAGTCGACGACCCGTTGAGCGAGGTTACGGACGGCGCAGAATAGATAAAGGCGAACGTGCCGAGGCCGCCGCCGGCGGTGATGGAATCCGACGCGTTGGCGCCGGAGAAATTGTTGGCGATCTCGACCGCAGTCGTGCCCGACAATTTGAACAAATCCTCGGTGTTGTCGGTGCCCTCGGCGACGAAATAAAGCGTTCCGCCGATATTCGTCAGATCGGTCGGAGTTCTCACGGAGGAAGAATCGAGAACTTGCGTGTTGGCCGAGGTTCCGTCGGATTCCCATAGCCGCGTGCCGCTTCCCGTGTCGGCCACAAAGTAGATCTCGTTGCCGATCGCCGTGATGTCGGAGCTGCTGTAGAGGGCGTTTCCCACATCAAGTTGGGCGACCATAAATGTGCCCGCCGAAGTCCCGTTGGTTTCCCACAACTGGGAGCCGTGGGTTTGATCGTCGCCGGCGAAGTAGATTATGCCGTTGGCCGTCGCCACGAAATCGGAACCGATGAACCCGTCGCCGCCCGTATTGATATTCGTAACTGCTACGGTGCCCGCCTGGGTGCCGTCCGACTTCCAGAGTTGATTGTCGTTCACGCTGGCGCTGTCGATGAAGTAAAGCGTTCCGTTTACGTTGGTGATATTCGATGCTTGGCCCGTCAGCGCCGGATCGAGCACACTCGTACCGCCGGCCGTGCCGTCGGAAACATAAAGCTGCTCCGAACCGGCTCCGCTGGAGCCGTTGTTGAATTGGAAAAACAGATGGTTGCCCGAGGTCACCAGACCGAAAACGCTGGGCGCATAAGCTGCATGAGCGGCGGCGAGAAGATCGGTGACCTCCGTCGTACCGCCGGTCGTGCCGTCGCTTGTCCAGAGCTGTTGGTTGTGCACGCCGTCGTTTGCAGCGAAAAAAAGCTTGCCGTCGAAATTCACCATGGAAGAGACGTTGGAACCGGAGGACCCGGGGTTGATGTCCTTGACCATCACGGTGTCGCCCGTGATGCCGTCCGTCTCCCACAACTCCGTACCGTGCGTGCCGTCGTTCGCGGCGAAGAACAGCTCGCTGCCGACCACCTGCATCGGGACAGTGCCATTATCGACACCCGGAAACGCGCTGCCGCTTCCCGGATTGATGTCGTCGAGCAGCGCTGTTCCGGCGACCGTGCCGTCGGTGATCCACAATTCGCGGCCATGCGTGGCATCCGTCGCGACGAACACGAACTTGCTTCCGAGTTGGGTGAAATCGGTGGGATCGGAAGAGTTTAGATTATGAGGGTTGGCGGTCTGATAGCCTGGAAATATGTTGTCGGACTTGTTGTCCCCCGAAGTTCCATAGGAGAATCCAACCTGGCTGCCGCCGCGGCCGTAAAATGGGTTTCCTGCAAAGGCGGATTGCTCATAGGTGGGATAGATGATGCTGAAAGTGACACCCAGCTCGCCATCGTAGTGCTGAATTCCTTCGGGGGTGAGCGGTGCGGTGGCATGAATCGGACCCGCCTGGGCTTCCAGCGCCCAGTTGCCGCCCAGCGATGCCGCGCCGGTAAATCCGGTGGATGCGGCGACGTCTGCGCCCGTGTGCTGCGCCAGCGAATTGACGAAAGCCTGGCCCAGCTGACCCTGGCCCGTGTTGCAGCTCCAGATCATCAGATCGCCCTGTTTGCCCAGAGCATCGCCGATGGTCGTGAGATCCGATGCGTGCGAACCCGTCGTCAGATTGCCGAGATCGTACGCGCCCGACGAGAAATCGATTTGGCCGGAGCTGCCTTCGGCGATGATATGGACTGCCCCGACATTGCGCTGACCGCTCAAAGTCTCGGCGATCTGGTCCAACGCATCCCGGTTGGGATCGAGCATCACGACGTCCATGCCCGGTTTGATGCCGGCCAACAGCGCCGCGAGATCGTGCACCCCCGGATCGACGAAGACGATCTGTGCGCCGGCGTCGTTGTGCAAACCGGGATCGGTGATATTCGCGCCCGTGAGGTCGGAAAATTTGAAGTTCAGCGCGCCGATACCGTCCGCGCTCGCCAATCCGGGTTCGACCGCGGACACACTGAACGCCGGCGGCTGCGAAAACGCCGCCTCGCCGGAAGATTGAAACACGTTGCCGTCGAAAAAATTCGCGATCGATATTTCCGATTCCAGGTTTGTGGCCCGATCGTCGTTGCCGATAAAATCGCCCTGGATTTTCTCAACGGTCATTGCGAACGCCCCCTGGATTTCTCTGTGTGCAACCGGAAAACGCGACAAAGATGCGCGCCGGATTCGCGAGAATTGGAAGGATATTACGCGATTTGTAGCGGAGCCGCCAGAGCGGCGTTCGCGCAATAAACGCAATAACCTATGTAAAAGCGCGGGTTGAATATGCCGACAAAAGCTATTCGCAGCCGTTATCTCTGCGCGATCACACCGAAATCGTCATCTCATCTGCCAGATAGCCCAGACGGTCGAGCGAAGCCCTGAGGATCGTGACGGCCTCGTCAAGATATTTGCGGTAGTGCCGGTAGCGGTACACGGATCTGTCATAGAGCTTCTCGCTGACCTGCGCATAGCTCGCCGTCCGCGCGGTCCGCCGATTCTCATGAAAAGCCATGCAGCGCGGATCGAAACCGAGACCGACGAAATCGAGCAGGCGCCTGACCTGCGATTCCTGGTCCGCGACCAGATCTTCGTAGCGGATTTCAAGATAATTCAGATCGAGTTCGCGCTTGTAGTGTTCCACCAGGCCGTCGATCAGCACGAAATGCTTTGCGCAGGTCGTCACATCGAAAGCCTGATTGTATCCATGCGTGAGAAAGTTGGCGAAATTGGAGAGCACGATATCGAGCGGATGACGCCGCACATGAATGATCGGTGCCTTTGGAAACAGGATATGGATCAGGCCGAGATGAGTCTCGTTCAGCGGCATCTTGTCGGTGAAGAAACGAGCGCCCGCTTCCCAGATTCCGAGTTGTTGGGCGCCGCGCAGATAGTAATCGCGGAACCGGTCGGGCACGAGCCGATTGTCGCCCATCCACAAATCCGCGAGACAGTTGGGATAGGAATGCGGGCTGCCCAGCCAGCGCGACGCCATGCGCGTGAGATCGTTGACGAAGGCGAGTTCGTCGCCGGCCGAGACGCGCGGATGGGCGCTCAGCGTCTGCTCCACCATCGTCGTGCCGGAGCGGGGAAACCCCACGATGAAAATCGGTTGCGGCGCTGTGTCATCGCGCGCCGCGCGCGGGATGAGGTTCATGCGGCCGCGCGTAAAAAACTGCGTGAGCCGCGCCGCCAGTTCTGCCGCCGCCGCTTCGGTATAGTGCCGTCCCTGCACGTCGCGGCACAATCGTTTGCCTTCGACAAAATCGGCCCACGCATCGTCGACGCGGCCCATCCTGTCATAGAGTCGTCCGCGTTCGAGCAATGCCATGGCAGTCAGCGGCGCGCCTTCGGCCTGGCTCAGGGACAATTCCTCGATGGCTTCCGCGTTCTTCTTCTCGCGGCCGTAGAGGACGGCCCGCGTCAATCTCAAATCCGCGCTTCCGCCCGATGTTTTTTCCGCTTCGCGCAGGAGTTCCCAGGCTCCCGGAATATTGCCCCGCGCTTCCTGGAAACGGCACCATTGAAGCCATGCATCGGCATTTGCGGGATCGAGTTCCGTGGCTTTGCGGAACCATATCTCGGCCTCTTCCATCTTGCCTTGCGCGTTCAGGCAACCGGCGAGATGGACGGCAACATGGCTGTGTTCGCCCTCGATTTCGATGACGCGGCGAAAATGAAATTCGCCTGCCGCCGGTCGACCGGTCTCCACGAGGATCAACCCCATGACGCCGTGCGCACGCGGATGGCGCGGCGCCAGTCGCAGCGCGTTGCGGGCGAATTGCTCGCAGTCGACGCGCTCGCCACGAGCGAACAGCAGAAAGGCAAGCTCGGTCGTCGGCTGCAGCATGTTGGGGTTCTGGCGGATGATGCGTCGCAGAAGATTTTCGTAGCCCGGTCCGCTTGGGTTGGTTTTTTGCCGGCAGCGATGGAGCAACAGCAATGCGTCGAGAAATTCCGGCGCCTGCTGCAGCGCCTGCATCGCACGCAGTTCGCCGAGCGCGGTATCGCCGGAAGCGAGCGCGGCTCCGCCTTCGGCGACGAGCGCCGCGGCCGCCTTCACGGCCTGCGGATCGGATGGTTGTGCCGCGCGTCGGAGCGGTGTCGTCATGACCGTGTCAAATCCCTGGTGAGCGAAGCTATTGGACGGCCTCGCCTGCAAGTGCCGCCAGCCTGTCGGTCGTCGACACGGTCTCGCCCAGGAACGGCGCCATTGCCGCTTCGTTCTTGCGCCATTTCTCGGGCTCCGGCGGGCTCAACGTATAACGCGACCAACGCAACGGAGCCTCTGCCAATGTGCGCAAGCGCTCGTCGAACGGCGCGTCGACGAAGGCGCACAGCTTGCGCAACGCGGCGTCCGGATCGCGCAGGATATCCTCGTAGCGGATGCCGAGCCGGTCGTGCTGCGATAGTACGGCAAGGTCCGACAGAATGGTCTCGTTCGTATCGCGCCATTGCTGCATGGCGATCTGCGCCGGATCGGCGCCCTTGAGTTCGCGCCAACCCGGTATCAGCAACAGAGACCATGGCATGCCGTCCCAGCCGGGAAGTTCGGGATAGGTGACGAAACGACCCGATTGCCACGCTTCCATGATGGCGCTGATGTTCGGGGCGGCCTCGCGATGCAGGAAGACGAACTTCGCGTCCGGAAACACCGCTTTGAGGAACGGGATTCGCAGCGCATTCTTGGGCGTTTTTTCCAGCAGGCGCAGGCTCCGCGGCCGCGCGGTTCCCATTCTGACATACTGGGTTCCGTCGGCCATGCGAAGGCTCGCCGTGTATGCCGCCTTGACCCGGATTATCGTTTCGGCGTTTGCGTCCGCCGCCGTCAAACGATTGGAATGAAAATCGCGATTTTGCGGATTGAGCGCGGCGATCTGCTCAATCTGCTCGTGCCCCTCGCCGCCCAGCGTCCACAGTGCCTCATTCGCAGCCAGAGATTCGAACAGCATCGTGCTGCCGGCGCGCGGCACCGAAACGATGAAAACGGGCCGGTCGAAATGCGGAATTGGAACCTGCCGGGTGCCCGACGGAAGCTTGCCCGGCGTCTCGGGCGATTTTGCCATTGCCGAAAAGTCGGCCCGCAGAATCTCGAGCGCCGGCTTGCCGTTGCTCGCGAGAACCAGAGAGTCCGGGACGGCAGCGGCGCATTCCTGCTCGAACTGGCGCAAAAGCGAATGGAACAGCGGCAAAGATTTTTCCACCGGACCCTTGGCATGCCACAGCAGTCGCCATTCGCCGCGGAATGCCGCGAGAAGAGACAGAAAGCGGCCGACCGCCACGGAATCGTTGGTCGAACAGGACTTGACGTCCGTCGCCAGCTTCGAGAGTTCGTAATCGACCTCGCCCGGCGACATTGCCGGATCGCCGACATGGGTTTCGTAGGTCAGAACGGTTTTGGTCTCCGGCCGGTACGGAACGAATTCGGCGCGCGCGCCTGCGCGATGCGGCCGCGCCAGATTCCAGAAAGCCGCACTGCCGAACGTATCGAAGGTCAGATGGATGCGCCGTGTCTCCGTCTCGTTGATCACCTGGTGCGTACGCCAATTGTCGAATGTCCACGCTTCTCCGGCCGCCATGTGAACGATCTCGCCGCCGCAACGAAACTTGATTTCAGGATTGGTGATGACGGGAATGTGCACGCGGGCACGCGTTCGCCAATAATATTGAATATCGATATGCGGCGGCACGCCGGAACGCGGCGCCAGCCGCATCAACCTTGCGCGTCCATGCAACGTCCGGAATTGCGCCAGGACCTGCATCATGTAGGGCGAGCGAAGCAGGTGCTCTGTCGGCCGCATGGGCGGATCGATATCGTCGTTGTCGCTGCCGTTGGTCGTGATGAGCGTGAGAGCCGAATTGCCCTCGAACCCCTCATGGTGCTCGCGCCATGCGCTTTCCGGGATCGCCGCGATCTCGGCGCGCAGCCTGTCGACGTCGAAGCGGAACGGGAATCTGTAGAACGGATACGTCAGATGCACGAAAGCGCTCCCTGCGGCCGGAACACTATAGCTCGCGAAATCCGCTGGCGTCGATGACGGCGCCGCGCGGGCGGCCCAAACACGCAAACGGGCGAGATGCCCGGCATCTCGCCCGTCGATTGCGCTTCGGCTCCGTCGGCCGTCGGGAATGAGCTCAGGTCGTTTCGAAATTCGCGAGGCCGAGCGAGGCGAGGTTCACGCCATTGGTGAGTTGAATGACGATATCCTGGCTCGCCTGATAGCCCGCCACGCCGTTCTCGTCGATGATGAGGAACGTGTCGCCGGCGAGTCCGCCCGTACTCGGCGTGAACAGCACCGCGCCATGCGCCGACAATTGGGCCGCGCCGATGTCGGCCGCGAGAGCCGCGTCGAAATTCGTATTCGACAGATGTCCCGTCGTGACGGCGGTGTCGATGACAGTGGGCGCGGTGAGGCCGTTCAGCAGTTGGATCTTGTCCATGCCGGTGTTGAAGCCCGAGATCGTATCATGCGTCGTGCTGGTGGAGTCGCTGACGGCGTTATAAATGAAAGTGTCAGAGTTGCTGCCCGCGATGAGCAGATCCGCGCCGCCGCCGCCGGCGATGAAGCTCTCGCCGTTGCCGGTATAGATCGTGTCGTTGGCGCTGCCGCCCGTCAAAGTGTTTACGCCGGTGCCGCCATGAATGATGAAATTGCCGCCGTCGGTCACGGCCGAGCCGTTGAAGATAAAGCTGTCGTTGTGGAGCGTGCCGCCCTGCACCTGCAATGTCTGGCCGTCGGCGACGGTGGCGGCATTCATCACCAGGTTGTAGCTGTTACCCACTGCCAGATAGAGCGATGAGACATTGACCATCGTCGTGGCCGTGAACGTCACGGGAAGCGAATAATCGCCGTCCAGATGCACAGCGGTTGTCCCGGTTCCGCCGTTGATCTCGTCCGACGCGGTGAGATGGGCGCCCATGTTGAAGATGTTGACGCCTCCGCCGCCGGTCAAATCGTCCGTTCCCGCGCCGGCGTCAACTGTCAGTGTGCCGGCCGTGATCGCCGAGGCGTTGAAGGTCAGCGAATTGCCTGATGCGAGTGGCGCGCCTTCGACCGTCAGGGTCCCGCCGGTCGTCAGAACTCCGGCATCGAGCGTGATGTCGTAGCTATGACCTGTCACCAGATGAAGCGTCTGGATATTGCTCATCATGCTGGTGCTGATGGTCAGCGCATTGCTCCCGGTATAAGTCCCGTCGAGTTCGAGCGTATTGACGCCGCCGCCGCCATTGACCTGGTCCGCGCTCGAGAAGCCGGTGCCGAAGAAGAACAGATCGTTGCCTGTCCCACCCGTCGCGGTCACCGACGGCGCCGATTGCAGATAATATGTGTCGTCGTTGTTGTTGCCGGCGATGGTGAGGCCGGCGGCGTAACCGTAAAACGTCTCCGCGCCGCTGGCGAAGATGTCGATCTTCTCGATCAGTGTGTTCGAGGCGTTGTAGTCGTTTTGGTAAGACGTATAGGCCTGACCCGTGACGTCGGAGACAAGCAAATCATAGGGGCCCTGAACCTTGCCCAGCAGCGTGGAGTCGTTGGTCACCTGCGTCTGGGTGAGATCGAGCGTTGGCGTGCCGCCGTCGGTGAAGACCACGGCGGAGATGCTCGACGCGTAGGTCTCCAGCGAATCGAAATCCGTTCCGATCGTGGACGCCGAGTCATTGGCGATCAGGTGATAGGAACTGACGATCTTGCCGATCAGGGTCTGGTCGTTGAGAATTTCCGACGCCGTCAGATCCAGATTGGGGGCGCCGCCGTCGTTCAAGGTGATCGACGAAATGAAGGATACCGCTGAGTCGAGGCTCGCGAAGTTCGCCGCTACATTGGCCGCCGAGTCCGTCACCGCATCCGTGTAAGGCGCGACTGCCGTACCGGCCAGCGCAAGCGCGTTGCCGGCTGCATCGGCGATGCTGCCTGCGGAGATGCTGCTGACGGTCAGTGAGGTCGGCGCATCGGTTGCGCTATAGGTGAAGGTGATCGTCTGCGTGCCCGAACCGGAGACGTAGGTCGCAGTGCCTCCGTCGCTGAGCGACAATGTCGTGCCGCCGGCGACATTGACGTTCTTGCCCACATCGAGCGTGAAGGTCACCGTGTGCGCCGCCGAGAAATTGGCGCTCGATGTCGCCGAGGCCCCGAGCGACGTCACCGTCGGCGCCTGGTCGACCGTGAAGACCATTTCGGCCGTGGTCGTCGCGCCGTGCTGGTCGCTCAGGGTGTAGGTGAAGGTGTCGGTCAGAACCGCATTGTCCGGCTGTCCGTTGATCGCTGTGCTGTTGTCGGCCGTGTAGGTATAGGTTCCGTTCGCGTTCAGCGTCAGATGGCCATAGGTTCCCGCCAGCGACGTGCCGACCGTGCCGCCTGAAATCGCAGTGACGGTCATGGTATCGCCGTCCGGATCCGTATCGACGCTCAGCGCGCCCGTTCCGTATGTGCTCGCCGTGGAACTGGCGCCTGCGAACACGGCGATGTTGTCGTTGTTTCCGACCGGCGGCCGATCGATCGTGATGTTGATGGTTTGGGTGGTCGTTCCACCGTGGCCGTCCGACACGGTGTAAGTGAATGTGTCGACAGGATGCGATCCCGTGGCCGCGCTGTTGATCGCGGATGTATTGCTGGCGGCGTAGGTGTAGCTGCCGTCTGCATTCAGCGTCAGGCTGCCATATGTGCCCGCAACCGCCGCGCCCACATTCGCGCCGGAACCGGCGACGGCTGTGACTGTGAGACTGTCGCCATCGCGATCGCTGTCGCCGGCGAGCGCGCCCGTGCCGCCTGTACCCGCAGTTCCCGAGTCCGACGCGCTTTCTACAACCGCATTGCTTTCCGTCACCACGGCAGGGGGACGATCGATTGTGATGTTGATGGTCTGGGTGGTCGTTCCGCCGTGACCGTCCGATACGGTGTAAGTGAATGAATCGACGGGATGCGAACCCGTGGCCGCGCTGTTGATCGCAGACGTGTTGTCAGCGGTGTAGGTGTAGCTGCCGTTCGCATTCAATGTGAGATGACCGTAGGTACCCGCGACGGACGCGCCCACATTCGCGCCGGACCCGGCGACGGCTATGATCGTCAGGCTGTCGCCGTCCGGATCGCTGTCGCCGGCGAGACCGCCCGTGCCGCCTGTGCCTGCCGTTCCCGACGCCGATGCGCTTTCAACCGATGCGGCGCTCTCCGTCACCACGGCGGGCGGACGATCGATCGCGATGTTGATGGTTTGCGTCGTCGTGCCGCCATGTCCATCCGACACCGTGTAAGTGAACGAGTCGACCGGATGCGATCCCGTCGCTGCGCTGTTGATCGCGGACGTGTTGTCGGCCGTGTAGGAATACGAGCCGCTAAGGTTCATGGTCAGATGACCGTACGTGCCCGCGACCGAGGCGCCCACATTCCCGGCCGAACCGGCAACGGCCGAGACCGACAGGCTGTCGCCGTCCGCATCGCTGTCGCCGGCGAGGCCGCCCGTGCCGCCGGTGCCTGCAGTGCCGGACGCCGAGGCGCTCTCGACAGCCGCGCTGCTTTCCGTCACCACGGCCGGCGGACGGTCGATGGAGATGTTGATGGTTTGCGTGGTGTTGCCGCCATGGCCGTCAGACACGGTGTAAGTGAATGTGTCGACGGGATGTGATCCCGTCGCGGCGCTGTTGATCGCAGACGTGTTGCTGGCGTTGTAGCTGTAGCTGCCATTCGCGTTCAAGGTCAGGCTGCCATACGTGCCTGCGACGGCGACGCCAACATTGGCGCCGTTTCCGTTGACGGCCGTGATTGTCACGCTGTCGCCATCGAGATCGCTGTCGCCCGCGAGGCCGCCTGTGCCGCCTGTGCCCGCAGTTCCAGATGCCGATGCGTTCTCCACCGCCGAGCCGCTTTCCGTCACCACAGTCGGCGCGCGATCGAGCGTGATGGTGATCGTCTGCTCGTTGGGATCCGTCGTCGTGGGATGGAGGACCGTGATGCCGTCGTTCGCGATGAAGTCGATGACGCGTGTCGGATGGCTGCCCTGCGTGGTGTCGGTGCTGGCGTTCTCCTGGAACGTGATTCCGGCAAGGAGAGTTTTGTATTCCGCCTCCGAAACGTCGCCCGACAAAGTGAGAGTTTGGGTCGAATTGTTCCAGGAGACGGTCACCAGACCGCCATCCACGGTTCCGCTCTGTGCGCCGTTGATGAGGATTTGGTCGCCCGAAACGCCCGCCGCCGCTGCGAGGGAGCCCGACGTCACGCCGAAGCTCGAGCCATTGCCCGCGGTACCGCCGATCACTCGGATCGTGTAGCCCGCGAGGTTGGGAATATAGGTGCCTTCCGGATTTGTGATGGTGGGCGTGCTTGTCAGCAATGTTACGGCCGCACCGCCCTGGACGATCTGGGTCGTGGTGCCCGTGAGGCTGCTCTCGGTCGGGAGGTCTCCCCAGGTCAGCGCATAGGTGCTCGCGCCGTCCGAGCTGTTCGTATCGGTGGTGTAGAAGTCGTTGTTCCCGGAGGTGAAGCCGGTGCCGCCCGCATTGAGCACGAGCTGGATCACGGCGTCGCGCTGGTCGTCGGCCACGTAAAGCGTGCGCGCATCCGGATCGAACGCGATGCCGTTGCTGAAAAACGCGGGGAAATCGAGCGACACGCCGCCAGGCAGCGTCATTTCGGTCGCGGTGCCGCCGGTAATCGGCATGTACCAGAGGGCGTCCTGGCTCGTATTGACGCCTTCGGTGGAACTGTCGGTCGTGAAATAGATAAGGTTCTGCGCCTGGTTCACCGCGATGCCGGTGATATAGCCGTTGCTGTCGTTGGTCGGGAATTGCGTCTGGCTGGAGAGCAGAACAGGAATCGGCGCAGTGCTCTGACCGACGTCGCCCGATGTACTGACCCTATAAATACCGTTCGTCGAGGCGGTGAAGGCGGCGGACGGATTGTTGTCGTCGTCGTCCACGTAATAGAGCGTCGAGCCGTCGCTCGAAATCGCGAAGGCGCGGCCGTCCTGGTAGACGCCTCCTGAAGACGTCGAATCGACCAGCACGTCGTTGAGATTGATGGCGAAGGTGCTGGGATTATACGGGCTCGAAATCGTACCGTTCGCGTTGTACGTGATCTTGATGATGTCGCCGCCGTCGGCGTGATAGTCGCCGCCGTCCAGATCCATAAAGATCGTGTTGATGGCCGGGTCCACGACGAAGGAATTGGTGACGTCCAGATCCGACGTGCTGGCGATCGTCGTTTCCGTCAAATTCGCGCCGGTCGAGATGTTACCGACATAAAAATTGTCGTGATTGTCTTCCGCGAAATAGAGATTCGCGGCGGTGTCGAGTCCGACGGATATGAACGCGCCCGTCGAGGTGATGGAATAGGAGTTGACCTGGTCGTTGCTGACCCCGTCCGAGTCCATGTGCTCAATGCGGGCGTCGGAGTGGCCGTCGGAATTGCCCGACGTTGTGCCGTCATCGGCCGCCCAGAGCTGTCCGTCCGGATCGCCCTGCGGTCCTCCCTGCTGATGATGGCTTTCACTGTTTGTCGCGTTGTGGCCGAACGAGCCCTGCCGTAGATGCGCGCCAAGCAGATTGTCGGGTCCGAGCAGGCTGTCTGTATGGGCCGCAGAAAAATCGGGCGTCGATCCGCCGAACTGGCTGTGAACGACATCGAGCGATGCGAACGAATCGTTCAGGTTCACAAGATCGTTTCCGGAGACGCTCGCAAGCACGAAATTGTCGCCATGGCCTGATGCCGTTTCGGTCAGTACGGCATGGGGCGCAGAGAACGCGCCGCTGGAGTCCGAAGACCCAATTTCGTGCTGGTGAAAAATCGTTGTGTCGACTGAACCGGAATTTGCTGCTGCCGCATCGAGCGACTGGTGGCCGTTATCGGCGCCCGGGGACGTATCGGCGGCCAGCCACGGCTCTTTCCCGCCGGCCGCGGACACTACGCTTGGATCCGAACCGACGTCCGGCTTGAGCATCGACGTCGATTGGACGCCGCCCACATCTTCAAGACTCAGGATCGGTGTGCCGCGGTTTTGCTCGTTAGACATGCGCTTATGTCCCCTGTTGTTATTCGACAACGCGAAAGGGATCGCGGTCCCGGGCGCGTGCCGGGTGCTCGCGTTAATCCCTCATACTCTCGCTAAAGTAGCAGCCGCGAACAGCGCCGACAATCACCAATACTTGTTTGTTATTGGTCCGGTCGTTTCGATTAGTGTCAATTCGATGAAAATTTGATATTTCCGAATGATGACAAATTTCATGTCATCTAAAATTCACATATGATGCGCGCGATACGCGCAATATCGTGCGAAACGGACCGGGAAGTGATAACAGAAATCGTGCGCCAAATCAAGCCAGGTTGCAACGCAATAGAACTTGATATTGCAAGTTGCATCGGTAAATGTTAAGCACGTTTTTGTCGAGGGGAGCTTGCACATATGTCCCAACCTTACGTTGGCCTGATCATCATGTTCGGCGGCAATTTCGCGCCGGCCGGGTGGATGACCTGCTCAGGGCAGCTGCTGCCGATTTCCGAATACGAAACGCTCTTCAACCTGATCGGCACCACCTATGGCGGCGACGGGCAGAGCACCTTCCAGCTTCCGGACCTTCAGGGACGCGTGCCGATCCACAATGGTCAGGGCACCGGGCTGTCGAATTATGTCATCGGACAAAAGTCCGGCACGGAAACCGTGACCCTGGCAGGCACTCAGATTCCGATCCATAACCACCAGCTCACGACGCAGACGGCGGCCGGCAATCAGGCCGTGCCGGCTACCAATTCGATCGTTTCATCGGAAGGTTCGAATGCGCCCGGCACCGGGAACGCTTTCGCCTATCTCCCGCCCGGCGGCGCGCAGGTGGCGATGGCAAATTCTTCCATCGGGCAAACGGGCGGCAACCAGCCGCACAACAACATTCAGCCGGTGATGGCGGTCACGTATTGCATCTCGCTGTTCGGCGTCTACCCGTCGCCAACCTGAGGCAAACCACCCTCGTCCGCCTCGGCGGACTCCAGACAAACGGATCAACGCCATGTCCTCACCCTTTGTCGCTGAAATCACGATGTTCGGATTTAATTTTCCTCCGAAAGGCTGGGCGTTCTGCCAGGGACAGCTCCTGCCCATTTCGCAAAATACGGCGCTGTTCTCGCTTTTGGGCACAAACTACGGTGGCGACGGCAAATCCAGCTTCGGGTTGCCGAATCTTCAGGGCCTTGCCGTGGTGAATGCGGGTCAGGGCGCAGGGCTCAGCCCTTATTTCATCGGCGAAGAGATCGGCGCTTCGACCGTCACGCTGCTCCAGAGCGAACTCCCCGCGCACAATCACCAAATGATGGCGACGACGGCGGACGGCACTACGCTCGCGGCCAGCGGCAACCAGCTGGCGAAAGCCTTCGGCGGCAGCAAGCAGGCGAGCTACACAGCCGATTATCTGAGCACCAACAACCCGCAAACCGCGCTTTCAGCGAATGGACTCTCGGTCACAGGCAGCAGTTTTCCGCACAACAACATGCAGCCCTATCTGACGCTGAATTTCTGCATCGCGATGCAGGGCGTTTTCCCTCCCCGCGGTTGAAATAGGAACCCGATCATGTCGACACCGTTTCTCGCCCAGATCGAAATCTTCTCGTTCAATTTTGCGCCCAAAGGCTGGGCGCAGTGCAACGGGCAGCTCTTGCCGATCAACCAGAACCAGGCGCTGTTCTCGCTTCTGGGCACGACCTATGGCGGCGACGGCCGGGTCAATTTCGGGCTGCCCGATCTGCGCAGCCGCTGTCCCATAAGTGCCGGCAATGGCGGGGGCAGCAGCTACGTCCTGGGCCAAAGGGGGGGCGAAGAGGCCCACACGCTGAACATTTCCGAAATGGCGGCGCACAACCATTTCATTATGGCCGACAACACGACAGGCAATGCGAGCACGCCGGCCACGAATACGGTCCTCGGCATCGGCACCAACAAAGGTGCGGCGAATCCCGGCGGCACGTTCACGGTCAGCATGTACAGCTCGTCGGCCCCCAACGCCGCCCAAGCAAACCAGTCCATCGCGAATTACGGCGGCAGCCAGGCGCACACCAATCTGATGCCCTATCTGGTGCTGAACATGTGCATCGCGCTGCAGGGAATTTTCCCGTCGCAGAACTGACGCCACATCAGTTGAAGACGGCCTGATAATCCTGCCACTCGGGCTCCGGGGTGTGCGTGGGCGCAACGTAAATCTGGTACGTCGGTCCATCCTCGAACGCGCACTCGTAATACCCCTCGGGCATGTATTCCCGCGTTTTCGGCGCGCGGAAAATAAGGATGAACGGCTCGCGCTTCGCCGTGGCGATGAATTTCTCGCCCTTGATGACCTTGGTCAGCGGAATTGCATATGACGTGCCCTTGAACTGCACGACCTTGCCTATCAGCGGTTCAAAGTGACGATGTTCCAGAAACAGTTCCATGATTTCGTCTCGTCCTGTGCATAGGGCGCGCGAAGATTGCCCCAAAGAAAACGACGATGGAAGCGCCAAGACGCTACGATACGAAATACGGAACGGTGACGATGCGTCGCCAGCGTGCGGATGACGCGCCTTTCCTTCTGGCGCTGTTCGCAAGCCATGCCTCGCGGCCGCTGCGCCACGCCGGCTTGCCGGAACAGGCGATCGAAACACTCGTAGGATTCCAGCATCGCTCCGCCGACGCCACCCATCGCGCGGCGTTTCCCAATGCCGCCTATTCGATCATCGAAAGCGACGGCGCGCCGATCGGCAGGCTGATCGAAGAGGACGAAGGCGACGCGGTTTACTTCGTCGATTTCGCCCTTCTTCCCGAACGCCAGGCGAAGGGGCTCGGCACGGCTTTCATCGAAATGGTGGCCGACGAATGGGGGAAACACGGGAAGGCCTCGCGCGTCGAGGTGTTGATCGCCAATGAGCCTTCGCTGAAACTGTGCCGCAAGCTTGGCTTCATCGCGCAAGGCAATCCCAAATCCGGCTATGTGAATTTGCGCCGCGCGCCGAAGCCCGACTGAACGCCCGACTGAACGGAAGAGCCACGCATGCCTGCTCCATCGACGGCCGGGACGTCTCGCGGAACGATCGCGACGGCGCGAAGCTGCGACGGTTGCACGTTGTGCTGCCGGGTGCTTGAAGCCGTCACGCTCGACAAGCCGATGGGCGTCCTGTGCAAGCATTGCGTGGTGGGCGTCGGCTGCGGCGTCCACGCCACGCGCGTGGACGAATGCCGCGATTATCATTGCGGCTGGCTGCTGGACGCTTCACTCGGCGAGGAGTGGCGGCCCGAGCGAGCGCACATCATCATCACCTACGATCTCGGAGGCCGCCGATTGAACGCCAATGCCGATCCCGATTTTCCGGACGCGTGGCGCCAAGAACCCTATTACTCGCAACTGAAAGGCTGGGCGGCAGTCGCGCTGCAACGCAACGCCCAGGTTGTCGCCTATGTGGGCCGGCATACATTCGCGATCCTGCCCGACCGGCATGTCGATCTCGGACTATTCACCGACGACGACTACATTTTCTTCGAGCATCTGGCCGACGGCGCCTGGGATGCGCGCAAAGTGAACGAAGAAGAGGCCGAAGAATTGCGGCGCGCAGGGCGCGCGCCCGGCGCGAACTGATTCAACTGCGACGTTTCGCAGCCCGGAAATGCAGCCGCGGGACACGAGAAGCGCCGGTTCGGCCGGGTTTCTAACCGTGGCCTTTCCTTGCTAGTCTCGCGCCAGTTTCGCACGACCAGCCCCGTGGAGAGGCTGTGCGGCTGCGCGCATTTGGGGATCACTATGAGACAATTTATCGTGGGAGCAGCGATCGCCATGGCGATGGGATTCACATCGATAACCGCTTACGGGCAACTGAGCCGCGGCGACCGCTATTCCGGCGCGCCCTGGGCGACGCGCTCGCCTGTGCTCGCGCAGCACGGCATGGCGGCAACCGAGCAGCCCCTCGCTTCTCAGATCGCGATCGATGTGCTCAAGAAAGGCGGCAGCGCGGTCGATGCCGCCATCGCCGCCAACGCCGCGATCGGACTGATGCAGCCGGTATTGAACGGCATCGGCGGCGATCTGTTCGCCATCGTGTGGGACCCGAAAACGAAGAAGCTTTACGGCTATAACGGTTCGGGCCGCGCCGCCATGGGCCGCGATCTCGCCAAGATGCAGGCGGAAGTCGAAGCGGTGTGGAAGAAAGCGGGCAAAGAGCCCACGCCGCATATTCCGCCGATGGGCTCGCTGCCGATCACCGTGCCGGGCACGGTCGACGCCTGGTTCGCGCTGCACGACAAGTTCGGCAAGCTGCCCATGGCCGAGGATCTCGCGCCCGCCATCGGCTATGCGCAGAACGGCTTTCCCGTCACGCAGCTCATCGCAGTTTACCTGAAAGGCAACATGGCCGCGTTCGAGAAGAACAAGGCGATGATCGAGGAGCTGGACAATGCGCGCGCGACCTATCTGATCGACGGCCGCACGCCGGCCGAAGGCGAAATCTTCCGCAATCCCGATCTCGCGCACACGCTGACCCTCATCGCCAAAGGCGGTCGCGACGTGTTCTACAAAGGCGAGATCGCGCACACGATCGACGCCTATTTCAAGCGCATCGGCGGCGATCTGCGCTATGAGGATTTCGCGGCGCATCACGGCGAATGGGTGACGCCGCTGTCGGTCAATTATCGCGGCTACGACGTCTATGAGTTGCCGCCCAACGGCCAGGGCGCGGCCGTGCTGCAGATGCTGCAGATCCTGAAGGGCTACGACCTCAAGAAGATGGGCGCCGGCTCGGCCGATACGCTGACGGCGCTTCTCGAAGCCAAGCGGCTTGCCTATGAAGACCTCGCGAAATGGTATGCCGACCCGGCCTTCGTCAAAGTGCCGATGAAGGGGCTGTTGTCCGACGCCTATGCCGACGAGCGGCGCAAGCTGATCGATCTCGACCCATGCCAATCCGAATATCGGCCCCGGCGATCCGCGCCTGCATGACGGCGACACGATCTATCTCACCACCGCCGACAAGGACGGGATGATGGTGTCGCTCATCCAGTCGAACTATCGCGGCATGGGATCGGGTCTCGTCGCCGATCATCTCGGCTTCATGTTCCAGGATCGCGGCGAGCTTTATTCGCTCAATCCGAAAGACGCGAATGTCTATGCGCCGGGCAAGCGGCCGTTCCACACCATCATTCCCGGGCTTTGTCATGAAGGACGGCCAGCCCTTCCTGTCATTCGGACTGATGGGCGGCGACATGCAGCCGCAGGGCCATGTGCAGGTGCTCACCGACATCATCGATTTCGGCATGAACGTGCAGGAAGCCGACGATGCGGCGCGCTGGCGCCATTTCGGCGGCGCGGAGCCGACGGGCGAACCCTCGACCGGCATCGGCACGGTCGAGATGGAATCCGGCTTCGATCCAGCCGTGAAAGCAGAACTCGAAAAGCGCGGCTACAAGATCGTGCCCGGCACCGGCGGCTTCGGCGGCTACCAGGCGATCATGTTCGACGCCAAGAACCACGTCTATTGGGGCGCGTCTGAAATGCGCAAGGACGGCGAAGCGATCGGGTATTAGTCGCTTTATTGCCCTCTGGCGTTCTTCACGGCGAACGGCGTGGTCATGGTCACGCCGCCGCCAAAATGCAGCGTGACGGAAACAGTCGCGCCCGGCTTCATGGCCGGAGTGGGGTTCATGCACATCAGGTGATAGCCGCCCGGCGCGAATGTCAGCGTCGCGCCCGGGGCGATAGGGACGCTCACGACATCCGACATTTGCGCCATGCCACCCATCGTCTCGCTCTTGTGAAGCATGAGCGTTCCGCAGGCCGATGACGACGCGCCGGTCAGAACGACCTGCGCCGCGCCGCCATTGTGCAGCGTGAAATAGCCGCCTGAAGGCAGATTGGCGGGCAGCGCGCGAAACCAGCCGTCCGAAATCGTCACCGGCGATGCGAATGCGTTTGCAGTCGACAGGAGCAACGCCGCCACCGTCTCAAGAATTCGTCTGTTCACGTTCTTCTCTCTCTTCATTGATACGCATCGTCACGAGAACGCAGATCACGCCCGCAAAGCTCGTCAAGGTGCTGGGCAGCCAGATGATCAACCCGCCATAATGCTGATCGCTGATCGCCGCAATATCCCAGATGCGGCCGCAGATTCTGTAGACCGGATAATAGTCGATCATCGACAGCGACAGCACCGCGCCCAATATCATTTGAAACGGCTCGACCGCGAGCACGAGCAATGCGCGCAGCCAGATCGGAATCCGCGCAGGCGGCTTCGGCCGCGGGTCGAGGATCAGACACCAAAAGAAGATGCCGTCCACCGCCATGGTCCAGTTCATCAGATCGTAAAGCCGTGCATCGAGCATCACGCGGGTGTGGATCGACGGAATCAACCACAGATAGATCATGCCGACGAACAGCACGGGCGCCACGGCCGGATGCTGGATGAAATCGACCGTCCCCTGCACGGGTCGCGATGCGACAATGGGCTTGAGAAACTCCGGCATGCCCGCCCAGATCACGGGGCCGGCGGCGCTCAAGCCGATCAGGAATGCGCCCGCATGATGCAACACGAAATGCTGCGCGCGATGGACGAAGAACATGTGCTGCGCGAAATAATCGATATGGGTCTGCAGCACGACATAGAGCGAGACCACGCCGAGCACGAACGCAACGCTGCGCCAGACGGGCGGGTGTTCTGCACGCGGCAGCCGCATCAACCCGCGCGCGAACCAGGCGAGCGCAAGCGCGGTCGCGAGATATTCGCTCCACGAAAATTCCCACGGCGCCCAGAACGGCATTTCGGAGGGGTAGAACGTACACAGGATATAAAGGACGGCGCCCACAACGAGCAGCACGCCATAAGCAATCCAGCCTTTGCCTGCTCCGGTTTTGGGCGCGATCGCGGTGGTTGCCGACATTATTTTGCTGGACCGTTGTGCGCCGCCCTTATAGCCCCTGTCCCCGCGACCTCGCGAGGCGTTTGGTCACAGGTTGACGCGCGCGACGCATCGAGAAGCGTGCTATTCCGCGGCCATGACGAACGGTCGCCCGCGCCTGCGCAGCACCGCCATTCTGGCGCTGGCGTTCCCGCTCGCATGCTGCGCGCCGCCGCGGGGCGCCGTCACGGACATCGCCGGCGTGATGCCCGCGCTCGAATTCGCGATGACACGCGCCAATGACGGCAAGCCCGTGCGCGCTGCGGATTACCGCGGCAGGATCGTCATCCTCTATTTCGGCTACACGCATTGCCCCGACGAATGCCCCACGACCTTGGCCAATCTCGCAAGCGTGCTTCAGCGGCTGGGCGCCAAGGCGAACGATGTGCGCGTGCTGTTCGTCAGCGTCGATCCCGATCGCGACACGCCGCCCGTCCTCAAATCCTACGTGCAGGTCTTCGCACCCGAGATCGACGGCCTGCGCGGTACGCCGGATGAAGTCGCGATGCTAGCGCGGCGCTACCGTGTCACTTACCAGGTGACGCCGGCGGCGGCCAATCGCGCCTACGAAGTGATGCATTCGGATTCGATTTTCTTCTTCGACGCGAGCGGCCACGCCCGGTTCGTGGCGACTTCCGTCAATCACACCGACGTGATCGCGGCAGACATCGAAAAACTGATGAACTAGAATCCGGTCCTCTCGCGCTTGGAGGGGGATATGACGCGGCTCGGAATCGTTGCTCTCGCCTGTGCGGCAGTCCTTGCGTTGTCGCCAGGCGCGTTGGCCGCGGACTCCGGCCCGGTCATACATCTCGAGGATGTCGACAGCTTCTACAAATTGTACGACGCCGCCAGCGGGCATCCGACCGCCGATCAGCTTCAGCACGAATATCTCGATCCCGGTTCGGACGGCCTTCACGATCTGGCGAAGCTCCGGAACATCACGGGCGCGCGGATCGCCGACATGCTCGCCAAGCATCCCGAATATTATACGGGCGCGAGACGCTGTACGTCCGTCTTGCCCAATGTGCGCGAGCGGCTTGTCGTCGCGTTCCGCAAATTGCGCGACCTTTATCCCGAGGCGCAGTTCCCGCCGGTGACGATCGTCGTCGGCCGCGGCAAGCCTGTGGGCGTCGCGGACGCCTCGGGCGTCATGATCGGGCTCGAAGCCCTCTGCGCGGTTCAGTGGATGAACCCCAACCTCGAGGACCGGTTCGTGCATGTGATCGCGCACGAATACACGCATGTGCAGCAGGCATTGCTGTCGCCGGCCCTTTACAACAAGGACAAGCCGACAGTGCTTGAGGCGTCCCTGATCGAGGGGACAGCCGAATTCACCGCCGAACTGATTTCCGGCGAGATCGGCAATTCCAATCTCAAAGTTTCGACCAGGGGGCATGAGATGGAGATCGAGACCGCGTTCGCGCCCGACGAAGACAAGACCGATCTTTCCAGCTGGATCAACAACGGCACGATGGAGAAGCCCGGCGATCTCGGCTATTGGGTCGGATACCGCATCGTCAAATCCTACTACGAACACGCCGCGGACAAACACCAGGCGTTTCGCGAAATCCTGCAGATGAGCGACGCGAAGGCGTTTCTGGCCAAGAGCGGCTGGTATCCGGGGATTGAGTTGCAGTAGGAGTGCGTTGCCTTAGTGTCCGTCCGGCGACTTTGCGAGTCGCGAGAATCGGTTAGCGGAGGCGTCGGCTTGCAAGGCAGGAATCTGTTGTGATTCCTTATGTGGCACCGAATCGTTTTGGAGGTGCCGATGTGGACCGCCGAAAATCGCTCCCGCTACAACCGCGACAAGCTGCGTTATCCGAGCGATCTGACCGACGATGAGTGGGCGCTTGTCGAACCGCTGATTCCGCCCGGCAAGCGTGGCGGCGGCAAGCGGACGGTTGTCATGCGCAACGTGGTCGATGGGTTGATGTACATTTTGAGTACCGGCTGTCAGTGGCGAGCGATCCCGAAAGATCTTCCGCCGCGCAGCACGCTGTTCGACTATCTCGATCTGTGGAGTTGGGACGGCACGCTGGAGCGCATTCATCACGAGCTCTACGTGAAATGCAGAGAACGCGAAGAGCGGGAGGCAAGTCCCACTGCCGCTATCATCGACAGCCAGAGCGTCAAAAGCGCAGAAAAAGGGGGGCGTATGACCCGCATGGCTACGATGCAGGAAAAAAGATCAAGGGCAAAAAGCGCCACATTCTCGTAGATACGCTCGGCCTGCTGCTGAGCGGCGCGGTTCATTCTGCCGATATCCAGGATCGCGACGGCGCTGCATCTGTTCTCGATGAGCGAACGCGCGCGCTGTTCCCGTTCATCCTGCGCATCTTTGCCGACGCCGGTTATCAGGGGGCGCACGCCGCAATGGCGGCTGCGCAGAGCGGAGATTGGGTCATCGAAATCGTCAAGCGCAACGAATTGCACACCTTCGTCGTCCTGCCAAAACGATGGATCGTCGAGCGCACAATCGCATGGCTGAACCGCTGCCGGAGACTTGCCAAGGATTGGGAAAATCTCAATCGCAAGGCACTCGCGTTCTTGCGCCTCGCCTCAATCCGCCTCATGTTGCGAAAACTCTGCAATCCCGCATGATGTTTCCGGACAAACTCTTAGGCAATCTGTCTTGGACTGAGGCCCCCCACCCTGACCCTTCCCACAAGGGGGAGGGGATTCCAGCGAGTATTTCTTGAAGGCATGTGCGCGCTCTTCAAAGCCGCTTATAGAACTCGAAAACAAGCGCGCGGAAATATGTGACGTACACGGAGCAGTCCCCTCCCCCCTTGTGGGAAGGGTTAGGGTGGGGGGCTTTGACGACGCGCCCGGAACTCAGATATGCAGCGCCTTCTTGTCCGCATCGAGCACCGCTTCGTGCAGCATCTCCGACAGCGTCGGATGCGGGAAGATCGTGTGCGCCGAGTTCCGCATCCGTCAGCTTCAGCGGTGCGCGCGATCGCGTAGCCCTGGATCAGCTCGGTCACTTCCGCGCCGATCATATGCGCGCCCAGCAGCTCGCCGGTCTCGGCGTCGAACACGGTCTTGACCAGGCCTTCGGCATCGCCCAGCGCGATCGCCTTGCCGTTGCCGATGAAGGGGAAGCGGCCGACCTTGATCTTGCGGCCGGACGCTTTCGCCTTGGCTTCCGTCATGCCGACGCTCGCCACCTGCGGCCAGCAATAGGTGCAGCCCGGCACGTTCGAGATGTCGAGCGGATGCACGCCTTTCACGCCGGCGATGCTTCTCGGCCACGATCACGCCTTCATGCATGCGCCTTGTGCGCCAGCCAGGGCGCGCCCGACGAGATCGCCGATGGCCCAGACGCCCGTCGACGCCGGTCTCGCCCTATTTGTCGACCACGACATGGGTCTTCTCGACTTTGATGCCTGCGGCTTCGAGGCCGATATTCTCGACATTGCCGACAATGCCCATGGCCAGGATCACGCGGTCCACCGTGACGGTTTCGGTCTTGCCGTCCTTCGCCTTCAAGGTCGCGGTGACGTTGTCCGCGCCCTTCTCGAGCTTCTCGACCGTCGTGCCGGTCTTGAGCTTCATGCCCTGCTTGGTGAAGGCCTTGGCCGCGAAGTGCGAAATTTCCTCGTCTTCCACCGGCAGCACGCGGTCCAGCACTTCGACCACCGTCACGTCGGCGCCGAGCGTGCGATAGAAGCTCGCGAACTCGATGCCGATGGCGCCCGAGCCCACGACCAGCAGCGATTTCGGGAACGCCGGCGGCACCATCGCTTCGCGATAGGTCCAGATCAGCTTGCCGTCCGGCTCCAGCCCCGGAAGCGTGCGCGCCCGCGCGCCCGTCGCCAGCACGATGTTCTTGGCGGTGTAATCGGTGGTCTTGCCGTCCTTCGTGACCGCGAGCTTGCCGTTGCCCGCCAGCTTGGCCTCGCCGGCGAATGACCGTGATCTTGTGCTTCTTCATCAGGAAGCGCGACGCCGTTCGACAGCTGCTCGCGACACCTTGCGCGAGCGTTCGACGATCTTGGCGATGTCGAATTTGAAATTGTCGGCGCGAAAAGCCGAACTCGTTCAGCCGGTGCATCAGATGCCAGATCTCGGACGAGCGCAGCAGCGCCTTGGTCGGGATGCAGCCCCAGTTGAGGCAGATGCCGCCCAGCCGGTCGCGCTCCACGATCGCGGTCTTCAGGCCCAGCTGCGCCGCGCGGATGGCGCAGACATAGCCGCCCGGTCCGCCGCCGACGACGATCACGTCGTAGGATTCAGCCAAAGGGATCTCCAAAGAAGCTGACGGCGATGACGCCCGCCAGCGCGGGCGCGAGGAAGAAGGTCGAATAGACGAAGGAGACCAGGACGAACTTGGCAGTCGTCCAGAACCAGCCTTGCTCGTAAAAGCGCTTCATGGCGATGAAAATATAGACGCCCAACGCTATCAATGTCAGCAATATGACGAGGCTATCCGACATGATTTGCGCCAGCGCAACATCCACGATCAGAAGGACAAACAGGAAGGTATGAACGCTCAGCGAAAAGATCAGGTGGTCGACGAAGTAAAATTTCCTGCGTTGCCGCCAGTAGAACATCGCAAGCAACAGCGCATAGGCCGGCAGCAGCAGGAACAACACGCGCGGAATCCAGACTGTCAACGGACCGTTGAGCGCCGCGGGGTCGGCCGCGAGGCGGTTGATGCCTGAGTAGATATTTTTCGTGATCGCGCCGCCCAGCTTCTTGGCTTTTTCCATCTTCGCCTTGTCTTCGCGCGATGCTTTTGTGAGCGGCACAACCTGGACGTTGAAGGAATTGTCCTGCATCAGCTGCCCGCGCTGCGCTGCCGTCAATTTCGAGCGATAAGCGCCAATACGCGAAAAGAAGTGTTCCGTCGTGGAAAAGAGATAAAGGCCGCCTGGTCGCTCCGCCCGTTCCTTCGGAACTTCGATCAACGGCTTGAACATTTTTGAATCCGGATCGTCCTTGTCGTAAGCCGGATTCGGCATGAAATAGTTGCCGCTCGCATCGCGTGTGAGTTTTGCCGGCCTCGCCGTGACTTCGAACTGCACGATGGCGATGCCGGCCGCGCCGAGGATCAGGAAAAATGCGAGCGACACGAAGAAATAGAGCCGCAGCGCCGGCATGTAGCGGACCGTGCGGCCTTCCCGGAACGCCTTCGGGATTTCCCCCGGCTCAAACAGCAGCGCCCCGGCCGTGCGCAGGATACGGCTGTCGAAGCTGACGATATCCTCGACCAGATCGCGGATCAGGTTGAAGACGGAGCGGCGATGCGTATCGCGCTCCTGGCCGCAGACCGCGCAAAAGGGCCCTATCGTCGGCAGCGTGCAATTGTGACAGGGGGCCGTTTCGTGGCCGTGCTCGGCCAGCACCGACGCCGCCTTTTCAATGGCCGACGCGCCATCCAGTTTGGCGACCGCGCTTTTGGCGTTAGACATCGTTGAACCCCGCTGCCGGTTTTATAGCAGCATTGCGGCCGGGTCTTCGATGAAGGTCTTGAAGGCCTGCAGGAATCGCGCGCCCGTGGCGCCGTCGATCACCCGGTGATCGCACGAGAGCGTCACGGTCATCATGGTCGCCGCTTCGATCTTGCCGTCGCGCACGACGGGCCGCGCTTCGCCCGCGCCCACCGCGAGGATGGCGGCGTGCGGCGGATTGATCACGGCCGTGAAATCCTTGATCCCGAACATGCCGAGATTGGAGATCGCGAAACTGCCGCCTTCATATTCCTGCGGCTTGAGCTTCTTGGCGCGGGCGCGCTCGGCGAGCGATTTCACTTCGTTGGAGATGACCGCAAGGCCCTTGCTCTTCCGCCGCGAACACGATGGGCGTGATGAGACCGAAATCGAGCGCGACGGCCACGCCGATATCGGCATGTTTGTGCCGCAGGATCGCGTTGTCGGTCCAGCTGGCATTCACTTCCGGCACGCGCAAGAGCGCCAGCGCGGAGGCCTTGACGACGAAATCATTGACCGAGAGCTTGTAGGCGCCCTCGGCCTTAGGCGCGCGCTCGTTGAGACGCGCGCGCATCGCCATCAGCTCGTCGATGCGGCAATCGATGGTCAGATAGAAATGCGGGATGAGCGTCTTTGCCGAGGTCAGCCGCCGCGCGATCGCCTTGCGCATCGAATCGTGCGGCACTTCCTCATAATCGTCCGGCTTGTAGAACAGCTTCGCGTCCGGCAGCGGCGCGATGCCGGGGATCGCTGAACTTGCCTGCGCCGGTGCGGCTGCGGGTTGTGTCGCGGCTTTCGCGGGCGCTTTCGCGACCCCGATTTCGCTGCCGCATCGACATCGGCCTTGACGATGCGCCCGCGTGGTCCGGTGCCCTGCAGCGCAGCGAGATCGAGTCCCGCCTGCGCCGCGAGCCGCTTGGCCAGCGGCGACGCGAAGACGCGGTCGTTGAGATGATCCGTAGACGGAAGAACTGGCTTTGGGGCTTCCGATTGCGGTATCGGCGCCGCGGGTTCGGGTCCTTTGACCGGAGATGCTTGAGCCGCAACGGGTTCCGGTCTCCGAACGAGCTTCGGCGCCGGCACGGCCTTCGTCTCTGCCGCAATCGCATCCTTGATCGACGCCATCGCCGACGGAATATCGGCTGCCGCAGCGCCCGGCTTCTCGCCTTCGCCGAGCAGCACGGCGATCGGCTGATTGACCTTCACGCCCTCGGTGCCTTCCGGCACGAGAATCTTGCCGATCTTGCCTTCGTCGACGGCCTCGAACTCCATCGTCGCCTTGTCGGTCTCGATCTCGGCCAGGATGTCGCCGGAATGAACGTCGTCGCCTTCCTTGACGAGCCATTTGGCGAGCTTGCCCTCCTCCATGGTGGGCGACAGTGCGGGCATGAGGATTTGCGTGGCCATCAGTGTTTGCTCGCCTCGAGCGGCGCGAGCTCGTCGACATGCTGCTCCCAGTTCTTGCCGTCGAAATCCATCGTCAGCACGGAATGGAATTCCTGGGCGTCCAGGCAGCGGAAATTGACGCTGAAGCCGTCGGGATGCGAACGCGGCACATAGAACGATTTGATCCCGCACACCGAACAGAAATAGTGCTTCGCCGTGTCGGTGTTGAACGTATAGGTCGTGAGCTTCGTCTTGCCCTTGAGCAGCTTGAAGCGAGCTTTCGGGACGATCAGATGCTGGTAGCCGGTCATGCTGCAGATCGAGCAATTGCACGCGACGAGTTCGATCTCGTCGGGCACCTGCACCTCATAACGCACCGCCCTGCAATGGCAGCCGCCGGTTCTTCCAGTGATCATTTTCGGCTTCTTAGCCATCGGCGCTCACTCCCGATAGCAGACGGATTTCGCCGCCGCGACCACATCGTCGACGTGGGGAAGCGCGAGCTTTTCGAGATTGGCGGCATAGGGCATCGGCACGTCCTTGCCCGTCACCTTGGTCGGCGGCGCATCGAGATAATCGAACGCCTGCTCCACGACCTGCGAGGCGATCTCCGAACCGATGGAGCAGATCGGCCAGCCCTGCTCCACCGTCACGATGCGGTTGGTCTTCTTGACGGACTCGATCACCGTCGCGATGTCGAGCGGACGCAAGGTGCGCAGATCGATCAGCTCGGCGTCGATGCCTTCGGCGGCAAGTTTCTCTGCCGCTTCGAGAATCAGGCCGACGCAGATCGAATACGCCACCAGCGTCACATGCGTGCCCGGCCTGATCACGCGCGCCTTGCCGATGGGCACGACGTAATCGTCGAGCTTCGGCACCGGAAAGGAGCGGCCATAGACGATTTCGTTTTCGAGGAAGATCACCGGATTGGGATCGCGGATCGCGGATTTGAGCAGGCCCTTGGCGTCGGCGGCGAAATAGGGCGCGATCACCTTCATGCCGGGAACATGCGCGTACCAGGAGCTGTAATCCTGGCTGTGCTGGGCGGCGACGCGCGACGCCGGTCCGTTGGGACCGCGAAACACGATCGGGACAGCTCATCTGGCCGCCCGACATGTAGCGGGTCTTGGCGGCGGAATTGATGATCTGGTCCATCGCCTGCATGGCGAAATTCCTGGTCATGAATTCGACGATGGGCTTGAGCCCGCCGAACGCGGCGCCCACGCCAAGACCGGCAAAGCCGTGCTCGGTGATGGGCGTGTCGATCACGCGCTCTGGCGCCGAATTCCTCGAGCAGACCCTGACTGACCTTGTAGGCGCCCTGATATTGCGCGACTTCCTCGCCCATCAGGAACACGGTCGGATCGCGGCGCATCTCTTCGGCCATCGCATCGCGCAACGCTTCGCGCACCGTCATGTTGACGAGCTCGGTGCCGGCGGGGACATCGGGCTCCAGCAATGCTTTTCCGGTATCGCCCTGAGGCGCGGGCGCTGACGGTGCGGGAGTCGGTTTCGCTTCTTTCACGGGAGCGGGCGTCGCATTGACCGGCGCAGCTTTCGCCACGGGCGCAGGTTTCACTTCGGACTTCGCTTCGGCGTTCGCTTGCGGCGCGGCTTCGCCATCCTGCAGCAAGGTCGCGATCGGCTGATTGACCTTCACGCCTTCGGTGCCTTCCGGCACGAGGATCTTGCCGATCTTGCCTTCGTCGACCGCTTCGAATTCCATCGTCGCCTTGTCGGTCTCGATCTCGGCCAGGATGTCGCCGGACTTGACCGTGTCGCCTTCCTTCACCAGCCATTTGGCAAGCTTGCCCTCCTCCATGGTGGGCGACAGCGCGGGCATGAGGATCTCGCTGGACATGATCAGGCGAGCACGTCCGTGTAGAGTTCTGCCGGCGCGGGCTCGGGGCTTTCGGTCGCGAATTCCGCCGCCATGTTCACGACTGGCGCGGGTGTCCTTGTCCATCGCCTTCAGATCGTCTTCGCGTGGCGACGCCGCGCTCGATCAGCTTCTGGCCGAAATGCTCGATGGGATCGCGCTTCTCGCGCACTTCCTGCACTTCCTCGCGCGTGCGGTACTTCGCGGGATCCGACATGGAATGGCCGCGATAGCGATAGGTCTTCATTTCCAGGATGATCGGGCCCTTGCCGGCGCGGCACCACGCGACGGCCTTCTCGCCCGCCGCATGAACCGCTTCGACATCCATGCCGTCGACTTCCTCGCCGGGAATGTTGAACGACGCGCCGCGCTTGGAGAAATGCGCCTGCGCGCTCGAGCGCGCGACGCTCGTGCCCATGGCGTATTGATTGTTCTCGATCACATAGACGACCGGCAGCTTCCAGAGTTCGGCCATGTTGAAGGATTCATAGACCTGGCCCTGGTTGGCCGCGCCGTCGCCGAAATAGGTGAGGGTGACGCCATCCGTCTTGCGATATTTGTTGGCGAAGGCGAGGCCCGTGCCGATCGGCACCTGGGCGCCGACGATGCCGTGGCCGCCGAAGAAATGCTTCTCGCGGCTGAACATGTGCATCGAGCCGCCCTTGCCTTTGGAATAGCCGGTGGCGCGGCCGGTCAGTTCGGCCATCACGCCTTTGGGGTCCATGCCCGTCGCCAGCATATGGCCGTGATCGCGATAGGCGGTGATCACGCTGGTCTCCCGGCTGGAGGGCGGCCTGCATGCCCCACGACCACGGCCTCCTGGCCGATATAGAGGTGGCAGAAACCGCCGATCAGGCCCATGCCGTAAAGCTGTCCCGCCTTCTCCTCGAAGCGGCGGATCAGCAGCATGTCCGAATAAAATTTCTTCTGCAGCGCGGTTTCGTCTTGGCTGATCTTGCCGGCTTTATTGTTCGTTTGGGCTGCCTTTGCTTCGGCCATTCCCGATAGTCCTCCCGTAACCGCCCGGAGCGCGGGCGGTTGTGGCAAGCGGCCGGGATTTTGGCAAGCCGGAAGCGGGTTTTCGGCCCTATTGTTTGTCGCGGGGAACGGCGACCTGGCCGGGGGCGCTGCCCAGCAGCTGGCCGCGGGCGATCTCCTCGACGAGGTCGGGGTCGACATGGCCGGGTTGAAGCAGGCTGATGCGGTGCTCCAGCCTTGTGCGGTCGGCATGGACGGCTGCGAGTTCCTGCTGTTTCACGGAAAGCTGCGCCTGGACGTCCGAGAGCGCGAGCAACCCGCGCCCGCCAAAGATTGTGTAATAGCCGAAATAGCTGACGAACGCGGCGGCGATGGCCGGGATCACAAGAATGCCAAAGAACCGTGTCACGCTATGTCTGATTCGCATGAAAGCGACCGAATCATAAACCGATTCGGCAGGTCAAGAAGAATCGTGTTAATTCGCGAATTGTTCGGCAGATTCCTGAAAACCCGGATGCCGCCGTGCGGCGTGGCGGATGCTGAGAATGCTTAGTTCACTTCCGTTGTCCTCAATCCGGTAGAACACGAGATACGGAAAACGAACCAACGGAACCATGCGCACGCTGGCATCGTCGACAACAGAGCCGCTCTTGGGAAATTGCGCGAGCCGATTTATGACCTCGTCCAGCCTATCGAGAACCGTGATTGCCGCGTGCGGATTCTCACCGTCGAGATAGGCCAAAATCGCGGCCAGATCGGCGTAGGCCTCCGCGGTATAGCGAACAATCACTTCCGATATCGGCTGAAGAGTTCTTTGACCTGCTCATCCGACGCAAAGTTACCAGCGTCGGCATCGGCCAGACCGCGGCGTACCATCGCTCGCTCCTCATCGGAAAGAATGTACGGTTCGTCCTTCGTCTCAAGGTAAAGCAACATTTCCACTGCTTCATCCTGGCGCTCTTTGGGCCAGGAACGGACGCGGTCAAGGACGCTTTCGATTTCTTCCTTGGTCATCGACGAATATTACCACGGCTTTTCGGCCATTTCACGCCGTTTCAATGGCCCGCAGCACGCTTTTCCCGGCATAGACCGCCTGATTTCCCAGCTGCTCCTCGATCCGCAGCAGCTGATTGTATTTCGCCAACCGGTCGGAACGGGCGAGCGAACCGCCTTTGATCTGTCCGCAATTGGTGGCGACGGCCAGATCGGCGATAGTCGAATCTTCCGTTTCGCCGGAGCGGTGGGACATGACCGCTCGATAGGCGGCGCGATGGGCCATATTCACAGTCTCAAGAGTCTCGCTCAACGTCCCGATCTGATTGACCTTTATCAGAATGGCGTTGGCGACACCCCTGGCGATGCCCTGGCTCAGGCGCGCGACATTGGTGACGAAGATGTCGTCACCCACGAGCTGCACTTTCTTGCCCAGCGATTTCGTGATCGCGGCCCAGCCATCCCAGTCGTCTTCCGCCATGCCGTCTTCAATGGAGACGATCGGATAGCGGCTGCACAGATCTTCATAGACCTTCACCATGCCGCCGGGATCGAGAGTCTTGCCTTCGCCTTCAAGTACATAGCGGCCGTTCTTGAAGAACTCACTTGAAGCTGGATCGAGCGCGAGCACAACGTCGACGCCGGGTTTGTAACCCGCCTTCTCGATCGCACGCACGATGAAGCCCAGCGCTTCATCCGCGCTTTTGAGCGCCGGCGCGAAGCCGCCCTCGTCGCCCACATTGGTGTTGTGGCCGGCGTCCTTCAGCGCCTTCTTGAGCGTCTGATAGATCTCCGCCCCCATGCGCAAGCCATCGCGAAACGTCTCGCCGCCAACCGGCATGATCATGAATTCCTGGAAGTCGATGGGATTGTCCGCATGCACCCCGCCATTGACGATGTTCATCTGCGGCACCGGCAGCGTGCGCGCCGACGCCCCACCCACATAACGATAGAGCGGCAGACCCGAAGCATCCGCGGCGGCCTTCGCAAGCGCCAGCGAAGCGCCGAGGATCGCATTGGCGCCCAGCCGACTCTTGTTGGGCGTGCCGTCGAGCTCGCACATCATGCGGTCGATTCGAACCTGATCTTCCGCCTCAAGCCCGCAAATGGTGTCGAAGATCTCCGTGTTGACGGCGGCGACCGCCTTTTCGACGCCCTTTCCGCCATAGCGTTTGCCGCCATCGCGAAGCTCGACCGCCTCATGCACGCCTGTCGACGCGCCTGACGGAACAGCCGCGCGGCCGAACGAACCGTCTTCCAGCCGGACGTCGACCTCGACGGTCGGGTTGCCGCGACTGTCCAATATCTCGCGAGCGATCACGTCGACGATTGCTGTCATTTAATGTCCTCGACACAGAAAAGTCGGATTGCGCAGGCCTTCTAAGAGATGACGCGCTGACCGGCAAGCGACGACGGATTGTTCTTGTTCGCGCGTTTCATCCGGAGGGGTCCGAGCATTGCACCTGCCGCAGGGCGGGCGATCAAGGAGTATTCGTATGAGAATGTCGCGTTTGTTGCTGGCCGGCCTGAGCGCCAGCCTGCTCCTGGGCTCCGCTGGTATTGCGGTCGCACAGAATGCCCCGCCTCCACCTCAGCAGGGGCAATACGGCCCGCCGCCGCCCGACCAGGGTCAATATGGTCCGCCACCCGCGGGCCAGTACGGTCCTCCGCCGCCCGATCAGGGCCAATATGGCGGACCCCGTCGCCATTTTATGTCCCCGGAACTGGCGGCGATGTGGTTGCGGGAGAACCGCAATCAGTTGGCTTCCATGACGCCCGACCAGCGCCAGGCCTATCACCAGCAGATGCGGGCGCAGTTTCGCGCGATGAGTCCGGACGACAAGGCCAGATTGCACGACCGGCTACAGGCCGAGTGGAACGCGCTGCCGCCGGGCGAACAGCAGAAACTCGAACAGCGCATCGCCGAACGCCGAGCCGGCATGGGCGCTCAAGGCCAATATGGGCCGCCGCGGGGCGGCCAGTATGGCCCACCGCAGGGCCAGGGCCAGTATGGACCGCCACCTGGACAAGGCGGCTATCAGGGACCCGGACAGGGCGGACCGCAGGGCCCCTATCAAGGTCCTCCGCCAGGACAAGACGGCCCGGGCGGCCAGTAATCGAAGTTTCGAACATGCGGCCGCCGCGGAGGAATACTGCGGCGGCCGACTCGTTTTTGGCGGCAATGCGTTAGAGTTTCGCCAAGGCGCGGGTTCGATTCGCGCCAATCCCAAGGGGGAAACTCAATGCTCAATATGTCGTCTCATGCCGTCCTGCTGACCGCGATCGTCACGATCCTCGTCGGAATACTCTGCATCATGATCACGTTTCGCGTCGGCGGCTTGCGCGGCAAGCACAACATCGCCGCGCCTTCGGTCATGGGGCATCCCGAGTTCGAACGCGCCTATCGCGTGCAGCTGAACACGCTTGAACAGATGCCGGTGTTCCTGCCGGCGCTGTGGCTGGCCACGGCCTATATCGGCGCGATTTCCTGGCTGGCGTTCGAGTGGCTACCCGCCGTGCTAGGGCTTGTTTGGATCGTCGGCCGCCTCATGTACATGCAGGGTTATATCGCCGATCCGGCCAAGCGCAGCACGGGCTTTCTGATTTCCGGCATTGCAGCATTGCTGCTGATCATCATCGCCGTCATCGGAATCGTGATGACGTGGATGGCCACTTCGGGCGGCGGCGGCGCCGCTTCGGCCTAATTCGAACGCTTCTTGGCGATCCGATCGATCTCGATCAGATCGCCGAGAAGGGCCGGCAGATCCTTGAGCGGCGTCATGCTCGGTCCGTCGCATGGCGCGTGGTCGGGATCGGGATGCGTTTCAATGAAAATCGCCGCAACGCCGACGGCGACAGCCGCGCGTGCGAGCACCGGCACAAATTCGCGTTGACCGCCGGCGCGATCGCCCTGCCCGCCCGGCTGCTGAACGGAATGCGTGGCGTCGAACACGACGGGGCAGCCGGTCTTGGCCATGATCGGAAAGGCCCGCATGTCGGTGACCAGCGTGTTGTAGCCGAAGCTCACGCCGCGCTCGCACAGCATGATCTTGTCGTTGCCGGTCGTGGCGATCTTGGTGACGATGTTTCCCATGTCCCAGGGCGCAAGGAACTGGCCTTTCTTGACGTTGACCGGTCGGCCGGTCCTCCCCGCCGCCAACAGCAGATCGGTCTGGCGGCACAGAAACGCCGGGATCTGCAGAATGTCGACGACTTCGGCGACCCGCGCGCATTGTTCTTTTTCGTGAACGTCGGTGATCACGGCGAGCCCGGTCTTCTCGCGGATTTCCGCGAAGATCGGCAACGCCGCATCGAGGCCCACACCGCGCTCGGATTTCACCGACGAACGGTTCGCCTTGTCGAACGAGGTCTTGTAGATCAGGTCGATCTTAAATTTGTCGGCGATCTCCCTGAGCGCCGCGCTCATCTCCATCGCATGCGTCCGGGACTCCAGCGTGTTGGGCCCGATCATGAATCTGAGCGGCAGATCGTTGCCGATCGTGATCTTGCCGCCTTTGGGCAATGCGATGTCGATGTGATTGGCCATCATGGATCCTTCAGGCGCTTCGCGGTCCGGGCACTATATCAGTCGTGTCAAGTCATGACACCAGCGTGAATCCGTCCGAGCGCGCCGCCTTGCGGTCGAAGGTCAGCGTAGATTCGCAGCCTGCTGCGAGATTGATTTCAGACAGCAATGCGTCGGAAAAACTTGCGGCGGCAGAGCGATACATCCGCAATGCCGCGGCGACCAGGCCGGCGTGCTCGATGCGCAAACCGCGGTTCTCCAGGATCCTATCCATCACGCCCGCGATCTGCGCGCGGCTATAGCCATACGTCCGGTCCAGCGTCCAGGCGAGCTCGCAGAGCACGATCGAATTGACGAAGCCGGGTTTTTCCGGCGTGCAACGGCTTTTCAAAACCTTTTCGGCTTTTTCGGCTTGTCTCTCGTCATCGCCGACAATGATCCGGACCAGAACATTTGTATCGAGCCCTATCATTGCTGTGATGCTCGGCCGCGGGTACGCCGCCTGGTGGCGCCTTCGACGATTCCCTCGTCGATTTCTTCGAGGCTCCGGGTCCGCTTCGGTTTCGGCAATATCCTGAACAAGTCTTCGATTCCGCCGCTCTTGGCGACGACCATCCGGTCGCCCTCGATGCTGCCCTGCAGCCGCCCTCCGCCGCGGACGCCGAGCCGCTCGCGAATCGCTTTCGGCAGGGTGACTTGGCCCTTGCGGTTGACCCGCATTTCGAAAGAGCTTCGCGGCGGCGCGATCGCGCGGTACCGGGTGGCGCGGCCTTCCTTGATTTTACGAATCTTGTAGCCCTGCGCCTCGAGCCGGCGCAGCAGATTATATTGCGGGCCGCCCGTGGCCGCGATGAGTTCGTCCATCGTCGCGCCTTCGGCGCTGGTCAGCAGTTTTTCGGCTTGGCGCGAACCCGGCAATCGCTCATCCATTTTCCGACAATCCGTGAGTAGCTACTTCCAACACGTATTACCATTCGAAAGCCGGCCGGGCAACCGGGCGATCGCTCGCTCACGCGTCCGGCGCGCGCAGCATGTCGGCGCCGGATTGGTTGAGGCGGAACGCGCGGCCGTTCATCTCCGCGTCGAACACGAAGCGCTCGGGGCTTTGCGGCGGATCGGAGAGCTTCCAATAACCGTCCTTCGTTTCGGTCAACGCACCGCCGCCTTCCAGAATGAGGCGATTGCCCTGCGCCAGCACGACCGCGCCGCCGACCCAGGGATCGCGGTTGAGATAGGTCCCGGCGAGCGCGCGCAAGCGATCGGGAACTGCGGGTTGCGGGCGCGCGGCATTGCGGCCGAGAAGCTTCTCGCCCCACCACAGCGCCGCGATCTTTCCGTTTTCGCGCACGAAGCTGAATATATGCGGCGCCCATTGCGGGTGATCCGTCATCAGCGAGTCCTTGTCTGCTTGCTGCAATCGTCCCGTGACACCGCCGCTTTCGAGCATGACTTGCCCGCCTTTGACGACGAATTCGAGCGTCTCGCTGGAATCCGACACAAACCGTCCCGTGCATTCGCCGGGCTTTTGGATGGCGAGTTTTCCCAGTGGATCAGGCGCCGCGGGCAGATGCGCTTTCGCACGCACGGCCCGCATCAACTGGACCGCAAAGGCCGTCGTCTTGCGCGGGCGGTAGTCGCCCACATTGCCGTTCACGCTGGCGAAGCACGCAACTCCCGTGGCCGGGTCGACGTGAAATGACGACGTGAACATGATCATGCCGCCCGTATGATGCAGGCAGGGCTTTCCGTCGATGAGGACCGTTCCCAATCCGTTTCCATATCGCGCCTTGGGACCGAAGACCGGCGCGTCCGTCACGGGCTTGACGAACCGTTGCGCCGCGTGATCCGACAGCACGGGCGCGCCCTTGCCGTTTCCCAGCGCGAGAAGGAATTGCAGGTAATGCGCCATCTGCTCGGCGGTCGAGGCGATCGAGCCGGCCGCCGTGTCTTCGTCCGTCCACGGACCAATCGCCATTCGTGCCTGCGTGAGCGGCGGACAGTCCTGACGAAACGGAATATATCCCACCGCATATTGCGCGCGGTCTTTGTCGGTGATGACGCCTTTCGTGCCTGACATTCCCAGCGGCGTCAGCACCGCTTCCCGTATGGCGTCCCAATGCGGCTTGTCGGCGACCCGATCGATCAGATGGCCGAGAAGTTCGTAGCCGGTGTTGCTGTAAGAGAAATTCGTCCCCGGCTTGAAGCCGCACCACAAGCGTCCGTTCGCCACGCGCGGAAAGATGGGGGCGCCGTCGGCAAGTCCGGCCGTGTGGCTGAGAACCTGCGCGACTGTGATCGGCGTCTCCGGCAGCATGGCGTCGGGAAGGTATTTCGCAAGCGGCGCATCGAGATCGATCTTGCCCGCATCGCTCAGGCGAAAGATCGTGAGCGCCGCGAACGCCTTGCTGATCGATCCGATCTGGAACAGATGCGCCGTCGAAACGGGAATGCGCCGATCCACATCCGCCCAGCCGAAGGTCGCGAGCGCCACGAAGCCGTCGGCGTCCACCACGCAAAGCGTCATGCCCGGGAGGCCGATGGTTTTCAATTCGCGCGATGCGTAAGCCTGAAGCGCATCAAGCGCCGCCGAATAATCGTGCCGCCCGGCCCGTTTGACGCTGAAGGCCGGCGGCGCCGGTCCGGTCGCAGCGAACGCCGTCGCCGCAACCGCGCCCGTCGCCACGGCCGCGCCAAGCCAGGATCTGCGAGTTAAATACATGGGGGAAATCCTTGCCGGAACGCCGAAGACGCTGCACCGAGTTATTCAGGACCCGGACGCAGCGTCAACGGAAGAATTCCCCGGGCGTTTCTCAGCGGCTCCCGGAAGCAACAGGCGCGCGCTGTGCAGCAACCGGCCACCACCTGTCTCCGCGCATCGTCACATAGTGCGCGAAGACATAGCGCCACGGGATCGCGATCGGGCACAGCACCACGCCCACCAGGCAGTCTCTAACCGTTTCCCAGGTGTCCGGGTCCATGTGACCGGCGCGCCAGAGCGGCAGCGCGATGGCGACCAGCCAGATCGTCTTCCACAGCAGCTCGTACAGGAGCAACGGCAACATCTGCACCGGATAGCGGATTCCCAGGGCGGCCATCGCCGACAACGCCGCAAGAAAGCTGCACGCGACGCCATGCATGAGGTCCCAGGGTTTGGCATGATGGATCATCAAGGGCCAGATTTCCGATCCCATGCCGAAGCAAATCAGCGCATACAGCGCGCGCATCAGGTACAACCGGAATGTCGATACTTCAGTCATGGCGAGGCTCCTTCTCTTCAATCGATCCTGCGCAGCATTGCGCGGACGTCACTCGACGGCTTTCAGGATTTTTTCGACCGCGGCCAGCCGCGTGTTGATCGTCGATAGCTCCGCCTGCATCGCGGAAAGCGACGTCGCGTTCATGGATTGGACGGTGACGGACTTCGCGGCGAGATCGCGATAGGCCTCCTCGCTCAGTGCTCGCGACCGCGCCTGATAAGCGGCCGAAAAATATTTCATGCCGAAGACAAGCAGGATTGTCGCGAACGGCAATCCTATCGAGAACAGATATATTGGTGCGGACATGCTTGGCGCCTTTCATGTTTCGGATTTGGTGGACGTAAGCGATTTGGCGGCCCTGACGATGGCCGCCGGCGTGAGTTCGAATGCGAAGTCTGCGACTTCGAAATAATTGAGAGCCTTGCCGTCGCCGGACAGCTCGAGCTTGCCCGTCACGAGACCGGCCTCTTCCAGCTTCTGCAGATGGAGGTGCAGCAACGGGCGGCTGATGCCGGTTTCGCGCGCGAGCTGGCTGATGTAGTTGCGCCCGTCCGACTTCAGCGCGGCGACAATCCGCAACCGGTGCGGACTGGCGAGCGCGGCCAGAACGGCCAACAACTGATCTCCACTGACGGGCAATGAACCAATCTCCATACATGTGTCAGAAATATCTGACACATGTATGGAGATATGTCAAGCGCGCAGAAAATTGCCGGTTTCCGGGCGTTTGTGGGGCTTCGCTTTCAGCGCCTTCGCGACAGCCTATTCACTCTTCAAACGGCTTGAGCTTCAGGCGCGTGCGGTGATCGATAGTTTTGACTTCGTTGCCGTCGGCGTCCACGCCGCGATAGTAAAGCTTCTGCCAGTCGCCCGCCTGCGAGCCCTGTGGCGGCAATTCGGCGTTGAAGCTTCCACGCGAGTCCGACCAACGCTTGTGCTGCGCTTCGAGTTCAGGATTTTCTGAGAGCGGCAGGATGCGCGGCGTGAACGCTTCGATCTCGCCCCGCTTCACCGGAAAGAAATGGCAGAACGGTTCGCCCTTCTCGAAGCGAACCACGGTTCCGGGCCGCGTGAATTTCCAGTTCATCGTGAACGTGTATGGCGCCCAATCGGTCTCGATGATTCCCGAAAGCGGCGCGATGGCGTCTTTGGGCCGATTGACCGGCCCCTGCACGAACAAATCGTAGCCGGGCTCGGTGCGAAACAGGCACATCACATGAAAGGTCAGAACGCCAAGTCCGAAATGACCGACCGCGGGCGGCACGGTTCCCGCGTCGGGATAGACGCGAACCGCTTCCTTCTCGCGGCCGCCCGACCAAGTCGCTTTGAATCCCGCCGGCAACAGCATTTCCCAACCATAGGTATTGGCGATGTTGAGCGGCAGACAGCGATAGGCCCAGCGATCCTTCGACGCTTCCATCCATTCGCGCTCCAGTGGCGCGGGACGGATTTCGATGGAGTCGCCGGTCAACGTGTAAGCGGTTAGTTCCATCGCGTATCTCGTTTATTCCCTCTCTCCTTCGGGAGAGAGGGTCAGGGTGAGTGGGTCTCAACGCCGCTCGGAGCATGAAACAAAAGCACGATACTGCTTCCATGACGTTTGCGAAAAGAATCTCTGCAAGAAATTTTCAGAAGCGCGCCCTACGACTACCACCCACTCACCCTAGCCCTCTCTCCCGAAGGAGAGAGGGAATGTCGTGGCTACGACGACAAGTATTGTGTCAGGTTTGTAAAGCTGACTGGGGCCAGGTTTGCCAAATTTCGACTAGCTTGAGTCCGGCATCGCGGCCAGCTTCACGAAATGCCCAGGGAGTGGAATCGACAGGATGAATTTCTATTTCGAGCAGCGTTACCTCCACGTTTCTCTTGGGAAAATAGAGAGTCGGCATGACGACATCGAGAAAACCAAATATGCCGTTTCTAAAATATTTTTCCTGATCGTCGTTTAGAGAAATAGCCAGCCTCACTCTAAGTGTCCGTCCGGCGACTTTGCGAGTCGCGAGAATCGGTTAGCGGAGGCGTCGGCTTGCAAGGCAGGAATCTGTTGTGATTCCTTATGTGGCACCGAATCGTTTTGGAGGTGCCGATGTGGACCGCCGAAAATCGCTCCCGCTACAACCGCGACAAGCTGCGTTATCCGAGCGATCTGACCGACGATGAGTGGGCGCTTGTCGAACCGCTGATTCCGCCCGGCAAGCGTGGCGGCGGCAAGCGGACGGTTGTCATGCGCAACGTGGTCGATGGGTTGATGTACATTTTGAGTACCGGCTGTCAGTGGCGAGCGATCCCGAAAGATCTTCCGCCGCGCAGCACGCTGTTCGACTATCTCGATCTGTGGAGTTGGGACGGCACGCTGGAGCGCATTCATCACGAGCTCTACGTGAAATGCAGAGAACGCGAAGAGCGGGAGGCAAGTCCCACTGCCGCTATCATCGACAGCCAGAGCGTCAAAAGCGCAGAAAAAGGGGGGCGTATGACCCGCATGGCTACGATGCAGGAAAAAAGATCAAGGGCAAAAAGCGCCACATTCTCGTAGATACGCTCGGCCTGCTGCTGAGCGGCGCGGTTCATTCTGCCGATATCCAGGATCGCGACGGCGCTGCATCTGTTCTCGATGAGCGAACGCGCGCGCTGTTCCCGTTCATCCTGCGCATCTTTGCCGACGCCGGTTATCAGGGGGCGCACGCCGCAATGGCGGCTGCGCAGAGCGGAGATTGGGTCATCGAAATCGTCAAGCGCAACGAATTGCACACCTTCGTCGTCCTGCCAAAACGATGGATCGTCGAGCGCACAATCGCATGGCTGAACCGCTGCCGGAGACTTGCCAAGGATTGGGAAAATCTCAATCGCAAGGCACTCGCGTTCTTGCGCCTCGCCTCAATCCGCCTCATGTTGCGAAAACTCTGCAATCCCGCATGATGTTTCCGGACAGACTCTAAACTCATCCGAATTGTCGACCTGTAATTTTAACAGAGCGCGCCGTGACATGCCGCCCAATTGCTTATGGAACGCTCCGATAACATTCACTGGACTTTGAAGCGGCTTGTAGCCGCCTTTGGAGAGGTCCCGAAACCACAGCTCGATAAAATCCTTTTCAACCACTCCGATCACTCTCTAGATTCCGATCTTGGCAGTTACGGTGAAGCGATACGGGGTTCGACGCCGTGAACTTTTGAGCGCCTACGCTGCTTCCGGAGACAACGCCCTAAACCAGCCTTCCCTGCTTCACCGCCGCGGCCACGAAACTCGCGAACAGCGGATGGGGCGCAAACGGCCGCGACTTGAGTTCGGGATGAAATTGCACCCCGATGAACCAGGGGTGATCGGGGAATTCCATGATCTCCGGGAGCTTGCCGTCGGGCGACCAGCCTGAGACCTGGAAGCCGTGTTCGGCGAGTGCGCGCGTATAGCCGACATTCACTTCGTAGCGATGGCGGTGGCGCTCGCTGATTTCATTCGCGCCGTAAATCTCGGCCACCCGACTGCCGGGCTTCAGCACCGCGGTATAGGCGCCGAGCCGCATCGTGCCGCCCTTGTCGTCGTCTTCCTTGCGCGCAACGACCTCGTTGCCCTTCGTCCATTCCGTCATCAGCGCGATAACGGGATGACGGGGGTGCCCGTTCTCTGTGGTGCCTGCGCCTTCAAGCCCCGCGAGATCGCGCGCGGCTTCGATCACCGCCATGTGCAGCCCGTAGCAAATGCCGAAAAACGGCACGCGCCGCTCGCGCGCGAATTTCACCGCTTCGATCTTGCCTTCCGTGCCGCGCTCGCCGAACCCGCCAGGCACGAGAATGCCGTTGACGTTCTCCAGGAAAGACGCCGCGTCGTCGCGCTCGAAGATCTCGCTGTCGATCCAGTCCATATGCACTTTGCACATTGTTGGCGAGGCCGCCATGGGTCAGCGCTTCCGACAGCGACTTGTAGGAGTCCTTCACCTGCATGTATTTGCCGACTACCGCGATGCGCACTTCGCCTTCGGGATTGGTCACACGGTCGACGACCCAGTTCCAGCGCGAGAGATCCGGCTCCGGCGCGTCGGTGATGCCGAACACTTTCAGCACCTGCGTGTCGAAACCTTCCTGGTGATAGCGGATCGGCGCGGAATAGATGGTGGGGAAGTCGAGGCCCTGGATCACGCATTCCTTGCGCACGTTGCAGAACAGCGCGATCTTGCGCCGCTCGTCTTCCGGAATCGGAACGGTGGCGCGGCACAGCAAAATGTCGGGCTGGATGCCGATCGAGCGCAGCTCCTTCACGGAATGCTGCGTGGGCTTGGTCTTGAGTTCGCCCGCCGTCTCGATGTAAGGCACAAGCGTCAGATGCACGAAAGCCGCGCGCTCGCGGCCCAGTTCGTTGCCCAGCTGGCGGATCGCTTCGAAGAACGGCAAGCCTTCGATGTCGCCCACCGTGCCGCCGATCTCCACCAGCAGGAAATCGACCTCGTCCTCGCCCGTCATCACGAATTCCTTGATGGCGTCCGTGACGTGGGGAATGACCTGCACGGTGCGGCCCAGATAGCCGCCCTTGCGCTCCTTCTCGATCACCCGCTGATAGATGCTGCCGGCGGTGACGTTGTCGGACTTGCGCGGACGACACCGCGGTGAAGCGCTCATAATGACCGAGATCGAGATCGGTCTCCGCGCCGTCGTCGGTGACATACACCTCGCCGTGCTGGAACGGGCTCATCGTGCCCGGATCGACGTTCAGATAGGGATCGAGTTTCCGCAGCCGCACGCGATAACCGCGTGCCTGCAGGAGCGCGCCGAGAGCCGCCGACGCCAGACCTTTGCCCAACGAGGAGACCACGCCGCCGGTGATGAAGATCAACCGCGCCATGGAATTGGACCATACGCAGAACTGTCATGCGCGCTCAAGCGCAAAGACTCCAAACGCGCGAAATTATGTGCGGTATCCACGGGCGCCCGCGAAGCCTCTGAAATCAAAGACTTTGTCAGTGCGGAGCGGGAACGGAAGGAACCTTGGGCTGAGCCGGATGCGGCATGTTCTTCAGAAAATTGAGGGTCTGTGCCGGCGCGCTTGGCGGCGCGGCCAGAAACGATTCGCTGCGGCCGTGCAGCGCCAGCAATGTGAGCGCCAGGCTGGTCGCGAAAAACAGGACCGCGAGTATGGCCGTCGTCCGCGTCAGCGTATCCGCGGCGCCTCGGGGCGAGAACAATCCGCCCAGACCCGAACCGCCGCCGCCCATGCCGAGCGCGCCGCCTTCGGAGCGCTGCAGAAGGACGACCGCGATCAACCCGATCGAGACCAGAAGCTGGATGGCAATCAGAACACTTTGCATAAGACAGCGCCGCCTGAATTCGGGGCCGCTCTTAGACCAAAGTCGGGGGGTGGGAAAGGGGTTGAAGCAGTTTCGAATTCGACCACCCCTCTCTTCTCCATGGGCGGGCTTGACCCGCCCACCCAGCCAGCGAGTGTCGGCGAGCTGAGTTATGCCACGTACACATTTGCAGGGAGGTCATTCGCCGCGTGGACACGCGGCGGCTGGGTGGCCGGGTCCACGCCCGGCCATGGTGAGTTTTGGGGTATCTCAGCCAAACTGCTCTAATTGGTGAGCCTGAACCTGACATTGACCCTTACATTGGCCGCGACGGGCTTTCCGTCATGCATGGCCGGCCGATAGCGCCAATAGCCCGCACTGACCAGCGCGCCTGCATCCAGCTGCGGCGAACCGCTCGATTTGAGGATTTTGACGTCGCCCACCGAGCCATCCGGCTGGACGGTCAACAGGATCAGCACATCGCCCTCCTGACGGTTCCTTATGGCGAGCGGCGTATAGACCGCGCGGTGCGAACCCAGGGCCGGATCGGTAACTGGACCATGATCCCGCTGCGCGACGGCCGCCGGCGCGACGGGCCAATGGAATTGCATGGAGGGCACGGTCAGCGCAAAACGCAGCGCGCCAAAGCCCGCAACCAGCAGCAAGATCGTAAGGTAAACCGCCACAAACGCGATATGCGCATCGCGGCTCATCCCGAAGCCGTAGCGCCGGGCGTCTTCCGGTCCCATCGATCCCCCCACCTGAGACAGGAAAAGGATGGGGCGGTCGCACGCGCAGAGTCAACGCGGGATGGATAACACCTAAGACGCCAGCGCCGGCTCGAAGCGGGCTTTGACGATGGCGACCGTCGCGTCGATCGCGTTCAGATGATCCGCCACCGTCTTTTCCGGCGAGAATGTCTGATTGAGATTCAACGCCGCGTGGCCCAGCAGATGCATCGACGCGTTGCGGTCCACGCCCAGTTCGAGCCCCTCGATGGCGGCGAGGATGGAATCGCACCATTCGATCGCGGGTTCGAAATCCGTGCCGCTGCAGCGGCGCGCCACGCTCTTGGTCACCTCTTTGAGCTTGTTCAGATCGACGTCGTATTTCTTCTGCGTCGATTCCTGCATCAGCCGCCACAGAATGCAGATCTGGAACGCGTCGCGACGCAGCTTCTCCGCGTTCAGCATGTCGCGCGCCTTTTTCAACTCGGCGTCGAGACGCTGGGTCGCCTCTTCCGACGTCAGCCGCTCCTGCGCTTTCATGCGCAGTGAATTCGGCGGTTCGAACAGCGGCACGTTGGAGGGCCGCACGGAATCCTTGCGCCTGTCGGGGCCGACATATTCGGACGTGATCACAAAGCCCTTGCGGCGTTCGACATGGCTCTGGATGCGCTGGCCGAGCGTCGTCGTCGAAAACGGCCGCAGCACGAGGTCGTCGGCGCCGGAATTGAGCACGCGCGTGACGAGCGCGCTGTTGTGTTCCCAGGCCGTCACGATGATGACGATGAACGGGTTATAGACCGTCGCGCCCTGCCGGAGCTTCTGGATCATGGCGCAGAGTTCGGACTCGGCTCCCTGCGCTTCGCACAACACCAGATCCGGCGGACGCCGCCGGATGCATTCCGTCAGCGCGTCGAGCGTGCCCACGGTCTCGAGACGCCGGAAACCGAGATTGTACAGCGCCGCACGCGTCGCGGTGCGGTTGGCCGCCACGGGATCGTAGATCAGAGTTTCGGTCGTATCGTAGGAAAGCCGCGCCACCTGAATCCCACCCGCTCACAACCTCTTAAGAATTGCGCATGCGGGTTAAGGAACGGTGGCCCATACTGGTTAAACTTTCCCGCCCGCAGCCGCGACAATTGCAAGGAAATCGGCGGCCTTCAGGCTGGCCCCGCCCACCAGCGCTCCGCCCACCTCCGGAGTGGCGCGGATTTCCGCGGCATTGCCCGGCTTGACCGAGCCGCCATAGAGGATGCGAACCCCTCGTCCCGCCTCGCCGAGCCGCTCGACCAGCCGCGCGCGGATATCGGCATGCATATCCGCAATTTCCGCAATGGTGGGAGTCCGGCCGGTTCCGATCGCCCAAATAGGCTCATAGGCGATGGCGATCGTCTCGCCTGTCGCGCCTTCAGGCACGCTCTTGGCGATTTGCCCGCCCACCACATCGAGCGCATGGCCCGCGTCCCGATCATCCTCGGATTCTCCCACGCAGATGATGGCGAGCAGGCCGGCGCGCCAGGCCGCCCTGGCCTTGGCCGCCACCTGCGCATCGGTCTCGCCGTAATATTGCCGCCGCTCCGAATGGCCGACGATAACGGCCGACGCGCCCGCATCCTTGAGCATTTCGGCGCTGATTTCGCCCGTGAACGCGCCGGATGGTTCGCCGTGACAATCCTGGCCGCCAATGGCGATGCGCGCGCCGGCGACGCCCACGGCGCGCGCAACGAGCGTCGCCGGCGGGCAGATCAGAATGTCCACATCGGGCGGCGATTTGAATGCCGCATCGGCGACGGCCTCGATTTCCGGCAGGGATGCGGCGAGGCCGTTCATTTTCCAATTGCCGGCAATGAGATGTCGCATGCTGATCCTCGATCAAGTTCGTGATGGATTCGGCCCGGCGGCTCGATTAAGGCTCTCTCCGGGATGGGGCGCGGGGCTTGCCTTGCCGTCCGGAGGCCCCCTCCCTATCATCCGCCGCTTTTCGTCGCCACACCCGGATTTCGCCATGCTTCAACAGATGCGCACGTTCGCCAGATCCTGGATTTCCGGGATTTTCCTTGTGGGGCTCGCGGCCACATTCGGGCTTTGGGGCATCGCCGACGTCTTTCAGGGCAGCGCCGACACGAGCGTGGCGACGGTGGGCAGCGTCAAAATCCCCGCTGCGATTTTCCAACGTGACTTCACGAATGCGCGAAATCAGGCCGCGCGGCAGTCGGGCGGGCAATTGTCGCCGGAACTCGCCCGAATGCTCGGCCAACAAATCTTGCAGCGGAGCGTCGACGAAGCGGCGCTCGACCAACTGGTTTCAAGCAGAGGGCTGATCGCCAGCGACGAACAGGTGCGCGCCAGCATCCAACAGATCGCCGCATTCAAGGGTCCGTTGGGCGCCTTCGATCGCGCGACCTTCCTCGAAGTTCTCAATCGCGTCGGATACACCGAGGACTCGTTCATCGCCGACACCCGCGCCGACACTATGCGCAATCAGCTCGTCGCGTCGGTCGTAAATGGAATCCAGCCGTCGTCAGGTTACGCCGGGACGATATTCCTCTACCTGAACGAACGCCGCGCCGTGCAATATGTGACGTTGCCGGCGTCCGCTGCGGGAAACATTCCCAATCCAGACGATGCGACGCTCACCGCGTTTATCAAAGCGCGCCCCGCCCAATTCAGCACGCCCGAATATCGCGACGTCACCTATGCGAGCATCGGCCCCGAAGATCTGATGGGCCAGGTGCAGGTGTCGGACGATCAGTTGCGCCAACAATACGAGCTGAAGAAAGACACTTATCAAATTCCGGAAAATCGCGACATCGAGCAGATCGCGTTTCCCGATGAGGCCAGCGCCACGGCGGCGCGCGCGCAAATCGACGCCGGCAAGACGTTTGCGGAGATTGCAGCAGCGCGCGGCCTCAAGCCCTCCGACATCGCCCAGGGCACGCAGACTCTCTCCGATCTGGGCCCCGACCGCGGTCCAGCCGCGTTCGGCGTGCCCTCAAACGGCGTGACCAAGCCCGTGAAGTTCATCGTCGGCTGGGTGCTGATGCATGTCACCAAGATCACGCCCGGCGTGAACAAGACCTTCGACGACATGAAGGCTTCGCTGCGCCAGGATGCGCTCAAGCAGCTGGCGGCGAGCAATATCAGCGACAAGGTCAACGCGTTCGAAGACGCGCGCGCCGGCGGCGATTCGCTCGTCGAGGCCGCAAAGAAGGTCGGCATGCATGTGGTTCACGTGCCGGCCGTCGACCAGAACGGCCTGACGCCGGATGGAACGAAGGCGCAGCTTCCCACCGAACCCGAATTCCTGCCGCAGGCCTTCAAGGCCGAAGTGGGCGACGAAGGCGACCCGTTCGGCGCGTCCGACGCAAAACAGTTTGTGCTGAAGGTGAACGGCGTCACGCCGCCGAAGCTCAAACCCCTCGACAGCGTGCGCGCAGAGGTGACGGCCGCCTGGATCGTGCAGGAACGCGCGAGGCGGCTGGCGGAAAAGGCGAAGGCGCTGGCGGCTCAGGCGACCGCCGCGCACAGCCTCTCCGGCGTTGCCGCATCGCTGTCAACGACCGTGCAATCGTCCGCAGCGCTTGAGCGCGAGACGCCGACGGACGCATTTCCGAAGTCGCTGATCGACGGCATCTTTTCGTCCCCCGGCGCCGCCGCGGTTTATGGACCCACGCTCAAAGGCGATAGCTATATCGTGGCGCTCGTCACCGGCATTGCGCATCCGCCGCTGCCCTTGGGCGCTCCGCAATATCAACAATTCGTCGCCAGGCTGACACAGGATGTGCAGAAGGACGCCGTTTGGACTCTCTCCCAGTCGGCGCGCAAGAAGGCGACGGTCGCGATCAACCAGAAGCAGGTCGATCAAGTGATCGGCGGCGGGGGCTCGTGAGCGGCCGATGGAGCCTGATTTTACGGCCTTCGCGCGCGCTTACGATTCCGGCCGACCGCAGGCGATCTACACCCGCCTGATCGCCGATCTGGAAACGCCGGTCTCCGCGTTCCTCAAACTCGCCGAAGGCCGCGACAACGCTTTCCTGCTGGAAAGCGTCCAGGGCGGCGAGACGCGCGGACGCTATTCCGATGATCGGGGTCAAGCCCGATCTGATCTGGCGTTGCCGCAACGGCAAAGCCGAGATCAACCGGAATGCCCGCGCCACGCCGGACAAATTCGTCGCCGACGCGCTCGCCGATCGTCCGCTGGAATCGCTGCGCCGGCTCTTCAATGAGACGCAAATGGAATTGCCGCGCGACCTGCCGCCCATGGCGGTCGGCGCTGTTCGGCTATCTCGGCTACGACATGGTGCGCGCGATCGAACGGCTGGGCCCGCCGCCGCCCGATCCGCTCGATCTTCCCGACGCGATCCTGATCCGACCTACGATCACCGCGATCTTCGACAATGTGCGCGACGAGATCACCGTCGTATCGCCCGTGTGGCCCGAGAAGGGACTCGATGCGCGGGCGGCTTACGCGCGGGCGTCCGAACGATTGAACGACGCCATCGGCGATCTCGAGCGCGCCTTGCCGGGCGCGCCTGCTTCGCTAACGGCGTTGCCGAGCATGTCCGCGATCGATTCCAATCATGACGCATGACGAATATCTCGACATCGTTGAACGCGCGAAGGAATACATTCGCGCAGGCGATATTTTCCAGGTGGTGCCGAGCCAGCGCTTCCGCCGGCCCTTCTCGCTGCCGCCGTTCTCGCTCTATCGCGCGCTTCGCCGGCTCAATCCGTCGCCATTCCTCTATCATCTCGCGTTTCCGGGCTTCGCGATCGTGGGTTCGAGCCCCGAGATTCTGGTGCGGCTGCGCGACGGCACGGTGACGATCCGGCCCATCGCCGGCACGCGCCGGCGCGGTACAACGCCGGAAGACGATGCGCGCCTTGCGGACGAGCTGATGGCCGATCCCAAGGAGCGCGCCGAGCATCTGATGCTGCTCGATCTCGGACGCAACGATGTGGGCCGCGTGGCGGAAATCGGCAGCGTCAAGGTGACGGACAGTTTCTTCATCGAGCGCTATTCGCATGTGATGCATCTGGTTTCGAACGTCGAAGGCGAATTGCGCAAGGGCCTCGACGCGATCGACGCGCTGGCGGCCGGGCTTGCCCGCCGGCACGCTGTCCGGCGCGCCGAAGATCCGCGCGATGCAGATCATCGACGAATTCGAAAAGGAAAAACGCGGCGCGCGCCTATGCCGGCGCGGTGGGCTATTTCGCGGCCAACGGCGCGATGGACACCTGCATCGTGCTGCGCACCGCCGTCGTCAAGGACGGCACGATGTATGTGCAGGCCGGCGGCGGCGTCGTCGCCGACAGCGAGCCCGAGGCCGAATACGAAGAGTCCGTCAACAAGGCGAAGGCCCTGATGGCCGCCGCCGAAGAAGCGATTCGTTACGCCTCCTCCGCCAAACGCGGACAGTGATGCGGATTGGCGGTCAGCATCGTTGGCGCACCCATTCCGTTTCCACATTTTTCCGTAATGTCCGAAACTCCTGTTGCCGCGGCGCTTTTATGAGCCGGAGGTCAAACCCGCCGCATACGGAACTTCGACCCTTCGCATGCGTTGCTCATTCGGAGGGCCATGTGCAGTACGCGCGGCTTAATTCGGGAGCATCCAGGAATGAATCGGTTTATCTCTTCGGCAGTCTGCGCGACTGCCGTCCTTCTTTCGTCCGTATCGATCGACGCGGTGACGGCCACCGCCAGCGCGCAGGTTGATGTTTCACTCAACTTCGACACGTTCCACGATCAGCTCGCGTCTTATGGCGACTGGGTCTATAGCGACCGCTGGGGCGAAGTGTGGATTCCCGGAAACGTCCCCGACGATTTCCATCCCTACGGCACGAACGGGCATTGGGCCTACACCAACGAGTATGGCTGGACCTGGGCGTCCGACTACGAATGGGGCGATATCCCGTTCCACTATGGACGCTGGGTGAACGATCCCGACGACGGCTGGTTGTGGATTCCGGGCTATGTCTGGAGTCCGGGCTGGGTCGTGTGGCGTTCGAACGGCCAATACACCGGCTGGATGCCGATGCCGCCGGATGAAGCGTTCCTGACCGGCGGCGGCAATGCCGGCGCAAGCTTCGACGTCGGCGGTCTCGGCATCTCCGTCGATTTCAACAACACCGGCGACTATTACGGCTATTCGCGCTGGTATGGCGGGCGATATGACGAAAACGCTTTTGCCGCGAACTGGGTGTTCATCGGCACCGGCCATATGGCGGACAATGACTATCGCCGCTATGAGGCGCCGCGCGGCAACTACGCCGTGATGATCCGCAACACGCGCAACATCACGAACTACACGATCGTCAACAACTTCGTCGTGAACAAAAGCGTCGATGTGCGCGTGGTCGAACGCGCCGGCGGCCATCCGATCACGCCGGTTTCAGCGACGGTCATCTTCAAGCGGCCGCAATTCGTCATCCGCGCCGATACGGGTCGCCAGGTTCAGATGCAGATGCGTGAGCAAATGCCCCGCGGGACGGGCGTGGCTGGAAGCGCGCCAAAGCCGAGCCCGAAAGTGGTGCTGTCGCTCTCCACAAATGTCACGCCGCACAATGGCAAACAGCCGCAGCATCTCTTCACGCGCGATACGGTGCAGAAGGCGCCGCTGACGGACCACCCCGCCGGGGCGATGCCTGGTAACACGACTCCCGCGGGCGGCATGAGCGGTCCGACGGGAACCGAGCATCGTCATTTGGACAACACGAACGGTACGACGCCGAACGGCGGAACGCCGGCGAACATTCCTCCGCACGTGCCCGGAGAGAATCCGCCTGGCGCGAATCCCAACGAGCCCCACATGCAGGGACCATCAAACGGCGCGACGACGCCCGCCGACGAGACGCGTCACGAACATCATCCCGGCGAGCAGCCCAATGCCACTCCGACGCCACCGACCGGCGCTGCAACGCCGCTCACCGGCACGACGGAGGAGCCTAAAGATCATCGCCATCGCGATGTGACCCAGCCGGCCACGCCTGCGACGCCTCCGGGCGGCGCATCCGCTCCGTCGGGTACAATGGCGCCGCCGGAACGTCACGACCGGGTCGTCACGCCGCCGGCAAATCCGCCGCCGGCCGCTACGCCCGCGAACGGAACCGCGCCGCCGCACAAAGATCGCGTGCAGCCCGTCACGCCGCCGCCCGGCGCGCCTTCCGACGATCAGAAGAAAGACAAGAAACCGAAAACCGACCAGACGCCTCCGCCGCAATAGAAGTTGGTTTCGTTGGAGCGCGGGCATCTTGCCCGCACTTCGTAGTCAATGCCTCTGTAGGGAGTGCGGGCAGGATGCCCGCACTCCCACTTAGGAATTGTCGCGTTCTGTTTTCAGACGGATCGCCGCGCTTACAGGAATGAGAATGAATCCGCGCGCCGTCGCCTGCTTTGTCCACGCTTCCAGCGCAGACATCGTCACCGCATGCGGATGGCCGATGCCGATGGCGACGCCCTGCTCGCGCGCACGCGCTTCGAGCGCTGCGATCTGTTGATCGACGGCGCCGACAATTTGCTCGTCATCGAGGAAGACGTCCCGGCCCGCGCTCGGAACGCCGAACGCGCGCGCGACCGGCACCACAACAGTACTTGTCGTCGTGCGCGAGTCGAGAAAGAACACATGCTTATCGGCCAATGCTTCGACGACGGGCACAAGCGCCGTGCGGTCCGCCGTGAAACGGCTGCCCATATGATTGTTGATGCCGCTATAGCCCGGCACGCGGGATAGATCCCAATTGAGCCGGCGCAAGATCTCGACCGCGTCAAGCCCAGTCGTCAGTGCATTGGGTCCGGGATTGTCCGCGCCGTCCGGCTCCATTGGAACATGCACGAGAATTTCGTGCCCTGCGCGCACGGCCTCGCGCGCGAATTCCGGCGTCGCATCGGGATACGGCAGAAACGAAAGATTCACGGCTGCAGGCAGCGCAATTGCGCGTTTGGTTTCAACAGCGTCCGCGCCCAGATCGTCGATCACGATGGCGATCTCGGGCGCGTGATGCGGAACGATCGCCGGCGGCGCGAGGCGCGTTGTGAGGTCGCTATTGTCGGCGCGTCGCAGGAGCCACTCTGGAAATCCATGCCCCTCGACCGGCTCGAGAACCTCAGGCGCGAATTCACTGGCCGGAACGTCCCCAGGAATCTTCAGCGTGACGTGCGATGCCGGCGGATCGTCATTGGCTTCGGCGGCCAGCAATCCCGGCGGAATGAGAACGGTCGCAAGCGCCGGGAAGCCTGACAGCGCGCGCGCGCCTCCGCAGACCAGCGCCAGCGTCAGCACAACCGCGAACACCGCGTCGCCCCCACGGCGCCGAAGCGCCTTGCGAATCACATTCCAAGTCCGCATGGGCGATGTAGCGGATTGCCCCGGAAGCCTGTCAACGATTCGAAGCGCAAAAGCGAAAGGACCGAAGCGCGATAAGCCCTCCGGTCCTTCGTCTTAGACAAATGATGTCGTCGCGCTGCGTGCTTTACGCCGCCTGGTATCCCATCACGGCTTTGACCTCGAGGAACTCGTCGAAGCCGAACTCGCCCCATTCGCGGCCATTGCCCGACTGCTTGTAGCCGCCGAACGGCGCTTTGAAGTCGGCGCCGGCGCCGTTCAGATGCACATTGCCGGTGCGGAGCTGCGAGGCGACTTTGCGCGCATGCTCGATATTGCCCGACTGCACATAGCCCGACAGGCCATAGACCGTGTCGTTCGCCTGGCGGATCGCATCGGCTTCCGTGTCATAAGGCAGGATCGACAGCACCGGCCCGAAGATTTCCTCGCGCGCGATGGTCATGTCGTTGGTCACGTTTGCGAACACCGTCGGCCGCACGATAATAGCCGCGGTTGAGACCTTCCGGCCGTCCGACGCCGCCCGTGACAAGCGTCGCGCCTTCGTCGATGCCCTTCTGGATCAGCGCCTGGATCTTGTTGAACTGCACTTCGCTGACGACCGGTCCCATGGTCGTGCCTTCCGCGAACGGATCGCCGACCTTGACTTTCGCCGCAGCCGCCTTGGCGATCTCCATCGCCTGATCCTGCTTGCCGCGCGGCACGAACATGCGCGTCGGCGCATTGCAGGACTGTCCGGAATTGCTGAAGCAATTCATGCACGCCCTGCGCCACCGCCTTCTGCAGATCGGCGTCGTCGAGGATGATGTTGGCCGACTTGCCGCCCAACTCCTGCGCCACGCGCTTGACGGTATCGGCCGCGGCCTTCGCCACCGCGATACCGGCGCGCGTCGAACCCGTGAACGACATCATATCGATGCCCGGATGCGAAGACATCGCCTCGCCCACCGTCGGGCCGTCGCCATTGACGAGATTGAACACGCCGGCGGGAACGCCCGCTTCGTGCATGATCTCGGCGAACAGATAGCCGCTCATGGGCGCGACTTCGCTGGGCTTCAGCACCATCGTGCACCCGGCGGCCAGCGCGGGCGCGACTTTGCAGGTGATCTGGTTGATCGGCCAGTTCCACGGCGTGATCAGTCCGCACACGCCGACCGGCTCGCGAACGATTTCCGTCGAGCCGCGTGCTTCCTGGAAATTGTAATCCTTCAGGATACGCATGGTCTCGCCCAGATGGCCGAGGCCCGTTGCGGCTTGCGCGGCTTTCGAGAGACCCAGCGGCGCGCCCATCTCGCGCGAAATGGTCTCGACCATTTCGGCGTAATGCTTCTGATAGGCGTCGAAGATTTTCTGCAGGAGCGCAAGGCGTTCTTCCTTCGTCGTGCGCGAGAAGGTCTCGAACGCGCGCCTAGCCGCGGCGACCGCTTTGTCGACATCGGCCTTGGAGCCCAGGCTGATGCGGGCATAGGCCTCTTCATTGGCCGGATTGATGACATCGAGCGTCTTGGGCGTGACGGGGTCGACCCATTTGCCGTCGATATAGAAATTTCAGCTTGTCCTGCATGGCTTCTTCCCTTGTTTTGTTGCGGAGCGGCGGGATAAGAGCACAGTGGGAGGGGCCGGAAAAGGGCTCCGGTTTGCCCTTCATTTCCCTCCCAAAATCGCGCTCCCGTGTCAAAAATACTTAGCCAGATTCCGTCTGATACGGGCCAACACCGGTTCGTCCGCCGACGTCGGATCGAAGGTGTGGCCCGTGATGGTTTCGAATGCGCGCACATAAACCAGCGCGGTTTCGAAAATCATTTCGGGTGGGATTTCGGGGATCGGATCCTTGTAGGGGTCGCAGCGCGCCGCCACCCAGTTGCGTACGAAGTCCTTGTCGAAGCTTTCCGGCTTCTCGCCGCGCACAAAGCGGCTTTCATAGCTTTCGAGAAACCAGTAACGGCTCGAATCCGGCGTGTGGATTTCGTCGGCGAGCAGGATACGTCCGTTCGCATCGACGCCGAACTCATATTTGGTGTCGGCGAGGATCAGGCCACGTGAGCGCGCAACCGCCTGCCCGCGCTCGAACAACGCCAGCCCAGTTTCAGATACGCTTTTCCATTGCGCAGGCGTCAGCAGCCGCTGTTCGAGAATGTCTGCCGCCGACAACGGCGCGTCATGCGCGCCGTCGGCCGCCTTGGTCGTGGGCGTGATGATGGGATGCGGCAGTTTTTCGTTTTCGCGCATGCCGTCCGGCAATGTGACGCCATACATCGCGCGCTTGCCGGCCTTGTACATGGTCAGGATTGAGGTCGCGGTTGTTCCAGCAAGATAACCGCGCACCACAATCTCGACCGGCAGGATATCAAGGCGCTGCCCGACAACCACATTGGGATCGGGATATTCGAGGACATGATTGGGGCAGATATCCGCCGTCTCCTCGAACCAGAACCGCGCCGTCTGCGTCAGCACCTGACCCTTGAACGGAATGGCCGCGAGGATGATGTCGAACGCGCTGAGCCTGTCGCTGGCGATGATGATGCGACGGCCGTCCGGCAGATCGTAATTGTCGCGCACCTTGCCGCGATAATGCTTCGGCAGTTCCGGGATGGTCGCATCGCGAAGGATCTGATGCGCGCGGGATTTGAGGACGGCTTTGTCCATGACGTGGTCCTGAAGTGTTTTGACGGGCTAGGTTCGCTGTAGCACGTTGGGCGCGGTTGCGCCGCCCGGCGCACGCAAACAATTGTGGAAGGTTCCCGCGATGCAGGAATTACTGCCCCTGGCCGAGCGCGCCGGCGCGCTTCTCAAGCAGCGCAAGGAGACGGTCGCCATCGCGGAGTCCTCCAGCGGCGGCTTGTTGTCCGCAGCGCTTCTCGCGGTGCCGGGCGCCTCGGCCTATTTCCTGGGCGGCGCCGTCGTCTACACCGCCAAGGCGCGCGTGTTGATGATGGACCTGCCGCGCGAGGCCGTCGCCGGCATGCGTTCCGCGAGCGAACCTTATGCGCTGCTACTCGCCCGCACGGCGCGGGACCGGTTCTCTGCAACCTGGGGCCTGTCCGAAACGGGCGCGGCCGGTCCGACAGGCAATCCCTATGGCGACGCGCCGGGCCACACCTGCATCGCACTGGCCGGGCCGGTCGAGATCGCGACAACGCTCGAAACCGGTCAGCCGGACCGCGCCGCCAACATGCGCGCCTTTGCGAAGGCGGCGCTGGAGATGCTGCTGACACAAATCGAATAGCCGACCTGCTATGTTTCGGCGCCAATGAGCACGAAGCCCAAAGCCAAACACGAGACGACGCCCCGCAAACTCTGGCGTTGCCCCAAATGCGGGCAGACTTTCGTCACGGCGAATCTCTGGCATTCCTGCGTCAATGTTCCGGTCGACGCGCACTTCGAAGATGCGCCTCCCGTCTTGCGCAAGACCTTCGAAGCATTCGTGAAAGCCGCGGAACGGAACGGCTCGGTAGTTCTGCGCCCTGTGAAGACGCGCATCGCGCTGCAGGCCAATACGCGCTTCGCGGCAGTCACCGTTCAGAAAAATGCGCTCGCTTGCCATGTCATTCTCGACCATGGGACACAAAACCCTCCGACGCGGCGGGTGGAAAAAATCGGCAATGTCTATCTGCACGCCTTCTCGCTCGCCGCGCCGAAAGACGTGGATGCGCGCGTATCGGATCTATTGAAGGAAGCCTATTCAGCCGATCAGCGCCGACATGGGCGCCGGCCTCGTTGAGCCCGATCAGCGGATTTTCCAGTTTTCCAGCTTCAATCCGGGAATGTCGGAGAAATCGTCACCATTGTCCGTCACGAGAACGGAATCCGTGACGAGCGCGTGCGCCGCGATCATCCGGTCATAATCGCGGCCCTTGACCCAGCCGCATTGCGCGATGATGCGGCCATACGCCATCGCCGCATCCGGCCCAAACGGCAGGACCGGAATGTGCCGCAGCAGAACATCGAGGCGCAATCGCCGGAGATCGGCATGCGCCGGATCCTTGTACAATCCGCGTTGCAACTCGACGAGGCTCAGCGCCGATAGCAATATCGCGCCGTCATGCTCCGCAAGTTTGTCGAGCACCGCATCCGTGCCGTCGCGTGCATGAATCGCGATGTTGGTGTCGATGAGGTAGGCCACCCATCAGTTCCGTTTGCGCGTCGGCAACTCGATTGGTTCGCGTTTCTCGACGGATGTCGGTTTCGGCATGGCGCGAAGTGCGATGACCGCGTCTTTCAGACTGGGGCGCACGGGAAAGATTGTCACCACGTCGCCCATGCGCGTGATTTCAAGGTCCACATTCATGTCGGCATAGGCGAACTCGGCCGGGATACGAATGGCCTGGCTGTTGCCGGATTTGAAAGCGCGGGTGCGGGGCATTTGAACCTTCCTTGACGGCCAGAATGCCAGCCCAAAGCTTGGAAGTCAATCCCTGTATATACATGTGATATCGGCACTTTCCACAGGCGCATTCGTCCCAACGATGCTAACAAGCCTCTCCGCCGGCCAGAGGACGTTTCGACGTGCTTCTCCTGATCGATAATTACGACAGCTTCACCTACAACCTCTTCCACTATCTGGGGGAGCTGGGGGCCGAAGTCGTCGTCAAGCGCAATGACGAGCTGACAGCGGCTCAGGCGCTGGCGAATGAATCCGGAGGCGATCGTGCTGTCGCCGGGACCCTGCGACCCGGACCGCGCGGGCATCTGCCTCGATCTGATCAGGACAGGCGGCGCGGAGGTCCCGATCCTGGGCGTGTGCCTCGGTCACCAGGCCATCGGCCAGGCCTATGGCGGCAAGGTCGTACGCGCGCCGGAGCCGATGCACGGCAAGCTGAGCCGCATCCATCACACGGGGAAAAGCGTGTTCCGTGGCCTCAACAACGATTTCGAAGCGACCCGCTATCACTCGCTGACCATCGCGCCGGAATCGATGCCGCGTGATCTCGAGGTGACGGCCACATCTTCGGACGGCGTCATCATGGGCGTGATGCACAAAAAACTGCCGGTGCACGGCGTGCAGTTCCATCCCGAAAGCATCGCCTCCGAGAACGGCCACGCGATGCTGCAAAACTTTCTCAACATCGCGAAGGATTTCGCGCGCGTTCCGGCATGATGATACGCGCAGCGGATTCGAGTTTTCTTTTTCTTCCCCCGTTTACGGGGGAAGTGGTGCGCGAAGCGCGTCGAAGGGGGCCCCCTCCGTCTCGCGCGCCAATGCGCGCGATCCACCTCCCCCGTAAACGGGGGAGGAAACTTCGAGCGCACCTCCGATGACTTCGACAGAAGAATTCGGTGCTGTCCTGAAAAAATTGATTTCCGGCGAGACGCTCGACGCGGACGCATCCTCGCGCGCATTTGCGGACCTCATCTCCGGCGAGATTTCACAGATCCGTATCGCGTCGTTCCTGACGGCGCTTGCTGCGCGTGAGGCGACGGTCGACGAAATCGTGGGCGCGGCGCGGGCGATGCGCGCGGCCATGCTTAAGGTGAGCGCGCCCGCAGGCGCGATCGATCTGTGCGGAACGGGCGGCGACGGCCACGGCACGCTCAACGTGTCGACTGCCGCGGCGTTCGTGGTGGCAGCCTGCGGCGTGCCCGTCGCCAAGCACGGCAATCGCAACATGTCGTCGCGCACCGGCACGGCCGACGTGCTGGAAGCGTTGGGCGTGAAGATCGACATCGATGCGGCGACGGCCGAACGTTGTCTGCGCGAGGCGGGGCTCTCGTTTTTGTTCGCACAGACCTATCATCCCGCGATGAGGCATGTGGCGCCCGTGCGAAAAGAGCTGGGCTTCCGCACGATCTTCAATCTCCTGGGACCGATCTCGAATCCGGCCGGCGTGCGCCGTCAATTGCTCGGCATTTATTCCCGCGCCTGGATCGAACCCATTGCGCATGTGCTGGCGAAGCTGGGCGCAGACAAAGCCTGGGTGGTGCATGGCGCCGATGGCCTCGATGAAATGACCACAACGGGCACGACGCATGTGGCTATTCTCGAACACGGCAAGATCACGACGCGAGACGTCACACCGGAAGATGCGGGCCTGCCGCGCGCCACGTTGACCGCGATAAAGGGTGGCGAACCCGCGGAAAACGCCGCCGCGTTGCGCGCACTGCTTGACGGCGCGCGCAACGCATATCGCGACATCGTGCTTCTGAACGCCGCGGCCGCGTTGATCGTGGCGGACAAGGTGGCCGACTTGAAAGCGGGCGTCGCGTTTGCAGCGAACGCCATCGACTCCGGCTGCGCCAAAGCGGCGCTGGCCAAACTCGTCGTTGTTTCGCAAGGCGCAGCCAAATGACAATCCTCGACAAGATCGCCGTCTATAAGCGTGAAGAGATCGCGCAGGCGAAGGCGCGGCTTCCGCAAGCCGAGGTCGAGCGGCTGGCCAAGGCCGCATCGCCGCCCCGCGGATTCCACGCCACGCTCGCAGCGAAAAAGGCGCGCGGCCAATACGGCCTCATTGCCGAAATCAAGAAGGCGAGCCCCTCCAAAGGCCTTATCCGCGCGGACTTCGATCCGGCTTGGCTCGCCCAAGCGTATGAAGAAGGTGGCGCGGCGTGCCTCTCGGTTCTCACCGACACGCCGTCGTTTCAGGGCGCGCCGGAATATCTGGGGATCGCGCGCGCCGCAGGCGCCCTGCCCGCGCTGCGCAAGGATTTCATGTTCGAGCCCTATCAGGTCGCCGAAGCGCGCGCCTGGGGCGCTGATTGCATCCTGATCATCATGGCCGCGGTCACCGACAGCGAAGCGCGCGCGCTCAATGATGCTGCGTCGTCATGGGGCCTGGATGTGCTGGTCGAAGTCCATGACGAAGCCGAACTCAATCGCGCGCTTGCGCTCGAGCCCGCAATGATCGGCATCAACAACCGCGATCTCAAAACCTTCGTCACCGATCTGGGCGTCACGCTGCGTCTCGCGCCGCGCATTCCGAAGGACATTCTCGTCGTGGCCGAAAGCGGCCTCGCCACGCACGCCGATCTCAAATCCCTGGCGGACGGCGGCGTCACCACGTTCCTGATCGGCGAAAGCCTGATGCGCCAACCCGACGTCGCCGCCGCGACGCGCGCGCTGATTGGCTGACAAACAAATACGTTGGCGACAAACAAATACGACAACAATGCGCGAACCTACTTTCCTCCCACGCTTGCGGGCAGGGCTATCGCATATGTCGGATGAGTTGGAAGAGGAAGCCCTCATCCCAACCGGCGCGCATAAGTTTCAGATTGAGCGAAGTCTTTTTGTCGGGGTGTGCTCTGGCGATGTTGAGCGCCATTCGTCTGAGCACGGCGAGGTTTTGTGGGCCATAATCTTTGCGGTTGCGCGCGAGGTCTTCGTCGAGGACGACGTCGAGTGTCCAGTGAAGGGTGTTTTCGATCGTCCAGTGGGTGCGCACGATGCGCAGCAGTTCCTCCGGCTTGTAGTGTCGGCTCAAGAGGAAGTAGCGCTCGAGAGGCTTGTCCGTCCCGCGACGGCTGATGACGCGCGCGACGGCTTTGAGACCCGGGAAGTCGTGCTTTTCCGCCATCCCTTTGGCGGAGGTGACGATTGCGCTTCGCGTTTCCTTGCGGCCATGGCGGTCGTCTTGGGTCGTGGCGGGTTCGACAACATCGGGTATCGGGGCCAGAGCAGCTTTCGCATCGCGCAACAGGCCGGGCTGGTTGTTCTTGACCGCCAGGACATAGTCGCCGCCACGATCCACGATGGTCTTGGCCATCTCGCGGTGGCAGTGCAGCGCATCGGCTGTGACCACACAGCCTTTCAACGCCACAAGACCGATCAATTGCATTGCCGCGTCGGCTTCGTTGTTGTTTTCCGCCAGGGCGTTCGCCAACACCATACGGGTTTGCGCTGCCCAGACGCTCACCATCATCTTCGGCATATGGCTTTGACCGGCTTCGTAGGCGCGCCGCAGCGACTTGCCGTCTATCGCAACAACACCCTTGGTCGCGCCGGTCCCTGCGGCTTCGCCAAAGGCTTGCATGAACTCCCGGAACTTCGCTTCGAACGCTTTGGGATCGAGCATCCGGAACAGCGCGCTGAACGTATCGTGGCTCGGAATGCCGTGGGTGAGGGTCAGAATCGTCCGCAGCAACGCCTCTTTCGAACGGCCAAATTCCGCCATCGCGCAGCAGTCTTTTGCCCCGCACAGCGACGCCAGAAGGGCGATAAACACGATCTCCGACAGCTCATGCCGGGCATTGTCCGCACGAGGATCCGGCAAGTCCCCAAAACATTCGTGGAAACGGTCCATCGGTCTCTCCTTCCGAATCGGGAGATACCTTCAGAATCCACCTCTATTCCACGCGCAAGCCGCAAAGTCCCATATGCGATTCCCCTGCGCTTGCGGGGGAGGTGGATCGCGCGCGACAGCGCGCGAGACGGAGGGGGCCGTGCGCGAGCTTGAACAACACAGCCAAAAATTTACGCGGGCTTTGCGCCGGCGAATGACAAACGCCGAAACCATTCTTTGGTCGAGAATCCGCCGCAGCGCGGTCAACGGAATGCACTTTCGCCGGCAAAACCCTATCGGACCTTACGTCGCTGACTTCGCGTGTGCCCTCGCAAGAGTCGTCATCGAAGTGGATGGCGCGACGCACAGTTCCGACGAAGAACAGGAATACGATCGCCGTCGAGATGCGTATTTGAGATCACGCGGCTGGCGCGTTATCCGAGTTACCAACACCGATGTATACAAGCACCTTGACGATGTCCTGGACGGCCTTTTCAGATTGCCTCAAGGGACCGTTTCTGCTCGGGTGGTCCCCCATCGGCCGACTTCGTCGGCCTCTTCCCCCGTAAACGGGGGAAGAAAATAGGGCTTGCGTTGCTCCTTCGGCGTTCAACCCGCTACACTCGCGCCATGACAGACCTGACCCATCTCGACGAACACGGCGCGGCGCGCATGGTCGACGTTTCGGACAAGGCCGCCAGCGCGCGCGAGGCGGTGGCCGAAGCCGTAATCGTGTTGTCGGCGGAGGCGTATGCGGCGGCCATCTCCGGCGACGCGCCCAAAGGCGATGTGCTGGCCGCCGCGCGCATCGCGGGCATCATGGCGGCGAAGAAAACCTCCGAGTTGATCCCGTTGTGCCATCCGATCCCGCTGAGCAAGGCCGGCGTCGAATTCGAGCCGCTGGCGGATCGCAACGCCATTCGCATCGTCGCGACCGCCAAGACCAATGCGCAGACCGGTGTCGAGATGGAAGCGCTGACAGCAGCCAGCATTGCGGCGCTGACGATCTACGACATGGTCAAAGCCGTCGACAAATCCGCCGAGATCGAATCCATCCGCCTCCTGACGAAATCGGGCGGCAAAAGCGGCGCCTATATCGCGTCGCACCGCGCGAAATCCGCGCGGCACACGACGCCGGCGCCGCGCCCGCGCTCGGCGGTGCTCGCACATGACACCGCGCCCGCCAAAGCGCGCAGCGATCCGAATGCGCAACGCGAAGCATTTCGCGCGTTTATGGTCTCGCATCAACTGCGCGCCACCGAGTGGGCGAAACAGGCCGGCGTTCCCGCCTCGGTCATCTACTCCTTCCTGACAGGACGCGCGGGCGGGATGGCCGGGGACGCGGCCGAGAAGCTCGCCAAAGCCGCGCGGGTGCGCGTCGAAGACATGTTTGCGGCGAAGCGATGATTTCCGTCGACGAAGCCGTGCTGCGGGTCGCATCCGCATTTTCGCCGCTCGAATCCGAAACCGTGCCGATCGACAAAGCTTTCGGGCGCGTACTGTCTACAGACGCCGTCGCCGCTCTCGACCAGCCGCCGGCGCCCGTCTCTTCGATGGACGGGTATGCCGTTCGCGCGAGCGATGTGACGGCGCCTGCCAGTCTCCGCGTGATCGGCGCCGCGCCTGCGGGCCATCCGTTTGCGGGACAAGTCGGCAAGGGCGAAACCGTGCGCATCTTCACGGGTGGAGTCGTCCCGCCCGGCGCGGATTCAATCGTGATCCAGGAAGATGCCGAACCCGCCGATGACAAAGTGCTGCTCAAGGCGGCCGCGATTCCGGGTCGGCACATTCGTATCGCGGGCCTCGACTTCAAACGCGGCGCGGCGCTCGCGGCAAAAGGCCATCGTCTGACGGCGCGCGATCTGTCGCTGCTTGCGGCGGGTGATATTTCGAAGGTCGAAGTTCGCCGCCGCCCGCGCGTCGCGTTTGCGGCCACGGGCGATGAACTCTCCCACCCGGGAGAAACGCGCAAGGACGGCGGTATTGTCGCCTCCTCCGGCTACGGCCTCGCGGCGATGATCGAAAAATGGGGCGGCGAAGCGCGCGACCTCGGAATCCTGCCGGACACGGCCGAAGCGCTTGCAGAGCTGCCCGCCAAAGCCGCCGGCGCGGATGTCATCGTCACGCTTGGCGGCGCGTCCGTGGGCGATCACGATCTGGTCAAAAGCGCGCTGGCGCCGCACGGTTTCGTGCTCGATTTCTGGCGTATCGCGATGCGCCCCGGAAAGCCGTTGATCTTCGGCCGGCTCGGCAAGACGCCGCTGCTCGGCCTGCCCGGCAATCCGGTTTCAACACTTGTCTGTGCGATTCTGTTTCTCAAACCCGCCATCGCCGCGATGCTGGGAACGGATGCGCGCACGCCGCTTCGCACCGCGCGTCTCACACGCGATCTGGCGGCCAACGACACGCGGCAGGATTACATCCGCGCCCGCCTTGAAATCCGCGACGGCGAGTTGTGGGCGGAACCCTTCGCCATTCAGGATTCTTCGATGTTGAGCGTTTTCGCCGCCGCCGATGCGCTGGTGCTGCGCATGCCCCATGCGCCCGCCGCGAAGATCGGCGAGAAAATCGGCGCTATTGTTCTCGACGATTGTTAACCCTCCGACCACGGATATCCCATGACATTCCGCTCGCCGCATTTGCTCGCTCCAATGGTCCTCGCTGCAGCGATTGCGAGCGCGCCAATCGCGGCGCAGGCGGCGCCCGAACGCGTCGTGCATCGCTATCTTGCGGTTGCGATGTCGCCGGATGGCACGCATGTCGCGTCGGTCGAGGGCGATGCGTCGCCTTCCGGCGGCGAACCGGTCATCCGCGCGCTGGTCATCCGCACGGTCGACGGCAAAGGCTCTGCGACAGTCGCGCTTCCCTGCGGCGCGGTCCGTGAGTGCTGGCCCGGTTCGCTCGCCTGGAGCGCAGACGGCAAGACGCTCGCGTTTGCGCTGCGCAAACCCGGAAGCCATGCGCGGTCGCTTTATACGGTCGCGCCCGATGGCAGCCATCTCACCGACATTCTCGATTTCAACGGCACCATCGTCGATCTGCATTACGGCCCCGGCGGACGCCTCGCCATGCTGGCGATCGAAGGCGCGAACAAGGAAGTGGGCGCCACGCAAGCGGGAGCGCCCATCACGGGCGATCTGAGCGGCCCGACACCCGAACAGCGCATCGGCATCCTTGACGGCGGCAAGCTTCATTGGTCATCGCCGGCCGGCATGTTCGTCTATCAATATGACTGGCTGCCCGACGGCAGCGGCTTTGTCGGCACGGCCGCGCCCGGCGATGGCGACAACAATTGGTGGGTGGCGAAGCTTTATCGCTTCGCTGCGAAAGACGGCGCGTCGCGCGTGATCTTCACACCACCCGATGCGCGCCACCAGATTGCGGATCCCACCGTCTCGCGCGACGGCAAGACCGTCGCCTTCATCAGCGGCATCATGAGCGATTTCGGGTCGACGGGCGGAGACATTTACACTCTACCGGTCGATGGCGGCACAGCGACGAACATCACGCCTGGAATGCACGCTTCGGCGCGCAGCATTGCGTGGAGTTGCGACAATCATTTGCGCACGGAATTGCTCGCCGGTCCCGGCACGGAACAGGTCGAATATGCCGATAGCGCAAAACCCTCTGCGGCAACGATGCTCTGGAAGGGCGATGAAACGATGCGTGGCGATGACGCCGGCGTTTCACGCGCCTGCCCGTCACTCGCAACGGCTGCGCTGCATGAGAGCTTTACGTCACCGCCGGAAATCGAGGTGGGCGAGATCGGCCATTGGCATGATCTCACGCACGCGAATGCGGGACTCACCATGCCGCTCACCGCACGCAGCATCAGCTGGAAAAGCGAAGGGGCGGATGTGCAGGGCTGGCTGCTGTTGCCGCTCCACGCGAAAGGCAAGCTGCCGCTCATCACGAGCGTGCATGGCGGCCCTGCTGCTGCGGCAGTGCCGTCGTTCAGCGGACCCGGATTACTGCGCAATGAACTTGAAAAGGGCTATGCCGTGTTCCTGCCCAATCCGCGCGGCAGCTTCGGACAGGGCGAAGCGTTCACAGCCGCGAATGTGCGCGATCTGGGACACGGCGATCTGCGCGACGATCTTGCCGGCATCGATGCGGTCGAGCGCGCGGCGCCCATCGACGACAAGCGGCTCGGCATCACGGGCGGCAGCTATGGCGGCTTCATGACCATGTGGGCCGTGACGCAGACCAACCGCTTCAAGGCGGGCGTCGCGGCCGCCGGCATCAGCGACTGGCTCGCCTATTACGGCGAGAACGGCATCGACGAATGGATGCTGCCCTATTTCGGCGCGACCGTTTACGCCGACCCGGATGTTTATGCGCATTCGTCGGCGATCAATTACATCCGCAATGTGAAAACGCCTGTGTTCGAATATGTCGGCGCGCAAGACATCGAATGCCCCGCGCCGCAAACGCAGGAGTTCTGGCATGCGCTGCACGATCTGGGCGTGCCGACGTCCTACGCGATCTATCCCGGCGAAGGCCACGGGCTGCGCGACCCGGCTCACATCGCAGACGCCCAGGCGCGCACGCTGGCGTGGTTCGATAAATATCTAAAGTGACCGGAGCGCGGGCGTCCAGCCCGCACATTTCCTTTTAAGTGCGGGCTGGAAGCCCGCGCTCCTTGCAAAAATACAAGATATTGGGCGTTGACCCCTTGGGAGAACTAAAGTAGAACGATTCTCCATGTTTCGTATTTGTTCGCATCCGGCGAATCAGCCGGGCGATTGGGAGGCATGGTCAAGATGCTCACGCGCAAACAACATGAATTGCTGATGTTCATCCACGAGCGTGTGCGCGAAAGCGGCATTCCGCCTTCGTTCGACGAGATGAAGGATGCGCTCGATCTGAAGTCCAAATCGGGCATTCACCGGCTGATCACGGCGCTTGGTCGAGCGGGGCTTCCTGCGCCGGATGGAGAAGCGGGCTCGGGCGCTCGAGATCGTCAAACTCCCCGAGAACGTGGCGGACAATCAGCGTCCGGCGACCACGCGCAGCCAGGCGCAACGCCTCACCCATCCTGGCGCCCGACCCGCCCGCGGCGAGACCCGCGCGGTGTCGTCCGACGCGCGCAGCGCTGGTAGTCCCCGCCGCACCGAAAACGACAATGCTGTGAGCGTTCCCGTGCTGGGCCGCATCGCGGCCGGCACGCCCATCGAAGCGCTGCAGCACAAGGTGTCCGACGTGCCCGTGCCCGGCACCATGCTGGGCCGCGGCGATCATTACGCGCTCGAAGTGACGGGCGATTCCATGATCAACGCCGGCATTCTCGACGGCGACACGGTCATCATCAACGAGACCAGCACGGCGACCACGGGCGACATCGTGGTGGCGCTGGTGGACGAAACCGAAGCGACCTTGAAGCGCCTGCGCCGGCGGGGCGATTCCATCGCGCTCGAAGCGGCGAACCCCGCTTATGAAACGCGGCTCTACGGCGCCGACCGCGTGCGCATCCAGGGCCGGCTGGTGGGGCTGATCCGGCGGTATTGATTTTCGTCGCGCCGTGACCTTCACCAAGCGCCTGCGCGAACCAATCATGCGGGGCGAGATCACCTGCAGCGTGCGCATCTGGCAAAGGCCGCATGTGAAGGTGGGCGGCCGCTATGCGCTCGGTCCCGGCTTTGTTGAAGTGACGTCGATCAGGCAGATCGAACTCAGCGACATCACGCCCGCGCTCGCGCGGCGCTCGGGATTTGCCGGCGTAGTCGATCTGCTTAAGATCGCGAAGCACGGGCCGGGCGAGAATGTGTATCTGGTCGATTTCGAATATCTTGCGGCGTAGAAATCATTCTTCGAAGTTTGATTTGCATCGGCGCCCACTCACCCTGCCCTCTCTCCCGAAGGAGAGAGGGAAAGTGATGCAGCGCTGCGTTTCCCTCTTCCCCATCGGGGGAGAGGGCGAGCCACGCACCGAACTCGAAACCGCTCAGATGCGGGTGAGTGGGTCTCGACGGATGACGCACAAATAGTCAATTGCTGCTCTTGTTCACCTCATGCCTCCCCGGCACACGGCTCCAGGGCCGATCGCCGCGGAATTCCTGGACGGTCTCGACCACAATCCTGTCCCCCATCCACACCGCATAGGGACCGTTGCGTGCGACGTCGAAGCGGTCGATGACAAGTTTCGGGCCGATGCAGGCGCCGCGGGTGGGAATTGAGCTGATGACAAGCGCGGCGCTCGCGCAATCTTCGCCGAGCGCATCGAGGCGTGTCGCTGCGGCGATTGTCTGGCCGCTTTTGGCCCGCGCAATGCAGCCATAGGGATCGCACCGGATGTTGTTGGCGGACGTCGCCATCGCGGCGTCCGGCGTGCGGGCGTCGCCGTCGCGCTTCAGCCATTCGGCTCGCGGAATAATTCGTCGGCGGCCGGGCGCACGAAATGCAGCAGGCCGTCCATCCCGCGAAACGCGATCGTCCTGCCGTCGCGCGCGATCAAAACGATCGGGCGCGTGCCCGATGAAGACCGAGGGCAACGCCGGCGGCGGCCGGCGCAAGTCCGAGCCAGCGCCAACGCGCACGCCAGAACGCGATCCACAATCCGCCGACCGACAGCAGCACCAGCGACGCGATGGGCCACGCCGGCACGATGGAGACCGCGCCGGGCAGATGCGAAACCCAGCGGCCGACCGACAGCATCGCATCGATGCCCCACCCCATCACATGCAGCGGCAGCGCATCGAGACCGAACGGCATCAGGATCACGGAGATCGCGGCCGCCGGCATCGTCACGAAGCCCATGATCGGCATGGCGCCCAGATTGCCCAGCACCGCGTAATGCGTCGCGCGGTCGAAATGAAACGCCGCGAAGGCATGGTCGCGATGCTGCCGACGAAACTCGTCACCGCGATGCCGCGCAGAGTAGCGCCGCAACGAGCGCGAAAGCGCATGGGAATGCCGTCAGTTTCGCGCGCGCGCCGCTGTTCCCATTCGGCCACCGCGATCAGGTCCGCACCGCCGCGAACGACATCTGGAATCCCGGCTCGATCAGGCTTTCCGGCCGCATCAGAAGAATGATCGCCGCCGCAAGCGCAAGCGAACGCATCGACAGCGCGGGCCGGTCGAACAGGATCGCCAGCAGCATCATCGCCAGCATGATGAAGGCGCGCGTCGTGGCCGCCGCGGCGCCGCTGATCACGAGATAGAACGCGGCGCCGCCCAAGGCCGCGACGGCCGCCCATTTCTTGATCGGATGCGTCAAGCGCGATGCGCGGGATCAGCGCGAGCACCGCGCGGACGGCCCAGAACAGTCCCAGGCCGACCAGCGCCATGTGCAAGCCCGCGATCGCCAGCACATGCGCGAGGCCCGGCATCGCGCAACGCCGATTCGTCGTCTTCGGAAATGCCGCCGCGATCGCCCGTGATGATCGCGGCTGCAATGGCGCCGGTGCTGCCGGGCAGCACGGCGTGAATGCGCTCGCGTCATCCGCCAGCGCAGATGCTCGACACGCGTCCGCGATGCGCTCGCAAGAATCGGGCGACGGCGGCGGCGAAACAAGCGTCCGGCGCGCCATAGGCATAGCCGACCGCGCCGAGGCCCTCGAACCAGGCGGCGCGGCCGAAATCGTAGTCGCCGGGCGATGCGGGCGCGGGCGGCGGCATCAGCACGGCCTTGAAGCGCACCGTGGCGCCCGGCACGAGCAGTTCGCCGCCGACGCGAAACGAGACGCGCACGCTGTTTGGGCATGGCGCGTCCATTCGTCGTAGTCGAACGATATGAGCCGCGAGACACCGCGCGCACGCCCTTGCCGTGCGCCTGCGCGAAGATCACGCTGCCCGTCCATGCCGACCGGTCCGGCGCGATGCGTGAGCACGGGCGCCGCGACCATCTCCGTGCGCAGCTTTGCGCCGCCGAAGCCGATCAGCAGTCGCGGCGATGAGCGCGAGCAGCAGTGCGCGTGAAAGCAGTTCGGGGCTCAGACGCGCCGCGATCGCGACGAGAACGCCGCCCAGTCCCAATGCGAGTGCAAATCGCACGTCGGGCGGCTCGAACGGCAGCGCGAAATAAACGCCGATGCCGGTCGCCAGCGCGACCGGCAGCCAAAGCGCCCAGCGGTCGCGCTCGGCCAGCAACGCCGCGCCAACTGGCACGCAAACCGCGCGCCGCAACCGCATCCGGCCGCGAACCGGACCGCGTCTGCGAAACGATCGGAATGAGAGCTATCCCCACGGCAACCGGTTTGGTAGAAGCTGCCGTCGCCGCCAGCATCGTGCGGCTGCTCCCGGAGTCAGATTATGACTGAAAATTCGAAACCTGTCCTGCGTTTTGCGCCCTCGCCCACCGGCTTGCTGCATATCGGCGGCGCGCGCACGGCCCTGTTCAACTGGCTCTATGCCCGCCACACCGGCGGCACGTTCCTGCTGCGCATCGAAGACACCGACCGCGAGCGCTCCACGCCCGAAGCGGTGGCCGCGATTCTGAACGGCATGGAATGGCTGGGGCTGAACTGGGACGGCGAGACTGTCTATCAATTCGCCCGCGCCGAGCGGCATCGCGAAGTGGCCGAAGCAACTGCTGCGCGCAGGGCAGCGCCTATCGCTGCTACGCCACGGCGCGAAGAACTCGACGAGATGCGCGACGAGCAGCGCGCGAGCGGCAAGCCCATGCGCTATGACGGGCGCTGGCGCGATCGCGACCCGTCCGAGGCGCCCGACAGGCGCGCCCTTCGTCGTGCGGCTCAAGGCCGCGCAGACACGGCGAGACGATCGTGCACGATGTCGTGCTGGGCGATGTGCGCTTCGCCAACGACCAGCTCGACGACATGGTGCTGCTGCGCTCCGACGGCACGCCCACCTACATGCTGGCGGTGGTGGTCGACGATTTCGACATGGGCGTCACCCATGTGATCCGCGGCGACGATCATCTCAACAATGCCGCCGCGCCAGCTGCAGATCATCGAGGCGATGGGCTGGCCGGTGCCGGTCTATGGCCATCTGCCGCTGATCAACGGTCCCGACGGCGCCAAGCTGTCCAAGCGCCACGGCGCGCTGGCGGTCGAGGCCTATCGCGACATGGGCTATCTGCCCGAGACCATGCGCAACTACCTGCTGCGGCTCGGCTGGAGCCATGGCGATGACGAGATCATCTCCACCGAGCAGGCGATCGAATGGTTCAATCTCGAGAACATCGGCAAGAGTCCGGCGCGGATCGATTTCAAGAAGCTCGACAATCTCAATGGCCATTACATCCGCGAAACGCGCCGACGATGTGCTGGTCGGCGGAGGTCGCCGCCTTTCTGGCAGCGCGACACCGCCGCCGCGCATCCTGTCCGATCACGGCGCGCGAGCGGCTTGATCGCCGCGCATGCCCGCGCTCAAGGAGCGCGCCAAGACCCTGGTCGAACTCGCGCAGGGCGCGGAATTTCTGTTCACGGACGGTGCCCGCGACCTGGACGCTCAGGCCGCAGCCAAACTGCTGACGCCCGAAGCGCGCGGCCTCCTCGGCGAACTCTGCCGGCGCTGGACGCAGACCGACTGGAGGCGGCGCGGTCCTGGAAGACGCAGCGCGCGCTTTCGCCGAGGCCAAAGGCGTCAAACTGGGCCAGGTGGCCCAGCCGTTGCGTGCGGCGCTGACAGGGAAGACCTCGTCGCCGCCCGTTTTCGACATGCTGGCACTGCTGGGCCGGGAAGAATCCCTTATCCGATTAAGGGCTTATGCGCCTAGACGTGACAGTCCGAAACGCACCGAAGTAACGCGAAATACTAGTGACGATGTTAACCGCGAATGCCGTTATATTGCAGCATGCAAGATAAGAGGCGACCGCCAGGTTGCCGGATTTAGGAGTTCTCCGATGCGAGAGAGCAAGATCAAGTCCCTGCTGGCACGGCCACCCTGAACTATGACGGCAAGGACGTACGAGCTTCCCGTTCTGGCCGGCACCGCAGGGCCCCAATGTCGTGGACATCCGCAAGCTCTACGACGAGGCCGACATCTTCACCTACGATCCCGGCTTCACCTCGACCGCGAGCTGCGAAAGCGACATCACCTTCATCGACGGCGACAAGGGCGTTCTGCTCTATCGCGGCTATCCGATCGACCGAGCTGGCCGACCATTCGAACTTTCTCGAAGTCTGCTACCTGCTGCTGCTACGGCGAACTGCCGAACAAGACGCAGATGGAGGCAGTTCGGCCACTCCATCACCCATCACACCATGGTGCATGAACAGATCGCGCAGCTTCTTCCGCGGCTTCCGCCGCGACGCGCATCCGATGGCGATCATGTGCGGCGTGGTGGGCGCGCTGTCGGCCTTCTATCACGACTCCACCGACATCAACGATCCGCGCCAGCGCGAGATCGCCAGCCACCGCCTGATCGCCAAGATGCCGACGCATCGCGGCCATGGCCTACAAATATCACGTCGGCCAGCCCTTCGTGTATCCGCTGAACAAGCTGGGCTACACCGAGAATTTCCTGCGCATGTGCTTCTGCGGTGCCGGCGAGGAATACAAGGTCAATCCGGTGCTGGCCAAGGCGCTGGACACGATCTTCATCCTGCATGCCGATCACGAGCAGAACGCCTCGACCTCGACGGTGCGGCTGGCGGGCTCGTCGGGCGCCAATCCCTTCGCCTGCATCGCGGCCGGCATCGCCTGCCTGTGGGGCCCCGCGCATGGCGGCGCCAACGAAGCGGCGCTCAAGATGCTGGAGGAGATCGGCACCGTCGACCGCATTCCCGAATATGTCGCGCGGCGCGAAGGACAAGAACGACTCCTTCCGCCTGATGGGCTTCGGCCATCGCGTCTACAAGAACTACGATCCGCGCGCCAAGGCGATGCAGATCCAGGTCCATGCCGTGCTCGACGAGCTGGGCCTGCATGACGATCCGCTGCTGAAGGTGGCGATCGAGCTGGAGCGCATCGCGCTGCAGGACGAGTATTTCATCGAGAAGAAGCTCTATCCCAACATCGACTTCTATTCCGGCATCACGCTGAAGGCGCTGGGCTTTCCCACCTGCATGTTCACCGCGCTGTTCGCGCTGGCGCGCACCGTGGGCTGGATCGCGCAATGGAAGGAGATGCTGGAAGACCCGCACCAGAAGATCGGCCGTCCGCGCCAGATCTATACCGGCGTCAAAGAGCGCAACTACGTGGCCGTCAATAAGCGCTAACGGCACGCGCCCGAAAAGCTGCTAGACACGGGGCGCCATGTCCCGCGCAGCGCGCCTTCTCGACCTGATGCAGGCGCTCCGCCGCCACCGGCGGCCGGTGACGGCCGAGGCGCTTGCGCAGAAACTCGGCGTGTCGAAGCGCACGCTCTATCGCGACATCGCCACTTTGATCGCCGAGGGCGCAGCCATCGAAGGCGAGGCGGGCATGGGTTATGTGCTGCGCGAAGGGTTCTTTCTGCCGCCGCTTTCGTTCGACGACGAGGAGATCGATGCGGTGGTGTTGGGCCTGCGCTGGGTCAGCCGCAACGCCGATATCGTGCTGGCGCAGGCGGCGTATGAATCACTCGCCAAGATCGCAGCCGTCCTCCCGGCGAATTTGCGAGAAGCGATGGAGAGCGAGCGAATCTTCGCCGCGACGGATCGCGAAATCCCCGTTGCAACGATCGACGTCAAATCCGTTCGCACGGCCATCCGGCTTTCGCGAAAAATCGAGATTGTTTATCGCGACGGAAAGAACGCTCCCTCGACGCGCAAGATCTGGCCGATTGCACTCGCCTTTTTCAACGGCGTCTGGCTCGTCGTCGCCTGGTGCGAGCTGCGCAACGATTTCCGCCATTTCCGCACGGACCGGATCGAGAGCGCGACATTCGCTTCCGAGCGCTATCCGAAGAACCGGCGCGCGCTGCTGAAGGAATGGCGGGAAAAGAAAGGCCACGCGGAGGAGCTTTGAGGCTGCTGACGGAAACTGTCACAGGTCGCGAGCAGTCTCCTGCCAACGCAATGGAGACAGCCTCATGATCCGAACCGCCCTTTCGCTCGCCGCGCTGGTTTCGAGCCTTGCCGCCGCCACTGCCGCACCTGCGCCGGTAAAACCGCCGCCGATGGATTACGTCGAATTCGTCGTGCACGACATCGCCCGCACCAAGGCTTTCTATAGCGCGGTCTTCGGCTGGACCTTCACGGACTACGGTCCGGGTTACACCAGCTTTATCGACAATGGGCTGGGCGGGGGATTCACGACTGAGGGTTCGCCCGCGCCCGGTGGACCACTGATGGTCTTCCACGTGGATGATCTCGAAGGCGCATTTTCGCGCGCCAAATCGGCGGGAGCTGCGATCGTCAAACCGATCTATGCCTTTCCGGGCGGCCGGCGCTTTGAATTCAAGGATCCGGACGGCTACGACATCGCGGCCTGGACGCAAGGATAGGGAGATGCCGCACATCCCCGCCAAATTGCAAAGCCATGTGGAGGCGGCGGCGCCGCCGGACATCGAGTTGCGCTTCAAGCCGATGTTCGGCGGCATCGGCGTCTATGCCGACGGACGCATGTGCATCTCCCTGTCGGATGTCGGGCTGGCGCTGAAGCTGGGTAACGCCGATCGTGCCAGACTTCTGAAGCTCAAGGGCGCCAAAGCGCTTCAATACGAGCCCGACGCGCCGCCTAGCAAATCCTACGTTGTCGTGCCGGACGCGATGCTGACCGATCGCACGGAACTCGGCCGCTGGATCGCCATCAGCGCCGCCTTTGCCCGCGCCGAACCGGCGAAGAAGGCGCGCAAGCGCGTCATGAAATTGAAAGAGGCCTAGCGCGCGCTGCGCACAAAATCGAGCAGCGCGCGCGCGGCGCGCAGGCTGGGCGGCTCGCCGCCCACGCCCAGTTGCGCCGTCGCGGCATCCAGTTCTTCGATTTGCCTGTCCCGCTCCGGCGTGCCTCTCAGCAACGGAACGAGCGCGTTGGCGAGATTTGGTCCCGTGCAGCGAACCTGGATGAATTCCGGAACCGCTTCGCGATCCAGGATAATGTTCACCAGCGTCGCAAATTTGACGCTGATGAAAGGCCGCGCCAGCGCATAGGTGAGCCACCCCAGCCGGTAGGCCACGACCATCGGCGTATGCGCCAGCGCAAGCTCCGTCGTCACCGTTCCCGAGGCCGCGAGCGCGGCATCGGCCGCATCGAAGGCCGCAAACTTGTCCGCATCGCCTTCCAGAATGTGCAGAGGCGCAGGCCAATCGGCCGTTCCCGCGCGCACGGCCGCAGCGACATGCGGCACCGTGGGCAGCAGGCAAACCAACTCCGGAAATTTCCGCGTCAGGCGCGCCACCGCGTCGCGGAACGGCGGCAGCAGCAGACGCACTTCGTTCATGCGGCTGCCGGGAAGCACTGCGAGCACGGGCGCATTCGACGCGACGCCCAGTCGCGCGCGCAACGCGTCACCACCCGTCATGCGCGCAGCGCGCTCGATCACGGGATGGCCGACAAAGGCGGCGTGCACGCCATGCGCCTCGAAGAACGGCGCTTCGAACGGCAGGAGCGCGAGCACGAGATCGAAATAGCGCGCCATTTTTCGCGCGCGATATTGCCGCGACGCCCAGACCTGCGGGGCGACGTAATTGACGGTGCGAATGGAAGGATTCATCCGCTTCACACGCTGCGCGATGCGATGCGTGAAATCCGGGCTGTCGATGAGCACCACCGCGTCGGGTCGCGTCGCAAGCGCAAAGTCCGAAGCCTCGCGCACGCGGCGCAGGATTTCGGGAATCCGCGGCACGACTTCGCGCAAGCCCATCACGGCCGTGTCGTCGAGAGGAAACAGGCTCGTAAGGCCTTGCGCGGCCATCGCCGCGCCGCCCACGCCGACGATGCGGACGCCATCGCCTGCGAGCGCCTTCAACCCGGCCATGAGTTCTCCGCCCAGCTGGTCGCCTGACGGCTCGCCGCAGACAAGCATGAGAGTCAGCGGCTTCGCCGGAAGTGCGCCGCTCGTCATGTTATTTGGGACCCGGTGGGATGCCGACGACGAACAGGCCGGCCATGTCCGCTTCTTCGACGACGCCTCGCCGATTGATGATCAGCGATCTCTGGGCCTCGACGGCGATTCCCGCGAAGTCCCACTTGCGCCGCCTTTTTCACCGTCTCGACGCCGATGACCGGAAGGTCCGTCTTGCCGTCCTGCGTCGGCTTGAGCGCCTTGAACAGCACGCCGTTGGGCTTGCCGGGAACGCCGCGCAGAGTGTCCGCCAATTGGCCCACGCGCGCGATCATCGCGTCTGTGCCTTCGGCCGCTTCGACGGCGAGCACCAATCCCTCGCACACCACCGCAGCCTGCCCGATGTCGAGCGCGCCGAGGCGGCGCACGACTTCCGCGGCCTGCGCGATATCGGCCTCGTGGATTGCGGATGGACGGGTCTTACCCAGCACACCTTCTTTCGCGAGCAATCCCGGCGCCGCTTCGGCGACGCCCACCATGCGAAAACCGTCCGCTTCGAACATGGCGACGACGGCGCGCAGCAGCGCATCGTCGCCCTTGCGCGCGGCGTTGAGAATCCTGGGCAGCGCCATCACGCTTTTGGCGTCGAGTTTGATCTCGGAAAATTTTGGCCGCGCAACGCGACCGGCGAGCAACACATCGCCGCAATTGTGCGCGTGCAGCAGCTTGAACGCGCGGCCGGTTTCTCCCATGGCGATCCAGTCATGGGGAAAGCGCTCGATCCCAGCGCCTGCCGACCCCTTCAGACCCAACAGAAACACGGGCCTTCCCGCCTCCTGCGCGCTCTCCGCGATGGCGAGCGGAAGATCGCCGCCGCCTGCAAAGATGCCGAGCGTTTCCATGACTGTCAGCTTTCGTCTTCGCCGGCGTCGGAGCCGCGCTTGCGCGCCGGGCAAATCGGCCGCTTCGCATCGGCCAGAATGAACGCGATCACTTCGCGGACTTCCGGCACATCGGGCCATTTGTCCTGAACGTCGCGCGCGTTGTCCTGGATCGAGCCGCGGCCCTCGAGAAAGATCGCGCGGTAAGCGGCGCGCAACGCATGGATGTTCGGGCGGGGGATTCCGCGCCGCCGCAAGCCCACGAGATTGAGACCGCCCAGCCGCACATGCAGCCCGATCGCGATGCCATAGGGAATGACATCGGTGCTGACGCCCGAAAGCCCACTGATGAAAGAATAACGGCCGATGCGGCCGAATTGCTGAGCGGCGGCGAGCCCGCCCATGATGACGCCGTCGCCGATCTCCACATGGCCTGCGATCAACACGCCGTTCGACAGGGTCACATTGTCGCCGACATGACAATCATGGCCGATATGGCTGAACGCCATCAGGTAATTGTTGTCGCCCACAGTCGTCACGCCGTGACCAACGTGGCTGCCGGTCGAAATCGTCACGCCTTCGCGGATGACATTGTCCGCGCCGATGACGAGCCGTTCCGCCGAAGGTTTCGAGCTGCGCATCTGCGCGGACCCGCCGAGCGCGGCTTGCGGATACACGATCGTGCGCGCGCCGATCTCAGTGGCGCCGGTGATCGACGACATGCGACACGAGGCGAACGCCTTCGCCCAGAACCGCATGCGGACCTACGACGCAGAAGGGACCGATTTCCACGCCGTCGCCGATGCGGGCGCCGTCCTCAATTATCGCCGTCGGATGCGTTGTCATCGCCGCCTTGCGAATCGCGAATCATGGCGCTGTATTCCGCTTCGGCGACACAGCGTATCGCCGACATAGGCTTCGCCGCTAAATCGCCAAACGGGACCGCGCCGGCGCAGAGCCTTTACCGGCATGCGCAGCAGGTCGCCGGGGCGCACGGGTTTGCGAAAGCGGGCTTTGTCGATCGTCATGAAGTAGACGATGCGGTTGCCCCGCGCTTCACCGACGGAGCATACGACCAGCGCGCCGGCCGTCTGCGCCATCGCCTCGACGATGAGGACGCCCGGCATCACGGCGAAATCGGGAAAATGTCCGAGGAAATGCGGCTCGTTGAACGAGACGGCCTTGTAGCCCATGGCGCTTTCGCCGAGCTTGATCTCGGCAAGCTTCTCGAGGAACAGAAACGGAGCGCGATGCGGCAGCAGCTTCTTGATCTGCTCGACATCCAGGACCACGCCGTCATAATTCATTTCAGCCATTACGATCCTGCTTGCGGCGCCTGGCCAGCAGCGCGACCGCCGCCAATTCCCGCCGCCAATCCTTCATCAACCGTATCGGCGTGCCACCATAGTCCTGGCCGCCGGGATACGTCGCCGGGCGGAACTCCGCCCCTCGCCGAAATACGCGCCCCATCGCCGATCCGCACGTGGTCCGCAATGCCGGCCTGGCCTCCAAGCACGACGAAGTCGCCAAGCTCGCAACTGCCGGAAATGCCTACTTGCGCGACAATTACGCAGTGACGGCCGGTCCGCGTGTTGTGCCCAATCTGCACCAGATTATCAATCTTGGTGCCCTCGCCGATGACGGTGTCGCCCAACGCTCCACGATCGACCGTCGTGCAGGCGCCGATCTCCACCTTGTCCTGGACGATGACGCGACCGAGCTGGGGAATCTTGAGGTGTCCGGCCGCGCCCGACGCAAACCCGAAGCCGGGCTGGCCGAATCTGCGCACCCGGGAAGAACGGTGACGCCGTCGCCGAGGTAAGCATGGGAGATGGTGACATTGCTGCCGATCTCACAGTCGCGACCGATCATGACGCCGCGGCCGATGACCGCGTTTGCGCCGATGCGCGTGCGCTCTCCAATCTCGACATTCGGGTCCGACGACGACGCCCGGCGCGAGACTGGCGCCAGCGCCAATTTTCGCGCTCGGATCGATCGCCGTTTGCTGCTCCCATGCCGACAAACCATGTTCGGGATAGAAGAGCGTCGCTGCGCCCGCAAAAGCATGCGCAGGCGACGCGCAACCGATCAGGACGACGCCGGCCGGCGGATCGGAAACGGAGACGTCGGCGCCGATGAAGCAAAAACCCGCGCGCGTCTTTTTGAGCGCGCCGATGGCGGATTTGCCTGCGCAAAACGCGAGTTGTCCCGGGCCGCCGCCTTCCAACGACGCCAGATCGAAAATTTTAGCGGCCGTGTCTGCGCCATCCGGCGCCTTTGCGCCCGTGTGCGCGCAAACGTCCCCGAGCGTGAATGGGCCGCGATTGTCGAAGAAACGGGGATCGGCCATGGACTTTGAAGGCGCGCGCGGACGCCCCCGGTTGGGGGCGTCCTTCGCTTGCTTTACTGTCCGCCTTGCTGTTGTTGCTGCGGCATCGCGCCCGGCGGAGGCGTGACGAGTTGCACCTTCACCGAAGGCAGCTTCTGGTCGAGCCGTTGAATCGCCGTCAGCGTGATGTCGAACGAACCATTTGTCCCATAAATGATGGCGGCGCGATCGAGCAGCAAATTGGCGCCGCGCTCCTGCATGATGCCCTGAATGATCGGACCGAGCGCCTTGTCGATCTGCTGACGGGCCAGATACACGCCATACTGAATCTGCTGCTGACGCACCTGGACCTTCTGCTGGAAGGCCGCCTGCTTGGCCTGGAAAGCCTTGATCTTCTGGTTTTTCACGTCCGGAGCCAGAATGGCGATCTGCTGCTCGAGAGCCGCCTTTTCCTTCTGCAGGCCTTGGGCTTCACCTCTCAGTTCGGTCTCTGCCGACTGGGTGTAACCCTGAACCTGGTGGGCGATATCCTGCCCGACCTTGGAGCCGCGCAGCACGCCGGACCTGTCGATCACGAGGATCCGGGGCTCCGGCACGCCGCTTGCCGCCGCCGGATGCGGTTGCCCTTGGGCGAGCGCCCCAGGCGACGCGAACGTCACGAACGCCGCCGCCAAAACCAAACCGGCGACAACCTTGGCCTGCCGGGCAATAATCGTCATGTTGCTCATCGATTTAGAGTCCTGTTCCTGCGCTGAAGTAAATGATCTGTGCTTTATCGTAGGTTTGCTTCACGTACGGCATGGCGAGCGAGATCTGCAATCGGGCCGAACGGCGATTTCCACGATATGCCGAGACCGGCGGTAGCCCGCAATGCCATATTGTCCTTGATGCAGGTGGAGCCTGGAACCGCGCAATCCGAGCCTGACTGTTCCGGTATCGAGATGGCCGAGCGTGCCGAACATCGCGTGAAGAGCGACAATCCGACGCCATAGTCGGCCGGCAGGAAATCCGGCAACCGCAGCTCCGCCGTCCCAATCGCATAGGCGTCGCCGCCCAGCGCGTTCTCGCCCGCCTGCGCGCTGATTTCGCGCGGCCCGATGCCTGCGAGCGCGAATCCGCGGAAGCTGTCGCCGCCCTTGAAGAAACGGTCGTTCCAGCAGAATGTCCTTGCCGTCATAGCCCTGAATGTAGCCGGCTGTTGAGCTGCAGGGTCGCCACCAACTCGTCCCAGAAGATGGGGTGGTGCCACGAGAACACGCCCTCCGTGCGGATGTATTTCACGTTGCCGCCAAAGCCGGCGAAATCCTGATTGAACTCGAAAACGCAGGCCGCGGCGCGGCTTAATGGGGTCGTCGAGCGTATTGTAGGTGTAGCTGTATCCGATGCTCGAGTGTCGTATTGGTGCCGGCCGCTTCCTGGATGACCGTCGGCGCGCCGCCAAAAGGCGAGATCTCGATTGATGCTGAACGTGTAGCGCAGACCGACCGCACCGTATTCCGAAGTCGGGAAACCGAAGCGAATGCCCGCCGCCGTCGTGTCGCTCTCGTAGTCGCCTGCTGGAAGTAGGAGATGGTCTTGTAGATGTCGAAGCCGGCCGAAAGCGGGCGATCCATGAAATAAGGTTCGGTAAAGCTGAGCTGCGCCTGCTTGCTGATCGTCGATGCAGAAATGCTCGCACGCAGATACTGGCCTTCGCCGAAAAGATTTCGCTCCGTGTAGCTGAACTGACCGACGAAGGAACTCGTCGACGAATAACCGGCGCCGAGCGAAAGTTCGCCGGTCGACTGCTCGGTCACCGCGACGTTCAGAATCGGTGCGGTCGGGCTGGCGAGCCGGGCGTGGTCTTGATGTCGACGTCCTTGAAGAAGCCCAGCGATTTGATGCGCGTGCGCGAACGGTCGACCAGCACGCGATTGAACGCGTCGCCTTCGACCAGACGGAACTCGCGGCGGATCACCTTGTCCAGGGTGCGCGTGTTGCCGACGATATTGATCTTCTCGATATAGACGCGCGAATCCTGGTCGATCTCGAACACGACATCGATGGTGCGCGATGTCGCGATCGCGCCGGATGCGCGGATGGACTTCGGCGAACGCGTAGCCCTTGGTGCCGGCCGCATTGGTCAGCGCGTCGATCGACTTGTCGACGAGTTCGGCATTGTAGATCGCGCCGTCGACTTGATCGGAACGAGCGGCCGCAAGCTCTCGGCGATCGAGCTCCTTGATCTTGGAATTGATGATCGACCTTGCCGAACTTGTAGGTCGGGCCCTCGTCGACCGTGAAGGTGATGTAGAAACTCTCGCGGTCCGGCGTCAGTTCGGCCACCGCGCGACACCACGCGGAAATCGGCATAGCCGTGTTTGAGATAAAAGCGACGCAGCTGTTCGCGGTCGAAGGTCAGCCGGTCCGGATCGTAATTGTCGTTCGAGGAGAGAAATTTCCACCACGCGCTCGTCTTCGGTGGCGATCTGGCCCTGCAGCGTATCGTCGTCGAAATGCTTGTTGCCGATGAACGAGATGCGCGCGACGCCGGTCGTGGGACCTTCGTTGATCGAGAAGATCAGGTCGACGCGGTTCTGCGGCCGCTGGATGATCTGCGGATCGACGGTCGCGGCGAATTTGCCGTTGCGGCGATAGAGCTCGATGATGCGCTGGACGTCGGCCTGCACCTTGGAGCGGGTGAAGACCGTGCGCGGCTTCAACTGCACTTCCTTGGTCAGATCCTTCTCGGAGACCTTGTCGTTCGCCCTCGAACACGACCTGGTTGATGATCGGGTTTTCGACGACGTTGATGGTCAGCGTCGAGCCGTCCCAATTGATCTTCACGTCTGCGAAAAGACCGGTGGCGAACAAGGCCTTCAGCGAACGGTCGACGACCTGCTCGTCATACGCGTCGCCTTCGTGGATCGACAGATAGGACAGACACCGTCGCCGGCTCGATGCGCTGCGTGCCCTGCACGACGATCTGTTTGACGGGCGGCCCGGCAGGCTGCGCCGCCGGCGGGCGGCTCTGCCGCGGTACGGCGCAGGATTCGCGGCTTGCGCGAACGCCGGGAATCGGCATGATTCCAGCCGCCATCATGACGGTTGCAAGAGCCGCGTGCTTGCGCCGGGCGAAAAGGAAGGCCGATCAAGCTCATCCAGCCGTCTCTAAGGCCGCCAGCGAATCGCGCGAGGCGCCGCTGCCGCAGCGTGGTTTCAGAATAAATTCAACCGGACAAGGTCATTCCAGGTTGCCAGTAGCATTAACCCCAGCATGACAGCCAGCCCCAGTCGAAATCCAACGTCCTGGGCCCGCGCACCGAGCGGCCGACCCAACACCGCTTCGCATCCATAGTACAGAAGATGGCCCCCGTCGAGGAGAGGAATCGGAAAAAGGTTTACCAGCCCAATGCTTACGGAAATGAGAGCTGCGAGTTTGATTAAGCGACAGAAAGCTGATGGAAGCCACTTGCCCGGCGATCGTGGCGATTCCCAATGGCCCATGAAGCTGCGACACTGCGGCCGGCGTGCCTGCGAAAATCTGCATCGGCAAATCCAGCGTCGTCTGCACGATCGACCAGGTCAGTCGGCAGGCCTCCTCGATCGCCCCGACAGAGCCGTAAGTCACCGGTTTGGGCACGGCGGACAGACCGAGGCGTCCCACCGTTTCGGTTTCCCCGAGCGGATCTTTGAACACGAAGAGCTTCGGCGTCGCGTGCAGCACGATGTGCGCGCCACGCCGCTCGACCGCGATGTCCATCGGAACGCCCGGACGCATCGAGACGATCATCGCGACATCGTCGAAGGTGTCGACGTCGCGTCCGGCGACTTCGGTGATGAGATCGCCGACCTTGAAGCCCGCGGCTTCGGCCGCGCTGCCGTGAACGACCTGATTGACGACGGGCTTGGTGATCGTGCCGCCGAAAATCATGAAGAAGATCGCGAACATCGCGATCGCGAGAATGAAATTTGCGATGGGGCCCGCCGCGACGATGAGAGCGCGCTGATAGAGCGGCTTGAACGGAAACGCCCCGGCGCGCTCCTCGGGCGACATCTTTTCGATCTTCTCGCGATCGGGCGTGCTCGCCGCATCGAGGTCGCCCAGAAACTTTACGTAGCCGCCCAGCGGAAACCAGGAGATTTTCCAGAGCGTGCCCTTGCGGTCGAGCCAACTCACGATCGCGGGACCGAAGCCGATCGAGAACGTCTCGACCTTCACGCCGAACAGGCGCGCGACGGAGAAATGACCGAGCTCGTGGAAAAATACGACGGGCGTGATGAGAAGCAGAAAGGCGAGCGCGTAGTCGACGAACGTGCTGCCGAAGTGGAACAACGATCCAATCATTTTACGCCTGCACCATCATCTGTTCATTGAACCCGTTCATCAGGCCGCCATCGCGCGGCAGAAGTCGCCGGCTACGTTTCGCGCGCGCGCGTCGACAGCGAGGACCTCATCCAGACCGCCGCCGCCGTTCGAGCCGTCATTCGCGGCCAGCGTTTCCCCGATCACGCGCGCGATATCGAGAAACCCGATCCGGCGGCTCAGGAAGGCCTGAACGGCGACTTCATTCGCAGCGTTGAGAATGGTAGGCGCCAGCCCGCCGGTGCGCAAGCAGTCATGCGCCAATCCGAGGCACGGAAACCGCTCGAAATCGGCGTTTTCGAAGGTCAGCTGCCCGATGCGTGCGAGATCGAGCCGGAGCGAAGGTGATGCGATGCGGTGTGGCCAAGACAGCGCGTAGGCGATAGGCGTGCGCATGTCCGGCGCCGACAGATGGGCCAAAGTCGAGCCGTCGGCATAGGAGACGAGGCAATGCACGATCGATTGGGGATGAACGATGACGCCGAGCTTTTCCGCCGGCAAGGCCGAAGAGGAAATGCGCCTCGATCAGCTCGAGCCCCTTGTTCATCAAGGTCGCGCTGTCGACGGAAATCTTGGCGCCCATCGACCAGTTGGGATGCGCGACCGCCTGTTCCGGCGTGGCGACTTCCATGCGCTCGCGCGTCCATTCCCGGAACGGACCGCCTGACGCCGTGAGCGTCACCCGCTCGAAGGCGTGCGCCTGGCGAAATCCAGCACCTGGAAGATGGCGTTGTGTTCGGAATCGACCGGAATCACGATCGCGCCGCGAGGCGGCCAGCGCGTCGCGAAAGACATCGCCCGCCGCGACCACGCATTCCTTGTTGGCAAGCGCGATCGTGGCGCCGCGTTTCACCGCGGCAAGCGTCGGCTCGAGACTCGCTGCGCCCGATGATTGCGACCATCACGACATCCGACGGCCTCGCCGCCGCATCGCGAACGGCGTCTGTTGCCGGCGGCGACTTCGATATCCGTTGCCGGCCAGCGCGTCCTTCAGCTTCGAATAGAGAGCACGTCATCGCCGATCACCGCCAGGCGCGGGCGGAACTCGCGCGCCTGCGCCGCCAGTTTGTCCACGCTCGACTGCGCCGTCAGCGCCTCGAGCGGAAACGCATCCGGCCCATAATTGGCGCGCGCATGGGCGACAACATCGAGCGTGCTGACGCCGATGGAGCCGGTGCTGCCCAGAATCGTCAGGCGGCGCGACAACGCATTGGCGACATTCGTCGAGTTGGAATTCGTGTGCGCTGCGATTCATGGATGGCCTCCGAAAAGCGGATCGAGACCGAACGCGAACACCAGTAAGGCGGCGACAGGCGCCACGAACAAGGTGGAGTCGATGCGATCCAGAACGCCGCCATGGCCGGGAATAAGGCTGCCGCTGTTCTTGCGGCCGACGCGGCGTTTGACCCAGGATTCGAACAGATCGCCGGCATGCGCGGCCAACGCGAGCGCGACGCCCAGCATGGCGGCTTTCCAGCCGCTGCCATGCAGCAAGGTCACATAGAGCGACAACCCGGCCGCCGGCAGAGCGATGCCGCCGAGAATGCCGGCCCAGGTCTTGTTGGGCGAAAGAACGGGCATGAGCTTCGGGCCGCCGATCAGCGTGCCGGTGACGAGCGCGCCCGTGTCGGCGCCCCAGATCACAATGAACAGAGCCGAGCGACCACAAGCGCGCCTTGCGCCGAATGCGTGCGCGAGAGCCACCAGCGACAGTGACGGCACGCCGATATAGAGCGCCCCTGCCCCGTTCCAGGAATGGCGGCGCGCCGCGCACGAACGCCGCCAATGCGGCGGCGGCGGCGCCGACCGCCAAAATAGCCGAACGGCCAGAACGCATGCGCGGCGCCATCGACGATCGCCGCGAGTCGCGGCGGCGATGGAGGCGCCCGTGAGCGATCGCTTCCCAGCAATAGCGATTGGCGACCCAACCATGCGGTGCCATTCGCGGGCCGCGGCGAAGGCAGACGAGCGCGATCAGTCCCGCAAGATAGGGCGCGCCCGCAAATGTGCAGCCCAGAGCGAGCCGCTGCCAGCAGAACGGCCGAACAGCGCACGCGCTGGCCATTCCATTTTCGCTGCCGCGCGCAATCGACCTGTTTCGCGGCCGGGAATCGTCCGGTCGATGTCCGGCGCGGCGCTCACGCCACGGCCTCGGGCGCAACCGCGCCGAAGCGCCGCTCGCCGTCGGCATAGGCTTCGAGCGCCTCGAAGAACTCCGCGCGTGTGAAATCCGGCCACAGCGTGTCGACGAACAGCGAGCTCGGCATAGGCCGACTGCCAGAGCAGGAAATTGCGAAGCCGGTGTTCGCCGCTGGTGCGGATGACCAGATCGGGATCGGGCATGCGCGCTGGTGAACAAGCCGCGTCGCGAAAAGTTCGCGGCGTGATGGTTTCGGGATCGAGCTCGCCGTCGCGCGGCGGCGCGCGCCAGTTCGCGCGCGGCGGCGGCGATTTCTTCCTGCGCCGCCATAATCGAAGGCGAAGGTCAGATTGAGGCCGGTGTTCGCCGCCGGTGCGGCTTTCGCCGTCCTCGATCATCTGCTGAGAATGTCGTCGGCGACGCGGCCGCGATTGCCGATGATGCGCATACGCACATTGCGCTCGACCAGCTCGTCCATGTCGCTGCGGAAATAGGCGCGGAACAGGCCCATCAGGGCGCCCACTTCGGTCTTGGGCCGCTTCCAGTTCTCGGACGAGAAGGCGTAAAGCGTCAGATTCTCGAGCCCGATGTCGCACGCCGCGCGCACGATCGTCGCGCACCGCCGCGACGCCGGCCACATGGCCGGCCTCGCGCGGCAGATGGCGCTTGCGCGCCCAGCGTCCGTTGCCGTCCATGATGATGGCGACATGGCGCGGAAGGGATTCCTTCGCCGGCGGAACGGGGGCCATCGCGTCAGACCTCACACATAATCAAACCTGCATGATTTCCTGCTCCTTGGTATGGAGCGCGGTGATCGATGTCCTTGATATGCGCATCGGTCAGCTTCTGCAGCTCATCGCCCAGCGTGTGATGCTCGTCCTGGCTGATCTTGTGGTCCTTTTCGAGCTTCTTGAGCAGTTCCATGCCGTCGCGGCGCACATTGCGCACGGCGATGCGGGCGGCTTCGGCATATTTGGAGGCGAGCTTGGACGAGTTCCTTGCGCCGCTCCTCGTTCAGCTCGGGCAGCGGGATGCGCAGCAGCTGGCCGTCCATCTGCGGATTGAGGCCCGAGGCCGGCATCGCGGATCGCCTTGTCGACCGCCTTGGCCAGGCCCTTGTCCCACACCTGCACCGTGATCATGCGGGGCTCCGGGCGTGGAGACGGTGCCCACCTGGTTGATCGGCACGGGTTGCCATAGGCCTCGACCATCACCGGATCGAGCAGGGCCGCGGACTGGCGCGGCCGGTCCGCAGACCCGCGAATTCGCTTTTGAGGGTGGCGACCGCGCCGTTCATGCGGCGGTTCATCTCATCCTTGTCGTAACCAGGCGTCGTCATCGAGTCGTCCTCCCTAGGCAGATCCGGAACCTCAGCCCTGCTTCATTCTTCGATAATCGTTGCACGGCCCTCGCCACGCAGCACGGCGGCCAGCGCGCCGCGGTCGTGGATCGAGAACACAATGATGGGAATGCGGTTTTCGCGGGACAGGCTGAAATGGCCGATGCATCCATCACCTGAAGATCGCGCGCTAACACCTCGTGATAGCTCAAGGAATCGTAACGCTTGGCGTCCGGGACCTTCTTGGGGTCGGCGCTGTAGACGCCGTCGACCTGGGTGCCTTTGAGCATGGCGTCGCAGTTCATCTCGGCGGCGCGCAGCGCCGCTGCCGTATCGGTGGTGAAGAAGGGATTGCCGGTGCCGGCGGCGAAGATCACCACCCGGCCCTTTTCCATATGGCGGATGGCGCGGCGGCGGACATAGGGCTCGCAGACGGTGCTCATGGGGATGGCCGACTGGACCCGCGTCGGCAGGCCGATCGCGCTCCAGCGCGGCCTGCATGGCGAGCGCGTTCATCACCGTCGCCAGCATGCCCATATAGTCGGCGGTGGCGCGGTCGATGCCCTTGGCGGCGCCCGGCCAGGCCGCGGAAGATGTTGCCGCCGCCGATCACCATGCAGATCTGGGCTGCCGGCTGTCGCCGGCTTCCTTCACGTCGGAGGCGATGCGGTCGACGGTGTCGATGTCGATGCCGAAGCTGCTGCGCGCCCATCAACGCCTCGCCGGACACTTTGAGCAGTACCCGGCGGTATTTCGGCGCTGCGGCCATTCGCGTCCTCCGTCGGCGTTCAGTGGCCCGCCATCTTGCTGACTTCGTCGGCGAAGTCGCCATCGACCTTTTCGATGCCCTCGCCCACCGGAAGCGGACAAAGCCTTCGATCTCGACCGGCGCGCCCAGATCCTTCGATGCCTTCTCGATCACCTTGGCGATCTGTGTTTCGCCGTCGATGACGAAGGTCTGCGGAAAGCAGCACCGTCTCCTCGTAGAACTTGCGCATCCGGCCTTCGATCATCTTCTCGATGACGTTCTCGGGCTTGCCGGACTGGCGCGCGAGTTCGGCCTGGATAGTCGCGTTCGCGCTCGACCACTTCCGGCGACAGATGCTCGGGCGTGAGCGCGAGCGGCGCGGCGGCCGCGACATGCATGGCGAGCTGCTTGGCCGAGCGCGGCCAGCTTCGTCCTTGTCGGCGGTGGATTTGAGCGCCACCAGCACGCCGATCTTGCCCAGTTCCGGCGAAGACGCGTTGTGGACATAGGCGCCGACCACGCCGGGATTGACCGACAGCGCGACGGTGCGGCGCACGCTCATATTCTCGCCGATCTTGGCGACCAGTTCGGTGAGGCGTCTGCTGCACGCTGGCGCCGCCGCGTATGGCGATGCGCCAGCAGCTTGTCGAGATCGCCGCCTTCCTGCAGCGCGAGATTGGCCGCGCCGCTTCACGAACTCCTTGAACTCGTCATTGCGGGCGACGAAATCGGTCTCGGCATTCACTTCGACCAGCGCGCCGGCGTCGCCGTCGACGGCCACGCCGACCAGGCCTTCGGCGGCGACGCGGCCGGCCTTCTTGGCGGCCTTGGAAATGCCCTTCTTGCGCAGCCAGTCGATGGCGGCTTCCATGTCGCCATTGGTTTCGGTCGAGCGCAGTCTTGCAATCCATCATGCCCGCGCCGGTCTTGTCGCGCAGGTCCTTCACCATGGTCGCGGTGATGTTCGCCATTTCGGACTCCGTATTCTGATGCGATCAGGCCGCGGCGGGCTGCTTCGACGCTTTCGGCGGCGGGCAGCCTGCGTGAGATCGGGCAACGGCGTCTTCGGCCTCGCCCGACATCGACGCCCGACTTCGACCTGGCTCTGCGACAGGCCGTCGATGATCGCGCGCGCCACCAGATCGCAATAGAGCGCGAGGCGCGGGCCGCGTCGTCATTGCCGGGGATCGGATAGGCGATGCCGTCGGGATTGGAGTTGGAATCGAGGATCGCGGTGACCGGGATGCCCAGCTTGCGCGCTTCGGCGACGGCGATGTCTTCCTTGTTCGTGTCGATCACGAACAGCATGTTGGGAAGGCCGCCCATTTCCTTGATGCCGCCCAGCGAGCGCTCGAGCTTGTCGCGCTCGCGCAACAGCCGCAGCAGTTCCTTCTTGGTCAGACCCGAGCCTTGCGCGGAGCCGCAGCGTCTCTTCGATGGTGCGCAGGCGGCGGATCGAATGGCGAGATCGTCTGCCAGTTGGTCAGCGTGCCGCCGAGCCAGCGATGGTTGACATAATACTGGGCGCAGCGCTTGGCGGCCGCCGCGATCGGCTCGGACGCCTGGCGCTTGGTGCCGACGAACAGGATGCGCCCGCCGCCGGCCGCCACGTCGCGCAGCGCCACGAGCGCCTGGTGCAGCAGCGGCACGGTCTGGGTCAGGTCGATGATGTGGATGTCGTTGCGCGAGCCATAGATGTAGGGCGCCATTTTCGGGTTCCAGCGCTGCTGGCGGTGGCCGAAATGGGCGCCGGCTTCGAGCAGCTGACGCATGGTGAAGTCTGGCAAAGCCATTGGAATAACGTCTCCTTTTCCGGTTGGCCTGACGCGAGGAGATTACCCCTTGCGGGGCACCGGACGGGGACAGAGGCAACTCGCCTCAGAACCCACCCTCGCGTGCGGAATGGCGGGGGTTATAGGAAGCACGGGTTGACGGACGCAAGCGCGGTAGGCTCGAAACGGCGCCATGCGCTCTTTATCCCCGGGCTCCGAGCCCGATCCGCCCCGAGATCCGGAACCTGAAGCCCAACGGCATCGCCGCGGTGTCGCTGCTGGGCGCTGGGCGAGCCGGACGTGATCGCGCTGTGGTTCGGCGAGACCGACCTGGTGACGCCCGCCTTCATCCGCGACGCCGCCAAGCAGGCGCTCGACGAAGGCCACACCTTCTACACCAATGCGCGCGGCATCCCGCCCCTGCGCGAGGCCATCCGCGGATTTTCACCGGCGCACGCTCGGCGCCGAGATCGGCGCTCGAGCGCATCACCGTTCCGGGCGCGGCCATGCTGGCGGTCGATCCTGGCGCTGCAATCGGTGGTGGAGACCGGGCGACAATATCGTGGTCGTCTCGCCGATCTGGCCGAACATCTTCCAGGCGGCGGAAATCTGCGGCGCCGAAGTGCGCTATGCGCGGCTGGACGACGACTGGAATGCGTCCGCGCCGCGCTGGCACCTCGATCTCGAGAAACTGTTCGACGCCTGCGACGCGCGGACGAAGGCGATCTTCATCGCCTCGCCCGGCAATCCGACCGGCTGGATGCATGACGCGGGACCAGCAGCGCGCAGTGCTGGAATTCGCGCGCGGCGCGCGGCATCGCGATCATCAGCGACGAAGTCTATGGCACGCTCATCTTCGACGGCAGCACGCATGCGCCGTCTTTCCTGCAGATCGCCGAGCCGGACGATGCGGTCTTCGTCATCAACTGTTTCTCCAAGCCCTGGGCGATGACGGGCTGGCGCATCGGCTGGCTGGTGCATCCCGCCAAATCGCTCGAACGCCGATGTGGATGATGTCGGCCGCGAACAACACCGGCGCGACGCACCTTCGCGCAATATGGCGCGCTGGCGGCGCTGTCGCCGCAAGGCGACGCTTTCCGCGGCGAAATTGCTCGCGCGCTGCAGCAAAGGCCGCGACGTGGTGCGCAAATTCCTCTCGACGCAAAACCGCATCCGCTGGATCGAACCCGAAGGCGCGTTTTACGGCTTCCTGCATGTCGAGGGCATGAAGGACAGTCTGGGCTTCGCATCCGATCTCGTGCACAACGCGCGCGTCGGCGTCGCGCCCGGCTCCGCCTTCGCGCCGCCGGACGATGTCCGCTCGACGATTCCTTCATCCGCATCTGCTTCGCCCAGGATCCGGCGAGAGTGGAGACCGGGTTGGAGCGGCTGGGAAAAGCAGTGGCCGGTCTCTGATCCCGCGTGTTTGATTACAACGTCTCCACCGCCGCCACGCCTGGGAGCGATTTGATCGCGTTGCGGAGGCGGCTGTCACCTGCAGGCGGTCCTTGAGTTTGATTTCGACCTCCTCGCCCCGCCGTGCCGGGCACCACGAAGGTCACAAGGCCCTTGCCCGCCTGGCGCAGTTGGCCGGCGATGGCGTTGAGGGGTCGCGTGTCTTCGAGATAGATGCGCAGGCCCTCGCCCGCGTCGGCCGCCGCCTGGTCGAGATCGGCGACCGAGAGCGCGCGCAGCTTCAGTTCGTCGTCGATCCCAGTCGGCGCGACCGTGACAGCAGGACGACTTGCCCGCTTCGAGCAGCGGGCGCGAGGCCACCAGCACTTCGGAGAACATCATCACTTCGAACATGCCGGTGGGATCGGAAAGCGAGAGAAAGCCGTAGGGCTGGTCGTTGCGGCCGCGGCGTTCCTGTTTCGGATCAGGGTGCCCGCGAGCACGGCGCGGAAGCCGGAACGGCGGCGGTCTTCCAGCAGCGCCGCATAAGTCACGGCGCCCAGCCGCTTCAGCGCGGCGCCGTAACCGTCCAGCGGATGGCCGGAAAGATAAAATCCGATGGCGCTGAATTCCTCGCCCAGCCGCTCATGCGGCAGCCAATCGTCGATCGGCGCGAGGCGCAGCTCTTCGGCCGCAGGCGTCGTCGCCGAACAGGGTCGACTGGCCCGCTCTCGCGTTCGCGCGCGCTGCGGCCGCGCATCGTTCAGGATGCGTCGGAGGATTTCCACCAGCTGGCGGCGGTTCGCGCTGAGCGCTGTCGAAGGCGCCGGCGCGCACCAGACTTTCGAAGGCGCGCTTGTTGACGAGCTTGCGGATCGACGCGGCGCGCGAAATCGGCGAGGCTTGCGAACGGACCGTCCGCCTCGCGCATCGCCACCACATGATCCATCGCCTGGCGGCCCACGCCTTTCACGGCGGCGAGCGCATAGAAGATCGACGCTCGCTTCGGCATCGCAGGCGAACACGGCTTCGGAGCGGTTGATGTCCGGCGGCAGCGACCTTGATGCCCAGCCGCTGCGCTTCCTGGCGGAAGATATTGAGCCGGTCGGTCGATGCCGATATCGAGCGTCATGGAGGCGGCGAGGAATTCGACCGGATAATTCGCCTTCAGATAGGCCGTCTGATAGGCGACCTGCGCATAGGCCGCGGCGTGGCCCTTGTTGAAGCCGTAGCCCGCGAATTTCGCGGCCTGTTCGAAAATCTGTTCGGCGATCGCGCGGCGGAATGCCGCGTCTCGCCCGCGCCCTTGATGAAACGTCTCGCGATGCGTCGCCATCTCGGCGGCGATCTTCTTGCCCATGGCGCGGCGCAGAAGATCGGCCTCGCCCATGGTGTAGCCGGCCAGCTCGCGGGCGATGCGCATGACGTCTTCCTGATACGTCATCACGCCGAAGGTTTCGTTGAGGATCGGCTCCAGCGAGGGATGAAGATATTCCGGCTTCTCCTTGCCGCGCTTGCAGGCGATGTATTTCGGGAATCGAATCCATCGGACCCGGGCGATAGAGCGCCACCAGCGCCACGAGATCGTTGATGTGGTCGGGCTTCATCTTGCGCAACAGATCGCGCATGCCCGCGCCTTCCAGCTGGAACACGCCCACGCTGTCGCCGCGCGACAGCATCTCGAAGGTCGGCGGCGTCGTCGAAATCGATGGTCTGCGTGTCGAGCATCGATGCCGCGGCGTCTTGAGCAGCTCTTCCGCCTTGGCGATGACGGTCAGCGTCTTCAGGCCCAGAAAGTCGAACTTCACCAGGCCGGCTTTTTCCGCGTCCTCGTAATCGAACTGCGTCACCGGCATGTCGGAGCGCGGATCGCGATAGAGCGGCACGATCTCGTCCAGCGGCCGGTCGCCGATCACCACGCCGGCCGGATGGGTGGAGGCGTGGCGATAAAGCCCTTCGATCTTGCTCGACGATCGCGAACAGCCGCTCGGCCATCGGTTCCTGCTCGGCGATCGGCCTGCAGCCGCGGCTCGCTCTCCATCGCCTCCGTGAGCGAGATCGATTTGCCGGGCGGATTGGGGATCAGCTTGGCGATGCGGTCGACGAGGCCCAGCGGCATCTGCAGCACGCGGCCCGCATCGCGCACCGCGGCGCGCGCCTGCAGCGAACCCAGCGCGATGATATGGGCGACGCGGTCCGCGCCATATTTGTCGCTGCACATAGCGCACCACTTCGTCGCGCCGCTCCTGGCAGAAGTCGATGTCGAAGTCCGGCATCGAGATGCGTTCGGGATTGAGGAAGCGCTCGAACAGCAGCCCGAAGCGGATGGGATCGAGATTGGTGATGTCGAGCGCCCAGGCCACCAGCGAGGTGGCGCCCGAGCCGCGCACGCCGACGGGAATGCCCTGCCCGCGCGTCCATTTCATGAAATCGGACACGATCAGGAAGTAGCCGGGAAATCCCATGCGGATGATGATGCCGAGCTCATAGGCCAGCCGGTCGTCGATAGACCTTGCTCGTCCGCGCAGCGGCGCATGTTCCGTCAGGCGGCGCGTCGAGCCCCGCTTCCGCCTGCGCCTGTCAATTCCTCGTCGGGGCGCGAGCCCGGATTCCGGCACGAATTGCGGCAGGATGGGATTGCGCTTCTTGGGCCGGAAGGCGCAGCGCTTGCGCGATCTCGATCGTGTTCTCGATCGCTTCCGGCAGATCGGCGAATTGCGCCGCCATTTCGGCCGGCGTCTTGAAGCGATGCTCGCGCGTGAGCGCGCCGGCGATCCTCCTGCGAAACGAAGGTGCCGTCGGCGATGCAGAGCAGCGCATCATGCGCCTCGTACATGTCGGCGCTGCCGAAATGCACGTCATTGGTGGCGACGAGCGGGAGGTCTTTCGCATAGGCCAGATCGATCAGCTGCTCTTCCGCGGCGCGCTCTTCCGGCAGGCCGTGACGCTGCAGCTCGACATAGAGCCGGTCGCCGAACATCGCCTTCAACCGGTCGAGCAAGTGCCGACGCGGCATCCGGCTGGCCTTCCACGATCAGCCGATTGAGCGGACCGCCGGGCCCGCCGGTCAGCGCGATCAGTCCTTCGGCATGCGCGCGCGAGCGTCGCGGCTTTGACATGCGGCCAGTCGCCCGGCTCGGCGCCGAGATAGGCGGCGCTCAGAAGCTTGGTGAGATTGCGGTAGCCGATCTCGTTCTGCACCAGCAGCGGCAGATTGGGCGGCGTCGCGCGCGTCATCATCCCGGACGTCGGGGCGGCCGCCTCGTCGAGATCGACCGACAGCAGGCGCCGACGATGGGCTGCACGCCCGCTTGGCGCAGCGTTTCGGTGATCTCATAGACGCCGAACAGATTGTTGACGTCGGTGACGGCCGACCGCCGGCATCGCATTCTCGCGCGCCAGCTCCGCCAGCTCTTTCGGCCGGATCGCGCCTTCGAGCAGCGAATAGGCGCTCTTCACCCGTAGATGGACGAATGCAGCCGGTTTGCGCGCCTCAGCCATCCGGCCGAATCCCTATCGATGTGCGCTGTCAGTATGGCCGCGGAAAACGGCGCAGCGAGCACCGCCACCGGTCTGTCCACAGAACCTTGGCCACAGGTCCGTCGCCGCGTCAGATCGCGGCGAATGCGGCTTGCGCCACGTCGGCCAAGCCGAAGGAACACACCATGAATAACAGAAGCCCTGCTGTCGCCGCTGCGTCTTTCATCCAGGCCATCGCCATCGTCTCCAATTTGGAAACGCAGCATATGTTCTTATTTCGTTCTGTCAAGAACGTAATAAGAACAAAATGGCTTCGGCCGTTCTCAGCCCTGGATCAGCCCGATCATGAAACCCGCAGGATCGTTGAACTGGGCCAAGGTCGGGCCGCCTGGCACGTCCGTCTTCGCCATCGCGATCTTGCCGCCGGCGGCCACCACCTGCTCCAGCGCCTTGTCGATGTTCGGCACCTGAATATAGATCGTGACGTGCCCGGCGCCGGTCGTTTCACCGATGCCGCCATTGATGCCGGAGCCCGCGCCGGTGTCGGTCATGCCGTATTTGAACGGATTGTTGGCGTCGATCTTCCAGCCGAACACCTTGCTGTAAAACTCGTGCAGCCGCTCGATGTTCTTGGCCGTGATTTCAAAATGTACGACAGGATTTCCCATGTTCGCCTCCATCAAAGACGGTAATTCCAGCATGGTTTTGTGACGGCGTGAACTCAGCCTTTGGGTTTGAGTTCGCGCCCGTCGATCAGCCGGCCGTCGTGCAGGATGAGCGTGCGGTCCATCTTCACGGCCAGCTCCAGATTGTGCGTGGCCACAAGGCCGGCGACACCTTCCGAATGCACGAGTTCGATGAGCATCTCGAACACACCCGCGGCCGTGCGCGGGTCGAGATTGCCTGTCGGCTCGTCGGCCAGCAGCAGCCGCGGCCGATTGGCGAGCGCGCGCGCCACGGCCACGCGTTGTTGTTCGCCGCCGGAGAGTTGCGCGGGGCGATGTTCGAGCCGCTCTTTCAGGCCCACCAGAGTGAGCAGCCGTTCCGCCTGTTGCTTCGCATTTGTGCGGCTCTTGCCGGCGATCAGCTGCGGCATCATCACGTTCTCGAGCGCGGAGAATTCCGGCAGCAGATGATGCGCCTGATAGACGAAACCGATCGTGTCGCGACGCAGACGCGTGCGCTCGCTGTCCGGCAATGATGAGGCCGCCGCACCGTTGATATAAATCTCGCCGGAGGTCGGCGCTTCGAGCAGTCCCGCCATATGCAGCAACGACGATTTGCCTGCGCCCGAAGGACCGACCAGCGCAACCATCTCGCCGGGATTGAGAGTCACGGTCAGGTCCGCGAAAACCTCGAGCACGCCTTCGCCCTGCTTGAAGGTGCGGGTGACTTGTTCGAGGCGCAGCGCGCCGGCCGCGAATGCGTCACTCATAACGCAGCGCCTCGACGGGATCGAGACGGGCCGCGCGCCAGGACGGATAAAGCGTCGCCAGCAGCGACAAGGTGAGCGACATCAGCAGGACAGCGATCACTTCGCCCGCATCCATGCGCGCCGGCATGTGGGCCAGGAAATAGATTTCCGGATTGAACAGCTGCGTGCCGGTGAGCGACGACAGGCCCTGCCGGATCGATTCGATGTTGAGGCAGAACACCACGCCGACGACGAAACCCACCAGCGTACCCGTCACGCCGATGCTGGCGCCCGCGATGAGGAAGACGCGCATGACGGCGCCGCGCGTGGCGCCCATCGTGCGCAGGATCGCGATATCGCCGCTCTTGTCCTTCACCAGCATGATAAGGCCGGAGATGATGTTGAGCGCGGCCACCAGAATGATCAGGGTCAGGATCAGGAACATCACATTGCGCTCGACCTGGACCGCATCGAAGAACGTTGAGTTCAAGCTCCTGCCACGTGACCACGCGCGACAACGGACCGGCGGCCTTCATGATGGGTTCGACCATCGCATCGATATTGTCGGGATCGCGAACCATCACTTCCAGCGAACTGACGGCGCGATCCTGATTGAAATAGAGCTGCGCCTCTTCCAGCGGCATGAACACGATAGGTCTGATCGTAAAGCGACATGCCGATATTGAAGGTGCCCGCGATCGTATAGCTCTTGACCCGCGGCGTGACGCCGAACGGCGTGACGTTGCCCCGCGGCGCCACGAGCGTGATCTGCATGCCGGGTTCGAGGTGCAGCTTCTCCATCAGCCGCGAACCGATGATGACGGAATCGCCGCCATGGAAATGTTCCAGCGCGCCTTCCGACAGCGAGTTCGAAACGATGGTGAGCGATTTGAGATCGGCTTCGCGCATGCCGCGCACCAGCACGAATTGCGCCGCCCCGTTCGCCGTGCCCAAAACCTGCCCGTCGACGGTGGGCGCCGCGCGCAGCACGCCGGGAACGGCGCGCACCTTTGCGGCCACCGCATCGTAATCCGTGAGCGGGCCTGCCAGGCTCTGCACGGTGGCGTGACCGTTGACGCCCAGCATGCGCGTCATCAGGTCGTGGCGGAACCCGTTCATCACCGACATCACGATGATGAGCGTGGCGACGCCCAGCGCCATGCCGATCAGCGAGATGATGGAAATGACGGAGACATAGCCTTCGCGGCGCTTGGCGCGCAGATAGCGCAGCGCGATCATCCATTCGAACGGCGCAAAGGCGCGGGTCGGCGAAGCCATGTCAGCTCTTCTCCCTCTCTCCCTTTGGGAGAGAGGGTCGGGGTGAGTGGGACCGCGCGCAGCGCGAGAAAAGAGTCATTTCTAAGCAGGCAAAGCGCAACGAGACATCACGAGCGAACGCGGAGTATGTGACGAACACCCACTCACCCTGACCCTCTCCCCCTGCGGGGAAGAGGGGAAATTTGGCAGTGATGCAGGCGTCGGCCATCAGGGCGACACCGATGATTTCAGCTTTAGCGCGCTTGCGATATTAGCCAGCACCAAAATCATGAGAGCCGGATCGCCATCTTCGAGTGCTGCTTCCAAGTAGTTCACAATGTCATCATTGGTTTTCAGGTACTCGGCGGAATTCCATGGAAACAACTTCTCTGTCTTCCGTGTCTTTTTCATGGAGCGCTTCCGCATTTCAATCAGCCTGAACCGTCAACCGGCAAACCGGTTCAACACCGCATCGACCGACATTTCTTCTTTCGCGCCGGTCCTGCGGCTCTTCACTTCGACCAATCCATTTTGCAATCCACGCGGGCCGACGACGACCTGCCAGGGGATGCCGATCAGATCCATACTGGCGAATTTTGCGCCGGGCCGTTCGGACGTGTCGTCGTACAGCACATCTTTTCCAGCGGCCGTCAATTTTGCGTAAAGCTCTTCGCAGGCCTTGTCGGTCGCCGCATCGCCGGCCTTCAGATTGATCAGCCCGATGTCGAACGGCGCCACCGGCTCGGGCCAGATGATGCCCGCATCGTCATGGCTCGCTTCGATGATCGCGCCCACCAGCCGCGACACGCCGATGCCATAGGACCCGCCTTCGATGGCATGCTCCTGCCCGTCGGGACCGGCCACCACCGCGCGCATCGGCGCGGAATATTTCGAGCCGAAATAGAAGATGTGGCCCACCTCGATGCCGCGCGCCGACAGCCGCTTGTCTTCCGGCACCTTCGCTTCGAACTCCGCCTGATCGTGCTTGTCTTCCGTCGCCGCATAGAGGCTCGTGCGCGAACGAATGATCGGTTCGAGATCGCCATAAAAATCCACGTTCTCGTCCGGCACGGGCATGTCCACGAGATCCTTGTGACAGAACACCTGGCTCTCGCCGGTTTCGGCCAGGATGATGAACTCGTGACTCAGATCGCCGCCGATCGGGCCTGTCTCGGCGCGCATGGGAATCGATTTCAATCCCAGCCGCGCAAACGTGCGCAGATACGCGACATACATGCGGTTATAGGACTTTCGCGCCGCTTCGGCGTCGATGTCGAACGAATAGGCGTCCTTCATCAGAAATTCGCGGCCGCGCATGACGCCGAAACGCGGGCGGATCTCGTCGCGGAATTTCCACTGGATGTGATAGAGGATGAGCGGCAGCGCCTTATACGAGCGCACATAGGCGCGGAAAATCTCCGTCACCATGTCTTCGTTGGTGGGACCGTAGAGCAGCTCGCGCTCGTGGCGATCCTTGATGCGCAGCATCTCCTTGCCATAGGCGTCGTAGCGCCCGGTCTCTTTCCAGAATTCCGCCGGCTGCAAAGTGGGCATGAGGATTTCGATGGCGCCCGCGCGGTTCTGCTCCTCGCGAACGATGCGTTCGATCTTCTTGAGCACCCGGAAGCCCAGCGGCAGCCAGGCATAGATGCCGGCCGCTTCCTGCCGGACCATGCCGGCGCGCAGCATCAGCCGATGCGAGACGATCTGCGCCTCGGACGGCGTTTCTTTCAGAAGCGGCAGGAAAAAACGGGACAGACGCATGAGAGTCGAAAACCTTTGGGATCGGCCTTCATAAGGAAGCCGCTAAACAAGGGCAAATCGTGACGAATATTGTGCAATCCGCCGCGGCCCCCCTTCCGTCACGCGGCTCTCGCCGCGCGACACCTTCCCCCACGAGGGGGGAAGGTTAGAAAAAGAATTGGCTCGCGCCTTTCTTTCTTAGCCTTCCCCCTAGCGGGGGAAGGTGCCGAGCGCAGCGAGGCGGAAGGGGGGCCACCGCGATCTCAGTTTTTCTTTTTTTCGTTCCCTGAATTTTCCCAGCCTTTCTGCGCCTTTTCGCGACCGGAACAGGCGGCATTCCGCCTGTTCTTCGCCTGTTATTCCGCCTGATCTTTCGCCTGTTCTCGCCTGTTATCCGTCGCGGGTTCGGGCGGGCGCCGGGGCTCGTCCGGATGAAGTTTCAGCCATGTCGCATAATCCGGCGGCGGATCTGGATCCACTAACGGAGGTGCGGCCGGCTTGGCCGCGGCTTTTGTCGGCGCCTGCGGCGCTGTCGGTGCGGGCGCCGCCGGGAACTGAATTTCTGCGAAAGCACGGAATTTGACTTTCCGCGTGCCTGCGTCTCGGCTCGCGGCCTTCTTGCCGACAGCTTGGCCGGCTTTTTGGCTAGCCCGTTGCTTGGCCCGATCCCATTGGGCGGCATAGCCGCAGAGTGTGCGGATGGCCCCGACGTCCCCGGCGTCCGCCTTCTCCATGAGCGTGTTGGTCCAGCGGATGAGACGCGTGGATTGAACGACCTCGCCATCTTTCGTCGCGGTGACGGGAGAATCCGTCGCGACACGCCCGATGAAGGCCACACTGTCGCCCAGCCCGATAATCGCCTTCCCCGACCCCTTCGGCCGCCCCTTGGGATTGCCCGACTGCCCCTTTTGCCAGCGGGGCGATGTTTCACTTGACTAACCCAGTCGCTAGGCGTAGTCTCTCGGATAACAGGAGATTGCGTCATGTCATCCATTCTTTCCGAGCCCCATTTTCACAGTGAGGAAGCGGCTTTTGCGTTTGTGGAAGCGTGGCTCTGGCCGACCGGCCCGGTGTGCCCGTTCTGCGGGGCAACGTCCGAACACATTGGAAGCCTCGCGGGCGTCCGGTCGAAGCCTTCCAAGAAGAACCCGGAAGGCAAGGTCTGTATCGGCCTGCGCAAGTGCTATGCCTGCCGCAAGCAATTCACGGTTCGGGTCGGGACGGTTTTCGAGTCCAGCCATGCGCCGCTGCGTATCTGGCTTCAGGCGATCTACCTGCTTTGCTCGTCCAAGAAGGGCATTTCGACCCGCCAGCTTCAGCGGACCTTGCGCGTCGGTATGAAGACCGCTTGGTTCCTCGGGATGCGTATTCGCGAGGCCATGAAACCGTCCGGTATGCCGACCCCAATGGGCGGCTTCGGCGGCTATGTCGAAGTGGACGAGACCTATATTGGCCGCAAGGCGGATATGCCTGCCGACAAGCGCGGATCGTCCACCAAGAACGCCGTGGTGGCCCTTGTGGAGCGCGGCGGACGGGTCAAGTCGCTCTATATGCCTATGCTGCGCAAGCGGGATATGCACGAAGTCATCAAGCATTTCGTCGCTCGTTCGGCGCATCTGCGGACGGACGAGTTGGTTCTTTATCCCGGCATTGAAAGCAGCGTAAAGAGCCACGCAACCGTGAATCACAGCAAGGACGAATATCGGCGCGGCGATGCCTCGACCAATACCGTCGAGGGCGTCTTTTCGATCTTCAAGCGCGGCATGATCGGCGTCTATCAGCACTGTGAAACCCAGCATTTGCAGCGGTATTTGCACGAATTCGATTTCCGGCAGAACACCCGCGCTCGTCTCGGTTTCGATGATGAAATGCGCACGCAAGAGGCGCTGAAGGGCGTGCGCGGGAAGCGCCTGACCTACGAAACAACTCGTAAACAAGCCAATCTCGCGTAAATTCCGCAAAGGCCGCGACAAACTCCGGCTAATTCTGCTGTTGCTAGAACGGGACCGGGACTGACTCCCGGTCCCCGTTCCGCTTATCCTTGGACTTGCGAAAGACCAAGGAACCGTAGCCATGATGACTGAAGAAACGCTCAAACTCGAAATGCGCCTCTCTGCGCTCGAATATCTCACGTGCAAGGCCTATTCGGCGATGATGTTGGCGCATACGGGATCAATCGAAGGCGCGAAAGCCGCGCTAGACCAATTCGCGCTAGAAGCTGGTCAGCAAATGTTTCCGGGACTAGACCCAGCGATGTCGGACCTTGCGAACGCGGAATGGACGGACGCGGTACATCGGCTAATAAATTTGCAAAAAGGCCTTCTGGAACAAGCGTCCCCAAAAGGATAGCCTCAGTCATGGCTCGCAAATCAGTTCCCAAGTCTAAGTCCGAACACGACGACCCCGAGCAGTCCAAGGCGTTCGTGGATATGGCGCGCGAACTCGGCGCAGACGAAACGGGCGAGGAATTCCGCAAGGCGCTCAAGAAACTAGCTCCATCAAAATCGCGCCCTAATCGCTAAGGAAGGCCGTGTTGTACGGCATCGCGAGCGTCACCCTTGCGTCCACTTCGATCACCAGCCGGACTTCATGCACCGATGAATTTGGGCGAGAGAGAAGGCGTCCGGTTTCAATCGTGAATCCGGAAATCAGGGTGTCGCTTTCCAAGAGGCAATAGAGGGGGTCATCCGCCAGCGGATCGTCCCTCATTTCATCCTCAGTCGGGACCCGGAGGGCGTCAAAAAGCGTCTTGATGCGGTTGTCCAAATCGCCACCCTGAAGAACCAGTGCCCCAGGTTCTTCTTTCCGCAGGAACAGAATTTTGAGCCCGCAGACCAGCGCCAGCAATTCCCGAACAATCGGGAAGAACTTCCGGCCACCCCTATCTAGGGGCTCGTAAAGGTCCTGCATTGGTCCCGCAGCGGCGAGTGATCCGACATCTTCTGGCGAAACGTCGTCGCCTTTGCTGTGGTGCGTGAACATGGACCAAAAAACGCCCCTGACCGGAATCTTGGCGGCCCTGAGTGCTAGTCTCATGGCCGGATGGACCGTCATTAGCTCGGCGAGCTGGGGGTGAAACGCATTGCGGATTTCCCATTTCTCGGCGGCCTTGCGTGATGAGTTTCCGGCAGATGGCAGCTCGCCTTCATAGGTCAGCGTGAACTTCATGAATGGCAGCCCATAGACTTCCCCTGACTTGATTTGGGCGCACATTTAGTGCGCTCCCACATCATATGGGTTGAGGCTGGGTTTGTGAAGTGAAACATCGCCGCCAGCGGGTTTTGACGCCATTGTTCGACATTTGGTCTCCGAAATAACCCGATACGGACTCTATATATTCCAATTCGGATTTATCGTCAACCGTCAAACTGCTGCGGCAAGCCGGCATTCCTGGGCTTGCACCGCGCATAGGAAGCGGTCCGCCGCCAGCTATTGCGTGTTCGACGGATCGATTATTCTGATATGTGTCTGAAGCCGAGCGTCGTCCACGGCCTCAGAAGAGAGATGGCACGATGTCTAAAACCGAACAAATCGTCATCGAGCCCGGCAAACGCGGCGGCCAGCCGACCATTCGCGGGCTGCGGATCACCGTCTACGACGTGCTTCATCGTTTGGCCGAGGGCACAACAGAAGCGGAAATCCTGAACGACTTTCCGGAACTCGAAACGGCCGACATCCGCGCCTGCCTCGCCTACGCCGCCGACCGCGAGCGCAACACCGTGACATTGCTGGCGCAGTGAAACTGCTGCTCGACGAAAACCTTTCACGGCGGCTGGTGCCGCTGCTGCAAGATTTCTTTCCCGGCAGCTCGCAGGTCGCGCTCGTGGGACTCGAGCGTTCAACCGATCGGACAATTTGGGACTATGCCAGGGCCAATGGCCTTGTCATCGTCACATGTGATTCCGATTTTGAAGAATTGAGTTTGCTCCTCGGCGCACCACCTCACGTGGTCCGGCTTCAGGGCGGAAATCTCTCAAGCGCCAGCGTTCTCGCACTGCTCACGTCGCAGGCCGAAACGATACGCGATTGTATCGAGATCGAAGGACGTGCCTGCGTGGAGATCGTTAAGCCGCGCTCGACGATGCGCTAGGCGGCGCGCGAGACTTGTTCGCTTTGTGCGCAACGAACGCGCGCGTGATAAATCGATACGCCGCCGACCGAACCTCAAAACTTCAACAACGGATAATTCCCCATGGACGCCTCGCACCGCAAAAAAATCGGCCCCTTCCTCGCCACCATGGTGGTGACGAGCACGATGATCGGGTCGGGCGTTTTTCTGTTGCCGGCGAGTCTGGGCGCGATCGGTTCGATCTCCATTGTCGGCTGGTTGGTGGCGGCGCTCGCGGCGGGGTCGATCGGCGGGGTATTCGCGCTCTTGGCGATCGCCAATCCCAGCGCTGCGGGTCTCTTCTCCTATATTCGCGACGCGTTCGGACCTTGCGCCGGGTTTGTGTCCGGCGTGCTCTATTGGGCGTCGTCGCTGGTCGCCTGCGTCGCCATTGCGCTGGCGGTTGCCGGCTATCTCAGCGTCTTCGTTCCCATCGTCGCCAAGCCGCCGGGGCTCACGATCGCCACGGTCGCCATCGTCTGGTTTTTCGTCGGCGTCAATTTCCTGGGCCCGCGTTTCGTCGCGGGGCTGCAAAGCTGGTCGGTGTTTCTCGGGCTTGCGCCCGTGCTGTTCGCCGCCATCGGCGGCTGGTTCTTTTTTCACCCGGCGATTTTCATCGCGTCGTGGAATGTGAGCGGCCGAAGCGATCTCGCGATCCTGCCGCACGCCACCGTCATCGCGTTCTGGGCCTTTCTCGGAATTGAAGGCGCCATCATCCTGGCGGTTCGCGTGCGAAATCCGGTGCGCGACGTGCCCATCGGAACGCTGTGCGGACTGGCCGTCGCGACCGCCATCTACATTGCGGCGAGCGCCGCGATCATGGGGATGTTGCCGGCCGCGGCGCTGGCGAAATCGTCCGCGCCATTCGCGGATGCGGTCGTTCCCGTGCTGGGAGCAGCGTTCGCAGGCGCCGTGGCGCTTTGCGCCATGCTCAAGGCGTCCGGCACGCTGGCCGCCAGCACGCTTCTGACGGTCGAAACCGCAGAGTCGGAATCGGTGCTGGGCCGCGTGTGGGCTCCGCCCGCGCAGCCTGCCCATCGCGCCTCGTCCGCCAATCTGATGTTCACGGGCGCGCTGGCGAGCCTGCTGATCGTCATGTCGGTGAGCCCCACGCTGGCGACACAGTTCACCATCGTCACCAACGCGGCGGTGGTCCTCAGCGTGGCGGTCTATCTGGCCTCAGCTCTTGCACTGCTCAAACTGGGCGTAGCGTTACCGCGCGCGCTGCGCCTGTGGTCGCGCATTGTGGCCGTGCTCTGCGTGCTGTTCTGCGTCGCGCTGATCGCCGCGTCGGAAACGACTTCGCTTATCGGAAGCGCCGCCATCCTCACATTCGCGCTCGCCGCCTATCTTGCCATCCATCTGCGCACGCTCAATCGCGCCCGGCTCGCGTAGGCCGCTCAAGGCGAACCGCTTCTGGATCGCAAAAGCGCTCTGGACTAGTCTCGATTGCGCCGGGGCCTGACTCGCCGGCTTCGGGGCCGGTTTTGGGGACTGTGCGGCGCGGACCGCACAAAGAGGGGCAATCCATGCAGGCGGAATCGCAAAGGTCCGACGCGACCTTCTATCTCACGCTGACGCTCGTCTCCGTGGCGATGATCTTCATCGGCTTTGCGCCGTCCTTCTATCTGAAGGCTTTTATCCACGCGCCCGTGCCGCCGTTGTCGCCGCTGACGATCGTTCATGGCGCGGTGTTCACGGCGTGGCTCCTCCTGTTCGTGACGCAGGCCTCGCTGATCGCGGCCGACAATGTCGCGCTGCACCGCCAGATCGGCATTGTGGGCGCGGTGCTGTTCGGCGCGATGCTGTCGCTGGGCTATTCGACGGCCATCACCGCGGCGCGTCTGGGCCACGCTCCGCCGGGTGCGCCCGCCCCGCTCGCGTTCCTCGCCTTGCCGCTGATGGGCATCACGGCGACGCTCATCCTTGTGGTGGCGGCGCTTCTCAATCGGCGTCGCAGCGACTGGCACAAAAGGCTGATGGCGGCCGCGATGGTCACGCTGACGGCGCCCGGCACGGCCCGCATCGCGATACCGTTGGGCCTCGCGCCCGAAGCCATCTGGATTGCGCTCGGGATCATCGAAGCCCTGATGGCGGTTGGCGTCATCTACGATTACCGCGTCCACGGCCGCGTGCATCCCGCCTGGTGGTACGCGCTTGCGCTTGCCGTGATCCTGCACCTCGGCATCTGGTGGGCGTTCTCGAGCCCCATTTGGCTCGCCTTCGCGAAAGCGGTCACGCAAACCTGAGGCGAACGACGCTCGGAGGATATATGCGGAAGACATTTTGGCTGCCGATCCTGGCGCTCGCATTGTGCGCTCCGGCTTGCGCGCAGGGCGCCGGGGCCATCGATCCGGCGAGACTGGAATCTTTCGTCGACGGCGCCGTGCAGCAGGCGATGACGAGCGAGCATATCGCGGGCGTCGCCGTCGCCATCATCGATCGCAATGGGGTTCTGCTGGCAAAAGGTTACGGCACGGCGGGATCGGGGCGCGACGTCACGGCCGACACGATGTTCCGCGTGGGCTCGATCTCGAAGACGTTCGTCTGGATCGCGCTCACACAGCTGGCCGAACAGGGAAAGCTGAAATTCGACGATCCGATCAACGCGCATCTGCCGAAGAGCCTGCAAATTCCCGACGAAGGCTTCGCCGAGCCGATCCGCATCCGCAATCTCATGACGCATACCGAGGGGTTCGAGGATTCGGTGCTGGGCGCGCTCTTCACGCACGATCCAGGCGCCCTGCAGCCGTTTGACACTTATCTGGAGACGCATCGCGTGCACCGCGTGCGTCCGCCGGGGATCGTGTCGGTCTATTCCAATTACGGCGCGTCGCTGGCTGCGGCCATCGTCGAACGCGAAACGGGGATGCGCTGGGAGGATTATGCGGAAGCGCATATTCTGCGCCCGCTCGGCATGGCGCATGCGACCTATCGCGAGCCCTATCCGGACGCGATGACGGCGAAAGGCTTTCCCGCACCGCTCAGCGCCGCCGACGCCACGCGCGTCTCCACGGGCTTCGCTTACACCGCCGCACAATTCGAACCGCGGCGCTGGGAATATGTGGCGACGGCGCCCATCGGCGCGCTGTCCGCCAGCGCGAACGACATGTCCGTCTACATGCGCGCGTTGCTCGATCCCGCGCGGATGCAAGCGGCGCACGTCCTGAGCGCCGCCGCAGCGCTCGACATGCGCAAGCCGCTGTTCCGCGATTTCAACGGCTTCGGCGCGTGGCTGCACGGATTCTACGAAATGCCCGCGCCGGACGGCGAAACGGCTTTCGGCCATGACGGCGATCTCATGTTTCAGCACGCGCTGATGGAGATCTATCCGAAAGCAGGGCTGGGAATATTCGTCGCCGTCAATACGCCGACAGGCATCAGGTTCCGCGGCCAGCTCGCGCGCGCGATCATTGCGAAGTTCATGGGAGCGGCGCCGCTTCCGCCCCGCGTCGCGATGTCGATGCTGCAGGCTGCCGGCTATGCAGGATTTTACCAGCCGCTGCGCCGCGCCTATTTCCGGACCGAGCGCGCGTTCCTGGGAACTATTCCGGTGTTCGTCGGCGCGGCGACGAATGGCGATCTTCTGGTCGTGGGCGGCACAACCGCGCGCTACTATTATATCGGTCACGATACGTTCGAAGAGACCAATGGCGCGGGTCGCGTGGGATTTGCCCCGGTCGGTGGAACCATGCGCCTCTACGGCCAGACCCCCGGCGGACCCGCCGATCGCACGAGCTTCTTCCAAACGAGCAGCTGGCTCTTTCTCATCCTGGGTCTGACGGCTGCGGTGGCGCTGGTGCGAATTGTCGGCGGCGCATGGCGGCTGATCCGCGGTCGCGAGCCGGCGAGTTTGCTGGCCGTCGATGCGGCTGCCCTTGTGTGGCTGATTGCTGCGGCGCTGCTTGGCCTTGCGATTGCGCCCTGGCTCGCCGATCAGGCTCTCGCCGTTTATGGCTATCCCGGACCGCTGCTGCCGCTCGCCTGCTGGCTGTTCCTTGCGGCAACCATCGCCACCGCGATCGCGATCGTCGCCATCGTCATTGCGCGTCCCCGCGATTGGCCGGGACTGCGCTGGGCCGGCGTGATCGTCACGCTCCCCGTCTTCGCGATTTGCGCGGTGACGCTGCTGCAGATGGGGTTGCTGGGTTACTCAGGTTGGTGAGCGCCGGTGAACGCGTCTTGCGGCACGCGTCTCACGGGAGGCCGGCCAACAGAGTCGCAACCTTCTCTGGATCGCTCGCCATCGCGAGGTGATTGAGCTTCGCGCGGCGCACGGCCCAGCCGCGACGCTCCGCTTCGGCGGATTCTTTGTCATAGACTTTGCTCAGCTGCACATAGGCGGCGGGCAGATTTTCCCATTGCGATGCATCGGGCGACGCGGCTTCGAGGAACGCGAAGGGCACGCGCGGCAGGTCGCGCACGAATGCCTCTCTCGCCGCGATATCCGAGATCAATGTCGGCAACGGATCGGCGCCGAACCATGTGTTCCACGGCGCGAGATATCCGTCCTGCGTCACGCGCTTCAACAGAGCGACGAAATTGGGCGGCGCGGTCTTGATGATGCTCTTGCCCGGATAAGGCAGCACGGACTCGACGAAGATCAGTCCGGCGAGATTCGTAGCGGCCGCTGCGATAGCCGGCGCGAAACCCCCGGCGCCGCTGTGAAGAACCGCAATCCATGGCCTGTCATCGCATTGCGCAACAATCCTGTTTGCGACGCCTTCATACCAACCGGGCGCGGACACGCCGCCATAATCGCACGCGACCGCGTCCGGCAATGCTGATGCCGTCGCCTGCCACGAAACGGCGCCCACAAAGGGACTTGGAATGAGGACAAGACGAGGCAAATGTTTTGTCTCCGAGACCGCGCGCGTCACCGTCGACGCATATCCTTCATCACAGCATGCGCCGCATTGTGGCCGGGCATGCCGCTGACGCCGCCTCCCGGATGCGTGCCCGCACCACACATATAGAGTCCTGCAATGGGGCTGCGATAGTCGGCATAGCCCAGAACGGGCCGCGCGGAGAACAATTGATCCAGGCTCAGGACTCCATGTGCGATGTCGCCGCCCACGAGACCGAAAATGCGTTCCATATCCAGCGGCGTCATCGCCGTGCGCGCGATGACGGACGCCTTGAAACCCGGCGCGAAACGCTCGACCGTATCGAGCATCAGCTCAGCGACCTCGTCACGATGCGCGTCCCAGGATTTTCCATCGGGCAATTCCGGCGCCACGTGCTGACAGAAAAGGCTCGCGACATGCTTGCCCGGCGGCGCGAGCGTTTCGTCGACGAAAGACGGGATCAGCATCTCCACGATGGGCGCCTTCGACCAGCCATGTTCGCGCGCGTCGGCATAGGCACGCTCCATATAGCCAAGGCTCGGCGCCATGACGATGCCGGCCGTGAGATGATCGCCCGGTTCGGGCAGACACGAAAAGCGCGGCAACTCCGATAGCGCCACATTCATGCGGAATGTGCCCGACGCGTTGCGATAGCGCGCCATGCGCTCGCGGAAATCCGCGGGCAGATGCGCGGGATCGACCAGCGACTGGAACAGCAGCTTCGGATTCAGATTGGAGATCACCGCGCGGCCGCGGAAGATCTCGCCCTTGTCCGTCACGGCGCCGACGGCGCGCCCTTTCTCGACCAGGATCTCTCGCACGCCGGCGTTCGTGCGCATTTCAACGCCGAGCTTTCCGCACGCAGCGGCCATCGCCTGCGTGATGGCGCCCATGCCGCCGATCGCGTGGCCCCAGGTTCCCTTCTTGCCATTCACTTCGCCGATGGCGTGGTGCAGCAGCACATAGGCGGTGCCGGGCGAATAGGGGCTCGCGTAATTGCCCACGATCGCATCGAAACCGAATGCGGCCTTGATCGGCTCGCTTTCGAACCAGCCATCGAGCCAGTCGCCCGCCGACTGGCCGAACAGCGCGAGAAGGTCACGCTTCGCGCCCATGTCCATGCCGCCCACGCGTCGCGCCAGCGGGATGTCGCGGATCATCTCCCCGAGCGCCGCGAACCATCCGCCTTGCGTGACGTTCGGCGGCGGTTTGAGAAGCGTGTCGCGCACAAGATCGGCCAGCACCGTGAGGCGATCCGTAAACGCGTCGAGCTTCGCCGCATCGCGCGCGGAAAACTTCGCGACTTCGGATTTGGTGGTGCCCTCGCCTGTTTTCAGATAGTCGCGATCATTCAACGGCAGGAAATTCTGGACACGGCGCGGCAGGATACGGAGCCCGTGTTCCGCCAGCGCCATGTCGGCAATCACTTTCGGCGCCAGCAGCGAAACCGTGTAGCTCGCCACGGAGTTGCGAAACCCCGGCGCGAATTCCTCTGTGATCGCAGCCCCGCCCACGACTCCGCGCCGCTCCAGAACGGTGACGGAGAGCCCCGCGCGCGCCAGATAGAACGCGCAAACCAACCCGTTATGCCCCCCACCGACAATGACCACATCCGATTCGCGCATCAGGACCGCTGCTCTTTTCGGACCGATGATACACGTCGGAAAATGTTTGTGCGCCGCGGCCAAGCGCGCCGTAGACGAATGCAATAGTTTGCAGCTTCGAATTCGGTCTTGATATCTATGGTGAAACCACCATAAAGTCGCATATCGAGGTCAAGAATGAGCCCAAAACAGGAAACGTCCGTCAGGCGCGGCACCAGGAATGTATTCGCCGATCTCGGCTTCCCGGATGCGGAGACGCATCTGCTCAAGGCGCAGTTGATGAGCCGTGTCCAGGACACGATGCAGGACCGCAAACTCAATCAGACGAATGCCGCGCGCATGATGGGCGTGAGCCAGCCGGATCTGTCGCGCATGCTGAAAGGCCGGTTTCGCGACGTGTCGGTCGAGCGCATCATGCGCATGCTCGCCAAGCTTGGCTGCGAGGTGGACATCGTGATCAAATCACAAACCCGCAAGCGCGCCTTCGCGACGATTCATCTGGAAGCGGCGAAATAGCGGAGAAAACCATCCACCAATTTCCAAGCAGGTAGTGGTTTGGCTGTCACTGCGTACTTAGGAAATCTGACTAGCCTACCTCGGAGAATTTCCAAACAAATTCGGCTGCAAAATCGACAAAGGTGAGCATCACATTATGAATCCACATTGCCTTGTCATCGGCTTTTTGACGCAACTCGTCATTTGACGCCTCCTCCGGGATTTTCCAAATTTCGCGTACAACGATTCGATCATGCACCTCATCCGCGAGTTGGAAATTCCACTGCATCATCTCTGATCCACGCGTAAGCGTGCTCGGACTATCGCCGTACTTCTTGACTCGTTTGGACAATGCCGTGCTTATCAGTTTCGCGCTTTGCTCATAGTGAAAGCCGAGATTGTGCCGAATCAATTCAGCTGATTGAACAAACTCACTGTGCTTACCGCCGCCCTTACGAAACTCTCTCAGTTGGGCGAACGCCAGCTGCGTTTGACGATCACAGCATTCGACCAATGCGACCAAGATTGGGTCGCTTGTGATCTCATCAATAATCTTCAACGCTTCGACAAGATGCGAAATCTGCAAACGCATGAAGTATATGCGTGCGCCGTGTTTTCGATGGGAGCGAGCAGGCGACTGTTCGTCCTTCCACCGCGCCATGGAGTCGTTTGCGAGCGAAAGATCGTTGCACGCCATCATCAATTTCACGATCGTAGCGGCACCGTGCTTGGCGGCGAATTTTCGCGTGTTGAGAATCCTCGTGGTGGAGCGGCTCATGTGGGTTCATGACCTAGCGCGGCGCGGCGCGTCACAGTTTGCGGGCTCGAAATCCGGGAACATGAAACGCCCCCGGCCGTGGGGATGGATTCATCGCCCTCGCTTCTGCCATATGAAAGCAATGGGTTAACCATCTTGCCATCTCTGGAAGGCCTCCGCCACGCCTGCCGGCCCGCTCCCTTTCCCTTGCTTTTCCTCAAAATCGGCCCATACAGGTCCCTCCCTCCCCGTGTGGAGTCGAAAATAGTTTGGACTTTGGTAGAGTGAGCTATTGCATAGTGTGAAGTTCGTGCTAGATAGAACTTCGTAATAGCAAGGAGGCGGAACAAGGCGCGTCGTGACAGAAGAATCCCAATACACGCGCAAATTCCGAAAAGAACTCATGGCCGGGCTATCATCGCTCGTCCTCTTGGCTGTGCTCGCTCGCGCAGGCCGGGAGATGTATGGATACGAAATCGCCAAAGGCCGTGAAGGCCGAAGGCGAAGGCGGACTGATCTTCAAGCAGGGCGCCATCTATCCCGTTCTCAGATCCCTCAACACGCTGGGGCTGCTCGACAGCCGGGTGGAGGCGTCCGCCTTCGGCCCGCCCCGCCGGTACTACAACATCACCGACGATGGCCGTCAGGCGCTGAACGACTGGCAAGGCGCGTGGAAGGACATGCGGGAATTCGTGGACGATGCGCTGTTGGCGGGCGGAGGAGCCGTTCATGAACACCGACCGTCCGCCTGACACGGTCCGCGCTTATCTGGATGCGCTCCAGAGCGCGCTCAAAGGCGCGTCGCCCGGGCTTGTCAGCGATGCGCTGTCGGATGCCGAAGAGCATCTGCAAAACGAGACTCGCATCGAATCCCGATCGCAGCGAAGCGCGAAGTCCTCGCCGCCGTCATCGAAACCTATGGAACACCAGCCGAAATCGCAGAGGAGTATCGCTCCATGGAAGCCACACTTCAGGGTCCCTTCCCCAAATCCGAACAATCGCCCGAGCGTCATTACGGATTCTTCGGCGTGATCAGCGATCCACGCGCCTATGGCGCGCTGATGTACATGCTGCTGTCGCTCGTTACCGGCATTTTCTATTTCACCTGGACGATCACGGGAATTTCGCTCACGGCCGGCTTCTGATCATCCTGATCATCGGCATTCCCTTCGCGCTTCTGTTCATCGGTTCGGTGCGCGTGTTGAGCCATCGTCGAAGGGCGCATCATCGAAGGACTACTGGGCGTGCGCATGCCGCGGCGCCTGCCGCCCGCGTCGGCCGCCGACGAAACCGTTTGGGCGCGCATCAAGGACGCCCTCGCCGACATCCGCACCTGGTCGTCGATGCTTTATCTCATTCTGCATGCTGCCGCTCGGCGTCGCCTATTTCGTCATCGCGGTGGTCGGCATCTCGCTGTCGCTCGGCTTTGCGGGTGGAGCCGTTCTCGGGCTCATCACCGAATCATTCGCATTTCCAGATCGACGACGTGCCGTGGCTCAATCACTTCCTGCACACGGCCCCCGGCCTCGTCGCGGCGATGCTGTTCGGGATCCTGCTGTTCTTCGTCCTGCTGCATGTCTGCCAAAGGCATCGGCTGGCTGCATGGCCGCATCGCGGAACTTCTCCTCGTGCGATTGTAAGTTACCCCCCAACAATCGACACGACCCGTCGTGGCCTCGCGGAATTCGCGAGGCCACGATTCGTTGACCTTGGGCCTCGCGGAATTCGCGAGGCCACGATTTGCTTGATTCCGGGCCTCGCAAGTTCCGCGAGACCATGATTCGCTTGGCCCGGCTCTTGCTCCACCCGACTCACCGGCAATCCCATTGTGGGTTTAGACAACGTTAACGTGCCGGTAACGGTTGACGGCGCTAATGATGGTCAGGCTATATGGCGCGCCTTGCTTCGGCCGGGCGCACACCAAACGGGCGGGGATGGCACAACATCCCTTTGGTATAAAGACAGGAGCTGCCGTGCAGCGTCGCCGCGCACCGACACTCGATGTTCTTGCAGCTGATTGGCAACGCACCGCGCGTTCCGCCGCAGAAGCTCTCTCCTCCACCGATGGCCGCTGGGCCATTGTCTCGACATCGATCACCGCCGTCATCGCCGGCTCGATCGCCTGGCTCGCCGCGGGCACCATGCCGCCGTCCCACGGCTATTCGGCGGCGCATCAGCGCTCGCTGATGCCCTATGAACTTTTCCTCAGGCTGACCGCGCAGAACAAAGGCCCGCAACTGAATTTCGCCGCGTTCGGGCCTTCCGCCCCCGCTGCAAACACGCCGCCCGCGCAAATCGTCGAGCCGGCCAATTCGCTGGACAATTCGCTCGCGGCCGAAAGCGCCGGCGACGATGCGACCGAAGCGAATTCCGACGTCGACTCGCGCACGATCACGCTCGACCACGGCGACACCCTGGCCGGCGCATTGACCGATGCCGGCGTCACCAACGACGACGCGGAAATGGCCGTCGCGGCGTTGGCCAAAGTCTATAGTCCCAAATTGGTACGCGCGGGACAAACCCTGCAGCTCACCTTCGAGCCGGCGCCGCCCGCCGCGCCCGTCGCCAGCATCACCTACACACCGCCCGCCGGCGCCAATGATTCCGCGGCGGATGGCGAAGATGCGCCGGATTCCAGCGTGCAGGCCGCGCCTGCCACGCCGGTGGGGCGCCTGCTCTCCGTAAGCTTCTCGCCGACCATCGAACACGACATCACGATCAGCCGCGCCACCGATGGCGGCTTCACGGCGCAAAGCACTGAGCAAAAACTCGTCGCGAAATTCCACCGCGCGGGCGCGAAGATCGACTCGAGCCTCTATCTCGCCGCGATGCAGGCCGGCATTCCGGCCGAAGTCGTCGTGCAGATGATCCACATGTTCTCGTACGAAGTGGACTTCCAGCGCGACATCAAACCGGGCGACACGTTCGAAGTTCTCTACAACTACTATTACACGCCGGACGGCCAGCCCGCGAAGCAGGGCGACATCTCCTACGCCACGATGCATCTGCGGTTCGCGCACGGTGGCGCTCTATCGCTATCAGCCGCCCAATGGCGATCCCGTCGAATATTTCGACGCCAAAGGTCAAAGCGCCAAAAGCATGCTGATGAAGACGCCTGTCGACGGCGCGCGCATCTCTTCCGGCTTCGGCATGCGCTTCCATCCCGTGCTGGGCTACACACGCATGCACAAGGGAATCGATTTCGCGGTTCCCGACGGGCACGCCGGTGATGGCGGCCGGCAGCGGCACGATCCAGATCGAAGGCGTGCTCGGCGGCTACGGCAATTTCATCCTGGTCAATCACGGCAACACCTATGCGACCGCCTATGCGCATCTCTCGCGCTTCGCGCCGGGCGTGCATCAGGGCTCGCATGTGCGCCAGGGACAGGTGATCGCCTATAGCGGCGCCACCGGCCTCGCGACGGGCCCGCATCTGCATTACGAAATCCGCATCAACGGCGTGCAGGTCAATCCGCTCACGGTGAAAGTCGCCCGCGGACAAATCCTGGCCGGTCGCGATCTGCGTGCGTTCCTCGCGAACCGCGTGTCAATGGACCACGAACTCGCCGCAATGCCGCTCGAAAGCAAAGTGGCCGAAAGCCCCAGCGACCTCCGCGCCGCGAAGGACTGACCTCATTTCCCTTCCCCCTCGTGGGGAAGGTCAGGATGGGGGTGCGCGCGTCCGCGCGCCAAGACTCTTTCTTAAGCCCCCCACCCTATCCCTCCCACAAGGGGGAGGGGAATCACACGACCTGAGATTTCGGAGTTCTCGAAAGTTCCCGGCTGATTCGCGCGGCGTAGCGCGCGGATTGCCCGATCGTTCCGCGTCTGTTAGGAAACCGTCGCTGGAAATTCAAACTGTCTGCGCGCGTCGTCCCGCTTAAGAGCGTCTTCTCTGGGTCGCCGCAAATATCCATTCTTGCCAGGGACCAAATATGACCCGATCGTTTCGAGCCATACGCCTGACACGTGTTTCTCTTCTCTTCGCCGCTCTGACGTTCTCAACCGCCGCCTTCGCCGACGGCGATGTGCCATTGCGCCAGACCCTCGATGCGGTCAACGGAGCCGTGGCGAACGTCGCCAGCGCCGCATCAAGCGACTCCGCTGCAACGCTCCAGGCAAGCGCGCCGGACGAACCCTCGATCGAAACGCCGTTGCACCATCTTTATTGCGTCGAATATGCGCGGCTGCGCTCGGGCCTCGAAATCTTCGGTGACGCGAAATATTGGTGGCGGCGCGCCGAGAACATCTATGCCCGGTTCACGCAACCCGCGAGCGACGCCGTGATGGTGTTCGCCGGCAGCGCCCGGCTTGCGCGTGGTCACGTGGCGGTTGTGACGCGGATCGTTTCGCCGCGCGAAATCCGCGTCGACCAGGCCAATTGGCGCAACCACGGCGAGATCGACCACAACACGCCCGTGCTCGACGTCAGTGCGCAGAACGACTGGTCCAAAGTGCGCGTGTGGGACATGGGCTCCAATCAGTTCGGCGTCCGTGTTTACGCCATCAAAGGCTTCATCGGGCGCGGTGCTGCGCAATCTCTGGGGTCGTAGCGCGTTTTTGAATTGAGTTGACGCACTTCCCTCCTCACCATTGCCGGGCTTGACCCGGCAACACAGCCGGCGAGCATCCGCGAGCCGAATTACGCTTGCGCAAACGTATGAAGAGTCACTGGCCGCGTGGACACGCGGCCGCTGGGTGGCCGGCTCGGAGGCCGGCCATGGTGAGGTTTGTGATCAAGCCTCGATGATCACCTTGAGCGCCTTCGTATCGGCGGCATGGGCGAACGTCTCGTAAGCGTCGATGATCTTGTCGAGACTGAAATGGTGGGTGATCAGAAGCTTTGGATCGATTTTGCCCGACTTGAGAATGTTGAGCAGCATCGGCGTACTCGCGGTGTCGACCAGCCGCGTGGTGATGTTGATGTTGCGATCCCACAGGCGTTCGAGATGAAGCGCGACCTGTTTTCCGTGCACGCCAATATTGGCGATGGTTCCGCCCGGAGCCACGATCTGCTCGCACATCTCAAATGTCGTCGGAATGCCGACGGCCTCGATGGCCGTGTCCACGCCGCGCCCGCCCGTCATCTCCATGAGCTTTGCGACGGCTTCGCCGTCGGTGCTGTTGATGGTGGCGGTCGCGCCGAAACGCTTCGCCACGGCGAGGCGATTGTCGTCGAGATCGATCATGATGATCTCGGCAGGCGAATAGAACTGAGCCGTGAGCAACGACGCGAGCCCGATCGGGCCTGAGCCGACGATCGCCACCGTGGAGCCCGGTTGAACCTTGCCGTTCAACACGCCGCACTCGAAGCCGGTCGGAAGAATATCGCTGAGCATGACGAGCGCCTCTTCGTCGGCGCCCGCCGGAATGGGATAGAGGCTGTTGTCCGCGTGGGGAACGCGCACGAACTCGGCTTGCGTTCCGTCGATCGTGTTGCCGAGAATCCAGCCGCCGGTGGTGCAATGCGAGTACATTTGTTTGCGACAATAAGTGCATTTTCCGCAGGCGCTGACGCAGGAGATCAGAACGCGATCACCCTGTTTGAACGCCGTTACGGCCGGCCCGACTGTGTCGATAATACCGACGCCCTCATGGCCCAGAATGCGCGGCGGCTGGCAAGTCGGAACATCACCTTTGAGGATGTGCAAATCCGTGCCGCAAATCGTCGTCTTGACGATTTTGACAATGGCGTCGGTTGGGACGGTGATTTCCGGCTTTGGGCGTTCGTCCAGCGCCTTCTTGCCGGGAGCCAGATACACGAGAGCTTTCATCAGCGCAGCGCCTCATGCGCCATTTCCAGCAATTGCCGCGTCGTGACGCTTGAGAGTTCCGCCGACATTTCGCTGACGACGCGCCGATGGGTCTCGCTGTGGTGGGCCTTGAGATATTCCAGAAGGTGGTGCGCGGCGTTGCTCTTGCCCGTCCCGTGTCCGACCACGACGATCTTGCCTGCTTTCGCCAGCGCCTCAGCGATTTGCTCGTAATATCCCGTATCTTCCGCCGTCCTTTGGCCCTTTTCCCGCGACTGATCCTTGTGCGTCAGATGATGCTGGAAGTGGTGCGGGTCGTACGGCTTGATCGCGTGTTGCGACGCGTCGGCGGCCATGACGTCGACGTCGTACAATTTCGCGCCGTGGTGATCCATGACGACCATGAGGTTCGGACCGACGCTCGAGTCGACTTCAGCCGGCTTTTCCTCCGGCTCGGCGAACAATCCCGCCCGCGTCAGAAACTTTCGAAGCTCGATGACTTCCGGCGCCGCCAAATCCTTTGTGTGGGGCTTGCGCATGACATGGCGCTGCGCGTGCACCTGAAACACAAAATCGGCATTGGCCTTGTGTTCGACCGTGCCAAGCTTCTCGATGAGCGTGATGACGTCGCCCCATTCGAGATTGTGCGCCACGGGATGCCGCAGTATCGCATCGATCGTTTTGCGGTTTGAGCCGCTGATTTTTGTGTGTTCTTGCATGGCGGCATTGTGCTGGGCCTGCGTCGGGACGGTTGTCATTGAGGCTCCTTGTTGGGCCGAAGAGCGGAATCGGCCGCCTGATGACGCGTGAGCGAGCGTGGCGCGTGACTCGGGCGTGTAAGGGGGAACGCCCCGTTCGGGTCTTGGTTTCAAATGGCGGCGGTTCGCGGTAGATAAAACCGATCGGCCCCAATTTCGGCCGGTGGGTCCGCGCGGCCGGACACGCAGAAAGGGATTTCATGAAAGTTCATTCCAAAGACTTTCGCGTGGGCCCTGGCGATTCCGTCGATCTCGGGAAATGGCCGACCAGGATCGACGCCATCCACAAATCGAAGAAGCAGTACAAGGAAATTCTCGAAGACCACGTCGCGCGGATGAGCGCGCAACAGGATCTTCTTTACGCATCCGACCGCTACGCCATTCTGCTGATCTTCCAGGCGATGGACGCCGCCGGCAAAGACGGCGCGATCAAGCATGTGATGTCGGGCGTCAATCCGCAGGGCTGCCAGGTGTTCAGCTTCAAGCACCCGAGCGGCGAGGAACTGCAGCACGATTTCCTGTGGCGCACGACGCGCAACCTGCCGGAGCGGGGAAAGATCGGCATCTTCAACCGCTCCTATTACGAGGAAGTCCTGATCGTTCGCGTGCACCGCGAGCTTCTCGTCGCCGAAGGATTGCCGGATGCGCCGAAGCACGACGAGAAATTATGGGGCGAGCGCTATCGTTCCATCGTCAATCTGGAAAAGCACCTGCATCTGAACGGAACGCGGATCGTCAAATTCTTCCTGCACCTTTCAAAGGACGAGCAGCGCAAGCGCTTTCTCGACCGTATCGACGAGCCGGAGAAGAACTGGAAATTCAGTCAGGCGGATGTCGAAGAGCGCAAATACTGGAAGCGCTACATGGAGGTCTATGGCGACTGCCTCGGCGCAACCAGCACAAAGGATGCGCCGTGGTTCGTCGTGCCGGCCGACGACAAGCAGAATGCGCGGCTGATCGTCTCTCACATCATTCTGGATGCGATGGAAGAACTCAAAATGGCGTATCCAACGGTCAGCGCGGAACGGCGCAAGGAATTGCTGTCGATCCGGAAGGAGTTGGCGAAGTAGGTTCAATGACTTGTCCCTTCCCCCTCGTGGGGAAGGTCAGGATGGGGGCGCGCGCGTCCGCGCGCGAAGACTCTTCTTTACGCCCCCACCCTATCCCTCCCCACAAGGGGGAGGGAAATTAATGTATCGCCCGGCTTGGCGTGGGTGCGTCGAGCGCGTCGTCGTCCGCTTCGAAGGTGACGCCGTCGATGGTGAGGCCGTGTCTTGCCGGCGCTCACCTTGACCTTCGCGCCGTCGGCGATCTTGCCTTCGAGCAGCAGTTGCGCCAGCGGATCCTGCAGGCGGCGCTGGATCACGCGCTTCAGCGGCCGCGCGCCATAGACGGGATCGTAGCCGGCCTGCGCCAGCCATTCGCGCGCCTTGTTGTCGAGCGTGATCTCGATCTTGCGATCGGCCAGCAGCTTGTCCAGCCGCGCCGATCTGGATATCGACGATCTTGTCCATGTTCGCGCGCGACAGGCGGTGGAACAGGATGATCTCGTCCAGCCGGTTGAGGAATTCGGGGCGGAAATGGGCCCGCACCGCCTCCATCACCTGTGCGCGCGCCTGCTTTCAAGTCGCCGCCTCTCGTCGGTCGACAGAAATTCCGTGCCGAGATTCGAGGTGAGGATGATCACCGTGTTGCGGAAATCGACCGTGCGGCCCTGCCCGTCCGTCAGACGCCCGTCGTCCAGCACCTGCAGCAGCACATTGAACACGTCGTGATGCGCCTTCTCGACTTCGTCGAACAGGATCACCTGATAGGGCCTGCGGCGCACGGCTTCGGTGAGCACGCCGCCTTCTTCATAGCCGACATAGCCGGGCGGCGCGCCGATCAGCGCGCGACACGGAATGCTTCTCCATGAACTCCGTCATGTCGATGCGCACCATGCGCGGTGTCGTCGTCGAACAGGAATTCGGCCAGCGCCTTGGTCAGCTCGGTCTTGCCCACGCCCGTGGGCCCGAGGAACAGGAACGAACCGATCGGGCGATTGGGATCCTGCAAGCCCGGCGCGCGAACGGCGCACGGCATTGGAGATCGCGCGCACCGCCTGCGTCCTGGCCGACGACGCGCTTCTCGAGCGACTTCTCCATGTGGAGCAGCTTGTCGCGCTCGCCTTCGAGCATCTTGTCGACAGGAATGCCGGTCCAGCGCGAGACGACGCCGGCGATGTTCTCCGCCGTCACCGCTTCGTTGACCAGTGCCGAGCCCTGGTTTTCTTCGATCGCCTTCAGCTTTTTCTCGAGATCGGGAATGACGCCATAGGTCAGTTCGCCGGCGCGCGCGAGATTGCCGCGGCGCTGCGCGACGTCCAGTTCCTGGCGCGCCGCGTCGAGCTTTTCCTTGAGGCCCTGCACGTTCTGGACGGATTTCTTTTCTTCCTGCCAGCGTGCGGTCAGCGACGTCCGCTTTTTCCTCAAGATCGGCAAGCTCGACTTCCAGCGCCTTCAGGCGATCCTTCGAGGCCTTGTCGGTTTCCTTCTTCAGCGCTTCGCGCTCGATCTTGAGCTGGATGATGCGGCGGTCGAGTTCGTCGAGCTCTTCGGGCTTGGAATCGATCTGCATGCGCAGGCGGCTGGCCGCCTCGTCCATCAGGTCGATGGCCTTGTCGGGCAGGAAGCGGTCGGTGATGTAGCGATTGGAAAGCTGCGCCGCGGCGACGATCGCGGAGTCGGTGATCCGCACGCCGTGATGCACTTCGTATTTTTCCTTCAGGCCGCGCAGGATCGAGATCGTGTCTTCGACCGTGGGCTCGGACACGAACACCGGCTGGAAGCGCCGCGCCAGAGCCGCGTCCTTCTCGACATGCTTGCGGTATTCGTCGAGCGTGGTGGCGCCGATGCAATGCAGCTCGCCGCGCGCCAGCGCCGGCTTCAGCAGGTTGGACGCGTCCATCGCGCCTTCGGCCTTGCCGGCGCCGACCAGCGTGTGCATCTCGTCGATGAACAGAATGATCTTGCCCTGCGGCCGCGGTGACTTCCGTTGAGAACGGCCTTCAGCCGCTCCTCGAATTCGCCGCGGAATTTCGCGCCCGCGATCAGCGAGCCCATGTCGAGCGCCATCAGCCGCTTGTCGCGCAGGCTTTCCGGCACGTCGCCATTGACGATGCGCAGCGCCAGGCCTTCGGCGATCGCGGTCTTGCCCACGCCCGGTTCGCCGATCAGCACGGGATTGTTCTTCGTGCGGCGCGACAGCACCTGGATGGTGCGGCGGATTTCCTCGTCGCGGCCGATCACGGGATCGAGCTTGCCGGTGCGGGCCAGCTCGGTCAGGTCGCGGGCATATTTCTTGAGCGCGTCATAGCTGTTCTCGGCCGTGGCGCTGTCGGCGGTACGGCCCTGGCGCAGATCCTTGATGGCGGTGTTGAGTGCCTGCGGCTGTGACGCCGGCATCGTTCAGAATGCGCGCTGCATCCGTACCCTGTGCCATGGCGAGCGCCAGAAGCAGAAGTTCCGCCGTGACGAAGCTGTCGCCGGCTTTCTTTGCCAGTTCCTGCGCGGATTCGAACAGCCGCGCGGTTTCGGGTGCGAGATAGATCTGGCCGGAGCCGAGCCTTCCACCTTAGGCAGTTTCGCCAGCGCGATTTCCGTCTGCGCGCGCACATCTTCGGCGCGGCCGCCGGCCGCACGGATCAGCCGCGCAGCCAAGCCTTCCTCGTCGTCGATCAGCACCTTGAGAAGATGTTCGGGTTTGAGGACCTGGTGGTTGGACCGTAAGCGCAAGTCCCTGCGCAGATTGGATGAAGCCGCGCGCGCGCTCCGTGAATTTCTCGATGTCCATAATAGCCTCTCCGGCGCCCGGTCGGTCCCTTTAAGGCAACCGGTCAAGCTCCTTGGCGCGGCCCCTGATGGGCGCCGTGTCCCGGCTATATGTATGGCTGCCTTGTTTGAACCGCAAGGGCTACGGCTGCCGGAACCCGGGAGCGAGACTATTCCAGCCTGTCGCCTTCGTCGCCTTCGTCGTCGCCGTCATCGGCGGCTTCCGCCAGCGAGAAAACGGGGGCGCTGCCATTGGGCTGCTGCATCGCGCCGTCGCCATTGCCGTTGACGTTCCCGTTGACGTTTCCATTGGCCTGGGGCCGCTGGCCGCCATTCTGTTGATAGTTCTGCTGGCCCTGATTCGGGTTCTGATTCTGGTTTTGGTATTGCTGCTGCTGGAGCCTGCGCCGCGCTCAGAATCCGGAAATAATGCTCGGCATGCTGGAGATAGTTTTCCGCCATGACCCGATCGCCGGCGGAGTTCGCATCGCGCGCCAGCTGCAGATATTTCTCGTACACATGGGCCGCGGAGCCGCGGATTTTGATCTCCGGTCCGCTCGAATCGAAGGTCCGGTTCGGATTGTTGTTGTTGCCTCCGCCGCCGCCACCACCACCGTTATTGTTTTGCGGCCGGCGGCCGCGTCCACGAGAGCGTTTCACGTGATCCCCTTCATTGTTCGACAGTCCTTGTTCAACCGGCCCATATTCGGCAGGCCCACGCGCCAAAGGCATGGGAACGCGCGCGGTGTGTTGCATCGTTCGTATCAGTCGCACCTTCGGGCGCGTCCGCTTGGTTGCCGCATATAAAGCGCAGAGCTCGACTTTCGCTTACGACAGGGGCAGCGCCAAACTGCGCTTCAACCGCCCCCTTCCCGAAAATCCGGGCCGCCCTTCTACCGGCGGGCTCCCTCAATCCCCCATATGGGGTTGAACCTAGCCGCTTGCCACAGGGTTTCCAACTGTTTTTTGGCCGGCGGCCGCGACCACACAGCGGGGATGCCCGGCCAAGTCGGCAACAATACGAACGATCCGGAGGTCGTGTCGTTCCAGCACAGATGTCACGTCCTCGGCCTGCGTCGAACCGATTTCGAGATAGGCGCGGCCGTCGGGCCGCAAACGCCGGGCGATGATCGGAGCCAATTGCCGATAGGCTTTGAGCCCGTCATCGCCGCCCACAAGCGCGTCCTGCGGCTCATACTGCCGAATCTCCGGCGACGCCCCGCCAAACTCCCCTGCAGTGACGTAGGGCGGGTTGGAGAACAGAACAGTCGAAAGTTTCCTCTCGCCGCCTCCGTCCAGTCGGCCTGCGACAAAACGCACCGCTCTTCGAGTCCATGACGCGACGCGTTGCGCCGCGCCCAGGCAAGAGCCTCGGCAGAGCGATCGATGCCGATTCCTTTTGCGTTGGGGAAGCTCTCCAGAAAAGCGATCAGCAGGCAGCCGGAACCTGTGCCCAGATCGGCGACGTCGAGCGGTGCGTCGTTGTCGGGAAAATCCAGCAGCGCTTCCTCGATCAGCGTTTCGGTTTCAGGCCGCGGGATGAGGACGCCGGGGCCGACTTCGAAATCGAGACTCCAGAATTCCTTTTGGCCGACGATATAAGCGAGCGGCTCGCGGGCTGCCCGGCGCGAAATCAGCGCCTCGAAGCGTGCAAGCTGATCTTCCGTCGAATCCTGGGCGACGAGGAGATTCTCCGGCGCCAGATCCATCGCGATGCCCAGCAGCAGGCGCGCGTCCAGACGCGGGGCCTCGACCCCCGCCGCGGCGAGGCGCGCGGCGCTGCGCGTCAACGCATCCGCGCACCGCGCTCATATCGCGTCCGACGATTCGAGCGTCGCGCCAGCCGGTTCGCCTGATCCTCCGTGATCAGCGCTTCGACGATCTCGCCCAGTTCGTCGCCGGAGATGATCCGGTCGAGCTTGTAGAGCGTGAGATTGATGCGGTGATCGGTGACGCGGCCTTGCGGAAAATTGTAGGTGCGGATGCGCTCGGAACGATCGCCCGATCCGACAAGATCCTTGCGCTCGGCCGCCCGCGCGCTGGCCTGCCGCTCGCGCTCGGCTTCGAACAGTTTCGCCTTCAGGATCTTCATCGCCTTGGCGCGTGTTCTTGTGCTGCGATTTCTCTTCCTGCTGCGCCACGACGATGCCGGTCGGCAGATGCGTGATGCGCACGGCGCTTTCCGTCTTGTTGACGTGCTGGCCGCCGGCGCCGCTGCGCGCGATAGACGTCGATCCGCAGGTCCTTTTCGTCGATCAGTCGACGTCGACTTCTTCCGGCTCCGGGCAGCACGGCGACGGTCGCGGCCGAGGTATGGATGCGCCCGCCCGCTTCCGTCACCGGCACGCGCTGCACGCGGTGCACGCCGCTTTCGAATTTGAGCTTGGCATAGGCGCCCAGCCCTACCACTTCCAGCACCGCTTCCTTGCACGCCGCCGAGATCGCTGTCGCTGATGCTGAGCATGATTCGGTTTTCCAGCCCTGCAGCTGCGCATAGCGCTGATACATGCCCAGCAGATCGGCCGCGAACAAGGCCGCCTCGTCGCCGCCCGTGCCGGCGCGGATTTCCACGATGGCCGACGAGGCGTCGGCCGCATCCTTGGGCAGCAGCTGAAGCTTCAGTCGCGGTTCCAGCGCGGCGTAGCGTTCTCCTTCAGCGACTGCGCGCTCTTCTTCGGCCATGCGCGCGCATGTCGGGGTCGGCTGAGGCGTCGTTCGGCGAGCAGCCTCGGCGTCCTTCAATTCGCGTTCGCGTCATGCGATAGGCCTCGCACGGCCTCGATGACGGGCGCGAGTTCGGCGTGCTCCTTGGACAGCTTCACGATAGGCGGCGCCGCCGGACCGCCGGACGCCAGCTCCGCCTCAACGGCCGCAAAACGGTCGACCAGCCTGCGAAAGCTTGGCCTCGGGAATCATGAACAAGAAGGATGCCGCGCTCTACTGCGCCGGCTCAAGCGCCGTCGCTTTCGCCGCGCTGCGGCTTCGATCTCGGCGGCCTTCTTCTCGCAAAGCTCGACGACATGGTCGACCAGCTTGGTCGTTCTCGAGCTTGTAGGCCGGCTTGCCGTTCAGATAGATCATGCCTGGCGCTGCCGCCCGCGCCGCCGCCCGTGAAGCCGAGATCGGTCTCGCGCGCCTCGCCCGGACCGTTCACCACGCAGCCGATGATCGAGAGCGTCATCGGCGTCGCGATGTGCTTCAGCCGGTCCTCCAGGATGCTGACGGTCTCGATCACGTTGAAGCCCTGCCGCGCGCAGGACGGGCACGAGACGATATTGACGCCGCGATGGCGCAGACTGAGCGACTTCAGAATGTCGAAGCCCGCGCGCATCTCCTCCACCGGATCGGCCGACAGCGAAACGCGGATCGTGTCGCCGATGCCGGCCCACAACAGCATGCCCATGCCGATGGAGGATTTGACGGTGCCGGACATCAGGCCGCCGGCTTCGGTGATGCCGAGATGCAGCGGGTAATCGCTGGCTTCGGCCAGGCCGTGATAGGCGGCGACCGCGAGGAAAACGTCGGACGCCTTCACGCTGATCTTGAATTCGCGGAAGTCGTTGTCCTCGAGAATGCGCGCATGATTGAGCGCGCTTTCGACCATCGCCTCGGGGCACGGCTCGCCGTAACGCTCCAGCAATTCCTTTTCCAGCGAGCCGGCATTGACGCCGATGCGCATAGAGCAGCCATGATCCTTGGCCGCCTGCACGACGTCCTTCACGCGCTGCGCCGAACCGATATTGCCGGGATTGATGCGCAGGCACGCCGCGCCGGCCTTCGCCGCCTCGATGGCGCGCTTGTAGTGAAAGTGGATGTCGGCCACGATCGGAACGCGCGACGCGCCTTGACGATGGCCTTCATCGCCTTGGTGGCGTCTTCGTCGGGGCAGGACACGCGCACGATATCGGCGCCGGCGTCCTCGAGCGCGCGGATCTGGGCGATGGTGGCGCGCGCGTCGCCGGTGATCGTGTTGGTCATGGTCTGGACGGTGATCGGGGCGTCGCCGCCCACTTCGCACCTTGCCGACCATGAATCTTGCGCGACTTGCGTCGGATGATGTCGCGATAGGCTCGAACGCTCATCGGTTCTTCCTTACTTACCCCCGGGTCTGCTGAACCTGGGCCCGCTTAACCGGGGTTTCCGCTATTATAACGGTCGACAATGGCCTGGGGGTCTAACGATAGCGCCTCGGTCACCTTGTCGCTGTGGCTGGCGGTTCCCATCGGCTGGCCGTCCAGTTCCAGGGCGATCGCGCCGCCATTTTGCGTCGTCAGTGTGACGCCCACAAGATTGGGAACGTTGTAACTGTCGCCCGGGTGCAGAACGCGGTTGAGCAGCACCCGCCCGTCCGGACCCTCGATCAGCACGTTTGTGGTGGCGTGGGCCCTCAAAACCACCCTCGGATTGATGTTTTGAAGGCCATAAGTCTGGCCCGGCGGGCGGGCCGCGGTCTGGGTGTCGGGGGCTGAGGGCGCGGCGCCGGGAGGCGTCGAAACCGCAGCGGGCGCCTGGGCGGACGTCGCGGGCGCAGGGTTTGCTGACGCCGGGGGGGCCGTTACCGCCGTCTGCACGGGGGGCAGCGGCTTTGCATGGACGGCCGTGGGCTCCATCCGCGACGGCACGGGCGCCACCGGCTGGCGGAGCATCGAATCCGCCGACATTGCCAAATGATAAGCCCCGTAGAAAACCAGCCCCAGCAGGACGACGGCGATGACGATCCAGCCCTGCGGAAGCCGGGATTCGCTGGAATCCGGAGCGATGGGCGCCGGCTGCGAGCTGTCCTGGCGGCCGGCGATCTCGCCCTTGAACCGCTCCACGCACTGAACCGGGTCGAGACCGAGATAATCGGCATAAGACCGCACGAAACCGACCGCGTAGGTTCGGCCGGGCAGCGCCTCAAGCCGGTCTTCCTCCAGAGCCTCGAGATGGTCCTTGCGGATTTTGAGCACGCGCGAAACCGAAGCCAAATCGTCGCCGCGACGAAGGCGAGCGGCGCGCAGATCCTGACCTACGGTTTCGAGAGGCGCATCGGCGTCGCCGGAGATTTCACGAAGGTGAATCCGCTTGCGGCTCAGAGCGCCGCTTTCGTCGAGCGTCAGATGGGTAACTTTGGTCATCGGGAACGAATACAGCCAAGCCGCCCGACACTCCAGCGGCACCACGAACTTCCACCCCGAATTAATCTCGGAAAGCGTCAGCGCTGCCGGCGCAATCCGCAGCCGAGAGTCAAATCGGGATCAAGCTAACCCATTCGAACAACAATGACAGGCTGTGTCAGCCGCCCGGCATACCCGGCTGAAGATTGCCGATGTTTTGCTGTTGCCGCAAATTCTGCTCGGCCCGCGCTTGATCCGCGTCCCATTCGCGCCGGGTCTGGCACTCGCGACGTGCGCCCAACCGCGTTCCGGTGGTCGGCGCCATCGTCTTGCAGATCACCTCGTTGGGATCGTCGACCTGCGCCGTCACTGCGGGAGCGGCGGCAGGAGCCGCGGCGGCAGGAGCGGCGGCGGCAGGAGCGCCAGGGTCGGCCACGGCGGCGAAACTGAGCCCAAGCAAGCCAACAAAGCCTGCCAAAACAACGGCTGAACAACGCATCGAAGTCCCTTTCTCCAGCGAGGATAAATGCAAGCGCGCCCCCCAAAACAAGGCGCTACGGCTTGGATATTACAGATATTCGTTAGTCCGGCAACGTCATTTGATCGCCACTCCGCGCTCGGCGGCGAAGGCCGCAAGGCGCGTGCGTAAACTATGATCCGTGCGGCCGCACAACCGGTCCACGAAATGCGCAATCTCGCGGGTATCGAGGCTGCGGATCATCATCTTGACGGGGCCGATATTGGCCGGGTTGCATCGACAGAGTGCGCATGCCCGGCCCCGATCAGCGCCATCGCTTCGAGCGGACGACCGGCCATTTCGCCGCAGAGCGAGACCTCGCCGTTTGCGTCGGCGGCGCTGCGCACGATCTGGCGGATCAGCGTCAGCGAGGCCGGATTGAGCGCGTCGTAACGGCGCGCCACTCGCGGATTGGTCCGGTCCACGGCGAAGATGAACTGGAACAGATCGTTCGAGCCGATCGAGACGAAATCGGCGCTGCGCAGAATCTGCGGCAGCATGAACATCAGCGCAGGCACTTCCAGCATGGCGCCCACCAGCGTCTGGCGCGGCTGCGGCAGATTCGAGCAGCCGCGCCCGCTCCAGCTCGCGGTCGATCAGCGCGCGCGCCGCGTTGAATTCGGCCACGTCGCTCACCATCGGAAGCAGGATGCGCAGCACCTTGTCGGCGGAGGCCATCAGCAGCGCGCGCACCTGGTAACGCAGCAGCGCGGGACGATCGAGCGCGATGCGGATCGCGCGCCAGCCGAGCGCCGGATTTTCTTCGCGCTCCCAGCGGCCATAGGGAAGAATTTTGTCGCCGCCCAGATCGAGCGTACGGAACACGACCGGCTTGTCGCCCGCAGCGTCGATGATCTTGCGATAGAATGCGATCTGATCGGCGAGCCGGGGCATGGTCTCGCCGATCATGAATTGCAGCTCGGTGCGGAAGAGCCCGACGCCGTCCGCGCCGGATTCGTCCAGATGCGGCATGTCGATCAAAAGCCCCGCATTCATCATCAGCTGAATGGGCACGCCATCCCGCGTGACGGCGGGCAGATCGCGCACGGCGGCGAATGCGCGACTGCGCCTGCTCGCGCAGCGTCGCGACGCGCTTCGAACGCGGAAACGATCTCCGCCGGCGGCCGCAAATGCGCCTCGCCGGTTTCGCCGTCGACGACGATCGGATCGCCGGCGCGCGCGGTGTCGGCGATGCCTTCCAGTTCGCTCCGACAAGCGGCAGTCCCATCGAGCGCGCCACGATGGCGACATGCGAGGTGGCGGTGGCGTCTTCCAGCACGAAGCGCCACCAGGCGTCGCGTCCATAATCGAGCAGTTCCGCCGGCCCCATCGCGCGCGCCACGAGAACGGCGTTTTGCGGCAGATCGCGCGTGTCGTCCGAGCGCTCTCGCCGCCGAGATGGCGCTGCAGGCGCCGCGCCAGATCGTCGAAATCGTGCAGCCGCTCGCGCAGGAACGGATCGCCCAGCCGCTGCACCCGCAGGCGCATTTCGTCCTGCACGCGCTCGACGGCGGCTTCGGCCGTGAGGCCGGTGCGCACCGCGTCGCGCATGCTTCTGGCGCCAGCCCTGGTCCTACGCGAACAGGCGATAGGCCTCGATCACTTCGCGGCTTTCGCCGGTCAGATCGAGCTCGCTGGAATCCAGCATCTCGTCGACGGACATCGCGCAAGCCGCTGAGCGCCTCTTCCAGCCGCTTCAATTCAGCCTGCGGATTGTCGGCGATCATGCGCTCGACCTTCACGCGCGGCTCGTGCAGCACGACGCGGCCGATCGCGACGCCTTCGCGACAAGCCCTCGCCCGGAACGTGCGCGGCCGATCGATGCGCAGCTCCGGCTCGTCCAGCTCGGCGATGTCGAAGAAGCCGCCCTGCGCCACCACTTCGGCCAGCACCATGGCCACGGTCTGCAGCGCCTCGACTTCTTCCTCGTCATATTGGCGCGCGGCCGTGTTCTGCACCGTGAGCACGCCAAACACCTGGCCGCCGCGCACGATGGGCACGCCGAGGAACGAACTGATACGGGTCTTCGCCGGTTTCCGGGCGATAGGAGAAGTGCGGATGGCCGGGCGCATCGCTCAGGTTCACCGGCTCGGCGGTTTCGCGCGACCAGGCCGACAAGGCCCTCGCCTTCGCTTCAGGCGCGTGTGATGGACGGCGTCGCGGTTGAGGCCTTCGGTGGCGAACAGTTCGCAGCGCCTTGCCGGCGCGGCGCAGATAGATGGAGCAGACTTCCGCCACCATGTTGGAGGCGATCACGGTGACGAGCTTGTCGAGGCGCGTCTGCGCGCTCGTCTGCTCCGCCATGATCTCGCGCAGGCGGCGCAGAAGCAGGCGGGGACCGCCGGCGCCGACGGACATCAAGCCATTCCTAGCGCGGCATGCGAGCATGCGTCATGACTTCAGCGCGTCCAGCTCATAGGCCGAATGCAGCGCGCGCACCGCCAGCTCCACATACTCCTCGGCGATCAGCACGCTCACCTTGATCTCGGAGGTCGAGATCACCTGGATGTTGATGCCCTTGTCCGACAGCGTGCGGAACATGGTCTGGGCCACGCCGGGATGGGCGCGCATGCCGATGCCGATGATCGAGACCTTGGCGACGTTGGCGTCCGAGGTGACATCGCGATAGCCGATGGCGCTGGCGTGCGTTCTCGATCGCGCCAGCGCGCGCGCGAGTTCGCTGCGCGCGACCGTGAAGGTGAGATCGGTCTTGCGGCCGTCCTCCGAGACGTTCTGCACGATCATGTCGACATTGACGCCGGCATCGGCCAGCGGGCCGAAGATCGTGGCGGCGACGCCCGGCTGATCGGGAATCTTGCTGCAGCGTGATCTTCGCTTCGTCGCGGCGAATAGGCGATGCCGGTGACCGGTTTCTTTTCCACGATATCTTCCTCGTCGCAAAGAAGCGTGCCGCCCGCGATCGGCGTCGAAGGTCGAAAGCACGCGGACGGGCACGCGGTAAAGCATGGCGATCTCGACCGAGCGCGTCTGCAGCACCTTGGCGCCCAGCGACGCCATCTCCAGCATTTCCTCGAAGGCGATCTTTTCCAGCCGGCGCGCCTTGGCGACGATGCGCGGGTCGGTCGTGTAGACGCCGTCGACGTCGGTATAGATGTCGCAGCGATCGGCCTGATGCGCGGCCGCGACCGCCACCGCGCTCGTATCCGAGCCGCCGCGGCCGAGCGTCGAGATGCGGTTGTCCGGCGCGATGCCCTGGAAGCCGGCGACGACGGCCACCTGCCCTTCGCGCCAGCCGCTGCATTCATCAGCGGTCGGATCGATCGCCTTCGATGCGGGCCGAGCCATGCATGGCGGAGGTCCGGACCGGAATCTGCCAGCCGAGCCAGGAACGCGCGCTGACGCCGATGGCCGACAGCGCCACCGCCAGCAGCCCCGCCGTCACCTGCTCGCCCGCGGCGACCACGACATCGTATTCGCGCGCGTCATGCAGCGGCGACAAGCTCGCGCGTCCAGCCCACGAGCTTGTTGGTCTCGCCCGCCATGGCCGACACCGTCACCGCGACCTGGTGGCCGCGATCCACCTCGCGCTTGACCAGGGACGCCACATGGCGGATGCGATCGAGATCGGCCACCGACGTCCCGCCGAATTTCATGACGATCTTGGACATCCCTGCCCTGGACTCTCGCGAGAATGGACTGTTGGTGGCATACATAGACGGCGGGCGCCCCGCGCTCAACGTCGAAACGAGTCCTATGACCGAGAATATATCTCCTTCTTTGGCGCACCCTTCGGTCGATCCGCAGGAAGTCGCGAAATTCGCCGCGATGGCTGAGGAGTGGTGGGACCCGACGGGCAAATTCGCGCCGCTGCACAAATTCAATCCCGTCCGGCTGGGCTTCATCCGCGACACCGTGTCGAAGCATTTCGGCCGCGACGCGCGAAGCCTCCATCCCTTCGAAGGGCTTTCGCTGCTCGATATCGGCTGCGGCGGCGGGCTGCTCTCGGAGCCGATGGCCCGGTTGGGATTTACTGTGACGGGCGCGGACGCCTCCGACCGCAATATCCGCATCGCGTCGGGCCATGCGGAGAAATCCGGCGTCGGCATCGACTACCGCTGCACGACGGCCGAAGCGCTGGCCGAGTCGGGCGATGCATTCGATGTCGTGCTCAACATGGAAGTGATCGAGCATGTGGCCGATCTGAAATCCTATCTTCAGGCTTGCGCCGCTCTCGTGAAGCCCGGCGGGCTGATGTTCGTCGCGACGTTGAACAAGACGTTGAAGGCGCTCGCGCTCGCCAAGTTCGGCGCGGAATATGTCCTGGGCTGGCTGCCCCGCGGCACGCATGACTGGAATCGCTTCGTGGAACCGAAGCGGCTGCAGGCGATGTTGCGCGACGCGGGGCTGAATGTGTTGAAGACCCAAGGCGTGAGATTCGATCCGCTCGGCTGGGATTGGCGGCTGTCGGCGGACACTGATGTGAACTATGTAGTGGTGGCGGAGCGAGAATAGTTCGGCGCGGCCCCCCTTCCGTCACGCGGCTAATGCCGCGTGCCACCTTCCCCCACAAGGGGGGAAGGTTAGAAAAAAGGCGAGGCCTGAATCTTTCTTTTTTAGCCTTCCCCCCTCGTGGGGGAAGCGACTGTCTTTGAAGTCAAGTGAGTTGCCATGATTTCTTGTCTCGGAGAATGGCGTTGAGGATGGTGAGGAGCTTTCTCGCCACCGCGATGAGAGCGACCATCTTTGGCTTACCGCGTTCGATGAGTCGGTCGCGAAAGGCTTTGAGAACGGGGTTGTAACGGCTTGCGACCAACGCGGCCATGAACAGAGCCGTGCGCACCGTCTTGCGTCCGCCGCCGATCATGGATTTGCCGCGCCAGGAACCGGATTGGCGCGTGTAAGGCGCGAGCCCAGCCAGACTTGCGATCTGCTTGCGGCCGAGTGTGCCCAGTTCGGGCATCTCGGCGAGCAAGGTCCTGGCTGTCTGCGCGCCCACACCCGGCACAGACGCAAGCAGGTCTTCCTTCTCCCGCCAGATCGGCGAACCACGAACGGCATCGTCGATGTCACCGTCCAACTCGTTGAGCTCCTTCTCGAGCGCCTTGATCAGACGGGCGATGCTCTTTTTGAGCCGCCTGACCGTGGTGCGCACCTCGCGCTGACGCTCGGCCTGCAGCATCTCCACAATCTGCCGCCGCCGGGCCACAAGATCGGCCAGGAATTGGGTCATCTCGTCGGGAAGCGCGCGTGCCTCCGGCTTCACGTCAGCGGCGAACCGCGCAATCACATACGCATCGATCGGATCGCTCTTGGCGCGCTTGCCGAGAGCTTGGGCGTAATGACGGATCTGCGCCGGGTTGCTCACCGCCACAGGCAAGTGAGCCGCCGCCAACGCCGCAGCTGTGGTCATCTCGAAACCGCCCGTGGCCTCGATCACGATAAGGCTTGGAGCAAGAGGTTTGAGCCGCTCGACCAGCTCGGCCAACCCTTTGCCATTGCGGCCTACAAAGAAGGCTTCGTCCTGCGGCAGGATGTGAACATCCAGACGATCCTTCGACACGTCGATACCAGCATAAGTGCCCATTGTATCTCGCCCTTGCGCAATCGAGCTCGCTTTACGGCCCAAGCGACTGTTCGAGTTCAATGGAAGAGCGGACGGAATCCCATGCTTCCCCACGGTCTTCAAAGACCTAGGTGCCAAGGAGCTCCCGTCCGCCACCGCAGCCGGCATCCTAGCCGATCCACGACGCTTCAAGTTACAAGGTGCCGAGCGCAGCGAGGCGGAAGGGGGGCCGCGCCGACTGAAACGAATCTAATTCGCTTCGCTCAAATCCGGCGGGAGCGGCGCCACGTCGACGCCTTCCTCGATCAGCTCGCGGGCTTCCTCGATCGTCGCTTCGCCATAGATATGGCGCTCTTCTGATTCGCCGTAGTGAATCTTACGCGCTTCCTCGGGAAATTTCGGACCGACGAATTCGGCGTTCGCTTCGACATATTTGCGCAAGCCCGTCACGAACTGGCGCGCCTTGCGCAGTTCGTCCGGGGCAGATTTGCACTCGCCGACCGAGTTTGCGAGCGCGGGCGCCATGGGTGATTTTTCGATCTTCTTGGAATTGCACACCGGGCACAGGAGCTTGCCGTCCGCGGACTGGGCATCGAACGCGCCGCTGTCCCGGAACCAGCCTTCGAACGCATGCCCCTTCGGGCAATGAAGACTGTAAACGATCACGCGTGGTGCTCCGAGGTTGTCATAGATTCAACACACAAGATGGGCGTAAATGGCGTGTTCTGCAAGCGAGCGGACCGGCCGGTAGTGGGTCAGTTTGAATTTTTGCCGTGCAGATCGCCGTCAACAAGCTCTCTGACTCGCGCATCAGACACAAAAAAACCGTGCCACAGGGCTTGAAGTCCCCAATACGCCATGAGGGTGAATATTGCGCCGCGAACCCAGTATGCCAGCGTGTGCGGCTCCGGGGGCCAAAAGATGATGATGCAAGCCGCAATACCCAAATGGACCGCAGCCGAAAGGCGCGGCACCCAACGCGGTGGTTTATCTTCCATTAGCCTGCGGTGTTAGCCGCCTCCCACGCCTCAATCATCGCCACCATATCCTCAATTTCCCAAAGGCGGGAGTCGACGCCAGCGGCTTGGGCCGGGCTCATTTTGTGAGCGCCGCTGATTTTCACGAAGTTGTGGTACATCGTGTGGAGGGCGAAGGCGTAAATGTGGTTTTCCAGTTTCTTGCTGAAAGCCTGCGTGAGGCGCGCATACCGCTTGCAATGCTGACGGATAATGCCGTTGTTCCGTTCAACGTAGGACGTTGAAACCAACCTTTTGACGGGCTTTCCTTCAATCGCTTTCTTGACCGATCCGATGCACTCAGCGGGGCTGTACCGTTTCTCGTTGTCGCTGGATTTGCCGTAAATTTTGATCAGCATCGCATAGTCGATATCGGCACCGAACGCGCCCTCGACGGCTTCAAGATACGGCGCATGGCCGTCGCTGGTCAGTTGGACGCGGTTCGCCAAACGCTTCGCCAGCTTGTCCATGAAGAACATCGCCGCTTCACTGTCACGGTCGCCGATATACCATACGGGAACGAGCTTACTTTCGGCGCAGATCGAAACCCACGTCCAAACGTCGCCCATCTCGCCCGTGTTTTTCCTATCGGCCGGGACGTTCTTTTCCTTCGATCCGACAAAGCTCCACAACTCGTCAACTTCGATCCGCTTGCACTTCAAATTGACCAGCGTGCGGTCCTGATAGTCCATGCAGGCTTGACCAGCCGTGACCAGCAATTTGGCGATTGTGTTCTTGCTGGCCCCGGTCAGGCGCACAGTGGCGCGGATCGAATTGCCTTCGCAGAGAAGGTGCAAAATGCGGGCGCGGGTTTCGGAAGAGAGCTTGTTCATGCCCTCTTAAATAGGACTTTCATGCTTGTCTGTCAAGCACGAAAAGTCAAACTCAGCCTGCGGCCCTCCGAACATCTGCGTTCCAAGCGCGACCACGCTGGACGGATGTCTTGTACCGCAGTTCCGCAAGCCTTTGATTTTGAAGCGCAATTTCCAATTGCACTTCAAGAGGCACGGCTAGAGAGCGCTCGGGAGCGCAAACTTCCGGTCCTTTAGGCGCTTCCTTTTTCACCGTCTTTCACTCCAAACGGAAGATCGCTGATGCCCGCTTCAACCTCAGCAATCTTCGTGGACATCTTCGTAGCATATAATGGCTCAAGTTTGGCGAGGGTTGCTTGATCCACGGCAACAATTCCAGCCTTCGTGATAACCCGCATTTCCGTCGCGGACCCTACTCCCGGCGCTGCTTCCGCCGCCCTTTTGGCGGAATATACATTAAAAACCGTGCGATTTATGTCAGTCGTCTTGTACTGACTGTGCGCGACAAGGGTTAAGAGTGCGTGACGGTGGCCGCTTCCGATTGCATGATACCCGAGGCGGTCGAAACAGGCGGTAGTCCCTGGGTCCTCGATTGAGAAGATGTGAGCCCCTGTCTGATCGACGCCGGCCAGAATCAGAGAAACCTCAAGCCGGAGGCGCTGAATCTGGTTATCCAAGACCATCGCGAGATCGCCCGGCAGTCTCGTAATGGCCCCGCCCAAGTAGAAATCGGCAAAGGTCATTCCGCGTGGCTCTAAAATCTGCTCATTCGCCAGTCGTTTGCGCGCCTCGACGAACTTCTGCCTGATCTGGTCGGCGAAATTCGTAACAAACGGGTTTTGAAGCTGCCCAGCGTACCCCGCGCCGTCCGCCAGCACGTCTTGAGCTGCTAGCGCGTCGCCGGACGTGAGAGCCACACAAGTCTGGCTCACTTGGTCAATTTTGGCGTCTGGATGATCAAATTCGAGTGTCAGGAATGGGGCGCTCAGCATACGATCCGAAGCGACCACCACTGCATTACATCCGGCGCAATTCGCCGCAATACAGACCGTCATTTCGTCTTTTTCCCCCAGCGCGCCCTCGCTGCCTTTTCTGCTATTTCATGGCGCTGCTCTGGAGTCAAACTGTCGGCTCTTGCACGACCGCCTTTGAGTCCTCCCGAACGGGCGAACCTTTGAGCCTCAGTCAGCGGTTTGGGTGTCGCTGGCATCTTGTCCCCGGTCGCCATGTCCAATAGGGCTTTTGCCCGCTGGCTGGGGTCTTTGGGGAGGGCTGGGCGTCGAGGCATGATGCTGGTCCCACGTTGTCTTTAGGACAGGGTGGGATCAGGCCCGAAGGGCAGTCAAGAGCGAACATTTTCAAACTGACCCACTACCGACCGGCCGCAGTGCCAGGGCCTCGGACATGCTTGGAATACTCGAGAATTAGAGGAGCAACGATGAAAGCCCGTATCGCCATTTCTCTCATGTGCCTCATCGTAGTTACGGGCTGCGAGCTAAAATTGAGATGGCACGATGTTACCGGGCAAAATCGCTCTGCGGTCGAAGAAGATCGTGACGCTAAAATCTGCCAAGACCGGAGCGAACCATCGGAAATGCCATCAAATATGCCGCAGGAACAACAGGCACAAATCTGGGAGGCCATTAAGGGCTGCATGGCGTCGAAAGGTTGGACACCGATCCTACGCGGAGAATCAAAGCAGTGACATACAGTCGGCAGGCTGCGTTCGAGTCTCACCGATTGGATAGTTGAATCGGATTGCCATCCGGGTCCTTGCCGTCGCACAGGCAGAACTCGCCTTCGTGGACCTTGCCGAATTTCGCACCGCGCGCCACGAGCTTCGCGCGCATGGCGGCGACATCCTTCGCATGGAACACGATCTTCGGACCCTTGCGGCCGGGAGACGGCGGGCCGGAATGCAGCGCGATACGCGCGCCGCCCGCCGCAAATTCGCGCCACATCTTTTCATTCGTGACGCGCCTGAGGCCGAGCACCTCGCCATAGAACTTGCTCATCGCATCGATCTGAGCGGTAAACAGAATCACGCGCGCCAGTTTCATGGAAGGCATTTTCAATTCCTCTGGAAGCGCAGTGGACGAAACGTCGAGCGATCACGGCCCGTCGAACGGTTGATCGTGCTGCAGGTTCGGAATGCGGGCGCGGGCATTTGAAACTTCCGCCGGATTGACGTCCGCGTAAATCACGCCGGGGTCCGTGCCGCCTTCTGCGAGCACCTCGCCCCAGGGGCCGATGATCAGGCTGTGGCCGTAGGTGTGGCGGCCGTTCGCGTGCACGCCGCCCTGCGCCGGCGCCAGCACATACGCGCCGTTCTCGATGGCGCGAGCGCGCAGCAACACATGCCAGTGCGCTTTGCCCGTCGTCTCGGTGAAGGCGGACGGAACCGTCAGCGCAAACGCGTCGTGCTTGGCCAGCTCCCGATAAAGCTGCGGGAAACGCACGTCGTAGCAGATCGTCATGCCGATCTTGCCCCATGGCGTCTGCGCCAGCCGCGCCTCGTGGCCGCCCGCGACCGTGTTCGATTCGCGATATTTCTCGCCCGACGGCAGATCGACGTCGAACAGATGGATCTTGTCGTAGCGCGCCGCGATCATACCGCGCGGATTGATCAGGAAGGAGCGGTTCGCCGTCTTCGTGGCGCTCACCTGGATCGCGAGCGAACCGATAAGCAGCCAGATGCCGAGTTCCTCCGCGAGCGCGCGAAAGGCGGGCAATGCGGGATCGCATTCCTCGATGAAGCTGCGATCCAATTTAGCGCCGCCATCGGGCGCCATCAGCGTGGTGTTCTCCGGCGTGAGCACGAAATCCGCGCCGCCGCGCTTCGCTTCGCGAATAAGATCGCTGGTGATCCGGATATTGTCCTCAACGTCGTCGGACGAACGCAATTGCACGCAGGCGGCCTTGAACGCGCTCATGATCTATCCGTTCAACAGAGGATCGAGCTTGCCGTCATGCTCGAGCGCATAAAGATCGTCGCAGCCGCCGACATGGGTCTCGCCCACAAAAATCTGCGGCACGGTCTGCCGCCCGCCGGATTTCGTTTCCATTTCGCTGCGCGCATCGCCGTTCATGAACACGTCGATCTCGTCGATCTCCGCGCCTTTCTTCTTCAGAAGCGATTTTGCCCGCACGCAATAGGGGCAGATCGGAGTGGTGTAGATTTTGACGCGCGCCATGATTCTCAGTTCCAGACCCGTCTCTGTTATATAAGGCTTGTCGTCGGGCGGACAACGCGCGCCAGCGTAAGCACCAGGACTTTGGCCGCGCCCGCCCGCTTGAGCGCCCGCGCGCAGGCGTCGATGGTCGCGCCCGTGGTGTAAACATCGTCGATCAGCAGAACCGCCTTGCCGCGCAGCGCCTGCCCCGCCTCGGGGGCCACGCGGAAGGCGCCCCGCACATTGCGCCGCCGCGCCTTGGCGGACGGCATTTCGCCCTGGCTGGGAGTCTCCCGAATGCGCCGCAGCAGGAGCGGATCGGCAGGCTTTCCCGCAAGCTTCGCGAGCCGCTGGGCGAGGATCGCCGACTGGTTGTAGCGCCGCCGCCAAAGCCGGCGCGGATGCAGTGGCACCGGCACGATCAGATCGGCCTCGGCCAGAAGGGCGCGCCCGGAACGGTCGAGCCAGCGGCCGAATGCCGGCGCCAGATCGAGCCGGTCGGCGCGCTTGAGCGCCAGGATCAGCTTCTTGCTGCCGTCGTCGTAACGCATGACGGAGCGCGCGCGGGCGAAGGCCGGCGGACGGGCATGGCAGGCGCTGCAGATCGTGCCTGGGCCCGGATCGATCTCGAACGGATAGCCGCAGCAGTCGCAGGCCGGGCCATCGAGGAACGCAATCGTCCCCCAACAGGTGGCGCACAGAGAATGCGGCTCGAAGACGGGCGCGCGGCAACCGACGCAGAGCGGCGGAAACAAAAGATTGAGCGCGCCGGCTCCCGCCCGGCGAATTCCCCGCGCAAGACCGCGCATTTCGGACTTTGGCCCGCTCTCGAACAACGTCGTCATCCCGCCTACTCTAAGCCATGACGAATAATTCCGCGACCATTCCCCGAATCTTCGATTCCCGCGCCTATGCGCTGCGCCGCGCCCGCGCGGTGCGGCGTGGCGCCACGAGTTTTCTCGAAAGCGAAGCGTCGGAAAATCTGTCGGAGCGGCTGGGCGCGGTGAAGCGCGAATTCGCGAACGCGCTCGATCTTGAGTCGCGCGACGCCGCGTTTCAGACCATTGAGCGCCACGCCGCACAGTGGACACGCACGGCTGTCGCAACGGAAGAACACGCCTTGCCTTTCGCAAACGGCGCATTCGATCTCGTGACCAGCGTGTTGTCATTGCATGCGCGCAACGATCTTCCGGGCGCGCTCAGCGAAATCCGGCGCGTGTTGAAGCCGGACGGACTATTTCTCGCGAGTCTATTCGGGGGAGGCACGCTCGGCGAATTGCGCCGCGCCTTTGCGTTCGGCGAAAGCGAAACCATCGGGGGCGTGAGCCCACGCGTGGCGCCTTTCGCCGATGTGCGCGATCTGGGCGGGCTTTTGCAGCGCGCGGGCTTCGCGCTGCCCGTCGCCGATGTCGAGCGCATCGATGTCGCCTATGGCGAATTTTCGACTCTCGTGAATGACCTTCGCGCGCTGGGCGAGACGAACGCGCTGGCCGAACGCAGCCGAAAATTCCTCCGCCGCGATACACTGGCCGCCACGCTCGCACAATATTCCGCGGCGGACCGCCGGTTTCGGACGACCTTCGACGTCATCACTCTGACCGCCTGGGCCCCCCACGAGAGCCAGCAGAAACCGCTCGCGCCCGGCAGCGCGAAGGCGCGGCTGGCGGATGCTCTGGGCGCGAAAGAAAAATCGGCGGGAGAGCCCGCGCCGCGTTCCAAGCCATAAACCTGCGTACTGCTGGTTCGCGCTCGTCGCCTCCTTGACATAGATAACTCTATACAGTAGAGTTATCTACATGAACCAAGGAGGACCCGCATGACTCTCTCCCGCAACGAAGCCGCAAACACCTTGCGCGATATTTCGAAGACCGAACGCCGCAGCTCCGAACTGTTCGGCTACCGGTTCGGATCGCCTCATCTTTTTCTGTGGGGCGCCATCTGGATGGTCGCCTATGGCGCAGCGTATTTCAGGCCGCATTGGACTCTGGTGTGGCCGGTGCTTGCCGCCGCGGGCACGATCGGAAGCTTCCTGATCGGCTGGCGGATGAAGGCGGGGACGGCGAACTCGTTCGGCTGGCGCTACGGCGGGACCTTTGTTTCGGTGATCCTGTTCATCAGCGCGATTTTCGCGATCATGCCGCCGCACACCGACGCCCAGGTCGCGGCGTTCTTTCCGATCCTTGTCGCCCTCTTCTATCTCTTGATCGGCGTGTGGACCGAAGGCACGCGCATGATCGTGCTGGGACTCGCGATGGGCGCGCTGACGCTCTTCGGCTTCTTCAATCTCGCGCCCTACTTTTCGCCGTGGATGGCTGTCGTCGGCGGCGGCGGATTGATCCTGGGCGGCTTCTGGCTCCGGAGCGCGTGATGGATCAGCCCAACGCGATCATCCACCAGCCCGTGCGGTTGAAAATCATGGCGGCGCTGCGCGCGCTTCCTCCCAGCGAGCAACTCGAATTCGTGCGCCTCAAGGCCATTGTGGGCGCCACGGAAGGCAATCTCGGCGCGCATATCACGACCTTGGAAGAAGCGGGTTACGTGGCGGTGGAAAAAGATTTCGTCGGCAAGCGTCCGCGTACGCGGGTGGCGCTGACGAAAGACGGCCGCCGCGCCTTCGAAGATTATGTGAGCGACCTGCGCGCCATCATCGATGAAACGCGCAAAGACTGACGGAGGCGAGCGATGCACATCCACGACATCACATTGATCGGCTGGATTCACACGATCGCCTGCCTCATCGCGCTGGTCGCCGGCGGCTGGAACATCGTGGGCGCGAAGGGCACGCCGCGTCACATGCTGATGGGCCGCGCTTATGTCGTGTCGATGATCGTGCTCAATCTCAGCGCGTTCGCGATCTACAAATTCGACATCGCGCATTTTGTGCCCTTCCAGGCGGGACCGAACGTGTTCGGCTTCTTCCACTGGCTTGCGGTCGCAGCCCTCGTGTTCGTGCTGATCGGTTATTACGCCGCGCGCCATCAGAACCGCGCCTTCTGGGCCTATGTCCACCCGATCGCGATGACGCTCAGCTATTACGATCTCGTGGGCGGCGGCATCAATGAAGCGTTCGCGCGGCTGGATCCGCTGCGCGCGCTGGCGATTGCAAGCGCCAAAGGCGCCCGGTTCGGCGCGCCCATCATCGGCATGGCGCAAACGGCAGCCATGGCCGCGACACTCGTCATGATCGTCTATTTCATCGCCAGGGTCGCCCTCTACCGGCGCAGGGCGAAAGCGTGAATGGAGCGCGGGCTTCTGGCCCGCACGGCCCGCGCCTCTCGCACAAATGCGGGCAGGATGCCCGCGCTCCATGAGCCGCTCAATGTTTTTTGCTATTTTTTGGCGTTGCAGAACGTGCATGGGTTGCTGCCTGTGGCCCCAGTAGACGGAAGCCTGCGCACTGCTAAGCTCTGGCATCGAAGGGGAATCCCATCATGCTCCGTAAAATTGCCGCTCTGCTTGTTGCTCTCATCGCGTCGCCGGCCCTCGCGCAAACGCCCGTCGATCAACTCGCCAAGCCGCCGGCCGACGCCAAGGTGTGGTCGGTCACAGATTCGGCCGGGACGAATCACGGGCATATCTCGCTGTGGACGGACGCCGGCGGCACGCATTGGTCGCGCGTCGGCATCAACTTTCGCGGCTTCGTCAGCGAGATGGACGAGCAGAACCGTTTCGCGCCGGACGGCACGCTTCAATCGATGGTCATCCGCGGCGCCACGCCATCGGGCGATGCGGCCGAAACCTATATCGTGAAAGACGGCGCCTACAGCTACACGAGCCCCGTCGATCACGGCGCAGGACAGGTGAAGCCCAATCTCGACTATGTCGCCTTCGGCGGCACGTTCGATTCCTTCCTGTTCATCGTCGACGCAATGCTGAAATCGCCGACGCATTCCGTCGATCTGCTGCCGTCGGGCCAGGCGCGGATTGAGCCGCTCGCCACGCTCGACGTCTCGAACGGCGCCGAGAAGAAAACGCTGACCGCTTATTCGCTCATCGGTTTCGGCCTCTCGCCCCTTCCAATCTGGATGGATGGCGACAAATTTTTCGCGCTCGCGCCGCAGATCGTTCCGGTCGGTTGGGAGAGCGTTAGCGCCGCATTGAGCAAGGCGCAGGATGAGGCGCTGGCGAAACGCGCACCAGCTCTCATGGCAAAGATCGCCAAGACGCCGGCGGGACCGGTCGTGTTCCGGAACGTCAAGCTCTACGACTCCGACGCGTTGAGATTTCGCGATGGCCAAACTGTCGTCGTGGAGAACGGCCGCATTGCGGCGGTCGGTCCGATGGCGAAGGTGAAAGCGCCCGCCGGCGCGCAAATCATTGACGGCACGGGAAAAACATTGATCCCCGGCCTCTGGGACAACCACCAGCATTACGGCGACGATTCCACCGGGCCGCTGCTGCTCGCCTCCGGCATCACCAGCGTGCGCGATCCCGGCAATTATCCCATGGAATCCACGGCGCGGCGCAAACGCATCGAAGCGGGCGAACTTCTCGGACCCCGCATCGTGCCGTCGCTGCTGATCGATGGCGCAAGTCCGCTCGCGGCGCAGGTGGGCGTCGTTGCGCACTCGCTCGACGAAGCTCTGGCGGATGTGCATCGCGCGAAGGACGAAGGCTATTTCGCGATCAAGATCTACGGATCGATGGATCCGGCCTGGGTGAAACCGATGGCCACGCTGGCGCACCAGCTCGGCCTGCATGTGCATGGCCACATCCCGCACGGCATGCGTCCGCTGGACGCGGTTCGCGACGGCTATGACGAGATCACGCATATCTATTTCGTGATGATGCAGGCGATGCCCGACGACGTCGTGCAGAAATCCAACACGGACGCGCGCATCATGGGCACGGCGAAATATGCGGCCGACGTCGATCTGCACTCGAAGATGATGACGGATTATCTGGACGAACTCGCGCGCCGCCATATCGCCGTAGATCCCACGCTTGTCGTGATTGAAGCGTCACTGGTGCCCGACAACGGAACCTTTCCGCCCGCAGATGCGCCTTATGCCAACACCTTGCCGTCGCAGTTCTCGCGCGGGTTTCTCGCAAGCGCGGAGGCCCCGACCGCCGATGTCTCTCGCGCGCGCATGCGGGCGAGCTTCGCCAAGCTCGTGGAGCTTGTGGGCGAAATGAACAAGCGCCACATGACCATTCTCGCCGGCACCGACGGCTCGGGCTTCGAGCTGATCCACGAGCTGGAGCTTTATGTGCAGGCGGGCATGACGCCGGCCGAGGCGCTGGCGACGGCCACGATCAATCCGGCGACGGAGTACAAACTGAAAAGCCAGACCGGTTCGCTCGCCAAAGGCAAACTGGCGGAACTCGCGCTGATCGACGGCGATCCCTCGAAGAACATCGGCGATCTGCGCCAGGTCGAACTCGTGATGCGCGACGGCAAGATGATGGACGCGCAGGCGCTGCGAGATTCGCTGGGGATTTCCGGACCGCCGAAGAAATAGGCGAACTCTTACGGGCTCGACATCGCCGCGGCGATTTTGCTGAAGAAGGCCGAGTAGACGTTCTGGCCCAACAGATTGACGGCGCCGACGATGAAGGCGGAAAGGAAACCCGCGATCATGGCGTATTCGATCGCGGTGGCGCCGCTTGTATCGGCAATGAACGATTTCAAAGCAGATCGCGCAACATCGGTATGAGCGGCAGATCTGCGGGCGGCATCTTGTAGGAGCCGAGATCGCGCGGACGCACCCATTTGATCGCCTGTCCTTCCCGAGGGGTTACGATCCCCTCCCAGCGCCGACACACAAAGAGCGGCATGAGGAGATGGAAGTCCGGATAGGCATGCGAGGCGAAGGTGAAGGGCGCGAGACATGGCTCCTTCACGTCGATCCCGAGCTCTTCCTTGAGCTCGCGGATGACGTCTCTTCCGGCCGTCTCGCCCGCTTCGATCTTTCCGCCCGGAAATTCCCATAGGCCCGCCATGCTCTTGCCCGGTGGCCGCTGCTGCGATGAGCACGCGTCCGTCGGGATCGATCAGCGCGCAGGCCGCAACGAGAACAAGCTTTGTCCCGGCCATGCGTGGCATCCCCATCATGAAAGCAGGCCGTGTTAACGCCGTCTTTAAGGCGATCCGTTCAACTGCGATAGGAACCGTTGATGCGGATATAGCCGTCCGTCAGATCGCAGGTCCAAATCCGCGCGTGGCCGCTGCCGAGGCCGAGATCGACGCCGATCTGCGACCTCGCGTCCCGAAACGGCCTTGGTGGCGGCCGCCTCGTCGTAACGCAGCGGCGCGCTCGCCGTTTTCGGCCACGACCTGGCCGCCGAACGAGATGCTGCAGCCTGTCGCGATCGGCCGGCTCGCCCGCCTTGCCGACCGCCATCACCACGCGGCCCCAATTGGCGTCGCTGCCGGCGATCGCCGTCTTCACCAGCGGCGAATTGGCGATCGACAAGCGCGATGCGCCGCGCCGACTGCGTCGGTCTCCGCGCCCGTCACGTCGACCTGGATCAGTTTCTGCGCGCCCTCGCCGTCGCGCACCACCTGCAGCGCGAGATCGAGCAGCACCTCGTCGAGCTTGCGGCGGAAATCGGTGAGGCGCTTGTCGTTCGGCCTTGGCGATCGACGGATGCTGCGCGCCCTTGCCGGTCGCGAAGAGCAAGCAGCGTGTCGCTGGTCGAGGTGTCGCTGTCGACCGTGATGGCGTTGAAGGACGTGCTCGACGCCCGCCGCACAGCAGTTCCTGCAGCACGGCGGCCGGCAGAGCTGGCGTCGGTGAAGACGAAAGCGAGCATCGTCGCCATGTCGGGCGCGATCATGCCCGAGCCCTTGGCGATGCCGTTGATCGTCACCTTGATGACCGTCGATCTGGCGCGTGGCCGTGGCCAGCTTCGGATAGGTGTCGGTCGTCATGATCGCTTCGGCGGCGGCGCGCCAGCCGCCGGCCGCGCCGGCCTCGGCCAGCGAGCCCAGAATCCGCGTGATGCGTTCTCGGCCGGCAGCGGCTCGCCGATGACGCCGGTCGAGGCCATGAAAACCTCGCTGCGCCTGGCAACCGACGATCGCGGCCGCCGATCTCGGCGACGTCGCGCACGCCCTCCTGCCCTGCCTTGCCGGTGAAGGCGTTGGCGTTGCCGCTGTTGACGACCAGCGCGCGCGCTGTCCCGCGCTTCAGCTGCGCCGCGGCACCATTCGACCGGCGCGGAGGCCGTCTTGGACTTGGTGAAGACGCCGGCGACCTGCGTTCCGGGCGCCAGCACGGCCAGCAGCACATCGGTGCGGTCCTGGTAGCGGACGCCGGCCGCGCCGGTGGCCAGCCGCACCCCCGCCAGCGGCGGCAGATTGGCGAAGCGTCTTGGGCGCCAGCGGCGAGACTTGGCATGTGGCGTCGCCGGCTTTGCCGGCGTGGCCTTCCTGGGCCGCGCGGCAGCCGCAGGCGCCTTTTGCGGCCCCCTGCTACGGACGTTGCCCCCTTCGCCATGCCCAGGTCCCCGGTGCTGATCTGCCGCAGCTTTGACGGCCGGGCGGAATAGGCCGGATTCGCCTGAATTGACAAGGGGGAAGCCCGTTCTTATCTCTCCCGCGCGGCCGAACCGCCGAGAGGCGGTCTCCTCGCGCACGTTCGCTGGGTTGTCACCCCGCGGGGCTAAACCGGCCCCGGCCTCACGAGGACTTCATGCTCGGCTTCAGCGGGATTGCACAACAATTCTTCGGCTCGGCCAACGAGCGCAAGATCACGCCCTTCTGGAAGCGCGTGGCGAAGATCAATGCGCTGGAACCCGCGCTTCAAGGCCAAGTCCGACGACGAGCTGAAGGCGATGACGCCCGCCTTCCAGGAGCGGCTGGCGGCAGGGCGAAGACCTCGACGACCTCCTGCCCGAAGCCTTCGCGATCGTGCGCGAGGCGGCCAAGCGCACCCTCGGCCAGCGCCATTTCGACGTGCAGCTGGTGGGCGGCATGGTGCTGCACGGCGGCCACATCGCCGAGATGAAGACCGGCGAAGGCAAGACGCTGGTCGCCACCCTTCCCGTCTATCTGAACGCGCTGGCCGGCGAAGGCGTGCATGTGGTCACCGTCAACGACTATCTGGCCAAGCGCGACACCGAATGGATGGGCCAGATCTACCGCTTCCTGGGCCTGACCGTCGGCTGCATCGTGCATGGCCTGACCGACGAGCAGCGCGCGCGAAGCCTATGCCTGCGACGTCACCTACGGCACCAACAACGAATTCGGCTTCGACTATCTGCGCGACAACATGAAATACACGCATCGCCGCCGATGGTCCAGCGCGGCCATGCTACGCCATCGTCGACGAAGTCGACTCCATCCTGGTCGACGAAGCGCGCACGCCGCTGATCATCTCCGGGCCCACCGAAGACCAGATCCGAAGTCTATCGCTCGGTCGATGCGCTGATGTCCGAAGCTGCAGCCGGAGCGATTTCGAACTGGACGAGAAACAGACGCCAGGTCACGCTGACCGAGACCGGCAACGAGCATATGGTCGAGCTGCTGCGCGAGGCAGGCCTGCTCGAGACGCGGCGATCTCTACGACATCGAAAACATCACCATGGTCCATCACGTCAACCAGGCGCTGAAGGCCCACAAGCTGTTCCAGAAGGACCGCGACTACATCGTCAAGGACGACCAGGTCGTCATCATCGACGAATTCACCGGCCGCATGATGGAAGGCCGGCGCTATTCCGAAGGCCTGCACCAGGCGCTGGAAGCCAAGGAAAACGCCGTCGTCCAGCCCGAGAACGTGACGCTCGCCTCGATCACCTTCCAGAACTATTTCCGCCTCTACGAAAAGCTCGCCGGCATGACCGGCACGGCGCTGACCGAAGCCGCCGAGTTCATGGACATCTACAAGCTCGACGTGCTCGACGTGCCGACCAATCTGCCGGTCAACGCGCGCCGATCATGACGACGAGGTCTATCGCACCGATCGACGAGAAGAACGAGGCCATCATCACGCTCATCAAGGACTGCCACGAGCGCGGCCAGCCCGTGCTGGTCGGCACGACCTCGATCGAGAAATCGGAGCAGCTCTCCGGATCTGCTCAAGAAGCGCAAGATCAAGCACAATGTGCTGAACGCGCGCTATCACGAACAGGAAGCCGTCATCGTGGCGCAGGCCGGCGTGTCCGGCACCGTCACCATCGCCACCAACATGGCCGGCCGCGGCACCGACATCCAGCTGGGCGGCAATGCCGACATGCGCATCCGCAACGAGCTCGGCGGCGTCGTCGACGAGGCGGAGCGCGCCAGCCGCATCGCGCAGATCCGCGCCGAAGTCGCCGCCGACAAGGAACGCGCGCTGGCCGCGGGCGGTCTCTACGTCATCGGCACCGAGCGGCATGAAAGCCGGCGCATCGACAATCAGCTGCGCGGCCGTTCCGGCCGCCAGGGCGATCCGGGCGCCTCGAAATTCTTCCTGAGCCTGCAGGACGATCTGATGCGCATCTTCGGCTCCGAGCGCATGGACGCGATCCTGCAGCGGCTGGGCCTCGAAAAAGGCGAAGCGATCGCCCATCCCTGGGTCAACAAGGCGCTGGAAAAGGCGCAGCAGAAGGTCGAAGCGCGCAACTTCGAAATGCGCAAGAACATCCTGAAATACGACAACGTGCTCAACGACCAGCGCAAGGTGATCTTCGAGCAGCGCAAGGAAATCATGTCGGCGGACGACGTGAGCGACCAGATCGCCGACATGCGCGAGCGAGGTGGTCGACGAGCTGGTCGCCCGCCACATCCCCGAAAAGGCCTATGCCGAACAGTGGGACGCCGTCGGCCTGCAAGCCGAGGTCGAGAACATCTTCGGCGTCGAGCTGCCGATCGTGGACTGGACCAAGGAAGAAGGCATCGCCGACGAGGAAGTGCGCGAGCGCATCCTGAAGGCCGTCGAAACGCGCGCGGCGGAACGCGCCGCGAATGCCGGCCCCGACGTCATGCGCTATGTCGAGAAAGTCGATCCTGCTGCAGACGCTCGATCACGACTGGCGCGAGCACATCGTCAATCTCGATCATCTGCGCCAATATGTGGGCCTGCGCGGCTACGGCCAGCGCGATCCGCTGAACGAATACAAGAGCGAAGCGTTCGACGCTGTTCGAAGCCCTGCTCGCCAAGCTGCGCACCGACGTGGTGCGCCAGCTGATGCATCTGCAGATCAACGATCGGAGCAGCCGCCGCCCATCGAGCAGCCGAAGCCCATCCAGATGCAGGAGCATCACATCGATCCGCTGACCGGCGAAGACGAAGGCATGCCGCTGTCCGAACAGGCCCAGCGGCTCTCGCGGCTGCGCGATGTGCCCGTCGATCCCAACAATCCCGACACCTGGGGCAAGGTCCAGCGCAACGCGCCCTGCCCCTGCGGCTCGGGCCGCAAGTTCAAGCACTGCCACGGGGCGCTGGTCTAAGCGCGAGTTCACAAGCCGCGATACTGACTGTTGTAGACGGCCGCGATGTGATCGCTGCGCTGTGTCAGGCGCGCGACTTCATCTGCGAGTCCCAGGCGCGTCGCCTCGTCGATGGCATGCAGGAAGAAGAGGCGCGCGTCTTCATATTCGCTCTTGGCTGCACGCGGCTGCGCATCATACATGCGCGTGTAAGCGGCCTCCGCCTTCGCTTCCCAGTCCTGTAGGGCGGCTTTATCGTTCATTGACAGCTATCTCTCGATGCCGAGCAAGATGCGAAGGGGCATCAGCTTGTCCATTGCAGTCTTCACTGCCTGTGAACAATAATAGCGCCCGACGAGCAAATGGCAAAAAAAAGATTTAACGCTGAGTACGCAAAGGATGCGCGGAGGACGCAGAGGAAACAAAGCGCGCGAAGCGCGCAAAGAAATCCTTTGCGTCCTCCGCGCATCCTCCGCGTCCTCTGCGTTAAAAGTGCCACCGCTGCAGGCCGGTAAATCCATAGGGTGAAGCTGATGACACCGAAGCCTTTCAAGATCGAAATCCCGCAATCGACTCTCGATGCGATCAAGGAAAAGGTGCGCGCCTATGAGTGGCACGAGATGCCGCGCGGGCCGGGGCTTGAAGGCAGCTGGGCTTACGGCGCCAATCTCGATTTCATGCGCGAGCTCTGCGCCTATTGGGTCGAGCGCTATGACTGGCGCAAATGGGAAGCCGAGCTGAACCGCTTTCCGCAATTCACCGCCAAGGTCGAAGACATCGACATTCATTTCTATCGCGTCGAAGGTTCGAGCCCACGGCCTTTGATCCTCAGCCATGGCTGGCCGGGCTCGGTGCTCGAATTCCTCGCACATCATCGAGCCGCTGGCGCATCCCGAGCGCTTCGGCGGCGACGCGAAAGACGGCTTCACCGTGGTCGTGCCGTCGCTGCCCGGTTACGGATTCTCCGGCAAGCCGCATCGCCCGATATCACCCCGCACCATCGCACGGCTGTTCGATCGATTGATGGTCGATGAGCTGAAGCTGCCGAACTACATCGCGCAGGGCGGCGACTGGGGTTCCTCGATCTCCGGCTGGCTGGGCTATGACGGCAAAGGCTGCCGCGCCGTGCATCTGAACATGATGGGCTGGTTGTCGCCGGGCGTGGCGCCGGAGACGGACGAAGAGCGCCGCTTCGCCGAAAGCGCGCGCCTCTTGTTCGACGCCGAAGGCGCCTATTTCCGCGAGCAGTCGACCAAGCCGCAGACGCTCTCCTACGCGATGATGGATTCGCCCGTGGGCGCCTGCGCCTGGATCGTGGAGAAATTCCACGGCTGGTCGGATATGCGCCGCGGCTTCGAAAACATCTATACGCGCGACCAATTGCTCACCAATGTCATGATCTATCTGGTGACGCGCAGCTTCAACACGGCGACATGGCTCTATCGCGGCCTGTTCGAAGATTTCAGCGGCGCGCCCGTGTCGCCCAAATCGCGCGTGGAGAAGCCGGTGGCGGTGGCGAAATTCCCCGTCGATCTCATTCCCTTTCCGCCCCGCAGCCAGGTTGAGAAAAGCCTCAATGTCGTACGCTGGACCGATTTCAAGGAAGGCGGCCATTTTGCGGCGCTGGAACGGCCGAACGATCTGGTCGAAGACATCCGCGCTTTTGCGCGCGGGCTTCCGGCGTGAATGCGATTGCGGCGGCCGGCGCAGGGTTTCTGATGGCCGTGTTGTGGTTCGACTTGATGTTCGATGTGCAGGTGCGCCGGCATAAGGGAGAATTGCTTCCCGCCGAAGTGCTCGCATCGATCTCGGCTTACTATCGCCGCGTCACGACTGAAGCACGGCCGATGAATCAGCTTGTGGCCGCGATGATGCTGGTGACATTGGCCGCGATCGTCACCGAGATCGTTCGCGGTAGGCATCCAAATTGGATCGCATGGCTTTCACTCGCGCTCACGGTGAGCGCTGTCGGCTTGGCAATGGCGCGCACGGTTCGAAATGCGGTGCGTCTAGGTCAGGCGGGCGAGCCGCTTGACGCGCAGTCGCGCCTCGCGCGGACGATTTATCGCGATCACATGTACTGTCTCGCCGCGATGACGGGCGTGCTGGCGTTGCAACTAGCTGCGCAAATTTGAAATCCGATCGACATGATCGAAGGTCGGCGCGGCCCCCCCTTCCGTCACGCGGCTCACGCCGCGCGACACCTTCCCCCGCGAGGGGGGAAGGTTAAATGAATAAGCTGATCTAAGTCTTTTTCTTAGCCTTCCCCCCTCGTGGGGGAAGGTGCCGAGCGCAGCGAGGCGGAAGGGGGGCCACACCAATGCAAGCGGAAAATTCTACGCCACCAAATTTCGTCCCATCGCGAGATATTTTTCGCGGCGTTGGCGGCGCAACTCTTGCGGCGACAATCCCGCCATGTCGCCCAGCGCACGGTTGATGGTGTCGCCGACGGCCTGAATGGTTTCTTCGGGAGCGCGATGCGCGCCGCCCGGCGGCTCGGGCACGATGCCGTCGATGATCTTGAGATCGAGCAGATCGGCTGCCGTGATGCGCATGGCGGCGGCCGCGTCCTGCGCTTTCTCGGAACTGCGCCACAGGATCGACGCGCAACCTTCCGGCGAGATCACCGCATAGATCGAATGCTCGAGCATATAGACGCGATTGGCGACCGCGATGCCGAGCGCGCCGCCCGACATGCCTTCGCCGATGACGACGGCCACGAACGGCACACCCAGCGCAAGACTCGCCTGCGTCGAGCGCGCAATCGCTTCCGCCTGCCCGCGCTCTTCCGCGCCGACGCCCGGATAGGCGCCTTGCGTGTCGGCGAAGGAGATCACCGGCAACTGGAAACGATCGGCGAGCTCGAACAGGCGCACCGCCTTGCGATAGCCCTCGGGCATCGCCATGCCGAAATTGTGCTTGATGCGGCTCTTGGTGTCGTTGCCCTTCTCATGGCCCACGACCGCGACCGCCTGCCCGCGGAAACGCCCGAGCCCCGCCACCACAGCGCGGTCCTCGCCGAACAGCCGGTCGCCGGCCAGCGGCGTGAACTCGTCGATCAGGCCGGAGACGTAGTCGGAAAAATGCGGCCGGGCGGGATGGCGCGCCACCAGCGCCTTCTGCCAGGGCGTCAGCTTCGCATAGGTGTCGTTGATGAGCTGCTGCGCCTTGCCCTGCAGGCGCGCGACATCGTCCTCGATGTCCATCGTGGGGTCGTTCTCCGCCAGCTTGCGGAGTTCCACGATCTTGCCTTCGAGGTCTGCGATGGGGCGTTCGAATTCGAGATAAGCGTGCATCGTCTCTCTTTATCGGCAGATAGGATCGGCCTCAAACACGTCCGGAAAGTGGCGACGGAGGGTCCCAGTGTCAACGAAATCGACACCACCCTGTCACAAACCGGCCGGCTCGGCCGTCTTTAGAGGGTAAAAGGGTGAAGGTGAACCATGTTTGTGCGCGCCGGCCTGGTCCTTCTGGGGCTGTTCCATCTGGGTAACGGCTTGTGGATGCTGGCCGATCCCGACAGCTGGTATGCGGCGATTCCGGGCGTGAGCGCCACCGGGCCGATCAACCATCACTTCATCGCCGATATCGGGCTCGCCTTCGTCGCCAGCGGTGCAGGGCTGTTGTTGGGCGCGCGCAACATGCGCTCTGCAGGCGCCTTCGCGATCGCCGGCGCTGCATGGCCTGTCCTGCATGCGCTGCTGCATCTGTGGGGCTGGATACATATGGGCCTGCCCACAACCGGCGCCGTCGCCGTTTCGGAGAGCGTCGGCGTGGTGCTGATCGGCGCGCTCGGCGTGGCGCTCGCATGGGTGCGGTTCACCGAACAGCAACGAGGAGATTTGTGATGTTCAAACAATTTCTTCACCGCCGCATCGCGGCGCTGGAGCGCGCCTTCGGTTACGACGCGACCTATATCCACGAAGTGGTCGATGCTTCCACGCCCGCCTTCGCGAAGTTCACAGCGTTCCAGTGGATGTCGTCGCATCGCGATCGTATCCCGCGCGACGCCTGGTTCGCTGCGCGCATCGCCGCGGCGTTGAGCGAGGATTGCGGGCCTTGCACGCAGCTTGTCGTCAACATGGCGCTGCGCGACGGCATGAATTCTCGCGCCATCGCATCTCTGCTGCGCGGCGATCTGGAACAGGCCGGTTCGGACGCCGAGTTTGGTTTCCGCTATGGCATCGCGGTGGCGAACGGAACGGACGATTCCTTGCGGCTCTGCGAACAGGCGGAAGCGCGCTATGGCAAGCGCGGGCTCGTCTCGCTCGCTTTCGCGGTCGCGTGCAGTCGCGTCTATCCTGCGCTCAAGCGCGGGTTGGGCCACGGTGTGGCATGCTCGAAGATTGTCGTATCGGATGAGACAGTGATAATCCGGGAAGAAACGCGGAAAGCCGCATGAACGATACCGACGCTTTCGAAGCGCAGCGCACGCATCTGACCAGCATCGCCTATCGCATGCTGGGCGAGATGTCCGCCGCCGAAGATGTGGTGCAGGAGGCGTGGCTGCGCTGGAGCCGCACGGACACGAGCGAGATTCGCGATGCGCGCGCGTGGCTGTCGGCGGTGACGGTGCGTCTTGCGCTCGACGCGTTGCGCAAAGTTCAGGCGCGGCGCGAAAGCTACGTCGGGCCGTGGCTACCGGAACCCATCCTGCCCGACGACATGCGCGCCTTTGCGGCCGATGCTCACGCCGCGCATGCCGAACTGGCTTCCGATCTGTCGCTGGCGCTGCTGCATGTGCTGGAAAGGCTTTCGCCGGAAGAGCGCGCCGCGTTCATCCTGCATGACGCGTTCGATTGCGATTATCCGGAGATCGCCGCGACCCTGGGAAAATCCGAGCCGGCCTGCCGCAAACTGGTCTCGCGCGCCCGCGAACGCGTGAAAGCGGACCGGCCGCGTTATTCCGTGTCGCAGGACGCCCATCGCGATCTGATCGGCCATTTTGCGCAGGCCACGATGGCGCAGGATGCGAATGCGCTGATCGCACTCTTCTCGCCCGAGGTGGTGTTCTATTCCGACGGCGGCGGCCGCGCGCCCGCGGCGCTCAATCCGATTTACGGCCCGGACAAGGTGATGCGTTTGATTATCGGGCTCATGGCAAAGTTCGATCCGGCTGCGATCCCCGGCATGCAGGCGCTGGAGATCAATGGCCGCCCGGGCCTTGTCCTCACGGTCGATGGCGGCATTTATTCGACCTTGGGCATCGAGACCGATGGCGACCTCATCACGGCGATCTATCTGATGCGCAATCCCGACAAGCTCACGCGCATCGAACGCGCGCTCAGGACGATTTCGGGTTGAGTTTACGCAAGCAATCCCCCTCCCCCGCGAAGCGACAGCGGAGCGTGGGGAGGGTTAGGGTGGGGCGCGCGCGTCCGCGCGCGGAAGACTTTTTAAATTGCCCCCACCCTCACCCTCCCCACTCGCTGCGCTCGGGGGAGGGGATGACTGAGTGCAATCCGAAAACGTTCAGCCAGCCGTCCGCTCCCGGATCAGCCGCATCTGCTTGACGATGCCGTCGGCCTGGCGGATCGAGGCCGCGTCGATCAACACGCCCTTAAGCGCGACGGCGCCCATGCCCGCCTCCTGCGCTTCCTTCATGGCCGCGAGGATCGCTTCGGCGCGCTCGAACTCTTTTGCGGGTGGCGTGTAGATCTCGTTGGCGAGCGCGACCTGGTTCGGATGGATCGCCCATTTGCCTTCGCAGCCCAGCACGGCCGTGCGCATCGCCTGCACACGGAAGCCGTCCGCATCGGAATAATCGCCGAATGGTCCGTCGATGGCGACCAGCCCATGCGCCCGCGCGGCCTGCACCATGCGGAACAGCGGATAATGCCAGAGATCGTTCCAGTGCCGCTCGCGCGCGTTCGCGCCGTCCGCGTCGGTCAACATCACATAATCCGCATTGCCGCCGCCGATATTGGTGGTGCGCATGCCCTGCGACGCCGCGTAATCGGCCGAACCGAAATGCAGACTTTCCATGCGGCGCGACGAGCCCGCGATCTCGTCGATGTTTTTGAGGCCCTGCACCGTCTCGATGATCACTTCGAGGCCGATCTGCTTCTTGCGGCCGACGGTGGCTGAGGCCTGCGTGATTAGCATATCGATCGCATAGACGTCGGACGCATTGCCGACTTTCGGGATCATGATCGAGTCGAGCCGCTCCCCGCCTTTCTCCACCAGCGCCAGCACGTCGCGATAGCAATAATGCGCGTCGAGCCCGTTGATGCGCACGGTGACGGTCTTGTTCTTCCAGTCGACTTCGTTGAGAGCCTTCACAATATTCTCGCGCGCCTGTTCCTTGTCGGCCGGTGCGACGGCATCTTCGAGATCCATGCACACGACATCGGCCGGCCCCGCCGCCGCTTTTTCAAACAGCGCCGGCCGCGACCCCGGCACGAACAATTTGGACCGATAAAGCCGGACCGGCGCGCGGCGTTCGATGCTGGTGAAGCTCAAGGGAATGTCCTCGATTGGGGAAAGCGGAAGTTGGCTGAACGGCTTGTCACCGTCAACCGAAAGCAATAGCCGGTCGTGGTACAGTCAAAAAGGCATTCCATCACGGACGACCAAGTCAGAAAACGATGATTCCAGCTCCGGCGACGGAAATTGTTCCGCATTCGTATCTACCAAGCTCGCTGTAAATACGAAGAGCGGCACCGCTCGCGAAGACCAGCGATAGACAAAGCGGCTGCACATTAATCGCAGAGATCGGATGCTGCAGGAGCTGGTGAAGGTAGAGGGCTTCACCAGTGCGAGTCTGGCAATTATGCGAATGAGTTAGGCCACTCTCATCAACATGTTCGATCCGTCCTTCTACGGTAATTTGGCCGCCGCTAACAAACCTGAATTGGAGCGACCACGGGTCCAAGCAAATCTGACCGATCTCCTCGCCGACCAGAAATTGCAACTCATCGGCGGGAGGAAATGCATGCATTCTTCTCTTCCCAGTCATTGACCACTTTGACCATATCAGACATTTCCATGAGCATGGGAGTCACGTTTGCGACCATGGCGGGCGTAACTTTCAGCGCCGCGTGAAAATGCACGTGACTATGATGCATGACGGAAGTAGACAGCCATCCGTCAACCTGACCGCTTGTTGCTCCGTTTCCGCGACAGGGGATGCGCGGATTCGACAACCGCCTTCAGCCTCTCATTCGCCACATGGGTATAGATCTGCGTCGTGGAAATATCCGCGTGACCGAGCATCGACTGGACGCTGCGCAGATCGGCGCCGCCTTCGACGAGGTGGGTGGCGAAGGCGTGGCGCAGGACGTGCGGCGAGAGTTTGTCGGGGTCGATGCCGGCGTTGACGGCCAGTTCCTTCAGCAATTGATGGCAGCGGCGGCGCGTGAGATGGCCTTCGGCGCCGCGCGAGCAAAACAGAAAGCGCTCGGCTTTGCGGCGGTCCCCCTTCGGCAGAAAAACGTCGCGTACAGTCAGATAATCCGCAATCGCTTTGGTTGCCGACGGGTTGAGCGGCGCCAGACGTTCCTTGCCGCCTTTGCCGCGCACCAGCAGGAAGGAGTCGCGACGACGCACAGCCGCCAGCGGCAATGTCACCAGCTCCGAAACGCGCAGGCCCGAAGCATAGAGAATTTCGAGGATGCAGCGCAGCCGGATTTTCTCGGGCGCTTCTTCTTCGCCTTTTCCCTTTGCGGCTTTCTTCGGTGGTGCGCTCACTTCGCGGATCAGGCGATTGACATCGTCTTCGGACAAAACCTTGGGCAAGGTCCGCCCGCGGCGCGGCGCATCGACGGCGGTGGTGGGATCATCCTTGCGATGACCTTCGAGATAGAGAAACGCGTAGAATTGCCGGAGCGATGAGAGCCTGCGCGCCTGCGAGGAGCCTGCCGCACCGGACGCCGTGAGTTGCGCCAGATAGTGCTTGATGTCGTCGCGCGCAGCGTTGCGCAAATTGCGGCCCTTCAAAGACTCTTCGAATGCCAGTAGATCGCGGCGATAGGCTTCCAGTGTGTTGCGGCTGGCGCCCCGCTCCGCGCTCATCATGTCGAAAAACGCTTCGACAAGTCCGGCGCTCGCGGACGCCGCCGAAGATTTCTTTGTCATGGTGTGGCTGAAGCAGCCGCCGGTGCAGGCGCCGGTGCGACGGGCGGCGGCGCAGGCTTGTAGAGCAGCAGCGCATCGATCGCGAGCAGTCGCGCCGCATCCGGCACGCCCTCCTGCGCGAGCCTGCGCACGAAACCGATCGTCACGTCGGGCGCCAGATCGCCGGGACCATCGGCGCCGATTGCGGCCAAAATGAGCGACAGCGCTTCGCCCTTGCGATTTGCCTGCTCGACCGCGGCCGCAAGCTGCGCCATCGTCTCGCCGGACGGCCTGCGCCCGGGCCAGTTTGTGGCGGCCAGCGTCGTCGCCGCGGCTTTGGCGTCAGGCGGCAGAGGTTCGCCCAGTGCGTCGTAAAGGCCGAACGCCAGGGCCGCGAAAGCCTGTTCCTGCGGCGCTTTGGCGACGCCCTGCTGCGCAAACCATGTCAGCGCCGCTTGCGCCTCCGCCGCGCGCCCGGCGCCGGGCGCTGCGAGGTTGAGTTCGATCTGCAGCGCGGCCGCGCGCGCTTTGTCGGCGTCCGAACGCATGTCGAAGCCGGCCGACCACCGCGCCGCGCCGTCGGGCCGTCCGTCGAGCAGCAGGGCCCGCGACATCAGATCCGCTTCCGTCGCCATCGACGCCTGGGGCTCGACGGCGACCACGATATCGGCCTGCAGTCCGGCGGCGACTTCGAACAGATCGGCTTTCATCCCATGCGCGAGCGCAGCCGTGACAAGAGACGCCTTCGCGTTGTTTGCGTCCGCTTGCGCCGCCGATTTGCGAAGGAGAGCCTGCCCCATGAAGAACGGCAGTTCTGCGGCAGTCGGTTTGGGCGCCGCGAGTTGCGCCGGCGTGAAAACCTGCGCATTGGCGACGGCGATCAGATGCGCCATCGGCATGGCGCCCGCGCGCAATACGAGTTCGGCGGCGGAGGCGCGATCCTCCGGCGAATTTTTCGGCTCGTCCATCGCGACGACCAGCGCGGGCATGCCGAGCTGCTTTGCGAAACCGACAGTCACGGGAAATCCGGCCTGCCGCCCCAGAAAGAAATGCAGCGATGTGGGATTGGGAATAGGTCCGGGATCGATCGCCTTGTGCGTCATGACATCGGCGAGAAGAATGTCGAACGCCTTGTCGTCGGCGTTCTGCGCCGCCATCACGCTGCGGGTGAGATCGAGCGCCGCATTGTCGCCGGCGACGGCGTAGCAATAGGCCCGCAATTCCATCCAGAAGCGGTCGCTGTCCTGCAGCCGCATGGCCGTCGCGTTGCCGCACACATCCTTGGCGTGGCCGGAATACATGATCGCATCCGCCGCCGCGCGGGCGAATTCCGGATCGTCGGCGACGGTCGCATTCGCCGCGAGGATCGATGCCTCCAGCACAAATCCCGCCTTCAGCAGCGCCTGCAGCCGGACGGTGAGAAAGGCGTGCGGCGCGGCGCCCACGGGCGCATCGGCGACCGTCAGGAGCAACCGGCGCGCCAGTTCGCGCTCGGAATAGACCGGCGACGCCACCGGCAGTTTCGCCAGCAGCGCGTCGATCTCTTCGCGCGACGAGCCGGTCCAGATATCGGAGCCCAGCCCGCCATTGCTCGAATTGAGCAGTCCGGCCGGCGCGCCTTCGGGGGCGCCCAACGGAGCCACCACGATTCCGGACGCGCTTGACGGCGGACCGGAACCCGAATCGGTCGACGGCGCCGGAAGCTCAGTCCGCTCGACCGGCGCCCCCGGCAATTGCCGCGGCGCTTCGGTTGCAACGGGCGGCGCGGAGTCATCGATGGGCGGTTCATCCTGCGCCCACGCGGCCCACGGCCACGCAATCAGGACTGCGGCAAGCGCGAGCCCTTTGGCGTCAGCCCTGGAAACGGTCATTGGGAATGACCTGCTCATAGGTTCGGTGAGGCGGCTTGAGCGAGGAGGCATAAATTGCGAGAGCGCCGGCGCCCACGATCAGGAGCACGAGGAAAACCAAAACGATACGCGCCGTCCAACCCATCTCGTTCACCGTCTCCATTGCCCCCGTTCGAAGAATTTGCCGCGCCTTTGTGGCGGAATTGGAGGCAGCAGCGCAAGTCCCGCTTGGCAGCCGCGGTAAAGGCCGTGTAAGCGAGGGACAAGATGAGCCGCTTGAAACGCACGGTTGCGCTTGTGGGGATGATGGGCGCGGGCAAAAGCTCGGTCGGCCGCAGGCTGGCGGCGAAGCTCGGCTGCGAGTTCCGCGACGCCGACGCCGAGATCGAGGCGGCGGCGGGTTGCACCATATCCGACATTTTCGAGCGCTTCGGCGAAGACGCCTTTCGCGATGGCGAGCGCAAAGTCATCGGCCGGCTGCTGAGCGAAGCGCCGCATGTGCTGGCCACGGGCGGCGGCGCGTTCATCAACGACACGACGCGCGCGCGCATCAAGGAAGATGCGGTTTCGGTGTGGCTGCGCGCGCCAGTCGAGCTTTTGCTGGCGCGCGTGGGCCGACGCGATACGCGCCCGCTGCTGCGCAACGGTAACCCGCGCGAGATTCTGGAGAAGCTGCTCGCCGAACGCGAACCCATTTACGCCGAAGCGGATTTGTCCGTCGACAGTGAAGACGGCCCGCACAACGCAGCGGTGGAACGCATCATCGCGGCGCTCGACGATCGCGGACTTCTGGAGCCGGCATGAGCGAGAAGATCTCCGTCGGCCTGGGGGCGCGCAGCTACGACATTCATGTCGGCGCGGGATTGCTTTCCAATGCGGGCGCGCTGCTTGCGTCGCATGTCGGAAGGGCCGTGCCCGTTGTTACGGATGCGAGTGTCGCGAAGCTGCATCTCGATGCGTTGATTGCGTCAATGAAGAGCGCCGGCATTGCCGCGCAGCCGATCGTCGTCAAACCGGGCGAAGCGACCAAGAGTTTTGCGGGGCTTGAAAGCCTCTGTACCGCGCTTCTGAAGTCCGGAGTCGAGCGTGGCGGATTGATCGTGGCGCTGGGCGGCGGCGTGATCGGCGATCTCACCGGCTTCGCCGCGGGAGTGCTCAAGCGCGGCGTCGATTTCGCGCAGATTCCCACCACGCTTCTGGCGCAGGTCGATTCCTCCGTCGGCGGCAAAACCGCGATCAACACAAGCGAGGGCAAGAACCTCGTCGGCCTGTTTCACCAGCCGCGCATTGTCATCGCCGATGTCGGATTGCTCGCGACCTTGCCGCCGCGCGAATTGCGCGCCGGTTACGCCGAAGTGGTGAAATATGGCGCGCTGGGCGATGCGGACTTCTTCGCGTGGCTCGAAGCGCAACGGCGCCAAAGCTCTCGCAGGCGACATCGCGGCATGCTCACCCGCATTGTCGCGCATTCCTGCCGCATGAAGGCCGACATCGTCGCGCGCGACGAACGCGAAACGGGCGACCGCGCGCTGCTCAATCTCGGCCACACTTTCGGCCACGCACTCGAAGCGGCGACCGGCTATTCGGACCGGCTGCTGCACGGCGAAGGCGTCGCCATCGGCATGGCGCTGGCGTTCCGGCTTTCGGCGAAGCTCGGATTGTCGCCGGCCGCAGATGCGGACCGCATCGAACGCCATCTCCGCGCTGCCGGCCTGCCGGCCGCCATTTCCGACATCGCAGGCCCGCGCCCCAGCGTCGACGCGCTGCTCGCCCACATGGCGCATGACAAGAAAGCGCGCGACGGCAAGCTCACCTTCGTGCTGGTGCACGGCATCGGCCACGCCTTCGTTACGAACGATGTGCCCATCGACGCCGTCCGCGAGATGTTTGGCGGCGTAGAATTCCCCCGATTCCGTTATAGTCATTCGTCTGCGACCAAGGATATCGCCATGACCTTTCCGCTCGCCATTGCAGCGATCGTGCTTCTGCTTTTCATCTCGGCCTTCTTCTCGGGCTCGGAGACGGCGCTGACGGCCGTCTCGCGCGGCCGCATGCACCAGATGGAAAAAGACGGTTCGCGCGCCGCCCATGACGTCAACCGGCTCCTCGCCGACCGCGAAGGGATGATCGGCGCGCTGCTGCTGGGCAACACCTTCGTCAACATTCTCGTCTCCTCGCTCGCCACATTGATGCTGGCCGCGACCTTCGGGCCCCGCACCGTTGCGGTCACGACGTTGCTGATGACATTCGTCATCCTCGTGTTCGCCGAAGTGCTGCCCAAGACCCTCGCCATCGCCCGCACGGACCGTTTCGCGCTGGCCGTCGCCTATTTCCTGCGACCGATCGTGTTCGTGCTCGCGCCCGTCGTGCGTTGCGGTGCAGTTCATCGTGTGGAGGGTGCTGGCGCTGGTTCGGCGTGCAGGAAGAAGGCGAATCCGACGCCGTGCTGCCGCCGCATGAAGAGATCCGCGGCACCGTCGAGCTCCACCACATGGAAGGCGGCGTCGAGCGCGAGCATCGCGACATGATCGGCGGCATTCTCGACTTGCGCGAACTCACCATCGGCGACGTGATGATCCACCGCAAGAACATGGTGGCGATCGAAGCCGATCAGAAGCCCACGGAACTGTTCGACGCCCTGATAGCCGCCAACCACACCCGCGTACCCGTCTGGCGCGACACGTCCGGACAACATCATCGGCGTGCTGCACACCAAGGACGTCGTGCGCCAGTTCGTGCGTCACCGGGGCGTCACGGAAGAGTTCGACCTGCTTTCGCTGATGACGCCGCCCTGGTTCGTGCCCGACACGACCACGCTGGAAGAGCAGCTGCGCGCGTTCCGTGACCGGCGCTCGCATTTCGCGCTGGTGGTGGACGAATATGGCGCGTTGCAGGGGCTGATCACGCTGGCCGACATTCTCGATGAGATCTTCGGCGACATCCCGGACGAGCACGAAGCGCCGGAGCCCGAAGGCTTCCGCCGCCAGCCCGACGGCTCCTACCTGATCGACGGCACGATGCCGGTGCGCGAACTCAACCGTGCGCTCGACTGGAATCTGCCGGATGAGGAAGCGACCACCATCGCGGGCCTTGTGATCCACGAAGCGCGCACGATCCCCGAACCGGGCCAGCGTTTCGCGTTTTACGGCTACGAATTCGAAGTGCTGCGCCGCCAGCGCAATCAGATCACCGCCCTGCGCGTCATTCCGCCGAACGCGGCAAAGGAACTCGTTCAACCGGCGAGTTAGTTCATGAGACCGGGCGATGGTGGCTCTTTTAACGCAGTGGTCGCGGAGGATTCGCGGTGGACGCGGAAGAGTTTCTTGCGCGCTCCGCGCGCGGCCTTCTTCCCCTGCGTCCTCTGCGCAACCCCTGCGTACTCCGCGTTAAAAATGCCACGATCGTCCGCGAAATCCCCTCGAAGAAAAACGAGGTTAAGAATTCTTGGCTTCGGCGGGCGTCAGCGTCGTCAGCGCCAGCGCATGCACGGGTCCGCGCATTTCATCTGCGAGCGCGGCGTAAACGCGCCGCTGCCGTTCGACACGGCTCAGCCCCTCGAATGCGGCCGAAACGATCCGGACATGGAAATGCGTTTCGCCGCCGGGACGCGCGCCCGAATGGCCCGCATGGCGCGCGCTTTCATCCTCTATGACAAGCGCCTCAGGGGCGAAGGCGGCGATCAATTTCTCGCGAATGGTTTGCGCAACCGGCATATCCATTTCCCTCCACGTTGCGAACACCGCGTGTCAAGCACATCGTTTTCTTGTTTTTTCACAGTTCGCACCCATAATTCCCCGATGGCAAAATCGGGATACAAACCGCGCCTCGGCGTCGACATCCGGATCAAGCCGCCGGAGAAGGCGGCGCCTGTCCAGATGCGGCGCTGCGCGCGGCCGGAATGCGCGCTGGAAGGCAGCCATCGCGTGCCGAAAAGCCGCGAAGCCCTGAACGAGCATTTGTGGTTCTGCCTGGAACATGCCCGCGCCCACAATGAATCGTGGGATTATTTCAACGGCATGAACGAGGACCAGATCGCGGCCTTCCGCGTCGACGCCATGACCGGCCACCGCCCCACCTGGCCGCTGGGCAAGCGTTCGGCGCGGGCGCGCGACGGCCAGCACTTTCGAGGACAAGTTCGCCGTTTTCGGCGAAGTCGAAGAAGAGGCTGCGCCGCCCGGTTCGCCAACTCACGCGTGCTGCAATTGCAGGCGTTCGACATGCTCAATCTCGAAGCCGACGGCCACCTTGCACGAGATAAAGGCGCGGTATAAGGAACTTGTGAAGCGGTTTCATCCCGACGCGAATGGCGGCGATCGGGGCGCCGAAGAGCGTCTGAAACAGGTTATCAAGGCCTATGGCGTGTTGCGCGCGTCCGGACTTACCTAGGGCGACTCCGCCACGCCCTTTTCCTCCAGCGGCTACGGACGCTCCCGCCCTCGCAATTGAACCGGACATTGTTCCCCATGACACCAGAGCCTCAGGGCCTCGATGCCGCGGCCGTGCCCGACACCACGGTCGACGTGCGAGCCGCTCTTCGGCATCGACGCCAAGATGAAGGTGCCGGCCTTCTCGAAGCGGCAACGAATATGTGCCGGATCGCGATCCGGCCTATCGCTTCGACCGCGAAACGACGCTGGCCATTCTCGCGGGCTTCGCCTTCAACCGCCGCGTGATGATCCAGGGCTATCACGGCACCGGCAAATCGACCCATATCGAACAGGTCGCTTCGCGTCTCAACTGGCCCTGCATCCGCATCAATCTCGACAGCCATATCAGCCGCATCGATCTGATCGGCAAGGACGCGATCGTGCTGCGGGACGGCCAGCAGGTGACGGAATTCCGCGAAGGCCTGCTGCCCTGGGCGCTGCAGCATCCCGTGGCGCTTGTGTTCGACGAATATGACGCCGGCCGTCCCGACGTGATGTTCGTGATCCAGCGCGTGCTCGAAGTGCAGGGCAAGCTGACGCTTGCTCGACCAGAACAGGTGATCCAGCCCGCATCCCGCGTTCCGCCTGTTCTCGACCACGAACACGATCGGCCTCGGCGACACCACCGGCCTCTATCACGGCACGCAGCAGATCAATCAGGGCCAGATGGACCGCTGGAACATCGTCACCACGCTCAACTATCTGCCGCACGACGCCGAAGTCGAGATCGTGCTCGCGAAAGTGCCGTCCTATGCCACGCCGGAACGGCAAGAAGCAGATCTCCGCGATGGTGCGCGTGGCCGACATGACGCGCAACGCCTTCATCAATGGCGACCTGTCGACCGTGATGAGCCCGCGCACGGTGATCACCTGGGCGGAGAATGCCGAAATCTTCGGCGACATCGGCTTCGCCTTCCGCCTCACCTTCCTCAACAAATGCGACGAGCTCGAACGCGCCAGCGTGGCGGAATTCTATCAGCGCTGCTTCGGCGACGAATTGCCGGAGAGTGCGGCGAAGGTGCTGGTGGCGTGAGGAGAGAAGCGAATAGCGAATGGCGAGTAGCGAGTAGGGATCTCGGACCGACCTTCCCTATTCGCTATTCGCTATTCGCTACTCGCCATCTGCGCCGATGAAACCCGAAAATCCCGCCGAGCCTTTCAAGCGCGCCGTCGCCATCGCGGTGCGTTCGCTTGCGGGCGAACCGGAACTCGAAGTCAATTTCAGCGCCGAGCCGCCTGCGCTCAAGGGCCTGAAGGCGCGCCTGCCCTTGCCCTCGCGCAATCTGCCGCCGTCGGAAGTTGCCATCGTGCGCGGCGCGGGCGACGCCTATGCGCTGCGCCGCGCCTATCACGAAGACGCGCTTCACGAACAGCTACGTCCGCAATCGGCCGACGCCGCCGCCATCTTCGAAGCGGCGGAACAGGCGCGCGTCGAAGCGATCGGTTCGCTTGCGCATGAAAGGCGTCGCCGCCAATCTCGCGGCGCGGCTCGAAGCGCGCTGCAATGCGCGCGGACTCGCCAAGGCGCGCGACCGTTCCGAAGCGCCGCTGGCCGATGTCGCTCGGCCTGATGGTCCGCGAACAGCTGACGGGCGAAACGCCGCCGGAATGCGCGCGACACGCCGTCGATCTGTGGCGACCCTGGATCGAGGAACGCGCCGGCAAGGACCTCGCCCGCCTCGAAGGCGCGCTGCGCGACCAGAAGGCGTTCGCGAAACGTCACGCGCACGATCCTCAAGGATCTCGAAATGGGCGACGATCTCGCCGAGGATTCCGAAAGCGACGGCTCCGACGAGTCGGGCGAACCCGAGCCGCAATCCGAAGAAGGCAGCGACGGCGCAGGATTCGCAGGCCCGATCCGAAATCGGCGGACGCCGAACTCGAGCGAATCCGATGCCGAGGAAGGCGAAGAGACGACCGCCGAGATGCAGGCCGAGCAGACGGCCGAGTCCGTCGGACATGCGACGAAGCCGACGAAGGCATGAAGCCCTGGCGGCCGGAGCAACCCTTCGCCCATCAGGACGATTGGGGCTATCGCATCTACACGCCGCAATTCGACGAGACGGTCTCCGCCACCGATCTCTGCGATCCGGAGGAGCTGACGCGGCTGCGCAATTTCCTCGATCAGCAATTGCAGGCGATGCAGGGCGTGGTGGCGCGGCTGGCCAACAAGCTGCAGCGCCTGCTGATGGCGCAGCAGAACCGCAATTGGGAATTCGATCTCGAGGAAGGCATGCTCGACACCTCGCGCCTGCCGCGCATCATCATCGATCCGATGTATCCCGCTCTCCTACAAGCGCGAGAAGGACATGAACTTCCGCGACACCGTCGTGACGCTGCTGCTCGACAATTCGGGCTCGATGCGCGGCCGGCCCATCATGGTGGCCGCCATGTGCGCCGACATCCTCGCGCGCACGCTGGAGCGCTGCGCCGTCAAGACGGAAATCCTGGGCTTCACCACGCGCGCCTGGAAAGGCGGCCAGTCCCGCGAGAAATGGATCGCAGACGGCAAGCCGCCCCATCCCGGCCGCCTCAACGATCTGCGCCACATCATCTACAAGGCGGCCGACGAACCCTGGCGGCGCGCGCGGCGCAATCTCGGCCTGATGATGCGCGAAGGCCTGCTCAAGGAGAACATCGACGGCGAAGCGCTGATGTGGGCGCACAACCGCGTGATAGCGCGCCCCGAGCAGCGCCGCATCCTGATGGTGATCTCCGACGGCGCGCCGGTCGACGATTCCACCCTGTCGGTCAACGCCGGCAATTATCTCGAACGCCATCTGCGCCATGTGATCGAGGAGATCGAGGAAAAATCCTCCGTCGAACTCGTGGCCATCGGCATCGGCCATGACGTGACGCGCTATTACAGGCGCGCGGTCACGATCGTCGATGCCGAGCAGCTGGGCGGCGCGATGACGGATCAGCTCATTTCATTGTTCGTGGAAAACAAGGAAGAAGGCGCCAGGCGCGCGCCCGTCCGCCGCTTGCGCAAAGCGGCCGCCTAGACGAATCCCAGCGCACGAAGATCATCCCGAGACGCTCGGACTTATCGCGTGGGAGATTCGAGCTCGGCATATTCCCGCCGCGCGTCGAGCAGAGCCGGCAGATCCTTGTCGGCGTCTTTCCAGAAGGCGAACGCGCTCTCATACGCCGCCCTGCTTTCCTGAATCTTCCCTTCCATGCGCAGCGCGCGCGCCAATCCGAGATAGGCCAGCGGATATTGCGGCGACAGACCGTCTACCCCGCGATTGGCGAGGATTTTCCGGAATTCCACGGCCGCCCTGTCGGGCGTCTTCGTCGCCAGATACGCCTGCCCAAGAAAGGATGGCGTGTAAAAGTCGCGCATCTCATAGGGGAGCGCCGGTTGCAGCGCCGCGATCGCATCGTTCGGTTTGCCCTGCCCGAGAGCGATCACCGCCCGCGCCACCGGTATATCGGCGTCATTGATTTCCGTGCTGTCCGGATGGCGGGCGCCGAGCGCCGTTGTGAGGCGCGCCGCACGGTCAAAATCGCCCGCCATCGCGAACGCGAACGGCGCATACTCGCTGTCTTCGAGTCCGGTTCGACGCGTCGGCCAGCTTGCGCGCGTCATGTTCAAAACCCACGATAGACAACCCCTCGATATAATCCTCGAGAAAGTTTGCGACCTCTTCACGGGAATCCGGGCCTTGCGCACGCGCCATCTCGATCGCCTGCTCGAACAGCGCGCGTGATCGCTTGAACTGCCCCTCGGTCGCTGCGGCCCACGCTTCGTAGTCCAGCATCCAGGTTTCGGTGGGCTTGCCCTTTTCCTTCGCGACTTGCGCGGCCATGGCGGCGGCGTCGCCTTCGGCGAACGCGATTTCGTACAGCACGCCATGCAAGTCCCAGCTGTCGAAGCCTTTGGCGACCGCGAGCCGCCCAATTTCTTTGGCGTCGGCGAAGCGGCCCGCGCGCTTGTAGGCGCGCGCCAGCACCGAATAGGGCCCATAATGCGCCGGGTTCAATCGCAAAGCCTCCCGGCCGGCGGCGATCGCCTCGGGATATCGAGCCATGCCCACGAACAAATTGCACAGATGGGCCCAGGCGAGCCAATCCTGGGGATAGGTTTGCGTCCAAAGCTGGTAACTGCGAACCGCTTCCGTGAAATTTCCGATGCGCTCGTAATAGACGGCGGAAATCCGCAGCTTCTCGTTCTCGCCGGTTCGATCCCTGAGATCGAAGGCTTTCTTGTAATATGGCTTTCCAAGCTCGACTTCGCGCAACCCGAAATAGGCGCTTCCGAGCTCCGCATAGGCGACCGCAAACGAGGAATCCAGTTCGACGGCGCGCTTGAAGAAAGCGAGCGCATCCGCGTTGTCGCCGCGCGCGCGCGAATTCTCGCCCAGCGAATAGGCTTTCAACGCTTCGAAAGACGAGGTGGTCGCCTGTGCGATCGGCACATTGAACTTGGGGACCGACGCGGATGAATCGTTCAGGCCTTCGCGCAAATGGACGGTCATCCCGTCCAGCATGTTGGGAACGTCCTCCATGCGCGCGGTATCGGCCTTGGCGTCGGTGATGTTGGCGCCGGCGGTGCAGTCTCTCGCTTCCAGCGTCACGAGGAATCGGGCGCCGATCCGGGCCACCGTGCCGCTGAGCACGGCGTCGCCATTGTTGCGCGCGCAGACTTCCTGCGCCAGCGCCGGGGTGAGCTTTGCATCCTCCGGACGCTCCATCAGACGCAAGGTCTCGCTCACGCGTTGCGGCGACATCAGGGTCAGAAAAGGCGACTGCGCGAGATCGATTTCCAGCACGTTTCCCAGCACGGCGCCCAGCGCCGGGTCGTTTGACAGATTTTGAAAATCCGCGAGAACGAGGAGCTTGGGCTTTGCTGGTGGCGTTGCGGGAATAATGCGCTGCCAGACGATGGCCGCAATGCAAGCGATAAGGATCGCCGCCGCGACGGCAAGCGCGATGTTGCGGAGCCTCGAGCTCGATGGCGACCCGGCGGAGGCGATGCTCGGCGCCGCATTGTTTTCCGATGCACGAGATTCGAGGACCGCGCCCTTGGCCTGCGGCCCGACGCTGAGCGGAATTCTTTCCACCGGCGTCGCAAAACTGTAACCGCGCCCCTGCGCCGTGACGATGTACTTCGCGTCGTCATCGTCGCCGTTCAAAATCTTTCGCAGCGTGAAGATGGCCTGCTTGAGACTGCCTTCCTCCATGAAACGGCCGGGCCAGACCGCGTCCAGCAGCTCGTCTTTGGTCAGCAGGCGTCCGGGGCTCCGTACGAAAACGAGCAGCAGTTCGAAGACACGATAGGTGATTTCGACAGGCGCACCGTCGCGCATGAGCGAACGATGCGCCGGGTCCAACAGAAACGGGCCGAACCGGTACTGGCCCTCGTCTGGCGCCTTGGCGTCCATTTTTTACCGGCTTTGACGAATTTTGACGCGCTTTTTGACGACGCCAGACCCGCAAGCCCCCAATGTTGATGGCGCACTATAGCGAGGCCGGAGAGGCGCGCACAGGGCGACAAGCCATGCGACTCGACCTGGCGGGCGAACGACCCAAGGAGATTCCTCACGTGAAAGCGCGCATGTTTTCTCTGACTTTTGTGACAGCGGCGATCATGCTGGCGTCCGCGGCGAAAGCCGATATGTCCCAGTACGACCCGGCCGCTCCGGCCGAGCTGACGTTCACGACGCTTCCTCCCCAGCCGCAGACGACGCCGTACGCCAGCAGCGCGAAGCTGCCCCAATGGAACGGCTCCTTCCTCGATCAGACGCTCAAGGTCGTGAACTTCACGATGGTGGGCACGAATCCCATGGCCAGCAAGGCGACGACCAACGTTGGGGTGGTCATCATTCCGATCAAATTCGTCTTCCCCAAATCCAACGGAAACGCGACGTTCGATCCGGAAAACGACAAAGCTGCGGACGGAAACTCCACCACCCTCGACACCTTGTTGTCGCCGCTATTCAACGACGTGAACTTCACGCAGGGCGGCACGAATCTGGGCACCACGCAATATATCGACGCGTTCCAGCGAGGCAATTTCTGGATCCCTGTAGAGGCCGGCGGCGCCAGTTATCACGTTCTTCTCTTACCAACATTTGTCGCGGAGCCGACCGTCGTCGTGACGAGCGCTCGCGGCAAAGTCATTGCAAATCCGTTCGGCGGAAGCGGCAAAGTCGGGATATTGGACAACAAGTGGTACAATGATGTGCTGCAATCCCTCATGAAGAAATACGTCCAGATCAATCCTGGCGTTCTGCCGCTCTTTCTGACCGACAACGTGTACGTTCTAGAAAAATCGGGGAAATGCTGCGACGGCGGCTACCATTCTTCGAACGGCGCGCAGCCGCACGGCCAGACTTATGCGACCGCAGCCTTTGGCACCGAAGGGGGGCAAGCCTGCATCGACGTCTCCTGCATTTCCCATGAGCTCGCGGAATGGCTGGACGATCCGTTCATCAACAATCACGTGAACTGCAGCGACAATTCCCTCATGGAGGTTGCTGATCCCGTGAACGGACACAATTACCCGTATGTGTCGATCGGGAACACCTACCATCTGCAGTCTCTCGTTTTCATCGGATATTTCGGTGGAAACCCCGTTTATCCCCCTTCGGTCAATGGCTGGCTGTCGTTCCAGAACGACATGAGCCACCTCTGTCCGGGCCAGTAGCGCCTGGAGGTCGGTGACGGCAACGCATCGGGATCACCTGCTCTGCTTGAGCAGCCGCCGAGTCGATCCCGCTCCCATCTTCTGAGTCCAACAACCCCGGAGGAATCCAATGTCTGACGTCTCAGTGACAGGAACAGCAGGCACAGCCGGCCCACAGGGTTCCGATGTGCTCAATCAAGGCGACATCAACGGGGGCGACGGCGGCTCGGGCCAAGGCGCCGACGCGACAAACAATGTCACGACCGAGTCCGGCGCCACGAACACGGCAGAAGCCACCGGCGGCGCGGGTGGCCAAGGCGGAATGGGTGGCGAGTGGCTGAACGCCGATCCGCCACAATACGGAGAGGGCGGTTCTGGCGGTGAAGGCGGTGATGCCAACGCCGTCGAAACCATGAATGGTTCATTCGGCTCGACATCCACCGAGGCCGGCTCAACTGCAATCGCAGGCACCGGCGGAAGCGGCGCCTATGGCGGCAACGGTTGCGGCTCAGGCAACGACGGCGGCGACGCAATTGCTCACACGACCAACACCGCGACGTCCACCACTGAAAGCCAGGCGATGGCGAGCGCAACGGGTGGAAGCGGCGGGAGCGCCGGCGGCGAAACCTCCGGCGAAGAGAGCGGCGGAAGCGGACTCGCCGGCACCGCGACGGCCACAGCGGCCGACACCAACGCCAGCGGACTTGCCAAAGCGAGCGCCGGTGCGACCGGTGGAACCGGCGGCAGCGCAGCCGGGACGTTTGGTCTTGTTCCTGCGAACGGTGGGACCGCCAGCGCGACGGCAATCGCTACGGGCGCCATGGCGAGCGCGACGGCGGATGCGTATGGCGGCACTGGCGGTGTCGGGGTGGAAGGCGGCACCGACGGCTCCGGCGGCACGGTGAAGGTCGCAGCAACTGCCACGGGCGTGACGAGCGCCTCGGCATCCGTCACGGCGGATGCCGGCAGCGGCGGCGACGCAGCAGCCGAAGAGCTGGAAGCGGGCGCCGGCGGCGCGGGTGCGTCGGTCTCGCTTTCGAATGCGGCTAAGGGCACGACGGACGACGGTTCTCTCACACTGACGCAGACGGCCAACGCCGGATCGGGCGGCGAAACGTCCGATACCACCGGCGGCGATGCAGGATCGGCGACCAGCAAAATCAGCGACAACGATGCGGCAAATACCGTTGCCAAGCAGAGCGCATCGATCAATGCGACCGTGAACGCGAGAGGCGGCGCGGGCGGCGAAGCCCCAGGATACACGGACGAAACGCCGGGAACGGGCGGCAGCGCCACCACAAGTCTCGCAATCACCGGCTCGGCGACCAGCTCCATCATAGAACAAACGAACGCGTATGCCGGCAGGGGCGGCAGTGCGTTCGAGTCGGGCAGCGGCGACGTGGGCGCGAAAGCCATTGCGACGGCGAGTGACGGCGCAGCTGGCTCGGCGAATATCACGGCCGGAGCTACCGGCGGCAATGGCGGCGCAGCAATCGGCAGTGGATTCACGGGGGGCGCCGGCGGCGCGGCGACAGCCACTGCGACGGCTGTCGCATCCGGCGTCGTGTATGTCGAGGCGCAGGAAAACGGAGGGTATGGCGGGACCGGAAGCGACGGCGCCAATGGCGGCGCCGGCGCTGCCGTCAAACTCGACGACGCTGCAAAAGCCACCAACACCACGAGCGCGGGCATCACAGTCGATCAGATCGCAGACGGCGGCGTTGGCGGCAATACCGATACCGGCAAGGCAGGTGTCGGCGGCGCGGCCACGGCGGAATCGACGGTCACGGCCACCAACAGCACAAACCTCTATGTCGACGAAAGCGCAACCGGAGGAAATGGTGGCAGCGCCACATCGACGGGAACATCCGCGGCCGGCGGCGCGGCCGTGGCGGAAGCCACCGGCGCCGGGCCCGGTGAAGTGCAAACTTATTCGCAAGCCCAGGGTGGAAACAGTTCGGTGACCGGCGGCAGTGCGACGGCAACCGCCCAGGGGACGGGAACCGAAGTGAATTCGACTGCTATCGCAATCGGCGGCTATACGGACACGAACGCCGGCAAAGCGATGGCGACCGCTACCGGAAACGGCACGAGCGGAACGATCGAAGCCAACGCGAATTCCGATGCGAACGAGGGCGCGACGTCGCTCGTCCTGGGCATGACCGCACAGTCGACAATCAGCCTTTACGGCGGAGACATCAACGCGTCGAGCGAAGCCACGACAAAGTATGGCGGCGGCTTGACGAGCATCACGTTATCATCGGGCGGTGCGGGCACTTCCGGCATTTTCGGTGTTGCCGCCGGCGTTGCAGCGCCGACAGGCGCCGCCGCCATTCTCAACGCAAATCCCGGGATCAAATCCCAGATGGGCCCCGATCCCACGATCTTCGCGGTCGGCGAACTGGGCGGCGGCTATTCCGCAACGGCCGGCACGCAGACCGTGACGAGCTATGTGGAAGAATCCATCGACATGGCGAAGCTCAGCGCGTCCGGAAACTTCGTGATCGGCTTCTACAACGGTAGCGTCGGCGCCAACCCAGCCGGTGTGATGTCCGTCGAAATTCAGGTTCGCGACAACGGAGGATATCTGTTGAACCACACCTACGATGAGACCGATGCGAAGACCCTCTTCTCCGGCACGGCGCCGATGCTGATGACTCCGCAATTCACGAACAGCGGGTATGAAGGCGTCACCATCACGATGATTGTGACGACAACAGGCGCCAATGCCAGCTTCTCCGGCGATTTCATCCTGGGCGATCCGCCGGATACGCAGACGATCGAAAAGACCGGGATCACGGATCGCGCCTACACGTCCGTCACGCAAACTTACACGGACGGCGTGCTCACATCCGCTGCGGAATATACCTCTCCCGGCCATCTGCTCCAGGATATCGCCATTTCACACAATGTCAGCGCGTTCGGCCTGTCAGGCCTCACCGAGGGGATCCAGACCAATATCGCAAACAGCAGCGATCCGGAGAGAGACGTCTATCGGGATTTGAACGGCGACGTTCAACTCGAGGTCCGTCATCTTTCAGACGGCGCGCTCGACATCGCCGCCAAAGCGCACGGCCTCACATTCGATTTCGGTGGATCGACCGGCATCGAGTCGATCGGAGGCTATGCGCCCGGCGCGGACACGTTCGATATCAGTCACGCGATGTTCTCGAGTTTCGCCGAGATGATGTCTCACGCGGAGCAGCAGGGACATAACGTCGTGATCACCTACGACGCCTCGGACGTGCTCAGGTTGACGGGCGTGACGTTGGGCGAACTCAACGCACACCAATCCGACTTTCACTTTGTCTGAAGCTTGAAACCGGCGTTCGGCGGATCAATATCCGCCGAAGCCGGAGAGCGGCGTCACGACGGAGCGCAGCATCCAATAGGGAACCACCATCACGATGGCGGCGGCCGCGGTGACGCCCATATAGCTCAACATCGGATGCGTCCACGCGACGTCCGTGCCGGCATAGGCGAGCGGATAGCCGATCAGGCACAACGCAATTCCGCCCAGGAGCGATGCGATCAACGGCGCCTGCCACCATTGCGGCCCGCGCAGGCGATCGAACACGAAAACCGAAACGAGTTGCGCCAGAAACAGCGCGCCGCCGAATCCGACGACGAGACGCATATCCGGCAGCGCCCCATTATGGAGCATTGACAGATCGTTCTGGGTGTAAGGCAACGAACCGAAGGCGATCAGCCACGCGCCGACGACTTGCGCGGTTGCGTAGCCGGCGCCGTAACGACGATTGGTCAGATGAACGACAAGAAAGCTGAGCGGCAGGAACACCAGACCGAGGCTCAGGGGTGCGCTGCCGACATCGATATTGCCGAGCCATGCCGCCGGCTGATTGCTGTAGAGAAACGCCGCCGCGCCCGCGGTGAGCAGCAGAAACACGGGAACCACCAGCCGCATCGTCGCGCTCAAGGCGCGTCCGAGCGGCCCGGCGCCGTCCGATTGCGGCCGCGCCACATGGGCCCGGCCCACCAATTCCGACGAGCGCCGGAGAGAGCGCGGACCTACGTCCGCGACGCCTGCGGCATACCTCTTTGCGCCGGCATCACGGCCGGCGCGCACGCCTGATTCGAAAACTGACACGATACCCCACGCCCCTGCGCCGATGGCCCTATCCGGCCGCCTGACACATTTTGAAACATTACCCACATTTCACTGCAGGCGCCATGCCTTTTGAGGGTTTTTCGAAGGGGTATGGTTAACACGGGGGGCGCGCCGGACGCGGCGTGTTGGCACGGTAGAAAGTGAGATGAATCAGGCGGCTACGGCTTTTTTCTTCGCAATCGACCGCTTCAGGCGAAGGGCTTTGACCGAAAGATTGTCGTCCTTGCTCTTCAGCAGAAAGGCGTCGATGCCGCCGACATGGTCGATGGAACGCAGGGCGTTCATGCTGATCTTCAGCTTGACCGTTTGGCCCAAAGCGTCACTGGCAAGCGAGATCACTTGCAGGTTCGGGCGGAACACCCGCTTGGTCTTGTTGTTGGCGTGACTGACATTGTTGCCAACCAGCAAGCCTTTTCCGGTCAATTCGCAGCGGCGCGCCATAGCTCAATCTCTCAGTGCAAAAGAGGCGCTCTCATAAAGTCGCCCGCCCGTGTGGTCAAGCGTGGCGGAACGCCTTTATGAGGAGCCGGGCGGCCGCATGCGGCAAGGTTCGCCCGGCGACAACCTCAGCTTCGGTCGCCGCCGCCTTGGCGGCCACGGCAGGGTCACGGGCGATCTCGTCGGCGAGGACGGCCTGAACTTCGGTCTGAAACCAGCGCCGGGCCTGATCCTGCCGCAGGCGCTTCAATTGCCCCGACCCGGCAAGCGCCTCGTGGAACTGCTGCATCGCCGACCAGGCGGACGCTATTCCCTCGCCTTCCGTCGCAGAGACCTTCATCACCTCGGGCGCGAGGCCGGCATATTTCGGCCGCATCAGATGCAGCGCCGCGTGATAATCGGAGGCCGCACGACTTGCGGCCTTGGTGAGATCGCCATCCGCCTTGGTCACCAGCACCAGATCGGCCAATTCCATCACGCCCCGCTTGATGCCCTGCAGATCGTCTCCGCCGCCCGGACTGACCAGCAGCACGAACAGGTCGACCATGTCGGCGACCGCCACTTCCGACTGTCCGACCCCGACCGTCTCGACCAGAACCACGTCGAAGCCGGCGGCTTCGACCAGCAGCATCGCTTCGCGCGTACGCCGGGCGACGCCACCCAGCGTCATGCCTGCCGGCGACGGCCGGATAAACGCGTTCGGATCACGCGCCAGCCGCTCCATCCGCGTCTTGTCGCCCAGGATCGAGCCCCCGGAACGGCGCGATGACGGGTCCACCGCGAGCACCGCCACTTTGTGGCCGCTTCCCGTGAGATGCGCGCCGAAGGCCTCGATGAAGGTCGATTTGCCTGCGCCCGGAGCGCCTGAAATCCCGATGCGCATGGCCTGGCCGGCAAACGGCAGCAGCGCCGAAAGAAGCCGCTCCGCCCGCTCGCGATCGGCGCTCTTCGTGGATTCGACGAGCGTGATGGCCCGGGCGAGCGCACGGCGGTCGCCGCTCTGCACCGGCGCTGCCAGCGCATCCTCCGGCGCCTTTGCCTTCCGCTCGGTCATGATTGGACCATGATCTTTCTAACCCGCATTCCCCGAATGACATTGAAGCTGCGAGGCACATAAATAAACACCCTGCGCGCGGAGTTGAATTCGAGTTGACTCGATATAGCGCGGCCGGTGCTGTTGCGGTTCGCGAGACTCGGCTCCGGAGCGTCTATGCCTATGCAGTCAGATTTGCGGGAGAATCTGCGCAGGATCGAGGTGTGGTTCTCCGGCGCGGGTGCGACCCTGAATGCATGGCTGACGCGCGACTCCGGTGGTGCGCCGTCGACCGCTATTGTCATCGCGATCTGGCTCGCCGTCGCCGCCATCATGGCGATGTTGGCGTTGGCCAATCCCATCAGTCGCGACGAAGGCGCGTTCGCGGGGCCCGCGGCCGTGGTGGCGAGCGCACGGCCCTACGTTGATTTTCTCTATCTGCAGACGCCGCTTCAGGGGCAGCTTTCGGGTCCGTTCGCGCGGCTGTTCCCCGGTTACAGCTTTATCGCCATGCGGATCGCCGTCGCCCTGATGGGCGCCGCGATCCTCGCGCTGGTGTATGTCGCCCAACGCGGTCTTGCCGTCGAGCGCCGAATGGCCGCCGCGACGACGGCGCTCCTCGCTTGTTGTTACAGTTTCCAGTTCGGTTGCGGCGTCGTGCGCAATGACGCCTTGTCGGCGCTGCTTGCCGTCGGCGGCATTCAGATCGTGCTGCTCGCCCTCCGCGGCAGGTTTCGGCTGGGGCCGCTAGCCTGGATCGTCGCCGGGCTGCTGTTCGGCGCCGCGACAAGCGTAAAACTCTCCTACGCTTTCCCGGCCGCCGGCGCCGGTTTGTTTCTGATCGTGGAACTCATACGCGGGCGCGTCTCGCTCACGACGTTGAGCGCGTTCGTCTTCGGCGGACTCGTCGGTGTGCTTCCATGCGTGATCGCGTGGAAAGAGGCGCCCGAGGCCTTCATCTTCAGCGCCCTGACGTTCAATGCGAGCACCTTGATCGAGTGGTATCGCGCCAACGGCCGGGCTTTGGCGGTCAGCCCAGCAGCCAACGTCGTGGTCACTCTGGGAATCCTGGCGGTAGGACCGGCGTTGGGCGCGCTGTTGCTGGTCGTCAAGGCTGCGGTCCGCAATGGATGGGCGGACATACGCGACAAGCCGCATGTCCTGCTCCTGAATATTCTGATCGTCACAGGCGGGATCGCCGCATTGCTGCCGACGCCGAGCAATTTTCAATATGTGCTGCCGATGCTGCCGCCACTGTTCATTCGCCTGGGTCTCGAGGGCAAACGATCGCTTCTGGCGCCGCATGGAAGCGATCGCATCGCCGCGGCGCTGATGGCGTTGGGGATTGTCCTTGGTTGCGGGTACGGTCTTGTCGTTGTCACCCGGGGGCTCAGGAGTCCGGACGTTTTGCCGGCGGCGGACCTAACGCGGCAAGCGCATTGGATCGGAGCGCGTTTGCAGGCCGCAAATGCGTCCGGCTTCATCAGCACGTTGTCGCCGCAGGTGGTGCTGGACTCCGGTTATCCGCTGGACCCGCGCTTCACAACGGGTGTTTTCGTCTATCGCAGCGCAGCTCAGCTCACCGTCGACAAACTCACGGAGCTCAATGCGATCGGCGCGACGAACCTGACTCGATCATTGGATCTGAAGCCGCCCGCCGCCATCGTCGTCGGCGGCGCCGGAGGATGGGATGAAGGTTTGCGAAATTATGCCGTTGCTCACGGCTATCGCCGGGAGTTGAGTCCGTTCGGCACATACGAACTCGATATTCGTGTTCCTTAGATTTTCGGCGTTAAATCACGCCGACCGCGTTTATTAACGCCAAGTTCATCAACATTTGTGCGTGTGAGAATTGTGGGCTAGGATGTTGGCGCGCCAATTTCAGTCGCCGGTTCAACGTTTTTGTCAGGGACGACCCATGACCAAAGCTCATCGCTCTCTCATGTTCGCTGCAACTCTGGCGGCGGGCGCTCTCGCGACAGGGGCGCTGGCCGGCGATGCGCCCGCGGTGAAAGTCGCCGCCATCGAGCCCGGCGCTTCCCTCGACGTCGCCTACACGATCAGCTTCTGGGGCATCCCCTTCGGCGAGACCAATTTCGACTCGAAGTTCCGCGACCAGATCTACAACACCGTCTCGCATTTCGAAACGGACGGCATCGTCAGCATGTTCTGGCAGGCGACCATCGACGCGGATTCCAGCGGAAAATACGAAGCGCACACCATCGAACCGGGGGTGTACGATTCCTATTATCGTCGCGGCGCGGACAAGAAAGAACGCGTGAAGCTGACGTTTTCCGGCGACGAGCCCACCGTGTATGCCGATCCGCCTTACGGAGTGAGCGCTTACCCCGTCACCCTCGAGCAGAAGAAGGAAGGCCTCGATCCGCTGAGCGCCGTGGCCTACATCCTGACCGCGACGAAAGTCGATGCGTCCAATCCGTGCGGCACCGTTGCGCCGGTGTTTGACGGCCGTCGGCGCTACAACATCACGTTCACCTACCTCAAAGACGAGCAGGCCAAGCTCTCGACGGGCCTCTATAACGGCAAGGCGCATCTGTGCCAGATGCATTACGACCAGATCGCCGGCTTCAAGCCGAAGATCCTGAAGGAAGGCAAAGCCTTCCCGCCGATCTATGGCTGGTTCGCGGACATTCCCAGCGCGGATTCGCCGAACGGCCACTATTTCATCGCGCTGCGCGTCTGGGCCTCGACCGGCTACGGCACGGTCGCGGCGGAACTGAACAAATTGAAGATCGACGGCGGGTCGGGCGTTCCAAAAGGGTGACGCCAAAAGGATGATGCGAGCGTCGGAAATAGGCTAAGTTCCGGCGACGCAGACATCGAAAGCCGCTCGCCATGACGCAGGACGATCTTCCCTCGGTATTCGAGCTCACACCGCTCAATCCGAACTTCAATCAGAATCCGCATGCCCTCCTCGACAAGCTGCGGGACAAATGCCCCGTACACCGCGATGAAGCTGCGGGCACATTCATTCTGACGCGCTATGCCGACGTGCGCGGTACGCTGTCGGATACGACGATGTGGCGCGATCCCTCGCGCGCCGAAGAAGCCGCGATCCTGCCCCGCCGCCTTCTGGATCCGCCGCCGCCCGGACTTGAGCTCCACGAAGGAAGCGGTTCGAGCATCCTGCTCAGCGACGACCCCGATCATGCCCGCATCCGCAATCCGCTGCAGATGGCGCTCTACAAGCGCGTCGCGAAATGCCGGCCGCTCGTCGCCAAAGTTGTCGACGAGATTCTCGACCGCATCGACAGCGAAGAGTTCGACGTGATGGACAAATTCGCGGTGCCGGTTCCCATCGACGTCATTGCGCGCATCCTGGGCGTGGACGACACCATGCTGGTCGAATTCCGCGACTGGTCGGAAGGCGTGATCCTCAGCCTCAACCCGTTCCGCACGCCGGAACAGACGGTGAAATTCATCGCCAGCGCGAATGCGCTGAATACTTATTTCCACAAACTGATGATGGAACGGCGCAAGAATCCGAAAGACGATCTGATCAGCGACATGATGGTGCTGCAGGCGGAAGGCGCTCCCCTCACCGACGGCGAGCTGCAGAACAATCTGCAAGGGCTGCTGGTCGGCGGAAACCTGACCACGACCGACCTGATCGGCAACGGCGTCTGGCTGTTCCTGACCAATCCGGCGGAGCTCGCAAAGCTCAAGGCCGATCCGGCGCTGATCAATACAGCCGTCGAGGAAATCCTGCGCTACGAATTCCCCGTCGACATCACGGGCCGCATCGCGTCACGCGACATGGAAGTGGGTGGTTGCCCGATCAAACAGACGCAATCCCTGTTCATGTCGCTGCGCGGCGCCAACCGCGACCCGGAAACATTCCCGAACCCGCACACATTCGATATCGCGCGCAAGGATGCGCCGCATGTGGCCTTCGGCGGCGGCGCGCATCTCTGCATCGGATCGCCGCTGGCGCGACTGGAAGCGCAGGTGGCGTTGCTCGCGTTCTTCGACCGCTTCCCAAACCTCCGCCTCGCCGATCCAGACGCCCCGCCCCAATGGCGGTCGCTGCCGTTCTTCCGCGGGTTACAGAGGTTGGATGTAAAGGCTTGAAGCTCGGGTTAGACGCAAAGCGTGGTCTTGGTCGCCGGGACTCCACACCTCCCGTTGTCATGGCCCGCCACAGCGGGCCACCCAGGTGAAATTGGCTCATCGCAATAGGTATCGCTCTGATCTTGATTCTTTTCTTCAACGTCGGAATTGCGTCACCTGGGCGGCCCGCTGTGGCGGGCCGTGACACACATGGGTGGAACGAGCAACCACTTTCAGTTTGAGATAAGAATTATAGACAAACCGGCGGAGGTAACTCTTTGCCGCTGCCCCACGACAGAAGCCAACGCCGCACCTTTTCGTAAGGCACGACGCGCCCGGCTTTCGCATCCGCGATTCCTTCTTCGACATGCGCAAGAAATTCGCCTTGATCCTTGGCGTTTTGCATGTCTGCGGCAGCGTCAATCTTGGTCATCAACCTACTGTCGCCTGCAATATCAGGACGCCGGGCCTTACAAATCGGACCCTTTCCTTCGGGAAGCGGTTGCCGAATTTGCGAACCCAGCCTTTAGCGAGATAACCGGGATCAGCGGTTCGCCTGTCTTCGACATGCTGCAGGAACGGCTCAGCGGAATGGTGATGCGAGGCGGCATGAACGGCCGCCACAGTAATCTCCTTTACCTCGACATCGCGGACATCGTGCAGAGCTTGAGGGCGATCCGGTCAGGCGCTAAGAAGATTTCCTATATGAAAGGCGTCGTCGCGCCGCCCAGTTGTTGAATACGTTGATGAATACGGTGACGCCAGCTTTGTTTTCCTCTAACGCATGCTCTTCGCGAGGTTGTTGCCAGGGTCGGGATATCTCAGCAGCGCGCCGGCCAGATAACCACCGAAACATGGTTGGCGACACCGCAATTGTCAGAAGTGGGGAGGTGCCATGGCAAAACAGCAAGGTCGCTGCATTTTTTGTGGGGGCTATGGGCTGAGTTTGGAGCATGTCTTTCCGGACTGGCTCCGGAAAATATTTCCACGCGCCCACACGGACACGCACACCGAAGGCGATACCGTTTACATGTTCGTTCCAGCCAGGGGCTATGTCCCATTGGCTGCCAATCGTAAGAAACGACAAGGGCAGTCTGGAACACGGAAGGTCAGGGTTGTTTGCCGCAAGTGCAACAATGGCTGGCTCAGCACCCTCGAGGAGGGCATGAAGCCCATTCTGACCTCTTTGATTTTCGACACACCCCTTACCCTTTTGCCAAGCGGCCAGCGCTCTCTCGCCACTTGGATTGCGAAGACCGTAATGACGGGCGAATTCATCAAGCGAAACGACATCTCGATTACGCAGACTGAGCGCGAAGTGTTCCGCAGCACGCTTCAACCAGCTCAACACTGGAACATCTGGCTCGCGCCATACGTGGGAGGAAAATGGTCCGCATGTGGGATGTTTCATAACGGCGTGGGAATTTACCTGCCGCCTGAGCCAATAAGAGTTGGTGTCAAAAACACACACTGGACCGTCATTGGAATTGGTCAGATTGCGATGCTTGCGGCTGCCTCCACGGCGCACGGGATTACCTTCGAATTTGAGGACGAGACGCGGGGGGATTTCACACGAATCTGGCCCGCTACGGGACGTCCCATTGCTTGGCCCACACGGCTGCATCTCACCGACGCCGGTGTCGACGAAACGGCACGCAGGTTCAGCCACTGGCTCGGACTTGAGCCGCCGCAGCTTGCGTGAGCGCGCGGTGCTCACGGCGCAAAGTCCCGAGGATTATGGCTATTACGTAAAGTGCACAATCGCCGAATAGCTTACCATGTCGGTTATTCTGCGCGCGTAAGCCGCGAAAATTCGACGATCGCCGGATCGAAGAGCAGTCCGAAAAAATCGCGCTCTTCGTAAGCTCCTGACGCGCAAAAACATTCGGCGAAAATTCGCGGCAAAGATTCGCTTCTTGTTCCAACTATTTTGCGGAGCAGCGCTTTTGTACGATTGCGCGCGTGCGTTTGCGTCGCCATGTTGGGTGTTTTCCCGCGAAGGAAAGCGCGCTTGGAAGTGAGACGAGCCGGCATCGGGACGCATCAGAAGACGGAAGGCGCGCGCGCCGCGCGGTCGGCGGAGTTTGCATGCGTCACGCGGCGGGCGATTGCGTCGACGCATGCGCGCGCGAATGCACGCCGGAACAGGCGGCAAATCGAAAAAAACAGGCGCCTGTTATTGCCTGTTACGATTTTTCCAAGGCCTTGGTTTGCCTGGAGATTCCGGGAAATAACAGGTGAGATTTTTTTCGCGCGTTCGCTGCGCACAGATCGTGCAGGCCCGACTGCAGGGAAATGCGCAGGGCGAAAAAGCCCTGCTCCGAAACGTCAAGGTATTGATTTGATTGGATATGTGGCCCTGCAAAAAATTTTCGCGAAAAGTGCCGCGCTGGCACGTCGGAGCGCGGGCATCCTGCCCGCATCCGGCTACGCTGAAGCTTCGCCGGACGAGCTACATAGTCCGGCGAAGCCTTGGCGTAGCCGGACCGCATGGGCGGCGACGTTTGCGCTGACGTTGGTCCGCCTGCGTGAAGCGAAAGCTTCGCTCCGGCGGATGCGGGCAGGATGCCCGCGCTCCAATGGCGTCGGCGTGTGTCTTCACGCTCGCCCATTCCCTGTTATTCCCTGCTGTGAGGGAATTTCATCGCCCGGAGATCGGCCGAGCGGATTCGAATTTTCAAGCCGCCGCTTTCGTCCGCGCACGGATCAATTTGAGCACCTTGCGCGCCGCTTCCGGAATGTTCGTGCCGGGGCCGAAGATTGCCGCGACGCCTTCGCGCTTCGAGGAAGGCGTAATCCTGCGCGGGGATCACGCCGCCGCAGACCACAAGAATGTCGTCGGCCTTCTGCTTGCGCAGCGCTTCGATCAGTTGCGGCACGAGCGCTTTGTGGCCCGCGGCCTGGCTCGAGACGCCGATCACATGCACGTCGGATTCGATGGCGTCTTTCGCCACTTCCTCCGGCGTCTGGAACAACGGCCCGATATCGACGTCGAAGCCGAGATCGGCGAAGGCGGTCGCGATCACCTTGGCGCCGCGATCATGGCCGTCCTGCCCCATCTTGGCGACGAGGATGCGGGGCCGCCTGCCCTCTTCTTTTTCGAACGCCTCGATGTCGCCGCGCAGCGCCGCGAACTCATTGTCGCCTTCATAGGCGCCGCCATAGACGCCCGAGATGGAACGGATCTGCGCGCGATAACGGCCGAACACTTTTTCCATGGCTTCCGAGATTTCGCCGACAGTGGCGCGGGCGCGCGCGGCTTCGACCGCCAGCGCCAGCAGATTGCCGTCGCCCGCCGCGCCATTGCCAAGCGCGGCCAGCGCCGCTTCCACCTCCTGCGAGTCGCGCTTGGCCCGCACATCCTTCAGCCGCGCGATCTGCGAATTGCGCACCGAGGCATTGTCGATGTCGCGCACCTCGACATGCGAATCCTGCTCGGTCTCGAATTTGTTGACGCCGACGATCACGTCTTCGCCGCGATCGACGCGGGCCTGGCGGCGCGCAGCCGCTTCCTCGATGCGCAGCTTCGGGATACCGGCCTCGACCGTCTTGGTCATGCCGCCCATCGCTTCGACCTCGTCGATGATGCTCTTTTGCGGCCTGCGCGAGCGAATGGGTCAGCGCCTCGACGTAGATAAGACCCGCCCAACGGATCGACCACTTTCGTCACCTGCGCCTCGTGCTGCAGGATGAGCTGCGTGTTGCGGGCGATGCGGGCGGAGAATTCCGTGGGCAAAGCGATCGCTTCGTCGAAGGAATTGGTGTGCAGCGATTGCGTGCCGCCCAGCACGGCGGCCAGCGCTTCGTAGGCCGTGCGCACGATGTTGTTGTACGGGTCCTGCTCGGTGAGCGAAACACCGGACGTCTGGCAATGCGTGCGCAGCATCAGCGATTCCGGGTTCTTCGCGCCAAACCCCGCCATGATCTGCGACCACAAGAGGCGCGCCGCGCGCAGCTTGGCCGCTTCCATGAAGAAATTCATGCCGATGCCGAAGAAGAACGAAAGCCGCGGCGCGAATTCGTCGACGGCCAAACCTTTGGCCAGCGCCGCGCGCACATATTCGATGCCGTCCGCCAAGGTATAGGCGAGTTCCTGCGTGGCCGTCGCGCCCGCTTCGTGCATGTGATAGCCGGAGATCGAAATCGAATTGAATTTCGGCATCTTCTTCGCTGTGTATTCGATGATGTCGGCGACGATGCGCATCGAAGGCGTCGGGCGGATAGATATAGGTGTTGCGCACCATGAATTCTTTGAGGATGTCGTTTTGAATCGTGCCGGAGAGTTTCTCGGGCCCAACGCCCTGCTCTTCCGCAGCCACAATGAAGTTCGCGAGGATCGGAATCACCGCGCCGTTCATGGTCATCGAGACGGACATTTTCTCCAGCGGGATTCCCGAGAAGAGGATTTTCATGTCCTCGACGGAATCGATCGCAACTCCCGCCTTGCCCACATCGCCCGTGACGCGGGGATGATCGCTGTCGTAACCGCGATGGGTGGCGAGATCGAAGGCGACCGAAAGGCCCATCTGCCCGCCGGCGAGATTCTTGCGGTAGAACGCGTTCGAACTCCTCGGCCGTCGAGAAACCGGCATATTGGCGAACCGTCCAGGGCCGGCCCGCATACATCGTGGCGCGTACGCCGCGCAGGAACGGCGCGATGCCTGGCAGGCTGTCGACCCCCTCAATCCCCTCCAGGTCGGCCGCCGTGTAGAGCGGCTTCACATCGAAGCCTTCCGGCGCATGCCAAACGAGGCTGTCGAGCGGCCGGTTCTTCAGTTCCTTCGCCGCCAGCGCGGCCCAGGCCTTGGGGTCTTTCGCAGTCATCCTGCCGGTCTTTCGAATGCGATCGACCCTCAGTATCGCAGGTGCGAAATTCGGGTCAAACCGGCCGTTGCGCCACGCGTTCCAGAATCTGGCGCACCGCGATCGCCCCGTAAACCGCATTTGCGTGCGTGTAGTCATCCTCGGGATGCGCAATATTGAGATTCTCCGTCAATCTCACGGAGCCCCGCGCATACTCTTGCCGGGTGAAAATGCACGAAATCCGCGTTTGGGCCGGTTGTTCGAAAATTGCGTGACCGCTGTGAGCAAGGTCTGCATACGCGGCGACGAACGCGGAATACAACGCCTCCTCATCGCGCCACAGGACCGCCTCTTTCAACGACGAAATCCTGGCAGATTCCAATAGGGTCGCTGGAGCCAAATCACCGGTTAACACCGAGATACAGGGCAGCGGTTGCGGGTAGAGCCACAGCTTCGTGCCGCGAGCCCTGGTCGCTTTGTGCATCTTCTTCAAATGCGTCACGGCCGGCATCAAGGCGAGGCGCGCCTTTGCGATTTCATTGAAATATTCGGGCGAGACGGGTTCGAACTCTCCGTCGGGATTTTTCATATCGTGGGTGCGGTGGCGGGCGTAAATGTCGAGCACCACCGCCAACGAAAAACCCAATGCAACCAACACGATGACGTCGTAGTCCGCGAGCACTGCAGCGTTCTGTCCGCCCGACGTCAGACGAAAGCTTCGTCCGGCATCTTCTGTTTTCGCCACCAGTCGTCCGTCTTCGATCGCAACGTTCTGGAATTGACGCGCCGTCGCGCCAAAAAAAACCGCGTCGATACCCGGATGTTCGAGCCTGACGGCGTCCCATCCCTGTTTGATCGCGGCGAGGTGCGAATTGCCGATGAAACAGACGCGCGTCATTTGGCGAAAAGCCTCGGAAGCCTCTTCACAGAAGAACGGGGCCGATTCCTTCTTTACCTCGAAATTGGTCCTTACCGGACCTACGTCAGACGGGGTGGCCGAAGACCCGCCGTCCGCCTCCCCGTTCGTCATTTTGATTGTTAAGGGACCAAGCGGGGGCGTCACAAGGCCGTCGCGGTTGCGTCACACATGCTCCGCCTACGGAGCATGTGGCCATGCGAGCGAATCCGGACTCCATTCGTTGGCTTGCCCACAGGATGTGGGTGTTTCAATACCTTGACAAACCAGTCATAGTATGAGAACAAAGCACGATATTGAGTCGGTTAGTGATTCGGGCCTGATTCGTTCATTGCCCGTTCATGGTTGGATTCGCGCCGTCCACAGGCCTGTTGATTTCACAAAGCGCGCCTTGTCGAGCTCCCTCAAAACCACCAAGTTGCAAAACTATGAACCCGAGGCGAGCGGCCCGCGGCACTCCCAGCCCCTCCGACGGCGGCAGGATCGCCGCGGTCCTGGGACCGACCAACACCGGCAAGACCCATTTCGCGATCGAGCGCATGCTCGCCCATCGCTCGGGCATGATCGGCCTGCCGCTCCGGCTCCTCGCCCGCGAGGTCTATGACAAGGTCGTCCGCATCAAGGGCGCGAAACTCGCCGCCCTCATCACCGGCGAAGAGAAGATCGTGCCGCCCGAGGCGCGCTATTTCGTCTGCACGGTCGAGGCGATGCCGCTCGACCTGGGCGTGGCGTTTCTCGCCATCGACGAGATCCAGCTCTGCGCCGATCCCGAGCGCGGCCATGTCTTCACCGACCGTCTGCTCAACGCGCGCGGCGAAGAGGAAACGCTGTTCCTCGGCGCCGAGACGATGCGGGCCACGATCCAGCGTTTCGTGCCCGAGGCGCATTTCATCACGCGCCCGCGCTTTTCCGATCTCGCCTATACCGGGGCCCAAGAAGCTCACGCGCCTGCCCCGGCGCTCCGCCATCGTCGCGTTCTCGGCGGAAGACGTGTACGGCATCGCCGAACTCGTGCGCCGCCAGCGCGGCGGCGCAGCCGTCGTGCTGGGCGCGCTGAGTCCCCGCACGCGCAATGCACAGGTCGCGCTCTATCAATCGGGCGAAGTGGATTTTCTTGTCGCGACCGATGCGATCGGCATGGGCCTCAACATGGATGTCGACCACGTCGCGTTTGCGGCGCTCGACGAAATTCGACGGCGTGGGCGTTCGCCCGTTGCGGCCCGATGAATTGGGCCAGATCGCGGGGCGCGCCGGCCGCCACATGAATGACGGCACGTTCGGCGTCACCGCCGAAGCGGAGCCTCTCGATGAAGAGACTGGTCGCGCGCGTCGAAGGCCATCGCTACGAGCCGGTGCGCATCCTGCAATGGCGCAATTCGGCTCTCAGCTTTCGCTCGCTGGGCGCGTTGATCGAAAGCCTCGAAGAACCGCCGCCGGTGCGCGGCCTTGCGAGGGCGCGTCCCGCCATGGATTTCGCAAGCCTGCGCATCCTCGCAGGCCAGGATGAATTCCGTGCGCTGGCGACCGCGCGACCGGCAGCGTGAAGCGATTGTGGGAGGTCTGCCAGCTTCCCGATTTCCGCAAGCTCTCGCCGGACGAACATGTGCGTCTCGTGGGGCAGATTTATCGCCATCTTGATGAGCGATGACGGCGTGCTGCCGGAAGACTGGCTGGCGCGCCAGATCGCGCGGCTGGACGAAATCGAAGGCGATGTCGCCACACTCTCCGGCCGTCTCGCGCAAATCCGCACCTGGACCTATGCCGCGCATCGTCCCGGCTGGGTGAAGGACGCCGGCCATTGGCAGGAGCAGACGCGCGCGGTCGAGGATCGCCTCTCCGACGCGCTGCACGAACGCCTGACACAGCGTTTCATCGACCGGCGCACCGCAATCCTGATGCGTCGGCTGCGCGACGACGACGTCGCTCAATATCGTGCTCGACGATTCCGGCGCGGTGGCGATCGGCGGCGAGATCGTGGGCAAGCTGGAAGGCTTTCGCTTCGCGCCCGATCCGCGGGCGGAAGGAATTCATGGGCGCACATTGCGCGCGGCCGCGCTCAAGGGACTTGAAGGCGAATTCGCCGCGCGTGCGCGACAAATTTCTCGAAGCGACGATATGGCGATCGCGCTCAGCGAACATGGCAAGCTGTGGTGGGACGGCGCGATTGTGGCCCAGCTCGTTGCCTGGCTCGAGCGCTTTGCAGCCAGCAGTCTCGCTGCTTGCGGACGAACATTTGCCGGCCGACCTGCGCGAGCGCGTTCAACGGCGGCTCGATACGTGGATGACGCAATCGCATCGCCACGCGGCTTGAGCCGCTTCTGGCATTGCGAACGGCGGCCGATGCGAAGCCCGGAACGGCGCGCGCGTTGCCTGCAGAAGCGCGCGGGCACGGCGCATCAGCTTTGCGAAGCGCTGGGTTCGCTCGATCGTACACGCGCGACCTTGCCGCCCGACTCAGGATCGCGATGCGCGCGTTGAAATCGTTCGGGGTCAAATTCGGCCGTCGCGCGGTCTTCTGCCGCAAATTGCTGCGCCCCGATGCGGCGTCGCTGCTGGCGCTGCTGTGGGGCGTGCGCGCCAAGCTCGATCAAATTCCGCCGCCGCCAGCGCCGGGCGTCACCTCATTCGACGCCGACGACGGGGCTGCGCCCGACGGATTTCTCGCGGCCGCCGGATTTCGCGTCGTGGGCCCGCGCGCGATCCGGCTCGACATGCTCGATCGCCTCGAAGAGGAACTGGAAATGGCCGCGACGACGGGCCAGGCCGCCGACGCGGCCGTTCCGAAACTGGTGTCGCTCCTGGGCTGCGATAGGGCGACGCTCGACGAGGTGCTTGTCGGCTCTGGGCTGGGCTCGCGTGTCCGTGACAGGCGGCGAAGCGACCGCGAGCGTATGGCGTCACGCGCTGCCGCGCGCCGGAAACCGTCGCCGGCGGACACCGCCACCTGCCGACGCCGCGCCCATCGCCCGACTCTCCTTTTGCAGGTCTGGCGGCCCTCATCGCGGCGGATTGACGCGATGGCCGAGCGGATCCGCATCGACAAATGGCTGTGGCACGCCCGCTTCTACGCACCCGCGCGCTCGCCCAGGACGGCCGCCGTGTCGGGGCTCATCCGGCTGAACGGCGCACGCGTGGAAAAGGCCCAGCGCGGTCGTCGGGCCGGGCGACGTCCTGACCCTGCCGCGCGGGCGCGCAGTCGTGGCCGTTCGCGTACTGGCGCTGGCCGAGCGGCGCGGGCCGGCGCGCGAGGCGCAGGCGCCTCTACGAAATCCTCAGCGGAAAGTGCGCTTGATCGCCCCGGCCGCAGCGCCTTAATTGACGACAGCGTGATCGGAACTTTCCGCGCGTACCGGAGCACATGACATGACCTATGTCGTCACCGAAGCCTGCATCAAGTGCAAATTCATGGACTGCGTGGAGGTCTGCCCGGTCGACTGCTTCTACGAGGGCGAGAACATGCTCGTCATCGACCCCGACGTCTGCATCGACTGCGGGGTCTGCGAGCCGGAATGCCCGCCGGAGGCGATCAAGGCCGACACCGAAATCGGGCCTGGAGAAATGGCTGACGGTGAACGCCGAATACGCCAAGAAGTGGCCCAACATCACCCAGAAGGGCGAGCCTCCCGCAGACGCGAAGGAATGGGACAGGGTTCCGGACAAATTCGAGAAGTACTTCGCCGATAAACCCGGTTCCGGCTCGTAGAATTAACGATTTGCCCCCGACCCCGCGGACCTCGATTCGCGGCCGTTCCGTCACAATAGGCGCTTGAATCTATGACAATTTCTCATTCACGATTGAAATAAGTCGCGAAATTTCAATCGCTTGGCAGATTTTCCTTCCCAAAAGCCCGATTTGTGATATAGGTGCTTTTCGTCGGTCATGCCAAGAATGGCTCGCCAAGCGGCGTGTCACGTTCGGCCTCCGTATTGCCCGAAACCCGGTCCAGGATACCCCGAAATTCTGGAGCTCGGTCTTCGGACGGAGCGCCCGCCGCCTTCAAATCGGGGCAGAATTGTTGCACCGCAGCGTTGTTGCGGTGCGTGGGCGCGAGTTGGCGCCGAATGGATTGCAATCGTCGAAAGAAACGGACCCCCATGATGAGCTCGCCTGCCAAGCCGCCCTGTCCCGCGAAGAAGAAGGCTCCCGCGAATTCGAACAGGAAGCTCGAATTCAAGACGAACGATCACGTCGTCTATCCCACCCATGGCGTCGGCCGCATCACGCGCGTCGAAGAGCAGGAAGTCGCCGGCTCGAAGCTCGAACTGTTCGTCATCACGTTCGACAAGGACAAGATGACCCTGCGCGTCCCCACCGCGAAGGCGAAGGCCGTGGGCATGCGCAAGCTGTCGTCGCCGGAAGTCGTGGCGACCGCGCTCAACACGCTCAAGGGCCGCGCCCGCATCAAGCGCACGATGTGGAGCCGCCGCGCGCAGGAATACGAAGCCAAGATCAACTCGGGCGATCTCGTCTCGATCGCCGAAGTCGTGCGCGACCTGCACCGCGCCAGCGGCCAGCCGGAACAGTCCTATTCCGAGCGTCAGCTCTATGAAGCGGCTCTCGCCCGCATGGCGCGCGAAGTGGCCGCCGTCGAACGCATCGACGAACAGGCCGCGGTCAAGCGCGTCGAAACACGTGCTGCTCAAGAAGGCCGCGTAAGCGTCTTCGAAAATCGAAGTGCGAAAGGCCCGGGCATCGTCCCGGGCCTTTTTGTTTTGGAACGACGTTACGGCCCTGACGATCACTTCCATCCTGTCGGGGCTCGACAGCTTCGATCTCCGGGCCGTTCAGCTGATCCACGAAGCCGCGCACGCGCACCGTCTTGCCGGCATAGTTGCGCGGATCGACGCCCGCATCGCGGAAGCCGCGCATGTCGTCCGGCGAAATGGTGACCGTGAAATCGCGGCGCCAATCCGCGCCGAAATCGAGATAGGCGCGGCCGTTCTTCGCATGTCGCGGTCGACGCACCTTGCCCTCCACGATCTGGAACGTGCCCGTCGTGCCGCAAGCTGATCGGGCGTTGCGGACGTCGTAGAGCCGCTGACGTCCAGATGCCGTACTTGTTCTTGCGCGCTTCAGCTTCCGCCGCATAGAGCTCGCTCGCGCATTCGCGCCGGTCGGGCGCGATCGACACGCGCGCGAGGCCGCGGCGCAGCATCGCGATCTGCAGCCAGGGCTCGTCATTGTCCTGCGGGAATTCGACCTGCGCGCGCAGGCGGCCATAGCGGTCTTCCTTTGGAACGTTGACGGCCAGCGTGACGGTTCGGTCGCGCGAGAGATCGGACAGCGTGCTGACCGCCTGCTCGGCCAGAAAGTTGGGCGCATGATCCCTGGCGCCCTGCGGCAGCAACAATCCTTCGAGATGCACCGCGCGGCCGTCCACGAGCACGAGCACGCCGTTCTTCTCCACCCGCGTCACCGGCACGTTCGAGGCCTCGATCGTGGGCGCGCATGTCGACGGAAGCGCCGCGGCCCATGCGGGCATTGGCGTTAACAGCGCCGACAGCGCGATCGCGACACGGTGCTTTCGCGAAATTGGCATTCCGTTCCCCCGTTCGCGCCATAGGTCGCGCGATGGAACTTTCGGGCTCCCGCAGCGCGCTTATGCGTTTGATTTAGAGCACGAAACGCGAAATCGGGAAGATCATGACGCCGGATGAGTTAATTCACGCGCCCGTCGCCGCCCAGCCCACCCTGGAGGCCCTGCTCATAAGCGGAGGGCTGGATTTCGTTTCCGCGATCGTGATTCTCGATTCGTCGGCTGGACGCTCGCGAGCTGGGCCGCGCGCTGGACCCGCATGGGCCTGTCCCGCCTTCGCCGCTTCGACGGAACGTTGAAGCCGCTCGTCGCGTCGATCGTGCGCTACGCCATTTTGATCGCCACGGTGATCGCCGTCCTGCAGCGTTTCGGCGTGGAGACCACGAGCCTCATTGCCGTGCTCGGCGCCGCAGGCCTGGCCATCGGGCTTGCCCTGCAGGGAACGCTCTCGAACGTCGCTGCGGGCGTGATGCTGCTGTTGCTGCGGCCGTTTCGCGTCGGCGACTGGATCACGGCCGCAAATCAATCCGGCAGCGTGCGCGAGGTTGGGCTGTTCACGACGATTCTGGTCGGCGCCGACCAATCCTACATTTCCATTCCGAACGCCGCGATCTTCGGCAGCGTGATCGTGAACGCGTCGCGCGAACCGACCACGCGGATCAATTTCACCGTCAGCATCGACATCGCCAACGACATCGCCGCAGCGGAAGAGATCATCATGGATGTGCTCTCGAGCGACGAACGCATCCTCAAAATGCCGCCACCCGCGTCAGGCACTGTGGCGCTCAAGGAATATGCCGTCGATTTGCTGGTGCGGTTCTGGGTCATGAATGCGAACGGCGAGCAAACGCAGTTCGACGTTCAGCGCGCGATCAAGGATCGATTCAACAGGGCCGGCATCACGGTCCCGGCCCGCCGCCAGACGTCGATCGCGCGCGAAGAGCCGGCGACGGCCTCCAGGCCCGCCGTCCGTAAAGCGAGCTAAGAGCGGCGACGCGAATAGACGATGAGCAGCAGCCCAAAGGCAGCGACCGTTGCGCCGCCATAGGCCCAGTTGATGTGATTATCCATGACGGGATTGGCCGGCCAGACAAAATATCCGGTCCCCTGCCCGATCCAATGCAAGCCCAATACGACGCCGATCAACCCCGCGATCAAGAGAACGATCTTCATGCTTCCCTCCGGCTTTTCATCTGATCCCAGTCATACGTTCGCGCATCGCACCGATATCGTTACTGCACCGCCGGTAATTACCGGGATGCGCCACGGCGACCGTTTGCGGCGCGAGCCAACTCGCGCCAAAATCTCGACATCAGGGGTTTGCCTTGGATTGGCCACTTTTTCGAAGCCTGCTACGGGAACTGCTTCGAGGGGAGCCGGCTATGGATCGCCGCTATTACGGTCTCAAAATAGCCCTTGTGATTCTGGGGCTCAGCATTGTGGCCCTGACCCGCTTTTCGGCGCCGAAGGACGACATGCCGTCGTCGATGGCGCATCTGCATTACAGCACCGCAACCCAGATTGAAGTCGCAGTCTTGCGAACCAGCGCGAGGGTCTCCCGCTCCTTCGTGGAATTCCTGCACAATCTACGCTGACGCCTTTAGACTAACGCCGGGCGGCGGCGGCATGTTGTCCGGCACGAAGAAGTCCGGCATCAGATCCTTGGTCGGATCGACGCGGTATTTGTCGAAGTCCGTAACGCCGTTTTCGGCCAGAAAAGTGTCATCGATCAGGAAGCGGCCCGTAAAACTCTTCGCCGGCTTGTTGAAGATCAGATAGGCGGCGTCGGAGAGAATGTCGGTCGTGCGGCAATGCTTCATGCCTTCGTCGCCGGCCAGCGCATTGCGGATCGCAGCCGTCGCCACGCCGGTGCGCGGCCACAACGCGTTAAAGGCGATGCCGTCGTCCGCGAACTCCGCGGCCATGCCCAGCACGCACATCGACATGCCGAATTTCGCCATCGTATAGGCCGTGTGCCCACGAAACCATTTCGGGTCCATGTCGGGCGGGGGCGACAGCATCAGCACATGCGGATTGGCCGCGCGCTTCAGATGCGGAATGCAGCTGCGCGAGACGAGATAGGTGCCCCGCGCATTGATCTGCTGCATCAGGTCGAAGCGCTTCATATCGGTCTGCAAGGTGCCCGTCAGCGAAATCGCGCTCGCATTGTTGACGCAGATGTCGATGCCGCCAAATCGCGCCACAGTCTTTTCGACCGCGTCGACCACCTGTTCTTCGAATTTGATATCGCAAACGAGCGGCAGCGCCTTGCCGCCCGCCTTCTCGATCTCCGCGGCGGCCGTATAGATCGTACCGGGCAGTTTCGGGTTCGGCTCGGCCGTCTTGGCCGCGATGGCGATGTTCGCGCCGTCCTTCGCTGCGCGCAGCGCGATCGCCAATCCGATGCCGCGACTCGCGCCGCTGATAAAAAGCGTCTTGCCCGCAAGGCTCATGGCGCGTCCTTTCAGATCGTCTTGTACCAGTCGATGCCGTCGGAATCGGCGCTGCGTTCGATACGGCCGCGTGCGCGCAGGCAATTGAGATGCGCGAGGCTCTCGCCCGTCGCCATGCCGAAATTGCCGCTGGTGATCTTGGCGCGGAACAGCGCGGGGAACACATCCACCGCCCGCTTCGGCGCTTCGCACAGCGCGAGCAGTTTTTCGAGGCCGCTTTCGTGACCGTCGATCAGCTCCTGCAGGCGCAACGGCGCGCCGCGGAACGGTTCATTGTGGGAAGGCAGCACCAGCATGTCGCCCGGAAGCATGTTGCGCAGCTTCACGCAGGAATCGATCCAGTCCTGCAGCGGGTTCGCTTCCGGCTCCGTCGGGAACAGGCTCACATTGGAGGAAATGCGCGGCAGGATCTGATCGCCGGAAATGAAGATGTTGTCCTCGCGGCTCCACAGGCAAGCATGTTCCGGCGCATGCCCGCGCCCCACCACCACCTCCCAGATGCGATTGCCGATCGGAATACGCTCGCCTTCTTCGATCCGGCGATAGGAATTCGGCAGATGATAGACACCGCGGCCGAAACCGCCGAAGCGCGTGCGATAAGCCTCCAGAGCGTCGTCGGGAAAGCCTGCGGCGCGATAAAACCGCATGCCCTCTTCGGGAGCTTCCTGGCCGGTATCCGCCACGAGGTTGCGGCACATGAGATAGTCCGTGCGCGTCATCCACAACGCCACGCCAAAGCGGCGCACCAGCCAGCCGGCCATGCCGACATGATCGGGATGCAGATGGGTGACGATCACGCGTTTGACGGGGCGGCCCTTCATCGGGCCCGCGAACAACTGCTTCCACGCATCGGCCGTAGGCTCGTCGCGGATGCCGGTGTCGACGACTGTCCAGCCGTCGCCGTCTTCCAGGAGCCACAGGTTGATGTGATTGAGTTGCATCGGCAGGCGCATGCGCACCCAATGCAGCCCCGGAGCCACTTCGATGGTCTGGCCGGTCTCGGGCCTCGTCTCGAACGGATAATCCAGGTTACGGCCGGGCCGCGTCGATGCTTCTGCTTCGGACAAATCGAACCCTCGAATGGCTGTCCCGCCGACTATGAAGCCCAGCCTTGCCCCGTCAAGCCGTGGGCTTACCCAGTTGCGAGAGCCCTTATTCCTGGCCCATTCAGATGGCGCTCGCCAGATCCGTCTTGCGAAAATCGTCGCCCACGAACAACAGCGGGCACGCATAGGCCTTCGCCGTGTCGTAGGCGAAACAATCTCCGAAATTCAGACCCGCTGCGTGCCGTCCTTTGCCCCATTTGATATAGACGTCCATGACGCGTCGCGCTGTCGCCAAGGTCACGGCGACCACTTCGAAGCCCAATCCGTCCAGGAGCTTTCCCATTTCGGCCGACACGTTGCGCATGTCCGCCACAATGAGCGCTTCTGCCACTGTCGCCGCCGAGATTATGAGTTCAGGTTCGGTCTGAAGCGCGCGTGCACAGACCGTTGCTTCCGGCTCGTTGAGGATGACCGCCATCAGGGCCGAGGTATCGACGGCGATCACTTGGGGAGACCATCTTCGCCGTAGAGGAAATCCTGGCTACGGGCGGCGTTGGCGCCCGGTGCAGCCTTGGCCGGACCGGAACTGCGAACCTCATCCAACAGCGTCTTACGGTCGGCTGCCGTGGGCAGCGCGCTGACCGGCACGAGACGCACCGCAGCCTTCCCGTGGCGCGTAAGCACAATTTCCTCGCCCGCTTCGGCCTTGCGCACGAGCTCGGTGAGCTGCCCCTTTGCGTCGCTTACGGATACCAGCATGCTGCGACCAGACCTATAATTCATGCCACTTTTGGACTATCTATGGTCCAATGTCAATTTGAGGATTCGACAGGTCGCCTGCCAAACCGCGGGATGGCGGTGAGCCGGGCGCGCGATATAGTGGACACCCGCCTGGTCCGGAGAGTCTTCATGCTGCGCCGAGTTGCCGCCGTCCCCCTGGTGCTGGGCCTGCTTCTGCTGGGCCCAGCCGCGCCGGCATCAGCCCAGACAGTCTCGAAGGACGCGTCGTTGGCCCCCGCCGGCGCCTATAACCTCGATCCCTCCCACAGCCAGCTTCTGTTCTCGATCGCGCATCTGGGGCTGACGGATTATTACGGCCGCTTTGACCGTCTCTCGGGCGCGCTGAATTTCGATCCCAAGGCGCCGGGAAAAAGCAGCGTCGCCGTCGCCATCGACACGACGAGCGTCGACACGCCCAGCGCCGGCGTCAATGACGAGCTCAAAGGGACGGTCTTCGGCGTCCGCGCCTTTCCCAGCGCGACGTTCAAATCCACTTCCGTCGCCTCTACCGGTCCCGACACGGGCCAAATCATGGGCCAATTGACCATCAAAGGCGTCACGAAACCGGTCACCTTGGATGTCGTGTTTTCGGGCGGCGAAGAAGATCCGCTCAATGGCGCCTACGCGCTCGGCTTCCGGGCGACCGCCACGATCAAGCGCACCGATTTCGACCTCACGGGCATGGAATGGGAGCCGTTGGTGGGCGATGACGTGCACCTCATCATCGAAGCAATGTTCGAACGACGGAAAGACTGACCACATGGCGATTACGAATACGCGCACGCGCTACGGCACGGTTGCGATGGTCCTGCATTGGCTGATCGCGCTGGCGGTTCTCGCCAATATCGCGCTCGGTCTCTATCACGCCGACTACATTCCGGATAACGCGCCGCCCGATATCCAGAAATTCGGATTTCAGATCATTCAACTGCACAAATCGATCGGGTTGACGGTTCTGGTGCTGAGCGTGGCGCGGCTGTTGTGGCGGCTGGTCAATCCCATTCCGCCGCTGCCGGAAGGAATGAGCCCGGCCTTGCGCTTCGCAGCGCACGCGACCCATTTCCTGCTCTATTTCCTGATCATCGCGATTCCGTTTTCCGGCTGGATGCTCGTGTCGGGCTCGCAGCTTGGCTTGCCCACGCCCTATTTCGGCATCCTGCATTGGCCAAATCTGTGGTTCCTCGCGGATCTGCCGCGCGCCACAAAACATGCGTTGCATCCCTATCTGGCGCTCACCCATACGATTCTCTGCTTGGTCGGCGATCGTGCTGATTTCCCATTCATGTGCTGGGCGCGCTGTACCACCAGTTCCGTGGCGACGACGTGCTGAGGCGTATGATCCCCGGAACGAAGGTCGCGGAAACCGCATGAGATTTCTGTTCGCTGCGCTCTTCTTCGCGTCGCTTCTCGCGACGCCGGCCGGCGCGGCCGGCTGGATTGTCGATCCCGCGAAAAGCCGGCTGGGATTCACCGTGCAATGGAGCAACGAGCCGTTCAGCGCAGTCTTCAAATCGTGGAAGGCCGACATCAATTTCGATCCGGCCGATCTCGCGCACGCGCGCGCCGCGGTGACGATCGACATGTCGAGCGAAGCGTCGGACGAAGACGAATTCGACAACGGTCTTCATGGCGTCTTCGGCTTCGAAGTTTCGAAATTTCCCAGCGCCCAATTCCTCGCCACGAGCTTCGAGCACAAAACGGGCGACGATTACGTCGCGACGGGAACCTTGACGATCCGCGGCGTCACCAGGCCCGTCACGCTGCCCTTCACGCTTACTATCGCCGGCAAAACTGCGCACATGAAAGGCGCGGCCAGGATCATGCGCCTGGATTTCGGAGTCGGCGAAGGCGAATGGGCGGGCGACAAACCGGTCTCGCACGAAGTGACGGTCACCGTCGACCTCACGGCGTCGCGGTTTTGAATAAAAACGATGAATTCATCGGCGCCGCGGGCCACCGTTGCGAAATGCCCGGATCGTTGCTTAAGCTGTGCGCCGAACGGTCGGACTATCGTTCATCCAGGGAATGTCGAATTCGGACAGTAACTCATTGAAGGGGGAAACGGATGCGCGGCATCGGCCATGGTCTTATCGGATTGATCCTGACGCTTGCGGCATTGTCGGCGTCCCCGGTCTGGGCGGACGGAAAGGACTGCCCACTGGTCGGCGCTCTGGACAATTTTTCGGCACGCGACGTGCCCCTGTGGACCAACTATGTCGAGTACGACGTCTCGGTCACGCAGGGCAATCGGGACGTCAACGTCCCCAAGATCGGCAAGCTGTGCCGGCAAATCTACGATCTCAAGTCCGGCATCCCCCGCCTGAGCGCACTTGAGATCATGACGAACTACGAGCAGGCGATGGCGAGCGCCGGCGCGAACATCACCAACACGAAGCGTGCCGACACCGACGACATCTACGCGACAGTGACGAAGGACGGGTCCGAATATTGGCTGTATGTGACCGAAAGCAACGGCAGCACGATCACCACCAGGGTGTTGCAGATCGTCCCGTTTCAGCGAACGCTGTTGCCGCCGAGCGGCAGCGACTACCCCTTGCTCGGTCACCTGCCCCGTCAAGCGCCTCGCGCCCCAGTGAAAACCAATTTCGACGAATTCGCGTTCACCACGCTGAACGGAACGCAGAAGCAGCAGGTGATGGTCAAAGGCTATCGTTTCCACATCTTCTACGAAAACATGGACAGAAACCCGCAAATCAGCGGGCTGGAGAGCCAGAGCAATTATCGCGCCGCGCTCAAGGATCTCGGCGCCCAAATTCTCTACGCCGATCCTTCAAACGATCCGGGCGAAGTCGATGCGCGACTGGACAACCAGGGCAAGACAGTGTGGATCCAGGTGACGAGCGTGGGCGGCGGCACGAATGTGGACGTGATCGAGGAGAAACCTTTCCAGCTCTCGATCAAGCCGCCGCAGGTCGACGAATTGAAGGCTGCCCTCGACAAGGACGGTCACGTCGCGCTCTACATCAATTTCGACTTCAACAAGGCCACGCTGAAGCCGGACGCGCAGCCTGTCATCGCGCAGGTGTTGGCGCTGCTGAAAGCCAATCCAACTCTGAAGCTGTCGATCCAGGGCCACACCGACAGCATCGGCGCCCACGACTACAACGTGACGTTGTCGCAGGCGCGGGCCGCCGCCGTGGTCGCGACCTTGAAGGCGCAAGGCGTCGCCGCCGCGCGCCTGACCTCGGCGGGATTTGGACCCGACAAGCCCATCGCGCCCAACGACACCGACATCGGCCGCGCCAAGAATCGGCGGGTTGAGTTGGTGAAGAACTGATTGAGCCAAGGACGGCGGCGAGAGCACGAGTTCTTGGCGCTGTTCGCCCCGATAGGGGCGTGACGGCGGCGGCCAAGTTGGGCATGGTGGGGCTCGCTTAATCCAAGTTACCCTTGCCCCCGATGCAGCGAAAACTGACCGCAATCCTGGATGCCGACGTGGTCGGCTGGAGCCGCCTCTCCCAGGCCGACGAGGCCGGGACGCTGGAGCGGCTGAAGCGCCATCGCGCGCAGATCCTCGATCCGCTGATGGCCGAACATGGCGGACGAGTGGTCAAGCTCATCGGCGACGGAACGCTGGCGGAATTCCCCAGTGTCGTCGCGGCCGTCACCTGCGCGCTGACCATCCAGGACGCCATGTCCCGCACCGAGGCCGAGCTGGAAGATGGCCAGCGCATCCGCTTCCGCATCGGCGTCAATCTCGGCGACGTGATGATCGAGGGCGACGATATCTATGGCGAAGGCGTGAATGTGGCCGCGCGGCTGCAGACGCTCGCGTCCCCCGAAGGGGTGTGCATTTCCAAAGCGGTGCGCGATCAGGTCGAGCACAAGATGTCCTGCACCTTCGAAGACCTTGGCCAGCATGTGGTCAAGAACCACGAGAATCCGATCCATGCCTTCGCGGTCCACGCTGCCGAGCGGAGCAAACCGGAAGAGAAGACGTTGGACGAACCGCGCAAGCTGTCGATCTGCGTGCTGCCCTTCGCCAATATGAGCGGCGATGTGGAGCAGGAGTATTTTTCCGACGGCATCAGCGAAGACATCATCACAGATCTGAGCAAAGTGTCGGCGCTGGATGTCGTCTCGCGCAACACCGCGTTCTCGTTCAAGGGAAAGAATGTGAAGGTCACGCAGGTGGCCCGTGAGCTGAACGTCAGCCATGTCCTGGAAGGCAGCGTGCGAAAGGCAGGCGGCCGCGTTCGCATCACGGCGCAGCTCATTGCCGGTTCGAAGGACAGCCATATCTGGGCCGAGCGTTACGACCGCGACCTCAATGACATCTTCGCGCTGCAAGACGAGATCTCCGAAGCCATCGTCAAGGCGTTGAAACTGAAACTGCTGCCGGAAGAGAAGAAAGCCATCGAGCGGCGCGGCACCAACAGCGTCGAAGCCTACAATCTCTATTTGATGGCGCGACAATATTACGTCGAGGGCAATTGGGGAGATCGCCGCCGGACGGACGCAATCATCCGGTTGTGCAGCCGGGCCATCGAGATCGATGCGGGGTATGCGGGAGCCTGGGCAATGATCGCGCAAGCGCAGGTGAGCGAACGCTGGACCCATGGCGGCAACAGCGATGGCGGACTGGCGGCGGCGGACAAGGCGTTGGCGCTGGATCCCGATCTCGCGGACGCTCATGCCGTCCGCGCGCGTGTCCTGTTCGAGGACGGCCGCGAACAAGAAGCGGAATCCGAGATTGCGCTCGCCCTCAAGCTCGATCCGGAGTCGTGGGAAGTCAACAGAGAGGCGGCGACCATAAGGTTTCGGCAACAACGACTCGATGAGGCAGCGCGCTATTTCGAGAAGGCGGCGGCAGTCGCGGAAACCGATTTCGGTAACGCCGCCATGCTGATCACCTGTTATTCGGCACTCGGGAATCCCGAAGCTCTAAAGCGCGCCGCCAAATTAACAATCGAGCGCTCGGAGCGGGCGATCGCGCAGGACCGCAACAACGGCTCGGCGCTGGCTTTGGGCGTTGCAGGGCTTGCCGTTCTGGGTGAAGCCGAACGGGCGAAGAAGTGGATTGCCCGCGCGCTTCTCGTCGATCCCGACAATCTGAGCATGCGTTACAATTTCACCTGCTCGCTCGCGGCATATTTCAAAGACACGGATGCCGCGCTGGACATGCTGGGTCCGGCTCTGGAAAAGACGGGGTGGGGGGTCTTAAATCACGCCAAGGTCGATCCCGATCTCGACACGCTCCGCGACCATCCCCGCTTCAAGGCCATGATCGAAGCCGCCGAGGCGCGGCTGGCGGCGGAAGGTCAGCAGCGGTGAGGGCTGGGGCGGCGTTCACGCCGCGGACGGCCCCGATTGTTGCGCCTTGGCCCTCCGGCAACATAGACTCGCGTTCCACCAGCCGGAGCACCCCCGCGTGCCGCGTAAACTGACCGCCATCATGTCTGCCGACGTCGTCGGTTACAGCCGCATGATGGAAGCCGACGAACAGGGCACGCTGGCGCGGCTCAAGGCAAACAGAAGCGCTGCATTCGATCCCCAGGTCGCCGCTTTCGATGGCCGCATCGTCAAGCTGATGGGCGACGGCGCGCTGGCCGAATTCGCCAGCGTCGTCTCGGCCGTGCAATGCGCGCTCGCAATCCAGGCGGCGACGGCCGAAGCCGAGTCACAGGCGCCCGAGGCCCGTCGCATCCGCTACCGCATCGGCGTGAACCTCGGCGATGTGATCGTGGAGGGCGACGACATCTATGGCGATGGCGTCAATGTTGCGGCACGCATTCAGGCGTTGGCTGAGCCGGGTGGCGTCGCGATATCCAGCGGCGTGCGCGATCACCTGGCGGGCAAGATACAGGCCGACTACAAAGACATGGGCGAGCACACGGTCAAGAACATCGAGCGGCCAATCCACGTCTTCGCCGTGCAGGCCAAGCCGGAAGCTGTGCGAAGTACGCGCCTTTCGATCTGCGTGCTGCCCTTTGCCAATATGAGCGACGACCCGCAGCAGGAATATTTCAGCGACGGCATCAGCGAAGACATCATTACCGACCTGAGCAAGGTTTCGGCATTGGGCATCATCGCGCGCAACACTGCCTTTCAGTTCAAGGGCAAAAGCGTGGACATCCCGCAAATCGCCAAGCAGCTGAAGGTGAGCCACATCCTGGAAGGCAGCGTGCGCAAGTCCGGCAACCGGCTGCGCATCACAGCCCAGCTGATCGACGGCGCGACCGGCGAGCACGTGTGGGCCGAGCGTTACGACCGCAATCTCGACGACATCTTCGCGCTGCAGGACGAGATTTCGGAAGCCATCGTGAAGGCCTTAAAGGTGAAGCTTCTGCCGGAAGAGAAGAAGGCGATCGAGAATCGCGGCACCACCAACGTGGAAGCCTACAATCTCTACCTGATGGCGCGGCAGAATTATGTGATCGGCAACGAAGGCTATTTCAACCGCGCCGAAGCCATCGTGCGCCTGTGCAAGCGCGCGACCGAAATCGATCCGAACTATGCGCAGGCCTGGGCCTTGATGGGGTTGGGACAGATGATCCTTTACTTCATACATGGCATCAAAGCCGACAATGGTTTGAAGGCGGCGGAGCATGCGCTGGCGCTCGACCCCAATCTGGGCGAGGCTCACGCAATCAAGGCGAGAATCCTGTCCGATCTCGGCTTCACGGCCGAGGCCAACACCGAGATCGCAATTGCGATTGCGCTCGATCCCGAATCTTACGAGGTCAACAAGGCCGCCGCGCGCCTGAGCTATCGTCAGCGCAACATGAAGGATGCAGCCCGTTATTTCGAGAAAGCTTCGGCGCTGATGGAAACCGATTTCAGTTCGGTTCTCATGCTCATTCCCTGCTACACGGAACTCAAGGACAGCGATTCCCTTATGCGCGCTGCACGCGTCACGCTCGAACGGGCAGAAAGAACGCTCGCGCAGGATCAGAACAATGGTGCGGCCATCGCCGCAGGCACAAGCGCGCTGACAGTCCTGGGTGAACGGGATCGAGCGAAGGACTGGATGAACCGCGCGCTGCTGATCGATCCCGACAACATGAACATGCGGAACAATTTTGCCTGCGCACTTCTGAGGCAGCTGGGAGACAGCGATTTCGCGCTGGAAATGCTGCGGCCTGTCTTCGCGAAATGGAACAGCGGGTTCCTCAAACACGCCAAGGCCGATCCGGCCCTCGACGCCCTTCGCGACGATCCGCGGTTCAAGGCCATGCTCGCCGCGGCCGAAGTCCGCGTGGCCGCAGAGGGCGAAGCGTCCTCCTGATGCAGCGCAAACTGACCGCAATATTATCCGCCGATGTGGTCGGCTATAGCGGCATGATGGAAGCCGATGAGGCCGGCACGCTGGAGCGCCTCAAGGCCAATCGCGGCGCTATCTTCGATCCGCAGGTGGCCGCTCATGGCGGACGGCAGTTCAAGCTGATGGGCGACGGCGCGCTGGTCGAGTTTTCCAGCGTCATCGCCGCGGTCAATTGCGCGCTGGCGATCCAGGACGCGACGGAAAAGGCCGAGACCGATCTGCCCGCGCGCATCCGCTATCGCATTGGCATCAATCTTGGCGAAGTGATCGTCGAGGGCGACGATATTTATGGCGAGGGTGTCAATGTGGCGGCCCGGCTGCAGACGCTCGCGCTGGTGGGCGGCGTCGCCCTTTCGCGAGTCGTTAGGGACCAGGTTGAAGGCAAAGCCCCATGCGCGTTCGAGGACATGGGCGAACATACCGTGAAAAACATCGAGCGCCCGGTACATGTATTTTCCGTCCACGCGGTCGTGCGCGGCGAAACCGAGACACACAAAGTGGACCAACCTCGCAAACTATCCATCTGCGTGCTGCCCTTCGCCAATATGAGCGGCGATGTGGAGCAGGAATATTTTTCCGACGGTATCTCGGAAGACATCATCACGGACCTCAGCAAGGTGTCGGCGCTGTTCGTTGTCGCACGCAATAGCGCTTTCACCTTCAAGGGCAAGAGCGTGAAAATACCGCAAGTGGCCCGCGAACTTAATGTCAGTCACGTCCTGGAAGGCAGCGTGCGCAAGGCGGGTGGGAAGGTTCGCATCACCGCCCAGTTGATCGACGGCGGCACGGGAGGACATGTCTGGGCCGAACGCTACGACCGCGATCTGAACGACATCTTCGCGCTGCAGGACGAAATCTCCGAAGCCATCGTCAAGGCGCTGAAGCTGAAGCTCATGCCGGAAGAAAAGAAGGCCATCGAGCATCGTGGAACGGAGAACGTCGAGGCCTACAATCTCTATCTCATGGCGCGCCAGAACCATGTCACCGGCGGCGAGGGTAACGCGCGTTTCGCAGAAGCGACCTTTCGCCTGAGCAACCGTGCTGCGGAAATCGATCCAGGTTACGCGCGCGCCTGGGCCCTGAAATCGCTTGCGCAGATGGCTTTGCGTTTCATCCATGGCAGAATCGGGGATGACGGCCTCGCGGCAGCCGAAAGCGCGTTGGCATTGGATCCAAATCTTGCGGAGGCCCATGCGGCAAAGGCTCGCATTTTTGCCGAGACAGGTCGCCACGATGAGGCATCCGCGGAAATCGAGTTGGGACTCCGCCTCAATCCGGAGTCTTTTGAAGTGAACCGGTCGGCAGGATTGCTCTATTTTAAGAAACATCGGCTTGAGGACGCTATTCTCTATTTTGAGAAGTCGACGGCTTTGATGAAGACCGACGTGGCCTCGCCTTCGATGCTGATCACTTGCTATACCGCGCTCCAGCGTCCGCAGGACGTGCGTCGCGTGGCGCAGATCACGCTTGCCAGAGCCGAAATGGCTTTGGCTCTGGATCAAAACAATGGGCAAGTCATGAGCTGGGGCAGCGGCGCCCTTGCTGTTCTCGGCGAAGCCGAGCGCGCCAGGGAATGGATGAACCGCACGCTTCTGATCGATCCCGACAATCTGAACGCGCGTTACAACTACGCCTGCGATTTCGCGTCGTATTTGAAGGACACGGAATCGGCGATCGAAATGATCGGACCGGTCTTTGCCAAGATCAGTCTCGCACTTCTCGATCACGCGAAGGTCGACCCGGACCTCGATCCGCTGCGCGACGATCCCCGCTTCAAAGCCATGGTAAAAGCCGCCGAAGCGCGGCTGGCGGCGGAAGAGAAAAAATAGCGCGAATTCGTCGGCAAATTATTCACGCGCCCGCCTTCGCTGAAGCTACGGCGGGTCAGAACAATGGTCTTGTCCGCCGAAGCCTTGGCGTAGGCGGAGAGCCCCAGAAGGCGGGGAGCAAAGCCCGGGCGCGAGCATCTTGCCTGCTTTTATTTTATGCCAGCGCGCGTCCGAACTCCGCTCGACCGCTCAATGCGAACCCGTTTTAGACAAGCGACAAATCTGCCGGCTGCGCCGACGGAAATATCTGCGCAAGCTGGGCGCCGTTAAGCCGGTAACTTTTCTGCAGCACGCCGCCGATCAGCGAGCGGTAATCGTTCAGCACCGGACAGTCGCGATCCTGGAACAGGTTGGCCTGTGTCACGGCGACTTGCCGGCCTGCGATCTGGCCGCCCTTGATTCCGCCGCCCAGCACCCAATAGACGCTGCCATGGCCATGATCGGTGCCGCGATCGCCATTCTCGCGGAAGGTGCGGCCGAACTCGCTGACCACGATGACGATCGTGTTGTTCCACTTGCGGCCCGAGTGTCGGTCGCCAGCGTGGCCAAGCCCGCGGCCCAGTTCGCCGATGCGGTTGGCGAGATAGCCGTCGGCGCCGCCTTCATTGACATGGGTGTCCCAGCCGCCCACATCGACAAAACCCAGATTGAATTTGTCGCGCATCAGAATGCCGATGCGCTGCGCGGACAGCTCGAAGCCTTTGGGGCTGACGGCATTGCGGTTGGCGGCCTGCATCTCGCGCGGACATCGCCTGATAGACTTCATCCTGCACCGGAAGCCTTCGCGCCACGGCCGGCGCGAGATCCTGGCCCTGATACATGGCCTGGATCAGTTCGGCATTCTTGCCCGCCACTCCCGGCTTGCCCGTGAAATTGAGCGCGATATTGGGAACGGCCGCGCCGCCGCGAAACGTCAGCGGCAGCTGGTTGGTGAAGGAGATCGGCCGGTCGCCCGACAGCGTCTGCGCGATGCGGCTCATGAAGCCCGAGCGATAGTCGCGTGCTGCCCTCGACCGGCTGACCCAGCTCGATCGTGTCCTGGGTCTCGAAATGACGAGCGGCTGCGCATCGTCGGTGCCGGCGAACGGCACAAAGGCGATCTGCTTCTGCCTGCCACAGCGGATAAATCGAATCCTTCAGCGCGGGATGCAGGCCCCAATCGGCGTCGAGCGGCAGCGACGCCGTCTTTGGGTACGGCGAGCGTGGGGCGCGCGGAATAATAGAAATCGCTGGACGCGGGGATCACGATATTGGCCGCGTCGTAAGCGCCGCGCAGGAACACGACGAGAAGGCGCGGCGGATTGGCGGCTGGTGTCGCATAGAGCCTGCCCGCCACGAACGTGAGCGGCAGCGTTGCGGCGGCGGTCTTGAGAAGTTCGCGGCGGTTCATCACTAAACTCCTTTGCGCTAGCGACGCATGAACTCCGGCGAGGACAGGAACAGCATATTCCAATCCGTCGGCGAATTCGCCTGCGCAAGCGCGCCCGCTGTGGCAGTTCCAAGCGTCGGCGAAATCGCCTGATAATAACGCGTATCCCGGATATCCGGCGGCAGCGCGGGTTCCTTCGCCGTATCGTCGGGCAGTTTGAACAGGCCGGAATGGCCCAGGCCGATCTGGCGCGCGATCTCGAAGCGCGTCTCCATCTCGCCGGGCCCTGACCACGCCGCTTCGGTCGAGCGCGTAGCCGTCCGGCGTTTCATGGCCGTAGAGCGGCTCGCTCATCCGGTTCAGCCAGTTCAGCAGCGGCTGAGCGTTGAGAATGACCTGTCGCCATAGGCGGCGCGCAATGACGACACGGCATAATGGATCGGATCCTTGAATTTCTGGCTCAGCGACGCCTTGAACTCGGGCGCTGTGAACATCGTTTGCAGCACGTGCGGCGATATCGCCGTCGCGCGCGCGGAAGGTTGCAGCCATGGCCTCGATCAGCGAATCCGGCGGCGTGTCGCAACAGAAGATACTGCGCCAGTTGCTCGCTGATGTGATGTGCCGTCGGCGGGCTCGGCGCTCAGAATGGCGATCGCTTCGGCGACCTCCTTCAGCCCTTCGCCCTTGATGGTCGTGCCGAGGAACAGCTTGTCGCCGTAATCGTGGCGGTTCGGATTGAATTCGAATAGATTCCCTGCGCGATATTGCCCCGCGCAAATCCGACCTGACATTCGGCATCTTGCCGGACAGGTTGACGCCGACGCCTGTCAGGATGCGCGCCAGCTCCTGCACATCCTTCTGCGTATAACCGGAGCCCACGCCCATCGTGTGCAGCTCCATGATCTCGCGGGCGTAATTTTCGTTGATGTGTCCGACGGCGTTCTGCGCATTGTCGAGATATTGCAGCATCGCGGGATGGAATGCGGTCGCGGCAAGCAGGTCGCGGAATTTGCCCAACACGTGCGGGCGGATCGCGTTCTCCTCGTAATCGCCGACAAGCGCGCGGATGTCCGCCTTGTTCTGGCTGACATTGAAATGGTTCATCCAGAACCAGGTGAGCTGCTCCTTCAGCTGGTTTTTCGAATAGAGATCGCGCAACAGCGAACGCATCGCCGCCTGCCGGGCATAGTCGCCCAAGCGGCGCTGAAAGGCTTTCTGCGCGGCCTCGTAATCGGGCGTGCCTTTGACTTGTTGCGCGGCTGCGCGCATCGCGCGGACATCATCCTGGATCTGCGGAAGCGTTTTTTGCGAGATATCCATCGCTGCGATTTCGATTTGCGCGTCCTTCGGCAATCCATCGTCGGGCGATGGATGAAGCTGGCTTTGCAGATAGCGTTCGACGCCTTCCGCCGCGAGCATTTGGGCGCTCGAAGTGTCGGCGCCCCAGCTGACCCGATTCAGCATCGCGATGTCGCTCGGATTCGAATCCAATGGCGCCGGGCTTTCCGCAACCGGCATATAATGCGGCGCCGGCGGAGGCGTCGGCGCGCAAGCCTCCATCGCCCCGATGAGAGCGACGGCGAATGTCAGACGGGACCTAGAAATGCGCATTTGCAAGCCATAATCGACGCGAATGAGTTCAAAGCATGATGCTCCGTTTGTTAGAGCTTTGCGATTAATATTCCTCCATTCCGCCAATACACACGAAAGAAAGCTTGCCGTTCATGTAGATGAATGGCCCGTAGACTCGATGCGAGCGTCACAGTAGCGTCAAGTTCCCGCGCCTGTTTTGGTGCGCCAACCGGGGAACAGTGCGCATGGGGCAAGGTCTCGAACGGAATGGCTTGAACGTACCGGCCCGATTGAAGCGCCGCCATATCGCCGCCGCCACCCTCGGCAATGCCCTCGAATTCTACGATTTCCTCACCTACACCTTCTTCGCGATCCAGATCGGACACGCCTTTTTTCCCTCGCAAAGCGCCTATGGCAGTCTGATGCTGTCGCTGGCGACCTTCGGCGCCGGATTCGTCACACGCCCGATCGGCGCCTTTGTGCTCGGCGCTTACGCGGACCGCGCCGGGCGCAGGCCCGCGATGATCCTGAGCTTCACGCTGATCGGTTCCTCGATCATCGCGATGGCGCTGATCCCAACCTACGCCACCATCGGTCTGGCCGCGCCGATCCTCGCCGTGATCGCGCGCATGACGCAGGGCTTTTCGCTGGGCGGCGAAGTCGGTTCGAATACCGCCTTCCTGCTGGAAGGCGCAGCGCCCGAGAAGCGCGGGTTCACCGTATCCTGGCAAGGCGCGAGCCAAATGATCGCGCTCGTCATCGGAGGAACGGTGGGAGTGCTCCTGACAGCGCTCATGCCACACGCTCTTCTCGACGCTTATGGCTGGCGCATCGCCTTTCTCTTGGGCGCGGCGACTTTGCCTTTCGGTCTGTGGCTGCGCACCAGCTTGCCCGAGACGCTGCACGAGCCGGAATCTGTCGCGCCGGCGGAAGATCGTTCGCGTCTGCATCTGGCGCGCAGTTCCTGGCGCATCATGGTGTTGGGGCTTGTCGTGCTCGCCTGCGGAACCATCGGCAGTTACATCTTCACCTACATCGTCACCTATGCGCAGGACACGCTGCATATGAGCCAGATGCTGGGCTTTGTGGCTGCGACCGGCGGTTATGTGCTGGGCACGTTTAGTGTGCTTCTGGGCGGATGGCTTTCGGATCGCTACGGCCGCTGGCCTGTGAACGTTTACGGCAATCTGCTGTTTCTGCTGCTGATCTATCCGACTTTCTACTGGCTCGTCGCCACGCGTTCGGAATTCGCGCTCGTCGCGGGCATGACGCTGCTCGCCGGCGTCGCCAACTTCACCTTCGGCTGCGTGTGCGCGACCCTCGCCGAGGGATTGCCAAAGCCCATTCGCGGCACGGGCTTCGCAACCGTCTATTCTGTCGCCATCTCGGCGTTCGGCGGCACGACGCAATTGGTGGTGACCTGGCTCATCCATGTGACGGGCAGCGCGATTGCGCCCGCCTGGTATCTGCTCGGCGCAACAGCGGTCGCGCAAATTGCGATGATGATGATTCCGGAAAGCGCGCCGGTGCGCGTTGCGCAAATGCGCTTGCGCGCCGCCGGCGCTGCGGTCCTGGCGACGCCGAATTAGAAGAACCGCACGGCCGGAGAAGGATTCTCCGGCCGCGCGGGCAAGCTCAATCAATTTTCGGGTTGGCTTGACGTGCGGGGCGCGTGCGACGCGGACTTGTGCGTCGTCTTCGTATGATACGAAGCGCTCCCGCTGGCGCTGCCGGACACGCTGGCATTGTTGAGAGCGCCCGACGCCGGGCCCATCGTGGAATTCGCGCGCGACTTTGCATTCGAATTCGGCGCCGTTCACGCGATCGAAAGTCGAACTCTCTGCGCCATTCGCGGCCGAACCCGCCGTGCCCGTAGCCTGGCTCAGACCGCCATTGCCGCTCGCAGACGCGCTTCCCGCACCCGAGACATTGGCGACGCCGCCGACGTTCTGGCCGGCAGATCCGCCGGCGCTCACACCGCCATTCGCGCTGTTCGCGACGCCATTCGCCGCTCCGGTCGCATCGCTTGTCGCAGTGCCGGCTTTCGATTCCGCGGTGTTCGTCGCATCGTTGGCTTTGTTTTCCGCTTTGTGCGTGGCGCGCTTCGTGGCATCGGTCACGCCCGAACCGTTGGCCGAGCCGTTGATGCTTCCGGCGCCGTTGATCGAGGACGGCATGCCGACATTTCCGCCGAGCGAACCCATTCCACCGAGGCCGCCTCCCCCAAATCCACCGCCGATACCACCGCCCAGTCCACCGCCGAGGCCGCCGGCCAGCGCCGGCGTTGCGAGCGCGCCGCCAAGCAGGAGAGCGAGCGCCGCCTTACGAAGATTGGTCGTCATTGTTTTCTCCATATCCGTGTTTCTGTCGGAAACGCGCGGCGCATTGCGCTTCAGTCGCGTTTCTCGGAAGGACAACGGGTGGGCCGGCGCGTTTCTTCCCGCCTGCGACAAGTTTCCGGAATATGCTTAACGCGAGGTCCAGCCGCGATCGCGCGCGGCGCGTTCGGCAGCGGCGTCGAACGGCACGCCGGACATCATGCCTGAAATCGCGTTGCGGATGCCGTCGGGCATCGTGCTGCCGGCGGTTTGATAATTGGCGCGGTCTTGTTTCTCGGCATTGGCGAGCATGACGATCGACCACGCATGCGGATCGCGACAGGCGATGCCCGCCAGCGCCCCCTGTGCGCCATCGCTTTGAAACGAACGGCAATCGCGGCCATCCTTGGCGCGAAAGCTGACGCCGACGCGCAAATCGCTGTTGGCCGTTTCCGATGCCAGCCGGGTCGACAGCGCATTTGCCAATGCGCCTTGGGCCACGAGTGCGCCGTTTCTCTGTTCCAACGATCCGCTTCCCAATATCTGCGGACCGATGGCGACGCCCAGGACCAGGCCGCAGGCGAGTGCCGCCGGCAAGCCGAATTTCAGCAGGAAGCCCGGCGACGACCCGAAGCGCGCAAATGCCTGGCGCACGCTCCATTGTCTGGACACGGGAGCGCGCGACAACGCCGTCATCAGACGGTCCGGAACGGGTTCATCGAGAACGGCACTGAACGCTTCCTTCATGCTCCGCCGCAACGCCCATTGGCGCTCCACATAGCCGCGCAGCTCCGGGCGGTCCTTGAGCGCCGCTTCGATCCGCGACGCCTCTTCGGCCGAAAGCTGGCCGTCGATGAACGCCATCAATGTTTCCGGCGTCATGAGAGCGCCTCCGTCACATCGGCGTCCTTGCCGAAGACGCGATTGGCCAACGTCTCCCGCGCGCGCGCAATGCGGCTCGTCACCGTTCCGATGGGGACTTCGAGCACGTCGGCGGCGTCGCGATAGGACATGCCGTCGATCAGCACGAGACCGACGACAGCGCGCTGTTCGTCCGGCAATTGGGCCAAAATCCGGACGGTATCCGCAAAAGTGAGCTTCGCCTCCATGGCGCGCGCCCCGTCCACCACGGCCGTCAAGCCCTCCTCCGGCAACGCGGCCACCGCCGCGCGAACGCGTTGAGCGCGCCGGGAATCGATCCAGAGATTTTGAGCGATGCGAAACATCCAGCTGTCCAATCGCGTCCCGACCTGCCAGCGATGGAGATTGCGCAACGCGCGCTCGATCGTGTCCTGAACCAGATCGTCCGCGTCCGCCCTGTTGCCCGTCAACGACAAGGCAAAGCGCCGCATCCGCGGCAAGAGCGCGGCAATCTGGCTGCGGATCGTATCGATCTGCGCGTCCATCGCTAAGACAACAACGATTCTGCCGTCAGTTTCTTCCATGCGGCAGGCGCAGGGAACCATAACTGCAGATCGGAATTTACTGCTCCGGGGCGGAATGGGAAGGTTTTCCCCCTGAACCAATAGGCGACCATGAAAAGGCTGAAATCCCGGACAGCAGCGGGGCTGGCGATCATCGCGGTCACCGCAGCGGCATTCGCGGCTCCCGCCATGGCGCAGCGGCTCGGGCTGGGCGGTCTTCCGGGCATGCCGCTGGGGCCCACCCTGCAAAACACCACCGGGACGCTGCACAACACGACAAACGGACTGGATTCGACGGTGAACGACGTGACCCGCGACGCGGTCGGCCGTCCCACGCTGCGCCGCGCGATGGAAAAGGATCCGAACGGCGCGTCTGTCGTGCGCGGCGAGATCCTCGCCCTCTCGCCCTCGGATGCAAGCCTCGCGATCGCCAAGGGCCTGAAGTTCGAGATCCTACGCCAAGACACGCTCGAATCGCTGGGGCTCACGGTCGCGGTCCTGCGCATCCCCGACGATCTGAGCACGACGGAAGCTCTCGTAACGCTGCGCAAGGCGGACGCTGCGGGCGCGTATGATTACGATCACATCTACGATCCGTCTGGCGCGCGCGAATCCAACGATGCGTCGTCATCCGTCGCCTCTCCCGTGGAAACTGCATCGCTCAGGATCGGCATGATCGACGCTGGAATCGACCGCAGGCATCGCGCCTTCGACGGCGCGACAATCGTCTCGAAAAACATGGCCGGAGACGGGGTCGGCGTGGCGACCGCGCACGGCACCGAAGTCGCGTCGCTCCTGATCGGCAAGGACGACGAATTTCGCGGCGCGCTCGGCGGCGCAACGCTTTACGCCGCGGACGTCTATGGCGGCGCCGCCGCGGGAGGCGCAGCCGACGACATCGCCCGCGCGCTTGCCTGGCAGTCCGCGAACGGCGTTGCGGTTGTGAACATCAGCCTCACAGGGCCGCCGAACGCCATCCTCGAAGCGGCGGTCGCGGCGTTCCTCAAGCGCGGCCATGTGCTCGTGGCGGCGGTCGGCAATGACGGGCCGGCATCGGCGGTCGCCTATCCCGCCGCGTATCCGGGTGTCGTCGCTGTCACCTCGGTCGACCGCGACCACAAGATTCAGCTCGACGCCAATCGCGGACCCAGCGTGGCGTTTGCGGCGCTGGGCGTGGACGTGCGCGCTGCCGTTCCCAGGAACAGCTACACGACGGTCACCGGCACTTCCTTCGCCGCGCCCGTTGTGGCCGCGCGTTTCGCCCTTCTGGTGCAGCGCCCCGATGCGACGGAGGTCGCGCGCGCCTGGTCGACGCTTGAGCATGCATCGGTCCGTCTCGGCGCAGGCGTTCGCGATCCGGCATTCGGCTACGGACTGCTCGATCCCCCGCCGGGCGCGGAACAGACGACCGCGATGCATTAGGCCCGCAGGCCGCCAGCGGGCTGACCCTTCATAAACAATGCGCTACGGTGCGGCTGCATGACCGCCGCCACTGCTTCACTCATTCTGCCCGCCGACGACGCCGCTATCGAAGAGGCAGCCGAGATTCTGCGCCGGAGCGGCCTCGTCGCATTCCCGACGGAGACCGTCTATGGCCTTGGCGCTGACGCGCGCAACGGCCGGGCCGTCGCCGCGATCTTTGCCGTCAAGGGGCGGCCGCGCTTCAATCCGCTGATCGTGCATGTCCGCGATATGCAGGCCGCCGAAAAGCTTGCCGAATTTGCGGCCCCGGCGCGCGCGCTGGCCGCACGCTTCTGGCCCGGCGCATTGACGCTCGTGCTGCCGCGAAAGCCGGATTCGGGTTTGTCCGAGCTCGTGAGCGCGGGTCTCGACACGATCGCGCTGCGCGTGCCGTCGCAGCCGATTGCGCAACGCCTTCTCGCCGCGGCGGCGTTTCCCATCGCGGCGCCCAGCGCCAATCGCTCCGGCCAGGTCAGCGCCACGACGGCGGCGCATGTCGCCGAAGGACTCGCGATCGACCTGATCATCGATGGTGGACCAACTCTTCTGGGGCTGGAATCCACCATCATCGGATTCGACGGCGAACGGACCACGCTGTTGCGTCCCGGCGCCATCGCCCGCGCGGAGATCGAGGCCGTCGTAGGCCCGCTCGCGCAACACGCCGGCGCGACGATTTCGTCGCCGGGACAAATGCGCAGCCATTACGCGCCGCGCACCCGTTTGCGTCTCAACGCGATGGACGTTCGCACGGGCGAAGCTTTGCTCGCCTTTGGCCCCCATATTCCAGCCGGCGCGCGCGTCACGCGCAATCTCAGCGAGCGCGGCGATCTCGCCGAAGCGGCGGCCAATCTGTTCGCGATGCTGCGTCAGCTCGACGCTGCGGGCGCAACCGCCATCGCCGCCATGCCGATTCCGGATCACGGCTTGGGCGAAGCGATCAACGATCGGCTGCGCCGCGCCGCAGCGCCGCGCGAGACCGCGCCATGAGTGCAGACACGCTCGCGCGCCTGAAGCAGGCGGTCGGCGCGAAAGGATTCAGCGAAGACCCGAACGAGATCGCGCCGCACCTCGTCGAATGGCGTAGCAAATATCAGGGTCATACGCCGTTACTCCTCAAGCCGCAGACCGCAGCCGAGGTTTCGGCCGTGCTTGCGATCTGCAACGAAACACGCACCGCCATCGTGCCCCAGGGCGGCAATACGGGCCTCGTGGGCGGACAAATTCCCCTCAATGGCGAAGTGCTGCTCAGTCTTGCGCGCATGAACAAGATTCGAAATGTCGATGCGTCCGATGCGAGCCTGGTCGCGGAGGCCGGCGTCATTCTCGAAGATGTTCATCGCGCCGCCGGCGAGATCGGAAAATTCTTTCCCCTCAGCCTCGCCTCCGAAGGCTCCTGCACTATAGGCGGCAACCTTTCGACCAATGCCGGCGGCGTCGATGTGCTACGCTACGGCTCGGCGCGCAATCTCGTGCTGGGGCTCGAAGTCGTGTTGCCGGACGGGCGCGTGCTCGATCTGTTGCGCAGCCTGCACAAGGACAACACAGGTTACGATCTCAAGCAGCTCTTCATCGGCGCGGAAGGCACCTTGGGGGTGATTACGGCGGCGACGCTGAAGCTTTACCCCGCGCCCGCATCTTATGAGACGGCTTTCATCGCCGTGCGCGATCCGCAAGCGGCCATCGAGTTGCTGGACCGCATGCAGACCGCGACCGGCGGGCTGATCTCGGCCTTTGAACTCATCCCGCGCCTCGCGCTCGAACTCGTGCTCGCCCATATTCCCGCCGCGCGCGATCCCCTGGCGCGGCCCTCGCCCTGGTATGTGCTGGCCGAGGCGACCAGCGCGGGGAAGGTTTCGCTGCGCGACGCATTTCAGGAAACCGTGGCCGATGCGATCGAGGCCGGCATCGCTAGCGACGCTGCGATCGCTGCGAACGAGACCCAGCGGCGCGATTTGTGGCGGCTGCGCGAGAACATTTCCGAAGCGCAGAAACGCGAAGGCGCTTCCATCAAACACGATATTTCCGTGCCGGTGAAAGACATTCCCGCATTCCTGGCGCAAGGTTGCGCTCTGGTGGCGAAGATGGTTCCCGGCGTCCGCCCCGTTCCGTTCGGGCATCTGGGCGACGGCAACATCCATTTCAATTTCACCGTGCCCAAAGGCGCCGACGGCGAAGCGTTTCTCGCGCAATGGACTACGATCTCGCGCGCCGTCCACGATCTGGTGAATTCGTTCGGCGGCTCGATCAGCGCGGAACATGGCGTGGGCGTGATGAAGCGCGACGACATCGTCCGCTACAAGAGCGCCGTCGAGATCGATCTCATGCGCACGCTCAAACGCACGCTCGATCCCAACAATATCCTCAATCCCGGAAAGGTCGTCTGAAGCGCGTCACGCCGCCTTGGGCAACACGGGATCGGAGGATTTGGTCGGCGACATGCGCCCGCGACGCGCCTGACGCATCCGCGCATTGGAAAACGCGCTGAGGCCTGCCGTGATCACCGTCGCCAGGTAAGGCAGGCTCTGGATCGCAAGCATCGTCATCCACAGGACAGCGGCCGTATCGTCGAAGCCGCGATCGGAGATTATGCCCACGGTCGCGTAGATCGCGAGGAACAGAAGCGACATCAGCGTCGTCTCCTGCCACGCGAGCCGAAGCACCTGGCGGATATCGGCGGGGTCTTCGCATTTGGGCGTGCGCAGGAAGGGCTTCTTCGACGTAAAGATCCCCGCGATGACCGCCTTGCCGACGGTGTAGGTCAGCGCAAGTCCGGCCGTCGATGCGGCCAGTGTGCCCAGCACGCCGGAGCCCACTTTTTGCGGATGGAGAAGCAGCGTCTTCAAGGTCTTCGCCACAAACAGCGCGATCGCGGCCGCCGACAATGCTCCCATAGGCATGTCGAACACGCTTGGCGCGAGCCACATGAGCAATGTCCAGACGAGCGCGTAGAAGGTGATGACGAGTCCGAGTCCGTCGGAGATCCAGGGCAGCCAACCCGAGAGGAATTGATAGCGTTGCGCCCAATCCAACCGCGTGCGCCCGAGAAAGATCGCGCCCGCATGGCGCTTCATGATCTGCATCGCGCCATAGACCCATCGATAACGCTGCGTCATGAAAGCGGCGAGCGTATCCGGCGTCAGTCCCTTGCCCATGCTCTCGGGGATATAGGCCGCGCTATACCCGGCCTCGAACAGCTTGAGCCCGAGCTCGGTGTCTTCGGTAATGCACCAGGTGCTCCAGCCGCCCACCGCTGTGAGCGCATCCTTGCGCACCACCATCATCGTGCCGTGCTGGATGATCGCGTTATATTCGTTGCGCTCGACCATTCCGATATGGAAGAAGCCGCGATATTCCTCGTAGCACATGAATTTGAAGACGTTGTCATGGGCGTCGCGATAATCCTGCGGCCCCTGCACGAGCGCAATTTCCGGCGACGCAAAATAGGGCAGCGCACGCCGCAACCAGCGGGGTTCAACGCAATAATCGCTGTCGATCACGGCGATAAAGGCCGCCTCCGGATCGGTAAGTCGTAGCGCCTCGTTCAGCGCGCCGGCCTTGAAACCCTTCACGCCGTCCAGATGATGGAAATGGAAGTTCGGACCCAAGGTCGCGCAATGCGCCTCGACAGGCCGCCACACCGATTCATCCGGCGTGTTGTTGTCGAGCAGGATCACTTCGAAATTGTCGTAATCCAGCTTCGCCAGCGCATCGAGCGTCTGGATCACCATCGAGGCCGGTTCGTTATAGCAGGGCACATGGATCGACACGCGCGACGATTTTTCCGGGATCGAAACGCGCAGGACCCGCCGCTCCAAACGCCACAGACTGGAGGCGAGCTCAATGCCCTCCGTGAGGATCACAATCGCCGCGAGCAGCACGAGGGGAATCATCGCCACCGTCATCGCCACATCGCTGGGCCGGATATATTGCAAGGTGGTTGCGTCCAACAACATCAGAAGGGCGGTCGTGACGAGACCGACTAGGGCTGCCATCACGAGATAGCCCAACTGGCGCACGCGCCGCATTTGCCCCAGGATCAGCAATCCCAGGAGAAAACTCAGAACAGCCGCGCCGAACGAATAGCTCCGCCATTGGGGGAACGACCGCAGCATGCCGGTGAACTGGAATTTCGCATTGCCGCTGGCGTCGAACAGGCCCCAATAGGCCCCGACCGATCCCTCCGCGCCGCCCTTCCAGGGCTGGTCGTAAGCTTCTTCGAGGTAATAGTCGTAACCCTTGTCGAGCGCGAGCTGCACGAAATTGCGGTCGAACGAGGCTTCATCGGCGAGCGACGCGCTGGCGCCTTTGTGCGCGCGCCCCTGCGACGGCCATCCCACTTCACCGATGACGATGGGCTTGTCGGGAAATTCGTTCTGCACGTCGTCGTAGAAACGCTGCAGTGAGCCCAACGAATTCCTGACCGGAATGCCTTCCCAGAACGGGAACAGGTGTACCGAGATGAAATCGACATATTGGCCAATCTCCGGGTAAAGGAGCCAGGTCGACCACGGTTCGGCTGTCGAGACCTTAATGCGATTGGGGAGAGCCGCGCGGACTTGCTTGATGTAATCGTTGAGCTGATCGGACGACACGTCGCCGCGCAGGATCGTTTCACTGCCCACGAACACGCGATCGATCACGCGCCGGTTCGCCAGCGCCGTGCGGATGCCGAGATCGATCTCCTTCTCGTTCTTGTCAAGATCGGAGCCGATCCAGATGCCGAGCGACACCGTAATGCCATACCGCCGCGCGATTTCGGGCACGGCGTCCATGCCGTTCGAAACGGTGTAGGTGCGGATATGCGCGGTGAGCTGTGAAAGTTGCGCGAGATCGCGATCGATCTCGTCGGGCGTCACCCACTCATTGTCTTTTTCGGTGAACATGTGGCTGGGGCTGTAGGCGATCCCGCGCACCTGCCCGTCCCAGTTGGGCGCGATGACGACATATTCGCGGCTCGCCCAGAACAGCACGCAGGCGCCGACCACCAGGATCAGCGCCAAAGCGATCCGCACCGTTCCGCCGGAGATGCCGCGGCGCCACTTGCCCAACGTGCGGCCCAACATGCCGATCCAACTCTCTTCAGCGAGGCCGCCGCGACGCGGGCGAGCCGTCAAACCAATATACCAGACGGCGGCTCAGCTTGCGGCCTATTGCGGCGAGCTGCTCTGCTTATCCTGTTGTTCCTTCTCCTCCTGCAACTCCTGCGGCGTGGGAGGAGTGGCCGAGACAAGCTCCAGGTCGAAGACCAGCGTTTGATTCGGCGGGATGGAGCCGTTCCCGGCGCCGCGGATGCCGTAGGCGAGATTGGCCGGGATCACAAGTTCCCAATGATCGCCGACCCGCATGTTCTCCAGCGCTTCCGTCCAGCCGGGGATCACCTGGTTCACTTTGAGCTGCGCCGGAAACCCGGGTTCGGTCGAATCGAACACGGAGCCGTTGATCAGGCTGCCCTTGTAGTACACCGTCACCGTATCCACCGGGCCCGGCCGCATCCCGAAGCCATTGTGGATGATGCGGTATTCCAGCCCGCTGGGACGCTGGTTGACGCCGGGCTTCTTCGCATAGTCCGACAGAAACTTCGCATTGGCCGCGAGGCTCAGCGCGCTGTCCGCGGCATGGGCGGAGACAGCGAAAGCCATGAACGCACCCACCAGAATTCCAAGACGCTTCATCCCCGATTCACTCCCTGATGGCGCGCGGAGCTAGAGCGCATCCGCGGCAAATGTGAGGCACGTACGATAGCACGCCCAAGGCCGCCTGATCGAGTTACCGTAGGGATACAGGAATAGCCCGCAACGCATTGAATTCAACCGGTTTCGTGCTTAACCAGGTAGCCCTTTGCAACGTGAGACCGGATGAACGGCGACTCCCCCAAAATACCAGGCCGAATCGTGCTCGCCGTCGCGGCCGTCATCTGGAACGGCCGGGGGGACGTGCTGCTGATCCGGCGATCCGAGGAGCCCCGCAAGGGCCAATGGAGCCTGCCGGGCGGCAAGGTGGAATTCGGCGAGACCCTCGCTGCCGCCGTGCTGCGCGAGGTGCGGGAGGAAACGGGGCTGGAGGTCGAGATCCTGGGGCTGGTCGACGTGGCGGAGACCATCCGGGACGCCTCGGTGGGCGCGGCCGATGACCATTTCGTGCTGATCGACTACGGCGTGCGGGTCGTTTCCGGAACCGCGGCAGCCGCCTCGGATGCGGCGGAGGCGCGCTGGTTCACTCTGGATGAACTCGACGCGCTGCCCCTCTGGTCCGAGATGCACCGCATCATCGCGCTGAGCGCGGAGCGGCATAGGGGGATGGCGACGTCCTAAGTTCGCCCTATGAGAACGCTCCCGTCTGCAAATTTTGATTTTACTCTCCACCAAGCCCATTCACACGCTTGCCATTCAATCCGGCCTTGGTGACGAGTTGAATGTGCGTAATTGCACCCAACCGCGGTCCCGTTTCGCCAAGAAATTTCGCATCGAATTTTCCGATAACTAATACGGGCCACACCCCGCCTTGCATTTTTTTGCAATATCTTTGGGAAATTTTGCATCAAACAATCTAATTCCCTCGACCTCTACGCCTGACTCATAACTGTCTCTGCTTGGAAACAACACTGGACGTCCAAAAACTAGGATCAAATACCCCGTAACCATGACAAGCCGGTCATTGTATTTCTCGGGAGCCGCAATCAGCCTATAGATCGACAATTCACAGAGCTCATGGCTCGCGTCGCGATCAGAGTCAAAACATCGAGTTCCGAAGCGTCCATCGGGCGTTTTGGTCGGAAGCGCCTGTGACTGGGCAAGATCGGTGGCTTGAAACAATAAAATTGCCGACAGGGTCAACAACCCAAAGAGTTCGCGAAACGCAATATTCATCGCACCTGCTTTGCTATGCCGAAGACGAAGAGCTAGCACAGATACTTACGGAGTAGAATCTTAAGTCCGCCCCAACAGCATCCGCCCCAGCCATGAACGTTTGCGCATCGGTTTACCGATATGCGCGCCGATGGGGGCGTTCGGTTTTGCGTTGGGAGTCATCGGTCGTTCGGCAATAGGCGCCGTCTTCGTCACGATGGGATCAGGACGCAATTCCGTCGGCGGAACGAATTTCGGCATGGAGACGAGATGGGCCACCGGCGCCATGCCGAGGAGCGGGCTGGCTTCAAGTTTCGGGCCGATGCCGTGGCTCATATAATTTCGCGCCCACATTTCATCCGGGCTGATCGCGAGCACGCGGCTGTTGTCGTCAACTGGCGCGGCGGGCGCGGTACTCGTCGACTGCGTCTTTGACGAACGTGCGATGCGATCGAGCCGCTCGGCGCCTTCCGCCAGCGCGCCGCGCGGGCCGCCGTCCGACAATCTCTTCTGATCGGTCATGGCCTATCCCTTTCTTGACGTCCAGTGGAACCCGCCCTCGCGGCTGATCACAGCCACATCGACGGCTCCGCCCACCGTTTCCTTCTGCGCCATGATGCGCTTCTTGAAGATGTTGAGCGTCACGAGATCGCGCGCGGTGGCGGCCAGTTCGTCGCGGCCCGCAATCTCCATCACCCGGAGAATCGGATTGATGAAGGCGTGCTGCTGGTATTCGGCGATCATGTGGTGGAACGCCGCGAAATAGCGCGGCACGAAATCGCGCTGGAATCGTTCGCGCACGCTGTCGCGTTGGGCCGAGTCCGCGCCGCCGAACGCGCCCACCACCTGATCGACCAGCCCGTGCATCATCATGCGGAAGCCGCCATAGATGCGCCGCTCGAGATTGAAATCGATACCGCGGATGAACGCGTTCGTCACTTCGCTGTCGGCGAAGACGCGGATCTTCGAGCGCACTTCGCCGTCGATGGCGTCGACCGTCGCCTCGGCGCGCTTGACGATGCCGCCCACGACGGCGGACACGAAGCAGGTGACGACGGAGGGATAGCGGTCGTCGGCGCCGAAGCCCGCGAACACAAGCCCTGCGACATCCTCCAGGAACAGATCCTTCACGCCGCAATAGACGCCGATCTCGCGCAACCGCTGCACGGCCTGTTTGCTCAATCCGAACGGCGCGAAACCATAAGCGATCAGTTCGTCGATCTGCGCCGCATAATCCTTTGCGATCCTTTGGCCGAAATCCTTCGGGAAGCAGGAGAGATCGGGGCGCGGGGAGCCGTCGTCCTTGAACTGGTAATCGCGCCAGATCTGCTCGATCGCCATTTCGAGGATGGCCGTGTCGCTGGCCTGGGCCATGTCGCCTTCAGCGCTGTCGCGCAGGAATTGCGCGAGATGAAACACATAGCGGAACACCGAGGCGAGCAATCGCCGGTATTCCTCCTTGTAGCGATCAGGCGGGAAGAACTCTTTCAGGTTGTCGAGCATCCCCGTGAAGCTCCCCGCATAGTCGCGCACATGGGCGAAAGAGGCGGGCTTCACCTTCGATTGGTAGTGCAGGATCAACTGGTCCCAGGGGTGGCCCATCATGTCGGCCAGCCCGAAGAACATGATGCCGATGGGCCGGCCCTCGACCAGGTTGAACAGCTTGCGCTGGTCGTTGCGCACGGCGACGAGCCCGCCATCGACCAGCGTCACCGCGGAATCCGCGGCCAGCGCCACGGCGCGCTGGTTCATCACCGCAATCTCGGATGTCATCTGCCCGGCCTATTACCCCTGCTGGCGGGAAGCATGTCATAGGCTTGCTGCGAAGGGGAGACGGGTTCTCCGGGATGGTTACGAGCGGAACCGGATCGCATTTCCGGCAGGGCACGGCTAGGTTTGACCAGACACGCGAAACCAAGGGAACCCGGCATGTACAAGCCTTTTGATCTCTCCGGAAAAGTTGCATTGGTGACCGGCGGCAATCGCGGTATCGGGCTCGGCATGGCCGACGCGCTCGCCCAGGCGGGCGCCGATATCGTCATCTGGGGCACCAATGAGGCGCGCAACGCCGAGGCCGTGAAGAGCCTGAAGGCGCACGGAACGCGGGTCGCCGCAGCGCGAGTCGACGTTTCCAAAGAGGCCGAAGTGGTCGATGGCATGCGCGATGCGGTGTCGCAAATGGGCCGCGTCGACTCCGTCTTCGCCAATGCCGGGATCGGTTCCGCCGTGCCGTCGTTCACCGAAATCACGGCCGAAGCTTTCCGCAAGGTGCATGCCGTGAACGAGGACGGTGTGTTCTTCACCTTGCGCGAGGCGGCCAAACACATGACGGAACGCGCCAAGAAGGGCGATCCCGGCGGCTCATTGATCGGCGTGGCGAGCCTTGCCGGCATCGAAGGCGCGGGCCGCAACCAGCACTATGGCGCGACCAAAGGCGCGGTGATCTCCATGATGCGCGGCATTGCCGTCGAGCTCGCGCGCTATGGCGTGCGCGCCAATACGATTGCGCCCGGCTGGATCGCCACCGACATGACGCAGCGCGCACAGGACAATCCCGCTTTCGCGGAGAAAGTCATCCCCCGAATTCCGATGCGCCGCTGGGGCAAGCCGGAAGATTTCGGCGGCGTCGCCGTCTATCTCGCGAGCGACGCGTCGGCCTATCACACCGGCGATCTCTTCATCGTCGACGGTGGGTATACGGTATTTTGATGTTGCTTCGTGCGGGCCGAAGTCGTCGGGCGAATGCCCGACGACTCGCGACATCGCAGTTCACAATTCATTCGTGATCCAACCATCGCCGTTGTATTCGAGCCGGACCGCCACTTCCTGGGCGGCTTTGCGCCCGTAGCGTTGGTCGACGATGTGTAGCGCCAGATCGAGGCCGGCCGTGTAGCCGCCGGCAGTGAACAGATTTGCTTCGCTTTCCACATAGCGGCGCCCGCGAACGAGTTTGACATCGACGAAATTCTTCTGGAACGACGAATAGGCGTGGTGATGCGTCGTCGCTTCGAGGCCGGCCAGCAACCCGGATTGCCCGAGCCAATCAGCTCCCGTGCAAACCGACATTACCAACCCGCCATCGGAATGGACACGGCGCAACCATGCCATGGCCTTGTCGGTGCCTTTCCCGGCCTGCGATCCGATGACGACAATGTCGGGCTTCGGTGCGTCGTCGAACGTGTAATCCGGCGCAATTTTCACGCCGTTTTCAAGCTTGAAAGGCGCGGTGCTCTCGGAGACGACATATTCGACCGCGTGACCCGGCATCACCCCGAACACTTCGGACGGGCCGGCGAAATCGAGCAGAGTCGCGCCCGGCGTGGCCACGATCTCGATCACCAACGGGCGGTCCGGCGCAGGCTGCGCGATGGCCGCCGTAACGCCGCTGCTTAAGAGAACGGCGGCTGCCAGCGCCGGCAAACAATTGCGAAATGCAGAAAAATTCATCATGGAGTCCTCGCCTTGTTGCTATGAACCGCAAGGACGCTACAACTTGAACCGCGCTTTAACACAAGCTCACGATTGCGTGTTCGCTGGGCCGGATTCAATTTGGGGAGCAATCCAATGCGCGGACTGACCATCGGCCAGGTCGGCAAGAAAGCGGAACTCGCCGCTTCCGCCATTCGCTACTATGAGCGCGCAGGTCTCCTGCCGAAACCACTGCGCGTTTCCGGTCAACGGCGCTACGATCCGGAAATCCTCGGCCGTCTCGAAATGATCAGGATCGCGCGTATCTCAGGATTCACCGTTGCCGAGACGAAGACCTTTCTCACAGGGTTCCCGGCCGGGACCAAACCATCGGCACGCTGGCAAGCGCTGGCGACACGCAAGTTGGTGGAGATCGAAGCGGTGATCCAGACTGCACGCAGGATGAAGGAGTTGCTCGAAACACGCTTTCGCTGCGATTGTCCCGAGATTGCGGATTGCGAACGCGCCGTCGCTGCGAAGCGGTGTTCGTAATATTCGCCGCGGTCCAATAATCCGTATACGGACTTATCTCAACAAAAAAGGGACCGCCGGTTCCGGCGATCCCTTATGCGTTGCTACAGTTTAAGGGGTGTCGAACAGACTGGCAAGAGCACTTTATGTGTACTAGGTGAGAGCCCCACTGCGGTTCGGAAGGGGCTTCTCATGGTGGCGTGCGGACTGGATTTCGGGACTTCGAACTCGGCGCTTGGCGTCGTCAAGGATGGCGCGCTGGCGCTGGCGCCCGTCGAAGGCGACGACACGCTGATCCCCAGCGCGATCTTCTTCGACTTTGAAACCAAGGGCCGAATCCTGTTCGGCCGCGAAGCGATCGACACCTATATCGGCCAACATGAGGGCCGGCTGATGCGGGCGCTCAAATCGATCCTGGGCTCGCCCCTGATCGACGAATCGACGGCTGTCGGCAGCCGGCGCATCCGCTTGACGGAAGTGGTCGAGATGTTCGTGCGCCATTTGAAGCAGCGTGCGGAGGCGTTCCTCGGCCGCGAGATCGACCAGGTGGTGCATGGCAGGCCCGTGCGTTTCGTCGATCGCGACGATGCGGCGGACGCCAAGGCGCAATCCGTGCTGGAAGGCATCGCGAAGAAGGTCGGATTTCGCGACGTGATCTTCGAATATGAACCTCTCGCTGCCGCCTATCATTACGAAGACAGCGTGAGCCGCGAAGAGCTCGTGCTGGTCGCCGATATTGGCGGCGGCACCTCGGACTTTTCCGTGATCCGCATCGGGCCGGAGCGCCGCAACCGCGCGGACCGGCGCGACGACATCCTCGCCAATGCCGGCGCGCGCATCGGCGGCACGGATTTCGACAGCCTGTTGAGCCTCGATGCGGTGATGCCGCTGCTCGGTCTCGGCACGCAGCTCTCCGAAAAGGACCTGCCCATGCCGAAGGCGACCTATTTCGAGCTGGCGACCTGGTCGACGATCAATTTCGCCTATGGCTATCGCAACGAGCGGGATGTCGTGGAGTTGCTCGCGAAATCCTGCGAACCCGAAAAGGTGCGCCGCCTGCTGCGCACCCTGCGTAAGCATCTCGGGCACCGCATCGCGTTCGCTGTGGAAGACGCCAAGATCGCGCTGAGCGACGCGACCGAGATTGCGATCCCGCTCGACTTTCTCGAGCGCACCCTCGCAGCAAGCGCGACGCAGGCCGGTTTTGAAGCCGCGATCGGCGAGAAGATGCGCCGCCTGCGCGGCGTGGCGCTCGATTGCGTGGCGCGCGCGGGCGTGAAGCCGGACGCGATCCACACCATCTTTCTCACGGGCGGTTCCAGCCGCGTTCCCGCCGTGCGCAAGGCTGTCGCCGCGGCCGCGCCGAACGCCCGCATGGCGACAGGCTCGGATTTCCTGTCGGTGGCGTTCGGACTGACGCGCGAGGCGGAAAGGAAGTTTGGATGAAATTCCCACCCGCCCCTTGAGGGCGGGTCGAAATTGTCTTTGAGCGACAGCGAAAAGAGAATTTCGGGGCGGGGTATTGTTGATGCAGCACCCCGCCCCGAAAAATTCTTCGCTAAACTCAGAATTTTTCGACCCGCCCTCATCCGCCTACGCTAAAGCTTCGGCGGACGAGCCACATAGTCCGGCGAAGCCTTGGCGTAGCCGGACCTCAAGGGGCGGGTGGGAAATTATCGAGCAAGCGCCTCCGCCAATTTGCTGTTACATCCTTGCCGGAATCTCTATCCCGAGCAGGTCAAGCACCTTGCTCAAGGTTCGCAAGGTCAGCGCGCACAGGCCCAACCGCGCAGCGCGCAATTCCGCGTCGCTTTCCGACATGATGTGATGTTCGGCATAGAAGCGGCTGAATTCCTGGGCGAGCGTGAACGCGTAGTCGCACAGGATGTTCGGCGCGCGCTTGTGTTCCGCCCCCTCCATCGCGTCGGTGATCGACAGCAGCAACAGCGCCAGCCGGCGTTCTTCCGCCGAGCGCACCACAGGCGCGGCCGAGGCATAACCTTCCGTCTCCGCCTTGCGCAGGATCGACTGGATGCGCACCGCGGCATATTGCAGATAGGGCCCCGTCTTGCCTTCGAAACGCGTAAAGCGCGACAGATCGAAAATGTAATTCGAAATCCGGTGATTCGAGAGATCGGCGAATTTGATCGAGGCGACGCCCACGGCCTTGGCGATCGCGGCGCGCTCCTCCGCCGGATATTCCTCGGCGAGCCCCTGCTCCGCGAGACGCTTCGCGGCCTCGTCCGTCGCCATCGCGATCAGATCGTAAAGCTTGAGCACGCCGCCTTCGCGCGTCTTGAACGGTTTGCCGTCCACGCCATTCATCGTGCCGAAGCCCGCATGTTCGAGCCCGGCATGGCCGTTCAGCCCCGCCTTTATCGAGGCGCGGAACACTTGCTCGAAATGCCCGTGCTGGCGCTGATCGACGACATAGAGAATGAAATCAGGATTCTGCGTTTGCACGCGATCGACGATCGTGGCGAGATCGGTGGTGCCGTAGAGCACCGCGCCGTCGGATTTGAGCAGGATGAGCGGCGGCATTTCCTTCTTGTCGCCCGGTTCGGCGACCGGAATGACGAGCGCGCCTTCACTCATCACCGCAAACCCGCGCGCCTTCAGGTCTTCCACCATCGGCGCGATCAAATGATCAACGGCGGCCTCGCCCTTCCACAGATCGAAATGCACGCCCAGACTCTCATATTCGCGAGTCAGTCCGAATTCGGAGACCGCGACGAAATGGCTCCACAAGGCGCGATAGCCGGCGCGACCGGCCTGCAATTCCGCCGTCGCAAGGCGCGCTTCTTCCAACCGCGCCGGATCGGCTTTGCAGGCCGCGGACGCCGCCGGATAAAGCTCTTCCAGATCCTCCATCGTCACGGGCGATTGCGCGGGATAGGGGCCGGCGTAATTCGCATCGAAATAAATCGGCGCCGTGCCGCGATGTCCGATCTCGGAGATGAGCTGGCCCATCTGCAGGCCCCAATCGCCCAGATGCACATCGCTCACGACATCCCAGCCATTGGCGCGAAACAGCTTCTGCAGCGAATCCCCGATGATCGCCGAACGCAAATGGCCGACATGCATGGGTTTGGCGACGTTGGGCCCGCCGAAATCGATCACGAGCCGCTTGCCCTTGCCCGTTTCCGGCGCGCCGAGCCGTGCATCGTCCGCCATCGCGCTCACGCGCTGGGCCAACGCCGCATCGGTCACATCGAGATTGATGAATCCGGGCCCCGCGATCTCGATTTTCGCAAACAGCGGATCGGCCTTCAGATGCCCCGCGATCTTTTCCGCGATCGCGCGCGGATTGGCTTTTGCGGCCTTCGCAGCCGGAAGCGCGCCGTTACACTGGAATTGCGCGAGATCCGGCCTGTCGGACGCCTGGACCGAGCCCAGCTCCGCGGCAAATCCTTCGGCGGCGAAGGCGCGCCCCATGCGCGCCGACAACTCCGCCGTCAACGGAATCATCTGTCGTAATTTCCGTTGTTCCGGTTGTATTCGAGCTGCTCCTTGGTGATCTGGAGCCCGACCAGAACCTGATAGTCGTAAGGCAATGAACCGTATTTTGCAGCGACGTAGGCGTCCTTCACGTTGTCGGTGAAGGTGATCGTGGACTGGCCCGGCGCAAACTCGAATGGAACGGAGAAATTCTCCCGCGTCAGAACGCGGTCGCTGCCTTCGGTGATGCCCATGAAATAAGGCGCCGTGTATTGCGCGGCGTCACCCGACGGCGCGCGCGTGGCGCGGAAAGTGATCGTGACGTCGTTGTCCGCCGATCTCTTCTTCTTGTTGAAGTCGCATTTGCCGGACACGTCGATGATGCGCACGTTGTAGAGCACATTGGCCGGGTCGGGCGTCGTCCCCTGGCGGAAAACGGTCATCGACGAGGCGTCGAGAAGAGCGGCCAACGTCGGACAATTGTCCGTCTTGACGCCGCTGCAACCTGCGAGGAGTGCAACGGCCGCCGCAATACTCGCGCTACGAAACAGGAATTTGTGCATGATCGCTCAAAGTGAGTTGTGGGAGCCGTCGCAAACCGGCTGATTTCCGGTCCGTTTGCAACCGCACATCCACACCGTACCGGCTTCGGTGGGACTGTATTCGACGGGCGTGAACGGCCCCGCCTTGTGGCTTCCGTCACAGAAGGGTTGACGTTTCGACTGACCGCAGGCGCACCACCAATAGGTCCTGCCGGCTTCCACGTCGACTCGAAACGGCGCCTTTTGGGCGATTTCCGGCGTGGTCATACCCTTGCCTCCGCTTGACATTTTGGCTGCCGAAGTCGACTTGTCCCAGCGGCGTCGAAGCGGCGCCGGACTGTAGCCAAGCGGATTGGGCATGGGAAGCGGAGCGGAGACCGGGCGGGCCGAAAAGCCGCAATTGACGCTCCTTTTGGCCGCGCCGCGCGGATTTTGCGCAGGGGTGGACCGGGCGATTCGGATCGTCGAAATGGCGCTGCAGAAATATGGCGCGCCGGTCTATGTGCGCCACGAGATCGTGCACAACCGCGTCGTCGTCGAACGGCTCGAAAAGCTGGGCGCGCGCTTCATCGAAGAACTCGATGAGGCGCCTGCCGGAGCCCGCGTGATCTTCTCCGCCCATGGTGTGCCGAAATCCGTGCCGGCCGAAGCGCGACGCCGCCAACTCTTTTACCTGGATGCGACCTGCCCGCTTGTCTCCAAAGTGCATGTCGAAGCCGAACGCCATTTTCGCGCCGGCCACGAGATCGTGCTGATCGGCCATGCAGGCCATCCCGAAATCGAAGGGACGCTCGGGCAATTGCCCGACGGCGCCATCGCGCTGGTCGAAGACGCCGCCGACGCCGAAATTTTCCAGCCCAGAGACCCGACGAACCTCGCCTATATCACGCAGACCACCCTTTCGGTCGACGACACCAGCGGGATCGTGAACATTCTGCGCCGGCGTTTCCCTCTCATCGCAGGCCCGCACAAGGACGACATCTGCTACGCCACCACCAACCGCCAGAGCGCGATCAAGGCGATTTCGTCGCATGCCGATCTCGTCCTCGTCATCGGGGCGCCCAATTCCTCGAATTCGCGCCGACTGGTCGAGGTGGCCGTCCGCGCCGGCGCCAAAGCTGCGGCACTGATCCAGCGCGTCGATGATATCGATTGGCCGCTTCTCGATGATGTGCGCGTCCTGGGACTTTCCGCTGGAGCATCTGCGCCCGAGGCGCTGGTCGAAGACGTCATCGAAGCGCTGCGGGCGCGTTACGACCTCAAGACCGAGGAAGTCACCGTGACGCGCGAAGACGTCACCTTCAATGTCCCGCGCGTGCTGGCCTCCTGAGGCGCGCATGGCCGTCTATACCGAAGTGGCCTTCGAGGACTTGGAGATTCTGCTTGCCGACTACGACATCGGCGCCCCGCGCAGCTTCAAGGGCATCGCGGAGGGCGTTGAGAACTCCAACTTTCTTCTGCAGACCGACCGCGCCGGCTTCATCCTGACGCTTTACGAGAAGCGCGTGAGCGCAGACGACCTGCCGTTTTTCCTCGGGCTGATGGATCATTTGGCGCAGCAGGGCGTCGCCTGCCCTCTCCCCGTACGCAGCCGGTCCGGCGCGCAATGGACGACGCTCAATGGCAGGCCTGCCGCGATCCTGACCTATCTCGACGGGCTCTCGTTGCGCCGGCCCGAACCGCATCATTGCGCAGCCGCAGGCGCGGCGCTCGCCGGGCTGCACGAAGCGGGCAAAGGCTTCGCGCAGTCCCGCGAAAATTCGTTGAGCGTTGCGGGCTGGCGCAAGCTGGCGGAGGCGACGCTCGCCGGTGCGGACGAAGTCCAGCCCGGCCTGGCGAAACTGATTTCATCGACCTTGCAGGCGCTGGAATCGTCCTGGCCGCGCGATCTGCCGTCCGGTGTGATTCACGCCGATCTGTTTCCCGACAATGTGCTGTTCATGAACGACAAGGTGTCCGGGCTGATCGATTTCTATTTCGCCTGCAACGACGCTTATGCTTACGATCTCGCCGTGATGCTCAATGCGTGGTGCTTTGAGATCGACGGCGGCTACAACGTCACCAAAGGCAAGAGCCTGATCGCGGCTTACCAGCAGAAACGCCCGCTCACCACAGAGGAATGCGCAAGCCTGCCGCTGCTCGCGCGCGGCGCGGCGCTGCGCTTCCTGCTCACGCGTCTCGCCGATTGGCAGAACCGCGACCCCAACGCGCTTGTGCGTCCCAAAGACCCGCGGGATTTCGTCAAGCGGTTGCGCTTTCACCTGCAAACCAGGACTGCCGCGGAGTACGGGTTATGAGTGCTGCCCACGTCGACGTGTTCACGGACGGCGCCTGCTCGGGCAATCCGGGTCCCGGCGGCTGGGGTGCGATTCTCCGTTCCGGCGCGCATGAAAAGGAAATCTCCGGCGGCGAGCGCATGACAACCAACAACCGCATGGAGCTCATGGCCGCGATCCGCGCGCTGGAGGCGATCACCAAGCCCTCGACCGTCGTCATCCACACGGATTCGAAATATGTGATGGACGGCATCACCCAATGGCTGCCGCGCTGGAAGAAAAACGGCTGGAAAACCGCCGACAAAAAGCCGGTCAAGAACGAGGATCTGTGGCGCGCCCTCGAAGCAGAATGCGCGCGGCACCAGGTGACCTGGCGCTGGGTCCGCGGTCATGACGGTCACGTGGAAAACGAACGCGCCGATGCGCTGGCGAGAGGCGCGATCGGGGGGTGAAATAATTCCCACCCGCCCCTTGGGGGCGGGTCGAAATTATCTTTGAGCGGCAGCGAAAAGATAATTTCGGGGCGGGTATTGTTGGTGCAGCACCCCGCCCCGAAAAATTCGCGCTACGCTTGAATTTTTCGACCCGCCCTCAAGGGGCGGGTGGAAAATGAAATGGTGCAGCGCGTAACTTCTTACAACTGCTTCATCACATGTTCGGCGCTCGACACCGCAAACGCGCCGGGTTCTTCGATGTTGAGTTCCTTCACCACGCCGTTGTCGACGACCATCGAGAAGCGCTGGCTGCGTTTGCCCATGCCGAAACGCGAGCCGTCCATTTCCAGGCCCAGCGCGCGCGTGAAATCGCCATTGCCGTCGGCCAGCATCATCACCTTGTCGTCCGTCTTCTGCTGCTCGCCCCATGCGCCCATCACAAATGCGTCATTGACGGAAACGCAGGCGATCGCATCGACGCCCTTCGCCTTGATGTCGTCGGCATGCTGGACGAATCCCGGAAGATGCTTTGCGGAACAGGTCGGCGTGAACGCGCCCGGCAGCGCAAACACCACAACCTTCTTGCCGCTGAAAAGATCGTCTGTTTTCAAGGGCTGCGGCGCGCCGCCCTTCATCTGCATCAATGTTGCGGACGGAACTTTTTCGCCGACTTTGATTGTCATATGTATCTCCTTGAGTATGAAGCGGGAGCGCTTGTAGCCCAGGCGACGGGCCGCGAAAAGAGCGGACTGGCGCATGCCGGGCGCCGTGCTATCGTAGCGGCATGTCTGGGTCGAAACCGCGCGTCCCCCCGGAAAGCGCCGCTCCTTCTGCAGGGAAGCGCGCGCCGAAAAAACCCCATGCGATCGAGGGTGAAAGTTTCCTCGAAGGGAAGCTCCTGATCGCCATGCCGGGAATGCCGGACCCGCGCTTTGAAAAGACCGTCATCTATATGTGCGCGCATTCGGGCGAAGGCGCGATGGGCATCATCATCAACAAGCCGGTGGAAGGCCTCCATTTTCCCGAACTGATGAAGAAGCTCGAATTGGCCACGACGCCCCGCACGCCGAACATGCCGATCCTGTATGGCGGGCCCGTCGAAACCGGCCGCGGTTTCGTTCTCCACAGCGGCGACTATGAGAGCGACGACGCGACCTTGCCGGTCGCCGAAGACGTGTCGCTGACCACGACCGTCGAAATCCTGCGCGCGATGGCGGACGGCAAAGGCCCGCGGCACGCTATCTTCGCACTGGGCTATGCGGGCTGGGATCCCGGCCAGATCGAAAACGAATTGCTGGGCAATGGCTGGGTCCATTGCGATGCGGACCCGAGCCTTCTGTTCGATCCGGAATTCGAAGGCAAATGGGCGGCCGCATTGCGTAAGATCGGGATCGACGCGTCGACCCTGTCAGCCCACGCCGGACACGCCTGATACGGGCTTGGCCGCCACGCGGCAATGCCGCGCGATGTAATTGAGCGCCTCGGCGCGCGGCAGCGGCGGGCTGTAATAGAATCCTTGCGCGAATTCGCAGCCCATATCCTTGAGCCGCGCCACGTCCTGCGCGTTCTCGACGCCCTCCACCACAACCACGCGTCCCAATTCATGCGCAAGATTGACGATCGATCCCAGGATGACCGCGCCGTCGGCGTCTTCGTGCGAACTTCCGTGCAGCGCGAGAAAGCTCCGATCGATCTTCACCGTGTCGAACGGGATGTCCTTGAGCTGGCTGAGGCTTGAAACGCCGGTGCCGAAATCGTCGATGGCGAGCCCCGCCCCCGTCGCACGGATTTGCGCCAGCGCCGCAAGAACGTCCCCGCCGGCGGCCACCGCGCTTTCGGTCACTTCGAGCTTCAAGGTGACGGCACGATGCCGTATTTGGCGAGGAGATCGCCCAGGAACTGCGCAAAGTCCTTGTCGTGCAACTGGCGCCGCGACAGATTGACGCTCGCGAACAACGGCGGCTCGAGCGGAAAAAATTTCTGCCAATGCGCGAGATCGTCGGCCGCGCGCTCGAGCGCGAAGCGCCCCAGCTCGACGATCAATCCGGTCTCCTCGGAATGCGCGACGAAATCCGCAGGCGACACCAGCCCCTTCGCCGGATGATGCCAGCGCAGCAGCGCTTCGAAGCCGGCCACGCTGCCGTCGGCGAGCCGCACGATGGGCTGATAGAAAACATCGAGCTGCTCGTGCTCGAGCGCCTTGCGAAGCTCGGTCTCTAGGACGACCGGGTCGCCCGGCGCCAGCGCCTCCATGGCGGCCGAGTAGACGCGCGCGCAGCCGCCGCCGGCGCGCTTGGCCTGATTGAGCGCGAGTTCGGCATTCTTGAGCAGTTCGAGCGAATCGCGCGCGTCGCGGCCTGCGACGACGCCGGCGCTCGCCGGCGCAAAGATGTTGCGGTTCTCGTGCACGATCGGCGCGCGACACACATCCACCAGTTCGGCGCCGATGGCGGCGGCGCCCGCGCCCGGCCGGGAAACACGAGCGCAAACGTGTCGCCGCGAACCCGAAAGACTTCGGCCACGCCCTTGAAGCGCGTCGCCAGCCGCTGCGCGATGGCGACGAGCACGGCGTCGCCGCCTGCGTCGCCGAGGCTCGCGTGAATCGATTTGAACCGGTCGACATCGAGAAGCGCGAATGTGACGCCCGAGAGCCGCGCGCCCAGCTGTTCCAGTTCTTCCATCAACGCGACGCGATTGCCGAGGCCGGTGAGCGCATCGCGCGTCGTGCGGTCGATGGCTTCCGCTTCGGCTTCCTTGCGCGTGGTGACGTCGGCCATCAGCCCGAGGCAACGATCGGCCTCCGTACCCTCGCCCATCATCGTGGCGCGCAATTCGAACCAGGGATAGCGGCCGCTTTCGCTGCGCACGCGCAATTCGATGCGAAACGCGATGCCCGGATGGCCGCGATAATCCGCCATCGCCGCGCGATATGTGTCGCGGTCCTCGGGATGGATGCGGTCGATCCAGACGATGTGGCGCAGCGTTTGCGGCGATTTGAACCCGATCAGGATGGAGGCTTCGGACGACAGCTCGACGATATCGGCTCGCAGGTCGAGGTCGAACACGCCCTGATGCGACGCGCCGATCGCCTGAAGGGCGGCGCGCGACACGGGCTGATCGGGAAGAGCGATTTCCGCCCCGCGCGCAGCGAGTGAAGCGACGGGCGCCAGCGTAAAGCGATTCGCGGGCAGGATCGCAATTCCTTCACCCGCGGCGATTGCGAGCGCGAGCAGGACTGCGCCGGCCGCCGCAAAGCCGCCGATGATTCCCGGCGCCGCAGGATTGTCCTGAAACCCGCCAAGGGCCGCGACGGCCGCGGCCGCAGCGACGAGCGCGAAGACGGCGGCGCTGGGCGCCGCGACGCGCGCGGCCTGCTGTCCGAGCCGGCCGCAATGAACGAGATAGGCGGCGGCGCCCGCCGTCCCGGCGACGACCAACATTTCCGTCAGCAATGTCGTGCCCGGCAATCCGAGGAATGAAAGAATCGAAATGACCAAAACCCCGACCAGGCCGCGGTCCAGCCAGAACCGCCCTTGCGGCCAGATCGTCTCGATCGGCGCGATCACATCGGCAAGACGGATTCCGGCCGCCAGCGCAAGGCCTGCCAGCATCGCCGCAAATCCATAGGGCCCGCCCACGACCGTCGCCCAGCCGGCGTCGAACATGCCCGTCTCGCTCAAGCGCGTGAGAAACACGAGGCTTAATGTGAGAGCGGCCCAGCGCGGCGCGGGATGGGCCGTCATCACCGCCAGACCGGTCATGATGGCTGTCGCAGCCGCGATCAGGCCCGCAACCGCCGCGAAGAACACCGCCAGCTGGCGATTGTGCGAGACCAGCGCCGGCTCCGCCCAGGCGAGAGTCGAAGGCTGCGGATCGGCATAAGCCATCTGCAGCGCGAGCGTCGCCGACGTCGCCGCCGGAATCGTGACGCGAAAGGCGTGACGACCGACGGACCGTGCGTGCTCAACCACCACTTCGGCGTCCGAACTTGCGACGTTGAGAACCGCCGGGCGCGACCGCGACGGAAATATCCGCAAGCCTTCGTTCGGCGGCTGGCCCGCAAGGATGACGCGAACGACCGGGCGCTCCGACGTGTTGGTCGCCGTCATCATGTACCAGACGGGCGCCCCCGCTTCGTGCGACGCCGGCCCGCGCGCGGGCGAGAGCGCGGTCTTCAATTCAAGAATGCCGTTGTCGCTCGCAAAATCGACCGCGCCCGCGCGCGGCGCAGTCGCCGGCGCGGCGGCCGCGACCGCTGCGAGCGTCATGAACAGCGCGAAAGCGAGCGTGAGATGTCTCGGCACCAGGGCTCCGAAAAGTTGCGAAGGCGGCTTTGCGGCGCGACTAACCTAACCGGGCCTCGTCGGCCAGCAAAGCGAACAGGACGTGATCCTGCCACTCGCCGTTGATCTGCAGATAGCGCCGCGCCAGACCTTCCTCCCGAAATCCCGCCTTGGCCAGAAGACTCTTGGACGGATCGTTGGACGGCAGGCACGCGGCTTCGATGCGATGAAGGCCCAATGTCTTGAAGATGAAGGGCACGAGCGCCCGCACGGCATCGAACATGTAGCCCTGGCGCGCGAAGCGCTCGCCCATCCAATAGCCCAGCGCGCAGCACTGCGTCACGCCGCGGCGGACATTCGAAAGGGTGCAACCGCCCAGGAGCGCATTGTCGTCGGCGCGAAAGACGAAAAACGCATAGGCGGAATCGAGGCGCGTCTCGCGCTGATATTTCTTGAGGCGGCGGCGGAACGCGCCCTTGCTCAGTTCGTCCGTCGCCCAGGACGGCTCCCAGGGCACGAGAAACTCGCGGCTTTCGCTGCGCAGCCGCGACCACGCGAAAAAATCTGCGACGCGCGGATAACGGAGATAGACGTTTTCGCCCGGATGATCGGCTGCTGGCCTCCGGGAAACGTCAGCCCCCGCATGAACGCCATCGGCCCCGAATTCATTCGGCGGCGCGACGGGCAAGGCCCGCTCCAAAGCGGGCCGCAAACATGTCGTAGCTTTCGAGCTTCTCGACGGGACCGACCGCCGCGATGGCGGGGCTGCCGCAACTCATCAGACGCTCGCCAAATCTGCGGACCGCTTCGGCGTCGACGGCATCGAGTTTCGCCGTCATTTCCTCGACGGAAAGCACGCGGCCGTAAGCCAGAAGATTGGACGCGATCTGTTCGGTGCGCGACGAAGGACGCTCGAGTCCCATCAACATGCCCGATTTCATCTGCGCCTTCGCGCGCGCCACTTCGACCTCGGTCGCGCCTTGCGACAGCGCAGCCATCTCGCCCGCGATGACGGCGGAAATCTCCGCGGCTTCCACATCGCCCGTGCCGGTATAGACGCCTATCATGCCGGCATCGGTGGAGGCTTGCGCAAAGGCATAGATCGAATAGCAGAGCCCGCGCTTCTCTCGCGCTTCCTGAAACAGCCGCGAAGACATGCCGCCGCCGAGCGCCGTCGCATAAACCTGCGCCGCGTAGATATCGGGATCGTCGCTCGCCACGCCGGGGAACGCATAGGTGATATGGACCTGCTCAAGGTCCTGGTCGAAACGCAGATCGGAACCGACATAGCGCGCCGGAAGCGCCTGCGGACCAGAGCCCGCGATCAATCCGGCGAAATGCTCTTCGACAAGCCGCACGATCGAGGAATGCTCGACCGCGCCCGACGCGATAAATGTCATCCCGCCGGCGCGGTAATTGGCGCCCATATATTTGCGAAGATCGTCCTGTGTGAAACCGCTGACCGTCTGTTCATTGCCGAGGATCGGCCAGCCCATCGGCTGATCGGGATAGGCGGCCGCTTGCAGATGATCGAACACGATGTCGTCCGGCGTATCCTGCGCTTGTCCCAGTTCCTGCAGCACGACCTGACGCTCGCGCTCGAGTTCGCCCTGCTCGAAAGCGGGCGCTGTCAGAATGTCGGCGAGGATATCGATGCCGAGCGGCACGTCGGCCTTGAGGACGCGCGCATGAAAGGCGGTTTGCTCCCGGCTCGTATAAGCGTTCAGGAAGCCGCCGACGGCCTCGATCTCTACCGCGATATCGCGCGCGCTCCGGCGTTTGGTGCCCTTGAACGCCATGTGTTCGAGCATGTGCGAGACGCCCATGATGGGGGCCGTCTCGTGGCGTCCTCCACAATTCACCCACACCCCCATGGCGACGCTTTCCAGCTGCGGCATGGGATCGGTGACGATAGTCAAACCATTGGAAAGTCTGGTGATTTCAATCTTCATGAATGCGCCAACCCGGCCTCGATAAAGGCGCGGACCCGAGCCCCGTCATGGGGCAGCACGGTCACGCGCTCCACCCCCTCATAGAGGCCCTTGAGGCGCGGCGGCAAGGGGGGCGAAATGCCGGTCGCCCGAGCCACGGATTCCGGGAATTTTGCCGGGTGGGCGGTGGACAAAACGACCACCGGACCCTTCGCCTTGGGGGCGATTTTGGCAGCCGCCGCCAGCCCGACCGCCGTATGGGGGTCCACCAGCCGACCGGTCCGGGCACGGGTCTCGGCGATCATCGCGAGGGTTTCGGCGTCGTCACAACGCTGTGCCTCATAGCGGCTGCGGAGGTCCTTTAGGACGGCCTCCGGGATTTCGAGGCTGTGGGTCCCGGCGAACTGGTCCATCGCCTTCGCCGTCCAGACCGCATCGCGCCCCGAAGCTTCAAACAATGCGCGTTCGAAATTGCTTGCGACCTGGATATCCATCGAAGGGCTGAGCGTCGGCTGCGCCGTTCCGGCCGCGTACACGCCGGTGTTGAGCGCGCGCGCAAGAATGTCGTTGGCGTTGGTGGCGACGACGAGTTTTTCGATTCCGAGCCCCATGCGCATCGCGGCTTCGCCCGCGAACACGTCGCCGAAATTTCCCGTGGGTACGACGAAGACGGGTACGGCGCGCAATTGCGCCGCGGCCGTGAAGTAGTAGACGCATTGCGCCGCAATGCGCACGAAGTTGATCGAATTGACCGCCGTCAGATGAATGCGGCGCGCGAACGCGGCGTCCGCGAACAGATCCTTCACGATCGCCTGTGCGTCGTCGAAGCTGCCTTCGAGCGCGATGTTGTGCACATTCGCGTGGGCATCCGTCGTCATCTGGCGGCGCTGGACTTCGCTCACGCGACCTTTCGGATGAATCACGAACACTTCGATATTCGGGAGACCGCCAAGCGCCGCGATCGCGGCGGAGCCGGTATCGCCGGACGTTGCGGCGACCACAGTCGCTTTGGCTCGGCGCTTCTCAAGCGCGCGGGCGAACAATCGACCCAGCACCTGCATCGCGATGTCCTTGAACGCCAGCGTGGGGCCGTGAAACAGTTCGAGCAGGAAAAGATTTGGGCCGATCTCGACCAGAGGCGCGATGGTCGGTTCATCGAAAGAGGCATAGGCCGCGTCGATGTCTTCTTTCAGTTCGGCTGCAGAAAATGACTCGCCTGCGAACAACGACAGAATGCGAAATGCGGCATCCGCATAGGACGCCCCCGCAAAGCTCGCGATTTCATCGGCTTCGATTTGAGGCCACGTTTCCGGCAGGAACAGCCCGCCATCGCTGCGCGAGTCCCGCAAGCAGGACGTCTTCGAAGGATTGCGGCGGGGTCCTTCCGCGCGTGCTGATGTAACGCATCGATCTATGGCCGAAATCCGAGCCGTCCCTGCGCGCGATGATAGGCGAAATAGACGAACATAAGACCTGCCGCGAGCGCAAACCACGTGACCGCATATTGCAGGTGGTCGTTGGGCAAATCGACGACAGTCTGTCCGCCTTTCGGCCAACCGCCGGGATTGGACGCGGAATCCGCCTCGATAATGACGGGCGCTGCGGACGCGATCCCGTCCACCCTGGCGATGCTCTTCAGGTCGCGCGAATACCAGATGCGATGCGCCAGATCCGGCGCGGGCGTAAACGGTCCCGGCGCGTCGGGCGTGCGCCAGATGCCTGCGATGGTGCGCTCGCCTTCCAACTCTCCCGCTTGCCGAGTCTTGGGATCGCGCAGCACCAGCGGCACGAGCCCGCGATCGACGAGGAACACGCGGCCGTCGTCGAGCGCAAACGGCGCCACCACGTGATAAACCGGCGCGCCGTCTTTTGCCGTCGTGTAGACGTAAGCTTCTTTCGACGTTGTCGAACCGGCCTGTCAGCGCGACGTGCCGGTATTGCGCATCCTTCGCAGCCATCGTGATTGCGCGATCGATCGGGATCGGCGCCGCGCTCAAATTGCGCGTTCATCTCGCCGATGAGACCGAGTTTCCATTGCAACCGGTCGAGCTGCCACACGCCCAGCGCCACGAGCGCCGCGAACGCGGGCAGGAAGCAAAGCGTGAGCGCTGGAATGGGACGGAAGATAAGGTTCATGGTTCGCACGACGCGCCGTCAGTCCGCGCGTTGCCCTTCATGAGCCTGGTGTCTGTATTGCAGCACCAGAAGGAAGCCCTTCATCAGCCGCAACAGCGAAAAGGTCAGGATCACGATCAGCGGGCAGCCAGATGACGGCATGCACCCAATAGGGCGGACTGAAATGCGACTTCCACGAGCAGCGCGCCGCCCGCCACGATCGCGCCCACGATCAGGATGACGAACACCGCCGGCCCGTCGCCGGCGTCGAAGCCTCGCATAGTCAAGCCCGCATTCCGTGCAACGCGGCGCGACCGTCAGATAACCGGAGAACAGCTTGCCTTTGCCGCAACGCGGACAGAGGCCCAGAAATGCTGCGCGGATTGTGCTCGGCTCGGCGGCCTCTGCGATCACGTGAAAGTGACGGCGCTCTGTCCCCACACATAGATGCAGGAGAACAGGAACAGCCACACGACGTCGACGAAGTGCCAGTACCACGCGGCCGCTTCGAAGCCGAAATGGCGCGTCCGGCGTGAACTGGTCCGCGATCGCGCGGAACAGGCAAACCGTCAGGAAGATCGTGCCGACGATCACGTGGAAGCCGTGGAAGCCGGTCGCCATGAAGAACGTCGAGCCGTAGATCGCGTCGAAATTGCCGGCGCCGACCGACAGCGACACATGCGCCGGATCGGTGAACGGAATGAGGGGCAGATGGTTGAAGCCGAAGGTGAAGGGCGCGTGGGAATATTCGTAAGCCTGCACGCAGGTGAACGAAGCGCCGAGCACCACCGTCAGCAGCAAGCCCTCGATCGCGCCCTTGCGGTCGCCGTGCTGGAGCGCGTGATGCGCCCAGGTCACCGTCGTGCCCGATGTGAGAAGGAGAAGCGTGTTCAGCAGCGGAAAGTGCCAGGGATCGAGCGTGATGATCCCGACGGGCGGCCAGTTGGCCGATGGAGACGTCGTGCGGGAACAGCGCGCTGTTGAAGATAGGCCCAGAACCACGCGACGAAGAACATCACTTCCGACGCGATGAACAGCACCATGCCGAAGCGCAGGCCGAGCTTGACGACCGGCGTGTGATCGCCGAGCACGACGGACTCCTTGATCACGTCGCGCCACCAGCCGGCCATCGTGTAGAGCACGAGCACCAGCGCCGACGATGAATATCCAGGGCTGTCCGGCCAGACTTTGGAAGGCCGTGTAGCTGCTGTTCATCCAGAACACGGCCCCGATGAGCATCGTGCCGGCGCCGATGGAGCCGACGATCGGCCATGCGCTCGGGTCGACCAGATGGTAGTCGTGCTTGACTTCGCTATGCGCCATTGCTGTTCCGCCTCATCAACTTGTCCAATCGAACACGTGGCCCTTGAGCCGCACCATCGTCATCACGAAAAACAATACCACCAGGCCTGCGAGCGCGAGCCCGAGTGCGATATTCCGCTTGCGCCGCTCGCGCGCGATGCGCTGCTCGTCGTCTCATCCATCGCCTCACATCCACGCGGCCAGAGACGCCGCGGCGTTCAGGGGCGCGATGCCGACGAGGCGTTCGAAGATCAAGGCCGCGAACAGCACGAACAGATAAAGAATGGACACGCCGAACAGGCGATGCGCCGCGGGCTCCTTGACCTCATCGCGCTCGCGCAGCACGAGCCCTGCCTGCGCCACGAACCAGCCGCCGAACAGAACCGCCGCCCCGAGATAAAGCGGACCGCCCAGGCCGATAAGCGGCGGGCGCGAGACCAGCGGAGAACGTCGCGAGCGCATAAGCGAAAATCTGCCGGCGCGTCGACGCTTTGCCTTTGACGACCGGCATCATCGGCACGCCGGCGCGCGCGTAGTCGTCGGAGCGATAGAGCGCGAGCGCCCAGAAATGCGGCGGCGTCCACAGGAACGTGATCAGGACCAGCACCAGCGGCGCAAGCGAGAGACTCGCCCGTCACGGCAGCCCAGCCGATAGCCGGCGGAAGCGCGCCGGCAAGCCCGCCGATGACGATGTTCTGCGGCCGTGCGGCGCTTCAGCCAGAGCGTATAGACGCCGACATAGAACAGGATCGTGAACGCGAGCAGCGCTGCGGCGAGAAAGTTGACGAACAGCCCCATCATCGCGACCGAACCGACCGACAAGCGTCCAGCCGAAGCCGAGCGCATCGCCGTGCGAAATATGCCCCAGCGGAATCGGACGCGTGGCCGTGCGCGACATGAGTCCGTCGATGTCGGAGTCGTAGGCCATGTTGAGCGCGCCGGACGCGCCCGCGCCGACGGCGATGCAGAGCAGCGCCGTGAACGCCGCTACCGGACTGATGCTTCCGGGCGCCACCACGATGCCGGCGAGAGCCGTGAAGATCACAAGCGACATCACGCGCGGCTTCAGGAGCGCAAAGAAATCGCCGACCGTCGCGGCGCGGGAGCCGTCGGTGAATGTCTCGACGACGCCATGTAGCCTCAGGTGATCCGCGGCAGTTCGTTATAGGTGTGGAACGGCGGCGGCGACGGCAGCGTCCATTCCAGCGTCGTGGCGCCGACGCCCCACGGATTGTCGCCCGCCCGGCGCTTGCGCCAGGAACGCTTCGGCCATCGTGGTCAGGAAGATCAGCACGCCGAAGCCAGCGATGAACGCGCCGATCGACGAGACGATAGTTCCAGCCCGCAAGGCGTCCGGATAGTCCGCGATACGGCGCGGCATTCCGGCCAGACCCAGGAAATGCATCGGGAAGAACGCGACGTTCACGCCGATGAAGGTGACCCAGAAATGCAGTTTGCCGAGCGTCTCGTTGTAGGTGTAGCCGGTGAATTTCGGGAACCAGAAATACCAGCCCGCGAAGATCGCGAAGACCGCGCCGAGCGACAGCACGTAGTGGAAATGCGCCACCACGTAATAGGTGTCCTGCAGCACGACGTCGACGCCGGCATTGGCGAGCACGACGCCGGTCACTCCGCCGACCGTGAACAGGAACACGAAGCCCATCGCCCATAGCATCGGCGTCTTGAACTCGATGGAACCGCCCCACATCGTGGCGATCCACGAGAAGATCTTGATGCCGGTCGGCACCGCGATGACCATCGTCGCGAACACGAAATAGGCTTTCGTGTCGACCGACAGGCCTACAGTATACATGTGGTGCGCCCAGACGAGGAAGCCGATGAAGCCGATCGCCACCATCGCATAGGCCATGCCGAGATAGCCGAACACCGGCCGCTTCGAGAAGGTCGAGATCACCTGGCTGATCATGCCGAAGCCCGGAAGGATCAGGATGTAAACTTCGGGATGGCCGAAGAACCAGAACAGATGCTGGAACAGGATCGGATCGCCGCCGCCCGCCGCGTTGAAGAAGCTCGTGCCGAAATGGCGGTCGGTGAGCAGCATCGTGATCGCGCCTGCGAGCACCGGCAGCGACAGAAGCAGCAGGAACGCAGTCACCAGGATCGACCACACGAACAGCGGCATCTTGTGCAAGCGTCATGCCGGGCGCGCGCATGTTGAAGATCGTGGTGATGAAGTTGATGGCGCCCAGGATCGACGACGCGCCGGCGAGATGCAGCGCGAAAATCGCGAAGTCCATCGCGGGACCTGGCGAACCCGTGGTCGACAGCGGCGCATAGATCGTCCAGCCGCCGCCTACGCCCATGCCGCCGGAATCGCCTTCGACGAACATCGACATAATTAGGAAGGTGAACGAGAACGGCAGCAGCCAGAATGAGATGTTGTTCATGCGCGGAAACGCCATGTCCGGCGCGCCGATCATCAGCGGCACCAGCCAGTTGCCGAAGCCGCCGATCATGGCCGGCATGATCATGAAGAACACCATGATCAGTCCGTGGCCCGTGACGAACACGTTGTAGGTGTGCGGGTCCTTGAAAATCAGATGGCCCGGATACATCAGGTTCCAGCGCATCATCATCGACAGGAAGCCGCCCACGAGCCCCGCGCAGATCGCGAAGAACAGGTACATCGTCCCGATGTCCTTGTGGTTCGTGGAATAGACGTATCGCCGCCAGCCTGTGGGATGATCCGCGTGCGCGTGCGCCATGTCGGCCATGTGGCTTGTCCTTGTTATTTCGTGAGAGCCGCGACGCGCGTCGGCGCGAGCGCCGGCTCATCTGCGGCGGCGAACTTCTTCTTCGCCGCGGCGGCCCAGGCTTGGAAGTCCGCTTCGGAAACGACCTTCACTTCGATCGGCATGAAGGCGTGATGCGCGCCGCACAGCTCGGAGCACTGGCCGTAGAAGGTGCCCATTTGCGTCGCTTTGAACCAGGTTTCGTTGAGACGTCCCGGAACCGCGTCCATCTTCACGCCGAACTGCGGCACGGCCCAGGAATGGATCACGTCGGCGCCGTTCGTGACGATGCGGACGACCTTGTTCACCGGAACCACGACGACATTGTCGACGCCCAAAAGGCGCGGCTCGCCCGCCGCTTTCGCCTTGTCGTCGGAAAGCCCCAGCGAATCGAACTGGAAATCGCCGTTCGTCTGGTATTCGTAAGTCCAGTACCACTGCTTGCCGATCGCCTTGATGGTGACGTCCGAGGGCGGAATCTCGGCTTCGTAATAAAGAAGCTTGAAGGACGGGATCGCGATCACCACCAGGATGACCACCGGCAAGATAGTCCAGACCACTTCCAGAAGCGTGTTGTGGCTGACTTTGCTGGGAACCGGATTGGCCCGTTGGTTGTACCGGACGATGATCCAGATCAGCAGCGCGAGGACGAACAGCGTGACGGCCGTCACGATGTAGAGGACGAAGGTGTGGAAGCTTTCGATCTGCGCCATTACAGGCGAAGCCGCGGGCTGGAAGTCCAGCTGCCAGTTATAAGGCAGCGCCAAAGCGCCGCCGGCCGAGGCGAGCAGACCCGCCAGAACGCCGGTCCCCAGTTTCAGATTCTTGCGTAGCATCCGGCGACCTCGAAAGACGGTTCGCGAGCGGCCCCAAACGGCCCCCGCTGCCGCGAAGATTCGACCGCGGGATTTAGGGGGGCTAAGCCACTGAAGTCATTGCGACAGTATGCCACTGAGGGGTGTAAGACCAACCCCCGGGTGACCCACTTCGCCGCAACAGTCACTATGTATGTCCCGAAAGACCGGAGATTCGCAGCATGGCAAAGACAGATGAAGGCTTCTTCGAAAGAGCCGGGCTGGACCGCTCCAATGTGCAATCGCTGGTCGACGAATCCCTGAGGGATTCAGACGATGGCGAGCTGTTTCTGGAGTACCGCCAAAGCGAGAGTTTCGTCTTCGACGACGGCCGTCTGAAGGCCGCGACTTTCGACACGACGCAAGGCTTCGGGCTGCGCGCGGTGGCCGGTGAAGCGACCGGATACGCGCATGCCTCGGAACTGTCCGAAGCGGCAATCCGCCGCGCGGGCCAGACGGTGCGCGCCGTGACGCAGGGCTATTCGGGAGTCGTTGCGCCCTCGCCCGCCCGCACCAACGTCAAACTCTACAGCGACGTCGATCCGCTTCACTCGGCCGAATTCGAAACCAAGATCAAGCTGCTGGAAGAGATGAACGCCTATGCGCGGGCGAAAGACCCGCGCGTGCGCCAGGTCTCCTGCTCGCTGTCCGGCGAATGGCAGACGGTGGAGATCGTGCGCCCCGGCGGCGAAATCTATCGTGACATCCGCCCGCTGGTGCGAATCGGCGTGTCCGTCGTGGTCGAGCAGAATGGCCGCCAGGAATCCGGCAGCTATGGAGGCGGCGGCCGCAGCGGCTACGACACCTATCTCGATCCCGTTTATTGGCAGAATGCGATCGACGAAGCGTTGCGTCAGGCGCTGATCAATCTCGAATCCATTCCCGCGCCCGCGGGTGAAACGACGGTCGTGCTCGGGGCCGGCTGGCCAGGCATCCTGTTGCATGAAGCGGTCGGCCACGGACTGGAAGGCGATTTCAACCGCAAGAAAACATCGGCCTTCGCCGGATTGCTCGGCGAGCGCGTCGCGTCGCCGGGTGTGACCGTCGTCGATGACGGCACGATCGCAGGTCGGCGCGGCTCGCTCTCCATCGACGATGAAGGCACGCCGACCAGCCGCACAGTGCTGATCGAGGACGGAATTCTCAAAGGCTATATGCAGGACCGCCAGAACGCGCGGCTGATGGGCGTCGCCCCGACAGGCAACGGCCGTCGCGAGTCCTTCGCCCATTCAATCATGCCGCGCATGACCAACACCTACATGCTGGGCGGCGACAAAGCGCCGGAGGAAATCATCGCGAGCGTGAACAAGGGAATCTACGCCGTGAATTTCGGCGGCGGACAGGTCGACATCACGTCCGGCAAGTTCGTGTTCTCCTGCACGGAAGCCTATCTGATCGAGAACGGCAAAGTCGGCGCGCCCATCAAAGGCGCGACCCTGATCGGCAACGGCCCCGAAGCGATGACGCGCGTCAGCATGATCGGCAACGACATGAAGCTCGACACGGGAGTGGGCACCTGCGGCAAGAATGGGCAATCGGTTCCCGTAGGCGTCGGCCAACCGACACTACGCATGGACGGCCTGACCGTCGGTGGCACAGCGGCTTGATGCGCATTGGCCATGCGCATAGACTATGCGCATGGTTAGGCACTTTTCCGATCCACAGAAGCCGTTCCGCGGCAAAGCCGAACAAAAGCTCCCGCATATCGGCGAGCGCAAAACTGCCCGCAAGCGCGCGGCAAATGTCTCAATCGACGGAGACATTCTTGCCGCGGCGAAGGAGATGAACATTAACCTGTCGCAAACGCTTGAAGACGAATTACGCAAACGCGTTCAAGCCGAGCGTGATCGCAAATTTCAGGAAGAGCACCGCGAGGCCATCGAATCCTATAACCGCTTCATTGCTAAGAATGGGATTTGGAGCGAGAAATATCGGCGATGGTGAAGGCCCGGGCGCGATACCGACAATTCGACGTATTTCCCAATCCCGATAAGCGGAGCTCGGACGAGCACCCGTTTCTGATCGTGTTGCAATCGAACGGACTGTCGGAACTGGACACGTGCATTGTGGCGCCTCCCATGAAACCACGAACGATCAAGTTCTTCGAACGCTTGATGCCGGAAGTCACTGTAAATGGCGCCAAGTACACGATCGCAGTGCCTGATCTCGGCGTAATTCCGCCCGACCTGATTTCTTCGCCAGTCGCAAATCTCGAGTCTGAACGCTATCGCATCATCGGCGCGATAGATCTGGTGTTTACCGGCGTTTGACGCGCGGCCTTAGGGCGTCAGCGGTTCCTTATGCACACGGCGAAAGTGGGTATGGGAACTGCGGCGGAACTCTGGAAAGCGTCATGGCCGGAGATTACGATATTGCCGGCTTGAAATCCGGAGGAGTTCCATGCGCTACAATCAACTGGGCAATACCGGTCTTTTCGTTTCCGAAATTTGTCTGGGCGCGATGACGTTCGGCGGCCAGGGCATATGGAAAGTGGTGGGCGCGCTCGAACAGCCGGCCGTGACGAGCCTCATCACGCGTGCGCTCGAAGCGGGCGTCAATTTCATCGACACCGCCGATGTCTATTCCGAAGGCCGCTCGGAAATGCTCGTGGGTCATGCGCTCAGGGAAGCGGGCGTCAAACGTTCCGACGTGGTGATCGCCACAAAATGCTATGGCCGCATGGGCAAGGGCCCGAACGATATCGGCGCCTCGCGCGGACACATTATGGATTCGGTCGAACGCAGCCTCGAGCGCCTGCAGGTCGATCACATCGATCTCTATCAGATTCACGCGCAGGATCCCGTCACGCCGGTGGAAGAAACCATGCGGGCGCTGGACGATCTGGTTTCGCGCGGTCTGGTTCGCTACATCGGCTGCTCCAACTGGCAGGCGTGGAAAATCATGAAAGCGCTCGGCGTCGCCGAGCATCGCGGCTTCGCGCGATTCGAAACATTGCAGGCCTATTATTCGATCGCCGGCCGCGATCTCGAGCGCGATATCGTGCCCATGCTCACCGACCAGAAGATGGGATTGATGGTCTGGAGTCCGCTCGCGGGCGGATTGCTCTCCGGCAAATTCGGCCCCGGCAGCAACGGCCCCGAGGATGCGCGCCGCACCGCGTTCGATTTCCCGCCCGTGAACAAGGACCGCGCCTGGGCCTGTATCGCGGCGATGCGCGAGATCGCAGATGCGAAGGGCGTATCCGTGGCGCGGGTGGCTCTCGCCTATGTCCTCGCCAAGCCGTTTGTCACAACTGTCATCATCGGCGCGAAGACGGCCGAGCAGCTGGACGACAATCTGGAAGCCGCAAATCTCAGCCTTTCCGCCGAGGAAATGGCGAAACTCGACGAGGTGAGCGCACTGCCGGCCGAATATCCCGGCTGGATGCTGGCCCGCCAGGGCGCGGAGCGTCGCCCCAAGCCGAAATGATGCTATAGTGGGTGCGCAAACAGGGGGGCCTTCATGCGCACGATCCTATTGATTGTCGGAGTACTTCTTCTCATCGCCGGGGCCGTTTGGGCAGGCCAGGGCATGGGCTACATCACCTATACGCCGCCGGGCATGCATCCGAGCTTCATGATCGGCGACAAGCATTGGGAATATTACGGCGCCGCGACGGCCTTCCTGGGCATCGTGATCATCTACTTCGCACGTCGCCGCTGAAGGGTTCTCAGAGAAAATTGTAGTCCCTGAACAGCGGAGCCATGTCCCGCTGCCAGCCCGTATTGTAGTGCCGAAGGAGTTCTTCGGCGCGCGTATAGCCGCGCTCGACGAGTTCGATGAGCGGCTGCAGGAAGCCTTCTTCCGTCGTGCCGATGGAGTCTTCGCTGGCGCGACGGCGCAGACCCGCGGATGAAATCGCGAGCATCTCGCGCGCGAGGTCTCCAACCGTCCGGCCGCGGAACGGCGTCTTGAAGGCGAGCGTCGGCACGGCGTCGCGCATCGCCTGGCGCTCTTCCGCGCTCCAGTCCTTCACCATGTCCCATGCCGCATCGAGCGCGACCTGATCGTAATAGATGCCGACCCACAACGCGGGCAGCCCGCAGATGCGCCGCCATGAACCGCCGTCCGCACCGCGCATTTCGAGGAATTTCTTCAGCCGCACTTCGGGGAAGATCGTCGTCAGATGATCGGCCCAATCCGCCATGGTGGGCGTGACGCCCTTCAGCTCGGGAATTCGGCCGGCGAGAAAATCGCGAAAGCTCTTGCCCGCCACGTCGATATACTTGCCCTGGCGATAGACGAAATACATCGGCACATCGAGCGCGTAGTCGACATATTGCTCGAAGCCGAAACCGCTTTCGAATACGAAAGGCAGCATGCCGGACCGCGCATTATCGACGTCCGTCCAGATCTGGCTGCGATAGGAGAGAAATCCGTTCGGCCGGCCTTCGCGGAACGGCGAATTCGCGAACAGCGCGGTGGCGACCGGCTGCAGCGCCAGACCGACTCGAAACTTTTTCACCATGTCGGCTTCGCTGGAGAAATCGAGATTCACCTGCACGGTGCAGGTACGGAACATCATCTCGAGCCCGTAGCCGCCCACCTTCGGCATGTAATTGCGCATGATGTTGTAGCGGCCCTTGGGCATTTGCGGCACTTCGTCGAGCCGCCACGAGGGCGCATAGCCCAAGCCCAGCACGCCCACGCCCATCTCGTCGGCCAACTCGCGCACCTGCTCCTGATGCGTGTTCACTTCCGAGCAAGTCTCGTGAACGGATTTGAGAGGCGCGCCGGACAGTTCGAACTGACCGCCCGGCTCCAGACTGATCGACGCGGCGTTCTGCGTCAGGCCGATGATGTAGTCGCCTTCGAGAACGGGCTCCCAGCCGAAGCGGCGCATGCCTTCCAGCAGCGCGCGGATTCCCGTTTTGCCCTCATAGCCCACGGGCTTCATGGTCTTGAGATCGTAGACGAACTTCTCGTGCTCGGTGCCGATGCGCCAGTCCGATTTCGGCTTCGATCCTTCCGCGAGGTGGCGGATGAGATCGTCGCGCGAACCGATTGGGCCCCCGGCTGACTGGGGGATCGACATATGCCCGCCTCCTGCCCTCCCGGGCATAATCCCTACGGCTGTGTGTAAATTATGAATCCGCCGTTCAACTTTCGACTATGTAGGCGCACACCCACAAACCGGCAAGCCCCAGTCGCCCTTCAACGCCTGCCAGACCGCAAGGGCTGCAAGCGCGGCCGTATCGGCGCGCAGAATGCGTGCGCCCAATGTCGCCGGCACGACGCAAGGCAAGGCGCGGATCAGTGCGCGTTCGCCATCGTCGAAGCCGCCTTCGGGACCGGTGAGGACGGCCCAGGGTCCGTCAGGCGCACTGGCAAGCGCATCGCGGATAGGCGGCGCGTCGCCCGCTTCGTCGCAGAACAGAAGCCTTCTTTCGCGCGGCCATGTCGCCAACAATTTTTCCAGATCGAGCGGTTCGCGGATCTCCGGCACGGTGAGCCGTCCGGATTGTTCGGCGGCTTCGATGGCGTTCGCGCGCATGCGTTCCAAATTTACGCGCCGCGCGATCGTGCGATGGGTGTAAACCGGTTGCAGAACGCGCACGCCGAGTTCGGTGGCTTTCTGCGCCACGTAATCTCCGGGCGTTTTCTTGATCGGCGCGAAGGCGAGCCACACATCCGGCGTCTCGCTTTGCCTCGCCGTCTGTTGCTCGCATATGAGCACGCAGGAGCGCCGCGAAACCTCAGCGATGCGCGTCAGCCATTCGCCGTCGCGTCCGTTGAACAGCTGCACCGCGTCGCCACGCTTGGCGCGCATCACATGCAGCAGGTAATGCGCCTGCTCCGGCTCGACGCGCGCGCCAGCTCCCAGCGCCGCCTCGACATAGAGCCGCACGTTGCCGCCGGGTTCTGTCAGTGAGTCTTCGTCGTCGCTCATCGCGTGTTCGACGGCCCCCCTTCCGTCACGCGGCTTGCGCCGCGCGACACCTTCCCCCACGAGGGGGGAAGGTTAGAAAAAAGGCGAAGCGCGAATCTTTTTCTTAGCCTTCCCCCCTCGTGGGGGAAGGTGCCGAGCGCAGCGAGGCGGAAGGGGGGCCGTCGGGCGGCGCGGATTTCTTTCGTGCCGCTCATCGATTCCAATCCCGAATAACCGCGCTTCCGCCGCCCGTGCGTCCATGACACATTCGGGTCATGCAACAGGACCTGCAAGCCCCGACGGATGCGATGCCGCATGGCTGGGTGGACGCTGCACCGCGCGCGGTGCAGCCCTGGCTGAGGCTCGCGCGGCTTGATCGGCCCATTGGAGCGTGGCTGTTGTTCCTGCCGTGCGTGTTCGGGCTGGAACTTGCAATCGCCATCAAGGGCCCCGCGATCCAGCCGGCGCAGCGGATCTGGCTGCTCGCTTTGTTCGCGATCGGCGCGCTGGTGATGCGCGGCGCGGGCTGCACCTATAACGACATCGTCGACCGCGATATCGACGCGGCCGTGGGGCGCACGCGCGGACGACCCATTCCGTCGGGCGCTATCAGCGTGACCGGCGCATGGATATTCCTCGCGCTGCAATGCGCGGCCGGCCTTCTCGTTTTGCTGCAGTTCAACCTCTACACGATCGTGCTGGGCGCATCGTCGCTGGTGCTGATCGCGATCTATCCGTTCATGAAGCGCGTGACCTGGTGGCCGCAGGCGTGGCTCGGCCTCACTTTCAACTGGGGCGCGCTGGTCGGATTTGCCAGCATCGCGGGGCGCCTCACCCTGCCCGCTTATCTTCTTTATGGCGGCTGCTTCTTCTGGACCCTGGGCTACGACACGATCTACGCCCACCAAGACAAGGACGACGACGCGCTGATCGGCGTGAAATCCACCGCGCGTCTGTTCGGCGACAACTCGCGCCTCTGGATCGCGGCGTTTTATGCCGCCGCGATGGGTCTGATCGGCGCGGCCGCGTTCGAGGCCCATCTCGGCGAGCTGGGGCTTCTGCTGCTTGTGCCGGCGGCCGTCCACCTGGCCTGGCAGGTGCTGGCGCTGCGGGCGAACGAGCCGGATGTCTGCCTCAAGCTGTTCCGCGCCAATCGCGACACGGGCCTGTTGATCGCGGCAGCCCTCGTCCTGGCGTGTTATATGCGTTGAAGATCGGCCGCCGGCGCGGCGCCAAAACCGGAGGAAATCATGTCCGCAGACGCCATTCCCCATTCGATCGTCGCCCTCGTCTTCTATGCGTTGTGGGCGATCGCGCTCGTGTTGATGGTGGGAGGAGACCGCGTGCTGTCCGTGCTCAGGGGCGACGCGAAGATCACAAGCTTCACCCCAGGCGTGCCCCATGGCTCCGACTCCTATTGGCGCATCAACCGCGCACATATGAACACGGTCGAGAACCTGCCGATCTTCGGCGCCGTCGTGCTCTCCGGCTGGGCGATCGGGCTCGAGACACAGATGTTCAATCGGCTGGCCGTGATCGTCGTCTGCGCGCGGGTGGTGCAATCGGTGATCCATATCCTTTCGGGTTCCGCGCTGGCGATTAATCTGCGGTTCACGGCCTATGGAGTGCAGCTGGTCTGCATCATCTGGATGGCGGTGATGATTTTGCAGCAGGCGGGATTCCTGGGCGGATGAAGCCCCTTCGCACCGCCGCCCGCAGGCGCGTATAATCCGACCATGAATGTGACGCGTTTCGACCCGACCATCGCTTTCACGCCCGCGGAGCTGGCGAGCGTGCGCGCGCGCTCCGATGTGAAAGGGCTCTGGTGCATTGCGCATGCGTGGCTGGTGATCGGCGCCTCGATGGCGCTCTATGCGCTGTGGCCCAATCCGCTCACCTTCGTGATCGCCGTCGTGCTGATCGCCGCGCGCCAGCTGGGACTTGCGATCCTCATGCACGATGCGGCCCATGGCGTGTTGATGGGCACGCGCAAATGGAACGATCCCGTGAGCCAATGGCTCGCAGCCTATCCCGTCTTCACCGACACGATTCCCTATCGCGCCTATCATCTCGTGCATCATCGCCGCACGCAGCAGCCGGACGATCCGGATATCGGGTTGTCGGCGCCGTTTCCGATCACAAGGCAAAGCTTTGTGCGCAAGATGATCCGCGACATCACGGGGCAGACCGGATTCAAGCAAAGGCGTGCGCAGCTTCGCGCGGGCCTCAGCAAATCCGGCGAACCATTCGCCAAGCGCTTCGCCACGTTTCGCCGCAAGCTGGGCGGACCGGTGATTACGAACCTCGTGCTGCTGGCGATTCTCACCGCCTTCGGCAAGCCGCATTATTATCTGATGTTCTGGGTCCTGCCGCTCATCACCTGGCACATGGTGATCACGCGCGTGCGCAACATCGCCGAGCATGCCGTGGTGCCCGACGATGACGACGTCTTCCGAAACGCGCGCACGACTTATGCCTCGTGGTGGGAGCGCGCGATCATCGCGCCCTATTGGGTCAACTATCATGTCGACCATCATCTCCTGATGTATGTGCCCTGCTACAACCTGGCGAAGCTGCATGCGCTTCTTCTCGCCAAAGGCTACGGCCCGCGCATGGAAACCCAGCCCAATTACGCGACGATGCTGAAGCTCGCGGTCTCGAAAGAAGAAGTCCCGCAGGCGGCGTGATGTCATTGCGTGCTCGCGATCGTTCCCCACCCGCCCTCAAGGGGCGGGTGGTTGTCTCGCGAACGCACGCAACCAACCGCATCCCGCCGCGTTAAGTCATCGTAGTCGAGGAATGCGCGGAGCGAATCATGGGTTCTATGGGACGAGCGGGCGACGATTTCGAAGACGAATCGATGGACAATCTCGGCGAGCGCGTCGAGGAGTTCGAAGACGCGGGCCGGCGCGGCATCGAGATCATCCAGGACGGCTTCTACGATCTCTATGACGGATTGGCCGACGAAAGCAGCCGCGTGCTGGAAACCGTCGAGCAGAATATCGAAGAACATCCCTGGCTGAGCCTGTGTGTGGGTTTGGGCCTGGGTTTTCTCATCGGCAGCGCGCTGTTCCGGCGCTCTTGAGCGGGATCCATCATGGCCGACAAAGACACGACTGAAACACCGCACGCCAATGGCAGCCGCCCGCCAACGCGCCGCACCGCGCGCACGACCAAGCGGAAGGCCGTTGCAAAGACGGCGAGGACACACCGCAAAGTGCAGGCGGAACACAGGCCGCAGCTGGGCCACATCGTGGCCACGGGAGCATTCGTGCTCCTGGGCGCGGTGTTTGTTCTGGGCGCGGCCGCGTTCACGGCCCTGCTCATGGGTTACGAGCCGCCCGGCTACGAAGCGAAAGCGCGTCGTATGCGCCGCTACGCGCTCGCGCATGCGCCCGATCTCCCGAAAGCGGCCGATGTCTGGGAGCCCGTCGGCAAACAGCTGGGCCGCGGCGAACGCTGGATGCGCAAACGCATTCATGAAGCGACGCGGTAGGCACCGCACCTCACTCCTCCGTCGAATAGTGGAACACGCTTTCCAGCGGTTGGCCGAAGACGGCGGCGATGCGAAATGCGGCCTCCAAAGACGGCGAGTATTTTCCCAGCTCGATCGCATTGACCGTCTGCCGCGTGAGGCCGATTTTCTCGGCCAATTGCTGTTGCGTCATCTCGCCATGCGCGAAGCGCAGCATCCGGATTTCGTTGCGGATCGTTCCCATCTCAGGCGGCGCGCCGGTATTGGACGATCTGGGAGGCCGAGCGCAGGATCTCCGTACAGACGAGAACGAACAGCAGCGCATTCGGGTTGAAGATGATGGGCGGATTGAGCGCGCCGAGCAGGCACGCCGTCAGGACGCCGGTCGCCAACCCGGAATAGGCGACGCGCGTGGCCCGCAGTTCGATCAGCTTTTCGCGCTCGTCGCGGGGCGCCTTCGCGTCGCGGGGCGAGAAGATGGCGGCGGCGATCGTGAGCACGATCTGCACCACCACGAGCGCGACAACTGCTTCGATCAGCCGGCCGAGATGGAAGCTCGCGAGATGCGGCCCCGCCTGCATGACCGACCAGAAATAGATCCCATAAATGCCCGTCATCGACAGCACCGATATCCAGGCGCTCTTTTCGCGGAACGGCATGTGGAATCTCCGTGTCTAATATGTAGGACATTATGTATAATATTTTGGACACGTTTCACTTTACAAACCCACCACTAAATGTGGTGTTGCGGTGACTCCGCGTCACTATTGGAAAGGTTTAGGCGCGCTTTGCGCGCTTGGGCTTTCTCGCGCCCGGCTTGGGAGCGGCCTTCGCCAGCGGCGCTACACGCCCCAGAGCGCGACCAAAGGCTTCGCCCACTTCTTCGATCCCTTCGGCCTTGGCCGCTTCAATAAAGCGTTGCGACTGAGCGGGATCGTCCCCTGCGGGCTTTTTTGGAATTGGCATTTTGACCTTCATTCTAGAGGCGCTACGCTATGAACGCCCCGTTCAATTCAACGCTGAGCGCAGGCGCGTCGTCAACACGTGGCTCCACTCTAGGGTATCAAATGATTGAATCGTTTGAAGTGCAGAATTTTCGCGCTTTTAGGGACCTTAAGCTAAACGGCTCGCCTGCAATAAATATTCTTGTCGGTAAGAGCGCGGCAGGAAAAACGGCGCTTCTTGAAGCAATCAGAATGGGGCTGGGCGGAACGCCTTCTGTCGCTTGGAATTTGGCAGGCACTCGCGGCATAGTTTCACCGATACAATTCAATCCAACGAGCGAACAATTTGAAGCCGCTTGGAAGTCCTATTTTTTTGATTTCGACATTTCAAAGAAAATCTCGTTCAAGATTGCCGACTCTGAAAAACGCGAAGCCACACTCGAAATGTTTTTCGATCAAGAGCGGCCCGTAACTCCGTTGCCTGCTGGGCCGCGAGGCGCGCAGACAGGAATGCCTGCTCTAACAAACACGATAATCCCGCTTGCATTTAAGAGAAAATCATTTGCGGGCGAGGAAAGCGTTCTTGATGCCACTATTCTCGCACAGCAACATGGACAGCTTCACCTTCAACAGGGATCAGAGCTTGGAACGGTAAGTGAATTTTTCCCCTCGACGTGCCGCTCGGGTCGGAGTCAGTTGCGGGCCAGTTGGTCGTTGAAGGCCTTTCATCTGTCCACCTAAAAGTCAAAGCCAGCAAAACCGAGTTCGCGTTGTTTAACGGTACGGGAGACTGTTACGGATTTGAAGGTCGCAATGCCCTCAGTTACCTCGGCCTTTCATTCGACGGCCATCAAATTCTAATTCGTGATTCGTCTGTTTCACGATTTTATCAACGCATGCACGTGTCTGTTCGACAGGCGAAACAACGCTTCGCGAAGAAATCGAACAGGCGCGCAAAGCAGAAATTCCTGAAAAGAGGTATATACGAATCGTTCTCGCACCTTGGCAAAGCGAATTTCATTTCATGCGCAATTCGCGCATCTAAGATTGCAGGTTCGCCAGTCGTCGCACGGCAAGTTTCCCGCGCGTGGCCGGTGTTGCAGCGTCTCCTCAATTCTAACTACGGTGTGGGGCACGAAGAGATGTGAACTGAATTCAAGATTTTCGGCGACACGAACTACAATTCCGCAGGGACATGTCGTAGAAATCCTTCGGATGTTTCAACTCCGGCAGCCGAAATCCATGCCATTCGCGATCAAAGTCGAAATCAGCGATCCGCGGGCGAAGACGTTCGCGTTCGTCAAGCAAAAGACGATGTATGGCGGCAAGCATATCGCCGAAGGCGACGCGATCTTCCTGTTCGCGAGCGAGAAAGAGGGCGGACACGGCCTCGTCGCGCGGGGGGTGGTCACATCGGCCGAAGCAATCGCGAAGAAGCGCGGCGTCGCCCGGCAAACGCCGCGTGTAAGCATCGGCGTCAGACGCACCGCGCTCGCGAAGCGGCCGCTGGGTCGGCGCGAGCTCAAACAATTCACCGACTGGAACGACGGACAACCCGAGTCCGAGCTCAATTTCAAATTCTATCGTCAGTCGACGAACAAGATCGTCGGCATCTCGGACGAAACGGCGGCGTTCCTCGGCAAATTGTTCTAACGCTGTTTCGATTGAATTGACGCAAGCATTCCCCTCCCCCGCGAAGCGGCAGCGGAGCGTGGGGAGGGAAAGGGTGGGGCGCGCGCGTCCGCGCGCGGAAGACTCTTTTTATTCGCCCCCACCCTAACCCTCCCCACAAGGGGGAGGGGTGATTTAGCTTAATCCAAATCCGATCTAGCCGGTCGATTACGAAATGGGGCGCTTGACGGTTACGCCGATGGCGAGGAAGTGATCGACCAATGCGTCCGCTGCGCCCAGCGGAAGAAAAACCGTCTCGTGGTGCGGAATATATTCTTTTGTCCTGACATGATCGGCGAGTCCGCGCACGGCGAACGGCAATCCGGTTGAGGTGACTTTGTCATAAGCCGCCCGAATGATTTCTCCGAACTTCGGCGCGATCTTCTCGATCTGCGAGACGCGCATGCCCTTGAAATCCCGCTTGAACGCCTGCCGTTCGACGTCGCCGACGAAACGATATTCGTAGTCGGCGCCGTTTTCGACGACAGCGACGATGAGTGTATAGGGGAGAAAGCCGGCCATGCCCCGAAGCGTCAGGTCGGCGCGCGCCGGGAATCGACGTTGCGCTTTGACCGACTGCCAATACGAAACCGCCGATTTCACGATCGGGTGTTCGACGTCGTCAATGGAATAGGTCGGCCGACTGATTGCGGCCGTCGATTGCGTTTTCGCTGGCGTGAAGAACATGGCGTGCATCGCGGCCAGCATCGGTCGCGCCGGTTAATATGTCGCCAAAGGGCAGCCGGATACGCGGAAATACGTACCCGCCCCGTCCGTTGTGGCCTTTTAACAGCCTGCCGGCCGCGAAAAATGCGAGCCGGCTTCAACTCTCGAATTGCTCGGGCAGCTGCCCTGCTTTGAAGATGATGACGGGCGCGTCGTCGAATTCGCCCAGTTCCTGGTCGCCCGAATTCGAGAAGGCGACGACGCCAGCCTTTGTCAGCGCCAGCCTTTCGGCCATGCGGCGCGCCGCCTCCACAGATTTGCAGGGCACCGGCGTGTCGGGCCTCAACCGGTTGCCTTTGCCGATGCTGAAGGCTTGCACGAGGTGGATCGTTTCACGGGCCATGATGTTCGTCCTGGGGAGAATCTGCGTTGGAGAACATCCTACACCCGCATCAGGCAGAACTTGTCAGCTCATTTCCGCGGCGTGGGAACGGGCGACGGCGAACGCGACGCCGGCAAAGACTCCAGCCACTGCATGATCAGCGGCACGGCGGCGATGATGGATTGGTTGTGATCGACGGGCCCGACATTCACCGCCCGCACATCCGAACCACGCGCCGACATCTGTGCTGCGGTCGCGATCGATTCCTGCGGCGGCACATCGACATCGTTTGCGCCGTAGTAAAGGCGGATCGGCGCGCGGGGCCGCCAGTCGCCCATCTCGTTTTCCGCCAGCGCATCGACAAGCCAATGCCGGCCTTTTCCTTCCATCGCATCCAACGCGGCGGGCAGGAACAGCGCGCGGGGATCGCGCGGCAGCGCCTTCATCACCACGTCGGGATCATGCTGCGTGTCGAGCAGTTGCGGCACGAGCGTCGCGTAACGCGGCGTGAAGGCTGTATCGAGCTCGTGTCCGTAGCGCGTCGCATAGCCTCGCACCCACAGCGCAAGATAGATGGGCGCCTGGGGTGAAGCGCCCTTCAGGGTCCAGGGAATGGCGATCGCGCGCAGATTATACGCGCCCGAGACGGCGGCGACGCCACGCACTTTTTCGCCCGAGGCCTCGAGCGCGCGCTCGGCCGCGAGGCTCGCATAAGCGCCTTCGGAGAATCCGATGAGGAAAGGCGGGCCGCCGGGCACGCCGCTGATGTGGCGCGCCGCAGCGATCATGTCGATGACGGCGCGCGCCGTATCGGCGGCGACATAATAGGGATGGGCCCCGCGCGAGACGCCCTGCCCCGCATAATCCGGCGCGATCGCGGCATAGCCGTTTCCGGCGAACAGAACCGCGGCCGCCAGTCCCTCGGTGCTCAGATTCGAAGGCACGGCGTCGCGATCGGATGTCGTGCCGTGCTGGAAGCTGACGAGGCCGCGCGGCGGCGCATCGTGCGGCAGCGCCAGCAATCCGCTCAATTCGACGGCGCGGCCGTTTTCGTCGGTGGAGGGATAGAGGATCCGGTAGCAATCGATGGCGTGCGCGGCCTTGATGCCCTTGATGCCCTTGATGCCGGCCAGCCACATCAACGCGCGGGACTGCAACGTTGAATAAGTCTTGAGTGGCCCGATCTCGATGCGCGCGCGGCCGTCCGTCTTGAGCGCCGGCGGTGCGCATCCGGCGATCGCGAATGCGACGAGCGCCGCAAGAATATACGGGATCGGACGGCGCATCGCTGTCATCCGCATACTATCGGGCCTCGCCGCCATTTTCCAAATTCCGAATGATATGTGCTACAATTCCGCGTTCGCTTGAAGCCGCGGACGCCTAGATATCCTAACCCACGACGGCGTCAGAACCCCATGAACTACGACGATACCACGAAGAAAACGACCAGGCACGATTGAGTTGGGCAACGCACATGACGCCTGCGAAATTCAAATCGATCGACGACTACATCGCCACCCAGCCCGAAACAGCGCACGCCGCTCTGGCGCGCGTGCGCGACGCCATTCGAAGCGCGTTGCCGAAGGCCGAGGAGTTCGATCAGTTACAACATGCCCACCTATAAGCTGCATGGCGAAGCGGTGATCTTTTTCGCGGCGTGGAAGAAGCACTTCTCGCTCTATCCGGCTTCGGCCAAACTCCTCGCCGAATTCCGGAAGGAGCTTGCGACCGCCGCGATCAACAAGAGCACGATCCGGTTTTCTCTCGCCGAGCCCGTGCCGGCCAAGCTCATCGCGCGCATCGCGAAATATCGCGTGAAGGAACTGGCCGCGCGCGCGAAGAAGAAGTCTTAAGCGGCTCCGGAACGGTTACTTCAAGAATTGAGAGCGCGCCGCCTTTTGCGGCGAATCCGGCCGCTGATTCGTCGCCGACGAAATTGACTTTTCGAACCGCGCGCGGCATACGGTTTTCATGCACCGCGCACGCGCCACGTCGAAGCAACAACGCCGCCCCACATCTGCGGCGGTTGCGCGCGCGATTTGTTGAAGGCCCTCCTTCCGATCTTGCTCCCCAACCCGCCGCTCCGGCGGGTTTTTTATTGAGGCTCGCCGTCCCGAAAGGACAGTCCGATGCCTGCACATTCGTTTTCCTCCGAGCGCGAAATCCATCGCATCGGCCAGGGCCTGATCGATCATTCGCTGCCCAAAGCGGAATGGACGCATGCCGCGCATTTCGCCGCCGCGCTCTGGCTGATGCGCTATCGGCCGGGATGGATCCTGTCGCAGCGCATGCCCGCGCTCATCCGCGCCTACAACGAAGCGACCGGCGTGGCGAACACGCCGACCGGCGGATATCACGAGACGATCACGCAAGCTTCGCTGCGCGCCGCGCACGCCACATTCGCGCAGCATGCGCGCGCAGTCCCCGTTTTTGAAATCGCCAATGCGCTGCTCGTGTCGCATCTGGGCCGCTCCGATTGGCTGCTCGTCTATTGGTCGTCATCGCTGCTCTTTTCCACCGAAGCGCGGCAGGCCTGGCGCGACCCCGATCTGCAACCGCTCCCCTTCGATTGATTTCGCGTGCGTCTTCACCTCTCGCCCGCTGGGAGAGAGGTCGAGCATGCGCAAGCTTGCCTGCGCATGCGAGGGTGAGTGGGTGGGCGTGCGGGCTCAAATCTTTCGAGAGTAGCGCGCTGCACAAGCACCCACTCACCCTGGCCCTCTCTCCCGACGGGAGAGAGGGAAAAGCTATAATGTGCGCGATGCGAATCGAAGAGCCCAAGAAGAAGCGCAAGACGCCGGCAGGCACAGCCGCGGGGCGGTGCCTGTGCGGTACGGTGCGGATCGAGATCGACACGCCGGCGTTCTGGGCCTGGCACGATCATTCGCGCGCAAGCGGCCGCGCGCATGGCGCGGCTTACGCCACCTATGTCGGCTGCTGGAAGAGCCGCGTGCGCGTGGTGAAAGGCGAAGATGCGCTCACGCGCTTCGAAGACAAGGCGACGAAGACTGCGCGCACCTTCTGCGCGCATTGCGGCACGCCGATCTTCTATGAACGCAACCACTCGCCCAAAATGGTGAACCTGCCGCGCGCCTTGTTCGAAACGCGCACGGGCCGCGAGCCGCGCTATCACATCCGCATCGAAGACGCGCCCGAATGGGCCTATCGCGGCGAGAAGCTCGTGCCGCTCAAGGGATTCCCCGGCGTGGTCTGGGAGCGCCCCGGCCGCAAGAAAAGCTTCGATCCGGGCGATGCGTTTTGAATGATGATTTCGACGGGGCGACCTTGGGGTCCGTTGGGCATGGGAGTAGCTTCGCGTAGGAAAGCTGTGCGGAGAAGGGGAATGCACCCGGTTGAGCTGACTTGGCAGCGTGTTCTTAGAGTGTGGTGGGCGGCGCTTTGGCGGAGTTTGATATTCGCAAACCTATTCGCGGGCGCCATTCTCGGAATTGCGGCCGTTGTCATGATCATTTTGGGACACCGAGAATGGGGGGCATCCCAGTGGTTCCTCAACGTGGTGACCGTGGCGTGGCTCCCGGCTTTTCTAATGGGAATGCGGACGGCGCTACGGGCGAGGTATTGGGACTTTCAGATCATCTTTGTGGAGCCAGGCTCCAAACTGTAACAGCGCAGACTTCTTCATCGCTCGACGGCGCGCCCGCAATTTCGTATAGTGAAGTTCGCGTCCCGCGGGGAGTCACCAAAATGACGAAATCATCCTTTGTATCGGGCGCGTTGCGCGCCGCGGCTTTCGCTTTTTGCGCCCTGGGCGCCCTGTCCGCCGGCGGCGCGCAGGCGGCCGCGGTCGACGTCACGACCTATCATTATGACAATTATCGGACAGGCTGGAATTCGTCGGAGACCATGCTGACCCCCTACAACGTCAGCCACACCAGCTCGACCGGCAGGACTTTCGAGTTGCTCAGCTCCGTTGCGCTGGACGATCAGGTCGACGCGCAGCCGCTCGTCATGGCCAACCAGGTCATCTCGGGACATAGCGCCCGCAACGTCGTCTATGTGGCGACCGAGAACAATTCGATCTACGCCATCGACACGAACGACGGCGCGATCCTGCGTCACAGGAATTTCGGGACGCCGGTGCCGGAGTTGGAATTGCCGGGCGGCTGCAACAACAATGCGGCGAATGTCGGAATCAACGGCACGCCCGTGATCGATTCCACCAACGGGACGATGTATGTCATCGCCTACACCTACGACCACGGCACGACGCCGACCTACCGGATCCACGCGCTCGATCTGTCGACCTTGGCCGACGTCGTAACGCCCGCCATCGTCTCGGCGTCGGGTACGCTCGCCCACGGCAGGACCTATAAGTTCAACGCCGCCGTCAGCCGCCAGCGTCCCGGGCTGCTGCTCGCCAACGGCAATGTGTATGCGGGCTTCGGCAGCTTCTGCGGCGCCGCGAACAATCTCTCCCGCGGCTGGGTGCTGGGCTGGCAGACGGGCACGCTGACGCCCCTGACGAGCAATGAACTGACCGACAAACTCGGAACGTCGCCGGACGATTTCTTTCTCAGTTCGGTGTGGATGGCGGGCTACGGGCTGGCGTCCGGCGGACCGAATGGCGACGTCTATTTCGTGACCGGCAATTCGGACGGCGGCATGGCGGGGGGCGACGGCCAGGTCAACAATCTGGGCGAGAGCGTGATCCAGATGTCGCCGGACCTGTCGACGGTGGTGAGCGCGTTCACGCCGGACGACGCCAATTCGCTCGATCAGGGCGACACCGATTTCGGTTCGGGCGGCGCGCTGTTGTTGCCGCCGCAAACGGGTCAGGTCTCCGATCTGCTTGTCGCCGCCGGCAAGGAAGGCAACATGTTCTTCCTCAACGGCGACAATCTCGACAACAACACGACGGGCTCCAAGCGCATTCTCGGGACCTACAACATCGGCAATTGCTGGTGCGGGGAATCCTATTTCCAGGGCAGCGACGGCATCGGCCGCGTCGTCTCGAGCGGCGCCTATACGATGGAGATATGGAAGATCGCGACCGGCTCGAAGCCCAGGCTGATACAGGAGACGGCCGTCGCCGGAAACATCGCCAATGGCGCGCAGGATCCCGGATTCTTCACCAGCGTCTCGAGCAACGGGACGACCGCCAATTCGGCCATCGTCTGGGCGATGAGCCGGGCCGACGGAACATCGAACGAGAATGTCGGCCTGTTCGCCTTCGACACCGTCACCGGCGCGACCTTGTTCACCGCCAATGCGGGGACCTGGCCGAATGTGACCGGCGACGCCGACCTCGTTCCCGTCGTCGCGAATGGAAAAGTGTTTGTCGGAAGCTTTCAGCAGCTTGCGATTTTCGGCCTGGGCGTCCCCGGAGCGGCCGCGAAGGCGCCTTTCGCGCCCTATGTCGCCACCCGGCTTCCGCTCGCGCCGGGCGAGCACGAAATCTACGGCACGGCGCATGCGGTCGACGGTACGGCCATCGTCATTCAGAAACGCGACGGCGCGCTCGTCACCGTCGATGCGACGCAGGCCCGAAAGGATCACAATCTGGCGCCCGTATCGGTCGGTCACGGCGTCCTGGCGCGGGGGACCTATAACGGCTCGGGCGTCATGGCCGCCTCGATCGTGCTGCACGCCAAGGATCACACGACCGCGTGGCTGCCGGACCGGTAGAGCGCCGCTTTACCGGCAGGTTCGATCGGGCGCAGCATTTGCCGATAGTTCAGACGGGGGATAGTCGTGAGCGGATTTTTACGCAGCACATTGAAAAGCGCGGCTCTTGTCCTGCCGCTTGCCTGTGCGATGCCGGCGCACGCGCAACAGATGAGCAGCTATCAGGATAGCTGCCGGCACATTCGCGTTGCCGGCGCCACGCTCACCGCCGACTGCCGGCGCATGGACGGCCGCTTCAACGATACCGCAATCGAGATTCGCGGCATCGCGAACATCGACGGCAATCTGCAGTTTTCGAGTATGACGCAGCCGAGCAGCTACCAACTCACCTGCCGCCGGATTCGCGTGATCGGAGCCACGCTGACGGCCGTCTGCCGCAGAATGGACGGCAGCTGGAACGAAACTTCGACCCTGATTCCCGGCATCGCCAACATCAACGGCAATCTGCAGTATCAATAATCTCTATTCCGTGCCTGCCGGCCGGCTCGTAATAAGAGTTGCCAGCGCCGCCTGGCGGCGTACGCCGGTTTTTGTGAAAATCGCTTTGAGATGGGTTCGGACCGTGCCTTTGCCGACGCCGAATTCCCGGGAACATGACTCGATCGAACCGCCTCTTGCCAAATGGACCGCGATGCGCGTTTCGGCCGGAGTCAGGCCGAATTCCTTGGGTAGCCAAGCGCCGCTGCGCTCGTTCCGCCGGACGAAGGCCATGCCAAGCGCATCCAGGCGTTTGCGGGTTCTCGGATCGGAGTATTTGAGAATATCCTTCACCCGTTCCGGCAGGCTCGGATAAAGCTCGGAATATCTCCCGAACGAGGTGGACTGGACCAAGGCTTCCCATAGAAGGTCATCTACGTGCACACTGGTCTTGCGGCGGTCTTGCGTTCGCATGGGGCTATCATGACGGCCATCGAGGCTGTTGGCCAGTCCGGTCAATTTGGCCGAATCGCCATTCTTCCGATGGACGAACATCGGCGGAAATCGGCGCTCATCCGCTGGGCGGCTGCTCTGCGCACGCTCATAGAGTTGCGCCTCATCGTCGCTGGCCTGCGCAGAGGAATGGCCATCCGCGCGCGCAACCCCGAAAAATTCATGGCGTTCGTCGCCTGGCGCCGAAAGGTATATGCCCATTTATTCGAACGGGCCATCATGGCGTCGGTCGACGCGGAAGCGGTTCGCATCAGCGCCGCGAAGGTCGGGCTCCCATCTCCGCCAATACCTTCGGAGTGGTTCGCGCCGAAGTTCGGCCTCCACAAAGGCGTCGTGTTTTATGTGCACGGGGGATCGTTCATCACGGAGCGCAGCCCCCGCATCACGAGTCTCGTGGGGCGCTTCGCCGCCGCCGCGAAGGCGCGCGTGTTCGCCCCGAATTATCGTCTTGCGCCCGAGCACCCCTGCCCCGCAGCCGTCGACGACATCGTCGAGGCCTATCGCTGGTTCAAGCGCGTGCAACCGGACGAGCCGATCGTGGCCTTGGCGGAGTCGGCCGGCTGCGCCATTTTGCTGGCGGCGCTCCAGCGCGTTCGCGACTTCGGCGAAGTTCTTCCAGCGGGCGTCATGCTGCTGTCGCCCTGGGTGGACCTGTCGCTGCAAAGCTGGTCGGTGATCACAACAAGCCTTTCCCGAACGGCGTCCTATTCCATGGAGGCGATGGCCATTCCGGTTCAACTCTATCTTCAGGACAAAATACAATCGACCGATCCCGTTGCGTCTCCGCTGTTCGGCGATTTCACCGGATTCCCCTCTATGCTGATTCACGCAAGCAAGGGCGACATCCTTTCCGACGACGCCTTGCGCCTGGCGGAACGGGTGCGTGCTGCGCGCGGCGAACTCACCGTGCGTTTGTGGACGAACGAAAAGCACGTCTGGGAGCGCATGGGCACCGCCAAAGCCAAACAGTCGATCATGCTGGCCGCAGATTTCATTCGCCGTCGTCTTGACTCCGCAATTCACTAGATCGGCTGCAATCGCGCCGAAATTGCAGGCAAACTGCGGAAAAGAAATCCCCAAACGACTACCCCATTTGGGGGAGGCGCAATACCGCCTCCACACCTAGCGTGCTTCCAGCCGATGTTTCGGTTGGGGACTGCGCAGAACGTGCGTCCGGTCTCGGAATTGGAATCATCCGCGCTCTTCGGGGAGACAAGGATGTTTGCGAAGATTTTTTTGACGGCTTTTCTGGGAACCCTTCTTGCAGGTATGGGCGCCGCGAGCGCTGCCGATCTGCCCGGAAGCAAGGACCCTGCATTTCTCAAGCGCTATGAAGGTTCGGAAATCGTCGGCTACGAAACCCGGAGTTACGACAGCTACAACATCGCAATTCCCGATCCCAAGAATCCATCGGGGGCCCTGCTGCCAAGCGTCATCGAAGGCCAGATAACCCGAATTGTCTATCACTCTCCCCCCGGTCACACCGTTCTTGAGCTTCTTCGAAACTACGAACAGGCGCTCAAGGACGCAGGGCTCGCACAATCCTACGAAATGCCGCCGTCGCCGGGCAACGCATTCGCCTATTCGTTCTACGCGCAAGGATGGGAATCTACGGGCACCAGCGTCGGCTGCATCCACTACACCGCAATTCAACAGGCCGCCTCCGTCTCATACAAAGGAACGGTCAACGGTCAGGATGTGAAGGTTGCGGTTTTGCTCTTCGACTACGCCGCCCCGATGGATTGCACCTACGGCAAGCCGGCGCATTTCAATCCGGGCGAGCCGACGGTTGTCGTCGATGTCGTGTCTTCCAAGGCCGTCAAGATGGACATGGTCTTCGTCAAGGCCGCCGACATGGCGGACGCGCTCGCCACAAAGGGATTCGTCGATCTCTACGGAATCTATTTCGACGTCGACAAGACCGACGTCAAACCAGAGAGCTCCGCGACGCTCGATGAAGTCGCCAGCCTTCTGAAGATCGACCGCTCCCTGAAACTCGAAATCTCGGGTCACACCGACAACACCGGTCAGGCGGCGCACAACCAGAAACTTTCGAAAGGGCGCGCCGCAGCGGTGGTCCAGGCGCTGGTGACGAAATACGGAATCGATCCGCACCGCCTTGTCGCCAAAGGCTACGGCGACTCAAAGCCGGTTGCGCCGAACACGACCGACGACGGACGCGCCAAGAACCGCCGGGTCGAATTGCGAAAGCTGTGAGGCCGAAAGACCAAGCGGCACATGATCGGTTTCCGATCGCGTGTTTCATTCCAACGTTTTCGATCGACGCCGTTTTGGTGGTTTTCCGACGCACGTGAATTCCGCGCCGCAAATGATCGACGCCGGCGGCAATTTGGGGGCTGTATGATGAATGATCAGACGCTAAGGCGAATTTTTACCGGCGTATCCGTTTCGTGCGCCGTTGCCGTGATCAGCATTGGTTCGGTTGCTATGGCGATCGCGCAAACCGCCGGTCCGCAGGCGCCCCCTAAACCATCGCCGACCCACTGCCTGACACCCGAGGCCTATGAGGCCGAGAAAACCAGGCTCGAAGAGGCTATCGAGTCGCTCGGCAAGCAAATGCAGGACGAGCAACAAAAGGTTACCGTCTATGGGAATTACGCGAGCCGCACGTTCGGCGCCGCCCGGGCGGAAAACATCAGCCTGAGAGACCAGGCGGAGCACAATCTCGAGGTGATCACCGAACAGCTTCAGAACGACATGGAGGATCTGAAGAAGCTTGAAGAGTGTCCCCCGGCAGGGACGGTTCCATCGGCTACAGGCAACCCGCCACCCGGAGAGCCGCCACCACCTCCACCGCCTGGCTGGAGACCGATCATGATCACGAAGGATTGCCCCAGACAGGTGATCTGGATGGACGAGGGCGGCGAGCAATACGTGGCGGTATACGGCGTGCACGGTGTGGACCGTTGGGACACCCCGGGGCCGACATTTCCGCCGCCGACGCCACCGACTGATTTTCACGGATACCCCATTCCTCCATGTCCTCCCGAGACCGTACCGGTCGCCACCGGAAATAATCCTCCACCGAAGAAGCCTCGAAACCCGCTGGGCGGCTTGCTCGACCACGTCACGATCGGCGTGAGCGGCGGCGAGCATCGCGATCGCGACACAAGACCAACGACGGAGACCAAACCGCCGCCCGTCACCACGTCACCGCCGCCACAGGATTGACCCGCAACGCGGCAATCAGATTCATCTGGGGGGAATTCGAATGCCACATGGATGTCATGGCCGAGCGATCGCGGTTCTGATCGCGGCGATCGTTTGTTGTTCCAGCGGCGTTGCATTGGCTCCGAGCGCATATGCGCAAGCGAACGGTTCCGGAACGCAGCCTGCACCGGCGCCTTCACCCTCGCCCTCGCCCTCGCCTTCACCGAGCCCGGCGCCGCAATACCACTCGCCATGGAACGGCGACAAACCCACCAACAGTGGCGAGGCCAAAGACTTCGGGACGCTGCAGGCATTGTACGACGCCATGATGGCGGCCAAGGAAGCCCTCGATGCGGCGATACTGTGCAAAGCGGCCACAAGCAATGCCCAGGCGACCTATGACGCCGCGCTGAAGGCCTACGAGGGCGGGTTGGATCAGTTCCTGAAGGACTGGAGCTCGAACATTTACCCATTCAAGCCGTCGGCGGAGATGAGAGGGGCCGGCTACCCCTACACGATGGACCGTTCTCTCGTGGAAACGGAATTGGAGAAGCACCGCAAGAAGACATCTGGAGCCGCGTGTCCCGCCACCCCCAAAACGCCACCGCCGCCTGCGTTGCCGCAACCGGAGAAGAAACGAAGCAGCTTGCTCGATGACATTCTCGGCCACGTCTCAATCGATGTTGGCGGCGGCCACGATCATGGAGGTCGTCGCGATAGCGGCCACTCGGACAAGCCGCCGGCGACAAATGGACCGCCACCTTCAACGCCAACGACGACGCCCTCGCCACAGGATTGAATTGGGGAAATGGGATGATCATCAGCACATCGATTGCGGCGCTAGCTGGACGGAGAAGACGCCGCTTCGCAGCATCGTTGTTCTTGTCGACCATGGCGCTGACGCCGGCGACCGCCGCGCCGTCATATTGGGCGCATGGCGTGATGGGCCAGATCACGGCGCTCAATCGAAACGACAATTGGGCGCAACTGCATGCGAGTTGCGTCGTCATGATCAACAGCGACGACCCCGACGGTTCGCTCAACGGCGTTCACTCGGGCACGTTCGAATTCGATCTGGACGCCACGGGAACCGGTCAAAGCCGACAGCAGGGCATTGCAGCCGACAATCAATGTCATGAGGGACACATGACACATGCGCCGGCGCCGATCGACGTCGTCTGCGCGATGACCGGGGGCCCGCAGAAAACAACGCAAGGCTATGAAACGGGCACAACCTCTGCGAACCAGATGACGGCTACAGGCGCGGCGCACGACGCGCCAGGAGGCTCGCTTCCGGGAGGCCGCCGCTGGAAGCAAAAAAACCAAACTTTCGATGAAAAGTATTTTCGCGTTTCCCTGACCACCACCGAGGAGAAATGCACAGCCGGGACTCTCCCCTATTTTCCCGAATGGCCTCACCCGGATCCCCCACCACCTCCGCCGGGGACTGCTCAATCGCCGCCGAAGCCCCAGCCGCCAATACCGCCGCCGCCCAAAGGAACGGCCACCTTCTCGGGCCTCGGCGTGAATCCGCCGGCATGCTTTGAAAGCAAGGCGGCCCAGCAGGCGTTCCTGGATCATCTCGCCGATGCCTACAATTCGTACAGTTCGGCGACTCATTCGGGCGGCGCCCAGGAACAGGCGAACGTCCAATATGCGCTCGCACAATTGGTCGCGGCGACTTGGAAAGTGATCTCCACGCCGATTTGCCCGGCCCCTGTTCCAGCCATGACCACAACGGGTCCAAAACCCAATCCCGCGCCGCAAAAGAAAAAGGGATTTTTCGAAAACATCTTCGATCACGTGTCGATCGGCGTCGGAAGCGGCGGCGATCATCATGACAGCCGGCCGTCGAACAAGCCGCACACGACGGACTCTTCATCGCACTCGCCCGATGCGCCGCATGACTGACGAGAAGCCCGCTTGCGGCCGCAGAATGGACGGCAGCTTCAACCTGAACCCGACCGCGATTCCCGGCATCGCCGACGTCGACGGCAATCTGCAGTTTCAGTAGGCCGCGGCCCGCCCCGGGCCATCGCAGAGATGTGACTTGCGAAATGCCGGCAATATGCGGACGGTTCCCTGGGCCTTTGGGGGGAAAAGTCATGCGGCGAAGCACAATTGTCCTGGCGATGATGTCATGCCTGGCGACGGGGTCGCTCGCGCGCGCGGCGGATTACCCCGCGATGGCGCCGCTCGATCAATACTTGATGGATCGCGGCGCCGAGATCGCACTGGCGAAGAGCGCCGCGCCGCCGGCCGTCGCCGACAAGGCTACCGTGCTGGTCTTGACGCGCCACGGCTACGACACGGCGGTCAAGGGCAGCAACGGTTTCGTCTGCGCTGTCGAGCGCGCGTGGATGTCGCAATATGATTTTCCGCAATTCTGGAACCCGCATATGAGGGGACCCTTGTGCTACAATCCGGCGGCCGTGCGCTCCATCCTGCCTTACACGATCAAGCGCACGGAACTGGTGCTGGCGGGGCGCACAAAAGTGGAAATGATCGCTGCGATCAAAGACGGCATCGCAAAGCGCGCGCTGCCGCCTCTCGAAGCCGGCGCGATGACCTATATGATGTCCAAGCAGCAATATCTGAACGACCACGCCCGCAACTGGATGCCGCATCTGATGTTCTATTTCCCGCGCGCGGACGGCGCCAATTGGGGCGCGGATCTTCCGGGCGCGCCGCCAATGCTGAACCCGCAGTTCCAGGACTCGCCGGAAGCGCTCAGCGTGATCATGGTGGAAGCGACGCACTGGTCCGACGGCACACAAGCACCCGCGATGCGGTAGCGCTGTTACGTTTGTACTCTGAGCCCTAACTTAGAGGCGCTACAACAATCCGCCGCGCCTCTTATCCGCCCGTGACGGCGAGGACGGCTTCGCGGATTTTTGCTTCGGCGACACGCCCGATCTGGGCGAGGTCGATGTGCGGCAGGTTGGGCAGCTCGTCGCCCGCTACGACGGCGTCGACGATCGCCGGTCCGTCGCAAGCCAGGGCTTCGGCGATGGTGGACCGCAGCTTGTCGGGTCTGTTGACCTTGAAACCGCGTGCGCCGCAGGCCTGGGCGAAGGCCGCGAAATCCGGGTTGGGAAACTGAATGCCTTTTTCGTACGCCGGCAGGCCGACGGACTCGGCTTCCAGACGGATCAATCCGAAGGCGGAGTTGTTGTAGATCACGGCCTTGACCGGCAGCTTGTGGTGCACGGCGGTGAGGAATTCGCACATCAGCATGTTGAAGCCGCCGTCGCCGCAGAGCGCGATGACCTGGCGCGAGCGATCGATTGCCTGGATGCCGTTGGCCTGGCCGAGCGCCGTGCCGACCGCCGCATTGTTGAACGAGCCGATGATCCGCTGCGACCCGCTCTGGCGAATCCAGTTGGCGGACCACAGCGTGTTGAGCCCCGTGTCGAAGGTGAAGACCGCGTCGGGCGCGGCGAGGTCGCCGACGATCCGCGCGACCGCCTGCGGATGGATGCGATCCTTGCTGCGGGCCGGATCGGCCTGCCGATCCAGCATTTCGTCCCATTTGCGGCGCGCGCGGGAGACCTCGTCGAAGAACGCCGTGTCCGTCTTCGCTGCGACCTTTTCCAGAAGCCGTTTCAATGTCGGCCGTACGGAGCCCACGGCGCCAAAGACGGTCGGCGCGCGGCGCCCGAGCGCCTGCGGGCGATCGTCGATTTGGACCACAACAGGCCTGTTCGGCAGGAAGTTCGAGTATGGGTAATCGGCGCCGACCATCAGCAACAGATCGCATCGCATGACGGCGTCATAGACCGCCTTGGTGCCGATCATGCCGATGCCGCCCATCCAGCGCGGATCGTCATAGGGCATGATGTCCTTGCCCTTCACCGAGTGAATCAATGGGGCTTTGATGCGGTCGGAAAGTTCGCGCAGCTCGTCGCGCGCGCCGTGGCAGCCGGCGCCGCACATGATGACCACATTCGCGGCGTGGCCGATGCGCGAAGCGATCTCGGCGATGTCGCTGTCATTGGCGGCGAAGTCCGTGCGCGGTTTCAAGGTCGCGATGCTGGTCACTTCGCCATGCGCCTTGGCGCCGATCACGTCCTGCGGCAACGTCAGATGGGCGACGCCCCGTCCCGCATACGCGGCCGCGATGGCCTGGTGGATCACCGCCGACGCCTGAGCAGGCGACGAGACGGTTTCGGTGTAAAGCGCCACATCGCGAAACAGCAAATCGGGCTCGGTCGCCTGAATGTAGTCGGTTCCCTGGAACTGACGCGGCATGTTTCCCGACAGCGCCAGAACCGGCGCGTGATCGCGGCTCGCCTCATAGAGGCCGGCGACCAGATGCGTGCTGCCGGGACCTGTTGTGCCCGCGCATACGGCGAGTTGCCCGGTGAGCTTCGCCTGGCCCGAAGCGGCGAGCGCCGCGCCCTCTTCATGACGTACGCCGATCCACTCGATGGAGCTGCGGCGGACGGCGTCGGCCAACGGGTTCAGCGAATCCCCGATCAATGCGAATATTTGCTTGACGCCGATCTGCTCGAGCGTGCCGACAAGAACATCTGCGACTGTCTTGAACATCTTTGTCTCCCGGCCTGTTGGCTGACGGATTGCGCAGACAAAAATAAACCTGCTTTGGCCTTAATCCAATACGCGGTTCGCTTATCGGTTCCCGCGAAGACCGGACCAGAAGCTGATCGTGAACAATTTGCTGAAAACAATCGGAGGCGGAGTCGAATTATCTCCGCGCCAACAAGGTTTGAGCGATAGCGCGCTCCGCCTATCAATCCCCCCAAATCCGCCCCAGCGCATCGGTGAAGTTCAGGCCCAGCACTTTTTCCACGGCGCGCGGCTTGTAGCCCCGCTTGAGCAGCGCATCCGCGATGACTTCCGAGCGGCGCGTGGTGGTGAGGCCGATCACATAAGGCGGGCGGTCTTCCTCGGGCGCGGCCACTCCTATCTTCTGGCGATGCGCTTCGTCGGCGTGAAATTCCGCCATCGCGGCCGGCGACGCGTCGAACGGCTCCAGGCCGCTGTCGCTTCCGATCCCGACATGATCCTCGCCGCAGACATTCAGCGCGTGCACCATATGCGCCATGTAGTCGTCCAGGGTCGGCTGCTTCGGGCTCGCCGCCAGATAAGGCAGGTCGTAGATGCCGACCACCCCGCCCCGCTGCACCACGGCGCGCAACAGCGCATCGCTCTTGTTGCGCGGATGTGGGTGGATGACGGCGCAGCCCGCATGGGTGATGATCGGCGACGCAGCGGACGCCTTCAGCACGTCGAAAGACGTCGTCTCGTTTGAATGGCTGATGTCGATCGCGACGCCGTGGCTGTTCATCGCCGCCACGGCCTTGTGTCCCAGCGCCGTCAGCCCGCCATGCGGATCGCCCAGCACGCCCGTGCCGAACGGCGACGCCTTGTTGTAATTGAGCTGCATGACGCGCACGCCGAGCCCGCGAAACAGCGCGATGCGGTCGACCTTGTCTTCCAGCATCGACACGGATTCGAACGACAGGATCACGCCCATGCGCTTTTGCCGCTTGGCGTCCGCGAAATCGGAATGCCGGCGCACTTGCAGGAACACATCCGGGTAGGTCTCGAAGGCCTGCTGGAAAACGCCGATCTCGCCCACCGCTTCCTCGAATGTGGCGTCGATGCCGCCGAGCGACGTCTTCACCGCCGTGATGCCGCAGGCGCGCACCATGTCGAGCGACGCTTTCGGATAGGGAAACGTCTCCTGCATCGGCGGGCTCAGATTGGCGTCAAACACCAGCGCGCGGTCATAGAGCTGCGCCGCTTCCGGCGACACCGCGTCGCCGGCGTGTGCGCTCCAGGGCGCCGCCGCGGCGGCCGCAGTTGCGCCCATGGCGACCATCACATCTCGTCTGTTCATTTCGTTCCCCTGGGGCAGATGACAGATTCACGACCTTAACCAAATCTCTGCGCAGAGAGAAACCTCGCATAGGCGATTTCGGCGGCGCGAGCCGGGCGCTGCCATCGGGGTTCGGCCCAACGCGCATCAGGGCCGGCGCTTTGGAGAAAACCTTCAAGGGACGAAGGTCCCTATGTGGTCCCCCTTATAAGCATTCGTCCAGATAGCAATCCGCTGCGCATAAGCGCAGGTTCGAACCTCGCGTGGAGCTGTCGCATGGATTCGCATATTTGGAAGGACCGGTTCGTCGCCGCGTTGGCCGAACGATTTCGGGACAAGGGATTGTCCGCACAGGACGCGCTCGCGGATGCGCAAGCCCATGCCGACGATCACTATCCGCATCGCGGTCCCGGTTCGCCCGAAGAGGAAGCGGAAGCCGTATTGAAGTCTCTGGCGGCGCAATGACGATTTAAGACCTCTACGGCCGCCATCCAGGTCGCCGCGGCGCATCCAATTGAACTGCCCGCTGCGATGCGGCTAAGGTCGCGCAGCAGCCGGGGGCATCGGACATGAATCGCAATCAGCTTGTGATCGGGTTGGCCGTCATCGCGATCGCAGCGTTGGGCGTCGCGGCCTGGTTCATGTTCGGATCGGGTTCGGACGATGCGAACTCCTTGCCGGCGGCGTCCGAAAAGATTCAAGTCCAGCTGACGGCCACCGACAGGACGATGGGCTCTCCCAAAGCGCCCATCCTGATGGTGGAATATGCGGCGCCCTCCTGCCCCTGGTGCGCGCGCTTCGACATGACGCTCTTTCCGCAGCTCAAAAAGAATTACATCGATACAGGCAAGGTCTTTTACGTGCTGCGCGTCTTTCCGCGCGGGCCCGCCGATATCGGCGCGGAATCGATCGCGCGCTGCCTGCCCGTAGCCAATTATTTTCAGTTCATCGATCTTCTGTGGCGCAACCAGGACAAATGGGATCCCGAGAACGGCGTGCAGGATGTGCATGCGGGGCTGGTGCAGCTGGGGAGCCAGGCGGGCCTGAGCGTCCCCAAAATCGAAAGCTGCCTGGCGGATACAGCCGCGGCCGAGCGCGCCTCGCAGGTGGGTACGGACGCGGAGACCAAATACAATATCGACAGCGTGCCGACCTTCATCATCAATGGTCAGATGCACCAGAACTTCACCGACTGGCAAAGCCTGCAGCGGCTGCTGGATTCGATGCTGGCGGAAGCACAGCACTGACGCTGAAAAGATTTGCACGCGGAGGCGCGGAGCCGCGGTAGAGAAGAAATGGGTTCACCACGGAGACACGGAGAGCACGGAGAGCACGGAGAAGAAAGAGATTCGCGCGCGAATGCGCGCAAGAAACTACTCCGCGTTCTCCCTTTTTCTCCGTGTCTCCGTGGTGAACCTACTTCTTCTCCGCGTCTCCGCGCCTCCGCGTGCCCAACTTTAATGCGCCTTATCGGCGGGCTTTGCGGGGGGCAGCGGCTTCGCGCTGGCGAGGCGCACGGAGCGGGCGAGCGTGGCGAGGATCGCCAGCACCACGACCAGCAGCGCGATGCGGAACGCCAGCACAAAGTTCGTATACGGAAAATTCGCGACGTTGTTCGCGAGCTCGCTGAAATGCCAGTGATAGACTTCGGGCGCGCCCAGCAGGAGCGCGCCGCCGATCTGGTCGAGCGTGTAGCGCCAGATGGCGACCGACGTGATCTCGACATTGGCGATCGGCCCCGAGGCGCCCGCGAACAGCGAGCCTTGCGGCAGCGCGCCGACGAGACTGATCGTCACCGAAGCGAATGCGAGCACGAGGAACACCGCGCCGGCGATCAATATCCAGCCGCCGATCGACACCTGCTGTCGGGCGGAGGCCGCCTCTTCGCGCACGACGGCGAGGCACGATTCCTTGGCGTCATCCGAAATGCCGCCGCGGTCGGTCAGCAGCCGTCCCAACCGCCCGACATCGGCGATGCCCTCCAGCATGGCGGGCACCACGACCGCAAAACCGGCCAGCAGCACCGTCACGGCATTGACAAGCAGCACCAGCGAGAAGAACACCCAATAGCCGGATGAATTCACGCCGCCCGCGAACTGCCCCGGCAGGATGCGCGCGAGCCAGGGATGCGCGCTCGTCATCGAGGTGACGAGCATCAGAAACAGGATTGTGTTGATCGCCACGAAAACAAGAAGCAACCTGATCCCAGTGAAATGTCGCGGCACGCCCCACCCCCGGCTTACGCTCTTGTCGAAATCATACAGCGAGAAACGGACTTTCGTCACCCATGCCAGATCCGGCCCGCTTCGTCGCCGAAAACACCGCCCTTCTATCGCCGCCGCTTGTGCCGGAAATAAGGCTGCATCTGGCGACCGAGGTGGTGCCGCTGTGGCGGAAAACCGAGGAGGAGCTGGAAGCGGAAGGCGTTCCACCGCCCTATTGGGCCTTCGCCTGGGCGGGCGGACAGGCGCTGGCGCGTTACGTGCTGGACCATCCGGCGGAGGTTGCAGGCCGACGCGTGCTCGATTTCGGTTCGGGTTCTGGGCTGGTGGCGATTGCGGCGGCGATGGCGGGCGCGGCGGATATTCTCGCCGCCGACATTGACGCGTTTGCGGGCGCGGCGATCGCGCTCAATGCGAGCGCGAATGGCGTCCGCATCCGCGTGATGCAAGACGATGTCATCGGCGCGGCATGCGCGTGGGATACGATCCTCGTCGGCGACATGTGCTATGAACGCCCCCTGGCGGAACGCTTGCTTGCCTGGCTCAGCGATTGCGCACGCGGCGGCGCAAACATCCTGCTGGGCGATCCCGGCCGCTCCTATTTCCCGAAAACCGGCGTCGAAAAGCTCGCCACGTATAATGTGCAGACGACCCGCGATCTCGAAGACCGCGAAATCCGCGAGACCAGCGTGTATCGGTTCACGGGATAGATGCCGCGATCGCAATTCGCCGCCGATATGGCGTTTCTTTTCACGGAATTAATTAATCAATGCGAAATACCGCGACAGATAGCCTGATCGGGGCGAGAACTGCGTCTTGGCGCCCGCCGAGGCGAAGCCGGACCAGACAAATGAGAACTCGCCTTAGCCATCATCGCCGCATGGATCGTGCTCGATTGCGGCATGGATCAAGTGCTTGGCGGCACTTTTTCGCTGCTCGAAAACGATCTGTGGGGCCAGATCGCGCGAGCCGCCAGCGGATTCGGCTAAAGCAAAAGCAGTCGCCTCAAAGTTCCAGACCGTTCTTGGGTTGAGTTGATGCGGTTCACCCCTTCCCCCTTGTGGGGAAGGAGCGCGCACGAAGTGCGCGCCGGGATGGGAGCCGCGCGCTTCTGCGCGCGAAAGACTCTTTTGTTTGCCCCCACCCTGACCCTCCCCACAAGGGCAGGGGAATCGCATATGGGACTTTGCGGCTTGCGCGTGGAATAGAGGTGGATTCTGAAGGTATCTCCCGATTCGGAAGGAGAGACCGATGGACCGTTTCCACGAATGTTTTGGGGACTTGCCGGATCCTCGTGCGGACAATGCCCGGCATGAGCTGTCGGAGATCGTGTTTATCGCCCTTCTGGCGTCGCTGTGCGGGGCAAAAGACTGCTGCGCGATGGCGGAATTTGGCCGTTCGAAAGAGGCGTTGCTGCGGACGATTCTGACCCTCACCCACGGCATTCCGAGCCACGATACGTTCAGCGCGCTGTTCCGGATGCTCGATCCCAAAGCGTTCGAAGCGAAGTTCCGGGAGTTCATGCAAGCCTTTGGCGAAGCCGCAGGGACCGGCGCGACCAAGGGTGTTGTTGCGATAGACGGCAAGTCGCTGCGGCGCGCCTACGAAGCCGGTCAAAGCCATATGCCGAAGATGATGGTGAGCGTCTGGGCAGCGCAAACCCGTATGGTGTTGGCGAACGCCCTGGCGGAAAACAACAACGAAGCCGACGCGGCAATGCAATTGATCGGTCTTGTGGCGTTGAAAGGCTGTGTGGTCACAGCCGATGCGCTGCACTGCCACCGCGAGATGGCCAAGACCATCGTGGATCGTGGCGGCGACTATGTCCTGGCGGTCAAGAACAACCAGCCCGGCCTGTTGCGCGATGCGAAAGCTGCTCTGGCCCCGATACCCGATGTTGTCGAACCCGCCACGACCCAAGACGACCGCCATGGCCGCAAGGAAACGCGAAGCGCAATCGTCACCTCCGCCAAAGGGATGGCGGAAAAGCACGACTTCCCGGGTCTCAAAGCCGTCGCGCGCGTCATCAGCCGTCGCGGGACGGACAAGCCTCTCGAGCGCTACTTCCTCTTGAGCCGACACTACAAGCCGGAGGAACTGCTGCGCATCGTGCGCACCCACTGGACGATCGAAAACACCCTTCACTGGACACTCGACGTCGTCCTCGACGAAGACCTCGCGCGCAACCGCAAAGATTATGGCCCACAAAACCTCGCCGTGCTCAGACGAATGGCGCTCAACATCGCCAGAGCACACCCCGACAAAAAGACTTCGCTCAATCTGAAACTTATGCGCGCCGGTTGGGATGAGGGCTTCCTCTTCCAACTCATCCGACATATGCGATAGCCCTGCCCACAAGGGGGAGGGGATGATTCCGTCGATTCCAAAACCGCTCTGGTAAGCGCCTTCAACGAGATTGCCGCGCGAGCTCGGCATTATCGGCCGCGGTCATATCCAGCGCGGCCGCGGCCAGGTATTGCGCGCGAGCCTCGTCCTTGCGCCCGGCATAGAACAGCGCCTCACCCCATTTGAGATGCAGGCGTCCCCAGTTCGGCGCGTATTTGCTCGCCTCTTCAAATTTCGCGAGCGCGAGGTCGGAGCGGTTTTCGCGGATCAGCGCCTCGCCCCACTTCTCCAGCGGATCGGCAAAATGTGGGCCGATCTGATTGGCGATCCGGAATTTCTCAATCGCGCCATCGAGATCGCCCTTACTCAGAAGCGCCTCGCCCCATGCCATGTCCGCATAGGGCAAAGACGGCGTTCGCGCGGAGACAAGCGCGAACCAATGATCGGCGGCGGTCCAATTGTGCGCTGCCGCCGCGACGGTGCCGCGCGCGATCACGCAGCGGTCGCAATCGATTTGCGTCTTGTCGATCAGGGTCTCGGCGCCCGCGATATCGCCGTTGCGCGCCATGGCTTCGGCCAGCGCCGGCCAAAGCTGCGAGTGCCGGTCCCAACTGCCCTTTGTCCTGCCTTCGAAAAGCTGATCCGTCTTCTTTTCAAGTGCGATTTCGGCGGTCCAATTCTGTTCGGCATTGGCAATCCAGCTCTGCGCATTGACCAGGCCTGGGTTTGGTTTGCCATCACGATTCACTGCCGGAATCAATGCGATAAGGCGACGTGCCTCCGGAATATCGTGATCGCGGACTTCATAGTCGACCAGGAACTGGGTGGCGCAGTCGAGCGCATCCGAGAGCCCCGCGGTGCTCCGGCATTGCTCGACCGCGCTCTCCGAATCGCCTTTGTCGATCGCGAAGTCCGTCTCAAGAGTTGCGCGTAGGGACGATGCCATATCCGGATTGAGATCGGCCGCCTTACCCGCCTTCATGAGGGACAGAACCGTCTCTTCGGCCGTCACCGCCATTTCGCGGTGTTCTACATTGAATGCACCGGCGTCAAGCTGATACCAGGCGGCAGCGTTTGCAGGATCGAGCTGGGTCGCGATCCTGCTTTTCTCCATCTCGCCGTAGGCGTCACCCTTCTGGTAAAGCAGCGTACCCCAGCTCAGATAGGCCAGCGCGCGCTCCTGCGGACTGCCGCGGCCTGCCAGCGGCACGATGATCGCTTCCGCTTCTGCAAAACGCCCGTGCGTTCCGAGATAATCCGCATAACGCAGCGGACGCGAAGCAGCGTAGAGGCGTTCGGCGGCCGGCCCGATCAATGTATCAAGACCGCTCCCTTCGACCGTGCTGCCGGGCTGCGCGCCATAGCGAATGGTGAGAGCCAATCCTTTCGGCGTGTGCACCAGGTCGCCTGCCACGCGGGTTTCATGGCCAAGCCATTCGCGCAAGTAACGATTGAGCTCGCCCAGCGAAATGCCCGTGCTGGGAATTTCGATGCGAACCTGGTTGCTGTCGTTGCTGCGATAGGAACCGGCGCCCTGCGCGAGAGAATACGTGTCGGCCTGCATATGGCCCAGCGAATCGAGAACCCGGCCGGCCAGAACGTCGCCCGTCATGCCCGATTGCGCCACATCGGCGGGAACCGAAAAGGCATCCACGACGAGATCGCGATCCTGCGTGGCGTTCCAGACCATCGTGCCGAGACCGCAGACGAGCAGCAGGACGACGAGAAACCCGGCAATCTCGAGCGCAAATTTTGCGTAATCGCTGACGCGGCGAAACCTGAGATGCGACAGCTCGAACTCATCCTGCTTCTGCAGATTGTCGTTCTGCAGCCGCAGGTTTTCCATCTGCAGTTCGGTGAGCGCGCTTTGCCGCGCGAGATAATCGTCGGCCTTCTCGCGACTGGCGGATGCAAGCGCTAGCGTCGGCGCCGAGCCGGCATCGACGCTCGTTTTTCCATCGCGCGCGGATGAAACCTCTTCAGCCATGCGACGTCCTCATACGGTTCAGTTCGGACTTTTCGGTCGGCGCGAGATCGAGGCCGGATGCGATTGCGAATTGCTTCGCGGCGCCGGCCTTGTCGCCGGACCACAACAACGCCTCGCCCCATTTGAGATGCAGGCGGGCCCAGTTGGGCGCGTATTTGTCCGCTTCGGCGAATTTCGCGAGCGCGAGGTCGGAATGGTTCGCGCGCGTCAGCGCCTCGCCCCACAATTCGAGGGTGTCGGCGTAGTGCGGGCTCCTCTTGTTCGCGATCTCGAATTTGGCGATGGCGCCGTCGAAATCCCCGACGCGCAGAAGCATCACGCCCCAGTCCGCTTCGGCGAAAGGCAGCGACGGAGCATCGCGCGCCGCCCGGTCGAACCAATAGGCCGCTCCGGCCTTATCGCCTTTTGCCTCGTCGATCCGTCCGCGCATCTCGAGGCACAGCGTGCAATCAAGCGGAGCCTTTGCGATCAATGCTTCGGCGTCCTTGAGCCGGCCGGTCTGCACCCAGGCGTAAGCGAGCCAGGGCCAGATCAAGGTGTGGCGCACGTCATTCACGTCGCCCCGCCCAAGGGCGGACCGATCCGTATGCTCCAGCGCGTCGCGGGCCGCGGCCCAATTCCCCATATTCGCCAACACGTAGAAGTTCGGCAGAACGGGTCCTGCCACGGCGATATATTCCGGCTGGATCAAGACGGCGTCGTCCATGAGATGATGCTGCGCGAGGACTGCACGGGCTGTCGCCGTGTCGTGATTCTGCGCGTAGTCGTTCGCCATGGCGCCAGGGCCGGAAATGTTGAGATCGAACAGCCCCGTTTTCGATTCCGCAATGTCGGCCGCAATCGCATCGCTATAGGCGCCGATCAGGTCGCCCGCAAACGAATCCGTGTTCGCGCGAAGAAACGGAAGCGCCGTCAGCTCGAGATCCGGGGCCGCGCTACCATAGAGCAATTTTTGCGCAATCTTCATGCTGTCGTAGGCCCGCTCGAGATGTCCAAGCGGCCACTCGACCGCCGAACTGTCGAAATAGCCGAACGGATTATCTGGAAAGGTCGCGATCGTGCGACCGCAAACCTCGGAAGAGTCCCTGAATCTTCCGGCGAATCCGAGTTCCTCTTCCAGGGCCGACAGGCGCCAATACTGCTCCCTCCCCGTCGCCGCTTCCGCATATTGACGCGCAATCGGCACGACGCTCGAAGCCGGACGACCCTCGGAATAGAGCATCCACACATAGCGATAGGGCTGTGTGTCGGCGAGAAGGGCCTGAGCCGCGCGCGTGAGAAGCGCATCGAGGTCCTGCTCGCGGCCTTGGAAGGTTTCGCCGGCTTCAGCACCGACGCGAACCGTGAGTGCAATCCCCGTCTGCGTGCGATAGAGTTCGCCGCTCATGCTCGTTTCATGACCGAGCGATTGTCGCAGAAACCTCGACAGCTCGAACACCGAAATTCCGGTCTCCGGAATCTCGACTTTGCTGTCATTGCCCCAATTGCCGCTAACGGTGTCTGCCGCGCGGAACGACCATTTGTCGGCCTCGGTGACGAGACGGTTGAGTTTGTCGAGCAGGCGATGCGCCAGCACGGTTCCGTCAAGCCCGCGCGCCGCAAAATCGGGAGGTGCGTTGATCGGCTGGATGAGCAATCCTGTTGCTTCGTGCGCGTTCCAGACGAGCGCACCGAAGCCAATTGCCACGACCAGCACGACGAAGGCGGCGGCAACGCCGAATGTCAGTTTGAGCAGGTCGTTGATATGACGCGCGCGAAGCGACCAGTGGTGAAGCGCGCCCTCTTTCCGCAAGTCCGCAGCCTGAAGCCGGACGAGTTTCGTTTGTTCATCGAGAAAGATGGCGGCCTTTGCGGCCACCGTCTTGTCATGCGCCGCGGAACTCAGCGCCAGCGCGAGCGCGGCGGCATCGGTGGCGGACTGTCCCTCAACGCCGGCGTCATCGTCATCGCCTTCGAATATGTCAGCCATGGCGCCCGCTCATATGGTCAAGCTCGGACTTCTCTGCGATCGACAGATCGAGATGTGCGGCCAGATCGAACTGTTGTTTGGCGTCGGCGGGTTTGTCGGACCAGACTAGCGCCTCGCCCCATTTGAGATGGAGGCGTCCCCAGTTCGGGGCGTATTTGTCGGCTTCCGCGAACTTCGCGAGCGCGAGATCGGAGCGGTTTTGGCGGATCAGCGCCTCGCCCCACATTTCCAGAGGATCGGCAAAGTGCGGGCCTTTCTCGTTGGCGAGCGTGAATTTGGCGATGGCGCCGTCATATCGCCCTTCCCGCAAAAGCACTGCACCCCAGTCCGCATATGCAAATGGAATGGACGGGGCTTGGCTGACGGCATCGTCGAACCACCACGCGGCGGCGCTCCATTTCTGCTGCGCAGCGTCGATATGGCCGCGCATGCGCACACAGACATAGCAATCGCCGGGAGTCCCGTCGATCAGCGCATGCGCGTCCGCGAACCGTCCCATCTTCGCCATCGCTTCCGACACCAGAGGTATAAATTGCGTCGCTGCTTCGGCGGCAAGAAAACGGGAATTTACCCCGGCATGATCACTGCGATAGGCGGCGTCCGCGTTGCGCACGTCGGAAGCTGCGCCCGCCCAATTTCCGCTCGCCGCGTCGATTTCGTACCGTGTCTCCGCCAACTGTGTGGGATCGATCTGGCCCGCTGCGATCGCCTGCGCCATCAAGGCCTGGGCGCCACCGACGTCGTGCGCGCGAGCGAGGATTGCCGCCTGAGCGAGCAGTTGCAGCGACATGACACAACTATGCATGCAAGATCCGACACTGACGAAATCCTCCTCCTGAAAATCTCCAAGCAACTCGTTGATCTGGGTCTTCGCCTGGGCGAGCATCATGGCGAATCCGGCTCCCTGATGCGCCTTGAGCTGATCGGCGTCGTGGAGCGGCAAAATCTCTCGCGCCTCCCGCAGCGCCTGCTCGTCATGTCCGAGCCAGACATTCTCCCTCATGGCCTGCACGTAGGTCACCGCAAGCGCCGGATCGATCTTCATGCCGATTTCGGCGCGCGCAACCGCGAGCCGAATATCGCCCGTGGCATAGGCCGTCGTGTAACTCCATAAGCCATAGGAATCGCTGCGTTCCTTGATCCCGTCGGCAATCGGGACGTAGCGGATCGCTGCCGCATAAGCCTCCGAAATACGGCGACGCGAGCTGAGATAATTCGTAAAGTTCACGGGATCGAACTCGCCGAAAATCTTTTCCGCCAAGCTCTGTTCCATCTCGTCCAGATCGGCGCCGGTCGTGCTGAGAACGATTCCGCCGTCAAGCGTCGCCGTGAGATCGAGCTTGCCGTCCCCCGTGTTGCGCAGCGAACCGCTCAGATGGCGCTCATGGCCCAGCCAGTTGCAGAGGATGCGCCAGGCCTCGGCGATCGAAATCCCCGTCTGGGGAATCTCGACCTTGATCTCGTTTTCGCGGTCTTTGCTCACGTCTCTGGACCGGCTGTAGGAATTGTCCATTGCGAATTGCCGGACCGCGCCGATCTTGCCGATAAGGTCGCCCGCGACGACATCGCCGCCCTGCCCGCGCTGGACGAAATCGGGAGGAACGCTGAACGCCTCGACGACGAGTCCATCGGCCTCGCTGGCGTTCCACATCGCAGCGCCGATGAGGACGACGATCAGGGCGCCGACCGCGACCAGCATGATCTGAAGCGCGCCGCGCATCTGGTCGTTGAAACTGCGCCAGCGCAGATGGGAAAGCTCGAAGGCGTTCTGCTCGACGAGATTCTGGCTTTGCAGTTTCGCAAGCCGCGTCTGCTCTTCAAGATAGGCGTCCGCTTTCGCCTGGCTCACGCCGGAGAATGCAAGAGTTTCCGCGGCCGCCCCGGTGCGTTGGATGCCAGCGGGCGCGTCGTCCGGTTCGTCAGCCATGCATTGCCCTTCCGAGTTCGGATTTCTCCGAAGGCGTGAGATCAAGCGTCGCGGCGATGGCGAATTGTTTCTTCGCCTCATCTGGTTTGCCGGCCCACAGCAACGCCTCGCCCCATTTGAGATGAAGATGTCCCCAGTTCGGCGCGTATTTGTCCGCTTCCGCGAATTTCGCCAGCGCGAGATCGGAGCGGTTTTTGCGGATCAGCGCTTCACCCCACATTTCCAGCGGATCGGCGAAGTGCGGGCCTTTCGCGTTGGCGATTTTGAATTTCGCGATTGCCTTGTCCGGCTTGCCGCGCGCCAGCAGCGTCGCGCCCCATTGCGCATCGGCAAACGGAATCGATGGCTGCCACGCGGCCGCGCGCGCGAACCAGTAGTCGGCGTCGGAGGGCCGACCCTCGAGTTCGCGAATCTGGGCGCGATAAAGAAGACACACATAACAATCGGCCGGCGTTTCGGCGATAAGCCTGTTCGCGTCCGCGAATTGGTCAAGTCGCGCCGTGCTGTACGCGACAAGCGGCACTTCCGTCGCCTGGGACAGCGAGCGTCGGGCCGGCGAGCGCGTGAGGAACGATGCAACCTCTGTCCGGTGCTCGCGGAGCACGGCCTGCCAGTCCTCCTGTGCCGTCGCGACAAGCATGCGTCCCCAGATGGCGTCGAACTCGACAGCCATCGGATTGACGCCGGTCGATTCCCCCGACGCATTTGCCATGGCCGCGCGCGCCGCCGGGATGTCATGCATTCCAAGCTCTGCACGCGCGAGCATGGCGTGCATATTGTAGGTGGCGCCTTGCGGGCCGAATTCCACCTGATCCTGCCACAGCCGCTCCGCCGTCTGGAAATCGCCGAGATTGATGGCGATGAAGGATTGCACCCGCTCCTTGACGATCGGCACGGCGTCCGGCCGGATTCCGCCGTGTCCGGGCAGCGAGAGCAGCGGCTCCACGGTTCGCAGAGCGGCGATTGCCGCTTCGGGCCGGCTGAGCTTGTCGAGCGTGAGGGCCACGTTCTGACCCGCGAGATATTGGTCAGGCCAGCGCCGGAACATCTCCTGCATTGCCGACAGACGTGCGTAAACGCCGTCGCTATCCTCGATCGCATTCGACCAGCCGAGCCAGCCCCACGGGCGTTCGGAAGACGATCCATGATCTCTGAGCGCAATGAAGACCGCCACGCCTTCTGCGTTTCGTTTATGCTCCCTGAGCCAGGCGCCGTAGCGATAGGGCTCGGTGATGTCGTATAGCGATTCCGCGAGTCTCTGCACCAGCGCATCGATCTCGCCCTCGCCGCCGGCAATGCTGCTGCTTCCTTCGACCCCCGCGCGCGCGGTCAGCGCAAGCCCTGAGCCCTCGCGCACCACTTCACCCGTGATATGCGTGGGATGACCGAGCTTCTCGCGCATGAACCGCTCGAGTTCGCCGATGGAAATCCCCGTCGACGGAATTTCAACCTTGATGTCATCGCCCCAGTAATTCGTGTAGGTTTTGGGATCGCGCTGCGAATCCGTCTGCGCCTGCATCGCGGCGAGCCGGTCGAGAAGTTTTGACGCGACAACCTGGCCCGTGAGTCCGCGCGCCGCCAGATCGGGCGGGACGGAAAACTCCTCGATGACGAGGCCGCTGCTGCCGGACGCATCCCAGATCATGTAGGCGAGCGCCGCCGCGAGAATGAGGCCGACCAGCGCGGTCATCGCCTTGAGCGCAATGGAGAAGCGCTGATCGACGATGCCCAGACGCGTGCGCTTGTCCTGGTCGCGCAATTGCTCGCGTTGTTCGGCGATCAGCTTCTTCTGCTCGCGCAGGAAATCGGCGATGACGCCGCTGAGTTCCGGCCGGTCGCGCGCGCCGTCGAGCGCCAACGCGGTCGCGGCCGCATTCGATTCCAGCCGGTCTTCTGCTTGCGATGTCGCGTCGAATGGTCCGTCAGCCATGTATTGCCTTGTCGCGCGCGAGTTCGGATTTTTCAGAAGGCGTGAGATCGAGTCTGGTCGCGAAATCGAATTGCTTTGCAGCGGCCGGCTTATCTCCGCTCCAGAACAGCGCTTCGCCCCATTTGAGATGGAGGCGTCCCCAGTTCGGCGCGTATTTGTCGGCTTCCGCGAATTTCGCGAGCGCGAGATCGGAGCGGTTCTTGCGGATCAGCGCTTCACCCCACATCTCCAGCGGATCGGCGAAATGCGGACCTTTCTGATTGGCGATCTGGAATTTCGCGATGGCGCCGTCGAGATCGCCTTTCGCCAGCAGCATCGCGCCCCAATCGGAATAGGCGAGCGGAATTGAAGGCGCCTGACGCACGACCTTTGCGAACCAGAACGCTGCGCCGTCCCAGTTCTTCGCGGCCGCGTCGATGTTTCCCCGCATGTCGACACACGCATAGCAGTCGAGCGGCGTCCGCCCGATCAGGGCAAAGGCGCCGGCCCGGTCGCCCGTTTCGAACCGGGCGCGCGCCAGGTTCGGCCAGACCAAATCCGATAAGACACCAGCAGAAAACCCTGCGGCACGCTTCCCGGAAGTTTCGGCATCGGCGCCATCCTTGAGGGCGCCCTTCCAATCCTTCGAGACGATTTCAGCTTGGGCGAGATATGTCTTTCTGCCGGAGATAGTCCCGTCGTCGGCGACAGAAGGCATTTCCGCGAGCCGTGTCTGCATCGCGCGCGCGTCGTGAAGGAGGCCCAGCGCCAACACTTCGTTTTCCCAGGAACTCTCAACTACGCCATTATAGTCCGGCAACTGTTGCGCCACTCTTGCGTCGGCGGCCACCGCGGCAAAATCGCCGAATTCAATGGCGAGAGTCTGCGCGACGTTGTGACGGATCATCGCGCGGCTGCGTTCCGTCAGACCAGGATTGGGGGATTGGGTGAGTGTGAGCAGTTCGCGGTCTACACGTGCGGCCTCCTCATCGTGGCCCAGCGAAAACTCATTGTCCGCAAGCGTCCAGCGCGTCAGCGCGAATTCCGGTTCAAGCGCCAGTGCAACCCGGCTCCACGCAGAGGACGCACGAAGATTTCCTTTTGTATCCTCGACGGTGGCGAGACCGTTATCTGCCCACGCTTTCTCCGAAGCGGAGGAACTTGCCGCAAGCTTTTCGAAAACCTTCTGCGCCTCATCGAGCCGGTCGTGACGGAGCAGATAAACGCCGAAGCGATAGGGCTGTGTTTGCCCGAACACGGCTTCTGCGGCCCGCTGCAGAATGGCGTCGAAATCCGATTCAGGTCCGCGGTTCGTTGCGCCGCCATCGCCGCCGGCCCGCGCCGTAATCGCGATTCCCTTGTCGGTTCGAAACACTTCGCCCGTGATCCGCGTCTGCTGGCCCAGCCACAGCGTCAGGATGCGATAGAACTCGCCGATGGAAACGCCGGTGTCGGGAATCTGCACCTTGATGTCGTTGCCCCAATTGCTGGAATAGGAGCTCGGCGGACGCGCAGAGTCCGTGGCGGCCTGCATCGCCGCGATCCTGTCCTGCACTTGCGCAGCGACGGCCTCTCCCGTGAGGCCACGGCTCGCCATATCGGGAGGCACCGAGAAGCTCTCGATGATGAGGCTGTCGTCATGCGCCGCCGCCCACAGCGCAGCGCAAATGCCGATCACGATGGCGATGCCTACGAACGCCGCCGTGATCTCGAACGTCACCTTCATCACGTCGCTGATGTGATGCACGCGCAGCGACCAGTGACGCAATTTGTCTTCGCGCTTCAGGTCGTCGATCTGCAGATCGGCGAGCGCGATCTGGCGATCGAGCAGTTGGTCGACTCTGGGATTGCTTGACGCTCCGGCGAGCGCCGCCGTCAGCAGCGCCTCCGCGCTATTGGTTTGCCGGCCGGTTTCCTCAGCCATGGACGTCCCTCATGCGCGCAAGCTGGGATTTTTCCGAAGTGCTGAGATCAAAGGTGGAGGCGGCGGCAAACTGTTTCTTCGCCTCATCCGGTTTGCCGGCCCACAACAGCGCCTCAGCCCCATTTGAGGTGCAGGCGTCCCCAGTTCGGCGCGTATTTGTCGGCTTCCGCGAATTTCGCGAGCGCGAGATCGGAGCGGTTCTTGGCGATCAGCGCCTCACCCCACATTTCCAGCGGATCGGCGAAATGCGGGCCTTTCGCATGCGCCTGTTCGAATTTTGCGACTGCTGCGTCGTATCGCCCCTGCCGCAACAACATCGCGCCCCAATCGGTATCAGCCGAAGGCAGCGATGGCGCCGCGGCTTCGGCGCGCGCGAACCACCAGGCGGCGCCATTCCAGTTGTGCTCGACCGCATCGATCTGGCCGCGGACGCGCAGGCAAACCACACAATCGTTCGGCATCGTAGCTGCGACCTGATGCGCATGTTTCAGATCGCCCGTGTTCGCCAGCGCCAGCGCCTCCAGCGGCGCGTCGGTCAGCGCCAGGACCCCACGGAATATCGGCGCGCCATGAAGGATGGCTTCGTGGAGGGCAGGCGCTGCCTTCACCACATCGCTCCATCGCTCCAACGAAGCATTGGCCTGCTGAAGGGCGCCTGCCCGGCTCTCGCGCGTATCGGCGGTCAGAGTATTGGATCCCGCGACCTCAGCGTCGGTGGTCTGGTCAAGGGCGGACGATGCCGCGCGAAAGCAGGCGATATCGTGCAGCAGCGCGCAAACCAGCATTTCGTCTTCGCGCGCGTCTTCGACGTCGCTCGGCTCCATTTTTTTGGCGAGGTCCAGAGCCAACAAATTGTCGCCGATAAGCTCGGCCAAAGTGAACTGCACGAAGAGAATACTTCGCGCGAAAGCAGCCGCGTCCATCGTGGCGTCGCCGCCAGCAGTACTCTTCAACGCTACCTGGGCTGCGGCGAACGCGTTCTCATCGTGTCCGAGATATGTCTCGCCCCCGACCAGGTTTGACTGCGGAAGCAGGATAGATGGATCGCTTGCGATCGCCTTGCGGGTGAACGCGCTTGCATCTGCGACGTTACCGGTATCGATCGTGTTGTGGGCCAAGCCGTTATAGGCCCAGGCCCGCTCCAGCTTACTGCCCGTGGCGACGATCGTCTGAAGCTCTGCCGTGCTTTCTGCAATGCGACCCTGCCCCTCAAGCCACGCCGGATAACGATAGGGTTGTGTGCTGCGATAGATGCTCTGCGCGGCCTTGTCGATCAGCCCGTCGATATCGGCTTCGTCGCCTTTCAGGACCGGCGTGCTGTCCGCGCCGGCACGGGCCGAAATCGCCAACCCGTCTTGTGTGCGGTAGATTTCGCCGCTGATGCGCGTTTGATGGCCCAGCCATTCATGCAGGGCGCGGTTGAACTCGCTGATGGAAACGCCGGTGTTGGGTATCTGCACCTTGATGTTGTCGCCCCAGTTGTTGGCGTAGCTGGCGGACGCGCGCATCGAACCGGTTTCCGCCTGAAACTGCGAAAGCCGGGCCAGAACCTTGTTGGCGATGACGTCGCCCGTGAGCCCCTTGGCGGCAAGATCGGGCGGGACTTCGAAGGCGTCGACGACGAGACCGTTGTCGTGCGCTGCGTTCCAGATCGCGGCCCCAATCCCGAACACGACGACAAGGCCGAGCGCCACCAGCATCATCTGCAGCGCGCCCCGCATCTGATCGTTGAAGCGCCGCCAGCGCAGGTGCGAGGTTTCGTATTCGTCCTGCTTTCGCAGATTTTCGATCTGGAGGGCTGCGATCTCGTTCTGCCGCCGCAGATATTCGCGCGCTTCCCCGGCCGTCGCCGCGTCGAGCGCCATCCGTGCGCCCAGCGCATCGGGACCAAAGGCTTTCGCGCCGATTTCCTCTTGCCCGTCAGCCATACGCCCCCCGAGTCATAGGGGCCACTATAGCGAACGAGTGCGGGGGTAGAAGCGGGAGCCGGATCGGCCCAAATCAGAGCGACAGATGGAGAAACCGGCTGAACGGATTCGGCTTGTAGTCGGCGAAAGGTTCTCCTGCGACAAAACCGCGGCTGCCATAAAGCGCAAGCGCCGGCTCGAAAACCGGTCCATGCCCCGTTTCCAGGCTCAGGCGCTTCCATCCGCGCATCCTCGCCTGGACGATCAGATGGTCGAGCAGGCGCGCGGCGACGCCTTTGCGCAGATGATCGGGATGGGTCCGCATCGATTTGATTTCGCCATTGCCGTCGCCGAACGCCTTCAACGCGCCGATGCCGACGACATGTTCGCCTTCCCTCACGCTCCAGACGGTCACTTGCGGAGACTTCAGCCCCGACAGATCAAGCGCAAACACGCTTCCCGGCGGTGACGCGCCATGCATGCCTTCCAGATGGATGCGGAGCAGGTCGCGGGCGGATTCGCCCGAAAGATCGTCTTCGTGGATTTCAAACATGAGAACCTGATTTCAATATCGCCGACACACAAAATCGACGGTTCCGATTTGCGTCAACAAAAAAAACTCACCATGGCCGCCCTTGAGGCGGCCACCCAGCGGGTGAGCGTCCGCGAGCCCAATAAACTTATCCCATCCATAAAGAGTCATTCGCCGCGCAGACGCGCGGCGGCTGGGTGGCCGGGTCACGCCCGGCCATGGTGAAGGTTAGAGAGTGCCGCTTTATCTTCGTGTCACCGGCGCCGGTCCGACGTAGCGCGCGCGCGGCCGGATGAGTTTCTTGCTTTCGAGTTGCTCGCTGGCGTGCGCGATCCAGCCTGCGGTGCGCGCCATGGCGAAGATCGTCGTTTCGCAGCCGACGGGCATGTCGAGCGCGCGGCGCATGACGGCGAGCGCGTAATCGCAATTGGGGAATGCGCCCGTCGCTTCGCGGATGCGATCGGGAATCTCCACCGTGAAGCGTTTGTCGATGCCGGCGCGCACCAGCGCGTCGAACAGCGACACCGCGCGCGGATCGCCGTCGCGATAAATCATGTGGCCGAAGCCAGGAAAACGTTCGCCCAGCGCCACGCGCTCGCGGATGATCGCCGCGATGTCTCCCGCCAGCAGCGTGTCGAGCAGGCGAGACGCCTGCGGTCCGACGCCTCCGTGGCGCGGACCCTTGAGCGCGACCAGGCCCGCGATCACCGCGTCGTAGAGCGAGATGCCGGTCGAGGCCGCACAGCGCACCGTGAAGGTCGATGCATTCAATTCGTGATCGGCGAGAAGCACGAGCGCACGGCGGATCAGGTCGCGCGCCTGCGGATGATTGAGCGCCCAGGCCTGCACGATCTGCTCGTGAATGGGCGTGACCTTCGGCGGCGTCTGCAACATCACGGATGCGACCAAACGCAAGATGCGCGCGCCGGTGACCGCGCGTCCTTCGGCGGTGTTGTTGTAGGCGGTGGGATCGGCGTCCGTCGCCAGCGAGAGCACCGCGATCGCGCGATCCATCGGCGGCGCGCGGTCCGTGGCGGCGATGATCTGCTGCATCGCCGATGTCACGTAAGGCAGATTGCCCTTCGCGAACGGATCGGATGTCTTGGCGTCCCATAACAAAGTCGCCGCCTGCTCGAAGGTCGCGGACTTCGGCGAGCGCCGTCGCGTTGACGCCGCGATAGATCGGGCCGTCCTCGGTGATGGTGGAAACCGATGTGTCCATCACCGGCAGGTCGGCCGCCTTCAGTCCCTGCCCTTCGACCAGCGGCGCGCGCCGGTTCTTGAGGCTGCGCACGTCTTCGGCCCGATAGCGGCGGCCGCGCGCGCCTTGCCCGGTCGGCTCAGACCGCACCAGCCCGCGGCTCACATAAGCATAAAGTGTGGCGGGTGAGATCGAGAGTTCGGCCGCGGCCTCGCCGGCCGAGAGATAGAGCGGTTCGCTGGAATTATTCATATTGATGAAGCTAATCAAGATTGATCAATATCGCAAGCACGTCGATCTTTGTGCACCGCAGCAAAGAAGGATCGACCATGACCATCCAGACCAGGACACCCATCGGCCTCGACGGGGTCGCCGCCGCCGAAACCGCGCTCAGCCATGTGGACGGGGAGAAAGGCGAGCTGATCATCGCGGGCGACCATGTCGGCCGCCTCGCCCGCTCGACCGGCTTCGAAGGCGTCACCGCGCGGCTGTGGTCCACGGGCAGTGGGGCGGCAATCACGGAAGCGGAAGTCCGCGCAAGACTGGGCGAAGGCCGCCGCCGCGCTTTCGCCCGCCTTCCCCAATTGCTCGCCGCTGCCGAAGGGCTCTCGGTGGTCGATGGCTTTCGCGCCGCTGCCGCCTGCCTGCGCGCGGAACACGGACTCTCCGACGATGCGGTGATCGTGGGCGCGTTGCCCGTGATCGCAACCGCGCTGGCGCGGCACGCCAAAGGCGATGCGCCGCTCGCGCCTGACGAAACGCTCAGCCACGCCGCCGATACGCTGCGCATGCTCCGCGGCAATAACGGCCCCACGCCGGACGAAGCGGCCGCGCTCGACGCTTATTTCGTCACGGTATGCGATCACGGCATGAACGCTTCCACGTTCACCGCGCGTGTCGTCGCTTCCACCCGCGCCGATCTGTTCGCGTCGATCACGGCCGGCTATTGCGCGCTGACGGGGCCGCTGCATGGCGGCGCGCCGGAGCCCGTGCTGGAAATGCTGGACGCCATCGGAACCGAAGACCGCATCGTGCCGTGGATCGATGCGGCGCTGGCGCGCGGCGACCGGCTGATGGGTTTCGGACATCGCATCTATCGCGTGCGCGATCCGCGCGCCGATGTGTTGAAGGCGGTCGTCGAAAATCTCGGCGCAAGCACAAAGCAGCTCACTTTCGCCGCGAAAGTGGAAGCCGCGGCGCGCGCGGCGCTCGCCAAATCGAAACCGGATCGCCCGCTCGACACCAATGTGGAGTTCTACACCGCCATCCTGCTCGACGCGCTGACCATTCCGCGCCAGGCCTTCACGCCGATCTTCGCCGTGGCGCGCGCGGCGGGATGGACGGCGCATGCCCGCGAACAACAGCGCAACGGACGGCTGCTGCGCCCGAGTTCGCTTTATGTGGGACACCGACCCGACGCATAGCTTCCGCGCTATTCCCGCAGTTCCGCAATCAGGTCCCTGACGAACCGGTCACGCCTTCCCGGCGCGCGCCTTAGGCTCCGCGGCGTATAATTGCGGATGTAGGAGGATGAGGCTGCGGGCTTTGGCCAACGCCGAAATCGACGCGGTTGTGAAAGCCGCATCGACCGCAAACGGCTTTGAAGAAAGGCCACGCGAGGGTATTTCAATCGCGCCCGAATTGTCCGAAACATAAAGCGTCGGCGCGACGCGAACTCCGTCGCGAAGCACGCCGCCATCGACCCAGTATCGCAACCCGAACCGCTCGCCGATATGTTTGAGCGAATAGCGGCCCAGATGCGCGTCCAGTTTTGTCCCCGACGGCCAATCGGCCTCCGAAACGCGCCCGGCCCGCGACGTTTCCGCAAAGAAATCGCGCGCGAGAACGCCGCGCGCAGTGAACGCGCTGTTTCCGTGAGAATTTCCGTATCGGACGACGAGCCCCTCGGCGGAAAAGCCGGCCAGAACGTCTTCGATTTCCGCGTAGAGGTCGCCGCGTCGCTGGATCGCTTCGATCACATCGAGATGGAGCCCAAGTCGATGGCCCAGGCCCTGGATACGCCGAAGTTGATCCCATGAGCGCCGGGAGCCGTAGAAATCGCGGTTCAGATGATGCCGGCCCATCATGAAATAGAGTCCGACGACGCCTTTCTCATATTCCGCCTGGGCCATTGCCGCCGTGCGATCGAGATTGTGGTGGATGTCGTGCTTCAAAATGGCGAGAGGCGCCGGTTTCGCGCCGTCCTGTTCGTCCGGCAAGTCTTCGGGAAAACCGAATGGGACGCCGGCTTCGCGCAGCGCCTCAAGCCAGGCGATCGCATTCTCCAGGACAAATTCCGGCCGGCCGCCAGAAACAACTCGTCGGTAGATGCGCTTCAGCCGCTCCCGAACTATCGGCGGCAACATTGCGGCGCCCAGCACGGCGATGCGAAATGAAAATCGTTTCAAGGAGACGCCCGGCTGCAGCTTTCTGACCTGTTTCGGGAACACCCGGGCGTGCCCTCACATGTTGTGGCGAAAGGCCGATTTGTTTCGCGTGCGGCAAGGCCAGAGTGAAGCCCAATTTGCGATAGAGGGCAATGGCGGCCTGCATTGTCCATGGTCGCGTGCAATGCGATCGCGTTTGCGCCTGTCCGATCCGCGGCGTAACGTCGTCCGTTGTCCGGGCGTGGTGTTTCTGGGGAAAAACCGATGATCAAATCCGTATGGATCGCCGTCGCCGCGTTCGCGTTTTCAACCACGTGCAATGCGGATGATGTGCAGACGCCGGATTCGCATTGGAGCGACTGCGTCTTCAGCCCCACCGCCACAACCGCCGAGTCTTGCGCCGCCATCATCCAGACCGGACAGGAAACCGGCCTGACGCTCGCCAAGGCCTATTTCTATCGCGGCCACGCCTACGACCTCAAATAAAAATACGATCTCGCGATCGCCGACTATACCCAGGCCATCCAACTCAATCCCGATCCGTCCCGTTCGGCCGCCCTTTTCGAATTCCGCGGCGCGGCCTATGCGAACGAGAAGGATTATCCCCACGCATTCGCCGATCTCGATCGGTCGATCCAATTGGACCCGCAAGTCGCCATTACCTTTCTTGTGCGCGGCCAAACCCACGAAGCGATGAAAGATTTTGCCGGCGCGCTTGCGGACTTCGATCGCGCCGTCGCGCTGAAACCGGCCGAGGCCGAATATCTCAATGCGCGGTGCTGGGTCCGCGCGCTGATGGGACAGCTGGACGGCGCGCGCGCGGATTGCGATGCGGCGCTTGCCGCGCAACCGGGCTACGAACCGGCGCTCGACAGCCGCGGGCTCGTCTCATTGAAGCAAGGCCGCTTCCAGGACGCCTGGAACGATTACGACGCGGCCGTGCGCTCAAACCCCAAGGGCGCAAGCTGGCTGTATGGCCGCGGCATCGCCGCATTGCGGCTCGGACGCACTGCGGAAGGCAAGGCCGACATCGCCGCGGCGACGAAGCTTTATCCCAAAACCGCGGAAGGCTTTGCCGACGACGGCATCACGCCGTAGCGCCCGCGTTCCATTCCGGCGGAGGATTCCATGCTCACAGGTCATTGCTTGTGCGGACGAGTCCGCTATGAGGCGGATGCGGAGTTCGGGCCCATCATCCATTGCCACTGCGAGACCTGCCGGCGCACGCATGGTTCGGCGTTTGCGAGCGTCGCCTCCGTGCCGCGCGAAAAATTCCGCTGGGTCGCCGGCGAGGAATTTCTTTCGAGCTTCGAATCCTCGCCGGGAAAGTTTCGCAGGTTTTGTTCCGTCTGCGGTTCGCATCTGTTCGCCGAGCGCGTCGCGAACCCGCAGGTGATGCTCAGGCTGGGCTGTCTCGACACCAACGAGAAGCCCCACGCGCTCGGCCATATCTGGCGGTCCGACGCCGCAAGCTGGTACGACCCGAAAGACATAATTCCGGAATTTCCGGAATCCTATGTCGCGCGCTAGAGCGTTTTGTGATCACGTTGAATCGCTCGCGGCCCCCTCTGCCTCGCTACGCTCGGCACCTCCCCCGTAAACGGGGGAGGAAAGAAAATGAGCCGCACCAATCGATTTCCTCCCACGCTTGCGGGGGAGGTGGCGCGCACGAAGTGCGCGACGGAGGGGGCCGCGCGTCGATGTGCTCGAACAATGCGCCATGCCGCTACTGGCGATCGAACGTCCATTCTTGCGCGCAGTTCTTGCTGTCCATTCCCACCAGCGAAACATGGTTGGCGATGCCGCCGACGGCCAGGCTTCCATAGGCTGCGTTGAATGTCTGCCCCTGCAGCGTAACGGTGGTCGCGGTGTTGGAATAGGTCGCCTTACCGCCCGTCGCCGAAGCCGCAAGCGGCGTGCCTTCGAGATTGTTCGGTCCGCCGCCGACGCTCTGCAGCATGACCGGGCTGCCATCCGTGGTGTTGCTTGCGGCGGTCGCCGTGAGCTTCGTCGCGTTGAACGTCACAACGCCGACTTCGAACTGGATATCGCCCCATCCTCCGAACGAACCGGTCGCATTCAGATTGATCAGGAAGGGCCCTCCATTCTGATAATTCACGAGCACGGTCGGCTGGCAGAACGTGTTGTGCACGAAAGCGTATTTGCCGGAAAAACTCGGAACCGCGGTGGTGTCCGTCGCAGCAGTTGCGCTCGCACAGATAAGCAGCGCGCCCGTGAAAGCGGGCGCGAATGATTTCCAGTTCATGACGGTCCCCAATCGAAATTTTTCCGGACAATACCGGATTGCCCGCGATGCTAGCACAATTCCCGAAATCCCCGGAACCTTAGGCGAGATTCCGCGGCGAAGGCTGGCGTTAAGGACGAAATCCGTGAGATATGTTGCAAGCTCGCAGTGAGAAAACGCGGGGCCGAACGATTGCCGCAACAGGTGTGACGCACATGCATTTTCGTCGCGATCCGTTATGAGCCATCGTCGCAGCTCTTGTCATCGCGGTGGCCTGGCACTTCGTCCTCAGATCGTTCATGCGGCAGAACAATATCGGGATCGCGGAGCATGTTGTGGCGTGGGGGCCTTCTGGCTCGTGGCCGTCGTCTTCATGCATTTGGTGCAGGTGTTTTGAGCGCGAATTTCTGGTGCTGGCTTCCGGCTCTCGGACTTATTCCGGGGTCGCCCGATTTTCTTCATAAGGTCGATGAATTGCATGAACCGCCATATCCTGCGCCGTCATACGTTCTGGTCGAATTTGTTGATGCTCTCCTCAAGCGGTTCCCCGATCTCACGGACGATCCGAATAAAACGGTCTGGGCCGACGGACCGCTAAAGGGAGACATCAACGGACAATTCATAGACATGGGAATTCAATGGCCGGGCTACGAACGGGCGGCGCCGTTTGTAATTTCGACGGCGCATCGCTTCGGGCTGAACTGTTATGATCCACAGGATTCGCACTATTATCCGGCACCGCCTTCAAAATGAGATTCAACTTCGTGAACCATCTTGACGCGCCAAATGACCTGTGATGGGATAAGAACGAATAGGGAACATCACTATGCCTCACGACGGCTATCTGGATTATGTCGAGCTGCCGGGATCGGACATTCCGGCGACCAAGGCTTTTTACGGTTCGGTGTTCGGCTGGTCGTTCACCGATTACGGGCCGGACTATGTCGCGTTCGAAAGCGGGGGGCGCACCGGCGGTTTTAATGCGGAGCGCAAGGTGGTGTCGCAGGGCGGGCCGCTGGTCGTGCTCTATGCGGCCGACCTCGACTCCCTGGAGGCGAAGGTCGCGGCCGCCGGGGTAGAGATCGTCTCGCGGGAAAGTTTCACCGGCGGACGAAGATTTCATTTCCGCGATCCCAACGGCAATGAAATCGCGGTCTGGACGGACAAATAGAAGCCGCGCTTACCCGCGACGCCGGGCAGTTGGCGCGCGCATTGCCGTCATGCCAGAGTGGCCCTAGAGAATCCATGCCGCGGGCCGCATCCGGCGCCGGGGCTTTCCCGAGGGGGCAATTTGCATGGCCGGAGTTCCGGAAAATCCCATTCCCGCGATCGATAACGACCTGAAGCAGGCGCTGGGGCCGATCCACCTGATCGCGCTGGGCATCGGCGCCATCATCGGCGCGGGCATCTTCGTACTCACCGGACACGCCGCCGCGAGCTATGCGGGCACCGGCGTCGTCATTTCCTTCGCCATCGCCGGCACGGGCTGCCTCTTCGCCGGCCTCTGCTACGCCGAATACGCCGCGATGATCCCCGTCGCCGGCAGCGCCTACACCTACACCTACGCCACGATGGGCCGCTTCCTCGCCTGGATCATCGGCTGGAATCTCGTGCTGGAATATCTGGCCGCCGGCTCGACGGTCGCCGTGGGCTGGTCCGGCTATTTCGCCGATTTCATGGCGAAGCAGCTTCACTCGCCGATTCCCGATCGGCTTTCGCAGGCGCGCCGCTTCAAGCTGCGAGGGCTTCCATCACTTCGTCGCCACGGGCGCCTATTTCAACCTGCCCGCCGTGCTGCTCGTGGCGCTCGTCACGTTCGTCCTGATCGTCGGCGTCAATATGAGCGCGAACTTCAACAATCGTGATGGTCGCGATCAAACTCTGCATCGTGCTGCGTCGTGATCTTCGTCGGCTTCTCTCATGTCAGTCCGGCCAATCACACGCCCTTCATTCCGCCCAACACCGGCACCTTCGGACAATTCGGCTGGACCGGCGTGTTCCGCGCCACCGGCGTGATCTTCTTCGCCTATATCGGCTTCGACGCGGTCAGCGTCGCCGCGCAGGAAGCGCGAAATCCGCAGCGCGACATTCCCTTCGGCATTCTGGGTTCGCTGCTCATCTGCACCGTGCTCTACATGCTGATGTCGTGGGTGCTGACCGGCATCGCGCCCTACACGACCCTGAACGTCGCCCATCCCGTGTCGCAGGCGGTCGAAGCGATCCCCGCCACGCAGTGGCTCGCGCCTTATGTGAATGTCGGCGCCATCGTCGGCCTTGCCTCGGTGGTGCTGGTGCTGCTGCTGGGCCAATCGCGCATCTTCTACGCGATGGCGAAGGACGGCATGATCCCGCCGATGTTCGCCGAGATTCATCCGCGCTTCAAGACGCCCTGGCGCGGCTCGCTGATCACCGGCGCGTTCTGCGCGCTGCTGGCCGGCGTGCTGCCGCTCGACATCCTGGGCGAGCTCGTCTCCATCGGCACGCTGGCGGCCTTCGTCATCGTGTGCGCCGGCGTCATGGTGCTGCGCGTGCAGCGCCCGAAGGTGAAGCGTCCGTTCCGCACGCCGCTCGTCTGGATCGTCGCGCCCGCTCGGCATCGGCATGTGCCTGTTCATGATGGCGTTCCTGCCGCTCGACACCTGGATCCGGCTTGGCGTCTGGACGCGTGATCGGGCTCGTCATCTACCTCGCCTACAGCATCCGGCACGCGCAGCCGCCGCGCTGGAAGCTTGTCGACGAAGCTCCGGCGGCCGCCGAATGACCGGAGCGACATCGCGATGACCGACGCAAGCCTGGACCAACCGAACCCGATCGTCGCCGAAGAGCAATCAGCTCAAGCGGCGCTGGGGCCGGTGCAGTCTGATCATGATCGGCATCGGCTCGATCATCGGCGCGGGCATTTTCGTCATCGCCGGCACGGCGGCCGCCGAACATGCGGGACCGGCCGTGCTGCTCTCCTTCATCATCGCGGGGCTCGGCTGCCTGTTCGCCGGGCTCTGCTATGCCGAATTCGCTTCGATGATTCCGGAATCCGGCAGCGCCTACACCTATGCCTACGCCACCATGGGCCGCTTCATGGCGTGGTTCATCGGCTGGAACATGGTGCTGGAATATCTGGTGTCCGCGTCCACGGTGTCGGTCGGCTGGTCGGGCTATTTCGTCAGCTTCCTGCAGCAATCTCGGGTTACGTCATCCCGCCTGCTTTCGCCAATGCGCCCGTCGGCGGCCACGGGCTTCCACGACATTCATCTGACGGGCGCGATCATCAACCTGCCCGCCGTGCTGCTGATCGTCTTTCTCACAGCGTTCCTCGTGGTCGGCGTCAGCGAGTCCGCGCGCTTCAACGCGCTGATGGTGATGATCAAGACGGGCATCGTGATCCTCGTGATCATCTTCGGCCTGCCCTATGTGCATACGGCCAATCTCCATCCGTTCATTCCGCCCAATGCAGGGCACGTTCGGAAAATTCGGCGTCACGGGAATCCTCGCCGCCTCCGGCATGATCTTCTTCGCCTATATCGGCTTCGAGGCCGTGTCCGTGGCGGCGCAGGAGGCGAAGAATCCGCGGCGCGATCTGCCGATCGGGATCCTGGGTTCGCTCGCGATCTGCACCGTCCTCTATATCGGCATGGCGATCGTGCTGACCGGCGTCACCGACTGGCGCACGCTCGACGTGCCCAATCCGGTGTCTTTCGCGCTTGGCAAGATCGCGGCGCTGCAATGGATCGTCATGCCGATCAATATCGGCGCGATGGTGGGCCTCGCGTCGGTGGTGTTCGTCGGGCTCTACGGCCAATCGCGCATCTTCTATTCGATGGCGCGCGACGGCTTCCTGCCGCCCGCATTTTCGGCCGTGCATCAAGCGCTTCAGAACGCCGCATCGCGGCACGATCATCACGGGCTTCGTTGCGGCGTTGCTGGCGGCGCTTTTTCCGCTCGATATCCTGGCCGACCTCGTGTCGATCGGGACATTGCTCGCGTTCGTCGCCGTGTGCGGCGGCATCCTGATCCTGCGCGTCACGGCGCCCATGGCGCGCCGGCCATTCCGCACGCCGTTCGCGTGGTTCGTGGCGCCCGCCGGCATTGCGACCTGCGGCCTGATGATGTTCAGCCTGTCGGACGGAACCTGGGTGCGGCTCGTGGTGTGGACCGCCATCGGCATCCTGATCTATTTCGTCTACGGCGTCTGGCATGCGGCGCCGTCCAAGTGGAAAGTCCTCAACGAGCCGTGATAGGACGATGGCGATGAGCTATCGTTCCCTGCGCGACTTCATCGCCAGGCTGGAAGCCGAAGGCGAGCTTGTGCGCGTGAAGGAGCCCGTCTCGACCGTGCTCGAGATGACGGAAATCCAGACGCGGCTGATCGCCGAAGGCGGCCCCGCGGTCATCTTCGAGAATCCCATCAAGGCCGACGGCACGCCGTCCGAAATTCCCGTGCTCGTCAATCTGTTCGGCACGGTGAAGCGCGTCGCGATGGGCGTGACGATGGGCGGCGTCGAACGGCGCGATGCGGCGCTCGACTGCGCGAAGTGGGCGAAGTGCTCGCGCACACTGCGCCAGCCCGAACCGCCGCGCAGCTTCGGCGAAGCGATGGAGCTGTTGCCGCTGGCGAGACCGTGATGTCGATGAAGCCCAAGACGGTAGGCTCGCCCGCCTGCCAGCAGATCGTGCTGGCGCGGCGACGACATCGATCTGTCGCGCCTGCCCGTGCAGACCTGCTGGCCCGGCGAGCCCGCGCCGCTCATCACCTGGCCGCTGGTGGTGACCAAGGGGCCGAGCGATGCGCGCGAAGACAATTACAATCTCGGCATCTACCGCATGCAGGTGCTTGACGAAGAACCAGACCATCATGCGCTGGCTCAAGCATCGCGGCGGGGCGCAGCATCATGCGCGCTGGGCGAAGGAAAAGACCGCGCCGCTTCCGGCGGCAGCCGTGCTCGGCGCCGATCCCGGGATCATCCTCGCGGCCGTGACGCCGGTGCCCGAGACGCTGTCCGAATATCAATTCGCCGGCCTTGCTGCGCGGGCCAGCGCGTGGAGCTGCGCCGATTGCGTGAGCCAGCCGCTCAAGGTGCCCGCCGAAGCAGAGATCGTGATCGAAGGCGAAGTCTCGCTTGGCGATTATCGCGACGAAGGTCCCTATGGCGACCACACCGGCTATTACAATTCCGTCGAGCAGTTTCCCGTCTTCACCGTGACCGCGATCACCATGCGCCGCGATCCGATCTATCTCTCGACCTATCACGGGCCGGCCGCCCGACGAGCCTTCGATCCTGGGCGAAGCGCTCAACGAAGTCTTCATTCCGCTGCTTAACACAGCAATTTCCCGAGATCGTGGATTTCTGGCTGCCGCCGGAAGGCTGTTCCTATCGCATCGCCGTCGTGAGCATGAAGAAGGCCTATCCCGGCCACGCCAAGCGCGTGATGATGGCGGTGTGGTCCTATCTGCGCCAGTTCATGTACACGAAATGGGTGATCGTGGTGGACGACGACATCGATGCGCGCGACTGGAAAGACGTGATGTGGGCGATCTCGACGCGCATGGATCCCGGCGCGCGACATCACGCTCGTCGAGAACACGCCGATCGATTATCTCGATTTCGCCTCGCCCGAATCCGGCCTCGGCTCCAAGATCGGCCTCGACGCGACCAACAAGCTGCCGCCCGAAACGCACCGCGAATGGGGCCGTCAGATCCGCATGGACGACGATGTCGTGAAAACCGTCACGGAAAAATGGCCCCGCCTCGGCCTGCCGGGCTCCGGCAAGCCGATTTGGCGGTAAAAAGCAGCCGCACTCGCCCGGCGCGCGATTGCACATCGTCGAAGACTTCACCATTCTGTGCGGAAGACGTGCAGAACCGGCGGCGTCGATGCGCGCCAATTGGATGACCATCTTTGCTGCTTTGGTCGTGCTCGGCGCTATTGCGCCGGCGATGGCGGATGATTGCAGTCCCCTCAAGATGCAGGCGTCGCTCACTCTGGCGACGAACCAGGATCGCACCCGGTTCTTCGTGCCCGTGACGATCAATGGGGTCGCCAAACTCATGCTGCTGGACACGGGGGGCGGCATCAGCGAACTCACGCCGGAGACTGTGCAGGAATTGCAACTTTCCCAACTCCGTGTCCGGCTGAAGCTTGTCGACGTATCGGGAAACACGATGCGTAAAGCTGTCGTCGCGGACAGCTTCAACATGGATACGCTGCAGGGCAGCGACGTGGAGTTCATGATCGCCCCCAGTCACAACATGTTTGGAAATGACGGCAGGATCGCGGGAATTCTGGCGCCGAATATCCTGTATCACTATGACGTCGATATCGATTTCGGCGCGAACCGGCTCAATCTCATGTCGCAGGATCATTGCGAAGGAAAGGTCATCTACTGGCGGCCCAGCGCCATCGCGGTGGCGCCGATGCGCGTTGCGAAAAGCCACCACGTTGTCGTTCCGGTCACCCTCGACGGGCGCCGCTACGACGCCGTGCTCGACACCGGCGCGCCGGATACCGCGCTGAACCTGGACGCGGCGGAAGAGGATTTCGGTCTGGCGACTGGAAGTCCGGAGGTCAAGGCGATCGGCCATCTTCACGACGGGGATAGATCGTCGATCTACCAGCATGCATTCCATTCGCTCAGCTTCGAGGGCGTCAGCGTCAGCAACCCGGTCATTGAGATCATCCCCGATCTCCAAAAGGGAATACTGGCGCGCGCGCCTCGGACGGGAACGCGAATCCTCACCAATGACGAGGCGCAAGGGTTGCCGGATATGCTGGTCGGCATGGATGTCTTGCGGCATTTGCACATCTATATCGCCTACAAGGAACAGAAGCTCTACATCACCCCCGCCGACACGCCGGCGCCTGCAACAAGCGCAACGCCTGCGCCGGCCACGGGTCCGCCAAGTCCGGCGAATTAGCGCCTCCCCGAGCGCCCGACATCGCCCATTGTTCTCTTGACCGGGCCTGGAATCGGCCTTCACATGCGCGCCGCAGCGGCCGACCTGGCCAAGGGGAAAATGCGATGTCGATTCTGTGGCAATCTTCGATCTATGCGTTCGGCTTTTATGTCGCGCTGAACGCGCTCGTCATGCTTGTTCTGGGCATTCTCGTCGTGCGCGCCCGTGTGGTGACGAAAACCGACATCGGCGACGGCGGCAAGCCGGAAATGGCGGGCCCGCTCCGCGCCCACGGCAACAATTCCGAATGGACGCCGATGGGCCTCCTTCTGATGTGGGCTCTCGCGTCTTTTCCCACCGGATCGATCTGGCTGATCCATAGCGTGGGCGTGCCGCTCACCCTCGGCCGGATCATTCATGGCGTCGGCCTGTCGGGCAGCACGGGACCTGGTCCGCTGCGGTTCGTCGGCATGATTCTCACCTGGATCGCCTATATTGTCGGGATCGTCGGCGTGCTCTGGCTCATTTTCACGCCGCAGGCCGTGGCTTCCTGATTCAGTGGCGAACACGCAACAGGACATTCTCGACCGTCTGATCCGGGCCGCGCGCGCCGCCGGAGCGGACGGCGCGGATGCGCTGATTGTGGGCTCCGTGTCGGCGAGCGTGTCCTACCGGCTGGGCAAGCTCGAAGACGTGGAGCGATCGGAATCCTCCGATCTGGGTTTGCGCGTGTTCGTGGGCGAGCGGGTGGCGTTCGTCTCCTCCACCGATCTCTCGGCCCGCGCGCTGGACGAATTGCCCGAGCGCGCGGTGGCGATGGCGAGGCTGGCGCCCGAAGACAAATATGCCGGGCTTGCGCCGGCCGACCGTCTGGCGCGCAGCTTTCCTGCACTCGACATCGAAGACACGCTCGAACCGCCGCCGGATCTTCTGATCGATCGCGCCCGCGCCGTCGAATGCGCGGCGATGGCTGTTCCGGGCGTCACCAATTCGGAAGGCGGCGGCGCGAGCTTCAGCCGTAGCGCCATCGCGCTCGCCACCAGCGAAGGCTTCTTCGGGCCGCTATGCCGGCACCAGCCACAGCATCGGCGTGGCGGTGCTGGCGGGCGAAGGCACCGCGATGGAGCGCGATTACGACAGCGCCAGCGCGCGTCATGCGGGCGATCTGGACTCCGCCGAGGATGTCGGCCGCCGCGCGGGCGCAGCGCACCATCGCCCGCCTCAATCCCCGCAAGGTGAAATCGCAGGACGTGCCCGTGGTCTATGATCCGCGCGTGTCGGCGGGCCTGATTGGGCATTTCGCCGGCGCGATTTCCGGCAGCTCCATCGCGCGCGGCGTGAGCTTTCTGAAGGATCGCATGGGCGCAGCAGATTTTCGCGCCCGGCATCACCATCATCGACGATCCGCATCGGCTGCGCGGCCTGCGTTCGAAGCCGTTCGACGGCGAAGGCGTGCGCAACAAGCGCACTGCCCTCGTCGAGCGCGGCGTGCTCAGACCTGGCTGCTCGATTGCGCCAGCGCCAAGCAATTGGGGCTTGCGACGACGGGACACGCCGCGCGCGGTACGGGCGGTCCGCCCTCGCCGTCCACCACCAATCTTTACATGGAGCCTGGCACGATCGCGTCGGAGCACTGATCGCCGACAGTCAAGCAAGGCTTTTACGTCACCGAACTGATGGGCATGGGCGTCAATGGCGTGACCGGCGATTACAGCCGCGGCGCCGCCGGCTTCTGGATCGAGAACGGCAAGATCGCCTATCCCGTCGCGGAAGTGACCATCGCGGGCAATCTCAAGGACATGTTCCTGCACATGACGCCGGCGAACGATCTCGTGTTCCGCTACGGCACGAATGCGCCGACGATCCGCATCGAAGGCATGACCGTTGCCGGCGCATGACGCGACCGGCACCGACCTTGCGCTGATCGAACAGGCCGCGCGCGACGCCGGCGCGATTGCGCGGCGTTATTTCGGCGGCGACTACAAACGCTGGGACAAGGGCAAAGGCCAGCCCGTCACCGAAGCCGATCTCGCCATCGACAAATTCCTGCACGCAACGCTGACGGCTGCGCGACCGTCTTACGGCTGGATGTCCGAAGAAAGCGAAGACGATCCGTCGCGGCGCGAAGCCGAGCGCACTTTCATCGTCGATCCCATCGACGGGACCACGGCGTTTCTCAAAGGCCGCCCGTGGTTCACGATCGCCATCGCCATTGTGCGCGACGGACGGCCGGAGCAAGGCGTCGTCTACAATCCGATCACCGAGGAATGTTTTGCGGCATCGCGCGGGCTTGGCGCCACGTTGAACGGCGCTGCGATCCATGTGAGCGGTTGCGATGCGATTGAGAATTGCAAGATGCTCGCGCCCAAGGCGACATTCGAACACGCGATCTGGTCCACGCCGCCGAATACGCCCTGGCCGCCCATGCAGGTCGAAACGCGCAACTCCATCGCCTATCGCATGGCGCTGGTCGCGGCAGGCCAGTTCGATGCGACGCTCGCCCTCTCCGCCAAACACGACTGGGACCTCGCAGCGGGCGACATCATCGTCGAAGAAGCCGGCGGCCTGGTGACGGATCACACGGGCGCGCGGCTCCTCTACAACGGCGCCGTGCCGCTGCAACGCTCAATCGTCGCCGCCGGACCGAAACTGCATACGCTGCTGATGCAAAAGCTTCAACATCTGGGCGCATTGGTGCGGTGAGGTAATTTGAGTTTTGAGCTATATAAGAATCCCACCCTCCCCTTGAGGGAGGGTCGAAAAATTCTGAGGTTCGTGAGCCGTAGCGAACGAACAGAAGGATTTTTCGGGGCGGGGTTCTGCCTCGACATCACCCCTCCCCGAAATTCTTCTTTCGCTGCCGCTCAAGGAAGAATTTCGACCCTCCCTCAAGGGGAGGGTGGGTAAATCAATTCACATTCGGAACCCACCATGGAACAACACTCCAAGCAGCTTCTGCACCTCGTGTTCGGCGGCGAGCTCGTGTCGCCGGACTCCACGGAATTCAAGGACCTGTCAAAGGTCCAGTTCGTGGGGATTTATCCCAATTACAAGACCGCCCTCGACGCCTGGCGGGGCGTGGCGCAGGCGACGGTCGACAACGCCCAGATGCGCTATTTCGTCGTCCATCTGCACAAACTGCTGGAGCCGCACGAGCCCAAGGGAACCTGATGTTCTTAACGTTTGTTGGCCGCCCTCGCGCCCCGCCCGCGGCCCGTGCTAGATGGCGCGACCCATGACCGCCCTGCCCGAAAACCTCAGCGCCAGTCTCCGCCCCGTCCCGGCCGCGTCCGGCGCCCAGCGCTTGGGCGACTGGGCCATCATCAAACGGCTGGTTCGCGACTATCTGGGCCATCGCTACGCCGCGCTCGCGGTCGCGGCCCTGTGTATGGTCACGGTGGCCGCGCTGAGCGGGGCGCTAGCCTATCTGCTCGACCCGATCACGAAGTTCATCTTCCTGCAGAAGCGGGCCGACTTGCTTATCCCTCTGGCGCTGGTCGTCGTCGGCGTCGTGGCCGTGCGGGCCGTCGCGACATTCGGGCAGGACAACATCATCAACGGCATCGCCGAACGCATCGTGTCGGATGTGCAGCGCGACATGTTCCACAGCCAGGTGGGCCAGGATATCGCCGCACTCAATGAAGTGCATTCGGGCGAGCTGATCTCGAAATTCCTGAACGACGCGAATTTGCTGCGCGGGGCCATCACCCGCGGCGTGGCGGGCATCGGTCTCCAATTGATCACGCTCGTCGTGCTTGCGGGCCTGATGATCTATCAGGACTGGCAGCTCGCGCTGATTTCCGTTCTCGTGCTGCCCCTGGTGGCGCTCGTCACGGAGCGCCTCAGCCGTTCGCTCAAGAAATCGTCTACCCGCGGCATGGAGGAGACGGGCGGGCTGTCGCGCATGCTGGGCGAAGTGCTGGGCGGCCGTCACATCATCAAGGCCTACAATCTCGAATCCTATGCCGCGAAATCGGCGAATGCGCGCATCGCGAGCCGCCTCAAATATATTCTGAAGGCGGTGCGTTCGCGCTCGGCGGCCGTGCCGGCGACCGATCTCCTGGGCGGCATCGCGGCAGCGATCACTTTTGCCTATGCCGGCTATCAGGGCCTGCACGGCCAGCTTTCGATCAATCAGTTCGTGTCCTTCGTCACCGCGATGATCCTCGCGCAACAGCCGGTTCGCGTGCTGAGCTCGCTCTGGACGATTTCGACGGAGGGCCTTTCCGCCGCCAACCGCATCTTCGCGGTGATCGATCAGAAGCCCGAAATCGTCGATCGACCGGGCGCGAAACCGTTCGTCATCGCACCTCCGCCCAAAGGCGGCGCCATCCGCTTCGACACTGTGAGCTTCGCGTATCACGAAGGCGCCGCGGCCCTCGAACGCATCTCGATGGACATTCCGCCAGGTCAAAAGATCGCGCTGGTGGGGCCCTCCGGCGCGGGCAAGAGCACGATCTTCAATCTCCTGCTGCGATTCTATGACGTCGATGGCGGCACGATCGCAATCGACGGACAGGATATCCGCGACGTGACACTTTTCTCGTTGCGCGACCACATCGCGCTTGTCACCCAGGAAGCGATTCTGTTCGACGAGACGGTGGCGGATAACATCGCGCTCGGCCGGCGCGACGCGACGCGCGACGAGATCATCGCCGCCGCCAAGGCCGCGGCGGCGGACGGTTTCATCCGCGAACTTTCGAACGGCTACGACACGGGCATCGGCGAAGGGGGCTTGAAGCTGTCCGGCGGGCAACGCCAGCGCCTCGCCATTGCGCGCGCCATGTTGCGCAATGCGCCCATCCTGTTGCTTGACGAGGCGACCTCCGCGCTCGACACCGAGAGCGAACGGCAGGTTCAGGATGCATTGGCGATCCTGATGAAAGGTCGCACCACCCTTGTCATCGCGCACAGGCTTTCAACGGTGCTCGACGCCGACCGCATCTATGTGCTCGACCGCGGAAAGGTCGTCGAAGCGGGCACACATGCCGAGCTCGTGGCGCGCAAAGGCCTTTATGCGCGGCTCTACCAGCACAATCTCGATGGCGTCGCGGACGATGTCCCCTCCGCCGCGGTCGGCGGCTGACGCGATGGCGTCGACGCCATTGACCTTGCGCGCCTATCGCGCCGCGGCGTCGGCCCTTGAAATGGCGGCGCCGTTCGTATTGCGCCGGCGCGCGCGGCGCGGCAAGGAAGATCGCGCCCGGATCGAAGAGCGGCTGGGCCATGCGGTCAAACCGCGACCCTCGGGCCAGCTCATCTGGATTCACGGCGCGAGCGTCGGCGAATGCATGGCGGTATTGCCGCTGATCGGCGCGTTGCTGAAGACCGAAAATCGCACCGTGATGGTCACAAGCGGAACCGTGACGTCGGCGCAATTGATGGCCGAACGCCTGCCGCCGCGCGCCTTTCACCAATTCGCGCCGCTCGACACGCCGTCATCCGTCGCACGATTCCTCGATCATTGGCGGCCGGATATCGGCCTCTTCGTCGATTCCGAAATCTGGCCCAACACGCTCACAGGCGCCAAAGCCCGCAGCATCCCGCTGGCGCTGATCAACGGGCGCATGTCGGCGCGGTCTTTCGCCGGCTGGCGCTATGCGCCGCGCACGGCCGCCGCGATCCTGTCGCTCTATGATGCCTGCCTGGCGCAGGATGAAGAAACGGCGAAGCGTTTGCGGGGACTCGGCGCGAAGAATGTCCTGGTGGGCGGCAGCCTGAAGGCGGATGCGCCGCCCTTGCCTGCCGACGCGGACAAACTTTCCGCCTTGCGCAGCGCCATCGGCCCGCGGCCGGTGTTTCTCGCGGCGAGCACGCATGCGGGCGAAGACGAGATCATTCTTTCCGCGCATGATTCTTTGCGCCGCGAATTTCCCGAGCTTCTCACCATCATCGCGCCGCGCCATCCCGAGCGCGGACCTGCGATCGCCATGCTGTGCGGGACACGCTTGACGGCGCGCCGCGCCGAGGGTCAGGAACCCGGCGCCGACACGGCGATCTACATCGCCGATACGATCGGCGAGTTGGGGCTGTTCTACCGGCTCGCGCATTTCGCGCTGATCGGCGGCAGTCTCGTCCCGCATGGCGGACAAAACCCGCTCGAGCCCGCGCATCTGGGTTGCGCCGTTCTCGCGGGCCCGCACACGGCCAATTTTGCGCAAGCGTACAATGCCATCTTCGCCGCGCAAGGCGTGGGACGCGTCGCGACGTGCAGCGAGATTGTTGCGCTGGCCGCACGCCTCCTCAAATATCCCGAAGACGCGCGCATCATGGGCCAGGCGGCCTCGCGCGCGGCGGGCGCCCTGGGCGGCGCGGTGGAGCGCACGCGGCTCGCAATCGAATCGCTACTGGCTTCGCATGCGCACGCCTGAATTCTGGTCCGAACACGACTACACGGCCCGGCTCGCGACCGCGCTGTTGTCGCCATTGGGCTGGTTTTATGGCGCGAGCGTCGCGTGGAAGCGCGACCATACAATTCCGTTTCGGCCGAGCGCGAAAACGATCTGCGTCGGCAATCTGACTGCTGGTGGTTCGGGAAAAACGCCCATCGCGGCCGCTATCGCCGAAGCGCTTTTGCGGCATGGCCTCAAACCCGTGTTTCTGTCGCGCGGTTATGGCGGCCGGCTCGCCGGACCCGTCTTCGTCGATCCCGCCGCGCACAGCGCCGCGGACACGGGCGACGAACCCTTGTTGCTGGCGGCGACGGCGCGAGCGATTGTGGCGCGCGATCGCAGGGCGGGCGCCGCACTCGCCGATGCGCAACACGCCGATGTGATCGTGATGGATGACGGGCACCAGAACTTCCAGCTCGCGAAGGATCTGTCTTTCGTCGTCGTCGATGCGGAAACGGGGTTCGGCAATCGAAAAATATTGCCGGCGGGGCCATTGCGCGAATCCGTGGCCCAGGGACTCGCGCGCGCCGACGCCGTCGTTCTTGTCGGCGAAGGCGACACGGCGTTGACGGGCTGGTCGGGGCCGGTGCTGCGCGCGCGGCTGATCGCGCAAGGCGCTGACGATTTCGCCGGACGGCGGATTGTCGCGTTTGCGGGCATCGGGCGGCCGGAGAAGTTTTTCGAACTCGCTGCGCGCGTTGGGCGCAGAGCTTGTCGCAACAGAACGCTTCGACGATCATCATGCCTATAGCGCGGCCGAAATCGCGCGCCTCAGGTCCAAAGCCCGCGGCGCGGACGCGCGTCTTGTCACGACCGGGAAAGATTTCGTCCGGCTGACGCCCGTAGAACGCGCGGATGTCGGCGTGCTTCCGATCCACGCCATGTTCGACGACGAAGCCGCGCTCGACCGTCTGCTTGACAGGGTCGCGCCGGTTAAGATAGCGCCCGGCCCATGACGCAGACCATTCAACCGATTCCGAAGATGAAACTCGCCGACAAGCTCCAATATGGGATGGAAGCGGCGGGATTCTTCACCCTGATGGGACTGTTCCGGATTCTCGGTCTCGATGGCGCGTCGGCATTCGGCGGCTTTCTCGGCCGCAATGTTTTCTATCGCACGGGCGTGTCCAATCGCGCCCGCAAAAATCTGCGCGCCGCCTATCCGGACATGAACGACGACGAGCTTGAAGCGATCCTGGTCGAGATGTGGGACAATCTCGGCCGCACGATCTCCGAATATGCACATCTCGAAAAACTGTCGATGCACGGCCCGGATCCGCGCATCGCGATCGAAGGCATCGAGCGCGCGGACACGGCGCTCCAGTCAGGCAAAGGCGTTTTGTTCGTGTCGGGGCATTTCGGCAATTGGGAGCTGATGCCGTTTGCGGCTGCGCAATATGGAATCGAAGGGGGAGAAGTCTACCGGCCGCTCAACAATCCCTATATCGACCGTTGGCTGGTGCGCCGCCGCATGACACTGGGTCCCAAGGACCAGATCGCAAAAGGCGCGCAAGGCACGCGGAAGATCTTCACGCTTCTGCGGGGCGGCAAGGCCATCCTGCTGCTGGTGGACCAGAAGACGGGTGAAGGCATGCCCGCGCCGTTCTTCGGCCGCGACGCGATGACGACGCCGGCGCCGGCAGCGCTCGCCCTGAAGCTCGGTTCGATCATTCTGCCGGCTTCGCTGGAGCGGCTGCGCGGCTCGCGTTTCCGCATGAGGGTTCATCCGGCGGTCGAATTTGCGCCGACCGGCGACAGCGAGGCCGATACGCTGGCTTTGACCGTCGAGATCAACAAAAGGATCGAAGAGCTGGTGCGCTATCGCCCATCGCAATGGCTTTGGATTCACCGCCGTTGGCCCAATCCCGGCGACAAACCGCGCACGCGGCGCGGTCTCGACGCTCAGGCTCTTGCGGGCGCAGGTGTGCGCGTGGAGCGCGACGGGTCCAGCTTGACCTGAAACCAGTTCATCGCCCAGTGCAGATGCGGGCCGGTTGCGCGCCCCGTCATGCCGATCGCGCCGATCGGCTCGCCGCGCGACACGCGCTGATTGCGCTTCACCAGGATCTTGCTCTGGTGGATGTAACAGGTCGACACGCCATGGCCGTGATCGAGGAGCGTGATGCCGCCATCGAGATAAAAATCGCGCTGGGCGAGCGAGACGATCGCATCGGCTGGCGCATGGATCGGCGTGCCGGCCACATTGGCGACATCGACTCCGAAATGCGGCGCCTTGGGTTCGCCATTCAGAATGCGCTGGCTGCCGAACACACCGCTGATGATCCCCGGCGCGGGCCAATCGAGCCCGTCGGCGAACCAGGTCTCGCCCGTGTCGCGCATGCGCGCTTCCGCGATCATGGCGCCTTCGCGCTTGATGCGGGCGATGACGTCGGCGGGGGGCGTGACGAATTTTTCGGGCAAGCCGTTGATGCGCTGGATTTCATAATTGCGCAGCGTGGGCGTCGCCGACTTGGTTTCGGTGGAACCGTCCGCGAAGCGCGCCACGATGGTTGTCGGCTTGGTCTGGTTGAAATCGAAGCCGAACGCGAAAAGCCCCTGCGGCGACACCCGCACGGGATTGGCGTCGATGGTGATCCTGGCGCCGGACTCCACCTTGCCGATGACGAGGCTGCCCTGCTCCATCGCGCCCGAAAGCGAAATCCGCGAGGCATCGGCCCACGCGGCACGCGAGACCGTCGCGAGCGCGGCGGCGCCTGCGAGAAAAGCGCGGCGCTCCATCATTTCGGCGTTTTTCCCGTCTCCTGGAAACGCCTTGTCGCGATCTCGGGCGTCGCATAGGCTTCCTGCAGGTCGACGCTCCAGTAGCGCAGCGCCTCCAGCGGGATTTGCGTGCCCGTGACAGCGCAGATGACGAAAGAGCCGGGTTTGATCACCCGGTACTCGCCGTCGCAATATTCGAGATCCGCCAGTCCCTGGGGGCGGAAATCGCGATCCATTCTGTTCATGTGAGACCGTCCATGGGGAGATTTTAGCGCGGGTGACGCGGGGAGCGCCAGCGCCGCGGTCGTTCAAAACAACGTGCCCTGGCCGCCGGGCTTTGTGGTTCGGGCGGCTTTGGCCGGCGGGCGCGGGTCGGACGCGCCGCCGGCGTTGGCCTCGATCGTGCCGTCCGCGAAGGTGAGGGTCAGTTTTTCGCCGGAATTGATGGCGGCGGCGCGGCGGCGGGCATGCTGGTCGGCGCCCCGCACCAACGCGAAGCCGCGTTCGAGGGCCGCGCGATAGCTTACGCTGTCCAGCACGCGGGCGAGCGCATCGATCTGCGCGCGACGGCGCTGAAGATTGGTCCCGAAGACGCGTTCCAACCGGCGCAGCAACGAGCCCGACTGTTCCGCGCCACGCGCGATCTCCGATCTGATCGCATTCGGCCGCAACAGCGTTTCCGCTTTGCTGAACCTGAGGCGATGAACGCGCACATTCTGGCTCAGTGCATGGTCCAGCTTCGAGGACGCGACATCCAGGCGTTGCCGCGGTTGCGCGAACAGCTGGTCGGCGCGCGGGAGAGCGCGCATCAATCCCTGCAGATGCGTGCGCCGCTCCGTCATACCGCGGCCGAAGCTGCGCACATTTCGGCGTTCGAAATCCATCACCTGCGAGACCAGCTCGCTGCGCACCGGGACCGCCATCTCGGCCGCCGCCGTGGGCGTGGGCGCGCGGCAGTCGGAGGCGAAATCGATCAGGGTCGTATCGGTCTCATGGCCCACGGCCGAAATCAGCGGGATCGCGCTTTCCGCCGCCGCGCGCACCACGATTTCTTCGTTGAAGGCCATCAGGTCTTCGATGGAGCCGCCGCCGCGCGCGACGATGATCACGTCCGGCCGCGGCACAGGGCCTCCGGCCGCCAGCGCGTTGAAGCCGCGGATGGCGGCCGCCACTTCGCCGGCCGCGCGCTCGCCCTGCACCGCCACGGGCCACAGGAGCACGCGGCGGGGAAAACGCGCGTCCAGCCGATGCATGATGTCGCGGATCACCGCGCCGGTGGGCGAGGTGACGACGCCGATCACATCGGGCAGGAATGGGAGAGCTTCTTCTTGCGCGCCTCCGCGAACAGGCCCTCCGCGGCGAGCTTCTTCTTGCGCTCTTCCAGCAGCGCCATCAGCGCGCCGAGGCCCGCCAATTCCACCTGCTCGACGATGATCTGGTAGCGCGACGAGCCCGCATAGGTCGAAATACGCCCCGTGCAGACGACCTCGAGCCCCGCCTGCGGCTTCACCTTCAGCCGCTGCGCGACCGCGCGCCAGATGACGGCGTTGAGCACAGCCTTGTCGTCCTTCAGGTCGAAATAGACATGGCCCGAGGAATGAAATTTAAGCCCCGAAATCTCGCCCCGCACCCGCACGAACGGAAACGAATCCTCGACCGTGCGCTTCAGCGCGGCAGCGATCTCGCTGACGGAGAATTCGGGAAGATTGGGGAGGGGTTCGCTCATGAGTCTTTGATGATATAGGAAAGTTCGGTGCGATTTGTCCGACTATAGAGTATCAGCCAGACGGAAAGCTCCTTGAAATTCACGCCCACCCTGAGACAGGGTTGAAGGCCTGTCCGCCAAACGAGGTTTCCTTGAACATCCTTCTCATCGGTTCCGGCGGACGGGAGCATGCGCTGGCGTGGGCGCTGGCGGCGAGTTCGATCGTGTCGAAGCTCTATTGCGCGCCGGGCAACGCCGGAATCGCCGAAGTGGCGGAATGCGTGCCGATCGCCGTCACCGATCTGGACGGGCTGGTCGCCTTCGCCAAAGAGAGGCGAATCGATTTCGCGGTGATCGGCCCCGAAGGGCCGCTGGTTGCCGGATTGTGGGACCGGTTCGAGGCGGCCGGGATCAGGGCGCTGGGGCCCAGCGGAAAAGCCGCGCAGCTCGAAGGCTCCAAGGGCTTCGTCAAGAGACCTCTGCTCGGCGCACGGCATTCCGACCGCCGCCTACAAGCGCTTCAGCGAGCCCGCGCCCGCGAAAGCCTATGCCGAAACGCTGGGGCTTCCCGTCGTCATCAAGGCCGACGGGCTGGCGGCCGGCAAAGGCGTGATCATTCGCGGAGTCGCGCGGCGAACGCAGATCGCGCGATCGATTTCATGTTCGAAGGCGCATTCGGCGCGGCCGGCCAGGAGATCGTCGTCGAGGAATTCTCGAAGGCGAAGAGGCGAGCTTCTTCGTGCTCACCGACGGCGAACATGTCCTGCCGCTCGCGGGCGCGCAGGATCACAAGCGCGCTTTCGACGGCGACATCGGCCCGAACACGGGCGGCATGGGCGCCTATTCGCCCGCGCCGGTTCTCACGCCGACGCGGTGATCGACGAAGCGATGGCGCGCATCATCAAGCCCACCGATCGCCGCGATGGCCGCACGCGGCATGCCTTATATGGGCGTGCTGTATGCGGGGCTGATGATCACGAAGGATGGGCCCAAGCTCATCGAATATAATTGCCGCTTCGGCGATCCGGAATGCCAGGTGCTGATGATGCGGCTGAAGTCCGATCTCGCGCCTGCGCTGATCGCGGCGCGCGACAACGTGCTGGATCGGTCGATCTGCGCTGGCACGACGATGTGGCGCTGACGGTGGTGATGGCGGCGAACGGCTATCCTGGCGATTACAAAAAGGGTTCGGTCATCGAGGGGCTCGACGAAGCCGCGAAACTGCCAGGCGTGCAGATTTTCCACGCGGCTACCGCGCGCGAAGGCGACAAGCTCGTCGCCATGGGCGGCCGGGTGCTCGATGTCACCGCCATGGCCCCGACGGTCACCGATGCCCGCGCCCGCGCCTATGCCGCCGTCGATCGCATCCGCTGGCCGGGCGGCTTCTGCCGCCGCGACATCGGCTGGCGCGCCGTGGCCCGCGAAATCAAAGACTAAACGCGCCTTGTGCCGACCGGTCCGGGCCTTCTACTTTCCTCCCCCGTTTACGGGGGAGGTGCGGCGCGGTACGCGACGCGGAGGGGTCCCCCCCTCGGCCGACTGCGTCGGCCACTCCCCCTGTGAACGGGGGAGAAAGAGACGATAGGGAGCACACTGATGACGGAAGCCGACGACCGCCAGGAAAAATTCTCCGGCACCAAGGAGGTCGCCGAGGCCTATCGCTTCGATGTGAAGAAGCTCGAGGAATATCTCGCCTCGAACGATCGAAGGCTTCCAGACGCCGCTCACCGTGCGCCAGTTCAAGGGCGGCCAATCGAACCCGACCTATCAGCTCATCACGCCCAACCGGAAATATGTGCTGCGCCGCAAGCCGCCCGGCAAGCTGCTGCCGTCGGCGCATGCCGTCGACCGCGAATACCGCATCATCGCCGCGCTTTATCCCACCGGCTTTCCCGTCGCGAAGCCCTATGTGCTGTGCGAGGACGACTCCATCATCGGCACGATGTTCTATGTGATGGATTGCGTGGAGGGCCGCATCTATTGGGGCCCGATGCTGCCGGATCAGACGCCGCAACAGCGCACGCAAATCTATGCCGCGATGAACGAGACGCTCGCGCGGCTGCATTCGCTCGATTACGAAAAGCTCGGCCTCGCCGATTTCGGCAAGCCCGGCAATTATATCGGCCGCCAGATCGCGCGCTGGTCGAAACAATATCTCGCCTCGGTCACCGAGAACATCGACGAGATGGACAAGCTGATCGACTGGCTGCCCGCACACCTGCCGCCGGAAGAGCGTTCTTCCATCGTCCATGGCGATTACCGGCTGGACAACATGATCCTGCATCCGACGGAGCCGAAAGTGATCGCGGTGCTGGATTGGGAGCTGTGCACGATCGGCGATCCGATGGCGGATTTCACCTATCACCTGATGCAATGGGTGATGCCGCAGGGCGGCACCACGGGCGGCACGGCGACGTTGATGGGCGCGGATCTCAAATCGCTCGGCATTCCGGAGATGGACGAGTATGTGGCGATGTATTGCCGCAATGCGGGCCGCAAGACCGTGCCGAACATGGATTATTACGCGGCCTACAATTTCTTCCGGCTTGCAGGGATTCTGCAGGGAATCGTCGGCCGCGTCCGCGACGGCACGGCCGCGAACCAGAACGCGGCGCAGAATGCCGATGCGGTGCGGCCGCTGGCGCAGCGCGCGTGGTATTTCGCGAAGCGCGCGGGTGCGGAGGGGTAAGCAAAACCCACCCGCCCTGGGGCGGGTCGAAATTGTTTTTGAGCGGCAGGGAAAAAAGAATTTCGGGGCGGGGTGCTTTGTCAGCAATCCCCCCGCCCCGAAAAATTCTTCGAATTTTTCGACCCGCCCTTAGGGCGGGTGGAAAATTGAACCCTACTCCGCCGCAATCTTCCTTGGCGGCAGGTTCATGTACTTCCCGTATTCGAGTCTCGCGATGGTGCGGTTGTGGACCTCGTCCGGACCGTCGGCGAGGCGCAAGGTGCGCTGGCTCGCATACATGCGCGCGAGGCCGGAATCGGTGGTGACGCCTGCGCCGCCCCAGGCCTGGATCGCATCGTCGATGATCTGGAGCGCCATGCGCGGCGCCGCCACCTTGATCATCGCGATTTCCGTGCGCGCGACCTTGTTGCCGACCTTGTCCATCATGTCTGCCGCCTTGAGGCACAGCAGACGGCACATCTCGATATTGGTGCGCGCTTCGGCGACCCGCTGCTCCCACACGGAATGTTCGGAAATCTTCTTGCCGAACGCTTCGCGCGACAGCAGACGCTTCGCCATCAGTTCCAGCGCCCGCTCGGCCACGCCGATGGTGCGCATGCAGTGATGAATGCGGCCCGGCCCAAGGCGGCCTTGCGCGATCTCGAAGCCGCGGCCTTCGCCCAGGATCATGTTCTCCAGCGGCACCTTCACGTTTTCGAACAGCACTTCGCCGTGGCCGTGTGGCGCGTCGTCGTAGCCGAACACGGGCAGCATGCGCAGGATTTTTACGCCCGGCGCATCCATGGGAACCAGGATCTGCGACTGCTGGCGATATTTGTCGGTGTCGGGATCGGTCTTGCCCATCACGATCATGATCTTGCAGCGCGGATCGCCCACGCCCGACGACCACCATTTGCGGCCGTTGATCACATAATGATCGCCCTTGCGCTCGATGCGCGTGGAGATGTTCGTGGCGTCGGACGACGCAACCGCAGGCTCCGTCATGATGTAAGCCGAACGGATTTCGCCTTCCAGCAGCGGCTTCAGCCACTGGTCCTGCTGGTGCGGGCTGCCGTAGCGATCCAGCACTTCCATATTGCCGGTGTCCGGCGCGGAGCAGTTGAACGCTTCGGAAGCGAAGCCCACGCGGCCCATCATTTCGGCCAGCGGCGCATATTCGAGATTGGTGAGGCCCGGGCCGTGATCGCTGTGTGGCAGGAACATATTCCACAGGCCCTGCGCCTTCGCCTTCTTCTTCAGCTCTTCGACGACGGGCACGACGATCCAGCGATTGCCCTTCTTCGTCGCCTCTTCCATCTGGGCGGTGTAGGTCGCTTCCGCGGGGTAGATGTGCTGCTCGAAGAAGTCGCCGACGCGCTTCATCCATTCCTTCTGTTTGGGCGAATAATCGAAATTCATGAGAGTTCCTCCTGGGCCGAAAAGCCCTTTTTGGGATAGCGGGTGGTGGACTCTAGCCCGCGGGCGCGCGGCTCACTAGCCCCGAGGCGGCGACAAAGGCCGTTTGACAGGGCCGGCCGGGCGCGGCAATCAGGCCCAATGCTGCTTGGATTGGGACTTCTGCTGCTGGCCGGAGGCGCCGCTTGCTTCGCCATCGACCGGCGGGCGGTGTATTTCGTCTACGAAAAAATCGACGGGCGCACCGAGACCATCGTCCACAAGACGACCGATTGGGCCAAGGGCGGACATTGGCTGATCGCCTCCGTCATCGCCTACGCCGCAGCATGGCTTTACGCATGGAAATTCGGCGAAAGCGCCGTCGCTTCCCGCATCGAAACGGCGGCTCTGGCCTTTGTCGTGAGCCTCGCGGTCGGCAGCGCGATCCTGCATTCGACGAAGATATTGCTGGGGCGCCGGCGCCCGCGCGACGAACTCGAGCTTGGGCTTTATGGCTGGCGGCCGCTGGGATTCGATCTGCAATACGATTCCTTCCCTTCCGGCCATGCGCTGACGATTTTCAGCGTCGCGGTGATCCTGTCCGGCGCCCTGCCCTGGCTCGCGGTTCTCTGGTTTGCGCTGGCGCTTTATCTGGCGCTGACGCGCGTGATGCTCAATTCGCATTTCCTGAGCGACGTGTTCGTGGGCGCCGGGATCGGCCTTTTGACCACGCGCGAAGTGGTGCTGTTGTGGTTTCCCGCGCTCGCGCGCGGCTGGTTCTGAGCGATGATGGCGCTTCTCACCGATCCGCACGCCTGGGCGAGCTTAGCCACCCTCACCGCGCTCGAGATCGTGCTCGGCATCGACAACATTGTTTTTCTCTCGATCGCATCGCATCAACTCGCGCCCGCGCAGAGGCCGGCCGCGCGGCGCACGGGTCTCGCCTTCGCGCTCATCATGCGCGTGGCGCTGCTGAGTTCGATCGCGTGGATCATTTCGCTGTCGACGCCGGTCGTCACCCTGTGGGGCGTTGATCTGTCCTGGCGCGACCTGATCTTCGGCGCGGGCGGGCTGTTCCTGCTCACCAAGGGCACGCGCGAGATTCACGGCCTGGTGGAAGGCGAGGACCCGCACAAGCAGAAAGCCGTCGCCACGCTGTTCGCGGTGATCGTGCAGATCGCGATCTTCGATCTGGTGTTTTCGATCGACTCGATCGTCACGGCCGTCGGCATGGCGGAGCATCTGTCGATCATGATCGCGGCGGTCGTCATCGCGATGATCGTCATGCTGGTGGCGTCGGGGCTGGTGGCCGAATTCATCAACCGCCATCCGACCGTCAAGATGCTGGCGCTGAGCTTCCTGCTCCTGATCGGCATGGCGCTGATCGCCGACGCCGCCCATTTCCATATCCCGCGCGGATACCTTTACTTCGCGGTCGCGTTCTCCGGCCTCGTCGAGGCGCTCAACCAATATGCGGCGCGGAAGAAGACGCGGGAATAGTCCAAACGATTTGATGCAGCCCCCAGTTCACCATGGCCGGGCGCGACCCGGCCACCCAGTCAGCGAGCGTCCGCGAGCTGAATTATCCTTGTGATGCTGACGAGAGTCATTGGCCGCGTTGACACGCGGCCGCTGGGTGGCCGGGTCACGCCCGGCCATGGAGAAGTTTTGTGATTCAACACAACCCAAATCGGCTCTAGTCACCTTTACCGATCACGTGCGCGACCTCTTCGGAATCCGAAGCGAGCGTTACGCCGCTCACGAGAATGCCTGGCGTCAGGATGTCGTCGGCGGAACGATGTTCGGCCCGGGCCTGTTCGATCTTTGCGCGCAGGCGTTCCTGGCGCGCCTGATCGAGCTTATAGCCCGACGCGATGAAGAGCGTGATCATCGCGAGACTGATGGGCAGCAATATGAAAAACACCCGCAAGTGCTCGATCGCCGCCGGCGTATTGACGATCTTCGGATCGAATCCCATTCCTGCCAGTATCGGAAAAGCGACCAGGACCGCCGCGCCGAGACCGAATTTGCTCGTCAACGACAGAAACGAGTACATGAGCCCGGCCCGCTCCGCGCCGTGTTCAGCCGTATCCGCGTCCACGATGTCGGCCATCATGGCGCGGATGAGGAACGCGGGCGCTCCGTAGCTTACCCCCGACAAAATGAAAAACGGAATCGCGACTGCCAGGTTTCCGTTCGGAATCAGGAAGAACGTGGGGCCCATGCAGATCCCGTAGATGTAGCAGCAGATGAGCGCCTGATGCTTGCCGATGCGCCGCGCCAGGGCGATCCATGCGGGAATGAACACAATTCCCGACAGGAAGTAGATCAGCAGCAGCTTGCTGGCCCAATGCGGCTGGCCCAGCGCCAGCTGCGCAAAGAAGAAGAACATCGCTCCGCGCGCGCCCTGATTGAGAGACTCGATGAGATCGATGCCCATCACGCGCCGGATGGAGTCCTCCTTCAGGAGAAACTTGAGGGTTGGAAGGAGCGCCGCGTGCGTCTTGAGCTTCACTTCCGGCTCCGGAACGATCCCGAGACAGAGCGCGATCGAGGGCAGCAGAAGCACGATGGCGAAGACCGCCATCGACATCACCTGGGTCGCTGCGTTCGCCTTATAGCCCTCGAGGATCGACGGAATGACCAAAACGCCGATGAACCCGACGAGAGTCGCCACCTGCGACCAGCCATAGACGCGGCTTCGCTCGTGATAGTTGGAGGACAGCTCCGAGCCCCACGAAAGATGGGGGATGACCGTCATCGACCATCCGAAATACATCACGAACAGCCAGAAACCGAGATGAGCCACGCCGACATGTCCGCCCGGAACGAACACCATCCAGATGCCGAGCGCGAGCACCGGAGCGCCCAGCAATATCAGCGGCCGGCGGCGGCCAAAGCGGGTGCGCCAGCGATCGCTCCAGTAACCCATCACCGGATCGATCACGATATCGAAGATGCGCACGACCCCGAAAATCAGCCCCGTCACCAGGAGACTGATGCCGATCTCCTTCGACGCATAGAAGTGAGGAAGATAGACGGCGATCGGCATGCCGAGGGCCGCAAGCGGAACCGCCGGCAGCACATACGCAAGGATGCGCGCTGCGCTTAAGCGATCCTGCGCATTCGGGTTCGCGATGCGATCGGGGCGGAGCATGGCCTCAGGCCGCGCGCATGCGGTCGCAGATCGGGCGCTCTTCGGCGATGAACGCCTTGAATGACGGCCGCGCATGGATGGCCGCGACATAGCGCGAGAGGTTGGGCCAGCGCGCGTAGTCCACCGTCTCGCCGGCATGCTCGAAATTGACGAACATCGTGCCCATCGCAATATCGGCGATGGAGAACATGTCACCCACGAAGAAATCCTTCGCGCGGATTTCGTTTTCCAGATAGTCGAAGATCGGCGGGATCTTGTCCCGCAGCACTATGGCCACGGCGGCCTCGTCGGGCTGCTGGCGCAACATCTTCTTGACGATGCGCTCGAAGAACACGCCGGGGCCCAAAGTCTGCGCGAGCAGCGTATCGGCATATTCTTCGTAGAAGAGCGCGCGGCCGCGCTGGAATGGCTCGCTCGGATAAAGCGCGGGCTTCGGAAATTTGCGTTCCAGATAATCGGAGATGGCGGAGGAATTGGGGATCGTGTTCGGTTCCGGCAGATCGGTGTCGCGCAGAACGGGAATGCGCTTCAAGGGGCTGATTGCGAGGAATTCCGGCGGTGGCGAAAATGGGCTCACGGATTCGAGTTTGTAGTCCACGCCCTTCTCGGCCAGCACGACGCGCACCTTGCGCACAAAGGGCGAAACGTTCGCGCCATAGACAATCAACGCCATTTGAAGACCTCCCGGATATTATTTTGCCCAAGCCTAGCCCAGGCCTGACAGCTTGTCAGGGGGCAATCGGCGATGCGTCACCCCCTTCCGTCCGCCTCGCAAGTGCGAGGCGTCCACCTTCCCCCGCAAGGGGGAAAGGTTAGAAAAAAGATGAAGCGCTAATCTTTTTCTTAGCCTTCCCCCCCTCGCGGGGGAAGGTGGCGCGCGGCGTTAGCCGCGTGACGGAAGGGGGGCTGGCGAAACACTCCAATTTTTAGCGCCACAACAGAAGCGCCAGGAATCCCGCATACCCCAATATGCCGAGAACAAGGCTGATGTTGAGAAGCCGGTATTTCCGGTTGCAGATTTTCGCGAGCGCGTAGCAATAGATCGCCTGCTCGCGAAACAATTCCGCGTCGGATTTTTCCAGCAGCGCATCGACGTAGCGGGACGGCGATTCGATCAGCGCGATGTCGTGATAGAAAAAGATGCCGCGATGGCCGCGGCTTTTCCGCGGCACGATCACGGCGATGGCGAACGCCGCCGACAGCACCAGCATGAGAGTCGCAAGCGACAGCACGAGCGAGTGTCCGAAGAAATGCTCGCCACGCAGCCACCCGAGACCGTAATGTCCCGCGATATAGGCGACGGCGCCCGACGCGATGGCGAGAAACACCGCAGCCTTGGCGTCGGCCAATTGCATATAACTGATCAGATGAACCTGCTCGAAGGCGGTAAGCTCGGCGCGCAAATCCGAATTAGGGGCCTTTGTGAGCGCATGTGGATCAATTTCAACCATGAAATGGCTTCCGAAGCAGACTGACCAATAATCATTGGCCTGAGCGAATTGACAATTGTTAATTTTGGAAAGTGACTGTCAAAAATATTTTGTTAAGGGATGGAAACAATTCCCCCGGTCTCTCGTTGTTCGTGAGTTCCAACCTGAACGGGGGATAATCCCATGTCGTTAAACGTACGCGCCTGCGCTCTTTCGGGCGCAATGCTTTCGCTCGCCTGCCTGGCGCCTTCCGCGGATGCTTCGACGTCCTGGGTCAGCACTGCGACTCAGGCGATTCCTTTGGTAAACGCGGTGTCGCTGGGCGCCGTCAATCCGGCGACATCCATGCGCGTCACGGTCGCGCTGCAGATGCAGAACAGCGCAGCCTTGAAAAGCCTCGTCCAGGCGCAGAACACGGTGGGATCGTCCTCCTACGGCAAGTTCATCACGCCGGCGCAGTTCAACAAGGTCTATGCGCCGGGCGAAGCCGCCGTCGGGCTTGTGAGCACTTACCTCCAGAAAGCGGGCCTCGGCCAAATCCAGGTCACGCCGAACCACCTCTTCATCAGCGCGGTGGGAAGCGCCGCCAAGATTTCGGCCGCGTTCAACACCAGCCTTGGCTCGTTTCAGCAGAACGGCGCGACGGTGTTCGTGAACACCAAGCCCGCGCAAATCCCGTCGACCTTACAGGGCATCGTGATTTCGGTGCTGGGCCTCAACAATGTCACGTCGACCGCCAAACCGGCGACGCCTTGCGATATCTCGTCGCCCACTTGCGTGCGCTTCAGCTACGATCCGGCGACCTACTGGCTCACCTACAATGTCAACAAGGTGCCGGCCGCCACAGGCACCTCCATCGCGGTGATGGCCGAAGGCGACGTGTCGGGCACGGTGACCGATCTGCGCACGTTCGAAAAGGCGATGAACCTTCCCCAGGTTCCGGTCACCGTCGAGCATGTGGGCGTGTGGAGCCCGGATACCGCCGGCGCGGACGAGTGGGATCTCGATACGCAATACACCACCGGCATGGCCGGCAATGCGAAGAACCTTTACATCTACGCCACGACTTCGCTAAGCGATCAGGACACGGCGCTCGAGTTCAATCGCTGGGTGACGGACGATCTTGCGCAGGTCGCCAACGCTTCCTTCTCGATCTGCGAATTCTTCCCCTATCTCGACGGCACGATGGTGGCCGACGACCAGGTGTTCCTCGCAGGCGCGGCGCAGGGCCAGACCCTGTTCTCGTCGACTGGCGACACGGGATCGTTCTGCTCGGTCGGCACGCCCAACGGCGTTCCGGCCGGCGCACCTTTCGTGGGCTATCCCGCGACGTCGACCTATGTAGTGGGCGTCGGCGGCACGACGCTGCTGAGCAACACCGACGGCGCTTACAAAGGCGAAGTCGCGTGGTATGCGGGCGGCGGCGGCATCAGCCAGTTCGAAGGTTCGCCGTTCTGGCAATCGCCCGTCGTGCCCACCAACAATCCGAACGTGCCGGCGACGTTCCGCGCCATTCCGGACGTGTCGATGGACGCCGATCCGAACACCGGCGCGATCGTCTATGTCAACGGCGCGATCGAATATGTGGGCGGCACGAGCCTGTCTTCGCCACTGGCGGTGGGCTCGTGGGCGCGCATCATGAGCGCAAACCACAACAAGCCCGGCTTCGCGCCGCCGAATCTCTATGCCGGCTACCCGGCCTTCGGCACCGCGCCCGGCACGCCGTCGGGATTGACGGAAGAGGAAGACGGCTTCCACGACGTGCTGACCGGGGCCAACGGCCTCTACAGCTCGCTGCCCTATTACGACTTCACAACCGGCATGGGCACGATCGACGTGGGCAAAAAGACCGTGGCGGTCCGCGCGTTGGTGCAGACGCAGCAATAAGCAGACGCCGCGACAAACGCAGAAATCCGGGCACGGAGCGATCCGTGCCCGGATTTTTTTTGCCGTACCTAAGGGATGCTCTCTTAGCATTCCATTGGGAGGTTTGGTTCTGCAATCCAGTCGGCAACCTACATAGCCGCAACTTAAGTCGCAGACGTTACAGGCGCCTTGAGAATCCAGATATGAGTGATCGATAGAGTTCGTTCAAATGCGACAGCCTGACCAGTTGCGCAGTTCGATTACACTGTCGAGATAATCCTACTTTTGTTCCAAAATCGAAAGTAGCCGTCTGAGCCGTTTTCGAAGTGCAGCGTCTCTTGTGTTATCTTCAATTGAGGCCAGTAACTTGTAACATCCTTCCCAGGTGTGAAGGTGGCTTTCAATCACGTTTAACGCCGCATGTCGCACACCAGCATCGCCTTGCTCCCGAGCAATTGAAAATACAGTGTCCCTAGTAACGTCATCATCTCCAAATTGACCAAATATCGTTGAGAGTGCCCGCACTCTCAACTCGCCATCTGAACCGCGTCGCGCCGCAAAAAGTATCGTGGTCAGCGTCTCAGGGTCTGACTGAAAATATTGCCTCAAAGCCCTAATGGCGGCGGTCTTTTGAGCTGTTGTGTGCTCCGGTGTGTAAATCAATCTCCGCAAAAAATTTCCTATGTCGATATTATATCTCCTCGCCGCGATGTTCTTTGTTATAACCTTCAATACTGCGCTGCGTATCTCGGAAATTTGCTCTTTTTCAAATACGTCGATTAAAGTTTTGTGCATATCCCGATAATTTTTTTCATTGAACTCTATGTTCCCCATTTCATTGATGCAATATCGCCTGATTCCTTGACTGGGATCATTGACAGCCCTATCTGCCAGCAACCGAAATGTCTCTTCGTGATCTCCATAATCAGAAACCAAATCAAATATAGCACCCTGCCGCAATTTGACCGTTCCATTGCGGCGCATCGCCATGTCAATGAGCACGTGGCGCCTGACATCACCGTCTCTTCTTGTACTTAAATGTCCTTCGCCGGCGCCTTCATCTCCCTCCAAGATGCTGTCAACGTCTGTATCTTTGAGGCTTCCGATACCATTTTCTTCTTCCCATTTATCAACTTGTTTCTTCAAATCTTGCCCTAATCCCCTAACTTCCTCGATTACCACTAACCCAATTTTGTGCCAGACACCGCTCCACCGATTCCACGCAGGAACTGCTATATCAGCCCCTATATCTAGAGCCGAACCAATTTTTCTCAAGAGTTCGGGATAGTTCGAAAGATGCTTGCCCAGGCTCTTTAGCCAAGATAAGACGGCAAATTTGGCTCCGAGTTCAACGCCGACAAGAGTGGTCAAGCCTTCAACGTCGGTCAAAGAGCGCGATAGATTTTCGCTTCTTACAGATTCGGAATTCTTAGAAGACTGAAGTTCCTGGTTAAGATCCCTCGAATGCTCCGCGACCTGTTTGGACTGTTGAGCCAGTTCGCTCGCACCTGACTGGTCAGCGAGGTTAGAGACCCTAGGCTCTCCTTCAGGTTCATCATCCGCAAGTTCTCCGGCTTGCTTTCGACACTCAGCTAATGCGGTACCTACAGAAGCAATTAATTCCTTTAGGTGCTGATCCAACAGCATCCCTCTCTTGGGTGACGGTGGCGAATCGCCTATGTGAGGGTTACCGTCTTCGACAAGCATGTACTCGCTCCGGATCGCCGGGATCCGGCGGTCGGCGTATTTCAGAATTTCGTAAGCCGCGATTTCCGTGCCCTCGCGCACCTTAGCCAAGGTCGTTGATAGCTTTACGAGTGCTTCTTTGGGGAATTCCGGAGGAACACCGTTTTCGTCCTGCAGGCATTTGAGCAGCTGCTCTGCTGCTTGAGCGACTTCGTCAAGCTCGGTATGAAGGACGCCAACTGGTTTCTTGAATGTGAGTGCCATGAGCATCAATACCAAGAACAAAATGAACAGAGACTCAACTAACTAGTTGTATTGCTGACGCCATTGTTTGAATTCACATTGCGGTTCTTGCACATATAATCACAAACGAAAGCGGGAACATCAAGTCCATTCTCCGATGAAATAGTATTTCTTGCTAAGAGGGAGAATGGCCATATTTTGGTTCGCCGGGCATCGGATAGACGCAATTCTAAGCTATTATCTCACGCCGGCGCTTCGACCTTCAATTTCGGCGAACGCTCCGGCGGGAGGTTGTCGTAGAGGTCGGCGATGAGGTCGCTTTTGAGCGATTTGTGTTTCGGATCGCTCCACAGGTTTCGCCACTGCAACGGATCGTTTTTCATATCGTAGAGTTCGCCTTCCGAGCCGTCGTAGCGCACCTTGCAGGTGATGGCGGCGAATTGCGGCCAGGTTTCTTCCAGCCCGTTCGGCGTCGAGGTCGACGGTTCGTAGCGCGTGAGCATGAAGCCGTCGCGATAGATCGAGCGCATGTGGAAGCCGTAGCCGGGAAACTGGCTGTCCCATTCGCAGATGGCGCGCTGGCGCGTGCCGTCGTCGCGCACCGGCAATGCCTTGCCCTGCATCCACGCCGCGGGCTCGATGCCCGCAATGGCGCAGAACGTCGGCGCGAGATCGACCTGCTCGACGGGCTGGCTCACGGCGGCGGGCGCCACCTTCGCGTTCGGCGCGGGCCGCCAGATGAAAGGCAACCGCATCAATGAATCGACGTGGAACGGGCCCTTGTAGACGAACCCGAAATCGCCCTGCAGCTCGCCGTGATCCGTGGTGAAGATCACGTCGGTATCGGCGTCCCAGCCCTTCGCCTTCACTTTCGCCATCACGCGCGCCACCGCCTCATCGATCAGCTCGTTCATCACATGAACCTTGGCGTTGATCTCGCGGATGTTGTCGTGGCTCAGCATCTGCGGCGTGAAGTTCATCGGGCCGCCTTCGATATTGGCGAAGGTCCCGTCGTAATAGGCGAGCCAATGGGCGGGCTTCTGCGCCAGCACCTCGCGGATTTTTTCCGACGTGCCGGGATAACCTTCGGGCAGCGGCAGATCGCGCCAGTCGCAACGGGTGTTTTCCGAGGCGGGCGGATCCCAGGGATGATGCGGATCGGGAAAGCTGAGCCACAGAAACCAGTCTTCGTCGGAATCGAGCTTGTTCAGCCATTCGACCGCGAGATCGGCCAGCCAGTCCGTGTGATAAAACGCGCGCGGCACGGGATTGTTCGTCGTCTCCGGCGCGCCGGTGTCGCCGCCGGGCGCCGCGTTCAAAAGCGGCGCGGACGTGTCGAAACATTCCGGATGGTTTTTTTGCATCCAGCGGCCGTAATGGCCGACGGGTTGGCCCCGAAAGCTCGTGATGTGCATGGCATGGATCGCATAATCGAAGCCGCGCCAGGGGCCGAAATCGCCTTCCATCTGGCGGCGGTTCTCGCGCCATTTGCCGGCCATGTCGAACCCCGGCTCGAAATGCGCCTTGCCGATCAACGCGGTCTTGTAGCCCGCCTTGTCCTTCAGATATTGCGCCACGCTGGGCGCGCTTTCGGGCAGCGGCACGCCGTTCGCGAACACCCCATGGGTGCGCACATATTGCCCCGTGAGCATGGTCGAGCGCGCCGGCATGCAGACGGTGTTCTGATTGTAGGCGCGGGCATAATTGACGCCGTCGCGCGCCAGCGCGTCGATCGCCGGAGTTTTGCAGAAGCGGGCGCCGTTGCAGCCCAGCGAATCGTAGCGCTGCTGATCGGTGGTGATGAACAGGATCTTGCGGCCCATGATCAGTGCTCCTGCAGCGGCGCGAGGCAGCCGGCGCTCGCGAGAATGGGTTCAAGCCTGGACTTCGCGACCGCATCGAGTTTCGTGTAAGCCGCGCGCAACTCGGCGAGACACTTCACCTGATATTTGAACGCGCCCTGCGAATAGGGTTTGCCCATCAAGGTGACGGAGAAAGTGTCCGCGCCTTTGGCGATGGCCTCCGCATTGGCGCGGAGAAACGGAAAATAGATCTCGCCCGCAAGCTTCAGGAGGCCGGTGACCGCGGGCGGCAACGCGGCATGCGCCTCGCCCCACGCGCCGTCCACGCCCGAAGCGTCGTCGAGATTCATCAGCCAGCGAAAGGTGAAGGGAAATTCGGCGCGCATCAGATCGGCGGGCGTCGGGTCGACGGCCAGTTGCGACAGCTGCCCGAACCAGCCGAAATCGGCCAGCGAAGGCCGGCTGCCGAACAGATAATTCTCTTCCGTCACATGTGCTTCGAACAGCGCGAGGATCGCGTGTGCGGATTCCTCGATCAGGGGCGCGTTCTCCGGCGTGCAGCCCACGATCGGCATGCGTCCCACTTGCCGCGCGCGGAACATCGCGGCCGCATCGAGCACCTGTTTGCGGCCCCTGCCCCTCAGCCGGTCGAAAGCGAGCCATTCGCTCATCTGCTTCTGGTCGCGCTCGCGATACCAGCGGTAATGGAACATCGCCTTGGTGCCCCATTCGTCGGCGAAATCTTCCAGCAGGTAAGCGAGGAACGCCTGCGCCGGATCGACGGGCACGATCGAACGTTCGCGATGCAGCCGCTCAAGCTCGAACAGCATGGGCGTGGAATCATTGCGCCAGCTTCCGTCGGGATACTGAATCACGGGAATGACGGGCGCTTTCACATGCGTAAACACGCGGTCGTCGCCCATCTCCATCTGCCGCCAGACATAGGGCAAACGCCGATAGCGCAGGATCGCGCGCATCTTCATCGAATAGGGCGAGCCGAGCCCGCCATAGATCGTGTAGAAGCTCATGACGCTGTCCCCGCCGAGCAGCACAACAGGCCGGTGCGTTCGAGACCCGCATCGCGGTGATATGTGCCTGCGAGATAGGAGGGACTCGAGATCATGCCGAGAAAGGCCTGCCGCGAGGGATAGCGCACGCACACCACCTCGTCCCATTCCTGCTCCGGTCCGCCGATGAAGACGAGGCTCTGCGCCCCGCCCCACACAACGCCGGCGCCGACCTTGGCGAGCTCCTTCAACGCAATCGCGCCGTAGCGGCGATAGGCATCCTGCCCGCTGATCTTCTCCTTCGCTTCCGGCTTGTCAGCCGGATAATCCGCAAGCGCGCGATATTTCAGGAGATTGACCATGACGATCGGACCATCAGGTCCGCGCTCGATCATTGTTTGAAGTTGTTGCGGACTGGGCACAACGGAATTCGACATTTCCACCCTCGCATTGACGGGTTCGTCGCGCCCGTCTATATCTGAATTATCATTCAGATTTAGCACCGAGCCATGCCGACCGCAAGCCGCAAGACGAAATCGCCTGAGGAAAAATGGGCGCTGCCCGCGCAGCAGGCGCGCAGCCGGGCCACTCGCGCGAAGATTCTGGCCGCGGCCGAGCAGGTGTTCGCCGACAAGGGCTATGGCGGGGCGCGGCTCTCCGATATCGCCGAAGTCGCGGGCTGCTCAGTCGGCGCGACCTATTTCCGCTTCAAGGACAAGGACGCGCTGTTCTCAGCCATCGCCGAATCCTTCCGGGATGAAGCGCGCGCCGGCGTCGGGCGGCTGATCGAAAATGCGCAAGGCCAGAAGCCCGACAAGATCATCCGCAGCTTCGTAACGGCGGCGGCTGCGAATCTGAGCCGGCACAAAGGCCTTTTCCGCGCCATCGTGGAGCGCGGGCTCGAGCTTCCGCAGGCGATGGACACGATTTTCAATTTTCGCGACGAACTCGCGACCGCGCTGGAAACCGCGCTCAACGCGAAGGGGCTCAGGATTCGCGTGATGACGCAGATGATCTACGGTTTCCTCATCGCGGGCGTGCTGAACAAGCGCGCGCCCACCCAGATCGACGACGCGCGCGCCATCGCCGAACTGGCAAACGCCTGCGTCGCCTATTTCGAGAGTGAGCCATGACGGAATCCAAGATTTTGGCGTTCGATCTGTTCTGGTCGTTCCGCAGCCCCTATTCCTATCTCGCGACGCCGCGATTGGCGGAGATGGAGCGCGATTACGATCTGATGATCAACGTGCGGCCGGTTTATCCGCTGGCGGTGCGCTCCGGCGGCTTCTTCGCCAGCGTCAATCCGCTTTGGATTGCCTATCTCATGCGCGACACGTTTCGCCTGAGCGAAATGCTGGGCATGCCCTATCGCTGGCCGCGGCCGGATCCGGTGGTGGTCGATCCCTCCACGCGGGCGGCGACGCCGAACCAGCCCTATATCCATCGCCTGACGCGTCTTGGCTGTGCGGCGGCGGAGATCGGGCGCGGATTGCCGTTTCTCAACGAAGTGAGCCGCATCATCTGGTCGGGCGAAATCGTCAACTGGCATGAAGGCGATCATCTCGCGAAAGCCGCCGCGCGCGCGGGCGTCAATCTCGCGGAGCTCGACGCGAAGATTTCCGCCGATCCCGACAAATACGAAACGATCATCCAGGAAAACCAGAAAGCGCATGAAGCGGCGGGTCACTGGGGCGTGCCGACCATGGTGTTCGAAGGCGAACCGTTCTTCGGGCAGGACCGGCTCGATGTTCTCTTGTGGCGGTTGAAGAAGAACGGCCTGCGCGAGCGCCAAAAAACCTAAAAAGAAGGTCTGAGCATCATGCGGAGAATTCTTCTCGTCGCCGGCGGCGCGACCGCGATCCTGATCGCAGGCGCGTGGCTCGTCACGCTCTCGCCGAATGTCGATGTCTGGCTCTACCGCAAGATGGCCGCGCAGATGATCGATCGGCCCGCGCCGCAGCTGGCGCAGCCGGGGGAGTTGTCGGTGCTGTTGTGCGGCACGGGTTCGCCCCTGCCGGACTACAACCGCGCCAGCGCCTGCACGCTGATCGCGGCAGGAGACCGGCTCTATGTGGTCGATGCGGGGCTCAGCTCGGTGCGCAACCTTCTGCTGTGGCGCATCCCGCTGGAAAAAATCGACGGCGTGTTCCTCACCCATTTCCATTCCGATCACATCGCGGAGCTGGGCGAGCTCAGATTGCAGACCTGGGGCGCAGGCCGACGCACGCCGTTGAAAGTCTATGGGCCGCCCGGCGTCGAAGACGTGGTCGCCGGATTAAATCAGGCTTACTCGCACGACGCGGATTACCGCACGGCTCATCACGGCGAGAAATTCCTGCCCCGTGAAGTCGTCGATATGGTTGCGGTTCCGATCCCGATGAACGGCGCGATTGCGCAAGTGTTCAACGACGGCGGATTGAAGGTCACTGCGATCAAGGTGCATCACGAACCGGTCAAACCGGCATACGGCTATCGCTTCGATTTCGACGGCCGCAGCGTGACGATCAGCGGCGACACGGCGTATTACGGACCGCTGGCGATAGCCGCGCGCGGCAGCAATGTGCTGGTGCATGAAGCGCAATCGAACGAGCTGGTGGCGATTCTGGGCGCCGTCATGACCCAAGCGGGACGCACGAGGCCCGCCAAGATCATGCATGACATTCCGGATTATCACACGACGCCGGTTGAGGCCGCGCGCATCGCGAACCTCGCGCAGGCGAAACTGCTGGTGTTCACGCATATCAATCCGCCGCTGCCGAATTTTCTCGCGGAGCGCGCCTTCCTGCGCGGCGTCTCCGATGTGCGGCCCAATGGTTGGCTCATGGGGCGCGACGGCACGCTGATCCGGTTGCCGGGACAAAGCAGCGAGATCGAAGAAACGACGATACGGTAGCTACCGCCCGCCGCTCTCCATGTAGTCATTCACCACGGCATGGGGGATTGCGTCGGTTGCGTAAGTGAAGGTGCCCTTCTCCTTCACCTCGCGCGCGGCCCGCAGGAAGGCGCCCAGCGCCGCACGCGCGAGCGAACCGCCCACACTAATGCGCTTCACGCCGACTGCGGCCAGGTCTTCCACCGACCACGTCGGGCCTTTCAATCCCATCACGACATTGACGGGCTTGGAAACCGAGGCGCAGACCTCGCGAATGGCCTCGAGGCTCGGCAGGCCCGGCGCATAAAGAACATCGGCGCCTGCTTCGTCGAAGGCCTTCAGGCGCCGGATCGTGTCGCCCAGATCCGGGCGGCCATGCAGGAAGTTCTCGGCGCGCGCCGTGAGCAGAAAATGGCATTTTCGCGCCGCCTGTGCAGCGGCAGCCACGCGCTCCGCCGCGAGATTAAACTCAAATATCGGATCCGCCGCATCGCCTGTCGCGTCTTCGATCGATCCCCCGACGAGGCCGATATCCGCCGCGCGCTGGATGGTCGCGGCGCAGATTTCCGGCGCGCGACCGAAGCCGTCCTCAAGGTCGGCCGACACGGGCAGATCGGTGGCGTTCACGATCTCCTTCGCGTTTTGCAGAATCTCGTCGAGCGTCTCGCTGGCCGACGCATCACGGCGCCCGACGGCGAAGGCATAGCCCGCGCTGGTCGTCGCCAGCGCTTCGAAGCCCAGCGCGGTTAAAATCCGCGCCGTACCCGCGTTCCACGGATTGGGAATCACGAACGCGCCGGGACGTTCGTGAAGCGCCTTGAAGGCTTCGTATTTCTGCTCGCGCGTCACCTGTTCCTCGATTCAGCCTGGCGTCAATTGCATTATACCATTTGCGGCGCTCTGACGCTTCGCTGACGATCGAACTATCGAGGCCCGCTCACCGCTTCCACGTCTCGAACACTTCGTAGATCGGCGCTTCGGTGGGGCCGGATTTGCGGGCGCGGATGAGGCCGCGGAAGGTGAGCCAGCGGGCCGCGTTCTGCACGGAAGATTTCGAAAGGCCTGTCTCGCTGGCGATGGTCTGCAGGCTGGCGCCGATCGTCTGACGGCGGCGCCCTTTCGTCTGGCGCCACAGCCAGAGATAAAGCACGAACGCGCTCGGCATGCGGTCATGCCCAAGCAGGTCGCGCATAAGGACGTCGAGGATATATTCGTCGACGGAAATTTTTTTCATGGCGCAACGCATTTCCACCCGCCCCTTGAGGGCGGGTCGAAATTGTCTTTGAGCGCCCGCGAAAAGAGAATTTCGGGGCGGGGTGCTCGATCAACATTACCCCGCCCCGAAAAATTCTTCGAATTTTTCGACCCACCCTCAAGGGGCGGGTGGGAAGCATCACTGTCCGCCACAAGTATATCCGTTACTATAGCAATCATTGGAAACCTTGCCTCGCGCGCGGCTGTTGGGTCAAGTCGCGTCACGCAACGACGGAGCACCAGCCGTGATCAAAGGATTGAAATTCGCCGGCATTCCCACCCGCGACCAGGCCAAGGCCGTCGCGTTCTGGACGGACAAGGTGGGATTCCGCGTGATGACCGACCAGCCGCTGGGCAACCAGCGCTGGATCGAGCTCGCCATCGGCAAGAGCGACACCCGCATCGTGCTGTTCACGCCGGACGGTCATGAGGACCGCATCGGCGGCTTCTTCAATGGCTCCTTCGCCTGCGACGACGTCGAAGCGACGTGGCGGCAGATGACGGCCAAAGGCGTGGAATTCTCGTCACCGCCGAAGAAAGAACATTGGGGCACCTCCGCCATCTTCAAGGACGCGGACGGCAACAGCTTCGTGCTGAGTTCCAGTTGATGAACTTAAGTGCGCCGCGCCTGGAAGAAACCCTTGAGCAGGCGCGAAACGGCCTCGGCGTCGCCGGCGCGCGCGATGGCTGGACGATGATGACAGGTGGGTTGTTCGAAGAAGCGGGGGCCATGCAACACCGCCCCGCCCTTCGGATCGTCAGCCGCGAACACGAGCCGCGCCACGCGCGCGAGGCTCGCGGCGCCCGCGCACATCGCGCAAGGCTCGAGCGTGACGTAAAGCGTCGCGCCCATCAGCCGCTCATTGCCGAGTGCGGCCGCGCCCGCGCGCAACACCAGCATCTCGGCATGCGCGGTCGGATCGCGGCGCTCGACGATGCGATTGCCGTCGCGCGCGAGCATGCGCCCATCGGCGTCGACAAGCACGGCGCCCACGGGAACTTCGCCGCGCGCTCCCGCGCTTTCGGCCTCGCTCAGCGCCATTGCCATCGCCTTGTCGTCCGTCATCGCCGCTTGCCAGTGCTGCCTCAAGACAGTACCCCGTAGCCGCCGCAAGCCCGAAGAGCAACAATTGACCGAGACGTCAGCCGGAGAACGCATCGCCAAGCTCATCGCGCGGGCCGGAATCTGCTCGCGCCGCGACGCCGAGAAGCTGATCGCGGAAGGCCGCGTTACGCTCGACGGCGAGAAGGTGACGACGCCGGCCATCCGCGTGGGCGAGAACCATGTGATCGCAGTCGACGGCAAACCGCTGCTGGAGCCGGAAGCGACGCGACTGTGGCGCTATTACAAGCCCGTCGGCCTCGTCACCACGCACAAGGACCCGGAAGGCAGGCCGACCGTGTTCCAGTCTCTCCCGAAGGATTTGCCGCGCGTCGTGTCTGTGGGGCGACTCGACGTGAATTCCGAAGGACTGCTGCTCCTCACCAATGACGGCTCGATGGCGCGCATGCTGGAGCTGCCCGCTGCGGGCTGGTCGCGCAAATATCGCGTACGGCTGTTCGGCAAGGTAAGCCAAGCCGATCTCGATCGCCTCGCCATGGGCGTCACGGTCGATGGCGTCAATTACGGCCCTGTGATTGCCGATATCGAACGCTCCAAGGGCGTTTATTCCTGGGCGAGCGTGAGCTTGAAGGAAGGCAAGAACCGCGAAGTGAAGCGGCTGATGGAATTCCTGGGGCTCAAGGTCGCCCGCCTGATCCGCATCCAGTTCGGCCCGTTCCATCTGGGCCAGCTCGCCGAAAGCGCGGTGGAAGAAATCCCCGCCAAGATCTGGCGCGAACAATTGGGCATGGGCCGGAAGAAAAGAAAGCGCGAAGGCGATGCCCTGCCGTGATGCGGCCACGCTTCCCCACTTCACGGAACTCATTTTATTGGATTGAATTGTCGACCCACTCTCATCACCATGGCCGCCTCAAGGGCGGCCGTGGTGAGTGTTATGTTTTTGGAGAACGCGATGCGCGAAGAAAAAGTCGAAATTCAAACAGCAGACGGAACGGCGGATGCGACCGTCTATGCGCCCGACGGGCACGGCCCGTTTCCGGCGGTGCTCTATTATCCCGATGGGCTCGGGCTTCGTCCCGCTTTTCACCAGATGGCGAAGCGGCTTGCAGGCGAAGGCTATGTCGTGCTGCTGCCCAACATTTATTATCGCACCACCACCGGCCCGTTCTTCGAAATGCCGTTCGACTTCAATGACCCGAAGACGCGCCAGCGCTTCATTGAACTGAGCGGCCCGCTGACGCCTGAGGCGATGGAGCGCGACGCGCTGAGCTATCTCGAATTTCTCGGCCAGCGCCCGGACGTCAACGGCCGCATGGGCGTCGTCGGATATTGCCTGACGGGCAGGATGGCGATGCGCACTGCCGCGGCGGCGCCTGACCGGATACTGGCCGCGGCTGCCTTCCATGGCGGCGGGCTTTACGCGGAGGATTCTACAAGTCCGCACAACGCGCTGCCGCATATCAAGGCGCGACTCCTGTTCGGCCATGCGGAGAACGACCAGTCGATGCCGGCCGAAGCGATCGTGAAACTCGATGCGGCGCTGAAGGACTGGGGCGGCGCGTTCGAAAGCGAAACCTATCCGGCGAAACATGGCTGGTGCGTGCCCGGTGGCGAAGTCTATGACGAAGCGCAGGCCGAGAGGCATTACGTAAAGCTGAAAGCGCTGTTCGCCGAAACGCTGAGATGACAAGAGCCTGCGCCGCCGATCGACTCTGCTTAGTTCATTGACGGACCTCAAAAACCGATCGAAGTCAAAATCTCGGCCAACTGCTCCTGCGTGAACGGCTTGTTGAGCTTCGTCACATTGCACGCCGCGCCGCCGGGCAGCTCCGCATAGCCGGTCGCCAGCAACGCCGGGATCTCGGGCCAGGTTTCCCTGACGGCTTCGATCAGTTGCATTCCGGTCATCTTGGGCATCGCCTGATCGGTGATGATCAGGTCGACCGGTTGCCGTCGCAATATCTCGAGCGCCGCGGCGCCCGAACTCGCCTCGAGCACGGTATGACCCAAATCCTCGAGCATCGCGGCGGTGTTGAACAGCACGAGCGCGTCGTCATCCACGGCCAAAACGCGGAACGCGCGGCGCGGCGCGTCATCTTTCGCCGCAACGGCCTTCGCTTCCGCCGGTTCCGGCGATGATGAAGCCGACGGCAGCCAGATTTCCGCGATTGTGCCTTCGCCTTTGCGGCTCCTGAGAATGAAGCGCCCCCCGACCTGTTGGCTCATTCCCATGACGCTCGACAGGCCAAGCCCGGTGCCCTTGCCGACGCCCTTGGTGGTGAAAAATGGCTCCATGGCCCGGGAGAGCGTCTCCTCGCTCATGCCTTCGCCTGTGTCCTGCACGGCGAGGCAGACATATTTCCCCGGCGGAAGATCTGTTTCGTGGCCGGCTGCGATGTTCTGCTCCTGCGCCGAGATCAAAATCGTCCCGCCGTCCGGCATGGCGTCGCGCGGGTTCACGGTAAGATTGAGCAGCGCAAGTTCCAGCTGATTTTGGTCGACCACGACTTTGCTCATGGCGAGCGGAAATCGCGTTTCGATCCGGGCGGTCGGGCCCAGCGAGCGCTCCAGCAGATCCGTCATGCCGCGAACCAGCGACGGCACATCGACACGTTTGGTGTCCAGTTGCTGCTGTCTCGCAAAGGTCAACAAACGTTGGGTCAGAGAAGCGCCTCGCTGGGCGCCCATGGTGGCGTTGTCGAGGAGGCGCAGCATCCGGGGATCGTTGGGCAATCTTTTGCGCAACAATTCCAGGCTGCCGAGAATCGCCATGAGCAAATTGTTGAAGTCATGAGCCACTCCTCCCGTCAACTGGCCGATCGCATCCATCTTCTGCGACTGGAACAGCGCCTCGCGGGCCCGCTCGACGGCTTCCTGCGCATTTTTGCGCTCGGTGATGTCGCGCGTGATTTTCGCGAAACCGATGATCGTTTCATCATCGGCGCGGATGGGGTCGATCACGATATGGGACCAGAACGTCGTCCCGTCCTTGCGGACGCGCCAGCCTTCCTTCTCGAATCGCCCTTCCCGCCTGGCGATTTCCAGCGCCCGTTCCGGCTCGTTTCGCGCGCGGTCTTCTTCCGTATAGAATTGCGAAAAATGCTTGCCGACGATTTCGGTGGATTTGTATCCCTTGATGCGCTCGGCACCCTTGTTCCAATTGGTGACGATGCCTTCCGGGCTGAGCATATAGATCGCGTAATCGGTGACGCCCTGCACGAGAAGCCGAAACTGCTCCTCGCTCTGGCGCAAGGTCCGCTCGGCCTCCCGCCGCTCGGTGAGATCGCGCGTGACCTTCGCATATCCCGTCAACGCGCCGTTGCGGTCCCGGATCGGATCGATGACCACATGCGCCCAGAAGCGACCGCCATCGCGACGAACGCGCCATCCTTCGGCTTCGAATTTGCCTTCGCGCGCCGATATTTCGAGCGCACGTTGGGGCACGCCCGCTCGAACGTCCTCTTCGGTATAGAATTTGGAGAAGTGCTGGCCGATGATTTCGTCGCGCGTATAGCCCTTGAAGCGCTGTGCGCCGGCGTTCCAGCTCGCGATCCTGCCGGAAGGATCGAGCATATAGATGGCGTAGTCCGTGACGGCATTGACCAGCTGGCGATATCGCTCGCTGTCGTCGGCGTCCAGGTTAAGGGTGTCCATCGGGTTCTATGCGGCGCGCAGGTTCAATGTCCAAACCAAAGCATACACGCACCTGCTACGATACTGGCCGCCATGCCCATGCCCCGCCGCTATGTTGCAATGCCACGCAAAACCGAACGCGCCGACGACCAAAACGTTCCCTCCGATGTCGAAATCGAGCGGACAATTTGCGCATTGCGATGGTGAACCCGCCCGCATTGCGTCCATCCGGAAAGCGAATGAAGTCTTGCTCAGGCCGGAGCGTTGAGCCGAAAACGACCGACCCGCGGCCTAAACATGCTGCCCGCCGTTGATGTGCAGTTCGGCGCCGGTGACGTAGCTGGATTGATCCGTACACAGATAATAGATCGCCTTGGCGACTTCCTCGGGCTGGCCCAGACGGCGAAGCGGAATGGTCTCCACGATCTTGTCGGTGCCGGGCGACAGAATCGCGGTGTCGATTTCGCCGGGCGCGATGGCGTTGACGCGCACGCCCAGCGGCCCGAAATCGGCGGCCATCTCGCGCGTGAGCGCCGCGAGCGCGGCTTTGGATGTCGAATAGGCGGAACCGGCAAAGGGATGCACGCGCCCGCCCGCGATGGAGGTGACGTTGACGATCGCGCCATGCGCCTTGGCGAGCTGCTCGATCAGGCCTTGCGCGAGCCAGATGGTGGAAAACAGATTCACTTCGAACACCTGTCGCCACACGTTGGCGGCGCTCGACAGCGTGTCGAGGCGCTCGCCTTTGGGGCCCTTGGGCGAGATGCCCGCATTGTTGACCAACGCATCGAGCTTTCCGAGCGGCAGCCGCTCGCGCATTTCGGCCACGGCGCGGAGCGTATCCTTGGGATCGGACAGATCGACCTGAATGTGATCCTCCGGACCTGCGGCCCAGGGGCAGTTTTCGGGAAACGCGTGGCGCGAACAGGTGATCACGCGCCAGCCCGCGCTGGAGAAGCGCTTGACGGTGGCATGCCCGATCCCGCGGCTCGCGCCGGTCAGGATGAGGGTGCGTTGTTCGTTGTCGGATGCCGGTCTCGTGTCAGCCATTGGACGATCATAGCGGCTTTTTGCGCCTGTGGCCCAGCGAATAGCGAATGGCGAGTAGCGAATAGGGGGCCAGAATTCTTTTTCCCTATTCGCTACTCGCCATTCGCCACTCGCTTCTAGGTCCTCTCCAATGGCGGCGGCATTTCCACGCCGGCCGGATCCTGGTGGATGATCACTTCGGCGTTCGGGAACGACGCCATGATGTCGGCCTCCACCACATCGCTCACTTCATGCGCCCGCGTCAGGCTGATCGCGGGATCGAGTTCGATGTGCAGCTGGATGAAGGTGGAGATGCCCGCCGCGCGGGTGCGCAGATCGTGCATGTTCAACACATCGGCATGGCGCATCACGATGGCCTTGATCTGGTCACGCTCCGCATCGGGAAGTTCGCGGTCCATCAGCTGGTCGTAGCTCCGGCGGAACACGTTCCAGGCATTCCAGGCAAGAAACGCCGCCACGCCGAGACCCACGATCGGATCGGCGAGCTGCAGACCGAATTGCGTGGCGAGCACGATGGCGACCAGCACGCCCACATTGGTGACGACGTCGCCGAAATAATGCGTGCGGTCCGCGCTTATTGCGACGGACTTCGTCCGTGCAACAACAAATCGTTGGAACATCACCAGCCCGCCGGCGACCACGATGGAAAACGCCATGACTGCGATCGCGACGGCGCCGTGCTCGACCGTGCGCGGCTCGATGAACCGGTTGATCGCCGCGATCACGAGGAATGTCGCCGAGCCTGCAATGAACGCGCCTTGCGCGAGGCCCGCAAGCGGCTCGGCCTTGCCGTGGCCGAAGCGATGCTCCTCGTCGGCGGGCTGCAGCGCCTGATGCACGGCCACGAGATTGATCGACGAGGTGAACACGTCGAGACCGGAATCGGCCAGCGCCGACAACATCGCCACCGAATCCGTGACGAGATAAGCAAGCGCCTTCAGAAGCACGAGCAGGATGGAGACGACCAGCGACGCCAGCGCCGCGCGCTGCATCAGCTTTCCCGCCGCCGGGTGCAAAAGCGCGGCGGCCTTCAATGGCGCTGCGACGGCCGCCGTCACGGGAACAGCCTTTCCGTTCGCCACGCCTCGCCCGGTTTCGACCGGCGATAGACGAGCCGGTCATGCAGCCGGAACGGCCGGTCGCGCCAGAACTCGATCTCGAGCGGCGTGACGCGGAAGCCCGACCAATAGGGCGGCCGCGGCACTTTCGAGAGCGCGTATCTGGCGGCGTATTTCGCGATCTCGCGTTCGAAGGCGAAGCGGCCTTCCATGGCGCGCGATTGCGCCGAGGCCCAGGCGCCGATCTGGCTGTCTTTCGCGCGGGTGGCGAAATAGGCGTCCGCTTCCGCATCGCTCACTTGCGAAACGGAACCGCGCACCCGCACCTGCTTGCGGGTGCTCTTCCAATGGAAGCACAGCGCGGCATGGGGCTGGCCCAGCAACTCCCGGCCCTTGGCGCTTTCGATGTTGGTGTAAAAAACAAAGCCGTGCGCGTCGGCGCCCTTGAGCAGCACCATGCGCACATCCGGACGCCCTTCGGCATCGACGCTGGCGACCGACATCGCGTTCGCGTCGTTCGGTTCGCCGACGGCGGCCTCGTCCATCCACGTCTTGAACAGCGTCAGGGGATCGTCGCGTTCCGCGATGCCGCCGTCGTCGATGGGTCCGCCGATATCGCTCATGATTGCCGCATACCACCTTCGAATTGCCCGGCAAAGCCGGCTGGCGATTTGCGCGGCAAAGCTGCGGGGTTCCGGAACGAAACGCGCGAAGACCCCTTAGCGCCGCGGGAATTCGATCCCTATATTGTCGCCGGACCGCGACTCACGAGAGCCCCTCGCGGCCGGAGACCAGATGCGTAATCCCTATGATGTGCTCGGCGTATCGAAGACCGCCAGCGAAGCCGAAATCAAGAAGGCGTTCCGCGCCCTCGCCAAGAAGCATCATCCCGACACCCATGCGGGCGATGCGGGCGCCAAGAAGCGGTTCCAGGAGATCAGCTCCGCCTACGATATCGTGGGCGACAAGGAGAAGCGCGGCAAATTCGATCGCGGCGAGATCGACGAGAGCGGCAATCCGCGCGGCTTCGACCCGCGGGCGGGCGGCGGCTTCGAGGGCCATCCCTTCGCCGGCGGCGCGGGCGGCGGCCGCGGCGGGCCGCGGGACTTCCAATTCACCTGGACCAACCAGGACGCCGACGCAGCCGAGGGCTTCCGGGCGGAAGATATCTTTTCCGACCTTCTGGGCGGCCTCGGCGGAGCTCGCCGCCGGTCTTCACAGCCCCGCAAGGGCGAAGATTTCGCCTTCAACATGACGATCAGCTTCGACGACGCGGTCACGGGCGGCACGCGCCGGATCACCCTGCCCGACGGCCGCGAGGTCGACGTCCGCATTCCGGTGGGCGTGAAGGACGGCCAGCAAATCCGCCTGAAGGGCCAGGGCGGACCCGGTCTTCAGGGCGCGCCCGCGGGCGACATGCTGTTGTCGGTGTCGATCGCACCTCATCCCTGGCTTACGAGGGACGGCAACGACCTGCGCATGGACCTGCCGGTCACCCTCAAAGAGGCGGTTCTGGGCGGCAAAGTGACCGTGAATACCCTGTCGGGACCGGTAGCGCTCAACGTTCCCGCCAATTCCAACACCGGAAGCACGCTGCGCCTCAAGGGCAAGGGCGTTCCGGCGCATGGTTCGGAGCCCGCAGGTGACCTTTACGCCAAGCTGGTCGTGACCCTGCCGGACAAGCCGGACAGCGACCTCAAGACCTTCGCCGCCGAATGGAAGGCAGATTACGACCCGAGAGCCAAACTCCGGTGACCGGCCCGCCACCCCTTTGCTTTATTCGGCGAACCGCCCTAGCAGACTGACTGGAACAGCCGGGAGCAGCTTATGTCGACAGCAGGCCTGATGAAGGGCAAGCGCGGGCTCATCATGGGGGTCGCCAATGACCGCTCCATCGCCTGGGGCATTGCCGAGGCGCTCCACGAGGCGGGGGCCGAGCTGGCCTTCACCTATCAGGGCGACACCTTCAAGAAGCGGGTGACGCCTCTGGTCGCGCCGCTCAATCCCGCGGCGCTCATCGATTGCGACGTGTCCGAACAGGGTTCGATCGACGCCGCATTCGCCGAGCTCGGCGCCAAATTGGGACAGCCTCGATTTCGTCGTCCATGCCATCGCGCTTTTCCGACAAGGACCAGCTCAAGGGTCGCTATGTCGACACCACGCCCGACAATTTCACGCATGACGATGAACATCTCCTGCTACTCGTTCACCGCAGTGGCGCAGCGCGCCGAGAAGATGATGACCAAGGGCGGCAGCATGGTGACGCTCACCTATCACGGCGCCGAACGCGTCATGCCGCACTACAATGTGATGGGCGTGGCGAAGGCCGCGCTTGAAGCGAGCGTGCGCTACATGGCCGAAGATCTGGGCAAGAAGAACATCCGTGTCAATTCGCTGTCGGCCGGACCGATCAAGACGCTCGCGGCCTCCGGCATCGGCGATTTCCGCTACATCCTCAAATGGAACGAACTGAATTCGCCGTTGCGCCGTTCGGTCACCATCGACGAAGTGGGCAATGCGGCGCTGTTCCTGCTCTCCGATCTCGGAACGGCCGTGACCGGCGAAACGCTGCATGTCGATTGCGGCTATCACATCGTGGGCATGAAGGCCGAAGACGCCCCCGACATCTCCGTCGTGAAAGCCCATGGCGCTTAAGCTTCGCGACGGGCTCACATTCTATTTCTGCCGTCACGGCGAGACGGAAGCCAATGTCGAGAAACGCTTCCAGGGTCGCACGATCGATACGCCGCTGACGCCGCAGGGCCTGAAGCAGGCCGCGGACATCGGAAAAATTCTCGCCCGCGAAGCCGGCTTGCGCCCGGACCTGACCTTCATCTCGAGCCCGTTGCCTCGCGCGCGCAAAACCATGGACATTATTCGCGAAGGCGTGGGCCTGCCGCTCGTGGGTTACATGACGGACGCTAGGCTGCTGGAAATCAATCTCGGCGCCTGGGACGGGCTCACCGCTGAAGAAGCGCGGGCGCGCGATCCGGCGCTCTATGACCTGCGAACGAACAACAAGTGGAATGTGCGCGTGCCGGGCGGCGGCGAGGATTATGACGACGTCGCCAAGCGGGCAGAAAATTTCGTCGCAGATCTGACCGCGGACAGCTTCGCCGTCTCGCATGGCGCCTTCACGCGCATCCTGCGGGGGCTGTTCCAGGGGCTGAACTGGCAGCAGATGTCCGACCTCGACGAGCCGCAAGGCTGCCTGTTCCGGGTGCGCGGCAGCGATGTGACGAGGCTGGATTTGTAGGCGCCGATTTACCGCAGCTTTTGACAAACAATCTTACAACTTCGTACAGCGCCGGTCTGACTTTGGAACGACTTTTCTGTACACTCGCATCTGGAATCGTCATGCAACCGAAAAAAATCAGCGCAGATCCGGTCGAAACAATCCGCTCAACCCTGCAGCGGACCAGGCTCTTTGCCGACTGGCCGAAGGAGACGCTCGCGCGCCTCGCCGCCGGCAGCGAACTGCGCCGTTTCAAGGACGGCCAGGTGCTGTGCCGCTCCGGCGAAGCCTGCACAGGCGTGTGGGTCGTGGCGGCAGGCCGGCTCTACAGCAGCCGGTCCTGGCCCAATGGCCGGCGCATGATTTTCGATTTCCTTCCACCGGGCCAGATGACCGGCTTTGTCGCCGCATTCGACAATGAGCCGATGGCGTTCGACATCACCGCGGACGCCGAATCCTCCGTCGTGCATATTCCGCGAAGTCTTTTTCTCGACATCGTGCTGCCCGACGCAGCGCTTCTGCATCAAATGGTGCAGATGCTTTGCCGACGCTCGCGCCTCGACTACGAGCACGCCCAGTTGATGACGATGCACAGCCCGCGCGTGCGGATCGCCAAAGTGCTTCTCTATCACACGCGCGGTTCCGCAGACGGAGAGCCCAATGTCAATTTCTCGCAGGACACCGTTGGGGAATTGCTGGGCCTCACGCGCCAAACGGTGAACAAGGAGCTGGCGCCGCTGGTCCGCGCCGGCATTCTGGCGCGCGGCTACGCCAGCCTGGTGGTCAAGGATGTCGAACGGCTTGCCGAGATCGCGCTTTCGGAAGAGCCTCTGTCGCAATCCGGGGCGTTTGTCGTCCAGGGCGCCCCGAAGCCGCTCCACAGCGCATCGATCTGATCCTTTGGACCCTTCCAATATTAGCTGCTATTCACAAATCATGTCCCACAACACCTTCGGTCACTTGTTTCGCGTCACGACCTTCGGCGAGAGCCATGGGCCGGCGCTCGGTTGTGTGGTTGATGGCTGTCCGCCCGGAATTGCGCTGACGGAGGCCGACATCCAGGTCGATCTCGATCGCCGGCGGCCGGGCCAGTCGAAATTCGTCAGCCAGCGCAAGGAACCGGATCAGGTGCGCATCCTCTCCGGCGTGTTCCAGGACGAGCGGATGAAAAAACAGGTGACGACGGGTACGCCCATCGCGCTCCTGATCGAGAATGTCGATCAGCGCTCAAAGGACTACGCCGACATTCGCGACAAGTTTCGGCCCGGTCACGCGGACTACACCTATTGGGCGAAATACGGCGTGCGCGACTATCGCGGCGGCGGGCGCCAATCGGCCCGCGAAACGGCGTCGCGTGTGGCGGCCGGCGCCATTGCGCGAAAGATTCTGAGTTCGCTGTTCGGCAAGGCGATCATTCGCGGCGCGCTGGTGCAGATGGGCACCGAGACGATCGATCGCGCGCGCTGGGATTGGGACGAAGTCGCGCGCAATCCATTCTTCTGTCCCGATGCGAAAGCGGTCGCGCCCTGGACGAAGTATCTCGAAGCGCTGCGCAAGCGCGGCTCGTCCTGCGGCGCGCTGATCGAAGTCACCGCTGAAGGAATTCCCGCAGGCCTCGGCGCGCCGATTTACGCCAAGCTCGATGCGGACATCGCAGCCGCGCTGATGAGCATCAACGCGGTCAAAGGCGCGGAGATCGGCAACGGCTTCGCAGCGGTGGCTTTGTCGGGCGAAGAGAATTCCGATGAGATGCGCAAAGGCCGCAGCGGCAAGCCCAAATTCCTCTCCAACAATGCGGGCGGCGTTTTGGGCGGCATCTCGACGGGCCAGACCATTGTCGCGCGCTTCGCGGTGAAGCCGACATCGTCGATCCTGGCGCCGCGCAAGACGACCGATATCGCAGGCGCCGAGACCGATATCGTCACCAAAGGCCGACACGATCCTTGCGTGGGCATCCGCGCCGTTCCGGTGGGCGAAGCGATGCTGGCCTGCGTGCTGGCGGATCACGCGCTCCGCCATCGCGGACAAGTCGGGGACTTCGCGAAAGATCGCCGATAACCGCCATTGTTTCCGGCCCAAAGCCGGGCGATGCTGGGCTCACATTTCAGGAGAGGATTCCATGCGCGCAGCCTTTGTCGCCTTAAGCTTGAGCGTTTGCGTCGCCGTCGCGGGATGCGGGAAAAGTTCGGAACATACCTACGCGACCAAAGACGGAAATGTCACCGTTACGAATTCCGGCGCCGCCGAGCACATGACGGTGAATTCCGCCAACGGCGCCGCCACGATCGACTTCAACGCCAATGGCGGCGTGCAGACGACCATGCCTGATTTTGCGCCGCTCTATCCCGGGGCCAAAGTCACGAGCTCGGTCGTCGCCAACAATCCCAACGGCACAAAGGGCGCGCAGGTCGCGTTCACAGTCACGGCGCCGCCGTCCGATGTGATTGCGTTCTACAAGAAGAACGTCGACTCCGCGGGCCTGCCCCAGACGATGAACATGTCCCAGGGCGACACGATGATGCTCATGGCGGGCAAGGACAAGAAATCTCTCGCCGTCACAGTCAGCAAACAGGACAGCGGATCGCAAGTGGTGCTGATCTGGGGTTCGGATTAGACTTTTGCTTCACCTCTCTCCCACTGGGAGAGAGGTCGAGGACGCGCGAGCTTGCTTGCGTGTCCGAGGGCGAGTGGGTGCGCGTGCAGGGCTAAGTCTTTCAAGAACAGCGTACTGCACAAGCACCCACTCACCCTGCCCTCTCTCCCGGCGGGAGAGAGGGAAAAATATCAACGGCAATTTGTAGTTTGCCGATTTCCCTATCAGCGATAGCTCGCATCGCTGAGCGACATGTTCCTCAATTCGATAGTCGCGCCGCGATTTTCACGTTCGCGGACTCCGGGGCCGGTCGGCACGCGGGGATCGTGAAAGCCTCGCCCGTCGATCGAAATTGAAGCGCTTGTGAGGCCGTCGCGCAGCATTTCCGCCCTTACGACTTCGGCGCGCCGATAAGAGAGCTTCTCGTTATAGGAGTCCGATCCGACCGTATCGGCATTTCCGACGACCCGGACTCTCATCAATCCGTTTTCCTCCGCAGCGTTCACAGCATTGGCGACCGCCGAGCGCGCCTCCGGGGTCAGACCCGATTTGTTGAAATCGAAGAACACGGCAAATGTCAGCGCCTTCGGCGGTAATGCGGCGACCGGCTGGGGAGGCGGCGGCGCAACGGATCTCAAACTCATTTCGCCCAGGCCTGCTGCGACATCCAATCCGGAATTGCCTTCCACGCTGACGGGCTGAAGCGCGAAAGATTTGTCGAACCCGCCGACCAGAACATGGGCGCCGACGCCGGCCAGAACCGTGGCGCTCGCGGTGGCGCCCGCATAATCGCCTTGCAGGGCGCCCATGCGCACATCGGATGTCGGCGCAATCACGTCCCACACGATTTCCGCGCCGCGCGTGTAGCCGATATCGACGCCGAATTTGGACATGGTGCCGACATAGTGATCGGGCTCGCCGCGGTCGGGACGATAATCGCATTGCATGTCCTTCGACGAGCCAAGGACAAAGCCCCATCCGCTGTCGACATGGCAGGTGAGAATGCCGACCTTGACTCCGGCGGGCGCGGCACCGGCCGGGGCGGCAAAGGTCAAGGCGCTCAATGCGGCGGCGCTCATCAGCAGGCGTGTCGGGTTAAGCATATCTCGCTCCATTGTCGGGCTTCGCACGGAACCGCTTCTGCCGGCAGAAAGTTTTCTGCGGCGTGAAGATCGTCCCGCTACGACAACGTTCGCAGCGCGAAATCCTTCCCTTTCCGATTGATGACTTCTGCTACCGCCAGCGCGGCAACGAACTCGCGGCGGTTGCGCCGATCCACAATTGCGGTTCGGAGGGCGGCGTCATGCGCTCTTTTTTCTCGCGCGCCGCGACGCATGCCTGCACCGCGCGGCCGAGCGAGGGGAAATCGCCCACGCCGGGCCAGGATTGCAGCACGCATTGGTCGAAATAGGGATATTTGTCCGTCTGTCCGCAACCAAATGACGTGCGATCCGGGCGCGCCGCCGTGAGGATCATGCGATTGGGCGCCTGCAGCGCAGGCACGAACACGCCCGAGAAGCACGCCGACATGATCACGACGGTCGGGCGGTCGGAACAGGAATTGTTGATCGCCTGCGCCAGGGTCTTGGGCGCGTAAATGTCGTCGCCCAGAACGACGCCGTCGGGAGAACCGTGCGAACTGAAATAGACGAGACAGCCCGCATTGGTGCGGTTGGACAAATCCCACAGCGTGTTCGCAATCGTCGTCCCATCCGATTTCAGCGGCGATTGGCTGGGATAGTTTTCGGGCCGCACGGAAAACTGGACGACATTGTCGGCTTGAAATCCGAGCGACAGCAGATCGGCCGTCACATCGCGGCGCGCATTGTCGAAGATTTCGCTGGGGCTTCCGTCATGCGCATGCCAATCGCCCGCCACCACCACCGCGGCCCAATCGCCGAACGGCCCCGCAGCGCGCGCAGGAAGGACGAAAAAGAGCGCGGCGAAAACGATGGCTAGCATCCGTCTCGCAATGCGTTCCATTTTTCTTCCCCCGTTTACGGCGGAAGTAGCCGACGTAGTCGGCCGATGGGGGCTCCCCCTCCGTCTCGCTACGCTCGACACCTCCCCCGTAAACGGGGGAGGAAAATAATTTCGCGTCATTTATCCCTTCTATCCCTTCGCGCCGCGCTTTCCTGTCGCGCGCGCCGCCCCCTTTTTGAACACGGTCACCTTCGTGAGATAGGCGATGTCCCGCTCCACCCGCTCCAATCCAACCTTGCCGAACAACGCATCGAGATCGCTCTTCGCGAAACCCGAATAATAAGGTTCGTGCAGCAACTCCGGAAACACATCGAGCAGGCCTTCGAATTCCGCCACGTCGCCATATTGAATCGTGTCGGCCAGCACGAAAATCCCGCCCGGCTTCAGCACCCGCGCAATCTCCTTCGCCACAGCGGCGCGAATTTTCGGCGGCAATTCGTGGAACAGGAAAATGCTGACGGCGATGTCGACGCTTTTGTCCTTGAGCGGCATCGCTTCCGCCGGCGCCTCGACGAAGCGCGTGGGGACGCCCATCTTCAACGCGCGGTGCGCCTTGGCCAGATAGGGTTCGGAAAGATCGAGCGCGATCGTCTTGAGTTCCAGGCTGGACGGATTTGACGAAGCCGAGGAACTGGCCCGTGCCCGCGCCGATATCGAGCAGAGTCGTGCGCTTCACATCGTGGCCCTGAAGCGCGCGCGCGATCGGCACATAGGCCCGCCTGCGCATCGCGTCGGCCGTGCCGCCGAAGAGAGCCTCCACCTGAAAGTCATAGAGCTGCGCCGAGCGCTCGCTCAGATAGCCGTCCGTCTGGAAATGGAAGTTCTGGCGGTAATAGCGCGGCAGGCCTTCGCCCTTTCTGCCCACATCGCTGTGGCCGCGGCGCTTCTCGCGCTCTGCAACCTTGGGAATATCGGTCAGGAACTGCACGCTCGCCATCGCGCGGCGCATGTCGCGCTTCCAGTCGAATGGCGCCGGATAGAGTCCCGCCTCGACATTCGCCCAGTCCTGCGCAAACAGCGCGCGCATCGATTTTAGCATCGCGCCCAGCGACGGGATCGGATGGTCCAGCTTTTCGATCGCCTTGAAGGCGTCGCGGGCGATGACGCGGGCCGCGAGATAATGCGCGCCGTAAAACGCCACCCGCGCGGTCTGCGCGGCGGCGTAGGTCAACCTTTCGCCCGTTCTCGCCATGTCAGGCCTTCGTGAAACTTGAGACCAGCTCAATATGCGACGACCAGAGGAATTGGTCCACTGGCAGCACCTTTCCCATGTGGTACCCCGCGTCGATCAACACGCGGGCGTCGCGCGCAAAGCTTCCGGCATTGCAGGACACATAGGCGACGCGCGCGATCTTGGAGGCGGCCAGTTGGCCCGCCTGGGCCGCCGCGCCTGCACGAGGCGGATCGAGAACCACGGCGTCGTAGCGGGCAAGCTCCACCTGAAACAGGGGCCGCTTGAAGAGATCGCGTTTTTCGGTCGTGACGGGCTTCAACCCCTGAACCGCGCGCGCCGCCGCGGCGAGGGCCGCGAGCGCAGGGCCATCCGAATCCACGGCATGGACCTGTGACTGCGCGGCCAGCGGCAATGAGAAGGTGCCGCAGCCGGCGAACAGATCGGCGACGTGTTTGGCGCCCTTGAGCGCGGACAACACGCGCGCCTGCAACGCCGCTTCGCCCTCGCGCGTGGGCTGCAGGAAACTTCCCGGCGGGAGCGCCACGCGCGCCTCGCCGAATGTGATGGAGGGCTTAGCGAACGCGGCAAGCATTTCGCTTCCCGCTGTCACGCGCGCCAATCCGAGATTCTCCGCCATGCGCGCGATCTCGCCCTGCATTTTGCGGGCGCGCGACCATTTGAGCGCGACGTCGAAGCCTTCTTCGGCGTCCGTCACATGCAGTTCGGCGTCTTCGTTTTCGCGCAGGAGAGGCGACATCGCCTCGCGCAAACGCGGCACGAGCGCTGTCAACGCCGGCGTCATCACGCGGCATTCCTGCATGTCCACGATCGTATGCGATCTCGCCGCGTGAAATCCTATCAAGATCGCGCCGTTCCTCTTCGCGACCTTGAACACGGCGCGGCGGCGCGTGGCGGGCGTTGCTTCCAGCGGCTCTTCGATCGCGACATCGTGAAATCCGTGACGCGCCAGCGCCTCGACGACAAGGTTCCGCTTAAGCGCGCGATACTCCGCGTCCGGCATGTCCTGATAGGCGCAGCCGCCGCAAGTTCCGAAATGCCGGCAGATGCTCACGATTTTTGGGCCGCAACGAGAAATTCGCGATTTCCGTCGCCGCCCGGAATCGGGCTTTCCATATGGCCGATCACAGACCATCCTTGTACGGACGATAGCCATGCGACGATGTCGTCAAGCGCGGCTTGCCGTGCATCGTCATCGCGCACGACGCCGCCTTTACCGACATTGCCCCACCCCACTTCGAATTGCGGTTTGACGAGCGCCACCAGCCAGGCGTCGGGCGCGGCCATCTCGAGCGCGGGCGGCAATGCGAGCTTGAGACTGATGAAGCTCACATCCGCGACGACCGCCTGGGGTCGCTCGGGAATCTGCGCGGCGGACAATTCGCGCGCATTCACGCCTTCGATGGCGATCGACGCGCGCATCATTCGCGACAGAAGCGTGCATCTGACCATGTCCCACATCGACGGCGAAGACTTTCGCGGCGCCGCGTTCGAGCAGCACCTGGGTGAAGCCGCCGGTCGACGCGCCGATATCCAGGCAGATAAGCCCCTGTGGAGACAGCGCGAAATGGTCCAGCGCCGCAATCAATTTGAGCGCGCTGCGCGAGACGTAATCGTGCGCCCGCTCATATGCGATTTCCGCCGTTTCGGTAATCGGTTGCGACGGCTTCAGCACGATTTGACCATCGGCCAACACGCGCCCTGCTGCGATGGCGGCCTGCGCTTCGGCGCGCGATGCGGCATATCCGCGGCTCACGAGATAGACGTCGGCGCGGAGGCGCGCGCCGGGCTTCGTCATGCGCGCTCGCCTGCGGCCGCCGCTTCGCGTCCCAGCGCATCGAGCGCGGCCTTAACGATCGCCTTGGCGTCGAGGCCCGCCGCTTCGTACATCCGCTCCGGCGAATCCTGATCGATGAAGCGGTCCGGCAAAATCATCGGCCGCAGCTTTAGGCCCTGATCGAGCAGGCCCTCCCAGGCGAGATAATGCGCGACATGCGCGCCGAAGCCGCCGACGGCGCCTTCTTCAATGGTGATCAGCACTTCGTGCGCGCGCGCCAGCCGCTTGATCAGATCCGTGTCGAGCGGTTTGACGAACCGCGCGTCGGCCACCGTCGCCGATAATCCGTAGGCGGACAATTTCTCGGCGGCCAGCAACGCCTCCTGCAATCTCGTGCCCAGACTGAGGATGGCGATCGAGGTTCCTTCGCGCACGATTCGGCCCTTGCCGATTTCGAGCGGCGTGCCCGGCAAGGTGCGCTGGAGGCCGAGACCTTCGCCACGCGGATAGCGGAACGCAGACGGCCGATCGTCGATCTGCGCCGCGGTCGCCACCATGTTCGTCAGTTCCACTTCGTCGGCCGCCGCCATGACGACGAAGCCGGGCAAGGTCGCGAGATAAGTGACGTCGAACGAACCGGCATGCGTGGGGCCGTCCGCGCCGACAAGGCCGGCACGATCGATGGCGAAGCGCACCGGCAGCGACTGGATCGCTACGTCGTGCACGACCTGGTCGTAAGCGCGCTGCAGGAATGTCGAATAGATCGCCGCGAACGGCTTCAGGCCTTCGGCCGCAAGCCCCGCCGCAAACGTTACGCCATGCTGCTCGGCAATACCGACATCGAAGCAGCGATCGGGAAATTTCTTCGCGAACAGATCGAGCCCGGTGCCGGACGGCATGGCCGCCGTGATCGCGACGATGCGGTCGTCCTTCTCGGCTTCCGCGATCAACGCTTCGGCGAACACTTTCGTGTAGCCGGGCGCTTTGGCGGGCGTCTTGCTCTGTTCGCCCGTCGCAACATTGAACTTGACCACGCCGTGATATTTGTCGGCCGACGCTTCGGCAGGCGGATAGCCTTTGCCTTTCTGCGTCACCACATGGACGAGGATGGGACCGTTCTGCGCGTCGCGCACGTTCTCGAGCACAGGAATCAGGTGATCGAGATTGTGACCATCGATGGGGCCCACATAGTAAAACCCGAGTTCTTCGAACAACGTGCCGCCCATCGCGATGCCGCGCGCATATTCCTCGGCCCGTTCCGCGGTGACTTCCAGCGAGTGCGGCAGGAGTTTCGCAAGCTGCTTGCCGATGCGCCGCAAGCCGCGATAGGACTTGCTCGAAATCAATCGCGCGAGATAGGCGCTCATGGCGCCGACGGGCGGCGCGATCGACATGTCGTTGTCGTTGAGCACGACGATCATGCGCGCATTCATCGAACCCGCATTGTTCATCGCTTCATAGGCCATGCCGGCGCTCATGGCGCCGTCGCCGATCACCGAGATCACGTTGTGCGTCTGGCCCTTCAGGTCGCGCGCGACGGCGAAACCGAGGCCTGCGGAAATCGAAGTCGACGAATGCGCGGCGCCGAACGGATCGAATTTGCTTTCGGCCCGCTTGGTGAAACCCGAAAGCCCGGCGCCCTGGCGCAAGGTGCGCATGCGGTCGCGCCGGCCGGTCAGAATCTTGTGCGGATAGGCCTGATGGCCGACATCCCAGACCAGTTTGTCGGCGGGCGTGTCGAACACGTAGTGCAGCGCGACCGTCAGTTCGACGACGCCCAGGCCCGCGCCCAGATGCCCGCCGGTCACCGAGACGACATCAATGGTTTCCTGGCGCAACTCGTCAGCCAATTGGCGCAAATCGGAGCGGGCCATACCCCGCAACGCCGCCGGTTCTCCCACCTTGTCCAAAAGCGACGTTTTGGTCGGCAATCCCATACTCACACTCCCACTACGGCTTCGGCCCGCGGCTTTGACCGGAAGCTTTAACCCTGGCGCGCCACGTCAAATTCGCGTGCTGACGGCCAAAAGGTCGACCCTTTCACGCGACAAATCAAGGCGACATCGGCGCAAGCCGCAGGCCACGGCGAATCGTCTCAAGCGCAATCAATTCGCCGGCAATACGCAGGAATTTTGAGGCTTTTTCGCGGCTCCGTTCGACTGTCAGCCGATGTCCGCGGGTTCGACGCCTTCCGGTCCCTTGGCGCCCAGCACGATCTTCTCGAGCCGGCCTTCCGCCGCCTTCAATTTTTTCTCGCAGTGCGCCTTGAGCGCCTGTCCCCGCTCGTAAAGCTGGATCGAAGTCTTCAAGATCGACTTCGCCCTGCTCCAGCCGCCCGACGATCTGCTCGAGTTCTTTCAGCGCCGCTTCGAAACTGAGCTGATCGACGGGAACTGCGTCGGTCTTGGCTTTGCCGGTCATGCCGCGAGTCTCCATGAGCGCGCACGCATCGACTGCTTTCGCGCGGGCAGCGGTCTTAACCCCGATTCCCGCGAGAGACAACGCGATCGCGTGGACGCTTCGCAATCACGCGGCGTATTTCTCAAGCGCACGCACATGCGCCGCAGCGCTCGACGCCAGCGCTTCGAGATCGTAACCGCCCTCCAATGCCGAAACAACTCGGTCGTTGCAGTGCCGCGCCGCGATCTGACAAACCTGGTCCGTGGCCCAGGCGAAATCCGCTTCGTCGAGATTGAGTTGCGCCAATGGATCGGCGCGATGCGCGTCAAAGCCCGCGGAGATGAAAATGAAATCGGGCGCAAAGCGATCGAGCGCGGGCAGCAGAAGATTTTCGAACGCCGCGCGAAATGCGCGACCGTCTGCGCCGGGAGGCAGCGGCGCATTGAAAATGTTGCCCGCGACGCCTTTTTCCGACGGGCGTCCGGTTCCCGGATAAAGCGGGAATTGATGCGTCGAGGCATAGAAGAGACTGGGATCCGCGAAAAAAATATCCTGCGTGCCGTTGCCGTGATGCACGTCGAAATCGACGACGGCGATTCGTGCGAACCCGGCCGCGTCGCGCGCGTGCAGGGCGCCGACCGCGATGTTGTTGAACAGACAGAACCCCATGGCCCGATCGCGCTCGGCGTGATGGCCGGGCGGCCGCACGGCGCAGAAGGCGTTGCCCGCGCGCCCGGCAGCCACCTCGTTCACGGCGGAGATCACCGCCCCTGCCGCCCGTAAAGCGGCCTGGGCCGAGCCGGGAGACATTGACGTGTCGCCATCGATAGCGGAATGCCCGTTCCGCTGGGCTTCAGCCGCATGCACACGCAGGACCTGGTCGATTTGGCCTCTGCTGTGAATCCGAAGCAGCGCTTCTTCGCCGGCCAGCGGCGCTTCGAGCCGCCTCAAATCGCTGAATTCTGGGGTTTCCAGCGCGTGCAGGACCGCCCGCAGCCGATCCGAGCACTCCGGATGGCCGGGCGGCGTCTCATGGTCGAGGCAAGCGGGATGCATGAGAAGCGCGGTCGGCATGGATTACTCATCCTCCAGACGCCCTTGGACGTGTTCGACTGGCAGAAAAGGGCCGCGTCGACTCGATTTCGAAGGAAAGCGGCTTAACAGTCGAATGATTCGAAACTCACAAGTCTGTGAAGCCGACGATCTTGTGTCGCTTCAACCACACCGCCCAGCAAATCATGAGCAAGCGTCACAGAATAGATGCACAAAAGCCACAGACGCCTAGGGAACGACTGGATTCCGTCAATTCCGTTTTGACCCGGTACCACACAATCTTTTAGCCTCCATCCAAACGGGCCATTCCGTGAATGCCGGGGCGACGGCACGCGGGGCAGCAGGCACCTTCGGCATGCGTAAGTCCGTTGTCGGCATCGTCGTTACGACAGAACCAAGGGGGTTCCACGTGTACAAGACCAATCTCAACAGACACAGCCTGCGTTCCGTACTGCTCCTCGGAGCAGCTTCAGCCGCTGCCATCGGCATGTCGGCTCCTGCTTCAGCGCAAGAAGCGAGCCTTGAAACCGTGGTGGTCACGGGTTCGCGCATTCCGCAACAGGGCCTGTATTCATCCAGCCCGGTGACCTCCGTCGGTCAGCAGGAAATGAAACTGGAAGGCACGACGAACGTATCGAACTTGCTGGACAGCCTTCCTGGCGTGTTCACAAGTCAGAATTCCACTTCCAACAATGGCTCCAGCGGCACTGCCACGCTCAATTTGCGCGGCTTGGGCATCGAGCGCACATTGGTTCTCGTGGATGGAACCCGCCTGATGCCGGGCGATCCGACTTTGCCTGCAGCAGACGTGAACACGATTCCTGCGGCTTTGGTCGATCATGTCGAAGTTCTGACTGGCGGCGCATCGGCAGTGTACGGCTCCGACGCAATCTCCGGTGTCGTCAACTTTATCATGCGCAAGGATTTCGAGGGCATCGAAGTCGACGGTCAATGGTCGGGCGATCAGCACGACAACAACAACGGTTACGCGCAGGGCCTCTTCAAGAACGCCGGCTTCACCGATCCGCTCACCGGCGCCCCACAATCTGCGCCGAGCGGGGGCATCTTGGACGGCGAATCTCAAGACGCCACGCTGGTGCTCGGCGCCAACACCGACAATGGGAAAGGCAACGTAACCGCCTATGTGGGCTATCAGCACTCCGAACCAGTTCTCGAAGCCGCTAGAGATTATTCCGCGTGCACCTTGGACGGCACGACGACAAGTCTTAGATGCGGTGGTTCGGCAAACTACAGCTTGTTTATCTCCATCGACAATGCAGTTAAGGGCGGTGTTGGTTCCCCGACATATTTCGGAAAGGGCGCCGGCCATAAGGGTACCGGCACATTCGTTCCGTTCACTGGCGCTTCGAGTGACTATTTCAACTACGGCGGTCTGAACTACCTCCAGAGAAACGACGACCGTTACAATGGCGGGTTTTTCGCTCATTACCAAGCCAACAAAGAACTCAACGTGTATTCGGACGTCATGTTCACGGACGACCGGTCAACATCTCAGCTCGCACCGACGGCTTTGTTCACGACTGGCGGTTTGTTCACCGGTTCCGGCGCTAATGGCAGCCCGTACTATCAGACGAACTGTACGAACCCGTATATGACGGCCCAGGAGAACGCCATCGTCTGCGGTCAAAATCCCGGCGACGCGCTCATTGCAGCCGGCCCGACCGAAGCTGCGATTGGTCATCCCTATTGGAATGGCGCAGGTAACATCGTCGCCGGCCAGGCCACGTTGCTCCTCGGTCGTCGTAATATTGAGGGCGGCAACCGGACCTATACTTTCGACCACCAAGCGTATCGTTTGAAAGTCGGCGCGAACGGTGATCTCGGTAATGGCTGGACATACGACGTTTACGCACAATACGGCCGCACCGTCTTCAGCGAGAGCGAAGGCGGTCAAATGTCTAAGACCAATGTCAGCAACGCGCTGAATGTTGACCCGATCACGGGGGCCTGCGTATCAGGCGCCCCCGGATGCGTCGGGCTCGATATCTTCGACGGATTCGGCGCAATCACACCCGCTATGGAAGGCTATGTCGGGGTCCCAAGCCTCATCGAGGGATACACGCAGGAACAAATTTTGAGCGGCTCCATAACCGGAGATTTGGGCGCATGGGGCATTCAGTCTCCATGGGCGAAATCGCCGGTTGCCGTATCCTTCGGCTCGGAATACCGCGCCGAAGCTTTGGACATTTCGCCTGATGAAGAGAATTTGTCAGGTGATCTGGAGGGCGCCGGTGGACCGACCCTTCCCGAACACGGTACGTACAACGTCGTCGAAGGATTCACTGAAGTCAAAGTTCCTCTCGTTCAAAATGTCCCATTCTTCGAGGATCTGAGTCTGAATGGCGGTTACCGGTATTCGTCGTACAATACGGCCGGTCAGACCAGCACCTATAAATATGGTGCGGAATGGCAACCGATCGACGATTTCCGCATACGTGCGAGCTTCAATCGCGCGGTTCGGGCCCCGAACATCATTGAGTTGTTCACGCCGTCAGGTTTGGGTTTGTTCAACGGTCAAGACCCTTGCAGTAAGGGCGGTGCGCCAACTGCGACGGTCATAGCACACTGCGAGAGTGCTCCTGGGTCCGCCAATGTACCCGCCGGTTCTGTCAATACCGGCTTGCTGACGTGTCCTGCCAGTCAATGTAACGACTTCACTGGCGGCAACCAGGCCCTGAAGCCGGAAGTTTCCGAAACGCACAGCCTCGGCGTCGTGTTCACGCCGACATTCTTCGACGGCTTCACTGCGACGGTGGATTACTTCGATATCCAGGTGTCAGATCCGATCGGCGTCATCCCGCCGACCTACACACTTAACCAATGCTATGGCGCTAACGCGACCGCCGCTTCGCAGGCTGCTTTCTGCGGGTTTGTCGTGCGTGATCCGACCACCCACTTGATCGACTTTGTGTCTGCAACCAACATCAACACAGGTCATTTGGGAACCAAGGGGTTGGATTTCGAAGCCAATTATGTGGCGGATCTCGCCAATTGGAGCATGCCGAACTCTGGATCGCTGTCGTTCAACTTTATCGGCACGTTACTAAATACGCTTACCACTCAATCTGTAACGGGCGGAGCATCGTACGACTGCGCCGGTCTGTATGGTCTAACTTGCAGCGGAGGAACGTCAAACGCACCAAATCCGCGCTGGCGCCACAAGTTGCGTGTTACTTGGGCATCGCCGTGGGACTTTGATCTTTCGGTGGCATGGCGGTACTTCGGAGAGGTCGGGTTGGATTCGGACTCGAAGCAGCCAGCTCTCAGTGGCGCCTACGACGCAATCAACGCACGTCTTCCAGCTTATAACTGGTTCGACCTCGCTGCTGACTGGAACGTGAGACAAGGCGTGGACCTGCGGGCCGGCGTAAACAACGTCTTCGACAAAGATCCGCCGCTTACTTCTATCCAGCCGCTGCCGGCTGGTAACGCCAATACGTTCCCTGGTAGCTATGACTCGCTGGGCCGATACATCTTCATCGGCGCAACGATCAAGTACTGAGGATACCAAATTTCTATCTCGGCGGCGGCCCTCGGGCCGCCGCTTTTTTTTGGCCGAGTCGGTCGCGTGGCAAGTTGAACGAGATACCCGGACCTACCGGATCCGCCGCGAAGTCACCTTGAACTGCGCAACGGGCAGAATGTCCGCTCCGTTGCGGATGTCCGGAAGAGATGCTTTGGTGAGCGCTAATCCAAGGACGTCCTGAACAGGAACACGTTGCATGGCTTCGCGAACCGAAATCGGATCAGCTGAGACGGCCAGCGCCGCGCGCGCGGTTTCGAGCGCCGTGGCGGCGTCGGATTTTCGGCGCGCCTATGAGGTTGCAGATACGGCCATCTCCCAAGGCGTAATTCACCCCGCGCTTTTCAGCGCTCGAGCCATGTGGCTCGAGCGGCAGAAGCGTGATCGCGAAGCACTGGCGGACTTCGAGCGAGCCGCATCGCTCGATTCCGGGAACGTAGCGCTCTTGAACGCCATCGGACTTTGCCTGGTTCGGATGGATCGTGTGCAAGAGGCCCTTTCGTCGTTCGACGAAGCCATCGCGCTCAACCCAACCTACACGCTGACCTATCATCGTAAGGCGCTCGCATTGCAAATGAAGGGCGACATTGCAGGCGCTCAACGCATGAATGAGCAGGCCGTGCGCCTCAATCCGCACGACGTGAATGCGCTTGCAAGTCTCGCCTCCATTTGGGCCCATAAGGGCGATGCAAAGAAAGCGCTCGAGTACTCAGAGCGGGCGCTTCGACTCGATCCACGCCAGGCCACCGCCATGGCCGCTCGCGCCTTAATTGCCGCAGTGCAAGGGCATTTCGTAGAAGCCGAAGCAATTCTTCGACGATTGCTGGAGCGACCGGAGCTAGCCGCTCATGCACGGGTGGGTGTCCTCGGCCTGCTCGCCGACTCGCTCGACGGTCAGGATCGGGTCGCGGATGCGTTTGCGGCGTACCGCAACCAAAACGAAGAATTGCTCCAAATGCGCGCAGCGAATTTCCCTGCGACCGGTTCGATTGCCGATTCGGTTCGCGCGCTCCTGGCAGCCATTGAACTGATCCCGCAGCAACCTTCATCCCCGCAGGATGACGCCGGATATGGCCAGCCCAGCCAACACGTTTTCGTGGTTGGCTTCTTTCGTTCCGGGACCACGTTACTACGGCAGGTAATTGCGCATCACCCGGACGTCGTAACGTTGGCCGAGCATGATTTGCTTTTGGATCCCGCGAAGGCGTTTCTATCCGATGTCGCGGGAATGGCCAAGCTCGCCAGCCTGTCCGAAAATGACCTCGCAGCGATGCGCGAGGATTACTGGCGCAAGATCGGCGAAAGTACGCCATCCCTATCCGGCAAAGTCCTCATTGACGAAAATCCGCTCCACACGCTCAAATTGCCGCTGATTGCAAAGTTGTTTCCGCGCGCTCGGATCATTCTCGCGCTCCGCGATCCGCGGGATATTGTGCTCAGCTGCTTCCGCGGGCCTTTTGATGTTGGCGCGGCACGCGGCGACCTGCTGACGCTGGACGGCGCCGCAGCCGCTTTCGACGCCGTCATGAACTTCGCCCTATCGGTGCAGCCGATGATCGCACAACCCTATTTGCTGAATCGCTATGAGGATTGGGTCTCCGATCCGCACACGGCTATCGATACGCTGTGCACGCATCTGGGGCTGCCGGTCGACACGGCCTTGCATGAACTTTACACAAAGTCTATTGAGAACGATATTCGCACGCCTAGCGCCGCGCGGATCGTGCGTCCGCTTTATCGCGAGGATGTCGGGCAATGGCGGCGCTATCGCGCCCAGCTTGAACCGGTGCTCCCCATCTTGGGTCCGTGGATCGAGAAATTCGGTTACTCCGCGGAATGAATCTCCGCCCACAACGACAAGCGCGTCTTGCGGGAAGGCCTGGAAAGTGCATCGTGAATTCACCCGCGCGTTGGAGTACTTTCAAAGTGTCAGCCCCTGATCACAGACGCGATTGAATAGTAGGCGGATTTGCCAAATGACATTTGTGGGCCCAGTGCCGGGCGTTCTTGGCGCCACTTTCAGAGACGCGGCGCAGCTTCCAGCACATCTGCTGAATGGGAACCGCGTCGATCCGTGGACTGAGGCGATTCCCGGGACATTGTTATTCGGCGTCCCTGGCATCGCGCGTTATTTGGTCGAACACGGCACGACAATCGGCGTTGAAGCGGCGCCCGGTTCTGATCGGGCCGCGGTCGAGCTGTTTCTATACGGCAGTGCGCGCGGCGCCCTTATCCATCAACGCGGCGAACTGCCTCTGGAAGCGGCGACCGTTATGACGCCGGCCGGGCAGGCTGTTGCGATCTCCAGCTATTCGGCCTGCGGAAAATCCACCGTTGCTGCAGAATTGTGCCGCCGCGGCTGGCTGTTGGTTGCAGACGATATCACGCGCATTACATGGACCAGGGGACGCGCGCTGGCTTGGCCGAGTCACGCCTCCTTGAAACTGTGGCACGACGCGTGCGCCGGTTTTGGGATCGACACCGACAATTTGCGCCCCGTGCGTGCAGGCATGCAGAAATTCTTTGTCCAAATGAGGGCATCGTCCGCGCCGGCGACGTTGCAGGCCGTGATCCGGCTGCAAGTCGACAAAGAACTTCGCTCGATCGAGGTTCCTGCCGATCGACGCGCTGCCGCGCTTACGGAGTGTACGTTTCGCTGGCGACAGATCGCAGGTCTTGGCCAACAGGCGGCCCACCAACGTCTTGTACAGAACATCGCACCTACCTGCCGGGTGCTGGTGCTCGGCGGCGCCCGCGAACACACGATCAACGACCTCGCCGACCAAATTATCCGGGTGCTGTCATGAGCGGCCGGCTCGTCCTCGTTGCAAGCTATCCCAAATCCGGCAATACATGGACGCGCGTTGTCCTGGAACAATTGCGCCGCGGTCCGGATATGGAATTCTCAATCAACGAAATGCCGACGGGCTTTTACGGTCTTCCGCGCCGTGTGCTTTTCAATTCGATCGCTCCGATCAACTCAGGCGATTTGTTCATCGAAGAATTCGAAGACATGTTCCCGAATATCTGCCGAACACTGGTTGCGGAGGACGCCTATACGCACATCATGAAAGTGCATGATTATGCGCGCCGAACGATCTCGGGCGACTGGTTTTATCCCCCGGACGCTATTCATGCCGTCATTTATCTCGTGCGTCACCCTTTCGATGTCGCTGTGTCCTTCGCAAATCATATGGGCCTCGGCCTGCCTGATACAGTCAAGCTGATGCAGGACGGGGAAGTCATCTCGCACCATCACGACCAGCTGCCGCTGGCCTTGCCGCAACACGTCGGTTCCTGGACCAGCAACATCGCGTCTTGGCTCGATGCGCCAGGCTATCGCCTGACGCTCGCGCGCTACGAAGACATGTATACCGATCCGGTTTCCGAATTCCGCCGACTGGCGCACGCTGCCGGGTTCACCACCACGGATGCCGAACTGGAACGCGTCGTCGGTCGTGCTCACTTTGACAGGCTTCGTGAGGAAGAGGAATCAAGCGGATTTCGTGAAAGGCCGCGAAGCTCATCGTCCTTTTTCCGGGCTGGAACACCACGGAGTTGGGAAGGAAAACTGGACGAAGCATTGCGCGACCGTTTGATTCGGGACCACAGTCCGATGATGGAGCGTTTGGGATATTTGCCTGATGGCGGTATCGCCCCGCTACCGCGGCGCGCATTCGGTTGATCGCGAGAAGCATTCCGTGAACACTGCCCTGCCCCTACACGCCCAGGCCGTGGCTGCTCTGGACCGGAACGATCCCGGGCAGGCGGAAAACCTGCTGGCGCGAATATTGGCGACTGCGCCGGATGACCCGGTTGCGCTTCAGCTCATGGGCGCCGTCCGCAAGATGCAGGGTCGTCTCGTAGAGGCGGAAAGCTGTTATCGCCGCTCCATCGCCTGCGACCCGGCTCAACCGCAAACCCACCATAATCTCGCCAATCTCCTGCGAGTAACGCGTCGCGCCGAAGAAGCCGCAGCGGGGTATCGCGAGGCCATTCGTCTGAAATCGAATTATATCGAGCCGCGGTTGGGTCTTGCGCTCGCTCTTTCCGATTTGGGCGACCACGACGGCGCGGAAAAGCAATGTCGGCAGGCGCTGCACATTCAACCGAACCATCGTCCCGCCGGACAGATGCTGGCGGCGGAATTGAACGCGCTGGGCCGGGCGAAGGAGGCCGAGCAGATTCTGCGCCGGCTGCTTTCGCTGGGCGGCATGACTCCGCGCATGACGGCGGAGCTCGAATACAATCTCGGCGACTCGTTGCGCCGTCAGGGCCGTTTCGAGGATGCACTCGCGCTTTTTGCCGCCGCGCGCGCGAGATTCCCCGGCTTGCCGAGGGTGGATTATGTGGAAGGCAACATTCTTCGGCTGTTGGGGCGCTTCGACGCCGCGATGGAGTCGTTGCGCCGCGCGCAGGCGCTCGATCCCGAAAACGCGGAGGTGCTGGGCGCGATCGCCTTCACTGCGGCGCAAGCGGGCGATTTCGCAAGCGCCCGAGATCTTGCGGTACGTGCGCTCGCGCTCAATCCCCGCGAGGGCCTTGCAGCCATCGCGTTCGCATTGGCCGATATGGACGAGCAGCATTTCGACGCGGCGCAGTCGCGGATTCGTGCAGTCCTCGACGAACCGGAAAACGCGGCCAATGATCTTGTGAGCTCCGCACTGAATTTCACCGCGGATGCCCTCGACGGCTCCGGCCGATTTGCGGCTGCATTTGCCCTTTACACCGAATTAAACGAGCAACGGCGCCGACAGAGTATTGCAGTGACTCAGCAAGGGCGGATGGTCGACGAAGTGCAGCGCCTGCTCGCAAGTTTCGAGAGCACCGGCTATTGGAATGCCTCGCCGGCGGCGCGCCGATCGCGTCATGCTCCCGCGGGACACGTATTTTTGCTCGGCTTCATGCGCAGCGGCACGACGCTTCTGACCGCTTCGCTCGCGCGGCACCGCAATGTCGTCGCTATCGACGAGCGCGAATTGATGACCGCACAGGCGAATGCATTCCTCGGCGAGGGTCCCGGCCTGCCGCGGCTCGCAGCGCTCGGCGGCGATGAAATCGCACGCTGGCAAGACGCCTATTGGAATGCCGTCTATTCCGCGGGGTTTCGGGTTGCGGGCAAAGTGTTCGTCGACAAGATGCCATTCAACTCGCTCCGGCTTCCGCTGATCGCGCGCCTATTTCCAAATGCCAAGGTTATCTTTGCGCTTCGAGACCCCCGGGACGTCGTGTTCAGCTGTTTCAGGCGGCGCTTCGATATCACGCCTCATAGCTTCGAGTTCCTTCGTCTTGACGAGTGCGCCCAATTCTACGCATCCGTGATGGCGCTGGCGGAGAAATATCGCGAACGCCTGCCGCTCGATCTGTTGGACGTTCGCTACGAGGACGTCATCGAAAATTTCGAGGGCGCCATGCGCGCCGTATGCGGCTTCATCGGCCTGGACTGGCAGGATTCGCTCCTGGATTTCGGCGCATCCGGCGGCGCCGTTGATCCGCGAAGCGCCAGCGCCGCGCAGGTGCGCCGCGAATTATACGGCGACGTTCTGGGCGCATGGCGCAACTATCGCTCCGAGCTCGCCCCGGTGACGCCCATTCTGCAGCCCTGGATCGATTGGTTCGGATACAAGGCGGACTGAGTTCGCGGCGCATGGGCTTCCGTTAGCCGTCCGACCAGGGAACCTGCCGGCCGGCATAGGAGTCGACCGCCTCGAGCATGGTCGTGACGAGCACGCGCTCCTCTTCGCTCAATTCGGGCCGCCAGATCTCGAAAATCAATATCACGCGCGTCTCGTCGCTGTTGTTCCAGGCTTCATGTTCGATTGTGTCGTCGAACGCCCAGATATGTCCCGGCCGCCATTCGCGCACATCATTGCCAACGCGAAAACCGCAGCCTCCGGGAATAATCAACGGCAGATGGCAGATCAGACGCGTGTTGATCATGCCGTTATGCGGAGGAATTCGCGCGTGAGGGCGCAGCCGCGAAAAAAGAATGGACGGTGCGCGGCCTGCAATTCGGCATTGCGGCACGGCTTCAAGGGCGCGTAGCGTTTGCGGGCAACGCGCGGCATTCTCTGCGACGATCTCTCCGTCCTTCCAGAGGTAAAACGCCGTCCAATCTCTGTTGTCCGTCATACTGTCGTCGTCCGGGCGCGGACGACGTAGAGCCTTTTCGACATAGGGTCGAAAGGCCTGCTCGTCCTCCATGACGTTCTTCAGTTCGGCTGCGATCGCATCGCTTGCGCCCTCGATGTCGTCCATCCAGGGGAAGAGCCTACGCTCGTAGAATTGAATCTGCGGCAGCTCGGGAAAGTAGTATTGGCCCGGTTGCTGGAGATAAAGTTTTTTTCGCCCCATGCTCATTTCGAACGATTGTGTAAAACGCCCGCTTGATCGTTCCGGATCGAATCCCTTTTCGGTAAGGCGCGCCCGCAGATAAGACTCGTATTCGTTCGCGTACCGCTCGCGCATCTGCTCCGCGCGTTGCAGGGCGGCCAGTTCCGCCGGAGGGATTTGGCCTTGCGCAGGAGCCTGACGCAGCGCCGCGGCGTAATGGGCGGTTGCGGCCCTTGTGTCGCCCGCTTCGGCGAACAGATCGCCCCGCACGATAAGCGCCTGGATATTGCGCGGCTCGAGGGCGAGCGCCCGGTCGACGGCGGCAAACGAGGCGGCAAAATCCTTCAAATCACGACACGCGGTAGCCAGCCCCAACCACGTCGCGGCGTCCGCATTTCCCGCGCTCGTCGCGCGAACGAACTGCTCGCGCGCCGCAACTGCGTCGCCCCGTCGCAGCGCGTCATGACCTGCTTTCGCGATGGTTATCGTATCGGAATGCGCCGGCAAGAAGGATGAGCCTCCAGATAAAAGGGCCGGCGATTCCCGGCGATTCTGCACAAGGAGATTCTTATTCCGTTGAGTAAGGCTGTGGAAGCCGTTTACGGCGCATCAGCTATTGTAATATTCGTTGATGCCGTTGAGGAGCGCGCTCACGAGCTCGCGTTCGGCCATCGTCAGCAGCGGGTTCCAGATGTCGACCATGAGGATGACGCGATGGTCGTCGCTGTCGTTCCAGGCTTCGTGTTCGAGCGTGTCGTCGAACACCCAGGCCTTTCCTTCCTTCCAGTCCCGCGTTTCGGCGCCGACCCGGAAGCGGCAGCCGGCCGGAATGACGATCGGCAGGTGCACGACCAGCCGCGCATTCGTGACGCTCGAATGCGGCGGGATATGCGTGCGAGGCGCGAGGACCGAAAACATGATCGTCGGGCCGAAATTCTCCGCGTCGATGACGGGTAGCGCCTCCGACGCCGCCGCGGTTCGCGGACATTTCGCGCAGGCTTCGTCGTACCTTACGCCGTTTTTCCAGAGGAAATAGGTCGACCAGCGCGGAGAATGATTGAGCTCTTTCCATTGGGCGATCGGCGCACCGTCCGGATGGGAGATGTAAGGTTTGAAGTCCTCCTTCTCCGTCTGCATCGCCGCGATCGCTTCCGCGCGGATCGCGCCGGCGGCCGCTTCGAGCCCGCTCAGCCAGGGGAATTGAGCGTCGTCGTAGAAACCGATCGCCGGCAGCCTGGGCACGAGCAGCATGCTCGGCTGTTGCGTGTAAGCCTTCTTGCGGCCGAGCGCGATGTCTTTACATTCGTCGAATCTGTCGAGCCTCTCGCCCGAAAAGCGGGCGCGGATGTCGCCCAGTTTCTTTTCGAGATGGAAGTCGAGCGCGTTGGAATTCTCCTCGACCATATCCCTGGCGTGTTCGGCGGACCGCCTCAAATCGGGCGGCAGATCTTCAAGCTTCGGGGCGACCGTCAAGGCGTCCTTGAAGGCCCGCGCCGCCGCCTTTTTCTGCCCGCTGCGCTCGAGCAGCTCGCCTTTGGCGAGGAGAGCCGGCACGAAATAGGGATCGATCGTCAGTGCACGGACGATCGCGTCCGTCTCGCGTTGGTCGTCGCCCAGATCACGGAAGGCGTAGGACAGATTGAGCGGGAGAACCGGTGAATCCGTATCGGCGGCCGCGGCCTGCTCAAAGAGATCGCGCGCGCGGGCTGGATTCTTTCGCACCAATGCGTAGCGCCCGAGATGGAACAGCGCCTGCGGATGCGAGGGCGCAAGCGTGCGCACCTGCTCCCAAACCGCCATGGCGTCCTCCGTGCGGCCTGCCCGCATGGCGTCATGCGCCGCCTGCACGAGGCGGCTTACGCGCGGATTCTGATCGTTTTGCATCCCGTCTGCCTGCGCTCCGGCCGCTCTCGCCAGAACCGGCGAATCATTCAAAGCGACCGCAAGCTTGTGCTATTGCGCCGGCAGATTTGTAGCACGCATTTCAACGTCGCCATGCGGCGCTTCGCTCACCGCCTCGACCACCGAGCGAACGCCGGGCGTCTGCGCCAGCGTGGCGAGCCCCTGGATCGCCCGCATGCTGGCGGTCGTGCCGCCGAACGCGTCGTCCAGCGCCTGGGTGAAGCTCTTGGTCTTCGGGAAGCGCACGAACTGGACGCGGTCGTCGGCTGCTATGCCGGCCGCCTGCTTCGCGGCGGCGACTGCCGTCCAGAACCCACCAAGCTGATCGACAAGGCCACGTGACTTTGCATCCGCGCCCGTCCAGACGCGGCCCTTGGCGATCTCCTGCACCTTGTCCAGCGGCAGTTTGCGCCCCGCGGCCACCTTTTGCGTGAAGTCCGCATAGGTGACATCGGCCTGGGTGTTGAGATTCGCCAATTGATCCGGCGTGAACGGCGAAATTCCGGAATCGAACAGTGCGTTCTTGCCCACTCCGATCTCATCGGCGTTCGCGCCCACCAACCCGATGGTCTTGCCCAGCGAGACTTTGCCCGTCAGCACGCCGATCGAACCCGTCAACGTGCCGGGCTCGGCGATGATCTTGTCGGCCGACGCGGAAATGTAATACCCGCCCGAAGCCGCCACCGCGCCCATGCTCACGACGACCGGCTTGCCGGCGGCCTGCGCTTTCTTCACCGCATCGAGAATCTGATCCGACGCCGTCACCGATCCGCCCGGCGAGTCGACGCGCAGGATGATGGCCTTGATGCTCTTGTCCTTGGTCGCGGCGCGGATGGCGTCCGAAAGATCGTCGCCCGCGATGAGGTTGTTCGTGCCGCCGAACAAGCTGCCGCCGCCCGCGGTGCCGTCGACGATTTCGCCGGCCGCCTCGATCAGCGCCACATGCGTGCCGCCGGTGATCGACGCCACGTCCTTGACCGCATGCCAGTATTTCTTGAGCGAGACGAGCTTCGAGCCCGAGCCCGCACGATCTTTCGCGGCGTTTTCGGCTTCGTCATCATAGCCCATCCGGTCAATCAGGCCTTCGCGCTTCGCGTCACCGGCGAATTGCGGGCTTGCTTCGAACGCAGCGACGACAGCCTTGGGCGCGAGTTTGCGGTCCGCGGCCGCGGCAGTGGTCGCGTTGTCGTACCAGGATTGCAGAAGCGCCGTCGTCTGCAGACGGTCGGGTCCGGTGTAATCCTTTTCCATGTACATGTCGGCGGCGCTTTTGAAGTCGGAGCGCTTCACCATTTGCGGCACGGCGTCGAACTTGTCGAACAAGCCGCGCAGGAAGAGCGCGCCGGCCCCGGCCCCGGCTGTGCCGAAGGGGCTCTTGGGTTGCATCCAGATTTCGTCGGCGCTGGCCGCCGTCAGGTAATCGCCGAGACCGTTCGACAGGAAACCCTGGCTGTGCGCGAGAACGAATTTTCCGGTCTGGCGAAAGCGCTGGATCGCAGCCCCGATCTCCTCGGCCTGCGGCACCGAAAGGTCAGCCGTGCCGAGACGCAGGAAGACGCCTTTGACTCGCGAATCGCGTCCGGCCGCATCAAGCGCCAGCACGATATCCATGATGGTGGGCGGGGTGGAGGCGAAAGGGTCGGGCACGGCGGAATCCGCCACCGGCGACCGCAGATCAAGGTTGAGAACCATTTTCGACGGCAGTCCATCGCCCACGATCGACCCGACGCCCGCGAGAACGAGAACGAGGAAAATGATCGCAAGAGAGAACTTCAACAACCCGTTCAACGTCCCGACGACGATCGACTGGGCCCAGCGCAGAAACGCAACCATCGGAAAATTCCTCTTGCTCGATATGTAACGCGGGCGGCGTCGGGACAGGCCCAGCCACGATCATATATGGGAAGTTCTTTAGAGAAGGCCAATCCATCCTCGGGAATGGCTTGCCGAAGTCTTCCATGCGCCTCCAACCGATTGAAAACGCTGAGATTTCCCTGTGACGGCAAAAGCACAGTGACAATCTTCTCGCGCGGGGCGCACAGGCGCGGCAAGCTGAGCCGCCATCCTTCGGATCCCAGCCATGACGCCCCGCGAATTCACCTGCCTGCTTTATGAAATGAAGGGCCATGTCGCGGTCGTCTCGTTGAACCGGCCGGAGCGTCGCAATGCGCTCAACCCGCGCGCCTATGCCGAAATCGAAGCGGCCTTCCGCCATGCGGCGCAAGACGACGAGGTGCGCTGCGTCGTGATCACGGGAGTCGACCCCGCTTTTTGCGCGGGCGAAGACGTGAAAGAAATGATGACGGGCGAACCGCGACCGGCGCGCAAAGCGGTGCGCCCGACGCCCACGCCTGCCGCCATGGCCGCCATCGATTGCGACAAACCCGTCATCGCCGCGGTCAACGGCGTCGCCATGGGCTGGGGCATGGAGCTGTCGCTCTATGCCGACATTCGCATCGCGTCAGAGCATGCGAAGTTCGCGGAGCTTTTCATCAAGCGCGGACTTATTTCCGATGTCGGGAGCCTGTGGAAATTGCCTGCGATCGTGGGACCCGCGAAGGCCGCCGAGCTCTTGTTCACCGGCGACATGATCGACGCGCAGGAAGCGCTGCGGATAGGGCTCGTCTCTTATGTCGTGCCGCATGCCGAACTGATGCCGCGCGCAATGGCGCTGGCGGAGCGCATCGCGGCGAACCCGCCGCTCGCGTTGCGCTACATGAAAGAAGGCTTGCGTCGTGGGACGTATGGCGATCCGAAAGAGATCGGCGGCTGGGCCATCGACACGATCTACAAGCTGTTTCAGACCGAAGACCATCGCGAAGGCGTGCGCGCATTCCTGGAAAAGCGCCCGCCGAATTTCACGGGACGGTGAGAAAAATCCCACCCGCCCCTTGAGGGCGGATCGAAATTGTCTTTGAGCGACAGCGAAAAGAGAATTTCGGGGCGGCGTAACGTTGAAGCAGCACCCCGCCCCGAAAAATTCTTCGCTTCGCTCAGATTTTTCGACCCGCCCTCAAGGGGCGGGTGGAATAGAGTGTCTATCACTTGCGAGGCAACGTTTAGCCCGGTAACGAGAATACATGGCACAACTCTCCACCAACGGCGTGACCCTCGCCTTCGACGATTTCGGTCCCCGCGAAGCTGCGCCGATCGTGCTGGTTCACGGCTTCTCGTCCAACCGCAACGAGAACTGGCGGCGGGTGGGGTGGTACGGCGCGCTCGAACGCCGCCGACTGCGGTGCCTCGCCTTCGACAGCCGGGGCCACGGCGAAAGCGATAAGCCGCACGATCCGGCCGCCTATGCGCGCGAAGATCTCGTCGGCGATATTTTCGCGGTGATGGATCACGCGGGAATCGAGAAGGCGGATCTGATGGGCTATTCGATGGGCGCGCGGCTCGCGCTGGCGGCGACGCTCGCCAGGCCCGAACGGTTTCACAATCTTATTCTTGGCGGCGTCGGCGGGCGGATGTTCGAAGCGTCGCAGCCCGGCAATCCGATGGCCGATGCGATGGACGCCGACGATCCCAATGCGATCTCCGATCCGCTGCTCAGAAGCTTCCGCCATTTCGCGGACGAACAGGGCGAAGACCGCGAGGCGCTGGCGGCCTGCGCGCGTGCGCAACACGGATCGTTCGATCGCGAGCGTCTTGCGCAGCTTCGCGTTCCGACGCTGGTGGTTGCCGGCGCGCGCGACGCGCTGGCGGGCGATCCCGACGAGTTGGCGCATGCGATTCCCGGCGCGCGCGCCATCACCCTGCCCGGCTGCGATCATTTCTCCGCGATTCCGCACGCGCTCTTCAAAGCGACCGTGTTCGATTTTCTCGATGGGTCGCTGGAATAAATTCAGCCGCCGGATTTCTGGAGCATCTTGCACAACAGCACATTGACGTGGCCCTCGGGCCAACCTTCGAACTCAGCCATGCGCACGAATCCAAATCGCTCATAGAGTCCCGGCGCCTGGAAATCGTAACTCGCGACCCAGATACGTTTCACGCCGCGTCGTTCGGCTTCCGCAACGAACGCTTCCACGAGCGCGCGTCCGTAACCGCGGCCGCGAAACGCTTCGTCCACCCACATCTGCCGAAGCTCGCTCACGCCAGCCCAGCTGTAGCCGGCGGCCGCCCCGATCGTTCGACCCGCTTCTTCGCGCAGGACGAATGCGAGCCCCTCGCCGTCGTCGCGGCCGGTGGCGGCGCGATTGAATTCATAGAGCCGCTCTTCCAGCGCGCCGATTTCGGACGGCGCGAGATCGTGATGCGGTTCGAGAACAGGCTTCATGGAAGGGCCCCTTCGCTTTGCGGGCGAATATGAGCCGGTTGCAGGCTTTGCGCGAGAGGTATGGTAAGGGCCGAAAGCTACTCTGTGCGGCTGCCCAGCGCCCGTTCGATCCAGATGAGCAATTCGTCTTCCGGAACGGGTTTGCGCAACACGGCGAGCGCGCCGGCCTCCTCGGCCTTGAGCCCCAACGATGCATCGGGTCCGCCCGTGATCATGATCGACGAGACGCTGGCGCCCAATCGGCGCAGCTCGTGCAGCAGCGCGAGTCCGGTCATCTCCGGCATATGCATGTCGAGCAGCAGGCATGCGCAATCGTTCGCCGCGCCGGCGTCGAGAAATTCCCGGGCGGATTCGAACGTGCGAACGCTGAGCCCTCGCGCCGTCAGCAGAATGCCCAGCGAATCGCGGACGGCCTCGTCGTCGTCCACCACGCAGATCAATCGGGAAGAAGAGTTCGTCATAACAAGATGCACCCGCCAAAAAGCGAGTCTAAAGGCGCAGTGTTATCCGGCGAAATACGTAGTAACCCGAGATACGGCCACTACGTGCGCGTTAACGCTTCTTTTATAACGAAATGTGCGATCAGCTTGCGTCCGAGCCGGCGCCATTCACCAACAACGAAACGCGCACCAGGTCGGCCACCGTGCGGGCGTTCATTTTGTCCATGACGCGCGCGCGATGCAACTCCACCGTGCGTGGCGAGATGCCCAGCTCATGCGCAATGACCTTGTTGGCGCGCCCGACCACCACGAGATCGAGCACCTCGCGCTCGCGCTTGGTCAGTTCCGCCAATCTGGCCTGGGCTTCCTGAAGCGCCGCAAGGCGATTTCCCACATCGGAAATTTCGTCCGCCGCCCGTCTGACGCTGAACATCAGGGACTCTTCGTCGAATGGCTTCTCGAGGAAATCGACGGCGCCCGCCTTCATCGCCCGGACCGCCAGGGGCACGTCGCCATGGCCGGTCACGATGATGACCGCCAGCAGCGCGCCGCGCCGTACGAGCTCCTCCTGCAGCGCGAGGCCGTCCATGTCCGGCATGCGGATATCCGCGATCAGGCACCCCTGCCGTTTGGCGCCGCCACTGGCGAGAAATGTCGCAGCGGATTCGAACGTCTCGGGATGGAAGCCGGAAGACTTCAGAAGCGTGGCGAGCGAATCGCGAACGTCGGGGTCGTCATCCACAATAAAGATCGGCGGCTCAGCGGACACGTCTGCCCTCCCTGCCCAGCCTGACTCGACGCCCAAGGCTTTCTATCAAGAGTTGTTCGACTTGGCTAAGGGCTTGACTTTCTGCCGGTCCATCCATAATAATGACTGATCAATCAGTTTTTATTGGATCCCATGCCCAAGATCACCGAGGCCCAACGCGAAACCCGCCGCCAGACGATCCTGGACGCGGCCTTGCGCTGCTTTTCGCGGGACGGCTTCCACAACACCACGACGGCCGACATTGTGCGCGAGTCCGGCGTGAGCCAGGGCACGCTCTACCTCTATTTCAAAACCAAGGATGAGATCATCGTCGCGCTTGCGGACGATCGTCATCAGGGCGAGGCCTTCCTCGGCGCCATGGCCCAGAGCGAGCAGGATCCCATAGAGGGGCTGGCTCTCTTGCTGGAACTGCACGGCCAGGGGCTCGACGATCCCCGACGCGCCGATCTGCGCCGCGTCGGGATCCAGGGCTGGGCCGAAGCGCTGCGCAATCCGACCATTCTCGCCAGCGTCACCGAAGGCACGTCGCTGGTGCGCCGGGAGATCGTCCGCCTGATCGCGCGCGGACAACGCGCTGGCCAGATACGCCCCGAAATCGCGCCCGAAGCGGTCGCCCGCATGCTCATCGCCCTGTTCCGCGGCCTGACCCTGGAAGTCAGTCTGGGCGAAGACGCGGGCCTCGCGGCTGTCGGGCCGCTGGTTGAAGACTTTATCCGCGGCGCCCTTCTCACCGAAGCGGCGCGCGCAGCCCATCCGAAACTCACGTCAGAGGAGTGACTCCCATGGCCCTGAACGAAACGATGAACGAAGCAATGACGAATGCGCCGGCGGCGGTCCCCACGCGGCGATGGGGCACGGCGCTCAAAGCGTTGCGCCGGCTGATGTCCGACAAGAACGACACCGTCCAGGTGTTCGAAATCATGCGGGCGCTGAACGGCGGCACCAACGCGAAGAATTATCGCCGCCTGCTCGAAACGGCGGACGGCGGCCGCATCGCCTATGAGCACATCGAGCTTGCGCCGCTGCTGATGGATCAGGCGTGGCTCGACAGCTTTGCAGACGGCACGGTGGGCGCGGCCTATCGCGATTTCATTCGCAGCCAGAATTTTTCGGCGGAGGGCCTGGCGGAGATCAGCCGTCAGCGTCGGACGCAGATCGACGAACCGCATCCCTATAACTGGTTCGGGCGGCGCATTCGCGACACGCATGACGTCTGGCACATCTTGTCCGGCTACCATCGCGATGGTCTGGGCGAGGCGTGCCTGGTGGCGTTCTCCTATGCGCAGACGCGCGGGCTCGGCTGGGCGTTGATCGCGTTCGGCGCCGGGTTCAGGGCGCTGGTGGGCGGACACTGGCGCGCGGCGCGCGCGATCCGGCAGGGCTATCGGCGCGGCAAGGAAGCAAAGTGGCTGCCGGGCGAAGACGCCGTGCGCCTGATGAGCGAACCGCTCGATGCGGCGCGCCGCAGGCTCAACATCACGCCGGCGACGATCTACGACGCGCTGCCGCGCGACAACCGCGATCCCTGAACGCGCAAACACGCCTTCGAATCTTTGCATCACGTGACGCGCTTGCCGCGCTGCGATCGCACACGCTCAACCAAGGAGCAGACCACATGGCCGTCCAGACGATCACCCCACCCGCCTCCAGCTTCCGGCTCGTGCTGCCGACGCTCTTCTTCGATGTGGTCATGCCTGTCGTCCTGTTCGATGTGCTCACGGCGCGCGGCGTGTCCCCCGTGTGGGCGCTGGCCGCGGGCGGGTTGCCGCCGGCGCTCAACAATCTGCGCAGCTGGATCAAATCGCGTCGGCTCGAGCCGCTCGGGATCATCGTGATGACGCTTCTCGCCATCGGAACGCTCACCTCGCTGATCTCGGGCAGCATCTTCTTCGGGCTGATCAAGGATTCGTTCCTGACAGGCGCGTTCGGCGCCATCTGCCTCGTCTCGCTGTTCGCGAGCCGGCCGCTGATGTTCTCCGTGCTTCGCCAGTTTGCGGCGGGCGACGATCCGGCGCGCATCGCAGACTGGAACGGGCGCTGGGAGCAGCGGGGATTCCGCATCGCCATTCGCCTCGTGACGATCGTCTGGGGCGTGACGTACATGGCGGAAGCGTTGCTGCGCGTCGGCCTTGCGCTCCGACTGCCGCCGCAACAGGTCGTGACGCTCTCCCCCATCCTGAGCTTCGGCGCGCTGATCGTGCTCGTTTCCTGGACGAGGCGATACATGTCAGCGGTGCGCACGCGATACGAGCAACGCGTCGCGGTCTGAGCGGCGGTCACGGCGACGGGATACGGATTTTACAAAGGCTTCAGGCGAAAGGACTTTTCCGGGTTTTGGAAGAATTGCCGGACTCGACTAGATTCCCCGCCATGAGACTGACCTATCGATTGCAAGTCTGGGGGCGCAGCCGGATGGCTGCCGTCGTTTTCGCAGGCGCCTTTCTTCTGGCCTCCTGCTCGCCGGACCAACCGCAACCACGGCCCATCACCTGGGACCAGTATGAGCAGATCATTCCGGGAACGAGCTATTCCCGTGTTGTAAGTATCGTCGGCCAAAAGGGGGAAGAAATGTCCAGCATCGATCTGGACGGCAAAACCGTCCGGACTTACGAATTCAGCTCCCCCACCGGCAATTTTCTCGTCCAGTTCGCCGACGACATCGTCATCAACAAGATACCCGGAACGATCAAGGCGCCTCCACTTTCCGCCGATCAATAAATTGTCGGCAAACGCGACGCGATTTCCCCCAAGTTTCGCGAGGCGCGACTGGCGAATGCGTATACTCTCGATCGTCGATGCAATTTGAAACTTGATCCGCGGAGCGGGCGATGGACATCCACAGGCCGAAACCCGTCCATCATTGGCGTGAGCTGCTCAAGGAAGTGGGCATCATCGTTCTGGGCGTGCTGATTGCGCTCGGCGCCGAGCAGACCGTCGAATGGATCCATTGGCGCTACGAGGCCGGCCAGGCGGAGCATCACCTGCGCAAGGACGCGGCCTCAAACCTGAATTATATGCTGGAGCGGCTGGAGATTCAGAAGTGCCAGGACCGCCGCTTGACACTGATCCGGGACCGGTTGTTGGCATCCGGCGCCGATTGGACTTCGATGGCGCCCTTTTACACGTCCGGCCCGCCGGCAGGATCGACCTATGCGCACCCCATGCGCGATTGGCCGACAGTCGCGTGGTCCAACGCCGTCGCGAGCACGGCCACGGTGCACCTTCCGGACGAAGAGCTGAACCATTATTCGGAAATCTTCGCGGCGGCGGCGCGCGAGGCCGACGATCAGGCGACCGAGCACGAAGAATCTTCCCAGCTGAATGTGTTGGGCTCGCCCTTGACCCTTTCGCCCGATCAGAAAGTGGTCTTCCTGCGCATCATCGAGGCGGAACGGGCCCGCAACCGGGTCATGGCTTATGAGGCCCAGAACACCCTGCCCCAGTTCGCAGCGCTCGGCATGGATGTGGAACAGGCGCGCATGGCGATCCGCAAATCGCTCGCTTATCAAACCTGCGTCGCGAACGGTTTGAATTAGCAGCGTGTTGCAGATCGTCCCTATTCGGCTAACTTGTCCGCATGGGCTGAAAAATACGGAGGAATACGGTGCCGGCGGCGATGTTCCCTCTCGCGGCATGACGCAACGTAGCGGCGGGGAAACGTTGCTGCTGACACCTAATTTCGTTGGTCGAGCAGACTTCGGCTTAAGGCCGTAACGCGGATGAAATTAACGACACTCATCCTTCCTGCGATTAGCGGCGCCGTATGGGGTGCCATCTCATTCGGCCAAATTAGCCGTGGCGTTCCCTTCGATTGGTTTATGACTATTCCGCTGATCATGTTCGGCGCGAGCGTGATTCCCGCCGCCGTCCTTAGTCAGACTAAATGGTCGGCCATCTGTAATATTTGGTCGATAATGGCCCTGTTTCTGATCGTGCCTTATGGCTGCTTTTCGGGCGGAGGGGTATGAGGCAGAAAATCAAATTAGAAATAGGGTGACAGCGACAAGGTTGCGCGTCGTTCGAGGCGCGACCAGAAAGAAGGCGGCTGAGATGGACTGGCAACACGTCAAGCAGATTGGCGCCTTGATCGCCGTGCCGGTGTTGTATTGCAGCTGGCTCGGTCTCCGACCCTGGTTTCCGCGCGCCTCAACCAATTTGCTCCTGATCACCAATCTCGCGACCGCCTTGAGCGTGGTGGTCTACGACGTCATTCCTGTGCGCTATATTCTCGAAGACTGGCGTCTGCAGGCGATTGTTGCTTTCGAGCTTGTTGCGGCCGCGGCCGCAGTGGCTGCGTTTCTGCGCTACCGGCCGGCCCTTTTCTTTTCTTATCTGGTTTTCGCCGTCCACTTGTCCGTGATCCTGTGGGTTGAAACCCATCCCTTCCATTTTGAGCGAATGAATGTGCTCGATTACGGCTGAAACGGGTTGGCGCGAAATGACGTTGGGCGAATAGGTATCGCGTCGACGGAACGATTCATAAGGGAGCACGAGGGATGACGGGGCGCATTGGTGTTCTGATTATATTGGCAACACTGAGCCTGACGGCAAGCTGGATGCTTGGGTATCGCGAGGGCCAGCAGACCGGTGCCTTTAGTCTGCTGCACCAGATGGGTGCAGAAAACGATAAGAAAAACGAGAACGACAAGAACGCTGGGGTCGACAAGGGCCGCGATCAGGTCTGCGACGAGATCAGGCGTTACAAGGAATCAATGGCAAGAGATTTGGATGAGAACACCCAGATTTGCGGCTGGCCTGACATGGACGACCCGCAAAATTCAAACTGACCCACTACCCGACACTGGCCCTCGGCACCTAGATTTCGTGCTGGGTTTGCGAAGTATAATGTTTCCCCCAAGGGGCGGGTGGAATTGGAGCGCGGGCATCTTGCCCGCTTTTGTACAAACTTCGCCGCCCATGCGGGCAGGATGCCCGCGCTCCAAACCCCTCACTTCGTCCATTCGAGCGCGAGGAAATAGGAAAACTGGTTCGTCGCCGTCGCGTGCACGATGCCGCTGCCGGCGGAGCCAACGATGTGCCAGTTGTCGTTGAGATCGAACAGGAATGCGCCGTTGTAGCTCGTCTGGTCCGGTTGGCCGAGGCGGTTGGGCGACTGATGAAAAATCTCGGCGCCGAGTTGCAGGTTCGGCAACACCTGTCGCAACAGCGCCCAGCCTTCGAACCAGTAATTGCGATTGCCTGCCCCGGGATTGATCCAGTAGCCGCCGCCGCCGAATGTCGTCCACGGCCCGAAACTTTTTTGCGCCCACACCGGAATATATTCCTGCGCGATCGTCGAGCCTTCGTGAACATCGAGCGGCACATTGATTTGCGGGAAGAACGCCACCTGCGGCCGCCAGCCGTCGTCGTCTTCCTCGATGAAGCGGTATTTGACGCTGAGCTGGATCGGGCCCATGCCGTATTGCGTCGCGCCGCTCGGGTCGGGCTGATAGTTCAGCGAAAAGGCGCCCGTGACTTGTACATCGGGCGCCGCGCCGTAATTGAGTTCGAGGCCCACAGCCGAGCCCGACGTCTGATGATCGGCGCGGACGGCCTGGGAGAAGAGATAATTCTCCCAATGCCCGGTATCGGTCGGTTCGGGATCGTCGGTGGTGAAAGGCGGCCCCGCCGCAGCCGGGCCGGCCAACAAAAGCGCCGCGAGCAGAATTGCGGGCGCAACGCCCGCGGCCACGCCTTGATTCCCGCGACGCCCGCGGGAGACAATCGGCCGACCGCCATTCGCTTCGGCCGTAACCGGCCGGCAACCCGAGAAAGACCACATGCCCAGCTGCCTGCCGATCAAAGACGACGACGCCACAATTACGAAAGCGCTCGAGGAAGCGCATCTGCCGTCCCTCATCGCGGCCCTTGTCCATGTGACGGGCGACGCGAGCCCGATCCGGGGCGACATCAAGCCAGTTTATGACTTCTTCGGCGACGGGCAAGGAAGCCTCACGCCGGAGCAGCGCGAAAGAGTCAAGACGCAGGCGCTGACCGCGCTCAAGGCGTTCGCGGCAGGCGGCTCGAAAATGCCGCCGCAACCCGCAGGCGATGTCATCCGCGAATTGATGGATTTCGTCGCGGGCGCCAAAATCCCCGAACATTATGTTCCGTTCCTCATGGAAGAACTTGCGCTCTCGGGCGAAGACCCGAAAGCGGGCCATTGGGGCGAAGCGATTCCGGCCGGCGTGAAGAAAGATTTCCGCGTGCTTATGATCGGCGCGGGCATGTCGGGCGTCCTGGCCGCCATCCGCCTGAAGCAGGCGGGCATCCCGTTCACCATCGTCGACAAGAACAGCGAAGTGGGCGGCACCTGGTTCGAGAACACCTATCCGGGCTGCCGCGTCGACAACCCGAACCATCTCTATTCCTATTCCTTCGAGCCGAATTACGACTGGCCGCAGCATTATTCGACGCAGGGAAAAGCTCCACGCCTATTTCCGCGGCGTCGCGGAGAAATACGGCATCCGCGAGCTCGTGAGCTTCGACACGGAAGTCGTGCGAATCGATCTACGACGAAGCGCGCGCGCATGTGGTCGTCGCGACTGCGCCACAAGGACGGGCGCGAAGAAACGGTCGAGGTCGAACGCGATCATCAGCGCAGTCGGCCAGCTCAACCGTCCGAAGATACCCGGACGTCAAAGGCATCGACAGTTTCAAAGGCGTCTCATTCCATTCCGGACGATGGAATCATTCCGTCGACCTCAAGGGCAAACGCGTGGCCGTGATCGGCACGGGCGCCAGCGCCTTCCAGTTCGTGCCCGCGATCGCACCGCGATGTCGGCCGGATGTTCGTGTTCCAGCGCACGCCGCCGTGGCTCGGCCCCACGCCCGATTATCACGACGACGTCGGCGAGGGCCAGAAATGGCTGCTCAAGCATGTGCCGTTCTATGCGCAATGGTACCGCTTCTGGATGTTCTGGATGCTGACGGACGGCATCTATGCCGATGTCCAGGCCGATCCGAACTGGACGACGCGGCTGGATTCCGTCAGCGCTCCGAACGATTTCCTGCGCGACGTGCTCACCCAATATATTCAGTCGCAATCGGGCGGCGACGAGGACTTCTTCAAGAAGGTCGTGCCCACCTATCCGCCCGGCGGCAAGCGCACCGTGCGCGACAATGGCGTGTGGCTCGCGGCATTGCGGCGGCCGAATGTCGAGCTGATCGTCGATCCGATCGTGGAGATCACGCCAAAAGGCGTGAAGACGAAAGACGGCAAGGAATACGAGGTCGACGTCATCATCTACGGCACGGGATTCCATGCCAGCCGGTTTTTGTCGCCGATGAAGTTCAAAGGCCGCGGCGGAGTCGATCTCCACCAGCAATGGGACGGCGATGCGCGCGCCTATCTCGGCATCACCATTCCCAACTTCCCGAACCTGTTCTGCATGTACGGGCCGAACACCAATATCGTGGTGAACGGCAGCATCATCTTCTTCTCGGAATGCGAGATCCGCTACATCATGGGCTGCATCGAGACCCTGCTGCGAAAACGGCTATGTCGCGATGGAGCCGAAGCGCGACATTCACGACGCCTTCAACGAGAAGATTGACGCCGGCAACAAGCAGATGGCCTGGGGCGTGCCGCAGGTGACGAGCTGGTACAAGAACGCGAAAGGCCGGGTCGCACAGAACTGGCCCTTCCCGCTCGTCGAATATTGGGCCCGCACCCGCGCGCCGGATCCGAAAGACTTCGATTTTCGTAAATCGCTCAACAGATAGGAAACCAAAGTCCCATTACGGGGGCTTCATCTTCCCGCCAGAATCGCTAAACTGCGCGCCGTCGAAAGACATTGCAGCGCGATAAATTCAAGGGGCGAGCCATGACGCGTTCACGGAAAATGCGGGTGCTGTCGCTGGCAGTTGCGACGTTTGCGATACTGGCAATTGGCGCTCCGGGGAGCGTTGCGCAGTCGCCACAAAACGTGGTTCTGCCGCCTCTCTCGACAGCGCGCTCGCAATATTATCGAAGCCATCCGGCCGAATGGGCGCAATTCCTTTCGCAACTGCCGCAGCGTCCGAGCGAAACAGCGAAGACGAGCGCAGACCACAGAGCGACTTTTGCAGGCGGCACCTGGCAGGCTGTCACGACCGCGCCTGTCGACGAGTTGTGCAATCCGCTTCTCCTCACGGACGGAACAGTGATGATCGCGGAATGCAATACGCCCAACTGGTACAAACTGACGCCAGACATCACGGGCAATTACGCGACCGGCACGTGGACGAAACTCGCGTCGCTGCCGAAGATCGCGGGAACGCAATACGAGCCGCTATATCACGCGTCCGCCGTTTTGCCGACCGGGCATGTCATCATCATGGGCGGCGAATATAACGGCAGCGACACAGAGGTCTGGACCAATCTCGGCGCGACCTACAATCCCCTGACAAACAAATGGGCCGCCGTATCGGCTCCTGCCGATTGGGTCAAAATCGGCAACTCGGCGAGCGTCGTGCTTCCCAACGGCACGTTCATGCTGGCGGGCTGCTGCAACAGTCCCGACGCGGACGTGTTGTTCGACGCCAAAACGCTGACCTGGACAATCACCGGCGCTCCCGGTGCAGGCGGAAATTATCAGGACGAGCAGGGATATGAATTGCTGCCGAGCGGCAACGTCCTGACGCTCGATATCTGGACAAATTACCCGAGCGGCGGAGCGACAAACGCCGAGCAGTATGATCCGACGGCCGGCATATGGAGCAGCGCCGGCAATACACCCGTTTCGCTGGCCGATCCGGCAAAGTGCGATAATTGGGAGATCGGGCCCGCCGTGCTCCGCCCCGACGGCACGCTGGTTGCGTTCGGAGGCAACACGGGCTGCGTCAGTCCGAAGACAGATCCCATCGCGATTTACGACTCGACGGCAGGCACATGGACCTCCGCCCCGGATGTGCCGTCGGTTTGCGGCGTCAAGGTCGCTTGCGATCTCGCCGATGCGCCCGCCGCATTGCTGCCCGATGGCAACATCCTGTTCGCCGCAAGTCCGAGATACGGACACAGTCCGACTCACTTCTTCGAGTTCACGGTCGGCAATCTCACCAGACAAGTGTCGGACACGCTCTATTTCGCGAGCAGCGCCGGAGCTTATTTTTACAACTTCCTCGTATTGCCGACCGGCCAGATCCTCTCGACGGACTTCAGCAACATCGCGGAAATCTACACGCCGTCCGGGTCTCCGGCTGCGCGCTGGGCGCCCCTTGTCTCAAGTGTGCCGACGTCATTGACGGCGTGCCAGTCCTATACGCTGAGAGGCCAGCAGCTGAGCGGCTTGTCGCAAGGTGCGTACTACGGGGACGATGTTCAGGGAGCGACCAACTACCCGATCGTGAAGATCGTAAACTCCTCGACGGGTCATGTGTTCTATGCCCGCACTTCGAGCTTCACGTCGCTGGCCGTCGCGCCGAAGACCAGGAGTGCGACGCTCTTCACGGTGCCCGGCAGCGTCGAGGCGGGGGCCAGTAGCTTGTTCGCGATCGCCAACGGCATTCAATCGAAGCCTGTGTCCGTGACGGTCAGCAATCTCGGAGGCTGTTAGCGGCAAAATACGGGACATCACGGCCGCCCCGACGCGTGGCGGTCCCGTCGTCGGGATGCTTCTACGGCGCAAAAAACCGCATATATTTGGCATCGGTCCCGCCTTGAATTCCGCAATGCGGCGAGCAACCGGCAGATTCCATGATGTGCGTTGTTTCTGCGCCGCGAACCCGCGGGAAAAACGCTTCTTCATCTAATATGTGTCCGGGGCTATGTAAGTCTGCAATTGTTGTTATAAGGCGCTGCGGCCGGTCGATGTCGCGACCGACCGGAGGGAACTTTCAATGATCCGTTCATGTGTAGTGCGTGCGGCGACGCTGTTCGGCGTCGCGGCATTGATGTCGCTTGCCGCTGTTGCCGATGGCTTTGCCCAACCGCTCGATCCCAGTCTTCAAAACGTGGTTATGCCGCCGCTTTCCACCGCGAGATCGGCTTTTTTCCGAAGCCATCCCACGGAATGGGCGCAATTCCTTTCGCAACTGCCGCGGCGTCCGGTCGGCGCGCCGAAGCCGAACGCGGCTCTCAGAGGAACTTTCACGGGCGGCACGTGGCAGGCCGTCACAACCGCGCCTGCCGACGGCTTATGCAATCCGCTGCTCCTCACCGACGGCACAGTGATGGTGGCCAAATGCAACACGCCCAACTGGTACAAACTCACTGCCGACATCACCGGAAACTATGCGAACGGGACATGGACGCAGATCGCGTCGTTGCCGATTATCGGCGGCACGCAATACCAGCCGCAATATCACGCCTCCGGCGTATTGCCGGACGGAAACGTCATCATCATGGGCGGCGAATATAACGGCAGCAGCACGGCAGTCTGGACGAATCTGGGCGCGATCTACAATCCTCTGTCAAACAAATGGAGACCCGTTTCTGCGCCCAGCGGCTGGACCGAAATCGGCGACGCGGCAAGCGTCGTGCTCGCCAACGGCACGTTCATGCTCTCGTCATGCTGCGCCAGTCCGGATGCGGACGTCTTGCTCGACTCCAAGACTTTGACCTGGACGACAACCGGCGCTCCCAGCGCGGGCAGCAGTTATCAGGACGAGCAGGGATATGCGTTGCTGCCCAGCGGCAACGTGCTGACGATCGATCTCTGGACGAACTACCCGAGCGGCGGCGCAACCAACGCCGAGCAGTACAGTCCCACGCTCGGGACGTGGAGCAGCGCCGGCAATACGCCGGTTGCGCTGGGCGACCCTTCGAAATGCGGCAATTGGGAGATCGGCCCTGCCGTGCTTCGCCCGGACGGCAAGCTCATTGCCTTCGGAGGCAATTCCGGCTGCGCCAAACCGACGGCAGACCCGATCGCCATTTACGATACGACCGACGGCACGTGGACGGCGGCTCCAGACGTACCGGCCGCTTGCGGCGTCAAAGTCGGTTGCGACCTCGCCGATGCGCCGGCCGCACTTCTGCCTGACGGCAATATTCTCTACGCCGCCAGCCCCGGTTATGGAAAAAGTCCCACACATTTCTTCGAATTCACCACAGGCGATTTCAACAGGCAGGTGTCGGACCCGCTCTATTTCGCAAGCGAAGCGGGCGCTTACTATTACAACTTCCTCGTGCTGCCGACAGGACAGATTCTTTCGACTGAGGGCAGCGACGTGCCGGAGATCTATACGCCGACCGGAACCCCGGTTCAGAGTTGGGCGCCCGTCATCGGCAGCGTGCCCACGTCGTTGACCGCCTGCACAGCCTACAAGCTCAGCGGCAAGCAACTGAGCGGCCTGTCGCAGGGTGCTGCCTATGGGGACGACCTTCAGACGGCGACCAATTATCCGATCGTGAAGATCGTCAATTCCGCAACGGGCCATGTCTTCTATGCCCGTACATCGAGCTTCACTTCGCTGTCCGTGGCGCCGGAGACCAAGAGCTCGACGATCTTTACAGTGCCCGGCACTGTCGAAGCGGGAGCCAGCAGCCTGTACGCCGTCGCCAACGGCATCCAGTCGAAGCCGGTGTCCGTGACGGTCACCAATCCCGGGGGGTGCTAGCAGCGATCCTATTGAAATCAATGGGATTCGCGGTGCGCCGGCGCCGCATCAGCGGGATACTTTCTGCCGCGCGAAAAATTGTATATGTTTGAGTTCGGTATGCCTTTGGGGCAGTCGATTCGCAGGGGGACATAATGGCCAGTTCAAGAAATTTGCTTGGCGTGCTGGGACTCAGCATCGCGTCGATGGCGGCGTTGGGTTTTGACGGTGCGGGCGCGCAGGCGCCGAAAACACCCAGCTTGGCGACCGTCGTGGCGCCCCGGCTTTCCGGCCCCAAGATGAAGTATTTCCAGGCCCATCCCGCGGCCTGGGCGCAGTTCCTTTCGAGCCTCCCGCAGCGGCCGACCACCGATCAGCCGACCGTGAATCGCTACCAGCCGCCCAAGGGCGGATTTACCGGCGGCACGTGGACGACGGTGAAGCCCGCGCCGTCGTTCGGATTATGCAATCCGCTGTTGCTCACCGACGGCACCGTCATCGTCCACAACTGCTATACGCCCGATTGGTACAAGCTGACGCCGGACATCAACGGCAATTATGGGAGCGGGACCTGGAGCCAGATCGCTTCGATGCCCGTCGTCGCCGGTACCCAATATGCGCCGCAATATAACGCCTCAGCCGTTCTCCCAGGCGGCCGCGTCATCGTCATGGGCGGCGAATATAACGGCGGCCAGGGCGCCGTCTGGACCAATCTGGGTGCGCTGTACGAACCCGTCGCGAACACCTGGGTTCCCGTGTCGCCGCCGGACGGCGGCACAGGCGGCTGGAGCCAGATCGGAGATGCGGAAGGCACCGTTCTCGCCAACGGAACGTTTATGCTCGCTGCCTGCTGCGGTTATCCCGCGGTCGACGCCCTGTTCGATCCCAAGACGCTGACATGGACCGACACCGGAGCGCCGACGGCCGGTGGCGCGTATCAGGATGAGCAGGGTTACGAACTTCTCCCGTCCGGCAACGTGCTGACGGTCGACATCTGGACCAACTATCCCTCAGGCAACGCGAACAACGCCGAACAATATGATCCCAAGACGGGCACGTGGATCAGCGCCGGAAACCCCGCGGTGTCGCTTGTCGATCCTATACAATGCGGAAATTTCGAAATCGGCCCCGCCCCGTTGAGAGGCGACGGAATCGTTATCGCCTTCGGCGGCAACACCGGCTGTCAAAAGCCGACCGCGGACCCGATCGGCATCTATACGGCCGCGGCCAATCTCTGGCTCGCGGGACCGAACGTGCCTGCGGTTTGTGGAAAGAAGGGCATTTTCAGTTGTGACCTCGCGGATGCCCCTGCGGCGGTGCTTCCGGATGGCAATATCCTGTTTGCCGCGAGCGCCGGATATGGCGGCCATCCCACGCATTTCTTCGAATACACGGTGGGGAATTTCGTCAAGCAGGTCGCCGACACCGTCGACCATGCCGACAATTCCGGCGCCTACTATTACAACTTCCTCGTGTTGCCGAGCGGCCAGGTTCTCTCGACCGACTTCAGCCGCATCGTGGAATTGTACACGCCGTCCGGCAGTCAGATTACAAACTACGGACCGCTCATCACCAAAGCGCCCACGTCGGTTGCTCGGTGTCAGTCCTATCAGCTCCGGGGCCAGCAGTTGGGCGGTCGGACACAGGGCGCTTATTATGGCGACGACGCGCAAGCGGCGACCAACTACCCGATCATCAGGATCGTTAATAACGGAACGGGGCACGTCTTCTACGCGCGGACAACCGCGGTCGACACCAATTCCGTTGCGCCGATGAATGTCGGGAATGCAATCTTCCAGGTGCCGTGCAATGCCGAAGGCGGCGCCAGCAGCCTTTATGCGGTCGCCAACGGCATCGCATCGAAGCCCGTGAGCGTGAACGTCGCCCTTCCTCCCGGCGGATGACGCCAGGCCCGGCGGCAGTGGTCATGAGATGAGCGTGGTCGGAATCGACCACGCGTCATTTCCCACCACGCGGCCTGAGGAAATGATCGCGTTCTACAAGCGCCTGGGATTCGAGATCGTTGGCGAGGACGAGTGGCGCTCCGGCAAGCGGCCCGTCTTCTGGGTGCAGGCCGGGCGTTCGAAGCTCAGCATCCACGGGCCCGCGCTTTATTCCGACCCCAACTTCACGCTCCGGGGACCGACGGCAAAACCCGGCTGCGCTGACATCTGTTTCGAATGGGACGGCGGCATCGAGGCCGCCGTGACGCTCATCCGCAACGCCGGCGCGGAGGTTGTCGAGGGCCCGGTTCCGCGCAGCGGCGGCCGCTCCGGCCACGCGATGCATGTCATGAACGCCGCCAGCGTCTACACGCGCGACCCGGAGGGAAACCTGCTGGAATTTTTGACCTATGAGCCCGGGCGATAGCGGCCCCGCTCAAATCCTGTTCATCAGAAACAACACGACCAGCACGACAAGGACCACGCCGAGGACGCTCATGCCGCCATGGCCGTAGCCGTAGCCATAGCCCCGGAAACGGCCGCTGAAACCGCCGAGCAGGAAGATGACAAGAATGATGATGAGTATGAGGCCAAGCGACACGATCAGTCTCCTTCGTAAGATTTGCGGCGCCGCCGTGAAGACGGCGTGCACCTGGAAATCGAAAATGGTGCGATAGCGCGTCCCGAATGGATTTCGATCCGTATCCGTTCAGGACGCGTCGTCAAATCGCGCCAACATGCACGATGGCCGTCCTGGCGGCGAGACCGGGCGGGGCGATCTCGACCCGCGCGTCGAGATTGCGCGCCAGCGCCTCGACGATGCTGGTGCCAAGTCCGACATGCAGAGGTTCCAGCGAATTGGCAGACCTTCCGACGCCGTCGTCTGAAACCGACAAACGCCAATCGGCCGCCTCCTTCACATATTCGACGACGATGTGACCTCCGCGGCTGTTGGGAAACCCGTGCTTGAGCGAGTTGATCACGAGTTCGGTGACCACAAGGCCGAAGCTGACGGCGTCCTCGGACTTTATGGCGCCCGCCGTGGCGGACGACACAATCGTGACGGGCTGATCGTCCCCGATCATCGAGCTCGCCAGGCCTTCGCACAGCACTTTCAGATAGGGGGCGAGTTCGACATCGTTGCCGACGCCGGTGACGCTCAATTGCCGCTGCACGGTGGCGACCGAAATGAGCCGGTGATGCACGTCGTGCAGATGATGCCGGGTTTCTTCCGACTTCACGGTCCGGGCTTTCAGCAACAAGATGCTGGCGATGATCTGCAAACTGTTGGCGACGCGATGGTGGACTTCGATGAGAAGCATTTCCTGCTTCTCACGCAAAGCGATCTTCAGCGCTTCGGCTTCCCGTATCGCCGTTACGTCCTGCAACCCAATCAGTATCGCCGCGTCGGAATTTCCTTGGGCGGTCGCCGGACGGGCGTTCAACAGCATATGACGCAGTCCGATGTTCGGCACATCGAGCGCGATCTCGTGATCCTCGATGAAGGCGTTTTGCGACAGCACGGTCTGAAGCAGCTCCATCGTCGAATCGTCCCAGCGAAGGGTTTTGAATTCGCAGAACGGACGATCCGGCGCATGCGGCGAATGCGCTGGAAACATCTTCGAATAGGACCGGCTCGCTGCCACGATACGCAAGTGGCGATCCAAAAAAATCACGGGTTCGCTTACCGTCGCCATCAAATCGAGCGCCAAGGCGTTGCGGCGATCGAGGTTCGGCGGGAAGGCTTGGTCAGGCGTTACGACATGCAGATAGGTCTGGTCTGCGACTTCAGACTCCGATTCCGAAGGCGATTTGCGCATCGTGCTCATTCCTCAAGCCTTGCGCACTGTCCCGAACTCTGCGATGCGGCTCCTGCTAAAATTGATTGTGAATTCGACATGATCCGGCGCCTCCCGATTGGCTGCCTGACAACCCCTCACGACCCGACTCTAGGCGCGGCGGCCTCCGGCCGTCTGTATCGGATTGCTCTGTGGGGCGGAGCCGCACAGGGCGATTCGACGTGTGCCGGCGCGGGACTCCGCCTTCCAAGCCCCTCCTTCCCGCCGGAGAACCTCGAATCGGGCCCGCGCGGCTCCGGAAGCCCGTGAGCGATATTGACCAGTCAAAGCTGATGAAGCCGGCTCGCCGGCTATGTTATTGTCGGAATCGTACGGACTTCATACGGACCAGTGGATGCCGATTTTAAAAAAGACAACACCGCTTTTCGATCCCCGCGAATTCCTGTCCAAAGTGGGCAGCGGCCGCACGATTTCGACGTATCGGAAGAACCAAAGGATCTTCTCGCAAGGAGAGGCGGCCGACAGCGTCTTTTACATCCAAAAAGGCGAGATCAAGGTTTCGGTGCTCTCGGAGCAGGGCCGGGAGGCCGTAGTCGCGCTGCTCGGGAAAAACGAATTTTGCGGCGAGGGTTGTCTGGCGGGACAGAAAAAGCGCATGGCGACGGCCGCGGCCATTAACGAATGCGAGATCATGCGCATCGAAAAAGACGCCATCATGCGCCTTTTGCGCAACGAACCCGCCTTCTCGGAGATGTTCGTCGCGCATCTTCTCCTGCGGACGATCCGCGTCGAGGAAGATCTGGTCGATCAGCTTTTCAATTCCAGCGAAAAGCGTCTCGCACGCGCCCTTCTTCTTCTCGCCAATTTCGGCAAGGAAGGAAAGCCGGAGCCGATCATCACGAAGGTGAGCCAGGAACTGCTCGCCGAAATGATCGGCACCACGCGTTCGCGCGTGAGCTTCTTCATGAACAAGTTCCGGAAACTGGGCTTCATCAGCTACAACGGAAAAATCGAAGTCCACAGTTCGCTTCTCAGCGTCGTGCTGAACGATCATCCGCCGATCAAGAAAAAGGCGAATGGCTCGCGCGCAAAGAACGCCGAAGCCGCCTTGAGCGATTGAAGCAAAAAACAAAAGGCTCCCTGCCTGAGCAGGAAGCCTTTCGTGACGTATTGTGCAGTGTCGCGCTTAATGGTTCGGGTGATCCCCGCCGTCGTGCGCGCCGTCGTGGCGTTCGTCACGCGCCGGGCGATTGGCGGCGTGATAACGCGAATTGATGCGATCCGCGCCGTCCCATCCGTCGTAACGGCCGCCTCTGTAATAGCCGCCATTACTGAACGTGATCGATGCCGGATAGGCGCCGCCCGTCCATTCGTTGCGATGCCAGCCGCCGTTGACGTAAAACTCGCGCTGTCCGTCGCGTTCCTGCCAGCGATACGGGCCGTGATACCAGGCGCCGCCGAAATAGATCGGATCGTAGTAGTTGTCGCCTTCATAGGGGTTGTATTCCGGGCCGCAAGGACCATAACCCGGGCCGCACGGGCCATAACCGGCGTCATAGACCGGACCCGGTACGCCGACGCCGACTCCGACGCCAACGCCGCCGATGCCAACCGAGACGCCCACTTGTGCGGACGCCAGTCCTGGAACCATCGCCGCAGCGAACGCCGCCGCCGCGATAGCCGATTTGAGAATCATCTTCATTGCAGTTTCCTGATTAGCGGAACGACCGCGCAGCGCCATGCTGCCCGGGGCTCCCGATGCTCGCGTTGCAAGGTGCTGTTCTTGCGGAGACTGCGCGGTTTGCCGGGGGGCAGAACGCGGCGAATAAGTTTGCGGGAGGAATTCGCTTAAGCCTTGCACACTCAACGCAGTCGCTCCGTCCTGGTTTCACCGACGCGGTTAACCGGCGTCAGTGAGACGGTCGACGCAGCGGGCGAATGTGAGCAATCCGATACAGCAATCTTCGCGGCATGAGCGCATGTGAAGGCTTCGACTCGCATGATCGCTTCGAATTGCGGACGGCCGCCGAGTCCGAACTCCCAGGGGAGCCGACACCATGAACCGACTTTTGACGGCAGGAAGCCTGATCGCCGCGCTGCTCGCCTCCAGCGCCGCCACGGCTCAAAGCGCGATCGCGGAATATTCCCTTTACGGACTGACGCAGCCTGTGAATCTCGGCGGCGCCGGCCACTTTGTGATTCTGTCTAAATCGGGAATCACCGATGTCCAGGCTTCGAATGTCGTCGGCAATGTCGGGACGAGCCCCATCACCGGCGCCGCCGATCATTTGTCCTGCGCCGAAGTGACGGGAAAGGTCTATTCGGTCAACGCCGCCGGTCCGGCGCCGTGCAGCATCGTAGCTCCGTATAAGCTCACGACGGCCATCCAGAATATGCAGGCGGCGTACACCAACGCCGCCGGTCGGCGTCCCGGCTCGACCAATTTGGGCGGCGGAAATATCGGCGGCCTCACGCTCGGTCCCGGCGTCTACAAATGGGGCACAAGCGTCACCATCCCCTCGAACGTGACCCTACAGGGCGACTCCTATTCGGTATGGATATTCCAGATCGCACAGAATTTGTCGGTGGCCGACGGCAAGGCCGTCGTCCTGAGCGCAGACGCCCAAGCTCAAAACGTATTCTGGCAGGTTGCAGGCAAGGTAACCCTCGGAACGACTTCGCACATGGAGGGCATTATCCTGTCCAAGACGCTGATCGCGATGAACACCGGCGCCTCGATCAACGGACGGCTTCTGGCCCAAACTGCAGTTACGCTTCAAAAGAATAACGTCGTTGCGCCCTGAGCGGAGCGCCTGTCGCGGGCTGCATGCTGGCGCCGTCTACACGTAAGTTTCGATGCAAAACTGCTGAGATTCCGCCACTCAGGCGCCGGCGTATCGTGGCGCTTCACGATTTCGTCAGGCCGATTTCCACGCAATATCGGCCTTGACGATGTTACTACCCGGTACGTATATCAGCGCACGAATGGGTACCGGTCAGTAACATCGTGTTTTCCGATCTCCGCGCCTGTCTTGGCCGGTGGAGCGCCACTCCCCTGACGGTCAAGACAAGTCGCCCATTCCCCAAGCATAATTCGGGATTGCAGGCGCGCATGCGCGTCGCGCCGGAGACTGCCGCCTTATGACGTGGATCGTTCGCGTTGCGCTGGAGCGCCCCTACACATTCATCGTGCTGGCGTTGCTGATCCTGATCGTCGGGCCGATTGCAGCGGTCGAAACGCCGACCGACATCTTTCCGAATATCGGCGTGCCGGTGATCGGCGTGGCGTTCACCTACACCGGCCTGTCGCCCGACGACATGTCCGGCCGCATCATCACGCCTTACGAACGCTCGCTCACCACAACGGTCAACGACATCGAACATGTCGAAAGCACGTCGCTGCCCGGCATGGGCATCGTCAAGATCTTCTTCCAGCCCACTGTCGACATCCGCACGGCGACGGCGCAGGTGACTTCGATTTCACAGACCGTGCTGCGGCAGATGCCGCCCGGCCTCACGCCGCCGCTCATCCTGAACTACAACGCCTCGACTGTTCCGATCGTGCAATTGGCCTTTTCGAGCCCGATCCAGTCGGAACAGCAGGTGCTCGACCTTGCGCAGAATTTCGTGCGGCCCGCGCTCTCCACCGTGCCCGGCGCCGCCATTCCGTATTCCTATGGCGGCAAGGTGCGCCAGGTTCAGATCGATCTCGATTCGCAGGCGCTGCAGTCGAAAGGCCTGTCCGCCCAGGATGTCGTAAACGCGATCACCGCGCAGAACCAGATCGTTCCCGGCGGCAACGTCAAAATCGGCAGTTTCATTTACACGGTCAAACTGAACGACGCGGCGGAAACGATCGACGAACTGAACGACCTGCCGATCAAGACCGCGAACGGCGCGACGATCTACATTCACGACGTCGGACATGTGCGCGACGGCTCGCCGCCGCAGCAAAGCATCGTGCATGTCGACGGCGTGCGCGCGGTTCTCACCACGATTCTCAAAGTCGGCTCGGCGTCGACGCTCGCCATCGTACAAGGCGTCAAAGACATTTTGCCCAAACTCGAGGCGACGCTGCCGCCCGATTTCAAGATCGTGGCGCTGAACGATCAGTCGCTGTTCGTGAAAGCCGCCATTTCCGGCGTAGTGCGCGAAGGCGTGATCGCGGCCGCGCTGACGAGCCTGATGATCCTCCTGTTCCTGGGAAGCTGGCGCTCGACGGTGATCATCGCCACTTCCATTCCCTTGGCCGTTCTCAGCGCGCTCGCGGCTCTCTCCTGGGCGGGCCAGACGCTGAACATTATGACCTTGGGCGGCCTCGCACTGGCCGTGGGCATTCTCGTCGACGACGCAACGGTGACCATCGAGAACATCAACTGGCATCTCGAGCAGGGCAAGGACGTCCGGACGGCCATTCTCGACGGCGCGCAGCAGATCGTGACGCCGGCTTTCGTGTCGCTCCTCTGCATCTGCATCGTGTTCGTGCCGATGTTCGCGCTCAAGGGCGTGGCGGAATTCCTGTTCGTGCCGATGGCGGAGGCCGTCGTTTTCGCGATGATCGCGTCCTTCATCCTTTCGCGCACGCTGGTGCCGACTTTGGCGATGTATCTTCTGCACCCGCATGTTCGCCCTGACTGCCCGCGCGACGAAGCCGATTGCGACCTGCATGAGGCCGCGGGAGAACGCAACCCGCTGTCGCGCTTCCAGCGGCGTTTCGAAAAGAGGTTCGAGGATTTCCGCGAAAGCTACCGCAATCTCCTCGCAATGGCGCTCGCCAACCGGCGCATCTTCGTCATCGGCTTCCTCGCCGTCGTCGTGGCGTCATTCGTGCTCGTGCCGTTTCTCGGTTCGAACTTCTTTCCGTCGGTCGATTCCGGCCAGATCTCGCTGCATGTGCGACCGCCGGTGGGCACGCGCATTGAAGACGCCTCGGCGATGTTCGGCGACATCGAGCGCGAAATTCGCGACGTCATTCCGGCCGGCGAGGTTTCGTCGATTGTCGACAACATCGGGCTGCCGACGAGTTCGATCAACACGGTCTACAACAATTCCGGCCTGATCGGTTATCAGGACGGGGATATCTACGTCAGCCTCAGGCCGGGTCATCATCCGACGGCCGATTATGTTCGCCGGCTGCGCGAGAAATTGCCGGTCGATTTTCCGGGCGCAACGTTTTCGTTCCTGCCGGCCGATATCGTGAGCCAGATTTTGAATTTCGGCTCGCCTGCGCCGCTCGATCTGCAGATCGCCGGTCCGAAATTCGCGGCCAACCAGGCCTATGCCGTTGAATTGCTGCGCCGGATGCGCCTGATCCGCGGCGTGGCCGACGCGCGCATCCAGCAATCGACGGACAATCCGCAGCTGCGCATCGATGTGGACCGCTCGCGCATGGCGCAACTCGGCCTGACCGAACTCAATGTGACCAACAGCGTAGTGACGTCGCTGGCGGGAAGCTCGCAGGTTTCGCCCACTTTCTGGCTGAACCCGAAGAACGGCGTCTCCTATCCCATTGTGGCGCAAACGCCGGAATATCAGGTGGATAGCCTGTCGCGGCTGGAAAACCTTCCGATCACCACCGGCGCGTCGTCCGGTCTGCAGGTGCTGGGCGCGCTCGGCCATATCAGCCGCGAGCAATCCAGCGCAGTCGTCACGCATTATAACGTCGTGCCGACGATCGATCTTTACGCCACGACACAGGATCGCGATCTGGGCGGCGTCGCAAGCGACATCCGGAAGCTGACCGACGCCACGGCAAAAGATCTTCCCAAGGGCGCGACCGTCACCTTGCGCGGCCAGGTTGTCACCATGAACACGGCCTTCTCCGGCCTATTCCTCGGCCTGCTGGCGGCCATCGTGCTCATCTACATGCTGATCGTGGTGAACTTTCAGTCCTGGCTCGATCCGTTCGTGATCATCACCGCCCTCCCCGCAGCGCTCGCCGGCATCGTGTGGATGCTGTTCGCGACGGGCACGACCTTATCCGTGCCCGCGCTCACGGGCGCCATCATGTGCATGGGCGTCGCCACGGCGAATTCGATTCTGGTCGTGAGCTTCGCGCGCGAGCGGCTCGCCGCCACCGGCGATGCGGCGTTGGCGGCGATCGAGGCGGGAGTCACGCGTTTCCGCCCCGTGCTGATGACGGCGCTCGCGATGATCATCGGCATGGCGCCTATGGCGCTGGGCCTCGGCGAAGGCGGCGAGCAGAATGCTCCCCTGGGTCGCGCGGTGATCGGAGGGCTGATCGTCGCCACCTGCGCCACGCTCATGTTTGTACCGGTCGTGTTCAGCATCGTTCACGGCCGCAAAGCCAGTCATCCCGCCGATGAAAAATCGCGCGCGGCGTCCGGAGAAGCCTATGCCTGAAAGTGAAAACAAGCTGCGCTACACGCCGCCGCGCCGGTTGAAGCTGGCGGGCATTGTGGCCGCGTGCGCCGCGACCCTCGTCGTCGCAATCGGCTTGATCAGCCGTGTCATCGCCGATCAGAACGTGGCCACATGGACGGACGCACAAGCGTTGCCGACGGTGAAGGTCATCAACCTCGCCGCCGACACGGGCCATGGCGCGTTGGTGTTGCCGGGCGATGTCGAGGCCTTCAACAGCGCGCCGATCTATGCGCGCGTCAGCGGTTACCTGAAGCAGTGGTATGTCGATATCGGCGCGAAGGTGAAGGCGGGCCAGTTGCTCGCCACCATCGACGTGCCGGACCAGGACCAGCAGCTTGCGCAAGCCAAAGCCGATCTGGCCACAGCCGTCGCCAATGAGAATTTATCGGCGATCACGGCGAAGCGCTGGAATGCGCTGCTCAAGGAAAATGCCGTGGCGCCGCAGGATGTCGACGAAAAGAACGGCGACCTCGCGGCCAAGACCGCTGCAACGGCTTCCGCCAAGGCGAATGTGGACCGGCTTCAGGACCTCGAAACGTTCAAGAGCATCACCGCGCCGTTCGACGGCGTGGTCACGAGCCGCTCGACCGATATCGGCGCATTGATCGTGGTGGGCGCGCCGGGCCAGACGCCCCTCTTCACCGTGGCCGACGAAAGCAAGCTTCGCATCTATGTGCGCGTGCCGCAGAATTACGCCTGGGAAATCAAACCGGGCATGATGGCTTCGTTCGACGCCCCGGAACATCCGGGCGAGACGTTCACGGCCGCGGTCGCGGCGACAGCTGACGCCGTGGACGCGACCACGGGCACATTGCTCGTGCAGCTGCAGATCGACAATTCGGATCGCAAGCTCAAGCCCGGCGACTACGCGCAAGTGCATTTCACTTTGCCTGCGACGGCGCACGCCATCCAGGTGCCGGCCAGCGCGTTGATGTTCCGCGATTCCGGCATGGAGGTGGCGACAGTCGGAGCCGGCGATCACGTGGTCGTCAAGCCCATCACGATTGCGCGGGATTTCGGAACATCGGTGCAGATCGCTTCGGGCCTGAGCGTCGCCGACCGGGTGATCGACAATCCCCCGGATTCACTGCGGCAAGGCGATGCGGTGCGTGTCGCGCGATAGAATGCTTTTCACGCGATCCAGATTGACGATGTGATGGCCTTTGGCTTTCCATCGGATAAGGCCCTCCCGTCCCCAGCGCTGCAGCAATTCGTTGAGATATTGGCGGGATACGCCGACCAGCGAGGCCAGATCCTCCTGCGACAGGCGAATGCCGATTTCGATGCCGTCTTCGACGCGGCGGCCATGAGCCTGCGCCAAGTGGATGAGCGCATGCGCCGTTCTCGAGGGCGCCTCGGCGCGCGCTTCCATCATCATGCGCGTCACCTGCCCCATATGGAGCGATAGCAGCCGGACGAATGCGCGGTAGGCGTCGGGAGATGCCGTCGTCAGCGCGCGGTAAGCGTCGCAACTCAGGAAGAAAAGCGTCGTCGGCCCCGCGCACCATACTTCAAATGTGCGCCGCGGCTGCGCATTCATTACGGGTATTACACCAAACCACGTAGCCGGCCCCAAAGCGCGGATGAAAGCTCTTTCGCGTTTCCCGTCTTGCCCATAGTAGCGAACGTCGCCGTCCAGTGTGGCGTAGAGGCCGTCGACCCTGGCCCCGCTCCGATAGAGCGCGCCCCGCCGCACCTGACGGATCTCGCCTGCCGAAACGATCGCGCTTTGCAGCTCCGGGTGAAGTTCGCGAAACCAATGGCCATGCACCAGGAGTTTGTGCGCTCGCTCCCTGTTCCAGTCCGTCGGGTTTTGCGATGGCTCATGAGGCGACCCGCTTCGCGTCGGTGACGTCGAACCGATCTCCCGCCCGATCGCCTCTTCCATGTCGAAATCCCCAACGGTCGCGCATCGTGCGGAACGCACGCGCTTTTTCGCCGGTGTCGGATACACGACAGTCAACGGCTCAGGCTATTGGGATCAATGCGTATACGCGCCATTGCGTATGTCGCCGAAACGGCATCGCGCCCGTTAATCCCAATGCGGCACGGGAACCGGGCAAAAATTTCCTCGGTATATCCACCGAATTGCGCCGCCATCACATGGGCATAGAGTGCAGCTCAACGATTGGGACGTGGGGCTCCCGCCGTGCCGAGTTCTCCCCTGAAATATCGGCACGGCGGTCTTACTTTCGCGCCTCGCGTCAGCGGGTCCTACGCAAATAATCGAGAAACAGCAGCGCATAGATCAGGTCGATGCCGACGAGCGCGGGCAGCGTCCACGGCACGGCCCCGATCCACCACGGCCAGACGACGCCGGCGACGGCCAACAGCTTGCCGATCGCGCCCAGATGAATATAGGGCCGGAATTTCGCCGGATCGCCCGCGATGCGCGCATAGGCATATCCAAAACAGCCGACCAACAGGCCCGCAAGATTGGCCAGCACGAGATTCGTGCCGGCGATCGGATCGAGATGCAGCAGCGGCGTCGGCGCCCAGTAGCGAAGAAAAACGAGATTGAATCCGACGAGCAGATTGAAAAACGCCGCCGTGCCGAAGAGCCAGCGCGCATAGGTTCTCATGGTCGCTCTCCCCAGGCCCAAGTCGCATCAATCGAAGCGGCGTCGTATTTCGGCCGACGGCTTTGCCCCTGCTTCCGCCGGGATGCTAGCTTTGCCTCGTCCTGTTGTGTTCGGATAAATAGTCGCGCACCGCGCCAGAGGAAGCCCATGTCCCCGACAGAGGAAGCCCGCCAGCTTGTGGCGGCCGACGACCGCAAGGATTTCGAATTCGCCTCGCGCGGCTTCATCGCGACTCGCAAGGATTCCGTCATCAAGCGGGACGACGGTCGGGTGGCCTATGACGTCTCGGCTTACGAATTCCTCAAAGGCGCGGCCCCCGATACGGCCAATCCCAGCCTCTGGCGACAGGCGCAGATCCTGACCATGAATGGGTTGTTCAAAGTTGCGGACCGCATCTTCCAGGTTCGCGGCTTCGATGTGTCCACGGTGTCGTTCATCGATGCGGGCGCGGGCTGGATCGTCGTCGATCCCGCTCACCTCCGTGGAAGCCGCCCGCGCGGCCTATGAACTGGTGACGGAGCATCTCGGCGAAGAAGCCGGTCCTCGCCGTGATCTATTCCCACAGCCATGTCGATCACTATGGCGGCGTGGGCGGGGTGACGAACGCGGCGGATGTCGCAGCCGGCGCGGTCAAAATCATCGCGCCGGAAGGATTCCTCGAACACGCGGTCTCCGAGAACATCATTGCCGGGCCTGCGATGTCGCGGCGCGCGCGCTTCCAGTTCGGGCTCACTTTGCCGCACAGCGCAGAAGGCGAGATGACCAGCGGGCTGGGTCCGCGGCCATCGCTGGGTTCGCTGTCGCTGATTGCGCCGACGGATATCGTCTCGCGCACGGGCCAGGAAATCACAATCGGCGATGTGACGATGGTCGTTCCAGCTGACGCCCGGCACCGAGGCGCCGGCGGAGATGAACTTCTACCTGCCGCAATTTCGCGCCGTGTTCATGGCCGAGAACGCGAACCTCACCATGCACAATCTCTTGCCGGCCCGCGGCGCGCTGGTGCGCGATGCGAAGGCCTGGGCGGACTATCTGACGGAATCGATCCGGCTGTTCGGCGGCAAGAGCGATGTGATGTTCGCCGCCCACGGCATACCGCGCTTCGGGCAGGACGAGATCGTCGCGTTCCTCACCAGCCATCGCGACGCCTACAAATTCCTGCACGATCAATCGGTGCGCCTGATGAACAATGGACTCACCTCTTCGGAAATCGCCGAGATGCTCAAGCTGCCGGATGTGCTTGCGAAGCAATGGTTCAATCGCGGCTATTACGGTACGATGAGCCACAATGCGAAGGCGGTGTATCAACGCTATATGGGCTGGTACGACGCCAATCCCGCGAATCTCAATCCTCTCCCGCCCGAACCGGCCGCCAAACGCTATGTGGAAGCGATGGGCGGCGCGGCCAAGGTGATCGCGCTGGCCGCGAAGGCCGAGCAAGAGGGCGACCTGCGCTGGGCGGCGACGTTGCTCAATCACACCGTATTCGCCGACGAGAACGACAAGACGGCGCGCGAGCAGCTGGCCGGGGTCTATACGAAACTGGGCTTCGAATCCGAGGCAGGCACGTGGCGGAACATCTACCTCACGGGCGCGCAGGAGCTGCGTAGCGGCGTCGTCAAATCTGCCGCCAGCCAGCATGAGCACGGATGTCCTGTCGGCGACGACGACGCCCATGCTGCTCGATTTCGTGGCGGTGCGGATCAATCCGCAGAAAGCGTCCGAGCGCGCATTCAAGATCAATATCGAACTTACCGACCGGCGCGAGACGCATCTCATCACGGTCGAAAACGGCGTGATGATCCATGAAGCGGGCATCGTCGATCCGGCCGCGGGAGCGACCATTCGCATGAAACGTCCCGACCTGTTGCTGACGATGCTTGCGGGCATTCCCGTTGCGGCGCGGATCGAGTCCGGCGACATCAAGATCGAAGGCGACGCCTCGCTCTATGACGCGGTGGTGGGTCTTGTCGAACCCCTGACGCCGAACTTCCCGATCGTCACGCCCTGACGGAGCCTGCCCGGTCCGGGCAATCCCGCCATATTGGCGCCGTTTGGACGTTTCGTTCGTTAGGGTTGCGCGTCGAGCGGCAGGGCGGCGCGTGACTATGACGGGACGAACATGAAAACCGGGCGCCAGGCGACAACGACAGCGCGTTCACCGACATGAGCGACCGCGTGCAGCCCTCGGCCTGGAGCCGTGCGAGCGGAGCGTTTCGGCTCGCGTTTCATTCCAAAGCGCCGCGCGCCCGTAAGCAGTCGGTCCGCGACCAGCGATGGTCGCTGGAAGCGTCAGATCCCGCGACTCCCCTCTTTTCCGGCAGATTCCCTGCCTCCGACGGCGCCGCCGTTCCCTATCGTCTGTGGCCTGCCGTGCAGCCCCGCGCGGTGGTTCTCCTGCTGCATGGCGCATTCGATTATTCGGGGGCGTTCGACGACATCGGTCCCAAATTTGCGGCGCGCGGCGTCACGGCTTTCGCCTATGACCAGCGCGGCTTCGGCGCGACGCGCTCGCGGAGGCATTGGTGCGGACGCAAGCGCATGGTGAAAGACGCCATCGAGGCGGCAGCCTATATCCGAACGCGCTTCGGCGACCTGCCCCTTTTCATGGTGGGAGAAAGCATGGGTGCGGCGATAGCCGTCAACGCCGCGGCGAGCGCACCCGGTCTCGGACTATCCGGAATTGTGCTGGCTGCGCCGGGCGCCATCGCGGGTGGGATTCGGCGCATGTTCGCCTCTCTGCTGGTCCAGCTTGTGGAATATTTCGCGCCCGAGAGCGAACTCACGATCGAGCGGCTGAGCGCGCGGGAACTCAATGCCTCCTCCGCAATCCGCCTGCTGTGCGATCCCATGGTGCTTCGGGGCGTGCGCCCCCGCATGGCCTTCGGGCTTCTCGAACTGGCCGCTGCGGCCGTCGATGGGGCGCGCAAGGTCGCAGTTCCTGCGCTCACCATGGTCGGATCGAAGGAAGATTTCCTGCGCAACAAATGCATCGCGCAGCTTCACAAATCCCTGGCCGGCGAAAAGACCTGGCGCGAATTCGAAGGCGGCCCGCATCTGCTGCTCCATTGGCAGGAGGCGGACAAAGTCCTGGCCGAGGTCCTGACCTGGATCGAAGCGCGAACCGGCGCGACGGTCGCGGTCGATATGAATTGCTACGCCGGTGGCGGCGCCATCATCTCCTGGAAATTGCTGTAGTAGAATTTCTCTTTCTCGTCCTCCGTGAGATCGGAGAAAGTGCGTTCGAACCGTCCGATCGGATCGTCGGTTCCCTCCGGGTGCGGGTAATCGCTCGAGAACAGAAACAATTCGGCGCCCGCGTCCCGGATCATGCGGCCGACATCTTCGCCCGGGAACGGCGTGAACTTGACGGCGCGGCGGATATAGGCCGAGGCCTTCAGCGGTAATTCCGCGATGCTCGCGTCGGTGCGCTTGAAAATCTTCTGGCTGAGGTCGAGCATGCGAAGGAATTCCGGCACCCAGCCTGCGCCAAGCTCGATGACTCCGCCGCGCAGCTTGGGAAATCGTTCGAACACGCCGTCGAACACCAGCGACGCGAGGAATTGTTGCGGCGCCACCGAGAGCACCATGAAATCGCGCACGCGCAGATTTTCGCCGCCCTCCGCGCCCGTAATGTCCTTCGGCTTCGGCTTGCCGTTGTTTCTGTAAGCCTCAATCGCGATCGGGCTGTTCGGGCCGACATGCAGCATGAACGGCACGCCTTCGTCGCAGAAGGCTTGCCACACGCAGTCGAAATCGGGGTGGCCGGGAGATTTGTCTCCGACCGGCGCGCCCGGCAGCCAGAACGCGCCGCAGCCGAGGCGCACGCCTTCCCTGAGCTCTTCGATGCAGCGTGCGGGATCGGCCAGAGACAATTGTCCGACGGCGATCAGACGCTTGTCGGCGCGACAGAACTCGGCCATGGCGCGATTGTGCGCCCGGATGCCGCCATAGCGGATGTCCATGTCCTTGTGCGCGAGATACTGACCGGCGGAGAAGGTGGAGAACACGAGCTGGCGCGCGAAACCCAGATCGTCCATCGCTTTGGCGCGCTCGGCGGGATCGAATGCTCCGAATGCGCCCCACCCCTTCGAGCCTTTCACCACATCGGTGTGAATTTTGCCTTTTGCCGCACGCGCGCTTTGCTTGGCGACCGCCTCATTGATGAAATCGATCGTGGCCGTGCCCGCTTTCAGGAGGCTCAGTTGCGGCAAGCGGGCACGGATGTCCGGATCGGCATGCTTTTCGATCCAGTCCACCGTTTCCATGATGTGGCTGTCGGCGTCGCAATAGAGCCTGTTCGTTCCGTAGGGCATGGCGGCCTCCCAGAAGGACATTTTCCTGTGAAACTATAGATTCGGGCGGGCGGAAGTAAAGCAATAGCCGCATGGTACCCATCCCTATCCGGAATGTGGCGCGCGCGCGGCGGACATCGCGCTCCGTCCTTCGGCGATCTGCCAGGCCAACAACACCGGCGCGCCCAGCGCAATTTCGCGCGCGCGTTTGAGCAGCGAGACGGCGATGCCCAGTTGCGGCGGCAAGCCGAACAAGGGCATCAGCAAGACATAGCCCGCTTCCTGCACGCCGATGGCGCCGGGCACAAATATCGCGGCGCTGCGCATTGCGCTCAGCACGGACTCGATGGCGATCGCCGTTGCGAAGTCGACCTTCGCTCCCAGAAGATACATTGCGAGCCACGTTCCGAATGCGCCGAAGAACCAACCGGCGATATGCAGGCAGAAACCTGCGAGCATCCGGACGGGCGCGTCGTGAATCTCGCCGAGCGCAAGAGAAACGGCGTTCGCTCCCGCGGCCCATGCCGGCAACATTCGCGTCGCCACGCGTTCGAAGAGAGCCAGCCCGCGACGCTGCAGGATCAGGAAGCCGCATGCGATCGGAATGGCGGCGGCAAGTCCGAGCATTGTCCATTTTACGAGCGGCGTGTGCAGCGTTGCGCCGGGAAGGTCGATCGCCAGAAGAACGAGGCCCGCGAAAATGAACACGACCTGGCCGCCCATCTCCATCGCGAGGTCCGCCACCGTGGACGCAAACGCGAAAGGTTGAGCGATGCCGAACAATATGGCCGCGCGCGCGCCGATCACGAGGCCACCGATATGCGAGAACGGCAAGATCTCGCCGGCGGAATCGCGTGCGGCGCGGCTCCAGAAAAAGATCGCAGTCTTCTGCCACGTATAAGGTGGCCCGAGCGCCACCCATGCCGTCCCAAGCAGACAGAAATTGACCGCGCCGAAAAGGCAAAGGAGCAGGAGTCCGCGCCAGCCTACCGACGTCACGGCATCCCAGACAGAATGCACGCCGACGTTGTAGATCAGCCACGCCGCACCAAAGAGGCCCGCGAGGCCGGCCAGGATCACTGCGGGCTTCATCGCCCGAGCTTCACGAGGAAGCAGGCTTCGGATTGCGCATGAAGCGGCGCGCCAGACGCACCATGCGCGGCACGAACATCGGCCGCAGCAAGCGCGGATCGTAGAACTCCGAGTCGGCGGTCGTTTTCCGCGAGGCACGTGTCCATCAACTGCGACACCGAAATGTCGATGCCGAGATCCTTCGCGCCGCTGACGGTGAAATTGTTGTCTTGCGTCTTTTCCGCGCCGATGTCGCCCGCGATTCCGATGCGCTCCCAGACGAGAAACGCCCACACGCCCGAGAATCCTGAGCGCGAACCACGGCCTGCGCCACCACGGCAGATTGCGCCTGTGCCACGCGACCCAATTGACGAAGAACAGGATGTGGCGGCCTTCTTCGCGCATGACGGGCTCGAAGGTATCGACAAGCTCGGGCGGGAAAAAGCCGGCCCGCCGCGCCGTTTCGAACAGGCCGAACGCGAAGAAACTGTCGATGCACTCGCTGTAGCCGGTCACCATGAACGCCCATTCGGGATCGCGCGGCGGCGGATAGGCCGGTTCGGGCTGAAGCGCGATTCCATAAGCCTGCACCATATTGTGCAGCACGTGTTTGTGTCTGCGTTCTTCGAACGCGTCGAGCGCGACGGCCTGCTTCAGGAGAGGATCGTTTAAGAGTTCGCCATAAGTTCCGACATTGATTCCGGCCTTGCCCTCCGTCTGCACGGCGATGTCCCAGATCGGCAGCGAGATAAGGCGCGCAAGAGCGTCGGGTTCGAGCTTCGGCCAATCAATGACGGCGGGCCGATAGGGATCGTGCGTTGTGAGCAGGGTGCGGCAGAACAGATTCTTGTGTTCGTCGCTGCCGAGCCTGATGGGTCCCGGCGCGGGTTCGACTCCCGCTTTGAGCGAAATATCCGGAAAAACCAATGCTTCGATGGTCATCCTCGACTCTTACACAAAATCCGCAAAACCGCCCAGGCGCACGCCGAACTCGGCCGCCGCCACAGCGACACTGCGATCGGTGAGCGCCGCCAGTTCGTCCGCATAACGGTATCCGACTGCGGCGCCTTCAAACCCTCCGCCCGACGCGGGATGAAGATATATTTCCGACAGTCGCGAAGGCAAATTGCCGATCAATCCGCGCAGCCGCGCCGCATGCATGGCGCCCGACCAGGCAAGCCCGAAGACCGCATCGGGAATGCGGATGCGCCGGCTTCTGAGCCGCCAGCGCAACAGCCGCGCGAAGGGTTCCGTCAGATAGGCCGCAGGCGCTGCGGCGTGCGGCTCCGCCAGCGCCAGAACGCGCCGGGGTTCGATCGGAAGCCGCAGGCTTTGCATTCCGTGCTTCTTCCCGATGCGCAGAATGGCTTCGGCAATCGTCGGATGCAGGTGGAAATGCTTATGCGTGTTGACGTGATCGAGCGCGAGACCGGTCGTGCGATACGCTTCGAACTGCGCTTCGATCTCGTCTTCCATTTGACGCCGCACGTTGCTGCGGAAAAAAATCGCGGCGCCCGCGCGCGCCATGTCGTCCCGGAAATTCCCGTTCGCATCGACCAGGTCGGGGATTGCTTTGGCGGGCAGGATCGGTCGGCCGTCGACGAGCACGATGTGAAGCCCGACATGCAATGACGGCATCGTTCTGGCGCGCCGGACCGCGTCGGCGGCTGCGGCGCCTGCAACCATCAGGCTCGCGGCCGTCAGAATGCCGCCCCGATGCGCCTCCTCGACCGCTTCGTTCACTTCGCGGGCAAGGCCGAAATCGTCCGCCGTGACCACGAGCTGTTTCATGGCGGGCTTACGCGGCGCTCCGCCGCTCGCGCAGGAATTGGAAAAACTCCACGCCTTCGCGCAGGCGGCGTTTCATCATGTCCGACGAACGCACCATTTCGCCCACGATGGAGGCGATCTTGCTGGGGCGGAAATAGAACTCCCGGTAAAAATCCTCCAGTGAATTGAAAATTTCCTTGTGGGAGAGATGCGGGTAATGCAGCGGCGCGATTTGGATGCCGTGATCGTCCACCAGTTCCGCATTGGCGGCGTCGAGCCAACCGTTCTGAACGGCCTGATTGTAGAGAAACGTGCCGGGATAGGGCGCGGCCAGCGAGACCTGGATCGTATGCGGGTTGATGCGCTTGGCGAACTCGACCGTCTCGCGAATGGTTTCGGTGGATTCGCCCGGCAGACCCAGGATGAACGTGCCGTGGATCTGGACGCCCAACTCGTGGCAATCGCGCGTGAACCGTTCGGCCACGTCGATGCGCATGCCCTTTTTGATGTTGTAGAGGATCTGCTGATTGCCGGACTCATAGCCGACGAGCAACAGGCGCAAACCGCCGTCCTTGAGCGCTTGCAAAGTCTTGCGCGGCACGTTCGCTTTGGCGTTGCAGGACCAGACGACTCCCAGCTTGCCGAGTTCTTTCGCAATCGCCTCCGCACGGGGCAGATCGTCGGTGAACGTGTCGTCGTCGAAGAAGAATTCCTTCACCTGCGGAAACGCCGCTTTGGCGTATTTGATCTCTTCTATGACGTGGCCGACGCTGCGCGTCCGATAGCGGTGGCCGCCCACAGTCTGCGGCCACAGGCAGAACGTGCAACGCGATTTGCAGCCGCGGCCCGTGTAGATCGAGATGTAGGGGTGCTTCAGATAGCCGATGAAATAATCTTCGATTCGGAGATCGCGCTTATAGACCTTTGTCACGAAGGGAAGGTCATCCATGTTCTCGATCATGGGCCGGTCGTCATTGTGGACGATGGCGTCGCGGCTGGTGCGATAGGAAATGCCCTTGATGTCCTTGAACGGAATTTCGTCGGCGACGTCCTTCACCGTGAAATCGAATTCGTTGCGCGCGACGTAATCGATGGCGGGGCTGCCGCGCAGCGACAGCTCCGCGTTGACCGCCACCTTCGCGCCGATCATGCCGATCTTGAGCTGCGGATTGGCGGCCTTCAACGCCTCCACCACTTTCACATCCGAGGTGAACGACGGAACGGAGGTGTGCACGACCATATGGTCGAAATCCTTCGCCTGCCCCACGACTTCGGCGAGGCTTGTCCTGTGGGGCGGCGCGTCGATCAGCTTCGAATTCTCGACGAGCGCGGCAGGCTGGGCGAGCCAGGTCGGGAACCAGAAGGATTTGATCTCCCGCTTCGCCTGGTAGCGCGAGCCTGCGCCGCCATCAAAACCGTCATAGGAGGGAGCTTGTAAAAAGAGAGTCCGCAACATGAATTCAACCCTGGATCTGGGACATCAGTCCGCTTTTTTCAACGCGCAGCCGCTCGCCGCGCCATTCCACCGCGTTGCCGACCATCGAGCCCAGGAATATCGCGAATGACAGAAGATCGCGCAATGGCAGCCACAACAGCGATCCCGTTCGCGTTCCAACCAGCGAATCGATGTGCAATTTCACGAGGAGGCGAACCGCAAGAACCGCCAGCACGATGAGGCTCGCCATGTGCGAAAAGCCCAGCAAGGCGGCGCCGAGCAGCGCCAATGCGAGCGGATGCGTCACGAAACTCGCCAGATGTCCCGCCGGATTGACCACGCGGACAGCCCGCGCCCAACGCAGTTCCTGTCTGATCAGGCCAACGAAACTCGCATTGTCGCAGCCGTGCTGCACGGTCATGGCAGGGTATGCGATCGTGAACCCGGCCTCGCGCGCAGCCCGGCCGATCTCATAATCGTCCACAAAATGACCCGTAAAGGCTTCGAAGCCGCCGATCATTTCGAGGGTCTTCCGCGACAACGCGATGGTGGACCCGAAACAGGGGCGCTCTACGCCGAGCGCAATGCCCAATGTCGCGTTCGGCAGAAAATGATAGCTGAGACCCATCGCCGAAAGCCGCGACCAGGAATTGCCTGCCCCCTTGCCGGTATAGAGGCAGGAAACGATTCCCACGCCCGGGCGCGCCGCTTCCGCCGCGATCGTCGACAGATAGTCCCGCGGCACGGTGATGTCGCTGTCGGTCAACACGAGATAGTCGTGTTTTGCCGCCTTCATCATGTTCACGACATTTGAAATCTTGCGGTTTGTGCCGTGCATGGCCGGGTTGACGACAACCGCAATGTCCCGATTTGGAAAGCGGCGTTTCAAACTCTCCACGACGCCAATTGCGGGATCGCCCGTGTAGCGCAGGCCGAACACAATCTGGATTGGGCCGGGGTAATCCTGTTTCAGAAAGCTGGCCAGCGCCGTTTCCAACCCGCATTCCGCGCCATGGAGAGGCTTGAGAAGAGTGATCGCGGGAAACGCATTTTGCGGCGGAAGGGACCGGCGCTTGAGCAGCAAACGCGCCGCCACGGCCGCCGATAAAGCGAACGCGCACCCGGCCAGAGACATCGCCAGCAATATCCACCCGGCATAGTGTGAAAGCGACAAGCCTTGACCTTTCGTCTAGCAGCTCATGCGCCGTATTTGCCGCAAACATTCAACAGGCCGGGGCAAGCGACGTGCCAGCCTAACTCCAAGTCCGAGTTATGGTTGCCTGCCCTGTGAGCCTGGCGCCAAGCTCCAGGGCATCTCCGCCCCGAATTGATATACGTTTGTATCGGTATCGCAGATGACGCCTCGGGAGCAACAAAAACGCTCCCCCATGCCGCTACATTTCTCCGGCGTAACATCCGCGCAACATGACATAGCCCCTGGCGGCACGCTTGGATGCAGCGCGCGCATTTTCCCCTGATATGGAAACATTCCCATCGCTGGGGCTATCGATTTTGGCATTCTGGAATTAACCACAGTCGCCCTTGTGATTCACATATCGGTCCAGCAGACGCCCCTGTGAAGACCACCGGCATCGAAATATTTCAACCGTGCTATGCGCTGACGTCGCCCGTCTGTTTGCCCGCCACAACCGGCGCAGTTCTCAGTGCCGTCTTTCGGTCCAGCATCGTATCGATGGCGGCCTTGGCGGCCAGGACGGCGTCGTCGCGCGTCGGATAAGTGGGTCTGGGCGCCACAGTCCTTATCTCGAGCCGTCGTGATTTCTTCGGATAGACGATCCAACGCCACACGCCGTCGTCGTTGTTGGCGATGGAATATGCGATGCCCCGATATTCGTCTGTCGCGGTCATGGCGCGCGCCTGCTCAATAGCTCGATGCCGATTTCTGGAAGTCTTGCGCTGTGATGAAATTCACGCGATTCAATCTCTTCATCCTCGGCTTCGCTCGGTTCGGCCCTTTACCGCGAGAGTGTAGCGCCGCAAGTCGGCCATTGCAGAAAATGCTCGGTCCGAAATCGGACAAAGATCACGCCTTGCGCGGATCATGCGCGCAGCCGTCGATCGACCGATAATCTGTGTACGGATCACTGTCGCAGGATGCGACTCGGCACGCCGGGAACCCGGCCGGCCGAATCGCCGGAAGAACGGATTGCCTGGCTGTATTTGCGCTGCAGGGGGCGTATACTGGCGTGTCCAGCAGGTTGCGGCATTCCGCGACCGACGGCAAAGAGGCCGCCAGGCCGGTTCCGCACCCTTGAGTCCGGGAGGAACAAACATGCCGACGATCAAAAACCCCATCGAATGGAGCGGCGCCCAGCTTGTGCATACGGCGCACGCCATCGGATCGGCCTACCGTTCGCTCCAGCACATCCAGGACACGATCCATTCGCCCGCGCCCGCCGTGCGCAAGATCGGCACGGCGGAAGTCTGGGCCGCGCTCGCCAAGGGATTCGACGATTTCGAAGCCTATCGCAGCGACGTCATTTTCCTGTGCATCACCTATGCCGTCGTGGGTCTTGTGCTGTCGCGCCTCGCTTTCGGCATGGACTTGCTGCCGCTTCTGTTTCCGCTCGCGTCGGGTTTCGCGCTCATCGGCCCGGTTGCGGCTGTCGGCCTTTATGAGATGAGCCGGCGCCGCGAGCAGGGCGTGCCGGTCAGTTGGGCGAACGCTTTCGATATCCTGAAGGCGCCGGCTGTGGGCGCGATCGCCGTGTTAGGCATGGCTTTGGTTGTGGTCTTTCTTCTCTGGCAGGCGGCGGCGTGGGAAATCTATCGCTATACATTGGGACCTGCACTGCCGACGTCCATCAGCGGGTTCGTCCACGACGTGTTCCTCACCGATCGCGGCCATCTGCTCATCGTCTTGGGCGTCGGAGTCGGATTCCTCTTCGCGCTGTTCGCGATGGCGATCAGCATCGTGTCGTTTCCGCTGCTGGTCGATCGCGACGTGGGACTCGACACGGCCATCCGCACCTCAATCCGCGCCGTTGCGCTGAATCCGGTTCCCATGGCGCTGTGGGGCTTGATCGTGGCCGGCGGGTTGGTGCTCGGATCAATTCCGGTTTTCGTGGGGCTCGCCGTCGTGCTGCCGGTGCTTGGACACGCGACATGGCATCTCTACCGAAGCCTCGTACCGCGCTGAAAACGATTTGAAGGCCTTCCGCGGTGTTCGGCCCTATCAGCCGAAAACGGCCAAAAGCGCGCCGATGACGCCCGCCGAAATCACCGGCACCGCGAATGCGTACATCAATTCATGTTTGAACATGGACATCGTCCCAACTCGGTCTAAACCATCCGTTGTCAACAAACGCCGATATGCGCGCGATGGTTCCTCCGGCATGGAGAATCTAGGTTTGAACCCGTATGTTTTCGATTGTCCTCGCCGACGGCAGAAATAAAAATTTCATAATTATTTGTCCGAGTCGGGCCGGCGTGGGGGCGAACGCCAGCGGAAGTCCCGGCGCCCGTCGCGCGCCCAAGACAGGCATGCGCGAAAATCTATTTTCCGGCGCGGTCAGCATCCTCGATTTCCTACGCGACGCACCCTAACTACACGGCGCAGTGAATCGCGTTGATCCGGGCATTCGTCGCATAGCGCGCGAATATCCCGCATGGAGAAACAAGTGAGCATCAAAGTTGGGCGCCAGACCGCTCTCAATTCCCGGGATGGCGGCCTCGATTACGCCGTTGCATCGGCTTACAATCACGCCGGAGACAAATATCTCGCATATGCGGACGGCGATCCCCGGAAGCTCTACGACTTCGACGGCCACTATGCCTATGGCGATCGGCAAATCTGGGAAACGCTCTTTTCCAAATTGCGCGCGCTGCGCGCCTCCGGCGCGAAATCCATCCGCATACTCGATATCGGCTGCGGACCGGGAACATGGCTTCGCCGCGTCGTGACGCGCGCCCGGGCGCTCGGTTTCACCGGCATCAACGCCCGCGGCTTCGACATCGCCGGCGGGCAGATACGGCGCGCTCAAGAGCACTCGACGGACTTGGCCCGACTGCCCGGAGTCGATCTGGCTTTCGAGACCGGAGATATTCTCCAGCCGCTGCCCGAAGCCGATGGCGGGGTGGATTTGTGCCTTTGCCTGTGCGGCGTTCTCAATCACGTCGAGGCCGCAGATCACCCCGCGATATTCGCCGAGATCGCTCGCGTGACAAAGGGCGGCTTTGTGACGTCCGTCCGCGCGATTGGCAGTACGCCGACCGTCTATGTCGACTCGATCGAGCAGGCGCGGCAGTTTCACCAGGACAACCGGAACGATCGGCTTGACGTGGAATTCCAGAACGGACGCCGCATGTCGCTCCCTTCGCATCTGTTCTCGGCCGGCGAGCTGCGGGCGCTCATCGCGCCCCATCTGGAAATCGAGGATGTTTGCGGTCTCGACCTATTTCACGGACGATTTGTGGGAGACCCTCGCTGGAATCCCGATTGCAAAATCAACGGGGAATTCGCAAACGAACTTGAGCAACTGGAGAAGTCTCACTGCAGGGATATCGAGTTCATCGACCACGCGACGCATCTTCTGCTGACGGCCAAGCGCTCGGTCACGAAGGAAGGCGCGGCCCATGCGTAAGCCCGCGCAAGCGTCATCTGATTCGACGACGGCCTTTGAATTGTTCCGCAACCGCATCGGCCGCTGGTGCGCCCGCCGCGTGGACGGTCTGGTGTTCGGAACGTTCTTTGAGCGTGATGCCGCCATTCATTTTGCGCGCCGCGAATGCCGGAACGTCAAACTGCTCCGACTTATCGACGTGGCGACGGACAACGCTTAGTCGGCAATATGTGAGGCTCTATAGGCGACCTATATAACTCGCCGGTCCGCCATATATTGAATTTATGCCCGCTCCTGTGGTGACTGACGGAACCAGTTCGCGCTGAACGATCCTTTTCAGGTTTTGCGAAACAACGGCGGTTCGGCGGCCGAAGCGCCGCCCGGTTTATAGAACGCGGAAGCGACGCGCCTGCTTATGACCACCACCTTCGGCGATATCTTGATGGTTTCGCTGCTGGGGTTTGCGGCCACCTGCTCGAACATGTTGGGCGCGGCGATCGGACTTTATTTTCCGCTGCCGAAGCGCGTGCTGAGCTGCATTCTGGCCTTTGCGGCGGGATCACTCATCAGCGCGCTCGCCATCGAACTCGCCTATCAGGACGCAGAAGAACTTCACGCCAGCGGCGTCGGCGTCCACGCCACGCTGCTCATCATCGGCGGCGGCTTCGCAGTCGGCGCCGTTCTTTACTACGTGGCCACGATCTATCTCGAAGGCAAAGGCGCGGCCATCCGCCTGCCGACGCGCTTTCGCGAATTCGCGCGGGAACGCAAGCGCCAGGACACCGCCGAAACGATTCAGCTTCTGGCAAGCTGTAACTTGCTGCGACACCTGCCGCCGGAAGACATCGAAGAACTTCTCCCCCATGTCCGCGATCGCAACCTTGCTGCAGGCGAAGTTTTGTTCCATGCCGGAGATCCGGGCGATGCGCTGTACATCGTGGCGAAAGGCGGCGTTGAAATTGTCGACGGCGGCGGACGCGTTCTCGCGGAACTCGGACCGGGTCACGCATTCGGTGAAATGGCGTTGCTGAATGGCGGCGCGCGCACCGCGACCGTCCGTTCGCCAGGCGCCACAGAATTGCTCGCGATCGAGAAGCAGGATTTCGATGAGCTTGTTGCGCATGACCGGGAATTCGCCGCCGCCGGCGAGAGGCTGAGCCACGAGCGCGCGATTAAGAATTCTCAGCGCTGGAGGCGGCGATGCGGCCACCTGGGCGAAGATCGCAGGCGGCAGCATCGAACATCTGAGCCGCAAGGAATCCGACACTATTCTCGCCCAGGCAGCCGACGGCGCGGGCCTCGCCATCGTGTTCGGCAATATTCTCGACACGATTCCCGGCTGCCTGGTGATCGGCTCGAAATTCGTCGATTTCCGCAGCCTGTCTCTCACGCTTCTCGTCGGCATGTTTCTCGGCGGCATTCCCGAAGCCGCCGCTAGCGGCGCGATGCTGCGCAAGGCGAATTATCTCCCGCGCACGATATTTCTGTTGTGGTCGACGGTCCTCGTTGCAGGCATTCTGGCCGCGATCGCGGGCAAGATATTTCTGGGGGGCACGCAGTCCCTGTCAGGCGTGTTCTTTCAGGCCATTGCCGGCGGCGCGGTTCTGGCGCTCATCGCGCATGCGATGATTCCCGAAGCCATCGAGGAGGCGGGCTCGTTGATCGTTCTGCCGACGGTGGCCGGCTTTCTGTTCGCGTTCTATTTGTCGCTCAGCGAGGCGTTTCACTAGTCACCGACGGCAGGCTTGACGCCGCGGCGAATGGATCGAATGCGGCGGCGCGATGTGCCATATATGGGCCTCGTCCTCTGACGAATCGACTTGGTTGTGGAGACCGGAATTTGTCCCTGAGCAGCAGCATGAATTGGCTGGTTTCCGGCTACCGGGCCTTTCGCGGCGGCCGCTGGCAGACGGAACATGAGCGATATGTGCAGCTTGCCGCGGAGGGGCAGAAGCCGGAGACGCTCGTGATCGCCTGCAGCGATTCGCGCTCGGATCCCGCCGCGATTTTCGATGCGAGCCCCGGTGAGCTGTTCGTTGTGCGCAATATCGCCGCGATCGTGCCGCCGCTTGAGCTCGATGCGACGCATCACGGCACGACGGCCGCCATCGCTTTCGCAGTGCGTGTTCTGAAGGTCCGCAACATTCTCGTGCTGGGCCACGCGCAATGCAGCGGCGTGGCGGCGGCTCTGGACCCGTCCATTGGCGCCGACGTGCCGTCGCTGCGTTCGTGGATCGACCTGCTGGCGCCCGCTGTCGAACGCGCGCGGCGGACGACGGGTGGAACGGCGGCATTGGAGCGCGACACAGTATTGCTCTCCATGGAGAGATTGATGACCTATCCCTTTATCTCCGAGCGCGTTGACGCCGGCGATCTCGAAATCAACGGCGCGCGCTTCGGCATCGCGGATGGGGTGCTGGAAATCTTCGATCCGGTGGCGAACGCGTTCGTCGCAATCTAGGGGCGTCACAACAGAGTGAAACACTCGATGCGGGCTGGCTCCGGCACGCGGTTCGTCCCGTTCGAATCTTCAGCGCGTTCCCGGAATTAGCCGGCCAAGCCCCAGGAGATGGAGCACGCCTGTCGGCGCGCCGCCCTCCATATGGGTGTCCAGGCCAAACACCGTCTCTTCGCGCGACAAATCCACATAAGTCCCGAACAGGCGATCCCAGATGCTGAAGACGTCGCCGTAATTGCAGTTCGTGCCGGGCGCCTGGAAATGATGATGCGTGTGATGGAGATTGGGCGTCACGAACAGCCATCCGAGCACGCGCCCCGGCAGCGGCGGCAATCGAAACATCGTGTGCTGGGACACATTGGCGAGCGTTTCGAATGTCTGGCGCAAGATCAGGACCTCGACGGAGGCGCCGCTCAGAACAACCCAGGAAATCAGAAAGCAATTGCGGATCAGCGTCTCGCCCGGATGTTCGCGAAACGTGGTCGAGACGTCGACCGTCGGATCGGTGTGATGCACCAGATGCAGCCTCCAGAGAGGGCCCACCCGATGCGAAGTGAAATGATAAACGTAATCCAGAAAATCCAGAACGAAAAACATCAGGCCGTATTTGATCAACGGGCTTTCCGCGTCCGGCAGGAGCCATACGAGGCCGATGTGATGCTTCGTCGCCCAGGTTGCGACGCCCGCGCAAAGCAAGATCATGGATATCTGAATCGGCATTGCACCGGTCATGAAGACGGCGTTGATCGAGGTGTGCCGCAATTTGTCGATTGTAGACTGTGCGAGAACGATGCGCTCGGTGAGCCAAACGGCGACGATTACGGTTACGAACAAAACGCCTTGCGTCGATTTCGCATTGTCGAGAACAAAACTCACGACGCTGTTCAAGATCATGGCAATGACGCGCCCACCAGTCGTGCGTTTGAGAGACGAAACCGACACGGCTGTGCGCGATGTGCTGAGCAGTCGCAGCTATGTGGTGTGCATAAGTTCCGATCCGCACCGAAACTGCAAGCATGATCTCAGGGATAGCGTTAAGAACGGCCGTGGAAGCGACGCGTCTTCACAAAGAATGGCCGTAAACGCGGTTTCTTTGATCATCGTTAGGCGCGCATTGCGGTGACATGGACAATCGCCAATGTCTGACATGAGGCTCGAAGCCTTATCCGGGCAGTCGCGACTTTGCGCCAATGGAATGGAGCACGACGCCAGTTGTTCTCGGCGTCTGTCTGCAGCTGAGTTTGATATTTTGATTTCAATGCTCCGACTGGTTTGCTGGAGCCAGACGCCCCGTCCGATTCAGCCGTTCGCGTCTTCGCATCAGGGGGAGAATGCCGGCATGCCGGATGTCTTGTTTAGACCAATAGGGTCTCGGTCCCGCACTTACGCGTCATAGCTCAGAGAAACCCGCTCCGCCGTTGGCACCGCCTGGCAAGTCAGCACATAGCCTTGCGCCACTTCCGTGTCGGTGAGGCCGTAGTTCTTCTTCATCGTCACGCTGCCGGAAAGCACTTTGGCGCGGCAGGTGGTGCAGACGCCGCCTTTGCAGGCGTAAGGCGCAGGCAATCCCGCCGACCGCACGCTATCGAGGATATTTCCCTTGGCGGCGTCGAACAGGATTTTCGAGCGACGGCCATCCAAGGTGACCATCAATTCCGTGCCCGCCGCCTTCTTTTGCAGCACCTCTTCGCGGGCAAGCTGCTCGGCGGAAACCGCGCCCGTCGTGAATCGCTCGATGAAGATTTTGTCGGGCGCCACGCCACGCGCCTCGAGCGCCGCTTCGGCCGCATCCATCATCGGGCCGGGGCCGCAGATGAAGAAAGCGTCCGCCGATTTCGCATCCACCAATGACGAGAGAACGGCTTCGCATTTCTCGCGATCGAGGCGGCCGTTGAACAGCTCGATCTCTTCGGATTCGTTTTCGAGAAAGTGATAAACCTCCAGCCTGTCGAGGTAGCGGTTCTTGAGGCCGGCCAGTTCCTCCAGGAACATGATCGAAGCGGAATCGCGATTGCCGTAAAGCAAGGTGAAGCGACTTCGCGGGTTCTGCGCGAGGATGGTCTTCAGGATCGACAGCACCGGCGTGATGCCGGACCCGCCCGCGATGGCGACATAATAGGGTTCGGCGCTTTCTTTTTCCGGCAATACGAAACGGCCCATCGGCGGCAGCACGTCGATGGATTGGCCGACTTGAAGAGCGCCGTTCGCCCAGCCGGAGAAGCGGCCCCCCGGCATTCTCTTCACCGCGATGCGAATTTCGTTCTCGTGGGGCGCCACGCAGACGGAATAGTTGCGGCGCATATCCTCGCCGTCGATATCGGTGCGCAGCGTGAGGTGCTGGCCGGCCTTGAAGCGGAATGCCGCCTGCAGGGACTCGGGAACCTCGAAGCGGATCGACACCGCGTCGGCCGTCTCGTGGCGCACGTCGGCGATTTTCAGTTTGTGAAATCCGGCATTGATGGACATGGCGTCAGTGGCACTTGAAGCGGTCAAAGGGTTCGCGGCAATCGAGACAGCGATTGAGCGACTTGCAGGGCGTCGAGCCGAAACGGCTGATCTCTTCCGTGTGCGAAGAGCCACAGCGCGGGCATTGGGCCGGTGTTTCACGCAAGGCGCGTCTCTCGGCACCCCTCGGCGGTGGCGCAATGCCATAAGCGCGCAATTTTTCACGGCCATCGTCGCTGATCCAGTCCGTCGTCCAGGGGGGCGATAGCGTGGTCTCGATCCTTATCCGGGAGAGCCCGGCACGATCCAGCGCCGCGCGGATGCCGGCTTCGATGGCGATGGTTGCGGGGCAGCCCGTATAGGTGGGCGTAATGACAACGACGCCGTCTTTTACCTCGCGCACGATTCCGAGATCGACGACGGAAACACAGGGGATTTCCGGATCCGGAACGTGGGAGAGAATATCCAGCACGCGATCCCGCAGCGAGAGGACGCCGGCGGCGCTCACCATTCCGCTCCCGGATAGGCGCGCTGCAGGAACTGCATCTCGCTCAGGAGATGGCCCAGATGTTCGGAGTGATGACCGTTGCGTCCACCCTTGACGCCGCGCCGCGCTTTCGGCGCTTCGAGCGTGCTCTCGGCCAACACTCTTGCAATGCGCATATCCCATTCGGTGCGCAGCTTGCGAACATCCGCCGCGACGCCCGACGCGATCAGCGGCTCGATCGCCTCATCGACCTCGAACAATTCGTCGACAAAACGCCACATCCAGTCGAGGCCTTCAATGACCCGCTTCCGGCTTTCGGCTGTGCCGTCGCCCAGCCGCACCATCCATTCATCGGTGAGGCGCGTGTGATAGGCGACTTCTTTCACGGCCTTGGCCGCAATCGCCGCGATCGTTTCGTTTTTCGAGCCGCAGAGTTCGCGGAACAGCAATTCCTGGTAATTCGAGAACAGGAATTGCCGCGCCATGGTCTGCGCGAAATCGCCATTCGGCTGCTCCACCAGCAGGCAGTTCCTGAAATCGAGAACATCGCGGCGGAACGCCAGCGCATCCGCATCGCGACCCTCGCCTTCCGCTTCGCCGGCAAGCTTGAGGAAATGCGTCGCCTGCCCGATCAGATCGAGGCCGACATTGGCGAGCGCCAGATCGATCTCCAGCATCGGCGCATGGCCGCACCATTCCGACAGCCGCTGGCCGAGGATCAGGCTGTCGTCGCCCAGGCGGCACGCATAATTGAACAGAGCCGCGTCGCGCATCAGATGTTCTTCACATTGTCCGGGATCGCATAGAAGGTCGGGTGGCGGTAGACCTTGTCTGCCGCCGGTTCGAACAATTCGGCCGCATCGCCCGGATCGGATGCGACGATCGACGCCGACGGCACGATCCACAGGCTCACGCCTTCCATGCGCCGCGTATAGGTGTCGCGGGCCGCCTCCAGCGCCATCTTGGCGTCGGCCGCGTGAACGCTGCCCGCATGCCGGTGCGACAGGCCGTTCTTCGCCCGGATGAAAACTTCCCACAGCGGCCAGGTCTTGCTCATCGCCTACTCCGCCGCCTGGCGTGTTTCGTGTTTGGCCGCATGGGCCGCCGCCGCGTCGCGCACCCAGGCGCCTTCGTCCCACGCTTTTACGCGCGCCTGCATGCGCTCCTTCGCGACGGCCCCTTCGCCGCGCACCACGGCGTAGAACTCTTGCCAGTCGATCGCGCCGTAATCGTAAGAGCCGCGTGCCTCGTTCCATTTGAGATCGGGATCGGGGACGACGAGGCCGATCGCTTCGGCCTGCGGCACGGTCACATCGATGAATTTCTGGCGCAGCTCGTCATTCGTATCGCGCTTGATGCGCCAGCGGATGGATTGGGCGGTGTTGGGCGAATTCTCGTCCGGCGGGCCGAACATCATGATGGACGGCCACCACCAGCGGTTCAGCGCGTCTTGCGCCATGCGCTTCTGCGCGGCGCTGCCGCCCGCCAGCACCATCATGATCTCGAAGCCCTGGCGCTGGTGGAAACTTTCTTCCTTGCAGATGCGCACCATGGCGCGCGCATAAGGTCCGTAGGAGGTGCGCTGCAGAGGCACCTGATTCATGATCGCCGCGCCGTCGACCAGCCAGCCGATCGCGCCGATGTCGGCCCAGGTTAGCGTCGGATAGTTGAAGATGGTGGAATATTTCGCGCGACCCGAATGCAGCGCCTCGATCATTTCCTCGCGTGAGGTGCCGAGCGTTTCCGCCGCCGCATAAAGATAAAGCCCGTGCCCGCCTTCATCCTGCACCTTGGCGAGCAAGACCGCCTTGCGGCGCAGGCTTGGCGCACGCGTGATCCAGTTTCCCTCCGGCAGCATGCCGACGATCTCGGAATGTGCGTGCTGCGAAATCTGGCGCACCAGCGTTTTGCGATACGCCTCCGGCATCCAGTCCTTCGGCTCAATGAAATCGTCCGCCGCCACGCGCGCTTCGAACGCAGCAAGGCGCTGCGGGTCTTCGGGGGCCTGGATCGGCGCCGCCTGCTTCTGGTTTTTGTCCGTAAGCTCGGTCGTATACATGGCAAGCGCTCGGCGCCGGATAATCTCACCAAGAATATATAATAAATCGACCGGTCGGTCAATCAATTTCGGCCCTGGTGGGCGCGACTAGGGCCTGTGCATATCCCAGGGACCGAGGCCCGGCGGCAAAGGCGGCCTCTTCGTTAGCGAATGCAAAGGCTCGCCGGCTTCGAACCGCTTGACCATATCGTCGGGGTCGAAGATGACGCCCATAAAATTCTCGACATAACTTCCGGCCGCGAAAAAAGCGTCCACCTTTTCCACCGAGTTCGAAGACGTCATATTGCAGCTCGACCTTGATGCGATTTGGGTCACGATAGTACAAAGAAACCGTTGGACCGTGAATGATCGGCCAGAACGGATCAATGCCCAGTTCCTTGAGGCGCAAATAGTTCGCGAGCAGTTCGCCCAGATCCTTAAATGTGAACGCCACGTGTTCGACGCCCGCTGCCGCATCGTCCAGCGGCGCTGACGGAGGCGAATTGATGATGCCGATGCGGTGATGCTCGTCGTCGTATCTGAGAAAACACACGAATTCATTCTCGAAGGCGATCTCGGCGTTCAGCACCTGCAAATACCAGTCGCGGGTCTGTTCGTATTTCGCACTGCGAATGACGACGTGAGCAAGCTTGCTCGGTCGAATTGGGACATTGCGGTACGAACGGAGCGATCGGCGAGCTTGCGAGTCTCTGTCTTCCATCAAGCTTGACTCCCTTCTGGTCAGATTCTGACGGAAGTAGCCGCGGGCTCGTCGATGACCCGATTCTCGATGTGCCCGAGGCCTTCGACCTCGACCCGCACAGTTTGGCCGCTTGCAAGAAACCGCGGCGGATCCATGAGTGCGCCGACGCCGGGCGGACATCCCGTCGCCAATATATCGCCGGGTTCCAGCGTAAATACGGTCGTCAACTCCTCGATCATTTCTCCGATCGAATAGATGAAATCGTTCGTGTTGCCGTCCTGGCGCAGTTCGCCATCGACCCAGGTGCGTATTCTCAAATTTTCCGGGTTTGCGACCTCATCGGATGTCGTGAGCCACGGGCCGATCGGTCCGTGCGTGTCGAACGATTTCCCCAACATCGCCGTCGGCGATCGAAGCTGCCAGTCGCGGACACTGACGTCGTTGCAAACCAGATATCCGGCAATGACATTCTTGGCATCCGCCCGGCTGACGTGCCGCGCCCGCTTGCCGATGACAAGCGCAACCTCCCCTTCATAGTCGAGCTGCTTTGAGGCGACTGGAAGATGAATCGGATCATACGGACCGTTGACACAACTGACCTGCTTGTTGAACCAGATTTGGTTGGGCGGGATCGTAATCGGCACGCCCTTGGCGCGCACCTCCGCCAGGTGCGATTTGAAGCTGAGGCCCAGGCCGAGGAATTTTCGCGGCGTCCGAATCGGGGCTTCGAGCCTGACATCCGCCAATGGAAATCTCTTCGCCGATCCCGTCGCGTCTGACAAAGCACGAATGGCGTCATCTCGAGCCTCCAACAGAGCGCGCATATCCTTCGGAAGACGGTCGTCAGCCGAAGCGACATCGATGATTTCATCGCCCCTCACGACGCCTAGGCGGGTATTCCCTGCGTGCGTGAACGTTGCGATTTTCATGAAGCTTTCTCCTGGGATCCGAGCGTGTTCTCGAAGACGACTTCCAGGCGCCGCGAAACGAACAGCCAGACGGCGTTCTTTTGCCGAACGAGATCGATCGACGTGCCTCCCATGAGCATCGTCGAGTCGTCGGGTAGGCGAATAACCGTCATGACATTCGTGGTGACTTCGATCGCGTCGGCTTTTGCGGCGAAGCGCGCGTTCGACCAATAGTGGCGGGACTTTCGGCTCTTGTCGGCGGCCCTCGCCGCAAAGCGCTCATGGATACGCACCTTGCCCTCCAGCACGAACGCCGGCGTTTCGATGCGGCCTTCGTCGACGAAAAGCTCATGCACGCTGTCGCCGCGACCGTCGTCGACCCGGGCGCTGAATTCGCTCAGCAAATCGCAGATCGCGTTCCTGGCTTCCGCGCCGATAATTTTTTCGTCTGATCCTCCCGTCAACGTCCGCTCCACGAGACGCTTTCAGGCCGCGCCGAAAGCCCGCTTCAGCGCAGCGATGCGCAAATCCAGAGAAAGCTGCGTCGCGCGCGCGCTTTCCACGAGGTCAAAGCCATGCGGCGCGCCCGGGACCAGATGCAATTCGACTTCCGATCCTGTGTGGACGAGCCGATGCGCCAGCTCCAGCCCCTCATCGCGCGCGGGATCGACGTTGCCCAGCAGAAGAAGCGAAGGCGGGAATCCTCTGAAGTCATCGGTCGCAAGCGCAGCAGCGTAGCTCAGCTGCTTTCCCGTAGGCGGAGGCGAGCCGAGATACAACTTCCAGATGCCGGGCAACTGCGAACCTTTCAGAAAGGGCGTGTCGTTAAACGTGCGCGCCGAATAACTTCCTGCGCGCGAATCCACAACCGGTTGAACGAGCAATGCAAAGCATATGGACGGAGAGCCTTCATCGCGCGCCCGTAGCGCCAATCCGGCCGCCAGGGCCGCGCCTGCGCTTCCCCCACCGACCGCAATTTTCGAGGGGTCCACGTTGAGAGATTGCGCCTGCGATACGAGCCAATTGAGCGCAGCCCAGCCATCGTCGTGCTGGCTGGGAAACACGAATTCCGGAGCGAGCCGGTAATCGACGGACACGACGACGCAATCGCCGAGATCCGCGTAGTCGACGCAGCGCCCATGCTCGCTGTCGAGGTTGCCGACGATGTAACCGCCACCGTGAAAGTACAACAAAGCGCCTTTGGAACCGGATGATCTCGGCCTGTAAACGCGCAAGCCCAATCGTCCATGCGGCGTCTCGATCTCGCGGTCTTCGACGATCAGGCGATCGGATTGACGCTTGGGGAGCGCCGATTGAAACTGAAGCATCACTTCCCGAATTCGGGGCGCGTCCGCCACGAAAACGTCGAGATCCATCACCGGAATGAATCGCAGCGGCTCGTAGTCGCGATCCAGTTTGAGAATCGTCATAGGCCCTTCGCAGCTTTCAGAAGTTCACGCCGACCGAGACGCCGTAGGTGCGCGGCGGCGCGTATTGAACGCCGCTCGCAAAGTCCGTCCCGGCGAGCGTCGTCGCATAGACCTGGTTCGTCAGATTCTTGCCCCATAGCGAGACAAAGTATTTGCCGCTGGGGCTTTGCCAGCCGACATTCGCATTCACCAACCAATAGGACGATTGATGCAGAATGTTGTCGGGCTGCCCGTACCAGCCGCTGTTGTAATAGGTGAACAGATCGGCGCTCCAATTCCCGTTGCTGGTCTGGATGTTGTAAGTCGCCGAAAGATTAACCGTGGCGTCCGGCGTCTGCGGCAACCGGTTGCCTTTGGCGGACTGGACAACAGGGAGCGATCCGCCGGTTGGCAACGGGATTTCATAGAGAGCGTTCGGGAACGACGTGAACCGGTCGTGGACGAGACTTAGGCCGCCGGAGACAGTGAATCCCGGGAACAGGATGGCTTCCACGTCCCCATCGATTCCATACATCTGCGCGGCCGCGCCGTTGTAGTATCCGATCTGACCGGCTTCGTATTTCGCCACCTGGATGTTGTGATAGTCGTAGTAGAAAAGCGCGCCGTTGAGACGGACGCGATTGTCCAGGAACTCGGACTTCAGGCCGGTCTCGTAGGCATCAAGCGTTTCCGGCGCGAATGGCGGATCGGTCAGGACCGTGGCGTTGTATCCGCCGCTCTTAAATCCGCGGTTGTAGGAAACATAGACCATCGTGTTGTCGTCAAAATGATGGTCGAGTGCGGCGCGCCAGGTCGGCTCTTCTGTATTGGTCGAAACATTGACCGGCGGCCCCAGTGGGCCAATGGGAATGCCGCCGACGAGAAATCCATCTTGGATGCCGTCGAGCGACCGCGTCTCCCAGGTGTAGCGTGCGCCCAGCGTAAGATCGGTCTGGGCACCCAGTTTGACGCCCAGCTGGGCAAAGCCGGCGTAGGAATGGGTGCGTTGCGACGCTTGCGAATCAATCGTCTGCAGCGGAAAGAAGGGATTGATCAGCGGCGGTCCGAACGTCGAGTCTGCGGGATCGTAGCTCGCGTTTTCCTGATAGTAATAGAAGCCCGTGACCCAGGTCAGCCAACTTGAGTCGTTGGACTTCAGATCGAGTTCCTGCGTGAACTGGCGATCGACCAGATCGGTGTCGATGCCGAGAACATTTGCCGGCTGGAACCCGCCATCGAACGCCGTGAAATAGGAGCTTGCGCGATAGGCGCTGATGGACGTCAGGCTCGCCCAGCCGAAATCATGGTCGATTTGCGCGCTCGCGCCACCGCCGACAAGACGGCTCTTGGGATCGACGGGCGTATCGATGTCCCATGCCGAACCGCCGTAAGCGGGCGTGAACGCCGGAACAGTGCCGGGCACAATGCGTGTGCTGAGAGGCAAACTGCCGTAGCGATCATAATAGTCGAACGCCACACGCACCGTGGTGTCAGAATCGGGCGTGAACAGCCATTTCGAGCGAAACACGGAGTCCAGATTTTGACGATTTGCATCCGACCCGTCGTATAGATTTTTTCCATAGCCATCGCCCTGAAGGCTGACATGCGCGGCGACGTCCGCCGAGAGGTTATCGGTCAGGCCGTCGGACAGATAAGCATCGACAGTCGAAGTGCTGTAATTGCCATAGCCGAATTGCACCCTCCCCGTCAGTTCTTGAACCGGGTCCAGGGTCTGAACCAGAATCGCGCCCCCGGTCGCGTTGCGCCCGAACAGCGTTCCCTGAGGCCCCTTCAGCACTTCGATTTGAGATACGTCGCTCAGCGTCAGCAATGCGGACGGTGCCGACCCGATGTAAACGCCATCGACGTAGAGCGCCACAGAGTTTTCCAGCCCCGCCCCGCCGGCATTGGTTCCGACGCCGCGAATAGCCGGCGTCAAAAATCCATTCGTCGAGTTCATCTGAAGGCTCGGTGTGAGCATTCCGATGTCCTGGATGGCGGTCGCATTGGCCTGCGACAGCGTCGCGCCCGAAATCGCGGTCACGGAGATCGGGACGTTTTGCAGGTTTTCACTGCGCTTTTCCGCCGTAACGACAACCGTCTCGATGGACGATCCATTGTTGACGGAAGACGTTTCTTGCGCCCCCGCCACCGCCGGACACGCCGCAAGCGCGAGCGCGCAAATGCCTTGCCACTTCATAGATGCCCCCGTCCCTAGCAATTATGATAATATACAACTGTCATTTTGACATATCATCACTATGACGCTAGGTCAAACGGGCGAGCCGCCGCCATTGCCTGACCCTGTCAAATCCCGTAATTCCGAAGCCAACGACCGAGGCGATCCGTGCTGCAGCATCAGGAACAGGACTTCAGAACACGCACCGCCCGACTGCGGCGGGCGCGGACCAAGAAGAAGATTCTCGACGCCGCGTTCCGGTTGATCAACGAGCATGGCGTCGACCGCGTGAGCATCGATGACGTCCGGGCGTCGGCAGGGCTCTCGCGCGGCTCGTTCTACAATTATTTTTCGACCTTTCAGGCGCTGCTCGAGGAAATGGCGAGTTTGATCGCCGCTCAGATCAACAGGGAGCAGTCAAAGTATTTCGACAAATTGGAAGACATAGCAGTACGGCTCGGCCAGAATTTTCGTTACTTTGTGTTGAGGGCGGCGTCCGACAAACCGTGCGGCGACATCCTCATTCGTGTGATCCCGCTTGTTGGCCCCCTGAACGAGCACATGAGGGATCACATTCGCGAGGAAATGAACGGGGCGGTGAAGTCCGGCGTTTTCAACGTGCCTTCGGTGGACATCAGTCTGGAAGTGGGAAACGGCCTGGTCGCGGTGATGATCCGCCGCGCGCTCGCGGGCGGAATCAACCGCCCCGATCTCAGTGCGGCGGCGTTCATGCTCCTGCGCGCGATGGGGGTTCCGCCTTCCAAGGCAAAGGACATCTCCGCCATGCGTCTCCCGCCCATGCCGGATACGCCGCTCGGCGACAGCATCATTCGGGAGCAGTTTGCCGAATTACAGCTGGCTAATGGGTCACAGCTCCCGTCGCGGCCGGTCCCACGAACCGGGCGTATTTGAAAAGGGCCGGCTCGAGCGCGGGTTGGGTCGGCGCACTCCAGTCGGCTCGCCTTTGTTCCAACGTCGCAGCATCGACGAGAACATCCATTGTCCGTGCATTGCCGTCTATGCGAATGCGGTCGCCGTTGTTGACCAGCGCGATCGCACCGCCGCGCGACGCTTCCGGTCCGATATGTCCCACGCACATGCCACGCGTCGCGCCCGAAAAGCGGCCATCCGTCAATAACGCGACTTTGTCGCCCATACCTTGTCCATATAACAAGGCCGTCACGCCGAGCATTTCGCGCATCCCAGGTCCCCCTTGAGGACCTTCATAACGAATGATGATGACGTCTCCCGCGGCGTAACTGCGCTCGCGCACCGCCGCGACAGCGTCTTCCTCGCAGTTGAAGACCCGTGCCGGACCTTCGTGGATGAGACTTTTTAATCCCGCCACTTTAAGGATTGCGCCATCGGGCGCGAGTGAACCCGTGAGTACGACGACGCCGCTCGGCGAAATAGCGTCACCCGCTTCGTGAACGACGACCCCGTCCGGCCGGCAGCTTTCGGAAACGATTTGACCGATCGTCCTTCCCGACACGGTCATGCAATCGCAATGCAACACACCGGCATCGGACATTGCACGCAGAACGGTAGGAACGCCTCCCACTTCGTGCAGATCGCGGGCCCAAAAGCGGCCTCCCGGCTTCAGGTCCGCGAGAAGCGGCGTCCGGTCGAATACCTCCCCGATGTCGCGCAGGCCAAATGCTATCCCTGCCTCATGTGCGATCGCGGGCAGATGCAGCGCGGCATTTGTGGACCCGCCCGTTGCCGCGACCGCGGCGGCCGCGTTTTCGAGGCTTTTCCGCGTGACGAGATCGCGCGGCAAAGGTCCGCCATTTTCTTGCAGTTGCGCCAGAATGCGCCCGGCATCATGGGCCGCCAGCGCGCGTTGCGAATAGACGGCGGGTATCATTGCGGTTCCGGGCAGAGACAGTCCAAGAACTTCAGCAACCATGGCCATCGTATTGGCCGTGAATTGCCCCGGACACGATCCAACCGTCGGTACTGCGACGCGCTCAAGCTCTGCCAACTCGGCTTCGTCGATTTCGCCCGAATAGACTTTCCCGACGGCCTCATAAACGTCGATGATTGCAACATCGCGCCCGCGCCAGCGTCCGGGCAGCGCAGCGCCGCCATAAAGGAAGACAGACGGCCTGTTCACACGCACAAGGCCCATCATCAGACCCGACAAAGTTTTGTCGCACGAGGCGAATGCCATCAGGCAATCATAGGCATGAGCGCCGGCGACCGCCTCCACCGAGTCGGCGATCAAGTCCCTGCTGAGAAGGCTGTAGCGCATGCCGCGATGATTCATCGCCATGCTGTCGGCGACCGTAATCGTCGAAACTTCAAACGGCGTGATGCCGTTTTCGACCAGCCCGCGCTTGGCGGCCTCGACTTGGGTCTGCAGCCCCATGGAGCAAGGTGTAACCGACCCCTGGCTTGAGATGAGACCCGCGAATGGTTGCGCAATGGCGCGTTCGTCATGCCCCATCGCACGCAAAAATGCCCGATGTGGCGCGCGGTCGATGCCTTCGGTGATGACGCGCGAAAAGGGCTTCTTCGCTTCGCTCACGGCGCGCCTTCCTCCATCGGCTCATCCGGCAGGACGGTTCCGCCGATGGCGCGCGACAGGCCCTGAAATTGCGCAACAACTTCGCCGCCGCTCTTGCGAACCGACACAGAATAGACACCGCTGCGGCCTGCGCGACTTTGTTCGCGCGCTTCGGCGACCAGCCGGTCTCCTTCTTTTGCCGGCGCGAGAAACACAATGGAGGCTTGTTGCGCGACCGTTTCCAAATTGCGCGAATTGCAGGCATAGGCGAAGGCCGTGTCGGCCAGTGAAAAGATCATGCCGCCATGCGCGATGGCGTGACCGTTGAGCATATCCTTGCGCACCACCATCGCAATGCGCGCGTAACCTTCGCGCACCTCTTCGATTTCGATGTTCCAGGCGGCGCCCGTTCCCTCGCGAGCGCGCAGATGATGGGCGACCCGCCCTGCCAAATCATCCGGGGTTTCTTGCCGCTCCACCATTGCATATGATTCCCGGCAAATCGGGCAAAAATTGACCGTCCGGCCGTTCTATTATAATCCTTGGGACAATGAAAGCGGGGCCAGCCCGCGCCAGTTGGGAGGTGGCCATGTCTTACGAAACCATTCTTTTCGACATCGCGAACGGAGCCGCCCGGCTGACGCTCAACCGGCCCGATCGCCTGAACAGCTTCACGGTTCAGATGCACGCCGAAGTGGCGGACGCGCTGTCGGAGGTGGAGTGCAATGCGGGCGTGCGCGCGCTTCTCATCACCGGCGCGGGGCGTGGCTTCTGCGCGGGACAGGATCTGTCGGATCCCGCGGTGGCGCCGGGCGCGGATGGGCTCGATCTCGGCGAGTCGCTGGAGAACCGCTACAATCCGCTCATCAAACGCATCGTCAATCTGCCCAAGCCGGTCGTCTGCGCGGTGAACGGCGTGGCTGCCGGCGCGGGCGCGAACATCGCCTTCGCAGCCGATATCGTGTTCGCGGCGAAGAGCGCCAAGTTCATTCAGTCTTTTTCGAACATCGGTCTGGTTCCCGATTCCGGCGGCACCTGGATCCTGCCGCGCCTGGTGGGCCATGCGCGCGCGCTGGGCCTCGCGCTCACCGGCGAACCGCTCAGCGCGGAGAAAGCGGAAAGCTGGGGGCTGATCTGGCGTTGCGTGGAAGACGACCAGCTGAAGACGGAGGCCGACAAACTCGTGGAGCGGCTTGCCAGCGGGCCAACGAAGGGCCTCGGCGCGATCAAGCTCGCCATGCGCGAGGGCTGGCAGTCCAACCTCGACCGGCAGCTCGATCTCGAACGCGATCTGCAGCGCAAGCTCGGCCGCAGCCAAGACTACAAAGAAGGCGTGGCGGCGTTCTCCGAGAAGCGCCCGCCGAAATTCAGCGGCCGCTGACCCAACATGACGGAGACGCGCATGAAAAATCTTTCCAGCTATGTGCAGGATTCCTGGATCGCGTCGCAAGGCGCTGCAGCGCCGATCCATTCCGCGGTGAGCGGCGACGCCATTGCCGGGATCGGCACGACGGTGCGCGATTTCGCTGGCGTCCTCGCGCACGCCCGCCATGTGGGCGGCCCTGCTCTGCGCGCGATGACGTTCCACACGCGCGCCAAGATTCTCAAGGCGCTCGCCGACGCGATCATGGCCCGGAAGGAGGAATTGTACGCGCTGTCCTATGACACCGGCGCCACCAAGCCGGATGGCTGGATCGACATCGAAGGCGGCGTCGGAACGTTGATCTCCTATGCATCCAAAGGCCGGCGCGAACTTCCCAACGACACCATCCTTCTCGATGGCGGCGTCGAAGGGCTTTCCAAGCGCGGCACCTTCATGGGCCAGCATGTGATGACCTCGCGGCAGGGCGCGGCGGTTCACATCAATGCGTTCAATTTTCCCGTCTGGGGCATGCTGGAAAAGCTCGGGCCCACTTTGCTGGCCGGCGTTCCCGCCATCGTGAAGCCGGCAAGCGCCAGCGCTTATGTGGCGGAAGCTGCGTTCCGGATCCTCATCGAAGCCAATGTTCTGCCCAAGGGCGCGCTGCAACTGATCGTGGGGCCTATCGGCGATCTGTTCGATCATCTGAGCGGACAGGATGTCGTCTCCTTCACCGGCTCGGCCGAGACGGCCCAAAAACTGCAGCGCCACCCCGCGATCGCGCGCGAAAGCGTGCGTTTCATCGCGGAGCGGGATTCGCTCAACGCCGCCGTGCTGGGGCCCGATGCCACCCAAGGCACGCCCGAATTCGATCTTTTCATCAAAGAGGTCGTGCGCGAGATGACGGTCAAGGCGGGACAGAAATGCACCGCCATCCGCCGCGCGCTCGTGCCGGCCGGGGCGATCGACGCCGCCGAAGTGGCGTTGAAAAAGGCGCTGTCCGAGATCGTGGTGGGCGATCCCCGCGCGGAAGCCACGCAGATGGGCGCGCTCGTCAGCACGGCGCAGCGCGACGATGTTCGCTCGAAGATCGAAGAACTCTCGTCCGAGGCGCGCATCGTCTGCGGCGACCCGAACAAAACCATCGGCAAGGGCGCGTTCATGACGCCGGTGCTGCTGCGCTGCGACGAGCCCGGCAAAGCGACGCGCGTGCATGAAATCGAAGCATTCGGTCCGGTCGCGACGTTGATGCCCTATCGCGATCTCGGCGACGCCATCGCGCTCGTCAATCGCGGCAACGGTTCATTGGTGATGTCGCTCTATACTTACGATCCCAAAATTGCCCGCGAAGTCTTGACCGGCGCGGGCGCATTCCACGGCCGACTCCTGATTCTCGATCGCGATTGCGCGAAGGAATCCACCGGTCACGGCTCACCGCTTCCCGGCTTGATCCATGGCGGCCCGGGACGCGCCGGCGGCGGCGAAGAAATGGGCGGCTTGCGGGGCGTGATGCATTACATGCAGCGCACGGCCCTGCAAGGCAGCCCACGCATGTTGACCGGCATCACGGGCGACTGGATGCGCGGGGCGCCGGAAATGCGCGAAGGGCCGCATCCCTTCCGCCTGCGCTTCGGCGAACTCGAACTCGGCAAGACCCTCATCACCAAGCCACGCACCATCACCTTGGACGACATCGAGCATTTCGCGCATTTCACGGGCGACACGTTTTACGCCCATATGGACGAGAAGGCTGCCGCCGCAAACCCGCTGTTCGGCGGCCGCGTGGCGCATGGCTATCTGCTGCTTTCATTCGCCGCCGGACTGTTCGTCGATCCCGCGCCCGGACCGGTGCTCGCCAATTACGGGCTCGACAATCTGCGCTTCACCAAGCCGGTGAAGCCGGGCGACTCCATCACCGTGCAGCTCACGGCGAGATCAAAATCGTTGCGCAACGAACAATATGGCGAAGTGCGCTGGCAGGTCGTCATCACGAACCAGAACAACGAAACCGCCGCGACGTACGAATTGCTGACGATGAACGCGGTGTGATGCGCCTTCCGACATTTGCATCGCGCGCCGCGCTGGAGGAAGAGCAGCTGCAGCGGCTGAAATGGTCGCTTCGGCACATCTATGACAACGCGCCCTATTATCGGGCGAAATGCGAGACGGCTCGCGTGTCGCCCGACGATCTCAAATCGCTCGCCGACCTGGCCCGCTTTCCGTTCACGCTGAAGAGCGATTTTCGCGAGAACTATCCCTTCGGCATGTTCGCCGTGCCGCGGGAGAAAACCGCGCGCATTCATGCTTCGTCCGGCACCACTGGCAAGCCCACGATCGTCGGTTACACGAAACACGATCTCGATCTCTGGAACGGGCTGGTGGCGCGCTCGATCATGGTCGCCGGCGGCAGGCCGGGCGACCTGATCCACAACGCCTATGGCTACGGGCTTTTCACGGGCGGGCTCGGATTGCATGGCGGCGCGGAGATGCTGGGTTGCGCGGTCGTTCCCGCTTCGGGCGGACAGACCGAGCGGCAAGTCCAGCTCATCTGCGATCTGAAGCCGCGCATCATCTGCTGCACGCCGTCTTACATGTTGGTGCTGGCCGAAGCGCTCGAACGCGCAGGAACAGATCCGCGCACGACATCTCTTGAAATCGGCATTCACGGCGCGGAGCCCTGGAGCGAGGAAATGCGCTGCGAGATCGAGAAGCGCTTCGACATCTCCGCGCTGGATATTTACGGCTTGTCCGAAGTGCTGGGGCCCGGCGTGGCGCAAGAGCGCGCCGATGCGCGCGGAAGCCTGACGATATGGGAAGACGCCTTCTATCCCGAAATCGTCGATCCCGGGACCGGCGCGCCGCTGCCCGATGGCGAACAAGGGGAACTGGTGTTCACGTCGCTGTCGAAAGAGGCCGTGCCGATCATCCGCTATCGCACCGGCGATTTGTCGCGACTGTCGCCGCCGGCAGGCGACATGCCGATGCGGCGCATGGATCGCATCACCGGCCGCAGCGACGACATGTTGATCATCCGCGGCGTGAACATTTTCCCACGCCAGATCGAAGAACTTCTTCTCTCGGAGCCCGGCCTTTCGCCGCATTACCGCATCGACGTGACGCGCGAAGGCCCAAGAGATGCATTGTCCGTCACCTGTGAAGCCGTGACGGATGACGCGGCGTTGCATGCGAAGACGATCGAGACGCTGTCGTTACGCATGAAATCCCGCTACGGCCTCAACGCGAGGATCATCATTGCGGCCGCCGGCTCGCTGCCGCGCTCGGAAGGCAAGGCCAAGCGTGTCTTCGATCATCGCGAGAAAAAATCGTGAAGCTGAAATCCGATATCGGCGGCGAAGGTACGCGACTTCTCGTGTTATTGCATGGTCTTGGCGCCACAAGGCACGTCTGGCAATCCATGATCGCGCTGGACAGATGGGACGGCTGCTGGATCGCACCCGATCTTCGCGGCCATGGCGCTTCGGCGCACGCTCCCGATTATGCGCTGGGGCTTCACGCGGCCGACGTCGCCGAGTTGCTGCAGGCGGCAGGTCATTGGGATGAGATCGTCGTCGTCGGCCATTCCATGGGCGGCGCAGTCGCGCTCGCTTTGGCGTCCGGCTGGTTCGGCATTCTGCCCTCCTATGTCTTCGGTCTCGGCATCAAGGTTTCGTGGAACCCCGATGAGCTCGCATCCCTGCACAAGATGTCTGCAACGCCTGCCCGCCTGTTCGAACGCAAAGAAGAGGCCATTGCGCGCTACCTGAAAGTCTCCGGACTTTCCGGATTGGTCGCTCCGGATTCTTTCGAAGCGGCCGCCGGCGTCGCGCAGAGCGGAAATGGCTGGCGCCTCGCCTACGACCCTGCAACGGCTTCCATCGGCGCGCCACCCATGCCGGCATTGATCGCAGCGGCGCGCGCGCCGGTCCATTTGGCGCGCGGCGAGACGGACACGATGGTCACGCACGAGCAGATTTTGGAATATGACCGCGAGCCGCGTGATCTTCCCGGCGGGCACAATGCGATGGTGGAAAACGCGGGCGTCGTGTGGGACTGGATCGAAGGCAATATCGCATGACGCGCGGAGAAGAACGCGCGCGTGATTTCGATCTGAGGAACCTGCCGGCGGATTTCTACGACGATCCGTATCGTTATTATCGGGCGCTGCGCGAACACGCCCCCGTGAAGCGGTTTGCCGATGGCGGCGTGTTTCTCTCGCGCTATGCCGATGTTCAGGCCGTCTATCAGGACGCGGCTGCATTCAGCTCCGACAAGAAAAAGGAATATGCGCCGAAATATGGCGAAGGCTCGCGGTTGTTCCGGCATCACACGACAAGTCTGGTGTTCAATGACGCGCCTTACCACACCCGCGTACGCCGCTCGATCATGGGCGCGCTTATCCCGAAGGCTCTCGCGCGGCTGGAGCCGAAACTGGATCGCCTGGTCACACGCCTGCTCGACCGCGCGGAAAAGCGCGGACTTTTCGATGCAATTTCGCAGTTCGCGGCGGCAATTCCTGTTGAAGTGATCGGCGATCTCCTGGACGTGCCCGACGACGACCGCGCGCCCCTGCGCGGCTGGTCGCTCGCCATTCTCGGTGCGCTGGAGCCGGTTCTATCCGACAGCGCGAAAACGAATGGCGAGCGCGCTTTGGAAGAGTTTCATGCCTATCTTTCCCAGCTCATTGCGAACCGACGCACCCAGCCCGGCGATCCGGAACATGACGTCCTGACCCGCCTCATGCAGAGCGAGGGCGCACCGCTGAGCGAAGTGGAGCTTGCGGAGAATTGTGTCTTCCTGCTCAACGCCGGTCATGAGACGACGACGAATCTGATCGGCAATGCGATCGAACTGTTTGCGCGGTTCCCCGACGAGCGCGCGAAATTGGTCTCACAACCGGCGATGCTGCGCGGCGCAATCGAGGAAGTGTTGCGTTACGAAAGCTCCAACCAGTTGGGAAACCGCGTCACCACGCGCGAAACACAGATCGGCGGCGTTCGTCTCGCGGCGGGAATTTTCGTCACCCTTGGCATCGGCGCCGCCAACCGCGATCCGGCCGCCTTCGAGAATGCGGAAATTTTCGATATCTCGCGCAATCCGAACCGGCATCTCGCTTTCGCGGCTGGCATTCATCAATGCGCGGGGATGAATCTGGCGCGCCTGGAAGCCCGCACCGCGCTCGGCGCGTTCCTGAAGCGCTTCCCGGACTACGAACTCGCCGGCCAATCCCTGCGCAACCAGCGTGCGCGTTTTCGTGGGTTCGCCGCGTTGATGGTCGCCTTGAATTAGAGCGGATTTGGATTGAGTTGACACAGTCCACCCCTTCCCCCTTGTGGGGAAGGAGCGCGCACGAAGTGCGCGCCGGGATGGGGGGACGCGCGCGTCCGCGCGCGGAAGACTCTTTTGGTTGCCCCCCACCCTAACCCTCCCCACGGTCGCCGACGCGCATCCGCGCATCGGCTGTGGGAGGGAATGGTTCCGTCGATTCCAAAACTGCTCTAGAAGACGTTTGGCGCCGGGTCAGGTCGCCGACGGCCAATTTTCCAGCGTGCTCACAAAGAGGCTGAGCCAGGCATTGGTCTGGAACGCATCGATGACGCGGTGGTCGATGGTCAGCGTGACATAAGCCATGGGGCGGACTTCGATTTTGTCGGCGCCGCCTTCTTCGCGCACGATCGCGCGTTTCTGCAGTTTGCCCACGCCCAATATGGCCGATTGCGGCTGGTTGATGATGATGGGCGACGCCAGCAGCGAGCCCGATACGCCGTGATTGGAGATGGAGAATGTGCCGCCGCGAACGTCTTCCTGCGAAAGCTTCCCGCTGCGCGCCTTCTCCGTCAGTTCCGTCAGGCGCTTTGCGATCTCGAGCAATGACAAGGTCTGCGCGCGGTGAATGACGGGCACGATCAGGCCCTTCTCGCCAAGCGACGTCCCGATGCCGATATTGACGTCTTCGTAGATGTCGATGCGGTCGTCATACCAGCGCCCATTGACGGCGGGCGCTGCCTTCATGGCGGCTGCGCACGCGGCCACGAAATAGGCGGTGAAGGTGAGGTTCGCGCCCCGGCGCTCGAATGCAATCTTGTGCGCGGCCCGGTGTGCGCCGACGGCGCTGAAATCCGCCTCGAACATGGCGGTGACATGCGGCGCCGTCTGCACCGAATGCGCCATATGCTCCGCGATGCGTTTGCGCATCGTATCATGCGGCACGCGCATCACGCCTGGCGCCGTCTGCGACGCAGCCCGTCGCGCGACTTCCGCCTGGATGTCCTCGCGCGAAAGTTTCTCGCCGCTGACAGGAACGTCGCCGGCATCCAGTTTGTGTTCGGCGAGCAGGTGGCGAATACCGGGCGACAGGCGCGACAGATCGCTTTCGGCTTTCGCGCGCGGCGCGGCGGCGCTGATGGAGACGATGCCGGCCCCTTTGGCCGACGGTCTATCCGCCAAAGCGTCGACGCTCGCGGCAATGCGGCCCAACACGGTTCCGGGTTCAACCTCGGCGCCATCCGCAACCAGAATTTCAGTCAATATCCCGGCAGATGTCGCTGCAATCTCGACCGCGACTTTGTCCGTCTCCAGCTCCACGAGCGGATCATCTGCCCGAACGGCGTCGCCGATCTTCTTCAGCCATTGTTTGACGACGGCGGTGGTCCCTTCCTGCTCGGTCGGAACAACGATATCTGTCATATCTAGAATCCCACGAGCTCGGCGATCCTGGCGCGAATGCCCTCGACCGAGGGAAGCGCCCATTCCATCATCGCAGGATTGTGCGGACTGGGAATGTCCGGCATCGCCAGACGCGATACCGGGGCGTCGAGATCGAGGAAGCACTCCTGCGCCACCACCGCCGCGATTTCCGCGCCGAATCCCGCGCTCATCAGGTCTTCATGCACGATCAGGCAGCGGCGCGTGCGCTTGACCGACGCCAACACGCCCTCGCGATCCCAGGGCATCAGTGTCCGCAAATCGAGGATTTCGACGGACGCATTGGCGGCGGCCTGCTCGCAGCGCTCCACCATCGCGCCCCAGGTGACGATGGTGAGGTCGTCGCCGTCGCGCACTGTGCGCGCTTTGCCGAAAGGCAGCACGAAATCGTCGCCGGGATAAGGCCGTCTTGCAGAAGCAGCATCCAGCATCGCGCGATGCTCGAAGAAAATCACCGGATCGGCGCCGCGCAAGCCCGCGCGCAGGAGCCCCACCGCATCTTCCGCGTTCGACGGCGCAGCCACTTTCCAGCCGGGAGAATGTACGAACTGCACTTCGTTGGTCTGACTGTGCCAGGGATCGCCGCATTTGAAAAAGCCGATCGGCATACGGACCACCATGGGCGCCGCGAAGCGATTGTTGGTGCGCCAGCGCATGGTGCCGCAATCGTTGAGCTGCTCCATTGCCGGATCGGCATATTTGCGGAACTGAATTTCCGGCACGGGCATGAGCCCCGCGATCGCCATGCCCACAGCGCGGCCGATGATGCCCTCTTCCGAAAGGCTGGTGTCAAACACGCGGTCCGGGCCGAACTTCTCCTGCAGTCCCAGCGTCACGGCATGCACGCCGCCTTTCGGGCCCACATCCTCGCCAAAAACGAGAACGCGCGGATTGATCGCCAATTCCCGTTCCAGCGTGCGGCGGATCGCGGTGACCATGTTGATGCGCTGGCCTTCGGGCTTGGCGCTTTCGCTCGCGATCGGCGCGGTATAACCCGCATTCGCCTGTCCGCCCGCTATTTGCATCTCGCCTTCAAAGAAAACATTGCGCGTGGCCCGCGCGAGATCTGCAACCGGTCGCGCTTCGGCCTCGGCGCGCGCCTGCTCCGCCGCGCGCGTCGCTTCGGCGGCAAGCCTGTCCCATGCGGCTTGCTCAAGTTTCGCAGGAACCAGATAGTCGCGAAGCTTCGGCAGGGGATCACGCGCCCATTCCGATTTCACCAGCGCTTCAGTTTTGTACGCCTGGGTGTCCTGAAGAGAGTGGCCTTCGAGGCGGGGCACTGTGAGACGCAGCAACGCCGGCGCGCGCCGTTCGCGCACATAGGCGACGACGTCTTCGATGAGGCTTGCGGCTTCGTTGGGCTCGGCGCCGTCGCCCGATACGACCTTCAATCCTCGAAAGCTCGACAGGTTGGCGGCAATGTCGCCCCCTGGCGTTTGCAAAGTGGAGGGTACAGAAATCCCGTAACCATTGTCTTCGATATAGAAGAGCATCGGCAGCTCGAGAGTCGTCGCCATGGTGAGCGCGGACCAGAAGCCGTTGGTCGCCACCGAGGCGTCTCCCCCCAGCGCCACGGCGATGGCGTCGCCGCAATCGCGCTCCTTCAAGACACGTGCGCGGTAATCCAGCGCCTGCGCCCAGCCCGCCATGGGCGTGTATTGCGCGCCGACTCCCCCGCACATGGGAAGAGCGGAGGCGCCATGCGCATTCGGATAATTGAAGACCGCGCCGATATCGCGACCGTCCGAGTAACCGCCCGCGCGCGCCATGGAAGAGCCCAGCGCATCCGTCGGCGAAACGCCCAGCGCAAGAAGAACCGGTCGCGAGCGGTAATAGCCGCAGATCGCATCGTTCCGGTTGGTCAGCTGGAGACCCAGGAAAATCTGGGCCATGTCGTGACCACGCGCCGAGAACTGGTAAAAAATCTTGCGCGCCGGCGCCAGCGTCTGCTCTTCGATGAGATCCAACGCCCGCGAGAGGTGGAGCAAATAGGCCGCCCTGCTCCAATCCCGATTGGGAGCGGCGGCGGCGCCCGTGGCGGAGATTTTCGGAATTGCCGACATCGTCTTGCAAACAGATGAATTGCGCTATTAATTAACCGGATGGACGGTCAATTATCAACAGCTGATTGACCCGCGCATATATATATTAGGGGAGATTCGGGGCGCGCGCGGACGGGACGGCCGCGGGGCCTGCGCGAAATCGAATGATCGCCCGGCGATTGCGCCGCGACAACGGAGTTCTCATGGCACGGACACAGGCGGCGGACTATGAGGAGAGGCGCGATGCGATCGTGGAAGAGGCCGCCAAGCTTTATGCCGAGCGCGGCTTTCTCGGCGCCTCCATCTCCGATCTGGCCGAAGCCTGCAAGACGTCAAAATCGCTGATCTATCACTACTACCAATCGAAAGAAGACATCCTCTTCGACGTGATGCACTCCCATGTGGCGGCGCTGTTGGAAGCCGCGGAAGCCATCGTGGCGCAGCCGCTTCCGCCGAAGGACATGCTCCGAAAAATCACGCTGGAGTTCATGAAGCATTATGTGGGCGCTGCTGCGCGCCAAAAAGTTCTGTTGAACGAATTGGGACATCTGCCGCGGGACCGCCGCGCGATCATTGTCGGCATCCAGCACAAGCTCGTCGATATCGTCCAGGGAATACTGACCGAAATGCGTCCCGAGTTGACCGGCAGATCCCCTCTCAAACGACCGGCTGCGATGCTGTATTTCGGCATGATCAACTGGACGCACACCTGGATGGATTCATCCGGCGCCGCCAAACCCGCGAAGATCGCCGAACTCGCCGCGAATCTTTTCCTCGATGGCGTTCTGGACGCTGAAATTCCGCGTTAGTTGGAAACCGGAAGCAAGAACGAACCAAACGCAAAAAAAAGAAAACCGCGCGGGCAAAACTGGAAAACCGCAAACGGGCGGCCGGCTCAGCTATGTATCACCGAGACCCAATATTTGATGGGTCGCGAAGCGGATTCGGTTGAGGCAACACGAGCAATAGGGCAAACGCGACCGCTGAGATTAGCGCGCTGGCGAACGGCGCCGACGCGAGCGATGTTCTCGATATGATCGCACCAATAAATGCCGAACCAACAGCCGCGCCGAAGTACAATGCGGAATTATTCAGCGCCAGCATGAGATTTGACCGCTCCGGATCTGTCGCAATAGCTCTCTGTTGTTGAAGCGTGAATAATGCCGCCATGCTGGTCGCCCAGACCAGCAACGCCAGCGCCGCGGTGACGGCCGAATGGCTTGCAGCATCCACAAGGCTAAGCGCGCCAGTCAGAGTCACAAGAAAGAGGACTGTAGGCCAGCGCACTCCGAAACGGTCCGACATTCCACCACCGACGAGGTTCCCAAAAACGGCGCCAAATCCAAAGGCCGCCAATAATAGCGGAACCATCTTGGCGCCAAGGTGTTGGCCCAGTATTGCGGCGATATACGTGTACAAGCCGAAGTTTGCGGCCGACCAGACAACGAACGGCGCCATAACGAAGAGCGTTCTGGCATTGCGAAATGCATTGAACTGATCGCCGATTGAGGCCCCTCTCGGTTGAACCTTCGGTTCCGGAACTCCGACTTTCATCAAAGCTGCGCCGGCGACAAAGCCCAACAAAGCCACGAACACCAGCGACCCGCGCCAACCAAAATAGCGGCTGATATATACTCCGAGCGGCACGCCAAAAACCGTTGCGCTCGTGAAGCCGGCGGCAATAATCGCCAGGTTTTTGCCGCGGTCCTCATTTGACCCCAAACCCGAAGCAACAGCGTAGCATGCGGGCGCGACCAGCCCCGCGGCGCACGCGGCAAAAACGCGAGTTAGCAAGAGAATTGATAGATCGGTGCTAATTGCTGAAAGGACGTTCGCCACGGCAAATGCCGCCAAACCTCCGACGACAACAAGCCTTCGCGACAGATGGGCGCTGCTCGCCGAAATAAGCGGCGCACCTATTGCGTAGGAGATCGAAAACACAGAGACCACAAAGCCCGCACTGCCGATGGAAACGTTCAATGTGGTCGATATCTGAGGAAGGATGCCTGCTATAATGAACGCATCGGTGCCTATCGCGAACGTCGCGGCTGCAAGTAAGAAGGCATAAGGGTTTATCCCAGCCCACTTGCCGCTTGCTTGCGACGATGCCTTAAGCAGAAGCATTAGATCGCGCTCTTTCTGGTTTGCAAATCACATCTGGCGTCTACTCTTCGCCTTCAATCTATAATCGCCCGATATAGGACAAGGGCGCGTGACTGTTCATGTTCATCTGTCTCGTCAGATCGCGGATTTTGTGACGTTGCAGGCTCGCCCAGTCGCCTCCCAATTCTCCATTGTCATACATATTCCGGGAAATAGAGTGCCAGCGGCAATGTTCCCTTCGAGCCATGACGCGCCTTTGCGGCATGGGAACGTTGCCGCTGTCCCCTCATTTCTCGCGGCCGGCCGCACCACGCCCCGCGCTGAATTCGGAACTATTCTGAACCAATAGGGTTGACAGATATACTTTATCGGGCTATTTACAGAACATATCATGAACAAACCAGTATCGATGATGGATTTTCGAGCAGCACGCCCAGCGACTTCCCCTGTTTCTCGCCTGTTTAACAGGGGAAACGGCGTCCGCGCAGTTCACCAATTCGGGCGAAGGGTTTCCGTTGTGGGTTTCCCACTTTCGCCTCGCGCGCGCCATGCGCGCGGTCCGTCTCCCCCTTGCTGCGCGCCCGCTCCCAACCGGGCCGCAGCAAGCGGGGAGGCGGATGATGAGATCGCAATGTGAAAGGAGATGAAGGACATGTCAGGCAACAACGGCAACGGCGCGGCCACGCGCTGGAAGCAAGGTCAATCCGGCAATCCGAACGGAAGGCCGGCCGGCAAAAACATCATGAGCGAGATTCTCAAGCAGGTGCTGGGGGAGACCTTCATGACCACGGAAGGCGACGCGCCGCGCAACATCACGCGGATGGAGATGATCATCAAGGCGATGGTTTCGCACGCGGAGCACGGCGACAAAACCTGCCTGACGTTGCTTCTGAAGGAGATGCGCCACATCGACGATCGCGATGCCGTCGTCAATTCTCCCGCCGAAGAGGCGCTGCAGAAGATGAAGGAGGCTTCGGAATCGCTCGTCCGCACGATGCAGGAATTCCGCGCGGAAGAGGAAGCGGACGAGGCGCGAGACCGCGCGGCCGATGCGACGGAGGAACAGGCATGAGGGTTCCCCTGTTTTTCGCCTGATAAACAGGGGAAACGGTCGCGAACCTGCAGCGCCGCGAAGATCCGATGGCGGCCTGGAGATACGGAAGAAAGACGGCTTGAATGGTGCCCAGGGGCGGAATCGAACCACCGACACGCGGATTTTCAGTCCGCTGCTCTACCCCTGAGCTACCTGGGCTGACCTTGGGGTCTCGAAGGACGCGCTTTGTAAAAGAGCCCCCGGCCCGTGTCCAGCGGCTCCCTACTCTTCCTCGCCTTCGCCGAACTCCGGCGGTTCTTCGGCAGGGATGGCATAGTTGCCTTTGAGCCAGCGGGAGAGGTCCACGTCGGCGCAGCGTTTGGAGCAGAAGGGCTTGAACTTCGCGTCCTGCGGTTTGCCGCAGACGGCGCATTTGCGCCCCTCAGGCCTGGGTTCCGACATCGAAGCCTTCGCGCTTGTATTCTTCCCGGGGCTCGAACGTCACCCGCGCGGCGCCGCGGCGGGCGAGCGCGGGACGCACTTCCTCGTCATGCATCTCGAGCCATTTGACGATTTCCGGCGCGGCGCGGACGACGACGGTCTTGCCCGGCGCGGCCTGCGCTTCGCGTTCGATGCGGCGGATCAATTCCAGGGCCACGCTGTCGCGCGTGCGCATGCGGCCGTGACCGTGGCACGGCCGGCAGCATTCGCTCATCAGTTTCACGAGCGGGTCCCGAATTCGTTTGCGCGTGATTTCCACAAGGCCGAATTCCGACATGCCGGAGATCTGCGTCGGCGTGCGGTCGCGCGCGAGGCTCGCCGTCAGCACGTCGAGCACTTTCTCGATGTTGGCCGGCTCGTTCAGATGGATGAAATCGATCACGATCAATCCGCCCACGCCGCGCAGGCAAAGCTGACGGCCGATCTCGTCCGCCGCTTCGAGATTGACCTTCAGGCTTGTTTCCTCAAGCCCGGTGGAAGCCGTGAAGCTGCCGGAATTCACGTCGATGGCGGTCAGCGCTTCCGTGCCTTCGATCGTGATCCAGCCGCCCGAAGGCAGGGGCACGCGCGGGCTCAGCAAGCGCTCGATCTCATCTTCGATGTCGTAGAGGTCGAACAGCATGCCGGGGCCGGCGAACAATTCGATCTTGGATTCCGCATCGGGCATGGCGCGGCGGCAATAGGCGCGGGCGGCGTCCGCCGACTCGCGATCATCGATCAGCACGCGCGACGTCATCGCGTCCACTTCGTCGCGCATGGTGCGCTCGACGGGATCGAGATCATGATAGAGCGTGGCCGGCGCCGTCGCGCTCTGGCGCTTCGCCATCACGGGCCGCCAGGCTTCCGCGAGCCGCTCGGCGTCTTCCTTCAAGTCGGCGAGAGACGCATCGATCGCGGCGCTGCGAAGAATGTATCCCGCGCCGGGGATGAGCGCGCCGTTCGCTTCCTGGATCATCGTTTCGCCCAGCGCGGTGAGACGTGCGCGTTCCACTTCGTCATCGATACGCCGCGACAGCGCGATTCCCGGCTGGTTGGGCACCATCACGAGAAGCCGGCCCGGCACCGTGACATTGGCGGAAAGCCGCGCGCCTTTTTCGCCGATGGGATCCTTCACCACCTGCACGACGATCTCTTCGCCCTCATGCACGCAATCGCTGATCTTGGGCGCGCGCTCCTCGTCGAAGCCGGGAAGATCGGCCAGGCAGCGCGCCTCGCGGGCCCCAAGAAAGCCCGCGCGGTCCAGCCCGATATCGACGAAAGCCGCCTGCATGCCGGGCAGCACGCGCTGCACGCGCCCGAGTATAATGTGACCGATCAGGCTGTGGCCGGTGCGCCCGCCGCCCCGCTTGCGCAGAGGGCCGTCATCGAGGCCGATGGTGCGCTCGAGGAAAAGCTCCTGCAGCCGCCCATCTTCCACGATGGCGACGCGAATTTCCCCTGCCCCGGCGTTGATCAGGACTTCCTTTTGCATGGAATGCGTTCAGCGAATAGCAGCCCGGGAAGAGTATCACGAATTCGCGACACCGCACGACTTAAGAAGATGCACTGTCTCCAGGAGCGGCAGCCCGACCACATTCGAATAGGAGCCGTTCAATCTGCCGCACGAATGTTTCGGCGCGCCCCTGGATCGCGTAGCCGCCCGCCTTGCCGAGGCCCTCGCCGGCACGCGAGATAGGCGTCGATTTCGGCTGGATCGAGTCGCTTGAATGCGACACGCGTCAGCACGGTGCGCGTGCGTGATCGAACCATCGGGTGGAAGCACGGCTATCGCCGTCAGCACCTGGTGCGCGCGGCCCGACAGCAATTTCAAGACATGCGCGCACCTCGTCGTCGGTCTCGGCCTTGGGCAAGATGCGTCGGCCGCATGCGACCACCGTGTCGGCCGCCAGAATGACGGCGGCGTCACCGCGCCAGGATGCACGCGCTGACTCGGCCTTTGCGCGCGCAAGCCTGAGCGCATAGAGCGCGCGGCGGCTCGTCTTTCCGTGGCGTTTCATCGATGGCGGCCGGCGCAATTGCGTGCGGAACGATTCCGGCCTGCGCCAGCAGCGACTTGCGGCGCGGGCTCTCGCTGGCGAGAACGAGCAAGGGCGTCGGATTATTTGAAGCGATAGGTGATGCGCCCCTTGGTGAGGTCATAGGGCGTCATCTCCACAAGCACCTTGTCGCCGGTCAGCACGCGGATGCGGTTCTTGCGCATCTTGCCGGCGGTATGGGCGATGATCTCATGGCCGTTCTCGAGCTTCACGCGGAATGTCGCGTTGGGCAGAAGCTCGCTCACCGTGCCCGGAAACTCGAGCAGTTCTTCCTTGGCCATTATGCCTCTGGGTGCGTTTCTGGGGGCGGAGATTGCACCGAAAGCCCGGAAAAGCAAGGGAAAGGGGCCATCAATCGGCCGCCCGGTCCACCGCAAAGCGCGCCTCTATGCGGGCTTGCAATTCGTCGCGCACGGCGCGATAGGCGTCGAGCCGCTGCTCGCGGGAGCCTTCGAAGGCGGTGGGGTCCATGCGTCGGCCAATATTCCACGTCGACGGCCTGCGTGCGGGTCAGCTCCATCGCCTTGTGATGGGCCTCCGGCGACAGCGTGACGATCAGGTCGAAGGAGGCGTCTTCCAGATCCTCGAAGCGCTTGGGCTTGTGGCTTGCCGATCTCGATGCCGATCTCGTCCATCACTTCCACCGCCATGGGATCGAGCTCGCCAGCGCGCGCGCCCGCCGAATCCACATAGACGAAGCGGCCGTAGAGATGGCGCATCATGGCCGCGGCCATCGGCGCAGCGCACGGAATTGAGGGTGCAGGCGAACAGAGCGGCGCCCGGCAGCTCCTCGCCATTTGGTCCCCGCATCCCGTCAGCCCTTCAGATGCAGCACGCAGATGCAGCGTGAACAGCCGCCGCGCGGTGTCGAAATCGACGTCGATCTTGCCCTTGAGTCGCTCCTGCAGCAGCGTCGAGCCTTCGTCGTGCAGGCCGCGCCGGCCCATATCGAGCGCTTCGATCTGCGACGGCGGCGCGGTGCGGATCGCCTTGAAATAGCTTTCGCAGACGAGGAAATAATCCTTGATCGACGCGGCGGAACGGCGTCAGCGACAGCATGATGCGGCCATGCGGCTGCGTCGTTCTCGAGCCGGATGTCGAAGACGAGCCGGTTTTCCTCGACGCCGAGCACGAGCTTGTAAGGCCCGCCCGGCGAGCCCTGCGGCGTGAAACTGATTGGCTTCCAGAAGATCGTAGATCGCGATTTCGCGTTCCTGCTCGATCTCGCGCGTGCGGCGGACGACCGATGCTTCGTCGAGTGCGATCGCAGCGATGCGGAACGGATGCGTCGGTCATGCCGGACTCCCCCTGGGGGACAGGGGGGTGCAGAAAGTTTCGCGCGCGACGCGCGCCATCCTCGCGTCCCCGCGCCTTCCCCACGGGAAATTTTGCGCTAACAGTTCATCGATTTTTGCGTTCAGCCGCGCGGCGATGGAGCGGGCATGCGCCTCGAGACCTTCGGCTTCCGCGAGCGTGATCGCGTCGGGACCGAGCGCGGCGATCGTACGCGGCGTGCAGGACAGAAGCGTGGTGCGCTTCAGGAAATCGAGCACCGACAGCCCGGAGGAGAACCGCGCCGTGCGCGAGGTGGGCAGCACATGGTTGGGCCCGGCGATGTAATCGCCCATCGCTTCCGGCGTGTGGCGGCCCAGGAAGATCGCACCGGCATGGCGCACACTGCGCGAGCAACGCCTTCGGGATCGGCGGTGGCGATCTCCAGATGCTCCGGCGCGATGCGATCGACAAGCGTCGCGCGCGTCGTCCAGTTTCGCCACCACGATGATGGCGCCATAATCGCGCCAGCTCGCGTCCGCGATCTCCTTGCGCGGCAGAAGCGCGAGCGCGCGCTCGACCGCATGCGGCCACCCGATCGGCGAATGCCGCATCGTCGGTGATCAGGATGCATTGCGACGAGGCGTCGTGCTCGGCCTGGCTCAGCAGATCGGCGGCGATCCAGTCGGGATTGTTGGCGGCATCGGCACCACGAGAATTTCCGAAGGCCCTGCCACGGAATCGATGCCCACCTGGCCGAACACTTCGCGCTTGGCGGCCGCGACATAGGCGTTGCCGGGGCCCACGATCTTGTCGACGGGCTGCGATCGTCGCCGTGCCATAGGCCAGCGCGGCGATCGCCTGCGCGCCGCCGACGCGATAGATTTCGTGCACACCCGCGCGCTTTGCCGCCGCCAGCATCAGCGGATTGATCGTGCCGCCGCTGGCCGGCGTCACCATCGCGATGCGTGCCACGCCCGCCACGCGCGCCGGTACCGCGTTCATCAGCACCGAACTGGGATAGCTCGCCGTGCCGCCCGGCACGTAGAGACCGACGCTGTCCAGCGGCGTCCAGCGCCAGCCGAGCTCGGCGCCCGTCTCGTCCGTGAAGCGCTCGTCTTTGGGCAGTTGGCGGCGGTGATAGGCTCTCGATGCGCGCCGCGGCGACGTCGAGCGCCGCCAGCGCTTCCTTGCTGCACCTTGTGCTTCCGCCGTCGGCGATCTCGGCCGCGCGTCACACGCAGCGTGTCGGCTGTCACTGTCGCGCGGTCGAAACGTTGCGTGAGTTCGATCAGCGCCGCATCGCCGCGCGCCCGCACATCGGCGATGATCGCGCGCACGGCACGCCGCAACATCTTCCTCGACTTCGCGCTTGGCGCAGAGCAGCGCTTCGAATTGCGCCGCGAAATCCGGCGCGCCGCATGTCGAGGCGGCGCGCCATCTTAAGTCTCGTCGATCTTCGTGGGAGGGCCGATCCAGCGCGGCCCAGTCGCCGCTCACATCCGTCAGCTCCGCGTCGATGCATTCGACGTCGAGCCGGATCAGCGCCGCCGCCGGCAAGCACAAGTTCAATCGTGCCGGCGGGATCGTCCGCAGCCTTTGGGCGTAAAGCGTGATCGCCAGAACCGAAGCACCGCATCGGGATCGCCGCGCTTCAACCGATAGCGACTTGACCGATAGCACGTCGTCGAAATGAAGCCCGCCCGCACGCGCAGATTGTCGCCGCGGCCGCGCTTGCGTTCGGCTGTTTCCCATTTGAAGCGATTGACGAGCGCGGCGAAGCGGCGCTGCTTCGGCAGCCAGACAAGATCCTTCACCTGCCCCACGGCGTCCTGCAGGCGTGCCGAAATGATCTCGAGATCCTCGGCGTCGGCCGCGACCAAGTGAGTTCGGAAAGCGTCATGCGGATTGCCGTTCGATCTCGGCGCCCACGCCGGAAAGTTTTTCCTCCAGCCGGTCGAAGCCGCGATCGAGATGATAGACGCGGTTGACGATGGTGTCGCCTTCGGCCGCCAGCCCCGCCAGCACGAGGCTCACGCTGGCGCGCAGATCGGTCGCCATCACCGGCGCGCCCTTGAGCCTTTCGACACCGGTCACAATAGCCATGTCGCCGTCGACTTTGATGTCCGCGCCCATGCGCGCCAGTTCCGGGCACATGCATGAAGCGGTTCTCGAAGATCGTTTCCTTGATATGCGACGTGCCATCGGCCATCGCCATCAGCGCCATGAACTGCGCCTGCAGGTCGGTGGGAAAACCGGGAAACGGCGCGGTCGAGACATCGGCCGCGATCGGGCCGCACGCCGTTTCTGTGGATCGCAAGGCCGCGATTGGTTTCCGTGATTTCCGTGCCGATGGATTCGAGCAACGGAATCAGCGGCGCCGATCAATCGGCGCGCGCGTGTTCACCAGTTCCACCTCGCCGCCGGCGATCGCCACGGCGATCGCATAGGTGCCCGTTTCGATGCGGTCGGGCAGCACGGAATGCTCCGCGCCGTGAGAGCTTCGACACCCTTCGACCGACGATCCGCGACGTGCCGAGCCCGGAAATCTTCGCGCCCATCGCGATCAGGCAGTGGCCGAGATCGTCGATCTCCGGCTCGCGCGCGGCGTTGACGAGCACCGTCTCGCCGTCCGCGAGCGTCGCCGCCATCAATGCGTTCTCGGTCGCGCCCACCGACACGATGGGAAATTCGATGCGCGCGCCCTTGAGGCCGCCGGGCGCCGTCGCCACGACATAGCCGTCGGCCAGTTCGACCGTGGCGCCCAGCGCCTCGAGCGCCTTCAGATGGAGATCGACCGGACGCGCGCCGATGGCGCAGCCGCCCGGCAGCGACACCTTCGCGTGGCCCATGACGCGCGAGCGAGCGGCCCCAGCACCTGAAAGCTCGCGCGCATCTTGCGCACGATGTCGTAATCGGCCGTGGTCGACGCGATATTCGCGGCGGACAATTCGAGCCTGCCGCCGTCGCCCAACCGCGGCCCTCGCATGTAACTCGCCTCGACTCCAAGGCTCCGCAGGATATCGGCCATGAAAGCGATATCGGCCAACCAGGGGACGTTGGTCAGCACGAGCGGCTTGTCGCTCAAAAGGCGTGCGGCCATAAGCGGCAATGCGGCGTTCTTGGCGCCGCTGATGGCGATTTCGCCCCTGAGCCTTGTGCCGCCCGTAATACGAATCCGATCCATAACCCCTCGCGCGCCGGTCAGGCGATAAATGGCAGGACTGCTCTTCTAACGTCCGGCGCGCCCGCTTAACAGCGCAGAACGGTCGGTAAGTTAAGTGTTTTTCGCGGCGGGATTGGGGCGGGTCGGCGATCGGGTCGGGCCATGCTCCGTGGCGGGTCCATCGGGTTCGTCCGAGACCGTTTCTCCGGCCTTGCCCAGCGCCCGCGCGCGGGCTTTTCGCCGTTTGAGGTTCTCGCGAAGGGCGGCAGCCTGACGCTCTTTCCGGGCTCGCGAATTGTTGGTCACGGCGCCTTTCCCTGAAGCCCACCCTTGGGCTATAGGACCCGCCCCGGGGCGATTTCGCCCTTTACCACGGGGACGAATGCCTCGGTCGCCGGAGTAGCGTAGTGGTAGCGCAACCCCTTGGTAAGGGGTAGGTCGTGAGTTCGATTCTCACCTCCGGCACCAGTCAGCCTTTTTCGACAAATATATTTTTCCGCAAAAATGACCCTAAGTCGCTGAAATCACAGCTTTATCTTGAACATCGTAGAACATAGTTGAACAGCGCAGCCCATGAAAATTGTTGGTACGGTGTTGGTATGGACTCGGGCCAAATGTTGGTATGGCCGACGTGTCGTTGTATAAGTCTGAATGCCTCTTACAGACATCGTTTGCCGCCGCGCCAAAGCCACTCCGAAGCTTCGAAAGTTATCGGATATGGGTGGTCTTCAGCTGTGGGTATTCCCAAACGGCTCGAAGCTGTGGCGTCTCGCGTATCGCTTCTACGGCAAGCAGAAGCTTATCGCGCTTGGCAGGTATCCCGAGACATCGCTGCTTGATGCACGCATCGGACGGGAGAAGGCGCGCGCGTTGCTGAAGGAAGGTCGCGACCCTTCCGCGGCAAGGCAATTGGCACGCATCGAAGCCGCGTCAACGGGCGACACCTTCAATATCGTTGCGAACGAATACGTTGCCAAGCTTCGCCGAGAGGGTCGTAGCGATGCGACCATGACCAAGGTCGAATGGCTCCTGGACTTCGCACGGCCGATGCTCGGCTCGCTGTTCGTGCGCGACATTCGACCTGTGGAAGTGCTGGCTGTGTTGCGGAAGGTCGAAGCGCGCGGGAGATACGACACCGCACGGCGTTTGCGCGCCACTATCGGCGCGGTATGCCGCTACGCAGCAGCTACCGCGCGCGCCGAGATCGATCCCACGGCTGCGCTTGTTGGCGCGCTCACGACGCCAATCGTAAAGCCGAGGGCAGCCGTCACGAATGCCAAGGCGTTCGGCGCGCTCCTGCGCGCCATCGACGGCTTCACCGGCCAGCCCACGACCCGCGCCGCGCTCAAGCTCATGGCCCTCCTGTTCCCCCGCCCTGGCGAGTTGCGCGGGGCAGCGTGGCCCGAATTCGACCTAGCGGATGCGGTCTGGATCATTCCGGCGGCGAGAACGAAGATGCGCCGCGAGCACCACGTCCCGCTTGCGCCGCAGGCCATCGCCATCTTGCAGGAACTTCAGCCGATCACCGGCAGCGGACCGCTCGTTCTTCCCGGCGTGCGTTCCGCACGTCAGGTGATGTCCGAGGGTACGCTCAACGCCGCTCTGCGCCGTCTTGGATACGCGCAAGATGAGGCCACGGCCCACGGCTTCCGAGCCACAGCGTCAACGCTCCTCAACGAGTCTGGGATGTGGAGCGCAGACGCCATCGAGCGGCAGTTGGCGCACGTCGAGGGTAACGATGTGCGCCGTGCCTACGCGCGCGGCCAGTATTGGGACGAGCGAGTACGGATGATGGCGTGGTGGGCGAACCATCTCGATCAATTGAAGAGCGTCGGGCAGATCATCCCTATCGAGCGCAAACTGGCGTAGGCAGTAACGATTGGTGCCGAGGTCGCTTCCCAAATACCTCATAGGCGATTGATATTCGATCAAATTTACGATAATTGAGGTGGCTTCGTTTGTCTGAACAACTTCGCACGAAAGATAAGTGGATTCCTGCCGGGTTTGGTTGGTGTGATGCGCTTTTGGGTTGCGACGCAGGGAGGGCGTAGCCCGACCGGAGAAGCATCCCAAAAGCGCGGCGAAGTTCATGCGGCTTTGCTCTGCGGTAGACGATCGAAGTAGGCCTCATCCGGCGTTTTGCGGTCAAGACTGGAGTGCGGACGGCGGCGATTGTAGAAGTCCAGATACCGGCCGATCGAGGCGCGCGCTTCGCCGACGCTGTCGTAAGCGTGCAAATAGACCTCCTCGTATTTGACCGATCTCCAGATGCGTTCGACGAATACGTTGTCGCGCCAGGCACCCTTGCCATCCATGCTGATTGTGATGGCGTTGGCGATCAGCACGCCGGTGAAGTCGGCGCTGGTGAACTGGCTTCCTTGATCGGTGTTGAAAATCTCGGGGCAGCCATGGTTGGCCAGAGCTTCCTCCAGCGCCTCGATGCAGAACGCTGCTTCCATGGTGATCGAAAGCCGCCAGGCGAGAACCCGTCGGCTGAACCAGTCGACAACGGCACAGAGATAGACGAAACCACGCGCCATGGGGATGTAGGTGATGTCCATCGCCCAGACCTGGTTCGGACGTTCGACCTTCAACCCGCGCAAAAGATAGGGATAGATTTTGTGGCCCGGCGCAGGCCTGGAGGTGTTCGGCCGGCGATAGAGCGCCTCGATCCCCATGCGCTTCATCAGCGTTGCCACGTGTCGGCGGCCGATCTCGATGCCCTCACGATGCAGCATGTCGCGCAGCATCCAGCTGCCCGCAAACGGATAGTCCAGATGCAGTTCGTCGATGCGGCGCATGATCGCCAAATCCCCGGCCGGCACCGGCCGTGGCTCGTAGTAAACGCAGCCTCGACTGATGTTCAAAGCCTTCGCCTGTCGCGACATGGAAAGGCCGTGCGAAGGGTCGATCATCGCTTTGCGCTCAGCAGGCCGGCCTTGCCGAGCGCGCCTTCCAAAAAATCGTTCTCCAGCGTCAGCTCTCCGATCTTGGCGTGAAGCGCCTTCAAATCCACGGGCGGCGCTTCGGCGCTCGACGGGCCGGAACCGAAGACACCTGCCGCGCCATCGAGCAACTGCGTCTTCCATGTCGTGATCTGGTTCGGGTGTACGTCGAAAAGCTCTGCCAACTCCGACAGTGTCTTCTCACCCTTGAGGGCGGCCAAAGCCACCTTTGCCTTGAATGCCGGTGTGTGGTTCCGGCGCGCTCGTCTCGTCATGATCTCTCCTGAATATGCGGCAATCCTCGCCGCTGTCAGGCAGAAAATCCACTTAGCTCACTGTCCAGATTCTCTGAGCCAGCTCTAATACCCGGCCGTTGCCATCATGCATCTCAACAATTTTTTCCACCTATCCAGTCAAGTTAGTGGAGCAGTCGCGGGCGCGGCTTTCTTGTGTTTGGAAGTCGTCAGCTGTGCCGCAGCACGACCCAGAATGCGCCTAGAGGCCCGCTGGCGGATCCTAAATTCAATCAACAACCAATCGGCATGGTCCTCGCCAACGTTTAGCGCCGGATAGTGTAGTTGATGAAAATCACACTGAATGGTTTAGCTGGCCGTTCAATCCTCAACGGCCTGCTATTGCCGTAAAAGTTATAACCTGATTGTTCGCGCCAGGCGCTGTCCAAGTGTCACCGACTTTGTGTTCGTCTATCTTCGAACAGTTAGGCGCGGTACCTGCTTGAGGCGGAGGATCAGTCTGGGTGAAGCAGGCTGTGCTGGTGCCCTGCCACGCCCAAGTCCCCTTCGACACCGTACCATCTGCCGTGTGCTGTTCCCACGTCATATCCGGGTTCACATAGGCCTTCGTTGTCTTGCCGTCAGGTGTCTGCATAGAGACTGTATTGCCGAACAGGTTCGAGAATGGGTCCGCGTGTGCGGCACCTGCGATCAAAAGCGCGACTGTCGTTACAACGGTAAAGTGTTTCACGAGCAGATCTCCATCCGTTCAAAGTGCACCAGATCACTAATCGATCTGGATATTCGAAAATTAAGTTACGTGTCCGCAAGGCCTGGACCTGCCGATTCCCTGGTCAATTCAGACGTCAGTTCCTGCTGGAACTTGGGAAAGGGGAGCCCACGCCTTTGTCGGACGCCCTTCCGAAAATGCCTCCAATTCGCGAGACCAAATTTGCCGAACCATTGTCCATTCCGAAGATCAAATTATGCATAGCTGCGATGGAGTCCACTGAGACTTGCGCTTGATCGGACTCCGTGGCGCGCAGTGACATCTGCTCCGCCCTGTTTTGTGTTCCCATTATTGTCCTCACAAATTTTTAGGCTGCCGCGGCGTTTCTCTTCAGAAGGTTTGCGGCCTGAAGGACCGCATCAAGGCGCCGCTCAACGTCCGGCGTGGCTGGTAACATCGGTAACCGATGGTAGTTGCCGGGCAAAATGCCGAGCCTCTTCGCCATGTATTTGATGGGGATTGGATTGGTGTCGAAAAACACCGATCGGTTCAAATTGTATAGCTCGAAGTGGAGCCGCCGCCCCTCGGCCAAATCGCCCGCAGCCACCGCATTATAAAGATCAACCACTTTGCGTGGCGCGATATTGCTCACCGCGTTGACCATCCCGGTGGCGCCCATGGCCATCATAGGAAAACTCAACTCCTCGAGACCAACAAAAATTCTGAACTCAGGCCCGAACCGGGCCAAGGCCTCAGTCACCAATCCAAGTTCAGTAGCTGCATGCTTCATACCGACGAAATGGGGCGTGACTTCTGCGATCTGTTCCAAAGTCTCCAGCACTGCCGTCACCGCTGCGCGCACGGGGATGTGATACATGAGCAGGGGTAGGTTCGTCCGCCGTCCGAGATCATTGTAGTAAGCCACAAGCCCTCGTTGCGGTGGTCGGATGTAATAAGGCGTCACAATTAGGAGAGCGTCGGCCTTGTGCTTAGTCGCATGATCTGTCAGCGCCACTGTCTCGGCGTGGCTCTGAGAACCCGTGGCGGCGACAACTGGCACTCGCCCATGGGCTACCCGAAGCGCCGCCTCCAACAATGTTTGTCGCTCCGCGACTGTGAGGACGCTTGGTTCGGCCGACGTACCGTTGACAACAATGCCGTGGCTGCCCTCGCGGATTTGGAAGTCAATGAGTCTCTCGTAAGTGCCGTAGTCGACATTTCCGTTCTCCAAGAACGGCGTAATGATGGGAGGATAAGAGCCCTTCAGAAATTCTGGAGCGAGCGTTATCATGGTTCAGCCTGCGATTGCATTTCGATTGGTTTGAAAACCATTCTGAGTTCCCAGAAGCGCCGGCTCTTCCTTCATGCTTTCCTGCCACAGCAAAGATTCCATCAGAATGTTCAACGGCTGATCCTGAATAGTGAGTTCGTAAACCACCTCATCGTAAGAAGCGTGATTGTGTACTGTCCATCCCGGCGCGGAGAGCATCAGGTCCCCCGCTTTCCATTCATAAACGTTTCCGGCCACGGAACTACGGCCACTGCCATGGAAATAGTAGTTTATCGCGGCTGAAACATGGCGATGAGGCCGATCGACAATGTTCGGCGGCCGGACGGTAATGGTCGCGAAAAAATTTGGTGTAGTGCCGTTGGTACGCCCGGTCAGCGGGTTGTAGAGCAGATACAGCCGACGCCCAGCGTAATCGGCGCCCAGGTCTTCCAATTTTTTCAGCTCGGACTTGACCCCTTCCCAAGGCCAGAACAATGGCTTTGACTCAGCGGGCGGCGGATTAATCAATAGCTCGTAGGGCATGAGCATTGCTCCGTCATCGCCGATACGGAATGTTCCGTATGGACTCTTGCTACGGGGGTCCGCAGCTACGCTGTCATCGTGAGACGCAACCGCCATCAACGGAGGATTCGCTTCCCAGAGATAGACTTGCATGAATTGCAGCAACGGAATGTTGCTGTAGCATAGGCAAGCCTGCAATTCCTTGCCCGTATTGGCCCGCCAATAAGGAACATATGATGGCGTATTCCAGGCATCATACCGGCTAAATTCAATTCGCCGTCCCGCGGTGACGGCATAACCGCTTCCGCGAATGCAGAAATTCACTTCTGTCGCGTTGTGACGAAAGGGTTCCGTCTTCTCTCCAGGCTTGAGTACATTGAGGGTGACCTGAATCCCCGGCGCAAGACCGGGAGCCGAGACGATCGCGCTGGGATGAACGATTAGAGAAGAACGGCGACCATTTACCGGCATCGGCAGAGACGCTAGACGATCTATTTCCTCATCAATCTGCTCCGCTGTGACCTTCACAGGTGCCCATGGCTGATTGACTGCCGGCGTTGTTCCGGACCGGTCGACAAACGTCGGCACCCCCTCACCAAAGATCATACGCACATCGTTCATAATGCAAACTCCGCTTTATCAGGCACAAGCCGCGGCGCAACACGATTTGGCGGCTTGATCAATTGGCCGCGACCGCATTGCTGAGCACGACGGTATATTTCGATTCCTAGGGCCAGATCGGAAATGCCCATACCCATGGCTTTGAAGACCGAAAGGTCGCATCCGCTCGGTCGACCACGCCCTTCTGCAATCACTTGTCCAATGGGCTTGACCCCCGCCCAAGCTCCGTCATCATCGCCGTAGAAGGTGGAGAACTCTTTGGAAAAACGGCGAGCAGCGGATGGATCGTCGACACAAACCAATGCGGCCCGAGGCAGAATGTCAGCCGAGAACTCCTCGTGCTCCTTCGTGATTGCTCCAATTGCATTGATGTGAACGCCTTGGGCCACCATAGCGCTTGAGAAGAATGGTTCTCGCGCCCTGGTCGCAAGAGTGACAATTGATGCACATTCGACAGCGTCGGCAACTGAGTCAGCTGCAGTGATGTTGAACGGAAAACCTTGCGTTTTGGCCTTCTCGACAAAACTGTTCAGCCGCCCCCGGTCGCGGCCAAAGACGCGAACGGCCCTCAGCGGCCGCACTGCGGCCATCGCGCCTAACTGAGCCATCGCCTGCTTACCTGTGCCGATGAGGGCAAAAGTATCGGCGTTGGGCAACGCCATCCACCGCGTAGCAACACCCGACATCGCGCCGGTGCGCATTTGTCCTAACGCAAAAGCCTCGATGATCGCCGCCAAAGCGCCAGTCACGGCGTTCCACATAATCAGGAGGGGCGTCGCGCCGCCCTCCGTGTGAGCCCAAGTTTTGGTGCCGACGAAACCAGCCCCCTCGAACGTAGCGCCAATGGCATGCAACGTATTACCGAGTCCCCAGGTAACCTGCGTCTTACTCATATTCTGCGCGTCGCCCCGCGCTTCTAGCTGCAAGCCAGCTTCAAGGGCGTCGATGGCCTGCCTCAGATCCATCAAATCAACAACGTCTGCTTCGGTGATCCATCGCGCCGAGATATTCATCCAGAAAATCCATCCTCAAAAATGGAAGGTACTGGCGGCGCAAGCTCCAAAGTATTGACGATCAAGGCGTGCATGACATAGCGCCCGACGACCATCAGGACCGCGATCGCGGACTCCTGGCCAATATCCGCAACCGCCTGCTCGAAAAATGCTCCTGAGCCTTTGCCCTTGTTCGCTAGAATGCTGAGCACCAGCTTTTGGATACGCCTCTCCTGGTCTCCCATGACCGACTCCGTGTCCGGCTGCAGTCTATTGACAGCCGCGACCCAATCCCGGCCAAAGCCATGGCGCACAGAAAGCCGCTCATGCTGGTTGCGCTCATATGCATTGCCCATCCACACCGCGCACGTGAGCGCGATGGTTTCAACGAGCCTCTCGGTCAGAGCGCCCTTGCTGGTTTCCGTGTAGTCGATAAATGCCGCGAGCGCAGCCGGCTGATGACCGGCGCACTTGAAAAACTCTCCCAGATATCCCAATCGGCTCACGCGGGGTACCAGCCGGCTCGACACCTCCGGCGCCAGCTCGCTCATTTCTAGTCGCTTTACAGGCATGCTCGAGCCCATTGAGTTCCCCGTTAGAACGTCGTGTATATCAGTTCGATATCTAATGGTTCAAGTTCTACATCCCCAAAATTACAACAATCCGCGCCCGCCGTTCCCAAAAGGCGCCGTTGTCCTTGGGCAAGAGTCACCTTGAATCGAAATACGAGGGGCGCAACGCGTGCCTCAGCCGCATCCAGGTTTACCCGTTGTGTACTAGCTATTAATTTGATATCATATTATTACTACTCGATGTAACGCCCCAACGCGAACAACCTTGGAATAGCGGGCCACGCCGCAAAAACCTAACTCGGACCTTTTCGTTGGAACGACTTGTTGCCCAAGCGCCCGTTCGCACCGATGCGAGCTAAACGTAGGTAAACGTATGGGTTCTGCAGCAAAAGCCGAGTTCTAACACCATGCTCCGCTTCGCCTCTGATGGTCACGGCGCGCGCGTCGCCGAGGTTATGGGTGTCCCAGCCGACCACCGGAGACAACCATCAGCCGGAACAAAAGTCTGGCTTGATTTTGACCAAGCCGCTCTCGATGCGGCTTATGATCAGACGGCCTATGCCCCGAACCTCACTCAGCTGATTGAGCGAATGAAAACGAACAGCGCGCTTATGCGGAGGCGCATTGGCGAGCCACACGTCTTCAGTTACGGCGCGTCGCCGGTCGAAAAGCTATACTACTACCCAGCAAATGCGCCAAATATACCCATCCACATTCATGTTCACGGCGGCGCATGGCGGAAGCGGAACGCGGAGGATATCCTCTTTCCGGCTGAAACATTTATCAATGCGGGAATCGGATTCGCAACCTTCGATTTCATCTCCGTGGACGAAACGGCCGGTGACCTTGAGCCTGTCTTAGCACAAGTTCGCAGCGGCTTGGCTTGGCTCGCGCAAAATGCCGGCATGCTCGGCGGCAATCCGGATCGCCTCTATGTATCGGGATTTTCGTCCGGTGCGCATCTCGCGAGCTCTGCCATAATCAAGGACTGGAGTAGATTTGGCCTCGCGAGAAACCCCTATAAGGGCGCCGTTCTCGCGAGCGGTATGTATGACTTGCACGCGGTCCGTCTCTCCAGCCGCGCTAGTTATGTGATTTTCACGGATGAAATCGAAGACAGCATGAGCGCGCAGCGCCATGTGGACAAGTTCGACATCCCTGTCGTTCTTTTGCACGGCACCTACGAGACACCCGAATTTCAGCGTCAAACACGCGATTTCGCCGCGGCGCTTCTTGATGGCGGTAAGTCGGTCCAGCACCTTGTAGCCGAAGGCTATAACCACTGCGAAGTGATGGAGATGTTCGGAAATCCTTACAGCATGCTTGGCCGCGCGGCCATCGCTCAGGCGCAGAACTCTCCAAAGTAGCGGCGCGTGTCAACGGCGCGCCGTATTGCCCTCATCTCTCGCGTCAAGTCCAGGAACTGCGTCCTCCTTTAGCCATGGGACTCGAGTTCGCTGCGTCATGGACTACGACCGATTCGGCCAAATCGCCGATTTCTCTTATCCCAGCTGTGTCGAAGGCAAATCCGGACATCTAGATCAAACTGTTTCGCATTATTCGATATCGAACTATTGTGTCAACTGCGATTGAGCGAATAGAGTGGTCGGTGTAAGGCGCCTATAGCTGAGCATCGTAGGACAGGAGATTTAGTTTGGCTCTACATACAGCGATCCGGATGAAACCCCCGGCCCAGCGCCAGGCCCAATCCAAAGGTTCACATCATCTCCCCGAGAGCACGGTTGTGGTGTCATGCGACAATCATTTCTCGGTTGGAGAAGACATCTGGTTTCAACGCTTCCCTTCGCACCTCCGCGACAAGGCTCCCCGCGTCTGGAAGGGTGATGGATTCTGGGATATGGGGATCGACGGCAAGTCGTTTTACCCGCCTCGCGTTCTAAAGGTTCTTCCTCTTGCGGAGGGACGTCGCGGCAGCTTTGACCTTCAAAGCCGGTTGAAAGATATGGCAGATGAAGGCATAGACAAAGAACTCGTCTATCCCAACGGGGTGTTGCTCATGCTGCACCATTCCGACCTCCAGGTACGCGAATGGTCAATCCGCATCTACAATGAATACGTCGCTGAGTTGCAGCGGCAAGCTCCGGGTCGATTTTACGCCGTCGGTTTCATCAACTATTGGGATCCTGCGAAAACACGGGCATCGATTGATGAACTCAAGGCGTTGGGTCTCAAGACCTTCCTATTGCCGCTTGCTCCCAAGAACGATGTCGAGGGCAATCAAATTTTTTACGCGGCTGACAAGATGGAATATCTTTGGGGCGCCATCGAGGATTCAGGCTTGCCCATAGCCTTTCATATCGGCGAGGCGGCTGGACCTAACGCGCGAAACGAAAATCCCATAGCGGCGCTTCAGAACTTCAGTCCGTTCCGCAAGGTGGTGGCTGAAATGATTTTTGGCGGTATCCTGGACCGGCATCCGCGTCTCAGAATGTCGTTCGCAGAAGGCGGCATGAATTGGGTGGCGTCGGTCCTTCAGGACGCTGAAATGATTCATTCAGTCCAGCACAGCATTCTCGAATGGAAGCAGCAGCATGAAATTTCATATTATTGGCGCAAGCACATGTGGGCCAGTTTTATGAGCGACGCCATCGGGTGGCGTCTGATTGATCTGATCGGAACTGACCGTGTGATGTGGTCGTCGGACTATCCGCACGCGGAGAGCACCTTTGGTTTTACCAGGTCGAGCATGCAGGAAGTGGTTGACGCCGTATCCGAGGGCGATGCCCGCAAGATATTGGGCGGCACCGCGATCGAGCTTTATAATTTCTAACTTTAAAGTTCGGTAATTGACCGCGCCGCGAACTGCATTTTGGCGTCGAGCATCGCCGCCGGCGGGGGGGAGAAGCCGTGGTAAGCCGGCGCATGCGGACGTCGATTTGGGCGCAAGTCGAGAATTCCGGCAGTCCACCAGCGCCCGCCGCCTGCAAGGATAAGTCAGCGATCCAATTGGCGGCCCGAACTCTCGCCGTCGCCGCCGCTTCACTCCCATGCGCAGTGTATCGGGCCCACGCCCCTGCCTCTTCGTCAACTGTCCACAAAATTGCGTCCGCCGCGACATTTCGGTGCTATTTTCATTTCGAACCATTCGAGTTCTATGTAATATGAGCGGAGGGGGAGATGGTCCGGCCCCTTGGTCGAGGACGTTCCCGCGCCGCCGCGCACTACCGGGCCGAAAAAGGGGCGAGATGAGTCAGAACACAGGTATGGCCGCTGAGTTCGCAGCCTCGTGGAGAGTGGTCCTCGTCGCCTTGCTCGGCACGATCGTCGGGATCTATGGTGTATCCTTCTATTCATTCGGCGTCTTCGTCGGACCGTTATCCCACTCTCAAGGGTGGTCGCTATCCTCGGTCACCGCCTGGGTCATGTTCTGGAGTTTGGGCCAGATCGTGACGCTGCCGCTGATCGGACGATTCGCCGACCGGTTCGGGGCCAGGGCCACTGTGTTGATCTCTGTTCCACTCTTCGCCGCAGCACTTGCTGGCGTGGCGCTGGTGGGCACGCAGATTTGGGCCTTCTATGCGTTGGCCTTGCTCGTCGGCTGCCTAGGAACAGGCGTCAGCCTCATGACTTATGGCCGGATCATCAATGGCTGGTTTCATGCCGGCCGCGGTACTGCGCTCGGCATCATCGCCGCGGGAACCGGAGTCAGCGCGATCTTCGCCCCACGCATGATGCAGGCTGTAGTCGACAAATTCGGCTGGAGATTCGGGTTCGTCATGTTAGGAGTCATTGCGCTTCTTATCTGGCCGCTTGTCGCCGCTTGGCTGATTGAGCGCCGCGAAGTCGCGGAGCCAGGCGACATGCGGCCGGTTCCCGGACTCACAGTCGACGAAGCGCTGCGCACTCTTGCGTTCTGGCTGATTGCGGCAGGACTTCTGCTCTCGAACGCTGCGCTTGGCGCGAACATAATGCTGATTCCATTCCTATCCAGCGGTGGCCTTTCGCGTGCAGACGCATCGATGTTTGCAGGGCTGCTTGGGCTGTTCACTATGGCGGGTAACCTTGCGTTAGGGCACACTATCGATCGTGGTGTTCCCGTGTCCCGCCTTTTGGCCGGCGCCCTCGCAGTCCAAGCCCTCGGGTTCGCACTGCTGGGGGCCACTGGCGTCCGCTACGCCGTGCTAGCCATTCCCGTGATCGGGTTCTGCATTGGGGGAGCGACGGCCAGCGGCGGTTATGCGATTGCACGCTATTTCGGATTGAAATCGTACGGACAGTTGTTCGGATTGCTAGGAATCGCGATAGGCGTGGGAATTGGCCTCGGCCCGGTCGCATTCAGCTGGTTGCACGATCTGACCGGCCAGTACGGCCCACCCTTTGGACTATTCGCCGGTATGCTCATGCTCGCGGCAGTTTTCTTCCTGCTCCTCGGACGCTGCCCACCGGCGGACCAGCGCAGTCCGGCGGCAATAGTTCCTGAAGCGCTGCCGGCCGAGTAATCGCGAGGCGCGCATACCCTTTTTGGCAAGTCTTCTCACGAGATGGCTCGTAAAGTCCTGGGACGCCATTCGTCCGAGCCCATTTATCGAAAAGAGGGCTCGCGACGCGCCAAACGGCTATTTCCCCGATGACCATGCTACTCGTCCGACTCGCAGCCAAGATTGCCGGCGCTCGCAGCCCAAGCGTGCGGGAGATCGCGTTCAGTTGAAAGTCTCTGCATGCTGATTCTGCTGTTTGTCGTGGCCGCATGGGCAGGCGTGCAGAATGCGCTGGCGGGTGGAGGATCCTTCGTGACCCTTCCTGCGCTTATACTAAGTGGCCTCGATGCAAGGACGGCAAATATCGCCTCAACCCTCGCATTGTTTCCCGGACAGGTGACGACGGGCTGGGTTGGGCGTCGAACTGTCAGCGGCGTCAACAAACTCTCGTTTCTCGCCCTGGCCCTCATCAGCCTTGCGGGTGGCGTAGTCGGCGCAATCCTGCTGATCTCAACGCCGTCGAGTTTCTTCGCGCGGATTGTGCCCTGGCTCGTGCTGTTCGCGACCGGTCTGTTCGCCTATGGCAGCTTCGGGCCGGGCCGCAATGCGCAATTGCGCCCGCTCGACCCTCGCGTTGCCGGAGCAACGCAATTTTTCATCGCGATCTATGGCGGATATTTCGGTGGCGGCATCGGTTTCCTGATGTTGGCCGCGCTCACTGCGGCGGGACTTGCCGTGCGCGTCGCAGGCGCAACCAAAAATGTCCTCGCCAGCGTGATGAACGCCGCCGCGGTCACGATTTTCGTATTCACGCCCCACATTCCGTGGTTGCGCGTGGGCGTTGTATGCGCCGGTGCGATGGCGGGAGGGTATATCGGTGCGCTTCTATTGCAGCGCGTCGATGAAAAGTTGATCCGAAGCTTTGTCGTTGTGCTGGGCCTGGCGCTTACAGCGGGCTTGTTCCTGTATCGCCCGCGGTGACCGGAGGCGTTACAACATCTCGGCTTGGGGGTGCCCCAAACGCGGCAGAGACCAAGGCGTCAGTCTAATCGGCATTGCGCCAGATAAAGGTCACACCACACGTGACACAGCACAATGGCGAGACCAAAACCGGCAAGAGGCGCAAGAGTGCAATCGACGGCCGAACCACCCGGCACACCGGCTATCAGATGTCGCAGTCGCGCCGGCCGATGATCGAGTGCATCTTCGGTTGGGGTAAGCAACACGGCACGATGCGAAAGACAAAGCATCGTGGTCTTGCAAGCGTCGCCGCCGACTTCTTGCTCAATCTCATCGGCCACAATCTCATCCGCATCCCCAAGCTCATCGCAGCCTGAGGCTCGGACTCTGTCCAACAGCTTCCAATTAGCAGCAAAGCCAACCCAAAGCGCCTTCGGAACAAAGGCAACTCGTCCCTCCGGAGTTCGTGATATAGTGCACCACGAAACCTTGGGACCAGACATCTAAACGCAGTCTATCTATCGACCGCACAGATCGATGAGCGCAGCGGGATTATCTTAAACCCGATTCCCTGAATAGTAGTTACGAGACCACTGAGGGCTTTTTCCCTTTTGCATCCGCTGCCGCGGGGCGAACTTTATTATGCCGGATATTGAATTCGACCAAGCGGCTCGCGCGCGATATCGCATGTTGCGTCGTGCGCCGGGAACGTTCGCCCTGCGGCGGCTCTCGTTCCTTCATTGCAAGGCGAACGACATTCAACCCGGCGCAGCCGCCAATTGCGCGGTGATCGATGTGGCGCAGCCCGCGTTGTCGCTGCCGCTTGCGACCATCGACGTCGGAGTCCCGGTGGTCGGCCAAAAGGTTGCGCCGTAGGTAACGCCGCCAAGCGTCAACGTCGTTGCGTTGTTCTTATACACGAAAGTCTGGTCGAACGGCGCGGTCGTGACCGTATTTCCGCCGACGCCCTGGAGAATCAGAAGGCTCCCTCCTGTCTGCGAACCCTTGATACCGACTTTGTGCACACCGTTGAACGTGGCGGTGCCGGTCGTGACCGAGATCGTTCCGGTGCTGATCGTCTCCAATCCGGTATTGTTGCCGGAGTTCTGCACGACCGCCTGGCAGATGTCGGTGAAATTGAACAGATAGGTGCCGCTCAAAACGGGTCCGACGGCAAACGCCGGTGCTGCTACAGAGCCCAGAACTAGCGCCGCCAACGCGAATGCCACACGCATGCGAAATTCTCCCCCGTTTAAGCCGACATTCCCCGGATGACCCCAGATTGGAGCGGACAATACCACTCTTGCGAGGCCTGTTGAAGCCCGAGCGGACGTTTTTGCCGCGGGCGGCGTCCCCGCCCAGGCAGGACCGAGCCCAGCTGGCTGTTTCGTCGTGATTTTCCTGGCATCCGGACACACTCCTCCCGTCATCATTATGCATTGCACGATCCCAGCCCTCAGGCCGGGGCTGGTGGTGGCCGCAGTCCATCGATCAGCCTCAGAATCTCCGCGAACAACTCGCTCGGCACGGCGATCTCTGCCATCTGGAAGGTGACGTAGCGCGCATGTGCGACGATCCTTCGCGCCGATCTTGACGAGCTTCTCTCGCAGGCTGGTCAGCGACCAGTGCTTGACGGTCTCCGGCAATGCCAGCGTCCGCATGAAGTTCGCGAGATTGTAAGCCAGCGCATGAAGCTGAAGCCGGACGGCGTTGGCGGCGAAGGAGCAGCACGACAGCCGCGTCCACTTCACGGCGTTCTTGCCTTCCTTGATCCACTGTTCGCAGGTGCCGCGCTGATTGTAGAAGCCGACGACACGCTCGGCCGGGCGCGACAGGTTGGTGACGATGAAACCAACACGGGGATAAAGCTCGCCCAGATGCCACTCGACCTTTGCCACCACGCGGCGCGGCATTTTCCAGCTCTGTGCCTGGTAGCTGAAGTTGGCGTAGAAGCGTCGAACCTCGTGCGACGGACGCCCGACGGGACGTTTGAGCAGATGGGCGATGCGTTCCTGAAGAACCTGATTGGCAGGAAGCCGGATCGCATACTTGTATCCCTCGGCTTCGAGGAACTCGTAGACCTCGGGGTTCGCAAACGCAGCATCGGCGCGGAAGTAGCGGCGCATGTTCCGCGTCCGGTAACGTGCGACCACCGGCTCCAGAACATCATGCCATCCATCGGCGGAATGGACATTGCCCGAACGCAAGGCGCAACGTTCCAGATCGCCGAACTGGTTGAACACGAAGAGCGGGTGATAGCAGGTGCAACCGAAGTGGCCGTTGTACGCCGTCCCTTCCTGTTCGCCATAGGTCGGGCTGACGCTGGAATCCATGTCCAGCACGATGGCTTTGGGCGGACGCCGGGCAAGAACCTTATCGATCCATTGCCCGCTGAGATTGGCAAGCGCGGCGAGATTGTGATCGCGCGTCAGCCATTCCGTCTCAAAGCGTCCAATCTGACTTGCCGATGCCGCCTGCCTGGCAACCGCATGTCCGCCGACAACCCAGCGCATCGCAGGATCGCGCGCCAGACGCTCGGCATCGTTTACATCTTCGTATCCGGCAAGACGACCGAACACGGATTGACGTAAGAGACCAATCAGAACGTGGCGTGTGTTCTTGCCGCGACGGCTCTCGGACAGCATCCCACCGGCGAGCTCGGTCAGGCCGAGCGCATCATCCAGTTCACGGTAGGCGAGCAACCCAGCATCCGACGTGACGCTTGAACCGTGAAATTCCAGCTTGAGGCGGCGGTCGAAAATGAGCCGAGGAACATCCGAATTCCGATTCACCTGCCGGGTGCGCCATGATTGTCCTCGGTCCGACGACATAAGTTCCTGATACTCATGTCTGAATCGACTTGCGCGACCTTGCAACTCCAATGTCATCCGGGGAATGCGGGCTAATAGTATCCAGAAGCAGGCATCCCTCTCCTCAAACCGCTTCGGATTTTTCAGGACCTTCAGGTGATCCGGACAGTCTCCGCTGATTGACTGAACAGCGTCTCGCGTGCCTCTGGACTGTCATAATCCGGTCTCGCGTTGTGGCGATAAACGTCGCCCTTCTCATAAGCGACTTTGACTGCCGGGCGCGCCTTGATCGACTCGAACCAGCGTTTTAAATTCGGGTATTCCTCAATGGTTTGGCTTTGGAGTTCATGCGGCACAATCCACGGATAAGTGGCTATGTCCGCGATCGAATAGGTCTCAGCAATAAACTCCCGGCCCTTGAGCCGTTTATCGAGGACGGCATAAAGTCGGCTGGTCTCTTTGACATAACGCTCAACTGCGTGGGGCACCTTCTCCAGCGTGTGTGCTTTAAAGTAGTGGTTCTGCCCCGCCATCGGACCCAGGCCACCTACTTGCCAGAACAGCCATTCCAGCACTTCGTAACGGCCGCGCAATTCCGTGGGCAGGAACTTTCCGGTCTTTTCCGCCAGGTACATGAGAATCGCACCGGATTCGAAAACGCTAACGGGCGCGCCTTTCACTTGCGGATTATGATCGACAATCGCAGGCAGGCGATTGTTAGGAGCGATCTTGAGAAATTCGGGATCGAACTGTTCGCCCTTCGAGATGTCGACAGGAATAACCCTGTGGGACAGTCCGGTTTCTTCAAGAAAAATGGCGATCTTGTAACCATTGGGCGTAAACCAATAATAGAAATCAATCACGCGTCACTCCTGAACTAGCACGAAAACGGACACGTGGCGCTACGCTGCCATAGTGCGACACTCGCTACTCCGAGACAGCTTGGAATTCCCAGGTATGGCCTTGTGGGTCTTTGATGAAGAGTTGCAGCACACCGACCAGGGAGCTGGTCTCTTCGAAGGGGACATCTAGAGCTCGCATCCGTTCGCGAAAAAGCTCGGCGCTTTCAATGCGCCAAGCAGTGTGGCGGCCAGCAGGGGCGATTTTTGCGTCACTTTCTGGTCGAAGCTCATCGTTCTTGGCGATCAAATGAAATTGGACGACGTTGTGATCGTCGCCGAGCCAAGCGCCGGCAGCAATGCCGTCAAGCACCTTTGGCCGCGGTAGGAGCTTCAAACCCAAAACATCGCGGTAGAATTTTATGCAAGCCTCGAGATTCGCGGTTGAGACCGGAACACCTTCATGGATCAAGCCATGAAAACGCAGCGGCGGAATTGATTCGTGTGTAACCATGTGCGTTGCAAATCTTCTTATGTGCCGTATTCGCTCATCTGCCGCGACCGCGCGAATTACGCCCTCCGCGGGATATGTTAGACACAAGAAAGTACTTCGAGTTCGAACTTTTGTCAATCTGCAGCGTTCGTAGGCAAACGGTTGTCAACAGCGGCCGCTTACCTACGAACGAGACAGATAGAATATGAAATCGTCCTTACTAAGGCTTTAGCTTAGCTCTCATGAGGATTGCTCTAGTTCGAGAGCGAAGCCTTGAATGTCTGCCGTAAACTCGTCTGGGATCTCCAGCGCGGGAAAATGTCCCCCCCGGCCAATCTCCGTCCAGCGAACGAGGTTCTGCACATGTCGATCTGCCCAAGCCCGAGGCGGAGGTGGATCACCGGCCGCCGGAACGAAAACCGCCTGCTTTACATTGTGCTTGGGCAATGGGTTGCGGAATTCAAAATCCTGCATTGCTTCTTTGTAGAGACGCATGGACGATCCAATGGTCTCGGTGAACCAATACACGGAAAGAATGGTGCACAGGGTGTCAAGCGAGAACCGGCTTTCAATATTTCCACCCGTATCGCCCCAAGAGTGGAACTTTTCGACTATCCAGGAAGCGAGGCCAGCGGGCGAATCGTTGAGGCCAACAGCGAGCGTCGTTGGCTTCGTGCCTTGCTCCATGAAGTAGCCACCCTCGGAGAAAGTCCAGCCATCCACGCGTTGAAAATACTCCCGTTCCTCTGGGGTTGGATCTTCAGGCCGCGCAAATCCTGACCAAACATTGCACCAGTGCGCGCCTAGTAGACGGTCCGGACAGTGCCGAAGCAGCCCAACGGCGATACCCGAACCCATGTCTGAGCTCGAAATAAGAAATCGTGCGTAACCGAGCTCGTGCATGAGTTTCGCCCACAAATGCGCCATTCGGGTGAGATTCATGCCGCGCTGTCTCGGCTTGCCGGAAAAGCCGTAGCCGGGCAAGGATGGGACAACAACGCTAAAACTACCGCCTTCGGTTCTTCCAAGTCGCTCCACGACCGGAAGCAATTCGACAAAATTGCTTGGCCACCCGTTTGCCAGAAGGATCGGGATGCTGTTCTTTCCACGGCCTCGTGCGTGCACGAAGTGAACCTGCTCGCCATCGATCTCCGTCATGAATTGCGGGAAACTGTTCAAGCGGTCTTGTTCTCGTTTCCAATCGTATTCATCCCTCCAGTGGTGGACGAGTTTGCGAAGGAATTCGAGGTTTGTGCCGTAGTCCCATTTCGCACCCTCCACCTCATCTGGAAATCGCGTGCGGCGCAGCCGGCTTTTCAGATCATCGAGTTGTTCGACGGAAATATCGATCGTGAAGGGCGCCATATCAGTTCTCCATCTGGTGAATAGAGGCCGACTATAGTCACTGCTCCTGACAGCCGGCGTCAGGAGCATCGAGGGAGCTACGCGGCGTTTCAAAACAGGCGCGACCCGTCTAAAGCGGACTCGTTTCCGACCGGCGCACACGCGGCAAGGCTCGGCTGACATAGTTCGTGGGGAGGTACCACTCAGCGAGCGTTTGCGGCTGCAAGCGTTTCAGGCCGCGCGCTCTATTCGTAGTCGTGCCGCTGCCACTTAGCGACCTCGGCTCTTAAGTGATCCAGACATCAGTCCCATTTGGCACCTGGAATTGCGTCGTCCATTGCTTAGTGGGACGCCCTTCAGCAAGGGCCTGCAGCTCGCGCGACCAGAGTCGGCGCAACCTGATCACCCCGGCATCGGTCCGGCCCAGATGCTCGTTACTGCGATCGACGATCGCGCCTTGACCACGCTGAGTCAGGATATCCTCAATCTCCACGAACAGCGGATGACCGATGCAGTCCTGCATCGTCTTCTTGCCAGCGAAGATTTCCTTCGATACTTCGTTAGCGGTCGGCGTAGATGCGCGCAACTGCTGCACATCATTATAATGTTTGAAATATTCCTCTCTCTCTGAACCAGAGACGTTCACCAGTTGAGTCGCGAAGACATAGTGGTTCTCGTCGTCCTTCGGGACATGAAAAATGTAGGTTGGCCTGAACTTCGGACCGACGCCTCGGCGCATCAGCTCGTTGAAGGTGGGAATCACTAGACGCACGGCGCACGGCATCATGAGCACCGAGACGGCAGGCCCGGCGCTGAGGTGGCGGACGATGCCGTAGTCGGTCTCCTCATACTTTTCCGAAGCCAGGACTGCATTATAGTCGACAACGTGATTGCCGCCTGCACGATGGGTGTAGGCGATGTGATAGAGGTCCCAGTCGTTTTCCCAGCTTTGAAAGTAATTGTGGGGAAACTCGGCTGAGTTGGTCTCAATGATGCCCTCACCGTCAAATGTCGGAAACGGCGGAAAGGCTGGTTCCTCTCCCGCACCGAAGTAAACAAAGATCAGGCCCATATATTCCCGGGTCGGATAGGCGGCGATTCGAACATTGCCGCCACTGCAACCCAATTCCCCAGGGCGCTCGATGCACTTGCCGTCCGCCGCGAATTTCCAGCCGTGATACATGCAACGGATGGCGTCCTCCTCGACATAGCCAACGGACAACTGCGTCATTCGGTGCGCGCAACGATGGGCGACGACATGGGCCATCCCTGTCTGGCCGCGATAAAGCGTAAATTCCTCGCTCATGATGCGGATCGTCTTGGCGCGACCAGCGAGCAGGGACTTCGACTCGGCTACCGGTTGCCAGAACTGACGCATGTAGCGTCCAGCGAGAGTGCCCGGCCCAGTAAACGGGAACTCGTTGTTCAGCAGTTTCTGTTTTGGCTGTGCGCCAACTGAATGGCCATCGCGCGAGGGGGCTTCCTGGACACTCATGGGTGCGTTTCCTCCGGCGTTCCGAACGTTCAAGAGATGCGTCGGATGTCGCGTATCGGCCGCTAATCGGGCCTCCAGGATAGTGGATAGCTCGATGACTGATGTCAATATGGTTTGATGTCTAAGTAATTAATTGACAGGTAGTCGGGGGCGGGCCCACACTGATATGGCTAGGCTGTACTAAGAAGGATTTTGACCATGCGGCGTAAAAACGGATTCGATGCTTTCAAAGATGCGTTGCTGCGCGGCTCATATGACGAGATGCCGATGCTTGAATTGGGGATCGATCCCCAGTTGCATTTGAGCCGGAACACGACGCCGCAACCCTTCTTTCTGATCTGCGAAGGCGACACCATGCTTGCGCAAGTATCCGGAGAGGCACGGATCGAGTTTCGCAACTCTTCGGTCAACTATTTCGATGCGGAGGTCGGCGACTTCATATACGTGCCTGGCGGCACGCCCCACAGGATCCTTCCGAAAAGCGAGTGCATCCACATTCGGTATAAGGCCGCTGAGCCGGGGCTTGAGGGCGTGGCTTGGTATTCCGAATCGACGGGTCATGAAGTTAGCCGCATCGTCTGGAACTGCGCGAACGAGCTACCGCAGGAAGGCTATCTAAGGGCCTGTAGGGCCTTCAATGCTGACCCCAACTTGCGGACCGACGCGACAGGCGCAACGTTGCCGACGATCGATTTAGCGCCGTTTCGCTGGGCAGAGATCGCTTCGGAGATCAAGGCGGCGGTAGCCGAGGAAACCGAACGTTCACGGAAGAAGGGGGTTGCGCTCCAGGCTGCTCAGGGCGGCGCCAAGCGCGAATTGGCGATCGTTCCCCTGACCACGCCTCGCCCGCCCCTGAAGACGAATAGTTACGCTCTTGCGCGCATGGCGCCAGCTGCCCTTTCACCGCTGTTCCCATACTTCGAGCCGGGATCGATGGTGGCCTGTTCCGCTATGGCCGGCTCCTCGGACGCGGACTCGAGCTACTTCGTTCACAGCAATACTGTCCATGAAGTTCTTCTGTGCGTTGGGGCGGTGAATTCGCCCTACCTGCTTCCCGGCGCTGTTCGAGTTGGCCCGTTGGTTCACCCGGTTGGCGAGAAACCTGACCAGAAGATGGGCGGGCAGATGAAAGGCCTCTTGGTCATTACGCAACGCCAAGCGGTCGGTGTTCCGCAAAATGAGGCAACGATCTTCTATTGCGAAAAGTGTGACACGGAGCTCTTCCGGCGCGAATACGACGCGATGGCGTTTCCGGGTGAGCTAGAAGGACCCGCCGACGAGGAGATGATCGGCCTGCCAACGATTTCGCAAAGCGCGGCGAGCGCGATCGCTTTCAATGAATCGCCAACTCGGCGGACTTGCAAACATTGCGGCCATGTAAACCCGCCATTCGATCACGAGTCCTACGGTTGGGAACACTATCGTAAGCGCACACAGGTGGCTGTGGTGGCGCGCAAATCGATGGTCGAAATGGCGATGGCAAACGGGAGCCATGTCGCCGCCGCTGAATAGCAGCAGACGGAGAGTCTAGATGGATAGCGCGACATTCCTTCCGGCGGCATCGGTCACGGACGTTCAAGAGGGCGAGGTCACACGCGCCTCGGTCGATGGCAGGGAGATTGTCCTCTACAACTTGGCCGGCGAATTCTATGCGACGGCGGCCTACTGCACACATGGCCGAACCCACCTTGCGGAAGGCTACGTCGAAGGCGACGTCATCGAATGCCGGATGCACGGCGGCAGGTTCGACATCCGGACCGGGAAAGCCGTGGGCCACCCTTGCACCGTGAGCCTCCGGACCTTTCCGGTGAAGGTCGAAGGTGACAGGATCCTCGTGGCGCTGACCACGGAGCCCGCCGGGTCGCGTAGCACTTAGTGTCTTATGGCGGGCCATTCCGATCATATTTCAATCTAAGGGATTCGATAACTGCTGGCAGTGTCAACCAAGCCGACATCATTTTTGGCTTGGTGATGAAGTCAAAGCAGCCACTTCGATAGTTCGCCGGTCGGTCCTCACCTCCTCTCCCCAGCAAAAGACGAGAGCAAACGGAGAAACCAATGCCTTCCAAAGTACCGCCCCCGACGATCGATCGGTCCTTTTCGCTCAAGTTCATGGGCGATTCTGGGCTGGCTAATTTCCACAAGGCTTTTGGATGGCTGTGCAGGGAACTCGGCGATCTATCGGGGCCCTACACTGAGATCGCCATCCTTAATGGCACTGGCTGGATGAAGAACATCCAAGCCGTCGGACGGGGCCAAGTCGACGTATCGATGGTTACGCCGGCCGCCTTCGTCAAGATGGCGCGCGAGGGCTTGGGCCCATGCGCAGACGAGCCGTTCCCGCATCTGCGTGCGCTCGGCTACGTGCCACAGAACGACCGGCTGATCTTTGCAGTGCGCAGTGAGTGCGGCATCACCTCGTTTAAGGATTTGCGGACGAAAAAGCCGAAGCTTCGCATCGCAGTCGGCTACGATAACCGCGCAGATTTCATGGGATTGGGGGCTCAACAGTTGATGGCCGCCAGCGGCATTTCTCGTGCAGAATTCGAGGGGTGGGGCGGTAGGTACATCGAATGCGATCTCCTGCAGGCCATCGACCACGTCGTCAGCGGCAGGGCCGATGCAATCATTCAGGAGGCGATCATGACGCCCTGGTGGTCTGACATGTGCGACGCTGTCGATTTCAACTATGTGCCCATCGAGCCGAGAGCGCGTGATGCACTGATGCGAGAACTCGGCTGGCCATCGGGAATGGTGCGCAAAGACTATCTGCGCGGTTTGAACGAAGAGACAGAGTTCCTGGATTTCTCGCACTTTTTGCTGATCACGACGTCCTATCTTCCCGAGGACATCGCCTTTGCCATGGCCTGGAGTTCTCGTTGAGCGGTGGGGCTCATTCGAAAGCCAGTACCGGCATCTCAACCCAGAGCGCAGCCCGGTGACCTATCCCATCGACCCGAGAGCGGCCTGCCGGGTGTCGATCCCCCTGCATCAGGGCGCTGAGCGCTACTTCCGCGAGGCTGGGCATCTCTGAGCGCGGAGGTCCCGGCGCTCCTGCAATGCGCGTTGACTGCGCTGTGCTAGCGCGGCCCACAGCGACTTCACGGTACGCATCCGGTGAAGGCCATGGGGGGATTTTTGCGTCCGGTGAAAACCGGTGAATCACTTTGTTAGTGTGGGACGTACTGGAACGCGCGGCCTAATTCGATGCTTGGTACTACCACGGTGTTCGACACGAAATGCCCGCCCATCATGTTTCCGCCACCAATGCGAAGACACAGATCACGAGGCTCGTGTATCTCGTCATAAGGCTCGAACGCCCAAGGATGCCCTACGCTTTGGGGTTCGTTTCGAGTGGACCGCGGATCGAAGTAGATTTCGTAGGTATACGGCTCGCCTTCTTTGTGCGCTGCCGCTCGCGCTCGATAAAGTGCCTTGATGGCTTCGGTCGAAAGATAACTGATATCGACTCCTTCGTAGTAGACCCCTGACCAATCGGCGACCCGCGCTCCTGTGCTACAGAGTGTCAGTTCGTTCCAGATATTGAGTTCGGACTGTTCGCCGATCTCATAAATATCTGCCTTGGTAACGACAGCGATTTTGCCAACCACATATGTCGGTGGCAATTTGTGTGTTGGATTGTCCCAGGCTCGATGGAGATCAAGCGCGCCCACCTCGATTGACTGCACCTTAACCAAGCTAAGATCATCAACTCCGGGGACGAACAAGCCGCAACCGGTCAGCAATATGCACCCGCAGAGCGGGGCGATTGCGGCCCAGATCGTAGGTTTCCACCGGCGCTGTTTCACTTTGAAATCGTACCTCATGCTGCCAGCGTGGCAGGTACATGCTTCCAGTTCCAGGGCAGCAGCTCGGCGATGTGCCTGGCTGGGTGATCGGCGACACAGCCGAGCACGTGAGCGAGCCACGCTTGCGGATCGACGCCGTTGAGCTTGGCGGTGTTGATGAGCGTGTAGATCGCTGCGGCGCGTCTGCCGCCTTCATCGGAGCCGGCGAAGGTCCAGTTGTGTCGGCCCACGGCGATCGGACGTATTTCGCGTTCGGCGGCATTGTTGGAGATGCAGAGCCGGCCGTCGTCAAGAAAGCGCGTGAAGGCGGGCCATCGCTTGAGGCTGTAGTCGATAGCGCGGGCGGTCTCGCTTTTGGACGAGAGCGTTGCGCGTTGCTGGCGCAACCAGATCTCCAGCTCGTCGATGAGCGGTTCGCTGTGCTCGTGGCGTACGGCGAGGCGGCGTTCCGGCGAGGCACCATTGATCTTGCGCTCGATGGCGAAGAGCGCGTCAATCCGTTCGATCGCTTCGACGGCAATGGGCGCCTTGGCGATCCGCGCCAGGTCGAAGAACTTACGCCGTGCGTGGGCCCAGCACGCGGCTTCGATGATCGGGCCCGGCTTGCGTGCGGGTTCGTACAGCCTGTTGAAGCCCGCATAGGCGTCGGCCTGCATCAGTCCTGCATAGGCCCGTAGATGCTGCTCGGGATGGATGCCGGAACGGTCGCGCGAGTAGAAGAACAGAGCGGCCGGGGGATCAGGTCCGCCGAACGGCCGGTCATCACGAACATAAGTCCACAATCGTCCGGTCCGTGTTTTGCCCTTGGCCAGCACCGGCACCGGCGTGTCGTCCGCGTGGATGCGTTCGCCTGCGAAGACATGACCCTCTATGCAGTCGACGAGGGGCATCAGCGTCGCGGATGCAGCGCCCACCCAATCGGCCAAGGTGGAGACATCGAGGTTGATACCCTCGCGCTCGTAGACCGCGCTCTGTCGGTTGAGCGGCAGATGCAGTCCGTATTTTGAGAACAAAATCTGGGCAAGGAGCGCGGGACCCGCGCGTCCGCGTGCGATTGGATGGGACGGCGCCGGTGGCTGGCTGATCGTCTCGCAGGCCCGGCAGGAGAACTTCTCACGGACATGCTGGATGACTTTCCACTGTCGCGGGATGACCTCCAGCATCTCGGTCACGTCCTCGCCGATTTTGCGCAAGGCTACGCCGCCGCAGCAGGGACACACCGTTGGGCCGGGATAGACGACGCGTTCGCGCGGCAGGTGTTCCGGCAGGGGCCGGCGCGCCGGTTTGCGCCGCTCGAACGCAATCACCGCAATCTTTTCCCGCGCTGCCGCCGCTGCTGCGATCTGGGCTGTCGCCTCGCTCTGCGACGCTGTCTCTTCCAGGTCGGCCAGATGCAGCTCAAGCTGTTCCAGCAATGCGCTGCGTTCGGCGGATTGTCCGTAAGTCTCGTGACGCAGCCGTGCGATCTCGAACTTCATCTTCTCGACATGGAGCGCCAGCACATGGGCCTGTGCTTCGGCATTCGCCGCCCTGACCCGTTCGGCAATGACCAGCGCCTTCAGCGTCTCGACATCATCGGGAAGAGAATCGACGACCTTCGCCATGACGCGATGGAATCATAAAATGCCGATGTTTTGGAGCCGCAACCGGCAACGAGAGTCACGATGCCGCATTCGATTTTTGAGAGGATCAACCGGCGACTTGTGGCTGCCAAGTGCGCTGCGGCGCGCGCCAATCGATTCCTTCCAGCAGATATCCCAGCTGTGCCGGTGTGATCGTCACCGCGTCGCCCACCGTCGCAGGCCAGATGAACTTGCCCTTCTCCAGGCGCTTGGCGAAGAGACACATGCCCTGACCGTCGTGCCAGAGTAGCTTGATCAAATCGCCCCGCTTGCCTCGGAACGCGAACAGATGGCCGCAATGCGGATCGCGCTTCAGCGTCTCCTGCACACGCAAAGCCAAGCCGTCGAATCCTTTGCGCATATCGGTGTGTCCCGGTGCAATCCAGACATGTGCGCCAGCTGGAACGGGGATCATCTGTCTTCGAGAATGGAGAGCACGCGCTTCAGCGCAGTCGCGTCAACGCTCTTTCCGACGATCACACGGCGGTTGCCGGAGAGCACAATCTCGATTGCTCCGTCCCTCGTGCGATCAGCCGACCCCGATGCGCTTTCAGAGACTAAGACCGGAGCGGGCAACGCGACGCGAACGAATGGCTGCTCGGCCGCAGCCGATGACGAAGGTACGCCTCCCCCAAGCTCCCGCTTCCATCTGAACAGCAGGCTCGGCGCGATGTTGTGCTTGCGTGCAACTGCCGAGACGGAGTTGGCTCCAATCTGGCCAACAATCGCGAGCTTCTCCGTCCGCGACCAGCGGCGCCGGGCATCCGCCGTCACGACGAAGCGTTCTACCGTACTATGTCCAGACATAGGCACCGCATAGGTCTTGAGCGTCACGTCCTGTGACCAGAACCAGCGATACTCGGAATTATGTCTCCGAGCGCAAGGCGGCCCTCACCGGATGCGTACACTTCACGCTCACTCAGCGTGGTCTCCATGTAGTAGAATGTCCCCAAGCGCTCGGGCAAAACTTTCCATACCCAAAGTATGCTGATGGAGGCTAAGGCGATTGCGCATGGCATGCCGATTCCGTCGCAATGTCGACGCCGAACACGGCTAGGTTCAAATCTCCAAGACGAGTTCGGGTGTCTTGGAGCGAGAACAGCACAAGGTGATGTAGGTGTTCGCCGCCTTTTCACGATCTGTTTGGTAGAGATCCCGATGATCGGGAATTCCCTCAAGCACACGGGTCAGACAAGTTCCACAAACACCTTGTTCACACGAGACTTCCACGTTGATGCCATTGCCCTTGAGGATTTGCGCGATGCTCGCCTCCGCAGGAACGACGAAGCGGCGGCCGCTCAATGAAGCCACGACGGTGAAGCTGTCGCCCGAGAGATCGATCTCCGCCGTGAACCGCTCAATGTGAATCGCGGCGTCAGGCCATCCCCGGCGTTGCAGCCCTTGAGTCACATGCTCGATGAACCCGAGTGGCCCACAGACGTATGCATGTGTATCCGGGCCGCGCGATTGGATGGCGTCGGCCTCAAACCGATTCTCCAGCGGACCGTCGTCGTAATGCATAATTACGTTTTGCCCGAACGGGGAAGTCACCAGCTCGTCCACAAACGCTGCGCTGCTGTGGGCTCGGGCGCAATAGTGCAGCGCGAAATTGGCGCGCATCGCATGCAAGCGATACGCCATGGCGATGATCGGTGTCACGCCGATGCCGCCGGCGATCAATAGTGAGCGTTGGGCCGTCTCTACAAGGGCGAAGTTATTGCGCGGGTGGCTGATCGCGAATTTGTGTCCAACCCGGAAAGTTCGATGGACTCCAGCCGATCCGCCGCGAGAATCCTTCTCTAGCAACATCGCGAGGCGGTAGTGGTCAGGTTTGGCAGGATCGCTGCAGAGTGAATACTGACGTGTGATCCCGGGAGTCACGTGGACGTCTACGTGCGCGCCGGCGTTGAAGCGGGGCAGTTCACCGCCGTGTGCAGCCTTCACCGTTAGCGCAACGATCTTATCGGCCACTTCCGTCCGCTCCACGACGACGACATCGAAAGTTTCTGCGCCATTCGTGACCGACGGCGTCCTCATGGATATTTGTCCGTCAGCGCTCGCCACCCAGACCTCACTTTCTCCCGCGCGATCGGTCGTCATATTATCGATATCCTATCGCACTATTCGAATTCAATTGAATAAGCGTACCTCTCAAGGGGGATAGTTGTGCTCAAAGTGACCGTTCTCCGTGAACGAACGAGCACCCCGTTTCGAGAGCGCAGTGGAAAACCTGCTTATCAAGGAACGCCAGCGTCACCCACTGCTACTCATTTTTTGCCTGTCGTGCGCTCACGAAAATACGAAAACGAGTGCCCCCGGGAAGAGACGGGTCCACATCTGGAAGGTGGACCCGTCATCGACCGATGAATACCGGCAGGCGCATCAATTCAGAACTTATAACTCACCCTGGCGCCGTAGGTTCTGGGAGGCAGAAGTGCGCCGAAGATCAAGCCTGGTACGAACGGAGCTTGAAATGACGAGGACGCGACAGCGCTATTTTCGATATTGTGAACGTAGGCCGAGAAACTCCACGCTGCATTTTCTGGCGTATAGGTAAGATCGACGCTGGACATCGTGAAAGAGCCCTGTCGCTCATTGGGCTCGAAATCGACGGCGCCCCAATATGCCGAGGAAAACCGAACCTTTCCATCAACTTCCAGTATGCCAGCGGTGCCCCAGTCAAACACGTGGCGTAGTCCAACTGTGCCCGACCACGTCGGAGCTTTCACCACCTGTTGTCCGTTACAATTTATGCTCTCAACGGCATCGCCATACGCACCGGTGTGGCTTGGCCCGACAAGGCAGCCTGTCTTTAGATTATTGAAATTAAATGGCAATGTGACGACGTCATAGCCAAATTGGTTATAGTAGGCGTTATTATATTCAACATCTGCGAAGAACGTATCACTTGGAGTGAAGAGATATTCCACACTAGTGTCGAGACCTCGGATGGTGGCGGCGCCTGCGTTGATCGTTTGGTACACTTGGGTGTTGTTTGGACCAGGAGAGCCGTTAAAGGTCTCCTGGTGATTGAGGTAATCCCACCAGAACGCTTCAAGGTTCAGTTGAAGTGTGTCTGAGAAGAAGCGATTCTTCACGCCGAGTTCATAAGACGTCAACTCTTCAGGACGGTAGGTATTTGGCGCGGGAGCGAGGTAAAATCCACCGGCCTTGAAACCTGTGCTTGCCGTGAAATACAGCATCGATTTCTCCGTGAGGTCGTATTCGGCCCCTGCCTTCCAGTCGATATGACCATACACAAGCTGGCCCGTGAGCGGGTAGGTCACCGTCGAGCCGAATGACGTGCCGCTGTCGAGCCCGTTGATGAGGTTCTTTTCTTCATGCGTATATCGCGCACCGCCGATCAACCGCAGTCGATCGGTGATTTTGTATGTGGCCTGACCGAAACCGGCCCAACTCGTATCGGTCAATTGGGGGACGGTGGTGGATCCCTCGACAATGAATCCAATATCGTCATAAGCAAAGCTCGACTGGTCTTCATTGAAATAAAAGGCGCCCACGACCCAACTGAGAGGACCTTCATCGTTTGAGAGACGAGCCTCTAGACTGGTTTGGTGTTCATTCTCGCGGTCCGTTAGCGGAAATCCGACTTGATAAGTCTTAAAATCCAGATTCTCTCCGCGGTAGGCGGGAAGGAAGGTAAAGTGAGCAAATCCCAAGTTCCATTCCACGTCAGCGCTGACGCCCCAAGTTGCGAGATTTTGATGGCTGTCGGGGCCCAGCAGGGCCAAACCGGCAAAGCTTCCGAAAAAACTATTTTGGATGAGCGCGTTTACTTGGGGGCTGGAGGCAGCGAGCCACGGATTGCCGGTGATCGGTGGGACCACGGAAGCCCCAGGTCCTTTCCCGCCCAAATGTGCATAGTCAGCGGACAGGGTGATCGATAAATCATTATTTGGTTCATAAAGGACCTTAAAACGTCCAGCTTGCTGATCTTGATCGTCAGTTCCATCCGTTTCATATCCGTCGTGCTTGACGACCTGAAATGCGCCGCGCACGGCGAGAGTGTTCGAGATCGGCACGTTAAGCGCGCCGTCCGCATCGATTAGTGCATAATTACCTCCCTCTACGTCGACATAACCGCTGACTCCGTCAAAGTTTGGGCTATTCGTGATGAGGTTGATAGCACCACCACTTGCGTTTCGACCGTACAAAGTACCCTGCGGTCCCTTCAGGACCTCGACACGATCCAGGTCATAGAAAACTCCATTGAACGCTGAAGGTCGGGCAAGATATATCTGATCGAGGTTTGTCGCGACTGCTTGATCGGCAAACGACGTCTGGCCCAGGTTTCCTACACCTCGCATATAAACTTGCGCGTAGGTTCCGCCCATGGATATGTCAACGCCTGGTGCGATGGTCGATAGGTCGGATGCTTGGGTTACATTGGCTTGCACGAGCGCTTCGCCGTTATAAACCGAAATCGCAAGCGAACTTTTCTGCAGATCTTCGACCTTCCTGGATGCGGTGACGGTGACGGTTTCTATGACCGAGCTGTTGGAGCCGGAGTCGGCGGCATAAGCACCACTGCCAAGAAGAGAGATAAGTGCGGTCGACGCATAAACTGATTTCCGGAAAGCACCCTTAAGCAGCCCTACGCTGTAGCCCGACATCTTTACCTCCCCAGGTTGAATACCGATTAATTTCTTGTTGTATCTCTGTTCGATGCGCGATTGGTCCATCCCGTCGGCGCCGCATCCCCGCCCAGCAATCTTGCCGGAAAGTGGCTGCTGCTCGCTCCACGTCACGGTCACCTTCGATTCTCGTGATCTACGCGCCAGCGCCCCTGCCAGTGGTGGTCAGACTAGGGGGCACCAAACCTTTGTGTCAATATAATTATGCTCTCATATGATTTGATATCGATCTATTGTGGCAAAAAATCGCCTCTCTGCTTCCTGCGCTTCAATCCAAGGTGTGAGCGATGGGCACTTTTACGGAAGGCAACATGTCTCAGCCGCGAATTGCCTAAATTGCCAATGTCCGCGTTGCGGCGCTCGCCTAAAATGTCGAAGCGCGTTGCGCTCGAGCCCTAACTTTACCGCCGGAAAGGACAGCTGCGACGATTTTCGAACATTTAGTCGAAGGTGCTGGCGGCGTCTGCCATTGCTCGGAGAATAATCGCGGCGGAAGCAGCGCCGGGGTCAATGTGGCCGACAGCGCGCGCACCCAGCCGGCTGGCCCTCCCCTTTTGGGGTACCATGTTTTTCGTTGCCATCATTCCCGCTTCAGCACCCAAAGCGGCCGCCCTCAAACACGTTGAAACATCACCACCCGCGGCGAGGGCCGTTTCTGCTTCCCTAACTGCAGGTAGCCACGCGTCAATCATTGTCTTATCGCCGAGGTCAGCCTTCCCGCGATCTTTAATTCCCTGCGCGGCGGCCCTTATCCACTCCACCATCGCTGCAGCATCCAACTCCTGACATCCGTCCACCGCTGCACCAGCACGAATCAGAGCTGTCGAGTAAAGCGGCCCGGCAGTGGCACCCGTAGCCTTAAGAAATGCCTTGGCGGCAACCGTGCAAATATCGCGAAAGTTAGAAGATAGGTCCAACGCCTCTAAAGCTTCGGTAACCGCCTTCCATCCAATCGCCATTGTGATTCCATGATCACCGTCCGCGACTGCTCCGTCCAATTCGCATAATTGAGAAGAAGCGGCTTCGATGGCTAGCGCGACCCTTCGAAGCATCTCAATAAACTGTTGCACTGTCATAGCCATAAACTCAATCCTGCGCGACGACTTTGCGATGCCGTTTTGACAAGCGGCACATTTCTACGCGACGGAAAACATGGCGCAATTGCAAGGGTGATCAAGGAGCGTTCTCAACTGATCGTCGAGTTTTATCAATGTGACGGACATTCCACCTGCGTCCAGCGAGCTGACATAATTTCCGACCCAAGATTTGTGGATGGCAAGGCCGAAGCTGTCGAGCCGTTCCTTGACGCGACGAAAACAAATGTAGAGCTCCATCAACGGAGTCGCTCCCAGACCATTGACCAAAACCGCGACTTTGTCGCCCCTGCCTGCACCAAGTTCCTCCAAGAGACGATCCATCAAATCGTCGACAATCTTGTCGCTTGGCGCCAGATCGGCACGGAATATCCCCGGCTCGCCGTGAATACCAAGACCGATCTCCATTTCAGTCTCGCCCAACTGGAAGTTGAACTTGCGCGTTTGGGGAAGTGAGCATGGAGAGAGCCCCACACCCATCGTCAGTGTGAATGCATTCGCCTTCTCGGCAATGGAAACAACCTGGTCTAGAGTCGCCATCCGATCCGCAGCGGCGCCAGCTATCTTGAATACAAAGAAATCACCCGCCACACCCCGCCGAAGGTGCTTCTTATCGGATGGCGCAGATGCCAAGTCATCCGTAATCAGCACTGTTCGAACCTCGATGTCTTCCGTCGCCGCCAGTTCGGCCGCCATATCGAAGTTCATTACGTCGCCCGCGTAGTTGCCGTAAAGATAGACAACGCCGGCCCCGCCGCTAATTGCTTTCGTCGCGGCCAGGATGGGATCGGGAGAGGGCGAAGCGAAAACATTGCCGATTGCAGCCGCGTCCGCCAACCCGCGGCCTACATAACCGATAAATGCCGGCTCATGACCCGACCCACCACCAATGAGTATACCGACCTTTCCTGGCCGGGGAGCGCCAATCGCAACGATGGCCCGTGAATCATCATCCAATCGCCGCAAATGTGAGGGGTGTGCGCCTAGAATGCCGTCGATCATTTCCTCAATTACGTTCTCGGGTTTGTTGATAAGTTTCTTTGTCATCATTTTGCAATTCCGAGCTGACCGTCCTCACAGGGCTGCTTCATCAACCTTTGGAAGCGTAACGTGCACCAGGGATCGAAGTCGAAAAAACAAGCGCCACTGACATGATCGAAACATCTCGCCTCCCTCCTCATCGGATTTCCCGAAATTTCTTATCAACGGCATCAATTTTTTTGACTTTTGAAGTCGACCGTCCGCCCTGAAATTCGGCTCGCAACCATATCTCGGTCAGTATTTTGGCAACCGCCGGGCCCGTAATTTGCTGTCCAAATGTGATTATCCGAGCGTCGTTGGAAGCGATGGCGCGTTCGGCGGTGTATGGGTCTGTCACGCAAACGGCACGGACACCCGCAACCTTATTCGCTGTTATCGCCATCCCAGCGCCGGTCCCGCACACAAGAATGCCGCGGCTGAACTCGTTTCGCGACACTGCTTCCGCTACCCGCACGGCAATGTCTGGATAGTCAATCGGCGCATCAGTATCTACACCGAGATCAGTAACTTCAAAGCCGCAAGAGCGCAGATGGTCACGCAGAGTGTTCTTCAGGATCAACCCAAAATGGTCCGCACCAATAGCCAACGTGATGTCAGTCCGATCCGGCATTTATTCGCCTTTGATGCTCGGTTGTTGGAGCGCTATCGCCAGGGTCTGCAAGCGCGTGAAATTCATTCAATTTTTCCCCTCAGTGGCTCTCGATTTTCGGAGGAGTCCAGGCCAGTCGAGCCAGGGCACCAGCATCGGTAGAACAATCGATGACCGCTGGTTTCCCGGCGGAAAGCGCCACATCCAACGCCTCTCTAAGACCGCTCGGATTTCCCACACTTATTCCCACGCAACCGTAGGCCTCAGCGATCTTTGCAAAGTTAACGTTGGTAAAACGCCAAATCTCGTCCTGCTTCCCATGCGCGCGCCCCTCATACGCATAGTCGCAAAGCGGAAGCTCCTGGTTGAGCCCGTTATTGTTGTTGACGACCAGAACAATGTTTATGCCGCACCGAGCTGCAGTCTCGAGTTCGGCGATGTGGTAATGGGCCGCGCCATCCCCGGCGAAGCAAATGACCTGTTGCTCTGGAAGAGCGCATTTCACGCCGATCGCTCCCGGCAAGCCCCAGCCCAGCGATCCAGCACATCGAATATAGCGTTGGCCAGGTCGCAAGAAATCAACCATCGTGCTGGACCACATTCCTGCGTGACCAGTATCCGAAACCAGAATCCCATTCTCCGGCAGCGCATCGGAGATCGCCTTGCAAACTCGCTCGGGTCGCATCGGTATGGCCAAAGAGTTCAGAAATGGTTCTTCTACCGCCCGCCACTCCCTAACTAGCTTCCGAACATGAGACTGCCAACTGTCCGAATGCGCAGCCGGCGCTTGTGGAAGAGCTTCAATGAGCTTTTGAAGCGTTGCTTTGGCGTCGCCGAGAAGCGAACAACTATTTGGGTAGTTCCGACCAAGCTCAAGCGGATCTATGTCGAGTTGAATCACCCGAGTTCCTGGAGATGGAATCACCCAATTTGTAGTAACCTGGCCCCCGGTATGACTCCCGACAAAAAATACTAGATCCGCCTCACTTACTGCCTGGTTTGCACAGCTTCGGGAATAAACGCCAACAGCTCCGACGGAAAGGGGATGGTCATCGGGAATGGTCCCTTTGGCATTGAGCGCAGTCGCCACCGGCGTGCGCGTTTTTTCCGCAAACTCGACGATCTCGTTCTGCGCTCTAGACGAGACTACGCCTCCTCCAGCAACGATAATTGGACGCTTCGCTTGGGAGAGCAGTCTGAGAGCGCTTTTCACATCAGCGTCCTCCGCAGCCGGTCTAAAGGCGGGCACCCGCCCGAATTGTTCTTCGACAACCTCCGAAAGATCTGCCTTTGTGGCTTCCAATTCTTTACCCCAGGGACCGGGGACGCGAAGATGCACCGGTCGGGGAGTTCCGCTCGTAGCTGCTCGGAAGGCTTGCCTGAGGAGATCGGGAAGTCGCGATACGTCGCCGACCTCCGCATTGAATTTTGTTACCGCATCGAATTGACCGAAGTCCTCGATTTCCTGATAAAAATTCTTGTAACGAGTATCCGTGCTTGGACCGCCCGTGATGGCAATTACGGGCGAACACGCCATAAATGGATCTCGAAGCCCTGCTGCGAGATTCGATGCCCCGATATTCTGAGCAAAGCAGAGGCCTGGCTTGCCACTGGCACGAGCGTAACCATCTGCCATATAGGCCGCCGACTTTTCGCCATGCGCCAGAATGCGCAGTATTTTCGTGTCCTCCAACTCTGCAAACGTCTTCATCAGAATAGCGGGCACGTGGAATACATGCGAAACGCCGTAACGCTCCAATGCAGACGCGAGATACCGAGCACCTGTCATTATAGGCATCGTGGACCTTTCCCTCTGCAGCGGAACTAAATCGGTCGCCACAATTGCTGTTGCAACGCGTGCGGCACAGATCCGAAGTCGCAATTCTTCCGCAGTCTCTTGCCGACCTTCGACGACACACTCCGATCACGCGGAGCGCGCCGCTATGGCGCCACTTCGCTTGCCGAAGAATCGAGGAACACTATTTTGTCCTTTTGCTTCGTGTCAATATCATTCGAGATCAATCTATCTAGATCGATCCAACTAAACCGCTGTTGTCGATGCGAAATTCCTCAAGTTCGATCGGGCTTTGATCATGATCGAAAAATATGGAGCGCGCACCGGCCGAACTCCTAGTATGCTTCGACTTCGAATTAAATAGATTGACTTCGATCTTCCGGCATTCTAGTAATTTCAGAGTTGGCGCGTTTTGACGAAACAAGTGCGCTCGAAGCAGTCGCGCGAGCTTCATGTTTCTGCCCAGCGAGACGAGGCGACGATTGGCTCGGTCGCTATTTCTTCCGATCTTGTGCTGTAGATCGGTTTTGGCAATCCAGAAACCTTAGGTTCCCGCAATGCAGCTCGCCTCTGTCGCAACCAATTCCGGGCTCGCCACTGTCATTCGGGTAAGCGATGGATCACACCGCGGGCTTCTAAATAGTCACTCTATGTGCAATGGAGGACTTAATAGCTACGTTCAAACGCACGGAGAAAACCGCTCCCATTTCATAAAGTCTTTGCTCAGTGGGCCCGTCTTTCCGAACGATTCATTCTCGTTTCTTACTCCGATTGAACCTAAAAAGATTCTGTGTGTAGGCTTGAACTATCGAGATCATTCTAATGAATCGAATTACCAGCAACCGGACTATCCCACGATGTTTGCGCGGTATTCGACAAGCCTCGTTCCCCATGGTCAGCCAATCGTTCGCCCACGAGTTTCACAAAGTCTGGATTATGAGGGCGAACTTGTTGCTGTGATCGGCCGCGCAGGGCGCCACATCTCCAGAGAAAACGCATTGAAGCACGTTCTCGGCTACTCAATCTTCAATGACGGCTCCGTGCGAGACTATCAGTTCAAAGCCCCGCAATGGACAATGGGTAAGAATTTCGATCGCACCGGTGCGTTCGGGCCTTATTTCGTTCCGGCCGAAGAGTTGCCGCCTGGGGCCGCCGGGCTGAAATTGCGGACACGACTCAATGGAGCTGAGGTTCAATCCGCCTCCACGGGCGAAATGGTATTTGATGTCTCTGCTCTCGTAGCGATTATCAGTGAGGTCATGACGCTTACACCTGGCGACATCATTGTCACAGGCACTCCGGCGGGAATTGGAGCGGCTAGGACGCCGCCGTTGTTTATGCAGCCAGGAGATATCTGCGAGGTCGAAATCGAAGGTCTTGGCATCCTGCGAAATGCAATCGAGGACGAGATCGATATTCGGAAATAATAATGCTGCAGTGCAAATCGAAGCGAGGATCAGATGGGAACTCAGAATAGCGCAGAGTTACACTCCAAAGGCAACAAAGCAGCCGTGCATTCCCTGAACCATTTTGCACTGACGGTGCCTGACCTTGTGACGGCGGTGAAGTTTTACGATGCGTTCGGATTGGACGTTCGAATGGAAGGTGACCGGGCGCTTCTAAGAGTTTTTGGCAATCCTCACGTGTGGGGATACCTTCGAGCAGGATCGCGGAAGCGACTTGAATACATATCGTTGGGCTGCTTCGAGGAAAACTATTCCGCACTGCAGAAACAAGTCGAGCTCGAAGGCGTCACACTTGTCGACCCGCCTTCGTACGCCACTGGTGGAGGATTTTGGTTTCGCGGAGTCGACGAGTTACTTGTTCAAATTGTTGTCAGCGACAAAACCTCCCCGGATCACCAAGTCGAGTCGCCAGCCATAACCACAGGCGCGATGGGACGGAACGCACCCTTCCGGAACAATATCGATACCGTACATCCACGCCGCTTGAGCCACTTGCTTCTCTTTTGCAGCGACGTCTCTCGAGCAATACAATTTTATTCCGCGACGATCGGATTGCGACTTTCTGACCGCTCGGGGGATAATATAGCGTTCATGCACGCGGCCCATGGGAGTGATCATCATGTGCTCGCTTTCGCAAAATCCAACGGGTTGGGCTTGCATCATAGCAGCTGGAACGTGGACACCATCGAGGATGTAGGCCTTGGCGCCATGCAAATGTCTGCAGCAGGATTTGGTGCAGGGTGGGGCTTAGGGCGGCACGTGCTAGGTTCAAACTATTTCCACTATGTCCGCGATCCTTGGGGAAGTTATGCTGAATATTCCGCCCAAATGGACTTCATCGCCGAGGATGTGGAATGGGGCGCGGGCGATCATCCTGCCGAGGAATCGTTTTTTCTTTGGGGGCCGCCGCCACCGTCCGATTTTGTTGAAAACTATGAACTCAAAATCGAATAAGCATATTCGACAATGACCTGAAAATGCGCACACTCTATGGCGCGTCGCGCTCCACTTGCAAAATAGGCGAACACGTCGACGAGGTATTCGGCATGCCGGCTCTGACTGACGATCGAGTGCACCTCGACCGCGAGGTGATAGAGTTGAATTGTCACTGCTCACGCCTGCATTTGGACCAGAGGCGCTACTCAATTTAGGAGATGATGCCTCAATCCTCCTAATGAACGATGGCAGCGACCTTTAGGCTGTCGTTTCAAGTTGCCGAAGATAAGCCTTAAAAAGGACGGCGCGCCGCTTCGGATAGCGCATGCCCGCACGCGCTGCGACGATCCGATCTGCGCGAAAATTGCGAAAATCTTGGCGGAGCTCGCACCAAGCCCCAATGGTTGGATGGTCGTCATAAAATGCGAGAGCTATCGGCCATATAACACGGTCGCTACGTGCGCTCTTCTCGTCCTCGTATTCGATTGTCAATGTTTGCTCACGTCTGATTGCCTCGCGAATGCATGTCAGCACCGCCAGCCGATTGGGCTTTCCTGTGCCTGGCGAAGCGTACAATCCGGTATCATCGACCAGATCCCGAAGGTTCGCTGGCAGGGCAACCGCGATCTTTTCGAGGGCATTCGTAGCTGCGTTCGCGAGCTCCGCGTCGCCTTGCCCCTCCACCCAGCGCGCGCCTAGCACAAGAGACTCAAGCTCGCTGGGATTGAACATTAACGGAGGAAGGAAAAATCCAGGGCGGAAGAGATAACCGATTCCAGCTTCACCATCGATGGCGGCGCCAAGCCGAACCAACGCCTGTATGTCGCGATAGATAGTTCGAACAGAAACCCCTACGTTCTCCGCAAGGTATTCCGCCGTCACTGGTCGGCGACTGCGCCGCAGGGCGTCCAGGAGGGCAAATAGGCGTTCCGCGCGATCCATTTCTTATCATTGGCCGCAATTAGGAGCAATATCGCGTTGCGAAGGTTGCATCGTATCAAATCATTCGATATCGAGCATAGTGACCTGTCAATGCATGAAAGAGAGAAGCAATGTTACGAGTTCGGAAGCCGAAAAAGCGCAAGGCACCAAGCGGCCACGGCCCTCGGTTTTCTCCCACCAACGACAGTATGGGATACCTCGTCAGGCAAACATTTCGTTCCTTTATTCGAGCGCTCGATGAACGGCTCAAAGAGCACGATGTATCAATCAGTATGTGGTTTTTCCTTCGGCTATTGTGGGAGGGGGACGGTCGAACCCAGAAGGAGCTCGCCGACGAACTTGGGTTGACGCAACCCACGACGGTTTCAGCTATGGATCAATTGGAGAATCGTGGTTTGATTGTCCGGAAACGAAACCTGAAAGATCGCAGAAAGGTCAACATCCACCTCACGCCATCAGGCCAGGCGCTGAAAGGGCAGCTTGCTCATTACGCATATGAGGTCAATGCCATTGCTCTTCAGGGTTTTACCGGTGCGGAGGTACGAGTGCTGACCAAGCTTCTTATGAGAATTAATCGGTCATTGGGTAATCGCGAGTTTGGCAAGATGACTGAGTCATGAGCCGTAGCGAGAGGCTTCGAAAGAAGCAGACCAATTGCGCCATTGCTGAAGTGCAAACGCTTTGGTCGAGCGATAGCATTTCAAACTCGGCACGTCCTTCGGCGAGAAAGCCCTTGAAATAATTTTTCCGGATAGGATCGGAACGTCATCTCCCCAGAAACATGGACCGCATCTCTCCGATAAGTCGGTTATGAAGTGGCGCGTGCTCTCCTTCGAATACGGGAATGCGACCGGCCGAGGCTGTCTGGACCAGAATTCGCTGCACGCGTACATCCACTTCTCGAACTTCCTGCGCTGATTGGCAAAGGCCAAAATGTTAATGTGCTATGCGGCACGCAGGGGATCCCAAGGTCGAAAACGCTAGGTCGCCAACTCCGTATGGTCTTGGGAAATCATATCGGTTCGATTCAGCGCATTCTCGTAGAAGAACACTCAATGCACAGGGCGATTGATGAAACTCACTCTGACTTAAATCGGATCATTTTAGTCATGGCACAAATTCGCGAGCATTTCGAGTAAATTGGTGCGCCAAACATGCGGTAAGATCCTGCTTCAGATAGTGACCACGCCCCGATCGCGGCGAGAACCAAGCCTGCTATTTATCAATTCGTAGCGGAACCGCTCCAATCCGTCGCCAGCTTTCCAACAATTCCGACTTGGGCAGATTTGATATCTGCTCATAGGCGAACATAGCTACCACGAAGCCTTTGAAGCCATTGCGTTTCTGCCTGATCGAGGTATCAGGCGGAGCGCATGCGTGTTCAACCCTGCGCATCGTATGCGCGAGACTATGGTGAGACTAATGAGACTGACCGACATAAGCATCAAGGCTCTCAAGTCGCCGGTAAAAGGTGTCGCCGTCTTCTTCGACGATACGCTTACCGGCTTCGGCGTTCGCGTGAGCCAAGCCGGCACCAAGAGCTTCGTCCTCACGCACGGAGCGCGCCGAGAACGCGAGACGCTCGGACGTGTGGGCGTCGTATCCTTGCAGGATGCCCGTGCGGAGGCGAAGCGTCGGCTTGCCGAGTACACGCTCGGCAAGACCAGGCCTCGGTCGACAGCCTGGGACGCGGCGCTTGAAGAATATTTGACGGACAGAGCTGCCGACCTGAAACCGAGCACACTCAAGGATTACCGGGAACGCCTCAGTCGCAACTTCAAATACGGCACTGTGAAGCTTGGCCAGCTTTCGCCGCGAGACCTGCACAGGAGCCTCGACCGGCTGAGCCGGACACCCGGCGAGCAGCAACACGCGTTCGCGGCCCTTCGCGCGTTTCTTCGGTGGGCATATCGCCGCCATTACCTCGACCGCAATCCGATGGAGCGAATGACGGCACCGCATCGATCGAACCCGCGCCAACGCATCCTGACCACAGACGAACTCAAGCGGGTATATCGCGCCGCAACGACGATGGAAACGTTCGGCTCCATCGTGCAGCTTCTCACTCTGACCGGTCAGCGGAGGGGCGAAATTGCCAATCTAAAACCCGATCTGATCGGCGGGGACACAATCGTGTTACCACCACGGCTCACGAAGAACAGCCGCGAGCACGTGTTTCCAATCGGACCATCGGCCATAAAGCTGCTTTCCTGTTCAACGCGCACTAACGACTATCTTTTCCCGGCGCGCGGCATGGACGGCAAAAAGCCGTTTAACGGCTTTTCCAAGTCAAAACCCAAGCTCGATGAGTTGGCTGGCGTTCACGACTGGACGCTCCACGATCTGCGGCGGACCTTCGCCTCAGGGTTGGCGTCGCTTGGAATTGGCCTGCCCGTCATCGAGCGCCTTCTCAACCACACGTCCGGCTCGTTCGCAGGCATTGTCGGAGTCTACCAGCGCTATGACTTCATGCCGGAGATGCGGGACGCGATCGCGAGGTGGGATCGCCATATTCAAGGCCTTCTGCAGAATTGATGGGCCTTTCGAACTCAGAAGCCTAGGGAATCGACGCATCTAGACCAAATTCTGACGGCGCAAATAAGGAGCTTGGCGAGAAGGTCTTCATCGCGAGGGCTCGGTCTGTGAGCGGGCGTTTGGAAGGAACGACCGCAAGGTCGCCTTCATCGCCGGCAAAACTCAGATGAGCGGGGCCGGCGGTGACACCAAGTCTGTGAAATCGCGTCCACCGCCTTCAGGATGAAGGCGCGATGTGCCGCGCCCGCCAGCTGACGAAGATAGCTCTCCAAGTTTCTCGTGGTATCATAATTCCGCTATCAACAACCATCCTGAGCGTGCTGTTCCCGGTTCCAGTTGCGAAAAAATTGGTCGAAGATATTCAAGTGCGAATCCAACGACCCACGCAAGGTCACGCCATCCTGCGTGCAGATAGGCTTTACTCCAGCGGTAAATCTTTGTGAGGTCGTGGAACTCGACTGCGAACTGAATTTGTGGAAGATATGATATAATGCAGTGTACGCAAGAATGGGCGCGCGCATGGCCCGCCGCGCTCCAGAGGAAGTCACAAGCGGCTCCGTCTAAGTCTAGATGGACGCCGCAAGAGCTCGTTCACCCGATTTGAAACGCGAAGCAGCCAATGGATCCCATCAAGAACGATCAGATATCAGAGATATTCCCAACGCAGAATCTATCAACCAAAATCAGCGGAGCGGTGTTGACGCACGGAATCCTCTCGCCGATGCGCGACGGGACATTGTTGTCTAATGATCTCATCCGACCCGAAACGCCAGGATCCTATCCTGCAATAATAATGCGGACGCCCTATGACAAGACGAAGTCGCGCAGCAATCAGTTACTGCATGCGTTGGCCGAGCGTGGTTATGTTGTGGTGATACAAGATACGCGAGGCCGCTATAATTCCGACGGCACGTTTTTTCCCTATCGGGACGATCGCAAAGACGGTTATGACACCGTCGAGTGGGTAGCCCGACAGGATTGGTGTGATGGAAACGTAGGCATGTATGGCGGCTCATATGCCGGTCAAACGCAATGGTTTGCAGCCGCCGATGCGCCTCCCCACCTCAAGGCAATAGTGCCGCTGGTATCGCCCCCGGACGCATTTTTCAACGAGCCGATCTCGCATGGATGTTTCCTTCTCCCCTGCGCGGAATGGATGTTGTACATGGGCCGGAAAACATCTCAGCTCACACCCAGTCACGAAATCTACAACAGTCCCCAGAGCTATTTTGATGCTCTCCCGATAAATGCCGTGGAAGAACTTGTCGGCATTGAATCATCTTGGTGGAAAGAATGGATGCTTCACCCCAATCTGGACGATTTTTGGCGTGAATCTTCCTATCAAGATGCCTGGCCGAAAATTGAGGTCGCAGCTTTAAACATTACCGGATGGTGGGATATGAATTTTCCGGGTTCCCCCTCGAACTTTATAGGGATGCGACGGCAGGGGAAGTCGGAACATATTAGGCATAGCCAACAGCTAGTCATCGGGCCGTGGCCTCATTGGGGAAATCGGGAACAAACCTTGAATGACGTTGACTTTGGCAACGCAGCCATCGTCAACCTCAATGACTACATCGTTCGTTTTTACGACCATTGGCTGAAAGGCTTGTCCAATGGCCTGGAAAAAGATCCGCGCGTGCAGGTTTTCGTTCACGGCGTGAACGAATGGTGGGCGGCTGATACGTGGCCGCTTCCCGAGACGGATTTTATTCCTTACTTTTTTCACTCGGGCGGCCGCGCCAATAGCCTTAAGGGAGATGGCAAGCTTTCAATCACGTCGCCCACCACAGAGCCTGCTGATAGTTATTTGTACGATCCCGCTGATCCTGTTGGCGCGTTTTGGAACATGAGAGACGGCCCGGTCGACGACAGACTGCCGAGCCTTCGCGACGATATGCTGTGTTATACAAGCGATGCGGTCATCGAGCCGATCGATGTGGTCGGTCCAGTTACTTGTGTACTCTACGGATCCTCGTCGGCGCTGGATACCGATTGGCATGTTCGGCTTGTCGATGTTCATCGTGACGGCTCCGCGCGCTTTCTGTGTCACGGCGTACTTAGAGCTCGATTTCGGGAATTGTACGAGCACCCGAAATTGCTTGAACCAAACAGGGTATATCAGTTCACTCTAAACATGGACGCCTGCGGCGTTCGTTTCCTTCCCGGACATCGCATTCGTGTTGAAGTAATGAGCAGTTGGTTTCCTAGATATGAACGTAATACAAATTCCGGCGAGGAAAATAATTTTCTAGCTCAGAAAGTCGTGGTTGCGCATAATTGCATTTTCCACGACGCGATACACCCGTCTCATATCGTCTTGCCAATCGCGCGGAAACGACGGGCAATATTACCGATTTGATTCCGCGGGGCGAGCCCAACGGCTGGCATCATCGACAGCCAATCGGTCAAAGCTCCCGCGGCTGCGATGCGGGCCAGAAAATCAACGGACGCAAGCGACATATCGTGGTCGATACCGATGGCCGCCTGCTGATTACAAACCTGACGACCGCCGATATCTCCGATAGTGCCGGAACCCAATTGATCCTCGATGCCATCCGCACACGTTGGCCTTGGCTCAAGCATCTCTTTGTCGACGGCGCCTATGATCGCACTCAACTCATCGACAAGGCTGCTTTCTTGAACTTCGTCATAGGGGTCGTCCGCCGCATCGACAATGAGCCGGTCTTCAAGGTCTTGCCGCGACGTTGGGTGGTCGAGCAAACCTTCGGTTGGATGATCCGCTGGCGCAGGTTCGTACGTGACTATGAAATCAGAATCGACGTTTCCGAAGCCATGATACACGTCGCCCTCGGAAGCTTGCTCCTACGCCGCATCAGCCACTGAACGAATTATCAAACGGACTCTGAGAAGCGGATCGATAAGACCGCCAAGCAGCTGATCAACGCACGTTTTTCAGCCGGCTGAGTACTTCCTCAGCCTCTCGAAAGGCCGTATTCGCGGCGGGGACGCCGGCGTATATGGCCGTCTGCATCAGCGTTTCTTTTAACTCTCCCTCTCCAAATCCCCCCTGTTCGATTCCCGCGCGAACATGGAGGCGAAATTCCTCCCAGCATCCGAGTGCGGCCGTGATCGCGACGACGAGCAGCCGGCGTGTTCGTCGATCAAGGCCCGGCCGGTCCCAGATTTCGTTCCAAGCGTAACGTGTAATCATTGCCTGGAAGTCCGCGTTGAACGGCGTGCGATTTGCCAAGGTGCGGTCGACCCAGGCGTCACCCAGCACCTCGCGCCGCACCTTCAAGCCCGCTTCAAACATGGTCTGAGCGGCGTCGCACACCTGCATGTCATTCAACAGGAAAGCAAAGACCGCGCCGGCGAATGCAGCCGGAGCTTCCAGGCATGCCAGATGCGCCGTCGGCAGGTGCTCCACGATCGCATCTGGAATCGCTCTCACGATAGCGTCGCCATGGCCTTCGAAAGGCGTAGAAACATCCTTGGAGCCCGCAACGATCAGCGCGGGCACATCGATTGCCGAAAGTCGGTCCCGCAGCACCATGTCCCGGATGGCCGCGCCGCAGCCCGCATAGCCGTCCACCTGTGTCGCTAGAAGGCCCGCGCGGACCGTGCCGACCGCTTCCGGATGCGTGCGCCGAAATTCCTCGGTAAAAAACCTTTCGATGACCGCTTCTGCGATTTTGGCAATTCCTCGCGCCCGCACCGTATCGATACGAGTCTGCCATGTCGCACGATCCATATGCGCCGATGTGCATGCCAAGATTAGAGTGCGAACGCGCGATCGCGCCATGAGCGCGGTATTCATGGCGACCATGCCGCCGAGCGATACGCCACAAAGTGCCGCGGAATCGACGCCCGCCGCATCCATGACGGCGACCACGTCGGAGGTGAGCGTATCGAGGCTGTAGTCGCCTGGCACAGCATCCGAACCGCCGTGCCCCCGCCAATCCATCCTCAACAGACGAAACTTCTGCAGCAGAAATGGCGCCGCTCGATCCCAAAGGCTCATATCGGTGCCTATGGAATTCAGGAGGACAAGAACGGGTCTTTCTTCTTCGCCATCAAAACGCCAATAGAGGCGCACGCCGTCATTGTTCGCAAAAGGCATCAGTTTATCTTTCCGTGACGATCGAGGGCCCGTTGCGCAAGAGCCTCGGCTTCCCCGAAATCGCTTCCCATGTTTGCGGCCGCGAGATTATGCGCCATGGCATCTGCATTCACGTCCAGCCCTTCGACGACGGGAAGCATGGCCCGCAGCGCGCCGTCTGCCAGCACGAACAATTCAGACAGTACGGGTGCTTCCGCCTGCCAGCCACCGAGACCACGTTCCTGCTCTTGGGGTAAGCCCGCCAAGATCGACGCAACGAGCCCCGGCGCGCGCAGCGCCGCCGACAGCGCCTGCTGACATCCCGTCGGATTGCGCTTGTGCACCAGCGCCGATGAACCGCCGCGACCTTCGCTTATCGGCTCGAACGCTTCGCCGATTTCATTTTGCGCCATTAGCGATATGTCGCGCGCGATTTTTCCTACGACGCCTGTGACGATCCCGAGCGCGGCGGCCAGCCCCGCAATATTTCCCCGGCGCGCGTGCCACGGTATCGGCGGGCAGATGAGACCGAGATCGCGTGCCATCCGTTCAGTCACGGCAAATGCTTTCCCAGAAAACCCCGCGAGCGTGCCCGCGGCGCCGCCGAGCTGCAGCACAATTGCGTCGTCGCGTTCGCGCCGGAAACGCGTGAGCGCGTCGTCGATACCCAGCAACCAATTTGCGGCGCGCAGTCCGAAGGTGATCGGCAGAGCTCCCTGCAGAAGCGTGCGTCCCAACATCGGCGTCGCCTTATGGCGGCCGGCTAATACCGACAATGCGTCGCCGATTCGGAGAAGCTCCCCTTCGATCAACGTCGATCCTGCCTTTGCCTGAAGCATCAAGGCTGTGTCGGCCAAGTCTTGACTTGTCGCACCGAGATGGACTTTTTCGGCCGCTGCTTTGTCTTGTTCGGCGACGCGCGCCCGCAAGCGATTGACGAGCGGGATAGCCATTGTTCCGGCATGCGCGGCCTCGTCAGCAAGTGTCTCGATGTCGACATCGAACGACTCGCACACCTCGTGTATCCGTGCTGCATCCTCTGCCAACACTATCCCCTCGGCCGCTTCGGCGCGGGCCAACCCGGCTTCGAACCGAAGTGCTGCCCGCAGGAGCGCCTTGTCTGCGAAAATGGCGAGCATTTCCGTACTGCCGACGGCGCGATCGTGCATCATCGACATCAATGGACAATTCTCCTCGATCAGAAATCGAAAAAGACGGTTTCGCCCTCGCCCTGAAGGATGATGTCGAAACGATACACCATCGCAGTGTCGGATATACGACGCGCGATCAGCGTATCACGCCGCGCCGTCGGAACTAGCTCCAGGATCGGATCCTGATCGAGACCTTCGCCATTCTCGAAATAGATGCGCGTCGCCAGCCGTCTGAGAAGCCCGCGTGCGAACACGCCAACGGCGATGTGAGGTGCTTGCAAAGAATTGCCCGGACCGGGCACGCGACCGGGCAGAACGGTGAGGAACCGGTACTCACCGTCTTCGCCGGTCGACGATCGGCCGAAGCCTTGGAAACCCTCGTCCAGAGGAAGATTGTCTCGTCCGTCTTCTGAGCTTCGATAGCGTCCCGCGGCGTTCGCCTGCCAGATCTCGATCATCGCGTCGGGAACGGGTTTGCTCTCCCCGTCGAGAACGCGACCAACGATCTCAATCATCGTGCCGTTTACGGAACTACGCACCGACGGCGGCTGCAACAGATAGTGGCCCAGCGGAATGAGATCAGGCCGCGCACCGATAGAGGATCGGCCGACGAGATCGGCTCCGCCCTTCCACGGCAGGCTGTAGTGAAAGAACGGCCCCACGGTTTGCGAAGGCGTTTGACCGAACAGTTCCTTGCTTTGATTGTCGGTCATGACCGATTTTCCATAGGCGTCGCATCGCGGCCGCGCAACACGAAGTCGAACAGATAGCCGAGCGCAAAGCTAGGTTGCGTCGTCGCGATATCGAAGCGCGCAACCAATCGTCGGCGATATGGCGTCGGCACGGCATTCACGATCGGATCGAGATCGATCAGCGGATCGTCGGGAAAATACATCTGCGTGATCAGCCGCGACGCGAAAGCGGGCCCCAATAGCGAAAAATGAATATGCGCGGGCCGCCAGGCATTCGGATGATTGCCCCAAGGATATGCGCCGGGCCTCACCGATACGAATCGATAGCGACCTTTCTCATCGCTAATGGCACGGCCCACACCGGTAAAGTTGGGGTCGAGCGGCGCGTTCCAATCGTCCTTGCCGTGAATGTAACGGCCGGCGGCATTGGCTTGCCATATCTCGATGACGGTGTTCGGTATGGGCCGGCGATTTTCATCGAGAACACGGCCAGCCACGATAATACGTTGACCGATCGGAGCGGCGTTGTGCTGGACCGTCATATCGGCTATCGGAGGTCCGACAATGTCGGCCCAATTGTTTGCAGGCCCGCTCGCTTCGGTGAGGGTCTGGGGAACCCGGATCGCTCGCAGCAGCGGCGCGCGCCGCACCGTAGATGCATAGGCGGGAAACAGTGACGGCGGCTGTGCGTCGGGGTCTTCGCGTCTGTAAGGCTCTACGTCCATGCAAACCCTCCCCGATTTAGCACGGGCTCCGTCTTCGACTTCACCTCGTCGAATGCAACGCCGGGCGCCAATTCGGTCAACGTCAACCCGCCCGCCCTACGATCGACCGAGATCACGCACAGATTCGTGACGATCAAGTCGACACAGGCGCGTCCCGTCAGCGGAAGACTGCACTGTTCGACGACTTTCGGGACGTTGACCTTGTTCGTATGGTCCATCACCACGATCACGCGTTTGACGCCGCCGACGAGATCCATTGCACCTCCCATGCCCCTCAGCATTTTTCCGGGTATCGTCCAGTTCGCAAGATCGCCGTTCGCGGAAACCTCCATGCCGCCAAGAATCGCGAGGTCGATGTGCCCGCCTCGGATCATGGCGAAACTGTCTGACGAAGAAAAATAGCTCGATGTGGGCAACTCCGTGACGGTTTGCTTGCCCGCGTTGATCACGTCGGGATCTTCGTCGCCTTGGTAAGGAAAGGGGCCCATCCCCAGCATGCCGTTTTCGCTTTGCAACGTGACGAGCATGCCCTCCGGAATGCAATTCGCAACCAAAGTCGGAATTCCGATGCCGAGATTGACATAAAATCCATTCTGCAATTCGCGTGCCGCGCGGACTGCCATTTGTTCGTGAGTCCAACTCACGGCACGTGTGCCTGCTTTGGACGCGGGCGTGTCGTCAGATGCTCGATCCTTCGTCCGTAATTGCTCCCCTGCACGATACGATCGACGAAAATCCCCGGCGTGTGAACATGGTCGGCGTCCAACTCTCCTCCGGCCACCAGCTGATCAACCTCCGCAATCGTGAATTTGGCTGCCGTGGCCATCGCAGGATTGAAATTTCGTGCCGTCTTTCGATAGACGAGATTGCCTTCGGCATCGCTCCGCCACGCCCGCACGATAGCCAGATCGGCGCGCAGCCAGCGCTCGCGTACATAGAGCTCTCCGTCGAATTCCTCGACCGGCTTTCCCTCGGCCACCACAGTACCGACGCCGGTCTTGGTGTAGAAGGCCGGGATGCCGGCACCTCCTGCGCGAATACGTTCGGCCAATGTGCCTTGCGGATTGAGCTCGAGTTCGAGCCGGCCGGAAAGGTAGGCCTGCTCGAACAGTTTGTTCTCTCCCACATAGGACGAGATCATTTTCTTAATTTGCCCATTGCTGAGCAAGGTCCAAAGGCCGAATCCATCGGCGCCGCAATTGTTGGAAATAACGGTAAGATCGTTCGTGCCGATCTCACCGATCGCGGCGATTAAGTTTTCCGGATTGCCGGATAGTCCAAATCCGCCGGACATTATCGTCATGCCATCGAACAATTGACCTTCGAGGGCGGCACTGGCGCTGGGGAAGACCTTTGACCTCATGACCTGTCCAACGGGAGACCGACATAATTTTCTGCGAGCATCGCCTGAGCCGCCTGCGATTGCCGGATATAGGCGATTTCGGCAAGTTGCATCTGACGCGCGAAGCCATCTGTCTCCAGAAACCGGTGCGTCAAATTCGTGAACCACCACGAAAAGCGCTCCGCCTTCCAGATGCAGGCAAGAGCTCGCTCGGAATAGGCATCCAGGCCCATTTTGGTTCCCTTGGCGTAGTATTCGGACAAAGCGTCGGAGAGCAACACGACATCGGACACCGCCAGATTGAGGCCTTTCGCGCCGGTCGGAGGCACGATATGAGCGGCATCGCCAGCCAGAAACAGCCGTCCATATTGCATCGGCACCGTCACCGAGCTGCGCAGCGGCGCGATGCTCTTCTCGAATGACGGACCACGCGTGACCGATCGTTCCACCTCCGGCCCCAACCGTACGCACAACTCGTCCCAGAACCTCTCGTCCGGCCAATCCTCGATGTTTTCATCAAGACTGCATTGCAGGTAGTAACGGCTGCGCGACGGCGAACGCATGCTCGCCAATGCGAAGCCCCGTTCGTGATTCGAATAGATCAGCTCGTCATTCGCGGGAGGAACATCGGCCAGAATGCCGAGCCAGCCGAAGGGATAGGATCGCTCGAGATGTTGTATTGCGTCGTCGGGGATGCATTGTCGACACACGCCGTGATCGCCGTCACAGCCAATCACGAAGTCGCAATCCACTCGGTGTTCCAACCCGTCTTTACGGTACGTCACGTAAGGAAGGGCCAAGCCGATATCGCGGGGCTGAACATCAGCTGCTTCGAAGACAACCGGCAATTGAAGCTCTTCGGCGCGGTCGAACAGGTCTCGCATCACTTTTTGCTGACCATAGACCATGACCGTCTTGCCACCCGTCAGCGCTTTCAGGTCGATCCTAAAGATGGTACCAGCGTTTCCGAGATTGATGCCATTGTGCACGAGACCTTCATGCCGCATTCGCTCGGCAATGCCGAGCCGCTCCATCAAGTCGACGGTACCTTGCTCGAGGACACCGGCACGAACCCGCCCTTCCACATAAGCGCGGGCGTGGCGTTCCAGAACGATGGCGTCCAAACCCCGACGATGAAGGAGATGCGCCAGAAACAGTCCCGCCGGACCGGCACCCACGATGGCGACCTGCGTGCGCATTATGGACTATGACCCGCAAAAAACGACGGTTTCGTTGCAAAGTAGAATAGCAAACAGTTTGTAATCATACAATCTGCCCGACAATCTGCCCGAGCCGCCGTCAGCCCTCTGCAAGGAGGCCCGACAGCATTTTAAGAAGGTTGCGAAGCGTGTTGGATCTGCGCCTTCCAAGCAGCGCGACGACGCGAGCTTCGTGACGTTCTGCCGCTTTCAGCAGCCGCTTGCGCGCAACTCGGCCCGCATTGGTCAACTCGAGCGCGTAGGCCCGGCGGTTATCGTCGACCCGGCGGCGCTCGACAAGGCCGATCCGTACGAGTTCGTCTAGCACCGGGGTCATGGAGGATTTGTCGCGTCCGTTTGCACGACTCAACGCCATCTGGGTGATGCGGGGGTTTTCGGCAAGAATCTCCAGAATAGCGAAACTGCCCGGCTTGAGGTCGCTTTGTCCCACCTCTCGCGCAAACGCCTGAAAGGCCAATGTCTGTGCAATGCGCAAATGGTACCCGACAAAGCCGTCCAACTTGCCCAGATCGACTTCGGACGGGCCCGTCTTGGGTTTCCGTGCTGCCCGCGACATGAGTACTCCCAAGTAGCCGTTTCCTGAAGGGCCATCGCCTGGACAGACGCTAGGGCCAGAATGCGAATCTTGGCAAGCCCGTAATGAGTGCGTATTGCGCCCATCCAGACAGTTTGATATCAAACAGTTGAGGTGATGACTGGCCGGTGGGTGAGCTTTTGGGCGAGGCGCGAGCACCCTACACGACGAGCATGGCGATGCTCGAAGCCCTGCGCGACGCGGGTGTCGAGTATATCTTCGCGAATTTCGGAAGCGATCATCCCGCAATTATAGAGGCACTCGCGCAATACCGTGCGTCGGGCGAACCATTGGCGAAAGTCATAACCTGCCCGAACGAGATGGTGGCGATGAGCGCCGCTCATGGATTCGCTCAATCGACGGGCCGCGCGCAAGCCGTTTTCGTTCATGTCGAATGCGGCACCCAATCGCTTGCCGGCGCCGTGCACAACGCCGCGAAAGGACGCGTGCCCGTATTCGTCTTCGCCGGCGCCTCCCCTTTCACCCAAGCAGGCGAGGCCAAGGGCAGCAGAAATGAATTCATTCAATGGATACAAGACGTTCACGACCAACGCGGAATCGTGCGCGGCTATATGCGCTACGACAACGAGATTCGCTCCGGCGTGAATGTCCGGCAGCTAGTGTTTCGGGCGATGCAGTTCGCCTACAGCGACCCCAAGGGGCCGGTCTATCTGATGGGCGCGCGCGAAACGATGGAAGCGGAAGCACCACGCGCCAACACCGATTATACGCATTGGACGCCGATTTCTCCTTGCGCTCTCCCGCCGGAAAGTGCGGCGGATATTGCCGACGCGTTGGCCTCGGCGCGTGCGCCCTTGGTGGTGACGTCCTTTGTCGGCCGCAATATTTCTGCCGTCCACGAACTTGTGACGCTGTGCGAACGCGTGGGTGTAGGCTTATTGGAGTCCGTACCCAGCTACGTCAATTTTCCGCACGACCACGAGCTCTATCAAGGAAATCAATGGAACGAGGCGCGCCAGAATCCGGCTCTGGCTGAGGCGGATTTCGTTCTGGTGATCGACAGCGACATACCATGGATACCGTTGGCGAGCGTGCCGCGGTCCGATGCGAAAATCTATCATATCGACGTCGATCCACTCAAAGAACAGATGCCGCTTTGGTACATTCCCTCACGCCGCCGGTTTTCTGCCGACGCATTGACCGCGCTTCGTCAGATAAATGCCGCACTCGATCATGTGGTGCCCGACATAGGTCTCGTCGAGGCGCGCCGAAAGCTCTGGCACGAACTTCACCACAACCGCCTAGTCGATCTAGAACGAAAATCGGCAAAGGGTCCGAAGCTGACGTCCGAATATTTGACGGTTGCGCTGCAGCAGCGGATCGATGGCGACTGCATCGTCATCAACGAGGGCATTTCCAACTATCAGACGATCTTCGATCACCTTCGCCCCACGCGGCCAGGTTCGTTATTTGCCAGCGGCGGCGGTTCGCTGGGATGGAATGGCGGCGCGGCGTTCGGCGTCAAACTCGCGCATCCCGCCAAGACAGTCGTTGCCCTGACGGGCGACGGAAGTTTCATGTTTTCCGCGCCTTCCTCGGTCCATTGGATGGCACGGCGCTATCGCACACCATTTCTCACCGTCATCTATAACAATGGCGGCTGGAAATCGCCGAAGCTATCCACCCTCGCCGTGCACCCGGACGGCTATGCCAGCCGAGCATCGGAGCTCGACATGAGTTTCGATCCACAACCGGATTATGGCGCGATAGCAGCCGCCGCCGGCGGTGCGTTCGCTGCAAAGGCCGATACGCCGGAGGAACTCGCGCACACGCTCGATCAAGCATTTCACGCAGTCCGTGTGGAAAACCGCTGTGCTGTCATCGACGCAAGGCTACCGCATCTCTGACGCATAAAACGACCGGAGGACATTATGTTCAATACCTCGCTCCTCATCGACAACGCGGACGTCTCTGCCGTCACAGGCGCGATTTTTGAGCGTCGCAACCCGATGACGGGCGAAATCGCCACCCGCGCCGCTGCGGCGAGCTGTGCCGATGCCATCTCGGCCGCAGATGCCGCCGCTTCGGCTTTTGCCGCATGGGCAGACTTGGGCCCGAATGCGAGACGAGCCCTTTTGCTGAAAGCCGCCGACATGCTCGAATCGCGCACGAATGATTTTAGCGCGATGATGATGGAGGAGACCGGTGCGACCGCGGCCTGGTCCGGCTTCAATGTGCATCTGGCCGCCGGTATGCTCCGTGAGGCCGCGTCACTGACCACGCAGGTTACGGGTGAAACCATTCCATCTGACCGACCTGGCTGTATTGCCATGTCAGTACGCCGGCCGGCCGGAGTGGTACTCGGAATAGCGCCCTGGAACGCCCCGGTTATCTTGGGAGTTCGCGCCATCGCCATGCCGCTCGCCTGCGGCAATACCGTCGTGTTGAAGGCTTCGGAACTTTGCCCGGCGACCCATACCTTGATCGGCAGGGTAATGCGCGATTCCGGCTTCCCGAAGGGCGTCGTCAACGTGGTTGCCAACGCGCCGCGCGACGCGGCAGCGATCGTAGGTTCGCTCATCGCGCATCCCGCGGTGAAACGAATAAATTTCACGGGCTCGACCAAAGTCGGCCGCATTATCGCCGAAGCGGCTGCGCGCGAATTGAAGCCTGTCGTGCTCGAACTCGGTGGCAAGGCACCTCTGATCGTGCTCGACGACGCCGAGCTGGACGAAGCGGTCAATGCCTCGATCTTCGGCGCTTTCATGAATCAGGGGCAGATCTGCATGTCGACCGAGCGGATCATCGTGCAAGGCAGCATCGCCGATCGATTCGTCGAGAAATTTTCCGCCCGGGCAAAGAACCTGCTGGCAGGTGATCCCCGTTCGGGCAATGTCGTGCTTGGGTCGATGATCGGTGAAGGGGCTGTCCGCCGAGTAGAAGAATTGGTCGCCGATGCGGCCGCAAAGGGTGCCAACATCATCACGTCGGGCAGGCCCAATGGAACCGTCGTGCCCGCCATTGTCATCGACGGCGTTACACCCGATATGACGATCTATACGGAAGAATCGTTCGGGCCCATCGTCTGCATCATTCGTGCAAAGGACGACGATGATGCCGTGCGAATCTCAAACGACACCGCCTATGGCCTGTCTTCAGCGGTCTTCAGCCAGAACATCAGCCGCGCGCTTTCGGTTGCACAAAGAATCGATGCCGGCATGTGCCACATCAATGGTCCCACCGTTCACGACGAAGCCCAAATGCCGTTCGGCGGAGTTAAAGCGAGCGGTTACGGTCGTTTCGGAGGGCGAGCCGGCATTGCCGAGTTCACCGACCTTCGTTGGATCACCATCGACACAATGAATGGCCACTATCCGTTCTGAGGCCGCGGCCCGCGCGCTCAGCCTGCCAGTATTTCGCTGTAGGCTTTCAAGTCCACGTTGCCTGTCAATTCCGAAAACCGAATCTGCCAGATTCGCAGGCGAACATAGAATCGGATCATGATATCGGACGATGATTGGCCTCGTCACACTTCTGTCGGCGTTGATCCATCTCGGTTTGAGTAAGGGTGCCTCGAATCGTCCGCCAATAGAGGGCTGCGACGAGATCGTTACAACCGTCTTTCTGGGCGGTCTGCACCACCGCTACTCTCTGAGATAGTTTTCGGAAAGGACAGGTCTCGACTTGGCTTCATCGTCGGCGTCACTGCACCTCGACGCCTGACGCAGCAAGCGCGTCCGCGCGAAGCGAGCGAGCAGCCAAGAGCAGATGCGCGCAAGCCCAGATCGGGAAAACCAGGGTGCAAAGAAAAGCGTCCCGCAAGGCATGGACGTGGCCCGTCGATTTAAACAGGTCGCTCAGGTAACCCACCATCCACGTGCCCCCGCCATACCCGATTATGCCGCCTACGAGTATGACGATCGCGCCAGCGAGCGCGCGTTCCCGCTGTTTTGCGACGAGCGTAATCATTGCAGTGCTCGCAGCATTCCCCAGGTTCGCCACAAGCGAGAAAACGGCGTAGATGGCGATGACCATGACGAACGATCGCGCAAACAAAGCCATCGCCAGGATCGGCACGCTCGAGGCGATTGCGACGGCTGCAAGCCATGCGGCCCAGCGCAGGTCGCGGGCCATCAAGCGATTGCCCAGAAAGCCGCCCAAAACCGCGCTGAGGATGCTGCTTGCACCGACCGCAGGCCCGAATGCGAGGCCGATTGCGGTGCTCGACACCGAAAACTCCCGCATCAGATAGGTCGGTAGCCAGACGCCAAGACTGCCAGACATGCCGGCGACGGTGAACGCTATCAGGAGGTGCACGAAGGACGGCCGCGAGAACAGACCGTATATGGCCGACAGGGACGAAGTTTTTTCCGCCGACACTTGCACGCGGTCAAAGCTGCCACGCACCGGCTCCCGAAAAGTGAACATTATCACGGCGGCCAGCGCGATGCCGGGCAGCCCGAATAGGATCAGCGTAAAGCGCCACCCTATCTTCGCGCCCAAATATCCACCCGCCGCCAGGCCAATCGCGCCTCCGATCATTCCACCCACGAAGAGCCACGAAAATGCCCCGGCCCGTTTCTCAGGCGGAACGATGTCCGCAATCAGCGAATAGCACGGAGATCCTGCGCCGGATTCGCTAGCGCCGACGCCCGCGCGCGCTGCCACAAGCAGGGCAAAGCTGCCAGCCATGCCGCATAACATGGTCATGATGCTCCAAGCGGTAAGCGCCAGCGCGAGGATGCGCTTGCGAATCCAGGTGTCTGCGAATCGAGCGATCGGCACACCGCATGCTGCGTTGGCCGCCAGCGCCACGCCGCCGAGCGCGCCAAGTTGCGCGTCGGTGACCCGGAAATCTGTTTTGATGCTCGGCAGCAGCACCGACAACACCGAAATGTCCATGGAACAGACCGCGCCGGTCAATGCCAAGAGCGTCAGACCATATGCGACATAGGCTCGGGTGTGGACGTTCGATGCTTCGATCGCTGTTGCCGTCATTTCAAAGTGTCCCCGTTTCTCTTATCGCCCTGCGCGATAGAGTGATGTGTTCGACAAATGCGAAGTCCGTTTGCCTATGTGGCAGATAGGTCCTATTTTGTTAACTATCAAAACGAGCGCATTTCTGTGGCAAATAACGTATGTTTCGATGAACCATTGCGTGTGCCCCGACGTCTCCCTTTGCGCCACCGCGACTGGTAGGCGCCTGACCAGTAGGTCACGTCGCCGGTCGCAAGGGTCAGCAAAAGTGATCCCCGGTACACGCACACCAGCAAGAGTATCTCGACATTGCGACAATATTGCGCGATTGCGGCGACGAGCCCATCGGCGCCGAACGAGACGGTGTCGAGAAATTGGTAGTGTGAAATGGCGTGGTTCATGATGCAGTCCACAACCGCTCCAGCGCCTGCTCGATGTCGGCGATAACGTCGTCGGCGTCTTCGAGACCGGCATGAATCCGAATAACGCGGCCATCCGCTTGAAAGGCTTGGCGGTATGCTTGATACGCGCAGGCACGATGGGACCTTCGAAACCGCCCCAAGAATAGCCCATACTGAACAAAGCGAGAGGAGTCATGAACGCTGCGGCGGCATGCCGCGCGACTGGCTTCAACACGATGCCGAAAAGTCCGCTGGCGCCCTTGAAGTTACGCTGCCAGATCGCACGGCCGGGATCGTTTTCGAGCGCCGGATAGAGCGCACGTTCGACTTCGGCACGGCTATCCGGCCAGCGCGCGAGCTTCAACGCTGTCTCCTGGTGTTGGCTAAGCGGCAAACGATGTCGCTGTCGGAAAGCACCGCTTTGACAGCGCCGTGTTCTAAGTCCCGAGCGCAGGTCACTTCGCAGGTTCAATCGGAAGTAAGTTGGCCGCTACAGCGATTTCGTCGAGCGCGTCGCCTGCTTTGATCGCATCCGCCAGCACGTTCACGGGATCGTCGATTGCCGCAGTAAGTGGAACATTGTTAGCATAAATTGCGATTGCAATGTGCTCTCCAGACGACGTGGTGGTGTACCCTGCCAGTCCTTTACCCCTCAGCATCATGTTGTTGTTGAGAAAATCGGGCTCGATATAGGTACCAGTCTTTGCGAAAATATGTCCCACCGCTGGAGAGTTTTTTTCGTCGTCGCTAAGCGTGCCGTCCTTGCCGAGCACCGGGAGCGAATTCCGGAAATAAGCAAAATCAGCCCGTGCCGCCATATAGGCGAGATAGTGCACCATGAAATCAGGTGTGAAGAACGCCGACCCTCCAGCGCCGTCGGACTGCGACGCCGCGGAAAGATCTAGCCCTGCGTGCGCAAGAAAATCGTGCTCAAGTCGAAATCCAATTCTGTCGGCATCCTTTTTCGCCTTGCCCAAAATCGCGCCCAACAGATACGGCGTCTCGGTGGCGTGAAGATTTTGAACTCACCTTAAGTGTGACTTTGACATCCTCGCGCAGTGGCGCTGAGACGAGTTCGGCCACGCAATTCTCTTGCGTATAGATCGCCTTGAACGTGTCGCCGGTAGCCTCGGCGGGGAAGGTTTTGTTCCCGACAACGATGCCCTTCTCCTCAAGTGCCGTCGTCAAGAGCCCTGCCGCGAACCGCGCAGGATCGGAAACTGGGTAAGGACTGACGTAATCGCCTCTTTCCGGTGGGATCGAGCCGCGCAACGTTACCTCGATAGAGCCATCGGGCAGACTTCGCTCCGAACGGTCGAGCGAGAAAGGTGATCCGGAGACACCCGTCTTCACTTGATTGACGAAATGAATGTAGGTTGGCTGAGGCGAAATGCGGAGTGCCGCCGGGGCGCTGGCGGACGAACCGGGCGAGATCACCACGTCGACGACGTTGTCGTTCACAATGATCGGCGAGATCGTGACGCCTGTGCCGAGTTCGCGCTGACCCTGCGCAAAGAGACTCGCATCGACGAGGATCTGGCCGTCCACTTTGCGGATGCCAGAAGCCGCGACCTGCCCCGCCAAACTTTTCAATGCGGCCAGCGGATCGCCGATGACCCGCGACTTGAAGCCGCCGTAAGAATGATCCTCGTCGGCGAACGCGAGCGTTCCATCCGGCTGCAATCGACCGGACAGATCTGGATCTCCGCTCGCAACGAGAACCAAATTACCCTTGAGAACGCCGTTTTCGATGACGCCAGTACGATAGACCGGCGTATGAAAGCGATAGTCCGGGCCGAGCAGTTGAAGCGCCGCACCCCCAGTTAAGAGCTTCGTCGTCGAACCAGGCACGAACAGTTTGTTGCCATTCAATTCGTAGAGCATGGTCTTGCGGTCAATCGAATAAATCGCGACGCCGAAGAACGAATGCGCGAATTCTGGCCGCGCTTTGACGCTTTCGAAAACCTGGTTGAAGGTGTTCTGTGCGCAAGCGGCACCGAACAGGGGGCCGTTGAAAAACATATATAGGGAAAGGACGATTACGAACTCCGCTTTACGTCGCATTGAGTGATCGCTCCGGGTTGATTTCTAGTGCAGGACGACCTGTTCCAGCCCTGATCGGCTTGGACGACGAGTTGGTCCATAGACTGAAGAGGTACAGATCGTGACGCGACACGGCCAAGTCGGCATGGCTAGTACCTGAAACTGAAATTCGCGAGACCAAAGGCAGAAATGAACCAGAGTGCATAGAGTGCACTTGCGCCCAATACGAACTCGCCGAAACGAACCACCCACCCACCCGGCCCACGCAGAACGCGCAGCACGGATTCGACGAGGATCGCGAGCGCGCCCAGGATCGCGGTAGCGCCAAGGATGTAGACGATCGTGAGCATCTGGTTGAAGGAGTCCACAAATCCGACGAGAACTGTGAAAAGTACAACCCAACTCAGCACCATGGCAAACAGCGCCACAACGCCAAGGCGCGAAGCAAGGCGCCAGCGCGCCGCGGACTCCGGCATATCAAGCGTCGCGCCGTAATGGCGCCGCATGAGCCAGCCGCCGAGCCAGATGACGATCGTGAGTATCCAACTCGCGAAGCTCGCTCCTCCCAGGTTTTTTAGCATGGAGTACGCATACAAACCGTGCAGGCGCTGGAATACCTCGGTGGGGCCATGACCCTCATCGGACGTCCAATATTCGATTTGGCCCCGTCCGTTCGTCACGAACTTCAAAAGGCTCTGGCCGCCCGCGTCGCGATAAGCGAGCGCCTCTACTTCGCGCCAGCGTTTGGGCGCGCCACTGAGATCGTTGAGGCCGCTGACTTCGATCGTTCCGTCCGGGCGGGCGGTGACGCTGCTCTCGCCGAGCACTGAAATCAAACGTAACGCCGTATCGCTGCGGCGGCTGCCTTGGTACCACCCCACGACGCGCGCGGCGTCGCGTCGTGGATCGGCCATTGTCGGCTCCTTAGGAGGTGTGTACGGAAAATAGCGGTCGAGGAATGCATGTACGATCGCCCTACGCAGCAGCCCGGAGACGCCACCTTTGCCGGCGCTATTAAAGCTCAGGAAGATGCCGACATGCTTGTCGAGCAAGAGCTCCATATCGCTATGAAAGGCCGTCATATCGCCACCATGCCCGATGATCCTCAGACCATTGCGGTTCTGCTGCAGGAAGCCAAGATCGAAGCCGTTGATACCGGGCGCCATTCGCGACTGTGGCGAATGCATCAACGCGGTCGTTACCGGATTGAGAATTGAGACGCCGTTATAGCTGCCGTTCTCGAGTTGCGCGATCATGAAATGGGCCATATCCGTGCCGGTTGCGGACAATGTGCTTGACGGCACCGTTTGGATGTATTCGAACGGCACAAGATTGGGATCGGAGGCCTGTCTATATCCCTTGGACAGATCGGCCGCGAGTGCCGACGGCAACGGCTGTTCGAGGCTCGAGTGCATCATGTCGAGCGGCTTGAAAATATGGTCCGCAACGTAATCGTCGTACGATTCTCCCGACAGGCGCTGGACGATATACCCCGCAAGCGCGCCACCGTAATTCGAATAGGCGGCGATCTTTCCGGGTGGAAATATTCGCGCCGGCATGTGGTTGATCAGGTATTGGCGCAACGTGACGAGATGTCCCGGCACAGGAAATTCGATGCCGGCACCCGTTTCCTCAAACCCTGCTGTGTGGGTCATGAGATCGCGCATGGTGATCGGTTTGCCGAATTTTGGGGGAATTTTGAAATCGAGATAGTCGTTCACATCGCTCTCGAGATCGATCTTTCCCGCCTGAACGAGTTGCATCACGGCGGTCCAAGTGAATGTCTTGGTTATCGAAGCCTCGCGGAACACAGTCCGGTCGGGAATCACCGGTTTTTGCTTGGCCACGTCCGAATAGCCATAGCCTTTGGAAAGGAGAATCCTGCCGTCTTTGACCACGACGAGGACGCCACCGGCGATGTCACCGAGATCCATTCCATTGGGAATGAGACCGTCGAAGAAAATATCGAGGTCTTGCGCTGTGAGCGCGTGAGCTTCCACCGACGAGGCGGGCGCAGCGGCGCCCAGCGGCTGCGAACTTGCGGCTGCAACGACCGGTTCTGGCACGGGCGCTCCCGCTCCGACGACAAATAGTGCGAGAGCGACCCCCAGTGCAGCTAACAGAGGTCTGCGATGCGTCGGAAAACCATTCGTCGGGACGGCGCGTTTGTCTCGATGTGGCACGGTGCCTCCGACAGGGCTACTGAATCGTGTCAGCGCGCGAGCGCTTCGCTGAGGCCCGGCACCTTGTCGGCGCCGGTAACAACCTTGAGCGTCGAATCTTTAAAGTCGGCGCCGATCGGCTCGTAGTCTCCGCCCAGATATTCGGACAGAAATGCCTCAGCGATTGCATTGAACGATATGTTGTTCTGTGGTCGCACAAACCCGTGTCCTTCTCCGGCATAAAGCACGTATGTCACTGGAAGGTTTTTCGCCTCCATTGCCTTCACGATCAGGTCGGACTGGGCCTCGGTAACGGCGACATCGTTCATGCCCTGGCCGATCAACAGAGGCCGTTCGATATTGTCAACAAACGTGAGCGGCGATTGCTTCTTGAGCAACGATTGGCCCGCTGGCGTCGCTGGATTGCCGATCTGATTGACCATCATATTGTGATAGCCACCGAGCGGCGGAGCGGTCGCCAGGAGCGTCTCCAGATCGGAGGGACCGAACAAGTCCACCCCGCAAGCAAACTCCTTGGGATGCATGGTGAGCGCGGCCAGCGTCGCATATCCGCCGTATGACGCGCCCATTATCGCGATCTTGTCTTTCTGTGCGATTCCGTTGGCGACCGCCCAATCCACCGCGTCGATGAGGTCATCCTCCATCGATCCGCTCCATTGTCGATTGCCGGCGTTGACAAAGGCTTTGCCGAAGCCCGCCGAACCGCGGAAATTGACTGCCAGCACCGCATAGCCGCGGTTCGCGAGCCATTGGTGGTAGACGTTATAGTAGCCCTCAAACCCGTACAAATCGCGTCCCGTCGGACCACCGTGTACGAACACGACCATTGGAAGCGGGCCCGCATCGGGTTTGACGCTGCCTTTCGTATCGGCGGCAGCTGGCAAGGTGAGATATGCCGTCAAGTCGAGCCCGTCGCGCGCCTTGATGACGAGCCCATGTACGGGCGCGAGCTGCTTTCCCGCCAGCTGCGAGTACATCGTGAATAGCCTCGTGAGAGTCTTCTTCCCACGGTCGCAGAGCCAGAAATAAGGCGATGCCGTCACCGGATCGTTCAATACGATCCAAATGTTGTCGTTGCCGCTCTGCGCCACGACACGCCATTGGCCTCCTTCGGCATGAGCCCGAATGAAGTCGAAGTCCGGCTCGATTGTCGGATCGACGGCGACCCATTCGTTCTTCAGATAGTCGACCGCGTACGCCTCGATCTTTCCCGTCATCGGCTGCATCAGAAAATTCCAGAGATCCACCTTGCTGCTTTCTCCGATGACGGACTGTTTCGCGGTTATCGGATCGAGGGCGACCAAAGCAGCCGTGTTGCGGCCGAGCGTAGACATTGCATAAAGCGTTTTGCCCGACCTATCCAAGCCAAGCAGATGGGTGGTGACGACGTCTTCCGGCGGGATATCGAGATAATCGACGAGCTTGTCGGGCGATGTGAAACGCTTGACCTGCATACCGCCGTCCGGTGTCGGAATCCCGGCATAGCGGAGATCGAGGTCGCTGTCTGCGACGAACCAAGCGGCGCCGTCGTTCTTGTAGATCAGCGTGCGGGCGCCGGTGCGGACGTTTATCCGGTAGATGTCTTGCCAACGCGGATCGCGGTTGTTGAGGCCGACCAAGATTTCGTCTGGATGCGTTGCGCTTTGCTCGACGATTTGAGCCGTGGCGTCTGGAATTGCGACGAGACTGCGCTCTGTACCGGTTTTCACGTCCACGGCAAAAAGCTGATTGTTCATCCTCCCGGTGTTATCTTCGAGATAAAGAATCTCTTTGGAATTTTTGGCCCACTTATACATAAATATGCCACGCTTTGTGTCGTGGGTAACTGGCGTGGCCTTGGAGGGATCGGAGACAGGTGCTATCCATACATTATTCACGCCGTCGAGCGAGGCGGCGAAACTTAACATGGTGCCGTCCGGGCTAATGCTCACCTGGTCGCGCGCCGGATTGTCAAAAAAGTCCTTACGGGGAATCAGCGTTTGGTTCGTCGCTTGCGCGGCTCCCGACGTCAATGTGATGGCGAGAACCGCACCCATCACAAAATTGGACCTGTTCATACTTACTCCTCATGAGACTTAAAAGGACGGCGGCCTCGGCAATCGAGCGGCCCACAATCGCAGCAAAACGAACTGAAACTGCGGGCCGCGGTATCTATCGTCCGGAAAGTCTACTACGCCAATCGCATGCCGAGGTTGAAGCTCCGGCCGAATGCATCGTAGAAGGTCGGGGCCATAAACACCGTCACGTCTTCTTCTCACGAGATTGGCCTGATATCAGCACATCCCGACCGATGAATAGTGATATGAGACGTCGAAAACGGTCATCTTGTCGACGTATGTCACCACCCAATTTGAACCCAGCGTTCCGGGCCGCACGACAGTCGTTACTGCCGACGTCAGAACGATTTATCGAGGCTGATCCCGATCGTGCGAGGTTGCGCTATGATGGCTTGGAAGGCCGTCGGCGTACCGAACGCTGACCGGCCAATGCCTTCATCTCGAAGATAGAGATCGTTCGTCACGTTCTTCCCGTAGAGCGTGACTTTCCAGCTCCCGTCGGTGACGCCGACGTGCAGGTCGATTTGATTGTATGCCGGAGCCGGGTCAGGATAGCCGCCCCCCTCACCCTGTACGGTGGACCAGCTACGTCCGCCATAGCGGTAGCCGATCCCGGAAACGAGCCTCCAGCGATCATCGAGCGGCGCGGTGTAATCGGCGGTCAGCGACCACGCCCAGAGCGGAACAAAGGGCAGGCGTGCGCCGGTAACCGTACCCAGCAACGGAATTGGCGCGGTGACGACGGCGTCGGTATAGACAAGATTGGCGCCGAGCCGGAGCCCCTCGATGGGTGAGTAGCTCGTGTTCAGACTCGTTCCGACACTGCGCGCGGTGCCCGCATTTGTGGTGACCACACAGGAGCAGGCCGGAAGGAAATCTGGAACCTGCATGTTGTTCCATTCGATGTCGTAGACCGAAAGATTGGCCAGCGCCTTTCCGTCGAGCCAGGAGGATTTGATGCCGCCTTCGTAATCGATAAGCGTCGATGCGCTGTAAGATGTCGGGGCGTTCGAAACGCCCGGAGCGAGGGGGTTCGGTGCGCCCGGCAGAAAGCCGGTGGCGATCCGGACATACACCATGTCGTGCTCGTCAAAGTGGTAGCTCGAATTGGCGTTCCAGGTCGCAACGCCCTGGTTGCTGCTGGCAATGTTGGTCTGCGCGGGCACCCCCGTCCCGGTACCCAGGAGCAGTCCGCCGGCCGGCTCGACGTAATGCTGGTCGTTGTACGAATAGCGAAGCCCGCCGCCCAGATCCAACCGGTCGGTGATGTGCCAGGTCAGGTCCCCGAAAGCGGCGTATTCGTTATAGGTGGCATAGATCCCTGCGAACTCGAGCTGGCCGACTGCCGAAAATGGCACCGTGAATATGTTCTGTACCTGCGTCGTCTTTTCGTTCGTGAAGTAACCACCGATCATCCACTCGAAGGTATTTTGAGCCGGCGAGGCAAGCCTCAGTTCCTCCGTGAACTTCTGCACCTCTGGATTGTCGGAGACCTCCGACTTGGTGTTGGGAACACCGAAAAGAAGCGCGATCAGCGGCTGGAATTCGGCCGTCAGGTCGTCATGATAGACCGAACGAAACGACTGAAAGCTCGACGACGATGTGAGGTTTGCCCAGTCGAAATCCCACTTTGCCGTCACATCATAGAGCTGCAGGCGAATGTCGCCGTTCTGCGGCAGATAAAAAACGTTGGACAGAACGCCGCCGCCTGCGAATGGCTGATGTGTTGTCGGATTGTACTGGATGAGGTCAGGGTTCACCTGCAGCGTTTCCTGGACCAGCGCCGTCGCTTGGATCGACAGCTTGGAGGTGGGCTCCCACAGCAGCGCGATCCTGCCGCCATCGTTGTGAAGAGCGTTGTCGTGCTTCCAGCCGGTCTCGACATCGTTGATGTAGCCCGGCGTGAAGCCCTGGTAGAGCGAGACCCTGAGGCCAAGCTCGTCGTCGATCAGAGGTATGTTCACGGCAGCCCGCACTTGTTCGCCTTCCCCGCCCCCATTTGCGATCGCCAAGACGTCGGCACCGAACTCCGCCGAGTAGCCGGAAAGATCGGGACGCGTCAGCACGTATTTGATCACCCCCCCCACCGCATTGGCGCCGTAGAGCGTGCCCTGCGGGCCATCGAGAACTTCGACGCGATTTATGTCGTAAGGCATTAGATCGGGCGTGAGGCCAGTAGAGGCCGCCGCCCCGCTGCTGCTGCCCAACGGAGTTTCGTCGATGTAAACTCTGGTCACCGCCGTCGTTCCGGTCGGCGCGATGCCGTCCAGCACGATCGTCTCAAACCCAGCCCCGCCACCCGGCTCGACTGTCAATCCCGGAATGTATCCGGCCATGTCCTGGAGAGAGACGGCATGCATGGCGGACAGGTCAGCGCCCGTCAACACGTTCACGGACGCAGGAACGTCCTGGATGTTCTGTTCGCGCTTTTCGGCGGTAACGACGACGGTTTCGATGCCTTCACTCGCCGCCTTTTCCTCAGGGGCGGCGTCCGCGTTTTTTTGACGAACCCGCAGAAGAATAGTTTTTCCATCATCGGAGCCGATTTCGAGTTGCGTACCCGCAAGCAACTGGCTCAATGCTGCATGAACGTCGAGACTGCCTCGGACTGGTGGCGTGCGAATTCCTCTGAGCACGTCACCGGGCGCAATTACCTGTAGGCCCGCCTGTGCCGCAAATGCCGGAATGGCGTTCACCGCCTCTTCCGACGGTATGTCGAAGCTCTTCGTCTGCGCCGACGCACCACCGCTCCAGATCAGCGCCGCAATCGCCACGCTGCTCAGAAAAATCGATTTTCGTGCCCTTACCATGAATGCCCCCAAGTTCGGTCCGCGATCCCCTCGCGGGCGTTGAACAGAGTTAGACGCGGGACCCTCTGCATTTCCCTACAGGTTTGTCACAATTTTGAGTGCCATTCCCAAGGGTAACGGGTTCATGGATCATCGCTGGCGGGCAGCTGGCTTAACGTGTCAGCCGGACCTCTTTGTCACCAACCTCGGCGCGCAAATTCAGCGAATAGGCGACGCCGCGAGCGAATCCGACGGGGTCGTTCGAAACAAACATGCCCGTCACCGTTTGTTCCGCAACCGCAGGATCGTCAATCACAATCTGAATATCGCTGTAACGGGCGAATTCCGTTGCTGCTTCCCTAAGGGTTTCACCATGGAAAGCGATGCGCCCGATTTGCCAGGCGAGCGCGCGCTTCACCTCCTCGTCCGGCACCGCGCGCGTCTCGATCGGCGCATTTACGGGCGCCACCACCTTTGTATTGGCCACTACCCGCACGGGCGCTGCGACCGGGACATCCGGCCGCTTTACCTCGACAACCCCCTCCCGAACGAGCACTTCAACAGGCTGGCTTGGGAGAATCTTCACCACAAAACTCGTGCCCACGGCACGCACTTGGGTGAAACCCGCCACCACGATGAAAGGACGCCGCTTGTTCTTGGCCACGTCGAACAAGACTTCGCCCCGATCAAGTCGTACTTCGCGCCTGTCACGCGTATAATTCACGGAGACGGCGGAATTCGTGTTCAGCGTGATGACCGAGCCATCTGCGAGCGAGATGACCCGCGTCTCACCGATGTCCGTGGCATACCCCGGTACAGCTGCAAGCCAGAGGAGCCTGCCTCCCCCTGTGACAGCCAGCACCGCCGCCGCCGCCATGCTACGAAGAAGCCATGTACGGCGTGAGGACACGCCCAGACCCTCCTGTGCGGCCCGCAAAGCTTCCAACTCGTCGTCTTCGGACACCAGGATCGCGCGCGCCTTCGCGAAGGCGCCCAAGTGTCTGGAATCGGCATGAAGCCATTCATCCAGCGCGATTTCTTCATCTTTCGTCAGCGACTCCGCGTCCAGCCGCACGGCCCACTGCGCCGCCAAAAAATCGATCTCGTTCGCGCTGCTCTTGCTAGGCATTGCCAGGAAGACTTTTCTTTGCCGCGTTAGACGCGCGGAGCGGCGATTTCCCCCCGCGACCAAACGTGTCCATCAGAAGCCTGACTGTCCGCGTCATATATTTTTCGACCGTTTTCTCGCTGATACCCAAATGGCGCGCGGTCTCCCTCTGAGAATAGCCTTCGACACGGCGCATTAGAAATGCAGCCCGGCAGGCGTCCGGTAAGAGTGCCAGTGCTGCATTCAAATCATTGAGTTGATCCCGGTACTCCAGACGTTCCTCCGCGTTCGGTTCCGGCGTCGCGACCGCGACAAATTCGAGATTGCCGACCGACCTTATCGGCACAATGCGCGCATGCCGAACATGACTGGCAATAATAGAAAACGCGATCTGATGCGCGTAGCTCTTGGGGTCGCGGATTTCATCCACCGACTCAAGTGCGACGAGTTTGGCGTACGTCTCTTGGACGACGTCATCGATATCGAGATCAGACGTGATTCGCAGCTTCAGCCAGGACCGTAACGCCGGTTCGTGCGGCAAAATGTTCCGCTTGATCCATACGGCGCGCTTGTCCGTGATCCGCAACATACCGGACAGAAGACACGAGATTGCCACAGAAATTCAAGAGCTCCCAACGCTTCGAGGCGCAGACATCAGTGATCTGGCAAAAATTGGTATGAACCGGAGGGATTTTGGGCTTTCGCGCGTCTAGTAACGACTTTTTTTGAAAACTACCGGAAAATAGGGGGGTCTAGCGATAAGAGCGCCTTTTTTGGGGTGAGATTTGGCCGGGAGGCGGCGCATGGTCGTCACCTCCGAGTCTCGGCATTCTTTGTGCCAGTTATGGCGAGGGGCATACGCAAGGCTGCCCCGTCCGCGACCGCGGCGGGTCGTCCAGTTGTTGACTACGCGGTTATCTGGAGCGGCACATCCCAAATCGCGGCCCATACGAATGTTCTCTTGAGAGCTTGGCGGCCCTCGCGGCTCAGGTACGCTGCATGATCACCCCAAACCATTCTAGGCAGATCAAGGAGCGAGCGCGATTTCCAGGTCCACACGGTTTCGCAGATTTCTATTGCGTGGCTTCGCGTTCAAAGCCGTCGTGATCGGTGGCGGCTATGCGACCGGAGGAGAGCTCGCGACCTGCTCACGCGCTTCACCGTGTCATCGAGGAGACATTCTGCTTGCCTTCGACAAAGCGAACAAATTCCAACTCTCTGTTTCGCGCGGAGCCGATGAAGCCCATCGATTGAATTGTTCTCGTACTCTCTCTCACCTGTTTCCGACAAAACATATTCTTGACGTCGCGGGCTTCGTCGCGGATGGTCCGCGACGTTCATGAGCCGACGATGCCGTGTCGGAAGGTTGAGAGATTTCATGCCCAGTCGGTTTCGCAGATTTCTATTGCCAGGATTTGCGTTCAAAGCCGTCGTGATCGGAGGCGGCTATGCGACCGGACGAGAGCTTGCGACCTTTTTCCTGCCAAGCGGTCCGCAAGGCGGCATTTACGCGATGCTGCTGGCGACCGTCATCTGGAGCGCGGTATGTGTCGTGACATTTCTTTTTGCGAGGCAGACCGCAAGCCTCGATTATCGTAGCTTCTTTCGCCAATTACTTGGCCCCTTTTGGCCCACATTCGAGATTGCGTACTTCTTCGCCGTTGTATTGATGGTGGCGGTATTTTCGGCTGCAGCTGGAGCAATCGGCCGGGCCCTTTTCGGATGGCCGGACATCGTCGGAACGCTCGCGCTTATCGCATGCATAACTGTGTTTGTGACGCTGGGAAACTACGCCGTGGAACAATTGTTCAAATACGTGTCGTTCTTTCTCTATGGCATGTATGTCGTATTTGTCGTGTTGTCGTTCACGCATTTTGGAACACGAATCGTCAATTCCCTGGCGACTGCAGCGCCGACAACAGGATGGGTCTCAGGCGGCGTGACCTATGCGGGATACAACATCCTTGGCGCCGTGGTCATTCTTCCGATGCTTCGATTCATGACGAGCCGCAAGGACGCTCTTATCGCGGGTGCTCTGGCCGGTCCCCTCGCAATGCTGCCTGCCCTCCTGTTCTTTATGCCGATGGCGGCATTTTACCCGGAGATTATGGGCCGGGTTCTGCCTTCTGACTACCTTCTGGAACAATTGCACATGCCGGCGTTTCGCTTTTTGTTTCAGGCGATGATCTTCAGCGCCCTGTTGGAGAGCGGAACAGGCGCGGTCCACGCCATCAACGAGCGCATTGCATTCAGCTACCAGAGCAGCGCGGGGAAGCTTCTATCGAAGCGCGCAAGGCTGGCGATAGCCTTGGCGATTTTGACCGGATCGGCTTTCGCTGCCCAGCGGTTCGGACTCGTTACGCTTATCGCAAACGGCTATCGCTGGCTCGCCTATGCCTTTCTCGGGCTCTATGTCCTGCCGGTGATGACTCTTGGTCTTTGGCGTGTATGGACCGGGCGGACCAGTCCTTTGATGGCAACCGATTCCAGCAGCACTTAGAATCAGGAGTAGCGAGTTGATCCAGACGTATGATGGTCCTGACTTCGATCTTGATGAAATCGCGGAGACGGCGCGGCTGATCGGTCCCTACATTCAGACCACTCCAATCCGCGTTTATCCCGGCCCGGAACTCGACGAGCGTCTGGGAAGCCAGACGGAAGTAGTTCTGAAGCTCGAACTGCTTCAAGTCACTGGGTCGTTCAAGGCGCGCGGTGTCTTCTCGGTCATGTCGCGGCTGACTGATGAACAGTGCCGCCGCGGCATTACAACTGTCAGCTCCGGAAATCACGCCGTAGCAGTCTCCTGCGCCGCGAGGCTGTTTGCTACAACGGCGAAAGTGGTGATGATTGCGACCGCAAATCCACTTCGCGTGGCGCTTGCGCGCGGCTACGGTGCGGAAGTTCTGCTTGCCCCGTCGGGAGACGCGGCCTTTGCGCTCGCAGAAAAGATTGCCGCTGATGAGGGCCGAACATTCGTTCACCCGTTCGAAGGGCGCAATACCTCCCTGGGGACTGCCACACTTGGTCTGGAGTTCTTGAAACAAGCAGGCACGCTCGATGCTGTAGTCATCGCAATAGGCGGAGGGGGGCTGGCGTCCGGTGCGGCCGCGGCCATCAAGATGCTCGATCCGAACTGTGCCGTTTACGGCGTTGAGCCGAGCGGAGCCGACACGATGTACAGGAGCTTCGCGAAAAATGAGCCTCAGCGAATCGACAAAGTCTCGACAATCGCCGACAGCCTCGCCCCGCCGATGGCGCTTCCCTACAGCTTTGGATTATGCAAGGCCAATGTCGATCAGGTTGTGCTCGTCGACGACGACCAGATTTGCGACGCCATGTCCGTGCTATTTCACCGCGCCAAGCTCGCCGTGGAACCCGCTGGAGCTGCTGCGCTTGCCGCGCTTCTTGGTCCGCTCAACAGCAAACTCATGGGAAAGCGCGTGGGGGTTGTCGTTTGTGGAAGCAACATCGACATCGAAAGCTTCGCGAAATACGTCAGCAGGCGGCCCCCTTCCGAACGTGGTGATATCGCGCGGCAATGACCGGCGCAGAGAGGAGAGGAATTATGAACATCGATGAATGACTGTAGCTGAAGGTTGTGAAGATCGAACCCCTAGAGCAATTGGACACCGGAAAGCTCATACAGGCCGGAAATCTCATCTTCACATTCGGGCAAATCTCCATGTGGGAAAACGAGGCCATAAAGGTCAAAGTCGGGACGGACGTCCCGCTCGAGCGTGCACACCGCGCCCGCGCAATTCTGCACCTATAATTGCCTTCGGGCGGTCCGCACATTGGTGAACGCTCGCTCTTGGGCTCGGCACGCACCTGCTCTGCGTGCAAGCGTCGAAACCAAGATTGCCAGCAGTCGCGCCGTACTCATCAATCCCACGCTTTTCTCAGTGGAATCCGGAACCTATTCCAGCGCGCATTCACCATCGCGGCACCCAGCGGGTTTTGTCGCAACTTGCGGTCCGAAATTTCTGCCACTTCCAGTCCGCGGCCAATTATCGTTCGATCAGCTGCAATTGTTGCGTTGCCGTCGCCGTTCACCAACGCCTTCGAAGAAAAGCACGCGCTACGGCATGGCCGGCGCGGCGTCCACGTTCGCCAGCACCTGCTTCAACCCCATCAGCTCTCGTTCGTCCGTTGTCTTTTCGATTAGATGTTGGAGCGCCAATTTATAGGCGGTCTTGAAGGCGTCCGCCGGCGCGACCGCGATGTCCGGCTGCACGCCGACGCCTTCCCAATTCGATTTGGTGATCGGATTGATGACGTGCGCGTCCGGAATGAGCGCTATGAAATGCTCGCTCAGCCGATTGCCGCTGCCCGGATTGGCGCCCCCCCAGGTCGGCGCGCCTACGATAGTCGCGCGTTTCTGCGTCTTGAGGTCGTTGGTGAATTCCTCGCCCGCCGATTTAGTGTCGGGACCCACCAGGACATAGACCTCCTTGTCGAGATATCTTTTGCCGGGGAGGTAAGGCAGCGTCCACCATTGGTGCAACTCGTAGTCGCGTGTGCCGGGTATCCGTGTCGCGAGATCGTTGATGTGCACGGTCGAGCCCGGCGGGAAGAAATAGGACACGAGCATATCGACGCTCGTCGGCGCGCCGCCATTGTTGTGCCTAAGATCCAGGATCAGCGCGTCGGTGTCGGAGAGGAAGGCCATGGCGGCGACGGTCGTGTTCGCCGAGAGATCGGCGCCGGGAAAGCCGGTCTCCTTCAGATAGCCGATATTGCCATCGAGTATCTTGGCGTCCAGAAAGCCGTAATTGCTGTTGGCGAGCATGCGCAGCATTCCCGGCGGGAAACTGGGCGTGGGGGCGGGCGGCACGGGCGGAAAGCCCTGGGCGCTGTAGAAGACACGAAGATGAGCATCGTGCGCGACGGCATGCATGTGGTCGTTCAGGAGCTTCGCGAATTCCTTGGCGCTGGTTACGTTGTTGTACTCACCGCGCGCCTCGCGTTCCTTCAGCATCTTTGCAAGCTCGCCGGCCATGTCGGGGAAGACGTAGACCCGTTCGAGATCGTCGATCAGAGTGTGGATGGTCGCTGCGCGGATGCCTGCGTCAATCGTGGTGTCGGGTTGGTTTTCGGGCGGCATTTGCGCCCAAGCAACCGCCGCGCTCACGACGGCCGCTCCCAAGAGTGCAAAGAAAGATAAGATTCTATTCCGCGAAATGCTCATACCGCACTCTCCCTGTCGGCTGGCGAAGAAGCCTCGGCTATCTCTCTAGTGTCCCGATTCTGAATTTATCTTGACTCCTATATCCATTCCGAAAAGTCAATCTGCCAGATTCGCATCGGAAAATAGAAACGGATCATGATGGCGGCCGATGTGGGACCTCGTCAGAGTGATATTGGCGTTGATGAGAGACTTGCCCATTCCGAAAATAACATCCTGACATATTCATGATGCAGTCCGCCGAGAATTGGACGTGATCGGATTGAGCCGACGCTGGTGCCAGGTCTGTGGATTGGCGCATCTTTGTCGAGCGTGAGGTCCGTGCGCTCAGAATTGTAGTAGGCGGCATAGGCGTTTAGGATGCGCTGTAGATGCGCCGTGCCGAGGACGATCACGTGGTCCAGGCATTCCCGCCGGATCGATCCAATTACGGTCCCTTCCGAAATTCATATCCGAACGTATTCGTGATGCAATCCGCCCACGTGTTGACGCGACCGGCTGGCTCCGCGACGGCGTATACCAGCCTGCATAGGTCGTGACTCACTGGGGATTCCCAAAAGGCGCGAATCCTGAATCACCGTGGCGAACAGGGAGGTTCGTCATGGCGGCAGCGGTTGAAGTTCGGACGGATTTTGACGGGCGAGCGTTGCGGCTTCTGGCGCAACGTTCGAAGGGTGGCTGGCAGGCGCGACGGTTAGAGATCGAGCTCTGGTTCCAGGATGGCGCGTTCTTGTTCAGGGCAAGGTGCGTGCGTACAGAATTGTAATCGTCGGCATAGGTATTCAGTACGCGACGAAGATGCGCTTCGCCGAACACAATCATGTGGTCAGCACATTCCCGCCAGATCGACCCGATCACGCGCTCCGCATACCTTTGGGCGAGTTGGCATATGTGGGTCGCAAGCAAGACGATCTCGCACGATCTGGAAGCAGTGCGAGAATGCGATCAATTGGGACCGATACCCGATAGACCGGTGGTTGCTTGATTGATTCCTAGGACGTACAAAAGACCAAGCCGACACATGTAAAGTGCGTGCGATAGAAGGGAACAGATACAAAGCGGTTGGGTGCTTTGCGCACAGGCACAATTCAGATGCGTGTCCCTGAGGATCCCTGACGCTATTTCGGGTCCTTCATCACAAACGTTCAATTCCGGAAGTGCATAAGCTATCGCACCAAAGGCTAGGAGAACCAGATGGCTCCCATGATCGCACCGCTCATTCCGCGCGAAATTCTGTTCGGAAATCCCAGCCGTATGATGTCGCATATAAGCCCCGACGGAAGATGGCTCGCCTGGCTCGCACCGCGCGACGGCGTTCTCAACGTCTATGCGGCGCCTGTCGCGAATCCGGGAGAGAGCCGCCCGCTCACCGCCGAGAAAACGCGACCGATCCGCTTTTTCCGGTGGTCACCGGATTCGCGGCGGGTTCTCTTTATCAATGACAAAGGCGGCGACGAAAATTTCCTCCTCTATAGCGTTGATATCGACGGGGGCACAGAGCGGACCTTGACGCCGTTCGAGAAGACGCGGGTCGAGTTCATCGGAGTCAGCCATTCGATTCCGGAACGCATCCTCATCGGCCTCAATAACCGCGATGCGCGCTGGTTCGACGTTCACAGTCTCAATCTTGACAGCGGTGCTTTGACACAAGTGTTCATAAACACCGGAGAGTTCACGGGCTTCATCGCCGATGCAAACCTGCGTTTGCGCGTGGCGAGTCGCGCACGCCCTGACGGCGGCGCTGAGTACCATCGCGTCGACGGTGGCAGCGTCGAGACCACGCCGTTTGTAAATGTGGCGCTCGAAGATTCGCTGTCTACCGCGCCCTTGGGATTTACGGTGGATGGTGAGACTCTTTACTGGTTGGACTCGCGCAATCGGGACAAGGCGGCGCTGGTCGCGCAGGACGTCGCGAGCGGCACGATGCGGCCGATCGCGGAAGACGCGCGAGCTGACGTCGTCGGCGCGCTTTACGAACCCCGCTCTGGCATCGTTCACGCCTACGCAGTCAACTATCTGAAGACGGAGTGGACCGCGCTCGATCCCGAAATCAAGGCCGACCTTGACTTCCTCGGCCAAGAATTGAAGGGCGAAGTGTCGATCTCGTCGCAAGCTTACGCGAACGATCTCTGGACGGTCGGTGTCGACCCCGTGACCGCACCCTCGAGTGCGTGGCTCTTCGATCGAAAATCGCGCGCACTCGCGAAACTGTTTGTCACACGCCCCGGGCTCGAGGGTTCGGTGCTATCGGCGATGCATCCCGTGGAGATCGAAACCCGCGATGGCCTGAACGCGGTTTCCTACCTGACCCTGCCGCCCGGAACCAGTGCCAAGGACTCCGCCAAACCCACAGAACCCGTGCCGATGGTTCTGTTCGTGCATGGCGGGCCCTGGGCGCGCGATGTTTACGGTTATAATCCTTATCACCAATGGCTCGCCAATCGTGGCTTCGCGGTGCTTTCGACCAATTTCCGCAGCTCGACCGGCTTCGGAAAAAGCTATGTCTCCGCGGGCGATCTCCAGTGGGCCGCCGGCATACTCGACGATCTCATCGATGCCGTGAACTGGGCGGTTCGTGAACGCATCGCAGATCCCGCGAAGATCGCTATCATGGGTGGATCGTTCGGCGGCTACGCGGTGCTCGCCGGTCTTGCCTTCCGGCCGGAAGTCTTTGCTTGCGGGGTCGATATCGTCGGTCCATCGAATCTCAACACGCTGCTCGACACGACACCGCCATACTGGGAGGGCATAAAGCTCCAGTTCTACAAGCGCATCGGCGATCCCACCACGGAAGAAGGCCGCAAGCTGCTGCGCGATCACTCGCCGCTTTTTAAGGCCGATGCCATCAAGAAGCCCCTTCTGATCGGACAGGGCGCCAACGATCCGCGCGTCAACCAGGCCGAATCCGACCAGATTGTCGAAGCGATGGCGAAGAAGAATATTCCCGTAACCTATGTCGTCTTCCCGGACGAAGGCCATGGCTTCGCACGGCCCGAGAACGACATTGCGTTCCATGCGGTCGCCGAACAGTTTCTCGCGGCCTACCTGGGCGGGCGTGCCGAACCGATCGGAGACGCGCTCTCGCCCTCGTCGGCGGACGTACGCCACGGCGCAGAATTCGCCCCGGGGCTCATCGAGGCGTTGAAGAAGTAGCTGCGCGGTTCCCCACATTCGCGTTGTTTGGTGTTCGAAATCGATTGGACAGTGTTTTCGCGCTGACCGGCAATCCCGATTTTGCCGACGTAAAGGTGGACTTCTTTGAGGAGGAGGGCGGAAATGTGAAGTTCATCCCCTTCGGCGCCCGCAACCCTTGATCCGATCCCATTGGTCGTCCCGAAGTGCGTACCGTCGCATCCGTCAGTTCCGAATCAGCTGACTGCCTATGAATCACGCGATACAATCCCTGGATATCCTCTATTTGAGGACAGACCCTAGAATCCGCGAATTTTCAGAATAGTCTGTACAGCGCTGCTGATCCCTGACAACGGCTCGAAAACATCTGTGTCGCACATTTGAAGGCGCTGCTGGAGCGGCCCGACTACGCCGCAGTGGTCGGCGGTGTGCTACCCAAAAAGATGAAAATTTGCGCCGCCAACTTGTCGGCATCCGCGATGACTGGGAGAGCGTCTTCCGCGCGGTGATCGAAGGACTGCCGCTCAACACCGAAGACGACCAGAAATATTTTCGGCTCGTTTTGCTGGGTGCGATGAACTACAGTCACGTCTGGTTCCGGAAGCGCCGCGAGAACGCGCGCAAGGTGATGGAACTGATACGCTATGGGTTGTTCGACGAAGCGTTGGCCGCGACTTTCTGAACGCCCAAGAGCAGCTGAAGCCCTGATTGGAGTCAAGAGCGACACTTGCCGACCATCTTGCGCACTGTTAGAGATATTGAACAAACTAATGGTTTGCATGCGCTCGGAAAAATGAAATCTGCTAAGGCGCACTAATGGATCAAGAGAGCGAGCTGTCCGGCGCTATCTGGCCGCGCGCGAACCTTATTCTCCGGTTACCGTATTTCTGTTCGCGCAACTTGAGGAGTGATCCATGAAAGACATCTCTGCCGCACTTGCGCGATTTCCTAGAACGCGCCTTTTGCACCTTCCGACTCCGCTTGACCCCATGGCGAGACTGGGCGCACAGCTGGGCTTGAAAAACCTCACGATCAAGCGCGACGATTGCACAGGCGCTGCAGGTGGTGGCAACAAGACGCGCAAACTCGAATACGAAATCGGCAAGGCATTGAGCGAAGGCGCCGATACGCTCATCACCACCGGGGCCATCCAGTCCAATCACGCGCGCCAAACCGCAGGCCTCGCCGCCAAACTCGGCTTGAAGTGCCATCTTGTGCTGCAGCATGCTGTCGCCGATCCTACGGATGAATATCTCAGCTCGGGCAATATGCTACTGGACAAGATGTTCGGTGCGACGATTCATGAAATGCCCGTGCCAAAACCTCCTCGGCCCGGTTCCAACGAACCCAAGGACAGCATTTCCGCAATGACCGACGCAGCGGCGATGGAGCGCGTGGCGAACGACGTGCGCGCGGCCGACGGCAAGCCCTATATAGTCTGCTTAGGCGCTTCCTCCGCGATCGGGGCTTTGGGCTATGCCGAGTGCGCCGCAGAGTTGGCGCAACAGGCTCAAGTCTCTGGTGGTCCGCTCGATTGGGTCGTGCTTGCGAACGGTACCTCCGGTACTCAGGCTGGTCTGGTGGCCGGGTTCAAGGCTATGGGCGTCGACACCAAAGTTCTCGGTGTCGGCGTGAGCGGAACGAGCCAGGACGGAAGGGCCAGACTCGTCAACAGCATTGCACAGGCAACCTTGCAATTGCTCGGATCCTCGCAATCCATAGAGGACAACGATGTGATCCTGACCGGAGACTACGTCGGAACGGGCTATGGGGAGTTCGACAAGGACGTTCGCGATGCGGTTTTCGATATCGCCGGAACCGAGGGAATCCTCATCGATCCGGTCTATACGGGAAAAGCGCTGGCTGGCCTTATCGATATGGCGCGAGCGGGAAAGTTCGACCCAAACGCGCGCATCGCCTATCTGCATTCGGGTGGTTGGCCGGGACTGTTCGCTTATACAAGCCAACTGAGCTAAGGGCTTGGGACGTGGAAAAATAAGTGCCCGCCATGGGCGCGCGTCACGGGCCGCGTTCCCCGGTTAGTAGGGCGGCCTTCAGGCCGAGAATGTGTTGCGCGCCCAGGCGGACGGCAATCTCGGCCTCCACGATCTCCGCACCAAACGGTTCCGCGGTACCGCCCAAATGCTTTGCAAGAAAGCCCTCGACGTATGCGAAGAACGAGAGTTCGCTCGAAAGATGGTAAAAATTGCGCCCTTCATTCGGAAAAAGTACGTAGGCCGATTCCACACTCATTTCGTCCAGCGCTGTGAAATCGCGTCCATCCGACCCCTCCTAATATTGAAGGATGCCATTGATAACGCGCGAAAATTCGCGACCGAGGTGAGGTCGCGGTTGGGCTTTCGTGGTAAGAACGCTCAATGCTGAGCGCCCCCGCACAGAACCGTACGAGCCCGATTAAGGCGTACGGCTCCCACCTCGGATGTTTGACGGCGAAGCGTTGGCTCGGCCATGGATGACGAATTCGTGGCGTAGACAACCATTGCGCTTCGAGCTTTGCCATCAGACGCCATGTGATCGCCGAACGCTGACTGCTCTTCCCGAGTGAGCGAAGCCAGAGCTGGCTGACGAAGTATCTGAATGTACCCAAAGCTGCGATGTTGGTCGGCACGGCATGATAGGCGAAGTAGCCTGTCACGACGCGACGGAGCTCCGGCGTGAAGGTGATGGGCAGTCGCGTGATTGCGTTGAACCAGATTGATCGCAGCCATATGGGATCATCACTGATCTGATAATCGGGAATGATAGTCGACTTTGATCTTGTCGCTGCGATCGCCCGGAAATGCGTGTTTGAGGGCGTTGATGACCAGTTCGGTGCCGATCAAGCCCAAGCGCACCGAGACGTCCGCGCTGGAGGTGCTTTCGTCCACACTCACATCAAGCGACAGTTGATTATGGTCGCGGATCGCTCTGCTCGGTCAGTCTTTGCTTGACACTGCCAAGCCACGAATTGAGTTGCACGAAAAAAAGCTCGTTGGGGATCTGCGAAAGAGTGAGAGGCTCATGCTAGTCGAACTTCTGTCACGACTTTCGGATCCGCGCTGGCATAATAGGTGTCTATACCAACAATTTTATTGCCAATTTTCAAGGGCCCCGCTAGCCTCATGTTGCACCAAGCGACCGCCAAGGCGTCGTTGTGACACCCAAGAAGTCGTCCAGTCGGTGCACTCACGGCGCGGAAGCTATCATTGAGCAGCGGCCTGTCGCGGTAAATGTGGAGCAGTGATCCCATGTCAATGGAAGACCGTGACGGTTTTATCTGGCTGGATGGCGTCTTTGTTCCGTGGCGGGACGCACGCATCCATATCCTGAGCCACACGCTCCATCACGGACTTGGCATTTTTGAAGGAATAAGGGCGTATCGCGCGAATGGCGGTACCGCGATATTCCGGCTTCGCGATCATACGAAGCGCTTCTTTCAATCGGCACACATCCTGCAGATGAGTTTGCCTGTGGCGCCAGATGAGATCGACGCAGCCACCATCGCAGTCGTGAAAAAAAACGAACATTCCGAATGCTATATCAGACCGCTGGCCTATTATGGCGGCGATGAAGTTGGGGTGTCGGCGGCAAACAATCGCGTGCACGTTTCGATCGTTGCCTGGCCATGGAACAAGCGCCCCGAATCGGATGAGGCGGCTATCCGTGTAAAGACTTCGTCGTTTTCGCGCCACCACGTCAATTCAACTACAATTCATGCGAAAGCATGCGGCCACTATATAAATTCGATGCTGGCGAACCGGGAGGCGGTGTCTGCCGGCTATGACGAAGCACTCATGCTCGACACAAATGGCCTGGCCTCGGAAGGCTCGACCCACAACCTTTTCATCGTGCGCAACGGCAGACTATTGACGCCGACAACTGCCAATGTCCTCAACGGAATTACGCGCGATACAGTGCTGGAAATCGCCAAGGAACGCGGGATCGCCTGCATTGAAACCACAATCACGCGAGACGAAGTTTACTGTGCGGACGAGGCGTTCTTTACGGGAACTGCGGCGGAGATAGTTCCGATAAAATCGCTAGACGATCGAACGATCGGCGACGCCAAGGTCGGTCCCATAACTCGTCAATTGCGGGCGGACTATTTCGCGACAATCCATGGCGAGCTTCTACTCGACAGGGATTGGCTCAGATATGTCTCCTAGAAATTCGGCGTGGATATCGACTGAGATCATCAGAGCCGCAGCAGCTGGACATCCAGCGCGCGGCGCGCTTCCGCGCGCGGAAATTGGAGGAGAGACATAGAAAAGCGTTCGTAGATTTGTTGGTATCGGCGCAGCAAATTCTCAAAAGCCCATCCCTATCAGGCGGTTAATTGTCGCAGGCTTTGACCACCTCCATAATCTCATAAGAATATCACGACGGTTTGGCAGGATATTTCTTGCTGAATCAATCGACGGAGAAGAAACGGAATCGAATTGGTACAAACCGACTCTAGGACATGGATAACACGACGCCCACCAAGTTCAATGTCGGCAAGATCACCGAGCGCGCAGTGATGAACGACCTCGATCACGTGGCTACCGCCGCAGAACGGCAACTGCTGGCGCGGCCAGTGCTGCACCGACTATTTTGTGTTGGTTTCAGAAATTGGACCAGTGAATGGCCGATCGGCATCGCGAAGCCAGACATAGATGGCAGGAAAAGCCGCAGTACGACCCAGAATGCGTTTAGGGGCCCGCTTGCGCGGATCCTCAATCCAATAAGAAAACCAATCGGCATGACCTCTCGCCAGCGTTTATCGCCGGATAGTGTAGTTGATGAAAATTATGCTGACTCGGGATTGGGCCAGCGGTGATGGCTACTTGGGGCAATTGACGAGAATCACGCTGGCCGGCTGCCGATTTGGACCTTGTCGGCCAATATGCGCGCTTCGTCCTGGAGATCGCCGCGCAACAGAGTGCGTCCCGGGCCGTCTGTTGTGCCGGCTCCCTCTAACCAAACCGCACGTCCATTGACGATAACTAGATCGATTCCCTTCGCGGGCGAAATCGGTGTGGAGAAGTCGGCCGTATCAACCACCATTTCGGGATCGAAGACGCAAATGTCGGCGTAGTTGCCGACCTTAATGCAACCTCTCGCTGTCAGGCCGAAATTCTTGGCCGGCAAGCTCGTCATGCGCCTGACCGCTTCCTCAAGCGGAAAAAGCTTCAGCTCGCGACAATAGCGGCCTAGCACGCGCGGAAAGGTACCCCAGAGGCGCGGATGGGGATGCGTATCGAACGGAAGTCCGTCCGAGCCGATCATTGCGCTGGGATGACTGAGAGCGGCCCGAACATCGGCCTCGTCCATCATGAAATAGATGGCGCCCGCGGGCTGCAGGCGGTCGGCGGCCTCTCCCATCGACACGTTCCATTCCTGCGCAATATCGCGGAGGTCGCGTCCACCGACTCCTGGAACGCTCCCAGACCACGTAATCAGCACCTTCTCCGCGCGACCAAGCATCTCCTTTTGCAGAATTGTCGATCCTGCGATGTAGGGGTAGACGTCGAATGAAATCTCTTGCTGCTTCATCGCGGCGTCGAATTTCGGAAGAGTCTCCCGCATGCGGCCAAAATTGTTCCGGCCTGAACATTTGTGATGAGACACAACCACGGGCGCGCCGGCGCGTCGTCCGATCTCGAAAGTCTCGTCCATCGATTGGATAATGTAATCGCTCTCGTCCCGCATATGCGCGGTATAGATGCCGCCATGTCGGCCGAGAGGAGCCGCAACTCTCGCGACTTCGTCGGTCGTCGCTGCCTTTGCGGGCGGATAAAATAGCCCGCTCGACATTCCGATCGCGCCTTCCTCAAGGCTCTGATCCAAGAGGTCGTGCATCACGGAAATCTCGCTGTCCGTGGCAGGTCGCTCCAAATCGAGCCCCATTGCGGAGAAACGCAAGGTGGAGTGGCCGATCAGGAAGGCACTGTTGATGGCTGGGCGAGCGGCCGTTACTAGCGAAGCGAAATCTGAGAACGTCTTGGTGATGTTTTCGGGTCTCTTGACGATCAGGGCCATCATCTCATACGGCATCGGTCGCGTGCATGGCGAGGGACTTGCTCCACAATTGCCGCAAACGACAGTCGTAACACCCTGGCTCGCCTTCATCGCCATGGCCGGATTATCGATCAATGCCGTGTCGTCATGCGTGTGCACGTCGATAAAGCCCGGAGCGACGATCTTTCCTGTCGCGTCGAATTCGTTATCACCACGCAAACTTCCAGGTTCGCCGATCACAGCAATTCGGTCACTGGCAATGCCGATTTCCGCCGGATGCCGTGGCGCGCCCGTGCCATCAATGAGCAGGCCGTTGCGAATAACAAAGTCGTATTTTGGCATGGCGACACCTCACGAAGAATTAGACCGCGGTTAAGAGACGCCGCCTATGCCCACATCTGAGCGTCACCACCATACACGCAGGGCCGGGCCGCGGCCGCTTCGCGCCAAACGCAGTTCGCGATAGCGCCATGACACGAGGCAGTCAAAGAAGGATTCGAATTCCTGGGAGGTCAATGACTGAGTCGGCTCGGGACTAAACCGCACGGCAGGCGCGGGCGCCACGGTCGTGTGGGACGGCAGCGACACAAGTGCGGCGGTACTTGGAAGAGCCCACGCCGCGCGGATGGCAACGACCAAAGCCGTCAAGCTTGTCGCCGGGGCAAGAATCACCGGATTCATTTCGTCGGCCCATTCATCTTCGCTGCGATGTCTCGCCACCTAGCAGGCTGTCGAAAAACGCTTCTTAAGTTAAGCGGTGCTAACGGGCAATTTCGAATCGTGAATCACATCTCGAACGCAGGATCGATTCAATATCGCACCCTTGTGGATTCGTTTGTTGCTTTTCTGCGCGCAAGGTTCGAGGTTTTCAACAACCTGCTAGTGCCTATTAGTTGGGACTCGGCTTCTTTCTGCTGCTTGCACGGCGCTGTCATCGCTAGGATCAACTCTCCTGCCATTCAACCAAAGCCAGGGGTGCCCTACTTTGCTGTCACCGCTTTCTTCCCTAAGGTAGTGCAATATTGTTTTCGGTATGAAGCCAAACTCGTCAGTCGGATCATCCGCACGTCCTTTGCCATATTCGTTGTCCATGAGATGTGCGGTACCGGAAAAAACAGCAGTCTTGCCCTTTTCCATAGTTTCACTCAGCTTGTCGGCAAAGACTCTGTTTCGCCAATCCATTTCAGCTACAAAAGTATATTTGAGGGCAAAAGCCGAGGCAGTGCTGGTGAGTGTATAAACTAGCGTATTTTTGCTTGGGCCATCTGCAAGCCTGCTGATGGTGTCTATAACTTCTTTGGCTTCATCCGTTCCCATGCTGTCGGATAGAAACTTGCTCACATTTTCCATTATGTCTTTACTAACTGGAGCCTTGTCGGCACCAATTACAACGGCGCTATCAATTTCCTTTATGGCGTTGTCGACGTCCTTGGGATTCATGTGAGTACTCAAGGCGTTCTTGAACGCTGCCAGAGCCTTTGCGGATGTATCATCCATGCGATCTTTTCTGGCGCCGCCATCTTTTTCCATTTCCGTTCTTGGATATTTGCCGATCGAACCGGGGGCTGCGCTATCTCGAGCTGCAATTTTGGCGCTCAGGTAATTGGTGTATGCGCTCAAAACGGCTGGGTCTAATACTTGTTCTGCCATTTCTCTACCCAGCTCTTCTCTTGCCAAAAGTGAATCTGCTTCCTTGCTCAGTGTTTTGAAATCGGCATGGGAATCTTTCATCATGTCGAGTTCATCGATTGTCTTGGCGGCTTCGTCCCTGAGCTTATCTGGCGACCAGTTTTTGTTTGACTTTTGGAGCTCAGACTCAATGGCTGTTTGCAGAGCTTTGCCCCTCTCTGAGTCCTTATGGGCTGTGTCGTCATTTGCATAGTCAGCAAAGGCTTTCTTGCCTATTTTGTCTTGTAGAACCCCGTGCAGCTGACTGATAATGTCGCTGCCGTTCAACATAGATTTTTCCAATCCGACAATCTTGAGGCCAGCCGCATCAGCCGATTTCAGCATTTCAATTGTTGAGTCTACATCAAGTGGACCCAGCGATTTTTTCAGCTCATCGATCTTGGCTCGATCTTTCAGTGATTCATTAGTGAAGTCCTGCGGTACGCCTTCAAATGCCACATACTTAGTGCCGTGTTCTTTGAGTTCGGCAAATCGCTTCGCGAACACCAATCTGGGGGTCGGATCGGAATGGTTGGTATCGCCAAACATAATGAGATTGGAATTGCCCCAGTAAGAGTCCTTGCTTGGATTCTCTGTCTTTTGCTTGGTCGAACAGTCCGTCTGGTTTTGTTTTTCAGGGTTCTTCGTTCCATTGTCAGGAAGTCGAGATACTTCTCCAGCATTTGCGCGAGCTTTAGCATCAAGCTCGATGTTGACCTCGGGAAATCCCATTGCCTTTAGTGTGGCGTTTTGGTTTGACATTGTTGTTTCGCCAAGCTGGAATTTTTCTCCTTTGTCGCCTGATGAAAAAGAGTCGTTTGCTTCACAGAGTGCGTATGCGCTTGAAAAAAGCAGGCTGGCGCATCCCAAAACGCAGCTTATCTGAACCCTGAGAGCAGGGTTTCCCCGATTAATGTTGTGGGTGAGAGTTTTCAAAATTTGCATGATAATTCACCTTAGCAGGTTCGGGTGATGAGCACTATATATGGTGCTATTGGTTTTGCCTTGAAGTTTTTTGGCTGTTCCTTCCTCCGTATCCTTCGCCTCTATATTCTATTGATTGTCGCGGACAAAGGCCATGCTGTAACCCGCGCTGTCCATGCGCAATTGGGCGTTGAAGTCCTACTCTTTAGTGGTGTTCTTTCTGCGTAATGGCCCGGTGAGATGGATTTTTTGAGAGCCATTTACGACTCGGTCGAGCACAGCATAACCGATAGTCGCACGTGGGATTAAGCCGTACCAATTATCCGGCGCAATTGGCTGGCAATGATCAACGAAGGCTCGCCGACACGATCATCCACAATGTCCAATAGATCGCGTGATTGTATTTCGGTCTTGGGAGCGAGCGCAAAATAATCCAAGAGAAGCACCTCCATTTTCGCTAGCTTATTGAGAAAGCGCGAGTAATGGTTGCTGATTCGACAAACTTCTTGAAACAGTCGAGACATCCGAAAGTAGATCACCGCATGACCGCACCGACGGGCCTTGTGTGCTGGCAGGCAACGGCCTGCTAGTAGGTGAAATTGAAATTCGCGAAACCGAAGACATAGATCGCCCATATTGCATAGAGTGCGCTCAATCCGAGCAGGAATTCGCACGAACGAACCAGCCAGCCGCCGGGCCCGCGCAGGATGCGCGATACCGCTTCCACGATAATTGCCACCGCGCCGAGAACTGCCAGCACGCCAAGAACATAAAGCGCGCCGAGCAGGATAGTGATGTCGCCGCCGGCCGAAAGCGCTGCGAACAACCCGATCCAGCCGCCCAGCATTGTGAGCACTAGAACCACGCCGAGGCGCGACACAAGCCGCAATCTTGCCGCCTGTGGGGATATGTCGAGCGCGACTTTGTGGCGACGCCTGGCAATCCAGCCGCCGAACCAGATCGCGAGCGTCAGCAACAGCGTCGACACGGCGCCGCCAGCCATGATTTTGAGATACGAAAGTTGCTTGAAACCATGCACGCGCTGGAATATTTCCACCGGCAGGAAATCATCCGAAATCCAGTAGAGGACACCACCCTTCGCGTCCGTCACAAATTTGGTATGCGTCTGTCCGCCGACTTCGCGATAGTCCAGCGGACCGACTTCGCGCCAGCGCTTCACGGTTCCGCTCACATCCTTCAGCGCATCGATTTCAATCGTGCCATCGGGCCGCGCAGTCACCTGGCTTTGTCCGATTGCGAAGAGGAGCACACGCAGGGAGCTTTGGATACGACGGCTGGATTCATACCAGCCGGCGACGCGCGCCGCGTCCGGCTTGGGATCGGAGACAGTTTTCTCTTCCGGCGGCGCAAACGGAAAATAACGATCGAGAAACGCACGAAACATGAGCCTGCGAGACTTGCCCGCCTCCGCGTCCTTGCCCGGACTGTTGAATGACATGAAGATGCCGACATCCTTGTCGAGCAACAGATGCATGTCGCTGGGGAATGCTTGGGTGTCCCCGGCATGGCCGACGATGCGCAGGCCGTTACGGTTTTCCTGATAGAAACCGAGATCGAAGCCGTTCAGCCCCGGCGCCATCCGGGATTGCGGGGAATGCATGAGCGTGATCGTGGCAGGGCTCAGGATCGCGGCGCCGTTATAGGTTCCGTTCTCGAGCTGGGCGATCATGAAATGCGCCATGTCCGTTCCGCTGGCAGATAACGCTCCCGCTGGCGCGGTCTCGACCAATTCGAATGGAACGGGCTTTTCATCCGATGCCGTCAGATATCCCTTCGCCATGAAAGGCACGAGGGCCGCCGGCAATGGCTGCAGCATTGTGGAATGGGTCATGCCCAGCGGCTTGAGAATGTGATCCGCGATATAGTCGGTATAAGATTCGTGCGACAGGCGCTCGACGATATAGCCGGCGAGCGACGCACCATAATTCGAATAGGCGACCACTTTCCCGGGCGGATTGATGCGCGCAGGCATGTAGTTCTTCATATAGTCGTGTAGCGGAAAGAGCTGGTCGGCGGTTTTTACGAAGGATTTGTCGAAGCCGTCCTCAAATCCCGCGGTGTGCGTCATCAGATTGCGCATAGTGATGGGCTTGCCGAATTTCGGCGGGATTTTGAAATCCAGATAGTCGTTCACGTCTCGATCAAGATCGATCTTGCCCGCCTGCACGAGCTGCATGACGGCTGTCCAGGTAAACGTCTTCGAGATCGAGCCGGGGCGGAACATGGTTTGGTCGGGAATGACGGGGCTGCGTTTGGCGACGTCGGAATAGCCATAGCCCTTCGCGAACAGGATCTTCCCGTCCTTGACGACGACGAAGACGGCGCCCGCGATGTCTCCGCGCGCCATGGCATAGGGAAATAGACCGTCGGAGAACGTCTCGACATCCTGCGCTGTGAGATCGTGGGTTTGTGCGGGTACCGCGGGAAGCGGCGCCGTGGCGCTTGTATGCGCCGGCAACGATATCGCGGGTGCGGCGCCGGTGACCGGAGCGGCGGCATTGGCAACGCCGACCGTGAGAACAGCCAGCACAGCAGACAGCACGGCGAGTTGCTTAATCATTTCTTTCTCCCAATACGCATGCACAGAATCAGTTGGCTCCGCCCCAGAGCGCTTCGGGGCACCAGATTTCACCATTGGCATAGAGCGCCGGGATTTCCCGGTCACCCGTAAGGAAAGTTGGAGCGTCGAGGTCGACGAGATCGCATAACTGGCCCAGCACAAAGGCGGGAGCCATCGCCAGCGAGGTGCCCGCCATGCAGCCGACCATTACCTTGAGACCAAGCCGTCGCGCTTCACGCACCATTGCCAATCCCTCGGTCAGTCCACCGCATTTGTCCAGCTTGATATTGACTACGTCATAGCGTCCAACAAGATTGGCTATATCGGTAACACCTTGAACGCTCTCGTCTGCGGCTATCGGAATGGGCGAGTGCAGCCCTATTAATTCGTCGTCCCTTCCGACTTCGACCGGCTGCTCGATTAATGCGACGCGTGCTTCGACAAGACCCGGCAGCATCTTTTCGAGCATTGCTCTCGTTAGACCCCGATTGGCGTCTACGCCGAGCCAAACATCCGGCATTGCAGCGCGCACTGCCCGAACGCAAGCCAAAGGTTCGTCGGGAGTCAATTTCAGTTTGAGTGCCCTTGCGTTCTCATAGGATCGTGCGGCGCTCGCCATTTCAACGGGTGCCCCCGCACCCACGGTAAATGTCGTTGTCAGCGGAACGGGTTTCGATATATCGGCGAGACTCCAAACCGGCGCTATAGCCCGCTTTGATTCCATGTCCCAAAGCGCGCAATCGAGTGCGTTGCGCGCGCCGCCAAGGGGAAGCAACGCACGCAACGCTTCGCGATCGAGACCCTGCTCAATCTGACCGCGAACTGATTCGATCTGGCGAACCATCTTTTCCGGCAGATCATTGCGATAGTACACGCCGGCCGCCTCGCCGCGCCCTACCGCCGTACCGTCCCGCAGCGTAATGACCAGTACTTCTGCGTCATTGAACACGTGGTTTGTGATGCGAAAGGGAACGGCAAGGTCCCACTTTTCAAGATGTAGTTTCAGTTCCATGGTTTCGATCTTCACCTAGAGTCAGATCGTCCGTTTAAGTAAATTTCTCGGCACAGATCGAATGGCGATAAATTGCGGTGTGCCGGCCTCTTCCTGTTTTTGCTCTTCGGTGGGGTAGCGTTCCATGAAGGTCGCGAACGAGTCCGTATCGGGTGGAAAACCGTAAAACTTGTTCAAAATGCCGTTCACGGTATTGTCGACACGCATTTCTACCGCGCCCCACGCCCAGAAGGGCCGGCAGATCAGCACCGAAAACGTGCATTTCACTTGCGGAATGCTGATAAACGAACACCGCAAGTTGTTTTGGTTCGCATAAGTCCTTCCAGGCAGAAGCTCCACGACGTGGGCTTCATTGCGTTGGCGATCGCTGTTCTTGGCGAACAGCATCGAGCCCCGGGCCGTCACTGCGGGAACAGCTACGGCGGTATCACACATAACTTGACTCCGCTCGACCGAGCGGAATGAAGAGCTCGCAGGGGCGATCTGGGCTATCGTGAAGCGCAATCGTCACAACGCGCGCGTCACGGCACGATTCCCAGGATACCGGTCCTCCGCTATTCCAGTTTCGCTGCGTGTAAATGGAATGGTTTGAGTCAAGAACGAGACGAAGTCTCGAGCCGGTCGGAATGACTGCAGCTATAAACGTAAACTCGTCGAAGGTGTAGAGAAGCGGCTCCTTTGTATCTACCAGCACTTCGGATTTAGCACAGCTCCTATACCGCGCCCGGATCTGGTCGTATCCGAGCTGCTTGCTGCGACCGCTACCATCGACTTCATAAATCGTAACTCGCAAATCAGCATCAGGCTGATCGAGAGATATCCAGGCATTGAACCGGAAGAAACCCGCGATCTCAATGTCTTCAATGAACCGCTCAGAATGGTAGACAAGCTGGTGCCCAGATCGCGCGAGTACCATCCTTTGGTCGGTGCGATCCTCGGGGTCCACGGTCGCCTCAAGCGCCGACCAGTCGCAGGTGCGCGGGTCGTGCACGTAAGTGTCCACGCGCGCTTGTGTTGGCCGCACGTTGCGTAATACGCCAGATCCGAAAACGTCTATCGGGTTTGATACAGCATGGAGATAAAACGACGTCTCCTGTTTTGTGACGCGATCAAGAGACCCAGCGTACCGCCAGCAATCGGCACCGACGACGTAATAGGTAACTGGCGCCTGGAGAAAACTGGGCTTTGAATGACCGCGAAACACCCAATTGTACCAATCCAGATGCAGGCGTTGAAGATCAACCAAACTTGCCTCACCGAAGTGAAGGCCGGAAAAGTCGCGCTGCGGTGATCGCGTTCCAGCATGATCCCAAGGACCAATGACCAAATAGTGATTGGCACGCTCGATGCCACCGTGAGATTCGACGTGTTGCTTGTAGTGTTGGAGCGCACCGGACTGATCGTCGTCGTAGATACCCGTGATTGTAAGAATGGGGATATCAATACTGGCATACTCATCGCTTGATGGATTCTGACAGTCCCAAAAGTCATCCCGTTTGGGATGGCTAATCCACTGCTGAAATATATTGGAAGAACATCCTAGGAAAACGTCCAGCTCCGCAAAGCTACATCCCGCATCAAACCACGTGCGAAAACGCTCACCCCAAAACCGCTCATTGGACCAGAACAGTTTATCCTGCGAAGTGTGCCCCCAGACCAGCGTCAGCCATTGCAAAAGATACGGGAACGCGATGTTCCGGCGCATCGGAAAATCGACTCCCATATAAGGCGAGGCCACAGGCACAATGGTCTTGAGAGCCTCAGGCCGTGCTCGCGCTGTATTCCATTGGTTCAGGCCCGCATAGGAACCGCCCCATGTTGCAACACGGCCGTCGCAAAACGGCTGCTTCGCAAGCCAGACGACAACATCATGTCCATCCGGCAGTTCTTGCGCAAATGGATCAAATTCGCCTCCGGAGTTTCCCCGCCCGCGCACGTCGACGCAGACAAACGGGAAGCCACGCTCGGCAAAATACATGCCCTGATCGTGATATGTTTGCGCGATATATGGAGTCATTGTCACGATACATGGCGCTGGATGTGCAGCTGATGCCGGAAGATATAACGTCGCGCTCAACGTCACTCCGTCTCGGAGAGGAATATCTTTTCCCCATTCGATCTGTACCCGGCTGAGACTTTTTTCACCGCGTATTGGAATGCTTACACTCACAAACGGGCCTCCGATTGCAACACGCTGCGCATCCTCGCGATGTCGCCGACATTGAAGCGCAGCGAATATTCTGGCGGTTCCGCGCCCAACATGTGCTGGACCAAGAAGTCCCAACACCGCGTCTGGGTGACTCCGTGGGTGAGAAAGATGTCGTGGCCCCCCATAGGAACAATCGAGAGATCGAACTTCTTGTTGACTGCCATCAGCGCGTCAACAAGTGACAGTGTCTGAGCGAGATTGACGTTTTCATCCATGCCGCCGGAGATCAGCAGCAGCTTCCCCCGAAGTTCTGAGACGGCTACCTCGTTCGCCTGATCGCGCCAGAACATCGGATCGCCATATCCGCGGTATTTATCGGACCAGATGGCCGCATACTTGCTGGAGTTGTGATTTCCGCTAGCGGAGATGCCAACCTTGTATAGCGAGCCATAGTCAAACAACAATCGCGCGACAGCGGCACCGCCGCCAGACGTTCCTATGGCACCAATGTTTGATTGGTCGATGAACGGATGGCGCGCGCAAAGCGTCTCGACCGCGTTGGCATGGTCGCTGAGCTGCGGTTCAAGCAGATGACCATAGCCAGTTTGATGGATTGCCTTGGAGCGTGCGGGCATGCCGCGCGTATTGAGCATCATGACTATAAATCCGAGCTCAGCCAAGGCAAAGGCCGGTCCAGACATCACAGATCCATACCTTGTAGGTTTTTGATTGATTTGCGGACCTGGATAAATGTAATCGATCAACGGATAGCGACTCGTCTCGTCGAATTCTGGTGGAAGAAACAGTGCGCCGTGTATGGACGTATTTTGGTCAGCGGCCGGAACCGAAAATTCCCGCACTCTGACTTTTCGTGCGACGGCGTGAGGAGCGGAAAGCTGCAATGTGCATGCATGATTGAGATCCAACAAGACCGTTGTCACACCTTCAGTTAGGCTGCAGAGGCGTAGGACGCAGGCGCGATGATCATTGTTGAATCCTGCGTACGCATGTGAAGGACTGAAAGGCCGGTCCGCATCGAACCCGGCCGGCGGTGTGACCCGCATAGTGACGTCGCCGCCATACTTGAAGATCTCTTCGAAACCCGACCCATCCAACTGCACTCGACATAAAGATCTCAATGCCGGATCCGCCTCAGGTGATATGCCGGAGGCTAAAAAGAACATCATTCGCGCATCTTCATCGATATCGACGATGTCGCGCACCTGCCAGCTGCCCTTTGTGATGGGATTCTTGAGGAGGCCGCTGCTCAGATCATAGAGATATAGATGTCCAAATCCGTCCCGCTCGGAATACCACACAACTTCGTTAGACTTGGTAAGCGTGCGAATATTGGGAATGCCCAAAACATTGGGCGTGCATTCCAGGTAACCTCGATCGGCAGTCTCCGAAAGCATCAATCGCGTGGAACCATCACTTAAATCCATGCGGATCAACGCCATTGTGTGGCAATAGCGGTCGAGCTTGATAAAATAAGCGTCGGAATTAGACCCGAACCATACCCGCTTCATGAAAAGTGGGGAAACAGCGGAGATATCAAACGGGCAATCAACGAACTCGATCGTCTTGCCGGTTGCGACGTGTATCGCGAGCCACGTTCCCCTCGGCAGCGGATCGCCAGGAACGGGATATTTGTAAGAGTGCACAATAGGTCGGGTATGCGATGCGGTGCATTCAACAATGGAAATCTCTGGAAGATCGGTTTCTTTGATACGATGCGTTAGAAACCATTGAGAGTCGGGGGACCAGATACCCAGCGGAAAAGGTTTCTTGCGATAAGAAATGGCAGAGAGGGCTGTTTCGGATTGTTGACCGAAAGCTTCATGCTGACGCCCGCCTCGCGTGAGCTCGCGGTTAATACCTGATGACAGGTTAAGTAGCGTGAGATCAAAGCCATTGATGATGCAAGCATGACGGCCGTCTGGCGCGTAAAGCGCGGGCTGCATGGGAACTGCAAAAAAGCTTTCAAAAGTGCGGTCACGAACATTGAGTGTGGCACATCCGCCCTCTGTCGAGACGACAAGCCGGTTCGGCGAAATAAAGTCATAAAAGTAATTTGGAAATTTCTGCGCTATATCCAAACGATCGCCGACAAGCGATTCGATGTCGACAATATCGAGAACCTTGGTCACCGATTGAGTGGCGCGGCTGACGATAAAGGGTTCCTTCACGACTCGTTGCGATCCAGAGTTCCGCCTCTCAGCAGAAAAAAAGTACCGATCTGAATCGAGCCAATATCCATCGACCACACCTTGCGATTCAGCCGCCAGAGCAATTGCTGTGCTTGCCGCCGCGCTTCGATACCGTTCGCAAAGATATTCTTGGGGTATTCCGTGACCATCCGATCCGGAACATTTTGCTTTTTTTCTTCTTTTGCGCTCATGGCGCACTCGCAACTACGGTCGACAGCGATAGCCGCCGCGCGCTATACCAAAAGATCACTGCGCCAGTTGCCGAGGTGGATGAACAAACCAACGCCAGAGTGCGATCGATCGCATCGTCGCCGGTAAAACATTGTGCCAGAACGCTCACCAAGAGCGGTGCCAAACCGATTCCAAAGATAGTGCCTGCCGCAAATAGTATGGCCAGAAATAGCCCGCGCAATTCGTTCGGATTGGCAACAATTGTGAGGGTCGTCGTGCTGACGCCGATCGCGCTCCCTGCACTCATAAAAAGGGGCAACGACGCGCTGAACTGTGCCTCATTCGGAAGGCAGGCAAACACGTCTGAGACCGCTGCGAGCACAGCCAATACGCAGAGCGCACGTATCGAGAGCAGAAGGCCACCCCGCGTTTGGGTAAAATCGATCAAAAAGCCCCCCGCAATTGCACCGCAGAGGCCACTAATCAGCAATGTCGCGCCCAGTACATCGCCGGCCGCGCTGAGGGATGTGTTCTGGAGGCTGTCGGGAATATTCCGCTTAGGCGCCATCGGTCACCTTCGCGAATGGCTCGAATTCATCGAGGGGCCACATCGGCCGTTGAATTCGATGATAGTTCGCGGCCTCGAAGTTCAACCTCAACGAACCGGGCGTTTCGCAGTAGAAGACTTCCTGCGCAATCGGGGCGAACTGGTCGTGGAAGTGCTGCGACGACTTGACGACCAGAATTTTCATCGCGCTGGGGTCAACTCCAAGTTCGGTAAAACACGCTGGGCTGAAAACCTGCTGGCGCTTGGTATTGACGACGACGATGTTTCCATCGATTTCCAGCGCAGCGGCCAAACCCAGGGTGAAATCATATCCGATGCCGATTTGCCGACCGTCGCGATTGAGCGCGCGCACTGTCGCGACGACATCCAGCGGACTTCCTGCCGCAGGTCCAGTCTTTCCACCCAGGCGCAGACGAAGCTGCCCTCCGACACCCACATCCTGTGCAAAGCTTGCCGCGAGCGGATCCCAAAACAGCGCCAGCGCGGCGCCCCGCACACCTCGGCGCAAGATGGCGTCCAAGATGAATGTTGAATCCGATCCCGCGCCACCACCTGGATTGTCTCCGGCGTCAGCAATGATAAATGGCTTGGACGCCGACGGCATCGCCTCAATTTGATCGAGGATTTCATCGATCGGCTTGCGCATCGCGCGCGTTTCCTGTCGCACGGCAAAGAATTGGCGAGAAAGCTCGCGCATCTTTTCGTCGATCCCGTTCCGTCCCGCTTCGGCAGCGACCAGTACGCCGGCAGCGACATCGGGATGATCTGCCCACGGAAAGCCGTGAATAAGCGAAACAGAGATAATCCCGTCCTGCCCCTCCATTCTCTGCGCAGCGGCCGTGACTTCGGCCATTCCAGGTTCGGTTGTGTAAAACATCCCCAGCATCGGCACATGCTTGTAGTGCAGCTCGGTTGTTATGCCCCCGCGAACGACGCTCTCGCCAATACAGAAGAGCTGTTCAGCACGTTCGGCAAAATCAGTATGGGGATAATTTCGACAAGCGAGAATGACATTGGCATTATCCGTCATCTTTTTCGTGACATTGCCATGCAAGTCGAGCTCGGCCCCGATAAACACTTTCGGACCAACAATCTCTCGGGCGCGTGACAGGATATCGCCTTCGCAATCGTCGTATCCCTCAGCCATTTGGGCACCGTGCATGAACAACAGGACCATATCAATCAGTCCCGCCGCGGCCAGATCATTCAGGATTTCATCGCGTAGAGCCTCGTAGTCAGCTTTGATACAGGGCCCGCTTGGCTCGGCAAGAGCGTATAGCGAAGGTATCGCGTCGTATCCCCGCTTCCGGGCCAGATTGAGGAATGTTCCGTAAGCCTGCACATCATAAGCTTCAGAAGTGACCTGACCCTTCTTGGGGCGGTAGAAAATGCCCTGTTCGAACGAACGCCGCGTTGTCGGTATCGGCGAAAACGAACTGGTCTCGTGCATGAGACCCGCCACAAACACGCGCAACGCATGTCCCGCCATTTGTTACTTCCCCTAGTCCAAGTTAATCGCAACTCTGAGTTGAGTAACTATTTCATATATGATTGTATATTTCTTAGGTGAAAGTCAATTCAACCCACGGGACAACCGCGCCAGTCATTAAACCGTTCGGGAAAGCCCTTCAGAGGATATCGGTCAAATGCGAGATGGGGCCACGGAGCTACGAAGCATGGTTGGGCGTGTTCAATGCAGATTCGGATTTCAAACTTGGTATCGAGTTTGCGCGTTTCGGTGCGAGTTGGTCAAAAAATGCACGCCCTAGTGGAAAGGCACGAAGGCAACTCATTTGTTCAGCCATCGCGTATGGCAAAAATTCGACGCTCTGATTTGGTTAGTGCTGCCGCACAGCACGGAACCCGAGCCCCGATTCTAAGGTATCACTCGGGCCTGCCACTTCATCACGAGGCGCCACATGGTCTACTGGCCCCAAAGGGTGTCGATCACATTTGCGAAACTTACCGAACTCGGTTAGTTTGTTCGTCCATGGTTAGATTTCTCCGTGACGAAAATCGGTTGCCCGTCGCCCCATGAAATCGGCGGGTTATGCAGTGCTCGTCTCAGAGTGAAGTGATTCACTCATGAAGCCCCTCGCCATACCTACCCCCGCAGATGATCCTGACCTTGGTCGCAATCTACGCTACTTGCGGTGGGTTCGTGGCCTAAGTCTCTCGCAAATCTCCAAGGCATCCGGAATTCCGCAATCGACACTCTCCAAGGTGGAAAATGGCCAGATGTCGCTGAATTTCGACAAATTGCTGCGTCTGGCGAAAGCGTTGGATGTCAATGTTGAGCGGCTGTTTACAGCTGAAAGCGATGGGGCCTCATCAAATTCCGCCAATGGCCGGCGGACGATTGATCCATGGTCGGATAAATTGCTTCCCATCGACCACTATTGGTACCGCTATCTGTGCACGGAATTGAAGAATTGCAGGATGATTCCGATCTATTACGAGGTTGGGGATCGCACCTCGGCCGAGGATCCCGAAAAGCCCGGCCACGTTCGCATGATGAATATCATCGGAGAGCGGTTTGCGTTCGTTCTGGAAGGCCCGGTCGAATTCCATAGCGAGCATTACGAACCGAGGGTGCTGCAAACCGGCGATTGCCTTTACGTCGACGCGGCCATGCCTCACGCTTTCGTCTCGCCTCGGGGTGTCAAGGCACACATTCTTTCCGTCGTAACCAGCGGGGACGAGGAATATCTCGAGGCCGTTCGACGCGCCGCGTTGCGCGATGATGTAGAGGTATCGAAACGGATTCGTCGCTTCAAGCAACCCAAGAAACCCGTTCGCGCCAAAGCGATCTAAATTGCGCGGCAGAAGATTGTAGCGTAGAGTTCTGGTCGTGAAATCGACCAATCACTTCAATGCCGGATTCAAGAACATCGCGCGCGCGGTCCACTATGTGTCGACGCCTGGAGCTATCGATCAGGATTTTGCACGCATCCCCTACCAGAGGCTGACGACGCCGTTTTTTTTCCAAAGTAGCCAATCCATTCGCTGGCTTCCAAGAATAGAGGTGCGCAAACCGTGACGAAGCTCGATGATTCTTCTGCATACGACAAGAAGCTTCGCGACGCGCTTGTTCGGCATCGCGTGCCCGGCGCGTCGTTTGCGACTTGGAAGGATGGGAAGATCGAAATCGCGACCGCCGGACTCCTCAATATGGCAACCGGCGCGCCTGTGCAGATCCGGTCGATGTTCCAAATCGGCTCCATCACCAAATCATTCACGGCGACGTTGCTCATGCAGCTCGTCGAAATGGGCCACGTCGAACTGGACCGACCTATTCGGAACTACCTGCCGGATTTTCGTGTCGCCGACTTCGAAGCGTCGAATATCGTGACGCTGCGCCAGCTGCTTTGCCACACGAGCGGATACGCCGGCGATTTTTTCACGGACACCGGCGCAGGTTCCGACAGAAACGCGCGTTACGTCGATCGTTGCGCGCTTCTTCCTCAGGTGCATGTGCCGGGGGCAGGCTTTTCTTATTCGAACAGCGGCTATTCGATCGCGGGCCGCGTCGTAGAGGTCGTTGCAGGTCGCAGCTGGGACGACATGATGCGCCGGAGCATCTTCGGTCCGCTGGATCTCAGGGATTCCTGGACCGAGCCCAGCGATCTGGTGGGTAAGTCCGTCGCCATCGGCCACAGTCTCAATCCCAAAACGGGTGAGCCCGAGCCGGTGGCCAAAGCCTATTATGCACTGTCCGGGGCCCCGGCAGGCGCAACGACGACGATGTCGGCCTCCGATCTCATTCAGTTTGCAGTGCGACATCTGCCCGATTGCGCGGCCGCCGACGACACGGAGATTTTGTCCCGCCGCGCGATCACCGCGATGCAGGAATCGCAGGTGCAGCTGCCATTCCCGACGCTAGGCATTTCTCACTGGGGTCTCGGCTGGTTTATTTTCCGCTGGAACGGACATGAGATGTTTGGTCACGACGGCACGACATGGGGACAATCGGCATTCCTGCGAATTCATCGGGCGAGCAATACGATTGCTGTGCTTCTGACAAATGGAGGTGCGGCTCAGGATCTCATGGACGAACTCTTCGCCGACATTGTTGCGCCAATGATGGGCGTCGAACCGCCGCCGGTGGCAGTGCCAGTAGCGCAATCGCCAGATCGAGCCGAGCGGTATGTTGGAACTTACCGCACGATCGCCGGCGACACAGTGATCGGCCTCGAAGACGGCCGTTTGACCCGGGTTTCCGGAATGCGCATCGATGATGCGGTCTTACAAGATCCGCGGGCAATTCTGGAATATGCGGGCGACAACACTTTCGTATTCCGCCGTCCTAACGCATCGGCATATGGTTCGGTGCATTTTCTCGATGAAGACCACACCGGTCGGCCATCTTCAATCTTCTCGGGTCTGCGACTGGCGCATCGCGTCGCTTAACTTAACCGATATGTACCGAAGCCGGAGGGCGCGGCGCGTTGTAAAGATTCGTCGAGCTCGCTCACTTCAGCGGAAGGCTTGGCGCCGGCGGTGCGCTCGGAGGTCCGAACATAATGCGGTTCGCTCCAGCGCATGAGCGCCGCGCCGACTAGCAGGCAACCCTGTGCCGTCCGCCGGCGGCCGGCAAACTCCTCAAGTTCGCGCCGCCCCGATTCCGTCAGATCAATCGCAACCGCGACTTTCCCCATGGATCATGCCCTCCGAATCAGACATGCATAATCCAATAAATTTCTCGATCAGGACACTATCGAGTGACCCGATATGGATGTGGATCAATTTCCGGCGCGTGGCCATCAAAGAGATCGGCTAGAAGTCGAGCCGATCCCATTGCCATCGTCCAACCCGAAGGTCCGTGGCCCGAATTGACCCAAAGGCCCTTAATCTTGGTCGAACCGATAAAGGGCAATCCATCGGAACTCATGGGTCGTAATCCCGTCCATAGAAAGGCCTTCTCGAAATTGAGTTTGCAGGCAATTTCCGGATAGATCGAACCCAGCAAGCCGATCAGATTATCAACGCGACTTTTCTGGACTGATAAGTCAAAACCGGCAAATTCCGCCGTGCCGGCCACGCGCAACCGGTTGCCCAGAGGAGTGACAGCCGCGTGCATCGCATCATCGACGATCGGAATCCTTGGCGACTCTCCAACGCCAGAAGCATCGAAGGTCACCGAATAACCCTTGGCCGGTTTGATCGCCAGCGGCACGCCAAGTTCCGCAACTAGTCTTGGACTGGACACGCCACTTGCCACCACTACGGAACCGAAATTCAACTTTCCGGTGGATGTCTCCAGCCCGGAAAATTTCCCGTCGGCTGCAAGAATGCGGTCGATTGTTACGCCGTATCGAATCGAGCCTCCAGACTTTACGAACTGCGCGGCCATTTCACGGCAAAATAGATGGGCGTCACCGCTTCGGCTCGGTCAGAGCGCCGGCAAGTTGTTGCGGTGTCTGGGGCATCAGAACCACACACGGCTCCATTTCACGTGAAGGGGTTGTGCCGTTGGCCCGCAGCTTCGACGTCCTGGGCGTACTCGCCGCCAACCCACAGATTCTCGTCCGCGTTGTTGGTGCATTGGCCAAGCCTCAGGCCGAGACTGGCTTGGCGGCCACGTTGCTGGAAAGCGCATTCGGTCTGGTCGAAGGTTCGTACCGACCGGTATTGCAACTCGCGGCAAGAAAGATTCTCGGTTGCGCAGATTTCTCGGATCGCGCTTCACTCCACCACGATTTCTATTCCGAAGCGCGAGAGGCGTTTCGATGCATTCAGAGCTATGAGGCATGGGAAGACCTTGGGCCCTGGATCAGAAAAAGCAATCCTGCATTCGGGCCTGGAATCAAGGAACGATTTGCCCAGGCAAGTCAGATCACAATAGAGTCTGCTGCGGCAGCCCGTGCGACCCGACGAGAGCTGGTGGCGGAGCTCGACGCGTTGTTCGGCGATCGCCTTGCTATCTTGCCAACGTTGGCAGGACCCGCCCCCCTGTTGAATGCGAGCTCCGCCGAACTCGATTCGTTCAGATTGCGGGCGCTGTCCTTGCTCGTGCCTGCAAGCCTGACGGGGCGCCCTCAAATCACTATCCCAGTAAGAGCGGATGACGGACAGCCCCTTGGCATTTCCGTCATGGGGCCACGAGGAAGTGGCCTTCTGCTTTGCGCGCTGGCAGAAAGAGTCGCCTCGGAAACCGCGTTGAGTCGCGAGTATTTGGACAGCTTCCAGCCTTGCAGGTCGATTCCAAAAGCGTAATAGGTCGTGACGACGTGCTTTCCCGCGAATAACCATCAATCATGGCGGTGGCAACCACGAGTCGGTCCTCTGGCTCGACGCTATACGACAGGAAAATCATCACGCACGCGCCACCTCGGCCATGAAGGCGCCATCGCGCGTGCGCAAATTCATCACCGGCGGCAATTCGTTCGTGGAGAAGACGTCGCCGATATATTTGTCAATCGGCGAAATCTGTGCGGGCGAGGAGCCCGCGGCCAGCGCGTTGGGTGAGCTGCGCGTGTTGCGCACGAAGAGATGATTGGCCTTTTCGGGCGTCAACTCTTTCATACCGGTTCCGTCCAAGCCGACGCTGTAAAGCTTGGCGTGATAAGGATTCTCACCTTTGCCCAAGCCACCTGCCGTAAAGAAACTTTTGCGCCCGACCTCATCAACTCGCATAAGGTTAAACACGATCCATTCGCCCTGCGTGATGGCATTCTTAAGCTGGCCGTTGGTCACGTCGTAAAGATAAAGATGGCCACGGCCCGAGCGCTGCGAGTACGCCCAGCCAAACTACGCCGCATCAGGTCAGTGCGCTTGGGGCCTGAGTCACAGCCATCTCGACCTTTCGACCGAGCTTTGAAGAAGACAATGCGCGCCTGATCGCTGATCGCGGACTTGAGGTCAACGTAGTCCGATCACACTCCGAAGAACGGCCGCCAGGCATCATCATTCCGGCCCTTCTCTTGACCTCACCGCCGATCACGGCTTTGCTACAGAAAGGCTGAGGGGAGTCTCAGAGCAAGTTCGGCTTCTGTCGATCTCCACATACGCGGAGCACATGCGAGGGATCGCCATCCGTTTGGCCCGCGCAACAATTCAGGAAGCACGCGTATGAGATCGAGGCATCGCTTTACGATACTCGGCATCCTCTGCTGCGCATATATGCTCTGCTATATGGATCGCATGGTGATGGCGAGTGCCATTCCATTCGTCGCGAAGGACTTTCATTTGTCGCCTCTGGGTATGGGCGAGGTGCTAAGCGCGTTCTTTGTGGGATACGCGCTGATGCAAATTCCGGGCGGGCTGCTTGCGGACCACTTCGGACCGCGGGCCGTATTGGTGGGCGCTATCACGTGGTGGTCGATTATGACGGCGCTGACGGGCGCCGCGCCGGGCTTGATGGCTCTATTGGCCTTTCGGCTTCTGTTCGGCTTGGGCGAGGGGCCGTTTCCATCCGCGGGGTCGAAGGCGCTGTCAATTTGGTTTCCGCCAGGCGAGATCGCCAGAGCATATGGACTTCAGTTGGCGGCGACCGGAGTTGGCGCGGCTGTCGCGCCCCTCTTCGTCGCAGCGCTCATCATCGCCTGGGGCTGGCGATGGGTGTATTTTCTCCTTTTCGTTCCCGGCATTCTGTTGGCGCTGGTGATGTGGGTCTACGTGCGCAATTCGGCGACCGAGTGCCTGCACGCGACCACCGTGGAAGCACCGGAACTCGGCCCGCCGGCGGCTGAAAAGATCTCGATCACAACCAGCTTTTTGGAATCGTTGAGGACGCCGTCGGTGCTGTGGTGCGCCGCGAGTTTTTTCATCGGGAATCTCGTGAGTTGGGGGCTGCTGAACTGGCTTCCGACCTATCTGCTCCAGGCGCGCGAATTCAGTGTCGCTACAATGGGCACCGCAGCGGCGCTGATCAATATTGTGGGGGTCGTCGGATCGGTCCTGGGGGGGTATATCTGCGACAAGTATTTTAGAGGACGGTTGCGCATTCCGATCATATTGGGATTCCTGGCCAGCGCGGGCTTCACCTATCTGACGGCAGCGGCTTCTAGCGGTACGTTGGCGACGGTCTATCTCGTTTTGTTGTATCTCTTCTCAACCATCTCGGGTCCAGCGATCTTCGCGCTGCCGATCCTCATCGTGCCCAAGCACGCCGTCGGCGGCGCGTTTGGAATCGTCAATACGGCTGGTCAATTGGCGGGCGTCGTGTCGCCTATGCTCATCGGCTACGTGCTGAATTTCACGCACGGAAATTTTTTCATCGTGCTGTGCTTCATGGCCAGCCTCAGCTTGCTCGCCATTGTTCCGGCCTTGGGAATCAGGCAATCGACTGCTCTGCGCGCTGCTGCCTAAACCAATTCGCTCTCCGATGCGGTTAACTTGACGTGTCATCCCGAATATTCCCTCCCAGCAATTTGGTGGCGCCGCCAACAGGCGTTCCGATCAATGTAAGCGGCAAGCCGGCTATCTATCGATTACTAACGAAGGCGCTCCAATCCGTTGCCAACTCTCGAACAAAAGTTGGGTCGCCGGAAAAGATAACTCTGATGCTTCGATCTCCATAAACAAAAAGGCTGAATTACTGCTTGTTGAAGGTCCCAATCGGTTCAGAATTTCGTTCCATCGATTTGAGCCCGACGTGACCATCAGCACGAACAGATTCGGAATCCCAAGGTGCGTTTTGTGTCCCTGCCCCAACAGAAGCTTTCGATAGGCAGTTAATTTACCCAAGCATGACGTTTGATCTTCGTTAGTTCGGCCAATCGGCATCGTGCCTCGGTCGGCTTCAACGGCAAAAAAGCGATATGTTTTCGTGCCGTCCGAGGAATATTCGAGACCGAATAGCGCGTCGGGCAAGATTTCCGTCGATGCCGCCGTCACCGGAAACCGAAACGGAGCGGCCGACGCACGCGTTTCTGCCGGCGCTTTGGCCAATATCTCTGGCCACGAGATGAACCGTAAGTCCGGGCGGAGCCGTGTCCCGATCTCGATCGAAGCTAGGACATCGCAGATCATCAAAGAGTGCAGGAATTGCCGATGTGCGGCATCGCGAAGCCAAGTCCGCGGTTCTTCGACGATTTCCCGCTCTTCCAATGCCCGCGTTGCGCCCGGACCGATTTCGTGAATCACCGGGCGATGACGGCAATTTGCCAATTCCCATTGGCGCTCGGGACGATCGAGGTAACCCTCGTGGAAAAGGTCACCCAGCCTCTCTTTGAATCGTGTTTCTGAAGCCCCCCCGACGAAGGCATAAATATAAGCCGATGACAGATAGCGGTAACGCGCCAAGACCCGAAAGATTTCAAGGTCGCGACTCGTCAGCTCGATGCGCTTACCGGTTCTTGCGCGCTTCGTTCGGGTTCGCCGTTGACTGTTTGCCATCGCCAAGCGTTAGCGCGAATTTTCCTCCACTAAAACGTGCACTATGTTCCCGAATGTGACACCTCGTTCAGTGACGAGCCGGTACGTTGAAGTCGGCAACGGTTCAGGATTCTTACCATTCGCTTGTCGGGTTCGTATTGAACGGCTCTTCGGCAGCGGCTGCTCCCCCGGGTTCAGACCGATATTCTTCACTCGCTTCCTGCGTTGCTTTCCAAGGGACTGCATATTGCGCGCGCATCGCCGCACGGACTTGCGATAGTTCGGCCGCCGTCATCCTTGGCATTTTCTCGAGCCGTCCGAACGGAATCCGAAGAGATACAGCCGACGGCGTAAAATTGCGGATCGAAGCCGCAAAGTGGCCTTTTGGTTGGCTTTCTATGAATTCCGGCGCGCACCGGAGCATATGCGAAAAGGCACGCGCATCCTTGTCTGAAACGCCGCCGGCGAACTTTATGCTCGTATTTGCGCTCAAGCTGTCCAGCAATTTTGGCGAATTTTGACCCAGATATTGTTGGGCCAGAATCATCGCCACGTTGAATTTGCGCGCCTGTTCCAGGATGAGCGAGACATTCTGGTCGAGGTAGTCGGCCGCTTCGTCCAGGTAGACATAGGTAGGCATTCGCTTGTCCTTCGGAAGCGTCGCCCGTTCCTGCGCCGCCTGCGCGATCAGTGCGATAAAAAACCGTCCGAAGATCTCGGTCCCATTCTGCTTGAGCAGTTCCTTCGCGCAATTGATCAGGATGACTTTGCCGCTGTTCATTTCGGCGAACAGGTTCAGCTTGTTGCGAGGATGGGAAAACATGCGCTCGAAAGTCCGGTTCTCGAGAATTCCCCAGAGCCGGCGGACGACCTGGCGCTTGGTGTCTTCGAACTGCTTCGAATTGAATTCTGTTTCGAAGAACGCGCGTGCCGTTCCTTCGAGCTTGGCGATATGCGGCCGGTACTTGTCGTAACCCTTCGGTCCCATCAATTCGCGAAAGGTATGGATCGTAGCGCCCGGGATGTGGAGCATGAGGCGCGTGATGTAGCGGAAGATGACGCCTTGCTTCTGTGTCAGTTCGGCCGATAGGAGCGAGCCGAGAACAAAATCATACAATTCCAAGACGCCATTCATCAGCCGCTCACGCTCGAGTTCGCCGTATTGCGCCATGCGTTCGATGCCAGCGTCGAACAGATTGAGGGCGACCGGGTACTCAATATCTGTCGGATCGATCAGACACAGCTTTCCATGCAGGGGTTGCCCTTCCGCGAAAAGCTTCAGGCCCGCGATGGTCTTGATCATGTCGCCCTGGCTGTCGATGACAATCACGGACGCGCGCCCCGCTGCTACGCTTTGAAGGTCGGACCCGATCAGGAACTGCAGCGTCTGCGTTTTCCCGTGGCCTGAGCCGGCAACTATCCATTGGTGCTCGTATCTTGCAGCCTCGGGAATTTGAAACGGCAGGTTGGCGTAGAACAGCGCCTCGAGCGGCGTCTGTCTGAGGTAGCCGCGCACGATCTCGTCGTTGCTGCCCTTGTGCTGGGTGGGGCCGACCGATTTCGCCGGGGCGTGCCCCGGCATCGTGTGCGACGCGCCGGACATGTCGAGGGCATTGAGTTCCAACTGGTCGCGTAGTGCTGTGAAGAGGCCTGCCGAAACCACTTTCTGCGAAAAATAGGGCTGGATCAAAGTCTCCACCGCCTGCGGAATGTCGGTCAACACATCCATGAACCGCACGGCGAATTGCTGTTCAGCGTGGGAAACTCCGCTTCCGCCCATCGCTTCGTGCGGCAAATCCCGAACTAACGGTGCCAGCAATTTGGAGACGTTCCCAAAGGATCGGGCAACGGTCTCGCGGGCGATATCGATCGCGTCGGCATTGGACACCTTGGCAATCCACGTCGACACCGCGTCGCGGTAACGTGCAGCATCCAGAGCGCTGGTATCGCTTGCCGGTCCGGGCGGCTTAAGAAGGAATCCTTCATCGTCGTAGAGAGTTCGCGCCGTGATCGTAAAGCCGACGGCTGCGGCGGGCTCTGCCCCGCCTTTGGTGAGCCGGGCGTTCACCTGCAGGGCGAACTGTTCGGGACCCGGCAGAGCGCTCACGGCCTCAAGCGCGCTCGCCTGTCGGTACAAACTCAGGGCCTTTCGATGATCGCGTCTCGCCCGCACGCTGGGAAGACCGTGGTAGAAGCGATAGAGCCGGTAGATTAGCCAACAGCTCCCCCAGACCGCGGCAACCGGATATACGAACACGGCGGCAATAAGCCAGAGCGCGAGCCACAGGAGGACGAACCAGAGGCCGGCTGATCTCGACCTGCGCATAGTCATAGATCCAGGACTGTCGGGCCGCCAAGGGCCGCGTTGTCCGCAATGAAGGTCTTCAAAGTCTTTAACGCATCGACAAGCCGCGCCTGATAGGCCTTGGCATCGCTCGGCGTATCGAGCGTGAACCGATCCGGCGCTTCCTTAAGCAGATCGCCGATCCGAAGATGGAACGCGCCTTCCCAATCGTCCAGTTCGTCGGGAGGAATCGTTGTCGCAAGCCGCGAGTCCGGCCGGCGCTCCATCACGACAAAATCCTCAAGTCCTCGATGCTGGATGATCAGCCGCTCGGCTTCCGAGAAGTGGACGTCCGCGACGACCTCGACCTGGCGGCCGGAACGGAGGAGTCCGGCGGGTTTCTCGTGATGTTCGATTTTTACGCGCATGTCGGTCGTCGACCTGTCTCGGGTTCCGGGTATCCGAGAGGGCTTCGTATTCGGGTTAGGGGGGTGGGCTTCTAAGCCCGGCACGGCGTCGCAGCCGTGGCCGGGCTTTATAATCAGATGCATATATAAAGTCGGGCGGAGCGCTCGGCGCGCGCCAATCCGAAGCGCTTGAACCATCACGCAAATTTGGAAGAATGGGCCAACATGACGGGGGATACGGTATCGCCCTCTGTATCCCCATCCGTATCCCCCAGCGCTTTGCCCACGCAACCGCCATCGGGAACACCCAAAAAGCGGCGACTGGCGCGGCGGTGCAGACCGATCCGGCCGCCGCCTTATCGAGTAATGCCCACATGATCCCGAAGACCGAGTTGAACCAGAATGCGCGGCGCGGCCCACAGCCAGGTCCGCACGAAATGTCCGCCCTCCATCGAACAGTTCGGTCCGGGCGGCGGCCAATTGCGCAGCTGCGAGACGAACGCAACGCATAGCGCACCTCCGGCAAGCGCATAGACGCCGATCAGGCCAATCGCGGTCAGAGCGCCGGTGATGATCGAACCTTGCTCGAACGCCTTGAACGCGGCCCGCGCGAGTAACGCCATGCCGATCCCGAACGCCGAGTAGGCAATTAGAGCATCCCTCACCATGGCGCCGACGATCGCCCGTTGCCTCCGCAAGCTTTTGGGCGTGGCCGGCGCGCCGGCAAATTGCGGGTACCTCATCGTTTTTCTCCATGGTGTTCGCTTCTCGCGAGCGAGAGCCAGCCTGGTTCCGGCGCATTGACCTCAGCGCCTGCGTCCTGCAACCAGGTCGCCAGGCGCGCGATGGCGCGAGGTTGAAGCGCAATGTCGCGTTCGTTCTTGATCAACACGAGATTGATGACGACGCCCTTGAGCGGCTGGCCTGCCGGTTTGGGGAATTTCGAGCCCCGGCGATACGCGCTTTGCAGGGGGGAGTTCTGGATGCCGTCCGTCACAAACAGAATGACAAGCTTGGAGCCTTGCGGGTGGATGCTGGGATCGGATGCCAGGTTCACCATGCTTTCGGCAAGCGGGCTTTCGGTGGATGCGGGATGACCCAGCAAGTCGCGTAGATGCGCCGCGATCGGCTCCAAAATCGTGCGACGGAACGCATTTCGCGCGATGTTGTCATCGTCGCCGGGATGGCACTGATCGACGATGGGGGCGATTTCCGCGAGCGGCTTGCCGCCGACGTCGAGAGCGACGATCCTGTCTCCCTTATTCAGCGAATTCAACGCTTGATCGACTGCGAAGGAAACCTCTCGCGGCTCGACCACGACCAGTGGATCGCTTGTATCGAGCCCAACCGCAAGGACTTTTGCCGGCACCGTACCAACTACGCAGTGCCGCTGGTCGACATGTTCATAGGGCGAGAGCGCCGCGGTGACCGACAGCCCGACGAGGATAAGCGCCCCCGCACCCGCCATGGCGTAGATTCCCAATCGCTTCTTGTAATTCTTCGTCATGGGTTGCCTCCCTTGGGCAAAAGCACGCGATTGATCGCGACAGGTCGTAGACCCGCGAGTTCGTCGATTTGCACGATTGCGGCCTGGACGTGCGCCGCGATCTGTTCCCGTGCCTGGCGGACGGTCTTCGCAACCTCGGACGCGCCCGCGATTGCGGACTGGCGCGCCTTCACAAACAGATCCGGCACCTCCATATCCGTGCCGGCGATTGCAAACGCGAAAGGCGCGCCACGTTCGAAATGGCGAACCTCCTGATAGCCTTCGGCGTTTTCGGCATAAATGCTTTCGACACACGAACAGACCCGATCGTCGCGACAGTGGACCTCGTACGCGACGCCGTTGGCGGCGTCGCAGTGGTCAGCGACGGATCGCATCCACGCGGCGCTCTTGAGTTCTATGTCGTCGAGAACTTCTGCAGCGGTCGTTCCGACACGGTGCACCGATGCTTTCAGTTCTTCCGCCGCGTCACGGACTGCGCTGTCGGCTTGGGCCTTCGCGAGACCGGATTCGCGCAACAGCGCGCGATAGCCGTTGAAACATTTCCAGCATTCAAACGCTCCAACAAAAAAGCCGACAATGCCCAGAGCTGCGAGCGCCAGCACGTCGAAATTGATCAGGACATGCAGAGGCGAATAGAACTTCGCGATAATATCGGCCGGGGTTCCGTCGGCGCCATCGATCCATGCGGCGCGATAGCAAGCGCCGACATATAGGAAGAATAAAGTCGCCAATCCGACGGCCACCGCCAATGCCCATTGCAGGCGCCGACCGGTGGGCGTGATTTGTGCATGGTTCACGGGGCGCAGAAGCGCCCTCGCCGCGAAATAACCTCCAGCGAGCGAGGCGGCCGACAGAACCAAGCCCGTAATCACAGCCCTTGTAGGCCCAAGCGCACGCCAGAGCATGAGGGCACAAAGACCCCCTTCGACGCACAGGATCGTCCAAATGACGAGCCAAAGTTCGGTGACGTCGATCCAACCGCGTCGCGGGTGCGTTGTATCCGCCGCCTGCAAGTCACGGCGATATACTGTGCCGGCCTCTTCCGAGTGCGCCTTCAGATCGAGCACGCGAGTCGTGTCATGGGCGAGTTGGCGGTCGATTTCGGATTTGACGGTGACCGGCACATGGCGTGCTTTTTCCGCAGCGGCATCGACCGCGAACGGATTGTCGCGCAGTGCCGACGCCAGTTCCCCGAATTGGTCGCGCGCCCATTCCTGGGTCACGTGGCCCATGGCCTCGCCTCTCGTCACGACGTCGCGCATGAATCGTGGCAGGTAGGTTCCGTCCGGCGAAGGCCGGTTCGCGCGCGCGTCTTCGCCGCCGACATCGCGGGCGTCCCTGCCGTCGAGCAAGGAATCGCGAATGTCCTTCAGTGCCCATTTGGATTCGTCGTGTTGCTGTTCCATGTGGCTCTCCATCAAAGGGACAAGGGGAGTTCATTCTCGCTTGCCCGATTAGATCGTGTGCGGCCCCTGCCCGCTCTTGCCCCGCTTGGTGGTTCCGAATTCGCCGATATGTCGATCCCGACGACGCCGACGGCGACGAAAACCCGTCATATGATCGAGTAGGTTCCCCAGAAGCCGGTTAATTGGGTTTTTGGGATCGTTCCGATAAACGCGCGCTCGCAGTCGCCGGGACGAGATCGTCACGATCAATGCAGCGACCAACGCGATGACCACAAGAAGCGGTACCGTCCACCAGAACGGCAAGAGCGCTCGCGCGATCGGTTCAAGAAGCGGAAACAGAACCGCTAGAGCGACGGCCAATACGATGAGATAAGCCGGCCAGCGCCGAGCGCCCCAAATCGCAGCACACACTCCAACTGTCCCAAGCCCAAGCGCCAATGCGCTGAGCCCCCTCGGAGCGTTCGCTGCCGCGCCCGTTGCCGCGGCGATAACGCATCCGGTGCAGAACAAACGCGCCGCCAGCGCGCGCTGTTGGAAAATCAGGCACGCGCCAGACGCCGCGATGCACAAAACAGCGGCCTGGTAGGGAAGCGTCAGATATTCAAGGTTGCTCATGATGCCCAAAGATCACACGCAAGCACAATAAGATTTGTTCATTTAAAAGTGCAACGAGATAACTTGCTGTAGGCCAAATTTTGTTTGAATCTTCCCTTCTTCAATACTTCTATAATTCCATATTTACTTACTACAGCAATTCTACACTTGAACGTTTGCGGTCGCCACCATTTGCAGTCTTGAAGTCTTTAAGACTGCAAGTGCCGCCGTCTTGCACATTGGAAAAAATTGCAGATGATGGGCGGATTGGTGGCGGGGACAGGTATGGCTGGAAGTCCGGGCGCGCTCAGCCCATTAGAAGACTTTGTATTTACGCCGAAGCCGCAGGGGCTCGGATACCTCAATCAGAGGGCGCTGGCGGATGCGCTGCATCGACAGCGGCCTAACTTTTGGAAGAAAGAAAGTCTCAAGTCGCAGATAAGCAAATTTTTCAAATTCGCACTTCCGTTAAATGCGAACTTCACGAACGTTCTCTTGGCGCTCACGCACGGAGACCTCAGGGCAGGTTTGCTGAGGGCGATCGAGCAGCACGAAGAGGAATATCAACGGCGCGACGATCCGATCCAGATCATGCGCGCGCGCTATTCCACCTCAAAACAGCTCTTTTTCCTCGGGCTTGAGCCGATTAGCGCAAATTTGGACTCTGCGCCGCCTTCGCTCGTTGAGCTATTAGGGTTTTCGTTTCAGGAAATTGTAAGTGGAAATTTGAGCGTCACCATGGTGGTGCCATCTCGGGAAATAGCGAACGGGATTTGGGCCGCCGTGTCGGGCCTTGCCGAGCAGCGGGCCAATGCCAGTCCTGACCTCGGTACGGCCGCTGAACTGCTTGCTATAGCCGATCAGAAATTCGTCCTGCTGACTTTACCGAGGCATATGTGCGTGCACACAACGGTGGCATTCGATCCCGATCTTCCCACAGGCGCCGGTTACATCTGGTACATGCCGTGGGACTGGCGCACGCCTGTCAAAATGCCTCCTAAAGTGCTCGACGCCTGGAAAACGGAGTTTTTGAAGCCGATTGTGGATCGCAAGCTTGATGGAAAGCCAATTCTCCCCATCACCCGCACCTAGTTTTGTCAGAATACATTCGTGCTCGAATGGCGCCGGTCCCGAAAAAAGGGGACCGGTAGCGAGCCGGTCCCCTGAAGGCCCTTAAAAGGAAGCCTTCGTTCGTACGTCTCCTTCACGTTGGGCGATGCGTTCGTCGAGCCATGCCTCTATTTCGGTCAACAACCACGCAACACGATTCTGGCCGAGCTTTATCCGCTTGGGAAAACGCCCTGCCGCCTCGAGCCGCGCGATGTGTTGTCCGCTGTAAGGGATGCCACAAAGAGTTCGCAACTCCTTCTTCGAAACGACCTGTTTTGGAAACATCGAACAACTCCCTCGAAAGGGAGCGTCGACGCCCCGGTTGCAACAAGCCGCACCGATGAGCAACGTTGATCGTATGCCTCTCGTTGTAATCTGTCGAGATACATCGAGAGCGTACGGATATGATCGTTCAGCGTTGCTCTACTGGCGGCCGAAAGGAATGGGCGGCCCAAAAAAGAAAGCCCCGGCACATCGGCCGGGGCTGAGAGAACCTCACTGGACATTCGGCGGGTTGAGTGTCGCGCCCGCAAGGGAGCGAAGATATTCGACCGCCCGTTGCGCCTGGCTTGCCGCCGTGAAGATCGCCCTGTAGTCCCGGTCCAGAATTTCGAGCCAGGACGAAACATACGCGGCATGGTCATCCCGTGGCTCATTGGCGACTCCGAATGCCGCACACAGGAATGCTGCGCCCAGTTCGGCGGTAAGTTCCTCGAAAGCGTAGGCGCGGTCGCCAAAGCGCTCCCCGAATTGCCGGTCGAGCCGGTGCGGGGCTCCACTCCAATGAACGTTATGCCGATATCGGCATAAGACCCATTATGCCGAACCAAGTGTTATGCCGCGCCGATCTGGATTCGCGCGCAAGACACTCACAGACCGGCGCTGACATTCGGCATAATCAGAGCGCTTCAAGGAACGCGAGCAGCGTATCGTCGGGCCTATACCGCCCCGGCCGCACGTTGGTCAACGCCACGCGGGCCAGAGCTTTCTCTTTGAGCCGCATATCGGCATGCATGTAAACTTGCGTTGTCTCCACGGACTCGTGTCCGAGCCACAGCGCAATCACCGTTCGATCCACGCCGTTTTGAAGGAGCTCCATCGCCGTTGAGTGACGCAAGACGTGGGGGCTTACGCGTTTTCCGAGCAGTGAGGCGCACGACTTTGAAGCTGCCAACGTGTATTTGCGGACAATATGTTCCACTGCATCGCGGCTGAGCCGATCTCCTCGGATCGTCGGGAAGACGGGATCGTGTTCGGAGCCGGCACGTTCGTTGAGCCAAACTTCGATTGTTTTAGCCGTGTCCCGGCGCAGCGGTGTGCTGCGCTGCTTGCGCCCCTTGCCTTCGCACCGAACATGCGCGCCGGTTCCCAACAACACGTCGCAGCAATTGAGGTTGATCAACTCGGATACGCGCAAACCCGTCTGTAGGGCCAATAGCAAAATCGCGCGATCCCTTCGCCCGATCCAAGTCGATTGATCGGGTGCCGAGAGCAATGCTTCCATTTCTGTTCGGTCGATGAAGTCTACCGTCCGGCGCACATAGCGCTTGCTCGGCATGGCGAGGATTCGCTGGCAATGAAGCGCATACTCGGGTTCGTTCATCGCCACGTAACGGTAGAACGAACGGATTGCGGCAAGACGTGTGTTGCGACTGCGGGCGCTGTTGCGGCGGACCTTCTCCACATGGGTGAGGAAGTCGCCGATGAGCGCAGCATCGATATCTTCGATCCGCAGCTTGGTCGGTGGTCTGTTCCGTCGCTGGCTTGCGTAGCGGAGCAACAATCGGAAAGTGTCGCGATAGCCCGCAATCGTGTTCGGACTGGCCTGGAGCTGTGCCGTGAGGCGATCCGTAAAGAACCGCTGGAGCAACGCCGGGAGCGTGGACGTATTCATCGGCCGAGCCCCTCTGCCAGAGCGCGTGTCGCTCGTTTCGAGGCAAGCTCAAGCAATTCTGGAACGGCTTCGATGTACCAGTAAGTGTGCGCCGGCTCGGAATGCCCAAGATAGGTCGTGAGCTTGATCATCTCCCGCTCCGGGTCTTTGCCGGTGCGGTACCAGTTCACCATCGTCCGCGCGGCGAAGGTGTGACGAAGATCATGGATACGCGGACCACGTCCATGCTTGTTGAACTTTTGCGCTGGCCTAAGTCCGATGCGCTGACAGATGGTCGCAAAGTTGTATCGGGCGCTGCAATCGTCGGGGCGCTTCCCGGTATCGGATACGAAGAAGGATTTTGGCGTGCGGCTCAGAAGCCGGTCGCGCTCGTTGGCATAGGCTGCGAGCCTGTCCGTGGCGCTCTGAGATAGCGGAACGCTCCGGGCTTTGCCGGATTTGCCCCGGCGGACCGTCAGAACGCCGTCTTCCAGATTGACATCGTCGTTGTCGAGGGCGATGGCTTCGCTGACGCGGAGGCCGGTGACGGCGATGAGGCCGAAGAGCGCCGCGAAGGTGAGAGCGCGGATTCCGTTTGGGGAAGGGAGCCGAGCCGCCTCCTCCACGATCCGCATGATCTCTCGCTCACTGTATATATAGGGTCTCGCGCGTCGGTACCGGCCAGGGATGAGTCCTTTCGGCGGCACTTCGTTTCTGGAATCGATGCCGCTTAGCCACAGCGCAAATTGACGGACCATTCCCAGCCGTGCGGACCACGTCTGCTGATTGGCTTGGCCAAACTCGGCCTGCCATGCCAGGAACAGGTTCGTCGTGATGTGCCGCGCCTTCCGGCTATCGGCGAAGGCGACAAATCTCCGCAGCACCCGCGCCGACGTGCCGAGATCAAATCCTAGGCTGCGGCGGATCGTGAGGTAGCGGTCAAGTTCTTTGATCAAGGTGCTCATTTGACGCCTCCAGCCACCGGCCAGTCTTGTGCTACCGAGCGCAATCCCTCTACGTCCAGCTTGGCGTAGATCATCGTCGATGCGCGCGAGCGGTGACGCAGAACGTCGCCGATCTCCGCAAGCGATGCGCCGCGACGCACCATGTCGGTCGCGAGGCTGTGCCTGAGGATGTGGGAGCCGACATATCGCGTCGGCGGATTCAACTTGGTTCTCTCGAAGGCTTTTTTCAGAACTTCGCTGATGACCTGAGAGTTGGCGAACGGCATGTGCGGCGCGCGGTGCCAAACGAACAGCGCGCGGGATGTCGTGACACGATCCCGGCGGACGTAATTAGCGAGTGCTTCACCGACATCTTTCGGCAACGGCAACCGATCATGCAGCTGTCCCTTGCCGCGAACGAGAAGCTCGCTCGCCCGCCAGTCGATGTCGTCGACCTGGATAGTGATGACTTCCGCCGCCCGTAGCCCAAGTCGCGCCATAAGAAGCACCATTGCGTAATTGCGCCGTCCAGCCGCAGTATCCGCCTTGGTGGCCGCGATCAGCGTTTCTACTTGCTCCGGCAACAGGTGCCTCGGCAGCGTTGATGCATATTTCTGCGCGATGCGCGGAACGCTCGGCGTGAGATTGACGTTCGTCTTCCCGCTCTTGAAGAGGAATCGGAAGAAGTTTCGCAGGTGCGTCGGCGGCGTCTTGTCTCGAAACGGTTTCCCCCGCGAGACTAGGTGCTGCATGAATCGCGCTATATCGGCCGGCGTGATCTTCGACAGATCGGGACGCCTGCCTTTGAACCGGAATGCAAGAAAGCGGTCGGCGAACCGCCAGCAATCATAGATCGATTTTTTACTCAGCCCGCGTTGGCTGCGCAGATAATCTTCGTACTCAAACTTCAGTGCTTTGAGATTTTCCATGTCATCACTCCTTCGTGGAAAGAAGTGAGGAGCGGACAAAGTCCGCCACGGGCGAACAAGCCAAACACCCTGAACTATGCTGAACGATCCACGTCTATTTTCACGGCACGCAACTGAGTATGCCTGATGGCGGATTCGGGCGGGAAGCCGCTATTGTGCAAGATCGACGTAGACGCCGGATGGCGGTTTTCCCGGCTCCAACTCGATTGTAAGTGTCTGCGCCTCAATGAAGCCGAACAGACCGTGGCATGGCTCCAGTTCAAGTCGGTAACCACGATCAGCTGTGCGGCTAAGCGACAGGCCGAAGATGGCGTTCTGTTCGTTGAAGTCGTTCAGTTCGAGATTGACCACCCCGTGGAGTCGAAAGGACACCACCACATGGTTTCTCAACACAAAGAATCCTTTTGCGTCCACTTCCGGTGTCATCTCGAAGGTATGAACCCTAATGCTACAACATGTCTTTTCACGATCTAGCGCCAGTGCGAGCACCTCAGCGTCATGGAAGGAAGGTACGCGCCCGCCGAACCATTGCAGCAGCTGTGAACCACCAGGCACATCGACCAGTAACTCCGCCGTGGTAATCGGCAAAGGGGAGGCCACCGTTGCGGCACTCTCCGACCGCAATCTTGCGTAAAGCTCCCGCTCTGCCGGGTTGATCTGAGACAGATCACGATCGATCTCGCGCTTGCTTGCCGGAAGATGATGACGTTTGTCGGCATGGTTATAAAATAGAGTGCCGTCGATCCCAGACACCTTGCTCTTGTGAATGGGGCGAAGCCAAAGGCTGTTCAGAATTTCCGCAACAAAAGTTTTGGGGAGGCGCGCAGAGAAGTCCTCAACCAGTTCGATATCTTGACCGGGATTTGGAAATATATACTCAAATTCGCTGTCGGTTGCTCTAAATATGCTGAAGGTCGCGTTGTCGGCTCCATCGATGACCTGAATATTTTTCATGTATCTCTGCCGTCGGCCCCAATTCCATATATATCGCGGATGAAGAGCCGTGGCCATACGACGCCTGCGGTTTGGACCGGACGACAGTCGGTGTATCCGCATTGGGGCGTGATTGGGCTGCCGGTCTTATGCCGCGTGGCGACGCCGGTCTGGTCACGTTTTACGCACAAATCCAGATCGGCGCGGCATAACACTTGGTTCGGCATAATGCGTAAGTTCGTGTAGCAGGACAGAATAGTAAGCCTCGGTCCCCGTTCGTGTGGCGCTGCCGAAGAACCGTTCCGGGTCTGGCATTTCGATGCGATCCTCTTTAGGGCGGTAAAGGGCTCTGTCGAATCCGTGGCGCACCTCGGCATTGGTGGCTTGTACGAACGCTTCGACCTCCTCATTGATCTCGAAGTCACTACGCCATTCGGGCAACGGGGCTTGCCAGCCATCGACCTGAGCGACGTTGAAGACGTGCGATGCACGAGCGATGAACCGAGGTGGCGTGTTTTCATCATCTTGCTTCTCGTCCGAAGGTTCCGCCTTCTTGAAAAAGACAATCAGCGAGCCCTTTTCGCCGGCGCGAACTTGCGCGCCGAGGCTTTTCCATTGGCGGTAGCTGGCCCAGTGCCCGGCACCAAAGCCCTTTTCCATTGACTCGGCCCACAGCGCAATGACGTTGACGCCACGATAGGGCGCCTCCGTCATGGCGTTTACCGGCATGAATGCCGCCGTCCGGCTGCGGTGCCAAGGCATCGTAAATGTCCCGGCTCCGGCCTCAATCGCGGCCACAATTTTTTCCGTGATCGCGTGATAGACGTTGAACTTGGTTCCAGAAAGAACTGCAGTGGTCATTGGTGCCTCCCGAGCACAGCGGGAGCGCCGGAGGATTCCGGCGCTCCCGAATGCCGGGGAAGCGCGCGACCGGTGACATATGCTTGGCTGCCAGCTCGAGCGCTCGAACGCATGTGATGACTGCGCGCGGTGAAGCCAGCGCTTCTCCGAAGGAGCGGTCTTTCATAGGCCGCCAGCCGATCACGCACCGTCCGCCCGCGGCCACAGATCTGTCGGCGTTACGCATGATTCGGTGCGGGTGCTACGGGCACGCAATAATGAGTGAGCGCCAGCGCGATGGCATCGAACAGGAACATGCGCGCGTCGTCCGCCTCCCAGACTTTGCGCGGCGGCGGCACCCGGTGGGCGAAGGCATGAATCTGATCCGCAATCGCCTGGGCAATTTGATACCGCGTGACTGCACCAACGCCTTCGAAGCATGCGAGTACCTGGGCGCGCGCGTAGTGCACGACCCGGACTCCTTCGCCCCGCGAGTAGTTTGCCACGAGCCGTTGGAAGCGCTCGCGGCGCCGGGAGCGGTGCAGAACCGAGGATTCAAGTCGCGCCAGCACCAGCACATCGGGTTGCATTTGTTCGATGAGTGACTGCGCCAGTACCAGGTATTGACCTTCAGGGTTTGCACCCTTGATTTCACGAACACCCCAGTCGATGGGGGACAATGGCGCTTCGAGGAGCGCAAACGCGAAGCCGCGGGAAAACGGATGGATCGCGAGCACGAGATCGGCGCGTAGCTCTTGAATCATAGATCAGTTGGTTTATCTCCGATGTCGAATAGCGGTCGGTCAGGCAATAGGCGGAGCAGCCCATGTTTGTGTTCGGCGAGCGCAGAACCGTCATTCTCCAGCGCCTTGCTCATTTGGGCCGCACGCTCGATCACGCCTTCGACCATGCGTTCCGTGAAGCGGGGGAATATCGCTCGCGGCGGCACACCGAACAGAAAGGCGTAGGCCAACAACTCGGTCGCCTTTGGCGCGGTAATCTCGCGCTCGACAAGCGAAACGCGTCTCCGGCTCCCACCCGGCAGCAGGCGGCCAAGCTCCTTTTGGGTCAGCCCCCAACGCCGTCTGTGCGTGCGCAGGTAGCAAGAAACCTTCTTCGACATGGTAATTTGGGGGATTCCGACGACAGCTAAGGTGTGTCGTCGGCGACCACTATACTCGCACATGTCCTTTTTTGCACGCAGACGGGGAAATGCGTCATTATTGAGCCATGTCGATCGAGAGCCAGGGACATAGGGAGATTTCCAGGCCATAGAGCCCACGCCGAACTCGGTTGTCGTTTAACGACCTAATATCGTGGCCCACAAACCCCGTGCTGCTCCCTATCTCCCTATGTCTTGCAACGCTTCTGGCGTGGAGTGGTCACCCTCAGGTTCGGCAACGCCGAAGCGCTGGCAAAGCACTGCAATGCGTTCGTCCTGGCCGGGCAGCAGCACGAACACGCCGTTGCGCTTGTAAAGCACAATCCCGAGCCGACGAAGCCATGAGGCAATCCAGCGGTTGACGATCGGCCGCTGGTAGTCACCAGCGTGGGCCGAGATAAATGCCGTCGTAATCTCAGCCACTGACAAGTGACCCTCCGAGACCGGCGAGAGCTTCGCGACGATCGCAATCAGATTCGCTTCGGTGCTGTCGCTGCGATCGGAGACGATTCCCTTCTGAATGCGCTGCGCAGCCGATCTGACCGCATGCCGGAGTCTTTCGTCGGCCGCCACTGCAAGGAGCGGCATAAGTATCTGGTTCATGCGTGGCTCGAATGAAGAGTCCGCCTCTACAGTGTCCAGGGTCACTGTTGTCCGCGTCCGAAACCGATACATGAGAAGCTTGTTGCGCAGCGCCAGGGCTTCTTCTTTCTGTACGTCCGGCAGGTTGATTGGCACGCCGGCGACGGAGCCCGACTCCATTTCGATCGTCAGAAAGCGGCTTTCGAGCGCTTTGTCCTCGTAGGAACGCCGCATACCGACGATCTTGGGGCCATAAATTGCAAATGCGCGGGGATCGAATTCGTGCTTGGGCGTTACCTGCGTCCTCAGGACCGGAAAACCCTTGGTATTGCCGTTGTTCAGGATCTTCACAAGCTCGGACTTCTCGTCGGTGAACCGGAAATCGGCTTCATCGAAGACCAAGGTCCCCTTGAACGTATCCAACGTGTGGAAGATCGGCGAGACGGTCGAGGCGCCGCTCGCGAAGAATGCCTTGTAGCAAATGGAGCCAATGACAAGCAGCGCGCGCGATTTCCCGGTGCCGTAGTCGCCGCGGAATCTCAGATACGGAAGCTCGTTGAACGCGTCATAGACCCAGGAAAGCAGAACATAGGCCGTGCAAACGCCCAGCGCCTCTTCGCCGAGGCGCACATATCGGCGTATGTACGTCTCGATCTCTTCGACAATGCGCTCCGCGTCGCCATATTCCGCGGGCTCGGACGGCAGCAACAACGCATGATGCCGAAGCAGATTGTTCGTCGGGCGCATGGGCACGTGCCGCCCATGACCGTTTTGCCACTCCCCCGCGGTTCGCACCTCGCCATTGGTAGCGATCGCCAGTGCAGTCTCTCGGCTGTCAGGCCGGTAGATCGTCTCGACAAGCGTGTCGCCCTCAACCGCAGAAACCACAAGCGAAGCGGCAGATTGAGCAGCAGGAGTCGACATGGGCCAACTATCGGTCTTGATCGCCTCACCCGCGAGACGGGTCAATGCTGCAAAACGCGGTCATCGCACCCCCTACAATGCCGGCTGTTACGCTCGTAGAATGCCTCGATGCTGCGTCCCCGATCCAATCGCGTTCACATTCTTACTCGGGCCGTTTCCCCCAAGCAGATCGACGAAGTAACGTGGAGTTGGTTTGGTTTCTTGCAGGTGCCAGACCGGCCGCTCGCATTTCGCCGGTGGCGCCTCGCCTCGCAACACGATCTCGCCGGATATGGTATTCTTCCGGGTATATGAAAAATACCCTGACCGGACGCCCACGAGACGGCCGCTTTTCGATGATCGAGCCGGGTGAGAAGGGACTGAACCTTGGCGCACTCCCCGTCACATCATGAGATATTTCGCATATTGTCGTAGGTCGTCGGAAGCCGAAGATCGACAAATGATGTCGATCGAGTCACAGCGCCGGGAACTGGAGAAGATCTTCTTCAATCGGCCGGACATCGAAATTGTCCGCGTGTTCGAAGAATCCAAGAGCGCCAAGGCGCCGGGACGCCCGGTATTCGGTGAAATGCTCAGTTCAATGAAAAGCAACCGTGTGGATGGCATTGTAGCATGGGCGCCGGATCGCCTCGCGCGCAATTCGATCGACGGCGGCCGCCTCATCTACATGCTCGATTGCGGAGGCCTGCAGGATCTCAAATTCGCGACCTATACGTTCGAGAACAATTCGCAAGGTAAGTTCATGCTGCAAATCATGTTCGGCCAATCGAAATATTATTCCGACGCCCTTTCGGAAAACGTCAAGCGCGGCAACCGCACGAAGATCGAGAAAGGCTGGCGCCCCAATATGGCGCCCTTAGGCTACTTGAACGATGTAGCGACGAAAACGACCGTCAAAGATCCGGTCCACTTCCCGCTTGTTCGAAAGATGTTCGATCTGTTGCTCAGTGGAGCGCATACGCCATGCGAAATAGCCGTCATCGCCCGCGATGAATGGGGCTTCTTAACCCCCAAACGCCGCAAGATCGGCGGCGTTCCTCTTGCAATGTCCTCGGTCTACAAAATGCTGAGCAACCCGTTCTATGCGGGCATCATCGTGTGGGGCGGGCAATCCTACCCCGGCAAGCACGAACCCATGATATCACTTGGCGAGTTTAAGAGCGTCCGTGCTCTCCTCGCACGACCCGTTCGCCCAAGACCAAAATCGTATCAATTCGCCTTCACCGGCATGATTCGTTGCGGCCAATGCGGCTTGGGCATCACTGCCGAACATAAGTTCAATCGCTACGGCACGCACTATGTCTATTACCACTGTACCAAGCGCCAACTCGGGCCGCGCTGTCCCCAGCCATCCCTGGAATCCCGGGGGCTCGAGCTGCAAATTGAACAGTTTCTAGCCTCGTTGGAAGTCGACCCAGAACTCGAGCGTTGGATTCTTGAGGAAGCACGGGCTACCCAGACTACCGTTGTCATTCACGGTGAAGCCCGAAAGCAGTCATTGGCCCTCACTGCGGAACAAGTCAGTGCACAGCTTGCCGAGCTGACCGGCCTGCGGATCCGAAATCTCCTCAGCGATGAGGACTTCACAGCCCGTCGCCAGACGTTGCAGCTTGAGAGCATGAGACTCGCCGAAACACTTGCGAAGGCCGAAAGGATCGATAATCGGTTCGAACTTTTGTCGAGCATGATTTCGTTCAGGAAATACGGCCCCGATTGGTTTCGAATGGGCAGCGACCAGGACAAACGCCTTATTCTCGAAACCGTCGGTTCGAACCTTAGTTTGGAGAACAAACAACTCAGCATTCAAGCTACGAAACCGTTCGCCATCGCGATCGAGACGGCGCACTCCCCAAGCCGGCTGGCCACTGTAGAGGACGTTCGAACCTTTTCGAAGGGACTCACTTCCAAGAACATAGCGTTCGCCATAATGGATGCAATGGATGATGAGCCCAAACGCGACACGATCGCCGCAAACCTTCGGGCCCTTCAATCAAAATTTGGACCGCAGCCAATTCAATGGGCTGCCCAGCGCTAGTTTGCATTGGCGCCGCGAATAAGCTCTCGATAAAAATTCACAAGGCGAGATGCGATTGGTGCGGCCTCCTCCGGTGTCAGCGTCTCACCGAACTTCCGTTCCCAGATCGCAATAAACTCCTTCAGCCGTTCATCGGCCGTGCTGCTCCGAGCCCTCAGCTTCCGACTTGTGACACCGATCTCAGGCGCATCAACGTTCATCGTTTTCCAATAGTGCGATAATGCTGTCGAGCTTGTCGTGGACCCGAAACATTTCATCGTCGATTGCGGCGGCCAAACCCGTAAAGTGTCTGTCGATGACGTCCACAAAATCCTTAATCAGCTGAGGCGATGCCGTATACCGACGAAGGGCGGTTTCTAATTCCGGAACCAGTATCTGCTCGCACAGCGCTTTAATCTTGGCGTTGGTCATACCTTTCATGAATTCAGGGGCGATTAATGAGAACCGGGATGCAAGTCGATTGAGTGGGCGGGTGAGACCTGCAGCCAGATCTGCACGATTGAACTTATTGATAAATGCACACTTGGGCATTCTAGGTCCGCAGCCTGGACGACGTGTAGACGGGGTAATGTTCCACAATCGCAGCGTCTCGAGTTCGTGACCTGCGGTTAGCGCCGGACGCAACATGCGGCGCCGGACTCACCTGCGCCGACCATAGCGATGCTCACTGTTCGACACATTTCCCGGTCTATCGCGGACACGGCATGCACGAGAGCATGGCCGTGGACCCCGTTCTTTCCAGGTCCATAGCCGCGTCACCGCGGATCCGACCCGGCTTCGCCGGCGATCCGTCCCGACGCATCAACCAACCCCACAGGAGAAGCACAATGAGCAACGCGCTCATATCGATTCCGCTTTGTCAGTTGAAACGCTCGAAGTCCAATGTCCGCAAGACCGATCCGCTTGTAGAGATCGAACAAATGGCAGCCAGCATCGAATCCCAAGGTCTTCTCGAAAACCTCGTGGTGCGCCCGATCGGAAATGGCATGCAAGCCGGAGCAGGCGATTACGAGGTGATCGCCGGATCGCGCAGACTTGCAGCCCTCAAGCTTCTTGCGAAGCGCAAGAAGCTGGGCCGCCATCACCCTGTTCCGTGTCTGCTTCTGGGTAGCGCCAAGGCAGCAGACCTGATCGAGGTGTCGCTCGCGGAGAATCTTATCCGGGCACCCGTCCATCCGGCCGACCAGTTCGACGCCTTTGCGCGGTTGCAGAAAGAGGGGCTCTCCGGGGAAGATATCGCAGCCCGGTTCGGCCTTTCGCCTTCTGTCGTCCGCCAGCGGCTCAAGCTCGGGGCGGTATCGCCTAAGCTGATGGCGCAATATCGCGAAGGGGCCATGACACTGGAACAGCTCATGGCTTTCACGATATCGGACGATCATGGCGCGCAGGAAGAAGTCTGGTCCCAGGTCTTGGACAGTGATCCTTCGGCTACAATGATCCGACGTCTCTTGACCAAGTCCCTTGTGGAAGGCGCTGACCGTCGCGCGCGATATATCGGCGCAAAAACCTATGAAGAAGCCGGTGGCGTGGTGGTCCGGGACCTGTTCGATGGCGAGGATGAGGGGTATTTCAACGATAGCCAGCTCCTCGATCGCCTCGTCACCGCAAAGTTGGAGAGTGAGGCATCGGCCGTCAAAGCCGAAGGTTGGGCTTGGGTCGATGTCAGACTCGAGAGCGATTACGCCGACCTCGCCCAATACGGACGCGTTCGCGCCGTCGACGTGCCACTTTCGGGCGATGACGAAGCACGCTCTGTCGCCCTTTCCGAACGCTACGACGAACTCGTCGCCATTATCGAGGACGAGGACAATGGCAGTGCGTCGGAAGAGTTGGATCGGGTCTCGGCCGAACTCGACACACTGCATGCAAAGCAAGAAGCGTGGCCGGAGGCGGAAAAGAATCGCGCAGGGGTGGTGATCAGCCTCGACTACGAGGGTAAGCCGCAGATCGTACGCGGCCTGATCAGGCCAGAGGATCGGCAAAATGTCGTTGAAGCCGGCGATCCGGAAGCAGACGATTCATTGGTGACCGAAAAGTCACCTTCCGGCTACTCGGACGCGCTTCTGGTCGATCTCTCCGCACATCGCACCGTCGCGTTGCAGGAAGCATTGGCAGCGCAGCCGGAAAAGGCATTCGTGGCGCTTCTCCACACGCTGACCAGCCGCATATTCTTTCAGGAATATACGGAAGGCTGCGTGTCGATTGTCCCGCGGACGGCGGAACTCACTCGCCTTTCGCAGACCGTTGGGGAAAGCAAAGCTGCGGCCGCGCTCCTCGCGCGGAACGCTCAGTGGCGTTCACGCCTGCCCGATCGTGAGGGACTATGGTCATGGATCGCGCAGCTGGGGAACGACGATCGGATGAACCTACTCGCCTATTGTACGGCCGTCACGATCGACGCTGTCTATAGACGTCACGCGGATTCGGACCGCCGGGCCGAGGCAACCGTTCTCGCCACGGCTTTGCGGCTCGACATGGTGGAATGGTGGCGTCCGACGCAAGCGGGGTTTCTCGGCCGCATCACCAAGGAGCAAATCCTGCAGGCCGTGTCCGAAGGAAGGTCCTCTACCGACGCCCGCCGCCTCGCCAATCTCAAGAAAGGCGAAATGGCGAACAAGGCGGAGGCTCTTCTCGCCGCAACACGATGGTTGCCGGAGCCGCTACGGTCTCCACCGACTGACGCCGCAGCTCGTGGCCAAACTTTGCCCGTGAGTGCGAGTACGTAATCCCTCTTGGGCCGGCACAATGTGCCGGCCCTTTCTTTATTCGCTCTTGGATTACTCGATCGAGATGAGAGAACAGATCGAACCATTATCGAACGGGCTCCAGCTGCCGCGGCTGATGTGTCGAACGTCGCGCTTTCGCCCCACGTGACGGCCCTCATCGCGTGCGTACACTTGCCAAGATGGAGCACGATCCCCGCATCTCCTATTTTGCCACCACGAATTTTCGCAATGCAAATACACGTTTCGGCATCAAGCAAGCCGATCGCCTTTCCCACATCCATATTTTGGGAAAAACGGGGACGGGGAAATCGACGTTGATGGAGACGTTGATCTCGCAGGACATCGAGTCTGGCCGAGGCTGCGCCCTTATCGATCCTCACGGCGATCTGGCCGAACGTGTCGTTGCGCGCATACCGGCCTGGCGCCAACAGGACCTCACCTACGTCGATCTTACGAACCCAAGCCAGCGTTACGGCTACAACCCGCTCACGCACGTATCGCCGGAACGGCGCAGCCTGGTTGCGTCGGGGGTCATGGAACTGTTCGAGAAAATGTGGCCGCAGGCGTGGGGCCAGCGCATGGAGCATATTCTGCGTAATACACTGCTCGCATTGCTCGACTTCCCCGAGGCGACCTTGGCCGACATTCTTCGGCTTTACACCGACAAGACCTATCGCAGTGCCGTCATTGCCAACATTGCAAATGAGCAAGTTCGTTCATTCTGGCGCAAGGAATATCCCAAATACACCTATCGATACGAGGCCGAAGCCGTGGCTCCGATTCAGAACAAGGTCGGAGCCTTTCTGGCCGATCCACGATTGTATAGATTTCTGGTGACGCCGGCGCAGCCGATACGAATTCGCCGGATCATGGATGAAGGCAAAATCCTTGTCGTGAACCTCGCCAAGGGGCGCATCGGCGCCGACAGTTCTTCGCTTCTCGGAGGCCTATTGGTGACGGCCATATCCCTCGCTGCATTCAGTCGTGCGGATGCGCCGGAATCCAGCCGGCGTCCTTTCCATGTTTACATCGATGAATTCCAGACGTTCACCACCTTGAGTATCGCGAACATGACCGCGGAATTGCGCAAATATGCGATCGGGCTCGTGCTTGTGCATCAATACTTCCACCAGCTCGCGCCCGATGTACGGCACGCCGTGCTTGGCAATACCGGTTCTCTGATCACCTTTCGAGTCGGTGCCGAAGACGCCGAATATCTCGCGCGTGAATTTCAGCCGGTGTTTGGCACGGGAGACCTCGTCCGCCTTCCCAATCACCGAATCTATCTGCGCCTCATGATCGATGGAGAACCGTCCAAGCCGTTTAGCGCTACCACAATTGCGATTTGACGCCATCGTTCGCATAGCATATTCGGAGTGAGCGCTATCGTTGCCTTGTTCCAATTGAGCCCTTGCAGAAACTGAAGTCCATTGCCGAGCCCGAGAATGTAGCGCCAGTCGTTATCGACCTGCGGGGACCACCCGAATCGCTTGAAATGGGTCAGCAGCCATACCGAAATCACCTCTTCTGGCGTGTTCGGCAAGTCAGCTTTCAAAAAGGATAAGTCCATCGAAGCCTCGTCTAGGGGCGCTTCGTGAACAGAATACAACATTCGGTTCACCGATACTCGTCCCGAACTGAGTCGTCCAACGATTCGGTCTTAGAACAGCGTGCAGAATTTATTTCAGGGCCAATTCTTAGATATCGCCGAGCACCGCGTCGACGTAGCCAGGGTTGAAGGCCACGAAATCGCGCGGCGACACGATTGCCTGCCGATGCTCCGAAGACTGAAGATCGAGGTCAATCAACTCGTGCACGACGCCGCCGTGAAGGAGGCGAAGCAGCTCGGCGATCACCAGGCACGAAGCGACCGCGCCAACGAAGGGTGCGCCCACGGCCTTTCCGGCAAGCAAAGAGATACCGCAGCGATCCAGATCCCCGCTCGTCAGCATTCGCTGATAGGCCGCCTGATCGGTGAGATCCTCACCGTCCTGCGACGCTGTCCATATCTTCGACGCCGGCCGCGATGCAGGCAGCGTGTGAAGGCGCATTGTGCGAAAGTCACGGTATCCACGCCCGAGACCGGCTTCTACGACAAGATCGAAGCCCGCGCCTTCGAGGGCGCGCCTGCCGAGAGCATTGTCGAGGCCACAGAGAGCGACGGCCGGTTCGTCTTCCGAACGCTTGCAAAGATCGTCGAACGACCTTTCGGTGATGACGGTCGAAAACCCTCGCTCTTCGGCCCATTCTGCACAGACGCGCGTTTTCTTGCGCCCGATCATTCTCGCATAGGAAATGATGGACGTGCTTGGGGTCGATGGCGTTACGACGTCCGTGTCTTGCAGCACGAGCGATACTTCCCTCGGCGAGGCGTAGGGAAGTAGACCAAGCGCCCAAAGATACGCCTGGCCGAGGTGACCGAGGCCTATGAGCCAAAGCTTCGACGGGAGGTATTGAAGGCGAGGCGCGCCCGCGTCCCTAGACCGCCAATCGTTTCGGCCAAGGTCCCAAAGGGACATGCCGACCGCGCGCCGTCCTGCGACCTTTGTTTGGCCTTGTATGTGGAAGAAGGCCTCGCTAACCGCGAGTGCGGCGGCAAGCATGGGCGCGACTGCGAGAACGAAGCCTTCGCTCGCGTCGAATTCGGCGTGCGCCGGGATAACGCCCGCGCGCCAGCCCGAGTAGACCAGGCGCATTTCGAATCCAGTTGCGCGCTCGCGCGACGATCCCCCGATGATCGCGCAGGGAGTTCCTGGGGCGATGATCGCTTGCCGTCTTCCTCCGAGGCGATGAACGGCGTCGGCGAGCGTTGCGCCAAGCATGAGAGGCGCCAAGAGTGAAACATCGAGATTGCCCACGACATCAACGCCGCTCAGAAAAACGCGGCTTGCGAGTGCGACGCCCGTGAGGAGCGCGGCTTGATCGTACTGGTTGCGGGCCGCGTCCGCGTCGATGACGAAGCAAATTCTGTAGCCCGCAAAGATTTCTTCGGCCTCGGCGATGCTGGACGCCGCGCCGGTATCGAGAAGCTGTTTTACGAGGCGGTGCAACGAGTCCGCAGGCTGATAGGTCATTGTTCGCTCCTGGCTAAAGACCGACATGAAAGAACTTTTTGCGCTGGCCAGCAGGTATCGCCTGCCATTTGTGCCCGCCGAGATACCGATAAATCCCGACCTCGCGTCTTCGCACGGGCGCCGTCGCGAAATTGGGAACGATGAGTGCGATATGGCCCGCGCGCGATATGATCGGATGCGCGCGATCTGAATTGCTTTGCCCCGGCCCCGCCGGGTGCGTGTGGACGTCGGCGACGACGGTCAGATGGCGTTCGCGGCAGATATCCCAGAGGGCGCCGAAATATCGTCCGTCGAGGCGCACTATGCCCGTGTCCAGCGCATGCGGATCCAAATCGTCGTAAAGAATGAAGTCGACGATGTGACGCCGCCCGTCTTCGGCTTGCGTGCCGAGAAGGAACGCGCCGCTCTCATGGTGCCCGTGGCCGCGCTCGCGAAGGCGCACAACGAGACGGCGCCACAACGCAAGAGAAGAGGAGAGTTCATGCTGCGGCGACAGCAGGCGTCGCGTAATCCGACGAATTGAGAAGGTCATGGACGAGCTCCAGGTACTGAACGATGCCGACTGACGGCTTCCAAATCTTCGAAGGCATTTCCCTGCGCCAATTGTCGTGGCCGGCAATGGATTCTCGATCGCAGGGCAGATAGAGCGCCGAGCCGCCTTTCCAATCGCGGCGGAAGACAGCGCCCAAGCGGCCTCCTTTGCTCTGCGGCCAGCGGTCGTGCGCGAGTGCTGCGGAGCACTCGAAGTCCCACAGGCCCGCCGTAGGAGGGCTCGTGGGGTAGCCGGCGCAGTTGAAGCGAAGGACGAACATCCGTCCGTCCTTCGCCTTGACCGCGATGAAGGCGTGCGGCCACGCCAAGCCTAAAAGGCACCACCGGGCGTCGACTTCACCGACACGGAACGAGGGCTTCGACAGGTCTGCGCGCAGCGCGTTTTCGTCCGGCGACATTAGGCCGCCTCCTCGGGAGCGCCGTTGATGCGCTCGTCGGGGACGAGATCGAACGCAACCTTGCATGACGGGTGCTTCGCCAGCGCGCCGACATGCGTACCCGGGGCCGGCCGGTCCTTCGTGCCCGCGATCTGCAGGTGATGTTCGCTGGCTTCAGCCTCCGTCATCTCGAACTTGCGGATCGCGGCCCAGTTCCTAATCGCGCCAACGGTCTTCGCTGGCGCAAACTTATGGTGGGCCGTCTGTCCCGCAAATGCGACGGAGACCTCGACGTGGCGGCAACCATGGACATGCACCTTGCCGGCACCGCCGGCGAAAATGTCGACCACGACGATCTGCTCGTCGAGGGGCTCATCGCCGTCCTCGAGAAAGATCACCAGTTCGGCAGCGATGCCGTGCTTATCCGCGATGGCCTTCTTAACGACTGCGACCGTGTGGTCCGGCGCCACCTCGATGTGGCCGATTCCGGCGATTCCTTCGCCTTGGTAAAAGATATCGAGAAGCTTCATTGGGTTTTCTCCGCGATCGGGAGCCCGAGCGAGGTGCTTGGGGCCGTCCTCTCCTTGATCGCTGGAGCGGGAAGATTCCGGAAAGCGCCGTTATTGCCGTTTGAGGGGGCCCGGCGCCGTCGCCGCGCATATGAAGAAGTGGGGGCAGCGCGGGCAGGAAACAGGGTCGGGGTCCGGTGGGAACTGACCCGCTGCTATTGCGCCAAGCATCGTCGTACTTTTCGCCTTGCGCGTGTCTATCTTGGCCTGCGTGACCTGGACCCTCTCGGCGCTTTCGTCGCTCAGATGAAGGGCTTCGACCGACGCTGCCCGTCCGTACTTCGCTTGCGCGGCCAGAATGTAGAGCGTGTATTCGAGCCTGTCGTACTCGTCGCTGCGCTTGTAGCCCGTTCTAACGTGTCGGACCGTAACCGTGCCGTCGGCACGCACGTAGATGTCGTCGGGGATCACCACAACGCGTCCGGTTGAAAGGGTAATGGGTAGCTCTTCGCTCGCGCGAAACTGCCTGTTCTCTCCATGACGCACGAGCGTGTCGACGATTTTTCCGGCAAGGTGGCGATAGTCTGCGGCGAAGGCATGGTCGACCGGTCCCCGCGATAACCACACCCGTTCAAATTCGGCAGCGGCGGCCTGCGCATCAAAATTGGGCTTAAGCCGCTCCTGCGCGAGCCAGTCAATGAATTCGTAGATGCAATCGTGGGTTCGGCTAAATGCCGTCGTCTTTCGTGCGCCGCCAAGCTCAAGAACGTGCGTGTAGAAAAATCGTCTCGGGCATTTTTCGTAGCTCGTAAGCCTTGATTGTGTGATCATCCAAGATGCAGGCCAAGCTATCTGGATCGGTTCAACTCTCGGGGCGTCGGCGGGCAACGGCATCACGGACGGTGTCGCGACAGATTGCAGAGGCGATGAATTCAGCCAACTTAGAAACTCTGATGGGTTTCGCTTATTGCCGTTCGGTTGCTTCCGGGTGCTGTAGAGACGCAGATATTTCTTTGCGCGCGATAGTGCGACAAAGAAGAGGCACTCTTCTTCTTGCCCATGTGCTTCCTTGGCAGCTTCCGTGCCGGTGAGATTTCCGACACCCTCCATTAAACCTGTCGGAGGCGGACAGCGCTGGCCTCGGGCAGACGATGGGAAGCTGCCGACAATCAACCCCGGTAGATGCACCGCATCAAACTCTAGACCCTTGCTGCCGTGGACAGTCATTAGTCGAACTGCGTTCATATGCAGCGCGCCAGGTGGAATCTGACGTAAGTCGCGCTCTTCCGCCAGCAAGACAAGATTTCTAATCCGGTCAAGAAGGCGCGTTATTGGCGCTCCTTTTCCAAACAGGCTCTGATCGCGTGCAAAATTCATAAATTGCCATATTGCAACTCCGCGCATGCGGTCTCGAACATTATCCCCCTGGCCAGCCTTCGCCAGGACGTCTGATCGATCGAGCAAATAGGTCGAGAGGAAATCCCAAGGCGTCGCGCTCGGCGCGATCCCGTCCAGCTCGCGAGCGAGCGTCTCGACACCCTGTTTTCCAGCGGGCGAAAGGCCAGCAATCTGTGCTGCATCCTTTAGTTTTGCGACTGCCGGTCCTTCGATGGTACGAAAGTGTCGAGTGATCGCGTAAACGTCTTGAAGAGGAATGCCGTAGCGCGCCATTGCACCCACGCGTGCAAGTCCGTCGCCATAAGAATCGACCGCCAACGCTAATATGGAAAGCAGATCGCGGATTTCGTCGCGTTCGAACAAGCTACCCAGATGAAGAACCGCAATTCCGCGGATCTCCAATCCAGCCGCAATGTCATTCAAGCGTGCGTTTGTTCGGCAGAGAATTGCTTGATCCTTGAGTCTGGCACCTCTGTTTTCGAGGTCACGAACGCTTGCGGCGAGCCCTGCTATCTCGTCGTCGAGCGTTTCGAGACTACGGTACTCCGGCGTAATGCCGCTCTTGCCTGATTTGGCTTCAAGATCCAGCGCGAGCATTCCTCGGGAAGCCCCCATTCGGGGCGCTATGGAGACAAACGCGTCGACGATTTCTTGGCTGGATCGATAGTTGATTTCCAGCCGGTCTATTTTGGCTCCTGGATAGTCTTCGCTAAACCGAACCATGTTTTGTGACGAAGCGCCACGAAACCGGTAGATCGACTGTCGAGCGTCGCCAACAACCCAAAGACGCTTACCGTCTCCGGAAAGAGCTTTAAGGAAGCGGGCACTTGCTCGGTTCACATCCTGATACTCGTCAACCAGAATGTGCCTATGACGCAATCGCAGAGTTGCCGTAACGGCTTCATCAGCCTCCATAAGAAGCGTCGGCTTCATGATTAGATCGCCGAAGTCCACCGCCTTTCGGCTTATGAGAGCGTCCTCGTAGAGCTTGTAGATCGCAGCGACCTCAAGCGCCTTTTCAGCTAGCTCCGAGGCTTTTTCGTCGGTCGCGGTGGCCAACATCGTTTCCGCTAGCGTCCGGTATTGTTTTGCGTCGACTAATTCGTCCTTTGCGCGCGAGATCGCGCCGACGATCTCGCGCAATTCCATCGCGGGATCCCATAAATTCCGATAGTGAACGAGCGGAAGCGTTGGAAGGATTTCTTCCAGCACTTCGATACCATCACTCCTATCAAACAGCGGCGGATCGGGATTAAGGTTCAGCTTGTCGTGATACCTTCGAATAAGATCAAGACCGAATGCATGAAACGTACCCATCCAAATCTTGGGAGCTGCTTCTGGAACGACGGACAACAGCCTTTCTGACAATTCTCCTGCTGCCCGATTGGAAAATGTAAGAACCAAAATTGAGGAAGGGTCTACCTGATCCTTAATCAAGGAAACTACTCGATCGACGAGCGTGCTTGTCTTGCCTGTCCCTGGACCCGCTTGAAGGAGGAAAGGACTGTCACGATGGTCAATTGCACGCTGTTGGGACGGATCAGGCGTGCGCGGTGGCCTAGCTGTTTGTTCGCTTTCCGCCGGCACTGGCGGCAACAATAGTGCGTCGAATAGTTGCTGCCGGACGAGGTTTTTCGGGAGCCCAAGGGCTTTTGCGATCGCTCCTGCACCTTGTCCGGAAAAGTACAATTCGCGCGCCCAGGACCTCGGCAGAAGAAACTCCCTAGCGAACACGTCCGCTTGCAGTTCGCGTCGTTCCTTGACTCCGTAGTCTTCGACGCGCTGCAGCCCAATTGGCGCTGCTTCTGTCGATCTGGACGGATCGATGTCCTCAGCCGTGCATTCGACCGAAGCCGAATGTATCCGCACATGACCGATCTCGTGAGCGGCAAGGCAGGCATGAAGAGTTGTGTCGGCGATGTTGGCGCAGCAGATCGTACCAGTCTGCAAGTCGTAGATCGCCTCGGCGCCTTTCAGGACTGGGTCGTCGACCGGCAGCCAAACGAGATTGAGTTCCAAGTGTTTGGCAGCCGCGCTGGCCATGTCGAGCGGTTGGCGCGGATCCACACCTGCGCGAACAAGCTCGGCGTGCAGTTCCGCGGCATTCAGTCGAACAGGTTCGAAAAGATCCATTGTCTGCTAATGCTTCAATAGCTGTTCTTGTTGTTCGGCAGTCATGCCACTTGTTTTAACTGCTTCTTCGAAGCTTTGCCTTCGTCGAACCTCTGGCTTTCGCTCAGCCTTATATTGAGCGTTGGCAGCCACGACGGGAGGAGCAGAGAAGTGAGCCCAAAGCAACTCGACGGTCGAACCGATCTTCTCAGCCGTAAATTGCATAAAGCCTTTGGATATTGAATCCGGCTCCACTAACCGATCGCGAAGCTTCATTATGAAGACAGTGTTCACGCCAAGTGCCTCAGAGAGCGTGCGCACGTCATTCTTGTTGTAAGTCACAAACAAAGTTGGAGCCTCACGAGCGCTTTGGGCTGGCTTGGCCGGCACCGCAACAGGTGCCGGCTTTGCTGCTTTCTCAACCTGATAAATTCGATTGTGAAAGTGACTCATTGCCCGAGAGACGGCCGGGCTCGTTTCGTTCTGCTCAACTTCGTATTCTTCGAGGTCTCCTTGGCTCAGGACATCGAGCACAATCGAAATCGCAGCGTCCGTCAGCTCGTTCGCGTATTTGGGATGACGGCGGACAAGCTCGTCGAGCAGTGTAGCACTTGGCAAACGATCGCCAATCGAGAGCGTATAGAGGGCGTCCTCCAACCCCGTTGGAACCGTGTTTGTAATCGTGGTCATGCGTCCTCCTTTAATTTTGAGAGTTTTTCCATCGCCCGCTTCAGCCGGTTCCGGATCGTGCGGCCGCTAACTCCGCATCGCGTCGCGGCCGTTTCTTTGCTTGGGTCGGTCGATTCCTCGTCGTACCCAAGGTAATGCACCAGAATGAGAGCGCCGCGTTCGTCCGATGGCAGTTTCGCTATCGCCTCGAAAACGCGCTTGCGAAACAGAATTTCCTCGGCCGATGCGCTGGGTTGGGCGAGTTCGGACAACCGGCTCAACAATTCATCGTCCATTTCGCGTTCGGGCATCTCTTTTTCGTCGAGGTGCGACGGAAGCGTTACTTGCGCGTTGATCCGTGCCAGTTCCTTGTTCACGTGCGTGATGCGTAAAGCGCGGAACGCAAGATTGAAGCGGACCTCGTAGAAGTCGAGTGCGTCCGAGCCCCCGGGGGTGCCCTCAGCCACGACGATATCGACGAAAGAGTCGAGGATCGCTTGGCGAAGATCTGCGGCTGTGTCGATCGTGTTCGACACGTGCCTATTGAGGATCGCTTCGCAGCGCTTCAGCAGTACGGGTAGGAGCGCGTCCACGATGGGCGGCGATGTCGCGTCATTGTTCCATCCGCGGCGAGCATTGCGAACAAGATGGAGAAGGCACTCACTTGGCAGATAATCCGGCGATTTCGGGTCACGCACGGCGGCGCGCGATTTGAGCGTCGCCAAATCCTGTCCCATCGCGGTCTCGATAGCCTTCTCGACGGTTGGGGCCCGCTCATAACGGTGCCCGTCGGCTGTTATCTTTTCGAGAGGTCGAACCATATCCACCCCTTCCAGGTTGTGCCCCCGGTTAGAAATCAGATGGGGATCATCCCTGTAATCGCGCCGGTGAGCCAAACCCGGAAGCCAACATGCCGAAATTTTCCGTGTGAGGACAGGATTTTTGAGCCAACTGTAACGTGTTGAATTATAAGGAAAATATGTGTTCCAATCCCAATGTTTGGCGGTATGGGCATTCCCACCCTCAACTCCGGCGATCTACTATGTTCTTAATTCGTTCTCATTATCGGAAGCCAAGGAAATGACCCGCTACACGGTCGGGTCTCTGGAAGACGCAGTCCAGCATCATGGCGCGGGCCTTTCGGTCGATGAAGCTTTCGTCCGCATCATGGCGCTGACCGAGACCGAGTATGTGTTCGCCCGCGACGACGGGGTGATGCGGCTCTTTCTGACGAACCGCGAGGCCCGAAAAGGCGAGCCGTTCAGTGACGATCCAGAATTCGAGCGCCTGCAGAATCCCGACTTCCGTTCGCCCAACCCCGACGACAGCACCGCCCGGCAGGACATCATGCTCCAGGCGATCAGCGGTGGTCGCGACGGGTATTTCGCCGTCAGCGATAAGCGCTACGCGCAAGAAGAAGCGAAGAACGGTGGTCGCGCTCTAGGTTTTATGCCGCGTGTCGGCTCGAACTTCACTCGGCGCTTGTAAGATGTGCGCACCTATGATGGCCCGATCGTCCATATTTCCGAGGCGTTCGCCTCTCAGCGTTATCTCTGGGCTTTCTGCCTGACCTGCGGAGCCTCGCGCCGATTTCATCCAAGAGACTTGCTGCGTATGTGCCCGAGTGACGCTAAGCTCTCAGCGATTGCCAAACGGTTCAGTTGCAAGCGTTGCAGCCGGCGGACGGCGATCTTGGTTCCTGCGGTCGAACAATTTCCGGGACGAGACTGATGTGCGGACGTTTCACCAATCGCTACACTTGGGAAGAGCTGGTGAGGCTCTATCGGATCACCGAACCCTACATCAAGCCGATCTCGAATCTCGAACCGCGCTTCAATTTTGCGCCGAAGCAGCGCGGCCCGGTCGTACGGCTCGATAAGGAAGGCCGGCGCGAGCCGGCGATCATGCGCTGGGGCCTTGTGCCGTCCTGGTCGAAAGACGCCGAGGGCGGCGCCGCGATGATCAACGCGAAAGCCGAGACTGTCGCCGAAAAGCCTGCGTATCGATCTGCTTTCAAATCGCGCCCGTGCCTCGTCGTCGCCGACGGCTTCTATGAGTGGGCCAAAGTCAGCCCGAAAGAGAAGCAGCCTTATTTCATCACTACAAAAAACTGCGAGCCGTTTGCGTTCGCGGGTCTCTGGGAATGGTGGCGCGCTAAAGTTACGCCGAAGGAAACGCCGGGACTCGAAACCTTCACGATCCTTACGACCGAACCGAATACGCTGTGCGCGCCCATCCATGATCGCATGCCGGTCATTCTTTCTCCCGACGATTGGGACAAATGGCTCGCGACGCCAGAAGATCACAAGGCACTCTTGCGATCATTCCCCGCGGAAAAAATGGAATGCTGGCCGATTGGAAAAGCGGTCGGAAATGTCCGTAACGATAGTCCCGAACTGATCCAAAAAATCCAATAAACGAGTTCCTGGAAATTACACGTTTGACGGGGAAATCATTTCGCCCGATATGCGGTTACCGGACAGATGTGCTTTCCAATATCCGCGGCCAAACTGACCCCGGATTAGCGCCGTGTCGGTCGCCGAAGTAACAACTGGAATTACCGGATGTTCGCGCAGTAAGAATTTTGGCTTGATCACTTAGGAGAGCATTTCTGCTGCCGAGATGGATCGTGCGCAACGACCGATCCTGCCGAAAATTCCTCAATCGAGCGCCCTGTTTAATCTCTACGCGGCCCCCGCACCGATACAGTCCGCGAGTCGGATCATCGGTGCGCCCGCCTGCACCCAATCCGCCTCATCACAGGTCAGCACGATGATTTGAAGGTTTTTCGCCGCGCGCCGGATTGCCAACACCATACGCTCAAACCGGCGTGGGTCGCTATTCACCAAAGCATCGTCGAGAACGACTGGCGCGACGACACCCCGTTCGCGCAGAAGATCGGCAAAAGCTAAGCGTGTGAGAACTGCAACCTGCTCCCTCGCACCCACGCTGAGCGAGTCAAAGGGTTCGTCCTGACCGTTGCGTCGGAGCGCCGTGACTCCGAGATCATTCTCAGAGAGCACCAGTTCGCTCTCAGGGAGAAGAATTCGCAAATAAGGCTGTACGCGCTTCTGGACCGGCGCGAGAAACGCTTCGCGTGCGTGTTGCTCCGCACGGATGAGTGTCTCATAGAGGAGCTTGAGCGCTTCGGCATCCCTTTCCAAACGATCACGGAGCGCCACGGCTACGGAGAGCTTGCCTTCCAACTCTTGAAGTGTTTCCCCAAGTCCCTGCTGCCCGAGAAACTGTAGTTCGAGCGCGAGCCTCTCCGCAGCCGCTTTCAACTTATCGATTTCATCTCGAATGGCCTTGTGACCGTCTCGTGCGCTTTCGAACGATAGCTGCGCGATTTCCGGATCGGCCTCTGCAAGAACTCGCTGAGCCTGTTCGAGAACCGCCTTCACTCGGGTTACCTGGCCTGTCGCGGTAGCCAATTCCTCACGTAGCGCCGCGTCTGTCTTGGTCTGGCGCGCGCGTTCGAGCTCAGCGGCGCTGTCTCTTGCCTTGTCTGCGGCTGAACTACTGAGTGCTCGCTGGCTCGCCAATTCCTGCTTGGCGTTGCCAAGCTCGCTCTGGCAGGCATCGCGCTGCGTGCGAGCTGACCTGAGCTTTTGGTCGGCTTCACGTTGAATCGATTGTGCGGTTGCGCGGTCCGCCCCGTCATCTTCCACAACTTCGGGAAGTTTCGCAATCAGAGCAACGGTATCTGACAGCTGTTCACTGAGCTTCTCGATGCCTTCGGGCGCGTGAATTTTTAGAACTTCTGCCTGCGTGCCAGCGGCAGCGTCATGCGCTTGGCGTTCCTGCATCGAGGTCTCTGCCTCAGAGAGCGATCCACATTCGACTTTATTCAGTGCGTCGTGCAACTGCTTGCGCGCGTTCTCGACATTCATCCGCTTCGTAGACAGTTCTTCGCCGCCTGGAATAATCGTGATTGTGCCAGCGCCTGAGATCTCCAACTTGGTGGGATCGGTAACTGACATGTCACCTGCTGATGGCACTGCTGTGCCTTCCACCTTCACCGAATTTTCGACGTTCAACTGAAACTGGATCAGGGTCGAACTGCCGGCGAGCGCGCCTTCAGCCTCAATTCGCGTCTGGTCGAGAAGCCGAAGCCGCTTTATACCCGCAACATCCACCTTGATCGCCGAAGACGCAGCGCGTGCCTCTCTGGCCCTGTCGTCCGCGGCCTTCGCCGCGTCGAGTGCAGCCGTTAGGCGATCTCGCTCCGCTGTCAGGCGTTGGCGTTCGAGCCTCTGGTCTATTGCAAGGAGCGCTTTATTCGCCTCATCTAGCGCGGCCTCTGCTTCTCTGAGGGCAGTCGCATCCCTTGTGAATTCCCCCGATAGCCGTGTGACGGCTTCGTCTGCCGCTGCCAGTGCCGCCCCGAAGCCGTCCGCGGCGTCACGATCCTTTCTCTCGCGTTCGATCAGGGCTTCGCGCTGCGTGACAGAGGTTGTTGGAGCCCGCACTTCGGCTTCTGCGAGCCGATGTGCCTGATCGGCAGCGGTAACTTTGCTCTCCAGAGCGCCAATGTGCTCAAGCTTCGCTTGGGCAGTCTTGAGGTCAGCCTCTGCACGGGCTAGTCGCCCTTCCTTCTCATATCCGGAGAGCCGGTCTCGCGTTCGAGCCAGTTCGTCCACCTTGTCATCATACTGCTTTAGCTGCTCCCGCTTGGGGCCGATCTCTGCTTCCAATTTCTCGACCAGAGAAATCGCTTCTGCATACGGTCCACGGGGCTTTCCGCCATCAGTGAAGATTACGCGATACTGCGCAGCGATTGCGTCTTTCAGTTTACGCCCTCTATCGCCACCAAGAACCTGACCGACTTCACTTTCGAGCGCGCCCATTAAAGTGGTGCGGTTGTCCGGGCTCAGGGGACTCGGGCTAAAAGCACGTCCCTGTTCGATCCAGAACATGCCGAACACGCCGTGATGTTGCTCGGGCTTGCCCTGACCCTTCCCTGGAGGTCGGAAGCGCAGCAACTCTTGGAGCTTCTCCTCAGCGGCAAGTCCTGCGAGGACGCCGGTAGGGGTAACAAGTTCCGCGCTTGGCTTTTGACAATAACCCTTCTTGAGTTTGTAGATCGTGCCGTTGATCTCGAACTCCAATCCGATCTCAGGCCGAACACGGTGTCCGAACGGCTGCATCGCTTCAGCCGCGTCGCCCGTCAGGTTATGTCTGTCAAATAGGACCGTGCGGAGTGCTTGAAGAAGTGTGCTCTTTCCCTCCTCATTGTCTCCGGCGATCACGGTGATCCCATCGCCGATCTGGTCGATCACGACTGGCCCGATTAATTTCTTGTAGTTCTGAATTTCGATCTTGCGAATCTGCATCAGCCGCCGAGCCGCAAGTGTTCGAGATAGAGTTTCTGCAATGCGGCGCGAGCGGTTTGGTTCTCACTGTCACTCGGATTGCTCGCCTTTGCTCGCAGTTCCTCGATTGCTGAGCGGACAAATCCCATCGTATCGATACTGTCCAGGTCGTGCTCGCTCGGCATGGCGACAAGTTCGTCATCATTTGCGCGCAAGACGTGGAAACGCGCCCGGTGACGATCTATGAGCTCTTCCACGCGTCGCCGTGTGGCAAGATCGACGGTTCCACGCACTGCGAGGCTGGCGACAAGCCGATCAGACTGCGGCTCCGAGGACAAAAGCGCATCAAGTGCCGCAATATCGTCCTCGCCGGTCACAGTATGTTCGAATAGCTTCCAGCTATAATGACCCACCGGAACCACTTCGACAGTGAGCGCACCCCCAGGTTCGGTCAGCGTCACGATCAAAACATTTCCGGGCTCATTGTTTCGGAACCGCTCCGGTTCCGGGGTTCCGGAATACCAAGTGCGGGGCGCGATCTCCAGAGTTCCGTGCCAATCCCCAAGCGCGAGATAATCGAGTCTCGCAGTCACTGAGCGTGTGTCAGAGATGACGTTCGACGCTTCAGATTGCTGGGGCAGCCGGTTCGCCACACTTCCGTGCGCGAGGCCAACTCGGAACACACCGCTCGCGGTGATTGCTGTGTCGAACCACTCCGTTATGTCGGTTGCCTCGTGGCGGCGGACAAGCGGCGCTGGCAGGATCGCAAGGCTACCGTTCAACAGCATGATCGGCTCTGGTTTGATCGCGAGCATGACGTTGTCGGGCAATCCGATCCGCATTAGACGAGTCCACACACTGTCGGAAAGCGCTGAGTCATGATTTCCCGGTAACAGAACCCACGATCCTTTAAAGGCTTGCATCTGATTTAGGGTGCGCCGCAATGTTTCGTCGGCGACCGCGTTTGTCTCAAATACATCGCCCGCCACAAGCACCACGTCGACCTGTGCCTCGCTCGCGATCTTGGCGAGACACTCAACTGTCTTGAGTCGCTGAGCGCGAAGCAATGCGCCCGCATCGCCCTCGAAGTTTGCGAAAGCCTTGCCGATTTGCCAATCGGCAGTGTGGAGGATTTTGATTGTCATAGGATTACAGGCTCGACCAACTGGCAGTTTATAATCAAATATATGATATCGCGATCATAAATGATCTACCAGACCCAGATTTTTAACGGCCACTTCAAGTATTCTGGCTAATTGATGGAGCATTCGACAATTGCCCCGACTATTAATCGCGTAGCCAAGCCACGCTCGCTAGGATAAATCTGCTGCGGTATTCAGCCGTCCACGGCTGGAATTATCGAGAAGAACGAATTTTGCTCGATATGCGAGCGCGACCGCTTTGCGCAAGTGCGGACTGTCATTGAGACAATAGTGGCACGTGATTGGCGCACCGGACAGGATGAAACTGTGAACTGGGTTCTGGTGCTGGCGCGACCTACGGCCGTGCATTCTCGTGCTCTTGCCGAGGCCAGTCGCGCGCTGCCGCTTCACAGCCGAGCGTTGAAGGTGCGCGAATGACCCCACACCAGACCTCATGATGCGTATACTCCCAATCGTATGCGTCCAGCCACTCTTGCGGGCCAAAGTCATGCTCGATCTGGTCCTTAGTCAACAGCGGCTCGGATCCACTTTCCGCGCGTTGCCTTCTTTCAATCGCGGTTTGGCAAATATCGGCGAACGACCTAAATTTCTCACAGTGGGCACCCTGTCCGCTCCAGTAGCCGTCACTAAACGCGTCTAAGAATATTGAAGCTTGCCGCAGCAAGGCCGGTGTGTGGGGTGGGGGCTTTCCAAAAGTCGCCTCTTGGGTGTGGGGCGCTAATGGGACCATTGTCTGATGTTCCCGACGAAGCGCGTTCAATCCGGCATAGCAGCCATTTTGAACGTCACCCGAATCTTGAAAATTCACCCGCAATGTGATCGCTATGTTTTCGCACCCACCATAGTTGGTGTACCCATACTCAAAGCCTTCCTTAAACGCCTGTTCGTTACTAAACTTAGGATGTGCCGGAAATGAAATGCCGTCATATCCTGCCCCTACTTCGGAAAAATCCGCAGCGCTAGAATCGAAGTTCGATGAATTTGGAAACAGCATCAGGTCCTTTGTCCCAAGCCAACTAATATCTTCAGGTGCGGTGACGACCATGCGCGCGATAACTGTGTCGGGCACGCCGAACGCAGCGAAAAGCTTCGCGATGCCAACCGTGGCTGCTAGCGCACCCACGTCCTGCTTACCACCTTCGTCCGACGCGCCGTGTACTCCGATATGGGCTGTGCTTGAAAAATATTTTTGATCCCCGCTCGCAAAAACCAATACGCAGGCCGAAACACAATTTGCGGCGTCGGGCACAATCGTCGCATAACCTCGTGAATGGACTATTTCCGTCATCGCAAGAGCCTCTGAAAGCTCGCCGCCCGAAGAATCGAGCGCGACTATTCGCATTCGGTGATCGCGAAATTTTAGGATAGCGCCATCAAGTACCGTGCGAAATCGGCCGCTGTCCCCCTTGACGATTGGACCTCGCATCAAGAGTCCCATTTCCGGATTATGATATTGGGCCAATACGACGCTAAATGTTGCAGCAGCCGCCCCATGGCTTTGAGCCAACGCAAGCATGAAACACATGGAAAACAGTTTCCAACGTATAGCCACAGCCTTCCCCTTCGCAGTGCCAAGACAGACAAACCAACGGACCCAGACCTTGCGGCAAGTTATCTAACACTCGCGAAACTGCCAAAAATGGTCCCCTCGGTACAGGAATATGCTTCGCCGCCTTGGGGGTAACTACGCGCCCGGCAATCGAGCGGCCTAATGGAAGCGCCCCGCCTAGGTTACTTTTTTTGGGTCAAAAAACGGACGTGGGCCGAACCCAACAGTATCTCAGCCCACTTCCCCTCATGCGCTGCTTGGTCTTCCCAACCTTCTTGCACTCTCAGTGACGACGAGCGAATCCCCAGCGGCTGATGTCATGCAGTGGATCGAAGGGATGCCCTGTGGCAGTCCCGCGTTCCTGTTCAAAGCTGGGGATCAATCCAAACTCAGGACCCCGGCGAATCAGCTACTTTTCAATCCGTAGCAGCGTTCGGGTCTGCCGCCCCCACGGATCGACGAATACAGGCTGAAAATCGTTGGTAGAATTGTTGGTAGCGACAAATTAACTCGCCATAACCGTAAATAAATCAATAGGTTATCGAGAGTGTGAGGATAACACCTCCGCACCATCCTATGCTGCGCGAGCCGCGGAGGATGTAAACTGCTTGTTGGCGCAATTTGCCCTACTCGGCGTTGGCCTTACCTGGCGGCCGCCAGGTCTCGAATTTCGCCCGCTCTTTCGTCAATTCGGCGTTGAGAGGCTCAAGAGCCGCAACAATGCTCCGCGCAGCTGCGACATGCGAGGGATTGGCTGCATCGAACGTCTCTTCCGCGGCGATCATCAAGAGACCGCCGTCATCGGTACGTTCGATCACAACGTCCGTCGGAATCACGATCCGCGTCGCCAGCGGCGCCGACAGATAGACCATCCACGACAGGTCACAGAAGGGAAGTATCGCATCTCCCCACAGGCGCACCAGCTCGGACGAGAAAGCCTGCGCGAAGTCAACATCCCAGGACGCCACGATCGCCAGCAGAACGGATTTGAACAACGGATATGCGACGATCGCAGGATCCGGCTCCGTGTCAGTATCAAAACATGCGTCTCGCCGCGGACCCGTCCAACTCACCAGTGCACCGCCATGGGCGCTAAACGTGACACGCTGTGCGTCCGAAACATTGCTGTTGGAAACGGAAATGCCGTAGCCGCCTCGCGGATCATGCCCACCGAAGTCGTCTTTGCGTGCTCCGCGCTTGACGATTTCCGTCAATTGCAGGCGCACCTTCTCGAGCGGAAAAAGAAACTCGCCAATATTCTCCTCCGTCATTTCAAAAGGGTCACGAAATAAATCCAGAAATATCCAATCACGAAAAAGGGGGCTGAGCGCCGAGATCGAATCCAGGCTCCTCAGCGTTCGCACGCCCAATTCTTCCGGCAATTCGACGCGCGGTTTCCAATTCGATCTGACGTGGAAATGGTTCACTGCCATGGATCCTACCACCACGTTCCAAGTTTCAACTGGATTCTCTTCAAACGCTCATCTTTGCTGAATATCTTATGAGCGAAGTCCAACATAGATTGCGTCCCGAAATACCAGATAACCGGACGCCCTTGACTCGCCTCTATCTGGCTTAGCCCTTGATCTGGCCAATCCTTTTCCAGGCTTTTCTTGAACGGAACTTCCAAGCCCTTCTTCGCAAGCATCTTCGCATAGCCAGGGCTTTTGTATTCGATCATCGATCCCGGCAAATTAATGGTACCATCTTCGTTGACCATTCCGGGCTCATGCTGGCAATCGTCGTAGTAGACAGGCTTGCCGCCGTCTTCCGGGTTAGAAAGTGCGTATGTATAATCCGGCTGCATCGTCCACAGCGGGTTGATCCTTTCTCGCATATATTGCTGGTAATCACGGCCAGGGTCGCCGCCGGGCCCTACAAGACCCTTCTTATCCCGTACCGGCGGTTCAGGACAAAGTCGAGGCTCTTCTTGATCGACATCGGGCGATGACTTTGGCTGTCGCGACGGCATCTCCGATGGATCCACAACAACGCCGTCTCTCGTCTCTCGCGCGACCGCTCGCCCGCGGTTCCTAAACTTTCCGTCGGCCCCGAGCGTCGCGCGCATGACGACTTGGCCGTTCGATATCTGCACGATATCGAGCTCAGTTTCATCGCCGTTCCACGAATAGCGAAGATCAGGCCGTCCTGGGATTTGTCCTTCGTGATGCCCCCCACCTGCAGGCGGCGAGTAGAGCATCGCGGCGAGAAAGGTGGCCGGTCCCGATCCATATCGCGCAATCAACCCAGCCCAATCGGAAATCGTCCACTCAGATAGGTCGCTTGCAACCTCTTCTGCAGCGTCTGCTGCTTCTGAACCTGCTCCCTCCCGAGTCCATTCGCCGCTCGGACGTCCGCTCCCGGCGGGCACGCGGGGTTGGTTCGGATTGTATTCTTTCTCCAACGCATCCAGCGGCGCCGGATCGAAATCGAGCACAGTCCAGATGTCGCGCGGAGAAACGCCCTCATCCAGCAACCCGTCGGCGATGAAGAGGCGCCGCGCCGCGTCGGATGGATCGGGAAGCCTGGGAAGAGGCGCGAGCGCGAGATGCATCGACGCCATGCATTCGTCGCCGGCCCGCGCATGCTTTGAAGCGCGGCGGACGGCGCCGACGACGGACGGGTCGACCGGATTGCCATAGGCGACCGAAAGCAATGTGAGAATTCGCGCGTCATCGCTTTCCAGCGAACCGTCGCTCAGACGCTTGGCAAGAACGGTGTCTGCGCCCAGCACGACACCCTCGCGTTCGAGGCTCATACCGGCACGCAGCCCACGAAAGCGCGCCTCGTTCTGCCAGCGTTTCTGAAGGTCCGCGATTTCCTGCTGCACGTCCGGATTCCCTGAAGTCGGGGGTGAGTCTTTCACAGGAAATAGAACAAATCAAGAATAAAAAGTGAACAAAAATGGCTTGTGTCCGTTTTCCCACTTTCTGCTTATCTCGGCGGAAAGTGATAACCTTGAATTGATTGACTATAGTCTTTTAGTCGTGTTTTATGAATTTACGGTCCGCGCGTAAGCGCGCAGGCATTTGACGAATTTATTTTCTCAAGAGGGTTGCGATGAATCTTTCGGATCTCATAAGTCACATCGATCCCCTCTACGTCATTTCGGGCGTACTGGTGGGCGCGCTGGTGGGATTCACGGGCGTCGGCGGCGGCTCGCTCATGACGCCGATCCTGATCCTCGTATTCGGCATTCATCCGGCGACGGCGGTTGGCACGGATCTGCTCTACGCGTCCGCGACCAAGACCGCCGGCTCCGCCGTTCACGGTTTCAACGGCACCATCGATTGGAAAGTCGTTGGCCGGCTCGCGCTGGGCAGCGTACCCCTGACCGCGCTGACGGTCCTGCTGCTCTATTGGCTGGGGATCGACAGCAAGGCGACACAGGCCGTCATTACGAGAGTGCTCAGCATCGCGCTGCTTCTGGCCGCGATCGCCCTGTTCATACGCAACCCGCTGATGAACCTCTATGAACGGCGCGTGGGCGAACTGCCGATGCGCAGAGTCTTCTGGCTCACGGTCGTGACCGGCGCCGTTCTCGGCGTCCTCGTCACGATCTCCTCGGTGGGCGCCGGCGCGATCGGCGTCACGGCGCTTGTGCTTCTCTACCCCAAAATGGAAGCGCGCCGGATCGTCGGCTCGGACGTGGCGCATGCCGTGCCGCTCACATTGCTCGCGGGGCTCGGTCATTCGATTCTGGGGACCGTCAATTATGCGATGCTGGCGTCGCTGCTGGTCGGCTCCCTGCCCGCCATCGTCGTTTCGAGCATCGCCGCGGCCCGCGCCTCGGACACCACCGTCCGGATCGCCCTGGGCGTTGTGCTCCTACTTGTTTGCGCGCGGTTCTGGTTTCTCCACTGAAAACCGCGCCTTCGTAAAACAATCCGCGAAACCCAATTTCAGGCTTTCCCGAGAACCAGCCGCACCAACGCGGCCGTGTTCCTGGCGCCCAGCTTTTGCATCACATTCGCGCGGTGAAAATCCACCGTGCGCGGGCTGATGTCGAGAACGCGCGCGACTTCCTTGCTGGAGGCGCCTTTCACGATTTGCGCGAGAACGACGCGCTCGCGCGGCGTCAGAAGTTCCTGTCCGGCGAATGTTTTCGACGCGATGTCCATATCGCCCTTCAGGACGCGGAATTCGCGCGCCGCATCCTTGGCGCCCGGGACCTTGAGGAACTCCCATCTTCCATTCCGGATCGCGATCGCGCTCTGATGCGCGCGCGCGACGTTCAACACGTCCCCCGCTCCGCTTTTTTCCGTCGCATAAGCGCACAGGACGATCATTTGCTGGCCCGCAAGAGTTTCTTCAAGCGCGTGCTCATATTTGCAAAATTCCGGCCACAGATCCGATTGCTGCCAGAACGCGTCCCCTTTGACGCGCATGCCCTCATAGCCTTTGGCCAGTGCCGCGGCGAGCTTGCGGCTCCAATCGCCGATGATCCTGCGGATGTTGAGATGACTTGCGGGCCGGTACCATTCGTGACCAGGGAGGATCTCAATGTTTCCGGCGGCGAGATGACGGTCGAAGTCCGGAATGCCTTTGCGCAAATAGTCGTGCGCTCTTTCGAGCGTGATGACCGGCGACGTCACGCACAGGCAGTATTCGTTGTTCGCCAAACCCGCTTTGAAATAAGCGATATCCGCTTCGGCCAGATCCTGGAGCGTTTGATAGAAGAGGCAAAGGTGGCTCCCCCACGGTATCATCGGTATGAAGCCGATGCCCGTTTGTCTCAGCGGCGTTTCGGGAGCGGACGCGTCCCACGACAACGCAATAGGCCGCCGGGTCAACGTGGCTCGGGACGAATCCTTACGGGAAGCCTCGGACTGCGTCATGAACGACCCTCAGATCGCCACCCCACAAGGGTCCGAGCCCGGCGATCCCAATGCTTCACTATACAATATTCGTCGACTGTAAGCCATCCGGCGCGCAATATACTTAGCTGTGCTCCCGACATGAGGAATTTATGTTATCATGGGCCGGATCGAGCACCAAAACTATGGATTTCGGCGCATTCCAGGCCGCTATTGTCTCGCCTGCGCTCAAGCGGGTCGCCGGCCATTGGCGTGACGCCCGCGGCGATCACGCGATGCCGGCGTGGGAGGACATCAAGCCTTCAGCGATCAAGGCGCAGCTGCCGATCGTGTGGTCCTACAAATACGATCCCGTGGCGAGGACATTCACCGGCCGGATGTCGGGCGAGAAAATCACTGCGATTTTCGGCAAAAATTTTCGCGACGTTCTCATATCGGACCTCATGCCTGCCTCCGATTTCGGATGGGCTTACGCCTTGAACAAGCGGGTGGTGACCGAGCCGGCGTTTTATCGCGGCGAAGGCCACGTGTTCAAACACCTCAACAGATACGGAATCGGCGAACGCATTGTCCTGCCTTTGTCGGACGACGATATTGTCAGCGACGGCGTAATTGGAGCGACCGAATATCGACTTGAGCCGACCGGCATCTTTGCGTCGTCGGGGCCGATCCACGAGAGCGAACAGTGGTTCTAGCACTGACGGCCGAACCGGCCCTCGGCCAAGCATTCCTGACTTGGTTAGCAAAAGGATAATGCGGCATCCCCGCCTTGGTTAGCGGCTCCTTAAGCAACTTTCCTTACCGTGTTTGCACATCGATTTGAACGCGACGGCCCTATGACATTTCAATCGCAAGACATCGCCGTGGGCGAGCGTGCGCCCTTCATCGCCGCGGCGGGGGCGAAAGACGCGTTCTTTTCCCTTGACGGACAGGCCGGCCGGCCGGCGGTCCTGCTTCTTCTCGGCAAACGCCCGCGCAGCTTTGCGCTGCCTTTGCTGCAGGCGTTTGAAACGGCGAAATCGGCCTTTGCAGACCTCCAGGCGGATATCGTTCCGCTTGCGAGCCTCTCAAATGCGGAGCTCACGGATTTTGCGATGGGATATGCGGGGCCCGTTCCGCTCTTCTTCAGCGCGTCGGACGATATATTCCGGTTCGCGGAGGGCGATCGGTTCGTCGCGCTGGTCATCGATCGCGGAAGCCGGCTGACAGCGATCGTCGAAACCGACAATTGCGCGGACGTCGTCGATTGCGCGCTGCACGAGATTTCGTCTTTCGCGCACGATGCCGGGCGAACCGCGCATGCCGCGGCGCCGGTCCTTATCGTGCCCAATCTCATCGACCGCGGGTTCTGTCGTGAGCTGATCGAACGGTTCGAGGCGGGGCCGCATGCGGAAGGCGTGATGGCGTCCATGAACTTGACGGGCGACGGTTACGCCAAGCTCGACGCCTCCAAAAAGCGTCGTCGGGATTTCCTTCTTGAACCGAGCGACGCGTTGCATCGGCGCGTGATCGAGACATTGGCCCGGCGGCTTGTGCCGGAAATCAAGCGCGCATTCCAGGTCGATGTCGCCCATCTCGATCGTATCCTGATCGCGCGCTATGACGACACGGGCGGATATTTCCGCCGGCATCGCGACGACGCCGCGGCTCATATTGCATTCCGCCAATTCGCCGTTTCGCTCAACCTGAACACGCACGAATATGAAGGCGGCGACATCATGTTTCCCGAATTTTCGGACGACCGTTTTGCGCCGCCCGCGGGGGGGGCGGCCGTCTTTTCCGCCTCGCTGCTGCACGAGGCGACGGCCGTAACGCGCGGCCAGCGCTATGTTCTTCTGACATTCATGCACAGCGCCGAAGCCGAAGCGCGGCGGCTGGGCCGACAGAAGGCCGCCTGACATGCCGACGCTCCGCCGCTCGAATTTCGTGCACACGCTCCAGCTCGGCAGCGGCCGGGCGCTGGTGATTCACGCGCTGAGCCAGCTGCGCCTGCCGGTGGACGCGGAGATCGTCCGCCTGATGTCCTGGTTCGACGGCGAACGCGCCTTTCCGGACTCGTTCCCCGCTTTGACTCAATTGATGGGATACGACGCTGAGACTGTCGCGGGTTGCCTGGCGGCGCTCGTCGAGCGCGGCGTCCTGACCGAGAAGAGCGAAGCCCAGGAAATCGCCGAAGCGACCGGCGCACTGGCTGCAACCCATGACCGCGATCCCGCGGAGATGCTGGAACGCTTCCGCCGCGCGCAAAAGGAAGGCGCGCATTCCTATTGGTCCGTTGCCGCGGCCCAGGGCGTCGCTTCGTTTAAGGCCGACCGACCACGGATCGAGCTGCTCCTGTTCGGCGATTGCGAAATCCAGATGGAGGCCGATTTCCTGCGCCAGGATGCGGCGCGCCGGAATATCGACCTGCGGGTCGCCGCGACCTTTGCAAACGATGTGGCGCTCGCGGGAGAGCGGAAATGCGACGCCGTCATTGTCGGCGCCTTGAACGCGCGCAAGGCGGTCGCCGACAAATCGGTCGACGGCCCGGAAATCTACGCCGCCGAAATGCGCGCGCTCATCGCGAAATTGCGCGACCTCACCGACGCGCCGATCCTCATCGACAACCTGCCGGAACCGACGGTGCAGCCGGACGGCTTTGCGGATCGCGGCTCGGACAGCCATCGCAACAGGTTTCGCAGGGCAAATCTTTCGCTTGCGGCGATGGCCGAGGCGTTTTCCGGCGTCTATCTGATCGACATCGCGGCGGCGCTGGCGGCGGCCGGAACGGCGCGATTGCTCGACGACGCGCTGACGTCGTTCACGCATTTCGGTTCGCCCGGCTGGATGCTGCAACGTCCCGAAAGCGAGAAGGCGGCCGTGCACAATATCTTCCCCGATGTTTCGCCGCTCGCGGCGTCGCTGGACGGCAATCCCTACGGGCGCGAAGCCGTCGCCGCCGCAGCCCATATGGATGCGCTCACGACCATCCTCGCCATCGACCGCAAGAAATGCGTGATCGTCGATCTCGACAACACGCTGTGGCCCGGCGTGCTGGCGGAAACGGGCGCGCCCTTCGCCTGGCATCCCGAAATCAGCGGCGCGCATTCTTATATCGGGCTGTTTTTCGGCATCCATGAAGCGCTCAAAACCCTCAAGAAACGCGGCGTCGTGCTGGCCGCCGTCAGCAAGAACGACGAAGAGACGGTGCGGGAGCTGTGGAAATATCCTGAGCACTATCCGCGCGACCGATTGCTGACGCCCGACGATTTCGTCACCTGGCGCGTCAACTGGACGGACAAGGCCGAGAATATCCGCTCCATTGCGCAGGAGCTGGGATTCGCGCTACCGGCGTTCATCTTCATCGACGACAATCCGGTGGAGCGCGAACGCGTGCGCCAGGAACTGCCGGAGGTCGAGACCTGGGGCGAGAACCTGTTTGCGCTGCGCCGATTGCTGCTCACCGATCCGCGATTGCAGCTTCCGTCCGTCACCGAGGAATCCAAAACCCGCACCGAGCTCGTTCGCGCGCAGCTCGACCGCAGCAAGCTGCAGGCTGCAGCGCAGGACCATGGCGCCTTCGTGGAATCGCTTGCGATCGCGTGCGATATTCGGCGCTTGCGCGACGACTCCCAAATCCAGCGCGTGCAGGAATTGTTCGCCCGCACCACGCAGTTCAATGCGACAGGGCGCAAATTCGGCATCGCGGAGCTGACGGGCTTCCTGCAGAGCGATTCCGCCGCCGTTTATGCCGTGAACGTTTGCGACCGCTTCGGCGACCAGGGTCTTGTGGGCGCGGCGGTTGCGATCGACGGCGAGATCGTGGGCTTCGCGCTCAGTTGCCGCGTGATCGGGCTCGGCGTCGAGCGCACGTTTCTGGACGGGATTCTGGTCGATTTGCGCACGCGCCACACGCAGATCATAGGCCGCATCGTCGAGACCGCGCGCAACACGGCCGCGCGCAATCTCTACCGCGACTACGGTTTTGTGGCGCAAGGCGATGGGTCCTGGCGGCTCGCGCTTCGCGCCGCCGCCTAGCTCGCCAGGGATCGCGCGCGTCTCGGCTGGCGAGACGATGGCGCAAATTCCGTTTCGTCCGACCTCATCAACTCGGGCTCAGGTCGCTCCAACGACACCTCCGCGAAGACGATGCTGACGCGCAGGCCCGGATTGGCGCCCGCAAGCTCGATCTTCGCGCTGTGCAACTCGGCGACGGCTGCGACCAGGCTCAGACCCAGTCCGCTGCCGGCGGTCGTCCGGCTGCGCTCGAGACGATAGAAGCGTTCGAGCACGCGTTCGCGCTCGCCATGGGGTATGCCCGGCCCGTCGTCCTCCACCACGATTTTCGCGCCTGCGCCGCAACGCTCCAGGCGGAACCGGATGACCGTGCCGTCATGCGTGTGCCGGATGGCGTTTTCGATCAGGTTGGCGATCATCTGCACCAGCAATTCGCGATCGCCGTCCACGGCGATGTCCGGCGCAATGTCGATGTCGAGCGTCCGTCGCGCATCTTCCGCGACGGGGAGATAAGTCTGGCAGAGATGCGCTGCCAGCCCGCTCACATCGACTGACCGGAAGCCGGCCCGGCGCGTTCCGGCTTCGATCTGCGCGATGCGCAGCAGCGCCGCGAAGGTCTCGAGAATTTCGTCCGTCTCCGCCACGGCATGATCGACGGCCAATTCATATTCCGCCACGCTGCCCGCATTGCGCCGCACTTCATCGAGCCGCTGCCGCAGGCGCCCCAATGGCGTGCGCAGATCGTGGGCGATGTCGTTGGAGACCTGCCGCAAAGACTCCATCAGCGACGCGATGCGGTCGAGCATCCGGTTGAGCGTGACGGCGAGCCGGTCGATGTCGTCGGCCGCGCCGCGCACGGGAATTCGCCGCTGTATATCGCCGCCGATGATCGCTTCGGCCGTTCGCGTGATGGAGTCGACGCGCTGGAGAAAGGCCATGCTGAGAACCATTCCGCCGGAGATCGCCAGCGTCACGACCAGCAAGAGCATCCATGCAAACGTCGTCAGAATCGCGCGTCCGAGAACCCCGCTCTTCCCCACATCGTCGCCGACGACGAGCCAGCCGCCGCCCGCCAACGGCGATGCATAGACGACCAGATGCTCGAGTTCGCCGGGCGCTTCGTCGCCGTCGGGGGGGCCGGTCATTTCCTGCCAGCCTGCCGCCGGCGGCTTGTGCGGGAGATCTCCAAACAGGTGGCGACCCGCCGCATCGAAAACCGTGTAGTCGAGGCCGCCGGCCAATCGACTGTGTTGGCGCTCGCGAATGGCGTCCATCAAGCGCGGATAACCGCCCGATTGATATTCCTGATCGAGCAACTCGGCGTCTGCGGAAATGCGCGTGCGGGTTTGCTGGTCCAGCGCAGCGGTGGCGGTGAAATAGGCGACGGCTGCGAGAGCGCCTGCCGACAATCCGAATATCACGGCATACACCGCCGCAAGCCTGAAGCTCGCCGTTCGGAACACGCGCGGATATCGAAAAGCCATATCGTACGGACCTGTGAGGACGCCGCGGCGATTGGCGCGGCCGCTGCAATCATCGAAATTATACCGTTCGTCAATCAACGGCAAAGAAGGCGCGGTTGCCTCATCAAATGCGCCCAGGCGGCCCGCGAGGTTGGGAAATCGTATAGCTGGCGTAATGTGAGGCCGGTCTCCAGCCGGTAGTTTGGCTTTGACAAATTGGTCGAAACGCGGATCGGCATGAAATTTCTCCTGATCGAAGACGACGCCGAAACCGCCGCCTATATCGTTCGCGGCCTGAAGGAGCATGGGCACAATGTCGATCACGCCCCCGCAGGACGCGACGGCCTGTTCCTGGCCGGCAGCGAGAAATACGACACCATCATTCTCGATCGCATGCTGCCGGGCGTGGATGGGTTGTCGATCGTCAAGTTGCTTCGGGGTATGGATGTGAAAACGCCCATCCTGTTTCTGACCGCGATGGGCGGCATCGACGACCGCGTGGACGGCTTGAACGCCGGAGGCGACGATTACCTCGTCAAGCCGTTCGGCTTTGCGGAGTTGTTGGCGCGCATCAATGCGCTGGCGCGCCGTCCGCCGCTTTCGGCGCAACAGACGATCCTGCGTATCGGCGACCTCGAGATGGACCTGCTCAAGCGCAAAGTCGTGCGCGGGGGCGTCGAGGTGGAGCTCCAGCCGCGGGAATTCATGTTGCTGGAATTCCTCATGCGTCATGCCGGTCAGGTCGTCACGCGCACCATGCTGCTGGAAGGGGTCTGGGATTTTCACTTCGACCCGAAGACGAACGTCGTCGAAACCCATATCAGCCGCCTGCGCGGCAAGATCGACCGCGGCCATGAGACAGGCCTGATTCAAACAATCCGCGGTTCGGGTTACACGATAAAAGCGCCTACTCCCGCACAATCGGCATAGCGGGAATTATCGGGATTCACATCGCGCAGCCGGGCGCGCGAAAACTCATTTCCGCGCGGCGACCGGCGCAAGGCTCGGCAGCGCAAAATGGCAATCGCCGAATTCATCGCAAACCTGCCTCGAATGCGGCACGGAATAAGCCCCGTTGGCGAATCGATAATAGCCGACCATGCTGCAGTTCTCCTGCCAATCGTCGCAGCGGACGCGCGTGCAGGCGGACTTGACGCAATGCATGATAAGCGTGTCGCCCAAAGCCGACGCGACCGAAAACAGCAACAGCGCTCCGCCGAGCATCGCCGAAGATCGCTTCATCGAAACAACTCCAAACTGCCGATGAGCCAACGCACGATCATGCCAGACGATGCAGGCTCTTGCGCCGTCCGACGGGCGCGATAGTTAATGACGCCGGGAACAAACGATCAATTCGCGCGGCAGACGGAGTTAATCGTGGCCTGTTACGTCTATGTGTTGGGAACCGGGCGCGCGCGCAATCCCCGCACCTATGTCGGCTGGACCACCGATCTCGACGACAGGCTGGCGCGGCACAATGCCGGCAAAGGCGCGAAATCGACCCGTGGGCGCGCTTGGATTCTGCTTTATGCCGAGCGCCATAAGACGCGCAGCGCCGCTATGAGCCGGGAATGGCGCCTCAAGCGGGATCGGGAATTTCGGAAGTCGTTGCGTTCGCTCATATAGTAGGCGCGCTCTTTAGACATTCGATCGTTCCACAACATCGCTCAACGCGCGGCGCGGACTGGCGGGCGCAGACCTTGTCGGCATTCCGGCTCGAAAGAAAAACGTCGGCTCCCAATCCGTGCTCCCGGTCAAAGACGCCAATCGATCGCGCCACTGCCGCGTTTCGCCCGTTTGCCGCTCGCGATCGACCATTTCCGCCGGCTGATTGAGCGGCTGCATCGCAACACCCAGCGATGCGGCGGACAAATGCAATCGCTGCCAAGCGCGCCCGGCGGCCAGCGCAGAGGGGCGGTCGTAGCGGTCGCGCACGGCGATGATCCCGGTGATCCGCGCGGATGAGAGCTGTTCGCGTGTCTGAGACAGCCATGCCGCATGGTTCGCGGCGGCGGGCAGCGGAATCCATTCCGCGAACAGCAGCGTGAGCGGCGAAAGACCGGCAGCTTCCAATGTGGGACCGCTTCGGTATTTTTCGATGTCCGTATGCGACATGCGAATCCAGCGATCGCTGTCGGCGATCATCGGCGCGTCGGCGATAATTGCCTGCGTCGCGTCGAGGATGGCGGCGTCGTAGCGCTTGCGGGCTTCCGGGGTCTCGAAAAGGAACACGCGCAAATCCAGCTCCTTCGAGATCGCGGCAATGGCGTCGCGCCAGGCTTGCGGGAGCGGTCTCGCGGCATCGTAGGGAAAACGGTTGGTGTGGCGATGCGCGATTGCGGCGTGGAGTTTGGAGTCTGGCGGCGGCGCGGGCAGTTTCGTCAGCACAATGGTGGCGGCACGAACCGGCGCGCGGCGCTCGGCAACGCCCGCGAGCGATCCCGGTTCGAGAGCGATCTCCGTAGCGTATCCGTTGGGCGGCGCGGCGAGTGCGATATTTTCGAGCGCGCAGCCGAGCCCGATATGCATTTCACGAAGGAATGGATCCATCGCGCCCAGATTGCGCGACGGGTCCGCAAACACGTCTATCCCGTCCGCCGTGACGCGAAACAGCCAAGGCTGGCTGTCATGCGGGTTGGCGGCAAGGATTCCGGCCGCCACAAGAGCCAGGGGCGTACCGCGCAAGGCGGGATCATTCCACAGGCGCCAGGGCGCATAGGCCGGGTCGGACGACAAGTCCGGCGTGCAACCTTGCGCCGCGAACACAACGCCGCCGGATAAAGCGAGAGTCATGGCCCCGCCCGTCCACAGCAATCCGCGACGCGTCGTCGAAATCCCGGACATCGAGTTCTCCTTTCGGTAAGTCACCTTTCGGTGACTATTGCTTCAAAAAAATATCAATCCTCTTTGAACACACCATCGACGAGACGATCGACGGCTTTGAGCAGCCGTTCCCAATCCGCGTCGGACTTGATCTTCACGCCGCTGAACACGCGGATCTTTCGCGAGCGCGCGGCGAGATAGTTGAGCGCAGCCGCCAGCAACGCCGCGATCGCTTCGATGTCGAGCCCGCGCGGAATCCTGTATTGCGCCGCAAGCCATTCCGCGATCTCGAGCGCCCGTTTCTCGCGGATGTCTTCCAGTGCGATGACGAGAGCGGTGCGGTTCGCGGGCTCGGCCGCAAGAACCGCGAGCGTCACGGGTCGCTTGCGGATTTCGGCGGCGTGGCGTCGCAAGGACAGCTTGACGGCGTCGGCCAGCGTCATGCGCGCGGGATCGACGCCCGCCAGCAGGTCCTCGGCGCGGTACCAGAAATCGCCCCGCTCGGCGAAGGCGCGATAGGCGCCGTCCAGATCGCCGAAATAGCGATAAATGAGCACCTTGTCCGCGCCAGTCTCTCGCGCGAGCGCATTGACGCCGACAGCTGCAAGGCCATCGCGCAGGATCAGGCGAGCGAGCGCGTCCAGGATTCGCGCCTTCGTCTCTTCGGGATCGCGGCGGGCGGATACCGCTTTATCATGAGTCACCATACGGTGACAATAAGCGCGACGTTGCGCGTTGTCAATCTCCGGATCCATGCCGCCCGGAACCAAGCGCCAAACGGCACGTTCCCGTCGAAAGGATGCATTTTCGATGCCCAGCAAGGACAAGCCCAGGCGCGAGCCGAAGACTCCGACGCCCGTCGAGCAAAAGAAAATCGACCGGCAGAGCGAGGATTCGTTTCCGGCCAGCGATCCGCCCTCCTTTGCGGGCGGAAACATCATCGGCGAACCGCCGCGGCCCGATGAGCACGCCAAGAAAGCGTCACCGAAGTAGGTCAGGCTTCTATCTTGAAGCCGCATGTTCAAGGAATATCCCATGCATTCCGTCGGAACGGTCGATATTCTCGTCATTCAGCCGCTTGTCGCGCTGATCTTCGGCATCTTGATCCTCGCGATCCCGCGTGCGCTCAACTACCTCGTGGCCATCTACCTGATCTTCATCGGCGTTGTGGGCCTGTGGCCCCACATCACCGGACATCCGCTGATCGGTTAGGCGCTCATCGGATAGACGCTTGCCGCGCTGTGCGGCCGATGTAGTCTGCTTTCGGACTTGAACCGGGGGCGGACATGGATTATCGCGCGGCGCTGAAAGACTACGCGTCTTTCGAATTCAAGGACGGTCCCTGGACTCGCGAAGTGTTCCGCCGCGGACAAGGGCCGGCCGTCATCGTCATCCATGAAATGCCCGGACTGCATCCCTTGGTCGTGCGCTTCGCCGATCATGTCGCAGCCGCGGGCATGACCGTCTTCATGCCGAGCCTGTTCGGCACGCCGGGCCGACCCGTCACGGTCCCTTATGCGCTGGGGGAAATGTTCAAGGGCATCTGCATCCGGCGCGAATTCAATGTGTGGTCCACGGGCCGCTCGAGCCCGATTGTCGAATGGTTGCGCGCGCTGGCGCGGGCGGCGCACGCCTCCTGCGGCGGCAAAGGCGTGGGCGCGGTCGGCATGTGTTTCACGGGCGGATTTGCGCTCGCGATGATGACGGAGCCGGCCGTTCTCGCGCCGGTGCTGTCGCAACCCTCCATGCCTTTGGCCGCCGGATCGAAGGCGCGCGCAGCCGGCATCGACGCATCGCCGGCGGAAATCGCTTGCGCGAAATCGCGCTTCGACAAGGAAGACCTCTCAATGATCGGCCTGCGCTTCTTCGGAGATAATTTCGTGCCCGATGCGCGCTTCGATACGCTCAAGCAAACATTCGGCGACAAGTTCGAGGCGATCGAAATCGATCCCAAAGACGCCGCGCCCGGCATCGGCGCGCCGCATTCCGTGCTGACCATCAATCTCGATGACCGGTCCGGCACGCCCACAAAGCGCGCGGAAGAACGCGTCATCGCATTCTTCCAGGAGCGATTGGGCGTGTGAACTACTCCGCAGCCTTGGCCTTTGCCGGCCCCTTCGCCATGCGCTCCACCGCGATGCGGTCGGCGACCTGGTTTGTCGGTAGGCCTTCGACATCGGAGCGACGGAAGATTTCGCGCAAGGTGTCGCCGATCGTCAGCACACGGCGTTCGACTTCGGCGTCGCTCCAATCATAGATCTGCGCGGCCACGCGAATGATGCCGCCGCCATTGATCGCGTAATCCGGCGCATAGAGAATGCCGCGCGCTTGCAGCATCTTGCCGTGTTCGTCGCGCGCGAGCTGGTTGTTGGCCGCGCCCGCGATCACGCGCGCATGCAGCGCCGGAATCGTCACGTCGTTCAGGATCGCGCCCATCGCATTGGGCGACAGCACATCGCAATCAGCGGTCACGATCGCATCGGGCGGCAAGACCTTTGCGCCGAACGCGTCGGCCGCCTTTCGCGTCGAAGCCTCGTTCACATCGGCCACCACAAGGCGCGCGCCTTCTTCGTGCAGGCGCCGCGCCACATCCATGCCCACCTTGCCAAGGCCCTGCACCGCCACGAGCAAACCTTTGGTGCTGTCGACGCCCAGGCGATGCTTCACGGCTTCCTTGAGGCCGATGAACACGCCCAGCGCCGTCGGCGGCGAGGAATCGCCGCCCGCCTTGCCGGGCTGGTCGTAGCCCGCGATGAATTTCGTCCCGCGCGCGATGATCGGCATGTCTTTCGCCGTCATCCCCACATCCATCGCGGTGACATAGCGGCCGCCCAAGGTGTTGATCGCGTTGGCATAGGCGAGGAACAGCGCGTCGGTCTTGTCGCGCACCGGATCACCGATGATGACGGCTTTGCCGCCCCCGAGGGGAAGGTTGGCGATCGCGCTCTTGTAACTCATGCCGCGCGACAGTCGCAGCGCATCGGTCAAAGCGTCGTCCGTCGTCGCATATTTGAACATGCGCGTGCCGCCACAGGCCGGTCCCAGCGCGGTCGAATGAATCGCGATGATGGCGCGCAGCCCGCTCGCTTTGTCGTCGAAAAACGCCACCGCTTCGTGATGGTCGAAATCGGGGGCTTCGAACACGCTCATGGGAACTCTCCGGCTCGGAATGAGCGGGCAACATACGCCACGGCGTCCGCAATGGGCTGTCATTTTGGGCATGGGAGCCGCAACAGAGATGCATAGTCTGCCGCTTGTCGGCAACAAATCGCGCCCAGAACTTGTGAATTTGGAGAACGGCCTAAGGCGACTGCGTCAGCGCGTCGAGCACCGCATCTGGCGTCAGCACTTGCGGCAGGACCTGCGCGTCAGCGGCTCCCGGCGCAAAATAGAGATAGAGCGGCACGCCGGAGCGGCCGTGAGCGTCGAGCAGCGAGGTGATCGCGGCGTCGCGACGGGTCCAGTCGGCGATCAGAAGCGCCACGTGACGTTTCGCGAAGGCCGCGCGCACCGGCGCGCTCGATAGCGCAACCTTCTCGTTGACAAGACAAGTGATGCACCACGCCGCGGTGGCGTCTACGAACACGGGGCGTTGCTCTGTGCGCAGTTGCGCAAGGCGCGCTTCCGAATAGGGTTCCGATGGAACGCCGTCGCTGATCGTCGATTGCGCGGCGGAAGCAGGTTGCGCCTGCTCCAGAAAAACGAGCGTCGAAAGCGCGCCGACTGCCGCGAGCAGCGCCGCGATTGCGCCGACCGCGCGCCAGCGCGCATGCGCATTGCGGCTTGAATCCCAGGCCCAGGCGGCGAAGGCGAGCGCCAGCATGCCGGCAAGCGCGAGCACCAGTCCCTGCGGTCCGGTTTCCTGCGCCAGCACCCAGACGAGCCACGCCGCGGCGCCGTACATCGGGAAGGCGAGAAATTGCTTGAAGCGCAACATCCACGCGCCGGGTTTCGGCAGCAATCGCAACAGCGCAGGCGACAATCCGATCGCCACGAAAGGCGCTGCGAAACCCGCGCCCAGCGCCACGAAAATCGCCAGCGCAGACGGCGCACTCTGCGTCAATGCAAAGCCCAAAGCCGCGGCCATGAACGGCGCCGTGCAGGGCGCGGCCACCGCGACCGCCAACACACCGGTGAAGAATGCGCCGATAGCGCCGCCCCGGCGCGTGAGCGCGCCGCCCGCATCGATTCCGCCTGCCAGCTCGAACACGCCGGAAAGATTGAGTCCCACGGCGAAGATCAGCAACGCAAACGCTCCGACGGCGGCCGGCTCCTGCAACTGGAAGCCCCAGCCGATGGCGGCGCCGCTCGCGCGCAGAGCAATCACCGCCATGCCGAGCGCGGCGAAACTGAGAATCGCGCCCGCGCCGTAAGCCAGCCCTTCGCGCGCGGCTTCGCGCTTGTCCGCGCCCGCTTTCGAGGCGACCGACAACGCCTTCATCGCAAGGATCGGCAGCACGCAAGGCATCAGATTGAGGATCAACCCGCCCACGAGCGCGAACAGCAGCGCCCAGGCGAGCCCGATTCCGTCGCCGTCGTCGCTCGCGAAATTCGCTTGCGGCACGTATCCGGGCGCGGCTTTCACATCCAGCGCCTGCACCGAACCGTCGGCGGAGATGAGCACGACGACGCCTGCCAGCGTCTTGAGAACGGCGGCCTTGGGTCCGCTCGCGAGACGCAACACGAGGCCGCCCTTGGCGGACGCGAATTTCTGCGGCGCCATACCCACGATGTCGCCCTGATCAAGCGGAAAGAAACTCGCATCGCGCAATTGCGCCATGCCAAGCTGCGGCGACGCGATAAAGACATCGAGCGGCCCGCCCGCGTGAAACGAGATCGGCCAGGGCGACGGCGTCGGAAGTTTCGCACGCGCCGCGGCGAACTGTTCGGCGATAGTGGCGTAAGGCGCTTGCGGCGCTGCGCTCACGCCCATTGGCAAACTGAGCGTCGCCTGTTCGGGGATGCACACTTCCTTGCAGACGAGCCAGTTCGCATCGGCTTTCAGCGCCGCCATTTGGCCGGCCGCCGCGGTCACGGGCGCAGTGATATCGACGAGCAGCCAAAGCTTTCCTTCGTAGCCGTAATCCATCAACGGTCCCGTCGGGATCCGCTTGGGATAGGGCCAATGGATGGGACCTGCGCTCCAGCCGTCCGGCAGGGTCCATCGAATCTCCGTAGGCAGGCCCGCTTCGCCGGGATTGACCCAATAGGTATGCCAACCCGGGCGAATATCCTCGACCAACGCGACGGTCACCGTCTTTCCCGGCGCGATCTCGGTTTGCTCGGCGACGAGACGCGGCTGAACCTTCGGCGCGTGGTCCATTTGCGCGGCAGCGGGCGCAGCCAGGGACAACAGCAGAACGACTAGCGGGAATCCGGCGCGCCTCATGGGCGCCGCTATAACGCCCTTGGCCGCGCGCCGCCAGCCGGGCGCGGCCAAACGTCTGCTCCACTCGCGCGAGTGTGAGAGCGGGGTTAGGGTCGCGCCGCAATATTCCCGGAGAGACATCATGGCCAAGACCAATAGACAATGGATCCTTAAGAAACGCCCTATCGGCGACATCAAGCCGGGCGACCTCGACTTCGTGGAGACGCCCCTGCCCGCGCCCGGACCGGGCGAATTCCTCGCCCGCACGGTCTACCTCTCGCTCGATCCCACCAACCGCATCTGGATGAGCGACATGGAGCAATATATGCCGCCGGTGCAGATCGGAGACGTGATGCGCGGCGGCACGCTGTCGGTCGTCGAGCAATCGAACAACCCCGATTTCAAGCCGGGCGACGTCGTTTCGGGTTTCATCGGCTGGCAGGATTATGCCGTGATGAGCGGCGGTCAGAAATTGCCGAAAGGCGGCATGCCGCTCACCGCTTTCATGAGTGTGATGGGGGCCACGGGCGCCACCGCGTATTTCGGCCTGCTCGATGTCGGCCAACCCAAAGCGGGCGAGACCGTCGTGGTTTCGGCGGCCGCCGGGGCCGTGGGTTCTATCGTTGGGCAGATCGCGAAGCTCAAGGGCTGCCGAGTCGTGGGCATCGCGGGCTCCGACGAGAAATGCCGCCATGTGGTGAAGGATTTCGGCTTCGACGCCTGCATCAACTACAAGAAGGAAAACGTTCTGGAAGCGCTCGGCCGCGAATGCCCGAACGGCATCGACGTCGATTTCGAAAATGCCGGCGGCGAAATCCTGGACGCGGTGCTGGCGCATATCAATCTGAAGGCGCGCATCTCGCTCTGCGGGCTGATCTCCAGCTACAACGACACGACGCCCCGGCCGGGGCCCATGCGCTTCGCCAATCTGCTGATGAAACGCGCCCGCATCGAAGGCTTCATCATCATCGATTATTTCCCCCGCTTCGGCGAATTTTTCGCCGAGATGGGAAAATGGGTCGCAGAGGGCAAGATCAAATACGACGTGCATGTTGTGAACGGCATGGAGAATGCGCTGTCTGCCCTTGATCTTCTGTTCACGGGTGGCAACACAGGCAAGCTTCTGGTGCAGGCCTCGGAGGAACCATGAGGCTCGCACTGGAAGCGGCCGATGATGCGCTTACAGGCGAACTGCACAAAGGCCTGCGGGCATTCAATGAGGCCGCGATGCCCGGTGTGTCGTCGACCGGATTTGTCGTCAGTCTCCGCGACAGCGATGGCGCGCTGAAGGGCGGCGTGATCGCGCGCGTGGCGGGCGAAAGCTGCTATATCGATACAGCGTGGATCGAGGAAACGACTCGCGGCGGCGGCTTCGGCACGAAAATGCTGCGCATGGCCGAGGAAGAAGCGCGCCGACTGGGCGCAACTGGTGCATGGCTTTATACGCTCAGCGTCCAGGCCAAGCCGTTCTACGAAAAGCTGGGCTACAGCGAATTCGCCGAGCTCACATGGTCCGGCAGCGACATCCGACGCCATTTCATGAAAAAAGACTTGTGATGCCTGGTTTGCGCGTCACATCCGGCTCGCTGAAAGGCCGCGTGCTGCACGGGCCATCGGACGCGCGCGTGCGGCCGACGTCAGACAAGGTGCGCCAGGCGATCTTCAACATCCTGGCGCACAATGATTTCGACTCGGGTTTCACGCTGGAAGGCGCTCGCGTGGCCGATCTGTTCGCGGGCACAGGCGCACTCGGGATCGAAGCGCTGTCGCGCGGCGCGGCGTTCGCGCTATTCGTGGAGGACGCCGCCGAGAGCCGTGCGTTGATCCGGGAGAACGTCGAGGCGCTGGAGCTGACAGGCGTCACCAAAATCTGGCGGCGCGATGCGACAGACCTTGGGCCCATGAGCGCCGGCGCAGGCGGTCCCTTCGATCTCGCACTCCTCGATCCGCCCTATCGCAAGAATTTGCTCGTACCGGCGCTCGCCGCGCTTCGCGACGGCGGCTGGCTCGCGGCGAATGCGTTGATCGTGACGGAATCTTCAGAAGAAGAACCGGCGCCTGAAGGGAGCGGGTTCACCCTTCTCGATCACCGAGCTTATGGCGATACGAGAGTGACGTTCCTGAAGACCTAAGTGAGGAACAACCCCACCGCTGCCGCGGCCATCACGGCCGTGCCCGCCCAACCGACGATTTTGAGGCCGAGGCTCAACGTCAACCGTCCCATGATGCGCGGATTGGAGCCGATCACCATCATGGCGGCCATCAGAGGCGCTGCCAGCACGCCGTTCACGACCGCGCTGTAGTAGAGCGCCTTCATGGGGTCGATGGGCGTGAACGCGAGTCCGACGCCGAGAATCGTCGCGCCCACAATCACACCATAGAACGCCGCTGCCGCGCGCGGCTTGCGGTCGAGGCCCGTATTCCAGCGGAATGTCTCGCACACGGCATAAGAGGCCGAACCAGCCAGCACTGGCAACGCCAGTAGACCCGTGCCGATGATGCCGGCCGCGAACACGATGGTGGCGAAATGCCCGGCAAATGGGGTCAGGGCCTGGGCTGCCTGCACGCTCGTCGTGATGTTGGTGATCCCGTGCTTGTGGAGCGTCGCCGCCGTCGCCCAAACGATGAAGAGCGCCACGATATTCGACGCGGCCATCCCCAACAGCGTATCGACGCGGATGCGCCGGAGCTCGGGGCCCGCGGCGCGCGGCGCGATGCACAGCGGTTTGATGTGCTTTCGCCCCAGCTCCTCCACTTCCTGCGACGATTGCCAGAAAAAGAGATAGGGGCTGATCGTCGTTCCCAGCACGGCCACCAGCGCCGTCATTGCAGCCCGCCCGAAGTCCAGCTGCGGCACCACAGCCCCATACAGCGCAGCCCCCCAATCGGCATGCGCCATGATCACCGCGGCGACATAAGCGAACAGCGACAAGGTCAGCCATTTGAGGATGGAGGCATAACGCGCGTAGCTGAGGAAAATTTCGGCGACCACCGACGTAATCGCAATCGCCACCATCCAGGCCTGCATCGAGCCGCCGATGAGAAGCTTCGCCGCATCGCCCATGGCCGCAATGTCTGCGCCCAAATTGATCACATTTGCGACCAGCAGCGACAGCACGAGCACGTCGAGCAGCCAACGCGAATAATGGCGCCGAAGGTTCGTCGCAATGCCGTGCCCGGTCGTCGAGCCGATGCGCGCGCTGATTTCCTGAATGGCCGCCATCAGCGGATAGGTGAGGACCATCGTCCAACCCATGCCGTAACCATATTGCGCACCGACCTGGCTATAGGTGGCGATGCCGCTGGGATCGTCGTCGGCTGCGCCCGTCACAAGCCCCGGGCCGAGAACCGCCAGCCAGTGGCGCCGTTGCGGAACGGCCGCAGCTTTCACCAGCGCGCTGTCGGCGGGCGTCGCATCGTCCACGAAAATCTCCCTGGCTTATCCGCGACGGCCGAACAGCCGCTCGATATCGGCGAGTTTCAATTCCACATAGGTCGGACGCCCGTGATTGCATTGTCCCGAATGGGGCGTCGCTTCCATTTCGCGCAACAGCGCATTCATCTCCTCGGCCGTCAATCGCCTGCCTGCCCGCACACTGGTGTGACAGGCCAGCGTGCCCGCCACATGGTCCAGCCGCTCCCTGAGCGAAACGGCCGAGCCCTGCTCCGCGATGTCGTCCGCCAGATCGCGCAGCATCGCTTTGGCGTCGACCTTTCCCAACGCGGCGGGCACTTCGCGCACCATCACCGCGTCGGGTCCAAACGCTTCGACGACCAATCCCAATTCTGCGAACTCCCCTGCACGAGCGATAACGCGCTCGACCTCGGAAATATCCAGTTCGACGATCTCGGGAATGAGCAGCGGCTGGCGCGGCACGCCGCCCGCCTCGAGCCCGTGCTTCATGCGTTCATAGACAAGACGTTCATGGGCCGCATGCTGATCGACAATGACGATGCCATCGGCCGTCTGCGCCACGATATAGGTCTCGTGCAATTGCGCACGCGCGACGCCGAGCGGCGTGTCTACAGCCTGCGGTCCAACTTCCTCCATGCGCGCGGAAAGCATGGGCGCGGCATTGCCCGAGAACAGGGGCGCATGGAATTGCGCGGCGGCCTCGGCGAAACCGCGCGAGGGCGCTTGCGAGTAAAGCTGCGTGACCGGCGCGAAATGGGGGCGAAGCGCCGCGAGAGCGGCGCCTGCAACGGTGGACGATGCGCGATGGCCCGCGCCCGCCAGCGCATGCTTGAGCGCGGACACGATCAGGCCGCGTGCAAGGCCTGCATCCCGGAAACGCACTTCGGTTTTCGCAGGGTGCACATTCACGTCGACAAAAGCCGGATCGCAATCGAGGAACAACGCCAGCGCAGGGTATCGGTCATGCGCGAGATAGTCGGCGTAAGCCCCGCGAACCGCGCCGAACAGAAGCTTGTCGCGCACAGGTCTGCCATTGACGATCAGAAATTGCATGGAAGAGCTGGCGCGGTGATAGGTGGGGAGCCCGGCATAGCCGGTGATGCGCATCGCCTCGCGCGCGGCCTCGACGGGCGCGGCGTTTTCGGCGAAATCGCGGCCCATGATGCGGGCGAGCCGTTTGAGCCTGCCGCCGAACAGATCGCCTTCGCTCTCGTAATCGAGCGTGCGGCGGCCATCCAAGGTGAGCGTGAACGCGACATCTGGGCGCGACATCGCAAGCCGCTTGACGACATCGATCATCGCCAGGTCTTCGGAGCGCTGCGATTTGAGAAATTTGAGACGCGCGGGGGTGGCGTAGAAAAGCTCGCGCACATCGACGCGCGTTCCTGACTGGCCGGCCGCGCGAAAGCCGGCCGGCGCGGGTCCGCTTACTTCCCCGCCTTCAACCCTGATTTCATGCGCATCGCTGGTGCCGGTGCGGCTTGTGATCGTCAGTCGCGCAACCGCGCCGATGGACGGCAACGCCTCGCCGCGGAACCCGAGCGTCGCGATATTCGAGAGATCGTCACTGCCCTCGCCGCTCACCGGCAGCTTCGACGTCGCGTGGCGTTCTACGGCGAGCTGCAGGTCGGCCGCATCCATGCCCTCGCCATTGTCTTCGACGAGGATGAGATCGGCGCCGCCTTTGGACGCGGCGATATCGATGCGCGTCGCGCCCGCATCGAGCGCGTTCTCGATCAATTCCTTGACGGCGCTCGCAGGCCGCTCGACCACCTCGCCCGCGGCGATGCGGTTGATCGTGCCTTCTGCGAGGCGGCGAATCCTCACGGCTCACCCGCCAGATATTTGCGGGCCAGCACCTTGCCCTCTTCCACCGCCGGCTGGTCGAACGGATCGACGCCCATCAGGCGGCCCATCAGGATCGTCTCCAGCATGAAATGCATCATCAGCGCGCCCAGCGTCCTCTCGTCCAGCTTTGGCGCATGGATGCGGCGCACAGGACGCCCGCGCGTGGCGAGAGTCTCGGCTGTCGCGCGCGCTTCGGCGGCCACAAGATCGCCCATCGTCTTGCCGCTCAGATAGGAAAGCCCGAGCGCGTCCGCGCGAGACGCAGGAACCTCGGGACCCGTATGGGCGGTATCGGTCGACAGCATTGTGTAAAGCGCGTCGCCCGGCCCATCGAGGAAGAGCTGCAACTGACTATGTTGATCGACAGGCCCGAGCGCCGCAACCGGCGTCGTGCCCTTGCCGTCTTTGCCCAAACTCTCCGCCCACAATTGCCGCCACCACGGGCCGAACGTTTTGAGCCGGTCCGCATAGGACCATAGCACGGTCTCGCGCAGGCGACCCGCACGCGCCAGCGCGTGATGCAACGCCGCGCCCGCAGCTGCGGGAACGTCGCACGCCTCTGCGCCGGACAGAATGGTTGCGAGCGCGTCGGTCGCGCCCTTGCGCAGCGCTTCCGCATCGAGACCCATCAGCAACGCGGGCAATATGCCGACAGTCGTGAGAACCGAGTAGCGCCCGCCAACGCCTGTCGGATGATCCAGGATGGCGCAGCCGATGCTTTCCGCGAACGCGCGCAGCGGGCTGGGCTTCGGCTCCGTCACCACCGTGAAATGAAATTTGATGTATTTGCCGCCTCCCGCCTTGTCGATCGCGTCGGCAGCGGCGAGCGTCTGCACGAGAGGCTCGGCAGTGCCGCCCGATTTCGAGATCGCCACGAAGCGCGCCGTGCGCAGATCGAAGCTCTTGAGCGCCGCGTCGAAGGTGACGGGATCGATATTGTCGAAAAAGATCACCTTGGGCGCGCGCGTCGCGCCGAACGGCACGAGATCGGCCAGCGCCTGCCCGCCCAGGCTAGAGCCGCCGATTCCCAGCACTGCGATGACGGACGTGTTTTTCGAGAGCGCGTCGGCCGCTTCCTGCGCCTGAGCGAGATCATCGCGCCGTTCGGGGATGCGCAGCAATTCGAGCGTGTTCTTGTCATAGGCCTCGCGCAGCCAGGCGAGCCCGCGCGACGCCTCGCACAGCATGGCGTCGAAATGTTCCACGCCGGGCGGAAGCGATATCGAAAATGGGAGCGATTCTGCCGTCATGGCGCCAGCTTAGCAGATTGATCGCCGACCGAAATAATGTCCCTATTTCCGCGGCTGACGGTGTGTGGCGCCGGCCTGTACCGCTGCAGGCGCTGCGGCTTTGGGCGCCGGGCGTTGGGGCACATTGGTTTTCGGGGCCGGACCGCCTTCGCCGAGGCTGCCGGCCACCACCACCGTCATCGCATCGGGATTGAACAGGCGCTTTGCGGCGCGCTTGACGTCGTCGCTGGTCACCGCATTCATCAGATCGTTGCGCTTCTTCAGATAGGACACGGGCAAGCCCGCGCGCTGAAAAGTATTGAGTTGCGCCGCGATATCGACATTCGAGCTGAAGGCGAGCGGGAACGACCCGGTGAGATAGGTCTTCGCGTCGGCCAACTCCTTGTCGGTCGGGCCGTTCGCCGTGAAATCGCGCAAGGTCGTACGGATCACGTCGATCGTTTGCCGCACGCTGACGCGTTTCGTCGCCACTTCGCCGGTCACGACGCCAGCGCGGCGATAATCGTCCAGCGAAGTCGAGATGTCATAAGTCAGGCCGCGCTGCTCGCGCACCTGATCGGTCAGTCTCGATGCAAATCCGCCGCCTCCCACGATGTAGTTTGCGACATAGCCGGCAAGAAAATCGCGATCCGAACGCAGGAAACCCGGCATTCCGAAAATCACGGTCGGCTGCGGAACACCCATCGCGACGACCTGCACGCCGGGTTGACCGACATGGCTGGCCATCGGCGGCGGCGCCGGCGGCTTGTTCGGAAGCCCGCCAAATGCGCTGGCAAGAAGCCGGTTCAGCGTCGCCGGATCGACGTCGCCGGAAACAGCGACCTTGAGTCCTGCGCTCACCCAATGGGTAGCGGCAAACGCCTTGAGGTCGCCGGCGCCGATGGTGGAGACGGTTGGCGGCGCTCCATCCACGGAATGGGCGTAAGGATGGTCGTGGAAATAGGTGCGGAAAAAGGCCTTGTTCGCAACGTCGGACGGGTCTTCGTCTTCCTGCTGCAGGGACGAAAGAATCTGCGCCCGCACGCGCTGGATCGCGTCGGCGTCGAATCGCGGTTTCGAAAGCGCCATGCCCAGAAGACGAAACGCGTCCTTCGCATTGTCCGTGAGCGTGACGAGTTGCACGATCAGAAAATCGCGGTCGGGAGACACGGACAATTTGATCGCGCGAACGGCGAGCGCGGTGTGAAACGAATCCGAATTGAGCTTTCCCGCGCCTTCGTCGAGCAGATTCGCCGCGAAATTCGCCAACCCATCCTTGCCTTGCGGATCGTAGGAAGACCCGGCGGGAAAGGCGGCCGTCATCGCGATCATCGGCAAGGTGTGATCAGAGACGTACCAGACTTGTTCGCCCTTGGGCGCAGGCAAAGTCTGCACGTCGAGCGCGCGCGCGGGCGTCGACGCCATTGCGGCCAGCATCGCCAGCCCCACGAATGCGCGCGCCGCGTGCCTCATTTTCATTGGCGAGGTCCCGGAACAAGAGTGCCGGTTACAGCCTCGCGTTTGATAATGTCGTTGGTCGCAACCTGTTTGACCGTTTGCGCGGCGACCGCGCGGATGCGATCGGGCCATTCCTCCACGTCGTCAACCGTCAAGCCGATCGCGAGGGCCTGGCCGTAAGCCGACGCCAACGAATATTGGCTGTCGCGCTGATAGGTGGCTTCCGCCACGAGCTGCGTCTTCGCGCGCTCCATGTCGACATTCCGGGGCGCCGAGATCGCGTAGCTTTGCAGCACCGCATCGACAGCCTGTTCGAGAACATCCATGCGCACGCCGGGCCGCGGCACCGCATAGACGCTGAATTCGGCGGCGTCGCGGGTATAGCCGTCGTAAGACGCCCCCGCGTCGGAGGCGAGCTTCCGTATGACGACGAGTTCGCGATAGAGCGTCGAAGTGGGATCGCCGCCGACCAATTGCGCGAGCATTTCAAGCGCCTCGGCTTCGCCGGGCTTGGCTTCGGTGTAACTCGGCACGCGGTAGAGGCGCAGGAACAGGGGCGATTTCACCTCGGGCAAGGCGATCGTCATCCGCGTTTCCGCGAGCCGCGGCGGCTGCGCGAAATCGGCGCGCTCGGCGAGCGGCCGCGCCGGAACCTTGCCATAGGTCGCTTCGGCCGACAGCCGCACTTCCTCCGGCGTCACGTCGCCCGCCACCACGAGGATCGCATTGTTCGGCGCGTAATGGTGCGTGTAGTAATCCTGCGCTTCGACGCGTCCGATATGGCGCACTTCATAAGGCCAGCCGATCACCGGGCGACCATAGGGATGCGAAAGATGGAGCGCGGCGTCCATCTGCTCGCGCATGAGAGCCTGCGGATCGTTGTCTACCCGCATGCGCCGCTCTTCGAGCACCACATCGCGCTCGGTGTTCACGTTTTTGTCGGACAGGTCGAGATTGACCATGCGGTCGGCGTCGAGCGACATCACCAGCTGCAACCGGTCGCGCGCGATCTGCTCGTAAAACGCGGTGTAGTCGTGCGTGGTGAATGCATTCTCCTCGCCGCCATTGCGGGCGACGGTCTGCGCGAACTGGTCGCCCGGCATGCTCGCCGTGCCGCGAAACATCATGTGCTCGAAGAAATGCGCAAGGCCGCCAAGACCCGGAGGATCGTCCATCGCGCCCACGCGATACCAGATCATCTGCGTGACGATGGGCGCGCGGTGGTCGGGGACGACGACCACCTGCATCCCATTCTGCAACGCGAATTGAAAGACCTTGGTGTCCTGTGCGCAAGCAGGCGCGAACGCCGCCGCGGCTGCAAGCAGAACCGCGGCGATTCCGGTTTTGGCGCATGATCCGATCTGACGGAATCGGATCATGCTTTAGCGTCCTTGATTGCCGCACAATCTGGCGAATGGCTTTCGCCGGATTGCGCTCTAGAAAATCCCATCAAACCAGCCGTTGCCGGTCTTGTCGATTTTCGCCGAATCCTTGTCCTTGCTGTCGACGGGCTGGTCCGCGGGCGCGTTGGTCTGCTGGGCGGACTTCGCGGAGTCGAGACGCTGTTTCTCGGCGTCCGAGTCGAGCGGATTGCCGGCCTGCGGATCGGGCCCGGTCTGGAACAGGAGTTTGTTGGTCAGGTCGTCATTGGTCGCTTCCATCGACTTCGCGTCCGCGGCGAGGGTTTGGCGGATTGCGTGATCGGCGACGGCCGCGCCGGACGTGGCGAGAAGGAGTTTTTCCTCCTTGCTGTAGTCGCCCGTCATCTGGGCTGCGATCACGGCGGGGTCTTCGCCATAGACTGCGGCGGCCGCGCTTTCCGTTGGTGAATATTGGTTGGTCGGCGCAGCGCCGGGCTTGGGCGGGCGCAGATTGTAGTCGGGCGGCATCACAAGCGGCGCCTTGGTGACGACCGCGAATTCATCCGGCGGTTCCTTGGTCACGCCCGCCGCTTCGCGGATGCTGTCGCAGCCCACAAGGACCAGCGCCATGCCGCCGAGAGCCGCCAAGCGAAGGAGATGTCGCGTGCGATCGTTCTTGTTCATCTTTCGACTCCCGGTTGTCCGTCCGTGCCGGCGGCCTTCGCTTCGGGCCGCAGCATTGTATCGTATAGCAGAGCGGCCACGCCGACGGTGATGGCGCAGTCCGCGACATTAAACACATACCAATCATAGCCATGGGCATAAAAGTGAAAAAAGTCGGCAACCTTTCCATGGACGAGCCGGTCGATCAGATTCCCAAGCGCGCCGCCGATAATGAGGCCCAACCCGACGGCAAGGCCCCGCCGCGTCGTATTCCATAGCCACCAGCCGAGGCCGGCCACCGCGAACACGGAAAACACGGCCAAAAGCGCCGTCCCCGCCGGTCCGCTGGCGGGAAACAGGCCGAACGAAACGCCCGGGTTCCAGTCCATGACAAGGTTAAAGAACGGCAGAACCGGGATCTGATCGCCGGGCGGCATGTCCACAAAATGAAAAACGTACAGCATCAGAAGTTTTGAGCCCTGGTCCAGGATCAGGGCCAGCAAAGCGCTGGCCAGACCCAGATCGCGTGCGCTGAGGCCCCAGGTCGTTTCGGAATCGCGCAGGCTCACGTTCCTGCTCCTTCCAGCGCATCGACGGCTGCGGAACAGCGCCGGCAGAGGTCGGAATGCGCCGGCACAGAGCCCACCTCCGGCAGGATCATCCAGCAGCGGGCGCACTTTCCGCCTTCCGCGCGCTGGAATACGGCAGCCGCGCCGGGAACATCGGGCAGACGGAAGGCATCCTCCGGCCCTTCGCCCACTTCGACGAAAGCCACCGAAGTGATCGCGATCTCGGCGAGGCTGACATCGTCGAACAAGGCCGCATCGCCCTCGTCCTGGACGAACAGCACCGGCGCAGCCTCGAGGCTTGCGCCGATCACCTTGTCGCGGCGGGCGATCTCGAGCGCGCCCGTGACCACGCGCCGGAGCGCGCGAATGCGATTCCATTTTTCGACCAGAGCCGGATCGGCCCAGCTCGCCGGCGTTTCCGGAAAGACCTGCAGATGGACGCTCTCATGCTCGCCCGGAAAGCGCAGCAGCCACGCCTCTTCCATGGTGAAGCACAGGATGGGCGCGAACCACGTCACAACGCGGCGGAAGATTTCGTCGATGACGGTGCGCGCGGCGCGCCGGCGCAGATTGTCCGCACGATCGCAGTAAAGCGCGTCCTTGCTGATGTCGAAATAGAACGCGGAGAGTTCGTTGGTGCAGAAACCAAACAGCACGGAATAGACACGGTTGAAATCATATTCCATGTAAGCCGCGCGGACGTCCTATCGAGCTCCGCGAGCTTGGCCAGCATGAAGCGTTCGAGCTCTGGCATCTCGGTGTGCGCGATGCGCTCGCGCTCCGAGAAGCCTTCGAGATTGGCGAGCATGAAGCGGATCGTGTTGCGCAGGCGGCGATAGGCATCGGTGTTGGCCTGGATCACGTCCTGGCCCATGCGCATGTCTTGCGTGAAGTCCGACGACGCAACCCACAGCCGGAAAATGTCGGCGCCATTCTTCTCCGCGATCGCCTGCGGCAGGATCACATTGCCCACCGATTTCGACATCTTGTCGCCTTCGCGGTCGAGCACGAAGCCTGCCGTCAGCACTTCGTCATAAGGCGCGCGGCCGCGCGTGGCGCAGCTTTCCAGCAGCGAAGATTGAAACCAGCCGCGATGCTGATCCGAGCCTTCGAGATAGAGATCGGCGTGATCCTTCTGCGGCCATTCCTTCTCGATCGGCTGTTCGACCGTGAACACATGCGTCGAACCAGAATCGAACCAGACGTCGAGAATGTCTTTCACCTGTTCGTAATCGTCGGGATTGCGGTCGTTGCCGAGGAAGCGCGACGGTGGAGAATTGTACCAGGCGTCGGCGCCTTCGGCGCGGAACGCCTCGTCGATGCGCTTGTTGACGGCGGCATCGTCCAGGATTTCGCCCGTCTTCTTGTCGCACGAAGATCGCAAGCGGCACGCCCCAGGCGCGCTGGCGCGACAGCACCCAATCGGGACGATCCTTCACCATGCCGCCCATGCGGTTCTCGCCCGACGGCGGATACCATTTCGTGTCGCCGATGGCCTTCATCGCGCGCGCGCGCAAGGTGTCGTGCGGATCCTTCGTGATGGGCTTGTCCATGGCCGCGAACCATTGCGGCGTGGCGCGGAAGATCACGGGCGCCTTCGAGCGCCAGCTGTGCGGATAGGAATGGCGCAGCGAGCCTTTGGCGAGCAGCTTGCCGCGCTGCGATCAATTCCCTGATCACCGCGCCATTGGCGTCGCCGTCCTTGCCCTCGGGCGTGAGAATGCGCTTGCCGGCGAAGAGCGGAACATTGGCCGCGAAGGAACCGTCTTCCTTCACAACGCCGAACGCATCCGGATTGTTCGCGGCATAGCCGGGGAACAAATCCATCATCAGCGTCGAAATCTTCGTCGCCGTGGCCGGGCGCGGTGTGCACGAAGCCCGTGCCGGTGTCCGCGGTGACATGCGCGCCCGCCAGCAGCGGCACGTCGAAATCGAAGCCCTGGCCGCGGAACGGATGTGCGCAGACGAGACCGGCGGGATCGACATCGGCCACACGCCCCAGAACGATCTTCGCGTGGTTCGCGACTTGCGCTGCGAGTTCATCGCCCAGCAGAAGCAATCTCGCCCGTATGCGGGAGAGCGCCCTCGCGCTGCTTCGGCGACCTCGTAGAGTCCGTAAGACATCGTCGGCGAATATGCGATCGCGCGGTTGCCGGGAATCGTCCAGGGAGTCGTGGTCCAGATCACGACGCTTGCGCCTTGCAAGCGCATCAGGGCCTTTCACCACGGGAAACTTCACATAGATCGTGGGCGATGTTTTCTCGCGATATTCGACTTCGGCTTCGGCGAGCGCCGTCTTCTCGACCGGCGACCACATCACCGGACGAAAGCCGCGATAGAGCAGCCTGTTCTCGACGAATTTGTGCAGCTCGCTCGCGATCACCGCTTCGGCGCGATAGTCCATCGTCGTGTAGGGCTTGTCCCACATCGCCGATGCAGCCCAGCCGCTTGAACTGCTTGCGCTGCACGTCGATCCAGTGGTTCGGCGAAGTCGCGGCAATCGCGGCGCAGCTGATCGATGGGCACGTCGTCCTTCGATTTGCCTTCGGCGCGATATTTCTCCTCGATCTTCCATTCGATCGGCAGGCCATGGCAGTCCCAGCCCGGGATGTAAGGCGCGTCGTAGCCGAGAAAGCCCGCGCGAGCGCACGACGATGTCCTTGAGCACCTTGTTGAGGCCGGTGCCGGAATGGATTTCGCCATTCGCGTAAGGCGGGCCGTCATGCAGGATGAACAGCGGACGGCCCTTGGCGGCTTGGCGCGGATGCGGCCGTAGAGGTCCATCGCCTCCCAGCGCGCCAGCCATTTGGGCTCGGCCTCGGGCAGGCCCGCCTTCATGGGGAAGGTGGTGGAGGGCAGAAAAACAGTGGCGCGGTAGTCGCGCGAAGCGGGGGCTTGGGTCTCGGTCATCGGTCTCGGGCTTTCAGGGGGTTGCGGACAAGCTTTCCCGGCGTCCGCGAACCCAATGGAGCGTCATGCCCCCGGCCGCGAAGCCGGGCAGCAAATTCGCAAAACTCCCCCGAGACCCAACGAATCCATGGCAATTGCCTGCAAATCGGCGGCGAAACTTCTATCAGCGGCAGGGCGGAGCGTCCAGCGGCGAAGGTTAACCTTGAATTTGACCAGAGTAACTAGTTATATAACTAGTCAATATAATGCGAGCTACCCCACCACCTCAGACAAGAACGAGAGTTAGCGCGATGACCCAAAAATTATGGCCCGTCCAAGATGCAAAGGCGCGCTTCAGCGAGTTGCTCGAGACTTGTCTGCGTGATGGGCCACAAATTGTCACCAAGCGCGGCGCCGAAACGGCCGTGTTGGTAGACGCAAAGGAATGGCGCCGCCTGGAGCAATCGTCGCGTCCGTCGCTCAAAGACCTGTTGCTCAGCGACGAAGCTCGAGGGGACATTCCCATTCCTGAGCGCGGCAAATTGCGCTGGCGAGCACCGCCGTCGCTCGACTGATCTGCAATGTATCTGCTCGACACCAATGTGGTTTCAGAATTGCGTCGTGCTCGCCCTCACGGCGCGGTTCTCGCGTGGCTGCGCGACACGCCAGCAGTGTCATTGAACCTATCGGCCGTCACGATCGCGGAACTGCAAGCAGGCGTGGAAGTCGCACGCGAAACCGATCCCGCCAAAGCGGCAGAGATAGAAGTGTGGATCGACAAGGTCGCGCAGGCCTACAATATCATCCCGATGGACGCGCCAGCATTTCGGCGCTGGGCTCAGCTTTTTCACCGTCGCTCCGGCGATCTCGTCGCAGATGCTATGATTGCCGCTACCGCCGAAATCCATAATCTTACGGTCGTGACACGAAACGTCCGCGATTTCGAGGTGTTCGGAACAAAGACGCTTAATCCATTTGAGTACAAATCTTAGAGTGGCACGCGATGGCCATCGACCTTCGAATCTCGAACGCTTGGCGAATAGCCGCAGACGATCTCGGAATTCGAGTCATTGCACCGTTTTCGTTCAAAATAACTCGCGGCGACATGTTGCTTGCGGAAGCCCATATCTTGGATTTTGGCAAACAAGGTGGCGCGATAGTGCTGAGCGAGAGCAACAGACTCGACAGCGAGTTTCGACGTCTCAATTGTTGGTGTTCCGTGTTGTCCGAACACTACCATACATACGAACGGAAGCTCTTCATCGAAACGCTCAATGATTGGGCGTGGTTTGGAGAAAAGGGTGAAGAGCCGTCATGGTACACCGGCACGCCATGGACCTAAGTCCTAGGTTCTGTTCGCAGACTTCGTTAGCGCCGCGCGGGCCGCGTCCGAATCCGCTGCGATCTGCGCCTTGAGCGCGTCGAGGCCCGCAAGCTTCGCTTCGGGGCGGAGATAGGCGATCAGCTCCACCGACAAATGCTTGCCGTAGAGATCGCCGTCGAAATCGAACAGATAGGTCTCGAGGAGCGGCACATCCGTCTCGAACATTGGGCGGATGCCGAAATTGGCGACGCCGTCATAGCGTGCCCGACCGGCTTGTCGTCTTCGATGATGGTCGCGCGCACGGCGTAGACGCCGATAGGCCGGCTTCAGGCGTGTGATCGAGACGCATGTTGGCCGTGGGAAATCCGATCGTGCGGCCGCGCTTGTCGCCATGCTCGACGCGCGCCTCGACGGCCCACCAATGGCCGAGCAGACTGCGCCGCCTCATCCGGCCGACCCGTCTTCAACGCCTCGCGGATGCGCGTGGAGGAAATCTTGTCGTGACCGTCGTGCGGCGACCGGCTCAAAGATCGTGACGCCGAAGCCTTCCATCTCGCCCATATAGGAAAGCACGGTCGCGTTGCCGGCGCGGCCCTTGCCGAACTGGAAATCGGCGCCGACCACCACGCAGCCGACGCCCAGGCCCTTGCACCAGCACCTCGAGCACGAAATCCTGCGCGGGCTCGCGCCGCCATCTCGGCATCGAAGGCGAGCGCATACATCACATCGACGCCCTGCTCCGCGATCAGCCGCGCCTTGGTGCGGAACGGCGTCAGGCGAAACGATTCCGGCGAAGGGCGAAAAAACTCCTGCGGATGCGGCTCGAAGGCGAGCACGCCCAGCGGCGCGCCGCGCTCCTCGGCGATGCGCCGGGCCTCCCCGATCAGCGCCTGATGGCCGCGATGCACGCCGTCGAAATTGCCGACGGCCACGACCGCGCCCTTATAGGCGTCCGGCACGTCGCTATGATGACGGAAGATGCGCATGCGGGCGGCAATCAGGCCTTCGGGCGCGCGGGCGCCATCACCAGCGCCTCGCCGTCGACGACCGTCACCGTGTCGCCCACTTTGCACACGCAATCGAACAGCACGCGGCGCTTCTCCGCGCACCACTTCGCGCACGGTGCAGGTGGCGGTCGACCGTGTCGCCGATGCGCACCGGCGCCTTGAAGCGCGTGGTCAGGCTCATGAAGATCGTGCCGGGTCCCGGCATCTTCATGCCCAGCACCGTCGAGATATAGCTCGCGCTCAACACGCCATGGGCGATGCGGCCCTTGAAGATCGTGCCCTTCGCGAATTCCTCGTCGAAATGCACAGGATTCACGTCGCCGCTCACTTCGCCGAACAGCTCGATATCGCGCTCGGTGACGGTTTTGGAGAAGCTATCGCGTCATGCCGGGCTTCAGGTCTTCGATGTAATAGAGCATTCATGCGTTCCTTCCGTGCCTGACTTTGTTTACCGGCAAGCTGCGTTACCAGACAAGCGCACGCATCGCCGCTCTGCGCCGAGACGCCGGATTTGGCGAACAAATCCGCCAGATGCGCGGCGCGAGAAGTCGCCGATATCCTCGCCATGGATGCCGTCGGCGATGAACAGCGAATCGAGGCCCGCGCCGTTCGCGCCTTTGATGTCGGTTTCGAGCCCGTCGCCGATGGCCAGCGGGCGCGCGATATCGCGCTTGGCGGCTTTGCGCGCTGCCGCCAGGGTCGTGTCGTAGATCGGTCTGTAGGGCTTGCCGTAATAGATGACCGGACCACCCATCTTTTCATAGGCGCGCGCGATGGCGCCGGCGCAATAGACGAGCTTGCCGCCCCGCTGCACGACGATGTCGGGATTGGCGCAGAGAAGCGTCAGCCCGCGGCGCTTCAACTCTTCGAGCATCTCGCGGTAATCCGTCCGGCGTTTCGGCATCGTCGTCATAGAGACCGGTGCACAGGATGACTGCCGCGTGAGGCGCGTCGACGCAATCGATGGGCAGTCCTTCGAACACCCCGCGGTCGCGCTCGGGCCCGATATGCAGGATGGCGAGCCGGCGATGCGTTGGCGCGTTCTGCGAGCGCGTCGCGCGTCGCGACGCCCGATGTCACGATCGCGTCATAACAATCGGTGGGCACCCCGATGCGCGCGAACTGTTCCACGAGAACGTCGACGGGCCGCGGCGCATTGGAGAGCAGCACGACCGGGCCGAAGCGTCCGCGAAAACGCCGGAGCGCTTCGACCGCGCCAGCATGCGCGTGGTGGCCGTCGTGCAGCACGCCCCAGACGTCGCAGATGACGGCATCGTAACGGGGCGCGATCTCGCTGAGACCGCCGATTATGTTGGGAAGAGTCGCCATGGGGGTAGCGGTCGCATGCGCGAACCAATGAGGTCAATGGGGCGGTCAATGGCCGAGGATCAACCCGCGCGGCGGAACGGAATCACGGGCGCGGATTGCTCGATTTTCTCGTTCACCTTATCGGGGGCCCTGAACGAGTCCTCGCGCACCGCGCGCGGCTCGCCGAACAGATAACCCTGCGCGAAATCAACGCTGTAATCGAGCAGCTGCACGACTTCCTTCTCGTTCTCCACGCGCTCGGCGATCAGATTCAGGCCGTGGCGTTCGAGCAGCTTCTTGAGGTCTTCGGCGGCGACGGTCGCGTTCGCGCCGCTCATGCCGTTCATCAGAATGTCGGCGCGCACTTTCATGTAGCGGAAACCCAATGTCTTCAGGCGGCCGAAATCCATCGACAGGGTCTCGACATGATCCATCGACAGCGCGAAACCGAGGCTCGCGAGATAGAGCAGGTTTTCTTCGCCTTGAGCGCCCGCCTTCAGCACCGCATCCTGGCCGAATTCGAACACGATCTGACGTGCGAGATCGCGATTGTGATGCATATATTCGAGGAACTGGGGAAAGAATTCCGTGTCCGTCAGCGTGTCGCCGGAGATGTTGCAGAAGACGCCGATCTCGCGGCTCTTCTGGATCAGACGGCGCACGATCTGCACGCAGCGGAACAGCAGCAGATTGTCGACCACCGACATCAGGCCCACGGGCGCAGCCACTTTCATATATTGCGCCGGCATGATCACCGAGCCGTCTTCGGCGCGCAGGCGCGACAGCGCCTCGTAGAAGCGCAGCTTGCGCTGCGGCAGGCTCACGATCGGCTGCAGATAGAGATCGACGCGGTTTTCCTCGAGCGAGGCGCGGATGGTTTCGAGGAGGCCGGATTCGCCCAAGGTGTCGAGATAGGTGCGCGCGGTGTCTTTCGCGCGGCGTTCGAGCAAGTCCTCCTCCGGAACCGGAACGTCCTTCGCCTTGGTCGAGATCTTGGTTGCGAATTCGCGCATCAGGCCTTCGAGCAATTGCAGCTCGGCCACGATCTTGCGGCTCTGGGCGGTGGCGTTCGCTTCGACCGTCGATTTGACGGTCTCGATCTTGGCGTGCGTGTCTTCCAGCGCGAGCGCAAAACCCTGGCTGATCCGCTTGAGGCCGGCGATCTCGCGCGTCATCCTGCGCTTCTCGCGCCGGCGCAAAACGGCTGCGTGAAGTTGGCCCGCCAGCATCAGCAGCACGAAACCGAACAGCACGCACATGGTGGGGCTTGTGAGCCGCGTCATGGCGAGCAGCACGGCGGCCGTGGCGCAGGCCATCGCATAGGTCACGGCAATCAGGGCGTTGGTCATGGGTGTCTCAGCCTGGATTGCCGCCATTGTGACAAACCGGCTGTTTCGAATTCGTTAACCAAGGAAAAGCGAGCGTTTGCCATGCTTGCCCTGCGCCGCCGGACCTGCATACGCTTGGTAAACCGCCCCTGGGAGACCACCATGTCCGCCAAGACCGCCTATGATTTCAGCTTCCGCGCCATCGATGGGGGCGAGCTACCACTCTCGAAGTTCAAGGGGAAAGCGATCCTGGTCGTCAATGTGGCGAGCCAGTGCGGGCTCACGCCGCAATATTCGGGGCTCGAGGCGTTGTGGAAGGCGAAGCGCGATCAGGGTCTGGTCGTTCTCGGCGTCCCGGCGAACGACTTCGGTGCCCAGGAGCCCGGCACGGAAAGCGAGATCAAGACGTTCTGCGAAACCCGCTTCAATGTCGACTTCCCGATGACGGCGAAAGAACACGTGATCGGGCCGGAGGCGCACGCGCTCTACAAATGGGTCGGAGGCGAGCTGGGCGAAGCGGCCGCGCCCAAATGGAATTTCCACAAATATCTTTTCAACAAGGACGGCAGCATCGCGGGCACCTTCGGTTCGCGCACGCCGCCCGACGCACCTGAACTCGGCGCCGCCATCGACGAGGCGCTGAAGGCGTAAGCGCCCTCACGTCGCCATACGCGGCGTAATGCGGATTTCGATGCGGCGGTTGCGCGGCTCGTTGACGCCGGCCCCTGTCGGAATCTTGAGGCCTCTCCCGCCGAAGCCGCGCGCCAGCACACGGTGCGGATCCACCCCGTCATCTGTCAGCGCCTTCGCGACTGCGCTCGCGCGCGCCTGCGACAGCTGTAGATTGCGCTCCGGCGAGCCGGACGTGTCGGTGTAGCCGTTCACCTGCAATTGCGTGCTGTCATATTTGCGCACGACATAGGCCACGGATGCGAAGATATCGCTCGCGCGGCCGGAAAACTCGGACGAACCCGTTTCAAACAAACTATCGCTTTTCATATTGATCAGAAGATCGTTGGCCAACCGCCCCACGACGGCGCCGCTGCCGCGCAGCGCCACGCGCAGTTCGGCTTCTTCGGTGTCGGTATAGGCCTCGACTTTTTGCGCCGGCAGCGCGCCCGCGCCGATCGGCTTCACATTGTGCACCACGACTGCGGCCGGGCGCGCCGGTGCATGGTACGGCGTGTAAGCCTGTTGCGGCGGCGGCGGCTGATAGGCGGGCGGATAATCGTAATGCGAGGGCGGCGGCGTCTCGCAGCCCGCCAGAATCAACAGGGCTGCGCCGGAAATCAGGGCCTTACGCATACGGAACATCCTTCGGGGTTTTCGCGCGAAATTCTAGAGAACCGGACTGTTTGTCGCCAGCCCTCGCAACGATTAAGAATGGCCGCGCTGAGAATTCGGATCCATAAGGAGACATCCATGAATTTGTTCGATTTGAGCGGGAAGGTTGCGCTCGTCACCGGTTCGACCAAGGGCATCGGCGAAGCGATCGTCCATCGCCTGGCGGAACATGGCGCGAAGGTCGTCGTGTCAAGCCGCAAAGCCGACGCCTGCGACAAGGTCGCCGCCGACATCAACAAGGCGCAAGGCAAGGAAGTCGCCGTGCCGATCCCGTGCAACATCAACTACAAGGAACAGTTGCAGCAGCTTGTGGCCGGCACGCGGCAGAAATGGGGCAAGATCGACATTCTCATCTGCAACGCGGCGCTCAATCCCTATTTCGGGCCGCAGATGGAGATTCCCGACGAAGCGTTCGACAAGATCATGGGCGCGAATGTCCGCTCCAACCATTGGCTCTGCCAGCTCGTGCTGCCCGAGATGGTCGAGCGCAAGGACGGCTCGATCATCATCGTGTCCTCCATCGGAGGTCTGCGCGGTTCGCCGGTGCTCGGCGCCTATTGCATCTCGAAGGCGGCGGATTTCCAGCTCGCGCGCAACATCGCGGTCGAATATGGGCCGCACAACATCCGCGCCAATTGCATTGCGCCGGGACTGATCAAGACCGATTTCGCGAAAGCGCTGTGGGACAATCCCGACATCCTCAAGCGCTCGACCGCCGGCGCGCCGCTGCGCCGCATCGGCGATCCCGACGAGATCGCAGGCGCCGCCGTGTTCCTCGCGTCGAAAGCGGGCGCCTTCATGACCGGTCAGGCGATCGTGATCGACGGCGGGGCGACGATTTGATTTTCTCCACCCGCCCTCGGGGCGGGTGGACTAACTTAAATCCCCAGCACCGCTTCCGCGCTCTTGAACGGCAGGTGCTGCGCGTCGGCGACGGCCTTGTAGGTCAGCGTGTCCTTGTAGACGTTGAGACCCGCGCGCAGATGCGGGTTCTTCTTCATCGCGGCTTCGGCGCCCTGCTCGGCGAGCGCGATGGTGAACGGCAAGGTCGCGTTGTTGAGCGCGAAGGTCGAGGTGCGCGCCACCGCGCCCGGCATGTTCGCCACGGCAGTAATGCACGACATCGTGCACCATATAGGTGGGATCGGCATGCGTCGTCGCATGCGAGGTCTCCGCAGCAGCCGCCCTGGTCGATGGCGACGTCGACGAGCACCGAACCTTTCTTCATCTGCTTGACCAGTCTTTCGGTGATGAGCTTGGGCGCAGCCGCCCCCGGCAGCAGCACGCCGCCGATGACGAGATCGGCCGCCGATCACATTCTCTTCGATCGCATCGATGGTCGAATAGATCGTGTTCAGCGTCGCGCCGAATTGCAGATCGAGCTCGTAGAGGCGATGGAGCGAGATATCGAGAATGGTGACATGGGCTTCGAGGCCCATCGCCATGCGCGCGGCGTTGGTGCCGACGACGCCGCCGCCCAGGATCACGACTTTCGCGGCCGCAACGCCCGGCACGCCGCCGAGCAACATGCCGCGTCCGCCTTGCGCGATCTCGAGGCAATGCGCGCCGGCCTGGATCGACATGCGGCCCGCCACTTCGCTCATCGGCGCCAGCAGCGGCAAGCCGCCGCGCGAATCCGTCACCGTTTCATAGGCGATGGCGATGGCGCCGGATTCGAGAAGCCCCTTGGTCTGCGTCGGGATCGGGCGCGAGATGGAGATAGGTGAACAACACCTGTCCCTGGTCGCAGCCGCTTGATCTCGACCGGCTGCGGCTCCTTCACCTTCACGATCATGTCGGCGGTCGCGAACACTTCGTCGGCGTTCGGCAGGATCTTCGCGCCCACGCGCGTATACATGTCGTCGAACAGCCCGATGCCGTCGCCGGCCATGGTCTCGACGAACACTTCGTGTCCGCGCGCCGTCAGTTCGCGCACGGCGGACGGCGTCATGCCGACGCGATATTCGTGGTTCTTGATTTCCTTGGGAACGCCGATGCGCATGAGGGCCTCTCGATCTTGCTTGGGTTCTACCAGCGATCCCGCGCTTCGAGAATCGCCACAAAAACAAACGCCGCCAACTCGCCATATGTCGTCAACGTCAGAACGAGCGGGTCGATCGTGTGATTGGTGGCGGCCAGCAGATATTTCGTGCCCACATACATTCCCGCCGTGAGCAGCGGCGGTATAACAAGGACGAAGAGAACGATAAAGACGCGTCTTGCGATGGTCATGCGTTCTCCGGGGGAATGTCAGTCCAGCTGGCCCAATATAGCGCGAATCCCTTCGACCATGCGCCCGATATCCGATTCGGTCGCGATGAGCGGCGGCGACAGCGCAATCGTGTCGCCCGAGATGCGAATCACGAGGTTTTCTTCCGCAAAAGCCTTGCGCATGGAATCATAACCCCGCCGGCCGGGCGCCTTCGGATCGGGCTCGATGTCGATGCCGGCGGCCAGCCCCGCATTGCGAATATCGGTCACGCGCGGCGCGCCTTTCAGACTGTGCACCGCGTCGGCGAACACGGACTCCAATGATTTCGCGCGCTCGAACAGGCCCTCGTCGCGATAGAGATCGAGCGCGGCGAGTCCGGCCGCGCAGGCAAGCGGGTGGCCGGAATAAGTGTGACCGTGAAACAGCTCGATGCCGTGATCAGGCCCGGACATGAACGCGTCATGCACTTTGTTGCTGACGATCGTGCCGCCGAGAGGCACGGCGGCGTTCGTCACGCCCTTGGCGAAATTGATCATGTCGGGCACGACGCCGTAACGCTCCGCGGCGAAGGCGGCGCCCATGCGGCCGAAGCCAGTGATCACTTCGTCGAAGATCAGGAGGATGCCGTGCTTGTCGCACAGTGCGCGCAGCCGCTTCAGATAATCTTTCGGCGATGCGAACACGCCCGCGGAGCCCGCCATCGGCTCGACGATGACGGCGGCGATCGTCTCCGCGCCATGCAGCGCGACAAGCCCTTCCAGCGCGTCGGCATAATCCGCGCCGCCGTCCGGCTCGCCCTTCGTGAACGCCATGCGCGCGCGATCATAAGGCAAAGGCAGATGATCGTCCGTACCCGGAAGAAGCGGACCATAAGGCCTGCGGTTGTTCCCGAGGCCGCCCACGGAAATGCCGGCGAAGGTCGTGCCGTGATAGCCCTTCTCGCGGCCGATCAGGCGAAAGCGTCCGCCCTGCCCGATTTTCTGGAAATAGGCGCGCGCGATCTTGAGCGCAGCGTCGGCCGCTTCCGATCCCGAATTGACGAAGAACACATGATCCATGCCTTCGGGCGCCAGCGCCGCAATGCGTTGCGCGAGCGCAAACGCGGAAGGGTGCCCGAACTGGAAGGTGGGCGCGAAATCGAGCTCGCCCGCGGCGGCGCGGATCGCCTCAACGATGGACTTGCGCCCATGGCCCGCATTCACGCACCACAATCCGGCGCAGGCATCGAGCAGCGCGCGTCCGGTCTCGTCGAAGTAATGCATCCCTTCCGCGCGCACGAGCATGCGCGGGTGCGCCTTGAAACTCCGGTTGGGCGTGAACGGCATCCAGAACGGGCCGAGATCGTTGGGACGCATGGCAGACTCCGAAGGGGCCCGGAAGATCGCAAGGGCCCCGGCGAACCGAGGCCCCTGCAGATTATGCAAACAGCAGTCCGCGATCAGTGGTGATCGCCGTCGTGATCATGGTCGTGATCGTGGCTGTGATCGTGATCGTGGTCGTGGTCGTGGTCGTGATCATGATCATGATCGTGGCTGTGATCGCCGCCGGGACCCATCATGCCGTGATCATGGTCGTGTCCGCCCATCATCATCGTGCCGCCCATGTGACCGGGGCCGCCATGCACGCGCCAATAGTCCATGTGATGCTGCGGGATGTGGAAGCCGTGGCCCTGATACCAGGAGAATCCCAGCGAGGGGCCGAAGTGGTAATCCGCACGCCACCAACCCGGACGTGGGCCGCGCCATTCGTCGCGATGCCAGGCGCCATGGATCCAATACCAATGCTCGCCGCCGATATCGCGATAATAGACGGGCCCCTGGTACCAGGCGCCGCCGAAATAAACCGGTCCATACCACACGGGCTGGTCCCAATAGCCGTCAGGACAGCCCCAGTGGTCGCAATAGCCGCCGCTATTGTTGTCGATCATGACGGCGCCCGGAACGCCGATCACGGGAACGCCGATATTGATTCCGATGCTCACGCCCGCTTGGGCAGGCGCTGAGGCGAACACCGCGCCGCCCGCGATCGCCGCTGCGACCGCCGCCCATTTCACGACTGCTTTCATAAAATATCTCCGTTGGAATTTGGCCGCCGCCCACATGACGAAATGTCGTGCGCCCGAACGCCGGACGCGGTCACTCTACACGAAGTTCGTGGCAAACACGCCAACCCCGGCGGTCGCCCGCCGGGGTTGAACGTCAAGCCTGATCGGTTTGAACTCGAAACCGGGCTTAACGATGCCAGCCGCCGCGATAGCCGCGCCATCCGCCATGGAACCAGACGTAATTGCGTCCGCCCCAATAGCGGTAATAGTGCGGACCATTATACCAGCCGCCGCCGACCCACACGGGACCCGTCCAAGCCGGATAGCCGCAATCGCCGCCGTAGTAATAGTTGTAGTTGTAGCAAGGTCCCGGCGGATAATATGCCGGACCATAAGCATAGCCCGGGCCGTAATAACCCGGCCCCGGAATGCCGATGCCGATTCCCACATGGACGCCTGCCGACGCCGGCGCCGTCGTGGCGACTGTCGCGCCTGATGCGACGCTCGCCGTCATCAGCGCGCCGAATGCGAGTTGTGCGATCTTTTTCATTGCTCCATTCCTCAATTGATTCTGGCCTCTATCGATTCTGGTCAAGCTGCCCATCGACCATGACGGCGATTCTGCATTTTCCGCCTGAACCCGACATGAATAACACTTTCAGAAAAAGGGAGTTTCACGCCGAGCGGCCCCGCGCGTCGACGGGCCAGACCGATTCCAGGGTGGTTCCACGCATCGCGTGATAGCGGTCGTAGAGATTAACCGTGGGATCGCAATGCGGAACGACGCAGCGCACCGCGTCACCGGGCTTCAGCTTCCCGCCCGCATAAATGATTCCGCCTTGTTCGTCGCCGAAGAAGAAATAGCTCGCGCCGGACGGCGCGCCCGATTCGATCAGCGGCGAGCCCGCATCCGTCGCGAAGGATTTGAAGCCGGCGTCGGTCGTGGCGAGGCCTTCGCGATTGGCGCTGATGATTGTCGTCTGCACGAACAGCGATGTTTCGAACGGCGTGCGCTCGCCGGGCTTTTCCCACACATCGTTATATTGGCGATCCATGAAGATGTAGGAGCCCACCTGCAGCTCCGTCAGCACGCGCGCATCGGGATCGATGTCGAAGGTGCCCGTGCCGCCGCCGGTGAGGATACCAGGCTTGAGCCCCGCTCTCGCCAGCGCATCGCGCAATTCGCCGAACTCGCGCATGGCGGATAGCGACTTGTCGCGCCGCTCGTTCGGCGATTCCATGTGCTGCACATTGCCGGCGTAACATTGCAGGCCGCGATATTCGAGCGCATCGCTGTCGGCAACCTGCTTCACCAACGCAATCGCGCCTTCGCCGGGACGAATGCCCGTGCGGCCCATGCCGGGATCGATATCGACGATCACGTTCAATTTTTTGCCGGATGCTTTCGCAGCCGCGGCGAGACGCGAAGCCACTTCGGCGTTATCGGTCGTCGCCATCAGATCCGGCATGCGCGCATTGAGCGCCACCAGCCGCGCGATGCCGCGCTCCGTCACCACGGGCGAGGTGATGAGGATCGCGCCGATCCCGCCTTCCGCCAGCGCTTCCGCTTCGCCCAGCTTGGCGCAGCAGACGCCCAGCGCGCCCGCCGCGATCTGCAGCTTGGCGATGGCCGCGCTCTTGTGAGTCTTGGCGTGGGGGCGAAGCGAAATGCCATGCCGCTTCGCATGCTCCGCCATCTTCGCGATATTGCGTTCGAGACGGTCCAGATCGATCACCAAAGCCGGCGTCTGCAGCAGCGCGCCCGCGTCCTCATTTCCGATCAGATCGTCGTTCAGGCCTTGCGTCGTCATGGTCGCCTCGCGATGCTGGCGGGGCCCACATGGTCGCCCTCGCTCTCATCCTTCTTTCCGCCGTCGTCCATGCCGTCGTCAACCTCCTGACGAAACGGGCCGACAATCCCTATGCCATGCGGCTCCTGATCGGCGTGTTCTCCGCCATCATCGTGGCGCCGTTCCTGTTTCTCGTGCCCCTCCCCCACGGGCTCGCTGTGTGGCTGCTGTTCGGCGCGGCGGCCGTGCATGCCCTCTATGAATTGCTGCTCGTCAAATCCTATGAGAGCGCCGCGTTCTCCGCCGTCTATCCCGTCGCGCGGGGCACGGGGCCTCTCTTCACCGCCATCGGCGCGATCGTCATCCTGCATGAGCATGCGCCGCTCACGGAAATCGCCGGCATCGCGATGGTGTGCGGCGGCGTGATCGCGATGGGGCTTTCGCATCGCGCGACGGACGGCGCGCTGAAGGGACTTACTTTCGCGCTGGGCACGGGCTTGACCATCGGCATCTACACCCTGATCGACGCCTCGGGCGTGCGCACAGTCGCCAACCCGTTTTCCTATGTGCTGTGGTTCTTCGTGGCGCATGGCGCCTGCGTGCTGGTCACGGCCCCAGGCATCCGCGGACGCCGCGTGATCGACGAAGCGAGGAAGCAATGGAAGCTCGGCGCGCTGATGGGCGCGCTCTCGATCACGACCTACGGCTCCGCCATGCTGGCCTATCGCTACGGCGCCACCGCGCAGCTGGCGGCCTTGCGCGAAACGAGCGTGCTCTTCGGCACCGCGCTCGCGATGCATTTCCTCGGCGACAAAATGAACTGGCGCCGCTGGTGCGCCGCGATCGCCATCGCCGCCGGCGCGATATTGCTGCAGGCGGGATAATGTTTTTCTTCCCCCGTTTACGGGGGAAGTGGCGCGCGCAGCGCGTCGAAGGAGGCCCCCTCCGCTTCGCTGTTGCTCAGCACCTCCCCCGTAAACGGGGGAGGAAAACCCTAATCCGGGCATCGCGGCCGCCCCCAGACCCTAGCGATCATCGAACGGCCGACGTATGCGAACCCACCAACCTGCCTTATCGCCGCGCGAGGCTCCACGGTCTGTCGCCGAACGAACCCGCCACGGCCCAGGCCGCGCCCGAGATCGCGGCGGAGGCGACGATCTCGCCCCAGTTGGCGCGGCTCATGGGCGCGGCGTAAACCGCCGGAACCCAGATGAGAAGCGTGAAGAGGCTCACCATGACCGCTTCGAGAGTCGCGGCCAGGCGCGGCAATACGTTGACGAGGATGGCGATGCCGGCCGCGAAATGCGCCGCGCCTGTGAAATAGGAGAGCGCTACGTGAAACGGAATCCAGGAGGGGATTAGGGGCGCCGTCTGATCGAGATAGAAGAAATGCGAAAGCCCGCACGGCAACAACGCCAGCCCGAACAGAATTTGGCCGGTGCGGGCGAAACGCGCATCGCGCGCCAGCAGCGCAAACATCGTCAGCGCGCCCCCGATCTCGGCCAGCGTTTCGCCGATCACTTCGTAATGGACTTCGACGAGCGGCTCGGCCACCACGAAACGCATCTGAAAGAGAAACCGGACGAGCAGCAGCGCCGCGAGCAGGAGCGCGGACGGTCTCGCGGTCTGGGGCACGAGAAGCCCCAAGCCGCCCGCGAGCAGCAGCACGCCGACGACGATCGCCGGCACATCGCGCCACGCAAAGAGCTTCGGGATAAACATCAGGGCGAAATCGTGAAAACCGAGACACAGCGCGCCCAGAACGGCGAACGTGACTCCGAAGAGTATCCGGCCGAAATCCGACATGCGCATCCCCCGCTTGTGGCGGCCCAGCATCCCCCAGGCGCGCGCGCAAGGACAATCAATTTCCGTTGAGGGGGCGAAGACCAAACCCCGCGGGCTTCACTTCTCCGCCTGGGCCAACACCTTGTCCTGCGTGCGCAATTCGAAATCGGAAGCGTCGTGGCGTTCCAGCAATTGGGCGGAAGGATCGCCGAAAGGCTTGTTGACCATGCGCCCGCGCTTCACCGCGGGGCGCGCATAAAACGCCTCCGCCCAGCGCCGCACATGCGTGTAGTCCTGCGCCGACAGGAACACCGCCGAATCGTTATAAAGATCGCCGCGCACGAGAGCCCCGTACCACGGGCAGATCGCCATATCGGCGATGGAATATTCGTCGCCGGCCATCCATTCGTGCCCCGCCAGACGACGGTCGAGCACATCAAGCTGGCGCTTCACCTCCATCGCGTAGCGATTGATCGCATATTCGATCTTGGTCGGCGCGTAGGCATAGAAATGCCCGAAGCCTCCGCCCAGAAAGGGCGCGCTGCCCATCTGCCAGAACAGCCAGTTGAGCGCTTCGGTGCGCTTGTAGTGATCCTTGGGCAGGAAAGCGCCGAACTTCTCGGCCAGATAGAGCAGCATGGCGCCGGACTCGAACACGCGCGTGTGCGGATTGGTGGAGCAGTCCAGCAGCGCAGGGATCTTCGAGTTCGGATTGATCTCCACGAAGCCGGACCCGAACTGGTCGCCGCCGCCGATATTGATCAGCCAGGCGTCGTATTCCGCGCCCTTGTGACCCGCCGCCAGCAACTCCTCGAACATGACCGTGACTTTCACGCCGTTCGGCGTGCCCAGCGAGTAAAGCTGGAACGGGTGTTTTCCAACCGTCAGCGCCTTGTCATGTGTGGCGCCCGCGACGGGACGGTTGATATTGGCGAAGCGCCCGCCCGATTCCTTGTCCCAGGTCCAGACTTTGGGCGGCACGTATTCCGTCGTCTCGCTCATGGCGATGCTCCGTGAAGTGGTGGTGTGAAAATGTTCGGACATCGACATTAGCAACCCATGTCCTTCGATGCACTGTCTTTCTGATGGAATATCGCAGCGAGGTTTCAGAACGTCCCCGCGGCCTCCGCAGTCGGCTTTCCACGTCTTTTGAACTGGAGTAAGCGTCCGCGAATTTTCGGATTAAGCCGTCAATTCGAGAACAGCGTTTCCTGTGTAACAAAACACTCCCCTGTCGATGGAAGCCCCGACTTTATCATCGATAAGGCTGCATACTGTTCGCCGGCGTGCCAGTCCTTGCCGGTTTGTTCAATTCCTGTGTCGATCTCGCTATTAACAAATGCCGCGTCAGTGGTCTTGTCGCCATGTAAATGCGCACATTCTACAATGCGCTGAACCGAGGCCGCTCTCTCCGACCCGTCAATAACTTTCCACCCGATAAAGGCGACCGCCGCCACTGCCACGACGACAGCAATGACGATGCCTATGGTCCGCTGAGTGCGGTCGGCGCTCTGTTCTGCGGTTGGTGGTTGCTCTCTCGTACACGTCTTGCAGACAGTCGCGCCTTCGTTCATTTCTTCTTTGCAGAATGCGCATTGCACAGGCCGTTCCCCTCGACGAGCTAATTTTCACCAACCGTGCGGACTATAGTGTCACGCGTTTCAGGCGGCAATTCTCAGAATCCGCGAATTCGGCGACAGGTTAGGGAGGATCCGCCGACAGTTTATGAATTCACCTCAAGTTCGAGTCGCAGGGGCTTGGGGATTAGGTAAGCGGTCGACTGAATTTTCGATCACGTCGGCAGGACGCGCTCGCCTCTAGGACCTTTGGGCATGGAATTTCCTCCAGACGGCTGCGCTCGCCCACAAGGCCATATTTCCGCCTGCCAACGTAAGCATGAAAAGTGGCCACCATCGCGTTGGAAGGTGGTGGAAGAAAACTGCGCTTATCACCGTCGCAACGCAGGCAAGAAAAAGGGCGAGCCTGCTAACGACGAGAACAATGCTCAGAGGTGACATCGTTGACCTCGTGCTTGCCGCTAAGCATGGGGCTTGCCGGATCGCCCGTCAAATTTCAAACTGAGACAGTGCCCGTTGTAAACACTGCTTGATTTTAGAGGAGGCGCGAGCCATGGATCGGGTCACGGGCGGTTGTCTGTGCGGCAATGTCCGCATTGTGGCGCAGGGTACGCCATACCGGATCGGGCTTTGTCATTGCCTCGACTGCCGCAAGCATCATGGGGCGCTTTTTTACGCGGCCGCGGTGTACCCGCAAGATTCGGTGACGGTCGAAGGCGAAACGCGCGACTATGCAGGGCGGTTTTTCTGTCCGCGCTGCGGCTCGTCCGTGTTCGGTCGCACGGGAGACGAAATCGAAGTGCATTTAGGATCGCTGGATGAGCCCAACCAACTGACGCCGACCTACGAAAGCTGGATCGTCCGTCGCGAGTCCTGGTTGCCGCCGTTTCCGCTCACGCGGCGATATGAACACGACCGCGACGCCACGACTCGCTTTGAGAACCAGGCAAACGCAGTGACAGCAGCAGTGTTACCCTTTGCGGTGTGACGGACAGTAACGGCTGGGAAACGTTACTGCCGTCGCCTCATTCACACAGCCACCAGATGCCCTTCCTTCTTGCGCGCGTTATACGGCCGGACGTGGATTTCCACAGTTCGGCCCAGAGCGATGAGCCACGCTGCAAGGCGATCAATCGTCACGCTTTCCATGCGTCCGCGAAGAACCTTGGAAAGGGTGGGCTGATCGGTGCGGCAAATCTTTGCGGCCTCCTGTTGCGTCAGCTTGCGTTGCGCGATGGTGTCGCTGACGGCATCGATCAGCGAGCTTTTCACCGAAAGCTCGGCGGCTTCGCCGGCTGAAAAGCCGATATCCCGGAATACGCTTCCGCTGCCTTTGTGCATCGTTGTTTTACTCATGGCTGTAAGAATTGGGTCAGAGACGAAGTCAAGCTCTCCGATGATACGCTTGAATCGCCCGGCCGAGAATGCGCAGCTAAATCCCCTGCTCCGCCGTCTTATACCAGCCCGTCAGCTGCACGCGGATCATCCAGAAGACCAGAAGCACGACCGGAACGAAAAGCGGCAGGAAAAACGCCGGCGGCACGTGATAGGGCCCGGGCAGGAACCGCGCGAAACCATTCGTGAAGGCTGAACCTACGGCGATCGTCAGCCCCAGGCACATGCGCCACAAATGCCGCGCAATGCGCGCAGCACCCGCGATGCCGCCGGCAATTGCGACCCGCGCATCGCCAAGCGCCGCGATCGCGAGCACGGCGGTGACGCTGTACATCGCGATGAGCACGGGGCCATGGGGCGCAACAGCGTTCTTGAACAGGAACGCGTCGCCCGTCGCCGCCTGCAGGGACAGAATCACAAAGGGCGCCAGGAGAAGAAGCGCCGCGATCAATGCGATCCGCTCGGCAAGCGCGCCCTGATTGCGCCGCGCCGTCATCCAGCCCGTCGTCACGAGATAGGCTGCGAAGGCGCCGCCGAACAAATTGCCGATCTGTCCCGGTATCGTGACGGCGAGGAAACAGGCGAACGCCGCCATCACCAGCATGGATACGAAGAAGACGTTTCCAGCCGCGCGGTGCAGGCGCCCGCCCTTGCGCGCGAAGGCCGCAATCGTCCCCGCGACGAGCGCAACGCTTCCCCCTCCGATGTGCAGCACGAAGGCGAGAGTCGTCATCGCATTGGACGGCATGGCGCCTGCTTCGTCACTTCGCGCCGGTTCGCATCAACGAGAGCGCAAACCCGATAATCAAAATCGCCGTCAGGCCCAGGTTCACATAGAAACCCGGCGACATTGCGCCGGCGTCGCTCGCATCGGGATGCATGACGTGGACGACCCTGCCGCCGAGATAGAGGAGCAGCATCAACAGGTACATCAGGGGAACCATGGCGCGATAGCGGATTAGGGCGATGGCGCCCAGCAAGGGCAGCACCATCATGTTCAATCCCAGAAGCGCGAACATCTGCACCATTGTCAGCGCCACCTGCGGGTTGTAACTGCCCATCGGCAGCCCGTCGGCGTTCATGGCGGTCGCATAGGCGTTGAAGACGGATTCCGCGCCCATGCCCAATCTGGCGAACACGATGAAGCCGAACAGCCAAAGCGCGAGCCGCGACCCGCGGAAATGATTGTCGATCTGTGCGGGAAACAGCCGGGCGAGGAAGCCCGTCTGCGAATTTTGCAGCGCGATCGTGTCGGCGGCCATGCTTGCCCCTGGGTTATCCGATACCCATACTCAGCCTATCCGCCGCGAACGCTGCGGACCATGACGCCAGGCGCCAGAAGCCATGATCCCAGGTAACAACCGCACACAAAGTCCATGTCCGAGCTGACGGTCGCGGCGGGCCTGGCGCGCGGATTGATGGATTTCGCCGTCGCCAAAGGCGCGAGCCGGGCGGCCCTCGTCGCGCAGTCCGGAATCGCCATCGCGGAATTGGAAGACGTCGATCGCCGCATTCCATTTGCGAAATATGTCGCGCTGATGCGCGCGGGAAAAGAACTCGCGAAAGATCCGGCGCTGGCGCTGCATTACGGCGAAGGCAACGACATGGCGGAGATCTCCGTCGTGGGCCTCATCGCCTATGCCTGCGAAACGATGGCCGAGGCGATGGTGCAGGTAAATCGTTTCGGACGCCTCGTCGTCGAGTTCGACGGACCGCATGACCGCTTCAAGGCGGTCGCCAAAGACGGCGGATTTTGGGCCGTCGACAATCGCGAGAACGCGAACGCATTTCCGGAACTCACCGAATCCACCTTCGCCCGCATGATCTGCGGGCCGCGCCGCTTCGGCGTGACGCAACTCGCGAAGGAAGTGCATGTGACGCATAGTGCGCCCGCCTGGCGCGCCGAATATGAGCGCATCTATGGCGCGCCCGTGACGTTCGACGCGCCCTGGAACGCCGTGCTGCTCGACGAAAAATGGCTGAACCACAAAATCGCCACGCAGCCGCGCTATGTGTTCGGGATCCTCAGCGTACATGCCGACGCGCTGCTCAAGAACCTGGAGAATTCGAAGACCGCCCGCGGGCGCGTCGAGAGTCTCCTGATGCCGATCCTGCACAAGGGCGAGGCGAACATGGAAGCCATCGCCCTGAAGATGGGACTCAGCCGCCAGACCCTGTTTCGCCAGCTGAAGGCGGAAGGCACGACATTCGAGAAAGTGCTGGACGAATTGCGCTGCCAGCTCGCGCTGCAATATCTCGGCGGGAAAAAAGCGTCGGTGAACGAAACGGCCTATCTGGTGGGCTTTTCCGAGCCGGCGGCGTTTTCGCGCGCCTTCAAGCGGTGGACGGGCGCCGCCCCGCGCGAATTCCGGCAGCAGGTCTGACCGCGCATCAATAGACGCCCGGCACGATACGCCAGGGCACGCGCTTCACATACGCGTTCCACAGCGCGCCGTATTTCTGCGCGCAGCGGCGGTCGTCGTCGATCTGGCGGGGGATCAGGAGCGCCATATAATAAAGCGGATAAAGCCAGGGCGCGATGCGGCCGGGATAGCCGAGCGCCAGCGCGAGCCCGACCGCCATGAGGAATTCGCCCAGATAATTCACATGCCGCGCCATGCCCCAGAAGCCGCTGACGAGAAGTTTCTTGTCGCCGTCATCGAGCGCCTCTGGCGCGATGCCGAGAAACCGCGCGCCGGGATCGCGCTTGAAAAGATATTTCTGCATGTTCGCTCCGCGCGCGAGAACCCAGCCCGCCAGACATATGGCCGCCGCGCAGGCGCGGAGCATGAGGGGCGCGTGCGGGTCCGGCAGATCCGCGACCGACCACAGGCCGACGCAATAGAAATAGGGATAGAACACCAGGCATCCCCAGCCGAGCTTGAATCCCACGCGCTCCGCGAAGAAATCATAGGTGTAGAGATGCACGCGCTCGAACAGGAGATAATCGCACAGGAAGAATGTGAACAGCCCTGCATAAAGCGCAACGCCCGGCGAGGGGTCGTGCGGAAATGCGAGGCGCTGATGCATCGCGAAGGAATAGATGTTGAGCCCCAGCATCGTGGCGCCGACGAGATAGAGAAACATCTTCGCGTCCACGCGCCCGTTGAAAAATTGCGGATTCTCGCGGCGGCCAAGATAGAGGTCGGCAACGAGGCCCTTTTCTGTCGGCGGCGCCGTGAGAACGATGGCGAAGGTGAAGACGAGACCCAGAACGCAGGCGCCGCCAAGCCCCTCCCAGCGCGTGGTCCACAGGAAATCCCACGCGAGCCAGCCGCGCCAACAGGCGAACGCCCACAGCGCGACTGTCGCTGCATAGACAAGAAGTCCGTTCAGCCGATAGCGAAAGGGCTTGCCCGTCTTCGGATCGATGACATAGCCGTCGACCGTCCGCGCCGGCAAAAGGAGGTGCAGAAGCAGGACTGCCGCATAGACGCCGGCCGGTACGAGGTAGCCCGCGAGCGTCACGTAAATTCCTTCGTCGAGCGCGCCATGATTTCAATTGCGGCGCGGCGCGGCAGAAGACGGCTGAGCACAAAGCGCGCGACGCGATTGACTGCGCCCGGCGCCATAACGGGGCCGCGACCCAATGCGTCGAGCGTCCGTTCCGCCACCGCGCTCGCATCGAGCGAGCCCGGCGCGTCACCCTGCGCCGTCTTCGCATAGCCGGGCGTGCGGATCGCGCCGGCGCAGGAGACGAGAACGTCCACGCCATGCGGGCGCAACTCGCCCCAAAGGCTTTCGGCGAAGATCAGGTTGAACGCCTTGGATCCCGCATAGGCCGCAATGCGCGGGCTGCCCTGGAGGCCTGCCAGCGAGGACATCAGCACGATGCCGCCCTGCCCCCGCGCAATCAGTTTCGGCGCGAAATTTCGCGCGAAGATCAGGGGGCCGCGCACATTCACATCGACGACGCGAAGAAGTTCGTCCAGCGGCCGCGCAACCAGCTCGCCGACGGGCACATACGCCGCATTGTAGACGACGAGTCCGATGTCGAGATCGGAGGTCGCAGACTCGATGGCGCTCGCCAGATCGACATGCGCGAGATCGCAAACAAGCGTGCGGACTTCTATTCCGCTTTTGCGGATGCGCGCGGCGACTTCCTCCAGCAACGCGCCCCGCCGCGCGACGAGCACGAGGTTCAGCCCCCGCGCCGCAAGCGCCATTGCGAACGCCGCGCCCAACCCTTCAGACGCGCCCGCCACAATAGCCCACGGGCCGTATTTTGACGCGAAAGTCGACGACATCGCTCCCCCCACAACAAAAGCTTTACGCCAACGACCCCCCTTCCGTCTCGCGGCTATCGCCGCGATCCTTCTTCTTAGCCTTCCCCCACGAGGGGGGAAGGCTAAGAAGAAGGATCGCGCTTTGCTTTTTTCCAAACTTCCCCCCTCGTGGGGGAAGGTGGACGCCTCGCTTTTCGCGAGGCGGACGGAAGGGAGGCCGACGCGAAACAATTCTATGTCTGCGCACCGCCATGCGGGCCCCAGGGGCCGGGGTCTTCGGTATGGGCGCCCCACGGGCCGGGATCGGCGGGGGGCGCCACGACAGCGGGTGTCGGCGCAGGCGTTGACAATTGCGTCGGCGGCCGTCCGCCCAGTTCTTCCAGGATATGAATGCGTTGCTCGATCGGCGGATGCGTGTCGAAGAGGCTAAACGACGAAGGCGGATTCTCGATGAACATCTGGCGCACTTCATTGGGCACATGCTGGATGTTCGGGTTCTGCGAGATCTTCATCAGCGCGCTGATCAGCGCATCGGGATTTTTCGTGAGCTCGACCGAGCCCGCGTCCGCCAGCAGCTCGCGCCGCCGCGATAGCGCAAAGCGCAGGATCAGCGCCAGCAGATAGCCCACAAACGCGGCCACCGCCGCGATGAGCATCAGAACGATCACCCCGCCCCCGTTGCGCGAACGTCCGCCGCGGAACGAGGCGACCTGGATGCTCCGCCACAGCATCTGGGCCAGGAACGAGATCATGCCCGTGAAGACCACCGTCACGATGAGCAACCGGCAATCGCGATCGATGATGTGGGTCAGCTCATGCGCCAGCACCGCTTCGAGCTCCGGCCCGTTCAATGTGTCGAGCAGCCCGCGCGTCACCGTGATGGCGTAGCTCTTCTGGTCGATGCCGCTCGCATAAGCGTTCATCACATCGGTATCGATGATGTAGAGCGCCGGCATCGTCAGCCCGCGCGAGATGCAGAGATTTTCCAGCAGCGTGTAAAGCTGCGGCTGCTCCGTGCGCGACACGGGCTTGGCGCCCGTCGCCGCATGGATGATCGCGCTGTTGAAGAAATAACCGATGATCATCCAGATCGCCGCGATGCCGAAGATGATGGGCCAATATGCGACCATGGCGGAGACCGCGAGATCGCCCGCACTGCCCGTGCCCAGAACGGAGTCGATGCCGAGCGCGGCGAACGGGCTGTAGCCGTAAGGCCCCTGCTGCCCGCTCATGAGCAGGCCGAACGCGAAGAACACGCCGCCCATCAGCGCGAGCAGCAAGAGCGGAAACGCCGCCAGCAGCAGGATCGATTTGAAATTGTTGCTGCGGCGATAGGTGGTGAGGCCGAGCGTGGCGGTGGGCATGGCCTAGCCGAACGACACTTTCGGCGCGTTCATGTCTTCGGCCTTCTCGGCGGCGTCCAGCTCGAACATCTGGGCGGGCGCAAAGCCCATCATGCCCGCGAACAGCACGGCGGGGAATTTCTGGATCGCGCCGTTATATTCGGCGACGGCGTTGTTGAGGAAGCGCCGCGCGGCCGCGATCTTGTTCTCGATGTCGGTCAGCTGACTTTGCAGGTCGCGGAAATTCTCGTTCGCCTTCAGCTGCGGATAATTCTCGGCGACGGCCATCAGGTTTCCCAGCGCGCCGGTCAGCGCGCCTTCGGCCGCCGCCTTCTCGCCGACCGTGTTGGCCTTCATCGCAGAGGCGCGCGCCTCCGTCACCTTCTCGAACACGCCGCTTTCATGCGCGGCATAACCTTTCACGGTCTCCACCAGATTGGGGATGAGATCGTGGCGCATCTTGAGCTGCACATCGATATCCGCAAACGCCTGCTTCCAAGCCTGCCGGAGCCCGACAAGCGAGTTGTAGGTCATGATGGCGAAAACCACGATGACGGCGATGACGACAAGGGTGATGATCATGGGGCGCGATTCCTGGGGGCACCGGGAGTTTAGCGGATTGGGGCGAGCGTGGCGAGGGGTGGCTCCTTGTGGTAGTGGGTCAGTCTGGTCGCTGTGGGGGCTTCTGGCATGGGAATGCAAGCGCCAGCGCCGCAACGACCTGAATAGTGGCGGCGCTGTCTCTAGTAGCAGGATGTTCATCAAGATACTGATAAACGACATCAAAAATTTGACGGTCGCTCACGGTATGGGCCGGGCAAATGGCTCTCGTTTGGATTGATAGCTCCGCAATTCCGGTGATGTAGCCGAGGCAGAAGCCCGTGGCGATTGTACCGGCTTCGTGCTTGTATTCAGTACACTGTTCAAATAGATAATTTCCGGACACCGATGCTGCGCCTGCGTCAGTACCACTCCATCCGCAAAGCGCTAATACCGCAGCGATTTTAATCCAGCTTTTCACCGCTTCGCTCCCATTCTTCGATTATTGCGACTATATTCAGAGATTTCCCGGTAGTGGGATCAAGTTGAATTTTGATCGCGGTTCTGCGCTTCAAGGGCAACCCGAATAGCCTTCAGTTCGCGGACGGCCTGATCAGCCTGAAAAATAGCTATCATTGCAAACTGCGACACCCAGAACGTAATCCATGCCCATAGATAGGGGTGAGCAACATGCTCTGTCGTCGTCATCATCCAAATGACAAATCCGCTACCGACCGACGCCAGCCATACCAAAAAAAATGTCTTGAAGGTGAACGCCATCGCCTTAAGCGGCGATTTGCGCCGCCTCCCAATCTTCGATCACCTTCACAATATCACCAATTTCCCAAAGGTGGTCAGAGAAGGAATCCGGCGACAGGTTATATGTCTCAGGGCGGTCGAGCATGCGGTCTTGCCGTGATCCGTCACGAGGACTCTAACTGCAGCACACAACCTGTCGCCATATTCAATTTGGAATGTGGCGACGCCTAACATATCTCCAGGCGATCACATCACCTTCATAGCGCCTACGCCGCCTGCAATACCCCAATCATGCTCTCCGCCGGAACATCCTCCGGCAGCGCGTTGGTGATCAGCACGACGCAGAAAGAGATGACGCCCGCGGCCGCCAGATAAACCGCCGGCGCGAGGGGGTTGCCGGTAGCGCCGATCAGCGCCACCGCCACCATCGGCACCGTGCCGCCGAAGCAGGCTTGCGCGAGATTTTGTCCGAAGGAGAGCGCGGTGCAGCGCACATGCCTGGGCAACGCTTCCACCATGAAGGCGGGCACGGCGCCGGAGATTCCCGATTGCAGCAGCGCCAGCATCGCCTGTCCGCAAATGATCGCGCCGACCGATCCCACGCTGATGAGCGCATAGAGCGGCCATGACAAAACCGCGAAGCCGATGGTCGACAGCAGCAGCACGGCCTTCGCGCCGATGCGGTCGGCAAGCTTGCCCGAGAGCGGCAGCAGCGGCAATTGCAGCGCGAGCCCCAGGCAGTTCAGCCCGAGCGCTTCCCCCCGCGAAATATGCGCGTATTGCACCAACCAGGTGCTCAGATAAACGAAGTTCAGATAGAACCCGATGCCGAGCGTCATGATCGTGCCGATGATCTTCAGGATCGTACGCCATTGCGTCTTGAATGCGGTGACGACAGGCGAATGGCGCGCTTCGGCGATGGCGACGATGGCGCTATCGGGCGGCAGGCGCCTTCGCACATAAAGCACGATGGCGCCGATCACGAGCCCGAACAGGAACGCCGCGCGCCAGCCCCAGCTCGCAATCGCGGCGGCCGGAAGAAACCCCGTGATGGCCGCGCCCACCGCCGAACCGATGAGCATGCCGCCGACCGCGCCGAACGGCGCGAAACTTCCCACATAGCCGCGGCGCGTGCGCTGCGCGCCTTCGACCAAGAGCACGATGGAGGTGGTGAATTCGCCGCCCACCGCGAGGCCTTGGAAAAGCCGCAGCACGATGAGAAGCAGCGGCGCAAAGATTCCGATCTGCGCGACCGTGGGCAGGAATCCGATCAGCATGGTGGGGACAGCCATCATGAGCACGGAGGCCATCAGCGCGCGCTTGCGCCCGCTCTTGTCGCCGATATGGCCGAAGATCAGCGCGCCCAGCGGCCTGCCGATAAAGCCGATGGCGAACACGGCGAAAGACGCCAGCAGCGAAACAGTCGGGTTGTGCGCGGGAAAGAACTGCTTGCCGAGGATGGCGGCGAAAAATCCGTAGGTGCCGAAATCGTACCATTCCATCACATTGCCCGCGAGGCCCGCGATCACGATGCGCCGCTCGGCCGCGCGGATTTCCCGGTTCATCGCCTCGGCCGTCAGCGCGATCTCTGCGCCGATCAGATCGAGGCCGCGCAGCTGCCCGATCCGCGGCGCGGCTTCGGCCAGCGTCTTGTGACTGAGGATGTGCTTGAACATGCCGCAGGCGTCGGCGAGCGCCACGAGAGCCGCGTCGTGATGGCCGGGCGTTTCCTCGCTGAACAACAGCGCCAGAATGCGGCGCTTGCATTCCAGCCGCTCCTCGCCGTGCTCGATGGGATAGCGGCGCTCCTGCAGCACCCAGAGATAGATGTGTTCTTCCTGGGCGAGGATGCCGCGCTCGCACAGCGATCGCAGCGCATCGCTGCGCAATTGCGCCGCCCGCGGCATCAACCGCGCGATCCAATCCTTCGGGTGCAGGCGCGCGGGCTCGGCCGCGATATCCGCCAGCAATGCGTCCAGCAGCGCCGAACCGGTCGGGCCGCTATCTGCGACCCACAGGCTTTCGACCGTGGTTTCGATATGCCCGCGAATCTCCAGGTCGATGAGCGCCGCGCCCGCGAGACCGCAATGCAGCGACGTTTCGGGAATCCGGCTGAACTGGCCGCCCTTGTCTTCCAGCGCAAGCAACAGGAATTCTTCGACCAGGGTCACGGCGATCTCGCAAGCGTGGCGGGGTCTGATGTTGAGATTCAAATCGGCGGGGCGCCCCCTCCCCTCGCGATCATAAAGCCATGCGCAGACGGCGGCCGCAACATTCGCCGCGGCAAACGCTCTCGAAAGGCGATATGCTCCAGGACCGACGCGGAATGAAAGAACGATATGGAAGCGTCCCGAATATTGGCTGGAACAGGCACGCTCGCCGTCCGATTCCTGAATTATCCGGGCCTGTCCTATTCGCTCGCGGTGAACCACGAAGCAACGAAAGGCGCGTTGTCCGGCCCCGGAAAATGGCTGGCGGCGGCGCGCATGAGCGCCGAACTCATCCTGCATCTCGAAGACGGGCATGACGTCGAGATTCGCCTGACGAAGGAAACGGGACCTGCCAGCGCCGAATTCGAATTGACGCGCGGCATTGCAAGCTGGATGTGACGGCGCCGTCGCGTCGTCGTCAGCGCGCGAACTGGCAACGATCGAGGACCACGGCCGAGCCGCCGAAGGCCGATGTCCAGTTCGTGGGCGAGCCCGCGATCACGACATCGTCGCCGGCGTTCAACGCCGCCACCCGATCGAGAATTTGGCGATTGTCCGCCGGCAGCAGGCAAAGAATCTCGGTCGGCCCATCTTCGGCCTCCGTTCCCAGCGCCCCGATGGAGATGGCCGCGATGTTCTGCGGCTCGGAATATTTTCCCTGCAACACGGCGTTCCAGTCCGTGCCCGTGGTCTGCGCCTGCACGCGCAGGAACTGGCCTTCGACCTTGATCGCCCGGTCGCGATATTTCGCCTCGAACTTTACCGGGCCGAGATATTTTGCTTCGGCCGTCAACTCGCCTGCGATCACGGCGCCGGGCGAGCCCGGCAGCACTTTCAATGCCGCGCGCGCAGCCACGACGTAGGCGGCGCCGTATTGCGGGATATAGAGCAAGCGGACTTCGTCGTTTCCCGCGAGGCCCGGCGGAATCGTCAGATGCTGCATCTCCGGCGTGACGGCGGTGGCGGCGAAGGCGAAAAAATTGGGATCGGCGATCCGGTCCGGCGATCCGGCCCGGAAGACGAACACTCTGAAATTGGAACCATGCTGCAGGGCGCTCGCATCGACATCGAGTTCGATGCGGTCGATGGCGCGAACGACCGGTCTTGTGAGTTCGATCGTCGCGCCGGACGCCCGATTGTCCAGATGGGGCCCGGGCGCTGATGCGCCTTGCAATTCATTGAGCTTGACCTGCGCCAGGGCTGCGAATTCGCCGTGCGGAAACGCGTGGAGATAGGCGCGCAGTTCGTCCGCATTGCCGCTGCTCTGGACGCTCGTCCAATAGGCGACGTCTGCGGGATCGGCCGCGTGCGCGACGCCGCCCATGGCTACCGACAGCAGCAACGCGGCAAGCGCGCGCCGCATCACGGGTTGACGGTGAATTGCGTGCGCGCGCCGACCTGCATCTTGCGATCGTTGTTGTAAAGCATGGTCAGCCAGCGCGCCTCATAGGTTCCCGGCGGGAACGGTCCGACGACATCGCTGCCGGCGGCCAGATATTCTGTCGGAAGGACGAGCCGATATTGTAGGCCGAGTCCGGCGTGCCGGCGGGGACGACGATCAGTTCGTCCAGTTCGCCGACCGATTTCGGAAAATTCGCAAATGTCAGCGTGACCTTGTCTCCGACTTCGGCGGGATCAGGCGTGGCCGTGATGACGCCTTTGCCCACGACAGGCCCGAGCGCCGCCGGATCGGCGTTTGCGGTCGAAACGAAAATCGCGCCGCCGGCGAGCATGGCGCCGACAAACGACAGGCGAACGAGCAATTTCGTCATCTTCAAGTCTCCGTTGCGCTGCATCATGGGTTGACAGTGAAGGGCGCCCGCGCGCCGATCTGCATTTCGTTCTTGTTGCTGTAGAGCGAGGTCAGCCAGCGCGCCTCGTAAGCGCCCGGCGAGTAGGGGCCGACTTTGGCGCCGTCTGCGAGAGAGATCATGTTGAAGTAAAACATCGCGACAGCGCTGGCGCCTGTCGCCGAATCCGGCGTTCCCGCGGGCACGACGATGAGCTGATCGAACGGACCCAGCTTGGGAAATTTCGCGAACGAGATCGTGATCTGCTCGCCCACGTCGACCGCAGAAGGCATGGCGGTCATGACGCCTTTGCCCACGACCGGCCCGAGCGCAGGCGCGCTTGAAGCGGCGCCGCCGCTGAATTCCTTGATGCGCGTCCTGGCCACTTCGACGAACACGCCATGCGGAAAAGCGCTGAGATAAGCCTGATATTCCGCCGGATTCTTGCTCGTCTGCACCGATTGCCAGAACGCGACATCGGCCGGATCCGAAGCGGCCGAAGCCGAAAACGCGACGAACGACAGCAACGCGCCGATGAACGACGCGCGAGCCAATGCGCGAAACATAGGATACCCCGAAAGTATACCGCGAACACCCTGCGCAGCTTTGCGAGACAAAGGAAAGGCCGTTTGCCGATGGAACTCGAATTAAGTGTGCAAAGTGAGCGCTATTGCTCAATAAGAAGGTTGCAAAGCGCCGTCATGGCGTTGCTCATGATTGAAACATGAACGCCGCGACCTCGTTGCCGCCGGATCGTTGCGCTACACTCGGCGACTCTCGGCGGGTCCGCCGGCGCGTGGCGCGCAAATTGGCATCGCGCCGGCGAACTCAACAACACGCGCGAGACAAGATGGACGATCACATTGAAGACGGCATCGTGCCGTCGACCAAAGACGGCGTGGTTCCGCTGACGAGGCCGCCCGAATCCGAAGCGCCCGGCAAGTCCGATCAACCGGGCGATCCGCGCGCGGACAAGGAAACGCTTTTTCTGGAAGAGCGCATCCGCGCGCTGCGCCACGAAGTGGACAAGCTGATCGAGCAGCGGCCGCTGCTGCTGGCGGCGCTTCGCTATCAGCATGTGGGCGACCTGATGCGGATCGCGCTTCAGGGGATGTTCGCGGTCATCGGACTTGTCGTCGTCTTCGGATTGATCGCCGCGATGTGGTCCGCCGCGCATGACGACAGCCTCGTGATCGAAGCTTTCTCCGTGCCTCCCGATCTCGCGCAGCGCGGATTGACGGGCCAGGTCGTCGCCAGCCAGCTGCTCGACAAGCTCGCGGGCCTGCAGGACAAAACGCCGACCGAGCGCGCGGCTTCGACCTACAGCCACAATTGGAACAACGACATCAAGGTCGCCATTCCCAACACGGGGCTCTCGGTGCAGGACGTCAATCGCCTGCTGCGCGATTGGCTCGGCCACGAAACCCATATCACCGGCGAAGTGTTTCGCACGGCCGCCGGCATCGACATCACGGCGCGCACGGGCGGCCAGTCCGGCGAAACCGTCAGAGGCGCAGAGGCCGATTTCGACACGCTCATGCAAAACGCCGCGGAATCGATCTATCGCCGCACGCAGCCCTATCGTTATTCCGTCTACGTCGTGAATGAAGGACGCCCGCATAGCTACGACATCAGCAACGCGGTGTTGCGCGGGCTGCTCGACTACGGCCCGCCCGGCGAAGCGAAATGGGCCCACCTGGGTCTCGCCGACAATATGGAAAACAATCAGAAATTTCGCGAGACGGTCGCCGAATCGCGCGCAGCGCTGGCCGACGATCCCGCCTTCGGCATGGCCTACAACCTGCTGGCGGAAAGCGAATACGATCTCGGTCACGACGAAGCCGCACTCGCGGCGCTCGACAAAGGTCTTCCCTTACTCGAGCCGGGCCGCGACCCGCAGGTGACGGCGCGCGCGGCCGCCATGCTGCATGCCCGCATGGATGCGCAGCGTTCCGCCGCGCTGGGCGATTTTCGCGCCGCCGCCGACAAAGACTTCGCCGCGTCGCAACTGCCGGACTATGGCCTCATCGCGGGGCTGGCGAGCATTCTGCGTGTCCAGGCGCTCGCGCTCATGCATGACGGCGCCGCCAACGCCGCCATGGATGCGTTGGGCGGTCCGAGCTCGAAATACCAGCTTTCCGAATTCGCCGCGACGATGGAGATGGTTCCGGCAGCGCTCGAAGACTGGCCCACTGCGGGCGGTACGGCCGAGGGCGTGCGCACGGAAATCGCCGTCGAGAACAATCCCAAAAATCCCGAGTACCGCGCCAATTTGAGCGAACGGATGAGCGCGGCGATGCCCTGCCGGATTCTGCCGACGGCGGCGCTTGCGGCGGCGCATGAAGGCGACATGCGAACGGCGGACAATCTCATCGGTCAGACGCCGCGCGATTGCTACTACGCCGTGCGCGTGCGCGGCGAGATGGCGGCCATAACCCGCCATTGGAACGACAGCGCGCGCTGGTACGCCGAAGCCGCAGCGGATGCGCCGTCCATACCGTTCGCCTATGCCGAATGGGGCCGGATGCTGATGACGAAGGGCGATCTCGACGGTGCGATTGGCGAATTCCAAATCGCCAATGAGAAAGGCCCGCACTTCGCCGACCCGCTGGAAATGTGGGGCGAAGCGCTAATCCTCGAGAAACGCTCGGACCTTGCGTTGGCGAAATTCGCGGAGGCTGAGAAATATGCGCCGAACTGGGGCCGCCTGCATCTCAAATGGGGCGAGGCGCTGAGCTATGCGGGCCGAAAAACGGAATCCCAACAGCAACTCGCCATCGCCGCCGGGCTTTTTCTGCCGGACATTGAAAAACTCGAACTGGCGCGTTTCGAGAAGTCCGCGCGAATCTAAAGACAATCGCGGGCGCGACGCGGCGGCATTCCCGCGATAAAATCCCAAACGGCTGCGCCGCGGCGCTGAGGATCGCTCCCCATTCGAATCAATATCAATGCAATTGCGATTTGAATCTTTCACATGACCTTGTGGGATCGTCGGCGATGCTCGCCCCGTCACCCCTCTTTTCAGATTGGAATTTACATGTTCAGGACGGCGCTTCTCGCGGCCACGGCTGCGATCCTCGTTAGCGGCATCGCGCCGGCATCCGCGAAGACAGTCAAATATACTCTGGCCGACACGGTCGGGGCGCCGCTGTGCGACGGGCTCACGCTCAGGGAAGTCGGATACAGCGCTGCCGGCACGCACACGGCCGGAACGATCTGCACCGAAGGCGATTATGCGGGCGGTTTTTTTGGCCGAAAGGTTCTGAACTCCGCAGACGCGCAATGGGTCATCATGACGACCGATGTGAACAATTTTCCGGGTTATCTCCAGCTCTTCGTGCTCGACCAGACGGCTATGACCTGGCAGCTCTATGTGGAGAGTACGCAGAACGCGCAGACATTCGAGCTTTATGATTCCGGCGTGCTGCTGGAAGGCGATCCGGCTTCCAATGGACAGATCGCCCGGCTGCCCAACGGGAAACCGCGTCTTTCATCCCAGAAGCAATAGACACGTTTCGCATCGGTCGCGCGTCCCCCTTCCGTCACGCGGCTTGCGCCGCGCGACACCTTCCCCCGCAAGGGGGGAAGGCTAAGAAGAGATTTCGCGTTTCGCTTTTTTCTAACCTTCCCCCCTCGCGGGGGAAGGTGGACGCCTCGCACTTGCGAGGCGGACGGAAGGGGGGGCCGGTTGCCTTTCAATCCTTCAAAAACGCGAGCAGATCGGCGTTGATCGCATCCGCCTGCGTCGTGATCATGCCGTGCGGGAAGTCCTTGTAGGTGATCAGCGTGCCGTGCTTCAGGAGCTTGGCGGAGAGCGGCCCGGACGCGACATAAGGCACGATCTGGTCGTCCTCGCTGTGCATGACGAGAACGGGCACGCCGATCTTCTTGAGGTCTTCCGTGAAGTCCGTTTGCGAGAACGCCACGATGCCGTCGTAATGCGCCTTGGCGCCTCCCATCATGCCCTGGCGCCACCAATTCGAGATGGCGCCTTGGCTGACTTTCGCGCCGGGCCGGTTGAAGCCGTAGAACGGCCCGGTCGGCAGATCGAGATAGAATTGCGAGCGGTTGGCGGCAAGCTGCGCCTGCAATCCGTCGAACACTTCTTTGGGCAGGCCGTCCGGATTGGCCGGCGTCTTCACCATCAGAGGCGGCACGGCGCTGATCAAGGCCGCTTTGGCGACGCGGCTTTCGCCGTGCCGCGCGAGATAATGCACGACTTCGCCGCCGCCGGTGGAATGGCCGACATGAATCGCATTCCGCAGATCGAGATGCGCCGTGAGCGCCGCGAGGTCGTCGGCATAGTGATCCATGTCGTGGCCGACGCCCGTCTGCGTCGAGCGGCCATGTCCGCGCCGGTCATGGGCGATCACGCGGTAGCCGCGCGCCAGGAAGAACAACATCTGCACGTCCCAGTCGTCGGCGGAGAGCGGCCAGCCATGGCTGAACACGATCGGCTACCCGCTGCCCCAATCCTTGTAGAAAATCTCGACGCCGTCTTTGGTGGTGATCGTGGGCATGGTTCAGTTCCTTTCGAAAATGAGAAGCCCCGGCCGACGGAAAAGTTTGGACCAAATGCGAGCTGCGGAGAAGCGGGGCCTGCGCTCCGACTCGCGAATTTTTTGCGTCTGCCGGAGCGATCACCGCCCCCGATATCGCAGCCCATCCATCACAATGCGCAACACGCGGCCTGCCCGCTCTTTCCAGTCCTTGTCGCCGGCGAAAGACCAGGTGCTGGCGGCGACGGCCAGCAACACGTCCTGCGGATCGATGCCCTCGCGGATGGCGCCGGCTTTGGCCGCGGCGTCGAGCAGCACTGTCGCGGCTTGCGTCATGCGATCGCGCGAATAGGCATAAGTCTCCGCGCCGGGCTCGAAGATGGATTGCAGCGCGTCTTTCAGGCCGCGCTTGGTCACGATCAGCGCCGCATAGCGCCACAGCCATTCTTCCAGCGCGGCTCCCGCCGGCATTTTTTGCAGCAATTTGGGCGCGTCTTCGCCGAGGCGCTCCACCTCGTGGCGATAGACGGCCTCCACCAGCGCATCGCGGGTCGGGAAATGGCGATAGAGCGTGCCGATGCCGACGCCCGCATGTTCCGCGACGGCGGACAATGTCACCTCCCGCTTCGACGCGGTGAACAGTTTCAACGCGCTGGCCAGCAGGCGCTCGCGGTTGCGCGCGGCGTCGACGCGGGGCGGGCGAATGGGTTTCGATTTCGGCAAAGCGGCCTCTTGTAAAACGGAGGAGCCTCCGTATATAACCCCCGGAAGCGGAGAATCCTCCGTTTCTCCTAGAATATAATGTCTCGGAGGACAAATCCCATGCCCCAATCACCCAAGGTTTGGTTCATCACCGGCGCATCCAAAGGGTTTGGCTATGTCTGGACGGAGGCGGCCCTGGCCCGCGGCGACAAGGTCGCGGCCGCAGCCCGCAACATCGCCTCGCTCGACGGGCTGAAGGCGAAATATGGCGACCGGCTCCTGCCGCTGCCGCTCGATGTCGGCGACAAGAAAGCGGTCGATGAGGCGGTGGCGAAAGCGCACAAACAATTCGGCCGGATCGACATCGCCGTCAACAATGCGGGCTACGGCCTGTTCGGCGCCATCGAAGAAGTCAGCGAAGCGGAAGCCCGCGCCCAGATCGAAACCAATCTGTTCGGCGCGTTGTGGGTGACGCAGGCAGTGCTGCCCATCATGCGGGCGCAGGCGTCCGGGCATATCATCCAGATCTCCTCCATCGGCGGCGTGTTCGCCATTCCCACCGTGGGGCTCTATCACGCGTCGAAATGGGGCCTCGAAGGTTTCAGCCAGGCGCTGGCCGCGGAGGTGAAGAGCCTCGGGATCAACGTCACCATCATTGAGCCTGGCGGTTTTGCGACCGAATGGGGCACGGCCTCCGCGCATCGCGCCAAACAATTGCCGGCTTACGATGCCGCGCGCGCCTCGCTCTCAAGCATCCGCAGCGCGTCCACGCCGGGCGATCCCAAGGCGACGGCCTCTGCGCTGTTCCGCATCGTCGACGCCGCCGAGCCGCCGCTGCGCATGTTCTTCGGCGACGCCGGCTTGCCGATGATCAAGCAGGAATATGCAAGGCGCATCGCGACCTGGGAACAATGGAACGACGTCTCGGTGGAAGCGCAAGGCAACCTCGCGAAGGTCTGAAAAGTTATCTCAATCAAGGAACCGCCCCGATCACGGACGGTTGAAACAGGAGAACGATCATGACGAACACATTTGGCGCGACATCGACCACTGATGAGGTGCTCGCGGGTCGCGACCTCAAAGGCAAACGCGTGCTGGTGACCGGCGTTTCGGCCGGCCTCGGCGTGGAAACGGCCCGCACCCTCGCCGCCCACGGCGCAACGGTTGTCGGCGCGGCGCGCGATCTGGACAAAGCGCGCGGCGCGACCAAACAGGTGCGCGATGACGCTGCACATGGCGGCTCGCTCGAGTTCGTCGAACTCGATCTGGCATCGCTTAAAAGCGTGCGGGCTGCCGCAGACAAACTTGTCGCCGCCGGCAAAAAGTTCGATGTCGTGATCGCGAACGCCGGCGTGATGGCGACGCCGAAAGGAAAAACCGCCGACGGTTTCGAAACCCAGTTCGGCACCAACCATCTGGGCCATTTCGTGTTCGTCAACCGGATCGCATCGCTGCTCCATTCCGGATCGCGCCTGGTCAATCTGTCGTCGGCCGGTCATCGCTTTTCCGACGTCGATCTCGACGACCCGAACTTCGAACACACGCCTTACACGGAGTTCGGCGCCTATGGCCGCTCCAAGACGGCGAACATCCTGTTCGCGGTGGAGTTCGATCGCCGTCACAAGGCGCAAGGCATCCGCGCGACCGCCGTGCACCCCGGCGGCATCCAGACCGAACTCGGCCGTTACATGACGGAGGAGGTGCGCGACGGTCTGATCAAATCGATCAACCAGAACGCGCCGGCGGGCGCACCCGCTTTCACCTACAAGACCATCCCGCAGGGCGCGGCCACGACGGTTTGGGCGGGTTTTACCGCGCCGGCGGAGATGGTCGGCGGTCTCTATTGCGAAGATTGCCATGTGGCCGAAAGAGTTGACGGCGGCACAATCCGCAGCGGCGTCCGCCCCTATGCGCTCGATCCCGAGCACGCCAAGGCGCTGTGGGCGAAAAGCGAAGAGATGGTGGGCGAGAAATTCTGATCGTCTGCGACGCACGATCCGACGCTCAGGCTATTGGCCAGAGCAGTTTCGGATTGACTAGACGCAAGCATTCCCCTCCCCCGCGAAGCGACAGCGGAGCGTGGGGAGGGATAGGGTGGGGCGCGCGCGTCCGCGCGCGGAAGACTCTTTATATTTGCCCCCACCGCTCGGCACGCTGTCGCTACCTCGACCTCCCCACTCGCTGCACTCGGGGGAGGGGTAATTCCGTCAAATGCGAAGACGCTCTAAAGCGTCGGATCGTCGCTCACCTGCACCAGCATCTTGCCGAAATTGTCGCCGCGCAGCATCTCGGCGAAAGCGGCGGGCACGTTCTCGATTCCGTGGCGGATGTCTTCGCGGTATTTGATCGCGCCGCTCGCGACCAGCGGTCCCACCTCGCGCAAAAACGAATCGTGGTGGCTTTCGACGAAATCGCCCACGAACAGATCGCGGACGGTTACGTTGCGATCCCGGAATATGCTCTCGCCGCGTTTCACCAGCGCGGCGCGCGCGTCCGTTCCGGCCGCGTCGCCGTAATGCGCGATCAATCCGCAGATCGTCATGCGCGCGTTCGCGTTGAACAGCGGCAGCACAGCGTCGAACACCGCGCCGCCGACATTCTCGAAATAGATGTCGACGCCGGCTGGACACGCCGTACGCAACTCGTCAGCCATGGTAGGGCTCAGATGCGAGACGCAGGCGTCGAAACCGAGTTCGTCGACCACGAAGCGGCATTTCTTCTCGGCACCCGCAATTCCCACCACGCGCAGGCCCCGCAGTTTCGCGAGCTGGCCCGCGATCTGCCCCACGCCGCCCGAGGCGGCGGAGACGACCGCCGTCTCGCTGGCTGACGGATTCGCCATCAGCACCATGCCCGCATAGGCCGTAAGCCCCAGCATGCCGAGCACGCCCACCGCCTGCGAAATGCGCCCCTGTGCCGGATCGAGCTTGCGCGGGATCATGTAGGACGGCCGCGCAATGCCCTCGCCCATCAGCGCATATTCGCTCCAGCCATTGGTGTTGAACACGAGATCGCCCGCCGCGAAGCCGTCCATCCGGCTTTCGATCACTTGCGAAACCGTGCGCGCATGGCACAGCGCGCCAGGCGTCGCCCCACCGCGTTTTATGTAGCCCCACTGATAGGGATCGAGCGAAATATAGATGGTGCGCGACAGCGCCTGTCCGGTTGCAGGCGCTGGGATCGGCGCCTGGTACAGTGCGAACGTCTCCGCTTCGGGCCACGGCCCGAGCGGCTTGCCGGACAAAGTCCAAAAGCGGTTCATCGATGCCTCCCTGACAGCGCATCGTCGCAACGCGCAGTTCAGGAGGCAAGCGCTTCTCTCCTAACAATCCATTTCGTGAGTCTGACGCGCACAAGCCAGAAGACCATCACCGCCAGAGGCGCGAGCGCCGGCACGAAGAGAAGCGGCGATTTGTGGAAGAAGGCTGCCACCCTCTGCTGACCCAGGAAAAAGAAGCTTGAGGCAAAGAACAGAGCGAAACACATGCGCCACAGATGCCGCGCGATTCGCGGCGCGCCGGAAATGCCGCCCTGCAGGATCACTTTGAGATCGAGCAACGCCGGAATTGCCGCGAAGGTGGCGAACGCATAATAACGCACGGGGAATCCGTGAGCCCGGTCGACCGGACTACTGGCGGCGATGAGTCCGAAGATCAGCATGGCGGCGGCCACGCCAAGGACGGCGAAAAGCGCGCCATAGTCGAATGGTCCGACACCGCGTTCCGCACGCCGGACGGTCATCCAGCCTGTCGCGACGAGATAGAAAGTGAGGATCGCGACGGGGACGGTGGCGCTCGCCGGCGCGGCTCCTAGGAAGGTGGGCGGCTGGAACAGCGCGAGATACGCTGCAAGCGCGGCCATGGTCAGCATGGACAGGAAAAACACAGTCCCGAACGCGCGATGCAGGCGCTCGCCTTTGGCGACGGCGACGGTCGCGAAGCCGGAAAGTATTCCGAGGCTTCCCGCGCCGATATGAACGATCAAGGCCGGTGTCATGCGTCAAGCTACGCGCTTGCGTCTCCGTCGGCCATGACGCTGCGCGACAAAAGCATGACCCACAGAGACAGCGGCGCGCATGGCGCCTGTTCAATTCAGCTCACTGGCAATGCAGCTTGCTTCCGCCAGTTTGCGACATTCACGCCCATCACGATGAGCCACAGGCTCAGCAACAGTTCTGCGACTCCGGCGGGCAACATCACATAGGGAAAGAAACGGCCGGCGATCTCGGACGGGAGAACGGTCACGCAAATATTCGCAATATAACCCGCGCCGCCGATCGCCAGCAGCAAACCCAGAATGCGCGGAAAGAAGGTCGATCTGAAAATCAGATAGCCGATTATGACGCAATGAAAACCAAAGAACACCAACGCAATGTCGAGGCCGGTCGTGCGGAATCCGATGAACGCCGTCGCTAGCGCCTGCAACTGATCGGGCGAGAATGCGCTCAGATATTTCGCGCCGCTCAGGAGAAGCAATGGCGCAAAATGGTTGAGCACATTGGCGTTGGCGATGGCGACAAATACGAGCCGGAAGAACGCCGCGAGCAAAGCGAGGCTTCGGCTGACGGGTTTGAGCAACTCATACAAAATCAGCGCAATGGCGATATCGCACGCGCCCAGGATCAACTGCGCGATGCCGCTGAGGATATAGAGTTGCTTCGCGGCCAGAATATGGGCGACGGTCGGTAGGGCTGCGTCGCCCTGCATCATGCCGGAGGGTGAGACGGCGAACGGAATGAACAGGGCGCCCACGATGATGAGCAGGTAGAGCAAGCCGGCGATCCGGGCATTGAAGCGGGGCGAATATTCTCGGGTTTGTTCGGTCATCGTCGAATCACGCAAGTTTCGGGCGCCGGGAAGACAGGCCGGCCGCCGTGCTATCATGTCGAGGTTGAGCCTAGCCGCGACCGATCCGGAGCCCATGACGCCGCAAATCAAAAGCATGATCGCCGGGGCCATCGCCAAAATTTGGGCCAGGGATTGGCGCGATGGCTGAGGAGACTGTCGCTGCCGGGTTCGCGCGGGCCGTCATGCAACTCGCCGGTTCGAAAGGCGCCGACCGCACTCTGCTGGCCGAGCGTTCGGGCATTGGGCTTGCGGATCTGGAAGACCAGGACAACCGCGTCCCACTCGAGAAATATGTCGCGCTCCTGCGTGCGGCGAAGCAGGTCTGCAGGGACCCGGCTTTTGCGCTTCATTTCGGCGAAGCGTTCGATATGGCGGAATTGTCGATTGTGGGGCTGATGGGCACAGCTTGCGAAACCGTGGCAGACGCCTTCGCGCAGCTGGGCCGCTACAATCGCCTGATGGCCGATATCGAGGTCGAAGGCCCGCGGGAGGAACGGCTCGTGATGGAGCGCATCGCCGGCCAGACATGGCTCATCGACCGGCGGCGCAATCCCAACGACTCGATCGAGATCACCGAGTCGTCCTTCGCCCGGATGGCGAGCATGACGCATCGCTTTGGCGTCGCGGCGGTCTTCAAGGCGGTCCATGTGACGCATGCGGCGCCCGCCTATCGCGCGGAATACGACCGGATATTCCAGGTTCCAGTCACATTCGAAAGCGACAGGAACGGATTGCTGATGAGCGATGATCAATCCTGGATGAACCACCGACTTGCGACGACCCCGCGTTACGTCTTCGGCCTGTTAAGCGAACGGGCCGAAGCGCTGCTGAAGGAGCTCGAGGATTCGAAAACGACGCGTGGGCGCGTCGAGAGCCTCTTGCTGCCGATCCTGCACACGGGCGATGTGAGCATGGATGCGATCGCGAGCCGCATGCGCCTCAGCCGCCAGACGCTTTTTCGAAAGCTGAAGGCGGAAGGCGCGACGTTCGAGAAAGTGCTGGACGAACTGCGCCACAGGCTCGCGCTCGATTATCTGCGCGGGCGAAAAGTCTCCGTGAACGAAACGGCCTATCTGGTCGGCTTCTCGGAACCTGCCGCCTTCAGCCGCGCGTTCAAACGCTGGACGGGCACGAGCCCGCGGGATGCGCGCGCGAAGGGGTAAAAGGCGTCACCCCGCCCCTGCGGCCGCGAGCGCTTTCGCCTTGGCGCCTGCGATGTCGTAGGTGCGGTTCATCATGAAGCGTTGCGCGGAGAGCCCGCCGCCCGCCTGCAGCGCCACCACGAAATGCCAGCCGCCATAGGCGTCTGCGGTGAGGTCGCGGATCAGATTGTAGACGCGCATGCGCGTTTCGACATCGACCGTCGATTTCGTGTGCAGATATTTGCGGATGTATTTGCCCGATTCAGGGTTCCTGAGATCGCTTTCCAGCGGCAAGGTGAGCACGAGCCCGCCGGAGAGATCGTGCAGATAGCGCACGGTCTGGTGATAGTTCGCGGCGTAATAATATTTGGCCGCGTTGATCGCCAGCGTATTGGGATAAACCATGCCGGAAGCCGTTTTCTCGTAATGTCGGCAGGCGTAGTCGAGCGACATTTTGAGCATCTGCGCATAGGTGATCAGCTCGGCGATGGAGGCCTGCGCCACCATATCGCTTTCCTTGCCCTGCATCTCGGTGACGAGCTGCGCGAGCCCCACAAACAGCTCCGAAGATTCCACCGCCGCGATCACCCCGCCGGTGCGTTCCCACAGGCCCAGCGACTGCGCAAGCTTGCTGGCCAGCTGCACTTCGCCCGCCAGGAACACGCGCTCCCACGGCACGAACACGTCGTCGAACACCACGAAGCCTTCCGGCATGGAATGATGCGAGCTTGCGGGATAGTCGAACGCATTCAACTCCGTGGGCGCAAAAGAACGATTGATGATGCTGACGCCTTTGGTGGCGACGGGAATGGAGAACGACACGGCGTAATCCGTTTCGTCCTGGCGCATGCCCTTGGTCGGCATCACCACCAGCTCGTGGATCACGGACGCGGCCGTGATGTGCAGCTTGGCGCCGCGCACCACGATGCCGTCGCCGTTGCGGCTCACGATGCGGACATAAAGATCCGGATCGTCCTGCTCATGGGCGCGGCGCTTTCGGTCGCCCTTGGGATCGGTGATCACTTCGGCGGCGCGCAGATCGTTGTCGCGGCAATAGCGGTACATGCGCTCGATATTTTCCGCGTAGCTCGGATTGACCGCCGCCACCTGGTCCTTGACGCTCATCAGCGCCATGTAGACGCCCGACACCGCCGTGCCGATGCCGGTGTGCGCCAGCAACTCGACGCGCTTGGCGAGATCCTCTTCGCTGCGCGGGATCTGATAAATGCGATGCGCCTCGCTGCCATCCTCCGTCTTGAAACGGCGCAAGGACCCCAGCGCCGGATCGTCGTAATCGTAATCCCGCGCGGTGGTGGCGATGGGAACCCGGAAGCGGGGATGTTTGGTGATGTCGTCGATCCGCTCGCCGTCCCAATAGGTCACGCGACCATCGCGCAGGCTTTCGACATATTGTGCGGGTGTGTTGAGCGCCATGGAAGTGCCTCCCAATATCGGTTGGGGAACCTTAGAACAAACTGATTTTGGTTCAATGCGAACGAGACCACCCGCCCCTTGAGGGCGGGTGGAATTTTCTCATCAATCGAAACTTGTGTTCGTGCGGGCTTTGCCCTTCCATGGCGACATGAAAACCTTCTATTCGCCTGCGCATTTGGCCCACGCGCCCGCCCTCGAATTCGAGATGGGGCGGATGGGACCGGCCGTGGAAATCCCGGAGCGGGTCGAGCGGGTGCGGGCGGAGATCGAAGCGCGCGAGCTCGGACCCATCCTCGCGCCCCGCGAATTCGGCAACGAGCCGCTCTTGCGCATCCACGATGCGGATTTCGTGGGGTTCCTCACAACCGCGCATGCGCAATGGACGAAGCGCTATGGCGAGCGCGAAGGCGCGGACGCCTATCCGTCCGTGTGGCCGGCGCGCGGCTTGCGCGACCGCCGCCACGGCGACATCGAATCCCAGCTCGGCACCTATGCGTTCGATACGGCGACACCAATCACGAAAGGCACGTGGGACGCGTCGCGCGCGGGCGCCAATGTGGCGCTGTCGGCGGCGCAGGTCCTTCGCGAGGGCGAGCGATCGGCTTTCGCGCTGGCGCGTCCGCCGGGACATCACGCGAGCGCGGACGTGTTCGGCGGCTATTGCTATTTGAACAATGTCGCGATCGCGGCGCAGTGGCTGGCGGATGCGGGAATGCGGCCTGCGATCCTCGACGTCGATTACCATCACGGCAACGGCACGCAGGCGATCTTCTATCGGCGCGACGATGTTTACTTCGCGTCGATCCATGCCAACCCGGCTTTCGCCTATCCGCATTTTTTGGGATTTGCCGACGAGCTGGGCGAAGGCATGGGCGAAGGGTTCAATCTCAACCTGCCGCTGCCGCGTGGCACGGATTGGAGCGGGTATTCGGGCGCTCTGTCGAAGGCGCTCGATGCGGTGTCTGCCTTCGGGCCCGACGTGCTGCTCGTCTCGCTCGGACTCGATACTTACGAGCACGATCCCATCTGCCGACTGAGGATCACGACGGACGATTATCTGCGCCTGGGCGCGGCCATCGCGAAGCTCGGCAAACCCACGCTCTTCATCTTCGAAGGCGGCTACCACATCGAAGCGCTGGGCCGGAACACGGCGAATGTGCTGGAGGGATTTGTGGGCGGGTAGAAGGTTCGGCACGCGGAGCCGCGGAGGACGCGGAGGCGATTGGAGCGCGGGCTTCCAGCCCGCATTTTTGTTTTTGTTGCGCGCAGGATGCGCGCGCTCCAAAGACTCCGCGTGAGAAAACTACTTCGTATCGTCGCTGCCCGGCGGCGCGAGTTTTTTGATTACGGCCTGGGCTGCTTCCTGCGCTTTGGCGACGGGCTTTTCCGTCTCGGCGTGCAGTTGATCCAGCGCCGTGTCGATGGCGGTTTTCATGCTGGCGGCCGTGCCGCCTTTTTCGTATTCGCGCACGATCACGCCTTCCAGCCGCTTGATCACCGCGTCGACGGTGTAATCGTGTTTCAATCCTTCGTCGTCGCGGTCGAGCGCGCTGTAGAGGCCGATCGCGTCTTCGGCCTGGCGGCCCCATTCGAGCGCGCGATAGAAGAGCCCGCCGTGGCGGTCCGTCTTGACCACAAGGTCGATGACCGCCGCGGTCAATGTGATCGGGATCAGGAAGAAATTGTGAATGTTCCCCAGGATCAGCTTCACCTGCAGCACCAGCACATCGCGGATGAAATGCCAGCGCGTGTGTGCGGTCGGGGGTGTTGCGGTCTCGCTCATGATCGCGCCCTCAGAACGGCACGCCGACAGCGGCGCATAGAAACTTCATCAAGGGAGCCACGGAGGCGAACGTATCGGCGGCTTCGTCCACCAGCTTCGGCGAAGACGCGAGCTTCACGCCCTCTTCGCGCATGGCGAAAAAACTTTTCTTCTTGATGTCGTCGATGAAGGGATGGGCGGGATCAAAGCCGCGCGGCGGACGGACCAGCGGCTCGCCCTCGCCCAGGCCGTCGAAATGCTTCGTGAATTTCTTGTCGGTCAGCACCTTCTTCCACACCGCGGGCTTCGCCGCGATCGCTTCGCGGATTTCGCCCAGCGCATCGGGGGGCGGCATCCACAATCCGCCGCCGAAAAAAACCTCGTCTGGCGCGAAATGCATATAGAAACCGGGCGCATGCACGTCCTTGCCCAGCGCATGGCGGAACTGGCAGGAGGCATGCTCCTTATACGGACGTTTGTCCTTGGAAAAGCGCACGTCGCGATAGATGCGAAACATCGAGCCGCCGTTCGGCCTGGGATCGGCGACGAAATTTTTCGACACCTTCGCAAGCTTCGGCGCCATCGCCGCGATGAAATCGCTCATGGGCGCCTGCACGGAATCGCGGAAGCGCTGCTTGTTCGCTTCGAACCAGGGGCGTTCATTGTGCGCCTTCAGCTCGCGGAAGAATGCGAAGAAGTCCTTCGGGAATCCTTTGAATTCGGCCATGACTTGCCTCTATCTCGCAACCTGCGACGGCGCGCTTTCGGTCCAGAACTGTTCCGCGATCCGCCATTGCCCGTCAATGCGCCGCGCCACGATCAGATAGGCGCCGTGAAAAGCCGAACCGCTCGCATGGCCGGCGACAGGCGTGACAAACTCGCTGTACTCGCCGCTGTCGTAACCGAGATCACCGGAGGCCGCGCCGTTGATGCTGCGCATGAAAACCTTCGCGGAATAGTTCTTCATCACCGGCGCGAAGAAATCGCGCAGCGCCGCGATCCCCGTCACGCGTGTGCCGTCGCCGGACACCCACACCGCATCGGGCGCATAAAGCGCGAGCGTCGCGTCGAGTTTCTTCGCCTGCCAGTCGCGCGCCCAATCCTGGCTCAATTGCGCCACGTCTGCGGGCGCGGCGCCGGCCGGAAAGGCCGCGATGGAGAACAGCAACGCCGCCTGCGCGAGCGCCCCCAAATGGCGCATCGTTCTCATTCGGAATTTTTCTGAAACCCGAACAAGGCGTCGAGCGAGAAATCGCCGCTCTTGACGGATTTCGTCGAGGTGATCTTGAAGATGCCGTTGGCGCGCAAGACCGGTTCGCCGTCCGCCGTCACCAGACCCTGCGCGAACAGCAGATTGCGCGTCATCTTCAGCGGATCGGCGCGGCCCTCCACCCAGGAGTCGAGCGGCGCGGGCGCGAGAAAATCGCAGGAGAGGTTGACCGTCGGCAGGAAGCCCATATCCACCTTGCTCTGGAAGCGCGCGGCGATCGGCAGGAGCATGTCGGCGAAGGTCGCGAGCATGCCGCCATGAGCGACCCAGCCGGGATTGCAGTGCCGCCTCTCGACGCGAAAGCCCAGCAGTAGATGCGTGCCGTCCCATTTGCCGTAAAGCGGACCGTTCGCTTCGAGAAAGCCGATGGCGAGCTTGAAGGGCGCGAAGCCCTCGGGGATATTGGACATGACGTTCCTTGGAAATAGCGTTCGCCTTACGATCTACCGGTCGGATGCACGGCGCACAAGTTCCGGCCAGATCCTGTCGCGACCTGTGAGGGAGGAGTTTGCAGATGTCTGCCCCGCAAAAGAATGTCCTGACGGCGTCTTGCGCCTGCGGCCGTGTCGTATTCGAAGCAGAAGGCGCGCCGATCGCAAGCCTCGTCTGCCACTGCGACGACTGCCAGGAAGCAGCCCGTCAACTCGAAGCGTTGCCCAATGCGCCGCCCATGCGCGACGCCGATGGCGGCACGCCTTATGTCGTCTTTCGCAAGGATCGGGTTCGCTGCACGCGCGGCGCAGCGCTCTTGAGCAAGCACAAGATCCGGGAGAATTCACCCACGAACCGGCTCGTCGCCACCTGTTGCAATTCCACGATGTTGCTCAATTTCGACGACAGCAAGCACTGGGTCGACCTTTACCGCACGCGCGTGCGCGGAGCCCTTCCTGCCATCGAGATGCGCGTCTCCACGAAATTCCGAACCGGCGAAATCCCGAAGGACGTTCCCGTTTATCCCGGCTACGCGTTCAAGTTCATCGCAAGACTGATGGCTGCACGGATCGCAATGCTGTTCGGTCGGTGATGCCAAAAGGAAGACTTTAGCGCGCCCGCCTTCGCTAAAACTCTGGCGGGTCAGGACGTTGCCTTGGTCCGCCGTAGCTTCAGCGAAGGCGGAGAGGACGCAGAGGTATCGCAGAGGCCGCAGAGGGACTGTCGTTCTCCTCTGCGGCCTCTGCGCATCCCCCGCGTCCTCTGCGCTAAATATTTTTTTGCTTCGCCGAGCGCCCAATCGGTTCGCGTGATTGTTCTCTCACATACACGCCGAAAAATAATAGCCGTCGAGCGAGGCGATGCGGTTGCGCGGGTCCGCTTTCCAATCCACTTCCAGGATTTCGAGGCACGGCCAGCCTTTGCCGGATTTGATGTTGGCTTTTCCGTGGGCATCATCGATGGTGAAGCCTTCGCGATCGAGTTCGTCCGTCAGCGCGGCGATGCCCGAGCCGATCGGATAGCGCGCGCGCAGGCGGCGCGTGAATTCCGGATTGGGATGGGAACTCGCTCCGCCGAATGCGATGCCCGCGGCGATCGGCGGCAACTCTTCGCGGCGGCCGGCGTGTGCGACCCAAATAATCGCCAACACTAACAGCAACGCGACCGCCCCGCCCGTCAGCACCCAGAATCGCAATGCCTCAAAGCGCGCCATGCCCCGCCCTATCCCGCCTTACCGCGCCTGCCAAGGCGAAGATTTTGCGAATCCCCGCCGAAAGCCTTGACCACCGGGGGCCACGCGCCTATCTACCCGCCAACGGCTAGCACTCTCGCTCGATGAGTGCTGCCATCCCGCGCCGCAAGGCCGGGCCCATCGGATCAAGTATCTGAAACTATTACTTTTTTTGAGGAGACTGTCCCCATGAAGTTTCGTCCGCTTGGCGACCGCGTGGTCGTCCGCCGCGTCCAGGAAGATCAGAAGACCCCCGGCGGCATCATCATCCCCGACACCGTGCAGGAAAAGCCGCAGGAAGGCGAAGTGATCGCCGTCGGCCCCGGCGCTCTCGACGAGCACGGCAAGCGCGTCGTCCCCGAAGTGAAGGCCGGCGATTTCGTGCTGTTCGGCAAATGGTCCGGCACCGAAGTGAAGGTCGAAGGTCAGGAACTCCTGATCATGAAGGAGTCCGACATCATGGGCATCCTCGAAGGCCGCACCGCGAAGAAGAAGGCGGCCTGAACCGGCCGCGCGAATAGCGAATGGTGAGTAGCGAATAGGGAAATTCCCAATCGCCATTCGCTACTCGCCATTCGCCTCTATCAACAGAAGTTCCGAATATCAGGAGATTTCAGACATGGCAGCCAAAGAAGTTAAATTCGGCGCAGACGCGCGCGAGCGGATGCTCCGCGGCGTCGACATCCTCGCCGATGCAGTGAAGATCACGCTTGGCCCCAAGGGCCGCAATGTGGTGATCGAGAAGAGCTTCGGCGCCCCGCGCTCGACCAAGGACGGCGTGACGGTGGCGAAGGAGATCGAACTCCACGACAAGTTCGAGAACATGGGCGCCCAGATGGTGCGCGAAGTGGCCTCGAAGACCAATGACGCAGCCGGCGACGGCACGACCACCGCGACCGTTCTGGCGCAGGCGATCGTCCGCGAAGGCTCGAAGATGGTCGCGGCCGGCATGAACCCGATGGACCTGAAGCGCGGCGTCGAGAAGGCGGTCGAAGCCGTCGTCGCCGACCTCAAGAAGCGCTCCAAGAAAGTGAAGTCCAACGACGAGATCCGCCAGGTCGGCACGATCTCCGCGAACGGCGACACCACCGTCGGCAAGATGATCGCCGAAGCGATGGCGAAAGTCGGCAATGAAGGCGTGATCACGGTCGAAGAAGCGAAGTCCCTCGACACGGAACTGGAAGTCGTCGAAGGCATGCAGTTCGACCGCGGCTACATCTCTCCCTATTTCGTCACCAATGCGGAGAAGATGGTCGCCGAGCTCGAAGAGCCCTACATCCTGATCCACGAGAAGAAGCTTGCGTCGCTGCAGCCGATGCTCCCGATCCTCGAAGCGATCGTTCAGGGCGGCCGTCCGCTTCTGATCATTGCGGAAGAGGTCGAGGGTGAGGCTCTGGCCACGCTCGTCGTCAACAAGCTGCGCGGCGGCCTCAAGGTTGCGGCCGTGAAGGCGCCGGGCTTCGGCGATCGCCGCAAGGCCATGCTGGAAGACATCGCCATCGTCACCGGCGGCCAGGTCATCAGCGAAGACCTGGGCATCAAGCTCGAGAACGTGAAGCTCAACATGCTGGGCACCTGCAAGAAGGTGCGCATCACGAAGGACGACACGACCATCATCGACGGCTCGGGCAAGAAGAGCGACATCCAGGCGCGCGTCGCCCAGATCAAGGCGCAGGTCGAAGAGACCACGTCGGACTACGACAAGGAAAAGCTGCAGGAACGCCTCGCGAAGCTCGCGGGCGGCGTTGCGGTCATCCGCGTCGGCGGCGCCACGGAAGTGGAAGTGAAAGAGAAGAAGGATCGCGTCGATGACGCGCTCAACGCCACGAAGGCGGCCGTCGAAGAAGGCATCGTTCCGGGCGGCGGCACGGCGCTTCTCTATGCCACCAAGGCGCTCGCGGGCCTCACGGGTGAAAACGAAGACCAGACGCAGGGCATCGCGATCGTGCGGAAGGCCATCCAGGCCCCGATCCGTCAGATCGTCGAGAACGCCGGTGTCGAAGCCTCGATCATCGTCGGCAAGCTGCTCGAGCAGAAATCGGGCACCTATGGCTACGATGCGCAGGGCGAAGCGTTCGGCGACTTCATCGAGAAGGGCATCGTCGACCCGACGAAGGTCGTTCGCACCGCGCTTCAGAATGCGGCTTCCGTTGCGGCGCTCCTGATCACGACCGAAGCAATGGTCGCCGATCGTCCGAAGCGCGAAGGCGGCGCGGCCGGCGGCATGCCCGGCGGCGGCATGGGCGGCGGCATGGGCGACATGGACTTCTGATCCGTCGCGGGCGAACCGCCCGCAACGGATCATCCGGCGAAGCTCGGCCGCAGGTCGAGCGAAGTCGGATTGTCCAGCAAGCCTCAAACATACGAAAAGGGCCGGAGGAAACTCCGGCCCTTTTTGTTTGTGCGCGGCCGAACACATCTCACTTATTTCTTCCCCCGTTTACGGGGGAAGTGGCGCGCGCAGCGCGTCGAAGGGGGCCCCCTCCGTCTCGCGCGCTATCGCGCGCGATCCACCTCCCCCGCAAGCGTGGGAGGAAAGTTCTGTTGGCGACCTTTGATTTCTTCTTGTTGTTGTCACGGCCCGCGACGGCGGGCCGCCCAGGTGAAGTTTGCGAGATGCTCAAGTGATTTGAAGAGCCGCGCTATTTTTTCTTAATCGGCGATGCGCCATCTGGGTGGCCCGCATTCGCGGGCCATGACATGTAAGGGGTTGGGATGAGAATGAGTTCGCGTCATCAACAACCTCACCCCTTCTCCCGGATATACGCCTCCACCGTCCCCTTCAGTTTGATCGTCATCGGATTGCCATGGCGGTCGACGGTTTTGCCGGCGGCGACGCGCACCCAGCCTTCGCTGATGCAATATTCCTCGACATTCGTCTTCTCCTGGCCGTTGAAGCGGATGCCCACGCCGCGGGTCAATAACTCCTCGTTGTGGAAGGGGCTTTTGGGGTTGGCCGAGAGGCGGTCGGGCAGCGTTTCGTCGGTCATGGAATGGCCTTTGGCGGACAGGGTTTTACGAGGAATTGTTTATTCGATCCGCGCATGCGTTCCAAGCACAATGCGCACTTGATCGCAGACGCGCAGAGGCGTTCTCTAGCGCTTCCGCAACACCTTGAAGGTGAGACCATGTCCCTCTCCATGTATGACGTTTCCATTCCGCCGATGATCCGCAGCCTCGAAAGCCTGTCGAAGATCATGACCAAGGCGGTCGCCCAGGCGAAAGACGAGCATATCGAATTGTCGAGCCTGCTCGACGCGCGGCTCGCGCCCGACATGCATCCGTTCACGCGCCAGATCCAGATCGCGAGCGACGCCGTGAAAGGCGCGGTCGCCCGCCTCGCCGCCATCGAGCCGCCCAGCTTCGCCGACACGGAGACGACGTTTCCGGAACTGCAGGCGCGCATCGCGAAGACGATCGATTTCCTCAAGAGCGTCAAGCGCGAACAGATCGACGGCGCGGAAACCCGCACGGTCGTGATGAAATTCCCCACCGGCGAAATGAAATTCACCGGCCTCGAACTGCTCAACAATTTCGCGCTGCCGAATTTCTATTTCCACGTGACGACGGCTTACGGGTTGTTGCGCCACAAGGGCATCAAGATCGGCAAGATGGATTTCCTCGGCGGGGCATAAGCAGATCATTTTCCTCCCCCGCAAAGCGGGGGAGGTGGATCGCGCGCACTAGCGCGCGAGACGGAGGGGGCCCCCTTCGACGCGCTTCGCGCGCCACTTCCCCCGTGAACGGGGGAAGAAAGCCCGAAGCTACCTCACGCTCTACCCCAACAGCCGCGTCAGCAGCTCCGGATGCACGGACCAGCCGGCGAAGCCGGAGACGCCCATGAGCAGTCCCAGGGCGCCGAAGCCCCAGCCCACGATGAGTAGCCAATAGGCGGCGGAGAGCGCAGAGACCGCCGTTAGCGCGAGCGCGATCGAGAGCAGGGCGTCCGACAGATCGAACTGGTCGTGGTGAAAGGACAGCTCGCCATATTGCACGTCGTCGCCCCGCGCCGTCACGAACAGCTGCGCGGATTCGTTGGTGTATTTTGTGATCTGGCCGGAGAGCCGCTGTTGCTCGACGGCGACGGCCTGCGCATTCGCGCCGCCCGTGACCTTGAGAAGCGCGCTCGCATTCTCGTCCAGATGCAGCTTGATGCGCTCGGCCTGATATTGATTCCACACGTCGACGGATTCCGTCTTCACGCGGCTCATGTTGCGCACGAGGTTGTCGTCTTTCACTTTCTCGATGGCGAGAAAAACCGAAATGATCAACACCGTCGTCGCCACCAAGGTGTTGAGCGAAGCGTTTTCGCTCTTGGCCTCGATCTCCATACGCGCCCCCTATTTCAATCTCGAATATCCGAGTTCCTGATTCTGCTGGAGATAAACCATGTGCATTTCCGAACGGCTCACCTGCAGCACCGCATAAAGCAGCGTGTCCCCGTCGCGATCGATCTCGAGATAGACCACCTTGGGATCGAATTTGAGGCGGGCGAACTGCGCGGGCGGCGCGCCGCCGAGGAATATGCGCCACGATCCCGGCTCAGAATCGTTTTCCTCGCCCGCCAGCCGGTCGAACGCGCGCCCATCGGCGTCAAGTTCGCGCATCTGTCGCGTGTCGTCTTCGTTTTGCCAGGTGCCGACGAGATATTGATGGACGGCCGCGAGATCCGGCGGCGCGGCGGGCGTTTGAGCCGTCGTTTGCGGCGCAGCCGCCGCGCCCGTCAGCGCGAGCGAGAAGCCCAGCGCCGCACCCCACATTTTCCGCATGCCCCGCCTCCAATCCCGCGCCCCGAGGGAATCCTTCGCCGGTTTCGGTCCGGCAATCAATTCCCCAAACAAAAAGGGCCGGACAGGCTCCGGCCCCTTGAAGGTATGCGTCGGGTTGCTAGCGGAGTGAAGCGTGTTGGTCGGGCGCGGGCGCATAGGGCGTGAAATCGCCCAGCGAGCAGGCCTGGTGGGTCACGAGCACGTTGATCCCTTCGTTGCCGCAGAGCTCTGCATAATGCGTCACATAGGTGAAGCCGTGAAAGGCGAGACCCGGACACGGCGCTTTCAGCGTGTTCTTCCAGACTTTTCCGTCCCGCATGTAGAACAGGATCGTGCTCGCATCGACCGTCTTGGTATGGTCGACGGCGCCCGGCATATCGATATTGAGGCACACTCTGTGGTTCGGGTCCTGCATTCCCTGGGCCTGCGCCGCGCCGATGGAGAGCGCTGCGCCGATCGAAACCGCGGCCGCGATGGCAATGATTTTCATGTCCAATCTCCTAAGCTTTGGACGCGCCCCTGAAGCCGGAATTGTCCACCCGTCCCGTCGCGCCTGCAATCCGGCCGAGATCACGAAATCGTGCCCCGGAACCTGCAGCGGCCGACCCGTCACATGTTGGTCTTGGGCGGCGGAATGTAGGGTTCGAGCGGCCCCATCGAGCACACCGATCCGGTGTGGATCACGCGGATGATCTGGACATTCGGGCAAAGATCATCCGGCGGCGTCGCGTCGTAGATAAATCCGTTGAGCGAGATTTGCGGGCACGGGCTGCGCAGCTGGCTTCGCCAGATTTTTCCGTCACGCATATAGATCAGCACGGTGCGGTCGTCCGGCGCCTTGGTGTGGTCGATGTCCTGGCTGTGAAGGCACAAAGGCGCGGGCGCCATTGCAGGCGCCATTGCGGGTGATTGTGCGAACGCGGTCGAGCAGGCCAGCGCGGTTGCGGCGGCCGCGATCACGGCGAGAGTTTTCATGGCTTGGTTCCTCCTGCTTCGGCGCTGTTCCGCCCATAAATGGACGGGCCGGCGCCGCCGATTATTCCCATTGCGTTATAGCATAACGCTCAATGAGGCGGACCGTCGTCCTTGAGGGAGGGCGTGTCGGGAGGCGGCGGATCGTCGGTGTTGGTTTCGGGCGGATTGCCGTCGTCCAGCTTGCCGTCGCCCTGTATCGGTCGCGTAGCGCCGTCGCCATCCGTGACGGCCAACGGATCCTGGGTGGGACGCCTGTCCGTCGATGTCTCTTCGTCCCAATGAAGCATCTTGTCCGGCGGCGTCGTCACATTGTCCGGGGCATCGAGCCTTTCCGCCGCCCCTTTGGCCTGGGTCGTCGGCGGCGTCATGCTGTTGGGATCGAACCGCTGGACCGAGCGCTGTTCGAGTTTGGACGTCAGCATTTCGATATCCGGCGAGGGACTGGTCTCCTGCAGGGCCTGAGACCGCGCCAGGCAGGAATCGACCGCCGTATCCTCCAGGCTCGCGACGTCGCAGTCGGTCATCAGTTGTGTCGAAGGATCTGCCTCGGGAGCCATGGGGTTGTTGCCGCCCTGCATGGACTGCGCGAGGGCCGGCGATGCCGCCAGCCCCAGCAGCAGGACCGCCGTCGACGTCAAATATGCAAAGCGCGTCATTGGGTTGGCCTTCGTCCTCAGCACGGGGGAAGCCGGCCAGCACTTTCGTCCGGGACGGGAAAGCTTGCAAGACATTCGCCAGTCTTGACTTAATAGGCGGCCTTTCCGATGGTCCCCGGCTCTTTAGAAACTTGGAGAAAGCCAGTGTCTGCGCCTGATTCTGCATCCCTTTCGGACGCCCACCAAGTGACAATCACCTTGCCGGACGGCAAGGCGATGACGCTTGCGCGCGGCACGACGGGCGCAGAGGTGGCGGCGGTCATAGGTCCGGGCCTCGCCAAAGCGGCCCTCGCCGTCGAGGTTGACGGCCAGCCCTGGGATCTCTTCCGCCCCATCGAGAGCGATGCGCGGCTGCGCATCATCACGCGCAAGGACGTCGAGGCGCTGGAAATGATCCGCCACGACACCGCCCATGTGCTCGCGATGGCGGTCCAGCAGCTCTATCCCGGCACGCAGGTCACTATCGGGCCCGCGATCGAGGACGGCTTCTATTACGACTTTGCGCGCGATACGCCGTTCACCCCGGACGATCTCGCGAAGATCGAAGCCAAGATGCACGAGATCGTGTCGGCCGATCTGCCGACACGCCGCGAAGTGTGGCCGCGCGACGCGGCCATCGCCCATTTCGAAAAGATGGGCGAGCATTACAAGGCCGAGCTGATCCGCAGCATCCCGGCGAACGAGGATGTCTCGATCTATTTCCACGGCGACTGGCATGACCTCTGCCGCGGGCCGCATTTCGTCTCGACCGGAAAAATCGGCAACGCGTTCAAGCTCACCAAGATCGCGGGCGCCTATTGGCGTGGCGATTCCAACAATCCGATGCTGCAGCGGATTTACGGAACGGCATGGCGCGACGAGAAGGAATTGACCGCGTATCTCACGATGCTTGAGGAAGCGGAGAAGCGCGATCATCGCAAGATCGGCAAGGAGCTCGATCTCTTCCACATGCAGGAAGAAGCGGTGGGACAGGTGTTCTGGCATCCCAACGGCCATGCGCTCTATCGCACGCTGGAAAACTATGCGCGGCGCAAATTCCAGCTGGCCGATTATGTCGAGGTGAAGACTCCCTTGCTGATGGATCGCAAACTGTGGGAGCGATCGGGTCATTGGGAATGGTATCACGAGCATATGTTCGTGGCCGAAGTGGCCGACGAAAACAAATTGTTGGCCATCAAGCCGATGAATTGCCCGGGCCACGTGCAGATCTTCAAGCAGGGCTTGCGCTCCTATCGCGAGCTGCCTTTGCGCATGGCCGAGTTCGGCTCGTGCCACCGCTACGAGCCGAGCGGCGCGCTGCACGGATTGATGCGGGTGCGCGGATTCACGCAGGACGACGCCCATATCTTCTGCACCCCGGAGCAGATGCCCGGCGAAGCGGCGGCGGCGTCGCGCCTGATCTTCGAGGTCTACAAGGAACTGGGCTTCGACAAGGTCGATGTGAAGCTGTCGACCCGCCCGGCAAAGCGCATCGGCACGGAAGAAATCTGGGACAAGTCGGAAGCGCAGCTGGCCCAAGCCTGCGACATGATCGGCGTGGCCTACACGATCAATCCGGGCGAAGGCGCGTTCTACGGACCGAAGCTCGAATTCACCCTGCACGACGCCATCGGCCGCGAATGGCAATGCGGCACCGTGCAGGTGGATTTCAATCTGCCCAACCGCCTCGACGCCGAATACATCGCGGAAGACGGCTCGCGCCAGCGCCCGGCCATGATCCATCGCGCGGTTTTGGGTTCGATGGAGCGCTTCATCGGTGTTTTGATCGAGCATTACGCCGGCGCGTTTCCCGTCTGGCTCGCGCCCGTGCAGGCGCGCGTCATTCCCATCAGCGAAAAGGCGAATGATTACGCCGTCTCCGTGCGCGACAGGCTCTTCAGGGCCGATATGGGAGACAGCGCCCAGGGCGTGCGCGTGGACATCGACATGGCCAACGAGCGCATGCAGAAAAAGATCCGCGACGCCCAGCTCATGAAGATTCCCTACATGCTGGTGGTGGGCGAGCGGGAGGCCGAAAACGGCACGGTGGCCGTGCGTCTCCGGTCCGGCAAGGATTTAGGAGCCATGAAGCTGGAAGATTTCCTCGCGCGCATCAAAAAAGAGTCCGAGACCCGGCGCGACGCGGCGGAGTGAGTTGAAATTTTCCCTCTCTCCTTCGGGAGAGCATCTGTGTTTGGCGTCAAGCGATCTTTGGAGCGGTTGACTGCCAGGTTCGATTTTGCGCGATGAGAGTGTTAGCTAGGACAAGGAGCTTTCTGGCGACTGCGATGAGAGCAGCTTTTGGGACTTTTCCATTGTCGATGAGGCGCTTGTAAAAGATTTTCATGTCGGCGTTGCATCGGCTGGCCGAGACGGCAGCGAGGTAAAGGATTTTGCGAACGATCGCTCTGCCACCCCATATGGAGCGTACACCGTGACGCTGACCGGAATCGTCAGCGACCGGAGCAAGACCGGCCAGTGAACCGGCCTGTTTGTGGGTGACAGTTCCAAGCTCTGCCAGGCATGCGATGAGCGTTTCGGCGACGATAGGGCCAAAGCCGGGGATCGAAGTCAGAATGGCGTAACGTTTGGCTAGACCTTCATCGGCCTTGATGCGCCTGAGGGTCTCCTGCCTGATCGCAGCGACATGGCCAGACAATTCCTGGATCCGACATGCGAGCTGGCTCTTCAGGAATGCGCTTTCGGCCGCAACGAGCTGGTTCTTGAGCGCGGTCCGTTCGGCTACGGCGCTATCCTGGGCAGTGACCAATTCTTTCAACGATTCCAACGATTGCGGCGTTGGCGGGCGTACCGCAGGCGCCATCGCCGCGGCGAACTGCGCCAGAATGCGGGCATCGAGCTTGTCGGTCTTGGCCAGGACGCCTTGCGCTTTGGCGTACATGCGAACCCTGTAGGGATCGGTGACCGCCACGGCGATCGCCGAAGCGTGCAGGCTGCGGCAGAGTTCGCGATGCCATTTGCCGGTGGCCTCAACCGCCACGAGTTCTGGGCTCGCGGAGAACAAGCCAACGCTTGAGCTTTCGAATGCCCTCACGCGTGTTGGTCACGCGTAACGATTTGTCTGCGGGCATGACATGAGCATCGAGCCAGTCCTTGCTCACGTCGATACCTGCGGTACAATTGCGGGATTCTTGTTCGGACGCTTCCTTGCCTTGCATGCGGGACGTGCTCCCAATCATCTGTTGAGGACAAGAGTCGAAGACGGACGGACCAAGCTCTCCCACGGTCCTATAACCAAGAGGGTTACGGTCCCGCCCATCCGCATCAAGGCCGGCGGCCGCCGGCCTTGATGCGCCTCACAGCTTGCGCCGAGTCGGCCTCCTCAACATGCAAGAGGGTCAGGGTGAGTGGGTGCACATGCAGTGCGCTGCTCGGGAAAGATTTGATGCTGCACGCGCACCCACTCACCCGTCGCCGCTGCGCGGCGCCGACCTCTCCCCCGAAGGGGAAGAGGTGAAGCAAACAGACTCGCCGCGGCCTCCCCCCCTTCATCCAAACGTGAAATCCGTCGACGTCAGATTCGCCAGCGTCTGATGTTCGAGGACGATCGTGTCGGCGGCGTCGAGCGTGATGACGACGTCCGTTCCCACCTGCGCCATGTGCGACTGCACGGCGGCGTAATTGGCGAAGTCGTCGCTCAGGAAATTTATCGTGTCGTGATTGGTCGTCGTCGCCACGAAACCGAGGATCGTATTGTGGCCGAAAGAGCCGCTGAAATCGAAAATGTCGGCTTTGGCAGCCTTGACCGTTCCCGTGATCTCGCCCTTGCTCGTATCGAGGGTGTCGTAAACGGCGAGGATGACACTGCCGTGAACCGCGCCGGTGTTGGTGAACGTGTCGTGCGCACCCATGGTGACGCCGCCGTGAATCAGGCCGCCATTGGTCAGTGTGTCGTGTGTGCCGGCGAAGGTAATCGCTCCCGTGATCGTTCCCGAATTGGTGATCGTGTCGGCGCCCGTGCCCATCGTGACGGCGCCGTGGATTTTTCCGGAATTGGTCAATACATCGGCGCCACTGCTGGCGAAATCCAGCGCGCCTTGCCACGAGCCCTGGTTCTCGACATCGGCCTTGGACGTGTCGCCGACATACAGCCGGCCCTCGACCGTTCCGGCATTGCTCATCTCTGCGGTGGTGTCAGATTCGATATAGATCGCCGTGCTGCCCGCCAGCATTCCGGAATTCTCGATCACGTCGGCGCCGGTGTCGCCGTTCAGCGTGATTGCGGCTGTGACGCCGCCGCTCTCGGAACACGAGATGGTTCCGCCATTGACGATCTCGGACGACTGCCCCGTCACGCTGATGACCCCGTTGCTCGCGCCCGTGATATCGCCGTCATTGGTCACGTCATCGAACTGAGCGGAGATCTGTATGCCGGTCCATCCGGAGACTTCGCCGGCCCGGCCGACATTGACGGTCATATATCCCTCACCGCCGAGAGCGACACCGACGAATCCCGTCACCTCTCCATTCGCGAAAAGTTCCGTACTCGCTCCCAAGATAGAAATAGCGGTACCCGTCGCACTGCTGGCCGAGCCGTTCACCGTGAGGACATTGCCGCTGCCGGACGAATAGATTCCGACTCCGGCAGTGGATTGCACCTCGCCGGCGACGGTCAGCGCCGTGTAGTTGCCGCTGATATAGACGCCATTGCCGTTGCCGCCGGAGGCGAGCCCATCGACAACGATATTTTCGTTTGTGCCTGTCGCGTATATACCCTGACCGAGCTGGCCGGCGGCCTCGACCTGCCCGCTAACGACCAGGCTCGTGTACTGGCCGGACATCGCGACGCCGTCGCCTGACGCGCTATAGACGAGCCCGTCCACCGTAATCTGTTCGGAGGCGCCGGTAGAATTGATCCCGTCGCCGCCGTCCATCGACAGGAGCGAACCCGCGCTGGTCACGAGCAACGTGTCCTGGGATCCGGTCAGATCGAAAGCGTCCTCGCCGCTCGTCGTCGTGTCCACGAAAGTGTTGATGAAGTAGCTGTTGCCCATGTTGCGATCTCCCTCGGTTGGCGGGTGACGCGCTCCGGGGCACCGCTCTAGGCCCCTCCGCGACCGCCTCCCCTCCACTGTAATGCGGGGGAGCCGGACGGTGAACGGCGCCTCATCACACCAAAAAAACACGTTCCGTTGCACGAATGCCGGCCCCCGAGCCGCGGCACCGGGGCATGTCTGAAATTTCGGCGACACGGGCCGCCCTTTTACCCCTTGCTTAAGCCGCGCCGTTTCCTATGCTGTTAAGGAATGTGGACCCGCGGAGAGCGGGACCGCTTTCGTGCGTTCCCGAAAAGGGCCCCGCGCGCTTTAGCCCAAGAGGAATCCGATCCCGTCCATGAGCCGAACTTGGTTTCGCGGGGTCAGGACCTCGCGGAGCGACGGCGTTCGGCTTGGTCCGGCCACAACAGGCCAAACTTACAACAGGAGAGAGTCATAGTCGCCAGACGTTTTGCATCCGCCGCCCCGGCTCCGGCCAAGGACGGACCTCGAGTCAATGAAGAGATATTCTCCCGTACGATTCTCCTGATCGGAGACGACGGGCACAAATTCGGCGAAATCGGGATCGAAGAAGGCCGCGCCATCGCGGAAGAGCGAGGATTTCGACCTCGTGGAAGTCTCGCCCGAGGCCAAGCCCCCCGTCGTCAAATTGATGGACTACGGCAAATTCAAATACGAACAGCAGAAGAAGGCCGCCGAAGCGCGCAAGAAGCAGAAGGTCATCGAGATCAAGGAGATCAAGATGCGCCCGACCATCGACGACCACGATTACGATACGAAGATGAAGGCCGCGCGCCGCTTCTTCGAAGAAGGCGACAAGGTGAAAGTGACCTTGCGCTTCCGCGGCCGCGAAATGGCCCATCAGCATCTCGGCATGGAATTGCTGAACCGCATCCAGAAGGACGTGGAGCCCATCGCCAAGATCGAGCAATACCCCAAGATCGAAGGCCGCCAGATGATGATGGTCCTGGCGCCGCGGTAGGGGCTCGGCCACGGCGTTTGAAGCCGTCGGCGATCCGGAATCAGGAAAGCCGTACAGGCAAAGAAATTTGTGCTGACGTGGATGGACCGCGGGCGTCCTCGCCCGCATTCGCCGGAGCGAAGCCTTGGATTCGCGTAGGCGAGCCCTCGAGCCGCCGGCGTTTCCAAGAAGTGCGGGCGAGGACGCCCGCGGTCCATCGGCAGCCAGTAGCCCATCAATGCGGCCGCCAGTCCGGCGGCCGCAGGCCGTAGGCGGATTGCGACCAATGCACGGCCGCATCGAAACCTCCCTGGTTTTTCCAGTAGGCTTCGGTCCAGTAGTTGCCGATATGCCGGACATATTCCGCGCCGCTTTTCGGATCGTTCGCGAATTGGGCCAGGAACAGCAGCGTATTCCAGTTGCCGTAGGAGAGCCCGTAGAGCCGCTCGCGCACGGCGAACGCTTTCTTCACCTCGGGCCAGGAAAGCCCGGTCTCCGAGAAGAGATATCCCGGCGTGTAATAATAAAGCAGCGAGAGCCGGGTCGCCGCGAACGTATAGGCGATTTCACCGTCATCGCCGCCCGGTGATGTCAGAAGCGATTTCGTATAGGCGGCAAGCTCGCCGGGTTCGCCGAACCATTTCTCCTGCAGCCGCTCGACACGATCCGAATAGAAATGAAAATGTCCGGGGTATTTCTTTGTCGCCTCGGCATAGAGGGCGTCCAGCAGCGGGCGTGGATTGGAATCCGCCAACGCGACCTCCATCATTTCGGAATAGACGTGGGGGTCGTCCTTGCGGTTCGCGATGTCAAGATAGGTGCCGGCTTCCGTCAACCGGTCGCGAAACAGCGTCCACTGCGCGTCCGTGACCTTGTCGGCGTAGTTGCCGGTGCGGGCCGTCCACGCCGCATTGATCAGCAGCTCCGCCATCGCGACATGGGCTGTCAGCGATTTGGGCTCCGCGGCCAGCCACGCTGTTATATCGGCTTTCCGCTGTTCGAACGTGACCCGCGTCTTGTCGGCGTCGCAACCGCACGCCATCGCGTCATAGGCTGCGGCATCCTCGTAGAACATCCGGAGTTCGGAATCGCCGCCGGGAAAGCGCGCGTCGGTCCGCCGCAGTTTATCGCCCATCGCATCGAGCGCGTCGAAACGGTGCGATTGCAGGAGCGATTGCGTTTCGCTCGCGAGATTGTCGACGGGATCGTTGCCGGCCTGCGCCGCGCCGGGAAGGAGCAGCAGCGCGCCGAGGCAGAGGATTGGGAGATGTTTCATTTTGGGCCATTCGGCAACGAGATGCATGGCGACGGTAGCCCCCAACCCTGAACAAAAGGTGCCGCGGCTGCGTGTAATCTCAAGCGTTTGCCGTTGGACCGCGGGCGTCCTCGCCCGCATTCGCCGGAGCGAAGCCTTGGCTTCGCGCAGGCGAACCTTGGTGCCGACGGTGTTTTCGAAAAAGTGCGGGCGAGGACGCCCGCGGTCCATCGGCAGCCGGGCGCCCCAAAGCAAAACCCCGCCGCGAAGCGCGACGGGGTTTCACCCAATTCAAATTTGGATCAGAAGCGCGAGGCGGTGTGCACCATTTCGTCGCCGAGATCCTGCAGCGGACCCAGAGGCTGGACCTTATCCTGGAAGTTCTGGATGTTGGGATGACCGGCCATCACTTTGTAGGCGACGCGCCCGTCCTGGATCAGCAGCATCACTTCCGCCGACCAGCCATAGCTCACCGTCGTACGTTCGAAGCCCATCAGGTCGAGGAACCAGTTGCCCGTGCGCTCCTGGTGCAGCCGCTCGGGCCGGAACACATAGGCGGTGCAGCGGTCGCGCGCCTGGATGCAGGACTGCACGGCCGGATCGAGCGCGTCGAACTTGATGGAGTCGCGGGGCATGAAGCGTTCGATGACGCCGAGATAGGAGAGCACTTCGACATTCGGGGAGTCGCCGGCGTCGAAGCCGAGCGTGCCGAGATCGGAGGCCCGGGTGGCGCCGGGCGTCACCTGCTGATAGGCGACTTCGACCGCGTGATAGTTCTTGAAGGTGGTGTTCTTGACGTCCGTTTGCCGCGGCAGCAGCCCGAGCCCACCGCAGCCCACCAGCACCAATGTGATCAACATGCTGGCGACTACGCGCGCAGTCCGACGTGTGCCATCCCGGCTATCAGAACCCATACCGCCCCCACCATTGTTAACTATTTGATAACACATTATCGAAAACAGAACTGATTGGGAAGCGTCGATCCGGCATCTGGTTACCGGCGGGCGTGAAATTTTTGGAGCTTGCGGCCTCGCGCCGAGGTTGCAGTTATTAACCATGACGCGCCGGGCCGGCCCTCGCCGAAGTTCTGGCTGCCATCGCGGCCGGACATGGGGAATTCGATCGGCTTCGGCGCGACGCACAGTAAGGTGCGGCCCAGGCCGGCTTGGGGTTCTGACCGATTTCGCAAAACATTCACACGCATTCGCGGCGCGGCATCGCGCTCAAACTGGCGGCCACCCTCGCCTTCTCGCTGATGTATGCCGCCATCAAGCTCGCGGGCGCGGTCCCCGTGGGCGAGGTCGTGTTCTTCCGCGCGGTTTTCGCGATGGTCCCGCTGCTGGCGCTCTCGACCGTGACGATCGGGCCGCTCGCCATCATACGCACCACACGCCCCTTCCATCATGTCGCGCGCTCGGCTGCGGGCGTGAGCTCGATGTTCCTCAACTTCTGGGCGCTGTCGATGCTGCCGCTGGCCGACATCACCGCCTTCAGTTTCGTGGCGCCCATCTTCGCCGTGGTGCTGGCGGCGCTGCTGCTCTCGGAGCATGTGGGACCGTTCCGCTGGGGCGCGGTTCTTGTCGGGTTCGCAGGTACGCTGCTGATGGTCCAGCCGCATGGCGGGCTCGGACATCTGGCGCATTCGGGTTTTTCGCTGGGCGCGATGCTCGCGCTTTCCGGCGCGTTCCTGTCGTCTTTCGTCGTCGTGTTCATCCGCCAGATGAGCGCGACGGAAAGGAGCGAAGCGATCGTGTTTTATTTCATGCTCACATCGGCGATCGTGGGCGCGGCCACGATGATCTGGTTCCGCGCGCCGCTCACTTTCGCCAACACGTCGTGGCTCGTGCTCGTGGGACTTCTGGGTGGCGTGGGCCAGATCTGCATGACCTACTGCTACCGCTATGCGGAGCCCTCGCTGCTCGCGCCGTTCGATTACACCGCGATGGTGTGGGCCGTGGCGCTCGGCTATTTCATCTTCAGGGAAATTCCCGAGCCGATGGTGATGGCCGGCGCCGGCGTGGTGAGCGCGGCCGGCATTTTCATCGTCTGGCGCGAACGCAATCTGCATCGCGCAGCGCAGCTACAGGAAGCATTGTAGCGCGTGTTACCGCCGCTCCCCGAAGATCACGCGTTCTATCCGGTCTGCGCGGCGCGGAGGATGAGATCGACGCACTCCGCAAAAGACAATTTCGCTTCTCCTGCCGCGGTCGCGAAACCCGACAGCGGGTGGAGGCACGGATTCGGGTTCACTTCCAGGATCATCGGGGCGCCGTCGGCATCGATGCGGAAATCGATACGGGCGAACCCCCGCAGTCCCATCACATTCCAAGTCTTGCGCGCTACATCGCTCAAAACGCCGGCGAGGGCTGGCTCGTTCTCTTCGGTCCCGAACACGCGCACGGTCTGCGCGTCATCGGGGGATTCCGCGTCCCATTTCGCCGCGTAGCTCAGGATCCGCGGCCGGTCCTTCGACCAGGATTCAAACCGCATTTCGGGAATGGGCAGAACGCGTGGGAGCCCCCCCTGCTCCAGGATCGCGATATTAAACTCCCGGCCGTCCAGATAGGCCTCGGCGAACCAGCGCCCGCCCAGACGCGAGGCGGATTGCGCAGCCCTGGCCCGGACAGCCTCGCGGCCCAGCACCACTGCGCCGTCGTCCAAGCCCCGCGAAGCATCCTCGTTCTTTGATTTCACGATGTATCCACGGTCGTCCCGGAGCCCGTTCCAGTGCGGCGGCTCGGCCCAGTCGGCGGTAGGCAAACCGGCTGCGCGGAGGATGGTTTTTGTCAGCGGCTTGTCGCATGCCAGCGCCATGGCCGCGGAGCCGCAGCCCGTATAGGGGAGACCCAAGTTCTCCAGCATGGCGGGCGCTGCGGGGGCGAGCGCCCCCAGCCCATGGACGCTCTCGACCATGTTGAACACGGCTTCGGCTCGCGCCGCCGCGATATGGGCGCGAATGACCGCGGGGTCGGAATGGAACGGCGCCAGCGCCGTCTCGTGACCGCGCCCCGCCAGCGCCTCGGCGATGGCGTGCGCGGTCTCGACCGTCTCCAGCTCGTCCGGCGGAGGATCGGCGCCCACATCGGAATGAAGCACGAGCACGCGCATCAGGGCGCCGGAAGTTCGGGATGGCGTTTGTGGAACGCCGCCATGATGCGCCCGATCAGATCGCGATAAGACATGTTCCGGAAACGCGCGATGAAGACCAGATCGGAACGCTCGGGATTGAGGCCCGCCAGCGGATTGACTTCGATGAAACTGGGATCGCCCTTTGCGTCGCAACGCAGATCGATGCGCCCGCCGTCGCGACAGCGCAGCGCGCGCCATGCCGCGAGAGCCACATTCGCGGCCGCCTCACCTTCTGCCCCTTCGACAAGCCGATAGGTCATGCGGCCTTCATAGAATTCCTTGTTCTCATAACCATAGCCATGCGCCGCAGCCTTGTCGCCGAAGATCACTTCCATCACGCCCAGCGACTGCGCATCCGCGCCCGTGCCCGTGATGCCCACGGTGTATTCGCGCCCGGGCAGAAACGTCTCGACCAGAACCGGCTGGCGGAACCGCGCCAGCAGATCTTCCGCCACGCGCGCGAGTTCATTCGCATCGTCGACTTTCGATTTCGCATGAATGCCCTTGCCCGACCCTTCGGCGACAGGCTTGAGGAACAGCGGATAAGGCAGATCGATGCGGCCGGCGTCGTCGGGGCCTTCAATCACGGCGAAATCCGGCGTCGGCACGCCATAAGCCCGCACGACGTGCTTGGTCATCGCCTTGTCGAGCGAGAGCGCCAGCGTCAGCGGATCGGAGAACACGTAAGGAATGTCATAGGCTTCGAGCAGCGCGGGCACCTGCGCCTCGCGCGACACGCCCTTCAATCCTTCGCAGAAATTGAACACGCAATCCCAGCGCTCGCCCGCCGCCAGCTTTTCCGCAAGCCTGCGCACGCCGCCGATGCGCGACGGTTCATAGCCGAGAGAGGCAAGCGCGTCGCACAGGCTTGCGATCGTCAGTTCGCTGTCGAATTCCGCCGTTTCTTCCTCGCCATAACCCATCGCGAGGTAATCGGCTCGGAGGTCATAGGTGACCCCGATGCGCATGGGATGCTCCCCGTGCTATTTCGCTGCTCTCGGCTTGTCTTGGCCGAGCGTGCCGCCGGGATCGGGATAGCGATAGACGTCGCCTTCGAAATTGCGCAGCAGGAGATCGTCGCCGTCGCGTCCCACCACCGAATCCGGCGCGATCAGGATCTTGCCGCCGCCGCCGGGCGCATCGACGGCGAACATCGGCGTCGCATAGCCCGTCGTGTGGCCGCGCAAGGCACTGATGATCTCAAGCCCTTTTTCCACGGTGGTGCGGAAATGGCTGGAGCCGCGGATCGGATCGCATTGATAGAGATAATAGGGCTTCACCCGGCGCTTCAGCAGCCCCTGCATCAGCGGCTTCATGATCGCGGGATCGTCGTTGATGCCCTTGAGCAGCACGGTCTGGCTGCCGAGCGGAATGCCGGCATCGGCGAGGCGGGCCGTCGCTTCCGTCACTTCCGGGGTCAGTTCGCGGGGATGGGTGACATGGATGCTCATCCACAGCGGATGATGCTTCTTCAGCACGGCGACCAGGCTCTTGGTGATGCGCTGAGGCAGCACCATCGGGATCTTGGTGCCGATACGCAGAAACTCGATATGCTTGATGGCGCGGAGCCGCGTGAGCAGCCAGTCGAGCTTGTCGTCGCCGATGCTGAGCGGATCGCCGCCCGACAGCAGCACGTCGCGCACCTCGGTATGGGCTTCGAGATAGGCGAGCGCCTTGTCCCATTGCCGCGTCGAGAACTGATATTCGCCGCCCGGATTGCCCACCATGCGCGAGCGCGTGCAATAGCGGCAATAGGTCGAGCAGGTGCCCGTGGTGAGGAACAGCACGCGATCGGGATAGCGATGCACGAGGCCGGGCGCGACCGTGTCGTGGTCTTCGCCCAGCGGATCGTCTTCCTCGCCGGGCATCCGGATGATACTCGTCGCCCGTCATGATGTGGGTGCGGCGGAGCGGCTCCATCGGATCGTCGAGCCCCATCAGGCTTGCGTAATAGGGCGTGATGCCGACGGGCAGCGGACCTTCGTGCTTCGAGACCGCGGAGTGCTCGTCCTCGGACAAGCGGAAAATGCGCGTCAATTCCGCGAGGCTGCGGATGCGGGCCTGGAACTGCCAGTGCCAGTCGTTCCATTCGGCAGTCGTCGTGCCGGGATAGAAGCGGCGGTAGAATGCTTTGGTCTCCGGGCTGACCGGAAAGCGCAGAGCCGGCTTCGCCTTGGGGGCGCCGATCCGCGGAAGAGGGGTTGCTTGTTCAGTTTGGGCGCCGGGGCTGACGCCCGGCTTGGCTCGGACAGCCCGTGGCGGAGGCTTCAGCTCTCGCCCCCGCAGCATCTGGAGACTCATATATGTCTCGTAACGCTCCTCGCGACACGCCTCGGATGCCCCAGCGGCTTCCTGACAGCGGCGTGACGAACGATCGATGTTTAGAGGCTAATCCCAATTCGTCAAGAGAAACTTGACGAATACTGGAATTCGCGTGCCGTTTCTTCAATAAAAGCGACAAATAAAGCCGATGCATTACTGAAGTTACTTCAAGTAAAGATGCCGAGCGATTCGCGTGCGATTCGCATTCTAGCTTCGCGGCCCACGAATGCATCGCGAGACGAAGGCGCATCGGACCCTTCCGAACTCTCGCGCAATTTTTCGCGGTCTATACGCAGCGCATATAACGGAACGAGCGAGGTTTTCCGAACGCGCGACGAGGACTGCGTCGTGCGCGTCATGTCGGGTTCTGCGGACCGCGATAATCGTGCGCATCGTAGAGAAGAATGATCCGCTTGCTGTGACCGCCGACGGGAAGCGAGATCGTTTGCTTGAGCGCAGCCGATTCGAAAGTCGGCAGCACGACGGGCGCGCCCTCGGGCGTCACCAGCAGAAGCACATGCGCGGCGGGCCGGGTCAGCCGAATGGTCATGTCGAAGTGATTGGCGTCGCTGGCGTTGCGGTCCCAGATGCGGATCTGCGGCCGCAATGGTCCGGCATAGTACAAAAGCTCGGCGACCAGGCTGCGGTTCTCGGACACCACGTAGTCATAATGCGTGCGCGCCGCCTCTGCGGTCACGATGCCGCCGAACGTCTTCCAGCCTTCCAGACGCTTGAAGACGTTTCCGGCCCCGATCATGTCGGCGAAGGGTGGCGCGACGAGCGCGATCCAGAGAACGATCATGACCAAGCTGTTGGCGGCGAACGACGACCACAAAGGCCAGCGGGCGCCCCAACGCCTCAGTTCCTGCACCGCGAGCGGCGTTCCCGCCACGTAAGCGGCGGCGGCCCAATTGGCGTTGGCCACGGAGATGAACGCTTGCGCAAGAATGAGGACCAGCGGAGGCGCACAGAACGCCATAAGAAGGAGTTCTCCGCCGGAGCGCTGCTTTTCCCGCGCGGCGCGCCAGAAGGCGCCCAGCAGCGCCGCCATCGTCAACGGCCCGAAGACGATGAATTGCCCAGCGGCAAATACACCGAGGCCTGAAAAGCCGAAGCGGGCGCGCGCCCAGCCCGCGTTCGCCACCGTATGGGCGACCGCCGGAAATCCATGCGCGGCGTTCCAGAGGATGTTGGGCGACAGCGCCGCCGCTGCGATCAAGAGGATTGTCAACCCTTTGAAGCCGAACACGAGACGCCGGGCCGACGGCACGGCGAACGCTGCCGCGACCGCGCCGATGGCGAAATAGAACATGGCGTATTTCGCCAGCAGGCCCAGCCCGACCGCGACGCCGCAAAGGATCGGCCAGCGCCACGAGGGCTCGTCGAGCGCGCGCAGAAAGGCATAAAGCGCCAGCGCCCAGAAGAAGAGCAGCGGCACATCGGTCGAGATGAGTCCCGACGAATAGGAAATTCCCGGCAATGTGAGATAGGCGAGCGTGCTCCACAACGCGGTGCGGGGCTGGTCCGGAAACGCCCGCCGTGAAATGCCAAACAGGATAAGCGAAGTTGCGCCATGCAGCAGCGGCGAGCCGATCCTGATGGCCCATTCGGCGTCGCCGAAAATCGCCGTGGTCGCCCACACGATCAGGGCGATCAAGGGCGGCTTCGAGACATAGCCGAACGACAGCGATTGCGCCCACCACCAATATTGCGCTTCGTCGGGATAGAGCTGCAGCGGCGAAAGGATCAGGACCACGATCCTCACCAACGTCACCGCCAGCGCCGCCGCGAGCGCAATTCTCAGGAGCCTGGAATACTCTTCCTCGGTCGCCATGTTCTCCTATTCGGCCGGGGGCTTAACGACGTGCGGCACGACTTGCAGCGCTGGGGTCACGCGGTAGAGCGTAAGATGAACGAAACGCCCCCGCGAGTAATCATATCCCGAAAGCGCGTCGAGGATGCTCGACGGCGCGTTGTGAGCGGTAAGTTCGGTGAGGAAGTCTTGCCGCTCATGATCCTCAACCAGCGCCAGACCGCCTGCTTTGGCGGATAGATCGGCGGCGGCGTGGCCGGTCTCGAGATGCGTATCGGTTCCGAGCAGAAACACCAGGCTCGGCTCGACATAGCCGGTCAATACCACAGGAGGATCGTTCGGCTTGGCGTCTTTCTCGATCAAGGCCGCCGCACGGGGGCTGATCCAGAGCGGCGAGAGTTTCGGCGCCACGCCCAATGTGAGGATCGGATAGACGATGATCGCCGCCAGAATTCCGAGGAAGGCCGCACTGATAACTCTACGCTGCGCCATCAAAAATGTTGCGCCGATGCCGACCGCAGCCGCCGCACCGACGCCGATGACGACAACAGACGGCGCTCCCACTGCGAACTTCCACGCCGCCGCAATTGGGGCCGCGGCAAGCGCGAGCGCGACAAGGAAAAACTGACCGCACGCCACGGTGCGCGCGATGCGTTCGCTGCGCGGCTCTTCGATCGATGCCGGACGCATCGCCCACAACGCCGCCAACATCGCGATCGCGGGATAAGCGGGAAGAATGTAGTGCGGCAGCTTCGTGGGGACGAGTTCGAACAGGAGCCACGTGGCGGCCGCCCAGGCGAGCAGATAACGGGGCGCCGCGTGTCGCCGATAGGCGATGCCGGAAACGATTCCCGGCAAGGCGAGAAGCGTCGCCGGCCACAGCGTTATGCTTGAAAGCAGAAGGAAATAGCCGGGCGGCGCGCCATGCGATTCCTGGCCGCCGATGATCTTGCGGCCGAAATCGTGCCCCAGCGATTGCTGATAGAACGCGCCATGACTTTCGATGCCGATGGCGATCGCCCAGGGCGCCACGAGAATTGCGACCGCCGCCAACCCGAGCGCCGGGCGCGTGGCCTTCAGCCATCGCCATTCGCGATCCCACAACGACACCGCAACGAATGTCGCCGCCAGCACGGCAAGGATCACCGGTCCCTTGATCAGAATGCCCGCGGCGATCGCTGCCCATCCGGCCAGTATGACGCCCAGCCCGGGTTGCGGGCGCGATGCATCGCGCGCGGCCAGATAGACGCGCATAAACACCGCCTGCGCCGCGAGGATCGTCGCCAGCAGCACGGCGTCGGTCGTCGCGATCTTCGCTTCCGCCGTCATCAGAAGCGTCGCGCCGAGAAGGGCCGCCGACAGCAGCGCCGTTTCCCGCGATGCGAAGGCGCGCGCGCACCAATAGGCGAACAACAGCGCCAGAAAACCGCCAATGAGGGACGGCAGGCGATAGGTCCAGATTTCATCGTGCTGCGGGCCGCCAAAGATCTTCGCCGAGGCCGATTGCAGCCAGTAGATGCCGATGGGCTTGTTGTAGCGCGCGCCTTCGCTGAAGCGGATGTCTACAAGATTTCCGCTCTCGACCATTTGCTTGGAAGCCTGGGCGAAGCGGCTTTCGTCGCGGTCGAGGGGCGGGAGCGTGAAGAAACCCGGCGCCCAGACGATCACGCAGAGCAGGAACAAGGTCGCCGCCGGCCAGCGGGCGAGCCGCCGGAGAATGGAGGCTCCGGTGGGAAACGCAGCGGCCTCGGTCATCTGTGGAACGCCTCTTGAAGCCGTGAAAGGGATCGAACACGGGGGACTGACGAATGCGCCGGTTTGGCACAGGCCTGTTTCTGTCCGACGGGGGCCTGTATAAGGCGCCCGCCGCGCGCGGCCGCGAATCCCCGTCAAGCTCGCCGTCACGGGCACGCGGTTCGGCTGCGCAGAGCCTATTGTATGACGGTATCGAACGGAACCTCAGCATGGCGGTCACGCTCTCGGTGGTCGTGCCGGTCAAGGATGAAGCCGAAAATGTCGAGCCGCTGGCGCGCGAGATCGCGGCTGCGGTGGCCGGCGAAGGGCGGCCCGAGCTGATCTTCGTGGATGACGGTTCGACCGATTCGACCGCCGCGGTCCTCAAAGCGCTGAAAGCGAACCTTCCCGAACTGCGAATCATCTCGCATGGCCGCAACACCGGACAGAGCCGCGCGGTGCGCACGGGCGTTCTTGCGGCGCGCGCCGACATCGTCGTGACGCTCGACGGCGACGGCCAGAACGATCCCGCGGACATCCCAAGGCTCGTCGCGCTGCTGCGGGACGGCGCAGACGCCTCGCGCATCGGGCTCGTGCAGGGCGTCCGCGCCCGCAGAGAAGACAACATGCAGAAACGCATCGCCTCGCGCCTCGCCAATCGGTTTCGCCGCTGGATGTTGAACGACAGCGCCACCGATGCGGGATGCGGCCTGAAGGCGTTTCGCCGCGACATGTTCCTGTCGCTTCCTTATTTCGACCACATGCACCGCTACATGGTGGCGCTGACGTTGCGCGAAGGCGGCGAAGTGCGCTTCGTCGAAGTCAATCATCGCCCGCGCCTGCACGGCGCATCAAAATACGGCGTCGTCGACCGCGCCCTCGTCGGCGTCAACGATCTCTTCGGCGTGCGCTGGCTGCAAAAGCGTTTCCGCGGCGCCATCGATCCCAGGGAGTTGTGAAATGGCTGCGCATGCGCTCGCCTGGTTCAACTTCGACCATGTCTGGCTGTTGATCGGATTCGCAGGCCAGGGGCTTTTCGCCTCGCGCTTCATCGTCCAGTGGTTTCAGAGCGAGCGTGAGGGACGCAGCGTCATCCCCCTCGCCTTTTGGTATTTCAGTCTCATAGGCGGAATTGTGACGCTTGCTTACACAATCCATCTGCAAAGCGTGCCGCTGGCTCTGGGGCAGGCTTCGGGCCTGATCGTCTATGGGCGCAACCTCTATCTGATCTTCCGCGAGCGGAATCTGCTGCGGCAGGCGGCCGCCCACACGGAACCGGGAGCCTGACCGTCCGTTTACCAAATAACGCCTTGCGCCCGCTGGGATGCCCCAGTTTCGCCCTAATATGATACAAGGGTGAGCGCCGTTAGGGCCGATTGGGGAGAATTCCGATGCTACGTGCGTTTCCGTTGCTTTTTCTGTCGATTGCTTTTTACGCGCTGCTGACGTTCGGCGGCGGGATGTTCGCCCACCATGACATGCACACCTTCATGGACCGCGAGATCATGAACATCGGGCTCATCTCGACCGACCGCTGGAGCTTCAAAGTCGGCGACGCATTCCTGCTCGTCTCGCTTGTGCTGTTGTTCGTCGAAGTGGTGAAGGCCACGCGTACGACCACGAAGGAACTGATCAACCACGGATTGTCGATGCTGACATTCGTGATCGCGCTGATCCTGTTCATCACGGTCAAGGGCTTTGCGACCTCGACCTTCCTGCTGATGACGTTCATGACCCTGTTCGACGTGGTCGCGGGTTACACGATCTCGGTCGTCGCCGCCGAACACGATCTCGGCATGGGCAAAGCCGGAACGGACTGACGGTTTGAACACTCTCGTATGACGCTGCGGGCAGGCCTTGGGCCTGCCCGTTTGCGTTTATGCCGCGAGCATGCTGCGCGCAATCGCCTCGGCGACCTTGATGCCGTCCACGCCGGCGGACAGAATTCCTCCGGCAAATCCGGCGCCCTCGCCGGCCGGATAAAGGCCCTCGGTGTTCACGCTTTCGAATTCCGCAGTGCGGATGATGCGGATCGGCGATGAGGTGCGGGTTTCGACGCCGGTCAGCACCGCATCGTCCATCGCAAAACCCGGAATCTGTCGGCCGAACGCGGGCAGCGCCTCGCGGATCGCTGCGATTGCATAATCGGGAAGACAATCCGACAGATCGGTCGGCGTGACGCCTGGTTTGTAGGACGGGATGACTCTCCCCAACGCAGTCGACGGACGGCCGGCGAGAAAATCGCCCACGCGCTGCCCCGGGGCCGCGTAAGTCCCTCCACCCGCGGCGAAAGCATGCTTCTCCAGCCGGCGCTGGAGGTCGATGCCGGCGAGCGCATGTCCGGGGTAATCCACCGGCGTGATGCCGACCACGATTCCGGCGTTGGCATTGCGCTCGTTGCGGGAATATTGGCTCATGCCGTTGGTGGCGACGTGACCTTCTTCCGAGGTCGCGGCGACGACCGTTCCGCCCGGACACATACAGAAGCTGTAGACGCTGCGGCCGTTCGCGCAATGATGCACGAGTTTGTAGTCCGCCGCGCCCAGAATTTTGTCGCCGGCGAATTTCCCGAACCGCGCGCGATCGATCAGCGATTGGGGATGCTCGATGCGAAAGCCGATCGAGAACGGCTTGGCCTCGATCGCGACGCCGCGATCGTAGAGCATCCGAAAAGTGTCACGCGCGCTATGGCCCACAGCCAGCACCACTTGATCGGCCGCGATGCGTTCGCCATTCGCCAATACCACGCCGCGCATGCGCCGCGCGCCATCCGCGCCGGTCTCGATGTCGAGGTCGTCGACGCGGGCCTGAAACCGATATTCTCCGCCCAGCGTCTCGATCGTCGCGCGCATGTTCTCGACCATCTTCACCAGCCGGAACGTGCCGATATGCGGATGCGCTTCGGTGAGAATCTCAGGCGGCGCGCCCGCAGCGACGAACTCGGTGAGCACTTTGCGGCCCAGATGGCGCGGATCCTTAATCTGGCTGTAGAGCTTGCCGTCGGAAAACGTGCCTGCCCCGCCTTCGCCGAACTGCACGTTCGATTCCGGATCGAGCACCGAGCGGCGCCACAGTCCCCAGGTGTCCTTGGTGCGTTCGCGCACGGCCTTGCCGCGATCGAGGACGATCGGCTTGAACCCCGCCTGCGCGAGGATCAGCGCCGCAAACAATCCACAGGGACCTGTGCCGATGACGACCGGGCGGGTCTTGAGATTGTTCGGCGCATGCGCAACGGGCCGATAATCAATGTCGGGGGCCGGCTGCACGCGATGGTCGCCCGCGAAACGCGCGAGAACCGCTTTCTCGTCGCGCAGCGCGACATCGACCGAATAGATCAGCACGATCGCCGACTTCTTCCGCGCGTCATGGGCGCGTCGGAAGACCGAAAATCTCTCAAGATCGCGCGCCGGAATGCGCAACCGCTCCAGGATCGCCGCCCGCAGCGCGTCCGGCCCATGATCGAGCGGCAGTTTGAGTTCGGTCAGTCGGAGCATGTGGCAGCTGCTTCACCTCTCTCCCGCCGGGAGAGAGGTCGAGGATGCGCAAGCTTGCTTGCGCATCCGAGGGTGAGTGGGTGCGCGTGCAGAGCCAAATCTTTCGAGAGCAGCGTGCTGCATAAACACCCACTCACCCTGCCCTCTCTCCCGGTGGGAGAGAGGGAAAATTCGACTGCCAACCCAGCTTCATGAACATCTCCCGATCCGGCCATCGCCGCAGTTGGGCGCGCGGCGAGAATCTTGCCTCGATAATAGATAGCAAAAACCACATCGGGAAAAATATGTCATGCTGCACCCTCGCTATTGGAGTCATGTCATGCCCGCGCTGTTCGATCCCTTCACGCTCAAAGACGTCACCCTCAAGAACCGCATCGTCGTGTCGCCGATGTGCCAATATTCGGCCGATGATGGGCGCATCGATGACTGGCATCTGGTGCATCTGGGTTCGCATGCGATCGGCGGCGCGGGGCTGATCATCGGCGAAGCGACGGCGGTCTCTCCGGAAGGCCGCATCACGCCGGGAGACTCCGGCATCTGGAACGATGCGCAGGCCGAACTTTGGCGGCCGGTCATTGCGTTCCTCAAGAAGCACGGCGCCGTGCCGGGACTGCAGATCGCCCATGCCGGTCGCAAGGCCGCCGCCAATCGCCCGTGGGAAGGCGACGACCACATGAAACAAGACGATCCGCGCAGCTGGCAGCCCATCGGTCCCAGTGCGATTCCGTTCGGCGCCAACCTGCCGCGCGCGCCGCATGCGATGACGAAGGACGAGATTGTCCGCGTGCGGGGCGATTTCGCCGCTGCCGCGAAGCGCGCGCTGGCCGTCGGTTTCGAATGGCTGGAGGTGCATTTCGCCCATGGCTATCTGGGACAGAGCTTCTTTTCCCCCATCGCCAACAAGCGCACCGACGAATATGGCGGCAGTTTCGAGAACCGCATCCGGTTCCTGACCGAAACATTTGCCGCCGTGCGGGAGGTGTGGCCGGCGCGTCTGCCGCTCACCGTCCGGCTTGGCATTTCGGATTTCAACAGCGAAAGCCAGCCCATCGAAGAAAGCATCGAGCTGATCCGGCGGTTCAAATCACTAGGCCTCGACCTGATCGATGTCAGCATCGGCTTCAATACGCCCGACATCTCAGGCGTACCGTGGGGTCCGGGCTTCATGGTCCCGTTCGCGGAGCGCATCCGGCGCGAAGTCGAAATTCCCACGGCTGTCGGCTGGTTCATCGCCGATCCGGCGCAAGCCGACGCCATCGTCCGCGACGGCCGCGCCGACCTCGTCATGCTGGCGCATGCGATGCTGGACGACCCCAACTGGCCCTTTCACGCCGCCAAGGCGCTCAACATCCCGAACGCCAAATGGACCTTGCCGGCGCCCTATGCGCATTGGATTCGCGCTTAGACCGATTTCTCCGTTTGGGCCTTTGCGGATCGCCGGCGGCCGAATTCGGCCGCTTTGGGCGTCCATGCCTCCGCGTTTAATCAGATTTGAGAACTTTTGAGCCGCGTTTTGAGGACTCGCGCGCCGAAAGCGCCCAAAACAACTCTCGACCCAGTAAGTCCCGCCAACCCGAAAGGATCACCCCATGACCGGATATTTCGTCAATAGTTTCATCGAGGTATCGAGCGGAGCCGCGTTCGAACTGACGGGAGCGGGCGACACATTGCTGGTCACCAGCGCAGGTTCTCTCGTTGCTCTTGGCGGCGGCGACGGAATTGACGCGATAGGCAACAGTGAGACAATCACCCTCGACGGGCTGGCCTATGGCGGCGCAGCTGACGGAGGTGGCGTTTATCTTGGCGGCCAAGACTGCAGACTGTTGGTGAATGGCCAGGCCGAGAGCGCGAACAGTTTTGGAATTGACATGGCCAACCTCAGAAACTCGGTCAATATCGGCGGGCAAGGCCAAGTCAACGGACTTTACGGCGTCCTTGCCGGAGGCGCCGATGGAACGATCACGAATGACGGGCACATCACCGGCGTGCAGGAGGGCATCTACCTGGACGGACCGGCGGGGGATCAAATCACAAATAACGGCACGATCTCTGAGTCTCAAAGCAGTTCGGGCGAAGGCGCGTTCGGCATCTACAGCTCCACTTCCGACACGATCAGCAATACCGGCGTGATCTCGGCCCCGAATGCGTTTTATGTCTCAACCGGATCAACGGCGACGATCGAAAATTCCGGAACGATCGAAGGCAATATCGTCATCGCCGACACCTCCCAGATCGATCTCGAAAACGCCGGCGTGGTGCAGGCGACATCGCTGAGTCTTCTCGGCTCCGGCGACAACGTTCTGACGAACTCCGGACGGATTCACGCGCAGATCGACATGGGCACGGGCAGCGACCAGATTTACAACACCGGCACGATCACCGGCCAGATCGACTTCGCCGGAAGCTCGGACACGCTGATCAATGACGGCGAGATTCACGGCAGCATCAGCATGGGCGCTGACGATCAAGTGATCAACACGGGAACCATTCGCGGCCCTCTCTTTCTCGGCGCCGGCGACACGCTGAATACGAACCATGGCGCAATCGTCGGTTCGATCGGGGCGGCCGACAAGGATGTTTTCGATTTCGCAGGCGCGTTCGGACACAACACGATCGCTGGATTCATCGGAACGACCACCGAGCACGACGTCATCCACTTTGCGAGCGACGATTTCGCAAACTACGCCGCGGTGCAATCGCACATGGCGCAGGTGGGCGCGAGCGTCGTCATCACCCTGGACGCCGGCGACGCCATCATCCTGCAACACATCACGCTGGCGCATCTGGTTGCGGCCGACTTCACATTCGGCTGAAACTTCGAAGGGATTTACACGATGTTCCAGAAATCCATCGCTCTGGCATTCGGCGCGGCCCTTGCCGCGGCCCTACTGCTCTCGCCCGCCCAAGCGCAAGTTCAACTGACCTACCCGCAGGGACCGCTCACATCGGACGTCCGGCGCCATCATTGGCGCTGCCTCAACGGATTTGTCTGGCGCGAGGCGGTCGGAGGCGACCATGTCTGCGTCACGCCGGGGACCCGTCAACAAGCGGCTGACGACAACGCCCATGCCGCGGACAGAGTGAGCCTGCACAACCAATCCTATGGTCCGGACACCTGCAGGCGGGGCTATGTGTGGCGCGAAGCGACGCCGGACGATCACGTCTGCGTCACACCCGGCACGCGACCAGACCGCGGACGACAACGCGCATGCGGACAGCCGCATCGCGCGCTGATATTCGCCAAGTCTATCGCGGATCGATTGAACGACGGCGGACGATCGACGCGCCAGCGCCGATCGTCCGTTGCTTGAGAAGGCTGGAGAATGAAGCGGCGAAGAGCGTTTCGCCGGCTTCAATCCACTTTCACAAAAACAGTGCCGTACCCGTAATTGACCTGCAGGGCGACCTGGTTCGACGTCAACCCATCGTCACAGGCGCGGGCGACGAGCTGGACGACCACGTTTTGCATGTTGGATTTCGCCTGCCAAAATGCCGCCCGGCTGACGGACATATGGTGCTGATCCGGCGTAATATTGAAGGCTTCGGGCAGGTCGACGCCCTTTCCATTGACCGTGAGGTAAGTGGCCAGCATGGGATTGAGCGTCGTGTACGGATTCGTCGCTTCCATGTCGCCATCGATGGACAAGGTCTGCCCTGCGGACACGGTCGGTATCGTCACGGTCAAGACAGGAACGTAAGTATTGGCCGTGCAATTCATGAGTTGCGACACTAGCTCTCCGTTGGACTGCCACACGGTTCGAACGATCGTGGGGCCGGCTTCTGACACCCGCTCCCCGGCGTAACTGCCGGCTTCAAGCGGACCAGCCGAAACGAAGACCAGGGGAACGAGAAACAGGGCAGTTTTCAATGCAGATCTTGCAATCCCGCCCCGCGCAAGCAATGGACTGTTCATACGCGACTCTCCCTTATTTGAATCGGAACAAATTTGAATCTGTGAAGATTCCCTCGACCCTGCGAGTATGTCCGTTCGCGAGAGACATGCCATCGAATCCCGAACTCACCGATACCAAGGAGTGCGTGCAGACAATAAAATTTTTCGCAACGTTTGTTCATTCGCAGAATCGCCTGACGGAGATGACGCGCAGAGCGCGCATTTCCGGGGCTCATACGCCATTCTCCGTATGCGTCGAATATCGTTCAAAACGTCGCGAATGATTACGAACAGGCGCGAGCCATTAAGATTTTAGGATCGTCCGCCAGGGCGAACGATGCGAACGGATTTCTCGATGCTGCGGCGAAGCGAAACGTGCGCCGGGGACCGCAATCGCAATTTGAATAAAACATAAGAGCAGGGCCGCCATTCCCGTTCGAGCAGCCTTCCGCCTCGGCTCAAACGTCGGGCGGCGCGCCGTTTACGGCGCCGGGGTTGGCGGCCCGAAGGATTCAAACGATATTGCGAGATATATACACCGCGGTAATCGGCGCCGCGGCTTGACCCCGCGCCCGCGCTTTATGGATGTTACGGCCGCGCGAATATCGCCTTGGGCAGCATCACATGGACGCCCTTGTTGCGGTCGACCAGTTCGGTGACGTCGACATCGCCAGCCACGCTGGTCAGCATATAGGCGTCGTCGCGGCTCAGGTGCTTTTCAGTGACGAGGAAATCGACCATCTCGCGCACCGCCTTGTGGGCGGCGATGCTCAGATCGTCGTCGAAACCCATGCTGATGTAATGGGTCGGCGTTTCGGCGCGGGGGTTTGTGATCTTGAGATCCTTGCGCACGACGAATTCCAGCTCGCCCACCAGCGAAGTCTCCATCGCCGTCACGTCCACCTCGCCGTTGCCCTGGCCGGCATGTCCGTCGCCGATTTCGAACAGCGCGCCTGGTGTCCACACCGGCAAATAGAGCGTCGTCCCTTCAACCAGCTCCTTGTTGTCCATATTGCCGCCATTGATGGTCGGCGGCGTGCTGTCGTAGCGGCCGAACGCGGGCGGCGGCGCCACACCCATGCTGCCGAAGAACGGATGCAGCGGGATGGTCACACCCGGCGCGAACTGCGCGGTCATATGCTCGCGATCCAGCGGGATGATCTTGGTGCGGGCATAGGGGAAATCGTCGGTCAGAAGCCCCGCGCCGTAGCGGAAGCCGTTATAGGCGTAAGGAATGGCCAGGCTGATCTTCTTGATATGGATTTCCAACGTGTCGCCCGGCGCAGCACCTTCGATATAAACCGGGCCTGTCAGGATATGGCCGCCGGGGCCGCGATCGGTGACGTGATCGAACACATCGCGCAGGCTTTTCTCCACCTGGTCCGGCGGCACGCCGTTCTTCTCCAGTCCGGTGGGGCTGTTGGTCAGAACGGTGTCGAAGATCACCGTATCGCCGGAATGAATCCGCAGCACGGGCTTGGCGGCCGCGTCGTAATTCCCCCAGACGACGGTTTGCGGCGTCACATGGAGCGAGTAGGTCTGCGGCGCGGCCTCAGAAGACGTCGCAACAGCCAACGCCGCGAATGCCGAGAATGCAAAGCGCGAAAATCTAACCGACATGACCTTGAACCCCTCCGCTTAAGCTTCGAAGGGCATCCTGCTTTGCAAGGGCGAAGGGTGCAAATCCTGCGAAGCGCGGAACGCGCGAAGCGGGGTGGCGGACAGAGAGGGATTCGAACCCTCGAACGGCTTTCACCGTTACACACTTTCCAGGCGTGCGCCTTCAACCACTCGGCCACCTGTCCGCGGGTCCGGGCAGATGCCCGGAAAGGGGCGGGACTATAGCGGCTTGCGCCCGTCCGGCAAGCCGCGACAGAGCCCGAATTCAGCAGTCCCGCGCCTGCCGCCGGGCTCTGAAAGCGGCCTATCAGCGCAATGTGACGGACGGATCGATCTTCTTTGCGGCCTCGAAATCCGCTTCGCTGCCTTCGCCATCGCGCTGTCTGAGCTTGGCGAGGCCGCGGCGATAGAAGGCCATCGCAAAACGCGGCGACGCCGCGATGGCTTGGTCGTAATTGGCGATGGCGTGCGCGTCGTCGCCCTTGGCGGCAAAGGCTTCTCCGCGGCCATAGAAGGCGCCGGCGGATTTCGGATCGATCGACAGCGCTTGCCCATATTCGGCGATGGCCAGATCGTCCGCGCCCTTCTCTTCCAGGAGATCGCCCCGGTTGACATGGGCGAGCGCGAATTTCGGATCGAGTTTCAGCGCGGAATCGAAATCCGCGATGGCGCGCTCGAGTTGGCGCGTGCGGGTCAGGGAAACGCCGCGATCGTTGAAGGCGCGCGCATCCGACGGATCGAGCGAGATCGCCTTGTCGTAGTCCGCGATCGCGCGGGCTTCCTGGTCCATGTCGTCATACGCTTCGCCGCGGTCGCGCCACGCGGCCGCGTCATCGGGCTTGAGCGCGATGGCCTTGCCGTAATCCTCAAGCGCGGGCCCGAATTCGCCGCGCGATTCATGAACCCTGCCGCGATTGTCATAAGCGACGGCGAAGCCGGGCCGCGCGGCGACGGCTGCGGAATAGTCGGCCAGCGCCATATCCAAATGGTTGAGCCGTTCCTGCGCATAGGCGCGATTGTTGAGATAATCGGCGTCATTCGGCGCGAGTTTCAGCGCCGCGTCGTAATCGGCGAGCGCGCGATTGTCGTCGTCCATGTCGTCATAAACGTCGCCGCGCCGCGCGTAACCGTCCGCGTAATCCGGTTTCAGCGCGAGGGATGCGTCGATGTCGGCGATCGCGCGGTCGAATTGGCCGAGCCTGTCTTCCGCCATGCCGCGATCCGCAAATGCGAAATAATCCTTCGGGTTCAGCCTGATCGCCTCATCGTATTGCGCGATGGCATGCGCGTGATCGCCTTTGTCGTCCAGCGCGGCGCCGCGATACCGGTAGACGACCTCCGAAGCGGGATCCAGCTTGAGGGCCGTATCGTAATCGGCGAGCGCGAGATCGGGATGTCTCTGGTCGGCATAGTCGTAACCGCGCGATTGATAGGCCAGCGCATCGGACGGATTGATGCGGATGGCTTCGTTATAGTCCGCGATGGCGCGGGCGCCGTCGTTCTTGTCGTCATAGGCGGCGCCGCGATTGACGTAAGCATCCGCGTTTTTCGGATCGAGTGCGATGGCCTGGTTGTAGTCGGCGATGGCGAGGTCGTATTTCCCCTGCTTCTCCAGAACGAAGCCGCGATTGTTGAACGCAGTGCTGCTGCCGGCGTCGAGCCTGATCGATTGATCGTAATCCGCCTTGGCGCGGACATCGTCGTTCTGATCGTCATAGGTATCGCCGCGCTCCCGAAACGCGGTCGCATCGTCCGGCTTCATTTTGACGGCCTGCGAAAAGTCGGCGATGGCGAGATCGTTGCGGCCGCTGTCATGATAGGCCCTGGCCCGGTTCACCAGTGCGAGCTCGTAATTCGGATCGAGCGTCAACGCGCGGCCATAGTCGGCGACCGCGTCGTCATATTGTTTCATGCGGTAACGCGCATAGCCGCGATTGTTGAAGGTTACGGCGTCGTCGGGCTTGAGGCGCAACGATTGATCGTAGTCGCCGACCGCCCGGGCGTCGTCGTCCGCATCGTCATAGACGTCGCCGCGGTCGCGATAGGCTGCCGCATCGTTCGGCTTCATCCCGATCAGGGTCGAATGGTCGGCGATGGCGAGATCGTATTTGTGCAGGCGATCATAGGCGGCCGCCCGGTTGTCGTAGGCCGAGGTGAGCGTCGCCGCGTCGGGATGCGACAGAATGAGCGCGGTGCACGCCGCGACGACATCTTCGGATTGTCCGCCGCCGGAGCAATTCGCCGGCGGTGCAGGCAACGAGATCGCGCTCTGAAACGTTGCGAGAACGCCCGCCACCGCCGCGGACGCAAACGCCCATCCAACCAATGCCCGCATGACGCCCAACACCCCGCCGGCACTCCAGTCACGGGATCAACAGTACACGACCCACGGCCTTTCGGCTCTCTATATATGCATGCGCTTCGGCCGCTTCGGCCAGGCTGAATGTCCGGTCGATGACGACCGTCAGCGCGCCCGTCGCCGCTTCGTCCACCATTTGTTGGATCATGTTGTGGACCCGGTCGGTTCCGATCTCGGCCCCCAGAAAGACCCCACTCAACGAACGGTTTCCGCCCATCAAGGTGGAAACGTCCATTTTCATGGTTTCGCGCCCGGCCTGCCCCACCATCGAAACGCGGCCGCGATAAGCGAGCGACAGGATGCTGCCCTGCAGGGTCGAGCCGCCCACGGGATCGACGACGAGGTTCACGCCTTTGTTGTCGGTCAGGCGCATGACGCTCTCGACCACGTCGTGTTTCGCATAATTTATGCCGTGATCGAGACCGAGCGGTTTCAGTTTCTCGAGTCTTTCATCGCTGGATGCGGTCGCCAGTACGCGCGCGCCGGCGCGTTTGGCGAGCTGGATGGCGGCGACGCCGACCCCGCTCGCGCCCGCCTGCACCAGAACCGTTTCCCCCGACTTCAGATGCCCGAATTCGAACAGGCAATCATGCGCGGTTCCGAACGGCACCGGAATCGCGGCCGCTATCCGGATGTCGCAACCGGCGGGAACAGGCCACGCATTGCGGGCGGGCACGGCGCGCAATTCCGCGTGGCTGCCGTCGCCGTTGACGGTCGTCACCCTCTGGCCGATTTTCAAATTCCTGACTTCGGAGCCGACTTCGACGATTTCGCCGGCGGCCTGATAGCCCACGATATGCGGGCGCGTCGTCAATGCGCCGTGCAGGCGATTGAGTGTGTCTCCCCCTTCGATGCTCACCGCCTCCACGCGAATGACGACGCCTTTGGGATGGCAGACGGGATCCGGGACGGACTCATATTGGAGAACGCCGGGAGGGCCGTTTTCGTAGTAGACCGCCGCTTTCATGCTCAAGTTCCTCTCGCGTCGCCGCCGGATAGCGCCCTAATTTGAGTTATGGTGCTCCCGCGCCACTCTCGCGGCAATCGCCTTATTCCATTGGTTGACGCCCAGATTCGCGGCTTCAACGGTCACAATATTAATCGCTATCAGCACGACGAAGGATTTAAGGGCACCCGACCAGCGTCGGTGCGCGAGCTGCATGAGCATTACAAAGCCGAAGACTATCGCACCGAGGCCTCCGACCATGGCGATGACTAAAGTCGCGACTCCAAGGGCGTTCATTTCCACTCCGTCTGGTCGGCCACAATGGCGGCCGCGCTCGCTTTCAAGGCTGCGCGCAGGAGAAGCGCCGTGACACGATCCGCGAATGAAGCCGGCTTGGCAAGATCGAGCCGCGCCAGGCATTCGCGGTCTTGCGGAGTGGCTGAAGCGGACAGGCCGTTGAACGCGAGCCAGAAAAGACCTGTGGTGGTCGCCGAAGCGCTTTGCAGAATTTCCAGCGCCGGAATCAGACGCTGTTCGACGTCCGAAAAATCCGTCCCGAATGGAAAAGACGGCAACTGGCCTTGCGCACGCAGCGGCTTCAGCGCGCGCGCAATCCTGTCCGGCGTGTTGTCGCGATAAGCCACCGGAATTTCGTATTGTGCGGAAATTTTGCGCGCGTCCTTCGCCTGCTTCAATAGTTCCGGCTGAAAGCGCGAATCCGCGATGGCCAGCATGGCCGCGATCACTTCCTGATCCGGTTTGCCCCTGAGATCGGCGACGCCATATTCCGTCACCACGATATCGCGATAGTGGCGCGGCACGGTTTCGTGTCCATAGTTCCAGCGAATGTTGGACGTGCTGCGGCCGCCTGCTTCGCGCACCGCTTTCAACGTGATGATCGAGCGCGCGCCTGCCAGCTCAAACGCCTGCGCGACGAAATTGAACTGTCCGCCCACGCCGCTCACCACGCGGCCGTCTTCGAGCCCATCGGAAACGAGCGCGCCCAGAAGCGTCGCCATCATCGCGCTGTTGACGAAGCGCGATTTGACCCGCGCGGCGCGCTTTTTCTCTTCGTCGCCGTAAAGCTCGTTGGTGAAGGACACCGCCGTCATCTGCAGTTTGGCGAGGTCGGCGTCCGGCATTTCGCGCAAGGCGCGATAGAAGGATTTCGGGCCCAGGAAGAACGCCGCATGCAGCAGTGCGCCATCGACTTCGCGCTTCAATACGCCCGCTTTGATCAGCTCGAGAAAGCCGTCCACGAACATTTCGCTCGTGGCGTAAAGCCCCGTCTCGAACGGCGCATCTTCGTGGAAAGGCTGCGATGCCGCATCGGGACAAAGCCGCGCGATGGCGTCCCGGAACACGGCGTTCTGCGTTTGGCGCAGGATGAGCCCCTGCACCGCTGCATCGCCTTCTTCGCCGATGCCGATCTGCAATGTGCCGCCGTCAGGGATCAGGCGCGCCACATGCAATCCGGTCGCGTATTCCGAAAGTCCGATGGGCTCGCGCGGCGGCGCGAACAGGGAATGGTCCGTCGACGGGCTGTCCAATATCGCGTGAAATGCGTCGGCGGACAGATCGCCCGCGCCCGGCATGAACGGCAATTCCGAATTCACCTGCCCCACCAGCGCGAATTTCGCGCTGCCTTCGGCGCGGGCCTGCAACAGATCGAGCGTCATGTCGGTGTTGCAGCTGAGCGCATAGCGCGTGCCGCCCGCGCTTTGCCGCTTCGCCACCATCTGCCCGATGACGTTGACGCCGCGCGCGATGACGGTGCGCGCGGCATGCGTGTAGTTCGCCGAGATATATTCCTGCTGCGCTCGGGCGACGTTCAGCCAGCGGCCGGCGAGAAAGAAGAATTCATTGACATCGACATTCGGCGGCAGGGTTCCGTCGCGCAAGCCTCGCACATAAGCGAGCTCCGGATAATCGCCGAACAGCCGCTCGATGACGGGCTCCAGGAACCTCTGCTCCAAAGCGTTCGCATAGCGCGGCTTTTCGAGCGAAAGCGCTGTGAAAATTTTCAGCCGGATCGAACGGTCCGCCGCCGCGCGCGCATAGAGCGCATTGGCGATATGGTTCGCCTTGCCGAGGCCCAGCGGCAGCGCCAGCACAATATGGCGACCGACATCCTGCAGGATCGCATCGGCGACCGCATTCGCGTCCGCGAAGTGTTTTGTCACGGAACGCGCACGAGGAATGCCGCCAGCGCATTGCGCGCTTCGACCTCTTCCAATGTCGGCGCGTGTCCGACGCGCGGCACTTCCGCGGTTTCGAGATCGGGCTTGATCCGGCGCATCACCGCCACGCCTTCTTCCGACAGGATATCGCTCAAAGCGCCGCGAATAACGAGCACCGGCACTTTCGCCAGGGCCTCGAAAAAGGGAACCAGTGACGGCGCCGGCACGGGTTGCGGCCGCGACAATGCTTTCGAAATCGCGGGATCGTAGGCGAACGCGATGTTGCCGTCCGGCAATTGGTGCGCGACACGGCGCGCCATGGTCTGCCAGAATGAATCATCCGCATCGGGAAAGGCTATGCCATTGGAGCCCTTCACGAGAGCGGCCATCTCGCCCCACGACGCGACCGGCTCCGACTTTCCAACGTAACCCGCAATGCGCGCGAGCCCTGCCGGGTTCAATTCCGGTCCGGCATCGTTGAGCACGGCCGCCGCCACGCGGTCCGGCGCCATGGTGGCGACCAGCATGGTGATGAGCGCGCCCATCGATGTGCCGATGAAGACGGCGCGCCCGATCCCCATGGCGTCGAGCGCATCCAGCACGTCGAGGACATAAATATCGGGCCGATAGCGGGTCGGATCGGGATCGCGGTCCGACCAACCCCGTCCGCGCACGTCCAGCGCCAGCACGCGTCGCCCCAACGCCGCGATCCGGGGCGCCACGCCTTCGAAATCGGCGGAGTTGCGCGTGAGGCCGTGCAAGCACAGAACCGGCACGCCGCTCGCCTCCCCAGTCGGCGGATAATCCCGCAGGAACAGGTTGAGGCCGTCTCGGGTGGGTATCGGTCGCTGGGTATAGGACATGAGATTTGCTCGTGGACAGCGCCCATATTGGCGGGTCGGACGAAATCATGCCAGATGATCCGGCGAACATCGGGGGTCGAAATGCGTTCCTTTCTTGTTACGACCTTCGGCCGCGCCGCCGCAGCCGGCGCGATTGTGCTCATGGCCCAATCGGCTTTGGGCCAACCGGCCCCGCCCGCGAAGGCCGTCGTCTATAGCGGCGTGAACCTGATCGACGGCACGGGCGCGCCGCTCGCGCCCGATATGGCGATTGTCGTGCAAGGCGAGCGGATCACTGCCGTCATTCCGGCGTCGCAGGCCGCCTCATATAAGGGGGCCACGATCATCGACATGCATGGCCAATATGCGCTGCCCGGCCTGATCGACTCGCATGTCCATCTCGCGACGGCGCCGAACCGGCGCTATGCGGAAGCGGTGCTGCGCCGCCTGGTCTATAGCGGCGTCACGGCTGTGCGCGACATGGCGGGCGACACGCGTGCGTTGGGCGACTATTCGCGCGCGGCCTACATGGACGAAATGCCGTCGCCGGACATTTATTACGCCGCACTGATGGCGGGACCGCAATTCTTCAAGGACCCGCGCACGGCGGCGGCCACGAGCGGGCATATCCCGGGACAAGTCCCGTGGATGAGGGCGATCACCGATCAGACGAACATGCCCATCGCCGTGGCCGAAGCGCATGGCACGGGCGCGACCGCCATCAAGATCTATGCAGACCTTCCGGCGACGCTGGTCGACAAAATCGTCGACGAAGCGCATCGCCAGGGCATGCTCGTATGGGCCCATTCGGCGGTGTTTCCCGCGTCGCCGCTTCAGGTCGTGGATTCCGGCGCGGATGTGGTGAGCCATGCCTGCATGCTCGCCTATCAGGCGTCCGACAAAATGCCGCCCGAATATCACAATCGCGCGCCCGTCGAGGAAGATAAGTTCAAAGGCGATAACGCGACGCTCGATGCGCTGTTCGCCGACATGAAAAAGCGCGGCACGATCCTCGATGCGACGCTCTATGTGTATGAGTTGATGTGGCGCGGATCTCACGGGAAGACGCTTCCCTATTGCTCGCTGGCGCTGGCGGAGAAGATTGCGGGCCTCGCGCACCGCGCGGGCATCAAGATTTCCGCCGGCACCGACGATCCCGGGGCCTGGGACGCGCCCGACCCCACGCTGGACGACGAACTCGCATTGCTCGTGCATGACGCGGGCTTCACGCCGCTCGAGGCGATCGTCGCCTCGGCGCACATCGGCGCGATGACGATCGGCCAGGAGCGGGACATGGGCACGATCGCGCCCGGCAAGCTCGCCAATCTCGTTTTCGTCGCGAAAAATCCGCTGGACGACATCGCAAACATCAGAACCGTCACCCTCACGGTGAAGCGCGGCGCGCAATATTTCCGCAAGGACTATCGCCCCATCACGAAAGACGAAGCCAAAGGCGAGATGTGAGTTGGACCATTTTTAAATTGATTTGACGCACCCCCTCCTCACCATTGCCGGGCTTGACCCGGCAACCCAGTCGGCGAGCGTCTGCGAGCCGAATTAAGTTTTCCTGAGTTGGAGATGAGTCATTCGCCGCGCAGACGCGCGGCGGCTGGGTGGCCGGCTCGGGGGCCGGCCATGGTGAGTTTTGTGATTTAGTTCAATCCGAAAATACTCTAAAATTTCTTGAGCCCGAAATACGCGGCGAGAACGAGAAAGCCGAACGAGACGGCGTGATTCCATCTCAGCGACTCGCCCAGATACCATGTGGAAAACAGGGCAAAGACGGCGAGCGTAATGACTTCCTGCATCGTCTTCAGCTGGACCGCGGAATAGACGCGATGGCCGAAATGATTGGCCGGCACGGCGAAGCAATATTCGAAAAAGGCGATCCCCCAACAAACCGGAATGAGCAGCCAGAGAGACGCAGACGGATATTTCAACTGTCCGTACCAGGCGAATGTCATGAACACATTCGAGACGCAGAGCAGCGCAATCGGCGCGATGAAAGTCCAGTTCATGTGTCTCATCCTTGGGGCAATTCTTCCCGCGCGGCCCGCGCCTTTCGGCAGGAACCTCCCGGGCCGCTGACGGATGAGATCAGAAATAGATGCGCGCGGAAAGCTGCGCCAGGTTTTCCGTCTGGCTGGGAGCGATGCCTTCGAGAGCGCGCTCGCTGCGCGTCGAATTCGAGCGAAATCAATTCGGCCGTGATGCGCAACCAGTCTTTCGGGAGCCAGTTCGTAGCGACTGTGAACGCATGGCCGTGTTCGCCGAGAAAACCGATCGTATCGAAGGCTTCCGCGCGCGCCGCAAACCGCCAGTCGCCCTCTTCCCATCCGAGCAGCGCATAGGCGGAATTGAATTTCGTCACGCTGGAAAATCCCGGCGCGGGCGTGATGATCGTTTCCCCGGTCACGCCCTGCGCCAGCGCAGTGAAATCGCCGAATTTCTTCGAGAGACCCGCATCCCAGAAATTTGTGCGCCAGGCGAAATAATCGGCCGCATGCGCGGACGCGTTCTGGTTGTTGTCGTAACGAAAAATCTCGGCGTGCCATTGGTCCGTGTCGTCCCAGGACGCGCCGCCATACCAGCCGAGCCGGCTGTCGAACTCCGTGAAAATGGGCCTGTCGTCCGGCGCCGTGCCGCCAAGAAGCACTACCGTCGTATCGGGATCGCGCAATTGGTCGAAGAAGGCGGTCGGCCGGTCGTCCATCGCCCAGCCGCGATCGGCGATCATGACGCCGGCGGAATCGTTCAACGCATAAACGGCGCCGATGGCGGTCAACGTGCCGTCGCCCTCGCGCCATTCGAGCCGGCCTTCGCTGCCGATCGTGCGCAATTCGTCGCCGAACCAGGAATTGATCGTCGACGGCGTGAGCGTCCAGTAGCTCGACCAGCCGATTTCGGTGTTCTCCAGCGAGAACGGCGCGAAGAACGCGCCGGCTTTCACAGACCAGCGAAATTGCGATGTCGAAGCAGGCCTGTAGCGCAAATAGCCTTCGAGCGGCGCCACGAGCCGCTGGCCCGTCGGCGCCACGCGCACCACAGCGACCGCCATCAGTTCCGGCGTGAACAGCACCGTGCCCTGGCCGACGGCGCCGGCGAACTGGAAGTTTGAATCGCCTTTGCCGTAGCGCAACTTGCCCAGCCCGCCATCGATCCAGGAACGCTGATCGGAGGGCGCCACAAGCCGGAAATCGCCATAGCCCTGGAAGTCGAAATCCATGGCCTGCGCAGGCGCCATGCCGAGCAGAACAAACAGCATCGCGAAAAGTCTGCGCATGACTACGCCGCCTCGGAAATTGCGCCGGCCTCAGCCGGCAAATCGATGGATATCGTCGTTCCGACGCCGACGACGCTTTCCAGCGAAAGCGAACCGCCATGCAGTTCGATGACAACCTTCGCGAAGGGCAAACCGAGACCCATGCCCTGATGCTGGCCGTCCAGCGCGGAGCGCAGGCGATGGAACGGACGCACGACGGCTGCGAGCGCGTCGGGCTCCATGCCGACTCCCGTGTCTTCGATCCGGATGTTCAGGCGGCCGTCAGCGATGAGGCCCTTGATGCTCACGGCGCCCCCCGGCGGCGTGAACTTGATCGCGTTGTGAATCAGATTTGAAAACGCCTGACGCAGTTTCGCTGCGTCGCCCGGAATCTGCGGCCATTGATCGAGATTGCGCGGCAGGGTGACGTGCACGCGCTCCTTGTCGGCATAAGATCCGAGCGCGTCCGCCGCGTCTTTCAGGATCGGCCCGGGCGCAATGGGTTGGCGCGCAATGGCGAAGCGCTGCGCCTCCGCTTCCGCGAGCGCGAGCATGCTTTCGACCTGGCCCAGGAGATGCTCCCCGCTCGCATGGATGTCGCGCGCATATTCGAGATAGCGAGGGATCCCCACGGGACCCAGCACCTGCTGTTCCAGCATCTGGCTGAAACCGACGATCGCGTTCAGCGGCGTGCGCAACTCGTGGCTCATATTGGAGAGAAATTGCGATTTGGCTTCGTTGGCGCGCACCGCCTCGCCGCGGGCGAGCTCCGTCGTTTCGATGGCGTTCCTAAGCGCCGTCTCGCGCTCGGCGATGGAGCCCGTCATGTTGATGAGCGCATCGGTGAGATGGCCGACTTCATCGCGTTGCGCGATGCGCGCGGGCGGCGTGTAGTCGCCGGCCGCGATGCGCCGCGCGGTTACCGCCAGCGACTCCAACGGACGCGAGATTCGGCGCACGATAAAAGCCGCGCCCACAAGCGCAATCAGAAGCGCAAGACCGAGCACGAGCAGCATGGGCGCGACGATGCCGCGATAGGCCGCAAGCGCTTCCTTGAGCGGATAATTGAGGATGGCGATCACCGGCTTGCTGCCGTCGGCCGTCGTGAGCGGCGCGGCGACCGTCAGATAATCGTCTCCCCCCTGGGTTGTGACTTCGGCCGCGTCGCCGCGCGCCGCCGGATGCGCGGGCAGCGTCGCGTCGCGCGGCTGATTGCTTGTATGGGCTACAAGCGCCCAATGATTTCCCGCGGCCAAGGTCGCCAAGGCGATCGAGTGCGGCGCCGAGGAGATCGCCCGAAATTTCTCCAGCAGCGCATCGTCGACGGGGATCCACGCCGCGATATAGGCGATCGGCACCGGCGCGCGCACCGGCACGGCGACGATCCAGTAGATGCGGCCGCCGAGCGTGGCGAGCGCCGTGCCTTCGTCGGAAACGGGCGAAAGCAGGTTGGCGAACGGAAATCTTTCGTTGGCGCGGACCTGCGCGGCCGTGTCGACCGAGACGGTCCCGTCAAGACCGACCAGCATCATCCGCGTCGCGCCGATACGATTGCCGTGATTGCGCAACGCCGAAAGCTCGGTGCCCTGATCGCTGCGCGCGATGGCCGAGCGCAGCGCATAATCGAGCGAGAGAACGTTGACGCCGTCGGTGACGTGCTCCGACAGAAAATCGAGCTGGCGCTGGAACACGGCCATCGCCCGTGTCAATTCCGCCTTGCCCCGCTCGATGAGATCGTGCCGCAGATAGGCATAGGCGAAAATCGCGGTGCTCGCCTGCACGGCGATCAGCGTCACGATCAGGAACAGCGCGAGGCGGTTGCGGAAACTCATGCCGCCCGCCTCAGTATTTCTGCATGTGTTTGTGCTTCTTGACGGGCATGTCGCCGGCGAGAAGCGGGATGGAGACCGCGAGCTTCGCGCCGTCGGCCGTCACCTGGATATTTTGCGGCGGCGGCGCGCGCCCCGGAACCGACTGCGGATCCCAGATGGCGGCGCGATAGGCGCCCGGAGGCGCATCGATGCGAGCCTGACCGTCCGCATCCGTCAACGTGACCCAGGGCGTCGCCGCGACATAGACAAAGGTGATCATCTGGTCGTGGATATTGCAGCCAATTGCGGCAACGCCCGGCTGGTCGAACACCACAGGCGCGGAATGCTCGCCTTCGTCGATCTCGAGTTCGAATTGCTTGACCGACGAAAACGAATAGGCCTGATGCATGGTCTTGTCGTTGTTCGTGAAAATAACGTGGCCGCCTTTGCGAATGACGGTGACCAGCGGCATGAACATCTCGTCTCGCTGATCGATAATTCCCTCGGCTGGCACATGCGTCGCAGGCAACGCAGCGCCTGCATTGACCGGCGAAAGCTCGACCACGGCGTTTTCCGCGGGCTTGCCGTCCGTCCCCGAAATAGACACGTCAACCGGCGCGCCAAACGATGGGTTGCAAAAACACAGAGCCGCGGCGAAGGCGGCGATGGGGATTTGGCGGGTCATGGTCGAAAAACTAGGGGAAATTGGTTACTGACCGATTTGTTTCCGGTAAACAAAGACTGAATTGTCGATCACGAAAGGCGGACATGCGGCCCTTGCAGGAACGGCCGGACGTCCGCCGGCGCTTCAAAGGGGGAGATTGTCCATGAAGGATTCTACGAGTGACGCGGCGCCTGCCGCGCCGCGGATGGGGCTGGTCGTGGCGGCTTCGGCCGCCGGCACCATCTTCGAATGGTACGATTTCTTCATCTTCGGATCGCTGGCCGCGATCATCGCCAAACATTTCTTCGCGAGCGCGGGCGACGCGCAGGGTTACATCTTTGCGCTTCTGACATTCGCTGCAGGATTCGCCGTGCGGCCGCTGGGCGCCATCGTCTTCGGCAGCATCGGCGATCGCACGGGCCGCAAGCGCGCCTTCCTCGTCACCATCACTATCATGGGCCTCGCAACGGTGGCTGTCGGCTTCCTGCCGGATTACGGACAAATCGGGATTGCGGCGCCTTATGCGCTTGTGGGATTGCGCGTGCTGCAGGGTTTCGCCATCGGCGGCGAATATGGCGGCGCCGCGATCTACGTCGCCGAACACAGCTCCAAGCGCCGCCGAGGCGCGGCGACCGGATGGATTCAAACTTCCGCGTCGCTCGGCTTGCTGCTGGCGCTGGTGGTGATCCTTGCGACGCGCAAGACGCTGGGCGAAGAAGTTTTCTCCGCCTGGGGCTGGCGCATACCGTTCCTCGTATCGGCGCTCCTGCTCGCGATCTCGCTGTGGATACGGCTCAGGTTGCATGAGTCGCCATTGTTCAAAAAAATGCTGGACGAGAAGCGCGGTTCAAGCGCGCCGCTCTCGGAATCCTTTTTGCGGTGGTCGAATCTCAAAATCGTGCTGATTGCGCTGGTGGGACTGCTGATGGGCCAAGGCGTCGTCTGGTACACGGCGCAGTTCTACACGCAATTCTTCCTGGAACGCGTCGTGCGGGTCGAGCCTGCGATGGTCAATGCGCTGATCATCGCCGTCACCATCGCCAGCGCCCCGCTGCATATGTTCTTTGCGTGGATCTCCGATTATGTGGGCCGCAAGCCCGTCATGCTGCTCGGGCTCGCGCTGGCGGCCGTTTGCTACTTTCCCGGTTTTCAAATGCTGACCGAGGCCGCCAACCCCGCGCTCGCCGCAGCAGCGGCCAAATCTCCCGTGACTGTCGCGGCCGATCCTTCGGGCTGCTCGTTTCAGTTCGATCCCATCGGCAAAGCGAGGTTCGTCAGCTCCTGCGACATCGCCAAAGGCGCGCTGGCGAGCGCGGGCGTTCCCTATCGCAATGCGACGGCGGCCAGCGGCCTGGCGCAGGTGCGGATCGGCGAAGCGTCCATCGCGAGTCCGGACGGAACCGCGCTCGATGCAAAAGCCCTCGCCGCGGCGAAAGCGAAATTCACCGCACAGCTCAAGGCGGCGCTTACGCAGGCCGGCTATCCCGCTTCGGCAAAAACAAGCGAGATCGACATTGCGCGCACGATCGAAATATTGCTCGTGTTCATCGTGGCCGCGGCCGCGCTTTATGGTCCGCAAGCGGCCGCTTTGGTCGAACTGTTTCCCACTCGCATCCGCTACACCGCCTTGTCGGTGCCCTACCATATCGGCGTGGGCTGGTTCGGCGGCTTCCTGCCCGCCACAGCCTTCGCGATCGTCGCCGCGACGGGAAACATCTACGCGGGTCTCTGGTACCCCGTGATCGTCGCGGCCATCGGATTCGTGATCACACTTCTCTTCCTGCCGGAAACACTGGGACGCGATATCGAAGCGTAGAGTTTCGCGTAACCCGACAGTTTGTCAGTCAGCCATCGCACTTGTGACCCGAAAGCATCACGCCCGACAAAGACATTCATCCGTGTGTGAATGAATATTGACGGAATGCGGGTTTCCTGACAGCGTTCCTGAACGTGCCGAAGAGCGCCGTTTTTGCGCGCTCGCGGGCGAAGGGGAGGACTACATGAGGCTCATACTTAGCCTGTCGACGTCTGTGCTGGCGCTCATTTGCTGCAGCGCAGTGCAAGCTCAGACAACACCCGCGGGTTCGTCATCCACCAGCGCGTCCAGCGGTGGCGTCGAGGAAGTCGTGGTCACGGCCGAGCGCCGAACCATCAGCCTGCAAAAAACCAACATCGCCGCCAGTGTGCTGAGCGGCCAGGATCTCGCCAACAAAGGCGTCATGACGGTCGATGACCTGCAGTTCATCGCGCCCGACGTGACGGTGGACAATTTCGGCCAGGGCATCGATTTCGACATCCGTGGCATCGGCAAGGGCGAACACAACTCGCAGACGACGCCGGGCGTCATCACCTACCGCGACGGCGTGGCGACTTTCCCCGGCTATGTCGCGGAAGAGCCCTATTACGACATCGGCAGCGTCGAAGTGCTGCGCGGATCCCAGGGCACATTCGCCGGCCAGAACGCAATCGGCGGCGCCGTCTTCGTCACCACGAACAACCCCGTCATCGGCGGCGCATATGACGGTTACGCGCAGGCTCAGGTCGCGAACTACGGCGACTTCGGGGTCCAGGGGGCCGTCAACCTTCCGATCGACGACACCATGGCCGGGCGCTTCGCATTTTATGGCGAGACTCGCGACAGCTTCTACAGCATCTCGGATCCGACGACCGGCGGAAAATACACGGGCAACCCGGGCGATGCTCACTGGGGCGCAGGGCGCTTCAGCCTTCTTTGGCAGCCCACACAATCGCTGACGATTCTCTGGAAGGTCGACGCGGATCTGCTCGACAATGGCGCGTATCCGGCCGATCCGTACACGGATCGCCTCAAGTACCTGCCCGGCACCACCACGCCGAATCCGTTCTATGCGCCCGACCTGTTCAAAATCCGAGCCAATGCGCCCCAGGGCGGACAGGATGAGTTCGTGCGCACATCGGTAAAAGTCGATTATGTGTTCGGCGGAGGCTACACGCTGCAATCGATTTCCGCGTATCAATACGCCAACACCGAATACAAGGCGGATCTCTACGGCGCCGTGAATCCGGCTGCGGGCATTTATCCACCGGCCCAGAATCCGTATCCCGGCGTCATCTCGACAGACGATTGGAGATTCAACGACTCGGTTGACGAAACGATCTTCTCCGAGGAAGTGAACATCATCTCCCCCAATACCGGATTCTTCACCTGGATCGTCGGTGGCTACGCGCAATCCGACCTGTATGATTTCCTTTCGCCTGAAAGCAAGAATTTCGTCATCAATCAGTCGGGTCCTGAGGGCTATGATCCGGTTACGCCGGGTGTCCCGGCGCCGGGACCGGGAAACTATGAATTGTCCGGCACCAATCCCGAAACGGATCTCTCCGCGTTCGCGCAAGGTTCGTTCAATCTACCGGCGGGATTCCAGATTCAGCTGGGCGGTCGATATTCCGCCACGTCCACGCGAAACAACGTTTTCATCAACCAATACGGGCTGCCGTTGGTTGACGTCCAGGGCGCCTCAGCGAACAACTTCTCCTACAAGGCCGCCCTGAACTGGAACGTCGACGACGACAATCTGCTCTATGCCTTCATCGCAACGGGCTTCAAACCAGGCGGCCTGAACGTTCCTGTGGGGCCTGGCATTGCGTATCCGCCCTTCGGACCGGAAACCGTGGTGGATTACGAAGCGGGCTGGAAGTCGAGCTTTTTCGACGGCCACGTTCACACCCAGATCGATGGTTTCTATGACAGCTTCAAGAACTTCCAGGTCATCATCGGGTATCCGGCATTCCCGGTGTTCCCGTTTGAGGTGAACGATCCCAATCCGACCAAAATCTATGGTTTCGAAGCGGAAGGTCAGGCAGCGTTCGGAGCGCTCTCTTTCGACGGCGGCATCGGCCTGATGCACAGTTCGCTCGGGACCTTCTACGCGAACGATCCCAGAGTTCTCACCTTGGCGTCCTGTTCTCCAACTACCGGTCCGGCGGGCGGTTCATGCGTGAACTTGTCGGGGCATCCGCAAACCTATGCGCCCAACTTCACGCTGAACCTCGGCGTGCAGTACAATTTCAACCTTGGCGACGGCGACACTCTGACGCCACGGTTGAACTTCGCACACGAATCCGGCCAGTGGGCAACATTGTTTGACGACGCGGCGTTCGGCGACAAGCTTGCCCCGCGCAACATCCTGAATGCGCAGTTGGCGTGGAACCGTGGCGATTGGACGGTGACGCTCTACGCCACCAACCTGACCGACGATCAATATGTCGCCGCGCTCAACACCAATCTCGACTTCGCGGGTCCGCCGCGCCAGTACGGCATCCAACTCACGAAGTCGTTCTGAGCCCCGAACTTGTCGGCCGCCGGCTGTCACGACCAGCCGGCGGCCGAGTTTTTCTGGTCAGCGTTGGGGGCGCGTCTTGAGGCAATGTCGTCGACCCGCGGTTTCGGGACCTGGGCGGCGACCGGCGGAATTGACAAGAATCATGTCCACGCGGAATACACATGTGCTTGAGACGGACGGATGGAACGGTCCGGCAGCTCCGGCGGAACATTCCGGCGCACATGTGAAGGTCCCAAGGATGACGCGAGCGACGACGAAACCTCGGAAAACCGCATCTCCAAAAAAACCGCGAACAAAGGCCGAGCAGCGCGCCGAGACGCTGGAACAGATGATGGACGCGGCCGAGTTCCTCTTCTCCAAGCACGGTCTGTACGGCGTGACCTTGCGCGACGTCGCCCTCAAGGTGGGCGTGCATACCTCGCTGATGCATTACTACTTCGAAGACAAGCTTGCGCTGTTCAACGCCGTGTTCGCCCGGCGCGCCGACGTCACGAGCGGCCGCCGCATGAAGGCGCTCGACAAATATGAGAAGGACGCCCGCGGCAAACCGACCGTGGCGGGCGCGCTGCATGCTTTCCTGGACACGGACTTCGATCTCTACGCGAACGGCGGCGAAGGCTGGAGAAATTACGGCGCATTCGGCTCGCAGCTGTCCAACACGCCCGAAGGCGCGGCGATGTTCGATCAGTATTTCGATCCGGTGGTGCTGCGCCTGATCGGAATATTGCGAAAGGCGTTGCCCGGAGTGCCTGCGGAAGAAATCTTTTGGGGCTATCACTTCGTCACCGGCAGCTTCATGCACTCGCTGTCCCGCAGCGGTCGCCTCGATCGGCTTTCGGGCGGCTTGTGCAAATCCGACGATCTGAAGGCCGTGAAGGCGCGCATGGCGGATTTCATGGCCGCGGGCTTCCTTGCGATGAAGGGCTGACGCACTAAATTCTATTCGCCCGCGCGATATCGCCGAGATGTTTCGCGCTCGGTTTCAGCGTTCGCTTGAACGTCTGCAGGTCGACCGCCACCAGGCCGAAATGCTTGCTGTAGGAACCCCATTCGAAATTGTCGAGCAGCGACCAATACATGTAGCTGTGGACCGGGATGCCTTCGTCGATGCAATCGCGCACGCCGGCCAGCGCCTGGTCGATGAAGGCGATGCGGCGCGTGTCGTCGTCCGTCGCGATGCCGCTTTCTGTCACATAGATCGGTTTGCCGATCGCCTTGTGCGCCCAGCGGATCGTGCCCGCGAGCGCTGGTGGATAGAATTCGTAACCCGCATCCGTCATCTCCGAGCCCTTCGGCGGCGCGGTGAGTCCGTTCGCATCCACAAGGAAGCGCGTATAGGTCTGCACGCCGATGAAGTCCGCATGTGAGCGCGCGACAGCGACCCAGTCGCCATAGAGCTTGTCCTGATATACGGCGACGAGCGAAGGGGCGCCGACGGACTGGATGTCCTGCGTGGTGAGTGTGACGCCGACGGGAAGCGACGGGCACGCGGCCTTGATCGCGTCGTAGCCCTTGCGATGCGCCTCCTGCATCAGCGGCGTGCTGATCGCGGGATCGGCATAGGCGACGGTGGAGAATTTCGGCGAGTTCGTCGCCGCGGCCGCCGCCGCAAGCGCGGCCTTCGCATACGGAATCGCCTTGGCATAGGCCGGCAGCATGCGCACCAGGAGTTGGATGTTCGCCTCGTTGAAGGTGGTCGCCATATGCATCAGGCCGCCCAGATGTTCGGCCGCTTTGCCGCAGAGCCGCGCGAAATAATCCGGCGAATCCGGAACTTCGAATCCGCCGCGGCAGGCGAACCACAAGGGCGTCGTGAAATGGTTGAAGGTGACGACCGGCTTCAATCCGTGCTTGCGGCAGGTTTCCAGCACATCGGCATAGTGATCCAGCTCGGCGTTGGAGAAATAACCTTCGCTCGGTTCGATGCGAGCCCATTCGATGCCCATGCGATAGCAATTGAAACCGAGATCGGCCGCAATCGCGATGTCTTCCGCATAGCGATGATAAGAGTCGCAGGCGTCGCCCGAGCGTTCCTTGAACAGACTCGGTTTGATGTTCTCCTGCAGCCACGCGTCGGCGTTGGTGTTGCCGCCTTCGCTCTGATAGGCGGAGATGGCGGTGCCCCACAGGAAATCTTTCGGGAACATGCGTTGAGCCTCCGCGGCCTTGAGTTGCGTCGCGACGCCGAGGCCGGCCGCGCCCGCGACGACGCCTCTGCGCGTCAGTCCGTCGCTCATTGGCAACCAGCAGTCTTGGCCGGAAGCGGCGGCGATACGAGACCGACATTCCAGTTCCAAGAAAGATCGCCGCTGGCGCGCCGGCGGCAGACGACCTCTTCGTTCAGTCTATACATGCCGGGCGCCAGATGATCTTCCACATGCGGCGCATCGGTGAAGTGCATATAGGCGGAAGTCGCGCCGTAAGGCCGCCACGCGGGCGCACTCGCGGCCGTCGGCTGACCGCTGCGCGCAAAGCTGCTCCAATAGTCGACCATCGCAGCGGAGAGATTCTGTTCGGTCGCCGTGGCCGGAATCTTCGGCCATTGCGGCGGCGTGCGATCGATCGTGCCGAACACGAAGGGCAATTCGCTGCCATGGAACGCATGCAGATCGCCCGCGTCTTCGGCCGGATAGCTGTGATCGAAGAAATAGAGATAGGCCGGCTGACCGATCGCGGTTTGCTTGCGCGCCAGTCGTTCGGCCGTCCAGCCATAAAGCGCGTCGCGCGTCGTGGCCCAGATGCTTTCCTGCAGATCGGTCGCGGGATAAAGCTTCAGGAAATCGTCTGCGAGATCGAGATAGCGCGCGCGGATGGTTTTCTCATAGTCCGCAGGGCTCGCCGGCACGGGCGGCGCAAGCATGCGCAGCGAGCGGATCTCGCCGGCGTTGAAGCCCGCCATCAGCGGCACCGCCGCCTGCTGACCTTTGTCGAACACGTCGACGAGTTGGGCCGGAAAGACTTGTCCGTCGACCGCGCCGAACGGCGCGAAGCCGGCCATGACCGCGGCAATCGTGAGCTTGCCGGCATCCATCGCGCGCAGATCCGCGATGCTTTTGGCATTCAGTTGGCCGAGAAGCTTCGTGCCGTTCTCCTCGGCGGAGGGTTGACCGAAGCGGCCCGCTTTCAGCTCGGGCGTGGTGACCATGTAAGCGCTTTGCGCGATGGCCTTGGCGAACAGCCCGCGCGCGGGCGGCGACGCCAGCAGATACATCACGCTGAGTCCGCCAGAAGATTCGCCCGCAATGGTGACGTTCGCCGGATCGCCGCCGAACGCGCCGATATTGCGCTTCACCCAGGCCAGCGCCGCGATCTGGTCCAGCAGCCCGTAATTGCCGGAGACCTTTGTGGGCGATTCGGCGCTCAGCTCGGGATGCGCCAGCCAGCCCAACACGCCCAGCCTATAATTGATCGAGACCAGAATGATTCCGCGCCTGGCGAACTGCGCGCCGTCATAGATCGTTTCGTTGCTCCAGCCCGTGAGCAGAGCGCCGCCGTGAATCCACACCAGCACGGGCGCGTTGTGGGCGGCCTTCGGCGTCCAGATATTGAGGAACAGGCAGTCTTCGCTCATCGAAAGCGGCGCGTCGGCATAGATGTTGGCGAGCTTCGCCACGGGCTGGTAGCAGACCGGGCCGAATTCATTCGCGGCCCGCACGCCCGACCATGGTGGCATCGGCTGCGGGGGAGTCCAGCGCGCCGGCCCGATGGGCGCCGCCGCATAGGGAATGCCCTTGAACACATTCGCGCCGTCTTCCACGACGCCCTGCAGCGCGCCCGCTGGCGCCTGAACGACCGGCTCCGCAAAAGCCGGCGAACACAACGCGGCAAATGCCGCGAGAATCCAAAGATGGGCGAAGGTCATGGACGCAGCTCTCTTTCTTTCTCTTCGCGCTGCTCCTTGCGCAGCACGCGCGCCAGGAACAGGAACAGAATGATGGCGAGGCCGTAGCACGGCAACAGCGCATAGAACGCCATCTGCAGCGAATGATGCGGATATCCGGCGTGGAAGAAATCGCTGGCCGCGCCCACGAGCGTGGGGCCGAAGCCAAGGCCGATCATGTTCATCACCAGCAGCAGCAGCGCGCCCGACATGACGCGCTGGTCGGACCGCACTTCCTCCTGCACCAGGGTCACCACCGACGACAGATAGAAATAATTGAGGAAGGTCGGGCCCACGAGGAACAGGATGGCGACCTGCCAGGTCGGCGCCTGGACGAAACCGATATAGAGCGGGATGGCGAGCGCGAGCGAGACGGCCGGCACAAGCGCATAGGATTGTTTCGAGCGCTTCGCGAAGCGGTCGATCACGCGCCCTGACACGAAAATGCCGCCACCCATGCCGATCAGGAGGACCAGCGCATACCAAACGGCGACCTGCGAGAGCGTCATGCCCTTTTCGCGCATGAGAAGAAGCGTGGTGAAATTTCCCGCGCCATAGGTGATCAGTTGCGTCGCCCCGCTGGCGAACGCGGCGAGCACCAGCGCGGGACGCGAGAAGAACATCTTGATCGTCTGCCGGAAACCCGTCGCCGCGTCTTTGGTTGCTACCGGATCGAGGCCGCCGCGCACCGGTTCGCGCACGATGATAAGGATCGCCAATGCCGCAAACAGACCGACCGATCCCAGCACGATGAACGCGTCGCGCCAGCTATAGGCCGCCGCAATCGAGGCGCCGAAGGCCACGCCCAGCGCCGCGCCGATGGGCGGGCCGAGATTGTAGATGCCGAGCGCGGTTCCTCTACGCCCCGGCGGGAAATAATCGGTGACGATCGCATAAGACGGCGGCACGCCGCCCGCTTCGCCGAAGCCGACCGTCATGCGCGCGACCACGAGCTGCGAATAATTCACGGCCAGCCCGCAAGCCATTGTCGCCCCGCTCCAGATCGCGCAGGCGAGCGCGAGCACCCGGGATCGGTTCGTCCTGTCCGCGATCCAGCCCACGGGAATTGAGATAAAGCAGTAGAACAGCGCGAAATAGAGCCCACCGATCAGGCCGAGCTGGCCGTCCGTGATGTGCAGGCTGTCCTGGATCGGTTTTGCGAGGATCGAAAGAAGCTGGCGATCGAGAAAATTCAGCACATAGACGAAGCACAGCATGAAAAGCACGACCCAGGCGCGCGCGCCGGGCGCATGCGGCGGCGCGACGGGCGCGATCTCCGCGACGGCGACATCGGAAAATCTGCGCGATGCCATCGCTTCAGCCGCTCCGCGCGGCGAACGATCGATGGCGAGCGCGCGCGACGGCCCCTGTTGTCACCGGTCTCCCTCCCCTTGGCGCCCTCGTGGACGCCGGTTTTGCGGCCACTATGAAGGCGAAGCTTCGGCTCTGTCAAATTTCATTCGTTTGTGAATGAATGTCTTAGAGGATCGCCGCAGGCGGGCATTGTCGCAAGCCGCATCGCGCGCCGAAATCGGCCGCGCAAATGCAGGGCCGAACGGGTATAGCATCCGGCGTCGAAGGCGAGCCACGGAGAACGCGCATGATCTTTGTTCTGGAAATTAAGGGCGCCCCGGTGCTGGCGTTCGACGCCGACAATATGGACGACGCGCGCGCCTATGCCGCCGATCGCGACGAGCTGCAGGACCTGACGGAACTGACGTCGAACGGCGCGCCGCTGTGGAACGGCAAGGACGGCATCGCCGTGCGAACCGCGACGGACACCGAAAAAGACCTGTTAACGGACACCGAAAAAGACCTGTTAGAAGCGCAACGGGCGGAAGACTGGGAAGACGAACCGCACACGGATGGCGAAGACTTCATCGTCTATCTCGTGCCGCTCGACGAGCCGGAAGAAGAGTAAGAGGCACAGGCGATTTGAGGATGTCCTGAGCAGCTCCTTTTATGTGCGGCGCGCGCAATCCCGTCCGCGGCGCTCGCCGCCGAAAACTCAGGCCGAAAATCCCGAAAGCGTTCGGGCGAGCGCGCGCGGCCCATACGGCTTACCGATAAAGCGCCCGCCCTCAGGAAGCTCGTCGGCGTCCGGCGCCATTCGTCCCGAAGTGATCACGATCGCGATATCCGGCCATCTTTCATGGACGATGTGCGCAAGTTCGTAGCCGTTCATCGATCCGGGCATTTCGACGTCGGCGAAAAGAAGTCCGATATCGCTGCGATGGGTCAAAACGCGGATTGCGTCGTCCGCATTGGCGGCCTCGACGGTCTGGCGGCCGGTGTCCTCGACCATGCCGACGACGGACATGCGGATCAGCGGTTCGTCTTCGACGATCAGCACGCGAGATGGGCTGTTGTCTGTCGGTTCCATATCTGCATTTCTGTTCGGCTTCCACATTGTGAACGTCCCGTGGCGGGCAATGATCCGAAGGATGGAGATATATTTCGCTAACGACATGTTAATCGCCCTGCTGTGCATTCATGTCTTGTCAGGACGTTTCCCGACATGAAGGACAAAAGCGATGACAACGGCGGATAAAGAGGGTCACAAAGCGGTTCTCACCGCCTTCCAGGAAATCAACGAGACCTGAGCAATAATTCCCGAAATCGCCGAAAAGTGCGCAACAGTGCCGCCGTCACTTTTGAGGACTGTTTCATGGGCGACGATCACACGGGCGCGCCGCGCCATGCACCGGCGACTTTGCGCAATCGGGAGCCGATTCTGGAGGTTCTGACGCGCGTGCTGCCGAGGGCGGGAACGCTGCTGGAGGTCGCAAGCGGCACAGGAGAGCACGCGGCCTTCATCGCGCACCGGCTTCCGGGGAGCCTCTGCTGGCAGCCAAGCGATGCAAGCGTCGGCGCCCTCGCCGATATCGACGCCCACACGCACGGCTGCGCCGGCATTCGCCCCGCCATTCTCCTCGACGCATCCGATGCGGCGTGGCCAATCCAGACCGCGGACGCAGTGTTCTGCTGCAACATGATTCACATTGCGCCCTGGATCGCCGCGGAAGGATTGTTCACCGGTTCGTCGCGCATCCTGGCCGTTGCCGCGCCATTGGTTCTCTATGGACCCTTCAAGCGGCAGGGTCGGCACACGGCGCCATCGAACCAGTCGTTCGATAGCGACCTGCGCTCGCGCAATGCAAGCTGGGGCGTGCGCTGCCTCGAGACGGACGTCCTCCCATTGGCCAAGAAATCCGGCTTCGCGCTGGACGAGATCGTTGCGATGCCGGCCAACAATTTGACGGTGATATTCAGGCGATGCCCCGTCTGAACGGCGCGGGTGAAACGCATCAGTCTGCGAAAGCTACTAAGCGGGCAAAGTCGGCCGAAATCGGCGCACGGCAAGCGAGCCGAGGACAACGAAAATCAATAGCGCCGCTGCCTGCGCGATCGCAAAGGGCGGCTCGGTTTGCGTGGGCGCCAGCGCTTTCAACGCCCCGATTTTCTGAAAGCTCTGGACGATGAGAACAAACACATTGAAATAGAACGCAATCAGGGCGCTTGCGACATAGGCCCATCTCCAGAAACCCTGGAGATGAAAGACATAGCGCGCGACGATCGCCACCGTCAGCAGGATCACCGACAGGATTCCCACGCCGATCGCCGGGGTGAAACCGTGAAACGGAAAGAGGAAGCCCGTCACGCTCGTGGCCAAGGTCGTCGCGAGAAAGAGCAGCGTCCAGTTGTCGAGACGCATGGACGTGAGAAGCCCAAATGTCACCACGAGACCGGCGCCGATCCCGACAAGGCTGATGAGGACGTGGATGAGCGTGAATGTCGACATTTATGCCTCTCTAATTTCCTTCGACTGCGAAGAGAATCCTAGCGAATTCCGCCACGGTCGTCTTGCGGTTCCAGTCCCGCTGCAATTCGCAGATGAGCTGCACCCAGCTGATCGGCTTGCCGCCTGCCTGCTCCAGCCGCCGCAATCCCGCTTCGTGGGCTTCCGGCGACGTGCCGCCCACGCAATCCACGGCATGATAGACTTCGAAACCTTCGCGCAGCGCATCGAGGGCAGGATGCACGAGGCAAACCTCCGTCCACAACGCGGCAAAGATCAGTTTCTTGCGGCCCGTCGCTTTCACGGCGCGCACGAAATCCTCGTCTTCCCACGAATTGATCGCCGTGCGGTCGATCGGCTCCTGGTCGGGGAAGACCTCCATGATCTGATGGATCATCGGCTTGTTGACGCCCGTTTTCACATTCACCGTCGAAAGCACGACCGGCAGGCCGTACAGCTTGCCGATCCGCGCAAGCGCCGTGATGTTCGCCACCAGCTCCCGCTTGCTGCGCGAGGCGACGGACGAAACCTGCACCGGCTGAAAATCGATGATGATCAACGCCGCGTTCTGCGGCGTGAGGAGATGATCCTGCACCGGATCGCGCACCGTTGCGAATGACGTCATGATTTCCTCCTGTTTGCTTGCCCGCGGACTATCTCGCAAGAAAATCGACAATCAACTTCGTCGTGGCCGCCGGGTTTTCTTCCATGATCCAGTGGCCGGACGCCGGAACGATTCCGGTCGTCACATCGCTCGCCACGAAGCGCATTTCGTCCGCCTGCCCGGTCCCCGACGATTTTTCTCCGCCGAGCGCGAGCACGGGCATCTTCAATTTGCCGCCTGCCGCAAGCATCGCCGGGTTGTCGGCGGCGTCCTGGTTGAAGGCGCCGAACTGCTCGAACGCATCGTGCATGGCATGGGGGCGCGCATAGAGCTTCGCATAATGGGTGCGCGTCGCCTCGGTGATCTTCTTCGGGTCGGCGGAAAGCTCGTCGTAGAAACGATCCAGATAGATGCGCTCGCGCCCCGCCACGAGCCGCTCCTCATCGGGCCCGCGGAAATTGAAATGCCACAGCAGCGGGCTTTGCTTGATTTTCTCCCAATCACCGATCCCGGGCAGGGGCGCATCGATGACGACCCACTTCGTGATGCGCGCGGGATATTGGGCGGCCAGCGCATAGCCCACCATATTGCCGATATCGTGCGTCACGAGATCGGCCGTCTGGATCTTCAACGCGTCCATGATACCAGCGATATCGACGGCCTCGTTTTTCTTCGTGTAGCCGGCATCGGGATGGGCCGAGAGACGCATGCCCCGCAAATCCGGCACGACAACCGTGTGGCCCTTCATCAGCACGGCCGCGGCCGGCGCCCACATGTCGCCCGTATCGGCAAAGCCATGCAGCATGACGACGGCCGGGCCGCTGCCGCCGATGCGAACATGCAGAGTGGTTCCGTTGGTCTGGATTTCCCGGACGTGGAAGTTCGCGGGAAACGGCGTGACCGCGTTGGCGGAAGAAACAACAAGGAACGCGGCACTCAGTGTGACGAAGAAACGAATCATCTAATCCTCCCCGACAGAAGGCGCGATGCTGGCCTGGCGCGCAGGACCGGTCTAGACCTACATTGGAGGAACAAGTGTCCGGGAATTCCGAACAATGCTGAAGCTGGAAACCGCTCTCGCCTTTGTGGCCATCGCGGAGGCAGGCTCCATCACCGGCGGCGCTCGCCGGCTGCAGATCTCCAAATCCGTGGCCAGCGAGCGCCTTGCCGAGCTGGAGCGCAGCCTCGGGGCGACGCTCATGCATCGCACGACGCGCTGGCTGACGCTGACGGAAGACGGCATCGCGTTTTACGACCGGGCGAAGCGCATCCTGCGCGAAGTGAGCGATGCGACATCGGAAATCTCCGAACGCCGCGGCGAGCTGGCGGGGCCTTTGCGCCTCTCCGCGCCCGTCAGCTTCGGCATTCGTCATCTGGGCCTGGCAATCTGTTCGTTCCTTAAACAGAATCCGCGAATCGAGTTGACGCTCGATCTCGACGACCGCTTCGTCAACGTGGCGGACGGTTACGACGCGATCGTTCGACACGGCCCCGTGCCGGACAATGGACTGATCGTGAAACGGCTGGCGCCCAGCAAGCGCATGCTGGTGGCGTCGCCGGCGTACCTCAAGAAAAACGGGGCGCCGAAAAGCATCGCCGATCTCGAAGGGCACAGCGGCATCATCTACAGCCTGCGCGGCGCGTCCGACTGGCGTTTCAAGCATGCGGGGCGCTGGAAGGCGGCGCATCCCGCGAAGATATTTCGCGTCAACAATGGAATCGTGATGCGCGACGCCGCCATCGAAGGCTTCGGCATCGCGCTGCTGGCGAGCTTCATGGTGCATGACGCGTTGGCGAGCAAGAAGCTTCGCGCGCTCGATGTGGGCGCGGAAGCCGAACACGCGACGATCTTCATCGCCTTCCCCAAGGACCGAAACGTTTCCGCCAAAGTGGCGGCTCTGGTGGCACATTTGCGCGCGGCTTTCGGCACGCCGCCTTATTGGGATCGGGTGGGGTAGCCGAGTGTGCGATAAGTGCCCATCATTCAACGGGAAAGGGTGCGGAGCCTCTCCCGGCGCGGCTTGATTTTATACCAGAATTGGGATAATTGCAGAGCAACAGTGAATCGTTGGCAAGAACGGCCCGCAATGGACTCCTGCTTCACCTCTCTCCATCGGGAGAGAGGTCGAGGATGCGCAAGCTTGCTTGCGCATCCGAGGGTGAGTGGGTGTGCGTGCAGAGCCAAATCTTTCTGAAGCAGCGCGCTGCAAGAGCACCCACTCACCCTGCCCTCCCTCCCGAAGGAGAGAGGGAAAAATTGGACGACCCACGGCGACATCAAGGCGAGCCATGTCAAGAAATCGTAAAACGGAAGGCGACGTGGTCGTTCACGGCACGACGAATGTGTTCGCCGATCTCGGTTACAAGGATGCCGAAGAACGGCAGACGAAGCTGCGGCTGGCCTAGCCTAGTCGAGCTTCTCGGAGCCCGCCTCGATGTAATAGCGCAGGATACTCTTTCCGGCGTCCACGTCGCCGCTCAGCATCGCATCGACGCCCTCGCGCAGAATGGCAGTCGCGAATTCGGGATCGCGCACAACGCGGCTCTGAACCAGTTCCCTGAAACTGCGGGTCTCACCCATGCCTAGGCCGCCGTCCGAACCGTCTTCACCCGCACCGAGAGGCTCGCGCGGGTCGCGATTTCGACGAGCACGTCGAGACTGAACTTGTCGATCCGGCCACGGAGCAAATCGTTGAGACGCGGCTGTGTGATGCCGAGCCGCTTCGCCGCGTCGGCATGTGTCCCCTTCCAGCCGCCTACGATTTCGCGGATCGCCATCATGACTTCCGAGCGCGCCTTCATGCTTGCGGCTTCCGCGGGCTCGACGGCATCCCAAATGTTTTCGAATTTTTGTTCCATCGTCATCGTTCTTTCCGCATCGGTTCCATGGGCGATTGTGAGCAGCGGAACGCGCAGCAGATTTTCGCGCCTCGGCTGATTGCGAGCAAGTGCATCGGCGCCATTGCCTAACCATGCGGGTCCGTCAGCTGGCATCGGCGCCGGAAATTCGGTGATCGTTGGATCAAAAAATATTTTCGAAAAATCGCGCTTCTTCCTAACCGTCTGACCCGCAAAAACATTCGCTGGAACGTCTCTGCAACGAAATCGGCGCGCGTTCGAATTTCGTTGGCGTTTCGTTTTTTTTGCGATTGCGCGCGCGGATTTCCCTCGCCATGTTGGGCAGTTTCCCGTTTGTGGATCGCACGCATGGAAGTGAGACAGGCCGGCATCGGGATGCGCAGGAAGGTGGAAGGCGTCGCGCGCGTGGCGCGGGAAGATTCTGCGCGCATGCGCCGGCGGGCGAGTGCGTCGGTGCGAGCGCATGCGCGTGTGGACGCACGCTCTCTGTCGAACAGGCGGCATATCGCAGAAAACAGGCGCCTGTTATTGCCTGTTATGATTTTTCCAACTCTTTGGTTTGCCTGGAGATTCCGGGAAATAACAGGTGAGATTTTTTTCGCGCGTTCGCGGCGCGCAGCCGCCGCGCTGTCGGCGCGGCCGCAAGACAATGCGAATGGCATCCCGAACCGGTCGCCGCCGAGGCGCAGTCAAGTCGTTTCGGCAGGGCCCAATGCAGGGAAATTTGCAGGGCGAAAAAGGGGAATTATATACTTGACTCCCTCGCCGGTTTGCCCTATATTTCGACCATGAAGTGAGGGTTTGCCGATGTCCAAGAGCACGATTTCCACCTTTGAGTTGTTCGCGATGTTCCCCGATCAGGAGACGGCGCGCGTCTATCTGGAAAGCCGCTTGTGGCCGCAGGGTCCCAAGTGTCCGGTCTGTGGCCTTGGCGACCGCATCACGGCGCGCGCTGGCGGTTACTACCGCTGCAACCAATGCAAGGAAGACTTCACGGTTCGCACGGGCGCGATCTTCGAGCGCAGCCATGTTCCCCTGCACAAGTGGATTTACGCGATGTATTTGCTCGTCACGGCGCGCAAGGGCATTTCGTCCATGCAACTGGCGAAAGAAATCGGCATCACACAAAAGTCCGCGTGGTTCGTTCTTGGCCGCCTTCGCGAAGCATGCGGCGACGATCTCGGCAAGCTTAGGGGCATCATTGAGATTGACGAGACGTATATCGGCGGCAAGGAAAAGAACCGTCATGAAAACAAGAAGCTTATGAGCGGGACCGGCCCGACCGATAAGGCGATTGTTCTCGGTATGCGCGAGCGCGGCGGTCGCACGAAGGCTGTCCCTGTCCAAAGCGCAACCGCTGAAGATTTGAACGAGCAAATCGACGCCAACGTCGAGGCTGGCTCGACCATCCACACCGATCAGCATGTGAGCTATCGCAGCCTTGGTCGCAGGGGATACAAGCACGAAGCCGTCAACCACGGTGCGGGCGAATATGTCCGCGACGACGTGACCACGAACGGCATCGAAAGCGTTTGGGCGGTCATGAAGCGCGGCCTGCATGGCGTCTATCATCACGCCAGCGAAAAGCATTTGCATCGGTACGTCGATGAGTTCACGTTCCGCCTGAACGAAGGCAACGTCGAGCGGCACACCATGCAACGCCTCGAAAGCTTCATCGAGAAAGCGGCTGGAAAGCGTTTGACTTACAAGGCGCTTATCCAATGAGCGAACCGAAACCGCCGCCGATACTGGACGCGATTGTCGACGTTGTGCTGGGCTATAAGCCAAAGGCGAAAACTGATGGCGCGAAAAAGCGTAAGCGCAAGATAAAGAAGTTCGTGAAGAAAATGAGCAAGCAGCCGCGCGTCGAGCCGAAGCGGCATTAGCGTCAGGCCGCGCACTCACTTGAGTAATCCGAAGTGAATCGCCGCAGATAGAAAGGCTAACAACGTCGCGCCAATGCCTAGCCCGACCCAAAACCCAACAAAACCATTTCCGCTCTTGGGATGGTATCTCCGAAATGGCGTCAAAAATGCGAGCGAGCGTGACTTACCAGAACTGGAAAGGGCCGAATTGTCCTGCGAACGCTGGACGTGGGGATGTGGCGCATTCGTTGTTCTAGGCGTCGGGTTTGAGATTGTTTTGGCGTGGGCAAACCAACCGTACGGCACGCCGTGGGAACACTGGGGGCCAGTTGGCGCAAATTTCTTGGTTACCGCTGGAGTGGCCGGAGAAGTGATATTTAGCCGAATGGGATTCGTCAGGTCGCGAAAGATACAAGAAATCTCTAACGACCGCGCCGACAAAGCCCAACGGGAAACCGAATTGATAAAAGAAAGAACGTCTTGGCGGCAATTTGACATTCCAACGCTGAAGGCATTGGGCGACGCACTCGAAAAGATTCCGCCAGCCACCGTGCAATTTGCATATGTCATGGGCGACACGGAGGCCAGAAACCTAGCCGACGACTTTGCGGCCGTGTTCAGACACCATGAATGGAATGTCGGATTTGCGGCCAACTTGTATCTAGAGGAAACGAGATACGGGCTTTGGATAGCGGCAAATTTAGCCTCTCCAGAAGCGAGAAGCCTTTCAGTGGAAGTGGAGCGGGCCTTTAAGGCGGCCGGAATCAGCGTCAAGCACGGCCAAATGCCTGCGCCAGTCCATCGGCAAATCTTTCCGTCATCGCCCGCACTAATGCCGCCTCCCATTGTCGCTGTGTACGTCGGACCGAAGTACATGCTCCATCCAGAATGGATCGCAAATGAAGCGACGACTAGGCCGAATACCAGCGTGCAGGCCCCAAGGGAGCCAAATATATAATTCCCCGAAAAAGCCCTGCTCGGAAAGGTCAAGCGATTGAATTTGCGCGGAATTTCGGAGTGAAAATTTTTTCGCGATCGAAACCGCGGGACGATGCGGATGCGATGACCGCTCCGGGTTGGCTGCGCATCTCTTCGCAACAAAAACACGATCGTCGGGACGAGGCTTTTTCAGGTTCGAATACAGGAGAAATAACAGAGGTCATAACAGGTTTCGAAAGCCCTGTTATGCGGCGTCAAGCGGTTGAATTTGCAAAAAACTTAGGGGCAGGAAAAATTTCGATTCGCATTCGCGGGCGATCGGCGGAACTTTCGGGCGTGCTGCGATGACCAAAACAATAAGATTTACCACGAAGACACGGAGAGCTCGGAGAAGAAAACCTTGCGCGCATTTGCGCGCGGAACCTTTTCTTGTTCTCCGTGCTCTCCGTGTCTTCGTGGCGCCTTCTTCTTTTCGGCAACGCCGCCTGGGCGGTTCCGTCGTCCCGCTACTTCACATCCACCGGCACGCCCGGTTCGTGTTTGCTCGAACGGATCACCAGCGCAGTCTTTACGCTGGCCACGTTCTTCGCGGCCGTCAGCGTGTCGGTGATGAAGGACTGGAACGCGGAGAGATTCGCGCGCCACGCATTTGAGGAGGAAATCCACTTCGCCCGACAGCATGAGGCATTCGCGCACCTGCGGCCACGCGCGCACCTGCTCCTCGAAGTGCTTGAGATCGGCCTCGGCCTGGCTGGCGAGCCCGACAAAGGCGAAGCCCGTCACCTCGATAGCCGAGCGACTTGCCGTCGAGATCGGCGTGATAGCCCTTGATGAAGCCCGCCTTCTCCAGCGCGCGCATGCGCCGCAGACAGGGCGGCGCGGTGATCTTGGCGCGCCGCGACAGCTCCACATTGGTGATGCGGCCGTTGGCCTGGAGTTCGGAAAGAATGCGGAGATCGATGGAATCGAGCTTGTGGTGCTCCATGGGAACCTGCGGTTGTGTGATAGCGGCGGCTATTTAACTCCGCGGCGCGCCCGCGCGCAATAATATTTCGAAAGCCGACAGTTCCTGTCCGGACGAAACCCTCGCCGAATATGTGGAATTCCGCGGGTTGCAGAATCACCGGGCCAATACGATCCGCGCAACAATTCGTGACACAAACTTAACTGTCGAACGCCGCGCTTTTCCAAGGACTGCTTGACCTTTCCGGGCCATGTTCCGATATCGAGCCGCCAGAGGGGCCGTTTGACGGCGAGGGCGGTTGCGCACTCGCTGTCAGTGCCGCGACGTCTGGCGACGCGCCATGACACGCCAAAGTCGATCATTCTGGGAAGCGGTCCGGCCGGCGCCACCGCCGCCATCTATGCGGCGCGCGCCATGCTGGAGCCCGTGATGATCGCCGGCATCCAGCCGGGCGGCCAGCTCACCATCACCACCGAAGTGGAGAATTATCCCGGCTTCGCCGAAGCGATCCAGGGCCCCTGGCTGATGGAGCAGATGCAGGCGCAGGCCGAGCATGTCGGCACGCAAGTTCGTGCAGGACACGATCGCCGCGGTCGATCTCGCGCGCCGGCCCTTCGCGCTGATCGGCGATTCCGGCGACGCGCTATACGCGCGGACACGCTGATCATCGCCACCGGCGCGCAGGCGAACTGGCTGGGCCTTGCCTCGGAAGAGAAATTCAAGGGCTTCGGCGTGTCGGCCTGCGCCACCTGCGACGGGTTCTTCTTTCGCGGCAAGAGCGTCGCGGTGGTCGGCGGCGGCAACACCGCGGCGGAGGAAGCGCTGTTCCTCACCAATTTCGCCGAGCAGCGTGACGCTCATCCATCGCCGCGACGTGCTGCGCGCCGACAAGACCAACCAGATGCGCCTCGCCGCCAACCGGAAGATCGACGTGCTCTACGACACCGACGTCGACGAGGTGCTGGGCGCGGACGATCCGCGACGGTGTCACGGCATCCGCCTGCGCAACCTCGACAGCGGCGCGACGGCAGACGCTGGCCGTCGACGGGCTTTTCATCGCCATCGGCCATTCGCCGGCGACGCAATTGTTTCAACGGCCAGCTCGACATGGACGACGGACGGCTACATCCGCACCGCGCCGGATTCGACGCGCACCAGCGTGCGCGGGCGTGTTCGCGGCCGGCGACGTGAAGGACAAGATGTTCCGCCAGGCGGTGACGGCGGCGGGCATGGGCTGCATGGCGGCGCTGGAAGCCGAGCGGTTTCTGGCGGGCGCGACATTAGCGTCCGCCAAGCCCTGGGAGGGGCGCGATGGATTGGGACAAGCTTCGCATCTTCCACGCGGTCGCATCGGCGGGCAGCTTCACCCATGCCGGCCAGATGCTCACGCTCAGCCAATCGGCGGTGAGCCGCCAGATCAGCGCGCTGGAAGAAGAGATCGTCACGCCGCTGTTCCAGCGCCACGCGCGCGGCCTGACGCTGACCGACGAAGGCGAGCTGCTCTACGGCGCCGTGTCCGATGTGCTGGCGCGGCTGGGCCAGGCCGAGGAAGCGCTCAAGAATGTGCAGTCCGCGCCGCGCGGCTCGCTGCAAGATCACCGCCAGCCACGGGCTCGGCACCTATTGGCTGCTGCCGCGGCTCAACGAATTCCTGCCGCGAATTTCCCGAGCTGCAGGTGCATCTGGTGATCGAGGATCACGAGCTCGATCTGGCGCAGCGCGAGGCCGATCTCGCGCTCCGCATGCGCGCGCCGGTGCAGGCCGATCTGATCCAGCGCAAGCTCTTCACCGTGCACTATCACATCTATGCGTCGCCCGAATATCTGGCGCGCGCCGGCATGCCGCAACAGCTTCGAAGACCTCGTCAACCACACGGTCATCGTCTATGGCGAGACGGCGATGCCGGAAATCCGCGACGTCAACTGGCTGCTGGACGCCACGCGGCGGCTCGCGCCGGGCGGCGTTGCGCGCGCGCTGCGCATCAACAACTGACCGGCATCCTGCAGGCGGCCGAAGCGGGTGCGGGCATCGGCGGCGCTGCCGGACTATGTGGCCGCCGAGACGGCCCAATCTCGTGCGCATCCTGCCCGAAGTCGACGGGCCGACCTTCGACGTGCATCTCGTCTATTGCGATGCGCTGCGCCAATCCAAGCGCGTCGCCGCCTTCCGCGATTTCCTGGTGCGCGCGGCGAAGGACTGGAAATACTGAGGTATAGGTTGCACGGTTTCGTGATTGCCGCGTGTTGAAATCGCGTTCGGCGGCGCCTATTTCAGATTGGTCGCGGACGTCCCCCCACGGATCGCGACACTGGCGGAGGATTTCTTCGTCGCCTCGCGTCCGCCCCCTCGGGCGCGAGGCCGCCTCCCCACCCCAAGCACCAAAGCCGGAGCGCCCCCCCGCTCCGGCTTTTTTGCCTGGAATTCGCTACGCAGCCGCCTTGCGCGTCGCCACCACCTGCTCGGCCAGCTTTCCCGTCAGTTCGGCCAGGTGGTCGAACTTCGTTTCGAAGGTGCCGACGCCTTGCGTCAGCGAACGCAGGTCGATGATGAGGCCGTGCAGTTCCGACATCGGCATCTGCGCCTCGACCGTATCCCAGCCGCGCCAGCCGTCGCGGGCATCGAAGCCCATCAATTGGCCGCGCCGCCCGCTGACGATCGCATTGACCTTCGCGGTCGCGTCGTTCGGCGCATGGATGCGCACATGCATGATCGGCTCCAGCAGGACCGGCGAGCAGTTGGGCATGCCTTCCGTCATCGCGATGCGGCCGGCGGTCTGGAATGCGGCGTCCGAGGAGTCGACGGAATGATAGGAGCCGTCCACCAGCTTCACGGCGAGATCGACCACCGGAAACCCCAGCGGACCTTCCTTCAGATATTCGACGACGCCCTTCTCCACCGACGGGATCCAGTTGCTTCGGCACCACGCCGCCCGTGATCGCGTCTTCGAACGCGAAACCGGAGCCGCGCGCCAGCGGCCTGATCTCCACCACCACGTCGCCGAACTGGCCGTGGCCGCCTGTCTGACGCTTGTGGCGGCCGCGCTGCGTCGTGGTTTTGCGGATCGTTTCCTTGTAGGGCACATGCGGCATATGCGTGTTGAGTTTGAGGCCGTATTTGCTCTGCAGCTTTTCAACGGCGACCTTCAGATGGATTTCGCCCTGGCCCACCAACGCGATCTCGTGCAGTTCCGCGTTCTGCTCGAAATGCAGCGACGGATCTTCCTCGCGCAGTTTGGCGATCGCCGCGGTGAGCTTGACTTCGTCCTTGCGGTCCGCGGTTTCGATCGCAAGCCGGTAGACGGGCGCCAGCTGCTCGATCTCGATCTTCGGCAACGCCGCCGCATTGCCGCTCGCCAGCGTTTCGCCTGTCGCCACGCCTTCGAGGCGCCCGAACGCGACCGTGTCGCCGGCCTTCGCGTCCGTGAGCTTGGTCTGCGCTTCGCCTCTCAACGCGAAGATGCCGCCGATGCGCGCTTCGCCACCCTCGCGCCGACGCAGCACCGCGCCGTCCTTCACCGCGCCCGAAAGAATGCGCGCGAGGCTTAGCTTGCCGCCATGGGAGGAATGATAGGTCTTCAGGATTTGGACGATGGCCTCGCCATTGGTCTTGAGGCCGAGCCGCGCTGCCGTCGTTTCCACGCCCGGTACTTCATGGCGCAGCGCCTTGAGCAGCCGCCGCACGCCATTGTCGCGTTCGGCCGAGCCGATCAACGCGGGCACGATCAAACCGTCCGACAATTCGCGCGCCAGATCGCCGAACACTTCGTCGCGCGGCGGTTCGACATCGGACAGCAATTCTTCCATCAGATGCTCGTCATAATCGGCGAGCTTTTCCAGCATCTGGAAGCGCGCTTCCTTCTCGCGCTCCTTTATGTCGCCCTTCAATTCGATCAATTCGGATTCCGCGTGCTCGCGATAGACGAAAGCGCGCTCCAGCGCGAGGTCGACGAAGCCCGTGACCGCCCCGTTCTCCCAGATCGGGATCTGGCGCAGCAGCAACGGCTTGTCGCTCGCCTGCTGCAGGATGCCGAGCAGGTCGCGCAACGCGCCGCCGGATTTGTCGATCTTGTTGACGAACAGGAAATGCGGGATGGCGAGGTCTTCAAGCCGCTTCAGATAGGGCTTCAGCATCTGCACCTTGGCGGGTTCGGGCTCGCACACCACGACGGCGGCGTCCACGCCCGGCAGCACGTTCAAGGTCTCCTGCAGGAATTCGATGGAACCGGGGCAATCGAGAAAAGTGAAACTGTCGTCGAGATATTTGGTGGTGGCGCAATTGACCTCGACGCTCATCTGCCGGGCGCGCGCTTCAGGCGAGGCGTCGCCCACCGTGTTCTTCTGCGTCACCGATCCCTTGCGCTGCACGGCGCCGGTGATGGTGAGAATGCTTTCGAGCAACGTCGTCTTGCCGCTGCCGTAAGGTCCTACCAGGGCCACTGTGCGTGGCCCCGTCTCCTTTTTTTCTTTGCCGTTTTTGATGGACATGTCGCGCGCCTCCAGGTCCCGGATTCCGGGCGAGGCGCGGCGGGCGCTGGCTGCACGGAGCCCGCGTCACGCGCCCCTTGGGACGCAATGCTCGCGCCGAAAGGCTGTGTCTGGCAAGGGCGGATGGAAGAAATTACGGCGCTTGACTTGGGCCGCGGACGAGCCGCAGCGGCGATCAGCAGCGACCGGCGACGGGCGACATGAGGTAGTGGTCGTCGGCCATGCGTTCGAGATCTTCGGCGAGACGCTCGAGTTCGACCGCGCTCTTCAGCATCAGGTCGATATATTTGGCGAGCCGCATCTCTTCGGCCTTCTCGCGGAAGTCCATGGCAAGATTGCGCAGCTCCATGGCCTTGGTGAGCCGCGGGTCGGTCATTTCGATCTCGATGAAGTTCCGTGTCTCAAGCATGCCGGGAAACTGATCCCACACCGGCTCATTCGCCAGTTGGGAATTGCCCTTAGTGAAAACGCGTATCCGCGCGCGTCCCAAATTGGCACGCTATCTGAGATTGCCGCAGAAGCGCTGGATGCGATGACACGCGTCTTCGAGCTGCGCATTCGACGCCGCATAGGAGATGCGGAAATGCGGCGATTGCCCGAACGCCGCGCCGTGCACGACGGCGACGCCTTCGGCTTCCAGCAACTCGCCCGCGAAATCTTCGTCGGTCGCGACGACCTTTCCCGACGGCGCCGATCTTCCCGATTAGCTTGCGGATCGACGGATAGACATAGAACGCGCCTTCGGGCTTGGGGCATTCGACGCCATGCGCCTGGTTGAGCATCGAGACCACGAGATCGCGCCGCTCTTCGAAGATGCGCTGGAATTTGGGAATGAAATCCTGCGGGCCGTTGAGCGCCTCGACGCTGGCCCATTGCGAGATCGAGGCCGCGTTCGACGCCGATTGCGACTGCAGTTTCGCCATCGCCTTGATGAGCGGCTCCGGCGCGCCGCAATAGCCGATGCGCCAGCCCGTCATCGCGTAAGCTTTCGAAACGCCGTTCATCGTCAAGGTGCGCTCGTAGAGCCGCGGCTCGACCTGCGCCACCGTCGAGAACTGGAAGCCGCCATAGACGAGATGCTCATACATGTCGTCGGTCAGCACCCACACCTGCGGATGGCGCAGCAGCACATCCGTCAGCGCCTTCAGCTGCTCGCGCGTGTAGCAGGCGCCCGTGGGATTGGAAGGCTGGTTGAGGATCAGCCATTTGGTTTTCGGTGTGATCGCGCGATCCAGCGCCGCGGCCGTCAGGCGAAATCCGTCTTCCATGCGCGTGTCGACGATGACGGGCGTGCCGCCGGCCAGCAGCACCACATCGGGATAGCTCACCCAATAGGGCGACGACACGATCACTTCGTCGCCGGGATTGAGCGTCGCCATCAACGCGTTGAAGATGATGCTCTTGCCGCCCGGCGCCACGAAGCATTGCGCCGGCGTGTAATCGAGCCCGTTCTCGCGCTTGAACTTGCCCGCGATCGCGGCGCGCAATTCGGGGATGCCTTCGACCGCGGTGTATTTCGTTTCGCCGCGCCGTATGGCGGCGATCGCGGCCTCTTTGATGTTGTCCGGCGTGTCGAAATCGGGTTCGCCCGCGCCCAGCCCGATCACGTCGCGCCCGGCCGCTTTCAGGTCGCGCGCCTTCTGCGACACCGCGATGGTGGGCGAAGGCTGGATGCGTCCCAAGGCCGCCGACAGGAAGCCTTTGGGCAGGGCGGAAGAAGCGGTCACGGTTGCGATTCCCTGAGGATTGAGCGACCACGTATCAATCTGTTGCCCTCTCCCGCAAGGGCGCGCCGGCGCAAAGCGGTTACGCTTTTTCAATGGGGACCCTGCTAACATCGCCTGAGTCGGGCCGGTCGGTTCGCGCAGGGGTTCATGATGCGCAGATTTGCAGCGGCGGTTCTGAGCGTGCTGTGCCTGGCGGTCATCGTCGGCTGCTCGCACTCCAAACAACCGCCTGTCGGTCGCTGGGAAGGCAGTTACGAAACGGACGACGACATGGTCGTGGTCCGCCTCGAAATCGCGGCCAACGGCACGATCTATCTGAGCGCCCCCGACGCGATGGACATCGGCGGCACGCCGTCCGACCAGCGTCCGCCCATGCGCGACAGGCTGGCGGCGACGCTCGCTTCGAGCTGGAACAATGTCGAAGGCCGCGCGATGGATTTCGACGGCCGCGTTTTCCGCAAACCCGGCGGCCTCGCGCCGCAGATGGAATGGAATCCGGACAGCCGGAAGATGACGGTCGACGTCTATCTCGGCATGAAGACCATCCGCATTCCGGTGCGTGCCGTGAAGGATTTTTCCGACAATCCCTGGAACGGATAAACGCGAAATTTTTTCGCGCAGCGCGCAGGCGCTGAAAAAGCCAATGTTTGCGCGGCCTTTCGCATGCATAACAGGCGAAACCTCCGCCTGTTTTCCGCCTGATATTCCGCCTGTTCTTTCGCCTGTTATCCGCCTGTTATCGGCGGGCCTTTCCCCTTTCCTCCCACGCTTGCGGGGGAGGTGGATCGCGCGCGTCAGCGCGCGAGACGGAGGGGGCCCCCATCGACGCGCTGCGCGCGCCACTTCCCCCGTAAACGGGGGAAGAAAAAACGTGCTGCAAAATTCAACCATCGTTCGACCTTCCCCTGTTAAACAGGGGAAATAACAGGGGAGACTTTGGAGCGCGGGCATCCTGCCCGCAGCGGCGCAGACGTTGAGTCCCCTGCGGGCAGGATGCCCGCGCTCCGTTTCAACAGCTCGTCGACAATTGCGTTTGGGACGGTAATCCATATTTTATGTTCATGAAACGTTCGCTTGAACCTTACGACCCATCCGGTTCTTCTGTCAACCCCATTGGTCAGAGTTTCGCCCGCCATCACTTCGGCGGCAGGCGGAGGCTAGTGGGCCGCCGGTTTTTCGGGCGCGGGGATCGCGAGGGGCTTTCCCTTTTCCAGAACATAGGTGACGAGCAGCCGGGTTGGTTTCGGCCCGTTCTGAAGATAGTGCGGCGTGCCGGCCGCAACCTGCCAGTGATCGCCTTCCTTCACATGCATCACCGGTTTGCCTTCGATGAACATGTCGCCGCCACCTTCCAGCACATAGGTCATTTCGGTGCCGGGGTGGATGTGGCGCTCGACCAGCCCATTGGGTGCGATCTCCGTCGTCGCGACAATGGTGGTGTACGCGCTGCCGGGAACGTCGATCTGTTCCAGCACGGTGCGTTTGGCAGGCTGCGCATCGGCGGCGAGAGCCGCAGAGGCTGCAAGGACGGCGGCAGCGAGGATAAGTTTGAACACAGTGACCTCCGAAGCATTCGAATAGCGCATGACGTCCGAGTCTGTGGCCCGGGACGCCGCTGTTACAGTTTGAGAAATCTAAAATAGAAAGCTGCGAACACCAGGAAAATTCCGACATTTGCGAGCAATCGTTCCCAGAACCGGTTTCGGAAGAACGCAAAATCCACGCCGACGATGACGGCCGCCATCACCACCACGTAAAGCACGACGGCTACCTGCCTGTTCATTTCAGTACCCTATGCGCAGGTTTACAAGACCGACTGCGGCACATTCGAAAAAGCTGGTCAACCATCTCCATATGGTCGGGCTTTGCGGGAATACGGAGGTTCCGTCGACAGGTTAGGAGGTTCCGTCGACAGGTTATGTATTGCAGTTTGTAAAGGAGCGTATTCGCGAAGAAGCGTTTCCTTTCAGCATGCAATACTTAACCTGTCGCCACATTCGTCAACGTGTCAGGGCGCGGTAATGCCATTCATCTGAAGCGTTACTGCAGTCTGCGCGAGCAGCCTGCCGTCGACCGTCGCGCCGGTTCCCAAATTGATCGCAGTTGCATCGAGGTCTATCCCTTCGAAGTGCGCGGTCGATCCGATGGTCGTCGCGCCTCCGACTTGCCAGTATATGTTCTGTGCCAGCGCCTGATCGCCCAGCGCGACGTGCACTCCGCTAGCCACGTTGAGATCGCCGGCAATCTGGAAAATCCACACTTGATGCGAACCTCCCCTGAGGGTGACATTCGTCAGAATCGAGACCCCCGAGGTCCAGTTGTAAACGCCCGGCTTCAGCGTCAGGCCGCCGATGTTCCCACCGCCGAGGTTGGTGGTTGTAGCTACTCGTCCTGCGGCATTGTTGTATGCGGTTTGCATGTCGTTGATGGCGGTGGTCAGCAGGGAAGGGCGCATGATGTTGCAGGGCGCCGGACCGGCGGCATTCACCGAGAAAACCTTTCCGGTGACTTCGGCACAGGACAAACCGTCGGCGGCGCCGGTGATAGGACTTACCCCGATATTGCCGGTTACGACCGACGTTGGGACATCCGTAATTCCGGTTTCGGTCAGAATGACGAAGTAAGCCGCGGCTCCCAGGTCCACCTTCGGCGTTTTGCTGAACGGCGAATATTCGTCGTTGTAACCGCTTGGGGCTGCACAGGCGATGGACGTACCGAGAAGAAGAGTCGGCAGTATCGACAGAGCGCCAAGCAACTTCGCGCTGCTTGCAAGCTTTGTGATCGCTTTCATGAGAATTGTCTCCTCAATGTCCTTTACCGGATCGTCATGTTGCGGCGATCGCGACTAGACACCGGTAGAAGTTGCGCGTGAGTATGAACTCTGCTTCGGAATTGAGTCTGAGCAATGTTGATCACCCGAGCTATAACCACGGGCATTCCGGCCGAACTTCGTCGCGGCGAAACGCGAAATCGCAGTGATGAAGCTGACTGCTGGGACACAAATGCCGACAGTTACTGCATTTCCGCAGATCGGATTTCATTCTCACGAATTTGCAACAGCTCGATCTGCCAGTCGACGGCGTGTTTTGGTTTCGCCGTGAGTTGGGGAATGCCGTAGCTGCCCCAAATTTCCGAATGGCGCATGCTGTCAAAGTCTGTAGCCCGGCGCCCGGGACGGCGCCGCTACAGTTTGAGAAATCTGAAATAGAAGGCTGCGAACACCAGGAAAATTCCGACATTTGCGAGCAATCGTTCCTAGAACCGGTTTCGGAAGAACGCAAAATCGACGCCGACGATGATGGCCGCCATCACCACCACGTAAAGCACGACAGCTACCTGTCTGTTCATTTCAGTGCCCTATGCGCCGGTTTACAACACGGAGTGCGGTAGACTCGAAAAAGCTGGTCAACCCTATCCGCATGGTCGGCTCGACACAGTTTGGTGCAACGACGCGCGGATCAATTCAACGGTTCGGATGGCCCCGGCAATCACGGCTTGTATCTCGGACCGGACGTGAGTGATATCGTGAAGCTGGACGCGAAAGCGGCTTAATCCGGCGGACTACCGTATCAGCCCCGCAAACAATTCCGGCCTCATCGCAATGAACAACGCCACCATGAGGCCAATGGCCAAGCCCAGGATCGCGCCGGCAGCTACCCCGCGCACAAGCACTTTTTGTTCGCCGTTCGTCATTCCGCTCTCCCATGGACAGAGGAATCCATACCACGACAACGCCGGGGACAGTTACTGCATTTCCGCAGATCGGATTTCAGTTTCGCGAATTTGCACCAGCTCGATCTGCCCGTCGGCGGCGTGTTTTGGTTTCGCCGCGAGTTGGGGAATGCAGTAGCCGTCCCGAAATTCAGGAAACCGAATGGGCGGTTACGCCTTTTGAGCGCGGATGATCTCTTCGGCCTGAAGGGCGAGCGCCCGCCAACTGCCAGCGAGCATATGCAGGGATTTTCTAACTTCGGGATCATGCGCGGTTTCAGCGCTTTCCATCGCCTCCAGCGCCATGCTCCGATAGGCCAATGCCCGCTCTGGGAGCGAGAGTGAATCCACATCCTGCCGCACTGGAAACCCCGCACGCGCTGGTTCCCAAACGTACAAATCGGGCGTTCGTTCCAGCCTTGCGGTGTCCAAGATAGGGCGGGAATCCGGCGACAGGTTAAGTGTTGCCATTTGTGGCGGAAGTGTATTTCGCGAAACGTTGCCTTTCGGCGAGCAACACTTAACCTGTCGCCACATTCACTAGAAAAAACACTTGGTCGCAGACATAGCCACTGCTAATCAGCGCTTGCGCATCGTAGCGAGTATGGCCATGCAAGTTCATGCTTTCCGGGGACAAGGCCGCATTTTCGCCTTCACGCGAAGTGGCGCGGGGGAAAACCTGCCGCCGCAATATGGGCCTTGGGCCGCGTTCAAGACTCTGCAAATGGCTAGAGGCCTGGCCCAACCCGGGGTAAACGTGGACGAGTGTCTGGATGATATCGAATCCTTCGGTTTCCACCTGACTGACGCACACGTCCGCATGACTCATCAGGCGCCGGACTGACGGCGGCGACCGGGCCCTGGAGTTGGCCTCGCACGCTGCCGGAATATGTATTTCGTGCCGTATTTGCGTCACGATTGAATGCGGCGACTGTCGCCGGGCTCGCAAGACTCGAACAACCAGCCGAACAAAAAACATGCGACCACCGCGCCCGCGATTTGCGCGGCGATGAACGCCGGCGCGGATGTCGGCGCGATGCCGGCGAAGCTGTCGCTCAAGGCGCGCGCGATCGTCACGGCCGGATTGGCGAATGAGGTCGACGCCGTGAACCAATAGGCGGATGCGATATAGAGACCGACGAGCGCCGCGACGCGATCGGGGCAGAAGCGGATAGCGCCCAGGATTGTCGCGATCAGGCCGAAGGTCGCCACGAATTCCGAAAACGCTTGCGCCGGTCCATCGCGCAGTTTTGTGGAAATCTCGAAGACGGGCAATTCGAACATGAGATGGGCGGCATAGACGCCGGCGATGGCCGAGACCGTCTGGACGGCGATGTAAGAAAGGCCAAGCGCGACGCCCAGCTCCCGCTTCAACATAAAGACAAGCGACACGGCCGGGTTGAAATGCGCGCCCGATATCGGGCCGAAGATCGAGATCAGCACGACGAGGGCCGCGCCCGTGGCCAACGTGTTGGCGAGAAGCGCAATCGCGACGTTTCCACTCGCGAGCCGCTCGCCCATGATGCCGGAGCCGACGACGGCGACGAGCAGGAACGCCGTGCCCAAGGCTTCGGCTGTGAGGCGCCGCGCGATCACGCGAACCGCAAATGCATGAGGGCGGCGGAGGCCGGACATAAGTCCCGGAATTGGCTGGTCGCGGCGATGGCGGGCGGCGCGGCGGATCTGTCCGCCTTTTCGAAGCCGTGTCTGGCGAAGAATTTTTCGGCGGATGTCGTCAGCAGCCACACGTCGCGAACGCCTCTGGCGCGGGCGATTCCGAGAAGTTCCGCCAATATCACCCTGCCCGCGCCGGACCCGCGTTTGGCTGCGGGCACAATCAGAGACCCCAGCAGACAAACGTCGCCGTAGATCGCAAGCCCGCCAAACGCATCGCCGCCCGAAAGCACAAAATATTCCGCTTCGCCCTCGTGCAAATCGCTGATCGGCAGATCGCCCGCCTGCAGGCTCGCCACCATCGCCGCGAAAGCAGGCTCATCCGCCTTGAGCGCCAGAAGACCGCTCACGCTTTCGCCTTCTGGGGCGCGCCGATTTCGTCGAGATGCTTCTGGAGCGACATGCGGTCCAGGCTGCGGACCGGCAGATTGGCGAACAATTCGATGCGCCGCTGCAACAGCAAATACGCATCCTTGAACGCAGCCGCGATTTCCGCCTCCGTGCCTTCGACTGCTGCGGGATCGGGAATGCCCCAATGCGCCGTCATCGGCTGGCCGGGCCAGACAGGACAAACCTCGTTGGCCGCGTTGTCGCAAACCGTGAACACGAAATCCAAAGGCGGGGCGGCTGCGAACTCGTCCCAGCTTTTGGAGCGCAGCCCCTCTGTGGGAAAGCCAAGCCGCCGCAGAAGCGCCAGCGCATGCGGGTTGACTGCGCCTTTGGGATCCGATCCGGCCGAGTACGCGACGAACTTTCCCTGACCGATCTTGTTCAGGATCGCCTCGCCCAGGATGGAGCGCGCCGAATTTCCCGTGCAAAGAAACAGCACATTATAGGGGTGCGGAGGCTGTCCGACGCGCATCAGCAACAGCTGGAATTTGCGCCGCAAGCCGAAGAGGATGGCTTCGCGACCGGAGCCGGCTCGTCTTCGCCGTAAGTCGTCGCTTCGCCGAAGGTGAAAAACGTCTCCCAGCGAACGCCCGACGGATCGTTGATCCACGCCTTGTTGGATTGCGCATAGCAACAGGTCGCCGCTTCCTCGTCCCGCGTGGCCTCGCCCGCCGCCTTCAACCGTCCGGCGAGTTCGCGCAGTTCGTCGTCCGTCTCCACCTGGATTCCCAGATGATCGACGCCGCTTGCGCCCCGCGTGGAGATCGCGAAATTCACTTTGGGATCGTCCAGCATCCATTTGGCGTAGTCGGACTTCGTCACCGACGGCTGCGCCGCGAACAAAGTCGAATAGAAGCCGATGGACCGTTCGAGATTATCGACGGCGACGTGAACGTGCAGGCGCTTCATGTTTCTCTCCCGGGTCGCAACAGCGTGACGCGATGTCGGCCAGCGGCGCGCACATTTCGGCGCGGCCGCCGCAGCAATCCTCCGTCAGGAAAACCAGCAGATCGCGCATCGCTTCGAAGGCGATCGCGTAGATGATGGAGCGGCCTTCGCGCCGGGCGCGCACCATCCCCGCGTTCGACAGGACAAGCAGCTGGGCCGACAGCGTGTTGGCCGGCACGCCCAGCTTGCGGGCGACATCGCCGGCCGCCATGCCGCCCGGCCCGGCTTTGACCAGCAGACGGAAGACTTCGAGGCGCGCATCCTGCGCGATGGCCGACAGGCGCTTGACGGCGATATCCATTTCCATATTTCATTTATTCCGGAAATGTCGTATTGAGTCAAGCCCTCTTTCGCGGGCGCGAAGGTTAGTATTGCGCGCTTGAACTCCGGTGCGACGCCATGGCCGACACGACAAATGTCCTGGGAATACCGGTCCCCTCCACCAATCCGCTGCTCCTCGGCATCGTCGCCATCCACGTTTTGTTTGGACTGACCGCCGTCGTCACGGGCCTTGGCGCAATGCTGAGCGCGAAGGGCGGCGAACGACACATGAATTTCGGTAGGGCATACTTTTGGAGTCTGGCGGCCCTTTTCGTCACGATGGGGGCGTTATCGGTCATGCGTTGGGCGGAGGACTATCCTCTGTTCATTCTCGGAACGCTGGCCTTCGCCGCCGCCTGCCTCGGTCGATCCGCGATCCGCAACGGCGGGCCGCGCCTGCATTTGACCGGCATGGCGTCGTCTTTCGTTTTGATGCTGACGGCTTTCTATGTGGACAATGGCAAGAATCTTCCCGTGTGGAAGGAACTGCCGCAAATCGCATTTTGGTTCATCCCGGGCATCGTCGGGGCGCCGCTGACGGCGTATTATTTGTTTCGATTGCCAAAATTCAAACGGCGCTAGCGCCGACGGCGCCGGAGTCCGCTCAGAGCGCAAGACGAGTCTCTCGGGTGCTCCCCCGACTATATTTCTTACAAGGATCCAGGCGGCCGACGAGGTCGTGATCGTCTGGCTTGCCTCGTACCGCGCTCGGGCAATGCCCGGCTCAGAACGATTCAGCGGCAAGCGTTTCATTGGACGTCGAACTCTCTTAACGCCGGCGTCGCGCGATTCTTTCACGCCGAATTGATGGCGATCGGACCGGCCCGATTGAGCCAAATCGCAAGTGGAGACGGCCTTTCCGCCCATAAGACCTGCGAACTCGCACACTCGACCGTGAACGCCCTGTCATGCCGCGGCCATGGACGGGCGAAAGGTCCGGCGCCAAAATCCGTTCGTCCTATCGGGAGAGGGTCACATGTCCATTCGTAGTTTTTCGGCAATTCTGTTCGGAGGTATCGCGATGGCGGCGCTCGCGGCGCCGCAAGCCCAGGCCGCGGTGACGGTTCTGGGAAACGGCATCGCGCAAAGCTGCTATGAGGCGGCCGAATTCGGCGGCAATCCGCATGACGGAATCGCAGAGTGCACGCTGGCGCTCGATGAGGGGGCGATGCCCGTCAATGATCGCGCCGCGACGTTCATCAATCGCGGCATCCTCAAGTCGCGCAGCGACGATCCGAACGGCGCGCTGGACGATTACAATCGCGGCCTCGAGCTCGGCCCCACCCTCGGTGAGGGTTATGTCGATCGCGGCGCCGTGATGATCCTGTTCCAGCGCTACGACGAGGCGCAGAAGGACATCAGCAAGGGCATCGATATGGGCGCGAAGAAGCCCGAGATCGCCTATTACGATCGCGCGATCGTCGACGAAGCGCAGGGCAACGTTCGCGGCGCGTATGAAGACTACAAACACGCCGTGGAAATCGCGCCCGATTTCACGCTGGCTTCGGACCAGCTTGCGCGCTTCAAGGTGGTCGTGCGCAAACGTGCGGACGGCACCTGACATTTGACGCCCTGGAATGAGAACGGCGCGGCTTTCGCGCCGTTTTTTTTGGGGGATTCGGAGATTTCCGTCGCTGTTCGGGGTCGTCTCTCCATCCGGCGACAGATTGATACAACTTCCCCATTGCTCGCCCCGCGGGTGGGAATATTGCTTGTCTTCCGGCATTCGAAGACGCCGCGGAGGGCGGGCAAATCAAGATGCGCCGCCCAAAATTCCGCGCTGGAGTCGTAATCGTGCCCGTATCGGCGCTCCATCAAGGGCACGGTTGCGCGGGCGGCTGGACCAGGTTCTGGACCCCGAACCAGAATCACGGTCCGGCCGCCCTACCGCCGGGGCATTGCAGCCAAACATTACGGCCCGGCGTTTAGGCAGGGGCGCCGCCTGACAATATCGCGAGCAGGCTCGCTCAGCCGAGACAGGGCGACCGGCCGCGCTTAAGCTGCGCGACCTACAAAAATCGAGGAGAACGGGGGGCTTAGATGAAAACTAGTATGGGCGCCCGGCGTCTTCGCCGGGGCAGAGCGCCGGAAACAGGCCTTGTTTTCGCCAAACGAGCGGCTAAGAAGACAACACCTCCGCAGAGTTCCTCAGCGCCAAGCGAGTCATTGTGATGAAATATCTGCTCCAGACTGCCTCGGTGGTCGCCCTTTCTGCGGCCGTTTTGGGCTGCTCCACCCCGGTTCCGCAAGCCCTCAACGGACCCGACATTCCCGTGGCGTTCACAGGCCCGATCATGGGCGACGCCAATGTGTGGCCCCAGGCCGGGTGGTGGACGGAATTTGGCAGCCCCGAACTCAACGATCTGATCGCCGAAGCCAAATCAAAGAATCTCAATCTCGCGGTTGCGGTGGCGAGCGTGCTGCAGGCCAAGGCGCAAAGCGATGTCGCGCGCGCGGCGCTGTTTCCCGATATCAATCTCGAAGGCAGCGCGCAGCGCCAGAGTTCGCCGGTGTCCTCGCTCTCCGTGGGCGGCCCTCCGACAAAAGCCAAAGTCACGGCAAACAGTTTCGGCCTCTCGGCCGACGCGAGCTATGCGCTCGATTTCTGGGGCCTGGCGCAAGACAATCTGCGCGCCGCCGACGAAAGCCTCAAGGCCGCGCGCTACAATCAGGAAGTCGTCGCCCTGACGATCACCGCCGACGTGGCGACAACCTATCTCGACATTCTGTCGCTTCGCCAGCAAATCTCGATCGCCCAACGCAATGTGGACGCGGCCAAAAGCATCCTCAAAATCACGCAGGCGCAGGTGACGAACGGCATCGCCTCGAACCTCAATCTCGCCCAGCAGGAAGCGCTGGTCGACAGCGTGGAAGCGACCATCCCCGTGCTGAAGGAGCAGGAGCGCGAACAATTGTTTGCGCTGGCCATTCTTCTGGGACGCCCGCCGGAGGGCTTCGACGTCAAGGCGCAATCCCTCGACGTCATCAAACCGCCGGTGGTCGCGCCGGGGCTTCCCTCGTCGCTCCTCCAGCGTCGCCCCGACGTGGCGCAGGCCGAAGCCAATCTCGCGAGCGCGCACGCCAATGTGGACGCCGCGCGCGCGGCGTTTTTCCCCGCCATCTCGCTCACCGGCAATGGCGGCCTGACGAGCGCCGCCGTCGGCACGCTGTTCCAGGGATCGAGCTTCGGCTGGGGCATCGGCGCCCAACTGCTGCAGACCGTCTTCGACGGCGGCAAGCTGATCGCCGAAAGCGACGTCGCCAAGGCGGAGCAGCGGGGATTGCTCGCGACCTATCGCGGCGCAGTCATCCAGGCGTTCTCGGATGTGGAAACCGGTCTCAGCCAGGTCTCGAATTATTCCAGCCAGCAAGAGGCGCTGACCCGCGATGTGAAAGACAGCGCGGAGGCGTTTCGCATCTCCTCGCTGCAATATCGCGAAGGCATCGTCGATCTCCTGACCGTCCTGCAGACGCAGCAGACGCTGTTCACCGCAGAACAATCGGCGGCGCAGGCCGAACTGTCCCATGCGCAGGCCGTCGTCGGACTCTACAAGGCGCTGGGCGGCGGCTGGAACGAAGACCCGCAAGACGCGACCCAGCGGGTACCGGCCGGCACCATGCCCGTGACGCCGACGATGTCAGCGCCCGCAGCGCCAACTCCGGCCCCCGCCCCGACGCCGGGTAAGTAAGTAGAAGCTTAAGAACACCTGCGGGACCCCTTCCGTCACGCGGCCCGCGCCGCCGAAATTCGCCGTCCGGTTGCAAGCCTTGCTTAACGCAGGCTCGCGTATCCTCGCCCCTGCCCGTTTTGGCGGGGGAGCCAAAGTGTGACGACGCAGACTCCGGAGACGGAAATAGCAGCGCTGCAGGAGACGCTTCGCAGCGAAGGTATGCAATTCGCGCTGGCCGAACGCGCCGCGCGTTTCGGCTATTGGCGCCTGCGCCTCGCCGACAATCACGTCACCTGGTCGCCGGGCATGTATCGCCTCCTGGGCGTCGATCCGAGCGAGAAGGCCGACAATCGTTGGCTGCTCGAACAGATCGTCGACGAAGACGCTCGCATGATCACGGAGAAGGTCACTCACGCGATCAAGACCCGTTCGCCGTTTCAGTATCGCAGCCATTCGAAAGACCCGAACGTACAGGCTCCGATCGTGGACACGCATGGCGAAGTCGAGATCGGGCCGGACGGCCGCGTGGTGTCGGTCATCGGCGTTTGTCACGACGTGACGCGTCAGGTCATCGCCGAAGCCGAGCGCGAAAACGCGCAACGGGCCTATCGCACGATCGCGGAAGAAGCCTCCGACATCATCTTCCTGCACGAAAACGGGCGCATCGTGTTCGCCTCCAACGCGCTGGCGCGCATTCTCGGGCGCCAGCCGGAAGAGCTTCAGGACGGCCGTTACCTTGACCTGGTTCATCCCGACGACCTCGACGAAGCGATGAAAGTGCGCGGCCGGCCGCCCAGGGGCGAAGTGCGTTCCGCCACCTATCGCAATCGCCACGCCGACGGGCATTACGTCTGGATCGAGACGCGCACGCGCGGCATCTATGACGAGACGACGGGCGAATTCCAGTGCGAGATCAGCGTGGGCCGCGACGTCACCGAACGGCGCGAACAGGAATTGAAAATGCGCGCGGCGCAGGAACGCGCCGAAGCCGCGAGCCGCGCGAAATCCCTTTTCCTCGCCAATATGAGCCACGAACTGCGCACGCCTCTGAACGCGATCATGGGATTCTCCGACATGATGCGCAGCGAATCCTTCGGCCCGCTGGGCCATGAGCGCTATCGCGAATATGCCGCCACCATCTGCCATTCCGGCCAGCATCTGCTCGATCTCATCACCGACATTCTTGACACCGCCAAGGTCGAAAGCGGCAAGCTCGAATTGCACCCGGAGCGGATCGATCTCGACCTCGCCATTCGCGAATGCGCCGAATTGCTCGACATGCGCGCGAAGGAAGCGGGCCTCGATCTCAGCGCCAATGTCGCACTCGACGCAGCCGAATTGACCGCGGACCGCCGCGCCGTGAAGCAGATCCTGCTCAACCTGCTCTCCAATGCGATCAAATTCACGCAAGCGGGCGGGCATGTCTGCGTCGAGACGTCATCGCGTCCCGGTTTCATAGCGCTCTCGGTGCGCGACGACGGGCTCGGAATTCCCGCCGATCAGATACCGCGGCTCGGCCGGCCGTTCGAACAGGTGTGCATCGATCCCATGCTCGCCAAAGGCGGCAGCGGACTGGGGCTCGCCCTCGTCCAGGCGCTCGCGCAAAAGCATGGCGGCGCGATGCGCATCGAAAGCGAAGTGGGCGCCGGCACTACGGTGACGGTTGAATTTCCGGTTCAGCAGGCGTTGCGCGCGGCGTCGTAAATCCACCCGCCCCTTGAGGGCGGGTGGAACTTTTAGCTATCCCCCAGCATGGAACGGGGCGCATCCCGGTCAACCGTTCAAATGTGACCCTTTGGTTTAGGGCGACCTTTACCGTTGCCCCTGCATGCTCGCGGTCCTCAGGTTGGAGCTTTCAGGATGCGGCGCGCGCTTATCGGGATTGGACTTTGCGTGCTCGGCGCGCTGTTCTCGGCCGAGGCCGCCGCGGCGGACCAGCCGAAGATCACCGTCGCCACGCCGGCCATGTGGACCGTCCACGGCCCCAAAGGCACGGCCTATCTGCTGGGCTCGATCCATATCCTGCCCAAAAATGTGAACTGGCAGACGCCCCAGATCCTCGACGCCGTCAAGCGCGCGGACACTTTCGTGTTCGAAGTGAAGATGGACGAGGCGACGCGTGACGCCGCGCGGGAAGACATCGGTCAGAAGGAAGTGCTGCCGCTCAGCACCTCGCTTGTCTCGCTGTTCGACGAAGACATGCGCAGCGATTTCCGCAAGGTGATTTTCAAGACGCACGCCGATCCCACCCTCGTCGTCTATTTGCGCCCCTGGCTCGCGTCGATGGACCTGCAGGGCACGGAAGGAAGCGATCCGCGCTTCGTCGCCGCCGAAGGCGTCGACAACAAGATTTACGCCATGGCGGTCGCGCGCAAGGTCAAGCAGTACCGCGCCTTCGAAACCTACCAGCAGCAGTTCCGTCTTTTGATGGGAGACGGAAATCTGGATCACGAATTGGCCAATCTGCGGGTGGCGTTCAAGAAAATCCTCGCGGAAGATCATCAGGAGACGCTCGACGAAATATTCGCGGCCTGGGCCAAAGGCGACGTGAAGAAACTGACGGCGCTCGGCCCCAACGATCCGGAAATGTCGCCGGACGAGCGCAAGGCGATGCTCGACGACCGCAATCGCAACTGGATTCCGCAGATCGCCGCCATGCTCAAAGAGAAGCACACTTACTTCATCACCGTCGGTACGTTCCATCTGGTCGGACCGGGCGGCGTGCCGAACCTCCTGCGCGCGGCGGGCTACAAGGTCGACGGGCCGTAACCCGGAACAACTGCCCCATTTCACGCGTTTGACGAGCGCCGCTGGCGGGAGGCGGCGCGTTCCTGTATTTACAGGGACGGACAAGGGTCGTTTGGAAAGTCACAAAAATGTCGCCAGCATTCAGACTCGCCGCCGTCGTCTCGCTCGCGCTCGTTGCGATGTCCTGCCAGCCCCATCACCACGATGCGCAGCAGCAACAGCAACAAAACCCGAATGCCGGCACGGCCGAGAATGCCGGCGCGCCGGAGAACGGGCCGGCGCTTCGGGCCGTCTGCGCCGACGAAATCCAGAAATATTGCGCGAGCGACCCGCATGTCCGCCGCTGCCTGCGCGGCGTCGAGGACAAGCTGGGCGATTCCTGCCGAACCGCCGTCAACACGCGACGGAATTTCGCGGGCGGGCGCCGGCCGGGCATCGGCCGCGCCTGCCAGGAAGAGCTTGCAAAATTCTGCGCCACCGACGACCGCAAGTTTCGCTGCCTGAAGGACAATCTCGATCGGCTCGGCGACGCCTGCAAGGCGGCGGTCACCGCGCCGCGCGAGCCGCAGCCAAACGGCAGCCAGCCGACGAGCGGCAATCCGTAAAGCGCGTCACGTGCCGTACTTCTATTCACCTCTCTCCCGTCGGGAGAGAGGTCGAAGATGCGCAAGCTTGCTTGCGCATCTGAGGGTGAGTGGGTGCGCGTGCATGGTCAAATCTTCGAGAGCAGCGCACTGCACGTGCACCCACTCACCCTGCCCTCTTGCATGTTGAGGAGGCCGACTCGGCGCAAGCTGTGAGGCGCATCAAGGCCGGCGGCCGCCGGCCTTGATGCGGATGGGCGGGACCGTAACCCTCTTGGTTATAGGACCGTGGGAGAGCTTGGTCCGTCCGTCTTCGACTCTTGTCCTCAACAGATGATTGGGAGCACGTCCCGCATGCAAGGCAAGGAAGCGTCCGAACAAGAATCCCGCAATTGTACCGCAGGTATCGACGTGAGCAAGGACTGGCTCGATGCTCATGTCATGCCCGCAGACAAATCGTTACGCGTGACCAACACGCGTGAGGGCATTCGAAAGCTCAAGCGTTGGCTTGTTCTCCGCGAGCCCAAACTCGTGGCGGTTGAGGCCACCGGCAAATGGCATCGCGAACTCTGCCGCAGCCTGCACGCTTCGGCGATCGCCGTGGCGGTCACCGATCCCTACAGGGTTCGCATGTACGCCAAAGCGCAAGGCGTCCTGGCCAAGACCGACAAGCTCGATGCCCGCATTCTGGCGCAGTTCGCCGCGGCGATGGCGCCTGCGGTACGCCCGCCAACGCCGCAATCGTTGGAATCGTTGAAAGAATTGGTCACTGCCCAGGATAGCGCCGTAGCCGAACGGACCGCGCTCAAGAACCAGCTCGTTGCGGCCGAAAGCGCATTCCTGAAGAGCCAGCTCGCATGTCGGATCCAGGAATTGTCTGGCCATGTCGCTGCGATCAGGCAGGAGACCCTCAGGCGCATCAAGGCCGATGAAGGTCTAGCCAAACGTTACGCCATTCTGACTTCGATCCCCGGCTTTGGCCCTATCGTCGCCGAAACGCTCATCGCATGCCTGGCAGAGCTTGGAACTGTCACCCACAAACAGGCCGGTTCACTGGCCGGTCTTGCTCCGGTCGCTGACGATTCCGGTCAGCGTCACGGTGTACGCTCCATATGGGGTGGCAGAGCGATCGTTCGCAAAATCCTTTACCTCGCTGCCGTCTCGGCCAGCCGATGCAACGCCGACATGAAAATCTTTTACAAGCGCCTCATCGACAATGGAAAAGTCCCAAAAGCTGCTCTCATCGCAGTCGCCAGAAAGCTCCTTGTCCTAGCTAACACTCTCATCGCGCAAAATCGAACCTGGCAGTCAACCGCTCCAAAGATCGCTTGACGCCAAACACAGATGCTCTCCCGAAGGGAGAGAGGGAAAAAGCCACCCGCATCGATGCGCTTAAAACGCTCCAGGTCAGAACCCGAAAATCTTGCCCAGCAGGCCCACCACCGGGCTCATGAATTTGAGCGGCGCGTCGGTCATGGCGAGCGTGACGCAAGTGCCATCCGCGTCCGTCACCGGGCGATGGACGATGTCCGGCGTCGTGGTCTGAAGATCGCCGCGGCGATAGCTGCCCGTCACATCCGTGAAGCCGCCCGTCAGCACGAGAGTCAATTCCTCGCCGCGATGGGTGTGCGTGCCCACGCCTGCGCCCGGCGCAGTGCGGATGAGTTGCACGCGGGCGTCTCTCCGCTTGAGCAACGGGCGATACGACACGCCGGGCCCGATGGGAATCCAGCGCACACGATCGATGTCGCCCTGGATATAGGAGCGCAACGGCTCCGGCGCGATCAATGGCCGCGAGAGGTCCGTCGTGCGCGCGGGTTTGTCCTCCGCGACATCGTCCAGCTTGGCCATCGTCGAGGCGAGCGACGCCGCGGATATTTGCGCGGGCGCCATATCCTCCAGCATCGCGCCGCCGATCTGCTCCATCGAAGCCACCTTGCCGCGGCATGACGGACAAAGCGCCAGATGCGTGCCGACCAGCAGCGATACGGCTTCGCCGGCGGCGCCCGAAGCGTGCGCCAGCAGCAATTCGTCGCCGGGATGATGGCGGATCGTCATGGCGCAGCCCCCAACGCGGCGCGAATGCGCGCCATGGCGAGCCGCAGCCGCGACTTCACGGTGCCCAATGGAAGACCCAATTCCGCGGCGATGGCGCTGTGCGGCTTGTCGGCGAAAAACGACATCTGCACAATCTCGGCCTGTTCCGGTGAAAGTTTCGCCAACGCTGCGCGCAAATCTGCGTCTTCGTCTTCGCGCATCAGGAGCGCGTCCGCGCCGGGTTCGTCGCCGGGAACGAAGGCCGGATCGTTGGGATCGAAATCGGGGCGGCGCTCGCGGCGCAGGAGATCGATGCGCAGATTTCGCGCCACGGTGAAAATCCAGGTCGACGCCGACGCGCGCATGGGATCGAACAGGGCCGCTTTGCGCCACACCGCCAGCATCGTTTCCTGTGCCAGGTCTTCGGCGGCGGCGCCGCCCGCGCCCAGGCGAATGAGATAGCCTTTAATGCGCGGCGCGAAATGGGCGAAGAGCAATTCGAACGCGCGCTTGTCGCGGCGTTGCGCAATCAACACGATCAGGTCGTTCAATTGGGCGGGTGGCGGCGAATCCGTCTTCGTCATGCGGCGGGGACCGGAAAGCCGATGGCGTATGCCCGCAACGCTCTTCCCCACCCGGGAGGGGCTAGCTTTGGGCCGGGGTTCGGATCGCGACGCATACGCCATCATACCGTGATTTACGTGGGCCTGCTCTGTCCGGATCACAGTGCGGCTATTGATCCGCCCCCTACTTGATCCGAAAGCTACCCGAAGCCGTATCGCTGGCACGAGATTGGGCTGGGAGACGCGCGTTGCCATCCATCGACACCATAAGCCGGACCGGCGGCGACTTTGCCGTCGTGGGCACGGGGATCGCCGGCATGTCCGCCGCCTGGCTGCTGGCGCGCAACCATCGCGTCACCGTTTATGAGCGCGAGACGCGGGTGGGAGGTCACACCCACACCGTCGAAGTCGAAACTGCGCGCGGGCCCGTGCCGGTCGATACCGGCTTCATCGTCTACAACGAGCCCAACTATCCCAACCTGACCGCTTTGTTCCGCCATCTCGATGTGCCGACGCGCGCCAGCGAAATGACATTCGCGGTTTCGCTCGATGACGGCGCACTGGAATATTCCGGCTCGCTGGCCGGGCTCGTGGCCCAGCCCTCCGCGCTCCTGAAGCGCGATTATTGGCGCATGCTGCGCGACACGGTGCGCTTCTATCGCGAGGCGCATGAGCTTCTGGTCGAGCCGGCCGCGCGCCAGATGAGCCTCGGCGAATATCTGAAAGCGAAAAATTATTCCGAAGCGTTTGCGCGGCTGCATCTGTTGCCCATGGGCGCCGCCATCTGGTCGTCGTCCATCGACGACATGACGTCCTACCCCGCGGCCGCCTTCGCGCGCTTCTTCGCCAATCATGGCTTGCTCAAGCTCACGAACCGTCCGCTGTGGCGGACGGTGGCGGGCGGCTCGCAGGAATATGTGCGCCGCCTGACGGCCTCTTACGCCGGCAATATCCGCACCGGCGCCGGTGTCGCCCAAATCTTGCGCGATGCGGACGGCGTGACCATCATAGACGAACGCGGCCATCGCAGCCGCCATGACGGCGTGATCGTGGCCGCCCCCGCCGATCGCGCGCTCGGGATGCTCGACAGCCCGTCCGACGACGAGAGCGCGCTCCTGGGCCAATTCCGCTACCGCTCCAATCTTGTCGTGCTGCATGAAGATGCGAAACTGATGCCGAAGCGCCGCCAGGCCTGGGCCAGCTGGAATTATCTCGGACGCAGCGATGCGCAGGCCAACGCCGATCTCTGCGTCACCTATTGGATGAACGCGCTGCAGGGCCTCGACAAACGCGCGCCGCTGTTCGTCACGCTCAACCCAAGGCAAATGCCGCGCGAGGGCAAGGTCCACGGCGTCTATGATTGCGCGCACCCCGTGTTCGACGCGCACGCCCTGGCCGCCCAGAACCTGCTATGGCGGCTGCAAGGTCGGAATCGTACCTGGTATTGCGGCAGCTATTTCGGCTCGGGATTCCACGAGGACGCGCTGCAGGCCGGTCTCGCCGCGGCCGAAGATGCAGGCGGCGCGCGGCGTCCCTGGAGGGTGCCCGACGAGTCCGGCCGCATCGCCCGCGCCCCGGGCAAACCCGCGCTCGCGGCGGCTTGAAACGAAAGCGCCTTCATAATCATTATAGCCGCGCCATATATTATGGGGGCCTGAGCGTTTCATGGTCGACGATATTTCACATCCCGTCCTGGCGAATTCCGTTTCGCCGCCTTTCTGGGGCCGCGCGCTCCTGAACACCGTCAGCGAAATCGGTGAAGGCGAGCTGGTGTTGCGCTTTTCCAACGGGGCCGAGCGCACCATCCGCGCCGCCAAATCCGGCGCCTCGGCCGTGCTCAACATCGCCCGCGCCCGTACGCTGCGCCGGCTCATGATCGGCGGCACGGTGGGCCTGGCCGAAGCCTATCTCGACGGCGATTGGGAAAGCCCCGATCTCGCCGCCGTGTTCGAATTCGGCGCGCGCAACATGGACCGCATACTCGGCGGCCTGCGCGGGCTTTCGCTGATTCGGATTCCGCGCATCCTGAGGCACAAGGCCCGCGCCAACACGCGCAAGGGAAGCCGCCGCAACATCGCGGCGCATTACGATCTCGGCAACACGTTCTATTCGCAATGGCTCGATCCCACGATGACCTATTCGTCGGCGTTCTTCGAGTCGAAGGACATGAGCCTGGAAGAGGCGCAGCGCGCCAAATGGCGCCGCATGGCCGAGACGCTCGACCTCAAGCCCGGCCATCGCGTGCTGGAAATCGGCTGCGGCTGGGGCGGCTTCGCCATGTTCGCTGCGCGCGAATATGGCTGCCATGTCACGGGCATCACCTTGTCGACGGAGCAATATGCCTATGCGACCAGCGAGGCGAGCCGCGCGGGGTTGTCTGACAGGATCGATATCCGGCTGCAGGATTATCGCGATGTGCAAGGCCAGTTCGACCGCATTGCCTCCATCGAAATGTTCGAAGCGGTCGGCGAAGAAAACTGGCCGTGCTATTTCGATGTGGTGCGCGAGCGGTTGACGCCGGACGGCGTCGCGGGATTGCAGATCATCACTATCGCCAATTCCGATTTCGAGCAATATCGCCAGGGACCGGACTTCATCCAGCTCTACATTTTCCCGGGCGGCATGCTGCCCTCGCCCACCGCGCTTCGGACGGTAGCCACGGGACACGGCCTCGGCTTCGAAACTGTGCGTACCTTCGCGCTCTCCTATGCCGAAACCTTGCGGCGCTGGCGCGAAACCTTCGACACGCGCTGGCCGACGATCGCCCCCCTCGGCTTCGACGACCGCTTCCGCCGCATGTGGGATTATTATCTCGCGTCGTGCGAAGGCGGGTTTCGGGCGGGCGCGATCGATGTCGGGCAGTTCAGGTTGACGCGGGCGTGAGACGAAATTCCACCCGCCCCTTGAGGGCGGGTCGAAAAATTCAGAGGCGCGAGCCGAAGAATTTTTCGGGGCGGGGTGCTGTTGATGAATACGGCGACAGGTCATGTGTTGCAGTCAAAACGCGCGCTAAGAATCGCAGAAAGACCGGATGATCACAGGGCGCTACAAGCCACGCCCAAATGCAATGCTTGTTCGCGGAATGCTCGTCCACAAAAAAACTGCAACACATAACGCGTCGCCGGATTACTCCGGATTACTGGATAACTTGGTTCGCGATTTTGGCGGGCTGGGTATTCGTCACTCATCGGCGCCCCGTCGTTTTCCTCAACAGAACAATATTAGAGGTTGTAGGTTTGTCCACTTGACACTTTAAGTAACTCTGGATTTAAATTATTCTTGTTAAGCGTTTACCGCGAAGCAACTTCGACGCTACAGCGGTGCGTGGGGGTATTCCAAAGTTTGTCAACCGTGCTGCGTTCTCGGGCGAATGTGTTCGCGCCGATGCCAACGCATGCTCAAAATTGGGGGGTGAAATATGATTTCATTAGCTCGCGTTGCGCTGCCTGTGTTGATATGCGTGGCAGCCTCTATCGCGCTATCTGGCTGCACGGCAATGGGACAACAAATACAGCCTTCGCCAAACCGGGAAGCGCTTGTTGATCCAAATTGCGCCGGCGCCGCTGTCAAAAAGGACTGCCTCGCCAGTTATGCGTACCAACAGATCAACAAAATCGACGTGAACTATAACAGATACAAAGAAGATCTTTTTTACGGCAGTTCGAGCGGCTCGCTCATCGCGGACCTGGGCATCCTGGGCACGACGTTGGCTGCCACGTCCGCTACAGGCGTGGCGACAAAAGCGACGCTTTCCGCAATTGCAGCGGGAATCACTGGCACTAGAACTGCTATCGACTCTGATGTTCTCTACAACAATTCGCTTCTGTCACTGATCGCGAAGATGGATTCGGATAGGGCGCAGCAAAAGGTAGCGATGATAAAAGTAATTTCTTCTACCACCGGCTATACCAGTTACGACCAACTATCGGGGGATCTGATCACCTACTACCAAGCCGGCGAAATTCACAACGCGATAATCGGCATCACAAATTCCGCCGGAGCAAAGTTAAGTCAGTGTTCCGCTGACGAAACATCTCTCAAGGCCGGTGGAGCCGCAACGAACGGCTGCTGAGAAGAAAAATCCCGTGTTTGGGAATCCGGTGACAGGAGCAGCGTTCCTTCCCTGGAAACGGTGCTCCTGTCCCGATATTTCCCCACCATCCAATCAAATGCGTCGCAGCCCGTTTCCACAAACGAATACGCAGCGGATACCGACTGGGTTGATACGGCGACTCAAATACCGGGACGCCATACGTAATGCGCTCACGGGTTTCGCGGGCTTCGCCTAATCTCGGCCGCCCCATCGCGAGCCGCGCACCGGGAAGAAAATCCCAGTCAGCCAATCCTGTACAACCGCGACTGTTGTAATAGGTATGGCGTCCCGGGTCTCCCATTAGGTATATATCTTCCCCGGCGGCATGCCGCCCTCGCCCACCGCGCTCAAAACGGTCGCCGCGGGTCACGGCCTCGGCTTCGAAACCGTTCGCACCTTTGCGCTTTCCTATGCCGAGACCCTGCGGCGCTGGCGCGAAACCTTCGACACGCGCTGGCCCACCATCGCGCCGTTGGGCTTCGACGAGCGTTTTAGGCGCATGTGGGATTACTACCTCGCGTCGTGCGAAGATGGATTCCGCGCGGGCGCAATCGATGTGGGGCAGTTCCGGTTGACGAGGGCGTGAGGTGCATCGACTTATACCCACTCGCCCCTTGAGGGCAGCGACAAAGCGCGGAGCTCACCGAGCGACGCGGATTGCTTTTTAAGGGGACGACGCTCCGCCTGACAGCCCTCGCGCTTAGAATTTGTTGACGATATTGCCCCATCATGAATCCTGTGGCGCCGGGAACGCAACATGCGGACGAATCCGACATTTCGCGCGATTGGGGCGATTGTGCCCTTCTTTTATTGCGGCGGCCTCCTCATCTATTTCATCCACCAGGGCGGATCGGTTGAGGGCGCAATTTCCATGGGCTTGGGACCAACCTTGCTGGGGCTGGCGATCGTCGATCTGCTCTGTTCTATTCCGCTCATCGTGGTGATCTTCATGATTTTTCGTGGAGCACGTCAGCGCAGATCGGACGGGCACGGTGGCCCGTCGGGGCCGCAAGACGGAGAGAACGCCTTCGACGCCGTGGTCGCCCGCTATTTGGCCAGGGGACCTGCGCAAACAGCCGCCAGCCCGCCCGCGCCATCCCCCGGCAGTGCGCCGAAACCAACAGGCTTTGGTCGCAGGGGCCGGTGATCGTCAAAGGGCAATGCGCGGAATGCGGGGACGTCTAATCTATTTTCAAACTTCCGCGCTGCCGGCCTAGCGAAATAGATTAGATGTCCCCATCTTTCGCCGACACAAGACGCATTTTCTGCCCCCTTAACCTAACCCACGTGCGGCGCCCGGGCTGAACCCGGGTTTGCGGCCGGGCGGCGTTCTGCCTAACATCGCGCCGGGTAGAGGTGGAAAAACCATGAGGGTCTGGGCGATGGTCGCCACGCTGGGCGTGGTGCTGTATGGTTGCACGACTGCCAAATTGAGCGTGCCGCCGCCGGCCCCGCTGCCGGTGCCCGTCGCGCAGCGCCCAACCCTTCAGCCGGCTGAGCCCGGTCCGTGGCGCATCACCAAAACGGAATGGACGAAAGCCGACGAAGACGGATTTGGCGAATTCGTGCGCCGGATCGCCGAAAGCGGCTGCACGACGACGATCGCGTGCATGCAGGGCGCCGCCAATTTCTATCACGACAGCGATCCGCCGTTCCTGTTCCATGCCGACTGCGCGAAATGGGCTTATATGCTGCGCGCCTATTATGCGTCCAAGAACGGGCTGCCCTTTTCCTATGTGGACAAGGTCGCCAGCAACTCGGCAGATCCCAGATTCGCCATGACGTCCAATCGCGTGCTCGAGCGCCGCGACATCATCGATAGCGGAGCGGGCGCCGACACGATCGCCATCTTGAAGGCGATTCACGACCAGGTCTCGACCGCAACCTTCCGGATGGACGCGGCCGCGGAGGGTCCGGCGCTGCAGGACTTCTATTCGCCGAAGATCCAGCCGGGCTCCATCCACGCCGGCACCGCGATCTACGACATCAACGGCCACGTGATGATCGTGACCGAGATCACTGCCGACGGGACGATCCGGTATGTGGACGCGCACCCCGACGAAAGCGTGACGCGCGGCGCTTACGGGCCGCAAGTCCCGGACTCGCCGCAAGCGCTGGGGGCGGGATTCAAGAATTTCCGCCCGCTCCAGCTCGTGGGCGCGGAGCTGCGCGCCGACGGGAGCTATATCGGCGGTCATGTGGTCCTGACCGCCGACGAGGGGATCGCGGATTTCTCGCTGGAACAATATCGGGGCAATGCGCCGGGCGCCGGCGCGCGCGACGCGCAGTACCGCTACAACAACGCGCCGCTAGATTTCTACGAATATGTGCGCGCCGCGATGTCGAAAGGCGGCTATGCGTTCAATCCCGTTTACGAGATGGAAGTCACGATGGGCTCGCTCTGCCGGGATGCGACGGCGGGGACAGCGGACGCCGACGCGCGCGTGAAGGCCGGCCTCGCCGATCTCCATGCCGACCTCTCGAAGGCGGCGGCCCAATGGGCCGCGCGCGATCTGCGCGTGGTGTATAGCGGTCCGTCGCTGAAGCAGAGCCTGGCCGAGACCTATGCGGCGGCAGAGCGATCTTGCGTCAAATCCGGCGACGGCGCGCGCGTTGCCGGAAGCGCGCTCGACCGCTTCGCGTCGCCCGAAACCGATGTCTCGACATTGATCGCCCGGATCGACGACTACGCGCCGTTCAGCGGCATGAGGCCTGTCGGGTACTGATATCGGGGATTCCGCTAGAGCGTTTTGCGATCAACTTGACTCGATCGCGGCCCCCTCTGCCTCGCTGCGCTCGGCGCCTCCCCCGTATCCGCCTTCGCTGAAGCTACGGCGGATTGGTACATAATCCGGCGAAGCCTTGGCGTAGCCGGACGTAAACGGGGGAGGAAAAAAGAGATGCATCAATTGCTTTCTTCCCCCGCGTGCGGGGGAAGTGGCGCGCACGAAGTGCGCGACGAAGGGGGCCACGCGCGTCGACGTGCTCGAAAAATGTTCTAAGCGACGACCCGCGATTTCGCGGCGACAGCATCCGCTTTTTTCCCGTCCTCGGCGAACGGAACGCTGAAGCTGAATCCGGTTCCGACGCTCAGGCCTTTCACGCGCCAGATATGTCCGCCGCTCGCTTCCGCCAATGTTCGGCAAATCATGAGTCCCAGGCCCATTCCCTCGCCTTTCGTCGTGACGAACGGCTGGAACAAATTCTCCAGAACGTTGCGCGGCAATCCGACGCCCGTGTCCTCGACCGACACATTTGCGAAGCCGGGCTCGCCGCGACATACGGAAATCGTGAGCTTTCGCAGTTCGACGGAACTCATCGCCTCCAGGCTGTTGCGCACGAGGTTCACGATGATCTGCTGAATCTGTATGGCGTCGATCAGCACGTCCGGAATGCCGGGTTCGATGTTCAGTTCGACGTCGGTTCGCGCCTGGTCTGCGCCGAACAGGACCATGGTCAGCGAATTCTCCACGACCGTCCCGATATCCTGGGGGCTCCGGCGCGCATCGCGTTTTTCCACGATGTTTCTGAGATTCCTGATGATGCCGCCTGCGCGGAGCGCCTGCTCCTGCGTTCGCGCGATCATGTCCTGGGCGCGAGCGATGCCTTCCCGATCGATCTCGTCCGAAGCAAGCGTTCTCCTTGCGGCGCTGGCGTAGTTCGCAATTGCGGAGAGCGGTTGATTGAGCTCATGCGCAATGGCCGCGGTCATGTGGCCCATCGCGTTGAGGCGTGAGGCGTGCACCAGTTCGATCTGCAGCACCCGCAGTTCCTGGTCTTTTCGTTCCCGCTCCGCCAGCAGCCTGGCGTTCATTTCGACTTCCCGTTTCAGCTGCTCGATGACGCTCTGCTGCGTCGCGGCGCGTTCGGTGATCACCACCGCCTCGGCGATGACGTTGGCGAAGCCCGTCAGGAACGCGATGTCGTGCCAGTCGAAGCGGCGTTTTGTCGGGCTGTCGACTTCCAGGACGCCCCACCATCCGGCCTTTCCTTTGATCAACACATCGGCGGTCGATACGATTCCATGATCCCCGTAAAAGTGCGGAAGCGTCAGGCTGCTGTTGTGCGAGACGTCCTCCAACACGACCGGCTTTCCCGTGACGAAGGCCCTGCCTTGCGTCGACGTTTCGTCCGCCCGGGAGACGACGTGCCCCACAATGTCGCCGCGCCATCCGACGCCGGCGACGACCAGCAGATCGTTCTCGGCGGTGCGATACCGGCAGATTTTCGCAAACGGAACGTCAAGGCTTTTGGCGCAAATGGACGCCGCCTGGGTCAGGACGGATTGCAGATCCGGCTCGCCGAATGCAAACGTCCCGAAATCGGCGAGCGCGCTCTGCTGCCGGCGAAGCTTTTCGATGATCGAAATGTCTTCCATGTCTCAACGTCCTCGGCACGCGAGCGCAAAGGAACGCGGACAGGCTGCATGCGGATGGCGCCCCGCGATGGCCGCGGAGGTTAATGTATCGGAAAGCATAAAGCTGTCCAATATTGATCATTTAGCTGCGTGTTGAACGATCGTATTTCCGAGAGATATGAACGGATAAACGCAGCCTGTATTTCCTCACGGGGAAAATTGTTGAATTAGTAATTCTCCTGTATTTCTATTTCTTCCACCCGTTGCGGTACGAGAAAAATCTTATACCAACTCTATGTTTGCCACACGCCTCTGTGATGCTTCAAATACTTAACCTGCGCGTTATCATAACGAAGAAGATCGCGCTTTTCGTTACCTGTCGTTACCTGCGTCTTGGAGGCTATTTGCGGCGTCCGTCAGTCCGCCGTTCCTCAAGAGGAGTCAGCTTCATTGACCGGCAACCACACCGTAATTGTCGTTGACGACGACCCGGCCGCCAGGGCGTCCCTGCGCGCTTTGCTGGAAGCCGCTCATTTCGCCGTGGTGGATTTTGCTTCGGCGGGATCGTTTCTCGCCGACAAGACGGTCGAAGGCGGTTGCCTGGTCCTCGACATTCGAATGCCGGATATGAACGGTCTCCAGCTGCAGGAAGAACTTCTTCGGCGCGAAAACCCGCTGCCCGTCGTCATCACAACGGGGCATGGCGACATCGGACTCGCAGTCCGCGCCATGATGGCCGGCGCCGTCGACTTCCTCGAGAAACCCTTCGACGACGAAGAACTGATCGCATGCGTCAGGAGGGCGTTGCTCATCAGCGACCGGCATCGCGACCACCTCGCCGCAAGAAGCGTCGCGCGGGAATTGATCTCGCAGCTGACGCCCCGCGAACGACAGGTGCTCGATAAACTGGTCCGGGGCCAATCCAACAAGATCGCCGCCTACGAACTCAGCATCTCTCCCCGCACGATTGAGATTTATCGCGCCAGAGTCATGCATAAGTTGAACGCGCGGGGCTTGCCCGACCTGGTCCGCACCGCGGCCGCGGCCTCAATCCCGCCTTTTGGCCCGCCTTTTGGTCCGCACGACGCGCCCGTCGCCGCGAAATGACGAAGCCGTCGTGGGATTCCACATTCCGCGGATGCGATCCACCAACGAACGGCGCCGCCGGACTTTGGTGAATCCGGCGCACGCGCTCACTTGAGCGTGCTGTTGAACGTGACCAGCCACCAGATCGCCAACCCGAAAAAGACGATGGCGCTCGTCCATTGCGCCCAGCGTTTCGGGATGGCGACTGCAAGGATCGGCGGGATGAAAAAAGGCAATGAGTCGACGTTGGTCCAGATGAAAAGCGACCAATGCGTCTTGATGAGGGGAACGCTGGAAAGCATCGCGACGACGGTTTGGAGCGCAACGAGCCCATAGAACAGGCGGTAGTTTTCCCAGTAGAACGCCTCGAGATCGATGCTCCCCTCGGATGGCGCTTCCGGCGCCGCGGCGGCGCAGAAGAAAAAACTCGCGAGGGCGAAGAGGAAATAGATCACGATCGAATAGAGATCCCATTCCCCGATGTCGTGAACGAACCAGAGCGCGAGCCAGTTCACGAAGACGAGCACGACCGCGTTCACGACCATGAAGGCGTGCAGAGCAGAGAACCGGACGCGCTTGCGGGCCAGCATCAGCGAGCCGACGCGCGACAAAAGATGCGTCAGCGCCAATGCAAAAACGAAAGAGTAAAGCGTCAGAACGTGATCGAACGCGCGCATCGAAATTCCCCCCGCCCGGATATGACGAACCGGTCCTGCGTCTGACGTAATGCAATGGGTGGTCACGGTGACGCAAGCGATAATTCTGCATGCGCACTCGGGCGTACCGGTATTATAGTTCGTATCGCCGTAGCTTATTCCGTTCTTGCTCGATGCCGCGAAAGGGTTGTGCGCCATGGCGAAAACGCTCCGCCTTCGTATCGTCTATGACGGCGCGCCGCCCAATACATGGGACGGCGGCGCGAAGGATTTCGGGCTGCAGGACAAAGAGAATGTGCTGCACCTCGGCAGGACGGAGCGCAGCGGCCATGTTCTGTTTGACGTTGTGCTGGACATTAAGCCCGAAAGGACGACGAGGCCCGTCTTCCTCGGCGACTTCGCGCACGGCCCGCCCAAGGAACGGTTTCTGTATCTGAGCTGGCGCAATTCCAACGGCGCCTACGCGCAACGCCTGAAACTGCCGTTGGGCGGAATCGCCTGGAGCGATATCGACAAGGCGGGAAACAAGCCGCTCACAGGCGAAGTCGCCCCTAGCGGCAAACCGCGCAAGCCCGGCGGCACGAATATCGGCGGAACACGCGCGGTGGTGTGGCGGCTGTCGGAGGGATAAAGCAGTTTTGGATTAGATTTGCGGGGCCCCCCCTTCCGCCTCGCGTAGTTTATCCTCCGGCCGCGCTTCGCGCGGACCGGGGGGCTCGGCACCTTCCCCCACGAGGGGGGAAGGCTAAAAAATTGGAACGGCATTTCTTCTAACCTTCCCCCCTCGCGGGGGAAGGTGGACGCCTCGCAACTTCTGCGAGGCCGACGGAAGGGGGGCCGATACGGTTCAATCCAATCCAAAACTACTCTAGCCGGCTGGCCTTTTGAGTTACGGCGCGTCTGCTCAGTCCGACTTGAATCCGATCGTGGCGTGCGTGCCGTCGCAGAACGGTTTGTTCGCGCTGCCGCCGCAACGGCACAGCCGCGCCTTGGTCAGCCGGGCGACGACGCGGCCCGTGCCGCTGGTGATTTCGAGATTGCCGCGCACCAGCAGCGGTCCATCCAGTTCGGGCGCGATCGTCAATGGCCCATCGCGAACCGGCAGCATCTGGGCGTTTCCCGTCGGCGGTTCGCCGGTCGCCGAAAATCCGATTTCGTGATGCGAGCTGTCGCAATAGGGCTTGTTCTTCGACGCGCCGCAGCGGCACAGCGTGGCGCGAAAGCCCGCGGCCTGGCCGTCGAGGCGCATGTCCGCGTGCACGGCGTAAGGTCCCGCCTCGCGAATGGCGACCAGATTGACGGGCGGCGGCGCTTCGTCCGGCTTGCCGTCCTTGCGCTTGTAGCGGATCGCCCCGGAGGGACAGGCATGCGAAATCTCGACCAACCGGTCCACGTCGATCGCATCCGGATTGATCCAGGGACCTTTGACATTGGCGAGGAAAACATTCGGCGCGCCGGTGACGCAAAACCGGGCGTGGATGCACCTCTTTCCTTCATAGATCAAAGTAAGCTTTTCGCCCTCGATGAAATCGACGCCGGCGACGCTTTTCGGTTCGGGGGGTGCGTTTCCGCGCGGCGCCGCCGCTTGCGTTGGTGCTTCCGGCGCCGGTTGCGGCGGCGCGGATACGGTCTGCGTTCCTACCGGCTCAAGAGAAAACCCGCTCTCCGCGCGTTTGGCGAGATCCTCGAGCAATCGCACCGCCGATTGCGCGCGCGCGTCGCCCGTCTCGGCAATCCGTTTGGCGGCGGCGAGAATTTCTCCGAACCGCTCGACAAAGAACCGCCGCGCCGCGGGGCCTCGCGGCAGGGGGGACGCGTCCCGCAACGTCGTGAACGAGACGCCCGCATTGCATTTGGGATTTGAGGGCCCGATGGGAAGCCTTGCCGCGCGCTCGGCAAGCGGCGAAAAGGCTCGCATGAGTCCCGTGGCGAGATCGACTGCGAGACCCTTCTCCGGATCCGGCCGCGGCACGCCATAGGAATACGCGAGCAGACGCAGCATCAGGCCGTAGATGGCATTGGCGACGTCGACGGTCTCGGCCGCTTCCTCGTTCTCGATCCAAATGCGGCCCTCGGGCCGGATGGGGCGGCGCAGCAGCGGGTTCCACGCCGCAGGGAACGCCGGCTCGAAATCCGGGTTCTCTTTCTTCAACCGGATCAGGTCTTCGCGGATCGCGATGAACCGTTGAAAATGCGATCCGGCGGAATTCGCCGGCGCGCCTTCGCCCTGCTCGACGATCGCTTTCAGCGCGGCCGACGCCGTCTTGAGGCAGATCACGGGCACGGCGCCGTTGAGAACAGTCTCGTCGGGCGACAGCTGCAGAAGCGGATCGCCGCAAAAGGCGATCGCCTCGCCATGCCGCTCTGCGAAGCCGCGCAAATTCGCGTTGAGATCGACATAGAATTCCCCGACCGTGTCATAGTCGAGCGGCATTGGCGTGATGCGCGGCGCAGCTACCCCGCGCTTGAGCTCAATTTCCGGTTCGAATCCCTTTCCGTCGCGTTCGTCCGCGGCCATGGGCCGTTCGAGATAAACAAAGTGCTGCAGCACCTCCTGTCCGAACGGCGCAAGCCTGACGACGATTCCGGCGGGCAGCTTGCCCGGGCTGAGCGGAAAGTTATCGCGGGCGAAAGGCGGCGAGCCGCCCAGCGCCGACGCGATGTTCCACACCGCGGTCAGGTGTCCCATTTCGTCTTTCGCCACCTCGATGATGGCGCGGCGCCAACGCGCGACCGCCTCGGCTTCCTTCGGGCTCAGCCCCTCTCCCGTGCCGCTTTTGAGACTGAAAGCGGCATAGAGATAGGTGCACATCAAATCGTGTTCGAGTTCGGCCGCCTCGCAAAGCGCGTGCACCAGCTTTTCGCGCGAGGGCGCCGACGGGGTCGCGGCCATCGGTGGTCTCCGTGTCTTCGACGATTCTACAGCCCGGCAGGCCGCTTGACCATCAACGCATGAAGCTTGCCGTCGGCGCCAAATGGGACGCTCGGTCGCAGAAACCCTGCGTCCCGCCGTGCCGCGAAGGGGAACCGGTTGCGCCGCTCTGCCTCGCCAGTCGTCGCTTGTCCTTAGCGCGCTGCGCGCTCCACCAACGCGGCCACTTTTTTATCCAGCGCTTCTTCCGCAGCCCTCAGGGGCGGATTGTCTTCAATGACCACCAAGCTCGAAGGCAGAAGATACGTTAGGGTGACGCCTCTTCCGTTCCCGGCTTCCGTGATCAACATTTCGACGGGTGCGAACAGGCCGGCGGTCATGTCGTACTTGATCATGGTCACGGCGATCAGGGGGTTGCCGAATATCCAGCGCACCGTCCTGCGATGAATTCCGTACAGGCCGAGCCAACCGCCATGGTCGATCTCACCGAACTTCATGAAACCGCTCTCGCCCACGAAACGGCGCTGTACCTCGCGCTCGAATTCCTCGCCGTTGCTCGACGCTTTCGCGACTGCGCCGAGTTGCTCGAATGGGGCGTGGCCCATAAGGCCCGTCAGATTATCGAGAACCTTGTCGAAGGGCGTCGCAGTCGTGACGACGACGCGAATCCCCGTGAAGCGTTTCGGTTCCGTCGCCGTCATTCGTGGACATCTTTCTCAGCTTCCGCGACCTGGCAAAAGGCTCATCGCGGGCGCCGATGTAGAAATTCGTATGTCCGCTCATGGGCAAGCGCCGCCGCCGCAGCGTTGTAATGCGCGCCATTGTGCCGGGAGAAAGCGTGGTACTGCCCCGGATAGCTGTAGACCGTCGCATTCGGTTTCCCGGCAAGGGCCGCTTTGATCTCAGCTTGCGCCGGCTTGGAAATAAATTCGTCTTCCTCGCCCAAATGCATCAATAGCGGCGCATTGAACCCCTCGACCTCGCCCAGATATTTCTCGGTGTCGGCGCCGTGATAGGCGACGGCAGCGTCGGCGCCGTAGCGCGCGGCCGTGAGGAAGGTCATCAACGCGCCAAGGCAATAGCCGAGGACTGCAACCTTGCCAGTGCATCCCGGCAACGCGGCGGCGACGTCGACTGTGTCTTTGACGTCTTTGGCGCCGGCGTCTCGGTCGTAGACCGCATAGAGACGAAGACCGTGTTGCCAGTCGGGTTCGGAGTTGACGCTGAGATCGACGCCCGGCTCCTGACGCCAGAAAAGATCGGGCGCGACCGCTGTAAAACCTTGCTCGGCCAACTCGTCGCAGGTTTTGCGGATGTCGTCATTTACCCCGAACAATTCCTGCAGAACGACGATGGCCGGAGCCGGCGAGATCTTCGGTCTTGCGATGTAGGCGGCGAACGTGCCGTTCTGTCCTTTTATGCTGATGCGATCCGTCATTTCGGCCTCTCGAGGCGGTTACATCCATGCAGACTCTCCGCCGATCGTGACCGGATCGGCGGAGATTATTTTGTCTGCGTATCGCTACCCGCTGACGTGCGCCGCGGCCTCTTCGATGAGTTTGGCCGTTTCCTCCGGATGAGACATGTACGCCACGTGACTCGACTTCACTTCGACTGTCTTTGCGTCGGCGCGCTTCGCCATCATGCGCTCCTGGATCGGATTGATCGATCGGTCTTCGGCGGCGACCATGTACCAGGTGGGCTTATGCCTCCACGCGGGATTCGTAACCTTATGGGTGAACGCGTCAGTGGAGATCGGCACCTGGGAAATCGCCATGAATTCGGCTTTTTCCTTCGGGATGTCCGCTGCGAAGTCGGCTGCGAAGTGCGACTCGTCGATCCACCAGTTGCCGTTGCCATCCGGCTTGAATGCCTTGGAGGCCTGCGGCACTGCCTGTTCGATCGACGCACAGCTTTCACCTTCATCAAGAGCAAACGCTGCAATGTAAACAAGCGCGGCGACCTTTGGATGGTTGCCGGCCTCGGTGATGACGGACCCGCCGTAGCTGTGGCCGACCAAAACCACCGGCCCGTCCATCGCGTCGATGGCCGCCTTCGTATACTTTTGGTCGTCGGCGTAGGAAGTCTCGGGATGCTGCGGCACCGAAACTTTGTAGCCATTCTTCTTCAGGATGTTCGCGACCGGTTCCCAACCGGAGCCGTCCGCGAAAGCTCCATGCACCAGAACTACGTTCTTAATACGCTGTGTCATGACAGTTCTCCTTGCAGTTAAGCCCCTTTCGGATCGACTGATTTTTGATGTCGAGCGACCTCGCATATGCCCGCTTCGAAGTTGGCGCGGAGCGTGCGTCTCACTCGGTTCGCAATGACCTCCTGGCTACTCGTGTGCGGAGGCGGCCATCTCTTCGATGAGCTTGGCTGTTTCCTTCGGGTGAGACATGTAGGCAACATGACTCGCGTTCACTTCGACCGTCTTGGCGTTTGCGCGCTTCGCCATCATCCTCTCCTGAATGGGATTGATCGACCGGTCTGAACTCGCCACCATGTATGCGGTGGGCTTCGTCTTCCAAGCAGGATTCGTCACTTTGTGGGTGAACGCGTCGGTGGAGATCGGCACCTGCGCTATGGCCATGAACTCCGCTTTCTCCTTCGGAATGTCCGCTGCGAAGTCGGCCGCGAAGTGATCCTGTTCGATCCACCAATTGCCGCTGCTGTCCGGCTTGAACGCCTTGGAAGCTTGCGGGACGGCCTGCTCGATCGACGCGCAGCTCTCACCTTCATCGAGCGCAAAGGCGGCGATGTAGACAAGCGCTGCAACGTTGGGATCGTTGCCGGCCTCGGAGATGATCGACCCGCCATAGCTGTGGCCGACCAGAACCACCGGCCCGCCCATCGCGTCGATCGCGGCCTTCGTGTATTTTTGATCGTCGGCATAGGACGTCTCGGGCGGCTGCGCCACCGACACCTTGTAGCCATCCTTCTCAAGGATCTTCGCCACGGCATCCCAGCCGGAGCCATCCGCGAAAGCTCCATGCACCAGCACCACGTTCTTGATGCCGGCCGCCGCCGCGGCAACGTTCATGGTCCCATCCAGCAGCGGAACCGCGCCCATCAGCGTAACAGCGAGCGCCACAACTCTGTAACTTTTCTTCATGACTTTCTCCTCTCAGTATCAGGTTGACGACAGCGGAAGGGCGGTCGCACGGGCCAAAGCGGTGACGCCAATGAGCAATTCTCAGCGAACGCGCGGTCGCGTTCTTTGCAGATTTTGCTCGTTTTGACCGAACGGATCATTTTTTGATTGTGCCGGCTTTCCTGTGCAGATTCCGCTGCTTAGCGGCACGAATAAGAACCCGTCCGTTGCGCACTGGACAAAAGCAACCGGGCATTCTTATTGTTTCGGCGACTGCTGCCGCGCCCCGTCATGAGACAACACGCACAGACTTCGCGACATTCACCGAACGGCGGAACGTTCGGAAGCAATCTGGCCGCCACCTTTCATCTGAAGGAGAGCGAGCAAGTCGCCACGGCGTGGCCCGGCGACAATCTCTTCGCGGTCACACGCCTGCAGTCCGATGCCGGCATTCCGGATCGCACGATGCGCGTGCCGAGCGAAGCCGCGCTGCATATTTCGGTTTCGATCCTGCCCGTGCCGCTGCGCGCCTATGAACTTTGGATCGACGGAAAAGCCGTTGACGTTCCTTTCATTCCGTCACTCCGCACCAGCGTCATGGACCTTCAGTCCGATCCGGTCTGCTGGGTCGGCACGGGATTCGATTATGTGCATTACCATGTGCCCAAAGCGGGGCTCGACGACATCGCGAGAGATCACGGGGTAGAACCGGCTGGCTTTTACAAGTTTGCGATCTGCGAGCACGACATCGTGCTGGCCCAGCTCACGCAATATGTCTTCCCGCTCATCGGTTCGCGCGATTGGACGGGCTCGCTCGCGCTGGACCAGTTCAGCCTCATCCTCGGCGCGCATGTGCTCAGGACCCATGCCGGTCTCCCGCCTCTGGGCGTCGCAAAGAGAGGCGGGTTGGCGCCCTGGCAGAGAAAACGCGCCGCAGAGATGATGCGGGAGAACCTCGACGGGAAAATCCATCTTTCCGATATGGCGCGCGAGTGCGGCCTGTCGGTGAGTCATTTTGCGCGCGCATTCCGGAAGAGTTTCGGCATGTCGCCCTATCGCTGGCTGCTTGAGCGCAGGATCGATCGCGCGAAAGCGTTGCTGGCGACCAGCGATCTCCCGATCGCCGATATCGCCTCGCAATCCGGCTTTTCCGATCAGGCGGCGTTCACGCGCGCCTTCGGGAAGATCGTTGGCGACAGCCCAGGCCGCTGGCGGCGCGCCGTGACGTCAAGAGCGTGACACGGGATGAGACAAAGCCCATCCGCCCCTCGGGGGCGGGTGAATTACCGCCCGATCAAATGCGCAGCGAATGCGCAGGCGCCACACCATTTTTGCCGACGCGGCTCAAGCGGCGGCATTCGGACGTGCTCGCCCGCTCTTCGCTTACCGCTCAAACGTCGCGGTGCAATTGGGCGGCAGCGTCCAGTCGGCGCCGCCGATATCGGCCGGCATGCCGGCGAAGCCCGGATTGAGGGTCGCTTGCGCAGCGCGCAGGCCGAGCGGCCAGCGCGATTTGATGAAGGCGAGCACCGCCAGCATGTCCCCGTCGCTCATGCTGTCGGTGAACGCCGGCATGTAGGACACGGCGTCTTTGGGCGCATCCGGAAAGCGGCCGAACTTCACCATGTGAAACAGATCTTCGTCGGAGTGCCGCCAGGTGTGTCCTGTGCCGTCATGGGCCGGGGCGCGCCGCCCGACATATTGATCCTGGAGCCGCCACAACGCCTGCCCCTGCAGATTGCGGCCGTGGCACGATCCGCAATAGAGCTGGTATTGCACGCGCCCCCGTTCCACGAGCGCAGCATCATCGGCATTCGCGAAATGCGCTTGCGCCTGCGCCGGAACGACGACAAGCGCCGCCGCAACGGCTCCGATTCGTATCGCGTGCGCCCAGTCGAACATGATCACCCGCTCAGCAATTTCCGGAACGCATCCGCGAGAGCATGCCCGGGTTGGTCGCCGGTCAGCAATTCGACGAACGCGCCCTTGGGATCGAAGACATAAATGAAGGAGCTGTGATCGACCGTGTACTCGCCATTGCCCAAGCCGCGCAGGCGGAAATAGGCGTGGAATTGCCGGGCCAGCGCCTCGATCGTTTCCGGATCGCCGCGCAATCCCACGAAGCGGGGATCGAACGCCTTCAGATAGGCCGCAAGCACTTTCGCAGAATCGCGCGCGGGATCGAGCGTGATGAAGATCGGCTGCATCTCGCCGGCGCGCGACCCAAGCTCGCCAAGCGCATTGGTGATTTCGGCGAGAGTCGTCGGGCACACGTCCGGGCAGAATGTGTAGCCGAAATAAATGATCTGCCATTTGCCGCGAAAATCTTCGTTCGTGACGGCGCGCCCGTTCGTATCCGTGAGCGAGAATCGTCCGTCGATCGAAAATGGCGCGCTCATGGCGCCGCGCGAAGCAAGAAGGCCCGAAGCAAGAACCATCAGCGCGTGGACCGCGCTGCGACGCGAAATCGCGACGATGCCGTTCCCCGTCACGGCGCCGGATTGACCTGCACGATCGCCATCATGCCCCCGTCCTCATGGTCGAGAATGTGGCAGTGATAGACGAAATCGCCCGTGATGTTCCCGCGAAAATCCATGCGCACCGTGATGCTGGGATAGGGGCCGGTCCCGGTCCAGTAAGGCACCTGGTAGGTGTCGTAATATTGCTGCTGGCTGAGCGGCACGGGTTTTCCGTTCACCGCCAGAAGCAGAAAATGAATCTGGTGGATGTGGAATTCGTGAACCTCGGCCGTCCAGTTCTGAATCGTCCAGTCTTCCACGGCGCCCTGCGTCGTGACGATGGCGGGCGGATTATTGGCGTTGAACAGCGTCGGTTTCTGGCCCAGTACGGTGATGTAGAAATAATTGCCCGGCGGCAGATCGGGGCCCGCCACCGGCGGCGGCCCTTTGATCGTCTTCTCGCTGAAGTAGAGAGTGCGTTGCGTGGTCGGCGTCGCACCGGCCAGGTCCTTGAACCGCTGTTGGTGCGGGCGCCCATTTCTCATGCGCACCAGCGGCAAATCCGGCGCGGCGGCGCTTGTCTCGATCGTCGCCAGCGGGCGGGGCGGATCGACATCGCCGGCGGGGCCGGTGTCGATTCCGAACGTCGACAGCGTGGCTGTCTTCACGGCGCCTCCGGGAGCGGTGACGATGAATTCCGCGCGGCCGGCCGGAGGAATGTAGACGTCGGTTTTCCTGAGCATCGTGCCCAAGCCGGAACCGTCCTGCGAGCCGATCGGAACGCCATCGAGCGCCACAACTTCCACCGGCTGCACTTTTCCATCGTATTGCAGTTGGAGATCGACGATCGTGTTCGAGGAACTGTTCGCCACGCGCCACAATTCCTTGGAGCCGCGCTGCATCTGAATGATGGCCGGCGTATAGGCGGGGTAGGACACGGGAACGTAATTCAGCGACAGATCCCAATAGGGAACGACTTTTCCCTGCACGGGCTGAGCAGTGACAGGTTGATCGCGAACCGAAAGGAATCGTTCCGGCAAGCCGGCGACGGTCGGTTCGATATTGGCGATGCCTTCGACCTCGATGAGGCCGGTCGCGCCGCCCTGAACGGTCGCCGAGGCGATGCCGTGAACATGGGTGTGATACCAGTAGAGTCCGGGAGGCTCGTCTGCCGGAATCTGGAGCGTGTACTGAAACGACTGCCCGGTGTCGACCAGCGTATGAATGACTTCGTCGCTGCCGCAGGTGGGCGTGGTGTTCGTGCCGTGAAAATGCATGTTCACGGACGCGGAATCCATGATCGCCGAACCGCAGAGATTGGTCGAATTGGACACGACCTCCGACTGGCCGACGTCGCCGATCTTCACGTGGTTGACCATGTTCGTCAGTTTGATGGAGATCGTATCGCCGGGATTGACGTGAAGCGTAGGCGCTTCCTGACCCGCCGGCGTTACGAAGCAGAGAAGCGTTCGGTTCTGTTCGTCCAGCCCGGTTTCATAATTGAGCGAGAGGCTGAGCACGCCGTTCACGCTGTAAAGGTCCGGTGCAGGGGTCGCGGGCACGCCGGCGCCCGGCCGGACACAGGGTCCCGTCGATTGGGCAAGCGCCGCCTGCGGGATCAGCAATGCGAGCAGACACGCCACGAAAGTGAACCGGATGATCGCCATGTAGTCTCCCAACAATTCCGACAAAGGGCGCGGGCCGCTTGAGGGCAGTCTGGATTGTCAGACCGCCGTGCGCACAGCCAGCTTATTAGATTTTGGCGCGAAGGCCTACCCACAATCCGAAAGGCTGCGCCGGTACGATGAAACGCGGGTTGGTGAACTGCGGGAAGGCGCCGTTGCCGCTGGGATCGCCGTAGAGTCCGAACGTCGAGTAGCGGCGATCGAGGATGTTTTCGCCCTCGAAATACAGATTCAGGGATTTCGTCAGCTGATAGTCCGCTTCTGCGCCGAACACGACATAGCCCGGCAGCGGCGATTGCAGGTTCGCTTCGTCGCCGCGCAGAAATTGCGACGACTCAAGCGTCGCTTTCAGTCCGAGATGCACGAGCGGCGTCGCCTGATAGCCCAGATTGAATTTTGCCGTCGAGCGGGGGATGGCGGGAATGCGATCGCCGCGCGTCACAAAGATATTCCCGTTGAGGTCCGCAGCCGGATTGTTCGCGCTCGGATCGGTGAAGGCCGACTGGAAGGTCGCGTCGACATAGCCGTAATTCGCGCGGAAATCGAAATCCCGCCATTTGGCGTCGACGGCGACGTCGCCGCCGATGCGCTGGGTGTTTCCCACATTGGCGAAATAGCCCGAGGCGATGGTGGGACCGGAACTTTCGAAGATGATGTCGTTCTGATTGCGGGTTACGTAAACATCGGCCGACCAGTCCAGCGTGACACTGTCGAAAGCGGTCGTGCCCTTGGCGCCCGTTTCGACAGTTTGAGCCACCACTTGGCGCAAGCCGGGGTCGGACAAAAAGCTCAGCGGAAACACGCAAGGCTGCAAGGGATTGGCGCAACTCAATTCGGCCGCCGTCGGCGTGCGGCTCGATTGCTCGAATTCGACATAGACGCCGAGGTCATCGGCGACATGCCAGGCCAGTTCGGCGGCGGGATTGAATCCCTGATAATTGTGATCGCCGGTCAGCGCGGCGCCCAACCGATCCGCAAGATCGATCTCGTCGTAATGATAGCGGCCCGAGAGTTCGAGCGAGAGCGCAGGCGAAAGCGCGAAGGAGTCCTGAACGTAAAGACCTTCATCGACATTCGTCGATCCGAGTTCGACCTGGTATCCCGGACCGCCCAGATAGATGCCGATAGGTACGGCCGTCACGCCGCCGGGCTGAAACGTCAGATTCGAAAGGACGTTGTTGGAGCCAAATCCCGTATAGGCCCAGTCGAACGAATCCCCGATGACGAAACTGTTGTCGTGGCCGAACAGCGCGCCCGTCAGGTCCACTTCAGCCGAGCCGCCGGAGGCCGTTGTCGCGATCGTCTCGATGGGATCGTCGCCTGCGCCGCCGCCGGGGACGCTTGAGGAAACGGACGCGCCCGAGGTCGTCTCGAGCGGATTGCCGTCGCCGTCGCACAGAATGGACGGTTGCGCGGCGCAAGGCGCGAAACCGGAGGCGCCGCCGTTCTGGGTGGCGATGTGCGTGGCGCGCGCATAAAGCGATCCGCGCAAAACGAACTGCGACGAGAAATCATATTCGCCGCGGCCCTGCAGAAGAAAATCCTTGTCATCGGCCGTGTCGGGGGCTGCGAACGACGCCTTGGTGAAATCCTGCACCGGCACGGCGGCGTTCTCGTTCAAGTCATCCGTCACGAGGGTCAGGCTGACGCCGGCGCTTCCGCGCGTCGAGCGGACGGAATAATCGCCATAGGCCTGATAGACCTGCGATCCCGACTGCCGTCGCCAGCCGGAATCGTCGATCGCGGCCGCGCCGAGATAGAACGCCTCGTCGCCGTAGGAATGCGCCGTCTCGCCGATGATCCGGGCGCGACCATACGAGCCGCCGGCGACATCAATTTGTTCGCCTTCCTCCGCATCGAATCCGGTTTTCATGTTCAGCACGATCGCGCCGCCCAGCGCATTGAGGCCGAAGACGGGATCCGAGCCCGGCACCACATTGATGCTGCGGATCGCAAAAGACGGCACGAGGTCCCACAACACGGTGTCGCCGAAATGTTGATTGATCCGCGTGGCGCCCTGATAGATCGCGAGGCCTTGCGGCGTGCCGAGCACGGGAGACGCGTCGAAGCCGCGATAATACAAATCTTCCTGGAACGGATTGGATTCGGTGTCGGAGAGAAACACCGAGGGCACGAACTCGTCGAGAAGAGCGGTCGCCGTGTCCGCATGCGACGCGGAAATGTCGGCCGGGTTGATGGTTTGAGCATCCTCGGGCGCCGTGCCGATGACGATGACGGCTTCCGGATTGGCCCCATCCGCCAGCGCCGACGATGCGCAGGCCAGCGCGCCAAAAGCGGCGATCAGAGCGCCCAGCGTTTCAAGTTTGATCACCGCAGTCCCCACAGATACTCGCAGTGGTCGAAATATATAGATTGCGAATGAATATCAATCTCACAACCGATTCCTGCCGACATTTTGATCGTGGTCAAAAGGCCGCGCTTTACTGCGCGTATTTCAAGCCGATCTCGTAGACCCGCGGTTCGCCGTAATTGACCACCCCGGTGGTGTCGGCGGTGGCGATATTGACGCCGGCCACATTATCGACGGCCGCGAAGACCGAGATGTGATCGCGGATTTCATATTCGGCGCGCAAATCGAGCACGAACGCCGAGCCCAGCCTGAGCGTGTTGAGATCGTCCTCGAACCGCGCGCTGTCCCAATGGACTTCGGCAGACAGCGCCAACTTGTCGATCGGCGTCCAGTCGGCGCCGGCTGTGATGGTGGTGGTGGGCGCCTCGGCGGGGCGCTTTCCTTCGAGCCTGGGATAGATCGCGAGCACGCCGTCCGACGGATCGACGCGCGCATCCGTCAGTGAAACCGCAGCGCGCAACGACAGCGTGTCGGTCAGCTTTTCCGCCGCGTCGGCTTCTATGCCCTTCGCATTGATGTCGCCCACATTGTCCCGCTGCTGCGTGTTGACGCCGGTCGTCACGTTCTCCACCGCGTTGTGAAGCTGGTTCAGGAACCCGGTCACATCCCAGGAGAATCCGCCGCGAACGCCTCCCCATCCCGCTTCGACGCCATAGAGTTCTTCCGGCACGAGTGCGGCATTGGCCGCCGTCGTCAGATTGCCGACGCGGAACGGGCGATAGAGTTCGTTCAGCGACGGGGGACGAAAGCCCGAATAGGCCGCCACGCGCAGATATTGATCGCCGAAGAAACTGCCGGGAAAATTGTACCGCGCGCCCACCCGCGCCGTGGGCACCACGCCGTCGCGACCCGGGTAATCGGACGCCGATGTCACCGCACCGGTCGCAAGGGTTGTCTGCACCAGATGGCCCTGGCTGTCGGACCAGTAATCAGCGCGTATGCCCGCCGTGAGCAGCCACTTGCCTGTGTCGTAAGCGCCTTCGGCATAAAGTCCGCCGACGAAAAGCTGCCCGCCCGAACGCCTTCCATCGAGGAAGTGATCGAGTGTGGTCGAATAAAGATAATCCTCGCGGGACTCGCCGCCGTTGTGGCGCAGATCGCCGCCGGCCTCCCAGCGGAAATCGCCGGACGATCCCCGAACCGCGGCATTGAAGCCGAATCCCAGCGCCGGAATTGCATATTGATCGTTCGCAGGCGTGGCGACGCTTTGGTTCGTCAGCACCGAAACGGACGTGTTCGAGAGGTTGCTGTCGATCAACCAGCCCTGTACGCGCCAGCCGATATTGCCTGCACGCGCGGGCTCGGCCACCGTGAGGCTCGCGGTTTCGCCGCGCGCTTTCGATTCCGCGCCCTGAAGACCGGCGCCCAACGCCTGATCGTAATAGCCCACGCGCGCCGTCGCGATCACATCGTCGAACTGCGTCTGTGCGCGCAGGGTTGCGGCGCCGTCGTCGAGCCAGGTGTGATTGTCCGCCGCGCCCTGCTGCGACGGCAGAACCGGAATCCAGCCATTGGATCGCTCGCCGTCCGCGCTGCCGAACAGATCGACTTTCCCGATCGCCGCGCCGCCAGAAGCGCCGACGCGATACGTGCCCAAATTTCCCGCCGAAGCGTCGGCCTGCGAAACACCATCGACGAAATCGCGTTCGCTCAACAAGATCGTGCCTGTCAGCGCGCCCGCGCCATACGGACCCGAGCCCGCGCCGCGTTCGATCTCGGCGCTGCCGATGCTCTCATAGGGAAGCGCGCCCCAGATCACCCAATTGCCGAACGGATCGTTCAGCGGCACGCCGTCGAGCAGCACCAGCGCGCGGCCCGCTCCCGAAGGCGCGATCGATCGCAGCGAGACGCCGTCGGTCGTGGGGTTGGAGCTTTGGCTGGTCGAACGGCGGAACAGCGAAAGCCCCGGCACCTGCTCCAGCGACGCATCGAGCTGGTCGAATTGGCTGAGAGCGGTTTGATCCAAAGTCACGACGGAGAACGCCGCATTGCCGACAGGTTCCGGCAGCTTGGCCCCCGTCACGACGACGGTTTCGACGCCGGAATTCGTCTGGGCCCAGGCCGGCGCAAACATCAGCCCAAGCGCCGCTGCCGCCGCCGCTACCGAAACGCGAGTCATGCGTACCCCCGAATGCCCCTTATGGTGGCACAACCTACATTTATTTTCGGTTCCCCGCATCCAAAGCCGGGCCACGCCGCATCTCGTAAGGGAATGGCCGGTTTCGGGCCGGGACAGGGAGCACGTCATGTTCGTCACCCATGGTTTGAGCGTCGTTGTGATTTTCTGGGCGGCTATCGCTTTTATGGTCGCCATAACCAGCTTTTTTTCCTACCGGGCCCAGGCCAGCCATCACCGGATGCTGGAAAAACTGGCCGAGAAGGGACAACCGATCCCTCCCGAAATGCTGACCGGCGGCGACCGCGAGCATCGCCGTTATCGTACCCCGATCCAGTCGGGCATTCTTCTGATGTGCGTCGGCGTAGCGCTTGCGGTGTTTTTCTGGGCGATGGGCGGCGGCGGGGCGATCCTCGACGGCGATCGCATGCCCAATTGGCTGCCCGTGATCGGCATTTTTCCGTTCATGATCGGATTTGCGCGCCTGCTTGGCGGTCTGTTCGACAGGCGCCCATAGCAGCGAGGCATTATGCTCAAAGCACATGAGCGACTCGGATCGGCTGGCGGAGAGCGCGGCGAAGGGAGATGTCGCTGCGTTCGCGGAGCTTGTGCGCAGCCATCAGGGAAAGCTGCGCGCATTTCTGCGGCGCATGGCGCGCGGCGATTTTGCGCTCGCCGACGATCTGGCGCAGGAGACGTTTCTCGAAGCGTATCGAAAAATCGAACAGTTCCGCGCAGAAGGAACATTCGCCTCGTGGCTCTTTCAGATCGGTTATTCGCGTTATCTGATGCATGCGCGCAAGCACAAGCTCGAGCCGCTCGACGATGCGCGCGAGCCGTCGCACGAAACGGAAGCGGCGCTGCACGCCAAACTCGATCTCGAAACGGCGATGGCGAAACTCCAGCCCGCGAAGCGTGCGGCGCTCACGCTGTGTTTCGCGCAAGGCTATTCCCACGAAGACGCCGCGAAGATCATGGGCATCCCGCTGGGGACTCTGAAATCGCATGTGGCGCGCGGCCGTGAGGAGGTTCGGACGATGTTGACTGCGCGGAAGGACTCGGTATGAGCGACGATCTCGATCTGTTGTTGTCGCGGCCTCTCGACGAACCGGCCGACGCCGCGTTTTCCGCACGCGTTATCACCGGCATCGGCAGGATGCGCATGCGCGATGACAGGATTGAGTTTGCCGCATGGGTCGTGGCCGCATGCAGCATCCTGGTGCTCCTGCCGATGACGGGCGCGGGCCGAATGGTGGCGCTCTCGGCCTCGCAACTGGCCGCTTCGCTGCCTTTCGCGCTGGGCGTTGCATTGCTGTGCCTCACGCGTCTTGTGATTGACGCGGCGCCCGAATGGTCGCCCTGACATGGGCAAACCGTCATCGAAATCACGCCTTTGCGAGGATGATTGTTGCGCCCTGACGCGCTAAAGTGCGCCCGCGCCGTCGAGCGCGAACCATTGCGGGAGGGTCTTTTGAAACAATCCACCTTTTTCTGGGCGGCGCTTGCGGCTCTGATCGTCGGCGCATCATCGGCTTTCGCCGCAGCGCCCAAGATTCCGGCTTACATCACGGCGGCCGTCGCCGATCCGAACCGGCCCGACGCAGACCGCAAGCGCGATGAGAATCGCAAGCCTGCCGAATCCGTCGCGTTCACCGGCATGAAACCGGGCGAGCGCGTCGTCGACATGATTCCGGGCAAGGGCTATTTCACGAAAATCTTCAGCGGAGTCGTGGGGCCGAAGGGCTGGGTCTATGCCTATTTCCCGTCCGACCTCGACGAGATCTACAAGAAAAATAACGTCACGATGCCGCCGCCGGCCGATCCGAACTATCCCAACGTGTCGTTCATCCACGCGCCCATGGCGCAGTTCCTCGTGCCGGAGAAAGTCGATCTGGTCTGGACGTCGCAGAATTATCACGACCTGCACGACAAGTTCTTCGGTCCCGTCGACGTGGCGGCGATGAACAAGGCGATCTTCGCGGCGCTGAAGCCGGGCGGGCTGTTCATCGTGCTCGATCATGCAGCCGAAGCGGGTTCAGGCCTGCGCGACACCGACACGCTGCACCGCATCGATCCGGCGCAGGTGAAGAAGGAAGTGGAAGCGGCAGGTTTTGTGTTCGTGGGCGAGAGCAAGGTGCTGCACAACCCGGCCGATGATCACACGGCGAAGGTGTTCGACGGCTCGATCCGCGGCAAGACGGATCAGTTCATCTTCAAGTTCAGGAAGCCTGGGAAGTAAGTTACGTCGGAGCGCGGGCATCCTGCCCGCATTAGCTCTTGAAGAATTAGATGCGGGCAGGATGCCCGCGCTCCGACGTGATCGTTCTTTTACTCCGCCGCCTGCGCACGGTCGATGACGCGCTGGACTTCGGCTCTGCGGGCGTCGAAACGCTTGGCGATGAAATCGTCTTCGTCCTGCAGCGCCTGCACATCGGTCTGCGCATAGCCGATGACGCCCATCTCTTCGTAGCCCTTGCGGATGGCGTCGCCCCACAGGCCGATGTCCTTCACGATGGGCACGATGCGGGCGAACAGCGAGTTGCGGAACTTCTCCATGAAACCGCTTTCATACATGGCGGTGGCGCATTCCTCGATCGGCAGATCGAGATGCTGCCAAAGCTCGATGGCGTCGAAACGGTCGCGCATCAGATAGGAGGCTTCGAGCAGGAATTCCTCGCGCTCGTCGCGTTCGGCCTGAGTCAATTGCGGATAGAAATCGCGCAGCGCGAGGCGCCCGAAGGCGACGTGGCGGGACTCGTCCTGCATCACATAGGCATTCACCTGGGCGCAAAGCTGGTTCTGCGCGTTGTCGCGGATGGTGCCGAATGCCGCCAACGCCAGGCCCTCGATCACCACCTGCATGCCGAGATAGGTCATGTCCCAGCGCGAATCCCGCAAGGTCTGGTCGATGAGCTCCTTCAAAGGCTTCGTCATCGGATAGGCGACTTTGAATTTCTTCAATAGGCTGCGATAGGCCTCGACGTGGCGCGCTTCGTCGATGGTCTGGGTCGAGGCGTAGAATTTCGAATCCGCATCCGGCACCTGCGTCACGATCTTGGCGGCGCAAATGAGCGCGCCCTGCTCGCCCTGCATGAACTGCGAAATCTGCCAGGCTTGGAAATTACGCCGGACGACGCCTTTCTCCTTCTCTGACATGCGCTTGTAGCAATCCGCCATGTGGATCGGCAGCGACTCTTCCGGCATGCCTTGCGGGTTGTCTTCGTCGAGCTCCTGCGACCAGTCGATGCGCGTGACGGCGTCCCACTGCATCTCCTTGCCCTTGGCGTAGAGACCCATCATGCCGGCGCGGCCCTCGTCGTAATCCCAGTTGAAGACCGTGTCGAAATCCTGCTTCACCGACCAGGTCGAGCCTTCGGTCGAAAGCGCGTACAGATCCTTGAATGCCATGGCGCGTTTCCCTGTTTGTCTTTTCCGGACCTTACCATAAGCGGGCCCTCCGGGAGAGGGGTGGGAACATTTCGGGACCGCGGCGCGTTGATCCCCTGCTACACCGGTTCGAGGGATATCATGCTGCGCCTGGCGCTTCTGTTTCTGATCCTGGGGTTGGTCGCCGGCGTGCTCGGCTTCACGGGCATTGCGGGCGCGTCCTTCGCGATCGCCAAATTCCTGTTCTTCATTTTCCTGCTGATCTTTGTCGTGCTGCTGATCGCAGGCCTGACCATCGCCCGAAGATTGGGCGCGTGAGTCTCAACGCGCCGCAGGCTCAGCGTGCAGTCGGACCGGCCGCACGTCGGCGATGGGCCAGTTCGCGCGGACCATCGGGTTCGGCTGCTTCCTGGAGAAGCGTCAACAGCCGCTTGTTCCAGTCTTCGGCCGGCGCCGCATAGGTTTCGCGAAACCACGGCATGTTTTTGCGGTCGAAGACATGGGTGCGCAGGAAGTCGATCGTCGCGCGCACCGGCCATTTCTTGGCGGCGTCGCGCTGATAGCTGACGAAGATCGGCGTCTGAAAGCGAATGCCGATATCGAGCGGCACGAAGGTGTCGTCCACCAGCGGCGCATAGGTGGGGAGCAGCGCGATGCCCGCGCCGCAACGCACCGCCTCGCCCAGGCACGCGCTCAGATTCGTGAACAGCACCGTGTGTTTGCCGGCGTCGTCCCGTGACCAGCTCGACCACGATCCCATATCGGCGAGATAGGCCGAGAGATCGAGCAATTTGTGGCGGCCGAGATCGTCGATGCTGCGCGGAACGCCGTGCAGCCGGAGATACTCGCGTGACGCGAAAGGCAGGAAATGCATCGAGCCGAGCTTGACGGCGACGGGCTCGGATTCGGCCGGCTCGTAATAATGCACATGCAGATCGAAGATGTCGCGCTTGTCGCCCGGCGTGTCGAAAGCGCCGAACAGCTTGAGCTCGATATTCGGATGGCGCGCGAAAAATGGGGTGAGAAACCTCGTCATCCAGTAACACGCAACGCCGTCGCCCATGAAGACGCTGCAATTGCCTTCGACCCTGCCCGACGCTCCTGACGCCTGGTTGGCGGCGCGCGTGAGCGCCGCCTGGGCGGTGCTCGCATCGGTGAAGATGCGCTGGCCTTCATAGGTGAGCCGGGGTCCGCGCCGGTCGCGATCGAACAGCCGGACGCCGATGGCCGCCTCCAGCCGGACCAGCCTCCGGCTGACCGTGGGCTGCGTCATTTTCAATCGGGAGGCGGCCCGGTTGAAGCTCCCGGTCCGCACAACCTCAAGGAAAACGCGGAAATCGTCCCAGTCGACCTCCGCCAAGGCCCCCTGTTCGCCTATTCCCGCATAAGGCAATTCGTTCATAGTAACTACCCGTAGGTGCAATATGCTCCGTTTTAGTACAAAATGAAAAATGTGTCTGCGTCCGGCGAGCCTCGCCGGTGAGGTCCAAAGCTGGGGTTGTGGGTCTGCGCCATGGAGTCTAATCTTCGTAAAATCATACACTTAGCGCATAATTCCGAGCGTCGGGAACCGCGATTCCAGCTTCCCGACGGCAGCGTCATCTTCGTCCGCCAACCGTCGGATGACGAGATCGACCACCTGTACGAATTAAGCAGGACCGAGATATCGGACAGCGTCGCGTCGCTCGATCTTGTGAAGGCCGTGTATAAACACAACTCCGACAGCATCTGGGGCGTGTATTACACCAAGGCCAATTCGCCCGATAATGTGCGCTTCATCGGCTATTACGCGTTCCTGCATTTGAACGATGTGGGCCGTCTGGCGCTGGAAAAAGGCACGTTCGATCCCGTCTTGCCCAAACTCGAGCAACTGGTCTTCGAAGGCGAGCGGCCGATCGTCGTTTATATCTGGGCCATCGTCGCCAAGAAGGTCGCGCGCGTGGCGACCCCTCTCGTCGCCAAGGCGCTGGGCAAGGATCGTTACGGCGGCGTGCCCATCTATACGAGCGCGGCGACTCTGGGCGGGCTCAACACGATCAAGAGCTACGGCTTCGTCAATGTGCAGCCCAGTAAGATGGGGCTCGGCGACCTGTTCCGCCTCGACGGCGACGGCCCCGAAACCGCGCCGGCCGCGTGATCCCATGGCCAAGGAACTGAAAGCCGTCGTCGCTTCGACGCCAGATTTGATCGCCAAAGCGTTCGCGCTGCGCGCGGCCGTGTTCATGAGCGAGCAGAACTGCCCTTACGAAGAAGAGTTCGACGGCAACGATTTCTGCGCCACGCATATCCTGGGGTTCGTCAACGGACAGCCGGCGGCCGCGTTGCGCCTGCGCTACTTCGCCGGCTTCGCGAAGATGGAGCGGCTCGCGGTGCTGCCGAAATTCCGGCGCACATTGATCCCCAAGATCATCGTCGAGCGCGGCATCGAGATCATCCGGCGTAAAGGTTATCGCTCTCTTTACGGTCACGCGCAGAAGCGCCTACTCAAATTCTGGGCCCGCTTCGGCCTCAAGCCGATGCAGAAGAATTTTCCGCTGGTGTTCTCCGACCACGAATATATCGAGGTTCACGCGGAGCTGGAGCCGCATCCCGACGCGATCACCATGATGAGCGATCCCTATGTGATCGTGCGCCCCGAAGGCGAATGGGACAGGCCGGGCGTCCTCGACGAATCCGCCGAGCGGCCGGCGACAAACCCTTACTGAGGCGGCTCCCGGCCGGAGCGTCCTCCCAAACCGGCACACTTCGTTTCTGTGGCGCGCCCAATGGAATAAGATGGCCCTTCTCACCGTCTAATGAGACGAGTGATGGATTTGGCCGGCATCGCCAGGCAGGGGGCGCAACATCCGTCCGACGGCAAGACATACAGGAGCTGCGGCGGACCCTGAGGCGATGCGCCCGATCTCGCGATGACGGCCCATGAGGACTTCGTGACGGCGCTTGTGGCGCAACTTCCCGGCTTGAGGCGCTATGCGGTCGCGCTCGTGGGGAACGCCGCGCTCGCGGACGATCTGGTGCAGGACAGCATCGAGCGCGCGCTCCGGCAGTCGACGCAGTTGCGAGACCTGCAGCGCCTGCCCATGTGGCTCCGGCGCATACTGCACAATCGCTACATCGACGAAATCCGTCGCGACAAGGGAAAAGGCAGGGAGCAGGACATCGCGGAGTTGACCGATCGTCTCGAGCTCAGCACGCCGGCGTCGGACGACATGGGCGCCCGCGACTTTCTGAGAGCGATGGGCATGCTGAGCTGGGAACACCGCCAGATCCTGTTGCTGGTCGGTCTGGACGATCTCGGCTATCGCGAGATCGCCGAGGAGCTGGGCGTCCCCATCGGAACGGTCATGTCCCGCCTGGCGCGGGCGCGGGAGCGGCTTCGCAACCTGATGCAGAACGAGGCGGAATCGAACGTCGTGAAGTGGCCCGCGAGGTCGAGCGAAAAATCATGAGCGGCATTCCGGAAGATCTCGAATTGCACGCCTTCATCGACGGCGAGCTCGACGCCGGGCAGCGCCGCGCGTTCGAGGCGAAGATGAAAAACGATCCCGCGCTCGCAGTGCGCATGGCCGCGTTTCGCGCGGACAAGGACATGCTGAAGCGCGTCTTTGCGCCGACGACGGAGAGCCCCATCCCCACCGAATGGATCGCTCTGGCGCTTGGTTCGGCAGCGCCGCGGCGTAGCCCCATATCCTGGCGCCAGGTCGGCGGGATCGCCGCGGTCGTTCTTCTGAGCGTGATCGGAACGGTCCTCTATTGGGACCGGCAGCCGACGGGTTCGAGTGATGTCGTGCAGGCGGCGCTTGAGGTGCGAACGGCGCATGCGCGAGACGCCATACCCATCCCCATCGGCGCCGACATGGGAAAATACAGCGCCCTTCTGAGCTCCACGGTCGCATTGAAGGTAAGAGCGCCCGACTTGCGGCGGATGGGTTACAGGCTGACGGGAATTCTTCTGTACCCCCATTCGCCGGGCGCGGCCGAGTTGCTTTATCGCGACGACAAGGATCGGTCCTTCACGCTTTATCTGCGCCGCTCCGACGGGAAACCGCGTTTCGATCAGTTCGAGCGCGACGGGCTGCGCGTTTGCGTGTGGCAGGACGAAGTGCTGAGCACGGTCATGGCGGGCGACGTGTCCACGGCCGCGATGCAAAGGCTGGCGAGCCTCGCCTATACGGGTCTCACGCTTTGAGGGGTTGCAGTTGGCGCATCAACGGATCGATCTTGCGGACAGCGACGCAGGCGTGAAAAGGGTTGGCGAATGCGGCGCCGTGACCTTGTAAGCCGCGGGCGCGTCGTTGAAGGCGAAGCTGTAGACGTATCCGCCAAGCTCGAAATCATAGACGAACTGGCTTCCCAGAATGACCGCGGGAACTTCGGGCATCAGATACATCGTGGCCTGTCCGAATTTCCACAACTTGCCCTGGTCGTCCCAGGAGTCGCTATAGACCGCGAGCCAGGTGTCTTCGTCGAGATAAAGCCGCCGGCGTGCGATGATGTCATGCTGCCCTTTTGCGAGAACGCCTTCGACCACCCAGACCCGATGCAGTTCATAACGCAGATCGTCGGGATTGGCGTGCGTGCGACCCAGGACCTCGCGCGCCGGCTTCGTGTACAGGCGGTTGTTGTTGTAGGGGACGTAAAGCTCCTTCTTGCCGACAAGCTTGAAATCGTAGTGATCGAGCCCTCCGAAAAAAATGTAATATTCGTCCAGGCTCTCGAAACCGTCCGCGTCGGCGTCCGGAACGTCGTAGGAAATAGACGGGGCCTCGCGCACGCGATGCTCGCCCGGCAGCAAACGCCACGCGGCGAAGGGGTAACGCCTGGTGTTGATCGGCTGCCAGTTGAGATAGGCCTCGCCGACATCGCCCGGCGGCGCCGTCGCGATGTGCAGGGTCTTGAAGTAATAGCCGCCGAAGGATTCGGGCGTCGCGCCCTTATAATAATAAGGAAAATCCGCGAGTTCCTTGTAGGATTTTGTTTTCTCGGTCGTTCCATCGGCCGAGACAACATACGTGCTGATCTCGAGTTCGCGCGCCGGTCCCCAGAACGCAAGCAGGTGATTCCACATCGCCTCATAACCGTCTTTCGGGAGCGGAAAGGGAATGCCGCCCACCGCGCCTTCGACGCCGTAAACAATGCCTTCCGGGGCCGCATGCGCCCGCGTCGCATTGCGGAAGATGTTTTCATAGACCCAGTCGGGCGCCGCGGCGGTGCGATGCGTCGGATAGATGTCCATGCGGTAGTCGGGATATTTTTCGAACAATTGCCTGGCGCCGTCCGGCAGCTTGTCGGCGTAATCGCGAAAATTCCGGGACGTGATCGTGTAGAGCGGTTTTTCGTCGGCGAAAGGATCAGGGCGAGGTTCCCCTTCGCGATACTGGGACGGGGCTGTCGTATAACCGCCTGTCCAGGCAGGAATGGTCCCCGCAGCGTTTCCGGTGCGTTCGGCGCCGACCGGCGTCAATCTCGACTTCAGAGCCGCCGCGTCCTGATCGGACACTGCTGCTTTCGCGCCTGTGAGAATGCTCCCGATGACGAGAACGGTCCCCAAAAAACCGGCCAAAAAACCCCCAAGCCGCATGGCCCCCACACCATTTCGCGCCCGTTTCCGAGGGCAATATTCCGATCCTCATGCTATAGCTTATTTTATTCGTGCAAAGAAACCTTGCGATGAGCAGACCGATCGCCCGCAGGCCGCCGATCGCGCCGTTGCGACGTAGCCTGCGCGCAACCGCCTTTGCGGCGTTGACGGTCCTTGTGTGTATGCCGGTTCACGCGGCCGATCTCTATTCGGGCGATGGTTTCGACGTCAGATGGGACAACACCATTCGCTATAGCGCGGCGGCTCGGATCAGCCCACGCGATGCCAAACTCCTGACCGATCCCAACAGCGACGATGGCGACCGGGATTTCGCGCCCGGGCTCATTTCGAACCGTCTCGATTTGCTGTCTGCGCTTGATGTTTCCAAAGGCGATTTTGGCGTTCATGCGAGCGTCGCGGCCTGGTACGACACGATCTATCACGCACGCACGGCCAACGACTCGCCCGCGACCTACAACCCGATTTCCGTGCCGAACACCGAATTTGCGCACGCGGTGCGCAATCTCATGGGCCAGGACGCGGAGATCGAAGACGCCTTCGCCTATGGCAATTTCGCCGTCGACGACGTTCCCGTTTCGATGCGGTTCGGCCGTCAAACGGTTCTCTGGGGTGAAAGCTATTTTTTTGACGAAAACAGCATCGCGGCCGCGCAGGCGCCTGTCGACTACATCAAGGTCTTGAGCGCGCCGCAGGCCTACTCGGAAAACGTCTTTCTGCCGGTGGACCAGTTGTCGCTGACCGTGCAGCCCCGCACCGATATCGCATTAGCTTTCTATTACCAGTTCGGATGGCGGCCTTCGCGCCTGCCGGGCGTCGGCAGCTATTTCAGCTACACGGATTATCTGGGCGCGGGCGACGAACGCATTCTTCTCGCGCCGGGGGTGTATCTCTCGCATGGACGGGATCACGCGCCGCCCGCCGGCGGACAATTCGGCGTCTCGCTGCACGCAACCGTCAACGACTGGGATATCGGCTTCTACGCGCTCAAATACAATTCGACCTATCCGGTGGTGCAGGTCGCAGCCGGCGTCGGCTCATCCGGCAGTGTCGGCCAATTCGAACTCGCCTATCCCGGCGGGATCTCACTCTATGGTGCAAGCTTCAGCGGCTATCTGGATGACAGCAATATCGCCGGCGAAATCGCCCTGCGCATCAATGCGCCATTGCCCAGCATATTGCCGGTGTCGCCCTATTCCGCGACCCAGCCGCCCACTTTCTACGGCAACGCTTATGCCGAAGGCGACGCGCTCCACGCGCAAGTCTCCAGCACCACGACCTTGGCGCCGACGCGCGCCTGGAACAGCGCCGATCTCAGCGTGGAAGCAGCCGCAAATGACATTCTGAGCGTGACGCAGGATTATGACGCGCTCGCCCCCTCGCAAAGCAATTTCGCGATGAATGTGCGGGTGCTTTTCGAGCCGCACTATTTCGAAGTGTCGCCCAACCTCGACATCGGCGTTCCCATCGGCTTTGGCTACAACGTCGTGGGCCGATCAAACGCGGACTATGCGCCGAACGCCGGCGCCGGCGATTTCGAGGCCGGGCTCTCGGCGACCTATCTGTCGGTCTGGAAGGCGAATCTGGGGTTGACGCTTTTCCTGGGCGGCGCTTCGAGCCAGCCCCTGGCCGATCGAAATTTCGTGTCGTTCAGTCTCGAACGCACATTCTAAGCCGAGCCGTTGCAGATCCGTCATCAAATAAAACGCCGCGGCCCTGGAATAATCCCCGACTTCATCCGTCTTGAATCAAAGGTGCGTTCGGGCGTCCCGGCTGACCGACGCCGGGAGACAACTTCGAACTGTCGGCAGAGGAGCAAAGCAATGAAAAAGCGAAAATACTTGATTGGGGTCGCGGCGTTCGGCGCGATTTCGGCGATGACCGCAACCGCATGGGGCGCCACCGCGCAGGGAACTTTCAACCAGGGCGGCAATATCCTCATTTCGGATCAGTTCAACAACCGGGTCATCGAGGTCGACCCCAAGGGCCAGATCGTCTGGCAGTGGGGCCTGGGGCCCAATGACGTGAGCGCGAATTCCATCGTCGCCGTCAACGACGCCGAACGCGTGGGACAAAACACGCTCATGGCCGGAACGGGCGCGCCGCCAGGCAGCGAACCGTTGTGCAGCAGTGGCTGCGCCGACAACCGCGTCATTCTTGTGAACCCGGACGGGAACATCCTCTGGCAATATGGCCAGTTCGGGGTGACGGGTTCGGGGGCCAACGAGCTCAATGCGCCGGTCCAGGCGACATACACGCCCAACAACACCGTGTTCATCACCGATCAGGGCAACCAGCGCGTGATTGAAGTCAACCGTGCCAAGAACATCGTGTGGCAATTCGGAGTGACGGGCGTCGCGGGCGCCGGCGCCCGCCATTTGAACAACCCCAATTCGGCGGAACTTCTGGACAATGGCGATGTGCTCATCGCGGACGAAGGCAACAATCGCACCATCGAGGTGGACAAGGCGACTTCGCAAATCGTCAAGAGGTACACGATCGGAGGAACTTCGGTCGCCCCCGCGTTCGCCAGCCGCCTGCCGGATGGGGACACCCTGATTTCGGACAGCGGCAACAACCGCATCGTGATCGTGAACAAAAGAGACCAAAACGTCTTCGAATACGACACCGACACGCAAGCCGGCAGCAATCCGAATCCTGCCCCCACCCGCGCCGTGCAGACCGTCAACGGCGAGATCGTCATCAGCGATCAGTTCAATCATCGGGTGATCGTGATCGACAAGAAAAAGAACATCCGAGCGCAATACGGCATTCTGAACGTTGCAGGTTACGGCGCGACCGACGCGCGACAGGGCCTGAATGCGCCTTATGACGCCAAGGTCATTGGCGATTACACCGGTTTGACGACGCCTTAATCTCGCGTCCGCGACGGGCGCGACCCGCGCCCGTCGCATTCGCGCGTTCCATCCCGCACGCGCGGCACCCTGCAGAACTTCTCATCATCGACTTGGAATAGAACGCGCTTCCACGCGTCTTATCAGCAGGCTCGATCAAAGAAATTTTGCGAGCAAACCATTTGTGGAATGGGGAAATCGCCATGCCCGGTCACTTGTCCGGACGAATTTCTTGTCGCCGTTTCGCTCTCGGCATGTTCGCGGCGATTGCGTTTCTTTCGTCGGGCGAAGCCGAAGCGGTGCCGGCCTATTCGCAGCAAACCGGCCAGCCATGCGCGATGTGCCATGTGGGCGCCTTCGGCTCGCAGCTCAAGCCCTTCGGTCGCGCGTTCAAGCTTAACGGCTATGTCCTGAGCGACGGCAAGGATCATCCCCTGCCGATCGCATTCCTGATCGACTCGTCCTTCACGCACACCTCCAAGGACCAGCCCGACCCGGCCCCGACAGCATTGTTCGGCCCGGCAGGCCCGAACAACAACTTTGGAATCGATCAGGCAGCGGTGTTTTATGCCGGCCGTATCGCGCCGAATATCGGCGCTTTCATCCAGGCGACCTATGACGGAGTCGCCAACCAGTTTCATTGGGACGACTCCGACATTCGATACGCTCACATGGGCCGTCTGTTCGACACGGACTTTGTCGCCGGCGTCACCGTCAACAACCACCCCACCGTCCAGGATCTCTGGAATTCGACTCCCGCCTGGGGTTTTCCCTATGTGAGCGCGGACTTGGCGCCCGTTCCCTCCGCATCGACGCTGATCGACAATTCTCTCGCCCAGCGCGTGATCGGCGCCGGAGGCTATACGATGTGGAACGACTGGGTTTATGCCGAACTGGACGGCTATCAACCCCTCGGGCTCGATGTGCTCGACGCGCTCGGCATCGTGCCGATTTCCGGCGCGACGACCTATGACGGCGTCATGCCCTATTGGCGTCTCGCCGTGCAGCACGGCTTCGGCGACCATTATTTGGAATTGGGCACATACGGCATCGCGGCCAGGGCGTTTCCCTCCGACGACAAACTGGCCGGTACGACAGATCGCCTCACGGACGCGGCGTTCGACGCCACCTATCAATGGACGGGAGGCGAGGACCATTTCGTTTCCGCGCATGCTGCCTATATCGACGAACAACTGAACCTGGACGCCAGCAGCGCGCTGTTCGCGAGCCACCCGCATGACCATCTGGCGACGTTCTGGACGGACCTGACCTACAGCTATCAAGACACGATCGTTCCATCCGTCCAGTATTTCACGACCTCGGGGTCGAACGATCCCGCCTATTGGGGAACGGCCAATGGCAGCCCGAACAGCTCGGGCTTCAAATTCGAGATCGCCTATGTGCCGCTCGGCAAGAGCGATTCCTTCACACGGCTCTACAACGCCCGCATCACGCTGCAATACACCGCCTACACCAGGTTCAACGGAACGCGCGACGGCGCGTCCGGAAACGACGCGCTGCCCGTGCTGCTCCAGATTGCAGGAGCTCCACTGTAGAGGGATCAACGTCCCGCGGGCGCGCTCCCCCATCGAAACCGTCCGCGGAAAAGTTCCAGGAGAAGATCATGCCAGAATCCGAAAATTTCTCTCGCCGATCATTGCTGCGGAATATCGGCATCGGCGGGACCGCGCTCGCGGCCCTGACCGCAGCGTCCGTCCGCAGCAGTCTTGCCGACGGCAAACTTCCAAAAAGCCAGGCGAAATATCAGAACGCGCCCAACGGCGATCGCCGCTGCGCGAGCTGCGTGCATTTCGCGTCGCCATCGTCCTGCGACATCGTCGATGGCGACGTCAGCCCTCAGGGCTGGTGCCAGTTCTTCGGCCAGAAAACATAGCTCAAAGCCATGGCAGGACTTCGCAGTCGCGGCGTAGGCATTTGAGCGGCCATCGCGACTGTGCAAGCATCCCCTCGCCGCGCCTCGGGAACGAGCGCGGCGAGAGCGGGTGACTTCCATGACCGGAAAGAACGAAAGATCGCAGCAGCCGGCGACCATCGCCGCCCAGGCTCTGGGCTGGGTCGACGATGAAACGCGCGCGATCTCCCCCAATCTGCAATCGTCCTCCACCTTTCTGCGCGATGCCGACAATCAATATCGCTCGGGTCGCAACTATATCCGCGCCGACAACCCCGCCTTCGATCAGCCCGAGGCGCTGCTGGCCCAGCTTGAGCGCGGTGAGGCTGCCATGCTTTTCGCCTCGGGCATGGCGGCTGCAACAGCGGTGTTCCTGTCGCTCAGGCCCGGCGATCATGTGATCGCGCCGAAGGTGATGTACTGGTCCTTGCGCAACTGGCTGCTCAATTTCGCCACCGAATGGGGTCTCGTGGTCGACATCGTCGACATGACGAACCCCGACGCCGTCCGCGCTGCGATCCGTCCCGGCAAGACGAAACTGATCTGGGCGGAGACGCCCGGAAATCCGTTATGGGACGTGACCGATCTCGCCGCGATCGCGGCGCTCGCGCATGGCGCGGGCGCACGCTTCGCGGTCGAACTCGACGGCGGCGACGCCCGTCCTCTCGCGGCCGATCGAGCACGGCGCCGACATCGTGATGCATTCGGCGACGAAATACCTGAACGGACATTCCGACCTTGCAGCCGGCGCGCTTGTCACACGCAGGAAGGACGAACATTGGGATAGGCTGAAACTGATGCGCGTGCAGCAGGGCGCGGTCCTGGGCTCCTTCGAAGCCTGGCTGCTCCTGCGCGGCATGCGCACGCTTTTTCCGCGCGTGAGGACGGCGACGGCGAATGCGCAGGCGATCGCCGAGCATTTCGCGTCCAATCCGAATGTCGCGCAGGTGCTCTATCCGGGCCTGCCCGATTTCCCCGGCCACGCGACCGCGGCGAAGCAAATGTCGGGCGGCTTCGGCGCGATGCTGTCTATTCGCGTCAAAGGCGGCGAACAGGCCGCCATCAAAACGGCGGCGCATGTTCAAATCTGGAAGCGCGCCACTTCGCTGGGCGGCACCGAAAGCCTCGTCGAGCATCGCGCCTCGGTTGAAGGACCGAGCAGCCCGGCTCCGGCGGACCTGCTGCGTTTATCCGCCGGAATCGAAGACGTGAACGACCTGATCGCCGATCTCGATCAGGCGCTTCAGGCCGCGCGGTAATTTACTGCGGCACGCCGAACTGTTTTGCGAGATAAGCGGCCGTCGCCGTGTCCGCGCGCTCCCAGGAAATCCAGCGCTCGAAACCGTGGATCTCGTTGGGGATCACCATCTCCTCGTAATTCACATGCTGCGCATCGAGACGGCGCGCGAGATCGACCGTCTGCTGGAACGGCACGTTGCGGTCGTCGTCGCCCTGGATCAGCAGCACCGGCGATTTCCAATGCGCGACATCGGCGTCGGGCGATGAGGTGAACGCCACTTTGATCGCCTGCTCGAGATCGCCTTTCTCGTAGCGTTTCTCTTCCGGATCGCCGTAACGCCCCACGATCAGGCGCGACCAATCATGCACGCCGTGGAAATCGACGCCCGCCTTGAAGATGTTCGAATTACGCGCGAGCGCGAGCGCCGTCAGATAGCCGCCATAGGAGCCGCCCCACATGCCAATACGTTTGCCGTCGACGCCTTTCGTGGCCTGCAGGAACTTCGCGCCCGCCAGCACATCCTTGTATTCGGCGGCGCCCGTCGGCCCCCCGTGATCGGGATTGTGGAAGGCGTGACCGTAGCCGATGCCGAGACGATAATTGATCGACAGCACGACGAAGCCATGCGCCGCGAGATATTGGTTCACGGCATAGGCATTCGAGTAATAGTCCATGTAGTGCCAGCCCAGCACCATCTGTCGCGCCGGTCCGCCATGCACGAAGATGATTGCGGGCTTCGCGGGCGCGCCATCGTCGCGCGCAAAGAGCTGGCCGTGAATCGTCCAGCCGTCCGTCGTCTTGAAGCTCACATATTTCGGGACGAGCAGCGCGTCGCGGGGAAAATCGCCCGGCACGCCGCCGCTGTTCAATTCGCGGCGCCCGTTACCGTCGCTGCCGACAATCCCGATGCCGGCGGGTTGCTTCGCGCCCGCATCGATGAAGGCGACGTGGCTATCGTCAGCGACAACAGGCGACCATTCGAGGCCTTCGCCGGAGGTGAGCGCGACAGGCGTCGCCGCGTCGACCGGCACGCGGAAGATATGGCGCCGATCTTCATCGTCTTTCGCAGCGCCTGTGTTCGCGCCGTAATAAAGGAAATGCCTGTCGCGGCTTTCGACCACATTCTCGACCATGAACGGGCCCGGCGTGAGCAGCACCGGCGCGCCGCCGCTTGCGGGAATCGAATAGAGATGGGGCCAATTGTCGAGATCGGCGAGGAACACGATGCGGTCGCCTGCGGCCCAATGGAGGTTGGCTTCGCCCGGCGCATCGGGATAGGAGCCCAGCAACGTGTTCGGGCTTCGCCAGACGAGATGCGCGTCGCCGCTCTGCGCATCCGCAATCCAGATCGACCACGGATCTGGCGTCTGCTTCAGGATCGGACGCGGCGGGCCGCCGGCGCCCGGACGGCGCACGAACAGAATCTGCTTCCCATCAGGCGACCAGCGCGGCGACACGGAGAAATCCGTTGACGGCGCCGGCCATGCGAGCGGCTTGTCCTTCGCGGCATAGATGCCGATGAGCGCGTGATCATCGCGATTGGAAATGAAGGCGAGCCGCGCGCCGTCGGGCGACCATTGAAGCGACTCGTCCTTGCCGCGATCGAAGAAGAGCTGCGCAGGCTTGCCCTTCCCGTCGAGCGGCGCGGTGAACACCTTGTGGTCGGTGATATAGGCCAATTGTCCGTGTACGGATATTGTGGGCGCGTCACCTTCCGCGATCTTCACGGGCGCGCCGCCCGTGAGCGAGGCGGACCAGATCATCACCTTCGGCTGGTCGGTCGCGGAATCCGGATCGGGCTCGAGCCCGCCCGGCGCATCCCAGTTGGCGTCGTGATCACCGCCGCGCACATAAAGCAGCGTCCTGCAATCGGGCGAGAAGGTGAGCTGGGTGATCTCCTGGCCGTCATCCTCCCTGTATTGCGTCACCTGGCGCGGCGCAAAGCCGGGCGCATCGGCGACCCACACATTGCGCACGCCATGCAGATCGCGCGCGAACGCGATGTGCCCGCCGGCCTCGCAGCTCGCGATCTCGCTGATGAACGGATAATCGAGCGCCTGATCCATGGTGAAATTTACCGGCGGTGCGGCCCGGGCGCCTTGCGCGGAAACGAGGCCTGCGGCGAGTGCAAGCAGAATTGTGAGCTTGTTCATTGCTGATTCCCCAACGCTTATGCCGCGAATCCGGCAGGATTCCGCCATCCTCTCCACCGGATACGGGCGGTGTCTATGGCCGTCTGCTTGCAATGTACGGTATTCTACCCACCCGGGGGGCCGGACGCGCCCCCGAAAGGCGCCTTGATTGCAGCGCCGGAGGGCTGCACGATTGCATGAGGGCGCAGCAGGGCATGGAAAAACCTGTAGCAGCGAAGCCGAAGCGCGATAATCGGGGCAGCGGTCGGTCACGAAAGGGCGACACAGTGTCGGAGATGGCCCAGGCCGACCAGGAGAAGTATGCGCGTTCCGCGGACCGCACGCTCGTCTTGCACTACCACTTGTTCAAGAATGCCGGCACATCCGTCGATGCAATACTCCGGACGAATTTCGGCAGTCGCTGGTCGACACGCGAATTTGCCCAGCGCGGATGGCAGCCCAACGTCAAGGAGGTTTCGGAGCATCTCCGGGCCCAGCCGCATCTGCGGGCGTTTTCGTCCCACACCGCAAGGTTGCCGGCGCCGATGTTGGAAGGCGTGCATGTTTTCCCGATTTTGTTCTTGCGTCACCCCATCGACCGGCTTCGTTCGGCCTACCGGTTCGAACGCATGCAGACAATCGATACCCCAGGATCGAGGTTGGCGAAATCGAACAGCCTGGGCGACTATCTGCGCATATTGATGGCCATTCCCGGCCATCGTCAGGCGCGAAATTTCCAGACACAGCGTCTCGCCTTCAACGAGCCGTCCGCGACAGGCAGCGAGCGTGAACGCGCCCTTCGCGCCCTCGAATCGCTTCCGTTCGTAGGTCTCGTGGATGAGTACGACTGCTCGATCGACCGGCTGCAAAGCCTCTTGCGCCCGTTCGTTCCGAACTTCCGCGCCGTTCATGTCCACATGAACGCCACGCGCGAGCTGAAGGACACGGTCGACGAAAAAATTTCCGAGATCAAGGACGAGATCGGCGCGACGCTGTTTGCCGAATTGTGCGCAGCGAATGAAGACGACCTGTTTCTCTACAAGGCCTTGAAGAAGAAATTTTCCGTCACGAGCAAGCCGGCCGCTCTGCCGCAAGCTGCGCGCATTCCCGATATGCCCCCAACGCAACCGGGCATTGCGGCCGCTTCGACCGTCAGAGCGCTGAGGGCGCTGCTCACGGAATTGGACAGCGTCGTCACGAGCATGGAGACGCGTGCGGCGGGGTGCGAACTGTCTGATGATCCCCTCGTAAATCAGATTGTACAGAAGCTGGTTGCGCTGAACGGGAGGATCGACCCGGGCCTGGCGACGCCATGGCGGGACGAAGGCCGCAATGCGGGCATCCCGGCCGTAGATCCGGATATCGGCAATGCCGGTCCGCGCGAGCCTGCATCCCGCGGCCGCTTCGTTGACGGGCTTCGCAAGATGCTGTCGTTATTGAGCCGGACGCTGGAATCAGCTTCGGAGTGACTATTCGATTTTTCGCGTGATCGCGCCCGGGGGCGCCCGTGTTCGCCGGAAAACTACGGGCAGCATGATGTAAGCTCTGCCAACCGGGCGAACAGAGCCCGCTGCGAGCCTGTTGCTATCTCAATCGGCCTTCATTATCTCCACCCTCGGACAGGTGGTCGAGTGGTTGAAGGCACCGCACTCGAAATGCGGCGTACGGGCAACCGTACCGAGGGTTCGAATCCCTCCCTGTCCGCCACTCTGCGCTCCTGTGGAGCTTCGGGTGGCAGGCCACCAACTCCAGAAACCGCGAAGACCCCGGGCTTCAGTGCGACCCCTGCAAACTAGGTTGTCGCCTCGTCCTTCGGCCCGAACGGCACAAGCATCAGCATACGTTGTCGATAAGAATCGAATTCCTTCGTCGCTTCAAACCGTCGCCCGCTTCGCGCGATCGAACGCGGCTTCCACGATCCGGGAACTTGGCTGGCGTTTCGGCATCCGGTTCCACACGTCGAGCGCTGCGATCTTGTAGGCTTCGGCGAGCGTGGGATAATTGAAGGTGTTCTCCACAAAATAATCGAGCGTGCCCTCGAGATTCAACACCGCCTGCCCGATATGGATCAGCTCGGTCGCGCCCTCGCCCACGATGTGGACGCCGAGCAACCGCCGCGTCTCCAGCGAAAAGATCATCTTCATGAAGCCCGTGGAAAGGCCCATGATGTGCCCACGCGAAGTTTCGCGGAATCGTGCGACGCCGCATTCGTAGGGAATGGCGCGATCGCGCACTTCTTCTTCGGTCATGCCGACCGTCGAGATCTCCGGAACGGAATAGATGCCGTAGGGAAAGAAGGCCGGCGGCGCCTGCGCCGGCTCGTCGAAGGCGTGACAGGCCGCGATGCGTCCCTGCTCCATCGACGTCGACGCCAGACTTGGAAAGCCGATCACGTCGCCCGCGGCGTAGATGTGCGGCACGGACGTCTGGAAGGATTTCGCATCCACGGCGATCCGCCCGCGCGCATCCGCCGCGAGACCGCAATTGGGGAGGCCCAGCGTATCCGTCGCGCCCACTCTGCCGGCCGCGAAAAGAACCATATCGGCGCTCAGTTCCCGCCCGTCCTCGGTTTCGATCACGCAACGAGACTGATCGTCGGCATAGGCGGATTTGACCTTGCAACCGAACCTCAAAGAGACGCCGCGATCGCGCAGGTCGTGAATGAATTCATCGACCAGCTCGCGATCGAGAAACGACAACATTTTGTCCGAGGGTTCGAGAATCGTCACCCTGATGTCCAGGGCGCTGAAAATCGAAGCGTATTCCATGCCGATGACGCTGGCGCCGATGACCGTCAGGTGACGCGGAATGGAAGGAAGATCGAGGATCTGGTCGCTGTCGAGAATGGATTTTCCGTCGAATGCGATGTGGGAGGGCCGGTAAGGCGCGGTGCCGACGGCGATCACAAATCTATCTCCGCTGCACAGGCGAGTTCTTGCCGTCTTCCAGCTCGATCTCGATGCGGTTGGCGTCCAGGAATTTGGCCGTACCGCGGGCCGTCTCGACGCCGTTGCGCGCGAACTGATGTTCGAGAATCTCGACTTCATGGTCGAGCGTGATGTGTAGCCGCTTCAATAGATCCGGCGCGTCGATATCCTGCTTGACGCGGTAGGCGCGACCGTAGAATCCGCGCTCCCGCCAGCCGGAAAGATTCAATACGGTTTCGCGCAGCGTCTTGGAAGGTATGGTGCCGGTGTGAACTGAAACGCCGCCGACCCGGCGACCGCGCTCGACGACCAGCACGCGCTTGCCGAACTTCGCGCCCTGGACGGCCGCCCGGCGACCGGCAGGTCCACTGCCGATCACGATCAGGTCATAGGCGTCGGTCTTGGGTTGCGACACGTTGCTGCCTTCGGAAATCCGAAGGGACAGGCTACCGCGCGGGAGTTAAGGCCGCCTTTCCAGGCCGGTATGGCGGGAAACCGTCACCTTGCCCTCGGCCCGAACGGCAGCAGCATGGGCACGCGGCGGCGATAGGAATCGTAGGCGTCTGCCCCCAATTGTTCGCGCAGCCAGCGCTCTTCGAGTCGCGCTTTCATCCAGATGCCGAGCGTGATGATCGGCGCCGCGGCGAGCCCGAGAACCGTGCCTTTCACCGCCGCGGTGGCGAAGATGGCCAGCAGGATGCCGGTATAGATCGGGTGGCGCACGACGCCATAGGGACCGCGATCGACCACGCGGTGATCCGCTTTCGTCGTCACCTGTCCCGACCACAGCGACCCAAGATAGATGCGCGCCCACCAGGCGAACGCGAAGCCCAGCGCGATCAGGCCCACGCAAATCCACGCTTCGTCGCGGTTCACATACCAGAGGCGCAGCGGCCCTTCGTAACCATGCGCGGGAATGAAAAGCAGAATCCCACCGACAATAAGCACGATCCGATAACCGAGTTCGGCGCCCAATCCCGCCCGCTTCGCCACGGGACTGCTCCACGCCGCCGCCGCAAGCCACAACAGCGCAAATGCGATCCATAGTCCGCCAATAATCAGTGCGATCATCGATCCTCACTCCGCAATATCCGGCAGGCTCCTGAGAAGAACGCCCCAGCATTCCTCGACATGGGATTTTACGCCATCCTGGAACTTGAACCATGCCGTGTCCTGGTAGCGCGGCGGGTCCTTCCAGGTGCATTGCATGCGCACGCCGAAGCTGAGCGTGTCGCCCACGAGGCCCGCATGTTCGGCCAGGTAGACGGCGAGTTTCGTCGTGATCTCGGCGCGTTTCTCGATGAAGGCGTCGTCCGACCATTTGCCTTCCTGATAATCGGGGATCGGCGCAGCGCCGTAAAGCGCGGTGAGCGCTCTCGCCTTGTAGCGCGCCACGCGGTTTTCGCGCGGCGCGCTTGTGACGCCCGGCGGCCCGATATCGCTGCGCAAATCCGCGACAAGGCTTGCGGCCGCCGCGTCTTGTTCGGCGCCCGGCCCATGCTTGTGTGCATAGAGTTTTCGAAACAGATGCTGCGCCGCGTCCACGAACCGATCCGCGTTGACGACGGTCGGGTTCGCCAATCTGCCGTCCGTCCAGATCAAATCGGGAATGTCCGGCTTGTGGCCCGCAAGCGCGTGGCCGATCCGGAGCACCGGAATGTCGTCCAGGACGTCTTCCAGCAGGCTCTCGCCCGGATCGCGCGGCATCTCATTGAACGCGTGTTCGCGCCCGATAAAATTCTGATGCGCCCAGGTGTCGGCATAAGCATGCGCGCTCGCGCCGATCCGGTAGAGATTGCCGGACCGCAGCGCCGTGTCCAGCATCTCGTTCGCCAGCGGACTGTCGGGCGTCGTGATCCAGGGGCTCTTGCCGCCATCCCTGCGCGCGGCCGACGGCGCCGCGGGATCGCCGGGAATGAAATGGAAGATCGGGAATACATGCTCGTCGTGGCGCGGACGCAGAATGTTCATCGTCTGCGAGATCGTGTTCTTGTAGGCGAAGGGCGTGTCCGCGCCCACCTCGATCGCAATGTGGTTGTCGTCGATCTCCTGCGCGGATTGGGCGAGGATCGTCGCGTCCGCGGGCGCGAAGCCGGCGCGCGCGGCGATGAGGTAGGTCATGTAGTAGTGGAATTCGATGTCCATGCGGGGCGAGCCCCCCTTCCGTCACGCGGCTACCGCCGCGCGACACCTTCCCCCACAAGGGGGGAAGGTCAAAAACAATTTCGCACACCCAAAGCTTTTAGCCTTCCCCCCGTTCGTGGGGGAAGGCGGACGCCGAGCACTTGCGAGGCGGACGGAAGGGGGGCCGTGAGGTAACGCCCTCAGTTCGGCCGCACCGCCTGAAACACGACGACGGAAAGATCGTTGGTGGCGAACAGGCCGCGTCCCGGCACGAGCTTCATGCTGTAACGGTCCTGCCCGATCACGACGGAATAGATGTGGGAGTCGGGATCGAAGACGCTCCAGGTTCCCGAGTGCCCGTCCGTCAGATGCACGGAGCCGTCGGCCCCGAAATGGGCGGCCAGACTGTTCTGGCAATCGAAATCGGGCGCGCAGACCATCACGGCATAGATTCCCACGACCGGATCGCAGCCGGGCATGGCGCCGGCGCCCGCGCCGGAAAAGTCGGCCGCATCGCCGTCCTCGACGATGCTGTAGTCGCCGCCGGAGCGCACGAGGCTGTTGCCGGGTGGGCGCAACTCGATGATCCCCGTGCCGGGGCTTTTGAATGTGCCCGGCCAGGTTTGATCCGCGACCTGGCCGTTGGATGTCAGCGGCTTCGATCCCCAGACCGCGCCGTCGCCCGCATGCATCACAACCGTGATCGTCGTCGTCTGTGCATTTCCGAACAGCCCCATCGAGGTGAAATGGACCGCGATGTTCGCTTTGCCCTTGTGGTATTTGAACGACCAGAATTGGGGGCCCACCATCGAGTCGACCGTTCCGTGATTTTCGCCGGCGACCAGCGGCGTCGGATTGCGGATGTCGAGCGATTGCGCGCCGGCCGGCCCGCAAATCGCGACGGCAATGGCGAAGATGGTTCCGACGAAATGCGTCCTGGACATGGTTTGGTTCTCCTTCCAATGGGTCGAAAATCGCGAATACGGCCTACGCCGCGGTACAGACTTAGAGACCGCAGACCGAAAAATCCTCAAAAACGGGCTCAAAAGTTCTCAAAACTGCTCAAATCTGCGACCTCTGCCATGCGACTTGTCCAAACGGCTGCCGGACCCTTAGTCTCCCGCTGCCTGTGTCCTTGGGGGAGTTCATGCTCAATCGCCGCGAATTGCTGTGTTCGACCGCGTCACTTGCCGTTGCGTCCGCACTGCCTTTTGCGGCTTGGGCCGATGTCGCAGCGCCCGCCGCGCCCACAGCGCCCGCGCTCGACAAGCTGTTCGACGATTTCTTTCAGGAGGGTCTGCGCCAGAATCCGGAGGGCGCGACATTGCTGGGGCTCGATACGGGACCCAATGCCGACCTCAAGAGCAAATTGCGCGACGAATCCGCGGCGGGAATCGCGGCGACCAAGGCGCTGAACGCGGACCAATTGCGCCGGCTGAAGGCGATCGATCCGGCCACGCTCACCGGCATGGACAAGGTGAACTACGACACGGTTCTTTATACGCGCGAATCCGCCGCGGCCGTGATGGCGTTCGATTTCGGCGGCACGTCGTTTGGCCCGTCGCCCTATGTCGTGAGCCAGTTGACCGGCGCCTATCAGTCGGTGCCCGATTTCCTCGACACCAAGCACAAGATCGCGAATGCGGCGGACGCCGACGCCTATCTCTCGCGGCTCGAAGCGTTCGCCGGCCAGATCGACGACAACACGGAGCGCATGAAGCACGACAGCGCGCTCGGCGTTGTGCCGCCCGATTTCCTGCTCGATACGGCGCTTGCGCAATTGAAAGGCACGCGCCTGCCGGCCGACCAGACGATTCTCGTCACGTCGATCGCCAAACGCGCCAAGGAAAAGGGTCTCGATCCGGGCTACGCGACGAAGGCCACCGCCATTTACACGGACAAGATCGCGCCGGCGCTCGACCGCCAGATCGCGGAGACGGAGAAGCTGCGCGCCACGGCCGATCATAATGCGGGCGTTTGGAAGCTGAAAGACGGCGACGCGTTCTATCGGGCCACGCTCCGCTCCGCGACGACGACGAGCATGTCGCCGGACGAAGTCCACCAGCTGGGTCTCGATCAGGCGCGGGATATCTCGGCGCGGGTCGACAAGCTGCTGGCGGCGCAGGGCCTGACCAAAGGCACGGTCGGCGAGCGCATGACAGCGCTCTATGCGGACCCCAAAAACCTTTATCCCAATACCGACGACGGCAAAGTGCAGATCATCGCCTATTGCAACCAGCGCCTGAACGAGATTCGTCCACGGCTGCCCAGCGTGTTCAAGCGCCTGCCGCCCTATTCGTTCGAAGTGCGTCGCGTACCGCCGGCGACCGAGCCGGGCGCCGCTTCCGCATTCAGCCAGGGTCCCGCGCTCGATGGTTCGCGCCCCGGCATCGTCTATTTCAATCTGCACGACAGCGCCGAATGGCCGAAATTCGCGCTCTCCACCACCGTGTTCCACGAAGGCCTGCCGGGCCATCAGCTCGAAGGCGGTCTCGCGCTGTCGAACAAAAACCTGCCGCTCCTCCGCAAGACGATCGGCTTCTCCGGTTATGCCGAAGGCTGGGCGCTTTATGCGGAGCAGCTTTCCGACGAGATCGGCATGTATGACGACGATCCGTTGGGCCGCATCGGCTATCTCAAATTCCAGTTGTTCCGCGCCAATCGCTGCGTGGTCGACACCGGCCTCCACCACATGAAATGGAGCCGCGAGCAGGCGATCGCCTATTTCGTCGATCAGGAAGGCGAAGCGCCCGGCTTCGCAACCCGCGAAGTGGAACGCTATTGCGCCACGCCGGGGCAAGCCTGCAGCTACAAGATCGGGCATACGGTGTTCATCAAGGCGCGCGAACGCGCCAAGGCGGCGCTCGGCGCGCGTTTCGACATCAAGGATTTCCATGAGGCGGGGCTGAATTGCGGCCGCGTGCCGCTGGAAGTTCTTGACGGCGTGTTCGATCGCTATATCGCGCAGGCAAAGGCGACTTGAGAAATTTCATTCCCTCTCTCCCGGTGGGAGAGAGAGAAAAATTCTACTCCCCCACAAGCAACGCAGTGTCTATCTGGGCGGCGAGCGGTGGCGCGATGATGGAAAAGACGGCGTTCATCTCATCCGCAAATCCGAAGGGCGGGTTGAGAATAATGAGGCCTGCGCGCGTCAGCCGTTCCTTGTCAGCCGTCTTTGCATTGACTTCCGTATCGATGCGCAGCGCTTTGGTCGCGCCGGCTGCAACAATTTCTCCGCAAAACCGATCCGCTTCGCTTTTGGATTTGACGGGGAACCAGATCAAGTAAATTCCCGTCGCGAAGCGGCGCAGCGCGCCCGCGATGGCCGCGCCCGCGCGGGCGAATTCGTCAACCGCCTCATAAGGCGGATCGATCAGCACGAGGCCGCGCCGTTCCGGCGGCGGCAACAGAGCCGCAAGCCTCGCATAGCCGTCGCCCTGCTCCGTCTTCGCATTCCCGAATGGCGAAAGCGTCGCCGACAGCACGGCGAATTCGTCCTTATGCTTTTCGATTGCGATCAGCCGATCCTGCGGCCGCAACAGGCGCGCGGCGATGAGCGGCGATCCTGGATAACGCCCCTTGCCCGCGCGCTGCACCAGTTCCAAATAGGTCTTCAGCGCATCGGGAAATCCCTCGTGGGAAACGAGACTGCGCAATTGGTCGATCCCCTGCACCGCTTCGCCGGTGCGCGCGGCTTCATCGCCCGATAGGTCGTAAAGCCCGCGCCCCGCATGCGTGTCGATCACGCGGAAGCCCTTGTCTTTCTTTTTCAGATGGGTGAGCAGCGCCGTCAGCGCCAGATGCTTGACGACATCGGCGAAATTGCCGGCGTGATAGGCGTGGCGATAGTTCACGTTTTGGGCGACCGGCGCGGTCGGCGCAGCAATTCGCCGCCGCAATTGGGACAAATGCCGTGCATGGCGTCCGTGCAGGCGCTGCAGAAGGTGCATTCATAGCTGCAGACATGCGCTTCTTCGGACTCCTTCGGCAGCGGCGCCTGACAGCGTTCGCAGGATTTGCGCATTTCAAGCGACATGGAAATCCCCTTGCGTTGGCCTGGATGAATAGTGCCGGTCAGCCCGCTTCGCAAGCGCGCTATTGCACGGCCATTTCCTCGCGCGTGATGCGCCAATTTCCGTCGAGCCAAGCCGTGATTTCCCGCGCACCCGGATGATCGAAGGCGGCATAGCGGTCCTGCAGGCCCTGCGCGCGTTCGAGCCCCAGATCCTGAAACAGCATCAGGTCGCCGCGCACCAATGAGGCGAGTTCCGGTTCGAGAACAATCTCGGCGGCGCGCGCGAAGGCGCGGCCATATTCGTAATCATCGCCTGTTGCGTAACTCTCGGCGAGCGTCAGCGCAGGAATGCGCGACAGGACCGGCTGCGATGCGGGATTGACCGCGTGACCCGCGATATGCGCAGCGATCGAAGCCGGCCTTCCGGTAAATCCCCGCAGATGCAGGAACTGGGACATCACCGGCCCGTCATTGACGGGATAATTGTCCCACAGGAAAGGCTTGCGCCCGAGCTGCGCCGTCACGCGCGCAAGATGGCCCGGCGAAAACGCGCGGGCGCAAACCTCCTCGCCCGTCCAGAAAATATCGATGGCCGGATCGAGCGCGCGCCCGAATTCCTCGAGATAATTCGCGGGCCGCTCGCCGAAGAAGCGATCGAGGATCGGATCGTCGGTGTAGTAGCTGGGGCAAACGAGCAGCCGCGTCGCCTTTGAACGCGCGCGTACCCAATGCACGATATCGACCTGCATTTGCGCCAGGTTCGGCAGGTCGCCGCGCATGTCGTCGAACAGGATCGCGAGATCGTCGACGCCGACGGAATCCAGATGCGCAAGCTTCGCGCCAAGTGCTTCCCGCGCGTCCGCATCGAAGCTGCGATAGATTTCATAAGGGCTGAGGCCCACGCCGAAGCGCACGCCCAGCGACCGGCAATGTCGCGACAGGCGGCGAAGCTCGCCCTGCATCTCCGGCGGATGCGGCTCGCGCCAGCGACGGCGGAGGAAGGCGTCCGCCTTGGGCGCATAATAAAAGAAGCGATAGCCATGTGGCGCGAGGAACGCGACCGCCTCCGCCCGCGCTTCCCAGCTCCAGGGCTTGCCGTAAAAGCCTTCGATCAGTCCGAGCAACGGGGTCATGGCGGCCTGTGTTTCCCGCACCGTCACATAATGTAGACTGTGGCGCCATAGTTTCGACCCGCGCATGCAGAGGTCACCGCCATGAATTCCCAATCCGAAACCGCCCGCGAACTCGAAGAGCTCTACGGCGCCCGCGCCAACAATTACTACGGCCTCGAAGCGGTCACCCAACTCGAACACGCGCTCCAGACCGCGACGGGCGCGGAAGCGGCCGGCGAACCGCCCGCGATGATTCTGGCGTCCCTTCTCCACGATGTCGGCCATCTGATCGCGGCGCTTGGCGACGATCCCGCGAAGGAAGGGATCGACGATCGTCACGAGCGCATCGGCGCCGACTGGCTCGCGCCCCGGCTGGGCGAAAGCGTGGCCGAGACGGTGCGCCAGCATGTGCCCGCCAAGCGATATCTGTGTGCGACGAACCCGGATTATATGGGCGCGCTCTCGCCCGACTCGACTTTGAGCCTTGAATTGCAGGGCGGACCGATGAGCGCCGAGGAAACGGCCGGCTTCGAGGCGCGACCTTTCGCGAGAGATGCGATCCGTCTTCGCGGCTTCGACGAATTGGCGAAAGACCCCGAGGCGAAGACGCCGCCGTTTTCCCATTTCCTGCGCTATCTTCCGGCCGCGCGGATCGGCCGGCGCGAACGCGAAACGTTTGCGCGCGAAAGCGTCATCGTGCTGCGCGATTTCTTCTCCGCCGAAGAGGTCGCGGGATTGAACAACATGTCCCGCGCCATGGGCGACGAGGCGGCCACGAAACTGGCGCTCGCCAAACAGGCCGGCCAGTCGCCGGCGGAGTTCGCGCGCGTCAACCGCACGCAATTGATCGTCGTGCCAGAAGCGGCCGATGAGATGCAGGTGTGCCGCTTCGAATATCTGCAGGGCGCGCACCCGGCATTCCGAACTTTCGTTTCCAAACGCGTTGCGCCCGTGATCGAAGGGCTGGCGGGCGAAACGTTCGTTCCCTTCAAGGACAAGGAAAACGAGAAACATCCGGGCGGCGGCGCGTTCGGCGCGCACCAGGATTTCGCGGCCTATCAGGCGTTCGGCCCGCGCTACAACATCACTGCCATGCTCACGATCGATCCGGCCACGCGCGCCAATGGCTGCCTCGAATTTGCACAGGGCTGGAAGGATCGCGCGCGCGAAGAAGCCGGTTGGGTCGAACGCTGGGTGGATGACAATCCGCTACTGCGATTCAACGATGGCGGCCCGAAGCATGGCGACGTGGTCGCCGAAATCGAAGCTGCGCTGGCGTGGCGGATCGTGGAAACGAATCCGGGCGACCTCGTATTGTTCGATTCCTATGTGCCGCATCGTTCGAGCCCCAACGGAAGCTCCGCCTCCCGCCGGGCGATGTTCCTCACCTTCAACGCGGCGCGCGAAGGCGATTGGTACACGCGCTATTACGCCGACAAGCGCGAGAATTTCGACGATCCCAAATTCCACGTCTCGACGCCGACGGCGCATGCGGGGAGCAAATAACGACGATTGGACCGCGGCGGCGTGCGCCGTCACTTCGCCGGTTTCGGAATAGCCAATTCTTTGATCGCGGTTTTGCGCGCCTGCTCGATGGCCGGATTGTCGCTTGAGACAAAAACCGCCACGGGAACGTTCTTGAAGCCGTCGTGGGCGCTCGTCCAATTCTGCAAGAGTTGAAGATGCGTGGCGTCGATCTTCGACGGGGCGCCATGTACGGCGCCCGGCACAATCCATTTTTTTAGTTGATCGGAGGTCGAGCCTGCCGGGACCGGAGTTGTCGCCACCGAGCTTGTCGGGTTGGCTGTCGATGCCCCGATCGCGGGCGGGTTGACCACATAGATGAGCGCAAACACCCCTATGGCTCCGACGCCTTTGATCCACGGCAGTGTGATTTGAAGCGTGCCGGGGATGAATCCTCCGATCAATGCGCCGCCGAGGGCGGCGGCGATCCGCAGATAGAGCTGGGCGCTGACCAGGACCGCCGGCGCGGCGGCGGCGATGACGACCGGCAGCAGCAGAAGAACGATTCCCAGCGCAAGCAGTCCCAATCCCGTCAAGCCGGGAGATGCTCCACTGCCGGCCGCCGCCCCGGAGTTTTCCGCCTGAACCATTATCGCCCCTTTGCCGCGACCGCAGAGTCCCAAGGACCCTTTATGAAGCGTTCGTTGAACTGCTCCTGCGATCGAACCCCTGGGTCAGGTCGCCAGCACCCACGGAAGTTTTCGTTCCCCAACCTTTGACCATCGCACGACTGGCGACCCAACAGATCGGGTTCTGCGCCTGTATTGTGACTTCGACGTTGTATTTAACATTTGGCATGACGGCAATTGCCCTTATTCATGACGCATGTGTCGCGTTTCTATCTTGACGACTGAGTCATCATTTGCGCCACGACAGGGAATAGAGCTTCCACATATCGCTTTTCAAGAAGGATTAGTGTCGACATCAAATCGAGTCAAGAACGTTCCGGAATCTCGTATCTGTCTTTATTCAAAGTGTAATTTTATTTCGCTCAAATATACGGAACAATGTTACTTGACTCCAAGTTTGTCCTTGAATTACAGAATCTTGAGAGCGCGTTTTTCACTCTGTTCTATGGGTTTCGGAGTCCGCACGTCGCGGCGCGCGGCAACGCGCCCTTTCGGCCGCCCCGAAACGACCGTTTTCAACGAAGTCGTGCTTCAAAGAAGGGATATTGAAATGTCGGGCACCGGAACGTCGGGCACAGGGACTACAAGCACGCTAGGCACGGCAACGGCGGGCGCATCGCTCAGTTCGGCCGGCAATATCACCAAAGCGCTGCTGGATGCGCTAAGTCAGATCGAACAATATGTTGCGGCCGGTCAGATCGGCCCCGACGGCAAGCCCCTCAGCACCGCGATCTATATGCATTTGCCCAACGGCCTCCCGATCGATCCGAAAATGTATGCGAATGCGTGGACGCCAGGCGGCGGCGATTCGTCGAGCAGCTTCGGCGATGACGGCACCTTTGTGGCCGCTCCCGCGCAGCAAGCGACGGCAAACGCCACCGCCTCGAACGGAACCGGACCCGCGGGCTCGATGTATCCCCCGCCGACGCCTGCGCCCGATCAGCAACTGGAAGCGTCCATTCAGAATGCCTGGAACACGTCGATGCTCGTCGACCAGATGCTGGAGGTGACGCAGAACGGCGTGGCTGTGGCGTGGCCCGGCCGCAATGTCAGCATTGAGTACTACGGGGTCCTGCAGGGCATGCAACCGTTGAACTCGGACCCGCCCGCACAGAGTGTCGTCAACGCAGTCGCGGCGGCGCAAAGCCTATTATATCTGAAGGACAACAACGGAAACTTTGTCGGCTACACCCAGCTCTATTCGCAATATCGGAAGAACCGCACAACGTGGCTCAATGCGGTCGCCGCCCAGGCCGCCGCTTATGCCCAGGCGATGGCTGACCCCGTCGCCGGCCAGGCATGGCCGATCGTTGCGCAATCCTACGCCAACACCGTTCAACTGGCGCTCGACGATTTCAACAGCATGGGCCGCAAGCAGGTCGAGGACGCACTCGACACGATTGCGACGGTGGGTGAGAGCGCGGTCACCGCGCTCGTGGCTTTGGCCCACCAGATGTACGACGCCTATTCGATCCAGATGGGCGGATCGGTTTCGGTGAACGTGCCGTGGTCTTTCATCAACCCGATCTCATGGTGGGATTCCACCGACGAATCGTTCGGTGTGCAGAAAATCACGGGCACCAGTTCGGGATATCAAAGCAAGGCGACCAAGGGCACGGCGACATTCGCCAATCAATGGCAGGCACAGCAATCGATGTCGGCCAGCGCCAGCGGCGGTTTCAACGTCGGCTTTGCGAGCGCTTCGGCGGCCGGCAGCCACGCCGATGCATCGAACGCTTTCGGCGCCCATGCAAGCCAGTACAACTGGAGCAGCAGCGCGGACAATTCTACGACTGCAAGCGTGTCGATGGAATTTTTTCTCGCCCAGATCGATCGCCCCTGGTTGCTCGGAGATCTCTTCAATATCGGCGGCTGGTATCTCGCCAAACAGCGCAAGAACAGCATCAGCGACGGCACCGTCGCCAACCAGATCGGCCAGAACACTCCGGCGCTGCTCCCAATGATACCGATGGCGTTCCTGATCATCCGCAATGTGTCCATCACTTGCGACGATTTCGGCGATGCGGCAAAGAACTTCAACGCGGCGCAGCAGAACGCCTCGGGTTCGGGACAATCCAGCCAGAACAGCGTCGGCATCCAGGCGAGCTATCTGTTTTCCAGCGCGTCGGCGAACTATGCGGGGCAGCAATCCAGCGGCGCCTTTGGCTCCAACACGAGCACCTCGGGAATCACGTTCACGTCGGACAACAAAAAGGGCGGCACGTTCACTTTGAACGGCTCGCAGATCTGCGGCTGGGTGGGCCAGATACAGTTGGCGGCGCCGCAGATCGACGACCCGACGCTGCCGCCGCCGCCGAAAGCATCGTCGACGACGGGCACTTCCACTCAAAGCGCGCCGGCGAGCTCAGGCAGCTAGGCCGTGTCCGATGCGGATCAACTGGCGGCCATCGGCCAAAAGCTGACTGCCGCACTGACGAGCGCGTATTCCAGCGCCGATCCCAACGCGGCGCTGGTCTTTCTGCCGGGGGGCGTGAGCGTCCCCGCCGATCTGGTGGAGACGGGCCTGATCAATCCGGCCCAGGTGCAGACATTTCTCGAAACGAATTTCGATTCGCCTTTCGTCATTTCGCCGTCCGAATGCGCCGTTCACGGCAGGGACGGATCTCACGGTTCGTCGAGCGAGATCTACGCAATTGCGGCGACGAGCGCGCAACCGCTGGGATCGGCCACAGACGGCAGCTGGAAACGCGTGGCCTCCGAGATCGCCGTCGCGCAAAGCGGCGTCACGGCCACAAATATGCAAGGCGGTTTCGTCTGCGAGCCGGACGATTGGATGCTTGCGGCCAATGTCGGCTATTGGTCGACATTCGATTCCACGCAAGTCCAGCCTGCGCCCGCTCCAACGCCGACGGCCGCGCCCGTGCCGATCGTCAATCCGCGCATCTGGATGATACGAACTTTGCCCATCGCAGCCACGGTTCATCCGCCGGCGCCGCAAATGACCCTATTGCGGCGGCCGATGCCGGCGGCGGCTATCGCGCCTCAACGTCCGGCCATCGGGCCGGTGTTGAACTTGAATCTTGTGAGACCGGCTGCGCCGCCCGCTTCGCCGCCTCCTCCACCTCCTCCGCCACCAGCGCCGAGTTCGACGATCACGGTTCAGCTGCAGCACCAATGCGTCACGTTGGGATATATGTCTGGCGGCGTGTCCTGGTGGGATGGCGCGTTTCTGGCGGATACCGGCTGGTTCATTCCGGGCATGACGCGCGGCGAATTGTTGCCCGATCCGCCGAAGGAAGCGACGAACGACGATCTCGCTTACGGCCTTCCTATCGCGCTGATCGTCGTGCAGGGCCTGACGGTCAGCGGAAATTGGGCGGGCGAAACGGCGGCCACGCTGGGATCGCTGGGCCCGTTCTCCCTGGAGGGCGCGACTGCCACGCCGGGCAACAACGGAACGACGACATTTTCCCGCCCCGGAATGCAGGTGATTGCGCTGTTGTGCAGCCGCCTGCCGATACTACCGCCGGTCGACGATCCGGGACCGGCGCAAGCAACCGCAGCAACGCCAGCTCCGACGTCCACTCCGGCGCCGACTTCGACTCCGGCATCGACGTTCACTTCGGCCACAACAGGAGCGCAGACATCATCGGTCGCACCGTCGCCAAGTGCGCCTGCGACGCCCGCCGCCGGCGCACCGCCGACCGTTGCGCCGACAACCGCATCGGCGTCGCCCAGCCCCGTTTCACCAAGTCCCGCTTCGCCAAACCCCGCTGCGCCATCTGGCGCTGCTCCGCCGACACAAGCTGCAACTCCGCCGACGGCGTCGGGCGGCGGCTCGACGGCAAGTTCGACCAATTCGTGAATTCCCAAACAGGAGATTGATATGAGCGATCCAGGAACGCCTGCCACGTCCACCACACTCGATGCGAGCTATTTCAGCGATACGGAGGAACTGACCAAAACGCTGGTCGACAAGCGCGCGACCGACACGCAAATGCGCTCGAGCTTCGCCGACGCCCAGGCGGTCGTAACCGCGTTCGCTGCCGAGACGAGCGCCGGCGCCTGGTCGACGACATTGTCGCGCGCCGATGTCGCCGCGCGCCTAACCGCAATGGTCACGCCGTCCGATCCGCAATACACGAACCCCGTGCCGAACGACGGGCCGCGAAGCCTGCAACAAGGTTCGATGAACTTATGCGGCCCCACTGCATTCTTTCAAACAGCGCTGGGACGCGATCCCGTCGCCGTGATGAAGTTCGCAACGACGCTGTTCGATACCGGCACGGCCACCATCGGAAACCTGACGATCACGCCGGGCCAGGATCTACTGCAGGCTGATTTTGGCGCGATGCTGCAGAAGGCGAAAGTCCCATTCACCGCGGCAGAATGGATGCTGTTTGGCGCGCTGCGCAATTCGACGGACGTGTTCTGGCAGGGCTCCTGGCAGGGCGATCCCACGCAAATGGTGTCCGCGATGACGCGCCCGGAGGAGTTGGCGGGCTGGATGCGCGATTCCGGAATCTGGTCGAGCGTGGACGATCACGGCAAATGGGCGAGCAATCCGGGCATTCTCAATGCCGCCAATCTCACCATGCCGGTCGGCACGGATATTCCGCTTCTGATCCACGCCAATCTGATCGCCAAAGCGACGTTGTGGAATCCGAACACCGGCAACCCGGACAATTCGAATCCTCCGCTCGTCAACCCCGCGCCGATCGACAACACATTTCTGTTGAGCTCATTCCCCGACCACTGGGTCGTGCTGCTCGCCGAAATCATCCCCGACGCGACACAGCAGAACGTGCTGATCTCGCTGTGGACCTGGGGCAAGCGACTTTATCTCAGCGTGCCGAACCAGGTGTTCCTCGACAATTATTATGGCGCCATCATTGGGCAGAGCGCGGCCGCCGCAGCCGCGCCTGCAGCGGATCCTCCGACGGGATCGTAAAAGGCGAGCGCCAGGCTTGTTCGACGCACCCTCGCGCGCGAAGCTCACACGAGATCGCGCAGCTTGAGCGCGACCCGCGAGCGTTGGCCCTTCCGTTCGATATCGAGCCTAAGAACCGTACCCGGCGTCTTGCGCATGCATTCACGAAACTCCGGCAACGTAATCTCCTGCTGCGCCCGTCGTCCATCGATGGCGAGGATGCGGTCGCCGTCCTCGAGCCCGGCTTCTGCCGCCGGACTGCCGGCATAGACGTCGATCACATCGAAGCCGTCACCGCCGAGATTGGCCCACAGGCCGGCCCGATTGTATATGTCTGCTTCCGCGTAGTGTTTGTTGGGTTCGAAGAAGATTTGATTGCCCCGGTAGTCCCACACGATATTGAATTTCCTGAGCATACCCGCACCGACATTGCCGGCCACATACGCCTCCGAGCCCGACCCGGCTGTCGATTGACTGAGCCCGACGACAGGCTCGTCGATTGAAACTCCGCCAAGGGTGAAGTGGTGCGCGCGCACGATCCATGACCGCTCCGAACCGCCCACGCCCCAGCCGTTCACGCCCTGAAGCGTTGCGCCATATCGCGCGACGAGATTGTTCCTGACGATGAAGGGCGACATCAGGTCGAGCGTCGAGCGGCTGCCGGTATCGAGTTGAAACGTCCCGGGAATTCCGTCGATGTCGCCGGGGACGATCGGAATTGTATCTTTCAATTGGAAGGGGACGCGTACGCCGCTTCCATGATAGACGAATCCCGCGGGCTCGATGAGCGTCACCTGCCGGGCTTGGTAATCCGTGCGCACGACAAAACGCTTGAAGATTTCATATCCCACAATTCCCATGAACGGCACGCCTTCAACGTCGCCGAAGGACTCGAGCGGAGCCGACGCGAATGTCTGGCGGTTGAGAAACGCATCGCCGATTTCGATGCGGTCGACCGATGTGACGGCCACGTCCAGCGTTGCGTCGCCGGCGCCCCTGCCCTGAAAGGCGCCTTCGAGCTTGAGGCCGAGACTGTGCGCAAGAGTCGGCGTCATCGAGTTGCTGCCGCCCGTGTCGAAAAGCATCTCGTAGGGGCCGTGTCCGTTCAGCTTCACCTCGATATACATGTGATTGTTGATGAGCTTGAACGGAATCGTGGTGGAGGCTTGCGCGCCCGTAAATCCGAAATCGCGTCTGGGCGGCGGCGGCGGCTCAAAGGCGTGCACAGGCGCGCCGTCCTCAAAGGTCACGCTGTCGACTTTCACGACGGTGTCGTAGTGGGCGTCCCCATTCGTCATGCGCCAGGCGAACGGCATGAGCCGGCCGGCGACTCGGCGGTAATCGGTGAAACTGGTCGTGTTGAGATCGAGAGCGGCTTTCTCGACAACCCTGTCGATTAGGTGCGTCTGCGCATCGATCCACATGTCAAATGGACGGCCTCCGTTCGGCGTGATGCGCAAAATGTCGAAGCTTCGGGCGCCATCGGTTTTTGCGCCCGCATAGCCGATCTCCGCCGGCATGCGGCCTGAAAACCAGAACGCACGCATGGTTCGATAGGCCGTGTCGACGGCGCCGCGTTGCGCATTGTCGCCGCCTTGCACCGCGACCTCGCCCGACGGGTCCTGGTTCCAAATCGTCTTGCCGTCAAAACCGTCGGCGCCATGGAAGGAACCAAGCGTATACGTGTTTACGAAGGAGCCCGTCGCTGCGTCTTCCAGCATCTCGCTCGGCCCAGAGAGACCGGAATTCTGTGCTTGCGCATGCGTACGAACGAAATGCACGTTGTCCCAGGCGGAGCCGCCCATAGCCGCTTTCGATTGCGCCAGCAGATCCTGAGCCCGCGGATCGGCCTGAGCGGACGCGGACCATGTCAGGATTGCGCATGCAAGCCATACAAATCGATGCGCCATCGCCGCCGCCCCGCCGAAACCGTTTGAACTTCCATAATAGTAGTATATACTACTACTATGAGGATACAAGCCGCCGAAGCGCTGGAAAAACTGGGTTTTTCCGGGATCGAATCGCTGATTTATTGCTTCCTGCTGGAAGAATCGCCGGCCACGGGCTATCGGATCAGCCACGCCATCGGCAAACCCACGGCCAACACCTACAAGGCGATTGCAGCGCTCGCGACACGCGGCGCCATCGCAATTGACGACAGCGCGAACAGGCTCTGCCGTGCCGTTCCGCCGTCGGAATTGCTTGATCGCATGAATCACGACTTCGTCGCCCACAAGGATCGCGCCGCGAATTGCCTCGCGAAGCTCCGCCCGTCCGCGGGCGACGACCGCGTCTACCAGCTGAGCGACGTCGATCAGGTGCTGGAACGGGCGCGCACGATGTTGGCGGGCGCCAAAAAAGCCGCGCTTGCCGATGTGTTTCCGAACATCGTGCCGCGCCTCGCTCCAGATCTCGAGAGCGCCGCCCGTCGCGGCGTCGAAGTGGTCGTTCGCGTCTATGCGCCAGTCGCGCTCAAGCGCGTCAGAACGCTCATGTCGCCGGATTCCGACCGTCTGCTCTCGCTCTGGCCGGGCGAGCAGCTGAACGTCGTGGTGGACGCGGAACAGTTCATGCTGGCCCTGCTCGCGAAAGACGTTAAGACGGTGCACCAGGCGATCTGGAGCAACAGCACCTTTCTCTCGTGCATGCAGCACAACGGCTTGTCGGCCGAACTTATCATGACGGAGGCCTATGCGCGCGACGGCGTCAAAGCGCCGTCGGAAATCCAACGCATCAGTCTTACCCGCTCGCAACTGCCCGGCTTGCGCCAGTTGATGGAACGCTATGTCGAGCAGAATGATTGATCGATCAGGCGCTCACGCCCAGCAATTGCGGCAGCCAGGTGGGCGCGGTCGTCGAGCAGCTGGCGACCGTGCCGTCCGCATTGAGCACGAGGACTTCGTTCTTGGCCTGCGCGTAAAGCTGCGCGGGGGTCGGCAGCGACGGCGCCACGGGCGTTTGCGTGAAATCGAAGGCGGCCTTCAATTTGTTCAAGCTTCGCCTTTCCGGAGCGATCGTCGGCAGATAGACCGGCTTGGCTTTGGTCGAGAATGTGCTCTCGACAAATTGCAGGATCGAGGTGTGGTCGATCACCGGTTTGAACACGGCGCCCGTCTTCGAATAGGGCGAGACGATGAAAAGCGGCACGCGGAATCCCGGACCCACGGCAAAGCCGGGATCGGGCAGAGTCTGCGGCACATCTTCGAGAATCGTGGGCGGCACGGTTTCGAAGAAGCCTCCCCCTTCGTCATAGGTGACGAACAGCGCGGTCGACTCCCACGCGCTGGAGCGCATGAGTTCCTCCACCACGCGGGACACGAACAATTGTCCCATGTCCGGCGGCGCAGGCGGATGCTCGCAAACCGTCGCTTCCGTGACGATCCACGACACGGCCGGCAGCGTGCCGGCCCGGAGATCCACCCAGAACTGGTTGATCTCGGCGGTGGCATTGGCGAGCTTTTCGGGATTGGACTGGATCGACGAAAAGAAGATCAGCGGATTGAACGCGCCGATCGCCGACGGCACCGAACCATCCGCCACCGAATAGCAGCGCCACGGCAGCCCCGCGGCGTCGAGCACATCGGCCATGGTTGGCCAGGTCAGCGTCGGCGGCGGCGCGGTGAGCGAAGGATTGTTGTAAGGCAGGCTGTTCGCGGTTGACGTCGGCGAGAGATAATTCCAGCCGCTGGTGCCGCTCCACAAATAGAGCCGGTTCGGCAAGGTCGGCCCGATCTGCGCGCAGAAATTGTGATCTGCGATCTCGAACGCCTGCGCCAGCTGCACATGATAGATGTGATCGGCCGGCAGGAAATAACCCAGCGCGATGTTTGAGCCCTCGTCGGTATACCAGCCGTTCATCGCGCCTTCGTTCCACTTGGTGTGGCTGCCTTCCCAGCTGTGATCGGGGTCCTCGTTGCAAAATTGCGTTAAATGATAGGGCGCTATCTTTTGTTTGCCGATGCCGGTCGGGAATTCGATCCCCGGATTGAAGCCCCGCGCCGTGTCAGGCGCCTTGCCGAGCTGCGAGGCGAACGCGCCGAAATAATGATCGAAGGAGCGGTTCTCCTGCACCAGAATCACGATGTGCTTGATCTTGTTGGTGGACGGCCAATTGGCTTGGTCCGCGCGAGAGACGGCTTGTTTTGACGCCTTGGGCGACTGGCCGGCGAGAGCCGACGGCAACAGCGCCGCCGCGCCGGCGACGGGAAGGAACTGGCGCCGCGTGAAGAAATTGCGGCGCAACAATTGGGTCAGCTTCTGCCAGCCGGGATGGATGTTTTCAGGTGGGATAGACGGATTCATGGCGTGAACTCCCGCTCGCGCCCACATCCACACCCGGGGAGAAGGAAGCATGGATTCGTGAAAGTTCTAAGACGGTGGATGCATTCAGGCTGCCGCGCCATTTTTCTCGGACAGCGGGCAGGCAGGACCGGGAAATCCGGCATCACGGAATCCCGGTCAGTCGCGCCGCACGCTCTCGCCGGGAGTGCTTGTCGCGCGCGACACGTGCTGTAGGCTTTCGCAGCGACTCGTTCGTCGTTCTATCGGCATTGCATGGGGGCGCGGCCGTCTTGCACGAGGGGGAACAAATGCGATGAGACCCCTGCACATCTTCAATGTGGCGGCGACGGCTGCTGCGATCGCGCTCTTCATCGGCGCTGCGGCCATGGCGGACGGCGACGGCGCGCCGCAATATGATGGGAAGGGGCGGATGATCTTCCCTGCGGACTATCGCGATTGGATGTTCCTCAGCTCCAGCCTCGACATGAGCTATGACGAAAATCTGCCGCCGGCCGGCGTGCACGTGTTCAACAATGTCTTCGTGCCGCGCGAGGCCTATGAATCTTTCCTGAAAAACGGCGTGTGGCCGGACAAGACGGTCCTCCTCACAGAACACCGCGTCAGTACAACGAATCTGTCGATCCTCAAACACGGCCAGATCCAGACGAACATCATCGTGGGCTTCGAAGCGCATGTAAAAGACGCGCGCTTCAAGGGCAATTGGGCGTTTTTCGGCTTCGGCGGCGACCGGAAATCCGCAGGCGAGATACCGCATGATGCCGCCTGCTATTCCTGCCACAAAGAGCACGCCGCGGCAGATACGACGTTCGTGCAGTTTTATCCCACATTGCTTCCGGTCGCGACGGCCCTCAAGACGCTCAACCCGTCATATGTTTCAGAGACACCGAAGAGCAACTAGCGCGTTGGAAATTGAGCATCAGAGTAATTGAAGAATTGGGGTCAGTGTCGAATTGAGCGCCGCCCTATCAGTCCGCCTACGCCAAGGCTTCGGTGGACACAAGATTTCCTAGGGCGCGCCTTGCGCGCCAAGGAAATCTAGTGGCTTGCCAACCGGAGCCGCGGAAGCGGACACAGTCCACCTACGCTAAAGCTTCGGTGGACAACCTACGCACGCTTCGCGGCGCAGGTTGGTGCCCGAGGTCGGAATCGAACCGACACACCTTGCGGTACTGGATTTTGAGTCCAGCGCGTCTACCAGTTCCACCACTCGGGCATTGAGACATCTATAACGAGGCAAGAAGCATTCGCCAAGATTTTTTGGCGGTTCAGAGACGGCCCAGCGGGAGTGGCGAAACGAAGGTTTTAAGCTTGGTCCGATACTGGCAGAACCCGGCTTTGTCTGCGCGCCTCACGGGCGCGGACAATGGGCGCAACACGCTCTTTGAGTTCATCCATGGCCACGAGCTTCTCGGCGAAAGTCGCCGACGCACGCTCACGCCGACCCTCGGCCTTGCGGGCGAAGATATCGGAGTTGTCAGGGTACTGTTTGCGGGCGCCAGACATCCGCTCATCTCCTACAGAGGGTTCTTGATCGCGGCCTTAAGGCAGAACTCTCTCCAAGCTTTCATCAAATTGTGTCTTTCTAAGACGATTTTCAAGCGAATTAAGTCTACCGCACCCAGGTCCAAGAAAGCTTGAATCCTGGCCAGGTCCTTGAGACGGCCGACTTTCAGAGCTACTGCGACCACGTGTTCGGCTCTCAAGCACCGAGCTTTGACAGGCGCTTCACCTTTGTCGGCAACATCTATTTCAATAGCTTGTTCCAAAGCCTCTTCGTCCAAGGGGGAAGCGACGGGGAGGAATTGGACGGGCCAACCTTCGATTTTGTAGCCGACATTCGTCCGCTCTGTGTATCCCATCTCCGCAAGGCCTTTTTCAATTGGACCAAGGAGAAGCAATCCGGAAGTACGCCTTTCAAAGCCGTCGATCGATATCAGGATATCGAGGTCTTCCGTAATCGTATTGTTTCGGCCATGAGTAGCTTTTCCGAGTGATTTGAATATCTGATAAAGTATTGCGCCGTCTCAGCATTACTTTCCAGCCTCTCTAGCAAAGAGCGACGCTGGGTTGCGAGGCGAGCTTACTCAGTCAACCAAACCTCCTCGAGCTTTTTCACTCGCGGTGTCATCAATCCGCACAAAACTGATGAACTGGCTTGATCTGCGCGATCGAAGCATGATATCCTGCTATACAAGATGACAGGCGAAGAAAGACCCGACGACGGCCGGCGGGCTCAGCTGCTGAAGGGCGTGGCGGAGTTGGCGTTGCTCAGCCTGCTCGGCGAAGGGCCGCAATATGGGCTGGAGATTCTCGAGCGGCTGCGGGGCGAGGCGGGCGTCGAGCTGGCCGCCGGCACGATCTATCCTCTCCTGCATCGCCTCGAACGCGGGAAGCTCACGCGTGCGGAATGGCGCATCGAGGACGACGGCGCGCGCCCCCGCAAATATTACGCGCTGACCGACCTGGGCCGCGAAGAACTCACGAGCCAGCTCGCCGAATGGCGGCGTCTTGCCAAATCGCTCAACGCATTTCTCGATCGTCGGAGGACGAAATGACTGTGCAAAACGAAGACCCCGATGTGAGCCGTTGGCTTAGCCGTCTGAACTGGGCGCTTGCGAGCATCCCCGCGGCGGAGCGCGAGGACATCGTGGCGGAGACGCGCGCCCACCTCGCCGAATCGATTGCGGACGGGCATTCCCCCAAGGATGCGCTCGCGCATTTCGGCGCGGCCGAAACCTATGCGCGCACCTTTCTCGACGACATCGAATTGTCGGGCGCGCTCGGCTCGCAGCGCTGGGGCGCAATGCTATCGGTGCTGGGACGGCGCGTGCACAAGAGCCTTGTCGCCGCCTTTGGATTCCTTCTTGTCGTGATTCTGGGAGGCGTCGCGCTCGGCGCCGCGCTGACGGCCGCCGTCAAGATTGTCGCTCCGGCCTATGCGGGAATGTGGGTGGGGCCAAGAGAATTCGGGCTCGGCGTCATCGACGATCCGTCTCACGCCCATGAATTGCTGGGCAATTGGATTTTTCCGGTGCTGGCGCTGATCCTGGCGCTTTGCTGGATTCTGGGACGCATGGTGTTGTTGTGGTCGCTGCGCACGCTGGCGAAGGCGCGGTGAAAGCAATTCCACCCGCCCCTTGAGGGCGGGTCGAAAAATTCGAGCGCAGCGAGACATTTTTCGGGGCGGGGTGATACTCATCCAGCACCCCGCCCCGAAATTCTCTTCTCGCTTCGCTCAAAGACAATTTCGACCCGCCCTCAAGGGGCGGGTGGTTTTTGAATCGCGACGGTTGATATAGTGGCGTCGAAATCGTGCAGCTTGAATTGGAACCACGCCATGTCCCAATCCTTCGAAGGCGGTTGCCGGTGTGGCGCGGTTCGCTATCGCGTGACGGCGGAGAAATTGCCAAACGTCTATGCCTGCCACTGCCACGATTGCCAGACCTGGTCGGGCAGCGCGTTCAGCCTGCAGGCGATCCTGCCGGAAAATGCGCTGGAGGTGATAGGCGAGCCGGGGATCTTCGAGCTCACCTCGCCCACGAGCGGACGCATTTCGCGCAAGCGCGGTTGCCCCGTCTGCTTCACCCGGGTCTTCAACACCAACTCTTCGCGGGCCGGCTCCGTGACGTTGCGCGCGGGTTCGCTCGACCGCAGCGACGAATTGAACGTCGTCGCCCATATCTGGACCAAGCGGAAGATGGACGGCGTCGTCATTCCCGAGGGCGCGCCGAGCTGGCCAGAAAGCGCGCCGCCAGCCGATTTCATTGCGGCGCTCACGCGACCATAGAGGCCGCCCCCGAGACACAGCTTCGCCACATTGGCGACCGAGATTTGCGCGGGTGCGCGTTTGCGCCGAACATCCGGCGTCTGTCCGAATCGTTTTCCAGTCCGCGTTTTCCTTTCAGCTCTCGTGGTGGATTCGATGGAAGCTCTTCTCGCCCTGCTCGCGATCATCCTTGCTGTGGTCACGCTCGTCCGATCGAGCGATCAGAAACACCGGCTGGACGAGATGCAGCGCATGCTGGGCGCGCTCTCGAAGCGCGTCGGCGCGCTCGGCTTCGAAGTCGAGACTCTGCGCGGCGCACCGACAGCGGCGCCTGAAGCGACGACAACACCGGAGCCGGCATTGGCGCCCGGAATTGTGCGCACGGCTCCGCCGCCGCGCGAACCGGAGCGGCCGGCGCATGCCGATGAACCCGTCATGGCGCGTGCAGCCGCAACGCCGAACGACGCGCGGCCCGCCCGAAAAGGTCTTGAAGAATCGCTCACCTCGCGCTGGCTTGTGTGGCTGGGCGCGCTGGCGATTGCGCTGGCAGGCACGTTTCTCGTGCGCTATGCGATCGATCACGGCCTGCTCGGCCCCACGGCGCGCTGCACCTTAGGCTTCCTGCTGGGCGTTGTGCTCACGATCGGCGGCGAGTGGTTGCGCGAGCGGCCGCTCGAGCGGGCGATCGCCGCCATCCGCGCCAACCAGGTGCCGCCCGCGCTCACCGCCGCGGGATTGTTCACGGCGTTCGCCAGCGTCTATGCCACTTATGCGCTTTACGATCTTCTGCCGCCGCTCATGGCCTTCGCAGGCCTCGCGCTGGTCGCGCTGCTCGGTGTGGGGCTTTCGCTCTTGCAAGGGCGTCTCGTCGCGCTGATGGGTTTGCTGGGCGCGTTCGCCGCGCCCGCCATGGTGGCGGCGAAGAATCCGTCCGTCTGGACTCTGTTCGCCTATCTGCTCGTCGTCGAGGCCGCGTGTCTCGCCGTGTCGCGATACCGAAACTGGTGGTGGTTCGCGCTTGCGACTCTGGCGGGCGCGTGCGCGTGGCCCTTCCTGTGGATGCTGGGATCGAACTGGAGCGCAGCCGATATGCTGCCGCTGGGGCTTTATCTCCTCATCAGCGTCTGCGGTTACATCGCGCTCGACTGGAATTTGCCGGAGCCGGAAGGCGAGCAGGATTGGGTGAAAGAGCTGCAAAGCCTCACCCCGCCGGATTGGGTGGTGTGGGGCGCGAGCGCCGCCATCGCGGCTGTGTTGTTCATCGTGGTGGCGTCGGCCGATTACAGCACGACCGGGCTCGTTTTCGCTTTTCTGATTGCGGCGCTTTATCTTTTCGTGGGCCGCAGGCATGCGATCTTCGACAGCCTGCCCGTGATCGCGGCCGTGCTCGTGCTGGCGATCGCCGCCACCATGCCGGTGCCCACATCGATCGTACAGGTTCCGTCTTTCCACCGCGCGCCGCTGGTGCCGGTCGAGCTGCATTTCTTTGCGTGGACCTGCATCGCATTCGCGGCGTTGTTCGCGATTGGCGGCTTTGTGGCTCTATGGGGCGCGAAACGTCCGGGATTGTGGGCGGCGGTATCCGCAGCCGTGCCGATCCTGCTGCTCGTGATCGCCTATTACCGCATTGTCGATTTCGGCGTCGATTATGCCTGGGCCGCCATCGCGGTGGGGCTCGCGGCCGTCAATCTCATTGGGGCCGAGCGCGTGGAGCGATATCGCGAAGCGCGGGGGCTCGACGTCACCCTCGCCTTCTATGCGGCGGCCGTTGTCGCCTCAATCAGCCTTGCCGCCGCGATGAGCGTGCGCGAGGCGTGGCTGACCGTCGCGCTGTCCGTCCAGCTTCCGGCGTTGGCCTGGATCAACACGCGCATCCGCACGGTCTCGCTGCAGATCATCGCCGGCATCGTCGCAAGCGTCGTGCTCACGCGCCTCATGTTCAACTACAATATCCTCCTCTATCCGCTTGGCTCCAACCCGGCTGCGAGCTGGGTCATCTATGGCTACGGAATCCCGGCCCTGTCGTTCTTCTGGGCGGCGCGCATCTTCCGTGCGCTGAAGGCCGAGCGCGTGATCGCCTTGCTGGAAGCCGGCGGCGTCGCGTTCTGCGTGCTGCTGGTCTCGCTGGAGCTAAGGCTGTTCATCGCGGGCTCGCTGACGGCGACGCATTACGGACTGCTGGAACAAAGCCTGCAATCGATCACCTGGCTTTCGGTCGGCAGCGCGTTGGCCGTTCACTATCGTCAAACCGATCGTCCGGTTTCGTTCTACGGCGCAATGGCGCTGCTGGGAGTCGCGGCCGGGCAGATCGTCCTGCTGCAACTTTTGCTGTGCAATCCGTTCTTCGTGACCGATCCGGTCGGCGTGTGGCCGGTGCTCAACGTCCTGTTCCTTGCTTATGCCGTGCCTGCGATCTTCGCGTTCCGCTTTGCAAGCGCGCTCGCAGCGACATCACGCTATGCGCGCGCGGCCGAGATCGCCGGGTTCTTCCTGCTGTTCGTCTATATCTCCGACGAAGTGACGCGCGCGTTTCAGGGGCCGGTGTTCAGCGTCTTCCGGCACAGCCATGCAGAGCTTTATGCCTATTCGATCGTCTGGCTCGCCTATGCGATCGTGCTGCTGGTTCTCGGAATCGTCTTCGGCAAGTCGATGCTGCGTTTCGCTTCGCTCGCGGTTCTCGTGGTCACGGCCGTCAAAGTGTTCCTCATCGACATGTCCGGCCTGACCGATCTCTATCGCGTCGGCTCGTTTCTCGGTCTTGGGCTGTCGCTGGTCGGCATCGGTTATATCTATCAGCGCTTCGTGTTTCCGCGGCCGGGCGCCGCCTCAACGCCTTGAGCGGCGCAGATATGCTGCATCAGGAATGAAGCGAAATCGTTCTGTGGCGGCACAGGATCGAGCTGAAAGGCCGCCAGTGCGGAGCCGCCGGCCAGCGTGACAATGACGGCGAGCGCTGTCGCAGCCCATCGCGCGCGCGACAGAAGGTTCAACGCGGGCTTCGCAACGCCGCGCAATGCCGCCATCGCCGCCACAAACAGCGCCGCGATGGCGCAGCACATCATGGCTGCGCGGCCCCGGCGTGAGTCCCGCAGCCGCAGGTTTCAGGATGATACTGGCCGTTGCGCGCGACCGTCCCGCCCTTGCCATACATGTTCCGCGGGCGCACCCAATCGCCCATGCTGTGATACGGGCCGTTTTCATTGCGCCCCTTCGGCATCACATCGAAATAGCGATAGATTCCCAGGAAGGCCTCGCCGCCGCGGCCGTGGCTCGACCAGGTTTGGAAGATTTCGCCTGCGTCATCCCTGGTGAACACGAGATGGCCGCCCGTGCCGGCATGCCCCTCGGGCGCAAAATTCGTGTAGACGTCACTGCAAAAATCTTCCCCCGAGACAAAGGGAACACGCCAGCCCATGCGTCGGCGCAGCATTTCGATCTCGCCAAGCGGCGCGGGCGCCACAACCACATAAGAGACGTCGTTGGCCTGCAGATGCTCGAGCAGGCCGTCCACATGGTCGACATCCAGAGAGCAGCCCGTGCATTGGCGGGTCTGGCCGGGCTGCAGCATGAACAGCTTGACGAACAATTGGCTGCGGCCGTCGAACAGATCGGACAGATTGCGCTTTCCGGAGAGCCCTTCGAACACATAGTCCTTGTCGATCTTCACCCAGGGCAGCGCGCGCTGCTCGACGGCAAGCGCGTCGCCCTCGCGCATATATGCTTTTTCTTTGACGATCAGCGCGGCGCGCGCGCGGCGCCACTCTTCACGTGAGACGATGCGGTGTTGCATAGGTCAACTCCTGTGAGGTGGTTCAAGCCGCCGCTTTCGCCTTGACCGGCCACGGATTGGACCACGCCGGAATGCGATTGAGCCCGTCTAGCCAGCGCACGATGTTCGGAAACGACTCGAACGGCATGTGCGACTCCCGCCAATCCGTCGCCATCGAAGCCAGTTGAAAATCCGCGATGGTGAGCCTGCCGCACGCCGCATTGGAACGTCCGTCGAGATGCGCATCGAGCACCCCGGCGTATTTCACAACGTCCGCGACCTTCGCCTTCAGCGATTCCGTATCCGGCTGACCTATTCCGAATGTCGGCTTGACCACATGCTCGAAATAGAACGGCGAAACCGCCGGCGACCAATGGCCATCGTTCCAGGACAGCCAGCGCAACACCTCGACCTGCTCGGCGGGATTTTGCGCGGGCCACATATTCGAACCCGTCTTGTTGCAGAGATAAGCCATGATGGCGGACGCTTCCCAGATCACGACATCGCCATCCACGAGCGTCGGCGCCTTCATGTTGGGATTGAGCGCGGCGTAATCCGGCGTTTTGAGTCCGCCGCCCATCAGATCCATCTCGACGAATTCCGCGTCGATGCCGAGATGTTTGGCCAGCGCCAGCACGCGTCGGGGCGCCTGCGCCTTGATCCAGTAGATTTTCATGTCAGGCCTCCGGCTTCAGCACGGGTCAGCTTTTTTGCGAGCTCACCGCCGACGGATAAGTCAATGTCCCGCCAAAATAGCACTGGATTTCTTCGATCCTTTGGTTCCGCAACCGGAGATACTCCACATTGCGGAAGGATTTTCCGTTCATGGTGTGGCAAAGATATTTCACGAACGCCTCATCGCCTTTCACCATCACCACTTCCAGATCGGATTCTTTGACAAAAGCGATCTGGTTATCCCAACAGTTTTTCTTGAAGGCGGCCTTGCTGATGTGATCGTTCCCATCGGTGCTCGAAAAGGTAAAATCGTCGGCCAGTATCGCGTCGAACGGGCCCCAATCCATATCCTTTTTCTCCCACGCCTTGTACCATTTCCGGATGACCGCCTCATTCGCCGAAGCATCGCCGTCCGATGCGCGCACGGTTTCCGCCAGGAGAGCCGTTCCGATCAAAACTCCGGCTCCGACCATATTGCGGCGTGACATTGTATTTGCTGACATGACCCATTCTCCCTCAAAGATGCCTTCACTGATGTGATTGGACTCGCCCGCCGTCACCGCCGATTTCAATTCCTTGCGGATTTTCCCGGTGTGCGTTGTAACGATGCGCGGCCGCCCCGCGCACCGAAAAGAAGCTCGAGATATCTGCGCAGATGGTCGAGGCTCTGGGCCGCCACGGCGGCGCTTCCCTTCGCCTTGGCAAGAATGAATGCGCCCTGAATCACGCCCTGGATGTGCAAAGCAAGGCTCTCCGCCGTCCAGCTCCCCACCGTCTGATGTTTCCGCATCGCATCTCGAACGTCCACTTCGAGAGTCCTGGCATGCGCAGCGATGTTTGCCTCGCAAGCAGCAGAGATCTGCGGATGTGTTTCGTAAACCTCCTGAATGACGGTGCCCGCGAAGCAGGTGAACTCCGGCAGCTCGCCCGTCAGGATCGCCTTGCGGAAATCGACATAGGCAAGCAGGCGATCAAGCGGGTCGGCCGCGCTGTGATAAGGTGCGTTCGCGAAGAAAGCTGCGGTAGATTCATCCCAATGCGCGGCCGCGGACAGCGCCAGATCTTCCTTGCTCTTGAAATGATGGAAGAAACTTCCCTTGGTCAGCCCTGCTTCCGCGCAGACATCTTCAATCCGGGTTGCGGTGTAGCCCCTGGCGCGGACGACCTTGAGCGTCGCGTCCAGGAACTTCGTCTTCGAGTCGTGGTGCAGGGCCATCAATTCGTTTCATACCGACCGCTCGGTATAATCTGACCGCCCATTCGGCATGAGTCAAGACGAAAAGGGCCGGGCTGAGTCTCTTAAGCAGCCAGCGCTTCCAATACTTAGGTTGTGCAGAACTCACTACCTGAGGTTGAAAATCCGCAAAATGATCTTTAGCCTGAGCCCGGCATTGTCGATCGTTTGGGGCGGCCGATGTTTCCAAAATTTTCCGTAGATGCCCGTCGCGCACTCGCGTGGTCTATGTGCGGGATCGCGTTTCTTCTCCTGGGGCTGGTGGTGGCGCACTGGTTCGCGCCGGCCGCCGGCTGGGTTCCGATAGCCGGATTCCTCGGAACATTGGCGGGCGTCCTCTGCTTTTACGTCGCCTGCGGTTTCGCAATCACAAGCAGCGCGTTGGGAATTTTTCGTGACGGCGAAAACACCTACAGCCTGTCGCGTCTGCAGATGGCCGGATGGACCTGGTTGATACTCTCCGCCCTCATCGCGGTCGCAGCAGCGCGACTTTGGCATCCCGGAACAAACGGCGCCGGCGGACTGAACGTCTATATCCCGTCCAATCTGTTCCTGGTGATGGGCATTTCCTTTTTTACGGGCGCCGCCGCGCCGTCTCTGCTGTCGCTCAAGACGACGACGCCGTCGACGCAGGGACAATTGCAAACCGCGCGCACGCGCATGGCCGAGACGAATGTCGTGGCGAATGGACAGGTCGTCGTTCGCGATCTGAGCCAGGCGCCGCATTGGGGCGATATCGTCGAGGGCGATGACGTCGCCACGAAAGGCACCGTCGACATCAGCAAGGTTCAGCAATTGCTGATCACCGCGCTGCTGATGGGCGTCTATTTCGCCATGCTGTGGGATTTGTTTTCATCCTCGGGAACGAACGGCCTGTTGTGGGCGATGCCGCAAAGCCTTGTCGATACGCTCGTCAATCAGAAAAGCCTTCTATGCGGGGCCGACAACGCGGCGGACGCCGTCAAAGCCCATTGCGGCGTCGGTTGGACGGCGATGCCCGATTTTCCGGGCGCGCTGGTGACCCTGCTCGCGGTCAGCCATGGCGGTTATCTCGCCTACAAGGCGGTGCCGCGCACGGCGGCGGACAACAGCGGCACGACAGGCGGCGCGAACGGTTCCGGCAATCCCGTCGGCTGACGCGCATCTGCGGAGGGAACATCGCCGTGGCTACGGTTCTCGACACCACGCAAGACTGCACGTCAAAGGCCGCCGCTCTGCGCGGCGCCGGATACACGACGATCATCCGCTACTACAGCGTAAACGCCTGGAAGCGGATGGGCGCGGCCGAAGCGCAAGCGCTTTCGCAGGCTGGCCTCATGATCGGCGCCGTCTATCAGGATCGTCAGAACCAGCCGGCGGATTTTTCGCTGGCTCAAGGTCAGACGGCGGGGCAGAACGCCCTCAACTACGCGCAGACGGCGATCATGCAGCCTGCGGGTTCGGTGATTTATTTTTCGGCGGATTTCGATCCGTCGCAGGATGTCGTCACCAACAATATCCTGCCGTTCTTTCAGGGCGTGAACAACGCCATCACTGCCGGCGGCGCTGCGCCCTATCGCGTGGGCGTGTATGGCTCCGGTCTGACTTGCAGCGCGGTGCGCGGCGCGAACCTCGCCCAATGCGCGTGGCTCGCGCAGTCCAAGGGATTCGCGGGATACCAGGATTTCCTCAACAAGAAGCAGTGGCATTTGAGCCAGCAGATGCCTGCGACCGTGCTCGGCATCGGCTGCGATCCCGACGACACCAATCCGGCGGAGCCGGATTTCGGCGCGTTCTCGCTGGCGCCCGACCATTTCGGACTGACGCTTCCGCCGGCGGCGCGCTTTGTCGTCAACGCGGCGAGCGGATTGCGGCTGCGCGGCGGCCCGGGCGTCAACTACGATGGCCTGAGCGTCTTGCCCGCGGGCGCGCCGGTGACCGTGCTGCAGCGGGACGGCGATTGGGCGCAGGTCGATACGACGGGCAACGGCACAGCCAGCGGATATGTCTTCGCCGCCTATCTCAAACCGGCCTAGGCTGCATCGGCGCAGCCGACGAAGCGCCGATGATCCGTCCCGATCACTCGCAACGATCTTGCGGTGGAGCGCGCGATTTCCGCGCAGCCGACACGCGCCAAACGAGAAAAAACAGGCCGCCCGTTTCCGGACGGCCTGCTTGTAGAACGCGCTGTTCGCGAACTGACGAAACGCCTACTCGACCGAAAGAGTGCCCCCGGTCGTCGTGTTGGAGTCGGTTTCGATCAGGATAAGCTGTCTGACTGCGTCGACGGCGGTGTAGTTGAAGTTGTAGGTCGTGCCGCCGAAAGTTATCTGCATCGTTCCCGAGCAATTGGAATTGGACGTATAGGTTCCCGTGACGGGGCTGGGCTTGTGATACGTGCCGCCCAGGTCCAACACGGCGGTTCCCACCGCAACGGCGCCGCTCCCGTTGGTGGCGAATTTGCCGACAATTGTTTCCGGCGCCGAGCCCACGAGCCCGTCCAGACGCGCCGAGAACGCCTGGGTCTTGCCGCCGGTCAGGCTGCATACGCCGACGCCTTGCGCACGCGCCACGCCGGACGCGGTCAGCCCCGGGTCATTCTCGAGCAGCGTCACCGCATTCTTGTTGGGGCCGGACAACACGACGAAGAAATCGCGCGCATTTGAGACCGAATCCGTCGTTGTGATTGTGCCGGTGCAATCGTTCTTGACGGCGTAAGTTCCCGAGAATGTGACCGAGGAAATGACGCCATTGATGCTTTGTGTGAGTTGTCCGGAGCTGATGTTCCCGGCTCCGTCGGCGGTGAATGTTCCGACATTGATGACGGGACTGCTGACCGCCCGCAACGAGAATCCAAAGGGGCCGTTCAGATTGCTGTTGCTGCAGGCTGCCGACGCGGAGCCGGTCGCCACGATAAGAGACACAAGAATGCCAAAGCCGATTTTACCGAGATCGCGCATGCGATATCTCCCTTTGAATTTCTGAGCGTCGTCACCCCCGGAACGAAATCTCCACTGCCCACCCGGTGAACGTCCAATACGCGCTTCAGTTCCACTGCGCGGCGATTTTGGAGAACAAAACAAAACCTATGCCTTCGATTGTGCGGGGCGGCCGTGTTGCGCCCTATCCCGCGGCGCAACCCCAAATGCAAAACGGGCCGCCCCTGTCGGTGCGGCCCGTTTCGGCAAGAGACGCAATGCGCTCTTACATTTGGTTGCGGGGCTAGGATTTGAACCTAGGACCTTCAGGTTATGAGCCTGACGAGCTACCGGGCTGCTCCACCCCGCGATCTGAATTTTCTTCACAAAATCAAGTACTTACTGATATGTCTGCGCTTCGACTGTTTCGACCGAATCATCTTTGTGTAAGATTTTGTGTAAGTTTCGGCCCAAAACTGTGTTCTGCACTTGCCCGGACACTACTCCGGGCGCTCGCTTTCGGCGAGCAAATAATCTCTCGCGATTTCAATAGCTTAAGCTTGGCGGGTCTGTCTAGCGAGCAAAACGCATGAAATTGGGGCTTTTCAAGCAACCCGGGGACGCGACCCAGGCCCGCCCAAACCGGCCATTTCATTCGAGGACCTTAAACAGTGAAGGCTCATTATATCTGCCTGCTGCCGTGCGCTCGGCGCGCGGCCTGCTGTCGTCAAGAAGCTCAAACAATGCAGGCTGCTTCGCGTTCGCCGCAGCCTGCACTTGTTCTTTCCGCAGCTTTAGAATGTCACGCCACACATGGCGTTTGCCGTCGATCACGATAAAGCGCGGCACGGTCATGACGCATCACGCCTCGATACGCCCGAGACGGCGCGCTTCATCGGCGTAGGCTTCAAGAGTTTTCTCCGCCCGGAAATGCAAGTCGCGCTCGATGGTGAGGTCGCCCGGTCCCTTGACGCACTTAAGCTCCATGATCGAAACGGAACCTAGCTCCGGGAAGCCTTGACCGAGATCGCAAAGTCCGAAAGCAACGTCGGGGTCTCCGGGATGAAGCTCGGTGAGCAACCACGTCGCGCCACTCCACGGGCAAAAAAGTTTGATGACCGGCCGGAAATCTTCCGGCTCCTCATCCTTGACGACGTGTTCGGCATTCTTCCAACCGTTGCGAAGCATGTAGTAGCGCAACTCCATCGGTATCAATTCATTCGCTATCAACTGCATGGCACTCTCCTTTGGCATGGGGTTCAGCACAGCGCGCGCATGAACCCCTGCCTCGCGGCGAGTAGCGGGTGTGCAAGCGGAGCGGGTGCTTTCGCGGGGAACCGGCTGGCAGGGAGCGAAGCGACCGAAGCTGGGCGGAAGGCACTCCGAAGCGCGCCGAGGGCGGAGCCCTAAGCACGTTTCAACAAAAGCAAAAAACATTCTGCCGGGGTAGCAAGCGGAAGGGCGAGCAACGGAGGGGAATCTCCCGTCCGCCAGCGGACGGGGAAGCCGTTGCGAGGCTTGTGAACCCTTCCGCGCGCGAGGGGTGGCAACCCCTTAGAGAAGGCTTTGCGGAAACGAGCGGCGGTCTGCGGCCTCAGTCGCGCCCGCCGTGAGTTAGTCTCTTCGCAGTCCGCGCAGCGGCGCGGACGGAGAAGTGCCGTCGGTCAGCGGCGACGCCGCCAAAGCGGCGCGCGAAGCGGCGCACCCGCAGGAGCGCGGAACGCGCGGGACCGAGTGCGATCGCCGCTGTCCTCCGCAAGCCTTCGCGCGATGGGATCGTTACCGGAGGCCGAAACCGCTTGCGGGTTCGGGGAGCGCAGCGAGTAGAGCCCGACCCGAAGGGGCGCGCCCAAGCGGCATTGACGAATAAACCCAAGAGACTATCTACGTGGGATGGCAATCAGGCGCAGATTGACAGGTGATGCAGACCCGCCTCGGCGGTATTACGGGTTTGTGGACACTGTCTTCGATCCCGATCCTGACAACGCCCGCGCCCGGCTTTCCATTCAATTAGACGCCATAGATTCAAATGTGTTCGATGTCGCTCCCGCGTCGCTCGAAACTGATCAAGGTCTCGCGCTCGTTCGCATCCAAACGACGCGCGGACGCTTGGATTCGATGGACGTAGGCGTACCGAATGAGGGCGACTGGCTTGAAGTTACTATTGCAAAGAAAGCAGGGAACCCGCGTGCTTGGATTTCACCGGCCGATGGCGATTTCGTACCTGAGCGCGTGCTCAACGCGCCCACCATTGAGCGCCTTGATGGTGACCCCGGCTTAGGGCCAGTGCAGAAACTTAGGGCGCTTTGTACGGTGCCCAATGCGAAGCGCATCGAAGCACAAGAACTCGTGGGGAAACTGGACTTCACCAAACGAAAAAACCTGACGATCACGGCCCTCGATGTCGGACAGGCGGCGTGCGTTGCGTTCAGCGATGGTAGCCGAGACTTTGGCTATTTCGATGTAGGCAAACCTCTATCATTCAACCGCCGTTCGTTTCCGAAGAATTTCACGCGGAATTACCCTGACAAAGGGTTCGTCCTGCTGTCACATTGGGATTTCGATCATTTCGCGCTTGCGATCAACAATCCGTCACTCATGACACTCGATTGGTACGCGCCGGACCAAAATGTCGGGCCGTATACGGCGAGGTTTCAGAAAGCGCTTGGTTCGCGGCTGCATTTTATCAGTGGCGACGCAACAGCGAACGGGTTGCTGTTGAAGCGTTGTCTCGGCACACAGCCAAGGGATCGGAACGCGACTGGCTACGTTTTTCGCTTCGAGCGAAACGGAGAAACCGTCCTCCTGACAGGCGATGCCGATTATCCGTGGATACCGGGTGACATGAAGAACAAGGTAACCGCGTTGATGATGCCGCATCACGGCGGAAAGGGTTCTCAGCCGCCGAAACCGGCTTCGGGCAACGTTTCTATTGCTGTGGCATCTTATGGCAATCCGAACTGCTACAAGCACCCCGACAAAGACCAACTCGCTGCCCACAAGTCGCAGGGCTGGCGGCTTCGTCACACTGCGTCCCATGATGGAATGCCACGTTCCGACAGGCAGCTCTTCCCTCTGGGACAATCGATTCAACGCTCGCACCAAATTGTAATTCCGGTTCTCGAAACGGTCTAAGTGTTCATGGCATCCGACACCATGTAGAGCATCGATATTCAAATCGTTCGACGCCCCGGGCCGCTGCACACCAGGAAGATTACACCTAGCTATGTGAAAGCCGTCGCCTAGAGAAGTTTTGAGAGAAACGTCGATTGTCAGACTCGAATTCTCGTCCTATGAATTTGTATTGCTGGAAGCACCCATGCCGCCTCATACGGAACAGTGGTTATCAAACGAAGCGCTTGCAGCATGGCTACAGGCGTTTGCGGCGGCAATCGCTTTGATAATTAGCGTCTGGGCTGTGCTCAGAACCGGTGCGGTCGAACGACGAAAAGATAAACTGCGGGCTCGGGCGATTGCAGTCGCGATCTATCCCGAAGTTCTGAACCTAGAAAGCGTTGTCAATTGGATGCAATCGTACCTGAACGACCTCCGAAAGATTGACAGTGCAGTCGGCCAGAGCGTCGCAGCGAATGTTTCGAATGCTCATATCACAATGCCCGCCATGATCGAGCGGAACATCGATAACCTATATCTTCTTGGTGAACCAGCGGGACCAACAGCGCTGCAGCTCGTCAATCTCCTGGGCCAATATAATTCCCTAGTCGTGGATGTTTCTCAACGAATGATGGCTATGAATGCCGAGCAATGGAAGCCATCTATCGGTCGCCTCGACGCGGCCTTAGATGCCCTTGCTGGCACTCTGAGAAAAGCGGCCGATGACATTCGCCCAATCCACGACGCGGTCAAAGGCTAGGAGCACCACCAAGCGTTCGTATTGCCGACAAGCGCGCCTCAAATTTGTAGCGCGTCTCTTTAGGTAGAGCCGCAATAGCGGCGATTTGAGCGGCGTTGGGATCGACAATTGTGTGCCGAAGATTTTCATCGATCAAGCACACAAGGTGAGAATAGCGGAACGGATCACCAGAAAGTAGTTCATCGCTATAACGATCCGTCTTACGATAGTGCTGTAATCTCACAACGAGAATGAGCGATCTCTTCAAGCCCTTCAAAAGCGTACGAAGAAAACGACGCTCACATATCAAGGCGGTTCCGGCATCAACTATTTCTCCTTCGCCAACACCGCTTCGTAAACCCCAGGCGAGAGAAGTGGCGGCCAATTTTCCGTCTGAAAACTTCCACTGACGCGACCATAAGGAATCAGCCTTAATCCTAAGTCGATTTGAGATAGCTTTCGAAATTCGAGCTCGTGTGAGAGCAGTCCTGGCGCCAGCGGGATCATATTCGTCGAGGTAAACACTAACATCCGGCTCCACGATCCACGCTTCCATGGGAGAGTATTTTCCAGCCTCAAAATCCTCTCCCTCATCGTCTTCGTATGCGCGCAGCGTAGGCAACCACAAATCGTTGCGCTCGGCGGTAGCGACAGCCAGCGCTGTATCAAGAGCGCCGCCATTGGGGCACAAGACAGATGAGATGGTGACCGAGACATCATCGGGAGAATCCCAATTGGCCTCGATCGTCAGTTTGGACTGAATCGAACCAGTGAGATCAAAGCCCGCCAATCTGGCCATAACCTCCTTGTCTTCAATTGGAAACCGCTCCTTGTCTTTTGTTAGGAGCAGCTCGTGCAATGCGACGGCCGGATAGCGGTCGGTCCCGTCGGCAATCCAGTACCCGTCATGGCGAGTTGGTAGGAACTGTCTGATCCAATCTTCCCAGGTGTCCATGGAATAGTATTTGTTCTGGACGACTGGACGCTGAAGCGATAGTTCGCCTCCAACCAGCGCAAGAGCATGCCAAGCCAAGTACGTGCCGTATGAGTGGAATCTGTCCCGTGTGCCTCGGCTATAATCGGTCGAAAATGAGGGCTTAGACCTTTGCCCAAAGTCATACATGGACTTTATGGTTGTGTCCCGCTTTCGAATCCACCGAACACTCCTGTCTTCAACGTCCCACTTGGGAACGCCGAATAGCCGAGCTAGTGCTGTAATCTCGTGCTTGTCGAAATCGTATTCGAAGTGAAATGACGGCTGTATCTCTGGTCGGTCTTTCGGTCGTGTTTGATAGGCGTTAATTTCGGTGTGCTCGCCCTCCGCGATTTTTCCACATTTGGGGCTGCGATAGCTGCGCGCTTTTCTCACAAGCGCCTTGTTCGAAGACGCTTTGTTCTTGGAATGGCAGAGGATAATTATCTGGCTCGCAATCTCGCGCATACCGGCGTGAGGAAATGACTGATCGCCGGCAATTTTGCTAAGACGCCTTGTATAGGTGGTAATTTGCTTCGGATGATCGACAGCAACCCGCCAAATGGCCAATAAGAACCATAAATCTGCATGCCAAGAAAAGAATGGCAAGGTCGAGTCATTGAACGCGCTCACGGAATCCATCAACAGATCAGAAAACAGATGATCAATTACCTTCCAGCGCTTGCGCCGCGCCATAGCAACAACAACATGTGCCGCCTGCCAACGCAGGGATGCAGTGGGTGATCCTAGACAAAAGCGAATGAGCGAAGCGATCACTTTATTGACGTCATCAGGCGGCTGAAACGCGTTGCTCCATTTGCCATCCCCAACTTTGTCAGCAAGCCGGGCGGACTCGCTATCGAGAAGCCTCGCTAACGCGTTGGCGGTTGTTTGAGGCTTAACTTTCGGGGAGATAAGAACTCGCCAAACTCATGAGGCAGGTCGCATCAAAGATCTCCGCATAAGGCGTTGGAGTCGCCAACAAGCTTACGGCGAGATCGATCGTCGACTGTTCAGTCAGCTCCGCCAGCTCCTTCAACTCTGACCCCAGACCCCATTCGCGAGACATAATGTCCGAAGCGTGCATGCGGGCAAGTTGAGCTCCTGCCGTGTCAAACCACTGACCTATATTGGGTAGAGACGCTTTCCATTCGGCCTTGATTTCTTTCAAAACGGCTATCTTGGAGAACAGCTCGAGGTTATTCGAGGCGGCAATGGCCGCAAGATGGTCGTACCTTTGCTTGTAGCCAACTTTTTTCCGGAGTGCAGTGAGCGCAAGGGCTTTAATGTTGCGGTGTCCGCGGATTTGTTCCAGCTTTTCGACGAGAGCATCAAAGCTATCTTTGTCGGTAGGATCGGTTGCATCAACCGCAAGATCGATCTGTGAATTCTCCTCCGCTTGTTCGGCGGCTTCGTCTCTAGGCTCTGCCAGAAATCTTTCGCGGTCGCCTTTCTCACGCGGTGATTCAATAATGTCGTTATAGCGATCCTCGAAGCGCTGCATCTGCAGTCTTGCAGCTCTCCCCGCTTCTGGATTCTTTGCAAGAACCTCTTTAAAACCCTTGATGACATTCTGATCGGGCCGCATGGGGTTTTCGAACTCATAACGAGCGAAGAACTCATCGAGTGTCTTTTTCAGGTGGACAGGCTTTGCCGCTATTAGGGCCTCGAGAAATTGAGGCCAACGCCAGTCCCACGATTCACGCGGATTGGTCAATTCGATGAGAGTAACCGCATCCGCAGGCGCAAGCAGCTTCTCCTTCATCAAAAACTGTAGCGTTGGCGATAGTGTCCATTCGAGGTCGACCTTTTCTCGGTCGTGCCAACGGCAGATTTGCGCTAGATAGCCGATGCCCCAAGCTTTTGAAAATGCATTGCTCGCCAAGGGCCAGCCAAACTTGCCCGATTCGTCAGGAATGTTGAGTTCACATATCTTGGCAAGGCGATGAGCATGTTCCGGTCTTAGCGGCTTCTTCAGTGTCGCGGTGAGCATCAGCAATTGACTAACGAAGAAATAGTCGCCAGAGCCGATTGCGCTAAGTTCCGACAAACCCCGTTTGAACAACGCTGTCGCTTCGTTCAAATTCGCGGGGAGGATGGCGCGGGCAAGATCGGCAAAGAGGCTCGCTCGAAGCTGAGTGTCGCTCTCACCTTCAATTGACACGACTGTAAGGGCGGCAAGAGTCCCCGCTGCTTCAGCGCAGTCGGAGAGAACCGAAAATTCCTCAATAAACCGTGTTGCAATCCAGGTCGAAAGGTACCCACCGTCTTTGAGGGCGTCCACAACATCGCTAGCTGTATCCGCCGTAAATCCAATTGCCGAAAACACTTGCAGTGCACACTGGCTGTAAATCCTATCGGAAAATCGCGATGCTCCGCCGTGATCGAAGCCATCGCTACGAGAGCGGAGAGCGGCTGCGCGCCAACTTTCGAAGTAGTGTTTTCGGCTTTGCGGCGATGGGTCCTTCAAGAGTGCAGTAACGGTTCGAACGAGCTGCAGTAGCGGACGCAACCGGCTAGAGAGAACGTCTCGGACGCGATACTTCTCATTCTCGTCCAACGGCTCTTTTGGCTGCTTTTCGCCGGGTTCGTTCGGTTTTTTTCGCGAGATCTCCGAGAGAAGGGCCTTTTCTCGCTCATCATCAGTAAGTGGCGTGGGAACTTCTTTCACGTAATGGAAATATTGAGACGGTAAGCAATCGAAAAGCGTGGCCTCATTGCCCGTTAGAACCGAATTGATTGCGAGCGCCAACACGTTAGGAACAAGCTGTTCAGTATCCCAATGATCGCGAAGCGCCCAAGCGTTGTAACGAGGAGGTCTAACGAATTCGAAGATTTTACCGGCGTCATCAACAAGGCCGGCACTGAGGGCGCGAAGTGCTGCGCGGATGAGCGCAGGCTTGAGCGATGCATGAGCTTGCCGAAAGCTATCATTGTCATCGTCGTATCCGCTGTCACTCGTTCTTTCCTGGACTCTCGCTGCAAGTCTCCGAATAATTTCATTAATGATATTGCTTCCGAGTTGGCTGGAAACGGATAACGCGCCAGCGACAAGTCCAATCGGGGCATCGTCAGCCAGGACAAGCTGAGATACGAGCTTATCGAATTCGACAAGTTTTCCGAGGCTATGCGATGTGCGGCAGAGATCGAACAATCGCACACTAACCTTATAGCCGTGAAAATTGCGCCAACGCGCAATATTTCTTCTGGCGTCTGCCATCCGCCCCTTCGCAAAGAGATAGAATGGCAGCGCTGTGAACTCGTTGATCTCAGGATTAGCGTGGCGCGGATTATCGTCATCACGGTCGAGGAACCAATTGAGCCAATTATTGGAGCGCTCGGCAAATCTGTAAGCTTCGCCGAGGTCTTCATCTGTCGTGTACGCTATCGCAAGCCTTGCCGGTCGCGCGCCGAACCACCCACTGCGGGATTCGAAGAGTTTGCGCTGGGCTTCAGGGTCTCCAAGCGCAATGACCAAATCCGGATTTTTAGTGAGAAACTCCTCGCCGCGCTCGTGAACTACGGCGATTGTTGCTAGCTCCACGAGCAAATCGACGATCTTGTCGCGGTCATTGTTTTCAGCGGCCGCTCGCAATGCGGTTTGCAGTCTACTAAGACGAATGCCTCGCCTAGCCACGTCGCTATCGAGCGCTTGCGGAAACCGGCTGTCGAAGGCAAGGGCGTGAAGCTCCTTCGTTTTGCCCATTGAGTAGAGAAGATCGGGTAGGGCTCTGGCCGCATAAACGGATGTCGCCTGGAGGCTCAAGAGTCGTTTGGCCACCTTCGCTAGCAGGCTCTTTTTATCGCCGTAGCGTTCGCGTACGAGGTTGTCTGTCGGTTCGTCTCGAAACACGACGCCGTGCTTTGTCCTTTCGAGGAGGGGAGAAAGGTCGGCCGCGAATCCTTGGATTTCACTTTCGGAAATACCAAATCCATCGGCCAGTTCTGCCAATGGGACGGGTGGAGGCAAAGAGGATAGCGCGCAGAGAAATGTATCTAGGGCCAGTGGGGGCGCGCCCTTTTCAGTAGCTTCACGAATTGCGGAATCCAATCGGTCTTGGATCAGCCCGGGCAGGCTGACGACTTGATCATCATCTCCCGACAATGACCTTGACGGGTCGATGAGGTTCAAGATGACGCGGGGAATGCCATCTGACCTTCGAAAAATCGATGATACTTGGTCGTCTGTCGCATCTTTGCGGCGCGCGATAATGAAGGCGCGCGCTTCATCTATCGAAAATGGACCCAACTTGAATGTGGCGCATATTGCTTTGCCGACTGCTTGGTTGCGGCGCTCTGGTCGCGAGGAAGCAATAATCACTAGGCCGTCGATTTGGTCATAAGATGTCGCTTCGAGGAGATCGCGTGGGAACGACGGCTGCCGGAGCTTGTCCGCTTCGACCGCTGCATTATCTGCTGCGTCGATGATGAGAATTAGCCGTGATTGCGGGTTGGTGTGGCGGAGAGCGGCAATTGTTTGCTGAAATCGCTTGCCCGCACGGCGAACGACTTCGGCATGGTCCGTTGCCCCAGGCAACAGCGGATCACACAGGCCACGGCAGGCGAGTTCGTTGACGATATGGAGGAGTCCGCGTTCTGGCCGATACCGCGCGTCTGTTGGCGAACGATATGCGCCACCGCCGAAACAATCAAAGAGCACTACCTCATCGGTAGATTGAAGTATGGAGGCTACGCTTTGGAGAAATACGGTTTTCCCGACGCCTCCATCCGCTTCGACCACCCAGCATGCCGCGGAAGCAAGATTGTTGATGAAATCTGACTGTTGAAGCCGTGGGACCACTGATCCGACAGTGGGGAAGGCTTCTAGCGTAGGCAGAAGGTCTTCTTCCTCACCTATGCCAAGCGCAGCGAGCACATTTTCCTTGAATATCAGGTTTTTTTGGTCGCCAGAAGTACCGGCCTTATTGCGCACAAGATCACGAAGTTCGCCTAGACGGGCTTTGACTTGGAGGTCGGACGACGGCGACCAGTCTGCGATAATTCTTGAGCTTGACCCTTTGACGGACGTTAGTGAGCCGGCGCCCCCGTCCAGGATCAGTCTGGACGCAAAGGCTTGCGCTTGGGTGTCGCTCAGAACAGCGATGGCTGATTTGAATTGGTCGAATTGGTTTTTGGTATCTGCATCGGATGGCGTTTGTCCCAGGGCGATGGCTGATACAGCTTGCTGCAACCCGGCTGAGATAGGTCGGTTCGTTACTATCGAATAGCGGATCTTGACCTGTACTACAGAGGCTTCATGTTTGCTCAAATAGTTGAGCTCGGAGGCCGCGAATTTCCGTAACGTTTTTGCTGCGTCGGTTGCACGAAACTCGTCGTCACTGTGTAGAGCGGAATATTTGAATTGCGATATTTCGATACGTGACGCATCATCAAACGATGCATTTGTCCCAAAATAGAAAGTAGCGTCAGCGACCTCGATCGTCGAGTTTGGAGCATCCAATTCGTCTTCGGGAGATAGTCCTTCGACTGCAATGGCGATGAGATTTGATTTTGGGAAAAGCAGTCCGAGCGAGCGCCGTGTCAGCCACGCCTCGTGATATTCATGTCCGTCTCGTGATGGGCGTACCGATTCCATATCTCAACGTTATCTAGAGAATCACTAATTGTCAGACGGGGGCTCGATGAGGAGCGCAGTCGATTAGAGATTTGGGCGATTGCTGGAAGTTGAGATTTCTTGGATATTTCCTGCCTTGTACTTTAGTCTTGATTTTGCGCTGACGAGGCAACGGGTAGTATGGGTGACGGTAAGTATGGTTTGCCGCCAAGCTGTTGATCTATAGTCATTTTGTCAAGTTTTACTGCTAAAAAACTTGACAAAATGACCGGTCGAGCGTAGGTTACGCCTACCATGTACCGTCCACCTCATAAGCTCTCTGAGCCGCACACGACCACGATGAAAAACGTGCGCGCGCGCATTGAAAACGGCGGCGAACGCCTCTGGCGTTTGGAGGATTTCTCCGGCTTGCCTTCCGCAGCCGTTGCACAAGCGCTGTCGCGCCTATCGCGGACAGGACTTATCCGGCGTCTCAGCAAAGGTACATACTACCGAGCGGGCGAAAGCAGCTTTGGCAAGACCTTACCCAACCCTATCGCGCTCAGAGCCATTTCGGCACAAAGGAAAGCGATGTTTCCGGCGGGCATTTCGGCTGCAAATCTGCTGGGCTTCACGACGCAAGCATCAGCGCGCGGCGAAGCTTCGACTTCATATGCGAGCCTGCCGCGAAAGCTGATCGGCCCCGAGCTGGTGATTCATACCCGCAGACCGGAAGCCTGGGCTGGTCTCAGTGAAACGGAAGCGGCAATTCTCGACTTCATCCGTCGCGGCGGGCGCACGAGCGAATTGGCACCCGAGGAAACCATCCGCCGCTTGAGCGATCTGCTTTCGAAGACAAAAACCTACGCGCGACTCCTCGGCGTGGCTGCAAGCGAGCCACCGCGCGCGCGCGCAATTTTGGGCGCGTTCGGCGAGAGAATTGGTGCGGACCGGAAAAAACTTGCCGAACTGCGCGCCACCCTCAACCCGCTGTCGAAATTCGACTTCGGCGTGTTCGCCGCGATGCCGAATGCCAAGGACTGGCAGGCGAAGGGAGCGCGCTAGCGTGAAGCTTTTCGAGCACGAGGAATTCGAGCAGGCAATTCTCCGCGCCGAAGAGCACTTCCGCGCGCGGGGTCTCAGGGCCGCGATCATCGAGAAGGACTACTACGTCACGGAAGCCCTGCGTCTCGTTGCCTCGGCTGCCGAGGGCAAGGTCATCTTCAAGGGCGGGACAAGCCTTTCCAAAGGCTGGAACCTGATCGAGCGCTTCTCGGAAGATGTGGACATCTTTCTTAATCCGGGCGAACACAGCAGCCGCGCGATCGATCGCGAACTAAAGCGCATCCGCGATGTTGTCGCCAAACATCCCGGCCTCACCCTCGTACCCGGCGAAGGGCAAACGATTGGCGGCTTTGGCCGCAATGACAGGTTCTCTTATAAGCAGCGCTTCGACGCTGCCGGCGGAATTGCGAACAAGGTTTTGCTCGAAATCGGCACGGCCAGCGGCAACCATCCCGTTGAGACGCGGGAACTCCGTTCATATCTCGCCGAATTTCTTACTGATACCGAACAGAGCCTTGGCGCACAAGACGAAGCGAGCTTCACAATGCCGCTTCTCCACTTCCGGCGGACCTTTGTCGAAAAGATGTTTGCGATTCATGACAAGGTCGAACTTCTCAAGCGAGATAACCGGCCCATCGGAAGCTACGCGAGGCACTACTACGATCTGGCGCGCCTTGCCGCGACCAAGGAAGTCCAGGCGATGCTGGATTCGGCCGAGTATGCCGAGATCAGGGCGGATTACGACAGGATCAGCAAAGAGTATTTCGCGAAGAACTACCGCCCACCGCAAGCCCTAAGTTTCGCAAACAGCGATGCCCTGTTTCCCGGAACGGACCTAAGCGGGGCTCTCGGCAAAGAATATGAAGCGCAATGCCGCGTCCTCTGTTACGCCAAGTATCCCGAATGGGACGAGGTGCAGAGTTTGTTCGCCAGCATAAGGGATAAACTCTAACCCCGGCGTGGCCTCACAATTTTCTGAACGTCTGTCTGTGCTAGTCCACATGGGAAAGAAATAAGAAGGCCTGATGGGGCTAACTAATTGATTCTTGAGGAACTAATCAGTCTACGGAACAATACTCTAATTACTTTCAAGTTTTTTGGATAAGCTCCGACCGAGAGGTTCGGGAGCTATGTCAAGTCGTCAGATTCTAGAGCAATACCAGCTCGTGCGCGGCACGATCGCAGGTGTTCCGCAATCCGAATTGATTGTTCCAAACGATCCCAGTCGCTACTCGGTGTATCCTGTCGAACTCTTCTTCAAAGAGCGCAACTTTCGCAACGAGATCATGGTGCGCGCATACCGAACTGAATTTGCATTGCCTTGGACCGGCGATTTCGTGCTTCGACCCGGTATCTCCTTTGAGGCACGCGTTGTCGATTGGTCAGCATGTCCGGAAGATTGGTATCGTAGGAAGCCACGGAAGTTTCCTGCCCCATTCGAAGTCAAGCCGCGGACCGTCTTTAGCGTAAGCGATTTCGAAGTCACGAAACGGGGTTCATTTAGTCGCCCACCTGGTCCCAATCCGGCGCCTCTGCCTTTGCTCACGCGCTTAAAATTGAGATTTGAACGTCCAAACCCGGCCCGAGAGTGGTTGGGGTACGCCGACTAGGGGCGTGTATCCTCAGGCGCGGTTAAACTTCTGACTGGGCCTCGGTGACCGTCTGTCACGCCGTCTTTCGGAAAACTGCGGACATAACCGACCCCATAAACACAAACATCGCAATAACGGCGACGATGGCGATGTCGAGCAGCGCAATTGCAAAAGGCCAAAACTGCCAGGGAGCGCCGAATGGATCGGCCAGAGGGTCTTTGGCAACAGCTAGCACAGCCGGGCACTGAACCGCGAATACGAATGCTATGCCAAGCATGAGCGCGACGAAGGTGACCAAGATTATTCCGTGACGGTTTGATCGGCCGGTAATCCGGTAAAACGCGGCATCTGCGAGGCCCCAATAGAGAGCCACGGGAAGAAACACTGCGAAGCAGAGCGCAATCCCCAAAAAACCGCCAACCATATCGGCCTCCAAACTAATCGCGCAGCCTGAATATCATGGAATATCGGATTTTTCGATATCGAATTTTCCGATTTAACAGTCCTGCCGCAAATATTTTTTGGCGCGGCATGTGGAATAATCCGAAAGAGCACAAACTCGCCGGGGAGACGCTGGCGGAGCACCGCAAGTCGGCGGGGATCACGCAGCAGGAACTGGCGCAGCGGCTGGGAAAGCCGCAATCCTTTGTTTCCTCCTATGAGCGCGGCCAGAGACGGATTGACCTGCTTGAACTCAGTCGGATTGCCGACGAGATTGGCGCTGACCCAGCGAAAATCTGCGTTGAAATCCTGGGCAAACTAGCAAAAAAGCCGAGGCGGCGGCGCTAGGTCAACGTGGTTCCGGTCGTTTGGCCGACCTCGCTGCCACGACAGGACGGGTCGGATGCGCAGACCTGCGCGTCAGCGACTTCTTCGCCGAACAGAATGCCAGCCGAAGAACCCAGCGGGCGGCTCGTGCCAGAATACCGGGAAGGCTCTGGAGCATCAGTAGGGCGTTGTGGCCGAATACTGCCCTTATCGGCTCCGGCTGTGGCCTCCAGCCGGAGCGCCCTGCTGTCGGTCGGGCTCCAGATCTTCGTGGCCTTGCCAGTTTTCATCCCTGAGCTGGCGTTCTATTCGCAGATAGCGCGCGTGCGCCCGCTCGGCGTCTGTCGTCCGGCTATCTTCGAAGCCCTTCGGCTTGTCGGACATGAATTCGAGCTTCACCCGCTCTTCCCGGTCCTTGCCTTCCTGAAACGCTTTTTCTTCCGCCTGCTTCCGCTGCTCGGATTCCTGGAGGTTGGCGCTGCCGTAGAGGAATTCTAGAATCTTCTGGTAACGCGCCTTCGCCCGATCATTAGAATTTGCAAGTGAGGTCTGGTCGCCGAACGAGGCGTCGGCGACCATATCAGATTCCTGAGGGAAGCCATCGCCTCGATGATCAAGCGTTGTCTTTTCTCCCTCGCGCCTAAAATCCCGCTGCGCGGTTGGCAGCTCATGCTCGGAGGGAGCAAAGGGATGGAGTTCCTTTTGAATCCTTTCTGATCGACGTTTGAATTCGGACTGTGCGGCATCAATTTGAGTTTCAGAGCCGTCGCCCGAGCTGTCACGACCTGATGAGGGCTCTCCGAACATCCGATCAATGCGATTCGAAATTTCCTTGTCGATCTTCTTGTCGAGCGCGTCCTGGCGTTTCTGATGATCTGTGAGCGCTGCCGTGGACTGGCTGACGTAATCACTGCCGCCTGAATAGCCCTTTTCCCTCGTCGCCGTAGCCATGGCTTCAGACGTGAGGCGACGGCGTTCGTCGATGACGGCCTGATTTTCAGCGAGCGATTTCGCGTCATCGCGCGAGATGCCAGACATGAATTCACGCAACTGCGCTGCTTTCACGCCTTCGATCCTGCGAGCAAGGCTGTGAATCCCGCCGGCACGATCGACAATGACGAAGTCGCGCCGGTCGCCTTTGGCGAGAATATAGCCCTTGTCCGTGAGCGAGGCCTTGAACGCGTCCGCATTATCGCTCGACCGAAACAACTCTGTAATCTCGGCGCGCACGTCCTTGCCCTTGATACCAGTGCGCTCTTCCTGCCTCAGTTCGGCTCGCGACGGAGTTCGTGGCGGACGCGTAACCCCTTCGCGCCCAACATGTGCGCCCTGGACGCGCTCATGACCGAAGCGCCGCTCGAGGTCACGCGCGACTTCCTCGTGCTTCCGATAATTGTGGCTGTCGGGAACGGCGCCCATCTTGTCGAGATCGATGCGGGACCAGACGACATGGATATGCTCGCGTCCGTATTTCTCGTGCATGACGACGACGCGCGGCTGTCCGGTGAGACCCAGCTTCTCTTCCAGCGCGTCGATGGCTTCCTCGCGCTGCTCCGGCGTTAGCCTGTGCGGCATCGCCGGGCTGAGAGCCGCGTGATAAAGCGGCTTGGTGCAGCGCGTGCCGAGAGCGAGAGCATCCATCTCAACGAGCGCGCCTTTTAGATCCTGCGCGACGGTGCCGCGGGTCTCCAGCAAGGTGACACGCTCGTTTTTCTCGGCATTACCGAGATGGGCCGCGAGGCCCAGAGGCCCCGAACGTGATGCGCCCTTGATGATCATGGCTCGCGCCCGAGTGCGGCGAGAACCGCGTCGCGCATTTCATGAAGCTCCGCGAGGGGCTTCTGGTAGTCCCGAAGCGCCTCATGAAGAACGGAGGTGTCCGGGACGACGCCCGAATTCACGGCGCGGGCGATCTGGTTGAGGTTGCTGCCGATCTTGCCGAGCTCGCCAGCTATCTTCCCAAGTTCGCCGAGGAGCCGGGCAAGCTCCCGCCGCTCGACCGGCGGGCGGCGCACCTGGCGCGGGATCGGACCATCGATCAACCGGCTGCGGATATAGCTGCCGTTCATCAGACCGGCACGCTCCGCAGCGGCGTCAATTGCGGCCCGCTCCGCCAACGAGAGACGAACGGTGATGTGAGTTTCGCGGGCCTCCTTCTCCTTCTTGGGTTGCATGGAGCGAGCCCTGAGTTCGGGATAGGAAAGGGGCTCCGCCCCTTTCGCGCTGGGGCCTCGGGGAGCAAGGCTCCTTGAGCGCGGATGCCGAAGGGGCGTAGCCTTCGGTCTGAGGTGCTGGAGGCGAAGCGCTCCGGCGCGGGTGATCCAACGAGGGGCAAGGCTCCTCTTGGCCGGGGTGCACGGGGATGGCTATCCCCTGCCAAGCCGCGCGGAGCGCAAGGGTTTTCGGCTGTGCCGGAAGCTCGCAGCGCACTACCGCGCATGGCTTGCCCTTCCTCTTATTTCTGAATCTATGCCATTTTCGCTTACCTGCGAAGCCTCATCCCTGCTTCTTGTCTAGGGATGAGGCGGAAGGTCGGACAGCTACCTTCAATTCCGGCAATCGCGCGGAATGTGGGAAATATACCATATCCGCAATACTTGCGCCGCTTCGGAATGTCGGTTTGCGGCTGGAATTTTTCACGCGTCTGGTAGGTTATTTCCCATATTTGGCAGGGGACGGGGTGGACGACAAAACGAGGATGCAGACGGGCACCCGGTCCGCCGTCGCGGCGCAGGCGGACAACGATCTCGCACGTGCGTTCGAGATGCGGCATCCGGCGCTCGCACTCGGCTGGCGGGCGGTGCGGCGAAGTCCGATCCGGGGTGGCTTCATCATGCTGGTCTTCCTGCTCGTCTCGGCGCTCGCCCTCGAAGCCGGAGGCATCGTCAACCGGCGTGTCAGCACTTGGATTGACGTGAACTGGGCTCCCCAGTGGGCGGCGCACGATCGAAAGGTCGCGTTGGCGAAAGCCGATGCGACCGGGCAGTCCATGCGTATCCATATCGGCCAATCCCAAAGGTTGACCCGGCCGGTTCCCTATTACGCGGTCGAAGGCGGGTATGGCGAAATGCACTCTTCGATGCTGCCGACCATGGAAGTAGTCGAGGACTATTACGATGCCGGGGTGCTCAAGCGCGGGCCTTCCGTCCTCCATACCGGCAGTGTGATCAGATCGGTCTACGTAGCGGATAATGAAGTAGCCCAGACGAACGGCTACGTGATGATTTGGTACGGGCCAACTTACGGCTTCATTCCGCTTGCTGCGTATCAGGCCGCAGGCCTGCCAATGAATGCGGCTCAGACATCGTTGCGCGCAGTAGCCGGCCGACGGCGTTCCCCGGTGCAGATGGAAGGCGCGTCACGACAATCAGCAATCGGCAATTTTGGGGAAAACATCGGCAAGGTGTCGGGCTACGTCGCAGCCGCGCCGTTTGCCCTTCTTGCGCTTCTCTTATGGATCAGCTTCGTGCTGGCTCGTCTGCCCCATCGAGCGCGCACGTCGGCGCTGTCGCAGAAATTCGTGCAAGCTTCCGATGCCGACAGAAAAAAGCTCAACGTCGGTGGCCGCTGGTGGACTTTCACCGAAAATGATTGGCAGAAAGTGAGCTGGTCGGGCGGCCATCTCGTGCTGATTTCGCCCGCTTCGTTCGACCAGCGCGTTCAGGACGAAATGCAGTATGCCCGCGCGCGTGAGAGCAGCATCCATTTTCTTATCGCCGTGAGTGTCATTGCTGCGGGGCTTTGCGCCGCGTGGGGCTGGGGCCTCGATCAGCTTGTCGCAAACGTTTCGGGCGATCTTCTCAACGAAAATATCCTGACGGAAATCAGCCTCTCGTCCATTCTGTTCGTTCTTGTCGTGCTTCTCTTCACGGCGGGCTTTGCCGTCGATGTCTGGGAGTGGCTTTATCAGAACGGCTCCCAGCGCGTTGCGGGAGCCATGGTGCTCGATCCGGAACCGTCGCGTGTAACGCGCGAGGATATCGAGCAGCAAGATCCGTATGGCAAGGCGCGCAACGCGACGGAGATGGAGCTTCGCGACGCCGCCGCCCCAATCGGAAAATCGAGACTCGAAGATCAGGAGTTTTGATTGAGCGATCCAGACTCAAATCCGGCTGACGCGCGCGATGCCAGCTTCTCCGAGATAAGCGAGCATCTCGGCGAGGCGAAAGGCGAAAGCCTTTATCTCGGTCACTACCATGATGCCGGAGCGGACAGAGCCGGAGAGGAAATTCGCTACTACGGCGACCGGCACCTGATCGTGTTTGGCCCGACGGGCTCGGGCAAAGGGCGCCGTCTCCTGTTCCCGAACCTGCTCACGGGCCTCAAAGAACAATCTGTCATCGTCATCGATCCCAAAGGCGAAGCAGCCGAAATTACGGCGAATGCGCGGCGCGCGATGGGGCATGACGTTGTGGTTTTGAATCCCTTCCGCGTGCGGGGCCTGAAAAGCAATGGTTTCAATCCGCTGGCTTCACTCGATCCCGGCTCGGATCATTTCTTTGATGATGCCGCTTCTATTGGCGAAGCCCTGATCCAGACAACCGGTAACGATCCCCACTGGCCGGATTCGGCGCGAAGCCTGATCGTCGCGCTGGTCATGTGGGAAAAGGTCGAGCGGAAAGAGAAAGCAACTCTCGAAAATGTTCGCCAGATGCTTACGGAGCGAAATCGTCCGGGCAAACCCAACGAGAGCGGCGTTGCAGTGCCCGAAAAGGGATTGCAACGAACGGCCTTCGAGATGGTGGTCGATGGCAGTTACGAAATCGCCAGCCTTGCCAGCCGTTTCACCGAATCGAACCGCGAAATATCCAGCGTCGTTTCCACCGCAACGACGCAGACGAACTGGCTTCTTTCAAAACTCGTCCGCGAAGACCTGAACGGGAACGGATTTGATTTCAGCCAGCTTCGTGAAAAGCCCACCACAGTCTATCTTGTGCTTCCGGCGGAACGCCTGCGGACGCATTCGCCGTGGCTCCGCCTCGTCATCGTCAGCGCGCTGAACGCGCTCTACCGCCGCAATCGTCCGGGAGACCGGCGCGTAACGCTCATGATCGATGAACTCGCCGCCCTCGGTCACCTGCCTATGATTGAAGACGCGTTCGGTCTGATCCGAGGCTACAACATACAGATCGCGGCTTTCCTCCAGGACCTCGGCCAGCTCAAGAATATTTACAAGGAGCGGTGGGAAACCTTCATCGCCAATGCCGGCGCTGTATTCGGATTTGCGCCGAACGATCTTACGACTGCCGAGTGGATGTCGAAACGCTCCGGAACGACGACCGCAGTTGCGCAGGGAATGAGTACGAGCTCCGGCATCGCACTCGGCGAAAAGGTTTCTACGAGCACAAACAGAAGCTCAAGTGATCAGCCGGTGTCGCGTCCGCTCTACTTTCCGCAGGAACTGATGGGATTGCGGCCCGGAATGGCGATGCTCTGGCTGGCGGGACTTTCAAACGGTGGCCGGATATTTGCGCCCGACTTCGAAAAAATAAAAGCCTGCCGCGAACGCGCGAATATCCCTTGAACCTTACCGATCATGATCGAAGCTCGGATGGTCGCGAGGCCAACGCTTTCGCCGGACTGGTTCATCGGCACTATGATAACTACCGTCATCATCGTCAGCTTCGATCCAATCGACGTGATAGCCATCATATGCAAATGTATAGACCGCTTTCAGCTCAACGCGCTCGCGTGTCTGATCTTCGCGCGTAACCCAGCCATAACGGGGAAGCATCGAAACGATTTTGTCATAGTACACCCGCTCTTCGGGCGTCAGGTCCTTCAACTTCTTCGGGTCGCCGTGTTCGTCGAACAAATCCTTGATCCGTATTTTTCTTTCACAATCCATAAGCCTCCGGGGGTTGCGGGAGACATTATAACGACAAAAAAGCCCGAAAATACTTTCGCGTGAACCACTAGTTTTCAAAGAGTTAGCGGCCATTGCTATCCCACTGCACAAAAAAAGCCGGAGCGGTTGCCCGCCCCGGCGTCGGCACGTGATCTCAGCCTTGTGACTTCAGCCCGTCGTAGCGGCCAAAGGTCGTCTGCGAGGATTTGTCCGCGACCTTCTTCGCCTTCGGCTCCCGAAGAACGACCTGCGCGCCCTCGAGCGGAAGAGCTTTGAATTGCAGGTTGAAGCCCTTTCCGTCCTTGTTCTTCCACGCAGCGCCGATCTCCTGCCAGATCGGTTTCTTGTCGCCGTTCGGCATGACGCTGTAGATGCGATATGCGGGGAGGGCTCTGGTTTCGGTTTCGTTGCTCATTGTCTTTTCCTTTCGATTATGAGGCCACGCTTATCGCGGCCTCGATGCGGTTCGTCCGCACGCGCGGAAAAGCGAAGCGGTCAAAAGGCGTTTGCCCGTGCCGTAATGGGGTGCCCCGAGGGGCGGGTTCCCCCGTTCGGTTTTTACGGCGATGCGCGCGCGTGTAGAACTACGCATCGTTTTAGGCCGCCTGCGTGGCCCTTTGATCCCGAAAGGATCGGAGCAACGGAAGCCGCCCTAGCAGTTACCAGCAATCGCAAGCGAAATAGGCAAATGCGCTCTCAAGCAGACCGCAAAGAGTAGGATTCGCTCCGTTCGCGGTCACGGGCGAGATTTTGCTCGCACTACCTGCGAAGCCACTCGGCCTATATTTGATCGTCCACGAGACATTCCAAACCGAGGACCACTTGAGACATTGGCGAGAGCGGACTGCGTTTGCCGCCAAACTTGTGATTTCAAGACCGGTTTCAATACGACACGCCTCTTACCGTATTTCGCCGACCCGCTGCTCGTAAGTGCAGCAACATCACGTACCCAACGATGTTCCTCTCCCAAGGATCTACGTAAGATTAGGTGCGCTAAGCTTGCCGCCTGAGCACCCTCGAAATTGCGTCCCATTTGAATTGCGGCGATGGCCGCCCAATACAATGCCCTTCCGGTCCAAATGTGTCCTGAACCAAAGGATGCGAGCAAATCCTGCACCGACCGACGCAGTGTTGAAAGTGCCTCGATACGTCGCCCCTGCCGCAAGAGGTGCTCCGCATAGTCAAAAAGCGCAACGCCTTTCTTTGCTCCTTCCATACTTGAAATTAACGCCCGGAATTGTCCGTCCACACCGTCTGAAACGCCGAGTCTGCTCGCGCAAATCGCCTGTTGCCAGATCAACGAAGCCCGAGTTGTCAAGGACACGCGATCATCATCAACTACCATATCGATTGCGTTTGTTAGAAGTTCTAAAGCTTCCTCAAGGCGGTCTAGTTCAATCAGGGTGCGAGCAAGTTTGACAGTACAATTTATTGCTTCTGGCGAGTCTGGTCCCTCGCAAACTGTCCAAGAATGAAGGACCTGGCGCAATATGTCCTGCGCGGCTACATGGTCGCCACGAAGATCGTAGTTCTCTGCCAACATCTCTTGAATCTGGTGTAGCTCCGGGATGTAAAAAAATCCGGTCGAGTCGCCTCGAGTTAGAAAGGCGGGCTCGTGTTTCAATGCAAGTTCGCCGGCAGCCAGGAGATACCATTCTGCGGCGCTATAGTGAGAGCGTTGCTGGAGGCATTCAGCTGCGCCGGTCAACGCCATGATCTGTATGCCGGGAGCGATCGGAGTTTTGGAGTTCTTGATCTCTGAAAGCGCAATTAGGAAAAATTCATAGGCTGTTCCAAAACGGAGTAGGTAGATCATCAATTTGGCAATCTCGACGAGACATAGAAGTGTGATCTCGTGCGAAGCACCGTGGGCCTCCTTCGCTGCGGAGTAAGCCGCAAACTGAAACTGTAGAGAAGCTTCGTCCTCACCAGCCCGAGCTCGATTCTTGCCCAGTGCAATACACGTTGCAACGAATGTATCATCGGGTGGTCGCGAACGTTCAGCGAGAACCGAATATGCGGAACTGAGATAAGTGCATTCCTCGTCGAACATGCCTTGCTGGCGCAAGTCGTAGGACACCACCAAGAGACATTTCGCCAGTTGCTCAGGCGGCGCCCCAGCCTCGTAGAGGTCTTTGGCGAGCCCCTTTGCCAAAAACTCTGCCTCGGAAAAGCGGCGTTGAGCGCGAAGATTGTCGGCCAGACCTTCAACTGCTCTTACAAATCGCTCGCTTCCCGCAAAATGTTCGCCGGCGATGTGGAAAGCGGAAAGATCAATGGTCTCGATGGCTCGGCCGACCCCATGCTCTCGATAGTGGGTTGCTCCTTCTTCCGCCCACCAATCCAGCGCCTTGGCAGGATCGGAATTGCTGAGATGATAAAAAGCGTCGTGCGTGTTCCAGAGCTCGGTGCTGCTTAACCCCGGTGTCCGGACGTTTCTGCACAGGCTGATATAATAATCTGCAAGCGCGGCGTGCGTGGTGACGCACTCATCATGCCCCAGGAGGAGTTGCAATCCTTCGCTGATCGTCGCGTGTGATATCCGGTATACCTCACTCGGCGAATAGGGCGAAATGAGGGATAGCAATTTTATGTTGCTCCATTCGTCGATCGGAAGCGCGGTGCCGAACGTAAAAACGATGTGTCGAAAGACTTCTTTGTTGAAGCGCCTCGCAACCGATAGGCGCTTGAGCGTTGCCTCAATAGCTGGGCTGTAGCTCCGCAGCAGACGGGCGATCAGTTCGTTCCGCCTTCCTTCAAAGGCTTGATGCGACAGAGCAAAATGTTCCGGGACTGGATTTTTGCCGAGTTCAATGTATCGGCGGTGCAGCTCTGCCTGGAGGGCTAGCATCATGGGGTATGTCTGGGTTGCGGAATCTCCAATTTTATCCTCAAGTGCATTGTGAATCATGGTCTCGCGCAGGAAATCGTCGTTAACCCCTGCTAGATGCAAGGCGGTGTGTGCGTGCTCCTGCTTTAGCCCTCGTAAGTTCAATTCGCGACGAGGAAGATGCCGCCACTCCAATGGGTCCGCGATATGCCACTTGAGTGTCTCGCGCCCGAAGACGATGAAAAGCGTCGCGGGGCAAATAGCGCACAAAGTCCGCGCCAGACTATCGAAGCCGCGATCTCGAAGATGACCCGACGCGCCACCAAATTCCAGAACGCGTTCATATTCATCGAGAATTATTGCGACTCGGTCGTCGGGGTGGTTCTTATGCCACCGACCAATGTCATCGGCCAGCATACGCGGCAACAGGTCTTCAATCTCGCGCACAGGTCGGAGCCGTCTGTTTTCATCAAAGAGCAGGCTGAGGCTCGGGATCGCGCTCTGTAAAATGCTTCGGTAGGCTTTTTTTATTCCAAATCCTCCTAACCGTTTAAGCAAGACCGTAAGAAGACCAATCGCTGGCGCTACGAGTCCGTGAAACTGTCGAGCAACTTCTGCGCCAAATTGAAGTGCCTCGCCGCCGCCCTCGCCAATGAGCTCCCCAGCAATGTCAAGCCAACGATATTCCATCGCGGGCAACGCTTGATTAGGGCTAGCCTCTTCCCAAAAAAGCTGAAATGCGGACTCGAATGCTGGGAACGACATGCCAGATGTTTTGGCAAGGGCATTTCGGATTCGGATAAGCAAGAAGATAGGCGTAATTGACGCCGCATCCGAGAGATCGACTTTGCCTGTTCTTATGTGGGCCAATCTTGGATCATCAAGGGCGCGCCTCAAAAGTTCGCCTTGAAGAGCACTTTTCCCCTGGCCGCTTATGCCTGCGACCGACACGATCTGATGAGTGCCGGAGTGAATCCCCAGCAGAGCCTTGGTCAGAAAGCCGATTTCCTCCACTCGATTAACAAACGGTAGCGTCAGCAAAACGCCCTCCGATATCTGCGATCCGCGTCGCTCTCGCTATTTGGGAGCTGCGCGAACTTAACAAAATGCCGTCCGAATTGAGGGCCCAATTTAATGTTGATAACAACACTATATGTTATGTATAATATATTTCGGGCTAGGGGGAGTAGTGACTTGGTATCAACGTATCGAGACAGAGTACGGCGAGCTAAATCAGTGGTCCGCCGCATTCACCGCTGACGGAATTCGCGCGTTCGTGCGCGCAGGCGGATCGTTCGACACGACGCCTAATCATCACGGCCGAACTGCCGCGATAATCGCGGCGCAAAAACCTGACACGCTGGACGCATATCTTGACGTACGCGGGCCCTTCGACGATCAGCAGGACGAGGAAGGGGTGACCGCGGCCATGTTGATTGCAGCCCGCGGCGCCGCTGCAATTCGAGCCTATTGTGGTGTCGGAGGAACATTTACCGATCAAGTCGATTCGAACGGTTGGTCTGCGCTGAACTACGCCCAATGGCATGGTCCCGAAGCCGAACGCGCCTTATTGAGTGCTATTGATCACCAGGGCGGATTGCGACACGTGGATGCACGTGCAAAAGTGCAAGGATCCGAGCAGGAACGCTTAACAACGCCATCGCCGTGAATTTATTGGTTGCGTGGCTGCGACTTGCCCAAGCACACTGTAGCTAAATATCCCTCGCCTGATCCATCGCCTGAATGTCGGACGATACCGACATTCGCTCCACATGTGCTGCGCGCATTGTCGGGTACGCACCCACAATCTTGGCCGCTCTTTCCAGTTTTCGCAGCCCACGAGCGAAAAACTCCTGGGCGATGCTCATGAAATTCGGTCGGAAGGAGCATCTTCAATCTTTCCTGAGCGAAGGTGTTCTAGCTAAGCGCACGAGGGGATGCAGCAGGGCGCAGGACTAATACTCCTCCGCCAGCATGATCGTCAGAACGCGCTTCGTCTGCGCCGGATCGGCGGGGTCGTTCGAACCGAATTCCAGCGTCCGGTCGTAATAGTCGATCTTCCAGAAGAGACGTTCCTCGCCGATCTCGAACGCCCCGAAATCATGCTCGCCGTAGGGATCGTTGTCCGACGAGAAATCGCCGAAAGCTCGGACGGCTGCGAGAGCGGCCATCGAGAAGGGAATGCCAAGGTCGGATACGCCCACGGTGAAGAGGCACTGCCCACCTTCGAGCGTGCTACGGAATGCGTCGTTAAGATCGCGGATGCGTTCGGTTCGGGATGTTGCGGACATTGTTCGGCCTTTCGACATGGAGTCCGCGCCAATCGCGGCCTCGATGCCGGCCGGAAGGCCGAAGGGTTGAAGCGTGACGGTCAAAGGCTGGCCTTTCGCCACCGGAAGGCACGGAGCTGCACGAAACGAAGTGAAGGAAGCGAGCGGCCTTGACCGGCGCGCGCTCTTCGGCAGGAAGGCGGCAAGGAAAAGAGGCTGCGATGTGAAAGCGCGGATCGCAAAGACGAACAATCCGCTCTGCACCGAACCAGCTCCACGGACGAAACACGGACAAGACACACACCGCTTGGGAAAGGCGGGGCCGGGCCCCGGGGCGGTCGCTGGCCGCAAGGGCCGCTCCCTTTGACGTGACGCTGAACGTCACTCGCAACATGGCGAAACTCCAACGGAGTTTCCAAGATGCCTATGTTTCTAAAGCGCGGCGTGTTCGATCCTAGTTCGCTAGAGGAGCAGGTTTGCGGCGACGGGGACGCTTCGTGTTGATCGCGGCGGCGTCGAGGGTGTTCGCGATGTGAATGGCGTAGTGCTTTTGGATCATCTCAACCGAGGTTCGGCAGTTCTTTGCGAGCGCGTAGATGTCGGCCCCCTCCATGAGACGCTGGCAGATGTAATAGTGCCGGAGCGAATAGAAGGTGTGAGGCTTGCCGTCACGGTCGAATTTGAGATTAGTTTTCCTCAGGATTTTGTTGAACACCTTGATGTGATTGCCGGGGAACACCTTGTCGGTGAGCTGCGGCAGTTCGACAGGTGCCGGTTCTAGTAGCTTCGCTGCGGCGATAGCCTTCTTCGTTTTCGGCTTGCGGCCTTGCGGTTTCCACTTCGGACGGTTTAGGAGCCGTTGATAATATTTCACGGCTTCGGGCCTGCTCTTGCAGTAGCCCGCACCGCGTTTTCCGCGAACCTCGATGAGAAGGATAAGCTCGCCGGTGGCCTCATCCTTCACCATCTTCACGTCGCGGTGCTCAAGGTTTTTTGCTTCATCGGGGCGTAAACCGGTGTTCGCCATTATCAGTATGTAGTCATGAAGCATCTCCGCCTCGTGGCGATGCCGTTCAAGTTTGGTGGTGCGGATATTTTCGGCGGTAGCTTTGTAGAGAGATTTATATTCGTCGGGCGTGAACCACGGTCGACGAATGACCTTCATCTGCTTCTTGTAGGGAGCGGAGAAATCGGGGAGGCCCGCGATCCATCCCTTGCGAAGTGCTACCTTCATTACAAGGCGCAAGGTGATGATTTCGTTATCGAGGGTGTTGCGGGCAGCGGGCTTTCCGGTTCGCGAGGTCTTCGCGCGGTGAATGCGATACTCCTGCGCGGTGTCAGCCGTGATCTCGGCGACGCCTTTCTTGCCGAGAAACGGCTTCAGGTGATTTTTGAGGTGGGCCTTGTGTTCCAGCACCCAGCGCGAGCTGCGCTCGCCGTTGGTGCTGACTTCGTATTCGTCCTCGAAGATATCGGCGGCCTGATTGAAGGTCGGTCCCGTGGGACCGTCGAGCAGACCGACGCGATTCTTGCCGCGCAATTCGAGGAACCAGTCTTCGGCGATTTCCTGGGCGTGACTGAGGCTATCGGTCTTCGTGCCTTTGCGGCGGTTCTTGCCTTTGAAATAGGTCGAGCAATGCCAGTTCTCGCCCTCGCCGCGTCGGTAGAGATTGACCTTTCCGCCAAGGATCGAATGCGTCGGCACAATACCCTCCGCCTGCTGCGCAGATCGGGCCAGAAGAGGGCTCGCGAGCCGCTTTGTGCAAGTTTGTGTAAGGCTTGTGTAAGTATATCAGAAGAACAAAAGGGGTCAACGGTTTCGTTGACCCTTTGATTTTATTGGGATTTGGTTGCGGGGCTAGGATTTGAACCTAGGACCTTCAGGTTATGAGCCTGACGAGCTACGATACAACATACTGATACACAAGCAATTTTAGTAGTTCATAGTTAGTTGTGTACGTATTTGTGTAAATTCGGGTCAGTTTCATGCCTAGCGCTTAGCTGAAAATCGGCGAGAATGGGTTGTGGCCGGGGATTTTGGCGTATCCTGCCCGCTGAGTTCGTCGGAGACGCAGAACGACGAAAGAGGAAATGGGCGCGGTAGCTACGCATATTGGTTACATTTCATCCGCCAATTCCCGAGATGGCACGCGCCGAACTCCCCAGAGCCGCATACGCACGTATTCCCCTTAAGACGCCGAATCAGCGCGACACGGTGGTCACTAATTCGTGGCCGTTACGACGAGTTGGAGGTACAAATTTGGGAAAGGTGCAAGGGCCGCATAGCAACTTTGTTGGCGGCGGGAGGGCGCGACTTTGTCGAATACAGATACCATAGAGACAGCGGCAGGTGACTGGAAATACCTCTGCCAGGAGCTAACGAGGCGCACGCGCGAGCCAACCAAGAATTTCGCGTTTCTAGTTCACGTGCTGTTAGCAATCATTTTGTTCGGTGGCCTCGGCATGTGGATCGAAATACTGAAACTGGTGATTTCTCCGTATCCTCTCGAACTCGCTGGCCTCATCACTGCTGTCATCACTTTTTTCCCAACTCTCATCGGTTCAACCAGCCTACAACTCGTTCTCGCGAGCCAAAACAACCGCATTTTTATGTCGTTCGCGCTGCTCCTGCTGTGCACCTTCACGACCTTTGCGATCCTCCTGCCGTTTTTTAGCGTCACGCATCCTGTCATAGTCCTTGTCCTCGGCGCAGCCTGTTCGCTGTGCGCGATTTGGGCGTGGTGGATCACAAACGGTGGTGACCCGATATACAAGAGCACCCCTCCCGCCGATGCCGCTACAGGCGGTTCCATTGATCGCAAGCTGCCCGGAACGCTCGAAGGCTTTGAGGTGTAAGAACAATGATTGCCTTCCCGTTTACCGCTCTAGCACTCCGGGTGGACCAACCAATTGGCACCTACTACGTAACTGTTTTGCCCGCTGAACTCGTACTTCAAGTTGCCACCAGCGATGTTATGAGCGCGGCTCTTAATCCTGACGGGATTGGCTATAGCCTTTCTGGTACGCAGCGGCCGTTCCAAGACAAGCGCCTAAGTCAGATCGCAGACTATATCGATCGCAGCGATTCCGCATTTCCCAATTCGATAATATTGGCTGCAAACTACAACAAAGACGTCGGTCTCGATCAGGACGAGATTGAAGCTATGGAGGACGAAGCAGGTGAGGCGGCAGGAGCGGATGCGCCTGCTGCTGATGAGCGGCCGTCTAAGACATGGACAGTGACCCCGCGCGAAGGGGGTACCTATCTTTTGACCATACCCACAGCCGAGAAGCTCGCAGCTATTATCGATGGTCAGCATCGGTTGTTTGCCTTCACAAAGGCTGATCGGCGGACGCGATTGGACATGGACTTAATCTGTGCGGTTTTCGTGGATTTGCCCAAACCTTTTCAGGCGCAGCTATTTGCAACAATCAACTCAACACAAAAGCCAGTTGATCGAAGTCTGACATTCGAACTATTCGGCTATAACGTATCCGATGAACCTGAAGAGCTTTGGACTCCGGACAAATTAGCCGTATTCCTGACGCGCAAGCTCGGAACGGAAGATGGTTCGCCTTTAAGAGGAAGAATTACGGTCGCACCGAAGCGTGATAGCGCGCTATTGGAGCTTGCGCAGGCCGCAGACTGGCGTGTCTCAACGGCCGTAGTCGTCGATGGTATTCTTCGTTTGATTTCGAGCAATCCCAAAAGAGATGCTAACAAGATGCGCTCGCCGGCGATTCAAACGCGAGCCGCCTTGCGCAGCGGGACCAGGGACAAATCGCCCCTGCGCAATGCCTTCATCGACAAAAATGATTCGCTGATTTATACGATGGTCGAAAACTATCTCGTGGCTTGCAACGACTTATTCTGGGGGCAAGCCGCTCCAGGCTCCTACATCTTCAAATCAGTCGGAGTTCAGGCGCTGTTTGATATACTGAGAAGACTCGCAGCCGATGCGGTAACGGCGAGAGACTTGCGCACGGCTTACTTTGCGGCAAGACTCCAACCAGCCTCGGAAGTTGATTTTTCTGAAGCAAAATTTCAAGTTCCCGCCGGGAAGGGACGATCGATCATCCGAAAGACCATCGAGGAGCGTTTGACGGTCGTGGGCCAAGCCGAGTGAGGGAAGCAAAGTGAGCCTGGAAAGCGCACACACTTCACGCCATGGCGGCGGCTGCGATAGGAAGCTAATGCTTCCCAGAAGCACACTACGCAGGTACTTCTTGTACGACTGAATTCGAGAAGGCTATTGATAAAATTAGTCAGATTCTGACCTGACTCGGGATTGGAAATGCGATGGCGAGCTACAAGGAGATACAGGAGTACGTACGAGCCAGAAATGGTTTCGTCCCAAAGTCATGCTGGATCGCCCACGTGTTATCCGATCTAGGTCTGACAAAAAATGTTTCACCCAATCGACGAGGTGGACAACCGAGACTTCATCCGTGTCCCGATGCGAAGCGGACTGCCATCATGAGTGCGTTGCAACATTTCAAAATGGTTTGACCGGAGGTCGCGTAACTCAAGGTATCAAAACGCTCATATGAGCTACACTCTTGGCCGTAGCACTGAATTCAATATATCACGAATGGACTCGGCTTCTTTCTTCCGCCTCCGCTCGGTGAGGAGTGCTTCAAGAGAAGAAATCGGTTCATCTGCGTCCCCGGTGCTTAACAATTCTCCTGGGTCTCCGCTGCGAGAACCGGCCAGAAGATCGTCTACGAGATCGCGGCTGAGCCAGCCGAGGGCAATTCCCTGATTTCCGCTTTTCATTTCACCCAGCAACCGGCTTCCTACCGATGATGACCATTCAAGGCTTCCGTCACGATGAAGCTGTGCTGATAGGCGATCGATCAGCTCCTCAAGGTGATCGCCGTTTTGATGACGCAATTGCCAATTGGGCGCCGGCTCAAGAGCGCGAATGAGAACCATAAGAGCCAAGATACCTGCCGAGATATGCGCATCCATGCGGCGCTTGAGAACTCGATTGGCAGTAATCCACGTCAGGCCCCCGTCCCGAGAGGCTTGCACACAGGCGGCCAGAACGCGGTCCAGCGGCGGCCACAATTGGCGCAGTGGGTATCGGGGAGTTTGCGCCAATCCATACGCACCCTCTTTTCGTTGCAGCGCTCTCCATTGTTGGCGGGTTTCTTCGGAAACCGGCCACTGATTGACAGATGCAATGGCGAGGATTGATTGGAAGACGACCGGGCTGGCGTTGTTTTGAGACCAACGGCACAACGCGTATTCAGCCTCGGCGGTCCACAACGGATACCTGCCAAAGGGCTCGCCGGCATACCTCGCCATCGCGAACCATCTCGCCTGATCCTCCATCAGGAGGAAACGAGGTGGGTCGAACGGAAGAATTGCGGATGAAGGAAGCTGCTCATGCAGCGCATAGATCCCAGGCAAGGGCCGAACAAAATCACCGGAGGTTATTAAAATCGGACCGATACTATTCGCCGACTTCCCGTCTAACCGCCGCGCGCAATTATTCCTAAGATCCACAAATCGCAGCGGACCATGTTCAAGTAGCTCATTCCTCAGAAGACTGCGGATGTTAGCTTCGTCACCTAAATCGAGAATGTCTTCAGACTCGGTAACATCATTCGAGTCATCACCGGGGGGCGGTTCACTTGAAGGGATGATATTCTCCAACGGTGGCGCGGGGCCAACGGAATACCAACACTCATCAACGATTCTCAAGAAGAGATGTGGAGCATCGTACATAACTATCTCGGCGTCACGTACCGAACATGAATCGCCTTGAAACCGTTTGAGATAAACAGAGATCAGGTCCCGCAATTCCTGGAGTCGGCCGGCATTTACGAGCAGCTTGTGCAATCGAACGGTCCTTCGCCGTCTCGGTCCAGCTCGTCCGGGAAGAAGGTAGCCATCAAAAACGACGAAATCTGTTCCCAGCCGCAGCGCAGCAGCTGCCATTGCGGCATTTGTCGCCTCGACGACCTCTGAGGCTGCGGCCGGTAGTTTAATGACCCGGAGTCGCTCGTGGATATGATCCACGATATGATCCAGTTCCTCAACGGACTGTTGTGCGAGCAGCCAGCCGCCTCTCCAATGCGTGACAGCAGAGGCAAGAAACTGCTTCCCGATGGTCGCAGATTTTTTGGGTTTATAAGCGACGTCCATCGCAAGCTTTGCGCATGGGTTTATCTTTCTAAGAAGCGACCATGACTCTGCGTCGGTGACGAACTCTGCATCGCCAGCTGCTTCGGAAATGATCCGACTCGCTTCCCTTGAGAGGGCTGCCCGCAACCGCCTCGCACGAGAGGGAAGCGTGAGCTGCCTTAAGACCTTGGCTTCGATCTGCCGGATACGTTCCCGAGTAATGCCATAGCTGAAACCAATTTCTTCCAATGTTTCAGAATGCTCTCGGCCAATGCCGTAACGTCGTTCGACAACTGCCTTAGAACGCTCGCTAACTTCCGCCAAGAGAGCGCTTACTACCATTGCAAGACTGTTGTTGGTGCGCTCAGCGGATAAGTCAGCCTCCGTGATCACTCCGTGCTCGGTCGCGGCCGCCTCCAGACGCAGGAGGATATCTGGCTCTACGCGGTGGCGGCCCAGTATGAGCGCCACGGCGGTCAGAGAGTCCACCTCGGACAGCCCCGATGCCTGCAGCAGCTTGGACGTGATTTCCGGAATCAATTTGCGTAGCTCTTCGGTCGAAGTGCGGCCGAGATTCTGCAACCTGAATATCTCCGCAAGCACGGGGTTCGGGTTATCGAGGAATTCGGAATAGGGACGCTTCAATTCCGGATTTGAAGCAAGAGCGTTCCGTAGTCGAACTGAAGTCGGATATTCTGAAATAACGCTCGGGAAGGTCAGACCTGAAAACTGCCACAGCAAAAGCCTTCTGACTCTTTCCTCGTCTGACTCTTCGATAGATGGCATAGGGGCGCGTACGAGATTATCGCCCCCAGCCGCAAACGCCTGAACCAAAATATCGAGTTCCCTGGCGGATTTCAGGCCGAGGTTTTGAAGCCTCATAAATTTCGATGCCGCGCTTGGTCCAGCTTCAAGATATTCACCCACCGTTTCAAACGGCAACCCTCCGTGTTGGGCCGCAGCTCGTATCGCATTGTGAAGCCGCACCGACACATCGGAATTCTCGATGACATCGAGAATTGACGTTTGTAGAACACCTTGTGTTTCTTCGGGCGTAGCCATCCCCAAACGCTCTGACAAGAAATTGATCGTCCAAAACCATGGTTACAAGTCGGAATTCGAAAAAGTCGCTATGCCGCTATACGTTGTAACTGCGAAGCGCTCTCTATCATCAACTTAGCCGCAAGCTCCATATCAGCCTCGCTGGTAAACCGACCCGGCGAGACCCGGAACGCGCGTGCGGCACGCGCCGTGTCGCCAAACATCGCCTTTAAGACATATGAGGTTTGCACCTTGTCAGTCGCGCAGGCGCTTGAGGCAGAAAAGCTGACGCTGGTTCGTAGCTTTCGGACTAGGGCCAATGGTTCGACACCATCAATGGAGAAAGAAAGGTTATTCGGCAATCGCTCATCGGGGGGACCATTGAGTTGCGCGCCGGGAAGGGCCGCCCCCAACCTTTCACAAAATTGGCGACACAAAGCACGTAAGCGATCTCCGTCCTTCACCGCCCGATGCCCGGCGAGCTCTAACGCCGCTCCCATTCCAACAATTGCAGGAGTATTGAGTGTTCCGGAGCGTAACCCTCGTTCATGTCCTCCTCCGAACATAATTGGGGCTACTCGAACGCGCGGTTTTCTGGAGCGCAAATACAGAGCGCCGACGCCCTTCGGCCCGTAGGTCTTATGCCCGGACAGGCTCGCAAGCTGTATGTTGTCGCGCGCGACATCGATCGGACTGTACGCGATAACTTGCGCCAGATCGGAGTGGAAATAGACGCCGCGCTCCGCGCAGATCGCACCTAGAGCGCGAATTGGCTGCAAGGTGCCAACCTCGTTATTGGCGGCCATGACTGAAACGAGAAGCGTATCCGCTCTGATAGCGCTTCGTAGATCATCTGGCGACACTCGTCCAAATTCGTCAACGGCCAAATATGTTACTTCGCATCCCTCTCGCGCCAGCGCTCGCATTGGCTCCAGCACTGCCGGGTGCTCAATTTGGCTGGTGACGAAGTGTCGCTTATCAGGGTTAGCCCGAGCAGCGCCAAGTATCGCTAAGTTGTTGGCTTCGGTGCAGCTCCCAGTGAATATAATTTCTTGGGGTTGCGCACCGATCGTCACGGCGATTTGCTCCCGAGCACGCTCAACAGCAAGCGCCGCAATGTGGCCGTGCTCGTGTTCAACACTCGACGCGTTGCCGAACATGCTTGCGAGGTAGGGCTGCATTGCAGTCAAAACATCTGGATCGATGGGTGTAGTGGCGTTGTTATCCAGGTATATCTGGGAAACGTCTGGCATTGTCGAAGGGTTCACGAGGCGCGCCCCTACGTTGCCGACGGGACGAGTCGAAGTACGTCGGCGGGGGACTTTGTCCGCACCGAAAGAGTTCCAACGCCTCTATGGATATGCCCGCGTAACAGCTCCAGGAGTGCGTCGTCGTCGAGCGGCCTTTTGGGAGCCGGCCCTTCCTCAACCCAGCGCAGCATGGCAGCAAATAAGCCTCCATACTCGCCGGTAAGAGTGTAAGCGTTGAATTCAGAGCCACTCTCGTCAGGTGTCGGCGTGTTCTTGAGCGGACCTTCCTCTAACGACAACATGACGGCGAACCGACACAAAATGTTTGGTGTCAATCCAGTGCGTTGACGAAGGGTCCGCAGCTTGCTTGCGGCATCGGAGGATATCTTAAGCTTGCTGTAGTGCACGGCGCCCCTCCGTTACCTGTGCTTCTCCGAAATAGCCCGCGGATATCCTCGTAAATTGCTGTTCTGGATCATAATCAAGACGGTAACAATGGGATACGCTTCGACCGAGCGCCGCGAGAAGCGAAACGTCCACTTCTGTGTCCGTCGAGAGCAAAACAACTTGGTGGCTTGCTGCTGGGAAATAGCGCTCGATCAGGTTGCCGCGGTGGTCTGAATCCAACCGCGCCAACGGCGTATCGATAATCATGGGCAGCGGCCGCTCGCTTGTCTTGGCCAACGCCCATAGCATCGCTATCGCGTATATCTGCTTCTCACCGGCCGAAAGATTGGACTTGGGGACTTCTTTGCCGGCACTATCAACGAGCGTCGCAGCAAACGATTCCGGATCAATTCGCACGTCGACAATAAGCTCCTGCTTGCGCGCCAACTGATTAAACCGTTTCACAAACTGCCCGCGAAGCTGGTCCAACTTGTGGTCCAACAAGCGTCGTTCATAGTCAGCGAGAGCGCTTGCGGCTCGTGCAGCGAGGGCAGACCGATGACCGGACGTGAGCACCATTGCCTGTTCTTCGAGTAAGCGGTTTCGCTCGCGCTCCAACGTCACCAGTTGCCCGCGAATTTCCTTGAGAGCGTTCTGACGTGCTTCCAGCGTTGCCTCAGTTGAACCCACTCGCTGTTCAGCTAAGCGTAGTTCGTCGAGCATCTCTCCTGCTGCGGCATTGTTCGCGCGCAAAAGAGAAGCTTCATGCTTGCGCAATCGCTTTTCTAGAAGGTCAAGCTCCGCGGAGAGTGCAAGCGCGCGAGGCCTAGTCACGTTGTTGATCTCATTGAGACGCTCTAAAGCGGAATTGCCATCGCCGACCTCACGAAACGCGGCGACGGACGTCAGTTGAACGCCAGCTTCTTTCTCCCAGTTATCTATGAAGCGAATAACGTCGGTCCAGTGCTTTGCGCTCCACGTCGCACCACGCTTCGGCGTTGATTTCTTTCGCCACTCACCAATTCCGTTCCGCACGGCCTTGGCTGCCCAAGTTCGGTCTTCAAAACCGTTAGTCTGCGCCAACGCCGCTTGAAATTTTCCAACGAGGCGGGGCGCTAAGGCAAAAGGCAAAAGTCCATTCGCCAGCCCCTTCAATTCGTGCTCTATGCGTTCAATTTGACGTTTCGTCTCGTCGCGCTCGGCTTCTATGCGGCTCCGTTGTGCGGCCGCATCTCCACCCTCCGACACAAATCTGCGACGAATACGTTCGGCTGCACGGGCCTGCGATTCTTTTTGAGTCTGAAGCTCCGCAACTTCTTCAGCGAGCGCGCCCGCCTTTCGTTCGAGACCGCTTACGTCTCGGAGAACGGTCTCCAGTTGTACCACAGTCCCAGCGCTTTCTGCTCGCTCGTGCCGCGCGAGAAAGAGACCCAGATCTGTTCTAAGCCTGCCTACCAGCTCCACCCCCAGTAATCCGCGCACGGCCTCCGCCAATTGCTCGTTTTCCTCCTCTCCGTCGGCAATTTCTCGTATCTTTTCGCCATCAAAGAAGAATAGTTGTGAAACCCCGGGCGGGATAAGTTCCTGTAGGAATTGATGCCATTCTTCGCGCGGCACGGAAGACATTTCCGCCCCGTCTTTATCCAGCGTCAAATGCTCGATCACTGATTTCCCGCGAATCGACCATTGCCGCAGAACGCGATAGCGATGGACTACTCCGCCTTCCGCGTAGTCAAAATCGAGACCCACGGCGGCACTCTTTGCGTGCGCGCTTCGGTGAATCGAGGTGCGGAGATACGTCTCATATTCTGTCTGGCTGACACGGGCACCGAGAGCACGGCGTCCATATAGAGCTAACCGAACTGCTTCCAGGAGGGTTGTTTTGCCAGCGCCATTTTTTCCGCCGATCAGAATGATCGGGCTTTCGACGCTTTGGCGCTTCCTTGGCACGAGGTCAATTTCGTTCGTTCCAGCAAAAAGGCCAAAATCTATGAGTCGGATCGTGCGAAGGATCATCTGGTTTTGGCCCTCGGTGAACGCTTCGCCGGCCGCTCGTCAAATTCGAAGTCCGTTTGAGGAACTTGTAGCGGCAAAGCGGCATCCCGCTTGGCTCGTCGCTCCGCGATGAGTGTATCCATGTCGCGCCACTCCTGGCGAAACACGTCTTCAATGCGCGTGTGGACCGCGTGGCGCCGCTTTAGGCCATGCGCTGAGCGTTCAACGTCGAGAAGCTGGACTACCAGCTCGGTCGGAACGCCGTGAGACACACAGATTTCATTTAGTAGACTCGCGTCCTCGGCTGTGAACGAAACCGCATCCTCAACAATCCAGTCCAGATCGCGTCCTAGCACGTCGCGCACAATGACGGGGACCGTGTCGGCCCAATCGCCTCGTTCCGAACGCCACAAACGGCGTATCTCGTAAAGCTCGGCGTCGTTTATGAGTACCGGAGCCTCTCCGGGCGGAGCTTGACGTTGAACGTCCAGTTGGGTTTGCAACAAGCGCCTCAACAACTCCTTGCAAAACTCTAACTTGTACGGACCTGGCACAGGGGCGTCCGTATCCCCGATAAAGGAGACTTGCCCACTTCGCCTGCGGGACTCGCGATAGATTTTTTTCTTTTCGGGGTCCTGCGTTTCAGACAGCAGGTCCCTGAATTCGAGCAACGGCTCAAGCCACTCTTCGCCAGAGTCGATCATCGCCTCCATCGACTTGTCGCGATCGACGACCGTACAGACCCAACAGCCAAATCGAGAATTCCCGCAGCTGGGAGTTGTTTTATCAACAACCAGAGGGCATTCCCCTGCCTGCGCATTGCGGTACATCGCGACTAGGTCTCGATTATCATTTCCCCAAGGCGATGCGTTTTGAAGCAGGTATGTCCAAACATCATCGATCGTGAACGACTCAATCGGTGCGTACACATAGGCGTTCAGCAGGGATGAGTGCCGTGACAGCCGCGACCCCTTAATGCGGTGCAAAGACATGACTTGGTTACGCGTCGCGCTCTCATTTGTTCTAACACCAAGCACGACTACAACTTCGCCAAATTCGGCCACGCGCGCCTTGATAAACGCATCCGCCGGTTCAATTTTTAGACGTTCGGTGCACCACCTAAATCGACGCGTTGGCGCCGGGTAGCCGCGCCCAATCAGATTGACCCAAAAGCTTCGGTCAGTTGTTGGCTGCACCTTCTCTGTCTTAAACGGCAGCCCTTGGGCGTGCGCTGCTGTTCGGATACGTTCGAGCGTCACATCTATGTAGCGCACGATGACCGGGGTTTCGACCAGTGTGTCGGAACTTATTACATATACCGGCTTTTGTCGCAGCGCCGGTGCCAGAAGCGACAATGCGGTCCAAACGAGCTGAAGCGCACAGGTTGAGTCTTTGCCGCCGCTGTAGCCTACGACCCAAGGTCGGTTGTCCGACAAATATACGTCTTGAATCTCTTTATAATGGCGCGCGAGCACTTCTCTAGTCAAATTTGATTCCATTTTCATCGTCAACTCGCTGCCTTGAGTGATGGTGTTAGAACTGCGCCATACAATTCCTCAATTCGTTGCGCCTCGGCGTCCAGCGATAGCCCAAAAGCGAGGGCAATGACATTGCTAACGAGCGTAACATTGTTCTTGGATTTGTTGACTTTGCCTGCCACCAAGGCGCGTCCATCCCACAGGGAGCGATTTGCTCGGGACCAATCGATGGTACGCAATTTTGACAATCGTTTTGTCCAATCCTTCGGTCGAGCATGGATCAGTTTGGCGCCAGCAAAAGCGATCGCATGAACGGCAACGCCATGAGCGTGAATGAAATCACGGCGAAGCTCTGCGGCTGTGACTTCCCGCGTGCCAACGCGCTGCCAATCTGGCATGTTGTTTATGACTTCTGCCCAAAACTCTACCGCGAGCTTTTTATCGGATTGATGCACAGTGTCGCTTCGGGACTTACCCAAAAGTTCAATTGTGCCTTGATGCAAGCTACTAAGCGTGAAAAATTTCATTGACCGATTCGAAATGCTCGTGTGTTCGAGATCGGTAAAGTCGCGGAATAGCGGAATCGCATTGATTACCGCTCGGGATAATTCCGCGAGAAAATCCCGATGGTCGTAGAGCAGCTTTAGAGATTTTGTTGGTCTCACTGCATGAATGTTCAGGTCTGCAAACATCTGCTGCGACCGCTTCAACCCCCGGTCGGCAAAGACAACGACCGATATTAACTCGTCGCCGAGGAGCGGGCGTTCGCGAATTGCCTCCTCGATCGCGGCACGCCGGTGCTGACCATCGTTGATTAGAATGATTGCCGACATGGATATTTTGAGTTTGCCGACGGAGCGCAATGGTCCTGACGCTCCTGCCGGTTCGAATTCCATTGCGCCGTCAACGGAAGCGCATAACGAAGATAGAATGTACTCGGAGGCATTTTCCGTGATGTAGCGTGCAATGGCTGGCACCCGTGCGGTGTTCAAAACACGTTGCGCACGCAACGATGCGGGGATCGCTTCGTCGTCAAACCGAAAGAGTCTGGGCACAACCTTCAATGGCACCATTACGACGTAGTAGGCCATCCCAGCTTGGACGCCGCGAATTGCCGTGAAGTCGTAAGTGTTTGCTTCCATTGCTTGCCCGCCACCAAGATGGACGTTAACCACGGGGCAAATGGAAGTCAATAACCTTCATATGGAAGTGAATTATGGCTCTTGATTCACAATCGCTGGCGGTTGGCTCTCAAGCCGACGCAGCCGCTGTCGCGATGCCGTCTTCGTTCCAAAGGTTATTTTCGTCGATCGCTGACCCGACCAACTGAACAAAATCGCGCAGAAACTCCTCGGCATGATAGGGTTTCGAAGATCGCTTTTCGGCGAAGTAGTCGTATCCGCCGCTCGCATACTGGTTCAGAAGGCGCATTCCTTCGTCGGTGAGCCCGGTCTGTGACACTGGATCAACCAACCCATGTATCGTGTTTCTAACGTCTTGTTTCTCATGAAGGTCGATACCCAGATGCGTCAGCTCCGCGATGATGAGCAGGCCGACAATCAACGTCTTTGCGGCGAGGTAGTCCTCCGTGAAATTGTTGACGAACTCGGGAGCCAGGCGGCTACCTTGCGTCGGTTCACTTCTCCGGCCCGAGACCAATCCCGCCATTAGACAAAAGTAGTAGATATCGAAATCGACCTTGAAAGGCTGTTTGCCCGATATTTCAGCAAACCACTTTTTCGCATCTTGTCGTAGACGAAACGCCATCACTCCGACTCCTCTTCTAGGTCGAAGTTGTTGAAATAGTCCCGATCCTCAACCATGACCGCATTGGATGTTTGCTTGACGCCTTTAGCCGGCAGATGCTTGACGAGTTCGGTTGTGCCTGCCGTCTTTCGGAACAACGTAATATATTTGATAGGCGCCCCGGTAGATTCCAGTGCGCTTACGAATCCGAGCCGTTCGGTTGAGATCGTAAAACCAATAAACTGACTGCAAAGTTTCGGTATCAATCCGCCAATCTCCCGCCTGCGGCCTGCATCCAAGGGATTCGCAGGACTGTCCACTATGAGCGGAAATTGGTTCTGGCCGCGTTCCAGCACCGTCATGAGAAATGTATAGCCGACGGAAAGCGTCTGGCCGCTACTCGCCCCAGATTGATGCGCCAGATGCAACGAATCATCAATGCGCTCTAATTGAAGCGGGTCTTGCGATAACACCTTGCGCAGCATCTTGTTGCAGTCTGCAAGAACCAGCGATCGAATCTGGTCACGCGCGACCTTCTTGGACTCTTTAGCGATCCGCTGTATGAGCTTGGTCTGCTGGTGAAGCTCGACTGTCTTTGTAATTTCAGATATCTTTCGATCGGCCTCCGCGAGCCGCTTATGCAGTAGAGAGAGCGATACTGTCGCGTTCGTATCTTCAGCTTCGTCGCCAGAGGAGGAAATTGCTTTCAACAACGACTCGCGATCCTCGAATTGCTGCCTTTTCTCCTGTAACTCGTTCTGCCATTCGCCAACCTGTTCGTCACCCTGTTCAATGCGCTTCTGAACAAGCGCGCGGAGAGCACCCTCTGCTGCCTGCCGCTCCCTTACCGCTTCACCGAGGCGACGCACGTCACTAAGTAATCGTTCATGACGCGACGGACCATCCTCAGCCGCTGTAAATTTGTCGATATCTCCTTTCATCGTGTTGATGAGGCCGTTTTCGTCCGCGCCAAGATACTGCTTTGCTCGCTTAGCAATCTCAGCACGCGATTCATGGGTCATTTCGCGACCGCAAATGCAATTCTGCTCCTCTAGAAGTTCCTCAAAAAACTGTGCCGATGTGTTCTCCGGAAGCTTGAGACGATCGAGATTGCCTTTCAGCCTTTGAAGAGCTGAGGAAAGGCGGGGGTGTAGGACATTTGGTAATTTGACCGACTGCATGAGTTCAACCGAAATGAGGCTGACTTGCTTTTCACTTTCATCCCTGTCTCTGATCGCGGCTTCGTATTGGTCGTTTACAGCCTGGCTCCGCGACATCTGGGTGCCAATCGCCGCGACCAACTTGGAGATACGAGACTTCTAACTCATCCAATTCCTTCTTTGCGCGAGATTGAACGCTCGTCAGCTCCGAAATACGTTTGGAAATTGCGGTCTTCGCATTCTGCCAATTCGACAAACCGCTCGCGGACTTCTCGTTGCTTTTTTTGGTCTCTTTTCGCCAACTATCCTCCGCGAAACTTGAAATGTCGTTCAACAGATACAATTGACAAAGCGCATCGATGGCCTTGACCGCTTCAGACTGTGTTGGGTCGAGCAGGCGGCGGGCCATCTCGCCGTCTAGTACGAACAGATCTATAAACTGAGGCCGCAGGAATGGGTTTACGCTCGGTGGCGGCCGGTACCCTTGGGTGACGCCTCCGCTGCCGGGAGATGTGGTTCGATATAGTGCTTGTCCCTCGGCAAAATCGAGAACCAATTCGAACGTTAATGGCCTGTCGTCAACCAACAGGTTGACTCTAAAAACGCCCTTGGCTGATTTGTCCTGAGGGCGCTGTAGATTTCTAACTTCTTCGGGACTCCATTTGTCCGCTTCGCCTGCGAGCGCAGCCATCAACAACTTCAGGGTCGTCGTTTTGCCGGTGCCATTCGGCATTTGCACCAAACTCACTGGGGCAATCTTCCCGTGGATTGTAAGATCAATGTTGGCATCGGCGCAGCGCAACCCCTCGCTCGACCAGCCCTGAAGCTCAATCTTCATCAGGAACCTCCGAAAGATTGAGCGCGCTCCTGACGTTGTCGAGGTGCCGACTTTTGTCCTCTAAACCAATGTCGGCCTCACTGAGATCTTTAAGCCAAGCGACCAGCCTTTGGGCAACGGCCGGGGGCTGCCTTAGTTCAACCACTACCTTTCGAATGGCATTCTCAAGTTCCGCGTCAAGGGGCATTGGCATCCTCTCTTCTGCAGCGCGAAAGCTCTCGCAACCATTCGGCCCGGTCCTGATCTGCATTCAAGAATGGATCGTCTTCCTTGTCCGGTCGCACAAAATCGACAACACGAGCACGCTTGTCTGGTGCATTGGGGTCCCGGCGCAAACACCGGCCGATCCTCTGAATCGTTTCAAGCTTGGAACGGGCCGCGGAGAACAAAACTACCGATTTCAACGACCGAATGTCGATCCCTTGCGAGATGCGATGACAGGTAATGAGGCATGCGATCTCACCGCGCGCAAATTGCAATAGATGCGCTTGTTCGTCATCAGCGTAGTAGGTCCGATAGAGGTGGGTGTATCGATGGATTATGCCGAGGAGCCGGGCTCCATACTCTCTTGTTTCAACAAACAGAATTGCATTTTCAAGAACGGATTGATCGCGTTGGAGGTACTCCGCAAACACGATTGGTTTCATTTCGGCGGTTTTGTAAACCCTAGAAAGTTCTATCCATAGCTCTTCCTGACCCATCGGACTTCCGCTATGCGAACGCGCAGCTTGGCGCGAATAGACCTGTTTCAGCCTCGCTCGGTCGTCATCCGTGAGATCATATTCGAGAGGGAGATAGTCAAACTCGCACAACACACCGCGAGCGATCGCTTCCTCTAGCCTAAACCGGAAGATCGTTGGCCCAATCTCCGTTTCAATGAAGCGGTTACCTTCGTCATCATAGGCCCGCTCGGGCGTGGCGCTAAGCCCGAGCCGATACCCAAAACTTTGGTGTTGTCCTGCCAACGACCGAACCAAGCTCGGCACGCCCAGGCCGTGAATTTCGTCGTGAATAACGATCATCTTGCCACGGGCTGCGGTCGGGAGCCTCGCAAACACCTTTTCAAGCTGTCCGCGAGAGACAACGAGTATTGCGTTCGTGGGGTCCAGAACAAAATTGCCGAGTTCGTGGTTGTCGCCAAAGTGGCGGTAAAGGATGAAGTCGGTTCCAGACCTTGATATCCAACCGTCTAATTCGCTTGCCCACTGCGACAAGAGATCGGTCCCATCCGTTGCGACGATGGCGCCGTTAATCTCGCCGCGCCCCGATAGCTCTGTTAGGATTTTGAGCGCTGTGCGCGTTTTGCCGGTACCGGTCGCCATTTCCAAGATGCCTGCGCGCTTTTCGATAAACGTCGCAGCAGCTTCCTCCTGATGACGCCAGCGCCGTTGTTCCTCAAGGTTTGGTTGTTCGTCATCTGGCTCCGCTATGTCTCGCGGAGTCGGCATTTCGTCCGGGGCGATCGCCCTCAATCGGGCGACTACCTTCGCCGAAGGGGCGCGTACACTTAGGCCGAACGCATTTCCCTCCCAAGCTTCATCGAATTGTTCGATCTTGGTTTCGACGCGCTCCGCTTCGACGTCGATCCAACTCCGATAAACGTCGATCGACTCATAATTTCTCTCGTGCCCTGAAAGGGTTTCATTTGCCGAGCCTGTGAATGCGACCTTGTCTCCGGACGGAAAATCGAAGATTCCGATCTTCTCATGAAAAATTCCGGACCTCTCGACGTGATTGGCAAAGGCAAAGCGAATGCTTAGTCGATTGTTTGCTAGCATCCATGCGAAAATCTTCGCGCGGATGGCGCGATCTCCGGGCTCATCGGCGAATCGTATTATGTCTTCGATGATTTTCTCGACAATGACTGATTCATGCTGACGACGTTGCTCTGGATCGACAATCTGCCGAAACACTTCAATGTCTTCCGGGCTAAGTTTGTGCGAGGCAATTACCTGGATCGATACATTCGCCGAACGAGCCAGCCTTGGTAAGGCCGCGACCCAAGTGACAAGCGCAGAGCTCGAAAAGTAGCCTGCCGCACGACGGTAAAGCGTGCAATTCTGTAGGCACGGCGCGAAGAAGTCATCGGCGAGTGACGCGCGACCGGAACGATAATGCGACTTGAGAGCCCGAATGGTGCTCGATGGCGTTGCGGCAACAGGTTCCATGGGTCGTTCGGCTCTCTACATATTCACCAGAACGCGTCGGTCATCTAACTGTCAGATTTGAGCCCTCGCGACTGAGATAAGTCAGCGGGGTCGCGAGACGGGTGCTCATCAGCACATTGGCAACGGCATCAGTCTGCTCCTGATTCGCGAAGGTGAAAAGTGCGAATCAGGCGTTAGTCCACAGTAGTGAGAAGGCATTACCTGGAGAATACATAGATATGCGCTTACCCGTCGTATAATTTTGCAAGAAATGAGGCTGCCTCCGACGCCTTGGATGCCGCTGTAAAAATCGCGCGCTTGTCGGCCTTCAGCACAGAGAGCCACGAAGCCAGGTATTGCGCATGATCGAGGCGCGGTTCGGCGGTGATGCCGATCTCGGAGCAGAGAAAGGCGGCACCAAGCTCAGCGACCAATTCTTCCATCGCGTAAGCGCTGTCGCCAAAGCGCTTTCCAAGCTGGCGATTGCAGCGCTGTTCGTGCGAGGTCCAGTGGGTCTTATGCCGATATCGGCATAATACGCATTATGCCGAACCAAGTGTTATGCCGCGCCGATCTGGATTTGTGCGTAAAACGTGACCAGACCGGCGTCGCCACGCGGCATAAGACCGGCAGCCCAATCACGCCCCAATGCGGATACACCGACTGTCGTCCGGTCCAAACCGCAGGCGTCGTATGGCCACGGCTCTTCATCCGCGATATATATGGAATTGGGGCCGACGGCAGAGATACATGAAAAATATTCAGGTCATCGATGGAGCCGACAACGCGACCTTCAGCATATTTAGAGCAACCGACAGCGAATTTGAGTATATATTTCCAAATCCCGGTCAAGATATCGAACTGGTTGAGGACTTCTCTGCGCGCCTCCCCAAAACTTTTGTTGCGGAAATTCTGAACAGCCTTTGGCTTCGCCCCATTCACAAGAGCAAGGTGTCTGGGATCGACGGCACTCTATTTTATAACCATGCCGACAAACGTCATCATCTTCCGGCAAGCAAGCGCGAGATCGATCGTGATCTGTCTCAGATCAACCCGGCAGAGCGGGAGCTTTACGCAAGATTGCGGTCGGAGAGTGCCGCAACGGTGGCCTCCCCTTTGCCGATTACCACGGCGGAGTTACTGGTCGATGTGCCTGGTGGTTCACAGCTGCTGCAATGGTTCGGCGGGCGCGTACCTTCCTTCCATGACGCTGAGGTGCTCGCACTGGCGCTAGATCGTGAAAAGACATGTTGTAGCATTAGGGTTCATACCTTCGAGATGACACCGGAAGTGGACGCAAAAGGATTCTTTGTGTTGAGAAACCATGTGGTGGTGTCCTTTCAACTCCACGGGGTGGTCAATCTCGAACTGAACGACTTCAACGAACAGAACGCCATCTTCGGCCTGTCGCTTAGCCGCACAGCTGATCGTGGTTACCGACTTGAACTGGAGCCATGCCACGGTCTGTTCGGCTTCATTGAGGCGCAGACACTTACAATCGAGTTGGAGCCGGGAAAACCGCCATCCGGCGTCTACGTCGATCTTGCACAATAGCGGCTTCCCGCCCGAATCCGCCATCAGGCATACTCAGTTGCGTGCCGTGAAAATAGACGTGGATCGTTCAGCATAGTTCAGGGTGTTTGGCTTGTTCGCCCGTGGCGGACTTTGTCCGCTCCTCACTTCTTTCCACGAAGGAGTGATGACATGGAAAATCTCAAAGCACTGAAGTTTGAGTACGAAGATTATCTGCGCAGCCAACGCGGGCTGAGTAAAAAATCGATCTATGATTGCTGGCGGTTCGCCGACCGCTTTCTTGCATTCCGGTTCAAAGGCAGGCGTCCCGATCTGTCGAAGATCACGCCGGCCGATATAGCGCGATTCATGCAGCACCTAGTCTCGCGGGGGAAACCGTTTCGAGACAAGACGCCGCCGACGCACCTGCGAAACTTCTTCCGATTCCTCTTCAAGAGCGGGAAGACGAACGTCAATCTCACGCCGAGCGTTCCGCGCATCGCGCAGAAATATGCATCAACGCTGCCGAGGCACCTGTTGCCGGAGCAAGTAGAAACGCTGATCGCGGCCACCAAGGCGGATACTGCGGCTGGACGGCGCAATTACGCAATGGTGCTTCTTATGGCGCGACTTGGGCTACGGGCGGCGGAAGTCATCACTATCCAGGTCGACGACATCGACTGGCGGGCGAGCGAGCTTCTCGTTCGCGGCAAGGGACAGCTGCATGATCGGTTGCCGTTGCCGAAAGATGTCGGTGAAGCACTCGCTAATTACGTCCGCCGGGATCGTGTCACGACATCCCGCGCGCTGTTCGTTTGGCACCGCGCGCCGCACATGCCGTTCGCCAACTCTCAGGTCATCAGCGAAGTTCTGAAAAAAGCCTTCGAGAGAACCAAGTTGAATCCGCCGACGCGATATGTCGGCTCCCACATCCTCAGGCACAGCCTCGCGACCGACATGGTGCGTCGCGGCGCATCGCTTGCGGAGATCGGCGACGTTCTGCGTCACCGCTCGCGCGCATCGACGATGATCTACGCCAAGCTGGACGTAGAGGGATTGCGCTCGGTAGCACAAGACTGGCCGGTGGCTGGAGGCGTCAAATGAGCACCTTGATCAAAGAACTTGACCGCTACCTCACGATCCGCCGCAGCCTAGGATTTGATCTCGGCACGTCGGCGCGGGTGCTGCGGAGATTTGTCGCCTTCGCCGATAGCCGGAAGGCGCGGCACATCACGACGAACCTGTTCCTGGCATGGCAGGCCGAGTTTGGCCAAGCCAATCAGCAGACGTGGTCCGCACGGCTGGGAATGGTCCGTCAATTTGCGCTGTGGCTAAGCGGCATCGATTCCAGAAACGAAGTGCCGCCGAAAGGACTCATCCCTGGCCGGTACCGACGCGCGAGACCCTATATATACAGTGAGCGAGAGATCATGCGGATCGTGGAGGAGGCGGCTCGGCTCCCTTCCCCAAACGGAATCCGCGCTCTCACCTTCGCGGCGCTCTTCGGCCTCATCGCCGTCACCGGCCTCCGCGTCAGCGAAGCCATCGCCCTCGACAACGACGATGTCAATCTGGAAGACGGCGTTCTGACGGTCCGCCGGGGCAAATCCGGCAAAGCCCGGAGCGTTCCGCTATCTCAGAGCGCCACGGACAGGCTCGCAGCCTATGCCAACGAGCGCGACCGGCTTCTGAGCCGCACGCCAAAATCCTTCTTCGTATCCGATACCGGGAAGCGCCCCGACGATTGCAGCGCCCGATACAACTTTGCGACCATCTGTCAGCGCATCGGACTTAGGCCAGCGCAAAAGTTCAACAAGCATGGACGTGGTCCGCGTATCCATGATCTTCGTCACACCTTCGCCGCGCGGACGATGGTGAACTGGTACCGCACCGGCAAAGACCCGGAGCGGGAGATGATCAAGCTCACGACCTATCTTGGGCATTCCGAGCCGGCGCACACTTACTGGTACATCGAAGCCGTTCCAGAATTGCTTGAGCTTGCCTCGAAACGAGCGACACGCGCTCTGGCAGAGGGGCTCGGCCGATGAATACGTCCACGCTCCCGGCGTTGCTCCAGCGGTTCTTTACGGATCGCCTCACGGCACAGCTCCAGGCCAGTCCGAACACGATTGCGGGCTATCGCGACACTTTCCGATTGTTGCTCCGCTACGCAAGCCAGCGACGGAACAGACCACCGACCAAGCTGCGGATCGAAGATATCGATGCTGCGCTCATCGGCGACTTCCTCACCCATGTGGAGAAGGTCCGCCGCAACAGCGCCCGCAGTCGCAACACACGTCTTGCCGCAATCCGTTCGTTCTACCGTTACGTGGCGATGAACGAACCCGAGTATGCGCTTCATTGCCAGCGAATCCTCGCCATGCCGAGCAAGCGCTATGTGCGCCGGACGGTAGACTTCATCGACCGAACAGAAATGGAAGCATTGCTCTCGGCACCCGATCAATCGACTTGGATCGGGCGAAGGGATCGCGCGATTTTGCTATTGGCCCTACAGACGGGTTTGCGCGTATCCGAGTTGATCAACCTCAATTGCTGCGACGTGTTGTTGGGAACCGGCGCGCATGTTCGGTGCGAAGGCAAGGGGCGCAAGCAGCGCAGCACACCGCTGCGCCGGGACACGGCTAAAACAATCGAAGTTTGGCTCAACGAACGTGCCGGCTCCGAACACGATCCCGTCTTCCCGACGATCCGAGGAGATCGGCTCAGCCGCGATGCAGTGGAACATATTGTCCGCAAATACACGTTGGCAGCTTCAAAGTCGTGCGCCTCACTGCTCGGAAAACGCGTAAGCCCCCACGTCTTGCGTCACTCAACGGCGATGGAGCTCCTTCAAAACGGCGTGGATCGAACGGTGATTGCGCTGTGGCTCGGACACGAGTCCGTGGAGACAACGCAAGTTTACATGCATGCCGATATGCGGCTCAAAGAGAAAGCTCTGGCCCGCGTGGCGTTGACCAACGTGCGGCCGGGGCGGTATAGGCCCGACGATACGCTGCTCGCGTTCCTTGAAGCGCTCTGATTATGCCGAATGTCAGCGCCGGTCTGTGAGTGTCTTGCGCGCGAATCCAGATCGGCGCGGCATAACACTTGGTTCGGCATAATGAGTCAGCTCATGCAGAATGGTCGAGTAATAGGATTCGGCGGCGCTGCTGGTAGCGGTGCCGATAAATGCTCCGCGAGGAGGAAGCTGGATGCTGTCGGTCGAAGGTCGGTAGTAGGCGCGCGTGCCGCCATGAGAAATCGATGCGCCCGTCGCCGTCACGAAGGTATCGGCTGTTTCAATCGGTTTCATCGGTTTCGGATTGTCGAGAACGGGAAGCTCGTAACCGTCGACCTGCTCGGCGGCGAATACCGGCGTTGCGCGGGCGAAAAGGCGGGTTTCGGAATCGGCATTGCCGCCTTGGTCGGCAGGATCACTCGCGACCTCGATCTCCTTATAAAAGACGATGTAGGACGCTTTCTCGCCCTTGCGGACTTGAGCGCCAGCCTCGGCCCATTGGCGATACGTACCCCAGAGGCCGGACCCGAAGCCGTACTGTTCGGACGCAGCCCAGAGGGCGACGATGTTCACGCCGCGATAGGCGTTTTTGGATTCAATGTTGGTCGGTCGCATGATCGCGCCGGCACTGCGGTGCCAGGGGAGACGGAATTCTCCGGCTCCGCGCTCGATCGCGGCAACGATCTGGTTGGTGATGTGCTGGTGGATGTCGAAACGCTCCTTCATGACACTTGCCCTTTCGTGTTGGGCCGCGTGATTGCGACCTCGTGGGGCAAGGCAGGCCGGAAGAAGGGAGCTGCGGTTTCAAACGCCGCGCGAATGCGCGCCGTGAAGCGGTGCGGAGCTGCACAAGCGAAGCGCGGAAGCGAGCCGCGTTGAAAGCGCAGCGCTTCCGGCTAAGACGGCTCCACAAGTGAGGGCGTAATCGACCCGGCGAAAGGGTGGCCAAGTTTCTGAAAGTGGTGACAGCCGCTTGTCATCGACGGCAGCAATCTGTTGTCAGCGAAAGAACGAGAGAAAGCGGGCGACGCGGGCGACGGTTTCCCGCCGCCCGCGCGGGTGTCATGTCCGCCGAAAGACGGAAGCCACAAACTTCGCGCTCGCGCCGATGCCACACGCGCCTTTGCCATAGGGCCTGAACGGAAAGCTCATCCAGCCGGGAAGCCAATTCTCCGTCTTCGCTCGTCCGTTGCGGCCTTCGAGCGCATCGCGGACGATCTGCTTCTGCGTGCCAGTTTTCTCGCCAACGTTACCCTTCGCCACGTCCTTGCCCGCGACTTCCGCGACCATCGCATTGACGGTCCCGCGGTCACGGATGAGATCGAAGAATGTCTGATCGGGCTGCCAGTGCGTGCGGGGATCGGTTTTCAGAACCGCACCGGCTGCTTCGACGGTACAGCTTCCCGCCGCAAGCGACTGCGCCATCGTAAACGCGGCAATGAGATGCACGTCGCTGTCTGTGAGAGTCAGAAGGCGTGCAAACACGCGCACCGTGAGCGCGTCGTCGCCGTTCTTGTCGTGGTCCGGGAGCGCAAGAAGAGCCTTGACGGCTTCGCTCTCGGCAGCGAAGGCGGCCTGTGCCGGACTTTGCTCTATGCTTGCTGTGATCTCGGCGCTGCACGATCTTTGCGCTTCCGCTCTGACACCCCAGTTGCCTGACGATGCGACCGCGTGAGCAACCAGAAGCCGCAACGCCGTTTCGGGCGATGCGAGCAGGGAGAGCCGCACGGCGGCGTGACGGTGAAGCTCAAGATAATTTTCCATCGCTTGCGTCATGGCCGGACGCTCTTTCTCCTCCGGCTTTCCGGCAGCGTCACCGCTGGCCTTGCCTTCGGTCTTCCGAGCTTCCCGGCGTGACAGCCAGCCCTCGAAGATTTCGACTTCGCCGCGATGGGAGACGGTAATGAACACCTTGCCGCCTTTCCGCTTGGCGGCTTTCTCGAACGCCCATTGATCGAAACGCTGACCCCGCTCTAGGACGATGACTTCCTGCCATTTGGCGGCAAGAAGCTCCTCGCGCTTGGCTTCGATGGCCTTGGTCTGCAACTGCCAGAACTGCTCCGTGTCTCCGAAATAGCTGTCCTCACCGAAGAGATCGGTGACGATCCGGCCGGTGTAATCCTCATACGGGAACAGAGCCGCCTTGACGGCGACGGACTGGCCGCCAAAGAGCCACTGCTTCAACTGATAGCCGAAGGGGACGTTGCCCTCCCCCGCCTCGAACAGGGCCAGCCATTCTTTCTGCTGCGACTTCGACGCCATCGTCAGATAGCGCAGCGATTCCGCGTCGATCTCCTCGGCGCGATAGGCGTCCCGCAACTTCGGCAACAGATTGCCGAGTGCGAGCCGTTGTTTGACCATGGTCTCGGTCAAACCGAACGTTGCGGCGATGCTATCGACGGTGCGGCCTTCCTTGATGAGCCGTGTGAAGGTTTCGTATTGAGACATTTCGTCGGGGTCGAGACGCGCGACGTTTTCGATGAGCGACGCTTCAAGAGCCGCCGCGTCATCGCCTGCTTCCATGACGGCGCAAGGGAGCGGAGCGAACGCGCCCAATTCTTCCTTGACCGCGGTGGCACAGAAATACCGCCGCCGTCCGGCGACGATCTCGAAGCCTTCCGCGTTGGGTCTGACCAAGAGTGGTTGCAGGATGCCGCGCGAGCGCACGCTTGGCAGGATGTCCGAAATGTCCGGCGCTTTTCTGCCGTGCCGCATGTTGATGGCTGACAGATGCAGTTGGTCGAGAGGGATGTGTCTTAGTTCCATGATTTGTCTCCTGATGCTTGCCGCTTCCGCTGCTGTCCGACGACAGGAGAAACCGGGGCCGCACCACACAGCCCCTACCCCCCGCACCATTCCCCGGAAGCAGGGTGGGCGGCGTTTGGCGACCGTGAGGCCCGCCGATTGAGGCGGGGCGCATCCGCAGGACCGGAACGCAGTGGAGGACTCGGCACTTCGCTGAGTTGCGCGTCGCCGCGGGGGGCCTAGAAGGGAGCGACGCCCACCCGGCGCACCGGGATGGCCTTAGAAGATGTCATCGCGCGCCCTCCTAATCTCAGGGGCGCGATGTCCGTGGCTCACTTTTTGCGCCAGGGATGGAAGCCGAATGGCCGAGACGGCTGTTCGCCGGCTCGGTTCACGAGAGCCCGGCGCGCGCCCTGACGCGCGGGCGCTCTGATCTGGCGGTGGCGTCGCGCCGGGTTTGCAAGCCTTCCGCAGAGAATCAGTACAGTCTTAGGTCGTCAAGAATAGGGGTCTTCAAGGAGGGTTTCCATTTTTGCGGATGGGTGTAATAATAGTAACGTATTGGGGCAAATCAGGGGCGGTGCAATGTACGCATATTGGCGGAACGGAATCGTTGTACTTGTCGTAATCCTTTTGGCGGGAGCGACATACATCTTGCTTCGTTCCGGCCCCCTTTCTAACACAATAACTGTTTTGGGCGAAGATTCAGCTAACCTGAAAGCGTTGGCCGAGCTGAACTCAGAATACGAAAAAGAGCTTGGAATAAAAGTCCACATCGAACCCGCCGAGTTCGAAGTGGCGTTCCAAAAATCCACTAGCGATTTCGCAAGCCATACTGGAGCCTACGATATCGTTCTGCAGTACAATTTTTCGCTCTCGTCATTCGTTCGCAACAACTATGTAGTCCCGCTCAGCGAGCTTAAGGCGAAGGTCGCCGACCAATCGATTTTCGATTTCGATAAAGATCTGTTTCCGAACACGTGGAAGGAGACAGGTTACTATTACAAGCCGCCCTATACCGTGGGTTCGGACATTCAGGCGATCGGATATCCATTTGCCGCAAATACGATGCTGCTCGCTTACAACAAGAAGATGTTCGACGATCCGGGGAATCAGGCGGCGTATTTGAAGAAGTTTGGAGAGCCCCTCGCAGTTCCTCGCACATGGGACCAACTTGAGCACGTTGCGGCCTTCTTCACGGACCCGAGCAAGGGTACCTACGGAATTGCGTTGGAAGGCGCGACTGGGGGTTGGCTATATTACGAATGGTGCGATTTGTTCTTCGGCGAGGGCGGACAATTGATGAACAAGCGATATGGTTGGGCCTCCGACCTATCGACACCACTTCAGCTCGACTCTCCGATCGCGCTGCAAGCTACCGAAAGATATCTGCGCCTGAAGCCTTACAACGCCGGCGACTTTTTTAGCGTCAGCGCTTCGGAACAACGCCAACTGATGCTGAAGGGCAACGTCGCGCTCGGTATCATGTGGACAGATTACCTGTTCGACATGGTGCATCAGGCTGACGGCACCTTTCGGCAAGATTTTGGATTTGCCCCGATACCCGGAAAAGTATCGATGCTGGCCGGTGGCATTTACTACGTAAATCGAGATTCGAAACATCAAGCTGATGCAATACGCTACATCGCGCTCGTGATGCAGCCAAAAAATCAGCTTGCTCTCGTCAAACGGGGGCTCGCCTCGCCGCTTCGCTCAGTTTATGACGATCCGAGCGTGCGCCAAATTCCATATATCCCAGCGCTGAAAGCGTCGCTTGATCGCGGTGTCTACATGGCGGAAGCCGGACCGGATTCCGATATTATTTCAAACGATCTCACGCGCGAACTTCAAAGGATGTGGAAAGGCGATGTCAGTCCAAGTCAGGCGCTACAAAACGCACAACACGCGATAGAGACAGACCGAGCCCAACTCCTAGCCCATCCCAAGCCCTAAGCAATCACGCATGCGGCATCACGCCAATCTCGCCTATTCGACCAGCGCATACGGCATCGCGTTTGCCGCATCGTTAGCGCTTCTTTGGGCATATTTCATTCCACTTGCCGCGGCGCCGTTGTCGTCATATTTGCAGCTGTTCGCCGCCCAGGGCCAGCCCGGTTCACCGCTCAGCGACTACTTCTTCATATGCGTGCGGACTCTGGGTGTCGCCCTGGTGACAGCCGTGGTAGCCGTTTTGGGCTCCGCGGTCGTCTCCGCGTCGCTTTCGCGGTCAAATCTTTCACAGCGATTTGCGATCTTCGGAATACCGCTCCTGCTGCCGTACTTCCTCGGCAACTCAACCGACGGTCTTCTCGTCAAGCTGCTATCGCAAAACTTCGCCGATCGGTTCACCTATTTTGCGGATCGCTCCTACGGCCTCGTTTACGTATTCTTGTTTGCCCTCTTAATCTGGAAAGATGGGTTTCTCATTCTTTACACATTGACGTTGATCGCCGACACCGTCCCGAAGTCGGTGACTCTGTATGCAAGGGCGCTCGGCCTAACGCTAAGAGAGTGGATTCGAGACGTGCTCTGGCCCATGGCTCGCCCGGCGGGAATACTGCTTTGTTTGTTTGTGTTCATTGCCGCCGAACATGAATATATAGCAACGTTCTTGAGTCTTCGGCCGTCGCCGGGAACTGGTACGGAACTCGTTTCACATTGGATGAATCGGGTTTACACGACCCTAGTTCTATCGACGAACGCTTCGACCGCACTCGATCTTCTTTCCGCATCGGGTATTGTTTTGCTCGTTGCCTCGTTGGCGGCTGGCGCGATCTCGGTTGGACTTCTCTTAGGCATCATACGCCTTGGCACGATTACATGGAGATCGCGCATCAGAGCTAGGGCAACGAGAAGCGCAACTGGTATGCCAATGGGAGCGTCGGTCACCGGCATTCTCGCGGTGATTTTCGCCGTGTCCCCGGTCGTTCTGGCCGCCTCCTTCCTGACGCCCTCATTTCCGAACGACATGACGTTGGCAACATTTACGGCGCCTCTCACCTTCGTAGTTGCTCTTGGCGGCACGATTCTTGGCTGGATGATCGCGGTCGCTGCACGACTTATGCTCGGAGATCGCACGATCAACGCGGCCGTTGTGGTACGGGTTCTTCTGATGCTCCTAAGCGCAGTCGTGGTTCCGCCCTTTCTTGTGGGATTAAGCAGTTTCTCATGGTGGAGTATGACAAGCGGATCGAGCCAGTTTGGCTTGATAGCTCTTTGGGCCATATCGCAACTCGCGTTGGTGACACCCTTGATAGCGAGCTTCCTTTTTGCCTCCTTCCTTTCTGTCACTAACAGCGAGCTTCGGTATCAAAGATGGATTGGAGCGAGTCTCGGCGAGATTGCATCGAACAGCTTCGCGAAGCGCTATGTACCCCAACTCCTGTTCAGCTTGCTTTTTGCATTCTTGCAGGTCTGGAACGAAGATTCCGTCAATGGCGTGTTCGAGAATGTCGTCCCCTCATTCTCGACGTTGATCAACAGAACCCTTTCCGGGCGTGCCGAGTCGATCGCAAACGCATCGGGATATGCCTATTTTGGTATTGCACTTGCGATAGTGCTGGGGATATTTTGGCTAATCGCGCTTCTGTCATCGCGACGAGGGGCGGCGGATGCCTAGCATAGTCGTATCGAATGTGAGCACTCGGTTCGGCCAGCGCGAGGTGCTGCGCGATATCTCGTTCGATCTCGGGTCACAGTTGGAGGGCAAGAGTTCGACGTTTGGCTTGATGGGGCCGAGCGGTAGCGGAAAGACCACGCTCCTTCGATACATTCTCGATCCTGCTGAGAGGCCGACGCGCGGAACAGTGCGAGTTGAGCCGGAGTCTCTCGTCATTTCGTTCGTGCCCCAAGTTCCAGTGCTGTTCGAGGATCGTTCGGTTCTCGATAACGCAAGATACCTAAGAGACGCCGGCATCAATAAGAGTTGATTCGACGAGGACGCGTTTCGACGACTGTCAGAGCGACTTGGCATGGCAAGTTTGCTCCAATCGAAGACGCCCGTCGAGCGGTTGAGTGGCGGCGAAAAACAACGCTTGATGTTGCTAAGAGCGCTTAGCGTGAAGCCGTCGCTTCTGCTCCTCGACGAGCCGAGCAGCGGCCTGGACCCTGGTCTGCGCCAAGAATTTCTGTCGACATTGCTTGATGTCGCGTCGAACGAGAGTTTGATGATCGTTTACGTTTCTCATCATTGGAACGAGATTTCGCTTTTGTGCGATACAGTAGTGTATCTTGATGGCGCTTCTCGGACGGAACCAACGACAAGAGCGTTCGTATGCGACTTACCGGCCCTGATCGCAATGCCGCCGACTCTTGAAGCAGCAAAATTCGTTTGTGAACCTAAGCTGAACGTCCTTCCCGCAAAGCAAGTTGGGGAAGGTTTTTTTGAAGTCGGCCTGGGCAACCAAGGGTTCGTGATCGCGTTTCCCATATTGCCGGTAGCGATCTTTTACGCGCTTGGGACAAAATATGAGCATGTCTCAAAACGGGCCATTTTCTCCCTCATCAAGTTTCCCGGCCTCGATGAGGCGGTGACGGTTGCGGAGCATCCGGGCCAAGCGAGTGGGCATTTTGGAACCGACGGGCCGTCGGCGAGAGCGTGGGTGTATGATAAGTCACTCCGGCTCGTCGGTGCTGGTCAGTTATCGGCGGGGGCCGAAAAGGACAAGTTATGTCTAAGAGTATCATCTACGTCGTAACCGGCTGCACGGGTCCACTGGGCCGAGCGTTCGTGGACCATTTGGCCGATGTGCCAGAATCACATGTCGTCGCCGTGGCGCATCGCGGATCGCTGCAGCGATTTCCGCGTGGCGTCGAAGTTATCGACGATTGCGATCTGACGAATTATCGGCAAGTCGAGCGAGTTTCGCGCTATCTGGCGGAAAACGACCGCTGCGCCGCGGGCGAAATTCGAGTAATTAACTGCGCGGGCAAGTTTCCGTATCCTGAGTATCTGGGCGAAACAGATCCCGATGCTTTTGCCGACACTCTGAATAGCAACGTTCTGTCCGTTTTCAATGTTGCGCGGGCCATCCTTCCCACAATAGCGCGTCGGCGCTGCGGCAAGTTCGTTTCGTTCACATCGCATACGTCCGATCAAGCCTCTCCTCTCGTGGGCGCATTCAATGCCTCCAAAGCGGCGGTGGAGTCGTTGACCCGAACGATTGCAAATGAATACGGCGAGTTTGGCGTCGCGGCGATTTCATTTGCGCTCGCAACTCTCGACACGCCCGCCGAAAGAAAATTGAAACCGAACGGCGACGTGGAAAACTGGATAAAGCCGAGCGAGGTTGTGAGCCAGGTACTCCATACGCTCAGTGCGACGCCGGCCATCAACAACGGCAACAACATTCATCTGTTCAAGTACAGCAAGTCGTTTTTTCATGATTTGTATTACAAGCGGATCGAGCGAGAATAACTTCGGAAATCACGGGGCGGGGGCACCAATTGAGTATTGCGAGCGACGGCGACGCCGGCAACGGCTTTTGGAAATCTGTGTGGGCAAGCCCGAAGGCACTTTGGGCAGCAGTGCCCGTTGTCACGGGCGCAGGGTTCGCGATAATGCTTTTCATTTTCATGTATCGGGGGTGGGGTTTTCTGAACGCCCTAACATGGCCCTTAGTTCACTACTCCCCCACAAACTCTTACGCAGTTTTGTTTATCTTGCTGCTTTCAAACATGTGGGTCGTGTTTATGGGAACCGCAATTTACTTTGGCGATTTTCAGACCAGTCTCCAAGACCACGGCGCTGTATCTGGAGAGTGGTTTAAGCGCGGGCAACGGATGGTCGTAGCCTGCCTCTTTGGCATTCTTGGGTGGGCCGGATTCTTCGCGTACACCGATTTTCTGGCGAGTTACGAATTGAAGGTCGACAGCGCTGTTTCAAATTTCGTCCAAATGAACACGTGGATTTCCCTATTAATTTTTGTCGGTTTCGCCGTCTGCGACTTCTGCAACCTGCAGGGTTGCAAACTCGTGCGCTTGTCCGCGCGACAGCAAAAACTGACCGCAAAGGAGCTATTGTTCGCAAAACGAGCAGATTATTGCCGGGACTCGATCTTGCTTATCGACGCGCCGGTTATTGCAGGTTGTTTGCTCTTGCTTCTTGTTAAGTACATTATCGCCGGGCATTTTGGTCATGCGAATTTGCAACTGTTTGGGCAATACCCGGACGTTAAAATAACGAGTTTGCTTGGGTCACTGAACAGCCCGAGCGGAGTCCAAATGAGACAGGCAAGTGAAGTAAAAACGTGGTTCGAAAATACGTTGGCCCAAGATTTCGAAGGCGGGTTTTCGACAGGCTCGCTGATATGCGAACTGGCGTTTTCCCAAATCGTATTCATGATACTGAACTTCCGGATTACCGCTTTCGAGCACCATCTCGAAGATCCGGACGCGTAGCGTGTGTTTCCCTGACCGTCGTCACGCGGAGAGTCCTTATTCATCTAATCGAGGCGGCGCAGAACACGTTCATCGTTCGCGCCCCTCGCTTCATCCAATAACGGTTGCGATACAGGCAGCACTTTAGCGTTCTCGGTGCTGTGATTTTTATTGCTCGGTGTTAGCGCCAGAGGAAGCCGAACTAGCCCGCCGCCGCTCCTCAAGCGCTGCCGGGTAATCCCGGAAACGCTTCAGCGCGTCCGTGTTCTGGGCGATCATCCCTCCGCCAATCGGCCCGACCCACGGGCGTCAAAAGTCAAATCGTCAATACCCTCAAACTGACCGCCGATTGCGCGGTACCTGCTTAGGTCTTATGAGGGATGCAAACTAAGGGACGGTACGGACGATGGCTGATACTACTCCAGAAACGCACGACACCCTCGCCTGCGCTGTTCACATAGTTGCGGCCTACACGTCGAAGAACGCCATTTCCGCTAGCGACATCCCGACACTTCTGAAAAACATTCACTCGACCCTTACCAGTCTTTCGTCGGGTCAAACGCCGACGGCTGAGGCTATGAAACCCGCCGTACCGGTCAAGAAGTCGGTCACCCCCGATTACATTGTGTCTGGAAGACGGGAAGCACCTCAAGATGCTGAAGCGCTATCTTCGCTCGCGTTACAAGCTAACGCCCGAAGAATATCGAACCAAGTGGAATCTCCCGCACGATTATCCGATGGTCGCACCCAACTACGCCGAACGCCGCTCGCAATTCGCGAAGAAGATCGGTCTCGGGCGCACAAAGAAGAATGTCACACCGGCACGAAAAAAGCGGACGTAGGCACGCACCAGGGCAGCTGCGAATCGCCAAATGCGGCGTGCCAAGGCAAATGTTGCATTATTGAATATCGCTCGCCAAAAATTCTACTGAATGCGTTGGCGATTTGTAAACCATGCGAGATTTGAAGCACGGTTTTTCTTGATATGGTTTGACGGTGGCGGAGCTATTCGTCCGGGACTGACCTGTACTGGCACACGAAGTTTTTACCGAGATCTGGGAAACTTCTGTCCGAACGATCTGACGCGAGTTTTAATTTCGCCTCGGTGAGAAAGGACCCTTGTGATGGGCGCAGGACCAGGCATTTTGCAGGAAGAAGTTTACGACAGCCCCGCACGCGGTCTAGGAGCAGATCGGTCCGGGCGAAAACTTCGAAGATTTCTCGAAGATGCACTCACGCTCGCCGGGATAGGAGCGGTTTCAGCGGTACCTGGACTGGTGGAGTTGCAACGGGTAGGTGGCGATTTTTCCCGGCTCGTTAGCGACCCTCTGGCTGGATTGACTTGCGCGCAGCTATTGTTGACTACAATTGTAGCCGGCCTCTACGTCCGCCAGCGACAATTAGGCCGCACGATCGAGAAGGAAGCGGCGACGTTTCGGTTGCTTCAGCGCGCGGATCACAAGGAAATGCGGGGCGAAGATCGCGAGCACCTGGAAACCCAACTCAGGCACTTGGCTGATATCGTTCTTGCCAGAGGCGAGGCGGATATTGCCAGTCTCAGGAGCGAGGTTTCGCTCCAGCACAACGATTTGAAGCGCGACGTGTTAACGGCATTGCAGGAGCAGTCGCGAGAGAGGCGCGAAATTGTTGACGCCGCAAAAAACGTCATTGCCCGGGTTGCTGAGGAACAGACCCGCGCAATTTTCGGAGTACTCTCTAAGGGCCGGGAACACGAAACACGTTGGTTGCGCGCGCTCGTGCAGGACATAGAGAGTTTTCGGACGCAAGTTGTGGAATTGGTCAGGAGCGACGAGCGCCACTGCGAGGATTCTACCGCTACGCTAACGGAGCAGCTTTCGGAATTTCAGCGCGGTTTGCGAAAGGACATCGCAAATGTTGTGAACTTGCTGACTTTGGTGGTGCGCCAGATAGAGAGCTCGAATCTGAGAACTGAACAGGAGATAAGAAACTTGCGGCATCAAATTTGCGATGTTAACGAGGTTTCCACTTCGGGCGGCGATGGCAACAGGACGAAGGTGGATTCCCGTGAGATGGCATTTGGGCGAAGCGTTGGCACACTTCGGTCAGTCAAAGCCATGTCGTAACACCGTCCCGCCAAAAGCGGAGTGTCAAGGTTGTGGCCGCGCCTGGGAAGTTTGTGCGCGCTTACGAGCACGCTTGTGCCGCGCTGCGAGTAAGGTTGCGACTTTGTGGGAATCCGCTGCCTCGCCAAGCGCGATGCGTTCGTCATTGAGTTGCCGTGTCGTCGGTATGTAGAGATCGGTTGGCAAAGACTTATTATGCTTATGCCGCCAGAGCCGTAGAGCTCGTTCCGCACGAGGGTCGTAATCGGACAGAACAGTGCGGGTTAGCACGCGCGCTGCGATCCACTTGCCCCAAACTGTCCGCAGGAAATCCACGACATCCATATTCGCGAGTTCCGGGTGTTTTGTTCGTTCGAGATAAAGCGGCAGCTCGCCCTTTTTTGGCAACGGTATTTGTTCGACCGATTTGGCTGCTGCCAGCTTGATTGCTTCGGCCAAGCGCCGCCGTTGGTCAGATGAACTGACGCCCCATTTCAATAAATTCTGGTCTATTTCCCCTTCATATATCACACTAGTTTCTATGTGAAAATGTAGCCGTTTGTCAATTCTACGCTGGGTGAGGGAATATTTTGCCGGGGACATAACTGCTCTCAAGGACACTAAGTTGTTGAAATTTCTGGGCGAATTCCCGATTGCGTGATGGCCTTGCATGGCTTGTTCCACCATTCGGCGGAAACGGCGTCGGGCGGCAGAGGCGCCTTAAGAGCCGCTGCCTTCAAGAGAGTCCGGCGCGCGCTCTGACGAGCGGGCGCCTACTTTGGCGGGCCTACTGTGATGATGACTGTCCTTGATGCGGGCTCGTGGTTGCTGGTCGCTATGACAGACGCATGAAATCCAATTCGCTCGGGTCGGATTCCATTTCTAACCAACTCGTTTCTCACCTCCATCGCACGGCGATCCTCAATTGGAATCATCACATCGTCGGGAAGTGGCTTGTCGGAGTCATCGAAGGAGGTATCGGAGAACGCCTGGACCACAACATCAAATTCCGGATGCTCACGGAGCATTGCTACGACGCTGCTCAAAACGGCTTGTGCTTCCGCTGTAAGCGTAGATTTGTTGAAATCGAAAAACACCCTCATTGATGCCGCTGTCGAACTGAGTTCCAGCGGTGGAGGTGGCGGCGGCTTGCACAACCCACTCCACTCACAAGCGGTGTGCAAGTTTTGGCCGAACCCCACGATCCAACCTAGTGCGCTCGCGAAGGCCAGGATAAGCGCAACTACACCTGCGGTGATCGGCGATTGGCGTCTCAGCCATTTCATAAAAGCCTTCATGGACGACGCCCCCCGCGTCCGATGTGCTCAGCGGTGTGGCTACTGTAGACTCTGGCCTACTCCCGTCCCTCGTTGCTCCGCGAAATCTCTTGACTCTGACTCTCGTCCATCATCTCGCGGAAGCGAGCGGTGTTATCCTGCTGCGCCTGCTGGCGGTCGGACAATTCCTTGCCGCCATTTTCTGCCTGTTGCACGGCGTTCTTATCTTCGTCGCGAGCGGCTGATGCTTCCTGCTGTTGGCTCACACCGGCTTCTGTGTGAATAAGTTTCAGTGCGTTGTAGTTGCCGGGCGCTATCGTCTCTTCCTGACCGGCGTGACGTTCAACCTCGGCATGATTGTCAGGGTTCTGCTCGGCGGCCTTCGCCTCGGCAGATTCTGGAAACTGCTTCGCCTTGCGTTCCAACATGCCCATCGCAGCGGTCGTTTGTGCGCGCAGAGATTGATCGGACCAGTCCTCGACGCGCGCGCGCACTTGCGTCGGCCGCGTTGGCTCTTCAGCCGCATTTGAAGGAGGCTGCTGGTCAGGCCCGGAATGCTCGTCGCCCAATGACGGATTTCCCGCATAGCTTCGCGGGAAACTCTATCCCAAGCGCGGTGAGGCTCTAACCGGAATCTTCAGTGCCGGATGATTTCCCATCGGGCGGTGCGCCATTCTTCTGAATGTCGCGCAACTGTCTGGCGCTGATGTCGATTCCTGGATAGGCGCGACGAACGAGCGGCATTAGGTAGGAGAATATGTCGATGATTTCGCGGTCCTGGCCGAGAATATGTTTTGTCGTAAGTTCGGAGTCCGCCATCATCACCCGATTGAATTCCATGACATCGGTGCGCATCTGCGCCAGCTCGGCGCGAAGGTCCGAAACCTCTTTCCTCACTTGAGTTATCTCTTCATTGCTCATCTGTGCAATATAGCACAACTATATTCCAAAGTGTTGAATATTCGTTGCGCGAGTGTCTCAACAGCGCTGCCGACTAGCGGGAATTTCCGTGATCGTCGTCACGCGAAGAGTCTTTTCCCATCTCATCGAGGATGCGCTGAACGCGTTCCTCGTTCGCAGCCTTCGCGTCGTCCGACGCCGCTTGAGCGATCTCGACGCTTTGTTTCGGTGGTTCGGCGTCAGCTCCGGAGGAAGCCGCGCTCGCCCGCCGCCGTTCCTCAAGTGCTGCCGAGTTTTCCCGGAAGCGTCTCAGCGCATCCGTTTGCTGCGCGACCATGCCTCCGCGGAGCGGCCCCGTGCGGGTCTTGTTGCGCTCGGGTTCGTCGGTCCCGTCTTCGGATGAGTCGGGGTCATGTCTTTCCCGCCGTGCCCGCTCCTGTTGCAGATCGATGATCTCGGCGGTGACGCCGGCGAGTTCGGCAGCGATCTGCGCACGGTCTCCATTGCGCTGCTGCGCGGCGCGGCGGTCGTCGCCGGCGTGCGACGCGCGTCCCTTACGTTCCATTTCTGTAGCGGTCGGGCCTTGCTTGGGCTCCGGCTCGCGGTCGATGCCTTGCTCGTCCAGGCTTCGATGATCGACACGCGCCTCATGGCCGTGACGTTCCAGATGGCGGTTGACCTCGCCTGCCCAATGTTCCCGCCACTGTTCGAGGCGCTCGGTAGCGTTCCATTCGCGCACCTTTGGGCCGAAGCCTTCGCTGGTCAGGGCGCGCATAGTCAGCATGACGTGCGCATGGTGATTGCGGCCGTCGCCGCCCCGGTCGGGAGCGTGTACCGCGAGGTCGGCGATCATGCCCTCGCTGACAAATTCCGAGCGCACGAAGGACCGCACGAGTTCGACCCTCTGCTCGTGGCTCAACTCGTGGGGCAGCGACAGAATCAGGTCGCGGGCAAGCTGGCTGTCTTTCCGCCGCTCGACTTTTTCGACCGCATTCCAGAGCTGCGACCGGTCCTGCATCCATTCGGGCGTACCTTCCGGCACAATGATCTCGGCATGAAGCACGCCGCGTTTCCGGCTGTAGTCGAAGCTCTGGCCGGTGCGCTCGTCAGTAATCGGCACGGCGGCGCGGTACGCGGCGGCAGCCGTCGCGCTTCGCCCCTGGCTGCGCCCGATGACCTTCGCTTCAAGCCGGTAAATCGCCATGACGACTACCGGCCAGAGCGCGAGGGAGCACGCGCGAAGCCGCTCCGTCGAGAGGGTTGGCGCGAGCCAGATAAAGCCTTCGAAATCGCTGTAAGGGGCCGGAACAGCCACTTGAGGCGTTTCGATATGACCTCGGAGATTTCAATCTCCAGAAGCGGACGTTGCGAAGCAACGTATAACCGCGCACTTCGCGACACCTCCATTGCCTCTCTTCTCGATCTGTGGGCTCATTAGAACTCAACTTTGTCGTCTTGTGCAATTCCCCCTCTCAAGGTTCCTCCCCGTGCCCCGACCCCGCAAGACCCTCGAAGACCGCCTCGCCGAACTGGCAGAGCAACAGGCCCAGCTCGAAGCCCGGAGGCTCGCCCTCCTCAACGAAAAGAAGTCCACGGATCGTAAGCGTGACGCCCGCCGCAAGATCATTGTCGGCGCGGCTGTTCTCGCCCATGCCGAGCTGCACCCCGCTTTTGCCGACGAGTTGCGCAAAGTGCTGGGGGTTGCCGTGACCCGCCATATCGATCGCGCCGCCATCCGTGATCTTCTGCCCTCGCCGGGCGTAACCTCTCCCGCTGCAGGCTAGCCGGGGCGTCTAGAAAACTTGGAGAAGCGTCATGTTTTCTCTCCCGCGCGGGACCGGGCCTGCGGTCGATGTGTCCCTCGCCTCCGCCGTGTGGGAAGCCCCCCAGGCGGTCGAGCTTCTCGCCTTTCGCGGCGGCGCGTCGCTCTTCGTCGGCGCGATCCCCGCCGTTGAGAATTGGCCTCTCCTTCAGGAGATCTATGACGCGGGCGGCGCGATCCTCGCCTCCGCCGCCGAAACCGTCATGCCGCCGCTTGATCGGGCAAAGCTCGTCAACAATCTCGAAGGTCTTTGGCGCGACGCGCTGCTCGCCGACTGCGTGCCCCTCGGCATCGAAGACGACCGTCATTTTGTCACTATCGCCGGCAGCCGTTCGGGCAAAGGCACAAGCGCGATCATCCCGAACCTCTGCCTCTACCCGGGCTCGGTCGTCTGTCTCGATCCGAAAGGCGAAAACGCGTCCCTCACGGCGACACGCCGCGGCGCCGGCGCGGACGGATGCGAAGGCATGGGACAGGACGTGTTCGTCCTCGATCCCTTCGGCGTGAGCAGAGTGCCCGACGCGATGCGCGCAGGGCTCAATCCTCTCGATCTGCTCGATCGCGAGTCCCCGAACGTCATCGACGATGCGGCGATGCTCGCGGAAGGACTCGTGGTCGCGAACAATGACCGCGACTCTCACTGGGATGAAAGCGCCCGGAATTATCTCAAAGGTCTGATCCTCCACCTTATCACAACCCGCGACCGACCGACGCTCTTCACACTGCGGCGGCTTTTGACTCAAGGCGACAAGGACGGCTGGGAAGCCGCCTGCATGGCTCACCCTGACGAGGAAGCGCTCGCGAAGTTCCTGAAGATCAACCCGTCGCCTTCGTCTTTCCTCCTCAACACCATGCGGAAAAACTCGGCCTTTGCCGGTCTCGTCGCAGGGACGGCGGAGACTCTCCTTTCCTGTGGCGACAATGAACGCGGTTCCATCCTCTCGACCGCGCGGCGCAACACGGCGTTTCTGGACACCCTTGCGCCGAGTTTCGTAAGCACCCTTGAAGGCAACGGACGCACCTTTGCGCCGGACATTTTCAAGAAAGCGCCGAAAGGCGCGTCACTCTATCTTTGTCTTCCGGCCGAGCGCATGGGAACGCACGGCCGATGGCTGCGCATCATGATCGCGCTTCTGCTCGAATGGGCCTATCGCGATCTGTCGCCCCCGGCGTGCGGTGCGCCGGTGCTTTTCCTTCTTGAGGAGTTTCACTCGCTCGGCCCTATGGCCGTGATCGAGAAGGCCGCGGGCTACGCCGCCGGTTTCGGCGTGAAACTGTGGGCGGTGCTCCAGGATATTCAGCAGCTGAAGGCGCTGTACCCTGATAGCTGGCAGACCTTTCTGGCGAACGCTGGGGCGGTGCAGGTGTTCGGCATCTCCGACCACGACACGACGAGTTATGTGTCGAAGGCACTCGGCGAATTGGAGATCACACGTCACGTCGTCAACCGAACCCAAAATGTCCAGACCGGCGTGAGCGCCCCAAGCCTGCATCAAAAGGCGTCGGGAATCTTCAGTGCTGGCGACAAACTTTCGATGCTTCGCGCTGCGCTGGTCGCGCTGCCCGACGAGGGGAAGAGCGAAAGCCGGAGTGCGTCGGATTCGATCTCGGAACAGATTCAGGTCGCGCCGCTGCTCCGTCCCGACGAAATCACAATCCAATTTTCGCGCGAGAGCGGCGCGTCCCTCTTGCTCATCAAGGGACGGCAACCAGTCTGGTGCTTACGTGTGGACTATTACGCTTCGCCCTGGTTCCGGGGGCGCTACGTCGCGCACGATGCAAAACCGGACGGCGCTTTGCGATCAACGCCGTTCGGCGAACGCGCGCCCGATCGGCTCAAGGCAATCGCCGACCAGTTCGCGCGGCTTCGCTCTGCCTTGTGACGCTTATTGACTGCCCGATGATGCGGGCGGGGGAGTCGGTTGATACGCAGCAGGCGGCGGCGGAGCTGGCGCGTGCTGTTCGGGCGGCTGTGGGCCGCCGGTATTTCCGGCGAGCATGCCGCGAAACTGTTGCACATCCGGCAAGCCGTCCTGCCACGCGGTCAGAGCCGATGCTGAATTCTGAACTCCGTCACGGAAAGCCTGATCCATCGCGGATGTGACTTGGTTCGTCGCCTGTTGTCCCGCTGCTGTCCCGGCTTGGGCCATATCTTTGTTGTTGGTGAGCAGACCATAGAGCGTCACCCAGGGAGATAATTGGGCGATCGTGACGTTGCCACTCTGTGTGCTCGCAACCGTTTGCTGGCGGAGAGCGAGATAGTTCTTTTGAACATCCGCCATCGCCTGCGCCATGATCGTCGCGCGGCCGTAAAGCGTGGTGTACGCGGCCGTGACGCGCTCGGTTCGCGACTTGAAATCCTGAACCTGATTCTGGAGCCGAACATTCTCTTCGTTCATCGCGGCGAGCGTCGCCTGTTTTGCCTTAAGCGCCGTCCGCAATTCGGTCGCCTCGGTGTGGCCAGCAAATCCGCCGACATAGGTTGACGGCTTGAAGCTCTCAGGCGCGAAGACTTCCAACACAAAGAGGAACGCCATGACGACGAGGACGGGCTGCACCGCACCCGCCGCCCATCTCGGCAGAAATCTCGCGAACAAGCTCGGCGGCTGAGGGGGCGTCTGGAGCTGTGGAATTTGAGCATCTTCCACGCCGGGCAGAAGGGTTGTGGGCGCACGGCCCTGACCATCTCCCGGACTTTTCGGACGATTTTGCAGCATGGCGCGCCTTCGAGACTTCTGGGTGTCGAGTCCCGGCAATCTACAGGAGAAAAAGCACCCAAACTACCGGGATGGAATTCGGTCCAGAGGTGGTCCGAGTGCGGTAAAAAGGGGTTCGACCGTGACTTAGATCACGGCCGAAACTCGCAAGAACCTTTGCCGTCGCTACCTCTGAAATCCCAATAGCGCTGGCGCGGTACCGAGAGCTGGAAACGAAGCCTGCCAAACGCCATCGGTCGGCGTGAGGATCATCTTCTGCGTGCCCACTGTGTCGGTCCCGCGTCGCCGGACTTCTCAGATAGATCACCCAATTACCTTCGTACTTGCGCTTTTGGGCGACGGTGACGATCTCGTTGTCGATTTGACTTTGCACCTGCGCAGCCTGCGCCTTCATAAGCTTGTCGAGCCCAAGAACCTGTCCAGCCCGATCCATCACCGGATCGTCTTTCGTTGACATGCCCATCGCGCTGGCGGTGCCTCGCGTCAAACTGGACATGGTTGAGTTGCCGATGTTCTCGGCAAATTTCCGGTAGTACTCCCGGTAGATACGCAAAATCACTTTGTCCGACGGCGCGGCACTGCTGACGCGCACTGCATCAGCGTTCCCCGCGCCTTCGGTGCCATCACCCTGATGTGCCAGTTCGGCGAGCACCTCCTTCGCATGTGCGTCCCCTTGGGTGGCAGCTTTACGCAGAAGGCGTTTTCCCTCTGGAATGTCCTGCGGCAGCATTTGTCCGTCAATCAGCCATGCGCCAAGAATGAATTGTGCACTCCCATTTCCGGCAGCGGCAGATTTTTTCAGGAGTCGTTCTCCTGTATCGAGGTCTTTCGGAAAATTCTCGCCTCGAACAAGCTCGGAACCCAACATAGCTTCTGCGCTGTGATCGCCTTGGTCGGCAGACTTTTGCCACCAGAACTTCGCCTGATCGAAATCCTGCTCCACTCCCGTCCCGTTGTCGTAAAGCCGGCCTAGGTTGAATTCGGCTTGCCTGTCACCGAGATCGGCACCCCACCGATAGCATGCTGCCGCCTCCACAAAATTCTTTTGCTGGTCGTACCCAATTCCATATCCGTTGAGCAACTCGGCAAACTTGGCGATGAAGTGCGGGTCGTTTTTGATCTTGCTGGCGAAAAGGGACCTCGCCGTGAATTGGTCGATATTCGAGTTTTCGCAGCGCTCAGCTGGTTCAGCCGCATGGGCTCCAGTTGATGCAAAAAACCCTGCTGATGTGAGAAGAATGGCACAAAGAATGTGGGTGGCGTGTCTCATGGCGTCCTCGCGAAATGACCATCCAAACCGAATGGTTCACTCCCAGGCCGCCAGGTCGGGATTAGCGCCCGGACCGACCGGATTTTCAGGTGGCGTCAGGGGCGGCGGGCGTGAACAATTTGCTGTATTCTGTTCACGCCGGGGCTATGGCACCGGAGGCCGATTGCAATCGGTCAAGGCCACTAAATCACGGTGTGGAAAGGAGCGGTCGCGCAGTGGTCTGCAAACCGCGCGGTGTTTATGCACTTTTGCCGGATTGAACTGGCAACTGCGCTTGAAGATGGAATCTCAGGCACCTTCGCTTTGAGCATAAGCGCGCCAGGAAGTGTGCCGGTTATCCAATTCAAAGCAATTTGAGGTTGTCCGAGCTTAGCAGCGCTTTCTTTCAACGGAATCTGGAATTCGACCAAGAAGTTAGGATACTGAACAACAAAGTCAGGGCCATTGATTTCCTTGGCCTCCATAGCACCGCGCCGCAATGCCTCTATGGCGGACGGCGCCAGCATACCACCCATCCACTCTTGGCACCGCTCATATTTCGACGCCTCACCTGTCGGCTTCCCGAGGAGAGCGGCGCTGTCGCCAACGCTCATTAAACAGTTACCAAAAGAGATCGCGCTTCGCAGCTTCACGTCGTACACAGAGCATAGCTTTGTGACTTTGCAGACATACGCCGCAAGCGAGATTACGGCCTCCGCCTCAGCAATATGAGGATCGCCACATTCCCAATCGGGACGTCTGGTTAGAAGAATTGTGTCAGATATTCTTACGGCATGAATACCCGCTTCGCGCCGAAACCCCAGACGCTCAAACTGACGGCTTGTGATTGGAGTGCCACGGAGCCCAGCGAGTGTGTCGCCTGACCCATAAAATGGCTCGGCTACAGTTACAGCGATATCCTCTAACGACTTTTCTTCGAGGAGATTGGTCATGCCCAATACGTCAATGGCTGCCACTGCTACCGGCGAAATAAAGCTACCTCTTGGAGTGAACTTAGTCGCCGCGCGAACGAGCTTGGCTGCTTTCTTATCGAGCTCCGTCTTCGGATTAAAGACCCACGATCCAACCCATTGAGTAAGAAGCGCTCTACGATAGCTGGCACCCGAATATGTTGTAGGCGCGCCAAATTTACGTCGTTTATTCTTGCGCTTGTTATCGGTGGTCGCCTTCATCCAAGATCAGCCCCAAGTGAATGCCATCTCGATAAGCTTGACAGCCGCTTTATGTCAAATAATGCGCCCTAACGGTTGCCAAGTTCTACTTGCGAGCAAACGCTCTTCGTGCCCAACTGCCTCCGAATAGATTGAAGTCGTATCAAGCCGTGCATGACCCAACCAACGCTGCACGATGTTAAGAGCGGTTCGAGGCCTATTCACGGAGGAATGGCCGCTATTGGTCGAACAAAGGAATGGATAGGAAGAACGTTAGAGGGCGGCACCGACTGGGCTCATGTATTTCTAGCCCCCCGTGTTACTAACACGGGGGCGATAGACGCGACTATTCAGCGCCAAAATGAAAAACTCGATGCAACGTCGTAAGCTACCTGGCGCGCATTATGGACTTTCCATGCGCAAGGCCACGAATTTATTTTTCCGCCTTGACAGCACGTAATGCAGCCACGGCGTCGAGCATCGGCACCGTTCCACCGTGGCCGTCGGCGATCTGCCTGCCACCGGCGCGCGCAGCAGTCACAAGTTGCACAGAATGCAGTTTCGGCTTCTGCGACCATAGATCGGCAAGTATTGCGCCGGCCACTGCGGTCGCATGACTTGCGCCGGATGTCGTTTCAAGCGCACCACTTTCGTTCAATCCGGAAACGTCGACCCCGGGGGCATAAAGTACGGTACTGCCGGTATTCGAGAATTGCGCAATCGCGTTCTGCGCATCGACGGCACCGATGGCGAGTGCTCCGTCCATGTTGGCGGGGAACTGGGGCGACGTACCCGATTCATCCCCCGCCGCGGCGACCACGAGAATTCCAGCTTTCATCGCTCTATTGACCGCGGCGGCCACTCCGGGATCGGAGTCACGCTGGCTGACCGGTATGATGATGACTTTGGATTTCAGGCCAATCGCACGGTCGATACCATTCGAAAGAATTTGTGCCGAACAATTGCCGTCCTTGTCTACGATCTTGACATTGACGATGCGCGCAGCCGGAGCCAGCGCAGCAATGATCGTGAGCAGGGTGTTGGAAAATGCCGCCCGATCGCTCTCTACAGCATAGGGGCTTGCGTCGTCCGCTCGGGCGCTGACGAAGGTAATTCTATGACCAAGCGCGCGTGCGACCGAATGTGACGGCCCGCCAGAGAGAAGCGCAATTGTGATACTCTTCCCCGCATTCGACGGCAACGGAGAGAAGTCAAACGATGCGGCTATCGCCGCCTGCTTTCGAACTGATCCGAAATCGAAACTGTCGGATGATGCGGAGTTTGTGGTCTCCAGCGGCTGCACCACACCAAGCGTCAGCAAGCCCAAGAGTCCCAGTTGCAAAGTTCGCATGAAACGGACGTCATCCTTCATTTTCATCTCCCAATTGGCGTTCCAGTTCGTCACGTGACCTCTTATTCGAGCTAATTTTGGCGACACGAACGTCGATGGCGCCAATATAAACATCCCTTGGAGAGAGGGACGCGTACCGGCTAATCAAGACGGAAACTTCTCGCGAAAAAAGAACTCCCAGATTTTCGACAAGACCCAGAAGGTGACCAATATGACTGCGAAGAAACCCAGCAACGCGGGTAGGAATAGTGCGTAAACCCAGAGGGCGCGCCCGCGGTATGAGGTACCCCAATCAAAGCCCCAGATGAAATAACACCAGCCGATTGCCGACGCTAGTCCGGCCAGCAGGGCGGCATACCAAACTGCCTTCGCCAGCAACGCTCTCATTGCAGCACTCCGTCGCTTTTTTGGAATTAAAGTCAGAGTTGCGGTCGGGCGTTTACCACTGCTTTTTTCACTCGATCCCCGCAGTTATTCCTCCATACCTATAAAGCAGACACTCTGGTTCCTGGTACGGTTACTCAATTGCGTCGACATAAAACAAGACCCAACCAGATCAACATCAACCGTGTCACCAACCTGCCAACTGCGGACAGCTTTGGCATCGGGCTCGTCGGGATTTTTATCCTGCCACGTGTAGTCCCAATGACGACTATCACTCAGATAAATGGTTATCGTCGTACCGCACTCCTCCCCGCATTGGTGGCTGGACGTGATATTGGTTATCGTTTCCTGATGTGCCCACGCTGCCGACGTCAAGCAGGCAACCGTCATTGCTCCTAAGGTCATCCCAAAAATCACTTTTCGCGGGTTCATGTGCGGCTCCTCCAATTTGAAATTAAAAAATCAATCGGCCATTTTCCCAGAAATTGCATCAACACGATGCATGTCGCATCTCACAAGGTAGTTCGCAGTACACCCGAAAGCGCTTTGCCATCTCATCTGCCGCCCGACAGTGAGGTATCGTGCCGCTCACTTTGGGCTCGGCGCTTGATCTGACTGTTCACGGCTGCGTTGCAATAATCTGTTGAGGAGTTCGTTCGAAGCAGAAACAATGCGGGCACTTTCTGCGGGGGTCAGGTACTTACGATTGTAGCCCAAAATTTTGTCGATCACGCCGTTCTGAGCATCCACCTGATGAAGAAAAGCGCGCGTCTCACACACGGGCGTTTGCTTCTCCGGAGGGAGAGCTGAAAACTCCTGAGCTGTAAGTTGAGAAGGAGACGAGGCAAGCGACGCAACATCGCCATCTGTCAAGGTGCAAACTTGAGCATGGGCTGCAGTCGAAAGCATCGCAATGAGGCAGGCTGCTGTGAATTTCCACATTGTTTTGATCTCCTCCCGTCACCATCCATTGCCCTGAACCAACATTCCCCGGATGACCCCGAGTTGAGGCGGAAAATACCGCATTTCCAAGGTGCCGGGAAGCCCGAGCGGCCGTTTTCGTCGCGGCGAGCGTAAGTGTTCAGGCATGAACATGCCCAAGAGGCTCGTTTGGCTCGATTTTCCTGGCATTCGGACACACTCCTCCTGTCGTTATGATGCATTGCACGCTCCACGTTCTCAGGCCCGGGCTGGTGGTGGCCGCAGTCCATCGATCAGCCTCAGAATCTCAGCGAACAATTGGCTCGGCACGGCGACCTCCGCCATCTGGAACGTCACGTAGCGCGCGTGGGTGACAATCTTCGCGCCGATCTTGACCAGCTTCTCTCGCAAACTGGTCAGCGACCAGTGCGCGACAGCCTCCGGCAACGCCAGCGTCCGCATGAAGTTGGCAAGATTGTACGCCAGCGCATGAAGCTGAAGCCGGACAGCGTTGGCGGCGAAGGAGCAGCACGACAGCCGTGTCCACTTCACCGCGTTCTTGCCTTCCTTGATCCACTGTTCGCAGGTGCCGCGTTGGTTGTAGAAGCCGACGACACGTTCGGCCAGGCGAGACAGGTTGGTGACGATGAAGCCGACGCGCGGATATAGCTCGCCGGGATGCCACTCGACCTTTGCCACGACGCGACGCGATGTCTTCCAACTCTGAGCCTGATAGCTGAAGTTGGCGTAAAAGCGACGGACTTCATGCGGCGGACGCCCGACGGGGCGTGTGAGCAGATGGGCGATGCGTTCCTGAAGAACATGATTGGCAGGAAGCCGGATCGCGTATTTGTAGCCCTCGGCTTCAAGGAACTCATAGACCTCGGGGTTTGCGAAGGCGGCATCGGCGCGGAAGTAGCGGCGCATGTTTCGCTGCTTGTATCGCGCCACCACGGGCTCCAGAACATCGTGCCAGCCATCGGCGGAATGAACGTTGCCCGAACGCAAGGCGCAACGTTCAAGATCGCCGAACTGATTGAACACGAACAGAGGGTGATAGCAGGTGCAGCCGAAGTGCCCGTTGTAGGCCGTCCCCTCCTGCTCGCCATAGGTCGGGCTGACGCTCGAATCCATGTCCAGCACGATGGATTTGGGCGGACGCTGGCCGTGAACACGGTCGATCCATCGGCCGCAGAGATCGATGAGCGCCGCGAAGTTCTTATCGCTCGCAAGCCATTCCGTCTCGAAACGTCCGATTTGGCTTGCCGATGCAGCCTGTCTGGAAACTGCATGACCACCGACAATCCAGCGCATCGCGGGATCGCGCGCCAGACGCTCGGCATCGTTTACATCTTCGTATCCGGCAAGACGACCGAACACGGATTGACGCAAGAGACCAATCAGAACGTGGCGCGTGTTCTTGCCGCGACGACTCTCCGACAGCATTGCACCGGCGAGCGCGGTCAGGCCGAGCGCATCGTCCAGTTCACGATAGGCGAGCAACCCCGCATCGGACGTGACGCTTGAGCCGTGGAATTCCAGTTTGAGGCGGCGGTCGAAAGCCAGTCGTGGAACATCCGAATCCGATTCACCCACCAGGTGCGCCATGATTGTCCTCGATCCGACGGCATAAGCCTCTGATGTCTAAGTCTGAATCGACATCTGCGCCCTTGCAATTACAATCTCATCCGGGGAATGCGGGTTAAGAGGTATTTGCCGCTGTCCCGCTTCTATGGCGAATGCATGCCTCAGGGCCTTTGGCTTACAGAGAGGCGGCGTAATTCTTCCCTGAAGCATTGCGGCTTTCACGATCTTCCACGCTGTGGTCCGTCCCCACGGCCATACTCTCCCGGTGTCACTTCTTTTCAATTGGCGCAATCGACGGAGCAGCCATATGGGTACAGGTATCGCGCGAAAGACTAGCTTGGACCTCTGCTTCAGCGTCCGAAAAACGATCATCTCGTTGGCGAAATCAACTCTGTCCCATGTCAATGCAAGAACTTCGGATATGCGCCCGCCCGTTACGGCGAGCGTGAGGCAAAAGTCTGCTTCAGCCACGTCCCTTCGTAGTGCGGCGCGAACAAACGCGCGGCGTTCCCTGGTAACGAGATATTTTCTATGACCAAGCTTGTCGTAGAGAGAATTCGTCATGCGCGCACAAATCGCGCGCCCTGTGAAAAATAGCGAGCGGACACGATTGACTGGGCGAAGGAGGCGTGAACAGAATACAGCATTCTGTTCACTGATACGCGCGAGCGACCGATTCGTCGATTGCGAATTTCTGCCGCTTTCAGATACCGGTCTAATCGGCGTTCGCAGCCCAAACGCTTTCCCCTAGGATCGGCAAACAAATAGCCCCGCCGACGTGAATCGGCGGGGCCATCTTCGGCTAACCATTGGACTTCGGCTTTGGCTCACTCCAGACCAACGCGAACTCGCCGGACTCGTTTGTCTCGACCAAGGCCGCATACACCTGGCTGGGAATAAACGGGCTCTTGAGCGAAACGGAAACGTAACTCTTTCCTGTCCGCTTGCTCGTCTTGTCCCACGCAGCGCCTAGATCAACGCCCAAGGTCGTAACGCGGTAGTTCGGATCGTTGCCTTCAGCTTTCACGGCTTCGAGCGTGACTTGCGAGAAGACGCCGCCGATCGCCACGATCGAGCCGGAGAAGTTGCCTTCCTTCGTTTTAGTGAAGTAACCGATATTCATGATGCTTTCCTTTCGTGTTGAGAGGCCGCCACCATTGGGACCTCGTTGGCGACCGTTCAAGCGTCGAGGCTTTGCCTAGGTGCAGGCGCGCGTAGGGAGGGGTATCTCCCGGCTTGGCAGGTCCCCGGTTCTTTTCCGGAGACCGAAAGTTGGGGACACCCCGCGCGCGGTCTTCAGACTTCACCTGCACGAGGCGGAGTGACGCATAGGTTCGCCGCTTATCGAGGTTTCATGGTGATTGTGGTGGCCGCGGCGAAAGGGATGCATCGCGGTCCTTCCGGCTACGAAGAAATGACAATCCGGCACCAATCATTGAGAGGCGGGTCGCAAAAAACTTTGAAGCGACGCCGGCAACCTATTTCCGGACCCGTCTACGACTTGGCGTTTGGCGTTAGCAGCTACAATTCGACGGTCGAACGGATCAGCGTTGCAAACGATGGTCGCGATGCCGATGTCGCCAGATTGGTCGCGCCGGTCGTTGAAGGCAAATTCGTGTCAGCCATAAGGCTGCGCGCCGCCAAAGCGCCCGTGCGTTCCATCGCCGGTGCCCGTTGGTCAAAGCCCGATATGACCGCACACTCGATGGCACCTTTGGGATGGCGGCGCTTTTGCCCTTGGATTTCGATTTGCCTTTGCGCTTGGTTTTTTCCTTGAGCGGTTTCCGCTTGCTAACCTTGTGCCGTTCCATATTTTCAGCGGCGGCCAGGACAAATTCGTGATGCGTCCGGTCCTGCCGGTCGTGGTGTTCGTGACTTTGACCCGTAAGCCGCGTGGCGAGATCAAGCGGCGTAGCAGGCCGGACGGGTCCGATCGCCTCGCCCTTATGAAAGAAGTGCGAGGCGGCACGGCGTTCTTCGACCCGCGCCATTTGTCGGGCGAGGACATTGAGGTCGCGCGCGGTTTCGCGCGCGACGAACAGCTCGGCCTTTTCGCGGTGCCGTGACAACGCGACATAGCTTGCCGACGCTCGCCAATGTTCCGAGTGGTAGAGATAGGTTTGGTCGAGCGTACGGCCTTGGCCCTTGTAAATCGTCCCGGCGTAGCCGTGCCGGAAGTCGGCAAAGACTTCGGCGTCAAACTCGATCTTCGGTCCCTTCGGGCCGTCGAGTCGAACGACAATATGATTCCCGTTGACCTTCTCAATGATCCCGGCATTGCCATTGTAGATGGAGAGACCCTTGTCGGTGCCGGTGAACTGGATGCGGTCGCCCGCGGCAAACTCATGAAGGCCATGCTTGGTCTCGAACGCCTGTGACGCTCCCAACTCGCCCCTCTCCTGCCTGACGCGCCGGAGATCCCGGTTGAGCTGGTCCACGTCACGATTGGTGTAGGCGAACACAAAGCGCGATTTACTGGGGTCGGCGGCGCTGTCCTCCGCCCACTTCCGCACCAAGGCGTTGCGGGCCTGGTCTTGAGTTGCTGTCCAGTGAATTGCTTTCTTCTCATCGTAGCGCGCAAGCGCATCGTAGAAATTGCCCTCAGCCATAAGTTCGGTGGCGCGGCGGTCGTCGTCTTTGGTCTGACGACGGACTTCGCGTAGCTCTGCCGCGCCATAGCGTTCCTTCAGCACGGCAAACATGCCGCCTCGGTCGATGCTCGATAATTGCCGGTCGTCGCCAGCAAGGATCAGCTTGACCCCGTTCGCATAGGCGTGGGCTGTCAGCATCGCCATGAGCTTGGTATCTAGCATCGCCGCCTCGTCGACGACGACGACCGTTTTGCGGTTCCAGAAGGTTCGCCCATTACTGAGGGCGAACAGCTCCGCATGAATGGTCCTGGCGTGCCGGAATCCGTCGCGCAGCATGTCCTGCGCGACGGCGTTAGTAGGTGCGAGACCGACAACCCGATAGCCGCCCGCCTCGTAGGTCTCCCGGATGGCTGAAAGCGTGAAGCTCTTGCCGGTGCCGGCCTGTCCGTCGATGAGCGCTAAGCCTTCCTCTCCTGTTGCATGGCGAATGGCGCGAGCTTGTTCACGCGCGACACCGTGAAACCGGCTCTGCCGGAGAACGGAAGCGCGAACGGGGTCGTCCACGCCATGCCCTCGGCTTCGCTCAAGGCCCTGCGCCGCGCGCAGAACGTGGCCTTCGGCATCGAGGACTGTTTTGGTCGTGTATCTTCGGACCGGGCCGTCTGCGGCATCGGAAAGCGCGACAATCTCGCGGTGGCGCAGGATGCGCGCCGCAAACTGCTTTCGCTCGTATGTCTCCTTGATCTGCTTCGCGAGAACGCGGTCCAGGTCATGGGCAGTGAAGGTCGCCCGCTGCTTGGTCATCAGTTCGAGAACGGTGCCGGCCGAGCGCTTCGCAATCGCATCGCGAAGCTCATTGGCTTCTTCGCGGCCGGCGCAGATGACGCCGCCGCTGTGGTTACGCTCGTATTCCTCCGCCCATTTTGAGAGCTTGAGGTAGTTTTCCTTGAGGTTGTAGGCGCGTCCGGTCGCCGGATCGATCTTGGACGCGACGATATGAATATGCGCGTATGTGGTATCGCTGTGGATCGCAAACAGCGCCCTCGCATTCGCCATGCCCATTGCGGCTAATGCCAAGCGCGCGGCGTCAGCCATTTGATCGGGTGTTGGGGTTTCGCCCGGTCGCCAGCCGAGCGACAGATGAACGCAATCCTTCTCACATTGCCGCGTCCGGCTCTGCTGGTTCATCGCGTCGAATTCCATGACGCGGCGTGCGAGATCGGCGTCCTCGCGGCTTTCGATCTCAAAGCCGAAGCCCGTCCCGCCGATCCAGGCGACACGGCTTTGTGCATCCTCCCGTACGCCGAGCAATACGCCTGTATGCGGATCGCGGCCTTCGCCGAGAACGTAACGCGCTGCGCCGGTGATGCCTCTGCCGACCGTGCAGCGTGGAATCACAGAGCCATCACCCTTGCGATGGCGGCTTTCAGGGCGCGTATCACCGAGCAAAGCTCGGTGAGTGCGGCAATTGCTTTCGTTGTGTGGGCGACCTTAGCGAGCTGATTGAGATTGTTGCCGATCGCGTTAAGCTCAAACGCGAGCTTCAACGCCTCGGGATTACGGCGAGTCGAGGCCGTGACCTCGAACTCCGCCGCACGGCGAAGACACAGCGAGCGCACATGGGCGCTGAGAGACGCCGATCCCGCTCGGCGGGACGCACTCTCAAGCTGGGCTCTCTCGCCGGGCGTTAGCTGCACACGCAAAGCGCAGGTGCGGCGTTCGCCGGAATAAGTCTGCTCGTAGCGGGCCATGACGGCAGTTCCCCCCGTAGGGGCCAGAGAATTACAATGTAATTCACTATCTGGCTGCTCGTCGTTAACTTACCTGATTGAGTTAAAGTTTTAGTTAAGCAATGGAATGCAACTGCATGCTGCAATACGACATCTTCGAACTATTAGTACAAGCGTATTCAATGCAGATACGCGCATTTGAATTTTTATTCGGACGAGGCGCCGCCATCCATTCCATAGGAGGCGATTGGATTGCCGCTATTGGTGCTAGAAGCCTCGAATTCATCCAACGAATTCCGTGCATTAACAGCCAATTAACGATTTTTACACGCCTTGTCGCTATATTCATCCGTATACGGAGGAGACCCATATGACGCATCCAACCGAACATAATCACCCTAAAGCTTCGCACCGAAAGCCGCACCATTCGCTTAAGCACCATGGACATTCGGCCACCGAAGAAGATGGCAAGCGATGCCATCCCGTCATACTCAAAACTCACCCGCGGCTGAACGATTCGTTGCCTGACAACAGATGCAAAGTCTTGTCTGATACGTGCATACGGCTGTAGGTAACTTCATAACCAGCTCACCATTTTTTGTACTCGTCATCATATATGCCCAGTATCTGATACTGGACTCGAAGAAGCACATCGTTATTGGTATCAGTCGAAGCGTTTCCAAAAAGCTGATCAAAGAAACGACCCACACTCTTGCTTAGGCTTGGCTCCTTCGGATGAAGCGTGACGAATCCCTCGTACAACTCCATCGAAGTTCGACTAATATCAACGGTCTGATAGGCATCGCCATAATGAATCCCACCCGGACTCAACGAGCAACTCCCAATTCGTCTGAATGACATTTCGTTGTTAGAGTTTGGAATGTCTTTGGGATCAATCTTCATCCAACCCGTATTCGCGGCTTCCAAAATTCTCTCAGAGATACACTGCCCTGAAGAACTTCTGAAAATGCGCACTGACCGCACAAATTCCAGCGGTGCCGGGTCAGTTTTGGAAGTCAGAGCGTCACTTGAGTACTCATTATAGGCTATCGCCAGCCTAAAAGGCGGGTCTTCCCTATCCAACTTTGCAATGCCATCCAATTTTGCAGTCAGCCCTTTAACTTGGCTCTGAAGCTGGGCGATTTCCGTCACCTTTGACGTCGCCTCCTGCTTCGCCATCCGCACACTCGCCTGTTCCAACAGCATCAACGCTGCAACGAGGATGAGGAACAGGAACAGAATTCCGACGAACAGGTCCGTGAATGACACAAATGGACCGTCTTCGTCGGCGTTAGTAGCGTCATCAAAGTAACGATATCTCAATCTGCGCATCGCTGCTCGCCCCTTAATCCGTGCGTGACGATGTTGAGGTTCGTCCAGGAGCAAATGAAATTACTAGATCATTTGTCCGCGCTTTCAGTTGGGCGGCAACGTCGTCCATGAATCCGGAAACTGGATCGATGTTTGAAGGTGTGGTAGGACACCAGGCGCGCGCGACGTCTGGCTGCGCCAGAACAAGATCGAATGACAGTCCCAGTTTCGACGCCATATCCGAGAACTGCCGATCGACGCGCGCTTGCCAGCCTCGGAGCACCAGCGCACATGCGATTCCGATCGCCGATATCCAGAATTTCGTGGCGGCACTGGCAAGGAGTTTTTGAATGAAATCCCTCATGTACGCGCTTTGAGCCTCTTCGGTCGGCTGAACGTGTCCGACCTTGGCGCCCGCGATGGTGAGCGCAGCTATGAGGCCGATGAAAGTGCCGAGAAGTGCCAACCGGATTACGAAATCGGCGACGCCGGCAAGGCGTGGGCTGTACCTTCGAAGTTCAAGTTGCAGAATGCCGTCGGCCGGCCGAAGACCTTCCAAACTGTGTTTGTCGGCGGGAACGGAGGTTATCATCCCCAAGAGTGCGGATGCTGCACGCAGTATACCCGACTTCGGGATTGTTGCTCGCTCGTCCGGGCTAAGCACGTCGTCGCGACAGGACGGAACTGACGTGATGCGGGCATCCGTCGTGCGGTTCAGCAAGCGCAAACGCTGATCCGGATTGCTCGCGCCATCAATAGTCGCGATAAGCTGATCCGTGAAGGATCGCTCGCGGGCGAGCTGACGCTCGGTTCGAAAAATTACGCCTAGCGTGATGGCAAGCAGGACAAGTGAGTAGAAAAGTATAAAGCCCGGCGTCGCGATCATTTCGGCAATCGCAAGGGGAGTCATCGACAGGGCCAAGTAGGCGCAGGTTCCGACCAATAGGCATAGTAACGCGAAAATCAGAACGAGCCTGAGCCCCCCGGACGAGCTTCGCGCTTTAGCTTTGTCGTTGGCTGTACGGCTGACGGGCGACGAGCCCACGGGCGGCGGCGCAGTCCCATCCTTATCCATGACGATGTGTTCCCCATCACAATCCCCGGAAGTATTTGATCGAACATAAGCGTGCTTGTCCAATGGTCGCAAGGACGCGAGGCCGAACATGATCGATGCCGCGCTGCGGGTAGGCGCAGCGCGGTTCTTCGGATTATCTGGAAAGTTCGTCAATGATAACATCGTCGATACAGCTGCCCTTGATCGCGAGCGATTGATCGCCCCGATCCCGGAGTTTGCGCGCCCTGCGTGCGGCAGCGTCTCGCGACGCTGCAGCAAGGGTGACAATACGCGTGACCGTCTCGACGACGATCACGCGATACTGCCGGGAAGGAATGGCGCTCACCCAGCAACCGTTTCGTCGTCGGACATTGGTTCACGAAGGACGATTTGTGCGCCTTCGAGCGGGCGTGCCGTAAAGACGAGGTTGAAACCTTTGCCGTCCTTGTTGGCGAATGCCGCACCGATGGACTGCCAGGTTGCTTTCTTCTTACCGTTCTTCATGACAGCGTAGATGCGGTGTGTCGGACGGGCTTTGGTTTCGGTTTCGTTGCTCATTTTGGTTTCCTTTCGTTTGTGAAGCCACGTTCATCGCGGCCTCGATGCGGTTCGTCCAAACGCGGAAAGCAGCGTGGTCAACAGGCCGGAGGCCCGTGCCGTAATGGGGTGCTCCCATTCTTCACGGGAGCGGGCTCCCCTGTTCGGTGTTGATCCGCATAGCTGCGACGCGTTTAGAACTGCGCATCACTCAGAGGCCAGCGCGTGGCTCCTTGAACGGCGAAAGGAACGGAGCAACGGACGCGCCAAAGCTCTCGCGCTCGAATCCATGCGCGAGCAATGTCAGAAGAAGCGTGGCCTGAGATCAACGCGGCACGCGGACGGCGGCGGCTAATCGAGCCGTCTAATCACTCACCGCCGAGGCGAACGTTCCGTGCTTGCGACCAATGCGGCGCTTCGTGACTTGCATCGTGTGCAATGAAGCCGCCGTGCAACTTGCTCCAGAGTCCTATCCGGCATTCGGTTGATGAGATCGAGCGGCTTGATGCTCGTCACCTTCCCGCAGCCCCGGCAGAGCGCCCAAAGAAACACGTTCGCACGCAGTGCGTCGCCCAGGGTGTTGACGGGGCCGGTGAAATGGCGCATAAGAACATATAGAGAACAAACGGGGCCGAGGAGTCCAGACACCTGACAAGATTTTGGACGTTCAACCGGCGACGGGCACGCGTGGGAAATGCAGATGGTACGCGGACGTTGGTCGCGTTGGGGACGCGGCAGTTGCGAAGGCTACGGGCTAGATATCGGCGGAGCCTTTCGCTCGACCGTAGTGCGTGGCGGCGGAAGCCGCGACGAGCCGATTGTCTGGACTGCATCGGTCAACGCCAGAGAGCTTGGAAAATTTCCCGATCGTGCGGCAGCCATAAAACGCGTCGAGGAGGAAATCACGCGCGATATGGGACCATTGCTTGACGACTGGACGATCTTTCGGGCAGCAAAGCTGCTGGGACGCAAAACAGCGAGCTGACTTTGTGCGGACGTTTCACGAACAGGTACTCCTGGCGCGAGCTTAAGGAACTGTACGATCTTACGACGCCCTATCTCACGTCGAATTTCCCGCCGCGATATAACATCGCGCCAACTCAAGCCTCGTTCATTGTGCGTCGTGATAAGGAAGGCAAGCGCGAGCTTGCCGAAATGAAGTGGGGACTGGTTCCGTCGTGGTCGAAGGACGGAAAGATGCCGGGGATGACGATCAACGCCAAGGCGGAGTCCGCTCCGGTCAAGCCAGCGTTTCGATCTGCATACAAAGCGCGGCCGTGTTTGGTTGTTGCCGATGGATTCTACGAATGGCAAAAAATCGACGCGGCGGAAAAGCAGCCCTATTTCATCACACGAAAAGACAGCAAGCCCTTCGCGTTCGCCGGCCTCTGGGAAGCATGGCGCGCCAAAGACGCGCCGAACGGCTCGCCGTTGACTCTGACGTTCACGATAATGACGTGTGAGCCGAATGTGCTTTGCGCGCGCGTTCACAACCGAATGCCGGTGATGCTGGCCCCCGAGCAATGGTCAGGTTGGCTCGGCACAGCAGAAGAGCGCGATGCGCTGCTGAAACCGTTTCCGGCCGATGACATGACCATGTGGCCGGTCTCGAAAGCCGTAGGCAGCGTGAAGAATACAGGCCCGGAACTCGTCGAACGGATCGAACTCAGCGCATAATCGCATGAAGTGCATATGGCGAAATGAAAAAGCCTCAAATGGTCACTAATTGGACAAGCTCCTCGAAGCCAGTTTCGGAATGCGGGCAGCTTGTCCGACATAAAGGCGAAGATTGCCGCAATCGGTTCCTACCTAGGGCTATCCCCAAAAGAGGAATCCAACGATGCAACCGAACCGCTATGCCATTTACACCGCGCCAGATGACGAACTGCCTTTCCTGTCCGTGAAGATTTCTCCGCGCGGAGTGGTGGAAGCGGACGAATGCCATTGTTTCGACGAAGCGTTTCACCAGATTAGATCTCTGCGATCCAGAGCCGAAGAAATTGCCGAGCGGAACGCGGAGGCCGCGCTCATTCGCGCCGATTTAGTCGCTCATGGAATGCTGAACACACCCGTCAGCTAATTTCATATCATTCCGTGTCCTGGCTTAGTTGCTTATGCCGCCGACGACAAAGCCGCCGCAACGGATCTCCGTGCAATCGGTCAGGGCTTTCTGCGCAATTTCACAGGAGCGGCTCGCATCGTCCTTCGTGACGAAGCAAAGCGTCGTGACGACACCACCCGAGTTGTCCAGCAACTCCCAAAGGAAAAACGCCTTGAATTCATAATACCCGAATACGTGCCCGTCGTTGGTGCGGAACGTATCGGGTTCGGCCTTCGCTATCGTATTGACGCATCGAGCCATGGCCCGCGCCATTTTGTGACGTGCCCTCTTCGCCTCTTCGAACGTCGCAAAACGCATATGGACAACAAGCTGCCGTTCACCATCTACCAAGGCAAAGGAAGGATGTCCTTGGGCGATCAGCGCTTCGGAAAGATAGCAGGGAATGGCGTTCGGCAGCTCATCCAGAATGGACCCATTCACGAGCCGCGCAACTGCATCCGTGCCGCCAAGGCTTGATCGAGGGGACGAAACATTTTGGTCCTTCATGACATCTGCAGCGCATCTTTGGGCAGGCTTACCGTAGCTCGCTTCTGGACTTAGGCAAATGGCGGAACTAGAGGCCGGTCGCGGAGCCACACGCGAAAAATTCCTTTGTTAATCAGGCCCGCGTCTCCTTTCCGTTTCACTAACATCGCAACTGCCTTCCTACGGCCAATTTACGCCTCGCGTCGGCGCCTACGCCGCAAGTGCAAGCACTCGTCCTCTTCGTTCCCGTCGCAAGCGATGCAGCTCGCCTCCTTCGGCATTGGGCCTCCGCAGAAGGCCGCGATGTCCGCGGTCGAAACGAAGGAGACCAGCATGCGAGCCTATTCACTGAACGAATTATTCCGCCTCACGCGAACCGAACTGTTCGCGCTGCACGCTAAGATCGCAAGCGAACTTGCGGCATTACCCGATCACTCAGTCGACCGTTCAACCGCGTTTGCAAATTTGCGCAACATCCGCTCCCTCCTCGCCCAGCGCAAGTTCGCGCCAGGCTGAGGCCAGCGCGGGCCGCCAACGCCGCGCAATAGCGCGGCGCTGCGATTGGCCGTCAGTATTCCTCGGCCAGCATGATCGTCAGAACGCGGGTCGTCTGGGCTGGATCGGCCGGGTCTTTCGAACCAAAGTTGAGCGAGAGATCGTAATAGTCGATCTTCCAGAAAAGCTTCGTGCCACGAACGGACACGGAGCCGAAGTCATGTTCTCCGTACGGATCGTTGTCAGGCGTAAATTCGTCGAATGTGCGCGTCGCGGCGATTGCGGCAGTGGTGAAACCGATCCCTTGTGCTGAGAACTCCTGACGTAAACACACATCGGCCTCCTTCAAGCGTCTTGCGGAAAGCGTCGTTAAGCTCGCGAATGCGGTCGTTTTGAGTGGTCGTCATGGCATGTACCTTCGGCAGTGAGCCCGCGCCAACCGCGGCCTCGTTGCCCGCCAAAGGCCGAAGCGAAGAAGCGCGCCTGTCACAGCCTGACCAGAGGTCACCCGAAGGGCGCGGAGCTGCACGGAGCAACGCGGAGGAAGCGAGCGGGCTTGATGGGTGCGCGCGCTTCGGCAAACGGGCGGCAAAGAAGAGAGGCTGCGAATCTTAGGCGCGGCTTGCGCGAAGGGAGGAGACATGGCTGCTGGCGAACACGCCATCCGGCGAACGCATGAACTTCCACACGACGATGCGGTGAAATGAAGATTGGCAGTCGAAGGCGGGGCTGAACCCCGGTGGTGTCGCGCTCCCCAAGGGGCGCTCCCCCTGGCGATCCGCTGAACGTCTCGCTGCACAAAGCGGAAGCTCCAACGGGCTTCCAAGATGCTTGTGTGATGAAATGTCGTGCTGAAAGTCAGTCCATGCGGTTTTGGTCGGCGGATGTTCGTCGACGCAACCGCCTTGTATTGATTGCGGCGGCATCGAGCGTGTTCTTGATGTGGGCTGCGTAAAATTTTTGAATGATCTCAACGGACGTGCGGCAGTTTTTGGCGAGCTGATAAATGTCGGCCCCCTCCATAAGACGTTGACAGATGTAGTAGTGACGGAGGCTGTAAGCGGTGCGAGCGTTGCCGTCGCGGTCGTATTTGAGTTTGGTTTGGTCGAGAATCTTATTGAATAGCCTGATGTGATTTTCCGGGAATAGGCGGTCAGTTGGACTTGGCTTCTCAACTGGCCGCGGTGCCTGCTTCGCCGATGCGGCCAGTGCCTTCTTGGATCTCGGCTTCCGACCGGTCGGCGCCCATATCGGACGATTGAGGAGTCTCTGATAAGGCTTCACGGCGTCCGGCCGGCTTTTGCAATAGCCGAAGCCGGTCTTGCCGCGCACGTCGATTTCAAGAATGAGTTCGCCTGTCGGTGCATCCTTCACAATCATGACATCGCGGTGTTCCAGATTCTTCAGCTCATCGGGCCGCAAGCCGGTGTTCGCGAGAATCAGAACCATGTCGTGAAGCTGCTCGGCGTTCCAGCGATCACGCTCGCGCAGCGGGCCATTCTTATAGGCACGCGTGGCTGTGTAGAGCGTCTTGTACTCTTCCGGACTGAACCAGGGTCGATGCTCGACCTTTTTTTGCTTCTTATAAGGTGGTGAAAGATCAGGGACGGCTTTGAGCCAACCCTTGCGTTCACATAGTTTGAGGACCATCCGAAGCGTGATGACTTCGTTATCGATGGTGTTGCGGGCGGGCGGTCTCGGTTTTTCATCCGGACCGAGCGGCTTGCTACGGCTCTCCGCATTGCCGCCACGGCGCGCGGGCTGCTTCGACCGAGCGATGCGGTATTCCTGCACGAGGTCCGCATCGATTTCGAGGAACCGTGTACTTTCCAAAGTAGGATTTCAGGTGGTTGTTGAGATGCGCCCGGTGTTCTTCGATCCAACGATCGCTGACTTCGCCCTTGGTGCTGGACTTCATACTGGTCCATGAACACATCGGCGGCTTGGTTGAAGGGCTTGCCGCTGGGCTTCAACAAGCCCGCTCGCCCTTTGCCGCGCAATTCGAGATACCAGTCCTCGGCGATCTCTTCGGCGTGAGAGAGGCTCGTTTCCTTAGTGCCTTTCCGGTGATTCTTGCCCCGGTAATAGACCGAACAGTGCCAATTCTCGCCGTCGCCACGACGGTAGAGATGGACCTTCCCATCAAGAATCGTGTGTGTCGGCATAGGCGGGCCTCCTTACACAAATCCTTACACGCGAATCGCTTTGGGGGTCCTCGGCGACTCGGTGCTTCAGGTTTCGGCCCTGAAGCGCCTTCCGGCCGGGGATTGTGCCCGTTTGTGTAAGGGTTGTGTAAGACTGCCAGAAGAACAAAAAGGGGTCAACGTTTTCGTTGACCCCTGATTTTGCTGCGTTTTGGTTGCGGGGACAGGATTTGAACCTGTGACCTTCAGGTTATGAGCCTGACGAGCTACCGGGCTGCTCCACCCCGCGTGAATATCAAGCATTGGCGGGCCGGTTTCCGCCAAAGGAGCGCGGGTATAGGACGGAACCGCCGGCCCTGTCTACCCCCTCGAACGCCCCGGTTTGCCGCGCTTTTTGAAGGCTTTTCGGGGCAGCGGTGGCGCGGTTTTCCGCACCTTTCCGGCCGCAGCATAGGCCGAGAGGCCCACCGCCAGATGGTCGTAAAGCAGCCGCACCCGGCGGGATGCGCGCAGGTCTTCGTGCATCACAAGCCACATCTCGAGGTCGAAGCGGATCGCGCCGGGCAATACGGGCACGAGATCGGGATCGCGCCGCGCGACCGCGTCCTGGCAACCGCCGATGCCGAAACCTGCGCGCAATGCGGCGAGCCTTGCATGTTCGCTGTCGCTGCGCAGCGCAAAGACTTCACGCGAAACCGGCAATCCGCTCGTGCGCGACGCGCGCAACGCGATCGCATCGGCGTCGAACCCGATGATCGTGTGCGCGGCGAGATCGGTCGGCGTTTTCGGAAGGCCGTGACGCTCGACGTAACGGCGATGCGCATAGAGACCGATGCCGACATCGCCGAGCCGCCGCGCCACCAGCGCCGCTTGCGTCGGCCGCGCCATGCGCACGGCGATATCCGCATCGCGGCGCGAGAGATCTTGATTGACGTCCGAGAGCGCGAGCTCGATGGCGATGCCGGGATGGGCATCGCGAAATTCCGTCAGGATCGGCGGCAGAACCTCCACGCCGATGAATTCGCTAGCGGTCACGCGCACGCCGCCCTTAAGTTCGTCTACCCCGCCCGAAGCCGTGCGCAGAAACGCCGACGCTGCGGCCTCCATCGCTTCGGCCGAAGCCGTCAGGCTTCGCGCGGCCTCCGTCGGCGTGAGACCCGCCTGCGAACGGACGAACAGAGGCTGGGCGAGCGCGGATTCCAATTCCGCAATGTGGCGACCCAGCGTGGGCTGGGTGAGGCCAAGCGCACGCGCGGCGGCCGAAAGGCTGCCCAGCCGGACGACAGCCAGAAACGAGCGATGAAGGTCCCATCCGGGCGGCGCAGTTGCCATGCGAAAATGTATAGCGACTGCACGCTATTCGGCAATTCACGTTTGGCCTGGCCGGGATCATTCTCGCCTCCTCGGCGAAGGAGACGGCCATGAATGCAGATACTGGATCAGGCGTGAGCGGCGGGGTCCGCGCGCTGCTGCGGCTCGAGGGATTTGCGCTGTTTGCCGCGGCGCTCGTGCTTTATGCGCATTCCGGCGCGAGCTGGAAATTGTTCCTGGCGCTCATTCTTGTCCCCGATCTGAGCTTTGCGTTCTATTTGTTCGGCGCGCGCGCCGGCGCCGTCGCGTACAACGCAGCCCATTCGACCGTCGGGCCATTCCTCCTCGCGCTCCTGTCTCAATCCGGAGTCTCTCAATCCGGCGTCGGCGATGCGTCAGCGCTGTTTCCGATCGCGCTCGTCTGGTTCGCGCATGTCGGCTTCGACCGCGCGCTCGGCTATGGTCTCAAATACCGAAGCGGATTTTCCAACACGCATCTGGGCGCGATCGGCCGCCTGCGCCGTCAACCGGCTTAAGGGGGAGCATCATGTTCATCGGACATTACGGACCGGCCTTCGGGGCCAAGGCGGCCATGCGCGCGATCCCGCTGTGGGTGCTGTTCGTCGCCGTGCAGTTCATGGATGTGGTCTGGTCGATCTTCGTGCTTCTCGGAATCGAGAAGGTCAAGATCGTGCCGGGTTTCATGCAGGGAAGTTCGCTCGATCTCTATTTCATGCCCTATACGCATGGCCTGTTCGGCGCGCTCGCGCTGTCTGTCTTATTCGGCGGAGCAACAGCGCTCTTTTTTCGCGAGCGCCGGCGCGCCATATTTTTCATTGCGGCCGCCGCCGTCTTCTCGCACTGGATTCTCGATCTCATCGTGCACGCGCCGGATCTGTGGATCTATGACGATGTGAAAATCGGCTTCGGCTTGTGGCGCTGGCTGTGGATCAGCCTGCCGCTCGAGCTCGCGTTCCTTTATGCGGGCGCGTGGCTCTATGCGCATTACCTGCCCGCGCGACGCGGCGGCAAAGTGTGTCTGCTCTTGTTCGTCGCTGCGATGACGGCCGTCGAGCTCTACGCCGTGTTCGGTCCGCAGCCCGCGTCGCCGCAGGCCGCAGCGCAGACCGCGCTCCTTGCCTATGGCGCGCTGGCCGCGATCGCGGGCCTCGTCGATCTGACGCGGGCGAAAACTGTGAGAATCTAAGACGCCGGGAACGTTACGCTTCGTATTTGAACGACAGCGAAACGCGGGCGCGATAGGCGACGACCTTGCCGTCTTCGATCTTCATGTCGAGCTTTTCGATTTCCGCCACGCGCAGATCGCGCAGCGATTTGGCGGCGATTTCGACGGCGCTCGCAGCGGCGTCTTCCCACGATTTGGTGCTGGTGCCGATGATTTCCGTGACGCGATAGACGCCTGCCGGCGCCGCTTTCTTGGCCATATTCGCCTCCTGGTCCCTGACCGTTTCGGGCTCTGACGCAGCCTCTGTGGGCGCCAGCCTAGCACGTCCGCGAGCCGGCCGCGGCGCCACAAACAAAAACCCCGCCTTTGCGGGCGGGGTTTCGCGCATTCACATGCGACGGCGGACTATTTCTTGCCCTTCTGGGGGTCCTGTCCGCTCGAAAACGGCGTGTTCGGATTGCCGGACTTCGGCTTGTCCTTGTCCTTCTTCGGCTTTTTCTTTTCCTTGTTTTTGCGTTGCTCGCGGTTGGCCATGTCGTTCTCCGCTTGATGCTTTGCGCCCGGGTCGGGCGCCTGGGTGCGCGCGCCCGAATCGGGCGCCTGGATGGAGAAACCCTAACGCGATCGGCGCCGGGCGAAAATCCATTTTGAACAGCAAAAAGCCCCCGTGCTCGACGCACGGGGGCTTTCGCTTTTGATGTGTTGGCGGGGTTTTGACTTCGAAATCCGTCCTTTGCAGACCTGGCGGCGACCGACTCTCCCGCGGCTTGAGCCGCAGTACCATAGGCGCAGGGGGCTTTAACGGCCGAGTTCGGAATGGGATCGGGTGGAATTCCCCCGCTATGACCACCAGGTCGGCGAAGGACGGATTAAGGAAAGACACTCATGCTGATCTTTGATCCGTATGCGGATCAATGCGTGCAGTAAACATGCCTGGACTTGTTTCCAGACATGGAACGGTGCTTGGCGATCAAGCCAATCGAGCGATTAGGACCAGTAAGCTCAACGCATTGCTGCGCTTACACACCTGGCCTATCGACGTGGTAGTCTTCCACGGCTCTCAAGCGAAACCTGGTTTTGAGGTGAGTTTCCCGCTTAGATGCTTTCAGCGGTTATCTCGTCCGTACTTAGCTACCCGGCAATGCCGCTGGCGCGACAACCGGTCCACCAGAGGTACGTCCATTCCGGTCCTCTCGTACTAGGAACGGGTCCTCTCAAGTTTCGAACACCCACGGCAGATAGGGACCGAACTGTCTCACGACGTTCTAAACCCAGCTCACGTACCACTTTAAATGGCGAACAGCCATACCCTTGGGACCTGCTCCAGCCCCAGGATGTGATGAGCCGACATCGAGGTGCCAAACCGCGCCGTCGATATGGACTCTTGGGCGCGATCAGCCTGTTATCCCCGGCGTACCTTTTATCCGTTGAGTGCCGACCCTTCCACGCGGGATCGGCAGATCACTATGACCGTCTTTCGACTCTGCTTGGTCCGTCGACCTTGCAGTCAGGCAGGCTTTTGCCATTGCACTCAACAACCGATTTCCGACCGGTCTGAGCCTACCATCGCGCGCCTCCGTTACTCTTTGGGAGGCGACCGCCCCAGTCAAACTGCCTACCATGCATGGTCTTGGACCCTGTTTCGAGGCCGCAGTTAGACATCAGGATCGCAAAGGGTGGTATTTCAAGGATGGCTCCACATGAGCCTAGAGCCCACGCTTCAAAGCCTACCACCTATCCTACACATCACAGTCCTAATGCCAGTGTAAAGTTGCAGTAAAGGTGCACGGGGTCTTTCCGTCTGACCGCGGGAACCCCGCATCTTCACGGGGAATTCAATTTCGCTGAGCCGTGTTGGAGACAGTGGGGAAGTCGTTACGCCTTTCGTGCAGGTCGGAACTTACCCGACAAGGAATTTCGCTACCTTAGGACCGTTATAGTTACGGCCGCCGTTTACCGGGGCTTCGATTCGACGCTTTCACATCTCCTCTTAACCTTCCGGCACCGGGCAGGCGTCAGACACTATACGTCATCTTTGGATTTCGCAGTGCCCTGTGTTTTTAGTAAACAGTCGCTACCCCCTGCTATGTGCCCCCAGCCGATGCTTGCGCAAAGACTGGGCCCTCTTCTTCCGAAGTTACGAGGGCAATTTGCCTAGTTCCTTCAACACGTTCTCTCAAGCGCCTTAGCATACTCTGCCAGTCCACCTGTGTCGGTTTGGGGTACGGACTGAACGCGGGAGCTATTTCCTGGGACTCCTTCCCGGCCCGACCAATCCAGTAAGATCGAACAAGTTGCAGAATCCGTCACTACCCGCAGGCCCAGGAATATTTACCTGGTTCCCATCGATTACGCCTTTCGGCCTCACCTTAGGGGCCGGCTAACCCTGCGCAGATTAACTTGACGCAGGAACCCTTGGACTTCCGGCGAGAGGGTCTCTCACCCTCTTTATCGCTACTCATGTCAGCATTCTCACTTGCGATACCTCCAGGATCGGTCGCCCTTTCCCTTCGCAGGCATACGCAACGCTCTGCTACCATTCACCTTGCGGTGAATCCAAAGCTTCGGCACGTGGCTTGAGCCCCGTTACATCTTCGGCGCAAAGTTCCTTATTTAGACCAGTGAGCTGTTACGCTTTCTTTAAATGATGGCTGCTTCTAAGCCAACATCCTGGTTGTTTTGGGAACCTCACATCCTTTCCCACTTAGCCACGATTTGGGGGCCTTAGCTGTTGGTCAGGGTTTTCATCCCTCTTCACGACGGACGTTAGCACCCGCCGTGTGTCTGCCGTGCTCAGCACTCATCGGTATTCGGAGTTTGGTTAGGTTTGGTAGACGGTGAAGTCCCCTAGCCCATCCAGTGCTCTACCCCCGGTGGTGATACATGACGCGCTACCTAAATAGCTTTCGCAGAGAACCAGCTATCTGCAAGTTTGATTGGCCTTTCACCCCTAGCCACAACTCATCCCCGACTTTTTCAACAGGCGTGGGTTCGGCCCTCCAGTGCGTGTTACCGCACCTTCAGCCTGGTCATGGCTAGATCACTTGCTTTCGGGTCTCATCCGTCTAACTCAGTCGCCCTATTCAGACTCGCTTTCGCTGCGCCTCCGCCTTATGGCTTAAGCTTGCTAGACAGACGAACTCGCTGACCCATTATACAAAAGGTACGATGTCACAGGCTCGCCAAAAGCGAGCGCTGCAATTCCGGTCGTCACAGTTGCACGAACAGCAAACGGCGATCGCAAACGACGCGCAGCCGACACGCTTTCGCATTCGTCAATCGCCACTCAACATTCGTTTCAGCAAGGACCGAAGTCGCCGCTCACCTTTGGTGAGCCTGCTCCATCTGTTTGTAGGCGTCCGGTTTCAGGTCTCTTTCACTCCCCTCGCCGGGGTGCTTTTCACCTTTCCCTCACGGTACTAGTTCGCTATCGGTCACACACGAGTACTTAGGCTTGGAGGGTGGTCCCCCCGTGTTCAGACAGGATTTCACGTGTCCCGCCCTACTCGAGGATCTTCGTTCTTTCTACCCGTACGGGGCTATCACCCGCTATGGCCGCCCTTTCCAGAGCGTTCCGGTTCTTAAACGAAGACCACTGGCCTAGTCCGCTTTCGCTCGCCACTACTAACGGAGTCTCAATTGATGTCCTTTCCTCCGGGTACTGAGATGTTTCAGTTCCCCGGGTTCGCTTCTCTCACCTATGAATTCAGTGACAGATAACCCTTGCGGATTCGGTTTCCCGATTCGGAAATCCGCGGGTCAAAGGGTGCTCGCCCCTCACCGCAGCTTATCGCAGCGTGCTACGTCCTTCATCGCCTGTGTGTGCCAAGGCATCCCCCAGACGCCCTTGCTTTAACGCTTGATCGCTCAGCATTCGTTCCATGCCCAGAAAAAAGCCAGCGCTCGCGAACGATCGCGACGACTGGTCGTGCACGAATCCATTCCTGAGAATGGTATTTATGCGATCAGATTGAGTGTCTTATGGATCAACCGGTTGTGCGAACCGGCTAACCCGCCTTCACAATGTCAAAGAGTTCGGATGCCGAACTGACGCTCGAATCCGAATTGTGTTTCCGTCGAAATCGAAATCTCTTGGCTCTCCGGGCGTAGCTCGCGGCAACCAGCCTGCGCTTCGCCCTTCGGGCTATGCCGGCAGGCTTGCGCCGCTTCGCGAGCGAAGGCTGGTGGAGCCAGATCGGGATCGAACCGACGACCTCAAGCTTGCAAAGCTAGCGCTCTCCCAACTGAGCTATGGCCCCGGTCGATTCAGTGGCTTGCCGAGCCGTAGCTGCGCGGCAACCAGCCCGGCCTTCGCCCTTCGGGCTACGGCGGGCAGACTTCGCTCGGCTTCGCGCAGCGAAGGCTGGTGGGCCCGGGACGAGTTGAACGTCCGACCTCACGCTTATCAGGCGTGCGCTCTAACCACCTGAGCTACGAGCCCGAAAGAGGCGTTCGCGTTTCGGGAGCCGTGCTCCGCAAAACGACTTCCGCGCAATCGTCCCGCGCGGGATTTTCGACGGAAGGAAGGGAAACGAAGACGGCGGCAAGGCGCCGATTGTCTTAGTACCGATGTCTGGAACAACTCGTGAGAGCCGGACCGTAGTCCGATGTCGAGACATCAATCCTTAGAAAGGAGGTGATCCAGCCGCAGGTTCCCCTACGGCTACCTTGTTACGACTTCACCCCAGTCGCTGACCCTACCGTGGCCGGCTGCCTCCTTGCGGTTAGCGCACCGTCTTCGGGTAGAACCAACTCCCATGGTGTGACGGGCGGTGTGTACAAGGCCCGGGAACGTATTCACCGCAGCCTGCTGTTCTGCGATTACTAGCGATTCCACCTTCATGCACCCGAGTTGCAGAGTGCAATCTGAACTGGGACGGTTTTTTGGGATTAGCTCGCTCTCGCGAGGTAGCTGCCCACTGTCACCGCCATTGTAGCACGTGTGTAGCCCAGGGTGTAAGGGCCATGAGGACTTGACGTCATCCCCACCTTCCTCCGGCTTGTCGCCGGCGGTCCCTCTAGAGTGCCCAACTTAATGATGGCAACTAAAGGCGAGGGTTGCGCTCGTTGCGGGACTTAACCCAACATCTCACGACACGAGCTGACGACAGCCATGCAGCACCTGTCTCTGCGTCCCTTGCGGGGAAACTGCTCATCTCTGAGCGTAGCACAGGATGTCAAACCCTGGTAAGGTTCTGCGCGTTGCGTCGAATTAAACCACATGCTCCACCGCTTGTGCGGGCCCCCGTCAATTCCTTTGAGTTTCAACCTTGCGGCCGTACTCCCCAGGCGGAACGCTTAATGCGTTAGCTGCGCCACTGACAAGCAAGCTTGCCAACGGCTAGCGTTCATCGTTTACGGCGTGGACTACCAGGGTATCTAATCCTGTTTGATCCCCACGCTGTCGCGCCTGAGCGTCAGTAACGGGCCAGTGAGCCGCCTTCGCCACCGGTGTTCTTCCCAATATCTACGAATTTCACCTCTACACTGGGAATTCCACTCACCTCTCCCGTACTCAAGCCTTACAGTTTCAAAGGCAATTCCGGAGTTGAGCTCCGGGCTTTCACCCCTGACTTGAAAGGCCGCCTGCGCGCGCTTTACGCCCAGTAATTCCGAACAACGCTAGCCCCCTTCGTATTACCGCGGCTGCTGGCACGAAGTTAGCCGGAGCTTCTTCTACGGGTACCGTCATTATCGTCCCCGTCGAAAGAGTTTTACAACCCGAAGGCCTTCATCACTCACGCGGCATGGCTGGATCAGGGTTTCCCCCATTGTCCAAGATTCCCCACTGCTGCCTCCCGTAGGAGTCTGGGCCGTGTCTCAGTCCCAGTGTGGCTGGTCGTCCTCTCAGACCAGCTACCGATCGGTGCCTTGGTGAGCCATTACCTCACCAACTAGCTAATCGGACGCGGGCTAATCCTTTGGCGATAAATCTTTCCCGTTACCGGCACATACGGTATTAGCTCAAGTTTCCCTGAGTTGTTCCGTACCAAAGGGCATATTCCCACGTGTTACTCACCCGTCCGCCGCTCCCATTGCTGGGCGCTCGACTTGCATGTGTTAAGCCTGCCGCCAGCGTTCGTTCTGAGCCAGGATCAAACTCTCAAGTTATGATCCTGAACCATCGCGACGCGCTCACGTTCGTTGTTCGCAAATCTGACATGACGGAGTTGAATCGCCGAGACCCACGCGAGATCTCGAATCACGATCAGTTTCATGTCTTGTCATTTGCTAGAAGAACGCGAGCGTTCGGATAGCTCGATTTAGTCACGCTCAAGAGCTTTCGCTCACGAGCTGGCGACCGAGCCGCCGCCCACGTTCCCCTTCCTCAAATCACAATGTCAAAGAGCCCGTTCCGGGCACGAATTTTCATTCATGCCAGAGACAGCAACACCGCCCGCAAGACCGTGCCCGGCGGGCGGCGTGGGCGCGGTGTATAGGCGGGGGAATTGGGCCTGTCAAACCCAAAAGAAGCGGAAAATTCAGAATTTTTCCGGGCCCTGTGGATAGAAGTTCCGCCGTATTTTGGCCTCGTTGTGCAGATGCAGCAATTCGCGCTGACTGCGCCGC